>NZ_CP040889.1 GCF_006171285.1 Leclercia adecarboxylata | reverse complement strand
ATTGCCGTACTCCGCAGGGACTATACTGATCCTGAGGAGGCGCTATGTATCTCAAACTTGAAGGTCACAACTGGCGGCACGTCTGGGTGGTAAGCGATCTTCACGGCTGTTATCAGATGCTTATGGAGGCGCTAAAGCGCCGGCATCTTAATCCGTATGAGGATTTACTTATTTGCGTCGGCGATTTAATCGATCGCGGCCCGGATAGCGTGAAATGCCTGCAGTTATTAAATGAAGCGTGGTTTTATGCCGTGCGAGGTAACCATGAGCAGATGGCGCTGGACGCCCTGCATAATAATCAGTTTGGCCTGTGGATGATGAATGGCGGCAACTGGTTCGCTGAATTAAAAGGTGAACAACAGCAGCAGGCTATCGATCTGTTCCGCCGCTGTGAAACGCTGCCGTGGATTATCGAAATCAACTGCGCTAACGGATTGAATGTCATTGCCCATGCCGATTACCCGTCATCGCACTATGTGTGGAATAAGCCGGTAGAGAAGCAGCGCATTCTGTGGAACCGGGATCGTCTGCAGGATTTAATGAACGGCAGCGAGGAGGGGATCGGCGGGGCAGATCACTTCTGGTTCGGCCATACGCCGCTCAGAAAACGCTATGACTGCCAGAACCTTCACTACATCGATACCGGGGCAGTGTTTGGCGGCAGCCTGACGCTGGCGCAGCTGCAGTGATTACAGGTCAGAATACTCCTGCGCCGGGCGCCAGAAGCCGTCGATAAAATCTTCTACCGGATAACAGCCGCCGTGGCGGATACGCTGGTCGTCCATCGATGCCTCGCACTGGGGTTCGGTGCGATACACGTCCACCACCAGATCTTCACAGCCTGCGTCCAGATAACAGATAAACAATACCAGTGCGTACATCATGCCCCTCAGCATTTACTACCGTATTGATATTGTAGGGGATGATTCAGGGAAGGGGAGAAATTGGGAATAAATAACCCGCCTGCGGGCGGGTTCTCTCTGAATCAGGCAAGGCGCATGATCCAGGCATCGGAACCTTGGTCGTAATGCTTACGGTACAGGACTGAGTGTTCTCCATCGAGAATGGCCGGGACGCTGGTGTCTGCATCCCAGGCGTCGAGTTGCATGCACAGGTCGGGGTCGGATTTACAAGGGATAGTTAACGTTCGCTCGCCCTGCGTATCGCCGTTTAACTCGGCATCATCGATTTCGAATGCGCCAATGCGCACATTGGTTTTCGTCATAATGCTCTCCAGGATCATGTTGTGGTCTGGTACGACCAGTATAGTCGCCCACTTTTCAGCCTGGTCAATGGAGAGCAAAAGCGCCAGTAAAAAAGTGCTATTTTTAGCTCTCTTCGCCGTTACCGGTAAACAAGCGGCCATCGCGAACCAGCTCGCGCGGGTAGCTGTTCTTCAGGCGCGAGCCCACTTTTTTCGCCAGCCCTACCGGAAAGCCCTGATACGTCAGGACCGCATCATCCCCGGTTGGGGTTGCCTCTGGCCACACATCGCGTCCGCGATACCACTCTTCCGCTTCTGCCTGGGTCAAGGCAAAGGTGTTGTGCTCGCCCGCCAGGGCGATCACCGCTTCATGCTGCCAGCGGTAACCTTTGTTGTGCGTCTCCGCCAGGCGGATGCCGAGACGAGAAAAACGCACTTTGCCTATCAGCGGCTCAATCTCCGTCGGGAATAACCACACCTCTTTATCACGCTGCCACAGGCGCAGGTTGTCGTCCCAGCGCAGGCCCACCTGATGTGCGGCGGTGGCGATCTGCTGGGCTTCACGGGTTTTAAGCGGCGTGAACGGGAAGTTGCCGACCTTGAATTTTGGCACGGGCAGCGGCGCTATGGCCGCGGTTTTACGCAGGCGTGCCACGAAGAAGCCTTCGCAGTCGTAGATGTGCGGGAAGACGTGCAGGAACCCTTCGGGAGTGACGCAGTCAGCGGCGCTGGTAAACAGGTCGTTCAGCGGCAGGAATTCAACGGCATCGGGATACTGCTCTTTCAGCCACAGGCAGACGGCTTCGTTTTCGTCGCGGTTCAGGGTGCAGGTGGAGTAGACCAGCGTCCCGCCGGGGCGCAGGGCGTGGAAGGCGCTGTCGATAAGCTCGCGCTGGGTGGCGGCGATCTCCAGATTGCTGGCGACGGACCAGTTCTTCAGCGCGTCAGGATCTTTGCGCACCACCCCTTCGCCGGAGCAGGGGGCGTCCAGCAGGATCGCATCGAAGGCTTCCGGCAGGGCCGCGCCAAACACGCGGCCATCAAAATGGGTTAAGGCCACGTTGCTGATCCCGCAGCGGCTGATGTTCGCGTGCAGCACCTTAACGCGGCTGGCAGAAAACTCGTTGGCGAGGATCGCCCCCTGATTGTTCATCCGTGCGGCGATCTGGGTGGTTTTGGAGCCAGGCGCGGCCGCCACGTCCATCACCCGGGCGGGGGTATTACCATCGGCAAACAGCGCCGCGACCGGCAGCATGGAGCTGGCTTCCTGTATGTAGAACAGCCCACTCAGGTGTTCTGCTGTGCTGCCCAGCGGTAACGCCTCTTCGTCGTCACGCTCGATCCAGAATCCCTCTTCACACCAGGGCACCGGCGTGAGCTGCCAGTTGTAGGGGGCGACAAGCGAGAGGAAATCCGCCACGCTGATTTTCAGGGTGTTGACGCGCAGGCTGCGGCGCAGCGGACGCTGGCAAGCGGCGATAAACGCATCGAGAGAGAGAGGATCAGGCAGGGCCTGGCGCATTTGAGCCAGAAATTCTTCTGGCAGATAGACGGAACGTTGAGACACGAGCGCACCACAGGGAGTCAAAGAGGCGCGCAGTGTACCACAAACGCTCCGGTGGGTTGACACCGGAGCGTAAGGGTTAGCGTGGCAGGGCGGTTCCCCAGTTGCGCCACTCTTTCGGCTCGCTCTCCTGCAGCAGGAAGTGCTTGCCGGGCTGGGATTTCGGCGCCAGCGGGGTACCCGGCGGCGTCGCGAAGGCAATACCGCCGCGGATAAACTGATTAAAGGTCCCGGTTTTCACCACGCCGCCGGTCAGACCAAAGTCCAGCGAATAACCGGACGCCAGCCAGAACACCGAGTTGTTACGCACCAGATGCTGATAGCGATCGCTGATACGCAGGGCCACCATCACCCTGTCGGAGAGCGTCCCCAGCGTCAGCCCGGTCACCGTACCCACTTCCATGCCGCGGAACAGCACCGGCGTACCGATGGCGAGCGACGCCGCATCCGGCACCTCCACCACGATGCTCAGGCCATCGAGATAGCGTGAATCGGTGATAGTCGCCTCCTGCAGTTCGAAGTCGCGGCGCGCCTTGCCCTGGCCGGGTTCGACGTTGATATAAGGCTGGAGAATGGTATCGAGATGCTCAACGCCTGCCGCGGAAATCTGCGGGGTGATCACCGAGAAACGCGTCCCGGCGCGGGCGAAGTTTTCGACATATTCCGGATACAGCACCGCCGTGGCCTGCACTTCGTTGCGGGCGGTGATCAGCTTCAGGTTCTGGATCTGCCCGATATCAATCCCCAGATAGCGTATCGGCATCCCTTCGGCGAGCTTACCCGCATCAAAAGCATGCAGGGTGATCTGGCCGCCCACCGCACGGGCTGCGGTTTCGGAAGGGTAGAGGATCCGTTTGTCGCCTTTACGCTGGCTGGCGCTCGCCCCGCTCAGGTTGTCAAAGCTGATGGCCCCGCGCAGGGCGCGGGAGAGCGGAGAGGCCTGCACCGTCAGGCCGCTGCCGTTAAGCTGCACTTTGGCCCCGCCTTCGGCCCAGAACACGCTGTTGCTGGTAAGCAGCTTGCGGTATTCCGGCTTGATGTGCAGTTCGATATCAAAGGCATTGGCGCGCGGGCGAACCAGAATCACTTCACCCACCTCGAATTTGCGATACAGCACCACCGAACCTGCCTGCACGTCCGGCAGGGTGTCGGCCACCAGCGTGAGGGTGGTGGTCGGCAGATCGCTCAGGCTGTTTTCCAGAGCTTTATCGAGGTTGGCATACAGCGGATAGCTGTCGCGCATGGCGCCTTTGTCACCCGGCAGGATACGTATCCCGCCGCTGATCCATTCGCTGGCGCTGGCCGCCAGGAACTCGACGCCGTCGAGCCCGACTTTGACATCCACCCGGCTGTTGACCACGAATTTGCTGTCGCCATGCACCAGCTCGCGGTACTGCGGATCGATCGCCACCTCAAAGCTGACGCCTTTGCTGGTTAAGGTGCGCTCAAGCACCTGGCCAATCTGCACGCCGTGCAGGATCAGCGGCTGACCGGCGTCGATACCGTAGCTTTCCGGTGCGTTGAGTTTGACGGTGATGACGCCGGGTTTTTGCAGCAGCGCCTTATCGGCCGGGGCGATCACAAACTGATTTATCGGTTCGCCGCCGCCGGGGATCAGTTCAAAAGTGCTGCCGGTCAGCAGGCTGCTGACGCTGGGGTTGCTCAGCGACAGTTTTGGCGAACGCAATTCGATGCGCGTGTTTTTGCGCAGCAGATCGACCACGCTCGGGTCAACGGTCATCTCACCGGTGACCAGGCCGCCAGGGTTAAGGGTCATTTTGGTGAGCTGCCCAACCTGTAATCCCTGATACATCAGCGGGGTGGAGTCTTCCTTCAGACCATCCGCAGAGGGGAGGGTGAGCTTCACAATCACGCCGCGCTGGCTGTGGGCCAGATCTTTATACAGGCCAAAATCATCTTCCTGGGTGGCGGGCTCAGAACCTTCCGGTGAATCGAAGGCGATAGCCCCGTTCACCAGCGCCGCCAGGCTCTCCAGCTTCACTTTGGCACCGCTCAGGCTCAGGTCGGCATCCACGCCGGACACATTCCAGAAGCGGCTGCCTTTTTTCACCAGCGAGGTAAAGCGTCGTTCGATCAGCACGTCGATGACCACTCCCTGCTTGTTAGGGGTGATGGCGTAGTCATAAACCCGACCGACGGGGATCTTACGGAAATAGACCACCGAACCGCTGTTCAACGAGCCCAGATCCTGTGCGTGCAGATGGATCATCAGATCGCCATTGTTGAGCCGGTATTTCGGCTGCGTATCCAGGGCGGTGAAGTGATCCTTTGGTTCACCTTTACCTGGCATCATGCCGATGTAGTTACCCCCGACCAGCGCATCCAGACCGGAAACACCCGCCAGCGAAGCTTTGGGCGTAACCAGCCAGAACTGCGTCTCATCGCGCAGGGCATCTTTCATATCGGATTTGATGCTAACGCGAACCTCGATTTTATTGAGGTTCTTATCCAGTGAGATATCCTGGACGGTCCCTACTTCAACCCCCTGAAAACGCACCGGCGTACGGCCTGCCACAATGCCGTCGGCGCTCTGGAAATCGATAGTGACGGTATTGCCGCGATCCTCGTAGCTGGTCCAGATTAACCAACCGGCGATCATCAGAGCGATAACCGGCAGTAACCAGAATGGCGAAATACGACGTTTTGTTTTAACTCGCGCTTCAGTCGGCGAAGCTGGCGTTTCCTGACTCATGTGCATCCCAAAGTAAGCGGCTATCCAGCCATTCCACTGAAAGAATAGTCAAAATCACCGCAGTGCCGAAATAGAACGCTGCGGGTCCCATAGTAAAAGCAAGGAGCTGATCGCGATTGATCAGCGACATCATCAACGAAATAACAAACAGATCCAGCATTGACCAGCGGCCAATCCAGGTAACGAAACGCAACAACAGTATGCGGGTTCTCAGCCCCTGTTCACATTTAAAATGAATGCTGACGAGCAGGGTAAACATCACCACCACTTTGGTAAAGGGCACCAGAATACTGGCGATAAACACCACCGCCGCTACGGCGATATTGCTGTGCGCCAGCGAGACGATGCCCGACATGATGGTATCCTCCTGCCGTCCACCGTTGACGTAAATCACCGAGATAGGCAGCAGGTTGGCCGGAATAAGAAACACCAGCGAGGCGATCAGCGCCGCCCAGCATTTTTGCAGACTGTTATGCCGCCGCACGCGCAGGGGGATATGGCAGCGTGGGCAGCGACCGCGCGCGTCGGGCAGTCCGGTATAGTGACAGCCAAGACAGACGCGCAGTTCGGGGTTGTAGCGGGTGGCGGGGCGCTGGGGGTAAAAGCGTTCCCAGAGCTGCTCCACGTTCAGGTGAATAAGCGTCAGCACGCTCAGGATCACCAGCGCAATAAACGCAAACAGACCGCCGCCCGGCTGCAGGTAAGCGTAGTCCTGCACTTTGATGGAGGCGACAACAATCCCCACCAGGTAGATATCCAGCATCACCCACTCCTTGAGCTTCTCAAGCATCAGGAGTACCGGGCGCAGGTTCATTCCCAGGATATTGCCGAGCCACAGGTAGGCGATAGCCGCCACCAGCACCACCGGCGCGCCGACGGTACAGAACAGGACCATCGAGGCCGTAAGGGGATCGCCCTGGCGGGTCATCTGCCAGATCCCCTGTAACAGGTTGGCATCAATGCGCACGCCCAGCAGGTGCAGGCGCAGCAGCGGCTCGCTCCAGGCGAAGGGCATCAGCAGCATCATAGTGACCGCCATCGCCGCCAGCCGGGTCAGTGACCAGTCACGGCCGTCGCGAATTTTTGCGTTGCAGCGCGGGCAGAAAGCACTTTGGTATGATTTCATCTTTGGCAACGTAAAAAGCGTATCGCATTGCGGGCAACGCTGATAATGTGCACGAGGCAGCGCATCGCCGACCGTATGCACGGTGATTTTTTTCGTCGGCGTTATTTTCGGTGATTTAAGAGCCATCGGTCGCGCTAAAAAAGGATAGTTAATAGTTATCTTAACTCATGAATGGATTCATCTTGAGCATGAACGTAAATAATGCTTATTTTAATAGGCTATGCTGTAACTTTGTAAGACAACCAAGTGATTGAATAATGAACAAAACAGAATTCTACACGGATCTAAACCGTGACTTTCAGGCATTGATGGCAGGTGAAACCAGTTTCTTAGCCACTCTGGCGAATACCAGCGCATTACTTTTTGAGCGTCTTTCCGATGTGAACTGGGCCGGTTTTTATCTGCTGGAAGGTGAAACCTTAGTACTCGGACCCTTCCAGGGCAAGCTCGCCTGCGTGCGTATTCCGGTCGGGCGCGGCGTATGCGGCACCGCGGTGGCGCAAAATCAGGTGCAGCGTGTGGATGACGTTCACGCGTTCGACGGGCACATCGCCTGCGACAGCGCCAGCAACGCTGAAATCGTCCTTCCTCTGAAAGTAAACAATCAGATTATTGGTGTTCTGGACATCGACAGCACTGTCTTTAATCGCTTTACAGCCGATGATGAACAGGGGCTGCGCGAGCTGGTGGCGAATCTTGAAAACGTTCTCGCCGCGACCGATTATCACAAATTCTTTGCGAGCGTCGCAGGATAATCAACGGATAACGTAGCATTTACGGATGGCGTCATTATAATGTCGCCTGTTCATGCCTGCGGCTTGTCGGCAACGTCCGTTGTAATCAGGAAATTTCATGGAAAATCAACCTAAGTTGAATAGCAGTAAAGAAGTTATCGCGTTTTTGGCCGAACGTTTTCCTCAATGTTTTAGTGCCGAAGGCGAAGCTCGTCCCCTGAAAATTGGTATTTTTCAGGATCTGGTAGAGCGTGTTGAAGGTGAGATGAACCTCAGCAAAACCCAACTCCGCTCCGCCTTACGTCTTTATACTTCGAGCTGGCGTTACCTTTACGGTATCAAAGCGGGCGCGACGCGTGTTGATCTCGATGGCAACCCTTGTGGTGTGCTGGATGAGCAGCATGTTGAGCATGCCCGTAAGCAGCTTGAAGAAGCCAAAGCGCGAGTTCAGGCTCAGCGTGCTGAACAGCAGGCTAAAAAACGCGAAGCAGCCGCGGCCAATGGCCAGGAAGAAGCGCCTCGCCGTGAACGCAAGCCACGTCCTGCACCGCGTCGTAAAGAGAATACCGAGCGTAAGCCACGTGCTGAGCAACCGGCGGCAAAAGCCCCGCGTGCGCCTCGTGAAGAGCCGCGCCACACTCCGGTTTCTGACATCACCGCCCTGAGCGTGGGTCAGTCTCTGAAGGTAAAAGCGGGTAACAATGCTATGGATGCCACCGTACTGGAAATCACCAAAGATGGCGTTCGTGTACAGCTGACTTCTGGTCTGTCAATGATTGTACGCGCAGAACACTTGTTGTTCTAAAACGGAGGCCAAGCCCGGCATGAACACATTTTTTAAGCTCACCGCGCTGGCTGGCCTGTTTGCAATAACAGGCCACGCTTTCGCTGTGGACGAGATTACGCGTGTCGATCAGATTCCGGTTCTGAAGGAAGAGACTCAGCACGCGACGGTCAGTGAGCGCGTCACGTCGCGCTTCACCCGTTCGCACTATCGCCAGTTCGATCTCGACCAGGCCTTTTCGACAAAGATTTTCGACCGCTACCTGAACCTGCTGGACTACAGCCATAACGTCCTGCTGGCGAGCGATGTCGAACAGTTTGCCAAAAAGCAGACCCAGGTTGGGGATGAGTTACGCAGCGGCAAGCTGGACCTGTTCTACGACCTGTATAACCTGTCGCAGAAACGCCGTTTTGAGCGCTATCAGTACGCGCTTAAGGTGCTTGAACGTCCAATGGACTTCACGGGTAACGACACCTTTAATCTTGACCGCAGTAAGTCGCCGTGGCCAAAAGATGAAGCCGAGCTGAATCAGCTGTGGGACAGCAAAGTTAAATACGACGAGCTGAGCCTCAAACTCACCGGTAAAGATGAGAAAGAGATCCGCGAAACGCTAACCCGCCGCTACAAATTTGCCATTCGTCGCCTGGCCCAGACCAACAGTGAAGATGTCTTCTCGCTGGCGATGACGGCCTTCGCGCACGAAATCGATCCGCACACCAACTATCTCTCTCCGCGCAACACCGAGCAGTTCAACACCGAGATGAGCCTCTCCCTTGAAGGGATCGGCGCAGTGCTGCAGATGGATGACGATTACACCGTCATCAACTCCATGGTTGCCGGTGGCCCGGCGGCCAAGAGCAAGGCGATTAGCGTAGGCGATCGCATTGTCGGTGTCGGTCAACCAGGCCAGAACATGGTTGATGTGATCGGCTGGCGTCTGGATGATGTGGTTGCCCTGATCAAAGGGCCAAAAGGCAGCAAAGTCCGTCTGGAAATTCTGCCTGCTGGTAAAGGCACCAAGACCCGTATCGTTACCCTGACCCGCGAGCGTATCCGTCTGGAAGACCGCGCGGTGAAGATGTCGGTGAAAACCGTGGGTAAAGACAAAGTTGGCGTGCTGGATATTCCTGGTTTCTACGTGGGCCTGACGGACGACGTCAAAGTCCAGCTGCAGAAACTTGAAAAACAGAACGTTAAGAGCGTGATTATCGATCTGCGTACCAACGGCGGCGGCGCCCTGACCGAAGCGGTTTCGCTTTCCGGTCTGTTTATCCCGTCCGGACCGGTGGTACAGGTGCGCGACAACAACGGTAAAGTGCGTGAAGACGCGGATACCGATGGCGTTGTGTACTATAAAGGCCCGCTGGTGGTGCTGGTCGATCGCTTCAGTGCCTCGGCGTCGGAGATCTTTGCCGCCGCGATGCAGGATTACAGCCGTGCATTGATTGTTGGCGAACCGACGTTCGGTAAAGGTACGGTGCAGCAGTACCGCTCCCTGAACCGCATTTACGATCAGATGCTGCGTCCGGAATGGCCAGCGCTGGGCTCGGTCCAGTACACCATTCAGAAGTTCTACCGCGTGAATGGCGGCAGTACCCAGCGGAAAGGCGTGACCCCGGATATCATCATGCCGACGGGTACCGAAGAGACGGAAACCGGTGAGAAGTTCGAAGACAACGCGTTGCCGTGGGATAGCGTGAACGCTGCCACCTACGTGAAGTCGGGCGACATGACCCAGTTTGGTCCGGCGCTGCTGAAGCAGCACGACGACCGCATCGCTAAAGATCCGGAGTTCCAGTACATCGTCAAGGATATTGCCCGTTTCAATGCCCTGAAGGCGAAACGCAATATCGTCTCTCTGAATTACGCGCAGCGTCTGAAAGAGAACGAAGAGGATGATGCGACACGTCTGGCGCGTATCAACGACCGCTTCAAACGTGAAGGTAAGCCAGTCCTTAAAAAGCTGGATGACCTGCCGAAGGATTACCAGGAGCCGGATCCGTATCTCGATGAGACGGTGAAAATCGCCATCGACCTGGCGAAACTGGAAAAAGACAAGCCTGCCGGTAACCCCGCTCCGGCAAAATAATCTCCCCCAACAGGCACAAGAAATTGTGCCTGTTTTTTTGTTAACCGCATTCTGCCGTCAGGCAGTCATTTCATTATGTAAAGTTGTGTCTTTCTGGTGACTTACGCCTCTCCAATCCTTGAAAATATGCGGAATACCCATACGATGTGGGTAATCGCATAGTGCGTTTTGTTAAACTGAGGTTAAAAGAATATTATGATGCGAATCGCGCTCTTCCTGCTCACCAACCTTGCGGTCATGGTGGTCTTCGGGGTGGTTCTCAGCCTGACAGGAATTCAGTCGAGCAGCGTTCAGGGTTTGTTGATTATGGCGCTGCTGTTTGGTTTTGGTGGCTCCTTTATCTCACTGCTGATGTCCAAGTGGATGGCACTTAAGTCCGTTGGCGGCGAGGTTATTGAGCAACCGCGTAACGATATGGAACAGTGGCTGATGACCACCGTTGCCAACCAGTCCCGTCAGGCAGGTATTGCCATGCCGCAGGTGGCGATTTATCACGCCCCGGATATTAACGCCTTCGCCACCGGTGCGCGTCGTGACGCCTCTCTGGTTGCGGTGAGCACCGGTCTGCTGCAGAACATGAGCCGTGATGAGGCGGAAGCAGTTATCGCCCATGAGATTAGCCACATTGCCAACGGCGATATGGTGACCATGACCCTGATTCAGGGTGTGGTGAACACCTTCGTTATCTTCATCTCGCGTATTATCGCCCAGATTGCCGCAGGCTTTATGGGTGGCGATCGTGAGGAAGGCGAGTCGAGCAACGGTAACCCGCTGATCTACTTTGCGGTTTCAATGGTACTGGAACTGGTATTTGGTATCCTGGCGAGCATCATCACCATGTGGTTCTCCCGTCACCGTGAGTTCCACGCTGATGCAGGTTCCGCCAAACTGGTTGGCCGTGAGAAGATGATTGCTGCGCTGCAGCGTCTGAAAACCAGCTACGAGCCGCAGGAAGCCTCCACCATGATGGCCTTCTGCATCAACGGTAAATCGAAATCGCTGAGCGAGCTGTTCATGTCTCACCCGCCGCTGGATAAGCGTATTGAAGCGCTGCGTAACGGTGAATACCTGAAGTAACAGCTTCGGCTGGATAATAAAAAAGCGCGTCTTTCGACGCGCTTTTTTTATGCCTGCGAACGAGGCTGGGTGACCCTGAGTCCGCTGATGATGGCCGCGACGGTGGCCAGCGTGCCGGCGGTCAACAGCGCCATGTGCGTGCCGCTTTGCCCGGCCAGGTTGAACATCAACGCTACCAGCGCCGCGCCGGTACTCTGTCCCAGCAGGCGGGCGGTGCCCAGCATCCCGCTTGCACCACCGCTGCGATGGCGGGGAGCGGCGGTGATAATGGTGTGGTTATTCGGCGACTGGAAGAGGCCAAAGCCTGCCCCACACAGCACCATGCGCCAGATGATATCCAGATCGTGAGGAGCTGCAGGCAGGAGGGCAAGCGCGAAAAGTCCTGTTGCCATCACCACCAACCCCAGCGCACCCAGTAATCCGGCATGTACCCGCTCAATCAGATAACCCGCCAGCGGCGCCATCACCATTGTTGCCAGCGGCCAGGGCGTTAACAGCAGACCCGTTTCCACTTCTGAGCGGCCAATGACGCTTTGCAGGAAGAAGGGCAGGGAAACCAGGGCCAGCATCTGCGCGCAGAATGAGCAGATGGAGGTACAGATAGAGAGCGAGAAGAGCGGAATACGCAACAGGTCCACCGGCAGTAACGGCACCGGCAGCGCCAGCTGACGACGCACGAAGAAGAAGCCGACCACCAGCAGCGCCACGACCTCGCCCGCTATCAACATAAGCGACTGGCCCTGGGCAAACCCGCTCAGGGCGGTGATCAGCAGGCCAAAGGTGAGGGCGTTCATCACCGCGCTCGGGAGGTCGAATTTGGGCATGCTGCTTTTCGGCCCGTTGGCGGGTAAAAAGCGCAGGGCGAACAGCAACGCCACGATCCCCAGCGGAACGTTGATTAGAAACAGCCACTGCCAGGAAGCTACGGAGAGGATCGCTGCGGCGATGGTCGGGCCCGCCGCAGACGACACGGCAACGATAAAGGAGTTAATCCCCATGCCCCGGCCCAGATGCCGCTGCGGGTAGATCAGACGAATCAACGCCGTATTCACGCTCATCAACGCTGCGCCGCCAAAGCCCTGCGCGATGCGCGCCAGGGTCAGCATGTGCAGCGTGTCCGAAAGGGCACAAAAGAGAGACGTCAGGGTAAATACCACCAGCCCGCACTGATAGACCCGGCGGTAACCAAACATATCCCCGAGAAATGAAAACGACAGCAGCGAGATGACAATGGCTATCTGGTAGGCGTTCACAATCCAGATCGAGCTGGCGGGGGAGGCATTCAGGTCGCTGGCAATAGTCGGGAGAGCCACGTTGGCGATGGCGCCATCCAGTACAGCCATTGAAATACCGATAATAATGGTCGCAATCGCACCATAGCGTTGCGGTATCGGCAGGCCGTCAGTGGGGGTTGTAGTCATGAGAATTAATTAGCATTGGAGGTTATTATTAACAGGGTAACGATATTATCACTGTTATTTCGGTTGTATGTCGCAGATTTGTAACCAGGTAAGCCAGGATTGATTGCAGCAACGCGGCTGCGAATTTATAATAAAAACCGGTTCTGAATTTTATAAAACACTTGCGTTGAGGTGATTAATGGCAATCGCGGATTTGGATAAACAGCCAGATTCTGTTTCATCCGTGTTAAAGGTGTTCGGCATCCTGCAGGCGCTTGGTGAAGAGCGCGAAATTGGTATTACTGAGCTGTCCCAGCGTGTGATGATGTCAAAAAGCACCGTTTATCGCTTTTTGCAGACCATGAAATCACTGGGTTATGTTGCACAGGAAGGGGAGTCAGAAAAGTACTCTCTGACCCTGAAGTTGTTTGAACTGGGCGCGCGCGCGCTACAGAACGTCGACCTGATCCGCAGCGCAGATATTCAGATGCGTGAACTGTCGCGTCTGACGAAAGAGACGGTGCACCTGGGGGCGCTGGATGAAGACAGTATCGTCTATATCCATAAAATCGACTCTATGTACAACTTGCGCATGTATTCACGCATTGGTCGTCGCAACCCGCTGTACAGTACCGCTATCGGTAAAGTCCTGCTGGCATGGCGCGACCGTGACGAAGTGAAGCAGATCCTCGAGAACGTGGAATACAAACGCAGCACCGAACGCACTATTACCACCACCGAGGAGCTGTTGCAGGTGCTGGATAAAGTGCGTGAGCAGGGTTATGGCGAAGATAACCAGGAGCAGGAAGAAGGCTTGCGCTGCATCGGCGTACCTGTCTTTGACCGTTTCGGTGTGGTGATCGCCGGCCTGAGTATCTCCTTCCCGACGCTGCGTTTCTCTGAAGAGCATCTGCACGAGTACGTAGAAATGCTGCACACGGCGGCGCGTAAGATTTCTGAGCAGATGGGTTACAACGACTATCCGTTCTGATTGTTAGCGCCATAAAAAAACGCTGCCTGATGGCGGCGTTTTTTGTGCACAGAATCAGCCGTTATCTATGACGGTCTCGGTTTTCCTCAGCAGCGGGCAGCGGGACAGCCCGATGAAGCCGCTGTCTGAATGAATATACTGCGCCGTGCTGATGCCACGCGCGGTAAGATACTGGCACTGAATGCCCAGCCCACCCGCATTCTCTTTACTGCCGGTCAGCACGCCGTAGCCTGCGAGCAGCAAACCCGTCCAGACGAGTGCTATAACAATCAATGTGCGAATAAAAAAGCGCATCATTACCTCATTTTTTGAATAACTGCCGCTTAGGGTAATCGATACAATCACTTTAACAAGTATATGATTCCGAAAGCATCGCCTTCACGTTACAGTTAGGCATGGTTTAAGTTGCGCATGATAACCTGGCATCAGGCAGTTAGGGTACGGAGAGTGGAGTGAAAAAAATACGCTGGGTTATTCTGGTCTTAGTGTTGCTGGCCTGTGTTTTACTCTGGACGCAGACCATTAATGTGATGTGCGATCAGGATGTACAGTTCTTTAGCGGTATTTGTTCTATCAATAAGTTTATCCCCTGGTAGCTGTCATTTTTATCGCAAATGATTTCCTTCCTTAACGCGAGTGGTAAAATGAGCGTTTTTATTGGGGGGTGAAATGGGTGAGTTAGTGAATTCCGGGATGTTCAGCGTGGCATCTCTGGCAATCTCGGTCGTGCTGCTGGTTGTGGGCCTGGTGCTGTGGTTTTTTGTGAATCGTGCAAGCTCCCGTACCAGCGAGCAGATTGAACTGCTGGAGAAGTTGGTCGACCTGCAGAAACGACAGAATGTCCTGCTGCGTCGTCTGTGCGAAGCCAATGAGCCGGAAGAGAAAGAAGCACCAAAAGCGCCAGAAGTGACGGCTGACAGCCAGGACGATGATTTTATTCGTCTGGTAGCCGAACGCTAATCCGTTAAGGGAGGTGTGTGTGGCCTGGAGTAATCCCTGGTATAACGCCTCCCTCGCGCATCATACCCCGCAGGGCTTTCGCAATACGAATGACTCTGGTCATCAACCCGGCGACGTTGAACGCTGGCGCAAAGAGCGCAAAGCTGCCGGATTGCCAAAACCCCCAGCAGAAGGCTACGACGCCTTTATCCGCCAGTGGTGGCAGCCTGTCACCTTGAATACCCTCGAAGAAGACGGTGCCTGGTGGCTGGGACACGCCAGCCTGCTGTTACGCCTGAGCGGAAAGTACATCCTTACCGATCCGGTCTTTTCCCGGCGCGCCTCGCCGGTATCCTTTGCCGGGCCGACACGAAAAACGCCTCCGGTAACGAGCGTCGCGACGCTACCGTCACTCGATGCCGTCGTCATTTCCCATAATCATTTTGATCATCTCGACTCCGCAACGGTGCGCCAGCTTTTGCGACGCTTCCCGCAGCTCACTTTTTTTGTGCCCTTAGGACTGGGCGCCTGGTGTCGCCGTCGGGGGGCGAAACAGGTTATTGAGCTGGACTGGTGGCAAAGCTACGTTTTCGAAGGGGTGGTGTTTACGGCGGTTCCCGCGCAGCACTGGAGCATGCGTAGCCTCTGGGATCGTAATCGCTCGTTATGGTGCGGCTGGGTCTTTGAAGGACAAAACCAGCGCTTCTGGTTCAGCGGCGATACCGGATATACCCCTGAGCTCCTGACCATCCCCGAACGGCTGGGAAAACTGGATACCGTTGCCATACCTGTAGGGGCGTACGCGCCACGTTGGTTCATGTCGGTGCATCATATGGATCCGCAGTCGGCGGTGGCGCTCTGGCAGCAGTTGGGCATGCCGCGGGCGATCCCGATCCACTGGGGCGTATTTGAACTGGCAGATGAATCCCTGGATGAGCCTGTAAAAGAGTTGGCTCAGGCACTTAAGAATATATCTTTACCCGGCGATAACTTTCAGCCTCTTCGTATTGGTCAATATTTATCCTTATAAACTATTATGCGTTCGCTTAGTACTTATTCTGTATTAAACCGACGCGGGTCATATTTTATTTTAATCGAAACGTTTTGATTGCCTTTTTTTGAAGCAGGTTCATAAAAATATCATTATTTTGGTGCATGGCGACTTTCAGGGTCAGGGTGTATATAACTTAAACAAGCGAAGCGATATAGTCTGTTTTTTTACTGATAAACAAATGCCTGCCGTTGCGATCAAATCAGCATAAGTTTTTACCAAATGTTCTAATGGAAATAGATGTTGCAGGAAATCCGCCTTGCTTGCTGGACGATACGAAGTTTTTGGTCTAAGGTAAAAAAGTCTTTGATAACAGCGTCTACCCTGACGGTCACTGATCGAGCAACATACGGGCCAGCTATACACATAAGTGGATTACTGTGCAGATTGTGGCAAATCAGTCCCTGAATTTGTGCGGCTGATCGAGACACGTTTAAAAATGGCTTGCCATTATTTAAGTTGTGTGTGATAACACGGTTTGGGTCAAACGAGGTACAGTTCTGTTTATGTGTGGCATTTTCAGTATAGAAGTCCTGAGTAAACACGTTGTCGTTGAATACCGCTTCTCTGCCGAACCTTATATTAGTGCCTCATGCAGTAATGTCTCAGTTTTATCTAGTGAATGCCCGCGGGCGAAGAAATCATTCTAAGGAATTTTGCAAATGGCAAAGATTAAAGGTCAAGTTAAGTGGTTCAACGAGTCTAAAGGTTTTGGTTTCATTACTCCTGCTGACGGCAGCAAAGATGTATTCGTACATTTCTCTGCAATCCAGGGTAACGGCTTCAAAACTCTGGCTGAAGGCCAGAACGTTGAGTTCGAAATTCAGGACGGCCAGAAAGGTCCGGCTGCTGTTAACGTAACCGCTATCTGATCGAACCCCTGCCTGATCTGAAGCGTTCCGACGTTTCAGTTGCAGAGATATAAAGCCTCGCGTATGCGGGGCTTTTTAATGCATGTTTTTCAAAGTGTTACCACATGCGTCTCTGTTAGCAGTTTGTTTCAAAGCTGCGAGAGTATTAGCATTGTTTTCACCCCTCCAGCTCATATTTGCCGTTAAATCAGGGCGTTGTTACCAACCCCTGGAGCCCTGGTGAAAAAGAAACCCGTCAACCCCGCAGCAAACTTCACTCCGTTACGTTTTGCTCTTCTCTGCATGGTCATTCTTGGTAGTCTGCTCTTTCTTCTGGGCCGCGTCGCCTGGCTGCAGATCGTCAAGCCCGACCCGCTGGTTAAGCAGGAGGACATGCGCTCGCTACGGGAAGTGGCGATTAACGCCCCCCGGGGAATGATAATGGACAGGGAAGGGCGGCCGCTGGCCGTGAGCGTGCCGGTGCAGGCGGTGTGGGCCGATCCCAAAACGGTGCTGGCAAAAGGGGGCGTCGGGTATGACGATCGCTGGCAGGCGCTAGCCAGTGCGCTGCATCTGTCGCTCCCCACGCTGGCGGCGCGTATCAATGGCAATCCGCACGGCCGGTTTATCTATCTCGCCCGCCAGGTCGACCCCTCTCAGGCTAAGTGGATCGAAAAGTTGCGGCTACCGGGGATCAGCCTGCGCGATGAGTCCCGGCGTTTTTACCCGGCCGGGCACGTGGCAGCCAACCTTATCGGCTTCACTAACATCGACGGGCAAGGCATAGAGGGCATCGAAAAAAGCTTTAATGCCCAGCTCACCGGTAAACCCGGCCTGCGTCGCGTGCGCGAAGATCGCTTCGGGCGTGTGATCGAAAACATCACCGAAGTCCCGCCGGTTCAGGCGCACAATATCCAGTTAAGCATTGACGAGCGACTGCAGACCATCACGGAAGATGCCCTGGACAACGCCGTGGCCTGGAATAAAGCGGAGTCAGGGGCGGCGGTGCTGATCAACGTTCAGACCGGCGAGATCCTGGCGATGGCCAGCTTCCCGGATTTCAACCCCAATAACCGTGAAGGCGCCACGCTGAACGATTTTCGCAATCGCGCCATCAGCGACACCTTTGAACCGGGCTCAACCGTCAAGCCGCTGGTGCTGATGACCGCCCTTCAGCAGGGGCTGGTGCAGCCGGACAGCGTTATTGATACGCATCCCTACACCCTGGCCGGACACCGTATCCGCGACGTCGGTTACTACCCGGAGCTGACGCTGACCGGCATTTTGCAAAAATCGAGCGACACGGGCGTATCACGCCTCTCGCTGGCGATGCCGATCCAACGCCTGCTGGACACCTACCACGGGTTTGGCTTCGGCCGCTCCACCGGTCTGGGTTTAACGGGGGAGAGCAGCGGCCTGCTGCCAGTGCGTAAATTCTGGAGCCAGCTCGATCGCGCCACCTTTGCGTTTGGTTACGGACTGATGGTCACCCCGTTGCAGCTGGCGCGCGTCTACGCCACCATCGGCAGCTACGGCCTGGAGCGTCCGCTATCTATCACCCGCATCGATCCGCCGGTTGTCGGCACCCAGGTCATGCCTGCGTCGATTGTGCAGGAGGTGGAACATATGATGGAGAGTGTGGCCCTGCCGGGCGGGGGCGGGATCAAAGCGGCAGTGCGTGATTACCGGGTGGCGGTGAAAACCGGTACCGCGAAGAAAATCGATGATGCCGGCAACTATGTCGACAAATACGTGGCTTATACTGCGGGCGTCGCGCCGGCCAGCAAGCCTGTCTTTGCCCTGGCGGTAGTGATTAACGATCCGCAAAACGGGGCCTATTACGGCGGGGCGGTCTCGGCGCCTGTATTCAGCCAGATCATGGGCGACGTGCTGCGCATCGAAAACATCAAGCCGGATGGACTCCCGGCCGACTCAAGCCATCTAATCGTAATGCGTTAAGGCCGTTTTATAGCGGGGCGATTAGCGGTACACTTTCGCCCTTTATGATTGCCCGGAGTTACCATGACCTTCTGCTGTCCTCTTTGCCACGCGCCGCTGGCGCAAACGGATAAAAGTTACGCCTGCCCGCAGGGGCACCGGTTCGATATGGCGAAAGAGGGCTACGTCAATCTGCTGCCGGTGCAGCATAAGCGGTCGCGCGATCCGGGCGACAGCGCTGAGATGATGCAGGCGCGCAGAGCCTTTCTTGATGCCGGCCACTATCAGTCCCTGCGCGACGCGGTCGCCGCAAAGCTGGCGGCGTTATTGCCCGATGGCGCGACGTCGATACTTGATATTGGCTGCGGCGAAGGCTATTACACGGCGGCTTTTGCACAAACCGCGCAGGAGAAGGGCGCAACGACCTTTGGTCTGGACGTCTCGAAATCCGCTATCCGCGCCGCGGCAAAACGCTACTCGCAGGTGACTTTCTGCGTGGCATCCAGTCACCGTCTGCCGTTTGAAGAGAACAGCATGGATGCGGTCGTTCGCATTTACGCTCCCTGCAAAGGTGAAGAGCTGGCGCGGGTGGTGAAAGAGGGCGGCTGGGTAATCACCGTGACGCCTGGGCCGCGCCATCTGATTGAGCTGAAAGGGCTGATTTACGACGAGGTTCTGCTGCATGCGCCGCATTCGGAGCAGCTGGCAGGCTTTGCGCTCAGAGAAGAGCAGTCGCTGGGCTATGGCATGTCGTTGAGCGGAGAAGAGGCGGTGGCGTTGTTACAGATGACGCCTTTCGCGTGGCGGGCAAAACCGGAGGTGTGGGAAGCCCTGGCAAAACAGGAACATTTCAGCTGCCAGACAGATTTCAGTCTCCACTGCTGGCAGCGCGTCGGTTAACCGGCGAAGTGGCTCCACATAATCTGTGCGCCAATACCGATCAACACGATACCGCCGAGGATCTCGGCGCGTTTGCCTAACAGCGGGCCGATAAACCGGCCAATCATCATCCCGAGGGTGGACATAATAAAGGTCGCGCAGCCAATCGCCAGCGCGGTGGCAATAATGTTCACCTGCAGGAACGCCAGACCCACGCCGACGGCCATCGCATCCAGACTGGTGGCGATTGCCGTGGTCACCAGCAGCCAGAAGCCGTGACGGTGGATGGGCTCTTCTGCATCGACATCATTACGAATGCCTTCGATAACCATACGTCCGCCGAGGAAGGTCAGCAGGATAAAGGCGATCCAGTGGTTCCACTCCAGCACGAACTGGCTGGCGAGCATCCCCAGTCCCCAGCCAATCAGCGGAGTCAGGGTTTCGATAGCACCAAAGATAAGACCGGTACGCAGGGCTTCAGAGAACTTAGGTTTATGCAGCGTAGCGCCTTTACCCATGGAAGCGGCAAACGCGTCCATCGACATGCCAAAGGCCAGAAGAAGTGTTGCAGAGAGGTTCATAAATGCGTCCAGACCGGGAATATCCATATGACACATCACTGCCCCCAGTAAACAGCAGTAGATGCATCTATGGTCTCGCCTGACCCTTCTGCTCAGTGCAGAAACAATCCGTACGTGCCACGTTTTGCAACGAGTATGTTGACACGTACATTTCCGGCAAACCGGAAATCGGCTACTCCCCAACGACGGGCGCAACCTTAACATATTTTGAGAATATAAAACAACAACAGGAATGTATTATTCAGTTTACTTATTGATAACGATTTTCATTTAGATTTTGTTGTGAAAATAACGTTAATAATAAGGCGTGAATTTCGTGAAATAATATAGCCATGGCTATATGGCATTGCTAAATATTTGTCCAGATATAGCCAGTGCTATTATTATATCTCATTGAGTTTTAACAAGTAATCTGTATATCTTCTCCAGATCGTCAATATTCCGTACCCGGATAAGCAGGCGTCGCTGCTCTAATTGCATTACCAGCACGCCATCTTCCGATAAATTCATCTCTTTAATGCGGTTATATTCTATCCAGACGTTGGCGAAAAAGAATCCAGTGGATTTGAAGATTATTTTCGGGGCCCGGATCCAGAAGAGATAAAACCCCATTAATGCCAGGGCACATAATAACCATGTGGTCAGTAATGCTCCCTGACTCATCACGTTGTTATAAATAAGGATCATCAGCAGGCCGGTAAAGATGATGCCGTCAACGCGACCACGGCGCAGAAGGGGGATTGAGAGCAGCGTCGCGCCGTTGCGGCGGGGCATGATCAATTCGTCGTAGATGGCATACGCCAGAAGGGCAACAATAAAAACAACCAGTACGATGTCCGTGACCGTCATTCATCCTCCGGATAAAAAAACGGGGGCCTTCATGCCCCCGGTGTATTCAGTTAAAACTTACAGACCCAGCAGACCGATCGCGTAACCAACGATACCGATAACGAAGAAGCCGACGATGATCCACAGCGCATTCACTTTCTTACGCAGCAGCCACATACAGGCGAAGGTCAGCAGCAGCGGCACCAGGCCCGGCATCAGCTGGTCAAGGATGGTTTGCACGGTGGTCACACGGGTCTGGCCATCCTGGCCGGTGATGGTTGACACCACCAGCGGGATATTCACGTGCGTCCACTTGTTCACCAGCGCCCCCATGACAAACAGGCCGAGGATTGACGCCCCCTCAGTCAGTTTCTGCAGGAAGCCGCCGCCCATATCCTGAACGATATCCACGCCCTTACGGTAGCCGTACGCCACGCCGTAGTAGCGGGTGGCCAGGCGCACCACGTTGAACAGGATAAAGAACAGCAGAGGCCCGAGCAGGCTACCGCTCATGGCGATACCGGCACCAAGTGCGGCGAAGACCGGACGCACGGTACCCCAGAAGATGGGGTCACCCACGCCTGCCAGCGGCCCCATCAGACCCACTTTGATACCGTTGATGGCACCATCGTCAATCTCTGCGCCGTTGGCACGCTGCTCTTCCATCGCAAGCGTTACGCCCAGAACCGGCGCCGCAACGTAAGGATGGGTGTTGAAGAATTCCAGGTGACGCTTAATCGCCTGACGACGCGCTTCGTTATTCTCCGGATACAGACGTTTGATTGCCGGTACCATGGAGAAGCAGAAGCCCAGCGCCTGCATACGTTCGAAGTTCCATGAACCCTGGAACAGGTTTGAACGGATGAACACGCCACGAATATCACCCGGAGTCAGTTTTTTCTGAGGGGTAGTTTTAGTCATATCAACCATTTCGCTCACCTGCTAGTCCAGTTCGTTATCGAGATCGTTATTACCAGCAACCTGCGCTGTACCGGCTACGCGGTTATATTTCGGGCTGAGCTGGATGTAGAGGATAGCCATTACTGCACCAATCACGCCCAGTGCTACCAGGTTGAAGTTGGTGAAGGCCGCAGTAACAAAGCCGAGGTAGAAGAACGGCATCAGGTAGCCTGCGCGCATCATGTTGATGACCATCGCATAACCAACGACCACGATCATGCCGCCTGCAATGTTCAGACCGCTGGTGACCACTTCAGGAATGGCATTCAGCATGCCCTGAACTTCGCTGGTGCCGACGGAGATTGCCACGATGACCGCCGGGATAGCGATACGCATGGCCTGCAGGAACAGGGACGAAACGTGGATCCAAGACAGTGCCGTCAGGTTGCCATTTTCCGCCGCCTTATCTGCCGCATGCTGGAACGCGACGGTGATAGTACGCACGATG
Source organism: Leclercia adecarboxylata (assembly GCF_006171285.1). NCBI lineage: Bacteria > Pseudomonadati > Pseudomonadota > Gammaproteobacteria > Enterobacterales > Enterobacteriaceae > Leclercia > Leclercia adecarboxylata. The sequence goes on along the minus strand of NZ_CP040889.1, from coordinate 5,090,704 downwards.
ATGGTCAGTACCTGGCCTGCTGCTGCCAGTGGGATAGCCAGCGCAATACCGGCACCGATGTTCTGGTGGCCGGCGATAACCAGCACGGTAGAGATGATGGAGGCGAGAGCCGCATCGGGCGCTACAGCCGCACCGATGTTCATCCAGCCGAGGGCGATCATTTCCAGGGTACCACCGATGATGATACCGGTTTTCATATCGCCGAGAACGGCGCCGATTAACGTACAGGCGACCAGCGGACGGTGAAACTGAAATTCATCTAGTACGGATTCCATACCCGCTATACACGCGACGATGAACACCAGCACAATCTGAAGAGTGGTAATCTCCATTGTACTTCTCCTATAGCTTAAACAGACTTAAGTGTGAAATTTGTCAACCAGCTCCGGCTTATTTCGCCACTTTGCTGATCAGATCCATCATTTTCAGTTTCTGGTCGGTAGAGACTTTACGCACTTCAAGCTCAATCCCGCGATCGTTGAGTTTTTTGAACGCTTCAATGTCTTTCTCGTCCACCGACACGGCATTGTTCACCTGCGTTTTGCCCTGACGGTAAGCCATACCACCGATGTTAACGGAGGTGATCTTCACCCCTTCTTCAACAATACGTTCGACGTCGGTTGGGTTGGTAAACAGCAGCATCACGCGCTCACCCGCATATTTCGGGTTGTTGTAAACGCGGATCATTTTGGCGACGTCCACCACGTGGGCGGTTACGCCCGGCGGAGCGACCTGAGTAAGGAGGGTTTTGCGAACCGTATCGGCGGCGACTTCATCGCTGACGACAATGATGCGCTGCACGTTGGTCTCTTTGGTCCAGCGGGTGGCGACCTGACCATGGATCAAACGGTCGTCGATACGCGCGAGGCCAATCTGCATATAATCATTGGGGCCCATTGGCTTAAGCGGGGTGGCGGTTTTCGCGACGGCAGCAGGGGCGGCGGCAGCGACAGGAGCGGCTTTTTCAACCGGTTTCGCTTTCAGCGCTTTCACGCCTTCGCGACCGGTTTCGACGGCCAGCGCAACCAGCTCGTCAAAGCTCGGGTTGTCGTCACGGGCCATCAGCGTCTCAACCAGCATCGGGATGTTGACCCCGGCCACGACTTCATGCAGCTCTTTATCAACCACAATGCGGCTTGCGGCGTTGAACGGACTGCCGCCCCATGTGTCAACAAGGAACAGCACGCCGCTGCTGGTGTCCAGCTTTGCCAGCTGAGCGGTATACTTCTCTATCAGTGTCTCGGCGTTTTCACCGGGAACGAAATCGATCCAGCCGACGTTTTCCTGTTCGCCTAAAAGCATTTCTGCGGTTTTAAGTAACTGCTCTGCAGCCCAACCATGTGTGCCTATAACAATAGCAATAGTCACTTGCTACCTCCTTTTATTATCGTTAACGCCCCCGGGTGAGAAGAGCATTAGAGATCATCTTCGAAAGAACGAATCGATTCAGATAAGGGTTAGAGTTCAATTAACTAATTCTTACGCGATTTATTTTAGACATCGAAAAAATAATTTATGTGATGAAGATCCGTAATTTAGCCTAAGCAGATGAGATATTTCTGTGATCAAAAAAAGCCCTGAAACATCTGTTTGCAAAGGAAAGTAAATCTTTGCCAAAAAGCACAGGTCTCTGATATGTTTACCATCCGTTTAATTGTCAGGAGTATTGGGCAGCAGCCCACTGTATGGACCGTCACCGACGCCAGTCACACACCCGGCCAGCTCTGGCCAGCTTAATCGGCGATTCGCGCCACTCACTGTTTACGTCTTTTACCGCTTCGCCCGCATCTTTCGCGGCGCCGTTTTGCCATTCCTTTAGCAGGAGCTTGTCATGGAATTCTTAATGGACCCGCAAATCTGGGTAGGATTGCTCACGCTGGTGGTGCTTGAGATCGTTCTCGGCATCGATAACCTGGTGTTTATCGCTATCCTTGCGGATAAACTTCCGCCTAAACAACGTGATAAAGCACGTTTAATCGGTCTGTCGCTGGCGCTGATTATGCGTCTTGCGCTGCTGTCGGTGATCTCGTGGATGGTTACGCTTACGCAACCTCTGTTCACCGCTTTCGACTTCACCTTCTCAGGGCGTGACCTGATCATGCTGCTGGGGGGTATATTCCTGTTGTTCAAGGCCACAACCGAACTCCATGAACGGCTGGAAAACCGCCAGCATGATGATGGACACGGCAAAGGCTACGCCAGCTTCTGGGTGGTGGTACTGCAAATCGTGGTGCTGGACGCCGTCTTCTCCCTCGACGCGGTGATTACCGCCGTCGGTATGGTTAACCACCTGCCGGTGATGATGGCTGCTGTGATCATTGCGATGGCGGTGATGCTGCTCGCCTCGAAACCATTGACTCGATTCGTCAACCAGCATCCGACCGTCGTGGTGCTCTGTCTGAGCTTCCTGTTGATGATCGGTCTGAGCCTGGTTGCAGAAGGTTTCGGCTTCCATATTCCGAAAGGCTATCTGTACGCCGCAATTGGTTTCTCCATCATTATAGAGATGTTTAACCAGATTGCCCGTCGCAACTTTATTCGCCAGCAGTCGAACCAGCCACTGCGTGCCCGTACCGCTGATGCGATTCTGCGTCTGATGGGTGGCCGCCGCGAAGCCAAAGCGCAGCAGGACAGCGAAAACCATGTCCCTGTGCCGGTGCCGGAAGGTGCCTTCGTTGAAGAAGAGCGCTATATGATCAACGGCGTGCTGTCGCTGGCCTCGCGCTCCCTGCGCGGCATTATGACTCCGCGCGGTGAAATCAGCTGGGTTGATGCCAGCCTGAGCGTGTCGGAAATTCGCCAGCAGCTGCTCTCCTCCCCGCACAGCCTGTTCCCGGTGTGTCGCGGTGAACTGGATGAGATTATCGGCGTGGTGCGTGCGAAGGAGATGCTGGTGGCGCTGGAAGAGGGTGCAAACGTTGAAGCCATTGCCGCCGCGTCGCCTGCTATCGTGGTACCGGAAACGCTCGACCCGATCAACCTGCTTGGCGTGCTGCGCCGTGCCCGCGGCAGCTTTGTTATCGTCACCAACGAGTTTGGCGTGGTGCAGGGTCTCGTAACCCCGCTTGACGTGCTGGAAGCCATCGCCGGTGAGTTCCCGGATGCCGACGAAACGCCGGAAATCATCAACGATAACGATGGCTGGCTGGTGAAAGGGACCACGGATCTGCACGCGCTGCAGCATACCCTGGGGCTGGAACACCTCACCAACCATGATGAAGATATCGCGACGGTTGCCGGCCTGGTGATTGCTGTAAACGGTCAGATCCCGCGTATGGGTGATGTACTGGAATTACCGCCGCTGAAGATAACGATCGTGACCGCCAATGATTACCGCGTTGACCTGGTGCGCATTGTTAAAGAGCAGTCCGCCCACGACGAAGAAGAGTAATCAGGATATCGACGGCATCATATCGCCGTTGTGAGAGGCTGGCGGAGGTGAACTCTCCGCCAGCCATTGCGGGAAATCCCGCAGCGGCATGGGCCGCGCGTACAAGAACCCCTGCAGTATATTCACGCCGTGCAGGCGCAGATGACTCGCCTGATCGCTGGTTTCCACCCCTTCAGCCACCAGTTCAATATCCAGACGCTGAGCCAGGGCAATAATAATGTCCGTCACCGTCGAGTTGACGGCGTCAGTGCCGATGGCGGCCGTAAAGGATTTATCAATTTTCAGCACCTCGGGATTGAGCTTCTCCAGCCACGAGAGCGAACTGCTGCCGGTACCAAAATCGTCAATCGCCAGTTTCACCCCTTTCTGATGCAGCTCCTCCACCATGTTGAAATCCATCTCCATCAGCGTATCGCGCTCGGTTAATTCAATGACCAGCTGCTGCGCGGGCTCGGCGCTGAACCAGACGCGGTTCAGGTCGTGAAGGAGCTCGCCGCCGCGAAAATGGCTGGCGGCCACGTTGATCCCAATATGAAAGCCCGGTGCGGTAGGGAACATCGCCAGATGCCGGACGGTTTCGATGAGCACGTAGCGGGTGAGGGGCACAATCAGGTTATGCTCCTCCGCCAGCGGGATAAAGATATCCGGGGCGATCCACCCCTGGCGCGGATTGTTCCAGCGCAGAAGAATTTCCACGCCGATGCAATCCTGTTTTTTCGCATCGATCAGCGGCTGGCAGAAAAGCTCAAACTCACCGGACGCCAGACCAAAGTTGATCTCCCGGGTAAAGCTCATGCGACTGGCGGTGGCAAGCCAGGCGATATACCCCACCAGCATGCTGAAGATCACCGCCAGCGGCAGCTGTGACGGCAGCGTTTTCAGCGCCAGCGCGGTGAGCCCCGGGCCGTTAACGGTGATGGTGAAAGGAAAGTTAGTTGAGGCCTGCTGGTAGATGTTGTCGTCATCGCCGAATACCAGCGAATCCGTGAGCTGGCGCTCATGATTCAGATGCTTATCGCCCACGGTAAGATTAACGTCGCTGATAATCGGCATCTGGGGCTCCAGCAGCAGCCTGGCGATAAGCTCGATATTCACAATCTCAATCACCCCGTCTTCACTTTTGCCGGGCAGCGGATACCACTGGATCAGCACCGGATTACCCTGCAAAAAAGGCTGATCGGCGGTAAGCAGCAGTAAAGGCTGCGAAGAGGGGAGCTGGGGCTGGAACTGGCTGATGGGAAGATCGCGATTGCCGAACATGCTTGAGCAGTAAAGCACGCCGTCCTTAATCAGGCCGATCGAGCGGACGGTTTGCAGAGTGGCGGCCTGTTTGCGCAGTAAAAAATTGACCTCCACGCAGGGCAGGCCAATCAGCGGTTGCACCACGTCGCGCCCGGTTTCCAGCGGCTGGAGGATCTTGTCTAGGGTGTCGACAGCGTGGGAGACAAAGGCAACGGTGGATTGATGGTTTACATTGCGCTGTGAAATAAAGCCAATAATGAGCGTGCAAACGACGGTAGAAAGTGACAGCACAAGGCAGACGATTATCCGTTTGCGGCGATAATTTTTAATTATCCTGTGAGCTGTTTGCATGCCACGGCCACCCGAAGAGCCACTGGCGTGAGTGCCCGTGGCAACCTGGCTATTGTAGTAGGCATTATTTCAGGTAACGAGAAAAGTCGATAAAATTCGCCCATCCGTATCAGATGGGCGAAAAAAGCATGAGAGACGAAAGTCGCAGAAGCGCTTTCAGAGGCTTAGTCGCACTGCACCTTAATGGCCAGGCCGCCGCGGGAGGTTTCGCGGTATTTGGCGTTCATGTCTTTACCGGTTTCGTACATGGTTTCGATGACCTTATCCAGCGAGACGCGCGGTTCGCTGGTGCGGCGCATCGCCATGCGTGAGGCGTTAATCGCTTTCACCGAGGCAATGGCGTTACGCTCGATGCACGGCACCTGAACCTGGCCAGCGACCGGGTCGCAGGTCAGACCGAGGTTGTGTTCCATGCCGATCTCTGCGGCCACACAAACCTGCTCCGGGCTGGCGCCCAGCAGCTCAGCCAGACCGGCCGCCGCCATGGAACATGCCACGCCGACTTCACCCTGACAGCCGACTTCAGCGCCGGAAATAGAGGCGTTCATCTTATACAGCGCACCGACCGCGCCCGCGGCGAGGAAGTAGCGAATATAAATATCCGGGCTCACCGATTCGATAAAGTGATCGTAGTAGGCCAGCACCGCCGGAACGATCCCGCAGGCGCCGTTCGTCGGGGCAGTCACCACGCGGCCACCGGCGGCGTTCTCTTCGTTCACCGCCAGGGCAAACATGTTAACCCAGTCGATCACGTTCATCGGATCGTTGGAGTATTTGTCCGTTGTGACCAGCATGCGGCGCAGGGCAGAGGCGCGACGCGGCACGCGCAGCGGACCCGGCAGCACGCCTTCGGTGTTGATGCCGCGATCGATACAGGCGCGCATGGTCTGCCAAACGTTGGCGAAATAGTCTTCAATCTCTTTCTTGCTGTGCAGCGCCAGCTCGTTCTGCATCACCATGCCTGAAAGGGACAGGCCGGTCTCTTTGCAGTAATTCAGCATCTCAGTTGCCGATTTGAACGGGTAAGGCACCTTCACATCGCCCGTTACGTCCTGGCCGAAATGCTCTTCGTCGACGATAAAGCCGCCGCCGATGGAGTAATAGGTTTTGCTGTAGACCACTTTCTCGCCGCTGAAGGCGTGGATCTGCATCCCGTTTTCATGCAACGAGAGGTTGTCGCTGCGAAAACGCATGCCGTCATCCTGCGGGAAATCCACTTCCTGCCGGCCATTCGCCAGCAGCAGACGACCGCGCGTTTCCACGTCGCGGATAAACGCCGGAATGGCGTCAATATCTACGGTGTCCGGCATATTCCCGGCCAGACCCATAATAATGGCGATATCGGTGTGGTGGCCTTTACCCGTGAGCGACAGTGAACCGTAAACGTCGACGGCCACGCGGGTAACGCTATCCAGTAATCCTTTTTCGACCAGGTCATCGACGAACTGTTTACCGGCCTTCATCGGCCCTACAGTGTGGGAAGAAGAGGGACCAATCCCCACTTTGAACATGTCGAATATACTAATCACTTTAACACTCCTGACAGGGTTACCGGGTTTCCAGTAACGATGTAATAACTTCGCATAGTGTAAGAGGGAACCCTGTCGTCAGCTTAACTATTCACATGAATTAAACTAATGGTTAACGCCGGATAAACTAATAGCGGGAGGAAGATCTCAAAGGCGCAAAAAAAGGGCGAATGTAAAGTATAGTCAAGGTTTCAGGCCGATCTGCAGCGCCAGCTCACGAATAATTCCCGCCGTCATGCCCCAGACAAAATAATGCTGATACCAGGAGAGCCACACCCGGTGATCGTGACCACGACGTTGAATATCCAGCGGATGATAACGGCCCAGGCGCAGGGCTTCCGCCAGCGGCATTTCAAAGACCGATTCCACTTCGTCGACGCTGGCGTGATAGTGCAGATCCGGCGGAATAATGCCCACCACTGGCGTCACCTGAAAACCGGTCACGCTGTCCACCGGCGGCAGGACGCCAATCACCTCGACCTTGTGCGGCGGGATTGCCACCTCCTCCTCGGCCTCGCGCAGGGCGGCGGCAATTAACGAGGCATCGGTGCTGTCTACCGCCCCGCCGGGAAACGCCACCTGACCGGCGTGTTTACGCAACCGGGCAGAGCGGCGGGTCAGCAGCAGGCCAGGCTGCGCCCGGCGTACCACCGGGATCAGTACCGCCGCCTGACGCTGGTTCAGCGCGGTTTTGTTCACCTGCGGGCGCAAAAGCTGAAAACGCGATAAAAAATTGTCCAGGGTCAGGTCGTGGGTATCCACCAGTTAACTCTCCAGTTGTTGCAGAATACGATTCACTTTATCAAAGGTTTCCTGATACTCCGCCGCGGCCCGGCTGTCCGCCACGATCCCGCCGCCTGCGGAACAGTAAATCTCTCCGGCCACCGCCGTCAGGGTGCGAATGGTGATGCTGGTATCCATGCCGCCGCACAGGCTGATATAGCCGATGCTGCCGCACCAGGCGTTACGGCGATGGGGCTCCAGCTCGTCGATAATTTCCATCGCCCGCACTTTTGGCGCGCCGGTGATCGACCCGCCGGGGAAGGCGGCGCGCAGAAGATCGCACGCCGTCCTGGTCGATGGCAGGCGGGCGGTAATGGTGCTCACCAGATGATGTACGGCAGGGAAGGGCTCCACCACGAACAGCTCCGGCACCCGCACGCTTCCCGGCTCCGCCACCCGGCCAATGTCATTGCGCATCAGGTCGACGATCATCAGGTTTTCCGCTCTGTCCTTCGGCGAGGCGGCGAGTTTCTCAGCCTGCTGGCGGTCGGCCCCGGCATCCGCCAGTCGCGGCAGCGTGCCTTTAATCGGGCGAGTCTGGATGGTGCCTTCCGCCAGGTGAATAAAACGCTCCGGGGAGAGGCTCAGAACAGCCCCCTCGTCGAGGCGCAAAAAGGCGCTGAACGGGGCGCGGTTGTTGGCGTTCAACCGGGTAAATGCCTGCCACTCATCGCCCTCGTAATGCGCCTGGAAACGCTGGGCCAGGTTCACCTGATAGCAGTCCCCGCTGTGCAGGAAGGCCTGCACGCGGTCAAATTTGTCGTTGTACTCCGCTGCGGTCATATTGGCCTGCCAGCCGGAGGTCAGCCGGAACGCGGACAGGTTCGCAGGCGTTCGCTGTGCTTCCAGCCAGGCCAGACGCGCTGCAACATCGCCATGACACACCAGCGACACCCGCTGTTTGTGATGATCAACGACGACCGCCCAGTCGTACAGGCCCACCGCCATGTCCGCCAGGTCGATATCGCGCTCGGCTATGTCCGGCAACTGCTCGAAGCGGCGGCCCAGATCGTAGCCAAACAACCCCAGCGCGCCGCCCTGGAAGGGCAGATCCGGGTCTGGCGTGCAGGGCAGGCCCATCTCGTCAATGGCCTGCTGGAGCAGGCTCAGCGGACAGGCATCCGAGGACGCGCCGTTAATCAATGTATCTGTGCCCTGCGTGACCAGGGTGGTGCGCGGGTCGGCCACCAGAATATCAAAGCGGCTGTAAGGGTGATCCGCATGGCCCGAGTGCAGCAGCATTGCCCACGGCAGATGGCTCAGGGGGGCAAACCAGAATTCTGCGGCGTCAGGACGCCAGGGTAATGTCAAAACAGTGGGGGATAACGAGTTCATGGGTGGTAGACTACCGGGCAGCGTGAAATAATTAGCGCTGATAATTTAGCAGGAGTTGACGATGTTTGCAGGTTTACCTTCACTGAGCCACGAGCAGCAGCAAAAGGCCGTCGAGCGCATTCAGGAGCTGATGTCCCAGGGGATGAGCAGCGGACAGGCGATTTCCCAGGTGGCTGAAGAGCTTCGCGCCACCCATACCGGCGAGCGGATCGTGGCGCGTTTTGAGGATGACGAAGAGGAGTAACCCCTCTTACACCGCAGCGATAATCTTAATCTCAACCTTATACTGCGGCTTCATCAGCGTCGCCTGTACCGTGCAGCGTACAGGCGCGTGACCTGCCACGACCCACTCATCCCAGGCTTTGTTCATCGCCGCAAAATCCTCTTTACTGGCAAGGAAAATGGTCGCATCCAGAATGCGGGATTTGTCGCTGCCCTGTTTCTTCAGCACCGCGTCAATCTGCGCCAGGGTATTGGCCGTCTGCTCGTAAGCGTCGGCATCCAGGTTCGCCGGCACGCCGGTGTAGTACAGGGTCTGATTGTGGATCACCACATCTGACCAGCGGGCTTCGGCATCAATGCGCACAATTGTCATACACGTTTCCTCGTTATTGTGAGTTTCGCGGGCAAGACTGCCATATTGTTTTGCCTGCGTCACTATCGACTGGCGCGAGGGGCAGCGGCCTGACATAATCCCCTGTGCAAAAATACAGGGGGCAGAGTGGCAGACGATTTCGCAGCAGACGGACAGTTAGCAAAGGCAATTCCAGGCTTTAAGCCGCGCGAGCCGCAGCGCCAGATGGCGCACGCGGTCGCCGATGCCATCGACAGCGCTAAGCCGCTGGTGGTCGAGGCGGGTACCGGCACCGGTAAAACTTACGCCTATCTCGCACCGGCGCTGCGGGCTAAAAAGAAGGTGATCATCTCCACCGGTTCGAAAGCGCTGCAGGATCAGCTTTACAGCCGCGATCTGCCCACCGTCGCCAAAGCCCTCAAGTACAAAGGCCGTCTGGCCCTGCTGAAAGGGCGCTCTAACTATCTCTGCCTTGAGCGGCTCGAACAGCAGGCGCTGGCGGGCGGCGATCTGCCGGTGCAGACCCTCAGCGACGTCATCATCCTGCGCAGCTGGGCCAACCAAACTCTGGATGGCGATATCAGCACCTGCGCCAGCGTGGCCGAAGACTCGCCCGCCTGGCCGCTGGTCACCAGCACCAACGACAACTGTCTGGGCAGCGACTGCCCGCTCTACAAAGACTGCTTTGTGGTGAAAGCGCGTAAAACGGCGATGGATGCCGACGTGGTGGTGGTCAACCATCACCTGTTCCTGGCGGATATGGTGGTGAAAGAGAGCGGTTTTGGCGAACTGATCCCCGAAGCGGAAGTGCTGATTTTCGACGAAGCCCATCAGCTCCCCGATATTGCCAGCCAGTATTTTGGCCAGTCGCTCTCCAGCCGCCAGCTGCTGGATCTGGCGAAAGATTTCACCATCGCCTACCGCACCGAACTGAAAGATACCCAGCAGTTGCAGAAGTGCGCCGACCGCCTGGCGCAAAGCACCCAGGATTTCCGCATGCAGCTGGGGGATCCGGGCTTTCGTGGCAATCTGCGCGAACTGCTGGCCGATCAGCATATTCAGCGGGCGCTGCTGCTGCTCGATGACGCCCTGGAGCTCTGCTACGACGTGGCGAAGCTGTCCCTCGGCCGCTCTGCGCTGCTCGATGCCGCTTTTGAACGCGCCACGCTCTACCGCGCGCGCCTGAAACGGCTGAAAGAGTTTAACCAGCCGGGCTACAGCTATTGGTACGAATGCAACTCGCGCCACTTCACCCTCGCCCTGACGCCGCTCACCGTGGCCGATAAGTTTAAAGAGGTGATGGTGCAAAAACCGGGCAGCTGGATCTTCACCTCCGCCACGCTGTCGGTAAATGACGATCTGCACCACTTCACCGAACGCCTGGGGATTGAGCAGGCCAAATCCCTGCTGCTGCCGAGCCCGTTTGATTACGCTACCCAGGCGCTGCTTTGCGTGCCGCGCAACCTGCCGCTGCCCAATCAGCCCGGCGCCGCCCGTCATCTGGCGGCGATGCTCAAGCCGATGATTGAGGCCAACAACGGCCGCTGCTTTATGCTCTGCACCTCCCACGCGATGATGCGTGACCTGGCGGAGCAGTTCCGCGCCACCATGACCCTGCCGGTGCTGCTGCAGGGTGAAACCAGTAAAGGCCAGCTGCTGCAGCAGTTTGTCACGGCGGGCAATGCCCTGCTGGTGGCGACCAGCAGCTTCTGGGAAGGGGTGGACGTGCGCGGCGACGCGCTGTCGCTGGTGATCATCGACAAACTGCCCTTTACCTCTCCGGACGATCCGCTGCTGAAGGCGCGCATGGAAGACTGCCGCCTGCGCGGGGGCGATCCCTTTGATGAGGTACAGCTTCCCGATGCGGTGATTACCCTCAAGCAGGGGGTAGGGCGTCTGATCCGCGACGTGGACGATCGTGGGGTGCTGGTGATCTGCGATAACCGCCTGGTGATGCGCCCTTACGGCGCCACCTTTATTGCCAGCCTGCCTCCGGCACCGCGCACCCGGGATATCGATCGCGCGGTGCGTTTCCTTGCCGCGCCGCAGGCGCAGTAATTTATTGATGGGTGTGCTAAAATGCGCGCCTTTTTGTGACTGACCACTGCGAGAGCGCGACAACACATGCGAATTCTGGCTATCGATACCGCGACAGAGGCCTGCTCTGTTGCCCTGTGGAATGACGGCACGACCTGTGCGCATTTCGAAGAGTGCCCCCGGGAACACACCCAACGGATCCTGCCCCTGGTGAAGATGATCCTCACCGAGGGCAATACCTCCCTTACCGATCTCGACGCGCTGGCCTATGGCCGCGGCCCGGGCAGCTTTACCGGCGTGCGCATTGGCATCGGCATTGCCCAGGGGCTGGCGCTGGGTGCCGAACTGCCGATGATCGGCGTTTCGACCCTGGCGACCATGGCCCAGGGCGCATGGCGCAATACCGGCGCGACCCGCGTGCTGGCGGCCATCGATGCCCGCATGGGCGAAGTCTACTGGGCGGAATATACCCGCGACGAGCAGGGCGTCTGGCACGGTGAAGAGAGCGAAGCCGTGCTTACGCCGCAAGCGGCAGGCGAGCGCATGAAGCAGCTTTCCGGTGAATGGGCGACGGTCGGCACCGGCTGGCCGGCGTGGCCGGATATGGCAAACGACAGCGGTCTGGCCCTGGTCGACGGCAACGTGCTGCTGCCGGCGGCTGAAGATATGCTCCCTATTGCCTGTCAGATGCTGGCGGCAGGTAAAACCGTGGCGGTGGAGAAAGCCGAGCCGGTTTATTTACGAAACACCGTAGCGTGGAAGAAACTTCCGGGCCGGGAGTGAATCTCAGTATAAGAGCCTGAGAAAAAGGAGTCGCATCATGGCGGTTCAAAAATATGTTGTTCGTCTGCTGACCGTCGGGGCGCTGGCCCTGGCATTAACAGGATGTGTTTCAGTGCCTGATGCGATCCAGGGCAGCAGTCCGACGCCGCAGCAGGATCTGGTCCGGGTGATGAACGCCCCGGAACTCTACGTGGGCCAGGAGTCGCGTTTCGGCGGCAAAGTGGTGGAGGTCATCAACCAGCAGGGCAAAACCCGTCTGGAGATTGCCACCGTGCCCCTGGACAGCGGCGCGCGTCCGGTTCTGGGTGAAGCCTCACGGGGCCGGATCTACGCCGATGTTAACGGCTTCCTCGATCCGGTGGATTTCCGTGGGCAACTGATCACCGTGGTGGGGCCGATCACCGGCGCAGAGCAGGGTAAAATCGGCAACACTCCCTATAAATTTATGACCATGCAGGTCAACGGCTATAAACGCTGGCGGGTACAGCAGCAGGTGATGATGCCGCCACCGGATCCCTGGTACTGGGGACCCCATCCATGGCGTTATGGCTATGGATACGGCTACGGCGGCTGGCCAGGTTATGGCCCCGGCCCTGCACAGGTCCGGACGATAGTAACAGAGTAAGTGACTGTTATTATTGAATAAGAAACAGCGGCCCGTCCGCTGTTTCGTTTTTTCCACGGTAATAAGAAAAATAAATAGTGACGCGCTTCGCAACCTTAAATCCGGGCAATTAATAAACTGGTACGCTGAGTTAATATTATGTTAACGACTTGTTTATTAACCGGGGTTGTGATGACGACGAACACGCTTTTCAGAGGTGATGTAGTGAAGAAGGTTTGGCTTAACCGATATCCTGCGGATGTTCCCGCAGAGATAAACCCTGACCGTTATCAATCCCTGGTTGAACTGTTTGAAAACTCCGTAACACGTTACGCCGATCAGCCTGCGTTTGTGAACATGGGCGAAGTGATGACCTTCCGTAAGCTGGAAGAGCGCAGCCGGGCCTTTGCGGCCTATCTGCAGGAGGGGTTAGGCCTGCAGAAGGGCGATCGCGTGGCGCTGATGATGCCGAACCTGCTGCAGTATCCGGTGGCGCTGTTCGGCATTCTGCGCGCCGGGATGATCGTGGTTAACGTCAACCCGCTTTATACTCCGCGCGAGCTGGAACATCAGCTGAACGACAGCGGCGCCTCGGCGATTGTGATTGTCTCCAACTTCGCCCACACGCTGGAAAAAGTGGTTGATAAAACCCAGGTCAAACACGTCATTCTGACGCGAATGGGCGACCAGCTCTCCACCGCCAAGGGGACGCTGGTTAACTTCGTCGTCAAGTACGTCAAACGGCTGGTGCCGAAATACCATCTGCCGGATGCCATCTCCTTCCGCCGGGCGCTGCACCAGGGCTACCGGATGCAGTACGTGAAGCCCGAAATCGTCTCCCAGGATCTGGCGTTCCTGCAGTATACGGGCGGCACCACCGGCGTGGCGAAAGGGGCGATGCTCACCCACCGCAACATGCTGGCGAACCTCGAGCAGGTGAATGCCACCTACGGGCCGCTGCTGCATCGCGGCAAAGAGCTGGTGATCACCGCGCTGCCGCTCTATCACATCTTCGCGTTGACCATGAACTGCCTGCTGTTTATCGAGCTCGGCGGGCAGAACGTGCTGATCACCAACCCGCGCGATATTCCGGGCCTGGTCAAAGAGCTGGCGAAATATCCGTTCACCGCCATGACCGGGGTAAACACCCTGTTTAACGCGCTTCTCAATAATAAAGAGTTCCAGCAGCTCGATTTCTCCACCCTGCATCTGTCTGCGGGGGGCGGGATGCCGGTACAGCAGGCGGTGGCCGAGCGCTGGGTGAAACTGACCGGCCAGTATCTGCTGGAGGGCTATGGCCTGACCGAATGCGCCCCGCTGGTGAGCGTTAACCCGCACGATATCGACTATCACAGCGGCAGCATCGGCCTGCCGGTGCCCTCCACCGAAGCCAAACTGGTGGATGACGACGATAACGAAGTGCCGCATGGCGAGCCGGGCGAGCTCTGCGTGCGAGGCCCGCAGGTGATGCTGGGCTACTGGCAGCGTCCGGAAGCCACTGATGAAATCATCAAGGACGGCTGGCTGCACACCGGGGATATCGCGGTGATGGATGACGAAGGTTTCCTGCGCATCGTCGATCGTAAGAAAGACATGATCCTGGTCTCCGGTTTCAACGTCTATCCGAACGAGATCGAAGACGTGGTCATGCAGCACAACGGCGTGCTGGAAGTGGCCGCGGTAGGGGTTCCGGCAGGCAGCAGCGGCGAAACGGTTAAAATCTTTGTGGTGAAAAAAGATCCTGCCCTGAGCGAAGACGCGCTGATCACCTTCTGCCGTCGCCAGCTCACCGGGTATAAAGTGCCGAAGCTGGTGGAGTTTCGCGACGAACTGCCAAAATCGAACGTCGGGAAGATATTGCGACGAGAATTACGTGACGAAGCGCGCGCCAAAGTGGACAATAAAGGCTGAGCTTCGTGTTAGTCACCCAGAAACGCTGGCCTGGCCAGCGTTTTTTTATGGGCGCAAACCAAAGAGAATATGATTTGAACTACCAGATGATCACCACCAACGACGAACTGGCTTCGCTGTGCGATATTACCCGCGATGCAGACGCCATTGCGCTGGATACCGAGTTTGTTCGTACCCGCACCTATTATCCTCAGCTGGGCCTGATCCAGCTGTATGACGGCAAAAAGGTATCGCTTATCGACCCGCTGGGGATCACCGACTGGACGCCGATGCGCGAGCTGCTGCTGGATACCGCCATCACCAAATATCTGCACGCCGGGAGTGAAGATCTGGAAGTTTTCCTCAACACCTTCGGCATCATGCCGGAGCCGCTGATCGATACCCAGATCCTCGCCGCTTTTGCCGGGCGTCCGCTGTCGTGGGGCTTTGCCGCCATGGTGGAGGAGTATACCGGCCTTGCTATCGACAAGAGCGAATCCCGCACCGACTGGCTGGCGCGTCCGCTGACCGAGCGTCAGCTCGACTACGCGGCGGCGGATGTGTTCTATCTCCTACCGATTGCCGGTCAGCTGATGAAAGAGGCCGAAGCCTCCGGCTGGCTGCCTGCGGCCCTGAACGAGTGCCGGATGACGCAGCTGCGTCGTAAGGAAGTCACCGATCCGAAAGAGGCCTGGCGCGATATCAGCAACGCCTGGCAGCTGCGTACCCGCCAGCTGGCCTGCCTGCAGCTGCTGGCCGACTGGCGTCTGCGTAAGGCCCGCGAGCGCGATCTGGCGGTGAACTTTGTGGTGCGCGAGGAACATCTGTGGGCCGTGGCGCGTTACATGCCGGGCAGCCTGGGGGAACTGGACAGCATCGGACTTTCGGGTTCGGAGATCCGTTTCCACGGTAAAACCCTGCTGGCGCTGGTGGCGAAAGCTCAGGAGTTGCCGGAAGAGGCGCTGCCGGAGCCACTGTTGAACCTGATGGATATGCCGGGCTATCGCAAAGCCTTTAAGGCAATTAAAGCTCTGGTCCAGGAAGTGGCAACCGAGAGCAAAGTCAGCGCCGAGCTGCTGGCTTCACGCCGTCAGATTAACCAGCTGCTGAACGCGCACTGGAAGCTGAAACCGCAAAACGGCACGCCGGAACTGATTGCCGGATGGCGCGGGGAGTTAATGGCAGAACGCCTGAATGCGCTGCTGGAAGAGTATCCGCAGTAAAGGGTGAATTCCCCGGCGGCGCTGCGCTTGCCGGGGCTACAAATGTAGGCCGGGCAAGCATCGCACCGCCCGGCAACGCCGTTATGAACGCGACTCTTCCGCTTCCGGCAGGGTCACGTTGAGCTCCAGAATCGAGATATCCCCGTCCTTTTGCTCCAGCTGTACGGTCACCATCTCCGGGTCGATCTGCACATACTTACAAATCACTTCCAGGATGTCTTTGCGCAGCTGCGGCAGGTAATGCGGTTCTGCATCGCTGCGGCGGCGTTCCGCGACGATGATCTGCAGTCGTTCTTTTGCGATGTTGGCGGTGCTTTTTTTCCGCGAGAGAAAAAAGTCCAGTAATGCCATAACTTATCCTCCGAACAGGCGTTTGAGGAAACCTTTCTTCTCTTCTTCTATGAAGCGGAAAGGACGTTCTTCTCCGAGCAGACGATCTACCGTGTCCGCATACGCTTTACCGGCGTCTGCGTTAGCGTCGAGGATAACCGGTTCACCCTGGTTAGAGGCGCGCAGCACGGATTGATCTTCCGGGATAACGCCAACCAGTTTGATGCGCAGGATCTCCAGCACGTCTTCCATACTCAGCATATCACCTTTATTGACGCGACCCGGATTATAACGGGTCAGCAGCAGGTGCTCTTTAATCGGCTCTTCGCCATTCTCTGCGCGACGGGATTTTGAAGCAAGGATCCCCAGAATACGGTCGGAGTCGCGCACGGAAGAGACTTCCGGGTTGGTGGTGATGATCGCTTCATCGGCGAAGTAGAGCGCCATCAGCGCACCGGTTTCGATGCCCGCAGGTGAATCACAGACCACGAAATCGAAGTCCATTTTTTTCAGCTCATCGAGCACCTTTTCCACGCCTTCGCGGGTCAGCGCGTCTTTGTCGCGCGTCTGGGAAGCGGGGAGAATATAGAGGTTGTCGGTACGCTTATCTTTGATCATTGCCTGATTCAGCGTGGCATCACCCTGAATCACGTTCACGAAATCGTACACCACGCGGCGCTCGCAACCCATAATCAGGTCGAGGTTACGCAGGCCGATATCGAAGTCGATAACGACAGTTTTCTTTCCCTTCTGGGCCAAACCAGTAGCGATGGCCGCGCTGGAGGTGGTCTTGCCAACGCCTCCTTTACCCGAAGTAACAACAATAATGCGTGCCATAGAAATTCCTTGTTAAAAAGGGATCAATTCAACGGTTGAACGGTCAAAGCGTTGTCTGCCAGACGCAGACGAGCGGCTTTACCAGAAAATTCGGCCGGGATGTTATCGCTCAGCCAGTAAACACCTGCGATGGAGACCAGCTCCGCCTCCAGATGGGTACAAAAAATTTGCGCATCGCGATCGCCGCTGGCACCCGCCAGCGCGCGACCCCGCATGGAGCCATAGATATGAATATTGCCATCGGCGATAAGTTCTGCACCAGCGCTGACGTGGTTAGTTACAATAAGGTCACAGTTTGGCGCATAAATACGCTGACCGGAACGCACCGGCAGATCGATCAAGCGCGTTTTTGTGACGGGTGTAACAGGGAGTTCAGGCGGGGCAGGGGGCTCTGCGCGTGGGGCTTTATCTTTGCCTTCGGTGAGCAGCGGAAGACCCGCCTCGTCAATTTCGGCTTTCAGTGCGGCATCTTTGCAGCCGCTGATGCCAACAATCCGCAGGCCGGTGGCTAACACTGCCTGCTGCAACTGCTGCCAGTTAATCGGCGCTTCAAGGTCGCTTACGTTAATGACGACGGGCGCATGTTTAAGAAATGCGGGCGCCTGGGCGATTTTGTCTTCTAACGCCTGACGAATAACCTCGGGTTTTGCTTCATGCAAATGAACCACTGATAAGGTGAAGCTACTGCCTTTAAGCTCGATTGGCGTGTTTGACATCCTGGCCTTACTCAATTTGCTTTTTACCACGGCGTGTGCGTCGTGATATTCCGAAGAGTATCAGGCATGTTATAGTCACAACTATATTGAGGCAAGTCACCCTCCCCGTTAATTCTGAGTAAATATATGTTTTGTGTGATCTACAGAAGTACCCAACGCGACCAGACCTATCTCTATGTCGAAAAAAAGGACGATTTTTCCCGCGTGCCTGAGGCACTGATGAAGACCTTCGGAAAGCCGCAAATGGTGATGCTGATGCCGCTCGACGGGCGCAAGCAGCTGAAGAACGCCGATCTGGAAAAAGTGAAAAGCGCGTTAGCCGAACAGGGCTATTATTTACAACTCCCTCCGCCGCAAGAGAATTTACTTAAACAGCATCTTGAGGCGCAGGGAAAAAAATAGTTTAAGAATTATCTGTCAGCGTTACATTAACCTTTTAGGGGCTCATTATGTATCAGCATCATAACTGGCAAGGCGCCTTGCTGGATTATCCGGTAAGCAAAGTCGTCTGCG
Organism: Leclercia adecarboxylata; assembly: GCF_006171285.1. Lineage (NCBI taxonomy): Bacteria > Pseudomonadati > Pseudomonadota > Gammaproteobacteria > Enterobacterales > Enterobacteriaceae > Leclercia > Leclercia adecarboxylata. The sequence continues at coordinate 5,072,566 of NZ_CP040889.1, read as the reverse complement.
TCGGCAGTAATTACGCGAAGCATATTCAGGAAATGGGCAGTGCGGTTCCGAACGAGCCGGTGCTGTTTATTAAACCGGAAACCGCCCTCTGTGATATTCGCCAGCCGCTGGCGATCCCGCAGGGGCTGGGTTCGGTTCACCACGAAGTGGAACTGGCGGTGCTGATTGGCGCTACGCTGCGCCAGGCTTCTGAAGATCATGTGCAGAAAGCGATTGCCGGTTATGGTGTGGCGCTGGACCTGACCCTGCGCGAGGTGCAGGGCAAAATGAAAAAAGCGGGTCAGCCGTGGGAGAAAGCCAAGGGTTTTGATAACTCCTGTCCAATCTCCGGCTTCGTACCGGTGTCGGAATTCCAGGACGATCCGCAGAACACCACCCTGAGCCTGAAAATTAACGGCGAAGTGCGTCAGCAGGGTTCTACGTCCGACATGATCCACAAAATCGTGCCGCTGATTGCCTACATGAGTCGTTACTTCACCCTGAAACCGGGCGATGTGATCCTCACCGGCACCCCGGAAGGGGTAGGCCCGCTGAACGGTGGCGATGAGCTGGAGCTCTCCGTCAACGGCCTGTCACTGAAAACCCGCGTGCTGTAATCCCCGCTTGCCGCCTTAAAAGGGCGGCAAAACTTGCATCGAGATGCCAGACTGGTTATAAGGTGCGCTTTCTTTTGACGTGTGGACATCCTTATGAGCGAAATCCCTTTCTGGCAAAGCAAAACTCTCGACAACATGACCGACGCCGAGTGGGAATCGCTGTGCGACGGTTGCGGGCAGTGCTGCCTGCACAAGCTGATGGATGAAGACTCGGACGAAATCTATTTCACCAACGTCGCCTGTAATCAGCTGAACATCAAAACCTGCCAGTGCCGCAACTACGAGCGCCGTTTCGAGCTGGAGCCGGACTGCATCAAGCTGACCCGCGACAACCTGCCGACCTTTGAATGGCTGCCGCCGACCTGCGCCTACCGTCTGCTGGCGGAGGGTAAAGATTTGCCGAAGTGGCACCCCCTCCTGACCGGCTCGAAAGCGGCGATGCACGGCGAGCGGATCTCCGTGCGTCATATCGCGGTGAAAGAGTCAGAGGTGCGCGACTGGGAAGACCACATATTGAATCACCCAAACCGCGCATAATAAAAAACCCGCCTCGGCGGGTTTTTTATTAGTGCGGCCTGATGCCCTCACCCCAACCCTCTCCCACGGGGAGAGGGCGCAAACATTAAAAACGGCAACCCCCAGGGTTGCCGTTTTGCTTTTACCTACCAAACAAATCGCGTTTTTTCGGTTTAAACGGCTGGGCAATCAGCACCAGCAGCGCCACGACCAGGTAGGCGGCAAAAATCCCCACCAGCCACTGCGGCATCTCGAGGGTCAGGAATTCCCACTGACGTACGGCGCAGTCACCGGTAGCCACGAACACCTGCGGCAGCCACTTGTCCAGCGGCAGCCAGCTCGGGAAGCTGGCGGCAAAATCACAGGTCTGGAACGGGGAGGGGTGCAGCTGGATCATGGTGTGCTCCCAGGCGAGCTGCAGGCCTTTGCCGGCACTGTAGAGCCAGAGGGCGATGGCGCCATAGCGCAGTGGGCTTTTCGGGGCGATAGCGCCCACCAGACCCGCGCCCATCACGCCAAACAGCGCGCAGCGTTCGTAGATACACAGCACGCATGGCTTCAGCATCATCACGTGCTGGAACCACAATGCCACCATTTCTAACGCGAAGGCGGTCAGGGCCAACAGCAACCACGCCCCGCGTCCGCGCGAGCACTGGTTCAAAAATTTCAACATAATCATTTCCCTGGAACAGGTATAGAAAGCGCAGTGTAAACGAAAACAATTTGCGCGCCAGCCTCAGCGCGCAAAATATAACGTAATCGGATATTTATCATGCACAAGCGCAACCGGGCGAATTATCGCCCGGCTGACTGACTTAATGCGTCGCCAGTATACCCGCCTGCAGCATCCATTGGGTAAAAGGAATGAGGGTAATTTTGACGCATAACAAACCGACCGCGGTTAATACCAGGGTATAAGGCAGCGCCATCCATACCATCCGGCCATAAGAGAGGCGGATAAGCGGGGCGAGGGTGGAGGTCAGTAAGAACAGGAAAGCCGCCTGACCGTTTGGCGTGGCCACCGAAGGCAGGTTGGTGCCGGTGTTGATCGCCACCGCCAGCATCTCAAACTGCTCGCGGTTTATCACGCCGCTCTCCATTGCCGCTTTCGCTTCGTTGATATAGACCGAGCCGACAAACACGTTATCGGAGATGGCCGACAGCAGGCCGTTAAACAGATAGAACAGCGACAGCTGGGCGTCGGGTTCAGCCTGCAGTACGAATTGAATAATCGGCGCAAACAGATGCTGATCGACAATTACCGCCACCACCGCGAAAAAGACCGCCAGCAGCGCGGTAAAAGGCAGCGCTTCGGTAAAGGCTTTGCCGATGGCGTGTTCATCCGTCACGCCGCTAAAGGTGGTGGCCAGAATAATCACCGACAGACCAATCAGCCCCACTTCCGCCAGATGAAACGCCAGGGCAATAATCAGCCAGACGCCAATGATGCCCTGGAAAATCAGCGCCAGCCGCTGCTGACGGGTCCGCTGGCTGCGGCTCTCGTCGTCGAAGCGGCGCAGCACGTCGCGCACCTGGGTCGGCAGCAGGGTGCCGTAACCAAACCATTTACACTTCTCCACCAGCCAGCAGGTGAACAGGCCACACACCAGCACCGGCACGCTGACCGGCGCCACGCGCAGGAAAAATTCAACAAAATTCCAGCCCGCGGCTTTGGCGATGATCAGGTTCTGCGGTTCGCCAACCATGGTCATCACGCCGCCCAGGGCCGTGCCCACGCCCGCGTGCATCATCAGGCTGCGCAGAAATGCGCGAAACTGCTCCAGCACGTCGCGCTGATGGACGTCAACGTGACTGTCATCCTGCATGCCGGCTTCCGGCTGGGACGAAGCCACCCGGTGATAAATCCCGTAAAAACCGACGGCGACGCTGATCACCACCGCGACCACGGTCAGAGCATCGAGGAAGGCCGACAGGAACGCGGCTGCAAGGCAGAAGGCCAGCGACAGCATAGTTTTTGAGGGGATGCTCAGCAGCAGGCGGGTAAAGATAAACAGCAGCAACTGCTTCATAAAGTAGATCCCGGCCACCATAAACATCAGCAGCAGGAGCACTTCGAGGTTCGCCGCCAGCTCCTCTTTCACGTGTTCTGCGCTGGTCATGCCGATAACCACCGCCTCGAAGGCCAGCAGGCCGCCCGGCAGCAGGGGATAACACTTCAGCGCCATCGCTAGGGTGAAGATAAACTCCGCCACCAGCAGCCAGCCTGCGGCGAAAGGGCTGATGATGAAGATAAGCGGGTTAAGAACCAGGAAGACAACCAGGGTCAGTTTGTACCAGTCGGGAGACTGGCCTAAAAAATTGCGCCACAGGGCGCGACGATAAGACATTTCCACAACAGATTTCCTTGCCCGTCACATAATTACGTCCTAAGTATACGCAAATGAGGCCGGTGGAGGAGCGCAGGGGATGTTTTTTAAATGATAAAAATAAAACGGCGATCCCTTTTTTCTCGCCTCGCTGCGCTATCTGCCTCTGCCAGCCTCTGGTATGATGAGTGAATTTTGTAAAAAGCAGTTAATGGAAAACTCACTATGGTCATTAAGGCGCAAAGCCCGGCGGGTTTCGCGGAAGAGTACATTATCGAGAGCATCTGGAATAACCGTTTTCCCCCAGGCTCGATCCTTCCCGCAGAACGCGAACTCTCTGAACTGATTGGCGTCACACGTACCACCTTACGTGAAGTGTTGCAGAGACTGGCCCGCGACGGCTGGCTGACGATCCAACACGGCAAACCGACCAAAGTGAATAACTTCTGGGAAACGTCGGGCCTGAATATTCTTGAGACGCTGGCGCGCCTCGATCACGAGAGCGTGCCGCAGCTGATCGACAACCTGCTCTCCGTGCGCACTAACATCGCCACCATCTTTATTCGTACGGCGTTCCGCCAGCACCCTGATAAGGCGCTGGAGGTCCTGGCCCGCGCCACGGCGGTAGAAGATCACGCCGACGCCTTTGCCCTGCTGGATTACAACGTCTTCCGCGGGCTGGCGTTTGCCTCCGGTAACCCGATTTACGGCCTGATCCTCAACGGCATGAAGGGGCTCTATACCCGCATCGGTCGTCACTACTTCGCCAACCCGGAAGCCCGCAGCCTGGCGCTGGGTTTCTACCACAAGCTGAGCGAGCTCTGCTCTGAAGGTCAGCACGACCAGGTGTATGAAACCGTACGTCGCTACGGCCGTGAAAGCGGCGAGATCTGGCACCGGATGCAGAAAACCCTCCCGGGCGATCTGGCAATTCACGGACGCTAAAATAAAAAACCTCTCGCTTGAGAGGTTTTTTTTGCCGGGTGGCGCTTCGCTTACCCGGCAAACAGGCCGCACCGAATTACAACATATTACCCTTCGCCGGGCAGCGCTCCAGCAACTCCACGCTACCATCCTCGTTCTGCTGCTCCAGCATAATGTCAAAGCCCCACAGACGGTGCACGTGCTTCAGAACTTCCTTGCGCCCCTTATCCAGCGGCGCGCGGTTGTGCGGGATATAGCGCAGCGTCAGGGAGCGATCCCCGCGCAGATCCACATTCCAGACCTGAATATTCGGTTCCAGATTGCTCAGGTTGTACTGGGCCGAGAGGCGGGAGCGGATCTCGCGATACCCCTCCTCGTTGTGGATAGCTGAAATCTCCAGATAGTTGTTGTGATCGTCATCCAGCACCGTAAACAGGCGGAAATCACGCATCACTTTCGGCGACAGGAACTGGCTGATAAAGCTCTCGTCCTTGAAGTCGCGCATCGCAAAGTGCAGCGTCTCCAGCCAGTCGGAACCGGCGATATCCGGGAACCAGTATTTATCCTCTTCCGTCGGGTTCTGGCAGATACGCTTGATGTCCTGGAACATCGCAAAGCCCAGCGCGTACGGGTTGATGCCGCTGTACCACGGGCTGTTGTAAGGCGGCTGGAACACCACGTTAGTGTGGCTGTGCAGGAACTCCAGCATAAAGCGCTCGGTCACTTTGCCTTCATCGTACAGATGATTCAGGATGGTGTAGTGCCAGAAGGTCGCCCAGCCTTCGTTCATCACCTGGGTCTGTTTTTGCGGATAGAAGTACTGGCTCACCTTACGCACGATGCGCAGGATCTCACGCTGCCACGGCTCCAGCAGCGGGGCGTTCTTCTCCATAAAGTAGAGCAAATTCTCCTGCGGCTCGGAGGGATAACGGCGCGCTTCAGGCACCGCTTTCTCCTCTTCCCGTTTCGGCAGGGTACGCCACAGCGTATTCACCTGGCTTTGCAGATACTCCTCGCGGCTTTTCTGCCGGGCTTTCTCCTCCTGCAGGGAGATCTTCTGCGGACGTTTATAGCGATCCACGCCGTAGTTCATCAGCGCATGGCACGAGTCCAGCAGCTTCTCAACCTCTTCCACCCCGTAGCGCTCTTCACACTCGGTGATGTAGTTCCGGGCGAAGATCAGGTAATCGACAATCGAGCTGGCGTCGGTCCAGCTGCGGAACAGGTAGTTATTTTTGAAAAACGAGTTATGCCCGTAGCAGGCGTGCGCCATCACCAGCGCCTGCATGGTGATGGTGTTCTCTTCCATCAGGTAGGCTATACACGGATTGGAGTTGATGACGATCTCATACGCCAGCCCCTGCTGGCCGTGTTTATACAGGCGTTCGGTCTCAATGAATTTTTTACCAAACGACCAGTGGGTATAGTTGATGGGCATCCCAACGCTCGAGTAAGCGTCCATCATCTGTTCAGAAGTAATGACTTCGATTTGATGGGGGTAGGCGTCCAGACGGTAGAGTTTCGCCACCCGATCAATTTCCGCCAGATAGGTGTCCAGCAGCTCGAATGTCCAGTCGGGTCCATCGCTCAGACGTGTGGTGTCCTTATTCATGGAATCAATAGTAGCCATTAGCGCGCCCTCGTTGTTGGTAGCTCTCTCTGTCTGGAGAACCTCTTTTCAAGCATAGAACACAGCATTCAAAAGCGTGCTGGCAGGCTATTTTTTTTCTTTGCGATTTCCCGTCGCGGCGATGGCGAAAACGGGGTGGTCGGCAGCATAATCTGCTGGTTAAAAATGCCGCGCAGCAGGAGATGCCAAATACCCGCCAGCCCCGTCATATGGGGAAGGTGTGAGGTAAGTCACCATAAAAAATGCCTATGTTGAATAATATTTTCAGCTGGGTTATCAATATGTAACCAGAAGATTGTTCTTTTGCTTATAAATGGAGTGGCTATGCGTGTTGTCATACTGGGAAGTGGCGTCGTTGGCGTAACCAGCGCCTGGTACTTAAGTCAGGCCGGGCATGATGTGACCGTTATCGATCGGGAACCGGGTCCGGCACTGGAGACCAGTGCTGCGAATGCCGGACAAATCTCTCCGGGCTACGCGGCGCCCTGGGCGGCACCGGGCGTTCCGCTGAAGGCGATTAAGTGGATGTTCCAGCGCCATGCGCCGCTGGCGATCAGCCTCGACGGCACGCAGTTCCAGCTTAAGTGGATGTGGCAGATGCTGCGCAACTGCGACACCTCGCACTATATGGAAAACAAAGGGCGGATGGTGCGTCTGGCGGAGTACAGCCGCGACTGCCTGAAAGCGCTGCGCGCCTCCACCGGCATCCAGTATGAAGGCCGTCAGGGGGGCACCCTGCAGCTGTTCCGTACCGCCCAGCAGTACGAAAACGCCACCCGTGATATCGCCGTCCTCGAGGACGCGGGCGTCCCGTATCAACTGCTGGAAGCCAGCCAGCTGGCGCAGGTGGAACCGGCCCTCGCCGAGGTGGCGCACAAGCTGACCGGCGGTCTGCGTCTGCCCAATGACGAAACCGGCGACTGCCAGCTCTTTACCCAGAATCTGGCGCAGATGGCCGAGCAGGCGGGCGTCAAATTCCGCTACAACACCGCCGTCGATAAGCTGCTGTATGAAGGGGATAACATCTACGGCGTGCTCTGTGGCGATGAAGTGGTGAAGGCCGACGCCTACGTCATGGCCTTCGGCTCATACTCCACCGCCATGCTGAAAGGCATCGTGGATATTCCGGTCTACCCGCTGAAGGGATATTCGCTCACCATCCAGGTGAAAGAGGACAGCGGCGCCCCGGTTTCAACTATCCTTGATGAAACATACAAAATCGCGATCACCCGTTTTGACAACCGGATCCGCGTGGGAGGAATGGCGGAAATCGTCGGCTTTAACACTGAGCTGCTGCAACCGCGCCGGGAAACGCTGGAGATGGTCGTTGGCGACCTGTTCCCGCGCGGCGGCTTTATTGAACAGGCGACCTTCTGGACCGGGCTGCGTCCAATGACCCCGGACGGCACTCCGGTAGTCGGGCGGACACCGTTTAAAAACCTGTGGCTGAACACCGGACACGGTACCCTGGGCTGGACAATGGCCTGCGGTTCAGGGCAGTTACTCAGTGATTTGATCTCCGGGCGCACACCCGCTATTCCGTTCGATGATCTAAGCGTTGCGCGCTACCGTCCGGGGTTCACGCCGTCACGTCCACAGCATTTACACGGCGCGCATAACTAACAAGGAGTCGTCATGTCCCGTCCCGTTCTGGCTCAGCTGGATCTGCAGGCCCTGAAGGATAACCTGCAAATTGTCCGTCGCGCTGCGCCAGCTTCACGTGTCTGGACGGTGGTCAAAGCTAACGCTTATGGCCACGGTCTGGATCGCGTCTGGAGTGCATTAAGCGCGACTGATGGTTTTGCGCTGCTCAATCTTGAAGAGGCGATCCTGCTGCGCGAGCGCGGCTGGAAAGGGCCGATCCTGATGCTCGAAGGCTTTTTCCACGCAGATGAGCTGCCCCTGTTTGATAAGTACCGCCTGACCACCAGCGTGCACAGCAACTGGCAGGTCAAGGCGCTCCAGAATGCCAGGCTCCACGCCCCGCTCGATATTTATCTGAAAGTGAACAGCGGCATGAACCGTCTCGGTTTTCAGCCGGAGCGGGTTCACAGCGTCTGGCAACAGCTGCGGGCGCTGAAGAACGTCGGGGAGATGACCCTGATGGCCCATTTCGCCGATGCGGAAAAGCCGGAGGGCATTGCCGAACCGATGAAGCGCATTGAGCAGGCGGCAGAGGGGCTGGATTGCCCGCGCTCGCTCTCTAACTCGGCGGCGACGCTCTGGCATCCGGAGGCGCATTTTGACTGGGTGCGTCCGGGGATCGTCCTGTATGGCGCGTCACCGTCCGGGCAGTGGCAGGATATCGCCAACAGCGGCCTGAAGCCGGTGATGACCCTGCGCAGCGAAATTATCGGCGTTCAGACCCTGAAAGCAGGGGATACCGTGGGCTACGGCAGCCGCTACCGCGCCCCGGGCGAGCAGCGGATCGGCATTGTCGCCGGTGGCTACGCCGACGGCTATCCGCGCATTGCCCCTTCCGGTACCCCGGTATGGGTGGACGGCGTGCGTACCGGCACGGTCGGTACTGTGTCGATGGATATGCTGGCGATTGACCTGACCCCGTGCCCGCAGGCGGGGATAGGTACGCCGGTTGAGCTGTGGGGCAACGAGGTGAAAGTGGACGACGTTGCCGCCGCAGCGGGCACCGTCGGGTATGAGTTGTTAACCGCGTTAGCACCGCGGGTGCCGGTTGTGACCATATAAAAGCAAAAGGGCAACGTCAGTTGCCCTTTTTAGTGTTTGCTCCCTCTCCCCGTGGGAGAGGGCCGGGGTGAGGGCATCAGGCCGCACAGAACCGGAGTCAAACGCCGGGTGGCGCTTACGCTTACCCGGCCTACTCTTCAGCATCCTCCGCCACGCGGACACCCACCTTCAGCACCGCGTTATCTTCTTTCTCCGCCACCGTCCAGATCATCCCGGCGAACTCCACCTGGTCACCCACGACCGGTGCGGCACCCAGCAGCTTCTGCACAATCTCGCCCAGCGTCTGCTGGTTATCGCGATACTCCAGCCCTTCTTCCAGGCCGTAGATCAATGCCACGTCGGCGAATTTGGCGCTGGCTTCCAGAATAAAGTCCCCGAAGAAGCGCTGATCCAGCGCCACCGGCGGTGACTGGCTGAACAGCTTGCCGAGGGCAGGGAGGTCATGCTCCCGGCCAATCACGCAGAGAATATCCCCCTCGCGCAGCCGGGTACTGCCGGTCGGGTGCAGCAGGGCGTTATCGCGGAACAGGGCGGCAATGCGCGTCTCTTCCGGCATATGCAGATCGCGCAGCGAGGCGCCCACGCACCACTTATCGGCGCTGAGCTGATAAACAAACTGCTCCCACGGATTTTCGGGGTGAATATCCAGCCCCACGCGGGATACCGGCCAGCCCACCGGCGGGATCACCACGCGGGCCTTCTTCGCCGCCCACGACAGGGACGTGCCCTGGAACAGTAGCGACACCAGCACCACAAAGAACGCCACGTTAAAGAACAGACGGGAATTATCCAGCCCGGCCATCATCGGGAATACCGCGAGGATGATTGGCACCGCGCCGCGCAGTCCCACCCAGCTGATAAACACCCGCTCGCGCAGGTTAAAGCCCCTGAACGGCAGCAGACCGGCAAACACCGAAAGCGGACGGGCAAAGAAGATCATCCACAGCGACAGCAGCAGCGCCGGAATGGCAATCGGCAGCAGATCCGACGGCGTCACCAGCAGCCCCAGCACCAGGAACATGCCGATCTGCGCCAGCCACGCCAGGCCGTCGAAGTTTTGCAGAATGCCAAAGCGGTTGCGGATAGGGCGATTGCCGAGCAGGAAGCCGCACAGATAGACCGCCAGAATGCCGCTGCCGTCCATCGCCGTGGTGAGGGCGAAAATCAAAATCCCGCCGCTCAGCGCCAGCAGTGGATAGAGCCCCGCCGGGAGCGAAATACGGTTGATCATCTGTTGCAGCAGATAGCCCCCGCCGAGGCCAATGATGATGCCAAGGCCAAACTGCTGAAGGATGTGCCAGGCGAACATCCAGCTCAGGCCGGTTTCATGCTGCTGGATCATCTCAATCAGGGTGATGGTCAGAAACACCGCCATCGGATCGTTACTGCCGGATTCAATCTCCAGCGTCGAGCCGACACGTTCGTTCAGCCCTTTACCGCCGAGCAGCGAGAAGACCGCCGCGGCGTCGGTTGAGCCCACAATCGCGCCAATCAGCAGCCCTTCCATAATGTCCAGCTTAAACAGCCACGCCGCCATCATCCCGGTCAGGCCGGAGGTGATAAGCACCCCGACCGTCGCCAGCGACAGGGCCGGTCCCAGCGCCACGCGAAACGAACTGGCCTGGGTGCGCATCCCGCCATCCAGCAGGATCACCGCCAGGGCGAGGTTACTGATCATGTACGCAAACGGGTAATTATCGAAGGGAATACCGCCGATGCCATCAACCCCCGCCAGCATGCCGATGGCGAGGAAAATAACCAGAATGGGGATGCCAAGACGTGACGAAAATGAACTCAATAAAATACTGCAGGTTACAAGAACTGAACCCAGGATAAAAAGACTGATTATTGCTGCGGCATCCAATGTTTGCGTACTCCCTGCCCGACGTGGTGACTGTTATTAAAACCCTAACATATTAACGCCCCTCACAGCGCGGAAATCGGGCGTTTAAGGGGCTTTTTTTATGCCTTTAACACCGGATGACCGCTCAACGTTAAAGAACTTCCCCTTGATGTATGAACCAGCGTCGCCTGTGCGCCAATCGGCAGGGTGACGGTTTGCTGTTCATGGCCGAAATCGAGCCCGCTGATAATCGGCACCGACACCCGGGCGCGCAGATAATCGATCATGGTCGCAAGAGAGTATCCGGCATCGTAATCGTTGGGAGTTGCGCCGCTGAAGCTGCCCAGCACAATCGCCCGCTGACGGTCGAGAATGCCCGCGTGAAGCAGCTGGAGCAGCATACGTTCGACGCGGAACGGGTGTTCGTTGATGTCTTCCAGCACCAGGATGCCGTTCTCAATGGCGGGGAGCCAGGGGGTGCCGATGAGTGACACCACCATCGCCAGATTGCCGCCCCATAGCTGGCCTTCGCATTCGCACTGCGGGCCATCGCCCTGCCACTCGACGGAGTAGGTAGAATTACGCAGCGCCCGCCAGAAATGGTCTACAGTGAAGGCGTTCAGTTCTGGCGCACCGAAATTGCCCGCCAGCATCGGGCCGCTGAAGGTGATGACGTTGTGCAGCGCCAGCAGGCCCAGCTGGATCACGGTAAAATCACTGTGACCGCAGATAAGCAAAGGGTCCTGCTGCTGACGTTTCGCCAGCCCCTGCCAGTCGATCTGCCCCAGCAAGCGGCTGGCACCGTAGCCGCCGCGTACCGCCAGCACAATCTGGTTGGCCCCGGGCAGGTGGGTGAGGGCGTTGATATCATTCAGGCGCGCAGCCTCGGTACCGGCAAATCGCTGCTGGCGGCGGGGTATAATCGTCTGATTTTGTACCTGATGGCCCTCTTCCATTAATCGCGCCACGCCCCGTTGCGCCGCTTCCTGATTAATGCAGTAACCTGATGGTGCGATGAGATGAAACTGAGACATGGCATTTCCTTGCTGACTTATAAAGCTGAATGTATATATCATGCCGCCTGAGCGCGTCCTTCATCAAGCGGAGGATAGGGTAACAGCGATGAATGACCATAAGGACAGATGACGTGAAATTAAGATGGTTTGCTTTTTTGATTGTGTTGCTTGCAGGATGCAGTTCAAAGCAGGATTACCAGAAGCCGGAATGGAACCCGGAAGTTCCGGTTAAACGGGCGATGCAGTGGATGCCGATCAGTGAAAAAGCCGGTGAGGCCTGGGGCGTCAGTCCGCGTCTGGTGACGGCCATCATTGCGGTGGAGTCGGGCGGTAACCCGAATCTGGTGAGTAAATCGAACGCGGTGGGCCTGATGCAGCTTAAAGCCTCCACCGCCGGGCGCGAGGTTTACCGGCACATGGGCTGGAGCGGGCAACCCTCCACCAGCGAGCTGAAAAACCCGGAGCGCAATATCTCCATGGGTACCGCCTATCTGAGCATTCTTGAGCACGGGATCCTGAACGGAATCGACGATCCGGAAGTGATGCAGTATGCGCTGGTGGTCTCGTACGTAAACGGCGCGGGCGCGCTGCTGCGCACCTTCTCGTCGGATCGCAAAAAAGCGATAGCCGAAATCAACGATATGGATAAAGACGAGTTCTTTGAGCATGTCGTCAATAACCACCCCGCACCGCAGGCACCGCGCTATATCTGGAAAGTGCAGAAAGCGATGGACGCCATGTAATCGGCTGCCGGGCAGCGTCGCGCTGCCCGGTGGCGATCAACGCACCTTGTTAGCACGTTCCCGCGCTTCGCGCTCCAGCGAGTAGATGATCCGCTGCAGCTCGCGCTCCGGCCCTGGCCCGACGTTGAGAAAACGGAAGCTCAGACGCGGCGTGGTGATGGTTTCGTTTTTGCTGTCCACCACTTTACGCTCGCTCACCGTGATCAGCTGCGCATCGAAAAAGAAGCGACCCCAGCCGCCCATATCCAGTTCGATCTGCGAAAAACGCATCCCTTCCACCAGACCTTCCGGTTTGGCGGTATCCATCAGCGCGCCCATGCCGCCGAGCGACAGGTCGTGCAGACGAAAACGGATCACGCTCTTGTCCGGCATTTTGGCTTTGCAGAAGTAAGCCGGATGCAGCGGGGCGCTGATACGGAAATATTCCCGGCGCTGAATGCTCCACACCGATGTCGGAAGGGGGGTGATAAAGGCGGGCAGGGACTGGTAGTTGCCCTGCTCAATGCGCGGCAGTTCGAATTCGACCTTCGCTCCCTGGGTATCGGCGGCCACGGTGATGTTTTCTGCGCGCAGCACCGCGCGGTTTTCATACTCCTGACTGCCCAAATCCATGACCAGGCGCTCCGGGGTCGCATCCAGAATTTTGCTGATGAACTGGTTGCTGCCCCAGCTGATGCGGACAGGTACGTCATTTTTTTGCAGATCGCGTATTACACCTAGCACCGCCAGCGGATTCGTTTTCAGGAACTGCTCACTGTAATTACTCACGCCCCAGGGCTCCTTCATTGATGACAGTCTGTGGATGCGTTATCGGCACGCCGGCGCGGAACTTAATACAAACCGGTAATTATTTTTTTCGCCTCAGCCGCAATTAAGTCGGTGTAGTAAAACTGGTTTTCCCGCTATTGCCTATACTTAGTATTACCTGCGCGGGCCGGTGTTCCGCACGGGCTTAACTCTGCAAGAGGGCATTGCTATGGGTATCATCGCCTGGATTGTATTTGGTCTGATTGCTGGCGTTATCGCGAAATTCATCATGCCGGGACGTGATGGCGGCGGCTTTATTGTGACCTGTATCCTTGGGGTCGTAGGTGCGGTTGTCGGCGGCTGGCTGGCAACGATGTTTGGCATCGGCGGCAGTGTATCCGGATTTAACCTGCAAAGTTTTCTGGTGGCTGTGGTGGGTGCCATTATCGTGCTACTTGTTTACAGAATGGTGCGACGCGCCTGAAACGTATAAAACGGCTCTTGTTTAGAGCCGTTTTTTTGTGGGCTGCACCGGTGCGAAATGCCGGGTGGCGGCTACGCCTTACCCGGCCTATATGTCGCCTTTGACCTTCCAGGCCTGGCAAGCATAGCACCGCCGGGCGGCCTGGAGGTTACTGCTGGCCGACGCTTTTCTGTGCGTCTGCCGGTTCATCATTGGCCGCTGGCCGATCGGTTGTGGCCGGTGGGGTTGTTGCTGCTGGCTGGTCACTGGTTGTCGATGAACTATTCGCTGCCGGTTGCTCGCTGGTGGTCGATGGCGTCGTGCTTACCGACGCATCATTGGCCGCGGGCTGCGTGGCGGGCACTTTGTCGCAAGGATTGGCCTGCGGACAAACCAGATCCAGCATCTTCAGCGTCACGCCGTTGGTCCAGCCAAAGCCGTCCTGCAATGGATATTCGCCACCGCCGCCGCCGGTGCCGGTCGTCGAGACATCATATTTCTCCACCAGCTTCTGCTCGCGATCGTAGGTGTGCTGCACGTTGGTGAGGAAGCGCCACGTCACGTCCATCGCCACTTTTTTATGGCCGTAGTTCTGCAAACCTTCGGTCGCCACCCACTGCAACGGAGCCCAGCCGTTAGGCGCATCCCACTGCTGGCCGCTGTTAACGGTGGTGGTCGAAATGCCCCCGGCTTTCAGCAGCTGGGCTTCAGCGGCCTTCGCCGTTTTGTCCGCGCGCTCCTGCGAGGCAGCATTAACGTACAGCGGGAACAGCGCCGCGGCGGTCAGCTGATCGCGAACCTGTTTGTTTTTCAGATCGTAATCGGCGTACCAGCCCTGTTTGTCGTTCCACAGATAGCGTTCCATCGCTTTCTGACGATCGGCGGCCAGACCCTCGTAGCGGCTGGCGGCTTCGCTGTCACCCCCGTCCTGGCTGGCCTTCGCCAGCAGTTTCTCCATCTTGAACATCAGGGCGTTCAGATCCACCGGCACGATGCTGGTGGTGCGGATCGTCCCAAGCTGCTGCGGATCGTCCATCCAGCGCGAGCTAAAGTCCCAGCCGGAAGCGGCTGCAGAACGCAGATCCCGGTAGATCTCGGTCGCCGGGCGGCTGGGGTATTTTTTCGCGGTGTTGATGTCATCCAGCCAGGATTCCGGGCGTGGCGTATCGCGATTATCCCAGTAGCGGTTAAGCACTGCGCCATCGTCCAGCTTCACTACGCGCTGGCTGGCCTGGCCCGCCTGCAGGGCATCCACCCCCTCCATCCAGTAGGCATACTCTTTTTCCATCTGCGGACGGTACTTCTTCAGGGCGTCTTTATCGTGCGTCGCCAGTAGTTCGACCATCAGAGCAAAGAACGGCGGCTGGGAGCGGCTCAGGTAATAGCTGCGGTTGCCGTTAGGGATGTGGCCCCAGCTGTTGAGCTCATAGGCGAAGTTGTCCACCATGCTGGCGACTTTGTCCCAGTGGCCGCTCTCCGCGAGCCCGAGCATGGTGAAGTAGCTGTCCCAGTAGTAAATCTCGCGGAAGCGCCCGCCCGGCACCACGTAGGGTTGCGGCAGCGGCAGCAGCGAATCCCACTTCCCGGCGCTGGAGGTGGTGCGCGTCAGCACTGGCCACAGCCCGTCGATATGAGCCCGCAGGGTCTGACCCGCTGGCGGCACATATTTCTCTTTTTCGGTCGGCAGGGTGAAGTTCATCTCCACGAAGTGGCGCAGATCGAACCCGGACTGTTTACGCTGCATATGGTAGTCGGCGAGGATCGTCTGGGGATCGTTTTTCGGTACGGCATCGGCAAAGGTTTTCTGATCGGGGAAAAGTTTGGCGCTTTGCACGTCGTTAAACAGTGGACCAAACAGAATATCAGGGGCTTGTTTCATTGCGCCGGACGGTTCGTCCGCATAGCTGAAGGCAGTAATCCCAAGCAGGATGCCGCCAATCGCCAGCCGCAGTGCTGCGTGCTGCTGAGGTCTCATCATGGTTGTTCTCCTGGGTTCTCCGGGCAGCGCGGCCGCTGCCATTAATCACCTGAAAACCTTAGACGAAACTGAGTGACTTCGTGTGTTCGACACCACATTTTGCGCATATACAGACAATTTACCGTTGCGGATGAAAACGAGCGAAGCCGCTGTTTTTTCTCAGATATGCCGGATCAATTCCCTCATCTGCACTACCTTCATAACCAGGTTTTATGAAAGGGAGTGCCAATGAAATCGTTACCTCTGAATCTTGCTGTCCTGCTGCTTGTCGGCTGCGGCGCGAACAACACCCCGCCACAGGCTCCTCTCCCCGGTAAAGATACCTCTGCCACACTGAGTACCCTGGAAACGGGGGCTCAGGTTATCCAGTCGCGGCCGCCGGTGGAGGCCATCAGCGCGTATCTGGACGGCTTTCATTTTTACAGCGGGGATAAAAACGGGCAGATGGAAGCCCATCACTACGTGACCGTGCTCAATGAAGAGGTGATGCAGGCGGTCATCTATGACGGCAATACCAAAGATGCCCGCCTGATGGGGGTGGAGTACATCATCAGCGAGCGCCTGTTTAACACCCTGCCGCCGGAGGAGAAAAAGCTCTGGCACAGCCACCAGTACGAAGTGAAATCGGGCAGCCTGGTGGCACCCGGCCTGCCTGCGGTCGCCGACAAGGCGCTGATGAATAAAATCGTCAACACCTACGGCAAAACCTGGCACACCTGGCATACGGATCGCGACAAAACCCTGCCGCTCGGCATCCCGGCGCTGATGATGGGCTTTACCGGAGAGGGACAGCTCGATCCGGCGCTGCTGGCCGATCGCGATCGTCGCCTGAAGATCGATACTCAGGAGATCAAAGCCCGGCGGGCCGATATCCTGGCCCACCCGGTAGCGGAAGGCGCCAACGCCTGGCAGCGCGGCGAGGTGATTCAGCTTAAGCGCGTGCAGGGCAGCGGAGAACACGGCCACGGCGACACCGCGCATTTTGGTACATCTGAAAAAAGTGAAAACCAGAAACAGCCTTAGTTACCGCAACTTAGGCGTGGCGCGGCATTGAAGATGATCGTTTAAAAATTATACTGGATATTTGAACAGGTATTTGTATACTATTAGAGCAAATTACCCGAGTAATGTATGAGTGAGGGGTGAAACCTATGGTAATTCCTGTTGAAACTTTCCAGTCCAGTGGCCAGCTTGCCACCATCAGCAGTCGCGAAATCGCGAAGCTGACCGGTATTGCCCATACCGAGGTCAAGCGTATGGTGCAAAGCCTGGAAACGGCGCAGCGTCTTTCGCAGCCGGTCACGACCAGCCTGTATGAGCGCGAAGGTGAAACGCGGCAGGAGTTTTTGCTGAACAAACGGGACTCCCTGCTGACGGTTTCACGTATCTCCCCGGGCTTCACTGCCGCCATGCTCGATCGCTGGCAGGAGCAGGAGAGAAACGTCAATATCCCGGACTTCACTAACCCGGCGGCGGCGGCGCGCGCCTGGGCCGAGCAGTATGAAAAACGCCAGCGTGCCGAAGAGCAGCTTGCGCTCTGGGCCCCCAAGGCGGCGTTCTTTGATCAGTTCGTGCAGGTGAAGGAGTCGCTGGGCTTCCGCCAGCTCTGTAAGATCCTCAAGGCCAAAGAGCCCCAGTTCCGGGAGTTTCTGCTGGAGCGCAACATCATGCAGCGCGTCGGCGGCAACCTGGTTCCGCCGCAGCACCACATCGATGCGGGCTACTTTACCCTGCACAGCGGCGTGGGTGAAAACGAGCGCACCTGGTCTCAGGCACGCTTTACCGCGCGCGGCGTAAAATGGGTGGCTGACCTGTGGGCCAAACACCTGTCAACCCTGGCCATTGAGATGCCCCGGGCGGAGCGCACCGAAGGCGCGCCTGTCCAGCAGAGCTGGCTGTAACTCTCGGGGCCGGTCAGATCTCCTGTGGGGTCTGACTGGCTTCGCGTAGTGCTCCCGGCGACTGGCCGACAATCCGCTTAAACGCCCGGCTGAAGGCCGCCAGCGAACTGTAGCCGAGGCGCAATGCCACGGTTTCAATGGCCTGATTCTCCTGACCGATATACTGGATCGCCAGCCGCATCCGCAGCTCGCTCAGGTACTTCGCCGGCGTGGTGCCGGTGGCGGAGAGAAAACGCTCGGCAAACACCGACCGCGACGTTCCCGCCTCTTTTGCCAGCTCCGCCACGCTCCAGTTAATGCCCGGCTGCTGGTGCATGGCGTAGATCGCCCGGCTGAGGCGCGGATCGCGCAGAACCTGGATCCAGCCGGTGGCCTTACCGCACCCGGCTTCAACCCAGCCGCGGACAATCAGCGCCGCCACCACGTCCGCCAGCCGGGCGAGGATCCCGGCAAAGCCGACCTGGCGCGCCATCGACTCCCGCTCCATCGCCACCAGCAGGGGATGGATCTCCGGCCAAGTGGTCATCAGACGGCTGACCATCATCACTTCCGGCATCGCCTTGATCAGCGGCTGCATCCCGCCCAGATCGAAATCCATGCACCCGCTGAATATCACCACGTTCTCGCTGTCCGGACACGGCTCGCAGTGAATGTCGCACACGCTGTTGCAGATCGGCTCGCTGGGGAAGGCCGATACCGGCGTGATGGTGGCGTCATCCCCGGAGAGCAGGGCGTGGGCATCCCCGTTCGGCAGAAAGACCGCGTCACCGCTGTTAAGCTCGAACCGCGCGCCGCTGTGCATCCGCAGGACCGCCGGACCCCGGCTGATAAAGTGGAACTGCGCTTTGCCGGGGGCCGCGCCGAAGGCCACGCCAAAGGGCGCGCTGGCCTCAATGCGGCGGTATTTCACCCCCGACAGGCGCATACCGCGCAGTAACTCACTGATCAAATCTGGCGAGCGAAGGGTCATTTCTCTATTCCCGGACGAATAATCAATAAATGAAGATTATATGTCATAGATCGTCCGCGGTGAACTTCCTATGCTTTGCGACATACGTCACATTTTCATAACGGGAGTATTACAAATGCATTCATCCATCGTCGCAAACGAGGCCAGCGCTCCGGCCAGACCGGCCTGGCGCGCGGTCTGGTCCCTGGGGCTCGGGGTGTTCGGGTTGATCATCGCCGAGTTTCTGCCTGCCAGCCTGCTGACGCCCATGGCCGCCAGTCTGGGGGTGAGCGAAGGGGTCGCCGGGCAGTCGGTGACCGCCACCGCGCTGGTGGCGCTGGTCACCGGCCTGTTGATCACCCCGGCGACCAAAAGCATCGACCGCCGCTGGGTGCTGATGTTCTTCTCCGTGCTGCAGATCGTCTCCAGCCTGCTGGTGGCCTTTGCACCGTCGCTGGAGGTGCTGCTGAGCGGACGCCTGCTGCTGGGGGTAGCGATAGGCGGCTTCTGGGCGATGTCCACCGCCACCGCGATGCGGTTGGTGCCCGCCAGCGATGTGCCTAAAGCGCTGGCAATTATCTTCTCCGGGGTGTCGATTGCCACCGTGGTGGCCGCGCCGCTGGGGAGCTATCTCGGCAGCCTGATCGGCTGGCGTAACGTCTTTATTCTCTGCGTGGTGCCCAGCGTCCTGGCCCTGCTGTGGCAGCTCTGGGTGCTGCCGTCGATGCGCCCGGAAAACAGCGGCAGCCTCGGCACTCTGGTGCGGGTGCTGCGCCGTCCGGGAATGGTGGGCGGCCTGCTGGCCACCATCCTGATCTTCAGCGGCCATTTCGCCTTCTTTACCTACCTGCGTCCGTTCCTTGAGACGGTAGGGAAGGTGAGCGTGGAGACCATCTCGCTGATCCTGCTGGGCTTTGGGGTGGCGAACTTTGTCGGCACCTCCATTGCCGGGCATCTGCTGGCCCGCAACCTGCGCCTGACTCTGGCGCTGGTGCCGTTGGCGATGGGCGTGCTGGCGTTGCTGATGGTGGCGTTCGGACATCTGGCGCTGGTGGACGGCCTGCTGGTGAGCCTGTGGGGCTTTGCGTTTGGTCTGGTGCCGGTGGGCTGGTCAACCTGGCTTGCAACCACCGTCACCGACGAAGCCGAGAGCGCAGGCGGGTTGATGGTGGCCTCGATCCAGCTGGCGATCAGCGCCGGTGCCGCCGGGGGCGGAGCAGTATTCGATCTCAACGGGGCGAGCGGGGTGTTTACCGCCAGCGGTGTGCTGCTGGTAGCAGCGATGGTGATGGTGTTCGCCGGGGTGCGGGTTAAACCGGTCGCAGCGGACTAAATGTGTCCACGATAGATCCCCTCTCCCTTGAGGGAGAGGGTTAGGGTGAGGGGGAACATGCCGCACAGGTGCTAAAAATCACCCGTTCGTCGGCAACCCTTTCAACGACTCTGCCTGCTTCGTTGCGTGTTTCATCGGGATCAAGGCAATCACCGCCGCACCCAGCACGAGGAAACCGGCCACCATGAAGATCCCGGCGTTGAAGTTGCCGGTGATATCTTTCATCAGCCCCATCAGCAGCGGCCCCAGCGCGGCACCGGTCATGCCGGTGGCGTTGATCACCGCAATACCCAACGCGCGGGCACGCAGGGAGATGGAACGATCCGGGGTGGTCCAGAAGATCACCATCGCGGCAAAGGCACCCGACGAGGCCATCACGATCCCGGTGAACTGCAGCATCGGATTGGTGCTGGTGGCGGTCAGGATCCAGCCTGCGGCGGCAAACAGGTACGGCAGCAGGGTGTGGATCTTACGCTCGTTGCGCTTGTCGGAACGTTTACTCCACCAGACCATCGCCACAATGGTACACACCTGCGGAATGGCGCTCAGGAGGCGTTGTTGCTCAAATCAGGGAACTATCCCGCAGTTTGGTGATCTGATCTCTTAGGTTCACCACCGGGAGCGCCAGATGGGCAAGTCCAAGCACAAGATCAGCAACTGGAAACAGTACAACCAAGCCTTGGTGCAACGTGGTTCGTTGACCGTCTGGATGGATGAGCAAGCCATCCAGCAGTGGCATTGCCAGACCCATCATGGCCGCCGAGGGCGAGGCTTCCATTACAGCGACTCCGCCATTGAAACCGCGCTGATGCTCAAGGCGGTATTCAAGCTACCGCTGCGTGCCTTGGAAGGCTTCATCAACTCGCTGTTCCAGCTGATGAATGTGCCCTTACAGTCGCCGGACTACAGCTGTATCAGCAAGCGCGCCAAGACGGTCGAAATCAAGTACCGCCTACCGAGCCATGGCCCAGTAGCTCACCTGGTCATCGATGCCACCGGACTCAAGGTCTATGGCGAGGGCGAATGGAAAATTCGCAAGCACGGCAAGGAGAAACGCCGCGTCTGGCGCAAGCTTCACCTGGCCGTAGATGCGGCGACCCATGCCATCGTCGCAGCCGAAGTCAGCCCGAAACGGTGGGCGATAACGAGGTGCTGCCCACGCTGCTCAACCCCTTGCGCCGCAAGATAGAACAAGTCAGCGCCGATGGTGCCTATGACACCAAAGCCTGTTATGCCCTACTACAAAAGAAGGGCGCCAAGGCCACCATACCGCCGAGAAAAAAATGCGGCATTCTGGAAGACAGGCCATCCACGCAACGAGGCGGTTGCCGCGCTCAAGGCAGGAGAGCTGGAGCAATGGAAAAAGGACTCTGGCTATCATCAGCGCTCGATAGCTGAGACCGCCATGTATCGCTTCAAGCAGCTCATCGGTCCGAAACTGAGTCTGCGGAGCTACAACGCCCAGGTGGGTGAGATCCTGGCTGGGGTAAAAGTCATGAACAAGGTCATAGGGCTTGGTATGCCCATTCGGCAGGCCGTCAACTAAGCCCGCCCGGCGGGTTGGGGAGCGAGTATCCGACTTTGGATTTGATCAACAAGGCCCGCTCAGGATCCCGATGGTCACGTTGCTGCTCTCTTCGCTGATGCTGCGCAGGATCAGCGGCGTCCAGACGCTCAGGGCGCTGAGGGTGTTGGTCAGGCAGAAGTAGGCCAGGGTGTAGAGCATGATGGTCGGCGTGAACAGCTCGCGCATCACGCTGCGCTGCTGCGGTACCAGCGTCGCGGCCTGTTCCCGCTCCCGGGTGCTGATGGCGTTCAGGCGATCCGCCTCCAGCATCTCCTTCAGACAGGCTTTGTCATCCTGGGTCAGCCAGCGCGCTTTATCCGGGCTGTCGTCCAGCCAGAACCAGACCACGAAGCCCAGGATCACCGACGGGAAGCCTTCCAGCAGGAACAGCCACTGCCAGCCCTTCAGGTTCATCACCCCATCGAGGTTCAGGATGTACCCGGAGGCCAGCGACCCCAGCGCCATCGTCACCGGCATGGCAATCATAAACAGGGCGTTGGCGCGGGCGCGGTAGTGCGCCGGGAACCAGAACGTTAAATACAGTAGCAGCCCCGGCAGGAAGCCCGCTTCGGCAATCCCCACCAGCATACGCAGCACATACAGGCTGTTAGGGCCGGTGGCGAACATAGTGGCCGTGGACGCAATCCCCCACACCACCATCAGAATAGCGATCCAGCGGCGTGCGCCCACCACGCTCAGCATCACGTTGCTGGGGATCCCGCAGATGACATACATCACGTAAAACAGCGTGGTTGCCAGGCCAAACATGGTGCTGGTAAGGCCCAGATCTTTGCCCATCGTCAGACCGGCAAAGCCGATATTGATGCGATCCAGATACGAAAAGACGAAAAGAATGAACAAAAAAGTGATCAATCTCCGGAACAACTTTTTGATCACTCGCTGTTGACGCGGATCGAGCGTGCCGTCAGCAGACGAAGGCGGACCCAGCACGTTGTCACGTGTCTGTTCCATCGATGGGCTGTCGTTCATGAAATGCTCCACATAGCGGTTAGAGGTATTGTTGTTATTTCGTGCAAGCTGAACACGTGCGCTAACGTATAGGAAACCGCACATATGAACGTCAATGTTCTGTTTAAAAAATGATACGCAAATGTTAATCACGTAGCGTTTTCGAATCATAATGCGATATCGATCGGCTTTTGTGGCGCGGCGATTTGTTAACAGCCCGGGGCAGGGTGCGATCGGGCTATAGCGGGCGGTCAATAGCGGGTATAATTGCGGCCATTGCATCACTTCTGGAACGTCATTTCATGAGTCAAACGAAGACATCGTCAGACACCGGCCCCACTTTTCACCGCGAAGAGTTCCCCTTCTACTGGATCGTCAACGTCTACGCGCGCTATACGCAAGTTATGGAAATCACACTGAAAAAGGTGCAGCTCGATGTGTCCCGCTTTCGGGTGCTGATGATTACCGAGCAGTACGGTAAGGCCAGCATCTCGCAGATCTCCGAATACGCGATGACTAAAATGCCCACCGTCACCAAAATCGTCGGTCGGTTGCGCGATGACGGTCTGGTCACCACCGCCAGCAGCGTACAGGACGCCAGAGTCACCGAGGTGATGCTCACCGATGCCGGACGCGAAAAAGTGACCGAGGCACACCGTCTTGCCAGCAAGGTTTTCGAGAAGGGTTTTAAGGGCATGACCGCCGCCCAGATGGAAAAAATGAACCTCTCCCTGTCGAAGGTGCTCGACAACCTCAACGAGCTTTGAAGCTGCCACAGGGAGAATTGCGGTTTTGTGACCGCCGTAGATATTTGTTATAACCCACTGTAAATAAATGATTTTATAAACAGGCCGTCCTGATTGTCAGGGCGGCTTTTTTTTGATTCCCGCGCAGGCTTTATTGTTATTTTTCATCATCCTGACCCACTTATCCACACGTGTTAACAAAATGTTTCAGTGTTATTTTTTCGTAAAATTAACGTGAAATATTACTTGAATATTCATCTAAATATTCCATGATTGACCTGAGCAAACGTGGGTTGAACCGCAGCGAAGACTGCCCGGCCCGAATGTGATTCGTTTTTTCTGGTTAAGGTGTGAATTATGCAGCCAGTTACTGAGAGCAATGGTTATGTCGCGCAGTTTACCCTTGGTGAGGGCGACCTGCGCTTCGCGGTGAAAGACACCCTCGACATCGCAGGCTTTCCGACCCGTGCAGGCTGCCCGGCGCTGGCGGCAAACCCGGTGGCAGCAACGCACGCCGACGTGGTTGAGACCCTGCTCGGGCAGAACTGCGTCCTGACCGGAAAAACCACCCTGCATGAACTGGCGTTTGGCGTCACCGGGATCAACTCCTGGGGCGGCACGCCGGTTAACCCGCAGTTTCCTGACCTGATCCCCGGCGGCTCCTCCAGCGGCTCTGCCGCGGTAGTGGCCTCCGGCGAGGTCGATTTTGCCCTCGGCACCGACACCGGCGGCTCGGTGCGCATGCCTGCCGCCTGCTGCGGGATCCTCGGCTTAAAACCGACCTACGGCACGTTGAGCCGGGAAGGGGTAATGCCCGCCCAAAGCTCGCTGGACTGCGTAGGGATCTTCGCCCGCCGCGCCGAGGTGCTGCGCGAGGTACTGGCCCGTCTGGGGCTGCCGGTTGACGCCCCATTACAGACGATGCCCGCCATCGGCTTTATCCCGGCGGCGCTCGTCGACATCGACTCGCTGCTGCTGAATTTCCTGGCGCAGGCTGACCTGCGTCCCCATCAGGTTGAGCTCCCGCTGCTGGGCGATGCCCATCGCGCCGGGCTGACCATCATCAGCCACGAAAACTGGCAGGCGTTTAACCCGCTCCTGAGCGATGAGCGGCTCTCCGCCGATGTCGCCACCCGCATCCGCGCCGGGGCCGATATCGATGCCGGTGCCCTGCATGCCGCTGAAGAAATCCGACAGTCCTTTACCGCCCAGGTGGATGCCCAGCTGGCGAAAACCCCGCTGCTGGCGCTGGCGACCCTGCCGGAACTGCCGCCAACCCTGGAAGAGGCGAAAGATCCGCTGACCGTGGTGAACCTCACCCGTCTGGTGCGGCCGTTTAACCTCAGCGGCCACCCGGCGCTGACCCTGCCTGCGGGCACGCTAAACGGACGCCCGGTGGCGCTGCAGCTCGTCGCCGCCAGAGGGCAGGAGGGTCTGCTGGTTCAGGCGGCTGAGTGGTTGTCCGGGCGACGACGCCGCTAACTATCCCGCTTTCCCGTTCAGTTTTAACCATAACTCAGTGAGTACCACTCATTGCGGCAGCACTCGTCTCTCTGCGGGCCGCACACTCTTTTGGGAGGAAGCTATGTCTGCCGTTCATGTTCGTGAGGAACTCGTTCCACTGCTGAATGAAGTCGCCACCCGCAGCGCCGATTTTGAGCAACAGCGTCATATCTCTGACGACATCATCGCCCGCTTTAAGCAGATTGGCGTCTATCGCGCCTTAGTCCCAAAAATCTACGGCGGCGAAGAGTGCTCTCCGGCGCAGTTCTGTGAGCTGATCGAGCAGATCGCCACCGCCGATGGCTCCGCAGGCTGGGTCGCCAGCTTCGGCATGAGCCCGTTCTACCTCGGCGCATTGCCGCCGGACACCTTAAAAGAACTCTACCGCGACGGCCCGGACGTGGTCTTTGCCGGCGGCATCTTCCCGCCGCAGAAAGCGGTGCTGGCGGATGGCGGCTACCGCGTCACCGGACGCTGGGGCTTTGCCAGCGGCAGCATGGGCGCCTCGGTGTTTGGCGTCGGGATCCTGCCGGAGAGTGGCGAAACCCTGCCGCGCATGGCGGTGCTACCGCGTGACAGCGTGCAGATCGACCCGGTGTGGAACACCGTCGGCCTGGCCGGGACCGGGAGCCACGATCTGGTGGTGAACGACGCCTTTGTGCCGCAGGAGTGGACCTTCGTTCGCGGCGGCGCGCTCAACCTGGAAGGGGCGCTCTATCGCTATCCGGTGCTGTCCCTCGCGACCCAGGTGCTGTCGGTGGTGGCGCTTGGCGTCGCCCGCGCGGCACTCAACGAAATCTATGCCATTGCCCATCGCCAGCAGTCGGTCACCGGCGCGCCGCGCCTCGCCGACCGCCCGCAGGCGCAGATGCAGATTGCCCGCTGCGAAGCGGATCTGCGATCCGCCCGGGCCTGGTTCTACGACGCCATCGACGACGTCTGGCAGTGCATCCTCGCCGGGGATGAACCGGCCTGCGAGCAGATCAACGCCCTGCGGCTGTCGTCCACCCACGTCACCCGCGTGGCCGCCGAGGTCACCCGCCAGGCGCTGGCGCTGAACGGCATGGGCGGCATCACCATGAAAAGCCCGCTGCAACGCTACGTGCGCGACACCATGGTGATCACCCAGCACGCCTTTATGGGCGACCTCTCTTATCTCAACGCCGGTACGGTCTATTTCGGTGGCCAGCCTCTGCCGGGTTATTTGTAATTTTTACGAAAGGAGCAACAGATGAGCCAGACAACAACCTTACGCGTGCTGTTTTGCATCGGCGTGAACCAGAACTTCTTTGACGCTACCCCGGCAGAAGCCAAACAGGTGTGGGCCGCATTCGGCGTGATGATGAAGGGCATCGACGAAACCCAGGGGATCCGCGTCATCGGCAACATGGACGATGACCGCCTGATGGTCGGCCCGTCCACCACCTCCCCGTGGACCACCTACGTGCTGGCCGATGCCGACACCCTCGACAGCGTGGTGGCCGCCTGCAACCTGTTCCGCACCACCCCGGTGGGCGACGGCGACAGCAAGCTGTGGAAGTACTGCAAGATCGAAGCCCGCGTCGGTCGTGAACTGATCATTCAGTAACGGAGTGGATCATGAGCCCACAGGATGCGCTGCGTTTACAGCAGCTTGAAGATCAGCAGGCCGCCCGGGTCTGTATCAGCACTTACATGCGGCTGTGCGATCGGCTGGACGACATGGCGACGGTGCAGGCCATCGGGGCCCTGTTCAGCGCAGACGCCTGCTGGGAAGGGCTGGGTGAGCCTTACGCCACCCGGCTGGGAAGACATCAGGGACGCGAGGCGATTGTGGCGATGATGGCGGGCTACGTCCGCACGCCCGCGCACTTCGCCCTGAACGGCCATTTTTTATGCTCCGAAGCGCTGTATCACGATGCCGACGGCGTGCTGCATGGCCGCTGGCAGATGCTGCAAACCTCCGCCTTTACCGCCGGGGGCGCGCATCTGAATGCCGCCGAGCTGCAGATTATTTTCCGTCGCGAGGCGGGTGAGATGACCATGCACCATTTCACCACCCGCAACCTGTTCAGCCGGCCGGTGAGCCACTGGCATGCGGCGGATGCGTTACCTGTCCCTGACAAAAACTAGAACCTCGACCGCTAGCAGGAGAAAGATTATGCAGTGTGACCACCTCATCAACGTCAAGAATATCGATACCACCGCGCAGCCGACCCTGAGCCGGGAAGAGATTGCGGGCCTGGTAAAGCAT
This sequence comes from Leclercia adecarboxylata, assembly GCF_006171285.1. NCBI lineage: Bacteria > Pseudomonadati > Pseudomonadota > Gammaproteobacteria > Enterobacterales > Enterobacteriaceae > Leclercia > Leclercia adecarboxylata. The sequence continues at coordinate 5,045,876 of NZ_CP040889.1, read as the reverse complement.
GACCGCGTCCACACGTCGCTCTACACCTCAGACGAACTCTTCCAGCTGGAGCTGGACCGTATTTTCAGCAAAACCTGGGTCTGGGTGGCGCACGTCAGCGAGATCCCGGAGACCGGCAGCTTCAAAACCACCGAGATCGGCACCCAGCCGGTGATCGTGGTGCGTGATCGTAAAGGCGCGATCCACACCCTGCTGAACCGCTGCCGCCACCGCGCGGCCACCGTCTGCGAGCACCGCAGCGGCAAGACCAACAGCTTCGTCTGCCCGTACCACGGCTGGGGCTACGCCCTCGACGGCAGCCTGCGCGGCGTGCCGCACCCGGAAAGCTATGCCGATCAGCTTGAGAAAAACGAGCTGGGTCTGGTGTCGCTGCGTACCGAACAGTATGCGGGCATGGTCTTCGCCACCTTTAACGACGAGATCGAACCGCTGGAGGATTTCCTCGGCGCGGCGAAGAAGTGGATGGATCTGTTTATGAAGCAGGGGGCGGGCTACCCGATCAAGACCGGGCCTGCGCACCGTTTCCGCTTCCCGGGCAACTGGAAAATTCAGCTGGAGAACACCACCGACGGCTACCACTTCCCGGTGGTGCACCGCTCCTTCCTGAGCTCGGTGGATAAGCAGACCGAAGAGATGCTCAACTTCGTGGACGGCAGCGGCTATGTGGAAGATCTCGGCAACGGCCACAGCGTGATGGTGATGATCCCCGAGCTGGTGGATCTGGAAGCTAACCTCGACGCGCCAATCCCGGAGCGCTTTGTCGAACTGGCTGACGAACTGCGCAAAGATCACGACGAAGAGCAGGTACGCCGCATCGTGCGCGCGGTGGGCGGCTCCGGCTTCAACCTCAACCTGTTCCCGAATATCGCCTGTTCGATGGCCTTCTTCCGCGTATTGCAGCCGATCTCAGTGATGGAAACCGAAATCCACCACGCGGTGATCACCATGGACGGCGGGCCGGAGATTGCCAACCAGGCGCGCCTGCGTCTGCACGAACACTTCCAGGGGCCGATGGGCTTTGGCACTCCGGACGACTCCGAAGCCTGGGAGCGCGTGCAGCGCGGGGCCACCGCTGGCGACGACCTGTGGATCATGCTCAACCGCGGACTCGCCGGGGAGTACCGCACCGACGATGGCCTGCGCAGCGACGTCAGCGCCGAGACCGGCATGCGGGCGGCCTATCAGCAGTGGAAAAAATTGATGACGGAGAGCGAAAAATGATGACCCCAGATTCTGTCCTGTTTGCGGCCATGTCCGTAATCAACCTCGAAGGCGATCTGCTGGACCAGGGCGAGTTCAACGCCTGGCTGGAGCTGTGGCAGCGCGACGGCCTGTACGTGGTGCCCATCGACCCGAACGAAACCGATTTTAAAAACACCCTCAACTACGCCTGCGACGATCACCACATGCGCGAGCGCCGGGTGAAGCGTCTCTACAGCGGGGAGTCCATCTCCACCACGCCGCGCGCCAGAACGCTGCGCACCCTGTCGCGCTTCCGCCTGCTGGAATCCAGCGAGGAACTGATCGTGGTGCGCGGGGCGCAGTCCCTGTGGGAGCACCGCAAGGGGCACAGCCGCCACTACGCGGCGGACATCACCTGGCACCTCAAGCCGCAGGACGGCAGGTTGCTGATTACCCAAAAGGTGATCCGCCTGGTCAACAGCGACGATGTGCTGCACAGCATCGGCTACATCCTCTGAGGAGCCGTCCATGACGCAAACCGTATTAGTGACCGGCGCCGCCGCCGGTCTGGGCAACGTGATTGCCGCCCACCTGCTGGCGCAGGGATATCAGGTGGTGCTGACCGACGTCGACGCCGCCCGGGCGCAGCAGGCCGCGGATCGCCTGGATAACGGGCAGGGCAGAGTCCTGGCGCTGGGGCTGGATATTCGCCAGCCGCAGGATTTCGCCAAAGCGCTGACGGCCACCCTCGAGCGTTTCGGCAGCCTTGAAGTGCTGGTGAACAACGCCGCGCTGACCCTCGCCACCCCGGTGATAGAGATTGAGGTCGACGAGTTCGACCGGGTGATTTCCACCAACCTGCGCGGCACCTTTGTCGGCTGCCAGGCCATGGGACGCTACTTCGCGGGCAAAGGCTATGGCCGCATCATCAACCTGGCTTCACTGGCCGGGCAGAACGGCGGAACCGCCTCCGGGGCCCACTACGCGGCCTCGAAGGGCGGGATCCTGACCCTCACCAAAGTGTTTGCCCGCGAGCTGAGTAAATCCGGCGTGACGGTGAATGCCATTGCCCCGGGCCCGATGGATCTGCCGATGGTTCACGCCCTGGTACCGGAAGAGAAGATGGCCGGACTGCTGCAGATGATCCCGGTCGGCAAATTAGGTGAAGCAGAGTTTGTCGCACAGGCCGTGGCCTTGCTGGCATCAGAGCAGGCGTCGTTTGTCACCGGGGCAACCTGGGACATCAACGGCGGCCTGTTTATGCGTTAAGGAGTCAACATGCTGACATTACAGGTTATCAGGCGGGAGTTGCAGGGCGAGGTGGTCCTGCTGACGCTGGCGCATTCTGACGGTATCGACCTCCCGCCCTTCAGCGCGGGGGCGCATATCGATCTGCATCTGGCAGAAGACCTGGTGCGTCCGTACTCCCTGTGCGGCGACCCGAACGATCGCCGCCACTATCAGCTCGGCATTCTGAAAGAGAGTAAATCCCAGGGGGGCTCCCTTGCCGCCCACGCCCTGAACGAAGGGGATTCGATCCAGGTCAGCGACCCGCGCAACCTGTTTGCGCTGGAGGAGACCGCCAGCCACTGCCTGCTGATTGGCGGCGGGATCGGCATCACCCCGATGCTGGCGATGGCCGCCGAACTGCACGCCAGCGGGCGCTCGTTCAGCCTGCACTACTGCGCCCGGACGCGGGAACAGGCGGCGTTTATCTCTCAACTGGAGCAGGCTCCGTATGCCGACCGCGTTCATCTGCACTTCAGCGATATCCAGCGCCTGAACCTGGCGGCCGTGCTGAGCGACGTGCCGGCCAACACCCACGTCTACACCTGCGGCCCGACGCGGCTGATGGATGCGGTCAGCGAACAGGCCGCGGCAGCGGGCTATCGCCCGGAGCAGGTGCATCAGGAGTGCTTCAGCGCCGGGGTGATCACCGGCGGGGCGGCCTTTGAAGTGGTCGCCGCCGCCAGCGGCATCACCGTCCAGGTGCTGGAGAACCAGAGCATCGTCGAGGCGCTGGCGTTGGCCGGGCTGAAGGTGTGCGTCTCCTGCAAGCAGGGGATCTGCGGTAGCTGCCTGACCGACGTGCTGGAAGGTGAGCCGGATCATCGCGACAGCTACCTGACCGACGAAGAGAAAGCCGACGGCGACCAGATTTTGTTGTGTTGTTCCCGGGCAAAGAGCGCCCGTTTAGTTATCGATCTGTGAGGAATTCCTTATGACACTGCAAACCGAATTTCGTAATGCCATGGCGCAACTGGGCAGTGCGGTCTCCGTGATCACCACCGACGGCCCGGCGGGCAAGTTTGGGTTTACCGCCTCTGCCGTCTGCAGCGTCACGGACTCGCCGCCGACGCTGCTGGTGTGCATGAACCGCAACTCCTACGCCCATGAGCCCTTCAAGCAGAACCGGGTCCTGTGCGTCAACGTCCTCTCCAGCGACCACCAGGATCTCTCCGGGATCTTCGCCAACGCCAGCCTGCGCTCCGAGCAGCGGTTCGAGTACGACACCTGGCAGGTGATGGCCAGCGGCGCGCCGGTGCTGAGCTCGTCCGTCGCCAGCTTCGACTGCGTGATCGACACCTGCCATGAAGTGGGCAGCCACACGGTGTTCTACTGCCAGGTGCAGGCGATCCGCATCAGCGAAGCCCCGCGCGGGCTGGTCTACTTCAACCGTCGCTACCATGCCATCGGGCATGACGTGGAAGCGTAAAACCAACCATAAGGGTAACGCTGATGAGCAATGTGGTGACTGAAACAACCGCTTCGGCAGTACAACCGCAGGATGCGGGACAGATGCGCAAGCTGGTGTTCGCCTCGGTGCTGGGTAACGCGCTGGAATGGTATGACTTCTTCCTCTACGGCACCGCCGCGGCGCTGGTGTTTGGCCCGCTGTTCTTCCCGGTGGGCGGCGACCCGATGCAGGGCACGCTGCTGGCCTTCTCCGGTTTTGCGGTGGGCTTCCTTGCCCGTCCGCTGGGCGGGATCGTCTTCGGCCATCTCGGGGATCGCTACAGCCGCAAGATGACGCTGATCATGACCCTGACCCTGATGGGGGCCACCACCTTCGTCATCGGCCTGCTGCCGGTCTATGCCCAGATTGGCATCTGGGCGCCGATATCGCTCATCACCCTGCGCTTTTTACAGGGCGTGGCGTCAGGCGGGGAGTGGGGCGGCGGGGTGCTGATGCTGAGCGAGAACGCTCCGGCATCGCGTCGCGGCTTCTTTACCGCCTGGAGCCAGATGGGGGTCTCCGGCGGGTTTGTGCTCTCGGCGTTTGCCTTTTATCTGGTGCAAAAGTTGCCGGAGGACGAACTGATGAGCTGGGGCTGGCGCGTGCCCTTCCTGCTCAGCATCGTCATCTTCCTGGTCGGGGTCTATATCCGCAAAAACATCCGCGAGAGCAAGGCCTTCACTCAGGCGAAGCCCGAAGAGAAACACGAGAAGATCCCGCTTATGGTGCTGGTGCGCGAGCACCCGAAAGCGCTGCTGCAGGCCATCGCCCTGCGCCTGCCGGAGAACGGCGCTTCCTATATCTTCTTCACCTTCTCGGTGGTCTACGCGAAGCACATCGGCATCGGCACCGGGGAGATCATCAGCGCCGTGACCCTGGCGATGCTGGTGGAGTTCTTCTCGATCCTGTTCTGGGGCGCGCTATCGGATCGCATCGGCCTGAAGCCGGTCTACTACATCGGCGTCATCGGCCTGCTGGTGATGGCCTTCCCGTTCTTCTGGCTGCTCTCCACCGGCGACTACGGCTGGATCATGCTGGCGATGCTGCTCGGCCTGCCGTTCTGCCACGGGGCGATGATCGGCACCCAGCCCTGCATCATGAGCGACCTGTTCCCGGTGCGCGTGCGCTACTCCGGCCTGGCGCTGGGGCATGAGGTGGGCTCGATCTTCTCCGGCGGACTGGGGCCGATGCTGGCGGTGGCGCTGCTGATGCACTTCGACGCTTCATGGCCGGTCTCCCTGCTGCTGATGGCCTATGCGCTGCTGGCGTGGATCGCCCTGCGCAGCCTGCCGTCAACGAATAATAACGAGGTAAGCAAATGATTGATAAACGGATTGCCGCCACCGATACCGCCGTGGCGGACATTTTTGACGGCGCGGTGGTGATGGTGGGCGGCTTCGGCGCGGCCGGACAGCCCGCCGAACTGCTGGATGCCCTGATCCGCCGCAGGCCGCGGGATCTGACCCTGGTCAGCAACAACGCCGGCAACGGCGACTACGGCCTGGCGGCGCTGCTGAAGGCCGGGTGCGTGAAAAAGGTGATCTGCTCCTTCCCGCGCCAGACCGACTCCTGGGTCTTTGACGACCTCTACCGTCGCGGCGAAGTAGAGCTGGAGCTGGTCCCGCAGGGCAACCTCGCGGCGCGCATTCAGGCGGGCGGCAGCGGGCTGGGGGCGATCTTCACCCCGACCGGCTTTGGCACCGAGCTGGCGGCGGGCAAAGAGACCCGGCACATCGACGGCAGGGATTACGTGCTGGAGTACCCGTTAAAAGCCGATTTCGCCCTGATCAAAGCCCTGAAGGCCGACCGCTGGGGCAACCTGGTCTATGACAAAACCGGGCGCAACTTCGGGCCGATCATGGCCGCCGCCGCCAGCTGCACCATTGCGCAGGTGAGCGAGATCGTTCGCCTGGGCGAGCTTGATCCGGAGGCGGTGGTGACGCCGGGAATTTTTGTCCAGCGCGTGGTGACGGTCGCGCCGCAACGCCTGCCGCAGACGGCATAAGGAGAGCCCGTGAATAAACTGACCCATCAACAGCTGGCCGAACGTATCGCCCGCGATATCCCGGAAGGGGCCTATGTGAACCTCGGGATCGGCCTGCCGACGCGGATTGCCAACTATCTGCCAGCCGATCGCGAGATCTTCCTGCACAGCGAAAACGGCATTCTCGGCATGGGCCCGGCCCCTGCGCCGGGAGAAGAAGATCCTGAGCTCATTAACGCCGGAAAACAGCCGGTGACGCTGCTCGAAGGCGGCTGCTATTTCCATCACGGCGACTCGTTCACCATGATGCGCGGCGGCCACCTGGATATCTGCGTGCTGGGAGCCTATCAGGTCTCTGAGCGCGGCGACCTGGCGAACTGGAGCACCGGCGAACCCTCCTCGATTCCGGCCGTCGGCGGGGCGATGGATCTGGCGATTGGCGCGAAGCGCGTCTATGTGATGACCGAACATCTGACCCGTCAGGGCGACTGCAAGATCGTTAAAGCCTGCACCTATCCCCTGACCGGTATGGCCTGCATCGACCGGATCTACACCGATATGGCGGTGATGGATATCACCGCTGAGGGCATCGTGGTGCGCGAGCTGTTTGGCGACGTGACGGCGGAGTATCTGCAGTCCGTCACCCCGGTGGCGCTGACCTTTGCCCTGAACGCTGAAACCGAGGAGGCGTGAATGGATCTGGAATATCGCCTCGACGGACCGGAAGAGGCCCCGCTGCTGGTGCTCTCCAACTCGCTCGGCACCACCTGGCAGATGTGGCAGGGGCAGATGGTCGACTTCACCCGCCATTTTCGCGTGCTGCGCTACAACACCCGCGGCCACGGCCACTCGCCGGTGCCGGACGCGGGCATCACGCTCGACACGCTGGGGCAGGACGTGATTGCCCTGCTGGATCATCTCGACGTGGAACGCGCCTGTTTTTGCGGCATTTCGCTGGGCGGGATGACCGGGATGTGGCTGAACCGCCACGCCCCGTCACGTTTCTCACGCCTCGTGGTGGCGAACACCGCAGCCAGAATCGGCGAGGCGAAAGGCTGGCAACAGCGTGCCGGAACGGTGCGCCAGCAGGGGATGGCCCCGGTCGCCAGCACGGCGGCGGAGCGCTGGTTTACTCCGGCATATCGCCAGAGCAATCCCGGAATGGTGAAGCTGCTGATTGACGGTCTGGCCGACACGCCAGCCGAAGGCTACGCCGCCTGCTGCGAAGCGCTGGCCACCGCCGATCTGCGCGAAGAGGTGGCCGCCATGCTACGCCCGATGCTGGCCATCGCAGGCGAAGACGATCCGGTCACCACGGTTCAGGACGCCCGGTGGCTCGCGGCTCAGGCAAAGCAGACGGAGTCCGTGACGCTACCCGCCTCGCATCTGTCGAACGTCGCCTGCCCGGAGGCCTTTAACCAGCAGGTGCTGACCTTTTTAACCCGCAGGAGCACGACATGACCCTCACCATTGAATCCCTGGCCTGCTGGCTGGTGGACATTCCCACCATTCGCCCGCACAAGCTGTCGATGGCGACCATGGGTTGCCAGACCCTCGCCATCGTCAGAATGACCTGCGCGAACGGCGTCACCGGCTGGGGCGAAGCCACCACTATCGGCGGCATGAGCTACGGCCCGGAAAGCCCGGAAGCGATCAAATCCGCCATTGAGACCTATCTGGCCCCGCTGGTGTGCGGCCAGTCGTTCAGCGGCGTGGCGGCGCTCGCCGACAAGATGAACGCCCACGTGAAGGGCAATACCTTTGCCAAATCTGCCCTCGAAACCGCGTTCCTCGATGCGCAGGGCAAGGCGCTGGGCCAGCCGGTCAGCGCGCTGCTGGGCGGAGCGTTGACGGAACGCCTCCCGGTGCTCTGGACCCTGGCGAGCGGCGACACGCAGAAAGACATCGAAGAGGGCAAACGCCTGCTGGCGGAGGGGCGTCACAACACCTTCAAGCTGAAAATCGGCGCTCGCGGGCTGGACGTGGACGTTCGTCACGCCCTGGCGATCAAGGCCGCGCTGGGCGACGAGGTGAGCGTGCGGGTGGACGTTAACCAGGCCTGGGATCTGACTACCGCCATCAAAGGGATGACCCAACTGCAGGCGGGCGGCATCGACCTGGTGGAGCAGCCGATCCCGCTGTGGGACCGGCAGGGGCTTATCACCCTCAGCCAGCGATTTACGGTGCCGATCCTCGCCGACGAAGCGGTGGCGACCAGCCATGACGGCTACGCCCTGGCGAGCGGCGGCTTTACCGGCGTTTACGCCCTGAAGATCGCCAAAGCGGGCGGCCCGGTGCAGGCCCTGAAGCTGGCGCACGTGGCGCAGGCGGCAGGGGTGGCGCTCTACGGCGGCACCATGCTGGAAGGCACGCTCGGCACGGTGGCCTCGCTGCACGCCTGGTCGACGGTGAAGATGCAGTGGGGCACCGAGATGTTCGGCCCGCTGCTGCTGAAGGATGACATCGTGGTACGTCCGCTGGATTTCAGCCAGGGAGAGGTGACGTTACCTCAGGGGCCAGGATTAGGCATTGATATCGACGAAGACAAGCTGCGTCATTACGCGCGTCAATAAAGGAAAACATCATGCTTTTTAAAGTTGAAATGACGGTCAACATCCCGTCGTCGCTGCCTTCGGCAGACGTCGAAGCCATTAAGGCGAAAGAGAAAGCCTACTCCCAGCGCCTACAGCGTGAAGGCAAGTGGCCGCACATCTGGCGCGTGGTCGGCCAGTACGCCAACGTCAGCATTTTTGACGTGGCGGATAACCAGGAGCTGCACGACATCCTGACCGCGCTGCCCCTCTACCCGTGGATGGAGATCAGCGTCCAGCCTCTGTGCACGCATCCGTCATCCATTCACAACGAACAATAGTCGTCGCAATAACTACAACAATCGTACCCTACAAGAGGAATATGCAATGTCTGTGAATCCTGTACATCAAACCGAACTGGACACCTTACTGGCAATCAGCAGCGGCTTAAATTCCACCGGCGGCAACGACCGTTTAAAGAACATCATGCACCAGCTGCTGAGCGACCTGTGCAAGACCATCAAGCAGTTCGATGTGACCGATGAAGAGTTCTGGGTTGCGGTGAACTACCTCAACGAGCTGGGCGGACGCCAGGAAGCGGCGCTGCTGGCCGCCGGTCTGGGGCTGGAGCACTATCTGGATATGCGTGCCGACGAGAAAGAGGCGGCATCCGGCAACGAAGTGGGCACCCCGCGCACCATCGAAGGGCCGCTGTACGTGGCCAACGCCCCGCTGAGCGAAGGCTTTGCCCGCATGGACGACGGCCAGGAGCAGGCGGAAACCATGTGGCTGCAGGGGCAGGTAACGGATATGAACGGCAAGCCGGTGGCGGGTGCAATTGTGGACATCTGGCACGCCAACACCCTCGGCGGCTACTCGTTCTTCGACCAGTCCCAGAGCGAATACAACCTGCGCCGCCGCGTGCGCACTGGGGATGACGGTCGCTACACCGTGCGCAGCATCGTGCCGTGCGGCTACGGCTGCCCGCCGGATGGCCCAACCCAAAAATTGCTGACAGCCATTGGCCGCCACGGCAACCGCCCGGCGCATGTGCACTTCTTTGTGTCGGCACCGGGGTATAAACATCTGACCACGCAGATCAACCTGAACGGGGATGAGTATCTGTGGGATGACTTTGCGTTCGCCACCAGGGCGGAGCTGATTGCGGATCCGGTGAAGATTACGGATGCGGCTGTTGCGCGGGAGCGCGACCTCAACGGGGAGCATACGGAGGTGAATTTTAACTTTACGCTGGTGAAAGCGGCGGAGAGCGAGGAAGAGCAGAGAGGGAAGCGGGCGCGCGTGAAGGAGTAGGTTCGGAAGGGTAGAGGGCCGGGTCCGCGAGAGCGGGCCCGGTTTTTTTTGTTGAATATTATAAATAGGAGTACTGAAAAAATCTATTTTCATTTGTGACTCGGATAGAAGATGCGGAACATGAGGGTTTTATAGTATCCAACAGGAACTTAAGTATTAATTTTATCCGCGCTTGAATATGACTATACCAAGAAAAATAAGATAACATCCCATCAAGGTAATTCTATGTGCATTAATGTTTTTGGTAATGGGCATTAAGCACTACAGTTGATATTTACAAACATTATCAAGAAATAAATGTTTTAATGGCAGGAAGATAATATTCCTGCCATTAGTGTTGTTATTTTACAGGCAAGAGGAAACCGCCATTACAAAAGTCAGCACTATTACTAAGTGCTTTGTATAATGCTACTTTCCAGTGATTTTTTGAGTAACTTGTTTCAAGGTTGGTTGCTTCTTCACGTAAAAATATAGATAAATCACGTGCTGACATGTTTGTATTGAATTGCCGATTAAATGCTCCTTTCTTACGGGATATCTCAGCGGCAGCCTTGATTTTAAATCGTTTATTTAATCCTAGATTAATAAAGTGGTTACTGATTAATTCCGAAAAATCTGACTCAGTCGCATGATGGTTAATTGTGAAATTAATAGCTATCTTCTGAGAAATGGTGACATTTGCAGTTAAAAAATAAAGATCGGGAAAGATGTCATAATAACTATGTATAAATATTCTCTTTCCATTAGGTAGTTTGAATTTAGTCTTTTTATAAGAACTATTACAAGTTGAGCAAATAGGTATGAGATTTTTAGATAAAATTGAAAACTCAGGGTACACTTCTTTAGGTATATAATGATCAAGTGTTGACGGGTCCCCTATACCACAATAAGGACATTCATCAAAATCATCTAAAGTTGGTGGAAAAAGAATATCGATCGTTACTTTTTTAAATGTATTGGTTTTGGATGTATATGCGTGATGCAAACTGGCTTTTTGTTTTTTGAGTAATCTTATAGGACTCAGGTTTTCCAATGTATTGCAATTGGAAGTATGGTTATCATATGCGATTTTAACCTTACTAGATATAGCCGTAAGATTAGTTTTATTACTTTCTCGTTTTTCAAGCACAATGGCATCTAGGCACGACTTATCATCGGATTTTGGAATAGGTAAATTTCTCATTGTAAAGTTCCTTCTTATTGTTTCAATGAGTTTAAAAAAGACCTGGCTGTAATTCCTAATCGTTTTCCAAATATTCGATCAGCCTGTTCAAGAGAATATCCTCCATTAGCTAAAGTTGTAAGAGTATGATAGAAGTTAGAGTCTTCAATAGAAACTTTAAATACATTTTCGGTAAGTGTTGAAATTTCCTCGCCAAAGCACTCATTAGTTAATTTTTTTATACGAGGAGTTAATGTGGAGCCATCTAGTATTTGTACGAATTTAGACGGTGATTCTTGCAATATTACTGGTGAATGTGTTGCTATTATTGCGTATGAGTTAAATTCAGTAAGTATTGCTCTTATCGAATGCATGAATGATGCAATAAGAGAAGGGTGAAGATGCGTTTCTGGTTCATCGATAATTACAAGGCTATTCTCTTCAATATGTTCATAGATACTACTAAGTATTGAAAGAACTATTTTCTGGCCTGAGCTTAGTTTATCAAAGCTTTTAATGAACTGTTTTTTATCTAAAAATCTAAAAGATGGATCACTCACGACAGGTTTGATTTTTTCATTCCAATCATCGAGTTTTTTACTTTCGACGATCTTATCGTAATTTTTCTTGAATTCATTAGCTACTTCTTCAATGTTTTTAAGTTTATACTCATTGGTTCCATCAATTCGCTCTCTCAAACCACAGTATTTATAACCAAAAATATGTCCTTGGGAATCAAGTTCCTTTATTTCTTCAATGTTTTTACCAGGTAACTCGAAATTATCAAATGCAGAATAAGAGACAACTATTACATTTCCAAAATCATGTTTTGTATCTTGAAATTTTTCCTTCCTTGCGATAACTAAATCATCTTTCTCGTCAAAACCATAACCGGATATGGTTCTTGCTAAATCAGATAATAACTGTGTTTTACCAGTGCCATTTCTTCCTATGATAACATTGATGTTAGAGGGTATTAATGATTCACTTTGTTTTATAAAAGAGAACTTTAAATCATAATGCTCTTCAAATCCTTTTAGTTTGGTATGAAAAGTGAAGGAGTGGCATTCATTCGGTGTTTCATGCATTATGTTGATAGAATATAATTTTTTTGCATAGTTTAGCGCTTGCTCAGCAGTACTAAATCTTACTGCGGATGTTTTAAATTGAGTTAGCTCTGAAAACGCATCGTAGATAATGTTATCATAGGCACAATCGTTCAAAGTTGTAAGTAAATCACGTTCAATTTCCTTACCAAGTTTTCGTAGTGATTGATAGTATTCTTTGTTTTGACCTAGAGAACAAAAGCGATCATCTAATTGGTCTATGCCATTTTCAACAGTAACTCTCCCGACGTCTTTCGTATTATCAATGAGTTTGACTTCGCCAATATAATACTCCTTATTATTGATATAAACTTTAAGATCGAATGTTGATTTATAGGAGTAATCATCCCAATTATTTTCAGTTAAAAGGATATATTTTTTTTCATTGATTTTAGATGTTATTTTAGTGATTATTTTCAAAGAAGGGCCTCATTTTTGTTATGTGTTGAACACTATACATTAATAATCATAATTTCTAAAGTCAAGGTTAAAAATGACGTATATGCACTGTATCAACTAGAAATTGTCATTATGATGGAAGAGTGTTATCGAAAGATTAATGTTCGATTCACTGTCGTGCTTTAACTACAAATATGGAGGATCTGGTATTTTACAAGTTCCTTTTTTTTCTATTAACTTCATTGTTAAACTATAGATAACGGTTGTTATCGGAAATACTGTTAGTATTGAGATATAAAAATAGAGATCATAGAAATTATCTGCACCTATTTCTCCTGGGCCATATAATAAGTGGCCGATCCATCTTGATACGCTATAGTTCATCCATATTTCAGGACTCCCCAGCGTGCGGCCTACACACACAGACAGCATCAGGAAGTACGCGATTTTTAACGCTCTACGGACAAGTGTTGCCATAGGTATTAATCACCTCAACCCAACCCCGGGCCATAAGAGAACGCTGACAGGGAACCTGTACCAGTGATGTTCTTAATAGTGCGTTTCGGATAAGGGCATAATCAGAATTATGGGCTATCGTGATACAGCCTTCAGAAATCGTACCCGGATGAAGGCGGAATAATCCACGGCTCACGCCATTAACCCACGTGCCATCATCAATCCCCCAGTCATCCTTATAGAGTGCGAACCATTCATCCCTGTCAAATTCGGCTCCGTAAAATGCCCGGTTAACCAGATCCTGAGATTTTGCTTTCAGCCATGATCCCGCCCCGCCGGAACCTCGGTCAACAATCCAGTATTTACCGGGTGGCAATGGGCCGTCATTTGGAATTGCCCCGCAAGCGCCTTTATTCCGATATATCCCTTTTCCTGAATGGGCCATAAATACGCCGACGCCGTATAGATTGAAGGGGGCATAATCCGCTCCGTTTAATAACAATTTTCCATGTAATGCCATAAGTTGCCCTGTTTCCTTACATTGATTAAGGGTATCGTACTACAGATTGACTGGTAAAATAATAGCAAGTAAGTAAATTTTGATAATGTATGTGCTCATGAATAACTATTTATTCATAATGCCGATAAGTAATTTTTTGAATATTATTGCGACGCGTTACTGCAAATGGTAATAATAGAATTTTTTTCAGCCATCAGCTCTATCAATGATAAGGATGTTGTTAACGATGACACCAGCAAAACAAGTAGGCTTATGGCTTATTCAGTTCTTGTCATTCCTGCTAATTTTTTCAGCGTTTTATCTGTTCTTGCCTGAGGTTTATTTTTTTAGACGTTTCAGCGAGTTGGTTGGTTTCATTACCGAACAGGCATGGAATGATTTATTCATGTTAGCCATTCTTGGGGCGTCAGTAATAATCAATACCTTATTAATTTATATCGTCGCCACCCTGAGAAACAGACAAGCATAGCCACTATAAACCCGGTCTTTGCGACCGGGTTTTCTCAATGTCTTAAATGCGCTTAATGCGCAGTGATATAGGGCTCTTTCACAAACTCATCCAACAGCCACACCATATCATGCAGCAAACCCGTTAATTCCTTCGCAATGCCAGGCGGCAGTATGCCATACAGCAGCGCCTGTGTTAACGCCAGCGCATAATCCACCTGTAACGCGGTTTCTTGCCAGCACTCCGGCACGCAGGAGGTGATTTTCTCACCCGCGATTAGCTGTGCGATCAGATGCGGGGGCAGGTCGGCATCGCAAAGTTCTCGTAACTGGCGCAGCCATGCAGCAGGCGCTCGCAGAGCGTAGTACATGTTGCCGGACCGTCAGTTTCGATCAGCACGATCACCAGTGCGGCGCAGTGGTCGGCGGTCTCAAAGAGATCCGCATCAGCAGGAAGGGCAAGGGCGATAAGCGGGTGAAGAATGCTATCGTCAGATTGAAGATAAGAAAAAGCAGGGATATTAGCCATAGGGCATCCTCATTGTGCAGTTTTGATTAACCACCTGTGAGTTCCTACGCTCGAGGTGGTAGCGCTGACGGAGGTAGGAATGCCGTGCACAATGAAAACGGCCAGCCTTACGGCTGCTCCGCCAGCGCCACCGTGATTTTAACGGATATACGCTGCTGCGACATAATAAATGTCGCTTGTGCCAGCGGGTTCCTACGCCCGATTGCGGATGTGCCGCAACGCAATCACTCTACGATGCCGATCCCCTGAAAAAAAGGGTTAACCACAGATTACATAAGGTTACTTACGGCTTTGCGAGGTGCCTTCCAGAAAGGTCATACCGGGTGATTGGCTTGCCCGGCATCGATAACTACACTCCCCTTTAGTCACATAAAAAGAGGGGAGAGATCGTGAACATCAGCTTTCATTCACCAACTATTATTATTGGCGTGGTGATGGCGGTGTTTCGCTTACTGAAGCTGAATGCCTGAAAGAACTTGCCGGGGGCGCTTCGCTTGCCCGGCCTACAAAACCGAAGTTGTGAGGTAAAATGATCCGTCCACATGGGAAAAATCATTTCACCATGCGGTAAGAAAATAATTACAGGGCTGTTTTCACAGCCCTGTAATGGGCTCTGACCACTACGCGAAAACGCGCTGATTCCAGGCATCCGTATAGATAATATTCCCTTCACAATGCTTCCAGGTAATGCTTTCATAGCGCAGCAGAACGGTTTCAAGGTGTGTTCCGGTTAATGCCCCCGGGTAAAGGTCGGCGGTAATTGATGTTATTTTTACGTTATCAAGAATGATATTGAAATATTCCTTTTCCATGCCAACTTCGGTAATAGTGTACATTTTTATTGTTGCTCTTTTTAGCGTGGCACCTTCGCTTTGAGCCTTATATAAAAAGGGAGTGACCCGATCAAACTCTTTCTGAAATTGAATCGGGGCATGAATGCGCGTACCTGTCAGTCGCCCTGTATTCCCGTCTGTTGGGATATTCACGTTATGGGTAAGAGATTTGATTTCGATCGCACCGATCCGGTCAGCAATCAGAGATGAACCGACAAGCGGAGAACCATTGGCATCCTCTAACCAAAGATAAGCAGGATTAGACATATACATTCCTTGTGTTTATAGACTACGTTGATATATGTGTGTGATTCATTATTTAAACTTTTCGAATTTCGCAGTGATGAGCGGGAAAAACCAAAAGATAGCGATAACTGTAACGAGCATTAGTCCCCACCAATAATCAGGAAATAAATATAACCAGAGCACAGCGAAGCCGATAAGAATAATAGGGAGCACCAGATTATAGAGTAAAAGTGAGATAACGCTTTTAAACACTGAATTTCTCCCTGATTTCATCGGTAAGGTCGTCGAGGGAAGAATAGAGACCTGCTTTCACTTTTTTTATAATGTCAGCGAGTACGGGCTCGATGAAGTAATAGAGCATTTCCAGCTTTGCCTGATAAAGGATCCAGTAATAATTAGGATCAATGGCTTTTAGCCCCCTAGCAGCCATGGCCGCTTTTTGTTGGATGCCATACACCTGAAGAAGATAAACGCCAACGGGCATTTTCCCCGCCAGCTTCTGTGCAACGGACTTCGAAAGAAACTCAGATTGTGCGATGGCTTCCGCCATCGCCGCCGCTACGACGAACCGCGTTCCACCCGCTACTGCCATACTTGCCGCAAGGCTTGCAGCATTGCGAACCATGTTCTGAGCCGAACCGTCATGATTGCCCTCTTTCACATCCTTGCATAAGGTCTGGAAGTACAAATAAAGCATGTGGGCAATGACATTGCGGTATCTGTAAATAGACATAATGGAATAGACCATCCTTATCTCTTCAGCTTTGAGTTCCTGACATACGTTGTTATAACTGGGAATTAAACAGCTAGAGTACCAGCTGGCGCGCTCAATCCCCGAATAAATATCAGATGCAACACCTCTTGCTGCCTTTATCGTGTTGGTAAATCCATTTTCAGCATGGATGGCAAACTGCCTGTCACTTTGAAACTTCACTCTTAAATAGTCTGAAGCCTGCATTCAATATCCCTCTGAACTGTGATGGTAATGCATAATATGCTGATTTAGTGAACAGTTCACGTTGTAATAATATCTGAATGTGGAGGTAGTGGGTCACCCTGAGCCATTCCCGAACCAAATCGTCGTGCTCGCCGCCATTATTATTGGCGTGGTGATGGGGGTGTTTCGCTTGCTGAAGATGAATGCCTGAAAGGGCATTGCCGGGGGCGCTTCGCTTGCCCGGCCTACAAAAATCGTCAAACAGACGCGGCAGCAAACACCCCTGGCGTGGTACCAAAATGGGCGCGGAAGTGTTTGATTAGATGGCTCTGGTCAAAGAAGCCGATATCGCTGGCAACCTGCGCGGCGCCGATCCCTTTCGCCAGTAACGCTTTGGCGCGCATCAGGCGGATCTGCGTCAGATATTGATGTACCGACAGGCCGGTCATCTTCTGGAAGGTGCGCATAAAATAGAACTCACTTAAGCCTGCCGCCTGGGCAATCTCTTTTACCGTCAGGGGCAGGGCGTAGTTGCCGTGCAAGAAGTCGATCGCCTGACGGATATCCGCGCGCAAAAAGGGCTGACGCGAACCTTTTACGCTGCGCTCGCCGTAATGACCCACCAGCAGATTAAGGATCTGGTACATCACGCACTCTTTTTCCAGCGGATCGTTGCTCTGTTTCATCACGCTGGCGGCCTGCAACATGTGGCGGGCCATCAGCGGATCGTGGCGAATTCCCTGCTGGCCGAAATTCACCTCGCCTTTGCCACTCAGCACCGTTTGCGCCACCTCGTTGACCAGCGTCTCGCCCGGATAGAAGGCGCAGTAATCCCAGCCTTCATCGCGCTGCACCGCCTCGCCGGTGTGGACTTCGCCGGGGGCGATAATCATCACCGACCCTGCTGCGGCAATCCCGTTTTGCCTGCACACCCGGGTGCGCTGCGCCCCGCGAGCAAAGGCGGCAATCACAAACTCATCATGAAAATGGGGCGGGTAGCTGTGTTCGTAGCAGGTGGCCTGCAGGATCTCCATCCCGCCATGCAGTTGGCTGTCGCGCCACAGGCTAATCTCATCGCGTTTTACTTGCCCCACGTCGCGTCTCCATGGCCTTCGTAAATTTCACTGCTGAGCAGGATTTTACTATAGCGATTGCTGCTGATTCTTAAGATAGTTATTGAACTAAGTAATATAAGGGATGAAACGATGTTGATGAAGATAAATACCGGACACCCCGCGTCCGCCGTGGACGAATTTCGGGCCGGTATTGCCGCCTGTCTGCCCACCATTGCAGGCTACTGGAGCATAGGCTTTGCCGCCGGGGCGATTGGCACGCTCTCCGGGTTTACCACAGGGCAAATCGCACTGCTGGCCAGCGCCCTCTACGCCGGTTCGGCGCAGTTTCTGTTTTACTCGTTGTGGGCCGCAGGGGCGGAAATGGCGTCGGTGGTGCTGAGCGTGCTGCTGGTGAACCTGCGCTACCTGCTGATGAGCTCCTCCATGAGCGTCTTTTTTCGTGACTACACCACCTTTCAGAAAGTGGTCAGCGGCCTGCTGCTGACGGATGAAACCTTTGGCGTGGCGGTGCAGCGCGCCAGTCCGCAGGGCAGGATCAACTATTACTGGATGCTGGGGCTGAATGTCACCGCCTGGCTGAACTGGATCATCGCCTGCGTAACCGGGGCCTGGCTGGCGACCGCGCTGCCAGCGTCGCTGATGGAGGGGCTGGGCTTCAGCCTGGTATCGATGTTTATCGGCCTGATCCTGATGATGTGGTTTGCCAGCCGCAGAAAAATACTGGAAACCCTTAACATAGCCGTCGCGGTGGTCATCACGCTGCTGATGGCCGGGAGCACGTCGCTCAGTATGGTGGTGATTGTCGCCGCATCCCTTGCCGCCACCCTGGCGACGCTGCTGTTACGCGCCCGGAAAGGAAAATAAGATGGAAAGAAATATTCTGCTGGCGATCCTCGCCTCTGCGCTGGTCACCGCCCTGATGCGCACCGTGCCGGTATTACTGCTCTCCCGCTTCCGCCTGCCTGAGGTACTACTGCAGTGGCTGAGCTTTATCCCCACCGCCATTATGGCCGCGCTGGTAGCCGGTGAACTGATGAGTAAGCCCGCCATGACGGACTCGGGGATCAGCATTTCGCTGCTGGCAGCGGCCTTCGCTACCCTGGTGGGCATTATTACCCGAGGGCTATTTGCCACGGTGATTGCCGGGGTAGTGGCGTTCTGTGCGGCGGGGTATTTTTTGGCGTAATCTGCTGAAAAAATAAGGCCCAGTCGTAGGGCCTTTTGCTGAAAGAGATTTGGTCAGATGCGCTTTATACACGGCCAAAGGGTTCTTTCAGTTTTTTGCGAAGCAGGGCGGCTGAGGAGCGTTTTTTAACCGCAGCCAGTTCAGTTTTGAGGTCGCGGATATAGGCCTCTGCGCTGATGCCGTGCGCTTTTAATTCAGCAGACGCTAATGCCTGAAATACTCTCTTTTCCCTTTCTCCGGGGGCAAGAAGCGTGGAATGTTCATGCTTATTGCAATACGACATAGCTGGCTCTCCCTTCTGTAACTGTCTTGTACGCATGGAAATTTCCCTGTATCAGTGGTCGCGGAATTCGCTTTGGCAACCCTGTTCGTGAATTGTAGCGCGGTACATTTTTTAACCCAAGCAGAATGTCATAGGTCTCTTCCAGGGAAGTGCGACGGTCTTTATCAACCACACCTCCTGAAGCCGCCTGGAAAACAAAACCACCAATGTTGAGTTTCTCCGCATGGGCGATTAACGCCAGGGAGACTGATTGCAAAACGACAGCGCTACCTAATCCTTTAAATTTAATATGGCGAAAATCAGCCAAACCGCCCATACCATCGAAAGTATCAAAACATACTTCTGCCATTCCGTTGATCGGGAATGGAATACCAGACGGCATTTCGTATCCGATTCGCGAAAACGTGACTTCATCCAGCAAACTACCCACAATTACAGTGTAAACCTCGTTCCCGGCAGCAAAGACGTAGCTGTGATGTATCCGACGATCGTAGAAAAATGTCTTGCGCCTCATGCCATAATCGTCGAGAAAAATCTCTTCTTCTATACGCACTTAATGCTCCCTGCATGCAATGCCCACTTGTTTCCCTGGCCTGATTGCGGATGTGCCGCAACGCGGTCACTTTATGACCATGACAAAAGGATGAAAAGCCATAACCCTGAATTTCACAGGCTTACTTTCGGCTTTGCGAGGCGTCTTCCAGAAAGGCCAGCCGGACGCGCTTTGCTTGTCCGGCCAGCACATTTGGCAGTCTGATGGTAGATTCAATACAGGCAGTCACTTAACAGGAGAAGAGCACATGTACGAACATCCGCTTCGTCAGATCATCAAGGCGTGTGACAGGGCGATCACAGCCAAAGATTTCGACTCGCTGATGGAGTATTACGCTGAGGACGCCGCGCTGGTGGTTAAGCCCGGAATGATCGTCAGAGGGAAAGACAATATCCGCAGCGCCTTTATTTCTATCTCTGATTATTTTCAGGATCAGCTCATCGTGAAGCAGGGCGATATTCAGGTCATTGAAGGCGGCGGCGACGCGCTGGTCATCATGGAAACCCAGCTTTTCTTCCCGGATGAACAGGGCGGCACGACAGAGATCACCCGTCGCGCGACCTATGTCTTCCGTCAGGAAAACGACCGCTGGCTGTGCACCATCGATAACTCTTACGGTACGTCTGTTTTAGATGTTGAGCCTGCAGAAACCGTCTGAAGCGTTTTATTTGCTCACCGGCGTGACCAGGCCGACGCTGACGATGCCTTTATCCCAGATAATCTGGTGCAGGGAGGTCTGGATAATGCTGGTGATCGGTTTCGGGGTGAGCAGCGCCCAGCAGATGCCGCCTGGCCTGCGCACCGAACGGTAGGTCACGCCGGTCTCGCCCGCAACGCGCAGGCTGGCGCCAAACCGCTGCGGCTCGCTGTAGTCGGTGGGATGATACCAGGGGTGTGTGTCCGGCAGGCCGGTGATGTCGGCAAAGGCACATCCGCCCAGTTCGGTCTCCAGGCAGCGGTACTCGAAACGTTCGAATTTCAGCTCCGGCACGTTATGCCAGTAAAGATCGCAGTGGTAGACGATTTCGGCCAGCGCCGTCTCTTTGCTGTCGCCGAGGTAATAGACGCCATAATCGCCGTTGGAAAAGCGGCTGCCGTCCGGGTTCACGTGGGTGAAGGCGGCCATCGCGTAATGCGCCCCGCGGATCCCCAGCACCCACTCCTTGCGCGGCAACAAACTGAGATTGCCCACCTCGTCCGACAGACGCGGGTTGGTCAGTTTCTGGATCTCATACAGCACGTCGAACGCCTCGGGCGTGGCGACGTCTTCAAACACATAAATGGCAGGGTACTTGGTGTGCAGCAGACGGTAGCCTCTGATGGGCACCACTGCGGTACGGGGAACGTCGGGATGGATCATCCGGCGAGGCCTCCGCGCAGCACGTCCACCCGTTTCGCCACTTCGTGCAGGTTGCCGAACTCGCCGCCCTCAATGAGCGACAGCGGCGTGGCGCCGTTAAAGTACGCATTGTGGTTGGCCATGGTCATAAACCCGTACACGTTCTCGGGGTTGCTGAACACAATGCGCAGCGCCGAGTGCATGTTCAGCAGGTAGCTGATGCGGGTTAACTGGTCATGGCTAAGGGAGGCGGATTTGGTGTCGCCGTGACGATACTTGTACAGCGCCGCCCGGGAAAGCTGCAGGATGTTCTGCTGCTGCTCGGGGGTGCAGCCCCACTTATCGAGAATGTTCATCGCCGCCCGGATAGCGATCAGGTCACGGTCGCCGCGAGTCTCAGAGGCCGGATTCAGGTGCCTGGTCATAGAATGCCCCCGCTAAGGGTAATAATGTCATGTCTCAGTGTGGACTAAAAAGTTTATTTTGTCTATATGAAGACAGTTAACCGCTCCGGGTGAAACCCCGGAGCGGTTGCGAATATTGAGTGAAATTACAGGGAGCGGATCTGTTTTGAGCGCAGGGTCAGACGAACGGGCACCGATTTATACGACGGCGTACCGCTCTCTTTATCCAGATAATTCAGGGGTACCAGCACGTTAGCTTCCGGGTAATAGGCGGCAACCGTGCCCGGCGCAATGCTATAGGCCACCACGGTGATGTCATCCAGCCGCTGCTGAGCGTCGGCAAGGGCAGTGTGAATATCCACCCTGTCGCCATGCTCCAGACCCAATTGCTGCATATCCTCTTCGTTCATAAACAGCACGTCGCGACGGCCAAACACCCCGCGATAGCGATCGTCCAGGGCATAGATGGTGGTGTTGTACTGGTCGTGGCTTCTTAAGGTGACCAGGCGCAGCACGCTCTCGCCTTCGCCCGGACTGTTCTCCGCCACGCCATCAAACAGCGAGAACATCGCTTTGCCGCTGGCGGTGGGCCAGACGCGCTCTGTCGGCGGGAGCGGCATGCGGAATCCGCCGGGCACCCGGATGCGTGCGTTGAAGTTCTCAAAGCCGGGGAGGGTCTGCTCAATGCGATCCCGGATGCGGTCGTAATCTTCCACCAGACCCAGCCAGTCGGTTTTGCTGTTCGCCAGAGTGGCATGGGCGATCCCGGCGACAATGGCCGGTTCCGAACGCAGCCACGGGGAGGCGGGCTTCAGCTTGCCGCTGGAGGCATGTACCATCGACATGGAATCCTCGACGGTAATTGACTGTTGGCCGCCCTGCTGCATATCGAGTTCCGTGCGACCGAGGCAGGGGAGCAGATACGTCTCCCTGCCGACCAGCAGGTGGGTGCGGTTCAGCTTGGTGGCGATATGGACGCTCAGATCGAGGCTTTTCAGCGCCGGAAAGGCTTTGTCGTGATCGGGCATTGCCACCGCGAAGTTGCCCCCGAGACAGAGGAGCGCTTTTGCCTGGCCATCGATCATCGCCTGGGCAGCCTGCACCGCGTCGTGGCCGTGGGCGGCTGGCGGGGTAAAGCCAAACACCGTGCCCAGCCGATCCAGAAACGCCGCGGTCGGCTTTTCGGTGATCCCTACCGTGCGGTTACCCTGCACGTTAGAGTGGCCGCGCAGCGGGCAGATGCCCGCTCCGGGCTTGCCAAAATTGCCGCGCAGCAGCAGGAGATCGGCAATCAGGCGCACATTGGCAGTGCCCTTGTTGTGCTGGGTGATCCCCATCCCGTAGGTAATGATGGCGGCGCTGGATTTCGCGTAGATCTGCGCCACGCTCTCCAGATCGGCGCGCTTCAGGCCGGATTCGCGCTCAATGGCCTCCCAGCTGGTGGCGGCGATATCGGCGGCAAAGTCGGCAAACCCCTGGGTATGGGCGGCGATAAAGTCGTGATCCAGCACGTCCAGCACCAGCAGATGTTTAGCGATGCCTTTTAAGGCGGCGGCGTCGCCCCCGGCTTTCACCTGGTAGTAAGTTGAGGCGATATCGGTAGCGCTGTAAGTCGCCATCTCCCGCACGCTCTGCGGATCGGCGAAACGTTCCAGAGCCGTTTCGCGCAGCGGGTTAAAGACGATAATCGGCACGCCCCGGCGGGCCAGTTCGTGCAGGGTGCCCATCATTCGCGGATGGTTGGTGCCGGGGTTATGGCCGATGGATATCACCAGGTCGGTGTGGTCAAAATCCTCCAGCGAGACGGTGCCTTTGCCGATGCCGATGGAGCGGGGCAGGCCGACGCTGGTGGCCTGGTGGCACATATTGGAGCAGTCGGGGAAATTATTGGTGCCCAGCTCGCGGGCAAACAGCTGATACAGGAACGCGGCTTCGTTCGAGGCGCGCCCGGAGGTGTAAAACTCCACCTGCTCCGGCGCCAGGCTGCGCAGCACCTCACCGATACGGGCAAAGGCCTCGTCCCACGCCACCGGGCGGAAAGTGTCGCTCTGCGGATCGTACTTCATGGGATGGGTCAGACGGCCATAGCCTTCCAGCTCAAAATCGCTTTTCGCCCACAGGGTGCTGACGGTGTGCTCCGCGAAAAATTCCGGGGTGACGCGTTTTGTCGTTGCTTCCCACGTCACCGCTTTGGCACCGTTTTCGCAGAACTGAAAGGTAGATTTGTGTTCCTTATCAGGCCAGGCGCAGCCCGGGCAGTCAAAGCCGTCTGGCTGGTTGGTGCGCAGCAGCGTGGCGGGCGCGTCGAAGGCGTCCATCTGCGTGCGAACGGCTATCGCCGTGGCTTTTAAGGCTCCCCAGCCGCCTGCCGGTCCGGCGTAATGGCGGATCCCGGGAACCGCTCGTCTGTTGTTACTCATCTGCGCTCCTGTTAAAGCGGGTTGCTTATCATGGCGATCGATGCCGCCGGCTGCGGTAATGCCTCATCTGAGTGTGGATTGTCGCGCTATCTGAGATACAGATAATTTTCATATTAATTACAAATTATTCACAGTTGAGCTCACAAATCCATCATCAGATCCGTGTCGGCGGATGTCAATGGTTGTATATACATGTTCTGTCATATGGCGTTGCGTAGTACAGGCAGGGTGTCTGACGGTCATGAATCATCCATTGGGAGAGGAAACTATGTCGTCTTTTTCGTCTTTAGAAGAGCAGTCAAAGCAAAGCGGGGCGCGGATTTCGGAAACCCGCTCCATCGATTACATCCCGGATAATGAACGTCACGGCCACCCCTTCAGTCAGTTTACGTTGTGGTTTGGCGGCAATCTGCAGATCACCGCCATTGTGACCGGCGCGCTGGCAGTGGTGCTGGGTGGCGACGTGGTGTGGTCGATCGTTGGCCTGCTGGTGGGTCAGGTGTTGGGCGCCGTGGTGATGTCGTTTCACGCCCTGCAGGGGCCGCGCCTCGGCCTGCCACAGATGATCATCAGCCGCGCCCAGTTTGGCGTGCTGGGGGCCGTCATCCCGCTGGTACTGGTGTGTGTGATGTACGTTGGCTTCTCCGCCAGCGGTACGGTGCTGGCC
Organism: Leclercia adecarboxylata; assembly: GCF_006171285.1. Lineage (NCBI taxonomy): Bacteria > Pseudomonadati > Pseudomonadota > Gammaproteobacteria > Enterobacterales > Enterobacteriaceae > Leclercia > Leclercia adecarboxylata. Next base: position 5,021,565 of record NZ_CP040889.1, on the reverse strand, counting down.
GGACAGGCAATGGCCAGGCTGCTGTCGGTGTCGAACGTGGCCGGGATGATCCTCTTCAGCGCAATTATTATCGTGATTGCGGTGCTGGGGTATCGGGTGATCCACAAACTCGGAAAGGTGGCGAGCGTGGTGGGGGTGCTGGCATTCGTCTACCTGTTTATCGCTTTGCTGATGTCCAGCGATCTGAGCGCTGTCGCGCAAAACAACCACTTCTCGATGCCGATGTTCCTGCTGGCGGTGTCGCTCTCTTCCTCGTGGCAGATCGCGTTTTGCCCTTATGTGTCGGACTACTCCCGCTACCTGCCGCGCGACGTTTCCGGAGTGAAAACCTTCCTGTCCGTTTTCAGCGGCACGGTGCTCGGCACTCAGGCCTCGATGACGCTCGGCGTGATCGCTGCGGCGATTGCCGGCAGCGCCTTCAAGGGCCATGAGGTGAGTTACATCGTCGGGCTGGGTAAAAGCGAGGCGATGGCGATGGTGATTTACTTTGCGATCTGCTTCGGCAAAATTACTTTCACCACCCTGAACGCCTACGGCAGCTTTATGTCGCTAACCACCATTGTGTCGGGCTTTCGTAAACAGACCACGCTGAGCCAGAAGAGCCGCATCACTTTCGTGGTGCTGATGGTGACGATTTCCTGCGTGATTGCGCTGCTCAGCGAACCCGCGTTCCTGAAACACTTCACCCATTTCCTGCTGTTCCTGCTGGCATTCTTTGTACCCTGGAGCGCCATCAGCCTGACCGACTACTTTATTATTTCCCGCAAAGCGGTGGATATCCCGGCGCTGTTTGATGCCCGGGGGCGCTACGGCCACTGGAATCTGTTTGCGATCAGCGTCTATGCCGTTGGGGTGTTAATCCAGCTGCCGTTTATTGAGAACCCGCTCTATCACGGTTCGCTGACCTGGATTTTTGCCGACAATGATGTCTCATGGGTGATTGGCTGGTTCTGTACCGCGGCGCTGTACTATGGCTTGCGACGTTTAGACCGTCGGGTGCTGCCGCAAGAGACGATCTACCCGGCGTCCGGCAGGTAAGGGGATTAAAGCGCCCCATAGAAATACGGGGCGCTGCGCTTTACTGAGAGTTAAAAGCAAAACCTTCGTCGGCCCAGCCGGTCATGCCGCCAATCATAATTTTTACCGGGCGGCCCATCTGGGCCAGCTTCAGCGCGGCCCGATCGGCACCGTTGCAGTGCGGCCCGGCACAATAGACAACGAATAACGTGTCGGCTGGCCACTCCGCCATTCTTTGCGCGGTCATATCCCGATGCCGCAGGTGCAGCGCCCCCGGAATATGGCGGCGGGCGAACGCCTCCGGGCTTCCCACCACATGCAACAAGACAAAATCGACATCACCCGCTTTGAACGCGGTGTGGACATCGTCGCAGTCCGTTTCCACACTCAGGCGCTGTAAAAAATAGTTCACCGCCGTTTCTGCTGACGCAGCAGCATAATCAGTCACATAGCTCATAAACACCTCCGTAATTGAGTTTTTACTCTACGGCTGCGAAGCGATTTTGACAGCTGGCAGAAATGCCAGATAACATCAAGATCATGACAAAAAGCATTGAGTGCAGTGATGAATAATCCTCTGGTGGTTGCGCTGGCCTATGACGGGCTCTGTACGTTTGAATTCGGCATCGCCGTTGAGATTTTTGCCCTTGCCCGCCCTGAGATGGGTGATAACTGGTATCGCTTTGCGGTAGCGGGCGTTGAGCCGGGGGAGCTGCGCGCAACGGGCGGCTTCAGGCTGGTGGTCGACGGCGGGCTGGAGCTGCTGAGTGAGGCCGGAACCATCATCGTTCCCGGCTGGCGGGGGGCGGATGTCCCGGTGCCCGCCGCGCTGTGCGAACAGCTTGTCGCGGCGCACCGTCGAGGCGCCAGGATCCTGTCGATTTGTTCCGGGGTGTTTGTGCTGGCCGCCGCAGGATTACTCGATAACCGCCAGGCCACGACCCACTGGCGATACACCGACCTGCTGCAGCAGCGTTATCCCGCCATTCAGGTAATGCCTGACGTGCTGTATATTGATAACGGAGACGTGCTGACGTCCGCCGGTAGTGCGGCAGGCATCGATCTCTGCCTGCACCTGGTGCGCCGGGATTACGGCAGTGTCGCGGCCAACCGCGTGGCGCGTCGGCTGGTGGTGTCGCCACATCGCGATGGCGGCCAGGCCCAGTTTATTCAGCAGGCTGTCCCTGTCGCCTACGAAGGCCATCGCCTTGGCGCGCTGTTTGACTACCTGCACGCCAGGCTCGCGGAACCCCATACCGTCGGGTCGCTGGCGAAATTTGTCGGGATGAGCCCGAGAACCTTTTTGCGCCGCTTTGCCGCGACAACCGGTAAAACGCCCGCCCAGTGGTTGCTCCACACCCGCCTGAGCCGCAGCCAGGATCTGCTGGAGAACAGCAGGTTGTCGATAGAACGGATTGCGGAGGAGGTAGGATTTGGCAGCGTGGCGACGATGCGCCATCACTACAGAAACCAGCTGTCGACGACGCCTGCGGCGTACAGGAAAGGCTTTGCTGAGCCAGCGGGATAAGTACGAAAAACGGGCAGAATGTTATATAAGGTATGGTTGGGTAGATAGCACTTATATTCCTCTGAACGCGTTGGATATATCACTTTTATTCTCGCTTTATTCTGTTTTTTAAAACAGACAACCGTGGTTAATCAGAATATATCGCAGCCATTTTGCGATCCGAATAACACTTTTCAGAGAATAATCATTAAAACAAAACCTCTGCGATGTGAAATTTGTAAAGCTAACTTTTTGTATATAAAGTGTAACCTTCGATAAGGAAGCGGTATAAAAAATCAATCAAAAAGAAATGTAAGGTGAAGGGTAATGAAATTAATCATACAAATTCCCTGCTTTAATGAAGCTGAAACACTTGCAATTGCTTTGAATGCCCTGCCCAGACAGGTTGCCGGTTTCGACACGGTTGAATGGCTGATTATTGATGATGGCAGTACCGACGATACCGTTAACGTGGCCAGACAAAACGGCGTTGATCATATCGTTAAGCATGCAGGTAATAAAGGACTGGCTAAAGCCTTTATGACCGGTCTGGACGCATGTCTTAATTTGAATGCTGATGTCATTGTCAATACGGATGCTGACAATCAATACAGCGCTGATGATATACCGCTTCTTGTCGCGCCTATCCTCGAACACCGCGCAGAAATGGTTATCGGTGAGCGACCCATCACTACCATCGAACATTTTTCTCCCATAAAGAAATACCTGCAGAAACTCGGAAGCTGGGTTGTCCGGGTAGCAAGTAACACCAATATCCCCGATGCGCCGAGCGGTTTCAGGGCAATGTCGCGAGAGACAGCGCAAAAATTAATGGTTTTTAACGACTACACCTATACATTAGAAACCATTATTCAGGCGGGTCAAAAAAACATTACCATCACTTCAGTATCAGTACGTGTCAACGAAGATTTGCGGCCTTCACGGCTGGTAAAAAGTATTTCGTCCTATATCAAAAGAAGTATTATTACCATTGTCCGTATTTTTGTGATTTATCGCCCATTCCGCTTTTTTGGCACAATAGGCACCGTGCTGTTTACGGCCGGGTTCTTATTAGGCCTTCGTTTCCTTTATAAATACCTGACCGGCGACGGTGATGGTTATGTTCAGTCATTAATCCTGGCATCGATACTGATGGGAATGGGGTTTCAGACCATCCTTGTCGCGTTTGTGACGGATCTTTTATCCGCCAACAGAAAGCTGCTTGAAGATCTGCGTTTTAAGGTCGCTCAACGGGAGACCAGCCCGAGAAATAAATCTGATAATAATGACTAAGAACAAAAACAGAAGAGGTAATTATGGGTTTTAAAGTATCGGGTGGAAAGTCAGAAGACGGCGTTGTTTTCGGAAACGCTTTCGACAAATACGGCTCTAAAAATCCCATTGTAAAATGGATGATGAAGGGTTTTGACTCCTCTCTTGAAAACTTCGTTACCCGCGCTAATCCACAAACAATTCATGAGGTTGGCTGCGGCGAAGGTTTTTGGGTCAACAAATGGAACGGGCAGGGATTACAGGCTGTCGGCAGCGATTTTTCTTATGATGTTATCTCTTTAGCGCGAGAGAATGCGGCAAGCGCGGGGCTTATACCTGATGTGTTTAACGCTAAGAGTATCTACGATCTCAGGCCTGAAACCGACAGCGCGGATCTCATTGTCTGCTGTGAGGTTATGGAGCATCTTGAGGATCCAGACCGCGCGATGAAGGTTTTACAAAGTCTGGTTAAACACTATCTCATTGTCAGCGTGCCACGTGAACCGGTGTGGTGCGCGCTCAATATGGCCCGTGGAAAGTACTTAAAAGACTTTGGTAATACGCCGGGCCATATACAACACTGGTCAAAAAATGCCTTTATCAAGTTCACTGGCCGGTATTTCAAGGTGCTGGAAGTCTCTTCTCCTTTCCCCTGGACCATGCTGCTGTGCGTGCCGTATGACAAAAAGTAATTTACGCAAGGCGCTCAATTATGCTGGTAGCATTATTGCCCTGTTGAGTGTCCTCTTTGTTGCGCACAGGATCCACGCATACTGGGCGCAGGTTCCGGATAACACCTTTACGGTAAAGTTGCTGTTGTTAATTCTGCTGCTGGCATGTGTTTACGGTGCAGCGAACATTATACTTGCCTCAGCGTGGCGGGTGCTGATGACTGAGCTTGAGCAGGCTATCAGCGCCCGGGTTGCAACCAGGATATACGGCCTGACGCAGCTGGCGAAATATGTACCGGGTAATATCTTTCAGTTTGCCGGCAGGCAGTTTATGGCGATGTCATATGGCTTTTCCGGAAAAGCGATAGCCAAAAGCGCATTTTTGGAATTACTGCTGCTGGTTCTGACCGGTGCCGGGTTTGTTCTGTGGATGTTGCCCTTGTTGTACCCGGCATTAACCATTGTTTATGGCCTGTCGCTCTTTGTGATTACCGCGCTATTGATTGCATGGAGCCTTAAATGGCGAGGTCAGGGTGGTTTAATCAGGGTGGTAGCCAGGTACTTTTTATTCCTGCTTATCTCAGGCACCGTATTCCTGTGCGTATTGTATTCGATTGTCGATAGCTGGACACTAACTCCCGCAATGGTATTTCCGCTTATTGGAGCCTATGTCATCGCGTGGCTTGCAGGGCTTGTCACACCGGGTTCGCCCGCTGGGGTGGGTATCAGAGAATTTTTGTTGATTCTGTTGTTGAAGCCTTTCTTTGCTGAGATTGATATCGTCATGGCGGTAATTATAAGTCGAATTACGACGGTAGTTGGCGATTGCTTCTTTTATTTATACTCTCTCACTCTGAGATGACTGTTATGATTAAACAAAAACTCAGCGTTGTTTTAATTGTTATTACTCTTTGTTTGTTTTATCTGGTGCTGGGTATCGGTTATTCACAATCCTATAATCCAGGTTTTTTCCCAGATGAGTTTGCTCATATGGGATACATTGTTGATGTGCTGAAAAATAACTTTCCCGATTACAGGGAAGGCCTTATTTTCTCGAGTAACAAACTAAACTATCTGAATCATCCTGCACTCTATTATGTGATTGTGGGCGAGCTGGCCAAGCTGTTGGGTTTGCAGGATGCTTTTGCGAATGTAGGCCGATACGTAAACATGCTTATTTCGGTTATCATAATTGCATTAACATGTCGAATGTTATATCAGACGACCAAATCCAGCCTCGCGACTTTTCTGGGGGGGGCTTTTTTATTAGTTATCCCTATGTTTGTGCTATTAGGAAGTGCGGTCAGTAACGATCAGATCAATACGCTTGGCTGTACTCTGGTTATCTACGGACTGTTAGGGTTAATGGAAATTGACAAAGAAAAGAAGCCCTTAACATCGTGGATCCTTTGTATATGTGCAGGCGGTATTATCGCCTCACTCACAAAAGCCACCGGTTCGCTGGCAATCGTGTGCATGCTGGTGAGCGTTGCGATTTTCAATTTTTCCCGAGTGATACAGCTTGTAAAGAATCTGTCTGTAAAACAATGGCTAATCATTGTCGCCTCGGTCGCGATTGTGGTTGTCTATTTTATTAGCGTGCATAAAATTTATGGTGGGGTTTATCCTGCGCCTCAGGGCACGCCTGCGACGTGGTTTTTTGTTGAAAACCCCGATGCGAAACGGCTGGCCTTTTCAGATTTTGTTGGCAATTTTCTCAACGGGAATTTAGTAACTTTGACTATTCCCTATGGGCATATTTATATTGCAGACAGTGAAAGCAGAATCGTCGTCGTTAAAGCTATCTTGATTGTGTTAACTGTGATGGCTGGATATGTATCAATCAAAAAATCCTCCAAAAAGGAAAGTTACTTTGTTATCACATCCTCTTTGATTGTGGCATTTTTCATTTTCTTCATCATATACCTGTTCACCATCAGAGACATGCATCTAAAAACAGGCTACACGGGTGCAATGCAGGCCAGATATTTCTTTGGTTTTTTACCCGTTTGTTCTTTAGTCATAGCAAAGGTGATCGCGTACCTGCGTAGTAAGATCATAAAAGGCGTGGTTGCTGTGTTGATGGTAACGGGTTTAATCACGGCGACTTACCCTGCGACAGTAAAATTTTTAGACCTCCGCATGTGGCAGTCCGTGACGATTGTTGAGCAACCTCTGTTTAATACCAGCTATGGCTATCTTACCAATGGGCGTCGGTTTGAACAGTCGATCATGGCCGAGACGAATTCTCTCAGAGGGGTCGAGTTGATGCTGGCAACCTTTGCGCGGCAAAACCATGGCCCGCTAACCCTTGCGCTGTTGGATAATTCAGGAAAGGTTATCGCAAGCCAGGTCGTCAAAATGGAAACGCTCAAAGACAATGCCTACGCGTGGTTTGATTTAGATGGGGTGAAGATCACCCATAATCAGCAATATGTATTGCGCCTGACCTGTGATGAGTGTACGCCAGATAATGCCGTCAGCTGGTGGGCCATAAAACAGGAATTTGAAGCCCCGATCTTTTTACTTAACAGATTTGGGCCGGGTGCCGGTGACAAATATCCGAAAGGCACAGCTTACGTAGATGGTGTTAAAGTGGGCGGGGCGTACTCATTCCGACTTTACTACCAGTAAGTTTCCCCGCAATAAAAAATCCACGCAAGCGCGTGGATTTTTATATTTAAAGAGCCACAGCGTGCGGCTCGCTTAAGACATCAGACGTTAAACCGTGATTTTAATTATATTTTATTGATATTTATGTTTTATTTAAAAATTAGTCTTTAGAATACTCATTCTTGTACTCATTTTGGAGTTGGCTTGCTTTCGTAAGGCGAAGCTCATAGGTTTTACTCCTATTATCGCACCAATCAAGTATCTCTCAAAGTCTACTCCAGTTCACTGAAAACCATTATAATCAGCATCTTCCAGCTCTCGCTTGCATTCTGACGTCTACTGACACCCCCCAAAATATACATGCATATGGGGGTACATTTGGGGTATGTGCTGTTCGGTCTTATGGATATACCCCCAATGAAACTTAACGCCCGTCAGGTTGATACCGCAAAGCCAAAAGATGAACCTTACAAACTCTCTGATGGTGGGGGACTTTACCTTTTGATTATTGGCGGCTTAAGTACCGTGTTGTAGGCAAGGAGAAGTTGCTTGCTCTTGGGGTTTATCCCGACGTGACTTTGGCTGATGCTCGTAGTAAACGTGAAGAGGCTAAAAGGGGCATTGCTGTTGGGATTGCCCCAATGTAGCGAAGAGAAGAGAAACTAGCCCGATGCCCTCATTGCCGAATCAGCCTACCGAGGATTTTTGCAGAGAGATCCGACGCTGCTAACCAATCAGAAACAAAAGGAACAGGAGGAAATCCGTGCTCAAGAAGTTGAACGTCACCAGCGTAGGAATTTTATACAGAAACTTACTGTGTGGTTTGTTCGTGTCACTAGAGTATGAAATGCATTCTGCACGGTTCGCCGTCGGTGAACTCATTTCCCGTTAGCAGAGTCAGTTCTGAGAGCAAATAGATAAGGATAATTGCCGCCAGCTCTGCATCCATGTAACAGCTACTCGTATGTTTATGCAGAGCCAATTCAACTTCATTCTGATGCGAATGACTCACAAGCATTCGCATACCTTCAAAATTTCTGCTTGAAAAGCATGCTTAATCAATAATTATTTTCCTTTAAATCAATAAATTAATTTTGATTGCATTTTGGTTTGAACCCTTGCGATTTAGACGTATTATTTTGAGATTAATCCACTTGCTCAACCTTCATTGCTGCTTATGAGTGTGCGTGAGGAATGATTTTAAGGTTATATATCATGGAGTTATTGAAGTTTCTGGCGGCGATTTTAGTCATTTACTTGTTATTTTTTAGAAAGAAAAAACGTAAATCTCCAAAGTCTTATGCTTCAAGCCCCGTGAAAGCACCGCCAAAAGAATGGCTCGCTGACATCAAGAAAAAAGAGGCGGTTGTGCGAAACGATGATAGTGAAGACGATAATCTTGCAACTTTTACATTGAGCGGTGGCCGGGGTGTTGAACTTCGGCTGACAACCAATCATTACCGGAACACCTCAAAGTTAGCAGGTGCACTAGCTCGATGGGTACTTCCGGGTGAGATGATAACTGTGGCTGGTGTAGCAATTAGCGGTGGCCACATTTACGTGGGGCAACGCATGAAGCCCTCCGGTCAGGAATCAGGCGGCTATTATGACGATGGAAGTGAGGCATCATTAATTGATGACACATGTAAGATAAAACCTACTGCTTATCTTTACGAGGACAGTTCATTAGGATACTGGCCCAGTTTTTCCTCTCTTTCCCCAGAAGCACGCGGTGCGTATGTCAGTTGGCTTGCCAGCGATAGGTCTGATCCATCGTGTCCTATCGGCTATGTTTTTATCTACCTCTACGGCCTGGAAAGAAAAGCGCTCGTAGATTCCACTGACCCAAAATTCCCTGATGCTGAGTTCCGTAATCTGTTCAATGAAGTCGCTCGGTTAAGATCGGTATTCATTGAGAACCGCTCCTTCCGTGGATATTCGACCCAATTACTCGAAGCCATGTCTATTCTGCGCCCGAACATGGGCTTAGCCACTGAGCTCGATAGCAATTCAGGTTTCAGCAACAGCATGCAATTTAAGCTGGCTCTGGCAAAAACTGTACATGAAGGAGTTCCTGTATCAGCTGAACTGGCGTTGAACTGGGTAATAAACCACACCGAGTATTCGCTGCGTACCCCGGCTCGCCGCTGTGCTAAAGAGTTTGCTGCGCTTTTCAAACGGCGTTACACCCTCAAATATGGTGAAGGGATGGTCGTTAAGGCGAATAAAACGCGCCTAAGGTTAGATTACACACCAGCAAGTCCTAGTTTGCGAGGTGTTCGACTTCCTGTTCCCGACCTGCCTGATCCAAGTGCGTTGAAGAGCCCTGTCCAGAAAATTATGGCTCTTGCCGACATATGTACGGATGAACTTGATGCTTATAGTCGCTACCTTGGTAGGAAAGGTACGTCAGTCAATGATACGGCTGCAATTATGTTGCTCCCTTCAGAGATCGTTAATGAAAGTGCAGAAAAAATATTAAGCTCATTCAAACGCTGGGCTGATGAGGCGATCCTCGTCAAGGAGGGGTTAGTCTCAGTTGCTGACTTTTGGGCACATATGAATGCCAGTTGCCCCAATAAGATCAATAAAAAAGAGGCCGATTTGATGCAGGCCTTTGCTCTGAAGATGGGTTACGGTGTGGCACCTGACCCGTATTATCACCATGTGAAGGCGGATGTTGATGGGACACTTGTTCTATTCCCTGACGCCGAAGATGGACGCTTCTCACCTTCTCCTGAATTTATCTCAGCCGTAATGACGCTCAGATTAGGGGCGATGGTCGCCTTGATTGACGATTCTCTTGATCAAGCTGAACAGAAAGTGCTTGAGAATGCCATCAACAACAATCCTGGCTTCACCGATGATGAAAAACGCTCTCTACATGCGTATTTAACGTGGCAACTTCATACCCCAGCCAATATGACAGGAATGAAAAGCAGGATTGAGTTGATGGGGGCCGCGGAAAAAGCTGCTGTGGGTAAGGTTATCGTTAGTGTTGCCTGTTCGGATGGGACGATAGCGCCTGCTGAAATCAAACAGCTTGAGAAGATTTATTCAAGTTTGGGGCTGGATCCCTCATCTGTCTCGAGCAATATCCATCAGCATTCCGCAACTGAACATGATCTCGTCTCGTCTGTACCAACTGATCAGACAGCAGCAGGGTTCACACTGGATGCTAATGTACTTGCCCGCCACGAATCTGCCACGGATGATGTTCGTAAATTGCTGAACACAATTTTCACCGAAGAAGAACCGGAAGAGCCAGAAAGCGCTCCAGCCTCATCAACGGAGGCGGGGGGGCTTGACTCCGCACATAGCCAGCTTTATCGCAGTTTGCTGGAGAAAGAACAGTGGTCCCGAAAAGAGGCGACAGAATTGTGCGGAAATTTGAATTTGATGCTCGGCGGTGCGCTTGAGGTGATCAATGACTGGTCCTATGCGGTGGTTGATGCTCCAGTACTGGACGATGCCGATGATGATATCTGGGTTGACCTGGAAATTGCCAAAGAATTAGAGGGATAGTGAATGTCTGTAACACGTATAAGAGTGAAAGAACGTGACGCTATTATTCAGTCACTTAAGTCAGGTGTAACGCCAAGGATAGGCATTCAGCATATCCAGGTTGGCCGCGTGAACGAGATCACCGCTCTCCACCAAGATATTGAGAGGATTGCTGACGGTGGTGCAAGCTTCAGACTTATCATCGGTGAATATGGTTCTGGTAAAACGTTCTTTCTGAGTGTTGTGCGCTCTATTGCGCTAGAGAAGAAGCTGGTGTCAGTCAGTGCAGACCTTTCTCCTGACAGACGCATTCACTCATCGGGAGGTCAGGCTCGTAATCTCTATTCTGAGCTTATGAAAAACATGTCCACCAGAAACAAGCCGGATGGTAATGCGTTACTTAGCGTTGTTGAAAGATTCGTTACGGAGGCAAGAAAGGAAGCGGACACGGACGGCTCCGAGGTTTCATCAGTTATTCATAAACGCCTGGCAGCTCTGTCAGAGATGGTGGGTGGATATGACTTTGCGAAGGTCATTGATGCATTCTGGCGCGGGCATGAGCAGGATAACGAAACGCTAAAATCCAATGCTATTCGCTGGTTGCGGGGAGAGTACACCACCAAAACTGATGCCCGTAACGATCTCGACGTTCGGACTATTATCTCAGACGCTTCATTCTATGATTCTTTGAAGCTGATGAGCCTTTTTGTCCGCCAGGCAGGCTATGCCGGTCTTTTGGTCAGCCTCGACGAAATGGTGAACCTCTTTAAGCTGAATAATACGCAAGCAAGAACAGCGAACTACGAACAGATTTTGCGGATACTGAATGACTGCCTGCAAGGTTCAGCCGAGAACATTGGTTTTATCCTCGGGGGGACGCCAGAGTTTCTTTTCGATCCGCGTAAAGGTCTTTACAGCTATGAGGCGCTCCAGTCGCGTCTGGCGGAAAACCGGTTCGCGCAAAAAGCAGGAGTGATTGACTACTCATCCCCCACTTTGCATCTTGCCAGCCTCACCCCTGAGGAACTGTATATTTTGCTGAGAAATCTTCGTCATGTTTATGCAGGTGGAGATCCAGAGAATTATCTGGTACCAGATGAGGCACTGACTGGATTCCTGCATCACTGTAGTAAAACCATTGGAGACGCTTACTTCCGTACCCCCCGTAATACCATAAAAGGTTTCCTGGACATGCTGGCCGTTCTGGAACAAAACAGAACGATGAACTGGCAAACACTAATCGAGGGTGTGGCGATTGAAGAGGACAGGCCCAGCGATATGGATGACGCCACTACGGAGGAAAGCGATGACGACGACGGACTGGCGAACTTCAAACTATGAGCAGTGCCTACGATAGCCTCGATCCCCGCGTCCGTAAGTGGGTTTACAAGCAGGGGTGGTCTACATTAAGGCCCTTGCAGGAGAGTTCTATCCCGGCAATTTTAGCCCGTGATCGAGACGTGCTAATCAGTGCAGGTACAGCAGCGGGTAAAACAGAGGCTTTCTTTCTTCCTGCCTGTTCGGCAGTTGCAGATCTCACGAATGGATTTGGCATCGTCTATATCAGTCCGTTGAAGGCATTGATTAACGATCAGTACCGTCGTCTTGGGAGCCTTGGAGATGCATTGGAAATGCCAGTGACTCCCTGGCACGGGGATGTACCACAAAGCAAAAAGAAAAAGGCTCGGACGAACCCTGCTGGCATTTTACTGATTACACCTGAGTCACTTGAGTCTTTGCTCATAAATTCAATGGGCTGGCTCAAACAGGCTTTTTCTTCAGTCGCATACATCGTTATTGATGAGTTTCATGCTTTTATTGGCTCAGAGCGTGGTGTACAGCTGCTTTCTCTGCTCAATAGAATTGACCATGTGCTAGGACGCCAGGTAAATCCAATTCCCCGCGTTGCGTTGAGTGCCACGCTGGGGGAACTGGAGAAAGTGCCCGAAATGTTGCGCCCGGACAAACGACTCCCCTGCGTAACTGTTACAGATAGTAATAGCACGGCCACTCTTCAGGTACAGGTCAAAGGGTACCTGGAGCGAGTGATCCAAAAAGAGGAAGAACTTCAGAGTTCAGCTGAACATGACGTTTGCGCTGACATTTTTAGACTTTGCCGTGGCGATTCTCATTTGGTCTTTGCAAACAGCCGAAAGCGCACTGAAAGCATAGCGGCAACGCTGAGCGACATGTGTGAGGAACAAATTGTTCCGAATGAATTTTTCCCCCACCATGGTTCCCTTGCCAAGGAATTACGTGAGGCGCTTGAATCTCGTCTTCAGAAAGGAAATTTGCCCACAACAGCTGTATGTACAATGACGCTTGAGTTGGGAATTGATATCGGTAAGGTTAAGTCGGTTATCCAAGTTACGCCTCCGCATTCTGTTTCCAGTTTGCGCCAGCGTATGGGGCGTTCTGGGCGACGCGATTCCCCATCAGTACTCAGAATGCTAATTACAGAAAATGAGCTTACTGTGAGTAGCAGTATCGTTGATCACCTACGACTTCAGTTGGTGCAATCGATGGCAATGATCAGGTTGATGATCTCTAAACAATGGTTTGAGCCTGCCGATTCCCGGCAGATGCATTACTCCACGCTGCTACACCAGATTCTTGCAATTACCGCACAATGGGGTGGAGTTCGCGCCGACCAGCTCTGGTCACAACTATGCCAGACAGGGCCGTTCAGAAATGTAGATTTAAACGATTTCAAAAGCCTGCTTAAACATATGGGAGCATGTGGCCTACTCACTCAACTTGCTAGCGGCGAAATGGTTGTTGGGGCAGAGGGGGAGAAACTGACTAACCATTACACTTTTTATGCCGTGTTCAATACACCAGAAGAGTTCCGCATTGTCACCGGAAACAGAACCCTTGGAACAGTGCCTGTGGACTCCCCACTGCTACCAGACCAACACATCATCTTCGGTGGGCGGCGCTGGAAAGTGACAGAGATCGAGACAGAGAAAAAAGTTATCTATGTAGAGGCAACCAAAGGCGGTCAGCCACCACAATTTAGTGGGGGAGGTATGTCTGTTCATGATGCCGTTCGTCAGGAAATGCTCGCTATCTATAGGGAAGGTGATTACCGCATAGCAATAGGTAGCAAGAAAGTAGATTATGCCGATACTGCCGCCAGAAACCTATTTGCGGAAGGCTGTAGTAACTTTCAGCGTTTTAAACTTCAAAATGAGTGTTTTATTACGAGTGGACAACATTGTTACGTAATACCCTGGATGGGGGATAAAGTTGTGAATACGATCACTGCTTTGCTCATACGTTGTGGTTTTAAAACAAATTCATTTGCTGGAGTTATAGAGATTGATGATGCAAGTGTAGCAACTGTTCAACAGGCGCTTAAAAAAATGCTGTTGTCAGGCTTACCATCTGCATTTGATCTTGCCGCAGATGTTCCAGAAAAATTCTTGGATAAATACGACGAGTATTTACCAGAATCCCTGCTTGCGAAAGGATTTGGGGAAAAAGCGTATGACATTGAGGGGACTTGTGTTTGGTTCAAGCAGCATCTTAAGTAAACTAGCTAAGCAATAAGGGCGATCGGCTCTCCCATAGATCGAGGCCGAATGATGTTAGCAATGTTCACTCTTGGCTCGAATCTGCCAGAAATCGAGGTCATATGGTCTGCTTTGAGTGAGGAGCGCAAATGGATAAAGCCCTCATGAGTTCTTTTTCAATGACCTAACTTTTGAGAGGCACTGGGTTAGATCATGTTTCATGTTTGCAATACAATATATATTTAAACTTAGGTTTATAACTTAAATGTTAGTTCCTGATCTAAACCAGATTATTAATCACTCCTAGAGTGAAATGAGTTAAGCCAAGAGTTGATAAAATTAATAGGTTTTTTTACAATATCTGGATGTTTGCTAGCGAACAGGCATCTAAAATAACTATGCTGAGCTAAACTTACAATTCAAATTGTACCGAGGATAAAATGCAAGTACAACATCATACTGAACCAAACTTGAAGAATGAGATTGTGGCTTTATTTAAGGCTTCTCAATTGATACCTTTTTTTGGCAGTGGATTTACTAGAGATATTAGAGCAAAAAATGGTAAAGTTCCTGATGCTATTAAATTTACGGAGTTGATTAGGAATATAGCGGCAGAAAAAGAAGGGTTAACACAAACAGAAATAGATGAAATTCTAAGAATCAGCCAGCTTAAAAAAGCGTTTGGACTTCTAAATATGGAGGAATATATACCCAAACGAAAATCGAAGGCATTATTAGGTAACATTTTTTCAGAGTGTAAACTCTCTGATCACGAAAAGACAAAAATAATAAATTTAGATTGGCCTCATATTTTCACGTTTAATATTGACGATGCTATAGAAAACGTTAATAGGAAATACAAAATTCTGCATCCAAATCGAGCAGTTCAGAGAGAATTTATATCTGCTAATAAGTGTCTATTCAAAATTCATGGCGATATTACTGAATTTATTAAATACGAAGATCAAAATCTGATTTTTACTTGGCGTGAATATGCACACAGTATAGAAGAAAATAAATCCATGCTTTCCTTTTTATCTGAGGAAGCCAAAAACTCAGCTTTCCTTTTCATAGGTTGCAGTCTTGATGGAGAGCTTGATTTAATGCATTTATCAAGAAGCACACCATTTAAGAAATCAATTTATTTGAAGAAAGGATATTTAAATTTAGAAGAAAAAATAGCTCTTTCGGAGTACGGCATCGAAAAAGTAATTACCTTTGACACTTACGATCAGATATATCAATGGTTAAATAACACACTTCAGAATGTTGAGCGAAAATCCCCCACAAGAAGTTTCGAACTCGATGACTCCAAGTTAATGAAAGAAGAGGCTATAAATTTATTCGCTAATGGAGGCCCTGTAACTAAAATAGTGGATAATAAAAGAATCCTGCGAAATTCTATAACTTTTTCTCAACGAGATGTCTGTGATGATGCAATTAAAGCACTACGTAATCATGACTATATCCTAATTACAGGTCGACGCTTCAGCGGAAAATCTGTACTTTTATTTCAAATTATTGAGGCAAAAAAAGAATATAATGCCTCTTATTACTCTTCGACTGACACATTCGATCCTTCCATTAAAAACTCATTGATAAAATTCGAGAATCATATATTCGTTTTCGACTCTAATTTCTTTAATGCACAAAGCATTGATGAAATTTTAACCACAAGGGTGCATCCTAGTAACAAAGTTGTTTTATGCTCGAGTTTTGGTGACGCAGAGTTATATAGATTCAAGTTAAAGGATAAAAAGATATTACATACCGAAATTCAGATTAAAAATAACTTGATTAATGAAGAAGGTAACTTTCTCAATGATAAGCTTTCTTTTGAGGGGCTACCACTTTATAAATCTTCAGAAACGTTGTTGAATTTTGCTTATCGATACTATAGCGAGTATAAAAATAGACTAAGTGGTTCTAATTTATTTAATAAGCAATTTGATGAAGATTCAATGTTTGTTTTGATTTTAATTGCAGCTTTTAATAAAGCCACATATGGTCATATCAACAGTCACAATAAATATTTTGATATTCAGAATTTTATTTCGCAAAATGATAGATTATTTGAATTGGAGTCAACTAACACAGATCCAAGTGGAGTTATAATCTGCAATTCACCATCCTGGCTTTTAAGAGTTATCAGTGATTATATTGATAAGAATCCTGCATCTTATAAAACAGTATCTGATTTAATAATATCTCTTGCGTCAAAAGGATTTCTTGCAGCATCAAGGAACCTTATAAGCTTTGATAAACTAAATGAACTTGGGAATGGAAAAAATGTCCATAAATTTATCAGGGACATATATAAGGAAATTGCACATACCTATCGTGAAGATATGCACTACTGGTTACAAAGGGCTAAGTCAGAATTAATATCGGCACACACAATTGATGACCTCGTCGAAGGAATGAGTTATGCAAGCAAAGTAAGACTCGATAGTGCCGAGTTTAAAAATCAAACTTATTACAGTGCCACATTAGTATTAGCGCAGTTGTCTGCAAGGGCTCTATCTATAAATAATGATAAAATATATGCGCTGAGCTTCTTTGAAAGTAGCCTAGAATCCATCCGGAATTATAATAATAACTCGAGGCACATAAACAAAATGATGGATAAAAATGATGGTGGCTTTAGATATGCAATACAATATCTTAAGGATAATCCATTAATAGAACTCCTTCCTCGTAAGGACGAAGTTAATGAATTAATTAACTTCTATGAGAGTCGTAAGAAATAATCATCCTTAAATTAATAAATGGCAAGTAACTCATTCCCTTGTCATTTATTAAACTCTTAAGAGCCTTATCCCGAAAAGTATTAATCTGAGCTAATAAGATTGTTTTTAGTTATGTCATTATTTTATTGCCAATATATTTACACTTAAGCATTGGCAGGCAGCGGATAGTTATTTTTGGCTTGTGAATAAGCCTTTTAATAATAGAACTGTAAGACAATCGCTTTGATTTTTTGAAATTTATCTCAATGTTAAATTCTTCCGCTTTTGGCACAAAAGGGCTAGAGCAGACAGATTTAATGAGATAAGGGTATAGATGAATTCTCCATACCCTTGAACGATTACTTCCCAGTTGATTTGCTTGGTTTCAGTCCTGGGGTATTACCGGGTGTATCCTTATTATCACGTCTGCGTTGATCGGGTTTTCCTGTTGATTTTGCAATTGGTTTTGGACCAGGTTTAAGCCCCATAATCGTACTCCTTAGCCATGTCAGAGGTTATTCCTCAGTGTGGATATAAGGGGAGCGGTAAGAATTATCAAGCTTGGATGGGCGGTGAAAAGTGACTACTTGACTATTATGTGAGCAATGTCAGCTTTTGACATTTAGAGGGGCTTTGTTGAATAAATCAGATTTCGGGTAAGTCTCCCCCGTAGCGGGTTGTGTTTTCAGGCAATACGCACGCTTTCAGGCATACCTGCTTTCGTCATTTTGTTCAGCGCTCGTACCAGGGCCATAGCCTCCGCAACCTGACCATCGTAGTCACGCAGCGTCAGTGAACCCCCGAACAGCTGTTTTACCCGGTACATCGCCGTTTCCGCTATCGAGCGACGGTTGTAATCTGTTGTCCATTTCCACCGCGCATTAGTAAGCGTCAAGCCACTGCCGCCTGTTGCGATTACTAACGATTGACGATGATAGAGTCCTCTTATTAACGTTAATGGACTCTATCAATGTCAAACACTCTTCAGCCCCGCAGGGCGCGGGCGTCCTACTCAATGGACTTTAAGCTGGCTCTCGTCGAAAAGTCATATCAGCCTGGAGCCTGTGTTGCCCGGTTGGCGCGGGATAATGGAATTAATGACAATCTGCTGTTTACCTGGCGCCAGCGTTACAGACATCTTCTGCCCGATGAAATACAACGGTCAATCAGAGAGCAAGACTCTGTTATCCCCGTTGTCTTGCCTGATATGGTCCTGTCACACCATGCTGAGCCGCACTATGAATCCGCCGCTCCAGCCTGCCGCGAGGCCATGACATGCGAGGTGACTGTCGGCGGTGCCAGCCTGCGTCTGTCCGGGGATTTATCACCTGCACTTCTGAAAACGCTGATCCGCGAGCTGAGCGGGAGGAGCCGATGATACCCTTACCGTCAGGCACTCGTATCTGGCTGGTTGCCGGGGTCACCGATATGCGTAAGTCCTTCAATGGTCTGGGCGAACTGGTCCAGCATGTTCTTGATGACAATCCGTTCTCCGGCCACCTGTTTATCTTCCGTGGTCGTAAAGGTGACACCGTGAGGATCCTCTGGGCTGATGCTGACGGTCTGTGTCTGTTTACCAAACGTCTGGAAGAGGGACAGTTCGTCTGGCCTGCTGTACGCGACGGCAAAATCGCCATCACCCGCTCACAACTCGCCATGCTCCTCGATAAGCTGGACTGGCGGCAACCTAAAACTGCACGCCTTAACTCACTGACGATGTTGTAAAAAGCGCATGACCGCATTATAAATGGGGTCATGAGTCAGGACTATCTCGCCCGTATCGCTGCGCTGGAAGACGCGCTTCGCCAGAAAGACAGCCAGCTCAGTCTCGTTGCTGAGACTGAGTCGTTCCTGCGTTCGGCGCTGGCCCGCGCAGAAGAGAAAATAGAGAACGAAGAGCGTGAAATAGAACATCTGCGGGCTCAGATAGAAAAACTGCGCCGAATGCTGTTCGGTACCCGTTCAGAAAAGCTACGCCGGCAGGTCGAAGAAGCCGAAGCCCTGCTGAAACAGCAGGAGCAGCAAAGCGATCGTTACAACGGCCGGGACAATGATCAGCAGGTTCCGCGTCAGTTGCGCCAGTCCCGTCATCGTCGCCCGTTACCGGAACATCTTCCCCGCGAAATAAACAGACTGGAGCCAGCTGAAACCAGCTGTCCTGGTTGCGGTAGTGATATGGCCTATCTCAGCGAAGTCAGCGCGGAGCAACTGGAGCTGGTCTCCAGCGCCCTGAAAGTGATCCGCACGGTCAGAGTGAAAAGGCCTGTACCCGATGCGACTGCGTCGTTGAAGCGCCAGCGCCCTCACGTCCTATCGACCGGGGCATCGCCGGGCCGGGTCTGCTGGCCCGCGTGTTAACGGCCAAATACTGTGAACACCTGCCGCTGTATCGCCAGTGCGAAATCTTTGCCCGTCAGGGTGTGGATCTGAGTCGTGCGCTGCTCTCCAACTGGGTGGATGCGTGCTGCCGGTTAATGGCCCCGCTGGATGAAGCCCTCTACCACTACGTGATGGACTGCCGCAAACTGCATACGGATGACACTCCGGTGCCCGTGCTGGCGCCGGGCAGAAAGAAGACGAAAACCGGGCGTATCTGGACATATGTCCGTGATAACAGAAGCGCGGGTTCATCAGATCCGCCAGCGGCATGGTTCGCCTTCTCACCGGACCGACAGGGGAAACACCCTCAGCAACATCTTCGGCACTATCATGGCGTGCTGCAGGCAGATGCCTTCGCAGGGTACGACAGGTTGTTCAGCGCAGAGCGTGAAGGTGGCCCGTTGACAGAAGCGGCATGCTGGGCTCATGCGCGGCGCAAAATCCATGACGTCTATATCAGCACCCGGACGGCCACAGCAGAGGAGGCTCTGAAGCGCATCAGTGAGTTATACGCGATAGAAGAGGAAATACGCGGCCTTCCGGCATCTCAGCGGCTGGCCGCCAGACGGTCCCGAAGTAAACCGTTGCTGATATCCCTGCATGACTGGTTGGTGGAGAAAAGTGCCACTCTGTCGAAAAAATCCCGGTTAGGCGAGGCGTTCGCTTATGCACTGAACCAGTGGGATGCCCTGTGTTACTACTGCGATGATGGTCTGGCAGAGCCGGATAATAACGCTGCTGAGCGAGCGCTACGAGCGGTCTGTCTGGGCAAGAAAAACTACATCTTCTTCGGCAGTGATCATGGTGGTGAACGTGGTGCCCTGCTGTATGGTCTGATCGGAACGTGCAGGCTGAACGGTATCGATCCAGAGGGTTACCTTCGCCATATCCTGAGCGTATTGCCGGAGTGGCCCATCAACAAAGTGGCCGAACTGCTGCCATGGAACGTAGATCTCACCAATAAATAGCCGTCAATACGGCGCTCACTTAACGCTTACGCGCATTACTCCCGGTCATTCGCTGATTAGCCACTGCACGGTTACGGTCTGCATATTCACCGGGCCAGTAACCCGCACCTTTTCGGGGAGGGATAAGCGCGCTGATTTTCTTACGCCGCAGTTCATCGTGACAGAGCCGGGTGTCGTAAGCGCCGTCTGCCGATGCTGCCCTGATTTTTCTGTGAGTCTGCCGGATAAGACCCGGGAAGGCTTCTGAGTCCGTCACATTGTTCAGCGACAGGTCTGCACAGATGATTTCATGTGTTTTGCTGTCAACTGCCAGATGCAACTTTCGCCATATACGACGGCGTTCTTTGCCGTGTTTTTTGACTTTCCATTCGCCTTCACCAAAGACCTTCAGCCCGGTGGAATCAATCACCAGATGCGCGATTTCACCCCGGGTGAACGTTTTGAAACTGACATTAACCGACTTTGCGCGCTTGCTGACACTGGTGTAATCCGGGCAGCGCAACGGAACATTCATCAGTGTAAAAATGGAATCAATAAAACCCTGTGCAGCCCGCAGGGTCAACCTGAACACGCGTTTAATGACCAGAACGGTGGTGATGGCGAGATCAGAATAGCGCTGAGGTCTTCCCCGTGATGAAGGCGTTGCCGACTCATACCAGGCCTGAATAGCTTCATCATCCAGCCAGAAAGTTATGGAGCCACGGTTGATGAGGGCTTTATTGTAGGTGGGCCAGTTGGTGATTTTGAACTTTTGCTTTGCCACGGAACGGTCTGCGTTGTCGGGAAGATGCGTGATCTGATCCTTCAACTCAGCAAAAGTTCGATTTATTCAACAAAGTCATTTAGAGGCCAGCCCATTACTGAAGTAAGCCAAAAATGAGTCGCGATGAGCCCTCAACAATGAGGGCCACCTCGGAGATTGTCAGGCTGATTGTGCCAATTGACGATGCAGGACCTGAAGACTAGTTCCCGCCCCTGCCCATGCAGCAGCCGAGCCGACCACATACAGGTTTTGCTTGGCGCGTGAGACGGCTACATTGATTATGTTTGGCGGGCTTGCCGCCCACTGACGCGCCCTTTGCTGACTCGCTTTCGGCGCACCCAGCAACAGGATTACCGTGTCCGCCTCTCGGCCCTGGAACGTGTGGATTGTGCCTACACGATCACGGCACCATTCATCCAGCTTTACGCCGAACGTTCGCAGCAGGTCGGTTTCTCTGTCGAGACGCCGACGCATGTTCTGCTCTATGATCTTGAATGGTGTAATGATAAATACGTCTGGATTTGTAGTGCCCGATGCTGCCAGCTCTTTTAGCATTCGTACAACCGCTTCGCCCTCATCGGGACACCACTTCGTCTCAGCATCGCCATTGATATCCACCCAGCGAGATCTTCCCAATGCCAAGCCGATAGATCCAGGTCTTTTAGGCCCGACAGCATGGACCATTTGCTTGGCATACGCGATGGAGTTAGAAACGTCGAACATTGGGTTCTGGCAACGCCTGTGAACGAGAAGTGGCAGCCCGACTTCTCGATCACCTACGTCCATGACGAAGGTGGATTTGAAGCGCGATGCCTGATCAGCAAGGGTCTGCGTAGATGCTGCGGGGGCAGACCATTCGACTTGGTCAATGTCAAAGAACTTGCAGATTTCGGCGTTCAGCTTTTCAGGAAGTGAAACTACAGGTGGGATTTGCAACGGGTCACCTACCACGATGGAGCGCTTTGCCCGCATGATAGCTCCAACTGCTGCCTGAGGAACGGCCTGGCCCGCTTCATCTACCAGAAGCCAGCCAATGCTCTCTGGTGGCAGATCCCCGAACATTGAAGTGGTTTACTGAATTTGGCCACCTGAACAGAGGTGATATGCTCACCTCAGAACAACACAGGTGCCATAATGAAAAAAAGAAATTTCAGCGCAGAGTTTAAACGCGAATCCGCTCAACTGGTCGTTGACCAGAATTACACCGTGGCAGATGCAGCCAGCGCTATGGATGTCGGCCTTTCCACAATGACGCGATGGGTGAAACAATTACGTGATGAGCGGCAGGGAAAAACACCAAAAGCCTCCCCCATTACCCCGGAACAAATTGAAATCCGTGAGCTCAGGAAAAAGCTACAACGTATTGAAATGGAAAATGAAATATTAAAAAAGGCTACCGCGCTCTTGATGTCAGACTCCCTGAACAGTTCTCGATAATCGGGAAACTCAGGGCGCGTTATCCTGTGGCCACTCTCTGCCATGTGTTCGGGGTCCATCGCAGCAGCTACAAATACTGGAAAACCGTCCTGAAAAGCCAGACGGCAGACGGGCTGTATTACGCAGCCAGGTACTTGAACTGCATGGCATCAGCCACGGCTCTGCCGGAGCAAGAAGCATCGCCACAATGGCAACCCAGAGAGGCTACCAGATGGGGCGCTGGCTTGCTGGCAGACTCATGAAAGAGCTGGGGCTGGTCAGTTGCCAGCAGCCGACTCACCGGTATAAGCGTGGCGGTCATGAGCACGTTGCTATCCCGAATCATCTTGAGCGACAGTTCGCCGTAACGGAACCAAATCAGGTGTGGTGCGGTGATGTGACCTATATCTGGACGGGTAAGCGCTGGGCGTACCTCGCCGTTGTTCTCGACCTGTTCGCAAGAAAACCAGTGGGCTGGGCCATGTCGTTCTCGCCGGACAGCAGGCTTACCATGAAAGCACTGGAAATGGCATGGGAAACCCGTGGTAAGCCCGTCGGGGTGATGTTCCACAGCGATCAAGGCAGTCATTATACGAGCAGGCAGTTCCGGCAGTTACTGTGGCGATACCGGATCAGGCAGAGTATGAGTCGGCGTGGAAACTGCTGGGATAACAGCCCAATGGAGCGCTTCTTCAGGAGTCTGAAGAACGAATGGGTGCCAGCGACGGGCTATGTAAGCTTCAGCGATGCAGCTCACGCAATAACGGACTATATCGTTGGATATTACAGCGCACTAAGACCGCACGAATATAATGGTGGGTTACCACCAAACGAATCAGAAAACCGATACTGGAAAAACTCTAACGCGGTGGCCAGTTTTAGTTGACCACAACACATTTCTCCCGAGCTTCGGCAAGTTTGACTGTTGGGTATTCACCCAACGCGAACATGCTGGATTTGCCGTTGAGTTTAAACCGATAGCGCCATGCCTTTTTGCCGTTGGGTTTTACTTCGAGGTAGAGACCATTGAAGTCATTGAGTCGATAGAGTTTTTCTTTCGGCTTAGCAGTGCGGCATTGCGTATCAGTGAGCATAGCGAGTCCTTGTCTATTTCTTAGACCGCTATTGTACTCACCTAAAATGAAGATGAAAACTGATTGTACTCATGTCTGTACTCATTTTTGACTGCGCTGCTATGAGACGAGTTGAGACATTATGAAAAGGAAAATCCACGCAAGTGCGTGGATTTTATGGGTTTTTTCAGTCTTCATGCGATTCGCTGAGATCGCATGAGACAACAGAAACGAATTAGACGTTAAACAGGAAGTTCATCACATCGCCATCTTTAACGATGTAGTCTTTCCCTTCTGCACGCATCTTGCCGGCTTCTTTCGCGCCTTGCTCACCTTTGTAGGTGATGAAGTCTTCAAACGCGATAGTCTGGGCACGGATAAAGCCTTTCTCAAAGTCGGTGTGGATCTTGCCCGCAGCCTGTGGAGCGGTCGCACCGACAGGGATGGTCCATGCACGCACTTCTTTTACGCCCGCGGTGAAGTAGGTCTGCAGGTTCAGCAGCTCATAACCGGCGCGGATCACACGGTTCAGGCCCGGCTCTTCCAGACCCAGTTCGGCCATGAACTCTTCACGGTCGGCATCGTCCAGTTCGGCAATATCAGACTCGACAGCAGCACACACTGCCACCACAACAGAACCTTCCGCCGCCGCGATTTCGCGTACTTTGTCGAGGTATGGGTTGTTTTCAAAACCGTCTTCGTTGACGTTGGCGATATACATGGTTGGCTTCAGGGTCAGGAAGCTCAGGTATTTGATCGCCGCTTTGTCTTCTTCAGTCAGGTTTTTCAGCGCGCGCAGCATGCCTGCGTTTTCGAGCTGTGGCAGACATTTTTCCAGCGCAGCCTGTTCAGCTTTCGCGTCTTTATCGCCGCCTTTGGCTTTCTTCTGCACGCGGTGCAGGGCGCGCTCGCAGGTGTCGAGGTCAGACAGCGCCAGCTCGGTGTTGATAACTTCAATATCGTCAGCCGGATCCACTTTGTTGTTCACGTGGATGATGTTGTCGTTCTCGAAGCAGCGCACAACGTGGCCGATCGCTTCGGTTTCACGGATGTTGGTCAGGAACTGGTTACCCAGGCCTTCACCTTTGGATGCGCCTTTTACCAGGCCTGCGATGTCCACAAACTCCATGGTGGTCGGCAGAATACGCTGCGGTTTTACGATCTCGGCAAGCTGATCCAGACGCGGATCGGGCATGGGTACGACACCGGTGTTTGGCTCGATGGTACAGAACGGGAAGTTCGCCGCTTCGATGCCCGCTTTAGTCAGCGCGTTAAACAGGGTGGATTTGCCAACGTTAGGCAGACCAACGATACCGCATTTGAATCCCATTTCTGAATCACCTTAATATCTTGATATTCAACGCGTTGACATTAACGAGTCGAAGAAA
Organism: Leclercia adecarboxylata; assembly: GCF_006171285.1. Lineage (NCBI taxonomy): Bacteria > Pseudomonadati > Pseudomonadota > Gammaproteobacteria > Enterobacterales > Enterobacteriaceae > Leclercia > Leclercia adecarboxylata. Next base: position 4,996,750 of record NZ_CP040889.1, on the reverse strand, counting down.
AGTAAAAAACTACGCCTATTATACACGTAACCCGCAGCCTGCGGGGCAAAAAAGGCATTTCGCGCCGGTTATTGCGCTTTGAAAGCGTGAAGACGGTTAGTGGCTTTGGTTAAGCCATCCTGCAGCCAGATCTCGGTGCAACGCGCCGCTTCGTCTACCGCTTCGTCGATCAGTTTCTGCTCGGAAACCGGGGGTTTACCGAGGACAAAACCAACAACTTTGTTTTTATCGCCCGGATGGCCAATACCCACGCGTAAGCGGTGGAAGTTGGGGTTATTGCCCAGTTTGCTGATGATGTCTTTCAGGCCGTTATGCCCACCGTGGCCGCCGCCCAGTTTGAATTTAGCCACGCCCGGCGGCAGATCCAGTTCGTCGTGCGCTACCAGGATTTCATCCGGGTTGATGCGATAAAAGGTCGCCATCGCGGCAACGGCCTTACCGCTTAAATTCATAAACGTGGTCGGCACCAGCAGACGCACATCGGCTCCGGCCAGGTTAATGCGTGAGGTAAACCCGTAGAATTTAGGTTCTTCACGCAGGGGAGCGCGCAACCGCTCGGCCAACAGATCGACATACCATGCGCCCGCATTATGGCGGGTGGCCGCATATTCCGCGCCGGGGTTGGCCAGGCCGACAATCAGTTTAATCGTCACGTTTTTGTTCCTGAAAGTGCTAAGACTGGCGCGTAGTGTACTGTCTGCCGCGTCGGTTGACAAAATTCTGCGTGCCGACGCGTAAAAGCTGAATAATACCGCCTTTGAACCATTAGAATTTCATGCTACTCAAAGGCTTATTTGTAAAGTTTTGTTGCACTGAAGTACGTATTTGTGATCGCTCACGCACTCCGCAAAAAGGGTGTTGTCTATACTTTACACACAAGGATTGGGGAGATTATTCCCTGACAACCCAAAGTTCCGGAGGTGACATATGAAACGCAAAAACGCTTCGCTACTCGGTAACGTGCTGATGGGGTTGGGATTAGTCGTCATGGTTGTCGGCGTCGGTTATTCCATTTTAAACCAGCTTCCGCAACTTGACCTGCCGCAATACTTCGCGCATGGCGCGGTGCTCAGCATCTTCCTGGGTGCGGTGCTGTGGCTCGCGGGGGCTCGCGTCAGCGGCCACGAGCAGGTTTGCGACAGATACTGGTGGGTGCGCCACTACGATAAACGCTGCCGTCGCGATCAGCATAAGCACAGTTAACCTGCGACAGCGCGAAAAGCGGTTTCTTCGGAAGCCGTTTTTTTTTGCCTTTTTCCTTGACCCTCACGTAACGTAAGCCCCCAGAGTGACCGTGATGGCGAGATAAAAGGAGCAGCAATGTTAATCCAGGTTGGCCTGTTGGCGAAGAGAGCGGGGATCACCGTTCGCACGTTGCACCACTATGAGCAAACCGGCTTGCTGCTTCCCTCCGCCAGAAGTGCGGCAGGTTACCGTCTTTATACCCTCGCGGATGTACAGCGGCTGCACCGAATCCAGGTGCTGGCCAAAGCGGGGCTGGAACTTGCCGAAATCAAAGAGATTCTCGATCGGGATCCCCGCTCCATGGTGGACGTACTGAGTGTGCAAATCGCCCTGCTGGATAAACAGCTGCGCGGCATACAGACGCTGCGCGAACAGCTGATGGGCCTGCGTGGCGCGATGGCCGCAGGGGCAGAGCCCGATCTGGAATCCTGGTTACAGACGCTGGAGTTAATGACGATGTACGATCGCTGGTTCAGTAAAGAAGAGTTACAGGCATTACCCTTTGCGCAGCAGAGTGACGCCCTGGCCGGGATCTGGGCCGGGCTGGTGGCGGAAGTGCAAAGCCTGCTGGCGGAAAAGGTGGACGTTGCCGACCCGCGCGCCACCGATCTGGCGACGCGCTGGATGACGCAGCTTGAGCAGGATACCGCGAGCAATCCGGCCTTCCTGACCCGGCTGAATGAGATGCACAGCGTGGAGCCACAGATGCGCGAGCAGACGGGGATCAACGCTGAAATTCTGGATTTCATCACCCGGGCGTTTGCCGAGAGCAAGCTGGCAATCTGGGCGCGCTACCTGACACCCGAGGAGATGGCGTTTACCCGCGCGCACTATTTTGATCGCATGATGGAGTGGCCGGCGCTGGTGGCAAAACTGCATCAGGCGAGCCGGGACGGCGTGAGTGCAGATAGCCCGGAAGCCCAGCGGCTGGCAGAAAACTGGCTGGAGCTGTTCCAGTCTTACGCCGGGACGCATCCAGTTACTCAGCAAAAATTCCGCCTTGCGATGCAGCAGGAGCCGCATCTGATGAAGGGAACCTGGATGACGCCTGCCGTGCTTGAGTGGCTCCAGCAGGCGATCGGGATCATGATGCAGCGGAGGATGTCACAGATCCGCTAACGCAGCGTCGCGATCCGGATAGAACGCCAGACGACCCGCAATGGGTTGAACCCCTGCGCGCGCCATCGTGCGCAGGGGCTGGAACTCGAGATTGGTGACCCGCAGTTCGCAGCCTTCCGGCAGACGTTGCACAAAACGCTGGAAGGCGTCCAGCCCGCCGGCATCCAGTACCGGCACCGCATCCCACTTCAGCACCACGATGCGTTTGCCCGCGATGCGCGACTCCAGTTCGCTGAACAGCCCTTCGGCGGCGGCAAAGAACAGCGGGCCGATCACCCGCAGCACCAGCACGTCATCCGGCACCGTAACGTTCACTGTCGCCAGACGGGTCATGCGGGCGATACGGCGCATAAACAGCAGCGATGCCAGCACAATCCCGACGCTTATCGCAATCACCATATCAAACAGCACCGTCAGCGACATGCAGATCAGCATCACGATGATGTCGTCCTTCGGCGCGCGACGGAGCAGGTTGACCACTTTATGCGCCTCGCTCATGTTCCATGCCACCATTAGCAGCAGGGCGGCCATCGCGGATAGCGGCAGCCAGGAGAGTAGCGGCGCCAGCACCAGCAGGGCGAGGATCACCAGTATCGAGTGGATCACCGCCGAGACCGGCGAGGTGGCACCCGCACGCACGTTGGCTGCCGAGCGGGCGATGGCCGCCGTGGCGGTGATCCCGCCGAAGAACGGCGCGATGATGTTGCCCAGCCCCTGACCGACCAGTTCGCTGTTGGCTTTATGTTTGGTGCCGGTCATCCCGTCCAGCACCACGGCGCAGAGCAGAGACTCAATCGCCCCCAGCATCGCCATAGAAAAAGCGGCAGGCAGCAGGGCACGCAGGGAGTCCCAGCTTAAGGTGAAGCTGGAGCCGGGCATGTCCCATGGCAGTACCAGCTGGGGCAGAAGCTGCGGGATGCCATTACCCTGCGAACCATCGGCCAGAACATAGTGGAACTGTGAGCCAATCGTCGCGACATGGCCGCCCAGCAGGTTGACCACCCCCATCACCGCGCAGCCCAGCAGCAGGGCGGGCAGGTGGCCCGGCAGGCGGATGCCCAGCCGCGGCCAGAGGATCAGCGTGCCCAGCGTCACCACGCCGATCGCGGCATCGCCGGGGTTGGCGGTCGGCAGCGCCATCACCAGCGCCCCCACTTTTTGCAGGTAGTGTTCCGGTACGTGGGCCATCTGCAGGCCAAGGAAATCCTTGATCTGCATGGTCCCGATGGTAATGCCGATCCCGGAGGTAAAGCCGAGGGTGACGGAAAGCGGGATGTACTCAATCAGCCTGCCAAAGCGCGCCAGGCCGAACAGAATCAAAAATACCCCGGACATCAGGGTCGCCACCAGCAAACCGGCAAGGCCGAACTGCTGAGAAACCGGATAGAGGATCACCACGAAGGCTGCGGTCGGCCCGGAGACGCTAAAGCGTGACCCGCCGGTCAGGGCAATGACAATCCCGGCAACGGCGGCGGTGTACAGGCCATACTGCGGCGCCACGCCGCTGCCAATAGCCAGCGCCATCGCCAGCGGAATCGCAATAATGCCGACCGTAATCCCGGCGATCAGGTCACGGGTAAACCGCGACAGAGTGTATTTCTCTTTCCAGCAGGCGTCGATGAGGGCGCGGAAGGGAAGAACATGAGAGGAAGCGTTTTTCACAATCATTATCCAGTTGCGCATCATCTGTCATATCAATGGCAGGTGAAGGAGGCATTAATCATACAAATAAATGCTACAGACAAAAAAACCCGCCGTAGCGGGTTTTCAGACTGCGGCCGATTAGTGTTCGAACATCGCAGAGATGGATTCTTCGTTGCTGATACGACGAATCGCTTCGGCCAGCATCCCGGACAGAGTCAAAGTACGCACGTTTGGCAGCGCTTTGATTTCGTCGCTCAGTGGGATGGTGTCGCAGACGACAACTTCGTCAATGACGGAGTTGCGCAGGTTGTTTACAGCATTGCCGGAGAAGATCGGGTGAGTTGCGTAGGCGAACACGCGTTTAGCACCACGCTCTTTTAGCGCTTCGGCGGCTTTGCACAGAGTGCCGCCGGTGTCGATCATGTCGTCAACCAGCACGCAGTCACGGCCAGCGACGTCACCGATGATGTGCATCACCTGAGAAACGTTAGCGCGTGGACGGCGTTTGTCGATGATCGCCATGTCGGTGTCATTCAGCAGTTTGGCGATAGCGCGAGCGCGAACCACGCCGCCGATGTCCGGAGAAACCACAATCGGGTTGTCCAGGTTCAGCTGCAGCATGTCTTCCAGCAGGATTGGGCTGCCGAATACGTTATCAACCGGAACATCAAAGAAGCCCTGGATCTGCTCGGCATGCAGGTCAACCGTCAGAACACGGTCAACGCCTACGCTTGAGAGGAAGTCAGCAACAACTTTTGCGGTAATTGGCACACGTGCGGAACGGACGCGACGGTCCTGACGGGCATAGCCAAAGTAAGGGATTACAGCAGTGATACGGCCAGCGGAAGCACGGCGCAGGGCATCGACCATGACAACCAGTTCCATCAGGTTGTCGTTAGTTGGAGCACAGGTGGACTGGATGATGAAAATATCACCACCGCGTACATTTTCGTTAATTTGTACGCTGACTTCGCCATCGCTAAAGCGACCTACGGCGGCGTCGCCAAGAGAAGTGTACAGGCGGTTGGCAATACGTTGTGCTAGTTCCGGGGTGGCGTTACCAGCAAAAAGCTTCATATCAGGCACGAGAAGAACCTCAGGCATGCGTCCAGTGGTGGATAGTGTCGCCGAAAACTGTGCGGGCCAGGCGAACGCTATCCAGGCGGTGTATTAAAGAGCGCGATGCAACGTCTGGAACAGGGTGACGTTGTCACCGAAACTCAGATTGCGCCAGAATGGCCTGCTGTAGCGGGGAGATGTTCATACCACGCGCTACGAAACCATGCAGCCACTCTGGAGCCAGCTCGAGCACCTGACGTGCGGCGGATTCCGTATCAAATTCAGCAAAGACACAGGCTCCTGTGCCAGTCAGGCGCGACGGCGCGTATTCTAACAGCCAGGAAAGCGCGACATCAACCTCGCGAAAACGTTTTCTTGCGATAACCTCGCAATCGTTGCTGAATTCACAGTTTAATAACGTTTCTATTGACCGGGCCGGGGTATCGCGTGGAAGGTCCGGATCCTTAAAGATAATCGGGGTGGGGATGCTGACACCCGGGTGGGCCACCAGATACCATTTTTCGGCAGGTTCTGCCGGGGAGAGGATCTCGCCCACCCCTTCGGCAAAGGCGGCATGCCCCCGGACAAACACCGGCACGTCGGCTCCGAGCGTCAGCCCGAGCGCGGCCAGTTCATCCACCGAAAGTCCGCAGCCCCACAGGTGATTGAGCACCACCAGGACGGTGGCAGCATTTGACGACCCGCCGCCCAGCCCGCCGCCCATCGGCAGCCGTTTCTCGACGCTGATATCCGCGCCGCTGCCCGCAGGCAGGCGTCCGCTCTGCTGCGCCGCAGCCATCAGCAGCCGGGCAGCGCGGACGATCAGGTTATCTTCATCGGCCACGCCCTCCACCGGGGTGAGCAGACGGATCTGTCCATCCTGACGGAGTTCAATCGAAATCGTGTCGCCGTAGTCGACAAACTGAAACAGCGTCTGCAGGGTGTGATAGCCGTCAGCCCGCTGGCCGGTGATGTATAAAAACAGGTTCAGTTTTGCCGGTGAAGGCCAGTGGGTCATCATTTGACAATCCAGTTATCCATCTTCAGCTTGATGCGCTGGCCGCCTTCGGTCAGTTCCAGGCTGGACGGCAGAGCCGGTTTGGTGTTGCTGTCGTAGCCGCCGTAAACCACGTGCCAGTTTTTGCCGTTCTGGCTGTAGTTTACTTCGCTCAGACGATACTGGTCGTCGAGTTTGTAATCGGTGGCGTCGCCCGGCAGGCCGAGGATCCACTGGCGCAGGCTGGTGATCGGAATAGGCATTCCGGTCAGCTTGCCGATCATCTCTTCGGCATCGGTGCCGGTATATTTCTGCCCTTTATTGTCGGTGATTTGCGCGCTGCCTGGCTGAGCAATCAGCTCCATCTCGGTGCTCCCCACCGGATTGAGCAGCAGCAGGCGATAGCGATCCTGGCCGGTCTGCTGCCAGAAGAAGCGGGCGTACACTTTCTGCTGATCCGACAGATAAGCAAAGGCGCCGCGGGTCTGGTACTGGCTTAAACCGCGCACCTCCTGCTGGTGCTGACGCCACTGCGGCGAGTCGGGGCTTTTGCCTGGCCCTTTGGGCGGCGTAATGGAACATGCGGTAAGCACCAGCGCGGCGAGGGGCAGCAGGCGAATCAGTCTGGTCATAATGAGGACAAATCCTTGAGATACGTGGCAGTTATATCGCTTAATGCTAGCGTCCGGTAGCGGTAGCGTCTACGCTCAAGTTGTCTTAAAACTTGAATTTAACCGTTAATAACAACTAATAACCTATTACTCCGAAAGGGGGCAGTCTCTTTTATTGATCTCGCGCATCCTGTATGATGCGGCCTGCTAACCTTATTAACGCTGGTACTACTCCCGCTCATATGACCCTTTTAGCACTCGGTATTAACCACAAAACGGCCCCGGTTTCACTGCGAGAACGCGTCACGTTTTCGCCGGACACGCTCGACCAGGCGCTGGAAAGTCTGCTTGCCCAGCCAATGGTGCAGGGGGGCGTGGTGCTGTCGACGTGCAACCGTACTGAGCTCTATCTCAGCGTGGAAGAGCAGGATAACCTGCACGAAGCGCTGATCCGCTGGTTATGCGAATACCACAATCTGAACGAAGAAGAGCTGCGCAACAGCCTGTACTGGCATCAGGATAACGATGCGGTCAGCCACCTGATGCGCGTGGCCAGCGGCCTTGACTCGCTGGTTCTGGGTGAACCGCAGATCCTCGGCCAGGTTAAAAAAGCCTTTGCCGACTCGCAAAAAGGCCATCTTAAGGCCAGCGAGCTGGAGCGCATGTTCCAGAAATCCTTCTCCGTCGCCAAGCGAGTGCGAACCGAAACCGACATTGGCGCCAGTGCCGTTTCCGTTGCGTTTGCCGCCTGTACTCTGGCGCGCCAAATCTTTGAATCCCTCTCGACGGTCTCCGTGCTGCTGGTCGGCGCGGGTGAAACCATTGAGCTGGTCGCGCGTCATCTGCGCGAGCACAAAGTGAAGAAGATGATTATCGCCAACCGCACCCGTGAACGCGCCCAGGCGCTGGCGGATGAGGTGGGCGCGGAAGTGATCGCCCTGAGCGACATCGACGCCCGTCTGAACGAGGCGGATATTATCATCAGCTCCACCGCCAGCCCGCTGCCGATTATCGGCAAAGGCATGGTAGAACGCGCCCTTAAGTCCCGCCGCAACCAGCCGATGCTGCTGGTGGACATCGCCGTACCGCGTGATGTCGAACCGGAAGTCGGCAAGCTGGCGAACGCCTATCTGTACAGCGTGGACGATCTGCAGAGCATCATTTCCCACAACCTCGCCCAGCGTAAAGCGGCGGCGGTGCAGGCCGAAACGATTGTCGAGCAGGAAACCAGCGAATTTATGGCCTGGCTGCGCGCGCAAAGCGTCAGCGAGACCATTCGCGAATACCGCGGTCAGGCGGAACAGGTTCGTAATGAACTCACTGCCAAAGCGATGGCGGCCCTGGAACAGGGCGGCGATCCGCAGGTCATCATGCAGGAACTGGCATGGAAACTGACCAACCGTCTGATCCATGCCCCAACCAAATCACTTCAACAGGCTGCCCGTGACGGGGACGACGAACGCCTGAACATTCTGCGCGACAGCCTCGGGCTGGAATAGCGCGCCATACCCATTTTATAATTAAAAGGTGCACTTACGCCTATGAAGCCCTCTATCGTCGCCAAACTGGAAGCGCTGCACGAGCGCCATGAAGAAGTTCAGGCGTTGCTCGGCGATGCCGCGACCATTGCCGACCAGGAACGTTTCCGCGCCCTGTCGCGCGAATATGCACAGTTAAGCGATGTTTCGCGCTGCTTTACCGACTGGCAACAGGTTCAGGAAGATATCGAAACCGCGCAGATGATGCTCGACGACCCGGAAATGCGCGAGATGGCGCAGGAAGAGTTGCAGGAAGCGAAAGTCCGCTCGGAAGAGATGGAGCAGCAGCTTCAGGTGCTGTTGCTGCCAAAAGATCCGGACGATGAGCGTAACGCCTTTGTCGAAGTCCGCGCCGGCACCGGCGGGGATGAAGCGGCCCTGTTTGCCGGGGATCTGTTCCGCATGTACAGCCGCTACGCCGAGTCGCGTCGCTGGCGCGTGGAGATCATGAGCGCCAACGAAGGCGAGCACGGCGGCTATAAAGAAGTGATCGCCAAAATCAGCGGCGACGGGGTGTACGGTCGCCTGAAGTTTGAGTCCGGCGGTCATCGCGTTCAGCGCGTACCGGCCACCGAGTCACAGGGCCGTATCCATACTTCCGCCTGCACCGTAGCGGTCATGCCCGAATTGCCGGAAGCCGAACTGCCGGATATCAACCCGGCGGATCTGCGCATCGATACCTTCCGCTCGTCCGGCGCGGGTGGTCAGCACGTTAACACCACCGACTCCGCGATCCGAATTACCCACCTGCCAACCGGCATTGTGGTGGAGTGTCAGGACGAACGTTCCCAGCACAAAAACAAGGCCAAAGCGCTGTCGGTGCTGGGTGCGCGTATCCATGCCGCAGAGATGGCAAAACGCCAGCAGGCGGAAGCCTCAACCCGTCGTAACCTGTTGGGCAGCGGCGATCGCAGCGATCGTAACCGTACCTACAACTTCCCGCAGGGGCGCGTGACCGATCACCGCATCAACCTGACCCTCTATCGTCTGGATGAGACCATGGAAGGCAAACTGGATTCGCTGATCGAGCCTATCGTGCAGGAGTACCAGGCCGATCAGCTGGCGGCGCTGGCAGAGCAGGATTAATGGATTTTCAGCACTGGTTACAGCAGGCGATAACGACGCTGGCGGGCGGCGAAAGCCCCCGTCGCGATGCGGAGATCCTGCTGGAGCACGTGACCGGCAAAGCACGCACCTATCTTCTCGCCTTTGGTGAAACCGAGCTCACCGCCGATCAGCAGGCGCAGCTTGAGGCTCTCCTGGCCCGGCGTAAAACCGGCGAGCCGGTGGCGCACCTGGTGGGCGAGCGTGAGTTCTGGTCGCTGCCGCTGTATGTCTCTGCCGCCACGCTGATCCCCCGTCCCGACACCGAATGTCTGGTGGAGCAGGCGCTGGCCAGATTGCCCGCCGCGCCCGCGCGTATTCTCGATTTAGGCACCGGCACCGGAGCTATCGCTCTGGCGCTGGCCAGCGAGCGGCCTGACTGTCAGGTGACGGCGGTGGACGTGATGCCCGACGCGGTGGCGCTGGCACAGCGTAACCTTGAGCGTCTGGGACTTAAAAACGTGACGGTGCGACAGAGCAGCTGGTTTGCGGCCCTCGCTGACCAGCAGTTTGAGACCATCGTCAGCAACCCGCCCTATATTGATGAATGCGATCCGCACCTCGGCGAGGGCGACGTGCGTTTTGAACCGCGCAGCGCGCTGGTTGCAGCGGATCAGGGCCTTGCGGATCTCAGCCATATTATCATCCAGTCTCGTCAACATCTGGTGAGCGGCGGCTGGCTGCTGCTGGAACATGGCTGGACGCAGGGCGATCCGGTGCGTAACCTCTTCCGGCAGGCCGGTTTTACCCAGGTTGAAACCTGTCGCGACTATGGCGGTAATGAGCGCCTGACCCTTGGCAAATGGCATGAATAGCTTTTCTCTACTCATCACCCTGCATCTGACGGCAGTCACCCTGACCGTCAGTTTTTTTGCGCTGCGTTACTGGTGGCGTTACAGCAGTAATGCCCTGATCAACGCGCGCTGGGTGAGGGTGCTGCCGCACTGCATCGACACCGTGCTGTTTCTCTCCGGCGCGGGTCTGATGTGGATAACGGGTTATCTGCCATTTACAGATGAAGGCTCATGGCTGACTGAAAAGCTGTTTGGCGTTATCATCTACATCGTTTTGGGTTTTATTGCGCTGGGGCGTCATCGTCCGCGCAGCCAGCAGGTGGGGTTTATTGCCTTTCTGCTGGGGCTGGTGGTGCTGTACATCATCATTAAACTCGCCACCACAAGAATACCGATACTGGGGTAAGTCATGAGGTCCTTGGCCGATTTCGAATTTAATAAAGTGCCGCTGTGCGATGGGATGATTAAGGTATCAGAGTTGATCCGCGATGATTTCATTTCGCAGTATGTCTATGACGAGCTGGAGCAGCTGGTGAGTCTGGCGCGTGAAGAGATTAATCAGGCGCGCCCTCAGGACTGGCAACTGGAAAAACTGATTGAGCTTTTCTATGGCGAGTGGGGCTTTTGCGATACGCGCGGCGTGTATCGCCTCTCCGACGCGCTGTGGCTCGATCAGGTACTGAAAAACCGTCAGGGCAGCGCCGTCTCCCTGGGGGCGATTTTATTATGGGTGGCGCACCGTCTGGATATCCCGCTGGTGCCGGTCATCTTCCCGACGCAGATGCTGCTGCGCGCCGAGTGGCTCGACGGTGAAATGTGGTTAATCAACCCGTTCAATGGCGAGACCCTCGACGACCATACGCTGGATGTCTGGCTGAAGGGCAACATCAGTCCGATGGCGGAGCTGTACAACGAAGATCTGGATGAAGCGGATAACGCCGAGGTGATCCGCAAGCTGCTGGACACCCTGAAGTCGGCGCTGATGGAAGAGCGGCAGATGGAGCTGGCGCTGCGTGCCAGTGAGGTGCTGCTGCAGTTTAACCCGGAAGATCCGTATGAGATCCGCGACCGCGGTCTGATCTACGTCCAGCTTGAGTGCGACCACGTTGCGCTGAATGATTTGAGTTATTTTGTTGAGCAGTGTCCGGAAGATCCGATCAGCGAAATGATCCGCGCGCAGATTAATTCCATCGCGCACAAACAGATTACACTGCATTAATCTTAATTCCGATTCACCCCTGAATAAGGCGATCCTATGAAACAAAAAGTGGTTAGCATTGGCGATATCAACGTGGCGAACGACCTGCCGTTCGTGCTGTTCGGCGGCATGAACGTTCTGGAATCCCGCGACCTCGCGATGCGTATCTGCGAACATTACGTGACCGTGACCCAGAAGCTGGGCATTCCGTACGTGTTCAAAGCCTCTTTTGACAAAGCCAACCGCTCCTCCATTCACTCTTACCGTGGCCCGGGCCTGGAAGAGGGGATGAAGATTTTCCAGGAGCTGAAGCAGACTTTTGGCGTAAAAGTGATCACCGACGTCCATGAAGCCAGCCAGGCGCAGCCTGTCGCTGACGTTGTCGACGTGATCCAGCTCCCCGCGTTCCTCGCCCGTCAGACCGACCTGGTCGAAGCGATGGCGAAAACCGGTGCCGTGATCAACGTGAAAAAACCGCAGTTCGTAAGCCCAGGCCAGATGGGGAACATCGTCGATAAGTTTATCGAAGGCGGTAACGACAAAGTTATTCTGTGCGACCGTGGCGCTAACTTCGGTTACGACAACCTGGTGGTCGACATGCTGGGCTTCAGCGTGATGAAAAACGTCTCTAACCAGTCGCCGGTGATCTTCGACGTGACCCACGCCCTGCAGTGCCGCGACCCGTTTGGCGCAGCATCCGGCGGCCGTCGTGCCCAGGTGACTGAACTGGCGCGTGCCGGTATGGCGACCGGTCTGGCGGGCCTGTTCATTGAAGCGCACCCGGACCCAGCCAACGCTAAGTGCGACGGCCCATCCGCGCTGCCGCTGGATAAGCTGGAGCCGTTCCTGAAGCAGATTAAAGCGATTGACGACCTGGTTAAGAGTTTTGAAGAGCTGGATACCAGCAACTAATAAAAAAACCCGCTTCGGCGGGTTTTTTTATGGGTGATTTTGCCGGGTGGCGCTGCGCTTACCCGGCCTACAAAACCCGTAGGCCCGTGCAAGCGCAGCGCCGCCGGGCGTCAGGCTACGCAAATATCGTCATCAAATACGCCGCAAACAACGCCATGTGCGCCGCACCGTTGAGCACATTGGTGCGCCCGGTGGAAAACGAAATCTGGCACAGCAGCAGCGACGCCACCATCACAATCATCTCCGGTGCACCGAGGCTGAACTGCAGCTCGTTCCCGGTGAGGAAGGCGATCAGCGTCACCACCGGCACGGTGAGGGAGATGGTCGCCAGCACTGAACCAAAGAACAGGTTCATGGCGCGCTGCACCTGGTTGTTCAGCACCGCACGCAACGCCCCCAGCCCTTCCGGGGAGAGGATCAGCAGAGCCACCAGGAAACCGGTAAAGGCCACCGGCGCGTTCATCTCGGTCAGCAGGGTTTCCAGCGGGTTCGCATTCATCTTGGTGACCGCGATCACCGCAATCAGATGCACCACCAGCCAGACCGTGTGCCACAGGCTGCTGTGCGCGGACGGCTTGCCGTGGTGCGGGTCATCGTCGTCGCTCTCATCTTCATGCTCATACACGAACAGGCTCTGGTGCGTTTTGGTCTGGATGAGCAGAAACACGCCGTACATCGCCGCGGAAATCAGCGCCACGAGCAGGGCCTGACCGGTAGTAAAATTGGCCCCCGGCAGTGCCATCGGGAACACCAGCACGATAATCGCCAGCGGGAAGAGGGCGATCAGATACTGCTTAATGCCAAACAGGTTCAGATACTGGGTGGCGAATTTGCGCCCGCCCAGCAGCAGCGAGAAGCCGACCAGCCCGCCGGTGACAATCATAATGATGGAATAGAGCGTATCGCGCATCAGCGTTGGCGCGGCGTCACCGGTCGCCATCAGAGCGGAAATAAGGCTCACTTCAAGAATAACGACGGAAAGACTTAAAATCAGGGAACCGTAGGGTTCGCCCAGGCGGTGGGCCAGCACGTCGGCATGGCGGACAACGCTAAAGGCGCTGCTCAGAATACCCACCAGGGCAAGCAAATTAATACCGATGACCACTGGCAGCGACTGACTACTTCCCCAGAAGAGCAGCACGGCCAGGGCCAGCACCGGGAAAATGAGAGACGTCTCCTTATGGCGGGTTTTCACCGCCTCGTGTGCTGTTGTCATGTATATCTCCAGAGTTGCAGGTGCTTATTATTGTAGACAGAAAAAGAGGACGTTAAATTAACAGATTACCGTTAATTTCTGGTTATCTTTTACTTAATTTTACGGTATCACGTCATTTTTACGTGAGAGCTTCATAATGAGAAGATTTTATTAAATATATTCTTAATAACAGTGAATTAAGCAATAGAATTATCCGATTATCAATTCAACTGGAAGGCTCCGGCATTGTGGACCACACTTAGTAATTGATTAAAAAGAGGGGCTTGCCATGCCATACAAATCGAAAAGTGATTTACCGGATAACGTTCAGCACGTTCTGCCCGCCCACGCGCAGGATATCTACAAAGAAGCCTTTAACAGCGCCTGGGATCAGTACAAAGACAAAGAGGACCGTCGGGGCGATGACAGCCGCGAAGAGACCGCGCACAAGGTGGCCTGGGCGGCGGTGAAGCAGGATTATGAAAAGGGTGAGGATGATAAGTGGCACAAGAAGAAATAGCCGTTGCTTAGTGCGCTGTGCTTAATAGTTTGCACCCTGCGCTTTGACTTTTAAGGCTCTCGACGCGCCGCTCTGTTGCACCCGGCGAATTTATTGCATATCGTCACGGTAGCTGCTTTCTAATTGAGCAGTAAAAGGACCCGGAAGGTTCAAAAAAGTGTGCGAATGGAAGCAGGCAGTGGCGGAGGTGCAATATGTTAACGCGTGATTTTCTGATGAAGGCCGACTGTAAAACGGCCTTCGGTGCGATTGAAGAGTCGCTTTTGTGGTCAGCCGAGCAGCGAGCGGCGTCGCTGGCCGCAACCCTTGCCTGCCGTCCGGACAACGGTCCGGTCTGGCTGTTTGGCTACGGCTCCCTGATGTGGAACCCGGCGCTGGAGTTTGTCGAATCGGCAACCGGTACGCTGCCGGGCTGGCATCGCGCCTTCTGTTTGCGCCTGACCGCCGGACGCGGCAGCGCCTGTCAGCCAGGGCGCATGCTTGCACTGAAAGAGGGCGGACGCACCACGGGGGTGGCCTATCGCCTGCCGGATGCGAGCCTGGAAGAGGAGCTGGCGCTGCTGTGGAAGCGCGAGATGATCACTGGCTGCTATATGCCGAGCTGGTGCAAGCTGGAACTGGATGACGGACGTACCGTTAATGCGCTGGTCTTCATTATGGATCCGCGCCATCCGCTGTTTGAAGCCGATACCCGCGCGCAGGTCATTGCCCCGCTGATTGCCGCCGCCAGCGGCCCGCTTGGCACCAACGCGCAGTACCTCTTCTCCCTCGATCAGGAGTTAACGCGTCTGGGTATGCAGGATGATTGTCTGAATGAGCTGGTGTCGCGGGTGCGGGCCTTGCTGGATAACGCCTCGCCTGACAGCCAACTGCGTCCGGGCTTTGCCTGAAAAAACGCCCGGTGACCTTGCGCCACCGGGCTTAGTTATCAGGCTGCGACGTAGCTGATGGAGTGCTCAAGGGACTGGCTGTGGCTGTCGATGAGTACCTCCCAGGTCCCGGTGTAGGGCACCGTGAGCCAGGCGTTGTCTCTGTCCTGCACGCTTAAAATATCCGCCTGCGTTTTACGTGGTGCTTTGTTACTCATCAGATGAATATGGCAACGCTCTGAGCAGCGCACCACTACCGTATCCCCGCCAAACAACTTCAGACTTGCTTTTACCAGTGCCATTTTATTACCCCGTATCTGAAAACGACGCTCTCCTTGCGGCCAATCCTGAGCGTGATGTTGTTCACAATTCACTCATGGCATAACACCAAAGGGGAAGGTCAGGGGTGCTGATTTTGATCAAAAAATGGCATAAACCTTAAACAAAAATGACAATATGCCTGAAAGGGTTCAGCTGACGTCGCTTTACGCGGCTTTCAGGCATTGCTTTAACATTAAATGCGGAAATGGCCTGCGGTTTCAGCGAGGTCGCCTGCCTGACCCTGCAGGGCGCTGGCCGCAGCGGCCGACTCCACCACCAGCTCGGCGTTTTGCTGCACCATGCTGTCCAGGTTAAGCACCGCGCGGTTAATCTCCTGAATGCCTTTCATCTGCTCGCTGGTGGCTACAGTGATCTCCCGCATGATCCCCGACATGCTGCCAATGCTGGTGACGATCTCATCCATGCTCTGTCCGGCGAGATGCACGTAGCGCGACCCGGTCGCCACGCTGTCGGTGGTAGAGTCGATCAGGCTCTTGATCTCTTTTGCCGCCTGGGCGCTGCGGCTGGCGAGATTGCGCACTTCCCCCGCCACGACCGCAAAGCCACGACCCTGTTCACCGGCGCGGGCCGCTTCGACCGAGGCGTTAAGCGCCAGAATGTTGGTCTGGAAGGCAATGCCGTCAATCACGCTGGTGATGTCGCCAATTTTGGTCGAGGCGGCCTCAATGGACTGCATGGTGGTGATCGCCTGCGATACCACGCTGCCACCGCGCGTCGCGGCCTCGGCGGCTTTGCCCGCCTGCTCGTTCGCCACGGCGGCAGATTCGGTGGACTGGGCGACGGAGGCGGTGATCTGCTCCACGGCGCTGGCGGTTTCACGCAGGCTGGAGGCGGCCCGCTCGGTACGGCCAGAGAGATCCTGGTTACCGGCGGCAATCTCCTGAGCGGCGTTTTTCACCGAGGCGCTGGCGTCGCGCAGCTGCACCATCACCACCGAGAGCTTGTCGCTGAAGGCGTTGAACGCATGGGCGATCTGCGCCACCTCATCGTCACCTTTCTCCGGCAGGCGCTGGGAGAGATCGTTGGTGCCGTTAGCAATGGCGTGCATCGCATCGCGGATCTCCGACAGGCGTTTCAGCAGACGGGCGATCACGAAATGCACCACCACCGCGCTGAGCAGCACGAGGATCACCAGCGACAGGGAGGAGGCTTTCAGCAGGGTGCGCATCCCCGAGGTGGCGTCATCGCTGTCGAGCGCCACAATCAGCTGCCATTGGGTGCCGGCAATCGGGGTCGCAGAGAAGGTTTTTGCCACGCCGTTGTACTGGCCGTCGGCGCTGTTGCCGTTCTTCAGCGCCGCCAGATCGACGCCGCTGATGACATCCTTAAAGGGTTTCAGGGTCAGCTCAGGATCGCTTGCGGCAATGACCGAGCCATCGCTGTCCACCAGCAGCCCGCTGCTGGCCGGGGTCGGATGAATGCCGCGCACGTTGGCGATCACGCTGTCCATCGCCACGTCGCCCGCCAGCACGGCTTTTAACTCGCCGTTCTCTTTCACCGGCACGGCGAAGGTCACCACCAGCTTTTTGGTGCCGGTATCCACATAGGGCGCGGTGACAATGGCGCGATCCTCTTTCACCGCCTGCTGATACCACGGGCGCACCGTCGGATCGTAGTCGGCGGGCACGCCGTCAGGATTGGAGAACTTCGCGGTTTTGCTGGCATATCCGGCATAGACGTTGATAAATCCGCCCGCCTGCGCCAGCTGTTTAAACACCGGGACCGGATCGTCGCTCAGGGCAACGTTTTGCAGGGAGTTGATGATGGTTGTCTTGCTGCTGACCCAGTCGGCAATCGCCATGCTGTGGCTGGCGCTGGTACTGGCGAGCATGGAGCGTTGCGACTGTTGATTATCCTGACGCGTGACCTGGAAATTGATCACGGTATTCAGTACAAGCGCGGCGATCAGACATCCGACCGTCGCCGCAATAATACGAGCGCGAATTGACCTGAACATAAATGTTATACCTGCTGTGTTGTTGTTAAATGCCTATCGGCATCGGGCAGGCAAACTTGATGCTGGAACCGCGCTCATAAGAAAAAAATATTTAAGTTAAAGTATTATTAAAATGTTAATAGTTTATCGGCGGATAACGTCCACTGCGCCAGCTCTACCAGGGTGTCAATCTCGACCCCCTCGATCAGCGGCAGGGCGCTGATGCCGCGGCCATCGGTGCAGGTTTTGCACAGTTTTACCGTCACGTTCTGCGCCGTCAGGATCTCCAGCATCTGCTGAATGTTATAGCCCTCCGCAGGCTTCTGGCCGCGCAGTCCGGCGGTCACCGCATCGGACATTAAAAACAGGCGCAGATCCAGGTCGCTCTCCTGTTCGCGCAAGGCAATGGCCAGCCGCAGGCTGTTAAACAGGGATTCGCTGCCGTAGGCCGCGCCGTTGGCGACAATCACAATCTTCTGCATCTTGACTCCTGAACAATGAAAAGGCATGAAAATTGCTTCTCTCATCATTAGATATCGATCCGGGAGAGAAAGCATGACGATAAACACGGGCCGTCCACCCGGCGCCACTGAATGGTACCAGCAGGCCAGACTGCTGCGGAAAGCGCAGCTGTGCAAACTGGCGCAGCTGGGCACCCTGGTCAGCCGGATCGGCCATCTTGCCCACATGCTACAGTGCGAGCGCGGAGCCTCCAACATCTGGCTCTGCTCACAGGGGGCGCTGTACGCCCTGGAGTGTAAAGCCAGCCGCGCGCTGGTGGACGATTATCTGCAGGCGCTGCATCAGGCTCTCGGCACGCCGCTGATGGCCAGCGGTGCCCTGTGCGAGCGGGTCGCCAACGCCCTGCAAAGCCTGGAGCAACTTCCCGGGCTTCGCGAGGCAATTACAGATTGCGCGCTGCCCGCGACAACGGCGATGGAGCGCTATGGCCGCATGCTGCGTAACCTGCTCAGTATTGTGCCGCAACTTAATGACAGCATTGACGATCCGCAAATCGCGGGCAGATTTGTCGCCCTTTACAGCCTGATGCAGGGCAAAGAGCTGGTAGGACAGGAGAGGGCCCTGGGAGCGATTGGCTTTACCCAGGGCTTTTTCAGCGACGAAATGCGCCAGACGCTGGTGGACCGGATCGACGGGCAGCAAACCTGTTTTGAGGTCTTCCTCTCCCTTACGCCTGCCAGCCTGCATAACCACTTCACACTCAGCGTGCCGGGAGCGGAAGTTGAACAGCTGCGGCGGCTGGCCTGTACCCGGCAACCCGCTGCGGATCAAGGCGTGCTGGCGCTGCACTGGTTCTCGCTGCAAACCGAGCGCCTTGAACATCTGCGCACCCTGGAAGAGATGCTCATCGACGATCTGATGCTGGCGGTAGAGTCGCTGATTAGCCGGGCCGACGACGAGCCGCCCGCCGAGCCGCAAACGGATGAGCCGCTGGCGCTCTACCCGCAGAAACCCCTGCTGCCGCTGGTGCGCCAGCAGGCGCAGGAGATCGAACAGCTCTCCCGCCAGCTGGCCTCAATGCGCGACACCCTGGAGGAGCGCAAAATCATCGACAAGGCCAAAAGCGTGCTGATGACCCATCAGCAGATGAGCGAGGAGCAGGCCTGGTGCCAGTTGCGCAAGATGGCGATGGATAAAAACCAGAGGATGGTGGATATCGCCCGGGCGCTGCTGACGGTCAAAGCCCTCTGGCAGCCGTGAATGCACCCTGGCTGGGCAAGGCCTGCATGGTTGAGGTGCGTTTTCCTGACCCGCAGGCAGAAAAGGCCCGTCATTTAAGCGTTTAAAACCTGGCATCACCCTTGCATTAATCAACATAACAATTTTAACGACGCGCCAACGGCGGTGGGTCGTGACGAAGGATAAAGGCGTCCTGCAGTGCTCCGGCACTGCCGGGCGTTTTTTTTTGGCTTTTTTTCGGGAGTGAACATGGTGGAATGGACAAGACGGCGTTTTTTACAGGCCAGCGCGCTGGCCGGCGGGGCGCTCATGTTGCCGGGCGTGATGCAGGCTGCGTGGGCCGCAGGCTCCGATAAACCGGAACTCGATACCGTGCGCGTCGGCTTTATTCCGCTGACCGACTGCGCGCCGCTGGCCATCGCGGCATATAAAGGTTTCGATAAAAAATACGGCTTCACCCTGGTGCCCACTAAAGAGGCCAGCTGGGCGGCGGTGCGCGACAAGCTGGTCGCCGGGGAGCTGGACGCGGCGCACATTCTCTATGGCCTGCTGTACGGTCTGGAGCTGGGGATCGCCGGTAAACCCAAACCGATGGCCAACCTGATGACCCTCAACCGCAACGGGCAGGCGATCACCCTGTCGAGCGATCTGGCCCAGCAGGGCGTGCGCGACGTTGAGGGGCTGAAAAAGCTTATCGCCCGGCAGGCGCCGGGCAGCTATACCTTCGCCCATACCTTTCCCACCGGCACCCATGCCATGTGGCTCTACTACTGGCTGGCGAGCGCAGGCATTAACCCGTTTGACGATGTGCGCACCGTGGTGGTGCCGCCGCCGCAGATGGTGATGAACATGCGCATCGGCAATATGGTCGGCTTTTGCGTCGGCGAGCCGTGGAACGCCCGCGCCATTAACGATCGCATCGGCTTTACCGCCGCCACCTCGCAGTCGATCTGGCCGGAACACCCGGAAAAAGTGCTCGGCACCCGCAGCGAGTGGGTCGGGCAGCATCCGAACACCGCCCGGGCGCTGGTGAGCGCCCTGCTGGAGGCCCAGCGCTGGATCGACGCCTCGCCGCAGAACAAAGAAGAAACCGCTCAGCTGCTGGCCCGTCGCGCCTGGCTCAACACCAAGGAGCAGTACCTCACCGGCCGCATGTTGGGGGAGTACGACAACGGAACCGGCCACCGCTGGCAGGATGCCAACCCGATCCGTTTCTTTGAGGACGGGGCGGTGAGCTATCCGTGGCACTCCGACGGGATGTGGTTCCTGACCCAGTTCCGCCGCTGGGGGCTGCTGAAAACCGATCCTGACTACGCCGCCATCGCGCAGCGCATCAACCGCACCGACGTCTGGCAGGACGCCGCCACCGCAGTAGGGGGCATTCGCGCGCCATCTTCGCCGCTGCGCAGCAGCACCCTGATGGACGGCACCGTCTGGAACGGCACCGATCCGAAGGGTTACGCCAACAGTTTCGCTATTCACCGTACAGGGGCCTGATATGAAAAAAGTTAACACCAAAGCCGCACCCGCCGAGCCGGTCAGCGGTGAAGTGATCGCTCTCCCGCCGGTGCAGGTGCGCCGTCGCACCCCGGCGTTTGCCCGGCGGATTAACGACCTGCTGCAACGCCTGATCCCGGCGCTGCTCGGCCTGGGGCTGCTGGTGATTGCCTGGCAGCTGGCGGCCATCAACAGCAAAGGCTTCCCAACGCCGCTCAGCACGCTGGATTCTGCTCTCACCCTGTTTGCCGATCCCTTCTATCGCGACGGGCCAAACGACATGGGGGTGGGCTGGAACGTGCTGGCCTCGCTGCAGCGTGTTGCCATCGGCTTTGGTCTGGCGGCCATCGTGGGCATTCCGCTGGGCTTTATGATTGGCCGCTTCACCTTTATGTCCCGCATGTTCACCCCGCTGATTGCCCTGCTGCGCCCGGTCAGCCCGCTGGCCTGGCTGCCCATTGGCCTGCTGCTGTTCCAGAAGGCGGAGCCCGCCTCCAGCTGGACCATTTTTATCTGCTCGATCTGGCCGATGGTCATCAACACCGCCGAAGGGGTGCGCCGCATCCCGGAGGATTACCTCAACGTCGCCCGGGTGCTGCAACTGTCTGAGTGGACGGTGATGCGCCGCATTCTCTTCCCGGCCGTGCTGCCCGCGGTGCTGACCGGGGTGCGGCTCTCCATCGGCATCGCCTGGCTGGTGATTGTCGCCGCCGAGATGCTTACCGGGGGCCTGGGTATCGGCTTCTGGATCTGGAACGAGTGGAACAACCTCAACGTTGAAAACATTCTCATCGCCATCGTCATTATCGGCGTGGTGGGTTTGCTGCTGGAGCAGGGGCTGATGCTGATCGCCCGTCGTTTCAGCTGGCAGGAAAAATAAGGAGCGCACATGAAACCATTAATTCAGGTCCAGGCCGTCAGCCAGCGTTTTTCCACTGCCAGCGGCGAGTTTCTGGCACTGCAGAACGTCTCTTTTGATATTCACGAAGGGGAGACCATCAGCCTGATTGGTCACTCCGGCTGCGGCAAATCCACGCTGCTTAACCTGATCGCGGGCATCACGTTGCCAACCGAAGGCGGGCTTCTCTGCGATAACCGCGAGATCGCCGGGCCGGGGCCGGAGCGGGCGGTGGTGTTTCAGAACCACTCCCTGCTGCCGTGGCTGACCTGCTTCGACAACGTGGCGCTGGCGGTGGATCAGGTGTTCCGCCGCAGCATGAGCAAAGCGGAACGCCGGGAGTGGATCGAACATAACCTCGAGCGGGTGCAGATGGGGCACGCCATCCACAAGCGCCCGGGGGAGATCTCTGGCGGCATGAAGCAGCGGGTGGGCATTGCCCGCGCCCTGGCGATGAAGCCAAAAGTGCTGCTGATGGATGAGCCGTTTGGCGCCCTCGACGCCCTGACCCGCGCCCATCTGCAGGATTCGGTGATGCACATCCAGCAGGAGCTGAACACCACCATCGTGCTGATCACCCACGACGTGGACGAGGCGGTACTGCTCTCGGACCGGGTGCTGATGATGACCAACGGTCCGGCGGCGACGGTGGGCGAGATCCTGCGCGTCGATCTGCCGCGGCCGCGTAACCGGGTGCAGCTGGCGGAAGAGAGCCGCTATCACCATATGCGCCAGCAGATCCTCCACTTCCTCTACGAAAAACAGCCGAAAGCGGCCTGAGGAGCACCACCATGCGCCTGGTCATCATTGGAAACGGACTGGCGGCAACGCGGCTGATTGAGGCGTTGACCGACCGCGCCCCCGGGCACTTCGACATCACCGTCATCGGTGAAGAACGGGCGCCCGCCTATAACCGCATCCAGCTTTCGCCGGTGCTGGGGGGCGAGAAAGCGGCCGCGGCAACGCAGCTGCATGACGACGCCTGGTATCTGGTGCGCGGCGTCACGGTGCTATGCGGCGAACGGGTGCTGGGGGTGGAGTGCGCGGCGCGGATGTTGCGCACCGATAAACGCCTGCTGGGGTGGGATGAACTGGTCTTCGCCACCGGATCGCAGCCGTTCGTGCCGCCGATCCCCGGAAGCAATCTGCCCCACGTCTTTACCTTCCGCACCCTGGATGACGTGAACGCCATTCTGGCGACGCCCGGTCCGGCGGTGATTCTGGGAGGCGGCGTGCTCGGCGTGGAAGCAGCGGCGGCGTTACGCCTCCAGTGTGACAACGTCACGTTAGTGCATCGCGGCTCGTGGCTTATGGAGCAACAGCTGGATCAGCACGCCGGGCTGCTGCTGGAGGAGGCGCTCTCGGCGCGGGGTATCGGCTGCGAGCTTAACGCTGGTATTGCGCAGATAACCCCTGAGCGCGTCGTCCTCAGCGGCGGACGCACTCTGGCCGCCAGCCGGGTAGTGCTGGCCACGGGCGTCATACCCAACATCACCCTGGCGCAGACAAGCGGTGTGCCGTGCGGGCGCGGGATCCGGGTGGATAACCAGATGCGCACCGCGTTTGAGGGCATCAGCGCCATCGGCGAGTGCTGCGAAATCGACGGGCAGACGTGGGGGCTGGTGGCGCCCTGTCTGGCCCAGGCGGAGATCCTCGCCGCCCGTCTTGCAGGCGACAGCGTCACCCCCTTTACCCCGACGCAAAACGGCATGCGCCTGAAGGTCACCGGCATTGAGCTGTTCAGCGCCGGAGGGGTGGGCGCGCAACAGGATGACGCGGTGTGGACCAGCTGGGATCCGCTGACCCGCCATTACCGCCGCTTACTGGTTCGTAACGGCACGCTGGCAGGCGTGCTGCTGATGGGGGAGTGTCGCAGTGCGGCCACCCTCACCGATTTACTGGCAACGTCAGAACCCGCCCGGGCGGACTGGCTGTTCGATCGATTCACTACGCAGCCGCAGGTTGCAGGACAGAACGCTATGACAAAACCTACTCTGGTTGTGGTTGGACACGGTATGGTCGGCCACCATTTTCTTGAAGACTGCGTAAACCGCGGTCTGCATCAGCAGTATCAGATCGTGGTCTTCGGTGAAGAGCGCTATGCCGCCTACGATCGCGTCCATCTTTCAGAATACTTTGCCGGACGCAGCGCCGACTCGCTGTCGATGGTCGCCGGGGTTTTCTTTGCGGAAAATGGCATTGAGCTGCGCCTCTCTCAGCAGGTGGTGGCTATCGATCGCGACGCCCGGGTGATCCGCACGGCGGGCGGGCATGAGACCCACTGGGACAAACTGGTGCTCGCCACCGGGTCCTACCCGTTCGTGCCTCCGGTGCCAGGGCGCGACCTGCCGGGCTGCTTTGTTTACCGTACCCTGGACGATCTGGATAACATCGCCGCCCGCGCCAAAGATTCGCGCACCGGGGTAGTGATCGGCGGCGGGCTGCTGGGGCTGGAGGCGGCCAACGCCCTGAAACAGCTTGGGCTGGAGACCCACGTGGTGGAGTTTGCCCCCAACCTGATGGCGGTGCAGCTCGATAACGACGGGGCCGCCATGCTGCGGCGCAAAATCGAAGCGCTCGGTGTGGGCGTGCATACCAGCAAAGCGACAACGGAGATCGCCGAAACCGAAGGCGGAATGGTGCTGCGTTTCGCCGACGGCAGCGAACTGGCTACCGACATGGTGGTCTTCTCCGCCGGGATCCGCCCGCAGGATGCGCTGGCCCGCGAATGCGGTCTGGGGCTTGGCGAGCGCGGTGGGATCATTATCGACAACCAGTGCCGCACCTCGGATGCGGATGTGTTCGCCATTGGCGAATGCGCCCTCTGGGAGAACAAAATCTTCGGCCTGGTGGCCCCCGGCTACCAGATGGCGCGCGTCGCCTGTGCCGCGCTGGCAGGTGAAGAGAACGCCTTTATGGGGGCGGACATGAGCACCAAACTCAAGCTGCTGGGTGTGGACGTGGCCTCGTTTGGCGATGCCCATGGCCGCACGGCCGGATCGCAGAGCTACCAGTGGACCCACGGCCCGCAGCAGATCTACAAGAAGATCGTGGTCAGCGCCGATAACAAAACCCTGCTCGGCGGCGTGCTGGTGGGGGATGCCAGCGAATATGCCACCCTGGTGCAGATGATGCTTAACGGCATCAGCCTGCCCAACGATCCTGAAACCCTGATCTTACCTGCGGTAGCCGGCAGCGCCCCGAAAGCGCTGGGCGTGGCGGCCCTGCCGGAGAGCGCGCAGATCTGCTCCTGTCATAACGTCAGCAAGGGCGATATCTGCCAGGCGGTGAGCAACGGCGCGACCGACATCGGGGCGGTGAAGCAGTGCACCAAAGCGGCCACCGGCTGCGGCGGCTGTAGCGCGCTGGTGAAACAGGTGATGGAGTTCCAGCTGGCGGCCCAGGGCGTGGAGGTGAAAAAGGACATCTGCGAGCACTTCGCGTACTCCCGCCAGGAGATCTATCACCTGGTGCGCGTCAATCGCATCCACACCTTTGAGCAACTCATCAGCCGCTACGGTCAGGGTCACGGGTGTGAGATCTGCAAACCGCTGGTGGGCTCGGTGCTGGCCTCCTGCTGGAACGAATACCTGCTGAAACCGGCTCACCTGCCGCTGCAGGACACCAACGACCGCTACTTTGCCAACATCCAGAAAGACGGGACCTACTCCATTGTGCCGCGCATGGCTGCCGGGGAGGTGACCGCCGACGGGCTGATCGCCATCGGCCAGATCGCCAAACGCTATCAGCTGTACAGCAAAATTACCGGCGGGCAGCGTATCGACCTGTTTGGCGCCCGGCTGGAGCAGCTGCCGGAGATCTGGCAGCAGTTGATTGACGCCGGGTTTGAAACCGGCCACGCCTACGGCAAATCCCTGCGCACGGTGAAATCCTGCGTCGGCTCTACCTGGTGTCGCTACGGGGTGCAGGACTCCACCGGGCTGGCAGTGACGCTGGAGAACCGCTACAAGGGGCTGCGCGCCCCGCACAAAATCAAGATGGCGGTGTCGGGCTGCACCCGCGAGTGTGCCGAAGCCCAGAGCAAGGATGTGGGGGTGATCGCCACCGACAAGGGCTGGAACCTCTATCTCTGCGGCAACGGCGGCATGAAGCCACGCCATGCGGATCTGTTTGCCAGCGATCTCGATGACGCCACGCTCCTGCGCTACGTCGACCGCTTCCTGATGTTCTATATCCGCACCGCCGACCGCCTGCAGCGCACCAGCACCTGGCGGGATAACCTCGAAGGCGGGCTGGAGTATCTGCGCGAGGTGATCATCGACGACAGTCTGGGCATTGCCGGTGAGCTGGAACAGGAGATGCAGCGGGTGGTGGATACCTATCAGTGCGAATGGCAGACCACGCTGCAGGATCCGGGCCGTCTGGCGCAGTTCCGCACGCTCGACGCCGCCCCGGCACCAGCAAAACGCTGGCAGGATATCTGCAACCTGGACGACATCCCCGAGGAGGCCGGGATAGGCGCCCGTCTGGGTTCGCAGCAGATTGCGCTGTTCCGCTTCGGCAAGTCGATTTATGCCCTGGAAGACAGGGAGCCGGGCGGCAGCGCCAGCGTATTGTCGCGCGGCATTCTTGGGGATGCCGGCGGCGAGCCGGTGGTGATCTCCCCGCTGTATAAAACCCGGATCCGCCTGCGCGATGGACGCCTGGTCGACACCGGCGAAGTGGCGGTGCGCGCCTGGCCGGTGAAGGTGGATGGCAACCGCGTGCTGGTGGGCAGCGAAGAACTGGTGATGCGCGCGGAGGCCTCATGACGGAAACCCGGACAACCTGTCCTTACTGCGGCGTGGGCTGCGGGGTGATCGCCCGCGTTGAGGACGGCGGGGTGAGCGTGCGCGGCGACGACAGCCATCCGGCCAACTTTGGCCGCCTGTGCGTGAAAGGCTCGGCGTTAGGGGAGACGACCGGCCTGACGGGCCGTCTGCTGCACCCGGAGGTGGACGACCAGCCAGTGAGCTGGGATCAGGCGCTGGATCGCGCCGGAGAGCGGCTGAGGGAGATTATCGACCAGTACGGGCCGCAGGCGGTGGCCTTTTATGCCTCCGGCCAGCTGCTGACGGAGGATTACTACGCCGCCAACAAGCTGATGAAGGGCTTTATCGGCGCGGCCAATATCGACACCAACTCCCGGCTCTGCATGTCTTCGGCGGTGGTGGGCTACAAGCGGGCCTTCGGTGAAGACGTGGTGCCGTGCAGCTACGAGGACATTGAAAAGACCGATCTGGTGGTGCTGGTGGGATCAAATGCCGCCTGGACCCATCCGGTGCTATATCAGCGGTTGGTGCAGGCGCGCGCCGCTAATCCAGCGCTGAAGGTGGTGGTGATCGACCCGCGCCGCACTGCGACCTGCGATATCGCCGACCTGCATCTGGCCCTGACGCCCGGCAGCGATGCGGGGCTGTTTGTCGGCCTGCTGAATGCCATCGATCCTGAGCGTGCCAGCGACTGGCCGACCGAACGGGTGGCCGAATTTTGCGGCCTGCTGCCTGACGACGTCGCGACGTTCTACGCCTGGTTTACTGCCGCCCCGCGGGCGGTGACGCTCTACACCATGGGGATCAACCAGTCCGCCAGCGGCAGCGACAAGTGCAATGCCATCATCAACGTTCACCTGGCGAGCGGTAAGATTGGCCGCGAGGGCTGCGGGCCGTTTTCGCTGACCGGTCAGCCCAATGCGATGGGCGGGCGCGAGGTGGGCGGGCTGGCGAATCAGCTGGCGGCGCACATGAATTTCACCCCGGATGATTTAAGCCGCGTGGCCCGTTTCTGGGGAACCGGGCGGCTGGCGCAGACGCCGGGCCTGATGGCGGTGGAGCTGTTTGAAGCCATCGCCCGCGGCGACGTCAAGGCGGTGTGGATCATGGGCACCAACCCGGCGGTGTCGCTCCCGGACAGCCATGCGGTGTGTCAGGCCCTGGCCGCCTGTCCGCTGGTGATAGTCTCGGAGGTGATGCGCGACACTGACACCAGCCGCTTCGCCCATATCCGCTTCCCGGCGCTGGGCTGGGGCGAGAAAGACGGTACCGTCACCAACTCCGAACGCCGCATCTCGCGCCAGCGCGCCTTTCTGCCAGTACCTGGGGAAGCGAAACCCGACTGGTGGATCATCGCCCGCATCGCTGAGCGGCTCGGCCATGGCGCGGCGTTCGCCTGGGACCATCCCCACGCCATTTTTTCCGAACACGCTGCCCTGACGGCGTTCGAAAATCAGGGCGAGCGGATGCTGAACCTCGCGGCGCTGGCACAGCTTACCCGCGAGGAGTGGGACGGGCTGACGCCCTGGCAGTGGCCCATCAACCGCGAAGCCTTTACCCGTGGACGCCAGATCCCCGTTAACCCGCAGCCCCACGGCGCCACCGGGAGTGTGCTCTATCCCTTTACGCTCAATAGCGGACGCATTCGCGATCAGTGGCACACCATGACCCGCACCGGGTATGTGCCGCGTCTGATGCAGCACAGCGATGAGCCGACGGTGGATATCTCGCCGCAGGATGCCGCCCGGCTGGGGCTGCAGGAGGGACAGCTGGCGCGGATCAGCGCCCCGCGCGGGTTGATGGTGGCCCGGGCGCGGATCAACGAGGGCCAGCGCGTCGGACAACTGTTCGTTCCGATGCACTGGAACAGCTGCTTTTCCCGCCAGGGCAAGGTGAACGCTCTGGTGGAGGGGCGCTGCGATCCCCATTCCGGTCAGCCGGAGAGCAAGCAGACGGCGGTGCGGCTGATGCCGTGGCAGCCCGCCTGGCAGGGGGAGCTCTGGAGCCGGGAAGAGATGACGCTGCCGATGTTCGTCCACTGGTGGCGCAAGGCGGTGACCGGAGTCTCACGCCTGACGCTGGCCGGGGATAAGCCGCTGCTGGAGTGGCTGCTGGCGCACTGCACCGGGCAGGGCTGGCAGCTGCAAATCGCGCAAACGGGGGAGCGCAGCAGCCTGCTCGCCTGGCATCAGGGGGCTCTGATGCTCGGCTTCTGGCAGGGCACTCAGGTGCCCGCGCTGGCGCATGGTTTTATCGAAGCGGCGTTTCACACCGCGCCGGTAGAGCTGGCGGAACGGCACGCCCTGCTGAACGGCCAGAGCCCTGGCGAGCGCGTGGAGCAGGGGCGGATTATCTGCAGCTGTTTTAGCGTGGGTGAAAACGCCATTCGCGAGGCGATTGCCGGGGGATGCGACTCTGCCGCCGCGCTGGGCGCGAAGCTACGCTGCGGCACCAACTGCGGCTCCTGCGTGCCGGAGCTAAAAGCGATGGTTTCCGTGCGGGTGTAAACGCCTGATGCGCTGCGCTTATCAGGCCTACATGGGCAGACCGTAGGCCGGGTAAGCGTCAGCGCCACCCGGCAATCATGCACCGTCCCCCCCAGGTCGGGTAAGCGAAGCGCCACCCGACAATCATGCACCGTACCCCCGTAGGCCGGGTAAGCGTCAGCGCCACCCGGCAATCATGCACCGTCCCCCCAGGTCGGGTAAGCGCAGCGCCACCCGGCAATAAGACTTCAGGATATTCCTGAAATTTCCCTTTGGGCTGTCATTTTTCCTCAATCACGTTAAGGTATTAACTCTGTTTCCGACAACACAGGCTACCTTTCACGACGGTGATGGTTGTATCTCCCCGCATTCGTTCGCTGTTCCTCCTCCTCTGTTATGCCGGAGCCGTTCACGGTGCCCCGAATTCCTTCATCCATCAGGCGCAAAACCCGTTCGATAACAATGGCGACAGCCTGCCGGACTTAGGCATGGCGACCCCGACGGGAGAAGGCGAAAAGCATCTGGCGGAGATGGCGAAAGCGTTCGGCGAAGCCAGCATGACCGACAACGGCCTGACCACCGAGGAGCAGGCCCGGCAGTTTGCCCTGGGCCAGGTGCGGGAGGCCGTCAGCCAGGAGGTGAACCAGCACATTGAGTCGTGGCTCTCGCCGTGGGGCAATGCCAGCGTCGATCTGCTGGTCAACGACGAGGGGCGCTTCACCGGGAGTAAAGGCAGCTGGTTTATCCCCTGGCAGGATAACAACCACTATCTTACCTGGAGTCAGCTTGGCCTGACCCAGCAGGAGGACGGCCTGGTCAGCAATGCGGGCATCGGCCAGCGCTGGGTGGCGGGCAAATGGCTGCTTGGTTACAACACTTTTTACGACAATCTGCTCGATGAAAATCTCCAGCGCGCCGGGCTGGGCGCCGAAGCCTGGGGCGAATACCTGCGCCTGTCGGCTAACTACTATCAGCCGTTTGCCAGCTGGCGTGACAGCTCAGAGGTGCAGGAGCAGCGCATGGCGCGCGGATATGATGTCACCGCCAAAGCCTGGCTGCCGTTCTGGCATCACCTCAACACCAGCGTCAGCTTTGAGCAATATTTTGGCGACAGCGTGGATCTGTTCCAGACCGGCACCGGATACCACAACCCGCTGGCGGTAAACCTGGGGCTGGATTACACCCCGGTGCCGCTGGTGACCTTTTCCGCCGGGCATAAGCAAGGGGAGAGCGGGGTGAGCCAGAACAACCTCGGCCTGAAGCTCAACTACCGCTTCGGGGTGCCGCTTAAAAAACAACTCTCCGCTGGCGAAGTGGCCGAAAGCCGCTCCCTGCGCGGCAGCCGCTACGATCCGCCCGAGCGCCAGAATCTGCCGGTGCTGGAGTTCCGCCAGCGCAAAACCCTATCCGTCTGGCTGGCAACGCCGCCCTGGGATCTTAAGCCGGGTGAAACGGTGATGCTGAAGCTGGACATTCGCAGCCGTCACGGGGTGCGCTCGCTGCACTGGCAGGGGGATGTTCAGGCCCTGAGCCTGACCTCACCGGCGAAAGCCAGTGATACCGAGGGCTGGAGCATTATCCTGCCGGCGTGGGACAGCAGTGAAGGGGCGAGCAACCGCTGGCGGCTGTCGGTGGTGGTGGAAGATGAAGCGGGGCAGCGTGTCTCGTCCAATGAGATCACGCTTGCGCTGACGCAGCCGCTCCTGGCTCTGCCAGAGGACGATCCGCGCTGGACGCTGCTGCCGGACGAGTAAACTCAGAAAATACGTTCCTGATGCACCCACACCGCCGCTTCCACGCGAGACTTCAGCTTCATCTTCTTCAGCATATGTTTCACATGCACTTTGACCGTACTTTCGGTGATGTCCAGACGGCGGGCAATCATCTTGTTCGGCAGCCCCTGGGCAATCAGCTTCAGGATATCGCGCTCGCGCGGGGTCAGCTGGCTGACGTCGCGATCGGAGGTGGCGCGGTTGGCGCGCAGGCTGGCAGCCAGCACCGGGGTTAAGGCTTCGCTCAGCACCATATCGCCTGCTGCCGCCTGTTGCAGCGATTTCAGCAGCTCTTCCGGCTCCATATCCTTCAGCAGGTAGCCGTCGGCGCCGCGTTTCAGGGCGGTGACCACGTCCTCTTCATGGTTCGAGACGCTGAAGACCACCACGCGTCCGGAGAGGGATTTTTCCCGCAGCTTATCCAGGGTTTCGAGGCCGTTCATGCCGGGCATGTTCAGGTCGAGGAGGATCAAATCAGGATCGAGGGCCTCGGCCAGTTCAATACCTTGTTCCCCGTTGCTGGCTTCGCCCACGACGGTAATATCCGACGCCATGCTGATAAGTTGTTTAACACCGGTGCGCAGCATCGGATGGTCGTCGATCAGCAGGATTGTAGCGGGCTCCTGATTAGACATGATGTTCTCCTTGAGCAGTGAAAAGAGGCTTTTCGGGAATAAAGGTGACGATGACGTCAGTTCCGCCAGATTCGCCGGGGCGGACCTGACAATCTCCACGCAGGCTTTGTGCGCGGTCACGCATAATAATCAGACCATAATGGTTACTTCTTTCGGCGTTCTCCGGGAGCCCGCAGCCGTTGTCACGGACCACCAGTCTGACCTGGTTGTCATGCTGGCTCACGGTGAGCGAGACCGCTGTCGCCCCGGAATGTTTCAGCGCGTTGCTCAATGCTTCCCGGGCGATCTGCAGCAGATGAATGGCCTGGTGCGACGGCACAAAACGTGGCGGCAGCTGGTAATCCAGCGAGACGGTAAAGCCGAGGCGGGCGCTGAACTCCTGGCAGCTGGCTTCCAGCGCCGGACGCAGCCCGGGCTCCGTCAGCTGCAGGCGGAAGGTGGTCAGCAGTTCACGCAGCTGCACCCAGGAGGTGTTCAGCTCGTTGCGGATCTGGCTCAGCAGCTGTTTGCTGCTCTCCGGCAGGTCCGTGTCCTGCATCTGCAGACAGCTGACCTGCATCTTCATGCAGGAGAGCGACTGGGCGATAGAGTCGTGCAGCTCCCGGGCGATGGTGGCGCGCTCTTCCATCACAATCAGCTGCTGCTGTTTTTCCTGATGACGGTCGAGGGCCAGGGTCGCGGTCAGCTGCTCTACCAGCGTATCGACCAGCTGCTGCTGATCGTGGCTGAGATGGCGTCCGGCAGGGAGCGTCGCCAGTAAAATGCCGTACTGCGTCAGGTTGTCCGCCAGGCGCCACTTCAGGGTGGTGCCGCTGGTGGTCAGCGGCGGCAGGCCGCGCGGGCAGAGGCGACAGCCAATTTCATCGCAGCTGGCATCGGACTGACAGGTAAATTCCTGATGGTTCTCTTCGTCTTCCAGGTCATAGACGCGTAATTCGATATCGTGCAGCAGGGTCAGGTTCTGCAACCCGTTGAGCACCGGCGAAAGACGTTCGCACAGCGGCACCTGGGAGTGCAGGCGGCGGTTGGCCTGCCAGAGGAAGGAGAGGATCTCGTTTTTCTGCTCCAGCCCGGCGGTTTTTTCGCGAACCCGCTGCTCCAGCACTGCATAGCTCTCCGCCAGCTCGCCGGACATGGTGTTCAGCGCCTCGCCGAGCATCGCCATTTCGTTGCGCCCGTTGATGTGCGCGCGTTGGGTAAAATCACGCTGGGTAACAGCGCGGGCCATCGCCAGCAGCTGCCGCCAGGGATGCAGCAGCCGGGCGCGCAGCCAGAGGATGGTGAACACCAGCAGCAGGCCCATAAACACTGCCATCAGCTGCTGCATCAGCACCACCCGCTCAATACGCAGTTCGGTGCTGTGATCGAACGCCGAGACCAGATTATCCAGACGGCTGACAAAACCCGATACGTCTGCGGCTACCGCATCCGGGTTACGCGCCTGACGCAGCCCGGGCGCCAGCTGGGTATGCCAGTAGGTCTGCAGGGCCTTCAGCTGGGCCTGCTGATTATCCCGACGCGCAGCGAGCTCCAGCTCAGGGCTGAACGCCGTGGCTTCCATTTCGTCGAGCAATGCCCGATCTTTGTCTTCCAGCGGGATTGCCGCCAGCAGGCGGTAGCTCTGCATGCGCAGCGAACCGGCTTTATTAATGGCGTGCGCGCTGCCCTGTACGCCCTGCACCAGCCAGCCGGAGATCGCCATCCCTGTCACCCCGATGGCGGTAGACAGCATGACAATCAGCACCAGTTGGTTAACCAGCGTTAAAGGTGAAAAACAGCGTTTAAACATAGGGCAGTCTGGCTCCTGACAATGCCTGGACTCGGCAAGGGCTCTATTCTCAGGCAACCCCTGGAGTATACCCATACCCCAAAAGGATTACCTACTAATTGCCATTGAAGGGGTGAATGGGAGGAGAGGGGGCAGCGGGGGTAGCAGCGCCGTGAAAAACCACACCTTTTTTAGCGAAAAACGCTACTCACTTTGGAGGATGGCGGATTTCAGGCCAGAAATTTGCTTACCTTCCCATTGATTTATATCAACTTCACGCCAGCTTAAAACCCTGATCTTTGTAGCATCTTTTAAGAATCAGAGGTGTCTATGAGTCACTCAACTACCCCCGAAAGGGATTCTGGCGCAGTCATTACCGAGTGGCGTCCGGAAGATCCGGCGTTCTGGCAACAGCGGGGCCAACGTGTAGCAAGTCGTAATCTGTGGATTTCCGTTCCCTGCCTGCTGCTGGCGTTCTGCGTCTGGATGTTGTTCAGCGCCGTCGCCGTCAACCTGCCGAAAGTGGGCTTTACCTTTACTACCGACCAGCTGTTTATGTTAACCGCACTGCCTGCGCTCTCCGGCGCGCTGCTGCGTGTTCCTTACGCCTTTATGGTGCCGCTGTTCGGTGGCCGCCGCTGGACCGCGTTCAGTACCGGGATCATGATCATCCCATGCGTGTGGCTGGGCTTTGCGGTACAGGATACCTCTACGCCATTTAGCACCTTCGTGATTATTTCTCTGCTGTGCGGCTTTGCGGGAGCGAACTTTGCCTCCAGCATGGCGAACATCAGCTTCTTCTTCCCTAAACAGAAGCAGGGCGGGGCGCTGGGGATCAACGGCGGCCTGGGCAACATGGGCGTCAGCGTCATGCAGCTGATCGCACCGCTGGCGATCTCGGTCGGTATCTTTGCCGCCTTCGGTGGCGCAGGCGTTGAGCAGGCCGATGGCTCTTATTTGTTCCTGCAGAACGCCGCGTGGATCTGGGTGCCTTTCCTGGTGATCTTCACCCTGGCGGCATGGTTTGGCATGAACGATCTGGCGGCCTCGAAAGCCTCCCTGAGCGAACAGCTGCCGGTGCTTAAGCGTGCCCATCTGTGGATCATGGCGCTGCTCTATCTGGCCACGTTCGGCTCGTTCATCGGCTTCTCCGCCGGGTTCGCAATGCTGTCGAAAACCCAGTTCCCGGATGTGCAGATCCTGCACTATGCCTTCTTCGGTCCGTTCATTGGCGCGCTGGCACGTTCTACCGGCGGGATGATCTCCGACCGTCTGGGTGGCACCCGCGTCACGCTGGTGAACTTTGTGGTGATGGCTCTCTTCTGTGCGCTGCTGTTCATGACCCTGCCGGTTAACGGTGCGGGCGGCAACTTCGGTGCCTTCTTCGCGGTGTTTATGGTCCTGTTCCTGACCGCCGGGCTGGGTAGCGCCTCTACCTTCCAGATGATTTCGGTGATCTTCCGTAAACTGACGATGGATCGCGTTAAAGCGCAGGGCGGCTCTGAGGAGCAGGCAATGCGTGAAGCAGCCACCGACACCGCAGCCGCGCTGGGCTTTATCTCAGCAATCGGCGCCATTGGCGGGTTCTTTATCCCGAAAGCCTTTGGTATCTCTCTGGACCTGACCGGCTCACCGGCGGGCGCCATGAAAGTGTTCCTTGTTTTCTATATCGCCTGCGTGTTTGTCACCTGGCTGGTATACGGACGGAATTCTAATAAAAAGTAAGTAAGTTTGATTATCCGTTTGCGCGGCCTGAGGCCGCGCTTTTTTTACGCCTGTTTTAGTTACAACATACTTTACACCCGAAACCGCTGTCAGCCCGCAGCTACTGTGATCGCCATCGCTTAACAGGATGGCCTACCCCTTAATACCACCGGGGATAAATGCCCAGTGCTGTTTTGTACGATAAATAAATAATAATCATATAAAACAATATATTACATTGTTTACTTTTGTACCGCTTTAGTGGTAGCTAAAAAATTACCGCGCTGAACATCCCCCATCCCCCTTGATCGTTATCAATTCTCCTCCTCTTTCAGAGCGTTACCTTCGCAGCAAATCAGCAATGTCGATTTAGAGAGCCACAGGCTCCACACAGGAGATACCCGATGAGCAAATTTTTGGACCGGTTTCGCTACTTCAAACAGAAGGGTGAAACTTTTGCCGATGGGCACGGCCAGGTTCTGGAGACTAACCGGGACTGGGAAGACGGTTACCGTCAGCGTTGGCAACATGACAAAGTGGTGCGTTCTACCCACGGCGTAAACTGCACCGGCTCCTGCAGCTGGAAGATTTTCGTCAAAAATGGTCTGGTGACCTGGGAAATGCAGCAGACCGACTACCCACGCACCCGCCCGGATATGCCAAACCACGAACCGCGTGGCTGCCCACGTGGCGCCAGCTACTCCTGGTATCTGTACAGCGCTAACCGCCTGAAATATCCGCTGATGCGTAAACGCCTGATGAAGATGTGGCGTGAAGCGAAAGTGCAGCACAGCGATCCGGTGCTGGCCTGGGCCTCTATTATCGAAGACGCCGACAAAGCGAAGAGCTTCAAACAGGCTCGCGGTCGCGGCGGCTTTGTGCGCTCCTCCTGGCAGGAAGTGAACGAACTGATTGCCGCCTCCAACGTCTATACCGTTAAAACCTACGGCCCGGACCGTGTGGCGGGCTTCTCGCCAATCCCGGCGATGTCGATGGTCTCCTACGCCTCTGGCGCGCGCTATCTGTCGCTTATCGGCGGTACCTGCCTGAGCTTCTACGACTGGTACTGCGACCTGCCGCCTGCCTCCCCGCAGACCTGGGGTGAGCAGACCGACGTGCCGGAATCCGCAGACTGGTATAACTCCAGCTATATCATCGCCTGGGGCTCCAACGTTCCGCAGACCCGTACCCCGGACGCCCACTTCTTTACCGAAGTGCGTTACAAAGGTACCAAAACCGTCGCCGTTACCCCGGACTACGCCGAAATCGCCAAGCTGTGCGACCTGTGGCTGGCCCCGAAACAGGGTACCGATGCCGCGATGGCGTTGGCGATGGGCCACGTCATGCTGCGTGAGTTCCACCTCGACAAGCCAAGCCAGTACTTCACCGACTACGTGCGCAAGTACACCGACATGCCAATGCTGGTGATGCTGGAAGAGCGCGACGGTTACTACGCCGCAGGCCGTATGCTGCGTGCCGCCGACCTGGTGGATGCGCTGGGCCAGGAAAATAACCCGGAGTGGAAAACCGTTGCCTGCACCAGCAATGGCGACATGATTGCTCCTAACGGCTCCATCGGTTTCCGCTGGGGTGAGAAGGGCAAATGGAACCTCGAGCAGCGTAACGGCACGACCGGTGAAGAGACCGAACTGCGCCTCAGCATGCTGGGCAGCCAGGACGAGATCGCCGATGTCGGCTTCCCGTACTTTGGCGGCGAAGGATCTGAACACTTCAACAAGGTTGAGCTGCAAAACGTCCTGATGCACAAACTGCCGGTGAAACGCCTGCAGCTGGCCGACGGCTCTACCGCGTTAGTCACCACCGTTTATGACCTGACCATGGCCAACTACGGTCTGGAGCGCGGCCTTGGCGACGAAAACTGCGCCACCAGCTATGACGACGTAAAAGCCTACACCCCGGCCTGGGCCGAGCAGATCACCGGCGTACCGCGGGCGCAGATCGTCCGTACCGCGCGCGAGTTTGCGGATAACGCCGATAAGACTCACGGTCGTTCAATGATCATCGTCGGTGCAGGCCTGAACCACTGGTATCACCTCGATATGAACTATCGCGGGTTGATCAACATGCTGATCTTCTGCGGCTGCGTCGGTCAGAGTGGCGGCGGCTGGGCACACTACGTGGGCCAGGAAAAACTGCGTCCGCAGACCGGCTGGCAGCCGCTGGCGTTTGCCCTTGACTGGCAGCGTCCGGCGCGTCACATGAACAGCACCTCTTACTTCTATAACCACTCCAGCCAGTGGCGCTACGAAACGGTTACCGCCCAGGAGCTGCTGTCGCCGATGGCGGACAAATCCCGCTACAGCGGCCACTTAATCGACTTCAACGTGCGCGCAGAGCGCATGGGCTGGCTGCCGTCTGCGCCACAGCTGGGGACCAACCCGCTGCGCATTGCAGAGGAAGCGAAGAAAGCCGGCATGACGCCAGCGGACTACACCGTCAAGTCCCTGAAAGAGGGCTCTATCCGTTTCGCCGCTGAGCAGCCGGAAAACGGTAAAAACCATCCGCGCAACCTGTTCATCTGGCGCTCCAACCTGCTGGGCTCGTCCGGTAAAGGCCACGAGTACATGCTGAAATACCTGCTCGGTACTGAAAATGGTATCCAGGGGAAAGATCTCGGCAAGCAGGGCGGCGTGAAGCCTGAAGAGGTGGAGTGGAAAGACAACGGTCTCGACGGCAAACTGGATCTGGTGGTGACCCTGGACTTCCGTCTGTCCAGCACCTGCCTGTACTCCGATATCGTGCTGCCAACCGCTACCTGGTATGAAAAAGACGACATGAATACCTCGGATATGCATCCGTTTATTCATCCGCTGTCTGCCGCCGTTGACCCGGCGTGGGAATCCAAAAGCGACTGGGATATCTACAAAGATATCGCGAAGAAATTCTCCGAAGTGTGCGTAGGGCATCTGGGCAAAGAGACCGACGTGGTCACCCTGCCAATCCAGCACGACTCTGCCGCCGAACTGGCGCAGCCGCTGGACGTGAAGGACTGGAAAAAAGGCGAGTGCGACCTGATCCCGGGCGTCACTGCACCGCACATTATTCCGGTGGAACGTGATTACCCGGCGACCTACGAGCGCTTTACCTCTATCGGCCCGCTGATGGAGAAAATCGGTAACGGCGGCAAGGGCATTGCCTGGAATACCCAGAGCGAAATGGATCTGCTGCGTAAGCTCAATTACACCAAAGCGGACGGCCCGGCCAAAGGCCAGCCAATGCTGAACACGGCGATTGATGCGGCAGAGATGATCCTCACCCTGGCCCCGGAAACCAACGGTCAGGTGTCGGTGAAAGCCTGGGCGGCGCTGAGCGAATTTACCGGTCGCGACCATACCCATCTGGCGCTGAACAAAGAAGACGAGAAGATCCGCTTCCGCGATATTCAGGCCCAGCCGCGCAAAATTATCTCCAGCCCGACGTGGTCTGGTCTGGAAGATGAGCACGTCTCTTATAACGCCGGTTACACCAACGTTCACGAGCTGATCCCATGGCGTACCCTGTCCGGCCGTCAGTCCCTGTATCAGGATCATCAGTGGATGCGTGACTTCGGTGAGAGCCTGCTGGTCTACCGTCCGCCGATTGATACCCGCTCCGTGAAAGCCGTAATGGGTGCGAAATCCAACGGCAACCCGGAGAAGGCGCTGAACTTCCTGACGCCGCACCAGAAGTGGGGTATCCACTCCACCTACAGCGACAACCTGCTGATGCTGACGCTGTCGCGCGGCGGCCCGATTGTCTGGATGAGTGAAGCGGATGCCAAAGATCTGGGCATTGAAGATAACGACTGGATCGAAGTGTTCAACAGCAACGGCGCCCTGACCGCCCGTGCGGTGGTGAGCCAGCGTGTACCGGCCGGGATGACCATGATGTACCACGCCCAGGAACGTATCGTGAACCTGCCGGGTTCCGAGATAACCGAACAGCGCGGCGGTATTCATAACTCCGTGACCCGTATTACGCCGAAACCGACCCATATGATCGGCGGCTA
Source organism: Leclercia adecarboxylata (assembly GCF_006171285.1). Classification (NCBI taxonomy): domain Bacteria; kingdom Pseudomonadati; phylum Pseudomonadota; class Gammaproteobacteria; order Enterobacterales; family Enterobacteriaceae; genus Leclercia; species Leclercia adecarboxylata. The sequence continues at coordinate 4,958,425 of NZ_CP040889.1, read as the reverse complement.
TGCGCAGCTGGCCTACGGCTTTAACTACTACGGCACCGTAGGATCGAACCGCGATGAGTTCGTGGTGGTACGTAAGATGAAGAACATTAACTGGTTAGATGGCGAAGGTAATGACCAGGTACAGGAGAGCGTAAAATGAAAATTCGTTCACAAGTCGGCATGGTGCTGAATCTGGATAAATGCATCGGCTGTCATACCTGCTCAGTCACCTGTAAAAACGTCTGGACCAGCCGCGAAGGTATGGAGTACGCCTGGTTCAACAATGTGGAAAGCAAGCCGGGCACCGGCTTCCCGACTGACTGGGAAAACCAGGAGAAATGGAAGGGCGGCTGGATCCGTAAAATCAACGGCAAGCTGGTGCCGCGCATGGGTAACAAAGCGCTGCTGCTGGGTAAGATCTTCGCTAACCCGCACCTGCCGGGCATCGATGACTACTACGAGCCGTTTGACTTCGATTACCAGAACCTGCACAACGCCCCGGAAGGTAAACACCAGCCGATCGCCCGTCCACGCTCGCTGATCACCGGTCAGCGCATGGACAAGATCACCAGCGGGCCCAACTGGGAAGAGATTCTGGGCGGCGAGTTCGAAAAGCGCGCCAAAGACCAGAACTTCGAAAACATGCAGAAGGCGATGTACGGCCAGTTCGAAAACACCTTCATGATGTATCTGCCGCGCCTGTGCGAACACTGCCTCAACCCGGCCTGTGTCGCCACCTGTCCGAGCGGTGCCATCTACAAGCGTGAAGAAGACGGTATCGTGCTGATCGACCAGGACAAATGCCGTGGCTGGCGTATGTGCATCACCGGCTGCCCGTACAAAAAAATCTACTTCAACTGGAAGAGCGGCAAGTCCGAGAAGTGCATCTTCTGTTATCCGCGTATCGAAGCCGGGATGCCAACCGTCTGCTCTGAAAGCTGCGTAGGCCGTATCCGTTACCTCGGCGTGCTGCTGTATGACGCAGATGCCATTGAAAACGCGGCGAGCACCGAGAACGAGAAAGATCTGTACCAGCGACAGCTGGACGTGTTCCTCGATCCGAACGATCCAAAAGTGATCGCCCAGGCGCTGAAAGACGGCATTCCGCAGAGCGTGATTGACGCTGCGCAGCAGTCGCCAGTGTACAAAATGGCGATGGACTGGAAGCTGGCCCTGCCGCTGCATCCGGAATACCGCACGCTGCCGATGGTCTGGTATGTGCCGCCTCTGTCTCCGATTCAGTCTGCGGCTGACGCGGGCGAGCTGGGCAGCAACGGCATTCTGCCGGATGTCGAAAGCCTGCGTATCCCGGTTCAGTATCTGGCGAACCTGCTCACCGCAGGTGACACCCAGCCGGTACTGCTGGCGCTGAAACGTATGCTGGCGATGCGCCACTTCAAACGTGCGGAAACCGTTGACGGCGTCATCGACACCCGCGCGCTGGAAGAGGTGGGCTTAAGCGAAGCTCAGGCTCAGGAGATGTACCGCTATCTGGCGATTGCCAACTACGAAGATCGTTTCGTGGTACCCAGCAGCCACCGTGAGCTGGCCCGTGAAGCCTTCCCGGAAAAAAGTGGGTGTGGCTTTACCTTCGGCGACGGTTGCCACGGTTCAGACAACAAATTCAACCTGTTTAACAGCCGTCGCATCGACGCGATGGATGTGACCAGCAAAACGGAGCCGCACCAATGATTGAACTCGTCATTGTTTCGCGTCTGCTCGAGTACCCGGATGCTGCCCTGGCGCAGCATCAACAGGAACTCTTTGATGCACTCGCGTCATCGGAAAACCTGGACAAAGAGGATGCCCAGACCCTGGGCGTTTTCCTCCGCGATCTGCTCTCCCGGGATCTGCTGGACGTGCAGTCTGACTACAGCCAGCTGTTCGACCGCGGCCGCGCCACTTCGCTGCTGCTGTTCGAGCACGTTCACGGTGAATCCCGTGACCGGGGTCAGGCGATGGTCGACTTGATGTCGCAGTACGAGCAGCACGGCCTGCATCTCGACAGCCGCGAGCTGCCGGATCACCTGCCGCTGTACCTGGAGTATCTGGCGCAGCTGCCGAAAGAAGAGGCGCTGGGCGGCCTGCAGGATATCGCTCCGATTCTGGCGTTACTGAGCGCGCGTCTGCAACAGCGTGAAAGCCGCTACGCGGTGCTGTTCGATCTGCTGGTGAAACTGGCAAACGCATCGGTCGACAGTGAAAAAGTGGCGGAAAAAATCGCCGATGAAGCGCGCGATGATACCCCACAGGCGCTGGATGCGGTCTGGGAAGAGGAGCAGGTGAAGTTCTTTGCTGACCAGAGCTGCGGTGAGTCGGAGATCGCCGCTCACCAGCGTCGTTTTGCCGGTGCCGTTGCCCCGCAATATTTGAATATCTCTAACGGAGGACAGCAATAATGCATTTCCTGAATATGTTCTTCTTCGATATCTATCCGTATATTGCCGGTTCGGTATTTCTGATTGGTAGCTGGCTGCGTTATGACTACGGTCAGTACACCTGGCGCGCCGCGTCCAGCCAGATGCTGGATCGCAAAGGGATGAACCTGGCGTCGAACCTGTTCCATATCGGTATTCTGGGCATCTTTGCCGGTCACTTCCTCGGGATGCTGACCCCGCACTGGATGTATGAATCCTTCCTGCCGATGGACGTGAAGCAGAAGATGGCGATGATTGCCGGGGGCGCCTGCGGCGTGATGACCCTGGTCGGCGGCCTGCTGCTGCTGAAACGTCGTCTGTTCAGCACGCGCGTTCGCGCCACCACCACCGGGGCAGATATCCTGATCCTCTCCCTGCTGATGGTGCAGTGTGCGTTGGGTCTGCTGACCATTCCGTTCTCTGCGCAGCACATGGACGGCAGCGAAATGCTGAAGCTGGTGGGTTGGGCACAGTCGGTGGTGACCTTCCACGGCGGGGCATCTGAGCATCTGGACGGCGTGGCGTTTGTTTTCCGCGTCCACCTGGTGCTGGGCATGACCCTGTTCCTGCTGTTCCCGTTCTCCCGTCTGGTGCATATCTGGAGCGCGCCGGTAGAGTACCTGACGCGCAGATATCAGATTGTGCGTGCCCGTCGCTAATCAGCCGTTTTAATCTGAACCCCGCACTCGCGGGGTTTTTTTTCGCCCCAGCCGAGATTATTCCCCGCCGCAGCAAACAGGATCAGCGCCCCACCGGCCAGTTGGGTGAGATTCAGCGCATGGCCAAAGACCAGATTATCGACAATCAATGCCACCACCGGATAGATAAACGACAGCGAACCGGTGATGGGCGTAGGGAGTTTCTGAATGGCGCTGTAGAGCAGTTGATACATCACCCCCGTGTGCACAATCCCCAGCGTGAGTAAAATCGCCCAAGGAAAATCGCCGGAGAAAGTTGGCATAGTTGCCAGTGGCAGGAGCATCACCACCCCGGTTAAAACCTGAATAAAGGCGATATGCTGCGGCGCGATGGTCTTCAATTTGCGCGTGATGATGGCGGTCAGGGCATAGAAAAAGGCTGCGCCCAGCGCGAGGGCGATCCCCGCGAGCCATTGTGCGTTATGCCCGCCGGTCAGTTCGCTGGAGAGCAGTATCACCACGCCGCCAAAGGCGAGGAACAGCCAGCCCCATTTCACCAGGCTCACCCTTTCACCCATCAACATGCCCATCAGCACCAGCATAAAGGGCTGGGTGTTATAAACCACCGTTGAAGCCCGATTGAGATACGGTCGAAGGCGGCAAACAGCAGTAGCCAGTTAATGACCAGCGCAACGCCGCCGAGCACGGCCAGCCCCAGAGTGACTTTAGTTAAGGGGCTGAAAGGGTGTTTACTGAAACGAATAAAGAGAAACAGCGCAATGGCACCGATCAGGCAGCGCCAGAACACTACTTCGGTCACCGGTAAACCGGAAAGCAAAACAAACGCGCCGATGGAGCCGGATATCAGCATCGCCAGGCTCATTTGCCAGACGCCTTTTTGAATGTCACTCATCACACACCTCCTGATTAATGCCTTTATTGTTAAAAAATTGTGTCTGGTTTTACAGTGCTGAAGTAAGGTAAGAGTCAGGATTTGCTTTTATAAATTAGGTGGATGCTATGGATTACGTTATTGATGAGATCGACCGCCATATTCTGCGCTGTCTGGTAGAGGACGCGCGTATGTCGCTGAAGGTGTTGAGCGCCCGGGTTGGACTCACGTCACCCAGTACGGCGGAGCGTTTAAAAAGGCTGGAGGAGCGGGGGATTGTTCAGGGGTACGGTGCCCGGGTAAACCTGGCTGCGCTGGGGTATACGCTGCAGGCGCTTGTCCGCGTGCGGCCGTTGCCGGGGTTATTGCATAAGGTGGATAAATACATCCAGCAGATGCCCGAATGTATAGAGAGCGACAAAGTGACCGGCGAAGACTGCTTTGTTATCAGGCTGGTGGTGTGCTCGATTGAACAGCTGGATACGTTGCTGGATGGGCTGGCAGAACACGCGCAGTGCAATACGTCTATTGTGAAGAGTTCACCGGTAACGCGCCGGTTGCCGCCGGTGTAGTGTTTTTTGCCGGGTGGCGGCTGCGCCTTACCCGGCCTACGGATACGGTGCGGTGTTGTCGTTTTGTAGCCCCGGTAAGCGCAGCGCCACCGGGGAATACAGGTGCGCGGGAGCTGGATAAATACATTGATTTGGGAAGTAATGGTGGAGAAGGAAAGATTACTCGGCTGCATCAAAAAATGCATGAGACATGTTGCGAATAACAGATTTAATAGGATTTGAAAATGATGGTGGTGGGGGAAGGATTCGAACCTTCGAAGTCGATGACGGCAGATTTACAGTCTGCTCCCTTTGGCCGCTCGGGAACCCCACCAGGGGTAATTCAAATTTTGAGGTAAAGCTGAGAGATGGTGGTGGGGGAAGGATTATTCGTCGCTTCGCTCCTCACCCTTCGGGCCGTTGCCTTTGGCAACGTTGTCTCGCTTTCGCTCGACTCGAACCTTAATCGAAGGTTCTCACCCTTCCCGATAAGTGCAAACTTCGCTACATCTCATCGGTATTACCACATCGCTGTGGTGAATAATGGTGGTGGGGGAAGGATTCGAACCTTCGAAGTCGATGACGGCAGATTTACAGTCTGCTCCCTTTGGCCGCTCGGGAACCCCACCACGGGGTAATGCTTATACTGGCCTGCTTCCTTGTGGGAAGCGGGGCGCATCATATCAAATGACGCGCCCCTGTAAAGACTTCCTTTGCTAAATTGAATCGTTTGCCTGATTTTTGCGCATAAAGACGCAAAGCTAATCAATTCATTTTATAAAGGATTAAAGAATAATCGTTCTGTTACCGTACACGAAGACACGCTGAGCCAGCACCTGATACAGCGCGCGGCTTAATACATTTTTTTCGACGTCGCGGCCGGCACGCATCATATCTTCCGCCGTGTAGGTGTGATCGACATGAATCACGTCCTGCATAATGATTGGACCTTCATCCAGATTGTCATTCACGTAGTGGGCCGTTGCGCCGATGATCTTCACGCCGCGCTCGTACGCCTGGTGATAAGGACGCGCGCCAATAAACGCCGGCAGGAACGAGTGGTGAATATTGATAATCTTGTTCGGGAAACGGGCAACAAATGACGGCGTCAGAACGCGCATGTATTTCGCCAGCACCACGTAGTCCGGATCATGCGCTTCAATGGCCTGAGCCATTAAATTGTCATGCTCTTCGCGGGTATGGCCTTCATGGCTGACCAGCTCAAACGGAATATCAAAACGCTCAACCAGAGTACGCAGCGTCTCGTGGTTGCCAATGACCGCAGCGATCTCCACGTCCAGCCCGCCATAGTTGGCTTTCATCAGCAGGTCGCCCAGGCAATGCGCCTCTTTGGTGACCAGGATAACCACGCGGCGACGACCGGCAGGAGTCAGTTCACGTACCGAGCCTTCCGGCAGGGCGCCGTCCAGATCGGCAAGCAGCGTCGCGTCATTGAAAATCCCTTCCAGCTCGGTACGCATAAAGAAGCGGCCGGTACGGTGATCAACAAACTCGTTGTTCTGCACGATATTCAGTTCATGCTTGTAGCAAATATTGGTGATACGGGCGATCAGCCCTTTCTGGTCGGGACAAATGGTGCGCAGCACTTTGCGTTGTGTTGATTGCATTGCCGGAAAATCCTTAAGTGTTTGCTGAAATGGTGTCGTCAGGCCTTACTGGCCGCAACACTTTTTAAATTTTTTACCTGAACCACAGGGGCAGGGGTCATTACGACCGAACTGTGGACGCGTACCGTCAATATAGTACCACTGTCCGCCCTCCTTTAAGAAACGCGAGCGTTCGATGATGGCACCCGCTTTGCCTTGTTCGGTAAAGCGCGCGACAAAACTGACGAACCCCTCGTTTTCATCCCGGCCTGCTGCCGTTTCGTACTGAGTCAGGCCGAGCCACTGCGTATTTGCAAATCCGGCCTCGATCTCCTGACGAAAATCAGTAGCATGGCAGGATGGATGCCAGGTCCTGATCAGGTAGTCTGCGTCCCGCGTCACAAAAGCGGCATATCGGGAGCGCATAAGTGATGCCGGGTCCGGTGCAACCTGTTCACCAGTAAGATATCGCTGGCAACATAGGCTATAATCGAGAGCGCTACCGCAGGGACAGAGTTGAGACACGATTCTCTTCCTGAAATTAAAATATGAATGGCTGACAACGCCAGGGTGGCACTATGTTAACTGAGCGTGTGCAATGACGCTATGCCAGGAATCCAGGGGACGTTAAACAGGGCTAATGAGAAAAGTAAAAATTGGACTGGCGTTGGGCTCAGGTGCAGCCCGGGGCTGGTCGCATATTGGCGTGATCAACGCCTTACAACGTTTAGGTATCGAAATTGATATTGTTGCAGGCTGTTCAATAGGTTCACTGGTGGGGGCCGCCTACTCGTGTGGCAAGCTCCCGGAGCTGGAAACCTGGGTTCGTTCTTTTAGCTACTGGGACGTCCTGCGCCTGATGGATCTCTCCTGGCAACGTGGCGGGTTATTACGCGGTGAGCGCGTCTTTAACCGTTTTCGCCAGGTCATGCCCCTGACCGAATTCTCAAGCTGTCAGATGCCTTTCGGTGCGGTAGCTACCAATCTCAGCACCGGCAGGGAAATCTGGTTCACCGAAGGCGATCTTCATCTTGCCGTACGAGCCTCCTGCAGTATGCCTGGCCTGATGGCGCCGGTTCCGCATAATGGCTACTGGTTGGTTGACGGCGGCGTTGTTAATCCGGTGCCCATTTCACTGACCCGCGCGATGGGGGCCGATATCGTCATTGCCGTCGACCTCCAGCATGATGCCCACCTGATGCAGCAGGATCTTATGCCGGTCAATACCCATACTGATGAGGGCGCGCCAGAAGATCTCGCCTGGCATAAACGCCTGCGAGGACGCTTCACGCGGACCACCCGTAAGCTGGTCACTGCGCCTACCGCTATGGAAATCATGACGACGTCAATTCAGGTGCTGGAAAATCGCCTGAAGCGCAATCGAATGGCGGGAGATCCGCCGGATATATTGATCCAACCTTTTTGTCCACAAATTTCAACGCTCGATTTCCATCGTGCAGAGGCAGCCATTACCGCAGGCGCGCAGGCAGTCGAAAAGAAAATGGATGAATTATTACCTTTAGTGCGGGCAACAGCCTGAGCACGTTTTTTTTGATTACTTCAGCAAAATCTGACAGGCGATAGTACCGATAGCATGCCACTATTTATCTATTGTCAGCGCCGGGAGAGACCATGACACAACCACTAGCCGGAAAACAAATTCTGATAGTTGAAGACGAGCCTGTTTTCCGCTCTTTACTGGATTCATGGCTATCATCGCTGGGGGCGACCACCGCGCTTGCAGCTGATGGAATCGACGCTCTGGAAATAATGGTAGGGCTTAAGCCCGATTTGATGATTTGCGACATCGCCATGCCGCGTATGAATGGCCTGAAGCTGGTGGAGCATCTGCGTAACGCAGGTAACCAGCTTCCGATTCTGGTTATTTCCGCGACGGAAAATATGGCCGATATCGCAAAAGCGTTACGTCTTGGAGTCCAGGATGTATTGCTTAAGCCGGTAAAAGATCTCAATCGCCTGCGTGAAACCGTGCTCGCCTGCCTCTATCCCAATATGTTCAATTCGCGCGTTGAAGAAGAAGAGCGACTTTTTCAGGACTGGGATGCGCTGGTCAATAACCCATCTGCGGCAGCAAAGCTGTTACAGGAACTTCAGCCGCCAGTGCAACAGACCATCTCCGGGTGCAAGGTGAATTACCGCCAGCTGATGGCGGCCGATCAACCAGGTCTGGTGCTGGATATCGCACCGTTGTCTGAAAACGATCTGGCATTTTATTGTCTGGACGTCACCCGGGCAGGCGATAATGGCGTGCTGGCGGCGTTATTATTGCGGGCATTATTTAATGGCCTGCTCCAGGAACAACTTTCTCACCAGGGGCAGCGTCTGCCTGAGTTGGGCAGCTTGTTGAAACAGGTTAACCAGCTGCTGCGACAAGCCAGTCTGCCTGGTCAATTTCCTTTACTGGTCGGTTATTACCACAGCGGCCTGAAAAATTTGATTCTGGTGTCTGCCGGACTTAATGCCACGCTTAATACAGGTGAGCATCATATTCAGGTCAGTAACGGCGTTCCGTTAGGCACGTTAGGTAATACTTATCTTAATCAAATAAGCCACCGCTGCACCTCATGGCAATGCCAAATTTGGGGGACAGGGGGACGGTTGCGCTTAATGTTGTCCACAGAATAGTCAGTTGAATTTTAAACGGTAGATAGCTTTACCGTCGTTTTACGGGCAATGCTACTATCGGTGCCTGTTTTCATTCGTATTTATCCTAATTAAGCGGTAGCGCGTCCTTTTCAGACCCGGACACCATCTTCAGGCTGATATACTGAACGCGTTATTAATGCAGACTAAAGTTCAAAACATGAACAGTTCAGGAGAGTTTCAATGGCTGCCGTAAATTCGAAAGTGACAAAGGCCGTTATCCCGGTTGCCGGGTTGGGAACCAGGATGCTGCCGGCAACGAAGGCAATTCCAAAAGAGATGCTGCCACTCGTTGATAAGCCATTAATCCAGTATGTGGTCAACGAATGTATTGCCGCTGGCATTACTGAAATTGTGCTGGTAACGCATTCATCCAAAAACTCTATCGAAAACCATTTCGATACCAGTTTTGAACTTGAAGCTATGCTGGAAAAACGTGTTAAGCGTCAGCTTCTGCAGGAAGTTCAGTCTATTTGCCCGCCGCACGTGACTATTATGCAGGTTCGTCAGGGTCTGGCAAAAGGTCTGGGCCATGCCGTATTGTGTGCACATCCGGTCGTCGGGAACGAGCCGGTAGCGGTTATTTTACCTGACGTTATTCTCGATGAGTTTGAATCCGATCTCTCACAGGATAACCTGGCAGAAATGATTAAGCGCTTCGACGAAACGGGCAGCAGCCAGATCATGGTTGAGCCGGTTGAAGACGTTACCGCTTATGGCGTGGTTGACTGCAAAGGCGTTGGCATGAACCCGGGTGACAGCGTGCCAATGGTCGGCGTGGTTGAGAAGCCAAAAGCCGACGTAGCGCCGTCTAATCTCGCTGTAGTAGGGCGTTACGTCCTGAGCGCGGAGATTTGGCCACTGCTGGCTAAAACACCTCCAGGCGCTGGGGATGAAATCCAGCTGACCGATGCCATCGATATGCTGATCGAAAAAGAGACCGTTGAAGCTTACCACATGAAAGGTAAGAGCCATGACTGCGGTAATAAACTCGGTTACATGCAGGCATTCGTTGAATATGGTATTCGTCACCAGTCTTTAGGTGAGGAATTTAAAGGCTGGCTGAAAGATACGCTGGGCATTAAAAACTAATTTTGCGATGACGCGCTAAGCAAAAACCGGTGATAGCCAGGCTACACCGGTTTTTTTATGGCCTTTTTAAGGCGTTTCTTACCAGGGCACGAGAATAATCTGGTTCAATCGTTATGACAGCATGTAACAGAATGTCACACTGTATAAAATAAAGGCATAAAAAATCCCGCATTAAGCGGGATTTTTCGGATAAGTTTCTGACTTATTCCTGAATCAGGAAGTCGTCCAGTTGTTTACCTTGCTCATCCATGGCTTTTTTGATAACAGCTGGAGTACGACCCTGGCCAGTCCAGGTTTTAGATTCGCCGTTCTCGTCGATGTAGCTATATTTAGCAGGACGCGCAGCGCGTTTAGCTTTAGTACCGGTTTTAGCGGCAGCCATGCTGTTCAGCAATTCGTTTGGATCAATACCATCTGCGATCAGCATTTCACGATATTGCTGCAGTTTACGCGTACGCTCTTCGATTTCAGCAGCAGCAGCGTTTTCTTCTTCACGGCGCTCGTTAACAACGACTTCTAATTTCTCCAGCATTTCTTCAAGCGTTTCCAGAGTACATTCTCTCGCCTGGGCACGGAGAGTACGGATGTTGTTCAGAATTTTAAGTGCTTCGCTCATTGTAGTAATCTCAAACTTATAATGTGGGGGGGTTGTTGAAGTAATAATAGAGGCATAAATTGATATATGCAATAGGTCATAATGTAAGGAATTCAAAAATACCTAATATTCGACGCTATTAATAATTAAGCCAACTTAAATTTGGTAGGGCAAAAGGTAACCCCGGTTATCCAATGATGCGTTGTAAACCTGACGGTGAACTCTTTTTCGTCTGCAATTTTGTCAGGGTTTATTGTTTCTCAGGATAAATATCAACCTTTCGTATTAGTACTGAAAACACGGTTTCTCGCCAAAATGGTTAATTATTATTGATTCATTTTGAACCCTGTGACGACATTAAAATAAGAGGTTTTTCCTGAACTTAGCACGGTGATAAAGCTCAGATATTTCCTCTTTTTAGTATGATCCCTATATCCTTGTTAAGGGATAAAATCTTCTGAAATCCCGGTAAACAGCGCTGGAGCACGGAAGACCCGACAAAATATGGTACAATCGCGCATCGGTAATAATACACATTGATTAGGGTTTAAGGGCCAATGGCACAACTGTATTTCTACTATTCAGCAATGAACGCAGGTAAGTCGACCGCATTACTGCAATCCTCCTACAATTACCAGGAGCGTGGGATGCGCACGGTGGTGTACACCGCTGAAATCGATGACCGCTTTGGCACCGGGAAGGTCAGCTCCCGAATTGGCCTTTCTTCACCCGCCAGGCTATTTAACCCACTAACCAATCTGCTGGATGAAATTCGAGCAGAAGCCGCCGATCAGGCGGTGCATTGCGTGCTGGTAGATGAAAGCCAGTTTCTAACGCGTCAGCAGGTACATGAGCTTTCAGAAGTGGTTGATGAGCTGGATATACCGGTGCTCTGTTATGGCTTGCGTACTGATTTTCGCGGCGAGTTATTTATCGGTAGCCAGTATTTGCTAGCCTGGTCAGACAAACTGGTGGAATTAAAAACCATCTGCTTCTGCGGGCGTAAAGCGAGTATGGTGCTGCGCCTCGATCAGTCGGGTAAACCCTATGCGGAAGGCGAGCAGGTGGTTATTGGCGGCAATGAGCGCTATGTATCCGTCTGTCGTAAGCATTACAAAGAGGCGCTGGTCACAGGCTCTCTGACGGCGATTCAGGACGCCTTTCGCCGCTAACATCCCTGTTTCTTAACAGACATAAAAAAACCCGCCGAAGCGGGTTTTTTATTGAGCGATTAATTAAGCGCTTTTCTTCGCTTTCTTATCCGCTTTCACCAGGGCTTCCACTGCAGGTGCAGCAACCACACCTTCAGAGTATTCACGGCCGTAGTAGGTATCCAGCAGGATCTGTTTCAGCTCGGCAATCAGTGGGTAGCGCGGGTTCGCACCAGTACACTGGTCATCGAAGGCATCTTCAGACAGCTTGTCAACGTGAGCCAGGAAGTCAGCTTCCTGAACGCCTGCTTCACGGATTGACTTAGGAATACCCAGTTCAGCTTTCAGGCTTTCCAGCCATGCCAGCAGCTTCTCGATTTTCGCTGCAGTGCGGTCACCAGGAGCGCTAAGGCCCAGGTGATCAGCGATTTCTGCGTAGCGACGACGAGCCTGTGGACGGTCGTACTGGCTGAATGCAGTCTGCTTGGTTGGGTTATCGTTCGCGTTGTAACGGATAACGTTAGAAATCAGCAGGGCGTTCGCCAGACCGTGAGGAATGTGGAACTGTGAACCCAGCTTGTGCGCCATGGAGTGACACACGCCCAGGAAGGCGTTAGCAAACGCGATACCGGCGATGGTGGCAGCACTGTGCACACGCTCACGGGCAACCGGGTTTTTAGAGCCTTCGTTATAGGACGCTGGCAGGTTCTCTTTCAGCAGTTTCAGTGCCTGCAGAGCCTGACCGTCGGAGAACTCAGACGCCAGTACAGAAACATAGGCTTCCAGGGCGTGAGTTACCGCATCAAGACCACCGAATGCACAGAGTGATTTCGGCATCTCCATAACCAGGTTGGCATCGACAATCGCCATATCCGGCGTCAGAGCGTAGTCTGCCAGTGGGTATTTCTGACCGGTTGCATCGTCGGTTACAACGGCAAACGGAGTCACTTCAGAACCGGTACCGGAAGTGGTGGTGACGGCGATCATTTTCGCTTTCACGCCCATTTTCGGGAACTTGTAGATACGTTTACGGATATCCATAAAGCGCAGCGCCAGTTCTTCGAAGTGCGTTTCAGGGTGCTCGTACATTACCCACATAATTTTGGCTGCGTCCATTGGGGAGCCGCCGCCCAGCGCGATGATCACGTCTGGTTTGAAGGAGTTTGCCAGCTCTGCGCCTTTACGCACAACGGACAGGGTAGGGTCAGCTTCAACTTCGAAGAACACTTCAGTTTCTACGCCAGCTGCTTTCAGAACAGAGGTGATCTGGTCTGCGTAGCCGTTGTTGAACAGGAAGCGGTCAGTCACGATGAGCGCACGTTTGTGGCCATCAGTAATCACTTCATCCAGCGCGATTGGCAGGGAGCCACGGCGGAAGTAGATAGATTTCGGAAGTTTATGCCACAACATGTTTTCAGCTCGCTTAGCAACGGTTTTCTTGTTGATCAGGTGCTTAGGACCAACGTTCTCAGAGATGGAGTTACCACCCCATGAACCACAACCCAGAGTCAGGGAAGGCGCGAGTTTGAAGTTATACAGGTCACCGATACCACCCTGAGAAGCAGGGGTATTGATCAGGATACGGGCAGTTTTCATCATCTGACCGAAGTGAGCAACACGTTCTGGCTGGTTATCCTGGTCGGTATACAGGCAGGAGGTATGACCGATACCGCCCATCGCAACCAGTTTCTCAGCTTTAACGAGCGCGTCTTCAAAATCTTTCGCGCGGTACATTGCCAGGGTCGGAGACAGTTTTTCGTGCGCAAACGGCTCGCTTTCATCAACGATTTTCACTTCGCCAATCAGGATCTTAGTGCTGGCTGGAACGGTGAAACCTGCCAGTTCAGCGATTTTGTACGCTGGCTGACCGACGATGGCGGCGTTCAGTGCGCCATTTTTCAGGATGATGTCCTGAACAGCTTTCAGCTCTTTGCCCTGCAGCAGGTAGCCGCCGTGGCTGGCGAAGCGTTCGCGAACGGCATCGTATACGGAGTCAACAACAACAACGGACTGCTCGGAAGCACAGATTACGCCGTTATCGAAGGTTTTAGACATCAGTACAGAAGCGACAGCACGTTTGATATCGGCGGTTTCGTCGATAACAACAGGGGTGTTACCTGCACCTACGCCGATAGCCGGTTTACCGGAGCTATAAGCTGCTTTAACCATACCTGGACCACCGGTCGCAAGGATCAGGTTGATGTCCGGGTGGTGCATCAGTGCGTTAGACAGCTCCACAGAAGGCTGATCGATCCAGCCGATCAGATCTTTCGGTGCACCTGCAGCGATCGCCGCTTGCAGAACGATATCCGCAGCTTTGTTGGTTGCATCTTTAGCACGTGGGTGTGGAGAGAAAATGATTGCGTTACGCGTCTTCAGGCTGATCAGCGATTTGAAGATAGCGGTAGAAGTTGGGTTGGTAGTTGGAACGATACCGCAGATGATACCGATTGGCTCAGCGATGGTGATGGTTCCGAAGGTGTCATCTTCTGACAGGACGCCACAAGTCTTCTCATCTTTATAGGCGTTGTAGATATACTCAGAAGCAAAGTGGTTTTTAATCACTTTATCTTCAACGATACCCATACCGGATTCGGCAACGGCCATTTTAGCGAGAGGGATTCGAGCATCTGCAGCAGCCAGGGCGGCGGCGCGGAAGATTTTATCAACCTGTTCTTGGGTGAAATTGGCATATTCACGCTGGGCTTTTTTTACGCGCTCTACAAGTGCGTTAAGTTCAGCGACATTAGTAACAGCCATAATGCTCTCCTGATAATGTTAAACTCTTTTAGTAAATCAGCTGCTCGACAAGAAAACAGTATAGTCAGCGTCATTGCCACTTGCTTTAATTACATAAAAACAAGGTGTTAACGTTTTTATCTTTCCCCTGATTTACTAAAAGAGCCTCCTATCAGTAGCCTGGGTCAGACTCTGCATCTCCGTGGTGGCGTAATCAAGATTACTCACTTCTGAGTACCGAAAACATGATCTGTATCAATTTATCCATAAGCTGATACCTTTCAGCAGGGGTATTTTGGGGCATTTCGTCAGATGTTAAATAATTGCAAAACTAATTGAACCATAAGCACCTATAAAGTACACAAATATTTTACAGTGCAACATCACTATATTTAGCATTAATGTGATGAAAGGCAGGCATAAAAGGCGTATCTTCTGCGCGGTTATTGTTGTTGCCACATTTTATATTACGTCTTGCTTATCAGCGGAGCTAACAGTGAGCCTATCGCTCTTTGATTTTCCAACCTATTTTAAGTTTTTCATCGGCCTGTTTGCGCTGGTGAACCCGGTGGGCATCATCCCCGTGTTTATCAGTATGACCAGCTATCAAACCGCTGTGGCCAGGAATAAAACCAACCTGACGGCAAATTTGTCGGTGGCAATCATCCTGCTGACCTCGCTCTATCTTGGCGATTCAATATTGCAAATTTTTGGCATCTCCATTGATTCGTTCAGAATTGCCGGCGGGATCCTCGTGGTGACTATTGCAATGTCAATGATCAGCGGCAAGCTGGGTGAGGACAAACAAAACAAGCAGGAGAAATCAGAAACCGCCATCCGCGAGAGTATTGGTGTAGTACCGCTGGCGCTGCCATTAATGGCGGGACCGGGGGCAATCAGCTCCACTATCGTATGGGGAACGCGCTACCATAATCTTATGCATCTGGTTGGCTTCTCGGTAGCCATCGCGCTGTTTGCGTTCTGCTGCTGGGGGGTATTCCGTCTCGCACCCTGGCTGGTGCGTCTACTGGGGCAGACCGGCATTAACGTTATTACCCGAATTATGGGTCTGTTGCTGATGGCGTTGGGGATCGAATTTATTGTTACCGGTCTGAAATCCATTTTCCCGGGTTTACTCAGTTAGCCATTTCAAACGAAAGAGCGGAGCCTGTGGCTCCGTTTTTTTTGTCATTATCAGCAAATCATATAATGAAAGTTGAAAATCGCTCTATCTATAATAAATTTTATTAATAATTTTGTTTTGTTATTTTTCAAAGGGTTAACAAATACCTTCCAACTACTTTGGTCACAATCCGCGCAATGCGACTGTTATTTTACTCACACGATACTCTGGGGCTTGCTGCAAGATTACTGAGATGATATTAGTAATTTGCTGAATGATTTAGATGAATGTGCTAAATAATAGACAGTTGTTAATTTTTTGTACAAATAACGGTTCGTCTCTGGCAGCGCCAGGCAGTCATCGATAACATTTTCAACATCCCATTGAATAGCGGTAACTTTTCCCGCTTTTGATGCGCGGCAGGGTAGCCCACAGCGTTACGGTAACTTTCGTAAAAGAGAATTGGTTAACAAATTTGCAAAATGTATTGGCACCTAAGTAAGCCATTTGGTACTTTCCGGCCATTCCATTTCAGCGTAATTCCTTTAGTTGAGAATCTTTTTCATTAACGATTCTGACCTATAAGAATTAATACACGCCTCGACAGGGGAGGCGTGTCACAAATCGACGCAAGGCGGCCAGACGAGTCGCCAGTAATAGTAAAGTCGGTGATAGCAAGAAGTAAAAAAAAACGCCTGACGGCAGCATAAACTCCTACGTTGTCAGGGAACCCCAAAAAGGGGAATTAAACAGGCTGGTAAAAAACCAGTAATTATAAAGAGTGGAGTATCAACACAATGTCCATCATCACAAAAAAAAGTCTGGTCGCTGCGGGGATCTTAACTGCGCTAATCGCAGGCAACGTTGCAATGGCTGCTGACGTACCTGCTGGGGTCCAACTGGCGGAGAAGCAAACGCTGGTCCGTAACAACGGTGCTGAAGTCCAGTCTCTGGACCCGCACAAAATTGAAGGTGTACCTGAGTCTAACGTTAACCGCGATCTGTTCGAAGGTCTGCTGGTCTCTGACGTAGACGGCCACCCGGTTGCGGGTGTCGCTGAAAAATGGGAAAACAAAGACGGTAAAGTCTGGACCTTCCACCTGCGTAAAGACGCAAAATGGTCTGACGGTTCCCCGGTCACCGCACAAGATTTCGTTTATAGCTGGCAGCGCCTGGCGGATCCAAACACCGCCTCTCCTTATGCGAGCTATCTGCAGTATGGCCATATCGCCAATATCGACGACATCATCACTGGCAAAAAACCTGTTACCGACCTCGGCGTAAAAGCGATCGATGACAACACCTTCGAAGTGACCCTGAGCGAGCCGGTTCCGTATTTCTATAAGCTGCTGGTTCACCCGTCCGTTTCCCCGGTTCCGAAAGCCGCGGTTCAGAAATTCGGCGAGAAGTGGACTCAGCCTGCCAATATCGTGACCAACGGCGCCTATAAGCTGAAAGCCTGGGTTGTTAACGAACGTATCGACCTCGAGCGTAATACCAACTACTGGGATAACGCAAAAACCGTTATCAATCAGGTAACCTACCTGCCAATCTCATCTGAAGTGACCGACGTTAACCGCTATCGCAGCGGCGAAATCGACATGACCTATAACAACATGCCGATTGAACTGTTCCAGAAGCTGAAAAAAGAGATCCCGGCTGAAGTACACGTTGACCCGTACCTCTGCACCTATTACTACGAGATCAACAACCAGAAAGCGCCATTCAATGACGTTCGCGTTCGTACCGCTCTGAAACTGGCACTGGATCGCGACATCATCGTTAATAAAGTGAAAAACCAGGGCGACCTGCCGGCGTACAGCTACACCCCACCGTATACCGATGGCGCAAAACTGACCCAGCCAGAGTGGTTCGGCTGGTCACAGGAAAAACGTAACGAAGAAGCGAAGAAACTGCTGGCCGAAGCCGGTTATACCGCTGAGAAACCGTTGACCTTTAACCTGCTGTACAACACCTCTGACCTGCATAAGAAACTGGCTATCGCCGTCTCCTCCATCTGGAAGAAAAACCTGGGTGCGAACGTGAAGCTGGAAAACCAGGAGTGGAAAACCTTCCTCGACAGCCGTCATCAGGGCACCTTTGATGTGGCGCGTGCAGGCTGGTGTGCGGACTACAATGAACCGACCTCCTTCCTGAACACCATGCTGAGCGACAGCTCGAACAACACCGCGCACTATAAAAGCCCAGAGTTCGACAAGCTGATTGGCGATACCCTGAAAGTCACTGACGAAGCGCAGCGTGCTGACCTGTATGCGAAAGCAGAACAGCAGCTCGATAAAGACTCTGCAATCGTGCCGGTTTACTACTACGTGAACGCCCGTCTGGTCAAACCGTGGGTAGGTGGATATACCGGGAAAGACCCGATGGATAATATCTACGTTAAAAACTTGTATATTATCAAGCATTAATGGCAATGAGTGGGGCGGGCGATGCCTGCCCCACGGTGTCTACTCATCGTAATACTATATAGGCACACGCCAGAAGGTACGGGCAATGTTGAAATTTATCCTACGTCGCTGTCTTGAAGCGATCCCAACGCTATTTATTCTTATAACGATCTCCTTCTTTATGATGCGTCTCGCGCCGGGAAGTCCTTTCACCGGTGAACGTACGCTGCCACCAGAAGTCATGGCGAATATCGAAGCGAAATATCATTTAAACGATCCTATCTCCACCCAGTATTTCAACTATCTGAAACAGCTGGCCCACGGTGATTTTGGTCCGTCATTTAAATACAAAGATTATTCCGTAAACGACCTGGTGGCTTCGAGCTTCCCCGTTTCGGCAAAATTAGGCGCCGCGGCATTTTTACTGGCCGTTATTCTTGGCGTGACGGCGGGCGTTATTGCCGCGCTTAATCAAAATACCAAATGGGATTACGCCGTGATGGGGGTGGCAATGACCGGCGTCGTCATACCGAGTTTTGTCGTCGCACCCTTACTGGTAATGATATTTGCCATCACCCTGAAATGGCTGCCCGGCGGCGGCTGGAACGGCGGGGCGCTGCAGTACATGATCCTGCCGATGGTAGCGCTGTCTCTCGCCTATATCGCCAGTATTTCGCGTATTACCCGTGGTTCGATGATTGAAGTGCTGCACTCTAACTTCATCCGCACCGCCCGCGCGAAAGGGCTGCCGATGCGCCGCATTATCTTCCGTCACGCGTTAAAGCCAGCGCTCCTGCCGGTGCTCTCTTACCTGGGCCCAGCGTTTGTCGGGATCATCACCGGTTCAATGGTTATCGAAACCATCTATGGTCTGCCGGGTATCGGCCAGCTGTTCGTTAACGGCGCCCTTAACCGCGACTACTCTCTGGTATTGAGTCTGACCATTCTTGTTGGCGCGCTCACCATCTTCTTTAACGCGATCGTCGACGTGCTGTATGCCGTTATCGATCCGAAAATTCGCTACTGACACTGGAGCTCGCCATGATGTTAAGTAAGAAAAACAGCGAGGCGCTGGAAAACTTCAGTGAAAAACTCGAAGTCGAGGGGCGTAGTCTCTGGCAGGATGCCCGCCGTCGCTTTATGCACAACCGTGCAGCGGTTGCCAGCCTGATTGTGCTGGTCATTATCGCTCTGTTTGTGACGCTGGCGCCGATGCTGTCTCAGTTCACCTACTTCGATACCGACTGGGGCATGATGTCCAGCGCGCCGGATACCGAATCGGGCCACTACTTTGGTACCGACTCCTCCGGGCGCGACCTGCTGGTGCGTGTGGCCATCGGTGGACGCATTTCGTTGATGGTCGGGATCGCGGCGGCCTTCGTTGCGGTAATTCTGGGGACTTTATACGGATCGCTGTCCGGCTACCTCGGCGGTAAAGTCGACTCGGTGATGATGCGTATTCTGGAGATCCTCAACTCCTTCCCGTTTATGTTCTTCGTCATCCTGCTGGTGACCTTCTTCGGCCAGAACATTCTGCTGATCTTCGTGGCCATCGGCATGGTGTCGTGGCTGGATATGGCGCGTATCGTTCGCGGTCAGACCCTGAGTCTGAAGCGCAAAGAGTTTATCGAAGCGGCGCAGGTCGGCGGGGTCTCTACCGGCAATATCGTGGTTCGCCACATCGTGCCGAACGTGCTGGGCGTAGTGGTGGTGTATGCCTCCCTGCTGGTGCCGAGCATGATCCTGTTTGAATCTTTCCTGAGCTTCCTCGGCCTGGGTACCCAGGAGCCGCTGAGCAGCTGGGGTGCGCTGTTGAGTGATGGCGCCAACTCTATGGAAGTTTCACCGTGGCTGCTGCTGTTCCCGGCGGGTTTCCTGGTGGTGACACTGTTTTGTTTCAACTTTATCGGCGATGGCCTGCGTGATGCCCTCGATCCGAAAGACCGTTAAGGAGTGCCGCCATGACTATTATTGAAACGGCATCTGCCCCACAAGCGCATCAGCAGAGCAACCTTCTGCTGGATGTGAAAGATCTGCGCGTTACCTTCAAAACGCCCGATGGCGACGTGACCGCGGTAAACGATCTTAACTTCAGCCTGCGTGCTGGCGAAACGCTGGGTATCGTGGGTGAATCCGGTTCCGGTAAATCCCAGACGGCGTTCGCGCTGATGGGCCTGCTGGCACAAAACGGTGTTATCGGCGGATCTGCGCTCTTTAACGGCAAACAGATCCTTAACCTGCCGGAAAACGAGCTGAACAAGCTGCGCGCCGAGCAGATCTCGATGATTTTCCAGGATCCAATGACCTCCCTGAACCCGTACATGCGTGTGGGCGAGCAGCTGATGGAAGTGCTGATGCTGCACAAAGGGATGGGCAAAGGCGAAGCCTTTGAAGAGTCGGTGAAGATGCTGGATGCGGTGAAAATGCCGGAAGCGCGTAAGCGCATGCGCATGTTCCCGCACGAGTTTTCCGGCGGGATGCGCCAGCGCGTGATGATCGCCATGGCCCTGCTGTGCCGGCCAAAACTG
Organism: Leclercia adecarboxylata; assembly: GCF_006171285.1. NCBI lineage: Bacteria > Pseudomonadati > Pseudomonadota > Gammaproteobacteria > Enterobacterales > Enterobacteriaceae > Leclercia > Leclercia adecarboxylata. Next base: position 4,938,041 of record NZ_CP040889.1, on the reverse strand, counting down.
CTGATTGCCGATGAACCCACCACCGCACTGGACGTGACCGTTCAGGCGCAGATCATGACCCTGCTGAATGAGCTGAAGCGCGAGTTTAACACCGCGATCATCATGATTACCCACGATCTGGGCGTCGTGGCCGGGATCTGCGACAAGGTGCTGGTGATGTATGCCGGTCGTACTATGGAGTACGGTAAAGCGCGCGATGTGTTCTACCATCCGGCGCACCCGTACTCTATTGGCCTGCTGAATGCGGTACCGCGTCTTGATGCGGAAGGGGAGTCGCTGCTGACCATTCCAGGCAACCCGCCAAACCTGCTGCGTCTGCCGAAGGGCTGTCCGTTCCAGCCGCGGTGCCCGCACGCGATGGAAATCTGCAACAGCGCTCCGCCGCTGGAAGAGTTTGCCCCAGGCCGTCTGCGCGCCTGCTTTAAGCCGTACGAGGAGCTGGTATGAACGCGACCGACGAAAAAAGAAATGTTCTGCTCGAAATCGCCGATCTGAAGGTGCATTTCGACATTAAGGATGGCAAGCAGTGGTTCTGGCAGCCGGCCAAAACCCTGAAAGCGGTGGACGGCGTGACCCTGCGTCTGTACGAAGGGGAAACCCTCGGCGTGGTGGGTGAGTCGGGCTGCGGTAAATCCACCTTCGCCCGCGCCATTATCGGCCTGGTGAAAGCCACCGACGGCAAAGTGGCCTGGCTGGGTAAAGATCTGCTGGGGATGAAACCGGATGAGTGGCGCGAAGTGCGCAGCGACATCCAGATGATTTTCCAGGATCCGCTGGCATCACTGAACCCGCGTATGACCATCGGGGAGATCATCGCCGAGCCGCTGCGCACCTATCATCCGAAGATGCCTCGTACAGAAGTGCGTGACCGTGTTAAGGCGATGATGATGAAAGTGGGCCTGCTGCCTAACCTCATCAACCGCTATCCGCACGAGTTCTCTGGCGGCCAGTGTCAGCGTATCGGTATTGCCCGCGCGCTGATCCTCGAGCCGAAACTGATCATCTGCGACGAACCGGTCTCCGCCCTGGACGTGTCCATCCAGGCGCAGGTAGTTAACCTGCTGCAAAAGCTGCAGCGAGAGATGGGCCTGTCGCTGATCTTCATCGCGCACGACCTGGCGGTGGTGAAGCACATCTCCGATCGCGTACTGGTGATGTATCTAGGCCATGCGGTTGAGCTGGGCACCTATGATGAGGTCTATCACAACCCGTTACACCCTTACACCAAAGCGCTGATGTCTGCGGTGCCGGTGCCGGATCCTGACCTCGAGCAGAATAAAACGATTCAGCTGCTGGAAGGGGAACTGCCGTCGCCGATCAATCCGCCGTCCGGCTGTGTGTTCCGTACCCGCTGTCCGATTGCCGGGCCGGAGTGCGCGAAGACGCGTCCGGTGCTGGAAGGCAGCTTCCGCCATGCGGTCTCCTGCCTGAAGGTCGATCCGCTCTGAGTGGATAACAGGTAATAAAAAAGGCTGCATTTGCAGCCTTTTTTTATTCGCGCCAGATTTTACTCGCGCCAGAGTATGTGGCACAGCTTGTGGTCTTTCTCGCGACACAGAAGGACGCGGGCAAAGATGTCGTTGATTTCACCGCCGTCGGTATCCGCCAGGCCAATCACCACCTCGGCGAAGAAATCCGGGTTCAGGTCGAAATCGACATGTTCAGCCCAGTCTTCAGACGGGTCGAACAGCTCGGCACCGCCACGCTCTTCAAACTGCAGATTAAAGAGAATGACGTCAGCCGGATCGAGATTATCGACGGCCAGTTCAAGAAAGATATCGTAGGCCTGCTCGAGCGTTTCGTCTTCGGTCAGGCGATTGTTCAGATCCATTTCCATGATGACTACCTTTTAACATCGTTGGGCACGTTTTACAGCAACGGACTAAAGAAGTAAAACAGTCGTTCGGCAATTCGCTGCCACAGCGGTCTTTTCATCCACAAACGGGCATCCAACAGGCGGGAGCGGGAGATATAGTCGTCCTGCACGGCGGCCAAATCGCCGCCAAAACCGGCATCGTCGATCACCAGGGTGATCTCAAAGTTGAGCCACAGGCTGCGCATATCCAGGTTCACGGTTCCTACCAGACTGAGTTCGCCGTCGACCAGCACGCTCTTGGTGTGCAGCAGCCCACCTTCGAACTGATAAATCTTCACCCCGGCCGCCAGCAGTTCACTGAAGAACGCCCGGCTGGCCCAGCCCACCAGCACCGAATCGTTCTTGCGCGGCAGGATGATACTCACATCGACCCCACGCTGGGCGGCGGTACAGATGGCGTGCAGCAGATCGTCGCTCGGCACGAAGTAGGGGGTGGTCATGATCAGGTATTCACGGGCGGAATAGGCTGCGGTCAGCAGCGCCTGGTGGATCAGATCTTCCGGAAAGCCCGGGCCGGAGGCAATGGTGTGGATAGTGTGTCCGCTGGCCTGCTCAAACGGCATGATGTTGGCATCCGGCGGCGGAGGCAGAATGCGTTTGCCGGTTTCGATTTCCCAGTCGCAGGAGTAGACAATCCCCATCGCGGTGGCGACCGGGCCCTCCATGCGCGCCATCAGATCGACCCACTGGCCCACGCCGGCATCCTGTTTAAAGAAGCGCGGGTCGACCATATTCATGCTGCCGGTATAGGCAATGTAGTTGTCGATCAGCACCATTTTGCGGTGCTGACGCAGATCCATCCTGCGCAGGAACACACGCATCAGATTGACCTTTAAGGCTTCGACCACTTCCACACCGGCATTGCGCATCATTGATGCCCAGTTGCTGCGAAAAAAGGTCACACTCCCGGCGGAGTCGAGCATTAAGCGGCAGTGGATACCGCGACGCGCGGCGGCCATCAGCGATTCCGCTACCTGATCGGCCATGCCGCCGGGCTGCCAGATGTAGAACACCATCTCAATATTATGCCGCGCCAGCTGTATATCGCGGATTAGCGCGTTCATGACGTCATCGGAGGTGGTCATCAGCTGCAGCTGATTGCCTTTCACCCCGGCAATGCCCTGGCGGCGTTCGCAGAGCTTGAATAATGACGCGGCGACGTCACTGTTCTCTTCGGCGAAGATATGTTTGCAGGATTTGAGATCGTTAAGCCACTTCGCAGTCGAAGGCCACATCGCCCGTGCGCGCTCTGCCCGACGTTTGCCGAGGTGAAGTTCGCCAAAGGATAAATACGCAATAATACCGACCAGCGGCAGGATATAGATAATCAACAGCCATGCCATGGCAGAAGGAACGGCTCTGCGCTTCATCAGGATGCGTAATGTTACCCCCGCGATGAGCAGCCAGTATCCCAGAATGAGCAGCCAACTCACCACGGTGTAGAAGGTTGTCATAATAAAAAATCCTTTTGAAAGCGTATTGTTATGAGTTTACGCGTCAGGATTTTTCTGGCAAATAAAAACGCCAGATAAAAGCACTGGTCTGACGCAGGCAAGGGACTATAATGAGCGTTCTGTTTTGGGAAGAGTTGTTAACATGAAGCGCAGTAGAACAGAAGTAGGGCGCTGGCGCATGTTGCGACAGACAGGTCGTCGCAAAGCGCGTTGGCTGGAAGCACAATCCCGCCGTAATATGCGTATCCACGCCATCAGAAAGTGCAGTATGAACCGTCATCGCAATGCGTTGCTGTTCGCCGTTCAGGATTACTGAATGACACAAGGGCACCCTCAGAGGTGCCCGATGTTTTTATATGATTCGCTATTTCGAAAAGGAGGATGAGGTGTTTGCGGATTTGGGTGTACTGAATTTCTGGACTTATGTCGTTGGGGCTATTTTTATCGTGCTGGTGCCAGGTCCAAATACCCTGTTTGTCTTAAAGACCGGTATTGGTCACGGCGTGAAAAAGGGCTATCTGGCCGCCAGCGGCGTGTTTATCGGCGATGCGGTGCTGATGTTTCTGGCCTGGGCGGGCGTGGCTGCGCTGATCCAGACCACACCGATGCTGTTTAATATTGTTCGCTATCTTGGGGCATTCTATCTGTTATGGCTGGGCGGCAAGATGCTCTGGTCAGTGATAAGGCATAATCAGCAGGGCGAAGCGGGCGGTCTTGAACCAGCCAAAACAATAATGAAACGCTCGCTGGTGCTGAGCATGACCAACCCGAAGGCGATCCTGTTCTATGTCTCGTTCTTCGTACAGTTTATTGATGTTCAGGCGAAGCATACCGGCGTAGCCTTTATGATCCTCGCGGTCACGCTGGAAATCATCAGTTTTGTCTATATGAGCTTCCTGATCTTCTCCGGAGCCTTTGTGACGCGCTACCTGAAAACCAAAAAGAAACTGGCGAAGCTGGGAAATGGCTTGATTGGTTTACTGTTTGTTGGGTTCGCGGCGCGGCTGGCATCGCTGAACTGATGAGAAAAGGCTCCCGGTGCGGAGCCTTTTTTTATCCTAGAAAACTTTTTTAAACGGCTTCACCACGACGTTATCATACACGCCTGCTGCCACATAGGGGTCGTCCTGGGCCCAGGCCTGTGCCGCTTCGAGAGATTCAAACTCGGCAATTACCGTCGAGCCGGTAAATCCTGCCGCACCCGGATCATTGCTGTCTACAGCAGGCATTGGCCCTGCGGTCAGTAATCTGCCTTCGTCATGCAGCAGCTGTAAGCGCGCAAGATGGGCAGGGCGTACGGAGAGGCGTTTTTCCAGAGAATCAGCAACATCTGCAGCAAAAATCACATAAAGCACAGCGGAGCTCCTTAACCGATAAAAGTGGGAATTACGTTATGTGAAAGTACAGGTGACTGCAACGCAAAGATAGCGACAATGTTAAAACCCTTCTTAACACGTGCCTTTTTTCGCCAGCTGAACGGTTAAATCGGGCGAAGTTTAACTGGCTTATTGAATATGATTGCTATTTGCATTTAAAATCGAGGCCTGGCTTTTTAACTGAAACGATTATGACTTCAATGACCCTTGATTTACCTCGCCGCTTTCCCTGGCCGACGCTGTTGTCCGTCGGCATTCACGGAGCCGTCGTGGCGGGTCTGCTTTACACATCGGTACATCAGGTTATTGAAATGCCAGCGCCCGCGCAGCCGATTTCTGTGACCATGGTAACACCTGCGGAGCTGGAGCCCGTGCAGGTGGCGCCACCACCGGAACCTGTTGCAGAGCCTGAACCCGAGCCGGAACCGGAACCTGAAATCGTTCCTGAACCGCCTAAAGAAGCGCCTGTAGTGATTCATAAGCCGGAGCCCAAGCCAAAACCGAAGCCAAAACCAAAACCGGTGAAAAAGGTGGAGGAGCGTCCGAAGCGTGAAGAGCGCCCGGTTGAGCCACGCACCACCCAGCCCGTTGAGCGAGCGGCCCCGGCTCGCCCGGTCATGAACTCTTCGCCCGCCACCGCGAAGCCGGTAGCAGCGGCCCCGGCAGGTCCACGCGCGTTGAGCCGTAACCAGCCGCAATACCCGGCGCGAGCTCAGGCATTACGTATTGAAGGCCGTGTACGGGTGAAATTTGACGTTACCGCCGACGGACGCGTAGATAATGTGCAGATCCTCTCCGCACAGCCGTCGAATATGTTTGAGCGTGAAGTGAAAACCGCGATGCGCAAATGGCGTTATGAAGCCGGTAAGCCAGGCAGCGGGCTGATCGTGAATATTGTCTTCCGCCTGAACGGCGGGGCACAGATGGAATAATAAAAAAGCCTCCCAATCGGGAGGCTTTTTTTAGACCTGAGGTAACGGGCGAGGTTTACCTTCGCTGTCCACCGCCACATAAATAAACAGCGCTTCGGTGGCTTTATAACGCTGACCGATAGGTTCTGAAGAGACCTTCTTCACCCACACCTCGATATTTATCGACACCGAGGTATTCCCACGCTTCACGCAGCGCGCGTAGCAGCAGACCACATCTCCCACGGCCACAGGGCGTAAAAAGGTCATCCCGTCGACCCGGACCGTCACCACGCGGCCGTGTGCAATCTCTTTAGCAAGAATGGCCCCGCCCATATCCATCTGCGACATCAACCAGCCGCCAAAAATATCGCCGTTCGCATTGGTGTCGGCGGGCATTGCAAGTGTGCGTAAAACCAGTTCACCCTGAGGGGCTTCTTGTGTAGTCATTCTTTTCTCTGCTTGTAACGATGTGGCCAGCGCGTGAGTTGTGCTGGCCGGAAGATCAGTTCTTATCATCCTGCGGCATATGACGATAGATGTAGATGCCGCTCAGCAGGGTGAAAATCAGCGTCAGTGCGGTCAGCCCGAACACTTTGAAGTTGACCCAGATATTCTGTGGCAACCAGAAGGCGATATAGATATTCGCCAGGCCGCAAAGAATAAAGAACACCGCCCAGGCGATATTCAGACGTGACCAGACGACCTGCGGGAGCGCCAGCTCTTTACCCAGCATGCGCTGAATAAGGGGCTTTTTCATGACCCACTGGCTGAACAGCAGCGCACCGGCAAACAGCACGTAGATGACGGTCACTTTCCACTTGATGAACTCGTCGTTGTGGAAAAAGACCGTCAGTCCGCCAAAGAAGGCCACCAGCACGAAGGTGATCAGGGCCATCTTTTCCACCTTGCGGTAGCGCACCCAGCTGTAAATCAGCACCACCGCGGTGGCGACGATCAGGGCAGTAGTGGCCGCGTAAATGTCATACAGCTTGTAGAAGGCAAAAAAGACAACCAGGGGTAAAAAATCAAGAAACTGCTTCATTCTTCTATTCCATCATCAGCGATGGCCTGCGCGTGATGCTCAGGCCATCAGAAAAATTACTGGCGGATTAACGTGTACAGGCGGAACAAATAGACGAGCAGGACTGCGGAGATCAGATTGCTCAGCGTATTTGCCACCACAGCACCGACGTTAGGCGTCAGAACGGCAAGATTCGGTGCAAACAGCAGCAGCAGGGTTTTAGCCAGCAGCCAACTCATCACCGCCGGGGCAACCAGACGCATATTAGACCATGCCAGCCGGATGCTGCTACGCATGGCGACAAAAATCCCCATGCGGTCCTGTACTACCATCACGGGCGCGAAGGCAAGCACGATGGCCAGCAGCACGCCCGGCACTACCACCAGCATAATCCCTAACTGCACCAGCATGGTGGTTAAAAAGATCAGGATAAACAGTTTTGGCAGCAGCGGCGCGCTGGCCCCAATGGCCCGTAGAGCGCTGACGCGCTGTCCGGCAGACACCAGCTGGATCATCAGCAGCACGCCGCCGGCGAGAATGGCATTACCGATTAAGCCTGAAAAGGTCGAGGCCGCCGAAGCCCGCAACAGGATCTGCTGCTGCTCAGGGGTCATGTTCTGCACCATCTCAAACAGCCCGACGCTGCTGGCAATCTGATCGCCTTCGCTCAGGCTGGCAATCTGCTCCTCACTCGGCGAAAAGGCATGACCAAGTACCACCGTGATAAATGCGCACAACAAGGCAATCAGTAAAAAGGTAAGGAACTGATTGCGGAAAAAATTCCCCGTGTCACGGTAGACAGACTTCGCCGTGATAGACATGCACTCTCCTTGAGTATTGCAGGTGTTAATTAGCGGGCAATTGTACCCTGGATAACTGTACGGTGGCAGTATCAAGCCTTGTATGGAAAAGCATATCTTTGTAAAGCGCCCGTAATCCCCCGCTGTAATTTTGCACGGTTGTTATCGCACTGTGCTCTGTTTGCCTGAAAAAGCAAAATTGATCCAGGCGGCCACTACCAATTTTTGCCCGCGACCGAAAAAATTAATTTAGATCAATGAATGTTAAATCTCTGAATTCAATGTGATCCCGATTGGATCATGATTAATCATTTGTAGGTATATTCCCGTCGCCAATAAAACCATAACGAGGGAATGGATATGAAAAAAGCAGCGCTCGCAGCACTGATTCTGGGTACGCTTTCCGGCAGTGCAATTGCCCATGAAGCAGGTGAGTTCTTCTTCCGCCTGGGGACCGCCACGGTACGTCCTACGGAAGGCTCGGAAAATGTTCTGGGTTTAGGCGGTTTTAACGTCAGTAACAATACCCAGGCCGGGATGACCTTCACCTGGATGGCCACCGACAACGTCGGCGTTGAACTGCTGGCGGCCACGCCGTTTCGTCACCGGGTAGGGACGGGCCCAACCGGAGATATCGCCACGGTTCACCATCTGCCGCCCACCCTGATGGCGCAGTGGTATTTCGGCGATGCCGGGAGCAAGGTTCGCCCCTATGTGGGTGCCGGGGTCAACTACACCACCTTCTTTGATGAGAAGTTTAACGACACCGGTAAAGCGGCGGGTCTCTCTGACCTGAGCCTGAAGGATTCCTGGGGTATGGCGGGACAGGTGGGGCTGGACTATCTGATTAACCGCGACTGGTTAATTAACGCCTCGGTCTGGTACATGGATATTGATACCGACGTCCGTTTCAAAGCAGGTGGGGAGCAACAAAGTATCAGCACCCGTCTGGATCCTTGGGTGTTTATGTTCTCGGCGGGATATCGCTTCTGACGTAAAGAAGGCCCCGAAGGGCCTTCTGTCTTTTATTTACGACCCAACAACAGGCCAAGGACAATACCCACCGCACCTGCGGCAATGAGGCCGGTAAGCGGATTATTTTTCACCGCGTCGGTAACCTCAGTCACCACGTCGCTGGCCTGTGCAGCATATTTACGTCCGGCACCCTTCAACTGATGTTTTGGTGAATCAACAAATTCACCAAACTGCTGCTGTGCAGCACCGGCCGCTTCATCCAGCTTGTTCTTGGCCTTTTCACCAGCATATTGTGCATCATTATCAAGATTATGGTCTGACATAACGATCTCCTTTTGTAGTCAATGTAAAGCATAGACGCCACGGGGAGATGCTGAATAAAATGGGATTAATACTTAAAGGGGTGGCCTGTCACCACCCTGACATTACTTCTGGATCAGATAGCGGATAGTCGGCCCATCCTGCTGAATATCCAGCACGGTATAGCCGTGGTTTTTCGCATCGAGCGGGATGTTGTTGATGGACTGCGGACAGTCGCTCACCACCTCCAGGATCTCGCCTTTCTTCAACTGCGGCATCGCCTCAAGAGTGGCGACAGCCGGGTAAGGGCAGGGTTCACCCACCATATCGAGGCGGTAGTCGGGTACGATCTCTTTCATGCGGCTTCCTCACGGATTTCAGTTTTCACGGCAGCGCGACGGAAAAAGCGCTTTTCCTGCGCCAGCACCAGTAAAAAGGCGATCATCAGCAAAAGGTAGGTCACCAGCAGTCCCCCCAGTGGACCAAAGGTGTTGAGAAGGTTCACCTTATCCCAGTTCGTCGCCAGCGCGGGCGATAAATCATCCCAGTAATAGGCCAGCAGGGTGGAGCCAATGACGTTACCGAGACCGACCCACCAGTAGTGCACCTGGCCTTCGACCGCGCGATACATCCAGCCGGTTTCACACCCGCCTGCCAGCACAATCCCGAAGCCAAACAGCAGTCCGCCGATGACGGCATTCGGTCCAGCCCACATGATCTTCGGCTCAACGCCCAGCTGGACGTAGCTGAAGATCCCGATGGCGCTCACCGCCATCCCGGCAATGATCGCTTTCGCCATCATGGTACGGCCGGTGATCCACATGTCGCGAAACGCCGAGGTAAAGCAGATCTGCGCCCGTTCAATCAGCAGGCCAAAGCCGACGCCGAACAGCATCGCCAGACCTAGCTTAGGCTGATTGAGTGCGGTACAGAGCGCCCAGGCCAGCATGCCGAAGAAGACCAGCATCCCGAGGCGAAAACGACGGCGCGCCTGATCCGGTTTCTGGGTTAACGGCGAAGCGGCGCTCACTTTTTGCATTTTGACGGGAATTCGGAACAGGGGCAGCAGGGTAAAGCGCGCGCCAAAGTACGAGCCCACGGCGGTGGCCAGAGCAAAGAACCAGGCGTGCAGGGAGAACTGCGGGATCCCGGTGAAGAAGGCGGCCAGGTTGCAGCCCATCGCCAGACGCGCGCCAAACCCGGCGATAATGCCCCCGATAACCGCCTGGGCGATGCGGATCCGGCTGTGCGGCATGCGCAGCTTGACGTTGTTTGCCCACAGCGCTGCAGCAAAACAGCCGCCGAACATGCCGATTATCATCATGCCGTCGATGCGGGTGAGCGGAGTACCTTCAAGGTGAATCAGTTTGTAATAACCCCACTCTTGGGTGTGAACGCCAGCCAGCTGCAGCAGTTGTCCGCCCCAGCGGGTAAATTCGCCGGTGACCGCCCAGAAGGTGCCGGTAATGCCGAAATAGTAGGTGGAGAGGATCCCCGCAGCGATAACCGCAGGAACAGGTGACCAGAACTTAATTAAATAAGCCTGCTTAAAGTGGTGCCATGACATAGTTAAACCTCTGAACTCAGAAGGATTAAGGAGGAAGACTTATAAGACGGGGGGATAATACGCCGGGAAACTATTTTGGGAAGTGTTAAATGCGTTAAAGCTCGAAGGGATCAATTTATGCATGAAGCCGTCTGGCAAAACCAGACGGCGATTCCATTATTGCGGACGGGTGGCTGCTTTCATGGCACTGACGAAGGATTTCAGCTCGCTCAACATCTGCTCGGGCTTATCGACGTTGTTCTCGATAATTTTGACAATCGCTGAACCGGAAATAGCCCCGGCAGCTCCGGCACCCAGTGCGGCAGTAACCTGCTCAGGTGCCGAAATGCCAAAGCCCTGCAGCGGCGGTGCGGCGTTGTATTCCGCCAGTTTTTCCACCAGATGGTGCAGCGGCAGGGCGGCTTTGTTTTCCGCACCCGTTACGCCAGCACGCGACAGCAGATAGGTATATCCGCGACCGTGGGACGCAATCTGGCGCAGCAGTTCGTCGTCGGCGTTTGGCGGACAGATAAAGATCGGCGCGACGTTATGACGCATCGCCGCCTGGCGGAACGGTGCAGACTCCTCAACCGGCACATCGGCGACCAGCACCGAATCCACGCCCACGCGGGCGCACTCGGCGTAAAATTCGTCGATCCCACGGTTAAAGACCAGGTTGGCGTACATCAGCAGGCCAATGGGAATAGCCGGGTATTTCTGACGAATGGACGCCAGCATCTCGAAGCACTGGGTGGGTGTTACGCCTGCGGCAAAGGCGCGCAGGGTGGCACTCTGGATGGTCGGGCCATCGGCCAGCGGATCGGAGAAGGGAATGCCCAGCTCCAGCGCGTCGGCACCCGCCTCAACCAGGGCGTCGATAATCTTCAGCGACTGCTCAGGAGAGGGGTCGCCCAGCGTTACGAAGGGAACAAACGCGCCTTCCTTGCGGGCCTTGAGTTCAGCAAACACGTTATCGTAACGTTCCATCAAATTTCCCCTCGTGCTTTCAGAATATCGTGAACGGTGAAGATGTCTTTATCACCGCGACCGGAAAGGTTCACCACCAGCAGTTGCTCTTTTTCCGGGTTGTCCTGGATCATTTTCAGGGCATGGGCCAGGGCGTGGGAGGACTCCAGCGCCGGGATGATCCCCTCCTTACGGCACAGGGTTTTGAACGCTTCCAGCGCTTCGTCATCGGTAATAGAGACGTACTCGGCGCGACCAATGCTGTTCAGATAGGCGTGCTGTGGTCCGACGGACGGGAAGTCCAGTCCGGCAGAGATAGAGTACGACTCTTCGATCTGGCCTTCGTCAGTCTGCATCATCGGCGCTTTCATGCCGAAGTAGATGCCCACGCGACCGTGCTTCAGCGGTGCGCCGTGTTCACCGGTTTCGATGCCGTGACCGGCAGGCTCAACGCCAATCAGCCCCACGCTGGTGTCATCGATGAAATCGGCAAACATGCCGATGGCGTTTGAGCCGCCGCCCACGCAGGCAATCACCGCATCCGGCAGACGCCCCTCTTTTTCAAGGATCTGCGCTTTGGTCTCTTCCCCGATCATGCGCTGGAATTCACGCACGATGGTCGGGAACGGGTGCGGACCCGCAGCGGTGCCCAGCATATAGTGCGCGTTTTCATAGTTACCGGACCAGTCGCGTAGCGCTTCGTTACAGGCATCTTTCAGGGTGGCCGAGCCGCTGTACACCGGGATCACTTCCGCGCCCATCAGACGCATACGGAAGACGTTAGGTGACTGACGCTCAACGTCTTTTGCCCCCATGTAGATACGGCATTTCAGACCGAGCAGGGCGCTGGCCAGCGCCGACGCCACACCGTGCTGTCCGGCACCAGTTTCGGCGATGATTTCGGTTTTACCCATCCGTTTTGCCAGCAATGCCTGGCCTAACACCTGGTTGGTTTTATGCGCGCCGCCGTGGAGCAGATCCTCACGCTTCAGATACAGCGTAGTGTTGGTGCCCGCCGTCAGGTTACGGCATTTGGTCAGGGCCGTTGGACGACCGGCGTAGTTTTTCAGCAGGTCGGTAAACTCAGCCTGGAAGAGCGGATCTTTTTGTGCACTGACAAAGGCTTCTTCCAGCTGGCGCAGGGCGGGCATCAGGATCTGCGGCACATACATGCCGCCGAACTCACCAAAATAGGGGTTTAATAATGTGGTCATCTTCTCTTCCTTAATATGCACGCAGCGTTTTGAACACCGAAGCCAGTTTGCTGGCATCTTTTATGCCCGGCTGCGACTCAACGCCTGAATTAAAATCGAGACCTGCGCAGCCTGCTTTGGCGGCTTCAACGCAGTTGTCCGGGCTTAAACCACCGGCGAGCAGGACGTTATCCAGCTTCTCACCGTTAAGCAGCGACCAGTCAAAACGCTGCCCGGTTCCGCCCTGGCCGTTATCCAGAACATATTTATCAACATGATTGAGCGTGCGCGGCGGCAGGTTGTCCGCCACGCTCAGGGCTTTCCAGATTTGCACCTGCGGTTTCAGCGTCTGGCGTAGGGCATCGATATAGCTCTGGTCCTCGCTACCGTGCAGCTGAACGGCGGTGAGGGAGAGCTGGTCTGCAACCTCTGCCACCCTGTCGATCGCGGCATTACGGAACACGCCCACGTACTGCAACGGGGCTGCAGCGATTACCTCGCGCGCCTGCGAAACGCACACATTGCGCGGGGAGGCATCAACAAAGATCAGCCCGCCATAAATCGCGCCTGCTTCATAAGCCGCTGCGGCATCCTGCGGGCGCGTCAGGCCGCAGACCTTATTTTCACCCAGCAACACGCGACGTACCGCCGCGCTGAGATCGTCCTGCTCCATCATCGCCGAACCAATCAGGAAGCCGTTGGCGAAATGGCTCAGCTCGCGAACCTGGGCATAATTGTTGATGCCGGACTCGCTGATGACCGTCACGCCTGCGCCCAGACGTGGCGCCAGCTGGCGGGTGCGGTTCAGGTCGATGGAGAGATCGCGCAGGTCGCGGTTGTTGATGCCGACGACTTTGGCCTCAAGCGCGATAGCACGCTCCAGCTCCTCTTCGTTGCTCACTTCGGTCAGCACGCCCATCTTCAGGCTGTGCGCCACCGCAGCGAGCTGGCGGTACTGCTCGTCATCAAGCACCGAGAGCATCAGCAGGCAGGCATCGGCCTGATAAAAACGCGCCAGCCAGATCTGATACGGGTCGATAATAAAGTCTTTGCACAAAATCGGCTGCGGCGCGATGCCGCTGACGATGGGCAGAAAATCAAAACTTCCCTGGAAATATTTCTCATCGGTCAGCACCGAAATCGCCGAAGCGTGGTGCTTATAGATGGCGGCGATCTTCGCCGGGTCGAAATCGTCGCGGATCTCCCCTTTTGACGGCGAGGCCTTTTTGCACTCAAGGATAAATGCGGTGCGCGCGCCCTGCAGGGCATCATAAAAACGACGGCTGCTCGGCACCACGTCATTCTGGAAACTGGCGAGCGGCTGCTGCTGTTTCCGCGCTTCAACCCAGATGGCCTTATCGGCAACGATTTTCGCTAATACGGTCTGCATTGTTTATCCTCTTGCCGCTAATGCGGTAACCCGGTCGTAGGCTGCGCCAGAGCGCAACACTTCAATCACTTTCTGCGCGTTGACCTGTAAATCTTCTTCGCCGTGCAGACGCATCAGCATGGCGACGTTGGCGGCAACAGCGGCCTCATGCGCTGGCTCACCTTTACCTTGTAACAGGCGGGTCAGAATGTCACGGTTTTCTTCCGGGGTGCCGCCTGCCAGCTGTTCCTGGTGATACGGCGTTAAGCCAAAGTCGGCCGCTTCAAGCTGGTAGCTTTTGATCTCACCGTTGTTCAGTTCGGCCACCAGGGTCGGTGCATGCAGGGAGACTTCATCCATCCCGCCGCTGTGCACCACCGCCGCCCGCTGATAACCCAGCACGCGCAGGGTTTCGGCAATCGGCAGCACCAGTTCCGGGCTGTAGACGCCAATCAGCGCCAGCGGCGGGTGCGCCGGGTTGATCAGCGGCCCGAGCACGTTAAACAGGGTGCGGGTTTTCAGCTGCTGACGCACCGGCATCGCATGGCGGAATCCGGTGTGATACTTCGGCGCGAACAGGAAGCAGACGCCCAGCTCATCCAGCGCATCGCGGGATTTCTCCGCGTTCATATCCAGATTGATACCGAAGGCGGCCAGCAGATCCGACGAGCCGGAACGGCTGGAGACGCTGCGGTTACCGTGCTTTGCCACCTTCAACCCGCAGGCTGCAGCGACAAAGGCGCTGGCGGTGGAGATGTTGATGCTGTTGCTGCCGTCACCGCCGGTGCCGACGATATCCGCGAACAGATAGTCCGGGCGCGGGAACGGGGCGGCGTTTTCCAGCAGGGCGGTGGCGGCACCGGCAATCTCCTGGGGCTGTTCACCACGCACTTTCATGCTTACCAGCGCGGCGGCCAGCCGCTCGGGTTTCAGCTCGCCGCGTACCACGGCGGAGAACAGCTGGTGGCTCTCCTGCTGGCTCAGGGTCTGCGCCTGATAGAGTTTTTCCAGGATTGGCTGCAGGCTGTTGGTCTGCTCCAGTTTCTGCAGCGCCCAGTTAAGGGTCTGCTCCAGCAGGCGAGCGCCCTGGGAGGTCAGAATGGATTCCGGGTGGAACTGCATGCCGCAAACCCGGTCCGCATCGTGACGCACGGCCATCACCATCCCGTTGTAATGGGCGTTAATGGTCAGGCCCGCCGGGATGTTGCTGCCCACCAGCGAGTGATAGCGCGCCACCGGCAGCGGGTTCATCAGCCCGGCAAACATCGCCTGACCGTCATGTTCAATGCTGGAGGCTTTACCGTGCAGGATCTCTCCCGCCTGGCCGACGTAACCGCCGTAGGCCTCAACAATCGCCTGATGGCCCAGGCAGATCCCGATGATCGGCAGTTTGCCGCGCAGACGGGTCAACAGCTCCGGCATACAGCCCGCTTCACTTGGCGCGCCCGGCCCCGGGGAGAGCATCAGCACCGGGTTTTGCATGGTGGCCAGACGGTCGATTAAGGTCTGAGCCGGAACATGGTTACGGTAAATCACCACGTTGTGACCGTTAGCACGCAGCTGATCCGCCAGGTTATAGGTAAAGGAGTCGATATTATCGAGCAGCAGAATGTCAGCCATCAGAAAATCTCCTGTGCGTGATGGGCAGTCGCAATGGCGCGCAGTACTGCGCGGGCCTTGTTACGGGTTTCGTCAGCTTCAGACTGCGGAACAGAGTCGAGAACGATGCCCGCGCCCGCCTGGACGGTGGCGATCCCCTCTTCGACGTAGGCGGAGCGGATCACGATGCAGGTATCCAGATCGCCGTGGGCGGTAAAGTAGCCCACCGCACCGCCGTAGCTGCCGCGACGACGGCCTTCGGCCTGGGCAATCAGCTGCATGGCGCGAACTTTCGGCGCGCCGCTCAGGGTGCCCATGTTCATGCAGGCGCGGTAGGCGTGCAGCACGTCCAGATCCTGACGCAGTTCGCCCACCACGCGGGAAACCAGATGCATCACGAAGGAGTAACGGTCCACTTTGGTCAAGTCGGCGACGTAACGGCTGCCCGGGGTGCAGATGCGCGCCAGGTCGTTACGTGCCAGGTCAACCAGCATCAGGTGTTCTGACATCTCTTTCTGGTCGGTGCGCATCTCCAGCTCGATGCGGCTGTCGAGGTCGCGATCCAACGAACCGTCGGCACGACGACCGCGCGGGCGGGTACCGGCAATAGGATAGATTTCAATCTGACGGCTGGTGGCGTCGTACTTCAGGGAGCTCTCCGGCGAGGCGCCGAACAGGGTAAAATCGTTATCCTGCATAAAGAACATGTACGGGCTCGGGTTGCTCTTCTTCAGCACGTCATAGGCCGCCAGCGGGGACGGGCAGGGCAGGGAGAAGCGACGGGACGGCACTACCTGGAAAATCTCGCCGGCGCGAATGGCTTTCTGCATCTGACGGACCACCACGCCGTACTCATCGTCGGTCTGGCTGACGTCGCAACGCATCTGCTCCACGCGCTGCACCGGCAGCTCCGGTGGGGCTTCATCCATCTGCGCCTGCAGCTGGGCAATGCGCTGCTCCAGACGCTGCTTCTCCGCCAGAATCGGGGTGAACAGGCTGGCCTGAATACGGGTGTACTTTTTCTGGTGGTCGATCACCAGTAAGGTTTCCGCCAGATAGAAGCAGTAGTCCGGGCAGCGGTTTCCCTGCTCAAGCTCAGGGAGATCTTCAAAACCGGCCACCAGGTCGTAAGCAAACAGCCCACCAAAGAACATCGCTTCGCGCTCGCTTTCAGGCACATTGACCAGGTTTTGCAGCAGGCGGAAGGCATCAAACACCGACAGAGAACAGAGACGGGCATCTTCATCCAGCAGCTGGCTGACCGGCGGGAAGTGCAGGATGCGCTGGTCAGGGCGATGTTCATTCTCAATGCCAGCTGGCAGAACATCATCCAGCAGCGACAGCAGGGCCGCACCGTTTTCAGAAAGCGCCTGCAGGGTGACGGTATCGCCCAAAGCGGTGATGCGCAGGGCGCTGTCGACCAGCAGCAGACTTTTCAGATCGTCTTTACTGTCGATATCCGCAGACTCCAGCAGCAGAGTGGCGGGACGCGCGCCGCACACCTGATGGAACAGGGCGGTGGGGTTGTGGCGATACGCCGCCTCGCGGGTCAGCAGTTCGAGGTTCGGTTTGGCTGTTTGCATTATGTTGTTCTCTTTATTCTGTTCATAAAAAAGCCCGCTCAGTGGCGGGCCAGGTATCTGAATGCATGACGCAGACGTACGACACTGCCCGTTAATCAGGAAGTGCGCCACCAGCTGTGCAGAGTAAAATGTGCGGTCATTTTCAGATACCTCGTTGAGTGAACTTGCGTACTAGTTAACTAGTTCGATGGCTTATTGTCAACCCCCCGATTTCAGAATTTCACCACATACCGTTATTATGGCCGCGCAGATATTGACGAGCAGTGACGGGAGCCGCTTTGAGCGACACGAATTACGCAGTGATTTATGATTTACACAGCCACACGCAGGCCTCTGACGGCCTGCTTACGCCTGAAGAGCTTGTCCATCGCGCCCATGAGATGCGAGTGGGCACGCTGGCCATTACCGATCACGATACCACCGAGGCCATTGCAGCCGCGCGGGCAGAAATTACCCGCAGCGGATTGCCCCTGACCCTGATAACCGGCGTGGAAATATCCACCGTCTGGGAAAATCATGAGATTCATATCGTCGGGTTAAACATCGATATCGAAAACCCGGCGATGCGCGCGTTTCTGGACCAACAAAAGACGCGGCGCGTGCTGCGGGCCGAGATGATCGCCGAACGCCTGGAGAAAGCCCATATTCCCGGCGCCTGGGAAGGGGCCATGCGGCTGGCGAAAGACGGGGCGGTGACCCGCGCCCACTTTGCCCGTTTTCTGGTGGAAGCCGGTAAGGCAAATAACATTGCGGATGTGTTTAAAAAATACCTCGCCCGCGGGAAAACCGGATACGTTCCTCCCCAGTGGTGTACAATAGAACAAGCTATTGATGTCATTCATCATTCTGGCGGCAAGGCAGTACTGGCCCATCCGGGGCGGTATAACCTCTCCGCCAAATGGCTGAAACGTCTGCTGGCTTACTTTGCCGAACACGGCGGAGATGCGATGGAAGTCGCCCAGTGTCAGCAGGCACCCAACGAGCGCAGTCAGCTGGCTGAATATGCCCGCCAGTATGGACTCCTTGCCTCCCAGGGCTCTGATTTTCATCAGCCTTGTCCCTGGATAGAGCTGGGACGCAAGCTCTGGTTACCTGCTGGCGTCGAGCCGGTGTGGCAACTCTGGGAGCAGCCAACGCCAATTGAAGAGAGGGTAGTATGAGCCAATTTTTTTATATCCATCCTGACAATCCGCAGCCGCGTTTGATTAATCAGGCCGTGGAGATCGTGCGTAAGGGCGGGGTTATCGTCTATCCAACCGATTCCGGTTACGCGCTGGGCTGTAAGATCGAAGATAAAACCGCGATGGAGCGTATCTGCCGGATCCGCCACATCCCGAACGGGCATAACTTTACCCTGATGTGCCGCGATCTCTCTGAGTTATCCACCTACTCCTACGTGGATAATGTCGCGTTTCGGTTGATCAAAAACAACACGCCGGGCAACTACACCTTCATCCTTAAAGGGACGAAAGAGGTGCCGCGCCGCCTGCTGCAGGAAAAACGCAAAACCATCGGGATGCGCGTGCCGTCGAACCCGATTGCCCAGGCGCTGCTTGAAACCCTCGGCGAGCCGATGCTCTCCACCTCGCTGATGCTGCCGGGCAGCGAATTTACCGAATCCGATCCGGATGAGATCAAAGACCGCCTCGAGAAGCAGGTGGAGTTGATTATTCACGGCGGCTATCTCGGCCAGCAACCGACCACGGTAATTGATTTAACGGAAGATGCGCCGGTCGTGCTGCGTGAAGGCGTGGGGGACGTTAAGCCTTTCCTGTAATAGCGTAATTTCCTGTCCTCTGGGGCCATCTTATTAGCAAATATAATGGCCCTGATAGTAACGCTTCGCTTATTTCCTTCTGTATTTAAAATCTTATTATTATCTGAAAAGTATTCTTTTGCCGGAATCATCTCAGCTTGCCTGAATAAGTGGTTGTACGTTAAACGAACACTTATTTATAGATAGAGGGATAATCTGTGGCGTTACAGGGGACACTCATTCTGAACGGGGCGGATTATGCGCCTTTCAATGTGTATGGCTGTTGCAAAACCAGTCCGCATCGCACCTGGAAAAATGCGTTCCTTGATGGAGCGCGGACGGGGGAGGTGCTCGGCGGTGGCTATAATAAAAAACATTGCGCGTAAAATAGGTAAATTTATTTATTTCGTTTTTTTGTTGATGTGTGTAGGTCACAGTCTCCCATACGCAGAGTTATATATTAATGAAGATTTTGCAACAAAATGGGCGTTGTTCTTCTATGGAAGTGAAGACGCAGAATCCTTGTATGAAGCTTTTTTCGATATAGATTTGTCTGTGATGCTATCAATAGCAATTCCTGTCTATATTTTAACAATGAAGTTAATCAAAAAATTAAGGAGGAAATAGAATGCCAACCCTCCCTGTATGTGGGTTAAGAAAATGGCGGTGCAGTGTAGACGGCAACATCCAGTTTACCGATGCCTGGAATGAACGCCCGACGGCCTGACGCAAACTGATAGCCCGCTCGTTGGGCTTACTTCAGGTCATCAGCACAAGAAATCTGCCGCGTAAAACTTGTTGAATCATTTAGTCTAAAATTCATGTAATATGTGCGGCCATGAATCACTGGGCGAGACGTATTGTCTGCCATTATGTGTGCTGTGAAAGAGTTACAGATCATTGAGTTAGGTTCTGGTTGAGCTTAACTCATTGTTTTATAAAGTACACCAGACGCCTGTGAAGGCGACACCTGAAGGAAGCTCAATGAGCGAGAAATTACAGAAAGTGCTGGCCCGCGCCGGCCACGGCTCACGCCGTGAAATCGAAACCATTATCGCAGCAGGTCGTGTCAGCGTGGACGGTAAAATCGCCACCCTGGGCGATCGTGTTGACATCGTACCCGGCCTGAAAATTCGTATCGACGGCCACCTGATCTCCGTGAAAGAGTCTGCCGAGCAGATTTGCCGCGTGCTGGCTTACTACAAGCCGGAAGGTGAACTCTGCACCCGCAACGATCCGGAAGGTCGTCCAACCGTGTTTGACCGCCTGCCAAAACTGCGCGGCGCGCGCTGGATCGCGGTAGGTCGTCTGGACGTAAACACCTGCGGTCTGCTGCTGTTCACTACCGATGGTGAACTGGCAAACCGTCTGATGCACCCAAGCCGTGAAGTGGAACGTGAATACGCGGTCCGCGTGTTCGGGGAAGTTGACGACAATAAGATCCGTGAACTGTCGCGCGGCGTGCAGCTTGAAGATGGCCCGGCAGCGTTTAAAACCATCAAATTCACCGGTGGCGAAGGCATTAACCAGTGGTACAACGTGACCCTGACCGAAGGTCGTAACCGCGAGGTGCGTCGTCTGTGGGAAGCCGTTGGCGTGCAGGTTAGCCGTCTGATCCGTGTCCGTTACGGTGACATCCTTCTGCCGAAGGGCCTGCCACGTGGCGGCTATACGGAGCTGGATTTAACCCAGACCAACTATCTGCGTGAGCTGGTGGAACTGACCCCGGAAACCACTTCGAAAGTGGCGGTGGAGAAAGATCGTCGTCGCATGAAAGCGAACCAGATCCGTCGGGCGGTTAAACGTCATAGCCAGGTCAGCAGCAATCGCCGCTCTGGCAGCCGTAACAACAACGGCTAAAAATAAAAAACCCGGCAACGCCGGGTTTTTTGTTAATAGTCGATGCCGATTTGCGCTTTAACGCCTGCATCGAAGGCGTGTTTGACCGGTCGTAACTCGCTAACCGTATCCGCCATCTCCATAATATCCCGATGACAGCCGCGCCCGGTGATAATCACCGTCTGGTGTGCCGGACGACTGTTCAGCGCCTCAACCACCTCCTGCAACGGTAAATAGTCGTAGGCCACCATATAGGTGATCTCATCCAGCAGAACCATATTCAGCGTTGGGTCCGCCAGCATACGCTTCGCATGCTCCCAGACGGCCAGACAGGCCGCAGTGTCCGTTTCGCGGTTCTGAGTATCCCAGGTAAAGCCGGTGGCCATGACCTGAAACTCCACCCCATGCGGTTCCAGCAGATTACGCTCGCCGTTTGGCCACTCGCCCTTAATGAACTGAATGACGCCCACCTTTTGACCGTGACCGACGGCGCGCGTTGCCGTGCCAAAAGCTGCTGTGGTTTTGCCTTTGCCGTTGCCGGTAAAGACGATAATAATCCCGCGCTCATCCTGAGCTGCGGCAACACGGGCATCAACCTGTTCTTTAAGGCGCTGCTGGCGCTGTTGATGACGTTCATCACTCATTGCGATATTCCTGGTTTACGGCCGGGTTGGGCATCAAAGGTCATGCCGGTTTTCCGGCGGCTGTCGTCGCCCATCAGCCACAGATAGAGCGGCATGATATCGGCGGGGGTTTTTAGTTTAAGCGGATCTTCGCTCGGGAACGCGCTGGCGCGCATGCTGGTACGCGTCCCGCCGGGGTTGATGCAGTTCACGCGCAGATGGCGGCTCTGATACTCCTCAGCCAGCACCTGCATCATCCCTTCGGTGGCAAATTTCGAGGCGGCATACGCGCCCCAGTTTGCCCGGCCCTGGCGTCCGACGCTTGACGAAGTAAAGACCAGCGAGCCGGAATCGGACTGCAGTAATAAAGGAAGGAGCGCCTGGGTAAGGAAAAAGGTGCCGTTAACGTTCACCTGCATGACCTGCTGCCAGATCTCCGGGTTTTGCTCATCCATTGGGCGGACTTCGCCAAGCAGGCCCGCATTGTGGAGCACGCCGTCCAGACGCGGATACTCGGTGGCGATACGCCCGGCAAGCTCCCGGCAGCTCTCCGGGGTGCAGGTTAACAGGTCGAGAATGTACTCGCGGGTGGGGGCTCCGCCTTCACTGGCGATAGCCTGAGCAACATCGCGCAGCTTATCTTCATTACGACCCAGCAGGATAAGGCGCGCACCGTGGCGGGCATAGGTCAATGCCGCCTCGCGGCCAATGCCGTCGCTGGCTCCCGTGACCAGAATAATACGGTTTTGCAGAAGATCTTTTTTAGGTTGATAGTGCAAGGTCACTCCTCTGGCGCGCGTTGGCGCGGCCCATGCTGTGCGGTCTCTTTTCGGCTTTATGCCCGAAAGCGCGGCTGATTACAATCAGTCTACCGGTGAGTTCGCTGTAAAATTAACAATTTGCAAATATTTCATCCACAAATAAACATTTCTGAAGACGGCTCGCAAGGGTATCGTCAGCTGAGAGACGCCTGCTGAAGGCTGTTGTACACTGAGTGAGAAAACAAGTGGTTAAACCAAGGTGGACGCGTGGAATTACTTTCTGAGTACGGATTATTTCTGGCCAAAATTGCGACGGTGGTGATTGCCATTGCGGTGATCGCCGTTCTGATTGTTAACCTGACGCAGCGCAAACGCCAGCGCGGCGAGTTGCGCATTACCCGCTTAAGCGAGCAGTACACGGATATGAAGGAAGAGATGTCAGTAGCGCTGCTTGATGCTCATGAGCAGAAGCTGTGGCACAAAGCGCAGAAGAAAAAACACAAGCTTGAAGCGAAAGCGGCAAAGCAGAAAGCAAAACAGGAGCATCGCCCTGAAGTGCCGAAACCGCGCGTTTATGTGCTGGATTTTAAAGGCAGCATGGATGCCCATGAAGTGTCATCTCTGCGTGAAGAAGTGACAGCGGTGCTGGCGGTGGCAAGAGCTGAAGACCAGGTTGTTCTGCGTCTCGAAAGCCCGGGTGGGGTGGTGCATGGTTACGGACTGGCTTCTTCCCAGCTGCAACGACTGCGCGATAAGCAGATCCCGCTGACGGTCGCGGTGGATAAAGTCGCTGCCAGCGGAGGCTACATGATGGCCTGCGTGGCCGATAAAATTGTCGCGGCGCCTTTCTCTATTATTGGTTCGATTGGCGTGGTAGCACAGATCCCGAACTTCAATCGTTTCCTGAAAAATAAAGATATTGATGTGGAGCTTCATACGGCAGGCCAGTACAAACGCACGCTGACTCTGCTGGGTGAAAACACCGAAGAGGGGCGACAGAAGTTCCGTGAAGATCTCAATGATACCCACCAGCTCTTTAAAGGGTTCGTGAAAGAGATGCGACCCTCACTGGATATCGACCAGGTCGCCACCGGCGAGCACTGGTACGGTACCCAGGCGCTGGACAAGGGGCTGGTGGATCAGGTGGGCACCAGCGACGATCTGCTGCTATCTCTGATGGAAGGGCGCGAACTGGTTGGCGTGCGCTATATGCGTCGTAAAAAGCTGATGGATCGCTTTACCAATAGCGCCGCTGAAAGCGCGGATCGTCTGCTGCTGCGCTGGTTGCAGCGCGGGCAAAAACCGCTGCTCTGAATAAAAACGCGAGGCATTTGCCTCGCGTTTTCGCATCAATCAACCAGGTGGTACTTTTCGGAGAGCACATGGGCCAGGTATTTAAACATGTTAAATACTGCCGTGCTGCGCGGGGTCGGCAGACCCTGCTCGTCCAGGAAGTATTCCCCGCTGAACACCAGCACACCATTGCGCTGCTCTACGCCTGTGGCTTCGATTCCTGCCATGGTGTCGTCATGTTCACGAATGAGTTTATTTGCTTCAGCAAGCAAGGTTACGCGGTCAATTGGTTGGGTAGTTTGCTGCATTATCCACTCCTTAAACAGTGTTATTAGTCTACGCCGCAGCGGTCCCGGGAGCAAATTTTCCCCATTTTGGCGCTTGTCGGGCAAGACGGACAGCGCTGGCGTGATTTGCTTTTGCATGCTAATAAAGTTGCGTAACGGATTTTATCAGGTAGAGTGTGCGCTTTCGTCATTCTGGCAACAGATTTGCTTGACATTCGACCTAAGTCTCGTCGTGCAGTCACACTGAAGCGAGAAAAAGCGCGTTATCTCAACCGCTTGTGTGACGTCGTTTTTGCGACTGAACTGAAAAGAGGGTTGATATCCACTGATGGCGTCGCTATATAACTGTCTCGTCGCCAGTGGAAGGTGAACTCACGCGACGTATTCCTGGAAGAAACAAATTAGGTAAAGGTGAATATGGGTAAAGCTCTCGTTATCGTTGAGTCCCCGGCAAAAGCCAAAACGATCAATAAGTATCTGGGTAGTGACTACGTGGTTAAGTCCAGCGTCGGTCACATCCGCGATCTGCCGACCAGTGGCTCAGCCAAGAAGAGCGCCGACTCTACCTCCACCAAAGGGGCCAAAAAGCCTAAAAAGGATGAACGTAGCGCGCTCGTAAATCGCATGGGGGTTAACCCATGGGATAACTGGCAGGCACAGTACGAAGTACTGCCGGGTAAAGAGAAAGTCGTCTCCGAGCTGAAACAGCTGGCGGAAAAAGCCGACCATATCTATCTCGCAACCGACCTTGACCGCGAAGGGGAGGCCATTGCATGGCACCTGCGGGAAGTGATCGGTGGCGATGACACACGCTATAGCCGCGTGGTGTTTAACGAAATTACCAAAAACGCGATCCGCCAGGCGTTTGAAAAGCCGGGCGAGCTGAATATCGATCGCGTTAACGCCCAGCAGGCGCGCCGCTTTATGGACCGCGTCGTGGGCTATATGGTCTCTCCACTGCTGTGGAAAAAGATTGCGCGTGGTCTTTCAGCTGGCCGCGTGCAATCTGTTGCCGTACGTCTGGTGGTTGAACGGGAACGCGAAATCAAAGCGTTTGTGCCGGAAGAGTTCTGGGAAATTGACGCCAGCGTAACGACGCCAGGCGGCGATACGTTGCCGCTGGAAGTCTCCCATCAGAACGATAAACCGTTCCGCCCTGAAAACCGCGATCAGACTATGGCCGCGGTGGCGATGCTGGAAAAAGCCCGCTATCAGGTACTGGATCGTGAAGACAAACCGACCAGCAGCAAGCCCGGCGCACCGTTTATTACTTCCACGCTGCAGCAGGCGGCCAGCACCCGTCTGGGCTATGGCGTGAAAAAAACCATGATGATGGCTCAGCGTCTGTATGAGGCGGGTTACATCACCTATATGCGTACTGACTCAACCAACCTGAGCCAGGACGCCGTTAACATGGTGCGTGATTACATTGGCGATAACTTCGGTAAGAAATACCTGCCTGAGAGCGCAAATCAGTACAACAGCAAAGAGAACTCGCAGGAAGCGCACGAAGCCATTCGTCCTTCCGACGTCGCTGTGCTGGCGGAATCCCTGAAGGATATGGAAGCCGACGCGCAGAAACTCTATCAGCTGATCTGGCGCCAGTTCGTTGCCTGTCAGATGACGCCTGCGCAGTATGACTCCACCACCCTGACCGTGGGGGCCGGTGATTTCCGCCTGAAAGCGCGTGGACGTATCCTGCGTTTCGACGGCTGGACCAAAGTGATGCCTGCGCTGCGTAAGGGTGATGAAGATAAAACCCTGCCAGCGGTCAACACCGGGGATGAACTCACCCTTGTTGAGCTGACCCCGGCACAGCACTTCACCAAGCCGCCGGCACGCTTCAGCGAAGCCTCGTTGGTGAAAGAGCTGGAAAAACGCGGTATCGGTCGCCCGTCTACCTATGCGTCGATCATTTCGACCATTCAGGATCGCGGCTATGTGCGGACCGAAAACCGTCGTTTCTATGCTGAGAAAATGGGGGAAATCGTCACCGATCGCCTGGAAGATAACTTCCGCGAGCTGATGAACTACGATTTTACCGCGCAGATGGAAAACAGCCTTGACCAGGTGGCTAACCACGAAGCCGAGTGGAAGAAGGTGCTGGACAGCTTCTTCAGCGACTTTACAAAGCAACTGGACAAAGCGGAAAAAGACCCTGAAGAGGGTGGCATGCAGCCGAACCAGATGGTGCTGACCAGCATCGACTGCCCGACCTGCGGCCGTAAGATGGGTATTCGTACCGCCACCACCGGTGTGTTCCTCGGTTGCTCAGGCTATGCGTTATCGCCTAAAGAGCGCTGCAAAACCACCATCAACCTGGTGCCGGAAAACGAAGTGCTGAACGTGCTGGAAGGCGACGATGCGGAAACCAACGCCCTACGCGCCAAACGTCGCTGCACCAAATGCGGCACGGCGATGGACAGCTACCTGATCGATCCGAAACGTAAGCTGCATGTCTGTGGTAACAACCCGACCTGCGACGGCTACGAGATCGAAGAGGGCGAGTTCCGCATCAAGGGCTATGACGGTCCGATTGTGGAGTGTGAGAAGTGTGGTTCTGAAATGCACCTGAAGATGGGGCGTTTTGGTAAGTACATGGCCTGCACCAACGACGACTGCAAAAACACGCGTAAGATCCTGCGTAATGGTGAAGTGGCACCGCCGAAGGAAGATCCGGTTCCGCTGCCGGAACTGCCGTGTGAAAAGTCCGATGCCTACTTTGTTCTGCGTGATGGCGCTGCGGGCGTCTTCCTGGCGGCGAACACCTTCCCGAAATCTCGTGAAACGCGTGCGCCACTGGTCGAAGAGCTTTATCGCTTCCGCGATCGTCTGGCAGAAAAACTGCGCTATCTGGCCGATGCTCCTCAGCAGGATCCAGAGGGTAATAAGACCGTTGTGCGCTTTAGCCGTAAAACTAAGCAGCAATATGTTGCTGCTGAAAAAGACGGTAAAGCGACAGGTTGGTCAGCATTTTATGTTGACGGTAAATGGGTTGAAGGTAAGAAATAACCTTAATTTACTGTAAGTTACCTTTAAAGGGCCGGGGTTCCGGCCCTTTTTTATTGCCCGGTTATTATTTTTTGTTACGGACTATACAGCAAAGATATAAGTGATATAGTGGTTATAGTTAACCCTTTTCTTATTATCAAATCGTCTTAAGCGATTGCCCGTGTACGCTAAATCGGATGGTCTGGCATGAAACTACAGCAGCTCCGCTATATCGTTGAGGTGGTCAACCACAACCTTAACGTCTCCTCCACCGCAGAAGGTCTCTATACTTCGCAACCCGGCATCAGCAAGCAGGTCCGTATGCTTGAAGATGAACTGGGGATCCAGATTTTCGCCCGCAGCGGTAAACACCTTACCCAGGTTACGCCTGCCGGGCAGGAGATTATTCGTATCGCCCGCGAAGTGCTGTCGAAGGTCGATGCCATTAAATCCGTTGCCGGGGAGCACACCTGGCCGGATAAAGGCTCGCTGTATATCGCCACCACCCACACCCAGGCGCGCTACGCTCTGCCCGGCGTTATCAAAGGGTTTATCGAGCGCTATCCTCGCGTGTCGTTGCATATGCATCAGGGCTCGCCGACGCAAATCGCCGAGGCGGTATCCAAGGGCAACGCGGACTTCGCTATCGCCACCGAAGCGCTGCATCTGTATGACGATCTGGTGATGCTGCCTTGCTATCACTGGAACCGCTCGATAGTGGTGACGCCGGAGCATCCGCTGGCGGCGAAAACTTCGGTATCCATTGAAGAGCTGGCGCAGTATCCGCTGGTGACTTACACCTTCGGTTTTACGGGCCGTTCGGAGCTGGATACCGCCTTCAACCGCGCAGGGCTGACGCCAAGGATTGTCTTTACCGCGACTGACGCCGATGTGATCAAAACCTACGTGCGTCTTGGCCTGGGGGTAGGGGTTATTGCCAGCATGGCGGTGGATCCTGTCGCCGATCCCGATTTAGTGCGACTGGATACCCAGGGGGTGTTCGGCCACAGCACCACCAAAATCGGTTTCCGTCGCAGCACCTTCCTGCGTAGCTATATGTATGATTTTATTCAACGATTCGCACCACATCTGACCCGCGACGTGGTCGATACCGCGGTGGCGCTACGTTCGAACGAAGATATCGAAGCGATGTTTAAAGATATCAAGCTGCCGGAAAAATAATAACCTTCGGTATCTTTCCCTCGGGAAAGATACCCTTCTCAGTTGTCGTTCTGAATTAAAATCCCCTCCAGTTTTCTCTCATGCTTCATTAACCATGGGGTTACGGCGTTTTTTTTTCCTGAAACTGCTCAGCAAAGCTGACAAAAATAGAAAATAATTAACCGCTACGCAAATTCCACGTTTCATTTATATATTTCCGCTCAAAAGATTAAATATTTGACGCTACAGGATTCGTAAATTCGCTGGATCTTCGACTAAAGTTTCTTTAGGATTTATCTCAGTCAAGATTACTTATACCAATTGTTTGGTATCAAAATGATAAGCGAAATCGATTGTATGAGGTTAGCAATGCCGTCAGGAAGTCACGAGCCGCAAAGGGACCCAGGACTTAAGCGTAAAGCCTGGCTGGCGGTGTTTCTGGGTTCCACGTTGTTTTGGGTCGTGGTGGCGTTTCTGGTCTGGAAATTCTGGGGTTAATTATGGCGGTTCAGGGGCGTAGTGAAGCAGTTAAGCCTGTGTGTCAGCAGCGTGACACGCGTCGCAAAGTCCGTAATGACGCTACAGGTAACGTTCCGGCGTCCTGGAAGTTGTCACCGCAGCAGCAAGCCTTTATTGATTTGTTCGCAGAAGACGAAGCCAAAAAACAATAATTCGTATTATCAGCGTAGCGTGATAATAATCTGATGCGCTTTTGTACTCTTTAATAAATACACATCAGCAATATCGAACTGAGGCAAACTCAGCTGTCAAAGAATAAATAAAGCGTGGTGTCGCAATGATGAATAATATATCCGGAGCTAAATACTGGTCGTGGATGGCCGCGTTTTCCCTCTCGATCCTCTTCTGGTGCCAGCTGATCTGGCTCACCCTCCAGTGAATGACGAAAGCCTCGCTCCGGCGGGGCTTTTTGTTTTCCCGCCGAATTTGTCTATTTGAGTTGTTATCAAATCGTTACGGTGACGATGTGTTATCTTTAATTACGGCCCTGATCAAAGTCAAGGTATCGCAATCCCGGTAATTAAGGAGGAGCTTATGTCGTTAACCCTACGCGAAGCCAGTAAGGACACATTGCAGGCTGAGAACAAAACCTATCACTACTACAGCCTGCCGCTGGCCGCAAAGGAACTTGGGGATATCGCGCGCTTACCCAAGTCGCTTAAAGTGTTACTGGAAAATCTCCTGCGCTGGCAGGATGAAGTCTCTGTTACGGCTGAAGATATTCATGCCCTGGCCGGATGGTTGCAGAGCGCCCATGCCGACCGGGAGATAGCCTATCGTCCCGCCAGGGTGCTGATGCAGGATTTTACCGGCGTTCCGGCGGTGGTCGATCTGGCGGCGATGCGTGAAGCGGTCAAGCGCCTTGGCGGCGATACCGCTAAAGTGAACCCGCTCTCTCCGGTCGATCTGGTTATCGATCACTCGGTGACCGTGGACCATTTTGGCGATGATGATGCCTTCGAAGAGAACGTACGGCTTGAGATGGAGCGTAACCACGAGCGCTATGTGTTCCTGAAGTGGGGCCAGCAGGCGTTCAGCCGCTTCAGCGTCGTCCCACCCGGCACCGGCATCTGCCACCAGGTCAACCTGGAGTATCTCGGCAAAGCGGTATGGAGTGAATTGCAGGATAAAGAGTGGGTGGCCTACCCGGATACGCTGGTCGGTACCGATTCACACACCACCATGATCAATGGCCTTGGCGTACTGGGGTGGGGAGTAGGGGGGATCGAGGCCGAAGCGGCAATGCTTGGCCAGCCGGTCTCCATGCTGATCCCGGACGTAGTCGGCTTCAAGCTGACCGGCAAGCTGAGCGAGGGGATCACCGCCACCGACCTGGTGCTCACCGTCACCCAGATGCTGCGTAAGCACGGCGTGGTGGGTAAATTTGTGGAATTCTACGGCGACGGGCTCGACTCCCTGCCGCTGGCGGACCGGGCCACTATCGCCAATATGGCTCCCGAATACGGCGCCACCTGCGGTTTCTTCCCGATCGATGGTGTGACGCTGGAGTATATGCGCCTCAGCGGACGCAGCAGCGAGCAGGTCGCGCTGGTGGAAGCCTATGCCAAAGCGCAGGGTATGTGGCGTAATACGGGCGATGAACCGGTGTTCACCAGCACGCTGGCGCTGGATATGGGCGAAGTTGAAGCCAGTCTCGCCGGGCCAAAACGTCCTCAGGACCGCGTGGCCCTGGCGGATGTGCCCAAAGCCTTTGCTGCCAGCAATGAACTGGAAGTTAACACCGCGCAGAAAGACAGGCGGCCTATTGATTACGTGATGAATGGTCACCAGTATCAGCTTCCGGACGGCGCGGTCGTCATCGCGGCCATTACCTCCTGCACCAACACCTCGAACCCCAGCGTGCTGATGGCGGCTGGGTTGCTGGCGAAAAAAGCCGTTACGCTTGGCCTGAAACGCCAGCCGTGGGTCAAGGCCTCGCTGGCACCGGGATCCAAAGTCGTCTCCGATTATCTGGCGCAGGCCCGCCTGACGCCTTATCTGGATGAGCTGGGCTTTAACCTGGTAGGCTACGGCTGTACAACCTGTATTGGTAACTCCGGGCCGCTACCGGATCCTATCGAGACGGCAATCAAGCAGGGCGACCTGACGGTAGGGGCGGTGCTCTCGGGCAACCGCAACTTTGAAGGACGTATTCACCCGCTGGTAAAAACTAACTGGCTGGCCTCTCCGCCGCTAGTGGTAGCTTATGCTCTGGCGGGCAATATGAACATCAATCTGGCAACCGATCCGCTGGGACACGATCGTAAAGGCGATCCGGTCTATCTGAAAGATATCTGGCCGTCGGCGCAGGAGATTGCCCT
This sequence comes from Leclercia adecarboxylata, assembly GCF_006171285.1. Taxonomy (NCBI): domain Bacteria; kingdom Pseudomonadati; phylum Pseudomonadota; class Gammaproteobacteria; order Enterobacterales; family Enterobacteriaceae; genus Leclercia; species Leclercia adecarboxylata. Next base: position 4,907,521 of record NZ_CP040889.1, on the reverse strand, counting down.
TGCGGTTGAAAAAGTCTCTACCGACATGTTCCGCAAAGAGTACGCCGAAGTGTTTGAAGGCACGCCGGAGTGGAAAACCATCGAGGTGGCGCGGTCAGACACCTACAGCTGGCAGGATGATTCCACCTATATTCGTCTGTCACCCTTCTTTGATGACATGCTGGCACAGCCCAAACCGCTGGAAGATATTCACGGCGCGCGCGTGCTGGCCATTCTCGGCGACTCGGTAACCACCGACCACATCTCCCCGGCGGGCAGTATTAAAGCCGATAGCCCGGCAGGGCGTTATCTCCAGGGCCGTGGCGTGGAGCGTCGTGACTTCAACTCCTACGGTTCGCGTCGTGGCAACCACGAGGTGATGATGCGCGGTACCTTCGCCAATATCCGTATTCGCAACGAGATGGTGCCGGGCGTGGAAGGCGGGATGACCCGTCATCTGCCTGGAACAGAAGTGATCTCCATCTACGATGCGGCGATGAAGTATCAGCAGGAAGGCACCCCGCTGGCGGTGATAGCCGGGAAAGAGTACGGCTCCGGCTCAAGCCGCGACTGGGCGGCGAAAGGACCACGACTGCTCGGCGTACGGGTGGTGATCGCCGAATCATTCGAGCGTATCCACCGTTCAAACCTGATTGGCATGGGGATTTTACCGCTGGAGTTCCCGCAGGGGGCATCACGTAAAACGCTGGAGCTGACAGGCGAGGAGCGGATTGATATTGCGGACCTGCAAAATCTGACGCCTGGTGCAACGGTACCGGTCAAGCTGACGCGAGCCGATGGGCAAACCGAAGTTGTTGACTGCCGCTGCCGTATTGATACCGCAACAGAACTCACTTACTACCAGAACGACGGCATTTTGCACTATGTCATTCGTAATATGCTGACTTAAAAAGAAAACCAGCCCGGCACGCATACGCTGCCGGGCTGTTGATGTTATTTGTTGAGCAGATGTCCAAGCTTCGCCGCTTTGGTATCCAGATAGTGTTCGTTTTTCGGGTTACGGCCCACAATCAGCGGTACACGTTCGACGATATTGATACCGGCTTCGGTCAGGATCTCAACCTTACGCGGGTTGTTGGTCAGCAGACGTACTTCGTCCACGCCAAGCAGCTTGAACATATCCGCGCACAGGGTGAAATCGCGTTCGTCGGCAGCAAAGCCCAGCTGGTGGTTTGCTTCAACGGTATCGTAGCCCTGATCCTGCAACGCATACGCGCGGATCTTATTGAGCAGACCGATGTTACGGCCCTCCTGGCGGTGATACAGCAGGATGCCCCGGCCTTCTTCCGCAATATGCGACAGGGCGGCTTCCAGTTGAAAACCACAATCGCAGCGCAGGCTAAACAGGGCATCACCCGTAAGACACTCGGAATGAACGCGGGCCAGGACTGGCGTCTGCCCGGACGTATCGCCGAACACTAACGCCACGTGATCCTGCCCGGTTGCCAGTTCTTCAAAGCCCACCATCAGGAAATCGCCCCATGGGGTTGGCAGATTGGCTTCTGCCACACGTTTAAGCTGCATGTGATTCTCCAGAAAATGCTGACACGCCTTGTGTCTGTCGCCTGTTTGGCTGTCGGTATTGTCTTATTTTGCCACAAGCTGCGCGGGTTCACCTAATCACGCCCGGCTTAACGAACGTTAAACGCACAATCCGACATTTTTACGCAGCTGTAATTTTTCGGTTATGATTGTGAGGCTTATCGAAAAAAGGAGACGACATGCTTTCAATAGCCCGCCGCACGGCGGTTGGCGCAGGGATATTGCTTATTATGCCTGTGGCTTTATGGATATCGGGCTGGCAGTGGCAGCCAGGCGCGAATAGCGGATGGTTGAAAGCGCTGTTCTGGGTAACGGAGACGGTTACCCAACCCTGGGGGATTATCACCCACACACTTCTTTGCGCCTGGTTTTTGTGGTGCCTGCGTTTTCGTCTGCGAGCCGCCATCATGCTCTTTGCCATCCTGGCAGGAGTCATTCTTATCGGTCAGGGCGTAAAATCCTGGGTCAAGGATCGGGTTCAGGAGCCGCGTCCTTTCGTGGTCTGGATGGAAAAAACTCACCATGTCCCGGTGAACGACTTCTACAATTTAAAGCGTAAAGCGCGCGGTGAGCTGGTCAAAGAACAGCTTGCTGAACAACAGACTATTCCCGCTTTTTTACGTAAACACTGGCAGAAAGAGACCGGGTTTGCCTTCCCGTCCGGGCATACCATGTTTGCTGCAAGCTGGGCACTGCTGGGAGTAGGTCTGCTGTGGCCGCGGCGGCGCACGGTGACCATCATCGTACTGCTGGTCTGGGCAACGGGCGTGATGGGAAGCCGCTTGCTGCTTGGCATGCACTGGCCGCGGGATCTGGTGGTGGCGACCCTGATTTCATGGCTGCTCATCACCTGTGCAACCTGGCTTGCCCAGCGATTCTGTGGTCCGCTCACGCCTCCGGCAGAAGAGAAACGGGAAATCGCCGACAGAGAGCAAGAAAGCTGACTGAGGTTGAAATTCTCATATTTAGCCGCAGATCTTAACGTGGCGCGACGCTTTTTCCGTTTCGCCCTCGTCATGAAAATGGTAGTTTATAAGGCTGGTTACGCTATGTTGAACACTCTTTATTCGCTCAAACCACATAACGGGAAGTAATGTGAAATATTTACTCATTTTCTTACTGGTGTTGGCGATTTTTGTCATTTCCGTCACATTGGGCGCGCAAAACGATCAACAGGTAACGTTTAATTATCTGCTGGCGCAAGGCGAGTATCGAATTTCCAGCCTCCTGGCGGTACTGTTCGCTGCAGGATTTGCAATCGGCTGGCTGATTTGTGGTCTGTTCTGGCTTAAAGTTCGGGTAACGCTTGCCCGTGCCGAACGTAAAATTAAACGTCTTGAAAACCAAATTGCGCCTCCGACCGACGTACCGGTAAGTTCAGGTGTGCCGGTAGCGAAGGAATAATCTAAGATGCTGGAGTTGTTGTTTCTGCTTTTGCCTGTAGCCGCAGCCTATGGCTGGTATATGGGCCGCAGAAGTGCGCAACAAAATAAACAGGATGAAGCGAACCGCCTTTCACGCGATTATGTCGCCGGGGTTAACTTCCTCCTGAGTAACCAACAGGATAAAGCGGTAGACCTGTTCCTCGAGATGCTGAAAGAGGATACCGGTACCGTTGAGGCCCACCTGACTCTCGGTAATCTGTTCCGTTCCCGCGGCGAAGTTGACCGCGCCATCCGCATTCACCAGACCTTAATGGAAAGCGCCTCATTAACCTATGAGCAGCGTCTGCTGGCCGTACAGCAGCTTGGCCGCGACTATATGGCCGCCGGGTTATACGATCGCGCCGAAGAGATGTTTAAACAGCTGGTAGATGAGACCGATTTTCGCATCAGCGCCCTGCAACAGCTCCTGCAGATCTATCAGGCTACCAGCGAATGGCAGAAAGCCATCGACGTTGCTGAACGTCTGGTGAAACTCGGTAAAGACAAACAGCGCGTTGAAATCGCCCACTTCTACTGTGAACTGGCCCTGCAGCAGATGGGCAACGAAGACATGGACAAGGCGATGGCGCTGCTCCGGAAAGGCGCTACCGCCGATCGCAGCAGCGCGCGCGTCTCCATCATGATGGGGCGCGTCTACATGGCGAAAGGGGATTACCAGAAAGCGGTGGAGAGCCTTCTCCGGGTTATCGATCAGGATAAAGAGCTGGTCAGTGAAACGCTTGAGATGCTGCAAACCTGCTATCAGCAACTGGGTATGGCCGAAGAGTGGGTGGCTTTCCTGCGTCGCTGCGTGGAAGAGAACACCGGTGCCGCCGCTGAGCTGATGCTGGCGGATGTGGTCCAGGAACACGAAGGCAGCGACACGGCACAGGTGTATATTACCCGCCAGCTGCAGCGCCATCCGACCATGCGCGTCTTCCATAAGCTGATGGATTACCATCTGAATGATGCGGAAGAGGGGCGCGCCAAAGAGAGCCTGATGGTACTGCGCGACATGGTTGGTGAGCAGGTGCGCAGCAAGCCGCGCTATCGCTGCCAGAAGTGTGGATTTACAGCCTATACGCTGTACTGGCACTGTCCGTCCTGCCGTGCCTGGTCCACCATCAAGCCAATTCGCGGCCTCGATGGGCAGTAATTTTTAAAAAAGCCCAATATTAGTTACAACATACTGACCGCGTTTTTATCCATTGGCCCGTGCGCGCTGTAGTCTGGCAGGATTAAAAATGGAACCTGTTAATTTTTGTGATGCGCAGGTAGAATGCACGCCGTTTATCATTCCCGCGCCGATGCGGCGCCCATCGACGAGAAGGTCCGGTCATGACGTCTGCAGCTTCATCTTCTTCCCGCGTAGTTACTGAATCTCCTGTTGTTGTCGCTCTGGATTACAACAATCGCGACAATGCGTTAGCGTTCGTTGATCGCATTGACCCGCGCGACTGTCGCCTGAAAATCGGTAAAGAGATGTTCACGCTCTTTGGCCCACAAATTGTTCGCGATATGCAGCAGCGCGGTTTTGATGTCTTTCTTGACCTTAAATTCCACGATATTCCAAATACCACGGCTCACGCGGTAGCGGCTGCAGCCGAACTGGGCGTCTGGATGGTTAACGTCCACGCTTCCGGTGGCGCGCGCATGATGACTGCGGCCCGCGAAGCACTGGTGCCATTCGGGAAAGATGCCCCCTTGCTGATTGCCGTCACGGTACTCACCAGCATGGAAGCCAGCGATCTGCTGGATCTGGGCATCACGCTGTCACCGGCAGAACATGCCGAGCGCCTGGCGCGCCTGACGCACAGCTGCGGGCTCGACGGTGTTGTCTGTTCTGCCCAGGAAGCGGTTCGCTTTAAGAGCGCTATCGGCCAGGACTTCAAGCTGGTTACGCCGGGCATCCGTCCTGCGGGGAGCGACGCTGGCGATCAGCGTCGCATTATGACCCCGGAACAGGCGCTGGCGGCGGGTGTGGACTATATGGTTATTGGACGACCGGTAACCCAGTCTGCGGATCCGGCGCAAACCCTGAAAGCTATCAACGCATCACTTCATAAGGGGGCGTAATGCGCGATACAAACAGCCGCCTGGTCTATTCAACGGATACCGGGCGTATCGATGAACCAAAAGAAGTAGCCGAACGACCAAAAGGCGATGGCATTGTGCGTATACAACGCCAGACCAGCGGGCGGAAAGGGAAGGGCGTATGTCTGGTCACCGGAATTGATGCCGACGATGCGACCCTGGCGCAAATTGCCGCTGAGCTAAAGAAAAAATGCGGATGCGGTGGGTCGGTTAAAGATGGCGTAATTGAGATTCAGGGCGACAAGCGGGATCTGATTAAATCCCTGCTGGAAGCCAAAGGCATGAAAGTAAAATTAGCTGGCGGTTAACAGGCTACAGAAACAAATAAGCCACGGCCTGAGCCGTGGCTTAATATTCTTATATTCAGATAAAGCCAGAAATAACAGGGCATTATCAAACGACTGCGGTGGCAATCGGTATATTATTTACTTGCTCACCTCGTGACCGATAATCCCACCAACCGCGGCACCACCCAGGGTACCCAGCGCGCTTCCGTCGGTCAGGACTGAACCACCGATTGCGCCTGCACCCGCACCAATGGCGGTGTTACGGCTTTGTTTGCTCCAGTTAGAGCAAGCGCTCAGGGAAAACGCCAGCGTCACGGCCAGCATAGCAGCGGATAATTTTTTGCTGTTAAAAGTCATAATTCATTCTCCTGAAATATTGATCCACGGAAATTATTTCGCTTAAGTGGAAACCAATACCCCTCAAGCCGTTTTCCATGAAACTTGTTCGCGCAGGCGTTACAAGATCACGCAAGTGATAGTTACTTCCTGTTATATCGCTAACAATAATTTTACGTCTTTATCACTGATCCGACAGGTAAATAGTCTTAAAGGATTGCTCGGAATAGTCTCAGAGCGAAGGGCGGGAGAATGACGCCCGAATTCTCGGGCGTTGAAACGGCTTCAGGCAGGTTTTTTGACGATATCGACCACCAGGCCGTCATGTTGCAGTTTGGTGGTGTGCGCCTCTTTAATGCCTTCGTCGGTGATCACCCGACTGAAACGGGAGACCGGGCCCATCGTGTAAGGGTGAACCGCACCAAATTTAGAGCTGTCGGTCAGCACAATAGTCTCACCACCTTTTTCCAGCACCGCATTCACCACGTCTGAGCGCATCATGTCCCGGCCGGTAAAGCCGGTATCAGGCTGCCAGCCGTCGATGCCGATAAAGGCCTTGCTGAAATGGACCTGCTGAACATACTGACGCGTAAGTGGGCCAACCATACTTTCGCTTTTTTTCTGGTAGATGCCGCCCAGCAAAATGACTTCGCTGCGCGTCTCCTTGAGCAGATGAGCAATATAGCTGCTCACCGTCACGATGGTGACTTCCTCTTTCTGTTCAGCCAGCGTGCGGGCGAGCAGGGCATTACAGCTGCCGTTCTCGATAAACACCGTTTCGCCATTATTCACCAGAGAAGCGGCGAACTCCGCCAGCTCACGTTTCAGCGCGTAATTGTTCATCATACGCGTCTCGACATCTTCGCTGTCCAGCGGCACGGCGTAGCCGTGGGCGCGACGGAGGTAACTCATTTTTTCCAGAAGATTGAGATCCTGGCGGATGGTGACTTCAGATACGCCGGTCGCTTTGGCCAGATCAACGACGCTTACACGCCCTGTGTCGATCACCATCTGTAATATTATTTGTTGTCGGGAATTCATAGCATCCATATTAAAACGGCATAGCCGTTAGTTGAAAACTGACATAAACACGAGAGGCAATGCGATCGTCAAACTTCCCACGGTGATTTTGGCGGTACTGCAGCGGGGTCTTTCTGCTCGCCTGCGAGGGTCAGTAATTCTGATTTTAATATCTCGAGATTACGAAGAGCAGAGTTCACATCGCCTGCTACCAGAATATCCAGCACAGTATCAATACGTTGCGCAACTTTTAGTGCATCGATATCAGACATAATCTCATCCCTAAATGAAAAGTGAATAAATTCAATGATGCAGAAATTGAAGGCAAAAGAGAAGGGAAAAAGTGTGCTAACGAAAGCACATTAATGGTAGTGATATTTTCATGCTTTTTTATACAGAGGATTTTAGTAGTGGCTTAGTCTAATTCTGCGCGCAAAGCGCTTTTTTCTATGAGGAATTGGACTATGACAATTATCAATCAGGCTACCTGTAAACTGTTCACTGATTCTGTACGATTCACCCAACTCGCCGGTTATTACGAGGAAGAGAGACGTACCGTATGGATGATGTTACGGGCCCAGCCGCGGCCATGCTTCAATCATGCGCTGATAGAGGAGATCATGAACCTGTCGTGGCTGGTACGACAGTCCGGGTTTGAGGTTGATTTCTGGGTGACAGGTTCGCTGGTGCCCGATATGTACAACACCGGGGGCGATTTACGCTTCTTTGTCGACTGTATTGAGAATGGTCGCCGGGAAGCGCTTCGGGCCTATGCCCGCGCCTGTGTGGACTGCGTCCACGCTGCGTCGCGGGGCTTTGATACCGGGGCGATCACCCTGTCGATGGTGGAGGGCAGTGCGCTGGGCGGAGGCTTTGAGGCCGCGCTGGCGCACCACTTTTTACTGGCGCAGCGGGATGCACGCTTAGGTTTCCCGGAGATCGCCTTTAACCTCTTCCCTGGAATGGGAGGCTACTCGCTGGTCGCGCGCCGCTCAGGCATGAAGCTGGCGGAGGAGCTTATCTATAAAGGGGAGTCGCACACCGCGGAATGGCACGAGCAACACGGGTTGGTGGACGTGCTGTTTGAACCCGGCCAGGGCTACGTGGCGACGCGCACCTTCATCGACACGTTACAACCCAAAATGAATGGCGTCAGAGCGATGCTGCGCGCCCGTCAGCGCGTCCTGCAGCTGCCGCGCAGCGAATTGATGGATATCACCGAAGACTGGGTGGATGCGGCATTCTGCCTGCAACCGAAGGATGTGGCCTACATGCAGCGGCTGGTTCTGCTGCAGGATCGCCACACCGCATCGGGCCTGCGTAAAGCCAGTTAACGCGCGTTGCGTGCCTGATAACGTTTAAACCATCGCTCGAATGCGACAGCGGGCATGGGCTTAGCAAACAGAAAACCCTGTCGTTCGTTGACGCCGTTCTTGGTCAGAAAGGCGTCTTCTTTCGCGCTCTCCACCCCTTCAGCTATCACCTGCAAATTCAGCGCCTGAGCGACCGCAACAATCGCGCGTACCAGCGACTGCGATACCGACTGCTTATGGATATCCCGGACAAACGCCTGGTCGAGCTTAATGGCATCGATGGGGAAACGCGCCAGCTGCGACAGGGACGAATAACCTGTCCCGAAATCATCAAGGTGGATCTGCGCTCCCAGCTTGCTGAACTGCTGGATCACCGACAGCGCCAGCTCTTCGTTTTCAATCAGACAACTTTCGGTCAGCTCGACATCAATCGGGCAGTACTCAAAATTCAGATCCTTTAAGGCCTGCTTCAGATCGCTGAAAATCGTCTGATCCGCCAGCTGGCGGGCCGAGACGTTAACCGCCACGCGCAGGTTAATACCTTTGTCGCGCCATTTGGCAACCTGACGCACCACATCGAGCATCACCCAGCGCCCCAGGGGAACGATGAGCCCGGATTCCTCGGCGTAGGAGATAAACTCCAGGGGCGGGATCAGCCCGCGCTCCGGCGACTGCCAGCGAACCAGCGCTTCGAGGGTTCTCACCTCGCCGCGCCAGGTAATTTTAGGCTGGTAGTGGATCACCAGTTGGTCATTATCCAGCGCTTTGCGCAGATTGGTGTCCAGCCACAGATATTCAAAGACCCGCTGATTCATCTCCGGCGAGAAGACGCAGAACGTGCCGCGCCCGTTCTCTTTTGCGGTATACATCGCGGTATCGGCATTGCGGATCACACTTTCGCGATCGGTGCCGTGCTGTGGGGCGAGGGAAATACCCAGCGAACAGCCGGTATAGACTTCGATTAAACCAATCCGGAAGGGCTGACGCAGTCGGGTGAGGATCCGCGAAGCCATGGCTTCGAGTGCTCCCTGCGACGTGCCGGTTGCCAGCACGATAAACTCATCGCCGCCGAGACGCGCCAGCACCTGCCCATCCTCCAGGCAACTGAGGATCGCCAGCGCCACCGCCTGCAAAAGCTGATCGCCAAACATATGCCCGTAGGCGTCATTCACTTTTTTGAAATTATCGAGATCGAGGTAGACCACGCCGACCTGGCCATCGCCACGGGTGTCGATGGCTTCGCTGATCATATCGTGGATGGCGTTACGGTTTGGCAGGCCGGTAATGGTGTCGGTGTTGGCGAGCACCCGAAGGCGTTCCTGCGCGCGGCGCTCTTCGGTGATATCCGTACCTGAACAGATAAGAAAAATTTCGTTTTTCCCGCTGCCGCTGTGCACAAATTTATTACGAAACAGAAATAACCGTTGCCCTTTGCGGGTCTTGATCCAGCGCTCTACTTCATAAGAACTGCCGTCACGAAAAAAACCGCTGATATTGCGGCGGGAGGCAGCTGCTTCGCTGCGGCTCATAAAGAGTTTAAAGACGTTCTGGCCAATGACCTCGTGCTCTTTCATCCCGGTGTATTCTTCGCTCAGACGGTTAAAGCGTTGAATATTGCCGTGCCGATCGAGGATAACAATCACTGAGTTGGCCTCAGAAACCACCTGTTCGGCAAAGGATAAACCCTGGGCCAGATCCCGGGCGACGGAGGGGGTGTCATTCCAGGCGGAGGCGGTGCCGGCCCACTCTTTTTTAGTGGTTTTACGGCCCACGAGGTGCACCGGCACATCAGTTCCGTACAGGGAGAGCGTCATGGTGATGCTGGAGGTGATCACCGTCATCTGGCGAATACTGTCGGCCTGCTCGTCAGTCAGCGCCACCACCTGAGTGGTCTCGGCGCTTTCGCTGGCCGCAAGATGGAGCGCATTGCTGTCCGCCGTCAGTCGCCACCAGGGACTGTGGGTGCCCATGTAACGAAACAGCAAATTTTGCTCCAGATCGTCAATCATGCTCTCTCCCAGGCGCACTTAATTGCACACATCGTGCATTTCCAGTCGGTTTAATCGCGTTAAAATAGCGGTAATCCCGAGCTAAACTTATTGTTTTTTCCCAGTATTCTTATATTAGAACGAGATTAGCAAAAAAGGATACAGACGAATGAATATTCCGGTCACACCTTATGAAGTTCAACAGATTATCGCTAATAAGTGTGATCGCTTTTCGGAATTTGTGGGGGAGAATGGTAAGGAAAAATGATGAATGTGAGGTTAATACAAAAAAAAATCGGCTCACCCGCAATGAGTGAACCGACCTTCAAGCAGACAACAATCAGACAGCAGGGCGGGCGATAACGCTGCGTGTTTCCATGCGCACTTCAGCGATAGTCACGTCGATAACTTCGGTCACTTTATACGCCACTTCACCTTTGATCTGCACGGTGCCATTTTCCTGGCTGCAGACCAGTTCGTCACGCACGGCGTGCAGGAACGGCGCTGGAATGAAGGCCACGGCGCCGTTATCCACCAGACGTACGCGCATGCCGCCACGGCTGATATCGATGATCTCAGCGGCAAAACGGGTGTCGGTTCCGGCTTTGTCTTTCAGGAAGCGGGCATACAGCCAGTCACCGACATCACGTTCCGCCATGCGGTTAAGGCGACGACGCTCGGCCATCTGCACGGTAGCGTCGTCCTGCGGACGGGCAATGGTTTCGCCTTTGACGATCGCTTTTAGCAGGCGGTGGTTAACCATATCGCCATACTTACGAATCGGCGACGTCCAGGTAGCGTAGGCTTCCAGACCCAGGCCAAAGTGCGGGCCTGGCTCGGTGCTGATCTCAGCGAAGGACTGGAAACGACGGATGCGGCTGTCGAGGAAACCAGACGGCTGAGCATCCAGTTCACGGCGCAGTTTACAGAAACCATTCAGGGTCAGGACTTCCTGCGGATCCACATGCACATCGTGCGTTTTCAGCAGGGCCGCCAGCGCTTCGCTGTTGGCGGGATCAAAACCGGTGTGCACGTTATAGATGCCAAATCCAAGCTTGTCGCGCAGGACGCGGGCCGCACAGATATTGGCCGCAATCATCGACTCTTCAACGATACGGTTAGCGATGCGACGTGGTTCAGCAACGATATCCAGCACTTCGCCTTTTTCACCGAGAATGAAGCGGTAGTCAGGACGATCCTTGAACACCAGCGCATGGGTTTTACGCCATTCGCTGCGGCTCAGGCAGACGCGCTGCAGCAGGCGGATCTGTTCGGCAATAGCATCAGATTCTGGCTGCCAGGTGCCGCTGTTTTCCAGCCAGTCAGAGACCTCGTCATATACCAGCTTGGCTTTCGATTCGATAAGCGCGGCAAAGAACTCGATGTTCTCTTCAATCGTGCCGTCGGCAGCGATGGTCATGCGGCAGGCCAGGACCGGGCGCACTTCGTTGGCGCGCAGCGAGCATAAATTATCAGACAGTTCACGCGGCAGCATTGGGATGTTGAAGCCCGGCAGATAGTTGGTAAAGGCACGGATTTTGGCCGCGTTATCAAGCGGTGTACCTTCAGCGATCCAGGCCGTAGGATCGGCAATCGCTACGGTTAACAGCAGTTTGCCGTCAGCCTGCTCTTCAACATACAGCGCATCGTCCATATCTTCGGTGCTGGCGCTGTCGATGGTGACAAAATTGAGGGCGGTCAGATCGCGACGCTCCAGACCTTCGTCCAGCATCTCTGTCGCTGCGCCCTCCGGGGCCTCTTTTTCGAGGTTATGGCGTGCGAGAGTGACCCACCACGGCACGAAATGGTCTTCGCCGAAGGTAATAAACTGGGTCAGTTCAGCATAAAAACCGCGATCGCCCTTCAGAGGATGACGGCGCATTTCTGCCACGGCCCAGTCACCTTCTTTGAAATCATGGGTCACGCCACGCTCAGCGCGGCAGGGGATGGCGTCTTTCAGCAGGGGATGGTCCGGAACGATGGACAGACGGTCATCTTTTCTCAGTACCTTACCCACAAAACGGGTCAGGAAGGGTTCAATTAATTCTTCAGGCTCGGCGGATTCACGATCCTTTTCGCTATGGATCACGGCCGTAATACGATCGCCGTGCATCACCTTCTTCATCTGCGGAGGCGGAATGAAGTAACTTTTCTGCGCATCGACTTCAAGGAAGCCAAAGCCTTTTTCCGTGGCTTTTACGACCCCTTCAGCGCGTGGCGTCTGGGAATGCAGTTGCTGTTTAAGCTGCGCTAGCAGCGGGTTGTCCTGGAGCATAGTGATCTATTTTCGTAGCCATATGAGCGGCTGACAGTTTTACGCGAATCTCACTGTTACAGCAAGCGCTCTTTAGGTCATTAGTGTGGTTATTCGCCCCTGCCGATGGCGATTTTCAGACGGTTCAGCCAGCCGCAAAAAGCGCTCCAGGTAAGCAGGTTGATGGCCTGTACCGGCGGCTGCCCGTCATTCGTCAGCGGGGTAAACTGCGCGGCGCTAAACTGGTCCGGCGATCGAGCCAGTTGTTCTACGGCACGCTTTACCGACTCGTCGTTTTCATATTCTGCGTGAATGCCACTGACCAGAATTTCACCTGTTTGATCGAGGATTGCCGGTTCATGACACAACACCGGTGTAAGCTGCTGCAGTAGCGGCTCCTCCTGCCAGCGTTCAAGGGACGCCAGCTGCTCTGGGCTGGCCTGACATCGCTCGACCCCCGGTACGGCGGGCTGCCATGTATTCAAAGTGTTATCGTCGGGCAGGGCATGAGGCTGAATGTGGTGTCCCGGCAGCCAGCGAACAGGGTGGCCGAGCAGAGCCTGAAAGACTGCCACCACGCGCGCCTGAAAGCCGACAAAGCCGATAATCTGGTTGATGGTGACAATGTCATACACCGTCAGGCCCACTTCATCGAGCCCCTGCTGCGCTTTGCTGTCGATCACGTCCGGCGAGCTGGCAAGCTGGCGGGCATACTGAGTGATTTGGGCGAGGCGGCGATTGCTTTCACGGGAGGAGTCGGGGCCGGGGAGCGGGGCGAGGAGGGCGGCGTAGTGGTTACACAGACGCTGCACGCCGCAGACCTGCGCCACGGTCAGGGCGGTGCTGAAACGGTCATACGCGCTCAACGTGCGCAGTCGGGTAACCGTCAGGGTACGCGGGAAAAAGAGGTCGCACAGCGTCCGGGCCGGGGTTAACCAGCGTTCACAGGCGGCAAGCAGCGTCGCTGGTAAAACGAGGTTCAGCAAAAAGCGATCTGCGACCTGAGCGGCTTCGGGAACCAAAGGCAGGACTTCCGTCGGGCTGCTACTGGACTGGGTCTCATGATACCAGTGGCCTTTGCCAGAAATACGGCGTTGTTCCATGTGCGTTCCTTGATCTCATAATAGCGATCAATATCCTGGCGTAAGCTGGATAAGCGGAAAAATATTGTTAGGTGATAACAAATAGCGGAACGGAATAACGAGGGGAAAGCGGTGGCGGGATGGGAGGCAAACCTTCCCGCCGGAGCGGGAAGGTTACGAACTTATTTGATTTCCAGCTCGTTCATTGCAGCGATGTTGAAACCGCCGTCAACGTGAACCACTTCGCCGGAGATGCCAGCAGAGAGGTCAGAGCACAGGAATGCCGCGGAGTTACCCACGTCTTCGATGGTCACGGTGCGACGGATTGGGGTAACCGCTTCGCAGTGTGCCAGCATTTTACGGAAGTCTTTGATGCCGGAAGCAGCCAGAGTACGGATTGGACCCGCAGAGATACCGTTTACGCGCACGCCTTCTGGACCCATCGCGTTCGCCATGTAGCGTACGTTGGCTTCCAGAGAGGCTTTCGCCAGACCCATCACGTTGTAGTTAGGGATTGCGCGCTCAGCACCCAGGTAGGACAGGGTCAGCAGGGCAGCGCCTGGGTTCAGCATGGAGCGGCAGGATTTTGCCATCGCTACAAAGCTGTAGGAGCTGATGTCGTGTGCGATTTTAAAGCCTTCACGGGTGACTGCGTTCACGTAGTCGCCGTCCAGCTGGTCGCCCGGTGCAAAGCCGATGGAGTGAACGAAACCGTCAAATTTCGGCCAGGTTTTTGCCAGCTCAGCGAACATGCCATCGATGCTTTCATCTTGTGCAACGTCGCATTCCAGAACAATGCTGGAACCCAGCTGCGCGGCAAACTCTTCTACGCGGCCTTTCAGCTTGTCGTTCTGGTAGGTGAATGCCAGCTCAGCGCCTTCGCGATGCATAGCCTGTGCGATGCCGTATGCGATGGACAGTTTGCTGGCAACGCCAGTCACCAGAATACGCTTACCGGAAAGAAAACCCATAGCTCTTAATCCTTATATTCATTGTTGTGGCGGCCGTCATCTGTTTGGACAACCGTCGTTAAAACGCGGCGATAATAGCATGTGTCGCGTACAGTGTTAATCCGACCACTCCACACGGGGCGGGTCAGCGATCTTTTCGCCAGGCATCGGCGGTTAAGGCTTCACCAAAATGGCCGGCAATTAAACGTTTGGTCAAATCGTGAAGCGGTGCGGCCAGCACCGAGGCGGTACTGCCGCGCTCCACTACCGAGCCTTCATGCATCACCAGCACCTGATCGCTGATGTGCTTCATCATTCCCAGATGCTGGGTCACGTAGATATACGAGATACCCTGTTTTTCCTGCAATTCCAGCATCAGGTTGATTAACTGTGAACGCATCGACATATCCAGCGAGGCCAGCGCTTCGTCGGCGATGATCACTTTTGGACGCAGGATCAGCGCGCGGGCCAGACCCAGACGCTGTTTCTGTCCCGGTGCCAGCATGTGCGGATAATAGCTGACGTGATCGGGCAGCAGCCCAACCATTCGCAGGGTCTCGATAATCTGTTTACGCCGCGCCTCCGGCTCAAGGTCGGTATTCAGACGCAGCGGAAAATCGAGGATCTGCGAGATACGCTGGCGCGGGTTCAGCGACGTGGACGGATCCTGAAAAATCATCCTGATCCGCTGGCTGCGGAACGAGTAATCGCCAAATTTCAGCAGATGGTCGTCAATCAGCACTTCACCATCGGAAGGCTCGATCATCCCGGCCAGCATTTTCGCCAGCGTTGATTTCCCGGAGCCATTCTCACCAATGATCGCCAGAGTCTGCTTTTCGCGCAGGGTAAAGCTCAGCGGCTTAACCGCTTCGACGGTCTGACGGTGGAATAAGCCGGTGCGATAGCGAAAGGTCTTACTCAGATTGCGCACTTCCAGCAGGGTTTCGACCATGTCACTCTCTCTCCATGTTCAGCGGGAAATGGCAGGCATACAGATGGTTCCTTGCCCCGGCCAGGCGCGGGGTTTCAATGCATTTACGCTGAGCATACGGACAGCGCGGTCCCAGACGACAGCCAATCGGCAGGTGCTCCAGCAGCGGAATAGCGCCCGGCAGAGTATTCAGGCGGCTTTTATGCGGCATGGAGCTGCCAAAATCGGGGATAGCACGGATCAGCGCCTGGGTATAAGGGTGATGCGGTGTGGTGATCAGGTCTTCACTGCCGGCGGTCTCTACGGTCTGTCCGCAGTACATCACGTCAATCTTGTCCGCCCATTTGCTCAGCATCTGCAGATCATGGCTGATCAGCAAAATGGTGGTGTTGTTGTTCTGGTTAAGCCGGGTGAGCAGGCGGAAAATTTGCGCCTGGGTGGTGGGCTCCATGGCGTTGGTCGGTTCGTCGGCGATCAGCAGGCGCGGCTGGTTGGCCAGCGCAATGGCGATCATCACTTTCTGACACTCACCGTCGGTCAGCTCATACGGGAAGCTGCGCATGGCGTCTTTATGATCCTTAATCCCCACCCGGTGTAACAGCTCGATGGCCCGGCGTTTGCGCCAGCCAAAACGCTGCCACCAGCGGCCCTTATAGGTCCAGCCGGGGATGTTCTGCATCAGCTGCTTGCCTACCCGCTCCGACGGATCGAGACAGGATTGCGGCTCCTGGAAAATCATCGACACGTTGTGACCTACCAGCTTACGCCGCTCGCGAGCGGAAAGGCGCAGCAGGTCGATATCATCGAAACGCATACGGTCGGCGGTGACGCGCCAGTTATCTTTCGCCACGCCGCAGATCGCTTTCGCAATCAGGCTCTTGCCCGACCCCGATTCGCCCACCAGCCCGCGGATCTCGCCCTCGCTCAGGGTAATGCTGACGCGATCGACCGCTTTGACCCAGCCTTCGCCGGTTTTAAATTCAATCGTCAGATTGCGAATATCCAGTAACGGCATTATTCCACCCCCGCCACAATGGCGCGACGGATCCCGTCGCCAAGCAGGTTCACCAGTAATACGCTAATCATAATTGCCGCACCCGGCAGCATCACCGTCCAGGGCGCTACGTAGATCAGTTCCAGCGCGTCGCCCAGCATTGCGCCCCATTCCGGAGAGGGCAGCTGTGCGCCAAGATCGAGAAAACCGAGGGCAGCGATATCGAGGATCGCCATCGACAGGGCGCGGGTAATTTCCGTGACCATCCCGGAGGCGATATTGGGCAGCACCGCGAACCACAGAATATTCAGGGTGGTAGCGCCATCGAGACGGGCGGCCACCACGTACTCTTTTTCCAACTCATCATGCACCAGGCTGTAGACCGAACGCACCATGCGCGGCAGCAGCGCCAGCCACACCGCAAACATGGCGTGGGTCAGGTGCGGTCCGGCAAAAGCCACCACGATAATCGCCAGCAGCAGCGAGGGGATCGATAGCAGCGTATCAAGAATATGGTTCGTCACCGCCGAGCGCAGACCGTGGGTCGCGCCGGCAACAATGCCCAACAGCAGACCACACAGCGTGGCGGCCAGCGTGACCACAAAGGCGCCGCCCACCGTCGGCGCGGCACCGCTCAGCAGACGGCTTAACACATCGCGCCCGAGGTCGTCGGTGCCGAGGAAAAAGGAGACTTCGCCGTAGCGTGACCAGGACGGCGGCAGCAGCTGATAGCCGAGGAACTGCTGGTCGATGCCGTAGGGCGCAAACCAGGAACCGAGGATGCACAGCAGCGCGAGGCCGCCGCAGCCGTACAGGCCGATCATCGCCGTGGTGTCGCCATAGAAGTTACGCCACACGGTGCGCAACGCACCGGGCGTGCGCTTTTCACTGTATACGCTATCGTAAGGCATACCATTCCTTATGTTTCAGCGGGTTAGCCATAGCGCCCAGAATATCGGATATCACATTAACGATGATCACCAGCGCGCCAATCACCATTACGCCCGCGGAGATCGCGGCATAGTCCTGCTGGCGAATGGCGTTGATCAGCCAGCGACCGAGGCCGGGCCAGCTGAAGACCATCTCGGTGATCATCGCCAGCGTCAGCATGGTGGAAAATTGCAGGCCAAGACGCGGGATCACCGGCGGCAGGGCATTATGCAACACGTGGCGACGTAAAATGGTAAACCGCGACAACCCGCGCGTGGCGGCAGCTTTGACATAGTTTTGATCAAAGACTTCGCTGGTGCTGATGCGCATCAGGCGGATCACCTCCGTGGTCGGTGCCACGGCGAGCGCCAGCACCGGTAACACCATGTGGCGCACGGCGCTGATGATCATCTCATGCCGCCAGACCGAATCTGAGAGCCAGGCGTCAATAATGGCGAATCCGGTCACGGTTTTCACCGCGTACAGCAGGTCAAAACGCCCGGACACCGGCAGCCAGCCCAGCGTCAGCGAGAAAAAGAGGGTCAGCAGCAGCGCCAGCCAGAAGACGGGAACCGAAAACCCGAGCAGGGCGAACGCGCTGATCAGCTTGTCCTGCCACTTGTTGCGGGTGATCCCGGCGAGCATTCCGACAGGGATCCCCACGACCAGCGCAAAGCCAAAGGCCAGGATGCACAACTCCATGGTGGCGGGGAACACTTCTTTCAGCTGCTCGGCGATGGGCTGGCCGTTAATGCTGGAGACGCCGAAGTCCCAGTGCAGCACCCCTTCAAACCAGAACCACCACGCATTCCACAGCGAAGCACCCTGGAGCGGCGCGTGAGGGGTAAAGTAGCTCAGACTGAAACCGACAAAGGTCAGGAAGAGCAGGGTGATCAGCAGCAACAGCAGCCGACGTAAGGTAAAAATAATCACGGTTTTTTCACCTCTTCCTGGTTCACGCGGGAAACCCCGGCAAAGGAAGCATTACCAAACGGGCTGAGCACCAGGCCTTTGATATCGTAGCGATAAGCCTGCAGCCGCAGGGACGAGGCCAGCGGCAGCACCGGCAGCTCTTTGGCGAGAATAATTTGCGCTTCATCATAGGCATCGATGCGCGCCGCCAGCTGCTGGGTCGACAGCGCTTTACGCAGGATGTCGTCAAACTCGCGGTTGCACCAGTGGGCGTAGTTGGTCTGGGAATCAATCGCCGCACAGCTCAGCAGCGGACGGAAGAAACTGTCCGGGTCGTTACTGTCTGTCGCCCAGCCTGTCAGGGTCAAATCATGGTTCATGTCCATCAGGCGCGCCTCCTGAAAACGGCCTTCTACCGGGATAATCACGACCTTGACCCCCACCTGCGCGAGGTCTGCCTGCAGCAGCTCGGCGGTTTTCAGCGGGCTGGGGTTCCAGGCCTGGGAGCTGGTGGGTACCCACAGCTGCAGGGTGAGGTTTTCAGCCCCCAGCGCCTTCAGCTGTTCGCGTGATTTATCCGGATTGTATTCAGTAATTTTAGCCTCGCTATCGTAAGCCCACGAGGCGCGGGGCAAGATTGAGGCGGCAGTTTCGGCGGTACCGTAATAAATGGACTGCATCAGGCGCTGGTTATTGATCGCCAGCGCCAGGGCGTGGCGAACGGCCGGGTTGTTCAGCGGCGGCTTGTTAGTGTTGAAGGCCAGATAGGCGATATTCATGCCCGGGCGCAGGGTCAGACGCAGGCGCGGATCGTCGCGCAGGATGGTGAGCTGGCTGGCGGCGGGCCATGCCAGAACATCGCATTCGCCGGTGAGCAGTTTCGACAGACGTCCGGTTCCGCCGGAGCCTAAATCCACCACCACCTGCGGCATCAGTGGCGTGCCGCGCCAGAATTTCTCATGGCGCGCCAGACGCACGTACTGCCCGGCCCGGTACTCCTCAACCTGGAATGGCCCGGTGCCTACCGACTGGCGGTCCATCAGCTCCATTTTATCCTGCAGGGTCAACTGGGTGGCGTACTCAGAAGACATCACCGAGGCGTAGTGCGTCGCCAGATGCCACAGGAAAGAGGCGTCCGGGCGCGCCAGGGTGAACTCCACCGTTCGGTTATCCAGTTTGCGCACGTTCTTCACCGTGTCGGCAAACTGCAGGCTGTCGAAGTAGGGGAAGTTGCCGCCATTAACGTAGTGCCACGGATGGTTGCGGTTAAAAATGCGCTGGAAGGTGAAAACCACATCATCCGCATTGAGTTTGCGGGTGGGCTTAAACCACGGTGTGGTCTGGAAGCTGACGTCATCGCGCAGACGAAAACGGTACGTGGCACCGCTGTCCAGCACTTCCCAGCTTTCAGCCAGCTCCGGCACCAGACGATAGGTATAAGGATCCACATCCAGCAGGCGGTCATAGAGCTGGGCGGCGAGGGTGTCGACGATCAGGCCGCTGCTCGCTTTTTGCGGATTGAAGGTATTGACCTGCCCACTTACGCAGTAGACAAAGCCGCTGTCGCGAATATCCGCGCTATCCGCCTGCTCAGGCGCGGCAAAGGCCTGGCTACTGAGCAGACCGAGCGCAATCAGGGATGAGAAAACCAGACGCATAATTTTTAAGGTTTTTAGTGACGATCTGCAAAGTGTATCGCACTTACACCTGCTTCGTAAAAATGTCTGCGGATAAGTGCTGAATATCTCAGCGCATCTGATGCTTTTTGAGCAATGCCCTTAACTGATGGTAGGTCAGGCCCAGCAGTTCAGCCGCGCGTTTCTGATTAAATTTCGCCTCGCGCAGGCTCTGTTCCAGCAACTGCTTCTCCTGTTCCTGCTGGAACAGTCGCAAATCCAGCGGCAGAGTGGGGCTTGCAGATTGAGGTTTACTGACAGGCGACCGCGCGGGACGATGAAAAGGATCGATCACAATCTCATCCAGCTCGGTTTCGCTGCTGCCGTGGCGGTAGACGGAGCGCTCAACCACGTTTTTCAGCTCACGAATATTGCCCGGCCAGCGGTAGTCCAGCAGCGTTTCCCGGGCGTGCTGGCTGAAGCCGGGAAACAGCGGCAGACCCAGCTCGCGGCACATCTGAATGGCAAACTGCTCGGCCAGCAGCATGATATCGCTGCGCCGTTCGCGCAGCGGCGGCAGGTTTACAACGTCAAACGCCAGCCGATCCAGCAGGTCGGCACGGAACCTGTCCTGCTCGACCATCTCCGGCAGGTTGGCGTTAGTGGCGCACACCAGGCGCACGTTTACCTGCAGCGGCTGGCTGCCGCCCACGCGCTCCAGTTCGCCATACTCAATGACCCGCAGCAATTTTTCCTGCACCAGCATCGGGGCGGTCGCCAGCTCATCCAGGAACAGCGTGCCGCCATCGGCGCGTTCAAAGCGGCCGGGATGGCGACGCTGCGCGCCGGTAAAGGCCCCCGCCTCGTGGCCAAAGAGTTCGGTATCGAGCAAATTTTCATTCAGCGCGGCGCAGTTCAGGGAGATAAAGGGTCCATCCCAGCGCCCGGAGAGGTAATGAAGGCGGTTGGCAATCAGCTCTTTACCCGTGCCACGCTCGCCGATAATCAGCACTGGCTTATTCAGCGGCGCCAGCCTGGAGACCTGCTCCAGCACTTCGAGAAAGCTGTTGGCTTCCCCCAGTAATGTGTCTTTGAATTCAGCCATGATGAAATTAACCACTTATTGGTGTGATTCACTAAGCGAGAGTAGGGCGGAATGGGCGAAAAAGCAATCACCTTGCGTAAAATCAACAAGATAAAAAACTGGCACGGGAATTGTATTAGCTAAACAGCAGGGCTCAGCCCGATAACAGAAAATGTGAGGATTCAATTATGGGTATTTTTTCTCGTTTTGCCGACATCGTGAACGCCAACATCAACTCGCTGCTGGAAAAGGCGGAAGATCCGCAGAAGCTGGTCCGTCTGATGATTCAGGAGATGGAAGATACGCTGGTCGAAGTGCGCTCTACCTCTGCCCGGGCGCTGGCCGAAAAGAAACAGCTGACGCGCCGTATTGAGCAGGCGAACGCCCAGCAGGCCGAATGGCAGGAAAAAGCGGAGCTGGCGCTGCGCAAAGATAAAGACGATCTGGCCCGCTCTGCGCTGATCGAAAAACAGAAGCTGACCGATATCGTCGCTACCCTGGAGCAGGAAGTGACCCTGGTGGATGAAACGCTCACTCGCATGAAGAAAGAGATTGCGGAGCTGGAGAACAAGCTGAGCGAAACCCGTGCCCGTCAGCAGGCCCTGACGCTGCGTCACCAGGCCGCCAACTCTTCGCGCGACGTGCGCCGTCAGCTCGACAGCGGCAAGATTGACGAAGCGATGGCCCGCTTCGAGTCCTTTGAACGCCGTATCGATCAGATGGAAGCCGAGGCGGAAAGCCACAGCTTTGGCAAACAGAAAACGCTGGATCAGCAGTTTGCCGATCTGAAAGCGGATGATGAAATCAGCGAGCAACTGGCCGCACTGAAGGCCAGAATGAAACAAGACAATCAATAATAACGACTGCGGCGCCTGCTGGCGCCGCCACTCATAAAACAAGGAGTAGACATGAGCGCGCTTTTTCTTGCCATTCCGCTGACCATTTTCGTGCTGTTTGTCCTGCCGATCTGGTTGTGGCTGCACTACAGTAACCGTTCTTCCCGGGGAGAGCTGTCGCAAAGCGAACACCAGCGCCTGGCGCAATTAACTCAGGACGCAAATAAAATGCGCGAACGTATTCAGGCGCTGGAAGCGATCCTGGATGCGGAACATCCGAACTGGAGGGATCGCTAATGGCTCTGAACCTGAATAAAAAATTATGGCGTATACCCCAGCAGGGGATGGTACGCGGCGTCTGTGCCGGGCTGGCGCATTACCTCGACGTGCCGGTGAAACTGGTACGCGTGGTGACGGTGCTCTCCATTTTTTTTGGCCTGGCCTTTATTACCCTGGTGGCCTATATCATCTTATCCTTCGTGCTGGACCCGATGCCGGACGGCGCGATGAGCGATGAAAATGCCCCCACCAGCAGTGAATTACTGGATGCGGTGGATGCCGAACTGTCGGCAGGCGAAAAGCGCCTGCGGGAAATGGAGCGGTACGTCACCTCGGACACCTTTACGCTGCGAAGCCGTTTTCGTCAGCTTTAACTGAGAGACCTGATATGAACCAACGCTGGCAACAGGCCGGGCAGCGCGTTAAGCCGGGCATGAAAATCGCAGGGAAACTGGTATTACTGACCGCACTGCGTTACGGCCCGGCGGGCGTAGCGGGCTGGGCAATTAAATCGGTCGCCCGTAAGCCGGTAAGAATGTTGCTGGCCGTCGCGCTGGAACCGTTACTGAAGAAGCTCGCGACCCGCGTTTCCCGCCGTTATTTCTCCTGATCCCCCATTGAATGAGTCCTTTCCTTAATCCGGAAAGGACTTGTAACGCTTTTCACCGTTTTTCCCTCTTTATTTGCGGCAGTTCACATTAATGCGCTGAGCTGGTTTGCGAACCTCTTTTTCTGCCTGCTGGTCCGTTGACAGACATTTTTCATGGGAGTAGATTGCCATTCCGTGGGACCGCTACCATGGAAAACAATGTGAACACTAAAATTAACGATTTAATCAGTTTGGTTTACGGGGGTTCTTTTTCTGAAGCGCACCTGGCTGTGCTGTTTGAGAAAATCGAAAAAGCTTGCTCTGTAATTACTGAAAAGCGTAAAACGGGTTGGGATGAAAAAGATGTTGTCCTGATTACCTATGCCGATCAGTTCACTGCGAAAGGGAAGGGAGCACTGCCGGTATTTACCCAATTTTATAATGAGTGGCTGGCTCGTTCCTTTTCTCATGTCCATCTTCTGCCTTTTTATCCCTGGTCTTCTGACGATGGTTTTTCCGTGATTGATTATCACGCCGTCGCCCCTGAAACTGGAACATGGAATGATATTGCTGAATTAAAGCAGTCAACTAATTTAATGTTTGATTTCGTGTGCAACCATATGTCGGCAAAAAGTCAGTGGTTTGCAAATTATCTTAATCAAACGCCTGGCTATGAAGATTTCTTTATTTCAGTCGATCCTGAAACCGACCTGTCGGCTGTCACGCGCCCCCGGGCATTGCCGCTGTTGACGCCTTTCACCCTTCATGACGGAACCGTCCGACACCTGTGGACCACCTTCAGCGAGGACCAGGTCGATCTCAATTTCGCCTCGCCTCAGGTGCTGATCGCAATGGTGGATGTGCTGCTTCATTACCTTGTTGAAGGGGCGAGCTATATCCGTCTGGATGCTGTCGGGTTTATGTGGAAGATACCAGGCACAAGCTGCATTCATCTTGAGAATACCCACCGTCTTATCCAGCTTTTCCGCGCCATTTCTGACAGGGTAGCGCCGGGCACGGTGCTGATCACCGAGACCAACGTACCGCACAAAGACAACATCTCTTACTTTGGTGATGGCGAAAATGAAGCGCAGATGGTGTATCAGTTCTCATTACCTCCGCTTGTCCTGCATGCCGTTCATCGTCAGGATGTCCGGGCTCTTTGCGAGTGGGCGGCATCGCTGAAGCTGCCTTCGCAGCAAACTACCTGGTTCAACTTTTTGGCGTCGCACGACGGCATAGGTCTCAATCCGCTACGCGGTATCTTACCTGAGACCGAAATTCTCTCTCTGGTAGAACTACTCCAGAATGAAGGTGCATTGGTTAACTGGAAAAATAATCCTGATGGCACGCGAAGCCCGTATGAAATAAATGTCACTTATCTCGATGCGCTAAGCCATAAGGAGAGTGACAATCATCAACGCATAGCCCGATTTATACTGGCGCACGCTGTGCTATTAAGTTTCCCTGGCGTTCCGGCAATCTATATTCAGAGTATTCTTGGTTCACGTAATGATTATGGCGGAGTTGAGCGTCTGGGATATAACAGGGCGATTAACCGCAGAAAATACGTTGCCGGGGAAATCGACGGCGAGCTCGTTGATCATAATAATATCCGACATGGTATATATCATAAATTAAGCGAGTTAATCGCGCTGCGCCGGGCGGAAAAAGCATTCCATCCGGACAGTGAAGCAATGTTTGAAACCGTCGGTGAGCATATTTTTAAGATTATTCGCACCGCAACGAACGGCGAGCGCATTACGGCCTTGTTTAACTTCAGCAATCAATATCAAAACCTTTATACAGATATTAATACCGGCAGGGAATTGATCGCCGGAAACGCTATTAACGGTACTACTCTGACCCTTAATCCATGGCAGGTCATGTGGATTAAAGAAAACTAAAAAGGACCTTAAAAATGAAAATGCCCAGGATTGTGCTGATATCAGCACTGGTTTCGTGCGCCCTGTTAACAGGCTGCAAGGAAGATAAAAAAACGTCGGTCACCATCGAGTTTATGCACTCGTCGGTGGAACAGGAGCGTCAGGCAGTTATCACCAAACTGATTGAGAAATTCGAAAAAGAGAATCCATCCATCAGGGTGAAACAGGTCCCGGTGGAAGAGGATGCCTACAACACCAAGGTGATTACCCTGGCTCGTACCGGCGCGCTGCCTGAAGTGATCGAAGTCAGCCATGATTACGCCAAGGTCATGGACAAGGAGCAGTTGCTGGATCGCGTGGCGATCGGCGAAGCCATTAAAGCCGTGGGCGAAAACACTTTCTACGACGGCATCCTGCGGGTGGTGCGCACGGAAGACGGCGAAGCCTGGACAGGGGTGCCCATCAGCGCCTGGCTGTCCGGCGTCTGGTATCACAAAGATGTCCTCGCGGCTGCGGGCATTGAGGAGCCACATAACTGGGAAGAGTTGCTGAAAGCCAGCCAGAAGCTCAACGATCCGGCCAAAAAACATTACGGCATCGCCCTGCCAACCGCGGAAAGCGTCATGACGGAGCAAGCGTTCTCGCAGTTTGCCCTCTCGGGTGGTGCAAACGTGTTTAATGCCAAAGGCGATGTCGAAATCGATACACCGGAAATGTCCAACGCGCTGGCGTTTTATAAACGTCTGGCAGCAACAACCATGCCGGGCTCGAACGACGTTATGGAGATCAAGGACGCCTTTATGAACGGCTCTGCGCCGATGGCCGTTTACTCCACCTATATCCTTCCGGCGGTCTACAAAGATGGAGATCCCGCCAACCTTGGGTTTGTCGTGCCGACTGAAAAATCTTCCGCCGTCTACGGCATGGTCACGTCGCTGACCATCACCACCGGACAGGCCGAAGAAGAGACCAAAGCGGCAGAGAAGTTTGTCATCTGGATGGAGCAGGCTCAAAACGCCACGGACTGGGTGATGATGTCTCCGGGCGCCGCGCTGCCGGTGAATAAGCTGGTGGTCGGTACCGATACCTGGAAAAACAACGAGGTGATTAAAGCCTTTGGCCAGCTGCCTTACGAACTGATCTCGCAGTTCCCGAATGTGCAGGTGTTTGGCGCGGTGGGCGACAAGAACTTCACCCGCATGGGCGACGTAACGGGGTCCGGCATCATCAGCTCTATGGTGCATAACGTGACGGTGGGGCAACAGGACCTCAGCGCAACGTTAAGCAACAGTCAGAAGCGACTGACTGACCTAATTCCACAACGATAGGCGCGCTGCGGAAGGGAATTATGAAGACGTTGTTTTCTGGTCGTTCAGATATGCCTTTCGCCATGCTGCTGTTGGCCCCCAGCCTGATTTTGCTGGGGGGCCTGGTGGCCTGGCCAATGATTTCCAACATTGAAATCAGTTTCTTACGCTTGCCGTTAAATCCGCGGGTGAGCGCCGTGTTTGTCGGGCTGGATAACTACATCCGCATCCTGAGTGACCCGGCCTTCTGGCACTCGTTATGGATGACCTTCTGGTATACGGCGCTGGTGGTGCTGGGGAGTACCGGGTTGGGGCTGGCCGTCGCCATCTTCTTTAACCGGGAGTTTCGCCTGCGCAAAACGGCGCGTTCCCTGGTGATCCTCTCCTACGTGACGCCGTCGATCTCGCTGGTGTTCGCCTGGAAGTACATGTTCAACAACGGCTACGGCATTGTGAACTACCTGGGGGTGGATCTGCTGCATCTCTATGACCAGGCCCCGCTGTGGTTCGACAACCCGGGCAGCAGTTTTGTGCTGGTGGTGCTGTTCGCCATCTGGCGCTATTTCCCGTACGCCTTTATCTCGTTCCTGGCGATTTTGCAGACCATCGATAAGTCGTTGTACGAAGCGGCAGAGATGGACGGAGCCAACGCCTGGCAGAGGTTTCGCATCGTCACGCTGCCGGCGATTATGCCGGTGCTGGCCACGGTCATCACCCTGCGAACCATCTGGATGTTCTACATGTTTGCGGATGTGTATCTGCTGACCACCAAGGTCGATATTCTGGGCGTTTATCTCTACAAAACCGCCTTTGCCTTCAACGACCTCGGGAAAGCCGCCGCTATTTCTGTGGTGCTGTTTGTGATCATCTTCGCCGTCATTCTGCTGACCAGAAAAAGGGTAAACCTCAATGGCAACAAATAAACGCGTACTGGGCCGTATTGGTTTTTATCTGGGACTGGCGGTGTTTTTGATTATCACGCTGTTCCCGTTCTTCGTGATGCTGATGACCTCATTCAAAAGCGCGAAGGAGGCGATATCGCTGCACCCGACCATTCTGCCGCAGGCGTGGACGCTGCAGCATTATGTCGACATCTTTAATCCGCTGATCTTCCCGTTTGTGGATTACTTCCGCAACAGCATGGTGGTGTCGCTCACCTCGTCGGTTATTGCCGTTTTCCTCGGCACGCTTGGCGCGTACGCCCTGTCCAAACTGCGTTTCAAAGGCCGGGCGACCATCAATGCGAGCTTTTACACCGTCTATATGTTCTCCGGCATTTTGCTGGTGGTGCCGCTGTTCAAAATTATCACCGCGTTAGGCATCTATGACACCGAACTGGCGCTGATCATTACCATGGTGACCCAGACATTGCCGACGGCGGTATTCATGCTGCGCAGCTATTTCGACACCATTCCGGACGAGATAGAAGAAGCCGCGATGATGGATGGCCTCAACCGGCTGCAAATCATCTTTCGCATCACCGTGCCGCTGGCCATTTCCGGGCTGGTCTCGGTCTTTGTCTACTGCTTCATGGTGGCGTGGAACGACTATCTGTTTGCTTCCATTTTCCTCTCCAGCGCCAGCAACTTCACCCTGCCAGTTGGGCTGAACACGCTCTTCAGCACCCCGGATTACATCTGGGGGCGGATGATGGCGGCCTCGCTGGTGACGGCACTGCCGGTGGTGATCATGTATGCGCTGTCTGAACGTTTTATTAAAAGTGGTTTGACCGCCGGTGGCGTTAAGGGCTGAGGCGGCCAGGTTAATCAAGGAGTAGGTCATGAAAAAGTTAGTAGCGACAGCGCCTCGTGTGGCAGCGCTGGTGGAGTATGAAGATCGTCCGGTTGCGGCACACGAAGTAAAAATTCGCGCCCGTTTTGGTGCCCCGAAGCACGGCACCGAAGTGGTGGATTTTCGGGCGGCAAGCCCCTTTATTGATGAAGAGTTCAACGCGGAGTGGCAGATGTTTACCCCGCGTGAAGAAGGCGCAGCCCGTGGGATCGAATTCGGCAAGTTCCAGTTGGGCAATATGATTGTGGGCGAGATCGTCGAATGCGGTGCTGATGTGACGGCGTACCAGATCGGCGACAGCGTCTGCTGCTACGGGCCGTTACAGGAGACGGTGATCGTCAATGCCGTCAACAACTACAAGCTGCGCAAAATGCCGCAGGGCGCCTCGTGGAAAAATGCCGTCTGCTATGACCCGGCGCAGTTCGCCATGAGTGGCGTTCGCGATGCCAACGTGCGGGTCGGTGATTTCGTGGTGGTGGTCGGTCTGGGCGCGATCGGCCAGATTGCCATCCAGCTGGCAAAAAAAGCCGGGGCTTCCGTGGTCATCGGGGTCGATCCTGTTGCACACCGCTGCGATATCGCCCGCCGTAACGGGGCGGATTACTGTCTGAGCCCGCTAAATACTGATGTCGGACTGGAGATCAAAAAACTGACTGGTAAGCAGGGGGCCGACGTCATTATCGAAACCAGCGGCTATGCCGATGCGCTGCAGTCTGCCCTGCGTGGCCTGGCCTACGGTGGAACGATCTCCTATGTCGCCTTCGCGAAGCCCTTTGCAGAAGGGTTCAACTTAGGACGTGAAGCCCATTTCAATAATGCGAAGATCGTTTTCTCCCGCGCATGCAGCGAGCCAAATCCGGATTATCCGCGCTGGGACCGCAAGCGTATCGAAGAGACCTGCTGGGAACTGCTGATGAACGGTTATCTCAACTGCGAGGATCTGATCGACCCGGTGGTGACGTTCACGACCAGCGCGGAGAGCTACATGCAGTATGTCGACCGGCACCCGGAGCTGAGCATCAAAATGGGCGTCACTTTCTAAGCTAAGGAGAGCAATTAATGAAAATCGCAACGCAAAACCAGGCCTTTTTCCCGACCACGATCCTCGAAAAATTCCTGTACATCAAAGCCATGGGATTTGATGGCTATGAGATTGACGGCAGGCTGCTGGTGGATAATCTCGACGAGGTTAAAGCGGCCATCAAGGCCACCGGCTTACCCGTGACCACGGCCTGTGGCGGCTATGACGGCTGGATCGGGGACTTCATCGAAGAACGTCGCCTTAACGGTTTACAGCAGATTGAACGTATTCTGGAAGCGCTCGCCGAGGTGGGCGGGAAGGGGATTATCGTGCCCGCCGCCTGGGGAATGTTTACCTTCCGTCTGCCGCCGATGACCTCACCGCGCAGCCTCGACGGCGATCGCAAAGCGGTCAGCGCCTCGCTGCGCTGGCTGGATGAGGTGGCGGCGCGCACCGGGACGACCGTCTATCTGGAGCCGCTGAACCGCTACCAGGACCACATGATCAACACCCTGGCCGACGCGCGTCGCTATATCGAAGAGAACGCCCTCAAACACGTTGAGATCATCGGCGATTTTTATCATATGAACATTGAAGAAGACGCGATAACGGATGCCCTGCACCAGAACCGGGATCTGCTGGGCCACGTGCACATTGCCGATAACCATCGTTATCAGCCGGGCAGCGGCAGCCTGGACTTTGCCACCCTGTTCGATCAGTTACGCGCTGACAACTATCAGGGTTACGTGGTCTATGAATGCCGTGTGCGTGCCGACGATCCTGCCCGGGCTTATCAGGACTCACTCAATTATTTGCGTGAATGCTAAGGATGAGCAGCGTGATGAGTGCTTCAACACCTTTGCCTCTGCGTGTCGCCATTATTGGCGCCGGGCAGGTTGCAGACAAAGTGCATGCCTCGTATTACGCCACCCGCAGTGATGTTCAGATGGTGGCTGTCATGGACAGCCGCCTCGAACAGGCTCAGGCGTTTGCACAGCGACATGCTATCCCTTCGGCATGGCAGGACGCGCAAGAGATGCTGCGGGAGGTCAAGCCTGATGTGGTGAGCGTCTGTTCACCGAACCGCTTCCACTTTGAACACGCCATGGCGGCGCTGGAGGCCGGATGCCATGTGATGTGTGAAAAACCGCCCGCCATGACGCCGCAGCAGGCCGATCGGATGCGCATCGCATCGCGCAAAGCGGGAAAAGTGCTGGCGTATGATTTCCACCACCGTTTTGCGCTCGACACGCAGCTGCTGCGCGAGGCGGTGCTGAACGGGACATTCGGTGAAATTTACTTCACCACGGCGCAGGCGCTGCGCCGCTGCGGTGTGCCGGGCTGGGGCGTTTTTACCAACAAATCGCTACAGGGCGGTGGGCCGCTGATCGATATCGGCATCCATATGCTTGATGCCGCAATGTATGTGCTGGGTTTCCCGGCAGTCAAACGGGTGACGGCGCACAGTTTCCAGAAGCTGGGGAACCGTAAAAACAGCGGCCAGTTCGGTGAGTGGGATCCCGCTCAGTTCACCGTGGAGGATGCCCTGTTTGGCACCATTGAGTTCTGCAATGGCGGCGTGCTGCGTCTGGACACGTCGTTTGCGCTCAATATCCGCGAGCAGTCGATCATGAATGTCTCATTCTGCGGTGAGAAAGCCGGAGCAACGCTGTTCCCGGCACACATTTATAACGACGAGGCGGGGGTTTTACATATCCTGAGCCAGCGTGAAGAGGCTGACGATCGGCGCCATTTACGCAGCATGGAAGCCTTTGTCCGTCACGTGATGGGAGAGCCGGTGATGATCGCCGATGCCGAGCAGGGGCTGGTTATCCAGCAGTTAGTCGCTGCGCTGTATGAAGCGGCGGAAAAAGGGGAAAGCGTGACGTTATGCTGAACCTGTCTCTCTTAACCGATCCGGCGTTTTGTCCACACAGCCTGAATAAATACGCGTCCATCATGGCCTGCGGTAACGGCTATATGGGCATTCGCGCCACTCATGAAGAAGAATACACTCAGCAAACCCGGGGGATGTATCTTGCGGGTCTGTATCATCGCGCGGGGCGTAACGAGACCTGCGAGCTGGTTAATCTGCCGGATATTACCGGTATTGAAGTTGAGCTGGATGGCAAGAATTTTACCCTGTTGTCCGGGGAGATCCTGAGCTGGCAACGCGAGCTGGCCTTTGCTAACGGCGAACTGCATCGCAGCCTGATCTGGCGCTCACCTGAAGGCAGGCGCTATCGTCTGGAAAGCCGTCGCTTTGTGTCACTGGATGCACTACCGCTGGTGGCGATGCAACTGTCGATCACCCCGCTGGACGCGTCCTCGCAGATTGTTTTAAAAACCGGCATCGATGCGACCCAGACCAACAGCGGCAGGCAGCATCTGGATGAGATCTCGGTCAGGGTATTTGACCAGCACTACCTGCAGGGGGTGTATGAAACCCAGGATCGTGCCGCAGAGGTGGCGATCTCAGCCTGTTGTCGTCTCTCAAAGGACAGCGACAGCAGCTTTACCGCCAAAAATCGCCGCATCACCGCGCATCATGCGTTGACCGCCTCGCCGGGGGAAACTGTCACTCTGCAGAAACTGGTGTGGGTGACTCACCGACGCGACAGGGCGCTGTCTACGGAGACTTTCGCCCGTAATGCTCTGGCCGATCTCCAGGCCTGCGCGTCACAGGGATACGCTACACTGCTGGCGTGTTCAGCCAGCGCCTGGGAGAAAGTGTGGCGCGACAGCCGGGTGGAGGTGGCTTCGACGCAGGAGTGGGATCAGAGGGCGCTGGACTATGCCGTCTGGCATCTCACCGCCATGACGCCTGCCCATGACGAGCGAAGCAGTATTGCGGCCAAAGGGCTCACCGGGGAAGGGTATAAAGGGCACGTCTTCTGGGATACCGAAATATTCCTGCTGCCGTTCCATCTCTTTACCCGTCCGCAGGTTGCCCGCAGCCTGCTGCGCTATCGCTGGTTAAACCTGCCGGGAGCGCGGGAAAAAGCCCGTCGTAACGGCTGGCCGGGTGCGCTGTTCCCGTGGGAGAGTGCCGCAAGCGGCCAGGAAGAGACGCCGGAGTTCGCGGCAATTAACATCCGCACCGGGATACGCCAGAAGGTGGCCTCCGCGCTGGCTGAGCACCACATCGTGGCGGATATCGCCTGGGCCGTTGTCGCTTACTGGCAGGCAACGCACGATGACGACTTCATGCGCAATGAAGGGCTGACGCTGCTGATGGAGACAGCATCGTTCTGGATGGGGCGCGCCACAGAAGCCAACGGGCGTCTGGAAATTCATGATGTGATTGGCCCGGATGAATACACGGAGCACGTCAATAACAACGCCTATACCAACTATCTCGCCTGGCATAATGTCGCCAGCGCCCGCCGGTTCATGACGATGTTCGGCCGTGAGGACGCGCGCTTTACGGAAAACGCTAATCGCTTTCTGACGCGTTTATGGCTGCCGGAAGCGAATGCCGAGGGTGTGCTGCCTCAGGATGACACTTTCATGGCGAAACCGGCTATCGACCTGAGTCGCTATAAAGCCAAAGCCGGTAAACAGACCATCCTGCTGGATTACTCGCGTGCAGAAGTGAACGAGATGCAGATCCTCAAGCAGGCGGATGTGGTGATGCTCAACTACCTGCTGCCGGAACGCTTTACGCCGCAGCAGTGTGTCGCCAATCTGGCGTTCTACGAGCCACGCACCATCCACGACTCTTCACTGAGCAAGGCCATTCACGGAATTGTTTTTGCGCGTTGTGGCGATACGGAGCGGGCGTACGCCTTCTGGCGTGACGGCGTCGCCATCGATCTGGGTGACGATCCGCACAGCAGCGATGAGGGGATCCATGCTGCCGCAACAGGGGCTATCTGGTCCGGGGTCATTCAGGGGTTTGCTGGCCTGCAGGTGGTGGAAGGGGAGTTGCACCTTGCGCCGAAATTGCCTGCCCACTGGCGCAGGCTCACTTTCCCGCTGCGCTGGCGCAACGCAAGGCTGCGCGTCACCCTTGAAGACGATCTCTTAACGATCGACACCACGGCACCCGTCACGTTAACCCTGTGGGGAAAAACTCTTAACGTTTCGGGGCGGGAGGTCTGGTCTTACAGGGACTTTATGACGCCCGTTACTGGGACCGCTACCACGGAGGGTGGGCACGATGCTTAAGGCTGTTGTTTTCGATCTGGATGGGGTGATCACCGATACCGCCCATCTTCATTTTCTGGCCTGGTATGAAGTGGCGCAGGAGGCTGGCATCACCATCGACGAGACCTTCAACGAGGAGCTTAAGGGGATAAGCCGCATGGACTCCCTGGTGCGGATCCTGCGACACGGTGGCAAAGAGCAGGCGTTTGACCACCCGCAGCGCCTGGCGCTGGCGAGTAAGAAAAACGATCTCTACGTCCGGTCGCTGGCTTCGCTGACCCATGAGTCACTGCTGCCGGGCATCCGCGAGGTGCTGGCCGAGATCCGCGCGGCGAACGTTCTGATTGGGCTGGCCTCCGTATCCCTTAATGCCCCGGGAATTTTGCAAGCGCTGGGGATAGCGCAGGCGTTTGATTTTTGCGCCGATGCTTCCCGCATTGCCCGTTCCAAACCGGACCCGGAGATCTTCCTCGCGGCCTGCGCCGGGCTGAATGTGCGTCCACAGGAGGCTATCGGCGTTGAAGATGCCGCGGCTGGCGTGGCGGCAATCAACGCGGCGGGCATGTTATCGGTGGGGATTGGGCCCGGGCTGGACCATGCGGGGCTACAACTTCGTTCAACGCGGGAATTGACCTGGAAATGTCTGACCGATTTCTGGGCCTCCCGGACGGTATTGATAAGGAACTAACAATGGCTCAACTGTCCCTGAAACATATTCAGAAAATCTATGATAACCATGTCCACGTGGTGAAAGATTTCAACCTCGAGATAGAGGACAAAGAGTTTATTGTCTTCGTCGGTCCCTCCGGGTGTGGAAAATCAACGACCCTGCGTATGATTGCCGGGCTGGAGGAGATCAGTGCCGGTGAGCTGGTGAATGACGGTGTCTGCATGAATGATGTCCCGGCCAAATCCCGGGATATTGCGATGGTCTTCCAGAACTATGCGCTCTATCCGCACATGACGGTCTACGACAACATGGCGTTTGGCCTGAAGATGCAAAAAATTGCGCCAGCGGTCATCGAAGAGCGGGTTAACTGGGCGGCGCAAATCCTGGGCCTGCGCGATTACCTCAAGCGCAAACCGGGCGCCCTCTCTGGCGGCCAGCGCCAGCGCGTGGCGTTGGGCCGGGCGATTGTGCGGGAAGCCGGTGTCTTCCTGATGGATGAACCGCTCTCCAACCTCGACGCCAAGCTCCGCGTGCAGATGCGCGCTGAAATCAGCAAGCTGCACCAGAAGCTCAACACCACCATGATCTACGTCACCCACGATCAGACGGAAGCCATGACTATGGCGACCCGGATTGTGATCCTCAAAGACGGCATCATTCAGCAGGTGGGGGCGCCGAAACAGGTTTATAACGAGCCAGCAAATATGTTTGTTGCAGGCTTCATCGGCTCTCCGGCAATGAACTTCATTCGCGGTGCGATAGACGATCGTTACTTTGTCACCGAAACCCTGCGTCTGGCGATCCCGGAAGACAAACTCGCGGCGCTGAATAGCCAGGGCTACCAGCGTAAAGCCGTGGTGTTCGGCATCCGTCCGGAAGATATTTTCACGCCACAGGAAGAAGGCGAAAGCATTGCCGCCAGGGTCAGCGTCGCGGAGCTGACAGGTGCAGAATTTATGCTCTACGCCAGCGTAGGCGGGCATGAACTGGTGGTCCGGGCGGGTGCCGCAAATGACTATGCCGCAGGGGATAATATCGGCATCCGGTTCGATATGAATAAGTGCCATTTCTTCGACGCAGAAACGGAAGTGGCAATCCGATAATAAAAGCGTTTGCCGGGAATATCCATTCCCGGTTTTTTGTTTGTTAATTATATAGGGAATATATTAATGAGTACTCTACTGAGAAGTGCTGCGCTTGTACTGTGCGCAGGGGTTAGCTGCGCACAGGCAACAGAAACAAAACACTGGGATTTTAATATCGGCGCAAAGTATGAAATTGAAAACGTCGAAGGTCAGGGCGACGATAAAGATGGATTATATGAACCCTCCGTGTGGTTTAATGCCACATGGGATGCCTGGACAATTTCACTGGCGATGTATCAGGAAGGGCCGGTCGATTATAGCAGCATGACCCGCGGCAGCTATTTCGATCGACCTGAGGTTGAATTACGCTATCGCGTTATGGGTACCGATGATTTTGTTCTCGGTCTGACCGGCGGCTTCCGTAATTACAGTTATCATTTCAAAGATGAGCATGGCGCGAAAGATGGCACTGCCAATATGCAGCGCTACAAAATTCAGCCTGACTGGGATCTAAAATTAACCGACGACTGGCGTTTTAGCGGCTGGTTTGCCATGTATCAATTTGCCAACGATCTGGAGAAAACCGGTTATTCTGACAGCCGTGTCGAAACAGAAACTGGCTTTACCTGGACTCTCAATGAAACGATTTCGGCCAGAGTTAACTACTATTTAGAGCGTGGTTTTAATATGGATGGTTCGCGTAATAATGGCGAATTTTCCACTCAGGAAATTCGCGCCTATCTGCCGATTTCGTTAGGCAGCACTACCCTGACGCCTTATACCCGTCTGGGGCTGGATCGCTGGTCAAACTGGGACTGGCAGGACGATCCCGATCGTGAGGGGCACGACTTTAATCGACTGGGGCTGCTCTATGCCTATGATTTCAGCAATGGTTTATCCATGACGCTGGAATACGCGTATGAGTGGGAACACCATGATGAAGGTGACAGCGATCGCTTCCACTACGCGGGGATTGGCGTAAATTACGCGTTCTGACAGGTTATACACCAGGGGCGATCGCCCCTGGTGTTAGCGCAGTGACTCAGCCCAGGAAAAATGGGTATCCACGAGCACCTTATGCGGCGCGGGCTGGCCTGCGATACGCCTGAACAGAAGGTCACAACTCTCTTCACCCAGTTTGCGCGTCGGGATATCAAAGCCGCCAGGTGCAGGGGTCAAAATGAGCGACAGCATGGGGTCGCTGTAACCCGCAACCGCAAGCTGCTCGGGGATCTTGATATTTAACGCATCCGCTGCGCGATAGAGGCTGAGTAGCTTCATGCTGTCGGTGGCAAATACCGCATTCGGCGGGGGGGCCGAAGACAACAGCTGAATAGCCGCCGCGAGCGCGCTCTCATGGGTATAACCACCGTCGATCACCCATTCATGCTTAATAGCGACCTGATGTTTTTCGAGAGTGGCTTTATATCCTGCAAGACGGTCAATAGAGACGTGATAATCGAGAGGGGCATGCAGGCAGGCAATATCACGATAACCTTGTTTAATAAATGTCTCCGTCAGCGTGGCGCTGTCATGATAATTATCGGTATCTACGGAGTAGATATTCTGATAGTCGCCTTCCACTTTACCGATAACCACCACCGGAATACCATAAGCATCCAGTCTGGAGAAAAATGACTCATTTGCCGGTGAACTCAGCATGATGATCCCTTTAATCATTTTCTGTTTTATTTTGTTTTCACATTTCAGCAGATCGTCTTCACTGCTTTTTGATGTCTGCAAAATAACGTCAAAACCTTCCTGCTCCGCTTTTGCGGTAATGACATGAAGCACATCAGAGAAAAAAGGATTGCCAGCGGTAGTTTTGGTGGAACGGGTTGAAATAACCATAATGGCATCGAAGCCGGAAGAGGTCAGGGCGCGGGCAAGTTTATTGGGTTCATAATTTAATTCTGCAATCGCCTTGAGCACCTTCTCGCGGGCTTCGGGTGAAATATTGGTTTGCTTATTCAGAACTCTGGACACGGTTGATTTTGAAACGCCAGCAACTCGCGCAATATCATAAATGGTGGGTGACATACACCTTACTCGCTCCTGAAAGACAGCAATTTGACTCATCTTACTGGAGAGAAATCGGCAATAGCAATAATTATGAATTGATAATCAACGATCTGCCCCCATTTATTGTATTCTGAAGCAAGTGATTTCAGAGTTCCACGCAATGAAGGACGGCGATGAAGCGACTTAAAAACGAACTCAATTCTCTGGTTAATCGTGGGGTTGACCGTCATTTGCGCCTGGCGGTCACCGGACTGAGCCGCAGCGGCAAAACCGCCTTTATCACGGCGATGGTCAATCAACTCCTTAACCTGCATGCCGGAGCGCGTTTGCCCCTGCTGAGTGCGGTGCGCGAAGAGCGTCTGCTCGGCGTGAAGCGCGTGCCCCAGCGCGACTTCGGCATTCCCCGTTTTACCTACGACGAAGGGCTGGCCCAGCTGTACGGCTCGCCGCCGACCTGGCCGACGCCCACCCGCGGGGTGAGCGAAATCCGTCTGGCGCTGCGCTTTCGCTCCAACGATTCGCTGCTGCGTCACTTCAAAGAGACCTCGACTCTCTATCTGGAGATCGTCGACTATCCTGGCGAATGGCTGCTCGATCTGCCGATGCTGACCCAGGATTATCTCAGCTGGTCGCGGCAGATGACCGGCCTGTTACAGGGGCAACGTGCGGAGTGGTCCGCCCGCTGGCGTTCGCTGTGTGAGGGGCTCGATCCGCTGGCCCCTGCCGACGAAAACCGGCTGGCGGCGATCTCTGAAGCCTGGACCGATTATCTGCACCAGTGCAAGAAAGAGGGCCTGCACTTCATTCAGCCTGGCCGCTTTGTGCTGCCGGGGGATATGGCGGGCGCGCCGGCGCTGCAGTTTTTCCCGTGGCCGGACGTGGACGCCTTTGGCGAGTCAAAACTTGCCCAGGCCGACAAACACACCAACGCCGGTATGCTGCGCGAGCGCTTCAACTATTACTGTGAAAAAGTGGTCAAGGGCTTTTATACCAACCACTTTTTACGCTTCGACCGCCAGATTGTGCTGGTGGACTGCCTTCAGCCGCTCAACAGCGGACCGCAGGCCTTCAACGACATGCGCCTCGCGCTCACCCAGCTGATGCAGAGCTTCCACTACGGGCAGCGCACGCTGTTCCGGCGTCTGTTCTCCCCGGTGATCGACAAGCTGCTGTTTGCCGCCACCAAGGCGGATCACGTCACGGTAGATCAGCACGCCAATATGGTGTCGCTCCTGCAACAGCTTGTTCAGGATGCCTGGCAGAACGCCGCGTTTGAGGGCATCAGCATGGACTGTCTGGGGCTGGCTTCGGTGCAGGCCACCCAGAGCGGCCTGATTGACGTTAACGGCGATAAGATCCCGGCGCTGCGCGGCCATCGTCTGAGCGACGGGGCCCCGCTGACGGTCTATCCTGGCGAAGTCCCCGCCCGGCTGCCCGGTCAGGCGTTCTGGGAGAAGCAGGGCTTCCAGTTTGAAGCCTTCCGCCCGCAGACCATGAATGTTGACCAGCCGCTACCCCATATTCGCCTGGATGCTGCGCTGGAGTTTTTAATTGGAGATAAATTGCGATGACCGAACCCTTAAAACCGCGGATGGATTTTACCGGCACTCTGGAAGAGGAAAATCGCGAAGCCTTCAAGGCGGCACAAACCTTTGATGACGCCCAGGCCGGGAACTTTGCTCCGGTGGTGACCGATATGCTTCCGGCCGAAGAGGGGCAGGCCGAAGCCGTCGTTGAGGCTGCACTGCGGCCTCAACGCAGCCTGTGGCGCAGAATGGTCAGCGCCGGATTGATGCTGGCGGGCGTAACGGTGGTGGGTCAAGGCGTGCAGTGGGCGGTTAACGCCTGGCAAAACCAGGACTGGGTGGCGCTGGGCGGATGCGCGGCCGGTGCCCTGATTGTCGGGGCGGGCGTGGGCTCGATCGCGACCGAATGGCGACGTCTGTGGCGGCTGCGCCAGCGTGCCCACGAGCGGGATGAAGCGCGGGATCTGCTGCACAGCCACGGCACCGGTAACGGGCGGGCATTTTGTGAAAAGCTGGCAAAACAGGCCGGGCTCGATCAGTCTCACCCGGCGCTGCAGCGCTGGTACGCAGCCATTCACGAAACGCAAAACGACCGGGAAGTGGTCTCGCTGTATGCCCATCTGGTGCAGCCGGTGCTGGACAGCCAGGCGCGGCGGGAGATCAGCCGCTCGGCGGCAGAATCGACGCTGATGATTGCCGTCAGCCCGCTGGCGCTGGTGGATATGGCCTTTATCGCCTGGCGCAACCTGCGTCTGATCAACCGCATTGCCACGCTGTATGGTATTGAGCTGGGTTATTACAGCCGCTTGCGCCTGTTCCGCCTGGTGCTGCTCAATATGGCCTTCGCCGGGGCCAGCGAACTGGTGCGCGAGGTGGGGATGGACTGGATGTCGCAGGACCTGGCTGCCCGTCTATCTGCCCGTGCGGCGCAGGGGATTGGCGCAGGATTGCTGACCGCGCGGCTGGGGATCAAAGCGATGGAACTGTGCCGTCCTCTGCCGTGGACAGAGAACGATAAACCCCGGCTTGGCGATTTCCGTCGGGAATTAATCGGCCAGCTGAAAGAAACGCTCAATAAAAAACCGCAATAACGTCCCTTCCTCGAACAAAATTCCGTCACCACGCTCACAGGCTGTCAATATTTGTTGACAGCCATCTTCCCGATTACGCATATCTGGCTTATCATTTCAGGGTTACCGGCTTATAGAGTGATTTTCCCATGCGTCTCGAAGTGTTTTGTAAGGACCGTCTCGGCCTGACTCGCGAGTTACTCGATCTCCTTGTTTTGCGGAGTATTGACCTGCGCGGAATTGAGATTGACCCAATCGGGAAGATTTACCTGAATTTTGCTGAAATTGCCTTCGATACATTCAGCAGCTTAATGGCTGAAATCCGCCGTATCGCTGGCGTTACGGATGTGCGCACCGTGCCATGGATGCCCTCCGAACGTGAACATCTGGCGCTGAGCGCGCTGCTGGAAGCGATGCCTGAGCCGTTTTTATCCCTGGATCTGAAGGGCAAAATTGACCGGGCAAACCTGGCGAGCTGCCAGCTGTTTGCCCAGGAGCCAGAGAAACTGAGCAACCACAACGCCGCCCAGCTGATCCCTGGCTTCAATTTCCAGCGCTGGCTCGAGAGCAGCCCGCGCTCGACCCACAGCGAGCATGTGATCATCAACGGACAGAACTTCCTGATGGAGATCACCCCGGTTTATCTGCAGGGCGAAAACGACGACAGAACCCTGACCGGCTCGGTGATCATGCTGCGCTCCACGGTACGTATGGGGCGCCAGCTGCAGAATCTGTCCAGCCAGGATATGGGTGCCTTCAGCCAGATAATCGCCGTCAGCCCGAAAATGCGTCACGTGGTGGATCAGGCACGTAAGCTGGCGAACCTCACCGCGCCGCTTCTTATTACCGGCGATACCGGCACCGGCAAAGATCTGCTGGCCCATGCGGTGCATCAGGCAGGTCCGCGCGCGGCCAAACCTTACCTGGCGCTGAACTGCGCTTCCATTCCGGAAGATGCCGTTGAAAGCGAACTGTTCGGCCACGCGCCGGAAGGTAAAAAAGGCTTCTTCGAGCAGGCCAACGGCGGATCGGTGCTGCTGGATGAGATCGGCGAAATGTCGCCGCGCATGCAGGCGAAACTGCTACGCTTCCTTAATGACGGCACCTTCCGTCGGGTGGGGGAAGATCATGAGGTGCATGTGGATGTGCGCGTCATCTGCGCCACCCAGAAGAACCTAGTGGAGCTGGTGCAGAAGGGCGTGTTCCGGGAAGACCTCTATTACCGTCTGAATGTACTGACCCTGAACATCCCACCGCTGCGCGACTGCCCGCAGGACATCATGCCGTTGACCGAGCTGTTTGTGGCCCGCTTTGCCGACGAGCAGGGCATTCCTCGTCCGAAGTTCTCGGCGGATCTCAACACGGTGCTGACTCGCTACGGCTGGCCGGGAAATATCCGTCAGCTCAAAAACGCGATCTACCGTGCCCTGACCCAGCTTGAAGGCTATGAACTGCGACCGCAGGATATTTTACTGCCGGATTATGACGCCGGAACGGTGGCAGTAGGGGAAGAGGCGATGGAAGGATCGCTGGATGACATTACCAGCCGCTTTGAACGCTCGGTGCTGACGCAGCTGTATCGTAACTATCCCAGCACCCGTAAGCTGGCGAAAAGACTGGGCGTGTCTCACACCGCCATCGCCAACAAGCTGCGCGAGTATGGTCTGAGCCAGAAGAAGGGTGATGAGTAAAGATAAAAAAGCCTCCGCAGGGAGGCTTTCTTTTTGTCGTTACGCTTTCAACGCTTCGAGCGCGGCAGCATAGTCCGGCTCGGTGGTGATTTCGTTCACCAGGTGGCTGAACACGACGGTGTCGTTTTCGTCGATGACCACAACCGCGCGAGCAGCCAGGCCTTTCAGCGCGCCTTCGGAGATGCCCACACCGTACTGCTCCAGGAATTCCGGGTTACGCAGGGTCGACAGAGTGATAACGTTGCTCAGGCCTTCAGCACCACAGAAACGGGACTGAGCGAATGGCAGGTCGGCAGAGACGCACAGCACAACGGTGTTGTCCATTTCGGTCGCCAGCTGGTTGAATTTACGCACGGACGCGGCGCATACGCCGGTATCGATGCTTGGGAAAATGTTCAGCACTTTACGCTTGCCGGCAAACTGGCTCAGCACGACGTCAGACAGATCTTTTGCCACGAGCGTAAACGCCTGCGCTTTGCTGCCTTTCTGAGGAATGGATCCTGCAACAGAAACCGGGTTGCCCTGGAAATGAACGAGTTGTGACATAGTTATCTTCCTGTTTACATATAGTTAACGTCGCCGTTAGTGTATGTCATCAGCCGATAGCACAGCAAACCCTATTTACGCGAAGCCGCTATACAGGAGTGAGTGATGAGAACCCTCAAGGTTTATGAAGAAGCCTGGCCATTACATACGCCGTTTGTTATCTCCCGGGGAACCCGGAGCGAGGCCCGTGTAGTGGTGGTCGAAATAGAAGAAGAGGGTGTCAAAGGGGTGGGAGAGTGCACGCCTTATCCCCGTTACGGCGAGAGCATCGACTCGGTGATGGCGCAAATCATGGCGCTGGCTCCCGAACTGGAGCGCGGTATGACCCGGGAAGCGCTGCAAAGTTTTCTGCCACCCGGTGCGGCACGTAACGCCGTTGACTGCGCCCTGTGGGATTTAGCCGCGCGTCAGCAGGGGATCTCTCTGACGGCGCTGGCGGGCGTGACGCTGCCGCAATCGCTGGTCACCGCACAAACGGTGGTGATCGGCGAGCCTGCACAGATGGCGTCCAGTGCCAAAGCGCTGTATGACGCCGGGGCGCGCCTGCTGAAGGTGAAGCTGGACGATCGTCTGATCAGCGAGCGGATGGTCGCTATTCGCGGCGCCGTGCCGCAGGCCACGCTGATCGTCGACGCTAACGAATCCTGGCACAGCGAAGGGCTGGCCGCCCGCTGCCAGTTGCTGGCAGATCTGGATGTCGCCATGCTCGAACAGCCTTTGCCATCGGGAGAGGATGCCGCGCTGGCGAATTTCATCCACCCGCTGCCCATCTGTGCTGATGAGAGCTGCCACACGCGGCAGAGCCTGCCGACGCTGAAAGGGCGTTACGATATGGTGAACATCAAACTGGATAAAACCGGCGGTATCACCGAAGCGCTGGCGCTGGCCGCCGAGGCGCGCCAGCAGGGGTTTTCACTAATGCTCGGCTGTATGCTCTGCACCTCGCGGGCGATTGGAGCCGCGCTGCCGCTCGCCAATGAAGTGAGGTTTGCCGATCTCGATGGCCCGACCTGGCTGGCGGTGGATGTCTCTCCGGCGCTGCATTACAGCACCGGCGTTGTTCATCTCTGAGGCTCCCAGCGCAACAGTTCTGTCATCGCCTTCAGATACTTTTCGCTGGCCTCATCAGAAGAGATTGGCGGGAATTCGGCGGTGATGCAGTGCAGGCTTAAATCGGCGCACCAGCTGCCAAACGAGCCTGGCGTTTCATAGCCGACGCTGGTCACCAGCGGCAGCGAGAAGGCATCCGCCAGCCAGCGACCAAGGGCCGTGTGGGCCGGATCTTCAATGCAGGCCAGCGGATCGTGAAACGAAACAACCCAGGCCGGATGCAGTTTATGGATCAGATTACACAGCGCCTGGGTTTCCGGCTCTGAACCGGGTTTTTCACCCGTCAGCAGCACCACGTCCCGATCTGCGGCTGAGCTGTTCCAGCGATAGACCGTCTCACCTTCCCGCCAGTTGGCCGCCGGGAAGTTACGGTTCAAATCCACGCCACGGGCATTGGCGCGTAACCCCAGCTGACAGCCGTCCGGGTTAACGGTTAACACCACATGGTGGCGGCGAAGTTCCGGGGCAAGGGTGCGCAGCGCGCAGGAGAGGGTCACAATCGATGAATTTTCATCTCCGTGGGTACCGGCAATGATCAGGCCGCTGTTGCGATCGGCCTGAGGGGCAGGGAACCAGATTAAAGGTGCGTCGAGGAAAGAGCGGCCATAATGTTCGGTTCCCGGCGGGAAAGCGCCACGTTCCGTTCTTGGGCGGGTATGTGACATAGTCGTTCCTGGATCAGAGTTGTATTACTGGCAGTGTTGTGCAAAACACACGGTTTTTCAAATAGTTTCAGCCTGGGGATAAAACTGGCAGATCTCAACTTTCCGATGGAAGTTGTTTGCATTTCCCTGTTCTGAAACAAATAATTACGCATCTGCTCGTTACCCATCATTTCAAAGGGGATCTCATGAAGCATCCGGTTTCGTTGATTTATTCTGCCTTACTGTTGTGTGGCCTCTCTTCTTACTCCTTTGCGGCGGACGTTCCCTCCGGAACGTCGCTGGCTTCAAAACAGGAACTGGTGCGCCATATCAAAGATGAACCTGCTTCCCTTGATCCCGCGAAAGCGGTGGGGTTGCCTGAAATTCAGGTGATCCGCGACCTCTTCGAAGGCCTCGTGAATCAGAACGAAAAGGGCGAACTGGTGCCGGGTGTCGCGACCCGCTGGCAGAGTAATGATAACCGCGTCTGGACCTTCACCCTGCGCGAGAATGCGCAGTGGTCTGATGGAACGCCGGTTACCGCTCAGGATTTTGTCTACAGCTGGCAGCGTCTGGTCGATCCAAAAACCACGTCGCCTTTCGCCTGGTTTGCAGCGCTGGCCGGGATAGTTAACGCCCAGGCCATCATTGACGGTAAAGCACCGCCGGATAAGCTCGGCGTGACGGCGGTGGATAACCGAACCCTGCGCGTGCAGCTCGACAAGCCGCTGCCGTGGTTTGCTAACCTGACGGCGAGCTTCGCCTTCTACCCGGTAAAGAAAGCCAATGTGGAGAGCAGCGCGGAATGGACCCGTCCTGGCGCGCTGGTAGGCAATGGCGCCTACATCCTGAAAGATCGGGTGGTCAACGAGAAGCTGGTGGTCGAGCGTAACACCCATTACTGGGATAACGGCAAAACCGTCCTGCAGAAAGTGACCTTTGTCCCAATCAACCAGGAGTCCTCAGCCACCAAGCGTTACCTGGCGGACGGTATCGATATCACCGAGTCGTTCCCGAAAAATCTCT
Organism: Leclercia adecarboxylata; assembly: GCF_006171285.1. NCBI lineage: Bacteria > Pseudomonadati > Pseudomonadota > Gammaproteobacteria > Enterobacterales > Enterobacteriaceae > Leclercia > Leclercia adecarboxylata. Next base: position 4,863,516 of record NZ_CP040889.1, on the reverse strand, counting down.
ACCAGAAACTGATGAAAGAGATCCCGGGCCAGGTTTACACGCCGCCGCAGCTGGGCACCTACTACTACGCGTTTAACACCCAGAAAGGCCCAACGGCGGATGCGAGGGTGCGTCTTGCGCTCAGCATGACCATCGACCGGCGCATTATGGCCGAGAAAGTGCTGGGCACCGGCGAGAAACCGGCGTGGCACTTCACCCCGGACGTGACCGCAGGCTTTACCCCGGAGCCATCGCCGTTTGAGCAGATGAGCCAGGAAGAGATGAACGCTCAGGCAAAAACGCTGCTGCAGGCGGCGGGCTACAATGCGCAAAAACCACTGAAGCTGACGCTGCTGTACAACACTTCCGAGAACCATCAGAAAATCGCTATTGCGGTGGCGTCGATGTGGAAAAAGAACCTCGGCGTCGATGTGAAGTTGCAAAATCAGGAGTGGAAAACCTATATCGACAGCCGAAATACCGGTAATTTCGATGTGATCCGCGCCTCATGGGTCGGGGACTACAACGAGCCGTCAACGTTCCTTTCACTCCTGACCTCAACGCACACCGGCAATATTTCCCGCTTCAACGATCCGGCGTATGACAAGGTGATTAATCAGGCATCGCTGGAAACCACGGAGAAGGCCCGTAACGCTGATTACAATACGGCGGAAAAAATCATCGCCGAAAAAGCGCCCATCGCGCCGATCTACCAGTACACCAACGGGCGTTTGATCAAACCCTGGGTGAAAGGGTATCCGATTAACAACCCTGAAGATGTGGCTTACAGCCGCACGATGTATATCGAGAAGCATTAATCGATATCAGAATATGCGTATAACTTTTAAAAAGGCGCTGCTTCAGCGCCTTTTTTTTGCCCTTATTTCTTTATCCCTGGTAAATCATAGTTATCATCAATTGCAATAAAGTTAGTAATTAAAAATAAATATAATATGCATATCTCTTTGTAGATTGGTTTTTATTTATTTGTGAAGGTGTGTCTTGTGTTATTAATATGAAAAGGTCAGGTAGTAATACTTGCAATTTTAATTACAGGCTGTTGTAGGGTCAATGTCCAACTTTGGAACAATAGTTAGTTGATCCTCTGTAATTGTGTGTTCTAATATCTGTGCGTGAACAAATGTAATTTTACTCGACAACTATTCCTTAAGGAAAAGGGACCGCTATGGCTGATTCGTTGCAGAATGAAGTGCCTAAGGCACGAATAAATTTAAAACTGGCTCTTCATACCGGAGGCGCGCAGAAGAAAGTTGAATTGCCACTTAAAATTCTTACGGTTGGCGATTTCAGTAATGGTAAAGAATCACGCGTTCTATCTGAACGTGAGAAAATCAACGTCAATAAAAATAACTTTGATAGCGTACTTTCAGAGTTTAACCCGGAAATTAATCTGGCCGTACAGAACACGCTGACGGGAGAGGGTGCGGAAGACAATATCCAACTTCAGTTCTCAAGCATGAAAGATTTCGAAACTGAACAGGTTGCCCGCCAAATTCCACAACTGCGCGCGATGCTGGCGATGCGCAATTTATTACGCGATCTCAAATCCAATCTCCTTGATAACGCCACTTTCAGAAAAGAGCTCGAGAAAATTCTCAAAGATCCAGCGTTGTCTCAGGAATTGCGTGACGAAATGAGTGCGCTTGCCCCGAAATAAAGTGTGGACACGTCTTTTAATGGATTAACCGGGAATATGCTGATGTCTTTAAATACTGAAAATGGCTCTGTTCAAGGGCAAACTACCGTACTGGAAAAAGAGGGAGTTTATGCCTCTCTGTTTGAAAAAATTAATCTGACCCCGGCGTCCAGCCTGGGAGATATTAATGCGTTTCTGGATGATGCTGCGCTGGCCGAGGCCTCAGCGGGTGAGCGCCTCACGGCCGCGATGCAGGTATTTATGGACTGTATCCGTAAATCCGGCCAGCAGGTAGATAAGCTCGACAAAACGCTTATCGATCACCATATCGCGGAGCTCGATTATCAAATCAGCCGCCAGCTGGACGCGGTGATGCGCCATGAAGAGTTCCAGAAAGTAGAGTCATTGTGGCGCGGCCTGAAGCAGCTGGTCGATAACACCGATTATCGACAGAACGTGAAAACTGAAATTCTGGATGTTTCCAAAGATGCGCTGCGCCAGGACTTTGAAGACGCGCCGGAGCTGGTTCAAAGCGGACTATACTGGCACACCTACACTGCCGAGTACGACACCCCAGGCGGTGAGCCAATTGGCTCGGTGATCTCTTCTTATGAGTTTGACGCAAGCCCGCAGGATGTGGCGCTGCTGCGTAATATTTCTAAAGTGTCTGCCGCGGCGCATATGCCGTTTATTGGTTCTGTTGGACCAAAATTCTTCCTGAAAGAATCCATGGAAGAGGTGGCTGCGATTAAAGATATCGGCAACTATTTTGATCGCGCCGAATACATCAACTGGAAATCTTTCCGCGATACAGACGACTCCCGCTATATCGGTCTGGTGATGCCGCGCGTACTTGGGCGTCTGCCCTATGGCCCGGATACCATTCCGGTGCGCAGCTTCAACTACGTTGAGCAGGTCAAAGGCCCGGATCACGAGAAATATCTCTGGACCAGCGCGTCGTTCTCTTTTGCTTCCAATATGGTGAAGAGCTTCATTAATAACGGCTGGTGCGTGCAGATCCGTGGCCCGCAGGCCGGCGGTGCGGTGAAAGACCTGCCAATCCACCTGTACGATCTCGGTACCGGCAACCAGGTGAAAATTCCGTCTGAGGTAATGATCCCGGAAACCCGCGAATTTGAGTTCGCGAATCTCGGCTTTATCCCCCTGTCGTACTACAAAAACCGCGATTATGCCTGCTTCTTCTCGGCGAACTCCGCCCAGAAACCGGCGCTGTACGATACCGCCGATGCAACGGCCAACAGCCGCATCAACGCGCGCCTGCCGTATATCTTCCTGCTCTCCCGTATCGCGCATTACCTGAAGCTGATTCAACGCGAAAACATCGGTACCACTAAAGACCGTCGTCTGCTGGAGCTGGAGCTGAATACCTGGGTACGTGGTCTGGTCACTGAAATGACCGATCCGGGCGACGAACTGCAGGCCTCCCATCCGCTGCGTGATGCGAAAGTGGTTGTGGAAGATATCGAAGATAACCCAGGTTTCTTCCGCGTGAAGCTGTATGCGGTGCCGCACTTCCAGGTTGAAGGGATGGACGTGAACCTGTCTCTGGTATCGCAGATGCCGAAGGCGAAGGCGTAAGGCGCGGGAGTTGCAATGAAGATATACCGCCCGTTATGGAATGACGGGGCTTTTTTGGCTCCGCAGCAGTTCCAGCAGCAGGCGCGCTGGGATGCGCATGTGGCTGACACAGTCTCAAGGATGGCGCTGGCGCATCCGTGGGGCGTACTGAGTGCTGAGTTCGACGAGGGCGCGCTTGCGCTCTCCAGGCTCAACGTAACACGTCTGGCGGTGCGATTTGCTGATGGGACGCTAATCGACACGGAACTGGCAGATAATCTCCCCCCGGTATGCGATTTAACAGCTACCGGGTTGAAGACCGTGGAGATCCTGTTGTGTCTCCCGCTGCTTAATGCAAACGGCGGCAATCTGGATGATGGCAGTGACAGCGTCCGTCCGCGTCGGTGGTTGTCTGAACGCGTGACGGTACAGGAACTTGCTGGTCACGAACGCAGCGAACTGGAAGTACTACGCCATTCACTTGCGCTTCGTCTGTCCAGTCAGGAAAACAGTGCCTGGTTAACATGTCCAGTAGCCAGGCTAATTCATAACCTGCAGGGGCAGTGGATCCTTGATAGGCATTTCATTCCGCCACTGCTGTCATTGTCGGCCAGCCCCTACCTTGTCAGCGAGTTGGGCGATCTGCTTCACCGTTTAGCGGCGCGACGTAAGCTGCTGATGGCTATGCGCCGTGAAAGCAATGAGCGGATGGCGGACTTTGCGGTGGCAGATGTTTCTCTGTTCTGGTTGCTTAATGCACTGAACAGTGCGGAGCCCGTACTGAAGGAACTGCATCAAACACCTTCGCGTCATCCTGAATTGCTTTACCGTGAACTGGCACGATTTGCTGGCAGCCTGCTGACCTTTTCTCTTGAACATAACGCCGATGATATTCCCCTTTACAGGCATGAAACTCCGGAGCAGGTATTCCCACCACTATTTACTCTGTTGGACCAACTGCTGGAAGCCACTCTGCCTTCGCGGGTTATCGCCATTACCCTGGAGCAGGATGATGACAAGGAGATTTGGCGCGGGAAACTGCATGATGCGCGGTTGCGTGAGGGTGCAGATTTCTATTTGTCTGTCCGTTCAAGCATGCCAAACCACGAATTGCAGACTCGTTTCCCACAGCTCTGTAAAGCAGGTAGCCATGATGATGTTTCTGAAGTGGTGAATATCGCCCTGAGTGGAATGGTGATTAAACCTCTGAGCCATGTGCCAGCGGCTATTCCATTGCGTCTGGAGAATCAGTACTTCGCGCTTGATCTCTCCACAGATGCTGCCCGCGCCATGTTAGAAGCTGGAAACTGTACCTTCTATACCCCTGAATCTCTTGGCGAAGTGAAACTAGAACTGTTTGCGGTGCTGCGCTCATGAACACTCCTGATATCGACCTGATTAATCGAATTTTTTATCCGGGCTGGTTGATGGTGAGCCAGTTGCGCAGCGGCCAAGATATTCAGGACGGCGAAGCGCTCTATCGGCGGGCTTGCCGTTGGGTGAGCGATGCCCGAGATTCACTAACCAGTGCTGGCTTTAGTGAAATGAGCTGTGAGCGCATGCTTTATGCGTACTGCGCTCTGCTGGATGAAAGCGTATTGAACCGTGATAAACAGGATGATGGCTACCGCAAATGGCGCAAGGATCCGTTGCAGGCCCGTTTTTTCAGTACGCTGAACGCTGGAGAAGAGTTGTGGGAACGCATTCGTACGATTCTGCGCGAGCCTGCGGCTGATGCGATGGTTCTGACTTGTCTGTTTCGAACCTTGCAACTGGGCTTTGTTGGCCAGTATCGGGCGCAGGACGATGAGCGACGGGAAGACGTAGTGCGCGCGCTCAGCGAGCGTGTGCCGCCTTTTAACTTATCGCAGGATGCCCCTTTAGTCGTCAGGCCAACCGGACTAAGAAGCGGACGTCGACTGTACTGGTTGGGCTGGGTGGTAGGAGGCGCTGCACTGACGGCTCTTTGGTTCATCTTTTCCTCTTTATTGTCGCAGATGGTGGCGCAAATAGCAGGGCAGGGATAAGGGATGCGTGATTACTCTCGTGTTTTCCTCACGCTTCTTGCCACAATTCTTGCCTTGTGGTTGGTGCTGGATTTCTGGCGTGCCTACGCTGTGTACCGCATTACACTCAGCTTTTGCATATTAGTTATTTCCGGCGTCATCCTCTGGCATCAGTGGCGGCAGTTACGCCTCAGTCAGCCTGACAGTGGACCGACAACAGATAACAACCTGCCGCCTGAGAATTATAAGGGCATGGTAACGCTGGTTTGCGGCGATACCGCATCCCTGTTTTCAGCAGATATGGATTATCGTGAAACGCGTCATGGTTGGTATTTGCGGGCAAGAAATACCGAACAACTCCCGTTACTAGCGCAACATCTTTCTGCTGTCCGTCCGACTCTAGTGTCGCAGGTGTCCGTAATGTTGGCGGTGCTGCCTGAACAGCATAAAAACGAAGAGGCAGCAGCTCAGACCCTTCGGGAATGGCGACGCAGCATTGTGCAATGTCGAACCTGGTTGAATGGTCTGCCACCCATCTGGCTCGTGGTCTGGCTAACCCCTCCAGATGCCGGGCATGAGGATGATGTTCGATGGTTTACAGTTACATCCGATCAGCCTGGTGTAACTGTGCTGCAGAATGGTCATATTGCCCTATCAGTTGCCGAGTGGCTGAGAGAGTCAGGAAGCCATGCTTCACGTCTTTATTATGCGCTCTGGCTGGAGAGCGTTCTTGCCCTGATTGAAGAGCATGTTTCACAACCACTCAGCATCCATCATGGAGAGGTTCCCTCTCTAATGCCTTGCACCACGGGAATATGTCTGACTCCGGTCTATGCGGTTGCAGATAATCTCTGGCAACAGCAAATAGCCCGTGTAACCACGCTGCGCCCGGACGTTGCCTGCGGATCTGAGGTGCTGCCCCTTCCAGATCTTATTCTTCCGCATCTGCCTCGTCGCCATGGCATCAGCCGTTTGATGAAAGATGCTCGTCTGGCCGGTGCAATTTGTTTCCTGTTCCTCGCACTGGCGATGCTGGCTTCCTTTATCAACAACCAACGACTGGTCAGCAGCGTCGGCGATCATCTTGCTGTTTACCACCGTCTTACAGGTACCCCTCCAGCACCGAAGTTGCAGGCGCAGCAGCGACTCCGTGCCGACAGCCAAATGTTAGAAGACTGGCTGCGTCGTGGTGAGCCCCTGCGTTACGGGCTCGGACTGTATCAAGGAATGCGTCTCCTTCCTCCCGTAGAAGCAGCTATTAATGACTGGGCGCTACCTCTCCCGGTGATTAAGACCGTAATCCAGGAACCACAGACCATTCGCCTCGACAGCATGTCATTGTTCGATACCGGTAAATGGTCACTTAAACCTGGTTCCACAAAGCTCCTGGTGAAATCGCTTGTTGGCATCAAAGCGAAACCCGGCTGGCTGATTGTCGTTGCTGGCCATACCGATAACACCGGTGACGACAAGTCCAATCAGATGCTTTCCCTGAAGCGTGCGGAGTCTGTTCGCGACTGGATGCGGGATACCGGCGACGTACCGGAGAGTTGCTTTGCGGTGCAGGGCTACGGTGAAAGCCGACCTGTCGCCAACAACGACACGACAGAAGGCCGTGCGCTGAACCGCCGTGTCGAAATCAGTCTGGTGCCACAGGCAAATGCCTGCCAGTTACCGGACACCCCCCTTACGTCATCTCAGGATGGTGACGTATCAAAAAATGAAATGGAGTAATTAACATGGCAATTCCTGTTTATCTGTGGCTGAAGGACGACGGCGGCGCGGACATCAAAGGTTCCGTGGACGTTAAGGATCGTGAAGGCAGTATTGAGGTTGTAGCGCAGGAACATAACCTTTACATCCCGACCGACAACAATACCGGTAAGCTGACCGGTACTCGTATCCACACCCCGTTCCTGTTCACCAAGGAGATCGAATCTTCCAGCCCGTATCTCTACAAGGCAGTCACTACGGGCCAGACACTGAAGTCTGCGGAATTTAAGTGGTACAAGATCAACGACGCGGGTCAGGAGGTCGAGTACTTCAACACCAAACTTGAAAATGTGAAAGTGGTGAAGGTTAACCCGCTGATGCATGACATCAAAGACCCTTCCAAAGAGAAGCACAACCATCTTGAACAGATTGAGCTGCGCTACGAAAAAATCACCTGGACTTACAAAGACGGCAACATCATTCACTCCGATTCCTGGAACGAACGCGCTACCGCCTAATCCCGATGCGGACAGATTCTTCTGTCCGCAGTTTTTTTGCTGAAGACCTGATAAGCGGGTCTTCAGCAAAGAAAAACACAATTTGCCTGCCTGACCTTATGCGCTTTGGTTTCCTTCTGTCAGGAAAAGCGATGGGCGGTAGCGTGTCCGGAACTGACAAAGAGAGACTCTCATGGAAAATCCAGCCGTCCTGTTACGCCGTCTTAATCCTTATTGCGCTCGCGCCATGGAAAATGCCGCCTCCCTGTGCCAGACCCGCGCTCATGCGCAAATACTGCCTGAGCACTGGTTACTTAAGTTACTGGAGCAGGGTGAAGGCGACCTGACGGTGCTGGCCCGCCGCTATGAGTGGGATATGGATGCGATATGGCAGGATTTACTGGCTTTCATGGAGAGGCTTCCCCGTTCTGTCCGCAGTCGTCCGCAGCTCTCAGATAATATTCAGACCCTGATGCAGGACGCATGGCTTCATGCTTCCCTCGCGGGGGAAGAGCATATCCGCAGCATTCACCTGCTAATGGCGCTGGTGGAAAACCCGAAACAGGTTCGGTGCGATGGTCTTTGGCCGCTATTGACCCTGGCACAAAGCCAGCTTGAACGTCTCCGCCCGCTGCTGGATGCACAATCCGATGAACGTCCCGAAGTGCAACAGGACGCGGAGCTGGCGCAGGGGCACAGCGGAGATATGGAGTTTGTTGGTCGTGCAATGGATGCAGATATAAAAGCGGGCGAACTGAACCCGGCACTCCAGAACGCGCTGGATAAATTCACCCTGGACGTCACCGCCCGCGCCCGTGACGGCAAAATCGATCCGGTATTTGGCCGCGACAATGAAATCCGCCAGATGGTGGATATCCTGTCCCGGCGTCGCAAAAACAACCCCATTCTGGTTGGTGAACCCGGTGTGGGTAAAACGGCGCTGGTTGAGGGGCTGGCACTCAGGATCGCCGAAGGCAACGTCCCGGACGCGCTGAAACCTGTCTCTGTGCGCACCCTCGATCTTGGCCTCTTGCAGGCGGGAGCGGGTGTTAAAGGGGAGTTCGAACAGCGCCTGAAAAATATTATCGAAGCCGTGCAACAGTCACCTTTACCTGTGCTGCTGTTTATTGACGAGGCCCATACCATTATCGGTGCCGGCAACCAGGCGGGTGGAGCCGATGCTGCCAACCTGCTGAAACCGGCTCTTGCCCGCGGCGAACTCAGAACCATCGCTGCCACCACCTGGAGTGAGTATAAGCAGTATTTTGAGCGCGATGCCGCACTGGAGCGCCGCTTCCAGATGGTGAAAGTGGACGAACCGGACGACGATACCGCCTGCCTGATGCTACGCGGCCTTAAGTCGCGCTACGCAGAGCACCACGGGGTGCACATTACGGATGAGGCAGTCAAAGCTGCCGTCACTCTTTCCAGGCGCTATCTGACAGGCCGCCAGTTACCTGACAAAGCGGTGGATCTGCTGGACACTGCCTCGGCGCGGATCCGCATGAGCCTGGATACCGTGCCTGAACAGCTGACCCATATAAAAGCTCAGCTTACGGCGCTGGATATGGAGAAGCAGGCGCTGCTGGAAGATCTTGCAATGGGTAAAAGCACCCATGGCGAACGTCTGGCAACCATCGAACAGGAAGAAATACGCATTATCCTGCAGCTCGACGAACGGGAAACGCAGTACGGCCAGGAGCTGAAACTGACGGAACAGTTGCTTGCCTGCCGCGCGGATATCTCCCGCCAGGCGGAAATTGCCGATCTGCAGAACCAACTAGGTGACGTTCAGCAAAGTAACCCGTTACTGGGTCTGGACGTGGACGCGCGCACCGTCGCCACCGTAATTGCCGACTGGACCGGCGTGCCGCTCTCCTCATTGATGAAGGATGAGCAGACGGAACTGTTGACCCTGGAGGATAATCTTGGAAAAAGGGTCGTCGGCCAGGACGTGGCCCTGAATGCCATCGCTCAACGCCTTCGCGCTTCAAAAACCGGGCTTGCGCCAGAAAACGGGCCACAGGGTGTATTCCTGCTAACTGGCCCGAGCGGCACCGGTAAGACCGAAACCGCGCTGGCGTTAGCGGACGAACTGTTTGGTGGCGAGAAATCCCTTATCACCATCAATCTTTCTGAATACCAGGAACCTCACACTGTCTCGCAGCTTAAAGGCTCGCCGCCGGGATACGTTGGCTACGGCCAGGGAGGCATACTCACCGAGGCAGTCCGTAAGCGGCCGTACAGCGTGGTGCTGCTCGATGAAGTGGAGAAAGCCCATCGGGATGTGATGAACCTGTTTTATCAGGTCTTTGACCGTGGCTTTATGCGCGACGGCGAAGGGCGTGAAATCGACTTCCGCAACACCGTGATCCTGATGACCTCGAATCTCGGCAGTGACCACATCATGCAGATGCTGGACGAACAGCCTGATGCGACTGAATCAGACATACAGGAACTGCTGCGTCCGCTGCTGCGAGAACATTTCCAGCCTGCGCTTCTGGCACGCTTCCAGACGGTGATTTTCAGGACACTGTCTCCAGCCGCAATGCGCAGCATTGTTGGAATGAAGCTGGACCAGGTAAGTCAGCGTCTGAAGCGGCATTACGGAATAAAAACTATCATCGCTGACAGCCTTTACGATGCGCTTACCGCCGCCTGTCTGCTGCCAGACACGGGGGCTCGCAACGTCGACAGTCTGCTGAATCAACAAATTCTGCCCGTTCTGAGCCAGCAATTGCTGATACACAAGGCCGCAAAGCAGAGCCCGGAATATCTCGAGCTGGCATGGGATGAAGAGGACGGCATTGTGATTGAGCTACGAAAGGACAGTGAATAATGTCGATCCATGATAAAGACAAGCACACCGGGAAAAAAGATAAGAAGGAAGGTTCACTGCGATTACTGACACCAGGTGAGATAGAACTGGCGAAATCGGTATTCAGAACGACGATCCCATATCAAAAAGTCTGGATCCATCATGACAGCTACCTTCCTTTTGGACTGCAGGACAAAAATGCGGCGATGGCCCCAAACGGCGAGATTTATTTTCGTCACTGGTACAGAGACGATTACTCGTCAGTTGTTCCTTTTCTACAACATCTTTTCATTCACGAAATGAGTCATGTCTGGCAGCGTGAAAAAGGAATGAATATTATTGGCCGGGGCCTGGTTAGCTGGGTTGTGAGTTATCGCTATGTCCTGGACGGACGTCTGCTAAGTGAATATCCACCGGAGCAGCAGGCACAGATTATTGCCGATCACTTTTCTTTGCAGGTTGAAGGATATGAGACATGGTGTGATCTGAGAACAGCGGGTGTGATCACTCTTGATGGAAACATTTCTGAGGCCCTTATTCGCCACCTTTATACCTGCACGTTGCGAGGATTTCCATGGTGAAAATAATATCCTTTTGCTGCAGATATGCTTTTGTTCTCAGCCTGACATTACTAACTGGATGTCCCGGACATGGGGACTCCCTTCGGCCTGATGAAATAACAACGGTCAGCATAAGAGGCAACAATGTGTGTTTCAGCGTTCCGGAGCCAGAGGACTACCAGCCAGTCAGTATTTCAATTGATCCTAGAGGAACCCGATTCAGGGATCGGAAAATTACATTTGATCCCCCACTTCGTGTTGTAAACAGCCATTTATGCATCCCACCTTCATTCCATCATTTTTCTGATAAAGGCCAGTTCATCGTCAGATATGTTTTGCACTCCGAGCGCCATAAGAACACACCGCGCAGCATGGTCGCAGGAGTAGAAATTGCTGACGAATGTATTAACGACATCCCGCTTAATGATATGGAGGCAGTGAGACCTTACGGCGAATTGAAAAACAGTGATGTGAATGCTGAGCAAAGCGAACGTAACGATTCCTGCAAATATCCTTTTAAATCTTCTCATGGAGTGAAAAATATTGAATCTCAGTGACTCTGTGCAAAAAGTTTTATCCGGGGCGGGAACGTTGAACCGCTACAGACTTGATGTTCCTTCCTGTCAGTCACCACTGGATGTAAAAGAATTCAGCGGTATTGAGGGCATAAGCGAGATTTACAGGTATGACATCATTTTTACCAGTACGGATAAGCAACTTGATGCTGCCTGTTTTTTGCGGAAACCGGCAAATCTGACGATGGGAGCCGGGCTACTGGAGAGTCTGTGTGAACAGAAAAAAGTACACGGTTTCATTACTGATTTCAGACGTATTTCAGGCTCTGCTGACCAGGCACATTACCGTATCACGCTGAAACCTTTTATCTCCCTGCTGGACAAGGAGTACCGCACTCACCGCTTCTTCGTCAACAAATCGGTTCCCGATGTAGTGGCGCAGGTGCTCAGCGAGCATGGTCTGAAAGGTTGGGAATTTGATTTCAGCCTGAAAAAAACGTACCCGAAGCGTGAGCAGATAAACCAGTATCAGGAAAGCGATCTGACGTTTATTCAGCGCCTGCTTGCGGAAGTGGGAATTTTTTATTACTTCTCTCTGCAGCAAGATACGCAGACGGAAGTGATCCACTTCGGCGACAGCCAGGCTGCACTGCTTTCTGATAAAGAACTCGCCCTGAATAGCCCGTCCGGTGCAAACGATAATGGCGCAGATGCTATCTGGGGACTCACGCTGTCAAACCAGGTGGTGGAAAGTAATGTCATCACGAAGGATTATAACCACCTTGCAGCGCAGAACCTGATCCAGTCAGCCCCGGCAGACATGACCCGCGGGGAAGGTGAGGGCATCAATTATGGCTCGGTTTACCATTATCAACCGAGACATAAAGAAAGCGGCGATAAGATTGATCCGGCCCCCGAAACAGCAAACTTCTGGGCGCGTCTCGATCACGAACGTTTCCTTGCAAAACAAACTACCATTACCGCAAAAAGCGCTGATGCAACTCTGGCTCCGGCCCAGGTTCTGAGTATCACCGACAGCCTTCCTCCTGCGCTGCCTGAACTGTTGCAGCGCTCACCTGTGCTTATCACTCACCTTATCTTTACGGCGAACCGCAGCGAGGCATTGCAGGTCATCATAACGGGTGTACCTTACAGTGACAAAGTATGCTGGCGTCCGCCATTACTGCCGCGTCCGAAGGTGATCGGAACCATGACAGCCAGGGTGACCAGCGCGAAAGCAAATGATATCTACGCCTGGCAGGATGCGTCCGGTCTGTACCGGGTAAAGTTTGACGCCGACCGGGACAGTAAGTCGCAGGGGCAAGAGAGCATGCCGGTGCGACTTGCGAAGCCCTACGGCGGGGACGTTTACGGCTTTCATTTCCCGCTTATCCAGGGCACTGAAGTGGCGATTGCATTCCACGAGGGTGACCCGGACCGACCGTATATAGCCCATGCCCTGCATGACTCCCGCCACGTTGACCACGTCACGGAGAAGAATAGCACCCGCAACGTTATCAGAACGGCTGGGCTCAATAAGCTGCGAATGGAGGACAAGCGGGGCGAGGAACATATCAAGCTCAGCACCGAGTACGGGGGTAAGACGCAGCTGAATTTAGGCCACAATGTCGATGAGGAGCGTGCGGTACGCGGCAAAGGTGCAGAACTGCGTACTGATGAATGGATAGCTGTTCGTGGTGGCAAAGGCATTTTACTGAGTGCAGACACTCAGCCAAATGCTCAGGGTGTAATGCTGGACATGCATGAAGCAGTACAACAGCTTGAGCAGGCTCTTTCCCTGGCAAAAAGTCTGAGTCGTGCTGCTGAAACAGCAAAAGCAACCGCAGCTGAATCAGAAAGCCAGTCCAGCCTGGTCGGTGCGCTGACCGGATTACAAAAACCCGGGATTTTAGCTCATTCACCAAAGGGAATTGGGGTTGTCAGTCCTGAAGCAATAAGGATTGCATCCGGGGGGCAAAGTGTCGGGATTGTATCTGCACGCAATACCGATATCAGTGCTGCTCGATCCGTTACCGTTGCGGCAGCCAATACAGTCAGTCTTTTTGCACAGGGTGCAGGAATGCAATTGTTCGCCGGGCAGGGAAAAGTCGATATACAGGCTCAGGGCGATGCTGTGAATATCCAGGCATTGAAGGATGTCACGGTAACCAGTAATAACGGCAAAGTGACGGTGAATGCAAGTCAGGACCTGACCCTTGTCTGTGGTGGTGCGTATATCAAAATCAATGGTGGAAATATTGAAATGGGTTGCCCCGGGAACATTTTGCTCAAAGCTGCGAATGTCCAAAAAATGGGGGCAGCTAACTTAAATCTGCCAGTTAAGGAACTTCCTAAAGGATTTAAAGGTGGATTTGAAATCACCGATCTGGAGACGGGTGAAATCAAGCCATACACATATTATAAAATAACCACTGCTGAAGGTGATGTTTATACAGGAACAACGGATAAACTCGGCAATACGATGCCTGTTTATACCGCCATGCCATCATCAATGAAAATTGAATTTCCTCTCAGCAATACAGACAGCGACCAGGGATAGTTATCATGAGTGAGTCAAAAACATCAGCGACAGGAGTATTCGGAAAGGCTCAGGCTCCTGCACAACGAAAATGTTGGATAGAAATTCAGCTTGTTGATGAAAATGATAATGCTGTGGCGAATATGCCCTGGCGGGCGGAAAATGAGGCTACCCGCGATAAAGTCATAGATCCTTATACTGGTGTGACTGATTCTAAAGGCATTTTGCGTATTGATGATTTACTTCATCCTGATTTGACGCTTTTTGTGAAGGCTCAACCGCTTGCGGATGTTATGGAGCAGCGTCCTTTAAGTATAGAAAGAACCTATTCCTACTCGATGAAAATGTCACCGGTCACCGTTGATAAAAAGGCTGGCCTCATTTGTTATTATGTGGTTATCGGGCAGTTGTGTGATAAAGCGCCTAGCATTCCTGGCTGGGAAGGTAAAGAATTGCCTTCTTTCCATTTTCCTGATCCAGAGTTTTCAGGCTTAACGATCTCAAATATGTATTTTAATTCGAGAGTTATTGTGAAAATATGCCCGTTCAGAGCGTGGAATATTCTTTTGCATCATACGAAAGACTATTCAATGGTTAATGCAGTGAATCTTGGACTACTGTCCGACTTTGCATATGAAGGAAGAGAGAGAATTCTTTCATTTTTCAATCAACATTGTCAGGATATGTCCAAAGTTCCTTCAATGCTACATACCCCTGTTGCTATAGACGTTCCGTTTCGACAGCGTTATGTTAATCCGGTTTTTTTGGATACTACTGAAGGTGATAATGGAAAGGGGGGATCGCAGCTTTTTTATGTATATAATGACAGGCAATTAATCGTCGGTTGGAGAGGTACAGAACCTAATAAATTTTTCGATATAGATACCGATCTGACTTTTTTTCCAACTTCCTGTCCAGATATTGTTCAACATGGATATTGTCACTTAGGCTTTTTAGATGCATATAAACTGGCGGAGAGTAAGTTTCATAATGAGTTTGACACGATCAGACAATTATCAGAAAAATATGAATTTTTTATCACAGGTCATAGTTTAGGTGGTGCTCTTAGCTTAATACACTCGGCGACATTAAAGGATTCATTACCCTTAGTATATAGCTATGGAATGCCGCGCACGTTTACAAAGAATGCTGTATTGTTATTGGATGGTGTAATTCATTTTCGACATATAAATGATAGTGATACGGTTTCCAGTGTGCCAATTGAAATTGATGTCTATAATGAAATGTATAAATCATGGGCTAATTTAGCTTCTATTTTTGGTGCTCCGAAAATAATATCTAATACTGCAATAAAATTAAAAGAAAAAACGGCTGATCCTTTTTGGCATCATGGGGGTATTGTTGTATTTTTTAAAGCAGAACAATCCATGGTTAAGTATTTGAAAAAAACAATTAAGCCACCATCCACAGAGTTTGGGGTCAATTCGCCTACGATTAAAATAAAGCAAATATCATACGAAAAAGCAAAATTATATATTGTTCCTCAGCTTAATGAAAATCTATTTTGTGAGTCAGCAGAAAAACAGAAAAATTTTGTACATTGTTTGGATCCTGATAGTCTTAAGCGTTATTTTCCTAAAAATACAAACCCCGATCTTGACTCTTTATCTAATCCAATAAATCACTTAATGGCAAATAAGTATATACCATTTCTGAATAATCAATTGTTAGAGTTAGAAGATCCGTCTCGCGGACTTGAGAGGAAAAATAAACGACAGGAATTCGAAAAGAAGGTCGATGAAGCGATGCTATCAAGCGATGAGCACTCATCAGATGAGGCTGCCCGCAACAAGCTATTTCTTAAATTGCAAACTTTTTTGCCGCATGCATTAGAAATGTCGAAATGTGATATTGTAAGTAAGAATGCTCTTGTCCGATTTAATAATTTATCAAAGGAGCGATATGAAGATATTAATTAATTGTAGCGTTCTGCTTATATCCTTTCTTCTTATAAGTTGTGAAAGAAATGAACAACTACAGCCGCCCTCCAATGGAAAAAAAGTATTAATAAAAGTTAAGTTACCTTCAGATTTAGATGTATTACCATTAGGAGTCATGTATCGTTCTGAAATTTGTCATAAAAAACGTAATGCTCCTGATGGGAAATCACATGAGGAACCTGGTTTTAACTTTATAAAAATGAATCTGAAAAGACGCGGAAATAGCTCTGAGTATGATTTATTTGTTCCTTTCGATGGGGGAGGTCAATGTAATTGGAAACTCAGCAATGTGACCATCGATATTCAATATAGTTCGGATGCATTCAAAGAAAATATTGATCATGTCATTGGCGCAGGAATTATTGTCATTTTTGATAATAATCGCCCACAAAGGGATGATGGTGTCTATGAAAATGTTACTGGTGATTTGTTTATCTCTAAAAATTATTTTCCTTGGATTAATGAAAGGTTTTTAAATGGACGCTCGAGAGATTTATGGACATATGGTAAGAGGTTATATTCAACCTATAAAACAAAAGATACTTATAGAGTTGTTTTTTCTCCAGAATCAAACTCGAATATTATAACATATTCAATTGGGCAAAAAGTAAAAAACAAAAACGGACGAAATTTCACGAAGTATATTTATCCCGATGGTGAAATTGTTGAGAATGGGGGCGCATTCCCTGATTTTGATAAAATAGAAAGTATTGCCAGTAAAAATCTTGAGTGATGAAATTATGTCCATGCATTTGGCAGCAATCGAGGATATTACTCAAATATTCACTGGCTAAACTCTCTTTACATAATAGATCAAACCTTAATGGTAGATCAGGTTCAGGCACAAATTCAGACTTACATTTCCGGGATAGGTACCGCGGCTGGCGAATCAGACTCTGCCATCGGTATGGGGCTAGGGACCAGTATTCTGGATATGTTTGAAGGTGTAGTGACGAAAACTGATCAGGCAATGAAAGGGATCACCCGTGCGATACTAGAGTTTATGGAATACGATTTGAACCCTGATTTTTGCATCGCAAAAATTCAGTTTGATATCTTCGATTTTAATCGGGGGGGCTGCAGCGGCGCGACACTTTGCCAATCGGGTTATGGAGCAGGATCCTGCTATAGCCAGTGCGATTGAAGAAGGGCTCAGAGGGGACTATTACGATGGCAAACCTTCAGGTGAAGTCCGCTTCCTGGGTATTTTCGATACTGTGGCGGCCATTGGTGGGATCAGCAATTTCTTCGACATTAATGGTCGCAGTAATCCGAGGGTGAAGCTGGAATTACGACCTTCGGTTGCGAAAAAAGTTTTTCATATTACGGCAATGAATGAATACCGGTATAACTTCAGCCTGAACAGCATTCAGGGCATGTGGCCCGAGCTTTCTCTACCGGGAGCGCATTCAGATATTGGTGGGGGTTACAATCCGGTGGGGTCACCGATGCAGGAAAATGAAAGTCTGTTTCTGAGCTGCCCCGAATTTGAAATCGTCAGCGACGATACTAGAGAAACCGATACGCGAGTATATCGTAATGCGGAAAAAGCCAGAGAAATGTTGATGTCTCTGCCTGCCTTAAAACACATTTTACCGCATGGAAAAATAACCACCAAAACCCGTTCCGTCGGTGTGATAAATAGCAATCAACGTCGGAACGGCATGATACAAAAACAGGTGGGTGCCGCAGTGTTTTTTGAGCGTATGGCCGTTCCCAATGAATGGGCCAACGTCTGTCTGCGTGTGATGATTGATGCGGCTCAGGAGGCGGGGGGATTATTTGAACCAATTCGTCAAACAAACACAGAGTTACAACTTCCCTCCGAATTAATACCTTTGGCTGAGAAAACCATCGCCCAGGGAAAATCAGTACGTCTGGGAAAGGAGCCTCAGGCCTTTACTGAGGAAGAACGGCTGCTTATAGGTAAATATACCCATTGCTCCGCCAAATGGAATATCGAGTCTGATCGTAATTTATGGGTGGATCCTAAAACGGGAGAGATATTTATTCATCATTTTGGTCCCAAAGAAGATAAGGCGTTTGTCTTCCCGAATAAACCCAATGATCACTGGGTACGTTCCGTTTGGTAAATGGACGATCAACAGCGACTAAATGATAACGCAGAAAAAAACGACGACGGTATGGCCTCAAATTATTAACGCATAGGATGGCAATATGACTAAGGTTGACTTCATCTTAACTACACTGCTGTTTATGTCAGTGACCGGGTGTACTGTAGAAAAATCACCGGTTGCAGTCCCTGGTGAGACCGAGTGGGGCTACAAAAAACTGCCTTACGACCAATGGGAATTTTTATTTATTTACCCTTGGGCATTGCCCGCTCTGGCGACCCAGGCACTGATGGTGGATGGCGCTGGTTATAAAATAACCTACCAATATGTTGACAACACCGAGCCAAGTAAGGTCAGCGTGGGCCGCTGGAATGACCGTCTTGGAGGAGTTGAGACTTATTACAACAAAGGCAAGGCGCTCCCCCTGATGCTGCGCTTCTGCTGGGACTCGGTTATCGATAAAAAGAGTTATGAAACCCTTGTATTGTTTAAAAAAGGCACCTGGGAGCAAATGACCACGCCTTTCACTGACAATTACCGGAATGAAACTTACTACCGTTCAACCATGATTATTGGTCTGGCTCCAGAGGGTAAGGTGAGCGTCTGGCTGGGAGATCGCGGTAATCCGGTGGTTCCTCAGTCAGATGCCAAAATTACCACGGTATCCGGTGACAGAATGGAGATGTGCAAAGGTGTGACTAAAAGTGATTTTTCATATGGATATGATCAAGATATTAAAGAATTTATCGAAGGTAAAACCTACCCCTACGGTAAGTGGTGACAGCCAGCACAAGCGTCCAGTGATTAACGCTACAGGATGGCAATATGACTAGAGTTAAAATCATTTTCACCGCCCTGTTGTTGGTGTCAGTAACAGGGTGTGTCGCAGAAAAATCTTCGTTTGCTGCCCCGGGAGAGACTGAATGGGGCTACAAAAAACTGCCTTACGACGAATGGAAATTTCTCTTTATTTATCCCAAAGCGTTGCCCGCCCTGGCCACCCAGGCGCTGATGGTGGATGGAGCCGGTTACAAGACTACCTTCCATTATATTGATACCACCAGATCAAGTCAGGTCAGCATAGGGCGTTGGAATGACCATCTGGGGGGTACTCAGGCCTATTACAATAAAGGTAAAGCGTTGCCCCTGATGCTGCGGTTCTGCTGGGACTCGATTATTGATAAAAAGAGTTATGAAACCCTGGTATTGTTTAAAAAAGGCACCTGGGAGCAAATGACCACACCTTATACAGACGGCCGCTGGGATGAAACCTACTATCGTTCAACCATGATTATTGGTCTGGCTCCAGAGGGTAAGGTGAGCGTCTGGCTGGGAGACCGCGGTAATCCGGTGGTTCCTCAGTCAGATGCCAAAATTACCACGGTATCCGGTGACAAAATGGAGATGTGCAAAGGTGTGACTAAAAGTGATTTTTCATATGGATATGATCAAGATATTAAAGAATTTATCGAAGGTAAAACCTACCCCTACGGCAACTGGTGAGACCCAATATCAGCATAACAGTAAATGATGGCAATATGACCAAAGCTAAAATCATTTTGACTGCACTGTTGTTGGTGTCAGTAACAGGGTGTACCGCAGAAAAATCTTCGTTTGCTGCCCCGGGAGAGACTGAATGGGTTTACATAAAACTTCCTTACGACGAATGGAAGTTTCTCTTCATTTATCCCAAAGCGCTGCCCGCAAAGGCTACACAGGCTCTGATAGTGGATGGAACTGGTTACAAAACTACCTACCAGTATATTGATACCACCAGACCAAGTCAGGTCAGCGTAGGGCGCTGGAATGATCGCTTGGGAGGGGTACAGGCCTATTACAACAAAGGTAAAGCGTTGCCCCTGATGCTGCGGTTCTGCTGGGACTCGGTTATCGATAAAAAGAGTTATGAAACCCGGATAATGTTTAAAAAAGGTACGTGGGAGCAGATGACCACACCTTATACAGACAGCCGCTGGGATGAAACCTACTATCGTTCAACCATGATTATTGGTCTGGCTCCTGAGGGTAAGGTGAGCGTCTGGCTGGGAGACCGCGGTAATCCGGTGGTTCCTCAGTCGGATGCCAAAATTACTACGGTATAAGGCGACAAAATGGATATGTGTAGAGGAGTGACTGATTTCCCTGATGGTTATGGATACACGAAAGGGACAAAAGCTTTTATCGAAGGTAAAACCTATCCCTACGGCAACTGGTGAGAGTCGGCATAAGAATCCAGTTGTTAACGTTACAGGATATCAATATAGCAGTGAGCTTAACGAATAGATGAACGCTTGTTTCTGTTTTTATTTATTTAAGATTAAAGGAATAGTCGATTATGAGATTTTTGTTTTTGTTTTTTATTGTCGGTGCTACTTCTTGTGTTTCCCAACCAACAAGCATTGATTCGGCCACGGAAATGAACGCTGATGAAGTATATACTCTGGCTAATATGTATAGTTCAGGGTTTGGGGCCCCGAAAGATACAATAACTGCTATAAAATTATATGAAAAAGCAGCAAGGCTTGGAAATGTTGATGCTCAACTTACTTTGGGTGATATTTATTATAATGGTGAGGATGTTCGGAAAAACCATTCCAAAGCTAAGTATTGGTACGAGAAATCGGCAAGAGGTGGCAACGCAATATCTCAATCTAATTTAGGGTATATGTATTTGAATGGAGAAGGTGTCCCCGTTGATAATAATACTGCCAGATACTGGTTTGAGCTTGCAGTAAAACAGGGTGATCCTGCGGCAGAGTATTTTTTGGGAGTAATGTATGCTGATGGGAAGGGAGGTGAGAAAGATGAGCAAAAGGCAAAATTATTGTTTCAGAAAAGTTGTTCGGGAGGATCACCCATGGCTTGTGATAAGTTAAATGATAGAAATTAAAAGATAACAAATTAAATACTCCTTTGCTGTTTGCTTTTAATTGAAGGATAGATGATTAAAGCATATTTAATGTTGGAGCGTATTATGTCTAAAGGTTTCGTTTTACTCGGTGATAAAACTACACATGGCGGGGAAGTTATTTCAGCATCTTCAACCATGATTGTTAACGATAAAAAAGTTGCCCTGATTGGCGATATGATGAGTTGCCCTGTACCTGGGCATGGCACCAATCCCATTGTGGAAGGTTCGCCGGAATGGTCATCTGACGGCAAAGCTGTTGTGGTTGACGGCTGTAAATGCCAGTGCGGATGTCAGGTGATCTCCAGTGCTCCGGAATGTGCAATAGGATAATCCATGGGCTGGAACAGAGCGAAATCAATGACAACGGAGTTGTCCCCGGAACCATCAATGATGTGGTGTTTTCTGACCGGTATTTTGTCAGTAATTATCGGGATTGTATTATTCATGGTCCACGCCTCAGGCATAGTGAAAGAGCTCATGGTATTCAATGTCTGGATTCTTTCCCTCGCCCCGTCAGGGATCTGGCTGTTTTTACTCTGCCTGAGAGGCTGGTTGTGGGGTAAAGAAGTAGATAAGCATAACTTTCTGAAAAAAGAGGCTGACCATGCACAGAAACAGTGGCAAACCTGGGCCGAACGATATCTTGCGATTGCCGGTAGTTCTATTTTTTTACCCGATTCGATCACCGTAGGATGCCTTCATAATAACTTTCCGCAGCAGTACGGTCTTGCCAGAAAAATCGATTATCTCCCTGCCAGTAATTATCCGGCCGATCAATCCCTGCGCGAACTGCTTAAAGGCATAAAGGATGCGCTATATCAGTTGCCTTCGGAACTTCCGGTAAAAGTAACCCTGGTAACCGATCTGCCCGACGCCGGGCTGTCAGCGTCCTTTACCAGTGTCTGGGCATCTCTGTTCCCAGACCGCGCCATTCCGGATGACATCACCATCACGCCAGCTTTTTCCATGGCATGGGTCGAGGAACGTCTGAAGCTACCCGTCCTGACCGTTGATCTAATCCTCGTAATGCAGCTGTGTGGTGGTGACGCATACTCTGACGGGCTGGCCGCGCTGCTGCTGACCAGCGACGATGTGGCACGAAAATACGTCCTGCCGCACCCGGCACGGCTGCTGCGGCCAATGCCGCTCGATCTGAACAAATTTGACGAAGATCTCACACTGTTTCTCGAAACCCAGACGATTGCCTGTCGTACTGCCCGTGTGCTGGGCGATAGCTGCAGCTGGGAAACGATAGCCGCACCGCTAATGACCATCGGGATCAAGCATGGCGCCGGGTGGGATCCTGCCGGACGCCTGCTGCTGGAAAAATGGTGTGGTATTCCAGGCCCCGCAGCCCCGTGGTTACTGACAGCCCTGGCAGCCGACCTGGTCCGCCTGAGTAATACCTCTCTTCTGACGTTGTTCTCTTCCGGAGAAGAACGCTTTATCAGCACCGTCACATCAGGAAGTGAAAATGAACACAACGGGTAGTCTGTTTGGCCGTTTTGGGCGGGTCGGGGTGGTACTTGCCAGCGTGACGGCTTTGTGGTGGCTGATTTCTCGGTATGGAACTCGTTTTGGTATAGAAACACGCAACGGGCAGATCCTGACCCTGGTGATCCTCTGTCTGGGGCTGGCTTTTATCCGCTACCTGCCGGTCATAAAAAAATTCGTACGGGAGCTGGCCCATCGTCGCCAGGCCCGCCAGGAAAACGCTTTGCCCGACGATGAATCCCGTCTGGTACAAACCCCACCGCGTAACGTTACTGTTGCGGATATTCGCCAGGCATTGCGCCATCAACATGGCCGGTTTTGGGGACGCAAAGTTCGCATTCTGCTGGTCACCGGCCACGTCAGTGACGTGGAGCAGCTAACGCCCGGGTTGACGGAACAATACTGGCAGGAAGTCCAGGGGACTTTACTTCTCTGGGGCGGCGACCCTGCACAGCCTGAGGACAAGGCCTGGCTCACGGCGCTACGTCGGCTGCGTTATCGGCCCGCTGACGGGGTAGTCTGGGTGACAAATAGCCTGACCGGGAAATCCTCGGCCACGCTCAACGACGATGCGCTGGACGCTTTTTCCCGTGCTATCAGCGCACGCTATGAATGCCTTGGCTGGCGACTGCCACTGTATGTCTGGTCACTGCAGCAGAGCCCTGATGACGCTGAAAGAGTCACCCAGCCGGTAGGCTGTCTCCTGCCCGCAGGATGCAGTCCTGACAGACTGGCCGCGCAGGTACAGGCTCTGGTACCGAAGCTTATTGCGCAGGGTATCCAGCAGGTCTGCGGCTCACCGCAACATCATTTTCTGTTGTCACTTGCCGATCGTCTCACTCGCAATCTTTCTGACATCTCCGGACCACTGTCCGCAATGCTCAGTCCGTATCGCCCGTTGCCGCTAGCGGGTGTGGTCTTCAGCCCGTCAACTGTCGGCGGCATTCGCAGCGTGAAACATCGCTGGGGTATGGATAATCGCTGGCAGGTACTCCCAGATTCTGTGCTGGAGTTGCCCTCCAGACTTCGTCCTTCGCGTCCTGGATTTAGCTGGCTAAGAGGAATGTATGTTGCGGCCGCAATATTGCTGATGCTATGGGGAGCGGTAATGACGGTATCTTTCCTTGCCAACCGCAGTCTGGCCGTGAGCGCGCAGGAGCAGGTGCTGAAGGCCTCGACAGAAAAACAATCACCGGAAACCCGCCTGCAGGCTCTCGGTGAACTGCAAAAAATGCTTTCACAGCTGACGTACCGCTCACAGCACGGTGCGCCCTGGTTCGCCCGTAGTGGTCTCAGCCAGAACGATAACCTGCTGGCAGCACTCCTCCCGCGTTACGGAGAAATGGCTCAGCCGATGCTTCGTGATGCCGCCGCGAAGCATCTCTTACAGCACCTGAACGCGTTTGTGCAGCTTCCACCCGATAGCCCGCTGCGTGAACGGCGAGCAAAAACGGCTTACGACCAGTTAAAACTTTATTTGATGCTCGCCCGTCCGGAAAGAATGAACGGCGCGTGGTTCTCCGCCACGCTGATGCGCGACTGGCCGCAACGTTCTGGGGTGGCTGACGGCGTCTGGCAGGGCATCGGCCCGTCTCTCCTTACATTTTACGGCTCAACTCTGGCATCGCATCCACATTGGCGTCTGCATGCTGACGATTTGCTAATCAACCAGACGCGTACTCTGTTGATAAACCAAATGGGGAGGCGCAACAGCGAGTCTACCCTTTATCAAAAGATGCTTGCACAGGTGGCGAACCAGTATTCAGATATGCGCCTGACAGATATGACGGGCGACACGGAGGCCTCGCGTCTTTTTATCACTAATGAGATTGTACCAGGGATGTTCACCCGACAGGCCTGGGAGGAGGCAGTACAGCCTGCCATCGATAAGGTGGTGAAAGAGCGCCGGGATGAAATGGACTGGGTGCTGAGCGACAGCCAGCAACCCTCCGCGCAGCAGGTCTCACCAGAGGTACTGAAACAAAGTCTGACGATGCGTTATTTCGCGGATTACAGCGGTGCATGGTTGGATTTTCTCAACAGTCTGCGCTGGCAGAAAGCTGTAACCCTTTCCGATGCCATAGACCAGTTAACCCTGATGGCGGATGTTCGGCAATCACCTCTGGTTGCGCTAATGAACACTTTGAGTATTCAGGGGCGCACCGGGCAGACCGGTGAGGCAATAGCTGATTCGTTAGTAAAATCAGCGCGAAATATACTTGGCAGAGATGTACAACCAGCCATTGACCAGAATGGAGGCAAACACGGCCCCCTGGATGCCACCTTTGGTCCGGTGTTAGCTCTCATGGACAACCGTGACGGTGGGGCACGCACCAGCAGCCTTAATCTTCAGACCTTCCTGACCCGCGTCACTCAGGTGCGTCTGCGCCTGCAACAAGTGACCAACGCGACTGACCCACAGGCGATGACCCAGGCGCTGGCCCAGACAGTGTTCCAGGGCAAGGCGGTGGATCTAACAGAAACCCGTGATTACGGCAGTCTGGTAGCGGCTGGGTTGGGGCAGGAGTGGAGTGGGTTCGGGCAGACGATGTTTGTCCGTCCGATGGAGCAGGCCTGGCAGCAGGTACTGATGCCGGCGGCGGAAAGTCTTAATGCACAGTGGCGCAGCGCGGTTGTGGATGACTGGAACAGTGCTTTTGGCGGACGATATCCGTTTAAGGACGTCAACAGCGAAGTCTCTCTGCCGCTGCTGGCGAAATACCTCAATGCCGATTCCGGGCGCATTACCCGCTTTTTACAAACCCGGTTGAATGGTGTCCTTCACAAGGAGGGAAGTCATTGGGTGCCGGACAGCATCAACACACAGGGGCTGACGTTTAACCCGGCTTTTTTGCGGGCAGTAGACACCTTGAGCCACATATCCGATGTCGTGTTCACCAATGGGGACGCCGGGCTGTCCTTTGAACTCCGTCCCGGCACTGCGGATGGCATTATGCAGACCATGCTGGTGATTGACAGTCAGAAACTCAATTATATGAATCAGATGCCCGCCTGGAAGCGGTTTAACTGGCCTGCTGATACCGAAGCGCCAGGGGCATCTTTAAGTTGGGTAAGCACCCAGGCAGGAACACGGCAATATGCCGATATGTCCGGAGCCTGGGGCTGGATACGGTTACTCGACAAGGCGGTAGTCAGCGCCTATTCAGGAACGGGCAGCAGCTGGAGTCTGAACTGGAAAGCACAGGACGGTAGGCCACTAAACTACACGCTGCGCACTGAGGCGGGTGAAGGACCACTGGCGCTGTTGAAATTACGTAACTTCACGCTTCCGGAGACGATATTTAACATCAATGCAGCGCAAGAAGCAGAGATTGATGACAGCGTGATTGACTATGAAGGAGAGACTAACTAATGGCAAACCTGCAGACATTGCTGGCAGCCTGTCAGGTAGAGCAGACAAATCTTGCCGAACAGGCGCAACGGCGGCTGGCGCAGTGGGAAAACTGGTTGTTACCGTTATCCGCAGCTAACCCGACGGGTGACGACCCCGGATACGATGATGATTTTCAGCAGATGCGTGAGGAGGTGAATAAGCTTTCAGGGGCAGATACTGAACTCGTCTGCCAGCTAGCTGAAAAACTCCTTACCACGGTAACCAAAGATATCCGCGTTGCTTCGTATTATGCCTGGGCGCAACTACACCGTAACGGCGAGACAGGGATGGCGGACGGGCTTGAACTCCTGGCTGCGTTAATACAACGTTTTCATTCGCAGCTTCATCCACAACGCGAGCGTAGTCGGCAGGGGGCTATGGAGTGGCTTGCAAGTTCACGAATGCTCGACAGCCTGTCTCGGTATCCGGAAGTCAATAATGCCGCCACCGTGCGTATCGCTGGCGCTCTATTGCTGCTGGAGCAGGGGGCGAACATGGCCTTACCGGCTGCGTTGTATACCGCACTGGAATCCCGCTTGCAAAAATCCGGCGGTCCGGATGCAGTAGTACCGCAGAACGTCAGCGATACCAGTCATCTTGCTGCTTCGTACGCCAGCGTGCCATCGCTCACGGGGATTGCTTCAGGTCAGGAGCTTTTATCACAGGCACGGGTACTGGCTGATTACCTGCGAAACCAGCCAGACGGTTGGTTGTCCGCCCACCGTCTGATAAAAAATCTCCGGCATGACACTCTTCATCAGTTACCGCCA
The DNA here is from genome assembly GCF_006171285.1 of Leclercia adecarboxylata. Taxonomy (NCBI): domain Bacteria; kingdom Pseudomonadati; phylum Pseudomonadota; class Gammaproteobacteria; order Enterobacterales; family Enterobacteriaceae; genus Leclercia; species Leclercia adecarboxylata. The sequence continues at coordinate 4,837,049 of NZ_CP040889.1, read as the reverse complement.
CTCCAGGCGGACGGTAAAACCCGCATTGAACCGCCGAAGCCGGATCAGCGAGCACAGCTAAAACGCCTGTACCTGCAACAGAGCTGGCGTGAACTGATGGAAGAGGCTGACAGTCTGTTGTCCCGTGGCGCCAACCACTTGTGGCTGGACGTTCAGTGGTATCTGCATCAGGCCCTGATGAAGTCCGGCCAGGAAAATGAAGCAGCCATTGTGCATGCTGACCTTAAAGGGCTGCTTTCGCGTCTGTCTGGACTGGAAACACTGGCTTTTAACGACGGCACACCCTTTGCCGATGACGTGACCCTGAACTGGATCCAACAGCAAGTGCTGGACAATCAGGTGGGATGGGGCGAGGAGCACAGAGTCAGTTCTGCTGCTACCAGTGATAATGATGTACTACAGCTGGAGCCTGAGGCGCTCACACTTGCGGACAGCGAGGGGCCCGAAGCGGCTCTGGCATGGCTGCAGGCGCGTCCGGGCATCACGACATCACGCAGCCGCTGGATGGTGCGCTTGCTGATGGCTCGAATTGCCGAGCAGACGGGAAAAAATGAGTTGGCTTTGCACCTGCTGCGCGAGCTGGACAGCAGTGCCGCGGTTTATACGATTACGGATTGGGAGCCAGAACTGCTGTTTGAAGTGAAGGCCCGCCGGCTCAAACTGCTGAGAACGAAGGCCGGGCGTAGCGAAGCCGATAAAAAACACCTCAATCCGGAAATGGAAAATCTTTTGGCTGGGTTGATTGCGATCGATCCGGTGAAAGCCGCAGTGCTCTGCGGTTGATCTCCTCCATCCCTCCTTTCTCTGAACATTAAGAAATTGAATGGAAGATTTAACTCTACGTTATTTTGACGCCGAGATGCGCTACCTGCGCGAAGCGGCAAAAGAATTTGCTCAGACACACCCCGACCGGGCAGCAATGCTGGACCTGGATAAAGCAGGCACCCCCGATCCCTACGTTGAACGTCTGTTTGAAGGCTTTGCGTTTTCCGTTGGTCGCCTGCGTGAAAAGATTGATGACGACCTGCCGGAGCTCACCGAAGGTCTGGTCAGCATGTTATGGCCCCACTATATGCGAACCATTCCGTCTCTCTCGGTGGTGGCCTTCAGCCCGGACGTACCGTCAATGAAAATGGGTGAGGTGGTACCTGCTGGCCTGGAAGTCACTTCCCGTCCGGTAGGACCAAAAAATACCGTCTGCCGTTATCGCACGACTCAGGAGGTGACGTTAAATCCACTTTCTTTATCCGATGTAGTGATGACCACGGAACCGGATGGACGCTCAGCCTTGCGGATACGCTTTACATGCAGCGGCCAGGCTGACTGGTCGCAGGTCAACCTGCGTCGCCTGCCATTGTATCTGGGAGAGGATACCGTGCCGGGGAGCGCACTGCACTTGTGGCTAACCAAGCGACAGGCCGCGATGTACCTGCGCCTGCCAGGGCAGACGGACAGGATTAGGCTTGACGGTTACTTTTCGCCGGGCGGATTTGGTGAAGAAGATCGTCTTTGGCCGAAGGGGGAGAGTGCTTTTAGCGGCTATCAACTGCTACTGGAGTATTTCACCTTCCGCGAAAAATTTATGTTCGTGCACCTGAACGGTCTTGAAAACCTCGCGCTTCCGGCAGGAATGCCGTATTTCGATATCGAGATAGTGTTTAGCCAGGAGTGGCAGAGTGATTTACCCGTGACAGACAGCACTCTGCGTCTGCACTGCGTACCGGTGATTAACTTATTTACCCTGGAAGCTGATCCGCTGACCATCAGTGGGCTGGAAAACGAATACCTGCTTCGCCCTAAACGCCTGCAGGACGGTCATACCGAAATTTATTCTGTTGACAGCGTAATGGGGGCCGGGCGATCGGGTGATGCGCGTTATGTGCCGTTTACCAGTTTCCGTCATCGGGGAGGAATGATGCGCCATCATGCGCCGGAGCGGTACTACCATACCCGCGTCAAGCGCGGTGTTACCGGAATGCACGACACCTGGCTAATACTGGGCGGGGGGCAGTGGGGAGATGAACGTCAACCGGAGCGGGAGACGGTCTCCCTGCGAATCACCGGCACGAATGGCCAGTTGCCTCGCCGGGCGCTTCAAAGCACGCTCCTGGACCGTTGCGAACAAGTTTCAGAAACGCCACTTACCGTGCGTAATCTTTGCAAACCTACATTACCCGCCTGGCCACCCGCGGAAGACCGCTTTCACTGGCGAGTGATGAGCCATCTTGGCACCCGGTTTCTTAACATGATGAGTAGCGCAGACGTGCTGCGCGGCACGTTGTCTCTTTACAACTGGCGGGAAGATGAACTGAATAATCGGCGTCTGGATGCCATTCTTGATGTCAGGCATCACCGCATTCAGCGTTTTGAGGGAGGATTCCTGCAGCGCGGGTTAGATATTGAAGTGACGCTCGACAACAGTGGCTTTACCGGTGAAGGTGATATTCATCTTTTCGGCGAAATGCTTAACCGCTTTTTCATGCTGTATGCCGATATGAACCAGTTTAACCAGCTCACGCTGATTATTCAGCCAGAAGGGAAATGTATCCGGTGGAAAGAGAATCACAGTTCGCGCCTGCCCGGCTGATGGAACCACTGCGGCCATACCTGCCGTACATGAATTTTTACCGCTTTGGCCAGCTGCTGGAGCAAAACCAGCCAAAGGCGCCGGTGCCAGGTAGTGGTTGGCAGGTACGCCAGGAGCCTGTACGTTTCAGACCGCATCCCGGAATGGGCTTTCCTGCCGGGGAAATCCGAGGGATGACCGACTCTGAGCCGGAGCACGAACATTTACCGCCCTCGGTGAATGTCACCTTTATGGGGCTGTACGGCGTGGAATCGCCTCTGCCCACTCACTATATCGATGATATTGCGCAGAAAAGAGAGGGCTGGGAAGGAACCTGCGATTTTCTGGATATTTTCAACCATCGACTTATTACGCAGTATTACCGTATCTGGAGAAAATACTCATATCCGGCGACCTTTGCCCCGGGCGGAACGGATAACACCTCACAGTATCTTCTGGGTCTGGCGGGGCTGGGTATACCGGGCTGTGCGGCAACGGCCGGCACGCCATTGTCGCGTTTTCTGGCGCTTCTGCCGGTGATGCTGCTGCCGGGCCGCACGACAGAGGGAGTTTCAGCGCTGGTTCAGCTTCTTGCGCCGGAGAGTCGCGCACAAGTCCACTACTACGATCGCTGTCGTGTTCCGCTGAAAAAACAGCTCACGATGAACTTGCAGCAACCAGTCAGCCTGAAAAACCGTCCCGTTATGGGGACTCACGGCACGGATGTTAACGGCCAGGTATTACTGCGACTGTCCACAAGTAACATTGATGAAGCTCGCGGCTGGCTGCCCGGCGGCGAGCTGTATGGCGACCTAATGTCGTTACTGCATGTTTATCTGGGAGCGCATCTTGATGTGCGGTTGCAGCTTTGTGTGCCGAGATATCTTCTACCGGATGCTCAACTAGCGTGCAATGAAAATTATGCCGTACAGCTTGGACGAACAGCGGTATTACGGCCGCTGAGTCTGCAAAAAAATAAAAATGACATTATCACTATTAATCTGGGGCGTTATCAGCGCGTCCGGGAAAATATTCACCGAAAGGAGATCGATGAAGATGGCGACTATCGCTGGTAAACCCCCCGCAACGCTGTTGGCATTAATGCTTGCAGCGGCCTTATCCGGCTGTGGTCTGACGCAAACAGTGAAAGACGGCGCTATGTCAGTCACACACTCCATTTTTTACAAACAGGTTAAAACTCTTCATCTTGATCTTCAGGCCCGGGAAGGGGTGAACAACAATGCGAAAGGCGCATCACTTGCGACGGTGGTGCGTATTTATCAGCTTAAGGATCGGAAGGCATTCGACAGCACTGATTACCCGTCACTTTTTTCAGATGACAGCCAGGCTATCAAATCCGACCTGGTTGTTGAAAAGGACATCTGGCTGCGACCTGGTGAGTCGGTGACGCTTGATATGCCGATGGAGGAAACCACTCAGTTTGTAGCAGTGGCAGGGATGTTTATGGAGCCGGACCAGGTGAACAACACCTGGCGACTGGTGCTCACTCGCGACGATCTCGATCCCGACAAGCCACGCATCATTGAAGCCAGCAATAATCGGCTGACGATGCGAGCGATTAAGGAGGACTAATATGCCCCGTCCTTCTCTGTATGAAATGCTGTATGGCAATTTTTCCGGAGGTCTTGATCTTCACCGCGTAAGCGGGCAAAACCAGGTCATTCTCTCTGTGCTGGATAATATGCAGCGTATTCTCAACTGTCGCGCCGGTACGCTGGCGCATCTCCCGGATTACGGCCTGCCGGATATGACCAAAATTCTTCAGGGGATGCCGGGTTCAGCGCATCAGCTGATTACCATACTATCTGCGGTACTGCTGAAATATGAGCCGCGCTTAAGCAGGGTCACGGTGGTGATGCTGGAGCAGGCGCAGCCAGGTGAACTGCGCTACGCAATTGATGCAGAACTCAAAGGCATCGGCCTTGTACGCTACGGCACCGAGTTCATGCCCGAGGGCAGGGTGCTTATCCGCCACCTTAAACAACAGCAGTATCTGGATGCCCGCTCCGCAATTTAGCCCTTCTTCAGACTGAAAATATTATGACAACACCTTCTGAGCGCCCCTATAAAACCGGGGGCGATCCGCGCACGCTTGCGGACTATGTCGCCCTACGTAATGAAATGAATAAGCTGACGCATCCGGCGCGTCCGGATGTGAACTGGCAGCATGCGGAAAAACTGAGCCTGACCCTGTTTGAACATAACGGCGTGGATCTGCAAACCGCTGCATGGTACACCCTGGCACGCGCACACCTGGCCGGGCTGAATGGGCTGAACGATGGCCTGGCGCTCGTCACCGCCTTAGTCACCCGGGAGTGGGACAATGTGTGGCCGCAGCCACTGCCTGCCCGAATAGAAATCCTCAATACGCTGAGCCAAAGGCTGCAGCGGGTTCTGCGAACGCTGGACCTGACGCATGCCGACCTCATTCAACTGTCTCAGGCAGAGGAGCACATGAATGTGCTGGACCATGCATTAGCGTGTCTGGACGTGGCGCGTGTCAGCCAGCTCGATACCCTGCGCGTGCAGACGCATAACGCGGCGGTACGATTGGGAAATAGCGATGGGATGGATAACATGCCCCCTGCAGGCGTTGCCGTGCCGGCTGAAAATACGAATGAGCCGAATGCGCAGGTTACGTATGAGCCTGTCGCAAAGCCTCAAGCTCTGCCAGCATCTCCATCACCCGGGAAGCCCTGGAAGCCTTTTGCCGCCGGTATGATGACCATGTTGGTGGTGGGGGGGATCCTGACAGGGGGATGGCGGGCAATGCATCAACCCGATCCTGTAGAGAAGCCGCTTACCTCGTTACCCACTGCGCTTTCTACTGAGCAGTTGCAGACGTTGCAACCGTCTCCTCAGTCAGCTGAGAGTGGAATTCTTCAGACACAGCAGCAACTGGCACGGTTAATAGCCTTAAAGCCAGACTGGTCTTTAAGCTATGGCGATAACCTGGTGCAGCAGGCGCTCAGGCTCTGGCCGGAGCAAGGAAAAAGCCTGGCGCAGCAGTGGCAGCAGCAGAAGGTGGCTATTACCCTGGCACCGGAAAATCTGACCGGCTGGCATCAGGGGTTAACGCAGCTTGAACAACTGGCGGCCCGGCTTAACGCGCTGGATGAGCAGAAGGGCAAATACATGACCGTGAGTGAACTGAAATCGGCGGTTTTTGCCATTCAACAATCGCTTAACCGTACCGTTCCTGCCGAGGAGCAGTTGCGCCAGCTCTCCGTTACTCCCCCCGGGCAAGCCAGCACCGCCGCCCGTTATAACCAGCTGGAACAGCATCTGCAGCAGCTGATTGCTTCTTATGCTGCGCTGAAACATGCCCCGGCTGAATAAAGTCTGTTTGGGGCAAACAGAAAATTACAGGGACGACAGCGTGTCAGCCAGAGAGCGTTTCTTTAAAAAAGTGCAGCACAATAGTGCCAGCGTGTCGCCAGGCAAGAATTCGGTTGAGGCAGAAGTCAGGGTATTCTGTTCACGAATGAACGACCTTGCACGGCAATTAAGTCAGTGGTTTTCAGGGTCCACGATTGAAGTGACGTTTTCGACCAAACATATCCATGACCTGAGCACGGTTGGCTACAGCCTGAGTAGCGGAATATGCCGCTACGACATCACTACCATCCGCTTACAGAACGGAGACCGTAGCGTCACTATTCTCCCGGAGCAGCTCTGTCATAGTACAGAGACGGGGCTTGTGACGATGCGAGTCGAGGCTTACGGCATCACTCAGGTGTTTTATCTGAGCATGGCGCCGGATACTGGCTGGTTTATCCGTCGGGAGCATCAGAGCGCAAAAGACAATGTCATCATGACCGAAGAGCATTTTTTTGAAGCTGTCGACAGGCTGGCCTGATTATTCAGAAGTGATCTTATCCTTTGCGGCAAAATTCGGGATCCGTTTATTGTGTCTGCCAGAGCATGGCCCTGACTATATAAACGGTTTGCTTTTATTTCATCTTTTCCGGTACGGCATTTAAAAAGTTTATTACATGGAGTGGTAATTATGATTCTGACGGATACGCTTTTAAATATTACCAGCACAACCTCTAACCATTATCAGCTGCATATTCCTTCCTGTATTTCCTCTCTGGATATCCAGGAATTCAGCGGCATGGAAGGCCTGAGTCGACTTTATTGTTACGACATCATTTTTACCAGCACAAATAAGTATCTTGATGCTGCCGAATTCCTGAGTAAGCCCGCCAGTCTGACGATGGGAGCGGGGCTGCCGGAAAGCCTGACAAAGCAGAAAAGTGTCCATGGTATTATCACAGATTTCAGACGAATATCCGGTTCCGCCGACCAGACGATTTACCGTATCAGCCTGAAACCCTTCCTCTCCCTGTTGAATAAACAATTCCGCTCCCACCGTTTCTTTGTCAATAAATCCGTGCCGGAGGTCGTGGAGCAGGTACTGCAGGAGCATGGTCTGCACGGCTGGGAATATGAGTTCAGTCTTGAACAAACCTACCCGAAACGGGAGCAGATAAATCAGTACCAGGAGAGCGACCTTACATTCATCCAGCGTCTGCTGGCGGAGGTGGGAATATTCTATTTCTTCACCCTGCAGGAAGAGGCGCAGAGCGAGGTGGTTCATTTTGCCGATGCACAGCGGGCGTTGATACCCGGCAAACGGCTGCCGGTGAACAGTCCGTCCGGGATGAGCGACAGCGGGGTTGAGTCGGTATGGAGCCTTAACGTCACACACAACGTAGTGGAGGCGAACGTCACCGCCAGGGATTACAACCACCGAGATGCACAGAGCGTGCTTCAGTCTGCCCCTGCAGACATGACCCGTGGGGACGGCGAGGGGAGAACTTATGGAGAGGTGTACCACTACAAGCTGCGTCATCTGGAGCGTGGGGATAAGATTGAACCGCAGGCCGAAACCGCCAATTTTTACGCCCGCCTTGATCACGAACGCTTTCTGGCAGACCAGACGCTGATTACGGGTATCAGCAATTCTGCAACGCTTGCCCCCGCGCAGGTACTCACCATTACCGACAGCCTGCCACCGACCCTGCCAGCGCCACTACAGGAGCCGGTTATCATCACCGGCCTGGTATTTACCGCCACCCGCAGGGATGCACTGCGGGTAAGCGTGCAGGCTGTGCCCTATAGCGAAATGGTGTGCTGGCGTCCGCCTTTACTTCCGCGTCCGAAGGTAACCGGAACCATGACGGCCAGGGTGACCAGCGCGAAAGCAAATGATATCTACGCCTGGCAGGATGCATCTGGCCTTTACCGGGTAAGGTTTGACGCCGACCGGGACAGTAAGTCGCAGGGGCAAGAGAGCATGCCGGTGCGGCTGGCTAAGCCCTACGGCGGGGACGTTTACGGCTTTCACTTCCCGCTTATCCAGGGCACGGAGGTGGCGATTGCATTCCACGAAGGTGACCCGGACCGGCCTTATATAGCCCATGCCCTGCATGACTCCCGCCATGTCGACCATGTCACGGAGAAGAACAGCACTCGCAACGTGATCCGCACCCCGACGAATAACAAACTGCGAATGGAGGACAAAAGGGGCGAGGAGCATATCAAGCTCAGCACCGAGTACGGCGGTAAGACACAGTTAAACCTGGGTCACAATGTCGATGCCTCAAGGGTAATACGGGGAGAAGGCTTTGAACTGCGTACCGATCGGTGGGGATCCATCCGAGGTGGAAAGGGAATTTTCATCACCGCCGATAAACAGCCTTCAGCTGGCGGCAAAATACTGGAGATGCAGGATACCCTGGATCGGCTTAAACAAGCGGGCGAAGAGATGGACTCGCTGTCTCGTGATGCCCAGTCCGCAAAAGCAGATCCAGCACAGGTAGATCAACAGTTGGCGTTTATGCGCGAACAGATCGACCAGCTTAAGGAGGCTGTCGCCATTTTGAGTGCGCCGAAGGGTATAGCAGTAACCAGCGGCAAGCACCTGCAACTGGCTGCGAACCGTAATTTTATACTCAATGCCGGGGAGGATGCAGACGTAGGGGTGATGAAGCGGCTGTTTATTGGTGTCGGTGAAGGGCTGAGCCTGTTTGTACGTAAGTTGGGTATTAAACTTATCGCGAATCAGGGGCCAGTGGCGATTCAGGCGCAGAATGATGAACTGCAAGTACTGGCGCGTAAAGGACTTGAAATTGTCAGCACCGAGGACGAAATCCATATTGTGGCCAAAAAGAAGATCATCATTAATGCGGGAGGAAGTTATATCGCGCTCGATCCCTATAAAATTGAATGCGGCACAAAAGGTGATTTTGAAATAAAAGCGGCAGATTTTATGTTCAGTGGGCCCGCCTGTATGAACGCCGCGCATCCGGATTATCCCCCACTGCAAAAGAACATTAGTCAGCCGCTTAATTTAAAAGTAATACAGGCCCCTAATATGCCAGAGGGCAGTTGGGCCGGTATGCCTTATACCCTTTATGCTGATGGTGCACCCTTACTGAAAGGCGTCATCGATGAAAGCGGACAGATACCGATTGACCATCAGGTTGTGACGCGAAATTACAAATTAGAGCTGGCAAATGGTGTCAGTTACAAGATTCCAGTAGTCGAAGCCTATAACAATCCGCAGCAGGGACAACTCGCCAATCGAGGCTTTCACAACCATACCTCCCTGGTCGACGCTGATATTAACTCGCCTGCCTCGCATACAGAGCATCGTAATCTTAATGCCGAATTAATTGATGGCCCCAGCAATAAGGAAGAAAGCTAATGCGCCAGACCGATATTATTACGCCCGTTGCCACGGTTGACACCCGTCAGTGTATGATTAGCTCACCCTGGTTTGTTCAGGAAACAGAATACCCGCCAGCACTGGCGACATATAAGCCTCTGGTAAATGGAGAAGAAGCTTTTGCTGCGGTTCATCATGCAATCGCTAATGCGCAGAAAACGGTGGATATTATTTGTTGGGGATTCCAGCCTTCAATGTATTTTATTCGCAATGGTAAAGAACCTTGTATTGGTGAACTGCTGATAAATATTGCGCGTGAGAAAAATGTCCAGGTACGTATTCTTGGATGGGAGGCACCCTTTAATACCGCTGGACTTGCGGATGAAGCCAACCTTCCAGGAAAAGGGATACTACGTATTAAGGATCGAGCGGGTCAGAGTGCGACCGAAAAGCAGTATGCTTATGATCGTGCGTGGTTTTCTGAACATTCATACAGTGATGATCTCCTGGAAATCAGTGGGCCACTCAGCAAAAAAATAAAAAAGATAAACAAATTTACAATGAACCCACTTTTTGTGGGGCGCGGCTTTGATAAATCTGACCGTGCTGAGATTGCCTGGCGGGCTAAATATCAGGCTCTTGATAAGGGACTGAGTGCAAAAACCGTGAGCATAATGGCAGGCGCGCCATCACATCACCAAAAGACGGTGCTGGTTGACTACGAATTACCGGAACACGCTGTGGGTTTTGTAATGGGGCATAATATGCTCGATGAGTACTGGGATAAGGACGCGCATTCTTCACAACATCGAGCCGGCAGTCAGGATCCCTGGGGACCACACGAAGACGCGAGTGGTTTTTTACCCCGACAGGATATTTCCAGCCAGGTCACGGGGCCAATTCTGGAGCATCTGCATGAGAATTTTGCAAAAGCATGGCGTAAGGAAACGGGGGAAGATCTTCTCTCCCTGCGTAATGCCAGGGCAGTAGGAAAAATGCTCAAGCCCCGGGAAGAATATGGGACCCCCTTAATTGCTCAGCTTTTGCGAACACAACCGCAGGAGAATAAACGCGACATTGAAAAGCTCTATATGCAGGTGGTGAAAAATGCCACGCAATATATTTATATAGAAAACCAGTATTTCCGCTGGCCCCCTCTGGCGGAGGTTATCAAAGAGGTGGCACGCGTTCAGGCAGAGCAAGGACGCAAGCCGGAAGAACATGGCTCATTACACTTATTTGTCATTACCAATGTCACAGAGGGAGGGATTGGGGCAGGTAAGGTCAATACCCAGAGGATGCTTGAGAGTCTGGGGCGAGCGGATACTATACCTGGCTTGACCAGGCAGAGAATGATCGAAAAAATTAAACAAGAAAACCCTGCTAACCATGCCTCTCTCGCCTGGTCTCGCGATCCTGCAACGCAGGAGCGTATCAGTGAGGACTATATTCGTAGGCAACGCGAGTATGAAGCAAAACTCAAGCAAGCCGAAGAGTTAAAAGATAGCGATATTCAAATGGTGCCCATGCCTGGCTTGAAAATACATATCTGTTCACTGGTCGCAAAGGATTCTCCTTCTACAAATTGGATGCCGGTGTATGTCCATTCTAAGTTAATGATCGTTAATGATGTTTTTACAACGCACGGATCGGCGAATATCAACACACGAAGTATGCAGGTCGACAGTGAAATGAATATTGCGCACGAGTGGGGGAGTGTGTCAAAAGACTTGAGGCGGCGATTATGGAATCTGCATACGGATGGCAAAGGAGCGCAGGACAATGCGGCTGATGCTTTTGATGCCTGGGGGTATATTCTTGGGGACAATAAAAAGCGTCAGCAAAATAAACATGAACCCGCTACTCCTTTGATCGCATTTCATTACACAAACAATGAACTAAAGGATTTAGACTGATGCGGCAGATTATATTGTTATGCTGTGTAATGCTGTTGGCGACCTGTCATTACACCGTAATGTCTTCTGAAAAAATGGATAAAAAGGACTTATCTATGAAACCACTCTCCGAAACTCAAGCTCGACTGGCATTTACCTGTATTCATGAAAACATTCCTGACGCGCCCGCAGATACGGATGTGCTGTTTAAATATGCCCGCTGGCTACAGAAAAATAATCAGCTCAAACAGGACAAAAAAGTTGATACGGAAATTGCGCGTCTGTACCGCATCGCGGCAGAAAATGGGCACTATAAAGCCAGCATTAACCTGCAGAACGGGTCCTTGCGTGGGCAGTTTTCACTGAGCAGTCATGAACGCTTTCGCCTGAGTCAGCGGCTGACAGAGGCGGGAGTGGCAACGGGGTATTATTTTACCGCCATCTATCTGCAGCACGGGGCTGCCGGTTTGCAGCAGGATAATGAACTGGCCCTGCGTTATTACCGTAAGGCTGCGGATGAGGGTAACGCCCAGGCGCAGGCGTATGTGGGGGATAAACTGGCGCCAGTAGACATGGCACCGGATATTGCTCGACAGATGCTTCGCTGTGCCGCTGAACAAGGGGAAGGCAAAGCAGCCGGGGAACTTGGTATTGATATGAAAATCAACAAACGATACCAGGATGCACTTGAAACTTTTCAGTTGGGTATTACTGCAGGGGATACTACATCAGCTCTTGCATTAACGCACGGTTTTGAAGGTCCCAACCCAGATGATGAACTGTATTATCTGGGGCAGAAGGCCGATCCGGAACGTGCCCGGCGTTACAGTGTGATTAGAAAAATCCTGAGCGACTACTCCTATGCCAGCCCGGTTGTCCCCGAAATCAACGATATCGTTCCGTTACCGCCAGCGCCGCTCCCGGAATGGGACGGCAGGATTAAGTGGGTGGAGGAGCGTAAGGCGAATGTGATGCCGCCTAAACCCAGCGAAGCCCTGATAGCCGAACTGGCCAGGGCGAAACAGCTTAACCCGGCGACGGGCAGGCCGCTGCCCGAATCCCCTGATTTCGAAAAAGGTAGCGTGGCGTATCTGCTGTGCCGTAGCGGTGAGCCGTGCCCGAAAAGTGGTTACTGGCAGCCGGCATGGATACCCCATGACGGCACTGCGGATAACGCCATCCGCTATTTCCGCGAGGGCGCGGTTATGCCGACGCAGACGGTGGAGATATTTCGCCCGCGCGTCTGGCCTCTGGAGGACACCTGGCTCCGGGAAGAACGGCAGATTGAGTGGCGACGGGTAGGCGAAGCCTGACACTGCTGGCACTGGCTTACAGACCGCTGACATCATGAAAAGGGAGAAAACAATGAAAAGGACAGCGATATTTGCAGGGCTTCTTCTGCTGGCAGGCAGTGTTCAGGCTTCAACAAACAGAAATATCCCCCTCAATCCGCTCTCTGGCAGCAGTCTCAGGCTGGCGTTTACCTGCAAACATGAAACTATCCCTGACGCACCTGCGGATACGGATGTGCTGTTTAAATATGCCCGCTGGCTACAGAAAAATAATCAGCTCAAACAGGACAAGAAAGTTGATACGGAAATAGCGCGTTTATACCGAATTGCGGCAGAGAATGGGCACTATAAAGCCAGTATCAACCTGCAGAACGGGTCCCTGCGTGGGCAATTTTCACTTAGCAGTCATGAGCGCTTTCGCCTGAGTCAGCGGCTGATTGAGGCTGGAGTCGCGGCAGGTTACTACTTAACTGCTGTCTATCTGGATCATGGGTCTGCTGGTCTAAAGCAAGATTCAGAACCGGCCCTGCGTTACTATCGTAAGGCGGCGGATGAGGGTAACTCTCAGGCTCAGGCATATGTGGGGGATAAACTGGCACCTGTGGATATGGCTCCGGATATTGCTGACCAGATGCGTTATTGTGCCGCAACCCAAGGAAATGGAGTGGCAGCTGGTAAACTGGGCGTTTACTTGCAGGATGAAAGTGACTACCAAGAGGCGTTAGAAATTTTTCAGCTTGGAGTGGCTGGTGGCGACAGCATTTCGGCTCTTGTATTAACGCACGGTTTTGAAGGTCCCGACCCAGATGATGAACTTTATTATCTGGGCCAGAAGGCAGATCCAGAACGTGCCCGTCGTTATAAAGTTATCAGTAAAATCCTGAGCGACTACTCCTATGCCAGCCCGGTAGTCCCCGAAATCAACGATATTGTTCCGTTACCGCCAGCACCGCTCCCGGAATGGGACGACAGGATTAAGTGGGTGGAAGAGCGTAAGGCGAATGTGATGCCGCCTAAACCCAGCGAAGCCCTGATAGCTGAACTTGCCAGGGCGAAACAGCTTGACCCGGCGACGGGCGGACCAATTCCCCCTCCCACCGGACCCTAAGCTATACCCTGTACCCCATCAATGAGAAATGCACTTTTCATATCATAAGTAGTTCATATCAAACGTTACATAGGTTCTCTTACCGAACAGCCTTCGGGATCCCATTCCCGCAACTCTACAAGGACGAAAGACTATGAAAGGAATTATTCGCCTGGGCGATACGCATACCGGCGGAGGCAAAGTGTTGACTGGCTCAACTCATATGAGATTTGCCGGTATTGCAGTGGCAAGGTTAGGTGATTCTGTCAGTTGCCCAATAATTGGCCACGGTATTACTGTTATTGTCGAAGGGCACCCGACATTTAAGGATCATGGTATCCCCGTCGCGTTTCATGGACACCGCTGTGCTTGTGGTTGCACGTTAATTTCAAGCCTGCCACAAGCGACGGTACGTTAAAGATGGCTATAAATCTGAAAAGCATTCTACCGCTTGCCGCCCAGCCAGCCTTACCCAGATGGTGGTTGTGGCTTTTGTTACTCGTGGGCGGAGTATTAGTCGGGACGGGTTGGACAATATTCAGCAACCAGGGAAAGACAGAGGTCAACGCAACTGAATTTTGGGAAACGACGCTCATTTTTCCTGTTTTGTTCTGGTTGAGCCTGCTGACGGTACGTCTCCTCTGGTTCCGGGGCACACAGGCAGTAGCGTCCGGTATTAACGAAGAACGTGAACGGCTTCTTCAGCATGAAACTCAAAAAGGTCGACGTTCCCTGAGTGTACTTGGTGTTAGCTTGCGTAGCGCACTTGTTGTGGTCAACTAAAACTGGCCACCGCGTTAGAGTTTTTCCAGTATCGGTTTTCTGATTCGTTTGGTGGTAACCCACCATTATATTCGTGCGGTCTTAGTGCGCTGTAATATCCAACGATATAGTCCGTTATTGCGTGAGCTGCATCGCTGAAGCTTACATAGCCCGTCGCTGGCACCCATTCGTTCTTCAGACTCCTGAAGAAGCGCTCCATTGGGCTGTTATCCCAGCAGTTTCCACGCCGACTCATACTCTGCCTGATCCGGTATCGCCACAGTAACTGCCGGAACTGCCTGCTCGTATAATGACTGCCTTGATCGCTGTGGAACATCACCCCGACGGGCTTACCACGGGTTTCCCATGCCATTTCCAGTGCTTTCATGGTAAGCCTGCTGTCCGGCGAGAACGACATGGCCCAGCCCACTGGTTTTCTTGCGAACAGGTCGAGAACAACGGCGAGGTACGCCCAGCGCTTACCCGTCCAGATATAGGTCACATCACCGCACCACACCTGATTTGGTTCCGTTACGGCGAACTGTCGCTCAAGATGATTCGGGATAGCAACGTGCTCATGACCGCCACGCTTATACCGGTGAGTCGGCTGCTGGCAACTGACCAGCCCCAGCTCTTTCATGAGTCTGCCAGCAAGCCAGCGCCCCATCTGGTAGCCTCTCTGGGTTGCCATTGTGGCGATGCTTCTTGCTCCGGCAGAGCCGTGGCTGATGCCATGCAGTTCAAGTACCTGGCTGCGTAATACAGCCCGTCTGCCGTCTGGCTTTTCAGGACGGTTTTCCAGTATTTGTAGCTGCTGCGATGGACCCCGAACACATGGCAGAGAGTGGCCACAGGATAACGCGCCCTGAGTTTCCCGATTATCGAGAACTGTTCAGGGAGTCTGACATCAAGAGCGCGGTAGCCTTTTTTAATATTTCATTTTCCATTTCAATACGTTGTAGCTTTTTCCTGAGCTCACGGATTTCAATTTGTTCCGGGGTAATGGGGGAGGCTTTTGGTGTTTTTCCCTGCCGCTCATCACGTAATTGTTTCACCCATCGCGTCATTGTGGAAAGGCCGACATCCATAGCGCTGGCTGCATCTGCCACGGTGTAATTCTGGTCAACGACCAGTTGAGCGGATTCGCGTTTAAACTCTGCGCTGAAATTTCTTTTTTTCATTATGGCACCTGTGTTGTTCTGAGGTGAGCATATCACCTCTGTTCAGGTGGCCAAATTCAGTAAACCACTTCAACTGCGTGAACCTGACGATAAAGAGGGTCAAAAGCAAAAAAATGCTATGCGGGATAACGTCCAGGCCTTAAAAACCCAGGCCTCCTGGCAAAGTGATGAAGGCGTACGGCATAGTCGGTTAGTTCGTATTGATGGTGAGACAGTAGAACAATTGTTGAGCCGAGAGTTAAGTCATACTCTGGAGGCGCTAAGTCATGTACTGGCAACTCTGGCAGCCGAAGTGCCCCTGACAGTGGTTGTGGAGAATAGCAGTCATTTATCTGACAATCAGCTACAGGCAATCTGGCAACAGAGTTGGACTGCCAGTCATATACGCCAACCGGTGACGTATCTCGAAGGAGGCGGACTTGAGGTGGTGGATCAATGGCTGGATAACCCTATGAACGATCCGTCATTGTTACTGGTTGTGGCAGTTCAGCTTGAACCTGTCCAGATTGAGGGTTCTGCTGAAGCAGTGGTGGGTTTATTACTAAAGAGTAGGGTTGCTGGCCTGACTTCATTAGCGACCTTACACCGACCGGAGCAGGCCCGGGGCATAAGTAATCAGGATTTCCATTATGCCCTCGAACGAGCCTTTGACTGGGTGCCAATTCCTGCCAAAAAAGTTTTTGATGGCTGGCTGGTGGGGGTGAATGCAAAGTGGAGTCCAGCCATCGCCACTGGTTTAACGGCATTGTCGTGCCCGATAAATGTTGGCCAGAACCTGCATAATCTGGATTGCAGCCTCGGTTATCCTGGCCCTGCAGCACCCTGGTTGGCTATCGCATGTGCAACTGAGCAAAGTGCCTGCGGCAAACCGCAGCTGATCGTAAGCGGAGATGGTCATACCGACGGGCCATTATGGGTCACACTTGTGACGCCTGCTTCTGAACAGCAGAGGAATAAAGAGCACAAAGATGTCGACAGGCTGGCCTGATCCGCCAGCCTGTCTAAACTTGCCTCTTACTTCTGCAACACCTCAGCGAATTTCGCCAGCCATTGCGGATGGGCAGGCCAGGCCGGAGCAGTAACCAGATTGCCGTCGACGTGCGCCTGGTCAATACCGATATCGGCATACTCTCCGCCGCTGAGTCGAACTTCCGGCGCGCAGGCAGGGTAGGCGCTACAGGTTCGACCTTTCAGGACGCCAGCAGCGGCCAGCAGTTGCGGGCCGTGGCAAACGGCGGCAATCGGCTTACCGGCCTGGTCAAAAGCTCGCACCAGTTCAAGCACCTTCTCATTAAGACGCAGATATTCCGGCGCGCGTCCGCCAGGAATTAACAGGGCGTCGTAATCCGCTTCCTTCACCCCGGTAAAATCGGCGTTGAGAACAAAGCGGTGCCCGGGCTTCTCGCTGTAGGTCTGGGCCCCGTCGAAATCATGGATCGCCGTCATGATATAATCGCCTTTAGCCTTATCAGGGCAGACCGCGTCAACCTGATGGCCAATCATCTGTAATGCCTGAAAAGGCACCATAGTTTCGTAATCTTCAGCGTAATCCCCGACCAGCATTAAAATCTTCTTGCTCATCATCATCACTCCTCACGCAATAAACTGAAAAACAGATGACACCGGCAGGCAGTGTCAGGCCGCCAGCACTTTGTTACGACCATCATTTTTGGCGCGATACAGCGCATCGTCCACACGCTTAAACAGCTCGTCGATGCTTTCATCCGGGTTATGCCGCGCAACGCCAATACTCACAGTAAAGCGGGGCAGACCGGGAATGGCAATGCGGGCGATGGCCGCGCGCAGGGTCTCTGCGATCTGCATCGCTGCATCCAGAGAGGTGCGGGGCAGCAGCAGCACAAACTCCTCACCTCCCCAGCGGAACACGTAATCGTCTTTCCGACTACAGCTTTCCAGCGTCCGTGCGAGGGCAATTAATACTTCGTCGCCTTTCTGATGCCCGAACACATCGTTGATACCCTTAAAATGGTCAGTATCCACCAGCAGCAGGCTGAACTCCTGCTGGGCCGGGAGATGGTTCGGTGAGGTATTATCGGTGAGATTATAAAACTGACGGCGGTTGAGCAGGCCGGTTAATGAGTCGCGCAGCGCGGCGTGTTCAAGCTCCTGCTCAAGACGTTTTTGCTCAATGATATCGTGAATAATGCAGAGCATCAGTTTATCGCCGTAGATCTCAATCGGCCCGGCATAGGTTTGTACGTGTCGGGTGGAGCCGTCGGCAAGGCGATGGATAAAGTTGAGCGGCTTATGGCCGCCGGGCAGACGCGCAATCTCCATCATCACCGGCATAATGTTGCGCCCAAGGGTGTTGATCTCCCAGGTGTGCTTGCTGCACATTTCTTCATGGATATAGCCGTAAAAGTTGAGGGCTGCGAGATTGGCATCCACGATCAGGCCGTCCCGGGCGGGATCGATTAACAGCATTGGCGCGCTGTTAGTCTGGAAAAAGCGGGCGTAAAAGCCCTGTTTCTTGCGCTGATAGGTGCCTGAACGGGTGGCCTTGAGGCCCGTTACCGGCTGCCGCGCCATCCCTTCAAAGACAATCACCTCGCCGAGAGTGTCAAAAACGGCCAGCGAGAGGCGACACGTGAGGCTTGTCTGCTGGCGATCCGCCACCACGCTCCAGACTTCAATAATTTCCTGACGGGCTTTTAAATCCGGCACGTACATCGCAAGTGTCGCCTGGGCATGGGCCGAGCAGACACCTTTACGCAGCATGTCCAGTGTCGCATCCTGCATAATCGTTTTGGCTGCCGTATTGGCGAACAGCACATCCTCCGTTACCGGGGATACTAACCATACGGGCGTTTTAAGCATATCCAGTGCATCAAACCCTGAAGGCGACATAGCTCATCTCATTTATCGTCAAGCGAAATACCGGAAGGCCACGACGGAGCGGCACACGCCGGGTTCTTTGAAACATACTCCACTTCATCCGCTCGGGCAGAATTTTTTTGTGATATCAGCGTGAATTTCGTATTAATTTTACCAACTGGAACAGTTTTATTCGCCACTACGCCCGGAGCTATCTATTTAATTCAGTATCGGATCGCTGATATGAAAACATTAATATTATTTTGCATTGAGAGAAGAAATAACCCGCGTCATGCTATTTAAGCAGGGCTAAATACCACACCTCGGAACAGCTATGCAGCTTAAGTATAAAGGTTAATTGGCATTGTTAAGCATATAATCCGTAAAAAGAGCTGGGTGAGCAATGATTCAGGTGGAACACCCATTCGCACAGGGAGATCAGGGTTTATATTCTGCCTTAAGATAAACCATGGAGTGAATGTCATTAATAGTTTGTCTCTACGAAATGTAAGTGAAAAAATAAAAACTGAATGCTATATAGTTGTTACCTTCTGAAAATAGCGTTGTAGGATCTATTATGCTTAGAAATATAAGTGTGAGGACTTTTATTCTGAGTTATCTGGTAGTTGTGTTTTTGGTAATTGATGGACTGGTAGTATTTTTAGCGCCACAAATGTCTTTGTTAATATTACTTAACTGTTTATTTGTCATCACATGGGGTTTTCTCGGCGTTGTTGCTCAAATCAGGGAACTATCCCGCAGTTTGGTGATCTGATCTCTTAGGTTCACCACCGGGAGCGCCAGATGGGCAAGTCCAAGCACAAGATCAGCAACTGGAAACAGTACAACCAAGCCTTGGTGCAACGTGGTTCGTTGACCGTCTGGATGGATGAGCAAGCCATCCAGCAGTGGCATTGCCAGACCCATCATGGCCGCCGAGGGCGAGGCTTCCATTACAGCGACTCCGCCATTGAAACCGCGCTGATGCTCAAGGCGGTATTCAAGCTACCGCTGCGTGCCTTGGAAGGCTTCATCAACTCGCTGTTCCAGCTGATGAATGTGCCCTTACAGTCGCCGGACTACAGCTGTATCAGCAAGCGCGCCAAGACGGTCGAAATCAAGTACCGCCTACCGAGCCATGGCCCAGTAGCTCACGGTCATCGATGCCACCGGACTCAAGGTCTATGGCGAGGGCGAATGGAAAATTCGCAAGCACGGCAAGGAGAAACGCCGCGTCTGGCGCAAGCTTCACGGCCGTAGATGCGGCGACCCATGCCATCGTCGCAGCCGAAGTCAGCGAAACGGTGGGCGATAACGAGGTGCTGCCCACGCTGCTCAACCCCTTGCGCCGCAAGATAGAACAAGTCAGCGCCGATGGTGCCTATGACACCAAAGCCTGTTATGCCCTACTACAAAAGAAGGGCGCCAAGGCCACCATACCGCCGAGAAAAAATGCGGCATTCTGGAAGACAGGCCATCCACGCAACGAGGCGGTTGCCGCGCTCAAGGCAGGAGAGCTGGAGCAATGGAAAAAGGACTCTGGCTATCATCAGCGCTCGATAGCTGAGACCGCCATGTATCGCTTCAAGCAGCTCATCGGTCCGAAACTGAGTCTGCGGAGCTACAACGCCCAGGTGGGTGAGATCCTGGCTGGGGTAAAAGTCATGAACAAGGTCATAGGGCTTGGTATGCCCATTCGGCAGGCCGTCAACTAAGCCCGCCCGGCGGGTTGGGGAGCGAGTATCCGACTTTGGATTTGATCAACAAGGCCGGTTTTCTCTGGCTTTACATGACTCAGTACCTGGTCGTGCCAATCAATACGGTGAAGAAGAGTATCGAAGAGGTGGTCTCTGGCAATCTGGGCGTCACTATCCCGGAATTTGGTAACAACTGCGCTGGCAGACTGATCCCGGGCATCAACACGCTGTCGAACAATCTCGCTACCCTGGTGCGCGAGATCCGCTCGTCATCCCATACCGCGATGACGCTTTCCGAACAACTCGCCGCCCGCAGCACGGCGCTGGCTTCTAAAACCGAGCTGCAGTCTGCGTCTCTGATCCAGACCTCCGCCAGCATGGAACAGATGGCCGCCACCACCAAAAATACGGCGGACAACACTCGTCTCGCCAATCAGAAAGCCAGTGTCGCAACACATCAGGCTAAAAAAGGCGGCGAACTGATGGGGCAGGTTGCCAACAACATGCACTCCATTACTGAATGCGCCCAGCAGATGACGGAGATTATCACCCTGATTGACGGCATTGCGTTCCAGACCAACATCCTGGCGCTGAATGCGGCGGTCGAAGCCGCCCGGGCTGGCGATCATGGTAAAGGCTTTTCCGTTGTGGCGGGGGAAGTACGCAGCCTGGCGCATCGGAGCGCCGAAGCGGCCAAAAATATCAAATCCCTGATCGACGTCACCAGTAGCAACGTCAGTCAGGGGGCGATGGTAGTGGCGGAAGCCGAAAAGAACATGCATGAGATCGTCAGCGGCTCCGGGCAGGTCAGCAAACTGATGGACGAAATCTCCACTTCCACCTACGAGCAGGAGAGGGGCATCGCACAAATCACCCAGGCGCTGAGCGATCTGGAGCAGGTGACCCAGAGCAACGTGGTCATGGTAGAGGAGCTATCGGGCTCATCGGCCGTACTGAAAAATCAGGTCGTTGAACTGCAAACACGCACCCGCAACTTCCATCTCGAACCGGGAGCCTCTGCGCCCATGTATGACGGGCGAAGCTATCCCGCCCGTGCCTGACAATAAAGCCTGGTTCGCCAGGCTTTTTTTACGCGCTACAGGGTTCAGGAATAGTCTCTTTTATGAATAAATTCAGCGCGATGCCGGGGGAAAGTGTTGCTTAAGCTGGCAGTCTGGCTAGACTGACAGCAATGAACAGCTACTGGCGGAGGCGCTGTGGAAGGCATAAAAGGATCGGAAGTTAACGTTCCTGACGCAGTTTTTGCGTGGGTACTGGATGGTAAAGGCGGAGCAAGGCCGCTCACCGACGATGACATTATCGATCAGCAGCATCCTTGCTGGCTGCACCTGAACTACACCCACCCGGAGAGCGCCCACTGGCTGGCCTCGACGCCGTTATTACCCAACAACGTGCGCGACGCGCTGGCTGGCGAGAGCCTCCGTCCTCGGGTCACCCGCATGGGCGAGGGGACGTTAATTACGCTGCGCTGCATTAACGGCAGCACCGATGAGCGGCCGGATCAACTGGTGGCGATGCGCCTCTATATGGACGAGCGGCTGATTGTCTCCACCCGGCAGCGAAAAGTGCTGGCGCTGGACGATGTCATCGGCGATTTAAAAGAGGGCACCGGTCCGCAGGATTGCGGCGGCTGGCTGGTGGATGTCTGCGACGCGCTCACCGATCACGCCAGTGAGTTTATTGAAGAGCTGCACGATAAAATTATCGACCTGGAAGACAATCTCATCGACCAGCAGATACCGCCCCGAGGCTTTCTGGCGTTACTGCGCAAACAGCTGATTGTTATGCGCCGCTACATGGCGCCCCAGCGCGATGTCTATGCCCGGCTGGCAAGTGAACGGCTGCCGTGGATGAGCGACGATCAGCGCCGGAGAATGCAGGATATCGCCGAGCGGCTGGGACGCGGGCTGGATGAAATTGATGCCTGTATCGCCCGAACGGCAGTCATGACCGACGAAATCGCCCAGGTGATGCAGGAGTCGCTCTCCCGCAGAACCTACACCATGTCGCTGATGGCGATGGTCTTTTTGCCCAGCACCTTCCTGACCGGCCTGTTCGGCGTCAACCTTGGGGGCATCCCCGGCGGCGATTTCCGCTTCGGCTTCTCGCTGTTTTGCATCATGTTAGTGGTATTGATTGGTGGTGTTGCATGGTGGTTACATCGCAGTAAATGGCTGTAAATTTACATTTTTTTGACGTCATAACATTCTTAAAACGCCATTTTAATTGAGCGAAGTCAAAAAACGATTTACCCATAAGGTGCAATATCTCTCCCGCAGGTGAATGCAACGTCAAGCGATGGGCGTTGCGCTCCATATTGTCTTACTTCCTTTTTTGAATTACTGCATAGCAAAATTGATTCGTACGACGCCGACTTAAATAAGTCGGCTTTTTTTTGCCTGCAATCCAGCAGCGACTACCCTAAAAGAGACCAACGCGTTTTCTGGAGGGTAATATGGCCATGCTCTTAACACTGCTGCTGCAACAAACGCGGCTATCGGACCCGGTGCCTACCGATCCGGTGCCCGTTCCCGATCCTATCCCACGCCCGCAGCCGATGCCGGATCCACCGCCTGATGAAGTGCCGATTAAAATGTCGCATCCGAGGCAGAGATCTGCGAGGATACGCGCCTGCTGACTGTGAGTCTTTTACCGCGAGAATAACTGTGACTGCTTTTTCAACGCTGAACGTACTGCCTGCCGCCCAACTCGATAACCTTAACGAGTTGGGTTACCTGACGATGACCCCTGTACAAGCTGCCGCGCTGCCAGCGATCCTGGAAGGACGCGACGTCCGTGTGCAGGCCAAAACCGGCAGTGGTAAGACGGCTGCCTTTGGCCTTGGGCTGTTGCAGCAAATTGACGCCACGCTGTTCCAGACGCAGTCCCTGGTGCTCTGCCCGACGCGCGAGCTGGCGGATCAGGTTGCGGGTGAGCTACGTCGGCTGGCGCGTTTTCTGCCGAACACCAAAATTTTAACCCTGTGCGGCGGACAACCCTTCGGCGCGCAGCGTGACTCTCTGCAGCATGCCCCGCACATTATCGTTGCCACGCCCGGGCGCTTGCTCGATCACCTGCAGAAAGGCACGGTCTCTCTTGATGCGCTGCAAACCCTGGTGCTGGATGAAGCCGACCGCATGCTGGATATGGGCTTCAGCGACGCCATTGATGAAGTGACCCGTTTTGCGCCGCCAACACGTCAGACGCTGCTCTTCTCCGCCACCTGGCCAGAGGCGATCGCCGCCATCAGCGGTCGCGTGCAGCAAAATCCGCTTGCCATCGAAATTGATTCCGTCGACGCGCTGCCGGCCATTGAGCAGCAGTTCTTCGATACCACCCAGCGTGGCAAAATCCTGCTGCTGCAAAAGCTGCTCAGCATTCATCAGCCTGCCTCCTGCGTGGTGTTCTGTAACACCAAAAAAGATTGTCAGGCGGTGTGTGATGCCCTGGCCGAGGCGGGCCAGAGCGCGCTGGCGCTGCATGGCGACCTGGAACAGCGCGATCGCGATCAGACTCTGGTGCGTTTCGCCAACGGCAGCGCCCGCGTGCTGGTTGCCACTGACGTCGCCGCCCGCGGTCTGGACATCAAATCCCTGGAGCTGGTAGTAAACTACGAGCTGGCCTGGGATCCGGAAGTGCATGTTCACCGTATTGGCCGTACCGCGCGTGCCGGTAACAGCGGTCTGGCGATCAGCTTCTGCGCGCCGGAAGAGGCCCAGCGCGCCAATATCCTGGCCGAGATGCTGCAAATTAAGCTGAACTGGGTGGATGCCCCGGCAAACGTCAGCATTACGCCGCTGGCAGCAGAGATGGCAACCCTGTGCATCGACGGCGGTAAAAAAGCCAAAATGCGTCCGGGCGATGTGCTGGGTGCGCTGACCGGGGATATTGGCCTGGACGGTGCGGATATCGGTAAAATCGCCGTGCATCCTGCGCACGTGTATGTGGCGGTGCGTCAGTCTGTGGCGCAGAAGGCGTGGAAACAGCTGCAAAACGGTAAGATCAAAGGCAAAAACTGCCGGGTTCGTCTGCTGAAATAAGCGGGCGGGAGAGCGTCTCAGCCTTCACGCTGAGACGCTTTAAAATCACTTCACTTCAATAACGTTCAGACGCATCTCATCCAGCTGAGAGTCATCTTCTTCCGGCTGCCAGCCGACGGGCTGCATCGGGATCTCTTCGCGATCAAACGCCAGATCGCCGCCGTTAACCACTTCAGAACCGTGCTGAATACCTTTGAAATCAAACAGGTTGATATCGCACATGTGTGAAGGCACGACGTTCTGCATCGCGCTGAACATGGTTTCGATTCGGCCAGGATAGCGTTTGTCCCAGTCGCGCAGCATATCGGCAATCACCTGACGCTGCAGGTTTGGCTGTGAGCCGCACAGGTTGCACGGAATAATCGGGAAGGCTTTGGCCTCGGAGAAACGTTCGATGTCCTTCTCGCGGCAGTAGGCCAGCGGGCGGATCACGATGTGCTTACCGTCGTCGCTCATCAGCTTCGGCGGCATCCCTTTCATCTTGCCGCCGTAGAACATGTTCAGGAACAGCGTCTGTAAGATGTCATCGCGGTGGTGGCCAAGGGCAATCTTGGTGCATCCCAGTTCGGTGGCGGTACGATAAAGAATGCCGCGGCGCAGGCGGGAGCAGAGCGAGCAGGTGGTTTTCCCTTCCGGGATCTTCTCTTTAACGATGCCGTAGGTATTCTCTTCGACAATCTTGTACTCAACACCCTGCTTGTCCAGGTATTCCGGTAGGATATGCTCCGGGAAGCCTGGCTGCTTCTGATCCAGGTTAACAGCAACGAGCGAGAAGTTGACCGGCGCGCTTTGCTGAAGATTGCGTAAAATTTCCAGAAGGGTGTAGCTGTCTTTGCCGCCGGACAGGCAGACCATGATGCGGTCGCCTTCTTCGATCATGTTGTAATCGGCAATGGCTTCGCCCACGTTACGGCGCAGACGCTTCTGCAGTTTGTTCAGGTTGTACTGTTCTTTCTTGGTAATATCTTGATTTTGCGACATTTAATAGTGGCTCAATTCGTTTGTGGCTAAAGCAGCTCAGGCGGCCCGGTCTGGAGAAGGCGGACTGCAGATCAACATGAAAAAGTATGGCGTGTATGGTACGGATTACGGCGATGAATGTCAGCACGTTTTACAGCAAAGGCTCGCGTTCCAGTACACCGTGATTTTCGCTATTTGCCGCCTGGCTGTTTTTCTGCAATGCAGTCTATAGTTGTAGTCCATCCACGAAAGGGAGGTACTCATGCAGTATGTTGAAAAAGATGACCCGCGCGAGGCGCCGGAATCGGGCGACAAGAAGCCCCAACCTGTTAAAAAATAGCTGAACGTGAGTCATACCCCGCCACCCGTTTTTACGGGTGGCTTTTTTATGCCTTTTTCGCCATCTCCTCACTCAGTAGGTAGTGCTGTATCACTGCAACCCACTCACCATAAAGGCGCATAGGCCGATAATAGTTGACCCTGTACGATAGAGAAGAGACAGGTAATAAAGACGATGGTGGGCAAAACAGGACTATTACAATGAGGTGATAACGATGCGTAAACAGTGGCAATTACTGGCGGGTATTTTTATTTTACTGGCAATGTTTTCATCCGTCCGGGCAAACACAACGGCAATGGGGTTGACGTTAGGCAAAACAACGTTACAGCAATTTATTACGGCTTATCCCTCGTCCCTGCATGAAGGGCGCAGTAAGTGGAGCGACGGCGATATATTCTCTATCCCTAACCGGGAGCTGGGTTTAGAGGGAGTAAAAAACAACGCCGTAATCTTCAATAAGGACGGCAAGATCACCGCCATTATGCTTGAGCTGGATAAGAGCCGATTTGATGAAGTTGAAAGTATGCTGGCGCATAAATATGTGGTGCAGAAAAAACAGATCTCTTTCGCCGGAGATAAATACGCCAGATACCAGAATGACGACGATTTAATCGAGCTTGATGCGCCCTATTTATCGCCGGTGATGAAGCTTACCTATTCAGAACAAATATTTCAGGAAGCGTATCTGAAAAAGAGCGCGGAGGAATATATCCGCCGCTGACGGAGCGTCTGGCGTACACTTAGTCAGTACGCGGCGTGGCGTCACGCCGCCCATGTTGGGCATGCTTACCTGAAAGGAGCCTGCAATGGCGAATACTGTCTCTGCTCAGTGTCACTGCGGCGCGGTCCGCTTTACCGTCGAACTCTCGGACGGGTTCAATACCATCCGGCGCTGTAACTGCTCATTCTGTCGGATGCGCGGGGCGATCGCGGTTTCCGCGCCGTTATCCGGTATCAACATTGTTCAGGGCGAGTCGCTGCTGACCGAGTACCGCTTCAACACTCAGACGGCGGTTCACTATTTCTGTTCTGTTTGTGGGATTTACACTTTCCATCAGCGGCGTTCAAACCCAAATCAGTATGGCGTCAACGTCGCCTGCATTGAGGGCGTGTCGCCGTTTGATTTTCCGGAAGTGCTGGTGATGGAAGGCAGGGTTCACCCCAATGATGGCGGTGGGGGCGTTGCTGGCGTGTTGAGCTATCGCGCCACTCCGGACGAATAAAGATGCAGTTGAGAGGGGCTCAGGCGATTCTTTTCTCTTTGAATTTTCCCTTCACAACGCCATCATAAAATCGACCTTTTGAAACCACGTTCAAAAAGTCGTTAAAAATCCGTACCGGAACCGGCTGATATTGCCAGGCGCTGCGATCCAGAAAACGGACCTCCAGCGTTTCATTGCATTTATCGTAGGCAATCGAGGCGATGCGCGAAGATTTAACGGTATGATGATTCATAATAGCGAGTCCTTTACAGCCGGGCAGACATGAGATTCATCATGTATCAGATTGTCTGAGAGGCGCAACTAAAAGTGTGTAAAAGAGGCGAGGATAAAGTCAGGATATTTGAACGGGATGTGGATATGGATAATAAAGAATCAGAATGGTTTAGAAATATAAAGAGTTAGCCCGCGCCGTAACGCGGGCTAATTTCATCAGAACTGGTAAACCAGACCCAGGGCTACGATGTCATCGGTGCCGATGCCATTATCTTTGTAGAACTGGTCGTCTTCGTCCAGCAGGTTGATTTTGTAATCAACGTAGGTGGACATATTTTTGTTGAAGTAGTAAACCGCACCCACTTCAGCATATTTAACCAGATCCTGATCGCCCTGACCGTTGCCGAGATCTTTACCTTTGGACTGCAGGTAAGAGACAACCGGACGCAGACCTGAATCGAACTGGTACTGCGCAGTCACTTCGAAGTTCTGCGTTTTGTTAGCTACCGCGTGCTCGTTGTCGCCGTACGGGGTCATGTTACGGGTTTCGGAGTACATGGCCGCCAGGTAGATGTTGTTGGCGTCGTATTTCAGACCTGTAGTCCAGGCGTCAGCTTTGTCGCCGCCTGCGGTGGTGTTGCTCACCTGGTCGTTGGTACGGTCAGAAGAGGCGTATGCCGCTGCTGCGCTGATGCCCATGCCGAAGTCGTAAGAGGTGGAGATACCGAAGCCGTCACCGTTCTCATGACGCACGTCACGACCGTTGTTGGTGCCTTCGTTACCGTTGCCGGAACCTTCGTTGTTGCCCTGATACTGCAGAGCGAAGTTCAGGCCTTCAACCATGCCGAAGAAATCGCTGTTACGGTAGGTCGCCACGCCGTTGGCACGACCGGTCATGAAGTTATCGGCATTGGTGTAAGAGTCGCCGCCGAACTCAGGCAGCATATCGGTCCAGCCTTCCACGTCGTACAGTACGCCGTAGTTACGGCCGTAATCGAATGAACCGTAGTCGCCAAATTTCAGACCGGCAAACGCCAGACGGGTCCAGGACTGGTTGCCAGAACTTTCGGTGTTATTTGCCTGAACGTTATATTCCCACTGGCCGTAGCCGGTGAGCATATCGTTGATCTGGGTTTCACCTTTAAAGCCGAGACGGACATATGTCTGGTCACCGTCAGCGCTGCTGTTGTCGGAGAAATAATGCAGGCCATCCACTTTACCGTACAGATCTAATTTATTGCCGTCTTTGTTATAAATTTCTGCTGCATGTGCTGCGCCAGCCATTAACAGGGCTGGGATCATCAGAGCCAGTACTTTTCTTTGCATGATGACTAACCCTTATGCTGTTTTTATATTTTAAATATTTTTAAACTTTCCATGGAACTTCCTGCGCTGGAAAGTGGTCTCATGCTAAATCACTCTCTCGCCAGGCGATAAAACATAATTGTTACCAGGTGAGTAAAATCTAAAGAAAATACTGCCGGGGAAATAGTCATAATTCTGGTGAATGTATTTAATAAAATCATATGAAATAAAAATTACTTTTTCCCGGTAGAAATCAGTACACTTTCCCCGTTATATGCCTGTAGTAAATTTTTCTGATCAATGAACAAATAAGGTTTAAATAGCTGAACTGTTATTTATTCATAAATGGAAGCGGCCCGCCTGAACATTCTGGCGGGCCTTTTTTATGCGTAAAAAAGCCCGGACATGCCGGGCTTGAACGTGTTATTCGCTGGCCGATTTTTCGGCTTTCCCGGCCATCTGCGCCAGGAAGTCGTAGCGTTTTTGCAGATCCGCAGCGGCATCTTTCCACAGCTGCTCTGCCACGTCAGGCTGCTGGGCATTGAGCCGACGGAACCGCTGTTCCTGCATTAGCGTTTCTGCCAGCGCATCTGACGGTGGGCGAGAATCCAGCGCCAGCGGCAGTTTGCCCTCATCGGCGCGACGCGGGTCAAAGCGGTACAGCGGCCAGAAGCCCGTAGCGGTCAGCTGGCGCATCTGATCGTGGCTGAGCGCCAGATCGTAGCCATGCTCTTCGCAAGGACTGTAGGCGATGATCAGCGACGGGCCAGGGTAGGCCTCCGCCTCCTGAATCGCTTTCACCGTCTGGTTCAGCTGCGCACCCAGCGAGATCTGCGCCACATAAACATGACCGTACATCATCATGCTGACGCCCAGATCTTTACGCGCCTTGCGTTTGCCGTGTTCGCCAAACTTGGTCACTGCGCCCAGCGGCGTCGCCTTCGATGCCTGACCGCCGGTATTGGAGTAACACTGGGTATCCAGCACCAGAATATTGACGTTCTCGGTGAGGCTCAGGACATGATCCAGGCCGCCAAAGCCGATGTCATACGCCCAGCCGTCGCCGCCAATCAGCCAGATTGACTTCTCGACCAGCGCATCGGCATCGGTTAACAGCTGCTCCGCACCGTCCACCCCGACCAGCGCCTGGCGCAGCTCGGCCACCTGCTGACGGCGCACGTCCGGCGTCGCCTCGCTGTGCAGGGCGGTGTTCAGCTCCGCCGGGATCTTATCGGCAAACTGCTCCAGCAGACGCATCACCCGCACACGGTGCTGATCCACCGTCAGGCGGAAGCCCAGCCCAAACTCGGCGTTATCTTCGAACAACGAGTTCGCCCACGCCGGACCACGGCCGTTGGCGTCGGTGGTGTATGGCGTTGACGGCAGGTTACCGCCGTAGATCGACGAACAGCCGGTGGCGTTGGCGATCAACATCCGGTCGCCGTACAACTGGGTCAGCAGCTTGATGTACGGCGTCTCGCCGCAGCCGGAGCAGGCCCCGGAGTATTCGAACAGCGGGGTGATCAGCTGCGAAGTTCGGATATCGATGCGCTCCAGGCTGTTGCGATCGATCTCCGGCAGATCGAGGAAGAAGTCGTAATTCACTTTCTCCTCTTCCACATGCTCAAGGCGCGACATCATGTTGATGGCCTTGATCTCCGGGTTCTGTCGGTCTTTCGCCGGGCAGACCTCCACGCAAAGGTTACAGCCGGTGCAGTCCTCCGGCGCCACCTGTAGGACGTATTTCTGCCCGCGCATGTCGCGGGATTTTACATCCAGCGAGTGCAGGCTGGCCGGGGCGTTCTCCATCGCCTCCGGTGATACCACTTTGGCGCGAATGGCCGAGTGCGGGCAGGCCGCCACACAGTGGTTACACTGGGTGCACAGCTCCTCTTTCCAGATCGGGATCGCCTCGGCGATATTGCGTTTTTCCCAACGGGTAGTGCCCATCGGCCAGGTGCCGTCCGGCGGCAGGGCAGAGACGGGCAGGGCATCGCCCAGACCGGCCAGCATCGCGGCGGTCACGGTTTTGACAAAGTCCGGCGCCGCGTCCGACACCACCGGCGGGCGGTTCGGGCTGTGGGCATTTACCGGCTGCAGCGGCACTTCCGCCAGCGACTCCCGCGCCAGCGCCAGGGCCTGCCAGTTGCGCTCCACCAGCTCCTGGCCTTTGCTGCTGTAGCTTTTGGCAATCGCGCCCTGGAGCTCGATCAGCGCGCTGTCGCCCGGCAGAATATGGGTCAGATGGAAAAACGCCATCTGCATCACGGTATTAATACGCGCCGCCAGGCCGCATTCGCGGGCGATTCTGGCGGCGTTAACGACATAGAACTTCGCTTTTTTCTGGTTCAGCACCGCCTGCACTTCCTGCGGCAGGCGCGCCCACACCTCATCGGCGCTGTACGGCGTATTCAGCAGGAAAATCCCGCCCGGTTTCAGGCGCTCGGCCATCTGGTATTTGTCGATAAACTGCAGCTGGTGGCAGCCGACAAAATCGGCCTGCGATACCAGATACGCCGAGCGGATCGGCTGTTCGCTGACGCGCAGGTGAGAAACCGTCAGCCCGCCGGCTTTTTTCGAGTCATAGACGAAATAGCCCTGGGCATACCACGGCGTGGAGTTACCGATGATCTTGATGTTGTTTTTGGTCGCCGACACACTGCCGTCGCTGCCCAGCCCGTAAAAGAGCGCTTCCAGCTTCGCGGTTGACGGCAGGGTGTTTTCCGGCAGCGACAGGGACAAATTGGTGACATCGTCATAGATGCCGACGGTAAAGCGCGGCTTCGGCTTCGCGGCGCTCAGTTCGTTAAAGATGGCCAGCACGCAGTCCGGACCAAACTCTTTCGACGACAGGCCATAGCGCCCGCCAATCACCCGCGGCAACGTCTCGCGCTCGCCGCTGTTAAAGGCTTCCGCCAGGGCGGTCATCACGTCCAGATAGAGCGGCTCGGCCTGAGCACCGGGCTCTTTGGTGCGATCCAGCACCGCTACCGACCGCGCGCTTTCCGGCAGCGCCGCCAGCAGATGTTTTGCCGAGAACGGACGATAGAGACGCACCTTCAGCACGCCCACTTTTTCGCCCCGGCGCAGCAGCTCATCCACCACCTCTTCACAGGTGCCGATGGCAGAGCCCATGATCACAATGACGCGTTCCGCCTGCGGATGGCCGTAAAACTCAAACGGCTTGTACTCGCGCCCGGTTTCAGCGGCAAAGTCGGCCATCGCCTGGTCCACATGGTCATACACCGCGTCGTACCACGGGTTGGTCGCCTCGCGGGACTGGAAGTAGGTGTCCGGGTTGGCGGAGGTGCCGCGGATCACCGGGTGTTCCGGGTTCAGCGCGCGGGCGCGGTGGGCGTCAATCTCCGTCTGAGGCAGCAGCTTTAAGATCGTGTCATCGGCGATCGACTTGATCTTGTTAATCTCGTGGGAGGTGCGGAAACCGTCGAAGAAATGAATAAACGGCACGCGGCTTTTCAGCGTCGCCATGTGGGAGATCAGCGCCATATCCTGCGCCTCCTGCACGCTGCCGGAGCAGAGCAGGGCGCAACCGGTCTGGCGGACGGCCATCACGTCGGAGTGATCGCCAAAAATCGACAGCGCATGGGTGGCGATGGTGCGAGCCGCGACGTGGAGCACGAAAGGGGTGAGTTGTCCCGCGAGCTTATACAGCGTCGGGATCATCAGCAGCAGCCCCTGGGACGAGGTAAACGAGGTGGACAACGCCCCGGTCTGCAGCGCGCCGTGGACGGTGGCAATCGCCCCGGCCTCCGACTGCATTTCCACCACGCGAGGCGTATCACCCCAGACGTTTTTCAGCCCGTTCCCGGCCCAGGCGTCGGCCTGTTCCGCCATGGTTGAGCTGGGTGTAATGGGGTAGATGGCGATCACTTCACTGGTGCGAAACGCGACGGACGCGACTGCGCCATTACCGTCAATAGTTTGCATATGACACCCTTACATTGCGCAAAGAAAAGAGGGACCCGTGACGCTTCGACGGGGCCTGTAGTTATCTTTTAAGTTTAGCAAAGGGGCGCTGAAACGATTTTCGCTTTTGTGTCCTGCTCATTAACGCCATCAATGGTTTGATCAAACTTTTGCCTGAAATTAATCTGCAATTGTTTTCACAGCGCATAAAACCGCGCTTCGGCTCTCGACGGCAGGGCGTGGGGTGCCTATTATGCATAGGTTTTGCAATTCAACGAGGGGAGAGATTATGCGCGCAGCATTTTGGGTTGGGTGTGCCGCTTTGTTACTGTCGGCCTGTAGCAATGAACCTGTTCAGCAGGCAACTGCCGCGCACGTCGCGCCGGGGATGAGGGCGGCGATGTCCAGTTCAGGAGAGGCCAATTGTGCGATGATTGGCGGCTCGCTGTCCGTTGCGCGTCAGCTGGATGGTTCCGCCATCGGCATGTGTGCGCTGCCTAACGGCAAACGCTGCAGTGAACAGTCGCTTGCCGTAGGTTCGTGCGGAAGTTACTGATTACTCTGCGCGTTTAAACACCAGCGTCGACTCGGCCGTCGCCAGGGTTAACACATCTTCCGTCAGATCGACCTGCGTACCGCTGCGCAGCATCGTTCCAATGGCGTGATCCAGTTCGTTAAGCTGTGGCTCGGTACACAGTTTACGCGTCATGGCGAGTTCCTTAACCTTAAGCTCGCCATCAGACAGCTTGCCCTGGCCGCTGAAGCGGTTGCACATCACCCCTGAGACCGCCATTTTTTCGCCAAACGTGATTTCCGGCGGCGTGGCGACCGGGGCTATGGCGGTGCCGTTGATGCTTTGCAGCACGAAGCGGTGCTGCTGGAGTTGTTCTTCCTGTACAGAGGCTTTCCCTGGATTGACACAGCCTGTCAGCGCCATGCTGAGGAGTGTTACTGCGACGAGCGTTTTCATGTTTCTTCTCGGTATATTCACTGCGTAAATAGCTAATGGATAGTGTATTGCGGTGGATGGGATTGTCTTGCGGGTTAATCTGAAAGTGGGGCGGGGTTTATTCCCTCTTCCCTTTGGGGAGAGGGTTAGGGTGAGGGGAAAATGCCGCACGGTCTGCGCCCTCTCCCCTTTGAGGAGAGGGCTGGGGTGAGGGGGAACATGCCGCACGGTCTGCTCCCTCTCCTCTTTGGGGAGAGGGCTGGGGTGAGGGGAACATGCCGCACGGTCTGCGCCCTCTCCCCTTTGAGGAGAGGGCTGGGGTGAGGGGAACATGCCGCACGGTCTGCTCCCTCTCCTCTTTGGGGAGAGGGCTGGGGTGAGGGGAACATGCCGCACGGTCTGCTCCCTCTCCTCTTTGGGGAGAGGGCTGGGGTGAGGGGGAACGTGCGACTGAGGTGGTGGTTCCGTTCACCTTACGTACCGCACTTCTCTGTCAGCCCCGTCACCCGTGAACGTGTAAAGGGGGCTATCGCGCCCCCTTTACAATCCCGGCTCCCGGCAAAGAAAATCGCCGCTTCGCGGTGCCCTCAGCTTATTCCTTCAGGCTTTCGGGTCGGGCACCAGCCTGCATCCCTGCAGGCTGTGCCCTCTCGGCGCATCCCTGCGCCTCGCCCCGGCCTTTCGGAAACGCTTCGGCGATTTTCAGCCGGACCAGGGAGTCGCTTTAAGCCATTTTTTCTTCTTAAGCGTCCTCATTGCTGTTAGAAAAAAAGTGTTACTTAAAACAACGCGTTCGGACTCTTCTCGCCTTTCTCCAGCTGGCTCAAGTTGCCCAGCGTGGTCTCGGAAATGCTGATCAGCGCCTCGGCGGTCAGGAACGCCTGGTGGCCGGTGAACAGCACGTTGTGACAGGCGGACAGGCGGCGGAACACGTCATCCTGAATAACGTCGTTAGACTTATCTTCAAAGAACAGATCGCGCTCGTTTTCGTAAACGTCCATCCCCAGCGCGCCGATTTTTTGGGTTTTCAGGGCTTCGATGGCGGCCTGAGAATCAACAAGACCACCGCGGCTGGTGTTGACGATCATCACACCATCTTTCATCTGGTCGAAGGCGCTCTGGTTCAGCAGATGGTAGTTGTCTGCGGTGAGCGGACAGTGCAGGGAGATCACGTCAGATTCCGCGTACAGGGTCGGCAGGTCGACATACTCCACGCCCAGTTCCAGCGCGGCGGCGCTTGGGTACGGGTCAAACGCCAGCAGACGCATACCAAATCCTTTCAGGATCCGCAGTGCCGCCACGCCGATTTTACCGGTGCCGATCACCCCGGCAGTTTTGCCATACATGGTAAACCCGGTCAGACCTTCCAGAGAGAAGTTCGCGTCACGGGTGCGTTGATAAGCACGGTGAATA
The DNA here is from genome assembly GCF_006171285.1 of Leclercia adecarboxylata. Taxonomy (NCBI): domain Bacteria; kingdom Pseudomonadati; phylum Pseudomonadota; class Gammaproteobacteria; order Enterobacterales; family Enterobacteriaceae; genus Leclercia; species Leclercia adecarboxylata. Next base: position 4,802,646 of record NZ_CP040889.1, on the reverse strand, counting down.
CGACGGTTTAAGGACATCATCAGGCCGATAGCATGTTCCGCCACCGCTTCCGGCGAATAGGCCGGAACGCGCACCACCTGCAGACCCAGCTCTTTCGCCGCATCCAGATCCACGTTGTTGAAGCCCGCGCAGCGCAGAGCGATGTACTTCACACCCTGTTTTTTCAGCTCTTCCAGCACTGGACGACTGCCGTCATCGTTAACGAAAATACAGACCGCATCAAAACCATGTGCGGTTTTGGCGGTTTTTTCGTTAAGCAGAAAGTCGAAAAATTCAAGTTCGAAGCCATACTCCTCGTTAACATGCTGCAGATACTTTTTGTCGTATTGCTTTGTACTGTATACAGCGAGTTTCATAAGACTTTCTCCAGTGAGTTTTCAATTACGTTAGCATGATTAAAATAATCTTACAATTTATAAAATATTATTGAATTCAATAAGTTCTCTGAATAATTTTGTAGCAACTATCCTTAAAAATGGCGTTCGCTTCAACTGGCGGGCTAAACATGCCACAATATTCGGCACTGTCGGCTAATTTTTTCGCTAAATCAGGATATTAACTGCCCATGAGGGGTACATACAAAGCCGCGATAGCGCTACTGCTGCTTATCATTCTTTTGCCGTTAACGCTGCTGCTGACCCTTGCGCAGTGGGTGCCAACGCTCGCCGGGATCTGGCTGCCAGCCGGGACCCGCATCGCCTTTGAGAAAAGCCCGCGCTTAACCCGCAACGCGCTGGTGATCTCCGATCTGCGCTATCTGGTGGATGACTGCGAAATTGCCCGCGTCGAAGATGCCACCCTCAGCCACCCCAGCCGCTGGAAAATCAATATCGGCGCGCTGGATCTCAACAGCGCCTGCCTGAGTAAAATCCCCGCCAGCGAGCCTTCGCCCGCCGCACCGAGGACTCTGGCCGAATGGCAATCCCTGCTGCCCAACACCTGGCTGACCATCGACCGTCTGACGCTCTCTCCCTGGCAGGCGTGGGAGGGGAAACTCACCGCTTCGCTGACGCCGTCGCTGCAGGAAATTGTCTACCACGGCGATAAGTTTAGCCTGCGGGGAAAACTACGCGGGCGTTCCCTGACCGTCACCGACGTCACGCTTCATCTTCCCGATAATCCCCAGCCGGTAAAACTGGTGGGGGAATTTACCCTGCCGCTGGTGCCGGATGGCCTGCCGGTGCAGGGGCATACGGTGGCGACCTTCTCGGTGCCGCAGATCCCAACGCTTGTGGATGGCGAACTGACGTGGCAGGACAATCAGGGCCAGCTGGTGATGATTGCCCGGGAGAGCGGCGAGCCGCTGCTGGATCTTCCCTGGCAGATCACTCCGGAACAGCTCACCATCAGCGACGGGCGCTGGCGCTGGGATCAGGCCGGCATTCCGCTCAGCGGACGGCTGGGGATTAAGATCGACAACTGGCAGCAGGGGACGGAGAACGCCGCGATCAGCGGGCGGATGAACGTGCTCACCCAGGGCGACGCCGGGAAGGGCAATGCGGTGCTGACCTTTGGCCCCGGCAAGCTCAGCATGGATGACAGCTCAATGCCGATGCAGCTCACCGGCATTGCCAAACAGAACGACCTGACGCTCTACGCGAAGCTCCCCGCCACGCTCACCGGCAGTCTCGCCGATCCCCGGCTGGCGTTTGCACCGGGGGCGCTGCTGCGCTCGCGGGGGCGGATTATCGACTCCCTGAATATCGACGAGGTTCGCTGGCCGCTGGCTGGCGTGGCGCTCACCCGTAAAGGCATCGACGGGCGTCTGCAGGCCATTTTGCGCGCCCATGAGCAGGAGATGGGGGATTTCACCCTGCATCTCGACGGTCGGGCCAGTGATTTCCTGCCGGACAACGGCCTGTGGCAATGGCGATACTGGGGCGAGGGCAACTTCACCCCGATGCAGGCCCGCTGGGACGTGGCAGGCAGGGGCGAGTGGCGCGACAGCGTCATTGAGCTCAGCGAGCTTTCCACCGGGTTCGACCAGCTGAAATACGGCACAATGCATGCCAGCGCGCCGCGCATGGTGCTGGATAGCCCAATCCGCTGGCAGCGCGATCCGGCGAAGCCGCACTTCAGCGGCGCGTTGTCCTTCGATGCCGGAGAAACCACCTTCACCGGCGGCAGCGTATTACCGCCTTCGACGATCAAATTCAGCGTCGACGGCAGCGATCCGACGTTTTTCAACTATAAAGGCACCCTCAATGCCCGGGCCATCGGCCCGGTACAGCTGAACGGGCGCTGGGACGGGGAGCGCCTGCGCGGTCAGGCGTGGTGGCCGAAGCAGTCCTTAACCGTCTTCCAGCCGCTGATCCCACCGGACTGGAAGATGACCCTCAAGGACGGCGAGCTCTATGCCCAGGTGGCTTATTCTGCGGCGGCGGATCAGGGCTTTGAGGCCGGTGGTCACGGGGTGCTGAAAAGCGGCAGCGTCTGGATGCCGGACAACAAAATCAACGGCGTCGATTTTGTCCTGCCGTTCCGCTTCGGCCAGAGCACCTGGTCCTTGGGTACCCACGGCCCGGTGACGCTGCGCATTGGCGAAGTGATAAACCAGGTCACCGCCCGCAATATCACTGCGGATCTGCAGGGCGACTATCCCTGGAGCGACGCGAACCCGCTGCTGCTGAGCAACGTCAGCGTCGATCTGCTGGGCGGCAAAGTTGCCCTGCAGCAGCTGCGCATGCCCCAGCACGATGCGGCGCTTCTGCGGGTGCAGAACATCTCCTCCAGCGAACTGATTAGCGCGATTAATCCCAAACAGTTTGCCCTCTCCGGGCCGTTCAGCGGGGCGCTGCCCTTATGGCTGGACAACGACAGGTGGATCATCAAAGATGGCTGGCTGACCAACGCTGGCCCCATGACCCTGCGTCTCGATAAAGACACCGCCGATGCGCTGGTCAAAGAGAACGGGGCGGCGGGGGGCGCGATTAACTGGCTTCGCTATATGGAAATTTCGCAGTCGTGGACGAAACTCAATTTAGATAATCTGGGTGAATTAACCCTCGCCTCGACCCTGCGTGGCGCCAGCCGCGTCGAGGGCCAGACACAGGCCGTTAATCTCAACTACACCCATCAGGAGAACGTGTTTACCCTCTGGCGCAGCCTGCGTTTTGGCGACAAGCTGCAGACCTGGCTGGAGGAGCACGCAGCACTACCGGATAACCACTGTCCGACAGGCAAGGAATGTAAGGAACAACCATGAAAAAGCTGGCCGGTGGCTTCACCGCGATAGTGATTTTGACGCTCACAGGCTGCACGCCGAGGATCGAAGTGGCGGCGTCGAAGGAGCCGATCACCATCAACATGAACGTCAAAATTGAACATGAAATCCACATCAAAGTGGATAAAGACGTGGAATCGCTGCTGAAATCGCGCAGCGATCTGTTCTGAGGCCGCCATGAGAAAACGCATTGCGCTGATTGTGCTAACCCTGTTGCTCAGCGCGCCCGCGCTGGCGCTGACCCTCAATGAGGCCCGCACCGAGGGGCGCGTCGGGGAGACGCTGAGCGGGTATATTGCCCCGCGCAGTCACGACAGAGAAACCCTGGCGCTGGTTGAGCAGATCAACAAGGCGCGCACCGACAGCTATCAGAAACTGGCGGACAGCAATAACATTCCGGTGGATGAAGTGGCGAAAATGGCCGGGACAAAACTGGTCCAACGCGCCCGCCCCGGCGAGTACGTGCAGGGGATCAACGGCAAGTGGATGCAGAAGTGATCAGCGGTGGCGTTTGCGGTATTCGCCCGGCGAAATCCCAAAGCGCTGCTTAAACGCCGTTGAGAAGTGGCTATGGTCGGTAAAGCCCCAGCTGTAGCCAATCCCCGCCAGTTTTTCGTCGTCGCGGGCACTGCGCAGCATCTGTGCGCACAGATCCAGACGGCGATTCTTAATGTACTGCGCCACCACCAGCCCTTTCTCGGCAAACATCCGGTACAGGCTGCGTACCGACATCCCGCATTCCGCCGCAATCCACTCCGGGCGCAGGTGTTCAGCCTGAATATGGTCGTCGATCAGGGTCAGGACCTGAGTAAACTGACGCTCCTTGCGCGGCTGCACGGCTTCACGCTGCTGCAATACCGGGCGCAGCAGGCAGACCATCGCCTCCAGCGCGGCTTCGCTTTCGGTCTCGCTCAGTGCCGGGTTGTTCATGCTGTCCTGCAGCAGACGGTAGCTGAGCTGTACGGTAGGCAGGCTGCGGGAGAGTTTCTGCGCGCAGCTCACCTCCTGAAAACGGAAGTGCTGCTCCAGGATCTGGCGCGGCAGCAGGAGTGAGATCTGACGGGATTTCTCCGGCCAGTAGATCGAGCAGGGGCGGGAGGCGTCGATCAGGGTGATATCCCCCGCGTTCAGCACAATCTGCCGATCGTCCTGCTCCAGCCCGGCTTCACCTTCCAGCTGAAACACGGTGTAGAACCAGGCATCGTTGCTGGTTTTTATCTCCTGGCGGGTACGAAACAGATTCACGCCGCCAGCAGTAACGGTGCTGAGCTTCAGGTTACCGGTCCAGGTCGATTCCAGCTCACCGTAAAACTCGCCGCTCATTGGCCGGGCCGCAAAACTCCCACAAACCTGGTTTATCTGCGCCAGCCACTGCTGATAATTGTCCGTTTCGTTTGCACGCATGTGTTACCCGCTACGTCGTGAATGTTTAAACATTGTTGCATTTATGTTTCTAATTGCCCGTGACAGGGGGCGAAATCCTGCAAAAAATCCGGCGGAGGAAGAGAGCGAAACGGCAGTATTGTCGCGTTTTGCGGAGCCTGTCACAGCCGACAAAGCGAATGTCACACAGATAAAAGCGCATTGCCGAAACCCATCTTAGACTGCGATGACACCCTGCGAATAATAAGGAATCGCTATGTCTGATACACAGGTCGCAGTACTGCACAGCGTGCAGCAATTTCTGGATCGCCAGCACGGCCTCTGGATTGAGGGACAATCGTCCGCTTCCGACAGCGAAAAGCGTCTGGATATCTATAACCCGGCAACCGGGCAGGTGATTGCCTCCACGGCCGATGCCAGTGCGCAGGATGTCGACCGGGCGGTGATGTCCGGCTGGCGCGCCTTCGTGGCCCGCAGTTGGTGTGGCAAACTGCCCGCTGAGCGTGAACGTATTCTGCTGCGCTTCGCCGATCTGGTGGAGCAGCACACCGAGGAGCTGGCCCAGCTTGAAACCCTCGAGCAGGGCAAATCCATTAACATCTCCCGCGCATTTGAAGTAGGCTGCACCCTGAACTGGATGCGCTACACCGCCGGGCTGACGACAAAAATTTCCGGTAAGACGCTGGATCTCTCCATTCCGATGCCGCAGGGGGCTCGCTACCAGGCCTGGACCCGCAAAGAGCCGATTGGCGTGGTGGCCGGGATCGTGCCGTGGAACTTCCCGCTGCTGATCGGCATGTGGAAGGTGATGCCCGCCCTGGCGGCAGGCTGCTCTATCGTGATCAAACCGTCCGAAACCACGCCGCTGACCCTGTTGCGCGTGGCGGAACTGGCAAGTGAAGCCGGGATCCCGGACGGCGTCTTTAACGTGGTCACCGGCAGCGGTGCGGTGTGTGGCGCGGCGCTGACTAACCATCCGCATATCGCCAAAGTGAGCTTTACCGGCTCGACCGCCACTGGCAAGCAGATCGCGCGCTCCGCTGCCGACCGCCTGATGGGCGTAACCCTGGAGCTGGGCGGTAAAAACCCGGCCATCGTGCTGAAGGATGCCGATCCGTCATGGGTGATCGAAGGGCTGATGACCGGCAGCTTCCTCAACCAGGGGCAGGTGTGCGCCGCCAGCTCGCGCATTTACATCGAAGCGCCGCTGTTTGATACCGTGGTGAGCGGTTTTGAGCAGGCGGTGAAATCCCTGAGCGTCGGGCCGGGGATGTCCCAGGAGGCGCACATTAACCCGCTGGTTTCCCGCGCCCACTGTGACAAGGTGCAAACCTTCCTCGACGAGGCCCAGTCGCGTCAGGCGGAGTTGATTACCGGCAATCGTGGTCCCAACGACCAGGGTTACTATGTCTCGCCAACGCTGGTGGTGAACCCGGACGCCAGCCTGCGCCTGACCCGCGAAGAGGTGTTTGGCCCGGTGGTGAACCTGGTGCGCGTCGCCGACGGCGAAGAGGCATTACGTCTGGCGAACGATACCGAATACGGTCTGACCGCCAGCGTCTGGACGCAAAACATCAGCAAAGCGCTGGAGTACACCGACCGCCTGCAGGCCGGCACCGTATGGGTGAACAGCCATACCCTGATCGACGCCAACCTGCCGTTCGGCGGCATGAAGCAGTCCGGCACAGGGCGTGATTTCGGCCCTGACTGGCTGGACGGCTGGTGTGAAACCAAATCAGTGTGCGTGCGGTACTAACGCCCGGCGGCGCTGCGCTTGCACGGGCCTACGGTCTGGCCGGTTTACCGCCCCGTAGGTCGGGTAAGGCGCAGCCGCCACCCGACACCAAACCGCACCGAACCAAAAATCCGCACCCTTAGCAGGACCAGCGGTTTCGTCCTGCATTTTTCGCCCGGTACAGCGCGGCGTCGGCCTGGGCAATCACCTCGCTGGCCGTTTGACCAACGGTCATCGAAGCGATCCCCATGCTGACCGTGACGCTGTCGCTGACCGTTGAGGCGGCATGCGGAATTGCCGCGGCGCGCAGACTCTCCTGAATGCGCGCTGCCACCCGTTCCGCAACTTTTTCCGTCGCATCAAACAGGATCAGCAGAAACTCCTCGCCACCGTAGCGCGACACCACATCGTCCGGGCTGCGCACCACTTTTTTTAGCGCCAGCGCCACCGCCGCCAGACATTCATCCCCGGCCTGATGCCCGTAAAAATCGTTGTAGCGCTTGAACTGATCCACATCGAGCATGATCAGCGCAAAACCTTTATCCTGTTCGGCGGCGTTTTCCAGCACCGCCTCCATCGCCCGGCGGTTGGCGGTGCCGGTGAGTGGGTCCTGATGCGCCAGAGCGTCCAGGCGGGCAATCAGCGCCTGATTCTGCTGATGGCGCAGCCAGGCCTCGTCAAACCAGCGCAGTAAAATAAACCGTCCGTAGACCAGGATCCCCGTAAAGATAAGCCACACCACCAGAAAGCGCAGACTGACGCCCTGGTTCAGCATCACGCTTGCAACGGGCATCGCGATCCACAGCGGCAGTGCATAGCAGACAAGCCCGACGGGATAAAAATAGAGCGCGGCCAGAGAGGTCATCAGGAGAGTGGTGCAGAGCGGCCAGGCGAACGGCAATTGCAGATTGGCGATAAACCAGACGCTACAGAAGGACCAGATCAGCCCCGCCAGCAGCAACAGCAGACTCAGCCCCCGCTTTTTGCGCCAGACCAGCAGCAGGGAGAGGCTAAACAGGACGATTACCGTCAGCATTAGCAGATCTATCGTCGCGGCACGGGCCGTGCCGACCTCGTAAAGACGGTCGATGTCGCTGAATAGCCAGTTTCGCAACAGAACCAGCAGGGCAAAGGTGATGTTAACCAGCGCCAGCCAGGGAATGCTGATGATTAGCCCGCGCGTGACCATGTCCCTGCGTGAAAAAGGTTCTGTCCGAAGGCTTGAAGATTTTCGACGTAACAATGCTTAACCCAAAAAAAAGCAAAAGATAATACTCACTATAAGCACGATAAGCCGATCGGCAAGTCATTAACGGGCAAAAAAAACCGGGCATTCGCCCGGCCTTTTACACTGACTCACTGCGCCTCTTTCTTCTTACCTAACGACGGTGTCTCGTCGAAGAAGTTCCACGGTTTGAGCAGGGTATGCACCCATTCGGTTGGCATGATCGGCCACTCTTCCGCTCGCGCCACGTGTGTGGTGCCGGTGGTCATCCACACCACGTCATCCTGGTTATTCAGCGACTCGTTATCCTTGCTGAACTGCCCCAGCCCCTGATCTTTGGTGGAGCGGTTCGGGAATTTCCCTTCCGGGTACATCTCGTTTGGATGGTAGCGGGTCACCCACAGCTGTTTATCCATAAAGCTCAGGCGGTGATAGATCCACTCGTCCGGGGCGAATTTCGCGCCGGTGGCTACCGGGTGTGTGCCGCCCGCGTACGGGATGATCTGGTAAGAGACCGGGTTGCCCATGCGGTTCTCTTTGCTGGTGTTGCTCAGCAGACGAATGGTGCCCGGGTCAAATTTCTGCGCCGCCTGCTGCTCGCTGTCGATGTTGTACTGGTTGATCTGCATGGTACTGGTACGCGGGCCGCCAGCGGTGTTCGGCTTCACTTCCGGATCCATCGCCACCAGGGTGTTGTTGGTGCCATCCACGTCCAGATCCAGACGGAAGTTGTAGATGTGCTGGTGGGTAGTGCCGACGATGTTGTGGTCGATCAGCGTCCCGTACCTGGTATCGTCTTTGGCGCTCGGATCGTGCATGGTTTTCGCCATCACGCCTTTCACCGCTTCGATACCGGTCGCCCCGGCATCGATGCCGATGGTGCCGTTTTCGTGGAAGATCCAGTCGAAGATGTAGTCGTAGTTCCCCACGGTGCTGATCCAGCGCACCACCAGTTCACGACGCTCGGTGCTGACGTTCGGCTGGTTCATCTCCTGGTGCTTATACTCCGGCCCGGCGTAGCGTTCGAAAATCGCCATGGCCCGCGGGATCTCCATCGGCGCACCGGTGTAGTCGGGGATGGTCTGATTCAGCAGCACGGCGTTGGACGGCACATCTTTGCCGCGCACCAGCGGAGAGGTCAGGGTGCCCATGCCGTAGTCGCCGGAATCCAGATACGCCTTGAAGTACCAGCCCACGTCCGGGTCGCCGTAAGGGACGATCATCCCACCCAGCGAACCTTCGTACATCACCTGGCGTTTTTTGCCGTTATCGTTAAAGGTGACGGTGGAGATGATCGGCCCGACGCGGGAATCCAGGCTCAGGTGGAAGTCCCAGTTCTGCCAGTGGATCATATTGCCGGTAATGGTGTAGTTCTTGCCCTCTGGCTCCACGATCTCCAGCGGTTTATGCTCTACCGGCTCGCGGTCGCGGCCATCATAAGGACGGGACTGCATCGGCACCGGCACAATTGCGCCTTCTTCAATTTTGACGATCTTCTTCTCAACCAGGTCGACAACCGCCACCAGGTTTTCAATCGGATGCGCCCAGTAGTTGCCGTCGCCCGTATCCAGGTAGCTCACCACTTTCAGCAGCCTGTCTTCCTGCTTCAGGCCATCTTTACCGTCAAAGAAGCCGACGGTCAGCGGGGTGGCCATCACCTTTTTCGGGTCGTTGATGCCGCGTTTTTTCAGGGCGTCGGCATACTCCTGGCTGGAGGTCACGATGTTCTGCACCGCCATAAAGTCATCCAGCAGCACCATGCCGTGGGCGTCCTTGATCGGCTCCCAGTGCAGGATTTTCTTATCCTTCAGATCCACCAGGGCTTCGATAATAAATTTGCCGTCCAGCATGGTGATATTGGCCTGCCGCGGCGCATCCACCGCCGTACCGTTCAGCACGAAATCCCACACTTTGGCTTTTTCCGGCTCGGCGAGGGCGATCTGGGTAAAGCGGGTGTTCGGTTTAAAGTCCGGCGAGGCTTTCACAATCTCGACGGCCTGTTTGATCTCATCCGCGGAGAGGGCATTCAGCGGGTGCGGGGTCTTTTCAACCTGGAAGGTCTGATCAAGACCGGACTGGAACACATCGTTGACAAAGGTATCGGAGATCCAGGCCTTGTTTTCTTTCATCACCACCGGCACCTGCAGGGTGAGCGGCTTGCCGTTGACGATGGCGGTCGTTGCGCCCGGCTTCACTTTGATGAAGGCTCCGTCTTTGCTGATGGTGTACATCTGGGCATAGTCATCCCACTGCACATCCGCGCCAAAGTCGGTCAGGGTTTTATCCATCTCGACCATGTGTGCTTCACCACCGTGAGCCAGCACCTGACCGGAAAAGAGACAAGCAACGGCCAACGCCAGCACCGTTTTACGTGGAGAAAAAATTGAGGAGCTTCCCATGATTAACCTCTGTTGTATGTGTTGTTATCCACTCGGGACCGCTGTTCTGCGCGCGGTTTAGTCATTGCCAACATAGCAATATCGCTGTGCGTAGTGTTTGCCTGCATTTGCCAGATGTTTTGTCAGATGTGCCAGAAGCCGGGTAACGTGCGCGACGTTACCCGGAGGGAGGGGGTCAGGCGTCGAAATCTCCGTGCTGACGTGAGACGAGGGTCAGGATGGAGTAGAGCGCCACCGGCTGCTGGTGCTGGTTAAAGATCTCAACCGCCCATTCCACCACGCCGGTCGGTTTCTCTTCCGCCGTGCGCTGTTTCTTCAGCGTCTTGCGCTTGCAGGTCAGACGCACCTGGATGGTGTCGCCCGGCTTCACCGGCTCGATAAAGCGCAGGTTCTCCATACCGTAGTTGGCGATCACCGGCCCGACGCCCGCGTCGACGAACAGCCCCGCCGCGGCGGAGATCAGGAAGTAACCGTGCACCACGCGCTCGCCGAAGATTGACTCCGCCGCACCAATCTTGTCCATGTGGGCGTAGAAATGATCCCCGCTCAGGCAGGCAAAGTTAACGATATCGGTCTCGGTCAGGGTGCGGCGCGGGGTCAGCAGGCTGTCGCCCGGCTGCAGCTCCTCGAAGTATTTACGGAACGGATGGACCCGATCCTCCTGCACCTGGGCCCCGCGCACCCACTGCTGGCTGATGGCGGCAAGCATGCTTGGGCTGCCCTGAATGGCGGTGCGCTGCAGATAGTGTTTCACCGCCCGCAGGCCGCCCAGCTCTTCGCCGCCACCCGCGCGCCCCGGACCGCCGTGCACCAGCTGCGGCAGCGGCGAACCGTGGCCGGTGGACTCTTTGGCCGACTCTTCGTTGAGGATCTGGATACGACCGTGGGCGCGGGCGGCCCCGGCGATAAACTGTCGCGCCAGACGCAGATCGGCGGTGACCAGCGTCCCGGCGAGGCTGCCTTCACCGGCGCGGGCCAGAGCCATGGCGTGTTCCCGGGACTGATACGGCATCAGGGTCGCGACCGGGCCGAAGGCTTCGGTGGCGTGAACCGCCGGGGTTTCGTCCGGCTGCGGGCAGAACAGCAGCGTCGGCGGGAAGAAGGCTCCGGCGGCAGTCAGGTCGGCTTTACCGCCCAACAGCGCCTGGCAGCCTGCGCTTACCAGCGCATCCACTTTCTCCTGCACGTCGGCACGCTGATCGGCGTTGACCAGGGCACCCATTTTGATCCCTTCCTGCGCCGGATCGCCAACCGCCACTTTCTCGAGACGGGCGATCAGCGCCTGGCTGACGGCCTCCACCTGCGCCTGCGGCACGATGATGCGGCGGATAGCGGTACATTTCTGCCCGGCTTTGGCGGTCATCTCCCGCACCACTTCGCGGATAAACAGCGCAAACTCCGGCTGCTCCGGGGTGACGTCATCCCCCAGCACGCAGCAGTTCAGGGAGTCGGCTTCCATGGTGAATGGAATGGATTTCGCGACGATGTTCGGGTGCACGCGCAGCGACTGGCCGGTAACGGCAGAGCCGGTAAAGGTCACCACGTCCTGATGGTCGAGCTGGTCCAGCAGATCCCCCGCACCGCCGCAAATCAGGCTAATAGCGCCGTCCGGCACCAGTCCGCTGTCGACGATGGCTTTCACCATCGCCTGAGTTACCTGGGCGGTGGCGGTGGCCGGTTTGATTATCGCAGGCATCCCGGCCAGCCAGGTTGGAGCCAGTTTTTCCAGCATCCCCCAGCAGGGGAAGTTAAAGGCGTTGATGTGCACCGCAACGCCCGATTTGGAGGTCAGGACGTGGCGCGCGGCAAATCCGCCCTCTTTTGAGAGCGGGATCAGCTCATCTTCTGGCCACAGGGTATCGTCCGGCAGCTCGCGGCTGCCGAGGCTGGCAAAGGTAAACAGGGTGCCGATCCCGCCTTCGATATCCACCCAGCTGTCGGCGCGGGTCGCCCCGGTTTGTGCCGACAGGGCATAGAACGTCTCTTTCTGACTCAACAGATGTTTAGCCACCGCTTTCAGCATTGCGGCGCGCTCAATGAAGGTCATGGCGTGAAGCGCTTCGCCGCCTTTCTCGATGGCGTAGCGACGCGCGGCGGCCATGTCCAGCCCTTCGCTGGTAACGGACCAGAGGGATTCACCGCTGATGGCGTGTTGAATGGTGCGCTCACGGCCCCGGCCAGACTGCCAGGTGCCGGATAAGAAGCTGGCTAACTGCTGCATCTTTCTCTCCAGATGGTTCGTGATTTCACTATAGATAGTTCATTTGTGAATCATAAAAAGCAAGTTTCTTGTTAATGATTTATTAACATTGTGATCTCGCTATATCTTCTTCAGTGGCGCAGGCCGCGCTATGCCTGGGCTTCAGAAATGTCTTGCGAGCCTCATCACAAAACAGACAAAGGGATCTTGGGTTTATCATTAACCTTTGTGTAACTTTTATTAAACAACGTGATTCATCATTGAACACGAATTACCAGTTAAACGAATCAAAAGGGTGATGACGTGACGGAAGAACAACGCTTTGAGCAGCGCATCGCGCAAGAGACGGCCATCGAGCCCCAGGACTGGATGCCTGACGCGTACCGTAAGACGCTGATCCGCCAGATCGGCCAGCATGCACACTCCGAAATTGTCGGCATGCTGCCGGAAGGTAACTGGATCACCCGCGCCCCGACGCTGCGCCGCAAGGCCATCCTGCTGGCGAAAGTGCAGGACGAAGCCGGGCACGGCCTCTACCTCTACAGCGCGGCGGAAACGCTGGGCTGCGCGCGGGAAGACATCTACCAGAAGATGCTCGACGGCAAGATGAAGTACTCCTCCATCTTTAACTACCCGACCCTGAGCTGGGCGGATATCGGCGTGATCGGCTGGCTGGTGGATGGCGCGGCCATCGTTAACCAGGTGGCGCTGTGCCGTACCTCCTACGGCCCCTATGCCCGGGCGATGGTGAAGATCTGTAAGGAAGAGAGCTTCCACCAGCGTCAGGGCTTTGAAGCCTGCATGGCGCTGGCCCAGGGCAGCGAAGCCCAGCGCCAGATGTTGCAGGACGCCATCAACCGCTTCTGGTGGCCAGCCCTGATGATGTTTGGCCCGAACGACGACAACTCGCCGAACAGCGCCCGCAGCCTGGCCTGGAAGATCAAACGTTTTGGCAACGACGAGCTGCGTCAGCGCTTTGTCGACAACACCGTGCCGCAGGTGGAAATGCTGGGCATGACCGTCCCGGACCCGGATCTGCACTTTGACGCCGAAAGCGGTCACTACCGTTTTGGTGAGATCGACTGGCAGGAGTTCGACGACGTTATCAACGGTCGCGGGGTCTGTAATCACGAACGCCTGGCCGCCAAGAATAAAGCCTGGGAAGAGGGGACGTGGGTGCGCGAAGCCGCACTGGCGCACGCAGAAAAACAACACGCCCGCAAAGTCGCGTAAGGGGAATCAAGATGAGCAAAACATACTGGCCGTTGTACGAAGTTTTTGTCCGCAGCAAACAGGGTTTATCCCACCGTCACGTGGGCAGCCTGCATGCCGCCGATGACCGCATGGCGCTGGAAAACGCCCGCGATGCCTACACCCGCCGCAGCGAAGGCTGCTCCATCTGGGTGGTGAAGGCGAGCGAAATCGTCGCCTCGCAGCCGGAAGAGCGCGGTGAGTTCTTCGATCCGGCGGAAAGCAAGGTCTACCGCCATCCGACGTTCTACACCATCCCTGATGGCATTGAGCACATGTGAGGCAGGGATGAAAACGTTAACGCAATATGTTCTGCGCCTGGGTGATAACGGGCTGGTGCTTTCTCAGCGTCTGGGCGCCTGGTGTGGTCATGCCCCGGAACTGGAGATCGACCTCGCGCTGGCCAATATCGGCCTCGACCTGCTGGGGCAGGCGCGCAACTTCTTAACCTACGCCGCCGAGCTGGAAGGGGCGGGGGACGAAGATACGCTGGCGTTCCAGCGCGACGAACGCCAGTTCAGCAATCTGCTGCTGGTGGAACAGCCGAACGGCAACTTCGCCGACACCATCGCCCGGCAGTACTTTATCGACGCCTGGCACGTGGCGCTGTTTACCCGTCTGACCCAGAGCCGCGACGCGCAGCTTGCCGCCATCGCCGCCAAATCCATCAAAGAAGCCCGCTACCACCTGCGCTTCAGCCGCGGCTGGCTGGAGCGTCTGGGCAACGGCACCGAGGTGTCGGGGCAAAAAATGCAGCAGGCGGTGAACGACCTGTGGCGCTTTACCGCCGAACTGTTCGAGGCCGACGAGATTGATCTGGCTCTGGCCGCCGACGGGATTGCCGTCGACCCGCGCAGCCTGCGCGACGAGTGGGAAGCGGAAGTGTTTGCCGGGTTGAACGAAGCGACGCTGAGCGTACCGTCCGAGTCCGCTTACCGTACCGGCGGTCGAAAAGGGCTGCACACCGAACATCTGGGACCGATGCTGGCAGAGATGCAATATCTGCAGCGCGTGTACCCCGGCCAGCAGTGGTAAAGCAGGAGAACACTATGCAGCATGCCGTCGAACTCGCACCCGCCGCCGTCCCGCAGATCTGGTCTCTGTTAAGCCAGATCCCGGACCCGGAGATCCCGGTGCTGACCATTACCGATCTGGGCATGGTGCGCAGCGTTACCCCGCAGGGTGAAGGCTGGGCCATCGGCTTTACGCCGACCTATTCCGGCTGTCCGGCCACCGACCATCTGATGGGGGCGATCCGCGACACGCTGACCGCCCACGGCTATGCCCCGGTGCAGATTACCATCCAGCTCGACCCGGCATGGACCACCGACTGGATGACCCCGGACGCCCGGGAGCGCCTGCGTCAGTACGGCATCAGCCCCCCGGCCGGACACAGCTGCCACGCGCATCTGCCCGCCGAGGTGACCTGTCCGCGCTGCGCCAGCACCCGCACCACCCTAATCAGTGAATTTGGTTCCACGGCCTGCAAGGCGCTGTATCGCTGCGACAGCTGCCGGGAACCCTTCGACTATTTCAAATGTATCTGAGGTCGCCATGACAACGTTTCATTCCTTAACGGTGGCAAAAGTGGAACCCGAAACCCGCGATGCGGTGACCATCACCTTCGCGGTTCCCCAGGCATTACAGGAAGCGTATCGCTTCCGTCCGGGCCAGCATCTGACGCTGAAAGCCCATCTTGCGGGCGAAGAGCTGCGCCGCTGCTACTCCATCTGCCGCAGCGCCCGTACCGGCGAAATCAGCGTGGCGGTGAAAGCCATCGACGGCGGCCGCTTCTCGCGCTATGCCCGGGATGAGATCAAACAGGGGATGGCGCTGGAGGTGATGGTACCCCAGGGTCATTTTGGCTATCAGCCGCTGGCCGAACGTGAAGGCTGCTATCTGGCGATTGCCGCGGGCTCCGGCATCACCCCGATGCTGGCGATCATTGCCACCACCCTGACCACCGAACCGAACAGCCACTTCACCCTGATCTACGGCAACCGCAGCAGCCAGAGCATGATGTTCCGCCAGGCGCTGGCCGACCTGAAGGACAGCTATCCGACCCGCCTGCAGGTGGTCAACATCTTCAGCCAGGAGACGCTGGACAGCGAGCTGCTGCACGGGCGCATCGACGGTGAAAAACTGCAGGCGCTGGGCAAACACTTAATCGACTTCAGCCAGTTTGACGAAGCCTTTATCTGCGGCCCGGCAGCGATGATGGACGAAGCCGAACAGACGCTGAAAGCGCTGGGCATGCCGGAAAAATCGCTGCACCTCGAGCGCTTCAATACGCCGGGCTCGACCGTCAAGCGTACCCATACGGTGCAGACCGAAGGGCAGAAAGTGACGGTGCGCCAGGACGGGCGCGACCGTGAAATTACCCTCACCGCCGACGACGAGAGCATTCTCGACGCCGCCCTGCGTCAGGGTGCCGATCTGCCTTACGCCTGTAAGGGCGGAGTCTGCGCCACCTGTAAATGCAAAGTGGTGCGCGGCAAGGTGGATATGGTCACCAACTACAGCCTCGAGCCGGATGAACTGGCGGCGGGCTACGTCCTGAGCTGTCAGGCCCTGCCGCTGACCAGCGACGTGGTGGTGGACTTTGACGCGAAGGGGATGGCATGAGCGACCTGATTGTCGCCCGTCACGGACGGGTGCTGCACCTGACCCTCAATCGCCCGGCGGCCCGCAACGCGCTGAACAATGCCTTGCTGGGCGAACTGGCGACCACCCTCGAAGCCGCCGCGACGGACAGCGAAATCTCGGTGTGCGCGATCTCCGGGAACGAGCGCTTCTTCGCCGCCGGGGCCGATCTGAACGAGATGGCGGAAAAAGATCTGCCCGCCACCCTCAACGACATTCGCCCCCAGCTGTGGGCGCGGATAAACGCCTTCAACAAGCCGCTGATCGCCGCCGTGAACGGCTATGCCCTGGGCGCTGGCTGCGAGCTGGCGCTGCTGTGCGATGTGGTCATCGCCGGGGAGAACGCCCGTTTCGGTCTGCCGGAAATTACCTTAGGCATCATGCCTGGCGCAGGCGGCACCCAGCGCCTGATCCGCAGTGTGGGTAAATCCCTTGCCAGCAAAATGGTCCTGACCGGGGAGAGCATCACCGCCCGTCAGGCGCTGGCGGCAGGGCTGGTGAGCGATATTTACCCTGAATCCCTGACCCTTGAATATGCCCTGCAGCAGGCGGCGCTGATGGCGCGCCACTCCCCGCTGGCATTGCAGGCGGCGAAGCAGGCGCTGCGCCAGTCCCAGGAAGTGGCCTTACAGGCCGGGCTGGCCCAGGAGCGTCAGCTGTTTACCCTGCTGGCGGCCACCGAGGATCGCCGGGAAGGGATCGACGCCTTTTTGCAAAAACGCACCCCCGAATTTAAAGGACGCTAACCATGGATTTCATTCTGAGTCACGTTGAGCAGGGCGTAATGACCATCACCCTGAACCGCCCGGAGCGTCTCAACAGCTTCAATGAGGAGATGCACCAGCAGCTGGCGGAGTGCCTGAAGCAGGCGGAGCGCGACGATACCGTACGCTGCCTGCTGGTCACCGGTGCCGGTCGCGGTTTTTGCGCCGGACAGGATCTGAACGACCGTAACGTCGACCCGAACAGCCCGGCCCCGGACCTCGGGTTGTCGGTGGAGAGGTTTTACAACCCGCTGGTGCGCCGTCTGGCAAAACTGCCCAAGCCGGTGATCTGCGCGGTGAACGGTGTGGCCGCCGGTGCCGGAGCAACCCTGGCGCTGGGCTGCGACATCGTCATTGCCGCCCGCTCGGTGAACTTTGTGATGGCCTTCAGCAAGCTCGGTCTGGTGCCGGATTCTGGCGGCACCTGGCTGCTGCCGCGCCTGACGGGCCGCGCCCGGGCGATGGGCCTGGCGCTGCTGGGCGAGAAAATCAGCGCCGAGCAGGCGCACGCCTGGGGGATGATCTGGCAGGTGGTGGACGACGCCGAACTGACCGACACCGCCCGCCAGCTGGCCGTGCATCTGGCCGCGCAGCCGACCTTTGGCTTAGGTCTGATCAAGCAGGCGATCAACGCCGCGGAAACCAACACCCTGGACGCGCAGCTGGATCTGGAGCGCGACTATCAGCGCCTGGCCGGGCGCAGCGCCGACTACCGCGAAGGGGTCAGCGCCTTCCTCAACAAACGCGCACCGCAGTTTACGGGGAAATAAGATGACGATTCATACCGTAGCGGTCATTGGCAGCGGCATTATGGGCGCAGGCATTGCTGAAGTGGCGGCCAGCCACGGGCATCCGGTTCTGGTGTATGACATCAACGCCGACGCCATCTCCCGCGCCATCGACGGCATCCGCGGCCGTCTCGAATCCCGCGTGGCGCGCGGCAAGCTGGGCGCACACGACGCTGAACAGACGCTCCAGCGCCTGGTGCCGGTCACCGACATTCATTCGCTGGCGGTGGCGGACCTGGTGATTGAAGCCGCCTCTGAACAGATGGCGGTCAAAAAAGCGCTGTTCACGCAGCTGGCAGAGATCTGCCCGGCGAAAACGCTGCTGACCAGCAACACCTCATCCATCTCCATTACCGCCATTGCCGCCGACCTGCACCACCCGGAGCGCGTGGCGGGGCTGCACTTCTTTAACCCGGCACCGGTGATGAAGCTGGTGGAAGTGGTGAGCGGGCTGGCGACCTCTGAAGAGGTGGTGGCCCAGTTGATGGAACTGGCAACGCGCTGGGGCAAACAGCCGGTGCGCTGCCAGTCCACGCCGGGCTTTATCGTTAACCGCGTGGCGCGTCCGTACTACGCTGAAGCCTGGCGCGCGCTGGAAGAGCAGGTTGCCGCGCCGGAAGTTATCGACGCCGCGCTGCGCGAAGGTGCTGGCTTCCCGATGGGGCCGCTGGAGCTGACCGACATGATCGGCCAGGACGTCAACTTCGCCGTCACCTGTTCGGTTTTCAACGCCTTCTGGCAGGAGCGCCGCTTCCTGCCGTCGCTGGTGCAGCAGGAGCTGGTGCTGGCCGGGCGTTTCGGTAAGAAGAGCGGGCAGGGCGTCTACAACTGGCGCAACGAAAAGCCTGCGGTGAACTGGTTTGAGCATGTCGCTGGTAGTGACAGTGTCACGCAACAGCAAAAGAGAAGTGACGGTGTCACCGATATCGGCGGCGTACTGTTGATTGAAACTCAGGGTGAGACCGCCCAGGCGCTGGCGAACCGCTACGCCCAGCCGGTGGTGGTGTTCGACAGGCAGGAAGCCGACGTGACGGTGATTGCTGCCGCCGCCAGCAACCCGACCGCCGCCACCCTTAAAGCGGTGCGCTATTTCCAGCAGCAGGGCAAGCGCGTGCTGCAGGTGGCGGATTATCCGGGCCTGATTATCTGGCGCACGGTAGCGATGATCGTCAACGAAGCCCTCGACGCCCTGCAAAAAGGGGTCGCCAGCGAACAGGATATCGATACCGCCATGCGCCTCGGGGTGAACTATCCGCGCGGTCCGCTGGCCTGGGGAGAACAGCTTGGCTGGCAGCGTCTGCTGATCCTTCTGGAAAACCTGCAACGCCACTACGGCGAAGAGCGTTACCGTCCTTCATCCCTGCTGCGCCAGCGCGCGCTTCTGGAGAGTAGCTATGAGTCATAACGCCTGGCGCAACGCCCGCGCCATGTATGAAAACGATGCCTGCGCCCAGGCCTATGGCATCGACATTATCGAGATGGATGACGGCGTCGCGGTGCTGACCATGACCGTCACGCCGCAGATGCTCAACGGCCATAAAACCTGCCACGGCGGCCAGCTCTTTACCCTCGCCGATACCGCCTTCGCCTACGCCTGCAACAGCCAGGGACTGGCGGCGGTGGCCTCGGGATGCACCATTGATTTTGTCCGCCCGGCGTTTGCCAGTGACAGGCTCACCGCGAAAGCGCAGGTGCGTCATCAGGGCCAGCTGACCGGCGTGTACGACATTGAAATCGTTAACCAACAACAAAAAACCGTTGCCCTGTTCCGTGGGAAATCCCACCGCATCGGCGGCACGATCACAGGAGAAGCATAATGCGTGACGCCTTTATTTGTGACGGGATCCGTACCCCCATCGGCCGCTATGCCGGTGCGTTGTCTGGGGTTCGCGCGGACGATCTCGGCGCTATTCCGCTGCGTGAGCTGCTGGCGCGTAACCCGGGTCTGGATGCGGAGCGCATCGACGATGTGATCTTTGGCTGCGCCAACCAGGCGGGGGAAGACAACCGTAACGTGGCGCGCATGTCCCTGCTGCTGGCCGGGCTGCCGCAGACCGTCTCCGGCACCACCCTGAACCGCCTGTGCGGCTCTGGTCTCGATGCAATTGGCTTCGCGGCCCGCGCCATTCGCGCCGGTGATGGCGACCTGATGATTGCCGGGGGCGTGGAGTCGATGTCCCGCGCGCCGTTTGTGATGGGCAAAGCCACCAGCGCCTTCCAGCGGCAGAATGAAATTTTTGATACCACCATCGGCTGGCGTTTTGTGAACCCGCTCATGGCGCAGCAATTTGGTTCTGACAGCATGCCGGAAACGGCAGAGAATGTAGCGGAATTGTTAAGGATTTCACGGGAAGACCAGGACGCCTTCGCGTTCCGCAGCCAGCAGCGTACCGCTCAGGCCCAGGCCAACGGCATTCTGGCCCGGGAGATTGTGCCGGTGATGATTAAGGGCAAGAAAGGGGCAGTCACCGAAGTGGTGCATGACGAACATCTGCGCCCGGACACCACCCTGGAGATGCTGGCCGGGCTGAAAGCCCCGTTCCGCGCGGGCGGCGTGGTCACCGCCGGTAACGCGTCCGGCGTGAACGACGGTGCCGCGGCGCTGATTATCGCCAGCGAAGAGATGGCGGCGGCGCAGGGCTTAACCCCGCGTACCCGCATCGTGGCGATGGCCACCGCCGGCGTTGAGCCGCGTCTGATGGGGCTGGGTCCGGTGCCTGCTACCCGCCGCGTGCTGGAGCGCGCCGGGCTGAGCATCAACGATATGGACGTTATCGAACTGAATGAAGCCTTTGCTTCCCAGGCGCTGGGCGTCCTGCGCGAGCTGGGGCTGCCGGACGATGCATCGCACGTTAACCCTAACGGTGGTGCGATTGCCTTAGGCCATCCCCTGGGGATGAGCGGAGCCCGTCTGGCGCTGGCCGCCAGCAACGAGTTGCACCGTCGTAAAGGGCGCTATGCGCTGTGTACGATGTGCATTGGTGTCGGTCAGGGCATTGCCATGATCCTTGAGCGTGTCTGAACAATTATAAAAATGTGAGTACCCTACTATGACAACGACAACTGCAACGACAATGACATCGACAACAGCGCTTGATGCCATCGAAACCGCCTCCCTTGATGAGCTGCAGGCCCTGCAAACCGAGCGCATGAAGTGGACCTTAAAACACGCATATGAAAACGTCCCGATGTACAAACGCAAGTTTGATGCGGCGGGCGTTCACCCTGACGATTTCAAAGAGTTAGCGGATATCCGCAAGTTCCCGTGTACCACCAAGCAGGATCTGCGCGACAACTATCCGTTTGATACCTTCGCGGTGCCGATGGAGCAGGTGGTGCGTATCCACGCTTCCTCCGGTACTACCGGTAAACCGACCGTGGTCGGCTACACGCAAAACGACATTGATAACTGGGCCAACATTGTGGCCCGCTCCCTACGCGCCGCGGGCGGCAGCGCGAAGGACAAAATTCACGTTGCCTACGGCTACGGCCTGTTCACCGGCGGTCTGGGTGCGCACTACGGTGCCGAGCGCCTGGGGGCAACGGTGATCCCGATGTCCGGCGGCCAGACCGAGAAGCAGGCCCAGCTGATCCGTGATTTCCAGCCGGACATGATCATGGTGACGCCATCCTATTGCCTTAACCTGATCGAAGAGCTTGAGCGCCAGATGGGCGGCGATGCCAGCAAATGCTCCCTGCGCGTCGGCGTATTTGGTGCTGAACCCTGGACTCTGGCGATGCGCCGCGAAATCGAAAAACGCCTCGGCATTACCGCTCTGGACATTTACGGCCTGTCGGAAGTAATGGGCCCGGGCGTGGCGATGGAGTGCATCGAAACCGCCGACGGCCCGACTATCTGGGAAGATCACTTCTACCCGGAGATCGTCAACCCGAACGACGGCACCCCGCTGGCGGACGGTGAGCAGGGCGAACTGCTGTTCACCACCCTGACCAAAGAGGCGCTGCCGGTGATCCGCTACCGCACCCGCGACCTGACCCGCCTGCTGCCGGGCACCGCCCGCACCATGCGCCGCATGGATCGCATCAGCGGTCGCAGCGACGATATGCTGATTATCCGCGGCGTGAACGTCTTCCCGTCCCAGCTGGAAGAGGAGATCGTCAAGTTTGAACACCTGTCGCCGCATTACCAGCTTGAGGTGAACCGTCGCGGTCATCTTGATTCGCTTTCCGTGAAAGTGGAGCTGAAAGAGAGCAGCCTGACGCTGACCCACGAGCAGCGCTGCAACGTCTGCCACCAGCTGCGCCACCGCATTAAATCAATGGTGGGGATCTCCACCGACGTGACCATTGTGAACTGCGGCAGCATCCCGCGTTCCGAGGGCAAAGCCTGCCGCGTCTTCGACCTGCGCAAGGCTGCCGCCAACGGCTGATCCTGACCTGCTGGCCCTCTCCGTATTGGGGAGGGCCAGGCTTGCGGGGCTATGCTATGATTCATCCGACAAAATAATCACAACAGAATGAATCAGATGAGTAAACTCGACGCCTTTATCCAGCACGCGGTCAGCTCCGTTCCCGTCAGCGGCACATCGCTGATCTCATCTTTGTACGGTGATGCCCTGTCCCATCGCGGGGGTGAAGTCTGGCTGGGAAGCCTGGCGGCCCTGCTGGAGGGGATGGGATTCGGCGAACGCTTTGTGCGTACCGCGCTGTTCCGTCTTAACAAGGAGGGCTGGCTGGATGTGGTCCGCATCGGTCGACGCAGCTTCTACCGGCTGAGCGACAAAGGGCTGCGCTTAACCCGCCGGGCCGAGACCAAAATTTACCGCGCCGAGCTTCCGGCCTGGGATGGCAAGTGGCTGCTGCTGCTCTCCGAAGGGATGGACAAAGCCACCCTGGCGGATGTGAAAAAGCAGCTGATCTGGCAGGGATTTGGCACCCTGGCACCGAGCCTGATGGCGTCGCCGTCGCAACAGCTGGCGGATGTACAGACGCTGCTGCATGAAGCGGGCGTGGCGGACAACGTGATCTGCTTTGAAGCCCACTCGCCGCTGGCGCTCTCCCGCGCCGCGCTGCGCGCCCGGGTGGAGGAGTGCTGGCAACTCAGCGAGCAAAACCTGATGTATGAAACCTTTATCGACTCGTTCCGTCCGGTGCTGCCCCTGCTGCGCGAGGCCACGCCGGAGGAGCTGACGCCGGAGCGCTGCTTCCAGATCCAGCTGCTGCTGATCCACTTTTATCGCCGGGTGGTGCTCAAGGATCCGCTCCTGCCGGAAGAGTTACTCCCGTCACACTGGGCAGGCCAGACGGCCCGCCAGCTGTGCATCAACATTTATCAGCGCGTGGCGCCAGGGGCGCTGGCGTTTGTCAGTGAGAAAGGGGAAACCTCGGTCGGCGAACTGCCGTCGCCGGGCACCTCTTACTGGCAGCGCTTCGGTGGCCTGACGCCCGCGTAACGGAGGTTATGTGCCTGTATATCAAATCGATGGTCTGACACCGGTTGTGCCACAAGAGAGTTATGTCCACCCGACGGCGGTGCTGATTGGCGACGTGATCCTCGGCAAGGGGGTTTATGTCGGGCCTAACGCCAGCCTGCGCGGCGATTTCGGGCGGATCGTCGTCAAAGACGGGGCCAACATTCAGGATAACTGCATCATGCACGGCTTCCCCGAGCAGGACACGGTGGTGGAAGAGGAGGGGCATATCGGGCACGGTGCCATTCTGCACGGCTGCGTGATCCGCCGTAACGCGCTGGTAGGGATGAACGCGGTGATCATGGACGGAGCAGTGATTGGTGAAAACAGCATTGTCGGCGCGGCGGCCTTTGTGAAAGCGAAGGCGGAAATGCCTGCCGACTATCTGATTATCGGCAGCCCGGCCAAAGCCATCCGCGTGCTCAGCGAGCAGGAAAAAGCAGGGCACCCGCGAATATCAGACTCTGGTGGATCGCTGTAAACAGACGATGCATCAGGTCGAACCGCTGCATGAGGCGGAGCCGGATCGTAAGCGGCTGGTGTTTGACGAAAACCTGCGGCCGAAATCGGCCAGCTAAGAGTTAGCCCTCTCATTCGAGAGGGCTAAAAGGTGCATTGAGATCCGCCTGCTTGTGGGATACGCGGGGATTGCTCCCCGCGTTTTAGCTACTTCTTCGATTCGTAAGCGAGAACAGCTTTAAACTCCATACCACGTTCTTTTACGCTCAACTCACATAAGGTTTCGCGTACAAGAAGCGTAAATCCCAGCACTGTGCAGCACAGCACCACAATTGCCACAAGGGCGTACTTTGTCAGCATGTCATTGCCTCCTTGCTCAGAAGGGGCTAACATCCAACTTGCTAGGGTTTGGATGGTAGCCCCAGGTGGATTGAAAAATCTCCTGGGGCTTTTTACTGTCCAGCCTACGGCAAGTTTGCCTGAGGTTGAACAGCCTCAAGCACCCGCCGGCATAATAAGGATTTCTTTGAAGATGCGCAGATTACAGCGCTAATTCTACGAGGCGTCTCGTAAATGCAGGGGACGGCAGGGGAAATAAAAAAACTCCCACCGGGCGGTGGGAGTGGGAAATCTTATGCAGCAACCAGGCTGTCGATAGCGGCTTTGGCGTCGGTCTGGGCTTTCGTCGCCACTTCCGGACCGTAAGCAATACCTTCAGCAAACACGAAATTCACGTCGGTGATACCGATGAAGCCCAGGAAGAGGGACAGATACGGGGCAACCAGGTCGGTTGGGGTATCTTTGTGAATACCGCCACGGCTTGACAGCACAATCGCACGTTTACCGGTCACCAGACCTTCTGGTCCTTTCTCGGTGTAGCGGAAGGTTACGCCTGCACGCGCCACCAGGTCGAAGTAGTTTTTCAGCTGCGTCGGGATGTTGAAGTTATACATCGGCGCGTTAATCACGATCACGTCGTGCGCTTTCAGCTCGGCAATCAGTTCATCAGAGAGCGCCAGCGCTTCCTGCTGACGTGGGGTCAGTGGAGCATCGCTCGGACGCAGCGCGCCAACCAGTTCGCCATCCAGTACCGGTACCGGTTGAGCGGCCAGATCGCGGACGGTGATTTCGTCAGCGCTGTGCTGTTCACGCCACTGTTCAACGAAATAATCAGACAGCTGACCAGACTGAGAGTACCCTGCCAGAATACTGGATTTAAGAACTAATACTTTGCTCATGGGTGATTCCTTTGTTGTATTTGATGAGGGGGGTTACCCCGTTGCTTGATGACACTCTATTCACAATCCTGTCGCAGGGATAGCGCAATATATCGAAGCCTATGTTCGAAATTTTTGAATAAGGCGCAAAAACCGTCAATGTGGTACTCTATATCAATCATTAAAAAGAGATTTTATCCGGCAGTGCACTGCCCGTTAACGCTATGACAGAACAACAGAAATTAACCTTCCCGATGCTTATGCAACAGCTTGATACGCTGATGCTGCGTGACAAACAGCGCTTTGCCCGCCGTGTGCACGGGGTTAAGAAGGTTAAAAATCCTGATGCACAACAGGCCATTTTCCAGGAGATGGCGAAAGAGATTGAACAGGCGGCAGGTAAGGTCGTGCTGCGCGAAGCGGCGCGCCCGGCGATCGTCTATCCGGAAAACCTGCCCGTCAGCCAGAAAAAGCAGGAGATCCTCGAAGCCGTGCGCGATCACCAGGTGGTGATTGTGGCGGGGGAGACCGGCTCCGGTAAAACCACCCAGCTGCCAAAAATCTGTATGGAGCTGGGGCGTGGGCTGAAGGGGCTGATCGGCCACACCCAGCCGCGTCGTCTGGCGGCGCGGACCGTGGCAAACCGAATTGCCGAAGAGCTGCAAACCGAGCCGGGCGGCTGCATCGGCTACAAGGTGCGCTTCAGCGATCACGTCAGCGACAACACCATGGTCAAGCTGATGACCGACGGGATCCTGCTGGCGGAGATCCAGCAGGACCGGATGCTGATGCAGTACGACACCATCATCATCGATGAAGCCCACGAGCGCAGCCTGAACATCGACTTCCTGCTGGGCTACCTGCGCGAGCTGCTGCCGCGTCGTCCGGATCTGAAAGTGATCATCACCTCGGCGACCATCGATCCGGAACGTTTTTCGCGCCATTTCAACAACGCGCCGATTATCGAAGTCTCCGGTCGTACCTGGCCCGTTGAAGTGCGTTACCGCCCGATGGTGGAGGACGCCGACGACACCGAGCGCGATCAGCTGCAGGCCATTTTCGACGCGGTGGATGAGCTGGGGAATGAAAGCCCGGGCGATATTCTGATCTTTATGAGCGGAGAGCGCGAAATCCGCGATACTGCCGACGCGCTCAGCAAGCGCGACCTGCGCCATACCGAGATCCTGCCGCTGTACGCGCGTCTCTCCAACAGCGAGCAGAATCGGGTGTTCCAGTCCCACAGCGGCCGCCGCATCGTGCTGGCGACCAACGTGGCGGAAACCTCCCTTACCGTACCGGGCATTAAATATGTGATTGATCCCGGCACGGCGCGCATCAGCCGCTACAGCTACCGCACCAAGGTGCAGCGCCTGCCGATTGAGCCGGTATCCCAGGCCTCGGCCAACCAGCGTAAAGGCCGCTGCGGACGCGTCTCGGAAGGGATCTGTATTCGTCTCTATTCGGAAGACGATTTCCTGTCGCGTCCTGAGTTTACCGACCCGGAAATTCTGCGTACCAACCTGGCATCGGTCATTCTGCAGATGACTGCCCTTGGGCTCGGCGACATCGCCGCCTTCCCGTTTGTGGAAGCGCCGGACAAGCGCAATATCCAGGACGGCGTACGCCTGCTGGAAGAGCTGGGGGCGATCACCACCGACGAGCAGGCCACCGTTTACAAGCTGACGCCAATGGGCCGCCAGCTCAGCCAGCTGCCGGTGGACCCGCGTCTGGCGCGTATGGTGCTGGAGGCGCAAAAACACGGCTGCGTGCGCGAGGCGATGATCATCACCTCGGCGCTCTCCATTCAGGATCCGCGCGAGCGTCCGATGGACAAGCAGCAGGCGTCGGACGAGAAGCACCGCCGCTTCCACGACAAAGAGTCCGATTTCCTCGCCTTTGTGAACCTGTGGAACTATATCGGCGAACAGCAGAAAGCGCTGTCGTCGAACCAGTTCCGCCGTCAGTGCAAGCTGGATTTCCTCAACTATCTGCGGGTGCGCGAGTGGCAGGACATCTACACCCAGCTGCGCCAGGTGGTGAAGGAGCTTGGCATTCCGGTGAACAGCGAGCCGGCGGAGTACCGCGAAATTCATATCGCGCTGCTGACCGGTCTGCTGTCGCATATCGGTATGAAAGATGCCGACAAGCAGGAGTTCACCGGGGCGCGTAACGCCCGGTTCTCTATCTTCCCGGGCTCAGGTCTATTCAAGAAGCCGCCGAAGTGGACGATGGTGGCCGAGCTGGTGGAGACCAGCCGCCTGTGGGGGCGCATTGCCGCGCGCATCGACCCGGAGTGGGTCGAGCCGGTAGCGCAGCACCTGCTGAAACGCTCGTACAGTGAACCGCACTGGGAGCGGGCGCAGGGGGCGGTGATGGCGACCGAGAAGGTCACCGTTTACGGCCTGCCGGTGGTGGCCGCGCGTAAGGTCAACTACAGCCAGATCGATCCGGCCCTGTCGCGTGAACTGTTTATCCGCCACGCGCTGGTGGAGGGCGACTGGCAGACCCGTCACGCCTTCTTCCGCGAAAACCTGAAGCTGCGCAGCGAAGTGGAGGAGCTGGAACACAAAACCCGCCGTCGCGATATCCTGGTGGATGACGAGACGCTGTTTGAGTTTTATGACCAGCGCATCAGCCACGACGTGGTTTCTGCGCGCCACTTCGACAGCTGGTGGAAAAAGGTCAGCCGCGAGACCCCGGACCTGCTCAACTTTGAAAAGAGCATGTTGATTAAAGAGGGGGCGGAACAGGTCAGCAAGCTGGATTACCCGAACTTCTGGCATCAGGGCAACCTCAAGCTGCGCCTGAGCTACCAGTTTGAGCCGGGGACCGATGCCGACGGCGTCACCGTTCACATCCCGCTGCCGCTGCTCAACCAGGTGGAGGAGAGCGGCTTTGAGTGGCAAATTCCCGGCCTGCGCCGCGAGCTGATTATCGCCCTGATTAAATCGCTGCCCAAACCGGTGCGGCGTAACTTTGTGCCTGCGCCGAACTATGCCGAGGCGTTCCTGGGGCGCGCCACGCCGCTGGAGCTGCCGCTGCTGGATTCGCTGGAGCGCGAGCTGCGTCGCATGACGGGCGTCACCATCGACCGGGAAGACTGGCACTGGGATCAGGTGCCCGATCACCTTAAAATCAGCTTCCGGGTGGTGGACGACAAAAACAAAAAGCTGCAGGAAGGCCGCTCCCTCACCGATCTGAAAGAGGCGTTGAAAGGCAAAGTACAGGAGACCCTGTCTGCCGTGGCCGACGACGGTATCGAGCAGAGCGGGCTGCATATCTGGAGCTTTGGTCAGCTGCCGGAAAGCTACGAGCAGAAGCGCGGCAATTACAAGGTGAAAGCCTGGCCAGCGCTGGTGGACGAGCGCGACAGCGTGGCGATCAAGCTGTTTGATAATCCGCAGGAGCAGCAGCAGGCGATGTGGCGCGGGCTGCGCCGTTTGCTGCTGTTAAACATCCCATCGCCGATCAAGTATCTGCATGAGAAGCTGCCGAACAAAGCCAAGCTGGGGCTTTACTTTAACCCGTACGGCAAGGTGCTGGATCTGATCGACGACTGCATCTCCTGCGGCGTGGATCAGCTTATCCACGCTGCGGGCGGCCCGGTGTGGACGGAAGAGGGCTTTGCGAAGCTGCACGATATGGTGCGCGCCGAACTCAACGAGACGGTGGTCAACATTGCGAAGCAGGTCGAGCAGATCCTGACTGCGGTGTTCAATATTAACAAGCGTCTGAAAGGGCGGGTGGATATGACCATGGCGCTGGGGCTGTCGGACGTGAAAGCGCAGATGGCGGGGCTGGTCTATCGCGGGTTTGTCACCGGCAACGGCTACAGGCGTTTAGGCGATACGTTGCGCTATTTACAGGCGATTGAAAAGCGTCTGGAGAAGATGGCGATCGATCCGCACCGCGACCGGGCGCAGATGCTGAAGGTGGAAGCGGTGCAGCAGCGCTGGCAGCAGTGGCTGAACAAGCTCCCGCCAGCCCGCCGCGATGACGAAGACGTCCAGGAGATCCGCTGGATGATCGAAGAGCTGCGCGTCAGCTTCTTTGCACAGCAGCTTGGGACGCCGTATCCGATCTCCGATAAGCGTATTTTGCAGGCGATGGAGCAGATCTCAGGGTAAAACCCTGCCCGGTGGCGCTGCGCTTACCGGGCCTACATGGTTTTTGCGGATGCATGTGGCACTGGTGGTAGTTCCGTTCACCTTACGTTTCTTGCTTCTCTGTTAATCCTGAACCTGTGAACGTGCCAGGGTGGCTCAATCGCCACCACCCTGGCTACCCGGGCTCCCGGCAAGAAAATCGCCGCTTCGCGGTGCCCTCAGCTTATTCCTTCAGGCTTTCGGGTCGGGCACCAGCCTGCATCCCTGCAGGCTATACCCTCTCGGCGCATCCCTGCGCCTCGCCCCGGCCTTCCGGAAACGCTTCGGCGATTTTCAGCCGGACAAGGGTGCCGCTGTAAGTCATGATTCCCGTGATACTCTCTCATTGCGTTAAAAGTTGACGGGCCGGGTTTTGTAGGCCGGGCAAGCGTAGCGCCGCCCGGCGGTTTTTACCCGTTCACCAGCGCCAGCGTAAACCCATCCCAACCCTTCACACCTACCGTCTGTAACGCGGTTGCGGTCAGGCGCGGGTTGTCACCGATCATCTCGATAAACCGCCGCACGCCGTGCACGCGGGCGTCGTCGCTCTGGCCGTTGATCACTTCCCCGTCGCGCACCACGTTGTCGCCGATAATCAGCGTCCCCGGCCGGGAGTAGTGCAGCGCCCACTCCAGATAGCCTGGATTATTGGGTTTGTCGGCATCAATAAAAATCAGGTCAAAAGGCGGGATGTTATCGAAGCGCTCAAGGGAGAGCAGGGCCGGGCCTTCAATCAGCTCGATACGCTGATCCAGCCCGGCCAGATGAATATTCTGACGCGCAACGGCGGCATGCGCCGGGTCGGCTTCCAGGGTGATCAGCTTGCCATCAGCGGGCAAGGCGCGCGCCATCCAGATGCTGCTGTAGGCTCCCAGCGTGCCAATCTCCAGAATGCTCCTCGCCTGGGTCATGCGCACAAACAGCGCCAGCAGTTGCCCCTGATTGGCGGCGACGTCGTGGGCCGGTAAACCTGCGCGCTGGTTATTCTCAAGGACCTTCTGCAGCACCTCATCCTGAGGAATAAGCTCGGAAATCATGTAATTATCTACGGCAGACCACTGTTGTTGCATAGATTGACCCCTTAGTGTGTGAGCATTGCCCGGTGGCGCTGCGCTTACCAGGCCTACGAAACCCGTAGGCCCGTGCAAGCGCAGCGCCGCCGGGCGTTTTACACCGACCATCCACCGCCCAGCGCCTTATACAGATCGATCTGCGCCAGCAGAAGGCTATTTTTCGCCTGCACCACGCTGGTCTGCACCGAGAACAGCGTGCGCTGGGCGTCCAGCACATCCAGATAAGACGAATAGCCGTTGTTATAGCGGTTCTGGGCGATGCGCAATGTCTCCTGGGCCACATCCTGCTGCGCCACCAGTTCCGTAAGCTGCTCGCCGTAACGGGTGATGGCATCCAGGCTGTCATTTACCTCTTTAAAGGCGTTACGCACCGTTTTTTCATAGCTGTAGAGCGCCTGGTTGCGCTGAGACTGGCCAATATCCACCTGGGCATTCAGCGCCTGGCGGTTCAGCAGCGGGGCCAGAATACTGCCGCCGATGCTCCACAGTTCCAGCGGGTTATCCAGCAGGCCGGGCAGGGTGCGATCCTGAATCGATCCCGTCGCCGTGAGGTTGATCGACGGCAGCAGGCTGGCGCGCGAGGCGGCAAGAGTGGCATCCGCCGCGATAAGCTGGCGTTCCGCCTGCACAATATCAGGCCGACGATTAAGCAGTGATGACGGCAGCTGCGACGGGATACGCAGCGGCGTCAGGGTGTCGAAATCCGCGCTGCGGGCAATGGAGCCCGGATTGCTGCCGAGCAGCAGGCTGAGGGCATTCTCCTGGCGGTCAATCTGGTTCTGCACCTGCGGGATCTGGGCCCGGGTCGAGCGCAGTTCCGAGTCGGACTGCATCAGTTCAA
The DNA here is from genome assembly GCF_006171285.1 of Leclercia adecarboxylata. Taxonomy (NCBI): domain Bacteria; kingdom Pseudomonadati; phylum Pseudomonadota; class Gammaproteobacteria; order Enterobacterales; family Enterobacteriaceae; genus Leclercia; species Leclercia adecarboxylata. The sequence goes on along the minus strand of NZ_CP040889.1, from coordinate 4,771,868 downwards.
GGCGCGAGCTATAGCCGGTCTGATACTGCCGCTGCGCCAGGTTAAAGGCTTCCTCCCGCGCTTTCAGGGTCGACTGCGTGACCTTAAGCTGCTCGTCCAGCGCCAGCAGGGTGACGTAGCCCGATGCCACCGACGACGCCACGGTCAGATCCGCGGCCGCCGCGGCCGCCTTTTGCGCCTCGAGGGTCGCTTGTGCGGCATCGCTGGTGCGGCGGTTCACGCCCCAGATATCCACGTCATAGCTGGCGGTCAGGCTACCTTTATAGAGCGCGCCATAGACCGGCAAACCGGTCGCCGCTGACTGGGAGCGGGCGCGACCCGCGCTCAGGTCAGCATCCAGGGACGGAAACAGGCTGCCGTCGGCGGCATACACCCGGGCCTGATACTCGTTGATCCGCTCCCGGGCGATCAGCACGTCGCTGTTGTTGCGCAGGGCCTGGTCAACGTAGTGGTTGAGCTGGCTGTCGTGAAAATTGCGCCACCACATCTGCTCTGCCGGGCTGGCTGGGCCGGTCGAGGCTCGCCACTGGGCGGGGATCTGCAACGTCGGTTTTGCCGGGGCGACATCCACCGACTGACAGCCGCTCAGGGCGGCGGCAATCATCAGGGCAACGAGCGGGAGGCGGATCATTTCGCCTCCCGGGTATCAATCGTCACCTGCACCGACATCCCCGGGCGCAGCAGGGCCGACTCCTCCGGCTTGCCGAGCACCTCGATGCGCACCGGAATACGCTGGGCAATCTTGACAAAGTTCCCCGTGGCGTTATCCGGCGTAATGGCGCTGAACTCCACCCCGGTCGCCGGGGAGATGCTCTGCACCCGGCCCTCGTAGGCTTTATCGTTCAGGGCATCGACGGTGAATTTCACCGGCTGGCCGACGCGCAGGTTCGCCAACTGCGTCTCTTTGATATTGGCGATCACCCAGTGCTGCGGCGGCACCAGTGTGGTGAGATGGGTTCCGGCGGTGACGTAGGCCCCTAAGCGCACGGCAATCTGCCCCAGCTGGCCGTCGCGCGGGGCGACGATGCGGGTGTTCTGCAGGTCGATCTGCGCCAGTTCGAGGGCCGCCTTCGCGTTTTCGACGTCCGCCTCCAGCGCGGCGCGGTTAACGATGGCGGTTTGCAGATCCTGGCGCGACATCTCCAGCGTGGCCTTCGCCTGGTCGATGTCGGCGCTGCCCTGGGCGGCGCTTGCCAGAGCGGCATCCCGTTCACGAATCGACAGCGAGCCGTCGGCGGTCAGGTCCTTCACCCGCTTTAAGTCGGCCTGGGTCTTCTGGCTCTGGGCCCGGGCATTTTTCAGCGCCGCATCGTTACGCTGGATCACCGCCTCGGCGCTTTTGCGCTGTTGCAGGTTGTTGTTCAGGGTGGCCACCTTCATCGCCAGCTGGGCTTCGGCCTGATGCACGCGCTGGCGGTAGATGCGGTCGTCAATCTGCAAAAGCAGGTCGCCTTTCTTCACCCGCTCAAAATCCTGCACCTTGACCTCGGTGATATAGCCGTTCACCTGCGGGCTGATAAAGGTGGTCTGGCCGCGCACGTAGGCGTTATCGGTGAACTGGACGTGGCGGGTAAACGGCGGTAGCTGCCAGGCGTAGAGGATCACCAGCACGCCGACGATGCCGATGGCGGCAGCGGCGAACACTGACACCACGCGCAGATTATTACGGGTATTGGCCTGCTCTTTAGCGGCATCCTGCTGACTCATAACTTCTCCAGAAACATCATTAATTTTTTATCCATTATTGACTGCCGGTGGCCTTTTTCAGCGCCAGACGGGCAGTAATGCGCAGCCGCAGCAAGCGCCATAAAATCCACACCAGCGTGGCGGTGGCAATGCCAGCCGTCAGAAGATAAGTATCGTTGTAAGCGAGAATATTTGCCTCCAGCGTGCTGGCGTTCTGCAGCTGCAGCGTGGACTGCACGCTCACCAGCGCATCGTCGCCAATCAGGCTGCGGTACATCTGGCTGTAGATCTGCAGGCGCTCGTTGACCAGCGGATTCAGGCTGGTGAGCTGCTCCGCCAGCAGGCTGGAGTGGTACTTCTCACGCCAGGTCTGGAAGGTGCCGAGAATGGCCGACCCCAGCAGGCCGCCGATGTTCTGGCTCATGCCGAACAGCACCGAAAAACTGACCAGGTTACGCGGGTCGGCAATCACCCCGCCAATCCCGGCCAGCATCGCCGGGGCGAGGAAGAAGGCGCTGCCGAACCCGAGCAGGAACTGGCTCAGCATCAGCTGATCCGGGCGGGTGAGGCTGGTGGACTGGCTGTCGAGCAGCGAGGCGATAATCATCAGCACCAGCGAGGTGATAATCGGCCAGGCGAGCTTTGTGGGTTTGATGGTCAGGCAGCTGGCGGCGATACCGCAGGCGATCCCGGCAAAAATCGACCACGCCAGATGGGTCATCTGCTCGTTTTGAAGGCCGACATACTGCAGCCAGCCGATCACCCCGGTGTTCTGCTCCGCCAGCACGATGCGGATCAGCAGCATAATCAGCCCCAGGCGCACAATACTGCCGCTGGAGAGCCAGCGCGTATTCAGCAGCGGGTTGCTGCGGTTATGCTCAAAAACGATGGCCGAGACAATCAGCACCAGCGAGCCCGCCAGCGCCCAGCCGATCCACGGCGCTTCAAACCACCAGTCGAGCCGCCCCAGGGACAGCACCGCGCACAGCAGCGCCATGCCCGGCGCCAGCAGAATAAAGGTGATGAAGTCCTTCTTCTCGAACACCTTGCGCCGGTCGCCCGGGGGCAGCTTGAGGGCGATCACGCAGCCCAGCGAGATCAGCGCCAGACCGAGCTCAAAGAGATACAGCCCGCGCCACTCGTCCAGCTGCAGCAGTTCGGTGGAGAACAGCCGCGCAATAGGGATCGCCAGCGAGGAGCCGGTGATGCCGATGGTCAGGGCTTTGAGACGGTGTTTCGCCGGCCAGGCCTGGATCTGATAGTAGATCCCGAGCGAGCTGAGCGCGGCGGCCACCATACCGTGGGCCGCGCGCACCATCAGGGCCGAGCTGAGATCGTTAACAAAGAGGTGAAAAAAGGTCACCAGCACATACAGCACCAGGAACCCTTCGGTGAAGGCGCGCAGGCCAAACTGCTGGCGAAACTTCACCAGCAGCAGGTTGATCGACACGTTGGTCATCACGTAGACCGCCGGGAGCCAGGCGATCTCGGTGGACCAGGCGGCAAAGGTGCCCTGCAAATTTTGCAGGTTGGCGGCGACCATCGCATTGCCCAGCGCGCCGGTCAGACAGACCAGTAATCCCACCACGCCATAGGCGATACGCTTCGGGGTGCTGTGCACCGGCGTGGAGGGGGAGCCTAACAGCATCGGCTTTTCGTGAGGCTGCCACTCGCGAGGAGCATAGGGGTCGCGTTGGGGCAGGCGCATAGCGATAAATACCTGTGATATGAATGAATAGTTAGTGGGCTAATGATTCTACGTCTGACGCAATGTCTGATTCAAGTGAATATGATAACGGCGGGTTAAGCAAATGTGAGAGGGAAGTTCAGGAAAAAAGCGGCCAGCAGGGCTGGCCGCCTGAGGATCAGAGTTGGTTCGTTTGCGCGTTAATCACCGGGGCGCGCTTCACCCGACTGGCGCAGAAGATGGCAATCAGCGAGATGGTCACGGTCACCGCCAGATACCAGGCCACCGGCACCCAGTCGCCGTTATATTTCGCCAGCAGGCCGGTGGCAATCAGCGGCGCGGTACCGCCCGCCAGCGCGGCGCCCAGCTGATAGCCGAGGGTGATGCCGGTATAGCGCACGTTGGCAGTGAAAATCTCCGAGCACAGCGTGCCCAGCACCGCGGTGACCGGGGCCCACAGCACCCCGAAGGCGATCACCGTCGCCAGCACAATGCCCCAGGTGGTGCCGGTATTGAGCAGCATAAACCACGGCACGATAAACAGGCCGAGGATAAAGACGCTGACGGCATACATCCGCTGGCGACCGACCTTATCCGACAGCAGCCCCATCAGCGGGATCATCACGGTGGCGACCAGCGCCCCGAGGGTGACCGCCTCCAGCGCCTGCGACTTCTGGTAGCTGAGCGTCGTGGTGGCGTAGCTCACCACAAAGGTTGAGAAAATGTAGAACGGCGCGGTTTCAACCACCTTCAGCCCGGCGGCGATCAGCACTTCGCGCCAGTGGTATTTGAGGGTGTCGCGCAGGGGGGCTTTAGCCACCTTGCCGGAGGATTTCACCTTCTTGAACTCCGGCGTTTCGTCGATATCCTTGCGGATCCACAGGCCCAGCAGCACCAGCACCGAGCTCAGCAGGAACGGAATACGCCAGCCCCAGGAGAGGAAATCCTCCTCGCTGAACAGGGTCATCAGCGAGACGATAAAGGTGGCCATCAGCATGCCGATGGTGACCCCCGCCTGCGGGATGCTGCCGAAGAAGCCTTTACGCTTTTCCGGGGCGTATTCATAGGCCAGCAGCAGGGCGCCGCCCCATTCGCCGCCGATCCCCATCCCCTGAATGATGCGCATCAGGATCAGCAGGGCCGGGGCCCAGAGGCCAATCTGCTCATAGGTGGGTAGCAGCCCAATCATCACGGTTGCACCCCCCATCAGCGACAGGGTTAAGACCAGCGTTTTCTTGCGCCCAATGCGATCCCCGATGTGGGCGAATATCACGCCACCAATGGGGCGGATAAAAAAGGTTAATGAGAACGAAAGATAGGACAAAATCAGGCCGATGACCGGGTCGACCATCGGGAAGAAGATCTTATTAAAGACCAGCGCGGCGGCCGTGCCGTAGAGAAAATAGTCAAACCATTCAATGGCGCTGCCGGTAAGGCTGGCGACCAGCACCTTCTTATTTTTACGTAGAACTGCGGCACTGCTTTCGTGTTGTTATGTCATAACCGTGATCCCGCCCAGTGGATGATGAAGCGGGTGACACCCGGCGCGCTTCGGGTGCAACCCGATAAAGGAAAAAGGTTGTCGAATTGTTAAGCAACTTAGGGAGGGCTGTTACTTTTGGCAAGCGGCGAAATGTCAAAACTGGTCAGATCACGGTGAAATAAGCAGCTATCGATGCTGACAGGTGCGATATTTCTGGCGCTTAATTTTTTTATCAGGGTAGATTGCAGCATATAATGCAGGTGCAACCTGCTGATTTTTGAACGTTTCTGGTTATTTCAGTTTAATGACTATTCTTATAAGGTAACTGCCGATTTGGCTTTCAGAGGGATCCTCTGTTAAGCGACGGCCCGCGCGTTACCCTGAACGTAAATGCTGCAAGGAGGTAACGATGAGTCTCACGATCTTCCCATCCCTGCCGGATAAAACCCTGGCTGCGGTGAATACCGTCGGCCACTGGCTTGCCGAAGATAACCTGCCTTACAATCCGCCCGCGCTCCGGGGCGACCTGGTGGTGCTGGCCGGTAACGCGGTGATCCCCGCCATCGACGCGGCCTGCCGTCTGGCGTCGGAGCTTGCCGTGCCGTTGCTGATCAGCGGCGGGATAGGCCATTCCACCACTTTTTTATACGCCGCCATTGCGCGACACCCGCGCTACAACAAAGTACGCACTACCGGCAAAGCCGAAGCCACCATTCTGGCGGAGATCGCCCGGGAGTTCTGGCATATTCCGCCCGAGCGCCTGCTGGTGGAAGACCAGTCCACCAACTGCGGTGAAAATGCCCGCTTCAGCGCGGCGATGATCCAGCATCACCATCTGCCGGTGAAGCGCGGGATTGTGGTGCAGGACCCGACCATGCAGCGCCGCACCATGGCGACGTTTGCCCGTGTCTACCGCGATAAACCGGATGCCCCGGAATGGACCAGCCACCCAGGCGTCGTGCCGCAGCTGCAAAACAGCGATGACGGTCTGGCGTTTCGCGGCGGCGGTAAGGGGCTGTGGCCCGTCGAACGCTATCTGTCGCTGGTGCTGGGTGAACTCCCGCGCCTGCGGGATGACATTAATGGCTACGGCCCGCTCGGCCGGGATTTCATTGTACATGTGGATATTCCTGCCGAGGTGGAGGCTGCCTGGCAAATCCTGCGTAATGACGCCGTCCTCACCGAGGCGCTGGCCAGCCGCTCTCTGCTGTAACGCCTTGCCCGTTTGCGCTGAGTTTCACGCAAACGGGCAATCCTCTGTTGCCGGAATGTAATATTTTTCTCCTGCTGACCCGTTTCTTTTATGAGATGTCTCACAAAAACAGCGCGGTACGCTGGGATTGAGGATCGGGATCTGTAGTTTTTAACAATAATTTTACTTGTTAAAAACAGTGCAATTACAGGAGCGAGTCATGACAGTACCCGTACAACATCCTATGTATATCGATGGACAGTTTGTTGCCTGGCAGGGTGATGCCTGGATTGATGTGATCAACCCGGCCACCGAAGAGGTCATTTCCCGTATTCCCGACGGTAGCGCTGAAGATGCCCGCAAGGCGATTGACGCTGCCGAACGCGCCCAGGATGCCTGGGAGGCGCTGCCTGCCATCCAGCGTGCGGGCTGGCTGCGTAAAATCGCCGCAGGCATTCGCGAGCGCGCCAGTGAAATCAGCGCCCTGATCGTGGCCGAAGGCGGCAAGATCCAGCAGCTCGCCGAGGTCGAAGTCGCCTTCACCGCCGACTATCTCGATTACATGTCAGAGTGGGCGCGTCGCTACGAGGGCGAAATTATCCAGAGCGATCGTCCGGGCGAAAACATTCTGCTATTCAAACGCGCGCTTGGTGTGACCACCGGCATTCTGCCGTGGAACTTCCCGTTCTTCCTGATTGCCCGCAAGCTGGCTCCGGCGCTGCTGACCGGCAACACTATCGTTATCAAGCCGAGCGAATTTACCCCGAATAACGCCATTGCCTTCGCCAAAATCGTCGACGAAATTGGCCTGCCGAAAGGGGTCTTTAACCTGGTGCTGGGCCGGGGTGAAACCGTAGGCCAGGAGCTGGCGGGCAACCCGAAAGTGGCGATGGTCAGCATGACCGGCAGCGTGGGCGCGGGGGAGAAGATCATGGCTGCCGCCGCGAAGAACATCACCAAAGTGTGTCTGGAACTGGGCGGTAAAGCCCCGGCCATCGTGATGGACGATGCGGATCTGGAGCTGGCGGTGAAGGCGATTGTCGACTCCCGCGTCATCAACACCGGGCAGGTATGTAACTGCGCCGAGCGCGTGTATGTGCAGAAGGGCATTTACGACCGCTTTGTAAACCGCCTGGGCGAAGCGATGAAAGCGGTGCAGTTTGGCAACCCGGCCGAGCGCAACGATGTCGCCATGGGGCCGCTGATCAATGCCGCAGCGCTGGAGCGCGTAGAGCAGAAAGTGGCTCTGGCGGTAGAGCAAGGGGCGAAAGTGGTGCTGGGCGGTAAAGCGGTGGAAGGTAAAGGCTATTTCTATCCGCCAACGCTGCTGCTCGACGTGCGTCAGGATATGACCATCATGCACGAAGAGACCTTCGGTCCGGTGCTGCCGGTGGTGGTGTTTGACACCCTGGAAGAGGCGTTGAAGATGGCCAACGACAGCGACTATGGTCTGACGTCCTCTATTTACACCCAGGACCTGAACGTGGCGATGAAAGCCATTAAAGGGCTTAAGTTCGGCGAAACCTACATCAACCGCGAGAACTTTGAAGCGATGCAGGGCTTCCACGCGGGCTGGCGTAAATCGGGGATCGGCGGGGCCGACGGCAAGCACGGTCTGCACGAGTATCTCCAGACCCAGGTGGTTTATTTGCAGTCGTGATAAACATGCCCGGTATTTCTCCCTCTCCCTGTGGGAGAGGGCCGGGGTGAGGGCATCAGACCGCACAATCATCAACATGCCCGGCGGCGCTGCGCTTGCACGGGCCTACGTGTCCGATGCCGGTTGTTGGTTTTGTAGGCCGGGTAAGGCGAAGCCGCCACCCGGCGTTACAGGTTTACACCTTCGTCGAAATCCAGTTCATCATCAATTCCGGCCAGACGGCGACCGGCAGGCCCTGGGCATCGCGGATGCCGAACCCGTGTTTCCCACGCTCGAACAGATGCATCTCAACCGGTACCCCCGCGCGGCGCAGGGCGCTGTACATCGCCAGGCTGTTCTCAACTTTTACCGCCGGATCGTCGGCAGCGTGCAGCAGGAAAGTCGGTGGAGCGTCGCGGGTCACCCGCGTTTCCAGCGAATAGCGCTGGATCTGCTCCTCGCCAGGGTTATCGCCCATCAGCTCATGCCGTGAGCCCGGGTGGTAATGTTCGCCCTGCATGGTGATCACCGGATAGACCAGCGCCATAAAGGCCGGTCGGGCAGAGCACTCGTCGACGGCGTCAAGCGGGGCGTATACCGCGTCGTCATGACGGGTGCCGAGACTTGCCGCCACGTGGCCGCCCGCCGAGAAGCCCAGTACCCCAATGCGCGCCGGGTCCAGCTTCCACTCCCGGGCGCTGGCGCGAATTACCCGCATGGCGCGCTGCACGTCCGCCAGCGGCGCGTCGGCTCCCTCTTCATGACCGTCTCCCGGCATACGGTAGGTCATCACAAACAGGGTATAGCCGCGTGCGTTGAAGAAGGAGGCCAGCGCGCTGCCCTCTTTATCCAGCACCACGCGACGCAAGGAGCCGCCCGGCGCCACCAGAATGCCGACGCCGTTAGGTTTGTCCGGCGCATACACGGTTATCTGTGGCGAGCGGATGCCGGTAACGGCGCGATCGTAGTCGGAGGTGCCGGTGTGGCGGGGTTCGGGGGTAAAAACGGCGTCGCTGGTGCGCGCGCCGGGCGCTTCAGGGGTGGGCCAGATACTAAAGGTTGCCGAGCGGCCAACGGCCTGCGCCATGTTCTGTTCTAATGTTTCGCGGCTCAGTGCTTCCATAATAACGCTCCCTCTCTGGAAAGCGTTTGTTATATCAGGGTTAACGAATTGAAACTCTGAACGGATTCACAGGATGCGGACAGCAGGGCTGTCCGCAATGTGATTAAAGCGCAGCGAATTTATCCAGGGTACGCACCAGCTGGGTGACAAACCCGTACTCGTTGTCATACCAGGCCACGGTTTTCACCAGCTGGACGTCGCCCGCGTCGGTGACCTCCGTCTGGGTGGCATCGAAGACTGACCCAAAGTGCGAGCCGATCACGTCGGAAGAGACAATCTCCTCATCGGTATAGCCAAAGGACTCGTTGCCCTCGGTGGCCTTTTTCAGCGCCTGATGGATCTCATCCACGCTCACTTTTTTCTCCAGAATCGACACCAGCTCGGTCACGGAGCCGGTTTTGACCGGTACGCGCTGGGCGTGGCCTTTCAGCTTGCCGCTCAGTTCCGGGATCACCAGTCCAATGGCCTTCGCCGCGCCGGTGGTGTGCGGAATAATATTTTCCGCCGCAGCGCGGGATGCGCGCAGATCTTTGCCGCGCGGGCCATCCACCAGCGCCTGGGTGCCGGTATAGGCGTGGATGGTGGTCATGGTGCCAGCCTTGATGCCAAAGGCGTCGTGCAGCACTTTCGCCAGCGGGGCCAGGCAGTTGGTGGTGCAGGAGGCGACAGAGATAATGGTGTCGCTGGCCTCGATGGTGTCGTCGTTGACGTTAAAGACGATGGTTTTCATCTCGCCGGCCGGGGCGGAGATCAGCACTTTTTTGGCACCCGCGTCCAGGTGGGCCTGGGATTTCTCCTGCGAGGTGTAGAACCCGGTGCACTCCACCACCAGATCCACTCCGGCGGTTTTCCAGGGGATGTTCTTCGCCTCTTTCTCGGCATAAACCGAAATGGATTTGCCGTCGACGATCAGCGAATCCTCCGTGAAGTCGACGCTCCAGGGGAAGGGGCCATAGTTGGAGTCATGTTTCAACAGGTAGGCCAGCACCTTCGGCGACGTCAAATCGTTAATCGCCACCACGCTATTACTGTCCTGAGTTTCCAGCAACCGACGAAGAACCAGTCGGCCAATACGACCAAAACCGTTAATGCCAATCATACTCATGATCCTCTCCTGTGTGGACGTACGGTAGGGTGAACTCATCCAGGATTAGACCATGAAGCCCAGCGAGGCAATTGAAGATGGCTCATCTGCGCGGAAGTTTTTGAAAAATCGGGGACAATAATTAATGAATTTTTAACTGAAGCTGGTTATTTTACGTTTTTTGGCATTCTTTCAGGAAATACTTATGCGCAACAAATATACCGGCCTGCAAATTGCGATTCACTGGCTGGTTTTTCTGCTGGTGATCGTCGCCTACTGTGCCATGGAGTTTCGCGGCTGGTTCCCCCGCAGCGACCGTCCGCTGATTAATATGATCCACGTGTCGTGCGGCATTTCCATTCTGGTGCTGATGGTCGCGCGTCTGCTGGTGCGCCTTAAGTATCCCGCGCCGCCGATCGTGCCCAAGCCAAAACCGATGTATATCGGCTTATCCCACCTGGGGCACCTTGCCATCTATCTGCTGTTTATTGCGCTGCCGCTGATTGGCCTGGTGATGATGTATAACCGGGGCAATACCTGGTTTGCGTTCGGGCTGGGAATGCCGCACGCCGCCGAATCGAATTTCGATCTGGTGGATACGCTGAAGGCCTGGCACGTCACCCTGGCGAACCTGGGCTATTTTATCATCGGGATCCACGCCTTTGCCGCGCTACTTCATCACTACTACTGGAAAGACAACACCCTGCTGCGCATGATGCCGAAAAAGCGCTAAGGGCTTCCCGTGTCCCCTCAACTGCGCAAGGTGCTGTTTGCCACCGGAATTGGCCATTTTGTTGAATGGTTCGATTTCGGGCTATACGGCACTTTAGCCGCCCTGATTGGCATGCACTTCTTCCATGCGGAAGATCCGCTGACGGCGCTGCTGTCGTCGTTTGCGGTTTTTGGCGCCGGGTTTGTGATGCGCCCGCTGGGCGGACTGTGGTTCGGATCGCTCGGCGACCGGATTGGCCGCCGCAGGGTGCTGGCCACGGTGATCCTGCTGACCTCCGGGGCCACTTTTTTAATCGGACTGCTGCCGACCTTTTCCCAGGCGGGGCTGCTCGCCCCGGTGCTGCTGGTGCTGGTGCGGCTGGTTCAGGGATTCGCCGCCGGGGGCGAGAGCGCAGGGGCCACCACCTTTCTGGCGGAGTATGCGCCTGCCCATCGCCGGGGCTTCTTCACCTGCTGGATAGATAACTTCGGCTTTCTGGCCTTTGTGGCCGCCTCGGGCCTGGTGCTACTGCTTACCTCCGTGCTGGGGGAATCGGCGATGAACGACTGGGGCTGGCGCATTCCGTTTTTGCTCGCCGGTCCGCTGGGCTGGATTGGCCTCTGGCTGCGAACCCACCTTGAGGACTCCCCCGAATTCCTGGCGCTGAAGAAAAGCCATAAAACGGAAGCCGCGCCGCTGCACACGGCGGTCACCACCGAGCGGCGCGCGCTGCTCTTTTGTATCGGTTTTGTGGCGATCAAGGCGGTAGGGCACTGGATGTTGCAGGCCTTTATCCCTGGTTACCTGGCGACGGAACTGCGCTTCCCACAGGAGCAGGCCTATTTCATCACCACCCTCGGTCTTTTAGCCATTGCGGTGATGATCCCTTTTATGGGCTATCTGTCGGATAAGTTTGGCCGCAGGCCGCTGATGCTGGCGGGCTGCATCGGGTTTATCCTCGTGAGCTGGCCTGCGATGGCATTGATGGCGCAGGGCGATATCTTCGCAGCAATACTGGCGATGCTGCTGCTGGGGATCTGTATTGCGCTTTTTGATGGTGCCAGCAGCGCGGCCATGGCGGAGCTGTTTCCTACCCGCATTCGCTTTGGCAGCATCGCCATCGCCTATAACGTGGCGGTGGCGTTTTTTGGCGGCATTACGCCCTGGTTCTCAACGTATCTGCTGGTCGAAAGCGGCAATCAGCACTCGCCAGCGCTGTTTATCATGGCGGCGGCGCTGATCTCTTTCCTCACGGTGCTGCGGGCGAAAGAGACCGCCGGGCTGCCGCTGCGCCCCTGAACGCGGCATAAAAATGCCCGGCGGGGAAGGCCGGGCAAATAACAAAGCACAACAAATGTTGCATCACTTAACAGCTGATTACTTCAGAAGATCCCGGTGCGCGATGGCGTTAACGAGATAGGACTGACGCTGACTGAGCCTCACTTCACGGTCAGCATCCTGACTCCCGACGATATTGAGCGCCGGTCCACGATCCGGTGCACTATCCGGTGAACGGGTACGCTCAGCATCACCCGGAATTATCCAGCCGACATCGTCACGGGTGCGATGATTATTGCGTGCGTTACGAACTCTTCTTCTTAAATGCATCATATAACCTCCGCGTAATTTATCGGGCTGCATTTACAGGAATGGTGTTAATTACCGTTCTTTACGTTTCTGAATATATTGTCTGACATATTCACGTCAGTGGAGAATATATTCAGATGATTACGCAGCGGGTTTACGTCCGCCGCCTCGACTATTTTGTCCGCCTTTTTTTCCCGCTTCGGATGCCCGCTGCGGATCGTTTTTGAAGTTACCGCCGCTACTCTGTCCGCCTTTACGGCCCGCCTGGGATGCACGCTCCCGGTCTTCTGCGAAATTGCCGGAACCGCCTCGATGCTTGGTCATAACATGTCTCCAGATTTTTCGTTAAGAATATATATTGCAAGAGGTGATAACCTCTTCAAATGCGTGCACAAATAACTGTAGACAGAACGGTTAAAAGGTCAATAAGCCTCCCGATGCGTTTTTTTTCTGTTCTTAACCAGCTCTTTAAATATTTTTACCGGCGAACGAAAATATATCCTCGCTAATAAGTAAGTTAGCAAGGCTTATATGTCTGACGAATAATTGCAGGGCGAAGGGAGATGTTTACAGATTGCTAAAATAATTCCCTCAGTCATCAAAATTAAGACTTGTCTTATCGGCTCTGCTCCAGCTCTATAGCCGCTCTGACCTGCTGCAACGCATGGCGTAACGTCTCAACCGATACCGACCCGAGGGCGACGCGGATCGCCTGCGGCACCGTGCCGGAGGTGGAGAAAGGCTCTGCGGTGGAGACGGAGATGTTGTTGTCCATCAGCGCCTTCACCACCCGATCCGCCCGGGCCTCATCCGCCAGCGGCAACCACGCGAAGTAAGAGTTGGGATGGGTAATGCAGGGCAGATCCTTCATCACCGTGTTGAGCACTCGCTGCCGCTGCCGGGCATCGCGCCTTTTCAGGGTTTCGAAGCGGGCCACGGTGCCGTCCTGGATCCAGTGGCACACCATGGCGGTCATCACCGAAGGCGTGTTCCAGGTGGTGGCCCGTATGGCGCGCTCCAGCGCCGGACGCAGCGCAGGCGGGCAGACCACCGCCCCGACCCGCAGGCCGGTGGCCACGTTTTTTGAAAATCCGGTGACGTAGACCGTGCGTTCCGGGGCCAGGCTGGCAACAGGCGGCGGCGGACGGCGGATCAGCCAGCTGTAGGCGGTGTCTTCGACAATCAGCAGATCGTGCTGCCGGGCGATGTTCGCCAGCGCCTGACGCTGGTCGCGGTCCAGCACCCATCCCAGGGGATTATGCAGCGTGGGCATGGTGTAAATGGCACGCACGTACCGCCTCTGGCAGATCTGGCGTAACGCGTCCAGGTCGGGGCCGGTCGGCGTGGCGGGAATGGCAACCAGCTCAAGGTGATACAGCGCCGCCAGCGCCTTAAAGCCCGGGTAGGTGAGGGCATCCACCGCCACCACGTCGCCGGGCCTGAGCAGCCCCATCAGGGCGATGGTCAGGCCATGCTGGGCACCGTCCACAATCAACAGGTTATCTGCCGAAGGTTGAAAGTGTGGCCCGGAGAGGTGTGCGGCCACGATCTCCCGCTCCGTCTGCCTGCCCGCATGCGGCTGATAGCGCAGGTGCGATTCAATATCGCCGACGCCTGCGATCTGCCTGAGCGCTTCCCGGAGCAGCTTTCCCTGACCCGGCAGGGCGGGATAGTTAAAGTTCAGATCCAGCACATCGGTGGCGACCGCCTGCTGGTCGATCCCCAGCCCGGACGGCAACAGGATCTCCCTGACGAAGGTTCCCCGCCCGGTTTCCCCGCTGACCAGCCCCATCTTCTCCAGCTCGGCATAAACCCGCGTGGCGGTGGCCAGCGAGATATGTTCCCGGGCGGCGAGCGTCCGGTGGGTCGGCAGTCGGGTGCCTGCCGTCAGCGTGGCGGAGCGGATCTGCTGCGCGTAGCGATCCACGATGGCTTTATAGCGGGCTTTCATCAAATGTATCCATGACAATAATTTGATTGTATCGGATTGGCGAGACTACCATCCGCTCAACAGAGGCTCAACACGTGAGGTAAGGGTAATGAATAGTGCGGGAGATAAAACCTCGCTTTCGGGCTGGCTGAATGGCCTGCTGGGGGTGGTGATTTTCAGCGGGTCCTTGCCCGCCACGCGGATTGCGGTGCAGGATTTCGATCCCTTTTTCCTGACCTTTGCCCGGGCCTCTCTTGCCGGGGCGCTGGCCCTGGTGCTGATCCTCGTGTTACGGGAAAAACGCCCGCCCGCCACGCAAATCGTGCCGCTGATGGTTGTCTCTCTGGGCGTGGTTGTTGGCTTTCCGCTGCTGACCGCCCTGGCGCTCCAGCACGTTACCGCCGCCCACTCGATTGTGTTTCTTGGCCTGCTGCCGCTGATGACCGCCATTTTCGCTGTGCTGCGCGGCAAGGAGCGGCCTGCCAGAGCCTTCTGGATCTTCTCGGTGCTCGGCAGTCTGCTGGTGGTGGGTTTTGCGCTGTCGCAAAGTGCCGCGCTCTCGTTAACCGGCGATCTGCTGATGCTGGCGGCGGTGGTGGTTTGCGGCCTGGGCTATGCCGAAGGGGCGGCGCTGACCCGAGAATCCGGCGGCTGGCAGGTGATCGGCTGGGCGCTGATCCTGGCGCTACCTTTCATGGTGGTTGCCTCCTGGCTGACAATGCCTGCATCATTCAGCTCTGTTGGTATATCGGCCTGGACCGCGCTGGGCTATGTGTCGCTGTTCAGCATGCTGATCGGTTTTATCTTCTGGTACAAAGGGCTTGCCCGGGGTGGGATCGCCGCCGTTGGGCAGCTGCAGCTGCTGCAACCCTTTCTGGGGCTGGGGCTGTCCGCCACGCTGCTGCATGAGAGGGTCAGCCCGGTGATGCTGTTTATCACCCTGGGCGTGATTTTATGTGTGACAGGTTCGCGGAAATTTTCCCGATAATTTTATAAGGAATTCAGGATGTTTACAGGTCTGAGCGCATTTCCCCTGACCCCGCTGGTGAAGGGTGAGATCGATGAAAAAGCCTTCGTGGCGCTGATTGAAGCGCTGGCGGCGGCGGGGGTGAATTCCATCGGGGCGCTGGGCTCTACGGGGAGCTATGCCTATCTGACGCGGGAGCAGCGTTTTGCCGCCACCCGGCTGGCGGTAAGCGCTGCCGCAGGCGTGCCGGTGATGACCAGTATCGGCAGCGTCAACGCGGAAGAGATCCTGAGGCTGGCAGACGATGCGCAAAAAGCCGGGGTGAGCGGTCTGCTGCTGGCACCGCTCTGCTACCAGAAGCTGACGGCGGAGGAGGTGTTCCGCCTGTACGAGCGCGTGTGCGGTGAAATCTCCGTTCCGCTCTGTATCTACGACAACCCGGCCACCAGCGGTTTTGACTTTACTGATGAGCTGCTGGTGGCGCTGTCGGCGCTGCCTGGTATGGGTTCCATAAAGCTCGGCTATATTCCGGCGGATCCGGCGGAGGCTTCCGCCCGCGTGACGGCGCTGAAAAGCCAGGTGGCAAAAGGGGTGACGATTGGCATCAGCGGTGATGCGCAGTCGGCAGCCGGTCTGCTGGCAGGATGTGACGTCTGGTACTCGGTGCTGGGTGGGCTTTTCCCGGATTATTGCCTGCGGTTGACGCAAGCCGCGCTGCGGGGGGATGTGGAGGAAACCCGGCGGCTCAACGACGCGCTGGAGCCGTTGTGGGGGTTCTTCCGTCGGTACGGGAGTTTGCGGGTGATTGCGACGGTGGCGGAGTTGACGGGCAGGGTTGCGGCGCCGTGTTTGCCGTTTCCGTTGCAGACGCTGGTGGGGGAAGAGCGGGAGGCGCTGGGACAGGTTTGTCGGCCCGCGCAAGCGTAGCGCCGCCGGGCGGGGTTTATTCCCTCTCCCCTTTGGGGAGAGGGTCAGGGTGAGGGGAACATGCGGATGCGGTGGTGGTTCCGTTCACCATAGTTTCCTTGCCGGGTGGCGGCTTCGCCTTACCCGGCCTACGAATTTTTGTAATGCCGCCGGGCATGGCACCTTAAAAACTCATCGCCAGGCCGATCCCATATCCGCTGGTATTCTGACCAAACATGTAGCGCGCCACCAGGCGCGTGCGGGTGACAAAGACCGGATACTTGCTGCTGTCCAGCTCGATACCTGCCCCAACTGAACTCAGGCTGTTAAACCCGAGCCTGCCGCGCTGCTCGCCCAGATATTCCGTATGCGCGCCTTCCAGCACATAGCGCACCGGGCTTTTTAACAGCGTCCAGTCGGAGATGGGCGCGCGACGGCGCAGGTACAGGCCGAGGTTCTGGGTGTTCGCATGCCCGTCAACGGCATCGGAAGTGCTGCCGAAGGTTTGCAGGCGCATTGCCGAGTAGCGCAGTTCTATATCGATATCCTGGGGTTTTGATACCAGTTCATAGTCGAGCATCAGCGAACCGCCGGTGCCGTAAGCATTCAGCCTGCCGCCATCCAGGAAATCATAATCCGCGTGTCGACGTCGCTCGATGACCCAGGCCCCGATGCGCGCATCGCTGGCCATGGTGCCCAGCATCACATTGGCTATCGGGCGCAGGATCAGATTTCCGCCCCAGCGATCGCGATGAAGATGGAAATCCCAGCCAATTCCCCCGGTACCGGTCAGGCTGTTCCAGCGGGTGGGGATGCGCCGTGTTTCCGTGCCATTACTTACCACGAATTGCGGGTCGTAACGGCTGTAACCCAATGCCCCTTCAACGTAAATCGGGAAGGATTCGCTCAGGGTGGCGCCGCCGCCAAACTGCGTGATGGTGAGTTCGTTACTTTCATTGCTGCCGGTGCCAATATTCAGGTCGCTGGCGGTTACGTCAGGAACCACCATATAACTCATTAACGTCAGGACGGCATCCGCGCGCTGTTTTATCCGAGGGTTATCCACCGCATATCCCGCCGGGCTATAAACCATCGTGGCAGTCAGCATTAAAAGAAGACCGGGAAAAGCCACACGCATAACGCCTCGCCGCTTCAGCCAGCATAGGGGTTAATTAACTATAGAGCAGGAGAGTTTTTTTCAGAACCGCCGGACGGCAGCTGATGAACCTTTCAAGAGGGCATACCGATACTACATCAGCGAGATATTTTTATATTATACAAAAAGTTAAAAATAAAAGAGGTTTAAAAATTTCATCTCTTCTTTAGTCGCTTTTTTCGATTGATTTGTGCTTTTGGGAGTAAATAACAGATGAATTCAATGAAGCGACAATTAGACGCAACGATACACTAGCGAGAACGATAACTCGCATGTTGTGAATTTAAACTAAATTTAATTAATTATTTAAAATCATTAAGTTAAATATTTTTCTTCGTGTGGTGCTGCTATTTTTTATCCATTTTTAAATGTTTTATTTATGACAATTGCTCCGTTCATCAGTAGGTTGCCTATACTTTTTTTGCCTCTAATGAAAGGAGTTCCACCATGCTCAAATCCGTTCCATTCAAGCGGACAGTGTTGGCCAGTATGCTAACGCTTGCATCGAGTGCAATTACCGCAGCCTATGCAGCACCCGCTTCATCTACAACCACGGCTCCAACTGCTCCAGAGCAAAATAATTCAAAACCCAATATTGTCGTTATTTTTGGTGATGATGTGGGTTACTGGAACCTCAGTACTTATAACCAGGGCATGATGGGTTATAAGACGCCAAATATCGACAGTATTGCCAATGAGGGGGCGAAGTTTACCTCCTATTATGCCGAGCAGAGCTCAACGGCCGGGCGTTCGTCCTTCATCACCGGGCAGATGCCGTTCCGTACCGGGATGAGTAAGGTGGGCATGCCGGGCGCGCCTCAGGGTCTCAGCAAAGACGATCCTACCATCGCCAACATCCTTAAACAGCTGGGCTACGCCACCGGGCAGTTTGGTAAAAACCACCTCGGTGACCGGGATGAGTTTTTACCTACCGCCCACGGGTTTGATGAGTTCCTCGGTAACCTTTACCACCTGAATGCCGAAGAAGAACCTGAGAACCCGGACTACCCGAAAGATCCTACATACCGTAAACAGTTTGGTCCTCGCGGCGTGATCAAGAGCAGCGCCGACGGCAAAATTGAAGATACCGGACCGCTCACCATCAAGCGTATGGGCACCGTCGATGATGAAACCCTCGCGGCCAACAACGACTTTATGGAGCGCCAGGTTAAGGCCGGTAAGCCTTTCTTCACCTGGTACAACACCACCCGCATGCACAACAAGACGCACCTGAAAGACGCCAGTATTGGGGCGACAGGGCTCGGAACCTATGCCGATGGCATGGTTGAGCATGATAAGACGGTAGGTGAAGTGCTGAAGAAAATTAAAGATCTCGGCATCGAAGATAACACCATCGTGGTCTACACCACCGACAACGGCCCGATGCTGGCCACCTGGCCTGACTCGGGGATGACGCCGTTCCGCGGTGAGAAAAACACCGGCTGGGAAGGGGGCTTCCGCGTCCCTGCAATGATCCGCTGGCCGGGCCATATCCAGCCGGGTACGGTGATCAACGATATCTTTGGCAGTAATGACTGGTTCCCGACTCTGGTGGCCGCTGCGGGTGTCCCGGACATCAAAGAGCAGCTGTTAAAAGGCTACAAAACCACCTCCATGACCTACAAGGTTCACCTGGATGGTTATAACCAGCTCGACTTCCTGCAGGGCAAAGGTGAAGACCCGCGTAAAGAGTTCTTCTACTGGAGTGATGACGGTGACCTGCTGGCCATCCGTTACGGCCGCTGGAAAGCGCACTTTATGATTCAGGAACATACCGGCATGGACGTCTGGCGCTATCCGTTTACCGTCCTGCGTGCGCCGATGATCTTCGATCTGGAGATCGACCCGCTGGAGAAAGGCGATACCGGTATGGATTACAACAACTGGTTCTACAGCCGTCTGTTCCTGTTGGGCGGCGCGCAGAAATACGTTGGCGAGATGCTGCAAAGCTTCCAGGAGTTCCCGCCGCGTCAGAAACCGGGCTCGTTTACCGTTTCCGACGTCCAGTCGCTGATTGAGCAAGGCGCGAAGAGTAATTAATTGTCGTTAAACCCGGGTGGGCAACCACCCGGTCATCAGGGGATCGCGATGAAGTACAGCACCACGTTGCCTGTTAAAGCGTTACCGTCCGCAGAAAAATATGACGGCAAGGGGCCAGCGTATACCAGACGCTTCCATGTCATGGCGAAACCCACCGGCTCGACCTGTAATCTCGACTGTTCATACTGTTTTTATCTGCACAAAGAAGAACTTCTGCATCAGGACCGTCACACCGGCATGAGCGATGAAGTGCTGGAAAACTTCATTCGCCAGTACATTGATGGTCAGGATGGCGATCAGGTGGTGTTCTCCTGGCAGGGCGGTGAGCCGACCCTGATGGGACTGGAGTTTTTCGAAAAGGTAGTGAAATTCCAGAAACAGTATCAAAAGCCCGGCCAGCGCATCGAAAACGACTTACAAACTAATGGCGTGCTGATTAACGACAAATGGGCCGAATTTCTCAAAGAACATCGCTTTCTGGTGGGGCTGTCCATCGACGGGCCACGAGAACTGCATGACCGCTACCGCGTGACGCGCAGCGGCAAACCGACCTTCGATAAAGTGATGAAAGGCGTTGAGGCGCTGAAAAAATATAAGGTGCCCTTTAACGCCCTGGTGACGGTAAACCGCACCAATGCGCGCTTCCCGCTTGACGTTTACCGCTTTGTCACCCGTGAACTGGGGGCGACCTACGTCCAGTTTAATCCCTGCGTGGAACCCGTCGATTTCAAGAGCACCGCACCGCAGTTCTGGCGTGATGAGACCATCCCGGTAACCGGCACCCGCCGTGCCAGACCGGGCGATTTAGATTCTATCGTCACCGACTGGTCGGTGGATCCCGACGACTGGGGCACTTTCCTGAAAACCGTGTTCGAAGAGTGGGTGAATAACGATTTAGGCCGCGTGCAGGTGAACCTGTTCGAAACGGCGGTGGCGCAAACCATGGGGATGCCCGCGCAAATCTGTACCGCCTCTGAGTTTTGCGGTAAAGGACTGGCGGTGGAGAAAAACGGCGATATCTACTCCTGCGACCACTATGTCTACCCCGAATACCAGATCGGCAATATCGCCGACACAAAACTGGCGCACATGGCCTTTTCCGAACGGCAGAAAGCCTTCGGTTTAGGCAAAAAAGAGACTCTGCCGGAATACTGCAAACAGTGTCCTTATCTGAAATTGTGCTGGGGTGAATGCCCGAAAAACCGCATTGTCCGCGCCCCGGACGGTGAAGCCGGGCTCAACTATCTATGCCCCGGCATCAAAGCGTTCTTCAACTATGCCGAGCCGATCCTGGCCGGTATCGCCACGCTTCTGAAACGTGACTTTGCAGGATTGCGTAAATGACAAACAGAGAAAAACTGCTTCAGCTTGAGCAGCGCATGAATCAACAGGTATTGGGCCAGGAGTCGGTCGTAAAAATGCTGATTGTGGCGCTGCTGTGCGATGGGCACGTCCTGCTGGAAGGGCTGCCGGGACTGGCAAAAACCCGAGCGGTACGCGAGCTGGCCCGCCATGTGGAAGGGGAGTTTCGCCGCATTCAGTTCACACCGGATCTGCTGCCGTCGGACATCACCGGCAGTGAGATTTACCAGCAAAATGCCACCCGTGAAGAGGACCAGTTCCGCTTTCGTCCAGGGCCGGTGTTCGGCAACATCATCCTGGCGGATGAGATAAACCGCGCCTCGGCACGCGTGCAGTCAGCGCTGCTGGAGGCGATGGAGGAGCGTCATGTTACCGTCGCCGGAAAAACCTGGCCGCTGCCCGGCGTATTCATGGTGCTGGCGACGCAAAACCCGGTGGATCAGGAGGGGACCTGGCCACTGCCGGAAGCCCAGCTCGACCGCTTTTTAATGAAAGTGCTGGTGGATTACCCGTCAGGTGAAAACGAGCAAAAAGTGATGCAGATGGTGCGGGCCGAACAGCAGCAGAAGTATCTGGCGCAAAGCTCTGAGCCTGCCGCCGTTGAGCCAGAAACCCTGATGCTCTCTCAGCAGGATATTGCCACCTGCTGGCAGGAGATCTCGGCGATTCATGTTGCCCCAACCATTGAAAATTACATTGTGAACCTGGTGAACATGACCCGCCATCCGCAGAAGGTCAGTGACACGCTGGCGGGATACATTGGCATCGGCGTCAGCCCGCGCGGTACCCTGGCGCTGGACCGCTGTGGACGCGCCCTGGCCTGGCTGGAGGGCCGCGACGCGGTGCTGCCGGAAGATATTCAGCGCGTTGCTCCGCCGGTACTGCGCCATCGTCTGATGCTGAGTTATCAGGCCAGTGCCGATAACCGTTCTGCGGACGACATCATTCGGATGTTACTCGACGCTGTGGTGGCGTGATGGACAGCGCACTGCAGGTCGATCGCGACACGCTGATGGCGCTGGCAGGGGAAGCGCGGTTGCTGACCAATCCGCCGGGGCAAATTCCGCCCGGTGCGCTGGCCGGGGAGCGCGTCTCCCGTCAGCAGGGGCGTGGGCTTAACTTTGACAGCCTGCGCCGCTACCAGCCTGGCGACGATGTGCGGTTGATTGACTGGCAGGCCACGGCGCGCCTGAGAACGCCCTGGATCCGCCTCTATAACGAAGAGCGCGAGCGTCCGGTGTTTCTGATTGTCGACCAGCGGCTGGATATGTATTTCTCCACCCGCGGGCAGACCAAATCCGTTGCCGCCGCCAGAATTGCCGGACTGCTGGCCTGGCGCAGCTGGCACGACGGCGACCGAGTCGGTAGCGTGGTATTTGGCGACAGCGATTACAGCCTGCAAAAATGCCGCGCCCCGGCCCGTAATTTACCGGCAGTGCTGGATGATGTGCTGCGCTATAACCAGGCGCTACCTTCGCGCTATCCTGACGAAACCCCTGCCTCTGTCTCGCTTACCCACGTATTGCAACGCACCATGCCCCTTATTCCGGCGGGCGCGTGGGTGGCAGTACTCAGCGATTTTCACGACCTGGATGCTGCCGGAGAAGCTTTGTTAGCAGGCCTGAGACGACGCTGTGAGATCAGCGCTTTCATCACGCTTGACGATCTGCACCTGCGGCTCCCTGCGCACGGCGATCTGGCCGCCCGCTATCAGGGGCGTGAGGCTGCGTTTTCGCTTTCACCTCAGCTAAAAGATGACATCGAGCAGAGCATTGCCTCCCGGCTGGCGCGTCTGGAAAATCGCCTGACACGCCTCGGTATTCGCGTTAATCAGATTGTGGTCACTCAGGATCTTATCAAACAGTTACAAAAGGGCCTCTGAATGCTGGAAAAAGGATTTAGCGTTCCTGAGCTCGCCGTTCCGGCGCTGCCGCAGGGTATCTCCTGGATTCCGTTACCTCCAGGCTGGTGGGTGACGGGCGGAGTGGTGCTTATCGCATTGCTGCTGTTCGCCCTGTTCCGTCTGGCGCGCTGGCGGCGTAACGCCTGGCGTCGGGAAGCGCGGGCCTCGCTGCAACAACCCCACAGCGTGGATGGCTGGCTGGAACTGATCAAACGCATCCTGCTGATGCACCAGCCGCGTGCCAGCGTCAGCAACGCCATCACCCCGGAACAGCTGCTGCAAAAGGTCGACATCGACGATGATTTGCGCCAGCAGTTAAGCGTCCGATATTGCCAGCCCGATAACCAGCTCGACGCCGGTCGCAGCGCGCGTTTGCAGCTTCAGCTGAAAAACTGGCTGGAGAAACTGCCCTATGTCTGAGTATCTGAGCCGGATCGATTTCGCCTGGCCGTGGGCAGCGTTACTGATTTTTCTGCCGCTGATTGGCCGCTATTTTCTGTCGCAGGAGCGAGAGGTCAAAGAGCAGGTCCGGGTCCCGTTTTTACCAGAACTGATTGATGAGCTGAAGCTGAACAGCCAGCCGGTGCGCACCGGTAAACTGTCCAGCCTGCTGTTCTGGCTGGTCTGGCTGCTGCTGGTGGCGGCGCTCTGCCGCCCGGAGTACCTTACGCCGCCCCAGCATATTCAAAAACCCATGCGTGACGTGGTACTAATTCTTGATGTCTCTGGTTCGATGGCGAAAAACGATGTCCAGGGCGGGGTGACACGCCTGCAGGCGGTCCAGGCATCGGTGAGAAAATTTGTCGCGGCACGGCAGTCGGATCGCATAGGTCTGGTGATATTTGCCAGCCAGGCCTGGCCGTTTGCGCCGGTCAGCGAAGATAAGCAGGCGCTGCAAACGCGCATCAATCAACTGGCTCCCGGCATGGTTGGCCAGCAAACGGCCATCGGTGATGCGCTGGGCGTCGGGGTCAAACTGCTGGATAACACCACTGATAAAGCAGCCAGTAAACTGGCTATCCTGCTGACTGACGGCAACGATACCGCTTCGCAGCTGGCACCGGCTCTGGCCGCTCAGCTGGCCGCTGCCCATCACGTTCAGGTGCACACCATCGCCTTTGGCGATATCAACAGTACCGGGGATGACAAAGTGGATCTGCCGCTGATGCAGAACATCGCGCAGATCACCGGGGGACAATCCTGGACGGCGGCCAACTCCGGGGCCGCGCTGGACAGCGTCTGGAAAGAGATCGACGCCATCACCCCCGTCCAGGTGAAATCCATCGGCTGGTCGTGGCACGTTCCGCTCTTCCAGTGGCCGCTGCTGCTGGCGCTGGGGTTACTGGTCCTGCTCGCGGTTGGGCGATTCATTCGGGAGAGAGCAGCATGAGTGATTTTCACTTCACCCATCCCTGGTGGTTAGCGGGTCTGCTCGTTTGTGCGCTGCTGTGGTTTGTGGCGACCGGACAGCGCAGCGCCTGGCAGCAGATTATGGATAAACCCTTTGCCAGGGCACTCATTATTGGACGCAAAAAGCGCATCACCCGGGTATTGCCGTGGCTCTGCGCGCTGGGGGTGATCGCCCTGGCAGGCCCGACCAGGCAGCGGGAACTGCCCGCTGCCCTGACGCCGCAAAGTAATCTGATGGTGGTGTTACAGCAGGATCCGGCCATGTACGCCCAGGATCTTGCGCCCAGCCGCCATCAGCGGATGCAAAGCAAAATTATGCAGCTGATGTCGCGCTCAACCGGCACGCATTTTGGGCTGGTGGTGTATAACGCTCAGGCTTACCTCACCACGCCGCTGACCGTCGATCCCTCGTTCTACTCGCTGTTTCTTCACGCGCAAAATCCTGCGCTGTTGCCCGAGGGCGAAGGCTCCGGGTTACGGCAGGCCATCGCTCTGGCCCTGAAAAATATGCCGGAAACCCCCGATGCGCCGCGCAATATTTTACTGATCGCCGATACCCTCTCGCCGCAGGATGCGGCCTGGCTCGCACAACAAAAACTGCCGCTGCAGATTTGGGTGCCCGGTACGGCGCGCGGCGGCGAACTGCCTGACGATTACGCCCAGCGTGGAATCGATACCCGCCTCAACGTCGAACGTTTCAGCGGCCTGCGTGATGGCGGTATTCCCGTTACGCTGGTGAGCAATGATGACAGCGATCTGCCGGTAATTACCCGTCACATCCAGCAGTCGGTGGCTTCGCAGAACAACGCCCGCGGCGATCTGCACTGGAAAAACAGCGGGTATCTGCTGGTGATCCCGATGCTGCTGTTGCTGCTTTTCGGACGGCGGCAGCTGATTTGTGCCCTGATCGTTGTCGTGCCGCTGCTGTATGCCCCGCAAAGTCAGGCCGCCTGGCTGGATGCCTGGGTAAGCCCGGATATGCAGGGGCAGCTGGCGTTCAACAAGGGCGACTACGCGAAAGCAGCACAACGTTTCCAGGATCCACTCTGGCAGGGGATTGCGTACTACCGCGCGGAGGATTTTGTCGCCGCCGCGTCGGCGTTTCGCCAGGCTCCGCAGACTGCCGATACGCTTCTGTGGCTGGGTAACAGCTACGCCGGACAAAAGCAGTGGCAGCAGGCCCTTAACAGCTACGATCGCGCGTTAAGCCTGCGTCCTGACTGGGCGCTGGCGCAAAAGAACCGCGCCGCTATCGCCGCCATTATCATGCAGTTGCGCCAGAAAGAGCGCGACCGCCAGGCTGCCCAGGGCAAGGAGCAGGACTACAAGCCCGACGAAATTAAGCACGATCTGAAGAAAGGTCAGGGGGTAAATCAGCAGGATCTTGAGCCCACGGCCAGAAGTAATCCACAGGTGGAGCAGTGGTTCGACAATCTGGAGGTATCACCATCCGGCCTGCTGGAAAATCTCTACCGCGCCAGTACGGAGCCGACGCCATGAAAGCCTTTCTTCTTCTGCTGTTGCTGGCGGTAATACCCGCCCGCGCGGCGATGGATATTACCCGCGAACTGGTCGCACCTGAACATGTCGCGCCAGGCCAGCCGGTGGTTGTCGCGGTCACCTTCTGGACCGACAGTTGGTTTAATCCGCCCCCGGAATGGCCCGATTTTGTGATTAAAAACGGGGCATTAATGACCACGCCGCTGCCGAATCAGCTGTTAAGTCGCCGCCAGGGAGGAACAAGCTGGAGCGGTATTCGCCTCGAAAGACAGGTGATGGCGTGGGATGAGGGCGATCTGCTGCTGCCCGCCACGGAGGTCACGCTCACTTCTGCCAGCCAGGCCCCTGTCACCGTGCAATTGCCGGAGCTGAAAACCGCGGTGGCGTGGCCTGAGGGCGTGGAGCAGCCGGACCGCTTCCTTCCCGCCAGTAGCCTGACCCTGACCCAGAAAATTACCCAGTATCACGCCAGCAATGACGGCGAACTGCGGGTGGGGGATGTGGTGGAGCGCGCTGTTACGGTGAATGCCACCGGCATTACCGCGGCGCAAATCCCGCAGATCCTGTATGCGATCCCCGGAACCGATACCCAACGGCTGACCCCCGAAAACACGTTGCTGAAGTCGGGGCGCGGTCAAATCGAAGGGGCTCAGCGGGTGGAGAAGCTGCGCTATCTCCCGTCCCGGGCCGGTACGATTGTCATTCCGCCCGTTAAATTGCGCTGGTGGGACACAGCCCATCAGCAGTGGCAGGTTGCCGAATTACCGGGGTCCACGTTGCAGGTGGCCGAAGCGCGCGCGCAGGGCAGCGAATCGGCACTTCGGGGGACAACGGATGAACATCACTGGCGAACGGCGCTGATCGTCGCGGCGGTCGTTATCCTGGCTGCCGTTATCCTGTTGACGCGACGTCTGCTGTGGCGAAGCCTTAAATATCTCCATCATAGGTGGCGCAACTTTTGGGCTCCTGTCCCTCTGCCCAAACTGACGCCTGAAAAAAAGAGGTGAACGATGAATAAAAAGTTAATGCTCAGCGTGCTGCTGCTTGGTGCCGTCAGCGGTGCCCATGCGGCGGATCCGCTCTCAGCCTGGAATGATACCGCAGCAAAAAACGCTATCGTGCAGTGGGTACAAAATGCCACGAATCAGGACCGCGCAACCTTTATTCCGGCGGACAAACGTTACGTGGTGTTTGATAACGACGGCACCCTGTGGCCTGAAGCGCCGTTGACGTTCCAGCTGCAGTTTGCGGTGGATGAAGTCAAACGCCTTGCGCCGCAGCATCCGGAATGGAAGAACGATCCGGTGCTGGGCGCTGTGCTGAATAACGACCTGAAGGCGGTCGCCGCCTCGGGTGAAAAAGGGCTGATGCAGATTCTGGCGGCAACGCACAGTGACATCACCACCGAGGAGTTTGACCAGCGCGTCAGCCAGTGGGTGGATAACCAGCGCGATCAACGTTTTGGCTGCCGCTACGACACCATGGGCTACCAGCCCATGCGCCAGCTGCTGGACTATCTGCGGGAGAACGGCTTTAAGACCTGGATCATCTCTGGCGGCGGAATCGACTTTATGCGGGTGCTGAGTAATAAAATGTACGGCATTCCGCCTGAGCAGGTGGTCGGCTCGTTTGCGCTCAGCGACTTTACGCTGACCGATAACGGCACCCAGCTGCGCAAAACCATGAAAGGTGCTTTCAACGACGATGCCGCCGCCAAACCGGTGGCGATCCACCTGTTTATGGGGCAACGTCCGGTGGCCGCCTTCGGTAACAGCGACGGTGATTTAGCCATGATGCAATACACCGCGGCCAATCCGGATTACAGAACATTTGGGCTTATTGTTCATCATACCGATGCCGATCGGGAATATGCCTATGACAGCCATCCTCCTGCCAGCGGAAAACTGGTAGAGGGCTTAAGCGTAGCGAAAGAAAAAGGCTGGACGGTGGTGGATATGCAAAAAGACTGGAAGACCGTTTTCGATCCGGCGCTGTGTAAAAAATAGCCTTTGGCCTGTTTCCCCCTCTTTTACTATCAGCCTTATTCAGGTCGATTTAAAAGAGGGCTTCAGGGTGGATGTACTCTGAATAATGCGTAGTTTTTCTCCCTTCCTCATTACTTTTTCGTATTGAATTTACCGGGCTTTCTGCCAGGTAAAATAAATTTATTCGACTAACCTAAATATATTCATTGTCTGAATGTTTCTTAACTTTTCCGCGTATTTCCATAGATTTCAAACTATTGGGTTAGACAGGGTATGTTATGAACAAAATATATCGTCATGTATGGAGCCATGTGGCAGGCTGTTTTGTCGCGGTAGGTGAACTTTCTACTTCGCATACTGGATCAAAACGTTGTCGGCGCCGCTTATTGGTCACCCGCGCCGCTCCGGTATTACTCTTCGGTTTATCCGGTGTCGCTTCTGCTGACGATGTTAACTGGGCTTCGGTTTACCCCAGTTATTTATTCTCAACCGATCCTGCTTATAACTTCGATACCGTCATTAACACCGGCATTGCATTCAGCATCGATAATGAGGTTTTACCGAATCATTATGCGCCGGGCACCACGCTGAATATTCTCGGGCCGATACCGGTAATGCCGGATGTCACTGCCGGGAATGGCGTTAGCGGACGCACGGTGGCAGTAACCAGTGCCTTGCCCGGGGCCGTTGCGCCCGAAGGCGATCGCATCCTGACCATCACGGCCACCGATTCGCAGGGGGTCGAAACACCTATTACTTCAGCCAATATCGGTGAGTTTACCTATTCGCCAAACCCGGCCAACCCGCAGCAGGATCAGGAGCTCAACGTTGAGGTTCCCGGACTGGACGGCAGCTTCCAGGTCATCAGTATTTACGACTCAAATACCTTTGTTTCCTCGGATGATACCCCCGTCGGGAACATGCAGTTGTCGGTGTATGACCCCAACTCCGTCCGGATCATGAATGGGTTTGGGATCGCCGAGGTGGGGAATGATGGCGGCACGGCGAACATTAACGTCGGGGCGGATACCAACGGCGCAACGCCCATAGCCGCAGCGGAAAACACTCTCGATCTATTGACCAAAAACTCCACCCTGGCGCGGGCCGATGCGGGAGAGACCGCTACCAGCGCAGTGAACTGGCTGTCCGATAACTACATTCATTTCCGTCCTGCGGCGGTGGTCAGTGCGCAAGCGCAGAGCGTGGGGGCGCAAAGTACCCAGTATAACTACACCCTGACGTTACCGAACTACACCGAATTGCCCGGCGGGCGGGTGATTCAGGTGGGTACCCGCGAATTTAACATCACCTCCTCCGATGACATCGCCGATGTAAATAACTACCTCACCGGCCAGGGCGCGTACGCCGGAAGCCCGCAAATTCAGTACTGGCTGACCGCGGGTGCTGAGGTGGATGGCGAAGTAATTGATTCGGCGGTAGAAGCCCAGACCGTCTATAACAGCATCATCACCGGGTTACTCAGCCAGGCGCAAAGCACCCAAATTAATCTCACCTATAACGTCTGGGAAGACAGACTGGCGCATAACAATAACGCCACCCTCGGCACCGGAGACTTGCGGGTTATCTATGCCAACGGCACGGGCGCAACCGGCACCGTCACCACCGACGCGAGCCTCGCCGTGGATGGGGCCTCGGCGGTGATGGAGGCATTCGACGGCGGGGCGATCGTCAACAACGGCACCATCAACGCCTGGCGCAGTAGCGGCAGCAGCCCCACCTCGGCGGCGATGCTGGCCAGTTACGGCACGGCGCTGAATACCGGGGTGATTAACGCCGGGCTATTCCTTGAGAAAGACGGCGTTAACCAGAATGTGAGCAACGCCGGTAGCGTAGGGATGGTTGGCGTAACAAACGCCACGCTCACCAACCAGGGTTACATCAATGTTGCGGTAACGGATAACGCCTCCCGTACCGCATGGGGGATGGCCGTTGGCGGTAACAGTACCCTCAGCAATACCGGCACTATTACCCTGACGGGTAACAGCCGTAACCCCGATGGACGGGCTGCCGGGTATGCGATTTACAGTGAGTCAACGGGCACCGTAACCAACGCCGGGCAAATTTATCTTGGCGCAACGCCTGTTATCTCCGGGGAGACCCCGGAGGCGGTGAATCTGGTGGGCAGCGGGGCGTTAAGCGCCGGGATGTACACCACCGGCCAGGGCAACATGGAGAACACTGCCGACGGTACCATCACGCTGCTCTCCGGCACCCGCAATGCCGCAGGGATGCTGGTTGAGGGCGGCACCGAGGCGGCGACCAACAACGGCCAGCTGAACGTGCTGGGTACCCTGACGCCAACGTCGACCGGCGAGACCTCTGCTGCCGCCAACTACGGCATGTACGTCAAAGACAATGGCGGGGTGGTGACCAACAACGGGAATATTTTTGTTGATGGTGACAACAACATCGCCCTGAATATCCTGGCGCAGTCCGCCAACGCCTCCCTGAACTCCACCGCCAGCAGCGAGATTGTGGTGGGCAGCGCGGGGGATACCGGCGGCACCGATAACCAGCCTTACACCTACCGCAACT
Source organism: Leclercia adecarboxylata (assembly GCF_006171285.1). NCBI lineage: Bacteria > Pseudomonadati > Pseudomonadota > Gammaproteobacteria > Enterobacterales > Enterobacteriaceae > Leclercia > Leclercia adecarboxylata. The sequence continues at coordinate 4,741,960 of NZ_CP040889.1, read as the reverse complement.
ATGCCGTCTATGCCGAAGGCCTGAACAACAATGCCGCCCAGGTGACGCTGGATTCCGATATCAGCCTGTTATCGGCGGGGGCGATTGGCGTGCACGCCCGGGGCAATGCCACCATTGATATCGGGGCAGATGCGTCACTGTCGTTCCAGAACTCGCAGCAAATCGGCTATTACGCCTGGGGCCAGGGCTCCAGCATCAATATCACCAATGCCACCATTACCGACAGCGCCCAGACCCAGTCGATTCTCTTCGTCGTCGATCACGGGGCTGTCTTCAACGGCGATACCGGCACCGGCAGCAGCTACGATTTGAACGTTTCAGGCCAGGGCTCGACGGGGGTCTTTGCCAACGGCGTGGACGATCTGAACAATGCCGATCCGGCGGATGACGTCGCCACCCAGTTAACCACCGGGGATGCCACCATTACCGTCTCTGGCGCGGGTGCGGTGGGGGTCAAAGTGACCGGCGGGGCCAACGGGGCGATCACCGACGGGGCGATTAACCTGACGGGCGATAACACCACCGCCGTGCTGGTGGACGGGCGTAACTACAACATCGACGCCACTATCGATCCCGATCCGCGCTTAACCCGCGTCACTTCCGATGCGGTCATCACCTCTGCCGCCGGGCAGACGGGTATTGTGGGGTATAACGTCGGCTACCTCGGCAATCTCACCCTGAATGCGGGGGCGGCGATTGACCTGCTGGGGAACAGCAGTACCGGGATTATTTTGCACAACAACGGCGAGGCCACGGTCACCGCCCCGGTCAGCGTCGCTGGCACCAACAACATTGGCGTGGATATTCAGAACGCGGGTCTGCTGAACAACAGCGGGGCGATCACCGTTTCGGGGGCCGCTGGCAGCGGTAACATCGGCCTGCGGGTGCAGGGGGCGGGCGCAACGGTCAGCCAGCTCGGCACAGTCACCGCCAACGGCGGCCTGGCGGCGGTGCAGCTGGCGGGTAACGGAGCGACGCTCACCGTCAACGGCACCGGGAACCAGATCACCGCCAGCAACGGCGCGGACGGGGTGCGCATCGACAGCACCGGAGCCTCCTCCTTCAACGCCAGCAACACCACCATCGACGTGACCGGAACCGGGGCGGGCATCAACAACAATGCCAGCTCCAGTAACATCAACCTGAACAACGTGACCATTAATTCCGGCGATGGCCCTGCTATTCGCACGGCGGTGACCTTCACCGCAGAAGGCACTGGCAACGTCCTGAACGTGGCGGGCAGCGGCAGCGGGTTTGCCTTTATGCAGGCGGACGGCTCGCAAACCACCGGCGATCTGACCATCGGCACCGGCTACACCATCAACGGTAACGGCACCGACAGCACCGGGGTGCTGGCGCGCACCTCCGGCAACGTGAACTCCGGCACTTCCATCACCATGGGGTCAACCGCCGGGGCGGCGATTGAGGCGACCAACGCCAGCAGCCTGAGCAACAGCGGGGTCATCACCACCAGCAGCGACACCGGCAGCACCATCCTGGCGCAGAACACGTCGGCATTCAGCAACAGCGGCACCATCACCTCCACCAGCACCACTAACGCGCAGTCGCTGATTGCCCTGAACGGCACCGCCGCCAGCCGCAGCATCACCAATACCGGCAATATCATTAGCCAGAGCGAGGACGCGACGGTTATTGATGCCTCGGGTACGGCCAATAACACTGTCGTCAACACCGGCACGCTGCGGGCTGCCAGCGACACGGCGCAGGTGGTGCTCACCGGCAGCGGCGTTGATGTGATGAACATCAACGCCGGAACCACCCAGGGGGAGATCACCCTCGGCAGCGGCAGCGACCAGTTTGGCTTTACGGCGGGCGAATTCGCGGGCGGCGTGACCTTCACCGGGGCCGACGGCAACGACAGCGCCACCTTTGGCGATGTGAGCATGACCCGCGTTCGCCACGTGCTGAGCGAAGGGGGCACCAACAGCACCCTGACCTTTAACGGCACCCACAGCAATGCCGGGTCGGCGAATATCGGCTCGCTGGCGGCGGACGATCTGGCAACGGGCACCAACATCGGCACCGGCTGGAGCACCCTGACCCTGGACGGCGATCCCACCGATATCCGCGTGGTCAACGATCTTGCCCTTTCTGGCGCATCGCAGATCAACGTCAACAACGGGGCGACGCTGCGCACCGGGGATAATGCCGTTACCAGCGGCGAGGCGACGGTTCGCCAGTACAACATTGCCACTATGGGCGCTAACAGCCTGGTGTCCTTTGACGGCGCAGGGGCTCAGACCTACAGCGGCGTCATCTCCGGCTCCGGCGGCATGGAGCGCATCGGCGGCGGCGACACCGTCCTGCTGGGTGACAACAGTTACACCGGCAATACGCTGATTGGCCCGGACTCAGAGCTGGCGCTGGGCAACGGCGGCACCACCGGGAGCTTATCCACCACCACCAACATCACCGACAACGGGCTGTTAACCGTCAACCGTTCAGACGACGTGGCGTTAAACGGTGTTATCTCCGGCAGCGGGGCGTTCCGCCAGCTGGGCAGCGGCGTGACGCGTCTGGGCGGCAATAACAGCTACGCCGGAACCACCACCGTTGAGCAGGGTACGCTGCTGATCAACGGCGTGCAGACCGGTACCGGGCTGACCACCGTGCAGTCCGGCACCACCCTCGGCGGCTACGGCACCCTGGGCGGCGACGTGGTCTTTGAAACGGGCACGGTATTACGTCCGGGGGATGATGCCCGCGGAAACGGCACCGGCGAGCTGACCATCAACGGCGACCTGACCCTGGCGAGCGACACCGACAGCCAGTTCCAGCTGGGGGAAGTTTATACTCCGGGCGGGGCGCTGAACGATCTGGTGACGGTAGCGGGCGATCTCACCCTTGATGGGGTGGTGAACGTGGCGCTCACCGCGGGAGGCAGCTTCCTGCCGGGGGTCTATCGCCTGTTTAACTACGGCGGGGCACTGATCAATAACACCATGGACATCGGCACCTTACCGCCTAACGATGCCAACCAGTATGCCATTCAGACCAACATCGCCAGTCAGGTCAACCTGGTGCTGGATTTTGTGGTGCCTTCCAACCAGCTCCAGTTCTGGGACGGCGATCTGAACGCCACCAACCACGGCGACGGCACCTCCGGCAACGGCATTGTCGATGGCGGATTCGGCTCCTGGAACGCCTTAATTGCTGGCACCAGTAACAACTGGACCCAGAGCAACGGCGTCGGCAACGCCCCGTGGTCCCAGCGCGCCTTTGCCGTCTTCCAGGGCGATGCCGATACCGTGCTGGTCAGCAATGCCTTTGGCGATGTCATCACCAGCGGGATGCAGTTTACGACCGACGGTTATGTGCTGACGCCGGATCTGATCAACCAGGATTCGCAGCTGCACATGGTGTCCACCGGCATCGCGGGCGTGATCACGCCGGATAACAGCTATGACGCGGTAGGCGGAACCCACGGCGACAGCTACTTCGCCATTCGCGTCGGGGATGGCGCGGCGGGTGCGGATGTGAACACCACTCTCAACGTTGACCTGGTGCAGGACAGCGATGCCGACGGGGCGATCCGCCTGCTGAAAACCGATCCGGGCCGTCTGATCCTCAACGGCGACAACCAGTACAGCGGCGGGACCGAAGTCTGGAACGGCACCCTGCAGGTGTCCAAAGACTCCAGCCTCGGCGACGCCGGAACCTTTGTGTTCCTCAAGAACGGCGCCACCTTCCAGACCGGGGCGGATTACACCACCGACCGCCTGTTTATCGTCGATGGCGTGGCGGGCGGTACGTTTGACGTGTACGGCAATACTTTCGCCTCTCAGGGGGGCATTGGCGGCGACGGCCCGCTGGCGGTGAGAGACAGCTCCACCGGAACGGGCGATGGGGTGCTGGATCTTAACGTCGCGAATACGTATCAGGGGAACACCACGATCACCGGTAAAAACGGCACCGGCACCCTGACCGTCAATGCCAACGCCACCGGCGCGCTGGGCCGGGCCGACAGCACTGTGAGCCTGACCGACGCGGCGCGCCTCAATGTGAACAACGACAGCGCGGCCCAGTCGCATCTGTTTGACGTCAACAACGCCACTCTGGCCTTTAACGATACGGCGACGGCGGACGGCAGCACCATCAATCTGACCAACGGTACCCTTGAACTGACCGACACCAGCAGCGGCGGGGCGGCAACGATTAACGTCGATGCTGACTCGCAAATGCTGCTCTCCGGCAGCGCCGACGCGGGAACCAGCCTGACCACCAACAGCGGCACGGTAGCGTTCGCGGGCAATGCCCAGGCGGCGTCAGCACGCATCAGTAACCTGGCGGGCGGTAACGTCACGCTGGCGGGCTCCGCAGGCAATACCGCTATCGGGTCCCTCTCCGGGGCCGGGAACGTCGACCTGGGCGCGGCCACCCTGACGGAAGGTAACCTCGGCCTGAACGACACCATCAGCGGCATTATCAGCGGCATTGGCGGCGGGCTGGTGAAAACCGGCGGCGGCACCCTGACCCTGACCGGGGATAACAGCTACTCCGGCGCGACTGCGGTTCAGCAGGGCGTGTTGCTGGTCAACGGCGACCAGAGTGCGGCCTCCGGGGCGGCGACCGTCGATGCCGGGGCTACCCTTGGCGGCGCGGGAACCCTGGGCGGCAGCGTCAGCGTGGCGGATGATGGCCATTTGACGCCGGGCGCAACGCTGGACAGCGTGGGGGAACTCACCATGGGCAGCCTGACGCTGGCGCAGAATGCCCAGCTTGATTTCCAGTTCGGCCAGTCCGGCACTCCGGGCGGGGCGCTGAACGATCTCCTGACGGTGAACGGTGACCTGAACCTCGACGGCAAGCTCAATATCACCCAGACTCCTGGCGGGAATTTTGACGTCGGCGTCTATCGCGTGATCGACTACAGCGGCACCCTGACCAACAACATTCTGGAGATCGGCACGGCTCCCGCGGCGGTAGACGATCTCTATGTCCAGACCTCAATCGACGGCCAGGTTAACCTCGTGAACCGCACCGGGTACACCATGCGCTTCTGGGATGGCTTTGGCGGCGCGGGCGGGTCGCTGAAAAATAACGACGTGATTGATGGCGGTAACGGCGTCTGGCAGAACAGCAACGGCAACGATAACTGGACCACCGATCGCACTAACCCGGAAGGGGCGTTTAACACCCCGTTCAGCGATGGCGCCTTCGCGGTATTTGGCGGCGAGTCCGGCACCGTGACGGTGGATAACAGCCTCGGGGCGGTGACCATCAGCGGCGCGCAGTTTATGACTGACGGCTACGTTATTAACGACGGGGTGATCACCACCAACACCGCCGACACCGTTCTGCGGGTCGGCAATGGCACCCTGGACGGTGCAGGCTATACCGCCACCATTAACTCTCTCATTGCTGGCAGCGGCGGGCTGAATAAAACCGATCTCGGCACTCTGGTGCTGAACGGCAGCAATACCTATCAGAGCGGGACCGCCATCAGCGGCGGGGTGTTGCAGGTTTCCGGCGATCCGAACCTCGGCGCTGCGGGCACCGGCATCACCCTCAGCGGCGGTACGCTGCGCTACGGTGCCGCGTTTGATACCGCCCGCGCCGTGACGCTCGCCGGGGACGGCGGGGCGATCGACACCAACGGCAACGATGTCTCGCTGCTCACGGCGATAGGCGGCAGCGGCAATCTGGCGAAACAGGGTGACGGCACCCTGACGCTTACGCAGGACAGCAGCTTCCAGGGCGATACCACTATCCGTAACGGTACCCTGCAGCTGGGGAATGGCGGCAACAGCGGCAGCGTGCTGGGGAATATCGTCAACCTGGCGACGCTGGTGGTGGATCGCGCTAACACCCTGGATCTTAACGGCATCATTAGCGGCACCGGTGATTTTATTCAGCGCGGTGAGGGCACTACCGTCCTGAACGGGCTCAACACGTGGTCCGGCTATACGCTGGTGGAAAACGGCACGTTACTGGCAGGTGGCGAGAACCGGTTCAGCAGTGCCTCCAGCCATATTGTCAGCAGCAACGGTCTGCTTGATACCGGCGGGCATAATCAGACCGTGGCGAACCTGGTGAACCAGGGCACGGTGAATCTGCGCGGCGGCGATGTGGGCTCGACGCTGACGGTGCAGGGCGATTATGTGGGCCTCGACGGCACGCTGAAAATTGCCGCCCAGCAGAACAGCCCGGGCGTGGCGGACCATCTGGTGATCGACGGCGGAACCGCCAGCGGCACCACCCTGCTGGATATCGACGTCAGCCGGCTTGGGGAGCCCACCGAGGGCGACGGCATTCTGGTGGTCGATGCTATCAACGGCGGCGTCACCACGGCGCAAACCACCAAAGACGCCTTCACCCTCGGCTCCGACTATCTGACCGCCGGGGCCTGGGAGTACCAGCTGTTTGCGGGGGATATCAACGGCGCGGGCGAAGACTGGTTCCTGCGTGCCGGTTACCGTCCGGACGTGCCGGGCTTTGACACATTACCGTCGATCATCCGTCAGGCGGACCTGTTTGTGCTGGGCACCCTGCACCTGCGCCAGGGCGACGAGCGGCCTTACCGGGCGGACAACCCTGCCGACCAGGAGGGACGTTTCTGGGCGCGTTACCTGACCAAAACCGTCGATCAGAAACTGGATGACGCCACAGGCAGCACCAGCCACAGCCAGTACAACGGCATGCAGATGGGGCTCGATCTGTGGCAGGACGACAAGTGGCGTGCCGGGATGTACACCACCTTTATGGATATCGACAGCGCCATCGACGGCAATACCGGGATGAGCGGCGGGGCGGCGTATAACTCCACCTTCTCCACCTACCTTGGCGGCTATGCCACCTGGACCGACACCGACGGCTTGTACGTCGATAACGTTCTGCAGTACGGCTATCACTCGGTCGATCTGAAAAACATGACCGACCATGAAACCTACCACCCGGACGGCAACTCGGTGACCGCCTCCGTGGAAGTGGGTAAACCCTGGTACTTTGGCGATACCGGCTGGGCATTTGAGCCTCAGGCCCAGCTGATCTGGCAGTGGAGTGATTTCGATGACGTCACCCTCAAGGATCCGGCCAAAACCCGCGTCAGCGTCAAGGCCGACAGCGCGGTGATTGGCCGTCTGGGGGCGCGTCTCACCGCGGAGTACGACACCAACCACGGCATAGTGAAGCCGTACGTGCGGGTGAACTACTGGCAGGAGCTGACCGACGGCCAGGATGAGGTGACCTACCGCAATACCGCCAACAGCAACGGCAAAACCACGCTGAAGGCCAACCAGCAGTTCTCCGCCACCGAGGCGGCAGTGGGTGCCACCTGGATGGTGACCGACGACGTTCAGGCCTACACCGAAGTGGGCAAAACCTGGGACAACAGCGGCAAAACCAGTCTCGATGCCGACATCTCGGCCTCGCTGGGGATGAAGATCCGTTTCTGAGTGGTATTGCATTAGCGAAACGCTGGTCTACGCTCAAATGAGCACAGACCGGCCGTTTCGCGGGCAGTCTGAAAAATAACGATAATTGCGCGTTTCGGGTGGTGGAAATGAACAGGATCCTGCTCGTACTGTTAACGTGTTTTCTCTCTGGTTTTGCTTTTATTTCGCACGCAGCGGAACCGCGTCAGGCGCCCACCGAGCAGGAGCGCGCCCGCACCGTCTATATCTTTCATCAACCCATCGTCATGCTGCAGGCGAAGTTTGGCCTGACCACGCCCGAGGAGCGGGTATTGCGTATCCGCAATACGCTGCGCAACTTCACCCAGGAGGACGTGCGTGAGCCGCTCAAAATAGTGACGGTGTCACGCTACAACCAGCAGGGAAGGCTGATCGTCATGAACGGCAAACCGGTGATGCTGCTGGCGCAGGGGGATCTGGACGAAGGGGATGATTTAACGCTGGATCAGGCCGCCCAGCGGGTGCTGGCCCGTATGGAAGCCCAGCGTATGGCCCTGCGCGATCAGTATGATTCCGGCTGGCTGGCGCTCTCCACCGTAAAAGCGGCGGCGGGATTCCTGGTCTTCATTCTCTTCTGTTATGGCGCATACCGCTCCTGGCGCTGGGTGCGGCGTTTTTATCGTCAGCGGATTATTGAGAACCGTAGCTGGATCCCGCATCGCTGGCGGCGTTTTATCGGTGCCATCGAAACGCGGCTGTACGCCCTGCTGATGATTTTACTGGGGATCGTCGCGTTTTATTTCTGGCTAAGTTGGGTCTTCAGCCTCTTCCCCTGGACCCGCGTATGGGGAACCTCTCTCGGCGACTGGTCGATGCGCGTGCTGCGGCAGATGGCGCTGTCGATTGTCTCGGCGCTGCCGGGGCTGCTGATCGTTATGCTCATTTTTCTTATCACCGCGTTTATCCTCAAGCTGCTGAAAGTGGTCCTGAACCAGGTAGAGGCGGGGCGGCTGCAGCTGCCGGGGATCCACCCGGAAACCGTCGGCGCCACCCGCAAGCTGATTTCGGTGGTGGTGTGGCTGTTTGCCCTCTCTGCGGCGTACCCCTTTTTACCCGGTGCCAACTCGCTGGCCTTTAAGGGGATCAGCGTCTTCTTTGGTTTAATGCTCACCCTGGGATCGGCGGGGGTGATGAACCACGCCATGAGCGGTCTGGTGCTGACCTACTCCCGCGCGCTGCGCAAAGGCGATGTGATCCGGGTGGGGGATAACGAGGGGCAGGTGAGCGAGATAGGCATGCTCGCCACCAAGATCATCACCCGGGAAAATTACGTGGTGACGGTGCCCAATGCGGTGGTGGTGAGCGGCAAAATCACCAACCTCAGCGTGCAGAACCCGGACGGCGGGGTGAACCTGACGGTGGGCGTTACCATCGGGTACGACACCCCCTGGCGGCAGGTCCACGCCATGCTGGAGCTGGCCGCCAAGCGGGCGCAGGGCATCGATCATACCCACGCGCCGCTGGTGCGCCAGCTGAGCCTGATGGACTGGTATATCGCCTATGAGTTGCAGGTCCGGCTTCTGCCGGGCCAGTCGCTGGCGATGGCCCGCAACGAACTGCACAGCCACATACAGGACGTGTTCAACGAGTTTAACGTGCAGATCATGTCGCCAAACTTCGTGATGCAGCCAGAGGGCGCGGTGATGGTGGCGAAAGAGAACTGGTATCCGGCTCCCGCGTCGGCTCCCGACGGTGATAAAGGATGAAGCGGCTGTTGCTGCTGACTGCACTCTGTTGCGGGCAAGCCACGTCGGCTGGCCTGATCGATCCTGAAGACGGCATGCTGGATATGAGCCATAACCTTGAGGATAAGCCTTACGGATTTCTGCCGATCCCGGTGGTGATCACCGAGCCCGCCATCGGCTACGGCGGCGGGCTGTTTGGCCTGTTTCTGCACGGGAAAGGCACCCAGGCTAACGGGCGATTTATCCCTCCGGCGATGACGGCATTCGGCGGAGGCGGCACTGAAAACGGCACCTGGTTTGTCGGCGGTGGCCACCGGCGGACCTGGCAGGAGGACCATATCCGCTATCTCATTGCTGGCGGCTATGCCGATATCAATCTTGATATCTATTCCGGCGATGTCGCCGGGTTCAGCCGCAACAAAGCCATCAACACCGAAACCCAGGGCTACGGCGGCATGCACAAACTGCTGTTCCGCGTCGGGGATTCGCCGGTGTTTCTCGGTGCGTCCCAGTCCTGGAGCAAGGCGGATATCGCCGCCAAAAACAATCCGGTTATCGATCGCGTGTGGCAGCGTGTGTTGGGAGATGACAGCACCTCTTCGTCGCTTGGCGTGGTGGCGGAATATGACACCACCGATAACTTCTTCTGGCCGGGGCAAGGGGTCTCGCTCAGCGGTGAGTACCAGTTTTACGGCCACTTCCTGGGAGGCGATTACCGCTACGATCTGCTGACCCTGGACGGCAAAGTTTTCCTGCCGCTGAACCCCACCTGGACGCTGTCGCTCGCCGGGAACTATCAAATGCTCTCCCAACAGGATCAACACCTGCCGCCGATGGCACGCCCCTATATCAAGCTGCGGGGGATCTCCAGCTATCGCTATCAGGGCGAGGATGTCAGCACCGTGCAGGCCCAGCTCGGCTGGCAGGTGACGCCGCGCTGGGTTGTGCAGGGGTTTGTCGGGGCCGGTAGCGCCGAAGATCGTGCAAGCGATCTCTACACCAGCGCAGAAGTGGCCTGGGGCACCGGGTTTCGCTATCTGATTGCCCGGCAGTACGGGTTACATACCGGGGTGGACGTAGCCTTCAGCGATCACGAGCAGGCGGTCTATTTCAACGTGGGGTCTGGCCTGTAAAAGAGAATGGTTATGAGAAGGACTAAGGTCATGGTGCCGCCTGGCATGTGAGCGCGGCACGAAACAGCGCAAGGGGACGGTTTTCAGTCCGTTTAAGGCTTTTCTGAAGAAATCTCCGCGTTTTCCCCGGAAGATCCCTGCTCCGGTTTATCAGGGACACAGCAAGGGTGAGCGCAGGGGCGCTATTTACGTTTACTAAACAGACAACAATAAGCAGGTGGCAAATGAAAAAATTGACAGTGATATGTCTGGGGCTGCTTTTCGCCCAGACGGGCCATGCCAGTGGTCTCTACTTCTACGAAATCGGCACGGAAGATACGGCCCTTGCCGGTGCGGGGCAGGCGGCGCGCGCCCAGGATGCCTCAACCATTGTCACCAACCCGGCCGGGATGACCCGCCTTCCGGATCACATGTTCACCGGCGGCGTGCAGATGATGGACGGGAACATTCCTTACACCCTGGATAACGAGTCCGGCCGAAAAAGCCCGGGCGATATCATGAGCGCGTTCCCCAATGCCAGCGGCTTTTACGCGCAAAAAATCAATGACGATCTGTATGCCGGGATCGGCATGTACGGCAACTACGGCCTGGCGACCGACTACGGTGAGTGGGCGGGCGACAGGCTTCTCAAGAAGAGCGCAATGGTCGCTCTGACCCTAAGCCCTTCGCTGGCTTATAAGCTGAACGACCGGGTGTCGATTGGCGGCTCGGTCAACGTTAACTACGGACTCTTCTCGCTGACGCGCAACGTCGACGGTGATGATAAAACCGAAAAAGATCACGACTGGGCCATGAGCTATCGCCTGGGATTACTGATGGAACTCACCGACCAGACCCGGGCGGGGATCACCTGGACCAGTAAAACCGAATATGACTTTGATATTGACGGCAAGGCCCGCTTCCCGAACCTGCCGAACGTTGAATACGATCTGCCGATCTCGGCGCAGGTCAGGGCTCCGCAGCAGATCATGTTAAGCCTGGTGCATGATATTAATCAGACGTGGTCGGTAATGGGCGATCTGGGCTGGCAGGACTGGAGCCAGTTCGGTAGCCCGCAAATTACCGTGGTAGGGCAGGATCTCGACAAGAAAAACCGCCTCAAAGACTCCTGGCACACGGCGCTGGGGGTGCAGTATCGCCCGACAGAGCAGTGGCGTATCAATGCCGGGGTGGCGTTTGACAGCACCATCTATGAATCGCAGAGTGACGTGGCGCTGTCGCTCCCGACCGGCGACGAATGGCGTTTCGCCACCGGCGCGCAATATCAGATAACACCGCAAAGCAATATTGGTTTCGCGGTTTCGTATCTGCATATGCAGTCTTCCCGGGTGCAGTCTCCGGCGATCCTGAAAGGCAGCTATGACGATCCGTACCTGTGGTTTGCCAGCCTGAACTACAGCTATCAGTTTTAAGGCGCGCGCCACTGCCTGGCGGGAGTGGCTATCAAACTGCTGTCACAATGACGGGTCGATGATGGCGGATCTGACCCTGTGCATAGCGAGCATATTTTTTGCTCGCATGTTCAGCTTCTCCTGAATCTTGATACGGTAGGTGCTGGTGGTTTTTTGCGACAGGCTCAGACGCCTGGCAATTTTATGATTCTCCAGGTGAACCAGCTTCAGCACGTCGTATTCCCGGCGCGTAAAGTGATGCTGCCTGAAGTGAGGAAAAAAGTTGATCAGATGCTGCAACGGTTGCAGGGTAAAGCGCAACGATGAGTAAATGATGTTATCTATTTTGATGTAGCAATCAGCCTCAATTTCGTTCAGTAAAACAATATATCTGGATTTCTCCTGCCTTACTTTTTTAATAACCTGGTTACGCAGGCCATCGTGGGCAATAGCGATGATGACATCCCGAAATGTACCCAACTCATCCAGCTGGTCCAGATCTGCATCATTACTCATAAATACAGTATTCAGCTTTGAGCAATGAATGCCTGAACAAAGATAATAATTATCGCTTAAGAAAACAGTACGCATAATAATATCGAGTTATAGAGAGTTAAAAGGGAGCAGCTAGGTTATAGATGAAGGAGGGGGCTGTAAAATTAAAACGGCCGCGAAAATTTAAATACTCGATTTAAATTATTTGAATTGTCCTGTAATTACTGAAGTTATGACCTCTGGCCTTATGTCACCGTAGACTGAAACTGCTGAATTAATTTTCCCAGCATGGGGTTGGTGGCGAGGGAGTGATGATAATGAAGATAACACTCATAAGACATATCAAGTTCTGCCGGAACATCCAGAACTTTTATCGGGAGCAGGGGCTGAATATTTTTTGCAATTAACGTTGGTAACAAAATGATAAGGTCGCTGTGGGCGCAAAGCATCACCAGATTGAGCGTGCTGCTGGCGACAAAGGCGACATTACGCGTCTGGAAAAGTGCATTAAACCGGTTGGTTTGTTCAACGCTGTCGCTGATCAAATGCATTCCCCGGGACCAGATAGCATGCTGATGCTGCGTCCAGTCAGACAGGGAAAATATTTCACCGATTTCCGGATGGTTGTGCCGGACAATGGCCGAGATTTCGCTGGTGAAAAATTTAAGCTGGATGATGGAGTTATTCACCGGAAGACGGGTACCAATATCAATATCCACCTCTTTATTTCTGATCCTGGCTATTCTGGCTTCATCGTTTTCAATGGCTGAACAAAAATTGATGCGCGGGAGCTGCTCCGTGGTAGCAATTAGCGCGGTTGACAGCAGCAGTTCAAGGACGGAATAGCAGCTGACGGTAAAGATATTTTTCTCTGTTGCGGAAAGGACGCTCTCTACGTCAAGTTCGTTGACTATTTTTTGATATTTTTGGCTGAGCTCTTCTGCCAGGCTGCTCGGCACCATCCCCGTTCTGGAACGATAAAAGAGGGCCGAACCGGTGATTTTGCGCGCTTTGTTGAGGGTGTAACTGATGGCGCCGGGAGAGACGCCCAGGAGCTTCGCCGTCTGCATTACGCTGCCGCAGGAGCAAAGCGTATGAATGGTTCTTAAGGTTTTGATATCAAACTTGTGTTCCACTGGCGTCACTTCCTGTTTTTAGATGAATTTCAGCATAAACCGGACCGGTTTAATTTGCAGGATTTTTTGCCAGATGGCAGATAAATCGACGATCCCGGCCATGCCCAGCAACACCAGAATAATCAATAAGGTGGCAACGGTAATAACGAACATAAAGCGGACAATATTTTTGTGCATCTTTTGTTGCTGAGTAACCCGGCGATCCTCTTTTTCATACTCAACGAGGGTGGTGATTGCCTGACCCTGAACGTAATAAATACCCTGGTCTTCGGTTAAATCTCCGCTTATCACCAGCGACTCCAGCAGCAGTTTTATTTTTCGTCTGAAGGCTTCATTTTTAATGTGCTTATACCACAGCGTGCCATACAGCAGGGCGATCACCTCATCCACACTAAACCCGGACGCGGTGCGTGAGGGCCGCTGATTAACATAGCTGGCGACCAGTAGCCTGAGTAAATTAAAACGGTCACGGCTGATGGTTTCGGTATCCGATTTTGCGCCTGAAATCACTCTGCCTTTCAGGCGGGCAATCTGCGTCTTTAGCGTAATAACCTTCAGGGTGCGATCGAGCGCAAACGCAATAATGCTTTTATAAGTCTGCGCATAATTTTTTTTGTAATGGACGATCTCGGCGTCCATCTCAGGAATATCGACAAGTTTTTTTACAATATTGCCATTCTGATACAGCGACGATAATGATAAAGAGGCATCCTGGGCGTTATCCCAGTCCTGTATGTTCTGCAAAATATAACGATTATTTTCTGCATCTTTTAAAAAAACGGAATAATAGTCGTATGGTGTACCTTTCGCGGCGCTATGACTTTGTAACAAAGGTAAATATTTACGCCATAAAAACAGTTTCATCCTGTTAATATCGATTATGCTCATTGGTAAATGCCTGATGATGTAAATGTCCTGAAGTCGACAGGATATCTTATTTCGTACATCACATCTAATTCTGCATTAAAAACCAATAAATCCACTCATGCCTTGCGCCAGGAATACCACGCTTTCATGATCAGACTCCCCCTTATCGCCACTGTTCTGGGTGATAACCTCGGCCTTATTTTCGGTCTGTTGGGGCGTGTTGTCAGCACCCGCTTGCGCGCTGACGGAGAGTAAAGCGACGACGAGAACGATAAGCTTAGGAAGCATGGGATTTACCTTTCAGCAGATAAACAACCGGTGTCTGAAATTAAAAAATAGTCGATCCCCCGGGCTTTGCAGAAACAATCGCTGCGCACCAGTCCTGAAAACATTTACAAAACAAATATTTCTAGCTGTAATAATCACTTATAAGCGAAGCGGTTAAGCAATAAACTGTCGTTGCTGGCCCACGACTTGATTGCGCCTCTCGTCACGACTACTGTATATAAAAACAGTATTCGAGGAACGAATCATGGAGTTTTACCAACTTTCAGCGCTGCGCGAGGTGATTGCGCTCCCCCTTTTCAGCGATGTGGTGCAGTGCGGCTTTCCCAGTCCGGCCCAGGACTACGTTGAGCAGCGTATCGATCTGAATAAATTGCTTGTTCAACACCCCAGCTCGACCTATTTCGTCAAGGCAGCGGGGGATTCGATGATTGATGCCGGCATCGGCGACGGCGATCTGTTGATTGTCGACAGCGCCAGAACCGCGCAGCACGGAGATATTGTTATCGCCGCGGTGGAAGGGGAATTTACGGTAAAACGCCTCCAGCTCAGGCCCAGGGTGCAGCTTAACCCGATGAACAGCGCCTATTCGCCGATCCTTGTGGGCAGTGAGGACTCTCTCGATATCTTTGGGGTGGTGACCTACATCGTTAAGTCAGCGGATTAGCCAAATTCTGACGCACACGCACTCAGGAAAAGGTAACCTGTCGGCCATAACACGATGAAGAGGTAAAAACATGACCACCCCGGTATTCCGCCAGGCAACCCCTGCTGACGTCGATCGTTGCTTTGAGATTGAAATCACCGCCTATGAAGGGGATGAAGCGGCAACGCGTGAAAAAATTGCCACCCGTATTAACCGCTACCCGGAAGGCTTCCTCTGCATGGAGCTGGATGGCAAAGTCATCGGCTTTATTAATGCGGGCTGCGCGTGGGATGTGGTGATGTCCGACGAAGAGTTTAAGGAGCTGGTGGGGCACGATCCCGCGGCGCCAAACGCGGTGATTATGTCCGTGGTGGTCGACCCGGCTTACCAGGGCAAAGGCTATTCGTCGCTGCTGATGCGTGAATTCGTGTCGAAGATGAGAGCGATGAATAAAAAGACCCTTCACCTGATGTGCAAGGATCGCCACGTCGATCTCTATGCCCACTTTGGCTACCAGTACATCAGGCCGTCCGCCTCCGATCACGGCGGCATGGCCTGGCATGAAATGATGATGACGCTCTGATGTAAACCGCCTGCCGCGGCGCGAGCCCGGCAGGCATATCCTGAACGAAAAGCGAATCTGATACCGTTCGGCTTAAACCTGGGGAACCCTTCATTCCCGTTCTTCAATCCAGCTCACAAGCTCTGCAAACTGCGTTTCTGAAAATACCGCAATGCCATGTTCGGAGAGCAGCGATGCCGCCACTCCCATACCCGGTTTACGCTGACTACGGAAAGAACCGTCATAGATAAACTGGCTTCCGCACGTTGGACTACCATCAGTTAACAATGCAGCAGTGCACCCGGATTCTCGTGCTGCTTGCAGAGCCAGCCAGGCTGCAAGTTGATAATGCTCCGTAACATCCCTTCCAGTATTTTCAATTATTCTGGCTTGTCCGCACATTACGTCTTTACCATCAGCCGACACAATCTCTGCAGGTGGTCTCGGAACAGGTAGCCCGGCCGCTAACTCAGGGCAGTGGATCACCAGGCGCTGCTCCTGTTGCCAGCGGGCAAGTTGATGAGTCATCTGCGCTTTCTCTTTTCCGTTATAACGGACTTTGAGGCCCATCAGACAAGCACTGACCAATATTTTATTTATCATTATTTCTGGGGGGCGGGATGAAAAAGACGAAGGATTGTAACAGCTTGCTCCATCCTCATAAATGAAAGGATTTCAACGTAAGAACGTCCACGCCTGACACGGAGTGGACGGGGGCGTGGGGCTGAGAGTCTGCTTTGAGCGAGGAGCGGACATTGGATTGACCCGATCAACAATGCGTAGTAAGCACGAGACATGCAAAACAGCAATAAAACGGCTTATGCCGATTGTCCCCTTTACAAATTTAAGCCTGGTCAGATTCTGCTTTGAACGAATATAGTCCTCGCTTATTGGCAGAAATTTAAGAGTGAGGACTAGTGAGAAAAACAGACGCTATTATTTCTTACCGCTGCGCGGATGAAAATGACCTGAAGGTTCTTATCGACCTTTTGTTCGATGATGAGCTGGGCTCAACCCGCGAAATGAATGACAATACATCCTACAGCGCTTACGCCAGGGCATTCACAAGAATCCAGGCCTGTCCTGACAATGATATTCTTCTTGCAGAAATTGAGTCTGAAATTGTCGGCATGCTTCAGTTAACACTCCTGCCGAGTTTGACCCACAAAGGAAGTCTGAGAGCCCAGATAGAAGGTGTACGAGTGAAAAAAGGGTTCCGTGGCAAAGCTATTGGCCGTCAATTATTCAACTATGCTATTGAATCCGCAACGCGCTCAGGTTGCCATATCGTTCAGCTTATGACCGATCGCAAGCGTGCTGGCGCCATCGCATTTTATAACTCCCTTGGATTCAGTGATTCACATCTCGGCATGAAATTAATGCTGGAGCCCTCTGAATCGACGGGAGGTGACCTGCAATGACTTTCAGAACGAACACCGTACCCGCGACTTACGTTCGCGGTGGCACAAGCAGGGCGATTATTTTCAGACGGAACGATCTTCCGGATGATGAAACGCTGTGGAAGCCGATTTTTCAATCGGTAATTGGCAGCCCTGACCCTGATGCTACACAGCTTGACGGCATGGGAGGCGGAATTACCTCTCTGTCTAAAATTGCCGTCGTCTCCCAATCAACACGGCAAGATGCCGACGTTGACTACTTTTTCTTTCAGATAGATCCGTTGACGGGCGACCTGCTGACAGATGCAAACTGCGGTAACATATCTTCTGCCATAGGGCCTTTCGCCTGTGAGCAAGGGTGGATAGATATTTGCAATGGTGTCCGGACCGTGAATATCTATAACGTAAATACCAATAAAATTATTGTTTCAGAATTCAACCCTGAAGCGGAAGAACATGAACTGGTCGCCATCAGCGGTGTGCCGGGTAAGCACTTCCCGGTCAGGCTTTCATTTCTTGAACCTGCCGGGTCAATGTCTCGCGGGCTTTTCCCGACAGGCAACAAATCTGATGCAATCGCTTTTGACGACGGGAGAGAAATTCAGGCGACATTACTGGATGTTACTGTTCCTTGCGTCATCATCAGCGCAAAAGATGCAGGCATTCAGGGAAACGAGGATTACCGCACCCTGCTGGGTGACAGGCACTATACGGACAGGATGGCTGAATTGCGTATAAAAGCCTCTTTACTGATGAAGCTCTGTCACACCGAAAATGACGCTCGTTTTATTAAAACGAATGTTCCGGACGTGATTGTTATCGCACCACCCGAAGATGGCCTTTCTGGTGTGAGGGCGAGATATGTTAGTTGCGACCGTCCCCACAGAGCAGCGCCGGTGACGTCATCAATGGCACTTGCCGCAGCTGTCTGTATCGAAGGAACTGTGGCTTCTGAGATCGGAACTCTTGAGAGAAACGGTGATGTGCTCATTCACCATCCTTCCGGAACCCTGGCAGTGCATGCTGAAATCAACTCAGTCGGTGATGTGCTACGCACATCTGTCATCAGAACGATGCGCACTATTATGCGTGGTGAATTGTTGTTAGCCAGGACCATAAAACAGCTGTAATTTTCGAATGTATGAGCACCTTCACGGCGTCCGCTTCTGGCACAAAGCGGACCGTTACTGAGTGCAGATTTAGTCCCGATGCGTATCGTCTGCCTTATCCTGAGTCGTCAATTATCTCTTTAACTGTATATCCCCTCCTGTTGGTATCTGAACATCGGGTAAATAAGGGCACATAATAAAAAGCGCTAATTAATCGCCTTAAGTCAAATTAACGCCGGTTAACAGATTCGCAGGCGTGAGGTTATTTAAGTTGTTGTTAAGATTAATCTTATAATTAACGGGAATAAGTCCTATTCATTAGAGATGCTGAATGTTTTGGCGTAAATTCATTCGCAAAAATTATGTTACAAATCATGCGAATTTATTCACAACCAAGGACGTTTAGCGTATGGGGATCTTAAAACCTGGTTTATTACTGACCGCTTTTGTACTGACTGCATGTGGCGGCGGCGGCGGCGGGGGCGGTGGTAGCGACAGCGCGCCCCCGGTAACCACTGCGCCTGAGCAAACGGATAACAGCAATACGGGCACCACGCCGGAAACCCCGGCCACGGCACCGGTCAGCCTGACCACCGGCGGTACCCTTTCCGGTTGGACCTACACCACTCCTGAGGGCCGTGAATATGTTATGCGCGGCACCGGGATCTCTGCGGGCCTGGTGCAAACTCAGCGGCTCACCCGTGACGACCGTTCCCCGGTCTCCTCAACGTCATGGTGCTGTGGCCGTATGAGTTACACCACGTTCGGTACCTGGACACAGTTTGAAAAAGGGCAGCATGACGTCTTCTACACCGGGGATGCCACGCTCGCGGCTAACGTGCCAACCCAGGGAACGGCGACCTATGTGGGTCACGGTATGCGTGAAGATATCCTGAGCGATGCCAGCTTTAACATTGATTTTGCTGCGAAAACCATCAACGGCACCATTGCCGGAAATGATACCTTTGGTAGCGAAATTGCGATGCAGGGCAACATTGCCAACGGGGGTTTCACCGGTAATGCGCAATCCGGCGGGCAGGCGGGAACGTTCACCGGCCATTTCAATGGTCCCACGGCTGAAGAGTTAGGCGGTGTGGCGCAGTTTGCAGACACCACTAAAAACGCTTCCTTTGGCGCGACACGTCAATAAATCGTTTCCCGGTCAGCCTGGCTGACCGGTCCTTCAGATGGTAAGCCTTTCTATGACTATTTTGCGTACTGGCGCACTGAGTTTGCTGTGCCCGCTCAGCGTTGCCTTTGCTGCGCCGCCGGAAACCGACTCGATTCCTGCTGCTCCCCACTTTGAACGACTGACCACGCCGGACAAGCGCGCCGGGTCTGGCGATAACACGCTGCATGTGACCAATGCTCAACTGGCGGAACAGCCAGAGCTGGCGATGGCGCTGCTCGATCAGGCCATTCGTGAAGAAAAGTGGCCGATGGTACGTGCCATTTTACCTGTCTATGAGGCGTCACCCAATCCGGATTCAACCCTGATTCTTTTTGCAAAAGCCGGTCTGGCGCGCAGTCAGGGGCATTATGCAGAGGCGATTGAACACTATCGCGCTATTCTGAGTCAGCATCCTGACTATGCGGCGGTGCGTCTGGATTTAGCGCGTGCCATGTTTGAAAATCGGCAGTTTGACGCGGCTGATTATCAATTTCGTCGCGTATTACAAAGCAATCCGCCTGAGAATATTCAGCAGGTCATTGCCCAATATCTTGAGCGCATTCAGAAAGGCAGCGCATTAACGGGTTCATTCAGCCTGAGCTATCTGAATGACAGCAATGTGAATAATGCGTCATCGGGTAAAACCATTCGGGTTGGCGATCGTCTTTTTATTCGTAATAAGGATAGTTTCCCTCAGCGTGGGGAAGGTTTCTGGTTCAATGGCGCATTACAAAAAGATGTACAACTCTACGATCAGCATGGCTTGCGATTTCTGGGTACGGTAAACGGAAAGAGTTACTGGAATAATCATGATTTTGATGATATTACCACCCGTGCTTATGCCGGATATCAATGGCGTAATTTCCGCCAGCAATTTGCCCTGTTGCCTTTTTATGAAAAAAGATGGTATGGCACCGAGGCGTATTCTTCTGGCCCTGGCGTGCGCGCCGAATACAGTTATTTACTGACGCCCACCTGGCAAGTGAGTCAGGCGCTGGAATATCAGAAGCTGGATTATGATGATCAAGATTATCGATTCCTGCGCGGGCAAAACCGTTACTCTTCCACAACCCTGTCCCATGCCTTCAGTAACCGGGTGTCAGGATTTGCTGGCTTCGATCTGCTCGATCAGCAGACCTTCACCCGCAGTGAATCTAACCATCGGGTAGGTTTGCGCAGCGGGGTGCAGGTTGATATGCCCTGGCAATTCTCTTTTGCCGCCACCACGGCCGTTGCCAGACGCGATTACCAGGCCGACAGCGATATATTCTCGACGCGCCGGAAAGATAATGAACAGATCTATAATCTCTCGCTCTGGCATCGCGACCTTTATTTCTTTGGGGTTATGCCGAAACTGAATTTCACCTGGAAGCGGGTCGACAGCAATATCGATTTCTATGATTATCGACAGAGGAATATCACGCTTTCGCTGGATAAGAATTTTTAACAGGCATTGCCAGCACTTTTTACTGAGTATGCAGAAAGGATCTGATACGAAAGAATGAGATTAACATGAAAAGCACGCTCCGGCGTGTTTTTTTATTTTATGGGTTGGTAAAAGGTAAAGGTGGCTGCTAACTTTTTGAGTGGCGCTCAGGAGTTGTTTGAAAAAAAACGGTAGTGCCTGGCTGAAAAATAATAAATAAGGAAAAAGCATGAGATTTTAAATTTATATAGACTTTTTTGTTGCTTGTTTATTTATTGAATTTCAGTCATCTTTTCGTCATGAATAAATGAAAGGCTCACGTTATAACAGAGATAAAGGGTTAACTATGTTCAGAGTTTCCTGCTCCTCGCGGGTTATTAAACTGCGTTCAGGACGATACTTATTAATGGTGAGCATGTTATTCCCGACATGGGCATACGCCCAAACGTCTGCTTACGATGAACTTATTATTCAGGCACGGGATGGCGACCGCCAGCCTTTATTGCAATACCTTGCCGTTCGGGAACAGCAGACACAGTTAACGGCGGGAGAGATTGCTGACTGGCTTCAGGTTTCCTCATGGGCCAATAATGACGTTGAAACGCTGGCGGTATGGGATCGTTATCGCCAGCGCATGGACATCCCTGCCCGGGGGCAGGTCGCTGCCGCCCGCGCGCTGCGTAACCAAAAGCAGTGGAATGCGTCGCTGGCCGTCTGGGAAACCGTTCTGCAAGACGAGCCCGGTAATAGCGACGCCCGCACCGGCTGGATAATGACGCTCGCAGATGCCCATCGCAACGAGCAGGCAATCACCGAAGCCCGGCGCTGGGCAGACGAGGAGCCGGGGCCAGAGAGAGAGGCACTGCTGGCGTACGTTTATCATGCTCAGGGGAAAAACTGGGATTCCGTCCTGGCGGCCAGCCAACTCGATACCGATTCAGACCAAAACAAAAACGTGGTGCCCACGCTGTTGGCTGCCATGTCGGCCAACCGTATTGCCGGCCCCGCGCTGACCCTTTCAGAGCGCTACCCGCAGCCGGATGCCATTAAACGTCAGCTTGAACTGGATGCGGCGGCGCAAACCGTCCGCGCGGCGTTCACGCCCACCCGCAATGAAGATGAGCGATTTCTGGTGGCAGATAAAGCACTGGCTCGCTATAACGCGCTGATTGACGAGTGGAAAGACAACCCCGAGGCGCAGGCTGATGTGCGACGCGCAAGAATTGACCGGCTGGGCGCGCTGGTTATCCGTAAACATATGGAAGACGCGATCGCCGAATTTGAATCGCTCGAGGCGAACGGAAAGCCCGTTCCTGACTACGCCAGAAGATGGGTCGCTTCTGCATATCTTGCGCAGAAGCAGCCGGACAAAGCCGAGTCGCTGCTTGAAAGCATCTATTTTCCGCGTGGCTCAACCCTGGCATCACAGCCGCTGACTATGGACGATCAACAGGAGCTGCTGTATGCCCGTCTCGATAACAACCATTTCGACGAAGCGAAGCAGCAGCTGGATACCTACAGTAAAGAGACCCCGTACCTGCAACGGATCTATGGTTCTCCCACACCGCAGCCTAATGACAACTGGCTGCTGGCCAGAACCTTACAAACCGAATATCTGGTCGCCACCAATGATTTGCCTGCAGCCGAGACGCATGCGGAGCGGCTGGCACGTACAGGGTCGGGTAACCAGGCGCTGCGTATTGCCTATGCCTCAGTGCTGCTGGCGAGAGGGTTACCGCGTGCCGCAGAGCGCGAACTTAAGCTTGCCGAAGTCATTGAACCCAGCAACCTGGCGCTGGAACGGCAACAGGCATGGACGGCTATGGAGCTGCAGGAGTGGCGGCAGGCCGACGAGCTGACGAAGGATGTGGTGAAGCGCAGCCCGGATGACGCCGCCACGTTGCAGCTTGAACGACTGATGGCGGTGCATAACAAAGCCGAACTGCGCATAGCCGGATCTCAGGGCATCTCCTCCGACAGTCCGGTCAGCGGCAAAAACGATTTCACCCTCAACACGGCACTTTATAGCCCACCGATTAACCAAAACTGGCGACTGTTTACCGGCTACAACTTTGCCCGTGGCGATTTTGAGGAGGGGAAGGGAATAAGCCGGGACCTGCTGGCGGGCGCGGAGTGGACCTCAAGGGATCTCTGGGCCGAGATGGAGATCTCCGGGCGCAATGATGGCAGCGATCAGAAAATCGGCGGACGCCTCTCCGGCTGGTACGATTTCAGCGACAACTGGCGGGCCGGGGCCTCGGCGGAGCGGTTATCCCGTAACACGCCGCTGCGTGCCCTGCGCAATGGGGTGAACTCCAACGGCGGCGATCTGTGGGTGCGCTGGTATCAGAACGAACGACGCGAATATCAGGTTTCGCTTTCCGGCGCGCACTTCACCGACGGCAACGATCGGCTGGAATACGGTATCAGCGGTAAAGAACGCCTCTGGACGTCGCCACGTTTTACTCTGGATTTCATCCCTGGCATCGGCGGCAGTAATAACAGCAAAGAAGATGTGCCTTATTACAACCCCAAACGTGATTTTTCGGCGGTGGCAGGGCTGCGCGCCGAACAGGTGCTGTACCGCCATTACGACACGGTCTGGAAGCAGCAGTTTGAGGCGGGAGCGGGCGGTTACTGGCAAAAAGGGCACAGCCCTGGAGCCATCAACCAGTTAGGTTACGGGCAACGAATTCAATGGAATAACGTAGTGGATGCCGGGGTGAAACTGACCTGGGATAAGCGTCCTTACGACGGGAAGCGGGAGCGCAATATTGCCCTCGCATTTGATCTGAATGTCAGGTTTTAAGGGCGCTTCATGATGAAACGATGGCTTCTTGCCGCAGGGGTAATCGTCGGGTGGATGATGATGAGCATGTATGCACTGGCCGCGGCACCGCGTTATCTTCCTCCCGCCGAGCGCCCGGCGCTGTATGCGGACCAGCGCTGGCCCACAAACAGCTTTCTGGTGCTGGCCTGGCATGACGTGGAGGACGGTGCCGCCGATCAGCGCTATCTGTCCGTGCGCACCAGCGCCCTGAACGACCAGTTTGCCTGGCTGAATGATAACGGCTACCACCCGATTAGCGTGCAGCAGGTGCTGGATGCCCATGCCGGGAAAACGACATTGCCTGAAAAGGCGGTGATGCTGACCTTTGATGATGGATACAGTAGCTTCTCGACGCGCGTTCTGCCGCTGCTTCGGTTGTTCAAATGGCCTGCTCTTTGGGCGCCTGTCGGCAGTTGGGTGGATGCCCCGGAACATTCGCTGGTGGATTTTGGCGGACTAAAAACGCCGCGGGAAAAATTTGCCACCTGGAAGATGGTGCGGGAGGCCAGCGAGTCGGGGCTGGTGGAAGTGGGTGCGCACACCTGGGCATCCCATTACGGCCACCAGGCCAATCCGCAGGGCAGTCAGGAGCCCGCGGCCGCTAACCGTTTCTACGATAAAACCCGCGGGCAGTACGAAACGGATGCGCAGTTTGAACAGCGTATGGGTGCCGACCTGGCTCGCATTTCGAACAAAATCAGAGAGGTCACCGGGAAAGCACCGCGCGCCTGGGTCTGGCCCTACGGTGCGGCGAGCGGGACCACGCTGAAGCTCGCGCATCAGCAGGGCTACCAGATGGCGTTCAGCCTGAATCAGGGTCTGGCGAATGCCGCCAGTCTGGAAGACATTCCCCGGGTGCTGATTTCCAACAACCCTTCGCTGCGCAGTTTCGCCAGCCAGATAGCCCAGGTCAGGGAACCTGACACCATGCGGGTTATGCATATCGATCTCGACTATGTATACGACAAAAACCCGGCTCAACAGCGTAGAAATATCGATGTGCTCATCCAGCGTGTTTTCGACATGAAGATAACCCACGTCTTTTTACAGGCCTATGCCGATCCGAAAGGGGACGGCAACGTCAATGCGCTCTATTTCCGCAGTCGCTGGCTGCCTATGCGGGCGGATCTGTTTAACTTCGTGTCCTGGCAGCTGCAGACCCGTGCCGGGGTGAAGGTTTACGCCTGGATGCCGGTGCTGGCGTTTGGGTTAGATCCCTCGGTGCCTCGCGTGGCGGCCTGGTCGCCAGATACCGGACGAAGTGCGCCAGATAACCGCCATTATTTGCGCTTATCCCCCTGGAGTGCGGTTGCCCGGCAGAGGATCAACGACATCTACGAGGACCTGGCGCGCCATGCTAACTTCAGCGGCATCCTGTTCCATGATGACGCTTTTTTGACCGACTTTGAGGATGCCTCTCCGGATGCGCTCAAAGCCTATCGTGCAGCAGGCTTCCCGGACAACATTGCGCAGATCCGCGCCGACCCGCAGCTGCTGGCGCGCTGGACGCGCTTTAAAAGTCGCGCCCTGATTGATTTTACCCGACAGCTCACGCAAACCGTGCGTGCCGTGCGCGGGCCGCAGGTCAAAACCGCCCGCAACATTTACGCCATGCCGATACTGGATCCGCAGAGCGAAACCTGGTTTGCGCAGAATCTGAATGATTTTCTCGGCACCTACGACTGGACAGCCCCGATGGCGATGCCGCTGATGGAAAATGTCCCGGTCAAGGATGCCAATGCCTGGCTGGACAGACTCGTCAGGCAGGTCGCCCGTTACCCTGGCGCACTGGATAAAACGGTTTTTGAACTTCAGGCACGCGACTGGCGTAAGGGGGCAGGGCAGGACGATATTAGCGGTGAAATGCTTAACGGGTGGATGCGGCAGCTCAAGATGAGCGGCGCCGGAAACTTTGGCTACTACCCGGACGATTTCATTAACGATCAACCCCGGATGGCAGAGATCCGTTCTGCTTTTTCCTCTTACTGGTATCCGCAAAAATGACCGATCGCCTCATCGCCTTCCTGATCCTTTGCCTGATGTTCAGTTTTCCGCTCGGCGTGGCGGTGATTTTTACCGGTGAAGTGATCCTTAATTTCGTCTTTTTCTGGCCGCTGTTTATGTCGGCCCTCTGGATGAGCGGTGGGCTTTACTTCTGGTTTTACCGCGAGCGCCACTGGCCATGGGGGCCGGACACGCCGCCACCTGAACTCGCAGGCAATCCGCTGATTTCCATTCTTGTGCCGTGCTTTAACGAAGGGGTGAATGCCCGGGAGACTATCGAAGCGGCGCTGGCGCAACGTTATGAAAATATAGAAGTGATTGCTATTAATGACGGCTCTATAGACAACACCGCGGCCGTGCTGGACAAGCTGGCGAGTGAATGTCCGCGGCTGCGGGTGATTCATCTGGCGGAAAATCAGGGCAAAGCGGTAGCCCTGCAGGCGGGTGCGGCGGCGGCGCGCAGTGATTTTCTGGTGTGCATTGATGGGGATGCGCTGCTGGATAAGGATGCGGCGGTATATATGGTCGCACCGCTGCTCAATTATCCTCGCGTGGGGGCCGTGACCGGTAATCCGCGTATCCGCACACGTTCAACGCTGATTGGGCGAGTCCAGGTGGGGGAGTTTTCATCTATTATCGGCCTCATCAAGCGTACCCAGCGCGTCTATGGTCAGGTCTTTACCGTTTCCGGCGTCATTGCCGCGTTTCGCCGTCGCGCCCTGGCAGAAGTGGGGTACTGGAGCCCGGATATGATCACGGAAGATATTGATATCAGCTGGAAGTTACAGCTGCGCCACTGGTCCATTTTCTTTGAACCTCGTGCGCTGTGCTGGATTTTGATGCCCGAGACGCTGAAAGGGCTCTGGAAGCAGCGTCTGCGCTGGGCGCAGGGGGGCGCGGAGGTGTTTATTATCAATATGCGTCGCTTGTGGGGCTGGGAGTACCGGCGCATGTGGCCTCTGTTTATTGAGTTTTGTATGTCAACCGCATGGGCCTTTGCCTATGCCATCACCATCCTGTTGTTTCTCATCGGGCTGCTTATTCCGATGCCCGATTCTTTATATGTTCAGCACCTTTTCCCACCGGCTTTTACCGGCCTGATGCTGGGCGTGGTCTGTCTGTTGCAGTTCGCGGTCAGTCTGTTTATTGAACGACGCTACGAGAAGGGTATTGCGGCGTCGCTGTTCTGGGTTATCTGGTTTCCGGTGGTGTACTGGATGTTGAGCCTGTTCACTACGCTTGTGGCTTTCCCGAAAGTCATGCTGCGCCGCAAACGCAGCAGAGCTCGTTGGGTGAGTCCCGATCGCGGTATTGGGAGATTAAAACCATGATGCAACCGTTAATTTTTACTGAACAACAGCGGCTTCCTCGCGTGCTGGATGCCCTGTTAACGATCATTGCCTGGCTGGGGTTTAGCTGGCTGATTTACAGTGGTCTGATAAACGCGATTGAACATGATCCTTTTATAGGGACGAGGCCGTTCTACACCACGCTCAATACGTTGAGTATTTATCTGCTGGTGGCCTGTCTTATTGGTATGGCGCTGATCGGCTGGGCAAAATACAACCAGATTCGCTTTCGTATTGAACGTCGTAAGCGACGGCCTGAACTTGAACGCGATGAAGTGGCGGCAAGTTTCAATATCACCCCCGAACTGGCGCTGGTGATGAGTCAGGCCCAGGTCTTTACTCTTGCCCATTATGATACGGGCGCCATTGACCGCGTGTGGATGGTGAAAACCTTCGCAGGCGTGCAGAGCGAGTAACAAAAAACCTGCCGGTAAGTCTGGATGTTTGCTGGCAGGTTTTTTGGGTTGCCTGCGATGCGCGTAATACATGGGGGCATGAATAAGCGTGCGAAGTGGGATGCTGGTAATGACGCCGGGGATCGCCTGGCGAACCGGCTGCAATACCCAGGAAAATACCGAGACTGGGCAAAACAAGTGCCTGGTATTGGAAAATTTTCGGCAGCTATGAGCGAAAAGTAGCCCATGCAACAGAGCCAGCGTCATCCCTGATTCCATCAATATTTGAATGGTACCAGCACTCGACCTCCTAGCAGCCAGTTCTGCTCACTATGAGTCTGTCCTGTAATCCATAACGTGACATCATAGCAACCATGGCGGGTTAGATGGTTTACTGTATCGGCTGAAAGTCTATGGTAAATTTTGAGTAAAATCTGCCATACAGATTTGGTAGAACAAAAATAGATACTCAGGAACCTATAGAATGCTAAACAGGCAAGTCAGGCAAATCTATCCTCAAAAAGATAAAGATACCCAAACAGCGGTATTTAGTGATTATTCTCACTTTCCGAACATTGTTCTGCTTGGTGATCCTGGTGCTGGAAAAACGCATCTCTTCAAACAGTTTGCGGCACTGCAAGAGGCAAAATATCTGACAGTACGTCACTTCTTAAGTGGCGTACCTATTGATAATCAGAAAACGTTATTCATCGATGCATTAGATGAGAAGAGGAGTGCCAGTAACAGTAGTGACGTTGTAGACGACATCATACATAGGCTTTTTTCCCAAACGCCACAAAATGTCAGAATTTCTTGTCGCTCTCAGGATTGGTTAGGTGAATCAGACTTGTCAGCATTTTTACCCTATTTTGAGCAGACGGGAGGCTATGTTGTTTTACATTTGCAGTCGCTCTCAACAGAAGAGCAGACCGCGATTCTACAAGCTAATGGTGTTGAACACCCGGAAGCGTTTCTGGCTGAAGCAGAAAAACATGACGCCAGCGAATTTCTTTACAACCCACAAAATCTAATAATGCTGGCTGAAGCCGTTAAAGAAGGAAACTGGCCCCGTACAAGGTCTGAACTTTTCCACTCTGCGACACAGTTCCTTTTAACTGAACATAGCACAGAACATACGCGGCTAACTTCAGGAATTCATAACTGCGACGAGTTAGAGTATCCTGCAGGATCAATTTGCGCGTTGCGCATATTGAGTGATGTTTCCGGAGTTTCTCTGCTTCCAAACGATATCCGACCAGAATACCCCAGTTACAGAACCATCTCGTTCTTCTCACATGAAATAATTAGAGCGGCGTTATCGAGGCGGGTTTTTTCTGCCGGAGATGAGCTTGAGACTGTTGATTACAGCCACAGGACAATTGCTGAGTATTTAGCGGCAAAATGGTTAGCCGGGATCGTTGACAAAGGGCTACCCATGGGACGTTTGAGAAGTATGCTGGGATTTGAGGGGTATCCGTCTTCAGAATTAAGAGGTTTACACGCATGGCTAGCGGTCTTTTTACCGCAATACGCCCAGGTATTCATTGACACCGATCCTTACGGCGTTCTGACCTATGGCGATGCAGCTTCATTACCGATAGCGGAAAAACAAAATCTACTAGTGGCGCTGTCAAAACTTTCAGAACGTGACCCTTGGTTTAGAAATCATGGACTTAATTCATATCTGAATGGCTTCGCGACGGTAGAAATGGAAGCTCTATTGCGACAGATAGTCCGCGATCCTCATTCGTCATTTTCTCTGCGAATGATCGTTTTGGAATCCTTATCGGTGGCAACACCGATAGTCGCACTGAGTGATGACTTAATTAATATTGTCAAATCGAAGGATTCATCGTATGCGGAAAAGGAGGAAGCAATAACGGCATTAATCCATTTTGGAGTGTCTGGGCAGAAATTTTCGGTACGTTTATTTGCGGAGTTAAATGACAAAAATCACGATAGCATCCGGTTGCGTAACCATATAATTCAGTTGCTTTATAAAGATCACTTTACACCACAGGATATAGCACAACTGCTGATTGATACATTAAACATAACCAGTGAGCGATTACCGATAGGCGCGTTATGGCGGCTGAATGATATTGTACCGACTGCTGATCTGCTCGCTATCTTTGAGCATCTCGATCGGTACCACACCGCTCACAGTAAAGACTGGTATTCTTCAGCTAAAAATCATTATGAGATTGTGTATTTTCTGGAAGCTGGATTATTGCGGATACTGAGCGAGAAGAATGGTTACAGCGCATCTCAGATATGGTTGTGCCTAAAAACGTTCTATTTCTACTCCCATCATCACCATTATCGCGGTTATGACAATGTGCAGAAATCTGTCGTTCAGGAGATAAAAAATCGTAGCTGGCAATATGAAGATATTATAGATGCCGCCATTCTTTCATTTAAACACTATGATACTCATTGCTTATTCTTACATGAATTTGGTGGAAGCACCTTCCATCTTATTCCTGATGAGGTTTTGCTGGCACGTTTTATCCACTTTTTTTCCCATGCTGAAGCTGATTCAGATAAAACTGAATGTATTTATCGACTGACATTTGCGGTCCTTTACCGATGTGCAAAGCCATCCCAACAGACGTTTGAATTTCTTTCCGCGTACTGCCATTTAAATGTAAAATTGACTGCTGTGTTTGAGACTTCCATCGTCTGTGAGATTGACGATTGGCGAGTTAAACATAAACTTAGCCAAATAGCCTATGAGAAAAAAAGAAACGCGGCGCTTTATGAAGACAGGCACAGTTTCGAGTTATGTCGTCAGGAAATTGTGTCGGGCCAACATTTAGAGTGGCTCAAACATATTTCCTATATTTACTATTCGAAATACAGCGATGTTGATGACAAATTGACGCCAGTGCAGCGCTGTGCAGACATATTAGGTGCCGAAAATGTCACTGATGCGATATCCGGTCTTTTAGCGATTTTAAATCGTTCAGATCTGCCCACAATTGACGAGGTGAATTGTACTTTTCTGAAGGGGAAGTATTACAAATGGTGGTATGCAGTACTGGCAGGAAGCGATGAGTTGTTTAAAAAAAATTCTGATGTTACACAATGGGACGAAGATTTATTAACAACGCTATTGGCTCTGGATGTGGTATTAGCACTTTTCACCAAAGATAATAATGTTATAAGTGATTATTCATTACCGTGGAAAAGGGATGTGATACTTAACAAAACAGCATTTTTCATCAAAACCTATTACCACATTATCACTTTTTACATTAATAATCAGTTGCAAGATATCCGTGCACTTAACTATCTGTTAAATGATACCTGCATTCCAATCGACTATGCCGTTCCTTTAGTTATGAGACTAGCTAAAGAGCATCCTGATGATGTTTTCCATTTACAAAACCTGGTGGGGTGGTTGTTAGCGCATCCTGAGAGTCATGCAGAGTTGTTGCAGTTATCTGAGTTGATGATAGCGCAACCCTCAAAACTTAAAAAGCAAAGTTATCAAATTTGGCTGGTATGTGCTTATTTATTCGCTCCAGACCAATGTCAGGATCAATTTTTATCTGAATCAAAATCCGCAACGAAAATGATAATGTTTATTCGTCAACTATCAGGTAAAGCGAAAAGAGGCCGTGGGAGTAGCGAGCAGCGTTTATCACTAACACAATTGGAAACGATCATCACTGTCTCCGCTATTCATTTTCCTAATATAGATCGCCTTGCAAGTAACGTCTCTAACTCAACAAACAATTGGGAATATGCTGATTTTATCAAAAGAATGATTGATGACGTTTCTTCTTTTTCCTCATACGATGCCGGTAAAGTATTTGAACGTTTATTATTACTGCCAGAATGTACAAGTTACCGTGATTATCTCTTGCACGCCCAAAGCAACCAGAAGGTGCGTTATCGGGAATCACAGTTTCAACACACTAACTGGAAGCAAGCGGTGAATATACTTAAAAATCAGACCCCAGCAAATGTAATGGATCTCTATGCGTTATTGTTAGATCATTTGCGGGATATCGCTAACCGAATTACTTATGAAAATACCGATATTTATAAACAGTTCTGGAATGAGAATGGTAATGGTCAAATTGTAGTGCCTAAGCCTGAAGAGAGCTGTCGGAATTTTTTTCTGGAGCTGCTTAGAGTACGACTCCATCCGTTACAAATAATCTGTGAGCCAGAAGGCCACATGGTTTCAAGTAAAAGGGCTGATATCATCATTTCACTTCCAGGAATAAAGATCCCCATTGAGATAAAGCGTGATTATCACCGAAACGTCTGGAGCGCACTTAACGAGCAACTTGACCAACTTTATACTACCAATCCCGATGCCGCAGGCTACGGCATCTATCTGGTCTTCTGGTTTGGTGCTTCTCGACCAAACGCTATCCCTCGCCCGGAGAAAGACACGCCACCCCCAGTAAACGCCACGACAATGGAGGACATTCTCAATGAAGCTGTGCCAATGGTTAAGCGAAACCGCCTGTCTGCGATAGTAATTGACGTATCAGGTGAGGCTAATTCGACTATTGAAACGCAAAAATCATCTATGTAAGAAAAGTGAATCATGATTACAAAAGAACTTGTAGATGAAAGTCTCAATATTCACCGACTGGTTGATTGTGGTGATTTTGACCTGGCATACCAGCAATCCGTTGTATTCCTTGAAAAACTGGGGAAAATAAAGGTCAAAGGTGAAAATTATTTTATAGTGCTGGGGAATGTGGCTGGCGGTCTTGTTGATATTGGGCAAATGAGCAACCATAAAAATGCAGCAGAGCTTGGTTTTAAGCTGATGGATGATAACAAGGAAGAATTAGCGCATGTACAAGGAGAGAGCCATTTTTATTATAATTATGGTAATGCCTTGTCTAATAAGATAAGTGTCGATAATCCTCACGACCACACATTCCAGTCAATAGAAGAACTTGTTTCGTTAAAAAATATCTACTGGCGAGCCTTTAGATTCTCCTCACAAGAGAGCGAAGAGTTTCAGGCTGAACTGTCCGTTAATCTGGCCAATTCGCTAAGAAGCCAATTTAGGCTGAGTGAGGCACTGAGATATTATGATCTCACTAATCGTAAGGGATTAGATATACCACAGTCGTGGGTCAATCGTTCTGCCGCGCTCATTGAGCTAAACCTTGTTTCATCTTCATACTCCATTAAGCAATTGAAGGAGATACGAAAAGGTTATATTAATGCATCTGTTTCCAAAAAAATCCCTCCGCAATGGGAATCATTTTATCTTGGTCGTATAGCACAAACCAACGATAAAATAGAAAAATGTGTATCAGCAGACGGCGAAACGGACGAGCATGATGACATGCTCACGCAACAGGAGTTTGACGCATTAAGTGCATACAGGCAATTCTGCCTAATAAATTATCTGACGCTGTCCGAGTACGGTCTTTATTGCCCCTGTGTGGGGAGTGCCACCGATAATCTTGTCATCTCTTCTTCTGGTGTAACCGGAGATTTTATTATTCCAATGGAGATGGCATTAAACCGCTTTAAATCGGAGTTTTCACTTGCTCGCCATCTCTATTTTGAATACCTTTATCCTCAGGATACGGATGAAATTAAAGAAGAATGCCATTTTTTGGAGTTTCATAATGACGAGATCTTAGGCATTGATATTGAGAAGATCAGAACGGCCTTTCGTCTCTGCTTTGGTATTCTCGATAAGATTGCGGTATGTATCTGTGAACTTCACAAACTTTATCCACCTGCTAAGAAGGGCGGGTTACAGAAAAACATCTATTTCCAAAGCTTCTGGCAGTTAGACGTTGATAACAGAAGACAACGATTTGAAGATATAAAGTCACCTGGACTTTTAGCATTGTACAGCATTGCTACTGACCTGAATAAAAATAAAGGTGGTGAATTGGCTTTTTATAAAGAGTGGCGCAATGGTTTAGAACATAAATTTTTGGTGGTACACAAAAGTGATAAAGCAGAAGATCTTTACCAGTCTTATAAATTTATTAAAGATATTCTTTTTATCAAAGAGGATGAGTTTATTCACCATTTCGGTCAGTTGATTCAGATAACCCGTTCAGCAATATTTTCATTTGCTTTTATGGTTAGACATGAAGGTAAGAAACAAAAAAAAGAGAATATTCCTTATATTACCAATGAACTGCATATGAAAAAGTATTCGTCATAACCTAAGTAAAAGGCAGCAAGCGAAGCGCTATGTAAGCATCCTTGCAAAACTACCCATCCACTATTAGAGAGTCTTTGGCACTCCAACGTCCGCTTCTGGCACAAAGCCGACATTCCGGTCTTTAAGATCCTTTGTGCCGTCAGTCCAGTCTCCCCGAACCAGGCTCAAACTCACGCACATAGTTCGTCGCCAGCACGGCGCTGGCGACGATGGCATGCCCGGCAAATCCTGCTAAATACCGCCTCCAAGGGACTGCCACAGCGTAATGCGGTTTTCCAGGTCGGTCTGCTGTAGCGCGATCAGCGACGACTGGGCCGACCACAGCGAGCGGCGTGCGGTCAGTACCGTCAGGTAATCTCCCGCTCCCGCCTGATAGCTGCGGGTCGCTACATCCAGCGTTTTTTGCTCTGCCGCCACGTACTCACGCTGGGCATCAAGCTGCTCGCTCAGGGTTTCCCGGCGCGCCAGCGCGTCGGCCACGTCCTTAAACGCGCTCTGAATCGTTTTCTCGTAAGTGGCGATCAGCCCCTTCTTCTCCGCTTCGGCGTAGCGCAGTTGCGCCATGTTGTTGCCGCCGCTGAACAGCGGCAGGGTGATGGACGGCGCGAACGACCAGACCTGCATCCCGTGGCTGAACAGAGAGGAGAGCGAATCGCTGCCGACCCCGGCGCTGGCGGTCAGCGAGATGGTCGGGAAAAAGTTAGCCCGGGCGGCACCGATGCTGGCGTTGGCGCTCAGCAGGTTATGCTCCGCCTCCTGAATATCCGGGCGACGCAGCAGCGTGCCGGAGCTGACCCCCGCCGGGATCAGCGTGATGGCGTTGTCGCTCAGGCTCTCCAGGGTGCCGGGCAGCAGGTTGTCCGGCACGGTGTCGCCCGCCAGCAGGTTGAGGGCGTTTTTGTCCTGCATCACCTGCGTTTGGTAGCTCGCCACGCTGGCGCGCGCCTGCTGGTACACCGCCATGGCGGAGCTGACGTCCGTGGCCGCCGCCACGCCGACCTCCTGCTGACGTTTGACGATTTTGAGCGAGTTCGCGGCGCTCTGCTGGGTGGATTTCGCCAGCGCCAGGTTGCTGTTATCCGCCGCCAGCGTCACCCAGGCGGTGGTCAGTTCGCTGACCATCGTCAGGCGGGTGTTCTGCGCGGTGAATTCGCTGGCAAGCCAGGTCTCCCGCGCGGCGCGGGACAGGCTCTGGTTACGGCCAAACAGATCCAGTTCAAAGCTGGAGACCGTGCCGTTGGCTTCATCGCTGGTGGTCACGCCGCCCGCCAGCGTGCGGCTGCGGGTGTGGCTCAGCCCGGCATCCAGCGTCGGGAAGAGGGATGAACGCGTTTCGCCATACTGGGCGCGGGCGGCATCGATGTCGGCAATCGCTTTTTGCAGGTCGCGGTTGCTGTTGAGCGCCATCGTCACCACGCTTTTCAGGCGGGCATCGTTCATCACCTGCTGCCACTGGCTGACCACCACGGTGGCCTCGCCGTGGGTGCCGGGCAGGGTGGCCGGGACGGGGGCGGCCGGGCGCTGATAAGTGGGATCTAACGACACACAGCCTGCGCTCAGCAGGGCCAGAACTAAAACAGATACACGAAACATTATGGCCTCCGGTTTGCGTGTTTACCGGAGAAGAGACGTTTCACCAGTACAAAGAATAAAGGAACGAAGAAGATCGCCAGCAGCGTGGCGGCCAGCGTCCCGCCGATGATGCCGGTCCCGATCGCCACGCGGCTGTTGGCCCCGGCACCGGTGGCAATCGCCAGCGGCGTCACGCCCGCGATAAACGCCAGCGAGGTCATGATGATGGGACGCAGACGCGTCTGGGCGGCACGCAGGGCGGCGCGGGTGAGGGAGTAGCCTTCGGCGACTTTGGCTTCGGCGAACTCCACAATCAGGATGGCATTTTTCGACGACAGGCCAATGGTGGTCAGCAGCGCCACCTGGAAGTAGACGTCGTTGTTCAGGCTGCGCAGCGAGGCGGCAAGCGCCGCGCCCAGCACCCCAAGCGGGATCACCAGGATGACCGAAATCGGCACCGACCAGCTCTCATACAGCGCCGCCAGGCAGAGGAACACCACCAGGATGGAGAGGGCATACAGGCTCATCGCCTGGCCGCTGGCCAGTTTTTCCTGCAACGACAGGCCGCTCCACGCCCAGGTGGTGCCGGACGGCAGGCTGTTCGCCAGCTGC
Organism: Leclercia adecarboxylata; assembly: GCF_006171285.1. Lineage (NCBI taxonomy): Bacteria > Pseudomonadati > Pseudomonadota > Gammaproteobacteria > Enterobacterales > Enterobacteriaceae > Leclercia > Leclercia adecarboxylata. Next base: position 4,706,290 of record NZ_CP040889.1, on the reverse strand, counting down.
TCCATCTGGCTCATGGCGGTGCCGGAACTGGCGCCGCTGGCGTTTTCGCCCTGGATCTCATACGCCGCCGAACCGTTGTAACGCACCAGGCTCTCCGGGCCATACTCCCAGCGGGTGGTGGCGAAGGCGGAAAACGGGGTCATGGTGCTGTCGCTGCCGCGCACGTACCATTTATTGAGATCGGTCGGCACGGCGCGGGCATCGCTGTCGCCCTGGATGTAGACCTTTTTCACGCGCCCGCGATCGATAAAGTCATTCACGTAGGTGCCGCCCCAGGCGCTGGAGAGGGTGCTGCTGACGTCGCTCAGGGAGAGTCCCAGCGACACGGCTTTGTTGTTGTCGATATCCACCTGCAGCTGCGGCATCTGGGGCAGATCGTTGGCGCGCACCGCCTGCAGGGTGCTCTGCTGGTTGGCCTGGCCAATCAGCTGGTTACGCATCTTCAGCAGGGTGTCGCGATCGGTATTGCCGGTCGCCATCAGCTCAAAGGTAAAGCCGTTGCTCTGGCCCAGACCGTCAACCGCCGGGGGCGTCATGGCAAAGATGCTGGCATCCCGGATGGTGCTCAGCTCCCGGGTGGCACGCAGGGCAATCGCCTGGGCGGTGTTCTCGTCGCCCTGACGCTCGGACCAGTTTTTCAGGGAGACAAAGGCCATCCCGGCGTTCTGGCCGCTGCCGCTAAAGCTGAAACCCTCGACGGTGAAGATAACGTCGGTGTTGGCTTTCTCTTTGGTGAGGAACCACTCGCGCACCTGGCGGCTGACCTCGGCGGTTCGGACTGCCGTGGCACCCGCGGGCAGGGTGTACTGCACCATGATTTCACCCTGGTCCTCCGTGGGCAGAAAGCTGCCCGGCAGTTTCAGCATCGCCACGCCCATCGCGCCGCAGAGCAGGGCGTAAACCACCAGCATGCCGCCGGAACGACGCAGGGCGCGCAGCACCTTGTTCTGATAGCCATGTTCGGTCCTGCTGTAGAAGCGGTTAAAGGCGCCGAAGAAGCCTTTTTTATGCGGTGAGGTGTGGCTCAGGATCGCGCCGCAAAGCGCGGGGGTCAGGGTCAGCGCTACCACCACGGAGAGGATCATCGCCGAGATAATGGTGACCGAGAACTGACGGTAGATCACGCCGGTCGAACCGCCGAAGAAGGCCATCGGTAGGAAGACCGCCGAGAGCACCAGCGCAATGGCGACCAGCGCGCCGGAGATTTCGCCCATCGATTTTTCGGTCGCTTCCCGAGCGGGCAGCCCTTCGTCACGCATAATACGCTCGACGTTTTCCACCACCACGATGGCGTCATCTACCAGCAGGCCTATCGCCAGCACCATCGCAAACAGCGTCAGGGTGTTGATGGAGTAGCCAAACAGCGCCAGCACGCCAAAGGTGCCCAGCAGGACCACCGGGACGGCCAGGGCCGGGATCAGCGTCGCGCGGATGTTCTGCAGGAACAGGTACATCACCACCACCACCAGGATAATGGCTTCGAACAGGGTCTGGATCACGTCCTCAACTGAGATCTTAATGAACTCTGTACTGTCTTTCGGGTAGGCCACGTCGTAGCCTTCCGGCATCGACTTTTTGAACTCGGCGATTTTATTTTTCACCGCCGTAGCGGTATTAAGCGCGTTCGCGCCCGGAGAAAGCATTACGGCCATCCCCGCTGCCGGGTGGCCGTTCAGCTTCGCGGTGGCGGTGTAGTCTTCGCTGCCCATCTCCACGCGCGCCACGTCGCCGATGCGCACCACCGCGCCGCTGGCCTGGCTCTTGACGATGATGTTTTTAAACTGTTCCACCGTCTGCAGGCGCGACTGGGCGCGCACCGTGGCGGTCAGCTGCTGCGCGTTCGACGAAGGCAGGGCGCCGATCTTCCCGGCAGAGACCTGCACGTTTTGCGCTTCAATCGCGCTCTGCACGTCGGAGGGCATCAGGGCGTAAGAGGCCAGCTTCGCCGGGTCGAGCCAGATGCGCATGGCGTATTCCGCGCCGAACACCTGCAGGCTGCCGACGCCTTCCACGCGTGCCAGCGGATCCTGCATGTTGCTCACCAGCCAGTCGGCGATATCCGAGCTGCTGGCGGTATCGGTTTTGTCGTACACCCCCATGATCAGCAGGAAGTTGCTCTGGGATTTTTCAACGGTAATGCCCGACTGCTGCACCTCGGTCGGCAGGCGCGATTCCGCCTGCTGAACCTTGTTCTGCACCTGCACCTGGGCGGTATCCGGGTCGGTTCCCTGTTCGAAGGTGACGTTAATGCTCACCGAGCCGTCCGAGCTGCTGGTGGAGCTGAAGTAGAGCAGGTTATCCAGCCCGGTCAGCTGCTGCTCAATCACCTGGGTGACGCTGTTCTCCAGGGTTTGCGCAGAGGCACCGGTATAGGTGGCGGAGATTTTGATCGACGGCGGGGCAACGTCCGGGTACTGCGCCACCGGCAGGGTGCGGATCGCCAGCATCCCGGCGAGCATGATCAGAATGGCGATCACCCAGGCAAAGACCGGGCGGCGCACGAAGAAACGGGAAAACATCAGGCGTCTCCTCCGGTGGTTTTCATCTCGTCGACTTTCACTTCCTGCCCGGCGGTCACTTTGTCGGTACCTTCCACAATCAGTTTATCACCCGCCTTCAGGCCGCTCAGCACCAGCCATTTGTCGCCGTAGGTATCGCCCGTTTGCAGCTGGCGCTGCTCCACCTTGTTGCTGGCATTGACCACCAGCGCGGTGGCGGTGCCTTTGGCGTCGCGGGTAACGCCCTGCTGCGGGGCGAGGATCGCATCATTCATAATGCCTTCGTCCACGCGGGCGCGGACAAACATTCCCGGCAGAAGTTGATGCTGCGGGTTCGGGAAGACGGCGCGCAGGGTGACCGAGCCGGTGGATTCATCCACCGCCACTTCGGTCAGCGCCAGGCGGCCTTTTTCGCTGTAGGTGCTGCCGTCCTCCAGGGTTAACGTCACGCTCAGCGTATTGCTGTTGCTGGCAAGGGTTTGCTTGCGCAGGCGCAGCAGATCGGCGCTGGATCGCGTGAGATCGACGTACATGCTGTCCAGGCCGCGTACGGTCGCGAGGGCGGTATCCTGCTGGGCGGTGACCAGCGCGCCGGGCGTCACGGAGGAGATGCCGATGCGCCCGGCAATGGGTGCGGTGACGGTGGTCCAGTTGAGGTTAATGCGCGCGCTCTCCTGGGCCGCTCGCTTCGACGCCACGCTGGCCTTGTCCTGCGCGCAGGTGGATTTTGCGTCTTCCGCGTCCTGGCGCGACACGCCGTCGTCTTTCACCAGTTGGGCATAGCGTTGGGCTTTCTGGCAGTCGGCCTGCACCAGCGCCTGCGCCTGTTTCAGCGCGGCCGCGGCTTCATCGTAGGCGGCGCGGTAGCTGGAGGGATCAATCTGATACAGCGCCTGTCCGGCTTTGACGGTATCGCCTTCGGTGAAGAGCCGTTTCTGAATAATCCCACCCACCTGGGGGCGCACTTCGGCGCTCATGGCGGCGGTGGTGCGGCCGGTCAGTTCACTGACGACGGGAACCGGCTGGCTCATCAGGGTGACAATCCCCACTTCCGGCAGGGGAGGTGGGGGAGCAGATGTTTGTGCATCATCGCACCCGGTCAGGAGGAGTAATGCCGCGATGGGGGTTATTATGGTTTTCATAATCTTTTTCCAGGGTGAACGAAGCCAGCCCTGTTAATGGCTTAACAGGGGAGAGGGCTGGTTAAAGGCACAGCGATGCCGCATCTCCGGCAGTGCCGGAAATGAAAATAAGGAAATAATCGGGTACGGCTGATTATTTACATGCGATTACTTAGCAGAGAAAAGCATATTTAAAATATCCTGATAAATGGGCTCTAATTGTTCTGACGGCACTTTTAACGGAGTTAATCGACGGTAAATTGTCCCCTCGATCATCACCGCGGTAATTTCCACGCAGCAGCGAATATGGTCATCGCTCAGGTGAGGGAACTGCTTTTTGAGGTGCTCGCAGGCGTTGGCAAACATCCGCGCTTCGGCCTCTTTCAGCATGGCGGCAACCTGCGGGTTGCGCGTGGCCTCGGCGGACATCTCGAGCATGAGCGCATCGTCATCTTCGTTGAGGGTTTGTCGCCAGGCGAGCATCTGCGGCATCCCTTCAACCAGCGTTTTCCCCTGCATCTCCTCGATGCGCGAGTCGATGATACGCCGGATCATCTCTTCGATAATGGCGTCTTTGTTGCTGAAATAACGGTAGATTTGCCCGACGCTCAGCTGCGCTTCTCCGGCGATTTGCGACATGCTGGCGGCGTGAAACCCGCTGGAGCGAAAGCAGCGGCGAGCAGCCGTAATGATCTCGTCCTGCCGCTGTTTCTGGCGTTGTTCCAGTTTTGTGCTCATCAGGGCAATCCTGTAAAAGTGAGAATGATCGTTCTCATTATGCATTTCAGGAGCGAATTGGAAAGGCTTTTTTTATTTACATAACGAATGAATATTTCCGGATTTTAATAATGGAGGGAATATGGAGTTTTTATGGAAAAGAGGCGGGGCGGTATTAAGAATATGATGAAAAAAAGGAGGCAAAAAAAGGCAGAGAGTTATCCGCCTTTTTTTGCCGTGTTATAGCGGAGTAATCCCGGGTACCAGCGCGGCGAGAAGGGCGCAAACGCTCATGACCCAGACTTTGCGACCGCAATGGTGTTGAAGAACCCCCAGTAATTTTCGTATTCTTAACGCGATAAAATAATTTCAGGATAATTAATGGCTTACAGCGGTGCCTTGGTCCGGCTGAAAATCGACGAAGCGTTGACCGCAGGCCGGGGCGAGGCGCATGGATGCGCCGAGAGGGGGCGACCTACATGGATGTAGGATCGCCCCCGACCCGAAAGCCTGCGGGAATAAGCTGAGTGTACCGCGAAGCGGCGATTTTCCTGGCCGGGAGCCGGGATTGCTAAGGGGGCGGCGGCGAGCCCACTTAGCACGTTCACGGGTGACGCGGCTGACAGAGAAGCACAAATCATACAGTGAACGGAACCACCTCCAGAGTCGCATGTTCCCCCTCACCCCAGCCCTCTCCCCAAAGAGGAGAGGGAGCCGACCGTGCCGCTATTTATTGTGGGGATCCCCTGCGCGAGGAATAACGCAGGGAAATTTTATTATTTCATATTAAAAGTGGCGTTAAGCTCGTCGACGTTTTCCTGAGTCAGGGTATTCATACCAAAGGGCTTCAGCATGAAATAGAGTTTAGCCGTCTCTTCCAGCTCTTCGGCGTTAAATACCGCCTCGCGAAGTGTCTTGCCGGAAATAATTGGGCCGTGATTGGCGAGCAGAATGGCGTTATGTTCCGCCGCCAGTTTTTCGACATGCTCGGCGATCAGCGGTGAACCCGGGTGAATGTAGGGTACGACGGGCAGTTTGCCGACACGCATCACGTAATAGGGGGTGATCGGCGGCAGGGCGTTTTCAGGATCAATGCCCGGCAGGCACGACAGGGCGGTGAGCCACGGCGAATGCAGATGAACAATGCCGCCGCACTGCGGGCGCTGACGATACATCGCCAGGTGCATCAGTACCTCTTTCGAGGCCTTCTGACCCGAAATCTGTTCCCCCTCCATGGTGACTTTACTCAGCTCGTCCGCAACAAGATCGCCAAAGCTGGAGTTGGTGGGGGTCGCCAGAATCGTGCCGTCCGGGAGTTTCAGGCTGATATTGCCCGCGCCGCCGCTGCTGTAGCCGCGCTCAAACATGGAACGGGCATAGCGCACCATCTCTTCTCTTAACTGTTGTTCACTCATCATAATGTTCCTGTGCTTTCTGAAAGAAATCCTGGCTGCCAAAGTTGCCGGATTTGAGGATCACCCACTGCGGTTTGTTGAGGACCTGGGTCCAGGGCACCCCGGGTGCCACAGGCTCGCCAATGATCATCCCCTCAATGTTCAGACCCTGAGTCACTGCGCCGGAGGTCTCGCCCCCCGCGACGATAAACTTGTTAAAGCCAGCCCGGGCAAGCGTCCGGGCCAGCGATGCGAAGAAGGTTTCGATCCTGTCGCTGACGAACGCTGCGCCGTAGTGTTTCTGAATAAGCTCGATGATTTGCGGCGGCTGGGTGGCGTAGACCATCGGGGCCAGCGCTTCACCGCCACGGGTGATGACCCATTGCGAGACGCTTTCCAGATACGCCGGGTCGTGAATGATCTTTTCCACATCCAGCGCCAGGGACGAGGCGCGTTGCTGGTAGAAATCTACCTGCTGATTGGTCATCGCAGAACAGCTGCCGGAAAGCACCACCCCCGCGCCGCTGGCCTTGACCTGCATCGTCTGTTTTGCGGTTCCGGCACGCTGTTTATCGAGGGTGGCGATGGCGTAACCCAGCCCGGCCGCGCCCGTCACCAGCGGGAAATGCGACGTGGCGTTGGCTACGGTCAGCAGATCATGGTTATCGAGCACGTCGAAAATGAAGTAGCGGGCCCGGTTCGCCCGCTGTTTTTCCATCTCCGCTGCCAGTGCGGCGGGATGGTTTTTCACCGTATCGAGATTGATCAGCCCGCACAGCCCGACAGACTGCGCTTCCATCAGCTTCTTCAGGGAGGCGTGCTTCATCGGCGTGACGGGATGGTGCTCCATGCCGCTCTCATTCAGCAGCTCACCCTTCACGAACAGGTGGCCGTGCACGATGGTGCGACCGTTATCCGGTACCGCAGGGCAGATCAGGGTAGCTGGAGTATACAGAAACTTCATCAGCGCATCGGTCACCGGGCCGATATTGCCCTGGGCGGTGGAGTCAAAGGTCGAGCAATATTTGAAGAGCTGGCGCTGGCACCCCTGCGCCTTCAGCCACGCCGAAGCCGCTAAGGACAACTCCACCGCGTCGTTGACCGGAATCGAACGGCTCTTCAGGGCAATGACAATGGCGTCGGTGTCCTGCGCGTCGAAGCCATCGGTGGGCACGCCATTAAAGAGCACCACTTTCCAGCCTGCGTTGACCATAAAACTGGCAATGTCGGTTGCCCCGGTAAAGTCGTCGGCGATGACGCCTAACTTAGTCATGTTCATTCCTCACAAACCCGTTGATGTCGTTATATTGCTTTTATGTATATACAAATGCAAATGTGGTGGTTGTTAAAACGTGGTTAAGATCACATTTTGGGTCAATTTGCGACACTGTGTCCCAAAGTGCTACCTCCCGGTTGCATCCAGAAGTTGCAGGCATTTAAGACGCAAAAAATTGCTGCCTGCAAGTGTATGAAAGGTAAAGAAAATGCTAAATCTCAAAAGACTTATCGGATAAATGTGATCTGTATCACCTTGCCATAGATGCATTTATTGTTATAAAAATGCAATCGAAAGCAAGCAACCTACCTGGAGTTTTTTATGCGCATTCTGGTTCTGCCTTGTGACGGTATCGGCCCTGAAATCACCTCAGCTGCGGTAACCGTGCTGAATTCACTGGATAAAGCCTTCGGCCTGGATTTTGAATTTGATTACGAAGAGGTGGGTTTCACCAGCCTGGAGAAATACGGCACCACGCTGCGTCAGGAGTCGTTAGACAGAGCGAAAACCTACGATGGCATTATCCTGGGCACCCAGTCACACGCAGATTATCCGGCACCGGAAAAGGGCGGTCGCAACGTCTCGGCGGGCTTCCGTATCGGTCTGGATCTGTATGCCAACGTTCGCCCGGCACGGACGCGTCCTTTCCTGACGTCGAACATGAAAGAGGGCAAAACCATGGATCTGGTGATTATGCGCGAGGCCACGGAAGGGTTTTATCCGGACCGTAACATGACCCGCGGTTGGGGGGAGGTCATGCCAAGCCCGGATATGGCCCTGTCCACGCGCAAAATCACCCGTCACTGCTCTGAGCGCATTGCCCGTAAAGCCTTTGAGCTGGCAATGCAGCGCAAGAAAAAAGTGACCGCTATTCACAAAGCCAACAGCTTCCATATGACCGACGGCCTGTTCCTCGAAGCCGTGCGCACGGTGGCAAAAGAGTTCCCGGAAGTGCAGCTCGACGATCTGCTGGTGGACGCCTCCACCGCGCACCTGGTGCGTAACCCGGAACGCTTCGATGTGTTAGTGGCTACTAACTTCTATGGCGACATCATCAGCGATCTGGCAAGCGAACTCTCCGGCAGCCTGGGCCTGGCGGGCTCTATCATGGCCAGCGACACCCACTGCTGTGCCCAGGCGCAGCATGGTTCCGCCCCGGATATTCAGAACCAGGATAAAGCCAACCCGGTGTCGATGATCCTCTCCGCGGCGATGATGCTGGCCTGGTATGCCGAGAAGCACAACCAGCCGAAATTCCTCAAAGCGGCGGACGAGATCGGCCGTGCGGTGGACGAAGTGCTGGAGAACCCGGCAACCCGCACGCCGGATCTGGGCGGCACCTGCGGCACCAAAGCTTTTGCAGAAAAAGTGGCAGCGGCTATTCGCTCCTGAGCATGATTTGCGGCTGCCCTCGTTGCGGGCAGCCCGTTTTCCGGAGAGCACCATGAGCCAACGTATTGTCCTGATCCACGCCACGCCCCTGGCCGTCGCGCCGATTAATGACACCTTCAGGAACCTGTGGCCTGAAGCAGAAATCAGCAATCTGCTCGACGATGCCTTAAGCGTTGATCGGGCCAAAGAGCCAACCCTGACCCCGCGCTTGCATCAGCGTATTCACGCCCTGGTGGAGTATGCCGTCAGCATTGATGCCGCCGCGGTGCTGTTTACCTGCTCGGCGTTCGGGGCCGCCATTGAGTCCAGCGCGCAAGTCGTTCCTCTGCCGGTGCTCAAGCCTAACGAGGCGATGTTCGAGGATGCCCTGGCGAAGGGGCGCAATATCGTGATGCTGGCGACCTTCGCGCCCGCCGTAAAAGGGATGGAGGAGGAGTTCAGCGTTCTGGCTTCTGCCCGCCAGGTGGACGCCAGGCTGCAAAGCTACGTGGTGCCCGGCGCGCGTGATGCCCTGAACGCAGGAAATGCCAGCCTGCATAACCAGCTCATCGTCGAGGCGGCGCGGCAACATCAGGGGGCTGATGCGATCCTGCTGGCCCATTTCTCGATGGAGATCGCCTGGCAGGAGGTGAGTTCCGCCGTCTCCTGCGCGGTATTCAGTAGCCCGCAGTCCGCCGTGCATAAATTAAAGCGGATGATGAAGTAAGGCACCGCCGTGAATAATCATAAAGAGACGCAGATTAAATACAGCCGCATATCCTCTGCGCCAGATCTCCTGTTACCTGCCAACAGCTGCGACTGCCATCATCATATTTTTGACCGGCGTTACCCCTGGGCGCCGGATGATGAACGCAACCTCCCTGATGCCAGGGTGAATGATTATCGGGCTTTCCAGTCATGGCTCGGTTTTACGCGCCACGTGCTGGTGCAGCCGTCTTCCTACGGGGCGGATAACCGCTGCTTACTTGATGCCCTGAAGGCCTTTGGGGAGAACGCGCGCGGCGAGGCGGTGGTGACGCCATCCGTCAGCGACGCGGATCTGGACACCCTTGCCGACGCCGGGGTGACCGGCATTCGCTTCAATTTTGCTGCCGGGAGTATCACCACGCCGGAGATGCTGCTGCCGTTGGCCGCCCGGGTGGCGGAGCGCGGCTGGCATGTGCAGGTTCATGCCAGCGCCGATCGGCTCTGGGCCCTGCGGTCCGTGCTGAAGCAGGTTCCGGGCAGGCTGGTGATCGACCATTTCTTTCGCCTGCCGCAGCCGGAACCGCTCTCCCATCCGGCATGGAAACTGGCCTGGGAGCTTATCGATTCGGGACGTTGCTGGGTCAAACTCTCTGCGCTTTACCATCAGTCGCAGCGGGATGATGTGTCTGATATGGCGGGAATAATTAAAGGTTTTCTCTTTGATGCCACCGAGCGAGTGGTGTGGGGCAGCGACTGGCCGCACCCGAATCTCATCAGCGCCAATAAAAACATGCCCGACGACGCGCTGATCCTCTCGCGCATTGCGCACTGGGCAAATAACGACCGGGTCCGGCACCGTCTGTTTGTGCACAACCCGGCAGACCTTTACGGATTTAACTCTTCGTCTTCGTGATAAGGCCGAAAAGAATGACAACACCTGACTCTGCTTCATCTAAAAAGAAACCCACGCACTATCGCTATATGATTTTGCTGATGGTGTTCCTGAGTATCGCGTTAAATCATGGCGATCGCGCCACGTTCTCCATTGCCGGTACCGATATGGTTAACGCCGCTGGCCTTGATATTGTGGCGCTGGGCTACCTGATATCGACGTTCACCTGGGCTTACGTGCTGGGCCAGTATCCCGGCGGGTGGCTGCTCGATCGCTTCGGCTCCAAACGGGTGCTGGTGACCGGCGTCTTTACCTGGTCGCTGTTTGTTTTCCTGGTGGGGTTCAGCACCTCGTTTGATAACGTCTGGGTCACCCGGATCATGATCTTCGGCTTTATCTTTATGATGGGGCTGATTGAAGCACCGACCCTGCCTGCCAACTCCCGCTTTCTTGCCGCCTGGTTCCCGGCACGTGAACGCGGCAAAGCGTCCGGGTTTACCACGGCGGCACAGTACTTTGCGTTGGTGGTGTTTTTACCCTTAATGGGCTGGTTTTCTTATAGTTACGGCTGGGAGTCGGTGTTCTGGTTTATGGGCGGGCTGGGCATTCTGGTCTCCCTGTTGATGCACCGGGTGCTTGCCGACACGCCGAAGGTTCACCCGCTGGTGAACAGCGCGGAGCTGGATTATATCCAGTCGGGCGGAGGGCTGACCAACCTTAAGGCCGCGAAAAAAGGAGACAGCGCGGGCAAAGGTTATACCCGCAAGCTGCTGACTAACCGCCTGGCGCTCGGCGTCTATATGGGGCAGTTCTTCTTTACCGTGCTCTCGTACTTCTTCCTGACCTGGTTTCCCGTTTACCTGGTTCACGATCGCGGCATGACCATCCTCAAAGCTGGGTTTGTGGCCTCGTTACCGGCCCTGTGCGGCTGTGCGGGGGCGCTGCTGGGCGGCGTGTTGTCCGATTACATGCTCTCGCGCGGCTTTAGCCTCTCTGCGGCGCGTAAAACGCCGATTGTGATCGGCATGCTGCTGGCGGTGAGCATGGTGATTTGTAACTACGTCGACTCGGCGTGGATTGTGGTGGCAATCATGTCGCTGGCCTTTTTCGGCAAAGGGTTCGGGGCGATGGGGTGGTGCGTGGTCTCCGACTTCTCGCCAAAAGAGGCGATTGGCCTGAGCGGCGGACTGTTCAATATGATCGGTAATATTTCCGGGATCTTCACGCCGATTATTATCGCCTACATTATTAAAGACACCGGCTCATTTAACGGGGCGCTTATCTTCGTTGGCGTCTGTGCGTTCCTGAATCTGTGCTGTTATTTATTCGTCGCAGGGAAAATCCAGCGTCTGAGTTTTGACACTGATAATCATGAACCTGAGCGACTTGCGGAGGAGCCTCATGTCAGTCACTAAAAACCTGCGTTTTGCTATTAATCTGGGCAATGCTGTTCTGGCAAGGGAGCTACCGGACGGCAGTCCCGGCGGAATAACGGTCCAGCTGGCGCATAAGATAGCCGCGGAGCTGGGCTGCAGCGCGCAGCTAAAAACTTACCCGGCCGCCGGAAAGGTGGTGGAGGATGCGCAGAAGGATTACTGGGACATCGCCTTTCTGGCGGTGGACCCGCAGCGGGAGATGATCCTGCAGTTTACCCAGCCCTATATCACCATTCAGGGCACGGTGCTGGTTCACGAAGGGAGTTCGTGGCAGAGCGTTGAACAGATGGATAAGCCAGGGGTTGTGATCAACGTCGGTAAGGGGGCGGCATACGATCTGCATCTGACCCGACACCTGCTGCATGCCACCCTCAACCGGCTCGCCTCATCCCAGGCCGCCATTGATGCGTTTCTGCAGGGGGAGGGGGACATGGCGGCGGGAATTCGCCAGCCGCTGGAGCGCACATCTGCCGCGCACTCTGGTTATCGGGTTCTGCCCGATAATTTCGGTCAGATACATCAGGCGATCTGCGTACCCCGGGGTAATGAACAGCGCTACCACCAGCTTGTTGAGATGCTGACCCGCTGGCAGGCGGACGGTGCGGTGCAGGGGATTATTGATCGTGAACTGGCTATGGCGTAATGGTAAAGCCTGGTGGAAATGTGCTTCGACAATCTCCTTCCTGAAGAAGCCAGTCATGGAAGACGTTGACTTCAGCACGCATGACTTTTTGCTGCGCGGTGACCAGATAATAAGACCAATTGAGCTGCCACCGATGGTCGGGATGCAGCTGAGCCAGCTGGCCGGTTTCGGTGTCTCCAGCCGTTGTTCACACGCCGATTTACGAAGGCTTTATTGCGAAAGACGAGGTGAAGGAGGTGATGAACAGCTTTGACAGCTTCCACCCGATCGGTTGCGTAGGTACACCGGTTGATATCGCCGAAACCGTGGCTTTCCTGCTTTCTGACAAGACTGGCTGGGTCACCGGCGCTATCTGGGATATTTATGGCGGCGTGATGGCTGGCCGTAACGCCTGATGACCATGCCTTATTTATTTAAAAATGACTCAACCGCGCTGGAGAACCGTCTTGGCTGATCGAGCATGATAAAGTGAAAACTGTCATCGATGCGTGTGAAATGGATATCTCGCGCATTGGTATAGGCTCGACGGTACATTTCATCCACACCGGAGGCAGGCACCCCGAATAAGGCGTCATACGCATAAACGACCTCAATCGGTGCGCTAATGCGGCCAAGCTCGGGGCGCAAGTCGGTAACCATCAATTCATACACAGCATCTGCAATGGTTCTGCGATCGGAACTGAGCCCTGCCGCCACCAGAGCGGGCCTCACCGCTTCGGTCTTAGCTAAACGGGCTATGGATGCTTTCTGAAACGCTTCAAATTCTTGCGGCGATTGCGCCAGTATCCACTCCCTTATAGCAATTGCACGCTGGGAAGCTGTTTCGCTGGTCGCTTCAGGGTCAATCATTAACGAATAGAACGGTAAAGCATCGACAATCATTAAGCGACCAACCCGATCGGGATACCGGGCCCCCAACATCAATGCAATCTCGCCGCCAAGAGAATGGCCAACGATCGCCGGAGCGTTGATGTGCTGAGTGCGGATGTATTCAGCGATGGCGTCAACGACTGGGGCGATGACCTTACCGTCCCGGCTGGAAATAGCAGGTGTACTCGCAAAGCCCGCCAGCTCTAAAATGTGAACGCGGTGGCCAGACTGTAAACCTGATGCTAAATCGGTCCAGATCCCGCGAGACGACGCCAGGCCTGGAATCAATATGACATCCGTTCCTGAGCCTTGCGTCTGAACGGACATCAACTGCAAATTCGGCTGTTCTGATGCCAGGGGCAGAGATTGAGCTTTGGACGTCGTAATGAACGCAGACATCAGTAAAAAAGTCCCGCCGAGCATCGCACAAATATTTTTGGTATACATCAAATCTTCCTGTTTAAGCCAGCCGGTTTAAAAAAGCGGGAGCCTGGGCTGATTAATTGACCCACTGAGTGCTGAGGCAGAGGAACGGGTCTGGAGTAAGCTGTAAATACCCGCGTTCCAGTAACCACTCCCCTGACGACGGCACTCTCTCCAGCCTGACGATATGAGTTCCTTTGCGATCAACCGATTCATCGCCCCATGACCTATGAGCAGCACAGGACCGTTTGATTCTTTTGCAAACGCAATCAGGATATCCGCAGCCCGAGCGGCGCGTTGTTTCGCTATTCCCAGGGACTCTGCGTTACGGGATATGCCACACAGCCACATCACGCGGAAAAAAGCCGCCCAGAAGAGGGGGGACAATCTGAGAGCGGGCATCCGGATTATGGGCAGGTCTGCTTCCCTGAAGACTTTATCAATGAGGTCCGGTTCACGCCCTAATGCCCTCAGGGATGAGAGCGCTCTGGGAAGAGGACTGCTTATGATGTGCAGTGCACTGGATGCTAATGCTTTACTGGATTGCGGGGGCATATCGCTGCCCGTATCAGAGAGATCATATTCTGAAATCCATTCAGCCATCTCAAGGCTTGTTACCCTCGCAGAGCCTGCATAAGCCGGCTTTCCATGACGCATCAGAATAATTTCCATAAAGAGCTTCGTTTTTCTGGTTCTTTTGACGCAGACAGACTAACGCGATGAAGGCAGGGTGTACCACCACCATATTTTGGGTTGACCGCGGCGATCAGGGTGCGTGACAGATGAAGAACGTTTGGTAAATCCTGATTTTCATACCTGCTAAATCATCAGTTTCAGCCTGATTTATGAAATGGCATAATCAGGCTGGCGAAACCAGGGGTGAAAATGGAAAAAACATCTAAAAATCAGATACTCGATAGCGACATCGCACGTTTGTTGCTTAAACACAGAAAGGCTCGCAATCTGACTGTCACTGAGCTTGCTCAACGATCGGGCGTCAGTCAGGCCATGATTAGCAAGGTGGAACGAGGCACCTCCAGCCCCAGTGCAACGATACTGAGTCGTTTAGCTAACGCGATGAATCTTACGCTATCAAAGCTTTTCGCAGAGCTTGAGCAACATCAGAACTCACTTGTTCTTTTTGCTCATGAGCAGCAGCACTGGACGGATGAACACTCAGGCATTACCCGCTGGTCGCTTTCCCCTGCAGGGGCCTGCCCGGAACTTATAAGAGTTGAGATTCCGGCTAAGGGTGAGCTGACGATACCCGCCACCGCGAATGAGCATCTTTCCGGGCAAACACTCTGGATGTTGAGTGGCAGCCTTGATTTTCGCGTCAATCATCAGACCCATCATCTACGCGCCGGTGACTCTCTTGCTCTGACCTTTGCAAGCGAGTGCCAGTTAAGTAATCCTGATAGCGAGCAGGGCTGTTCTTACATCGTTGCTTTTAGCCAAAAAAATCCATGACACTGTGCTGCTACAACGGCTAGTTCCCATTTGCTTTGCTCAGGTGCAACAGGGGATATGGCCTCCCCTGATTATCCCGCTCTGAACGTCCTGAAACCTCAAAACCCATGTGCTGATAAAACCCTACAGCTTGCTGATTTTGTTCATTTACGTCGACGCTGAGATCGGGATGCAGGGCGAGCGCATGTGAGATCAACCCTTTGCCGACGCCAAGTCCGCGAGCAGACGCATCCACAAATAGCGCCTCCAGATGACCATCATGCAAAAACATAAATCCTAATGGCTGGTCATCCTGATTTGTAGCAACCCATACCGGGGTTTCTGAAAAGAAGCCGACAACTTCTTTTTCGATCTCCTGGCGATCCTCCGCTGTCAGAAAATGGTGTGTAGCATCCACTGAACGCTTCCAGATCTGGATAATTTCTGGCGCTTCAGCCGGTTGTGACTTTCTGATGTTCAACATTTTTCTTCCTTAACGTGTTCTTTGCTTTGTATATTCACAAAAAAAATGAGTTCATTAAAATTTACTATAGTGAAAATAAATTCACAATAGTGATTTTGTTAGCCGGGCGCCGCCTGATAACAGGCTTCCATTTCATCAAGTGCATCCTGATGTTCTAACCCCCACTGGTACATTTGCTCAATGGGCTCGGCAAAGGTTCTGCCGAGTGGGGTCAGCCGGTAGTCGACTTTGGGGGGGATCACGTCGTACACATGGCGGGCAATCAACCCCCGCTGTTCCAGCTCTTTCAGCGTCTGGAACAGCATTTTCTTAGAAATTCCCTCCAGGCTACGCTGTAACTCACCGGTGCGTGCGCGTTCATCCGGCCAGTGATACAGCGCGTGCAGCACCATCGTGCTCCATTTAACGGAAAAGAGTTCCATCAGGCGGCGCGGCGGCGAGTCCGCATAAAAATAAAGTTTACCTTCAACCCAGGCTGGCACTGTTCTCTCCTCTGCTTATGGTCACCAAATGGTAACTACTATCAATATGGGATCCTGTTGACTATAGTCTGCCCCCTTGAGTTAGCCTGAACCAGCACATTCCTGAGGTAAGATGAAAATCAATGCACTAGTCGCACATGACGCGGCACAACCCTTAACATCAGGCCAGGTTTCGCTGCGCCCGCTACAAAAACAGGATGTCAAAATTGAGATCCTCTATTGCGGCGTGTGCCACTCCGATCTCCATATGGCGCGTAACGAATGGGCGGTAAGTGAATATCCCCTGGTGCCGGGGCACGAGATAGTCGGGCGCGTCCTTGAGACTGGCGACGAGGCCACCCATTTTAAACCGGGTGATATCGTCGGTGTGGGCGTGATTGTCGACTCCTGCCGCGAGTGCCATTTCTGCCAGAGCCATGAAGAGCAGTACTGCGAAGCAGGCTTTACGGCGACCTACAATGGCCTGGATAAATTTACCGGCGAAAGAACCCGGGGCGGCTATGCGCAGAGCGTGATCGTCGATCAACATTTTGTTGTGTCAGTACCGCGCAACCTGCCGCTTGCCGGGGTTGCACCGCTGTTGTGTGCGGGTGTGACTGTCTGGTCGCCGCTGCGCCATTTCAACGTGGCTGCCGGCGATCGCGTGGGTGTTGTGGGCCTGGGTGGGCTAGGCCATATGGCAGTGAAGCTCGCCAGTGCGATGGGGGCCGAAGTGACGCTGTTTACAACCTCCCCGGAGAAGGGCGAAGATGCCCGTCGTCTGGGGGCAAAACGGGTAGTGGTATCGCGCGATGCCGCGCAAATGGCGGCCTGCCAGACCTCGCTGGATTTTATCATTGACTGCGTGGCGGCACCGCACGACCTGAACCCTTATCTGGCGACGCTGAAAACCAATGGCCGCCTGGTGTTGGTCGGTATTCCGGACCAGCCACACCTCTCGCCGGATATTACGCCCATGGTGTTTCGGCGTTTAAGCATCAGCGGATCGTCAATTGGCAGCATTCAGGAAACCCAGGAGATGCTGAACTTCTGCGGCGAGCATAATATTACCGCCGATATCGAAACGATCGGTGGCGAGGATATTGAGACTGCCTTTGCCCGTATGCTTAAGGGTGACGTAAAGTATCGCTTTGTCATCGATATGCAGGCCACGCGCTGGTAGTGGAGCGACAGGCTATTCCGGGCGGCCATTGCTGGTCGCCTGGCATAATTTTGCGTTAATGAACGGGGAGACATACATGGAGAGTTCGGTCCTGGAAATCACCATCAGCAATGCGCAATGTGAACATTTTGATGCACTGCGCGCCATTGAACTGGCTGCCTTTGAGACACTGCGTGGCGCAGGGGCGGTGACAGGTCAGGCTGTCGCAAATAGCCTGAAGGATTTTTGTGACTTCAGCCGCGACGGTGTGCTGCTTGCCGCGTTTGCTGCAGATTCTACCCCCGTCGGATTTATAGCAGGCACGTTCGAAAGCAGATGGCTGCACATTGCCGAAATTGATGTGCACCCGGACTGGCAAGGGAAGGGGATCGGCAGATTGTTAATGCAGGCGATGCTCGCGTCCACGCGGCAGCGCGACCTGGCTGGCGCCACATTAACAACAGATAAGGTGGCCGCCTTTAATGCAAAATTTTACGCCTCGCTGGGTTTTGAAATAGTGGAAGGGGAATCGTGCCCGCTTCATCTGATAAGCCAGATAGAAGAGGAAATTGGAAAGGGTTTCGATCCGGCGCGGCGCGTCGGGATGCGGTTAGACTATTAAGGCTGCCAGGGTTTCTGTAACGTATTGACCATAAAAAATCATGAAAAATATCGAAGAGTTACGCGCCGAACTCCTCAAAATCGGCGTGAAAATGGGCGGTGGGG
This sequence comes from Leclercia adecarboxylata, assembly GCF_006171285.1. Lineage (NCBI taxonomy): Bacteria > Pseudomonadati > Pseudomonadota > Gammaproteobacteria > Enterobacterales > Enterobacteriaceae > Leclercia > Leclercia adecarboxylata. Next base: position 4,688,659 of record NZ_CP040889.1, on the reverse strand, counting down.
TCAGACCCAATCATTACTTCACCATCCCTGACAGTCCTGATGGCCTGGCAACGCCATATCTGGAAATTCATGGTGAAGAATATCATTTCGTCGTCGCTGAACGAGGGATCGAAATAGCGCGTAAAGTGACGCTGAGTGATGATGAGATCCTGTACTGGTTTGTTGACTGTGGTGTGGTCGGTCTGGCTGCAGAGTATGCAGCCCTGAACAGCGCCCCTGATAAGGAATTCAGGCATGTTTATTTCCGAAAGCAGTATAGTTTACTGCTGTCCATTAAACCTGAATGGGCAACAAGGAAGCGCAAAGAACTGACAGAAATTCTCAGAGCTTAGGTTCGCAAATTTTAGTGGTTTGGCAGGGTACAGCCGTTCAACGCCACCTTATATCGCTAAGGCTGCACTGCTCAATTCCTGATGCATGAAATCTATAAGCGCTCTGATTTTAGCGGGTAAATAACGCCTGTCGGAATAAACGGAGAACAATTGCAATGGCGCTGCCGATTGCTCAAATTCCACCTCGATTAACCGTCCATCGTTAATGTAAGGCTGGCAGGCTTGTTTCGACAGAATCGCAAAGCCGACGCCTGCCAGGGCGGCACGTCCAGCCATCTCTCCGCTGTTTACCCGATAATGCCCTTTAACCTTAATGGTCTCGAATCCTCCCTTTTTATTGACGAACTGCCAGGGCGCTCCTTTAAGTGCACTTACCGTTGTAATACAGGGTAAGTCTTCAAATTGCTGGATATGAGAAGGAGTACCGTAACGCTGTATAACCGAGGGGGCTGCAACAATGGTGCAGGGGATGGTGACCAGATGGCGGGCTATGTAATCACTGTCTTCCATCTGACCTCGGGTAATAATGATCGCTAAATCCAGATCGTCCCGCAGGGATTCGAATCCTGACAAATTGGTGATACAGCTAATTTCCAGTTCCGGATACTGACAGGCGAAATCGGCAATAATTGAACCCAGCAGCGCAGGGCCTATTTCATTGGGAATACAGAGTCGTAACGGGCCCTTCAGCTGCATCTGCCGTAACGTTAATTCTGTCTCAGTTTGCTCAAGCGACTCCATGATTGGCTTCGCCCGGGAATAGAGCAGGTACCCCGCCTGGGTGAGTTTCATATGTCGCGTACTGCGCTCAATGAGCTGAAGATTCAGCTTTTCTTCTAACTGAGAAATACAACGACTCACGTTTGATGTCGGCATTTCAAGGAGTTTCGATGCCCCAACAAAGCTTTCTCTTTCGACCACAGCAATGAACACTTTCAGGGTAGTAGAATCAAGAGCAGGACGCATTGATTATCCCATTTATGATAACAATAAGTGCCATTTCTACCATGTAATCAACACCATTGATAGCAGTTAAACTCGGGTCTTATTCTTCCAGAGGACACTTGCTATGCTACAAAACAATCACAAAGCACTCATACGAATAGCCGTTGTCATGGCTTTTATCCAGTTCACTAATGCGCTGGAATATATGATGTTCAATCCTGTTTTTGCTTTTATGGCAGCAGATTTCGCAGTTCCCGTATCATACTCAGGCTATGCATCCGGTATGTACACAGCGGGCGCAGTTATTTCGGGCGTCATCGCTTTTTACTGGATTGGTCGTTTCAATAAGAAACGTTTTTTAATCGCCAATATGGCCCTGTTAGGGCTGCTGACACTTATAACAACCTTTATTTCCAGTTTTAGTCTTCTGCTGACATTACGCTTTTGCGCAGGGCTTGTTGGCGGTACGACAATGGGGGTGGGTATCAGTATATTAATAAACCATGCGCCGACTAACCTGCGCGGAAAAATGTTAGCGACGGTGATTGCGTCATTTTCGATGGTAAGTATTGCGGGCATGCCCACGCTATTATTTTTGTGCACCTATTACGGCTGGCATGTCGCTTTGTGGTTAATAAGTACACTTTGTTTACTGGCATTGCCGCTTATTGTATTCATCATACCCCAGACTTCCGACGCTGTTGACACTCTCCGCACGCAGTCTGTTGATGTGGATACTTTACTGTTCGCCTCCGGTAATGCGCTTGTGCAGTTTAGTCCAATGCTGATCGTTCCGGTTCTGGTGCCATTATTGACTCAGCAGTTAAGCGCATCACATGAGCTGTTGCCCTGGCTGTTCTTCGGCGGGGGTGTTGCAGGTTACCTGGCGACAAAAATGACCGGCGTCTTAACCTCGCGTTATTCTGCTTTGCGACTGGCAACAGCTTCGACCCTCGTCTTTATACTCAGTTTGTTAATCCCGGCTCTCGGCTATCAGCATGCGGTGTTATTTATAACGTTATTTCTCGGTGCCTCTTACAGCCGTCTGGTTGTATCTTCGGCGTTGACGATTCAGTTTCCTGATGACAGGCAACGAGCCGGATTTTCTTCACTACAGACATCGATAATGTATCTGGTTACCACCGTCGCCTTTTTCCTGTCCTCTTTTCTGATACCCGATCAGGGTATGGCACCAGAAAATATAAACAGGTTGCTGGCGGTATGTGCCATTTCCGCCGCAGGCTTCCCCGTTATGGTGATTATTCTGCAAAAGAAACTCGCTGAACGTGTCCCCATTCGAACCTGAATGCTGCCGGGCTATTACCCTGAGGGTGAGCCCTTCTTCAAATCAGGATACCCGTTTTGAGATCGAGCTTAAAAGATTCCCAGCCTCCCGGCGGGTCCCATTCCCCCTCACCAAGCACCGTATCATTCTCTATGGATGTAACGATCACGCCATCGATGGCGCACTGCCCGGATTTCCAGAGAATGCCCGCAGCAATATCCATCAGAAAAACGTGGCAGTAAGTGGCGACCAGAACCCGATCCTGTAGTCTGTCAGAATGGATGTCAGGAACTGAGTAAAGATGGCCAACGTAATCACCCAGTGGATAGCTTCTGAACGTATGTGTGGCCATCTCAAAAACATGAAAGTGGTCGCCACAAATGATAGCCACGTGGGATTCATTCAGGAGAAAACCAGAAAAGGCGCTGGAAATAAGCCAGCCATCCTCATCTGCACGTATATATAACTGTAAAATCAGAAGGGGCTCACCGTCGTTACTGACGAGCAGTCGCCGATCCTTTTCTCCATTAGGGCCAAAAGGATTGACGTCGATGATCGAAACACCTTCTGTTTCATCACCGGGCGCAGGCTGTTCATGCCAGGTTGCTTGTAATGACATTGAGTATCCAGAGTGTGTACTGCTGAAAAACGTATACTACTTTACAACCTATCCTTTGCGGTCAGCCGTAAACCCATTTTGGAGCTGTTATGTTTAAATCGTTCGCCTGGATAAATGAGCCCGCAAAGTGGCAGTGCCAGAACGGCACTCTACAGGTCACCACCGATGACAAAACTGATTTCTGGCGCGAAACCTGGTACGGGTTTGAACGCTTTTCCGGTCATGTCTTTGCCACTGAGGCTGAGGGCGATTTTACTTTCCAGCTCAAAATCTGCGCAGACTTTACCACGCTGTACGATCAGGCCGGATTGATGATGATAGGTGATGAACAGCACTGGTTAAAAGCGGGGATAGAATATAACGACGGCGCGCCCGCCATTGGCAGCGTGCTGACGCTCGGCCATTCCGACTGGGCTACAGGAATTTTTCCCGGTGATGCGCGAGCGTTCTGGCTCAGGCTCACGCGTAAAGGAGACAGCCTGAGACTGCAGTATTCAACGGAGGGACAGACGTGGCCTTTAATACGCCTGAGCTATTTTCCGCCGGGGCCGGTCAGGATCGGTGCAATGTGTTGTACTCCGGAGCGGGCGGGCCTGGATGTTGTGTTTCAGGACATCCTTTTAACGCCGCCGCTGGATAAGGCACTGCATGATTTGAGCTAATGTCACAAGGCCATTCCCAAAGTACTTTCCCACCGTACACAGACATTTCCCTTAGCGTTCTCCTTTCGAGAACGCTATCTTATCAAGAGTTCAATTTTCACCCGCTCCCCGGCATGGCAACGTTATCCGCACATGAACATAACAATACTGCTGTGACGGAAGGTTTTATGACATCGACCCTGACCCTCAACCAATCAGAGCTGATCATTGATAATCAGCCTTACCATTTTCTGGATCTCACCCGGCTGCTGCCGCTGGAGAGATTGCAGACCATCCCTTTCTGCCTGCGCGTGCTGCTGGAAAACGTGGCCCTGCGTTCGCCGGGAGCGCTGCCCGCGTTTTTGCAGATGCTTGCCGGGTCGGCGGAGAAGGGCGAAGTGGCCTTTTATCCCGATCGTCTGATGTTTCACGACACCACCTGCCTGCCGGCGCTGGCCGATTTTGCCGCCATGCGCGATCTCACGACCGAACTGGGCGGCGATGCCACGGCGATTAACCCGCGCATTCCGGCGGTGCTGACTATCGATCACTCGGTGATTGTCGAAAGCTATGCGTCACCCGCCGCGCTGGAAGAGAACCTGCGCTTCGATTTTCGTCGTAATGCCGAACGCTACCGCTTTATCCGCTGGGCAGAAAAGAGCCTGGATAATTTCCGGGTGATCCCGCCCGGCACCGGGATCATCCATCTGATGAACCTTGAGGCCGTCGCGGAGGTGGTGACGGTGGATAACACCGCTGCCGTTCCGCTGCTGCATGCGGACTGCATGATCGCCACCGACAGTCATACCCCGATGATCAACGCCCTGGGCATTTTGGGGTGGGGCGTGGGCGGCCTCGAAGGGCAGGCCGCGCTGGTGGGGGAACCGGTCACGCTGCGTTTCCCTGAGGTGGTGGGCATCTCGCTCTCCGGCACGCTCTCCTCTGAGGTGAGCGACAGCGATCTGGCCCTGCACATCACCCGTCTGCTGCGGGAGACGGGGGTGGTGGGTAAATTTGTCGAGTTCACCGGGCCGGCGTTAGCCGCTATGTCGGTTGAATCCCGGGCCACCATCGCCAACATGGCCCCGGAATACGGCGCGACGGTGGTGTTCTTTCCGTTTGACGAACGCAGCGCCGAATACGTTGCCTTAACGGGGCGGAGCGAAGAAAAGCAGGCGTTAATCCGGGCCTATATGCAGGCGCAACACCTGTGGCGCACAGAAGCGTCGCCGCAGCCTGCGTTCAGCCAGCGCATCGAGCTCGATCTTTCGACTATCGAGCCCTGCATGGCCGGGCCGGTGAACCCGCACCAGCAGATCCCGCTGGGGCAGGCGGCCAGCAGCTTCGACGAGACGCTGAGCGTCGAAGCGAAAGGGCGGCAGTGGACGCGCGCGGACTACCCGGAGCCGATCCGCCAGGGGGCGGTGGCCATCGCGGCGATTACCAGTTGCACCACCACCGCGAACCCGTGGCTGATTGTTCAGGCGGCGCTCTTTGCCCGCAACGCCGCGAAGCACGGCCTTAAGCCAAAGCCCTGGGTGAAAACCTCGTTCTCGCCGGGCTCACGGGCGGTGACCGACTATCTCAGCGAGTCGGGTTTGCTGTCCGAACTGGAAAAGGTCGGTTTTGACGTGACGGGCTACGGCTGCATGACCTGCATCGGCAGCTCCGGGGCGCTGCAACCGGCCATGGAGGCGCTGGTCAACGACGGCCTGCAGGCGGTCTGCGTCCTCTCCGGCAACCGTAATTTCCCCCGTCGGGTGAATCCCTCCCTCGGACACGGCTATCTGACCTCTCCGGCGCTGGTGATCGCCTGGGCTCTCGCAGGCCATATCTCTCATGACATGCTGAACGAACCGCTCGGGGTTGACGACGCGCAGCGCCCGATCATGATGCGCGATCTTATGCCGTCGCGCGAAGAGGTAGAAACCTGGCTCGGGCGGGTAATGAAACGCGAGCACTACGTTAAGCGCCGGGAGATTATCTGGCAGGGTACGGGCCACTGGCAGGAGATCGTTGCCCCGGGAAGTGTGCACTATCCCTGGGAGGCGGGCTCCACCTATCTGCGCCGTCCGGGTTATCTTGAGCGTTTACCCCGGGATCCCGCCGCGCCGCTGACGCTCTCTGGCGCGCATCCGTTCCTGTGGTTAGGGGATGATGTCACCACCGACCATATCTCTCCGGCCGGAGCGATCCCGCTGGCGAGTCTCGCCGGGCAGTGGCTGATTGAGCATCACGAAGACCCGCAGGACCTGAATTTATACTCCACGCGTCGCAGCAATCACGAGGTGATGGTGCGCGGAGCTTTCAGTAATACCGCGCTCTCTAACCGCCTGCTTCCGGCGGCGCTACGTGGCGGCGGCGGAAAGGCCTGGGATGCCGCGCATCAGCAGATCCTGCCCGCGTATGACGCCGCGCAAAGCTGGCTGCAACGTGAAACGCCGTTGGTGATCTTCGCCGGAGAGCGCTACGGCGCGGGCTCCAGCCGGGACTGGGCCGCTAAAGCCCAGGCGCTGCTGGGGGTGAAGGCGGTGATAGCGCAGAGTTTCGAGCGGATCCACCGCACCAACCTGATCGGCATGGGGATTTTGCCTTTGCATCTCGACCCGGCTGACGCCGCGCGCCTGCCGGAGATGGACGGGCGCGAAGCGATCGACGTGGAAGGGCTGGAAAACCTCCAGGCGGGCAGGACGCAGCTGACGATGCGTATCCGGCGGGACAACAGCCTGCTGGGCGAATTCGGGCTGACGCTGACCCTCGATTCGCAGCAGGAGCTGCGTTATCTCCGCCACGGCGGTATTTTGCCGTATGTTATTCAGCAAACGCTGAAGCATTAACCATGGATAAAACAATGCGCTTTGATCTGGTCTCTCTATCTCTGTTCGTGGCGGTCGCCGAGGAGCAAAACCTCACCCACGCGGCCCGCAGGAAGCATACCGCGGTATCGGCGGTCAGCAAGCGTATCGCGGAGCTGGAGCAGCAGGTGGGCACCCCGCTGATGCTGCGCATGCCCCGGGGCATCACCCTTACCCCGGCGGGCCACTCCTTGCTCTACCATGCCCGCCAGGTGTTCCGCAATCTTGAGAAGATGGAAGAAGAGCTCAGTGACTATGCCGCGGGGATCCGCGGCCATATCCGCATCTACACTATCTCGGCGGCGCTGATGAATAACCTGCCGCGGGTGGTGAGCGACTATCTGGCCCACTATCCGCAGACCGATATTGAGATTGAGGAGCACACCGGGATAAGCGTGGTGCAGGGGCTGCTGTCGGGCGAGGCGGACGTCGGGTTCTTCTCCAGCTGGACGTCTGCGGCGGGGATCGTCTCCTGGCCCTGGCAGCACGATCTGCTGTCGGTGCTGGTGTGGCCCACTCACCCCCTGGCGGAGCGCAGCGAGCTGAAATTTGAAGACATTATTGATGAGAAGCTGATTGGCGCGCATCGCAACAGCGCCGTGAGCCACATCCTTGAGCGGCAGGCCCGCGCCTGCGGTAAGACCCTCAGCGTCGGGCTGCGGGTGAGCAGCTTTATCTCCATGGCCGAGCTGGTGGCTCAGCAGCTGGGGATCGCCATTGTGCCGGTGAACGAGGTAGCCTCTTCAACGCTGCACAGCGGTGTGCGGTTAATTCCCCTCGCCGAGCCCTGGGCGCAGCGGGAGCTGCTGGTGGGCGTAAAAGATTACGCCCAGGCCTCGCCGTCGGTTAAATCCCTTATCGGCAGCCTGATCCCCTGTGAACCTGCCGAGGAGTAGTCAGGCAAAACAGATGCAGGTGGGGCTGGCAGTGGCAACCACCACATCCGTTGCCGACAACATGCCGGTTTCGCTGTCGACGTCGAACACCTGAAGAGTGTCGGAATCTTCGTTAGCGCTGATGAACTGCCTGCCGTCGGGCGACAGAGTGGTAAAGCGGGGCGTTTTTCCGCCGCACGGCACCCAGCCAACAGCGGTGAGTGAGCCATCCTGCGGGCTGACGCTGAACACGGCGATGGAGTCATGCCCGCGGTTGGCGGCATAGACAAAACGCCCGGAAGGATGCACCTCGATCTCGCTGGCGTCGCTGCGCAGGTCGTAACCCTCCGGCAGCGCGCTGAGGGTGTGCCGCAGCGAGAGCGTGCCTTTTTCCCGGTCAACGTGAAAAAAGGTGACGGTGCTGCTCAGCTCGCTGAGGCCGAACAGCCACTGGCCATTGGGATGAAAATCGGCGTGGCGGGGCCAACTGCCTGCCGGGAGCATCACCTCATCGGCAAGGCATGAGCGGGTCTGCTCCCAGTGATAAAGGCGCATCATATCGATGCCGTTGCCCGCCTTGCGGCCCTGAACCGGGACGGCAAAGAGATTGCACCCCGGCGCAAAAACGATCTCGTGCGGACGGGACAGGGAGTCAGGGCCGGTATGACCGGCGATGCGAGCGAAATCGATGGGCGGCTCCAGCCCTTTATCGCTGATCGGCAGGGCGGCAATGTTGCCCCCTTCATGGTTGGCGATCAGCAGCGTGTTGCCGTCGGGCGTCAGCGCGGCCCCAACCGGATTATTTCTGCGGGCGGGCTCCAGATCCGGGTGAGGGTGGCGTGGCCCGGTGGTCTGCTCGCTACTTAACGTCAGCAGGCCGGTGTCAGGATCGCGATCGAACACCGCCACGCGGTCGCCATCGCCGTGCAGCGCATACAGCCGGTTGCGCCGCATATCAAGCGTCAGCCACGAGGGATTTTCCTGCACGGAAGCCAGGCACTGTAGCGGCTCCCATTTACCCGACTCGGTAATGCGGAACAGGGTGATCCCCTTACCGCGCGCACCGCGCCATGCCGAAGTCCGGCAGCCAACGTAAGCATAGGTTGTCATGATAGCTCCTGTTTTCTTTGCATTTTTTATAATATAAATGCATTTATCGTGCCGTGATGGTTGTCTCGTTTCTCAGTGCCAATCCTCGTTATTCCTGTGTTTGTGCGGCTTTAATGGCAGGTTTCCTGCCATGAAGATAACGAATGCAGATTCTTTTCTGTCCTGATAATTGCATTTAATTATTTGCAAATGCATAAATTGAACGATCTTGCTCACATTTCCAACAAGGTCAGGTTGCGGAATGACTATGCCCGCCGCTTAATGTTAATGAGAAGTGAGCAATGTTAATAATCTGCAACGGGAGAGGGGTATGACCCAACGTATCGCGTATGTAACATCGGGAATGGGGAGTCTCGGCACGGCTATTTGTCGTCGGCTGGCGCAGGACGGATTTATTGTCATCGCGGGTTGCGGGCCGAATTCCAAAAGAAAAGACGCCTGGCTGGAGGATAACAGGAAATTAGGTTTTGATTTTATTGCCTCTGAGGGAAACGTTGCAGACTGGAATTCCACGGTAAAAGCCTTTGAAAAGATCCGCGCGGAAGTGGGCGAGGTCGACGTGCTGATTAATAATTCCGGCACGGCGCGCAACGTATTATTTCGCGATATGCAGCCCCAGGAGTGGCAGGCGGTTATTGATACCAATATGAACTCCTTATTTAACGTCACGCGTCAGGTGGTGGACAGCATGATGGCGCGCGGTTGGGGGCGCATTATTAATATCTCCTCGTTAAACGCGCAGATTGGCACCGTCGGCCAGGTGAACTACTCCACCGCAAAATATGCCGTCCGGGGCTTTACCCGCGCCCTGGCGCGCGAGGTGTCGGCGCGCGGCGTCACGGTGAATACCGTCTCCCCTGGCTACCTTGCCACCAGCAAACTGAAGACGGTCACTCCCGTTCAGGTTATCGACAAGATTGTGCAGGAAATACCGGTCAGGCGGCTGGGATCGCCAAAAGAAATTGCCTCTATTTGCGCCTGGCTTGCCTCCGATGAAGCCGGATACGCCACCGGGGCGAACTTCTCCGTCAACGGCGGTATGCACATGAGTTAATCGCTTTTCCACAACAATTAAATTACGTACATAACTTCATTACGCATTTAGCAATATCTGCGTCGGAGACTCTTATGCTCTCGTTCCTGGGTTACGGCATGATTGTGGTCTTTATGATCCTTATCATGACCAAAAAATTATCCGCGCTGACGGCCCTGACTATTATTCCCATTCTGTTTGCGCTTATTGCCGGTTTTGGCGGTGAGATGGGCGATATGATGATTGAGGGGTTAAAGAAGGTCGCGCCTACCGCGATTATGGTGATTTTTGCCATTCTTTATTTTTGTACCATGTTCGATACCGGATTATTCGATCCGATAATCCGCTTCTTCCTGCGCATTATTAACGGCGACCCGGTTAAAGCGGTGATGTGTACGGCGCTGCTGGCGGCGATGGTCTCCCTGGACGGTGACGGATCAACCACCTACATGATCTGCGTGACGGCGATGCTGCCGCTGTTTAAGCGTATTCGTCTCGACCCGCTGGCCCTGACCTGCGTGGTGTTTCTCTCCGGGAGCGTCACCAATCTGCTGCCGTGGGGCGGGCCGCTGGCGCGCGTGTCGGCGTCGTTAAAGGTAGAGTCGAGCGAGCTGTTTATCCCGCTGATCCCCTCGATGATCTGCGGCCTGGTGGGGGTGCTGGTGCTCTCCTGGTATATCGGCATCCGTGAACGCCGCCGCCTTGGCAAGCTGAGCATTCAGACCAACGGCAACGGCGCGGTTACGGAAGAGGATGCCGAGAGCTATCTGCCTGCCATCAATGAGGTGAATGACGAGCTGCGTCGGCCAAAAATGTTCTGGCTCAATGCCGCCCTGACGCTGGCGCTGATGGCCTCGCTGGTGATGGAACTGCTCCCGCTGTCGGTGCTGTTTATGGTGGCCTTTGCGATTGCGCTGCTGATTAACTATCCGCATCTGGATGCCCAGCGCCAGCGTATCGCGGCCCATGCGCCTGCCGCGCTGAACCAGACCTCTATCTTCCTGGCGGCGGGGATCTTCGCCGGTATTCTCTCCGGCACCGGGATGGTGACCGCCATGTCCAACACGCTGTTAGACGTGCTGCCCCAGTCCTGGGGGCCGTATCTGGCGCCGATCACCGCCCTTATCAGCCTGCCGGGCACGTTCTTTATGTCCAACGACGCCTTCTATTATGGCGTGCTGCCGGTCCTGGCCGAGGCGGCCAAAGCCTACGGTATCGATCCGGTGGAGATTGGCCGCGCGTCGCTGGTGGGCCAGCCGGTGCACCTGTTAAGCCCGCTGGTCGCCTCAACCTATCTGCTGGTGGGGCTTGCGGGGGTGGAATTCAGCGACCATCAGAAATACACCTTCAAGTGGGCGTTCCTGCTGTGCATGATCTTCCTCGGGTCGGGGCTCTTACTGGGGCTTTATCCGGTCTATTCGGTCGCCAGCTGACAGCAAAACGGCTCACACTGTGAGCCGTTTTTTTGGGGACAAGGGTTAATTTTCCGCGCTGATCCGGCGCATTTTTTTATTATCGAGGGCGACGGAGAGGTGCTGCTTCATAGTGTACGACGCCTCAATCCGCTGTCCGGATTCAATGAGGGCGAGGATGCGCATATGATCTTTCACTTCCGCGTAGTAGCGGTTGCGGTCATCCATGATGCGATAGTCCATCAGCCGACGCATGCGGTTGACGTTACGTAGAGAGATTTCAAAGAAGGGATTGTTGGAAAAACTGATGATCGTTTCGTGAAAACGGTAGCCCGCCAGTTGCAGCTGAGTAGGGGAGAGGCGCTCAATGCCGCTCTCCAGCAGCATTTCCAGCTCGCGGCGGATCTCGTTAATCTTCTCCTGCGGTGCGTTGAACGTAGGCTCCAGGATAGCCATCGGTTCAATGACCATACGGAAACTGAAAATCTGCTCCAGCGCGGTCTTGGTTTTGGCGACCGGTAAAAAACGCCAGCCGTAGCCCTGCTTGCGCTCAACCCATCCCTCGCTGATGCCCCGGGCCAGCACCGTCGACAGCTGGCTTTTAGTGAGGTTATAGCGCTTCATCAGGAACAGCTCGGTGACTTCCGACTCGATCTCGTCCCGCAGCCAGTCTTCGGCGAGCTGATAATACTCCGGCAGATCCAGCTCTTCAGAAGGGGCCGGTTGGGTATCCGCCTGCGGGGCGTAGTCCTCTTTAACAAAAAAGCCGCGGTTTTGCTTTTGCAGCAGCACCCCTTTCTGTTCCAGATACACCAGCGCTTCACGAACGGGGGAGCGCGAAACATCAAAGGTTTCCGCCAGCTTAGGCACGCTGAGATGCGATCCCGGAGCAATATCGCCGCTGTCGATTAAACCCAGTAATTTCTGTGAGATACGTTCAGTGAGTGCACTAATTTTCATGCAGGCGCCCTGATTCAGGAGAGGAAAATGCAAATTTATAAAATATTATTGCATTTATTTTTCTTTAAAAGCAATGTCCGCTGCACCAGGTTGAGGGAGCACCACAATAAATATTGGCACGGCCTGCCCCCTATCCATTCAGGGAGAGGGCTGGGGTGAGGGGGAGCATGCGGCTGTGGTGGTGGTTCCGTTCACTGTATGTTTTGTGCTTCTCTGTAAGCCCCGTCACCCGTGAACGTGCTAAGTGGGCTCGCCGCCGCCCCCTTAGCAATCCCGGCTCCCGGCCAGGAAAATCGCCGCTTCGCGGTGCACTCAGCTTATTCCCGCAGGCTTAGGGTCGGGGGCGATCCTACATCCATGTAGGTCGCCCCCTCTCGGCGCATCCGTGCGCCTCGCCCCGGCCTGCGGTCAACGCTTCGTCGATTTTCAGCCGGAGGAGGGAGTCGCTGTATGTCGTTTACTCTCCTGAAATTATTTTATCGCGGAAAGCATACGAAAATTACCGGGTGCTGCGCTTAGCCCTTAAATTAGGCACGCGCATTGAGACGTCGGTTGATTAAGCGGCATTATGCTTTCCTGTGGCTGATTGCGCGGTAAGCTGAGTTCCCCGCACCTTGTCATTACTTTACAAATTGCCCCTTGCCCGAAGACGCGTCGCTCACTATTCTCATTGCCCATGAATATCCTGACGGGTCCGACTCAACATAAAAACAGGCAACTAAGAGCCGTCGCGCTTCTTTTCGTTGCCTGTATTGTCATGCTGATCTGTCTGACCCAGCGGGCCAGCATCCTGCACCACATGCAGGTCAAAGCCGCCACGCTCTCGTTGACCGCTGAAAACAGCCCGCAGGAGCTGACGTCGCCAGGGTTGTCGCCCTGTGAGCTCAGCGCCCACTCCCTGCTGGCCGCCCAACCTCTTCATTTTGATAACCTTCTGCTGTTACCCACACTGCTGGTTCTCGTTTTAGCGGTGCTGAGCAAAATCAGCGTCCTGCCGAGGCCGGTCATCCTGTTTCGTCCTCCGCTCCTCCGAATACATCTCAAGAACTGCGTTTTCCGTGAATGACTGAACGGGCTGTCCCTGTTTAGTTAATTTTTCACGGAGAAAATGTATGAATACGCTTTTCAGGAGCCTGTGGTTCCTGTTATTCAGCCTGTCCACCGCTTATGCGGCGGTCCCGGGCTGGCCGATGCAGCCTGATAATTCCCATGCTCAGGTGCATGTCTTACACGATGCGCCCGCGAACGGGAAAGTGCGCCTGCTGCTGGATGTCACCCCCGATGACGGGTGGAAAACCTACTGGCGAAGCCCCGGTGACGGCGGCTTTCGGCCGGTGAACGACTGGACGCCGCAGGCCAGTACGCAGTGGCACTGGCCGCGGCCCGTGCGCTTTACGTCTGCCGGATTCAGCTCGGTGGGCTACGAGAGCCGGGTGGTGTTTCCACTGGAAATCACCACCGATGAGGTGCAGCGACTGCGTGGGAAGCTGACGCTTTCCCTGTGCAGCAACCTCTGTGTGGTCAAAACCTTCCCGCTGGATCTCAACCTGGCATCCGGTCCGTCGACGGGCTTTGCCAGCGCGTGGGATAACGCGATGCGCGCGGTTCCTGCAACCAGCGGGGCGATGGCGGTGAACTCTGTCGCCACTGACGCAGATCAGCTGACGGTGAAACTGACCTCACCGGAAGGCTGGTCCCGGCCTGAACTGTTCACGGATAACCCGCCGGGGGCGACTCTTTCCCCGCCGCAGACGACGATCGACGGCGACATCCTGACGGCACGGTTTAGGGTCAGCGATGAGCAGGGCCAACCGCTGGAGGCCTCTCATCTACAGCAGATCGCGCTGCTGGTCAGCGACGGCAACCGGAGTCAGCAGCTCAGCGTTGATATCAATGCTTCTACCTCGCTCTGGCAGATTCTGGCTGTGGCGCTGGTGGGTGGCCTAATCCTCAACCTGATGCCCTGCGTGCTGCCCGTTCTGGGCATCAAGCTCGCGTCGCTGATGACCCTGGCAGAGAGCACCCGCCGTCAGACGCGGCTGCGTTTTCTGGCAACCGCGTCCGGGATCCTGTTCTCGTTTCTGGTGCTGGCGGCGGTCGTGACCGGGCTGCGGCTGTCCGGGGCCTGGATTGGCTGGGGCTTTCAGTTCCAGAATCCCTGGTTCATCGGCGCGATGGTGCTGGTGACGTGGATTTTCTGTTTCAGCCTGGCGGGCCTGATGGAGATCCGTCTGCCTTCCTCGTTTACCACCCGGCTGGCGACCGCGGGCGGCAACGGTACCGGTGGGAGTTTTCTCGAAGGCGCGTTTGCGACCCTGCTTGCCACGCCCTGTACGGCACCCTTCCTCGGTACGGCCGTGACCTTCGCCCTGGCGGCTCCCGTCCATCAGCTATGGCTCATCTTTTTTGTTCTGGGTATCGGGATGAGTCTGCCCTGGCTGGCCATCAGCATGGTGCCGGGCGTGGCGCGCTGGCTGCCGAAGCCTGGCCCCTGGATGGGGAAGCTGCGTCTGGTGCTGGTGATCCTGATGCTCGGCTCTTGCATCTGGCTAATGTCCCTACTGATGAAGGAGTGGGGCGCACGCTATGTGCTGATCGGCGGCGGCCTGATGGTGGCGTTTTTCCTTTACCGCTGCGCGAAGGCCATGTCGAACCACCGGGAAAATCTGCGCAGCCTGGCCTTTGGCGTGCTGTTTGGTGCCGGGCTGTATGCTTTTCTGGCTCCACAACCTCAGGGCAAGGCCGGTTCACCCCTGAACTGGCAGCCGCTGAGTGAGGCCGCGCTCAGTGACGCGCTGAACGCCAGAAAACGCGTGCTGGTGGATATCACCGCCGACTGGTGCCTGAACTGCCGGGTGAATGAAGTCCTGGTGCTTCACCGGCCTGAGGTGATCGCCGCGTTAAACCGCGACGACGTGGTACTGTTGCAGGGCAACTGGAGCCAGCCTTCCGCTGAAATCGAGCAGTTCCTGAGGCGCTACGGCGCCAGCGGCATTCCGTTTAACGCCATTTTTGGCCCTTCACTTCCGCAGGGGCATGTATTGCCCTCCCTGCTGAGCAAAGACGCCTTGCTGACCGCCCTGGCAAAGGCCGACACGGCCGCGCCATCTGATTTTACTGAGGAAAAAAAATGAACAAGATCCTGTCCCTGTTGATGTTGACCTTAAGCTTCAGCGCCCTGGCGCAGACCGCTGATTTACCCGAACCCATTAAACACGTCCAGAAACAGGGCATTGTAATTATTAAACCGTTCAGCGCCCCCGGCGGGGTAGAAGGGTGGCTGGGGAAATATCAGGATATGGGCGTCACGCTCTATCTCACCCCGGATAAAAAGCACGTGATTTCAGGCTATATGTACGATGCCGAGGGCAATAACCTGAGCGAGAAGGTCATCAACGATGAGATCTATATTCCTGCCGGGCGCGAAATGTGGAAACAGCTCACCGCCGCGCCGGGGATCGCAGAAGGTAGCGCGGACGCGAAGTGTCAGGTGGTGGTCTTCTCCGATCCCTTCTGCCCGTACTGCAACAAGTTCTGGCATCAGGCCCAGCCTTATCTCAAGGATAAAAGCATCAGCACCAAAACCCTGCTGGTGGGCGTGATCCGCCCGGACAGTGCCCAGTACGCGGCGGCGATCCTCTCCGCCAGCGATCCGGCTAAAGTGTGGCATGACCTTGAAAGCAGCGACGGGAAAACGAAACCGGCGCTGAAAGGTAATACGCCGCCAGCGGTGTTTAAGCAGATCCAGCAGAACCAGCAATTGATGGAACAACTCGGAGCCAGCGGTACGCCTGCCATTTATTACCTGAATAAAGATCGCGCCCTGCAGCAGATCGTCGGTTTGCCTGACGCTAAGCAGATGGCCGATCTGGTGGCCTGCAAATAAACGTCTGCGGTTATTAACCTGAACCATAGTCTCAGCCGTTGTGCCGGTAAGCACCTTGATTTGTTCGCAAAATCATTGATACTGTATATATATACAGTTAAACGGACTTGAGACTATGCCATTCATCTACCCACGCGTTACCGCGCCCGTAAAAGGGCGCAAATAACCATGTTTGCGCTTGTCGACGTGAACAGCTTTTATGCCTCGTGCGAGACGGTGTTTCGCCCGGACCTGAAGGGACGACCGGTGGTGGTGCTGTCGAATAACGATGGCTGCGTGATTGCCCGCAGCGCCGAAGCGAAAGGGCTGGTGACGATGGGGGCGCCGTATTTTAAACAGAAAGAGATTTTCCGCCGCCACGGCATTGTCGCCTTCAGCAGTAATTACGAGCTGTACGCCGATATGAGCAATCGGGTGATGACCACCCTGGAGGAGATGGCTCCGCGGGTTGAGATCTACTCGATTGATGAGGCTTTTTGCGATCTCACCGGGGTCAGCAACTGTTGCAATCTGGAGGCCTTTGGCCGCGAAATTCGCCAGACGGTGCTACAACATACGCACCTGACCGTCGGGGTGGGCATTGCGCCCACCAAAACCCTCGCCAAGCTGGCCAACTTTGCGGCAAAAAAATGGCAGCGGCAGACCGGCGGCGTGGTGGATTTATCCCGCGTTGAGCGTCAGCGCAAGCTGATGGCGGCGCTGCCCGTCGGCGAGGTGTGGGGTATCGGGCGGCGGATGAGCAAAAAGCTGGAGGCCATGGGCATTAATACCGTACTGGCACTGGCGGACACCCCCACGGCCCTGATCCGCAAACATTTCAGCGTGGTGCTGGAGCGTACCGTACGCGAGCTGCGCGGCGAATCCTGTCTGGGGTTTGAAGAGTATGTCCCGCACAAGCAGGAGATTATCTGCTCCCGCTCGTTCGGCGAAAAAGTGACGGATTACGAGGCAATGCGCCAGGCCATCTGCAGCTATGCCGCCCGCGCCGCCGAGAAACTGCGGGCTGAACACCAGTACTGCCGGTTTATTTCAGCCTTCGTGAAGACGTCGCCGTTTGCGCTGAACGAGCCTTATTACGGTAATAGCGCCTCAACCAAACTGCTGACGCCAACGGAAGACAGCCGGGATATTATTGAAGCGGCGACACACTGTCTGGATATTATCTGGAGAGAAGGGCTGCGCTATCAGAAAGCCGGCGTCATGCTGGGGGATTTTTTCAGTTCTGGCGTCGCGCAGCTGAATCTGTTTGATGAAAATCCGCCCCGGCGCAACAGCGCAGAGTTAATGGCGCTTATCGATAAACTTAATGAACAAGGGCGCGGAACCATCTGGTTTGCCGGGCAGGGAATAGAGCAGAAATGGCAAATGAAAAGGGAAATGTTATCCCCGCGATATACCACGCGTTTTTCTGACTTTCTTCGGGTCAGATAAATCTCTTTCACTAAAATAGTGCAAAGGATAAAAGTAATTATTTGTCAGATAAGGAAGATATATCCCTGGGCGATTAAGAATTGCGCTATAGTGGTGACTCTATTCACCTGCCCGGAGGGGCTATTCCCAACATAAAATTTGAGTGCCCGGTTTGCACAAGCAAGAGGTTTCGTTTTACCTCTTTTTGCCCCACGCAAACCCAACCTCATGGTGCTGTTTGTTCCGTCTGCGGAACCCGACTCACCGCACACTCATGCGTGCCGCTTCCCAAAAGGAGACGCTGGCCAAAACAGGTGGTTTAGGTGTTAAAGGGGAGGGTTAATTCTGGCCCTCCTGAATTATTATTTTACCGCTACGCTGGTGATGAATGTATATTTGCTGGCGCTTCGTTATTTCTGCAAATAATCATTATTAATAAAATCGGGTTTTATTTTACGGCTCACTTATTTTATTGATCAATTCTGGCCCCTGATTTTTTACATTCCCCACCGCCCGCGTGACGGCATGCCAGTGGAATTCATCTGCGGGTACCGCGCCCGTCCGGGCAATCTCTTCAGCCTCTTTGCCGCTCACCGTTTCGCGCAACCATTCGCGCGCTGACTTCGGCGTCAGTACCAGCGGTCGCCGGTCGTGGATATCCACCAGCCCTTTATCTGCCGCGGCGGTCACGATCAGGAACCCTTCCGCGGTATCCCCGCGCTCAAACGGGGTGCTGCCGATCGCCGCCATAAAAATGGGCTGTCCGTCGGCGCGCGCGATAAAGTAAGGCTGCTTTTTGTCTCCCTCTTTTTTCCACTCGAACCAGCCGTCGGCAAAGACAATCGCCCGACCGTGGTTCCACAGCGGCTTAAACATCCGGCTGCTGGCGGCAGTTTCCAGACGGGCGTTGATCAGCGGCGGCATATCCCACCAGCCAGGGGCGTAGCCCCAGAACACCGGGTCGAGATGCAACACATCGTCGCGCTCGCTGACCAACAACACTTTAGTGCCTGGCGCAACGTTATAGCGCCCGATGGGTTCCGGGTCGTAGGGGATGTCGCACTCCGCTTCATCTGCAAGAAAGGCAAGATACTCTTCCCGGGTCTGCGCCTGGGCGAAACGTCCGCACATAATTACCTCCGAGGGTTTTCTTAAGTATAGGTTGTGTATTTCCCGGATTTTAAATAGCTCAAAACACTATTCATTTTGCAAAACCAACTATCCTTTCTAAGAACATTCTGTCTCGTTTGTTTTATGCCAAAAGTCATCACCGATCGTATGTAAGTCGTTCATTTCGTTTTTACTACTCTTATATCGGGATACACCTATGAAACGCCGAATAGTCACTTCTGCCGTTTTGCTGTCACTCGCTTTAGCCCAACCCGCAATGGCCGCCGACGCGCCGCTTTCCCCCCTGATGAAGCAACTGAATAACGGTAACTGGTTACCGGAGCAGGAAGCGCAGTCCTTAAGCGACGAACTCTATTATCAGGATGCGATTCAGGCCTACATCCAGACCCTGCCGCTGCTGAATACCATTGGCCTGCGCGATGGCTCTGAAGCTGCGTTTGGTAAAGGCTATAACGTCCTGCCGATCTGGAAAGAGCGGATGGACAGCCGGGCGGTGGTGCCTACGCCTAACGGGGATGTGATCTATTCCATGAGTTATCTGGATCTGAAGGAGACGGGGCCGCTGGTGATCAAAGCGCCACCGAACGTCATCGGGATGTTTACCGACTTCTTCCAGAAAACCATTACCGACGTGGGTGCCATCGGGCCAGACCGTGCCCGGGGTGGCCTCTATTTACTTCTGCCGCCGGATTACGACGGTCCTGTGCCGCAGGGGTATTACGCCTTTAAATCCTCGACCTATAACGTCTTCCTCTTCTTCAGAACCATCATGGGTAAAGGTGAAGGCAAACCCGATCCGGTCCCGGCGGTGAAAAATGCCGAAACCACCCGCGTCTATCCCCTCTGGGATGTGGAAAAGGACGTGAAGCCGATGCAGTTCCCGGATGCCAGCGGGAAGCGGGTGAACATGGTTTATCCCACCGACGCCAGCTACTGGCAAAAGCTGAAAACCTTTGTGGATTATGAACCGCTGACCGCGATCCCGGATGCCACCCGCAGCGCGCTGCTCAGCATCGGCATTGTGAAGGGCAAGCCGTTCACCCCGACGGCCAAACAGCAGGAGTTACTGAACAAAGCCGTGGAAACCGCGCCGCGCATGATCCTCGCGCGTCGTCAGGTGGGGCGTGATGACCAGCGTCAGCTCTATTACAAAGACCGTCAGTGGGAGACCTCCTGGGCGGGTGCTACCGCAGAGTGGATGCAGTACGGCACCCTTGATGCCAACCAGCGCGCGGCCTTCTTCCAGATTGCGTACTCCAGCGCGGCGGCAATGGTGATGCATACCACCGGCGCGGGGTCCAAATATCCGTTTGCCACCAAAGACGGATCCGGCAAGTTCCTGAACGGCAGCAATACCTATAAGTTGCACCTGCCGCCAAACCCACCTGCGGCGCTGTTCTGGGCCGTGACTGCCTACAACATTACCGACGGCACCATGCCGGAAACCGATCAGCTGTTACCGTCCACCAACGGCTATTACAACATCCCGAAAAACAACGATGGCTCTATCGACCTCTGGTTCGGCCCGAATAAACCGGACGGTGTGGAAGACAGCGCCTTTATCAAAACCGTTCCTGACCGTAATTTCCTCGTGGCGCTGCGTCTGTATGGCACCGAAGACGGATTCTACGATCAAACATGGATCCCGGATGACCTGGTCCAGATAAACCAATAAAGGTGAATGACGTGATGAAAATAAAGTATCTCGCACTGTTTACAACTCTGGCGCTTAGCGCGGGCGCGTTCGCCCAGACCGAACCGCTCACCATTCCTCATGCCACCCAGTTCGATCAGCTCACGCAGCCGTCGGCGGATGTCACCATGCCGGAGAGCTATGTCAAAGCCATCGCGCAGCAGGCCTATATCTGGGGCTGGCCGATGGTGAATCAGTTTAACCGTCGGGAAACCATCACCAAAGCGCCTTACCCGGCGCTGAACGGCGGCATGGTGCCGGTAGCGCCGATGGGCCAGCTCAGCATGCTGACGGACTACATCAAGCCGGAGGAGACCTTCGTTACCTGTCCAAACCAGGACGTGGCCTACGGGCTGGGCTTCTTCGAACTGGATAAAGAGCCGATTGTGATCCAGGTTCCCGATTTCGGCGAACGCTTCTGGGTGTACGCCATTTACGATGCCCGCACCAATCAGATTGGTAACGTCGGTAAACCTTACGCCACCAAACCCGGTTTTTATCTGCTTGTCGGGCCCAACTGGAAAGGGGAAACCCCGCAGGGCATTAACGGTGTGATTCAGTCCTCCACCGAAATGGCCAACGTTATTCCTCGCGTCCAGATGGATGACACCCCGGAAGACCGGGCGGCGATCCAGGCCCCGATCAAAGAGATTATGACCTACCCGCTGAGTCAGTTTGACGGCAAAATGAAATCCTTCGAATACTCGAAAATCCCGGCCATCGGCGATAAACCGGATGCCAGCGCAGGCGAGACGCGTTGGGTTATTCCGGAGAAATTCTTCGACCAGTTCGCCAATGTGCTGGAAAAAGTGCCGCCGCTGCCTGGCGAAGAGGCCATGTACGCCCAGTACCGTCACCTTGTCGAGGCCGGCAAGAAAAACCCGGAAATCCGCAAATGGATGGATGCTGCCGCCGTAGAGACGGATAAAACCGTCATTGCTGATTTCTTTAAGTGGAAGAACAACGGCGTACCGGCGGGCAACGGCTGGAACCGTTCAAAAAACAACGCCGAGTTTGGGGTGGACTACTACAACCGTACCGGCACCTCAAAATCGAACATGTTCGATAACAAACCGAACGAAACCCAGTATTTCTACACCGATAACGATGCTGCGGGCACCCAGCTATCCGGTGACCATGACTACACGGTGACCTTCGCGAAAGGCGAACTGCCGCCGGTGAAAGGGTTCTGGTCATTAACGCTCTATAACAGTAAGCATCTGTTCAGCCCTAACGAGCTGAACCGCTTCTCGCTGGGGACCAAAAACAAAAACCTGAAGTACAACGATGACGGCTCCCTGACGCTGTATGTCAGCAAAACCCGCCCATCAGATGATAAAGTTAATAACTGGCTTCCGGCGCCTGACGGCAATTTGTCCCTCTACATTCGCGCGTACTGGGGTGAACAGCCGATTCTGGATGGCACCTGGCAGCCGCCTAAAATTGAAACGGTGAAGTAAGTTTTTCTGTGGGCACCTTGCCGGTGGCAGGGTGCCATCATGATTTTGAGGTTTTTTGGATGACGAATTTTCATCAACTTTCTGCCACCCGCCTGAGTGGCGAGCCCATCTCCATGGCCGGCTATGCGGGTAAAGTCGTTCTGGTGGTCAACACGGCCAGCCAGTGCGGCTTCACCCCCCAATACGCAGGTCTTGAAACGCTCTATAAAAAGTACGCCGCTCAGGGGCTGGTGGTGCTGGGTTTTCCCTGCAACCAGTTCGGCAAGCAGGAGCCCGGCGGGGCTGATGACATCGCCCGGACCTGCCACATCAACTACGGCGTGAGCTTCCCGATGTTCGAGAAAGTCGAGGTTAACGGCGCGGCTGCGCACCCGGTGTTTCGTTACCTGAAGGACGCATTGCCCGGCGTGCTGGGCGGGCGGATCAAGTGGAACTTCACGAAATTCCTGATCGGGCGCGACGGCAAACCGATCAAGCGTTTTGCGCCGATAACCACCCCGGAGAAGATGGAAGCCGCTATCGTGGCTGCCCTTGAAAAGTAAGGTTTTGAATCGCAGCACTCCGCACTTAATAAGCGTTCTCATTATCATTTTCGTTTGTTACCATCGGCACATCACAAATTCACGACGCGCGTTAAGGTGAAGGTATGTCGGCTGTGCAGAGTTATCGCTTATTCAACGTAAAACTGGCGCGAAAAGAGGTGCTTTCTCCCTCTATGCTGCGCTGCGTGTTCCGGGGCGACGACGTGCGCCATATGAAATCAGACGCACCGGATCAGCGCATTAAACTGCTTTTCCCGTCGCTGAACGGCACGCCATTGGCGTTGACCCCAGAAGGATCCTGGTGGGAGCAAATCAAGTCTCTGCCGGAAGCGATACGGCCGATCCTGCGCACCTACACGCTGCGTCGGGTGAACATCGAGGCCTGCGAGATGGAGGTGGAGTTTGTCATGCACGGCACCGAAGGTCCGGCGTCTGCCTGGGCAACAGGGGCACAACCGGGCGATGAACTGCAGATCGTCGCGCCCAACCGTGACTACCCCGAAGACAGCGGGGGCTACGAGTGGGATCCCCATCCTCAGGCAGAACAGGGACTGATTATTGCGGATGAAACGGCCTGGCCTGCGGTGAAAGGGATCCTGGAGCAACTTGCTCAGCGTGATACGCCCCCGCAGGTACAGGTGTTTATCGAAGTGCCGAAGCAGGGCGACTGTATCGATCTCAGCGCCTATGACTTTGCGGAAGTGCACTGGCGGGCGCGCGAGTTGACCGGGGCCTGCCACGGTGAAGCCCTGCTACAGGCCGTCAAACAGCACGTGAAGCTGCCGGAGTATGCCCTGACCCGGAGTCAGGAGGTGCGGGAAGAGGCCGAAGGAGAACTGCTGTGGGATCGCGCGCAAAGCGATAATCGGTTCCACGGCTGGGTGGCGGCGGAATCCAGCGCGGTGAAGCATCTGCGACGTTATCTGAGCGGGGAACGAAACCTGTCGAAGGAGACAATCAGCTTTATGGCCTACTGGGCTCGCGGCCGCCGTTTGTAATCAGCCGGGCGCGCCTCGCGTGCCCGGCCTGAACGCTTATTTCCCCGCCAGTTCCCTGCGGATTATCTCCGCTCCGGCGCTTAATGCGTTGAGCTTACCGTTCGCCACCTCACGGGATAACGGCGCCATCCCACAGTTGGTGGAAGGGTAGAGCTTGTCCGCATCGACGAACTGCAGCGCCCTGCGCAGCGTAGCGGCCACCTCTTCTGGCGTCTCGACGGTATGGGTTGCCACGTCGATGGCCCCGACCATCACCTTTTTACCGCGAATAAGTTCCAGCAGATCCATCGGCACGCGGGAGTTGTGGCACTCCAGCGAGATAATATCGATATTTGAGGTCTGCAGTTTTGGGAACGCCTCTTCGTACTGGCGCCACTCTGAGCCCAGCGTCTTCTTCCAGTCGGTATTGGCTTTAATGCCGTATCCGTAGCAGATGTGCACCGCCGTTTCGCATTTCAGCCCTTCGATGGCGCGCTCCAGGGCGGCGATCCCCCAGTCATTCACCTCATCAAAGAAGACGTTAAAGGCAGGTTCGTCGAACTGAATAATATCGACCCCGGCCGCTTCCAGTTCTCTGGCTTCCTGGTTGAGAATTTTTGCGAACTCCCAGGCCAGTTTTTCGCGGCTTTTGTAGTGGTTGTCGTAAAGGGTGTCGATCATGGTCATCGGGCCCGGCAACGCCCATTTGATCGGCTGGGTGGTGAGCTGACGTAAGTACTTCGCATCGTCAACAAACACCGGCTTCTGGCGGGAGACGGCACCCACGACGGTCGGCACGCTCGCATCATAGCGGTTACGGATTTTCACCACTTCGCGTTTCTCAAAATCGACGCCGCTGAGGTGCTCGATAAAGGTGGTGACGAAGTGCTGGCGGGTCTGTTCACCGTCGCTGACGATATCAATCCCGGCCCGCAGCTGATCGTCCAGAGAGAGACGCAGCGCATCCTGTTTCCCGGCGAGTAATTCCTCGTTCTGCAATTTCCACGGCGACCAGAGGGTCTCCGGTTGTGCCAGCCAGGACGGTTTCGGCAGGCTGCCGGCCGTGGAGGTGGGAAGTAATATTTTCATAACAGGTGACCTTATCGTTTTAATTAATCAAAGCGCGCAGTGAGCAGACCATTGCTCAAGAATATTTTTGTACGGCTTGATGAAATGTTTCTCGGTAAATTTTCCCTGCTCAATCGCCAGCTGGCTACGCTCTTCGCGATCGTAAACAATCTTGGTCAGGGAGTGATCCTGGTTCGTCAGGCTGGGCTGGTAATAGTGCCCGGCCACCGAGTTGGCGTTGTAAATCTCAGGACGATAGATTTTCTGGAAAGTCTCCATGGTGCTGATAGTGCCGATCAGTTCCAGGAAGGTGTAGTCGCTCAGCAAATCGCCGGAGAAGAAAAATGCCAGCGGCGCGGCGCTGTCTGGCGGCATAAAATAGCGAACCTGGAGGCCCATCTTTTTGAAATAGGCCTCCGTCAGTGAGGTGCCTTCCTGCTGGTACTCAATGCCTAAAACCGGATGCACATTGCCAATACGCTGGTAGCTGTTTTTGTTGGAGACGCTCAGGCAGATCACGGGCGGTTTGCTGAAGTTAGCTTTATATTCCGCAGAATTAACGAAGTGCTTAAAGATGTTGCCGTGCAGTTCGCCAAAGTTATCCGGAATGCTGAATTCAGGCTGGTTTTTATTGTGATCGGGCAGCAGTACGCTGAAATCATAATCCCGGACATAGGACGAGAAGTTATTCCCGACGATCCCTTCGATACGCTCGTTGGTTTTTTTATCAATGATATTGGTTTTTAAAATTTCAATCGCCGGGAAGGTGGTGGCATTGTCTTCACCTGCGATATTCATCTCAACGGAGATAATGTCCAGTTCGACGGAATAACGATCGCCTTTCGGGTTGTCCCAGTGCGCCAGGGTGTTGAAGCGATTATCCATCATCACCAGGGTGTTGCGCAGGTTCTGCTGACGGTTATCCCCGCGGGCCAGATTGGCAAAATTGGTGGTGATGCGCGTGTTTTCCGAAGGATTGTAATTCTCATCGAAACGGCTGCGCTTAATGGTAAAGGTGAAATCGTTATTCATGGTGACGTTTCCTGGCTCTGGCATAAAGCGTGACGCTGTTGCGAAATCACCCTTTATGTTGCTCATACGTTAATATGAGTAACGTTATGCCAGAGCCAGGAGGGGAGTGAAAGCGACTAAATTTCACTGCAACATGAGCCATCTTCATGATCGTGAAAAAAATTCACTCTGCACTCTCCGCGTGCCGTTCCAGATCCAGCGAACTGGCGCTGGCAGGATCGAAAAGTGAAAGACTTTCAATTTGGTCCAGCATGATCACCTTGCGGAAAGCCATCGCGCTTTTGGGCTGTGAATCGAGCGTAATATCGTGGTCGGCGTACCATTTGCTGTAGTTATGCTCAATGCACAGGCTCAGCGTTTTGCCGTCGCGATAGCCGCTCAGCATCGGGATCAGCACGATATTGGCGGTTTTTTCATATTCCAGGGTCGCGGTATGGATCATGCCGATATAGATCCGCCGCGATTTCAGCGTCACCAGCGCCAGTTCGCCTTCCTCCATGCACTGATAGAGCAGTTGTTCAATACCGCTGGCCTGTGACAGGCGCTTGTAAAGCTGCTTGCGGCCTTCGCCGTCCAGCCTGGCGCTGCCCGCCCAGTTCGAACGGTAGAGACAAAACAGAATGGCGAAGGCCAGCATCACCACCACCGGTGCCTGAATCCCCAGAAAGCTCCAGTTCATAAAGTCCATTTGCCAGTTGGCGTAGTCCTGCGAGGCAAAGTGGAAAGTATTGGCGGCCCAGGAGGCGGCGAGGAGCACCAGCCACACCAGGCCGGTGGCAAGCACGCCCTGCAATACGAAGATGCAGCCGTAGAGCGCCACGAGAAAATAGACGTCCCAGCCAAAGGATCGCTTGATTTTAAAGCGGGTGGAGAGATCGCGGCTGGTGTACCAGTACCCGGAAACCATCAGCACCATAAAGATCGCCGTTCCCATCTCAGGCCCTCTTCAGCGCGTTAACATGGCGCAGAAAGTCCTCCCGCACCTCCCGGCTTTTGAAGTTGACCGAGGCGTTACCATCCTGATCGATAATAATGCGATCCCCGTCCTCCACGGCTTCAATAATTTCCTGTTGGCTCATTACCTGTAGCAGCGACTCGGGGCTGGAGAAAATCGACGTAAACAGACGCCTCATGGCGTGGGCTCCTTAAAAGTAAAAAGCCTAAGTCTGGTAGGGAAATAGAGATGTTGCCTTAAGGTTATGCTGAAAAGCGTCGGGGGAGGCCCGGCTTGCTACCCCATTTTTAACGCCCGACGCTCTCAAACCTACCATAATTAGTAGGGTTAAACAGAGCAGGGGGAACAATCATGAAGGCGTTATCAAAGGCAGAAATCGATGAGTTCAGAGCGCATTTTCAGGGGAAGATACTTTTTCCTGAAGATGACGATTACCACGAGGTGCGTCAGATCTGGAATGCCATGATCGACCGCAAGCCCGCGCTCATCGTTCGCTGCACATCCACCGAGGACGTAGTGCAAGCCATCCAGTTTGGACGCGAGCAACATCTTCTCATCTCAATCCGGGGAGGAGGGCACAACATCGCTGGCAATGCCGTCTGTGACGACGGTCTGATGATCGACCTTTCGCTGATGAAGCGGGTAGAGGTGGACCTGAACACCCGTCGGGCCACCGTCGAGCCCGGCTGCACGCTGGGTGATTTTGATGCGGCGGCACAGGCGCATGGGCTTGCCACGCCGCTGGGCATTAATTCCACCACCGGGGTGGCCGGCCTGACGCTGGGGGGCGGGTTTGGCTGGCTGAGCCGCAAGTACGGTATGACCATCGACAATCTGCTCTCTGCGGAAGTTGTTACGGCAGATGGCCGTCTGCTGCATGCCAGCGGATCCGAAAACGCGGATCTCTTCTGGGGACTACGGGGCGGCGGGGGCAATTTTGGCGTGGTAACGCGCTTCGAATTCCAGCTGCACCCCGTCGGGCCGGACGTGCTGAGCGGGCTGATCGTTTTTCCGTTTGATCAAGCGAGGTCCGTGATATCGCAGTTTGCCCGCTTCACCCAGACGATGCCGGAAGAGCTGAACGTCTGGATGGTCACCCGCAAGGCGCCGCCGCTGCCTTTCCTGCCTGAAGAGGCGCACGGGAAGGAGATGGTGGCGCTCGCTCTGTGCTATGTGGGCCATCCCGAAATGGGCGAGCAACTCATTGCGCCGCTGCGCGGGTTCGGCACGGCAATCGGCGAGCACATCGGCGTAATGCCCTACGTCGCCTGGCAGCAGGCCTTCGATCCGCTGCTGGCAAAAGGGGCGCGTAACTACTGGAAATCGCACAACTTCGTGCAAATCAGCGAGGGCGTCATCGATGCCATCGTCGACTACGCCGCCAGACTGCCGTCACCTCATTGCGAGATCTTCATTGGCACCATTGGCGGCCATACGACCCAGGTTGCGCCCGAGGCGATGGCCTACTCAAGCCGGGATGCAAACTACGTCATGAACGTGCACGGGCGCTGGGAAACCGCCGAAGAGGATGAACGCTGCGTCGCCTGGGCCCGGGAGTTCTTCGCCAAAACCCAGCCTTTCGCCAGCAGCGGGGCCTATATCAACTTCCTCACCCAGGAGGAGACCGACCGTATCGCCTTTGCCTACGGCGCAACCTGGGATCGGCTGGTGGAACTGAAAAGTAAGTACGACCCGATGAATCTGTTCCGGATGAATCAGAATATCAAGCCGGTGTAAGGCCGGGATTGCGCCTGATGACCGTATGCAGTGAAAAACTGGGGTAGCTATACGTCAGGCGCAGCCCTGAAAAATTTTCTCCTTTCCCAGGGCGTATCTGAACATGCAAGAAGTTGTACAGCCTTTGTGTCGAAATGAGCGGTCCGCAGAGCGGCTTACGATCTTCTGAAAGCGCTGATTTCAGGCAGGGAGAGATGCTTGATGGGTAATACTTAAGTTTTATTAATGAAAGACTTACGCAAGAAAGTTTTGTAAATTTTTGAACGCCTGACAATTTTAAGTGCTTGTTAACACGCTGTTATTTGTAAAGCTAACTTAGCTGGCTAATTAAAATCGCAAAAACTTGTACAATCGCCATGTACAACTACTGAGGTTTAGTATATTTTTAACATCAGTTTAACCCCTAACCTAAATGTCAATCCGGAGCACCTATGCGAGGCAACAGTTCGCGTCAAAGTTCAGCTGAGGCAATCACCGCCTATTTTAATAAAGCCAGTATGCGTAGCCAGCAGGAGACGCTGGGCTTAATTGTCGGTGAGATCCTGAATGAGGGACGTAATCTAAGCCGTCTTGCTATCTGTACCAGGTTATTACGCCGGGTAGAACAGACGGAAGATGAAGAAGAAATTGCCCATTACAATCAGCTGATCGCTCTGTTTTTTGAACGATAAAGAATGTTAGCACATCTGTGGCTTAAAGCAGGCACGTGAGAACAGTTATGCACAGAACGAAATCTGAAAGACTGAGAGACGATCTTATTGGCGAAGCTGTGTTGTTAATTTTAAAAGACAACGGTCCAATAAATTTTAAGACGCTGGCAGTCAAACTGAAAATTATGGCCAGCATGGAGCGTGACGCTGAAAGAAGAAGCGCGCTGTCTGCGGCCGCAGTCGAGGTTGAGCAAAAGGTTAAATCCAGTAGCCGCGTACATCCAGAAGCCAGAAAAAATTGTCTTATCAACAGCATGCACCATCTCATGGTGAATACTGCACAGCATAAATACGATAAAAAACATTAACCTTAGAGTGAAAAATATGAATACTGCGACTTCTCTGCATACACAGCATTTCAATGCACTTCAGGATCAGGCGCTGGCAACTTACTTCCGTTCAGCTGGAAGTTCCTTGTCCGTTGAGGCTGCCGTTTTAGGTTCAGCGATAAGATGTATTATTCTCAGCGGAGATAACCTTACCAATAAGCAAATTATTCTGCAGTTGATTTACGCCCTTGAACAAACATCCGATCAAGAGGCTGCAGAAGTCATCCGCAATACGCTCGAAATAGTTGTTGGTTTCACGCGGGATGATATTTAAGCATCACTTATGCCTGACGGGTTTCATTCATAAGTTGCTTAATAGCGATCACGCATAATACTGCCTACGCCGACTGCCCTTAACCAGGGCAGCAATTTCTCCTGTATTCTCATCAAACCTTTCCCATCCAGACTTTCGCGTTCCCCCAAAACATCTTTGGACATTCCCGTTTGCAGGTCTGTATAAAATAAAATAGTATACCCCCCTATAGTATCCAGGAGCCCTCCGATGCCACATTCACCTGAAGACAAAAAACGTGTCCTGACGCGCGTGCGCCGCATTCGCGGGCAGGTCGATGCCCTGGAGCGGGCGCTTGAATCCGGCGAGCCTTGCCTCTCTATCCTGCAGCAGATCGCCGCAGTGCGCGGCGCCGCAAACGGCCTGATGGGCGAGATGGTTGAAATTCACCTCAAAGATGAGCTGGTGGCGGGCGAGACCACTGCCGATCAGCGGGCCGTCAGAATGGCGGAAGTCGGCCATTTGCTGCGCTCTTATCTAAAATAAAAACCTGACATCACTAAAAGGAAAGCAAGATGAAATCACGTGCTGCTGTTGCATTTGGCCCTGGCCAGCCGTTGAAAATCGTTGAAATTGACGTGGCGCCACCGAAAAAAGGCGAAGTGCTGGTCAAAATCACCCATACCGGCGTGTGCCACACCGATGCGTTTACCTTGTCGGGTGACGATCCGGAAGGCGTTTTCCCGGCGGTGCTCGGCCATGAGGGCGGCGGCGTGGTGGTGGAAGTCGGCGAGGGCGTCACCAGCCTGCAGCCGGGCGACCACGTCATCCCGCTGTACACCGCAGAGTGTCGCGAGTGTAAGTTCTGTAAATCCGGCAAAACCAACCTCTGCCAGGCCGTTCGCGCCACCCAGGGTAAAGGCCTGATGCCGGACGGCACCACCCGTTTCTCCTACAACGGCGAGCCGATCTATCACTACATGGGCACCAGCACCTTCAGCGAATACACCGTCTGCGCCGAAATCTCGCTGGCAAAAGTAAACCCGCAGGCACCGCTGGATAAAGTCTGTCTGCTGGGCTGCGGCGTCACCACCGGCATCGGTGCCGTCCACAACACCGCCAAAGTGAAAGAGGGCGATACCGTTGCGGTATTCGGTCTGGGCGGTATCGGCCTGGCCGTGATTCAGGGCGCAGTGCAGGCGAAAGCCGGACGCATCCTGGCCGTGGACACCAACCCGGAAAAATTCAAGCTGGCTGGCGAAATGGGCGCGACCGATTTCATCAACCCGAACGACTACGACAAGCCGGTGCAGGACGTCATTGTTGAACTCACCGACGGCGGCGTCGACTTCAGCTTCGAATGCATTGGCAACGTCAACGTGATGCGTGCCGCGCTGGAGTGTTGCCACAAGGGGTGGGGCGAAAGCGTCATCATCGGCGTGGCCGGTGCGGGTCAGGAGATCAAAACCCGTCCATTCCAGCTGGTTACCGGCCGCGTATGGCGTGGTTCTGCGTTTGGTGGCGTTAAGGGCCGTACCCAGCTGCCGGGCATGGTAGAAGATGCGATGGCGGGCAAAATTCAGCTCGATCCGTTCATTACCCACCGCCTGCCGCTGGATCAGATCAACGAAGCCTTCGATCTGATGCATGAAGGTAAGTCCATCCGTACCGTTATCCATTTCGGCGATAACTGATAAACTTTTCTCCCGCTGGCCTTGATGGGCAGCGGGACGACATCTCTTTAAAAATCATTGCGAAAGTGTGACCAGTGTTGCGATTTTAGCCGTAATCAAAATCGTTGTAGTGCCGATGACTACTTTACAGGCGTGTTTCCACGCATCTTACCTATGAGAGAGTCAACGGCTATGGACAAAACAACAACAGTTCGGGCGCAACATAAGCTGGGCTTCCTGCACCACATCAGGCTGCTCCCGCTTATCTCCTCGATTTTGGGTGGTATTATTGTGCTGTTTGCCCTGAGCGCCGGGCTGGCAGGCTATTTTTTACTGCAGGCGGACAAAGACCAGCAGGATGTGACGTCTGAAATTCAGGTGCGTACCGGGTTATCAAACAGTTCAAACCATCTGCGCACAGCGCGTATCAATATGATCCACGCGGGTGCGGCCAGCCGTATCGCCGAAATGGACGCGATGAAAAAGAACATCGCCGAAGCCGAACAACGCATCAAACAGTCTCAGGACAGCTTCGCCATTTACATGAACCGTGGCGTTCGCACCCCGGCGGACGAAGCGCTGGACGGCGAACTGAAAACGAATTACCAGGCTTATATCGACGGCATGCAGCCGATGCTGAAATATGCCAAGAACGGCATGTTCGAAGCCATCATCAACCATGAAAATGAATCGGCGCGTCCGCTGGATGATGCCTATAACGAGGTGTTGCTGAAGGCGATTAAGATCCGTACCGATCGCGCCAATATGCTCACCGAGCAGGCACATACCCGCACCCAGCTGGGGCTGATGTTTATGGTTGGCGCCTTTGGTCTGGCGCTGGTGCTGACGGTGATCACCTTTATCGTGCTGCGTCGCACGGTGATTAACCCGCTGCAACGCGCCGCGAACCGTATTGCGCATATCGCAAAAGGTGACCTGACCCTAGCCGAAGACCTGACCGGACGCAGCGAGATTGGCCGTCTGACCCACGATCTGCAAACCATGCAGCGTTCGCTGGTGAATACCGTGGGCACCGTGCGCCAGGGCGCGGAAGAGATCTATCGCGGCACCAGCGAAATCTCCGCCGGTAACACTGACCTCTCATCACGTACCGAGCAGCAGGCCGCGGCCATTGAACAGACCGCCGCCAGCATGGAACAGCTGACCGCCACCGTGAAGCAGAACGCCGATAACGCGCACCACGCCAGCAAGCTGGCGGAAGATGCCTCCGGCAAAGCCAGCCGCGGCGGCCAGATGGTCTCCGGGGTGGTGAAAACCATGGGCAATATCTCCAGCAGCTCGAAGAAAATCTCTGAGATCACCGCGGTCATCAACAGTATCGCCTTCCAGACCAATATCCTGGCGCTCAACGCCGCGGTGGAAGCCGCCCGAGCCGGTGAGCAGGGGCGCGGGTTTGCCGTGGTCGCCAGCGAAGTCCGCACTCTGGCCAGCCGCAGCGCCAACGCCGCGAAAGAGATTGAGGGGCTGATCAGCGAGTCGGTCTCGCTCATTGACCAGGGCTCCGGCGAAGTGGTTGCCGCAGGCAACACCATGAACGAGATCGTCGAAGCGGTTAAACGCGTCACCGATATCATGCTGGAGATCGCTGCCGCCTCCGACGAGCAGAGCCGCGGTATTGTGCAGGTCAGCCAGGCCATCTCGGAGATGGATAAAGTGACCCAGCAGAACGCCTCGCTGGTGGAAGAAGCTTCTGCGGCAGCAGCCTCACTGGAAGATCAGGCTGCCCGTCTGACCGAAGCGGTAGGGACTTTCCGCCTGCAGGGTATGAACCCGGCCCGCAGCAGCGTTCAGTCCGCGCCAGCAGCACCAGCCGCACCGCTGCGCCCGGCCGTCGCCGATGGCGATAATTGGGAGACGTTCTGATCCCCACGCGTATCCTGCCCGGTGGCGGCTGCGCCTTACCGGGCTTGCGGGTTCGGCACAGCATGTAGGCCCGTGCAAGCGAAGCGCCGCCGGGCAAAAAAAGGGTTCATGTTTCGACATGAACCCTTTTTTATTCCCCGCTATGCTGGTTGTAAGGGCTGAAGAGGAAAAGGCAATGAAACAGTTTACGCAGGTGATTTGCGTCGCATGGTTGCTGGCCGGATGTGCATCGGGCGGCAGCGTGGGCATTGGCGGAATAGGGATTGGCGGCGGCGGGGGCAACAGCGGGGTGGGCGTCGGGCTCTCCTTCCCGGTGGGCGGCAGTTCGTCGACCGTGGATAACGGGCAGGTGGACTGCGACGGCGACGTCTACCGGGTGCAGCCGCGCTATCCTGAGCAGGCCGCGGCGCAGAAATATTCCGGCCGGGTGACGGTATCCTTTAACGTCAAGCTGAACGGGCGCGCAGCGGA
Source organism: Leclercia adecarboxylata (assembly GCF_006171285.1). NCBI lineage: Bacteria > Pseudomonadati > Pseudomonadota > Gammaproteobacteria > Enterobacterales > Enterobacteriaceae > Leclercia > Leclercia adecarboxylata. The sequence continues at coordinate 4,655,402 of NZ_CP040889.1, read as the reverse complement.
CTACGAAGCGGCAGGGGATAAACCTTTCTTCGATGAGACCAAACGCGCGGTAATGCGCAGCTGCTGGCCAGCCGGGGTCCATCAGAACCTGGTGGTCAGTTATCAGAACGGCACAACGGCGACCTGGATCGAAAACTCACTCACCGCGAAGCCGTAAGCAAAAAAAAGCCGGCCACAAGAGGGCCGGCTTGACGCTAACGCGCTTACTTCTTATCAGGCAACGCGTAGGCGATGATGTAATCCCCGCGATCCGGAGACTGACGCGCACCGCCGGCGTTGATGATGATGTACTGCTTGCCGGTTTTCGGCGACACGTAGGTCATCGGGCCGGACTGGCTGCCCACCGGCAGACGGTCTTTCCAGATCTCTTTCCCGTTCGCGGTATCAAACGCGCGCAGGTAGAAATCCTGAGTCCCGGCGAAGAACAGCAGGCCGGACTGGGTGGAGAGCGACGCGCCCAGGGTCGGCATGCCAATCGGGATTGGCATATGCATGCGGATCCCCAGCGGGCCGGTATCTTCCACGGTACCCACCGGCACCTGCCACACCAGCTTGCCGGACTTCAGATCCACCGCAGACATAGTACCGAACGGCGGTTTCTGGCACGGAATGCCCAGCGGAGACAGGAAGCGTTCGCGCATGGCGCCAAACGGCGTACCGTCCATCGGCACGATCCCCATCTCAATCCCGCTGGCGTTTTTAGCAACATTCGCGCGCGGCACCATGTAGTTCGCCAGCCCCAGACGCATGTCGTTCACAAACATCAGGCTGTTGTTCGGGTCAACCGACACGCTGCCCCAGTTCATCCCGCCAAGCGAGCCCGGGAACTGCAGGGAGCGATCCAGACCCGGCGGGGTAAAGACGCCCTGATGACGCATCTCTTTAAACTGGATGCGGCACAGCAGCAGGTCAACCGGGGTGGCACCCCACATGTCGGATTCGGTCAGGGTCTGGTTGCCGATCATCGGCATGCCGACAGAGTACGGCTGGGTAGGGGAATAACGCTCGCCTTCGACGTTACCGGCAGGCACCGGACGCTCTTCCACCTTCGCCACCGGCTGGCCGGTTTCGCGGTTGAGCATGAAGATCATGCCCTGCTTGCTGGTCTGCACCAGCACCGGCGTGGAGCCGCCTTTACTGTCCGGCAGATCGTACAGCAGCGGCTGCGACGGCAGGTCAAAGTCCCACAGGTCGTGGTGGGTGGTCTGGAAATGCCAGCGCACCTGTCCGGTCGTGGCATCCACCGCCACAATGGAGGAGCTGTATTTATCATCCAGTTCAGTACGTTCACCGGCCCAGAAGTCCGGGGTGGCGTTACCGGTCGGGAGGTAAATCAGGTTCAGCTTCGCGTCATAGGACATGGCTGACCAGACGTTCGGCGTCCCGCGGGTGTAAGTCTGGCCTTCCGGCGGCAGCCCGGTGATGTTCGGATTGCCCGGATCCCAGGCCCAGGCCAGTTTCCCGGTATGCACGTCAAAGGCACGCACCACGCCCGGAGGCTCGCCGGTAGAGAAGTTATCCGCTACGCGTCCGCCCACAACCACCACGTTGCCCGCCACCAGCGGGGTGGAGGTTTGCTGATAGTAGCCAGGCTTCACTTCACCCATGCCGACGCTAAGATCAACTACGCCATGATCGCCAAAGTCTTCGCAGACCTTACCGTTGTCGGCGTTAAGGGCGATCAGACGGGCATCGGTCGTCGGCAGGAACAGACGGCGCGCACAGGCGGCGGGCTGCGTCTCTGTCGGTGACGTTGTCACGCTTGAGGTGTCTTCAAAATAGCCCAGACCACGGCAGCGCTGCCAGTTTGGCGCAGTGGCTTTGGAATCATAGCGCCACTTCTCTTTACCGGAGTCGACGTCCAGCGCCAGCACCTTGCTGTATGGGGTACAGACGAAGAGCGTATCGCCAATCTGCAGCGGGGTGTTCTGATCTTCCGCGCCGGAGCCGTTGCTCTGCGGGATGTCGCCGGTGTGGGCAACCCAGGCCACCTTCAGATCGTTGACGTTCTGCTTGTTAATCTGGTCCAGCGCCGCAAAGCGGTCGCCGTGGGTGGTGTTACCCCAGTGCTCCCAGTTTTTCTGCTGCTGGCCTTCCGCCACCGGCTTAACCGGCACCGGCTCGCTGGCGCTGACCAGGGTCTGCGGCTTGAACATCCAGCCGAAGCTCACCAGCATCGCAACCGCCAGCACGGCGGCAATACCAAATGCCGGGGCTTTGTTGACCGGACGATCCGCACCGCGCAGGAAGGGCCAGACGAGGGCGGAAAGGAACGCCAGCACCGCGAAGGTGAACAGGCGCGAGAAGAGCGGCCAGAAATCCCAGCCCGCATCGCTCACGGCCCAGATCAGTGAGGCGATAAACGCCACCGCATACAGAATAATGCCGCTTGTGCGACCGCGCGCAATAAGAAACGCGGCGACAAGCATCACCACGCCCATGATCAGGAAGTACCAGCTTCCCCCGACGGTGACGAGCTTAAAGCCCAGTCCACCGACGGCCAGTCCGATGAGCGCCATCAGACCGACCAGCAGCCACTGCAGGATCCGGGGGAACCCACGTAGCGAATTACCTATAGCCATTTCTGTCTCCTGAATAATCTTGTCTTCACTGGACAGGGCAGACTCAACCCTGAACCAAATGGGTAACAGAAGAGAAGATCCTTGATGAAAAAGTCGAACATGACGCCAATGTAGCGCCAAAGAATTCACCGCTGTGTTGTTTGAATGAACCATTTGGTGAATTCGGCGGGTATGATAAATCTGTTAAATTGTTTAGTGCAATTGTTAATGAATGATTTCGCATTATTTGAGTAATGGAAACAAAAAGCCCGTCATCAAGACGGGCTGGAGGGAAGTGTGATCACACCGGCATGGATTTACGTATCGCGCTCAGCAGCGTCTGGGTGGCGGCGGAGAGCGGGGCGTCAACGCGGGTTAATACCCCAATAGGTTCGCCGGGGCCAGGAGTGGTGACCGGCAATGCCACCAGCGTGCCCTGGCGCAGATCCTCTTTCACCGCCCCGGACGGGACGAACCAGACATAGTCAAAATCCACCGTCAGCTGGCGCGACAGCGAGGCCGAAAGGGTCTCAATACAGCCCGACGGCAGTTTGCAGCCCTGGGTCTGGAGAAGGGTTTCCGCCGTCTGGCGCGGCACGGTGCCTTTCGGCGACACCACCACCGGCCACTCCATCACCCGGCTTAGGGTCACGGTATCATTGAGGATAGGATGACGCGGACGCACCACCAGCTTGAGAGATTCCAGAAAAAGGAGCTCATAGTTGAGACCGCTCATCAGCTCCGGATCGGACATTCTTCCCATGCCCAGGTCCAGCTCGCCGGACTTCAGCCCCGCGAGCAGCATGGTGTTATTCATGGTGGCGACCTGCAGCGTTATGTTGCGCTGCTGTTTATGGAACTGGCCGATGACCGCCGGAAGAATGCCCAGCGCCGCGGTCGGCAGCGCGCCGATGCGCACCACGTCGCCCGGCGCATCGTTGCGTCGGGTCAGGGACTGGCCCGCGGTATTCAGGGCATCGAGGACTTTGACCGCGTGGGTCAGGAACTGCTCGCCCACCAGGGTGAGCTGCGCGCCCAGGCGTCCACGTTCGAACAGGCGCGTGCCGGTGAGCTGCTCCAGCTCGTTCAGCGTTTTTGAAAGCGCAGGCTGGCTCAGGTTAAGGGTTTCAGCCGCGCGTCCCAGTGTTCCCTGTTGAGCGACGGCCACAAAAGTATGCAGATGGCGCAAACGAATGCGCTGACTAAACAAACCATTTTTTTCCATAGGCGATGTTAAAAACAGAGCGTTACGCGTGACAAGTGAAGTTGTTTAATTTTGATAACCTGCTAGCAAAATATTATTAACATTCAATCTAATTGAATAACAAGCATTTTTTGGAAAGGGGTTGAAATAGTTGCCCGGGGCCTGAACCGCTTAAATTCGTGGTAGTTCAGGAAACGCGCGCCTCTCCATCCAGATCACAATTCGTAAATTCTTCCAAACAGGCGCAATGGCCTTCTCTACACTCCAGGTAATATTCACTGGAGGCATGACATCATGGCGAACACCATCACGGCTGATGATATTCGGGAAAACTTTTCGCAGGCTATGTCGGCGATGTACCAGCAGGAAGTTCCGCAGTACGGAACCTTACTGGAGCTGGTAGCGGATGTGAATCTGGCAGTCCTGGAAAACAACCCGAAGCTGCACGAACAACTGGCCAACGCGGATGAACTCGCTCGCCTCAACCTGGAACGCCACGGGGCGATCCGTGTCGGTACGGCCCTGGAACTGGCAACCCTGCGGCGCATGTTCGCCATTATGGGGATGTTCCCGGTCAGCTATTACGATCTCTCCCAGGCCGGGGTGCCGGTCCACTCAACCGCGTTTCGTCCGGTTGATGACGCCGCGCTGTGCCGCAACCCGTTTCGTATTTTTACCTCGCTGCTGCGCCTCGATCTGATCGACAACCTGCCCCTGCGCGAGAAAGCGGCGGAGATCCTCGCCCGGCGCAACATCTTCACCCCCCGCTGCCTGGAACTGATCGACCTGTACGAGGCGGAAGGGGCGTTTACCCCGGCGCAGGCCGAAGAGTTTGTTAAGGAAGCGCTGGAGACCTTCCGCTGGCATCGCCACGCCACGGTGGATCACGACACCTACCAGGCGCTACACAATGAACACCGGTTGATTGCCGACGTGGTCTGCTTCCCCGGCTGCCACATCAACCACCTGACGCCGCGCACGCTGGATATCGACCGGGTGCAGGCGTTGATGCCCGAATACGGTATTGAACCGAAGATGCTGATCGAAGGGCCGCCGCGCCGGGAGACGCCTCTGCTGCTGCGCCAGACCAGCTTCAAGGCGCTGGAGGAGCCGGTGCTGTTTGCAGGAGAACAGCGGGGCACCCATACCGCGCGCTTTGGCGAGATTGAACAGCGCGGGGTGGCGTTAACCCCGAAAGGGCGAGACCTCTACGATCGTCTGCTGGCGGAGGCCGGTACCGGCAAGGATAACCTGACCCATCAGCTGCACCTGCAGGAGGTCTTCCAGGCATTTCCCGACAGCGATATCTTCCTGCGCCGTCAGGGGCTGGCGTGGTTCCGCTATCGCCTGACGCCCGCCGGAGAGGCGCACCGCCAGGCCTTTGGCCCCGGCGACGATCCGCAGCCGCTGATCGAGCGTGGCTGGGTGGTCGCTCAGCCCATCACCTATGAGGATTTCCTCCCGGTGAGCGCCGCGGGGATCTTCCAGTCGAATCTTGGCAACGAAACCCAGGCCCGCAGCCACGGCAACGCCAGCCGCGATGCCTTTGAAGAAGCGCTGGGTTGCCCGGTGCTGGACGAGTTCACTCTCTACCAGGAGGCGGAAGAGCGCAGCAAGCGACGTTGCGGTTTGCTCTGAAAACGGTACTCTGCGGGGATGTGACATTAACTGAAGATCGATATGGACAACGTCTCTTCCCCGATAGTGACCACGCGCCACGGCGATATTAGCGGCATAACCGATGGCGATGTGCAGGTCTGGCGCGCCATTCCCTATGCTGCCCCGCCGGTGGGCGCGTTACGCTGGCGTTCGCCGCAGCCGGTGGCGAGCTGGCAGGGCGTGCGTCAGGCCACCGCTTTTTCGCCGTCGAGCTGGCAGAGCAGTGAGTACTGTCAGCAGCTGGGCGGGGGCGATCCGGGCCGCTTCTCGGAGGATTGCCTCTACCTGAACGTCTGGTCGCCGGTGGAGCGCGCCGCGCCGCTGCCGGTGATGGTCTGGCTGCACGGCGGGGGCTTTACCATTGGCGCTGGCGGGCTGCCGCCCTACGACGGCAAAGCGTTGGCGCAGCGCGGGGCGGTGATCGTCACCCTCAACTACCGGCTTGGCCATCTGGGCTTTTTTGCCCATCCGGCGCTGGCGGGAGAAGAGGAGCGGGTGGTGCATAACTTTGCTCTGCTCGATCAGATGGCCGCCCTGGAGTGGGTGCGGGACAACATCGCCCGCTTTGGCGGCGACCCGGAGAACGTCACCCTGTTTGGCGAGTCTGCCGGGGCGCGCAGCGTGCTGTCGTTACTGGCTTCGCCGCTGGCTAAGGGGCTGTTCCATAAGGCGATAATCCAGAGCGGCTACACCCTGCCGGATACCCCCCGGGAGCAGGCACTCAGCAAGGGCGAGGCGCTGGCGGCCCATTTTGGTCTTGAGGATGCCACCGCTGAGCAGCTGCGGGCGATCCCGGCCGAGGCGCTCTGGCCGCTGACGGCACCCCTCAACGTGGGCCCGGCCCCGATAGTCGGAGATTGCGTACTGCCCGAGCCGATGCTGGAGGTCTTTTTTGCCGCGCGCCAGCATCCTGTGCCGATCATGGTTGGCTCGAACAGCGATGAGGCGAGCGTGATGGCGGTGTTTGGCGTCGATCTCGCCGGGCAGATCCAGAAGCTGCGCCGGGAGCGGCGGCTGGGGTTAGGATTAATAAAGCTGCTCTATCCCGGCATTAAAGACGACACCGAGCTGGGGCGTCAGGTGTGCCGCGATATGGCCTTCACCACCCTGGGGTTTGTGGTGATGCAGGCCCAGCGGCGGGTAGGGGAGCCGTGCTGGCGCTACTGGTTTGACTATGTGGCTGAAGCCGAGCACGCCACCTACGCCAACGGGGCGTGGCATGGCAACGAGGTGCCTTACGTGTTTGATACGCTCACCCTCGCCGAGCCCGCCCGACAGTATGTGAATGCCAACGACCTGGCGTTTTCCGCTCAGGTTGCCGATTACTGGGTCAACTTCGCCCGCCATGCCAGCCGGCAGTGCGACACGCTGAATGGCCCGACGCGCTGGCCTGCCTGTCACCACGGGCGGGACGTGCTGCTACGCATTGGAGTGAATAAACATGCGGGTTTTAAGCTTGAAAATCGATTTATGCGCGCCCGCATGGCGCTGTTCAAACGGGTAATGAAGCACCACGTCAGCCTGGATTAAGCAGGCATTCGCGAAAGGCGGCCAGCCCCGCCGCTTTGCCGCGAGACTCCCGCAGCACCAGCCGGTAGCTGGCGCCGGTTTTGATACTGCTGGCGTAAGGCCGCACCAGCCGCCCGGCGCGGATATCTTCCGCCACCAGCGTCTCGTCGGCAATCGCCACGCCGAGCCCCTGGATGGCGGCGGTGATCGCCAGATCCATGGTGTCGAAGTGTTGATTTTTGTGCATGACAGGCGACTGCACGGCCTGTTTTTCCAGCCACAGCGACCAGTCGGTTTTATCCCGCGTCGGATGCAAAAAGGTCAATGACTCCACCGCTGAGCCCTGGCGTAACGGGCTGATCACCGGGGTTAAGGCCTCCTCGAACAGCAGATCTCCCGCGCTCAGGTGGGTGCCAAAAACAATGGCCGCGTCGTAGGATTCGGTTTTGAAATTCACGCTGTGATCGTTGGTGGTGGTGAGCGCAATCTGCAACTCGGGCTGCTCGCGCTCCACCTGCAGCAGTCGCGGCACCAGCCAGCGCATGGCGCAGGTGGGCACTTTCAGGCGCACCACGGTTTGCTGCGCCCGGGCCTGGTCCGCCACCGTCAGAACCTGTTCATACGAGGCGCGCAGATCCGGCAGCAAAGCGCTGCCCTGGGAGGAGAGGCGCAGCCCGCGGGCGTGGCGCTCAAACAGCGGAAAACCGAACCAGCCTTCAAGGGCGGCGATCTTGCGGCTCACGGCCCCCTGGGTCAGGCACATCTCTATTGCCGCATGGGTCAGATTCAGGTGCCGGGCGGTAACAATAAACGCCTCAACGGCAGTAAGCGGGAACGCGCGATGCGACACAGAACCTCCAGGTATGAGTTTTTGTCATGGCTATTATGACAACAATTCGATTGTCGCCACAATAGCCTTCAGGTTGAATAGTTATGCACTATCCACCAGGGGGATTAAAGATGACGCTGCGCACTCCGATACAAACCCGTTCCAAACTGCCGGACGTTGGCACCACCATTTTTACCGTTATCGGTCAGCTTTCCGCTGAGCACAATGCCATCAACCTTTCTCAGGGCGCGCCGAACTTCGACTGCGACCCCGCGCTGGTAGCCGGCGTCCACCGAGCCATGCAGGCGGGCCACAACCAGTACGCGTCGATGACCGGGCTGACGCCGCTGAAGGAGCGCATCGCTGATAAAATCGCCTCGCTGTACGGCACGCAGTACGATCCGGCCAGCGAGGTACTTGTCACCGCCAGCGCCAGCGAAGGGCTCTACTCGGCCATCAGCGGCCTGGTGCATCCCGGCGACGAAGTGATCTACTTTGAACCGTCGTTCGACAGCTACGCGCCGATTGTGCGTTTGCAAGGCGCAACGCCGATCGCCATCAAGCTGACGGTGCCGGATTTCGCGGTGAACTGGGATGAAGTGCGCGCCGCCATTACCTCGCGCACCCGGATGATCATCGTCAACACGCCGCATAACCCGAGCGGACAGGTCTTCTCGGCCGACGATCTGGAACAGCTCGCGGCGATCACCCGTAACACCGACATTATTATTCTCTCTGACGAAGTGTACGAGCACGTGGTGTTCGACGACGTACCGCATCACGGCATGGCGACCCATTCGGGGCTGGCTGAGCGCAGCGTCATCGTCTCGTCGTTTGGTAAAACCTACCACGTCACTGGCTGGCGCGTCGGCTACTGCGTCGCCCCGGCGCAGCTGATGGTTGAGATCTGCAAAATCCATCAGTTTTTGATGTTCTCTGCCGATACTCCTATGCAGTACGCGTTTGCCGAACATATGGCCGATCCGCAAACCTGGCTGTCGCTGGCGTCGTTCTACCAGCGCAAACGCGATCTGCTGGTCAACCTGCTGGCCGATTCCCCGTTCCGCCTGCTGCCGAGCGCAGGCTCGTTCTTCCTGCTGGCGGATTACAGCCACTTCAGCGATGAACGCGACAGCGAACTGGTGAAGCGGCTGATTGTTGACTACGGTGTTGCCACAATCCCGCTTTCGGCGTTCTATACCGACGGGACAGATAACAAATTAATCCGTCTCTCTTTTGCGAAAGATGAGGCGACATTACGGGCAGGTGCGCAGGCCCTGTGTCGGGTAAAACCACGCTAAGGAGTTCAGTCATGAAATTAAAAGCCTTCGTTGTCGGCCTGGGGTTGCTGTGTTCGTTTTCCTCTTTTGCCGCAACCGAATTACGTTATGGCGTTGAAGCCGAGTATCCGCCCTTTGAGAGCCGCAACTCTTCCGGTGAGCTGGAAGGGTTTGATATTGAGCTGGGCAACGCGATTTGCGCGGCGGCGTCGCTGAAATGCAGCTGGGTCGAAACCTCCTTCGACGCGCTGATCCCGGGGCTGGTAGCGAAGAAATTCGACGCCATCAACTCGGCAATGAACATTACTGAGCAGCGTCGCCAGAGCATCGACTTTACCCAGCCGATCTACCGGATCCCGTCCCAGCTGGTGGGCAAGACCGGCAACGTGGTTGACGCCACGCCGGAAGGGCTGAAGGGTAAAACCATTGGCGTGTTGCAGGGCTCTATTCAGGAAACCTACGCCAAAGAGCACTGGGAGAAGCAGGGTGTCACCGTGGTGTCGTATAAAGATCAGAACATGGCCTGGGGCGATCTGCTCAATGGCCGTATCGACGCCTCGCTGGTCATGTCCGCCGCCGGGCAGGCTGGCTTCCTGAGCAAGCCGCAGGGCAAGGGCTTCGGCTTTATCGGCAAGCCGGTGTCGGATGACACCATCCTCGGCAGCGGGATCGGCTATGGCCTGCGTAAAGGCGATGAGGCCACGAAAAAACAGCTTGATGCTGCGATTGATAAAGTCCGCGCTGACGGCACCATCGACAAGCTGGCGAAGAAGTACTTCCCGGGCATCGATGTCAGCGTAAAATAATAAACATCTGATCGTTTAACCCCTGGCGTTGATGTCCGGCAGGGGCTTTTTTATACCCGTCATACTTCAAGTTGCCTGTGCGTTGGCTTTCCTCGCTCACCCCAGTCACTTACTTTAGTAAGCTCCTGGGGATTCGCTGCGTCGCCGCCTTCATGCAACTCGAATTATTTAGGGTATATACTTTTCTTTACCCGCGTTTCAGGCAATTCCCCTCGACAGAAAAATCTTTCACGCTTTGTTCATATTCTCGCCTGTCAATAATTGGATTCTTAACCGTTTTTGTTTAGGCTGTGCCCCTTTAATGATGTTCTTTCTTGCCGTTGTTTCGCCGTAAGCGAAACCCACTACCCACGACCATAAGGACGTTTTTCCAGGCATGAATCGCAGACGTTTTTTAAAAGGCTCTCTGGCCGTAGCCGCAGTGAGCGGGACCTCCGGACTTTCCGCACTCTTTTCCCAGGCGGCCCATGCGGCTGAATCGGATATCGCGGACGGGTCGAGCCGCCGTTTCGACTTTTCTGTGCTGCAATCCATGGCGCACGACCTGGCGCAAACACCGTGGGGCGGTGCGCCGCGTCCTCTGCCTGAAACCCTGGCAACGCTGACGCCGCAGGCTTACAACAGCATCCAGTACGACGCAAAGCAGTCGCTGTGGAACAACATCGAAAACCGCCAGCTTGACGTGCAGTTCTTCCACGTCGGGATGGGCTTCCGCCGTCGGGTGCGCATGTTCTCGCTGGACAACCAGACCTCCCAGGCGCGCGAGATCCACTTCCGCCCTGAGCTGTTCAACTACCACGACGCGGGCGTTGATACGAAGCAGCTGGAAGGCCAGAGCGATTTAGGTTTTGCCGGTTTCCGCGCCTTTAAATCCCCGGAGCTGGCGCGTCGCGATATCGTCTCGTTTCTCGGCGCCAGCTACTTCCGCGCGGTGGATGACACCTACCAGTACGGACTCTCCGCCCGCGGCCTGGCGCTGAACACCTACGCCGACAGCACTGAAGAGTTCCCTGATTTCACCTCGTTCTGGTTTGAAACCGTGAAACCGGGCGCGACCACCTTCACGGTCTACACCCTGCTCGACAGCCCGAGCATCACCGGTGCCTATAAGTTCGTGATCCACTGCGAGAAGACCCAGGTGATCATGGACGTCGAAAACCACCTGTATGCCCGCAAGGACATCCAGCAGCTGGGGATCTCGCCGATGACCAGCATGTTCGCCTGCGGCAACAACGAACGCCGCATGTGCGACACCATTCACCCGCAGATCCACGACTCCGACCGTCTGGCGATGTGGCGCGGCAACGGGGAGTGGATTTGCCGTCCGCTGAATAACCCGCAAAAGCTGCAGTTCAACGCCTATACCGACAAAAACCCGAAAGGTTTTGGTCTGTTACAGCTCGATCGCGACTTCTCGCACTATCAGGACATTATGGGCTGGTACAACAAGCGCCCAAGCCTGTGGGTTGAGCCGCGTAACCAGTGGGGTAAAGGCACCGTGAGCCTGATGGAGATCCCAACCACCGGTGAAACGCTGGATAACGTGGTCTGCTTCTGGCAGCCGGAAAAACCGGTGAAGGCGGGCGACAAGCTGGACTTCCAGTATCGTCTTTACTGGAGCGCGAAACCGCCGGTGCGTTCCCCGCTGGCAAACGTGATGGCTACCCGTACCGGCATGGGCGGCTTCCCGGAAGGCTGGGCCCCGGGCGAGAACTACCCGAAAGTCTGGGCGCGCCGTTTTGCGGTTGATTTTGTTGGCGGCGATCTGAAAGCGGCGGCCCCGAAAGGGATCGAGCCGGTGATCACCCTGTCCAGCGGCGAAGCGAAGCAGATTGAAATTTTGTACGTGGAGCCGTTCGACGGATACCGCATTCTGTTTGACTGGTATCCGACCAGCGATTCGACCGATACGGTGGATATGCGTATGTTCCTGCGCTGCCAGGGTGAAGCAATTAGCGAGACCTGGCTGTATCACTACTTCCCGCCTGCGCCGGATAAACGCCAGTACGTTGATGACCGCGTAATGCGATAAACCGTAGGCCGGGCAAGCGCACGCGCCGCCCGGCATTGCAGACCGCAGGGTCCGTGTTCACGCCGGGTGGCGGCTACGCCTTACCCGGCCTACAAAGGCTGACTGATGAACACCACTAACGAAGAAGAAATTATCCCCGTCACCGCGCATATCGAACTGCGCGCCGCCGACGAACGTTACACTACCGAACTGCACAATCTGGTGGTCAAAAACCGGGCATATCTGCAGGACTACCTCAACTGGCCGCAGTTTGTCGGCACGGAGAACGATACCCGGCAGAACATCCTGAGCAACCAGATGCTGCACCAGCGCGGTTACGCCAAAATGTTCCTGATCTTTAACGATAACGCGCTGGTGGGGGTGCTGTCGTTTAACGCCATCGAGCCGCTGAACAAGACAGGCTATATCGGCTACTGGCTGGATGAAGCTCATCAGGGGCAGGGGATTTTGTCCCGGGCGCTGGAGGCGTTTATTGACTACTACGCCTCGCGTGGGGAGATCCGCCGCTTCGTCATCAAGTGCCGCGTCGACAACGCCGCCAGCAATCAGGTGGCGCAGCGCAACGGCTTCGTGCTGGAGGGGTGCCTGAAAGAGGCTGAGTTCCTCAACGGGAATTATGACGACCAGAACATCTACGCCCGTATCAGCGCTTCATAATGCCCCGAGCAGCGGCGTGCGCGTGATGCGCTGCGCGCCGTTAATCACCTTCGCACCGCGCAGGTGAATCATCTCCCCGTCAAATGCCTCGATCACCGCATCATCGGTAATTTCAATATGATGTTCGATCAGCACTTCACCCTGAATCCGCGCCCGGCCCTGGATCACCACTTTGTCATCAATCAGGATTGGCCCGCCGCGGAGCCAGGCCTCGCCGCCAATCAGGACATGGTGTTTGATGACGCAGTTGCCCTCAACCAGCGCATTTTCCGCCACCTGGGAGCTGTAACGCAGGGTGGGGATGGCATCGTCCTCCAGCCCGGCGAGCAGGCGCGCGTTGCCGTATACTTTGGCGCAGTCGCACACCCAGACGTTATTCACCTCGTTGCCTTCGATTAACGCGTTCTCAAACACTTCGGCGCGATGCTCGACAAAGGCGTAACTGACGATGGCGTTACCGTAGATCTGCGCCTGATGCACCACCCGCGACTGGCTGACCGTGGCCTCGCCGAAGATCCTTAGGATCTGCTCATGGTCCGGGGTGAGGCCTTTGGCGGCAATCACCATGCTGTTGTGCAGCACCCGGGCATTGTCGAAAAGGTGGCACTCCCCGCGCACCACTGATGACTGAATGGTGACGTTGTCACTTATTCGTGCGCCGTGGCTGATCTGCGCCCCATCCACCCAGACGTTATCGCCCACTGATGCCTGATGGCTGATGACGCAGGGCTGGGTGATACGCGCGTTGCCGCTCACCCGGGCTCCGGCAAAGACCACGCTGTTCTCGTCATAGATCCAGCAGTCGTGCTCGTGTGACAAGGCCGATTCGTCATCAACCCAGCCGCCCCGCGTGCCGCTTTTTACATCGCTAAAATCCCGCGCGGCGATAATCTGACGCACTTTTACCGCTGTTCTGGTCTCGCCGTCCTGCCAGTGGTGCAGACGGCTCTCATCGCTGAGTCGATATTTATTCATCACTGTGCCCGCCGTTGTCCTCTTCACTAAACGTAGCAAAGTTTACGTTGATCGAAAGAGTGGCATCCGCAAATGAAACGCTTTAAACTAGCATTTCAAATATATTTTATACCTTAAAATAAATGTATAAGACTCAATCCACTGAACGCGTTCTGAACTTGCCCGCTGGCTACTACGGCATGGTGCTGGGGACCATCGGTATGGGCTTTGCCTGGCGTTACGCCAGCACGATCTGGCCGGTATCGCACTGGCCGGGCGAGATCCTGGTCTCGCTGGCGATGGTTATCTGGCTGCTGTTAACCGTGGCGTTTATCACCCGTCTGGTGCGTTTTCCGGGGAGCGTGCTGGCGGAGATGCGTCATCCGGTGATGAGCAGTTTTGTCAGCCTGTTTCCTGCCACCACGATGCTGGTGGCGATTGGCTTTGTGCCCTGGTATCGCCCGCTGGCGCTATGCCTGTTTAGCGTGGGCGTGGTGGTTCAGCTGAGCTATGCGGCGTGGCAGTCCGCCGGGCTGTGGCGCGGCAAACATCCGGAGGAGGCGACGACGCCGGGTCTCTATCTGCCGACGGTAGCGAACAACTTTATCAGCGCCATGGCCTGCGGCGCGTTGGGTTTTCACGATGCCGGGCTGGTGTTTCTCGGCGCGGGAGTCTTCTCCTGGCTGAGCCTTGAACCGGTGATTTTGCAGCGCCTGCGCAGCGCGGGGGAACTGCCTGCGCCGATGCGTTCATCCCTCGGTATTCAGCTGGCACCGGCGCTGGTGGCCTGTAGCGCCTGGTTCAGCGTGAACGGCGGAGAAGCGGATACCTTCGCCATAATGCTGTTCGGATACGGCCTGCTGCAGCTGCTGTTTACTCTGCGGCTGATGCCCTGGTATCTAGTGCAGCCGTTTAATGCGTCGTTCTGGAGCTTTTCGTTCGGCGTGTCGGCGCTGGCCACAACCGGTCTACATCTGGGGCAGAGCAGCCCGTCCGGATTCTTCCACGCCATCGCCATCCCGCTGTTTATATTTACCAATGCCATCATTGCGCTATTACTGGTGCGAACCTTTATCCTGTTGATGCAGGGAAAACTACTGGTTCGTGCAGACAAAGCAACGCTTATGCAAGCTGAGGAAAAAGAATGACTGTGTTTGATGAGAACTACTTCACCGAAAAATATGGCCTGACCCGCACCCACTCAGAAGTGCTGTACAGCGCCGGGATTGTTAAGCCGGGCAAAACGCTGGATCTCGGCTGTGGCAACGGACGTAACAGCCTCTACCTGGCTGCCAACGGCTACGACGTGACCGCGTGGGATAAGAACCCTATGAGCATCGAGAATATCGAGAGCATCAAGGCGAAAGAGGGCATCACTAACCTGCAGACGGCGATTCAGGATCTCAACAGCCTGCGCTTCGACGGTGAATACGATTTTATTCTCTCCACCGTGGTGCTGATGTTCCTGCAGTCAGAAACTATTCCGGGCCTGATCGACAATATGCAGCGCTGCACCAAACCCGGCGGCTATAACCTGATTGTGGCGGCAATGGATACCGAAGATTATCCGTGCAACGTGGGCTTCCCGTTTGCGTTTAAAACCGGCGAACTGAGCCAATACTATGCGGGCTGGGAGCAGCTGAAATATAACGAAGACGTCGGCGAGTTACACCGCACCGACGCCCAGGGAAACCGCATCAAGCTGCGTTTTGCCACGCTTCTGGCGCGTAAACCGGCTTAACGGGCATTGCCCGGCGGCGCTAGGCTTGCACGGGCCTACGGGTGAGTGCCGTTGTAGGCCGGGTAAGGCGCAGCCGCCACCCGGCTTAACGCGCCGCCAGCAGGCAAATCTGTAGCGCGGTGTTATACGACGCCTCAAACGACTTCAGCGGTAAAAATTCAAACTTCGAGTGGAAGTTGTGGGCTCCGGTGAAGAAGTTCGGGGTTAACAGCCCTTTCGCCGACAGCGCCGCGCCGTCGGTGCCGCCGCGCATCGGGGTCGGTTTTGGGGTGATGCCTAAACTTTCCATCGCCTCAAACATCAGGTCAATCGCCCGGCGATCTTCGCCCACCGCGTTGCTGATGTTGCTGTAGGTATCTTCGATGTGCCAGCTCACCTTAGCCGTTGGGTGCTGGGCGGCGATCTTCTCTGCCACGTCGCCAATCTGCGCCTTGCGAGCGGCGAAACTGTCGCGATCAAAATCACGAATGCTCGCCTTCAGCAGCGCCTCGTTTTGCCCGGCCTGAATGCCGTTAAACCAGATATAGCCTTCGCGGCCCTCGGTGTGCTCCGGCGTTTGCAGGCGATCGAAGTGGCTGATGTAATCCGTCGCCATCAGAAGCGGGTTCACCAGCACCCCTTTGGCCGACATTGGATGCGCCGTCACGCCGGTAAAGCGAATTTCCGCCGCCGCCGCGTTGAAGTTCTCATAGACAATCTCCCCGAGCTCGCAGCAGTCGATGGTCCAGGCGAAATCGACGTCAAAACGCTTCAGATCCAGCGCCTTCGCCCCGCACAGACCAATCTCTTCATCCGGCACAAAAGCCACCACGATATCGCCATGTTTGTGCTCAGCGGTGAGGTTTTCCAGCACCGTCATCACCACGGTCACCGCCGATTTGTTGTCGGCGCCCAGCACGCTGGTGCCGTCGCTGAAGATGATCTCTTCATTGGGGTAGGCCAGAATTTCCGGGTGCTCGCTGACCTTCAGCCAGATCTCTTTTTCGGCGTTGAGACAGAGATCATCGCCTGTAAATGTCAGGATCTGCGGATTAATGTCTGGTGACAATCCCACGTCGACGGTATCGATATGGGTGATAAAACCGATCCGCGGCGCGCCCGGCACATTCCCCTTTTTCACCGCGGTAACGGTGGCAAATTCGTCAATGACGATATCCGACAAGCCCAGCGTTTGCAGCTCTGCCGCCAGCATTCGCGCCATCTCGTGCTGGCCGGGTGTGGAGGGCAGAGTTTTCACCTTCGGATCGCTCTGGCTGGTGACGGCCAGGTAGCGAAAGAAGCGTTGGGTTAATTGTCTGGCGAGCGCAGAAGCCATGGTGGATCCTTCTTTATTTGAGTTATCAGGTGTTTGCAAAATCACTTTAATGATATTTATGGTTCGGCACGACAAAAATTCATTAGCCGTCAAATTAAAAGACAGGAAAACGCGATGAAAAGCAACCTCACAAAACTGGCGCTAACCGTAGCTGCACTGACGGTCAGTTCCACCGTTGCCGCTAAAACGCTGGTCTATTGTTCCGAAGGATCGCCGGAGAACTTTAACCCGCAGCTCTATACTTCTGGCACCAGCGTGGATGCCAGCGCCGTGCCGGTGTACAACCGGCTGGTGGATTTTACCCCGGGCACCACCGATCTGGTGCCGAGCCTGGCCGAAAGCTGGGACGTGAGCGAGGACGGCAAGGTCTATACCTTCCATCTGCGCAAAGGGGTGAAGTTCCAGAGCAACAAGCTCTTCACCCCGACGCGCGACTTTAATGCCGATGATGTGATTTTCTCCTTCATGCGGCAGAAAGACCCTAAGCATCCGTATCACAACGTCTCTAACGGCAACTACTCGAATTTCGAAAGCCTGGAATTCGGCAAGCTGATCACCGCCATCGATAAAGTGGACGAACACACGGTGCGCTTCACCCTGGCCCACCCGGAAGCGCCGTTTGTCCCGGACCTGGCCTGGTACTTTGCGTCGATCCTTTCCGCCGAGTATGCGGACGCGATGCTCAAAGCCGGCACGCCAGAGAAGGTGGATATGGAGCCGATTGGCACCGGGCCGTTTAAGCTTGCGAAATACCAGAAAGACTCGCGCATTCTGTTCACGGCGTTCCCGGAGTACTGGCAGGGCAAGGCGAAGCTGGATCGTCTGGTGTTTACCATCGTGCCGGATGCGTCGGTGCGCTTCGCCAAGCTTGAGAAAAACGAGTGCCAGGTGATGCCGTTCCCTAATCCCGCCGATCTGCCGCGGATGAAGGCGAACAAAGATCTTAATCTGATGAGCAAGGCGGGGCTGAATACCGGCTTCCTGTCATTTAACACCCAGAAACCGCCGTTGGATAACGTCAAAGTGCGCCAGGCGCTGGCGATGGCCATAAATAAACCGGCCATCATTGAGGCGGTATTCCAGGGCACCGGTACGGCGGCGAAAAACCTGCTGCCGCCGGGCGTGTGGAGTGCCTACAGCGAGCTGAAAGACTACGATTACGATCCTGAAAAAGCCAAAGCCCTGCTGAAAGAGGCCGGTTTTGCCAACGGGATGACCATCGACCTGTGGGCAATGCCGGTGCAGCGTCCGTACAACCCGAATGCCAAACGCATGGCCGAGATGATTCAGGCCGACTGGGCGAAAATTGGCGTGCAGACCAAAGTCGTCACCTACGAGTGGGGAGAATACCTCAAGCGCGTGAAGGGGGGCGAACACCAGGCGGCGCTGATGGGCTGGACCACGGCAACGGGCGATCCGGATAACTTCTTTGGTCCGCTCTTTACCTGCACCTCAGCCAACGGCGGTTCTAATTCCGCAAAATGGTGTTATCAACCTTTTGATAAAATTATTGCCGAGGCTAAATCTATTACCGATCACGATAAACGCGTCGCGCTATATAAACAGGCGCAGCAAATGATGCACGATCAAATGCCGGCGGTAATGATTGCGCACTCAACTATTTTTGAGCCTGTACGCAAAGAAGTCACAGGCTACGAAATTGACCCGTTCGGTAAGCATTTATTCTGGCAAGTGGATATAAAATAATCATTTAACGCTGCCCGTAATGGTTACGGGCAGTCTTTTTCTTATTTATGCTGCCTCCCTCATTTTTTGTCACTTTTTTTTCAGCAAACATTTGCTATAACTTCAATTGCATATTTGCACTTCACAGGGATACACCCATGCGTACTAATACTTTATTTAAAGTTGCCGCGCTTTCCGGCCTGTTGCTGCTGGCGGGTTGTGCGTCAAAAGTGGCAGAGCCCGATAAATATTCAGGCTTTTTAAAAGATTACTCCGGTTTGAAATCAACCACGTCAGCAACGGGTAAACCGACGCTTCGCTGGGTTGATCCGTCATATAACGAAGCGAATTACGACAGCATTGTCTGGAACCACATCACCTATTATCCGGCGCCGAAGCCAACCACCCAGATCGGTCAGCGTACGCTGGATGAACTGTTGAACTACACCAACGATAAAATGAAAAACGCGATTGGCCAGCGTAAGCCAATCGTGGCGACGCCGGGCCCACGTAGCCTGATCTTCCGTGGTGCTATTACCGGTGTTAGCTCGCAGAAAGAAGGCCTGCAGTTCTATGAAGTTGTCCCTGTTGCGCTGGTCGTTGCCGGTACGCAGATGGCAACGGGTCACCGTACCATGGATACCCACCTCTACTTTGAAGGCGAGCTGATTGACGCTAAGACCAACAAACCGGTCATGAAAGTAGTGCGTAAGGGTGAAGGTAAAGAGCTGAATAACGAAAGCACGCCGATGACCTTCGCGACCCTGAAACAGGTTGTGGATGACATGGCGACCGATGCCACCATGTTTGATGTGCATAAAACCCAGTAACACAAAAACGGCCTGCATTGCGCAGGCCGTTTTTTTATGCCGTTCTCAGACGTCTGAACCAGTTCTCCGGTCGGGCAAACATCACCAGATTCCCCGTTAAAATCAGCAGTAACCCCGCAATCCCGTTACTGTGCCAGACATATCCCTCGTACATCGTCGAAAATGAGAGCGCCACCAGCGGAAAGAGCAACGTGCTGTATGCAGCCTTGCCCGCGCCAATTCTTCCTACCAGCGTGAAGTACGCGCCAAAGGCGATCACCGAGCCAAACAGCGCCAGATAGAGCAGCGCGCCCATATAGCTCACCGACCAGACCGGCGTAAAGTCATCCCCGCGGATCAGCGCAATCGCCCCCATCACCAGGGTGCCGTACAGCATCGCCCAGGCGTTGGTGGTCATAGTTTCCAGCCCCTTGCGCTGGTGGCGCAGGCTGATCATATTCCCGAGCGAGAAACCGTAGGTGCCCAGCGCCGACAGAGCAATCCCGAACAGCAGACCGGCGCTCCAGCCGCTGGCCAGCAGGTCGTTCCAGAACAGGGTAATAATGCCGAGCAGCCCAAGCGCCGCCGCCAGATAAAAGCGGGCAGGCGGGCGCTGACCAAAAAAGAGGAAGCTGTTCAGGGCGTTATACAGCACTGCCATTGAGAAAATCACCGACTCCAGTCCGGTATTGATATAGGCCGCGGCGGTGTAAAAACACCAGAAGTTAAAGCAGAAGACGCAGCACCCCTGCAGGCCGCAAAACAGGTGGTCACGTAAGGCAAGCGGGCGCAGGCGTCGCAGTATCAGCAGCACCGTCATAATGGTGGCGGTGGCGACGGCAAAGCGCCAGAAAATAGAGACCGGCGCGGGGACCGGCCCCTGTTGCAGGAAAATGGCAATCCAGGTGGTTCCCCAGATAACAACAACCAGCGCGTACAAAAATGCGTTCATCTTATTTCTCTTCTCAGCAAAGTCTGCGCTCAGTATGGCGACAGAGGCTCATGCCTTCTTTCACGGACTTGCGGCGGACTTGCATATTCTTGCGCTTTTTTCCTGACGCAGGCAGAAGAGGACTGGCACTGAAGGGCAGATCTTTTTAGACTTGTTAATTCTTATTAACAGTGTGTGAGTGGTTATGGCTGAGACCTACGGTGCCTTTGAAAATCTGCGCAAGCATAAAGCGGTATTACATAATGCCGTGGCGCTGAATTCAGGGATCCAGCTGGCGGCCTGGTCAAATAAACGTGACACCATTACGCAATATTGCGATCACCACACGCTGAGCCTTTATATCGCCGACGGTTACGAGAGCTATCACAAAACCACCGCAGGCTGGAAAAACGGCGGCGGGCCGGATCGTTTTTGTCTGATGCCGAAAGAGAGCGAGTCCACTTGGGATATTCGCGACGATCTGTCATTTGTGCATCTCTACTGTACCGACGATCACCTGCGCAACGTGGGGGAGCAGGTATGGGACAAAAGCCCGTACAGCTTTACCCTCGACGAAAATCTGTTTGGCGATGACGCCAGCATTACCGCTCTGTACCGTCATTTTATCCTTGGCTGCGACTGGCAGCAGTCTGCCAATCAGCTGACGCTGAGCACCGCCTCGACGCTGCTCCTGACCCATCTGGTGCAGCACTACAGCAACGTTCAGTGGGCGTTGCCGACCGTTACCGGCGGGCTGTCGCCGTTCGTGCTGCGCAACGTGCTGGCGTTTATCGAAGAGAATCTGGCCCAGCCGCTGACCCTGGCGGATCTGGCGGCGCAGGCGAGCCTGAGTGAGTTTCACTTTGCCCGCATGTTCCGTCAGTCGATGCAGATGGCCCCGCACCAGTATGTGATGCAGCGGCGGATGGAGAAGGCCAAAACCCTGGTCCGCAGCACCCGTCAGCCGCTTACCGATATTGCGCTGGCCTGCGGGTTCAGCTCCGCCAGCCATTTCAGCAACCGCTTTCGCGCCGCGACAGGGCTTACGCCGTCCCAGCTACGCGCGGCGAGTGCGTAACAGCAGGGCGTAGCAGACGCCGCCCGCCACTAATCCCCAGAACGCCGAACCAATCCCCGCAAGCGTTGCCCCGCTGGCGGTGAGCAGAAAGGTCACGATAGCCGCATCGCGCTCGGCTTCATTGTGCAGCGCCTGGTGCAGACTGCCGCCGATAGTGCCCAGCAGCGCCAGGCCCGCCAGGGTCTGGATCCAGCTTAACGGCAGGGCCGCCATCAGCCCGCTAATCGAGCCGCCGAAAATCCCCGCCAGCAGATAAAACACGCCTGCCGCCGCTGCGGCCAGCCAGCGTTTGCTGGCATCCGGGTGCGCGTCCGGGCTCTGACAGATGGCGGCGGTGATGGCCGCGATACAGATGGAGTACACGCCGAACGGCGAAAGCAGCAGCGCCAGCCCGCCGGTGACGATAATCAGCGGCGAGACGGCCACCGGATAGCCGGAGGCTTTCATCGTGGCGAACCCGGGCGCATTCTGCGAAGCCATGGTCACCAGGAAGAAGGGCAGACCGATGCTGATAAGCGTGGTCAGATTAAAGGTTGGGGCAATAAATTCTGGCATCACCACGGCGAAGGTGAGCCTGTCGGTGACAACGTCACCGTTCAGGGCCGCCACCGCACCGCCCACCAGCAGGGTGGCGACAATGGCATAGCGCGGGGCAAAGGCTTTAGTCAGTAGCCAGGCCAGCAGCATGCTGCCGCACAGCAGTAGATGCCCCTCCAGGTTACTGAAGGCCTGCAAACCAAAACGCAGCAGCACCCCGGCGAGCATCGCCGCCGCCAGCGAGTGGGGGATGATCTTCATCAGCCGGGCGAACAGGCCGCTGACGCCGCAAATCAGGATTAACGCATTGGCGAAGATAAAGATGCCGATAGTTTCCGACAGGCTCACCCCCTGCAGGCTGGTCGCCAGCAGGGCGGCACCCGGCGTCGACCAGGCGGTCAGCACCGGGGCTTTATACCACCACGACAGCCCCAGGGTGCTGATGCCCATACCAAGCCCTAATGCGGTCATCCAGCCTGCTATCTGCGGTGCCGTTGCACCTGCGGCAGCGGCGGCCTGCCAGATAATGGCGGCGGAACTGGCGTAGCCCACCAGCACGGCGACAAAGCCGGACAGGACGGTGGGAAAGGTGAGCGAGGATGCGCGCATGGGAACTCCGTTGTGCGTTATAACAGCCGTGAATGTAGCACTGTGCGTTATAGCATACAAGTGCTACACTCGCGGCAACGGGAGGGACCATGGACATCACACAACATCTTGCCATCACACTGAAAACGCTGCGTCAGGCGCGCGGCTGGAGCCTGTCGAAGCTGGCAGAAGAGACCGGGGTGTCGAAAGCGATGCTCGGCCAGGTGGAACGCAACGAATCCAGCCCGACGGTTTCGACGCTGTGGAAAATTGCCACCGGGCTTAACGTGCCGTTCTCGACCTTTATCACCCCCGAAGCGGAGAACCCGGCTGTGTTTGATCCCCAGCAGCAGGCGATGGTGGTGAAACCGCTGTTCCCATGGGATGACGCGCTGAAGTACGATCATTTTTCCATAACCCTGGCACCCGGCGCGCTCAGCGAATCCACGCCGCACGAGGCGGGGGTGATTGAACACGTGGTGGTGATCAGCGGCGAACTGGAGATGCAGATCGACGGCGTCTGGCAGACCCTTATGCCCGATACCGGCCTGCGATTTGCCGGGGATAAACCGCACGCCTACCGCAACAGCAGCGGCCAGACGGTGCACTTTCACTCACTCATCCATTATCCCCGCTAAAGGCACGCAAAACTGTTTCACTGGCCCATACTTCTGACTACAATAGCCGCCATTTTGACCATAACGGATAACGACGAAGTATGCGCCTGCCATCCCATCATCTTGAACTTTTAAGCCCGGCTCGTGACGCCGCCATTGCCCGTGAAGCTATTCTTCACGGTGCCGATGCGGTTTATATCGGCGGCCCTGGATTTGGCGCCCGCCATAATGCCAGCAACAGCCTGCGCGATATCGCCGACCTGGTGCCGTTCGCCCACCGTTTTGGGGCGAAAGTGTTCGTGACCCTGAACACCATTCTTCATGATGATGAACTGGAACCGGCGCAGCGCCTGATCACCGATCTGTACCAGACCGGCGTCGACGCGCTGATCGTCCAGGATATGGGCGTCCTCGAAATGGATATCCCGCCGATTGAGCTGCACGCCAGCACCCAGTGCGATATCCGCAGCGTAGAGAAAGCGAAATTCCTGTCTGATGCGGGCTTTACCCAGATCGTGCTGGCCCGCGAGCTGAACCTCAATCAGATCCGCGACATCCGCCAGGCGACCGACGCCACTATCGAGTTCTTTATTCACGGCGCCCTGTGCGTGGCTTACTCCGGCCAGTGCAACATCTCCCACGCCCAGACCGGGCGCAGCGCCAACCGCGGTGATTGCTCCCAGGCCTGTCGTCTGCCGTACACCCTGAAAGACGATCAGGGCCGCGTGGTCGCTTTTGAAAAACACCTTCTGTCGATGAAAGACAACGACCAGACCGCCAACCTCGGCGCGCTGATCGACGCGGGCGTGCAGTCCTTCAAGATTGAAGGGCGCTACAAAGATATGAGCTACGTGAAGAACATCACCGCCCATTACCGTCAGATGCTCGATGCCATTATTGAGGATCGCGGCGGTCTGGCGCGCAGCTCTGCCGGGCGCACCGAGCACTTCTTTATCCCGTCCACCGACAAGACCTTCCATCGCGGCAGCACCGATTACTTCGTGAACGCGCGTAAAGACGATATCGGCGCATTCGATTCACCGAAGTTTATCGGCCTGCCGGTGGGTGAAGTGCTGAAGGTGACGAAAGAGTATCTGGATGTCGAAGTGACCGAACCGCTGGCCAACGGCGACGGTCTGAACGTGATGATCAAGCGTGAAGTGGTCGGCTTCCGCGCCAATACGGTAGAAAAAACCGCAGAAAACCGCTACCGCGTCTGGCCGAACGAGATGCCTGCCGACCTGTATAAAGCGCGTCCGCATGCGGCGCTTAATCGTAACCTCGACCACAACTGGCAGCAGGCGCTGCTGAAAACCTCCAGCGAGCGTCGCATTGCGGTGGATATCGAGCTGGGCGGCTGGGAAGAGCAGCTGATCCTCACCATGACCAGCGAAGACGGCACCAGCGTGACTCACACCCTGGACGGGCAGTTTGAGGTGGCGAACAACGCCGAAAAAGCGCTGAACAACCTGAAAGACGGTGTCGCTAAACTGGGCCAGACCATCTATTACGCGCGTGATATTCAGGTCAATCTGCCGGGTGCGCTGTTTGTCCCTAACAGCCTGCTGAACCAGTTCCGTCGTGAAACGGCAGAGATGCTGGACGCGGCGCGTCTGGAAAACTACCCGCGCGGCAGCCGCAAACCGGTCTCCGTGCCGCCGCCGGTCTACCCGGATACGCATCTCTCGTTCCTGGCGAACGTCTACAACCATAAAGCGCGGGCGTTCTATCAGCGCTACGGCGTGGAGCTGATAGACGCCGCCTATGAAGCCCATGAAGAGAAGGGCGACGTGCCGGTGATGATCACCAAGCACTGCCTGCGCTTCGCCTTCAACCTGTGCCCGAAACAGGCGAAGGGCAATATCAAAAGCTGGAAAGCGACGCCGATGCAGCTGGTGAATGGCGATGAGGTGTTAACCCTGAAATTTGACTGCCGTCCGTGCGAAATGCACGTCATCGGCAAGATGAAAAACCATATCTTCAAAATGCCTCAGCCGGGCAGCGTGGTGGCCTCCGTCAGCCCTGACGATCTGCTGAAAACGCTGCCGAAGCGTAAAGGCAGTTAATTAGCGAAAATGAGTATCCGGTTTGCGCGACTTCTGCCAGTGGTGATGTTCGCGCAAGCCGTCAGCCGACTCCTCTGCTGCTACCCGCAGCTCATCGCTGTCCGCCTCGTGGCGTAACTGCTGCTCGACGTTCTTCACCCAAAAAAACTCGTGCCCTTTGTGTCCTGCCATCAGCTGACCCGAAAATAACGCACAGGCCAGCAACATTATCGATAACGCTCTTGTAAACATCTTGCCACCGGTTGGTTACTTTTACGGGGTATGATGCCAACAGTTACGTTAGGTTATTATTCAAATATTCAAACGCGGAAAAGGTTTTGTCAGTATTCGTCGGTAAGAAGGGCACCATACTATCCCCTCTCCCTTTCAGGGAGAGGGTTAGGGTGAGGGTCAGTGAGATTTAAACCCCGCCGCCGTCATCAGCACCCGGAAAAACATCCCCACCAGCGCCAGCGTTAACACGCTGCCGCCCCAGATAATCACCATCCACATCAGGCGTTTCCAGACAGGTTGATTCATCAGTGATAGCCCTCCCCAGGCTGGACTTTTCCGCGAAAAACGTAGTAGCTCCAGAAAGTGTAGACAAGGATGATCGGGATAATAAACAGCGCCCCCACCAGCATAAAGCCCTGACTCTGGGCAGGCGCAGCGGCCTGCCATAAGGTAATGGACGGTGGAATGATGTGCGGCCAGATGCTGATCCCAAGCCCGCTAAAGCCCAGGAAGATTAACCCGAGGGTCAATACAAACGGCAGATGATGGCTGTGCGGGTTATTCAGGCTACGCCACTGCCACACGCCCAGAACCGTGACCAGAACCGGAACCGGCAGCAGGAAGAACAGGTTTGGCAGGCTAAACCAGCGCTCGGCGATGGCCGGATGCGCCAGCGGCGTCCAGAGGCTGATAACCGCGATAATCGCTAGCAGCGCAAGCAGCAGGCGTTTAGAGACCTGTCGCATCCGGCTCTGCAGTGGGTTTTCGCTTTTCATCACCAACCAGGTGGCGCCTAAAAAGGCATAGGCCACCACCAGCCCCAGGCCGCAGAACAGGTTGAACGGCGTGAACCAGTCGAACGGCCCGCCTGCATAAGCGCGGCCTGAAACCGGAAAACCGTTGATCACCGCACCCACGACCACGCCCTGGGTGAAGGTGGCGAGCAGGGAGCCGCCAATAAACGCTTTGTCCCAGAAGGGGCGGTGCGCGGGCGTCGCCTTGAAACGGAACTCAAACGCCACGCCGCGGAAAATCAGCCCAATCAGCATCAAGGTCAGCGGGATGGTCAGGGCATCGATGATCACCGCGTAGGCCAGCGGAAAGGCGCCAAACAGCGCGGCCCCGCCCAGCACCAGCCAGGTTTCGTTCCCGTCCCACACCGGGGCGACGCTGTTGACCATCACATCCCGATCGTCCGCGTCCTGAATCGCGGGAAACAGAATGCCAATGCCGAGATCAAAGCCGTCCATCACAATGTACATCAGGGTGGCGAAGACGATAATCACAAACCAGATCAGCGAGAGATCGATTCCCATTATGGTGTCTCCTTGGTAGTAAACTCAGTGCTCGCAGCCGAGAGCGGGCGTGCCGGGCGTCCATCGTTTTCGGTCGGGAAGGTCTCTTCTTCCTGCGGCCCCTTTTTAATCAGGCGCACCATGTAGCTGTAGCCGACGCCAAACACCGAGGTGTAGACCACGATAAAGGCCAGCAGGCTGACGCTCATGTGCAGGTCGCCGTGAGCGGAGACCGCGTCTTTAGTGCGCTGTAGCCCGTACACCACCCATGGCTGGCGGCCTACCTCGGTAGTCACCCACCCGGCGAGAATGGCAATGAGTCCCGACGGCCCCATCAACAGGGCAAACCACAGGAACGGCCGGGAGTGGTAGAGCCGCTGCTTATAGCGCAGCCACAGGGCGACGGCACCCAGCAGCAGCATCAGCATGCCCAGCCCGGCCATAATGCGGAACGACCAGAATACGATGGTAGAGTTGGGGCGATCCTCTTTCGGGAACTCCTTCAGCGCCGGAACCTGCTTATCCAGACTGTGGGTGAGGATCAGGCTGCCGAGCGCCGGGATCTCCAGCCCGTAGTGGGTGCGCTCCTGCTCCATATCCGGCCAGCCAAACAGCAGCAGCGGGGTGGGCTCGCCGGGCGGGTTTTCCCAGTGGCCTTCGATAGCGGCAATTTTGGCCGGCTGATGCTTGAGGGTGTTGAGGCCATGCATATCCCCGACCATCGCCTGAATGGGGGCGACGATCAGCGTCATCCACAGCGCCATCGAGAACATGCGGCGAATGGCGGGGGTGTTGTTTCCGCGCAGCAGGTGCCAGGCCGCAGAAGCCGCGACAAACAGCGCGCTGCTGAGGAACGCGGCAATGGACATATGCAGCAGGCGATAGGGGAAGGAGGGGTTAAACGCCACCGCGAACCAGTCCACCGGCACCACCTGGCCGTTGACGATCTCAAAGCCCTGCGGCGTCTGCATCCAGCTGTTCGAGGCAAGGATCCAGAAGGTGGAGATGATAGTGCCCAGCGCCACCATGCAGGTGGCAAAGAAGTGCAGCCCCGGCCCAACTTTGTTCCAGCCGAAGAGCATCACGCCCAGAAAACCGGCTTCGAGGAAGAACGCGGTCAGCACTTCATAGGTCAGCAGCGGGCCGGTAATGCTGCCCGCAAACTGGGAAAAACCGCTCCAGTTGGTGCCAAACTGGTAGGCCATCACCAGCCCGGAGACCACGCCCATACCAAAGTTGACGGCGAAAATCTTCGACCAGAAATGGTACAGCGAGCGCCAGACGGGGTTTTTGCTTTTCAGCCATAACCCCTCCAGCACCGCCAGATAGCTGGCGAGACCAATGGTGATCGCCGGGAAAATAATGTGGAAGGAGACAGTAAACGCAAACTGGATCCTCGCAAGGTGAAACGCATCTAAACCAAACATGCACAGCCTCAAGGTCAATCGGTGTGTCTGTTATGGTAAATCAGCGCAAAAGTGAGTATCAGAGACAGAAATGGGGAATTTATGTATAACAGTTTGAATGAAATGGTGAGTTAACCGGGACTGTTATAGTCGATGGGCTTATTGCCCGGCGGCGCTACGCTTGCACGGGCCTACGGTGGTCATTTTGTAGGCCGGGTAAGGCTTCAGCCGCCACCCGGCATAACGCCCGGCGGCGCTATGCTTGCACGGGCCTACGGGTTGGGCATTTTGTAGGCCCGGTAAGGCTTCAGCCGCCACCCGGCAAAACGCCCGGCGGCGCTTCGCTTGCACGGGCCTACGGGTGGTCATTTTGTAGGCCGGGTAAGGCTTCAGCCGCCACCCGGCATATTGCCCGACGGCGCTACGCTTGCACGGGCCTACGGGTTGGTATTTTATATGCCGGGTAAGGCTTCAGCCGCCACCCGGCATATTGCCCGGCGGCGCTTCGCTTGCACGGGCCTACGGGTTGGCATTTTGTAGGCCGGGTAAGGCTTCAGCCGCCACCCGGCATAACGCCCGGCGGCGCTACGCTTGCACGGGCCTACGGGCTGGCATTTTGTAAGCCGGGTAAGGCTTCAGCCGCCACCCGGCATAACGCCCGGCGGCGGCTTCACGTTTACGCGTCACGCCAGCCCATAGCCGGTGCCACATGCTTAAGAATCGACTCAATCACGTGCACGTTATATTCCACACCCAGCTGATTCGGTACGGTCAGTAACAGCGTGTCCGCTTCGGCGATGGCTTCATCCTGTTTCAGTTGGGCAATCAGCTTGTCAGGTTCGGCGGCGTAGCTGCGCCCGAAGATGGCGCGGGTTTTCTCATCCAGATAGCCCACGCTGTCACTTTCGTTACGGCTGGAGCCGAAGTACATCCGATCGCGATCGTCCATCAGGGCGAAAATGCTGCGGCTGACCGAGACGCGCGGCGTGCGGGTATGTCCCGCTTCGGCCCAGGCTTCGCGGTAGGCGCGGATCTGTTTTGCCTGCTGGATATGGAATGGCTCGCCGGTTTCGTCGTCTTTCAGGGTGGAGCTTTGCAGGTTCATCCCGAGCTTAGCGGCCCATACGGCGGTGGCATTGGAGCCTGCGCCCCACCAGATGCGATCCCGCAGCCCTTCGGAATGCGGCTCAACGCGCAGCAGTCCCGGCGGGTTAGGGAACATCGGCTGCGGGTTGGGTTTGGCAAAGCCTTCGCCGCGCAGCACGTCCAGCAATACTTCGGTGTGACGACGCGCCATATCCGACTCGTTTTCACCTTCGCCCGGCACGTAGCCAAAGTAGCGCCAGCCGTCGATCACCTGTTCCGGGGAGCCGCGGCTGATACCTAGCTGCAAGCGCCCGCCGGCGATCAAATCGGCCGAGCCCGCATCTTCGGCCATATAGAGCGGGTTCTCATAGCGCATGTCGATAACGCCGGTGCCAAGCTCAATCCGGCTGGTTTTCGCGCCAATCGCCGCCAGCAGCGGGAAGGGGGAGGCGAGCTGACGGGCAAAATGGTGCACCCGGAAATAAGCGCCATCGGCACCCAGTTCTTCGGCGGCGACCGCCAGATCGATGGACTGCAGCAGCGCGTCAGCGGCGCTGCGGGTGCCGGACTGCGGCGACGGGGTCCAGTGACCAAATGATAAAAAACCGATCTTTTTCATTCCGGGTTTTCCTGATGTAAGAGAAATAGCGTGATCGTTACTTTACGGATTACGTAAAGAGATGAAATGCCGTTTATTTCACAGAACCCATCAAAAAAATTGAATGAATACAGCGAGTCGCGTAACCGACAGAATTTTAGCGTAAATAACGCTTGCCTCCTTCCTGGATTCATGCGTTAATGCTCTTTCGGTTTGAAATCCAAAAGATATCTAAGCAGTATTTAAAGCATCTCTCATCACGTTGTGCCTCTCCACAGTCGCTCCTGGGTTTTATCTTTACGCTCTGATTAGTTTTGTCTCAGACCCTTTTGCCTTTAAGGCCCATTAGTTTTACGTGTATACGTACAGGAGATTTACATGAGTTCTACTATCCATTTTCGTTGCCCATGTTGTCATGGCTCGCAGTTCCGCACTTCCATTTTTGACGTGTCTGAAAAAAATCCACACGGCGCAAAGTGCATTTTCTGCAAATCGTCCATGATCACCCTCGACCACTTAGCGGCTTCCCGTCATGCCCGCCAGGTGCCGTTTGAGCTGCGTAAGTAATCCAGCCAGGCGCCGTCACGCCTGCTGACATCCCCCTCACACCTATAACAGTTTATTAATTCTGCCTTTTTTCTCCTGCTGATATACTATGGAACGCAGCAAGGAGAACCCGATGAAAAAATACCAGCGCCTGGCGCAGCAAATCATTTCGCAGATCGAACTCGGCGTCTGGCAGCCCGGCGATAAGCTTCCCTCGCTGCGCGAGCAGGTGACCAGCAGCGGAATGAGCTTTATGACCGTCGGTCATGCGTACCAGATGCTGGAGAGTCAGGGCCATATTGTGGCGCGTCCGCAGTCAGGGTATTACGTCGCGGCACGTCCCAGCGGGCAACAGCCGGTGCCGCCCGCGCAGGTGATGCGCGACGAGGCGGTCGATATCAATACCTATATCTTCGACGTCCTGCAGGCCAGTCGCGATCCCTCGGTGGTGCCTTTTGCCTCGGCCTTTCCCGATCCGCGACTCTTCCCCTTACAGCAGCTGAACCGCTCCCTGGCCAACGTCAGCAAAACCGCTACCGCCATGAGCGTGATCGAGAACCTGCCGCCGGGGAATGTCGATCTGCGCCACGCCATCGCCCGCCGCTATGCCCAGCAGGGGATGAATATCTCCCCGGATGAAATCGTTATTACCGCCGGGGCGCTCGAAGCCCTCAACCTCAGCCTGCAAGCGGTGACCGAACCGGGCGACTGGGTGATCGTCGAAAACCCCTGTTTCTACGGCGCGCTGCAGGCGCTGGAGCGACTGAAGCTCAAGGCGCTGTCGGTCGCCACCGACGTGCGCGACGGGATCGACCTCAATGCGCTGGCACAGGCGCTGAACGACTATCCGGTGAAAGCCTGCTGGCTGATGACCAACGGGCAGAACCCGCTGGGCTTTACCCTCAGTGCCGAAAAGAAAGCGCAGCTTATTGCTTTGCTCGCGCAACATAACGTCACGCTGATTGAAGATGATGTCTACAGCGAGCTCTATTACGGCCGCGAAAAGCCGCTCCCGGCGAAAGCCTGGGATCGAAACGACATGACGCTGCACTGCTCGTCGTTCTCCAAATGCCTGGTGGCCGGATTTCGTATTGGCTGGGTCGCCGCCGGGAAACATGCACGCCGCATCCAGCAGCTTCAGTTGATGAGCACCTTATCCACCAGTTCGCCGATGCAGCTGGCGCTGGTGGATTATCTCGCCACCAAACGCTACGACGCCCATCTCAGGCGTCTGCGCCGTACCCTGGCCGACCGCAAACAGCAGGCGTGGCAGGCGCTGCTGCGCCATTTGCCCGCCGAGGTCAAAATCCACCACAGCGACAGCGGCTACTTCTTATGGCTGGAACTGCCCGCGCCGCTGGATGCCGGGGAGCTTAGCGCCCGGGCGCTGGGGCATCAGATCAGCATCGCCCCGGGTAAAATGTTTTCCACCTCCGATACCTGGACGCCGTTTTTCCGCTTTAATACCTCGTGGGCCTGGGGGGAGCGGGAAGAGCAGGCGGTGATCCAGTTAGCGCGGATAATTAGCGAGATGTTAAAAAATCAAAAATAGGTTTTTTGCGCTATTGATCTGCCGGTCTGAATAATTATTTCTTATCCCGTTAATAACGCCGCAATTAAATTGCGGCGTTTTTTATTATCGCTCATAGGAAATATGCATAACCCCTTCGTCTGCTAACCCCTTGTCTATAATCCAGTTACCGGGGAATGCGCCCCCGGTCACAACCTGGTGAAATTTCTCAGGCCTGCCGGGTGCGCCGCAATGGCGCGGTCTACGTTTAATTAAGGAGATATTCTACCGGCACGG
The DNA here is from genome assembly GCF_006171285.1 of Leclercia adecarboxylata. NCBI lineage: Bacteria > Pseudomonadati > Pseudomonadota > Gammaproteobacteria > Enterobacterales > Enterobacteriaceae > Leclercia > Leclercia adecarboxylata. The sequence continues at coordinate 4,623,592 of NZ_CP040889.1, read as the reverse complement.
CTGCCGTCTGATTTCATTACGACAGGAGTATTACGTATGAGCAAAAAATTTGCCCGTAGCAGCCTGTGCGCGCTCGGCATGACTATTTTGACTGCGCAGGCGGCAGAGCCTCCAAAAGAGATCGGCAAGGGAGAAGGGCGGCTGGATATCATTGCCTGGCCAGGTTATATCGAACGGGGTGAAACCGATAAAAACTACGACTGGGTCACCCAGTTTGAAAAAGAGACCGGCTGCAAAGTTAACGTTAAAACCGCCGCCACCTCGGATGAGATGGTCAGCCTGATGGCGAAGGGCGGTTATGACCTGGTCACCGCTTCCGGCGACGCCTCTCTGCGCCTGATCATGGGCAAACGCGTGCAGCCCATCAATCCCGATTTGATCCCCAACTGGAAAACCATCGACCCGCGCATCGTCAAAGGCGAGTGGTTTAACGTCGACGGCAAAGCGTATGGCACACCCTACCAGTGGGGCCCAAACCTGCTGATGTATAACACCAAAACCTTCCCGACGCCGCCTGACAGCTGGGCTGTGGTGTTTAAAGAGCAAAACCTGCCGGATGGCAAAACCAACAAAGGGCGTGTCCAGGCCTACGATGGCCCGATTTACGTGGCCGATGCGGCGCTGTATGTCAAAGCCACCCAGCCGGATCTGGGCATCACCGACCCCTACCAGCTGACGGAGAAACAGTACGCGGCGGTGGTGAAGGTGCTGAAAGATCAGCACGCGCTTGTTCACCGCTACTGGCACGACACCACCGTCCAGATGAGTGATTTCAAAAACGAAGGGGTGGTGGCCTCCAGCGCCTGGCCGTATCAGGCCAACGCCCTGAAAGGTGAGAATCAGCCGATTGGCACCGTCTTCCCGAAAGAGGGCGTTACGGGCTGGGCGGATACCACCATGCTGCACGCCGACGCCAAACACCCGATGTGCGCCTATAAGTGGATGAACTGGTCCCTGACGCCGAAAGTGCAGGGCGATCTGGCGGGGTGGTTCGGCTCGCTGCCGGTGGTTGCGGAAGGCTGTAAAGCCAGCACCCTGCTCGGCGACAAGGGCTGCGAAACCAACGGCTATAACTATTTCGACAAAATCATGTTCTGGAAAACGCCGACCGCCAACGGCGGGAAATTCGTTCCGTACAGCCGCTGGGTTCAGGACTACATCGCCATTATGGGCGGTCGTTAAGCGCCAGGGAGCGGATTATGACGTACGCAGTCGAGTTTAACGAAGTCTCACGCCTGTATGGCGACGTGCGTGCGGTGGATGGGGTGACGATCCGGATACGTGACGGCGAGTTTTTCTCCATGCTGGGGCCTTCGGGCTCCGGCAAAACCACCTGCCTGCGCCTGATTGCCGGTTTCGAACAGCTGAGCGGCGGCACGATTTCCATTTTCGGTAAAGACGCCAGCCTGCTTCCGCCCTGGGAGCGCGACGTCAACACCGTCTTTCAGGACTATGCGCTCTTTCCCCACATGTCGATCCTTGAGAACGTGGCCTACGGGCTGATGGTTAAAGGGATCAACAAATCCACCCGCCAGGCCCAGGCGCGGGAAGCGCTGGAGAAGGTCGGGCTCAGCTTTGCCGAAGCGCGCAAGCCCTCGCAGCTCTCCGGTGGCCAGCGCCAGCGGGTGGCGATTGCCCGGGCGCTGGTCAATCAGCCCCGGGTTTTGCTGCTGGATGAACCTCTCGCCGCGCTGGATCTCAAGCTGCGCGAGCAGATGCAGTTCGAGTTGAAAAAACTGCAGCAGGAGCTGGGGATCACCTTTATTTTCGTCACCCACGATCAGGGCGAAGCGCTGTCGATGTCTGACCGGGTGGCGGTGTTTAACAACGGGCGTATTGAACAGGTGGATACCCCGCGCGAGCTCTATCTGCGCCCGCGCACGCCCTTTGTCGCCAGCTTCGTCGGCACCTCGAACGTCTTTACCGACGCGACGGCACGGCGCGTCTGCGGCATGTCCGGCAGCTACTCCCTGCGCCCGGAGCATATCAGTCTGGACGGGCAGGGTGAAATTCAGGTACAGGGCCAGGTGCAGGCGGTTCAGTTCCAGGGAGCGGCCACCCGCTACGAGCTGCGTCTTGCCGAAGGGGAGAAACTGCTGGTAAGCCAGGCCAACCTGAGCGGTTTGACCCAGGTTTCGGGGGTTGAGCCCGGCCAGCTGGTCACCGCCTCGTGGGCGCGCGACGCCATGGTGCCGCTGAATGAGGAGGGGTGAGATGGACATGAGCGTGTCACCTCCACCGGCCTCCCACGGCCTGCCGGGGCGTCTGTCGGCGCTGTTCTGGCGCAGGCCGTCGCTGGGTCTGTTTTTACTCCTGCTCGGGCCGCTGATGTGGTTCGGTATCGTCTATCTCGGGTCGCTGTTTGCCCTGCTGTGGCAGGGGTTCTACACCTTTGATGACTTCACCATGGCGGTGACGCCAGATCTGACCTTCGCCAACATCCGCGCGCTGTTCAATCCCGCCAACTACGACATCATCCTGCGAACCCTGACGATGGCGATTGCCGTCACCATCGGCAGCGCCATTCTGGCCTTTCCGATGGCCTGGTATATGGCGCGCTACACCAGCGGGAAGTGGAAAGCGTTCTTCTATATCGCGGTGATGCTGCCGATGTGGGCCAGCTATATCGTCAAGGCCTACGCCTGGACGCTGCTGCTGGCGAAAGACGGCGTAGCGCAGTGGTTCCTCAGCCATATGGGGCTGGAGCCGCTGCTGACCTCGCTGCTGACGGTGCCGGGCGTGGGTGGCAGTACGCTCTCCACCTCCGGGCTGGGGCGCTTCCTGGTGTTCATCTATATCTGGCTGCCGTTTATGATCCTGCCGGTGCAGGCGGCGCTGGAGCGTCTGCCGCCGTCGCTGCTGCAGGCCTCGGCTGATCTGGGTGCCCGTCCGCGTCAAACCTTCCGCTATGTCGTCCTGCCGCTGGCGATCCCGGGCATCGCCGCCGGGTCGATTTTTACCTTCTCCCTGACGCTGGGCGACTTTATCGTACCGCAGCTGGTGGGTCCGCCGGGCTACTTTATCGGCCAGATGGTCTACTCCCAGCAGGGGGCGATTGGCAATATGCCGATGGCGGCAGCCTTTACCTTAGTGCCGATTGTGCTCATTACTGTTTATCTGGCGTTCGTGAAGCGCCTGGGAGCCTTTGATGCACTCTGAACGCGCGCCGCTGTTTCTGAAAATAGCCACCTGGGGCGGGGTGATCTTCCTGCACTTCCCGCTGCTGATTATTGCCATCTATGCTTTTAATACAGAGGACGCGGCGTTCAGTTTCCCGCCCCAGGGGCTGACCCTGAAGTGGTTCAGCGCCGCAGCAGGGCGCAGTGATATCATCGAATCCGTGACGTTGTCACTCAAAATCGCCGCGCTCTCTACCGTCATTGCGCTGGTGCTGGGCACTCTGGCGGCCGCGGCGCTGTGGCGTCGGGATTTCTTTGGCAAAAACGCCGTGTCGCTGATGCTGATCTTGCCCATCGCCCTGCCGGGGATTATTACCGGTCTGGCGCTGCTGACGGCCTTCAAAACCATCAACCTGGAGCCCGGTTTCTTTACCATCATTCTCGGTCACGCCACGTTTTGCGTGGTGGTGGTGTTCAATAATGTGATTGCCCGTTTCCGGCGCACATCCTGGAGCCTGGTTGAAGCCTCTATGGATCTGGGCGCGAACGGCTGGCAAACCTTTCGTTACGTGGTGCTGCCGAATCTCGGATCGGCGCTGCTGGCGGGCGGGATGCTGGCGTTTGCCCTGTCGTTCGATGAGATCATCGTGACGACCTTTACCGCCGGACACGAGCGGACATTACCGCTGTGGCTGTTAAATCAGCTCGGACGCCCGCGTGATGTCCCGATAACTAACGTGGTGGCACTGCTGGTGATGCTGGTGACCGCCATTCCAATTCTGGGGGCCTGGTGGCTAACCCGCGACGGCGAAAACCTAGCCGGAAGCGGCAAATAACATTGATTTCAACAGGAAAATGCTATGCAAACTCAACTGCTGATTAATGGTGAACTGGTCAACGGCGAAGGGGAAAAGCAGCCGGTCTATAACCCTGCCACCGGCGAGGTGCTGCTGGAGATCGCCGAAGCCTCGGCGGCTCAGGTGGATGCCGCCGTGCAGGCCGCCGACCGGGCGTTCGCCAGCTGGGGACGTACCACGCCGAAAAGCCGCGCCGAATGCCTGCTGAAACTGGCGGACACCATTGAAGACAATGCCGACGCCTTAGCCGGGCTGGAGTCGCAAAACTGCGGCAAGCCGCTGCACTGCGTTAAAGGCGATGAGATCCCGGCCATTGCCGATGTGTTCCGCTTCTTTGCCGGGGCGGCGCGCACCCTTCACGGCTCGGCGGCGGGAGAATATCTTGAGGGGCATACCTCGATGATCCGCCGCGACCCGGTGGGGGTGGTGGCGTCAATCGCACCCTGGAACTATCCCCTGATGATGGCGGCGTGGAAGCTGGCCCCCGCGCTGGCCGCCGGTAACTGCGTAGTGCTCAAACCGTCCGAGATTACGCCGCTCACGGCGCTCAAACTGGCGGAGCTGGCAAAAGATATCTTCCCGGCCGGGGTCATCAACGTCCTGTTCGGCCGGGGTAAAACCGTTGGCGACCCGCTCACCGGGCACGACAAGGTGCGAATGGTGTCGCTCACCGGTTCAATCGCTACCGGGGAGCACATCATCGGCCATACCGCCTCGACGATTAAGCGCACCCATATGGAGCTGGGCGGCAAAGCGCCGGTGATTGTCTTTGACGATGCCGATCTCGACGCCGTAGTGGAGGGCGTTCGCACCTTCGGATTCTACAACGCCGGGCAGGACTGCACCGCCGCCTGCCGCATTTACGCCCAGAAAGAGATCTACAATGCGCTGGTTGAAAAGCTGGGAGCTGCGGTCTCGAGCTTGAAAATCGGCGCGCCAGATGACGAAAGCACCGAACTGGGCCCGCTAAGCTCTCAGGCGCACCTGGATCGGGTGTGCAAAGCGGTGGATGAGGCAAAGGCGCTGGGGCATGTACAGGTGATCACCGGCGGCAGCAAGCACGACGGCAAAGGCTACTGGTTCCAGCCTACCGTGCTGGCGGGGGCGAAGCAGGAGGATGCCATCGTCCAGCGGGAAGTCTTTGGTCCGGTGGTGAGCGTAACGGCGTTCGACGATGAAGAGCAGGTCCTCAACTGGGCCAACGATTCACAGTACGGGCTGGCCTCTTCGGTATGGACCCAGGACGTTGGCCGCGCGCACCGCGTCAGCGCCCATCTGCAGTATGGCTGCACCTGGGTCAACACCCACTTTATGCTGGTGAGTGAAATGCCTCACGGCGGGATGAAAATGTCGGGCTATGGCAAGGATATGTCGGTGTATGGCCTGGAGGATTACACCGTGGTTCGCCATATCATGATCAAACACTGATCCTGCGTTTCCGCCGCTTGCAGCCCTTGCAATCGGCGGGAACGGAATATATTTTTTTAAATACAATACTTTGGTGAATATATTAAAATGACCACGTTGCCACCTGGAAAATATATCGTCTGGTTTTATTAAATATTTCCTAAATAAAATTTTGAGCGGGCCGATAGAGTAGTCAGACCAGACAAACGGCCCTGTTCATCATGCTTGCAATTAATCATAACGAGATTGCCGGGCTCTCGCTTAAGTCCCGGAAAGCTAACACCACGTTGCTTTCTCAATCCATTGAGCGGCTCTCCTCAGGACTTCGTATTAACAGCGCAAAGGATGACGCGGCCGGGCAGGCAATTGCCAACCGGATGTTCTCAAATATCAATGCGGATAGCGTTATCACCCGGGGGCTCGACGACGCCATAAGCCTGGCGCAGACGGCGGAAGGGAGCCTCAGCGATATCGGAAATATGCTGATCAAAGCCAAAGGTCTCGCTATCCAGGCGGCGAACGGCACCTTATCGCAGTCGGATCGGGACAGTATTAACCAGGAGTATCAGCAGATCCTGGCAACCATTACCCAGGTCTCTGAACAAACTGAGATTTTTGGCCAATATCCGCTGGCGACTGACAAGCCGGTATTACCGCCGCAATTAATTGGCGATGTTGCGCCGCTGAATACCAAATTCCCGGTGGCGGGTACCGATTATTCCTTCAGCTCGGGAATTATTCCACTGGCCTATATTCCCGCCGGATCGACAAATATCACCATCACTATTGATTCACTGGGCCTGGATGACGATCTGCAGATATTTACCCGCGACGGGAAACATCTCGCCGGCACGCCGTTAAACGGCCCGGATGCGGATTACACCTGGGTCAGCCGGGGAATCACCGACGGGGCAAAAGCCACCGCATCGGTGCTGACCGCCAAAAACGGTTTCAGCAGCGGGGCGGTCTACGATGACTCTCAGTTGATCGACGGCGGCCCAGGCTGGAGCCTGAGCGGCGAAGCGCTGAGCTATAACGGCATGACCATTACCTACAGCGGGGATGGCGACCGTTATGAGGACGTCGCGAGCGGAGCCTGGAACGATGGTGCCAACGGTTCTAACCGCATCGAACGCGTCACGCTGGATACGGTGACGGAAGATCTGCTGGTGATGGTGGTGGGAAGCGGCTCTTTCACGAGCAACATTACCTGGGGAACGCTGCCAGCGCCCACTATTACGCCTGCGGTTCCGCCGAAGCAGAGTCGGCCGATAGAGGTCGTCACCAGCGCCAACTTTGGAGAGGAGATGCAGACCACCACCATTGAGCCGACCCCGACGGATCTGAAGACGCTGCAGCTGGAAGGTACCGACATGACCACCGAGGCGGGTGCCAGGAAAACCATGGGATTACTGGATGCCGCGCTGGATAAGGTGAGCAGCTATCGCGGGCAGTATGGCGCGATAATGAACCGGTTTGAATCGAGCAAAGCGGTGCTGTCCCAGCAGAGCGTGGCGATGCAAACCGCCCGCAGCCGAATTCAGGACGCCGATTATGCCGCCGAGGCCAGCCAGCTTGCCCGGGCGCAGATCCTGGAGCAGAGCCAGAATGCGGCCCTGAAAATAGCGAATCAGGTGCCGCAAACGGTGCTGGAACTGCTTAAGATGTAACAGGTTGCGGCGGTAAACTACCAGCCGCACACCTCATGCTCATTTTCCGAGTCGTAAGCGCGCACGGTATTCACCAGGTTTTTCACCACCTCAGCGGCGACGTCCGGGATCAACAGCTCCATCGGCGTCTCCGTCTCATGATCCACCGATACGCCGTTGCTGTTATTGGTAACGGTGACGGTATAGGTTGCTTTACCCATGATGTAACTCCTTCTCTATTTACGACTTCTCAACACGTCGGGTTCGACGAAAAAGTCGATATTGAAATACGTGTCGTCGGTCATCACCTCGATGTGATGCCAGCGCTCGGGCGGGAAAACGCCGAAATGCCCGGCTTCAATAACCAGAATGCTGTCCGGTTCCGGGGACGTTTCATCGGCATAACCCAGATAACGCACCGCGCCCTGCATAACGCTAAGACGTGGATAGACGCCCGGCCGGGTGCCGGTATCGAGATGGCGCTTAAAGATGCCCGGTGGGGCAGAGGCTTTGGTCCAGAACGGTGTGGAACGGGTATGAATACAACTTTGCGGAATACGCAGCATAACATCCTCCCTGTAAGAATTGGGGTTATTACAGCACGGATGGACGCGGAAGACTTGCTTAAATGTGCATTTAAAATGCGCTTTTAAGTGGTACTCCTCAGGTAGGCTATACTTACTTATTCCGAGGGCCACAAAGGAGAGTCTGATGCTACAAGTCGATAAAGACAAATCCCGTAAAGTACCCGATTCGGGTAACAAAAAGCCTCAACCGGTTAAGAAATAGAGCCGGAAACCAGGGCCGCTTAGTGCGGCTCTGGTTATTGATATCCCCGAAAAATCCCGTCAAAAAGTTGTAGCGAATGCTACCCAACTGTTATTACCACGCAAAAACTGTGGATAATGTGTAACAAAAAAACTTGATCCTTATCAACATATGTCGCATATTGCGCGCGGTTATTGAACAGCAAATTGGGTCATTGAAATGACGTTGTACCAAAAGATGTTAATGTTTTACGCCGTCATGGCGACGATTAGCGCCCTGATCACCTGGTTTCTCTCCAAAGATCGTAAACGTATCCGCTTTCTGAGCGCCTTTCTGGTGGGCTCCACCTGGCCGATGAGCTTCCCGGTCGCACTGCTGATCTCGCTGTTTTGATTGCACGCTCAGACCCGCGCGTTGGCCTGCAATGCGCTGGCGAAAGGGCAACTGAGCGGCAGTTCCCGCATACTGAATCCCCGTTGTAAAAGCCACCACCAGCGGCCTTGGCTGGCAGGTTTGAGCCCCATATCCTGAAATCCCGCGCGATGTAAAACCGGCAGGTGGGCCATCAGCCCGTCGTCAACCGGTATCCGAACATAGATCAGTCGGTTTTCGGGAAAGCGGGCGAGGTCGTCGCAAATGGTCCCCTGCAAGGCATGAACCGTGATATCCACCCGCTCACCGGCGAGCGTCGTTTCCACGGGGACGATTGCGGGGCTGGCCTGGGGCAGCGGGGCTGAGCCAAACCCGTTTGCCAGCAACGATAACCAGCCGTTATGCGGCGCACAAAGCAGGGGAACGGGACGCGGTTTCAGCGCCCTCACGCCAAAAATCACGCTCTCGCGCTGCCCGGCGGCAAAGGGGGATGCGACGTAATCCCGCAGCAGTGCCGTGGCGTGAAATTCCAGCGTTTTTGCCAGCTGCTGGGAGTGGGGATGGCTGCATACCATTTTGATGGTCAGCGTACTGAGCCGCATCTTTTGCGCCGTGGCACACAGATGCTGCCCCAGGGCGGTGGCAATACCGCGATGGCGTATCGACGGATGGGTGACGAACATCGCCAGTTCCGCGTGCCGATCCTCTGGCTGCTGCCGCCAGAGCGTGGCATGCCCGACAATCACGCCGTTTTGTTCCGCCACGGCGCTGCGCCAGTGGCCCTGGCTGTTATGCCAGCCGATCATGCCCGGCAAATAGATATCCGGATAGACATAACGTTCGCCATACACCAGGCGAAACAGCGCGCTGACGCCCGCGGCATCATCTGGCTGAAAGCAGCGGATAGCGATCACGATGTTTCTCCGACGGTTTGATAGGCGCGAAGATCGATAACCCGCAGCAGTTTTCCGGTGCGAGGATTGCAGATGAGTTCCACCTGCTGGCACCACTGAATGCGCAGATACAGCTGGCGGGCGGCGATCATCTCCGCCAGGGCATGATCGCCATCGACCAGCCCCTGAATCACACCTTCGGCGTGCTGCTCACTGCCGGAACAGGCGATGCGCAGGGTGACATAATCACAGTTATCGTTGTGCTCCAGCAGCAGTTGCCACTGCGTCTTGCCGAGCTGCTCTGTTATCAGGGCGTCGATCTCATCCGGGAATATCGACGCATAGCCCACCCGCAGCCGATGGCCCAGGCTGCTGCGCCCCTGAAGCACAAATTTGCGCGTCGGGCTGCCGACAGGTTCACGCCACGCGGCGCGATCTCCCGTTGGATAGCGAATTAACGGCATCTGCCTGCGGGTCAGGTTGGTCACGACCAGCATCCCGCTGCGGTCCATCTCGTCGATAGGTTCGCCAGTCACTTCGTCAATAATTTCTACCCGCGTTTCGGGCTCAAACACCCGGTGCTCGCCGGAGCGGCAGTCCAGGGTGCTTGCGCCTATCAGTCCTGCATCCACGCTGGCGCAGCCGATGGAGGCGACGCGGGCGTGGGGGAAGACCTGTTTCAGCAGCTGCATCTGCTCCGCGAACAGGCTTTCGCTGCCAAACAGCAGGGTGGTGATGGCCGGAAACTGGCGCTGCTGTTCCGCCATGGTGGCGGCAAAATTCAGCAGCATCGCGGGTACGCCCACCAGCACGTTGATGTCGTGCTGGACGAGTTGCCCCGCCAGGGCGTGAGGCTCCATCATCCCGCTGAACGGATATTCACACACCGGCGTTTCCATGTGCGACAGCGCGCCGTGGATGAACAGAAAGCTGGAATAGAGATCCCCGGCGAAGAACAGGTTCGCCACGCGATCCCCGGCCTTAAGCTGGGCCGACAGGCTACGGCCAAAGCTGGTGACGAACACCTGCCACTCTTCGCGGCTGTAAACGGAGAGTTTCCCTCCGCCGGTGGTGCCGCCCGTTTTAAAGACAATGCCGTTTTCAACGGTGCCCGTCAGCACCGGCCAGTTCTTTAACCCCGCGCTCTCTGTCCAGTAGCGCTCGGGGTCGACCAGCGGCAGGTCCGTCAGCGTCCAGCCGCGATCCGGCAGATGCTGAAAATGGTGCGCGTAAAACGGCGAGCGCTGCCGGGCGAAATCGACCAACTGCTGCAGTTGCAGACTATCTGAGTTTATCATCTGTCATATTCCTTTAAATTTCATACCATCCTGGTACAGAGCTTATCGACGCTTATCAATCACTAACGGCGTCTTACCGCTTTGTGAATGGCGCTCAAATTCCCTGTAATCGCGCCGCTCCACTTTCACTTCGAGTAACGACGACGCCAGCGCCATCGCCAGCTCCGGGTCGCTGCTGATGCGGTGGAGGGTTTCCCGCCGATCGCCCTCGGTCAGCACCCTGATACGCTCCAGCCCGCTCACGGCGTTATGCTCAAGGATCAGCTGCACCTGCACGCCCGCCAGTGCCGCCAGCGCCTGAGGCTGGATAAACATCGTGCCGATACGCACCATGCTGCCGTGACGACCCAGCAGTTCGAAACGCGGCGTGACCGCACCGCAGGCGCACTCGCCCTCAACCCAGCGTCCCAGATCGCCAATCTCATAGCGCACCACCTTTTGCCCCTCGCGCGCCCGGGAGCTGAACAGCAGGCGGCCCACCTCCCCGACGCCGACCGGTTTGTCGCACTCCCGATCGACGATCTCCAGCCACTGGATATCCGCCATCAAATGGAATACACCGTCAGGGCTGGCCGTACAGGCATGCCCCAGCGGCCCGGCATCCACCGAGCCGTACAGCGCGGAGCGGATCGTCCCGACGCCAAAACCCTCGATAAACTTGCGCTGGACGGCTCCCATATGTTCGCCCCCGAGCAGCAGCTTGCGGACGCCGCCGTAGGCGCGCAGCTGTTTTTCTTCCCGGCAGAAAAGCTGGTACAGAGTGCTTGGCATGCCGATCAGCGTATCAACCTGCTGGTCCACAATGGTCCGGGCAATCCCGGCGTAATCCTCATCGTGCGGCCCGCCCATTGGCAGATGCGTCACCCCCAGATTGTCTAGCACGGTAAAGAAGCTGAGCAGGCCGCCATACAGATTTCCGGCATACATCAGGTTGAGCACCTTGTCATGGGCGGGATCGAGCCCGGCGGCAAACATGCCGTGGGCGGCAGCCTGCATCTGGCGGTGATAATCGCGATAGGTAAAGCCCGAGAGCTTCGGCACGCCGCTGCTGCCGCCGCTGCGGAACCAGAGCTGGGCGCTGGCCTGCATGGCGCTTTCATTGAAGGCCGATTTATCCATAATCGGCTGATTCGCGGGCAGCTGCGGCGCACCAGGATTCAGATCCAGCGTTGCCTGGCGCGGCAGGGTCGCCTCATCCAGCGTGACGCTGACTCTGCGCGTCAGTTGGGTAAGGGCAAATACGCCGTCGTGCGGCTCGCCGTCATAACTTTGATGCATTCCGCCCACCGGGGTTACGCGGTTTACGCCCGCCGCCAGTAAAAGCTGGCTCAGAGTCACAATATCCCTGTCGCGAGCCAGCAGGCCGCAGGTTTGCAGGTAGTGCCGCCAGGGGAGAAGGGTCTGAACCAGCTCGTGGCGGGGAAGCGGGCGCAGCAGTACGGTGCGATAGAGCGGTGAGGGCTCGAGTGCAACGCTGTTTTGCAGCAGAATTCGCCAGCCGTCACCGGTCCACTGCTGGCTTTGGGTGCCGGTAAAAACGCTATCCAGTTCAAGAAACGCCGCCATGCTGGTGATATCGGCCGCCGATTTCTCGTCCGGCGTCAGCGTGCCCCAGTGGGCGTGGCGACGCTGCATCGCCGTTGCCAGCCGCTCGCCGGTCTCTTTCATCGTGCGCATATTGCAGGTATCCACAAAGACCACCTGCGGACTGGAACAGGCCTGCTGGTTAAACCGGCAGATCTCGTCGGCCAGCGAACCCAGCGCAGTGTCGGTGATGGCATCCGGCACCAGCCAGGCGAAGCTAATTTTGTGTCCCCAGGGGATCCAGCGGCAGCCGCCAGGCAGCTGCTGACGGATGGCATCCAGCGCCGCATCACCGCCCCATGCGGAAACGCCGTCGGCGTGCTTCAGCAGCAGCGGCAGCGCTTTCGTGGCAACGGGAAGAATGGCCACCCTGTTGGTCAGCATCCCGGTTTCATCGCAGCGTATAAACGCCTGGAGCAGGATGCGGGTTATTCCGTTATCTCTGGCGCTGGTGCGCAGCCAGTTGATATTGCCCGCCAGCAGGCTCTCCAGGGTCGCCATAAACGGCAGCAGCTCGGCATTCGCCGGGGTGATATGCACCACCACGCCCAGCGGACGCCAGCTCTCAAAGTGAGGTTTGCGGAAATCCCGGCGACGCAGCGAGAAAGGGCTTTCCCCAAGCTCATGCTCCATTTTGTTGCGCAGTGTCTCAGGCTGGCAGAACTGGCGCACGTCCTCCCGGACAGTCCCTGCGATCTCCGGCAGAAAAGCCGGGTCGGCTAAGCGCGCCACAAAGCGTTCGGCGCAGGCCAGCAGGATCTCCGGCGGCAGCGGCTTGCTGAGGGTGGTTGGCACGCTTTTATTCAGCAGAGCCAGCGCCTGCTCTGGGGTCATCTGTGGATGACACTCTCCATGGATCAGATACATATTATTTCTCCCGAATCAGTTCAGATGCCCCCAGCGCACAGCTGCGGGCCTTGCTGTTGCTGGCGCGTCCCAGCAGTTCAAACCAGTCTGTCTGCAGACCGCAGCCGCAGGTTTCTGCCCGGTGCAGCACCGCCAGGTCGCTCATCACCACGCTGTGCGCCGGACTGGAGGTGATATAAGGCGAGACGAACTGCAAAAAGCCGCTCTGGCCGTAGTCGTTAACGGCAAAGGTGGCGGTATCGCGGGTCCACGCCCGGGAGTAAACCGGCAGATGGAAATGGTGATGGGCGCACTCCACGTAGGGCACGCAGTGCTCAACTGAGCCGTAGCCATCCCGGCAACGACCATCGTCGATCCCCAGCTGCTCCCCCAGGCGGGAATAGAAGTGCTGTTTCGGGATCTCCTGGTCGGCGTGGGTCTTCCAGCCGCCGCCAAAAAAGGTCAGCGAGTCGGCAGGCAGTTTCAGGTCAGGCAGCCCCATCTCCCGCATCCGTTCAAGCACGAACCACATAAAGGCCGGGAAGCCGAGGATCCGCACCGGGGCATCATCTTCGGCGAAGGCCTGCAGGGCGCGGATCACGCCAAAAGGATCAAACTCATGGCCGTGCCCGGTATGGCGCAGAGCGTAAACGGCGGATTTGACCGGGGCATATTTGCAGAGAAACTGATCCGTATAGGCGGTGCCGAGGGTGATGGTTTCTGCCGGTTCATAGCTCAGCAGCAGATAGTTGCAGGGGGTATCCGGCGTGTTCCAGCCGTAATGGTCAAAGATCCTGTCCACCATAAATTGCGCGGCTCCGATGCTGCGGGAATCAAACCGCATCCGGCTTTTCTGACCACTGGTGCCCGACGACGTCAGCTCCAGCGCCTCTTGTCCGCTGGCGCTGAGGAGAAGGTTGCGCTTGAAGTAGTTAGCGAAAACGGGCGGAAGATGCGCCCAGGAATCCAGCGTCAGGGATGCGGGATCGATGCCATGGTGGCTCAGCCAGCGGGCATAGTCGGGCGTGTTTTGCGCATGATAGGCGACAATTTCGCGCATGGCCGAATCGAACAACTCATCCGTTTCGGCACTGCGTTGGTAGGGGTGTGCAAGCGCGCATAGCGCCTCAACACTGGGGATAGTCATCATAATTAACGTCCATATTCTATTAGTGACTTAAGCGGCAACCGGTTCATCCGTCCGGGTGAGAAGTGTTTTTATCAGCAGCAGCGCAACCAGCGCCGGGAGCGCGGTAAGAACAATAAAGTCGCCCAGGCTCTCTCCGGCTCCCAGCAGGGCCAGCAGGGTGCCGCCGAGGCTGAAGATGCCGACCGAGATCATCCCCAGCACGGCAGAGACCGAACCCATACCGTGCGACGAGGAGAAGAGGGTGAGGCGGTACAGCGTGGCGTTGCAAATTCCCAGCCCGAAGGCGTAAATCCCCAGCCCCGCCGCCAGCACATAAATTGAGTCAAACAGCAGAGTGCTAATTAACGCAATAACCAGACCGGCAAACAGCGGAATGGAAGATAAAAACAGCAGTCGGGAAAGAACGTATTTATCGGCGATGAAATTGAGCGTGATATTTCCGGCGATTAACGCGCCAAATATCGGCAGCTGCCACAGGGCATATTCCAGATTGCTCATATCCAGATTTTTCACCAGCAGCAGCGGAGAAAGGGCGATCCAGGCCATCAGGGGGAGTCCGGTCAGGCCGAGCGCGGCGCACCCCGCCAGAAAACGGCGGTTACGCAGCAGTTCGCCATAGGTCCGGGCAAGGCTTTTCAGATTAAAGGGCTGACGGGCAAGGGGGCTGGCGTCCCGCCGTGCGACGCCGAGGGTTTCCGGCATCCAGCGCAGCAGCCCAAGCGTGCACAGCGCGGCGAAGGCGGCAAGCAGAATAAACAGGCTTTGCCAGGAGATCCAGGTGAGCAGTACGCTTCCCAGCAGCGGCCCCAGCAGAGGGGAAAGCAGGGCGATGTTGGCGATGATTGCGATCAGGCGTATTGCGTCCGCCTCGTTAAAACTCTCCTGCAATGCCGGGTAGCTGACCACCACCACAAACCCCAGCCCCATACCCTGAATAAAGCGCAGCGCCGTGAACTGCTCAATGGTGACGGTAAAGGGCGTTATCACGCAGGCGATGGCAAACAGGGCGGAGCCTGCCAGCAATAGCGGGCGTCGGCCATGGCAGTCTGACAGCGGTCCCAGCAGCCATTGAAACGCCACGCCGCCAAGCAGATAGGCATTCAGCGACCAGGGCACGTAGTGCGGCTCAGCCTGGAAATCGGCGACCACCGCCAGCATGCCGGGCATAATGGCATCGCTGGCGATATAGGTCAGAAGTTCAAAGAAGGCGAGTAATAAGCAAAACAGCAACGCCTGACGGCGTGAAATATAGAGCAGGGAATTAAACATAATGGCCTGAGAGGTATTTAATTAGCCTGTTTTTAACACCGGATGAAGAAAAATGTCTCTCAAGTTTTATTGAAATTACGCGTTGGTTTATTTCATATTATTTTGCTGAATTAATATATTTTCGAACATCAGTGATATTTATATTCGCCGAGAGCGGTGCAAACACCTTATCAGGCCTACAATCTGCATTGACTGTAGGCCTGATAAGCGTAGCGCCATCAGGCGTCGGTTTCAGGCGAGCAAGCCCTGCAACTGGCGACGGTCTTCCTGCGTCAGGTCATGGGGATGCTGATACCCGATGTTATCAATCGCCTGGGTGTACAGCGCCACCAGCCAGTCGTAAACATAGGCCGTGGCGGCATGCACCGGCTGCTCCCCGAGGCGGGTTAAGCGTGGCGCGCTGCTGATGACCGCTGGCGTCACAAACACCGGCTGGCCCTTGCGGATGCGGCTGGCTGGGCGTTCAGAGGCCGGGGTCTGCGCGTAGCCGACCCAGCCGATAAAGTTACCCAGGGCGGCATGCAGTTGCGCGGCGCTGCTTTTATCGGTATCGACAATTTTCTTCAGCTGCGCGAGCAGGTTCAGGCGGTAGCTGGCGATCACCAGTACATCACCGATCTGCTGGAGGATCGCGGTCTCAAGACCCAGACGGCTGGCGACCGCCTCGTCACGGCTCCACTGGCGCAGGTGATTGATCCACACCTGATGCGCCAGACGGGCCTTGTCGGTGGGCTGTAACATCTCATCGCTCTCATGGGCGCTGTCGGCAAACAGGTCGATGGCGTCGGTAAACAGACCGTTGACCTGCTCCTCGCGCGGCTGCTGCACGGCGAGCAGCGTCTCAAAGGCGCGCAGCGGCGGGAGTAGCCCCTCCAGAAGCTCGCCGTGACGGGCGGCGCTGCCTTGCAGGGCTCGCACCATCGCTTCGGCGGCAAGGCGCTGAGCGGCAGGATCCTGAGTCAGCGGGGCGAGATACCCCTGCATCAGCTGGTGGAGCTGGCGCTGATGCTGCTGGCGTAACGCCTGCAAACGGGTCTGGCGCTGGGAGGACAACGTCGCCTGGGACAACCACTCGATCACCCGCTGCATGCTGCTGGTGTCGAGCGCCTGCAAGGTTCCCCAGTGCTGGCCGGGTTTACCCAGCAGCTGCTGCACGGCTTCGTCAAGATTGGTACGGCGGGTGAAACGCGCATCCTGCGGGGTTATGGCCCACACCAGGCCCGGCAGAGCGGCATCGTCGCCCGGCTGGGTGGCTTTCACCCAGTTAAGCAGCATTTTCGCGGTTCGGGCGGTCTGGCCGTGATGGGCGGTGGCGTTGCAGATCACCAGCACGTCCGGCTGCAGCTGCTGGCGATAGTGCTCCAGCAGCCACTGCTGTTTGGCCTGGGCGAGAGGCAGATCCGGCTGGGCCAACGGGGCAGGAATATCAATGACATCCACCCCAGCCAGGGCGCACTGTTCAACCGGCAGGGTCAGCTCCCGGGTCAGCAGGGCCAGCACGTCCAGCGGAATGCTGATGGCGTTGAGCAGTTCGCCGTTGTGCAGCGGATGCAGCACCGCCTGCTGAACATCCGGCAGGGCGATGTCGCCGCGGGTGAGGAACCCTTCGGTCGGCAGACCAAAGTTGTCCACCAGCAGGCTCAGCGGCGCGGCCAGCTCCTGGGCATGGCTGGTCTGGTGCAGAATATGCGCCAGCTTCAGCCACTCCTGGGTCAGCTCCTGCTGCTCGCCCCAGAGTAAAGACCAGACGCTGGCCCGGGTGCTCAGATCCAGCGACGGCAGCAGCAGGGCGAACTGGTGCCACAGGGCATCGTCCATCTGCTGAGCCGCAGCGGGAACCGTGTCGCGCCAGTAGTGGGCGATAGTCCCAACGTCAGCGGGGGTGATCCCCGGTACGCTCTGGGGCTGGCGCAGGGCGCGCCACTTCTCCAGCCGCGCTTCGATAACCGATTTATCCACCGCCGGGAGCGTGGCGCGGGCCAGAAACACCTGCACCAGTTCGGCTTCGCTAAGCAGGCTCAGGCGCAGTGGAAAGGCGTCGTCTGCCACTTCTGCCGCGTTCGGAGTGAAGCGCAGCGCCATGTTGGTCAGAGCGTGGCCGGGGTTGATATGCGAAAAATAGTCAAAGGTTCGCTGGCCGACGGTCACGTTCATTCGCTGACTGTCGCTGCCGCACAGGGTGGCGAGCAGATGCGCTTTTGCCGCCTGGGAGTGGCCGTACAGGCCGATGGTGCTGCCTGCGGTCAGCGCACGTGCAATCGCGTTTTCCCGCGCGTCGGCCATCGCCAGTCGCGCCAGCAGGGCGTCGGCGTCATTATCGAGGATCGGGGCGTGCTGACGCGTTGCGTTGATCCACCCGATTAACGCCTGAGTAGTGGTCGTCGTGGCTGTCATTTCAGGTATACGCTCCCGCTGTCGATCCAGTAATGGCTACCGCTGTGTCGGCGATCCGCCAGAGTATTCAGTTTAAAGGTCAGGGCATCCGCCGCCACCGGCGTGCCGTCTTGCAGCCAGGCGTCGCTCAGCTCAAAGGCTTCCGGGCCTTCCTGTTTAGTGCCGCCGCAGAGCTTCAGGCGCACGTTCAGCACCCCGTCCCCGGCGATGGATTTTGCCAGCTCGGCCGAGTTAATGCTCAGGGTGTAGAGCGGGGTGGCGGGCCAGCGGGCGTTCGCCAGCTGACGGAAGCCGAGGGTGACGTTGCCGCGCAGCGGGAAGTGCAAGCGCGTATCCAGCTTCGCCCCCGGCTTGTCGAGGTCGATGTCCTGATACCAGACGTTCTCGTCGCGCAGGGTATTCACCGTGTTATCCAGCACGCCCAGGTAACGCACCGTGGAGTAGGCGCCGATATCCGCCGCCTTAAAGTTAAAGCGAGGCAGGCGCAGATCCAGGGCCAGGCTACAGAGCATCGCCCCGACCGCCGCGGTGGATTTCGGGTTGCCGATGCGCCCCTGCTGGCTGAACGGATACCACTCATGCACCCGGTACTTGTCCAGCCACACTATACGGCTGACCGGAACCGGCTGCAGATGGCGGATCAGCGCCTGAACGCCCGGCAGACAGCCCGGACGCCCGGTGATCAGCAGAATATCGCAGGCGTAGTGGGAGATCGCCTCGGCCACCGCGTGCAGCGGCGCGGCCAGGGTGAAGTGTCCGGCCAGCATCGCGTCCTGCATCTCGCGGAAGTTGACGTGCAGCGGCACGGCAAACAGGTCAAAAGGCGCGGAGCCCGCAGGCAGGGCGTGTTCGATAGCCTGTTGCAGGTAGTTCATCACGTTGCGCGTTGGCTTGCGGGTCAGCAGATCGCCAAAGGTAGCGTGCAGCCCGTCCAGCGGATCGTCGACGTCGCTGGCTTCCCAGGCGGCGAGGATCGCATGGCCAATGGGCATAAACAGCTGCAACGCCGTCTGCTGGCGCAGCACTGCCTGGGTGTCGATGCGCCCGGAGTCGCCAAACAGCGAGGCCATCAGCAGGGAGGCATCGGCAATGCCGGATTTCTGCAACTGCGTCTGCAGGGCTGGCAGGATGTAGCGCTGAATGACGTCCAGCAGCGTGTCGTCGCCCGCCACTTTAAAGCCTTCGCGGAACAGCAGCTGCGGGGTGATCTTGACGTTGCTGCCGGAACCGTCGTCGAGCTGGTAATGGGTGATCGCCATATCAGTGGTACCGCCGCCGATATCAATCGAGGCCACGCGCAGGGCGCGCCCCGGCTGACAACCTGGCTCCGGCTCTCGATCCGGGCGGGCAAGGGCGGCGAAAAACGCTTCCGTCTGGCCGTTGTAGTGGGAGATGGCCTCGTTGTAGAGCCACACCAGCTGGCCGCAGCTGGCCTCGTCCCACTCCATCTGGATCTCCGGCACCGGCACCACGCTTTTTTCCTGCTGCTTACGGCTGGAGAAGTCGTCATCCTGCGGGTGCCAGCCCATCGCTTTCCAGACGATGGCGATAGCTTCGAACATGCGGCGGCGGAAGATCTCCCGCTCCTGCTTCGGCATCGCCGACGGCAGGGTGAGGATCAGGGTGCGCAGCTGACGCGGTGAGGCCGGGAAGCCCAGACGCAGACGGGTGGCAACGCTGTTGATCTGGCCCAGCGCCTGCGCCAGCAGCTCGCAGAGCATGTGGGTCATCAGGGTGCTGCGGCTGTACTGCGGGGAAAACACCGGCAGACGCTCATCCTGCGGCAGGGTGAACAGCGGCTGGCCGTCGTCGTTCATCAGGTTCATCAGCGGGAAGGCGGTCGCCAGCGGTTCGCGCTGGGTTTTGGCATTCATCTGGCTGAAGCGCCAGTCCTGCACCACCGGGGTTTCATCCCACAGATAACGGCGCGGGCTGGAGATGCCGCTGTTGCCTTCGGTGCCCAGACGCTGGGTGGCGAGCTTGCGCGCCTCGTCGCCCACGCGCACGATGGAGGGCCAGACAAAGGCGTCTTCGCGCCCGCTCTCTACCGAGAAGTGCTGCTTGCCGAAACGGGCTTCGGAGAACTCCAGGCGGCTGGTAAACAGCGGCTCATTCAGGAACTGCGGCTCGCTTAACGAGCGCACCTGCAGCTCGGCGGTCTGGCGCAGGCCGTCGTTGGCGTCACCGTGGTCTTCGATGATTACCCCGCAGGTGTGGGTGTTGCCGACATCCAGAATCAGATCCACCGGGATCGCCGGGGTGCTCAGCGTGTGGGTGACAAATTTCACTTCCGGGACAGTGAGCTGCTCGCCCAGCATCGCCAGAACGTTCAGCCAGTGCGCCTGGTACTCAAAGTTGCGCATCGCCAGCTGAAGATCGCGTTCAGCGCGGTTCTCCACGCCGGTCGCGTACTGGGTGAAGGCCTCGCGCAGCCAGCCGTCAATCCAGGTCTGGTCGAGGAAGTTCGCCACTTCATCGTCGCGCCAGGCCAGCGCGAAGCGGGTGCCGTTGAGAATGTCGTTCTCCACCGGCGACAGGGGGCTGGTGGCGTGGGCGGCAATCTGGCTGTCCAGCGCCAGGGTGACGCGGTGGCTGTTTCCGGCGTTATCCGGGGTCTCCAGCTTGCGGACCTGCACGCGCGCCCAGTTATCCGGGCCTTCGACGAAGGTGCGCGGCGGGTTGAAGCGCAGGAACGGCACCGGCAGCCAGACGCCGTCCAGCACCGCCAGCGACTGCTGCAGCGGAATGGTACTTTCCGGTTTTACCACTTCCGGCTGTCCGCCGTGGGTGGCGGGCAGAGTGTAGCGGCCGTTGACCAGATCGTAATCCAGGCGCAGCAGGGGGCCGTTGGCGGTTTTACGCACAAAACGTCCGCTCTGGGCGGAGTCCTGCGGGGTCAGGCCGAAATCAAGAAACTGTACGCCGCTGTTGGCAATCAGCGTCACGCTCTGTTTGTAGTCGCAAAGGTTTACCAGCATAGGATCACGCACCTGTCTTCCTGAATGTCAATGGAACCACGGTCTTCGCGTCGTAGCGCGCGCTGCATTCCGCCACGTCACTGGTGCCGGCCTTACAGGTAATTTCCGGCATCGGGTAGCGCGAGCCGTCAGCGCAGCGGGCGTTGCCCCGGGTTTTAATCAGCAGCTCGCCGTTGCTGTGCAGCCCGGAGAAGACCTCCACGCGGCAGACCACGTTATCGCCATGAACGACGCGGGCCGATCCTTTGTTGTTCTGAATTTGATAGCGCATTGACGGCGGCTTGCCGGTGATCGGATCGGTAACGTCCAGCATCACCCGCCAGCTTCCGTTGAGAAAACGCGTCGAGCCGGATTTCACCTGACCGGCTTCCATCACCAGGGCGTCTTTCGGGATCGCGGCAATCACGACCGGCTCCGCAGGGGCAGGTTCAGGGGCTTTTACTTCCGCCACTTCAGCCTGATGCAACGGCAGCTTCAGCGGCAAAGGTTCAACCGCTTTGGGCTCAATCGCCACCGGAGCGGCGGCGACGGCGGCTTTTACCGGCTCGGCGGTCGGGGCCTGTTTCGGCCACAGCAGCGGGGTGGCAACGGCGGCAACCACCACGGCGGCAACCGGCAGGGACCACAGCGGAACGCGGCGCTTTTTCGTCGCCACGACCGTCGGAGCTGGCTCTGGCTCCGGCTCGCTGGCGGTCATCACCGGCGCAGGCTGCGCTTCGTACAGATCGTTCGCGGTGATGTTTACCGTTGCAGGGGCGGCAACCAGCGGTTCATCGGCCTTTTCAAAGACGATGGCCGGGGCGGCTTCCGGCTCTGGTTCAGGCTCAGGCTCGGCGGCAGGCATCGGGACCGGCAGCAGGGAGGCGCGCAGGCAGTCGAGAATATCCTCGCGCGCGTTTTCATTGAGGTTCACAAACCCCCAGAAGGTGATCACCGGCTTACCGTCGACGAGGAAAAGGAAGTTTTCACCCGGGAACTGAAAGGCTTTTGACAGCAGGGAACCAAACAGCTGCTGGGCGGTTTTCGGCGACTGAAGCGACTTTTTGCTCAGGGACTCCACGCTCGACAGGGTGCTTTCCAGCAGGCGCAGCGCACGGAAGCGCGCATCTTCGTCGGCGGCTTTCCAGCTGATAACCGCGCCGTCTACCGGGGAGTACCAGTCCACCCGGTCGCCTTCATCGTTGACCTGCGGGATAGCCAGACAATCGACGATCGCCTGCTGTTTGCGCAGACGCAGCGCCTCACGGATTTGCAATGCTGATTCAAAAACGGCCTGTCCGCCGCCGCCAACGGCCTGAAAATCATCCAGATTGCCGCTGCGTAAAAGGGTTTTTGCCACGATTTGGTCCCATAGACTTTTTCACGCGTCTACTTTACGAAATCTGCCGGCAAGCAAACGGCAGAAGAGACGGCAAAAGGGGCGATTTCTTGCTGCATTGAGAGGGCGGAAAGTGCTTGACGTTGAATGTACCTTAAGGCAAATCACCGTCCGGCCATTGGCGGGAAAATCAGCGGAAATAACTGCTTTAGAATAACCTGATAGTGTTTCGTTATTTGCCACAGGAATAGGGCTGTGCTGTTATTACAGTTCTTTATAATAAAACCAAACAGGTAATAACCATGTCTACAGGGAAAACTCTCCTCGCGCTGGCGTTAAGCGCGCTGCTGCCAGCGGGCGCCGCATGGGCGGCCAATACCGACACCATTATTTACTGCTCTGAAGCCTCGCCGGAGTCGTTTAACCCGCAGATTGCCAGCTCCGGCCCGACCTTTGTCGCCAGCTCGCAGGTGCTGTATAACCGCCTGATCAACTTCGATCCGGTGAAAAACACCCCGGTGCCGTCGCTGGCGGAGTCCTGGACTATCTCCCCGGATGGCAAAACCTATACCTTTACCCTGCGCAAAGGGGTGAAGTTCAACAGTAATAAATTCTTCAAACCGACCCGCGACTTTAATGCCGACGACGTTATTTTCTCGGTGCTGCGTCAGAAAGACCCTAAGCACCCGTACCACAACGTCTCTCAGGGCAATTACGAATACTTTAACGACGTCGGCCTGGATAAGCTGATCCAGGAAGTGAAAAAGATCGACGATAACCACGTTCAGTTTGTCCTGAGCGAACCGAATGCGGCCTTCCTCGCCGACTGGGGGATGGACTTCGCCTCGATCCTCTCTGCGGAATACGCCGACGCGATGCTGAAAAAAGGCACCCCGGAGAACGTGGATACCTGGCCGATTGGCACCGGGCCATACGTGCTCCAGCAGTACAAGGTCGACTCGCAGATCCGCTATCTGGCTAACCCGAACTACTGGGATGGCGCGGTTCCGACAAAACACCTGATCTTCTCTATCACCCCGAACGTGGAAACCCGTCTGGCGAAGCTGCAAACCAACGAGTGCCAGATCATTCCTGCGCCATCGCCGGTGCAGTTTGACGTGATCAAGAAGAACAAAGACCTGACCCTGCATACCGTTGATGCGTTAAACGTCGGCTATCTGGCGTTCAATACCGAGAAAAAGCCGTTTGATAATGTGCTGGTGCGTCAGGCCCTGAACTACGCCACCGATAAAAAAGCGATCGTCAACGCGGTATTCCTCGGCTCCGGTACGGTGGCAAAATCGCCGATCCCGCCGAACATGATGGGCTTTAACAAAGATTTGCAGGACTACGGTTACGATCCGGAAAAAGCGAAAGCGCTGCTGAAGCAGGCCGGGCTGGAGCAGGGGGCGGAGGTGACGCTCTGGTCGATGCCGGTGCAGCGTCCGTATAACCCGAATTCACGCCGTATTGCCGAGATGATCCAGAGCGACTGGGCGAAGGTGGGTATCAAGGCGAAGATTGTCTCCTATGAGTGGGGCGAATATCTCTCGGGTATGCGCAAAGGCGAGCACGACAGCGCGCTGTTTGGCTGGATGTCGGATAACGGCGACCCGGATAACTTTGCCGACGTGCTGCTGGGCTGCGACAGCATCAAAACCGGCTCCAATGCTGCACGCTGGTGCGACAAGGGCTATGATGACCTGGTGCAGAAAGCGAAGCTGACCAGCGATCCGGCAGCCCGCGCGAAGCTCTACGGCCAGGCGCAGGAGATTTTCTACCAGCAGGCACCCTGGATTGCGCTGGCCAACGGCAAAACCTTCTACGCCACCCGCAGCAACATCAGCGGGTACAGCGTGAGCCTGATGGGAAGTGATTTCTCGAAGGCGAAAGTTAATTAAGTCTGGTGCGGCCTGAGCCCCTCACCCTGACCCTCTCCCCATAGGGGAGAGGGAAAAAACCGTACAAGGAGTGACAATGTCACATTTAGAGGATGTGATCGCCCGCGTTGACGCGGCGATCGCCGAAAGCGTGATTACGCATATGAACGAACTGCTGATCGCATTGAGCGAAGACACTGAACTGACCCGTGAAGATCGCTATGCCCAGCAGCAGCGCCTGCGCAACGCCATTGCCCATCACGGGAGGCAGTATAAAGAAGATCAGGATGCCCGCCATGACAGCCTGACCAAAGGCGGGGTGATCCTGTAATTCAGAACTGGCGTCTTGCGACGAGCCAGGCGCCAATCACCAACAGTACCGCGCCGCACGCCGGGCCGACCAGCGCCTTCAGCGGCACCCCCTGACTGCGCATCACGTCCATCACCAGACCGCCAATCAGCTGGCTGGCGACCAGCACCGCGATGGTTGTCGCGGCGCCGACGTACTGATACCCGCTGATGCTGGCGAAGACAAAAAACGACCCCAGCAGGCCAGGAATCAATGTCCACCAGCGCACCTGGTGCACCAGTTCGCTGAACCCGGCGACGCCGTTTTTAATCAGCAGGATCGAAACAAACAGCACAATCCCCACCAGCGAGTTAAGCAGCATGGCGATAAGAATGGTGCTGGAGGTCTGGGTGATGCGCACCATTAAGGTGTTCTGCACCACCAGGCCAATGCCCGCCGCAACCAGAAATACCAGCGTCAGGGACTGGTTCATCCGATGTTATCCGGCTCGCTGCGCTCGTCGAGCTGCAGCTGCATAAAGGTCAGATCCAGCCAGCGGCCAAACTTGGTGCCCACCTGCGGCATCTGGCCGGTGGTGACAAAGCCCAGCGTCTCGTGCAGATGAATGGAGGCGCTGTTCTGCGCTTCAATTCCTGCCACCATCACGTGTTTACCGATGCGCTTCGCCTCGATAATCAGCTGTTGCATCAACGCCCGACCGATGCCCTTGCCCTGATGATCCGGATGGACGTAAACCGAATGCTCAACCGTATGGCGGAAGCCGTCAAAAGCGCGCCAGTCGCCAAAGGAGGCATATCCCGTGACCACGCCGTCGTGCTCGCTGACCAGTACCGGATAGCCCATCAGCTGACGCGCCTCGAACCAGGCGATGCGGTTATCAGTATCAACGGTTGTATCATTCCAGATGGCGGCGGTGTGCAGCACGGCGTGGTTATAGATCTCGCCGATAGCGGCGCAATCCTCTTTAAGAGCATGGCGAATAAGCATGGTGAAACCTCAGTCTGTGTTGTTCACTATAGTAGTACGATTTGTCACGATATTATACAAACAGACACTGGAAAGGCTACGGCATAACTCATATCTTTTAGTTATGAAAAAAGCCCGTTGTAATCCATTACTTTCACTATAGTATGACGGGATGAACAATATGTCAGACAATATGAATCAACGGATCAGCGCGCGCATTCGCCTTGAACGCGAATCGCGGGGATGGTCCCTGAGCGAACTTGCCGAGCGGGCGGGGGTGTCGCGGGCGATGATCCACAAGATCGAACGCGCCGACAGCAGCCCCACCGCGACCCTGCTGGCCCGTCTCTCTGGCGCCTTTGGCATCAGCATGTCCACGCTGATCGCCCGCGCCGAGATGCAGGAAGGCAAGCTGCTGCGCTTTGAAAGCCAGCCCGTCTGGCGTGACCCGCAAACGCACTATCTGCGCAGGCACGTCTCCCCGCGTACCGATCTGCCAATCGACCTGGTGCAGGTGGAACTGCCCGCCGCCAGCGATGTGCCGATGCCCGCGTCCTCTTACGCCCTGGCGCGCCAGCTTATCTGGCTCCAGTCAGGGGAACTGGTCTTTCAGGAGGGGGATACCCGCCATGAAATGCGGGCCGGGGATTGTCTGGAACTGGGCCCGCCGAACGACTGCCGGTTTATCAACGAAAGCGATGCGCCGTGTGTCTATCTGGTCGTCAGGCTTAACCAGTCTGGCTCATAATGCCAAAGCAGACAGAAGCAGATGAAGCTAGGCTCTAAGGACGTTTGTATAAAAAGGAGTGAGGTATGAGTCAATCTTCAACGCAGAATCGTCAATGGGTTCTGGCTTCTCGTCCCCAGGGCGCACCCACCGCAGACAACTTTCGCTTAGAAACCACCGATATTCCCCAGCCCGCCGATGGCCAGCTTCTGCTGCGCACGATGTGGCTCTCTCTCGACCCTTATATGCGTGGCCGCATGAGCGACGCGCCGTCCTATTCACCGCCGGTGGAGATCGATGCCGTGATGGTAGGCGGCACCGTCAGCCGCGTTGAGGCGTCGAACCATCCTGATTATAAGTCCGGTGAATGGGTGCTCGGCTACAGCGGCTGGCAGGAGTATGAACTCTCTGACGGCAGCGGCCTGGTTAAACTGGGCGAAAACCCGGATCACCCTTCATGGGCGCTAGGCATTCTGGGGATGCCGGGCTTCACCGCCTATATGGGTCTGCTGGATATCGGGCAACCGAAAGCGGGCGAGACGCTGGTGGTGGCCGCGGCGACCGGTCCGGTGGGCTCCACCGTCGGCCAGGTGGGCAAGCTGAAAGGCTGCCGGGTGGTAGGCGTTGCCGGTGGGGCGGAGAAGTGCCGCCACGCCACCGAGGTGCTGGGCTTTGATAAGTGTCTCGATCACCATGCCGACGATTTTGCCGAACAGCTTAAGCAGGCCTGCCCGGACGGCATCGATATCTATTACGAGAACGTGGGCGGTAAAGTGTTTGATGCGGTACTGCCGCTGCTGAACACCCAGGCGCGGGTGCCGGTCTGCGGGCTGGTAAGCGGATACAACGCCACCGATCTGCCGCCAGGGCCGGATCGTCTTGGGTTGCTGATGGGCACCATCCTGAAAAAACGCATCCGCATGCAGGGCTTTATCATCAACCAGGATTACGGCCACCGCATCGAAGAGTTTCAGCAGGAGATGGGGCGTTGGGTCAAAGAGGGCAAGATCCACTACCGCGAGCAGGTGACCGACGGCCTCGAAAATGCGCCGGAGGCACTTATAGGTTTGCTGAATGGTAAAAACTTTGGCAAAGTCGTGATACGCGTCGCGAACAATAACGAATAGTAACGTATATGGCGGATTATTCCGCCATACTAAACTGTGCAAAATTTCAAATAATGTCTTTAATTATACAGGCATAGAATAGTCAAAACGCAGTATACGAAACGGTTTTTATTATTTAATCAATCAATTTTTGTTTTGATTGATGGTTTTCTTTTGACGTAAATCAGGCATGCAGATACAGGATATATCAAATACTCAGCGGTCCGTATTTAACCGCCTGTGGAATATAAGTTAAGTGTTGGTTACAGGAATAGAACATGCTGGATTTGGATAATTTTGAAAAAGCTCAACGAATGAGCCTGACGATGCAGGTGGAAATGAGTCTCAAAAGTGCGCTGATTGCCGGGGCACTAAAACCAGGGGCACGGCTCGTCACTAAAGAGATTGCGGATAAACTCGGTACCAGTATTACTCCTGTTCGTGAAGCGCTGCTGCGGTTGGTCTCCGCAGGCGCGCTGCACGCTACCCCGGCGCAGGCCTTTCTGGTGCCGGAAGTGACGCTCGAGCGTTACAACGAAGTCAACGCCATCCGCAAGGAACTGGAGTGTATGGCGGTTGCGGCGGCCTGCAATCAGATGTCTGATGAAAAGTTAGATACGCTGCGCGAACTCTCAGAGAAATTTCATGATGCGATGAGCAACGGGGAAGTGGAGCGCGCGCTGCATACCAACCGGGCCTTTCGCTTCACGCTGTACCACTATGCCGACATGCCCACCCTGATGTCGCTTATCGAGCAGCTCTGGGTGCGCATTGGGCCCTGTTTTAACTGTCTGTACGATCCTGACCTTGTGCTTCCCTGCAAATCCTACCGCTACGAGGAACTGCTTGACGCGCTGGAGAAGGGCGATCAGAACGCCAGCCGGACGGCTATTGATAAAGTAATCGACGAAGCGAATGAAATATTAATCAGACAGTTTGATAACTAACTGCTAAATAAGCGAAGCGGTAATAGCGCTAATTTCGCTCAGTAATTATTTTCCGGCAGACAACGCGCTGCCGGAAGAGGCTATTTTTTATCCTACTGATAAGACCAGCTTAACTATGAAATAACCCGGAAGCCTGCCGATAACCTTAAAAGGCACAGTCGCCTTTTAAGGAGCCAGGAATGAGTGTCAGTCAACGATTACGTAATATAAAAATGAGCAGAAAGCTCGCGGCAGGTTTTGGTCTGGTATTGCTGCTGGTGGCAGTTTCGACCCTGCTCAGCGTGCAGCGCTTTAAAGAGATTCGCGACGTTTACCAGCAAACCAACCTGATCTACAACATCAATATCGAGGTCTTCCAGGCCAAGATTAACCGCCTGAAATTCCTCTATAACGGTGACGAAAAGTCCGGCCAGCTGATGGCGAACTACGTCAAACACGCCGCGGAACTGACCGAAGAGGCACAGCAGCTGGAGTGGACGGCAAAAGAGAAGGCTATCGTTGACGCGATTGCCGGGCATCTGGCCCAGTTTGGCAGCAGCGTGAGCGAAATGCAGACCGCAATGACGGCCTTAAACGCCGACAAAAACGACCCGGCGGCCACCGCAGCCCTGAAAGCGGCGGAAGACAAGGTCAAAACCGCCGGGGATAACAGCAGTGCCTCTATCCGCGACATTATCGCCCTGGTCAAAACCCATAACGACTCGCTGGCCTACAGCTCCAGCACCATCACCGCCATCATCGGAGTGGCGGCGATCCTCTTCGGCATCCTCGTCTCCTGGTGGGTGACCCGCCAGATCACCCGTCCGGTCAAACACAACCTTCAGCTTGCGGAACGCATTGCCAGCGGCGATCTCAGCTCTGAAATCCGCCCGCAGGGCGAAGACGAGCTGGGCAAACTGACCGGGGCGATGGGGCGGATGAACGACAAACTGCGCCTGATGATTGGCGAGGTGCGCAGCAGTGTGGCCCAGGTGTCGCTGGCGGCCAGTGAAATTGCCGAAGGCAATACCGATCTCTCTTCGCGCACCGAGCAGCAGGCCGCGGCGGTAGTGCAAACCGCCGCCAGCATGGAAGAGCTGACCGCCACGGTGAAAAACAACGCCGATAACGCCCGTCACGCCAGCCAGCTGGCGGCTGAAGCTTCGCAAACCGCCACCCACGGCGGACGCGTCATGCGCGATGTGGTCAGCACCATGAGCGACATTAACACCAGCTCGCAAAAAATTGCCGATATCACCGCGGTCATCAACAGCATCGCGTTCCAGACCAATATCCTGGCGCTGAACGCCGCCGTTGAAGCGGCGCGGGCGGGCGAGCAGGGGCGAGGCTTTGCAGTGGTGGCGAGCGAAGTGCGCAGCCTCTCCCAGCGCAGCTCCCAGGCGGCTAAAGATATTGAACAGCTGATCAGCGAGTCCGTCTCCCGCATCTCAACCGGTAGCGACCTGGTGGCGAAAGCCGGGCAGACCATGGAGCAGGTGGTGGACTCGGTGACCCGGGTGAATGACATCATGGGTGAGATCTCCTCGGCCTCCGAGGAGCAGAGTCGCGGCATCGAGCAGATTTCCCGTGCGGTGATGGAGCTGGACACCACCACCCAGCAAAACGCCTCGCTGGTAGGAGCCTCTTCGACGGCGGCAGGGGCGCTGGAAGATCAGGCCCGTCTGCTGGAGTCGCTGGTGGCGGCGTTCCGCCTCGATCAGCAGGCGCAGATGGCGTAAAACAGAACCGGCAGCCTGGGCTGCCGGTCTTATTATCACTCGAAGCGATACGAGACGGAGAGGCCCACCCCGTAGTTACGCCCCGGCGCAGGCTCGTAGTAACGCCCATTCGATTCGTTGACGATAACCGAGCCGACATACTCTTTGTCGAACAGGTTATCCACCCGGCCAAAGACGTCCATTCCCCAGTTGCCGTAGTTGAACTTATACCCGGTGTTCAGGCCCACAACCGTATAGGACGGCGCTTTGGCGCTGTTTTCGTCGTCGGCCATGATGTCGCTCATGTAGCGCACGTCAGAGCCCGCGTACCAGCCCTCGACAGGCTGCCAGCCAAAGGAGGCATAGCCCATATTGCGCGCAATACCCGGCATCCGGTTGTCGCTACAGTCGCCATCGCCACAGACGTTGGTGCGGTAGGTGGCATCCAGGTACGTCCACGCCATTTTCAGCTTCCAGTTCTCAGCAAACTGCTGATCGAGGGAGAGCTCCACACCCTGACGGCGAGTTTTACCGGCGTTTTTGTAGCTGGTGCGCCCGCCCGCGCTGGCATCGACCACGATCTCATCGTCGGTATCGGTGCGGAACAGCGCCGCGGTGAACAGGCCGTTGCCGATGCGCGTTTTGCTGCCCACTTCATAGGTGTTGTTGGTCGACGGCTTCAGGCCGAAATTCAGGCCGCTCTGGTTGTCGGTACGGTAAGAGAGCTCGTTGATGGTCGGAGTCTCAAACCCGCGACCCGCTGCGGCATACAGGTTCCAGGCGTCGGTCACGCGGTACTTCAGCGCGCCTGCCGGGAGCCATTTGTGATAGCTGGCGTCGCCGCTGTCATCGCCGTTGGCCCCCTGCACGTAGTGGTCGTTCGAGTCGAACCACACCGAGCTGTAGCGCACGCCCGCGTCGAGAGAGAGCTTCTGCGTCAGCTGCCAGTTGGTTTGCAGGTAAGGGTCGACGTTCCACATCAGGTTGCGTTCGTCGCGGCGTTTCGCCCCTTTGACGCCGTAGTCCGGCACCCCGTTGTTCATCACGTAGTTTTCATACCCGCGACGATCTTCGCTCATGTTTTCGTAGTTCAGGCCGGTGGTGAAGGTCATCGGCACCAGCAGCTCCCCACGGTGGGTCCAGCGGGTGTCGATCCCCTGATAGTGGCGCTGCATATCAATCACGCCGCCGGAGTGGGTGGCTCTGAGCTGCGGCTGATACGGAATCGACTGGTACTGGGTCATCTCGCGTTCACCGGCGTAGGCCATCACGCTGAGGTCGTCCTGGGCGCTGAGCTGGCGCTCATAGCGCAGGCCAGCCTGGGTCTGCTTGATGGTTTTACGGGTGTTGTACTGATCCCCGCGCGGTGACTGGCGCGGGTTGTCCCGCCACTCCTGATAGTCCAGTCCGCCCGGATCGTTGGCTTTCATATCCACGCTGTTGAAAATCAGGCTTAGCTTGCTGGCGTCGTCGATGCGCACGCCCAGTTTGGCGTTGGCGAGATTTTTGCGCGCGCCGCTGTGATCGCGATAGCCGTGGGTGGTGAAGCGGGTGGTCGAGACGGTGTAATCCACGTCGCCCGGGTGGGTGCCGTCGCCCATCGCACCGGTGGCCTTCATGCCGTAGCGCCAGGTGCCGTAGCTGCCGTAGTAGCTGCTGGCCTCGACGGTGTTCGGCTCACGTCCGGTTTCGGTGGTCAAATTAAGCACGCCGCCGGAGGCATTGCCGTACAGGGCGGAGAAGGGGCCGCGCAGCACTTCCACGCTCTCAATGCTGTTGAGATCGATGTTCGAAGTTTGCCCCTGGCCGTCCGGCATGGTCGCCGGGATACCGTCCACATAGAGGCGAATCCCGCGCACCCCAAAGGTGGAGCGGGCACCAAAACCGCGGGTAGAGAGCTGGAGATCCTGGGCGTAGTTCTGCCGGTTCTGGATCTGTAGCCCCGGCACGCTGCCGAGAGATTCAGAGAGGTTAATGCGCGGCGCGGCCTGACGCATATCTTCGCCGTTTACCACGCTGACGGCGGCAGGGGTATCTAACTCGGAGAGCGTTTGCGGCGATGCGGTGACGATCATGGTCTGTTCGTCGGCGGCCATCGCCGCGACAGGGGCTAACACAACAGGAACCAACAGCAGGGGAAGCGTTGCCCTGCGGGCTGAAAAGATTTTCATGGATTAAGAAACCGGTTAAGGAAAGGACGAACCAAATGGAACATGTGCGTGTATGGTAAATCTTTTGTAAATATTTTGAAAACCAAAACAGCACATAGCGTTAACCCAAGTGTAGGTTAAATCAGCGAACGGGCCCGTTGCGAGCAAGAATTACTCCACATTGAGATAAATAATGATTACTATTCTCATCAATAATCAGGCGAAGCGATGACTTTGCCAGCCGGAAGCGATGTCAGCGATACCATTTACTCAAAAGGGAGTTGTTATGAATTTACGTCACCTGTGCTCGCCGCGTCTGCGTGGCTCACTGCTGTTGGGTTCTCTGCTGGTCGCCGGTACTTTTAATGTTCATGCCGCAGAAGAGATGCTGCGTAAAGCGGTTGGTAAAGGCGCATATGAGATGGCCGTCAGCCAGCAGGAAAATGCGCTGTGGGTTGCCACCACCCAGAGCCGCAAAACGGATAAAGGTGGGGTGGTGTACCGTCTCGATCCGCTGACGCTGGAAGTGACGCAGGCCATTCATAGCGACATGAAACCGTTTGGCGCCACCATCAACAACGCCACCCAGACGCTGTGGTTTGGTAACACCACCAACAGTGCGGTAACCGCCATTGACGCTAAAACCGGTGACGTGAAGGGCCGTCTGGTGCTTGATGACCGCAAGCGTAGCGAAACGGTAAAACCGCTGCAGCCGCGCGAGCTGGTCGCGGATGACACTACCAACAGCGTGTACATTACCGGCATCGGTAAAGAGAGCGTGATTTGGGTGGTGGATGGCGAAACGCTGAAGCTGAAAGAGACCATCTCCGGTACCGGCAAGTTCAGCACCGGCCTGGCGCTGGATGCGCAGGCGAAGCGTCTGTACACCACTAACGGCGACGGCGAGCTGGTGACTATCGACACTGCCACCAACAAAATCATCGAGCGTAAGAAGCTGCAGGACGACGGGAAAGAGCACTTCTACCTGAACCTGAGCCTCGACGTGAAGGGCCAGCGCGCATTTATTACCGACTCCAAACAGCCGGAAGTGCTGGTGGTTTCCCTGAAAGACGGCAGCGTCATCAGCAAAGTGGCCGCGCCTGAATCCCTGGCGGTGCTGTTCAACCCGGCGCGTGATGAAGCCTACGTTACCCACCGTGAAGCGGGCAAGGTGAGCGTGATTGACGCGAAAACCTATAAAGTGACCAAAACCCACGACACCCCGACCTTCCCGAACAGCCTGGCGCTCTCCGCCGACGGTAAAACCCTGTACGTGACGGTGAAGCAGAAGTCGACCCGCCAGCAGGAAGCCACCCAGCCGGATGACGTGATCCGTATCGCGCTGTAAGTTTCGCGCGTGATTGTGCCGGGTGGCGGCTGCGCCTAACCCGGCCTACGGTGTGTGCGGTTTTGTAGGCCCGTGCAAGCGTAGCGCCGCCGGGCAAAAGGGCGGTGCGGTTTACATGCCGTGTGGCGGCTTCGCCTTACCCGGCCTACGGTTGTGTGCGATTTTGTAGGCCCGTGCAAGCGCAGTGCCGCCGGGCAAAAGGGCGGTGCGGTCTGCGTGCCGGGTGGCGGCTGCGCCTTACCCGGCCTACGGTTGTGTGCGGTTTTGTAGGCCCGCGCAAGCGCAGCGCCGCCGGGCGAAAGGGCTGTGCGGTCTTCATGCCGGGTGGCGGCTGCGCCCAACCCGGCCTACGGTGTGTGCGGTTTTGTAGGCCCGTGCAAGCGCAGCGCCGCCGGGCAAAAAAAAGGGAAGGCCTATGCCTTCCCTTTTTTAATTCACGCTTTTACCTTGATGCTTCTTCCACCAGCGGACCGTCACGCTTTTCATCATTCGGGTGTACCGGTGCGGTGCTATGGATCTCATGCACGCGCTTACGCACGCCAAACCAGCCTGCTACCAGCAGAACCGCCAGCAGTGGAATAGTGGCGATGGTGTAAGTTCCGTTTGGATAATCGAACGCCATCAGCACCAGCACGCTGAAGAGGAACAGTAGCGTCAGCCAGGAGGTAACCGGTGCACCCGGCATTTTGAAGCTGACGTCAGCCGCAGTGCCTTCTTTGATCGCTTTGCGCAGACGCATCTGGCACACCACGATAAAGGCCCAGGAGGCGATAATACCCAGCGCCGCGACGTTGAGGACGATCTCAAACACCTGCGACGGCACCAGATAGTTCAGGAACACGCCAAAGACGTAGACCACCAGCGTCGCCAGAATGCCCGCGTAAGGCACCTGCTGCTTGCTCATCTTCGACATAAACTTCGGCGCAGAGCCGCCCATCGACATGGAGCGCAGAATACGGCCTGTTGAATACAGACCGGAGTTCAGGCTGGAGAGCGCCGCCGTCAGGACCACGATGTTCATGATGCTGCCCACGTACGGCACGCCGAGCTTCGAGAAGAAGGTCACGAACGGGCTCTGGCCCGCCTGATAGGCGTTCCACGGCAGAAGCAGCACCAGCAGCACCACGGAGCCGACGTAGAACAGGCCGATACGCCAGATCACGCTGTTGATCGCTTTCGGCACCATGTTCTCGGGATCTTTACATTCGCCCGCCGCCGTACCCACCAGTTCAATGGAGGCAAAGGCGAAGACCACGCCCTGGATCAGCACCAGCGCGGGCAGCAGGCCGTGCGGGAAGAAACCGCCGTTATCGGTGATCAGATGGAAGCCGGTCATGTTGCCGTCCAGCGGTTTGCCGGTGCCGAGGAACACGGTACCCACTACCAGGAAGATAACGATCGCCAGCACTTTTACCAGCGCAAACCAGAACTCCATCTCGGCGAACCACTTCACGCCGATCATGTTCATGGTACCGACAATAGCCAGCGCGCCAAGGGCAAACACCCACTGCGGCACATCGCCAAACGCGCCCCAGTAGTGCATGTACAGCGCCACGGCGGTGATGTCGACGATCCCTGTCATCGCCCAGTTCACAAAGTACATCCAGCCCGCCACGTAGGCAGCCTTTTCACCGAGGAACTCACGGGCGTAGGAGACGAAGCTGCCGCTGGACGGACGGTGTAACACCAGTTCGCCAAGGGCACGGAGAATAAAGAAGGAGAAGATCCCGCACACCAGATAGACCAGCGCGAGGGCCGGGCCCGCCATCTGCAGACGTGCGCCTGCGCCTAAAAACAGCCCGGTACCGATAGCGCCGCCGATCGCGATCATCTGCACCTGACGGTTGCCCATCGCCTTGTGATAGCCCTCTTCGTGGGCATTCAACCAGCGACGTTTCGCAGCATGATGATCGGCTGCGCTTTTATTGCTTGTTTTCATTGAGTTACCTGTTTACCTGTCAAAATCACTTTCATGATGTCCGTAACCCGCAGCGGCAATACAAACGATTGCTTCCGCGCGGAAATATTCTGCCTTTCCAGTCATTCTGCGTATGGATAAGGCAAAACATGGCGAAGCATCCTACCTGCAATTAATATTCGACGCAAAAAATAACGGAGTGAAAGTGATGCATATCGAAGTAAATAGTTCGTGCCGCTAATTGATGAGTTCAGTTCATAACCACAAGCAGTTTGTGGCTGTAGTAGACATAAATAAATCTGCCTACAGTGAATGCGTTCAGAGAAAAACGTATTGCAGCATCTGATGTCCCGCGTCGGAAAATAGATCAGCTACGCCGCAGCGCTTCTACCAGCAGGGCAAAGGCGGTGGTGTGCTGACGGCGGCTGGGGTAGTAGAGGTGATAGCCGTCAAACGCCGGACAGTACGCCTCCAGCACCCGTACCAGCCGCCCCTGGCTGATAGCCTCCTGCACCGTGTCCTCCGGGACATACGCCAGCCCCAGACCGGCCTCAGCGGCATCCAGTCGCTGGGGCAGGTTGTTCAGGGTGAGCTGCCCGTCCACCCGGACGCGGATCTCCCGCCCCTCCTGAGTAAACTCCCACGCGTACAGACCGCCGCGCGTCGGCAGACGCATGTTGATGCAGCGGTGATCCGCCAGCTGTTCCGGGCTTTGCGGCTCACCAAAGCGGGCAAAATAGTCCGGGGAGCCGACCACCGCCATCCGCATATCCGGCGCGATGCGCACCGCAATCATATCCTTCGCCACCTGCTCGCCTAAGCGCACCCCGGCATCAAAACGCCCGTCGACGATATCCGTCAGGCCGTTATCCACCGTCACCTCCACATGAATGTCCGGGTACTGGGCCATAAAGGGCTTCAGCACCGGCCATAGCACCGCGCTCATGGCGTGCTCTCCGGCGGTAATGCGGATATTGCCCGCCGGTTTGTCACGCATATCGCGCAGGGCGATCAGCTCCTGCTCAATCTCCAGCAGGTGCGGGCTGAGGCGCATAAACAGCTGTTCTCCCGCCTCGGTAGGGGCCACGCTGCGGGTGGTGCGGGTAAGCAGGCGCATATCCAGCCTGGCTTCGAGATTGCGCATGGCGTGGCTGAGGGCCGACTGCGACACGCCAAGCTGGGCCGCCGCGCGGGTGAAGCTGCGCTCCCGGGCAACCACCATAAACGACAGCAGATCGTTGAAGTTGTCTTTCAGCATCGCGTCTCTCCGGATATATGAATTTTGCTCATGGTTCCTTTCTGATTATGCAGTCTAATCCTCGCCGTTCGCATGCGCTACTGTTAACGCAACAGCAAACGAGGAGTCAGCATGAAAATTATCCGTAGTGGTTCATTACCGTCTGCCCGTGGCCCGGAAGCCTGGTTTACCGGCACCGTGCGCATCGACGCGCCGTTTCAGGCCACCGAACCGGCGAAAGTGGGTGGGGCGACCGTCACCTTCGAGCCGGGTGCGCGCACCGCATGGCACACCCATCCGCTGGGCCAGACCCTGATCGTCACCCAGGGGCGCGGCTGGTTACAGGAGTGGGGTAAAGAGGCAGAAGCACTCAATCAGGGCGATATCGCGTGGATCCCACCGGGCGTTAAGCACTGGCACGGCGCCTGCGCCCAGACGGCGATGACCCACATCGCCATTGCCGAGGCGGTGAACGGCAGCCCGGTGGAGTGGCTGGAAAAGGTTAGCGACGAGCAGTATCCGCAGGCGTAAACAGCCGCTTTTTGATCAGTGCAACAAGTGAGACGTCGCCGGGATGAACGATGGCGTGCAGCGCCCGGGTGTAGTCCAGCACCAGCCCGGGCGTCCAGGCCATATTGGTGGCGCGTTTGCGCAACTGCGCGGCGATCCACAGTTCCGGTATAAACAGCAGGCGCACAAAGCCGCCCCGGGCGCAGCGCTCTTTTAGCGCGCCGTCCAGCGCCGCCTCCAGGGCATAGGCCACGCTGCTGGAGCAGTTGCGCCAGGTCAGGTTGTACGTTTCGGTTTGCCGGTACTGGGTCCAGAATCCGGTTAACGAGGCGGCATTAAAGGTCGAGAAGTGGATTTTGCGGTCCGACTCGCACCAGATCCCCGCCTCGTAGCGGTAGCTGGGCTGGTATTTTCCCGCCACGGTGTTCGCCTCCACGGCCTTCAGCAGGTTAAAAAACTCGGAAGGGGAACGGTCGATCTCCGCCGCCGGATAGAGGCTGATATAGAGTTCCGGCGGGCACTCAAGCGCCGCATGGCCGGTTGAGATCACGCCGTTGGCATCCACCGCGGCGATATAGCGGTTAATCACCGGACGCGGCAGGGTCTGCTGTTTTGCCGATCCTTCCGGGGTCCAGACGTGGACGATCAGCTGATTGCCCGACGTATTCGTAACGACAGGCGGCAGCGCCTCGCGCGGGCCGGGGATCAGCGCCTGCGGGGCGAGAATATCAAACACCGAGCGGCCGTGGCGGATCTGGCGCATGCGCAGGGAGAGGATGACCGACTGCACCCCGCCGGTGAGCATCACCATGCCGATAAACTGCGAGACGGTGCCGTCGTGCTCCGTAGGAAACGGCAGGAATAAGAAAATCGCAAACAGGATCTGCGCTACGCCTGCCATCAGGGCGCGTCGCCAGTGGCTGAACCGCACCACCACGGCAGAGGCGATGGTGAACAGGCCGGTAATGAAGTACGCAATGCCAAAGACGATGGCCAGCGCCAGGGTGCCGTCATGCCGCCCGGATAAAATCAACATGGCGATCAGCAGAAACAGACCGCCCTTGAAGTAGAAGATCCCGCGCTGGGTTCCCTTCGCCGCCGAGCCCAGCGTCAGAGAAACCAGGCTGTCGAGGAGCAGAAACAGGCCAAAGACATGCAGCGGAAAATGCAGCCCGCCCTGTAAGCCGTCGATAAAAATCGCCAGCCCCAGTCCGCCCCACAAAATGCCCGCCAGCATAAAGAAGGGGGCCGCTTTGCGGACAAAACCTGCCCCGGCGAGTAAAAAGGCGATTTGCAGCATCGTTAACTCTCCTCCTGCGGCGTGGGCTGAAACAGGCTTCCTTTATCCTCAGACCAGAATGCCACAATCACCGGGCGATCCCTGTCCGCCATCAGCAGCATATTTCGCTCTGTTATCGCCACGGGCGGGTGGCCTGCAAGGGTCAGCGTAAAGCGAAATCGTTCGGCGACCGGCTGGCCTTTTGCCGTTGCCTGCCAGCGGGCGGCCATTTGCGCCTGCTGTTCCGGGTCGGGAATGCGGGAGAGCAGCGCCTCCCGGCTGTTAACCGGGGCTAATGCCGCGGCAAGTGTCGGGTCAGCATGGGGATCCCACACCAGCCTGCCGGTCTCAGGATCGAGGGAGTAGGCAATACTCCGGGCCTGAATATCCCTTTGCCGGTGCGTTTTCTGGGCGCGGATAAAGACCAGCAGCAGGGCGGCGGCGGAGAGGTAGCACTGCGCCAGCAAAATCGACTCTTCAGCCGTCAGGCGGGCGAGCCAGAAGGGACCGGTTTCCCGCCAGGAGGCGTAGATCACCACCGCGCTGAACAGGATAAACGCCAGCGACGCCAGGCGATTACCGCACACCACGGTGGTGGCGGTGAGCAGAATCAACGGCAGGCAGGCCAGAGAGTAGATCAGGGCGATATTATCGCTGCGGTCGGGCACCTCGCTGAAGATAAACAGCGTGGCCAGCAGGATCGCGAACACCAGACAAACGCCCCCCAGCGACTCGCGCCGCGGGTCTTTATCCGGTGCCAGCAGACCCATCAGTGGCGGCGTAACGAACAGCGTGCCGGTAACGTTGGCGCTCCAGGCGAGCCAGAACCACGCCATCTGCAGGGTGCCCGCAAGGTAAGAGAGCCAGACCACGCCCGCCAGCGCGCTCAGGGTGCTGAAGACAACCGTGGCAATGATCCAGTTGACGATTTTGTGCAGCCGATCGTAACCCCGGGAGAAGTGGCGCACCGACCAGGCGATACCCAGATGGCTGAGGAGTGAAAACGTCCCCAGCACCAGTGACACGTGAAACGTATGGTGGAAGGTTATGCCCAGTGCAAGACGGGCGATAAACAGCACCAGCCCCAGCGCGAGCCACAGTTTTTTAGCGGTAAGCAGAAAAGCGGCGACGGCGACGCCAGATGGCAACCAGATAAAGGCGGTCCGGATGTCGGGGCCGTCGAGGAAGAGCGAGAGCCAGCCCAGCAGATAATAGAGCACCCCCCAGGCGAGCAGTGAGCACGCTAACGTCAGTTTCTCTGCATTCATTCAGGGCCCCCGGCGGCGATCGTCGCTATAAAAAGATATGACCTTTTCGCCGGGTTAGCCATTTTTGCGGCGGTGGTGAGTCGTCAGGAACAGGGCGTAAGATATCAGGCCACGCAGCGACCATTCACTGAATCGCGGTAGATAAGGTGAATCTAAAACGCTACGATCGTTCGATTACCATCCAGATCATGCAGGATGCAACGTTGTGAATTTATTGGAGGGGAGGTTATTGCTTGCCAAAATATGAACTTAATTCCGCTGAAGAGCGTTACCAGCCTGGCTCAGATGACTCGGTTCTGGTGAACAGGTTAGGGATCATTGATGCCAGTGAAATGGATGCACTGGAGTCCGGCTTATTGCTGTTGCTGTATGAACAGTTGTTTATCGAAGACCGACCAACTGCACCGCTGACTTTTGAACATATCCGGGAGTGGCATCGCCAGTGGCTGGGGAATGTTTACGATTGGGCCGGGAGATTGCGCAATGCCAACCTTAGGAAAGACGGTTTTCAATTTGCCGCAGCCGACAGGATCCCTTTACTGATTGCTGGCTTTGAGAAGCAGTTTCTTACCCGTTCCGATGGACTAAAATCCCTGACTCGTATTGAGCTGGTGAAGTATCTGGCTGAATGTCATGTTGAGTTTATTTTAATCCATCCATTCAGAGAGGGTAATGGGCGTCTGTCGCGCCTACTTTGCGATGTACATTCGGTTCTGGCGGGAAAAGGCGTACTGGATTACAGCCTGTGGGACGAGCATAAAGATTTCTATTTCAGAGCTATCCAGGCCGGTGTAGCGGGGAACTACAGCCCAATGATGCAACTGGTTAACGATATTTTGCCCGATTAACGGGCGAGACCAACGGCTTTAGCCTGAGCCAGATTCTGTTTGAGTTGCTGTTCAATTTTTTGCACAGACACGCCTGTTTCGATCGCTGTTGAACTGGCAACGGAACGATAAATTTGGGCTTTTGTGACGGTTTTTTTTCTCATGCCAGTTACCTTCTGAACTATTCTGGAAATTCCAGGGATGAACTTAACCTTTAGCAAGGTGGTTCGTCAATTTACCCTGGTCCAGATACCACTTCTCTTAATATTAGGGCGAAAATACATTTTCGCCCCCACGATCTTAGCCCCCGAACACCGCAATCGCCTGCTGCAGGCGGGTGGTGCGCTGGGTCAGGTGGTTAGCCGCCTGGGTCACGTGCTCCACCATCCCGCTGTTGTTGTGGGTCATCACCCCAATACGGGAAATGGATTCATTAATCAGGCTCAGGGCCTGGGTCTGCTCCTGGGTGGCGTGTCCAATCTCTTTTATCAGAGCCGACATGTTCAGCACGTTGCCAATCATAGTGGTCAGCTGGGTTTCGGTCTGCTCCACCATATCCACCCCGGCATTGACGCTGGCGACGTTTTTCTCGATCAGCGCCGCGATCTCTTTCGCCGCAGAGGCTGAGTGCTGGGCCAGGTTACGCACTTCTGCGGCCACCACCGCAAATCCGCGTCCGGCTTCACCGGCGCGGGCGGCTTCCACCGCGGCATTGAGCGCCAGGATGTTGGTCTGGAAAGCGATACGGTCGATTACCGCGATGATATCCACAATCTGGCCGTTATCGCGCGAGACAGACTGCATCACGCCGATGGTCTGCTTCATCACCGCCTCGCCGCGGTAGGCGCTGGCGCTGGTCTGGTCGGCCATCTGGATCGCCTCTTCTGCGGTTTCGGCAGTCTGCTTAACCGCGCTGGCAATCTCTTCTACCGCGGCGGCGGTCTGCTGCAGATCGTCCGCCGTCTCCTCCGAGCGGGCCTGCAGCGCATCGCCTTCTTGCGCCACCTGCTGGCTGATATCGCGGATGCCGCCGATCTGCGCCCCGACATCATCCACCAGCGAGTTGAGGTTTAAGCCGGATTGATTAACCAGCCGCATCATTAAGCCTAATTCATCGACGCGATCGAAATGGCTGTGATCCGTTTTGCGACCCGAAACCACACGCTGCATCTGTTTTACGATGGTTTTTAACGGCTGACAAATCTGGTTGTTAAGAAACAACCCAAGCATAATAAACAGCAGCGCCAGCGCCGCTGTCTGTATTATCCCGGCAGGAAGAAATAAAGGAACGGCGAAAGTGAGCAGGGCAGTAATCCCAAGGGCGTAATTAACGCGTTTCGTGATGCTGAGCCGTTTAAATAGTGAAAGAAAAGAGAGAATACCCCGACGTACCAGCACCCCTTTATAAAAACGGTGGCCTTTTAACTCATTATTTCGCACCCGCTCGTAAAGCGCTTCACTG
The DNA here is from genome assembly GCF_006171285.1 of Leclercia adecarboxylata. Taxonomy (NCBI): domain Bacteria; kingdom Pseudomonadati; phylum Pseudomonadota; class Gammaproteobacteria; order Enterobacterales; family Enterobacteriaceae; genus Leclercia; species Leclercia adecarboxylata. The sequence continues at coordinate 4,582,058 of NZ_CP040889.1, read as the reverse complement.
GCGTCAATCTCGTGGCGCGAGGGTATATTTCGCACCGAGATATAACCGGTCAGGGCGTCATTTTGATAAACCGGCGTCACGTTGGCCCGCACCCAGTAATGATCCCCGTTGTGACGACGGTTCTTCACCATGCCGGTCCAGCTCTCGCCCTGCTGCAGGGTAAACCACATATCGCCGAACGCCTCCGGGGGCATATCCGGGTGGCGGATCACATTATGGGGCTCACCAATAAGATGTTCTTCTTTATAACCACTGGCATCAATAAAGGCTGAATTCGCGTACGTAATATGACTTTGTGTATCGGTGGTCGACATTAAGGTCGAGCCTTCGTTAAGCAAATACTCGTTTTGTGTAACGTGAATGTTACGCCTCATGAATAACTCCGGGTGATGTCTGAGTAAAGTAAAGCCGCCCAAAAAGAGTTCAGGCAAGAGAAAATTGTTATTTTTAAAAAGAACGGACGGCGTATTCTCCACAAAATCTAATCAGTTGGATAGCGTCACAATTAACTATTTTTTATCTGTTAACGGCATCTGATGTAATAAAAATGCAATCAACAAAGCGCAGATATAAAGGCCAGCGGGGAATAACCCGACTTAAGCCAAATATAAAGGAATTAATGGATCCATGACAAAAACCGGACTACCAGAAATAGCGTTTCATTAACACTGATTAAACATTATGATATTGACCCCGTTATCCGATCCGCGATGAAACGATGAAAATTAATATTATTGGCACCAGCGGCAGCGGAAAAAGCACCCTGGCCCGCAGAATTGCCGCCGAACTGGCGCTTCCCTGTATCGAAATGGACACCCTGTACTGGCGCCCTGACTGGCAGGGCACCCCGGATGACGTCCTCTTGGCGAAGCTGGAGACTGCCCTCAGCGCCAGCCCCGGCTGGGTGCTGGACGGCAACTACAACCGCACCCGGCCCGTGAAGTGGCGTGAGGTCGATCTGGTGGTGTGGGTGGATTACGGCTTCGCCCGCACCCTGCGCCAGGCGGTGGCCCGCGCCGCGAAACGCGCCTGGACGCAGCAGGAGCTGTGGCCCGGTACCGGCAACCGGGAGAGCTTTCGCCGCTCCTTCTTTAGCCGTGATTCCATCCTGCTGTGGACCATCAAAACCTGGCGCAGCAACCGGGCGCGCTATGAATCTGACATGCATAACCCGAACTATGCCCACATCCGCTTCGTGCGCATCACCTCCCGCCAGCAGGCCGACGCCCTGATCGCCGGGCTACGTTCTTCGCTGTAATCCAGTGCTGTATATCTGAAATCCGGCAAACCAAATGTAAATTAATTGTTTCTCAGAGGTGAAATCGCCCTTTAATAATGGCGACATGTTTAGTCAAACGAGATTGCAACATGTCCTGGCGAATCAGCATTCTGGATAAAAGTCCTGTCGCAGAACACGAAACGGCCGCCGATGCGCTGGCGCGCACCTTAAGCCTGGCGCAGCAGGCCGAAATCCTGGGTTATCACCGCTTCTGGATTGCCGAACACCACAACACACCTCAGCTGGCGAGTCCGTCGCCGGAGCTGCTGATTGCCTGGATCCTGGGGCAGACGCGTCGTATTCGCGTCGGCTCCGGTGGGGTAATGCTGCAACACTACAGCCCGTACAAAGTGGCGGAAAACTTCAACCTGCTGGCGGCCATCGCACCCGGTCGCGTGGATCTGGGCGTCGGCAAAGCGCCCGGCGGTCTGCCGCTCTCGACCCGGGCGTTACAGCTCGGCCTCAGCCAGCAGGAGAAGGGCGATTTCGCGTCCCAGCTGGCACAGCTGAACGGCTGGATCAACCCGACGTCACAGGAGGAGGCGGTTCGCGCCACCCCGCAGCCGCAGGTGCCTGCGGCGGGCTTCCTGCTGGGAGCCAGCACGGAGAGCGCGCGCCTCGCCGCCAGCCTCGACTGGGACTTCGTTTTTGCCGCCCATCTGAATGACGATCCCGATTTGCTTCGCGAGGTGATTGCCACCTGGCGCGCCCACAGCGCCCGGGAGGTGATTGTCGCGGTGCAGGCCATCGTGGCCCCAACCCAGGAGCAGGCCGAAGCGCTGGCAAGCGCAGTAGAAGTGTGGGGCGTTGAGCTTGCTAACGGCCAGCGCGTAACCGTCGCCAGCGAAGAGCAGGCTTACGCCTTTGCCCGTCAGGCGGGCAGCGAGCCGCTGCGTATCGCCCGTCGCGCCCAGTCTTTACTGGCAGGCACCGCCGAATCCGTACTCGAACAGCTGGAGGCGCAGCATCAGCAGTGGGGCATTGATGAGTTCATCATCGATACCCCGGTCGCCGACGGCGCGGCCCGCGTGCAGTCCCTGCGACTGCTGGCCCAGGCCCGACAACTGCGGGAGGTGGCGGTATGAACCTCGAACAACAGCTGATCGCCTGGCGCCGCGAGCTGCACCAGAACCCGGAGCTCTCCGGCGAAGAAGTGGAAACCACCGCCCGCCTGCGTCAGTGGCTGGGAGATGCCGGAATTAAGGTTCTGCCTTACGACCTGGCGACCGGCGTGGTGGCAGAAGTGGGCAAGGGCGAAAAACAGATCGCCCTGCGGGCGGATATTGATGCCCTGCCGATTGAGGAGCGCAGCGGCGTGGCCTTCACCTCTCAGCGCGCCGGCGTCATGCACGCCTGCGGCCACGACGTTCACACCAGCGTGATCCTCGGCGCGGCTCTGAAGCTAAAAGCGCGGGAAAGCGAGCTTAACGGCAGGGTGCGGATCCTGTTCCAGCCCGCGGAGGAGAACTTCGGCGGCGCGAAAAGCCTGGTCCGCGCCGGAGCCCTGCGCGACGTCAGCGCCATTTTCGGCATGCATAACGAACCGGGCTTGCCGGTGGGGCACTTTGCCACCCGTGGCGGGCCGTTCTACGCCAACGTCGACCGCTTTGTATTTCGCATTACCGGCAAAGGGGCGCATGCCGCACGCCCGCATGAAGGTAACGACGCCATCGTGATCGCCAGCCAGCTGGTGACCGCGCTGCAAAGCGTCGCCAGCCGCAACGTTAACACGCTTGATTCGGTGGTGCTGAGCGTGACGCGCATTACCGGGGGCAACACCTGGAACGTCCTGCCGGAAAGCGTCGAGCTGGAAGGCACCCTCAGAACCCATCGCACCGAAGTGCAGCAGAACGTGAAGGCCCGGGTGGCGGAGATCGCCGCCGGGTTCGCCAGCGCCTTTAACGCGCAGATCGATATCACCTGGTACGCCGGGCCCACCGCGCTGGTCAACGATGCGACCTGGGCCGAGTTTGCCACCTCGGTGGCGCGGGAGACCGGCTACGAAACGCAGCAGGCCGAGCTGCACATGGGTGGGGAGGATTTCGCCGTCTACCTGCAGCAGATCCCCGGCGCCTTCGTCAGCATCGGCAGCGCCAGCCAGTATGGTTTGCATCATCCGGCCTTTAACCCGGACGAAGCCTTAATCGAACCCGCCGCGCGATACTTCGCCCGGCTTGCGGAAAAAGCACTGAATCAACTTTAAGGGTAAGGAGTTAATATGTCCGCAACACGACAGCTGCGTCTTGGCACCATATTGCACGGCGCTTCGGGGAACATGTCGGCCTGGCGTCACACGGCGGCTCCCGCCGATGCCAGCATCAATTTTGAATTCGTCAAAGAGACGGCCCTGAAGGCCGAAGCGGGCAAGCTCGACTTTATCTTTGTCGCCGACGGCCTGTACATCAACGAGAAGTCGATTCCGCATTTCCTCAACCGCTTTGAGCCCCTCACCGTGCTGTCGGCGCTGGCGACCGTCACCTCACGGCTGGGGCTGGTGGGGACCTTGTCCACCTCCTACAGCGAGCCTTTCACCGTGGCGCGCCAGTTTGCCAGCCTCGATCACCTGAGCAACGGCCGGGCAGGCTGGAACGTGGTGACGTCGCCGCTGGAAGGGTCGGCGAAGAACTTCTCCCGCGACAAGCACCCCGAGCACGCCCTGCGTTACCGCATCGCCGATGAGTATCTCGACGTGGTGAAAGGGCTGTGGGATTCCTGGGAGGGCGATGCCTTTGTGCGCAACAAAGAGACCGGGCAGTTCTTCGACCCTGAAAAGCTGCACACCCTCGATCACCACGGTGATTTCTTTAAGGTCGCCGGGCCGCTGAACATTGGCCGCACCCCACAGGGCAGGCCGATCGTCTTCCAGGCCGGGGCCTCTGACGACGGCAAAAAGCTGGCGGCGAAACATGCCGACGCCATCTTCACCCATCATGAAACCTTTGAGGAGGCCCAGGCGTTCTGGCACGACGTGAAAAGCCAGCTCAAACAGCATGGTCGTCGGGATGACGAGCTGCACATCTTCCAGGGGGTGAGCGTCATTGTCGGAAACGATGCCGACGACGTGGAGGAGCAGTACCAGACCACCGCGGCGCTGGTCTCGATCAACGATGCCCTGAACTATCTTGGCCGCTACTTCGAGCATCACGACTTCAGCCAGTACCCGCTGGATGAGGCCTTTCCGGATATCGGCGATCTCGGCAAAAACAGCTTCCGCAGCACCACGGACGAGATCAAACGTAACGCCCGGGAGCGCAACTTAACCCTGCGTCAGGTGGCGCTGGAAGCCGCCTCGCCGCGCCCGCGTTTTTCCGGCACCCCAGAGCAGGTGGCCGACGGCCTGCAGCAGTGGTTTGAAGGCTATGCGGCGGATGGCTTTATCATCCAGGGCGGCACGCCGGACACCTTCCCGCGTTTTGTTGACCAGGTGGTGCCGCTGTTGCAGGCGCGCGGCCTGTTCCGCACTGAATATCCCGGCACCACCCTGCGTGAGAGCCTGGGGTTAGAGCAGCCTGTAAATCAGTTCACACAACAATAATGAAATCTTAAGAGAACCTGCTATGAAAAAATCATCGCTTATTCTGGCGCTCGCGCTGGCCTTTACTCCTGCCGTCTGGGCAGAGAACGTCAATATTAACGGCACCGGGGTGAGCCTCGAGGCCAACAAAACGCCGATCAACACCGCAAAAAACCCGGAAGCTATCGCCCAACTCCCGGCCAGCTTTAAGCCGGTGGTGCCGGGAAAATTCACCGTGGCGATTGCCGGGCTCAGCCAGCCGCCGCTGACGGTGTTTGCCGATGACAACAAAACCCTGATTGGCAGCGAGGCCGATATTGCCCGTCTGGTGGCTGACAGCCTCGGGCTGGAGCTGAATGTGGTGCCGACCTCCTGGGAGGACTGGCCGCTGGGCGTGACGTCCGGGAAATACGACGCGGCGATCAGCAACATCACCGTCACCAAAGAGCGCAAAGAGAAGTTCGACTTTGCCACCTACCGTAAAGACTCGCTGGGCTTCTACGTGAAATCCACCAGTCCAATCAAGAAACTTGAGACGGCGGAAGACATCGCCGGGCTGCGGATCATCGTGGGCTCCGGCACCAACCAGGAGGCGATCCTGCTGGCGTGGGATGCCGAAAACCAGAAGAAGGGGCTGAAGCCGTTCACCCCGATCTACACCAAGGATGATGCCGCCCAGACGCTGGCGCTGCAGTCCGGCCGCGCGGACGCCTACTTTGGCCCGAACGTGATTGGTGCCTGGAAAGCAGCCCTGAACGGGAAGACCAAACTGGTGGGCAGCGTGGACGGCGGCTGGCCGAAAGCGGCGCACATCGCCGTGACACTGAAAAAAGGCAGCGGCCTGGCTGAGCCGGTGCAGACCGCGCTCAACGGCGTGATCAAGAACGGCGACTACGACAAGGTGCTGAACCGCTGGGGTGAAGGCGTGGAGCGCATCCCGAATTCAGAAGTTAACCCGGCTGGCCTCGGCGACTAAGGAGATCTCATGAGCGACCTTTTTCGTGACGTTTCGCCGGAGGACACCGATCTTCAGCCCATTATCGAGGGGCTGTTCGGCGAGTACGCGGCGCTACGGCGATTACTTCTCTAAAGATGCTGAGGTGGAGCTGACCGAGTGGTATCTGGCGCCTCAGGGGCTGTTTATTGTGCTGGAGCGCGACGGAAAAATTATCGCCACCGGCGCATATAAACCTTTCGATGCGCAGACCGCCGAGATCAAACGTATCTGGACCGACAAATCCCTGCGTCAGCAGGGGCTTGCCGCCCGGGTGGTGCAGGAGCTGGAGCGGCGGGCGGTGCTGGCCGGCTACAGCCAGATCTACCTCACCACCGGCTTTCGCCAGCCGGAAGCGGTACGGCTCTACCTGAGCCAAGGCTACGCGGCGCAGTTCGACCTGTCCCGCGACCCGGAAGAGTACAGCCAGCCGCCGTTCGATGGACGGCTGCGCTTCACCAAAACGCTGGTACGCGAAGCGTTCAGTAAATCGGCATGAGGAACGACAATGAGCAACGTTGAAACCATCAAAGTGGTCCCGGCGCGCTACCCGCTGCGCACCGCTGGCGCCGTTGTCGCGCTGTTTGTCCTGGCGGTGGTCATCCAGTCGGTGGCCTTTAATCCGCGCTGGGAATGGGCGGTCTTTGCCCGCTGGTTCTTTGACCCGGTGATCCTCGAAGGGGTGGGACAGACGCTGCTGCTGACGCTGATCGGCACCGCCCTCAGCGTGGTGATCGGCGGCATGCTGGCGCTTGCGCGGCTCTCCTCCTCGTGGCTGCTGAGCAGCCTGGCGTGGGGCTATATCTGGCTGTTCCGCTCCCTGCCGCTGATTGTGGTCCTGATCATCCTCTACAACTTCTCCTATCTGTACGACACGCTCTCCCTTGGCGTGCCCTTTACCGGCATCACCTGGGGCAGCTTTGAAACGATCAACGTACTGGGGCAATTCTCCACCGCGGTGGTGGGGCTGACGCTGGTGCAGAGCGCCTATACCGCGGAGATCATTCGCGGCGGCTTCTTAGGGGTCGATCACGGCCAGTACGAAGCCGCCGCAGCGCTGGGTTTACCGGCATCGCGTCGCACCCTGCGCATCATTCTGCCTCAGGCGCTGCGCACCATTCTCCCGGCCGGATTCAACGAAATCATCAGCCTCGCCAAGGGCACGGCGATGGTGTACGTCCTGGCGATGCCGGAGCTGTTCTACACCATCCAGATGATCTACAACCGCACCCAGGAGGTGATCCCGCTACTGATGGTCGGTGCCGTCTGGTATCTGGTGATCACCACCGTGCTCTCCGCCATTCAGCATCTGGTCGAACGCGGTCTGGCCCGCAGCGAGCGCCGCTCGGCGGTGAACAGCACCCGCGCCACCCGCAGCCGTTCCGTTACCACCCAATCGACACAGGAGCCCGTCCATGCAAGCCTCTCCTGAAGGACATATTTCCATTACCGGCGTAAGCAAGTTTTTTGGCCGCCACAAGGCGCTGGATAACGTCTCTCTGGAGATCCCCCCGGGCTCGGTAACGGTGATCCTCGGGCCGTCCGGCTCGGGTAAATCGACGTTGCTGCGCACCATCAACCACCTTGAGCGCGTGGATGAAGGCTTTATCCAGATTGACGGGGACTACATCGGCTATCGCCGGGAGGGCAACACGCTCTACGAGCTGAAGGAGAAGGCAATTCTCAAGCAGCGCGTCAACGTGGGCTACGTGTTCCAGAACTTCAACCTGTTCCCGCATCTGACGGTGCTGGAGAACCTGATTGAGGCCCCCATCGCCCACAAACAGTTGAGCCGTAAAGCGGCCATCGAGCGGGCTTACGATCTGCTGGACGTGGTGGGGCTGCGGGATAAAGCCGACGCCTGGTCGCGCCATCTTTCCGGCGGTCAGCAGCAGCGGATCGCCATTGCCCGCGCTCTGGCGCTGCGCCCACGGGTGCTCCTGTTTGATGAACCGACCTCGGCGCTGGACCCGGAACTGGTGGGCGAAGTGCTGGACGTCATCAAAAAGCTGGCCCGCTCCGGCACTACGCTGGTGGTGGTGACCCATGAGATTGGCTTTGCCCGTGAAGTGGCGGATCAGGTGGTGTTTATGGTCGACGGCAAAATCGTCGAGCAGGGCAGCAGCGACGAGGTGTTGAACCGTCCGTCCCACGCCCGAACGCGGCAGTTCCTGTCAAAAGTGCTTTGAGGAGAAAAGATGAAAAAGGGAGTACTGGCGTTGTTACTGGTGGCCTCTGCAAGCCACGCGGAGATTGATTTAAAGGCCAACGAGCAGCCGCTGCCGGTGACGGTAGACCCACAGGCGGTGGCGAAGATCCCGGCCAGCTACAAGTTTGTTGAACCGGGAACCTTAACCGTGGCGATTTCGGCCCTCAACTCGCCGCCGCTGGCGCTGCTGGCCAGCGACAACCGCACCCGCATCGGCAGCGACCCGGACATCGCCCGGCTGCTGGCGGGCAGCCTCGGCTTAAAGCTCAAACTGGTGCCGACGGCGTGGGAGGACTGGCCGCTGGGCATCACCTCCGGGCGCTATGACGTGGCGCTGGTGAACATTGCGGTGACCGAGCAGCGTAAACAGAAGTTTGATTTCGCCACCTATCGCGTCGATAACCTGGCCTTCTCGGTGAAATCCACCAGTGACGTGCAGACGATCAAAAACGCCGCCGATCTGGCGGGCAAGAAGGTGATTGTCGGGTCCGGCACCAACCAGGAACGCATCCTGCTGGGCTGGAACGAGGAGAACAAAAACGCCGGGCGTGAGCCTGCGCTACCGGTTTACCTGACTGACGACGCCTCCGGCAATCTCTATATTCAGTCCGGCAGGGCGGATGTGTTCTTTGGCCCGCAGTCGGTCTCGGCCTATAAAGCGGCGCTAACCGGCAAAACAAAGGTGGTGGGGCTGGGGCCGAAAAAAGCCTATGTGGCGACCACCACCAAAAAGGGTAACGAGCTGGTGTATGCCTTACAGGCCGCGCTGGACGGGGCTATCCAGCGGGGTGAATACCAGCAGGTGCTGGCGCGCTGGGGCGAGCAGGGCGAAGCGGTGGCGCAGTCGGTGGTCAATCCGCCGGGGATCACCTACTGATGCTGCTCTACACTTAGGGTTTTGACCCGCAAGTGGAGAGAGCATGATTAAAGTCTATGGCGTACCGGGCTGGGGCTCAGCCATCAGTGAGGTGATGCTGACCCTGGCCGACATTCCCTATCAGTTCATCGACGTCGAGGGTTTCGATAAACCGGGTGCCACGCGAGAGCTGCTGGAAAAACTCAATCCTCTGTGTCAGGTCCCGACCCTCGAGCTGGAAAATGGCGAGATCATGACGGAAACGGCGGCGATCGCGTTGATGATCCTCGACCGCTGTCCGGAGCTGGCGCCCCCGGTCGGACGCGCGGAGCGTCAGCAGTTTCAGCGCCTGCTGATCTGGCTGGTCGCTAACGTTTATCCCACTTTTACCTATGCGGATTACCCGGAGCGTTGGGCGCCGGATGCGCCTGACCAGTTGCAAAAAAACTGCATTGAATACCGTAAATCGCTCTATCTGTGGCTGGATAATCACCTGAAGGCCGCCCCCTATGCCTTTGGCGAAGAGATCACGCTGGTGGACTGCTACCTGTGCGTGATGCGCATCTGGGGACCCCGCCCGGACTGGTTTGCCGCCAACACGCCGAACATCACGGCGATTGCCGATAGCCTGTGCAAGCTCCCGAAACTGCACAAGGTGCTAAAAGACAACCACATTCTCTGCTAGTCTGGAATGCACATTCAAAAGGAGCCCTGCATATGCCACACGTTGATATCAAATGTTTTCCCCGCGACCTGAACGACGAACAAAAAAGCGCCCTGGCGGCGGATATCGCCGAGGTGATCACCCGTCATTTGAACAGTAAAGATCGCTCCATCTCCGTGGCCCTGAACGAAGTTCAGGAAGCGGACTGGAAAGCGCAGGTCTGGGATACGGAGATTGGCCCGAAGCTGGATGAGCTGATTAAGAAGCCGGGTTATTCGATGTAAGTGCTTTGCCGGGCGGCGGCTACGCCTTGCCCGGCCTACGGGTTCCGTGCCCGTGTAGGCCGGGCAAGCGCAGCGCCGCCCGGCGAATGGAACTGCCGATTAAAAGAATCTATTCTTCATTTTTTATTTATATTACGTGGGACGTCGCTTTTTTTATATTCTCGCAATAATTCAATTATATTTATAATATCAATTTGGTGAATCTTTTTTTATTTTTATGGTATTTGATTTTGCATGGCTGAATCATTTTTTAAAGACAGGTCTGGGATTATTATATGAAATAAACCCACCGTTTATTAAAGGATGTTCGACTATGGCAGGGAAAACCGAAGCGGTTCAGCAGCAGGCCACCTTAAACCGATATTTATTATATATACCCCATAACAAAAACATTATTCCTGATGTTCATTCATTAACAGGAACAGAAGGATTAAGCGAGCCCTGGCGCTATACCATCCGCTTTACCAGTCCGGACCAGAATATCGCCATTGATGGCGTTCTTAATCAGGTAGCCGAATTCATTCTGCGTGCCCCGAATCCGAAAGCAGCATGGCAAGGGGAAATGCCCTGGCTGCCGGTAAGACAGCTTAATGGCACGATCACAAAATTTTCCCGCCTTAAATCTTCCGGCGATGAAGCGCTGTATGAGTGCGTGCTGGAGCACGAGCTGGCGTTGCTGGACAGAAACTATCGCTCCGCGGTGTACATGAATATGACTGTTCCGGAGCTTGTCACGAAGTTGATGAAGGATAGCGGCTATTTTGAAGGCTACAACATCGATTTTGATCGGCTAAACCACGATTACCCGCGTCGGGAAATGATCATCCAGTGGAAAGAAACCGATTTACAGTTCATTTGTCGATTGCTTGCGGAAGTGGGGATCTGGTTCCGCCTTGAGAATCACGAAAAAGTGAAGGCGGAAACCGTCGTTATTTTTGGCGATTCTGACAGCCGATATATTTTCAGCGACAAACCGATACCCTATGTCCGCTATTCCGGCATGACCAGTTACGCCGAATACATCACCGATCTGGAGGAGCAGCACGCGCTGATCCCCAAAAACGCGTTGGTTCGCAGCTACAACTATCGCGATCCGCAATCGCCGCAGGCGGATAAAACCATTGAAATGAGTGATATCCCTCAGGGGGTAACCTCAGGACAGCATTATCACTATGCCGATAACTATCTTGCAGAGGGGGATTTTTATGGCAAAGAGGCTGAAACTGCCACGTTCTACGCGCGGCTTCGCTATGAGCGTCTACTGAACGAGCAGAATGTCCTGGGAGCCACAACCAGCGATCCTGAGCTTCAGCCAGGTTTAGTGTTTCAGCCCACAGGGCCCATCCCGGACGGGTTTAGGTCCGGATTTTTGATAACCACAATGACTATACGTAGCAGCCGAGCAGAACATTATCGCGCCGTACTGACAGGCATACCCCACATCCACGGCTACAGCTACCGCCCGAAGTATTTATCCCGACCGGTGATAGCCGGGACAGTGCCTGCCAGAGTCGCGGCGATCGGAGGGGACAAAACCTATGCCGGGCTTGATGCTCAGGGCCGCTACCGGGTGAAGTTTGACTTTGACCTGGATGAGAAGCGTGATGGGTTTGAAAGCGCTCTGGTACGTCTCGGCAGGGCTTATGCCGGTGACACCTTTGGCATTCACTTTCCGCTGCTTGACGGCACTGAGGTGGCTATCGGTTTTGAAGGCGGCGATCCGGACCGACCCTTTATTGCCCATGTTATGCATGATGGCAGCCATCCGGATTTGGTTACCAACCGCAACGATACCCGCAATGTGATCCGCACTGCCGCTTTCAATAAGATCCGTCTTGAGGACCGGCGCGGTCAGGAACATATCAAGATTTCCACAGAGTACGGCAAAGGGCAATTAAGTCTGGGTCATCTGGTCAATGCTGATGGAAAAAAACGCGGAGAAGGCGTGGAAGCCCGTACCGACCACTGGATGGCGCTGCGTGCCGCCAAAGGAGTGATGATCACCACCGAGGCCCAGCCGCGCGCAGCAGGGAAACAGCTGGATATGGCGGCCGCTATTGCGCAACTGGAGAAAGCCCTGACGCTGGCGATGACCCTGCAACAAAGTGCGCTGACGGCGGGGGCCAGTAATGTCGAAACCGACCAGCAGAATGCGCTCAGCCAGGCGCTGAGTCACCTCTCACAACCCGGCATTCTGGCGTATGGCGAAAATGGCATTGCGCAGATCACGCCGGACTGTCTGCAAGTGTCTGCCGGGAAAGACCTGATTGCCACGGCAGGCAGCGATGCCAGCGTGAATGTGGTGAAAAAATTCTCGCTGGCCGTGGGGGAAAAAATCTCCCTGTTTGCCCGCAAAGTCGGGATTCAGATGATTGCCGGAGCGGGGGATATCACAACCCAGGCGCAGCGCGGCGAAATGCACCTGCTGTCACAGCAGGATTTCACGCTAACCAGCACCGCCGGGAAGATGAACGGCAGTGCCAGAGAGGGCATGCAGTTTGTCTGCGGCGGGGGCGGGATCCGCATCAGCCCAAATGGACTGGTCACGATCTTCTCGCCCACCGGAATTGAACTGAAAGCCCCGAGCCTGAAATACGACGGTCCTGAAAGTGTGTCGGGACAACCGGCATCCTTTGAAAAGGGCGCCTTCAAGCTGCGCTACAGGCTGCACGCGGGGGATGACCCGGAGCAAATTCTGGCTAATAAAAAATTCAGGCTGACAAATGCGTCGGGCCTGATGTTGGAAGGCATCACGGACAGCAACGGCCATTCAACGTTGCTCGATGCTGACGATCTCGACAGTTATAAAATGGAGCTAATGGAATGAAGGAGACAAAGACCAGACCCTACGCCCCGAGGGTGGTTTCGGAGGGCGATATTCCGGTACATAAAAGTCTGGGCGAAGTTGCCCAGACGCGAAGTGTCGGGGTGCCGCGCCCGATGCCGGGCATTGTGATTCTGGTTCACGGTGTGAACGACGTGGGGGAGGCCTACCAGAATCAGGAGAGGGGAATTCTTCAGGGACTGGGGAAACGGCTTAACCGGCAGGATTTTTACGCCCACGAATGGAAAGACTACCGAATCACCGCTCCGGGTCGTTCACCCATAATCCCGTTTTACTGGGGATATAAACCGGTGACATTTGACGACTACCGGGAAGACCAGAAGCGCTATCGGGAAGAGGTCGGCAAGCTGAGTGATAACGCCCGTCTGCCCTATGATGCGTATCAGGAACATAACCTGGAGAATAAAAAGGCGCTGGGTAATGACGGACAAGGGCCGTTTAAGTACCAGAACGATAACTTCAAAAATGTTCTCGATATGCACTTTGCCAAAAATGGCGGGACCTTTGCTAATGCCACCACCACTATCCCGGATATGTTAGGGCCGGGTGCGGGTGGGTTCGGTGTGGCCGCAGCGGGATTTGCGTCTTTGCACTTCAATGGAGGTGACTTTACGCATCCCATTTATGAAAACCCGCACCGCATTTATCAGTTTTTTGCCGCTCAACGACTGGCGGATTTGATTATTCAGATACGAAGTGAGCCTGTCACAGAGAAGGATGTGATTAACGTAGTTGCTCATAGCCAGGGAACTATCATCACTATGCTGGCAAATATGTTGGTGAAACAAGCCGGATATGATCCGGTTAACTGTGTCATTCTTAACCATTCCCCGTATTCGCTGGAATCGCGCGTGGCTGAAAACATGCAGCCCGGATATCAGCAGACCAACGCGGCCAGACAGAAAACCTTCAAAAACTTCTGCAACCTTATGTATACGAAATGGAAAGGTGGCGGAAAAATGTCAGAGGATGAATTACTGGCGCTGGAAGCCTCCTGTACCCTGCGTAAACCTTCCGATAACCCGCTGCGAACCGATGACCGGTATGGCCGGAGCAATGACGGCAAGGTGTACAACTATTTTTGCCCGAACGACGGCGTCGTGTCGCTGGAGAATGTGCAGGGGTTCGGCTGGCGGGGCATCCCTCAGAAAATAGCCCGTGATATTCCTAATCTGTATCAGCGCGTCTTTTACCAGCACGGTGAGGTGGGAAAAGCCCCGGACGCAAATCCTTTTAAGTTACCGCCACAAAAGGAGGGGGATGCAGAATATGCATTCCTGACGAACAGCAGTTATAACTTTCGTGATGTGGTCATTAACGGCGAGGAATTACCGGAGCCGTTTACGTTTAAACTCCAGGGGCAGGATAACCGTCCTGATAAAGATCCAAAAACCAGTGACAAACCCTATACCTATTATATCGATCCGGATAGTCCGGACGCTTACATCTCCTATTCCGCCAAAGCCAGCGCTATTAAGCGCACGGACTGTGCAATGTATATGCTCAACAGCTATCAGCGTATTAGCTGGAAACCGGGGCATGTCTTAACGCGCGATGAACTTGAGATTGAAAGTATTGCCCGGAAACACACAGTCATTGAAGGGAAGGTTACGGGTTCAAAAGAGTACCCGGTGCTGTCTGTTACCTGGTTAAAAACCCGTGAAGAGCTGGAAAAAGAGTGGCAGAAAACGGATCCGGTAGGGTACAGCCAGCACTCTTCCATTGTGATGAGTGAATTTGCGCCGTCTCAGGCGATGGCCTTTGACCTGGCGATTGGACAGTGCAAATCGTTTGATTATAAAGCCGGGAAGTTCTGGGAAGAGTTGTTGCATCGTGCAGACTGGCGAGATCCTTTAAATGGATTTCCTGCTGCTAAAGAATATTATCGTTCCGGACGACTGCCAGATGTCTCGACAAAAAACTTAATGAATAAACCAGATGAAGTGCTGCCTAAAGGTATTTACGGTGTGGAGAATGATTTTGCCGGTATCCGGCCGCGTGTACGTAATCCAAGGAATATTGATATGGGTATTGTCAGGTTGGAAGACTTCCAGGAAGTGAAGTTATTGCAATGGGAAATGCCAAAACCTAAAAGTGACAGCCAGTTGGCTTAAGGATTGAGCATGAAAGGACTATGTATAGTTTTCGCAGTGGCCACTATTTTACTGACTGCTGATAGTTTCGCGAAAGAACCACCTACGCAGGTGGTTTATCGGTTTGATGATCATCGTTACCTTGAGCTGAAAGGCTGGGATTGCGAAGGCGAACTCTGGTATACAGACACCCGAAAAAAGATTCGTTCACAAATTTTCTCGCAATTTTATCGTCTATTTACCCGAAAATTTATCCATCCTTCAGAACGTTATATTGCAATAACTGGTTGGGGCGCAGATGGCTTTCGCGTATCGAAGGATTATGGAAAAACCTGGACAGGTGTGCGCTTTGCGCCAGGTCATAATGAACCGAATGGGGATGATTATGCGCCCTATGAAGATGTTCTCTCTTTTACCGTTGTCAACGATCAGGGCTTTTTGCAGACCAAACATCGGCTCTATATGTCGTCAAAGCCGTTTGAAGATCCGCGCATACTGCCTGGTGGGCCGGGGATTAAATTTACCGTGGATGATGGTATGGGAAGCACAGTAAATGGGAAGCTAGAGCCACGCTCACCAGGGTGGTCGTGGGGGATGATCTACATGACTAAGCAAGGACTTGAAAACAGTACACAGCAATTCAAGACGAACTGGCAAGGCTTACCCGACAAAGTTCCTGAAGTGAAGGGTTACACCGGCTGGGATCGTATGCGCTGTGACATGGATGCGGGGCGATAAATAATGAAAGGACTTTGTATTGTTTTCGCAGTGGCCACTATTTTACTGACTTCTAATAGCTTCGCGAAAGAGCCGCCGACGCAGGTAGTTTATCGGTTTGATGATCATCGTTACCTGGAGCTTAAGGGCTGGGGTTGTGAAGGGGAACTCTGGTATACCGATACAAAGCGGGGCATTCATTCACAGCCTTACTTTCAGTTTTATCGAATATTCACCCGCAAATTTATTCATCCTTCAGAACGTTATATTTCTATCCCAAACTGGGAGGTAGATGGATTCCTTGTTTCGAAAGATTATGGCGAAACCTGGAGGGCGGTTGGCTTTGCTCCCGGACATAATGAACCGAACGGGGATAACAGAGCGCCTGCCGAAGATGCCGTATCTTTTACCGTTGTCAACGATCAGGGCTTTTTGCAGACCAAACATCGGCTCTATATGTCGTCAAAGCCGTTTGAAGATCCGCGCATACTGCCTGGTGGGCCGGGGATTAAATTTACCGTGGATGATGGTATGGGAAGCACAGTAAATGGGAAGCTAGAGCCACGCTCACCTGGGTGGTCATGGGGGATGATCTACATGACTAAGCAAGGACTTGAAAACAGTACACAGCAATTTAAGACGAACTGGCAAGGCCTACCCGACAAAGTACCTGAAGTTAAAGGCTACACAGGCTGGGATCGTATGCGCTGCGACATGGATGCAGGACAATAAGGAGATAAAAATAATGAAAGGTATAATTCGATTAAATGACCCGCTGGTAAGCGGTGGAAAGGTAACAACAGCCTCTGGTGCAGACTTTATGGGTAAGCCCGTGGCCCTGAGAGGTGATTTTGTGCAATGCCCGACGCACAAAGGGACTTTTCCTATCAATGAATGTCATCCCACCTGGACTATGCACGGCAGAGGGGTTGTGGTGGATGGTTGTCATGCGGCCTGTAGCTGCGAAATCAAAAGTACCTTGCCTGTTGCGGGGGCTTCGTGATGAAAGCGTGGTGGTTATACCCTAAACAGCCAGACGCAGATACAGATGTGCCCGTCGCGGTTATTATTGCCTTATATGTTGTTGCCACTGGGGTGGGTCTGTTGATCAGAGCATTAACCTGGCCTGAAAAGGAACATGTTACGGGCATTTTTTTTGTGCCTTCAGTTATTCTTCCCATCTGCCTGGTTTCTGTATTGGTTTATACAGCCTTCATGTTTCATAACGCCAGTATTCACTATTTTGAAACCCGTAAATTCATTGCAAAAGAACGGGAAATTAATTTACAAACCTATGCCCGGAAAAATATAGCTATTGCATCCTGGTCTGCAATTACTCCGCTGGAACATCCGGCGCTAAATATGTTGAAGCTGGAAGGGGAGTTTCCGCTTGCACCAAAAACACCGGTTAAAATTCAGCTGGAAGCGTCGTTCGACCAGACCCGTAATGAACAGATATTTAACCGTCTACTGGCCCCAATGGCTGAAAAGCTAAAGGGAAATAATTATCGCGTTCTTGAAGTCGTAGTCTGGGTTTGCGGGGGGAATGAAGCTTGCGTTGACGAATTGAAACGCTCGCTGGAACGGTTAGGTGTGGTTCCTACCAATACCTGCAACATTGAGTACAGTACGGAATGCCCCGATTACTCGCTTATCAACAAGTGGGTCAACCTGTCGGATTACAGGGTTGAAAACCGGTTAATCGTTATTGTTGATTTGCATGAAGAAGACCGCGAATCAAAGCGGATGGAAAATGCGAGTGCATACCTGCTAACCAATCATTATGTCCGGGTAGAAGGTGAAAAACCGGTTTATATGTATCAGCCCATGGCCGGTGTGGCAGACGTTGAGGAAAAAATGCCTGTCTATCTGGAGGCAGGATCGGTACTTACACCGAAAACGCTCTGGCATACTGGTCTGTCGCGCACTGAGAAATACCCGTTAATGCAGGCTCTGGATGAAAGGGGGCTGGCAGCGGCGCGGTTGGATGTAGATGCCTCTTTCGGTGAAAAGAGTGTCGGGTATCGATGGCTGGCGCTGGCGATGGCCGCAGATGCGGTAAAATATGCCCAAGGGGAGCAGTTGGTAGCTTCTTCAGAAAAAAACAAATTTAGTATTACTGCGCTTTCTTCCCAGAAGACCAGTATCCCTGCAAACCTCGAATGGGGGAACTGGAGTACTCCAATTATGCCTTCGGTTATGGCTGCATTTTTCTGTGTAATTTCACTCTTTGCGTATCACATTAGTTTCTCAGATAAAAATGACCCGCTATCTCTTTTGGGGCTTATTGCGAGTATCTTCATCCCTTTCGTCGGGTTTATTAGTACAGGTTGCTTAGCGTTTTTTTTAAAAACCAATGAAGCTTATAGGGAAATGGGATATTAGTGTGCGGTTCTATCACGAGGAGTGTTTCCCGGGTTCAGGCCGCAGCCTGGATTTGCCGGGTGGCGGCTACGCCTTGCCCGGCCTACACGGGCACGGAACCCGTAGGCCGGGCAAGCGCAGCGCCGCCCGGCAAACATACCGCACGGTGCTAAACATACAACTCCGGATGCTCGTCAAGCATCAATAGCATATTATCCCGAATCTCATCCTGGGCTCCGGCCATCCACACCGCCTCCAGCGGCATTCCCATCCGATCGGCACCGTTCAGCTTCACAAACTTTACCCCCGGCATCAGATAGCGACTGCTCCATGCGGGCACAATCGCCAGCCCAATTCCCGCCGCCACCAGATTGATAATGGTCTGCTTCTCATCCGCCATCTGTGACACTGTCACCTCAATGCCAGCGTGATGGAACAGATTCATGGTCAGGTCATGGCTGTGCGGGCGCGAGCGCCGCTCGGGCAGGATCATCGGCATCCCTTCCAGCTCGACGATATCCACCGCGTCGCGCTCCGCAAACGGGTGGCTGGCGGGCAGGGCCAGGATACCCGGCTCGTTGCACAAAAACGCCCGGCCAAACTGCACGTCGAGCTGGGCCGGCGGGCGGATAAACACCAGATCCAGCCTGCCGCTTTTCAGCTTCGGCAGCAGATGCACCGTCTTATCCTCGAACAGCTGGATCTCCACCTCCGGGTAGTGTTGGCGGAACAGCTGCAGCAGCCCGGGAAGTAAACCGATGGCCGCACTGTCGATGGTTCCGACGCGTAAAAGCGGCTGCGAGCGGCGCGGATTTTGACGAAATTGCAACATAATCGCGTCGGCATGGGCGAGCAGTTTTCGCGCCTCTTCCCGCAGCAGGACGCCGTTCTCGGTGAGCGCCACCCGGCGGGTCGATCGGGTAAACAGACGCGTGCCAAGTGCCTCTTCTAAAAGACGAATGTTTCTTCCCAGGGCGGAGGGCAGCATATCCAGCCGCTGTGCCGCCTGGCCGAAATGCAGGGTCTCTGCCACCGCCAGGAAACAGCGCAGGTGTTGTAGTTCCATTTTGGCTCGCTCGTGATTATTGCATTTTTTTGTATAAACCGATGCGCATGATCATGCAAGAAATATCAGCATACTCATCAAAGCAGCCCGACTGCGTACCCTACAAAATAATTATGAGGAACACCTCACATGACCTGCACAATCGAACAACGGGTAATGCGCAAAATCACCTTGCGCATCGTGCCCTTCATCATGCTGTTGTACTTCATCGCCTTCCTTGACCGCGTGAACATCGGTTTCGCGGCGCTCACCATGAATGCCGACCTCGGATTCTCTCCGGCGGTGTTTGGCTTTGGGGCCGGGATCTTCTTCCTCGGCTATTTCCTGTTTGAAGTTCCCTCCAACCTCATCCTGCACAAGGTCGGGGCGCGCATCTGGATTGCGCGGGTGATGATCACCTGGGGGCTGGTCTCCGGTGGCATGGCCTTTGTTCAGGGCACCACCAGCTTCTATACCCTGCGTTTCCTGCTCGGCGTGGCGGAAGCCGGGTTCTTCCCGGGGATCATCCTCTACTTAAGCTACTGGTTCCCGGCACAGAAGCGCGCCCAGGTCACAGCCATCTTTATGGCGGCGGCCCCCATCTCCACCGCGCTCGGCTCGCCGATCTCCGCCGCGCTGCTGGAGATGCACGGCATGATGGGCTTTGCCGGCTGGCAGTGGATGTTTGTTCTGGAAGCGGTTCCGGCGGTGATCCTCGGCGTGGTGGTGCTGTTCTGGCTGACCGACCGCCCGGAAAAAGCGAAATGGCTCAGCGAAGAGGAGCGCGGCTGGCTGATTGGCACCCTGCAACGGGAGCAGGCGGCGAAACAGGCCACGGCGCAGCACAGCGTCTGGAAAGGGCTGCTGGATAAACGCGTGCTGGCGCTCTCCCTGGTCTACTTCGGCACCTCCGCCGGGCTCTATACCCTGGGTATCTGGTCCCCGCAGATCATCAAAACCCTCGGCGTCTCCTCCATGACCGTCGGCCTGCTGAACGCTATTCCGGCGGTGATTGCGGTGGTGGCGATGGTGCTCTGGGCGCGTCATTCGGACAAAACCGGCGAACGCTCGTGGCACGTGATTGCCGCCTGCATCGTGGCTGCTGCCGGGCTGTTTATGGCGGGCAGTACGGCAAGCATCGTCGGCGTGATCCTGGCCCTGACCATCGTTAACTGCGGCATCAGCGCCTCTAAACCGCCGCTGTGGAGCATGCCAACGCTGTTCCTTTCCGGTTCAGCGGCGGCTGCAGGTATCGCCACCATCAACTCACTCGGCAATCTCGGCGGCTTTGTCGGCCCGTTCATGATTGGCCTGATTAAGCAGCACACCGGCAGTTACACCTGGGGGCTGTGGTTTGTCGCCGGGTTACTGATCCTCTCCTCGCTTGTTGTGCTCTGGCTGTCGGCATCCAGCCGTAAAACCCAGACCAGCGAACCCTTAGTTCAGTCAAAACATTAATTAAAGGAAACACAGATGAAAGATTACGCGATTGCAGCCATCCCCGCAGACGGTATCGGTCCGGAAGTGATCACCGCAGGGATAGAGGTGTTACATGCGCTGGCGCAGCGTCAGGGAAATATGCGTTTCTCGGTACACACCTTTGAATGGGGTTCGGACTATTACAAAACCCACGGCGTGATGATGCCGGAGGACGGACTGGCGCAGTTAAAAGCTTTTGATGCCATCTACTTTGGCGCTGTGGGTGCCCCGGACGTGCCGGACCACATCACCCTCTGGGGGCTGCGTCTGCCGATTTGCCAGGGCTTCGACCAGTACGCCAACGTGCGACCGACCAAAATCCTGCCGGGCATTCAGTCTCCGCTGCGAAAGGCGGTGCCGGGCACCCTCGACTGGGTGATTGTGCGTGAGAACTCGGAAGGGGAATACTCCGGTCACGGCGGGCGGGCGCACCGCGGTCTGCCGGAAGAGGTGGGCACCGAGGTGGCGATTTTCACCCGCACCGGGGTGACGCGCATCATGCGCTATGCCTTCCGTCTGGCGCAGACGCGTCCGCGAAAGCTGTTAACCGTGGTGACCAAGTCCAACGCCCAGCGTCACGGGATGGTGATGTGGGATGAGATCGCCGCCGAAGTCGCCCGTGAGTTCCCGGATGTCACCTGGGACAAAATGCTGGTGGATGCCATGACCGTCCGAATGACCCTGCACCCGGAGTCGCTGGACACCATCGTGGCCACCAACCTGCACGCCGACATCCTCTCCGATCTGGCAGGCGCCCTGGCGGGCAGCCTGGGGGTGGCGCCGACCGCTAATATCGACCCGGAGCGCCGCTTCCCGTCGATGTTCGAACCGATCCACGGCTCGGCGTTTGATATCACCGGCAAGGGCATCGCCAACCCTGTCGCCAGCTTCTGGACCGCGGCGCAGATGCTGGAGCATCTGGGCGAAGCCGAAGCCGCCGCCCGTCTGATGACCGCCGTGGAGCAGGTCTGCGCCGAGGGGATCATGACCCCGGACGTGGGCGGCACGGCCAATACCCGCGAGGTCACCCAGGCGGTGATCCGCGCCATCGCAGAAGGCTGACCTATGGATCAACACGACGACAGCGCCCTGAGAGGGGCGCTTACTGAGATCTTCATGGCGGCAGTGAAGAGTGCCGATCCCCATGAAGCGCTTATCAAAGCTCTGCCGGAGAAACCGCGCGGACGCTGCATTGTGGTCGGGGCCGGGAAAGCCAGCGCCGCCATGGCTGCCGCGCTGGAGGCCGCCTGGCCGGATGTGGATCTGCAGGGTGTGGTAGTGACCCGCTACGGTCACGCGGCCCCGACGCAAAAAATCCGCATCGTCGAGGCGGCGCACCCGGTCTCGGATGCGATGAGCGAAGTGGCCTCGATGCTGATGATGGAGCAGGTGAAAAACCTTACCGCCGACGACTGCGTCATCGCGCTGATCTCCGGCGGGGGCTCGTCGCTGCTGGCGCTACCGCGTAAGGGGATCACGCTTGCCGACAAGCAGGCGGTGAACAAGGCGCTGTTGAAGAGCGGGGCGACCATCAAGGAGATGAATACCGTTCGCAAGCAGCTCTCTGACATTAAAGGCGGCCGCCTGGCGCTGGCCGCCAGACCCGCCCGGGTGATCACGCTTATCATCAGCGACGTGCCTGGCGACGATCCCCAGAGCATCGCCTCTGGCCCGACGGTGGCGGACAGCTCAACAACCGAAGAGGCGCTGGAGATTATCGCCCGCTACGGTCTGGATCTGCCGGATCCGGTGATGCGGGTGATGCGAACCCCGCGCGCGCCGGTGACGCCTGCGGACATTGACGAGGATATCCGCCTGATCGCCACGCCGTCCGGGGCGCTGGCCGCCGCAGCAGAGGTGGCCCGGCGGATGGGCTACACCCCATTGATTCTGGGCGATGCGCTAGAGGGCGAAAGCGCCCAACTGGGGATTGTGATGGCCGGGATCGCGAAATCCATGAAGCAGTACGGCCTGCCGGTGAAAGGCCCGGCGGTGCTGCTGAGCGGCGGCGAGACCACGGTGACCATCGGCGACACCGGCTGCGGGCGCGGCGGGCGCAACACCGAGTTCCTGCTGGCGCTGGCCTGCGCGCTGAAGGGCGAGGAGGGGATCTACGCCATCGCGGGGGACAGCGACGGTATCGACGGCACCGAGGATGCCGCAGGGGCCATCGTCACACCGGATACGCTGTCGCGCACCGCGCTGGATGCGAAGGCGATGCTGCGCGGACACGACAGTTACAGCTACTTCGCTGCGCTGGGGGATCTGCTGGTGACCGGCCCGACGTTAACCAACGTGAATGATATACGGGTGGTAGTGGTCAGGTGAGCGGGTATCGCCGGGCGGCAGCTTCGCTTTGCCCGGCCTACAACTGCACGAACCACACCCGCACCCGTAGGCCGGGTAAGGCGAAGCCGCCACCCGGCAAAACCCGCCCCGAACCCCCCGGCCGGGTAAGGCGAAGCCGCCACCCGGCAAAACCACCCCCCGAACCGTAGGCCGGGTAAGGCGCAGCCGCCACCCGGCAAAACTAACTCCGAGCCCCCAGGCCGGGTAAGGCGCAGCCGCCACCCGGCTGGTTTAAAACCTCACACCGTCACCACAATCTTCCCTACCTGGCCGTTCGACTCCATATACCGCTGTGCATCAGCAATCTGTTCCAGCGGAAAGGTTTTGTCGATGAGCGGCTTAAGCGCTCCGCTGCGTAACCCGTCACTGACAAAGGCTTTTGCTCGCGCCATTTTGTCGGCGTTGGTGGTGATCTCAAAAAGCTCATACCCGCGGAAGGTCAGATGTTTGCCGAGGATCGCGAACACCGGCACCGAGAGATCGCGGCTGTCCAGCGCACCGTACTGGAAGAACACGGCGCCGTCAGACATCACCTTCGCAATGTCCCCCACGCCTGGGCCGCCTACCGGGTCAAAGACCATCTGCAGCCCTTTATCCTCCGTAATGCGGTTTAGCTCATCAGCCACATTCTGCTCCTGACTGGCGACCACCGCAGCGGCACCTGCCTCCAGCAGCAGGGCGCGCTTATCGCTTGTGCGCGTCATGGCGACAGGAAGGGCACCGCGCATTCTCGCTATTTGAATGGCCGCCAGCCCGACGCTGCTGGAGGCGGCGTTGATCAGAACATAATCCCCTTTTTTCACCTCGCCGTACTCGACCAGGGCACCAAAAGCGGTGACGTACATCATCCAACTGGCAGCAGCCTGTTCAAAGCTAAGGTTCTCGGGATGTTTCACTACGGCGTGTGCCGGTGCGTTCACGACTTCGCCGTACATGCCATAGACGCTGAACGAAAAGGCAGGGATCACGCTCACCCTGTCGCCAGGGCTAAATTCGGTGACGTTGGTTCCGACGGATTTCACCACTCCGGCAGCTTCATAGCCGAGGCGAGCCGGGAACTGTGGCTCGATGACATACTGACCGGTGCGATACATGATCTCAGCCCGGTTAATGCCGATGGCGTGAACCGCAATCTGTACCTCATCCGCCGACGGGGCGGGCACGGTAACGTCCTGAAGTTCGAGCACATCTGCGCTACCCGTCTGGTTAAACACAACAACTTTTGACATTTTTCACCTCGAATGACTTAACGGACTGTCTGATGAACAAACTGTACCGGGCAACATTCGAGGGAAAAACCGCGCTATCGGAACTTCACTGTTTCTTTATGGGTAACAATCCGGTTAACTGCGCTGATTGTTCGGTAAAGAGTTCGCTTAACCAGTCGATAAAGACCCGCACTTTAGGCGCCAGATAGCGTCGGTCGGGATAGAGCACCGAGATGGGCTTGGTGACGGTGGTATAGCCGGCAAGCACCTCAACCAGCGCGCCAGCCCGGAGATGCGGAGCCAGAACTGCATGGATCCCCTGTAACATACCCAGCCCCGACAGCCCGCAGGAGAGCAAAATATCGGAATTATCGACCAGCATGGTTCTGGCGGGACGCACGATCACCGGGGTACCGTCCTGCACAAAACGCCAGTCCATCACCGCACGGCTGTGGCCGGAAAAGAACATTATTGCTTTATGTCCCGCGAGTTCGTCAGGTGTAGAAGGGGTGCCGTATTTTTCCAGATAGGCGGGAGAGGCGCAGGTCACCAGGCGTGCATCCCCAAGACGTCGGGAGATAAGCGTGGAGTCCTGCAACTCCCCAAGACGGATCACGCAGTCAATCCCTTCCGCCACCATGTCGACGCGGTGATCGGAGGAGGTCAACTCCAGTTCAATCTCCGGGTATTTTTCCTGAAACCCGGACAGCGCAGGGATCAGCACCGCATGGGCAAGCGAAAGCGGGGTATCGACGCGAAGCCGGCCACGCGGCGGGCGGGTAGGTGAGAAAGAATCCAGCACGTCGTCCACCTCATGCAGCAGGACTTTTGCACGCTGGAAAAACAGTTCCCCTTCAGAGGTGAGGTTGATTTTGCGGGTGGTCCGGTGCAGGAGTTTTGCCCCCAGTTCGTCTTCCAGTTGTTGCAGGGCTTTGGTGACGGCAGGGCGGTGAAGCTGCAGCCTGTCCGCCGCCCGCGTAAAGCTGCCCTGTTCGGCAACCTCTACAAATATGTTCATCAGCTCGAACATCCTGGCGCTCATCGTTTCCGCCTTCCGGGTGGGATTGTTTCTTATGTGATAACAGTGTAATACGAAAACGCCACTTTTTAGCGCATCACCAAATACTTATGCTGATGTCATTCAACCAAAAGAGGTAATGACATGTCCCCTGTTCATACTATGCAGGCCCCTGCAGTCAATCGCAAAAAAGTGGGCGATATGGTGGTCACTATGCTCAGCGATGGCTATCTCGACGCTTCATTTGAGCTGTTATCCGGGATCACCGGGTCACAGGCTGAGGCCGTTTTGCAACGGCGCGGCGTCTCTGTGCTGCCACGGATGAACATCAACGTCTATGTGGTTCAGAACGGTGAGCAGACCATCCTGGTCGACAGCGGAGCGGGGAATTTTAAAGGGTGGGGCGGACGTTTGCCCGTGGCGCTGGCGGCGGCGGGTATCGATCCGTTGCAGATCGATACGATCTTGCTCACCCACGCGCACCCCGACCATATTGGGGGTCTGGCGGGCCCCTTGCAGACGCCGCATTTCCGCAATGTTGAACGGCTGTTTGTCCATCAGGATGAACTGGCGTTCTGGCGGAATAAAACCGTGCAGGCCAGCGCCCCGGATGGGTTTAAGCCCTCATTCTCCCTGGCGCAAAACGCTTTCGCGGCATACGACGAGAAGCTGGTGCCGTTCCGTCAGGAAGATATCCTGCCCGGGATCCAGGCCGTGGCCCTGCCTGGCCATACCCCCGGCCACAGCGGCTACGTTGTTGGCGATGAGAAAGCGTCACTGCTTATCTGGGGCGATATTGTCCATTTCCCGCATATCCAGGTTGAACACCCGGAGGTGACCATCGCCTTTGACAGCGATCCCGTTGCTGCGGCAGCCACCCGCAAACGCCTGCTTGAGCGGGTAGCAACCGACAAACTCACCGTTTCAGGGATGCACTTTAATGCCCCCGTCACTGCAACGGTGAGCCAGGGCCCGGCACAAGAGTTCGCCCTGCAATACGACGGCTGGTCACCCGCTGTGTAAATCCCCCTCCACCCCACCGCCAAATCACCCGTCCCCCGGTTTACAGGGCACTACACTGATCTACATACCTCCACGCGCTAACCCAGCGCGTGATTTTCATGTCCATTAAATAAGGATGCATCATGAACCGGCCCATTCCTCTCGAGCGTTATCGCAACATCGGTATCTCGGCACATATTGATGCCGGTAAAACCACCACTACCGAGCGCATCCTGTTCTATACCGGGGTGAGTCACAAGATGGGGGAGGTCCATGATGGCGCGGCGATCACCGACTGGATGGCGCAGGAGCAGGAGCGGGGGATTACCATCACCTCGGCGGCGGTGAGCTGTTTCTGGTCCGGCATGGATCGCGAGTTTGAGCCGCACCGCATCAACATTATCGACACCCCCGGGCACGTCGATTTCACCATTGAGGTGGAGCGCTCCATGCGGGTGCTGGACGGCGCGGTGATGGTTTACGACTCGGTGGGCGGCGTGCAGCCGCAGTCGGAAACGGTCTGGCGCCAGGCCAACAAGTACCGGGTGCCGCGCATTGCCTTTGTGAACAAGATGGATCGGCCGGGAGCCGATTTCTTTCACGTTGTGCAGATGATGATCGACCGGCTGAAAGCCCATCCGGTGCCGATTGTCATCCCCATCGGCGCGGAAGATCATTTCACCGGGGTGGTCGACCTGATCCACATGCGGGCCATTCTCTGGGATGACACCACCCAGGGGATGACCTTCAGCTATGCCCCGGTGCCGGACGATCTGCTGGCGACTGCGCAAGCCTGGCGGGAAAAAATGGTCTCGGCGGCGGCGGAAGCCAGCGACGAGCTGATGGATAAATACCTCGAAACCGGCGATCTCGACGAGGCGGAAATCATCCGCGGCTTACGTAAACGCACGGTGGCCGGGGAGATCCAGCCGATGCTCTGCGGAAGCGCCTTTAAAAACAAAGGGGTGCAGCGGATGCTCGATGCGGTGATCGAGTTGATGCCGTCGCCCCTCGACGTGCCCGCTATCGACGGCGTGGATGAAAAAGGCCAGCACGCCGAGCGTCACCCCAACGACGACGAACCCTTCTCGGCGCTGGCGTTCAAGCTGATGTCGGACCCCTACGTCGGCCAGCTGACCTTTATCCGCGTCTACTCCGGGGTGCTGAAAAAAGGCGACGCGGTGTTTAATCCGGTGAAGGGCAAAAAGGAGCGCATCGGGCGCATTGTGCTGATGCACGCCAACGACCGTCATGACGTCGAAGAGCTCAGAACCGGGGATATCGCCGCCTGCGTCGGGCTTAAGGATGTCACCACCGGCGATACCCTGACCGACCCCAATGCGGTGATCACCCTTGAGCGGATGGAGTTCCCGGACCCGGTGATCTCCCTCTCTATCGAGCCGAAAACCAAGGCCGATCAGGAGAAAATGGGCATCGCCCTGCATCGTCTGGCGGCGGAAGATCCTTCCTTCCACCTGCATACCGATGAAGAATCCGGCCAGACCATTATCTCCGGGATGGGCGAACTGCATCTTGAGATCATCGTCGACCGCATGAAGCGCGAGTTCGGCGTTGAGGCCAACATTGGCCGACCGCAGGTGACCTACCGGGAGACTATCCGCAAAGCGGTGAGCGACGTCGAAGGCAAATTTGTCCGCCAGTCCGGGGGCAAAGGGCAGTACGGCCACGTGGTGCTGAGCCTCGAACCGCAGGAGCCGGGCAGCGGCTTCGCCTTTGTCGATGCCACCAAGGGCGGGGTGGTGCCGCGGGAGTATATTCCGTCGGTTGAGAAAGGGCTGCGCGAGGCGATGAACAGCGGCGTGCTGGCGGGTTATCCGGTGGTGGATATCAAAGCGACCCTGACCTTCGGCTCCTATCACGACGTCGACTCCTCGGAGATGGCGTTTCGTATGGCGGCGATCTTTGGCTTTAAGGACGCGGCGCGCAGGGCCGACCCGGTGATCCTGGAGCCGATGATGCACGTGGAGGTCGAAACCCCGGAAGAGTACGCCGGGAATATCATGGGCGACCTCTCGTCCCGGCGCGGGCTGGTGCAGGGGATGGAGGAGCAGTTCGGCAGCCAGATTATCCGCGCCGACGTGCCGCTGGCGGAGATGTTCGGCTACGCCACCACGCTGCGGTCGATGTCCCAGGGGCGGGCGACCTATAGCATGGAGTTCCACCACTACGCCGAAGCGCCGCGCGTTGTGGCCGATGAGATCATCGCCGGACGCTCGAAAAAGTAGCTCCGGGCGAACCATGAAGCGTCTGCATCTCGCTCTCGCCGTCACCGCCGCCCCCCTGTTGCTGCTGGGGTGCGTGGTGATGTCCGGTACCAGCAAAACCGACTTTGCCGCCACGAAACAGGCGGACATGGTTTTTATCGGCCTGCCGGCGCCGCTGAACTGGTTTGTGGCCGGGATGCAGGGCACCACGTTTCCGGTCTCCAGCACCCTGTCGCTCACCGCCGCGCACGTCGCGGTGCCGCTTCTGAAGCCGATCAAAGCCCAGCACCCCATCTGCGATGTAGCGGTGATTGCCGATAACAACCTCGGAAAGATCGTGCATCAACTGGCCTACGCCCGGGCCGGGCGCAACGTCACGCTGTTCGGCTACAGCGCCATCAACAGCCTGCCGAAATCCAGCCGGGGCAAGATCGACGGCTTTGTTAAGCGCAACGGCTGCTACTACGGGATTGTCACCGGGGCGGGGGCGGTCTCCGGCATGTCAGGCGGGCCGGTGATCGACAGCCTGACCGGGGAGACGGTGGGGATCATTACCAACGTCATCCCGGGGGAAGGAGCGGTGGTCTTTATCGCGGTGCAGGATTTTACTAACGTGCTGGACCGGATGCGCATCCCCTATAAAACTTACTGACCGGGCGCTTTCACCTGCCGACCGCTGGTGACAAAAGTCCCCGCGCCGAGATGATGCAGGGTATTGCGTTTATCGTCGTCAAACTGCCAGCGTCCGGCCACAAACGCCCGTTCGTCTGCGGCGGCAGAAACCACTTCGCCAAACAGGGTGTCATATTTTTCTGCGGCGGAGGTGGCGGGCAGCAGACGGCACTCCATCCAGGCCAGGCACTTCTCTTCGATCACCGGCAGCCCCAGCACCGGGCCGTTAATCACCGGGATACCGTAGCAGTTAAACTTATCCTCCTCGCGCCCGCTGACGCTGCCCACGGCGTAGGTCCAGTTGGTGGCCGCCACGCCGGGAACCACGATCCCGAACATGCCGCTGCGCTCAATCAGCTCCCGCGACCAGGCGCTTTTATCCACCACGATGGCGATGCGCGGCGGTTCGAACTCGACCGGCATCGACCAGGCGGCGGCCATCACGTTGCGCCGTTCAAGGGTGTCGTCGCGGCTGGTGATCAGGATTGTCGGGCCGTGATTCAACAGGCGGCTGGCGTGCATTAACTCAACGGGGCGGAAGTGGCTCATAGATTTTCCTCGCAGGACAGGTGCAGGCATTAAACGCCTGAAAGCCATCAGAAATCAATATGCAACAAACACGTCATATATACGTCACATAAGCTGCCTACAGTGGCGAGCATCAAATCCCAAAGAGGATAACAATATGCTCACTTCCATCTCGCTCAAAGGCGTGTCGTACGCTTTTGGCGCGAATACCGTATTGAATCAAATCGATCTGCATATCGAGCCGGGTAGCGTGGTTGCGCTGCTGGGACCGTCGGGCTGCGGCAAAAGCACCCTGTTGCGTCTGCTGGCGGGGTTAACCCAGCCCGCAGAGGGGGAGATCCATTTTGGCGATCGTCTGGTGGCGAAAACCGGATGGGCACTGCCGCCGGAAGCCCGGGACATCGGCATGGTGCTCCAGGATTACGCCCTCTGGCCGCACATGACCGTGGCACAGAATGTGATGTTCCCGCTGAGAATGCGCAATGTCCCGCGTCAGGAACGCGACAGCCGCGTGGCGCAGGCTCTGGCGCGCGTTGGCTTAAGCGATTTTGCCGAACGCAAACCGGCCGGGCTTTCCGGCGGGCAGCAACAGCGCGTGGCGCTGGCCCGGGCCATTGTCGCCGAGCCGCGGGTGCTGCTGTTTGACGAGCCGCTCTCCAACCTCGACAGCGAACTGCGTGGAACCTTGTGTCACGAGATGGCCACGCTGCTGCGCCAGCTCGGCACCACCGCCGTCTATGTTACCCACGACCGCAGGGAGGCTGAAATCCTGGCCGATCGCATCGTGCATTTGTCTGCTGGCAGCGTCGCTGCCGATCGTTTGATTACCACCTCAGGGGAGTTCGCATGAAAGCTGCAATGTCCGTCAAAAAAGGAGTGCTGATAGCCATGGCGTTATCGACCGTTATGATGTCCAGTGCCCACGCGCTGACCGTCTACACCGCGGGGCCGGGGTCGCTTGCCAAAAATCTGGCCAGCGGTTTTGAGAAGAAAACCGGCGTGAAGGTGGATATCTTTCAGGCCACCACCGGTAAAGTGATGGCCCGCCTCGAGGCAGAGCAGGCCAACCCGCAGGCCGATATTTTGCTCTCCGCTTCATGGGATACCGCAGAAGATCTGCACAACCGTGGCTGGCTGCTGCCGTACCAGAGCGCTAACGCGGCCAACGTGCCTGCGGAGCTGAAATCAGACGACTTTGTCGCCCAGGGCGTGTCGGCGTTAGGCATCGTCTGGAACACCAAAAGCGGCACCCCGGAGCCGAAAGAGTGGCGCGATCTGACCACCGACGCTTTTAAAGATAAAGTCACTACGCCGGACCCGGCGCTGTCTGGGGCGTCGCTGGATCTGCTGATCGGGCTGCAAAATGGTATGGGCGATAAGGCCTGGACCCTGTTTGATGAGCTGAAAAAGAACGGCATGGTGGTGAGCGGCCCGAATGCGCAGGCGGTGACGCCGGTGATGCAGGGGGCGAAAGCGGCGGTGTTTGGCGCGGTGGACTACGTCTCGTACGGCAACATCAGCCAGGGCGAATCCCTGAAGGTGATCTTCCCGGCCAGCGGCACGGTGATTGCCCCGCGTCCAATGATGATCCTCAAATCCAGCCAGCATGCGGATGACGCCAAAGCGTTCGTGGATTACGTTCTGTCACCAGAAGGCCAGGCGATGGTAGCCGATGCCTGGCTGATGCCCGCCCGTGGCGATGTGCAGGCCAAACGTCCGCTGCTTAACGACCTGAAAATACTGCCAACCAAAAGCGACGGTTCCAGCGAACGCAGCGACATCCTCAAGCGTTTCAACACGCTCTTCACCTTATAATCATGCGACGGGGGTAACCCCGTCTTCAGGACTGCTTTGTGAATCCTAAATATCTTTCGGTGACGACGCTGGGGCTACTGCTGATCCTGGTGGCGTTTCCGCTCACCTTTATTCTGCTGCAGGCGGTTTTCCCGCAGTTCAGCGCCGGGCAGTTCTCCGGGGCATTTAGCGGCATCAGCACGCTTCTGGCCGAGCCACAGCTGCCGGGTATGCTGGGCGGGACGCTGCAAATCGCCCTCGGTGTGGCGCTGGTCAGTGCCCTGATTGGTTTTCCCCTCGGGGTGGCGCGCGGGCTGTTTAATCTGCCCCTGCCGAAGCTCTGGGATCTGCTGTTTCTGATCCCGTTTTTAACTCCGCCGTATATTGCCGCGCTGTCGTGGATGCTGGTGCTGCAAACCAACGGCTATCTGCAACAGCTGACCGGGCTCAACCTCAACAATCTGCTGTTCAGCAGGACCGGGATCGTGCTGGTGATGGCGCTCAATATCTTCCCGGTGGTCTATTTTGTCGTGTCGCGCAGCCTGCTGGCGAGCGGGCAGCGTCTGGCTCTGGTGGCCCGCGTTCACGGTGCCAGTCCCGGCCGGGCATTCTGGCATATCACCTTACCGATGCTCTCGCCGTCGCTGGCGGCGGGGATGCTGCTGGCTTTCACCCTGGCGATTGAAGAGTTTGGCGTGCCCGCCGCGCTGGGTACGCGTGCAGGCGTGCTGATGCTGACCACCGATATCGAGAAAAAGCTCGCCGACTGGCCGATCGATCTCTCTGGAGCATCGATGCTGTCCGTGGTTCTGGTGGCTATCGCGCTCAGCGCCTGGTGGCTGCAAAAAAAGCTGACCGGTCATCAGGATGTGACCAGCATTACCGGCAAACCGACGGAGAATATGGGGGCGCACGCCGGGGTGTTTACGCTGCCGGTGGTGGCGCTCATGGCGCTGGTGGGGGTTATCGCGGTGATCCTGCCGGGAGCCTCAATGGCGCTTTCCGGCGTACTCGGAACCCTGTCCGGCGGTGTGACGCTGACCAATCTGACCGGCGCTCACTATGTTGCGCTGTTCAGCCAGCACGGAGATGCGCTCTCGGCGCTGGGCACCAGCCTGTCCCTGGCGCTGGGCGCGGCCTGTATCACCGGGGTGCTGGGGCTGCTGGCCGCCTGGCTGGTGGTGGGGCAGAAGATCAAAGGCCGGGGTTTGCTGGATGCGCTCTCCCTGATGCCGGCTGCTTTGCCGGGCGTGGTGGTCGGGGTGGGGCTGATCCTGCTGTGGAACCGCCCGTTCTGGCCGGTATCGCCTTATAACAGCTGGGCGATTTTGCTGCTCTCCTATTGTTGCCTGCTGCTGCCCTGGCCGGTGCGCTATGTCGGCAGCGCGCTGCGCCAGTTGGGGGGCAATCTCGAGCCTGCAGCCCGAGTGCATGGCGCGTCGGCATTGCAGGCGCTGCGTTTTATCGTGTTGCCGCTGGTCTCTCCGGCGATGCTGGCGGCGATGCTGATGGTGTTCGCTATTGCCTCCCGCGAGCTGGTCACCTCGCTGCTGCTGGCTCCGGCGGGTACGCAAACCGTGTCGGTGTTTATCTGGCGGCAGTTCGAGCAGGGCTCCGTCGGACAGGGAATGGCGATGGCCACCCTGACGCTGCTGACCGGGCTAGTGTTGATGCTGACGGCGCTGGGGATCATGCAGCGCTCGACGCGCGGGTAAAAAGCACTTTTGCGACAGTGGGCTGAAAAATATAGTTTATAAACAAGGAAGAAATGTTAAAGGAGCCCATCATGACCCCGTTTTTGACCGCTTATTTCGCCCGTACCGGCTGGCAGCAGCCGGTTTCCGTGGATATCGCCACCCTACGGGCGCTGCACCTGCATCACAACAGCGCCATCCCGTTTGAGAATATCGATGTGGTTTTGCCGCGCGAGATCCTGCTCGACGAACACTCCCTGGTCGATAAGCTGGTCACCGCCCGACGCGGTGGGTACTGCTTTGAGCAGAACGGCCTGTTCGAGCGGGTGCTTCGCGAGGTGGGCTTTAACGTGCGCAGCCTGTTGGGCAGGGTGGTACTGGCGAACCCGCCGCACATGCCGCCGCGCACCCACCGTCTGCTGCTGGTGGAGCTCGACGGTGAATCCTGGATAGCCGACGTCGGCTTTGGCGGACAGACCCTGACCGCGCCGATTCGTCTGATCGCCGAAGAGGAGCAGGCGACGCCCCACGGGCTGTACCGGCTGATCAACGACGGCAGCGACTGGGTGTTGCAGTTCCGCCATCACGAGCACTGGCAGTCGATGTATCACTTCGATCTCACCGCGCAATATCAGGCCGATTACGTGATGGGCAACTTCTGGTCCGCGCACTGGCCGCAGTCCCATTTCCGCCACCATCTGCTGATGTGCCGGCACCTGCCCGACGGTGGCAAGCTGACCCTCACCAACTTCCACTTTACCCACTGGCAGGGCGGGCAGGCGGTGGAGCAGGTTAACCTGCCGGATGCGGCAGCGTTATATCAGGTGATGCAGGAACGCTTTGAGCTGGGCGTGGACGATCCGAAGCACGGCTTTACCCTGGCCGAACTGACGGCGGTGATGGCCGGGTTTGAAACCCATCCGCAGGCGGGGAAATAGAGTGGGAAGGGGCGCAAGCCCCTTTCTGTTAGCCGATGAGAACCTTTGCGCGTGCTCTGACGGCATTTAACTCTTCGACGGTTGCGGTTCCCTTTTTCACTGCGTTGCGTGCCCGCCAGTCCAGATTTTTAATTTGGTCGGCGAGGGCGACGTTAGTGCGTGGGCCGCTAATGCTGACTTCGAAGGGATAATTTTTAATTTGTGACGTAATCGGACAGCAAAGCATCAGGCCGGTGCGTCCGTTGTAGGTTGCAGGTGATATGACCAGCGCAGGGCGATGTCCTGCCTGTTCATGTCCTGACTGCGGATCGAAATCCAGCCAGACAATATCACCCGCTTCCGGGATGTAGTCCATTACAGCAGCTCCTTACCTTGCGGTTCCCCAAATGAGATTTCATGATGCAGATTGTCGTCAGTGATTGCCGCAAGCAGCGATTCAAGTGTCGGTTCGTCCTTCCTGACCGGTGTCAAAATAATTCGTCCTTCTTCGTCTACGTTAACGTTTACTACATCATCAACGTTCAATTCAGCCTCACGCATGACCGCGACGGGTAGCCTGACAGAAGGGCTGTTTCCCCATTTTTTTACGGTGACTTGTGGCATATAAGCACTCCAGATGTCGATACATAGTATCGACATCATAAAGCGCATAGATTTTATGTGTCAACATTGTCGATACGTTTGTCGACCTGCAACGCCGGGCGGCGCTTGCGCTTGCCCCGCCTACGGTGTGGCGCGGTTTCCCAGGCCGGGTAAGGCGCAGCCGCCACCCGGCGAATAGCGGTTCGCATCTTGCTGATATTATGTACAATGCTGCCTGTCGGATAACTTACCGTTACGTTTTTTACTCATCAACACAAGGCACAGAGATATGGAAATCTTATCGCAGAATAAATACAGTTCGCTGGGGATGCTGTTGGGCACCATCGCCCTGATCGTAGGCATTGTGCATTTTTCTTTAGGTCCTTTTTCATCCCCACCGCCCACGCTGGAAACGGTAGTCGCTGAACAGGTTGCGGCTGTTAAAAAAGGCATTATTGCTGGTCTCACCGGCAAGTCCCCGGCTGTTGAGGAAAACAACACCCCGGATATTGATAACCTTCTGCACAATGGCGGGATTGTTCTTGCGGTAGTGGCGCTGGGGCTGGCTTTTATCGGCGGCATGCGCAAGGAGAATCGCTGGGGAATAGCGGGGGCGTTAGTCTTCGGGGGAGGAACGCTGATGTTTCACGCGGTCCTGTTTGGTATTGGCGTTGTTTGCGCCATTCTTCTGTTTTTCCTGATAGTTTCCTTGCTTAACGGCGGTTTGCCAGGTCTATAGCCTGCCAACAACGCCGGGCGGCGCGTGCGCTTGCCCGGCCTACGGTGAGGCGCGGTTTAATAGGCCGGGTAAGGCGAAGCCGCCACCCGGCGTTTTTATGCGGCATGATGTTCTGGAGTGAGCGGAAGAATCACCAGAGTCGCATGTTTCCCCTCACCCCAACCCTCTCCCCAAAGAGGAGAGGGAGCAAACCCCGGCGTGACGCGGACTCAACGCCGCGATCGCACCAGCTGATAACGTCGCGTAATGTACTCGAACGGCGCGCTCCAGACGTGCACCAGTCGGGTGAAGGGGAAGATCAGGAAGATGGTCATCCCCAGCACCAGATGGACGCGGAAAATAAAGGCCACGCCGGTCAGCATTTCAGACGAGCCCCCCTGGAAGGTAAAGATCCCCTGCGCCCAGCCGACCAGCTTCAGCATTTCGCTGCCGTCCGGGTATTGCGCCGAGAACGGAATGGTTGTCAGGCCGAGCACGCACTGGGTGAGCAGAATGCTCATGATGATGATATCAGGCGTGGTTGACGTCGCCCGTACCCGCTGGTTGAACAGGCGGCGGTAGAGCAGCATCGAGCCACCAATCAGCGTCAGCACCCCGCAAATTCCCCCGGCGATCATCGCCAGCTGCTGTTTAACCGCCATCGGCAGGAACCAGGCGTACATCCAGTGCGGGGTTAACATCCCGAACAGATGGCCGAAGAAAATCCCCAGAATGCCGATGTGGAACAGATTCGAGCCCCAGTTCATGCCGCGCTTGTCCAGCAGCTGGCTGGAGGAGGCGCGCCAGGTGTACTGGCCGTAGTCATACCGCAGCCAGCTGCCGAGGAAAAAGACCGCGGCGCAGATGTACGGGTAAATATCGAAGAAAAAGACGTTCAGATGCTGTGTCATTTTGGGCCTCCGGCGCTGACGTCCACGTACTGCGGCGCGACGTCCTGGCTAAAGCGTCGTTGATACTGCTGCATCGGCGAGCTGTCGCAGGCCGTGGCGTTATCTTCAATAAACTTCACCTGTTCCTCTTCCCAGACCGCGTCCAGCGCCTGGCGGGTGTCGTCCCGTTTTTCGCCTGCCACCTGTTTGGTGACACTGTCACTGGATAGCCTACTGCCGGCAAATTTCAGCAGGGCGTCGAAGAGCTGATACTGCGCTACCTCCCGCTGTTTCAACCGCCCGCCGATCAGCGCCAGGATCGGCGCGACGTTCTGCAGACCCTCCCGGGCCTGGGCTTCCGGCAAAGTGCTCAGATACTCCAGATAGAGCGGCAGATAGTCCGGCAGTTCGCGGCAGTCGAGTTGCAGCCCGGCCTGCTCGTACTGGTTCATCAGGTCGACCATCGCCTGGCCGCGATCCCGCGACTCGGCATGCACATGCTCGAACAGCAGCAGCGAGGTGGCGCGCCCGCGCTCGAACACCTCGCACCACGACGCCTGCCGGTCGAGCAGCGGGGCCCTGAGATAGTGCTGTGCAAAGGGCAGCAGCGCCGGGGCGTCCTGCGCCACCAGGGCCAGCGCCTCGTCGCGGCTCTCCCACAGCGCCTCGTCCGGGTACTCAATCAGCAGGGCAATAATTTTGAGGATCTGCATCACTCTCCCTCCCCGTGTTCACGCACCTCGGTGATGTTGATGGCGTCGATGCGGCTGCTGTTGAACAGGTTAAATTTGGTGTCGGAGCCGTGGCAGCCGTCGCCAAAGGTGAAGCCGCAGCCGTTGCGTTCCGGGAAGGCGTCGCGGGCCATCTCCCGGTGGCTGGTCGGGATCACGAAGCGGTCTTCGTAGTTGGCGATAGCCAGATAGCGGTACATCTCTTCCACCTGCTCAACGCTGAGGCCCACTTCTTCGATAGCGCGGGTATCGGTCACCCCTTCGACGGTCTGGGAACGTTTGTAGTGGCGCATCGCCATCATGCGCTTCAGGGCACGCAGTACCGGGCCGGTGTCGCCCGCGCTGAGCATATTCGCCAGGTACTGCACCGGAATGCGCAGGCTTTCCACCGCCGGAAGAATGCTGTCGGTCTGCGGCAGACCACCGGCATCGGCGTAGGACTGGATCGGCGACAGCGGCGGCACATACCAGACCATCGGCAGGGTGCGGTACTCCGGGTGCAGCGGAAGGGCCAGCTTCCAGTCCATCGCCATTTTGTAGACCGGGGAACGTTGCGCCGCATCGATGACGTTCTGTGGGATGCCCTGCTTAACCGCTTCCTCGATGATGGCCGGGTCGTGCGGATCCAGAAATACATCGCACTGACGCTCGTAGAGATCGGTTTCGTGCTCGGTGCTGGCCGCCTCTTCGATACGATCGGCGTCATACAGCAGCACGCCGAGGTAGCGGATGCGTCCGACGCAGGTTTCCGAGCAGACGGTCGGCTGGCCGGATTCAATACGCGGATAGCAGAAGATGCATTTTTCCGACTTGCCGCTCTTCCAGTTGAAGTAGATTTTTTTGTACGGGCAACCGCTGATGCACAGACGCCAGCCCCGGCACTTGTCCTGGTCGATCAGCACAATGCCGTCCTCTTCGCGCTTGTAGATGGCCCCGCTCGGGCAGGTTGCCGCGCAGCTCGGGTTCAGGCAGTGTTCGCACAGGCGCGGGAGATACATCATGAAGGTGTTTTCGAACTGGCCGTACATCTCCTTCTGCATCCGGTCGAAGTTACGATCCCGGGCGCGTTTCTCGAACTCGCCGCCGAGCAGCTCCTCCCAGTTGGGCCCCCATTTGATTTTGTCCATGCGCTTGCCGTCGATCAGCGAGCGCGGGCGGGCAGTCGGCAGATGGCCGCCTTCCGGGGCGCGGTGCAGATCCTGATAGTCAAAGGTAAAGGGTTCGTAGTAGTCGTCAATCTGCGGCATCTGCGGGTTGGCGAAGATTTTCGACAGCACGCCCAGTTTGCCGCCCAGGCGCGGGGTCAGCTTGCCGGAGATGCCGCGGATCCAGCCGCCTTGCCACTGCTCCTGATCTTCCCAGTTTTTCGGATAGCCGATGCCCGGCTTGGTTTCGACGTTGTTAAACCAGGCGTACTCCATCCCTTCGCGCCCGGTCCAGACGTTTTTGCAGGTCACCGAGCAGGTGTGACAGCCGATGCACTTATCAAGGTTCAGAACCATGCCAACCTGTGAGCGGATTTTCATTTTTTCGCCTCCTGTACCTGATCCCTACCTTCGCCGTCCAGCCAGTTAATGTTCTTCATTTTGCGGATCATGATGAACTCGTCGCGGTTGGAGCCCACGGTGCCGTAGTAGTTGAAGCCGTACGCCAGCTGGGCGTAGCCGCCAATCATGTGCGTCGGTTTCGGGCAGACGCGGGTCACCGAGTTATGGATGCCGCCGCGCCGTCCGGTCACTTCGGAACCCGGAATGTTCAGGATGCGCTCCTGGGCGTGGTACATCATGGTCATCCCCGGCGGCACGCGCTGGCTGACCACCGCCCGGGCGGTGAGCGCGCCGTTGGCGTTGAAGCACTCGATCCAGTCGTTATCCTCAATGCCCAGCTCCCGGGCATCGGTTTCACTGATCCAGACAATCGGCCCCCCGCGCGACAGGGTCTGCATCAGCAGGTTTTCGCTGTAGGTGGAGTGGATGCCCCATTTCTGGTGCGGGGTCAGGAAGTTCAGCGCTTTTTCCGGGAAGCCGTTCGGCGGGATCTCGCGCATATGGCTGACGCTGCGGGTATCAATCGGCGGACGATAGGCCACCAGGCTTTCGCCGAAGGCGCGCATCCAGAGGTGATCCTGATAGAGCTGCTGACGCCCGGAGAGGGTGCGCCACGGGATCAGTTCGTGGACGTTGGTGTACCCGGCGTTGTAGGAGACATGCTCGCTCTCAATGCCTGACCAGGTCGGGCTGGAGATGATTTTGCGCGGCTGGGCCTGAATATCGCGGAAGCGGATCTTCTCGTCTTCCTTGTTCAGCGCCAGATGGCTGTGCTCGCGCCCGGTGAACTCCGCCAGCGCTTCCCAGGCTTTCACCGCCACCTGGCCGTTGGTTTCCGGGGCGAGGGCGAGAATCACTTCCGAGGCGTCAATCGCCGTTTCGATGCGCGGGCGGCCTTTCGCCGGGCCATCGAGCTTGACGTAGTTGAGCTTGCCGAGGAAATCCACCTCGTCCTGAGTGTTCCAGGAGATGCCTTTCCCGCCGTTGCCGAGTTTGTCCAGCAGCGGGCCGAGGGCGGTAAAGCGCTCGTAAGTGTCAGGATAGTTGCGCTCCACCACGGCGATAGTCGGCGCGGTTTTGCCGGGGATCAGATCGCATTCGCCTTTGCGCCAGTCGGCGATATCGAACGGCTGGGAGAGCTCCGCCGGAGAGTCGTGCTGCAACGGCTGCAGCACCACGTCGGTTTCCGTTCCCAGATGGCCGACGCACACCTCCGAGAAGACTTTGGCGATGCCCTTGTAGATCTCCCAGTCGCTGCGCGACTCCCAGGCCGGGTCCACGGCGGCGGAGAGGGGATGAATAAACGGATGCATGTCCGAAGTATTCATGTCGTCTTTCTCGTACCAGGTGGCGGTAGGCAGGACGATATCCGAGAACAGACAGGTGCTGGACATGCGGAAGTCGAGCGTGACCAGCAGATCCAGCTTGCCTTCGATGGCGGCAGTCTGCCACTCCACCTCTTCCGGCTTCACGTCATCGGTGTTGCCCAGCTCTTCACCCTGAATACCGTTTTCGGTACCGAGCAGGTATTTGAGCATGTACTCGTGGCCTTTGCCGGAGGAGCCAAGCAGGTTCGAGCGCCAGACGAACAGGTTGCGCGGGTGGTTGTGCCCGCTGTCCGGCTGCTCACAGGCCATGCGGATATCGCCGGATTTCAGCGCCTGGGCGGTGTACTCCTGGGGCGACAGTCCTGCGGCATCGGCCTGGGCCTTAATGTGCAGCGGGTTGAGGTTGAGCTGCGGCGCGGAGGGTAGCCAGCCCATGCGCTCGGCCCGCACGTTGAAGTCGATCAGGTGCCCGGTGAATTTCGAGGCGTCCGCCAGCGGGGAGAGCAGCTCCTGGGCGGTCAGTTTTTCATAGCGCCACTGGCTGGCATGGTTGTAGAAGAAGGAGGTGCTGTTCATCTGGCGCGGCGGACGGTTCCAGTCCAGGGCAAAGGCCAGCGGCAGCCAGCCGGTTTGCGGGCGCAGCTTCTCCTGGCCGACATAGTGCGACCAGCCGCCGCCGCTTTTGCCCACGCAGCCGCAGAAGACCAGCATGTTGATCATCCCCCGGTAGTTCATGTCCATGTGATACCAGTGGTTGACCCCGGCCCCGAGGATGATCATCGACCGGCCGTGGGTTTTATGGGCAGTATCAGCGAACTCCCGGGCGATCT
This sequence comes from Leclercia adecarboxylata, assembly GCF_006171285.1. Lineage (NCBI taxonomy): Bacteria > Pseudomonadati > Pseudomonadota > Gammaproteobacteria > Enterobacterales > Enterobacteriaceae > Leclercia > Leclercia adecarboxylata. The sequence continues at coordinate 4,541,661 of NZ_CP040889.1, read as the reverse complement.
GCTCGATATGGCGACGCGGCACGCCGGTGATCTGCTCCCCCCAGGCCGGGGTGTAGGCTTTGATCTCGGCGTAATCTTTTGCCGCGAGGTTATCCTCCAGCCCCCGGTCGAGGCCGTAATTCGCCAGCACCAGATCGTAAACGCTGGCGACGTGCAGCTGGCGGCCATCGGCAAGGGAGAGGGTTTTCACCGGCAGCTGGCGCACCAGCACCGGCTCCTGCTTCACGCTGCGGAAATGCGGGTTTTCGTTGCCGCCAAAATAGGGGAAAGCCACCCCGGCGACGGTGTCGTGGGTGCCGAGCAGGGTGAGCGCCAGCTCGGTCTCCAGGCCTGCCGCCAGCGATTCGAGGTTCCATTTGCCTTTTTCACCCCAGCGGAAGCCGATAGAGCCGTTTGGCACTACAAGATCCCCGGTGGTGGTGAAGGCGACGGTTTTCCACTCGGGGTTATTGGCTTCGCCCAGCCCCTCGGCGAGATCCGAGGCGCGCAGCATCCGGCCCGGCACCAGGCTGCCGTCGTCCCGGGGATCGAGCATCACCAGCATCGGCATGTCGGTATAGCGACGGCAGTAGTTGAGGAAGTAGTCGCTGGGGTTATCGAGGTGGAACTCTTTCAGGATCACATGCCCCATCGCCATGGCTAAGGCGCTGTCGGTACCCTGTTTCGGCGCCAGCCACTGGTCGCTGAGTTTCGCCACTTCCGAGAAATCCGGGGTGATGGCGATGGTTTTGGTGCCCTTGTAGCGCACCTCGGTGAAGAAGTGGGCGTCCGGGGTGCGGGTCTGCGGCACGTTGGAGCCCCAGGCGATGATATAGCTGGAGTTGTACCAGTCGGCGGATTCGGGCACGTCGGTCTGTTCGCCCCAGGTCATCGGCGAGGCGGGCGGCAGGTCGCAATACCAGTCGTAGAAGCTCAGACAGGTGCCGCCCAGCAGGGAGAGATAGCGGGTACCGGCGGCGTAGGAGACCATCGACATCGCCGGGATCGGCGAGAAGCCCGCCACCCGGTCCGGGCCGTAGTGTTTGATGGTCCAGACGTTAGCGGCGGCGATAAGCTGGTTCAGCTCTTTCCAGCTCGAGCGGACAAACCCGCCGTGGCCGCGGGCCTTTTTGTAGCTCTGGCTCTTTTGCGGATCGTTCTGGATGGCGTTCCAGGCCAGGACCGGATCGCTGTGCTGGGCCAGCGCCTCGCGCCAGAGCTCAATCAGCGACTTGCGCACCAGCGGATACTTCAGGCGGTTGGCGCTGTAGAGATACCAGGAGTAACTTGCCCCACGCGGGCAGCCGCGCGGCTCGTGGTTGGGCAGGTCGGGGCGGGTGCGGGGGTAGTCGGTCTGCTGGGTTTCCCAGGTGACCAGCCCGTTCTTGACGTAAATCTTCCAGCTGCAGGAGCCGGTACAGTTCACCCCGTGGGTGGATCGCACAATTTTGTCGAACTGCCATCGCTGGCGATAGCTGTCCTCCCAGTCGCGGTTGGTGTGCATCACCTGACCGTGTCCATCGGCGAAGGTGTCGCCTTTTTGTTTAAAATAACGAAAGCGATCCAACAGTTTACTCATGACGTTTCTCCTGACGGGGCGACGCACCACCCCGGGGTTACACTGCTCACAAAGTATTGAATATCGTTATGATTTGACGTGCTTCTGCCGACGGCCATACACCAGCCAGGTGACGAACACGCAGACGATGTAGAACACCAGGAAGACCTTCATCGCACCGACCGGCGAGCCGGTCATCGCCAGCGACGTGCCGAAGGCTTTGGGAATGAAGAACCCGCCGACGGCGCCAATGGCCGAGATAAACCCCAACGCGGCGGCGGTATCGGTAACCGCCTCTTTCTGCGCCTGTTCGTCGGTGCCGCCGTGGAGTTTCACTCTATAAACGGTGATTTGACGGAAGATGACAGCGATCATCTGGAAGGTGGATCCACTGCCGAGGCCAGCGGTGAGGAACAACCCCATAAACACCAGATAGAAGGCGGTAAAGCTGCCGGAACCGGTGCCTGGCAGGGTGAGGAAAAGCAGGGCGCTGAACAGCGCCATAAAGATGAAGTTGACCAGGGTGACGCGCACCCCGCCGAGCTTGTCGGAGATCACCCCGCCCGCCGAACGGGCCAGCGCGCCGATAAGCGGGCCGAAGAAGGCCAGATGCAGGATGTTAACGTCCGGGAACTGAGTTTTCGACAGCATGGCAAAGCCCGCCGAAAAACCTATAAACGAGCCGAAGGTTGCCAGATAGAGCAGGCTCAGCAGCCACAGGTGCAGACGCTTAAGCACCGGGAGCTGGCTGGCGATGGTGGCCTTCGAGCTGGCGATATCGTTCATGCCAAAAAAAGCGGCAACGGTCGCCAGCAGCAGTAGCGGGGCCCAGATCCAGGCGGCGTTCGCCAGGAACAGGCTTGAGCCATCCTCCTGCGGCACGCCGTGAACCCCGAGAAAGGTAAACATCGGCAGGAAGATCACCACCGGGGCGACCATCTGCATCACGCTGACGCCCAGATTGCCCAGCCCGCCGTTAATGCCCAGGGCGCTGCCCTGTTTCGATTTGGGGAAGAAGAAGCTGATATTGCCCATGCTGGAGGCGAAGTTGGCCCCGGCAAAACCGCATAACAGGGCGATGATGATAAATACCGAATAGGGGGTAGATGTATTTTGTACCGCAATACCCAGCCACACGCAGGGAATAATCAGAATAACGGTGCTTAATACCGTCCAGTAGCGACCGCCAAATATAGGCACCATAAAGGAGTAGGGGACGCGTAATATTGCCCCGGAGAGTGACGGCAGGGCGGTTAACATAAATAGCTGATCGGTAGTGAAATTAAATCCGACTTTATTCAGATTCACCGCAACGGCGCTAAATAGCATCCAGACGCAGAATGCCAGCAGCAAACAGGCGACGGAGATAACCAAATTTCGTCGCGCAATCGCCTTACCTTTATTTTCCCAAAATGCAGCGTTTTCCGGTTTCCAGTTACTTAAAAGATAATGATTATTCTTCTCAGTTTGTTGCGACATATTACCCTCTTGCATTCCATAAATGGCAGAAAGAGAAATACATTCAGGCAGATGCCTGAAATTCTGATGAGAATTTTTTGAGTGGTTTTGGGAGTCTTCTGAAAGAATAGATAAAAAAGCGAACCCCTGACAAAAGAAGGGAGATGAGGATTCGCTTAATGTGTTACAAATCGTAACAGTTAAATGAAATTAATGGTTAATAAAGCTCAAGCGTAATTAAGGTTTCGAGATGCTGATTAAATGCGGTCTCGTCCATTTCCGGCATATTTAACACGTAAAAACTATCGAGGCCGCAGACCAGACCTATTAAGCGCCAGGCGATATTTTCCGGACGATCGTTAAGCGTAAAAGCCTTTGCGTCTGCCCCGGCGCGAATTATGGCTACCGTCTCCTGATGCCACATCTCCATGGTTAATACGTAGGCGCCTTTTATTTCGTCGTCGCGAATAGCTAACAGCTGCGCTTCGCGCCACAGGCGGATATAGGGCTCGAAACTGCGGTCGTCGCTGCCGAGCATAGAATGCAGGCGTTCACGCCAGCTGGCGTTTTCTGCCACCACGTCGGCGTCCAGCAGGGTGCGGATCAGGCGCACAAAGGCCTGGGCTTTAAGTTCGCCTGCGGAGGAGAAGTGGTGATGGACCTGACCTGTCGCCACTTTTGCCTCGGCGGCGATACGTCTGACGGTCATTGCGGTAAAGCCTTCGCTTAGGGCCACGCGCATGGCGGCCTGCAAAATCTCTTCCCGCCGTTCGTCCTTGCTCAGATAGCTCATTTCTTTTCACTCTCAACCCGGGGACAACGAGTGTAACAAAAAGCTGGACATGCGTTCAACTTTACGTAGGATCCGGTTCTGGACATGTGTCCAGTTTCGGAAAATAAGGAAATTTATGTTTCGTCAGTGGTTAGCGTTAGTGATTATCGTGCTGGTCTATATCCCGGTCGCGATTGACGCCACGGTGCTGCACGTCGCCGCGCCGACGCTGAGTATGACCCTGGATGCCAGCGGCAATGAACTGCTGTGGATCATTGATATTTACTCGCTGGTGATGGCCGGTATGGTGCTGCCGATGGGGGCGCTTGGGGATCGGATTGGCTTTAAGCGTCTGCTGATTCTGGGCAGTAGCCTGTTCGGGCTGTCGTCGCTGGCGGCGGCATTTGCGCCCACGGCCGGGTGGCTGATTGCGGCGCGGGCGCTGCTGGCCATCGGTGCGGCGATGATTATTCCCGCCACGCTCGCCGGGATCCGCACGCTGTTTGCCGACGCGCGCCAGCGCAATATCGCTCTCGGCGTCTGGGCGGCGGTGGGCTCGGGCGGTGCGGCCTTTGGCCCGCTGATCGGCGGCATGCTGCTGGCGCACTTCTACTGGGGCGCGGTGTTTCTGATCAACGTCCCGATTGTGCTGCTGGTGGTCTGTCTGGCGGCGCGGTTTGTGCCCGCTCAGGAGGGGCGGCCCGAGCAGCCGCTCAATATCACCCATGCCCTGATGCTGATCGTGGCGATTTTGCTGCTGGTCTTCAGCGCCAAAACCGCGCTGAAAGGGGCGCTTTCCCCATGGCTGGTGGCGGTTACGCTCTTAACGGGCGGGATGATGCTGTTTGCTTTTGTACGCATCCAGCTGCGCGCCCGCACGCCGATGATCGACATGCGGCTGTTCGGCCATCGCGTGATTTTAAGCGGCGTGGTGATGGCGATGACGGCGATGATCGCCCTGGTGGGCTTCGAACTGCTGATGGCTCAGGAGCTGCAGTTTGTCCACGGCTTCACGCCGTTTGAAGCGGGAATGTTTATGCTGCCGCTGATGGTGGCCAGCGGTTTCAGCGGGCCGATTGCCGGGGTGCTGGTAGGGCGTCTTGGGCTGCGGATCGTGGCGACCGGCGGCATGGGGTTAAGCGCGCTCAGCTTTACGGGCCTGTCGATGCTCGATTTCAGCACCCAGCAGTGGCAGGCCTGGAGCCTGATGGTGTTGCTGGGGTTCAGCGCGGCGAGCGCGCTGCTGGCGTCCACCTCGGCGATCATGGCCGCTGCGCCAAAAGAGAAAGCCGCCGCCGCAGGGGCGATTGAGACCATGTCCTATGAGCTGGGTGCGGGACTGGGAATTGCGATTTTTGGCCTGCTGCTGACCCGCAGTTTTTCGGCATCGATTGAGCTGCCCCAGGGGCTGGACGCATCCCTTGCCGGGCAGGCTTCATCTTCAATTGGCGAGGCGGTGAAAGTCGCGCAGGATCTGCCACCGACTCTGGCGGAATCAGTGATTGAGGCAGCGAAAACGGCGTTTATTACCTCCCACAGCGTGGCGCTGGGCAGTGCGGGCGGGATGCTGCTGGTGCTGGCGGTGGGGATCTGGTTTAGTCTGAAGAAGGTGTCGCAGCGGTAAAAAACGCCCGGCGGCGCTGCGCTTGCCGGGCCTGCAATTTCACGTAGGCCGGATAAGCGCAACGCATCCGGCTTTTTTAAGCTCTCATGTCAGACCATAAAAACTTCCGGACCTTTGATATCAATGATATTAATAATTCGCAGCGCCGCTTTATTGGGTTTACTTTCGTTTCGCTCCCACTTCGATACGCTTTCAACCGACATTCCGGTCGTTATGGCCAGGGCTGCCTGCGACATGTTATAGCGCGTACGTACTTCTTTAATCTCGCCACCGGTCATCTCGCGAACTGCCGGAATATGACGAGCAGCCACTGCAGCATCTATGGATGCCAGCGTCTCATCTTTAACAACACCTAATTTGTTGTAACGCTGAGCCATGCCCTGAATACGTTTCAGCCGTTCAGTCATCACAAGTTACCTCTATCAGTTCTTTATCAGCTACCCGTAAGCATGACTATAGTCACGATTACGGGTTATTTCAATCCTACAATTCCTGCGCGGCGCTCAACACGCTGTGCAACAACACGTTTGCCCCTTTCTCTGACCACTCCGGCAGGATCTTTTCCGCTTCGTTATGGCTGATGCCTTTCACGCAGGGGATAAAGATCATGCTGGCCGGGGCGATTTTGCTTACGTAACAGGTATCGTGCCCGGCGCCGGAAACCATCGACTTCGAGGAATAGCCCAGCGCGGCCACGGCGTTTTCCGTGCGGGCAAGACAGGCCTCGTCAAATGCAATCGGCGCATAGTCGAAGATGCGCTCGACGTTGGCGCTGACGCCACGGGCAGAGAGATCCGCCGCCGCCTGATGCAGTGCTGCTTCCATCGCCTCCAGCGCTTCACTTTGCGGATGACGGAACTCGACGCTACACACCACCCGGGACGGAACGACGTTGCGCGAGTTGGGGGTCACGTTCGCCATGCCGATGGTCGCCCGGCCATCAGGGGTATGCTGATAGCCAATCTCTTCCACCTTTAACGCCAGCTCCGCAAAGGCGGTTAAGGCGTCGCGGCGGCTGTGCATCGGCGTGGTACCGGCGTGAGCGGCAAAACCGTCGAGCGTGATGGTGAACCAGCGCTGACCCATCGCCGCGCGCACCAGCCCGATATCAATGGCTTCATCCTCCAGAATCGGACCCTGTTCGATATGCAGCTCATAGCAGGCGTGGATCGGGAAGGCGCGGGCAGGGCGCTCGCCACGATAGCCGATGGCCTCAAGGGCATCGCGCACCGTGACCTTTTTGCTGTCCATCCTGGCGTAAGCAAACTCTTCGCTAAGCTGACCCGCCCAGACGCCAGAGGCGAGCATCGCCGGAGCAAAGCGCGCGCCCTCTTCGTTGGTCCAGTTCACCAGCACGATATCGCGCTCGGTTTCGACCTGACGATCGTTCAGGGTGCGCAGCAGCTCCAGTCCGGCCAGCACGCCGTAGATCCCATCATAGTTGCCGCCGAGCGGCTGGGAGTCCACGTGCGAACCGGTCATCACCGGGGCAAGCGCCGGGTTTTTACCCGCGCGTCGGATAAACATGTTGCCCATGCTGTCCACCTCGCAGGTAAAACCGGCCTCCAGCGCCCAGTCGCGCAGCAGGTTGCGGGCAATGCGGTCTTCGTCGCTCAACGCCAGACGGGTGACGCCGCCCGCGGGCGTGCCACCGATCTGCGCCATCATCTCCAGCGTCGACCACAGACGGTCTGCGTTAACGCGGATCATGCTTTGTCCCTGGTGCTGCGATAGCGGAAGTCGCAGCATGCGCCGCCCTGCATAATGGTGGTGGTGCGGGTCAGCTCCACGTCCGGGGCATAGCCGACGATAAATTTCTCGTCGCGGGCGCAGGAGAGCAGGTGGCCAATCTCGCCGAGGCCCATCTCGTGATACATCTCGGCATAGCGACAGCGGGTAACGTTGTAGTTGTACTGCTGGTCGTCGGCGTCGATTACCTTCACGTCGAGGGCGTTATCCTTCTCCCACAGATACTGCAGGGCGATAAAGCTCTTCACGTCCGCGCCGTCCGGCTCCTTGCTGGCAAACTCTTTACCGGCGTTAATGGCGGCCTGCTCAATGGCTTCGCCAATCACCGCCTGGGCGCGGGTCTTACCGATCTCGCGGACCAGGATCTCGTAAATTGGCTTAATAATTTCTGCTTCAATTTTGCGGCGGGCGAGAATGCCCAGCTCATTATTATCACTCATCACATTGCCTCACTGCGTTACTTAGCTTTTGCGCCGCCGAGCACGGTTTGCGGCTGCCATTTGCCATCGACCACTTTATAGACGGTGAACGACGGCGCTTTCAGGTTGCCCTGATCGTCAAAGGCGATCTGCCCGGTGACGCCGGAGTAGCTGATGGCGCGCAGGGCAGGCAGGTACTCTGACGGATCCACCGAGTCGGCTTTTTCCATCGCCGCGACCAGCACGCGGGTTGCGTCATAGGCGAACGGGGCGTGGAGCTCGATATGGGTGTGGTAGCGGGACTGATACGCCTGCTCGAAGGTTTTGCCGCCCGGCATCTGATCCACCGGCAGCCCCGGCTCCAGCGCGACAACGCCTTCACCCTCTTTCTGCGCCAGCTGGAGGAAGGTCTGGCTGACAAAGCCGCCTGCGCCCATCAGGGTGGTGTTCATGCCCAGCTGCTTGATACGACGCGCCAGCGGTGCCGCCTGGCTGTCCACGCCGCCGAAGAAGATCAGATCGGCGTTTTTGCTGCGAATGGCGGTCAATACGGCGCTAAAATCGACGGTCTTGTCGTCAACGTACTGACGGTCGACAATCTTCACGCCCTGCGCTTCCAGCGATTTAATAAACTCGTCGGCCAGACCCTGACCAAAAGCGGTACGGTCGTCGATCACCGCGATGCGTTTCGCTTTCAGGGTGTTGATGGCGTACTGCCCGGCAAACTGGCCGCCATCATCGTCGTGGCCCATCACGCGGAAGCTGGTGTCGAAGCCCTGTTTTGTATAGGCATGACCGGTGGCGACCGGCGCGACCTGGGCAATACCGGCATCGTGATAGACACGCGCCGCCGGAATGCTGGTCCCGGTGTTCCAGTGACCGACCACGCCCGCTACGCCGCTGTCCACCAGGCGCTGCGCCACGGCCACGGCGGTGCGCGGATCAGACTGGTCATCTTCCGACTGCAGTTTAAAGGTCACTGCCTTGCCGCCGATGGTCGGGTGCTGCTTGTTGATGTCATCAATTGCCAGCTGCGCACCGTTCTCCAGATCTTTACCGATACGGGCGGACGGGCCGGTCAGCGGGCCCGCCAGGCCAATCACCACGGTTTCGCTGTCGGCGGCCCAGGTGCCGGTTGAAGCAAACCCGCTGAGCAGAATGGCGGCGCTGAGCGCACTGATTTTTATGCTTTTCATTGTTTTTCCCTGATATTGGTTGGTGTGTTAAGCGGGCATTTCGCCCAAATAAATCTGTGCAATCTGGTCGTCGTCGAGCATCGCCTTTGACGCGCCGTGATGGACGATGCTGCCGCTGTCCATTACCCAGGCCTGGTCGGTCACCTCAAGCGCCAGCCGGGCGTTTTGCTCGATAAGCAACAAAGCCACGCCGCGCTCGCGCAGCCCGGCGATGACCGCAAATATGTTCTCGACCATTTTGGGCGCGAGGCCCATCGAGGGTTCGTCGAGGATCAGCAGGCGCGGGCGGCTGAGCAGGGCGCGGTTAAGGGCTAAAAGCTGTTGCTCCCCGCCGGAGAGCAGCCCGGCCAGCTGGTGCTGGCGTTCGCCCAGGCGCGGGAATCGCTCGAAAATCTCGTTCATCTCCAGCTTAACAGTGACAGTGTCACGCCTGAGCCATGCCCCCATCTGCAGGTTTTCCAGCACCGTCATGCGGGCGAAGATGCCGCGTCCTTCCGGGACCATCACCAGCCCGTCGCGCAGCAGCGCTTCGGCTTTCTGCTTGCGTACCGGCTGGCCCTTAAATTCGATGTTGCCGCCAAAACGCTCCAGCCCGGTGATGGCCCGCACGGTGGAGCTTTTACCCGCGCCGTTCGCGCCAATCAGCGTGGCCTGTTCGCCTTCGCGCAGGGTAAAGGAGACGTCCCGCACCGCCTGGATACCGCCGTAATGCACGTCCAGACGTTCCACTTTCAGTAATTCAGACATGGGCATTGCCTCCAAGCCAGGCGGCGATCACCGCCGGGTCGCGGCGCACGCTGTCCGGCGTGCCGCTGGCCAGGGTTTTGCCGTAATCCAGTACCGTCAGGCGATCGCAAATGCCCATCACCAGCTTGACGTCGTGTTCAATCATCAGCAGCGTTTTCCCGTCGTCACGAATGCGGGTCAGCAGCTCCCCCAGGGCGACTTTTTCTGCGGCGTTCATCCCGGCGGCGGGTTCATCCAGCGCCAGCAAAAGCGGATCGGTGGCCAGGGCCCGGGCGATCTCCAGCCGACGCTGATGGCCGTAAGCCAGATCGCAGGCGCGGTAGTGGGCAAACTTTGCGATGCCGGTGTACTCCAGCCAGTGCCAGGCCTGCTCAAGCGTCTGCGCCTCTTCTTCCCGGGCGCGCTTGTGCCGACTCAGCGCCGCCCACAGCCCGTTGCGGGTGCGGACGTGGCGACCGACCATCACGTTCTCCAGTACCGACATCTCGTTAAACAGACGCACGTTCTGGAAGGTGCGGGCTATCCCTGCGGCGGTCACTTTCTCGATCTGCGTCGGGAAATAGGCTTTATCGGCAATGGCAAACTCCCCACTGTCCGCCGGGTAGAGGCCGGTGATCAGGTTGAAGCAGGTGGTTTTGCCCGCGCCGTTGGGGCCGATCAGGCCGTAGATCTCACCCTTATTAATGGAGAGCGAGACGTTGTCCACGGCGGTCAGGCCGCCAAAACGTTTGGACATGTTGCGCACGGTTAACAGGCTCATGCTTTCATCTCCTTATGACGGACCGGCCAGATGCCCGACGGGCGAACCAGCATCACCAGCACCAGCGCCAGGCCGTAGAACAGCTGGCGGAGGATCTCCGGGTCAATCAGCACCGAACCAAACAGCGCCTGCTGAACCGGGGCCGCCTGGCTGCGCAGTAGTTCCGGCAGGGCAGTCAGCAGCACCGCGCCGAGGATCACGCCGGGGATATGGCCCATCCCGCCCAGCACCACCATCGCCAGCACCGCGATGGACTCCTGCAGGGTGAAGGACTCCGGGGAGACAAAGCCCTGGAAGGCACCAAACAGAGCGCCCGCCACGCCACCAAAGGAGGCGCCCATAGCAAAGGCCAGCAGCTTAAAGTTGCGCACGTTGATGCCCATCGCCCGGGCGACGTCTTCATCTTCGCGGATGGCGTGCCAGGCCCGGCCAATGCGGGAGTGCTGCAGGCGCAGGCAGACGAAAATAATCCCCACAATCACCAGCATCAGCAGGTAGTACCACAGCCACAGGGCGGGCACCCTGAAGCCGAACCAGTGGTAAACCCCGCTGAACTTGAGGCCGAACAGGTTCAGGGTATCGACGCCGGTAATGCCTTTCGCGCCGTTGGTGATGTTCACCGGGCGGTCGAGGTTACGCATCAGAATGCGGATGATCTCCCCGAAGCCGAGGGTCACGATTGCCAGGTAATCGCCGCGCAGCTTCAGCGTCGGCGCACCGAGCAGTATGCCGCACACCGCCGCGACCAGCGCCGCGATGGGGATAATCAGCAGATAAGAGGTATGCAGCCCGTCCGGGAACCAGACGTTGAGGATCGGGAACACCTCCGCCAGATGCGGCGAGGCCAGCAGCGCCGCCAGATAGGCACCGACGGCGTAAAAGGCGATAAAGCCCATATCCAGCAGACCGGTGTAGCCCACCACGATATTCAGCCCCAGCGCCAGCATGATGTAGAGCAGGGCGAAGTCGATCACCCGCACCCAGTAGTTGCCGCCGAGCTGGGTGGCGATAACCGGCGCAAGCAGCAGGGCAAGCACGAACAGCGTCATGCCGGACCAGAATTTACGGCTGGCCGCAGGCGTTTTGATTTCAATAGCAGTCATGATTTTCCCTTATGCCCTGTGCGCCACGCGCTCGCCCAGCAGGCCCGCCGGACGGAAGACCAGTACCAGAATCAGCACGATAAAGGCGAAGACGTCCTGGTAATTACTTCCGAACATGCCATGAGTCAGTTCGCCGAGATATCCGGCGCCCAGCGCTTCGATAATCCCGAGCAGGATCCCGCCAATCATCGCTCCGCGAATATTGCCGATGCCGCCGAGCACCGCCGCGGTAAAGGCTTTAATGCCGGGCAGGAAGCCCATCGAGAAGCTGGCGTTGCCGTAGTTGCTGGCCATCATCACCCCGGCGAGCGCGGCAAAAATGCCGCCGATAGCGAAGGTGAGCGTGATGATGGCGTTCGGATTGACGCCCATCAGGGTGGCGACGCGCGGGTTTTCGGCCACCGCGCGCATGCCGCGTCCGAGGCGGGTGTACTCCACGAGCAGCCAGAGCGCGGTCATGACGATCAGGGCCAGCGCCACGGTGACGATGCCGGTAACGGTAATGATGGCGGGCGGATGCGCCTCGCTGCCCGCGGTGACGGCAATCGGGTCCATCGGCAGGATCTGCGGGAACATCAGCGGGTTACGCGTCCAGATCACCATCGCCACGGTTTGCAGCAGTACCGATACGCCTATCCCGGAGATCAGCGGCGCCAGGCGCGGCGCGTTGCGCAGGCGACGGTAGGCAAAGCGTTCAACCGCCATCGCCAGCAGGGCGCAGACCGCCATGGCGATCAGCAGCGCAAAGCCGAGCTGTAGCAGTTGAGGCATGGCGGGGAAATGGCTGTTGAGCACGTTCAGCCCCGACAGGGTGGTCAGCGCGCCGACCATCAAAATATCGCCATGGGCGAAGTTAATAATGCGCAAAATGCCATACACCATGGTATAGCCCAGCGCGATCAGCGCGTAGATGCTGCCCAGCATCACGCCGTTGATCAGTTGTTGTATGAGTGTGTCCAACGTTATTACCCGACAAATTGCTCTTTTCAGCGGATAACATCTATTAATTGAATTAAATTGTGAAATACGCATATATTATTTCTTATGACATCTGGAGCTTGCTTTATCTGATTGATTTTAAATATGATTACAAATGGCTGATTCACCTGATTATCCACAACAGATCAACATATGAATAAAACAGAACAATCAATGGGTTTACCGGCCTTTGCCGAGAGCCGACTGGCGAACGATCCACCCCTGCGGGCGGTACGGGCTTTCGAGGCCATTGCCCGGCTGGGTAGCGTGACGCTTGCGGCGCAGGAGCTGGCGATATCGCCGTCGGCGGTGAGCCATCAACTGAAGGTGCTGGAAGGGTACTTACAGATGCCGCTGACCGAGCGGCAGGGGCGCAGGCTGATCCTCAGCCAGCAGGGACGAGACTATTACCGCTCGATCCGCGCGGCGTTTAATGTGCTGCGCCAGGCCACCGAGCATCTCGTGGAGCAGGTACAGACCCGCCAGGTCACTATCAGCCTGATCCCGCTGTTTGGGATGGGGTGGTTTATCCCGCGTCTGCCTGCCTTTATGCGCGCTAACCCGCAGACCGAGATTAATGTGGTTTACGCCAATCATCGCAACTATCTGAGCGACGCCTCGGACATGTCCATCCGCTTTGGCAACGGTCAGTGGGCGGGATACCAGAGCGAAAAGCTGATCTCCGGGCAGATGGTGCCGGTCTGTAGCCGGGCGTTTTTGCGCCTGCATGGCCATATCGACACCCCGGAACAACTGTTGCAGATGCCACTGCTGCACGATGAGGAGCGTGTGACCTGGCAGCAGTGGTTTGTTCAGCAGGGGGTAAAACGCCCGCCGCGCCGCAGCGGCCCGATGTTCGAGGACGGGCTGCTAACCCTGGCGGGAGTGCAGGCAGGGCTGGGCTGCGCCCTGATGCGCGAGCCGCTGATCGCCCCGTATCTGGAGAGCGGCGAGCTGGTGAAGATTTTCGATATGCCGATTGATGATGGCCGGGATTATTACCTGTGCGTGCGCCAGGACGGAGAGATGACCCAGGACGGGAAGTTGTTGCAGAGCTGGTTGAGGCGGGCGGCGGAGCAGGAATAGATACACCGTAATGTAGGCCGGGCAAGCGTATGCGCCGCCCGGCATTGCAGGCCGCAGAAACGTCAACCCACCCGCGACCTGGTCGCATACCAGCACAACAGCGACCCCGCACATACCAGCATCGCACCCTGCCAGAAACTCAACGACAGCGGGGCGTTGAGCAGCACGGCCGCCAGCGCTGCCGACAGCACCGGGGTAAAATAGGACGCCGCCGCCAGCAGCGTCACGTTGCCGTGCAAAATACCAATATTCCACGACGCATAGCCAAACCCCAGCGCTACGCCGCACATCAGCAGTTTGATCACCACCGGCACGCTAAACACCATCTCCGGCTGATCGCTGAAGGCGTATTTCAGCCACAGGGTTAGCGCCGTCAGCAGCACAAACAGCGTGATCCCGTTCTGGCCGTTGGCGTATTTGCTGGTAACGGTGCAGTAGGCCGCCCAGATAAAGGCCCCCGCAAAGGCGAGGCCGTAACTCAGCGGGTTAGAGACAAGGTTGCGGGCAATATCCGCCGGGTCGAGCCCGTTTTCGCCGCCCAAAACCCAGCTGACGCCCAGCAGGGCGATAATCAGACCCGGGATCACCCACAGGGTCGATTTCTGGCCGTTGAATAAAATGGCAGACAGGATGGTCAGGCTCGGCCAGAGATAATTTACCATTCCTACTTCAATCGCCTGGTGGCGGGTGGCAGCATAGCCTAACGACAGGGCGAGGCAGATCTCGTAGCTGACAAACAGCGCGCTGCCGGCAATCAGGTAGCGGGGCGAGAAACGACGCAGGTTGGGGAAGCCCACCGTCACCAGACAGAGTAATCCGCTGAGCGTATAGATTGCCGCTGCGCCCCCGACCGGGCCCAACCCCTCGCTGACACCTCTGATCAGACCCACCATCGTGCTCCAGAGCACAATCGCGGCCAGACCGATCAAGGTGGCTCTTTTTCTGTCCATCATCTTTCCACTGGCTAAACATTTCAGGGGCAAATTTATAGCACTGTTTCAGTACCTTCCGCGAATTAATCTGCGCTGCAGTAACCCTTTAGCGTTAGTAAAAGCCGCCAGCGCTGACTATTAAGAGGGCGAAGATCGGCGATATTGATTTGCCGCAATAAAAACAGGGGCTTTGCTGTTAGTTTTCCGCCGGACTTCTCAATTTCTAACGAGGACAACGATGGACGTCAGTCGCAGACAGTTTTTTAAAATCTGCGCGGGCGGTATGGCCGGAACAACAGTCGCTGCTCTGGGGTTTGCCCCCAAAATGGCGCTGGCTCAGGCGCGCAACTATAAGTTGCTGCGTGCCAAAGAGATCCGAAACACCTGCACATACTGCTCCGTGGGATGCGGGCTATTGATGTATAGCCTGGGTGATGGCGCGAAGAACGCTAAAGAGTCGATTTACCATATTGAAGGCGACGCCGATCATCCGGTCAGCCGCGGGGCATTATGCCCGAAAGGGGCCGGCCTGCTGGATTATGTCCACAGTGATAACCGTCTGCGTTACCCGGAATACCGCGCGCCGGGCTCCGACAAATGGCAGCGGCTCTCCTGGGATGAGGCCTTTACGCGCATCGCGAAGCTGATGAAAGCCGACCGCGACGCCAACTTCGTCGAGACCAACGAGCAGGGCGTGACGGTGAACCGCTGGCTCTCAACCGGGATGCTGTGCGCTTCTGCGGCAAGTAATGAAACCGGCATGCTGACGCAAAAATTTGTGCGCTCACTCGGCATGCTGGCGGTAGACAACCAGGCGCGCGTCTGACACGGACCAACGGTAGCAAGTCTTGCTCCAACATTTGGTCGCGGTGCGATGACCAACCACTGGGTTGATATCAAAAACGCCAACGTCGTGGTGGTGATGGGCGGTAACGCCGCTGAGGCCCATCCGGTGGGATTCCGCTGGGCGATGGAAGCGAAAAACAACAACGATGCGACGCTCATCGTCGTCGATCCGCGCTTTACGCGTACGGCATCGGTGGCGGACATCTATGCGCCGATACGCTCC
This sequence comes from Leclercia adecarboxylata, assembly GCF_006171285.1. Taxonomy (NCBI): domain Bacteria; kingdom Pseudomonadati; phylum Pseudomonadota; class Gammaproteobacteria; order Enterobacterales; family Enterobacteriaceae; genus Leclercia; species Leclercia adecarboxylata. Next base: position 4,526,231 of record NZ_CP040889.1, on the reverse strand, counting down.
GGTACGGACATTACGTTCCTTTCCGGCGTGCTGCTGTACCTGATTGAAAACAATAAAATTAACGCCGAGTACGTTAAGCACTACACCAACGCTAACCTGCTGGTGCGGGAAGACTTTGCCTTTGATGACGGGCTGTTCAGCGGCTATGACGCCGAAAAACGCCAGTACGATAAGTCCTCCTGGAACTATCAGTTCGATGAGAACGGCTACGCGAAACGCGATGAAACCCTGACCGATCCGCGCTGCGTGTGGAATCTGCTGAAAAAGCACGTCTCCCGCTATACGCCAGAGGTGGTGGAGAACATCTGCGGAACGCCAAAAGCCGACTTCCTGAAAGTGTGCGAAGTGCTGGCCTCCACCAGTGCCGCAGACCGGACCACCACGTTCCTCTATGCGCTGGGCTGGACGCAACACACCGTGGGTGCGCAGAACATCCGTACCATGGCGATGATCCAGCTGCTGCTCGGCAACATGGGCATGGCCGGTGGCGGGGTTAACGCCCTGCGCGGTCACTCCAACATTCAGGGGTTAACCGATCTGGGGCTGCTGTCGACCAGCCTGCCGGGCTATCTGACGCTGCCGTCGGAGAAACAGACCGATCTGCAAAGCTACCTGACGGCCAGTACGCCGAAAGCGACGCTGCCGGACCAGGTGAACTACTGGAGCAACTATCCGAAGTTCTTCGTCAGCCTGATGAAATCCTTCTATGGCGACGCGGCGCAGAAGGAGAACGACTGGGGCTTTAACTGGCTGCCGAAGTGGGATCAGTCTTACGACGTCATCAAGTATTTCAACATGATGGCGAAGGGCAAGGTGACGGGCTACATCTGCCAGGGCTTTAACCCGGTGGCGTCATTCCCGGATAAGAACATGATTGTCGCCAGCCTGAGCAAGCTCAAATACATGGTGGTGATCGACCCGCTGGTGACCGAAACCTCAACCTTCTGGCAGAACCACGGCGAGATGAACGACGTGGATCCCGCCTCGATTCAGACCGAAGTGTTCCGTCTGCCGTCAACCTGTTTCGCGGAAGAGGACGGCTCCATCGCCAACTCCGGCCGCTGGCTGCAGTGGCACTGGAAGGGGCAGGACGCGCCGGGTGAAGCGCGCAACGACGGCGAAATCCTCGCCGGGATTTACCATCGCCTGCGGGAGATGTACCGCACCGAAGGCGGCAAAGGCGTCGAGCCGCTGCTGCGCATGAACTGGCACTACAAACAGCCGGATCACCCGGAGTCCGAAGAGGTGGCAAAAGAGAACAACGGCTGTGCGCTGGCCGATCTCTATGACGCCAGTGGCGTGCTGATTGCGAAGAAAGGCCAACTGCTGAGCAGCTTTGCCCATCTGCGTGATGACGGTACTACCGCGTCGTCGTGCTGGATCTACACCGGGAGCTGGACCGAACAGGGCAACCAGATGGCTAACCGCGACAATGCCGACCCGTCAGGGCTGGGCAATACGCTGGGCTGGGCCTGGGCGTGGCCGCTGAACCGTCGCGTGCTTTACAACCGCGCCTCGGCGGACGTCAACGGTAAGCCGTGGGATCCGAAACGGATGCTGATCCAGTGGAACGGCAGCAAGTGGACCGGGAACGATATTCCGGACTACAACACCGCCGCGCCGGGCAGCAACACCGGGCCGTTTATCATGCAGCCGGAAGGGCTGGGACGTCTGTTCGCCATCGACAAGCTGGCGGAAGGGCCGTTCCCGGAACACTACGAGCCGATGGAAACGCCGCTCGGGACTAACCCGCTGCACCCGAACGTAGTCTCAAGTCCGGTAGTACGTGTGTACCAGGAAGACGCTGTGCGCATGGGTAAGAAAGATAAATTCCCGTACGTCGGCACCACCTATCGCCTGACCGAGCATTTCCACACCTGGACCAAGCATGCGCGACTGAACTCCATCGCCCAGCCGGAGCAGTTTGTGGAGATAAGCGAAACCCTGGCGCAGGCCAAAGGCATTGCCAACGGCGATCGCGTTAAGGTCAGCAGCCAGCGTGGATTTATTCGCGCCGTGGCGGTGGTGACCCGTCGTCTGCAGGCCCTGAACGTTCACGGCCAGCAGGTGGAAACCGTCGGTATTCCGCTGCACTGGGGCTTTGAAGGGGTGGCGCAGAAGGGCTATATCGCCAACACCCTGACGCCTGCGGTCGGGGATTCCAACTCGCAAACGCCGGAGTACAAGGCGTTCCTGGTCAACATCGAGAAAGCCTGAGGAGCGAAAACATGTCGATGGAAACACAAGACGTCATCAAACGCTCCGCCACCAACGGCTTTACCCCCGCGCCTCGTGCGCGGGATTACAAAGCGGAAGTGGCAAAGCTTATCGATGTCTCCTCCTGCGTGGGCTGTAAAGCCTGCCAGGTGGCCTGTTCCGAGTGGAATGATATCCGCGACGAGGTGGGGCATTGCGTCGGGGTTTACGATAACCCGGCCGATCTGAGCGCCAAATCCTGGACGGTGATGCGTTTTAGCGAAACCGAGCAGAACGGCAAGCTGGAGTGGCTGATCCGCAAAGATGGCTGTATGCACTGCGAGGACCCGGGCTGTCTGAAAGCCTGTCCGTCCGCCGGGGCGATCATTCAGTACGCCAACGGCATCGTCGATTTCCAGCAGGATAACTGCATCGGCTGCGGGTACTGCATCGCCGGGTGTCCGTTCAACGTGCCGCGCCTCAGCAAAGAGGATAACCGGGTTTACAAATGCACTCTGTGCGTGGATCGCGTCAGCGTCGGCCAGGAGCCGGCCTGCGTGAAAACCTGTCCGACCGGTGCCATTCACTTCGGTACCAAGAAAGAGATGCTGGAAGTGGCTCAGCAGCGCGTCGACAAGCTGAAAGCGCGCGGCTATGCCAGTGCGGGGGTTTATAACCCGCAGGGCGTGGGGGGGACGCACGTGATGTATGTCCTGCACCATCTCGACCAGCCGGAGCTGTATCACAATTTGCCGAAGGATCCGGCTATCGATACCTCCATCAACCTGTGGAAAGGGGCGCTGAAACCGCTCTCGGCGGCGGGCTTTATCGCCACCTTTGCCGGGCTTATTTATCACTACATTGGGATTGGGCCGAACAAAGAGGTGGATGACGATGAGGAGGAGCACCATGAGTAAGTCGAAGATGATTGTGCGCACGAAGTTTATCGACCGCGCCTGTCACTGGACGGTGGTGATCTGCTTCTTCCTGGTGTCGCTGTCGGGGATTTCGTTCTTTTTCCCGACCCTGCAGTGGCTGACGGAGACTTTCGGCACCCCGCAGATGGGACGTATTCTGCATCCGTTCTTTGGCGTGCTGATCTTCGTGGCGCTGATGTTTATGTTTGTGCGTTTTGTGCATCACAACATTCCTGATAAACAGGATATTCCCTGGGTGAAGGGCATTGTTGAAGTGCTGAAGGGCAACGAGCATAAAGTCGCCAGAGTCGGTAAATACAACGCCGGGCAGAAGATGATGTTCTGGACCATCATGAGCATGATCTTTGTGCTGCTGGTGACCGGGGTGATTATCTGGCGTCCGTACTTTGCGCAGTACTTCCCGATGCAGGTGGTGCGTTATAGCCTGCTGATCCACGCCACGTCGGCCATTATCTTGATCCACGCCATTCTTATTCATATGTATATGGCCTTCTGGGTTAAGGGCTCGATTAAAGGGATGATCGAAGGGAAGGTGAGCCGCCGCTGGGCGCAGAAACACCATCCCCGCTGGTATCGGGACGTGGAGCGTATGGAAGCGCAGAAAGAGAGTCGTGAAGGAATGAAGTAATCCCATCGCCTGCTGTGCCCGGCGGCGCTGCGCTTGCGCGGCCCTACGGGTCAGGTTCCCCCGCTCCGGGCTGTGGTTCGGAGCGGGTTTTATGGGAGGTCAGGTGTTGGTGATTAAGGCATCAATGGCAGCAACAACCCGGGTTCTCGCACTCTGCATGTTAGTCACATAATATTTACTGGTAAGTTTCTTTTTCTCAACGCTGGTAATACCAGGCGTATTCATGAATAGCGTCAGGAAATCGATATTAATGACGGCAGAAGCCGGATTAATATGTCCTGAAAGATTATTCCTGTAACTTAATGGCAGAATTAAACGGGTTGACAGGTCATCGTAATAATCATGCTGAATCACCATCAGATAAGGGTGTAATTCACTGGTTCTGGCCGAAGGATTACGGTAAACGTCAAACTGGAAGCACATTAGATCCCTCCGAAAAAAGGATCGTCAGATAGCAACCCTGCTTTCGCGACAAACTCATTCATAGCTCGCATGAATTCCTTATCGCGTTTCCGTTGTTCGATTCGTTCCTCCGGGGTCAATGCCGGGCGCGGCGTGACGCCGGTTAAGTGTTCTTTAACGGCGGTTTTTTGCGGTGCATCCACTTTCATTGTTATTGTCTCCTCTGTTGGTGCAGCCATTATCAATCGCCAACAATTTAAAACAATACTGTTTCGCCTGGTAATTTAAAAAATGCGAGGCGGCGTCCAGGTAAATGCAACGCTATGAAAATCTGAATAATAAACATGAATAATCCTCCCGACAATTTATCGGGAGGGGTATATTCAAAACTTCTCTTTAATATAACGGAACGGATAAGCGGTAGGTTTAATTTTGCCGATTTTGCGCTTAGGTAATTTAACCTCTTCTTCCGGTAGGTCTTTATACGGAATTTGCGACAGCAGGTGCGAGATAATATTCAGCCGCACGCGCTTTTTATCTTCCGAGCGGGCGACGAACCACGGGGCCCAGGCGGTGTCGGTGGCGGAGAACATGGCATCTCGCGCTTCGGTGTACTCATCCCACTTCGTGAAGGATTTGATGTCCATCGGGGAGAGCTTCCAGGTTTTGCGCCCGTCGTTGATGCGGTCGCGCAGGCGGCGCTCCTGCTCTTTAGGCGTCACTTCCAGCCAGTATTTGATCAGAATAATGCCCGCATCAACCATCGCCCGTTCGATGATGGGGGCTCCGTCGAGAAACTTTTCTACCTGCTCTTCGGTACAGAAACCCATTACGCGTTCCACGCCCGCGCGGTTGTACCAGCTGCGGTCGAAAATGACGATTTCTCCTGCTGAAGGCAGGTGCGGCACGTAGCGCTGGAAATAGAGCTGGCTTTTCTCTTTTTCGGTTGGGGCTGGCAGCGCCACCACCCGGAATACGCGCGGGCTGACGCGTTCGGTCAGAGCCTTAATCGTGCCGCCTTTGCCCGCGCCGTCGCGACCTTCAAAAACGATACACACCTTCAGGCCTTTACTGACCACCCAACGCTGAAGCTTAACCAGCTCCACATGCAGGCGATGCAGCTCTTTTTCATACTCCGTGCGTTTAAGAGGGGCGGGAGGCGTGGTCGTCGCAACGGTTTTGCTCTTCTTTTTATCTGCCATGATGCGTTCCTTTCTGGGATTCAGCCGGGACGGTGTGACATAACACTTTGAAGTGTAATCAGGGCTGGGCGGAGTGGTGGAAAATATTCACACCCCACCCGAAATAATGGATGAAGCTGCCAGGGAGGTGATTTGAACTGGCTCACCATACAAGATTGTTCAATAATGGCTGTCGCAATTTTTTAACAAGTGGTTGTGGTATGAAAAAGACGGTCTTTTCGTTAGCACTTGGTACCTTCGGTCTGGGGATGGCCGAGTTTGGCATTATGGGCGTACTCACCGAGCTGGCGCGGGACGTGGGGATCTCCATTCCTTCGGCCGGAAATATGATTTCGTTTTACGCTTTTGGGGTGGTGATTGGCGCGCCGATTATCGCGATCTTTTCCAGCAAGTTCTCGCTGAAAACCATTCTGCTGTTCCTGGTGACGCTTTGTCTTATCGGCAATGCGATTTTCACTTTTTCAACTTCGTACACCATGCTGGCGATTGGACGGCTGGTCTCTGGCTTTCCGCACGGCGCGTTCTTCGGTGTCGGCACCATTATCCTTTCCCGCATTGTGCCGCCGGGCAAAGTGACCCTGGCGGTGGCGGGGATGATCGCCGGGATGACGGTGGCCAATCTGGCGGGCGTGCCGCTGGGCACCTGGCTTGGACACCAGTTCAGCTGGCGCTATACCTTCTTCCTGATCGCTGCGTTTAACCTGCTGGTGCTGCTCTCTGTCGTCCTGTGGGTGCCGCAGACGTTCGACAAATCGCAGACCCGCCTGCGTGAACAGTTTCACTTTCTGAAGAAGCCGGAGCCCTGGTTCATCTTTGCCGCCACCATGTTCGGTAACGCCGGGGTCTTTGCGTGGTTCAGCTTCGTGAAGCCGTTTATGCTCAACGTGTCCGGCTTTTCCGAAGGGATGATGACCGCGATCATGATGCTGATGGGCCTTGGCATGGTGCTGGGCAACCTGTTCAGCGGCAAGCTGTCCGGGCGCTACAGCCCGCTGCGGATTGCGGCGATGACCGACCTGGTGATTGTGCTGTCGCTGCTGCTGCTGTTTGCCTTTGGCGATATGCCTGCGGCCTCGCTGGGGATGGGCTTTATCTGCTGTGCCGGGCTGTTCGCGCTGTCGGCACCGCTGCAGATCCTGCTGCTGCAAAATGCACAGGGCGGGGAGATGCTTGGCGCGGCAGGCGGTCAGGTGGCGTTTAACCTCGGTAGCGCCATTGGAGCGTACTTTGGCGGGATGATGATTACCCTGGGCTTCAGCTGGAGCTACGTTACGTTACCGGCGGCGCTGCTGTCGTTTCTGGCGATGTCGTCATTGTTGGTTTATGGGTATTTGAAAGCCCGGCGGAATGAGGATAGTGCCCAGAAATTAGCCCGGGCGCGCTAATTGCCCGGCGGCGAGGTAAATGCAAAACGGTCACTCAGGTGACCGTTTTTTATGTTTTCTCCCTCTCCCTGTGGGAGAGGGTCGGGGTGAGGGCATCAGACCGCAGACAAACCCGGCATAACCCCCCTCACGGAAGCGACGGCTCCCCCAGGGTTAACATCAGGCGGTTAGCCCAGACAAAGAACGCTGCGGACTGCACCAGGTCCAGCTGGGCCAGGGTATCCAGCCCCTCGCGTTCCAGCCCGGCGAGATGCCCAGGCGTCACCGCAGGCGGCGTCACCGAGAGGGCTGCCGCAAAATCAATGCCTGCCTGCCAGCGCGGCGTTTGTCCGGCGCTCAGCGACTCCCCAGGCTGCACCGCCAGCAGCGTTTCCACCGCATCATTATCCTTAGAAAGCTGGCTGGCTTTACGCGCATGGACAGAGGCGCAGTAAATGCAGCCGTTGATTTTGCTGGTGACCGCAGCGGCCAGTTCCCGTTCGGCACGTGACAGTCCGCCTGACGTATAGAAAATCCCTTTATCCGTGAGCGTGCGCTGCTCCAGCACCGGCAGATTGCGCCCCAGCAGGCGGAAATAGTCGGAATCGGTATGGCCGAATTTCGCCAGGATCGCCTGCTCGTCGGCGCTAAATTCCGCCAGCGGTTTTGGCGCCAGCCACGGCTCCCAGCCCAGCTCCTGCTGGGTGAACTGTACCGGCGCCGCTTTGCCGTTTTTCGTCAGCGGTACGGTGTGCCAGTGGCCCGCCACCACGGGGGTATCGCTTGCCACCACCGGTTTGTCATTGAGCAGGCGCAACCCTGCGATCAGGCGGCTCTGGAAGCTGACAAAGGCGATCAGCTGCGCCAGGGTGACAATGCCTTCCTTGCTCCAGCCTGCCAGAGTCAGGGCGTTGATCGCCCCCGGCGTCGCCTGGACCGGCGAGAAGGTGAGCAGACGAGCAAAGGTCAGGGCGGGCGTCAGGCGCACCGAGGTGGGATCCGCCAGCCCAAACCCGGCGTAATGGGCTGCCAGCGCGTCGGCGTTGTGCCATTTCGCCACTTTTGCCGCCACGGCAAAGCGCTCGTCCAGCGCGAAGTCGGCGTCCTGCTGACTGAATAACGTTTCGTAGCTCCCCTGAGCGTGACGCGTTGCCGCATCCCGGGTCTGTCGCGCCTGTTGCAGTGGGGAACCGGGGGCAATCTCCGCCAGTTCGGCGAGAATATCCTGACTTAATGCCATGGTGACTCCTTATAGAAGATGAGGGGCGATCTGCTCTGCAATTAACTCAATCGAACGTAACGTGTCCTGGTGCGACGGCTCTACGGAATGCACCTGGAATGAAATATCGGTGACACGCGACAGCACCGAATCCTTCGCCAGCGAGGCAAGCACCGTCTGCGGCGCGCCGATGTGCGCATCGAACTGGCGACTATAATCCGTGACAGTGTCACCAGTAAGCGCGTGTCCGGCGGCCACGTGCTGCTGCGCCTGACGGGTAAGGCCCGGTTCGGCCACCTTCAGGGCATAGGCATCGCTGTCGGCGACAAAGGCGGTGCGCGAGGCCAGAATGCGCGGGGCCACGCCGGACGGCAGGGCGTCGAGATAGGCATCAATAATCGGGTTCTGGATCTGATCCAGCGTCAGGGAGAGGTTATCCGCCGGGCGCGGCTGGGTGCGGGAGAGCATCAGGCCGTGTCCCTGCTGTGCGGCCCGTACTGCGCCCTCCACCGAGAAGGTGGCGATCCACACCCGCTCCGTCAGCCCGGGCGCGGGCGGATAGAGATGGTTATCCGGATGGGTCAGGGAGTCCCCGCGCCAGGCGCTCTGGATCAGATGCAGGTTGTCAGCAAAGGTCGCCGCCCGCTCGTTAATGGTCAGCCCGAACGGCAAAAACGAGGTGGGCGTGCCGCCGGAGCCAAACCCGACCTCGAGACGCCCGTCGGCCAACAGATCCAGCACCGCCGCGTCCTCCGCCACCCGCAGCGGGTTCTCCAGCGGCAGGGTGATAATGGCGGTGCCCAGGCGAATGCGGGTGGTGTGCGCCGCTACGTGGGCGAGAAATACCAGCGGCGACGGCAGGCCGCCTTCATGCTCGTGGAAATGGTGCTGGGCAATCCATGCGCTGTCAAAACCGTAGCGCTCGGCATGGCGGATTTGCTCAGTCGCCAGGCGATAACGTTCTTTGGCTGGGGCATCGTCCAGCAGTCGGGTGAAGAAACCCAGGCGTTTACGCGTCATGCGTACTCCTTGTGTGAAAAATGGGGGATGGCGTCGATCAGCTCGCGGGTGTAGTTGTCCTGCGGCGCGGCGTAAAGCGTGTCGACCGCGCCCTGTTCAACCACCTGGCCGCTGCGCAATACCGTCACGCTGTGGGCAATCCGCCGGACGGTTGCCAGATCGTGAGTGATAAACAGATAGGTCAGGCCCAGCTGCTGCTGAAGCTGCTGGAGCAGGGCGAGGATCTGCGCCTGTACGGTGACGTCCAGCGCCGAGGTGGCCTCATCCAGCACCAGAATGGTCGGCTCAAGAATTAAGGCCCGGGCGATAGCCACGCGCTGGCGTTGGCCGCCCGACAGCTCCCGCGCGGTGCGGCTTAACAGCTCCGGCGGCAGGGCCACCCGCCGGGCAACGTTCTCTACCCGGGCGGCACGTTCTGCTTTGTCGACGGGCGCAAAATTTTTAAGCGGCTCCTCGATGATCTCAAACAGTGTCTGGCGTGGATCCAGCGAGGCAAAGGGGTTCTGATAGACAAACTGGATCTTCTGCCGCAGCTGACGTCGCGCCTCGTGGCTGAGGGTGGTGGCGTCGATATCATCGATGATCACCTGACCCCGGTCGGCCTGCTCAAAGCCCAGCAGGATGCGGGCAAGGGTAGTTTTGCCTGAGCCGGACTCGCCTACCAGCGCGTGGGTGCTGCCGCGCTGCACGGCGAAGCTGACGTTATCCAGCGCCTGCAATTGATGGCCTTTCCCCAGCGCAAAACGTTTGCTGATATCGGTGGCGCGGATCGCAGGCGAGGCCAGTGGACGACCCGCCACCGGAGCAATGGTTAACCGCTGGCCCTGCAGATCGCTCAGCAGCTGGCGGGTATAGGCGTGCTGCGGGGCGCGTACCACGTCGGAGGTAGCGCCGTGCTCCTGCACCTCGCCGTGGCGAAACACCAGCAGCCGGTCGGCGCGCTGGGCCGCCAGGGCCAGGTCGTGGGTGACAAACAGCACCGCCGTGCCGGATTCCCGGCGCAGCACATCCAGCAGATCGAGAATGCGTTTTTGCACCGTCACGTCCAGCGCGCTGGTGGGCTCATCGGCGATAATCACATCCGGTCGCAGGGCGATGGCGATGGCAATCAACACCCGCTGTTTCATTCCGCCGGAGAGCTGGTGCGGAAACTGCTTCATCCGCTGTTCCGGGTGGCTGAGACCCACTTTGGTCAGCAGGGCCAGCACCTGCTGGTCGCACGCGGCGGGGCTGATTTTCTGATGCAGGCGAATGATTTCCCCCACCTGCGCGCCGATGGTTTTCACCGGGTTGAGGGAGTTACCCGGATCCTGCGGCACCAGGCTGATGCGCGCCCCGCGCAGGTTGTTGAGCCGTTTCGCCGACCACTGACTGAGATCTTCGCCGTTCAGACGGATGCTGCCGCCGTCGCGCCGGGCGTTGTCCGCCAGCAGGCCGATAATCGCCTGGGCGGTGGTGGTTTTACCGGAGCCGGACTCGCCAACAAAGGCCAGCATCTCGCCGCGCCCGAGGGTAAAGCTGACGTTATGCACCACCTCGCGCCACTGGCGGCCCGTGCGGTAGCTGATAGTCAGATTTTCAACAGAGAGAACCGTCATGAGCGACCTCCGCTTAACTGACGACTGATACGGTTGGTGGCCAGCACCACGGCGATCACCACCAGCCCGGGGAAGGTGGTTAGCCACCAGGCGGTAGAGAGATAGTTACGTCCCTCGGCAATCAGCAATCCCCACTCCGGGATCGGCGGCGGGGTGCCGTAGCCGAGGAAGCTCAGCGTCGAGAGGGCGAGGATCGCCTGACCAAACTGGAGGGTGGCAAAGGCCAGCACCGCGGTCAGGGAGTTGGGCAGAATGTGGCGCCACAGCACCGTCCAGAAGGTGCCGCCGCTGCCAAACGCCGCTTCGACGTAATCCGTATGGCGGATGCGCACCACTTCACCGCGCGCGAGTCGGGCAAAGCTGGCGATAGACGCCACCCCAACGGCGATGGCGGCATGCACCGTGCCAAAGCCGAGCAAAATAATTACCGTCAGGGAGAGCAGCAGCGAAGGGATAGCGAGCAGCACGTCCACCAGACGCATCAGCACAGACTCCACCCGCCCGGCAAACGCCCCGGCAATCACACCGATGGCGGTACCCACGATCAGCCCCATCGCCACGGCCACCAGGGCGGCGCTCAGCGAGTGGGATGCGCCATAGATGATGCGGGTGTACAGATCGCGTCCCAACTGATCGGTGCCGAGCCAGTACCCGGCCTGCGGTGCCAGACGCTGCGCGCCGGGAATGCCTTCAATCGGGCTGAAGTGGGTAAAGAGATCCGGTGCGATAGCCGCCAGCGCGGCGACGGCAATAATCGCCCAGGCAAACCACAGCCCCGGCTGCCAGCGAAATGCCCCCCAGGCGGGCACGCGTCTGCGCGCTGCGGCAGCGTAATCGACAAGGCTCATACAGCACCTCCGGTAACGGTTTTCAGCCGGGGATCGAACAGCGGCATCAGCAGATCCACCAGCAGGTTAATCAACACAAAGCCGAGGGCGGAGATCATCACCACCGCCTGTAACACGGCGATATCCTGGTTATTGACCGCCTGCTGGGTCAGCATCCCCAGCCCGCTGCGGGCAAACACGGTTTCGGTGATCAGCGCCCCGGCGATCAGTTCGCCCAGCAACAGGCCCGCAATGTTCAGCACCGGCAGCAGGGCATTGCCGGTGACGTGACGCCAGAGAACGGCGGTTTCGCTCAGCCCTTTGGCCCGCGCTACCGCTACAAACGGCTGGGCGGCGACCTGATCCAGACTGCGCATCAGGATCTGCGCCAGCGGGGCGGAGATCGGAATGGCGACGGTGATAATCGGCAGGATCAGCCCCTGTAGCGGGCCTGGGTTAATCACCGGGATCAGCCTCAGCTGGAATGAAAACAGCTGAATCAAGGCAATACCCAACCAGAAGGTCGGCAGGGAGATAAACAGCACCGGCAGGGACTGAATGGCGTTACTCAAAAAGCGCAGCCCTGGCAGGCGGGAAGCCAGCGCCAGGGCAAAGGCCAGCGCCACCGCCAGCGCAAAGGCGGGCAGCGCCAGGCTCAGGGTGTCCGGCAGGTTGGTGATAATAAGTTCGCTCACCGGCAACCCCGCCTGCACCGAGAAGCCAAAATCGCCGCGCAGCATCGCCCCGAGGGTGTGCAGATACTGCTGCCACAGCGGGCTGTCGGCCCCGTAGGCGATGCGCATCTCTTCGATTTGCGCCGGACTCAGGCCCAGATCCGGGTTCTGGAACTTGATCAGCACCGCATCCCCCGGCAGCACCTGAAGCAGCACAAACGACAGGGTAAACGCAGCCCATAACACCAGCAGCCCCAGCCCGGCCCGTCGCAGCAGATAGTGGCTCATCGTTGCCTCCTTAGTGTTTCTCAAGCCACGCGCCGTAGAACGACGGGCGACCGACCGCTTCAAAACTCACCCCTTTCAGCCACGGCGCACCGGCAAAGACCTGCGGCTCTTCGAAAATCGGGATCACATAGGCGTTATCCAGCAGATAGCGCTGGGCGTCGCCGGTCAGCTGGAGGCGCTTTTGCGGATCCACTTCAGCGGAGATGTTCACCAGCAGCTCGTTGAGCTTGTCGTCGCGGAAGCTGTTTACCTTGTCGCTGGAGCCGCCTTTTTGCAGCAGGGCGTCGCGGTTATCGGGGTAGAACATGCTCTTAACCACGTCCGGGTCGGCGCGGCCCACTTCCGACACGGTAAGCGGGGTTTTCAGCGGGTCGAGGTTGTCGATAACGCGGCTGCCAGCGTCACCGGCCTTCACGCTCAGGGCGACGCCCACCTGACGCCACTGCTGGGCGACCAGCTGTAACACCTCTTTGTTTTGCGGCTGCGGCAGGGATTCATAGATGGTCAGGGCCAGACGCTGGCCGTCTTTGGCGCGAATGCCATCGCTGCCCGCTTTCCACCCGGCTTCATCCAGCAGGGCGCTGGCTTTGGCCGGATCGAAGGTCAGTTTGTCGCTCAGATCGACATAGCCTGCGGCAGAGTCGGCAATCACCGATTTGGCCTGCGGATAGTTGGGTGAGAACAGGGTTTCCACCACCTGTTTCGCGTTGGTGGCATGCAGCAGCGCCTGGCGCACCCGCACGTCGGCGACCAGTGGATTATCCGGGCGGAAGCTGATGCTGTCGTTCACCCCGCGGGTAGGGGCCGCGTAGATGTGATATCCCTGTTCGGTGGCCTGTTTTTCGTCATAGGCCTGCACCTGGCGGATAAAATCGGCCTGGCCCGCCAGCAGCGCGCCGACGCGAACGCTGTCTTCCGGCGTGACCAGATACGTAATGCCATCCAGATTCGCCGGGCCCTGCTGGGCGAGATTTTTCGGGCCCCAGGCGTAGTCTTTACGCGCCTGGAGATTCACTTCCCGGCCGGGCTTCTCATCCTTCACCACGAACGGGCCGGAGCCGATGATATGGCGCGCGTCGCCCAACTCCTCGAAGTTACGCTGTAAGGTGCTCAGAGAAACCAGACCGGAGCCGATGGTCGCGGTACCCTGTAAAAAGCCCGGCGAGGGCTTTTTGAAGTAGAACTTTACGGTCAGCGGGTCGATCACTTCGCTGCGGTCGTAGTTGTTGATCACTTCCGACACCGGCAGGCGCTGGGCCTTATTGCCTTTGCCGTAGGTATCGAAGTTCTTCGCCACCGCGTTCGCGTCCAGCGGCGTGCCGTCAGAGAAGGTAACGCCCGGGCGAAGCTTAAAGGTGTATTCGGTTTTATCGGCGTTGGTGGTCCAGCTTTCGGCGATCCATGGCTCAACCTGTAGCGTCTTTGGGTTCTGCCAGGTAAGCTTGTCGGTGATCTGATTCAGGATCCCGCCGTTGGGGTAAAACCCGCCCGCCGGGGGATAAAGGTTGGTGTGGGCCTGTTGCTCCAGATAGACCAGCGTGCCGCCTTTAACCGGCGTATCGGCAGCATAAGCTGCCGTCGTCGCAAGAATTAAAGCCGTCAGCAGCGGCAGACGAAATGGGGTTTGCATGGTGAATTCCTTTGTAATCTTCTTGTTAGCGTCGAATGCATCTTCGGGTGGGGCAGAAAAGAAGGGAACAAAGGAATTGAGCTAAGGATTTGCGGAAAGTGGCAATAAAAAACCGCGCCGGGAGTGGCGCGGTTTGTGGGGCTAAACGATTTTCGCCAGCGGTTCGGCGTAATGCATGCTGATTCCGCGATGTTCGCTCTCTCCCCATAGGGAAGAGGGAAGATCGTTATGAACGGAAATCAATCACCATACGGCCACGGATCTGGCCCTGTTCCATCTCTTTGAAGATGGCATTGATATCGCCCAGCGGACGCAGCGCCACTTTCGGCACGACTTTGCCTTCGGCGGCAAACTGGAAGGCTTCGGTCAGATCCTGACGAGTGCCGACCAGCGAACCCACTACCTGAATGCCGTCAAGCACCAGACGCGGAATATCCAGGCTCATTGCTTCCGGCGGCAGGCCGACTGCCACCACGCGGCCACTGGCGCGAACGGCATCCACCGCGGAGTTAAAGGCCACTTTCGCCACCGCGGTTACCACCGCAGCGTGGGCACCACCGGTTTTTTCCTGAATGAATTTAGCGGCATCCTCATTGCGGGAGTTAACCACCAGATCGGCACCCATGCTTTCGGCGAGTTTCAGCTGTTCGTCATTCACGTCAACAGCGATAACTTTGGCGTTAAACACGTTTTTCGCGTACTGCAGCGCCAGGTTACCCAGACCACCCAGGCCATAAATAGCGATCCACTGGCCCGGCTTGATCTCAGAGACTTTGACGGCTTTATAGGTCGTCACCCCGGCACAGGTGATGCTGCTCGCGGCGGCGGAGTCCAGTCCGTCCGGCACTTTTACCGCGTAGTCGGCAGTCACGATGCACTCTTCAGCCATACCGCCATCCACCGAGTAGCCTGCGTTCTTCACGGTACGGCACAGGGTTTCGTTGCCGGAGTTGCAGTATTCGCAATGACCGCAGCCTTCAAAGAACCACGCCACGCTTGCGCGATCGCCCGGTTTAAGGGAGACGACGCCAGGGCCTACCTCCTGCACCACACCAATGCCTTCATGCCCGAGGATCACCCCGGTCTTATCGCCAAAATCGCCGTTCTTTACGTGAAGATCGGTGTGGCACACGCCACAGCACTCCATCTTCAGCAGCGCTTCGCCGTGTTTCAGCGGGCGCAGGGTTTTCTCGGTCACTTCTACCTGATGGTCTTTGGTCACGACAGCAGCTTTCATATGTTTCTCCATTTTCATATTGCGGATCTGCAATGCAGGTTAGATAAGACGATATACCTATTAAGGATTAAGTTTTTTAATGGCTGAAGCAAGGGGCTGTAACATTATGAAATCATTTAGCTTAGATGAATTCGATAATCACGAGTGGCATCACGCTTGCCCTTTCATTTCCCATGGTTATTTATACGTTAAAGTTATTCGCGTTCGCATATGTAACAGACAGGAGTTTAAATAAATAGTAAATATTAAGGAATATAATTTCGGTGGGATATTGGTTTAGTAAATAATCAGTGTCGCATTGATGGCTGTTTAATTGATTGATATCAACGCTAAGCAAAAAATAGCTGTTCAAATAACATATATTCAAAGGATACTTTTTGCTCATTTTAAAAATGGAGTTTGATCCATGGCGATACCGGTTTATTTATGGCTTACAGATGATTCTGGCAATCCTGTAAAAGGATCTGTTGATGTTCGTGGAAGAGAGGGAAGCATAGAAATAAGTGAGATTATGCATGCTCTGGAACTACCTGTAGATGACTTAACAGGTAAGATTACAGGCCCATGCGTGCACGGCCAAATGTCTTTCAGGAAAGATATCGATAGTTCTACACCTTACCTTAGTAAAGGAGTGAGTAGCGGCAGACGGTTTAAGGAAGCTATCTTCAGGTATTATCGAATTAACTATAATGGCCAGGAAGAAGAGTACTTTCGTGTAACGCTTACTGATTGCATCATCACTGATGTTAATGCTTTTATGCTTGATATTAAAGATCCTCGTTTCGAAAAGCACTCCCATCAAGAATATGTTTCTATTAATTATGCAAATATTGAATGGCATTATTTAGATGGCAACATCATTCACTCTCACGGCTGGAATGAAAGGAGGACGGCATAATGACGTGGGTCTATAAAGTTAAGGAGGCTAAGTTTTACCTTGATGGTACCTTCAAGTTTAATGCGCTGTATGCGGGGGCTGTAGGTTACTACAACGATCCTTCTCAACAGTGTGTAAAGAACAAAGGACCATTGCCAGCGGGGAAGTACAAAATTGGCAATCCATTCCAGCATACAACAGCAGGAGGTTACGTGTTAAGACTTACAGCGGACTCCTCAAACAACATGTGTGGAAGAGATGGTTTCTTAATTCATGGCGACAGTGGAAGTCGCCCTGGAGAGGCTTCCAATGGCTGTATTGTTGTTTTGCTTAACCACAGGATTGAGATCCATACAAGCAAAGACAGAGTGTTAATAGTGGAGTAGCACGATTATGTTCAAATATCTTTGTTTTTCCTTTGTAATGCTCCCTGTTTTAGCTCAGGCTAAGATAGGTTCTGAACAGTGTGCTGATGTTGGGCGCGCAATCGAGTTAGCAACTCTTTCATCTTTTACCGATGATTTGAAAATTGATCGTTCGACTATCCTTGAGCATAAAACTGAGGTGAAATTACTTGGAGTGTTCCCTGTTTCTGATATATTGGCCAAACAATTAGCTGAGGATGCTTATAAAAAAGCCATGGCTCAAAAAAATAGTATTGTGCTCTCCAGGGAACAATATTATTCAATTTATCATGATGACAATGTGAAAAGCATTTCAGCGAAGTACACCTTTACCAATCACGATGGTAAAAAGAATGTATTTATAGCTTTAGGTTATATCAATGATAATGAATGCTCAGTGGATTATGGAGGTTATCTGACTCTCGCCAGAGAGTTCTGACCCCAAGGCTTAGGTAAAATAAAGGAGACAACCTTCAGGCGGTCTCCTTTTAACGCTTTCTCCAGTCATTATTTCTGCAGCAAATATGTCATGTTTCTGACATAACCAGCCCGTAAGGTGTTGTCTTCTCAATAACCGAAGAGTTAAAAAGACAATGCATCTGGTAAAAAAACTTCTCGCAGTGAGCGTTCTTCTGTCCGCTTCCGTACAGGCGCAAAACATCCTCGAATTCCCACAGCCTGATAACAACCCGGAAGAGTTCTACGCCGTTACCGAAATTCCTGCGGGCGGGATTATTAAGTACGAGACTGACGCCAAAACCGGCTTTATTATTGCCGACCGTTTCCAGTCGATGCCGGTGGCTTACCCGGCCAACTACGGCTCGCTGACCCAGTCCCTGGCGGGTGATGGCGATCCGCTGGACGTGATTTTCTATACCCGCGCGCCGATGGCACCGGGCACCCTGATTAAGCTGCGCGCCATTGGCGTACTGAAGATGATCGACGGCGGCGAGAAGGACGACAAAATCGTTGCCGTGCCGGCCAGCAAAATCGATCCGACTTATGACGACATTAAAGAGTTAAGCGACCTGCCAAAGATTGAACAGCAGCGCCTGGAGTCGTTCTTCCGGGTTTATAAACAGCTGCCGGAAGGGCGCAAATCGGTGGAGCTGAACGGCTTCAACGATGCCGCCACCGCGAAGCAGGAAATTAAACAGGCATGGGATGCCTGGAAAACGCAGCAACCGAAATAAACAATTGCCCGGCGGCGGCTACCCGCCGGGCATTGCCTTACAGCTGCGCCGTCAGCGCGGCAATCTCCTCCTGCCACTGCGCCTGAAGCTGAGGCTTCTGATGTTTAGGCTTACGCAGCCGATCCTCCTCCAGCAGTTTCTCCAGCATAATCAGCCGCTCTAACAGATCCTCAGCGGGTTCTGCCTGGCCTGCTTTCGTCACAGCCTTTGCCGATTGGTCACGCAAACCGCTGTCATCGCGCAGGCGGGCAAAAACCGTATCCGCGTCATGCCATTCGCTCAGCACGCCATTGTCGATCAGCCAGAAGCGGTTGCAGCTCTGGCTGATTAACTGCCGATCGTGGCTGACCAGCAGCACGCCGCCTTCAAACTGTTGTAACGTTTCCGCCAGCGCTTCTTTGCCTTCCATATCCAGATGGTTAGTTGGCTCATCAAGCATCAGCAGGCTGAAGCGCGCCAGCGTCAGGCCAATAAACAGCAGCCGCGAGCGCTCGCCGCCGCTCAGCGTGCTGACCTTTTGTCCGTGCCGCGCCCAGGCGAACCCGGCGGAGATCAGCGCCATCTTGCGATCCTGAATGTTCGGGGCGAACGGCTCCAGGGCGTCGATCAGCGTGGCTTCATCCGCCAGCTGGTGCAGCGTCTGGTCGTAGTAGCCAGGCGCGACGCGTGGGTGGAGGGTTAATCCGGCGTGGCTTTCCGCAGCAATAAACTGCTGCCAGATAAGGCGCATCAGCGAGGATTTGCCACAGCCGTTGCGCCCGACGATGGCGACCCGGTCGCCGCTTTTTAGACGGACGTTTTCCGCCGAGAACAACGGCGGCAGGCCCGGGGCTGGGGCCACGTCGAGCGACGCGATCTCCAGCAACCGGTCGGCCCGCAGGGCATCGCCGCGCAGGGTTAAGGTCCAGGGGCTGCCCGCCGTCAGCGACGTCTGGCTCTCCTTTAGCCGCTCCACCTGGCGCTCCATCTGCTTAGCTTTACGGGCCAGATCCTCGTTGTCGTAGACCTTGCCCCAGGTCGCCAGCCGTTTTGCACTGGCGGTGACCCGGTCGATCTCCTTTTGCTCTGCTTTATGGCGCAGCGCGTCGCTCTCATCTTTCTCCGCCAGCGCCTGACGCGCCCGGGTGCAGGGAAGGGCGAAGTAGTGCAGCGTTTTGTCCCGCAGGATCCAGCTGCCGTTGGTGACGGCATCCAGCAGCTGCCTGTCGTGGGACACCAGCACAAAGCTGCCGGACCAGCTCTGTAAAAACTGCTCCAGCCACAGCAGCGTGGGCAGATCCAGGTGGTTGCTGGGTTCATCCAGCAGTAGCAGATCCGGCTCGTTAATCAGCGCCCGCGCCAGCAGGAGTCGCGTGTGCTGCCCGCCGCTAAGCGTGGCCGATTGCAGGGCTATGTCTTGCGGGGTGAACCCCATGCTCGCCAGCAGGGTCTCTGCCCGCCAGCGCAGGCTCTCACGCTCGGCAACCGGCAACTGCGCCAGAACCGCGTCGAGCATGGTTAAGGGATAAATCTCAGGAGGAAGATGCTGCTCCACCCGCGACATCAGGCAATGACCGGCCAGCGCCACCGTGCCGGAAAGGGGCGTGTCGGTGCCGTCGAGGATCTTCAGCAGGGTACTTTTGCCACAGCCGTTATCGCCCAGCAAACCGATGCGGTCGCCTTTTTTCAGGCTAAAGGAGAGGTTGTCGAACAGGGTGTCGAAAGCGGTATCAACACGTAAAAATTGTGCAGTCAGTAATGTGCTCATTTGCTTACTCAAGAGTTACAGGCGTAAAAACGCCTCGTCAATCAACGCTGACGATAACCCGGTAAGCCCGAGAGAAGGGATTGTCTTAGGTGTCTTCGCTCAAGCCGAAGTTATCGCAGCACGAAACCGATAACGCTTGAGCAGGTGCGATCACCAAGGTGAAGTGAAATATCAAAAATTTCACAGCACAGCATAATTAGCCTCCTTAGTATTCAGTAGGTTGATGGATGAAGCGAGTTTAGCGGGGAAGCGCGCTTTCAGCAAGGCAAGCTATTTGGTTGCATTTTAAAACTATCTGACCTAGCCTTACAGTGGTTTTATTATGAAACCATTAAAGGAGTTTTGGGAGCATGAAAGCACAACTGACGTTACTGGCTGGCCAGGCGATATCCGCAGGTCTGTCACGCAGCCTGGTGTGGCTCTTCGCCATTGCCAGCGGCATGAGCGTGGCGAATGTCTATTTCGCGCAGCCGCTGCTTGATGCGCTGGCGCAGGATTTTGCCATCAGTCAGGCGGCAATCGGCGGGGTTGTTACCGCAACCCAAATCGGTTGTGCGCTGGCTCTGCTGTTTCTGGTGCCGCTGGGAGACAGGGTCGATCGTCGTCGACTGATGGCGATACAGCTACTGGCGCTGGTTGCCGCGCTGGTGGTGGTGGGGACGGCGCAATCCGCCCCGGTGCTGCTGGCGGGTATGCTTGCCGTCGGCCTGCTCGGTACGGCGATGACCCAGGGGCTGATAGCCTGCGCGGCAAGCGCCGCTGCCCCTCATGAACAGGGGCGGGTGGTAGGAGTGGCGCAGGGCGGGGTCTTTATCGGATTGCTGCTGGCGAGAGTGTTTGCCGGGGGCGTCAGCGATCTGGCGGGCTGGCGCGGGGTCTATTTCTGCGCCGCATTTCTGATGCTGGGGATTGCGATCCCGCTCTGGCGACGACTGCCTGCCTTGCCGCCTGCCGGTTCGCTCACTTATCCGCGCCTGCTCGCTTCAATGCTGACGCTACTGAGGGAGGAAAAGGTGCTCCAGGTCAGGGGCACGCTCGCGCTGCTGATGTTTGCTGCCTTTAATATTTTCTGGAGCGCGTTGGTGCTGCCCCTGAGCGCGCCACCCTATAACTTTTCCCATACCGCTATTGGCGCATTCGGGCTGGTGGGGGTCATTGGCGCCCTGGCCGCATCACGGGCCGGGCAGTGGGCGGACCAGGGGCTGGCGCAACGCACCAGCGCAATGGCGTTGGCGATGCTGCTGCTGGCCTGGTGGCCGCTATCGCTAATGGACGTGTCGCTGTGGGCGCTGGCGATCGGCATCGTGCTGCTCGATCTTGGCGGACAGGCGTTGCATGTTACAAACCAGAGCCTGATTTTCCGCACCCGACCGGAAGCACATAGCCGGTTGGTGGGGCTGTATATGCTGTTTTACGCGGTGGGCAGCGGGCTGGGGGGGATCGGTACGACCATAACCTATGCCCATTTCGGCTGGCAGGGGGTGTGCCTGCTGGGATCGTCTGTCAGCCTGTTGGCTCTGGTGTTCTGGTGGGCGACGCGGGGGAGGTAAGGTGCGGTGTTTTGCCGGGTGGCGGCTTTGCCTTACCCGGCCTACGGGTTCGGTGCGGTGTTGCCGGGTGGCGGCTGCGCCTTACCCGACCTACGGGTTCGGTGCGGTGTTGCCGGGTGGCGGCTGCGCCTTACCCGGCCTACGGGTTCGGTGCGGTCTTGCCGGGTGGCGGCTTTGCCTTACCCGGCCTTCGGGTTTGGTGCGGTCTTGCCGGGTGGCGGCTTTGCCTTACCCGGCCTACGGGTTCGGTGCGGTGTTGCCGGGTGGCGGCTGCGCCTTACCCGGCCTACGGGTTCGGTGCGGTCTTGCCGGGTGACGGCTTTGCCTTACCCGGCCTACGGGTTCGGTGCGGTGTTTTGCCGGGTGACGGCTTCGCCTTACCCGGCCTGGCGTGACGATTTTGTAGGCCGGGCAAGCGTGAGCGCCGCCCGGCGTTGCAGGAGTTAAATAGACGTCCGGCGGTAGCTGCGGTATTCCGGCTTCCAGAAGTTCTCGTCGATTGCCTGCTGCAGGGCGTCTGCAGAGGTTTTAACCGCCACGCCTTGCTGCTGGGCCATTTTCCCCACCGCAAAGGCGATGGCTTTCGACACCACATGGATATCCTTCAGCTCCGGCAGGACCAGCCCTTCGCCGTTGTTCACCAGCGGAGAGTGCTTCGCCAGGGTTTCGCTGGCGGACATCAGCATCTCATCGGTGATGCGCGACGCGCCAGAGGCGATCACCCCAAGGCCGATACCCGGGAAGATATAGGAGTTGTTGCACTGGGCAATCGGATAGATTTTGTCCTTCCAGACCACAGGTGCAAACGGGCTGCCGGTGGCGACCAGGGCGTTACCTTCGGTCCACGCGATGATGTCCTGCGGGGTCGCTTCCACACGCGAGGTCGGGTTAGAGAGCGGCATCACGATCGGACGCGCGCAGTATTTATGCATCTCGCGGATGATCTCTTCGGTGAACAGCCCGGTCTGGCCGGAGACGCCAATCAGAATATCCGGCTTCACGTTACGCACCACATCCAGCAGGGAGAGCACTTCACTGTCGGTATCCCAGTTTTTCAGGTTCTCGCGCTTTTGCACCAGTTTGGTCTGGAACGGCAGCAGGTTCGGCATGGCGTCGGTCAGCAGGCCAAAACGATCCACCATAAAGACGCGGGAACGGGCCAGCTCTTCGCTTAAGCCTTCGCGCTGTGTCTGGGCGATGATCTGCTCGGCGATACCGCACCCGGCGGAGCCTGCACCGAGGAAGACTATTTTCTGGTAGCTTAACTGGTTGCCTGCCGCGCGGCTGGCCGCAATCAGCGTGCCGACCGTGACCGCCGCAGTGCCCTGAATGTCGTCGTTAAAGGAGCAGATTTCATCGCGATAGCGATTCAGCAGCGGCATGGCGTTTTTCTGGGCGAAATCTTCGAACTGCAGCAGCACGTCCGGCCAGCGATGCTTCACCGCCTGGATGAAATCATCCACGAACTGATAGTACTCGTCGTCGGTGATACGCGGGTGACGCCAGCCCATATAGAGCGGATCGTTGAGCAGCTGCTGGTTGTTGGTCCCGACATCCAGCACCACCGGCAGGGTGTACGCCGGGCTGATGCCGCCGCAGGCGGTGTACAGCGACAGTTTACCGATTGGAATTCCCATCCCGCCGATCCCCTGGTCGCCAAGACCGAGAATACGCTCGCCGTCGGTTACCACGATCACTTTGATGTTGTGGTTGGAGACGTTCTGCAGGATGTCGTCCATGTTGTGACGGTTCTGATACGAGATAAACACGCCCCGGGAACGGCGATAAATTTCCGAGAAACGTTCGCAGGCGGCACCGACGGTTGGGGTGTAAATCACCGGCATCATCTCGTCGAGGTGGTTTTGCACCAGGCGGTAGAAGAGGGTTTCGTTAGTGTCCTGGATGTTGCGCAGGTAGATGTGCTTGTCGATCTCGGTTTTGAATCCCTGATACTGGATCCACGCGCGTTCGGCCTGCTCTTCGATGGTTTCGACCACTTCTGGCAACAGACCCAGCAGGTTGAAACTGCTGCGCTCTTCCATGCTGAAGGCGCTGCCCTTGTTCAGGAGGGGGAATTCCAGCAGAACCGGACCGGCGTAAGGAATATAGAGGGAGCGATGTTTTTTGGCTTTGTTGTCCATGTTACTCACTTAATTTGTGCATATCCGTCCCTGGCACTGTTGTTAATCATCGTTGCTGTCGTGCCCTTAGGGGGTGTCAGGCGGGTAGTATAAAGGAGGTGAATGTTAAATGCCGCAACATACAAACAAAAACACCACCGGCTAAGCGGTGGTGTCGGTATCTCACTGGCGAACTTACTTCGGTTCGTGGCGTTTTCTGCCGGTGGCATTGATGACCTGCGTTTCGCTGTCACCCTCAATCACCACTTTGCGCTGGTTAGACAGCTTGTAGTTCAGTCCCAGAATATGGCGTGCCTGACGGTTCGATTTCATATTGACTCCTCCATCCTGTTGATGTTGATAAGGCGAACGAAATGTAACCCCTTAGGTTGCTGATCCAGCATAGCAGGTTTTCAGAAACTGTCGTGTTGGCCGCTGACAACGTAGTTAATGGTCTGCTGGTAGATATCACTGAGGATGTCATTATCTGAGGCTTCCACCCATTTTGTCAGTTCCATCAAAATGTCATCTTCAGTGACAGCGCCCATTTCAGCGCGCAGACCCTGTGCAATAGCGTTAACCAGCTCCGGCTGTGCGGATGTTGTATTTGCAGAATAATAATTAAACATGTTGCCTCCGTGTCGTTTTCTGTTTAATGGTCCGGCTCGCAAAAACATCAGTGGTATTCAGAATGGCAAATATTTATGCCGCTGTGTTTAAGAATCGTCTCAGAAATATTAGTGTCATAAAATCATGCTTTTTCATGATCTTAAAAAACAGAATATATTCTCCATAACCTTTGAATATATCTTTATGCCATTCGGTTACCCGAAAATAAATATTGCCGAAGACGAATTTAAATTACACGGAATAAAAGGATTTGCAATACGTCTAACCGCTCTGGCGTCACAGAATTTTCTTGTTATTTCACTATTTCGGGCTGCCCTCGCTGCGTGGTCTATACTGAAGGCTTTGTAAGCCAAAAGGAGAGCAATAATGACAATTCATAAGCACGGTTCAGCACACTGGTCTGGCGATATCAAGCGCGGCAAGGGGACGGTTTCTACCGAGAGCGGCGTTCTTAATCAGCAACCCTACGGCTTCAATACCCGGTTTGAAGGGGAGAAGGGTACCAACCCGGAAGAGTTGATCGGTGCGGCGCATGCGGCATGTTTCTCCATGGCGCTGTCGTTGATGCTGGGTGAAGCGGGTTATACCGCGGATTCTATCGATACCACGGCGGATGTTTCGCTGGATAAAACCGACAGCGGCTTTGCCATCAGCAAAGTGGCCCTGCAGAGCAAAGTGACCGTTCCGGGGATCGACCCGCAGCAGTTCGACGGCATCATTCAGAAAGCGAAAGCCGGGTGTCCGGTGTCACAGCTGCTGAAAGCTGAAATCACCCTCGACTATAAGCTGAACTGACCGTCCAGCCGGGCGCTCCGCCCGGCTATCCCTTCACCGCGTCCGGAAACACCTCCGCCAGCCACGCGATAAACACCTTCAGACGATGCGTCATATGCCGGTTTTGCGGATAAACCACGTAAAACGGGTAGTGTGGCGGACGCCATTTATCGAGGATCTCCACCAGCGTTCCCGCTTCCAGCAGGGCGCCTGCGGAGTACCGAAATGTCTGAACAATCCCCATTCCAGCTACCGCGGCCGCCAGGTGCGCGTTGCTCTCGTTTACCCCGATACGATGCACCAGGTTAATCTCGCGGATCTCACCATCCTGGGTAAAGCGAAACGGCACGGCGCGCCCGGTCATCGGCGAGAGATAACAGACCAGCTTATGGCCGTTGCGAAGCTCTTCAGGGTAGGCGGGAAGGCCGTACTGCTTCAGATAGCCCGGCGTGGCGCAGGTGACCATCTCCGCATTGCCGATGTGCCGGGCAATCAGGGAGGAGTCCTCCAGCGCGCCGCCGCGGATAACGCAATCCACATTGCCGCTGATTAAATCCACCGGCCGGTCGGCCACGCCGAGATCGATACGGATTTCAGGGTAACGGCGCATAAAATCCGGCAGGGCCGGGATCAGCACGTCCCGCGCCGTTGAGCCGCCGACGTCAATGCGCAGATGCCCCTGGGGCTGCTGTTTTACCGAGCTGAACGAGGTGTCGATATCTTCGATATCAATCAGCACCCGGCGGGCCTTTTCGTAATACTCCTGTCCCTCCGGGGTTGCCGTCACCCGCCGGGTGGTGCGCTGCAACAGGCGTACGTCGAGATGTGCCTCCAGCGCCTTGACCAGCTTGCTGAGGGTGGCGATGGGCATGTTGAGCGAGTCCGCCGCCCGGGTAAAACTGCCGGTTTCCACTACGCGGGTATAGGCGCGCATGGCCAGTAATTGATCCATAGAGGCACTCAGTGAAACGGGGATTATTTCCCCAGAGAAAAAGTGATTTCCATTTTTGCTGATTTTTCCGTAATCCCGCAAGCGCTACAGTGCATCCACACCCACAACGCGGAAGGAAAATCACGTGAATACAACATTAACAGGTAAGGTCGCTCTGGTTACCGGCGGCACCAGCGGTATCGGTCTGGCAACTGCTAAAGAGCTGCAGGATCAGGGGGCGAAGGTCTATATCACCGGTCGCCGTCAGGCGGAGCTGGACAAGGCCGTCGCCACCCTCGGCGGGCAGGTCACCGGCATTCGCGCCGACGCCTCGGTGCTGGCGGATCTTGACACGGTCTATGCGCAAATCGCCGAACAGTCCGGGCGGCTGGATGTGCTGTTCGCTAACGCCGGTGGCGGCGACATGCAGCCGCTCGGGGCAATAACCGAAGAGCACTTCGACCGTATTTTTGCCACCAACGTCCGCGGCGTGCTGTTTACGGTGCAGAAGGCGCTGCCGCTGCTGGCGGATAAAGCCTCGGTGATCCTGACCGGCTCCACGGTCTCGGTTAAAGGCACCGCCAACTTTAGCGTTTACAGCGCAAGCAAGGCGGCAGTAAGAAACTTTGCCCGCTCCTGGGCGCTGGATTTACAGGGGCGCGGTATCCGGGTAAACGTGGTCAGCCCGGGCCCGATTAAAACGCCAGGGCTGGGCGAGCTGGTGCCGGAAGATCAGCGTCAGGGTCTGTTCGATGCCTTAGCCGCCACGGTACCGCTGGGCCGCATCGGTGAACCGGAAGAGGTGGGCAAAGCGGTTGCGTTCCTCGCCTCAGATGCTGCCAGCTTTATTAACGCTGTTGAGCTGTTTGTCGATGGCGGGATGGCGCAGATTTAATCTAAATTCTGCCACGGACGGCTGGATAGCTCGCAGCAACATGGACGTTTCAGCTGCCTGTGTTTAAACATTCATCCAGCTTATTTTTGAGCCGAATCGCTTCTTTCCTGATATATCCTTTTAATACTATTAGTCGACAAATGTAATTTATGCTAAACAATAGCTTATAAGACTTCACATTCGACCGGGAACAATGGCTGTGCTGACAACTCTCATTTACAAAAGCCAGTTAAATCCATCCTGCAAATCTTTATCCCTTCTCTCACTTGTTGAAAAAGCCAAATACAGCAATGCCGCGCTGGATGTGACGGGCATTCTGCTGTTTAACGGCCTTGATTTTTTGCAGATCCTCGAAGGGTCGGAAGAGGTCATTGAAAATCTGTTCGTGAAGATAGGCCAGGACAAGCGCCACTTCGGCGTGGTGGAGCTGATGCGGGATTACGCCCCGCGCCGCCGCTTCGAGAACGTCGGCATGCTGCTGTTCGATCTGCGGATCGATACGGCAAAATCGGTGCGGTCGTCCGTCCTGCGCTACAGCAAGCTGGATAATTATCTGGCGGCGGAAGACAGGGTATTTAAATTTATTCAGTCGTTTATCACCCAGCAGAAACAGACGAGCAATGGCTCGGCCTTCCTGCCGGATAAATGGACCCTGACCCCGGAACATGCCCCATTTGGTAATTCCATCAACGGGCTGATTGATAACCAGGTCTGTCAGTTTGCCCTGCAGCCGATTGTGCAGCCTGGCGAAGGGAAAATCTCCTCGCTCGAGGCGCTGATCCGCGGTAACGACGGCGGAAGCCCGGAGCGATTCTTTAATGCCATCGATCAGGACAAAGTGTACGAAGTGGATCTGCAGACCAAGGCCTACGCCTTTGCGCTGGCCGAGAAAATCGGCATTGGCGATCATAAAATCGCCATTAACCTGCTGCCGATGTCGCTGGTGAACGTCCCGGGCGCCGTCGATTATCTGATGGACCAGATCCTTATCCATGGCCTGCAGCCGGAGCAGGTGGTGATTGAAGTGACCGAAAACGAAATGATCTCCGGCTTCAACCAGTTTAACAGCGCCATCAAGCAGTTGCGGGCGGCGGGTATTGGTCTGGCGATTGATGATTTTGGCTCAGGCTATGCCGGGCTCTCGTTATTGACGCGCTTCCAGCCGGATAAACTGAAAATCGATCGCGAGATTGTCAGCAATATTCACCTGAGCGGCCCCAAGCAGGCGATTGTTAAGTCGATAGTCAGCTGCTGCACCGATCTGGAGATTGCGCTGGTGGCCGAGGGCATCGAGAAAATCGAGGAGTGGTGCTGGCTGGAGTCGGCAGGCATCAAGCGTTTTCAGGGTTTTCTCTTCTCCCGACCTAAATTAAACGGGGTGGGCGATATTCACTGGCCGCAATTTTCCAGCGCTGCTTATTTGAGCGATTAAATAGTCGGCAAGCAGATTCGAATAAATAGTTGAATATTTTCAATGCATGGCGGGTTAAAATATTAGCAATAATTTTGTAATGCAGTGATTTTAATAAAGTTAATTATTTTATGGGTTTTTTATAAATAAATAACTTTAACTCAATCTTAAATTTTCGCTGCCGATAATACCTCAGACCGTATTGTTTCTGAGGTATTTATGTCGTTAAAAAAGTCTTCCCTTGCCATTCTTCTTGCCCTGTTGTTTTTCTTTGTCGCCAGTGCCGCAACCAACGTCTGGCTGGCGATTAAGAGCAATAACTCCCTGGATAACGTCAATAAAGAGATTCAGGTGGTGTTATCCATTATCGATCCTATCAACCACAGCCGTACCTTGCGCGTGCGGGTCATGGAGTATATGAAGCAGGTGGAGAGCGGCGACACCACCGGTCTCGACGAGAAGCTGGCCTCCGTTAAGCTGGCGCTGACCAAAG
This sequence comes from Leclercia adecarboxylata, assembly GCF_006171285.1. NCBI lineage: Bacteria > Pseudomonadati > Pseudomonadota > Gammaproteobacteria > Enterobacterales > Enterobacteriaceae > Leclercia > Leclercia adecarboxylata. The sequence continues at coordinate 4,497,983 of NZ_CP040889.1, read as the reverse complement.
CGGACGGGGCGTTTGCGACGTTTAATGCGGCACCGCGTCTGGCGGATGAAGCGCCGCTAGTGAAAGACTACGACGAGGCCTGGCTGGCCTACCGCGATCGCGGCCTGGCCCCGCTGATTGACGCGGCCGCCGCCCACGACAAGGCAAAGTTTGATGCCCTGATCCCGCAGATCTCCGGTCTCGACCGTCAGTATGAAATCGTCCTCGACCAGGTACTTTCTGTGCACCAGAAATACGCGAAACAGCTTAACGACGACGCGCGCTCCCACTTTGCCTCTGGCTTGACCATTATTGCCGCCTTTGCCGCGCTGTTTGTGGTGGTGATTATCGGGGTGAGCGTCCTGATGAAGCGCTACGTTTTTGCCCCGATCAACCTGGCGCGCGAGCACTGCAGCCAGATTGCCGCTGGTCAGCTGACGGAAGCGGTGCCGCAGAAAGCCGGGTCGAAAAACGAGATCGATCTGCTGATGGGCTCGATGGAGCAGATGCGCCTGGCCCTGCTGGATACCATCTCTCAGGTGCGTGAAGCCTGTCGCACCGTGAACCACGCCTCGCAGGAGATTGCCTCCGGCAATATCGACCTGGCGTCCCGCACTGAACAGCAGGCGTCCGCCCTGACGGAAACCGCCGCCAGCATGGAGCAGCTGAGCGCCACGGTGGCGAATAACACCGACAACGTTAATCAGGCCGGTAAGCTGGTGCAGGATGCGGTGACCAATGCCCGCACCGGGGAGGCGGTGACCCGCGAGGTGATCGAGACCATGAACACCATTGCCGCTAACTCCCAGCGCATCGAAGATATCACCAGCGTGATTAACAGCATCGCGTTCCAGACCAATATTCTGGCGCTGAACGCCGCCGTTGAAGCCGCCCGGGCCGGGACGCAGGGTCGTGGATTTGCGGTGGTGGCGACCGAAGTTCGTACCCTGGCGCAGAAAAGCGCCGTGGCGGCGAAGGACATTGAGAACCTGATCGCCCAGTCAGTCTCCAGCGTGAAAAACGGTTCGCAGCTGGTGAACCGTTCGGGTGAGGTGATCAATGCCATCATCGCGTCGGTGAATAAGGTGAATGCGCTGATGGAGCAGATCCAGGTCGCCTCCGAAGAGCAGAGCCGCGGCATTGGGCAGGTCGGGCAGGCGGTGACCGAGATGGACGGCGTGACCCAGCAGAACGCCGCTCTGGTTCAGGAGTCAGCGGCAGCGGCGGCGTCCCTGGAAGAGCAGGCCAGACACCTCACACAAAGTATCGCCAGCTTCCGCCTGCCGGAACCGGCGTAAGAACGGGTGCCGTTTGCTTGCCCGGCGGCGCTCCGCTTGCCGGGCCTACGGTAGGCCGGGTAAGGCGCAGCCGCCACCCGGCAATGCCGAACGCAGCATCCATCCGTAGGCCGGGTAAGGCAACGCCGCCACCCGGCAACCCCGCACAGTTACTCCCCTCAACCGCTTCGTCGTGACCCATCTCACATTAAATTTCCTGGTCTATGCTTGATGTTCATGCGCGGTGGATTGCCGCCGCACTTTCTCTTTTTCCCTCTGCGTAACGTTCAACGTTAAGCAACCCGAGGAACACGGGTCAAACGAGGTGGTGGAATGACAGCAAAATCTATTACGTATTGGGGTTGTGAACACGTTGATGCGAACACGGTTCGCTTTCATTTATGGGCCAGCGGCCAGGAGCAGGTTTCCCTGCACCTGAACGACGAAACCCTGGCGATGCACCCGACCGGTGACGGCGGCTTCGACCTGACGGTTGATTACGTCAAACCCGGTTCGACCTACAGTTATATCCTGTCTGACGGCACCGCCGTGCCGGATCCCGCTTCCCGCGCTCAGCAAGGGGATGTGAATGGCCCATCGCTGGTGTGCGATCCCGACAGCTATGTCTGGCGCAACACCCAGTGGCGAGGCCGACGCTGGGAAGAGAGCGTGGTTTATGAGCTGCATATCGGGACCTTCACCCCTGAGGGCACATTCCGCGCGGCCACCGAGAGACTGCCGTATCTGGCGTCGCTGGGCATCACCATGATTGAGCTGATGCCCGTGTCCCAGGCCGGGGGCAATCGCGGCTGGGGCTACGACGGTGTTCTGCTCTATGCCCCGCACAGCGCCTACGGCACGCCGGACGAGCTGAAAGCCTTCGTCGATGCCGCCCACGGGCTGGGGTTGTCGGTGGTGCTGGACATTGTGCTGAACCATTTCGGCCCGGAAGGAAACTACCTCCCGCGCCTGTCGCCGGACTTTTTCCATCCTGAGCGGATGACCCCCTGGGGGAACGGGATTGCCTACGATGTGGCCCCCGTGCGCCAGTTTATTACCGACGTGCCGCTGTACTGGCTGAAAGAGTTCCGCTTCGACGGATTGCGCTTCGACGCTATCGATCACATTACAGATTCGTCTGAAAAACACGTTCTGGAAGAAATTGCTGAACGCATTCGGGAGGAGATTATCGACCGTCCGGTGCATCTCACCACCGAAGACAGTCGTAACATTATTTCCCTGCATCCTTACCGGGAGGACGGCACGCCGGAGCTGTTCACCGCCGAATGGAATGACGATCTGCACAACGCCATTCACGTGCTGGCGAGTGGCGAAACCCACGCCTGGTACCGCGACTTCGCGCATCAGCCGGAGAAATGGGTCGCCCGGGCGCTGGCGGAAGGGTTCTCCTATCAGGGGGAAATCACGCCCCGGCACCGCGAGCCGCGCGGGGTGAAAAGTATCGACCAGCCGCCGGTGGCCTTTGTCGACTTTATCCAGAACCACGATCAGGTGGGCAACCGGGCCCACGGGGATCGTCTGCTCTCCCTGATCGGGGAGAAGCGCACCAAAGTGCTGCTGGCCGCGCTGCTGCTGTCGCCGCACATTCCGCTGCTGTTCATGGGCGAAGAGTATGGCGAAACCCGGCCGTTCCTCTTCTTTACCGATTTCCACGGCGAGCTGGCCCGGGCGGTAAGGGAAGGGCGAGCGAAGGAGTTTGCCGATCATGCCAGCCATCAGGAAGAAGGGGTGCCCGATCCGAATTCGCCGGAGACCTTCAATCGGTCGAAACTCGACTGGGACAAACTCAACCAGCCGGAGGGCGAGAGCTGGCTGAACTTTACCCGCCATCTGCTGGAGCTGCGTCAGCAGGCGATTGTGCCGCTGCTGGCTACGGCGCGCAGCGGTGGGGGCAAGGTGCTGGAAACAGGGCCCGGCTGCGTGGCGGTGACCTGGACGTTTCCTCGGGGGACGTTGTCGCTGGCGTTTAACGTCGGCGGCCATACGGAGGAGATGCCCGACCTGCCGGGAGAAACCCTCTTTGCCTGGCCTGAGATCCACACCGAATTACGGCCCGACACCCTTATTGTCCGACTTGCCCCTGGAGAAACACATTAATGATCCCCACAGCGACCTGGCGTATTCAGTTTCGTAATGGCATGACCTTCGATCGTGCCGCCAGTCTGGTGCCTTATCTGCAACAGCTCGGCATCAGCCATCTGTATGCCTCGCCGATTTTTACCGCTGCCCGTGATTCGACCCACGGCTACGACGTGACCGATGCCAATGAGATCGACCCGACCCTTGGCGGCCGCGCCGGATTTGAACGCATGGTCAGCGCCCTGAAGGCGGCTGGCATGGGGCTGATCCTCGATATCGTCCCCAATCACATGTCCACCTCGCTGGAAAACGCCTGGTGGCGGGACGTGATTGAGCACGGCGAGAAGAGCCGCTATGCCCGCCATTTTGATATCGACTGGTCGCGCCGCCTGACGCTGCCGTTTTTAGGCGATGACTTTGAGGTGGTGCTGGCAAACGGCGACATCAGCGTGCAGCGCGATCCCGATACCGGCAAACCGGCGCTGGCCGTTTACGATAATTTTTATCCGCTCACCCCCGACAGCTGGATGGGACGTGAAGAGGAGGTGCTGAGCCTGCGCGAGCCCGCCGCGATAACCCGTCTGCATGACCAGCAGCCGTGGCGTCTTACCAGCTGGCGCGATGCTCCGCACGACCTCTCCTGGCGGCGCTTCTTCGAGATCACCGGCCTGGTGGGCGTGCGGGTTGAGGATGACGCGGTCTTTGATGACAGCCATGCGCTCATCCTGGAGCTGGTGCGTTCCGGGGCGGTGGACGGGCTGCGAATCGACCACGTGGATGGCCTGGCCGACCCGCGCGCCTATCTGCAGCGTCTGCGGCAGGAGGCTGGCCCCGAGTGCTATATCACCGTCGAGAAGATCCTCAGCAAAGGCGAGAACCTTCCCAAAGACTGGCCGATCTCCGGCACCACCGGGTATGAATTTATCGCCTCGCTCTCTGAAGTGCTGGTGGATGACGACAAAATTGACCGTCTGCGCCAGGCCTACGACACGGTGATCGGCAGCCCGGTGGATATGGATGCCGAACTGCGGGCGGCGCGCCTGCTGATGGTGGATCGCAATTTCGCCGGAGAATTTTCTACCCTGGTGAAGCTGGCAACAGACCTTGCGCTGACGGAAGGCGTTGCCCTTGAAGAGGAGCCGCTGCGCCTGGCGCTGCGCGAACTGCTGGTGGCCTTCCCGGTGTATCGCACCTACGGTACAGAGCAAGGGATGTCCCCGGCGGACGTGCGCCTGCTCCAGAACGTGCTGGCGCACGTCAGTGCCGACCAGCCGTCACTTGAGTTGCTGACCCGCATTCTGACCGGCGAGGTCTCCGATGCGGCCCGCGACGCCGCCAGCCAGTTCCGCACCCGCTTCCAGCAGCTGACCGGACCGCTGATGGCGAAATCGGTCGAAGACACGCTGTTTTTCCGCCAGCACATGGATCTGGCGCTCAACGAGGTGGGAGCCGAGCCGGTGCCGCGCGCCTTCTCACTGACGCGTTTTCACAGCGAAATGGCGGCCCGGCGTGAGCGTCAGCCGGACGCGCTCTCCGGCACCTCCACCCACGACACCAAGCGCGGGGAAGATGCCCGCGCCCGGCTCTACACCCTGACCGAAGCCCCGGAGATGTGGGCGGAGTGCGTGGCCCGCTGGCAGCAGCTTAATCAGACCCATGTCCGTTTTCTGAACGACGGTACAGCCCCAAGAGGCGCCGACACCTGGATGCTGTATCAGGCGCTGGCGGGGGTCTGGCCGCCTGAGCTGGGACCTGAGGACGCGGCGGGACTAAAGGCGCTGGAAGAGCGTTTCCTCGCCTTCGTGGAGAAAGCCCTGCGCGAAGCCAAGCTGCGCACCGACTGGGTGGACAGCAACGAAGCCTATGAAACTGTGGTGCTGGAGTACGCCCGCCATCTGCTGTCGCCGGAAAATCAGGATTTCTTGCGCGACTTTACCCGCTCGTTACGCCCGTTTATCCGTGCAGGCCTGGTGAACAGCCTGAGCCAGACGGTGATCAAACTGACCGCGCCCGGTGTGCCGGATGTTTATCAGGGCAGCGAAGGGCTCAACTTCAGCCTCGTCGATCCGGATAACCGTCGCGAGCCGGATTTCGCGCAGCTGAGCCAGCAGCTCCAGAGCGCCGACCACCACACCGCCTCCCGGGAGGCAAGCTGGCTGGACGGACAGCTAAAGGTCTATGTGACCAGCACGCTGCTGCACCTGCGCCAGCGCAAACCGGCGCTGTTCCGCTGGGGGAGCTATGTGGCGTTGCTGACCCGTGGCGAAAGGGCGGATAAGGCGATCGCCTTTGCCCGCATGGATGATGATGACGCCTTGATTGTGGTGGCGCCGCGACTGGCGTTTGCCAGCGCTGCGGATATGTTCCCGGTTAACGGAGCGGCCCTGTGGGGGGAGACAGAGGTGGTACTGCCTGCCGAACTGGCTGGACGCCGTTATCAGGACTGTTTTAGCGGTGAAATCGTTATGCCTGGCGAAAGCCTGAGATTACACGATGCACAGGATTGCTGGCGGGTGTTAATCGCCTGCAGCTAATGATTAATGTTCGAGGGAGAGACTTTTATGGCAAATGCAAAATCCTATGAAATTCAGTCGGGGCAGAGCTACCCGCTCGGCGCAAACTATGACGACAAGGGCGTTAACTTTGCGCTCTTTTCGGCCTGCGCTGAGCGCGTTGAGCTGTGCCTTTTTGACCCGACAGGCCAGCATGAAATCGCCCGCCTGGAGCTGCCGGAGTACACCGACGAAGTGTGGCACGGCTACGTTCCGGATCTGAAACCGGGGGCCCTGTACGGCTATCGCGTTTATGGCCCTTACGATCCAGAAAACGGCCATCGCTTTAACCCGCATAAATTGCTGCTCGATCCCTATGCCCGCGCCCTGACCGGGGAGCTGAAGTGGAACGCCGCCCATTTTGGTTATGAACTGGGGCATGACGACCTCGATCTCAGCTTTGATACCCGCGACAGCGCGCCTTTCACGCCGAAATGCCGGGTGATCGACCCGCGGGTGTTCGACGGACAGGATCCGCATCGCCCGACGGTGCCCTGGTCTGAAACCATTCTCTATGAAACGCACGTGAAGGGCTTTACCCAGCTTCACCCGGCGATCCCGCCTGAGTTACGCGGCACCTTCGAGGGGATGGGGCATAAAGCGATTGTCGATTACATCAAAAGCCTCGGCATCACCTCGGTGGAACTGCTGCCGGTGCACGCTTTCCCGGACGATCAGCATCTGCTGGACCGGGGCCTGAAAAACTTCTGGGGCTATAACACCCTGAACTTCTTCTCTCCGGCGTCGCGCTATTACGGCCCGAACGGCATTCAGGGGTTCCGCGACATGGTGCGCGCTTTCCACGATGCGGGTATCGAAGTGATCCTCGACGTGGTCTATAACCACACCGCCGAGGGTAACGAGCTGGGCCCGACCCTGTCGTTCAAAGGTATCGACAACTTCTCGTACTACCGCACTATCGCCGGTCAGCACCGCTACTATGTGAATGACACCGGCACCGGCAATACCGTGAATACCTCGCATCCCCGGGTGCTGCAGATGGTCATGGACTCCCTGCGCTACTGGGCTGAATCAATGCATATCGACGGCTTCCGCTTTGATCTCGGCACCATTCTCGGGCGCGAGCCGGAAGGGTTCGACCAGCGCGGCGGCTTTTTCGATGCCATGATGCAGGATCCGCTCCTCTCACGGCTGAAACTGATTGGTGAGCCGTGGGATATCGGCCCCGGCGGTTATCAGGTGGGGGGATTCCCGCCCGGCTGGGGCGAGTGGAACGATAAATACCGCGACACCGTGCGCGAATACTGGCGCGGGGATAACGTCTCATCGGACTTTGCCGCGCGACTGCTCGGCTCCGGCGACCTGTACGATCAGCGCGGTCGCCGCCCGTGGGCCAGCATCAACTTTATTACCGCTCACGACGGTTTCACCCTAAACGACCTGGTCTCTTACAACGAGAAGCATAACGAGGCTAACGGCGAGGATAATAACGACGGCCACAATGATAACCGTTCATCAAATTATGGTGCTGAAGGGCCGACCGACGACGAGCAGATTAATGCTCTGCGCGAACAGCAGAAGCGCAACTTCCTGACCACGCTGCTCTTCTCACACGGGACGCCAATGCTGCTGGCCGGGGATGAGTTTGGCCGCAGCCAGCTGGGGAACAATAACGGCTACTGCCAGGACAGCGAGATCAGCTGGGTGCACTGGGAGAATCTGCCCGCCAGCGCTGACGCGCTGCGCAACTTCACCCGTCATCTTATCAAGCTGCGGGCCAGTCAGCCGCTGTTACGCCGTGAAAGCTGGCGCGACGGCATGGAGATCCAGTGGTACAACGCGGGCGGTGGACCTCAGCTGCCGGAGCACTGGGATGAGGGCACCACGCTGGGGCTCTATCTCACCCGGGCCGATCTGCAGGGGCAACACGGGGTATGGCAGGAAGTGCTGCTGCTGATCAACCCGTACGAGGCTGCCGTCCCATTCCGTATCCCGGAATGCGGGGAAGGTGGCTGGGTGCTGGAGCTGAGTACGGTGGAGGATGACAACCTGGCCCGGGCCGTTACCCCGGACACGGACTTCTCGCTGGCGGGCCGCAGTATCGTGCTGTTACGCCGACCTTAACGGTTGGCTCGCGCTCTGGCCCACGGGCTGGTGGAGTCGTCGTCGGCATTGTCCGGCGCGGTCTCCTCCAGCGAGTCCAGATACAGGGCTTCGACCTCGGCGCGGGCCCAGGGCGTGCGGCGCAAAAACTTCAGGCTGGATTTCACGCTGGGATCGCTGTTAAAGCAGTTAATTTTAATCAGCTTTCCCAGCTGCGCCCAGCCGTAGCGCGCCACCAGGGCGTTAACCATCATCTCAAGCGTGACGCCATGCAGAGGATCTTTGGAAGGGTGAGCGGTCATAAGCGTCCGTATTATCAGGCCAGGGTTGGAAGCGGGGAAGGTTACAAGAAAAGCCAGGGGCCAGCAACGTTACCCGTCGACATTACAGGGCAAAAATCGTCTCAATTTCGACAGAGAGGTCCGGCGAAAAGAGGCGGCTCACCTCTACCAGCGAACTGGCAGGCAAATGGTCCCCGTAATTACGGTACAGCACCTCCCGCAGCGCGTTGATCTCCGCGAAAGAGGTGATAAAGATAGTCACTTTGATGAGTGACGAAAAATCAGCGCCTTCTGCTGCGATAATTTTCCGTATCTGACTGAATATCTCTTCGGCCTGCTCCGCGATGCCTTGGTGTTGGGCGGGTGTGCCAAACGCGGTTAACCCGGAAATATAGAGCGTGTTTCCATGCCTGACTGAATGGACATACGGGGCTTTCACTTCCCCTAACTCCGGATAGTTCTTTCTTACCAGTTCACTCATGTTGAAAACCCTTCTGGACGTTTACCTGTGGGGGAGTTATGCCCGTAAACAGTAGAGGAATGCCAGGCTCGTTGCTACTACCAGATAAGTTTTACAGGTAAGAGAATGTAGGCCGGGCAAGCGAAGCGCCCCCGGCATCTATCCTCAGGCGCTCATCATGAGTGCCGCAACATAAAGCCCAAATCCATACGCAAGGTGCGTGAGCGCGCTCATCAGGCGAGTCACCCATGGGCGGGGCGTGCGTGACGCGGCTATGCCAAAACCGAACGCTGGCTGCAGGAGCAGGAAGGGGGCAAACAAGGTTAGCAGACCCGCCAGCAAACCCATTGTAAGAGACGGCTCCCTGAGCCAGGCACCGCCGTTGAATATAAACGGCACAAAAGCAAAAGCTATTCCGGTCAGATAGTGAAACACCCAGCCAGTGATTTTCTCCCCCTTTACGCGCGGCGTCGAAGCAATCGTACTGTGGAAAAACGTTCCCTCAGGTAAACTCAAAATCCAACGTCCTACCAGGGCATAGTTCAGCGGCGGAACCCTGAGGATCTGTTTCTGAAACAGTGACCATATGTCCATGAGAAGCGTTGCGCCAATCCCCGTTATAACCGTTTTAATGACATAAATGCTTTCCAATGACTGCTCTCCGTTAATGAAATGCTAAGCTGACAGCCAGTTTGCAACTTAAAGCGAGGTTGAAGTCAACGATGAAAGAACTGGATATCGGAGAAGTGGCTGAGCTTTCAGGGGTTAAACCCTCGGCGTTGCGGTATTACGAAACGAAAGGGTTAATCAAACCCATTGGCCGTAATGGCCTGAGAAGGCAGTACCATGAAAATGTGCTCGATAAGCTTCAGCTGATTGCGCTGGGACAGGTGGCGGGGTTTTCTCTGGATGACATCGCAGAGATGTTCGGTACGCAGGGTAAGATAGCTCTGGACAGGGAACGGCTCGAGCAACGTTCAAAAGAGATTGATGTAACCATTCGCAGACTGCAGTTGTTAAGTCGCGGGCTTAAGCACGTTGCGCGTTGTTCGCAGCCAGAACATACCGAGTGTGAAGAGTTTAAACGCGTCGTTTCAAAAGGGCTTCGGCTCGTCAGATAAGCTATATGTAGGCCGGGCAAGCGAAGCGCCCCCGGCATTTTTCGTATCACGATTTATAAGGTTTTTTATGCATACGGTTGATGGATTAAAAGTGAAGTATCCGGGTGCGGATGTCTGGCAAATGGGGGACAGCCCGGCGCTGGCAAGCGAGCTTGCGGACCTGATCAGAAAAGGAATTAAAACAGCCACCTGTGGTTCCTTAGCCTCTTACCAACAAGAAGGTGCCGCATCCAGAATTGGCGGTTACGTCATCGTTCTTGACGGGCAGGAGGTACCGGCATGCGTAGTCAGGGTGGTTTCGGCGCGTCTGGTGCGCTTTTGTGATGTCACCGCTGAGTTTGCCCGCAAAGAGGGTGAAGGTGATTTAAGCCTCGAACACTGGTGCAAAGAGCACCAGCGATTCTTTACCCAGGAAGGGACTTTTTCTGATGATATGGAGCTGATTGCGGAAGAGTTTGAGGTGGTTGAGCTCCTGTAATTCGTATCGCCAGCCAGCCACTTCGCTTTCACTAGCATGTGGACAACCGTGAGTGCTGTGTTCCATGGCAACTGCATCTTGTATTGAAAATAGAGCGTTGATTTTAGTAAGGATATGATGGGATATTGATTACCCATGTAAACTAAAAGGATTTTCCATGAGCACAAAGGAAGAGGTCTTACCTGAAAATACCGGCTATTACCGATATGAAATTATCGGCGATAACACCCATAAGACCAGCATTCATTGCAGCTTCAAAACCGTCCAGTGCCGGCGGGTGCCGGTCAGGGGGATCACGCTGACCGTGGGGGTATTCTTTGACGGCACGGGTAATAACAGGGCGAATTCAGACGATCTGCGGCTGGCATATGCCCACTGTGCCAATCTGGTTGGCGAAGAACGTGCCAGGGCGTGCGCGAAGTATGAAGAATATTCCGGAACGGGGCTGGGTAACGGTAGCTGGCAGGGTGGCATCACTAATATTTCACGGCTGTTTGACCTTTATCAGACCAGTGATGAACTCAACGACAGCGAGACAGAGGCGCAGGTCAAAGCCTACGTCAGCGGTATCGGAACGGCGGACGGCGAAAGTGATTCTATGCTTGGCAAAGCGCTGGGAAGCAGTCTTATCCGGCAATTTGAAGGTGTGGTGACGAAGACCGATGAGGCGCTGAAGAAGATCAGCGCAGAGCTGACCCGCTTTATCAAACTTAACCGTGACAAGGTGGCGATCGCGAAGGTGCAGTTTGACGTATTCGGGTTCAGCCGCGGGGCGGCAGCGGCGCGTCACTTTGCCAACCGGGTGATGAACCAGGACGCGGCGATAGCGGCAGCGATAGCGAACGGCCTTGATATGGCGGGGCATCACGGAAAACCGGCGGGTGAGGTGCGTTTTCTGGGGCTGTTTGACACAGTAGCAGCCATCGGGAGCCTGCTGAACTTCTACGACATTAACGGGCGTAGCAACCCCGGGGTGAACCTTGAGCTGCGTCCCTCAGTGGCGCAGAAGGTTTTTCAGATAAGCGCAATGCACGAGTGCCGGTATAACTTCAGCCTGAACAGCATCGCGGGGATGTGGCCGGAGCTGGCGCTGCCAGGAGCGCACTCGGACATTGGCGGGGGCTACAACGCGGGGGAGGATGAAATATCCCTGCTGACGATGCCGGACTTTGACGTGATACCGGAGAGCGAGGACGAGATGCAGACTGCGGCGTACCGTCAGGCGGAGAGGATGCGTCAGGTGTTGTATTCGCTGCCGGCGCTGAAGTACCTGATGCCGCACGGTGAGGTGGAGACGAAAATGATTTCGTGGCCGCTGGTTAATCGGGATAAAGCGCGGGCGTTTATTTTTGAGAAGAAAGCCGGCGCAGCGGTGTTCATGACGCGCAGGGCATTACCGAACGACTGGGAAAAGGTATGCATGCGGGTAATGCTCGATGCGGCACAGGACGCTGGGGTGATATTCGGGGATATTGACCCGCAAAACCCTGATACCACCCTTCCCGCTGAGCTGGTTCCACTGTGTGATAAAGCCATAGCGCAGGGGCGCGCAGTCCGTCACGGAGCTGAGCCAGAGGGCTTTACGACGGAGGAGATGAGGACTATCGGGCGTTATCTGCACTGTTCGGCGAACTGGAACATCGACTCTGACCTGAGCCTGTGGGTAAATCCATCCTCCGGAGAGGTTTTTCTGCGAAACCACTATGCGCCGACGGACGAGCGCTCTTTCGTGTGGCCGATGGCGCCGGGCAAGGGATGGGTGCGGACGGTGTGGCGGATGGACGACCAGCACCAGTGGGAAGACCGGGCACGGGCGACCGCGGACGCGCTGGACGGACTTTTCTGAGGAGACAGGGATGAAACGATTACCGCTTGTAGCGACCATGTTGGGTATTACGCTACTAGCCGGCTGCCACGACCGCCGGGCAGGTGTGAAGTCTTTGTTAGGGGATGGTGTGGAGCAGTGGGGCCAGAAACTGCCTTACGATAACTGGAATTTCAGTTTTATATACCCGAAAAATCTGCCAGCACTGGTGACGATGGTGTACCTGGAGGACGGGGATATCCGGGAGAGCATTTTCCGCCGGTTAGATCCTATGGACATCAGTGATCTGAGTGTCGGGCACTGGCATGATTTGATGGGGGGATATGGCGGGTATTTTAACCGTGGGAAAGCGCTGCCGGTCAGGATGACAGTGTGCTGGGACTCGGTTATCGACAAAAAAGCGTATGAAACAGAGATCTGGTTTAGCCAGGCTACGTGGCAGCAGATGACTACGGCATATCCTGATCCTTATCATCCGGGTAAACCATACTACCGGAACCGAATGGCGGTTGGTCTGGCTCCCGGCGGGATTGTACGGGTCTGGCTTGAAGATAACGGGAATCCATCCGTACTCCAGCATCCCGCCCGGCAGTTCACCCTTACGGGAGACGATATGCTGATATGCAAAGGGGTAACGAAACATCCTAACGGGTATGTTTATTACGGAAAAACACCCGAGTTCATCAAAGGGAAAAACTATCCATATGGTAACTGGTAGGGGGATGCCGTCAGGCGGATCGCGGAGCCAGAGGGCTTTTTTAAAGGATGAACGCTTCGTGTGGCGGCTGGACGACCAGCAGCAGAGGTAAGACAGGGCGCGGACGCGCTGGAAGGACTTTTCGAGGAGACAGGGATGAAACGATTACCGCTTGTAGCGACCATGTTGGGTGTTACGTTACTAGCCGGGTGTCACGATCGCCGGGAAGGTGTGAAATCTTTGTTAGGGGATGGCGTGGAGCAGTGGGGGCAGAAACTGCCTTACGAGCGCTGGCATTTTAATTTTTTCTATCCTGTCAACCTGCCCGCGCTGGTGACGATGGTGTATCTGGAGGACGGGGATATCCGGGAAAGTATCTTCCGGCGACTGGATCCGACGGAAGCCAGTCAGAGCAGTGTGGGGAAATGGAGCCAGCGCGTGGGCGGTTTTTCAGCCAATTTTAATATTGGTAAGGCGCTGCCGGTCAGGATGACGGTGTGCTGGGATTCGGTTATCGATAAAAAAGCGTATGAGACTGAAATCTGGTTCAGCCGGGAGATCTGGCAGCAGATGCTCGCGACCTATCCTGATACCTATCGTCCTGGAAAGACGTATTATCGGGATAATATGCTTATCGGACTGGCACCGGGCGGAACGGTGCGAGTCTGGCTTGAAGATAATGGGGATCCTGCGGTGCTTCAGCACCCCGCCCGGCAGTTCACCCTTACGGGAGACGATATGCTGATATGCAAAAACGTTCCCAACCGGATTGATTTCAATTACATCGAGGCTAATGGTTACGATCCTTTCATCCGTAATTTTATTGAAGGGAAGGACTATCCATATGGTAACTGGTAGGGGAATGCCGTCAGGCGGATCGCGGAGCCAGAGGGCTTTATTAAAGGATGAACGCTTCGTGTGGCGGCTGGACGACCAGCAGCAGAGGTAAGACAGGGTGCGGACGCGCTGGAAGGACTTTTCTGAGGAGACAGGGATGAAACGATTACCGCTTGTAGCGACTATGTTGGGTGTCATATTACTAGCCGGCTGTCACGATCGCCGGGAAGGTGTGAAATCTTTGTTAGGGGATGGCGTGGAGCAGTGGGGGCAGAAACTGCCTTACGAGCGCTGGCAGTTTAATTTTTTCTATCCTGTCAACCTGCCGGCACTGGTGACGATGGTGTATCTGGAGGACGGGGATATCCGCGAAAGTATCTTCCGGCGATTGGATCCTACCGAACCAAGTCAAAGCAGTGTGGGGAAATGGAGCCAGCGCGTGGGCGGTTTTTCAGCCAATTTTAATATCGGTAAGGCGCTGCCGGTCAGGATGACGGTGTGCTGGGATTCGGTTATCGATAAAAAAGCATATGAGACTGAAATCTGGTTCAGCCGGGAGACCTGGCAGCAGATGCTCGCGACCTATCCTGATACCTATCGTCCTGGAAAGACGTATTATCGGGATAATATGCTTATCGGACTGGCACCGGGCGGAACGGTGCGAGTCTGGCTTGAAGATAATGGGGATCCTGCTGTGCTCCAGCATCCCGCCCGGCAGTTCACCCTGACAGGGGATGATATGCTGATATGCAAAGGGGTAACGAAACATCCTAACGGGTATGTTTATTACGGAAAGACACCCGAGTTCATCAAAGGTAAGGACTATCCATATGGTGACTGGTAAGGCATAACGATTAGTAAAACCAAAAAGGATCTTTTTAAGATCCTTTTTAAGCATCAACCTGATTGTTTTTGCGGGTCAAATTTTTGTAATAAAGCTTTACGACCCCCAGCGCGTCCGCAAATACCGCACCGCATCCTGCGCCCGGGGCTGGTTCAGGTTGTCCTCGCGGAACAAAATCGTGCCGTCAATATGCGGATCGGATTCGTTCAGATCGAGCTGCTTTTTCAGCTCCGGCACGCCGCCGTTTACCGTCCAGTCGGGCTCTTTGCTCGAGGGTTCTCCCACTTTATACAGCGCCACGCCAATATAGAGGCGCGTATGGGTCGGCTTCACCACGTCGGCCCACCATTTTGCCAGCACGTCATAGCGCGCCGCATCCCGGGCAAAAGGCCAGTACAGCTGAGGGGCGATGTAGTCCAGCAAACCCTGCTGCACCCATCGACGGGTATCGGCGAAGGACTCGTCGTATGCCGCCGCGCCCCGGGTTTCGGAGCCGGCCGGATCGTGAGAGCGGTTACGCCAGACGCCTGCCGGGCTCACGCCAAACTCCACGTTCGGGTTTAACTGCTTAATGGTGCGCGATACCTGGGTAATCAGCTGCTGGGTGTTGTTGCGTCGCCAGTCGGCCTTTGAGTCAAATCCCTGACCATACTGGCGGTACGTCTGATTGTCGTTCAGCTTCGAACCCGCGGACTCGGCATAGAAGTAGTCATCAAACTGCACCCCGTCGACCGGGTAGCGCGACACCACTTCCGCCACGATGCTGGTGATCCAGTCCCGGGCTTCCGGAATACCGGGGTCGAGAACAAAACGATCGCTCGCGGTGCGGATCCACTCCCGATGCAGGACGTAAACGCTCGGCGGATGCAGCGTCAGGGTACGATTCAGCTCTGCGACCGTGCCGGGGCGGGTATTGGTCGACACGCGGTACGGGTTAAACCAGGCGTGAACTTTCATCCCGCGCTTGTGCGCTTCATCAAGCATAAACTGCAGCGGATCGTAGCCCGGATCTTCACCTATTTTGCCGGTCAGCATATCTGACCACGGTAGTATTTTTGACGGCCACAGCGCCGTGCCGTCCGGTTTCACCTGGAAAAACACGGTATTGATGCCGAGGCTTTTCAGGTTATCCAGCTTGTCGGTCAGGGCCTTTTGCTGCATGGCGATCCGCGATTCGGCGCTACGGCCGTTCACGGATGCCTGCGGCGGCCAGTCGAGACGGGAGACGGTCGTCAGCCAGACGCCGCGCACCGGCTGGTGGCGCGCGGTTTTATCAGGCAGCGGCTGTTTCGCCACGGGCGGCAGCGGGGTGACCAGGGATTTGGGTGGGGTTGAGCTGCAACTGACCAGTAAAAGCGCCCATGCGATAGGCATGCCGGAACGTTTAAGGTGGGTGGCTAGCTGAGAACGAGGTGAACAGGCGATGATGATAAGCTCCAGTTATACAATTTTCGCCGGGAACATTTATTGTCGTTCTATTCGGAGGTAAGTCAATCTCGTCAATAAGGTTTTAATGACGACAAAGGCATCATACAAAACCCATAACGCCACGAACTACGCTTTGTATATCCTGTTACGCCTCATTCCCTTTCCCGGGCTGTCTTTATAGCCACTTTCTTAAGGCGTCATCCAAAAGGTTTCTTAAACTTTATTGACTTGTCTTTACAAAAGGGTGGGCTATGCCACAGATAACATCTCGTCTCTGGGCCGTGTTAACCGGCTTGCTGGTCGCGCTTGTAGGGCTTGGCTATGTGGTTCTGGGCGGTTGGCTGGCGTTCGTCGGGGGGACCTTTGTCTTTATCCTGCTTGGCGTCGGCTTTTTGATCAGCGGTGTACTGCTGTTCCGCCAGCGGCTTTCAGGCGTCTGGCTCTATCTGCTGATGTTCCTGGCCTGCGCTGGCTGGGCATTGTATGAGGTCGGGCTGGATGGCTGGCAACTGATGCCCCGCCTGCTGGTGGTCGCGGTCCTTGGTGTATGGATCAGCATGCCGTGGGTGATCCGCCAACTGACCCTGGTTCCCTCAGCCAGGCGGAAGGGAGTGACCGCAGGCGGGATCTACGTCGTGGCTATTGCGGCAATGCTTTTCTTTGGCTGGCATATCTCCGGCACCCGGTTTGTCCATCATCAACCGTTCCCGCCTGCGCAGGCGGCGCAAATGCCGCAAAGCGATGGTGACTGGAAATATTATGGCCGTACCGCCGATGGGCAGCGTTTTTCGCCGCTGATGCAAATCACTCCCCAGAACGTCAGCCAACTGAAACTGGCCTGGCGTTTTGATTCAGGGGATGTGAAACGTGACGGGGAGGACAAAGCCGGGCGTGAATTTAACCTCGAAGTCACGCCGGTGAAGGTGGGCGATGTGCTTTATATCTGCACCCCGCATCGTCAGGTTATCGCCCTGAACGCCACCTCCGGTAAAGCGCTGTGGACATTCGATCCGCAAAACGATACCTCGGCGAACGAGTATCTGGCCTGCCGGGGTGTGGCCTGGAGCGACGACGCCACTGACAAGGACTGTCAGCAAAAAGTGATCACCACCACCGCCGATGCCCGGCTGGTGGCGCTGAATGCAGAGACGGGCAAACCCTGCGCCAGCTTTGGTAAGCAGGGATTTGTCAGCCTGACGGATCATATGGGCGAGGTTCCCCCGGGTTTTCATTTCATCACCTCACAGCCGATGGTTATGGACGGACGTATCATCCTTGGGGGCTGGATCTATGATAACCAGTCCACTGGCGAACCCTCTGGCGTGGTGCGGGCGTATGACATCAAAAGCGGTAACCTGGCATGGGCCTGGGATATGGGGCGCAATCCCGCCAATGCGCCGCTGAAACCCGGCGAAGAGTATACGCGAGGTACCCCTAACGGCTGGGGAACCTATACCGCCGATCCCGTGCTGGGGCTGGTTTACATTCCCCTTGGCAATGCCACGCCGGACTATTACGGGGCGCAGCGTCGTCCCTTTGACGAAACTTACTCCAGTGCGGTTGTGGCGCTGGATGTCCGGACCGGCGCAGAGCGCTGGCACTATCAGACCGTGCATCACGACGTCTGGGACTATGACGTTCCCATCGGCCCGACGCTTGTCGATCTGCCCGATGGTAATGGGGGAATAACCCCGGCGCTGGTGCAAACCACCAAGATGGGGCAACTGTTTTTGCTGGATCGGCGAAGCGGAAAACCCCTTGCCGCCGTCAATGAAAAATCGGTTGCTGTGACGCCGTCACTTCCCGGGGAAAGGCTTTCCCCCGTTCAGCCAGATTCTGCTGGCATGCCGGATCTTTCCCCTGCCGATCTGCGGGAAACGGATATGTGGGGTGCCACCGCATTTGACCAACTCCTGTGCCGGATCCAGTTTCACCAGTATCGCTATCAGGGGAAATTTACCCCACCCGCCGAGGGTACCTCTATTGCTTATCCTGCCTTTGATGGGGTGATTGACTGGTACGGCGCTTCTGTCGATCCGCTTCACCACGTGCTGATTGCCAACACCAGCTATATCCCGTTCACCATGCAGATCATGAAAAGCGAAGAGGCTATTCAGAAAGGACTCATGAAAACGTGGGCGGGCTGGCAGAGCGGACAACCCTATCCCAAACCTAAAGAGTTCGCCGTCGGGCCGCAATACGGCACGCCCTGGGCGGCCATCGTCAAACCCTGGCTGAGCGTGCTGGATGCCCCCTGTAATGCACCGCCGTGGGGGAAAATCTATGCCATCGATCTGGTGAGTAAAAAAATCATCTGGGAGCGCCCGGCGGGCACCACCCGGGATATGAACATTTTCGGCACCCATACCAACGTGCCGCTGCCAACGGGCATCTTTATGATGGGCGGAAATGTGATCACCCAAAGCGGGCTGATCTTCACCGGGGCCACGGCGGATGATTACCTGCGAGCCTTTGATGAGGCCAGCGGCCAGGAGCTCTGGCGCGCCCGACTGCCTGCAGGCGGGCAGGCCACGCCAATGACCTATCAGGCCGGAGACGGCAAGCAATACGTTGTCATTGCCGCTGGCGGTCATGGCGGGCTCGGTACCCGTTCCGGTGATTCATTGATGGCGTACGCGTTGCCATGAGTCCGGAGACCGCGCTTTTGCTGGCGCGCAGTCAGTTTGCGTTTACCATCAGTTTTCACATCGTGCTGGCGGCGTTCACCCTTGGGCTGGCGCAGTTTCTGATGGTGCTGGAAGGTCTCTGGCTATGGCGTAAGCAGCAGGTCTGGCTCAGCCTCTGGCGCTACTGGAGTAAGGTGTTTGCCCTGAATGTGGCGGTGGGCGTGGTGACCGGGGTAGTGATGGAGTTCTCCTTCGGTACCAACTGGAGCAGTCTTGCTGGCCGCACCGGCGCAGTACTGGGGCCGATGCTGTATATGGAAGTGCTGGTGGCCTTCTTTCTGGAAGCGGGTTTTATGGGAGTAATGCTGTTCGGGATGAACAAGGTGCGTCCGGGCATTCACTTTATGGTGACCTGTATCGTGGCGCTGGGCTCGTTTTTTAGCGCCTTCTGGATCCTTGCCGCTAATTCATGGATGCAGACGCCGGATGGCTATCTGATTGCCGCCGACGGTCGCTTTCGTCCCGTCGACTGGTGGGGGGCGATCGTCAATCCCTCTTTCCCGTGGCGGATGGCGCATATGGTCGGAGCGGCGATGCTGGGTACCGCCTGTCTGGTGGCGGCCTGCGGTGCATGGCATCTGCTGCGCGATCCCCGGCATCCGGCGGCACGGCGTATGTTTTCGCTGGCAATGTGGGCGCTGGTAATAATGGCCCCGCTGCAAATCGTGCTGGGGGATCTGCATGGGGAAAATACCCGGGATCACCAGCCGGTGAAGCTGGCCGCGATGGAGGGAAGCTGGGATCCGCCGCCACCGGGTCATGGCGAACCTTTGCGACTCTTTGCGATCCCTGATATGGCGCAGCACCGTAATCACTATGAGCTGGCGATCCCGGATATCGGCTCTCTTTATCTACGCCATAACCTGCAGGGGACTATCCACAGTCTTAATCAATATCCGCCGGATGAGCTGCCGTGGGTACCGCTGGTGTTCTGGGCGTTTCGTATCATGGTCGGGCTTGGACTGCTGATGCTGGCGGCAGGTGTCGGTGGGCTGGTCGTGCGGCTGCGGGGACGATTATGGCAGACACGCTGGCTTTTGCGTCTGATGGTGCTGATGGCGCCCGCCGGTTTTGTTGCCATGCTGGCCGGGTGGGTGGTTACCGAAGCCGGGCGGCAGCCCTGGACGGTCTACGGCCTGCTACGTACCACAGAGAGCCTCTCTCCTCTGGGACCGCAATTCGTTCTCGGCTCGTTTATCCTGGTCGTCACGCTTTATCTGGTGCTGTTTGCGCTGGGTCTGTGGTTTTTATTGCGTCTGCTCGCCAGACCGCCAGCACCAGACGAAGAGGGGGCAGAACCTGATGTGGCCCGCCGGACGGGCAAAGGGGAACAGGATGCATGAAGTTATGGGGTTGCCGATCTTACAGGCGTTGTCGGCAGCGTCTCTGGTGCTAAGCCTGTGGATCTACGTTCTGCTGGACGGAACGGATCTGGGGAGCGGTATGTTATGTGCCTTTCAGCGCGATGAGGCGTCCCGGCATAAGATTGTGCTGTCGCTATTACCCATCTGGGATGGCAATGAAACCTGGCTGGTGCTGGCGGCGGGCAGCCTTTTTGGCCTGTTTCCCGTGGCGTATGCCATTATTCTGAGCGCGTTATATGTGCCGGTGTTTACCCTGATACTGGCGCTTGTCGTGCGCGGGATGGCAATTGAGTATCGTCATTACGCTCCGCACCTGTTCGACAGGCTACTGATAGTCGGGTCGTTGTTAGCCACCCTTGCGCAGGGGGTGATTGTCGGCAGTCTGATCCAGACGATCCCCAGTGATGGTCAACAGTTTACCGGTACCGGATGGGAGTGGTTCAGCCCGTTCCCGCTATTTTGCGCGCTGACGCTGGTGGTTGCGTATTGCCTGATGGGGCAGGGCTGGCTGAACTGGCGGGGGACCGGGGCGCTGGCGTTCCGGGCACGACGGGCGATCCCCTGGCTGGCAGGGGTAGCGCTGGTGTTATTGCTTGGGCTGCTCTTCTGGAGCATGCAGTTACAGGAGGCCTGGCGCCAGCATCTGCAAAACCCCCGGGTGTGGTTGCCGTTTGCGGGGGCAGTGGCGGCAGGCTCCGTTTTATTGTGGTTCAGCCTGGTGCGGCACTATGACTTTTTACCGCTGGCGGCGATCCTCATGCTGGTGAGTTCCGCGTTTGGCGCGCTGGTTTTTACCCTCTATCCGTGGATTGTGCCGACCACGCTAACGGTTCATCAGGCGGCAGCGCCCCCGGAGACGCAACAGTTTCTACTGATAAGCTTTGCGCTGCTGGCCCCGGTGACGCTGCTGTATAACACCTGGGGATTTCGGTTATTTAGCGGCAAGATCCGTTAACGCGCCAGGATCTGCTCCAGTGTCGCACCGATAGCCAGAATCAATGCGTCGCTGCCCGGCAGGCCGTCGATCTCCAGCCCCACCGGCAGCTGGCTGGTGGCGCCATAACCGACCGGCAATGTCAGCCCCGGCAGGCGGGCGTTACTGCCCGGATCGACATTGCGGATTAGGCGGGCAAAGTTCTCCGCCGAACTTACCTCATCATTGGCCAGCGGGGCGACCACCGGTGAGGTCGGGAAGATTAAAGCATCCAGCTGATTCTCCCGGAACGTCTGTTCATAGATGTTCAGCAGGCGCGGAAGCCCTTCAGACAGTGCCCGGTCGTAGAGCGGCTGGAGTGGAACAGGGTTGCCATCGCGATCGGGGATCAGTCCCGGCACAATGCCGTGCTCAAAGATGGCGCGTACGTCCGGGCTGGCGATGTGCCAGACAATCTCCTCCAGGCTCACCTGGGTGTTATGCGCTTCCAGGTAAGCCTGTAAATCCTCTTTCCCCTCGTGCATCACCACCGGAAACGAGACGGCGGCGTTGGCCTCTTCAAGCCCGGGCATTTCGACGGCAACCAGCGTCACCCCGGCGGCGCGCAGCCTGGCGAGCGCGACGTGGGCTTCCTCGCTGACTTCGTCATCCAGCGTTTGCCAGAAATAGTCCGCCAGCCCTAAGCGGATCTCACTGGCGGGTTTGGCGGGCAATATCGCGGCACCGGTAATCAGGCTGTCGAGAAGAGTGATATCGGCCACGCTGTGGGCCATCGGGCCTGCGGTATCCCGGGTGTGGGAAATCGGGGTGATCGCCGACTGAGAGTAGCGGCCCGTGGTAGGCCGAAAACCGACGCAGCCGTTCAGGGCGCAGGGCTGGCGCACCGAGGCCCCGGTATCGGTGCCCATCGCTACCGGTACCATTCCGGCGGCAACGGCCACTGCGCTGCCCGACGACGAACCGCCCGCAATCCGGCTGGCGTCGCAGGCATTGCGCACCCCTTTAACGTCCGGCGTGTGATACGCCGCGTTATAGCCGGTTACGCCAAAGGCCAGCTCGTGCATATTGCATTTGCCAATCACGATGGCCCCCGCGTCGATCAGCCGTTGGATCACCGGCGCGGTGGTCGTGGGCACGAAGTCCTTCAGGGCAGGTGTACCGGCGGTATTGGGCAATCCGGCCACGTGAATATTATCTTTCACCGCAATGGGAACACCGCCGAGAGGCAACGGCGCGCCGCCGTCGGCGAGATGCTGGTCCCAGGCTCTGGCCTGCGCTAACGCCTGCTGCGCGTTCACCGTAATAAAGGCGTTGAGGTGAGGCTGGGCGTCTATACGGGCTAAACAGGCGCGAACAAGCTGTTCGCTCGACACCTTCTGTTCCTGAATGAGTTGTGCCACGTCGGTGGCGGTAAGGGTGTGCAGTTGTGTCAGGTCGTTTATTGTTTTCATTAGGCTATTTCCGGACGGTGGTAGTCCGGAACATTTAGGCAAATCGGGAATTAGCGCGCCATCCTCAGGATTGAGGAGAGATTAATGCTTAAGTCTGGAGGCCAGCTCCGTCCGGTTGGCGCAGTCGAGCTTTTTCAGGGCGTGATTGAGATGCGTGCGCACGGTGGTAAACCCGATATTCAGCAGCCGGGCAACCTCTTTATCACCCAGTCCTTTGCACACCAGATCAACCACCTCCTGCTCCCGGGCGGTGAGCAGCGGCGTTTTATCCCGTTTCGGTAAGGCTCTGGCGAACCAGGGCTCCAGCAAGTGCAGAAGGTGCAACTCCCGTTGCCCGAACGGCGGGGCGCCTTTAGCTCGCCAGATGCGCAGATCCCCCACATCTTCGCCGTCACGTAAAAAGTAGACATTCACCCCGTGATGCATGCCGCAGGGTTTCAGGAACTCATTATAAAAGGCGCTCTTTTTAAGCTCGCGCGCACTCATTACCTCGTCCACCAGGGTGGGACGCTGTTTTGCCCGCAGCAGCGGCGTGATAGGGTCGATGTACTGCCAGGTGCTGGCATGTTCCCGCATTGCCCGTTCATCTATGTTCCAGCTGACGCCATGGGAGGACGTATTAGAGGCGGGAGACCAGATGCACGACGCCGCAAAGTCGGCCTGCAGCAGGGCGCACACATTCTCCAGCGTCTGCTGGCGCAGGGCATTGCTGCCCTGGCCAGAACCGAGTTGCCACACGAGCTGCGAGAACAGGTTCAGCTCGCGATCGTTCAAAACACTCTCCATTTCTGCCGCACTCTCGCTGTTTTTTGTGCAGCTGAGTGTAGACCACTACGAAACGGAGTGCCGGTACGCAGACTGCCGGACCTTCTCCACCGCCACTTTTCCGGCGATAAAGGCGTGGTCTGAATTGTAGTACTCCCATTCGCTGTAACGTCCGGCAAGGGTAATGCCGTGCAGCAACAGCCATTTCCTGATCGTTTCGACGTTCTCTTTGCGCTGCTGGTCATAGATAACGTAGGCGTAAGGG
Source organism: Leclercia adecarboxylata (assembly GCF_006171285.1). NCBI lineage: Bacteria > Pseudomonadati > Pseudomonadota > Gammaproteobacteria > Enterobacterales > Enterobacteriaceae > Leclercia > Leclercia adecarboxylata. The sequence continues at coordinate 4,474,574 of NZ_CP040889.1, read as the reverse complement.
ATGTCGATTTGATTGGTGGTGACGATCTCATCGTTATGCGAGATGATCCCCACGTCGATGCACTCCTGAATGCATCTGTCGATCAGCGCCTGGCCGTCGGCCGGCAGAGGCTTATCCGGCGAATAGCTGATCTCACAGGTCAGGCCGCACGCGCCCGCCGGACTACAGAACGGGCTGGCGTTGCCCTGCACAAAAATACGATGAAATACCGTCTTACCGGCGTAGTAGATCCAGTGTTTATCGGTCAGATTATCGCGATTAATCCCCAGGTTGACGCAGCGCACAGAGACGTGACGCAGCCCTTTTGCGGCTTTGCGAACATCCGGGGGCACTTCGTCGCCCATCAGGCGGATAAGTTCCGGCAACACCAGGGTACTGATCATCTGTTCATAGCGATACTGTCTGCCGTCAGAGAGCACTACGATATGCTGGTTAACGTAAATTTTGCTGACCTCCGCGCCCGTCTCGATGCGGCCCTTAATATGCGGCACAAACCCGGACATCAGCGCCTGGAAACCGCCTTTCAGGGGATAGCCGAAACGCGCATTGGGCCCCATGGGCTTCGCGGTTTCACCCAGCGCACCCTCGATAATCTGATCCAGGTCCGGCAAGGGGACGCGTCCACCCAGCCACGAGGTCTCCATTTCCGAGAGCGGCACCGTCCATAATTTTTTGTTGTAGGGAATAGCAAAATGGCGGGCGATCCCTTTGCCCCAGGTTTCATAGATGAAAGCTTCAAAGCTGCCTTCTGGCGGCGTCTGCTGGCCTGTGCTGGTGTAGTCCGGCACGGCGCCATCGGCACAGCAGTCATGATGGTGACGGGCGCTATTACTGCAGGTCGGGGCCATGCTTTTCACCTCAGAACCCGTGCCATATCGCGCCTCGATGGCACCCAGAATGCACTCTTTAATCACCGGCGCGGGCAGGCCGTAAAGCGATCCCTGGAAGGGGTAGCGGGTATACACGCCGTCGGTATAGACCCAGGCTTCGCGGATCTGCCAGTGGATATTGTCACCCAGCAGGATGTTGTACAGGGCCAGCACCTCCTCATCGGCGGAAAACATAATGTGCCCCGCATAGTCGAAGGTAAATCCGTTGTCCTGAACCGAGCGGCACAGGCCTCCCACCGTTTCATTACGCTCCAGCAAGGTTGCCCCTTCGCCAAAATGGTAGGCCGCGCTAAGACCCGTCGGCCCGGCTCCCAGAATTAAACAGCGTTCGGCTTCTGCACCGCTTCTGGCCGGTGGGATCAGCCGTAAAACCGGCGGGGAAGAAAGGTCGTCGCTGGCGGCCTCCGCTGCGACTGTCGACCGGGCCTGATGGCGGGCAAACGCCTGTTCAATCAGCTCATGCATATTCTGCACGGTTTTATCCCAGGAGGTACTGGCGACAATCTCTTGCATGATCTCGCGCTGCGAGGCGCGTTCCTCCTCTGATAACGCCAGTGCCTGTTCGCAGGCCACGACAAAGGCGGCATGATCGCGCGCCACGGCAACCACGTGGCCATAAGGTTTTTCGACATCGGCAATGGCGGTACTGACTACCGGCAGCTGCGCGGCCATGTATTCGAGCACCTTCGTCGGGCTTATAAAGCGCGTGGACTCATTCAGCGCAAACGGCATCAGGCAGACGTCCCAGCCGGCAAGGAAGTGGGGCAGGGCCTGGTAAGGCTGCATGCCGGGATAGTGAATATTGCTTCTTTGCGGCAGGGTCGACGGGTCGATTTTCACCACCGGGCCGACCATCACGATTTGCCACTCCGGATGCGCATCCGCGAGCGTCGCGATAAGCCCTAGATCCATCCGCTCATCAATCACGCCGTAATAGCCCAGCCGAGGGTGGGGAATGTCATCCTGCAGCGGATGGTGATTCGTGCGATCCAGCGCCTGTTCAAAATGCACCGCATCCACGCTACTGGCAAAACAGTGAATGTTCGGATGGCGACCTTCCCTTGCGGCATACAGACTGGGACCGCCGGTAAAAACGATATCGGCGCGCGTCAGCAGGGCTGATTCACGCTGCAAAAGCTGTCGGGGCGCTTTCTCAAAGGCGGCCAGTTCATCCATACAGTCGTACACCACGACGGCCGGGGTAAAGACTTTCAGCAGGGGGAGCGCCATCGGCGTGTAGAACCAGACGACCGGGGTTTCATCTTCATCGCGGATCTCTGACAGCAGCGTTTCCAGCCAGGCGATTTGCTCATCGTGAAAACCAGGTTCTGTAGACGGCGTATGCGGCTGGATGACGGTCACGTTAGGCGCGGGCTGGGTCATCTTCAGCTCCGCTTTACCCGCTGACCAGAGCGGCTCTTCGATAAATATAATTTGATAGTGCTCAGCAAGCCGCGTTAACAGATGCTGCGGGCGCTGAAAAACAAAATCCCAGCGCAGGTGACTAAAAACATAAATTTTTTCCATGCCTGATACCTCAGTACTGGTGCAGGTAATGACGCCAGTTAGATGTTGAAAGTGTTCCAGCCGGGACTGGGTTTGTTTAAGCGCACGGGCATAAACGGCATTAAGCTGCCTCTCTTTTTCTGGCGACAAATCCCATAAGCCCGAGTGGTGCCAGAGCGTGCTGTTCTCCCAGTCGGGTCGATCAATAATCGGGTAAAGGCAAATCCCCACGAGCTCCACGCCTGCCAGCTGCGCCTGCGCCACCTCTGAAGCGATATCCTTAATCCAGGCGCCACGCCCGCTACCCACATGGCTCGTTTCGGCAAGCAGAATCGGACGCTGATAGCGCTCCCAGGTCTCCTGCAACATTTCGTGCAACCGGCGTCGGCGATGGTCGCCCAGATGCCACGGCAGGCGCTGGTTGTTGCCCATAATCCACTGATTGTCGTGGTAATAATTGGCCCCGAGCAGATCCAGATAGCGGGGATGACCACCCAGTTCAGGCTCATGTCTGCCTGTAAGCATGTCCCACGCCTGAAACTGCGCGGTACGCAAAGCCTCGGTTTGCTCAATGCTTGCGGGATCGCTATCCGGCGAAATCAGATGGATTAACGGGTCGCAATGTAAAATTCTCGCTCGCGGATCGGCCGCCCATATGGCATCGCAGGCGGCAATTGTGGCGCGAACCAGCTGTCGTTTGACCTGCATGCTTTCACCCGCGCCTGGCGGGGAAGTGGGGAACAGCCCCACCGCAATGCCCCAGGCTGTGAATGAGATCTCATTGATGGGCGAATAGACGGGCGGCTCGTCATACCAGGGGCGCAGAAACGCGGCCAGAGAACCGCATAAATGGGCGAAACAGGAGACAAATTCCTCGGAGAAAAAATCGATATCATCAGGAAAGCCGTAGTGACAGATCGTCCAGCAAATTTGCACGCCCGTTTCTTTTGCCGAAATCATCTTTTTGGCTACGGTAGTAAAGTCGTAACCGCCTGATTTATTGACAAGACGCCAGCCAACGCTCTCTCTTACCGTTGCAATGTTGAACGGTTCTAGCGCGCGGTAATCCTCTGTATGGCGTATGTCATGCTCAGTTGCGTTATCCATCGAAAGGGTATTACCTGCCCGCGTAACAAAATCCGCACCTTCAAAACCTGCCTGCCAGAACGACCTGAATATCGGCATATTGTTGCTCCGGAATGGGTAATCGTATTTTTAATAAATATTTCAAGCCTCGTTATTTAAAACGCCCGGCCATACTTGATTACCCATACTTACGGAGAAAAATAATGCAGAATAAAATCTGAGCCATGTTTATTGCAAAAACATTCAACCATAACCATCCCCTCCACATATTTCGTTAACAGCGGAATAGGGCAATAGCAATACCCCGGAGTTCACCCGTTTTATGTCTACGGCCTGTGTATCAATGCGAAAACACTGCTACCTTCTCTTTCAATGATAGTCGCGGATCCTGCTCCAGCGCGGGGTTTTTCAACCAACCTCCGCTTCGGTTATTAAAAATGCGAATAAAATCATCATGTGCTGGTGGCGCTTTTTTTATGCGTTACGGCTCGGTTAAACGATATTACTCCCTAACCACACCTTTAAATTATCGCTGCCCGCTACGCTCGTTTCCTGCATATCTGTCCTGATGTCTCAAAACTGCGTCTGGTACTTTCGTCTTAGCCCGGGAAATATATACCCGATCCGCTTTTGTTATTAAATCTGTGCGGCTTAACGCTGGTGGAATATACATAAGGGGGCTCATCTGACAATCCATGAATACATACAAATTGTCATTAATGCTCATTAGTTACAACATACAATATGCTTTCATCAATAACCTAACATCAACATCGTGCCAGAGTACATCGCTTTACAGAGTAGAAAGAGCATAACCGTTATTTTATCCGTCATAGAGGATAAATTGAATTTAACCGCTATAGGGGTTATTCTTGATTTATCCCCTACAGGGGATTTACTTAGAATATCCGCTATGGGGGGTAGGCATGAAGGTGACATCAGCTGGCGCGCTGGCTCAGGCTGTCAGGGATCAGCGTAAGGTCAATAAGTTAACGCAATCTGAGACGGCTGAACAGGTAGGCATTAAACAAACCACGGTATCGGATTTCGAGAACAAACCGGAATCCACCAAGCTGGAGACGCTGTTTAAAATCCTCTCGGCGCTGGATCTGGAGCTACATGTGGTGAAAAGAGGCTCTTCGCTACCCGATAACACTTCATGGACCCAGGAGTGGTAAGCCATGCGCGCACAACGTCTGACGGTTGCCATGAACGGCAACGTGGTGGGCACGCTGCATCGTGATGGCAGCGGTGCGATGTCCTTTGAGTATGCCCCCGGGTGGCTGGCAGAGCCGGGCGCGCGTGCTATCTCGCTGTCTCTGCCGCTACAGCATGGCTGGATACGCGGAAAGCAGGTCTTCAATTTTTTCAGTAACCTGTTGCCCGATTCAGAGGCAATTATTGCCCGCATGCAGGCCCGCTTTCAGGTCGAAACGGCGCATCCCTTTGATCTGCTTGCCAGCGTCGGACGGGACTGCGTCGGTGCCATTCAGCTCTATCCACCGGGGCTGGAGATTCCGTCGGTGACGGATATTGTCGCCGAACCGCTGGATGATGCGCAGATTGCGGCGTTGCTTGAGGGCTACCAGATGGCGCCGCTCGGCATGAGCGAAGAGGAGGCCGATTTCCGCATCTCGCTGGCCGGCGCGCAGGAGAAAACAGCGCTGCTGTGGTATCAGGATCGCTGGCAGCGGCCCCAGGGCAGTACCCCAACCAGCCATATTTTCAAGCTGCCGATCGGCAGGATAGAGCAGAACAATATCGATCTGAGCGAGAGCTGTGAAAACGAGTGGCTCTGCCTGCGGATAGCGAAAGCCTTTGGATTCCCCGTTGCACAGGCCGAAATGGCGACCTTTAGTGGCAAAAAGGTGCTGATTATTGAGCGCTTCGATCGCCGCTGGGCCCGCAGCGGCTGGTTGATGCGTCTGCCGCAGGAGGATTTTTGTCAGGCGCTGGGCGTCTCTCCGGCACTGAAATATGAATCCCACGGCGGTCCCGGCATCGCCGACGCCATGAAGCTGCTGCTCGGCTCCCGCCTTGCCGGACAGGATCGTGAGATGTTCTTTAAAGCGCAGATCCTGTTCTGGATGCTGGCTGCGATAGATGGTCACGGTAAGAATTTCAGCCTGTTTATCGAAGCGGACTCCTCGTTTCGCATGACCCCTTTATACGATGTGATTTCGGCATTTCCGCTGTTTGAAGCGGGGAGTATCCCGGCCAAAAAAGCGAAGATGGCCATGGCTTTACAAGGCAAAAACCGGCAATACCAACTCGCGATGATCCAGCCGCGCCACTTTATCAGTACCGCTGCGCACGCCGGGTATTCGCAGGAGTCCGCGCTAAAACTGATGAAAGAGATGGCCAGCCGCACCGACGACGTCATAGCGACCGTTACGGCGGACCTGCCTGCGGATTTCCCGGAGCAGATAAGCGGGGCGATTTTCCGCGGTCTGGCAAGCCAGGCGGCAAAAATAGGGCGAATGGAGTAGATCAGTACAAAAATTGGTAGGGAAGTTACGCCTGTTTGCAATTGTTAATGAGAGTTATTTTCATTATCATTTTTCTTTACGTAAGCAACTGTAAAGAAAAATAACATGATTAAAGCCTCTGCCGTAATGAACAAAACTCTGTGCGCGCTCGCCATTTCCCTGGCGATGCACTCGGGGTCAGTATTCGCCAAAACCTTCACCGAAAAGGATTTCGTCTCCCAGCCCCTTGGGCATGGCGTCTACGAACTGGCCTGGGACAAAGGCCAGCAGGTGCTTTACGCTGCCTCCGCGCCTTCATTCGATAAAGACAAAACGGACGGGTTAGTCTTTAAGCTGGCGGCGCAGTCACTGCAAATTGACGCGAAAATCCCGATGGAACGTCGCACGTTTGCCGTCGCGCTGGATGAAGAAAACCACATTCTCTATCTCGGCAACGCGCTGGAAGGGTCAGTGACGCTGCTCGATACGCGCACCGACAAAGCCATCAAAACCCTTCAGCTGAGCGACAATTCCGATCCGGAAAAGAGAGCCCACGTGCGTGAAGTGGTACTGGATAAGAAGCATCAGCGTCTGTACGTCTCCGGGATAGGGCGTAAGGATAAAGGCCTGCTCTGGGTGGTGGATACGCAGAAGCAGGAGCTTGCCCAGACCCTGCAAAAACTGGAGCCGGTCGGTTTTGCGGTAGACGAAGCGGGCGACAAAGTCTATGTCGTCTCCGGCAGCGGCGAACTGATCACCCTCGATGGCAAAACGTCGCAGTTGCTTAATCGCGTGAAAGTCGATCCCGCCGATCCGGAACATTATTTCCTGAACATCGCACTGAACACCACCAGGGGCGTAGGCTATATGGCCGACACCAACACCAAAGACGTGCTGGTTGTGCAGCTCGACTCCGGCAAGCTGCTCCATCGCGTTCCGACCCCAAACTCCGTTGCCGTGCTGTACAACCCGGCGCGGGAAGAGGTCTACGTCACTCACCGTAACGATCGCCAGATTAGCGTAATCGACGCGACCAGCAATCGCCTGAAACACACCATTAAAACCACGGCGATGCCAAACAGCCTGGTGCTGTCTGCCGATGCCAGCACGCTCTATGCCAGCGTCAAGCAGGATGAGAAAGCCAACCAGGCTGACTACGTGCTCAAGATTGATTTAACTAAGTTCTGAGGATCCTGTTGTGATAAAGCAGACACGCATGGCCGTGGCGGTTTCGCTCGCCCTGGCTAACCTTCCTGCGGCCGTTTTCGCCGCAGAAACTACCGCCGTTAACGAAGATGAGCTGGTCGTCACCGCGACCGGCTTCAGCCAGGAACGTCGCGAAGCACCCGCAACCATCTCCGTGGTAAATGAAAAAGAGCTGAACACCCGCTCGAACCAGAACGTCACGGAAGCCCTGCGCGAAATGCCAGGCGTCCTGGTGGGGAACGGCCACGGCAGCCTGGCGACGGGCGATGTCCAGATGCGCGGGATGGACTCCACCTATACCTCATACATGGTGAACGGCATCAAACAGGCCACCCGCGAATCCCGTCCGTACGGCCACCATATCGGTACCGAAGCGGCCTTTATGCCGCCGCTGGCCGCCATCGAGCGGATCGAAGTGATCCGGGGGCCAATGTCCTCACTCTATGGGTCTGATTCCATCGGCGGCGTGGTCAACGTCATCACCAAAAAAGCCTATAACCTGGAGAAGTGGACCGGCGTCCTGGAGGATAACTACTTCCTGCAGGAGAAGAGCGAGTACGGCAACACTAACCAGACCAATGTCTTTGTGATGGGCCCGGTCATCCCCGGTAAACTTGGGGTGAGCCTGGCTGCGGATTATCTCGATCGCCGTGACGATGACAGCATCAACGATGAGCGCTTTGTGAAGCATCAGTCCGGCAATCTGGATGCGACGATCTCCATGTCGCCAACCGACACCCAGCTGTGGGATCTGAACGCCACCAAAGGCAATCAGGAGAAGTCGCATAACGATAAGCAGTGGTACTGGGGCTTTGACCGCGACGCGGCTTCGCTGTCACAACATGCCTGGTACGGCGACATACTGGAAGTGAAGAACTTCGTCAGCTACGAGAAAGCGAAGACCGAGTACCGCGTGCCGGGGATGTCCTCGCAGTTTATTACCCAGAAGAACTACGAAGCGAACAGCGCCAACATCTTTACCCTGGGCGACCACAAGCTGACGCTGGGCGTGAACTTTACCCGCAACGAACTGGATGATGAGTTCGGCATTAAGGATAAAGAAGCGCCGGGCGTCACGCCGGTGAGCGAGATTTCGCGTAATGGCTGGGCGGTATTTGCTGAAGACGCGTGGATGATTGTGCCGGACTTCACCCTGACCACTTCGGCGCGTCTCGATCATGACAGCTATTTCGGTTACCACGTCACGCCTAAGATCTACGGCAACTGGACCATTGATGAGAGCTGGGCGCTGAAGGGCGGCGTGTCAGCCGGGTATAAGAAACCGGATCTGCGCCAGAATAACGAAGGCTTCACCAGCGTGTATGGCGCTTACCCTTATTCTGAGATCGGCATCGGTAATGATGATCTGAAACCGGAAGAGAGCGTCAACACCGAGCTGGGCCTGTACTGGCAGCAGGACGCGCTGGCGCTGGATGCGACCATCTTCTACACCAAATTCAAGGACAAAATCAGCGACCGCGTGATTTGTACCGCATCGGATACGCAGACGTGTACTTATAACGGTTACGTCGCGGACTCTGTCTTTCAGTACGCCAACGTCAGCGACGCTGAGATCTACGGTCTGGAGCTGAACGGCGACTGGCAGGTAACGTCATCGTTAAGAGCCAACGCGAACTATACCTATACCCACAGCGAGCAGAAAAGCGGCGACTACAAAGGCTATGCCCTGAGCGATTTCCCGGAAAGCATGGCCAACGTCTCTCTGACCTGGAACGCGGTGAACGACCTCGAACTGTGGACCAAAGCGAGCTGGCGCAGCACCTCGCCGGACATCGGCAAATCCAGCGAAACCGAAGCCTATGCGCTGGTCGATCTGGGGGCGCGTTATCATCTGAACAAGAACGTTACGCTGATGACCGGGATCTATAACCTGTTCGATGCTAACCCGATTTACCGCACCTCCTATAACCAGTCTTCGATGCTGGAAGGCCGCCGCTATAACTTCGGCGCCCGTATCGAATTCTGATCCTTCTGCCGGAGCCGTCGTGCTCCGGCCTCTTCAATTGTTATTCCTCGTTTTTCTGCCGCAGAAAGTGATTATCAAAGCCGCCGACATGTGATACTTAAACTGGGATACAACAAACCAGGATAATAAAAGATGTCGCACAACAAAATTGCCCACAAAGTACAAAACCTCCAGTCATCAGCGATCAGAGAACTATTAAAACACAGCAAGATGGAAGGGGTGATTTCACTCGGTGGGGGCATTCCTAACCCGGATCTTTTCGATCGCGAAGGGCTGGAAATGGCAATGGAAAAAGTGCTCTCCAGCACCTGGAAAGACGCTTTCCAGTACGGCCTGAGCGAGGGCAGCCCGGAGCTGCGCGGGGAAATTTGCCAGCTGCTGAGCGGCCGGGGGATTCGCTGCGGTATTGACGAGGTGGTCGTCACCTCCGGCTCACAGCAGTCGCTGGATATTCTGGCGCGGGCGCTGATTAATCCGGGCGATATTGTGGTCGTCGAACGTCCAACCTATCTCGCGGCCCTGCAGGTTCTGCAGTTAGCGGAAGCTAACCTGATGTCGGTGGGTACCGACGGCGAAGGAATGATCGTCGATGAGCTCGAAGCGCTGGTTAAGACCACGCCGATCAAAGCCGTTTATATCGTCCCGACGTTTGGCAACCCTGGCGGCGTGACCCTTGCAGAGCCGCGTCGCAAGCAGTTAGTGGAATTAGCGCAGCGCTACGATTTTGTCATTATCGAAGACGATCCCTACGGCGAAATCAATTTTACCGACAAAACCTTCACCCCATTAAAAGCCTGGGCGGCGGAAATGGGCTGCAGCGATAACGTGATTTACACCTCGACGTTTTCAAAAATCCTCGCGCCGGGCGCAAGGGTAGGCTGGTTAGTGCTGCCGGACTGGGTGAAACGTCAGGTTGTCATTCTGAAGCAGGCCACCGATCTGCACACCAGCACCTTGTCGCAATCGCTCACTTATCACTATCTGACGACCGGCCGTCTGACGGGGCAAATCGCCTTGATCCGCGACGCCTATAAACACAAATGCGAGATCCTCTGTCAGGCAGTGGAAAGCGAGCTGGGCGAACATCTGACGTTCCACAAGCCGATGGGCGGCATGTTCCTGTGGGCGAAATTTAAATACGAAATGAACACCACCGAGTGGCTGAAAAAGACGCTCAACAACGGTGTGGTCTATGTGCCAGGTGAGTTCTTCTACTGCAACGAGCCGGATCACGCCACGCTGCGCATGTCTTATGTCAGCGTTACGGATGAGAATCTGAAGGAAGCGGTCCTGCGGTTGAAAGCCTCGCTGTAAGTTCCCGGAGCGGGTGGCACAGACCACCCGTTTCAGGTTGTCAGCTGCGAATAAATTCCAGTAAGTCTTTGTTGATGGTATCAGGGTGCGTGGTGTGCATCCCGTGCGGATAGCCCGGATAGACCTTAAGCGTGCTGTTGCTGATGAGCTCATCCTGAAGCAGGCTGGCGTTCTTATACGGCACCACCTGATCGTCATCGCCCTGCAAAATAAGCACCGGCACGGTAATCGCTTTCAGATCTTCAGTCTGATCCGTTTCTGAAAACGCTTTAATACCTTCATAGTGCGCTTTCGCGCTGCCAATCATCCCCTGTCGCCACCAGTTCTGGATGGTTCCCTGCGATATTTCAGCTCCGGTTCGGTTAAAACCGTAGAACGGGCCGGTCGCCACATCGAGGTAAAATTGCGCCCGGTTGGCGGCCAGCGCTTGACGGAATCCGTCAAACACCTCAAGCGGCGTACCGCCCGGATTATCCGGTGTTTTCACCATCAAAGGCGGTACGGCGCTGATCAACACCGCTTTCGCCACGCGACCCTGCGGTTGTCCGTATTTCGCCACATAGCGCGCAACCTGCCCGCCGCCGGTGGAATGGCCGACATGCACCACATTGTGTAAATCCAGATGTTCAACGACGGCCGAAACATCGGCGGCGTAATGATCCATATCGTGCCCGTCGCTGACCTGGCTAGAACGGCCATGACCGCGACGGTCGGTGGCGATAACGCGGAAGCCTTCAGCTAAAAAGAACAACAGCTGGTTATCCCAGTCGTCAGCGCTTAATGGCCAGCCGTGGTGGAAGAAGATAGGTTGTGCATCTTTGGGACCCCAATCTTTATAGAAGATACTGACATCATCTTTGGTGGTGACAAATGACATGGTAGACCTCTCGGGGAGTGAAAGAACCTGAGTGAAGTGGGCTGTATTCAGGTGAAGACGTACAGCCGCTAAGAAGTCTAGTTGAGATAATTAACGGCTGCCTGCGTTTTGCGCAGTCGACTCAGGCTACACAGCACCGACGCGACAGACGTCGCCACCGCCACCCACAGCGCAAAATGGACGGCCCGTTCATTCAACGTCTGGCCGGTTTCGGGGGACATGATGGTCAGCAGGATGGCCACAACTGCGGCACCCAGGCACTGCCCGAACGTCCGCGCAACAGACAACACCCCGGAGGCATAGCTGGCGTGCCCGCGCGAAACATTCGACAGCATTTCCCGGTTGTTAGGGCTCTGAAAACAGCCAAATCCGATACCGCACACCAGACTGCGCAGGCAGATATCCCAGGCAGAGGGCGCGGCGGGCAGCATCGCCAGCAGGATCAACCCCACGACAAAAATAGCCAGCCCGATGGTTGAGATCAGCGGCGCAGAAATCGTGTCCGCCCAACGGCCCGCATGAGGCGCGATCAGCACGATGCCGATTGGCCACGGGATAAACAGCAGTGCGGAAACGACAGGGCTGTAGCCATATACGCTCTGGAACAGGAAAGGCAGGGCGATAAAAGTAATTCCCTGGCTGATAAACGAGGCTAACGAGGTTAATGCCGCGAGGGTAAAACGCCCGTTGCTGAAAATAGCGGGGGGCAGTAACGGCGCCGGGGCACGGCGGATATGCCAGATAAACAGAACCGTGCTGACCAGCGCGACAATACCCCAGCAGACAGCTGCAAAATTAAGGCTGTTCGCCGCCATAATCATTGAACCTAAAAGCACCGCCGAGAGCATCGCGCCGGGCGCGTCGAACGCCGCTTTTTCGGACGTTGATTTTCCGGGTAACGCCTTGCCAGCCAGCAACAGCGCGAAGGTTCCGGGAATGATGTTGATCGCAAACAGCCACTGCCAGCTCAGGGTGTCCAGTATTGCGCCGCCCAGCACGGGCGCAACGGCGGTACTGGAGGCAATCAGCAGGGCGTGCAGGCCCAGCACGCGACCGAGCAGCCGTCCCGGAAAGACGGAACGCAGGATCGCCGGGGCTATACTCAACGTGGCCGCGCCGCCGATCCCCTGTAAGACACGCATCCCGGTGAGCAGCTCCGGGGTTGTTGCCAGCGCGCAACCCAGCGATGTCAGGGTAAAGGTGGCGAGTCCGGCCAGAAAAATGGGCCGGGTGCCGTAGAGGGTGGCGAGCGAGGCGAAAATCATCAGCGTCATGGCGGCGACAAGCAGATAACCGTTGGCGAACCAGACCGCGTAACTTGCGGGCACATGCATTGCCTGTGCCATAGATGGCAGAGCAATGTTGATCATGGTGCCATCGAAAACGCCCATCAATGTGGTCATCATTACGGCGAACATTACCCTGGCGCGCTCCCGGCCTGGCAGCCCGTCATCACCGGGTTGGTTTGAAAATAGCGTCATCATCTGCACTCCTGAAGTCGGTTTTGATGACGAAACTATAAGCGCGGGATATATAAGGCGGAAGACGCATGGTTTACACTTAATCATTGCACGTAACGCCTTATCTGAGGTTCATCATGTCCGATCCCGATTTTAACCTGCTGGTCGCGCTCGACATCCTGCTGGCAGAAGCCAGCGTTGCGGGGGCCGCGCGCCGCTTAAACCTGAGTACCTCCGCCATGAGCCGCACGCTTAGCCGCCTGAGAGAAGTGACGGGCGATCCGCTCCTGGTGCGGGCCGGACGAAATATGGTGCTGACACCCTGGGCGGAAGCCTCCCGGGAGCGCGTCAGAAATGCGGTGCAGGAGGCGAGGGCGGTGCTGCAGCCGTCAATGGAGACATTGCAGGTGGAGAAACTGGCGCGGCTTTTTACCATCAGAGCCAATGATGGATTTGTCGTCGCGTTTGGCCCGGCGCTGATTGCCGCCGTGGCTGAGGCCGCGCCGGACGTCTGTCTCCGCTTTGCGCCGAAGCCTGAAAAAACGTCACGCTATCTGCGGGAGGGTCTGGTTGATCTGGAAATTGGCGTTCAGAGCAATATGGGGCCTGAAATTCGCCTGCAGCGGCTTTTTCAGGACAGGTTCGTTGGCGCAGTGCGCAAGACGCATCCGCTGGCATCATTACCAGAAATCGGTGTGAAGGATTATGTCGACTGGGGCCATGTGGTGGCCGCGCCGGACGGATCGTTACACGGTTTTGTGGATGATGCGCTGGCGGAGTCAGGCCTGACGCGAAAAGTGGCGAGCGTGGTACCGGGTTTTCCCACGGCATTATCCGTAGCGCTGGCATCCGATTTTATCGCCATGGTGCCGGCGCTGTATTTGCTCAACCAGCAGATGACGGAGCAACTGCATGTGTTCGAACTGCCGTTTAAAACCCGGAGCATAACGGTGTCGCAGATGTGGCATCCGAGAATGGAAAAGGATCCGGGGCATCGCTGGCTGAGAGAGAAAGTGCTTCAGGTGTGTCGGGACGTACGGTGACGAACCGAAACAGACCCGAAGGTAGCTCCCTCAGGGTCTTGTTTCTCAGTTATAAATCAGGCTAAAGGTCGCAAGACTGTCGGCTTGCCCGGCGGTCGCCTGCGGAGCCGTGCGAACATACTGGGCATCATAATTCAGACTGAACTGCGTCTGGTTAGCACTGTTGGCAAAGGCTTCGACACCGGTACTGTTAAGCGGCACAGGCTTACCCTGTGCGGAGCCATAGCTGTCACCGTACAGGAGGCGGATCCCCGCGCCGGTGGCCGCCCCGTCTTGCTGGCTCAGGGTAAAGACATCATTATTTGCCCCGTCTTTTTCCGTGGGCCCAAAAAAGCCTATCTTCACGGCGTTGGTTTGCGACGCTTCGCAGGAAAGGGGGATCGTGAAGCGATGTTTTTCCCCATCGATGCCATTATTAAGATCGCTGACGCTGGTCTGTCCCATGTTCACGCTAATGTTGGCATCAGTGATGTAACAACTCGATTTATGCACTTTCAGGTCCGTTGCCGCCACTTCTACAGTCACACCCGCCTCGGATATCACCGCACCACTGGCATCTTCGAGAATCAGCTTTCCCGCCCTGATTTGTCCACTGTTTGGCTGTTCGTAGATAATCTCCGGCGCGGTTTTGTAGAACACAACGAAGAACTGGGTGGCCATTTGCGAAGGATCACTGGTGTTACATACCGCCACGCTGTCATCACCCGCCGCGATGTAGTGGACGGGCTGGCCCGCGCAGTGGGTGGTCTCCCTGACGCCCACTGCAAACCCTACGCCGGGAATATCGGGAACGTCATAAACCGATGCCGGTGCGCCCGTCCCGTTAGGCGCCACGCCACTCACGCCAGAGACGGTTAAGCCGCTGTCTGCGATAAAACGCATTGTGACCGGGCCCGTGCCTTCAGCGCAGTTATAAAATGAGCGATTCTCCTGCCCCAGAATCGCACCAGACAGCATTGAGCCCGGGGAAAGTGACGGGTTATCCGTAATGGAGTAATTCTGGAAGTTGATAACCGCATCGTTCATTGTGGGTGGACAGCTCTGTGCTGCAACGGCCTGAAAGGGAAAAGACATAATGCAGCCTGCCAGGACTGTTATTACCCGAAATAGCGTTGTCATTTTTTTCACATCATCCTCTGTCTTTAATCGCATTTTTCCACCAGCAGCCTGACGGGACTGAATTCTGTTGCTGCAGGCAGTGTGATGGGAGCCGAACAACGGACTGTCTGCCCCTGCTGGCGCCAGCTGGCATGCAGCACACCGCGCAACGGTACGCCGCTCAGATAGACTTGTCCGCCATCACCCACAATCCCTTTACTGGATGTCGCGTTTTCAGCGCCGGAGACAAAGGCGTTGGCACCAAACGGGAGGGGACGCCCCTGCCAGGTGAGCGTAATCAGGGTTCTTACTCCAACATGGGTGTGGTAATTCGCCAGAACGACCGCGCCGCTGGTAGGAACGACCGTCTGACTGTTTTGTTCAAGATCAACCTCATCCGCCAGCGTTTCGGTATCCAGTGAAAGCATATTCTTGTGGTACGCCGAGAGTGTGGGCATGACGGCGTAGCCGCGGGAATCGGTATGAACATTGGTAGCCCCTTCAATCTGCACGTCAGGTGCGCCTTCTGCGCGGATCAGACCAATGGTGTCGCCAAGGCTTTGGCTCAGCGTCACGCCATATTGCGTCGCCACAATGCCGCCGGCCGCACCGTAGTTAAGACGATCGTTATAGCGATCGTGGCTGTAACCGATGCTGGCGCTGCCCGAACCGCCGTGCCAGGCCAGCGCCAGATTGCTGTTGGCAACATGGGCCTGATTATCAAAACCTTGCTGAACGTTGTAGCTGAGCTGATCGTGCGAAAGCGCCGTTCCGTACAGGGAAACCTGTTGCGTGGTGTGGCCATTCAGATTGTTGTTGAGACTGTAACTGGTGGTACCGCCAGGTAACCAGCGGCTTAGCGGAACGCTCACGCTCAGGTTGACCGAACGCTCGTTGTCGCTGTCATCTGAACTTGAGCGTGTGAGGTAGTAGCCCAGGCTCCAGGAGATGCCCTTATAGTTGGCGTAATATCCCACGTGCACGGTCTGATCTACGGCAGAAGAGTCCCAGTATTTCTGTCGATAAAACGATGCGCTGATGTTGCCCCAGCCACCAAAATCCTGCGTCAGGCTGAACTCTGTCCGGTGACGGCGGTTTTCAATGTGCTGGTCGGGATCCCGATAATTATTCGCTTCGCTAAAGCTGTAAAAATCGCGGGTTGTGTAGTGGTTACTGGACAGATCGAGAGAAGTATCTGTCGTCGCAATATTTTTATGGTACTGGGCGCGCAGCTGCTGACCGTGACCTTGTCTGTTTTCCGTTAGCTGTGCGCGGGCAGCCAGGGTATCGATACCCAATGCCCCCAGTTGGCCAAAATCCTTGCCGACGCCAATGGCCAGCGCCTGATAGTGGTTGGATAACTGCGCGCCGCCATATAGCGTGAGGCTTGAAGGCAAGCCATAGAAAGCAGACGCCTGGATAAAGGCTGGAGTCTCGCCATCCGTATCCGGGCGGGTAAATTTACCGGCACTGGCGCTGAATTTGACGCGTCCTTCACGCAGCATAAAGGGCACAGAGGACCACGGCTGGGTGAACTTTCGCTCGCTACCGTCACTTTCGCGGATCGTGATGTCGAGGTCGCCACTCTGGGCAGTCGGGAACAGGTCGTTAATGACAAACGCGCCCGGCGCAACGTAGGTTTCATAGATGATGTAACCGTGCTGACGAACGGTGATGCGGGCATTGCTATGGGCAATGCCACGGATGGTCGGCGCAAAACCGCGCTCGCTGTCGGGGAGCATATTTTCATCAGAGGCAAGCTGCATCCCGGTGAACTGAAAACTGTCGAACACTTCGCCGGAGGTGTATCCATCCCCCAGCATCAGTTCGCTTTTCCAGCGTTTAATTGCCCGTTTGACCGACGTTCCCTGCGTTTGCCAGTGATGACCAGCGCCGTATTCAACCGAGGAGGCATTGCGGACGCGCCACGGGCCAAGGTTAAAACCGGAACGGAGGCTCAGAAAACTGTCACTGTCGTGAATGTCGTTGATATTGGTTGTCGATCCCGTCAGGTTGTAATCGACAAAGGCCGCGGGGATCCCTTCATCCCACTGTTCAGGCGGGATAAAACCCCGGCTTTTTTGCCGCATTGCCGCCTGCGGAATGCTGAAGTCCAGACGGTGGGCGGCGAAATCGAACTTGACTGCCGCATCGGGTATGAATTTTCCGGGGTCGGAAAAGGTATCGCCTTTGTGCAGGGCCTGAAACGCCGGAAATGCCCCGGTGTTCACACCCAGCCGGGAAAGGTAGCCAGCATCCAGAACCGGTACCAGCTGTGCATCCTGCTGGATAAATTCCAGCTCGCGTTCATCGACCTGGGTCTGGTTAACGAAAACAGAAACTTTGTAGCGCCCGGGCTTTTGCCCGCCTTGCCGGGAAAACCAGCTCAGGTCACTTGTTTGCTGCTGCCCGGAGGTGATCTCTAATGCATGAGGATCGAAATAGTCATCTGCCTGTGCCTGTCGCAGGCCGCAGCTGAGGGTTAGCGCGCCGGTGAAAATAACCAGGCTGAATCCGTCGATGCTGTTTAGGGGGGAGATTTTCATTAACAGAGATTGGCCTGGTACCGTTATAAAAACGATTCGTTGCCAGACGCATTTCAGGACTGAGTGGCCAGGCGCGTCAGCCCACCAAAATCATTGATCGCTTGCCAGCTAATGGCTCCCGCACAGGATGTATTCCAGCTACGCTCGGCAAACGGATCCACCATCCCAGGATCGTTTAATTCTGTATTACCCACCTTGACTCGATAAAAGGAGACGAACCATGGCGAAGGATTTTTCACGGTCAATCTGTTACCGGAGCAGGTAAATTTCAGCTGCTTATAGGCCAGAGCGGCATCACCTTTTAAGCCAGATGGACGGAAAAAGAGTTTGAATTTCGATTTGACGTTAATCTGTAATTTATTGCTGTTTGCTTTCCTGGTTGGCGCAATGTTTTTGACATTGAGCCAAAAAACGGACTCACGGTCAGAAGGCAAGGGGGTCCCCAGATAGCTGATCCGCAGCGTATTTTTTTGCTCAGCATCAAGACGAAATAACGTTGGCGTGACAACAAACGGAGGGGCTGATTTATCGGTGCTGCTAAAGTTTTCTATCCAGGACTGGATTAAATAGGGAGTCTCTTTTTCCATATTGGTAATTGAAAAGGCAACTTCCCGTTGCCCTTGAGGGTAAACAACACGCGTTCCGCCCATGACAACACCGGCATGTGCTGAAAGGGAACAGCCCAATGACAAAAACAGTATTGCTAGTGTTTTCTTATCCATGTTGATTTCCGCTGAGAATTAAATAAGCAGAATATTTTCTGCTTATTTGACAAATTAGTTATAAACCATCAGGAAGTTCGCATCTGCATCTGCTTCACCGGTGGTGACGTTGTCAGCGGTGGCATTGTAGTTTGCGTAAAAATTGAGGGTTGTAGAGTCTTCGCCTTCGGCGAGAGTGACGCTTTTGGAGACATCGCCAATTTTAATCTGAGTATTACGATCGCTTTCGTACAGCTTAACGGCCACGCCTGTTGCCGTATTTCCGTCGCTGTCTACGGCGGAATTCAGGCCCAGCAGCGCATTATCGGTAGCGTCTTTTGTACCATCGAACAGAACGGCAACGGATTTGACCGAATCAGGGCATCCCTCCACCGAAATATGGAAAGGGGTACGGGTGGTCTCTTTTTGGGTTGCAAAGTAAGAGGCGGCCCATGTGCCCAAATCCACAGTCTGACCCGCGGTATCCGTGCTGACGTTGCAGGATGCGTCAGTAATTTTTCCGGTGAAATGGACCACGCCGCCGGTGCCCTGAGTACCTGTATCAGAGCCCGGATTCGTATTCATGCCATTATCACTGTTACCTGACGGAAGAGCAGCCAGCGCACTTGCACTGGCCATCATTAACGTACAGACGGTGACTGCCACAATATTTTTTTTATTGATCATGCCTACTTTTCCCTTTTTCTAAAACGGCTTTATTTGCCGCGAATAAAAAACAGCGGAAATGCTAACAAACTCATTGTGAAGACCTAAACGCAAATTCATTTAAAAATAAATTTTCTTAGCAGAGCAGGCGGGAAAACGCATTATTCCAGAATCGGTTCTTCCACACGTGTTGGTTTGGAAAAGAGCAGCACCAGGGGTAAGAGTAGTAAACATAAGAACATCATCAGGCGGAAATCCTGATAATAAGCCAGCACTGTCGCCTGACGCGTAACTTCCCCATTAATCGCCATTAGCCCGGATGCGCTATGCAGACTGTAGGCTCCGTGGTGAATATTCTCATGCAGGGCCTTATTAAAGGGATTAATAAATTCAGCAAAAATGCTGTGATTACGCTGACTCTGTTGCGCTAAATACGTGGTGACTGCAGAGATGCCAATACTGCTCCCAATATTGCGTATTAACGAATAGAGAGAGGTCCCTTCGGTACGATATTTTGGTGCCAGCGTTGAAAAGGTGAGGGTGGAGAGCGGCACGAACGTCAGCCCCATACCAATACCTTGTACCACACCGCTACTGATAATATCCCATTGACTCATCCACATACTGAAATGCGTCATCTGCCAGAGTGAAATAGCCATGATCACCACGCCTGCGGCAATGACATAACGTAAATCCACTTTGCCGGCGATACGTCCGACAATCATCATACTGAACATGGTGCCGAACCCGCGTGGCGTCATCAGCAGACCGACATCAATCACTGGATAGTGCATAAAACCCTGCAAAAGCGGCGGCATCAGCGCCATTGTTGCCAGCAGAATAGTGCCCATACCAAAACTGAACAGCAGTCCGACAACGAAATTTTTATCGCGGAAAATTCCTGGTTCAATAAAAGGTTTTTTCGAGGTGAAAATATGCGCGATAAACAGGTACAGTGCCGCGCCCGCGAGAGCGGCTTCAATAATAATTTCACCGCTTGAGAACCACTCTTTCGACTCACCACGGTCGAGAAATAGCTGCAAGCTGCCAATCGTCACGCTGAGCAAAAAGAAGCCCAACAGGTCAAACTTACGCTTATTGTCGATCACCGTTTCTTTGACGAAGGCGGTGATCCCAAGCCAGGCCAGCACGCCAAACGGAATGTTGATATAGAATACCCAGCGCCAACTGTAGTACTCGGTTAACCATCCCCCCAGTGAAGGTCCAAGAATTGGACCTATCATTACGCCCATACCCCACATCGCCATGGCCGAACCATGTTTTTCTTTTGGCCAGGCATCAAGCATGACCGACTGCGACAGCGGCACCAGGCTTGCGCCAAAAATTCCCTGCACCAGACGAAAAAGGACAATCTGATCGATAGACTGCGCCGCGCCGCAGAGCATAGAGGCGAGGGTGAAACCGACCACGGACCAGGCAAACAGACGCTTGCGGCCAACACGGGCAGAGACAAACCCGGTCAGAGGCATGGTGATGGCGGCCGCCACAATGTAAGAGGTGAGAACCCAGGATGTTTGATCCTGCGTGGCTCCCATAGCTCCCTGCATATGCGGCAATGCAACGTTGGCAATGGTGGTATCCAGCGCCTGCATGATTGTCGCCAGCATTACCGAAAAGGTAATCAACATGCGGTGGTCCGCACTTTTCTTTTGCGGCAGCGGAGCCGTAATGACATCAGACATAAGCCCCTCCTCAGGAAGCGCTACCGGCATCAGCCTGGGTATTAATTTTGATGGTGGCGCTCAGACCAGCCCGAAGCTGCGGTTTATCCGATTCGGTTTGCAGACGGATACGCACCGGTACACGTTGCGTCACTTTTACCCAGTTGCCGGTGGCGTTCTCCGCCGGGATCACTGCGTATTCCGCGCCTGTTGCCGGGCTGATGCTACTGACTTTACCGTGCCAGGTTACGCCGGGTGCATAGTCGACGTTAATATCAGCAAGCTGGTTGTCACGGATATGGGCCAGATCTTTTTCGGTAAAGTTAGCTTCGACATAGAGATTGCTGTCCGAAACCAACAGCATTGCCGTTGTTCCGCTCTGCACAAATTCCCCGGCTTGCAGCACTTTGGTAATGCTGCCGGAGGAGGGGGCGTATTCATTCACATGGGAAAGGTTGTTTTTAGCAGTATTAAGTTCAGCCAGGGCTTTTTTATAACGCGGATGTTGCTCAACTGGCGTGGCAATATCGCCGCCAAAGCTGTCTGCCACTTCCTGCAACTGTTTTTGCAGCATATTAACTTCGAGCTTCATTAATAAAACTTTCTGGTGAGCACCATCCATATCGGAAGCAGATACATATCCCGGACCGTTCAGCCTGTGCAAACGTCCTTCTTCACGTTGCGCATAAGCAAGCTGACTTTTCGATACCGCGATGTTGGCAAGTTTGCTCTGGTATTGGGATTTGATGGTATTTAACGCGATAACCGTATCATTGAGTTCTGATTTGGCCTCCGAGACGGCCAGTTCATAGGGTTTGGGATCAACGTTGAACAGAAGGTCGCCTTTATTGACGTGCTGATTTTCTCTGACCGCCACATTAATAACGCGCCCGGAAACTTCCGCACCGATCGCGGTTTTGTCGGCTTTCACGTAGGCATTATCGGTTTCGACATAACGGCCACTGTTTAAATAAAACCAGCCGCCAGACGCGAGGCCCAGAGCAGGAATGGCCAGCAATAAAATGAAGCGTAATTTTTTAATAGTCATATCAAATCTCTTAATTGTGGTGACACCCGAGGCACAAAAAAAAACAGAGCGCAGAGCAGGTCGATGCGCTGAGGTATCATTGATTTATTGATAGGATAAATATAATAAGCGGACTTATAGTAAACCGAGCAAGAAGTGCTATTCGCTGTTTAAAAATAAATTTTGGAAAGTAAAAGCCGTTTCTGCAGGGATACTGGAACAAAGGAGAATTCGATTTCACCTTGATTGAAAACGCAAGATGGACAGAGGAGGGAATGGCTGCGGCTGGTAGACTGAGTGACCCTTACATCTAATTTAACATAATATACATTATGCGCACTAAGGTTGTAGTTGTAGCTTTCTGTTGGATCTTTCAATCCAAGTCTCCTGTAATAAAGAATCACGCCCTCGCACCAGGATGCCATTCAGGACGCTATTATTGGCACCATTAAAGGCGCTATAATTGAGGCGTCAACCAGGAGACATATCATGCCATTTCAAATTTTAACCACTACTGCTGCGAGCATCACCGAACTTAAACGCGACCCAATGGGAACCTTCAATGCTGGCGAAGGTGCTCCTGTTGCCATTCTTAACCGCAATGAACCCGCTTTCTACTGTGTTCCTCCGGCTCTTTATGCTCAGCTTATGGATATTCTTGAGGATGAGGAGCTCGGTCGTATCATCGACGAGCGAGCAAATGAACGGGTCATTGAGGTCAATATTGATGACCTATAAGCTGGCATTTAACGAATCTGCATTAAAAGAATGGAAAAAACTGGGACATACCATACAGGAACAGTTCAAAAAGAAGCTCCGGGAACGGCTTCAAAACCCTCGTGTTCCGGCTTCGCAGTTACATGGCCGAAAAGATCAGTACAAAATTAAACTGCGTGGCGCAGGATACAGACTGGTTTACCGTGTCGAAGACGCAATTATCACGGTAACTGTGATTGGTGTTGGAAAGCGTGAAAATGATGACATCTACAAAATGACACAACAGAGAAATTAGAGCCTTACCCTGCCCCGGACATCTGAATACCCATCCAAAAAAAGCCGCAAGCAGTTTCCCGCTCACGGCATCAGACTCAGTAATGATGTGTTCTGGCAATCAGGCAGCTTTGACGGCTCTGATTTTTTTACCACCTTCCACATCAGACTCTGTTTTCTCTGTTGCAGTTGCGGCATTGAGATCGGGAAGCTTGCTGGTACGCAGAATATGCTGCACGGCCTCTTTCTGCTCGGCGAGATACAGCCCAAGATTTTCAGCCTGCGTCTCATCCATCTGCATTCCGCTCTGCAACAGCCAGTCGGTGAACGCTTCTGCAAGGTCAAGCAGTTTGTCGTGAGCGTCAGCCTCTTTCTTACTGGCAAATGTCATTTTCTCTTCACCTTTTCTTACGACGACAAATTTTGTTTCAACAGCCATTCTGCACCCCCTATACTGTGTATGCATACAGTATAGCAGTTACTGGCTTATCTTGCAGCCATAATGTGCTTGCATGAGCACGGTAAAGATCTAAATCTTACAGCCCCAAATCACTCAGCCCCGGGTGATCGT
Source organism: Leclercia adecarboxylata (assembly GCF_006171285.1). Taxonomy (NCBI): domain Bacteria; kingdom Pseudomonadati; phylum Pseudomonadota; class Gammaproteobacteria; order Enterobacterales; family Enterobacteriaceae; genus Leclercia; species Leclercia adecarboxylata. The sequence goes on along the minus strand of NZ_CP040889.1, from coordinate 4,451,456 downwards.
CCGGGCGACGCCCCAGCGGCCAGTGGAACTTGCGCTCGCTTTCCTTGATAGGCATGTCGTTAATACAGGCGAAACGGCGCTGCATCAGCCCGTCCTCCCCGAACTCCCAGTTCTCATTGCCGTAAGAACGGAACCAGTTACCCGAATCATCGTGCCATTCGTAGGCGTAGCGGACTGCAATGCGGTTCTCCCCAAATGCCCATAACTCTTTAATAAGACGGTACTCAAGCTCCTTCTTCCACTTGCGCTCCAGGAATCCTTTGGCTTCTTCGCGATTATTGGCAAACTCAGCGCGGTTACGCCATTTGGTATCCAGAGAGTAAGCCAGCGAAACTTTTTCCGCGTCGCGGCTATTCCATCCATCTTCAGCGAGCCTGACTTTTTCAATCGCGGATTCACGAGTAAACGGAGGAAGCGGCGGACGAATTTGTGCATCAGACATGGTGGAGCCTCCAGCATCATTGGATATTTCATTGAGTATTTATTCCAGGAACCCAGGTCTGTTTTACGAAACCTGTTTCAGTAATAGCTGAGCAATATTTCGGGCATCATCTGCGGCGCGGTAATCACCCATAACGCGTGACAGGGTGATGGCGCCTTCAATCAATAACAGTAACTGCCTCGCCAGGGTTGAGGCGTGTTCAATATTCAGCTGCCCGGTCAGTTCGAAGGCGTAATCCAGTATTTTCTGTTTATGCAGTCTGGCGATCTGGCGCACCGGATCGGCACTGTCCCCTACTTCTCCCGCAGTATTGATGAAGGCGCAACCGCGATATTCCTCTGACTCAAACCAGCCTTTGAGCACGGTGAACATATTCAGGATGCGTTCCTGCGGCGTATCCGCTTTGTCACACTCAGATCTGAACCATTCCATCCAGCGAATATCCCGCGCGTTCAGCGCCGCAGCCGCCACTTCGTCTTTGTTGGCGAAATGGCGATAAATACTTTTCCGCGCCACGCCTGAGGTCTTGACCAGAAGATCCATGCCGGTGGCATGAATACCGTTCTCGTAAATGAGTTGCTCAGCGGTAGCGAGAATTTTTTCTCGGGTGTTTGTCGTGTTTTTGTTCATGACTTAATGGTAGAACGATCGTTCTACCTGATCAAGTTAAATCTTCTCATCCTCGCAGGTAGTCCATACTTAACCATCCTGCTTTGATCGCCCCCTCATAATGTCACACGGAATCATTACTCTCAGGCTAACAATCTGTTTCTTAGCTTAATTGATGCACTACTCCTTACGGAGCAGACTTAATGCAGCATAAATTTAGGCAAAAATGATTTGCTGAATCAGGAGGTTAAAAATGAATGCTGGCCAAAGTCCGGCCCGGAACTGGAACACACGTCGCAGCGAAAAGGCCCGACGCGTCGCTTCCCTTCCGTTGCAGGGTAAAGTCATCCCCACCGACGATCTGGTGGATGCCCTGGAAAAACTGATTGCCCCCGGCGACCGCGTGGTGCTGGAAGGTAATAACCAGAAGCAGGCCGATTTCCTCTCCCGCAAGCTTGCAGAAGTCAGCCCGGCAAAAATTCACGACCTGCATATGATCATGCCAAGCGTGGGTCGCAGCGAGCATCTGGATATCTTCGAAAAAGGTATCGCCCGCAAGCTCGATTTCTCTTTCTCAGGCCCGCAAAGCCTGCGCATTTCACAGCTGTTGCAGGACGGCCAGCTGGAGATCGGTGCTATTCATACCTATATCGAACTCTATTCGCGCCTGTACGTCGATCTCTGCCCGAATGTGGCGCTGATTGCCGGCTACAAAGCCGACCGCAAAGGCAACCTCTACACCGGGCCAAGTACCGAAGATACCCCGGCCCTGGTAGAAGCCGCCGCCTTCCGTGACGGGATTGTTATCGCCCAGGTTAATGAAATCGTCGATGACGAATGCGACCTGCCTCGCGTGGATATCCCGGGCTCGTGGATTGATTACGTCGTCGTCGCCGATAAGCCGTTCTTTATCGAACCGCTGTTCACCCGCGATCCGCGCCTGATCAAGCAGGAACATATCCTGATGGCGATGATGGCGATTAAAGGCATCTACGCCGAACATCAGGTCCAGTCCCTGAACCACGGTATCGGTTTCAACACCGCCGCGATCGAACTGCTGCTGCCCACTTACGGCGAACAGCTTGGTCTTAAAGGCAAAATCTGTAAGCACTGGACCCTGAACCCGCATCCAACGCTGATCCCGGCGATTGAAAGCGGCTGGGTTGAGAGCGTGCACTGTTTCGGCGGCGAACTGGGGATGGAAGAGTACATCCGTGCCCGCCCGGACATTTTCTTTACCGGTGCCGACGGCTCCATGCGCTCCAACCGCGCGTTCTGCCAGCTGGCAGGCCAGTACGCGGTCGATATGTTCATCGGCTCTACTTTGCAGGTGGATGGCCTGGCTAACTCCTCAACCGTGACCCGGGGTCGTCTTTCCGGCTTCGGCGGTGCGCCGAACATGGGCCACGATCCTCACGGTCGTCGTCACGCTACACCGGCATGGCTGAATATGATCACCGAACCCGACCCAATGCAGCGCGGTAAAAAACTGGTCGTGCAGATGGTGGAAACCTTCCAGGCTGGCGTTAAGCCAACGTTCGTTGAACAGCTGGATGCAGTTGAGGTGGCAAAATCCTCCGGCATGCCGCTGGCACCGGTAATGATTTATGGCGATGACGTGACTCACGTTCTGACCGAAGAAGGTATCGCCTACCTGTATCGTGCAAACAGTATTGAAGAGCGCCGCGCCATGGTTGCCGCAGTGGCTGGCATCACCGATATCGGTCTTGGCGTTGATGCGAAACGCGTGGCGGAACTTCGTAAGAGCGGCAAAGTGGTGTATCCGGAAGATATCGGCATTCGCCGTTCTGAAGCCACCCGTTCCCTGCTGGCTGCCAGCAGCGTTGCGGATCTGGTTGAGTGGTCCGACGGTCTGTACAACCCACCTGCGAAATTCCGGAGCTGGTAATGAAACTCCTGTCACAGACTCAGTCAGAGGGTCAGGCACAGCTGCTGGCGACGATTGCCCGCGACTGCCTGATCGACGAAGCGCGATTAAGCCCGAAACCGGGTCTGGTGGACAGCCGGGGAAACGGGGCGCATCACGATTTGTCCTTAGCTCTGATGGAGCGTTCTGCGCACAGCCTGACCCCAACGTTTCTGCAACTGGCCCGACAGAGCTGGCAACGTCCTGCCGACATCGCCCTGCGCGAAACCGTGGGTCGTCTTGGGCGTGAAGGTGAACGGCAGATGATGGCCGCCACCGGGGGCGTTAATACCCATCGCGGCGCTATCTGGGCGCTCGGCCTGTTGGTCAGCGCAGCCGCCATGCTGAACGGCAATGCCAGCGCGCAGCAGATGGCGGATACCGCCGCCCTCCTCGCCCGTCTGCCCGATAACGCGGCGCCGAAACTCTTCAGCAAAGGGTTGAAAGCCACCCATCAGTATCGGGTGCCCGGCGCGCGTGAAGAGGCCCAGCAGGCGTTTCCCCACGTGATGACGCTGGCGCTGCCGCAGCTATTGCTCAGCCGTGCGCAGGGTGCGAGCGAAAGCGAAGCCCACATTGACGCGCTGATGGCGATCATGACCTCGCTCAGCGACACCTGCGTGCTATCGCGTGCCGGCATGCCGGGACTGGAAACCATGCAGAGCGGTGCCCGTGCCGTGCTTGCAACGGGCGGCAGCGCAACCGCGAAAGGCCGTCAGGCGCTGGCTCGTCTGGATTCGCAGATGCTGGCCCTTAACGCGTCCCCCGGTGGTGCCGCCGATCTGCTCGCCGCCACGCTGTTTCTCGACAGGGTTTGCCAGCCCGCGTCTTGCTCATTTTAAAGAGGATGTTATGGAACACATTACATTGTCATTTCCTGCCAGCCGTACCCTTCAGGGCAAAGCGCTGGCAGGCGTTGTAGGCTCCGGTGATATGGAAGTACTGTTCACCGCCGCCGCTGGAGATGCCCTCAGCATCGATATCACCACCTCCGTGGATAACAGTACCCGCCGCTGGAACGCGTTGTTCGAGCGCCTGAATCTGACCAGCGGTCTGCCTGCGGGCAAGCTGGTGATCCACGATTTCGGCGCAACGCCTGGCGTGGCGCGCATTCGTATCGAACAGGTATTTGAAGAGGTGAGCCATGCGTAACGATCGCAGCTTTATTGAACTGCGCGCCCGTGAGCGTGCCCACGAGCTGCTGGATGAAGGCAGCTACCGCGAACTGCTCGATCCGTTCGAAGGCATTATGTCTCCGTGGCTTGCGCCGCAGGGCGTGGTTCCGCAATCCGACGACGGTATGGTGGTTGCTCGCGGCACCATTAATGGCCAGTCCGCTGTGGTCATTGCCATCGAAGGTACCTTCCAGGGCGGCAGCATGGGTGAAGTGTCCGGCGCCAAAATGGCGGCGGCGCTGGAGCTGGCTGCCGAAGATAACCGTAACGGCATCCCGACGCAGGCTGTGCTGAGTCTGGAGACCGGCGGCGTGCGTTTACAGGAAGCCAATCTCGGTCTGGCGGCTATCGCTGATATTCACGCCGCGATTGTCGATCTGCGTCGCTATACCCCGGTGGTCGGCATTATTACCGGCACCGTCGGCTGCTTCGGCGGGATGTCTATCGCCGCGGCGCTGTGCAGCTACCTGATCGTCACCCGCGAAGCGCGGCTTGGCCTGAACGGTCCGCAGGTTATCGAACAGGAAGCCGGGATTGAAGAGTATGACTCCCGCGACAGTCCGTTTATCTGGAGCATGACCGGCGGCGAAATTCGTTACGAAAGCGGCCTGGTGGATGCGCTGGTGGGCGACGGCGTCAACGCCGTGAAAACCGCCATGAACGAGGCGATCGCCAAAGGCGTTCCGGCTCAGCACCGCAGCGATAAATATGCCGATTTCCTGGCTCGCTTGTCGAACTTCGACACGCGCCAGCAGGCCGATACCGCGCAAATCAAACAGCTTTTCGCCGGGGAGGTGAAATGATGACTCAGTCCAAAAACCGCGCCGCCATCTGGCTGGAAAAACTGGCCCCGAACGCCCCGCGCATGAGCGGCCTGTGCCCTTCCGTTCAGGTGGCCGATGCGCCGCTGAACGGCGAAAACGTCCGCTTTATCGCAGTCGTACCCGACGCCAACAACCATTACCCACGCGCGGCGAAAGGCGAAGTGGGCCTGCTCGAGGGCTGGACGCTGGCCAAAGTGGTCAATGAAACCATCGATGCTGATGCCAACAGCGATGTGAAGCGCCCGATTGTGGCGGTGATCGACGTTCCCAGCCAGGCCTATGGCCGCCGTGAGGAAGCGTTCGGGATCCACCTGGCGCTGGCAGGGGCTGCTGGCGCCTATGCCAAAGCGCGTCTGGCGGGCCATCCGGTGATCGGTCTTATCGTTGGTAAAGCGATGTCCGGCGCGTTTCTGGCGCACGGTTATCAGGCTAACCGCCTGATCGCCATCAACGATAAAGGCGTGCTGGTGCATGCGATGGGGAAAGAGTCCGCCGCACGTATTACCCTGCGTACCGTTGATGCCCTGGAAAAACTGGCAGCAACCATTCCGCCAATGGCTTATGACGTCAGTAACTACGCCACCCTGGGCCTGCTGTCGGATCTGCTGACCCTCAGCAATCCGGATGCACCCTCTGATGCGGATCTGGCAACGGTAGAAATCACCGTGCAAAAAGCCATTGCCGATGCCCGTAAAGATCCCGGCCTCACAAACCGCCTCGGCGCGGAAAATCGCCGTAGCTCCGCGCTGGTGCGTGAGAAAATGCGCGCCGCCTGGTAACGAGCAGTACAAAGTACGTAAAAAAAGACCTGCCGAAAGCGGTCCCGTCGGGCGCAACATAGCGCCCACGGTCAACTCGCTTTTAGAAAATTATAACCATCGCGTCAGTGTTAATTTTTTTATCTACAGGTGATCTATGACTTATGTAATTGTTCATGCCCTTGCGCCGATTTTTATCATCATGCTGCTCGGCTTCTGGGCCGGTAAAGCCAAAATGGTCGACAACAAGAATGTGTCGCTCCTGAATATTTTCGTAATGGATTTTGCCCTGCCGGCTGCGCTGTTCAGCGCCACCGTGCAGACCCCCTGGGCGGGTATTGTTGCCCAGTCTCCGCTGATTGTGGTGCTGACGGGCGCAATGTGGATCACCTATGCGGCGATCTACTTTACCGCCACCAGCATCTTTAAAAAGTCACCGCAGGATGCCGCCGTGTTGACGCTGACTGTGGCCCTGCCAAACTATGCCGCACTGGGCCTGCCTATTCTGGGCAGCGTGCTGGGTGAAGGCTCTGCCACCTCTCTGTCGGTCGCGGTCTCTATCGCCTGTGGTTCGGTACTGATGACGCCGTTCTGTCTGCTGATCCTGGAGCGTGAGAAAGCGCGTGCCGCGGGGGAAAACAGCGGTTCTACCCTTGCGATGCTGCCGGTACTGATGTGGCGTTCACTGAAAAAACCTATCGTGATGGGCCCGCTGCTCGGGGTGATTCTGTCCGCTATCGGTATCAAAATGCCGGACCTGCTGCTGGCTGCAATTAAGCCTCTGGGCCTCTCGGCAACCGCGGCGGCGCTGTTCCTGACCGGTGTGATCCTCTCGGCCCGCAAGCTGAAGCTGAACGCCATGGTCGGGATCGCGACGGTCACCAAACTGCTGATCCAGCCGTTCATCGCCTGGGGTATCGTTATCGCCTTTGGTCTGCATGGCTCCGTGGCTATCACCGCGATCCTGATGATTGCGTTGTCTGCCGGTTTCTTCGGTGTGGTGTTCGGCAACCGCTTTGGCGTGCAGTCACCGGATGCAGAAGCCGTGCTGCTGTTGAGCTCCGTTCTGTGTATCCTGTCGTTACCGCTGTTTATCACACTCACTTCAGGTATTTAAAATGACGTTCACACCGCGCCCTCACGACTTACTGTGGCTGAAAAGCCGTGATGCTCTCCTTGATATTCAGGAGGCATGGGTAGCAAACCAGTGGCATACCGGTTTGCCCGTTGTGGTCCGGCGCGATGTGAATGCGCAGCAGGATATTCCGGTTGGCGTGCGCGGCATGAAGCGCGAACAACGCGCCGCGGGATGGGTGAAGGCAGAAAGCGTTTCCCGCGTGATGTCGCCGGAAACGCTGGCTGAACGCGAACGCCTCCTGCACTCGCCTTTTGTTTCTCAGCCGCCTCTCCAGGCGGCTATTTTGCTTACCACCTTCGCATGGCCCTGGCACTGGGGCATTACCGGTAGTACCGCATATGCGCTGGCAACGGAGATACCTGTGCTTCATGCCGACAGCGATCTCGATTTGCTTATCCGCGCCCCGCAGCCGTTGACCGACGAGGAACTGCGTCAGTGGCAGGCTCAGGCCGAAAAATTGCCCTGCCGCGCCGATACCCAGGTCGAGACACCCTCAGGCGCTTTTGCGCTTAATGAGTGGCTCCGCGAAGGACGCGTCCTGCTTAAAACGGCCACCGGCCCGCAGCTGACCGCCACGCCATGGCACAGGGAGCCAGAATGAAAATCCTCTTTACCTTTCCAGGCCAGGGCACGCAACGCGCTGGCATGCTGCATCATATTCCCGATCGTGAAGCCATTCTCAACGACGTGAGCGCCGTTCTGGGGGATGAGACATACCAACTGGACAGCGAAGCATCGTTGAAACATACCCGAGCGGTTCAGCTGTGTTTGTTGATCGCCGGTGTCGCCTGGGCCCGCGAGTTAATTGCCCACAACGTCAAACCGGATATGGTCAGCGGCCTCTCCATTGGGGCTTATCCTGCGGCCGTGATCGCTGGCGCACTCGACTTTAAAGATGCCCTTCGCCTGGTGGCGTTACGAGGCGAGCTGATGGAGCAGGCCTATCCGCAGGGTTACGGCCTGACGGCCATTGTGGGTTTGCAGCTTTCGCAGCTGGAAAAACTGATGGCGGGCAGCGAGACGTATATCGCTAACCTCAATGCGGAAACGCAGATTGTGATCGCCGGTCGCGATGACGAGATGGCGAACGTCGCGCAAAAAGCGCTGGATGCGGGAGCCAGTAAAGCCACCCGGCTGGCCGTCAGCGTTCCTTCCCACTGCGCATTGCTGGATAAACCGGCGGCAAGGCTGGCGCAGGCCTTTCAATCCGTGACGTTGTCACGCCCTTACTGCACCTATCTGAGCGGTTCGACGGCGCGGGTGCTGTGGGAACCGCAAAAAATCGCCGACGATCTGGCGTTTAATATGGCCCGCACCGTCCAGTGGCAGGACGCCATGGTTTCTGCCAACCAGCGCGACGCGCGTCTGGCAATTGAAATGCCGCCGGGCAGCGTCCTGACAGGGCTTACCCATCTCGCAGGCTGGCAGGGCGATGCGATTTGCCGGGAACGTAACAGCATTGAAGTGGTGCAGCATCTGGTGAAACGGCTTAACCGCCAGAATTAAACCACCAGCCCACGGGCGTACATCCGCCCTTCTGCCGCGAGCGCCAGCAGATCCTGGTCCCGCTCGCGGTGATGCATATAGACAATCGAAATCAGCTGGCGCATCTGATAGGGCTCCGCCAGCTTCAGAAGCTGGACGTCATTCTCGTAGACCTTTTTCATACGCCCGGGGATAAGGGAAAAGCCCACCCCCGCCTGCACCAGACTTATCATCGAGAAAATGTCATTTACGCGGGTGACAATCTCCGGCTCAAATCCAGCAATATTAAAGGCTTCCTGGAAACCAGCGTAGGTGGCGAAACCTTCAGCCAGTGAAACAAATTTCCGATCCGCATAGTCACGTAAATCTGCCGTTTGCGTGGCGTTGAGCTTTTCACTTCCCGGCGCGGCAAGAAAGATATCGTCATGAAACAGCGGCACAACGTCGAATTTAGAACCGGCAAATTCACCTTCGTCGGTGGAGATCAGGATCGCATCCAGCGCGTCGTCCTCGAGCATATCCAGCAGCATCTGGTTAGAGCCCATGGTTAAATCCAGCTCCAGCGAAGGCCGACGCAGCTTCATGCCCATGATAATTTTTGGCACCGTTTCCAGCGTCAGGGAGTAGAGCGTGCCGATACGCAACCGCCCGCGCCCGACGCCTGCCACTTTGCGGGTCTCATCCAGCCCCTTGTTCATCAGGCTAATAACGTCCTGACAGTACTCCAGCAGCGTCCAGGCGGCAGGCAGCGGCAGCAGGTTACGCCCCTTATGGACAAACAGCGGACAGCCCACGCCCTCTTCCAGGGTATGCAGTGCCCGATGAACGCTGACGCTACTGAGCCCTAAGGCCTCTGCGGTACGGGCAATATTACCCTTACTCATAAACATCATAAAAACGCTGAGCTTGCGGAAGGTAATGTCCTGATGGATATCGTCTTTCATCGCGGTCCGGTTTCATCTTTTGTGAAGCCCAGAGTATACCTGCTTCACAGGAGGATGACGTCAGGTTCAATTATCAAACGAAAAAAGCTGCCCGGAGGCAGCTTTACTGAGCACAATCTCTTACGGCGTAACAATGTTGAACCAGAATTCAAATTTGTCCATGTAGCCAAGCATTTCATCAAGCTTCGCACTGTCACCGGTAATCTTCACGTCCCCATTCCCTTCAGCCTGCTTGAGCGTCTCCTCTTTCAGCAGGATTTTGTTCAACACGGCGCGATCCAGAGTAATGGAGGCATCGGCATCTTTCGCCCGTGCGTTCGCGGTATGGTTCAGCACCCCGTTTTCCAGTTCCAGCTTGTACTTGCCGCCGTCTTTTCCAAGATCGACATTGAACACCGCTTTCGCTTTACCTGCTTTCTCGCCGTTGATATGAACCGCCAGATAGTCAAAGAACATTTCAGGCGTCATCGCACGTACGGTATCCGGGCTGGCGGTGTTCGGGGTTGGCCCTTTCATCACGCCATTACGCAATTCCTGTGCGCCGGTCAGATAGAAGTTACGCCACGGGCCGGATTCGGCCTGATATCCCAGCTGCTCCAGCGCATCCGCCTCAAGGTTGCGGGCATCTGCGTTCTTAGGATCGGCAAAGACAATTTTACTGGTCACCTGCGCCACCCAGCGGTAGTTACCCTGCTGGTAGTCGGCTTTGGCTTTCTGCATGATGGTATCGGCACCGCCCATATATTCAACGAATTTCTTCGCGGCCTGTTCCGGCGGGAGCTCGTCAAGGGTAGCCGGGTTGCCATCGAACCAGCCAAGGTAATAGACGTAGGTTGCTTTAACGTTATGGCTGACAGAACCGTAATACCCGCGGCTGGACCACTGTTTTTCCAGCGACTCCGGCAGCTTAAAGTTGGCGGCGATTTCGTCGCGGGTCAGGCCTTCGTTGGCCATACGCAGGGTCTGGTCATTGATGTAACGGTACATATCACGCTGACCTTTCATCAGCTTGACAATATTGTCGTTACCCCAGGTTGGCCAGTGGTGCTGTGCGATAATGACTTCCGCATCGCCGCCCCAGCGTTCGATAGCGTCATTGATGTATTTAGACCATGCCAGCGGATCGCGGATTTTAGCCCCGCGCAGAGAATAGGTGTTGTGCAGGGTGTGAGTCACATCCTCAGCAGCCTCGATCATCTTTTTCTCTTTAACGTACCAGAGCATCTCTGACGGTGCTTCCGAACCCGGCGCCATCATAAAGTCATAGGTTAAACCGTCGATCACTTCCTGCTGCCCCGTATGGGTAATGTAGTTGGTCGGCTGGAGCAGCGTCACGGTACCCGCTGAAGTGGTCGTCCCCAGACCCGCGCCCACCTGCCCTTTGGCATCAGGTTTCAGCAGGTTACCGTACATATAGCTGGCGCGGCGGCTCATGGCGGTACCGGCCATAATGTTCTCGGACACCGCTTCCTCCATGAAGCCTGCTGGCGCATAGAGTTTCACCTTACCCGACTTAACATCAGCCTCGTCAACCACGCCGCGAATACCGCCATAGTGGTCAACGTGGCTGTGGGTGAACAGGACGGCGACAACCGGTTTCTTACCGCGGTTTGCATAGTAAAGCTCCAGCCCCTCTTTGGCAGGCTCGGCACTCAGCAGCGGATCGATAATGGTAATGCCTTTCTCACCTTCGACAATGGTCATATTTGAGAGGTCGAGGTTGCGGATCTGATAAACGCCGTCAGTCACTTTAAACAGACCGCCCACGTTAATTAGCTGCGACTGACGCCACAGACTCGGGTTAACGGTATCCGGCGCTTTCACCCCCTCTTTCACAAAGTCATATTTCGCAGGGTTCCAGATAACGTTACCTTCCGGCCCTTTGAGCTCGGTCTGCGGTAGCGGGGCGATAAAGCCTTTATGCACGTTTTCAAAGTCGGTTTTATCGTTGAACGGCAGTTTGTTGTACAGCGCGTTATTTGCCTCCCGGGTTGCTGGTGTCGCATCCAGCGGGAGCATCTCAGCAAATGCAGAAACTGACAGCGAGGTTAAAACACCGGCCAGTGCCAGTTGTTTAGCAATTTTATTTAATTTCATTGAACGGCCTCTTAGATTATTTGTACCGCCATCAATATTATGCGGCGGATAATTCAAATGCGGACTCATTGAGGGATATTTTAAGGAGAATGGCTTCAGTGAATAGTCCCATATGGGACTGATGATTTATTGCCGTCAGATCCGTTCAAGTCTTGTGGGCTATCGCTGCTATACTTCGTACCACGGCACAGGGCGCAGCGAGAGGCATAGCGTGAATTTTCAGGATATCCACATTTATTATCAGCAACTTAATTTTGACAGCCTGTTATCGCAAATAATTGCCGAAGGGGAACCGGTGACCGTTCCAGCAAATAAAAACTTAGCTTTTGATGCTGGGTTTATCTATTTTTGCACCGAGGGTTCGCTGTCAATATTAATGCCTGAGAATGGCCTGAATATTGGCAATACTATCGAGCTGATGCCAATAGGTCTGATGGAAAGATATTGTCCTCTGGCGAAGTTTGATTATCGCAGCAGCGCAAGGGTACAGCTGGTAAAAATATCCTGGGAAGATTTCGACCGTCTGTTTTTAAACGGCGACCCCGAGCGCGCACAGGCATTAGCGACCATTCTGACCTTTATGTCGATCTTCACTATCGATCTGCATAATGAACGCCGTCAGGTGAGCAGCTACCAGACCATCAAACCAATGCTGTATCGCTATCTCTATCGGCAGAATACCCATAAAGGAGAGAACGAAGGGCTGGCGCTGTTTATTATCAAACGGACGAATTTGTCACGTACGCATGTTTTTCGTGTGCTCGCAGATCTGAAAGCCGGAGGCTATATCACGATGAAGCGTGGAAAACTGATTTCTATCGACCGGCCGCTGCCAGAAGCCTGGTGATAGCGGAAACTTTCGCGGCCTTCGGTTAAGGGGGCAAGCCCCCTTTTCACTACAGAGCTTTATCCGTAAACAGCGGGACATGACAGGACGTAGCAACGTGCTCCAGATAGCCGCTCAGGGCGTCCGGATACGGGAAGTCCTTCACAATGGTCAGCGAGTTCAGCACCGGGAAAAGATAAAAATCGGTAATGCCGATCGCGTTTCGGGCGCGTAAATACGCCTCGATTTTACCCAGCTCATCCACCAGCGTGTCGATATACGTCTGACTGTTGGCCATTAACGCCTCGAGATCGCCAAATGCCTTAATCTCACGTTGGGTATAGGCCTCACGCGCGGCGGGGGTGGACAGCTCCTTGAAATCAGCCCGGGTAAAACGCGGGATCGCCAGATTGAATACGGTACGCGTATTGTCCTTACACCAGGCGTCAATCAGCGGATCGCATTCACCTTTAATAACCGGCGCACCATCAAGCTGGTCGACGTAATGGACGATATCCATGCTTTCCGGCATGTAAACGCCCTCCTCTTTTTGCAGGATTGGCACGACCTTTCTGCCGACCATGCGGGTTGGCGTTTCGGCGTCCCCTTCCATAATCACGTTTAATTCATGAGGCACCTTTTTCAGGCCAAAGATCATTCTTGCGCGGATACAGAACGGGCAATGCTCATATACATAGAGTTTCATAGCGATCTCTTTCTCAAGCGATTAATGGTCCAAAAGTGGATTCATTAAAGGTTCTGGGTTGGTGATTTTATGTGTACTTTATCGCTCAATAAATGAGCGCATGACGTTCATGGCAGAAAACAATAATTAACGAATTTCAGTCTTTACCCCCGGTTTATCGTCACCGGGCTTAAAGACGCTTTTGCGCAATACGTAAGGAGAATTAACCCAGCCCTGAAACGATCCTGTAATGAAGACGTTAATTAAAGCCCTGATTATAATCTGTTTACCAGTAAAATTTGCCTGTGCCTTCGAATTTGTGCCCGCCACCGGCCACCATCATACGCCGCTGAAGACAGAACACATTGCCTACTCCGGCTCTGTACCTGATAACGTCAAAAATAAACTGGCAACGGCGTATGTGGCGTGGAGAGGAACCCATTACCGCTGGGGTGGTGACAGCCATAGCGGTATTGACTGCTCTGCCTTTACCCGACGCGTCATGATGTCTGCCTGGCACCTGCAGCTACCAAGAACCGCTCTCGAGCAGAGCCGGACGGGACGTCATGTATCCACCCGTGAACTACAGCCGGGCGACCTGGTGTTCTTTATCACTAAGCCGGGCGTTCATCATGTCGGGGTTTATCTTGGGGACGATCGCTTTATGCACGCCTCGGTAAGTCAGGGTGTGGCGATCTCACATCTTTCCGACCCTTACTGGCAGACGCGATATATGACCGCCAGACGGATCGGCACATCTCAGAATCACTATGCGTGAGTGGTGCCGGTCAGGATGAACGAAACCGGCTAACCAGCACCATGCCGGTGAGCATCGACAGCACAAAGAGTATCCCTTTCCCGGCGCCCGTCCCGGTTAATACCAGAGCCGGGCCGGGACAGATCCCCGCCAGCCCCCAGCCGAGACCAAACAGGATGGCCCCGACCACCAGCGCCCTGTCTATGGTCGTATTCGTCGGCAGGACAATGGGCACCCCGCAAAACGCCATTTTTCTGCGTTTGACCAGGGCAAAACCGACGATCCCCACGGCAATCGCCCCGATCATCACAAACGCCAGCGAGGGATCCCAGGGATGAGAGAGATCGAGAAAGTTAAGCACTTTCTCCGGATTCGCCATACCGCTTATCAGCAGACCCACGCCAAAAATAAGACCGCACAGAAACGCCATCACCATCAACATAATGCCTCCTTAACCCAGCCAGAAACCCACGACAGTGGCAGTAACAATCCCCGTCACCATAAAGGTCAGCGTCGCCACCAGAGATCGCTTAGAAAAACGCGATAGCCCACAGACGCCATGTCCGCTCGTACACCCGGACCCCAGACGCGTTCCCACCCCCACCAGCAAGCCGGCGACGATAATCATCGGCCAGGAGGTCTGCACGTTTATCTCGGGTAAGGTAAAGAAAAGGCTATACAGCAGAGGCGAACCGATAAGACCGGCTAAAAAGGCAATGCGCCACCCTTCTGGCTTCGATAACAACCCCGAGAGAATGCCGCTGATACCGGCGATGCGTCCGCAAAAATGGATCAGCAGAATAGCGGCAAGGCCGATTAACAATCCGCCGCCGAGACTGCTGAGCGGTGTGAAGTGAGAGAGATCAATCGCTATCATTGTCTCGTGCCTCCAGGCAGTACAGGTCATATAAGGTGTTGTAGCATATTGTCTGCAGGACCAGTCCGCCACCGTCCACAAATAAAAAAAACCGGCTGAGGCGCGCGCCCCTGCCGGTTGGCTGGATCAGGTATCAGTAGACACCTGTTCCCATCCCCGGGGAGTCCAGGCCCCTATATTTTCAGCTCCGGAACCAGGGCTTTTTTGTCCGACATGCAGGTTTGCCACGCCTTGCCCGGCTCGCCGTTATCCAGCACCGATGAAGTGCGGTACTCCACGGTGCGGTCCTGTTGACCAGGCACCACGTAATCGATGGTCGTCCAGCGAGTATTGGCGTCTTTGCCCTCGGCGGTGAGTTCGATGGTCTGGTTTTTTACGATCTCAGAACACTCTTTCGCCGCGGCCTCGACTTTACGAAACTTCTTCTCTTCCGGCGAGGTGCCTTCACTGGACATGGACATACACCCGGTAAAGAGCAGACAGGCAAGGGTGACAACGCTAAGTTTTTGCAGCATCACGCAGTCCTTAGTAATGAACAGGTTACTGCAAAAGCGTAGCTTATACGGCTGCGCTCTTCCTGGGATTAACGGAGCGGGTTTATATTGGCATCAATTTGTGTTTGGATTGCGCGACGGGTAGCCGGGGTAATTTTTCCCGGGAGTAGCGCTTCGGCATAAGCAGAAAATCTACTGCCGACATCGGCTATGCGGGAAATGAGTTCCCTGACCTGCGTTTCGCTAAGCTCTGCTTCCTGCGTGCCCAGCCATATCAAATGCTGTTTCTGAATACTCAGCGCCTCTCCCATTATGTCCATCTGATGATATCCCCCCGGACCTTCATTCCACGTAACATCAAACGCCGGTGCCAGCGTCCATGTGCCGTCAGCCGACATCAGATAAGCAAAGTTTTTCGGGTGATCGTCCCGGTTATTGAAAATGACGTTAAACACAATGCGGGCAAAGGCGCGCGCCTTTTCGCGTACATCGTTAGTACAAACCTGCGTTGCCCGCAAAAAGGTGGCATAGTCCAGGGAGCCGGGAACGCGATAATCTGCCCCGGTAAATGCCGCCAGGCTTTGCATTGGCACGCGCATGCCTGATTCGCGGTCAAAACGTTTGCTGGCAAAAGCCGCATGACCACCCGGCAGATCAAAATATTCCGTTTGCGGTGTATCAATGCCGCACTCCCGCAGGCAGTGGGCATATACCTTCTCGATAGCGCACACCTCGGCATGTTCGCCTCTGGCGGGAAACTTGATGAGCCAGGGTTCATAGTCTTTCACAGGAACCGTGGTGAATCGCATTGTGGCAGCGTCACGATACAGTAACGCTTTAGGTCTCGCGCCCTGTGGCGAACCACCCATTTGTAGCAGTCGATGTAAAAATGCCCCGCCTTCGCCCTCCAGTACCTCCCTTACCTCGTCTGCAAGTTGAGTCAACGGGATATCACTTTGGGGCACCGCAAGTTCATCCTGAACAGGAACAAAGGACATTGCTCCCATGGCATTGCTGCCAATCCAGGTGAGCCTTTCCAGTGGACCAATGCGCGCCGCATTCAGTCCGCGCTGCCTGAAGAGGCGATCCATCAGCAGCATCCCCCAACCATCTGGCAGGGAATCATATACTGGCCCAGGCAGACCTAACTGATGCTCAGGAAAATTTCGCCGCAGTTTTTCACCCTTCAGCGCAAGAGTATGTGCTGATAGTTCAAACCCTTTCTCAAGCGCCTGCTGGCTGTATTCAAAGAAGATCAACGGACGGCGGGTTAGTGCTGTGGTGGTAGCCAGCGTTCCCCACAGCCAGCGCTCTCCCCAACCCTCGTACCAGACTTCGACACGATCAGGCATTATGACTCCTTTTTCTTATTCGCTGTCGCGAAGCGCTGACTTCGAAGCGGCGAAGATCGTCCAGACTCTCCAGTTTCGGCATAAACAGGTTTTCCAGCTCATGGCCAAGACCCAGCACCATGGCCACGCGCACCACGACCTCAAAGCCGACGTTACGCCCGGCCTCCAGATTTGACACCGTATTGACCCCTACGCCAGCCCGTTGCGCCAGCTCAGCCTGGGTGAACTGGCGTCTTATACGCTCCTGCCGTAACCGCTCGCTCAGCGACTTAACGATCTCCTCGGGCTTCCTGAAGTTTAAATCCATTATATTGTCTCTTAACTCATAATTATGGCGTTAACACACAATATTATAGATTTATCTCTGATCTTTTTCCATGTCACGCTTTAACAACCGACACCCCCAGCCCAACCACCGCCTCCACCCAGCGGCTGTCGGTATCATCTTCAACGACCACGGTATTAATCAGCGAAAGGTCGCCGATCAGGAATGGCGAAGCGGTATTAATCTTCTCCGGCGACGCCAGCACCACCGTTTCGGCCGCTCTGCCGGAAAATGCACGTTTGATGCACGCTTCTTCGTAATCCCCGGTGGTCAGTCCCGCTTCCGGGTGAATACCTGTCACGCCCATGAAAAACAGATCGGCATGGATACGCTCTATACCCTCAATCGCGGCGGCGCCCACCGTGACGACAGAGTGGCGGAACAGGCGTCCGCCGATGAGGATCACCTCAACCCGGGGATGCTCCACCAGCGCCAGGGCGATGCCCGGACTGTGGGTAACGGCCGTGAAAGAGAGGTCCGCAGGCAGGCAGCGAACCAGCTCCGTGGTGGTGGTCCCGCCATCAATCATCACGATCTGGCCGGGGGAGATAAGTTCAACCCCCTTCTGCGCCACCCGCTTTTTGGCATCGATCCCGAGATGGCTGCGCTCGGCAAAGCTGGACACCGCCTTCGACGCCGGCAACGCGCCGCCGTGTACCCGCTGTAAACGCCCGTCGGCCGCTAGCTCGCGCAAATCCCGGCGAATGGTATCTTCCGACACCTGGAATTCAAGGCTAAGGATTTTGGACAGCACCTGCCCTTCGGTACTCAGTTTTTCAAGGATCAGCTGTTTGCGTTGTCGGGTGAGCATGAGACATTCCTGAAGTTGCATGTTTCGATCTTGATTTTGCACGAATGTGCAGATTATGATGATTACTCTACGTAAACAGGAGGCATCGTGCAATCAATACGTGCAGAAGTACGCATTCTCGACAGCAAAATCTTGTCGGATGACTGGTACACACTCAAAAAATACACCTTCGATTTGCGTCGCCGCAACGGGGAGTGGCAGCGCCAGAACCGCGAAGCCTACGACCGGGGCAACGGCGCAACCATCCTGCTCTATAACCGCGAAAAACGAACGGTGATCCTCACCCGTCAGTTCCGTTTTCCGGTCTATATCAACGGGCACGACGGCTATCTGATCGAATCCGCCGCAGGCCTGCTCGATAACATGTCGCCGGAAAAGCGCATCAAAGCCGAGGCGGAAGAAGAGACCGGGTATCAGATTGACCAGGTGGAAAAGGTGTTCGAAGCCTTTATGAGTCCCGGCTCCGTCACCGAGAAACTCTACTTTTACATCGCGGAATATCGCCCTGACGATCGTACCGGCGCAGGCGGCGGCATCGAAGCCGAAGGCGAAGACATCGAGGTGCTGGAGTGGCCGATTGAGCAGGCCTTACAGGCCATTGATGACGGCATTATCGTCGATGGCAAAACCATCATGCTGCTCTACCACGTCGCCCTGAAGAAGATCGTCTGACGTTAACCCCGACAGAAAGGGATTTCTGTCATTTCTGAAACCTCATCATCTACACTTCAGAAAAGAGCAAACTGGAGATGCCTGCATGACCGACTGGAACCCTGGCCTGTATCTGCAATACGGCGCGGAACGCACCCGCCCCGCCTTAGAATTACTGTCCCGAATTACGATGGATGACGTTACCGACGTGGTTGATCTCGGCTGTGGGCCGGGCAACAGCACGGCGCTGTTGCAGCAGCGGTGGCCTGCGGCGCAGATAACCGGGGTGGATACCTCACCCGCCATGCTGGCAGAGGCCAGGGCCGCGCTGCCGGGCTGTCGCTTTGTTGAGGCGGATATTCGCCACTACCGCCCCGAGCATGCCCTGAGCGTGATCTACGCCAATGCCTCGCTGCAGTGGGTAGATGATCACTACGCGCTGCTGCCGCATCTGGTCTCACTGTTGAAGCTGCACGGCGTGCTGGCCATTCAGATGCCGGATAACGATCTTGAGCCGACCCATGTCTTAATGCGCGAAGTGGCGTTTGAACAGGATTACCCTGATCGCGGGCGCGCATCCCTGGCGGGCGTCCATGCCTATTACGATATCCTGACCGAAGCGGGCTGCGAGGTGGATATCTGGCGCACCACTTACTTTCACCAGATGAGCTCCCACCAGGCGATCGTTGACTGGGTGAGCGCCACCGGGCTGCGCCCGTGGCTTCAGGATCTGAATGAGGCCGAGCAAAAACGCTATCTGCATCGCTATCACCAATTGCTGGTGGAGCAGTATCCGCTGCAGGAAAACGGGCAGATACTGCTGGCCTTTCCACGGCTGTTTATTATTGCCAGACGCGAGCCGTAATCAGGCTTTAGCCTCTTTCAGCAGCTGCTGGATCACCTGCTCCTGCTTCTCGTGTTTCCCTCGCCGAAAGAGGCGTAACGCAGTTGCCCTTTGGCGTCGAAGAAGTAGTGCGCAGGCCAGTAGCGATTGCCAAAGGCGGTCCAGATTTTGTAGTTATTGTCAGCCACCACCCGGTACGGAAGCTGCCATTTGTCGATGGCCTTCTGCACCGATGCCAGCGGTTTTTCCCACGGATACTCCGGGGTATGCACGCCAATCACCACCAGACCCTGCGCCTTATATTTGTTAGCCCAGTCGCGAACGAACGGCAGCGAGTGCTGGCAGTTGATGCAGTCCCAGGTCCAGAAGTCGATCAACACCACTTTGCCTTTTAACGACGCCGGGCTGACGGGCTCGCCGTTGAGCCATCCGGTACCGCCCTCCAGGGACGGCATCGCGCTGGTGGTTACCGGCTGCGCCACCGGTTGAAGCGTCGGCTGAGGATTGCTGGCGGGCGCCAGCTGCAGGAGCGTTTTCTCCAGCCGATCGGCCACCCCGTTTGCCCCCTGAAAGACGCTGTTAAGCCCAAACGCCGTAAACGCGACGGACATCAGCATGGCAACGCCCGCCGCTTTTCGCAGCCCGTCCATCAGGCTCGATTTCGCTTTCAGCCGTGCGATCAGCGCCTGCCCGCTAAAGCCCAGCAGCGCGAGCATCACCGCACAGCCGCTGCCGTATGCCGCCAGCAGGCTACCGGTGGCTACCGGGTTATGGTCCGTGAGACTCAGACTAAGAATAGCTCCCAACACCGGCCCGGCGCAGGGTGACCACAGCAGCCCGACCGCCAGCCCGGCAAGCACCGCCGAAACCATACCCCGGGCGCTGTTACTGTGAGAGTTAATGACATTGCCGAGGCGTAACGCGGGCCCGGCGATGCGCTGGGCAAATGACGGGAAGATCAGCGCCAGCGCGGCCAGGCTCAGTAATGCCAGGGCTGTCCAGCGTCCGACGATGGTGGCATTAACCACCCAGTCGCTGGCGACGGTAATAAGACTCGCTACAGCGGTAAACATGATCACCATGCCGCACAGCATGGCGATGAGCTGCCGCCGCTGACCGCGAAATCCGGCGAACAGCAGCGGAATAACGGGCAGCGTGCAGGGGCTGAGCAGGCTGACCATACCACCTAAAAATGCAATGACGAGAAACATAAAACACCTCACTAAACCAGTTGATAGTGAAGCTATTACAGCGTGGGGAAGTGTCTGGTGTGTGTGGAGGAATGGGGGTTTTTGTCAGGTGGTGTATGCGTGTTGTGGGTGGATACAGTCTGGTACATTGAGCGACCTGACCGCCCGGCGGCGCTACGCTTGCCGGGCCTACAAGGTCAAGGGCTGGTTTGTAGGCCGGGTAAGGCAACGACGCCACCCGGCAATTCACGCAGATGGCAAGGTGATCCGTGCAGAAAGGCCACCTTCGGGCCGGTTAACTAACTGCAACTCCCCGTTGAGCTGCCCCGCAAGCTGTACCGCGATCGCCAGCCCCAGCCCCGTCCCGCCGGTCTCCCGGTTACGGGAAGACTCCACCCGGTAAAACGGCTGTAACACCGCCGCAAGCTCATGCTCCGGAATGCCGGGCCCGTTATCCTCCACGGCGATCTGCACTCTGTCATCACGCATTGTCAGCGTCACGTCTGCCTTATCACCAAACTTCAGCGCGTTATCCAGCAGATTGGTGAGAATGCGGTGCAGCGCCTGCGGACGGGTGGCAAAAGGGACGTTGCTTCTGGCTGCGGTAAACTGCACGTTTTTACCGGTATCGGCGTAATCACACACCAACGTATCGATAAAGTTATACAGATCCACGTTGCGCACCGGTTCAGGCGCCACGCCGGACGAGCGGGCGTAATCGATCCCTTCCCGCACCAGACGCGTCATGCTGTCCAGGTCCTGGGTCAGCTTATCGCGCAGATCCGGCTGGTCGGCCATCTCCACGCGCAATCGCATGCGGGTAATAGGCGTCTGCAGATCGTGGGAAATGGCCGCCAGGATTTGCGCCCTCTCCTTTAACGACGTCTGGATGCGCTCCTGCATGGCATTAAACGCCCGCGCAGCCTGGCGCACCTCCAGCGGACCTTGCTCGGTGAGAGTCTGCGGATGGGGGCTGGCGGGTTCAAGGGTATCCACCGCCCGGGTAAAATGGGTAAACGGCCGCACCACCTGACGCACCGCCAGCCAGGCGCAGATCACCACCAACAAAAGCTGGATCACAAAAACCACTGGCAGCCAGCGGGCGACCGGCGGCATGCGTGGGGTGAGATCCAGCGTCAACGGCGAGCCGTCGCTCAGCGTCAGGTGGGCCTGGATATGCGAGACCGGCCCCGGCACCGCCGTGAAGCGCAGCGGATAGTGCGTCGCCAGAGTTTCAGTCAGGGTTCGCACCGCATCCCGGGAACGGGCGTCTGCGGGTGGCGCACCCGGCTCGCCCGGCCCAAGAATATAGCGATAGTTTCCGCGTTCGAGGCGCGGGAGCCACTGCGCCCGCTCGTTTACCGGCAGCCGGTCGAGGATCGCCACGCTGGTGGAGACATCATCCTCCAGATTCCCCAGCATCACGTGCCGGGCGCTGCTCATCCGCTCGGCCAGCACCAGCGTCAGGCTCAGGCCGTTGGCGAGCAACAATCCCAGCAGGACGATCAGCAGCAGACGGTAATGGAGGGAACGCGGCCAGAGCCTCATTCTTTCGCCTCAAGAATGCTGACCGGCATCGAAAAGACATAGCCTTCGCTACGCACTGTTTTTATATACAGTGGTGTGCGCGCATCCTCATTTAACCGCTGTCGCACCCGGCTGACCAGCAGGTCGATTGAGCGTTCGAACAGCTCCGCATCCCGCCCCTGGGTGAAATTCAGCAGCTGATCGCGGGTTAACACGCGCTGGGGATGATCGACAAACACCCGCAGAAGGCGGTACTCCGCCCCGCTCAGCGCCACAATGGTGCCGGTGGCGTCGAGCAGATGACGGGCGCTGGTGTCGAGCTGCCAGTCGCCAAAGGCGATGATCCTTCCGGCCTCGGTCACCTGCAGATTCGGCGGCAGCGTGCGAAACCGGCGCAGTATCGCTTTGATCCGCGCCAGAAGCTCACGCGCCACAAAGGGTTTGACCACATAATCGTCCGCCCCCATTTCGAGGCCGAGGATGCGATCCATATCGTCGTGGCGTGCGGTCAACATCAGGATCGGCAGATCTTTATGCTGCCCGCTACGCAGCTGGCGGCATAGCGTCAGGCCGTCGTCGCCGGGCATCATGATATCCAGCACCACCATATCCACCGCCTGCTTATCCAGCACGGCGCGCATCTCTTTGCCGTTGGCCGCGCCCGTGGCGCGATAGCCAGACTTCACCAGATAATCGACGATCAGTTCGCGAATATCCCTGTCATCATCCACGACAAGAATGTGATCGGTTGTCTCCACCCTAAGCTCCTGTTTTTTAGCGATGGGCAAAAAAATAGCATAGCTTCCTTACAACTTATCCGCATCCACCACTGCTTTGACGAAATCCTGCGGATCTTCCTGGGCCGGATTGTGGCCGATATTGCCGGTAAAGGTGCGATGCTGATACTTGCCGGTGAATTTTGCGGCGTACGCAGCAGGTTCCGGATGCGGCGCGCCGTTATTGTCACCTTCGATGGTGATGGTCGGTACGCTGATGGTTGGCGCGGCCGCCAGCTTCTGCTCGTAGCTGTCGTAACGGCTTTCACCACGTTCCAGCCCCAGCCGCCAGCGATAGTTGCTGATGGTCACCGCCACGTGATCCGGGTTATCCAGCGCTCTGGCGCTGACGTTGAAGGTTGCATCGCTGAATTTCCATCCCGGTGAGGCCAGAGTCCAGATCAGTTTCGCAAAGTCATGGGTGTTGGCCGCATACCCTTTCTCACCGCGCTCGGTGGCGAAATAGAACTGATACCACCACTGCAGTTCCGCCTTCGGCGGCAGCGGTTTTGCCCCGGCCTGCTGATTGCCAATCAGATACCCGCTCACCGAAACCAGCGATTTCACGCGTTCCGGCCACAGCGCCGCCACGATATCCGCCGTTCTTGCACCCCAGTCGTAACCGGCAAACACCGCACGTTTGATGTTCAGGGCATCCATCAGGTTAACCACATCTTTTGCCATCGCCGCCGGTTGCCCGTTACGTGGCGTGGTGGACGACAGGAAACGGGTGGTGCCGAAGCCGCGGTTGTACGGAACAATCACTCTGTAGCCTTTTGCCGCCAGCGCGGGAGCAACCTGGGCGTAGCTCTGAATATCGTACGGCCAGCCGTGGAGCAGGATCACCGGTTCGCCGTTTTTCGGTCCGATATCGACATAGCCAATATTGAGGTCGCCCGCGTCAATCTGGCGGATTTGTTTAAATGCGGCGCTGAAGTCGGTGCCTGCCGCCTCGGCCTGACAGGCCGAAACGGTAGCGAAAGAAAGGGTCACTGCCAGGGTTGAGTAAGCCAGTTTGTTCATCATGGTGGTCTCTCCGGGTTTTGTATTTGACCCGTTAATTTCACCACCCTGATGTATGGGGAATATGTGCAAACCAGCCCTTTTTGCAAGGCGCTGTATCCTGATGGCGTTCAGATACACTGCGATACAAACACCCGGCAGGCGAGCGGTTAACTCATGATGTTACGTCAGCTGGTAATACTTATCCGGCAGTTTGCGCGTCGGGATATCCTGCTCATCGTTCATCTGCAGCAGATCGATCTCCATCGCGTTACAGATGGCATCCAGCGGCAGGTCGTTATTCTCGGTACCGAACGGCTCCTCGAGCTCTTCCGCAAGGGTATCGAGCGAGATAAAGGTGTAGGAGATCAGGACTGAAACAAACGGCGTCATGTAGTGCAGGTCGCTGACCAGCGCGAACGGCAGCATGATGCAGAACAGATAGACCGTGCGGTGGAGGATCAGCGTGTAGGCAAACGGCACCGGGGTGTTAGCGATGCGCTCGCAGCCGGCCAGCACGGTGGACATATCATTGAGACGAATGTTCAGGCTGTGGAACAGAATATCCGACAGCTCACCGCTGCGGCGTCTTACCGCCAGCCATTCGCCCATAATCAGCAGAATGCGGTTCGCGGGCGAGCTGGAATCCATTGCCACGCGCAGGTTTTCAGGCGACAGGTACGTTGAAAGCTTGTCGGCCTGCGGCTGTTTGCGCAGGGTCATGCGCAGGCAGTGGGCGAAAGCGATCTGCAGACGAACAAACTCCCCTAACGCCGGGTCGTCCGGTAGCGTGTTTTTCACCTCCCGGAACAGGGAGCGCGAGGCAATCATCAACTGCCCCCACAGCTGCCGCGCTTCAACATAGCGGGCGTAACAGGCGTTATTGCGAAAACCGAGGAAGATGGCGATGGCAACCCCAAGAATGCTGAACGGTGCAACCGTCAGCCTGATGCCCAGCGAGGTGTACCAGGGCAACATCAGGATCACCACGATGGAGAGCAAGAAGTTGAGGAACAAACGGGAGAAGATTTTGGTCAGCACGGAACCGTGCCAGACAAAAATAAGGCGCAACCAGTGCTGTTGGGGTCGAACGATCATAGTCAGCTTCATCGGAAAAAAAGAGCGTGACTATTAAACGTGATCGGGGTCACGGTTGCAAGAGTGTTAAAAAATGATGACATTTTGTGAGGCTGGAGACAGGCCGCACGGAGTTGAAGTGTGGGATATGGAAAGTGAGTTACAGTATGTTGTAACTATAAAGGGTAAAAGAAAGTTAAGGCTGGTGCGGTGGTTCCCCCTCACCCTAACCCTCTCCCCAAAGGGGAGAGGGAATCGTAGGTGCAGGAATCAGGCCCTTAGCACAGCGGTTTTACGGCGGCACGCATGCCCTGCAGCAGAATGGCATCCAGATCGCGGGCAACCTGGTCTACCAGCCCGTTCACCTGGGTCAGGTCCTGCTCCCAGTGCTCGCTGACGCTCAGCACCGCCGTCACCAGCTCCGTGGTATCGATCTGCTGGTCGTGATGCCGGGTCCACAGCTGCTGGAAACGGGTTAACCATTGCGCGTCGTCCTGCACCGGGTAGCTCTCGCCGTTACGTTCCGCGCGGTAGAAGGCAATCAGCGCCGCCAGGGCAAACGTCAGACGCGCCGGGAGTTTGCCGGTAGCCTGCTGCCCTGCCAGAAGCTGCGGCAGGATGCGGGTGCGGTACTTGGTCATGCCGTTGAGGGCAATCGACAGCAACTGATGCTTGATATACGGATTGCGGAAGCGGCCCGTTACCGCGCTGGCAAACGAGGCCAGCTCATCGCGCGGCAGATCCAGCACCGGGATGATCTCTTCGTGAATCGCTTTTTCGATAAAGGCGCAGATCTCCGTGTCGTTCATCGCCTCGCCCACGGTATCCAGTCCGGCCTGGAACGCCACCGGCACCAGCGCGGTATGCGCCCCGTTGAGGATCGCCACTTTACGCTCTTTGTACGGCTTGATGTCATCCACAATCAGCACGTTCAGCGCCAGCTTGTCGAGACGCAGTTCCTGCGCCAGCGATTTTGGCCCCTGGATCACAAACAGATAGAAATGCTCGGCGGTATCGAGGAAGGCATCGTGATAGCCAAGGGAGGCTTCAAGCTCCGCCACTTCGTCGCGCGGATAACCGGTGACGATACGGTCAACCAGGGTGGAGCAGAAGGTGTTGGCATCGTTCAGCCACTGGGTAAAGGCCGCAGGCAGCGCCCACTCCTGGGCATAGCGCAGCACCAGTTCACGCAGGGCGTCACCGTTATAGTCAATGAGTTCGCACGGCACGATCGCCCAGCCTTTATCGGCAGCACCGTTGAAATGGCTGAAACGTTCGAACAGCAGGCGGGTCAGTTTCGCCGGATAGCTGACCGCTGGCGCATCCTCAAACTTATCCCCGGCGTGATAACTAATCCCCGCTTCCGTGGTGTTCGAGAAGACAAAGCGCATTTCCGGGTTGTGCGCCAGCTTCAGGAATTCATCGTACTGGTCGTAGACGCTGATTTCACGGTTAACCGAGCGGATCAGGCGCGCGTCGCTGACCGCTTCGCCCTGCTCGTTCAGGCCACGAATGATGGTGGTATAGAGGCCGTCCTGGGTGCTCAGTGAAGGCGGGAAGTCGCTTTTAATCGGGCGGACAATCGCAATACCGGCGTTCAGATCGGTATGCTCGTTGAGCAGGTCGATTTGCCAGTCAATAAACGCGCGCAGGAAGTTGCCCTCACCAAACTGGATGATACGTTCAGGATAGAGAGCACCGGGGAAATCACGACGGTTCAGTGTGTTCACAATGGGGGTCCTTGTAATGATTAGTCATACAGCCTGATAAGATTGGTACGATAACTTATCAAACTTAACGACCATGAAACCCCGTTTTGATCAAACCTCGTGTGAATTGTGACAGGATCTATAAGAACTTGTAGAACACTGAGGTCGCCGTCATCTCGCCATCCGGCATCAGGGCGTAGCGCGGGATCTCGCCCACTTTCTGCCAGCCTGCCCGCTGATAGAAGGTCTCCGCCCCGCTGCCGGTGGCGGTGTCCAGCACCAGCACGGTTTTGCCCTGCTCGCGGGCGACGACTTCCAGGGCCTGCATCAGGCGGCCTGCATCACCGCAGCGGCGCGCATTCTGGTGAACCAGCAGTTTGGCGACGTCCGCCCTGTGCGGCTGATTTTCAGGTTGATCGACGATCAGCTGTACGGTGCCGGTCAGCTCGCCCTGGGCGTTGGTCGACACCAGGACGGTACGTTCTCCGCGCCCGACGCTGTCAGCCACGCCTTGCCAGAATACGCTGGCCTTCTCATGGCTGTAAGGCAGCATAAAGCTCACCGAGGCCCCGCCGGTCACGCAGCTGTGAAGGATGTCGGCTAACTGAGGGAGATGCGCGAGAATGTCCTCGCGCGAAAAAATCTGGACTGCAGGTGATGACATCGTTTTTCTCCTTTTAATCAACGGCATCACCATGCGCGTTACAATTTTGCAACACAAGCACAATTAACAGAGGATTTTCTTATCTCAACAGCCGGTACCGCGCTGCTGTTTCATGGAGTACATCATCTGGTCGGCGGTTTTCAGCCAGCTCGCCAGATCGTCGCGGTCATGGTTGAATTCGCTCACTCCCCATGAAAACGACAGCGCCCAGGGATATTCGGCATGCTCGTTCCAGCTCGCCGCCTGTTCGGTGAGAAACTGCATCGCGATCCACGCCCCCTTCTCGTCGCTGTTGGCGAAGAGGATGGCAAACTCATCCCCGCCGTAGCGCGCCAGCACGTCGGCTTCACGGAAGGTGGATTTCAGCAGACCGGCCACCGCCTTCAGGGCGTGGTCACCATCGGCCCGGCCATAGCGCGCGTTGATCTGCTTAAAGCGATCGAGATCAAGCCAGGCCAGGGTCAGGGGCTCTGCCCGACGGCGGGCGGCGCGAATGGCATAGGTCGCCAGATGATGAAAGCCACGGCGGTTATAGAGCCCGGTCAGGTCGTCAGTGATCCTTGCGCAGGTTGCGGCGAACTCCACCTCGACCAGCGCGGCCAGGTCTGCGAGCGCCTCGATGTCGGCGGGCGAAAATATGCGCGGCTGATGATCGATAATGCACAGCGAGCCCACCGTGGCGCCACCGGGCAGGTGCAGCGGACAGCCCGCGTAAAACCGGATCGGGTTGTCGTCGGTGACCAGCGGGTTATCGGCGAAACGGGGATCGTCCAGGGTATCTTGGACCACCAGCGGGGTTTTACTGAGGACGGTGTGGCCACAAAAAGAGAGATTTCTCGGCAGGTTGGTGCTGTCGCCACCGTCTGCGGATTTAACAACCACGACATGCTCGTCCACCAGGTTTATCATCGCCACCGGGACGCTAAACAGACGTTTAGCCAGCCGGGTGATCCGGTCGTAAACCGGATGTTTTTCAGGTTCGAGCAGTCCGGATTCGCGCAAAGCGCTGAGGCGCTCTGCTTCATTGTTGGCGAGTGTTGGTGATTTCATACGGGCTCCATCCGGACGTCAGGCTTTTTAAAAGCTTAGCGCATCCTGAGGCCGGTTAGTGGGCAAATATGCGGTTTTTCCCGTCGCGTTTCGCCTGATAGAGCGCGGCGTCGGCAGCCTGTAACCAGTCCGTAACATTTCCCATCTCCCGGGTGGCGCAGGCAATCCCGATACTCATGGTGCACTGAACCGCCTCTTCGGCGACATCTTCTATTACCGCCGCCGCATCCATAATCCGCGTGGCGACCAGTCGTGCTTCGTCGAGGGTGGTGTTGGGAAGCAGGATCACAAACTCATCCCCGCCCAGACGCGCTGGGGTATCGCTCTGGCGGGTGGCGATGTGCAGTATCTGTGACACTGTCACTAACAGCATATCTCCCACCTTATGGCCGAAGCGGTCGTTGACCTCTTTAAAGTTGTCAATATCGATAAACATCAGCGCCGAATCGCGACAGGTTTGCTGCAGTTTATGCAGCTCATGATCGATGCGTTTCTCCAGCAGACGTCGGTTGGCAATGTCGAGGAGCGGATCCATCATCGCAATACGTTCCAGCTCGCGGGATTTAAAGCGCAGCCGCACGGCGATGCTGTTAGTGAGCACGCTCAGCGCCACGGTATAGATCCCAATCAGCGGCAGCGTGGCGTACATAGTGCGCTGGGAAACCCACGGCACCAGCGCCATCCCCTGGGTCAGCCAGCTGGCCATAAACACCGCCAGCATCACCGCACCGGCTTTTTTCATCAACGGGAAACCACCCGCCGCCAGCCGGTCGGCAAGTAAGATCGTGGCAATGGTGACAGAGGGCAGCGGGTTGGCCGCCATCATGGCGATCCAGAAGCCGCCTGCCCCGGCGTCAAACACCAGGTTCTGATGTTCGGTACGCAGCGGCGAGGGTGAGCGCCGGGCGCGCCACCAGGCCAGCGTCGGCCAGACAAAAGCGTTGACCGCCAGAAGACCTATAAGCCAGCCTGAACGTTGCTGTTCCAGCAGGACAGAGAGGATAGGTAAAAAGCAGAGAAAGGTTCCAAGCACTCGCATCAGATACATGCGTTTGATAAACCGACTGCCAGGCACGCGAGGGGGTTTACTGAGTCTGTCAGTTCCGTTCATCACACGAATTTTCCGATATAATCACCCCTTTATATTATTGACGATGAAAATGCGTATCAAGGCATTTATCAGTTTTGTAAATATATGGCAGGTGCCCGTCCCATGAGCATGCAAACGTTTACAACTGTTCCGTAGCCGTTGCGTTTTGTTCGGCAGTTTTTATCTCTGTCATTCGGGCGCTGGTACGATTTCGGCCTGCTTTTTTCGAACGATACAGATAATCATCCGCTTCGGTCATCAGACGATTAAATACGTCCGTCAGCTGCGACGGCTCCGATTTCCCACTGCCCAGACCAATACTGACGGTTAAAAACAGCGACTGACCGCGCCAGTCGAACGGATGTTGTTCAACCGTAGTGCGGATACGTTCCGCCAGGGCGTATCCCCGCTCTGCGGAAGCGGAATTGACCACCACCGCAAACTCCTCACCGCCCATCCGCGCCACCAGCCCTTCGCTACCCACCGTCTCCTGCACTTTGCGGGCAAAGGCGGCCAGCACGGTATCACCGCACTCGTGACCATAGTTGTCGTTGATACTTTTGAAATAGTCGATATCCAGCAGCATCACCGTCAGACGCGGGCTACTGCGCTTACCTTCACTGTTTTTAAGCGCCTCATAGAGCCCGGAGCGGGAGTAAACCTGGGTCAGATAGTCATAATCGGCGCGCAGGGAGACCTGGCGGATCAGCGAGTTGATGGCCGCCATGCTCACCGACACCATGACCGGACAGATGGCCATGGTGGCGATCCCAAGCCTGGCCGAGAACATCATCGGCGTGGTGATCGGCGTCGTCGCCACAATGGTAATAATGGCGTTGCCGACCAGGGTGATCTCCACCGCGCCGGTAACAAAGGTCAGAAGACAGGTGGCCGGCAGCGAATAGCGCACCGCACACCAGATCAGCGCCGGCATCGGAAACGCCAGCGCACCGGCCCCGCCGATCGCCACCGAGGCCACGACGGAGACGATCAGCACAACGACCGGCATCAGGTGATCGGCACGCATAGCCCGGTTGAACCTGGGCCAGGTGATGGTCAGCATGCAGGGCACGATTAACACCCCGGTGGAGAACTGTTCGCTAAACCAGTCGGCGACCAGTGGCCAGAAGTCGCGACTGTCCACCCCGCCCGACACTGCCGCCCCGACCAGAGCACACAGCAGTGCGGCCAGCAGACAATAGTTAAACAGCCTCAGCGCATTCACCGGATCCGGAGTGGTATTTTTTAGCCGTTTATCACGCTGGACCAGCAGGGCAACAATAACGATAAACACCATATTCGACAGGTTAATACCCAGCGAGGTAATGCCCCAGTTGGTGGTGATAAGGTCATACAGCAGCATGGCAATATAGGATACTGCGTAATAGTGCAGCCGGTTCAGGTAAGCGTAACGAGCAAACAGGCCCGCCATCACGCCATTCAGCGGCCAGAACATCGACAGGGATTCCACCAGACGCAGCTGCGCGCCAATAAAATAGAACAGCGTGGTTAATACAAATATACCCGCTGCATTTCGGAACGGGGATTGCGGGTCAAATAATGTGAATGTTCTGGTGTTAGCAGAAGGCATGCAATTTCAATCCGTAGGGTTGCTTTTAACACTGAGTTAGCATCCGCGCGGATGAATGTTAAAAGTTTGGCATTAATTTATATCACATTAATGGGATAACGATCATCATCCCTTTAGCTCTGCTTATTGGTTGTGCCGTCAACATAACGGCACAGCGGCTTAATAGACCGAACGTCCCAGCTGCTGGGTGAGATGTTCCAGCACCGCCACACCCGCCAGGGAGTTCCCCGTTTCGTCCAGCTCCGGGCTCCAGACCGCAATCGCCATCTCGTGAGGGACAATCGCCACCACCCCGCCGCCGACCCCCGATTTAGCCGGCAACCCCACCCGCCAGGCGAACTCACCGGCGTTCTGATACATTCCGCTCGTCGCCATCAGGGCATTGACCTGCCGGGCCTGCATCGGCGTCACGACGGGCTCAGACAGATGCGGGGCATAACCCTGGGCGGCCAGAAACAGAAAGGTGTTCGCCAGCTCGACACAGTTCATCTTCAGGGCGCAATAGTGGAAGTAGTTTTGCAGGACCGTCGGCACGTCGTTATGGAAATTACCGAACGACTTCATCAGCCAGGCGATCGCCGCATTGCGCGCCGAGTGTTCGAATTCGGACCGGGCAACAGCGGCATCGTAGCCGATATCACTCACCCCAGAGAGCTGGCGCACGATCTCCAGCATCCGCTGGCGCGGTGCGCTCAGACGGCTTTGCAGCATGTCGCATACCACCAGCGCCCCGGCGTTGATGAACGGGTTACGCGGTTTGCCCTGTTCGATCTCCAGCTGCAGCAGGGAGTTGAACGGCTGCCCGGAGGGATCTTTCCCGACCCGCTGCCAGATCTCGTCCTCGTCATACTGGCGCATGGCCGCCACCAGGCTCAGGACTTTGGAAATCGACTGGATGGAGAAACGCTCTGTGGCATCCCCGGCCTGAAAGTGTTGTCCGTCCACGGTGCTGATGGCAATCCCGAGTTTGTTGCCGTTGACCGAGGCCAGCGCCGGGATGTAATCGGCCACTTTGCCCTTGCCCAACAGAGGACGTACTTGCGCCAGAATGGCGTCCAGCATCTGATTAGTGATGTTCGCAGCCATCGGTTGCTCCTTGCTCACAGGCCAAAAACGGCCTGCGAGTATAACAGAGGCTTATGGATGACGTCAGGCAGGAAGTCGGAACCGCGAGACGGCCTGCAACAGCAGACCGGACTCATCATGCAGCCGCTGAGAGGCCTCTGAGGCGGTATTCACCAGCGCATCGGTCTGGCGAGCCACCTGATTCAGCGCCTGCAGCTGATTGGTCATACGGTGAATGCTGTCGCCCTGGCTAAGGGTGGCAACGGAGATCTCATTCAGCAGGCTGCAGAGATTACCCACCAGACCAATCACCTGCTGCAGGTTATCCTCCAGCCGGGTGACCGCTTTCGAGCCATCCTCAATGCCCTGCAACGAGTGGTTGATCAGCTCCTGGATAGTCTGGGTCGAATGGCTGCTTTTGCGCGCCAGCAGGCCCACTTCCCGCGCCACCACGGCAAAGCCGCGTCCCTGATTACCGGCATGGGCCGCTTCGATGGCCGCGTTCAGCGCCAGAATGTTGGTCTGGAAGGCCACGTTATCGATGATCGCCACGATGCCGCGCATCTCCGAGGAGCGCTCCACGATTGCCGCCATTGAGGCATTAACCGTCTCCATCATCCGGTCGCCGCCTGCCGCCATCTCCCGGGCTTCGTCCGCCCGCGAGCTGGCCAGTCTGGCATAGCCGCTGTTCCCCTCGACGTGCGTTTCCAGCGCGGCAATATGCGCCGTGACCTCTTGCAGCTCCTGCGCCTGACGCGCCGACTGGTGATACAGATCCTGATTCCCCTGCGCCAGCGAGCCAATATTGCTCACCATTGAGGTAGTGGCCTCGCTGACCTGGGTCACCAGCTGCTGCAGCCCCTGCTGCAGGGTATCCACGCTGTCGCCAAGCTGCGCAATCTCGCGGTTAAAACGTTTAACAGTGGGTGCAGGCGCAGAGAGATCCCCCGCCGCCAGCAGATTGATATGGGCGATCAGCCGACGCAGCGGGACGATCACCCAGCGGGACATCGCAAACCACACCGCCACTGCGATAGCCAGCAGCACCACCGGAGCCAGTAAAAACAGCGATTGCAGCTTCGAAAGACTGGCGGTCAGCAGCTGCCGCCCCTCGGTTGCGCGCTGGGCGCTGGCCTGCTGATAGCGGGCATAGTTGTCATTAAAATCCGCCTGAAACGCCTGGGCGGGCACGGCAAAAAAGGCATCAATCGACTGGCCGTTCACCAGCCCGTCGGCCTGTTCGCGGATGGCATCGAAAAAGAGTTGGTAGCTGTTAAGCAGCGCCTCATCCCGCGGCGGACTCATCGCCTGCCACGCCTGCCAGGCCTGCTGTGAATCGCGTAACGCCTGTTGCGCCTCGTCCATCAGGCTGTGCCAGCTTCCGTCCGAACCGGTCTCTTTATCCTGCATAAAGTAAACCCCCGCCCGGTTAAGCAGATCGCTTGCCGCCAGCAGGGAGATGCGCGCCTGATCCACCTTCGCCTGTTGCAGATAAGCCATCTGGTTACGCTGTTCATTGCGCTGAGCATCGCGCAGGGAGACGGAAAGTAAGACCGATGAAGAGATTTGCAGCGCGGAAAAGAGCCCGATGATGCAGAAGATCCCCGCAAGCAAACCAAACTGCCGGGGAGTAATGCGACGAAAAATTTGCATTAAGTTCATAATTTATTCATTAACAATGACTTAGACGTGGGCGAGTCTACGCAGTGAAAATGACAGAACTATTTCAGAATGATGACAGACGCCCGGCGGCGCTGCGGAGGTAAACGCAAAACGACAACCTCAGGTTGTCGTTTTTGGTGTTTGCGCCCTCTCCCACAGGGAGAGGGACGGGGTGAGGGCAACAGACCGCATTGAATCCTCTGCGGTGTTATTGCCCGGCGGCGCTGCGCTTGCACGGGCCTGGTGAACCGTAGGCCGGGTAAGCGCAGCGCCACCCGGCAAAACATCGGCAGAGGATTAAACCCGATCTTTCCACACCGTCTGCACATTACAGAACTCATGCAAACCAAAGTGCGACAGCTCCCGGCCAAAGCCGCTCTTTTTCACCCCGCCAAACGCCACGCGGGCATCGCTGGCGCTGTAACCGTTGATAAACACCCCGCCGCACTCAAGCTGACGGGCAAAGCGATCCGCGGCCTCCTGGCTTGCGCTAAACACCGTTGCCGACAGGCCAAAATCGCTATCGTTGGCCAGGGCCAGCGCGTGATCGGCATCGGTTGCTACTGTGATGGCCGCTACCGGGCCGAACATCTCCTGACGAAACGCGGTCATGTTCGGGGTAACGTTGCCCAGCACGGTCGGCGCATAGTAGTTCCCTGCCCCGGCCACCTTCTCGCCGCCCAGCAGCAGGGTTGCGCCTTCGGCAAGCGTCGCCTGCACCTGCTGATGCAGCTCATCGCGCAGATCGAAACGCGCCATCGGCCCGAGGTAGTTCTCCTCGTTATCGGGTGCGCCCATCTTCAGCGCCGCAGTGGCGGCGACAAACCGACGGGTAAACTCATCGGCAATTCCCGCTTCGACGATAAAGCGCTTGGCCGCGGCACACACCTGCCCGGTGTTCTGATAGCGCCCTGTCACCGCTGCTTTCACCGCCAGATCCAGATCGGCATCGTTAAGGACAATAAAGGGATCGGAACCGCCCAGCTCGAGGACGCATTTCTTCAGCGCGGCCCCGGCCTGAGCACCAATCGCCGCCCCGGCGCGCAGGCTGCCGGTCACGGTGACAGCCGCAATGCGCGGATCGGCAATCATCTGGCTTACCCCGTCGTTGGTGGCATTTAGCTGACCAAACACCCCCTGCGGGAATCCGGCATCGGTAAAAATAGCTTCAATCAGGTTAGCGGCACCCAGCACGTTCGGGGCGTGCTTCAGCAGATAGCTGTTGCCTGCCAGGATAATCGGCACCGCGCCGCGCAGCACCTGCCAGAGCGGGAAGTTCCACGGCATCACTGCCAGCACCGGGCCCAGCGGGCGATATTCAATCAACGCGTCAGCCACCTGGGTTGCTTCGGTGCTCAGCATCGCCGGGCCATGTTCGGCATACCAGTCGCAAAGACCGGCGGATTTCGCCACCTCCCCGCGCGCCTGGGCGATGGGTTTGCCCATCTCACGGGTGATCATCTGCGCCATCTCTTCGCCACGGTTGCGCAGGGCTGCACCCAGATCGCTTAATTTTTGCGCACGGGCCTCTACAGGCACGCTGCGCCACTGGCGAAACGCGGCATCGCTTTGGGCAAGCGCACGTTCAACGTCGGTCACGGTGGCCCAAGGCCAGGAAGCCAGGGTTTCGCCGTTAGTCGGATTAATGGACAGGGCATGGGTCGCAGATGAAGTCGTCATGATGTGCTCCGTGTATTAAGTGTTGATTTAGTGTGGCGCACTCTGCTATTTCTTAAAAATGAATAATAATAACCACCTTATTCACGAAACGAGAACGATATGGATCTGACCCAGCTGGAGATGTTCAACGCGGTCGCCCAGACCGGCAGCATTACCCAGGCCGCGCAGAAGGTGCATCGTGTGCCGTCAAATCTGACTACCCGCATCAAGCAGCTTGAGGCCGATCTTGGCGTCGAGCTGTTCATCCGTGAGAACCAGCGGCTGCGCCTCTCTCCGGCGGGACATAACTTTTTACGCTACAGTCGGCAGATCCTCGCCCTGGTGGATGAGGCGCGGATGGTGGTGGCGGGCGATGAGCCTCAGGGCCTGTTCACCCTCGGTTCGCTGGAGAGCACCGCGGCCGTGCGCATCCCGGCCTCGCTGGCGCAGTTTAACCAGCGCTACCCGCGCATTCAGTTTGCGCTGGCGACCGGTCCGTCGGGGACGATGATTGATGGCGTGCTGGAAGGCACCCTGAGCGCGGCGTTTGTCGATGGGCCCCTGTCCCACCCCGAACTTGAAGGCATGCCGGTCTACCGGGAGGAGATGATGCTGGTGGTACCGGCCGGGGATCCTGAGGTTAAACGGGCCACCGAAATCAGCGGGCGCGACATCTATGCCTTTCGCGCGAACTGTTCCTATCGCCGTCACTTTGAAAGCTGGTTTCATGCGGATCGCGCCACGCCGGGACGCATCCATGAGATGGAGTCCTATCACGGCATGCTGGCGTGTGTGATTGCCGGAGCGGGCATCGCGCTGATGCCGCGCTCAATGCTGGAAAGCATGCCTGGTCATCAGCAGGTAGAGGCCTGGCCGCTGGCGGAAAACTGGCGCTGGCTCACCACCTGGCTGGTGTGGCGTCGGGGTGCAATGACCCGGCAGCTGGAGGCGTTTATAGCACTGCTAAACGAAGGTCAGCCACCAGCAACTTCTCCATAAACAGGCTCAGCGGGTCGGGTTGATACGGCGCAAACGCCGCGCACTGCTGGTAGCCGCTGCGTTCATACAGAGAGATGGCCGACAGCTGCTTGATCCCGGTCTCCAGTCGCAGAGTATGACACCCGCGGCTCTGGGCTTCATCTTCCAGCGCCGCCAGCAGCTTTTCCCCCAGCCGCTGCCCGCGATGGGTCGGATCGATATAGACCCGCTTCATCTCCCCGCTGCCGTCGCCGTTCAGCACGATTGCCCCGCAGCCGACGGCGTTAAGCTGGCGATCGCGGATCACCATCATAATCAGTGCATGCTCAGGAAGCTGGGTCAGATCCAGCAGATGGTTGCTCTCTGCCGGATAAAGCGTGCTCTGATACTGGTCCAGAGCAGCAATCAGGGTGGTGATGTCCGGATGGGCGGGCGATTCAGAGGTGATGGAATACATGGCAGGCTCCTTTTGTCGTTTTTCACCACCTTAACGCCGGAAGAAAAACGGAGCGGCATATTTTTAACTTATAGCTGCGAGTGTCCATTGCGCCCTCAGGGCGCTAAGGTCAAGGTCGCATCCAGCTGGCTTAAGGTCTGCTGCACGCCTTCGTCCAGACGTTTATCGGTGACGATATCCGTCAGGGAGTTGAGGTGTACCACGTTAAACAGCGACCAGGCGCCATATTTCGAGCTGTCGGCCAGCAGGACGCGGCGTCGGGCGTTGGCAATCAGATCGCGCTTCAAGGCCGCTTTCTCTTCCGTCGGCGCGGTGATGCCGCGCTCCAGATCCCAGCCGTTACAGCTGACAAAGGCGATATCCGGCCAGATGTTCTGCAACATGCGGCGGCCATGCTCGCCGATGCAGGACTGGCTGGTATCGTCGATGCGCCCGCCAATAATAGTCACTTCGATCTGCTTAAATTCCGATAAAAACAGGGCGATATGCAGATCGCTGGTGATCACGCGCAGCGGAAGATGGGTCAGCTGACGCGCGAGTTCAATCATCGTGGTGCCCGCATCGAGCACCACCGCGTCGCCGGCTTTCACAAAACTGGCCGCCGCGCAGGCGATGTCGTGTTTCTCCGCCAGGCTGCGGTGCATCTTTTCACTGGTGGTGGGCTGGGAAGGGATGAACCGGTTAAGGGTGACGCCGCCGTGGGTACGGCTGATGACCCCCTCCTGGTCGAGCTTAATCAGATCGCGGCGAATGGTCGCGGGCGAGGCATCCGTTGCCGCCACCAGCTGATCCACCGTCACCAGATTGTGCCCTTTCAGGTAGTCCATTATCTGTTCTAACCGGCTATATCCCTTCATATTATTCCCGTGTGATTTGCATCGCTAACTGGATAGAAACCGTCATGCTCTCAGACTTCGCTTTACCTGTCCACGCAATGTCGAACGCGGTACCGTGGTCGGCAGAGGTCCGGATAAACGGCAGCCCGGCGGTGATGTTCACCCCGTCGTAAAAACCGAGTAATTTTAGCGGAATATGCCCCTGATCGTGATACATCGCCACCACCATGTCGTACATGCCCTCGTGGCACTGCATAAACACTGTATCCGGCGGGCACGGCCCATACACGTTCAGCCCCTTCGCTTTCATCGCCTCAACGGCCGGGCCAACAATTTTGATCTCTTCGTCGCCAAACAGGCCGTTCTCCCCGGCGTGCGGGTTAACCCCGGCCACGGCAATACGCGGATTGTCATAGCCCACGCGCCTGAGGAAGGTATCCGCAATGCCAATCACGGTTTTTACCCGATCCTGGTTCAGGGTATCAAGGAATTTGCGCAACGCGATGTGGGTGGTGATGTGAATGACCTTCAGCTGATCGGTATAGAGCACCATTGCGTAATCTTTGCTGTCGGTCAGGTGCGCCAGCAGCTCGGTATGGCCCGGATAGTGATGGCCCGCCAGATGCAGCGCCTCTTTGTTCAGCGGCGCGGTGGCAATGGCTTTCACTTCGCCCGCCATCGCCAGCTCGGTCGCGCGACGCACGCAGCGGTAGGCCAGATCCCCCGCCTGGGCCTGCACCACGCCCGGCTGTAACGCCTCGGGATCGGCCAGGGGTTCATCCAGCACGTTGATGATTGCCGGGCCAAAATGCGCCTCGCTGACGCGGGAGACCACCCGCAGCTCTGCCGGGGCGGTGATGCCCTTCTCCAGCACCCGTTGCAGGGTTCTGGCGCAACCGACCACCACCACCGGCGCGCCGGACAACTCGCCCTCGGTCAGGGATTTGATAATGATTTCCGGGCCGATGCCCGCCGGGTCACCCATCGTTACAGCAATGATATTAGTCACTCATCTTCTCCTCGATAAAATGCAAAACCTCAAGCAGCGTGGTTTCAGTACCAAAACCGCCCGCTTTGGTCATGACTGGCCCCTGCCAGCGACAACCCAAAAATCGACCGAACGGCACGCACTGGGCCACCTGTCCGGTTATGGCAAAACCTTGCGCGTTAAGCGTGCTGGCGACCGCCATGGCTACGTCGCCCCCGGAGACATACAGCGCCGCCGGACGGCTGGTTTCCAAGGCGTTACGCGTCAGCTCCCCGAGAAACGCGCTTATGGTCTCCCCCAGCGCGGCGCGGCTTAACCCGCGCTGCTCGCATAGCGCGTCTATCTGATGACGGGCCTGGGTATCGGCGCAGGTATGCACCACGCAGTGCTGGCCTGCCGCCAGCGCCGCCGCGATCTGCTGCTGGTATCCGTCCATCGCCGCGTTAAACACATCATTGATATCTATTAGTACCGTGCTGACATTGTCCTGACCGCGCACGCGCTGGATCTGCTGCTGAGCGATTTCACTCATCGAACCGATGACCGCCAGCAGCTGGCGCGGGGTGGCAAGACGGCGCGCCAGGGCATCGCACAGCCCGGCAGAGCCCACCAGCAGCGGGCGCTCATCCCGGGCAAACGCCGCAGCGACAATCCGATCCAGCTCTTCGTCGCTGCGGGCATCCACAATCACTAACCGGGCATCGCTCTCCAGGGCTGCCGCAAGCTGTTCAGGGGTGATCACCCGGCTTGCAAGCGTGGTTTGTTCCGCCAGCACTGCCGCGATTTGCGCGTGGCGCACCGGGGTTTTCGGGTCGCTGGCAAATTCGGTTTCGGTAACAGGCACCCCCTTCACCAGGCAGACGCCGTTTTCCGTGGTGCGCCCGGCCGCCGGGAACGCCGGGGCGATAATCGCCTGCCGTTTACCGCTGAGCCTGAGCAGCGCCTCAACCTCAGCGCCCGGGTTGCCGCGAAGGGTCGAGTCAATTTTCTTGATAAGCCAGTGAGCGGCGTGAACGTCGGCGGCATACTGCGCCAGTTTTTCAGCGGCCTCTGATGCCTTCATCGCCCGGCTATCGCTATTAATAACCAGCGCATCGGTGTCGTCGGTAAAGGGTGTCTTAAAGGCGACGCTGACCTTTTTGCCGCTAAGCGCCAGGCTCACACCCGCATCGTTGGCACCGGTAAAGTCGTCGGCAATCACCACGATGTCTCTGTTCAGGTTATTCACTTTCATCCCCAGAGGTTTGCATTTCCTGTTAATGATTATATTCAATCATGATTGATTATATGTGAGCAAGATCAAGTTATTCGGTTTACGAATAAATTATAAATTTAGACACACGATGACTGTGATTGGCTGCGTTGAGCGAAATCAATCACAGACGCAGCAACAGGAGAGCAAAGTGTTAACCATTAACAGTACGATTATCAGCGGTGCGGGTGCGATCCCGGCCCTTGCACCACTGCTGGCAGGTAAGACGCGCCTTTTACTGGTCACCGACGGCAATATCGCCCGTCTGGACGCCGCCCGCGCCATCCGCGCCCTGCTGGAAGCCGACAACCGTAGCCTCAGCGTGATTGAGAGCGTGCCGCCGGAGCCAACGCATCACGACGTCCGCGCCCTGCTGGCGGAGTTCGACGATACCGCCTTTGATCTGGTAGTGGGCGTGGGCGGCGGCAGCGTACTGGATGTGGCGAAGCTGCTCTCCGTGCTGTGTCATCCGGCATCACCGGGGCTGGATGCCCTGCTGGCGGGTGAAAAACCGACCGAGCGCCTCGCGTCGCTGCTGATCCCGGCCAGCGCCGGTACCGGCTCCGAAGCCACGCCAAACGCCATCCTCGCCATTCCCGAGCAGAGCACCAAAGTCGGCATTATCTCCCCGGTTCTGCTGCCGGATTACGTGGCGCTGCTGCCGGAACTCACCACCAGCATGCCGCCGCATATTGCTTCTTCTACCGGGATCGACGCCCTCTGCCATCTGATCGAGTGCTATACCGCCACCGTCGCCAACCCGGTGAGCGATAACGCGGCGCTGACAGGACTGCGCAAGCTGGTGAATAACATCGAAACCGCCTGCGCCGAGCCGCACAACCTGATGGCGAAGCTCGAAATGCTGTGGGCCTCTTACTACGGCGGCGTGGCGATTGCCCATGCCGGGACCCATCTGGTGCATGCCCTTTCCTATCCGCTTGGCGGCAAATATCACCTGCCGCACGGCGTGGCGAACGCCATTCTGCTGGCGCCCTGCATGCGCGTGGTGCGCCCGGACGCGGTAGAAAAATTCGCCCGGGTGTGGGATCTGGTGCCAGGTGCCGATACCTCCCTGTCGGCGGAGGAGAAATCCCACGCGCTGGTTGAGTGGTTTGCCGCGCTGGTACGCCGCCTCAATTTACCGGACAACCTCGAGACGCTGGGCGTACCGCGGGAAGATATCGCTTCGCTGAGCGATGCCGCGCTGAACGTAAAACGCCTGATGAACAATGCCCCGCGTCAGGTCAGCCATGCCGAGGTACAGGGCATCTACCAGACCCTGTTCCCCGAAATTTAAACTCGAAGGAGTGAACAATGCGTAACAAGATTGAAGGCGTGCTGACGGCGATCGTCACCCCCTTTACCGATGACGGCGCCCTGCATCTGCCGGAGCTGAGACGTCAGATCCAGCGGCAGCTGGCGGCGGGAAACGGCATCTTCTGCGGCGGCACCAACGGTGAGTTTTTCGTCCTCACCGAAGAGGAAAAAGTGGCCGTCACCCGCGCCTGTGTGGAAGAGGTCGCCGGGCGTGCACCGGTGGTGGCACATATCGGGGAGATCTCCACCCGGGCCACTATCCGACTCGGTAAGCAGGTTGAAGCCCTGGGCGTGGATGCCGTTTCGGTGATCACCCCGTGGTTTGTGCCCCTGACCCAGGCGGAACTCATCAGCCACTACACCGCGATCGCCGATGCCCTGAGCGTGCCGGTATTCCTCTATAACATCCCGGCGCGTACCGGCAACACCATCGAGCCGCAAACCGCCCGGGTGCTGGCCTCGCATCCGAATATCATCGGCATTAAGGACAGCGCGGGCAGCTACGAGAGCCTGAGCGGGTTCCTGAAAGCCGCCGAGGGTATCGACGGTTTCGACGTGCTGAACGGCCCGGACTCGCTGATCCATCAGGGCTTTGTCGAGGGCTGTTCGGCCTGTATTTCCGGGCTGGCCAACGTCGCCCCGGAGGCGATTAACGCCATCTGGACGCGTTTCCATGCGGGGGATATCGACGGCTCGCGTCAGGCGCAGGAAGGGGTTACTGAACTGCGTAC
The DNA here is from genome assembly GCF_006171285.1 of Leclercia adecarboxylata. Classification (NCBI taxonomy): domain Bacteria; kingdom Pseudomonadati; phylum Pseudomonadota; class Gammaproteobacteria; order Enterobacterales; family Enterobacteriaceae; genus Leclercia; species Leclercia adecarboxylata. Next base: position 4,409,814 of record NZ_CP040889.1, on the reverse strand, counting down.
CAATTTATATAAAGTGGCCTTCTCCCCGGCGGCGGTGAAAAAAGCGCTGCAGGTGATGGGCGAAGAGGTGGGTGAAAGCCGCTACGCGGTGGCTTTCGATGCGCAACAGACTGAACAGATCCGCCAGATAGTGACGAAGTCACTGCAGTAACCGGCGTTTGATTTCGTCCATAAGAATACCGGGCACCACGGGTGCCCAGGTTTCCTACGCCCTGAAGAGAGGCAAAGATGAACAATTTTACCGCTGAAGATACCCTGATCATCGTAGGCATCGTGATTGTCTACATCCTGTTTACCACCTGGCTGACCTTCCGCTTGCGCAGTAAAAACTCCGGCGATTTTATGGAAGGCTCCCGGGCGATGCCGGCGTTCATCGTCGGGATCCTGCTGATGTCTGAATACATCGGTGCTAAATCCACCATCGGCACCGCCCAGGCGGCGTTCGAAGACGGTTTTGCCGCCTCCTGGTCGGTGATTGGCGCGGCTATCGGCTTCCCGCTGTTCGGCCTGCTGCTGGTGAAACGCATCTATAACACCGGCAAAATCACCATCTCCGGGGCGATTGCCGAGAAGTACGGCACCAGCACCAAAAACATCATCTCGATTATCATGATCTACGCCCTGCTGCTGGTGAACGTTGGCAACTACGTTTCTGGCGCGGCGGCGATCTCCACCGTCCTGAAGGTCAACCTGCCGGTTGCCGCCTTTATCACGGCTATCGTCAGTACCTTCTACTTCGCCTTTGGCGGCATGAAGGGCGTGGCCTGGGTGACGCTGCTGCACAGCGCCCTGAAGTATTTCGGTATCCTGGTGATCATGGGCTTCGCGCTCTCTAAAACCGGCGGCTTTACGCCGATGATTGAGCAGATGCCGTCATACTACTGGACCTGGGACGGCAACATCGGGGCCAGCACCATCTTTGCCTGGCTGATCGGCACCATCGGCTCCATCTTCTGCACCCAGTTTGTGATCCAGGCTATCTCCTCCACCAAAGACGTGAAGTCGGCTAAACGCGCCACCTGGGTCGCCTTCTTCTTCTGTCTGCCGATCGCCCTGGCGATTGCGGTGATTGGCGTTGCCGCCAAGTATCTCCACCCGGAGATCGACAGCCTGTACGCCATGCCTATCTTCCTGCAGGACATGAACCCCTGGGTGGCGGGCCTTGTGACAACGTCACTTGTTGCGTCAATATTCGTCAGCGTAAGCACCGTGGCGCTGGCCATCGCCTCGCTGGTGGTGAAAGATTTCTACGTGCCTTACCGCAACCCAACCCCGGAGCAGGAGTTTAAAGCCACCCGCTGGATGTCGCTGCTGATTGGCTTCCTGCCGCTGATTTTCGTCCTGCTGGTGCCCGAGGTGCTGAAGCTGTCCTTCTTCACCCGCGCTATTCGTCTGTCGATTACGGTGGTGGCGGTGATTGCCTTCTATGCGCCGTTCTTTAAGAGCACCCGCGGGGCGAACGCTGGTCTGATTGGGGCCTGCGTCGTGACCTCCCTGTGGTATCTGCTCGGCGACCCGTTTGGCATCAACAATATGTATATCGCGCTGATCACCCCGGCGGTGATTATGGTCCTCGACCGTCTGATCCCGAATAAAGCGGATCGCAAAGCGCCTGCCCCTGTTCAACATAATGGAGTCTGATATGTCTGTAACCGTAACCCGTGACGGGATTGTTCGCCCGCAGCCAGAGGATGGCCGCGTGGAAACGGCGATGCTGCCCTCTTCCTGCCCGCAGAATCACGCAGCAAACCTGCTGCCGCTGCCGGACGGCACCCTGATGTGCGTCTGGTTCGGCGGCACCCAGGAAGGGATCGCTGATATTTCGGTGTGGGGGTCGCGCCTGGCTCCCGGCAGCAACCAGTGGAGCGAGGCGGTGAAACTCTCCGACGACGCCAGCCGCTCGGAGCAGAACCCGGTGCTGTTCCTCGCCCCGGACAACGTGCTGTGGCTGCTGTGGACCGCCCAGCTCTCCGGCAACCAGGATACCGCCATCGTGCGCTATCGCCAGTCACGCGATCTGGGCCAGACCTGGGGCGAGATCGCCACCCTGCTGGATAAGCCCGGCACCTTTATCCGCCAGCCGATTGTGGTGCTGGATAACGGCAACTGGCTGCTGCCGGTCTTTTACTGCCGCACACAGCCGGGTGAAAAATGGGTGGGCAACGATGACATCAGCGCGGTGAAAATCTCCGAAGACCAGGGCCGGAGCTGGCGCGATGTCGAGGTGCCTGAAAGCCTGGGCTGCGTGCACATGAACATCACCGCCCTAAACAACGGCCACCTGGTGGCGCTGTACCGTAGCCGCTGGGCGGACAATATCTACATCAGCCAGTCGCTCGACAACGGCGAAAGCTGGTCTGTGCCGGAGCCGACTGAGCTGCCGAACAACAACTCGTCGATTCAGGTCACGACGCTGGCAAGCGGTGAGCTGGCGCTGGTGTTTAACCACATGAGTGCGGCGGGTGCGCTGGAGCGTCGCGCCTCGCTGTACGACGAGATTGACGACGGCGACGGGCGTAAAGAGCCGGAAGTCATCAACGGCCGAGCCGCATTCTGGGGCGCACCGCGCGCGCCAATGACCGTGGCGATTTCCGCCGACGGCGGGAAAAGCTGGGCCTGGCAGCGCAACCTCGACGAGGGCGACGGCTATTGCATGACCAACAACTCGCTGGAGAAACTCAACCGTGAGTTTTCTTATCCCAGCATCAAACAGGGTGCCGACGGGTCGCTGCATATCGCCTATACGTACTTCCGTCAGGCGATCAAATACGTGCGCGTCTCCCCGGAATGGGTAAAGGAGTCGCAACGGTGATTATCGGACACCTTAACGCCCTGCCGCTGGCAGGGCTCCCCGCCGCTCTGCGTGAGATACTCGATCGCCCGGACTGCTCTCTGGCGGCGCTGGCCGCCCGGGATGACGGACGCTGGCAGCCGGAAGGCTGTCCGTGGTTCTGCCATATCGGCCCGGCGCAGACCCAGCCGCAGGCGCAGCGCCATACGGAATATCATCATCAGTGGGCGGATATTCAGGTGGTGGTGGCGGGTGTGGAAATCATCAACGCCGGAATGCAGTCCCTGGCGCAGGAGGGCGACGAAGAGCGCAAGCCGGATCTTTATATCGCCCCCGGGGCGGTACATCCGGTGAGCATTACCCTGAAGCGCGGGGATTTCGCGGTATTTCTGCCCGGCGAGCCGCATCAGGCGCTGTGTGCGGCTGATGCCCCGATGACCGTGCGCAAGGCGGTATTCAAAGTGCCGCGCGCGCTGCTGGAGGTGTGATATGCGCACTGCCATCGTCACGGGTGCCAGTTCCGGTATCGGCGAAGCCATCGTGAAGCGCCTGCTGGCCGAGGGCTGGCAGGTCACGGGGTTAAGCCGCCGCGGAGTGGATAATGCGCATCCGAATTTCACCAGCCTGAGCTTGGATTTGAGTGACACTGTCACGCTTGCGACTGCGTTGAATGCGCTTCCGGTGCCGCAGGCGATTGTTCACGCCGCCGGAATGATGGCCGCCGCCCCGCTCGGGGAGCTGGATCCGGTGGTCAGTGGCCGCCTGTGGGGGCTGCATATTCACGCCGCCGAGATCCTGTTTAACCAATTTGCGCCGCGGATGAGCGCGGGCGGACGGCTGGTGGCCATCGGCAGCCGCACCTCCCGGGGTGCAGCGGGTCGTTCGCAGTATGTTGCCACCAAAGCGGCGCTGGTGGGGATGGTGCGCAGCTGGGCTGCGGAGCTGGCTCCGCGCGGGATCACCGCCAACGTGGTGGCTCCGGGTGCGACCCAGACCCCGATGCTGAGCGCCCCCGGACGGCAAACGTCCCCGCCAAAAGTACCGCCGATGGGGAGATTAATCGCCCCGGAAGAGGTGGCGGCGATGGTGAGTTATCTGCTGAGCGCCGATGCCGCGCCCGTCACCGGGCAGGAGCTGGTGCTGTGCGGAGGGGCGTCGTTGGGGTGAGTTGTGCGGCCTGTTTGCCGGGTGGCGGCTGCGCCTTACCCGGCCTACAAAATCCTAGGCCCGTGCAAGCGCAGCGCCGCCGGGCGATGCCGAGGGGTGTTGTGCGGCCTGGTGCCCTCACCCCGGCCCTCTCCTTTGGTCCGAGGGTGCAAACACTAAAAACAGCAACTTGCGTTGCCGTTTTGCTTTTATCTCCGCAGGAACACGGTGCCTTTCAGATAGAGCGCCGCCTGGCCGCCGATCAACACCCGGTCACCCTTCAGCTCGCAGCGCAGATCCCCGCCGCGGGGAGAAACCTGCCGCGCCAGCATGGCGGTTTTACCCAGCTTCTCGCTCCAGTATGGGATCAGCATGCTGTGGGCGGAGCCGGTGACCGGATCTTCCGCCACCCCTTCGCCCGGACAGAAGAAGCGGCTGACAAAATCATACTCGTCCCCCGGCGCGGTAACGCAGACCATCTTGCCCAGCGGCATCATGCCGTCGATATCCGGGTTTAAGGCCTCGACCTGCTGCTGGTTTTCCAGCACCACCAGGTAATCGCGCCCTACCCGCACCTCTTTCGCCTCGCGGATACCCAGGGTGTTGAACAGCAGTTCCGGCGGGTTAGCGACCGGCTCGCAGCCCCACGCCGGGAAGTCCAGCGTCAGCCAGTCGCCGCTGCGCTTGACCTTCAGGTCGCCCACAAAGCGGGTGGAGAAGACAATCTCGGTCTGCGGGTAGTCGAGATACTCAAAAATCACGTGCGCGCTGGCAAGCGTGGCGTGACCGCAGAGGTTGATTTCGTACTGCGTGGTAAACCAGCGCAGTTCAAAGCCGGTGTCGGTGCGCACAAAAAACGCGGTTTCCGACTGGTTGTGCTGCTGTGCCATCTTCAACAGAACGTCATCCGGCAGCCAGGCCTCCAGAGGGCAAACGGCTGCGGGATTCCCACCAAACGCGCGGTCGCTAAACGCATCGACCAGATAGAATTCGATCTCTTTCATTGGGTTAACCCTTATTTAGCGCAAAAACAGATGACCTTTCATATACAGCGATGCCTTGCCGCTCATCAGCACCCGGTCGCCCTTCAGTTCACAACGCACGTCGCCGCCCCGGGCAGAGACCTGCCGGGCAAAGAGCGATGTTTTGTTGAGCTTTTCGCTCCAGTACGGGATCAGCATGGTGTGCGCCGAGCCGGTGACCGGATCTTCCCACAGCGCCACGCCCGGCGAGAAAAAGCGGCTGACAAAATCGTACTCGCCCTCGCCCCGGGCGGTGATCGACACTTTATGCTCGCCCGGCGTCATGGCGTGGATATTCGGCGCTACCGCCTCTACCTGCTCGCGGTTTTCCAGCACCAGCACCCAGGCGCGCCCCTTGCGGGCCTCGACGTAATGGCTTATCCCCAGCGCGCGGAGCATCTCTGGCGGCGGAGTCTGTACTTGCGTCGGACAGGCCGGGAAATCGAGCGTTAACCAGTCGCCGTCGCGGCTGACAGTCAGCCTGCCGGACGCCGTATCAAAATGGATCCGGGTATCGGGATAGTCCATCTCGTTGAACAGCACCCAGGCGGTGGCCAGGGTCGCGTGACCGCAGAGATTGACCTCGCCGTGGGTGGTAAACCAGCGCAGTTCGATGCCGCCTTTATGGCGCACGAAAAAAGCGGTCTCCGACTGGTTATGCTCTTGCGTCATCTTCAGCAGCGTTTCGTCCGGCAACCACTCCGGCAACGGACACACCGCCGCCGGGTTACCGCCAAATGCGCCATCGCTGAACGCATCGACCAGAAAAAACTCGATATCCTGCATCGCTTTACCTGTTGTTAACGTTATGTTGCATCCTATATTCATGGAAAAGAACCGATTTCACCAGCGATTACTGCGCCATCACAGTGAGATCTGCATCACAAAATGATTGTATTTCCACCAGGGAAGGTTTTAAGATCGTCACACCTCATTTACGTAATCAATCCCGGACATCCCTATGACAACCAACACAGTTTCCCGCCGGGTCGCATGGCTACGGGTGGTGACGCTCGCCGTTGCCGCGTTTATCTTCAACACCACGGAATTTGTTCCCGTCGGCCTGCTCTCGGATATCGCCAACAGCTTCGGCATGGAGACCGCCCAGGTGGGGATCATGCTCACCATCTACGCATGGGTCGTGGCGCTGATGTCGTTGCCCTTTATGCTGCTCACCAGCCAGATCGAACGCCGCAAGCTGCTGATCGGGCTGTTCGTGCTGTTTATCGCCAGCCATGTTCTGTCGTTCCTGGCCTGGAACTTTAGCGTGCTGGTGATTAGCCGGATCGGCATTGCCTTTGCCCACGCGATTTTCTGGTCAATTACCGCCTCGCTGGCCATTCGTCTGGCTCCGGCCGGGAAGCGCGCCCAGGCGCTGAGCCTGCTGGCGACCGGCACCGCCCTGGCGATGGTGCTCGGCCTGCCGCTCGGGCGCATCGTCGGGCAGATGTTCGGCTGGCGCACCACCTTTTTCGTTATCGGCCTTGGGGCGCTGTTCACCCTGCTGTGCCTGATTAAACTGTTGCCGAAACTGCCGAGCGAACACTCCGGATCGCTGAAAAGCCTGCCGCTGCTGGTGCGTCGTCCGGCGCTGATGAGCCTCTATCTGCTGACGGTGGTGGTTGTGACGGCGCACTACACCGCCTACAGCTATATCGAGCCGTTTGTGCAGACGGTTGCCGGGTTTAGCGCCCGTTTCGCCACTATCCTGCTGTTACTGCTGGGTGGCGCAGGCATTATCGGCAGCGTGCTGTTCGGTAAGCTCGGCAACCGTCACGCCTCCCTGCTGGTGAGCAGCGCCATTGGCCTGCTGCTGGCGTGTCTGCTGCTTCTGCTGCCCGCGTCGGGCAGCGAAATGAACCTGGCGCTGCTGAGCGTTGTCTGGGGCGTGGCGATCATGATCATCGGTCTCGGGATGCAGGTTAAGGTGCTGGCCCTGGCGCCAGATGCCACCGACGTGGCGATGGCGCTTTTCTCCGGGATTTTCAATCTGGGGATTGGCGCGGGTGCGCTGGTGGGGAATCAGATCAGCCTGCATATTTCGATGGCGTCGATTGGCTATCTGGGGGCGATACCGGCGCTGGCGGCGTTAATCTGGTCGGTGCTGATCTTCCGCAAATGGCCGGTCACGCTGGAAGAGCAGCCGCATCACGGTTAGAGAAAAGTCCGGGCGGCAGGACGCCGCCCGGTTTGGCTATGACGGATAGGTCTGAATAATTTCCAGCACGCCGTTGATAATAAACTGCACGCCCATGCAGACCAGCAGGAAGCCCATCAGACGGGAGATCGCCTCGATACCGTCTTTGCCCACCCAGCGCATAATCGCGCCCGAGCTACGCAGACAACCCCACAGGATCACGCCGATAAGGGCGAATATCAGCGGCGGTGCAATCATAATTACCCAGTCCGGGAAGTCAGAGCCGCTGCGCACCGTCGAGGCGGAACTGATAATCATCGCAATCGTACCCGGACCCGCAGTGCTTGGCATGGCCAGCGGCACGAAGGCGATGTTCGGTGCTTCTTTATCCTGCATCTCCTCAAGCGTGTCCTGCGCGTCGCTGGCATGCGTCGCTTTCGGGGCCGGGAACAGCATTCTGAAGCCGATAAAAGCAACAATCAGGCCACCGGCGATGCGCAGGCCGGGAATGGAGATCCCAAAGGTGTTCATCACCAGTTGTCCGGCGTAGTACGCCACCATCATGATCGCGAAGACGTAAACAGAGGCCATGAGCGACTGATGATTACGCTGTTCACGGTTCATATCCCCCGCCAGACCCAGGAACAGCGCAACGGTGGTTAATGGGTTCGCCAGCGGCAGCAGAACCACCAGCCCAAGACCAATTGCTTTAATTAAATCAACCATTTTACTGAGTTGTCCTTATCAAAAATGAACCACGCAAGTATAGGGTGAAAACCCCTGTTTCGACTACGCGCGCTTCGTAAGTAATATTTTCGCGCCGAAATCAATTCACCACGATGATATGTCGTTCTACGAAGCGGGCAAAAAAGTGATCTGAATCGCTTTAGCAAATCGTGTCATAAGCAAATGCATTCAGTTGACTTATAGTTGCCTGAGCAATAATATCTGCCGTGATTAAACTACTTGCCAGGGCAACCATTGTGAAAAGCACCAGTGACCTCTTCAACGAAATCATTCCGCTGGGTCGCCTTATCTATATGGTTAACCAGAAGAAAGACCGCCTGCTCAATGACTATCTGTCACCGCTGGATATCACCGCAACGCAATTTAAAGTGCTCTGCTCCGTGCGCTGCGAGGTGTGTATCACCCCGGTTGAGCTTAAGAAAATCTTATCCGTCGACCTCGGCGCGTTGACGCGAATGATCGACAGGCTGGTCTGCAGGGGCTGGATTGAGCGCCGCCCTAATCCGAATGACAAACGCGGCGTGCTGTTGCAACTGACCAGTGACGGCGCGGAAATGTGTGAACAATGTCATCAATTAGTAGGACAAGAACTGCACCAGGAACTAACAAAAAACTTAACGGCGGACGAAGTGGCAACTCTTGAGCTCTTGCTTAAGAAAATCCTGCCGTAAACAGAAAGAGGTATGACGATGTCCAGACGCAATACTGACGCCATCACTATTCATAGCATTTTGGGCTGGATCGAAGATAACCTGGAGTCGCCGCTCTCGCTTGAGAAAGTGTCTGAGCGTTCAGGTTACTCAAAATGGCACCTGCAACGGATGTTCAAAAAAGAGACCGGCCACTCATTAGGCCAGTACATCCGCAGCCGCAAATTAACGGAAATCGCACAGAAGCTGAAGGAAAGTAACGAGCCGATCCTGTATCTGGCTGAGCGTTACGGGTTTGAATCGCAGCAAACGCTGACCCGCACGTTCAAGAACTACTTCGATGTGCCACCGCATAAATACCGTATTACCAATATGCACGGGGAATCCCGGTATCTGCTTCCGATCAATCACTGTAACTGCTAATCGCCTGTATTAAGACGTATCGAGGAATATATGAAACTGTTAGCTTCCGCCGCCTTCACCGCACTGGTGCTGGTCTCTGCCCAGAGTTTTGCGGAGCAAACGCCTTCTGTGCCGCAGCCTCACAGCCGCGACACGATGATCCTGCCGACCGCTAACGGTCAGTCGCCCCACGATTTTAACCATATGGGCGCAGGCAGCGACAAATCCGACGAGTTAGGGGTGCCGTATTACAATCAGCACAATTAATTCGTTTTGCCCCGCCCGCGCGGGGCTTTTTTTTAGCCCCTCACCCGCGCCGTCCGGCGTACGCGAAAGCCAAAGACGTTAATATAGAGTCCAGCCATCACCAGAACGGCCCCAATCAGCTGCAGCGCCCCGAGTTTTTCATTGAGCAGCAGTGCCGCACTGGCGATCCCGACGACCGGAACGAGCAGCGACAGCGGTGCCACCCGCCAGGTTTCGTAGCGTCCGAGCAGCGTGCCCCAGATGCCGTAGCCGATGATGGTGGCGACAAACGCCAGATAGACCAGCGACAAAATGGTGGTCACATCGATAGTCACCAGGCTGTTATACATCACCGTCGGGCCATCCAGCAGATAAGACGCCAGCATAAACGGCACAATCGGGATCAGGGCGCTCCACACCACCAGCGACATGACTGCCGGACGCGTCTCGAGCTGCATGATCTTTTTGTTAAAGATATTGCCGCACGCCCAGCTGAAGGCGGCCGCCAGGGTCAGCAAGAAGCCCAGCAGCGCGACGTGCTGTCCGTTGAGACTGGCCTCTGCCAGCACCAGCACCCCAACCACCGCCAGGGCGATCCCCGCCAGCTGTTTGCCCTGAAGCCGCTCGCCAAACACCAGCGCCCCCAGGATGATGGTGAAGAACGCCTGCGCCTGCAGCACCAGCGAAGCCAGCCCGGCGGGCATGCCGAAGTTAATGGCGCAAAACAGGAAGGCGAACTGACCGAAGCTGATGGTCAGGCCGTAGCCCAGCAGCAGACGAAACGGGATCTTCGGACGGGCAACAAAAAACAGCGCCGGGAAGGCCACCAGCATAAAGCGTAAACCGGCCAGCATCAGCGGAGGCATATTGTGCAACCCGACCTTGATCACCACAAAATTCAGCCCCCAAACCACCACCACCAGTAATGCCAGCAGCCCGTCTTTACGCGTCATACCCTGCCCCTGTTTATTAAATTTTTGTAAACACTTATCAAAGTAACGAAAAAATCCGAAGAGGAACAGATCATTATTTCTGGCAGTCAGGCGAAGCACTTAGGGATAAATTTGGTGCTATACAAGCCCCTTATGGCGTGATAATCCTGATAAGACATAACAAAAAATTCACACGCAATTGTCGGGCAGGAAAATGAACACATCACTCAGGCGCTCAACCGCAGCGCTGCTGGCGTCATCGTTATTACTCACCATTGGACGCGGCGCCACGCTGCCGTTCATGACCATCTATCTGACCCGCGTCTTCAACATGAGCGTGGAGAATATTGGTTATGCCCTGACGGTGGCCCTGACGATTGGCGTGGTTTTCAGCCTGGGTTTTGGCATTCTGGCCGACAAGTTCGATAAAAACCGCTACATGCTGATCGCCATTTTCGCGGTGGCGCTGGGCTTTCTGGCGATCCCGCTGGTGGATAACGTGGTGCTGGTGGTGCTAGCCTTTTCACTGATCAACTGCGCCTATTCGGTCTTTTCCACGGTGCTGAAAGCCTGGTTCTCTGACGTGCTGAGCCCGGCGGAAAAGGCGCGGGTGTTCTCGCTGAACTACAGCTTTCTGAACATTGGCTGGACCATCGGGCCACCGCTCAGCACCCTGCTGGTGATGTACAGCCTGCAGCTACCGTTCTGGGTCGCGGCCTTCTGCGCCGCCCTGCCGCTGGTGTTGATTCAGCGCTATGTGCAGAAAAGCGTGGCGGCCGACGGTGAACACGCCCCGGTGCCGTGGCAGCCGTCGGTGCTGCTGCGCGATCGGGCGCTGTTCTGGTATACCCTTTCCGGCCTGCTGGCCTCCTACGTGGGCGGTTCGTTCGCCAGCTGTATTTCGCAGTACGTGCTGGCGGCGGACTACGACAGTGATTTTGCCCAGAACGTGGTGGCCGTGGTGCTGCCGGTAAACGCCGCATTGGTGGTCTCGCTGCAGTACATCATTGGCCGCAAGCTGTCGGCGCGGAATATCCGCCCGTTAATGACTCTCGGCACCCTGTTTTTTGTCCTCGGTCTGGCGGGGTTTATGCTCTCCGGCGAGAACCTGGTCTACTGGGGGATCGCAGCGGCGGTGTTTACCATCGGTGAGATTATTTATGCGCCGGGTGAGTATATGCTGATCGACAATATCGCCCCGCCGGGTATGAAAGCCAGCTACTTCTCCGCCCAGGCGCTCGGCTGGCTCGGCGCGGCGTTTAACCCGATGATCACCGGACTGATCCTGACCCATCTCCCGCACTGGTCGCTGTTTGTGATTATGATGGTCGCCATCGTGCTGGCGTGGATGATGATTTTGCGCGGGATGCGGGTGAAGGCGTGGGTTGAGGCGCCAGGTTTAGTCTCGCGGTAATTGCCCGGCGGCGCTTCGCTTGCACGGGCCTACAAAGTCCAAAACCGTACGCCGCAACCAAAATATCGCCCGGCGGCGCTACGCTTGCCGGGCCTACGAGGGCCACAAAACGTAGGCCGGGTAAGGCGGAGCCGCCACCCGGCACACAGGCCGCACCGAAATTAATGGTGCAACATCTCCTCGACAACCTGCTCTTTATACATTTCGTTTGGATAATAGGTCGGCCAGTTATCCATCTCTTTTAATAACGCCTCGTGGGAGGTGTTGCCCATAAAGATATGGAAATGGCTGGACTGGCGCGGGCCGATAATATGGTCGCTGAACTGGACAAATTTCGGTGCCTGACTGCTGGCGTCCTTACATTCAAACAAATAGCGCACGCCTTTTTTGCCCGACGCGTAGGTCAGGATCTTGTAGCCATTAGAGACATACTCACAGCTGGCGACGTTTTTCCCGCGATGAAACTCCATCACGTTATTTTCAATGCCGATGCTCTCGACGTCGGTGGCATAACCGGTGCGGTAATAAGCTTTTACCTGCTCAAAGGTTTTGCTCTTCTCTTTCTCGGCTTTCTTTTTAAATACCGGGTCGAGATCGCCGCTCAGCAAAAACGGATAGACCGACTGCCAGACGCCGTCCCAGTTGGAGAGCGGGCGATCCTTGACGTCTTTATCTTCAAATACGCCGTTCGCCGCTTTTTGTTCCGCTTCGGTCATTTGATGTCCATGCGAATGGGCATAGAGCTGGCCGCTGACCAGCATTGCCCCCAGAGTTATTGCAAATTTACCAATATGTCCTGCCAAGATAATGTCCTCACTCCGTTTAGAGAGTGAGGATGTTATATTATAACATTGCACAAAACAACCCTGTTAAATCGCCACCAGGCCGCGTACCCCCTCCTGCTCCATATTCTCGCCGCGTCCGCGCTGAATAATGCTTCCCCGGGACATCAGCAGATAGCTGTCGGCCAGTTCGGCGGCAAAGTCATAGAACTGCTCCACCAGCAGGATCGCCATGTCGCCACGGTTGGCTAGCTGGCGGATCACCTGGCCAATCTCCTTGATTACCGATGGCTGAATGCCCTCTGTCGGCTCGTCCAGAATGAGCAGTTGCGGACGGCTGGCAAGCGCCCGTCCAATCGCCAGCTGCTGTTGCTGGCCGCCCGAGAGATCGCCGCCCCGGCGCTGCTTCATCTCCTGTAAAACCGGAAACAGCCGCCAGATCTCGTCCGGCACCTGCTTCGCCTCTTTTGCCGGGAAACGCGACAGCCCCAGTAACAGATTCTCCTCCACCGTCAGGCGGGGGAAAATGTCCCGCCCCTGGGGCACGTAGGCCACACCCGCCTGCACCCGCTGGTGCGGTCTGGCCTGGGTGAGATTTTTGCCCTGCCAGAGGATCTCGCCGTTGCGCGCCGGGATCAGCCCCATCAGGCACTTCAGGAGCGTGGTTTTACCCACCCCGTTGCGCCCGAGCAGACAGGTAACTTCGCCGGGCAGCGCCTCAAAACTGACCCCGCGCAGGATATGGCTTCCGCCGTAATACTGATTCAGTTCGTTAACCTTAAGCATCCGCGCTCCTCAGCGTCCAAGATAGACTTCAATCACCTGCTCGTTGGCCTGCACCTCGCGCAGCGAGCCCTCCGCCAGCACCCGGCCCTGATGAAGAACCGTGACGTGATCGGCAATGGTTTCGACAAAGCCCATGTCATGCTCCACTACCATCAGGGAGTGTTTGCCCGCCAGGGTGCGAAACAGCTCGGCGGTGTACTCGGTCTCGGCGTCGGTCATCCCGGCGGCCGGTTCGTCCAGCAGCAGCAGGTGCGGCTCCTGCACCAGCAGCATGCCGATCTCGAGAAACTGCTTCTGGCCGTGGGACAACAGCCCAGCCCGGCGATGACGCTCCGCCCCAAGCCGCAACAGGCTCAGCATCTCGTTGATGCGGTCGCCCTGCTCGCTGCTCAACCGGGCGCGCAGGCTGGCCCACACCGATTTATCGCCTTTCATCGCCAGCTCGAGGTTTTCCCACACCGTCAGGGCTTCAAACACCGTCGGCTTCTGGAACTTACGCCCGATGCCCTGGCGGGCAATGGCTATTGAATCGAGTGTCGTGAGATCCGTGGACTGATCGTAAATCGCCCGCCCGCTCTGGGGCCGCGTTTTACCGGTGATGACGTCCATCAGTGTGGTTTTGCCCGCGCCGTTAGGGCCAATCACGCAGCGCAGCTCGCCCACGCCGATGTTCAGCGACAGGTCGGTCAGCGCCTTAAAACCGTCAAAGCTGACGTTGATCCCCTCCAGCTGCAATACCGGGTCGGTCTGGTCGCGATAGCGATCCCCGGGAAGCTGGCGGGTAAATAACGCTTCGGCTGGCTGCATCATTTATCTCCTTTGCGCAACAGGCCCATGACCCCGCGCGGTAAAAACAGCGTGACCGCAATAAAGATCAGCCCCAGAAACAGCTGCCAGTACTCCGGCATCACCACCGTAAAGAGGCTTTTCGCCCCGTTCACCAGCGCGGCGCCAATCACCGGGCCGATCAGGGTGCCGCGTCCGCCGAGGGCCACCCAGATCGCCGCTTCGATGGAGTTGGTGGGCGACATCTCGCCGGGGTTAATGATGCCAACCTGCGGAACGTACAACGCCCCGGCAAGTCCGCACAGCACCGCAGATAAGGTCCAGACCAGCAGCTTAAAGCCGCGGGGATCGTAGCCGCAGAAGGTCAGCCGGTTTTCCGCATCGCGCACCGCGGTCAGAATGCGGCCAAATTTGCTTTTCGCCAGCGCATAGCCCACCGCCAGCGACGCGGCCAGCAGCAGCACGGTGGCAATAAACAGCCCGATGCGCGTTGAGGTGGCGGTCACGGAGAAGCCCAGCAGCGTGGTGAAGCCGGTAAAGCCGTTGTTGCCACCAAAGCCGGTTTCATTACGAAAGAACAGCAGCATCCCGGCGAAGGTCAGCGCCTGGGTCATGATCGAGAAATAGACCCCTTTGATTTTTGAGCGGAAGGCAAACCAGCCGAACAGCAGCGCCAGCAGGCCCGGCACCAGCACAATCAGCACCAGCGCCCAGGCAAAATGCTGGGTGCCCCACCAGTACCAGGGCAGCTCGCTCCAGGAGAGGAACGACATAAAGGCCGGTAAGCCGTCGCCCGCGGCCTGGCGCATCAGGTACATCCCCATGGCGTAGCCGCCGAGGGCAAAAAACAGGCCGTGGCCGAGCGACAGCATCCCGGCGTAGCCCCACACCAGATCGAGGGCCACGGCGACAATGGCGTAGCAGAGGATCTTACCCACCAGCGTCAGCATCCAGGTGGAGACCGCCAGCGGATGGCTGGCGGGCAGCAGGGCCAGAAACGGCAGCACCAGCAGTGCCGCAAGGATCAGGGCGCCGAGTATCGATACGCTGCGCGGCGCCTTGCGCGCCAGCGTTAAGGTCATTGGCTGGCTCATCAGTCGATTACCCTCCCTTTCAGTGCAAATAACCCCTGCGGACGCTTCTGAATAAACAGAACGATCGCCACCAGAATCACGATTTTACCCAGCACGGCACCCATCTGCGGCTCGAGGATCTTATTGAAAATCCCCAGCCCAAAGGCAGCCGCCACGCTCCCGGCCAGTTGCCCGACGCCGCCGAGCACCACCACCAGGAACGAGTCGATGATGTAGCCCTGGCCCAGCTCCGGCCCGACGTTGCCCAGCTGCGACAGCGCCACGCCGCCGAGACCGGCAATCCCGGAGCCCAGCCCGAAGGCCAGCATGTCGACGCGCCCGGTAGGCACGCCGCAGCAGGCCGCCATACTGCGGTTCTGCGTCACCGCCCGCACGTTCAGCCCTAAACGGGTTTTATTGAGGATGAGCCAGGTGAAGAACAGCACCAGCAGCACAAAGCCGAGCACCACCAGCCGGTTCCACGGCAGGATCAGGCTGGCGTACACCTGCACGCCGCCGGAGAGCCACGCCGGGTTCGCCACCTCGAGGTTCTGCGCGCCAAAGAGCATCCGCACCAGCTGGATCAGCATCAGGCTGATGCCCCATGTGGCAAGCAGCGTCTCCAGCGGTCGACCATACAGATGGCGGATCACCGTGCGCTCAAGGGCCATGCCCACGGTCGCGGTCAGCATAAAGGCTACCGGCAGCGCCACCAGCGGATAAAAGGTGAGCCACTGCGGGGTAAACTGCGCCATCGCCTGCTGCACCAGCCAGGTGGCATAGGCTCCGAGCATCAGCATTTCGCCGTGGGCCATATTGATGACCCCCAGCAGCCCGTAGGTGATCGCCAGCCCGAGCGCCGCCAGCAGCAGAATGGAGCCCAGCGACAGGCCCATAAAGGCCTGGCCCAGCAGGTCGCTGATTGTCTGGCGATGTTCGATCTGGCGCAGGCTTTCCGCTGCGGCTTCGCGGACCCCGGCATCCGGCTCCGTCTGCGCGCGGGTGTAAGGCAGCAGACGGGCCTGTACTTCCGGATCGCTCGATTTACCCAGCAGCGTCACGGCCTGCTTACGCACCGCCGGTTGCTGGCTGGTCAGTTGCAGGCTGGCGACGGCGAGGCTCAGCACCTGACGCACGGTATCGTCACTTTCGCTCGCCAGCTGGCGTTGTAAGAAAGGCAGCATCTGCGGCTGGGGATCGCGCTGCAGCTGCCGCGCGGCCGCCAGCCTTTCGGTGACACTGTCACCTGTAAGCTGATGGGTGGCGAGGGCGGTGGCGGCCAGCACCCTGAGGCGGTTAGTCAGACGCACCGCTTTGGTGGAGCCCTGCGCCTGAGCGGCATCACCCAGGGCAATTACCCCGCCGTCCTGGCGGGTAAAGGCGTGTTTGTTGTCGTCGACAACGAGGTTCTCTTGCTCTAGCGCCCGCAGCAGCGGCAGCCTGGCCGGATCCGGCGCGGCGGCCCACTGCTCCAGCAGCACGGCCTGCTGGCTGCGGCTGGCGGCAACAAAGTTATCGGCGTCCGTTGCCTGCGCCATCCCTGGCAGCAGTCCGGCAAGCCATACGAGAGCGAAGATCGTGCGCATGACGTTCATGGCTTTACCCCTTTAAGATCCGCAATCAGTTGCTGGCTGTTTTCATCGGCGTGTCGGGCTTTTTGTCATTCCCGGCGATATACGGGCTCCACGGCTGGGCGCGTACCGGCTCTTCGGTCTGCCACACCACGTTGAACTGTCCGTTGCCTTCGATTTCGCCAATCATCACCGGCTTATGCAGATGGTGGTTGGTGGCATCCATGGTCAGGGTGAAGCCCGACGGGGCTTTGAAGGACTGGCCTGCCATGGCGGCACGCACTTTATCCACATCGGTGGTACCGGCTTTTTCCACCGCCTGGGCCCACATGTGGATCCCCACATAGGTGGCTTCCATTGGATCGTTGGTCACGACCGTATTGGCGTTAGGCAGTTTCTGCGCTTTCGCCCAGTTTTTGTACGCCGCCACGAAGGTCTGGTTGGCCGGGTTATCCACCGATTCGAAGTAGTTCCACGCCGCCAGGTTACCCACCAGCGGTTTGGTATCGATACCGCGCAGCTCCTCTTCACCCACTGAGAACGCGACGACCGGCACGTCGGTGGCTTTCACGCCCTGGTTCGCCAGCTCTTTGTAGAACGGTACGTTGGAGTCGCCGTTAATGGTGGAGACCACCGCGGTTTTGCCTGCGGCGGAAAACTTCTTAATGCTAGCGACGATGGTCTGGTAATCGCTGTGGCCGAACGGGGTGTAGACCTCTTCGATGTCTTTATCCTGTACCCCTTTCGAGTGCAGGAAGGCACGCAGGATTTTGTTGGTGGTGCGCGGGTAGACGTAGTCGGTGCCCAGCAGGAAGAAGCGTTTCGCCGCCCCGCCGTCCTCGCTCATCAGGTATTCCACCGCCGGAATAGCCTGCTGGTTAGGCGCGGCCCCGGTGTAGAAGACGTTCGGGGACATCTCTTCCCCTTCGTACTGCACCGGGTAGAACAGCAGGCCGTTCAGCTCTTCAAATACCGGCAGGACCGATTTGCGCGACACCGAGGTCCAGCAGCCGAACACTGCCGCAACCTTATCCTGGCTTAACAGCTGGCGGGCCTTCTCGGCAAACAGCGGCCAGTTAGAGGCCGGGTCAACCACCACCGGCTCCAGTTTTTTGCCCAGCACGCCGCCTTTGGCGTTGATTTCGTCGATGGTCATCAGCGCCACGTCTTTCAGCGGCGTTTCGGAAATCGCCATCGTTCCGGAGAGCGAATGCATGATGCCAATTTTAATGGTGTCGGCGGCCTGCACGCTGAAACTCATCCCCATGGCCACGACGGAGGCCGATAAAGCAAAGGCTTTTAACAAGGTACGACGATGCATAATTTTCACTCCTGAAAAGAAAGCTGTGCGAAATCGTCCGTTACGGCGTGGACGCAGAAAGAGCAATCAGGATCAGACAGAGCAAAAAGGATGCCAGAACGAAAAATCTGTAGATTCAGGGGGCGGGAGAGGATTTTAAAGGCAGGTGCGGATCAGGATGGCACAGCGTTGCACTTTATTAATGCAACGCTGTGGAAAAGCGATTACCAGACTTCGCTGGCGATCTGGGTGACCAGGCGAACCTTGTCCCACTGCTGGGCTTCGGTCAGGGCGTTACCCTCTTCGGTAGAGGCAAAGCCGCACTGCGGGCTGAGGCAGATCTGGTCCTTCGCAACATATTTCGCCGCCTCTTCAAGACGCGCTTTCACCCCTTCCGGGTTCTCCAGCTCGCCGCTTTTGGTGGTGATAAGCCCCAGCACCACCTGCTGCTTGCCCGGACGGATAAAGCGTAACGGGGCAAAATCGCCGCTGCGATCGTTATCGTATTCCAGGAAGAACGCATCGACATTGACGGTGCCAAACAGGATCTCCGCCACCGGCTCGTAACCCCCTTCAGAAATCCAGGTCGAGCGGAAGTTACCCCGGCAGACGTGCAGCCCGATGGTCAGATCGTCCGGCTTGCCTTCCAGCGCCTTGTTCAGCACGCGGGCATAGGTGCGAGCCAGCTGGTCCGGGTCATCGCCACGCTCCAGGATCTGACGGCGCTGATCGTCCGAGCAGAGATAGGCCCAGACGGTGTCGTCCAGCTGCAGATTGCGGCAGCCCGCCGCATAAAAGGCGTGGATGGCATCGCGCCAGGTCTGGGCCAGGTCATCAAAGTAAACATCCAGATCCGGGTAGACCGTGGCGTCGATGACCTTGCGACCGCCGCGGAAGTGCAGCACGCTCGGGCTCGGGATGGTCATCTTCGGCTGAGCATTACCGCTGACGCTTTGCAGATAGCGGAAGTCGTCGAGCATCGGATGGCTGCCGAAGCCCAGCTTGCCGGTGACGCGCACGCCGTGGGCTTTGGTCTGCACGCCGTTAAACTGGATCCCCTGCTCGGATTCGTAACGCTCCACGCCCTGCAGACCGTCGAAGAAATCAAAGTGCCACCAGGCGCGACGAAACTCGCCGTCCGTCACCACATTAAGACCGCAGGCGCACTGCTGTTCAACCACGTGACGAATCGCCTCGTCTTCTACCGCACGCAGCTGTTGAGCGTCGATCTCGCCGCTGGCAAATTTCACTCGCGCCTGTTTGATGGCGTCGGGACGTAAAAAGCTACCTACCACATCGGCACGGTACGGGGCGTGTTGTCGCTGCATGCTTATCTCCTTTAACTGCCGCCAGGTAATTGCCGACAGTGATAATTCATTATTTGAAGTTTTAGACTTCTGGATGGCTATATGTCCAAAAGATGTCACAGCGCTGGCCCCGCGGCAAACGAGAAAAATTCATCGGTGTTGAAAAAAATTCATGTTGTAGCGAAAGGGCAAAAAAAAACCGCCAGAGACTGGCGGTAAATGCTTGCATGGATAGATTTGTATTTTGATATCTACGGACCCGGCATTCCATACCAGGCTGCGGATCCTGACCAAGCTAGCATGCCGAATATAAATGAAGGCTAAACAACCTTGCTCTGTGCCCCCTGTTTGATTGCACTTTTCTGGCGCAAGGTACGGGATAACAGCCACACCAGGGTGCAGGCAATCACCGGCACCAGCCAGTCGAGCAGGCTGGACATATTCCAGACCTGCCAGTCAAACCCGCCCCACCACGGCATATTGGCGCGCTTGCCGTGTCCAAAGAGAGCAATCCAGCGGTATTCCGCCTGGGTCTGCTCCCGGGCGATAAACCACAGCGCACCCAGCGCTCCGCCGACGCCCCATCGGCCCCATTTCAGGCCGCATAAACACTGCACGGTGACTGCCGCTAACGCGTGCATTAAAGGAGAAAAATCCATAAGCCTGACTGACGCTCTCTTCTTATATCTACGTTAACCCAGCAACATACGGGTAAAGTCGGCTCGGGTGAAGAGTAGAGCAGATATGCCCATAAAAAACCGCCCGAAGGCGGTTAAAAGTGTTTTTTATAGCGGTTTCCTGGTCACGTCAGGATCGTCAACGACCGGGGGGTCATTCACATCGGGGACGTCAGGAATATCATCATCAGGAAGCGGTTCATCATCAGGAAGAGGATCAACGTAATCTGGACGATCGGTCATAAAACCTCCGTCAAACATAGTATGAGAGACTACTTAGCTTTACCCGGTTTCTGTTGGGACTGATCGTCTTTCGGGTTCTTTTGTGACTGCTTAGACTGATCTTTGTTAGCACCTTGATCGTTGGATTTCATTTTGAACTCCTGTGGGTAGATGCGGTAACTTGCCGCCTTTAAAATATAAGACATGCTTATAGTTATATCGAGCGAGGCGAGAGCTTAAAGAGGTAAGCAATTATTTTATTTGATGAATGCTCAATGGGTTAGCGCATGCAAACTTAAATGATAAAACGTGTAATAAGTTATCACGATGGTGTCGGTACTATTATGCTGATTACGTTTGGTCTGCCTGTCATCAGCGCTAAATGATATGCTAAAGACAATAAGAACAAGGAGTTAATATGTTTTCATTCCTGAATACCCTCAAGCGATTAATCGATAATCCTCCAGCAACGTCAGAAGAGCCAAAAGAGTACACCACCGAACAACTCCTCCAGTGGGCTACCGGATGCATGCTGGAAGGTTTGCCTGACGAATTCTATGAGGCGAGGATTTCCTGCTTTCGTAACATTGACAGTGAAGGACGTACAGCCATTGCCGCTATGCATGAATTCAGGTTAACCAGGGATAGCGAATACGCCTCATTCACTCCACCCGACGATCTTTACGCCACGCAATGCATAGAGATCATCCTTACCGATAAAGACTGGAGTCATGCCACGATAACGTTTAATCCACAAACGACGCGTTTCAGGTGGCAATAAAAAACCGGGCATCGCGCCCGGTTCTGTTTCCCGCCTGAAAACCCTACGAGCTCAACCCGCGATTCACCAGCATCGGTTCAATCTTTGGATCGTGCCCACGCCATGCGCGATAAAGTTCAGCTAAATCAGCGCTGTTCCCGCGTGACAAAATCGCTTCGCGGAATGTCTGCCAGCCTGCAACTCACTGCCCAAATCAGAGGAGAATACAATCGAGCTGTAAGGCTGAAGACTTAGTCTCTGCTGAACATAGGTCTTTTTTCACCGAACAATTTACCGAGGATGAGAGAAAGAAACCATATAGCGAAGAAAATAATGGCTGTATCACTAAATGAAAAGCTCTGACTTATAGCAAATCCAACGAAAACAATACCTAGACCTAAACCTATATATTCATATTTTCTTACCTGTTCGTACCTAATCCGAGCTGTGCAACCGGTGCAAAATTTTTCCCCCCACACGCTTTGCTTTTTGCAGTAAGGGCAGGTGACTTTCCTGGTGCTGTCTTCGATTCTGTGTTTTTCTTGAACCGCTTCAATTTTCTTTAGCGTTTCAAGTGCGCTTTGGTTGCCATTCTTACCTGCCATGCGAAGGTAGTCTTTGCCTTTTTCATAGTCATGACGAGCAATGTACATTGCCCCCAATTTCGCCTGGGCATCGCTATCCTCTTGTTGCGCTGACAATGAATAGTATTCGAATGCCTTATTTTCATCTTTGGGCACCCCTATTCCTTGCTCGTAAAGGTTTCCAAGGTTATGTTGGCCAGTGCTATTACCCTGTTCTGCCGCAAGTGCATAATATTCTGCAGCTTTTGAATTATCTTTAGGAACCCCAAATCCATTTCCGTGTAGCCACCCCACGTAAACCTGAGTATCCGAGTCGCCATGTTCTAACGGAAATTTGAACCACTCCAGGGCTTTTGAATAGCTCAAAGGGACTCCGTTTCCCGAAGCATATATGTCGCCCAAAAGGTAATGGGCATCTGAACTACCCTGCTCTGCAGCTCTTGTCAGCCACTCGACGGCTTTTTTGCCATCCTTTTCAACTCCGTCGCCGTCACGGTACATTTTTCCGAGTTTAATTTGGGCGTCAACATCGCCCGAAGAGGCGGATGCGTAAACGGGATTATAATCGCGATCTGAAACTGAATTTGATTTAAGTTCTTCCATTTCTATAACAACCCCAGAGAATTGCTGCGCTATTAATTATCTTATATATGTTAGTGTGAACCTGCATATTGGCACAATTTAATTTAGGTTAAGTCCCATAAATTTGCTAATAACATTGTCGCAAATATTTTATTCACAATAATATCATTCAATTTCAGCTTTGAAGACATATGTCCCGAACCATTTAGTCAACATTATGTTCACTTTGAAAGTGATTAGCTATTTCGAATAAAATTTATCAATTGATCTTTTCAGAGAAGCGCAGCACGCAGGTGAAGTTGAGCTGGGATATAGCCTGGCGCTGGCCACGAGAGTTTCACGAGCAGCGCTCTCTTTCGGAGCGTCTGTATGAGGAGCAAGGCATCAACACCCAGCAGTTACTGGGTCACTCATCAGACAGAATGACAGCGTAGTATCACAACGATCGCGGTCTCGACTGGGTGTTTCACGAGCAGCGCTCTCTTTCGGAGCGTCTGTATGAGGAGCAAGGCATCAACACCCAGCAGTTACTGGGTCACTCATCAGACAGAATGACAGCGTAGTATCACAACGATCGCGGTCTCGACTGGGTGAAAGTGAAGGTGTAGCTACGTGAATAATTGGGCCGTATCCCCCTGCAAATTTCGCAGAATTTAAGGATTCATTTTGGGGAGGAATTTTGGAGGAGTTTTGGGGAATAAAAAATCGCACAAAAAACCGGGCATCGCGCCCGGTTCTGTTTCCAGCCTTAAAAAGCCCTTACGAGCTCAACCCGCGATTCACCAGCATCGGCTCGATCTGCGGATCGTGCCCACGCCACGCGCGATAAAGTTCAGCTAAATCAGTGCTATTCCCGCGCGACAAAATCGCCTCGCGGAATTTCTTCCCGTTTTCGCGGGTCAGTCCGCCCTCTTCCACGAACCACTGATAGCCGTCGTCGGCCAGCATTTGGGTCCACAGATAGGCGTAATAGCCTGCTGCGTAACCGCCTCCGAAGATATGAGCGAAGTAGCTGCTACGGTAGCGCGGCGGTACGGCGGGGAGATCCAGCTGCTCGCGCTTCAGCGCTGCGGTTTCGAATGCCTCGACGTCTGCTGGCGCTTCGCTGGCGGCGATGCCGTGCCAGTTCATATCCAGCAGCGCGGCGCTGAGCAGTTCGGTCATGTCATAGCCTTTATTAAACTGGGTAGCGCTGAGCATTTTCTCGCGCAGGGCGTCGGGCATCGGCTCCCCGGTCTGATAGTGGCGGGCATAGTGGGCAAAGACATCAGGATGGCTGGCCCAGTGTTCGTTGATTTGCGACGGGAACTCCACAAAATCACGCGGCGTGTTGGTGCCGGAGAGCGTGGCGTAACGTTGGCTGGCAAACAGGCCGTGCAGAGTATGACCAAACTCGTGGAACAGGGTGATAACATCATCCCAGGAGATCAGCGCCGGCTGGCCTTCCGCCGGTTTTTGATAGTTGCAGACGTTGTAGATCACCGGGCGGGTATTGAACTCATTAGATTGCTCGACAAAGTTGCCCATCCACGCCCCGCCGCCTTTCGAATCGCGGGCAAAAAAATCACCATAAAACAGCGCCAACCCCTCACCGTTGTGATCGAAGATCTCCCAGACGCGCACGTCAGGATGGTAGACGGGAATGTCGTTGCGCTCGGCAAAGGTGATCCCGAACAGCTGGGTCGCCGCCCAGAATACGCCGTCGGTCAGGACCCTGTTGAGGGCAAAATAGGGTTTAACCTGCGTCTCATCCAGAGCGTATTTCGCCAGACGCACGCGCTCGGCGTAAAACGACCAGTCCCAGGCCTGCACCTGGAAATGTCCCTGCTCGTCATCAATAACCTTCTGAATGTCGGCCTGCTCCTGCAGGGCGCGACCCCGTGCGGCCGGGACGATCCCGCGCATAAACTGCAGCGCGGCGTCGGGGGTTTTTGCCATCTGATCGGCGACTTTCCAGCTGGCATAGTTGCTGTAACCCAGCAGTTCCGCCTGGCGGGCACGCAGGGCCACCAGCCGGGCGATCACCTCTCGGGTGTCGTTGCCGTCATTTTTTTGCGTGCGCAGCCAGGCCGCCTTGAAGAGATTTTCCCTGATCTTACGATCGCGCAGCTGTTGCAGCGCCGGCTGCTGGGTGGTATTCAACAGCGGAATGAGCCAGCGGTCGCTGAGCCCCTTCTCTGCCGCGGCCTGGGCAGCCGCCGCCTGTTCCGCCGGGCTCAGGCCATCCAGCTGGTGCTGATAATCCACCACCAGCCCACCCGCTTTGTCCGCTGCCAGCAGGCGCTGGTTAAACTGGCTGATCAGAGTGGCCGCTTCGGTATTAAGCGCCTTCAGCTCCTGCTTTTCCGCCTCGCCCAACCGGGCTCCGGCTAGAATAAAGCGCTGATGAAGTTCTTCAATCAGGCGCAGAGACTCGGTATCCGGCGCCATCGCTTGCCGATCGTTGTAGATGGCATCCACGCGGGCAAAGAGCGCATCATTGAGCCAGATATCGTTCGCCAGCGCCGCCAGCTCGGTTGAGACCGCCTCTTCCAGCTGCTGCAGATAGTCATTGGTGTGCGCCGAGGTCATGGCGAAGAAGACGCTGCTCACCCGGCTCAGCAGAGCGCCGCTTTTCTCCAGCGCCAGCACGGTATTGGCGAAATCGGGCGCATCCGCAGACCCGGCTATCGCCGCGATCTCCTCACGCTTCTGACGGATAGCGTCGTCGAAGGCCGGACGGTAGTGCTCGTCGCGGATCAGATCAAAATGCGGTGCCTGGTACGGCAGCGAGCTGTCTGCGAAAAAAGGATTGGTGCCAGACATATCAGACTCCTGAATATGATGAATCTGACCAGAGTAGGCCAGCCCGACATGCGCTGCAATATCTGCCGCCATACGGGCATGAAAAGTCACCTTACTCTGCGTCAGATCACATGCTATGGTAGTACAACACAAAAAGCGTTGAGGAACAGTGAGATGATAATTTTAGTTACCGGAGCAACTGCGGGTTTTGGTGAAAGTATCACGCGTCGCTTCGTCGCCAACGGCCATAAGGTGATTGCCACCGGCCGTCGTCAGGAGCGTCTGCAGGAGCTGAAAGAGGAGCTCGGCGACAGCATTCTGACCGCACAGCTGGACGTGCGTAACCGCGCATCCATTGAAGAGATGATTGCCAACCTGCCGGCAGAGTGGCGTGATATCGACGTTCTGGTTAACAACGCCGGGCTGGCGCTGGGACTTGAGCCTGCGCATAAAGCCAGCGTCGACGACTGGGAAACGATGATCGACACCAATAACAAAGGCCTGGTCTATATGACCCGCGCCGTGCTGCCTGGCATGGTCGAGCGCAACCGCGGTCACGTGATCAACATCGGATCCACTGCCGGGAGCTGGCCGTATGCGGGCGGCAACGTCTATGGCGCGACCAAGGCCTTTGTGCGCCAGTTCAGCCTGAACCTGCGCACCGACCTGCACGGTACCGCCATCCGCGTCACGGATGTCGAGCCGGGCCTGGTTGGCGGCACCGAGTTTTCCAACGTCCGCTTTAAAGGCGATGACGACAAAGCAGGTAAAACCTACGAGAATACCACCGCCCTGACCCCGGAAGATGTTACCGAAGCCGTCTGGTGGGTGGCGACCCTGCCGAAACATGTCAACATCAACACCGTTGAAATGATGCCGGTTACTCAGAGCTTTGCTGGCCTGAGCGTCCATCGCGGATGATCTTTCCCCGCCCGGCCTGCGGGCCGGGACTGGGATACCAGGCAAAAGAATGGTAGTATTTCCCGGTTAACTCTCTGAGAAATCACATCGAATGGCCGCTGAATCGCAACTTAATCCGACACAACCCGTTAATCAGCAAATTTATCGTATTCTGCGCAGCGACATCGTGCATTGTCTGATCCCGCCGGGCACCCCACTTTCTGAAAAAGAGGTGTCGGTCCGTTTTGATGTCTCCCGTCAGCCGGTTCGCGAAGCCTTTATTAAGCTTGCCGAAAACGGCCTGATTCAGATCCGCCCCCAGCGCGGCAGCTACGTCAATAAGATCTCCCTCAGCCAGGTGCAGAACGGCTGTTTTGTCCGTCAGGCCATCGAGTGCGCCGTGGTCCGTCGTGCGGCAGGCCTGGTTGACGACAACCAGTGTTATCAGCTGGAGCAGAACCTGCACCAGCAGCGCATCGCCATTGAGCGTAAACAGCTGAATGATTTCTTCCTGCTCGACGACGAATTTCACCAGAAGCTGGCGCAGATTGCTGGCTGCCAGCTGGCGTGGGATACCATCGAGAATATCAAGGCGACCATGGACCGGGTGCGTTACATGAGTCTTGACCACGTTTCTCCGCCGGAGATGTTGCTGCGACAGCATCTGGATATTTTCAATGCGCTGGAAAAGCGCGACGCCGATGCGGTAGAAAAAGCGATGACCCTGCATCTGCAGGAAATTGGCGAGTCAGTGCAGTTAATTCGTCAGGAAAACAGCGACTGGTTTAGCGAAGAGTAAAACTTCCGCATCCCGTCGAATATTCGGGATGCGGCAAATTATTTGATTAACGCACCACTAATACCGGAATTTTGGCATAGCGTAATACCGATTCCGCATTCGAACCCAGCAGATGGGTCGTCACGCCAGGCTTTTTCGAACCGATAACAATAATATCGAATTTACCTTCAGTCCCCGTCGCGATAATTTCATCCCGCACGCTGCCAAAACGCACTTCGGTATGCATTCTCTCCGGCGGTACATCAAAGAGCCGCTTTAATTCGTTCATCTTTCTCTTTGACTCTTCGGTCATATAGGCTTCGAACTTAGCGATATCCGACGAAAAGCCCCGCAGCAGAGCGCGGCTGTTGACCGGAAGAACATTTAACAGCGTGATTTCAGCATTATCCGCCCGGGCCAGAAACGCGGCGTGACGCACAGCCTTATCACTCAAATCCATTTCAAAGACATCGACAGGCATCAATATTTTCTTATACATACGCCCTTCTCCTTATATCGACAATGTGCTTGTTAACGATATTCAGAGTGACATGTTTTTATGAAACGAACCCTAAACGACTCGGTCAGGAAATAGGCGGGATAAGTAAAGAAGTGTTTATTGACTATGCCGCCGCGAACGGCGGCATAAAGAGAGGTTAAATCTGTGCGGCGTATTGTGCCACAGTGGCTTTGGCCCCGTCTTTTAATAATGTCGCGTAGGCATTCATCACCGCATCAACAAATACTTTATCCTGCGGTAACTCCTGGCCGAAAATAGTCTCAATTCCCAGCAGCGCTTTTACGCGGCTTTCGCCTTCCGCACTGCCTTTGACCGCCGCCTGAATCACCGGCAGCAGCGGATCGCACACCTCGATGGCTTCACCACGCTCGTCCACCCCACCGACGTAACGCATCCAGCCCGCCACGCCCAGCGCCAGCAGCGGGAAGGGCTTCTGATGGACACGGTGCCAGCGCACGGAATCCAGCATACGCTGAGGCAGCTTCTGGCTGCCGTCCATGGCGATCTGCCAGGTACGGTGGCGCAGCGCCGGATTGCTGTAGCGTTCGATCAATAGATCGGCGTAACGTCCGAGATCCACGCCGGTGACTTTCAGGGTCGGGGCCTGCTCGTTTAGCATCAGCGCGCGGGCGGCGCGCTTGTAGTTCGCGTCCTCCATGCAGTCGTTGATGTGCTGATAGCCCGCCAGATAGCCCAGGTAGGCCAGGAAGGAGTGGCTGCCGTTCAGCATACGCAGCTTCATCTCTTCGAACGGGATCACATCGGCCACCAGTTCAGCCCCGGCTTTCTCCCACGCCGGACGACCCGCGACAAAGTTGTCTTCGATAACCCACTGGCGGAACGGCTCACAGGCCACCCCTGCCGGATCGCGCACGCCGGTGATCTGTTCGATTTTATTCAGCGTATCGGCGGTGACGGCAGGCACAATACGGTCGACCATGGTTGACGGGAAAGTCACGTGCGTTTCGATCCAGTCCGCCAGCTCAGCGCTCACCGCGCGGGCATAGGCGCAGGTCACGTTGCGCATCACATGGCCGTTCTCCGGCATGTTGTCGCAGGACATCACGGTGAAGGCTGGCAGCCCGGCTTGTTTGCGTCGCGCCAGCGCTTCTACCACCACACCCACGGCGGATACCGGCTGGTGAGGATTTTGCAGATCGGCGGCGATCAGCGGGTGATCGAGCATCAACTGCCCGGTAGCCGGGGCATGGCAGTAGCCTTTTTCGGTGATGGTTAACGAGACGATCGCCACCTGCGGCTCGCACATGGCATCCAGCACCGCTTCCAGCCCATCCACCTGGGCATGCAGCGCTTTTTTGACCACGCCAACCACCCGCGCCGTCCAGGCATCGGCAGACATTTCCGCCACGGTGAAGAGATTATCCTGCGCCTTGAGATCCGCGATCTGCTGCTCGCCGCCAATCAGATTGACCTCGCAATAGCCCCACTCACTGCCGTGATCGGCGGCCAGAATATCGGCATAGACTGCCTGATGCGCGCGATGGAAGGCACCAAACCCGAGATGCACGATGCGTGTCTGCAGGTTGTCGCGGTTGTATTGAGGAAGCGTGGCTTGCGCATGTAATAACGGATTTTTCATGATAGTACTCGTTAATGTGATTAAGCGATGGATCCGGGCCGGTTGATTCACCTGGCCCGGCTTACTAACCCAACTAGAATGGTAGGCAGAATAAAAAATTCTCTGCCGTTAACCATACTGATTGTTGGTACGTCGATATTGATTTACGTTAACTTTTCACCATCTGGTGTGACATCAATTGCAAGTTGTGTGACAGCATTAAAATGCTGTAAACCATTTATCCTGCAATGGTGGCCTTTTCACGCTGTTGGTCTGGCAGCGAATTCGGTGCTGTCCATAATGTGTCGTAGTCATGCCCGGTCAGATCCTCCACGATACGCCGTACGTGCGGTTCGACCGCCGCTTTTGAACCATTGGCCCTGAGGCGATCAACCTCCGCCACAAAGATCTGGTGAGTCTCTTTATTCAGCCGGAACGTCAGAGCCTGCCACATAGCCAGAATTAACAGCCCGGCGGTGCCGACGAACATCAGCATGGCGATCGTATGAATGGCTTCCGGCGGCTGAACCTGGCTGCCCTTCACAAAGCCGCCGTTTTGCAGCAGCAGGCCAACCACAAAGGTGGCGATGGCAACCGTGGTTTTGCGCGAGAAGGTCATCACCGCAGCGAACAGCCCTTCCCGGCGCTGACGGCTGACCATTTCGTCAATATCGGGAATAAACGGGAAAACGTTCCACGGCGTGAACTCCAGTACGCAGCGCCCGACCTGATACACCCCAGCCAGGATGAACAGCGTGGCAACGGTATTCAGGGCCGGGATCTGATACACCGCCAGAAAACCAGCCAGGCACAGCATCATCAGGGCATAAGCGAAAACGTACAGCCGGGCCGGACCGTATTTGATGATCCCGAACCCGGCAATGAGCGTCACCGGCAGGCCGACAATGCTCATCGACAGCAGGCTCCCTGCCAGCGACGACGAGACGTTCAGGCAGTAAACGCAGAAGAAGACAAACACGGTGTTATAGACATCTTTGCCGGTGAACGACAGGAGATAAATTGCCAGATGCTTTCTGAAAGCGCGGATTTTCAGCGTCGAGGCGTAGGATTTGAACAGGTCAACGACCGCGCGAAGTTTGTCAGACAGGCTACCGGGTAAGGCTGATTTTTCCAGTTCCACCTGCATTTCCGGAGTGATCTCCCGCTCCCAGGTCACTTTCCATGAAATAAAGACGCAGACCATAAACAGCACCGCGAAAATCACGCCGTTTATCAGATAGGCGTTGGCGCTCTGCTCGCCAAAATAACCAATCAACAGCCCCGGAATAAAGGTCGCCAGAAAGGTACCGGACGCCGACATAAACATCCGGCAGGTGGATAACTTAGTGCGACCATTAAACTCTTTGGTCATCTCGGAAGGCAGGGTTTCCCACGGGATCAGCACCATGGCGGCGATGATCTCAAACGCCAGGTAGACCGCCAGATAAAACGCATAGCTCATTCCGTCGAGCCAGAGTAAGGCGTAAACCAGCATCAACGGCGCGCCGATCAGCAGGAAGAAACGCCGACGGCCAAATTTCTTACCAAAATAGTTTTTATAAAAGTGGTCCGTTAGGCTGCCCATAAACAGACTGACCACCGCATCGACAATACGGGCAATGGCAACAATTGATGCTGCTTCAATGGGCGACAGACCGACAAAGGTGGTGTAGAAAAATAATAGCCAGGCGCCAATAACGGTAAATGCGCCGCCGCCCATAATATCGGTCAGACCGTATCCAATACTAACCGGAATAGTGATGTTTTTATTTGCACGAGACATAGCGTTTCCTTACCTGAAAATAAATCCAGTGAATTCCCGATGCTTCTTTGATTTAGCGTTTAATCGTTTTTATTGAGAGGAAAAAAAAGACTCCCCTGTTTTCAGGAGAGTCTTTGGACATCAGGAAATGGCGCGATGTTTACCGCTCACCCTCACTGCGGCAGATTTGTCGTCTGCGGCGTCTTCCAGCGCGCTGAGGTCGCGGTCGCAGACTTCAGGCATCAGCAGGGCTGAAATCAGGCCGATGCAGGAGTAGACAATCACCATCACCACAATTGGCCACCAGGAGCCGGTCATGTTGCAGAAGATACCCGCCAGCACCGGACCAAAACCAACCGCAATCAGACCGCCCGCCTCTTTTGAAATCGCCATCCGGGTAAAGCGGTTACGCGAGCCAAACATCTCGGCCATGGTGATGTTCTCCAGGGCGAACAGACCGAGTACCGCAAAGTTATGGATAACGATAATCGAGGCCATGATCACGCCAGGGCTGTACGACTTATCGACAATAATCGAGATCATCGGGTAGGCCAGAATGATGGCCGAAATGCTCAGCAGAATATAAGGCAGACGACGGCCAAATTTATCGGATAACCAACCCAGCAGCGGAATAGTAATAAAGCCGAGAATCGAGCTGATCATTAGGGCATCGGTCGGGATCGCTTTATCAAACAGCAGCGTCTGCACCAGATAACCGGCAAGGAAGGTCTGGATCAGGCCGGAGTTACCCGCCTGACCGAAACGCAGGCCGGTAGCCAGCCAGAACGATTTGCTCTTCAGCATTGCACCCAGGGTGCTCTCCTGAGCAACAGCGGCCTGTGCCGGAGCCTCTTCAGCGACCTGCTCAAATACCGGGCTCTCTTTGAGATTCATACGCAGCCAGATGGCAAAGATCATCACCACCACGCTTGCGAGGAACGGCACGCGCCAGCCCCAGGCAATCAGCTCTTCACGGTCGAGGGCAAAGAACATTACCGCCCAGATCGCGGTGGCGCTCAGGGTGCCGCAGTTGGTGCCCATCGCCACCAGGGAAGAGATGATCCCGCGTTTCCCTTTCGGCGCATATTCCGCCAGCATGGTGCCTGCGCCAGAGATCTCCGCGCCTGCGCCCAGCCCCTGGATAATACGCAGCGTCACCAGCAGTATCGGAGCGAAAATACCAATCTGCGCATAGGTCGGCAGCACGCCGATGAGGGTGGTGCAGATCCCCATCATGGTGATGGTGATAAACAACACCTTCTTACGGCCTACGCTGTCGCCCATTTTGCCGAAGATAAAGGCGCCGACGATACGGGCGATATAGCCCGCGCCGTAGGTGCCCATCGCCAGGATCAGCGCCATCGCAGCCGACTGCTCCGGGAAGAAGATTT
Organism: Leclercia adecarboxylata; assembly: GCF_006171285.1. Lineage (NCBI taxonomy): Bacteria > Pseudomonadati > Pseudomonadota > Gammaproteobacteria > Enterobacterales > Enterobacteriaceae > Leclercia > Leclercia adecarboxylata. The sequence goes on along the minus strand of NZ_CP040889.1, from coordinate 4,378,183 downwards.
CGTGGAAGACTAACGCCGCGCCCAGCGAGTAAAGCTGGAAGTCCATAATTTAAAGCGCTGATACAGGTCTTTGTGGGATTGTCCTTAATTCCTGAGTATTTAACAGTAACTTGCCGCTCGTGAAATGCATCCATTTGTTCTTTTGCATATCACCTGCGGCACTTTTATGTCCCACCCATGCCCCATCACATCATCAACCAACACGGGAGAAAAGTTTGCGTAGCAACTTTCAGAAAGTACACCTGCTTCTTATAATGCAGGGCGCTTTGAAACAGAAGCGGACGTTGTTAAGCTCAAAAAGTATGAATTGACGGAGAACAGACGTTATATTTTGTCCTGATTGACACGGGATGAAAGCTCCTGATGGCTCTCTTTTCGCTCGCTGTAACGATCCGCAAGATAACCAGTTTGTCCCTTAAGCAGTAATGTGATTTTAAACAGTTCCTCGGCTACATCGACGATGCGGTCATACCATGACGAAGGTTTCATTCGGCCGTTTTCGTCGAACTCTTGCCAGGCTTTGGCTACTGATGATTGGTTTGGGATCGTAAACATCCGCATCCAGCGGCCCAGAATACGCATCTGATTCACGGCATTGAAGGACTGTGAACCGCCACAGACCTGCATAACTGCAAGTGTTTTGCCCTGCGAAGGACGAACCGCCCCTTCACTTAATGGTATCCAGTCAATCTGTGCCTTCATAACTGCGCTCATAGCCCCGTGCCGTTCCGGAGAACTCCACACCATCCCGTCACACCATCTGACCAGACCGCGTAGCTCGGTGACTTTAGGATGCGTGTCCGGCGCATCATCCGGCAGGGGTAAACCGGAGGGGTTAAAGAGTTTTACCTCCGCGCCCATCGCCGTTAGCAGGCGACCAGCTTCCTCCGCGGCGAAGCGGCTGTAGGAGCGTTCCCTTACTGAGCCATATAGGATCAGAATCCGTGGCGGCTCCTGCAGGTGCAGGCGTTCGGCAATGTGTTGATCAAAGCATTCAGTATTTAGAGCAGGAAATTGTTCCATTTTTCTCCTCCGGAGAGAACAGGTGATTTCAAAATTATTACATATGATTTAACATATGTGTATTCTAAAGGGAACGGAGTGGAAAATGCTACAACCTGTTCAGCTTTTCAAAATCCTGTCGGATGAAACTCGGCTCGCCATCGTCATGCTTCTCCGGGAGTCCGGAGAACTGTGCGTCTGCGATATCTGCGCGGCCACCTCCGAATCGCAGCCCAAAATCTCGCGACATATGGCTATCCTGCGCGAAGCCGGGCTGCTTCTTGACCGTCGTGAAGGCAAATGGATCCATTATCGTCTGTCACCCCATATACCGGCATGGGCAGCTGAGACAATCACTACGTCCTGGCAGTGTATGCGGGAGGAAGTACGTGAATGGCTGGATAAATCAGCCTGCACCTCCTGCTGAGAAAGAGAAACACATTCACATAATCATATATAAAGGAGTCTGAAATGCTTTTGGCAGGGAGTATATTTTTACTGACGCTGATACTGGTGATCTGGCAACCCAGAGGCCTGAGTATTGGCTGGAGCGCAAGTATCGGGGCTGTGCTGGCGCTGGTAACCGGTGTCATCCATATCGCTGATATTCCCGTTGTCTGGAATATCGTCTGGAACGCGACAGCAGCATTTATTGCGGTCATCATCATCAGCCTGTTGCTCGATGAGTCCGGCTTCTTTGAATGGGCCGCATTGCACGTCTCCCGCTGGGGTAACGGACGTGGCCGCCTGCTGTTTACCTGGATAGTGTTGCTCGGTGCCTCTGTTGCTGCCTTGTTTGCCAATGACGGCGCCGCGCTGATCCTGACGCCGATTGTGATTGCGATGCTGCTTGCACTGGGGTTCAACCAGGGCACGACTCTGGCCTTTGTCATGGCCGCAGGATTTATCGCAGATACGGCCAGCCTGCCGCTTATTGTTTCTAACCTGGTGAATATCGTCTCGGCGGACTTTTTCGGTCTGGGCTTTACGCAGTATGCCTCCGTTATGATCCCTGTGGATGTGGCAGCGATTGCGTCCACCCTGGTCATGCTGCATCTCTTCTTCCGCAGGGATATTCCGGCCACGTATGATATTTCGCTGCTGAAGACGCCTGCCAGTGCGATAAAGGATCCGGCGACGTTCCGTACCGGCTGGATTGTTTTGCTCCTTCTGTTGGCCGGTTTCTTCGTGCTTGAGCCGCTCGGTATCCCCGTCAGCGCGATTGCGGCGGCAGGCGCAATCATACTGTTTGCCGTGGCGAAACGCGGCCATGCCATCAATACCGGTAAGGTGCTGCGTGGCGCGCCCTGGCAAATCGTCATCTTCTCGCTGGGGATGTACCTGGTGGTCTATGGTCTGCGCAATGCCGGACTGACGGAATACCTTTCCGCGGTACTGAACGTGCTGGCGGATAAAGGACTCTGGGCCACGACGCTGGGTACGGGCTTCCTGACGGCCTTCCTGTCTTCCGTCATGAACAACATGCCTACCGTGCTGGTTGGCGCGCTATCCATTGAGGGCAGCACCGCAACCGGCGTCATTAAAGAGGCGATGATCTATGCCAACGTGATTGGCTGCGATCTGGGGCCGAAAATCACGCCTATCGGCAGCCTGGCAACGCTGCTGTGGCTGCATGTCCTTGCACAGAAAAACATGACCATCACTTGGGGATATTATTTCCGCGCAGGGATCGTGATGACGCTGCCTGTGCTGTTTGTAACGCTGGCCGCGCTGGCGCTACGCCTCTCTGTCACTATGTAATGAGACACTAATATGAGCAACATCATCATTTATCACAACCCGGCCTGCGGCACATCGCGCAATACTCTGGAGATGATCCGCAACAGCGGTACTGAACCGACCGTGATCCATTATCTGGAAAATCCCCCTTCCCGCGACGAGCTGGTTAAACTCATTGCCGCTATGGGGATCACGGTGCGGGCGCTTTTGCGAAAAAATGTTGAGCCGTATGAAGTGCTGGGGCTTGCTGAAGATAAATTTACGGACGAGCAGTTAATCGACTTTATGCTGCAGCATCCGATCCTGATTAACCGTCCGATTGTGGTGACACCGCTGGGAACCCGGCTCTGCCGCCCTTCTGAGGTCGTCCTGGATATCCTTCAGAACGCTCAAAAAGGGGCTTTCTCCAAAGAAGATGGCGAAAAAGTCGTTGATGCGGCCGGGAAACGGCTGAAATAACCGAAAGGGGGCGATGCCCCTTTTTCTGTCTCAGCGTACAAGAGCCGAACTGTCCGGCAGCGTGCTGCTCCCTTCCCCCAGTTCTCGCTGCAGCAACACCGTGTCCAGCCAGCGGCCATGCTTGAAACCGATGTCCTTCAGCGTACCGATTTCAGTAAATCCGGCGCGAAGATGCAACGCCACAGACGCAACGTTCGCGCTATCCCCTACAACAGCTATCATCTGGCGATATCCCTGAGACCGGGCCCATGTTAAGGCCTGGTCCAGTAAAGCTTTTCCGACGCCCTGCCGCTGATAGGCCGGATCGATGTACACCGAGTTTTCAACCGTGAACCGGTAGGCATGGCGTTCGCGATAACGGGAAATATAACAGTAGCCGATGACCTCCTCCCCCTGCATGGCGATATACCAAGGAAATCCCCGGGACTGCACGTTTTTCAGCCGGGCAAGCATCTCCTGCGTATCCGGGGGTTCCGTCTCAAAGCTGCCTGTGCCGTGCAAGACATGGTGAGCGTAAATGCAGCGTATTGCGGTAATGTGCTGCTCTTCAGCATTGATAATGTGCATCGTATAATTCCTGTGACGTTTTCTGACACACTACCGGAATTCGAGATGGCAAGTTAAGCACTTCATCTTATGACCTGTATAAGGAAAAGTTTTGGCTGGAAGTGGGGCTTAGCTCGACCTAGCGCGCCATTTCAGCCAGCAAGTCCATATACACCGGGTCGTCCTTTGGCTGTGGCGTCAGGGCAAGGCGCTGTGCGTACTGCCCGGCGTCGTCATCGTTCGGCGCAGCAGTTCGCCAGCGCTAAGTGTTTGACGAAGTCCTCTGTCGTTATAGTTCGACGCCCGTTAGGCTCGTGTTTAATAGCTGTGTGAAAAGCACCCTCGATATCGATTCTGCGTGGCATAAATCCTCCTTCTTATTTTACTGTGTATTTATACAGTATTTTTAAAGAGGTGCAGATCAATGCGGCAGCGCCTATTGATAATTACTGCTGAACAACCGGATGCAGTTACGCTTTGAGCGCCTGAACCTCAGCCTGTAGCTGCGCGACCTGCATGGTCAGCGCCTCGATTTTGGCAATCGCGTGATGCAGCGCCAGCGCGGTATCCATCTGGATGACGTTGTTATCCAAAGCCAGGGTGTCATCTTTATCACAACGATTTCCCTCTTCGTCGAACTCAGGCGCCGCGGGAACCAGCTTCACATACTCGCTGTCGATATCCCGCAAAGCGTCCTGGGCTATGATCCCCCGGCGCACACGCTCTAAGTAATCGCCGTTATACACGAACGTACAGGGTTTCAGCTTCCTGATGTTTTCGTAAGAGGCTTTTCCGTCGTCATATGCAATATCGTGTTTCAACGTCGCATCTGAGGTTGCGGCCTTCTGATACGTATAGTTGCCCACAAAGCCGCCATCCCCGCTGGTTGAGGTGACTAGGTCGCCGTTGGCGGGTGTGAAGTACCAGTATCGTATCTTGGCTCCACTGTCGCCGAACTGGGTAAGAGACGTGTTGGCCCACGACACTGTCCCGTTACCCACGTTACCCCACATAGACCGGAGGTCGTACCCCCCACTGTGACGGTAGCCCCACGATAACCCGCCGATGGCCCCATTACCTGGGGTGTCAGTCGCCGTCTGGGCATAATAGGCCGAGTAATGCGGCTGGGCAGCGTTCCACCACGAGTTTACGGCGGGGGCACCCACCACCAGCTTACCGCCGAACTGAACGTTGCCGTTAGACATAAAGTCAAAGTAGTTGTTCTGGGCCGTATCCGTACCGCCTGCTGCCTGCATCACCGTTAATCTCGCGATTGCGTAGTCCCATTCAATGCGTTTTACGGCCTGGAGCTGGGCGTACATCTTCTCGACGCCGCCCACAGTGTACTGTGACTTAAAGCCACCCCCAAAAACTGTATTGCCGGACCCAGGTAGTGTGGCGTCGTTAACCAGAGACGTCCATGCACCCAATGACCTTGTCAGTTCTGCCGCGTCTATTCTCATTGTCATTTCTAATCTCCTTATGCCCATACCCGGTACGGGCAGGCCGGGAAGACTGCGAAGGCATCTAACGATGCCAGTTCCAGCGAATCGTCTGTCACACGCAAATTGACGTGATAACCGGGCAGGTTGTCGTACTTAATACTTTCGTTTTCGTCACCGGGATTGATAACTTCAACAGGGACAGTGATAATGCCAACGATATCCAGACTGATATTGGGATGATATAAACCACCCTGCTCTTCATCATCCAGAAACCCCGACGCGATTAATTGCGTGCGCATTTCGTCGGCGCCATTAAAACGCAGATATAAGTCTTTCATTAGCGGAGTCCATTAATTTGGTTAAGAGTCAGCAGGCGGTGCCAGATACGGAAGTTGCGAATGTGGTAAACAACGTTCGGGTGCCCTTGTATATCAATGCTCGTCGGTTTAGACGCTGGATTTACTGGTGCTAATGTTCTGCTGTTAATTTTTCCATCGAAGTACATACTAGTCGTATTGTTGGCATCTACAGATTGTGCGTAAACTTTTCTATCGATTGGATATGTAACTGGTAGAGATGGCCCGCTCCCACCAATATATGTGAAAAGGGTAGATGCTCCGGCCCTAAATATAATATCGTTGTTGGAGCCTGTCGCCCTGATAAGGTCAGCGTAATTATTACTAGGCGTGACATATCTATTAACAGCGATTTCAAATGCAAGTGTCCTGTTGAACGCATCCCCGAGAAGTTGATATCCAACATTACCAGACGGTTGTAATGAGAGCTTATCAGCAGCCCTTGTTACAGCGGACGCGGCTGTTGGAATATAACTGGTCATCACGGGTACAGGCTCCAATTGCGCACCCCAAATATATACACCAGACACACCATCTCCGGTGTAACTGGCGGTTACACCGTCCTTAGCTAATTGAAGGCGAACAACTGTGCTTTGACTCGCCGCAGCGGTAAATGTCATCCAGACGCGATAGACACCATTACTGAGCACTTCAAACCCACGGTCAACATATTGAGCCCCCACCCCACCACTTCCAACAAATGCCCCTGCTACTGGGTCAAAGAAAACTCCAGACGTACTTCCAGAGGCAATCCGAAGATATAAAAGACGTGAGTTTGTATGTGCTTTGACAAATACAGAGTAACAGTATGTTGTGTTGGCTGTTAAAGTGATATTACGGTCTTGTACGTAATGTTCACTCCCCGATGTGTCCTCAATTATCAGCGCCATTGTTTTATCGCCACGAGGCGAGTCGCCGCTATTATTCGTTGTAGTAACTCGCTGCCCTGCACCCCATTGCTCAGAGTAGGTGTATAAGTTAGAACTGGATCCCTCTATTAATAAGCCCTCACGCTCGAAACGAGGTTCGTTAATATCAGCATTTTGCAAGATACCTGATTTATCGTAATACATTGCAGTTGTAGAGCGGATAAGTGTCGCTGACTTTGTTGCTAACTCCAGTACTTGTCCTGAAATAGTCAGCCGGTCATAAGGCGCGGAACCGGCCAGCAGGCGCATGTCATCATTGAGCGGCAACCAAACGTCGGGGAAAGGCGCGGTCTCGAAGGGCACGGACGTCAGCAACTGCGCGGCTGCCAGCGATGCTGCTGCACTGCTGGCGCTGGTGGCTGCGTTAGTCTCCGACGTTTTGGCGTTCGTCTCAGAGGTTTTCGCGTTGGTATCTGAGGTCTTAGCATTAGTCTCAGATGTTTTCGCATTTTTTTCTGAGGTTGCCGCCGCGGTTTTTGATGAGTTCGCGTTAGTCTCTGACGTTTTTGCGTTCTTCGCTGACGCTTCCGCCGCTGCGGCGCTGGTCCCTGCTGCCATCGCTGCAGCGATCAGCTTCGACCAGCTCGGCCCTGTTTTTTTAGACCCGTCAGCCAGGGTTACGGTGACGTCACCTGTCCCGGATAAAATCAGATCCTGGTTGATGATACTGCTTTGCGCCAGGCGAAACCCTTCCGAGACGGCTTTTGCTAAATCGTCATCAAGTGTGGCCATTCATGATGTCCTTAAAATGAAAAACCCAGCCGGAGCCGGGTTATAAGGGTGTAATTAATTTCAGGTGAACGAACCGAGGCCGAGCCGAAATATTTACATCGAATTTTTATTTGTAATCCGATTTAAACAAGCGCCCATCCTTCAGATTAAATTAACTGCCGGAATAGCTGGAGAAGTTTGGAGAATTTCTTTTAGTGATTAGCGCCATTGATGGCTGCATATTCATAAAAGTACTCCCGTTTGTAATACCTCTGAGGCCAACACGTATAGTTACAGGACCTGAATTTGCAGGAATATCCAGGCTACCTGTAACAGGTACATAAGTATTTACCTGACGATTATTGTTATTGACGTCGGTATACGATAGTTTTAAACCAAGAGTCACTACTGTAATATCCCTCCCGTTTATATTGATGTATGCGCTCAGGTCGGCGTTATAAGTATCACTCTCATTCCAGACCACAAATGTCGGAACAGCGATTGTGACGTCATAGGGAACCCCACCCGCCCAGGTAACCTGTCGATAAAAATCTTTTTGCTGGCCTGGATCTCCCCTGAACCTGCCACCAGGGAACGAGAACATATTAACGACATCGCCTACGATTTTGTTCGCGTAAACTGTGCCTTTGAAGTCTCAATCCGTAGCATAAATAGTGCCTCTGAACTCTCCGTTGGTGGCATAGATAGTCCCGCGAACGGTTACACCGTTAAACGTGGCATACCCGGATTTATTGATATGCCAGCCGACATTACCCGTCCCGTCCCAGTTGCTGGACTGGATGTAATTGCCGATCTTGCCGTTATCGATGGACCCGTCCTGGATGAACACTGATCGCAGGAACATCTGTCCGCCGGTCGCCGCAAACACCAACTCCTGCCCGTTATTGGTCGGGTTATAAACCGCGAACGTGTCTGCGCTGATGAGGAAGTTAGAGGAGCCGGTAGCATCAATGCCCAGCTGGATACCGGCGATGCGTTTAACACCGTTCGCCTCCACCTGAACTTTAACGCCCCACTGCGCGCTCAGCTTATCGTTAATGCCAGCAACAGCCTGGCTGGTCGTCTGCACACTGGCATTGGTATCGCCGATTGCAGCAGTCACCTGCTGAATGCTGGTCGCGGTAGCGCTCTTCAGATCCGTAACGGCTTTATCAATGCGCGTGATGGCGGCGGCGTTGGTCTGGCCGTTTTGCTCTACCGTAGCTTTAAGCGTGGTGACCTGCTCCGCCACGGCGCTTGTGGCATCCGCGGCCGTCTTCCGGGCTTCGGTGATCTCCGCCATCGTTTTTGTTTCGCCAACGGCGAACGTAACGCGCTGATCCGAGAACGCTGTGAAGTTGGCGAGCGCATTGGTGACGTTACCAACAATACCGACATCACGGCTGGCCGTGTTACCGTCCACGTCAACCTTCAGACTGTCGATACGGCGGCCCAGCGCGCTGTCACCATCCGTACGGGCCGTGGTTTCCGTGCTGATATCCGCCGTGTTCTTGTCGGTCGTGGCCTTAACCGCAGCCAGCGCGGTGGTCTGCGCCTTGTTGTTATCAGCGACGGCTTTGGTGACTGAGGTGATATCTGCGGTGTTTTTGCCGACGGTAACCTGCAGGCCCGAAAGCGTGGTGGCCTGGGCCTCCTGCTCTGTCGTCAGCGTCGCCAGCTCCTGAGTAACAGATGCCTGATTAGTGTTAACGGTCGATTCCAGTTTCTTCCGCTCTGTCACCTCCGCTTCCTGCGCCGTAATGCGCGCCTGGCGTTCGGTGTACAGCAGACCCGATGCCAGTTTTGACGGATCGTCACCGGTATAGCCGCCCCGGATCTGCGCCGCCAGCGTCTCGCGCGCTGTGGACTCCGCCTGGTCGCCAGTGACACGGGCTGTCGTTTCCTGCTGCAGCGCCGCCATCCCGGCCCCCGGCGTTGGCCGCCCGACCGCTACCCAGTCAATCAGGTAATAGTTCGTCGCGTCCTGTTTGGTGGACAGGTCCACTCTGAACTGATTCATCGTGGTTTCGGTCAGCCACGGGATATTGTCGAACTCCACCGTAGCGATACCGTTGGCGTCATAGGCAGGCTCAGCGACGGTGATCATGTTGGTGTCGTTGAAACCACCAGTACCACGCCACCGTAACTGCCCCGTCCAGCCTGGCGCACCGAATTTCCTGATGCGGAGTTTAACGAAGCGATAGGACGAGGAGTTGATAGCCAGTGCTCCCGGCGATGCCACCCACGGATCGGTGGCATGGTTAGCAGGACGAAGCCAGCCATCGACAATGGTCGGTGTCCCGTTCCCGGACCAGCCCTCGACTGATGTATCGAAATACCAGATTTTGGCCGGATCGAACTGCGAGCCGGTGCCGGCTGACACTTGGGCGATCTGCTGCGCCAGCGATTCGGTGCTGGTCTGAATCGTCTGGTTGACGTTGCTGATATCCGCCAGACGCTCGTTCTTCTCGGTCAGCAGCGCCTGCCCGCGCGCGGCAGCCTCGTCGGTGATGGCTTTCTTACGGTCCGTGACCTCCTGAGCCAGGCCCGCTTTAGTCGTCGCCGATTCCGTCGTAACCGTTTTGATGTCGTCATGCGCAGACTTGAGATCGTCACCCAGATCCGTGATTTCCGAAACCAGGTTCTTATAGGCGTCGGTCTGTTTGATTTGGTTATCGATATCGACCAGGTAGTCCGCGGCAACCGAGCTGCTGCTGCCCTGAATGAAGTCAGTCCAGGCCGACTTGTTGCCGGTGCGATCCACCAGCCGCGCCCGGTACCAGAAACCTACCCCTGCCTTTAGCCCAAGCTGCTGGTAGATTTGCTGGGGATATGGGACGCCAGCCAGCAGCATCGGGTTCGCGCCGGTTGATACTGTAGAATACTGAATTTCTGTCTGCAGCGTATCGCCAGTGCCGGCAGGGAAATCCCAGTCCAGCTGCACGCCCCAGAGCAAAGGCGTGGTACGGAAATTAACTGGCTTTGGAACATCGCCCACACGGCCTTTGAGGTGTGTCAGCGTTGACGTTGCCCACAGGCTGGACGCCCCGCCTGAGTTTATCGCCCGGACCCGCACTAGGTAATCACCTTCAAAAATGCCGGGCACCTCAATATTGCGAAGGCCAGTCTGAGGGACGTTTACCCACTCGCTATCGTTCCGGCGCCACTGAGCCTGATAGGCGATCACATCGGCCTGCGGTTTTCCTGCTTTATCGAGCGGAACATCCCAGGATGCAGTCAGCGTCGCTATGCGCTGGCCCTGACGCACCGACTCGTAACTCGACACCACAATATTGCCGGGCTGCGAGACAACCCCAGTTGGGATGAGGCTGATCGGTGGGATATCCAGCCGCGCGTTGTGGTCGACAGCATCATATTTCGATGCGTTGTATTCCGCGCCGGTGATGGTATAGGTGTTCTCCTCGTCATTAAACGTCAGGTTCGTAACGCGAAAGTACTGCAGGCGCAGCTGCCCGGCATCGATAACGAAGACGGCGTTTGGTGCTGGCGTCGCAGTGAAGCCCCGATCCACAATCAACTGCGTGCCGTTGACCGCCTGTATAACCCGGCTTTCCATAATGCCGCCCTGGGTGCGGATCATCAGTGTGTCACCCGCGACGGCGCTGGTACCGCGATCGGTTGTTACCGCCTTAAGCCCGGCGTTATAGTCAATGACGCGCCCACCATATACCCGGCCTGAGACGCGCTCGTCAGCGAAGGCAAAGACGGTGCCTGGCACATAGGCGAAGCCATCCAGCCCGGTCTGCAGCGTAATGATGCGGTCCAGCGAGTTAGAATAAACCGCCCACCCGCCGCGGCGCTGTGCCTCGCTCTCGCGTGTACAGCCGATGGCCGTCAGTTGGGTCTGCTTGAACTTAAACTGCTTCACCAGCTCCGGGAACATCACCGCGGTGGTGCGGTCCTGGTAATGGTTATCCGGATCACTGAAGTTTATCAGCGCGCTGGAGAATCGCGTCTTTTCGCTGCCGCTGGAATACGTTGGCTTGCCCACCACTGATGCGCGGGTGAGGATCTGCAGCTTTGACGTGTCTGCCGGCATATCAGAGACAACATTGAACATGTTGTTGCCCCAGAACGTCATGCCGTTGAAGCCAGCAGCGATATCCTTGATAACCTGCCACGCGTCGGCCTGCGACTGGATATAGACGTCAAACATGAATCGCGGCTCTGTGCCGGTTCCGCCCTTCCCGTCCGGTACTTTCTGGTCACAGCGCTGGGCAATGCGGTAGAGCTCCCATTTATCGAGCATATCCACCGTTACCCGGCGGCCCAGGCCAAAGCGCGGCTCGGTCAGCACGTCAAACCAGATCCACGCTGGATTATTGGTCCAGCCCCACTTGAATGTGCCGTCCCATGTGCCACTGTACGTACGCGCAACAGGATCATAGTTCTGCGGGATGCGGATTACCCGGCCTTTCGGCTTGCAGGATATCTTCGGGATGTTACTGAATGCTTTGGCGTTGAATGACACATACAGCAGCGCGGTATGCGGATAGCGCAGACGGGCGTCGATCACCTCAGTGATGGCCTGCACCTGCGTTTTGTTCTGCAACATCTGGCTGGTGCTGTCGGCAGTATCTCGAACCACGCGGATCTGCCAGCCAGTGGTAGCTTTGGGCAGATTGATACGGTGCGTCAGCTCGTACAGTGAACTGAGCTTTTCCGTTACCGTTTTGGTGAGCACTGTCTGGTATGCCCCGCCATCAACCGCAACGTCGATGTGATACGTGACGGTGGTGCCCACGATATCGCCGTTCTTCTCCTGCTGCTGCAGCCCGGTGATGCCAATGCGCACCAGCACAGCGTCAATCTGGGTATTGCTGATGGCGCGCGTCCAGGGCGCTGCCTTCGTCAGTTGAACCCCGATACTGGTCTCGTTCTCAACAGCCGGAAAGCCGGGGATCGGCGTCTGTGTCTGCGTGCCCGGTTCACTGCGCCGCCGAAGGCATAGCTGGGCTTATTGTCTGGGTCATCACGCCCCTGCAGGCCTTTGGGCTGTGGTGAGAGCATCTGGTAGATACCGCCTGCCATCATTGAGCCACCGGACATTATCAATCCAGCAGCAAACGTCGCACCGATACCGGTCCAGCCAGTTAGAATACCTGTCGCAATACCGGCAACGACCATAACAGCACCCAGTATCGTCTGGAACATACCCGCCTTTTTCGCCCCCTCCATCACTGGTGCGATACGGATATCACTGTCCCCGGCCAGATCCCTGAAGTCATCTGCACCGATATTGCGCTTACCGCGGAACACTGCGAAAGTCATGCCGTTCTTTTTGGCGTTCATCAGGTAGCTTTCAAGCCCGTCGAAGTTGATGCAGAGTGCCTTTACGGCCTCTGCCGAGGTCTGAACCGACAGTCGGTGAACGCGGCCAAACCGGGCCCCCAGGGCGCCATACAGTCGAATAGTGGTTAAACGCGCCATGGCTGAATCTCCTGCTGCAGGTCTTTGTGACGGACGCAGATCATGGTCCGGTCTTTGAAGTAGCCGCGGGCGTACGGCGTGACGCATGAAGGCTGACCGTAAAGATGGTGCAGCAGCTCGCCTTCTTCGGTAATGATCCCCGCGTGGTTCCACTTAGCGGATTCAACCTGCATGATGACCATGCAGCCGGTTGTCGGGTCGCATTCGACAAACCCTTCCCGCTCCCAGTTGTCGAAATAGAGGTTGTCCGGGTACTGACTTTCCCACCATGGGTAATCCACCCGGAAATCGTTAAGCATCACGCCCTGGGTGGCATGCCAGTCCATGACCAGCCCCCAGCAGTCGTGCGAGCCCAGAATGAACGGGCGGCCAATCAGCGGGATGGCGTCCGGCGTTACCTCTGCATATTCATCGCAGTCCGGCGCGTAGATGCCCCAGACTACGCCGGAGTTATTGCACTGCTGGCGATCGAGGTCTGAAGGGATAGGCCGGGCGCCGTCGCCTGGATGGGAGTGAATGATGCGGATAATGGTTCCAGCATCCTCAGCATTCGCCCAGTGTTCGCCGTCAATGCGGAAATGCTCTGTCGGATTTTCGTGGCTGTTCGGTACCGGGATGTAACGCTGACGCCGCCCCGCTTGGATAACGAAGCCGCAGCACTCGCGCGGGGATTCCTCCAACGCATGCGCGCGGATCGCCGCCATAATGGTTTTGTTCATTAGTATGTCCGGTTATCGGGAGAAGAGAACGGTTGCCGGGAAGCCGCCAAAGTCGAGGTTTGCTGCGTTAGGATCTGCCAGTCCAGCACCAAACCGTTTAAGACAGTCACTCAGGCAGCCGCCGCACACGTCCAGCGCCGGATCAGCGACCGCATTGCCTTTCGCATCGAAATACGCCGTGCCGTTGTAGGTGCAGCCGTCGCCGCTGCGGTACTGGCCGCGCAGCGCCCATTCGCAGAGCGAAGTGATTTGCCGGGTGGGGATCACCAGCCCCTGCAGGTCTGCAGGACTGCTCATTGCCCAGGACACCACCTCGTCGTCTTCTGAGGTTTTGGTATCGAGCCAAAAGGTTTGCAGGGAGAACGCCGTCGGATCCGCTGTCGGGTTTACGCCGCCCGGAAAGTTCACCGCATCGAGATAAATGGCATAGGTGTCGATGATGCTCACCTTCGCATTTACCATGTCCTTGAACTGCAGACACAGCGCGGTGATATGCCCATCGAGGTTGGAAGCATTAAGCTTTGGCTCAGCGGCCTGATCAGTTGATAGAGACAGATCCGCCACCTGAAAAGGCCAGAACTCGTATGCGTTGCCATCCCAGATTATGGGCTTCGGTCCCAGTTTGGATTCGTCACCGTTTGCCGCGTCAATCTCTGCTGGCGTGTGAGGGAATGGGGCATAGTGAAAGCGGTGGATCCCACCACTGAACTCGGAGGCGTCCACTTCGACCAGGCGGACTCTGCCACCCGGTGCCAGCATCGCCGCCTGATCGACAAGTGCCATTATGCGTAGACTCCGTAGGCCCGTTTGATAGTGAAGGTCAACTCAGAGAATTTGCTGTTCAGTTGGTTTTTCCGCACGGAGTCAGCGACAACCCGGTACAGCCCTTTCACCTCACCTGGCGGCGTGATGATGAAGGCCTTGACCGTGTGGGCAAGCAGGAAGTCGCGGATCGTGTTTACTTCCGCCTCTGCGCCGACATGCTTCATCGGTACCTGAATGGCCGTGGAGTTAATACCGTTTTCGGCCACCTGCGGCCTTGTTGATCAAATCCAAAGTCGGATACTCGCTCCCCAACCCGCCGGGCGGGCTTAGTTGACGGCCTGCCGAATGGGCATACCAAGCCCTATGACCTTGTTCATGACTTTTACCCCAGCCAGGATCTCACCCACCTGGGCGTTGTAGCTCCGCAGACTCAGTTTCGGACCGATGAGCTGCTTGAAGCGATACATGGCGGTCTCAGCTATCGAGCGCTGATGATAGCCAGAGTCCTTTTTCCATTGCTCCAGCTCTCCTGCCTTGAGCGCGGCAACCGCCTCGTTGCGTGGATGGCCTGTCTTCCAGAATGCCGCATTTTTTCTCGGCGGTATGGTGGCCTTGGCGCCCTTCTTTGTAGTAGGGCATAACAGGCTTTGGTGTCATAGGCACCATCGGCGCTGACTTGTTCTATCTTGCGGCGGGGTTGAGCAGCGTGGGCAGCACCTCGTTATCGCCCACCGTTTGCTGACTTCGGCTGCGACGATGGCATGGGTCGCCGCATCTACGGCCGTGAAGCTTGCGCCAGACGCGGCGTTTCTCCTGCCGTGCTTGCGAATTTTCCATTCGCCCTCGCCATAGACCTTGAGTCCGGTGGCATCGATGACCGTGAGCTACTGGGCCATGGCTCGGTAGGCGGTACTTGATTTCGACCGTCTTGGCGCGCTTGCTGATACAGCTGTAGTCCGGCGACTGTAAGGGCACATTCATCAGCTGGAACAGCGAGTTGATGAAGCCTTCCAAGGCACGCAGCGGTAGCTTGAATACCGCCTTGAGCATCAGCGCGGTTTCAATGGCGGAGTCGCTGTAATGGAAGCCTCGCCCTCGGCGGCCATGATGGGTCTGGCAATGCCACTGCTGGATGGCTTGCTCATCCATCCAGACGGTCAACGAACCACGTTGCACCAAGGCTTGGTTGTACTGTTTCCAGTTGCTGATCTTGTGCTTGGACTTGCCCATCTGGCGCTCCCGGTGGTGAACCTAAGAGATCAGATCACCAAACTGCGGGATAGTTCCCTGATTTGAGCAACAACGCCGCCACCTGCTCGTAACCATCGCCAAACTGGGCCGCACGCAGCGCCTGGCTGTATTCGACAGGACCAGCGCCAAGCTGCGAGCGCCAGTTGTAGGTTTCAACTGCCATATTTGCTCCATAAAAAAACCAGCCGGAGCTGGGTTCGATAGATAAAAATAATTTCAGACTACATCCGTACAATAAATAAGGTATCGTTACAGAACGCAGCTGTTAATCTTTAAAGAAAGTTTACATCTTCAAATAATGGCCTTGTAATAATTACTCCAGACATCATTACCAGGAATCATCAATGGATAAATACAATCGAGCTGCTCAGCACGAACTATTACAGGAACTGTATAACCGAGCACCTTATGGAATCACGCAAGAGCGTAAGCCTTATTATATGCGGTCCTTTGGAAACGTAGATAATCTGGTAGCGAATCTCTTTTATCTGTATGAACACGAACTACTTGAATGTCTTTTTCTAAAAGAGCTGTCAGGTAAAATTTCAGTTCAACTAGAAAGCTTGAAAATTACCAGTAAAGGCATTGATTTCATTAGAGATGATGGCGGTTTGGGCGCCATACTTAACGTGCATACTATCAGGTTCCACCGTGACGCTGTCATAGTGCTGGAAGACCTTATCGCCATATCTAATCTAAACGATGCTGATAAGGAAAAAGCAAAATCAGCTTTAGGCGCTCTATCAACAGAAGCTCTAAAAACACTCGTTCAAACAGTTACGACTGCTGGTTTACACGTGCTTATGAAATAACAGGTATCCGCCAAAGAGCGGCACTGCACCATTGCATAATCTTACCCTAGAGGAATGAATGAAGCGGATTTGGCTATTAGTTCTGGTTGTTATCATCTGCGCTGGCATGGCGCAGGATTACATGGACAGAAAAGCAGCGGAACGTGTTACTACGATCAGGCAATCATGTGTAACGGGGCATGGTTGCCAAAATATGTAAGCCCACCTGAGTGGGCTCCAAGCACAAGCCCCATTTGGGGCTTGGCGGTTAATTGAAGAGCCATTATTTAGCTGAATACTTGCTCATGAGCATGTCGAGTCGCTTTTGATCATTTTCGCCGAATCCTTCCGCATCAAACAAGGTATTGCCATCCGGACCATCAAGCCTCACGACCTCTACAGTAAATACGGCATCGTCAGGGGCTTCGACTTTTCCCCAATCTGAAAACATGTTTGGAAGCAGGGGCCAATCCGCTTTCTCACCTGGTTCGAGCCCTCCAGGGATCGGATAATTAAATGTATCTACCAACCATGGGATGGCTCGTCCGGGTGATGCAATCGTACCCTTAAAATATGCTCTAGATATCGGGGTGTTGGTTTTATTTTCAACACTTAATTCAATAACCGGGCGAGGTCTTCCATATTCTTGCTTTTGAAAATAAAACCGAGATTTGTTAACAACAAACTTCTTAAGCTCTTCCTTAGCCTGCTGAGATTTCACTCTCTTGTCTTGAAGATCTGCGATTTCTTGTAAAGCTTGCTTCTGTTCTTTTTGAGCCCGCTCCGCCTGAATAGCTTTAGCTTCGTTTATTATTTCTTCCCCTGTCTTTCCGTTCAGTGCATCCTTTGCTTTCTGAGCTTGCTGCATGGCGATTGCATCGCCATTTCCTGACAAAGCGCCAGCCATCATAGCTTTCATATCGACGCTATTCATTAATATGGTTGACGTTGCCTCACTAAATTCTTGTTGTTTATCTTCAGGAAGAGAATCCTTAACCTTCTGAAGAGACGACTTCATTGTTTCATCCGTTGAAGCGTCAATTTTTGGTTTATCGCACCCAGATAGCAATAAAGCCACAGAACAAATTAACAACATTTTTTTCACTATCATCCCCTTGAATAGCATGGTTTAACTCATGATAACCAAGGGATGAGTTGCTGTAACTAGGTATAGGTGATATTCACATGTCAGAACCTAAGGCAGGGCTTACTTTGTCTGGAACTGCCTACCAAGGAGACCATCGCTCCGAGCCGCTCTCATCAGAATTTCCGTCACCTTGACTTCAATTTCCTTTCCTAAAGCCCGCGCTGCAGCACTACCATCTCCAGACGTGTTTGATGATGTGTTGCCCTTGTTATCGACGTAGATATCAATATTGACCTGCGGTAGCGCACCACCTCCACCTTGCGCCCTGACCCCCAATCGCCCCGCAGAGTCCCGAGTAAGCGGCATGATCGCCTCAGCGCCTGCTTCAGCGAAGACCCCACCTTTCGCAAATTTCGATGCCCCCTGAAAGGTGAAGTGCTGAGGGGAATCATAGACGCCATTCACATATTTGCTGAGGCCTGGGGACTCGTAAACACCGCCTTTAGCGTTGAATGTAACGCCCGCGGCCGCATTGGCATAAGCGCCGCCAGGCGTAGCGCCACCACCAGACCCACCACTAATCCATCCCATTGCAGCCTGCACTGCGTAGGCAACCATGAGGCGGTTCGTCACATCCAGGATCATCTTGAGCATCGACTTGCCGAACTCTTTAATCGACGCTGTGCCTGTTGTCATAAGCTCAGTCAGCATGTCGCTTAGACCTGTTAGCGTGGAACTGGCAACGTTTTTCACGGCATCATAGGTATTCGTGGCAGCGTCCAGATATTCATTCCAGCCGCTTACAGCACCAGCTTTCCAATCACCGCGAAGTTTATCTTCTTCCGCGTAATACTTCCGAAGCGCTGCCAGTTCTTTTTCATACCCAGCATCTTCAAGCTTGCCGCCACCATTCAGCCACCCCTGTCGGAGCTGCGCTTCCTCCATCAGACGCTGCGTTTGACGACTACTTAACCCGGCACTATCACGCAATGCATCGGTCTTTTCAGCCATCTGTGTGACGTACTTGTTCGCCTGCTGAGCCAGCCCGTTAATCTTCTGCTGGGTCTCCACTTCCTTGTTTTTCTGATCCACCACCTTGGCGGCATTCAGAATGGCCTCGCGGCTCGACAGTAGAGATTTCTCCTGAGCAGTCAGGGCGCGAGTTTTGGAGGCCTCATCCAGTTCAGCAAAGTGGGATTGCTGTTTACTGAACTCTGTGTTTTTGGCGTGGGTCTCGCCGGTCTGCCGAAGGGTTTCGAGAGTTTCCGTTAGGGTTCTGGCTTGGGCGCGGTAGTTCTCCAGGGTGCGATCGCCCGCATCCAGCGTGGCCTTTGCTTCTCGGGTCTTTTTGGAAGAGTCCTCGGCAAGTTTCGATACCGCATCCCTCGATGCTCGGCTCGATCCACCCTCTCCTTTAACGTTTACACCTCGCGCTTCGGCTTCATAACTTGCCTGGGCGTTGGGTGCAGTAACCCGCTTCCAGAGTTCTTCGTAGCGTTTTTTGTTCGCCGCGATCTCTTTGTCAGCTTCAGTTCCGGCCTTTTTCATAGCCTCGACATCCATGCCGAGGAACTCAGTTATTGCACCGCCACCAGGTATTTTTTCAGCCCAGCCAGCTAAGGTCCCGGTAAATTTGGCATCCAATGAGGTGATATTGAGAAAGCGATCCTTTATCGACGCCTTAACCAAATCAAAAATATCCAGTACCTGATTTCCCCAGGCGCGGACGGTAACCCCAATATCATCAAAGGTGTCAGATGATGTTTTCTTCAGCCATTGCCAGGACTGCCCGATATTGTCGGTCGCCCTGGTGGTCTCTTCTGCTCGTTTTGCCATTACGCCAGCAAACAGATCAATGGCTTCGGTAACTGCCGCCTGCTCCCCTTTCTGCTTACGCAGCTGGATAATGTGCTTCATCATGGCTTCGTCGACAAAGCCATATTGCTCATTTAGGCTGGCCAGCCCTTTCACCGGGTCGCTGACAATCTTGCCAAAGTCGACCATCGCCGTTTTGGTATCGTTGCCTGCCTTGCCCATCAGGGTGATGGACGTGGCGATCTGCTTCATCTGGCTGGCGGTATATTTGCCAGTGTCATTCAGCGCAACCAGGGTATCGACCGTCGAGCTGACCGAGGTGTTCGTCTTGCCCGCCACCTCTTCAGCGGCCTGGTTGAGCTGCTGCATTGAGGCGAAGCCAGCGCCGCCCATCATGATGACAGAGCGCGCCACCTGATCGAACTGTTCAGACGAACTGTACGCGGCTGCAGCCAGCAGGCCAATGGTGCCAACCAGACCACCCAAGGCAATCGTGGTTGGGTTAATCATCCCGACCATGCTGCGGATGTATTCACCTACGCCGGACAGCGCCCCCTGCACTGAGCCAAACTGGTCTTTAATCTGCCCGCCCTGCTGGAGCAGGATCAGGAACGGAGACTGCCCACCAGCCAGCTGGGTAGCAATATCGGTGAACTGTGCTGGCAGCGTGCGCATGGCCGCGCTGTACTGGCCCACGGAGATACCGGCGCGGCGTGCAGCTAACTCTTGCCGGGAAAGTGCATCAGGCAGCACGTCTGCCACTCCAGAGAGCCGCTCACGCGTCTGGTTAAGGATGGTGTTGAAATGCTCGAACTGGGTGCCGTTAATGCGCCCTGCTTCGAAGTGTGCCACCAGCTGCGCATGCTGCTCGTCCAGCGAGTTGAATGCGCGGATCGTCGGGTCGATTGAACCCAGCAGGTTCTTCAGCGCGGCTGATTGCTTCTCTGCCGCGTGAGTGGCCGCGAGTTCTGCCTGGGCACGCGCAGCTGCTTCGCCGGTATCCGTCAGCTTAAGTCGGGTATCGTCCAGGATTTTGTTGTAGTGCTGAAAATCGTCGGTATCCAGGAAGCCTTTGGTCTGGAAGTTACGCAGCGCAGCCTGCTGTTCATCCAGGCGGTTCAGCGCCTTGTTTACCGGATCGATATTCTCCAGCAGGCCTTTGAGCGCAGTCTGCTGCTCTTTGAGACCTTCGCTGCCCTGTTTCGCAGACTCAGCGCCAGCGCGGAATACACTGTTAAGGTCATCGGCTTTACCTACGGCTCCCGCCGCGGCTTCACCGAGTTTATCCAGTTCATTGCTGGCTGTTTTCAGATCGGATACGTCAGCACGCAATGTGATCGAGGCGATTTGGTCACTCATCAGGCCGTCTCCTTATGCATCACTTTGAGAGCCTCGCTTTCCATGATTCGAATATCAGCCATGCAGGCCGCCGCATCCTCAACCCCGTGCAATTCAAACACCCAAGGGAGAACGTTGTAATCAAGACCGGTCGCACCGCTCGCACCGACGCGCCATTGGGTCGCCAGAGTGGAGAAGACGGTAAAGGCCTCCCATATGGATGGCAGGATCCCCACCTCTTCCTCCACGTCCTCAGGCGTTAAACCAAAAGCGGCTAACTCCGCGAGTGTCGGTCCCGGTGTATACATCGCTGCGGCGACCTGCCTCAGTTTTTTTCGCGGATACCCATCAGCTCTTTGGTGTAGGCCAGGCCGATGCTGTCGAACGCGCGCGGATAGTTCTGCAGGAGGACGATCACGTTATCGCGGGTGAACTCATCCGGCAGCGCCCAGCCGTCGACGATTTCCATCAGATAGTCGGCCTGTGGCGCGATAGGCGCTTTTTTGCCATCGGCTTTTTTTTGCAGTTGCTCGTCCAGAGCGCGCAGCTCTTCAAGCGTTTTATGGCGGAAGCTGAAGGTCAGTTTGCCGTCTTCTTTCCCGGCTTGTGGGATGCTGGCAGTAGCTGAAAACGTTGGGTTCGGGATCAGGGAGAATTGAGTCATTGATTCATCTCAGAATAGCCCGGCGAACCGGGCATAAATGGTTAGCTGACGGTGACGGCGCAAGCAGCTGAAGTGAGCGTCTTGCCTGCAGCGTCGGTGACTTCGCAGATGTAAGAGCCCGCATCGCCGGATGCGATAGATGGGATGTTGAACGTCGAAGCTGTTTTGCCAGGGATGGCGGTGCTGCCCTTCTTCCACACGTAGGTGTAAGGTGCGGAGCCGCCCTGCATAACCACAGCCAGATCCAATGCAGCGCCAACTGCGAGGGTTTTGGTGGCTGGCAGGTTGGTCAGGAACGCCAGCGGCACAGCGGAGGCATCGGCGATCGGGTAAATCTGCATATCCGATTCGAAGTTCATGCGCGCGTCGTTGCTTTCCACCGCGTTGATTTCGGTACGCGGCACGCGCTGGAAAGATACTTTGGCGGAGTAGTAACGATCCGCTTTGCCACGCGGGTTGTGGAACCATACCGCCGTGGTGTCGCTGGAGTCGTCCAGGTCGATGAGACGCTTGTAGATCGCCAGCATCGGGTCATGCGCGAAGGTGTAGACCTGAACCACGGCGTTTTTGAACGTAGGGATGGTACGGGCCTTATCATCTTCCAGGAACTGGACACTGATGG
Organism: Leclercia adecarboxylata; assembly: GCF_006171285.1. Taxonomy (NCBI): domain Bacteria; kingdom Pseudomonadati; phylum Pseudomonadota; class Gammaproteobacteria; order Enterobacterales; family Enterobacteriaceae; genus Leclercia; species Leclercia adecarboxylata. The sequence continues at coordinate 4,356,492 of NZ_CP040889.1, read as the reverse complement.
TCTGCTGGTCGCCGCCTTCGGTAGAGAGCGTCATGACCTGAGGCATGGTGATCCACGAGTCGATTTTGCGCAGTGTGCCTGCGCCGGTGCCCGCCGGGAATTTCTTGGTATCGGTGGTATCGAACGCTTCCAGCACAATTTTGGTACTGGTTACCGATTTAACGCGCAGCACCATGTTATCGAGTTTGAGCCAGCCAGAACTGACTTGGACAACATCGCCCGCGAGAATCCCGGCAGCAGAGGCAACGGTCAGTTCGCATTCCGTCGCGTTGGAGGCTGCAGTGAAGACAATCGGCGCAAGATAGGCCTTGGCCACGTTCACACGTGACCCGTTAGGGATTGCGAATGCCATTGCATTCTCCTGAATTGAGGTAATAAAAAACCCGCCAGGCGGCGGGTCAGTAATCAGCGCGGTACTGCATGCTGACGGGGGTGGTGTAGGTTATAGAGCCGCTACTGCCGTTTGGTGCTGATGTCGGACGATCCTGTATCGGCGTACGCACCTGCGGTGGACCGTTGATGTAGACGGTCAGGTCACCATCCACCATCGGCAGACCTTCGGGGAAGGCATCAACAACAGACTTTGCCAGTCCCCTGGCCTGAGACACGCCGCTGCCGGCAGGCGCGATGATGTTGAGCTGAAGAATGCCCTGGTACGTACGCAACTGGCCTTCCATGTCCTGCCCTACGGTCTGCGCAGGCAGGATATAAACGCGCCCGTATGGCACATTATCCGGGGGACTGAACGCGATGTTCGGCCAGGCCACCGGCAGTCCGAGGGAGGAGCAGATTACCGCAACCCGGCTCTCAAGCAGGTCAGCGATCCGCATTGACTGGTCACCGGCCATTACGCACCTCGCTCATTGCTTCACGGAACAGCTGCGCGGCGTCCAGAGCAGTTACTCGCACCATGCCGCCCGGTGCCTGAGTGGAGTGACCCTCTTCCAGAGCCCTGGCGTAAGGCATGTTGTTGGTGAAGTAAATCGAGCTGACCTGGCCCACCCTGAACACCTCGAGCACCGCCATGCCACGGGAGTTTGAACCTTGGCCGGAAGCGTCCGGTGTATCGTTAGACTGAGTAGGCTGGCTGTCGAAACCCACATACCAGTTGTTTTTGAAGCGCCCGCCGACATAACCCTCAGGCTTTTTGATGTCCATCGAGTCATTTACGCGCAGACCACGCTTAAGCCGTCCCGATTTGGTCAGGTTGGCAGGGTCATCGCGAAGGGCCGCGTTATGCTCCCGCACCGCAGTATTGTACGCTGTCGCGGTCTGGTTGACCTGCCAGATATCAGGCTGGCCCACCGGGGACATTTCAACCAGTTGAGCGAGGATTTTAATGCCCGTCCGGCGCACCACCTGATCCATCTCCTGCTTCGAACTATCCATAAATAACTGAATGGCAGCCAGGAACGGCTGATTAACAGAGCTGGCCATAGTCACGCCCTCAGCTGGATGTTGTAGGAGATGAGTAACTCGGCAGGCTTAACCGGATTAGGCTGCACCACCCGCCATGCTTTGCCGTCGATCTCGATGCGGTCGTCAATACGCACTTCCGTTTCGGCTGTGGCCGCCAGCTTTTTATCGCCAGTAGTAATCAGAGAGCCATCTATTTCACGAGAGGAGTATTCAGTGACAACGCCAGTGACGGTCGCAGTGATAGCCGGGGTGGTTACCTCTTTGCCGAACTTATCGCGGGTAGTGCCGCCACCGCGGGTAAGCGGATAAGCCTTCCCGTTCTCGGTCAGCAGTCGCGTTGCGGTGTTTCGCATGCGGCGGTAGTCGATTGGCATATCACCCCCTTTCGATGCGAATCTGATTGCCGCCCACCACCAGCCCACGCAACGAGGAGTAGAGCCAGGGGAATGACGGTGCCGCCTTATTCGTGCCCGGTTCGTACTGGACCGTGACTGCGCCCTCTACGCGTTCCATCGTTACCGCACCACCACCAGCGACCGACGGCGTGAGATCAATCTCCTGCGATTCGAGAGCCAGGCGGCACTGCGCATCAACCAGGCGCTGTGGGATGGTGTCATCTGGCAGGTCAACGCCGTCGAAGTGCACGCCCGCACGCGGCCACGATAGCGGCTGTGATGCACTGGAGCGTGCGCCGCGCCATGTCTTGCCTTCCAGATAGTCCATCGCCTGCATCAGCATCTGGCCACATTCGCCATCATCCGCGGGAACGGCATATCCGCGCCCCGCCGCGAACGTGCGAAGGTCAATAACGCTGGCGTAGCTGTTGAAGTCAGGCGAATGGGGATCGGCAACCAGCATTGTTATTCCTCCAGACGCCAGTCCAGCGCCAGCCAGTTATCCACTTCGTCAGGGTGAACCTCAGCGCTCAGCGGGCCGCCGGGAAATTCAGGCTCATCGCGCACCATCACCACAAGCTCAACACCCTGCTGGTCCTGCTGCTGGTCCTGCTGCTGGTCCTGCTGCTGGTCCTGCTGCTGGTCCTGCTGCTGGTCCTGCTGCTGGTCCTGCTGCTGGTCCTGCTGCTGGTCCTGCTGCTGGTCCTGCTGCTGGTCCTGCTGGACAGGAGTTTGTTCAGCGCCATTCTGCGCGGCAAGCTTTTCAGCCTCACGCTGTGCGCGCTGCTCTTTGGTCAATCCGGCCATTGGGCCTCCTGAATAAGAAAGGGGCCGAAGCCCCCTGGGTTAACCCATGATGATGGTGGAGTGTTCAGGCTGAACAGATGCCACACCCCATGCCACACCAACCTCGTAACGCACCTGACGGTACTGGCGATACAGCGCGATCTGGAAGGTGATACCAGAGACCGGATCGGTTACGTTCATCACGTCGTCAGCGGTATCGCCGCCTTTAGGCATGGCCGGGGTACGGCAAGCCAGCAGGAATGCGTTACGGTCAAAGGCAACGTTTGGCGCGAACTCGCTCAGCACAGTGACAGTTGCCTGGTCTGCAAGATCCTGACGCAGGCCCGGCGCGCCGATGGTGATAGTGGAAGAGGTTGCCGCTACGACCATGTACTGGTTGTCATCGCCATCGAACTTCACTGCGGTTCCGGCAGCAATACCGCCAGTGCCAGCAGAGATAGCAACAATGATGTCGCCCTCTTTCTTCGCGCCGTTGACCTTATAGCCCGCAGCAGAGCTTTTCGCGGTGCGCTTGATGTTGGCGGATTCGTGCAGGTTAAAGCCCATCACACGACCAATAATGCCTTCACGCAGCAGCTGATCGGTACCGGCTTCGTTCGCTTTGAACAGTACGGACTGTTTACCACGGATGGACGCCATCGCTTCGCCGCCCAGGACCATGCGCAGGTCAGTGGTTGGGGCGCCGTTATCAGTCAGCACCTGGCGAGCGTTCGCCGCATCAGACAAGTCGTCTTTGATGCTGAACGGGGTGTCTTTCGGCGCACCAACTGCCCGGGAAGACTTGTAAGCCAGCCCTGCCAGGTCAGCGTCCATTTCGTTGCTCAGAGCGCGGAACGCCTGAGAGAACTGGTCAGCCAGGACAATGTCATAGGTACCAGATGGCCCGATGGCAAGCTGCTCTTCACCATTCCATTTGACCGGGGCCATTTTGGACTTGGTGATTTTGACGTCCACAGTACCAATGTTCTGATCACCGTCGTTTGGCGCGGTTGCTGCCGGAGTGATATCAACGGTGGTGGTTTTTGGTGCGACCGGTGCGGTCACGGTCTGGTCTTTAGCCGCGGCATCGGCTTTGGCGTTACGGGCCACCGCCGGGATAAAGCCCACCTGCTCGCGGGATACGCGATTCAGGGCGGTGAAGATGGTTGGGATGAGGCCAGTGAGGGTGTTGGACATTCAGATTTCCTTTCGGTTAATCAACGATGCTCGTGCCGCCGCCAATTACCGTTTGTTGTTCAACTGGCGGTAAGGCGTCGAAAGCAGCGCGTTTCATGGTTTTCTGCCCGGCCTGATGCTGCGACTGGTGAGAGCCACCGCCGCTGTTGCCGGACGCTTTGAGGATGTAGTCTTTCTGCGGATGCAACTCGACCAGGGATTCCAGCGCTTCATCGAAGCCAGCCAGTTCGCCGGGCTTGGTGCGGGAGAACACCTTGTTGCCCTGCCCGTCGTAGGCCACGACCTTGCCATCTTCGATTTTGAAGTTCTGGCCGAAGTGGGAACGCACGAACTCAGCCGGGATCGCCATCTTCTCGGAGATAAATTTCGAACCACCGAAGCGGCCGCCGATCATCTCGTCGTAGAGCTGGGTTTCGAGCTGTTTGGTCTTGCCGTTCGCTTCGTCCAGCTGCTGCTGGTAAACCTTGGTGATCTCGGCCTTCACCTGGTCAACGGCGCCAGCGTCGATCAGCTTCTTCTGGTCGATTTTGGTCATCATTTCCAGGGCCTCAAGCGCCTTGGTCGGGTCGGAGATGCCAGCGAATTTCGCGAGACTGGCTTCCGCCGCCTCCTTCGCCTCACGGTGAGTTTTGGCTTCACCGTTCAGGGAGGTGATTTTGGTCATCGCTGCGGCTGCATCGAACGGGAACTCCTTGCCGTCATCATGGACGTACACAGGCATACCGTTTTCAACGACCACATTTCCGTTAGCATCGAGTTTGAGTTTCATTGTTTTGCTCCAGCCTTCCGGCCATTGGTAGTGGGTCATCCGACCCGGTCACCGCGTCGCATCCGCTCAGCGGCAGGCATAAAAAAGGCCGCCCGGAGGCAGCCTGTTAGATAAATTCGACGGTTACTACGCCGCGCAGTTTGCGGGTATAGACTTCATCGCGCTTTCGCTTGTGGATCCGAATTGGGTATGGGTAAAAGCATGCGATTCCTCGCTTAACATCCGCCCATATGCAGCGTTTGACCTCGTTGCCGTTAACGAACACCCGTCGCTTACCGCGTCCGTCTCCAACGTGGTGTAAATCTTCGTTACGCATAAATTATCCTTTTAACACCAGCACATCCACGCGGCGCAGTTCGTCCAGGGTCAGGAACTCCCCGGCATCGTTAAACATCTCCGGCACCGTGATTTTGCCGTCACGTAGCATCATGGCCCGGGTTACGCCCAGCACCTGTTCCTGCCGCGCGTACGGTTGCCGGGTAAGCCAGTCGGCATAGCTGGTATGCGCTGGCACCTGCCCGTCCATCGACGCACGCGTAGCGCTGCTCAGTTCGCCTGAGGCTATCTGCAGCTCTTCCCACGATTTGGTAATCAGGATTTCACCGGAGCGACAGCAGAAGTGGATTTTGCCGGGCCCGCGCAGATAAGGGATCGCATGCCCAAGCGGCTTGCCGTCGAGCGTGTAGAGCTTGCGGTCACGGATTATGCACCACTGGCTAGTATGCGTATCGAGCGTGGAGGACCACTGTTTGGCCTTCACGATATCGCTGTTGGCCTGGGCGAACTCCTGACGCGCTGTGGCGGCCATGTGATTCACCGCGGTGCGGGTCACCACCGCCAGGTCGCGCCGGGATGCGTTGATCACCCCGTCTTCACGGTTGAGTTTTGGCGTGCCAGCAGCGCGCCGGGCAATCTGTTCTACCGTCTCGCCCTGGAGGAAACCGGAGCGCACAGCATTTGTGATTTTGTCCAGCCGGTCGGCTTCAAGCTTCTGGCCCCACTCCTTCAGCAATCTCCCCTGGAATGGCTGCGCTGCTGCTGCGGCGTAGACCTGCTCAGGTGCGATGCTTTGCAACGGCACATGCTTAAGGATCTGCTTCGGGATGATGCTGCTGAACAGGTCCAGCTGATACCCGGCCTCATATTCAACGTAGCGCGTCAGTTCCCGCGCCAGAGTATCATTAACCGGTTCATATGCCTGTTGGTTGAGGTCACGCACACCAGCCAGCAGCGAAGCCAGGCGGCGGGCGCTGTAGGTGTCGGCACGCTTGCCATCCAGCAGCACCACCAGTTTTGCCGCCAGGTCAGCATCCAGCTTGCTCAGCAGCGCCACCATGCGCCGTGCGACGCCATTACCATAGCGGGTAACATAGAGGCCATGCGCTATCGTCTCATCCTGAAGGCGATCATTGACGGAGCGGGCCATATCACACCTCGCTAAGCGGCGGTTCGGTCAGTGAGGCTGATTCAGCCAGCAGTTCGCTCAGCACCATATCGGGATCTGCATCAGCATCAATGATGTTCAGCTTCTGCAATGACTTGATTGCGTCCACGCGGCGGATATCACCACCCTGACGCAGGGACTGAATAGCCAGCGCCGCCGGAGGGTTGAACTCTTTCGACTCGACATCCAGTTCAGTGCGGACATCGACACTGCCGCCGTCTTTCTCCCCGATGTACTCGGCCATGATTTGCAGGATGTTGTCGATCGCGTCTTCCAGGCTGGTTGCCATGGTGTAGAGCGGGGACTGCTCCTGCATCTTCTCTTCTGAGGTCTGGTCTACGGACTTGGTCGAGGTATTGTCGGTGCGCAGCAGCTTCGCGCCAGCCTGGCGCATCTGCTCCACCAGCTCAGCCAGCGACTCTTTGCCAGCGCCAATGGAGGAGCCGGTGTGCTCGACGTACTCGAGGCCCTGTTTCTGCCGATCATTGAAACTTGCCGCAGATGAAGAACCAATTACCAGTTCCTGCCCCTCCTCCAGCCCGAACACGGTGAGGATGGGCACCCGGGCGACGTGCAGGATGTTGTCCTGCTCGCTCTGGCTCTGCCAGTGCTTGACGTTCAGCAGCGCCATGTTGAGCAGCGGCGGTGAGCCGCACATAAAACCGGTGCGTTTGGTGTAGAGCGTGACCAGGGTGATGTCCCGGCGGGAGGTCTGCCACTCTTCATGCAGCGCCCAGCCCACCTGGCCATCAGTACCAGTGGCCTTGCGGTAAATCTGCACATGCCCGGGCGTCAGCAGTCGAATCTGCTCGACCTTTGTCTGCCCGAAATCGTCACCATCCTCGACCACCACCTCTTTGATGCGCAGCGACGTGAGCACGACCTTACCGCCGGTCATCTTCGACTTCCAGCCGATCACCTGGCGGGGATTCAGCATGGTGACGTACGGGCGCGCGCCGGTCGCCTTTTCGTCAGCTTTCGTCCTGACCTGCTCTGCGTCCACACGCGGATAGTCCACCAGCGCATGGGACAGACCGTACTGCATCGCCAGGCTGAAGAATGCCTGCGCCCATACATCGAGGCGGGTGCCTTCAAGGTCCACGTCTTTCGCGAACTCACGCAGCTGGTCCGGCACGTTTTCGCCCAACTGGATTGGTTCAGCGAATACGCGCCCGACGTTCTGGTTGATCGTCTCTTCGTAGGCAGGAAGTAGCGTGGCCACCGCCAGGCGCTTTTTGTAATCTTCTTTGTCCTCTTTCGGCCAGCGCGGCAGATAAGCCTCACCAAGCTGGCGCATGTACAGCGTGCCGCCCATCAGGGCGTCGTTAATGTCCCACGCCTGCACCATGTTCCCATAGTCCAGATTGGGTGTTGAAATATCAGGCATGGAGTTAGAGCCTCAGGCTGGTGACTTTGCCGACTTTCTTCGGCGGTGAATGCAGGACGGCGTAGCGCGTGCCATCCCAGTCGTGATCTTCCTGCTGGGTGTCTACATCGTCAGGGTTCTTACTGTCGCGAACGAGCACCGGCACACGGCTTATCCAGCCCCGGCAGCAGTCAAAAACGTAGAATGCTGGTTTCTCTGGCATACCTGATTCCAGCTTCTTGCCCTCAATGACGGCCTCCAGCATGTCAGCAAACAGTGCCGCGCCGTTCACACGCGATCCCGGCTTCTTGTTGGATGGCACCCATTTAACGCCCTGGGATTCCATTTTCTGGGCAATAGATAATTCGTCATCACCGGTGTTGTAGATAGCCCCGTCAGCAGGTCCGGGAACAACCTTCTTGCAGATACCGGGCATGATGTTCAGCTGCCCCTGCGTCACCCCGTTGAGTTTTATCTCCTCAGGCTCAGCAAGCTCCTCTCCCACCAGACGCTTATCAATCCACGCCACGCCCTTAGCAACGTTGGTGGATGACATATTCAGCCCTTTGTTCAGCTCATCAGGCGGGCAGCCGTACCACTCGCCAATGAGGATCAGCGACCCGGCAGGCGGGCAGAACTGGCGACCATCAGGCAGCTCGGCGGTGGTGCCGTCAGCCCGCGCCCACCAGAGATTGGAGAACGGCTTCGATTCTCCCCAGTCATGAGAGCGGTCAACCGTCCAGCTATCGGGAATGCGGAACGGCTTAATCACGTGATGCGAGGCATTCCACAGATGGTCAAAGCGACCACCGCTGGTGACATCCCACGAACCCTCTACCCAGGCTTTGCGCCGGTTAGGGTCTTTGATGGCCATCAGGGTTGCGATGTACTGCGGATCAAGATACGGGTTCTCTTTGAACGAGCCGTGGATAGCGACACGCGTCAGCGTCACGTCCTCTTCTCGCTCGGTCTGAGGGTTAAACACCTTCTGCGTTTCGCGAATGATGGTGCCGCGCGGCGCAGGCTCAATGAAGCGCTTCTTAACCCATGTGTGGCCGATGCCAAACGGGTTTGTGGTGCTGAATGTCTCCAGTGGAATCGGCTTCAGCAGTGAGCCATCATCCCTCGGGTAGTTCTCGGGCCGAAAAGATGATCGCCGGCAGGAGAACATCATCTCGTAGAACTCACCCGACTGCTGCTTGGTCAGCTCGTTAAACCCGATAAACGGGAACTCCTGGCCGTGGTAATCCCAGTAGTCGCCCTCTTCTTTCCCGAAGCGGAACAGCAGCTCCTCACCAGTCGGCCACACCCAGCGCAGCTCAGATGCTGAGGCCAGATATCGGGCACCGTCGTTGAACAGGCGATACATACGCTTTGACTGGGTGATGATGTCGGTGAGGTTTTTATACTCGGTATCGAAAATGACGCCACGCCAGAACGAGCCATAGCCCAGACCGACCAGGCGACGAAAGCGCGCCAGCTGCGCGGCAGTTTTACCCGGGCCGCGCGTTCCCTCGTAGAGGATTTCGTTACATGGGCAGCTCAGGGAGAGCGATTGCGATCCCGGCAAGGGTTTCCAGACGGCTTTGTAATTCATCCACCAAGAACCTCGCTCTGATGCTTCTGTGCTGCCGCTTCCCAGTCGTCTACGTTATCGCAGGACGGGACCGGCATGATGCTGTGGGTTGCGGTGACCTTCTGCTCCACCTGCTCTTTGAATGCCTGCACGCGCACATGCTTGCCGAGCAATTCGAGGTTTTTAACCTTGTCAGGCCATTTAATCTTTTTGAGGATCGTTTCCGTGGTCTTCTCGTCAAAATCCTGAATGGTCGTTGAGATGTCCATCCCCTGCAGGGTAATGCGCCACACCTTAGGCCACTGTGATATGGGCTTTAATGTTCCATCGTCTTTTAGGATGTCCAGAACGTCCATCTGGTCGATTTCAACCAAGCGCCGGAGCACATAATCAGCATCAATGCCCACATCCTCGTTGCGCTTACTCTTGAGTTCGGCAATTCTGTTTTGGATGTCAAGTTTTGACAATAGCTGAGCGGCGATGCGGTTAGCAGTTTTAACGCTGTACCCCGCCCGAATAGCCGCTTGCGTGGCGTTTAAATCGATGAGGTACTCGCGACAAAACATATCCTGCTTTGGTAATCCCCCCATTTTTAGCAGAGGTCAATAGTAGAACTTAGGCTGTGCGCAGCTCATGTTGTCTTGGCGTATAACCACCCAGTGCCATATTCGGCCTTTCGTGATTATAAAACCACTGCCATTCTGTCGCGTAGCGTTGTAATTCATCCAGCGAACAAAATAAATACTGCCCCAGCCAGTCATAACGCACTGTCCGGTTATAGCGCTCAATATAAGCGTTTTGTTGCGGATTTCCCGGCTGAATAAAGTTGAGTTTTATTCCGTTATCCTCCGCCCAGTTTATTAATTCGTGGCTCGTGTATTCCGGGCCGTTGTCACATCTGATTGCGGCGGGTTTACCTCGCCATTCAATGATCTGCTCAAGTGTGCGTTTTACCCGACTGGACGGCAGCGAGAAGTCCACTTCTATTGCCAGGGCTTCCCGGTTGAAGTCATCAATAATGTTCAAAAGCCGAACTGAACGGCCATCTGAAAGCTGATCATGCATGAAGTCCATTGACCAGCATTCGTTGCTGTATTCCGGCACCGCAAGCGGCTCTGGCTTATCACGCTTCAGCCTCTTTTTAGGTTTGATCCGCATATTCAGTGATAATTCGCAGTAAATTCGATAAACGCGTTTATGGTTCCAGCGAAAACCTTTCACATTACGCAGGTACAAAAAGCACAAACCAAAACCCCAGTTCCGCTGGCTGCCTGTAATGCGCAGTAGCCAGCCAGCAATACGCTGATTTTCTACAGAAAGACGTGGCAGATATCGATAGCACGTTTCACTGACAGAAAAATCTGGCAGGCCGCGGATACTGATTTGCTGCGTGCTGACGGCGTGTCTGGCCATCTGTCGGCGTTGAGATGGCCTCACCACTTTTTTGACATAGCTTCCTGAATAACTTCAGCTTTAAGTCGCTCTTCGGCATACATTTTCTTAAGACGCCGATTTTCATCTTCCAGTTCTTTGAGACGCGCCATCAGAGAGGCATCCATCCCGCCAAACTTTGACCGCCATTTATAGAAGCTGGCGCTGCTGAAGCCATGTTCCCGGCACAGCTCAGGGACCGGTGTTCCGGCTTCAGCCTGTTTCAGAATGGTCATGATTTGGCTGTCGGTGAAACGTGATTTTTTCATAGAGATCTCCTCAGTTGAGATTACGAGAAAATTCTACTTATGAACACACTGCTTTTTCGGGAGGATTACCCTTTGTGTTGAGTGCCATATTTTCACTTTGGAGAGTTTATGGAGAAAAACACGGGTTTTAGTTCGCTTATTGACACATTAAAGCAAAACAAAGACGTCATAGCAGACGCTTGTGATGCAGGCCTTGAAGCTGCAGAATCAATACCTTTCGTTGGCTGGGCATTAAAATTATGGAATGTAAAAAATACCTACCAAGAAAGAAAGCTGTACAGAAATACGAAAGCGTTTTGGGAGGCCTCGCTAATAAAAGACCCTGAGGCGTTACGCACCAAATTTGCTACTCAAGAAGCCGCTGAGGAGTTTACAGACACGTTAGTTCAGGTGCTAATAGACTCAGAGAAGCCTTATAAAGCAACCATGGTATCCAACGTAACGAATGCTTTGGCTATGGGCGTACTAACCCACGAAGAAGCTAACGACATGATTTTAATCATACTAAATGCTTCAGTTCCGGCATTGAAATCCTTGCGTAAATTTTATCCAAGGCTTCATGGCGGGAAATACATTCCTACGGCCTTATTAGAGGATACCGATAAGGACGGGACGCATAGCATGCTGAATTCCATGGGGCTAATTTATCGATGGGCTGATCAAACGGCCTTGTCCAAAGTCGGTAGAAACATTGCTCAAATCGCTTATCGCGGTCTTTAGTTTTACAATTCGCCCGCTACGCCATTACGATGGGTCTGCCCATGGTGATGGCAATAAAAAACCGCCCGGAGGCGGTCTTCGTTAAAGGCATTTACTTAATCTTGCTATCAAGTTTACAACGTCATCTTTTTCCCATACTGCAAACAACTCATCCTCTTCGAATAGTCGTTCCGGATATTCTCTAGCGAAATCCATACCGAAGCTCACGCCGTCATCCTCTGCTGCTACGAGAATATCAAATTTATCTAACTCTGGATCAGACATATCTACAGCATTTGTAATCCTGCAGTTCATAAATTCATATCTGCCAATCGTATTACCCTTGATCTCAAGGTCACCTAACATACAAGACTTATATCTACTGTAAACAGTATTAGCGGGCAGCTTATGGAACTGTTTTTTGTTAACTATTTTCATCGCGTTACACCGTGATTTTCGAAGAGACTATTTTAATCTCTTTTAACAAACTCATCATCAGATACGCTGTATATTTCCGCCTAATAAAAATCACTCTCTCAAAGTGGTGGCGCTCATCTGGTTTTTTCAGTTAGTGAAATCACCGCTATTGCGAGGCCCGGTATTCATTCGGCTGGCAGTTCACCTGCCACGACTTGTTATGCACCAGTACGTCTTTCTTCGTCTGGCGATCCATCACTTCGATGTCATGCTCTGTGAGGCGGATGACGTTGACCCAATCACAGCCGGTGTCGATAACCTCAACCTTTGCGGGTCCAGTTTGCGCGCAGCTCACGATCGACATCGTCATCAGGCATATGGTTAACAGTCTGCTGAACATTGACGGCCTCCCTAGTTACTTCTACGCGGCGTTCTGCGGCTGCTTTGGTAGCTTCGGCGTTCTCGTCGGCACGTTTCTTTTCTGCCTCTGCTTCGGCCGTTTCTCGCCCACGCATACCGCCAATACCAAATGCGGCCAGAACCAGCATGATGGCGAGCCCGATTCCTGCCAGGATGGCTTTCAGTTTGGTCATAGGCTGACTCGCTCCCGGATCCAGCCATACACGAATGACTCATTAGCCGGACGCTGCTCTGCCAGCTCGAGGTATCGCTGGCCCTGGCTGCAGTTCAATGCGCGGAGCAATACGGTTTCCCCTTCACTACCGCGTTTCGCCAGGAAGGATTTCAGCGCGCTGATGCTGCGGGGGCCAATCTGGCCGTCGGCGATCAGGTCGGGATAGAACTGCTGCTGGTTGTTGAATACGTTCAGCCAGCGCTGGAACCATTTCACCTGTACCGATGGCCCCATATTCACCCCGGTGTCGCAGAGCTCGGCGGCGATGATTGGAGAGACAGTTGCAACCTGGTCGAAGCGGGGGCCATACCAGTAATCAGCCTCGAGGATGTTGAGAGCCTGCTGGCGGGTCAGGTCACGCATATCACCGGTATAACCGTGGGCGCGGGCCGTCGTCTGGGTAATGCCCCAGTTTGTCGGGCCGCCTTTGTCATCCGGATGATTCACGTACCCACCCTCTTTACCGAGGATGGCGTTGAAGATGTCGTCTTTGGTCATGGCTCCACCCTTACAACCTTTGCCAGATTTCCCCTGGCGCGCCATACCGCGATGCAGATGGCTGCATTGAGCATCAGCTCGCCGGGATCCACATAACTGTAATGCCCCAGGATAATTCGGAACGCCGTGAACCCGGCAGCCAGGATAAGCAGGTATGCCATCCATGCCACGCCGGGGCGATGCGTTTTCCCGTTCTTACGGAAGAACATCAGGCGCCCCACAATAGCGAGGCAGATAACGGCATTTGCATCGAGCAACAGCATTTGCCATGTCATTGGCCTTCCTCCTCCAGCCCGGGCATCTTCCCGCGTTTTGACTTGGCGAGGATACGCAGCAGGACTGCAACGGAAATGGAAGCCGAGACCAGCGCCCCGATGGACGGGGACACTTCAATGCTCACCGGCGGCTTCATCAGGCTCAGTGGGGTATTGATAACTCCCGCCATGAATCGCCACGGGTTTAACAGACACCTCAGAGTCATTTAAGATGGCTTAAAGAGAGGTGCCCATGAGCGGTAAGCGTTATCCCGAAGAGTTTAAAACTGAAGCAGTCAAACAGGTTGTTGATCGCGGTTATTCTGTTGCCAGCGTTGCAACACGTCTCGATATCACCACCCACAGCCTTTATGCCTGGATAAAGAAGTACGGTCCGGATTCTTCCGCTAATAAAGAACAGTCAGATGCTCAGGCCGAGATCCGCCGTCTCCAGAAAGAGCTGAAGCGGGTTACCGACGAACGGGACATATTAAAAAAAGCCGCGGCGTACTTCGCAAAGCTGTCCGACTGAGGTACGCCTTTATCCGTGACAACACCTGTTGCTGGCCTGTTCGCCTGCTCTGTCGGGTGCTGGATGTTCATCCCAGTGGTTTTTACGCCTGGCTTCAGCAGCCGCATTCACAACGCCATCAGGCAGACCTGAGACTGACAGGACAGATTAAACAGTTCTGGCTGGAATCGGGATGCGTCTATGGTTATCGCAAAATCCATCTGGATCTGCGGGACAGCGGGCAACAGTGCGGAGTGAACAGAGTCTGGCGACTGATGAAACGTGTCGGGATAAAGGCTCAGGTCGGATACCGGAGCCCGCGGGCACGTAAAGGCGAGGCCAGTATCGTGTCGCCCAACAGGCTCCAGCGACAGTTCAATCCGGATGCTCCGGATAAGCGTTGGGTAACGGACATAACCTACATCAGGACCCACGAAGGCTGGCTGTATCTTGCCGTGGTTGTTGATCTGTTCTCACGCAAAATTATCGGCTGGTCCATGCAATCCCGGATGACAAAGGACATTGTCCTGAACGCACTGCTGATGGCTGTATGGCGCCGTAATCCCCAAAAACAGGTGCTGGTTCATTCGGATCAGGGCAGTCAGTACACAAGCCATGAGTGGCAGTCGTTCCTGAAATCACACGGCCTGGAGGGCAGCATGAGCCGTCGCGGTAACTGCCATGATAATGCGGTTGCAGAAAGCTTTTTCCAGTTGTTGAAACGCGAACGGATAAAGAAAAAGATCTACGGAACGCGGGAAGAAGCCCGCAGCGATATTTTTGATTACATCGAAATGTTTTATAACAGTAAGCGTCGGCATGGTTCCAGCGATCAGATGTCACCGACCGAATATGAAAACCAGTATTATCAACGGCTAGGAAGTGTCTAGATTATCCGTGGCGATTCACCATGATTTTCGCCATCGGCTCAGAGAAGAACACGCCACCCATAAAAGAGATGACCGCAAAGATGATCTGCTTCCAGAGTTGATGGGGCTCAGCCGTCAGCACATACATTGCCGACCCTGCGAGCGCGCACAGCATTACTGCAGGCGTAGCCTCAGGAAAGAGCGAGGCGAAAGTTACCCCGGCTGTTCCCGCTGTTACAGCGCTGGCAGAAGTAAGTGGATCAAACATAGGTATTCCGTGTGTAAGTAGGATCAGGTTCTCCGGACGAATTAACGACAGGACGAGTGATGGGGGTTTCCGGGAGCCTGAAATAAAAAAAGGCCCGCTTTTCAGCAGGCCTAACTGAGTTGAAAATCTAAGTAGGTAGGCGTTTACCTCACCATCATCCATACAGCAGCTGTGTCGAGCAGCATTACTGACCGGCCAGGAGCTCCGGTTAATGGTTATGGCTTGGTTACGATTAAATAATAGCACTACTAACGAAGCGCATATAAAAAAAGCCTGCTTTTGCAAGCAGGCAATACTAAACCCAGGTATTGATACTAAGACAGGTGCCGGGTGCCTCCTGGTGACTCGTTACCAGTTATACGAGCCGCAAGCATATCTGCACTTAGCAGTTAACTGGATTGCCCGCCGCACAGGGGGATTCACCTGACTCTTAACAATAGCAAAAGTTTGTCAGAATTCTAAAGTGTCGATGCTCAAACAGAAAACTGGAAGCAAGTTCCATTAAGCCATCGAGCGGCACGCTTCTGCGCAACGAAGGCAAGCTTCAGAGCATTTCTGACAATGTTCTGCTTCGTGCTTCCCACATTCTTCACCGCATTTCTGACAGACTTCTGCGCAGACACGGCATAGCGATTTGGCAAATTCACTATCAAAGGTCATAAATTGCGCTGCGAGCCGACAAATATTCGCGCACTGCATATCGAGTCTTATGCACTCACGCATCATATCCACTTGTTCTTCTTTCAGACATGAAGCAGCACAATAATCACAGGCAGCCGCGCATTTGTAGCAGGCCTCGATGCATTCAGCATGGTTAATTGGCATATTTCGCTCCTTTCAGTCGTAAGCAGAAAACTAAGTCTGGTTACAGGAGTGCGATGATGCCAGTTAATAGGAGCGTTATTCCAAATTCGCCTAAATTGTAATTACAGGGAACGCATTCGAATAACGACTACCTTCATCAAATTCCGAAACGACTAACGATCTCATGATGGTGTAAGAGGACCTTCCAGAACTTCTGCTTCACCATTATCACAAATGGGATCCCCCTGCGTCAGGTGCCAGATACCGGTTACGGTCTTACCCGTTTCAAGGTCTTCGGTTTCTCCGTGGGTGTAGTAGGCAACCTGGACCTTCCCTTGGTGCTGTATCCAGTAAAATCCTTCCTCCATAATCATTGTCCTCTGCAAGCTCTGACAGAACTCATCAAGATGACATTATCTGATATGTAAACCGGAATCCAGGCTTGCTGTGCGCCACATAACTTACATCAGGGCCGGACAAAGAAGTGCATGAGTGGGTGTGATGCCGGGTGCCTCCCGGTGACTCTGCGCCAGACCACAGAACCGCGTTCTACTCACCTGCCAGTCTAGTCGCCCCGCCGCATAGGGGGATTCATCACAGGCACAGCCTAGTCTTCTTCCTGCCATAAAGCTATTTATATTTGTATATTTATTCAGTATGAACAAAAAGACCAGCAGTGCTGTGCTGGTTAGGGTCAGGTAAAACAAAAAGGCTGCCAATCGGCAGACTTAAAAACTGTGGTAATGGAACTGTAGTGCCGGGTGCCTCCCGGTGACTCTATGCTAGACCACAGAATCGCGTCATTCACCTCCCAGTCTAGTCGCCCCACCGCTTAGGGGGATTCACCACAGGCGCAGCCTAATCGCTTTCCTGCGATAAAGCTAACTTTATCTTTTTATTTATTCGGTATGAACGAAAAAGACCGGCGATACTATGAAGACCAGAATCATGTAAAACAAAAAGGCCGCCAATCGACAGCCCTGGGAAGAGATGATACGGAGGTCGTGGTGCCGGGTGCCTCCCGGTGACCCTGTGCTAGACCACAGAACCGCGTTTACAAACCCGACTCGTTTTGCCTAGCCGCCCCACCGCTGAGGGGGATTCACCACCCGGGCACTCTACGTTGCTTGCGCCTTAAAAGATACATTTAACTTACAAGTTACTTAATAATAAAAAACCCCGCCATAGCGAGGTTCAGGATTTTTAACTCTGGACATATAAAGCCCATCGTTAGTAAGAAATTAACACAGATTCCGGAAAAGTAAATAGCCCTCGCTTGAAACGTAAGCTATTTCCGTGAGCGCTATCGCGTTATCTGTTTCAGCTGCGCCTCTGCCCACGCCTCTTCAATGTCGAATTTAGTGATCAGCTGGTCGTAGAACCGCTTAACCGACTTTTCCCAAGTAGCAACAGAGATCGCATCGGTAATCTGGCAAACAGCCGCATATGCCTCAGTTGAAGGGATCCGCTCATAGCCACGCCCGCCGCAGCGCTTGCAGTCGGCCAGGACCGGCATGCCCTGCTTCTCAGTCAGTTTCTGATTTACCGCTTTACCGCGCCCCCGGCAGTCACTGCATGCTGCGCTGACCTGACCTGCGCCATTGCATTTTTTGCACAGCACTTTAACGGTCTCTTGAACCTTCACCATGCCGGCCACGATCATCTTACCTTCCGGCTTGCGGTATTTATTGGTGAAAACATCAGCCTCAATGAACCCCTGCCCCGCGCAGCAATCGCACTGCTTAACGCTGGCGGCGCTACGGGAATAATCCTCGAAAGCGAAGGCGGCCAGCTGGCGCATCACCAGCGGCTTAACCGCGGCATCCAGCTTACGCAGCGCGGCGACCTTATCGCATTTGCTCAGCGCGTACTCGGCCAGCAGCGCGATCGCCCGCTCCCTGTCGTTATTGCTGATCCCCATCTTTCCGAGGAAAGCGCTGTACCCCATGGCGGCGCGTTCCTGCGTCATGCCCATGGCAGCCATGATATCTGTACAGGTCAGTGCATCTGATGCAGTGGCGCGCGGGGAGTCGCTGATCATCGTGGATTTTGCGAAGTGGTATTTCACGGTGTTTTCGAGGTTCATGCTGCGGCTCCTGCCATCTGGTAAATGCGAATAAAGTTGCGAAGAATGCGGTAGTCCACCAGCACCGTTCCGGGGCGGCGATAAATACGGAGGCGCGACCAGCGCATGCGAAGAGATTCGATTAGTTCTGGTTTCATGCAGCCACCTGCTGTTTTAGTTTTTTGAGCTTTGCGCGGTACTCATCGCGGATCCGGATGTAGTCGTCGCGCTTCCATTTCGGTAATTCATGCGGGCCCATCAGGACGTCAAAGCGGGCCAGGCCGATTTTGGCGATCAGCGCCGGGCGGTATGCCGTCAGGTTGCCGGAGAGGTGGTTATTGCAGGCCGAACACTGCTTATGGCAATTGTCCTCGTTGAAGCGCAGCTCCGGGTTAGCGCCGGTAGTGCGGAAGTGTCCTGCGTGGTATTGCCCGTCATGGTATCGATCGCAACTGATGCATGGCTGATGCCGATCCCGGTACCGGATGAACTCGTTGAAAGACTGCTGTGCCTGGTCGCGGAAATAACTTAACGGCTTCACTGCCTGGCGACGTTCAGCCTGCCGCGCACGCTGCGCCTTCTCCTCTTCACGCTGGCGCTTCTTATCAGCACGCTGAGCCTCGGCCCGGGTCTTCGCAGTCTGCGCTTTGGCAACGGCGGTGGCGCACTCGTAACAACAGACCACCTGTCCGTCACGGGCCGGGTGGAACCACTCACGGCAGCTCTGGTTTGCGCACTTGCGGCGGGGTTTCTTAGCCATGCTCACCCCCAGACCTTTTGGCGGAACGTACGCGGCGTGGGCTCGAGGTACTTCACCTCCTGCCGCTCTACGCTGACGGTCCATGTTTGGTAGCCAGGATTGAGGCTGCGCGTTACGGCTACGCCCCGGCGCTGGTACTGCCGCTGAAGTTCCTCGGCCTGCTCGGTTGTGCATTCGGTGTAGTGGAACCATGATTTAGCCATCTGATCAGCCCCCGAAGCTCAGCAGCTGCGCAGCGGCGTTCTCAGCCTCGCGCTGATCCCTGAATGCGCGCGACAATATCCATCGCCAGAGAACATCGAGCGCGGCTTTGTAGAGCTGCTGAAACTCGGTCTCGTCCATATTTGCGAAGGCGATGCTGCGGGGATGTTTCCGCAGGGTGCCATCTGGCAACTGGATGGCGTCGTAATGCCCGGATTCGATGATCACCCAGGCACGATATGCGTCGAAGGATTTGCAGGCGCTGATGCTACCGGCGCGCTTGTCGGCGATGCGTTCAAGATACTGCTCAGCAGCATCCAGCAGCGCGGTTTCACTCCCACCGAACGAAGCCAGATATTTGGCATAGCCAGTCACCAGCTTGCGTTCGTTGGATGAGATAGCCCCGCCTGTTGGTTCCCAGTATTCGAAGCCGAGATTCAGCAGAGCGAAGAAACGACGATGAAAGGCCGGGTTACGGACCTGTTTGAAGTCGGCCACCAGCACGGCACCGAGCTTGATTTTTGATTGTAGTAATTCGCTGGTCTCGGGCGTGGCCGGGATCAGGATTCCTGAGGACTGCTTGATGAGTTGTAACTGCGCCATGGACGTTTTCTCCGTGGCGCATCGTGGTCAGGTTACCGGTTGTTCAGGCCGGTAGAATCATTATGCTATTCATGTACTAAAAAGGTCAATTGCGGGCTGATAACTCTCTCACAATCTCGGCCAGCACTTCTCGTGATGTGACGCGCTCATCCGCAAGGAGGTGTTTATGGCCAACCTCTGAGCCGTGCCCAGAGAGGAGGACGCGATCCCCGGGCCTGAGATGAAACGAGCATACCGCTTTCCCATCGGACCGCACCACCTGGTATAAATACCCACCTCCATCAGAACACATCGCAGCCACATCAACCCCCTTCTTTGCTATCACCAAATACCCTCTCCCGGCGGGGAGAACTCCACTCCACAGAGCCAAAATACCAAATGGCGCAAATTTCCTAATAGGTTCGCCGGAAGAAAAATTCATTTTTCTCTGTAGCACTTTAACCATACAACAAAATACTGTATGCATAAACAGTATTTATTCGTTTGGCTTAAGTGTGCACATGAAATACATGCGTGTGCAAGATCATTCATCTGATTGATTTAAATAAATTTTTACGCTACTTCCGTGTAAAAACCGACCTTATTTTTTAACACTTTGGCGGCACAGAGAGCGCCGGGGTAAATACCTGATTAGAAAACCCTCACCTCCTCTGGGCGAAGGGGTGAAGCAGCTTTTATGGATAATTTAATGGGGTGACACTTTTTGTCAGGTTGATAATTTGTTGCCGGTCACCGGTTATTAAATGATCGATTTCATAGATCAATTTCATTGTATCGATCGGTATTATCGATCATGTGCAAGTCACCCATTCGCCGGACGTGAAAAAGGTTTCCGGAGAGGCCCTGGCTGTCGATATGGGGATTCCCATATCGCTTGTATGGTCTGTTTGCGGCCTGGCCTGATGCGACTACGCCCACTAAAAATGGGGATTGTAAGGCCCAGATGCTTCTGTAAAAGTGAAAGCTACGCCCAAGGAAGGCGAAAAGAAGCTAATCACAACATGGAACTACATAAAAACTAAAAATGAAGTAGATGGTTTTATTGTTATTTCACTACCTTAAAAAGGTGTTTCTATGGCTACCTGCCCAAATTGTTTCAGAACTATCACCAATAACCATTGCCCTGACTGCGAAGAGATTGAGCGCTCCAAAACAAGGCATGGTTCTTCGAGCAGCTACATGAGCACATACACCCCGCCACCACCGAGTACTCCGTATTCAAGCGGCTACAGCGGAGGGACTGGATATGGTGGGAAGAAGCTGCCAGCCACCACTGGTGAAATAATTTTCAATGTGATTGCAGCCATTGTAATTATTAGTATTTGCCTGTTTGTTGCTTATCAAGTGATGATTTCGGCTTAACCCGCGTATCGCCTCACTTACAATGCCGGGAATTATCCCGGCATTTTCATTCTCGACTCAAACCATCAAGCTGCCCTCTCTCTTGCTTCGCACATCTCCGGAAGGTTAGCCCGCACCAGCGCTTCAGCGAACGGCTGCGGCACGGCTATGATTATTGGCCTACGTACTCGATAGGAAAGGGAAGATAAGGTTGTTTTATTAAGTAGATTTTGATGTCTCAGTATCGAGAAGTTGAAGAAATGCCTCGACAGTCAATGGATTTTGTTGCGACACATGTATTGTGTTTGCAGCCTCCCTCATTGGCCCTGACTTGCTATTGTCTTCGGTTAATATGAATGTATTGCCAAAACCTCTTGACCCGATAAGCCTATCTGCTTCGTTCCCATAATAAACTCCTCTTTTTTTCTGCTTGATCTGTCTGGCTGTCTTCTGAAAATATTCATCTTGGTGAACCGATCCAAGCCCACCTACACCAAAACCTCCGAACCTCTGCTCATTGGCAGGAACAGAGTCATCGTAAAACCCAAAGTAGCAGAGAGGCTCTTCAAGTGTCTCAGTTTCACCTAGAAAAAATTCATAAAGTGCTTTCTTATCTTCCCTATCTTTCAGTTCTTCCATTTCGCGAGATATTTCAAGCGTGATTTGGAAGCAGTAACTACTAAGAAGCTCATTGCTCAACGAAATACCACTTGCATGAAGAAAATTCCATGCGTTTGAATCGACAATAATATTTTTCAAGATCCTTCCTTAACGCTAAGATTGGATAACATTTTAATAGCAATAAATAGCATATCAGGCGTTCTTACTGCTTCAGAGCGGAAGCAACAAGAACGCCGTTAACATGGCTTTATAATTTCAATTTTGTGATATATCACAGCTTCCTTGGCGCTGCTTTTACCATCGCAGCCCAGCACAGTTTTGCCCGGTGCGCTGCCTGTTCGCAGCCACTCATAGCCTCGAATGCCTCCCAGGCTTCTGGGTCGCGGAACTCTTCGCGCAGCTCTGCCTCGAATCCAGCAATAATCATGCCCTCTGTTGGCTCAACTGGCACAGCCACCCACCCATCAGGCACGGTCTGCTGCATGATTTTTTCGTATGCAGCAACCTGCGTATCTACTGGATACGATAAGTCGCGCTGGTTGCCCTTAGGCATGACAACTCCCTGGCGAAGTAACGCATCATGAAGAGCCATTGCGCCGACTTCCCGCTGAGCTGCTTCTTCGTAGCTTATGCCGTTCGTCTCCATGATGCAGTCCCTGTCGAGATACTCGGAGCATTCATCCAGCGCTTTGCGGATATCCTGCTGCTGCATGGCCACCAGCACATCCCGCTGCTTCGTCATCTCGCGCAGCGCCGCGGTGGTGCAGTCCAGACGTTCGGCCAGGCGAGAAACAATCTTCGCCATATCGATGATCGGCGTGTCGGCGCTCATCGCCCTGGCAAATTGATGGCCCACGGCCACCAGCTCTTTGTTATTCAGTGAATCACTCATACCCGTGCACTCCCGATAATTTTGTGGATCTGATAGCCCTGCCAGTTCTGGCGGCAAACGTCTGCAATGCTGGGTTTCTGGCGCGCTACCGGCATCGGTTTGATACATCCTTCCCCGCCTGGCTGCATGACGTAGACCGGGTGGCGACGCTGGCCTATGTTCTTCACAGCACCAGCAGAAACGAGATGCTCCAGCAGGCGACAGGCCTTTTTGCTGTCGCAGCCCAGCAGATGTCGGACCTGACGCGGGGTGATCTCCCCGCTGTGCTGGATGGCGCGGATGATTGCCCAGAGGTTGTTACTGGCCATGGCCCACCTCCGCGCCTACCAGTTGGTTAACGAGGTTTTTGTGGCGACCAATAACCCGGACCGCATCGCGCAGTTTCTCCAGGCTCGCCAGCTTGTTTTTGGTGCGGCGAATTTCACGGGAAAGAACCCGGACGGTTGGGATTACCTGCCCGGCTGACCGCCCTTCGGTGAACGAGGGGATCTCACTGACGAACTGCTCCAGCGGCTTGTCGGCGTCGGTGATGGCAGGAGCAGCAGGAGCAGCAGGAGTTGGCTCAGGTTGGGCTGGCGCCGCAGTTGTAGGCGAGTCGGCACGGACGGAGTAAACGAACTTGCCGTCAATTTTTTCGCGCAGAATTTTTCCCTTCTCCAAGTGATAGGTCAGCATTGGCGCTACTCGTTTTGACTCGATCCGCGCCAGCGCGGCCAGTTCCGCAGAGGATTTTGGTCCATGCTCGGCCAGCAGCCGGGCCAGATCATTCACCGTCACTTTCACAGGCGGCTGGACTGCGGTTCTGGAGGTTCGGTTGAGCGAAGGTTTCCCGACGACCCAGTAACCATTGCTCTGGATAACCTCTTCGCCCTCTTCGTGTTCGCGCAGCATATTCAGCGCGGTTGCAGGCTCAATACCCAGACGGCTTGCTACCTCGCGCGCGGTAGCTTTGCCCATTACGTTCAGTGCTTGAATTACGGTTTCCATGGGGATCTCCTGTTAAATCAGACCAGCTGCTTTGCGTTTTTTGTATTCAGCCATCAGTATTTCTGCTGGCGTAGGACCGCTGGCCTTGGCCGGGGCGGCGATAGCACGGCGGATCGGCGGTACCGGCTTACCTGCGGCAACGCGCTCTTCCCATCCAGCCAGGACCTTGCCAGCGGCCTGGCGCATCTCCTTCTCGGTCATCTGGCGATCGGTACTCTGCCGGCGCAGCTCGATGCAGATGTGATACAGAACTGGCGCTGGCCATGGGTACTGCTCGCTGGTCGGGAACCGGAAGACCAGGCGGCGCCATTCCCAGTACTCGATCATTACGTCGTCAACGCTGAATCCCAGGAGGCTACGACCCTCTTTGCACCAGGCGACGAACTGCCCGGGTGACGGCAGGAAGGGTTTCTCCTGGCGGCGGGCAATGCGCATACCGGCAGCGACCTGTGCCATGGTGGTGATCCCGTTCTCCTGGAAGGCCAGAACCCACTGGCGCCGGAGTTCGTTGAAATCGCTCTGCTCGCGGAAGCCAGCCATAGCCGCCGGGAACGCAGCGCGCAGCGCGCTGAACAGGGCGTTGAAGATTTCAGCCGTCTGCTCAACCTGCGGGCGTTCTGCCGGGGCCTCAGGCATGCCATGGGCAATACGGCGGAAGTTCTCGCGATCGCATTTCATCAGCTGCTCAGATAGTCTTTCCATCGAACACCTCGTTAATCCAGTCAGTGTTGTTGAAGTCGATGCCCTGGGCGCCCCCGGCATTCGTCCGGCGGCCAGCATCACGCTGGAGGCTCAGTGTGTCCCACTTAGCGCGGAGCTTTGCAGGCGAGAGGATATTTGTGTGCCAGAACGCGTCTTTGCTTGCCCACTGGAACAGCTCGCATATTTCACGATGACTGCGTCCGTCCAGTTCACGCATCAGGCGCACGTCATTTGCCCAGGCGGCCATGACGGGTTGCTTAGGGAAGGGTTTAACTTTTTCCAGCAGAGCGACGATCCACTCTGCGCATTGCTGGTCAGCAGCTGTTCCCCACTTGGTGAAGTTGGGGGTGTAAATAACCGCCTCAGGATGAGCTGATAAAAACTTCGTCAGACGCTCGTCGGAGGATTCGCCAGAATTCTCTTGTTGTGGTCAACTAAAACTGGCCACCGCGTTAGAGTTTTTCCAGTATCGGTTTTCTGATTCGTTTGGTGGTAACCCACCATTATATTCGTGCGGTCTTAGTGCGCTGTAATATCCAACGATATAGTCCGTTATTGCGTGAGCTGCATCGCTGAAGCTTACATAGCCCGTCGCTGGCACCCATTCGTTCTTCAGACTCCTGAAGAAGCGCTCCATTGGGCTGTTATCCCAGCAGTTTCCACGCCGACTCATACTCTGCCTGATCCGGTATCGCCACAGTAACTGCCGGAACTGCCTGCTCGTATAATGACTGCCTTGATCGCTGTGGAACATCACCCCGACGGGCTTACCACGGGTTTCCCATGCCATTTCCAGTGCTTTCATGGTAAGCCTGCTGTCCGGCGAGAACGACATGGCCCAGCCCACTGGTTTTCTTGCGAACAGGTCGAGAACAACGGCGAGGTACGCCCAGCGCTTACCCGTCCAGATATAGGTCACATCACCGCACCACACCTGATTTGGTTCCGTTACGGCGAACTGTCGCTCAAGATGATTCGGGATAGCAACGTGCTCATGACCGCCACGCTTATACCGGTGAGTCGGCTGCTGGCAACTGACCAGCCCCAGCTCTTTCATGAGTCTGCCAGCAAGCCAGCGCCCCATCTGGTAGCCTCTCTGGGTTGCCATTGTGGCGATGCTTCTTGCTCCGGCAGAGCCGTGGCTGATGCCATGCAGTTCAAGTACCTGGCTGCGTAATACAGCCCGTCTGCCGTCTGGCTTTTCAGGACGGTTTTTCCAGTATTTGTAGCTGCTGCGATGGACCCCGAACACATGGCAGAGAGTGGCCACAGGATAACGCGCCCTGAGTTTCCCGATTATCGAGAACTGTTCAGGGAGTCTGACATCAAGAGCGCGGTAGCCTTTTTTAATATTTCATTTTCCATTTCAATACGTTGTAGCTTTTTCCTGAGCTCACGGATTTCAATTTGTTCCGGGGTAATGGGGGAGGCTTTTGGTGTTTTTCCCTGCCGCTCATCACGTAATTGTTTCACCCATCGCGTCATTGTGGAAAGGCCGACATCCATAGCGCTGGCTGCATCTGCCACGGTGTAATTCTGGTCAACGACCAGTTGAGCGGATTCGAGTTTAAACTCTGCGCTGAAATTTCTTTTTTTCATTATGGCACCTGTGTTGTTCTGAGGTGAGCATATCACCTCTGTTCAGGTGGCCAAATTCAGTAAACCACTTCACTTCGATCGGCGTCAGGCGGTGGTGCATGTCGTGCAGCAGGTGTTCATTAAAGCCATACTTGTTACGCACGGCGTCAAACAGTTTCGGGGTAAAATCGAGGTACTTTTCGGTTGACCACAGCTGCTCTTCCGGCCAGTTGCCCTTGGTGGCAGGCTCATACGCCAGCCCTTTCCCTTTAGACATGCCGTAGGTCGTTTTCATTCCCGGCACGCCGCACTGAACGCGGATCGCCTTGAAGCCCATCTCTTTGTGGCGGGCGTAATCTTCCAGCACGTCGTCGATGGTGTGTCCGGTGGTGTGGCAGTAAACCATCACCCCTTCACGGGAGGCCCCGCCCAGCAGCTGGTACAGCGGCATATTGGCGGCTTTGGCTTTGATATCCCACAGCGCCATGTCGATGGCGGAAATCGCCGACATGGTGACCGGGCCACGACGCCAGTACGCGCCTTTATAGAAGAACTGCCAGATATCTTCGATACGGTGAGCATCGCGGCCGATTAACTGCGGGCAGAGATGATCTTTCAGGTAGGACGCGACTGAGAGCTCGCGGCCATTTAAGGTGGCATCACCCAGGCCGACAATCCCTTCGTCGGTGGTGATCTTCAGCGTGACAAAGTTGCGCCCTGGACAGGTGACAAATACTTCAGCCCCTACGATCTTCATGTTCTGGTTCCTTACATCTTTTGTTGTGATGCAGGAAATTTACGCAATCACCCTACTACCATACAAGTATGAAGATCGAAAAATCGTCGCTTGATCACAGATTGGGCGCTTATGCGCGCCCCCAGCCTGCCACGATGATTAACATGCCGCACAGCGCAACCGCCGCGCCAGCCCAGTCGTAGAGGCTCAGCTTCACGCCATCCACCACCCGCAGCCACAGCAGCGCGGTGCAGACGTACACCCCGCCATAGGCGGCATAGACGCGCCCGCTTGCCGCCGGATGCAGCGTCAGCAGCCAGACAAACAGCGCCAGGGCAACGCCCGCGGGAATTAACAGCAGCACCGAAGCGCCCTTTTTCAGCCATAGCCAGGGCAGAAAACAGCCGAGAATTTCGCACAGCGCCGTGGCGAAAAAGAGCAAAGTTGTTTTAAACATATTTAACGTTGTCTGATGAGTGATGGGTTATCATACCTGAATGTGAAAGGAACCCTTCCACATACCTGATGTGGGTATGACCTCAAAATGGACTGTTGTAGAATCCCGGTGGTTATTCGAATTTCCACCGCCAAGAAGGAAATCGCTATGCGTAAATTGAGCACACGCCTCTGTCTGGCTGCCCTGCTGGCCGCTGTTTTCATCGCGCCAGTATCCGCCAACACCAGCAAACTGATTATTGAATCCGGCGACAGCGCCCAGAGCCGTCAGAATGCCGCCATGGATAAAGAGCAATGGAACGACACCCGCAGCCTGCGCCACAAGGTGAATACCCGCGCTGAGAAAGAGTGGGATAAAGAGGATGTAGCCTTTGACGCGCGGGATAAGTGCCAGCAGAGCGCCAACGTCAACGCCTACTGGGAGCCCAACACCCTGCGTTGCCTCGACCGCCGCACCGGCCGCGTGATGGCCCCCTGATTTCTGCCCGCAGGCACCGCGCTGTACCCCGCGCGGTGCTTAGTAGTATTCGATGCTGTTTTTGATGGTGTACTTCCGCGACACCGCAGGTTTAACGCTTTCATCCACCACTTCCAGCTCGCACTCCACGGGATTATCGTGGCTGTCGTAATCACAGGTCTGCTTCACATTGCCCAGCGGCTTCTCGTTCAACTGGCTTACCGAGGTGTAGTCCAGCTTCTTGCGCTTATCTGCCGCCGGTGTCGCCGTAATCGAGAGATGCTGCTCCCCGGAGACGGTGGTTTTGCCCAGCGGATAGCCGTCGGCATCGTAGCGATAGTTCACTTCCATATCCTTGCCGTGGGCGCTGACGATGAACCCGTTGTCATCGGTATCCCATGAGATCCCCGACGCGGGCAGTTCCGCCAGCTGGCATTTGCCCTGCAGCCGCAGCTTTTTTTGCTGGGTCTGGGCATCAAGATAATAATTAGCGTCCAGCACCAGGGCGATGCCGGTGTTGGCCTCGAGATCGTGCAGCTCCAGGCTGTCAAAACAGCCTTCCGTGGAGAGCGTGCCGCTGACGCGCTTTGCCACTTCCCCTTTTTCATTGAACAGCGTCTGGCTGAAGTCTTTCACCGGCCCGCGCAGGGGATCGAAATCAAACTCGTTGGAAAAACTGGCCATTTCTGGCGTAAACGACAGCGGCGCGGCGGTGTTATCACACCCCATCAACAGTGCTGCAAGGACAAGCATAAGCGCGTGTTTATTCACATGACCTACCGATAGCAGAAGATAATTCCAGGCATATTAACAAATACAACCGTTTACATTAGCTATTATTATAGTAACACACAGTCGTAAGGAGGCAGATATGAAACGGTTACCCTGGATTACTGCACTTTTGCTGGCGGGCATCGCCCCGGCCGCGCTGGCGGCACCCGATAACTGCGAACGGATCAAAAGCGACATCCAGCAGCGGATCATCAATAACGGCGTACCGGAAAGCGGCTTTATGCTGAACATTGTACCTAACGATCAGGCCGATAAGCCCGACGCCGAAGTGGTAGGCCATTGCGCCAATGACACCCTCAAAATCCTCTATACCCGCACCAGCAGCGGCAACTATCCGGTCAGCGGAGGCGGCAATCAGGCCCCGGCGCCACGCGAGCCGCAGTGAGTTTTACCCCCGTTAACGCGGGGGAATCTCCTTTGTTTTGATGTACATTAATATTAACTCCCCCTTAATGGGTAACACTCCCCTCCATTAGCCAGATCGTCATCACGGCTGAAATCAGTTCTCAACGACGAACCTAATGGAGTGAGTCATGTCAGATAATGAGCCAAGCGGCGGGATCAGCCGCCGTACCCTTGTCAAATCGACCGCCATCGGATCCCTTGCGCTTGCCGCGGGCGGCCTGTCATTGCCCTTTGGTTTACGCCCTGCCGCTGCCGCCGTGCAGCAGGCGCGCGAAGATAAAGTGGTCTGGGGCGCCTGTTCGGTCAACTGCGGCAGCCGCTGCGCCCTGCGCCTGCACGTGCGTGACGATGAAGTTTACTGGGTAGAAACCGACAACACCGGCGACGACATCTATGGCAACCATCAGGTGCGTGCCTGCCTGCGCGGACGCTCGATCCGTAGACGCATCAACCACCCTGACCGTCTGAACTATCCCATGAAGCGCGTGGGCAAACGCGGAGAAGGCAAGTTCGAACGCATCACCTGGGATGAAGCCCTGGATCTGCTCACCGCCAGTCTGCGCGACGTGGTGGCTAAATACGGCAACGAAGCGGTCTACATTAATTACTCTTCCGGAATTGTCGGCGGTAATATTACCCGCTCCTCACCTTACGCCTCTCTGGTGGCCCGTTTGATGAACTGCTACGGCGGTTTCCTGAGTCATTACGGCACCTACAGCACCGCGCAGATCGCCTGCGCCATGCCTTACACCTACGGCAGTAACGAGGGCAACAGCACCTCGGATATCGAAAACACCAAGCTGGTGGTGATGTTCGGTAATAACCCGGCGGAAACACGCATGAGCGGCGGCGGGATCACGTATTACCTTGAACAGGCGCGGGAACGCTCGAATGCGCGCATGATCGTCATCGATCCTCGCTACACCGATACCGCCGCCGGGCGTAAAGATGAGTGGATCCCGATTCGACCGGGTACGGATGCCGCCCTGGTGGCGGGTATCGCCTGGGTGCTGATTAACGAAAACCTTGTCGATCAGCCATTCCTCGATAAATATTGCGTGGGTTACGACGAAACCACCCTGCCGGAAGGCGCGCCCGCCAACGGCCATTACAAGGCCTATATTCTGGGCCAGGGCGAGGACGCCACCGCCAAAACGCCAGAGTGGGCCTCGCGCATCACCGGTATTCCTGTCGATCGGATCGTTAAGCTGGCCCGTGAAATCGGCACCGCGAAACCGGCATATATCTGCCAGGGCTGGGGGCCGCAGCGTCAGGCCAACGGCGAGCTGACCTCCCGCGCCATCGCCATGCTGCCGATCCTCACCGGTAACGTCGGCATTAACGGCGGCAACAGCGGCGCGCGTGAATCCACCTACACCATCACCATCGAACGCATGCCGCTGCCGGAGAACCCGGTCAAAACCCAAATCTCCTGCTTCAGCTGGACCGACGCTATCGCCCGCGGTCCGGAGATGACCGCCACCCGCGACGGGGTGCGCGGCAAAGATAAGCTCGACGTGCCGATCAAGTTCATCTGGAACTACAAGGACTTGAAGCGGACCCTTAGTAGGCCTGAGGTCCTACATTGAGTCAAGACCTTGTGTCAGTCTTTGTGTCAGCCTTGCGTCATTAGATGGACGTCTAGACGTCTAGTCAGGACCCTCCGGTGGCCTTGGTCAGGACTCAGGGTGGGCCTATGGGGGAAGGCTGCTGGCTTAATGTATTAGATGGTCTCTCACATTTTTCTGTCAGAAACCATCGGCCCCACTGTAAGTCCAAACCTAAGGACCCAGAAGCGCTCCTACAGCCTTAGACAAAGTGTCGAATACATCCACACCGAGTCTCCCAGAGAGGACCATGTATAGGCCCACTGAGAGGAATACGAGTTTATAGACCAGAGTCAGGAGAGACTTCAGGTCTGCGGAAGTCATAGACATAAAGCCTCCTTAATCTGCTATGTTATACCATTACATTAAATAGAGTCCAGACCCGAAGGTCCAGACCAAGTTAACTAATCACAGTGATAATCCACCACCTGAAGTCCTGCTGATATTTAGCCCAGACTTACCTCTGCTCAGGGTCCTGCCTCCCTCGGTATCCGGACCTTGGGTATCGACTACAGCTTGCTGAGTGTCATCTGGTAGTGCTACAGGAGGTGCTATAGGAGATGGAGCAGAAGCCTCACCCTGAGTCCCTCCACCACCTGTCACGCTCTTAGCGATGGACCTGAAGCCCTTGCTGATGCTCTTGCCCACGGTCTTACGCTGCCGTCTTAGTGAAGCTCAGGCGTTTGACCACAGGCAGGACAGCAGTAGCTGAGCCAGCACCCATCTTGACGGTCGTAGCAGCTTCAGCGACCACGAATACCTTACCGAGAATCTCAAGGTCATGGGACTGAGAGTCGCCATCACGTGAAAGGACCACCGTAATATTCTCACCATCGTGACGGAAGCAACCGAAGCTCAGAGCCGTGAAGCGCTTAGCCATCATGAAGACGCCACGGTCTGTACCGTTGTAGTACGCGATGTCTGTACCCAGCATATCGACGATAGCGTCTTCACCACCAAAGCCTTGCTTAGCAGCCAGACGGGAGAGAGCCTTGAGGTGTGACTCATGGGCAATGATACCATAGTCAGTAACCTCAGAGCCGAAAGAGGACTCTGTGTTCTCATACAGCGCGTCCATGATAGTGTCTGCCTTAGCGGTCAGGCTACCAGTCAGGACCGGAAGTTCTACGGTCTTCAGCAGCTTGGAAGACTCCAGAACGTCAACCATCTTAGAGTTAATGGTACGGACCACGTTATCGCAGATGTTCAGTGCGTCCTGCTGCAACGTCCCCTGAGTGAAACCAGTTGAGGACTTAGTGTCCCATAGCTTGGTCTGGTGAGACACGAGGATAGCCTGTTCAATCGGCTCTACCACAATCTCCTGACCGGACGGAGCGGTCACTACTTCAGGTCGCTCACCACCACGGACAGGAACGACAACGGAGCGGTCAGCCAGAGTGTGAGCAATGATTGGGGTCGGTAAGCTATTGCGAGTTGGCAGAATCTCAATCGGGAATGGGATGTTATCCTGAGCAGACTTCAGCACACCATTCAGCATGGTCTTAACAGCTTTAGCCAGTGCCAGAGCATAGACCTGTGGGTCAGCGTTAGTTGGCAGACCTTCGTTAACCTGAATGTTGTCGGTGTCGGTGATACGTACTGGCTCAATGCCGAACTGATAGCTGTCTTTAGTCATAGTCATAATAATCAATCTCCTAAATTAGTTTAGATACTGTGGGTCCCGACATCGGGTCAGGACCACTTGTGTGTGTGCGTGGGTCTTACAGGTTGTCCATCCAGTTACCTGCTGACTCAATGTCAGCGACGATAGCGGCACGGGAGCGACCAGCGGAATGGGTAGCACTGCGGAGGTTCTCACCATAGGTCCGGCGTTCAGCTTTGACCTGTTCACGGCGCTGTAGCTCTTTCTGCCACTCTGCATCGGTCATGTTCTCTTCACGCATACGCTCAGCCTGAAGCCGCTGCTCTTTAGCGATACGCTCAGCCTCAGCTCGTTTGTTCATCTGGCGGCGTTGGTAGGCGGTCATCAGGTCATTACTGACGAAGTTGCCAATAGCTACACCAGCTTCAGCCAGAGCTTCCAGTAACTCCATTGCCTCACGGCTGGTAGACGGCAGGCCAGACAGATAGCCCGGAATGAGGGTCTTGATAGCGAGCTACAGCGGATAGGACTGACCGTCCAGACTCACAGTATTTTCGTAGAGATTGATGTCGGTGACTGACAGTTTCCAATCGTTGTTGTTGAATAACATAGTAATTACTCCTCTGGAGAGTTGAGACCATCGGTACCGCAGACACAGTTATGCCTACGGGTCTCCCCGCATCGGTCGTCTCAAAAGGTGTTTAAAATTAGGTTCATCCGGAAATCTCCGGAAGGTTAAGACTCAAGCTTCGCTAACGCTCGGCGTAGCTGATTGCTCAAATCACGGTCGACCAGCATCGCTATAAGTTCGTCCCGGCTGTAGTACGGGCGCTCAGAGTCATCGACTCCAAGTCTCAGCAGGGACAGGAGGTGACGAGTGGGAAGACCACGGTAACGGAGGGTCGCTTTGCCTATAGGTGTTCTAGGGTCAATCATCATCATCTTAGAGTCCTCCCTTAGCGCAGAGACGAACCAGCTCGACCTTGTTGGACTTAAGCCACTCGTAGCCCTTGGTGAGGACCTTAAGCCCTTCCTGACCGTTGTAGTGGTTATCCTGAAGACGGTAATAGACATTCTCCAGACCCTTCGGATTGAAGCTGGTCATCCAGCCACCTGACGAGATGTCAAATACAGGCTGTCCTCGACCGTCAAGCTTGCGACTATAGAAGGGATTAGCTATACGCCCTGACTTCAACACGGCATTAAGAGCCTTGGCTGATACCAGCTTTGTACCTAACCTGAAGTCGAGATTCTTAAGACACTCTGTCAGGGTGTGACCCTGCTTCGGGTTATCCAGCTTTTCCAGCCAGTTACGGGCTATAGGCTTGAGACCCTTAAGTTCCTTGGAGTCCTGCGCCAGCGCCTTAGCTTCTGACACTTTGTCGTTACGTAAAGCGATGAAAGCACGGATGACCTTTAGGTAGAAATCGTCAGAGACCCACATCGCATAGGCAATAGCCGCTTCCTCAGTTGCCAGTGTGCCACCGGAGCGTCCTGCTAAAACATGCAAATTTGCATCTTTAACGAGTTTGTCTTTTAGAGAGCTACGCCACTGACCCGGCTCCTTAGCAGGTGGAAGCCCAAGCGTCCTATGTAGCTCGTTCAGGTTCCACATACGGTCCTGATTACAGGCCCAGTGATAGCCGTCAACGATGACCGGAAGAACTACTTCATGCTTCATTAAGGGTTGAGTTGACATATCGTTGTACTCCTTTTGTTATGCCTCCTGAAGTCACACCCTGAAAGCCTACTCAAGCCCCCAACGATAGGGAGACTCACAGGCAACAGGAGACATACAGAAAGACTTGAGGTAGCGAGTAGACGAGCTACTAGCGGTAATGAGGTCGTGTGAAGACCAGAGATGATGGTGACTACTCAAAGCTGAGCGCTGCTAAAGGAGGAAATTCCCCCTCTTTTAAATCCAGCCCAAATTTGGACCGTCAAGTCCCCCTACCAGAAGGAAAAGTTTTCCGTTCGGTTGCAAAAGGTTTGCATCTGGTGCAGTGAGGTAACCCGGTGTCTCCATCTGAATAAAGGTGAGACCGCATGTCAGGACGAGCTGTAAGGACCCCAGATGGTGAGCGGTGATAGACTTAAGCCAATGAGCTGACTGAAGAACGCTAACGAGCTGGAGGTCATACAGGAGGTCTGACAGAGGCGGTCACAGTGGCTAGAGGTCCTAGCTGTACCTTGACCACTTAGAGGAGATACTTAATGTCGGTTAACCAGATGTTCGCATGTTCTGACGCATCAGACCCAGAGGCGGAGGCTGGTCTCCCTATAGTGATAGTTTAGGGTCTGGTCCCCTATAGTGAGGGTGTATTCATCATCCCTTTATCGATAAGGATTTTCTTCATGTTCACAGCAGTGGACTGAAGCACACTATTAACGTGGCGCAGGTAGCGAGGAGACGGGGAGCGACCCGTGATTGCCGTGTAGGAGATGTCAGTATTGCGGGAGAAGATGTCGTTAGTGCTGTATAAGGCAGCGAACAGGTAAGCCTTTGAGACGGGGAGTCCAGAGCCTACAGCGCCACTGGTAGCACGTGACAGTCCTGTAAACACATCGTCTGCCCATGGGTAGGCCTCAGCAAGCTGTGAATAGGATAGACATCCTGTTTCAATCAGCCACAGCCTCACAGACCGATTGTCGATGACCACAGGCGGCTTACCTGTACGGGCCTTGGGTTCATCATAGGTCGGCGCTGGTAGCTGCTCATGGTCGAGGTCTCCACCGAAGAAGGCCTCATTGGTGGACTCTGAGTAGCATTGAATTGTAATAGCCATGGATGGGCCTCCTCTTAAGGTTGGCTACTTGCAGTGGGTAGCAGCGGTTTTGGTTAGGTGGAGGACAGGCGTGTCTCTCCCTAGGGTGATAGTTAAGGGTCTGAGCCCAAACTTCCTAAGGTGAGGGATTATTGTAAGACACTGAAAGCTAATGGAAAGTTGGAGGAGCTAGAGTTAGGGAACCAGTTTAAATAAGGGCTATTTGCATTCTAGGGTTGGAATTCATCCATTCTAACCCTTGATTCTTAGTCGGAAAAAAAGCTGCTTCTGGTTGGATTTTTCTGTTTTTCACCACCCAGCGAAAATCTAACATTGGTTGGATTCTCAGACGCGCCATCTCTCGCGTTAATCCAACTCTCCACCTTCTGCCTGCTTCAACAATGTCGGAATGTGCGGTCCATACTCGACCTTGCCTCGTCCTGCTCGAATACCACTGCCAACCTTGCGGGCTTCTTTGGAGTACAACGTCTTTGCACGGATGATCTCATAGCTATAACCCCGACCTAACCGATTGGACATCTTGATCAAGCCGTTGAGCCCTTCTGTATAGCCATTGGTGATTGAGAACGGCGCATCCCAGTAGGCAAAGATGTCGTCGTAATGGTTGTGTACCGTTTTTACCAGTGTTTTGAAAGGCTCCATGCCATAAAGTGGAAGGCTGTTCTCCCAAGCCTCAAAGGCGTTCTGAGCGCTCTGCTTGTCGGGTTCGTCGTAGATGCAGAAGAAGGCTTCCTTGAAGTCATAGGCCATGGCAAGTGCTGGGATCGCCTGCTTTACAACCTCCAGCGCCTTTTGCTCTGCGGGTGTCAAGTTGCCGGGTCGCTTCAGGGTGAGCCAGCGAATCGACTTTTTGACGTAAATGCGATCTTCTTTGCTTAACTGTGCCTGATAGTTCTTGCGCTCCACTTCCAAGGCTTCAGAAGCCATCTTGACGACATGGAACTTGTCGATCACCAGTTTGGCGTTGGGCAGATACTGAGCAAAGGAACGCTTGAAGGGTCGCCACATATCCGTACAGACCCATTCCACCTTGTCAGCATCCGGCAAATCCTTGAAGAAGGGCTTCAAATGCTCTTGAGTTCGATGCTCCAACATATCAAAGACGTTGTTGGTTGCCAGATTGGTGATTACACAGCGATACCCTCCGGCCAGGTTCACTTCGTCAATGCCCATGATGACTGGGGTTTCGTAACGAACGGTTTGGGAGAGTTCCTCAATGAGATCGTGAGCGATGTTCTTGACGGTGTTCACCGCCACACCGGTTTGCTCAGCTAAAGCATGGAAGGTGGTTCCCAGGCACTGTTGCCGAATAACATCGACCAGCCGTTTGGTGGCTCGGCGTTTGTCATCCAGAAAACTCAACTCCGGCATGGACATTTTTCCGCACGACTCACAGCGAAAGCGCGGGCGCTGAACTTCAAGGCGGACGGGCTCCATGTACAACGGCGTGTCCATGAACTTGTTTTTGCGCGTACCGTGTCTGTGCATAGGGATGTTGCAGTCCCCACATAACGGCACCTCGACCGTTACCGGCTCAGCGACTATCACAAGGCACTTGCCTTCGTGGCGCATATCGACCGGCTTGATGCCTGGCAGATTCAGCAGGTCAAGCATCTGCTTAATCCATACCCAGATCGATGTCTTTGCCTTCGCGTAGCAGGTCATACACCATATCAACCA
Source organism: Leclercia adecarboxylata (assembly GCF_006171285.1). NCBI lineage: Bacteria > Pseudomonadati > Pseudomonadota > Gammaproteobacteria > Enterobacterales > Enterobacteriaceae > Leclercia > Leclercia adecarboxylata. The sequence goes on along the minus strand of NZ_CP040889.1, from coordinate 4,320,614 downwards.
ATGCGGTCATGCCCTGACGGTCAGACTTGAGCACCTGGGTTGCCAGCTTCTGATGACTGGACAAAGCACGAACAACAGCTTGCTGCACAGCACCGGGGAGGTTGCCTTTCATAGCCTGCTCACGGGTGTTGCTTTCCACCTGAGCCATGACGACATCGCTTTCACCGGTAATCGCTGAAATCTGATTAACGAAAGCCACCTGATCCTGGATCGGCGTCGCCTCACCAAACAGGCTGTTGAGCCTCTCGATAATCTCTTTGACGAATTTCGGCTTGTCGCCTGCCGCTCCACCACCGCCTGCACCTGCTGGTTGCAATACCGGGGTTTTGCCTTCTTCTTCTACGTCATCGGGTCGAGCATTGATGTCAAAGCCAGTAAGCACCAGGCCTGTCAAGTCCACGGTTTCCGGTGCTTCGTGCTGAAGGCGCTTTTGCAGCAGCTTGGCGAAAGCGGCAAAGTTCTCCAACTCCGGGTCGCCAAAATCAATCAGTTGGGCGATATAGGAATAGGTACGGCAGAAGCGCCCCAGGTCCGACTTGAAGCCCATCAGCGCCTTGATTTGCTCGGCATACTCATCCTGGTGGTGATCGGCAGACTTCATGCCCGCCTCATCACCCCTGGCGCGGGCCTTCTCAAACGCTGCTTCCCAGGTTGCCATGCCATCGCGCAACATTTTCATCTTGTCGTTATACAAGGCCGTCGCTCCAGCTGTAGCGGTATACAGCGCCTTGTGCTGTGGCGATTTAGTATGGGTGATGTCACGTATGGTCTTGAAGCGGGCTTCTTTGAACGCGGCCAAGTCCTTCTCGTCGTACAGGCCGTGCTCGTCCAGTCGCTCCTTGATCTCGTAGACCACATTGAGGTCTTGCACTTCGCTGATGTGAGCGCCTTTGTCATAGGTGGCAAAGGCCTTGCGCACGTTCTCTGGATCGTTCACGAAGTCGATGATAAAGACTTCATCCTTCCCAGGTGCCGTCCGGTTCAGGCGGGCGAAGGTCTGCACAATCTCCACATGGTTGGCGATTTTCTTGTCCACATACATGGCGACCAGTTTGGGCTGGTCAAAGCCAGTCTGGAACTTGTCGGCCACCAACATCACCCGGTATTCCGGGCGGTCAAAGGCAAAGCGCAAATCCTGCCCGTGGACATCCGGGTTCATGCTCTGCTCGGTGAACTCCTCGTTCTCATCGACGATAAACACATCATCCTTGAACTCGCTGTCATCCTGGTGCATCACCTGCTTACCGGTCATCTTGCCGGAGAAGGCCACCAGTGAATGAATAAAGCCGTACTCGCTGTGCTGCTCGATATAGCGGTCAAACGCCTTCTTGTAGCGAATGGCAGCGGCACGGGAGCTGGTCACTACCATCGCCTTGGCCTTGCCATCCAGCCGGTGGGCGACGTTTTTGGTGAAGTGCTCAACGATAAACTGTACCTTCTGGGTCACATTGGTGGGATGCAATGACATCCACTGTGCCAGGGCGCGTTTGGCGGCCTTGCCGCTTACCCGCTTGCTGTCTTCAAGCTGCTTGGAAAGGTTGAAGGCCGTTTTGTAGGGCACATAGCCGTTCAACACATCGAGAATGAATTTCTCCTCAATGGCCTGGCGCATGGTGTACAGGTGGAAGGCTTGCGGCGGGTTATCGTCCGAGATCGGTTGGCTTGGATCTGTCGGGCGACCAAACAGCATCAAAGTGGAGTGCTTGGGCGTGCCGGTAAAGGCGAAGTAGCTGATATTGTCCGGGCGGGCGCGAGACTTTTGCAGTTGCTCCAGTAGTTCATCCACCGTCATGGTGGACATTTTGCCTTGTCCGCTCATCCCCAGCGCGGCTTGCAGCTTAGCGGCGGTAGAGCCAGTCTGCGAGTTATGCGCCTCATCAATGATCACAGCAAAGTTTTTCCCTTTCAGGGCCTTGTCAGTGATGATGGCTTCCATCGCGTAGGGGAAGGTCTGGATCGTTACTACCACAATCGGCGTGCCAGACAACAAGGCATCCGAGAGCTGCTTGCTCTTGGACTTGGATGACTTCTGCCGGTCAATGGCGGCGATCACCCCAAACTGATGGTCAATCTGCTTCACCGCGTCCTGGAGCTGGCCGTCCAGCACATTACGGTCGGTGACAATGATCACGCTGTTAAATACCGCGTCGCCGTTATCTTCGCGCAGTTTCACCAAGTCATGGGCCGTCCAGGAAATGGTGCTGGTCTTGCCGGAACCGGCGCTGTGGTCACACAGGTAGGTCATGCCTGCGCCATTTTCGCGGGCATCGGCCAGCATCTGGTTCACTGCCGTCCATTGGTGAAAGCGCGGGAAAATCAGGGTTTCTTTCTTCGACCAGTTGCCCTGAATATCCACCACGTCCTTTTTCTCGACGTAGACAAAGCTATGGAAAATCCGCAGCCAGGCATCCGGCTGGCAGACCGCCTCCCAGAAGTAGGCTACCGGGTATTCCTGGGTACCATCGGCCTTAATCTCACCTGGCGGGTTACCCGCATGTACAGTGCCGCTTTCGTCATTGCGCCCCTTATTGAACGGCAGGAAAAAGGTGCTTTCTCCATCCAGCTTGGTCGCCATCATGATTTCAGAGTCGGACATGGCGAAATGTACCACTGCCCCACGCTTGAAGGTCAGCAATGGCTCCCGGCGTTTGGTCTGGGCGTCATACGGCAGGCGATCATTGCGGTACTGATCCATGGCCGCTTCGCAGGACTGGGTGAAGTCGGTCTTCAGTTCGACGGTTGCCACCGGCAGACCGTTGATAAACAGCACCAGATCAATGGCAAATTCACGGGCCGGGTGATACTTCAGCTCCGGCACCACGCGCAGTATATTGGCCTGGTAGCGCTCAATGACTGCTGCATTGCGCTTGTCTTCCGGTGCGGCCTCGGTCATCTCGATCAGGCCGCAACCGGCAATGGAAAAGCCCTGGCGCAACACCTGCATGGTGCCTTGTTTCTCCAGTGCTTTATCCAAGCGATCCATCAGCACTTCAAGGGTTTTGGCCCCGTTGAGCCGTTCCAGCTTGTCCCATTTTTCCTGCTGGCCGCTGGTTTTGATCCAGCTTTCCAGGTCTTCGGGATACACCGCCCGCTCGGTGTTGTAGAACTTGGAATCACCCAGCTTCCAGCCCTGATCTACCAACCGGTCGATGATGTATTGCTGGAAGTATTTTTCCTGATGTGCTGCTGATTGCATTTATTGTTTTCCTCGCAAATCAATCTGGCCGGTGACAGCGGCGGTGATAAAGGCGGCGCGGCGTTCTTTGAGCAGGGTGATACTTTGTTCCGACTTGCTAATCAGAGCATCAATGCGGGCGGTTTCAAGGTCGAGGGTGGCTAGAATGGCATCTTGCTCCTTCAGATCTGGAAGAGGTAGACGAGTGTTCGCTACATATTCATGCTCTAAGCTTTCAACAGTAGCTCCTTCTTTTGCCCATATCCCAAGCAACGAGCGGTTAAGACCCTGTACCCACCGAAGTATAAACCGGGGTCTAACCCTAGTTTCATCAAGGCTCAATGCTTTCATGTCCTGATTTAAGCTAACAGGAACATTATTGATCCCAACCGGTATCGTGTGACGAAGAATACCTGATCGAGCAACCAGCAACACCGCTCCCGAGTCAATCAGTTTCGTGGCACTATTTTCCAGTCCTTTGGTAGTTATATGATCTATAGAATCGGTAATCACCTCATGTTTCATATCCTTTGGAGAGACCCAAGGGATGCAGCCGTTCCAATAGTCTGGATTTTCTTTTGATGGCGTACCACCACCAGAGAATGCAGCAACATGCTTTAGTTTTGTCGCCTCCCAGTGCTCCGGCACCTGCCCAATCCACTCAATGCCGGAATCCTTCATCTTGGCGTTGCGGTCTAGTCCCTTGGTGACAGCATGGGTAATCAGCCCCTGCCGCTTTTCCTTCAGTAGCTCGACAAAGCGGTTTTTCTTCTCGATAAGCGCATCAATACGGGCGGTTTCGCGGTCGAGGGTGGCCGCGATGGTGGCTTGTTCGTCAGTGTCGGGAAGCCCGATAGTAAATGACTCAAACAGATCCGTTGGAACTCGCTTTAAGCCTCCAGTGCCTCTCATCTCAGATTTGGCAATTGTTCTGAACTGCTCTTCTTGCAGACGGTAGTAAAGAAACCGGTTATGTCCCTTTCCATTTACCCGAAGAACATTGATTTCAGTAGAGCCAAACCCAATGCCGTTAACCAGACCATTGGCTATCGCTATGTTTCCATTCTCGAAGCAAGGCGTTACCTTGGCGATCAGAATATCGCCATCGCAGAAATAGCTATATCCACCATACACTTCATGAATAGGACGAGTTTCATCAAGTGTTACAGCATTGGTTCTCAGCTTTTCCATAGGGAGAAATGTGCAAAGAGAATCCTTTTCCTCACTTAAGGTCGATTTCCTGGGATTCAAGGCGGAAATTCGCTTAATCTGCGCAATCTTCCAATGCTCCGGCACCTGCCCAATCCACTCAATGCCGGAATCCTTATACGCGGGATATGCTCTGTACTGGCTCATTCGCTGGCCACCTCCGCCAGTAGCGCGGCAATCTCGGCTTCTACCTGCTTCAGGTCTTCATCAATATCATGCAGCTTGCGCGGCGGCTGGTACTGGTAGAAGAAGCGGTTGAAGTTGATCTCGTAGCCAACGCGGCCCAATTGACCATCCCTGGCATCGGTAAAGCTCTCATCCAGCCAAGCATCCGGCACATGAGGAAGCACTTCGCGGGCAAAGTAGTCGTCGATGTCATCCAGATAGGGGACGTTCTCGTAATCAGTCAAATCTGTGTCTGGCACCAGCTCGCCGTTGGAATCCGTGACTGGCTCGGCTTTCGGGTCTTTGTGACCAAAGGCGCTGATTAGGGCGGTGATCAATGTCTTGTTGGATTTGACCTTGAGCTGCTTTGCTTCATCGGACTTGATCGAGTCCCTAACAAAGGTTTCTGCCCAGCTATAGGGCTGCGTTTGCCCGATCAGCGGCTTGAGGGCTTCACGCCAGAATGTCTGATGCGCATCAGAGAGCTTTTCCCAGGCAGCTTCGGCTTCCAACCGATCCATGCCCACCTTATCCAGCTCCAGGGTCATGCGCAGCGGGCGCAGGACCTTGATACGGCGGTAGCCAAAGGTACGGTAGTCAAGCATCCGGGAAAGCGCTCCGGTTTCGCCTGTGGCGTAGATGTCCAGAATCTGGCGGCGCTGCTCATCGCTGACAATACGGCGCTTGTTGCCCTCGTTGCGGATTGAAGTCCAAAGGTCGGTGGCGTTGATCAACTGCACCTTGCCTTTGCGCTCCTGCGGCTTCTTGTTGGACAGAATCCACAGGTAGGTGGCGATATTGGTGCGGAAGAACAGATCCGTTGGCAGAGCTACAATGGCTTCAATCAGGTCGTCTTCCAGCAACCAACGGCGTATTTCCGATTCGCCAGACGCGGCACCGCCGTTAAACAGTGGCGAACCCGACAGCACGATAGCGGCGCGGCCACCGCCGTTGATCGGCAGTTCTAGCTTGCTCGCCAGGTGCATCAAAAACAGCATGGAGCCATCGCTAATTTTCGGCAGGCCCGGCCCAAAACGGCCCAACTCACCTTTTTTGTGTTCTGCTTCGACGGCGGTTTTGTCCTTCTCCCATTTCTTGCCGAAAGGCGGATTGGACAGGCAGTAGTGGAAACGCTCACCGGCAAACTGGTCGTTGGACAGCGTGCTGCCCTGACGAATGTTCTTCGACAGATCTCGGCCTGGGTCGGACTCCAAACGGCGGATCAGCATACCGGCTACACAAACCGCATGGGTTTCCGGCTCCAACTCCTGCCCGTGCGGCACCAGCACTGGCGGGATCTTGTCGCGGTTACCGTAGTCACCCACATGGTTCATGGCATCGGTGAGGAAGCCACCCGTGCCACAGGTCGGGTCATACAGAGTACGAATCAAACCGGGGCTGGCCTCAAACAGGGCATCATCCGGGTCAAGTAGCAATGCGGTCGCTAGGTGAACGATGTCGCGCGGCGTCATGAAGTCCTCGGCCCCTTCATTGACCTCGGCACCAAAGCGGCGAATTAGGTGTTCGTAGATGTTACTCATCACCCGATCCGGAACCACGTCCGGGTGCAGATCGATCTTGGCGAAGTTCTGGCAAATCTTGTACAGCAAGCCCGCTTTCTCCAGCCGGATCACCGTATTGCCAAACTCAAACTCCTCGAAGATAGCGCGGGCATTATCCGAAAACAGGGCGATGTAGTCTTCCAGATTGCGGCGCGTCTTGGTGCTACCCAAGGTGCCGAGGGAGTATTCAGAGGTGTTGTAGAAGGGGTATTCAGCGGTTGAGCGCAGAATGGTATCCAGCTCGACATCGGCATCCTTGAAAGCGTCATGCGCTTCTCTCACCGCCTCGCGGGTCGGCTCCAGCGCACACTCCAGGCGGCGCAGCAAGGTAAACGGCAAAATGATCTTGCCAAAGTCCGTATGCTTGAAGTCCCCCCAAAGGTCTTCCGCATTCTTCCAAATAAAGTCAGCCTGTGAAGCTGCCGATCCCGTAAATTCGCTCATTCTGGACTCCAACCACTTTTTGCACAGAACGGTACTGGAGTCAATCTGCGAATGTCAACCAGATTTTGCACAAAAGGGGATGGATTTAAATTCTTGGCTAAATTTGCGATCCTACCTCAGAATGCAAATAGCCTAAATAAGACACTAAGTTGGAGGGGCTGGAGTTAGGGAACCAGTTTAAATAAGACCACAGACAGACTTAGAGTCAGACAGCCGAAGGCGCACCAGTGGACCTACAGTCAGGAGGGATTATGATTATTATCACCCTCCATAACTTCAGTCCTGACTTCAGTAACCCAAGGTTCAGCCATCAGGAACAATCATGGTCTACCACCTTGGGTCTCCCTACTTAAAGTAAAGCTGTCTTAAGTACATCAGCCAGCCTACCCACAGCGTGTCCTTTCCCGTACAGGTCATACGTAATTGACTGACTGCTATGTCCTAAGATGCCCTGAGCGTCCACCAGATTGACTCCACGCTCTTTCATTCTGGTCGCCAGCCAATGCCTCAGACTGTGGAGAGAGACGTCCGTAGCGTCTGGCAGGGCTTCAGTCAGGACCCTTGAGTTAAACCAGTTTGAGTAGGCGCTCGGAGTCATCCCGAAGAGAGGACCCTCGTCAGGCTGCGTGTCTACCCATGAGAGGAAGGACTTCAGGTCAAGACCACAGGCCCCATCGGTCAGCGGCACAAGTCGGACTGAATGCTTATTCTTCACAGACTTGCCGTCTCCATCTTCATTGATGTCGATACAGACCAGTCCATTGTCCAAGGTTACAATGTCACGTTTAGTCAGGTGGCAGACCTCAGCAGACCGAGCGCCAGTGACTACAGACACCAGAGACGCCCATCTACGGGCCTCAGAGGTCGTGTGAGCCGTATGTCGTGTGAACTGATACTCAGACTCAACACGGACCAGAAGTCTCTCCAACTCCTCGTCAGTGAACGCTCTGCGCTTGGAGTCAACATCCTTGGTCAGCTTCATCCGTTCGATAGGGTTACGGCCCTCCAGATGCCCATTCATAAGACCATAATCAAGACACATCTTCGCCTTGGTCAGCAGCTTGTTAATCGTCGACGGTCTCACCTCAGCAGCCAGCATAGAGTCCCTGACAGCCAGCCACCCAGAGCGGGACATCAGGTCCATGTCTTCAGGCAGGAACCGGGAGACAGTATTGAGTGAGGACGACAGGTCCTTGTAGCTGGATGTCTTCAGGGTCTGGACCTTCTCAGCCAGCAGCGAGGACACTAGGCTTGAAAAAACTACAGATGGTTGGCGCTCTCTCGTGAATACTTGTGGGCTGACCCCCTGCTCGTTCCTCAAAATTGACGTAGAGTCGCCTATAGTTGAGTCATCAGTAAGGTTATTATCATCAATCAGCTTAATCAGACCAGAGGTATCACCAGTGTCTACCCTCTGCTGTGCTGCGGTCAGGACTTCAAGCGCTAACCTTATGCCCTTCTGCTGGTCCAGACTCAATGCTTGCGTAGCGGCTAGCTCCTTCAGGTTGGACTTCTCGTCGACCAGAGTAGCGACCTCAAGTCCATTCCAGTAATCGTCACTAGCGTCTGTCAGGAACTGCTCAGCCATAGACCGGAGATGCTCTGTAAGCTCCTGTAGTGAGACTTCAGGCCTATCCAACATGAAGGTCTTAGCTGTGGCTGCAAGCTCTCTCTGACGCATTGTGGCTACTCTCCTGTCTGTGCTGCGGGTCGATACTGAAAGAAACGGTGTGGTCTGTCCCTTGAGTCTGAAGCGGATAGTATATCGACCATTGGCTCTACGGACTAACTGAGGCGTAGCGAGTCTTGCGAGCAAGTGCGGGACTGCAAGGTCCTTGATTTGTGTCAGCCTTGTGTCAGGACTTGGGGTGTAGACTTGCGTATACAGATAGGGAGACCCAGAGAAAGAACTGGATGGATATACAGTATTATCATGATTAATGTCAGTCATATCAGGACCTTAAGTAGCATTGAGTCAACTACTTCAAGTCCATCCATCCGTCTGACAGTGGAGTCCATCTGGAACTATGCCGGTAACACCATCATCAACCAGCATTCGGATATCAACAAAACCCACGACATTTTGCAGGACGAGAGCAAGTGCGAAATGATTGTGGTGATCGACAACTTTATGACCTCTTCGGCGAAATATGCCGATCTACTGCTGCCGGATCTGATGACCGTCGAACAGGAAGACATCATTCCCAACGACTATGCCGGAAACATGGGCTATCTGATCTTCCTCCAGCCGGTGACCGCGCCAAAATTCGAACGCAAGCCCATCTACTGGATCATGAGCGAGGTGGCGAAACGCCTCGGCCCGAACGTGCATCAGCGCTTTACCGAAGGCCGGACCCAGGCAGAATGGTTGCAGTACCTCTACGCTAAGATGGTGGCTAAAGATCCGCAGCTCCCCTCTTATGAAGAATTAAAAGCGATGGGCATCTATAAACGTAAAGATCCGAACGGCCATTTCGTTGCCTACAAGAAATTCCGCGACGATCCGGCGGCTAACCCGCTGAAAACGCCGTCGGGGAAAATCGAGATCTACTCCAGCAGGCTGGCCGACATTGCAGGTTCTTGGCAACTGGAGAAAGACGAAACCATCAGCCCGCTGCCGGTCTATGCCTCCACCTTTGAAGGCTGGGACGATCCTGAGCGCAGCCAGTTCCCGCTGCAGCTGTTTGGCTTCCACTACAAGGCCCGCACCCACTCCAGCTATGGCAACGTGGATGTGCTGCAGGCCGCCTGCCGTCAGGAGGTGTGGCTCAACCCGGTGGACGCCGCGTCGCGCGGGATAGCAAACGGCGACATGGTGCGGGTGTGGAACGCCCGGGGCGAGCTGCGCATTCCGGCGAAAGTGACCCCGCGCATCATGCCGGGCGTCAGCGCCATGGGCCAGGGGGCGTGGCACGATGCCAACATGACCGGGGATCGCATTGACCACGGTTCGTGCATCAACACCCTGACCACCCATCGCCCGTCCCCGCTGGCGAAGGGTAATCCGCAGCACACCAACCTGGTGCAGATTGAAAAAGCGTAAATAATGAGTCAGCGCGGGGCAACCCGCGCAGTTAAAGGATGAAGTATGAGAGAGTCGTTTGCTTTTACTGCCCGCGTGTTGGGCGCCCTGTTTTACTACGCGCCGGACAGCCCCGAGGCCGCGCCGCTGGTCACGGCGTTGACCCAGACCGACTGGCTGCACGACTGGCCGCTGGATAACGAGCGGCTGGCCGCCGTCGCCGACGAACTGCGCGAGCCATGCGATGAGCCCCTGCGCACCGCCTGGCAGCGTCTGTTTGTTGGCCCCTGGGCGCTGCCCGCGCCGCCGTGGGGATCGGTGTGGCTGGATCGCGAATCGGTGCTTTTCGGGGACTCCACCCTCGCGCTGCGCCAGTGGATGCGGGACAACGGCATCGCCTTTGAGATGGCGCAAAACGAGCCGGAAGATCACTTTGGCGCCCTGCTGCTGATGGCGGCATGGCTGGCGGAAACCGGCCGTGACGCAGAGTGCGACCAGCTGCTGGCCTGGCATCTGCTGCCCTGGAGCAGCCGCTTTCTTGCCGTGTTCACCGAAAACGCAGGCCACCCCTTCTACCGCGCGCTGGGCAAACTGACGCAACTGACGCTGGCAGAGTGGCAGTCCGGCCTGCTGATACCCGTGGCCGAAAAGCCGCTCTACCGTTAACCTTCCCCTGGCTTACTTTTGCTGAGTAAGCCAGGCTCTCCAGCCCCCGAACGCGGTGATATCCTTCGCCCCCTGCAGGCCGTACTCCTCGCAGATAAACCCAGTTAACCAGCGCCCGTCCTCCAGCTCCACTTTCCCGAGCCCCAGCGGGGCAGGAATGCCCGCCAAAAAGGATCCCACTTCGGCGTGCGGCAATTCCCACACCTCCACGGCAATCGCCGCCCCGCGTTCGCGGTCGCGCACCATGCCGGGCCGTTTGCCGTCGGCCAGGGCATACAGACAATAGTGCGGCGCGCTGCGGGTTGTCTCGCGCAAGGTGGCCCCGCGCTGGCGCAGCTGGTGATTGAGCGCCAGCCCGTCAAGATGCGCCCCGCAAACGACGATCGGCAGACGATCGTGACTGGCCGCTGTCGCAGGTGCCGTCTCGTAGAGGGCGCGCTCCCCCGGCAAGGCCAGATTCTGCTGACGCTGTAACGCATCGGCAAAGCTCAGCAGGTACTGGTCGGTAAACGCCCGGCCAAACAGGGTCACGCCCGAGGGCAGGCCGTTCGCCATATGCCCGGCTGGCACCGCCACGGCGGCATAGTCCAGCAGGTTCATAAAGTTGGTATAGACCCCAAGATCGGAGTTGCGCTTCACCGGCTCCTCCGCCAGCTCTGCCAGGGTCACCGGGCGCGGATAGGTTGGCGTGAGCACGCAGTCCAGCTCCGCCATAATGGCATCGCATGCCCGTTTGTAACCCTGCAGTTGATACTGCGCGTCAAAGGCCGCCACCGCATCGGTGCCGGGGGCTTTGCCCAGCACGTCACGAATCACCGGCAGAACCTCATCGGGCTGCTGTTCAATGAGTTTGCCCGCCACGTGGTAACGCTCCGCCACCCACGGGCCGTTATAGAGCAGCGACGCCGCCGCCAGAAACGGCGAAAAATCGATGGTCACCGGCACGCCGCCAAGGGCGATCAAACGCTCTTTTGCCGCGTGGTACAGCGCTTCGCTCTCTGTGCAGCCAAGAAACTCCAGCCGGTCCGGCACGCCGAAACGAAAGCCTGCTGCGGGCACGCCAAACGCCTGCGCCCCGTTCCACGCCGGGTTGGCGCGGCTGTAGTCGTCGCGCGGATCCTGAACCGCCGTCAGGGCCAGCAGCTGGCTGGCTTCTGTCGCGGTGGCGGTAAAGAAGGTCACGCAGTCCAGGGTACGGCAGGCCGGAACCACCCCGGCGGTGGAAATTAGCCCTTTGGTCGCTTTCAGCCCGACGAGGTTGTTCAGCGCGGCGGGCACGCGCCCGCTCCCGGCAGTGTCGGTCCCGAGGGCAAAGCTCGCCAGCCCCAGCGCCACCGCCAGCGACGAACCCGCGCTGGAGCCCCCCGACGGATAGTCCGCATGGACGCTGTTGCGACACGCGCCATACGGGGAGCGGGTGCCGTTCAGGCCGGTAGCGAACTGGTCGAGGTTGGTTTTCCCCAGCGGAATAGCCCCCAGCGCAATCAGCTGTCGGACGATGGTCGCATCTTCCCGGGCCTGGTAAGCATAGGCCGGACAGGCGGCGGTCGTGGCAACGCCAGCCAGATCGATATTGTCTTTGATGGCAAACGGCACGCCGTAGAGCGGCAGCGTCTGGGGCGATCCGCCCTCAAGCGCCGCCAGATAGGGCTCCAGCTCTCCCGGGGTGAGCAGATAAATAAAGGCGTTGAACTCCGGGTTCAAAGCCAGCGCCCGCTCGCGCAGGGTGTTAATCACTTCGCGCGGCGTCAGGCGGCCGTCGCGGTAGGCCTGCGTCAGAACGTCGAGGCGCAAATCATAAGGATGCTTCATGCTGTTTTCTCCAGAACCACCACACACTGACCCGCGCGCACCGGGGAACCCGGCTGGACGCGCACCTGGCTGACAATGCCGTCCTGCGTGGCAAGCAGCGGGATCTCCATCTTCATCGACTCCAGCACCACCAGCACATCGCCCTCGCGGACGGCTTTGCCCACCTCAACGCTCACCTGCCACAGGTTGCCGGAGACCGGGCTGTCGATGCCCTCCTGCCCCGGCTGGAGCGGCGCATCGTCGCCCTCATCCGCCAGCACATCGCTGCTGTCGAAATGGGCCTGGCCGTTGGCGATCCAGCGCTCGCGCTCGGCGTTAAAGGCCTCCTGCTGATGGGTGCGGAAGGCGTCGATTTCCTGAGCTTCGTCGGCGAGGAACTGCTGGTACTCCGCCAGCTTCAGGCTGGTGTGTTCGATGCGCAGCGGATAGCGCCCCAGCGGGAAATCGCGGCGAATGGTGAGCAGCTCGTCGGCCGAGACCGGGTAGAAGCGGATCTGGTCGAAGAAGCGCAGCAGCCAGGGCTTGTCGTCAAAATCCGCCACCGCGTGATAGCGGCTCCACATCTGCAGCGTGCGGCCGACAAACTGGTACCCGCCCGGCCCCTCCATGCCGTAAACACACAGATAGGCCCCGCCGATGCCCACCGAGTTTTCCGCCGTCCAGGTCCGGGCCGGGTTGTACTTGGTGGTGACCAGACGATGGCGTGGATCCAACGGCGTAGCCACCGGCGCCCCGAGATAGACATCTCCCAGCCCCATCACCAGATAGCTGGCGTCAAACACCGTTTTGTAGACCTCATCAACGTTCGCCAGATCGTTAATCCGGCGGATAAACTCCAGGTTGCTCGGACACCAGGGCGCATCCCGGCGCACGGTGGTCATGTATTTGTCGATCGCCTTCTGGCAGGCCGGGTCGTCCCAGGAGAGCGGCAGCCAGACGATGCGCGACGGCACCTCCAGCGCGTCCTGCTCGCAGACCGCCAGCCACAGCCCGGCTACGGTATCCAGCAGGCTCGCCAGCGTGAGCGCCTCCGGCTGATAGTGGATCTGCAGGGAGCGGATCCCCGGCGTCAGATCGATAACCCCGTCCAGCGCCCGCGCCTCAAGGGCCTGCATCAGGGCGTGGGCGCGAAAACGCAGGACCAGATCCAGCTCCGGATCGCCAATTTCCAGCAGCAGATGGGTATCGCCCGAAAGCCGGGCCACCAGCCGCTTATCAGCCTGCCCCTGCTCCAGCACCACCGGCGAGGCCGGTTCCACGGGCTGCCACGCCACGTCCAGCGGCTGCAGGCTGGCAATCTGCGCGGCCTGCCCCTGAGCCAGCTGCCGGGCGGTAGCGATATCCACGGGCACAAAGCGCACTTTATCCCCCGCCTTCAGCTGCCCCACCGCGTGGAGATCGGCTTCGATGATGGTGACCGGGCAGACAAACCCGCCCAGGCTTGGGCCGTCCGGGCCGAGGATCACCGGCATGTCGCCGGTAAAATCCACCGCGCCGATGGCGTACGGGTTGTCGTGAATGTTCGACGGATGCAGCCCCGCCTCACCGCCGCTCTCGCGCACCCACTCCGGTTTCGGCCCAATCAGGCGCACGCCGGTGCGGCTGGAGTTAAAATGCACTTCCCAGTCGGTGGTAAAGAAGGTGTTCATGTAGCCAGGGGTGAAATACTCCGGCGCGCCGTGGGGGCCGTAGATCACCCGCAGGGTACGCACCGCATCGAGCCTGGTGTGCAGGGACTCAGACAGCGACTGCTCGGGGCACAAGGTGGTCAAAGGCGTGAGATGCAGCACGTCGCCGGTACGCAGCGCGCGCCCGGCGTGGCCGCCAAACTGCCCCAGGGTAAAGGTGCTTTTGCTGCCGAGATAATCCGGCACGTTAAACCCGCCGCGCAGGCACAGATAGCTGCGCACCCCGTCGCCGCGAATATCGCCCATCCGCAGGGTCATGCCGCTCTGCACCCGGTAGACCCGGTTGTTCTCCAGCGGCTCGCCGTCCAGGGTGAGGGCAATTTCCGCCCCGGTCACCGCCAGCTGCGCATCGCAGTTAAATTTCAGCGTCGGGCCGCTGAGGGTGATCTCCAGCGCGGCTGCCCCCTCGTCGTTGCCGAGCAGGCGGTTGCCAAGACGTAACGCGCGGCTGTCCATCGGGCCTGATGGCGGTACGCCCACCGCCCAGTAGCCGGTGCGTCCCGGGTAGTCCTGAATCGTGGTTTGCGTTCCGGCGCTGAGCACCTCAAGGGTCGCGGCCTGATAGACCAGCCTTTCCAGACAGCGGGTCCAGGGCTGGCCGCTGGCAAACGGCGCGAAGGTTAAAATCTGCTGCAGGTAGCTGCGGTTGGTCTCCACGCCGTACAGGCGGGTGTCCCCCAGCGCGGCGTGCAGGGCATCAATGGCGGCTTCACGCGTCGGCTGCCAGGCGATGATTTTCGCCAGCATGGGGTCAAAAAAGGGCGGCACTTCGCAGCCGGATTCCACCCAGCTGTCGATGCGCAGGGTGCGGCGGTCGTCCGCCGGGAAGGCCACCTCGGTGAGCAGGCCGGGAGAAGGCTGGAACTGACGGCCTGGATCTTCGGCATACACCCGCGCCTGAATGGCGTGGCCCGCAGGGGTCAGGCTTTCCGCCAGGGTCGCCAGCGGAGGCAATGTTCCGGCGGCCAGCTCAATCATCCAGCGCACCAGATCCACACCCCACACCTGCTCGGTGACGCCGTGCTCCACCTGCAGGCGGGTGTTAACCTCAAGGAAGTAGAACCGGGCGGCGTCGCTGTCGTAAACGAACTCCACGGTGCCCGCGCTGCGGTAGTTGACCGCTTTGCCCAGCTTGATCGCAGCCTGGCACAGCGCCTCCGCCATGCCGTCCGGCAGGTTGGGCGCCGGGGTCTCCTCCAGCACCTTCTGGTTGCGACGCTGTACGGAGCAGTCGCGCACGCCGAGGGCAATCACCTCTCCGTTGCCATCACCGAAAAGTTGCACCTCCAGGTGGCGCGCCCGCTCGATGTACTTCTCGATAAAGACGCCCGCATCGCTGAAGTTGTTTTTACCCAGACGCACCACCGCGTCGAAGGCGTCATTCAGTTCCGCCGCGCTATAGCAGACGCGCATCCCGATCCCGCCCCCGCCTGCGGTGCTTTTCAGCATCACCGGATAGCCCACCTCTTGTGCCGCCCGCAGCGCCTCGTTGACGTCCGCCAGCAGTTCGGTGCCTTCCAGCATCGGCACGCCGTGCGTTTTCGCCAGCGCGCGGGCGGTATGTTTCAGGCCAAACAGGCGCAGCTGCTCTGGCGTCGGGCCGACAAAAGCGATGCCCGCCGCTTCGCAGGCTTCGGCAAAGGCGGCGTTCTCCGAGAGAAAACCGTAGCCGGGGTGGATGGCCTGCGCGCCGGTAGCACGCGCTGCGGCGATGATTTTATCGCTGACCAGATAGGTATTCGCCGCCGGGCCGTCGCCCAGGCTGATGGCTTCGTCGGCCTCGCGGATATGCAGGCTGCTGATATCCGCCTCGGAATAGACCGCCACGCCGCCCATGTTCATGGCGCGCAGGGTGCGCAGAATGCGGCAGGCAATCGCCCCGCGGTTAGCAATCAGGAGTTTCGTCAACATAGTTCAGACTCAATCGTGGCGGGTCGTCCCGCCGGAAACTGGCTCACCGCATGGTCGTCCACGGGGAAAAAAGGTTTACGGCAGGATCCGTCCGGCACGGACTTCAAACAGGCGGTAGAGCATCTGGCGCAGGCGCTGCCAGCGTGTCGGCGTCAGTTCCATACCAGCACCTCCGCAGGGGTCGGGTTCCAGCCGTTGCAGGGGTTGTTCAGCTGCGGACAGTTGGAGATCAGCACGATGATATTGCACTCTGCGCGCAGCTCGACGTATTTGCCCGACGCGGAGATGCCGTCGGCAAAGGTCAGGCCGCCCTCGGGCGTGACCGGCACGTTCATAAAGAAGTTGATGTTGGCCCCAATGTCGCGTTTTTGCAGGCGGCCATCGTGCAGGCAGGCGCAGAGGAAGTTATCCCGGCAGCTGTGCATGTGGCGTTTGTCGAGGGCGTAACGCACGGTGTTGCTCTCCTGGGCGCAGGCGCCGCCGAGGGTGTCGTGCCGTCCGCAGGTATCCGCCACAATAGTCAGCAGCGGGTTGCCGAGGCTGGAGTAAAGCACGCTGCCGCTGGTGAGATACGCATTGTTCTGGCGACGCAGGGTGCGCTGGGCGTCGTAGCGCTCCCGGGGGTTGTCGGCGTTGTAAAACAGGGTGTCTACCGCCTGGTTGCCTTCCAGATCCAGCAGACGCAGGGTCTGGCCTTTTTTCACTTCGAACAGGTAGGGCTCTCCCGCCGGGATCACATGGCGGAAGCTGGCGTCCTGGGCACGTTTTTCGCTGGCTACGGTCATTGTGTGGCTCCTTACAGGGCGAAAAGTTGGGTGTTGGTGATGGCGCGTTCGTTTTCCGGGCGCGTCAGCAGGGCGTTGATCGCCGCCTGTTCGTCCGCCTGTCGCCAGCTCAGCTGCACCGGGCGCGGGGCGTACTCTCTGGAGGGGTCCATCGGGTGTTGCAGCGCGGTCATCACCACCAGGGTGTCCATCGGGGCGAACAGCTCCACGTAGCTGCCCGGCTGTGAGTAGCCGCTGTGGAAACTGAACTGGCCCTGCTCATCCACCGTGACCTTGCTGAAGAAGTTGACCACCATCAGCAGATCTTCAAGGTTGAGATCCCACTTGCCCATCTCCACCAGCAGGTTGTCGGTGCCGTTACGAAAGAAGCCGTTGCGCAGCTCCTGATAGCGCCCCTGCCCGTATTTCTCCGTGGCTTCCGTCGCATTGAGCACCCCGCCAAAGGGGTCGTGCCAGCCGCAGGTGTCGGCGGTGATGCCCGCCAGCACGCGGCCCATATCGGAGTAGAAGCAGTGCCCGGCGGTGAGGCGCGCGGTGTGCTGGCCTTTCAGGGTGTCCGGCAGGTTCAGGCGCTCGCTCTTCTCATGGGCGTTGAGCATCATCAGGCTGACGTTGGCTCCGCCTTCGATATCGGTAATTCGCAGAGCCTGTCCGCGCTTGAGCACAAAGGAGAGATGGCCGCCGCCAGGCAGGATCTCGTCGCGTAATGTCGTCGTGTTCACAGGTTTATCCTCTTAATGCATAAACGTTGTCGGAAACCTTCCCGCTCATCGCCGAGAGCCTGGTCTCGTTGAGCGGAATGTCGTAGGTGATGCGCGCCCCGTAAGCGTTAGGGGCCTGGGGATCGAGGCGCACTTTGTCGAACACCAGCAGGCGGGTGCCGAGGTTGAAGCCTTCGGAGAGATCGTGGGTGACCATAAAGACCGTCATGCGGGTTTCGCCCCACAGTTGCAGCAGCAGCGCATGCATGTCCTTGCGGATCCCCGGATCGAGTGCGCCAAACGGCTCGTCCAGCAGCAGCACGCGCGGCTGCATGATGAAGGCCTGGGCAATGGCCAGACGCTGCTGCATCCCGCCCGAGAGCTGGGCCGGGTATTTACCCAGGGCATGGCCGAGGCCGACCTTTGCCAGCATCTCTGCCGCCTGCTCCCGGGCGGCGCGTTTTTTGGCGCCAAAAAGACGACCCAGGAGCGGGGATTGCGGCAGTTCGAGGCCGATGGCCACGTTATCCAGCACGCTGAGGTGCGGAAAAACGGAGTAGCGCTGGAACACCACGCCCCGGCGGCTGTCCGGCTCGGCAACCAGCGGTTTGCCGTCAAGGGTGATCACGCCCCGGCTGGGACGCTCCTGACCGAGCAGCAGCCGCAGGAAGGTCGATTTGCCGCAGCCGGACGCGCCGACCATCGAGCAGAACTCGCCCTCTTTAATCTGCAGGTTCAGGCGCTCCAGCACCACGTGGTCGCCGTACTCCTGCCAGATATTGTCGATGGTGATAAAACTCATGCTTTGCCTCCTTCAGCCCACGGGAAACAGCGCCTGTGCAGCTGGCGCAGGGCCAGATCCATCAGCCAGGCCAGCAGCGTGATCCACAGGACATACGGGATGATGACGTCCATCGCCATATAGCGGCGCACGAGGAAAATGCGGTAGCCGAGCCCGGCGGTGGAAGAGATGGCCTCCGCCGAGATGAGGAATAACCACGCTGATCCCAGCAGCAGGCGCAGCGAGGTGAGCAGGCGCGACAGCAGTTGCGGCAGAACCACCCGCAGCACCAGCGTCCAGCTGTTGGCGCCCAGCGTCTGGGCCTTAATCAGGATCTCCTGCGGGATTTCGCAGGCGCGATGCTCCAGATCCCGGGCCAGCATCGGCGTGATGCCAATGACAATCAGCATCACCTTCGACAGCTCATCCAGCCCGAAGACGATAAACAGCACCGGCAGGATCGCCAGGGGCGGGATCATCGACAGCACCGTCATCAGCGGCGAAAGCGACGCGCGCCACATCGGAAACACCCCGGAGGTGATGCCGATGCACAGGCCAATCAGTGAGGCGATCGCCAGCCCCACCAGCAGCCGGGCGAGGCTCACCAGGGTGTCGACCCAGAACAGATACTCGCCGCTGCGTTTGTCCGGGGTGAACGCCATCCGGGAGAGGGCATCCAGCATCTGTTGCAGGCCGGGCAGCAGCTTGTCATGCGGGTTGGCGTCCAGCCGCACCGCCGAGCCAAAGAAGTATGCGGCCAGCAGGAGGACAAACGGCAGCATTACCAGCATCAGCCGCATACCTGAGGTGGGATGGCGATTTATCTGTCGCATGGAGACTCCGTCACTCATCACAGCTGGCCCGCAGCGGCCATTTTCACGAAGCTGTCGTCAAAGCGCAGCTTCACGTTGCCGGCATCACCCTGAGTAACCTTGCCCGGGAAGCTCATGCCGATGAAATCGGCGCTCTGCGCCCCCTCGCCCAGCAGCCCTTTATCAAATGAGAACGCCGCCACGCGCTGCATGGTTTTTGCCAGCTCCGCTGACGTGACAAACGCCAGGTTGTCCTGCGGGGTGTAGAACAGATGAGTGGTTTTCAGCTGAGCCTGATAGCCCGCCAGATCGGTGCCGGACGCTGCCGCCATCGCGTTCAGGGCGCTGGCGTCCTGGGCTTTCATCAGG
Source organism: Leclercia adecarboxylata (assembly GCF_006171285.1). Classification (NCBI taxonomy): domain Bacteria; kingdom Pseudomonadati; phylum Pseudomonadota; class Gammaproteobacteria; order Enterobacterales; family Enterobacteriaceae; genus Leclercia; species Leclercia adecarboxylata. The sequence goes on along the minus strand of NZ_CP040889.1, from coordinate 4,301,512 downwards.
CCCATCATTTCGTACCAGGCCCCGGTAAGGGCTTTGCCGAGCGCCGGGTTGTCCTTCAGGGTTTCGCTGTTGACCACCATCATGTCGATGAGCTCGCCCGGCACCTGCGAGGAGCTGAACACTTCGGTGGTTTTCGGCGTGGCTTTAATCACCGACAGCTGCGGGTTCCAGGCCACGGCGGCCTTAACGCTGTCGGTGCCGAAAGCGGAGACGATATCCGCGTCGGAGGTGTTCACCACGGTGACGTCTTTCTCCGCCAGTCCGGCCTTCTCCAGCCCGCGCACCAGCAGATAGTGAGAAACCGAGAGCTCCGGCAGGTAGATCTTCATCCCTTTCAGGTCGGTGAGGGTTTTGCCCTCGCCTTTCATCACCACGCCGTCGTTGCCTTCGGAGTAACTGCCGAGGATCAGCGCCGTGGTGTCCACCCCGCCCGCCGCCGGAATGGTCAGCGCATCCATGTTGGTCATGGTGCAGCCGTCAAACTGGCCTGCGGTGTACTGGTTGATCGATTCGATGTAGTCGTTGAGCTGCACGACGTTGATTTTGATGCCGTATTTGTCGGCCCATTTATCGATGATTTTACTGGTGCTGATAGTGCCCCAGGGCATCCACCCGGCGTAGATGGTCCAGCAGACGTTGAACTCTTTTTTGACGGCGGCAAAGGTGGGGAGACTGACCAGCATCGCCAGAGACAGTACAAGTGAGCGGAGTAATGGCGTTTTCTTCATGCTTGACCTCTGAGTGGCACAAAATTAGGGGGCAGCGCGACACCGTGGGTGCTGCTGTCTCCCGGGCTTTTGTCCCGCCGTGTAACCTCTCAGAGGTCGCCAGCTCTTGGACCAGTCGTCCACCTGCGTGGACCGGAACCCTAGCCAGCTATTTTCAGATTGTGTGGTGCACTGCCCTTTCAGGTTTAGCTTTGCAAGGGGTGTGCCAAAAATTTTTATGAGGTTTGTCAGTATATTGGGATTTTTCAGCGGTGGGTTTTCACCGTTTTGGTGAGGGGGAACGAGGATGGTGCACTGTAGTGGTGCCCTGAAGGGCGCTGGCTTTCCAGCGCCCGCCGGACAACCGGCTTACTTGTTCTCTTTCTTGTCTGAATTCATCGTCATCTGCTCGGCTGACTTGAGGTGCTGCTCAACCACCGGGGTATGCGCGTCGGCCAGCGCCATCACGTCCGCATCCTTAATGTTTTTAGCATCACTTTTCAGCTTAGACAGCACCATCTCGTGATCTTTAGTGCCGGCGTTTTCCATATACATCTTGTCAAATTCGGCACCGCTCGCTTTTTCCAGCTTATCGGCCATCGCCTTATGTTTGGCATCCGGTTCGGTCGGCAGCGTTACGCCTTTTTTCTCGGCAACCGCCTGAACTTTGGTCAGTGCGCTACCATGGTCATCAACCATCTTCTGGGCGAAGGCTTTGACGTCGCTGCTCTCGGCCTTGCTCAGGGCGAGCTTCCCGGCGGCGACTTCATTGATATTGGCCTGCGCCATATCTTTTAACGCTTTTTCATCGCTGGCGCTGAGTTTCTCGCCGGAGGCGCTTGGTTTTGCGGCGCTGGACTGCGCGGCGCTCGTCGTCTGCGCCTGTACGCCGACGGTGCAGAACAGTGCGGCTACTGCCGATGCGGCCAGCAGCGTTTTAAAGGTGTTAGGCTTTTGCATAGTGTTCTCCTGCCAGTAAGGGATGAGGTTTTATCCGGTCGTTAACCGCGCTTCGTCTCCTGTATAAGCGATCAGTGCAGTTGTCAGTATAGGGGGCAGACACCTGAATCATGATTCTTTGGGAGTTTTTACCCATCGCGGTTTTATTCAGCACGGCGCGTTTTATTTGTGACCGCAGTGATGAGTCCCCACTAAAAACCACATTAATATCATGCCTTTATAGAAACATTTTTTAACACAACCTGTTTACATTGTAATGATTATTCATATCATCTTGATAATCACTATCACCTCTGAAGGTGATGTTCTTGCGTTACGGGGCGTCAGGCCACCGGCACTTTAAAAAATCAGGATGATCACAATAATGAAATCGCACAGTTATCGCGCGCTAAGCTCTTGTTTATTTATGACATTAGCCGCTAATGCCTCTGCTGAAGTACAAAAAGATGACACGCTGGTGGTCGCCGCCAGCCGTACGAATCACAGCATCACCGACATGGCACAAACCACCTGGGTCATTGAACAGGCTGAAATTGAACAGCAGGTTCAGGGTGGGAAAGAGATCAAAGAGGTGCTGGCGCAGCTGATCCCCGGCATGGATGTCAGCAGCCAGGGACGCACTAACTACGGCATGAATATGCGTGGTCGTTCGATGATGGTGATGGTCGACGGCGTGCGTTTGAACTCCTCGCGCAGCGACAGCCGCCAGCTGGATTCTATCGATCCTTTTAATATCTCCCGCATTGAAGTTATCTCGGGGGCAACTTCCCTTTACGGCGGCGGCAGTACCGGCGGCTTAATCAATATCGTCACCAAAAAAGGCCAGCCGGAGACGGAAGTCGAGTTCCAGACCGGCATGAAAACCGGCTTCAACAGCCATAACGATAATGATGAGAACGTAGCTGCGGCTGTCAGCGGTGGTAACGACAACGCCTCCGGTCGTCTGTCAGTGGCGTATCAGCGCTTTGGCGGCTGGTATGACGGCAACGGCGACGAGGTGATCATCGATAACACCCAGACCGGCCTGCAATACTCCGACCGTCTGGACGTGATGGGCACCGGCACGCTGAATATTGACGATCACCAGCAGCTGCAACTCACCACCCAGTATTACAAAAGTCAATCCGACGGCAAGCACGGCCTCTATCTGGGCGAGAACTTCTCAGCGGTGACGGGCGATGGCAACGCGTACAACAAAAATAATCTCGACTCCGATCGTATTCCGGGCACCGAACGCCACCTGATCAACCTGCAATATTCCAACACCGACTTCTGGGGCCAGGATCTGCTCGCGCAGATTTACTATCGCGATGAAAGCCTGACCTACTATCCCTTCCCTACGCTTTCCGGCGGCCGGGTCACCAGCATTGGGGCGTCACAGCAAAAAACCGATTTCTACGGCGGCAAGCTCACCCTTAACAGCAAACCGCTGGATAATCTGACCCTGACATGGGGTATGGATGCGGAGCATGAAACTTTCGACGCCAACCAGCAATTCTTCGACCTCAACAAGGCGGCTGCCAGCGGCGGAATGAAGCTGGACAACGCCTATAACGTCGGCCGCTATCCGGGCTACAGCATCACCAACCTCGCGCCATTCCTGCAAAGCAGCTACGACTTCTCCGCCATCACCCTGAGCGGCGGCGTGCGCTATCAGTACACCGAAAACAAGGTGGATGACTTTGTTGGCTACGCGCAACAGCAGGCGATTGCCACGGGCAGAGCCACCTCCGCAGACGCGGTTCCGGGCGGGAAAACTGACTACAACAACGTGCTGTTTAACGCCGGCATTCTGGGGCATCTGACCGAACGCCAGCAGCTGTGGTTTAACTTCTCCCAGGGCTTTGAGATCCCGGATCTGGCGAAATACTACGGTTCCGGCACCTACCAGTTGGTAAACGGCCATTATCGTCTGGTCAACAGCGTTAATGTGAACGACTCAAAACTCGACGGGATTAAAGTTGATGCATACGAACTGGGCTGGCGCTACACCGGGGATAATCTGCGCACGCAGATCGCCGGGTACTATTCCCTTTCCGACAAGACCATCAACATCAATAAAAGCGACATGACTATCAACGTCGAAGATGACGAACGTCGTATCTACGGCGTTGAAGGCCAGATCGATTATTTCTTCACCGACAGCGAGTGGAGCACCGGTACAAACTTCAACGTCATCAAATCGGAAACCCGCGTCGATGGGAAATGGGAGAAGCTGACGGTCGACAGCGCCAGCCCGTCCAAAATGAGCGCATGGGTTACCTGGGCGCCGGGCGACTGGACGTTGCGTCTGCAAAGTACCCAGACGTTCGATCTCTCTGATGAAGCCGGCAAGAAGATTGAGGGCTACAACACCGCTGACTTCATCGGCAGTTACCTGCTGCCGGTGGGCAAGCTGAGCTTCAGCGTAGAAAACCTGCTGGATGAAGACTACACCACCGCATGGGGCCAGCGCGCACCGGGTCTGTACAGCCCAACCTACGGTGCTGAGAACCTCTATACCTACAAAGGCCGCGGCCGCACCTTCGGCCTGAACTACTCGGTTCTGTTCTGACAGTGAATGCCGCCCGCTAAGCGGGCGGCAGTTTAACCGCCATAGCGCAATTCCCCGTTTGCATTACACTCATAAACCAGACCAACACACCTGCGAATTTTGAAGAGATAATGCATGTCTGCCAGCGATTTATCCCAGATGGGCATCGCCAGCGTGGCGAAAAAGGTCAATGACGACGGCCATACCGTTATTGAGAAGTGCCCGGTTGGCGACGTGGAATACGCTTTTTATCACTCCGCCGCGACGGAGCTTAATCAGGCAGGCATCGCGACGCCAACGCTCTGGTCCTCTGATGCCAACCTGCGCAAGTTAACCCTGGAGTATATTCCTCACCCGGTTGAACAGTCGTCTGTCGCAAGTGATAACGCTATCCGTATGCTGGGACGTCTGCATCGTTACCCGGTAAATAGTGCCTGGCGCTACCACACTCACCAGTGGTCAGCATCAGCGCTGCAAAAATCGCTCCTGCTCCTGGCCATAGCTGAAAAAAGCGCGCAGCAGCTACGGCGATTTCAGCAGTGCAGCGATGTGCTGTTTAGCGGCCAGGGACTGGTTTCGGGTGACAGCAACGCTGGCAACTGGGGAAGAAGAGAGAACGGTGAATGGGTTCTTTTTGACTGGGAGAGATTCGGACAAGGGAGCCCTGGTATCGACCTCGCCCCTCTTATAAAGGGGATGGGAACGAAGCAAACCTTTATCGATCTCGCTGAACGCTACTGCCAGCTGTCCGGTCAGCATAATGTCCATGACCTGGCGCGGGAAATAGCCATTGCCAAAGCGTGGATTGTCACCGAGGTGATTGTGTTGTTGGATGCGCGGCAAAAGCGTGCATTTCCCCTTTATCTCAACTGGTATCAGGAACATCTTCCCGACTGGTTAAACGACACCGTAAAAATGCTTTGAAGATGCGGGCGCTGACAGAGGCTGCCGATTGCCTTGACAGATTTTATTGCTGCGGTGAAAATGCTGTACATTAAAACAGTATTTATAGGGATCTGTTATGTTCGTTGAACTGGTTTACGACAAAAGAAACGTTGCGGGACTCGCAGGTGCCCGGGAAATCATCCTCGAAGAATTAACTAAGCGCGTGCACCGCATCTTTCCGGAAGCCGAAGTGAAGGTTAAGCCGATGCAGGCAAACGGCCTGAACAGCGATGCCAGTAAAAGCGATCGGGAAAAGCTGAACCGCATGCTGGAAGAGATGTTTGAAGAAGCGGATATGTGGCTGGTTTCGGAATGATGCCAAAATGATAAACGGTTCCCTCATTGGTGAGGGAATCATGGGGTAACTAACTGTTTTACCGCTCTGAATGTGCTCGCTGATCTTAACCAAGTAGTTTCAGGTCGGCTTTGCGGTGCCGCTTTTGCTCATCATAGTAATTCTCATGAGTGCCCAAACTCAGGAGGTAGATCACCAGCTTATGTTCAAGCCAGGTATAACCGAGCAGGTATTGCTGTTTCCCCATGTAAAACTTATGCACCCACAGATAACTGAGATCCCCCTTCTTCTTTTCGCCTATTTCCGGGTTTTCAATGATGTGTTCAATCTCTACATCAACGCTATCCTGCTCCTCTTTGGTCAGGCGTTTAAAGACTTTTTCAAAGCGACTTGACTGGTAGACCTCAATTTCCCGATCTGTCTTTTCTGCGCACATATTTCTTCATTCTCCCGTTATCCATTTCTGATTTCGCCAGCAGAATTTCGCTAATAAAGGAAAACGGCAGATCTGGATTATCCTCAGCAATACGCCCAATCTTAGCCCAGTGCTCAATCTGCTTGGGTACACTACGGCTCATCGCTTCTGCGTGAATTTTCACTTCTTCAACGAAATCATCATCCAGTCGAATGCTTGTTGCCATTTTAAACCTCATCATTTAGTCACCCGCGCCAGTAAGGTATTGGGATGGTTTCAATCGTTACGCCAGTTTGACGCATTACGATTAAAATTATGCGACAAATTGTCGCGTAATGCAATTTAGTGACGCGAGGAAATAGAGTGCTGCCTGGTTATTGGGTTGTATCCACTCCCCCTCTTTCTTTAAAAAAAGCAAAGGGGCCAATGAGCCCCTGAATGATTACACCCGCACTCAATGCGCAGTGATATAGGGTTCTTTCACAAACTCCGCCAGCAATCAGGCACACAGGAGGTGAACTTTTCTCCCACGATGAGTTGGGCTATCAGGTGCCGCAACGCATTGACTTTACGACCCTGAAACTGGGAAGAAAAGCGTTAACCCTGATTTACACAGGGTTACTTTGTGGTTTGCGAGGCGTCTTCCAGAAAGGGCTTGCCGGGGGCGCTGCGCTTGCCCGGCCTACAAAATTCACCCTCAAATTTTCAGCGTATCGATTACCGCTCTTAAGGCTGGTGACACGTTGCGATGGGGATAATAGAGGAACAACCCGTCCATACGCAGGCTGTAGCGCTGCAACACCCGGATCAGGGTCCCGCGCTGTAAATCATTCTCCACCAGCTCTACCGGAACGTAAGCCAGCCCCAGACCCAGGCGGGCGGCCTCGGCCTCCATATAGCTGTCGGAGAGCGCCCACTGCCCCTCGGGGCGATGCCTGATGCTTTTCTCGTCCTGAATCAGTTCCCAATGATAAAGGCTGCCGTCAGCAAACTGATAGGCAATGCAGGGATGGGCGGCTTAATCTGCGGGCGTCTGGGGGAATCCGTAGCGGCGAAGATGGTCGGGCGTGCCCACCACCGCCATCTCCATGTCAGGAGTGATACGAGTGGCGACCATGCCGGGCCCGACCTCCGGTCCCAGCCGGACACCGGCATCGAATCGCTCGGCGATGATGTCAACGAAACGGCTCTCATTCATCAGTTCCAGCCGGATATCCGGGTAGCGCTGTTTGAATACCGCCAGCTTCGGCAACAGACATTTATCGATGGCATGCTGGCTGGCATTGATGCGTACCCTGCCGGAGGGGGTCTCGCGATAGTGCGCCAGGGTGGCAAGCCCGCTGTCCAGCGCGTCAAAAGCGGATTCCGTCGCCTGATAGAGCTGCTCCCCTGCCTGCGTCAGCGACAGCCTGCGCGTGGTACGCACCAGCAGCTGCACGCCGAGCCGCTCTTCCAGCTCGCGTACGGAACGGCTGATCCCGGACTGGGCCAGACCAAGCCGTTGGGCTGCAGCGGTAAAGCTCCCCTCCCGCACCACCTGCATAAACAGGTACAGCTCGTTGTAATTTTCCCGTTTGGCCATCACGCCCTCAATTCAGAACAATTTGGTATGAATCCTAGCAGTTTTCACCCTCTAATCAGCACTATTTCTGCTAACTATACTGGCCTCACCCCAACACAGCCCGGTACCTCTTATGAAAACGTTCACACAAAAACTGACGGCGGCCCTGCCTGCAATGCTGCTATGTGCATCTTTAAGTGGAGTAACGACGATGAGTTATGCAGAAACAACCAATCCGAACGCTCCTGTGTCGATGGTGACGACATGGGACAAGACCTTTGCCGAAAGCAAGAAGGTGGATCACCGCAAGGTGACATTCCAGACCCGCTACGGCATCACCCTGGTGGGCGATCTCTATCTGCCGAAAGACCGGGGCAACCGCAAGCTGGCCGCGATTGCCGTGAGCGGACCGTTTGGCGCGGTGAAGGAGCAGTCCAGCGGCCTGTATGCGCAGACCCTGGCGGAGAAAGGCTTTGTGACCCTGGCCTTCGACCCCTCATACACCGGGGAAAGTGGCGGCCAGCCGCGCAATGTCGCCTCCCCGGATATCAACACCGAAGACTTCAGCGCGGCAGTGGATTTCCTGGGATTACAGAAAGAGGTGGATCGCAACCGGATCGGCATTATTGGCATCTGCGGCTGGGGCGGAATGGCGCTGAACGCGGCGTCCATGGACACCCGCGTGAAGGCGGTCGCCACCAGCGTGATGTATGACATGAGCCGGGCGATGGGCCACGGCGTGGGTGATGGCAAAGACCGTTACTCTGCTGCCGATCGCCATGCCGTATTGCAGTACCTGAACGAACAGCGCTGGAAGGACGCCGAGAGCGGCACCTTTGCCCATGCCGGGCATGATATTTATGTCGAGAACGGCAAAGCGAGCGCGGCTGACCGTATTTTGCCAGAGGCGTTACCTGCCGATCCGCACCCGGTCCTGAAAGAGTTCTTCGATTACTACCGGATGCCGCGCGGCTTCCACGAACGTTCAGTGAACTCTACCGGCGCCTGGACCGCGACCATGCCGCTGTCGTTCATGAATATGCCGCTGCTGAGCTACGCCAGCGAAATCGCTATTCCGACGCTTATCGTTACCGGTGAAAAAGCCCACTCACGCTACTTCGCTGAAGACGCCTATAAGGCCGTCGGCAGCAAACAGAAAGCGCTGGTGATTGTCCCGGGTGCCAACCACGTCGACTTATACGACAACGCTGCCGGTAAGATCCCGTTCGGTCAGTTTGAGCAGTTCTTCAAAACCAGTCTGAAATAACCCTCTGCGCCACCTGTGTCTTACAGGTGGCCTTTATGAAATCTGAATATGTCACCACTGAGCCAAACCACACATCATAAAACTCCGCACGCATACTGGGGCGGTATTTTTGCCATGACCCTGTGCGTGTTCGTGCTGATCGCCTCGGAATTTATGCCGGTCAGCCTGCTTACGCCCATCGCCGGAGATCTCGGCGTCACCGAGGGGATGGCGGGCCAGGGCATTGCCATCTCCGGCGCGCTGGCGGTTCTGACCAGCCTGAGCCTCCCGCAACTTGCCGGGAGCATAAACCGTAAAATGCTCCTGTTGGGCATGACGATCCTGATGGCGTTGTCGGGGCTCATTATCGCCCTCGCCTCCAGCTATCTGGTCTATATGGCCGGGCGAGCGCTGATTGGCATTGCCATCGGCGGCTTCTGGTCGCTCTCTGCGGCAACGGCCATGCGTCTGGTGCCGCCGCATCAGGTTTCCCGCGCGCTGGCGATTTTTAACGGCGGTAACGCCCTGGCGACGGTGGTTGCCGCCCCGCTCGGCAGCTATCTCGGGGCTACCATTGGCTGGCGCGGCGCCTTCCTGTGTCTGGTTCCCGTTGCGGTTGTGGCCTTCATCTGGCAATGCTTCAGCCTGCCGAAGATGGAGAATAATCAGCCGTCACGCGGTACGGTACTGCGCCTGTTCCGTCAGCCGGTGGTTTCCGTGGGCCTGTTCGCCTGCGGCCTGTTCTTTATGGGGCAGTTTGCATTATTCACCTACGTGCGCCCGTTCCTGGAGACCGTCACCCACGTCAGCGCCTCCGGTTTATCGCTGATCCTGCTCACCATCGGCATCGCCGGTTTTGTGGGCACGCTGATTATCGCCACTTTTCTGAACGCGCGCTTTTATCAGACCTTAATGGCAATCCCGCTCTTGATGGCCGCCATCGCCGGAATGCTGGTCCTGACCGGACACAGCCTCTGGATCGTGGCCCTGCTATTGGGGCTCTGGGGACTGCTGGCGACAGCGGCACCTACGGGATGGTGGTCGTGGATCGCCCGTACTCTGCCCGACGATGCAGAAGCAGGCGGTGGGCTGATGGTGGCGGTGATCCAGTTGTCGATTGCCCTGGGTTCCACGGCGGGCGGCATGGTTTTTGATCATATTGGCTGGCAGAGCACCTTTGCGATGAGCAGCATTTTACTGCTGAGCGCGGTTGTGCTGACGTTCTGGACTTCGCGAAAGAGCGCTGTGGTGTGTTAGTGAAAAGCCCCGAAAAATGATTCGGGGCTGAAGCATCAGAGAGAAAGTTCGCAATCTTTAATAGTGGCGATGGGTCCGAGGATCGCGGTATCAAATTCGCGTACCGTGCCGCCCGCAGCAACACGTTCAGGCCAGTCATGATTTGCCAGTGCGCCACGGCCAAGCGCAATGAAATCGGCCCCCTTCTCGATCACCCCTGTCGCCCGCGCCTCATCATGGAGGCTGCCATTAGCCATAAGCGTTAGCTGTGGAGCATATTTCCGCGCCAGCTCAATCAATGAGAGCGGGTTATCAGGAAATGCGGGTTGCCAGGCTTCGTATTCCGTCAGGTGCAGGTAATCGATACCCGATTGAGCAAGCAGCGAAAATACCACACGGGCATCGTCCTCGCCGTTGGCCCATTTATGGAAAAAGTCATTTACTTTCCCCTGCGAGATACGGATCCCTACCGGAATATCATGACCTACCCGCTGTCTGACAGACTGAATAACGTCAAGGCTGAGTTGAAGGCGGCCAGCGATATCCCCGCCCCAGCGATCGGTCCGCTGATTGGTATAATCCGTGAAGAACTGATCGAGAAGATAACCATTGGCACCATGGATCTCCACCCCATCAAAGCCTGCTTCGAAAACGGCGTGCGCAGCCGCATCGGCAAAGCTTTCAATAATGTCCTCTATTTCGTCTTCAGCGAGTTCACGTGGCACAGGGTATTCCCCTTCACCCCGATAAAACGTCATCTGCTTGCCAGCCGGACGAACGGCGCTGGGTGCCACAGTACCCTCCCTGAAATAGTTTCCCTGGGAGAGTGCCCCAGCGTGCTGGATTTGTGCAAAAATTCGCCCGTTCTGCTGGTGGACTGCGTCGGTAACGTTGCGCCAGCCTGCCATCTGTTCCGGGCTGGTTAACCCTGCCTGAAAGGCGTAGGTCTGGGACCATTTTTGATCAATATAAATCCCTTCTGATATCACCAGGCCGAAACCACCGCGGGCAAAACTCTCGTAGTAAACCTTCATACGATCGCTGGCGATCCCGTCTTCTGAGGCGGTGACCCGGGTCATGGGTGCGACGACCAGACGGTTTTTTAAATCAATCCCGCCAATTCTGCCCGGCGTAAAAAGAGGTATTGTATTCATGATGTGCTCCTGACAAATTAAAACGTGAACACACTATAATCACTGTTTATTCAGGCTTAAACGGGGCAAAATGATAAGGCTGTATAACGATTATGGTTATAATCGAGTGATTTTTGTTAGCCTGTTAATGACATTTTCGACGATGCAAATACCGGAGTGATTATGAATTTGCAGGACGTTGCCCTCTTTCTGGTTATAACCGAAACGCACAGTCTGACCCAGGCGGCGAAACGACAGGGTATTTCAGCTATGGCCGTTTCAAGACGCCTCGCCTCGCTTGAAAGCGAGCTGGGAACGCGTCTTTTACAAAGGACGACCCGGTCTGTTTCATTAACGCAGGAGGGTATGGAATTTCTGCCTTATGCCCGGGCGCTTATTGAGGCAGAGTCAGGAGCCCGGGCGCTGTTTTCGCCTTCAACTCAAGGCGCGACCGGATTATTGAGGGTAACCGCCCCTTCGGGATTTGGGCGACGTCATATTTTGCCTCTGATATCAGAACTGTTATCAGAAAATCCAACGTTACGTATCGACCTGCAATTTACCGAAGATGTGGTTGATATTGTAGGGAAAGGGTTCGATGTCGCCATACGTATCGCCCCCTTGAAGGACTCCACGCTCATCGCCCGCAAAATTGCTGACAATCCGCGAATAGTCTGCGCCTCACCCGAGTATCTGAAGACGATTGGTATGCCGCATCGTGTTGATGATTTACTGAAGCATCATTGCCTCAGGCTCAGCAGCGTTCCTCAATGGATGTTCGAACGTGATGGCGAACTCCTCAGGGTCGGTGTTGATGGACGCTTCAGCTCCGATAACGTCGAAGGGGTAAGAGAGTTGTGTACCCAGGGTCTGGGCATTGCGCAGCTGACCCGCTGGGATGTCATGAAAGAGATCCGCAACGGGACGCTTGTTGAGATTAATTTCGTTGATGCCAATCCTCAGGCGTTGTCAGTCTGGGCGGTGCTGCCAACAACACGTTACCTTCCCCTTCGGGTCAGCACGTTTATTGAAAAATTGAGGTCATCGCTGGTGCCTGGCAGCCAGGCTGAATTTGTCCTGCCGGGGCGATCATAGTTAATCCGGCGATGGCCCGCGCGCAAGGAGTGTGTTTTGCAGGCTCAGGCTGAGTAGCGGGCAACAGTAGCATAATGTCTTCAAAACAGGACGCCGCCTGAAATGTGCGGCTGTCCCTGAGGTCTTACACCCCTATCGGTTGATAGCCCTGCCATTCTGGACGGTCGCGGACACCTGTCTCGCAGGGCGTCAGATGAATAAACAGATCTCCGATCTTCTCAAGCAACAGGCAATCATCAACCTCTTTCAGGTTGTCTTTATGCTGCTGATCGACGCCACAGAGCAGCGTTTTCATCGCCTTTTTCTTCGCACCCTGCGCATTTTCGGCGACAAAGAGATCGAATTCATGCAGCTCGGCAAGGGTATCCGGCCTGTAACCACCCGCGTTGACGAAAAACAGTTTCTGCGCAGACGGCGATGGCTCAGGGGAAAGCGAGACGGAATAGCCATCGGCCCAGGTGATGCGGCTGTAACCATCGATATGAATTTTATCGCTATCCCCAAACCAGGCTTCACGTAGCGCAGGCCAGGCATCTTTCGGTTGGTTGGCGGCGACAAACTGAATGTCATGCACTTCAATATTCGATTTACCGGCGTTGCCACCGATATAAAACATATACAGATTCATTGATACCCTCTAAGCATGTTAATCGTTATATATTTGACTATATAACGATTATGGATGCAACTCACATGTCGGGCGTCATTCAGCCAGCTTTGTACGCCTGCCACTCGCCCCACACATTCTCTGGATCAATATCGCGGTAGCCGCGCTCTCTGATCATCTCCTCGGCAGCCTCGTCCGGCAGACGAATGGCCGTGGCGCCATCGCGGATGGATTCAACGTCCTGCCGGGTTAATTCCCGCCCCATCTCCTGTTCTTTATCAATCAGGACTACGATTAATGCGGGCACAAAAACAATCTTCATTCTTATAATCCCCTAATATGTTTGCATGCCACAGTATCATTGACAGTCATAGTTCCAAAGTCGTTAACACTCATCCGGACGGGGCTCCGCACTCAACCCAAAGGCGTAAAAACAATGCTCAGAATTCTTGGCAAAACCACCTCCATCAACGTGCGCAAAGTGCTCTGGACCTGCGAAGAAGCGGGCCTGGACTATCAGCAGGAGGATTACGGCAGCGGCTTTGCCTCTACGGAAACCGAGGCATTTCGCAAATTGAACCCGAACGCCATGGTGCCGGTGATAATCGATAATGATTTCGTGCTGTGGGAATCCAACGCCATCTGCCGCTATCTGGCGCGCAAGGCCGGGCGCGACGACCTGCTTCCTGTAGAACCGCAGGCCTGTGCCAACGTCGAACGCTGGATGGACTGGCAGGCTTCGGAATTCAACAACGCCTGGCGCTATGTCTTCCCGGCGCTGGGGCGCAAAAACCCGGACTATAACGATCCGGCCCGTATTGCGGCGGGGATCAAGGAGTGGAACCACTGCGTTATGATCCTTGAACGGCAGCTGCAAAAAACCGGCTGTTGGGTGGCAGGCGAAACCTTTACTCTGGCGGACGTAGTGCTGGGGCTGTCGGTGAACCGCTGGAAGATGACGCCTTTTGAGCATCCGGACGTGCCCGCGATTGAGGCCTGGTTTGAACGTTTAAACCAGCGCCCGGCGTTTTTACGCCACGGCAATAATGGCATGCTGTGAGCTGAAAGCTCAGGAGATTAATAATCACTTTCTTACCAAGGTTATTTTAATTAATTACTAAATCCATACCCTCCGGTGCAGCTTTAATAATTAAGCACTATCCTGGACAACCCGGGAATTGCCTTTGCTAGCCTGATTATTCAGGCAAAGCTCAAACCGGAGGTATTCTTTGCTGATTAAACTGAAGAAAGAACGAACCCATCAGGAGGATCGTCGCCTTGCCCTCTGGCTGGCCACCTCCGCAGGATTGCTGAACGCCATTGCGCTGGGGGCATTTGGCTTCTTTCCTTCCCATATGACGGGCAACACTTCGCAATTTTCCAGCGAAGTCACCTCAACGGATCTGAACGATATTATTTTCTTTGCCACCATTATTCTGTCGTTTGTGACGGGCGCAATCATTGCGCGGATTATCGTTTTATGGGGCATTATTCAGAATGTGCGGCTGATTTTTTGTCAGGTTTTATTAATAGAGGGATTATTACTGGCCGGCGTCTCCCTGTATGAATTGTTTTTTCATACATTCACCACCAATCGTGAAATTATTGTTTTTCTCTGCGGCCTGATGGGGATCCATAATTCCACCTCCACTCAGCTCTCCGGCGGACGGGTACGATCCACCCACATCACCGGCACGTTAACCGACGCGGGTATTGCGCTGGCCTCCGTGGTGGTGGCGATGCTACGCCGGGATTACTCGAAAGATACGGCAGCTCAAAGAAGTCAGCTTAAAACCCATCTCACCACCCTTTTCTCTTTTATCAGCGGGGGAATTGCCGGGCTAATCCTGTTCAGGTGGTTTGGCTTTCATGCGATGCTGGCCCTGGGGCTCATGCTGTTTTTGGTGGCCGCCTTCTCCATCATCAGTACCTCGCTGCGGGTGCGAAAAGTTCGCGCTGCACTTGGCAAATAACAGTTACCGCCCTTTCGTTAAGTGACGTTGTCACTTAACGAAATCATCTTTAAGACTATTCTGCCCTCCCCCTGACCAGGCCTTACCCCATAAGGCTTAACTCCGGGTTTCCCCAAGTTTCATAGGGTTACGAATTTTCCCGCTTCGCTGGAACCCTTCCCGATCCCTTGCTATAGCTGAAATACCCCTGCCAAAACATGGCATAACAACAGGCAACCGGTGGTTGCTATAACGCATGCGCACAGGGAGACACACCGCAATGCACCCATTACTCAAACGTTCGCTGCTTTTTGTCGGCGCCATTATCGTGGTTGTCGCCCTCCTCGTCTGGGGGATTGGGCTCGAGACGATTAAAGCGCGCCAGGTCGATCTGGTCTATCTCGGGCAACAGCACCTGATTTTAGTCTTCTCATCGATGTTCTTCGCCCTGCTGGTCGGTATTCCCAGCGGTATTCTGCTGAGCCGCCCCGCTGCACGCGGTATCGCCGAATACGTGATGCAAATCTTTAACGTCGGCAACACCCTGCCTCCGCTGGCGGTTCTGGCGCTGGCGATGGTGGTGATTGGCATCGGCGATACGCCAGCCATTATCGCCCTGTTCCTCGCCTCGCTGCTGCCCATTGTGCGTAACACCTACGCCGGGCTGTGCTCGGTTCCGGCGTCGTTACTGGAAGCGGCAAACGGCATCGGGATGACCAAATGGCAGCGCCTGCGCCAGGTGGAACTGCCAAACGCCTGGCCGGTAATGCTCTCCGGGATCCGCATCGCCACCGCCATTAACGTGGGTACCGCACCGCTGGCCTTCCTGATTGGCGCCAGCAGCTACGGCGAGCTGATTTTCCCCGGCATTTATCTGAACGACTTCCCGACGCTGATCCTGGGCGCGGCGGCGACCGCCCTGTTTGCCCTGATCCTGGATACGCTGCTGGCGGCGCTGGGCCGTCTGATGAGCCCGCATATCGCGCGATAATTATAACAAGGAGCTTCTATGAGACTGTTTACCGGCCTGGCGGCGCTCTGTACCGCCGCGCTCTTTACCAGCCAGGCGCTTGCTGCGCCCCTGATCCTGGCGACCAAAAGTTTTACCGAGCAGCATATTCTTTCGGCCATGACCGTGCAGTATCTGCAGAAGAAAGGGTTTGAGGTTAAACCGCAGACCAACATCGCTACCGTTATCTCCCGTAACGCGATGATCAACAAGCAGATCGATATGACCTGGGAGTACACCGGCACGTCGCTGATCATCTTTAACCACATCAACAAACGCATGTCCCCGGAAGAGTCTTACGAGACGGTGAAACGCCTGGACGCGAAGCACGGCCTGGTGTGGCTCAAACCTGCCAACATGAACAACACCTACGCCTTTGCCATGCAGCGTAAGCGTGCCGAAGCGGAGCACATCAACACCATGTCGGAGCTGGTGGCGAAGATTGAGCAGGTGCGTAAAACCGATCCGGACAACAACTGGATGCTGGGCCTCGATCTCGAATTCTCCGGGCGCAGCGACGGCATGAAGCCGCTGCAGGCCGCCTATCAGATGGAGCTGGATCGCCCGCAGATCCGCCAGATGGATCCCGGTCTGGTCTATAACGCGGTACGCGACGGCTTTGTCGATGCGGGCCTTGTCTACACCACCGACGGGCGCGTAAAAGGCTTCGATCTGAAGGTGCTGGAAGATGATAAAGGCTTCTTCCCGAGCTACGCGGTGACTCCTGTGGTGCGTAAAGACACGCTGGAGGCTAATCCGGGCCTGGAAGAGGCGCTGAACACCCTCTCCGCCCAGCTCAATAACGACGTTATCACCGAACTGAATAAGAAAGTGGATATCGATCATCAGTCACCGCAGCAGGTCGCCCGTGATTTCCTGCGTAGCAAGCAGCTGCTGTAAGGAGGCGCTATGGAAACCGTTCACTACATCATTGATAACTGGGGCTATCTGTTAAGCCTGACGCTGCAACATCTGTGGCTGGTCGCGCTGGCCGTGGGCTTAGCCATTATTATCGGCGTGCCGCTCGGCATTCTGATTGTGCGTCACAAATGGCTGGCAACGCCGGTGCTGGGAATTGCCACCATCGTACTGACCATCCCGTCCATTGCCCTGTTCGGCCTGATGATCCCGCTCTTTTCGCTGATCGGTCAGGGTATTGGCGCCCTGCCCGCGATCACGGCAGTGTTCCTCTACTCGCTGCTGCCGATTGTGCGTAACACCCATACCGCGCTGGACAGCCTGCCGCCCGGTCTGCGCGAAGCGGGTCGCGGGATCGGCATGACCTTCTGGCAGCGCCTGCGCTGGGTAGAAATTCCAATGGCGCTGCCGGTAATTTTCGGCGGCATCCGCACCGCCGTGGTGATGAATATCGGCGTGATGGCCATTGCCGCCGTGATCGGCGCCGGCGGGCTGGGCCTGCTGCTGCTTAACGGCATTGGCGGAAGCGATATTCGTATGTTGATTGCGGGCGCGCTGATGATTTGTCTTTTAGCGATTGTGCTCGACTGGTTACTGCACCGTCTGCAGATCGTACTGACTCCAAAGGGGATTCGATAATGATAAAACTGGAAAACCTCACCAAACAATTTTCACAGAAGCACGGCCAGACTTTCAAGGCCGTCGACAATGTCAACCTGAACGTGCCTGAAGGTGAGATGTGCGTCCTGCTGGGCCCATCCGGCTGCGGTAAAACCACTACCCTGAAGATGATTAACCGGCTCATCACGCCGAGCAGCGGTACCATCCAGATTAACGGTCAGGACACCAATGACATGGATACCGTGACCCTGCGCCGCAACATCGGTTACGTGATCCAGCAGATTGGTCTGTTCCCGAACATGACCATCGAAGAGAACATCACCGTGGTTCCGCGCATGCTGGGCTGGGACAAAGCCCGGTGTAAAACCCGCGCCGAAGAGCTGATGGATATGGTGGCGATGGATCCGCATAAGTTCCTTAACCGCTATCCGCGCGAGATGTCCGGCGGCCAGCAGCAGCGTATCGGCGTTATCCGCGCGCTGGCGGCGGATCCTCCGGTCCTGCTGATGGATGAGCCTTTCGGTGCGGTGGACCCGATTAACCGTGAGGTGATCCAGAACCAGTTCCTCGAGATGCAGCGCAAGCTGAAAAAGACCGTGATGCTGGTGAGCCACGACATCGACGAAGCGCTAAAGCTGGGGGATCGTATCGCCGTCTTCCGCCAGGGGAAAATTGTCCAGTGCGCCAGCCCGGACGAACTGCTGGCGAAACCGGCCAACGAGTTTGTCGGCTCGTTTGTCGGCCAGGACCGTACCCTGAAGCGTCTGCTGCTGGTATCCGCAGGCGACGTCACGGATCAGCAGCCTACCCTGACCGTGCGCCCGGCCACACCGCTGACCGAGGCGTTTGGTATTATGGATGACAACGACATTCGCGCCGTCACCGTGGTGGATGAGAACGGCAAACCTCTGGGCTTCGTGAAGCGCCGCGAAGCGCGCAATGCCAGCGGCACCTGTGCCGATCTGCTGCATCCGTTCCGCATGACCGGTAAAGCCGAGGATAACCTGCGCGTGGTACTTTCGCGTTTGTATGAGAGCAACACCAGCTGGATGCCGATTGTCGATGAGGAAGGCCGCTACAACGGCGAAATTTCTCAGGACTATATCGCGGAATACTTAAGCTCCGGCCGCACGCGCCGGGCGCTGAATATTCACAGCGAAAGTTAATCCTGTGAGCCGGGCACTGCCCGGCTCTTCACATTGCTAACCCCGCGTTTTCCCGCCAGAATATTGTATCTTCCCTGTTTGTGCGTAACCCATGCATCGACTTCATGCTTACCCTGATATCCGGGCGATGTTTCGCCGGTTGCTGATTGCCAGCATCACCGGCGTGCTGGCGGCGCTGGCCGTGGCCCTGTTTCGTCATGCCCTGTATTTGCTCGAGTGGCTGTTTCTGAGTAACGACAGCGGCAGCCTGGTCAATGCCGCCAGCGGCCTTTCGCCCTGGCGACGCGCGCTGACGCCTGCTCTCGGCGGGCTGGCTGCCGGGCTGTTGCTCTGGGGATGGCAGCGGATGACCGCCCAGCGTCCGCATGCGCCCACCGACTATATGGAAGCGCTTGATACGGGCGACGGGCAGTTTGACTACGCCGCAAGCCTGGTGAAATCCCTGGCGTCGCTGCTGGTGGTCGCCAGCGGCAGCGCCATTGGCCGCGAAGGGGCGATGATCCTGCTGGCCGCCCTCGCCGCTTCCTTTTTCGCCCAACGCTTTACGCCTAAAACCGAATGGAAGCTGTGGATCGCCTGCGGGGCCGCCGCCGGGATGGCCAGCGCCTATCATGCCCCGTTAGCCGGCAGCCTGTTTATTGCCGAGATTCTGTTCGGCACGCTGATGCTGGCGTCGCTCGGCCCGGTGGTGATTGCCGCCGTGGTGGCGCTGCTCACCACCCGCCTGCTCAGCCCCGGCGCAAACACCCTGTACGAGGTGCATCTCAGCGAAACGCTGACCGCGGTGGATTATTCATTGATTGTGGGAATGGGATTGCTGGCGGGCCTCTGCGGCCCGGCGCTGATGTGGCTCATGACCTTCAGCCATTCCCTTTTCCTGCGCCTTAAGCTCTCTCCGCCGTGGCAGTTGGCGATGGGTGGGCTCATCGTCGGGCTGCTGTCGCTGCTGACGCCTAAGGTCTGGGGCAATGGCTACAGCGTTTTGCAGGGGTTCCTGCTCGCGCCGCCGCTGCTGTCTGTGATTGCGGGGGTATTCATCTGCAAGCTGCTGGCCGTTCTGGCCAGCAGCGGCTCTGGCGCGCCGGGCGGGGTATTCACCCCAACGCTGTTTGTCGGCATGGCAACCGGAATGCTCTTCGCCCAGCTGTTTATGCTGTGGCTGCCCGGTTCCGAAACGGCGATTTTGCTGGGACTTGCAGGAATGGCGACGCTGCTCTCCGCCACGACGCACGCGCCGATCATGTCGGCGCTGATGGTTTGTGAAATGACCGGGCAGTACTTCCTGCTGCCCGGTTTATTGATTGCCTGTGTGGTAGCGTCGGTGCTGTCGCGGACGTTACGCCACGACTCGATCTACGGAGAGCACGCTGCCGAAAGCCGAGAGGTCGATGTAGTGCGCTAGCTCGCGCTGTTCGGCGCGCGGCAGGTACGGCAGTTCACCCACCAGCGGAGCGGGCAGCTTTTTGCTCAGCACTTCAATAATTTCGGCATAGTGCGCCAGACCCGGATTGATGCGGTTCGCCACCCATCCCACCAGCGGCAGGCCGTCATTGGCGATGGCCTGCGCCGTCAGCAGGGCGTGGTTGATACAGCCTTCCTGAATGCCCACCACCATCAGCACCGGGAGTTGCTCCTGCACCACCCACTCTGATAACGGACGCAAATCATTCATCAGGCTGCGCCAGCCGCCGGTGCCTTCGACCACAACGTGATCGACCTTCTCGCTCAGGCTGGCAAGCCCGTTCGACAACAGGGTGTAATTCACCAGACCGCTGTGCGCCACGCTGCTCTCATCTTCGCTGAGGGCAATGGGGTTGATCGCGTGATAAGGCAGTTCTAAAGAGGAGACACTTTGCAGTACCAGCGCATCTTTATTGCGCAATCCTTCCGGCGTCTCTTTACTCCCTTTGGCTACCGGTTTGTACCCTGCAACACTCCTTCCGCTGGCCATCATGGCCTGCAGCAAGGCGCGGGACACCACCGTCTTGCCGACAGAGGTATCAGTACCCGTTACAAAGAAACGCTTAAGCATCACTTACTCCACCGTTATGCTCTGAAAATATAAATGAAGGTAATAATTCAGTGGAGGAAGTCTAAGGCATGCGCTATCTGACCGGTTTGAGATAGCGCAATTTTTGGTAAGACTGTAAAAAAACAGTTAACCCTGCAGCAGACGGATCAATAGTGAGCCGTTATACATCGCGTCTTTTACCAGCGCCGCCCCGGCCATCGTGCCCTGATTGGTGAACTGGGTGCTTTCCACCACGATGTGCTTGCTGTAGGCCGGTAACGACTGCTGGCGGATCGAGTCGGCGATCGCCGGGAAGAGAACGTCAGACGCCTGGCTCAGGGGCGAGCCAATCAGAATTTTTTGCGGGTTAAAGAGGTTAACCATGATGGCGATAATGCGCCCGACGTTTATGCCGACGCCGGTAATGATATCTTTTGCCAGCAGATCGCCCTGCTGCGCGGCCGCGCAAAGCGACTCCACCGTCAGGGGCTGGCCGTGCAGCGTCGAACTCATCGACTGGCCGAGCCTGAGCTGGGCCAGCTCCAGCACGCTGTCGACGCTGGCGATGGTCTCCAGGCAGCCGTGGTTACCGCAGTAACAGCGCTTGCCGTAGGGATCGACCTGAGTGTGGCCTATCTCCACCAGGCTGCTGCTGCCCGCGTGCAGCAGGCGGCCATCGGTGATCACCCCGGCCCCTACGTTGTGGTCGATCACCACCTGAATGACGTCGCGCGCGCCGCGAGAAGCACCGAACAGCGCCTCGGCCATGGTCCAGGCGCTGATGTCGTGCTGAATATAGACCGGCACGCCGGTGTGATTTTTCAGCACCTCGCCGAGCGGCATCTCTTTAACGTCTTCATAAAACGGCATGCGGTGCACGATGCCATTTTCGGTATCAATGATCCCCGGCATAGTAATGGCGATGGCGGTGAGACGTTCCAGCTTCTGCTGATGATCAATAAAAAACCGATCGATAAGGGCTGTGATCCGTACTTCCAGCGGTTCAGCAGCGACAAGTTCAAGCGGCAGCTTGTCCTCCACCACCAGTTTGCTGCTGAGGTCGCGCAGCGCAAGGTAGATTTCACCGCGGCTGATGCGTAATGAGAGGTAGTGCCAGGCCTCGGTTTCCACCACCAGCCCGACGGCCGGACGGCCACGGCTGCCCGGCTCCTGAATTTCTGTTTCCTGCACCAGATGCGCTTCGAGCATCTCACGCACAATTTTGGTAATACTGGCGGGTGCCAGTTGCGCAAGACGGGAAAGATCGATGCGCGAGACCGGCCCAAGCTGATCAATCAGGCGATAGACTGCGCCCGTATTGGTCTGCTTAATCTGATCTATATGCCCTGGCTGACTATCAGCAACCACCACGTACTCCCTTATTTTCGCGCTTCGAAATAAACTGTGGGCTATGGTGAAGCACTTCTACAGTAATCGTCAAATTTTTACTTAGCCTTGTGATTTACAGCACATTTTTACCCGCTTTTTTTGCCGGTCAGCGGCCTGATGAGGCGCTAATCAGTAGATCCTTAAACCGTTGTGCCGCTGCGCTCAGTTCATGATGCCGGGACCACACCAGCCACATCTCTGAAACCGCGTCCACTTCGGCAATCGCCACCCAGCGCATTTCATGTAGCTGAAGCCGCCTGAAGGAAGCCGGAAGGATCGACACGCCGAGCCCCGCCGCCACCAGGCCGATGATGGTCATCGCCTCGCCCACTTCCTGGGTAATGACCGGATTCACCCCATGGCGGCGCAACAATCCCAGGATATCGTCGTACAGGCCGGTGCCGACGTGGGGATCGAAAAAGACGAACGGCTCCTGCGCCAGTTCCGTCACGGAGATTTCAGGCTTTGCCGCCAGGCGATGGTCGCGATGGATCATCGCCAGCAGCGGTTCGCGCAGCACCCGTTGCCACGCCAGGGTGTCCGGCAACTGGGTATTGCGCATCAGGCCCAGATCGAGCGAACCTTCGTTCAACGGGACGATCTGCTCCCGGGTATTGATCTCCCGGGTCTGGATATGCACATCCGGCGACAGGCGGCGAAACGACGACAGGGTGTGCGAGATAGCGCTAATAAACGGCGCGGAGGAGGTAAACCCGATGCGCAGCTCGCCGGTTTCACCCTGGTGCAGGCGTTCTGCCCGGGCAGCCGCCTCGTCCACCATGCTCAGGATCTGGCGGCTGTCGGCGAGAAACTGACGCCCCGCCGCCGTCAGCCCGACGCTGCGATTAGTTCGGGCCAGAAGGCGGGCCCCAACCTGCTGCTCCAGGGCCTGGATCTGCTGGCTCAGCGGCGGTTGCGAAATATTAAGCCGCTGAGCCGCGCGACCAAAATGCAGTTCTTCGGCGACGGCAACAAAGTAGCGCAGATGACGCAGTTCGATATTCATATTTTTAACGTATCATTTGAGATTATTAATATATTAGACAGAATATTTACAATTTCCTACCCTGATCCCTGTGGTCATACCCGTCACCAGAAATCACGGGGATGTTGAAGCAAGGAACTTACGTGAGTCGTACAACAACGGCTGATATCGCCCCCAGCAATGATATCGATCTCTTACCGAACAAAGCCTTACCGGCACAGCGAATCAAACGCGGCACCCCGCAGTTTATGCGCGTCACCCTGGCGCTCTTCTCCGCCGGCCTTGCCACCTTCGCCCTGCTCTACTGCGTGCAGCCGATCCTGCCGGTGCTGTCCCAGGAGTTTGGCGTCTCCCCGGCCAGCAGCAGTATTTCACTGTCGATCTCCACCGGGATGCTGGCGGTCGGCCTGCTGTTTACCGGCCCGCTCTCGGACGCTATCGGGCGCAAACCGGTGATGGTCACCGCGCTGCTGCTGGCGTCGGTCTGTACCTTGCTGTCGACGATGATGACCAGCTGGCACGGGATTTTGATTATGCGCGCGCTGATCGGGCTCTCGCTTAGCGGCGTGGCGGCGGTGGGGATGACCTACCTCAGCGAGGAGATCCACCCCAGCTTCGTTGCTTTCTCCATGGGGCTCTACATCAGCGGGAACTCCATTGGCGGCATGAGCGGACGCCTGCTGAGCGGGGTCTTTACCGATTTCTTCAGCTGGCGGATAGCGCTGGCGGCGATCGGCTGTTTTGCGCTGGCTTCGGCGCTGATGTTCTGGAAAATCCTGCCGGAATCGCGTCATTTCCGCCCTACCGCACTGCGGCCAAAAACGCTGCTGATTAACTTCCGCCTGCACTGGCGCGATAAAGGGCTGCCCCTGCTGTTTCTCACCGGATTCCTGCTGATGGGCTCGTTTGTCACCCTGTTTAACTACATCGGCTACCGGTTGATGCTTTCGCCGTGGCATCTGAGCCAGGCGCTGGTCGGCCTGCTGTCGGTGGCTTACCTGACCGGGACCTGGAGCTCCCCGAAAGCCGGGGCGATGACCACCCGATTCGGGCGCGGCCCGGTGATGCTGGTCTCCACCGGCGTAATGCTGGCAGGCGTACTGATAACGCTGCTCTCCAGTTTGTGGCTGATTTTCGCCGGGATGCTGCTCTTCTCCGCCGGCTTCTTCGCCGCCCACTCGGTCGCCAGCAGCTGGATCGGCCCGCGCGCCCGCCGCGCAAAAGGCCAGGCCTCGTCGCTGTATCTGTTCAGCTACTATCTGGGCTCCAGCATCGCCGGGACGCTCGGCGGCGTGTTCTGGCACCAGTACGGCTGGAACGGCGTCGGCGGGTTTATTGCGCTGATGCTGTGTGCGGCATTGCTGGTGGGACGGAGCCTTCATCGTCGTTTGCACTGAGATTTTTTTCACTACATTATCACCGGACTGTAAATTCATTTATCGCAAACCGAGGTTTTCAAAGGTTAACAGCTCAAATGCCTGATGGCGCTACGCTTATCAGGCCTACAAAATCGATCTGCACGCTTGCAATAATGTTACGTGGCCTCGTGTTTCGCCCGACCTGATGGTACTTTTAGCTCTCAGTTGATGCAGACACGAGGTCTTAATGAAAAAGAATAACTATCAGCAACTCACCCGCACCTTCCAGCGCCTCTCCCGCTTCTCCCATCTCTCCGCCATCGCCAGCTGGGACATGTTCACCATGATGCCTGCAGGCGGTAGCGCCGCCCGGGGTGAAGCCCTGGCGGAACTGAGCGTGTTGCAGCATCAAATCCTGACCGACAAAAACGTAGCCGACTGGCTGCGTAACGCCGAAAGCGAAGATCTTAACGACGTTGAACAGGCCAACCTGCGGGAGATGGCTCGCCACTATCA
Source organism: Leclercia adecarboxylata (assembly GCF_006171285.1). Lineage (NCBI taxonomy): Bacteria > Pseudomonadati > Pseudomonadota > Gammaproteobacteria > Enterobacterales > Enterobacteriaceae > Leclercia > Leclercia adecarboxylata. The sequence continues at coordinate 4,276,854 of NZ_CP040889.1, read as the reverse complement.
GCAGGCGGCTTTGCTGCCGGAATCGTTGGTTGAGGCGAAATCCCTGGCGGGCAGTAAATGCGAGCATGCCTGGCGTACCCAGCGTCCGGCGAATGACTGGCAGGGTTTTTCCGCCAACCTGAAAGAGGTGGTGAAACTGAGCCGGGAAGAGGCTCGCCTGCGTGCCGGGGCGAAAGGCTGCACCCCGTACGATGCGCTGCTGGATATCTTCGAGCCGGACATGACCAGCGCCCGGCTGGACGATCTGTTTGGCGATCTCAAAACCTGGCTGCCGGATCTGCTGGCGCAGGTGGTCGAGAAGCAGGCGCAGCAGTCCTTCGTGCCGCCGCAGGGCCCGTTCCCTACCGCTATCCAGCGTGAGCTGGGGCTGGAGGCGATGAAGACCCTGGGGTTCGACTTTAACGCGGGCCGTCTGGACGTCAGCGCCCATCCGTTCTGCGGTGGCGTGCCGGAAGACGTGCGCATCACCACCCGTTACGACGAAGACGAACTGCTGAGCGCCCTGTTTGGCATGATCCACGAAACCGGCCACGCGCGCTATGAGCAGAACTTGCCGCGCAACTGGCTCGGTCAGCCCATCGCCCTGGCGCGTTCCACCGCCATCCACGAATCCCAGAGCCTGTTCTTTGAAATGCAGCTCGGGCGCAGCAAGGCCTTCCTTAACCACCTATTACCGGCGGTTCAGGAACGTTTCGGCAGCCAGGCGGCGTTCACCCCAGAGAATTTCGTCGCCTGGAACCAGCGGGTGAAGCCTGGCTATATCCGCGTCGATGCCGACGAGGTGAGCTATCCGGCGCACGTGGTGCTGCGCTACGAGATCGAGCGGGCGCTGATCAATGGCGATATCGAGGTGGAGGACATCCCGGCGCTGTGGGATGAGAAGATGCAGGCGTGGCTGGGGCTGTCGACAAAAGACAACTACCGCAACGGCTGTATGCAGGATATCCACTGGACCGACGGCGGCTTTGGCTATTTCCCGTCGTACACCCTGGGTGCCATGTACGCCGCTCAGCTGTTCAGTGCGGCAAAAAACGCGCTGCCGGGGCTGGACGCCTCCATCGCCGCCGGGGATTTCAGCGCCCTGTTCGACTGGCTGCGCCAGAACATCTGGCAGCACGGCAGCCGCTTCACCACCGCCCAGCTGATTGAGCAGGCGACCGGGGAAGATCTTAACAGCCGCTACTTCCGCGACCATCTGACCTCTCGCTATCTGTAACTCATCACGCCGGGCTTCTGCCCGGCGTTGTACATTAGGTTACACGCCGATACCAATCACTCACGGAAGCCCCGGATTTTCAGGGATATAGTTCTTTCAACGGCCCCGCAGTGGGGTTAAATGAAAAAACCAATTCGAGGGTAAGATGATGAAAAAAGTATTAGCTCTGGTTGTTGCCGCTGCTATGGGTCTCTCTTCTGCTGCATTCGCTGCTGACACTGTCGCGAAAACCGCTGCACCAGCTGCGACCGCAACCACCACCGCGGCACCGGCTGCCAAAACTGTGCACCACAAAAAACACAAGAAAGCCGCTGTGCAGAAAGCGCAGGCTGCTAAAAAGCACCACAAAAAAGCCGTGAAGAAAGAAGACGCAGCGCCGGTTGCCCAGAAAGCCCAGGCAGCTAAAAAACACCATAAAAAAGCAGTAAAACACGAAGCAGCCGCTCCAGCTGCTAAACCGGCTGCATAAGCCACTTAACCTACCGTGCCCCTGGCGGGTACGTTAGTCATCCGGCGCTGAACCGGCAAGGTGTCAGCGCCGTTTTTTTATCCGGAGGGCGTTATGTTGCAGCGCTATCGGTTTGAGGTGATTCTCATCACGCTTATTTTATGCGCACTTGTTGCAGGTGTGTTTTATATTTCCTGAGTGTAGCACGCTGATTTTACTCCCACTTTCGCGCTGTCCCGTCTATAGTTAATTACCAGGGTTCATATTTAATAATCATAATTATTCCCTTCAGAGTGTGATATGCGTAAATCTGTTGTGATTGTACTGGGAACGTTTTTTCTCTTTTCTGGGTTAAGTCATGCGGACAATGGCGACGACGAGGCCGCGAACGCAAAAGAGGTACAAACGCTGTTTTTTGGGCATGACGATCGCACGCGTGTCGCTGACCCCTCCCGCGCGCCGTGGGATGCCATTGGCCAGCTGGAAACGGCCAGCGGAAACCTCTGCACTGCAACCCTCATTACTCCTCAGCTGGCGCTGACCGCCGGACACTGCCTGCTGGTGCCGCCAAAAGGCAAACCCGATACCGCCGTTGCCCTGCGCTTCGTATCGCAAAAAGGGAGCTGGCGCTACGAAATCCACGGCATTGAAGGCCGGGTTGATGCCTCGTTAGGCCGACGGTTAAAGGCCGACGGCGATGGCTGGATCGTGCCGCCTTCTGCCGCGTCGTGGGATTTTGGTCTGGTGGTGTTGCGCAATCCGCCGTCGGGCATTACCCCGCTGCCGCTGTTTGCCGGTACCAAAGAAGAGCTGACCGCTGCCCTGAAACAGGCCGATCGCAAGGTGAGCCAGGCGGGATATCCGGAAGATCATCTGGATGTGCTCTATACCCATCAGGACTGCATCGTCACCGGCTGGGCACAAAACAGCGTGCTGTCCCATCAGTGCGACACCCTGCCAGGCGACAGCGGTTCACCGCTGATGCTGAAAACCGCTGCGGGCTGGCAGCTTATCGGCGTTCAGAGCTCGGCACCGGCGGCGAAAGATCGCTGGCGGGCCGATAACCGCGCCCTGTCAGTCACCGGCTTTCGTGACAAGCTGGCCGAACTGGCCCAGCAGTAACTCAGCACTGGCGCTGCTGGCGTAGCGCCATAATCGCCTCTATCGGCATTGGCTGGCTGTACCAGTAACCCTGGAGCTGATCGCAGCCCGCCAGCCGCAGCAGCTTCATCTGTTTTTCGTTCTCCACCCCTTCAGCCACCACCGTCATCCCCAGCGCGCTGGCAATGCGCACCGTGCCGCTCACCAGCGCCGAGGCCTGCTCGTCGTGATCCACCAGCCCGGCCAGCGACTTATCGATCTTGATGGTATTGAAGTTAAAGCGGCGTAGATAGCCGATGCTGGAGTAGCCGGTGCCGAAGTCGTCCAGCGCCACCGCAATGCCCTGCGCCTTGAGATTGTTGATGGCCGAGCGGGCCCGCTCCGGGTTCTCCAGCACGTAGGTTTCGGTCACTTCCAGCTGCAGGCGGGTTGCCGGAAAACGGCTGAGCGCCAGCGCCCCCTCCACTTTGGCTTCAAACTCGGGGTCGCGAAACTGCGCCGGGGAGATATTGACCGACAGCTTCAGATCCCTGTACGGCTCCAGATCCTGGCAGGCCCGGCTGAGGACAAACTGCCCCAGACCGTAAATCAGCCCGCTGGTTTCGGCGATGGTAATAAATTCATCCGGTGCCAGCGGCCCTTCCGGTCGCCGCGGCCAGCGCACCAGCGCCTCCACGCTGACCATTTTCTGGCTGCGGGCATCGATGATCGGCTGATACCAGACATCAAACTCGTTATGCTCCAGGCCATGGCGGATCTGCTCTTCAATCGCCAGCCGCCTCTCGCGCTCGTTGTTCAGCTCGACGTCATAGTGCGTAACCCGTCCCTTGCCGGTGATTTTGGAGTGGTACATGGCGATATCGGCGCGGCGGAACAGCTCGGTGCTGGTGCAGTCCACCAGCGTGTCGCTGGCGATGCCGATACTGGCGCCTATGTGGATCGAACGCTCACCGACGGTAATCGGTGAGTGAAGGTAATCTAGAACAAAGCCTGCAAACGCCGAGGCCAGCGCTTCGGCGTTGTCGCCGCCGATGGTCATGGCGAACTCATCCCCGCCCATCCGGGCCAGCATTCCGTCTTTGGGAACATTGTCGCGCAGCGCGCCTGCGATGGTGACAATCAGCTCGTCGCCCACCTCATGGCCATGGATATCATTGACGTCCTTAAAGCCGTCGAGATCGATAAACACCACGCTTTTGCGATCGGTATCGCCGCGCTGGCTCACCCGCTCCAGCTCTTCAATCAGCGCCCGGCGGTTGGGCAAATGGCTGAGCCAGTCGGTGCGCGCCACCGATCTTGCCAGCGTCTCACCGCGCGCCAGTTTATACAGCCCCACGCAGCTGAAAAGGATAAAAAGTAATATCAGCGCCGCCGTGAGCAGCACGATTTGGGTGATATCGAGGGAGGCCGCTTTCGCCGCAGCCGCCCCCGGCAGGCGCGGTTGCCACGAGAGATACCCCAGCACTTCCCCGGATGAGCTATTCAGCGGCACGCTGACGTCGCTAGCCCGCTCCGGCGTAAAGGTCAGGTTGTCGATCTGAAAGGTATTCCCGAGGTCGCGCAGGATTTGCGGGTTAATATGACGGGTGATAACCAGATAGCGGCGGGTATTATCTCCCGCCCTCAAACTGCCGATCGTCGGGCGGATCAGCCCCACGCCAACAAAAGCGATACCCGCCCGGGTGCGGGTGATCCCGGCGTAGATGTTTTTATCCGATCGCAGGGAGTTGGTATGCATCAGGATCAGCGACTTTAAGCCGTCGCCAAAGAAATCGAGATTTTTCTCCGCGAAAGGCTGGCTTTTGAACGATCCCCACAGCACCTGGAATCGCTCATCGAGCACAAAGGTGCCGTCATAGAGGTTATTCACCTTGTAGCCCGCGCCCCAGGTGTTGTAGAGCCAGTCGATGTCGAGCGCCGGGCGATAGGCTTCACGCACCGCGTCATCCCAGACGGCATTATCAATCACCAGCGACCAGACCCGGTTTACCGAGGTCTGTACCGCGCCCTGCACCGAGAGCGCCGTGCGCTGTTCGTCGATTTCGTTGGCTTTACTGCTGATGAGGTTGAGGGAGAGGTACAACAAGGCGACAACAGAGAAAATTAAGCCGACCCCTGCCATGAAGATCATAACAAACAAGGTCCTGGCAGAAGGAATTTTACGCCAGCTTAATGGGTTATACATGCATTGGCCGTCCTGTTTTATGCCCTCAGTTTAAGCGTAATACAGGACATGGATTTCGCTGCCTGTAATGACAGGCAGCGACGTTATCAGGCCAGTTTTATCATGATCATTCCGGCGAGCAGCAGAAGCAGCCCCATCCACCCTTTATGATTCAGTCGTTGACCAAACAGGATCCAGCCCGCAGCAAGCGTGGCCGCAATACCAAACCCGCCCCACAGGGCATAGGCAACCGACAGATCAATGCCTTTTACCGCCTGCGACAGGGCGCTGAACGCGCCGAGTACCGCGGCAATGGAGAGCAGACCATAGATTTTGCGGCGAAAACCGTCGGAAAACTTCAGCAAAACGTTGGCGGCAATCTCCAGCACGATAGCTAAACCTAACCAGGCAGCATGCACCCACTCAAACTGTTGCATGGGACACCTCCCCGCGTGGTTTCGCCGGTTTGCGGGTTCCGGATTTGATTAATATTATTCCCGCCACCAGCGTCGTCAGACCGGCAATTTTCATTGCGGAAAGCGACTCATCAAACAGCATAACGCTGAACAGGGTAATTAAGAGAATACCAATGCCTTCCCATAACGCGTACGCCACGCCCAGTGCGATTTTTTTAACCGCAAAACTGAGGAAAATATAGGACAGCGCAATCATCGACAGCATTAAAATATAGCCGCTGTGGCTGCCCGTGACGCTGGCCCATTTCATGGAAAGTGTGCCGGTTATTTCAGCGACAATAGCAAGGGCTAAGAGGATCCAGTAAAACATGTTTTTCTCCTGCTTGAGAATATAATCCTTCGCGGCTCGCCATTAGCGGCAGCCGGGTAAAAAAATACAACAGATTGGCCGGGCGCGATGCGCCAGCTCAGGCAGAGAGAGGGTCTACAGCGCGTTGCGCCAGTGTTGCTCGCCAGAAAGCAGGCAAAAAGAGGAGTACAGAGCGGAACTGAGATTTGATAAAACGATGCTGAACAAATTGTCCATAAAATTACAATTATCTGCGGTGTTGCTTCTCGTCAGTGCAGATGAAAATTGTCTCCGGTAGTTAAACACAGCTGATTTTTACCATAAGCCAGGATTTTACTCAAAGCCTTTTCATTTCTTTACCCTCGCCGTTTGCGTTTGGTTAATTTATTAAAGGCGCTGCGCCGTTAGAATATATAAAAAGGACAGTATCAGGAGCCAGCATGGCAAAACCCATTATTACCCTCAACGGATTAAAAATAGTCATCATGCTTGGCATGCTGGTGATTGTCCTGACCGGGATCCGTTTTGCGGCGGATATTATCGTACCCTTTATCCTGGCGCTGTTTATCGCGGTGATACTTCAGCCCGTTGTACGGCGTCTGATGCGCCTGCGCCTGCCGCGGGTGCTGGCTATCACCCTGCCGATCGTACTTATCGTGGTGCTGATGGCGTTACTGGTGGCCTATCTTGGCACCTCGCTGAATGAGCTGGCCCGCACCCTGCCGCACTATCGCACCTCGCTTGCCGTGCCGCTGCTGCATCTGGAGCCCTGGCTGCAGCGGGCCGGGATTGAAGTGTCGATGGAAGAGCTGCTGAAGTACATCGATCCCAATGCCGCCATGACCCTCGTGACCGCCCTGCTGTCACAGCTCTCCAGCGCCATGACCTCCATCTTTTTACTGCTGCTGACGGTGGTGTTTATGCTGCTGGAGGTGCCGCAGCTGCCGGCGAAGCTCCAGCCCATGATGACCCGACCGGTGGAAGGGATGGCCGCCATTCAGCGTGCTCTGGACAGCGTCTCGCACTATCTGGTGCTGAAAACCGCCATCAGTCTGGTGACCGGGCTGGTGGTATGGGGAATGCTGACGGCGCTGGAGGTGCGGTTTGCCTTTGTCTGGGCGCTGCTGGCCTTTGCGCTGAACTATGTCCCCAACATCGGTTCGGTGCTGGCCGCCATCCCGCCCATTGCCCAGGTGCTGGTGTTCAGCGGCTTTTACTCTGCGCTGGTGCTGCTGGCCGGCTATCTGTTGGTGAACCTGATCTTCGGCAACATTCTTGAACCCCGTCTGATGGGACGCGGGCTGGGCCTCTCCACGCTGGTGGTCTTTTTGTCGCTGATATTCTGGGGCTGGCTGCTGGGGCCGGTGGGGATGCTACTCTCGGTGCCCCTGACCATTATCGCCAAAATTGCGCTGGAGCAGACCGAAGGCGGTAAAAGCATTGCCCTGCTGCTCAGTGATATGAGCCAGTCCCGTTAAGGATTATTCAAACGCCAGCACCGGCTTGTAGGTACGCCCCGCCTGCCGGTAGTGGGCCAGTGCCGACTGCCAGTCGGTGAACGGCAGTAACCTGGCGTCACTGTACTGGCTGGCGGCCAGCAATGGCCAGATTTCACGGAACGCCGCCTGCCACGCCTGCGGATTCAGGGCCTCGAAGTGGTTACGGATATGGAACCAGTGCATGGGCGGGAAGTGACGTTGTAACGTAAAGGACTGACCGGAGAGCAACCCGTAGCAGATAAAGGCTGCGCGTTTGTCCATCGCACCCAGAATGGTCTGCGCAAGCTCGCCGCCGGTGGCGTCGAAGGCCAGATCGCTGGTCGCCGCGATGGCGCGAACGCTGTCGATGTCCTGCTGGGCGACGGCCGTAATCCCCATCCCCCGCAGTCGCTCCGCGTGGATCGCCGAACGATGAATGCCGTACACCGCCGTTGCTCCCTGCCGTAGCGCCCATTGCCCGAGCAAAATGCCGCAGTCCGAACCGGCGGCGGTCAGCAGCACCTGTTTGCCCTGCACGGGGTAGAGGCTGAGCATCAGCCAGGCCGCCATCGGGTTGATAAACGCTCGCGCCGCCAGCGGTGTGGCAACGATATCGGGCACCGGGATCGCCATAGATGCCGGGCAATCCACGTACTGCTGCCAGGTGCCTTCCCCACGCAGGGGCAAAACCCGTTGACCGAGAAGAGAGGCGGCGCTGTCCGGGGCAGCGATCACGCGGCCTACGCCTTCGTATCCGGCGATGGCCGGTAAGGTAATGCGATGGCGGTAGGCGCCGGTAATGGGGATCAGATCGGAGGCGTTGACCGGGGTCATCAGCATCTGCACCCGAAGATCGCCCGGTTGCAGCGGGGCTTTTATCGCGGTCTCCTGCTGCAGGACAGACTCAGGCTCACCAAACTGGCGGTAGCATAATGCGGTGTTTTCCATGGACATTATGTTTTAGCGGCTGCGTTTGGCGTGGCGCTCAAAGTTTTCCTGTTTCGCCTCGCCGGATTTACGCAACGCTACGTAACAGGCACCGCTGCCGCCGTGGTGCGGCTGGGCAACGCAAAACGCCTGCACCGCGTCGAACTCCGTCAGCCAGCGCGCCAGATAGCTGCGCACGATGTTGGCGTGGGAATTATCGTCGCGCCCTTTACCGTGAATGATGATCAGGTTACGCAGGCCGTCGCGCTCCGCCTGGCGGATAAAGGTAAACAGCTGCTGGCGGCACTGCTCAACGGGCTGGCGCAGCAGGGTCAGGCTCGCCTGGCGCGGATACTTGCCCGAGCGCAGCTTGTCGGTAACGCCCTGCTGCACCCCTTCGCGCTGGAAAGCCAGCGGCTCGGCCAGGGGGATCACGTCCAGAAAACCGGTGGTCAGAAAGTTATCGAGCTGGCTGGTATCCACAGGCTGGCGGGTGCGCGTAGTACGGGCGGGTTGCCAGTGGACATCAGTGCAGCGCTTAAGAGGCTGGACCTCTTCCATCGCATCAAGAAAAAGCGATTTATCGTCTGGGTTCATGGCATCCTCCTGCTTAGCTGGCAGGCTACTATACCTGCGCCCAACTCCCGGCTCAATGCGGTGTTGTCCTGCCGGACGGGTTCCTGCTCATCATTTAAAAAAGAATTATAGATAAAGTTAACGCAATTAATATTTAATCGGTCCTTAAGATTATTTTTATGAATGTTTAACTTTATGACTTACATTAAACTTTTTAAAACCAGGCGCTTTCTTATCTGTATTATCGTCAGGAAATGTTATATATAAAGGTATCTGCACTAAGGAAACAATAAGCAGAGTCGCATGTGGAGCAATGCTGTGTGTACTGTGGGGTCTGTTGGATGTCGACAGGCTCCATTTTTTTATCCTTAATTTGATTAAGAAATAACCTGTCGGGCGTGACGTCTGAATTGTGTGATTAATGACGCGGTTAACGGTGTCTGACGGGAATCCCTTCTTTGTATAAGGTAATAGGTTGCTTTGGGTAACGGCTCTTTTACCGGGATCATCACCAGACGGTGCGCCAGAAGCGGGTCGCAGCCCAGCTCCTGCGGCAGAATGCTGAGAAAATCGCTTTGCGCTATCAGACTGATACTTGACGAAAAGGTTTCACATACCACGCCAATATGCGGGATCTGCTCCCGGTGGGAAAACATCTCTTCCAGCTGCTTATAATAACTGCCGCGCGGGGTTGGCATCGTCCAGCTATATTTCAGTAACTCATTAATGGATTTAGCGCCAATGGCCGGATGCCCTTCCCGACAAAATATCGCAAAGGGTTTCTCAAACAATTTTTCGAACGTGAATTCATGATCGTAAGGCCCCTGATAATAAGTATTAATCGTGAAATCGAGTTCGCCCTGGCGTAATTCATTTATCATCGAAACTAATTGTCCTTCCATTATGCGCACCTTGACCTGCGGGTGCTGCTGATGGAAGCGGGTAATGACGGCAGGCATTAACATGCGGGCGATACTGGCCCCCATACCGATATTAATCTGCCCGGCCTGCTGGCCCTGCCGCTGACGAATATCATCCTGCGCGTTGCGTAGCTCCTCGAGGATCAGGCTGGCATGTTGGTAAAAGCTCTCGCCGCACTCGGTGAGGGTCACCCCTTTACTGCGCCGGACAAACAGCTGCGCCGAGATCCCCTCCTCCAGCTCTTTAATGGATTTGGTTAACGCCGGTTGCGACAGGCTCAATACCCGGCTGGCACCCCGAATGCTTCCCTGCTTTGCCACTTCCACAAACGCCCGCAGCTGATGAAATTTTACCTGAAATGTCATGTCCGCACCGATAACCGTTGTTTATCAGAGAAAAGAAACTGTCATCTACTGTAATGGAAATGAATGTGCGAGGGTAAGCCACGAAAGGTTAAATCTGTGAAAAAACGGTTAGTGATAAGTAAAAACTATCACAGTGTGAAGCAGTTCACATATTCTTATGATACAGGAATCGATATGCATAATCTGGCGCAGCATCTGAAGGCCCTCTTCCCGCAACTCACCGCCTGGCGGCGCGATTTCCACCTTTATGCCGAATCCGGATGGGTGGAATTCCGCACTGCGGCAAAGGTCGCCGAGGTGCTTGACCAGCTGGGCTACGACCTGGCGATGGGGCGCGATGTGGTCGATGCCGACAGCCGTATGGGCCTGCCTGACGATGCCACCCTCGCAGCCGCCTTTGCCCGCGCCCGTCAGCAGGGCGCGCCTGAAAAATGGCTCGGCGCGTTTGAAGGCGGCTTTACCGGAATTGTCGCCACGCTGGACACTGGCCGTCCGGGGCCAACGCTGGCGTTTCGCGTGGACATGGACGCGCTGGATCTGGATGAAGCCCGTGACAATGACCATTTTCCCTTCCGGGAGGGGTTTGCCTCCTGTAACGACGGCATGATGCACGCCTGCGCCCACGACGGTCACACCACCATCGGTCTTGGACTGGCGCATCTGCTGATGCAGTACCGGGAGCAACTGAACGGCACCATCAAACTTATTTTCCAGCCTGCCGAAGAGGGCACCCGCGGCGCGCGGGCGATGGTTGCGGCAGGCGCGCTCGATGGCGTGGACTACTTCACCGCTATCCATATCGGCACCGGCGTGCCTGCGGGCACCGTGATCTGCGGCAGCGATAACTTTATGGCCACCACCAAATTCGACGTCCGCTTTACCGGCGTGGCGGCGCACGCTGGCGGCAAACCTGAAGAGGGACGTAATGCCCTGCTGGCTGCCGCCCAGGCCGCCATCGGCCTGCACAGTATCGCCCCGCACAGCGAAGGGGCTTCCCGGGTGAACGTCGGCGTGATGCAGGCGGGCAGCGGCCGTAACGTTGTGCCTGCCAGCGCCCTGCTGAAGGTAGAGACCCGCGGCGAGAGCGAAGCCATTAACAGCTATGTGTTCGAGCGCGCGAAAGCGGTGATTGAGGGCGCGGCAGCGATGCACGGCGTCAGTCATGAGCTGCGCCTGATGGGTGCGGCTACCTCAAGCCAGCCGTCCCCGGCGTGGGTAAGCTACTTACGCGAACAGGCGGCGCAGGTTCCCGGCGTGGAGCAGGCCATCGACAAGGTGAAAGCCCCGGCCGGCTCTGAAGACGCCACCTTAATGATGGCGCGGGTTCAGCAAAACGGCGGGCTCGCCTCCTATATGGTGTTCGGCACCACCCTCAGCGCCGGGCATCACAACGAAAAATTCGACTTTGACGAGACGGTGATGCTCATCGCCATCGAAACCCTGGCGCGTACCGCGCTTAACTTCCCGTGGACGCGAGGTGTGTAATGCAGACCATTTACCGTTTTGTTGAGGATGCCATCGACACCCGCGCGCAGCAGTTTATCGCCATTGCCGATGAGATCTGGGATCACCCGGAAACCCGTTTTGAAGAGTTCTGGTCTGCCGAACGGCTGGCCGGTGCCCTGGAAGAGGCAGGTTTTAAACTTACACGTCAGGCTGGTGGCATACCGAACGCCTTTATGGCCAGTTACGGCGAAGGGAAACCGGTTATCGCCCTGCTCGGGGAGTACGACGCCCTTGCGGGATTAAGCCAGCAGGCGCACTGCGCCGCACCGCAAAGCGACACGCCGGGGGCCAACGGCCACGGCTGCGGGCATAACCTGCTCGGCACTGCCGCCCTCGCGGGCGCCGTGGCGGTGAAAAGCTGGCTGGAGCAGCACGGAGGGAGCGGCACCGTGCGCTTTTACGGCTGTCCGGGGGAAGAAGGCGGCTCGGGTAAAACCTTTATGGTGCGCGAGGGGCTGTTCGATGACGTGGACGCCGCCGTCACCTGGCATCCCGAAGCCTTCGCCGGCATGTTTAACGTCAGTACCTTAGCCAACATCCAGGTCGCCTGGCGTTTTCACGGCACCGCGGCCCATGCGGCGAACTCCCCGCATCTGGGGCGTAGCGCGCTGGATGCCGTCACGCTGATGACCACCGGCACCAATTTCCTCAATGAACACATCATTGAAAAAGCCCGGGTTCATTACGCCATCACCGACACCGGGGGGATCTCGCCGAACGTGGTCCAGGCCCAGGCGGAAGTGCTGTATCTGATCCGCGCCCCGGAGATGGCCGACGCGCAGCAGATCTATGAGCGTATCGAAAAAATTGCCCAGGGCGCGGCAATGATGACCGAAACTACCGTGGAACGACGCTTTGAAAAAGCCTGTTCCAGCTACCTGCCTAACCGCACGCTGGAAGCGGCCATGTACAGCGCCGTGCAGCATTACGGCACCCCGGCATGGAACGATGAGGAACGCGCCTTCGCCGGGGAGATCCGCGCCACGCTGAGCGACAACGATCTGCAAAACAGCCTGAAAAACATTGCCGCAACCGGGGGTGAAGAAGGAAAACAGTTTGCCCGCCGCCACCAGCAGACCCTGCTGATTGACGAAGTGGCGCCTTACGCCATCACCGATAACGTGCTGGCTGGCTCTACCGACGTGGGCGATGTCAGCTGGAAAATGCCGGTGGCCCAGTGCTTCAGCCCCTGCTTTACCGTGGGCACGCCGCTGCATACCTGGCAACTGGTGGCGCAGGGCCGCACCTCCATCGCCCATAAAGGCATGCTGCACGCAGGTAAAGTGATGGGCGCCACCGTCCTGAATCTGCTACAGGATCCGGCGCTGCTGGCCGCCTGCCGGGAGGAGTTTACCCGGCAACTCAATGACAAACCGTATCACTGCCCGATCCCAGAAAACGTGACACCGTCACCTTTAAAATAATAAAACAACACAACAACATAACAACACAACACTCCCGAGGAACGCCCATGAGTATGTCATCCATACCTTCGCATTCCCCATCCGGCAAGCTCTATGGTTGGGTTGAAAGGGTCGGCAATAAAGTGCCGCATCCTTTCCTGCTTTTTGTCTATTTGATTGTGATTTTGATGGTCGCTACCGCAGTTCTGTCCGCTTTTGACGTCAGCGCCCGCAACCCGGCTGACGGCAGCATGGTGGCGGTGAAAAATCTTCTCAGCGTCGAAGGTCTGCACTGGTTTTTACCGAACGTAATCAAAAACTTCAGCGGCTTTGCTCCGCTGGGTGCCATCCTCGCGCTGGTGCTGGGGGCGGGTCTGGCTGAGCGTTCCGGCTTACTGCCTGCGCTAATGGTTAAAATGGCCTCTCACGTCAGCGCCCGCTACGCCAGCTATATGGTGCTGTTTATCGCCTTCTTCAGCCATATCTCCTCGGATGCCGCGCTGGTGATCATGCCGCCGATGGGGGCGCTGATCTTCCTGGCGGTAGGACGCCATCCGGTGGCGGGCCTGCTGGCGGCCATTGCCGGTGTCGGCTGCGGCTTTACCGCCAACCTGCTGATTGTGACTACCGACGTGTTGCTCTCGGGCATCAGCACCGAGGCGGCAAAATCCATTGATGCTGCGATGCACGTCAGCGTGATCGACAACTGGTACTTTATGGCCAGTTCGGTGATTGTGCTGACCATCGTGGGCGGGCTTATCACCGATAAAATCGTCGAGCCGCGTCTCGGCAAATGGCAGGGCAGCAGCGATGAGAAGCTGGATTCGTTATCGCCGGAACAGCGCCGGGGCCTGCGCGTGGCCGGGTTGGTCTCCCTGCTGTTTATTGCCGCCATTGCGCTGATGGTGGTGCCGGAGAACGGCATCCTGCGCGATCCGGTGAAACATACCGTCCTGCCTTCGCCGTTTATTAAAGGCATCGTGCCGCTGATCATCCTCTTCTTCTTTGTGGTCTCGCTGGCCTACGGCATCGCCACCGGCAAAATACGTCGCCAGGGGGATCTGCCCCAGCTGATGATTGAGCCGATGAAGGAGATGGCCGGGTTTATTGTGATGGTGTTCCCGCTGGCGCAGTTTGTTGCCATGTTTAACTGGAGCAACATGGGCAAGTTTATGGCGGTGGGGCTCACCGACATTCTGGAAACTGCCGGGCTGAGCGGCGTGCCGGCGTTCGTTGGCCTGGCGCTGCTGTCGTCCCTGCTGTGCATGTTTATCGCCAGCGGGTCGGCCATTTGGTCGATCCTCGCCCCTATCTTCGTGCCGATGTTTATGCTGCTCGGCTTCCACCCGGCGTTTGCGCAGATCCTGTTCCGCGTGGCTGACTCGTCGGTGATCCCGCTGGCCCCGGTGTCGCCGTTTGTGCCGCTGTTCCTGGGCTTCCTGCAGCGCTATAAACCCGAGGCGAAGCTGGGTACCTACTATTCGCTGGTACTACCCTATCCGCTTATCTTTTTAGGGGTATGGTTGCTGATGTTGGTGGCGTGGTATCTTGTCGGCCTGCCCATCGGGCCTGGGATCTACCCGCGACTGAACTAAGGAACGCCAGATGCTGAGATTACTCGAAGACAAAATTGCGACGCCCCTCGGGCCGCTGTGGGTGATTGCCGATGAGCAATTCAACCTGCGCGCCGTCGAGTGGGAGGAGCACAGCAACCGGATGGTAGAGCTGCTGAATATCCACTATCGGGCGCAGGGCTACGAGCGCATCAGCGCCAGCAATCCGGGCGGGCTGAGCGATAAGCTCTCCGCCTGGTTCGAAGGCGATCTCAGCATTATCGATACCCTGCCGACCGCCACCGGCGGCACCCCTTTTCAGCGGGAAGTGTGGCAGGCGTTGCGCGCTATTCCCTGCGGGCAGGTGATGCATTACGGGCAGCTGGCAGAGCAGCTTGGCCGCCCGGGTGCGGCGCGTGCCGTTGGGGCGGCAAACGGCTCCAATCCGGTCAGCATTGTAGTGCCCTGCCACCGCGTAATCGGGCGTAACGGCACCCTGACCGGCTATGCTGGCGGGGTCCAGCGCAAGGAGTGGTTACTGCGTCACGAAGGCTATTTACTGCTGTAGTTCCAGGCTTTTAGTGCTTAATATTCCTTAAGTTAGACGAAATATCCGCAGCCAAGTTGTGGAATTTCAAGAAGATGCTGGCACATTCGCGCATCTTGTCCTGATTGATGGTTTACCAGGCTTACGCAGGGTCAAAAAAGATGTTAAAATTGACCAATATCAATTAAGGCTTGAGCAAACCTATGATCCCGGAAAAGCGAATTATTCGACGCATTCAGTCTGGCGGTTGTGCTATCCATTGTCAGGACTGCAGCATCAGCCAGCTCTGTATCCCGTTTACCCTGAATGAGCATGAGCTTGATCAGCTTGATAATATTATCGAGCGTAAAAAGCCGATTCAGAAAGGGCAAACGCTGTTCAAAGCGGGAGACGAACTGAAGTCGCTGTACGCTATCCGCTCTGGCACCATCAAAAGCTATACCATCACCGAACAGGGCGACGAGCAGATCACCGGCTTCCACCTGGCGGGCGATCTGGTGGGCTTTGACGCCATTGGCACCGGTAACCACCCGAGCTTTGCTCAGGCGCTGGAAACCTCAATGGTTTGCGAAATCCCGTTTGAAACCCTCGACGATCTGTCGGGCAAAATGCCTAACCTGCGTCAGCAGATGATGCGTCTGATGAGCGGTGAGATCAAAGGCGATCAGGATATGATTCTCCTGCTTTCCAAAAAGAATGCAGAAGAGCGCCTGGCCGCGTTTATCTATAACCTCTCCCGTCGTTTCGCCGAGCGCGGTTTCTCGCCTCGTGAGTTCCGTCTGACCATGACCCGTGGCGATATCGGTAACTACCTGGGCCTGACCGTTGAAACCATCAGCCGTCTGCTGGGTCGTTTCCAGAAAAGCGGCATGCTGGCGGTAAAAGGCAAGTACATCACCATTGAAAACGGTGAAGCGCTGGCGGTGCTGGCGGGCCACTCGCGCAACGTTGCATAAATTCATCTGACTTCTGCTTGCCAGGTCGGTAATTTTACTGATTTATTGATCTGGCAAAACTTCCCCCTGTTTCATTTCAGATATATAGGTTACTCTTTTAATTACAGACTGTGGTGACAGTAGTAAGGAGACCTGTATGGCAAAGTATCAAAACATGCTGGTGGCCATCGATCCTAATCAGGACGATCAACCGGCGTTACGACGAGCTGTCTATTTACATCAACGGATTGGTGGCAGAATCAAAGCGTTTCTGCCGATATATGACTTTTCTTACGAAATGACCACCCTTCTGTCGCCTGACGAACGCACCGCTATGCGTCAGGGAGTGATCAGCCAGCGTACGGCGTGGATACGCGAACAGGCAAAATTCTATCTTGATGCCGGTGTGCCTATCGAGATTAAAGTGGTGTGGCACAACCGTCCGTTTGAAGCCATCATCCAGGAAGTGATTAGCGGCGAACACGATCTGCTGCTGAAAATGGCCCACCAGCACGACAAGCTCGAGGCGGTGATTTTCACCCCGACCGACTGGCATCTGCTGCGTAAATGCCCGTGCCCGGTGTGGATGGTCAAAGACCAGCCGTGGCCGGAAGGCGGTAAAGCGGTGGTGGCGGTCAATCTCGCCAGCGAAGAGAACTATCACAACGCCCTGAACGAGAAGCTGGTCAAAGAGACGGTCTATCTCGCCGAGCAGGTTAACCATACTGAAGTCCACCTTGTTGGCGCCTACCCGATTACCCCTATCAACATTGCCATCGAACTCCCGGAATTTGATCCTACCGTTTATAACGACGCTATCCGCGGACAGCATCTGCTGGCGATGAAAGCCCTGCGGCAGAAATTTGGTATCGATGAGAAACTGACCCACGTGGAGAAAGGGCTGCCGGAAGAGGTGATCCCGGATCTGTCAGAACATCTGCAGGCCGGTATCGTGGTGCTGGGCACCATTGGCCGCACCGGTATTTCCGCGGCCTTCCTTGGCAACACGGCGGAACAGGTGATCGACCATCTGCGCTGTGACCTGCTGGTTATCAAGCCGGATCAGTATCAGACCCCGGTCGAACTCGACGACGACGAAGACGACTAAATCGAGTAGGAGGCGGATTTACATCCGCCGTCCTCTCACACCACCGTACGTACGGATCCGTATACGGCGGTTCAAGCTATGCGGTTAAGCCGGTTTATCGTATCCAGTACCGAGACTAGTCCAAGTTGATCCCATAGTTTCTTCGGCAATGCCTGATTCATATGAGATGCCCCTGAGCTCCACCATGGGCCACGACCATTGAACGCTGATATGCAGGCGCGCGCTTCGCTAAGCCCCAGGCGCATCAAGTTACGCGCCCTCGTTGAGGGCTGCTTCCATTGACGCCAGACGACGCAGCGAAGCTTGCGACGCACCCAGCCGTCAATTTCCTCAAGTGGCCGTTTGCTTTGACTTAGCTTGAAGTAGCCTGCCCAGCCACGCAGCACTGGGTTTATCCGCTCGATGACACTCGCCATCTTGTGGCCCCGCGCTCCGCGCAGCAGCTCTCTGAGCCGGTCGCGCAAGCGACGCAAGCTCATCGTTGCCACTCGTAAGCGTGGCTGTCGATGCCAGCTCATCCCATAGCCCAAGTAATCACACATCCACGACCCGGCTACTCGGCTCTTTTCCCGGTTCAGCGTCAGTTTCAGGCGCTGCCTCAGGAATCGCTCAACGCTGGCCATCACCCGCTCACCTGCGCGACGACTGCGCACATAAATGTTCGCATCGTCGGCATAGCGTACGAAACGATGGCCCCGTCGTTCTAGCTCGTGGTCGAGTTCGTTGAGCAGAATGTTCGACAGCAACGGCGAGCGGGCCGCCTTGCGGCGTCCCTTCCTGCCGTCGGCTGACGAGTCCACCTGACATCGTTCCCGCTTCGAGATAGCGACGGATCAGCGTGAGCACACGTTTATCTTCGATTTGACGCTCGATGTAGGCCATCAGCACGTCGTGGTTGACCCGATCAAAGAACTTCTCAAGATCGAGTTCCACGCAGCAGCGATGACCCGCCGCCACGTGGGCACGGGCAGTTTCGATGGCTTGGTGAGCACTTCTACCCGGACGGAAGCCGTAGCTGTAATCCGAGAACAGAGGGTCGAAGATCGGCGTGAGCTGTTGCAGCAGAGCCTGTTGGATCAGGCGATCCACGACGCTGGGGATACCCAGCTGCCTTGTCCCGCCTTTGGGCTTGGGGATTTCGACGGCACGTACACCTTGCGGGTGGTACTCGCCTGCCAACAACCGAGCCTTGAGGGTCGGCCAATACTGTTTCACGTAGCCTGACAAATGCTCGACCGTCATGCCATCGGCACCCGGCGCGCCTTTGTTGCTGACTACGCGTTGGTACGCACGTCTGAGGTTGGCGGGTGCAAGCACCCGCTCCATCAGCGTGTCCGGCTCCGCGTTCGTCCACGTCACAGACGCCGCCGATACCTGTGCGCTGTCAGCCGTCATCCTCGGATACTGTCCGGGACTCGGAGTAACAGTCTTCTCTTGGAGAAATTTCTGCATTTCGGTATTCAACGAGACTTTGACGCCTACTGGCGGCATAACTTGTTCGGCCCTTGGTGACGCGGTTATCCGCCACTTACTACGGCCTCGGCTGACTTCTGCACGTTCATCCCGTCGCCTCTCGACGCTCGGTAGCACTGTGGCAAACGTGCAGATCTCCCAAGGGTAATTCGCGCGACCTTCCTGCTTATGCCTGTCGGATCTACGTCGCAGCGTCCCGTGCAAGTATTGGGCTTTAGGGAAACACGCCCCTTTACCCCGCTGCGCCGCCTCTATCCGCTTGCTGTTCGTCAGGCCAGCATTTTGCCTCGGGCTTCCTTCAGATTCGCGGTCACCCGCGACACCCTTGCCTCTGGCTAACACTTCCCCTTGCCGGGTGTGTAGAGGACTTTCACCTCCAAGTCACCAGCGAGGCCACCACAGCCAAGCTGGTTGCGCTTGCGCGCAACGCGCCATGCCTGGCGCACACGTAAAAAGCCCGCCAGTTTGGCGGGCTTTTTTTTAGCTCTCGGTAACGGGTTGCTGCGACGGCGGCTGTGCGCCCTCGCCCTCTTTCATCCAGGGGGCATGCAGCACCATGCTTGGCAGGGCCAGTTTGACACCCTCCTCGTTCAGGCTCTCGAGGATCCGGATGTTAATCTCCTGCTGAATGTCCATGTATTTATTGTAATCCGCAGTATTGACGATATGCACCACCTCAAAGGTCAGCCTGTCCTTATCAAAGCCAAGCAAGTGGGCGCGGTCAAAGCGCGTTTCGCCGATATCGGTGATGATCTTCTTCACGTTATCGCCAATGACGCGCAGTTTCTCGGGCGGGGTGTCGCTGGCCACGCCGAAGGTAAAGACGATGCGGCGGGTCTGCATACGCTTATAGTTATGCAGCGTTTGCTGAAGCAGGATCGCATTGCCGCAGACAATCTGCTCCCCGCTCAGGCTGCGAATGCGCGTTGTTTTCAGACCGATGTGCTCCACCGTCCCGGCAACGTCGTTAAACACCACGAAATCGCCAATCTCAAAGGGCTTATCGAACCCAATGGAGAGCGAGGCAAAGACGTCACTGAGAATGGTCTGCACCGCCAGAGCGATAGCGATACCCCCCACCCCAAGGCTGGCAACCAGAGCAGTGATGTTGACGCCCGCGTTGGCAAGAATTGACAGCAGCATCACTGACCAGACAATCGCCCGCAGGATCAGGCCGGTTATGACCAGGGTGACCGGGTTTTTATGGCTCCCCGGCGACAGCATGACGTGCCGAAGCCAGGAGACCACCCCCTGATCCATCCACAGCGCCACCTGAATCGCCAGCACCAGGAACCAGGCATGGCTCAGCGCACCGTAGAGGCGATCCGGCAGTTCGACAAAGCGCAGGCTAAACAGGAATGCCACCACGAACAGCAGGATCCGGCTGGTGCGGTTAAGCATCTCTGTAAGGATAAAATGCATCTTATTTGTGGCGGGATGTTTATCGCCCCAGCTGGTAATGCTCTTATGAACAAAGGTGATAAGGCGTTTCAGTAGCCAGTATACCAACAGCGTCACTACCGTTACGGTCGCGAAGCCAATCCAGAATGTGGGGGTCATCATTAACGTCAGAATATCGAAACGTGACAAAAACTGCATTCTCCCTCCTCCCTTAATGTAAAAAGGAAAGTATAGACAGTGAGAATGTTTAGCCCGCATAAATGAAAAAACCGCCCTGTTGTGGGCGGTTTTTTATCAGTCGTGAAGCCTTGCTTACAGCGCTTTCAGGATCGCATCCACGCTGGCTTTGGCATCGCCAAACAGCATGTGGGTGTTCTCTTTAAAGAAAAGCGGGTTCTGTACGCCAGCGTAACCGGTGTTCATGGAGCGTTTGAAGACGATAACGTTCTGCGCCTTCCACACTTCCAGAACCGGCATACCGGCGATTGGGCTCTTCGGATCGTCCTGCGCCGCCGGGTTAACGGTGTCGTTGGCGCCGATAACCAGCACGGTATCGGTGTCGGAGAAATCGTCGTTGATTTCATCCATCTCCAGCACGATGTCGTAAGGCACTTTCGCTTCAGCCAGCAGCACGTTCATGTGGCCTGGCAGACGTCCGGCAACCGGGTGTATACCAAAACGCACCTTGATGCCGCGGGCACGCAGACGCTCGGTGATTTCCGCCACCGGATACTGAGCCTGCGCCACCGCCATGCCGTAGCCCGGAGTGATGATGACCGAGTGCGAGTTTTTCAGCATGTCGGCGGTATCTTCAGCGCTGATCTCACGATGCTCACCCACCTCGTCATCACCGTCAGAGGTTTGGCCGTCGGTGCCGAAGCCCCCGGCAATCACGCTGATGAACGAACGGTTCATCGCCTTACACATGATGTAGGAGAGGATCGCACCGCTCGAGCCCACCAGCGCACCGGTCACGATCAGCAGGTCGTTGCTCAGCATAAAGCCCGCCGCCGCTGCCGCCCAACCGGAGTAGGAGTTGAGCATGGAGACCACCACCGGCATGTCCGCACCACCGATGGAGGCCACCAGATGCCAGCCGAACGCCAGCGCGATGATGGTCATCACCAGCAGCGCCAGCACCTGCATACCCACGCTGTCGGTACGCACGAACACCACCATCAGCACAAACGACACTACCAGCGCGGCCAGGTTCATCTTGTGACGGTTTGGCAGCATCAGCGGTTTAGAGGAGATCTTGCCGCGCAGCTTGCCGAACGCCACGATAGAACCGGTAAAGGTCACCGCACCGATGAAGATCCCAAGGAACACTTCGGTCAGGTGGATGTTGACCAGAATCGGCTCCATCCCCGGCTCGTGATACAGGTAGCTGTTAAAGCCAACCAGCACCGCCGCCAGACCCACGAAACTGTGCAGAATCGCTACCAGCTCCGGCATTTCGGTCATTTCAACGCGTTTAGCAAGACGAATACCAATAGCGCCGCCGATGATCATCGCCACCAGGATCCACGCAACGTTGCCGGTGTCCGGCCCGAAAATCGTGGCAATCAGCGCAATCGCCATCCCGGCGATACCAAAGTTGTTACCCTGCTGCGACGTTTCATGTTTTGAAAGCCCAGCGAGACTGAAAATAAACAGGACCGCGGCAACAATGTATGCAGCTGTAACTAATCCTCCAGACATAAGTTACCCCTTATCCCTTACGAAACATTTTCAGCATGCGCTGAGTCACGGTGAAACCACCGAAAATATTGATACTGGCGATCAGTACCGCGATAAAGCTGAGGAAGCTGACCCAGCCGCCGTGACCAATCTGCAGCAATGCCCCGACCACGATGATCCCGGAGATAGCGTTCGTCACCGACATCAGCGGGGTATGCAGCGCATGGGAGACGTTCCACACCACGTAGTAACCCACCACGCAGGAGAGCGCAAAGACCGTAAAGTGACCGAGGAACTCTTTCGGCGCAACGTCTGCCAGCCAGCCAAACAGGATAATGGCCAGCGCCATAAAGGCGAATTTGCGCCACGGCGAGGCAGGTTTTTCCGGTTCTTTTGGTGCCGGAGCGGCTTTAGCAGCGGCCTGCGGCTGGGCGGAAACCTGAATAGGCGGTGCCGGCCAGGTGATTTCACCCTCGCGCACCACGGTAACGCCACGCACAACGACGTCTTCAAAATCAACAGTGACGTTGCCGTCTTTCTCCTTGCACAGCAGCTTCAGCAGGTTGACCAGGTTGGTACCATACAGCTGAGAAGACTGGGTCGGCAGACGGCCCGGCAGGTCGGTATAGCCGATCACTTTTACGCCGTTGGCGGTGGTAGTGACCACGCCCGGGACGGTGTATTCGCAGTTACCGCCGTTTTGCGCGGCCAGATCGACGATCACGCTGCCGGCCTTCATGGAGTCAACCATTTCGCGGGTGATGAGCTTCGGTGCGGGTTTGCCCGGGATCAGCGCGGTGGTGACAATGATGTCCACCTCTTTCGCCTGAGCGGCAAACAGCGCCATTTCGGCTTTGATAAAGGCCTCGGACATCACCTTCGCGTAGCCGTCGCCGCTGCCGGCTTCTTCTTTAAAGTCCAGTTCCAGGAACTCGGCGCCCATACTCTGCACCTGTTCTTTCACTTCCGGACGGGTATCAAAAGCACGGACGATAGCGCCCAGACTGTTTGCCGCGCCAATGGCAGCCAGACCCGCAACGCCTGCCCCAATCACCATCACTTTCGCTGGCGGGACTTTACCCGCAGCGGTGATCTGACCGGTAAAGAAGCGACCAAACTCGTACGCCGCCTCGACGATGGCACGGTAACCGGCGATGTTCGCCATCGAGCTCAGGGCATCCAGCGACTGCGCACGCGAAATACGCGGCACGGAGTCCATTGCCATTACGGTGACGCCACGCGCCGCCAGCTTCTCCATCAGCTCCGGGTTCTGGGCTGGCCAGATAAAGCTCACCAGAGTGGTGCCCGGGTTCAGCAGCGCGATCTCTTCCTCTTCGGGTGCATTGACCTTCAGAATAACGTCCGAATGCCAGACGTTAGCGCCGTCTACAATCTCTGCGCCCGTCTGAACGAACGCCTCGTCATCGAAACTTGCCAGCTTGCCTGCGCCGCTTTCAACCGCGACGGTAAAACCCAGTTTGAGCAGCTGCTCCACCGTTTTTGGTGTCGCCGCTACGCGGGTTTCATTGGCAAACCGTTCTCTTGGTACCCCAATACGCATAGTAATCCCTTCCATCGGTTTTTGATGATGGTTTGTCGAATATTCATCACAGATATATAACGACAGTGACAGGTGTTAACCTGCCGCTAACCAATATCTGCAGAAAATAAAACGGTAACAAACTTTCTATAACCTACTGAAAATACCGCCTGTGATCCACAGCAAGAAAACACTTTTTATGCCTTTAACTGTCAAAAATAAGCGATCGGCATCTCAGACAGGCATATCTGCCTTTATTTATCCGCCAGGGCCGATGTTTAGCTCAGTCGAAGCGGGAAAAACACGATATAGCGCCAGCTAGAAACAACTTATTAACATTAAATCAACTTGTGAAAGTTATATGCTTTATTAGTTTTACTGGTCAAACGCGTGTTTTTTCAACATATCACTAAATGTTATAGATATTGTTCGCCCCCATCGCCATGGCCACAAAAAATGCCGCAGACAGCAGAGGGTGTTAAATGCAATAATCGTCAACGTTTTCAAATTAACAACTACACCAGTACCTGGTTTGCGTAAGGCGAAGGATTATTTTTATGAAGCTCAAGAACACTCTCCTGGCGTCAGCACTCCTTTCTGCGACCGCCCTGTCCGCCAACGCGGCGACAGAGTTAACGCCGGAGCAAGCGGCAGCAACGAAACCTTACGACCGCGTTATGATCGTAGGTCGTTTTAACTCAATTGGCGATGCGGTTAACGCTGCATCAAAACGCGCCGATAAAGAAGGCGCCGCTGCATTTTACGTGGTTGATAACTCTGACTACGGCGACAGCGGCAACCAGCGCGTGCTCGTTGCGCTGTATAAAGAAAATGCCCCGAAAGCCGATGAGGAGAAAAATCGCGTTATTAATGGCGTGACGGAACTGCCAAAAGACCAGGCCGTTCTCCTTGAGCCTTACGATACCGTCACCATTCAGGGCTTCTACCGCAGCCAGCCTGAAGTGAACGATGCCATTACCAAAGCCGCGAAAGCGAAAGGGGCTGACGCCTTCTATATCGTTCGCCAGATCGATGCAAACCAGGGCGGTAACCAGCGTATCACTGCCTATATCTACAAAAAAGACGCGAAAAAACGTATCGTCCAGAGCCCGGACGTTATTCCTGCTGACTCTGATGCCGGCCGTGCGGCTATCGCCAAAGGTGGCGAAGAAGCGAAGAAAGTTGAGATCCCAGGCGTGGCGACCAGCGCTGCACCGGCTGCCAGCGTTGCTGGCGTAGGCCGTTTCTTTGAAACGCAATCCACCAAAGGTGGCCGTTACAGCGTCACGCTGAATGACGGCACTAAAATTGAAGAGCTGAACAACGCCACTGCCGCGCAGATGGTGCCGTTTGACAGCATTAAATTTACCGGCAACTACTCCAACATGACCGAAGTCTCCTATCAGGTGGCGAAGCGTGCGGCGAAGAAAGGGGCCAAATATTACCACATCACCCGCCAGTGGCAGGAGCGCGGTAATAACATGACCATCAGCGCAGACCTGTACAAATAAGTAAAGTGTTTCATTCAGGCGGCCTGGTGCCGCCTTTTTTTGCTTTTTAGCCAGATTTCGGTCCATCCTCATTGCATGCTTTCGTGACACTCCGTAAAATCCCGCGCCTTAGCGTGATCCACCATTTTTATGCGCTTCGACAAAATAATTATTCTGCTTTTGACCCCTTTTTAAACAGGATGCCAATGGAAAAGAAACTTGGCCTGAGCGCTTTAACTGCGCTTGTTTTAAGCTCCATGCTCGGTGCGGGTGTATTCAGTCTGCCGCAGAATATGGCCGCCGTGGCCAGCCCGTCTGCGCTGCTTATTGGCTGGGGGATCACCGGCGTCGGGATCCTGCTGCTGGCCTTCGCGATGCTGCTGTTAACGCGCATCCGTCCTGACCTTGATGGCGGCATTTTTACCTACGCCCGCGAAGGCTTTGGTGAACTGGTAGGTTTTTGTTCCGCCTGGGGCTACTGGCTGTGCGCGGTGATCGCCAACGTCTCTTATCTGGTGATCGTCTTTTCTGCGCTGAGTTTCTTTACCGATACGCCTGAACTGCGGCTGTTCGGCGATGGCAACACCTGGCAATCCATTGTGGGCTCCTCGGTGCTGCTGTGGGTCGTGCACTTCCTGGTGCTGCGGGGCGTGCAGACTGCGGCAAGCATCAACCTGGTCGCCACTCTGGCGAAGCTGGTGCCGCTGGGGCTGTTTATCGTGCTGGCGTTCATCGCGTTTCGTCTCGATCTCTTCAGCCTGGACTTTTCCGGCGTGGCGCTGGGCGTGCCGGTCTGGGAGCAGGTGAAAAACACCATGCTGATCACCCTGTGGGTGTTTATCGGGGTGGAAGGCGCGGTCGTGGTTTCGGCCCGCGCGCGCAATAAGCAGGATGTGGGCCGCGCCACGCTGCTGGCGGTGCTGGCCGCGCTGAGCGTCTATCTGCTGGTGACGCTGCTGTCTCTGGGCGTGGTGGCGCGTCCTGAACTGGCGGAGATGCGTAACCCGTCAATGGCGGGCCTGATGGTGAAGATGATGGGCTCCTGGGGCGAAGTGGTCATTGCTGCGGGTCTGATCGTCTCCGTGTGTGGCGCTTACCTGAGCTGGACCATCATGGCGGCCGAAGTGCCCTTCCTCGCCGCGACCCATAAAGCCTTCCCGCGTCTTTTCAGACATCAGAACAAGAACAATGCCCCGTCCGCGTCGTTGTGGTTGACCAATATCAGCGTGCAGGTTTGTCTGGTGCTGATCTGGCTCACAGGTTCTGACTATAACACCTTGTTAACCATCGCCTCTGAGATGATTCTGGTACCCTATTTCCTGGTGGGTGCATATTTGTTAAAAATAGCGACCCGACTGATGCATACTGTCGTGGGAATGGGTGCCTGCATTTACGGCTTATGGCTGCTCTACGCCTCCGGACCGATGCATCTGCTGCTCTCCGTCGTGCTCTACGCGCCGGGACTGCTGGTGTTTATTTACGCCCGTCGCACGCACCAGCTCCAGCACGCGCTGAAGCGTCGTGAAATCGTGCTGATTGGATTGTTACTGGTTGCCGCACTACCGGCAACGTGGATGTTGATGGGATAAGCGACCGCGTCCCATCGTCGAACGGATAAGGAGAACACGATGGGACAGGCAAAACCGCTCCCGATCCTGATTACTGGCGGAGGCCGTCGTATTGGCCTCGCGCTTGCCCACCATTTTTTGAATCTTCACCAGCCGGTGATTATCAGCTATCGCACGAAATATCCGGCGATAGAGACGCTTTGCGAGGCGGGTGCGACCTGTGTTCAGGCCGATTTTGCCACTGACGAAGGCATTATGGCCTTTGCCGAACGGATAAAAGCGGAAACTCCGGGATTACGCGCCATCATCCATAATGCCAGTGCATGGATGCCGGAGAGCCCTGAGACGCCGCTCAGCGAAACGCTCTCCTGCATGCTGCAGATCCACGTCCATGCCCCTTACCTGCTGAACCACGCTTTACAGGAGCTGCTGCGCGGTCACGGCCATGCCGCCAGCGACATCATCCACTTTACCGACTACGTGGTTGAGCGCGGCAGCGATAAGCACATTGCTTATGCCGCCAGTAAAGCTGCCCTGGACAACATGACCCGATCCTTTGCCCGCAAGCTGGCACCGGAGGTCAAAGTTAACGCCATCGCCCCGTCGCTGATTATGTTTAACGAACACGACGATGCCGACTATCGTCAGCAGGCGCTGAACAAGTCCCTGATGAAAATCGCCCCGGGTGAAAAAGAGGTGATTGATTTAATCGACTACATTCTGACCAGTTGCTACGTCACGGGCCGTTCGTTCGGCGTGGATGGTGGACGGCCGCTGCGTTAGTGAAAGCGGCTCCAGAAGAAGATTAACACCCAGGCGCTGAGGCTCCAGCAAACAACCGCTCCGCCCAGCGCCAGGGGCAAACGCATTATTCCGGTGAAATACCATAGCGAGAGCAGATAGATAAAATAGGGAATAATCGACCACATGCCAAAGACGATGGTCGCCCGCAGCGCCTCAATGCCGCGCTCAGAGGCGACAATATAGTGGGCGATTAAAGCAAAGGTCGGAAACAGCGGGATCAGCCCGGCTATATAGTAGTTTTTGGTTTTCGCCAGCACTCCAATCAGTAACACCACCAGCGCGCCAATCGCCGCCTTAATCAGCAGTCCCATCCCTTTCTCCTTAACAACTCAATAACAGTGCCGGGCAGCATAACGGAACGGCAACATTTTGCGAATGATTAATGGAAGGTTAAGGTTGCGCGGTGTATGTTGGCGTTTTCTGCAGACACAGACTTTGAATGAACAAGATCGTATACGTTGAGGATGAACCCGAAGTAGGCCAGCTGATAGCCGCTTACCTGGGTAAACATGATATTGAAGTCATCGTCGAACCGCGCGGCGACCGCGCTGAAGAGGTGGTGGCGCGGGAAAAACCCGATCTGGTACTGCTGGATATTATGTTGCCCGGCAAAGACGGCATGACCCTGTGCCGGGATCTGCGCGCCCGCTGGCAGGGCCCGATTGTGCTGCTCACCTCCCTCGACAGCGACATGAACCATATCTTGTCCCTTGAGATGGGCGCCAACGACTACATCCTGAAAACTACCCCTCCGGCAGTGCTGCTGGCGCGTGTGCGCCTGCATCTGCGCCAGCATGTTGCCACCTCCAGCGAAACCCCGGCTCCGCAACTCACTCCGCATAAAGCGCTGCGTTTCGGCACCCTTTCTATTGATCCGGTTAATCGGCAGGTGCTGCTTTCTGGCGTGCAGGTGGCATTGTCGACGGCGGATTTC
The DNA here is from genome assembly GCF_006171285.1 of Leclercia adecarboxylata. NCBI lineage: Bacteria > Pseudomonadati > Pseudomonadota > Gammaproteobacteria > Enterobacterales > Enterobacteriaceae > Leclercia > Leclercia adecarboxylata. The sequence goes on along the minus strand of NZ_CP040889.1, from coordinate 4,248,951 downwards.
GATCTGCTGTGGGAGCTGGCGACCCATGCCGGGCAGATTATGGACCGGGACGCGCTGCTGAAAAACCTGCGCGGCGTCAGCTACGATGGCATGGACCGCAGCGTGGACGTGGCGATCTCCCGCCTGCGCAAGAAACTGCTGGATAACGCCACCGAGCCGTTCCGCATTAAAACCGTGCGTAACAAGGGCTATCTCTTCGCGCCCCACGCCTGGGACCTGTAAAGCGGCTGCCGCCGAGGTAAGCGCCCTCATTCATTATCCTTCCCCTGGTGATTAACCTTTTGCTACCACCCTCATAATATGTATTATGTTATAACATAACATTTATGGGGAAGGTAACGTGTTTATCAAATACAGCGCAATGGCATTAGTGCTTGCGACACTGGCGCAACCGGCGATCGCCGCAACAACTTATCCGCTGACGGTAGAAAACTGTGGGGTAAAGGAGACCTTTACCCATGCTCCACAGCGGGTAGTGACGGTGGGGCAACACGAGACGGAACTGCTGCTGGCGCTGGGGCTTGAGAAGAAAATCAGCGCCACGTCGGTCTGGTTTGGCCCGTTACCGGATGCCCTGACGGCGCGCGGTAAGGGAATAAAAAAGCTGGCGGATAACGCCCCTTCCTTTGAAGCGGTCACCGCGCAAAATCCCGATCTGGTACTGGCGCAATATCACTGGCACATCGGGCCGCAGGGGGAAACCGGCACCCGGGAACAGTTTGCTTCCCTTGGCATTCCGACGCTCGCTGGATACCTTCACCTTTGGCGATGAAGTCTCCACCACCCTGGGCGTACCGGTGACTCTGGTACGCATCATCCTGCTGCTCACCTGCGCCCTGGTGACGGCGGTGATGGTCAGTATTATTGGCGCAGTGGGGTTTGTCGGGCTGGTGATCCCGCATATCACCCGGATGCTGTGCGGCCCCGGGCACCGCCGGGCTGTTCCCCTGACCTTCCTGGTCGGGAGTCACTTTATGATCCTCGCGGATGTGGTTTCCCGCACGCTGATTACCCACCAGGTGCTGCCGATTGGCGTGGTCACTGCGCTAGTGGGCGCGCCTGCCTTTGTCGTTCTGCTCTATCGCAGCCGGGAGAAAAGAGTATGACCATTTCATTGAGAGAGCTGCAGGTTACCCTGCAGTCCCGTAAGGTGCTTCAGGATATCAATCTGGAGCTGGGGAGCGGCGAGATCGTCGGTCTGCTCGGGCCAAATGGCTCGGGGAAATCAACGCTGCTGCGCTGTCTGGCCGGGTTAATCCCACGGCATGCGCACCATATTCAGTTTGATGGCACTCCGCTCAATAAAATCTCCGTGCGGGATCGGGCTAAACAGCTGGCGTTTGTTCCCCAGCATGCCGGGGTGGATGGCGATCTCAGCGTGGAGCAAATTGTCCGGCTGGGGCGCACGCCGCACCGCCGGGGACTTTTTGGCTGGAGCGAGAGCGACAACCAGGCGGTGGAGAACGCCATCCATCAGATGAAGCTCTCTGCCCTGCGTCACCGGCTCTGGCGGCAGCTTTCAGGCGGCGAGCGGCAGCGCTGTCAGATTGCCCGCGCCCTGGCCCAGCAGCCGCGCGTGTTGATCCTTGATGAGCCCACCAACCATCTGGATATCGAGCATCAGCTGGAGCTGATGACGTTGATCACCCGGTTGCCCATTACGGTGGTCGTGGCGCTGCACGATCTCAATCTCGCCGCCAACTACTGCCATCGGCTGGTCCTGCTGAAATCCGGCAAGGTGATAGCCAGCGGGCCGCCGGATACCGTGCTGACGCCAAATATGATTGAAAATGCCTGGCATGTGCAGGCAAACGTGATGAAGCAAGACGAAACCTTCAACATTCGCTATGCCATGAGGCAGCCCATTGCGTAAAGTATGCGATGCCCGTTCAGGGAAAATGATTCTTAAGACCGGGCGGCATTGTTAGCGCGTTGTATTTGGGTGATATTTCATGAAAAAACTGTTCGTTCAGTTTTACCTCCTGCTGTTTGTCTGCTTCCTGGTGATGACCATGCTGGTCGGGCTGGTCTACAAATTCACCGCCGAGCGGGCGGGCAGACAGTCGCTGGATGATCTGATGAAAAGCTCGCTCTACCTGATGCGCAGCGAACTGCGTGAGATCCCCCCTCACGACTGGGCGAGGACCATCAAAGAGCTGGATCTGAATCTGTCATTCAAACTGCGCATCGAGCCGCTGAAGAAATACACCCTGGACGCCCCGACGATGCAGCGACTGCATCAGGGCGACATTGTGGCTCTGGACGATCAGTACACCTTCATCCAGCGAATTCCGCGCAGCCATTATGTGCTGGCGGTCGGCCCGGTGCCCTATCTCTACTTCCTGCATCAGATGCGCCTGCTGGATATCGCTCTGCTGGCCTTTATCGCCATTTCCCTCGCCTTTCCGGTGTTTATCTGGATGCGTCCCCACTGGCAGGACATGTTGCGTCTGGAAGCTGCCGCGCAACGTTTTGGCGATGGGCACTTAACCGAGCGCATCCATTTCGACAGCGGTTCCAGCTTTGAGCGCCTGGGGGTGGCGTTTAACCAGATGGCGGACAACATCAACGCCCTGATCGCCAGCAAAAAACAGCTGATTGACGGCATCGCCCACGAACTGCGTACCCCGCTGGTACGACTGCGTTACCGGCTCGAGATGAGCGAAAACCTGACCGAGGCGGAGTCGCTGGCGCTGAACCGCGATATCAGCCAGCTCGAGGCGCTGATTGAGGAGCTGCTGACCTACGCCCGCCTCGACCGGCCGCAGAACGAGCTGAAGCTCACCACCCCGGACCTGCCCGCCTGGCTGCGCAGCTACGTGGAGGATGTGCAGAGCGTGAACCCGCAGCGCACGCTGCTGATCAACAGCATGGACGGCGACTATGGCGCGCTGGATATGCGGTTGATGGAGCGCGTGCTGGATAACCTGGTCAACAATGCCTTGCGCTACAGCGATAACCGTCTGCGGATTTCATTGCAGCTGGACGGCAGCCGCGCCAGTTTGTCGGTGGAAGATGATGGCCCGGGCATTGCGCCAGAGGCCCGCCAGCGCGTTTTTGAGCCGTTCGTGCGTCTCGACCCGAGCCGCGACCGCGCCACCGGCGGCTGTGGCCTGGGTTTGGCGATCGTTCACTCCATCGCCCAGGCGCTGGGCGGCGACGTCAGCTGTGAAGCCAGCGACCTCGGCGGAGCCCGTTTCTGCTTTAACTGGCCCGTGTGGCACCACATCGCCCTGCCCATCCCTGACTGACCTAAACCGCACGCTGGCCTGACCCGGCGTGCTGTGCTATAAATTCAGTATGTTGTAACTATTATGGTGTGCAATGGCTACTTACGATTTGATCGAACGCTTAAACTCCACCTTCCGCCAGATGGAGCACGAGCTGGCGGAATTAACGCCCGAACTCCAGGCCTGCCGGTTGCTGGCCGGGCGCGTCTTCTCCCTGCCGGATGTCGCCAAAGGCGCCGAGCACGATCCGCTCAACGCCATCGCGGTGAAGCAGCATCTCGGTCAGGAGGCGCTGACGATGGCCCTCCAGCACTATCGGCATCTGTTTATTCAGCAGCAGTCCGAGACCCGCAGCAGCAAGGCCGCCGTGCGCCTGCCGGGGGTGATCTGCCTGCAGACCGATGCCGCGCACCGGGAGCAACTTACCGCCCGCATCGCCAGCATTAACGCCCTGAAAGCAGAGTTTGAAAAAATCGTTACCGAAGAGTCGGGCCTCGCCCCTGCCGCCCGTTTCGAGTGGGTGCACCATCAGTTGCCGGGATTGATTACCCTTAACGCTTATCGCACGCTGACGGTCATTAATCACCCCGCCACCCTGCGCTTCGGCTGGGCCAACAAGCACATCATCAAAAATTTCACCCGGGAGGAGGTGCTGGAGATGCTGGAGAAAAGCCTGAAATCGCCGCGCGCCCAGGCGCCCTGGTCGCGGGATCAGTGGGTTGAACGTCTGGAAGCGGAGTACACCGCCATCCACGCGCTGCCCGCGGATGCCCGGCTCAAGATCAAACGGCCGGTAAAGGTGCAGCCCATTGCCCGCGTCTGGTATACCGGGCAGCAAAAGCAGGTGCAGTACGCCTGCCCGACGCCGCTGATCGCCCTGTACGATGCGGATCAGGGGGCGGTGATCCCGGATATCGGCGAGCTGCTGAATTACGATGCTGACAACGTTCAGCATCGTTATAAACCCCAGGCGCAGCCGCTGCGCTTAATCATTCCGCGGCTGCACCTGTACGTGGCGGAGTGACTATTTCAGGCTGCCGACCATCTCTTGTGGGCGAACCCAGCTGTCGAACTCGGCCTCGGTGAGATACCCCAGCGCCAGCGCGGAGGCTTTCAGGGTCAGCCCCTCTTTGTGCGCTTTTTTGGCGATTTCTGCCGCCTTGTCGTAGCCGATGTGGGTGTTGAGCGCCGTCACCAGCATTAGCGACTCATTGAGCAGCTGGCTGATCCGCTCGCGGTTAGGCTCAATGCCCACCGCGCAGTGCTCGTTAAAGCTCTCCATTCCGTCAGCAAGTAGACGCACCGACTGCAGGAAGTTATGGATGACCATCGGACGGTAGACGTTAAGCTCAAAGTTGCCCGACGCGCCGCCCATATTCACCGCCACGTCGTTGCCCATCACCTGACAGCAGAGCATGGTCATGGCTTCGCACTGGGTCGGGTTGACCTTACCCGGCATGATGGAGCTGCCCGGCTCATTCTCGGGGATGCTGATCTCGCCGATGCCGCAGCGCGGGCCGGAGGCCAGCCAGCGCACGTCGTTGGAGATTTTCATCAGCGAGGCCGCCAGCCCTTTCAGCACCCCGTGGGCATGTACCAGCGCGTCACAGGTGGCCAGCGCTTCGAACTTATTCGGTGCGGTGACAAACGGCTGCCCGGTGATGGAGGCCAGCTCTTTAGCCACGCGCACCGCGTACTCGGGATGGGTGTTAAGCCCGGTCCCCACCGCCGTACCGCCCAGCGCCAGCTCCGCCAGATGCGGCAGGCTGTGGTCGATGTGCCGCAGGTTGTGCTCGAGCATCGCTACCCAGCCGGAAATCTCCTGGCCGAGGGTCAGCGGCGTGGCATCCTGCAGATGGGTACGGCCAATTTTGACGATATCGGAAAAGGCCTGGGATTTGTCGTGGAGGGTCTGCTTCAGCACGTTCAGCTGCGGGATCAGCTGCTCGCGCAGGGCGATCAGCGCCGCCACGTGCATCGCCGTCGGGAAGACGTCGTTGGAGCTCTGGCTTTTGTTGACGTCGTCATTCGGGTGGATCTTGCGCTCCATGCCGCGCACCCCGCCGAGCAGTTCGCTCCCGCGGTTCGCCAGCACCTCGTTCATGTTCATGTTGCTCTGGGTGCCGGAGCCGGTCTGCCAGATGGCGAGCGGGAACTCATCGGGATGTTTACCGGCCAGCACTTCATCGGCGGCGGTGATGATGGCGGTGGCTTTTTCCGCCGCCAGCAGGCCTAAATCCTGGTTGACCTTCGCCGCGGCGCGTTTGGTCAGCGCCAGGGCCTGGATCAACGAGACCGGCATTTTTTCAGTGGAGATACGGAAATGTTCCAGCGAACGCTGGGTTTGTGCGCCCCAGAGTTTGTCCTGCGGGACGTCGATGGCACCCATCGAATCTTTCTCACTGCGTGAGGTGGTCATACTTTCTCCTTGATAACAACGAAGTGGGTTGCTCACAGCTCAAAGAAACAAGTATTGATGAGATCGGGAAAAGGGTATGGCGCTTTGTGCGCTCTTTTTGTTGCCGGGCTTGTGCCGGGTGGCGCTGCGCTTACCCGGCCTACATGTTCAGTAGGCCGGGTAAGGCGAAGCCGCCACCCGGCAGGTTTTTCAAACTACTTCACGCACGCCGAACACTGGGACGACTGGATCTGCTTGAAGAAGTCGTTACCTTTGTCATCCACAAGGATAAACGCCGGGAAGTCTTCCACTTCAATTTTCCAGATAGCCTCCATACCCAGTTCCGGGTACTCAACGCACTCCAGGCTCTTGATACTGCCCTGCGCCAGTACCGCAGCCGGGCCGCCAATACTGCCGAGGTAGAAACCGCCGTGTTTGTGGCAGGCGTCGGTCACCTGCTGGCTGCGGTTACCCTTCGCCAGCATGATCATGCTTCCGCCGTTGGCCTGCAGCTGGTCGACGTAGGAGTCCATACGACCGGCTGTGGTCGGGCCCAGGGAGCCAGACGCATAACCGTCCGGCGTTTTGGCCGGGCCTGCGTAGTAGATCGGGTGATCCTTAACGTACTGCGGCAGCCCTTCGCCGTTATCCAGACGCTCTTTCAGCTTCGCGTGGGCGATATCGCGGCCCACGATGATGGTGCCGTTCAGCGACAGACGGGTAGAGACCGGGTACTGAGAAAGCTGGGCCAGGATCTCGTTCATCGGACGGTTCAGGTCGACGTGTACCGCCTCGCCCTCGCCCGCTTTACGCAGCTCTTCAGGGATATACTTGCCCGGGTTGTTTTCCAGCTTTTCAATCCAGATCCCGTCGCGGTTGATTTTGGCTTTGATGTTGCGGTCCGCCGAGCAGGAGACGCCCATGCCCACCGGGCAGGAAGCGCCGTGACGCGGGAGACGGATCACGCGAATGTCGTGGGCGAAATATTTGCCGCCGAACTGCGCGCCGAGGCCGAGGTTCTGCGCTTCCACCAGCAGCTCCTGCTCCAGCTGTACGTCGCGGAACGCCTGGCCGTGCTCGTTACCTTCGGTCGGCAGGCCATCGTAATATTTGGTAGAGGCCAGCTTCACGGTTTTGAGGGTGCTTTCTGCCGAGGTGCCACCGATGACAAACGCAATATGGTACGGCGGACAGGCGGCGGTGCCGAGGGTGCGCATCTTCTCCACCAGGTAGTTCTTCAGCTTGCCTGGAGTCAGGAGCGCTTTGGTCTCCTGATAGAGGTAGGTTTTGTTGGCGGAACCGCCACCCTTGGCGATGCACAGGAATTTGTATTCGTCGCCATCCACGCTGTAGAGGTCGATCTGCGCGGGCAGGTTAGTGCCGGTATTGACCTCTTTGTACATATCCAGTGCGGCGTTTTGCGAATAGCGCAGGTTGTCTTCGATATAGGTGTTGTACACGCCGTGCGCCAGGGCAGCTTCATCGCCGCCGCCGGTCCAGACGCGCTGGCCTTTTTTGCCGGTAATAATCGCGGTGCCGGTATCCTGGCAGGTCGGCAGAATGCCTTTCGCCGCGATATCGGAGTTACGCAGGAACTGCAGGGCCACGTACTTGTCGTTTTCACTGGCCTGCGGATCGCTGAGGATATCCGCGACCTGCTGCTGGTGCGCCGGGCGCAGCATAAACGAGGCGTCGTGGAAAGCCTGCTGCGCCAGTAAGGTCAGCGCCTGCGGCTCAACTTTCAGGATCTCCTGTCCTTCAAACTCGGAGACAGAAACGTGGTCGCGGGTTAACAGGTAATATTCGGTCTGATCCTTGGCCAGCGGGAAAGGATCCTGGTAATGGAAGGGTTTATTCGACATTGATCTCTCACTTACTGCTTCGGTCTGTTTATTTAGAGCAGATGTTCCGCTGCCCTGCTTAAAAGCGAGTTAGCCTATCCTACACAATTTTTTAACAAAAACTGAGACTAGTACGACTTTTTCCGCGTGCAGGTTACATCCGTGCGGTTTATTGCTTTAATACGGGCAGATAATTCCACATATGAAACAGGGCTTGATAATGCAAAAACTCATCAACTCAGTGCAGAACTACGCCTGGGGAAGTAAAACTGCGTTAACGGATCTCTACGGTATCGCCAACCCGGACAACCTGCCGATGGCAGAATTGTGGATGGGGGCGCACCCGAAGAGCAGCTCAAAAATTGAAGATGCCCGGGGCGTGCGTTCCCTGCGTGAGGTTATTGATGCCGATAAAACCACGCTGTTGGGCGGTGCCGTCGCCGAACGTTTTGGCGAACTGCCATTCCTCTTCAAGGTGCTTTGCGCCGATCAACCGCTCTCCATTCAGGTTCACCCGAACAAGCAGGCCTCCGAAGAGGGCTTTGCGAAAGAGAACGCGGCCGGTATTCCGCTGGATGCCGCCGAACGTAACTACAAAGATCCCAACCACAAACCGGAACTGGTTTTTGCCCTGACTCCGTTCCTGGCAATGAACGCCTTCCGCGAGTTCTCTGAGATCGTCTCCCTGCTGCAGCCGGTCGCCGGGGCGCACAGCGCCATCGCCCACTTCCTCGAAAAACCGGATGCCGATCGCCTGAGCCACCTTTTCGCCAGCCTGCTCAATATGCAGGGCGACGAAAAATCCCGCGCCCTGGCGGTGCTGAAAGCGGCCCTCAACAGCCAGAAAGGGGAACCCTGGGAGACTATTCGCGTCATTTCAGAATTTTACCCGGACGACAGCGGTCTCTTCTCTCCGCTGCTGCTGAACGTGGTGAAACTGGAGCCGGGCGAAGCGATGTTCCTGTTTGCCGAAACGCCGCACGCCTATCTTAAAGGCGTGGCACTGGAGGTGATGGCGAACTCCGATAACGTCCTGCGTGCGGGGCTGACGCCAAAATACATCGACATTCCTGAACTGGTGGCTAACGTCAAATTCGTCGCCAAACCGGCCGCTGAGTTGCTTACCCAACCGGTGAAAAACGGCGCAGAGCTGGACTTCCCGATTCCGGTGGATGACTTTGCTTTCTCGCTGCATGACCTCGGCAGCGACGAGACCCGTATCGCCCAGCAGAGCGCGGCCATTCTGTTCTGCGTTGAGGGCGAAGCCGTGCTGAGCAAGGGTGACGAGCGCCTGGTGCTGAAGCCTGGCGAGTCAGCCTTTATTGCGGCGAATGACTCTCCGGTCAGCGTCAGCGGCGTGGGTCGTCTGGCGCGGGTTTTCAACAAGCTTTAGTGAACCGCTGAATTTTTTAACAATTATTGCTAAGCTATTGGTAATCTTATGACCTCACCGGGCGGTTTTCACCGCTCGGTTTCATTTTAGGGATAATCACGATGAAAAAATCGGTTGTAGCTGCAGGCGTTATTGTTGCTTTAGGGCTGGTCTGGACGGGCGCGGCCTGGTACACAGGGAAACAGCTGGAGAGTCGTCTGTCAGAGATGGTGGCGCAGGCGAACGGTGAGCTTAAGCGTACCGCACCGGAAGCCGGGCTGGAGCTGAGCTATCAGGATTATCAGCGCGGCGTGTTCAGCAGCCATTTGCAGATGGTCGTTAAGCCGGTTGCTGGCAGCACAAATCCGTGGCTGCAGCCGGGTCAAAACCTGGTGCTGAACGAAGAAGTTGACCACGGCCCGTTCCCGCTGGCCCAGCTGAAAAAGTTCAACCTGATCCCTTCTATGGCCTCGGTGAAATCGACCCTGGTCAACAACGAAGCCTCTAAGCCGCTGTTCGATCTGGCTAAGAATGAGTCGCCGTTCGAAATCAATACCCGCATCAGCTATGCCGGTGATACCCGTTCCGATATCGCCCTGAAAGCGCTGAATTACGAGAATGGCGACGAGAAAGTGGCGTTCAGCGGCGGCAACTTCCAGCTTGATGCCGATCGCGACGGCAAAAACGTCACGCTGAAAGGCGAAGCGGCAAGCGGCCTGGTCCACGCGGTGAACGAGTACGATCAGAAAGTCCAGCTGACCTTCAATAACCTGAACATCGATGGCAACAGCCGTCTGACCAGCTTTGATGAACGCATCGGCGATCAGAAACTGACCCTTGATAAAATGGCTATCGCCATCGAAGGCAAAGAGATGGCGGTGCTGGAAGGCACGGATTTGAAAGCGACTGCGGATCTGTCTAAAGATGGCAAGAGCATCAACAGCCAGCTGGATTACAGCCTGAAGAGCCTGAAAGTGCAGAATCAGGACCTGGGTACCGGCAAGCTGACGCTGAAAATCGGCAATATCGACGGTCAGGCGTGGCACCAGTTCAGCCAACAGTACCGCGCCCAGAGCCAGGCGCTGCTGGCAGATAAAGAGCTGATGACCAATAACCCGGCGCTCTACCAGCAGAAAGTGGCCGAGGCGTTCTTCGGCAATCTGCCGATCCTGCTCAAAGGCGAGCCGGTAATCACTCTCGCCCCGCTGAGCTGGAAAAACAGCAAAGGCGAAACCAACTTCAATCTGTCGCTGTTCATGAAAGATCCGGCTACCGCGACGGGTGAAGCCCAGACCCTGGCCCAGGAAGTGGATCGCAGCGTGAAATCGCTGGAGAGCAAGCTGACCATCCCAATGGACATGGCGACCGAGTTCATGACCCAGATTGCGAAGCTGGAAGGCTACAACGAGGATGACGCCGGGAAGCTGGCCAGCCAGCAGGTGAAAGGCCTGGCGGCGATGGGACAGATGTTCCGCATCACCACCGTGGAAGATAACGTCATCAGCACCAGCCTGCAGTACAGCAATGGTCAGGTGACGCTGAACGGTCAGAAAATGCCGCTGGAGGAATTCGTTGGCATGTTCGGCGTACCGGCCCTGAACCTGGCGCCACCGGCCGAGCCTGCGGCACCAGCAGTACCACCAGCTCCGGCCGCTCCGGCAGCACCTGCGGTTCCTCAGCAGTAACGGTTTAACCCCTCTTCGGAGGGGTTTTTTATTGCCGCTTATCCTTTCCAGCCGGTAAGGAAATCCAGCAGCAGGGCATTGACCTTCTCCGGCTGCTCTTCCTGCGGCAGATGACCACACTCCTCAATGGCATACCCCCTGAGATCGTCCGCCATTTCCGCCCAGACGCTTTGCATATCGAACAGCTTTCCGACGGCGTGGAAATCATTGCCCCACAGCGACATCACCGGGCAGGCAATTTTGACGTCAGCGTCGGCAAGATCCTGCGCCACATCCTCCGCGTTAGCGCGATAATCCGCCATGGCCCCGCGCACGGCTCCGGGGGCCTGATAAGCCCGGACATAGGTATCAAATGCCTCGCGGCTGATGGTTGACGGATCAAACGTCCAGTCCGAGAAGAAGTGGCGCAGCCAGATATGCTCCCGACCGACAATCAGGGCTTCCGGCAGATCGGGCACGAGGTGGAACAGGAAGAACCAGTACGCCCGGGCAATGGAGGCATTTAGATCGCGCGCAACGATACGCGTCGGGACGTTGTCCATCACCACCAGACGATCCACCAGTTCCGGATAATCTTTCGCAAAGCGGGTTGCGACCCGCGCCCCACGGTCGTGCCCCACCAGCACCACTTTTTCCAGCCCCAGCGCGCGCATCAGCTCCCGGATATCCCGCGCCATATTGCGTTTATCGTAGCCGGAGGCGGGTTTATCGGTTTCCCCGTACCCGCGCAAATCCGGAGCGATTACCCGGTAGTGTTTTGACAGAACAGGGATCTGATAGCGCCAGGCGTAGTGGGTTTCCGGAAAACCGTGCAGCAGGATAACCGGCGCGCCTTCCCCCTCCTCAACCACAAACTGACGGATGCCATTTGCCATAACGGTATAACTTTTCATCTTTATTCCCTCGCCTTATTTCAACAGTGGCACATCGGCCGCACGCTGGTACGGGCCGTAGTTCGCCGGATTCCAGCTGTAACCCTGCGGGCTTGCGGAGATCTGGCCGATCCCCGGGAAGGCCAGATGCGCCGCCGCCAGCCACTCGCCATCTTTCGCCAGGGCGTTAAATTCTTTTTCACGGGACAAGAAGGCTTTCTTCGCGTCCACGTCAAAGCGAATCGTCACTTCAGGGTGCGGAAACTGCACGGCGGGCGCATGGATCAGATCGCCAATGAAGTTAACGGCCTTCCCTTCAGAGGCAAAGCGGTAGAGGGTGCTGCCAGGAGTGTGGCCGGTGGCATAGGCGGTCTGGACCTCCGGAATGGGCGAGGCGGGCGGTACGAAGGTTTTCAGCCGTCCGGCCGCTTTATAGGCTGCCAGGGCATCCCGGGCGATGGCGAAATACTCCTTCGCATTCGCCGGTGCGCTGGCTTCTTTCGCCGGATCCAGCCAGTAGTCGGCTTCCCCCTGCGGCACGTAAACCGTGGCATTGGGGAACAGCGCTTTACCGGCGGCATCGCTCAGACCGCACACATGATCCAGATGAAGGTGGGTCAGGAAGATGGTGTCAACCTGCTCGGGGCGATACCCGGACGCCGTCATATTGGGGATCAGCTGTCCAGCGGTTTGCGGCACACAGTGGCCCGCCCCGCTGTCAATCATCACCAGATGTTTCCCGGTATTGATCAGAAAAGCGTTAAAGGAGGTGGGCATGCGCTCGGCATCAATCTTATGTTGCGCCAGCAGCTCGCGTATTTTGCTGGCCGACAGCCCTTTTAATAAGGAGGGCGAGAGATCGTTGTAGCCGTCGAACAGCGCCGTGACTTCATAGGCTCCGACAGCCAGGCGGTAATATCCCGGCACCTGCTGTTTAATCTGGGCGAGCGCATCAGCCAGGACGGCGCTCGCCACAAACAGGCTGCTGAGGGCTAAAACTGCGGTCATCTTTTTCATCTTCACTCCGAATTCACCGTTAATCTGAACGTGAAGTGACTATGGCGCTATAACGACAATTAGTGTAGATGTGTAATTTGATAGGCCAGTATAACGAGAAGCGAGATAATGAAACTGGAAGAGGTGGAAGTGTTCGTGGAAGCGATCAAAGCGGGCAGCCTGGCGGGGGCGGCGCGTCGGCTCTCGATGAGCGCCATGGCGGCTTCGCGGTGCCTCAATAATCTGGAGGCGGAGCTTGGAGTCCGGCTGGTGCATCGCACCACGCGCTCCCTTTCCCCCACCAGCGACGGCGCGGTTTTTTTGCCCCATGCCCAGGCGCTGCTGGAGGACAAAACCAATGCTCTTGCCGATCTGTTTCCTGACGGCACCCACCTTACCGGGCGGCTGCGCATCACCGCCTCGGCGGCGTTTGGGCGGAAGATCATCGCCCCGATGCTGCCCGACTTTATGCGCCAGCATCCTGCCCTGCAGGTGGATCTGCTCGCCACCGATGAGCAGGTCGATATTGTCGCCAGAGGAATCGACGTGGCGTTACGTATCGCCCCGCTGCGGGACAACCGTCTGGTGGCGCATCGCCTGTGCGATAACCCCCGCGATTTGTGCGCCAGCGCTGAATATCTGGCGGCGAACGGCTATCCGAAAACCCTCAGCGATCTGGCGACGCACAGCTGCTTAACCACCTCCGATACCACCCACTGGGCGTTTGACCAGGGCGGGCAGCGCAGCAAACAGAAGTTGTCCGGGCGATTTTCGGCGAACTCCATTGAGGCGATCTTTGAGGCGTGTCTGGGGGGAATGGGTATCGCCAACCTCTCCCGCTGGTACGTTGAGCCCGCCCTGGCGCAGGGCCAGCTTGAGCGGATCGTGCTGGAGGATGCTCAACCGGAGGCCCTGGCCGTCTGGGCCGTTTACCCGACGTCGCGACTGATCCCGGTGAAGGTGCGTAAGTTTGTTGAAGCCCTTGAGGCGCGGCTGGCGATGAACCCGCTCACGCCATAAGCGTAACGCTATTTCACCGTCACCAGCCGGGCTGAAACGATCTGGTGCCCGGCCTGCACGTCGGATTTCTCGATGCGCTGCATAATGCGATCTGCCAGGGTGTAGCCCATTTCGCGCGCGGGAGTGGTCGCCCAGACGATGGGCAGATCGTCCAGCGCGTTCTCTGACACATCCGCAAAGGCGCCGAGCGCCACCTGATGACCAAAGAAAGTTTCAACTCCGCCTTCCCCGCTTTGTCGTCCGGCACGGATCAGGCCAAACCAGGCCCCCATGGCGATGACGTCGTTGTAGCAGATCACGGCGCTGATGGTCGGACTGGCGCGCAGCAGTGCATTTATCGCCTCTGCCGCCTGCTTCTGGCTGGAGCCGCACTCCACCACCCACTCGCTGTGGAACGGCAGCCCGTATTTAATCAAGGTCGCGCAGTAGCCGCCCACCCGTTCGGCGCGGGTCAGCGAGGAGCTTTGCCCGCCCAGCCAGGCAATCCGCTGATGGCCACGATGAATAAGATGTTCGGTCAGCATTTGCGCCGCCTGCATGTTGTCCGGGCGCAGGGTATCCGCTTCGTCCAGATAGCTGGCGCGGGAGGCAAACACCAGCGGAACGCCCTTCTGTGCGGCCCGCTCGCACAGCTCATTACTCACCCCGGAGGCTCCAGCGACGATCACGCCATCCACCCCTTGCGTCAGCAGCATGTCGAGACGCTGGAGCAGCTGGTCGGCCTCGCGCCCGCCGGACAGCAAAAAGACCATCCGCCCCTGGGCTTCCAGCGCTTCCGTCAGGCCTGCCGTGAGCTCGGCATAAAACGGCGACGTGAGGTCGCGGACGATCAGGCCAATCACCCCGCTTTGCCCACCCCGCAGGGCGGATGCCTGGCGGTTGCGGACAAAACCGAGTTGCTCAACCGCCTCGTTGACGCGCTGGCCCGTTGCGGGAGAGATGCGTCCTTTACCGCTCAAAACCAGTGAAACCGTGCTGACGGAAACCCCCGCCGCCAGTGCGACGTCGTTGATGGTGATCTTTTTCGCTACAGCCATGTGGTGGCGTGACTCCCTGATAATGAGATCGCTAAAACGTTTTATCAATACGTTATCTTTATACTCTCTGCCAAAGCCTGAGAATGTGATTTAGCGCGCACTAAACTTTGATAAAACGTTTTATCTTCTCGCAGCACTGAGGCAGGTAAATCTATTTTAACAATAAAGGAGTCGTTTTATGACGGCGAAAGCAGCACAAAAAATCTCGCTGTGGGAGTTTTTCCAGCAACTGGGTAAAACCTTTATGCTGCCCGTGGCTCTGCTCTCCTTCTGCGGGATCATGCTGGGGATCGGCAGTTCGCTCAGCAGTCACGATGTCGTTACCCTGATCCCGGCGCTAGGGAACCCCGTGCTGCAGGCGATCTTCATCTGGAGACTATTAAGTATTTTAACGAAGTGGATTGATGTTGGATTGAAGTGCGGTAACTTCTGCTATGTTGCCGCGATACGATTTGTCATGTGCAATGAACTAACGTCGTTTCGCGGTAACTTTATGCCCCACCCATGCCCCATCACACCACCCTGTCATCTTGCATCACGCTGTTGATGAAGAACGTCACGCGCCCCAGCACTTCAACTTCCTCCGCCGCTTCCCCCTCTATCGCTTCACCATCATCCGTGATTAATGCCCTGCCCCTGAGTTTCGCAAACTGCGTCCTGTCGCCGGACAAAATCAGCAGAACCTGACCTTGCACTAACCGGGTAACCGGTTCGATGACCGCATAACCCGATGATGTTTCGAGAATGCGACTTTCGTTCGTCATGCACATGCTGGCCGGCGAAAATCGCTGCTCTACGTAATCGCCAGCCGGTGAGGGGAACCCCATGGTTTGCACTCCTTTAACTGTTTTTATATACAGTAGTTTTAAAGGGAGTGCAGATCAATGCGGCGGCACCTATCAATGATGGCTGCTGATCAGCCGACGGTCATCTCTGACCTAATGAAATGCTAAATTGGCCCCCCGCTTCCTGCGCATCACTCCTCTTTTGATAACTCCAAATCCTTCACTCGCTGCGTAAGAGCCTGCACCGCTTGCGTAAGTTTTGCTATCAGCGCCACCTGATCAAGACTATAAGCCCCTTTAGGATCATTATCGTCATAATCATCGGACTCCAAGCCTTCACCATCTACAGTCTCAGGACTGACCTCAGCAAGATCTTGAGCGATAAACCCAAGCTTATTGTCGCTTTCCGGCATGATTCCGCGGGCTTTATATTTAAATGTTGCCACCTTCCAGCGGCTTACTTCCTCCAGTGCTCTTTCAGTATCATTTCTGTACTGAATATTCTTCTTCAAGAATTTGTCAGATACTGGAGTCGTATTAATTGCGCCCGTATTTGATCCATCAATCCACAAATGAGCACCACTACCACTTACCCAATTGATGTTAAACCCATTATTTGGATTTGATCCCGAAGAATCGATACCAGGCCTGCACCGGAATGCACCATTAACCTCCAGAAAAACCTTATTTTCAGGTGAAGTAACACGGTATATTCTTCGGGGCCCATTCTCTGTTTGGTCTACGTTTGAGTTGAGCTGTAATGACCCACCAGTATCAGTGAAACGAAAATTGCTAGCCCCTTGAGTAGTAGGGCTATCAATCGTTATGTGACCAGTAATTTTTACGTTGCCACTTATGCTACCACCAGACTTACCCTCAACCGTATTCAGACGTGTATCATCACCAGCGGCAACAGTTCCGGAGGTTGACCCAACATTCCGTGTGGCGCTATTCCCTAACCCTGACACTTCCGCTGAAGTAAGATTAATGCTGTCATTTCTCAGAGCCATTTATTATCTCCTTATGCCCACACGCGAGCCGGTGTTTTCGGGTTAACCACAAAGTTGTTCAGCCCGGATAAATCGAGCGAGTCATTCATGACCCGCAAATTGACGTGATAGCCGGGTTCGGTGGTGTAATTGATAACTTCGTTTTCTTCACCGGGATTGATAACTTCAGCAGGAACATTGATAACACCTACGATATCCAGGCTGATATCGGGGTGATGTAAACCACCCTGCCCCTCATCATCCACAAACCCCGCCGCGATTAATTGCGTGCGCATTTCGTCGGCGTCATTAAAGCGCAGATATAAATCTCTCATCAGCGGAGTCCATTAATTTGATTTGGAGTTAAGACGCGATGCCAGATACGCAGGTTACGTATGTGGTAAACAACCGCAGAATTGGACGAAATTTTTAGGTATTGAGCGGCAGCTGTA
This sequence comes from Leclercia adecarboxylata, assembly GCF_006171285.1. Classification (NCBI taxonomy): domain Bacteria; kingdom Pseudomonadati; phylum Pseudomonadota; class Gammaproteobacteria; order Enterobacterales; family Enterobacteriaceae; genus Leclercia; species Leclercia adecarboxylata. The sequence continues at coordinate 4,232,274 of NZ_CP040889.1, read as the reverse complement.
GGTGAGTATGGTGCCGCATCGCGGCGGGCACTTTTACCGTCAAAATAAATAGCTACTGCGTTACCGTCCAATGTATGCGCTACGGTTTTACGATAAAAAGGATAGGTTCCAGAAATGGCAGTGAGTGTGCCTGAGCGGTGAGTTGCCAGCGCATAACTTCCTGCAATCGAAAGTCGCAAAATCTTGTCATAAGCTGCTCCATACGTTTCGAGTACATCCAGAATGCCACTTGTTAGGCCGCAGCTATTAACAGTCAATTCGAAAGAAACACTACGTTGAATTAAATCGCTTGTTAGCCTGAGCCCGCAATTTCCCGATGCTTGCAGAGTTACACTATCTGCCGCTCTCGTAACTGCCGCTGCTCCTGTTGGAATATAACTGGTTGCCACCGCATTTTTTTCAGCCTGTACTGTTTGTAAATAAAAAGTAGTACCTAATGGTATGTTATTGCCTAGGGCTCCCGCCTTATAATAACTTCGGAACTGTCCAATGTAATTGCCAGCAGTCGTTACCGTTAACGTGGCAGTAGCATACGTATATCCATCACCTCCCGCCAATGTAGTTGTAGCTGTTATTCCTGCCGTTGGTTGTGAGGCTATTTCACCAGAAATACAATCGAAAGAAACATCACCAAAAACCGCGCCTTCTAATAAAAATCTAAAGCGAAAACGCGCGTCTGTTCCTTTAAACCTGCAAGAAAGTGTTAGCGTATCTCCCACAGCCAGCGCGAGGCTGGCGGAGCTAGCTAAAGACTGCTCGGGAGCTAAAACAGTTGGTGATGCTCGTAAAGTGATAGCCTGTGCGGTTCCATCTGTAATAACTGAGGTTGTCATGCCACCGGTCATTGCCCACTTAGTCGGGTCTTCACTGTTAAGTACTTGATTAGTGCTCTGCCCTTCAACCAGCAGCCCCTCTTTCTCAAACCGAGGCTCGTCAATCGCTGCCGTTTTGAGAACACCAGACTTATCGAAATACGTTGCGGTCGTTGACCGGGTAAATGTCATCGACTTTGACGGAAGCTCAAGAACTTTTCCTGAAATAGTCAGCGTGTCATAAGGAGCAGACCCCGCCAGCAGGCGCAGATCATCAGAGAGCGGTGCCCAGACGTCAGGATATGGCGCCTCCTCATAAGGAACTGACGTCAGTTGCTGCGCGGCGGCAAGTGATGCTGCGGCGTTTGTTTCGCTGGTTTTGGCGTTGGTTTCTGAGGTTTTGGAATTAGTCTCAGACGTTTTCGCGTTGGTTTCTGAGGTCTTGGCGGCATTCTTCGATGCGAGTGCGCTACCCTCAGACGTTGCCGCGTTCGTGGCGCTTTGTGCTGCTGCGTTTTTTGAAGCAAGAGCGTTTGTTTCGCTGGTTTTGGCTGCGGCGGCGCTGGTTCCTGCCGCGTTAGCTGCGGTGATCAGCTTCGACCAGCTCGGCCCCGTTTTTTTCGAACCGTCTGCAAGGGTTACGGTGACGTCACCGGTGCCCGATAAAATCAGGTCCTGGTTGACGATATCAATTTGCGCCTGGCGAAAACCTTCCGTGACGGATTTAGCTAAATCGTCATCAATCGTTGCCATTCGTGATGTCCTTAAAATGAAAAACCCGGCCGGAGCCGGGTTTGATGGTCTGAGGTTATGAGGGTCAGGAGAAGGATCCGGTGCCCCGGGTTATGGTCAGTGTTGGAGCGGCAATGCGCTTACTTGCCGTGCCGGTGCCAGTAACCGTAATGGTCCCTGTAATCACGTTGGCAGTAAGATTCCGTACAGCGTGACGCACTGCTATCCATAGGCCTCCAGTCCCTGACGGCACGCTGATAGAACCCATGTCACGGACATTACCGTTGATGTTCAGGGTGATGGCGACCGTCGTGGTGCCAGAGGTGGATGATACAAAAACCATCGCCTCGAGAAGGGCTGATTTATCCAGCGGAGAAGAGGAAGAATCAGTAAAGGTTATCGAGCTTGATGCTGCGCCAGCACCTGAAACAGCAGCGTCCGGCGCAATGCCCACGTTCGCCACGTCACCAATAAAAGACGTCGCCTCAACTGTGCCCCTGAAGCTCCCACTTGTCGCCTCAATGCTTCCTTTAAAACTCCCGTTAGTGGCATAGACAGTTCCGCGCACGGTCACGCCGTTAAACGTGGCATACCCGGATTTATTGATATGCCAGCCGACATTACCGGTCCCGTCCCAGTTACTGGACTGGATGTAATTGCCGATCTTGCCGTTGTCGATAGAACCGTCCTGGATGAATACCGAACGCATGAACATCTGGCCGCCGGTCGAAGCAAAAACCAGCTCCTGCCCGTTCGTCGTCGGGTTATAAACCGCAAACGTATCGGCAGAAATCAGGAAGTTTGAGGCCCCTGCGCCGTCAATGCCCAGCTGGATACCCGCGATGCGTTTAACACCGTTCGCTTCCACCTGGACTTTAACGCCCCATTGCGCGTTCAGCTTACCGTTGATGTCAGCAACAGCCTGACTGGTCGTCTGGACGTTAGCGTTGGTTTGCCCAATCGACGCAGTCACCTGCTGGATACTGGTCGCCGTGGCGCTCTCCAGATCCGTAACGGCTTTATCAATGCGCGTGATGGCTGCGGCGTTGGTCTGGCCGTTTTGCTCAACCGTGGCCTTAAGCGTCGTGACCTGTTCGGCCACAGCGCTGGTTGCATCCGCGGCAGTCTTCCGGGCCTCGGTGATCTCGGCCATCGTTTTCGTTTCGCCAACGGCAAACGTGACGCGCTGATCAGAGAAAGCCATGAAGTTGGCGAGCGCATTGGTGACGTTGCCAACAATACCGGCATCCCTGCTGGCCGTGTTGCCGTCCACGTCAACCTTCAGACTGTCGATACGGCGGCCCAGCGCGCTGTCTCCATCCGTACGGGCCGTGGTTTCCGTGCTGATATCCGCTGTGTTCTGGTCAGTCGTGGCTTTCACCGCAGCCAGCGCGGTGGTCTGCGCCTTGTTGTTATCAGCTACGGTTTTGGTAACCGTAGTGATATCTGCGGTGTTTTTGCCGACGGTAACCTGCAGTCCCGAAAGCGTGGTGGCCTGAGCCTCCTGCTCAGTCGTCAGCGTCGCCAGCTCCTGAGTAACGGCTGCGCGGTTATCGTTTACGGTCGATTCCAGCTTCTTCCGCTCCGTCACCTCTGCTTCCTGAGCGGTGATGCGCGCCTGGCGTTCGGTGTAGAGCAGGCCCGAGACTAGCTTCGACGGGTCATCCCCGGTGTAACCTCCCCGGATCTGCGTCGCCAGCGTCTCGCGCGCTGTGGCTTCCGCCTGGTCGCCAGCAACGCGCGCCGCCGTTTCCTGCTGCAGCGCCGCCATCCCGGCCCCCGGCGTTGGCCGCCCGACCGCTACCCAGTCAATCAGATAATAGTTCGTCGCATCCTGTTTAGTGGACAGATCCAGTCTGAACTGATTCATCGTGGTTTCGGTCAGCCAGGGGATGTTGTCAAACTCCACCGTGGCGATACCATTTGCGTCATAGGCAGGCTCGGCGACGGTGAACACATTGGTGTCACTGAAGCCACCAGTGCCACGCCACCGCAGCTGGCCCGCCCAGCCCGGCGCACCGAATTTCCTGATACGCAGCTTAATGAAGCGATAGGAAGAGGAGTTGATGGCCAGTGAGCCTGGCGACGCCACCCACGGATCGGTGGCATGGTTCGCCGGGCGGATCCACCCGTCAACGATTGTCGGCGCCCCGTTCCCGGTCCAGCCCTCTACTGAAGAATCGAAATACCAGATTTTGGCCGGGTCGAACTGGGAGCCGGTGCCCGCCGAAATCTGCGCGATCTGTTGCGCCAGCGAGTCGGAGGTGGTCTGAATTGTCTGGTTAACGTTACTGATATCCGCGACGCGCTCGTTCTTCTCTGTCAGCAGCGCCTGACCGCGCGCCGCTGCCTCGTCGGCAATGGCTTTCTTACGGTCCGTGACCTCCTGCGCCAGACCCGATTTTGTGGCAGCCGACTCTGTCGTGACTGCGGTGATGTCGTCGCGCGCTGACTGAAGGTCATCACCCAGGTCAGTTATTTCTTTTACGACGTTTTTGTAGGCGTCGGTCTGTTTGATCTGGTTGTCGATATCCACCAGGTAATCAGCTGCAACCGAGCTGCTGCTGCCCTGGATGAAGTCAGTCCAGGCCGACTGGTTACCGGTACGGTCGATAAGGCGCGCGCGGTACCAGAATCCCACCCCGGCTTTCAGGCCCAGCTGCTGATACATGTGCTGCGGATAAGGCACGTCCGTAAGCAACATCGCATTCGTGCCGGCAGCATCCGTGGAATACTGAATCTCGGTCTGCAGGGTATCCGCTGTATTTGCAGGAAAATCCCAGTCCAGTTGCACACCCCAAAGTAAGGGTGTCGTCCTGAAGTTGACAGGTACCGGCGGGGCGCCAACCTTCCCTTTTAACGTTACTTCAAGCGAAGTGGCCCACTTCGAAGAAATTTCAGCAGCATTAATGGCGCGGACGCGCACCAGATAACGCCCGGCATAAATCGCCGGAACTTCAAACGAGGTGGTAGAGCTGCGCGGTACGTTTACCCAGTTCCCGTCATTGCGACGCCACTGAGCCTCGTAGGCGATCGCGTTCGGAGCCGGGTCCCAACTGGCGCGCATGGTTTCGATGCTGATGCCCTGATTCACCATCGAGTAGGAGCTGATAATTATATTTCCTGGCGCGAACTGATTACCGGGAGGGATCACGCTTACCGGACGCTGGTCAATGATGGCGCCAGTATCGATGCGGGCATACTTATCCGGATCGTGAGCCGCGCCGGTAACAGTAAACGTTCCGTCGTTATTGTCGCTGATGCTAATCACCCGGTACTGTTGGGCATACAGCTCATCGGATTCCGCCACCCAGACACTTTCCGCCTGCGGCGTTTCGCTGTAGGCGGTGCTGACCGTTACTGCTTTTCCGTTCACTGCCTGGATTGTACGAGCCTGAGATGCGCCTGACGGAAGGTTGAGAATAAGGCGGTGACCTGCCTTAGCATCCGGCGCGCGGTCAAGGGTGATCACCCGGCCATTCACCGTGCTGATACGCCCGCCGGTGACCTTACCGGACAGCATCTCATCAGCGACGGCGATGATGTACCCGGGTTGAGGTATGTTGCCATCCAGACCAACGTCAAACGAAACGACGCGATCCTTGTTGTTGGTGAGAATGCCCCAGCGGCCTTTGCGGTTCGCCTCTGACTGCCGGGTGCAGCCGATGGCCGTCATTTCCAGCTGGTTAAACCCATAGCGCGCCACCAGCGCCTGCTCGAATACCGGTTCCATCGCGTCAGCGTAGGCGTTAGCGGGATCGGACCAGGACACCAGCGCCGTGGTATAACGCGTTTTCGTGGTACTGCTGGCGTAGGTAAAGCGGCCATCAATGACGTTGGCGCGGGTATAGCTGTAATCCACATCCCGGGGCATATCCGCCAGGGCAACAATCTGATCGCCTCCCCAGTAAGTCATACCCCGGAATATGGCCGCAAAGTCACGGAGAACGGTATAGGCGTCGTTCCGGTCCTGAATGTACACGTTGCAGATGTACCGCGGCTCGGTACCGCTGCCGCCCTTCCCGTCCGGTACCGGCTGATCGCAATACTGGGCCACCTGGTACAGCGTCCATTTGTCGATATTCGCCGCGGTGAGCCGGTGACCCAGGCCGAACCGGTCGGAAACCACCAGGTCGTAAAAAATCCACGCCGGGTTATCAGTCCACGCCCACTTAAACGCCCCGGTCCAGGTGCCGGTGTAAGTGCGGGTTTCCGGGTTGTAGGTGTCAGGTACGCGGATCACGCGCCCGCGCGGCTCGCAGGAGATCTGCGGGATAGAGCCGTTGAACTGGCTTGAGTCGAATTCGATGTAAAGCAGCGCGGTGTTCGGGTAGCGCAGTTTGGCGTCGATCACCTCAGTGAAGCTCTGAAGTGTCATCGTGTCGCCGATCTTCGCGCTGTTTGCATCAGCGGTCAGCTTGCGCAGGCGAATAGTCCAGGTGCTGCCCGCCTGAGGCAGATCGATACGGTGGCTGCGCTCATAGCCGGATGTGGTTTTACCGGTCACGCTGTTATTCAGCACCGTCTGCCAGGCTCCGCCGTCGGTCTGCAGGTCAATCGCATAGTTAACAGAGTTACCGACCAGATCGCCGTCGTTCTCCTGTTTGAACAGCGAGGGCCATTTCAGGCGAAGACGAACAGCCGAGAGCTGGGCATTGGTAAACGTGCGCGTCCAGGCTGTGGCACTTGATACTTCGGTACCGACGGTGATTTCGTTTTCTGTACCCGGTATCCCCTGGATATAACTCTGAGCCTGGTTACCCGGGCGAAACTCCCACACCACCCCGCTAAAGTTTGGCGATCCGTCTGCGTTCTCCAGTGCGGTGCCATCCAGATAAATATTTTTACCGGTGAGCTGGCCGGAGAACTCTCCCTCACCCAGAGCTATCAGAATTTTGGCCTTCGCTACAGACTGAAGGTCATCAGGCTGTTCAGTAGGCGTGCGGGATTTAGAGCCACCACCTTTGCGGCCTTTTATTGCGGTTGCTGTTGCCATATTGCGCCCATAAAAAAAGCCACCCGGAGGTGGCTACTGATCGAATATCAGGATGTTACAAATCTAAATACCTGGTTATGTTGTGGGTTCAGCCCGTCAGTGGTGGGACACTGGTGAACTCATAACAGGTGGAATGGCTGATTACCTCTGGAAAAAGGAGAAGTAAATGGGTTCGATGTTAGAACTGGAAAAAGAAGTGGCAGAGCTTAAACAAAAGCTGCTTACGCATGAAATTGCAACTGGCCTGATTCTATCGGACATTGTGAAATTACTGGACATTGCCCGGCCAGGCGCACTCGATGCCCTGACTAAAAACTATCAGGCAGGGCAAGCAAAAATCCCAGAATCAGCTGCACGTAATGATCCGCACACAATTGATGCGTTCACGCGCATCCTTAAAGTTTTAGAGGTGGCATCAAAGAAATAATTAAATCGAGCTTTTCATTGAATATTTCTTCATGAGTTTTAGCGGCCTCATTCGGGGCCGCTGTTACCGTTCCACCGAAAACTCCTGCATCACCCAGAGATACGTCCCCATTTGCCCGTAAGCGCCAACCGGCTCCTGACGTTCCCTGCATATCTGCGATCACTACCTGCATCTGCACAATAGTCGCCTGCTGTTGTGCAACGGTTGTTGCCAGCGCTTCAACTCGTCTTTCTAAAGTCATAGTTTTCTCCTGTCTCTCAGCTAATAAGTTAATTGATTTACTGTTGATCTTCGACATAAATCCCGGCAGAAATAATCGCGCCGCCGATTCGGCGTTTACCGTAAAGCAAAGGGACCGGGTAACCCTGTGCGGCGGTGTTCGTTACGCCACCGAAGGCATAAGAGGCCCGATTATCGGCATCCTGTTTGCTGGCCAGGCCTGTAGGTTGAGGCGAAAGCATCTGAATCACACCACCAGCCATTAATGCAACACCTGGAGCAACTAAAGCCATACTGGCCCCTCCAGTAAAACCAGACAGTGCATATCCAGCAACTACCAAGACAGCGCCTAAGATAGTTTGCAGCAGACCTGCTTTTTTACTGCCAATTACAACCGGCACTATGCGGAAAACATCTTCTGTTACTGGAAAGCCCAAATCATCTAAACCAATATTTTTCTTTCCACGAAATATGGCATACGTCAAACCGCGCTGTTTACTAGTATTTAGATATTTTTCAAAGCCATCGATTGTGCAGCAAAGCGCCTTAATAATTTCTGAACTTGTAGTGACTAACCTTTCGTGAATTTTACCAAATTGTTTGCCTAATACACCGCTAAGCTCAATTCTCGCCATGATTTCTTGCATGTATTCACCCATAAAAAAAGCCACCCGGAGGTGGCTAATCATTAACTAGGAAGGTTTAGAGCATCGTTGGTCTGATATCTAAACCGGAGTTGGTATCACCAGTAATTCTAAATCTTTGGTGCTCTTTACTGTTAATTTGAGTAGAGCTTTCTTTTATTGGCTGACCCACTTGCATTGCGCATAACCCCTTGCCTTTTGAGTCACCGGATATTCCTAGAATATGGCGACCGGGAGCGACTTTAATATCTATTGTTTCACCCGTATCAATTCTGGCATAAGATTTTCCATCAATAATTACTTCGACAAAGCACCCGCCACCAGCAAACCATCCTTTATCGCGTGTAATGCTTATAACTGAGTCACCAGCCCCTTGCATCAAGATACGTTCCGATGGTACCTGCCTGGCGGTATTAGAATTAACCGCCGTGGTTGAGCAGCCAGCAATGCCTAAAGCGAATAGAAGCAGCACAGCCTTTTTCATATCCCTATCTCCTTTCGTTTTTCGAAAGATTAGCACAGAGATTTGTAACGCAGAACCTTCATTGTCCGTTCCTGCCAATAGCCTCCATATGGAACGCGCTGGCTCAGGTGTCCATAAAGATGGTGCAGCAGCATATTACCTTCCAGCAGAATCCCTGCGTGGTTCCACTTATCAGCCTGGACCTGCATGATCACCATATCGCCGGGTTTCGGTGGTCCGTCGAATTCACGGAATCCGCACTCATACCAGCAATCCTGATAGAAGTTGTCCGGATAGTCGTTTTCCCACCAGGGATAATCAACCCGGTAATCGTGGAGCTCGATACCGTGGGTCTGCCGGAAATAGCTCATTACCAGCCCCCAGCAGTCGAAGTGTCCAAGCACAAACGGACGCTCCAGCAGCGGCAGTTCTCCGCGCGGCTGGATGGTGCGTAAATCCCCCTCCGGCCAGCTCACAATATGCCAGGGTAAAAGCGTTGCGTCGCATTGCGCTTTATCCAGTTCGCTCGGTTGCGTTGTGGCGTCAGGGTGACTGTGAACGATGGCGATCACCGTTCCCCAGTCCTCAGCAGCTGCGTAGTCTTCGGGGCAAAGGACAAAATTGTCCTCCGGCGCAGCGGCAAGATTCCGGCACGGGAAATAACGTTCAACGCGGCTTTTTTGCGCCACCACGCCGCAACACTCGCGAGGATAGTCAGCTGCAGCATGCGCCATGATGGCATCGATGGTTTTCTGGCGCATATCAGCTCCTGATCAAAGATGTGCCCGGAAAACCACCAAACGAGAGTTCGTTATTTTCACCGAACCGAAGTTTGCAGGCAGACAGAGTGCCATTGCATTCGTCCAGAGAAGGATCACTGACCGGATTGTTGTTTTTGTCGAAATAGCGCGAACCGGCGTAATCGCAACCATCACCAGTACGGTATTTATTACGAATGCACCAGGTGCAAAGAGAATGGAGCTGGCGCGTCGGTATCATCAGCCCCTGCAGATCCATCGGGCTAGAAAGCGTGAACTCTACAACCTCATTCGTTTCACTGCTCTTTGCGTCGATATAAAAAACCTTCAGCTTTTCCTGTGTCGGATCGGCCGTCGTATTGCCGCCAGTGAAGTTTTTCGCGTCAAGATATTTACCCAGCGTGTCATGGATAGTCACCTTCGCCTGCAGCATATCGTCATAGGCCAGACACAGCGCCGTGATGGAACTGTCGAGGTTCGCTACCGATAATTTCGGTTGAGCGCTACTCCCACTGGTGGAAGCCTCAATCCCCTCAATCTGACAGGGCCACGCTTTATATTCCTGCCCCTGCCACCAGATGCTTTTGGCAGGTAGTTTCGATTCATCACCACCAGCCGTCACAATCTCTGCTTCAGTATGCGGAACGTTGTAGCTGTGGAAACGCAGCACTTCTCCGGTACCGAACGCCGTGCCATCTACAGAAAAAAGCCGGACCTCATTGCCTGGCTCAAGTTTCTGGTAATCACTGTTTAAGCTCATGGTTTATAAGCCTGCTCAAAAGTTGCGGAAAGGTTGAAGAGTCCGGCGCCCAACGAAGTCGGAGTGTAGGTGTCGCAACGATATAACCCCATTGACTCAAGTGGCGGGTGCCACTGAAATGCTTTCACACCCTGATGGCGATCGAGAAAGGCTTTAATCGCCGCGATGTACGCTTCGGTACCGGTGAACTGAAGATTCCACTTTTGCGACCGGGGATTAATCCCGTCCCCGGACACCTGCTGGTACCCATCTCCAAACTGCGCGGTACGACGGCGAAAATTTACCTCCTGTTCCGCATTGATTCGTGGACACCAGCTGAACGTTTCAAGAGCCATCAGCGACCTCCTTTTGCCAGATTCCAGAGCGCGCCACCCGGGGACATATCACGCCCAATCAGCTCGCGATAACGTCGATCGACAAAGTTGCCCACTTCACGCCCGAACTGCTCATAACCCCCACTCGCCTGAGTCTGGGTATTGCCGTTGCCATCGATATGGATATTGACCTGCGGCGCACCGCCGCCGCCAGGTGTTACGCCGCCATTTCTCACAGCACGTACGCCCAGCGACCCATCAGCAGCGCGGGTCAGCGGCATGATCGCCTCCGGCCCCGCCTCGCCCATGACGCCAGCTCCTTTAGCAAACGCGAAGAAAGTCGGCGTATCGACAATGCTGTTGCTGAACGCGCTGAGCGAAGGAGAGTCGTAAACTCCGCCTTTCGCGTTGAAAGCGAAGTTCGCACCTGCGCTCTGAATTGCGGTACCGCCAGTAGCGGTAGCGGCTGACGAAGCACCAAAACTGAACAGCGATCCGATTGAGCTGACGGCATTAGCAACAGCCATGTTGACCAGAACGTTCTGGATAATCTTCAGCACGCTAACGCCCCAGTCTTTCCAGCTATCAACGTTGCCGTTGAGCATATCGGTAATAGTGGTCACCGCCCCGCCCATTGCCTGCTTCATGCCGTCAGCGGCCATGGAAGAATAATCCGTGGCTTCGTCCACCCAGTTCGCATAACCTTCGGACATGCCTGTCATCCAGTCGTCACGCTGCGCATCTGAAGCTGCGAAATATCCATTTTGGTCACGCAGGCGTTCTTCAAGATAGCGCTTATTAAGTGTCAGGCCCTGCTGATAGAAGGTTTCGTCGATTTCACCAGCCTGACGCTGGCGGAGAAGATCGGTATTCTTCTGCTCGAACTCCTTGCGCAGGTTGAATTGCTCCTTAAGCCTCTCGCGAAATCGGCTGCCCTGCCCGTAACCAAGAAGCTGTGCATCATTGGCTGCGCGGGCGCTGGCGTTATTGTCTGCAAGGTTTGCTTCGTAATTTCGTAATTGCTCACGCAATTTGACCTGGTCAATTAGTGCGGCGTTTTGTAATACAGTCTTTTTCTGAGCCTCGGTCAGTGAAGCAAGTTCGCCCTGGCTAACCTGATATCTAATCTTCGCCAGTTCGGTATTCTGACCCTGTAACGCGATCTGCTCTTTTTGCTGCTTTATAAGGCGCTTATACACATCCTCTGTTTTTTCGCCTTCGGTTTTAACCCCTTTCGCCTTAGGTTTATTGGCCTCGTTATTGCGCCATTCCGCAAGACCGTTATTAATCAACTCCTGACGGGCAGTCTGGAATTGCGGGTCACTGGTTAAACCCAGATCGTCTGCGGCATAACTCAGCCGTAAGCGCTCCTTAGCCTCACCCTTCAGTCGTGACAGCTCCAGATCCCGGCGACTCTTTTCAAGAGCGTCGGTTTGCTTTTTATCGAGATCTGCCTGAGGAAGCCTTACTGGAACGTTCGCCAGCCCCTGACGGGCCATAAGAAGTTGATTACCCAGCCCCAGCAAACGGTTAAATTCGTCATGCTGCCCATTCATCAGCAGGAGAGATTGATAAGCCCGGTTTTGATTGGCCGCCTCTTCTCGGATGAGTGCCACCCGTCGATGCTCAAGCCCCTCAAGAACCTGCTGAATAGAAGCGGATTTTTCCTGCATCTGAGCAAGCCTTTCTTGCTCAACAGATAACTGCTCTGTAGCCGTAGCCAGCCCACGAGTCACAGTATCCAAAGATGTCAGGTGGTTAATCATGAAACCACCGCTGGTAGTCGGACCAGGGTTACTGATCACTGACTGATAACCAGCTATCTCCTCTTTCAGGCTTTCAATCTTGCTTTTTTGTTCATCAATCAGCCTGTTCTGTTCATTCAGAGCGGCACGAGTTTTCTCTGCATTATCTGAAGCTTCAGGCAGAGTCATTGCCCTCGACTTTTTACTAACTTCATCGATCGTACTGGCATATTCCTGAGCAGAACGGCGAGCCTGCTCCTGATTTTGATACATCGCATACCAGGCCCCAGCCCCCAGCATAACCAGCCCCGGCACGCCGCCAATAAGCCCGAGGGCACCGCCCATAAGGCGAGTACCCACAGATGTCACACTATTGAGATTGCTTTGGGTGGTAACACGATTTGCGAGGTTCCGGTCTCTGGCAGCCTCAGCAGAAGCCAGTCGTCTTTCAGCAATAGTCTGGACATCGGCATTTTTTGCAGCCACCAGCCCTGCCTGCGCACGATCAAGCGCTGTTCTGGCCCTGACTTTTTCTGTAGCGGTGCCACTTGCAAGAGCGGCAGTGAGCCTGGTCTGGGCTGCGGTGACTTTTGCCTCAGCTGCCGCGATTTTTTCATGCTGAGCGGCTTGCACATCCGCACTTCGCGCTCGCTGAACAGCTTGCTGGGCTCGATAAACTTCAGCCCTTGAAGCTGCAACAGCAGACTGAGCAGCTTTGTCCTGTGCAACAGCGAGAGCAACCTCAGATTTCGCAGCTGAAATTAGTGCACCTGTTGCACTCGTGGCACTGGTTACCACTCCGCTGAGGTATCTTGCCAGCCCGACGCCAACAAGCGCTCCCGCCACCGTTGTGATCGTGGACATATTGTCTGCAACATCACTCAGCGCGCCACTTACTGCCGAAGAGGTCAAAGAATCAAGCGTCTGGGCAACTCCGTCCAGACCACCAGATAGCGCATCAGTAGCACCAGTAGCCTGGTTGATACCTCCAACCCATGCCATGAACGAGTTGGTGACTTTTTGCAGGGATCCGGAAACTGTTTGCGGCATGCTGGCAAACTCACCCTGCAATGAGCCCAACTGGCTCATTAATGCAGGAACAACCTTATCAATCGTAAGTTGCCCCTGGTCAGCCATGCTCTTCAGGTCTTTGCGGGCCACGCCCATTCCGGCGGCAAGTGCGCGGATGACGCGATCACCTGCTTCGTTAACGGCGTTAAATTCTTCACCGCGAAGAACGCCCTGCGCCAGAGCCTGGCTGAATTGGGTGATAACAGAACTCGCTTCCTGAGTATTAGCCCCCGAAAGTTTGAGGCCGGTAGAAACAGCTTCGGTAATTTTCAGAACTTCGTCAGAGCTATACCCATATTCACGCATTGAAGCAGCTGCGCGTGAAAAAAGGTTTGCGTTGTCGGAAAATGCCGTGCCAGTTCTTTGGCTGATTTCCATTAACTGGCGCTGAGATGCAGCAAAATCATCAGCAGAGGATGATGCCTGCTTAAGACGAGCGTTTACAGAATTCCACTCGTCGGCAATCTGGATAATCTTGCCAGTAGCAAATGCTGCCGTAGCGGTAGCAGCGGCTCTTCCTGCCGAAGCAAATCCATCTGTTAAATCAGATAAAGCTTTCTCGCTCTCTTTTGCTGCAGCTGTAGCCTGTCTGCTACCGCTTTGCATAGTGCGGTAGTAGTCTTGCCCCATGCGCGAAGCACGAGCTATTTCAGTCTGGAATGACTGTGAGTTAGCTGAAATTTTAATTATCAGTTCGCGCAGAGTAGCCATATTTCACCCAATAAAAAACCCGCCAAAGCGGGTTTATGTTTTCACTGTTAACTATTGTGAATTATGCAAAAGTTCTCAGGAGCGCGAGGTTAAACAAATAAAGCGCCTCACACCAATAATGTCTATTAACCCGCAAGTCCCGCAAAGAACCCCTCCAGCCCGGCGCCTTCCTCTTCCTGTTCCTCAGCGCTCCACTGAAGGATCACATCATCCATGCTGACCTTGGCACCCTGCGAGTTAAGCACGGCAGCGGAAATCTGCGCCGCCTGAATATCGCCGCGCCGATCGCTAATTGGATTGATTCGGTCAAATTCGATCCACATGCGCAACTCCCTGGCCGTCAGGGTTTGCTTCAGTTCATGCAGAGTGCGCCCCAGACGGAGCGCCAGCGTCATCAGGAAGAACGTGCCGGGCTGGCTTACAGCTTTTCCACCTCGGCCGCCGAAGTGGTCAGGTCGAGCGCCTGCTTGAGAAGACGGGAATGCACCGGGCCGTAAAACTGCTCGACCTGCGGCTTATCCTCTTCGCTGAAGACCTGCGTGCCATCTTCTTCCAGTAGCACATCAATAAACAGCACCACATCAGCGCTCTTGTTGCGCAGCGCACGTTCTGCCGCCGTCAGATTTTCTGGCTCGCTTTCTCCCTGCATCGGATTAAGCACCTGCTGCCATTCAAGCCAGGCCTGCGCTGATGGCTCACGCAGTTTTACCCTGGCGTTTTCCCACTCCGGAACGGTGACGATTTTTGTGCGAAAGCCTGCCATAGGTGCCAACGCGAGCGAGCGAAGTGAACTCTGTGAAACCTGTTTTCCCATTTCATTTTTTCTCAGTTTGTAATCAGGAATAGCGGCTTTCGCCGCTGTTATTAGCCTGCAGAAGGTGCCGGAACGATCGGGACGGGCTTACCTTTGATGCGCAGCGTAAACGATGCGGTCACCACCCCGGCAGTGCCCAGGCTCCAGCTGTTCTGACGAACTTCAGCCAGGAATGCATAACCGTTGCCGGATGGGAAGATCACCTGAAAAGCGTGCAACGCATCAGTGTCGTAAGCGGTGCGTAATGTGTTCTGCCCCTCTTCATCAGCAGACCAGTTCCCGGAAACCGTCATTTCACCTGGCGCGGCCAGGCCGTTTGTCATTTCCTGCTCGGTGGAACATAGCGTGGTGGTGTCGATGTCTGACTTTTGCCCACCGGTGTAGCTAAGCTCCTTGGTCGAGCAGTTGATGGATTGCCAGGTGGCGCCAGTGGGGTTTGGTTCGGTTGCAGGATTTTCCGAAATGTTAATTTTCGTACCCTGCGTTTTTTCATACTTAGAGGACATAGTGATCTCCGGATATAAAAAAGCCGCCTGGAGGCGGCAGAGTTAATGTGATGATGATTTATTGCCAGATCTGAACTTCAAGCGTGGCCCGGTAAAGCCCGGTATCCGGCTCGTAGTCGTTAATCTCGTTTAGTCCGACAGGATGCAGATCGGCCAGAGCCGCTTTAACCTGATCACGTAGCGCCCGGGCATCATCAATCGACGAGGCCCAGGCATCAACCTGAACCGTGCTTGCTGTTTCTGCCGGACCGCAGAAAACATCCTCGCTGACTGAACCCGGGAGCAGATAAATCACCCACGGCGCCGTGGTACCCTGCGGCGTAACGTACGGAAAAACATTTCCGCCTGCCAGCGCTCTGAGCCGCTGATAAATGTCAGCCTCTGTCATTTCGCCAGCACCTCATCAATGGCCTGATTCATGCGGGCCAGCGCTGCCTGCGTAGCCTCTTCCTGCCGGGCGTCAAACGCAGGACGAACAAAGGGGTGCGCAGGCATATTCGATGTACCGAGCTCAACGAAGCGCCAGTAAAAAGCGTTGCGCGGATTGCTGGCCTTCATTTTGTTGTCGCTGTTGCCGGTGTCCGGGTTAACGCCCCGGATATGCACGCCGGAAGCGATTTCGCCGCGGCGGCGACCCTTTTTGGTCACCACCACCACGTTTTTTTTCAGTTTCCCGGTAAGGACGGGCGCACGATCTTCTACCTCCTGTCGCAGAACTTCTGCACCAGCACGTGTGGCATCGCGCAGAACCTTATTATTTTCAGCCCTGCTGAGCGTCTCCAGATCCTTCGCGATATCGGCCAGACCGGAAAAATCAAGACTCGTTGAAATCACTGTTTCACCCCCTTCTCGCAAAGCAATTCGAGCCTGGTGCCGTTCTCTGCTGAGATAGCCGACTTGATGTCATATATCTCACCGCCTCCGGTTGGCGGCAGATGAACGGCTCGCCATCCCGTGGTTACGGGAATGCCTGGATAACGACGCATCCAGATCCGGGTTGTGGTGCTGCTCAACTCTGCGCCGCCGTCCATCATCTCCCGGCCCGATACATCCGCGACTTCTGCCCGAACCGAAGCAACATCCACCCAGCCGGTTGCAGGCTGTCCGGACGGTAATCGCCCGGTTGCCGGTTTCTGAAGGATTACCCTGTGCCGCAGACGTCCCGCTTTCATAGGCCATAAATCCGGTAGGGCTGAAGGAGTGCTTCAGTAGAGAAAGCCAGCGCAGATGTCGTGCTGCCGGTGCTGACCGTTTCACGGTTGGTGTACCAGTGGGCAATCAGCATCAACATAGCCATTTCAACATCCTCGCCATAAAGCAGCGCGTCGGGATCGGCCATAAAAAGCGGATCATCAGCTTTTTCATAAAGCCGACGGCGGGTCCATTTTTCAACGTAGCGTTCCGCAGCTTTTATGCCCGTATCGATCCAGGCGTCGTCTTCCGTGAAGTCCTGTTCGATATTGCAGTGATGCTTCACCTGCTCTTTAGTAAGCATGCGCGCTCCTTACTTACCTTTGCTCTTTCCTTTTGGATCGGGGTCTTTATCCGGTTCCGTTTTTTTGGCACCGGGCTCTGAGGCATAACCGCGTGCCACCAGCTCGCGACCATGCTGCTCCAGCGTTTCGAACTCAGTACCTTCAGTAAGTACATTGCCTTCAAAGTAAATGGGCTTGATAGCGATCAGCTTCATGGCTGTCTCCTTAAAGGAAAACGAAAAGCGGCCCGCAGGCCGCCGTTAAGGATTACGCGCCGCCACCAGCAGCAGGCGCAGTGAAGGATCCGTAGATGAAAGCTTCCGGGCGTTTCACCGCCAGCGCCAGGCGCTCTTCGCAGCGAATCGAGATCATGTTCTTCTCGAAGTCGTCGGCGTTCTCGGTGGAGATCACCACGTTGGCATCTTCACGGTCGAACAGCTGGGCAGCGGCGTTGAATGCACCGGTCAGGAATTTGCCCTGGAATGCTGCAGCTTCGGTCGCCACCACAGGAAGGCCCCACAGGGTAGGCCCGGTCAGGGCCGCCGGGTTCGCCAGGATATAGCGGCCCAGCGTGTCTTTGGTGAGTTCAATCTTCGCCCAGTCGATGAAGTGCAGGACGTGGCCGGAAGCCGGGAAGCGCGCCAGCTGCGCCTGCAGCATTGCGAGGCGGAGATCATCGATGCCGTTCTGCTGCTCAACGGTAAAGGCAGCGTCATAAGCAGATGCCTGTGGGACGATGCCTTTCAGGTGCGCGCCGGTACCATCGCCGAAGAGAATCTCCTGCTCTTCGACATATTTCAGGCCGTAACGCATTTCAGCGTCGATAGTGGACTGCAGCTGTGCAAAATCATCCAGGATCTGTTTGGACGCCTTGAACATGTGCGCGATGGTGGTCACCGGAGTGATCTGCGTGGCGAACTGAATATCACTGTACGGTTTGGCGGTACCTTCCGGCACGACTTTCGCCGCATTGGTGAATCCGGTCTGCTGCACCCAGAAGATGGCCGGTGCAGAGGTGCGGCCCGGCGCAATCAGATCCCGGATGAAGAGGCGCTGCTTCGGCGCGGTATCAATACCCGGCAGGCGCTGCGGCTCAACCACGCCGGTTGCCACGTCAGTGGAGATCAGCGCAGCATTCACCGGAACGCTGACGCGCTTCCCGCCTTCAACGCTTGCCGCGAACGCTTTCAGCGCTTCACTGCTGATAACGGTCTGGCCAACGGTCTCGATCACCTTTTTAGCGTTGTTCAGCGGCATGCTGGCAACGTGCTGCTCCAGTTCGCCCAGAGACGCTTTCAGAGACTTATTGGCTTCAGTCAGAGCGTTGAATTCGGTAGCGATTTTATCCACCGCTTCTTTGGTCTGCGCAGACAGCTGGCCGGAGTTTTTAGCCTCTTTCAGCGCATCCTCGGCCTTCTGGCTGAAGGTGCCGGACACTTCTTCCAGCTTAGCGGAGACTTTTTTCAGTAAATCGTTAACTTCAGACATGGTTTTTCCTTATTTGCCGAACGCCGCCAGGGCGTTTTCAAGTTGTGCAATATTTTCAGGGTTGATTTCTTCGGTAGCGCCCGGCGTACCATCATGATCGGCAGCAGCGCCTGGCTTGCTGCCGGTTAAAGCTTTCAGAAGTTTGCGACGCTCAGAGCGCGGGGTATCCGCTTTCGCCAGCAACGCGTCGAGCTTGCGCAATGCTGCCGCCGGACTGTCGTCGTCATCAGAAATTTCATCAGCGGAAAGCAGGCGATCGGCAAAACCTTTATCAACCGCATCACTGCCGCCGATATAGGTTTCGCCATCCATCATCGTGGCCACCTCTTCCTTACTGAGTCCCGTTCGCGCAGAGTAGATGTCACCCATCGCTTTATCGAAAGGCTCCATGTCTGCGGCGATTTGCGCCAGGTCATGACGGTTGCCCATCGCATAGACCCAACAGTTATGAATCATCAGGAAGGCACCACGTCCGATTTGCACGTCGTCTCCGGCCATGGCAATGATGGAGGCAGCAGATGCTGCCAGCCCCAGCACCTTCACGGTGACTTTGCCTTTGTACTCGCGCAAAAGGTTGTAGATGGCCAGGCCTTCAAACATGTCGCCGCCCGGCGAGTTGATATTCACCGTCACGTCAGCGCCATTCATTGAGCGGAGCGCACCGGCGATACGACTGGCCGTTACGCCTTCACCCCAGTAATCGGCACCGATAACGTCAAAAATAGAGATGCTGTTTTCATCAGTGTTTGCGGCTTTGATGCCGCCGTTCCAGCGCTCCATGGTGGCGGACGGCAAATCCCGTTTTGAGAGTGCAGAAGGCCGCCCCGCCGGTGCTTCCGGAAGGCTTTTCAGTGTCATGGGGATAGCTCCTAAGCCGCCTGTTTCAGCGGGGATTGCTCGAAAGGTACGTCAGGGAAAAGGTAGCTGTGCAGCTTACGCATCTGTGCGGCCTGTGCTGCCTTGCTGTTCTGCTTCAAATCTTCCAGCGGCGTCAGGTTCAGCTGAACGGTATAAAGCTCACCGCCTTCAATCGGCGGCATGTTCTCCAGACGCCGGACATCATTGCGGGACATCCAGCCGTTCTGAAGCGCCGTGGTGTAGTAAGCGGCCCGTCCGGCACTGTCAGCACGAAGCAACCCTTCAACGGAGAATTCAGCAAACAGGTCATCATCACCATCCAGCAGGCAGCGGGAAATCTCCTGCTCGATGTTTACCAGCAACGGACGCAGCGTGTTTGTCAGGAACTGCAGGTTCATTCCCTCAACGCTCGACGCCCAGCTACTCTGTTTATCAGCATGGCCAACCATAAACGGCGGCACGCGAAACCAGCGGCAGATTTCCTCAATGCTGAACGCGCGGGACTCCAGCATCTGAGCCGCTTCGGGGTTCATGGTGACGTTCTGATATTTCAGACCGCCTTCCAGGACCATAATCCGTCCAGCATTGCGTGAGCCAGTGAATGCCTGCATATAACCACGCAACCGTTCACGCTGCTCTGCATCCAGCGCTGCCTCTGCTGATAAAAAGCCCGAGCTTTGCAGCCCATTCTCAAATATCTTCGCTGCCGATTCTTCGACCGCCATAGCCGAACCGATCACATCGCGCCCGGCCATCATCGGCATCATGCCGCAGATGCCATCCAGGCCAAACCCGCGAATATGCATAATGTTTTTTACCGGGATAACGCGTTGCGTTGCCACTTCGGTATAGGTGTATTCCAGGCTGCCGTTATCCAGTCGCTTAACCACCATGTTCTGAGGCAACAGCGGAACCAGTGCCACCAGGCGATTACCGATCATCTTCTTTTCGACAAAGGCATTACCGCGCAGGCAGATACTGGCGACCAGCATCAGCATGAAACGGGATGGTGTCATTTCGAGGTTTGGCCGGCGACAAAGAACCTGGTATGCCGGATGGTCAGTGGCGGGCTTGCGTGATCCGTCCGGCTGCCGTGCGTAAATCTTTAGCGGCAGCGTGGATACAGACTCACTCAGCAGCCTGACACAGGCCCAGACGGCAGAAAGGTGGATCGCTTTATCAGCCGACACCACCTTTCCACTACTGCTCATGCCCATCCATTCCTGCCAGAAGGTTCCCGTCGTCAGTCCGATCGGCACGCCCAGCCAGTTCAGCAGCGCGCTTTTGACCCTGCCGGGCTGTTTGTTCTCTTTCATCAGAAACCTACCATTATCGGATTATCAAAGAAGCCGCTTAAATCCTGCGGCTCTTCTCCGCCGTTGAGGATTAGACGACTGAGCCCGGTAAACATGGCAACCGGGCCGTCTATCTTCGCCTCCGGCGTCGATTTGTTGGGGAAGATGTTGTCGTTTTTATCCACCTTTGCGGTGACGTTGCTCATCATCCAGGTCATTACCGGGTGATTGTTATGATGCAGGCGCCCGGCGTAAGCCAGTGCCTCAGTTTCCTTCATCGCTTCTGACAGGTTACGGACCGTCTGCGCCACCTCCACCATCGGCACGCCCTCTTCTGCCAGAGAAAGGCTGAATTGCGTCGCGCCCCATGGGTCGAATCCAATTTCACGCAGGTTTTCACCAGCAATCCACGCCAGAAGGTCTTCTTTGATAACAGCGTGATCCACCACGTCGCCATCGGTCAGCGTCAGGTGTCCGCTGTCACTCCATTTCTGGTACAACTCAGCCATCTGCCGTGAGCAGCGCTCCAGGCGACCTTCCGGCAGCCAGAATTTAAAATCCGCATGTACATGGCCGGCGGGCGCGCGCCAGACTTTTACCGCCGCACAGATATCGATTTTGTTCGCCAGGTCAACACCTGCCCACATTGGATAGGTTTTCAGCTCATGAACTGGCGCCAGAGGCTCACAGGACTCCCACTTCATCATATCCATCCAGGCCGATTCGGCACTTACCCAGATATTCAGGTGCTTGGTAAAGAAGTTATTGCGGGCTGAGACCTGCTCCTGCGCCTTTTTCGCCAGGCGGCGAAGGTCATCCCAGCGCTTACATATACCCAGCCCCGGATTGGCTTTCTGCCACACCTTTTCGTCGAACGGCTCGTCTCCCTCATCGAGCGTGAAGATAATTCCAAAAAAAGTGTCATCCTCTACCACGCCACTCAGCACCTTTACTGCGTAATCACGCAGCTCATAGCAGATACCTTCACGGTTAAAGCCTGCCGTGGTAATGGCGAACAGCAGGGATTGCGAACGGGCGCCGGTCGCGGTCTCCAGAACATCCCACACGTCACGGGTGCGGTGCGCGTGCAGCTCATCCACGATCGCGCAGTGGATATTCAGGCCATCCAGGTTGTTGGCGTCGCTGGAAAGCGGCTCAAACTTGGAGGCCGTGCGCTCCTGGAAGATCGCGAGCTTATTGTAGTCAAACAGCCTGCCCAGCGCGGCGCGTGACTGCTTAATCATGTTTACTGCGTCGTTGAATACGATGCGGGCCTGGTCGCGGGTCGTTGCAGCTGAGTAAACCTCAGCGCCGCCTTCACCATCAGCGCCGGCCATATACAGTCCGATGCCAGATGAGAGCGTTGATTTGGCGTTCTTACGCGCCACCTCGTTATAAGCCGTACGGAAACGCCTTACCATTACCGGGCGGCCTTTGTCGCTCAGCACCTGCTCCCCGGTTTGCTCGTTTACCAGCGGAACAACGAAGCCAAAAATATTAATCAGGATGAAGATGTGCCAGTCCATCAGCTCAATCGGCTTACCGGCCAGGTCGCCTTTAACATGCGGCACGAACTTGTAGAAATTCAGGATGTGCTGCGCGCGACTCTCGCTAAAGAAAATGTTGCGCTTCTCCCCTTCCTGCAGGTCATCAAGGAAACGGGCGCAGGCCTGCTTCACATATTTGCACGCAACAATTTCTCCGCCGACCACGCGCTCGGCATAGCGGATTCCGTCTGCCACTTTAGCCATCAGTCCCTCGCTTTCAGGAATTCTTCCAGCGGATCTACCTTATCAGGACCGCCAGCGTTAACTTTGCTGCGCGAGGCAGGGGTCATACCGAACTCTGACAGCATGGCGCGAATTCGCTTCCAGGCATCGGCCTTCATCGCGGCTGCCGGATGCGCTTTTATCATTACGTCACCGGTTTGTGTCTCCACCCGGTACGTATAACCTTCCGTATCGAGCGTTTCGCAGTGGCGCCGGTATTCGGTATAGGCTTCAATCAGCAGCTCCAGCGCCTTCGCATCAAGCTGCGTCAGTACGCCGATATTGTCCAGCTCCTGCGCTATTTGCTGGAACCAGTATTTACCCATCTTGTCGAGGTGCTTCGGAGTATTGGGTATCCCTTTCTCCGGCTTAGGCTCATTCTGGTTTATCGGGCGCTTGGATGGGTTCCCCCTCACCAAAACCAGGTGTGACGGGGTTTTCGGTGGTCCGGACATTGGGAAAACTCCAGTAAAATGGTACTTTGGGGGCACCCATAAAAAAGGTTTCTAACCTGCGGCGATGTGAAAAGAGGTTAGGCGGCGGTCCTTTGGGGCAAATGCCCTGAAGTTTTCACCCGCCCTATCCCCTTGACCACATGTCAGGGTGGCATTCATGATCCCTGATGCGGCGTACGTGCGTATGTGTGACGCCATAGCGCTTTGCAACATCGACCAGTTTCATTCCAGCCTTCGCGTCTCGCTCAATGCTCACGATGGTCGCTGGTGCTAACTTTGTGGCCGAGGCGCTCTGTCCTCTTCTGAGGCATACAGCCGTGCCGTGGTTAAGACTATCGGCGGCGTTCTCTTTGGGTGTTCCCCATGCAAGATTTGACCTGTTGTTATTTAGCGGGTTGCCATCAAGATGACGAGTAACATGTATGTCCGATGGTTTAACTCCGGCGAATGCAAACAACACCAACTGATGCACTTGCTTTTTAACTTTCGTCGCTCGGCTAAAGCCGGTATTAACATTCACATGCCAGTAGCCGTTATGTAGCCGCATTGAGAGTTGCCGAGGCTTGCCTGAGCGAAGAGAGTAAATAAATCCGTCATCGCTCGCCTGATACCCTGGGTAGCCGGGAATGTCTTTAAGACAGGCGCGCGGCAGCCCTGAATCATTTAACGACTCAGTCATTTTAATTTACCTTTGATTACTGGCGGTTCAGCCGTTCTTTGGCTGTCTTACGGTAGTGGCAGGAGTAACAAAGAGACTCCAGATTCCGATCTTCATCGGTGCCGCCGTGAGCTTTCGGGATAACGTGGTCGACCGTTTCCGCTGGGCGTGGTCTGCTGTTGCGCAGGCACTGCTGGCAGATGTGTCGATCACGCGTCAGGATGCGGGCTCTGATGATGTCCCACTTACTGCCGTAGCCGCGCTGATGTCGGCTCTGCCCGCGCTGATGTTGCTGCCAGCCTTCGTTGCGATGGTCATCACAGTAGCCGGAACGGTCTGTGGTAGTGCCGGAGCACCCGCGTTTACGGCAGGCGCGCGGGATAGCTGCTGGCATATTGTTGGCTCCAATAAAAAGCCCCGCGTGCGGAGGCTGTGATTTATCCCCTATAGGGCCTATCCCCGATTTATCCGCTATAGCCATTATCAAGCCCACCCAGAGATGAGCTTTGGAATGGCTTACCCGATCAGCAGGTCTGGTTGAGTCACCTGCATGATGTGCTCATGCTCAACGGCCAGAACTCGCTTCTCTTTCTTCCGCTCGTTCATCAATCGGCTGCCGATCGTACCTTTCAGCTTTGAGCGGGTTTCTTTGATGGCGTAGCGGTGCTGCATTTCTTCACCCATCGCCATGCGCCGACTCAACCGCTCAGCCATCCAGTTAAAAGCGGCGATGTATTGCTCTTTAATCGCGGTCGCCGCCTTCCCGGTGAAGCCCATCACAAGCATCATCCATCCGTCTTTCGTGATGTTGTACATCAGCCGCATCTCGCCTTTTTTATCGAGGTATTCAACGGGCTCAAAATTGAGCCGGTTAAATTCAGATGTGCAATCAGTCTCTAGCCGCTTGATAGTGCGCAGAACGTTCTTATGCGCCTTCCCGAAATAGCGGGCAATCTTCACAGATGTAGTGATGACCTTCCCGTTAGATGGCATAACCATTTCGCGGAAGTCGAAGGCCGGAATAACTGACGGATTATTCATAGCGTTTTTACCTTTTAGAAAGTGAGCCTGTCTCACAGAAAAGCCGCCCGAGAGAGGTCGCCACCTATAACGGCTGTTCTCAGGCTCGCTTACTGAAAGGCTCTCGTGATGGAATGCGCGTGAGATGCGCGGGTTTGCTGCAGGCATAAAAAAGCCCCGCTATTGCGAGGCTTGGTTATTCATGTGGTAACGGATGCATGACCCCGGCATTGCAGTGGGGAATGCGTAGGCGGTCTTTCGCCATACGAATACATGCTCACCTCCGTATTATTTCAGGCACTGAGTCCGGACATATTCCTGCAGGCCGGTCAGTTGCTTTGTGACGCTGGCGATTCGCTCTCTGAGGGTGAAATAATCCCGTCGAGCGGCTCCAGTAAGTTCGGGCTCGGCAAGAGCATCCATGCCGGAGGCGGTGGCGGCTTGATGCACTCCAGTGCAGGTTGCGGCGACACGCAGCCGTTTAGCGCCAGAATCGACATCCCGACGCAGATCGCTAATGGTGTTTTGCGCATCAGCTAGCTCCTTCGTGTATTTGGCATCCAGTGCAGCGACATCACGCTGACGGGTTTGCATGTCGGTGATGGTGGCGGTAGCCAGTGAGAGGCTTTGCTCGGCGTCATTAGCGCGCTTCCTCTCGCTCTTGTAGCTGGCATACGAAAGCCACGACGCCAGCGCCAGCAGGAGAATCACTCCCGGCACAATCAGCGACTTCAGGCTGATGTTCATGCGGGGATCTCAACGTGAGGCGCGTCGATGAATTTGGTTTCGATGGGCAGCGCCGGGTCATTTTTCCAGTTGATGCCGAAGCGGAGTTTCAGGCCCTGTTCGTCAGCTGCCTGCTTAACCGCTTTGAGCAAAGGCTTGAACTCTTCAATCTTCCAGGTGGTGTTAACCGGGATGATGTCGACGGCATGACCGGTCAGGTGACGGCTGTTCATCGTCTGAGATTTCCCGGTGGCGACCAGTTCTTTCTGTCGGGCCTGCGTTCTCAGACCTTCAATAACGATGAAGTCTACCGGTGTGATTTCCAGCGCGCGGCGGATCACTTTCACCAGGGTCGGGTTAACGCCTTTAAGGTTGTTCTCGCTGCGCTGAGAGAATTTGAAATTTTTAGTCATTGCCCGGCCTTCTGGAATACTTTTGCGAGATTGCCGCGGGAGCGCCACACGGCGATGCAGATAGCGATGTTCAGCATCAGCTCGCCCGGGTCAACCTGCAGATATTTGCCGTAGAGGATGCGGAACGCCGTAAATCCAGCTGCGAGGATCATCATGTACGCCATCCATGCCACAGCAGGACGGTGTCTCTTCCCACTCTTACTGAAGAACATCAGCCTGATGGCGATCAGTGCGCAGATAATGGCGTTTACATCAAGAACGATGGCTTGCCATGTCATTTACCTTCCTCCTCCAGTCCCGGCATTTTCCCCCGTTTTGATTTTGCGAGGATGCGAAGCAGGACTGCGACAGAGATGGAAGCGGAAACCAGCGCGCCAATGTTCGGGGATACTTCGATGCTTACTGGTGGCTGCAACAGGCCAAGGGCGGTGTTAATCACCCCGGCCAGTATCTTCGCCATAGGCACCGAGAAGAATACCCCGCCGACAAAGCTGATGACGGCGAACAGGAACTGCTTCCACAGTTGGTGTGGATCGGATGTCAGAACGTACATTGCTGCGCCAGCCAGCGCGCACAGCATTACGCCGGGCGTTGCCTCGGGGAACAGAGATGCGAACGTCACTCCGATTGTTGCGGACGTTACACCGCCAGCAATGGTTAGAGGTTCAGACATAGGTGGTCCATGTGTAGAGAAGGCCGTCAGACACGAGGGCTACGTGGCATTTGAGGGTGATTGCCTGCGGCCTGAATAAAAAAGGCGGGTTCTGGTACGCCAATCGATGGGTGCTGCGTTGCGCTATGCGCTTATAGTCCCAGGTAGTGGGTTCTGGTTCGCCTGGCTGGATTCGAACCAGCGACCAACCGCTTAGAAGGCGGTTGCTCTTTCCACTGAGCTACAGGCAAATAAAAAGCCCGAGGCGTTAACCTCAGGCTTGAATTCTTTACCGTAACAATTCACGGATTTATAGTGTTAGGGCGATGATATTCTAACTTTCGTCATTGTGCAAGCTGCAATCGTTATCGGAATCAAACTTTGCTGGTAACTTTCGATAAAATCGCATTTGCTGAGGATTCCGCTTTTTCAATCTCGGCAATCAGAGCCTCATAGAATGGCTTAACGGCCTTGTCCCATACACCAGGTGATATGGCATCAGTAAATTGACAGATGGCTCGGTAGCAGGACGACGCAGGAAGGCGCTCGTAACCTCTTCCTGAGCATTGGCGGCATGCGCTCATAACTGGCACGCCCTGCTCCTCTGACTTCTTGCGATCCATTGCAACACCCCTTCCTCTGCACTTAACGCAGGATGTTGATATGACTCCGCGCCCTCTGCATTTGGTGCACGTCTCTTCTACCTGTTCATTAGCTGTTTTTGCCGGTGTTTTCTCTCCGCAGCCGGGATGCTTAACCACCAACGCCTCTTTCCTGATTACGCCACGCCCTTTACAGCATGAGCAGGCGACTTCACTTGCGGCCGAGCGGCAATAATCCTGGTACGCAAAAGTTGCGAGCGTTTGCAGAACCTTGCCCTTAACATTGGCTTCGATCTTTCGGAAGGCAGCAACCTTATCGCAGTGCTTCAGCCCGTATTGCATTAGCAGCTGAACGGCTTTCTTTTTATCGGCATCGCTCAGATCCATCTTTCCGCTAAAAGCACTGAATCCAAGGGGAGAGCGGCTTTGAACCATTCCGAACGCCGCCATGACATCAGTACCTGTTAGCGCATCAGACGCGGTAGCCCTTGGAGAGTCCGACAGCTGCGGCGATTTAGGAGAATGGAATTTCACTGTGCTTTCAAGGTTCATGCGGCTTCCTTAATCGGCTGTTTGGTTTCGGTCTGGCTGTGCTTTGCTACTGGCGGCTGTTTGGCGCGCATGACGCTTTCGGCCTGGTATCGGGCTATCTGGTCACGGGTCATTCCTCTACCCTCTCGTTCTGCCAGAGCGGTAGCGGTGACTTCTCACCAGCGCGGCGGATCCGTGATTTGGCGTTCTTCTCGATCTGAATCAGCTTCTCGATATTCTGGCGGCGCTGCTTTTCTTCCCGGCGAAGATACTTAACGCTTTCCCAGTAGCGAGACTCCTGGTCGCAGAGCGTCATCAGGTAGTCAAAGGGGTCAATTAACGTTTCGCACTTACGGCAGCGTAGCGTCCTGTCCTTTTCGTTCACCCAAACAGCGGAATGCATGCACATCACCTTTTGGCCTTCACGCTGAATTACCAACCCATCCTGCAGGTCGTTATTCTTTGTCGGGAATGCGACAACCTTACCCAGTTCTATTTCGGTTTCTGTGCTCATGCTGCCTCCTGCTGCTTAAGTTCTTTGAGTTTTGCGCGATACTCATCGCGGATCCGGATGTAGTCGTCACGCTTCCATTTCGGTAATTCGTGCGGGCCCATGAGGGCCTCAAAACGGGCCTGACCAATTTTGGCGATCAGCGCTGGGCGATATGCCGTCAGGTTACCGGAGAGGTGGTTATTGCAGGGGGCGCACTGGCGATGGCAGTTATCCTCATTGAAGCGCAACTCAGGGTTAGCGCCTGTCGTGCGGTAATGTCCTGCGTGGTATTGCCCGTCATGGTGGCGACCGCAGCTGATGCACGGCAGATGCCGATCCCGGTACCGGATAAACTCGTTGAACGCTTGCTGCGCCTGCTTTGCGAAGTAACTTAGCGGCTTAACCTCGAGGCGTTTTTTGGCCTGCCGATCCCGGCTTTCTTTCTCAGCCTGATGCTTCTCCCTGATGTGCTTCGCCTCAGCCTTAATCTTCTCCTTAGCTCGCAGCTCCAGCGCGTAGATAGCGCCGTGAGCCGGGCAGCACCAACGGATGTTGTCGTATTGCGGGATGAATTTCTCTCCGCATACTTTGCACTTGCGGCGGGCTGGCTTACGCATGATTCCTCCTTGCTGCCAGGCGCAGCCATTTCTGATCGACGAGACGGGCGGTGTAGCCCCTGAGGGTTGGGATTTCGGATGGTTTGAGTTCCGGCTTACGCTTGCGGCGTGTCCGGACTCGGTAGATTTCATTGGTGATGATGCGAGCGAGAGGACTAGCCATTACGCAACCCTCCCGAAGTAATCACCTGAGTAGCGAACCTCGCGGAGCTGCACGCCGTTCTGCACGGCAAACGCCTGGCTGTATTCGATGAGGCTGGTCATGCGGCGGATGCCCATCTTAGCGGTGCTTTCACGGATGGCGCAGAACTCCCCTTCCAGACCCGGCACTACTTCGCCCGGCTTTCCGGTAGCAATGGCATGGCCTGAGACGTACAGGACTTTCCAGGAAGCGAGGTCGCGTGACTTGCCAGCCCACTGCAATTGCTTCGCTGTATCGCCGCAGAGAGCGTGGAAGAGGTCGTTTTGGGCGAGAGTGCGGTCAGCCTCAGAAAACTTCACCACGAGCGGCATAGCGTCGTTAACGGGCAGCTTCCTGATGTAGTCGATGAGGTTATTGCGAACGCGTTCGTCGCGGAGGTAGAAAATTGGCTGCTTCATACGCCACCCCCGAGAGGTAACGCAGAATGCAGAAAATCGCCGGTGCATTTATGCATCGGTGACAGGTGAAGATGTTCAGATTGTGGTCGCATATAACGTCCCCATTATATGCGCAGGGGACACCGGGTGTTCAGGCCGGTGCGTTGTTATTATCGCTCACTGATATTGAATTATCAACGCGAGAAAAAGGCCTCCGGAGAGGCCTGTTGTTGTTACTGCGGCGCCGCCTGCTCAACATTATAACGTTTCACGCTCATACTTCTGCTCTCCCGCCCCTGACTGATGCCAGGCACTGATTGAATAGGTTGGTTAAAGGGTTGGCTGTGTCACGGTTTGGCTGCTTTGGAATCCGCTTCGGCCCGATAATTGGCAGGCTTTCCGGGCGAGCAATGAAGTAGCGGTATCGCTTCTCGAAGCCCTCGCGACGCAGAGTCTTAACCCTGGTGAGTTCACATAACGCCGAAGCTATCGCCCCTTTCTGGATGGATGTGTCGCGACGGATATCAGACATGTAGCAGCCGGGGTGTTTGGTTATGTACTGGATGATTTCAGCGTATTGGCTGGAGTGTTTCATGCAGCCTCCCCGCGCAGTTCGCGCAAGTTATCCTCGGTCAGGGTCATGTTGCCGACTTCACGGCTCAGCGCCTTCTCCATCCGGTCTACGCAGCCGCGGATGCGGGTCATCTGCACTTCCGGGAACTGGCTGCGGGACATCTCGATCAGCGTGTTGTAGAGATTGCGGTTCTTCGCCTGGCGAGCCTTCACCTTTGCGCAGGCCCGGAGTGATTCGCCAATCTTGCGACCGTCAGCACGGGCAGTGGCGCGGCATAACTCCAGCGTCAGGAGGGTTTCAGGGAACTCGCGATAATCTGAGTTCATGATGATTTGCATTGCTGTGTTCATACGTCAGCCCCTTTCGTGTAGCGCTTGCTGGTAGATGGCTTGCTGGTTGAGATACGGCGAACTTCGTCCTGATCGCATGGCATGAAGTGACCGTTCACGAATTTCTGGTAAACGGTGCCGAGCGTACCGAAGCGGTTTTTGGTCACGATGACCTCGGCATATGGCGCTGCCGGAGAATGCTCGTCGTACACAGCCTCGCGGTAGAGCATGATGATGCTGTCTGCGTCCTGCTCAATGCTGCCGGAGTCGCGCAGGTCGGCGTTGGTCGGGCGCTTGTTTGGGCGCTTCTCAACGTAACGGGAAAGCTGGCTCAGAGAGATGACCGGACACTTTAAATCCTTCGCCATTGCTTTCAGGCTGCCGGAGATATGGGCGATCGCCAGGTCGTTACGGTCGGCTTTCGGCTTGGATATCAGGCCGAGATAGTCAACCAGGATAAGCGACAGTGACGGATGTTCCTGCTTGTGCCGTTCGGCAATGCTGCGGATCTCTTCAACGGTCAGTTTCGACGCATCGACCATCCAGACATCGAGGTCTTTCAGGTGGCAGATGGCGTTATAAACCCGCGCCCAGCCTTCGTCGTCCATGTTTGACGGGTTACGCAGAACGCTGACGGACATATTTTCCCGTCCGGCAATGCTGCGCTCGGCAATTTGCAGGTTGCTCATCTCCATGCTGAAAATCAGCACACCACGCAGACTGTCGGTGCCAGGCATAGGACGGCTTGCCACCCCTTCCGCAATCTTCAGCGCCAGCTCGGTCTTACCCATGCCCGGGCGAGCCGCGATAATCACCAGGTCTTCCGCATTCATCCCGCCAGTGATGGCGTCCAGCTCGTCGATTCCGGTTTTCAGGGTGTCGGACTCATCGCCGTTCTTCAGCCGGTTCTCCAGCGTGTCGGTGTAGTCGTCCAGCACATCACCGAGCCGTACCGGGGCAACCTCAGTTTTGGGCTTCCTGATGATGCTCAGGCGACGCATAAGCTCGTCCATTGCCGAGGCTGCGTTATCCAGCGTTCCGTTGCTCACGTCGCCTCGCAGCTCGTCGATTGCGCTCAGGAACATGCGGCGCTGATGCTGATCGCTAAGCATCCCGGCGTATCCGCGCAGGTTGGCGGCGCTGGGGCATGATCTGGCCGTTTCCATGATGTCAGCGAAATGCGCGTCACCGCACTCTTCGGCAACCATCAGGGCGTCAATCAGTTTGCGGTTCCGGGCCTGCTTGCGGATCACCTCAAAGGCTTTCCGGTAGACCGGTATTGTGAAAGCGTCCGCTTCCATCCGGGCGAGAACGTCACTTGCGGACGGGGTCAGGCCGCCGAGGAGTAACCCGCCAATCACACTTGCTTCGATATCCTGTCTCATGCCATCCCCCTGTCAGCGAATTTTGCTTCCCGAACTCCGGTAAGCGTGTCGTCTCTCAGCAGAAAATCGAAGTCTGCTGTCCAGCCTGTGTTGTTATCCCCGAAGTAAAACGGCTTGGCCTGATGCACGAACGCCCGGACGTACGCCCTGAACCCTTCGACGTTTGGCGTCTTGAGCTGGGGGATGATTTTCTTCAGACGACGCTTGCGTTTCTCGTTGACCGTAACCGCGTGTGGGAGCCTTTCGCCAACTTCGGTGTTGTAGGCTGCCAGGAAGGATTCGTAGTCGATGCTGACTTTGGTTCTGGCTGTAAGTTTTTCACTTCCAGCGTCGCCCCCGTCAGGGGGTAAGGGGGTTTCTTTCTTTTCTTTCTTTTGAATAGTTTCTTTTGTGTTTAGCTGAGTTGGCTTATACCCATTAGCTAACTTGGCTAATGTTTTGTTAGCCGTTTTAGCTAATGATTCGCTAACTTGGCTAACCTCGAAATTCCACTCAGAAATTATCTTGTTCACGCCAATTGCATGGCCGTTTGTCACGATGATGCTCATGGCGATCATCTCGTTTTTGGCTTTGCATACGTGGGTGTGGTGTATACCGGTCATCATCGCGATCTGGGTATTGGTGATGCGGTCGAACTTCTTACCGAACCCGTAGGTTTTGCGAATCACCGCCAGAACAACCTTCAGCTGGCGAGCCGTTAAATCGGCAGCCATAACCGCTTCCAGCAGCTCGTTAGCGATGCGGGTATACCCATCATCGAGATCTGCCACCTGACGCTCCACGGCCGATTCAGACGGCCTGTAGTCCGCTAACTTAACGACGCCCATGCTTCACCCCTGACTTAGCCATTGCGATGCGGATAACTCCAATCAGGCGCTCTGCGAATGCCTGGTTCTTGGACGCTGCTACGATAAGACCGTCTGGTGAATCTGGATGGCGTCGTTCCTCTTTTTCCTGGTACTTTCTGCGCTTAACCATTAAACTGACTCCTGTTGGATGTGTTGACGTAACACAGTGTTGAGAAGGCCTTTGAAGTGACCGCTTCAAGGGCTTTCGCTTTTTTGATACTTCCCATCACATAACTCCCAGCATTGATGTGACCATCGTCATCAGCGGGCCTACCTGGTCCGGCATGAGCCTGAACAGTGCAGCTATACCCTCGCTTACCTCTTTCAGCTTCTGATGCTCTGGTGCGTCCAGCATGACGGCCTGCTTCGCTTCCGATATTTCCTTCTCAGCCTCAGCCAGCCTGACCAGTTTGCAGTCAGCGCCAATCAGCTTTGTGCGGTACTCGATAGGCAGAACGGCCATGATTGCCGGTGTCAGCTGGCGCACGTTCTCGCGGTACTGCTCGGAGTCGAAGCGGTTATCGAGGAAGCGGAACAGCTTCTGGCGCTGCCTGCTTACATCTTTGGGGAATGTGATATCCACCCCGCCCTGCTCCCGGTACTCATTGACGATCAGCATCGTCACCACGTCCTGACCCTGAGACGCTGCCCATGAGCGGATCGCATTGCGGATCGCGTCGTGGTTATCTTCTTGTTTTTGCTGAGCGCGATTTATCATCACGCCCGGAGAAAATCCGATACTCTGTTGATAAGTAAGTGAGTGCATATACGTTCCATTTGTTTGAAATAGTTAATGTTTATTGGTGTTGTTTATCGTGCACCATTGACAGTCAACCTTGACCACGCCGGGCACCCGACCATATACCGGGCCGTTCGGTTAATGCTTTGGGTATTAAGCTGCTGACTGCTCGACCTTCGGGAAGAGAGTCGGCAGGTCTGGGCGAATCTGGTGAGCCTTAATCGCCCCACCGGTGGCGCTTACAATGCTCCCAACGTGCTCAGGGGAGACCTTTGCTTTGTTGTGCAGCCACTTGTAAACGGCCTGCTGTGATACTTCGCAGGCATCGCCCAGTTTTTTCTGAGAACCAACGATACTGATCGCGGTTTTAATTACTGGGTTCATAACAACCTCCGTAGTGAATATGAAAGAAGAATAAAACTATGGTTGTATTTAGTCAACAACCATTTTCGTTTGATGGATTAAAACCACGGTTGTACATTTGAAATTATGAAAACGACACTTGCTGAAAGACTTAAAGAAGCGCGATCTGCGCGGGGGCTTACTCAAAAGGCTCTCGGGGATCTGGTTGGGGTTAGCCAAGCGGCCATTCAGAAGATTGAAACTGGCAAGGCCAATCAGACCACCAAGCTTGTTGATATTGCTAACGCTCTTGGGGTAATGCCTGACTGGCTTAGCTCAGGCGAAGGATCTATGCATAACGGCGCAAAATACCCAGTGGCCGCTTTAACAGCACATCCGGCCTCTGACGTTTTCCGCGTCGACGTTCTCGACCTGACTGTTAGTGCGGGGCCAGGCTCTTTCATGATTTCGGAATTTGTAGAAGTTCTGCACGCCATTGAGTTCACTACTGAGCACGCGCGATCCCTCTTTGGAAACCGCACTCAGCATGATGTGAAGGTAATGACTGTTGATGGCGACAGCATGTGCCCGACAATACAGTCTGGCGATCGCCTCTTCTTCGACGTTTCAGTGAGGAACTTCAAGGTTGACGGGGTGTATGCGTTTGTCTTCGGGCAGCACTTCCACGTCAAGCGCCTGCAAATGCAGGGCCTGCAGCTGGCTGTACTTTCCGATAACCCGGCGTACAAAGACTGGTATGTGACAGAAGAAAATCAGGACCAGCTGTACATCATGGGTAAGGCGCTGATCCATGAGTCCATTGCTTACAACAAGCTTTGAGGCTGGGGCTTCGGCAAGGTGTTCTGGTCGGCGCATAGCTGGTAGCAACTGCGATTGCGAACATCAAGATCTAGGCGAAAAGGTAAGCTACCTATTAATTGCATTCACGAGGAAATGATGCAGGACGATCATCAGAGTGAAGGACAGATTACTGACCAAGATAATTTATTTGGCTTAGATGTAGTAAGTATGCGTCCTGTTTTAGGAAAAAGGACCGCTCATCTTAGACACACTGTGATTGCAACTGATGGATGGGAATATGCAGTTAAATGCTGCCAAGATGGAGCCGATTCCCTAGCCAAGATTGCCCACAACCCAATGCTAGTACCGGCAAGCGAATGGCTATGCACTAAACTTGCTGACATGTGTGGTATAGCAACTCCGCACTGCAAAATAATTCATGATGAGAGCACTGGAGTTGATTACTTTGGGTCGAGATATGATTTGTCTGCTACCTCCACTCCGATGGATGAAATAACCTTTGCAGAGCATTTGTGTACGTCGACAGCTCTTAAGAATCAGGTTTGGGCTATCTACGCATTTGATCAGTTTATATTCAATGTCGATAGGAACTTGTCGAACTATCTGTATTCTGTTGGTCGTGATGGACATGTGATCGTCCAGCCTTTTGATTTTGGTTTTTCCTCACTGGTGATGGGGTGGCCAAATAGAACTGGTGACGCGCTGCTGCCTTATGGGTGCCCGACAACCGATAAGTGGGTAAGCATTAGAAAGTTGACAGGAGATCATCCTTCCTGTAGAGAATCAGGCCTAGCTATACTTGATAAGCTTTCAAGAATTCAGCCAGGAACGATTGAGTCCATATGTAATGATATGCCAGAATCCTGGCTCAACCCCCTTCAAAAATCGGCTTTAACGTCATGGTGGGCGAGTAACAATAGGCAAACGCGAATAGATGTTGTTCGGAAAGAGGTGTTGAGATGACAGTATATAACTACAGCATCATAAGGATTACCCCAAATCCAGTTCGAGCAGAATCTATCAATATTGGTCTTGTTGTAGCTACACCAGGCGGCCCAGACATCCGGGTCCTTGAAACATCTACAAAGATAAAAGCGATAACTAAAACGTTTAGCATGGAAAATCTTGAGGATCTAAAGTCAAGATTAGAATTCCTACTAACCGAAAAATTAACGCTTGAAGAGGCTGTTAGTTTTTTCCAGGGAAGCATAAGCCTTTCTAATACAGGTAATTTTTCAGCAAATACTGAATACGAGTATGAAAGTAATGTAGAATTCTTGAACAAAACCTACATAACACCTGAGAGATCTAACAAAAAGGAGCCGATTACCCAGAAGAGAATAATCACTGAGCTAAAGAATCAGTTTTCTCACTATGGGATTATGGGGAAAGGATTTGATGACCTTAACGATCACAAGGTTGTTCAGGGGTACCCTCTCTCTGCTCAACAGGGTTTGTATGCCGAACTTTTACTGAAAAATGGTGTTTATCATCTTACTGAAACGCTAGATCTCAGGACTACAAATGCAAAACAAAAAATTGGTGATAGCGCATTCAAGGCGATAACAATGAGCACGGCCAAGACTATCTGGAGCGGGCAAGTAAATACATTCCTTGTTTATGCTGCTGATATGTCTCAAGTGCGCATGCACTCGCAACAACTAGCCCTTGTTGATAATTATGCAGATAGAATGTTTAACTTACTCAGTAATGAGGAAATGTCTGTTTACTTCGAACATATGCTTACGGCCGCAGGAATGGCTGCATAAATTCTGAATCCCTCTTACCCGGCCACCGAGCCGGGTTTTTATTGCCCACCCATAAAGCTATCCCCCCATTCTGCCGATAACTATCCAGCCTGAAGCTGATAATAATAACTATCGCAACACTACCTGCCCGCCCGTGCGGGCTTTTTTATTGCCCTTTCCGCACCAACTCTGCCGCATCCCTGTTCGCCCCCTTTCCTATCACATTGCTGGTTTCATGCCGGGTACGCTCCAGCCTCTCCACCAGGTTATCCCTGCTGATCGGGGTGCCGCTAATTATCAGATCCACCACCGCCAGCCCTAAGGCGTTGAGAATCAGGCCAGCATTATCTTCGTTGATGTTCATGGTTCACCCCTTCTGATGTTTTTTTAAACATACCACCACTGAAATGAAAAATAAATTCCGTTTTAAAACAACCAAATAAAACCAATGCGCCATTAAATACAACTATTGTTGTTGACGATAAAACAACTATGGTTTTTAATAAGCCCATCGAAACAACACAGCGTTTCGGTCAGTCGAACGGCGCGACAGTAAATCCTGCGTCGGGAGCGCGGCGGGTTCAGGATGAACGGCAATGCTGCTCACAAGCGAATTACAGATCGCTTTTGCGAGAGCGATGCGTAATTCAAACCTGATAGTGAGGTGGCCCATGAAGAACATCATCAAGTGCCCGGTATGCGGTAGAGACTTCGATCCACGCACACCGGTCTGCCACATCAGCAAGTATCACCAGTCAGCGAAGAACTGCGAGCTGGAGAAGATACGCGATGCACGGCGTCAGCATTTCAACCAGCTCCCCAGAGGCTGACGGTAAACAAACAGAGAGGTGGGTATGAAATTAATTGATATGCACGAAAGTGTGCAGGCGGTTGCAGCTGAGTCGCTGGCTACGGCCTTACGGGAAAGGGTAAATCTGATGGCGGATGACCGGACGGAGTCGGCAAAGCAAGTAGCAGAAACCGTCCGGGAGGCGTTTGAGTCACTATTCAGTGATTAGCTGTTGTGTTTTTCACGGTACCCGTCAAGCAGCTTCGAATAGAGCTCGTTGATTTCTTTTGCGGTGGTTTCGGCATCGTAAAATGTAATTTTACCAGCGCGGATCAGCTCGATAATAACCTGTTGCGCGGCACCAGAGCGATTGGTGCTAGGGGCAATTGTATCTGACATTTTATTTCCTTGTTTTGACTGTGGAAACAGCAGTCTACGGCATTCCTTTGACTGTGGAAAGTAAAGGAAATCACGCGCCGGGCGTGGCTAAACATCCCGGCACCAATCATCGCGAAGCCGCCTAACCAGCGGCTTTTTTCATACCTCAGTCGCTTCAAGTAGGCGACTCAGTTATGAGACGGCGGCCATCCACCGCCACCCGTAAGTTTTCGCGCATCCAGGCGCAGGGGTTTTTACGTTCAGCGGCGCGGCTTAAGCGCGGAGATGATTATGTCCAGACATTGTGAAAATTGCGGATGTGCTATCCGCTCCGGTTATTGCACCAACTGCCAGGAAGAGGCGTATATCGCCTTCGTCCAGGCTCCCGAAATGGAGTTCAGCGAAGAGTTTATGCGAACTGCATTCCAGCAGGATTCCGAGAGTCGCAACCGGGAGGCCTCATGACAGTCACCCACAACGGCAAGCAGTACACCGCATCGAAGTTAAACGAGAACGAGTGGAAACTCTCATCGGTCGATAAACCTCGCGAGTCAATCACGTTAGACCGGGCGCAGATGGCGTTTGCCGGGTTACTTGAGCAGGTGGAGAAACAATCATGATTGCCCACTACGGCACCACCCCCATCATTCGCCAGTGTATCGAGCCTGGAATGATGGCGCTGCATGAAGGCCGCACCTACCGTGTGTCAGCTGTCATCCACGAACGCAAATGGGTGTATCTGCACACCGACGCAGAAATCATCCGTGTTAACGATCGTGTGATCGACGTGCTGCTCGACGGCACCGGCCAACCAATTCAGCACTGAGGTGATTATGCAGAAGTTTGAATATTTCGTGATGGATGGTCGTGCTCAATATGACCTTGAGCGAGCCGCAGTGTTCGAAGCGCTGGGCCAAAAAGAACCGTCGAAAAAGAGCCTGCAGCGAGACTGGGGAGATATGGGCGCATTTCTTGTACGCGCTCCGGTAACCAGTGAGGACGCATCAGGAAATTCCCGATGCGGTGCTTTCGAAGTAGTCCGCGAAATCCAGTAATACCCCACCCCATTTCACATCTGGCAGCCAATCGGTGCCGGGTGTCGCACAAGCAGATTTCAGGAGTTAACCATGGCCGCATATCGCGCATACGACCACATAGAGGATCGTCGCTGGGTCGAGCAGCAGTTAACCGACGAGAAAGAGAAGTGGATCGACGACCGGGCGCAGGAAATCATCGACATGATGCCAAAAGAGCCGTCCGGCCTCTTCCACTTCTCCGTACCGATCGACTCCAGCCCATACGAAGGACTTCGCAGCGATAAAGCTGCCGAGGAATACAACGACTTCGTTTCGGCAGTGGCCTACGCCCAGGCGGAGCACGACTGGGAGCACCGCACAGGCTGCCCGTTCTGAAAACAAATTATCAGGAGTAAATGATGAGCTTCAGCATCGTTGAGTTCGTTAAACAGCAGGAGCCGCTCTTTGCCGGGGCGGTCACCGATCAGTCCGTAACGTGGGCGAAAGAAAGCCAGTTCGCAATTCAGGCATTTCAGCGAAACGACAGGCTTGCTACAACGGCAATCAGCAACCCGGCCAGCGCGCAGAACGCGATCATCAACGTGGCCGCCATCGGCATCACGCTGAACCCGGCGAGCAAACTGGCTTATCTGGTGCCGCGCGACGGCATGGTGTGTCTCGATATCAGCTATATGGGCCTGCTTCATCTCGCACAGGCTACCGGATCCATTAAGTGGGGCCAGTGCAAACTGGTCTACTCAAACGACACTTACGAGTCGAATGGCCTCGATACTGCGCCGACCCACAAATATAACGCCTTCGGTGACCGAGGCGCGGTGGTTGGTGGCTACTGCACAGTGAAAACCCCGGATGGTGACTACCTGACGGAAGAAATGAGCCTGGCTGAGATTAAGGCGACGGAAGCTACCAGTAAGGCCAAGAATGGCCCATGGAAGAACTTCTGGGAGGAAATGGCGCGCAAGACCATCGTTAAGCGCGCCAGCAAATACTGGCCCCGCGCTGAGCGTCTGGATAACGCGATCCACGTCATCAACGAAGATGAGGGAATCCACCAGGAGCCGGTTATGACCCACACGCCAGAAAGCGAAGTAATCCTGTCTGAAGAGCAGAGAAAGCAAGAACTTCACGACAAGGTGTCGGCGCTGTGCGATGAAATGGAACGCGCTGAAACCATGCACGACCTGAAAATGCACTTCCAGGCGGCCTACAGAATGACGGCCGGCATGAAGCTGCAGCAGAACGTACAGGCCATCTATGCCGAGTGCAAAATGAAGCTTGAGGAGGTGGCGCAATGACTGCTCTCTACCAGATAGCGAATGACTTCGCCAAGCTGACCGACGCCGATATGGACCCGGAACTAATCGCAGATACCCTGGACGGCATCGAATGGGAGCTTGAAGCGAAAGTGGAGCAGATCCTGGCGGCCTGCAAAAACGAGCAGGCCTATGCGGAGACTCTTAAGGAGGAGTCCCGCAAACTGGCTGAGCGTGCAAAGGCTGCAGAGAACCGAGTGGTTAGCATGAAGGAGTATGTTGCCCGGTCTCTCGATACTGCAGGCAAGACTACCATCAAAGCTGGCATCCACCAGGTAACCATCCGGGCGCCGTCGAAGTCAGTTGAGATTACCGATGCCGCCGCCCTACCCGCTGAATATGTCGAATATGAAACCACCATCAAAGCGGACAAGTTGGCTATCAAGCATAAGCTCGACGCCGGAATCGATATCCCCGGCGCGCGCATCAAGATTGGCAAACCCTCTCTCATCATCAAATAGCCGCGGGGTCGAAATGAAATACACCCTGTGGGAGTCATGGGAGAAGCTGTTCCTGTACGAGGTCGGCAGCACCATGCCGATCCCGGTCATCGCAGAGAAGTTGGAGCGCACCGAGAAGGCCATCATCAGCATGGCCCACCTGTTGAAGATACCGCTAATGGTCAGGCCGCGCGGTCGTGAATGGACGCAGGCAGAGCTATTCCTCCTGGGGCGATTCAGTCCGCAAGAGATAGCTCAGGCGACAGGCCGATCCCTGGCCTCAGTGCGATGGAAGATCAAATCACTGACCCGCGCGTCAGGAGGAAAGATTATGCGTGAATGGACGGCTGAGGAACTGGCGCTGTTATGGCGCCACAGCAACGAGGAAGTTGCGGAAATTACTGGTCGTAGCATCAAAGAGGTAGGAGATCGTCGCCTGCAGGCAAATCTGGAGCGCAACGGGTGGGATAGGGAAGACCCCGGCGCGGCGACTAAGTGGGAGGCGGCATGACCGGCAAATATTCTCTTATCTACGCCGATCCGCCATGGTCTTACGGAAACACGATCAGCAACGGCGCTGCGGAAAACCATTACGGCACCATGAAGCTGATCGACATCAAGCGCCTGGCAGTATGGGATTTGGCCGCTGAAAACTCCGTGCTGGCGATGTGGTACACCGGCACCCACAACCAGGAGGCCATTGAGCTGGCTGAGGCGTGGGGATTTACGGTGCGCACCATGAATGGTTTTACGTGGGTCAAGCTGAACCAGCTGGCAGAGGGTCGCATCAACACGGCGCTGGCCGATGGTGAGGTCACTGACTTCTACGACTTCCTC
Organism: Leclercia adecarboxylata; assembly: GCF_006171285.1. Classification (NCBI taxonomy): domain Bacteria; kingdom Pseudomonadati; phylum Pseudomonadota; class Gammaproteobacteria; order Enterobacterales; family Enterobacteriaceae; genus Leclercia; species Leclercia adecarboxylata. Next base: position 4,192,089 of record NZ_CP040889.1, on the reverse strand, counting down.
GACCTGCTGAACGCCGAAACGCGCATGAACGGAGGCAATCACACCCGGGCGAACACGGAAGATCTGCTGATCGCCACCCGCGGTGCGGGACTTGAGAGGATGAATGCCGGTATCAAGCAGGTGGTTTACAGCCCGCTCGGTGCCCACAGTGAAAAGCCGTGGGAAGTTCGCCACCGGCTTGAGTTGCTGTATGGCGACGTGCCGCGCATCGAGTTGTTCAGCCGCTGCGGTGCGCCGGGGTGGGATCATTGGGGCAATCAATGCCCAACATCGGCTGTTCAGTTGCTGCCAGGCTGCGCGATCGACGTGATGAAAACGGAGGCGGCATGAAGCCAGAAGATGAAAACGCTATCCGGTCACAGTGCAAAAAATGCGTGGCTGAAATCCGCCAGGCGATGAAGTTCAGACCAAAACCAAAATGGAACGCCGTGGTTCCAGCCATCCTCGACAAGCACTATCAGAAGATAGCCGCCATCGGCATCGATAAGCTTGGATTCATCAGCAAAATTGGCCGCATGCAGGGTCGATATGGAGTGGAGTCATGAAAATTTACATCGCCGGTCCAATGAGCGGCCTGGTCGAATTTAACCGCCCGGCCTTCTTGTTCACCGCGGCAAAGCTTACCGGCCGTGGGCATGTGGCACTTAACCCAGCAATCCTGCCTGACGGGCTTTCACAGGCCGAATACATGGACATCTGCCTGGCAATGCTGCGTTGCGCTGATGTTATCTACCTGCTTAAGGGATGGGAATCTTCGCCCGGAGCCAGAGCGGAAAAGGCACTAGCTGAGAAACTGGAGTTGCAGGTCATCTACCAGGAAGAGGATCGAGCCGCATGACAGCACAAATCACCGGGTCGCTAATGCGGCCTTTTTTATTGCTGGCGTTTGCCGTCAGCCGCATCAATGAACAGTTCAGGGAGCGCTGACCATGGCAGATTTTGCAGACGACGCATCAGCCGTCGAAGAGTTGCAGCGTAATGCTGCGTTGAGTGCTCACCGGATTAACCGTGATGCGGTATCGGCAACGCACTGTGTTGAGTGCGAAGAAGAGTTGCCGGAGGCTCGCCGGAGGCTCGCCGGAAAGCGTATCCGGGATGCACGATGTGCGTTGATTGTCATGGTGAGCAGGAATTGCGGAATAAGCAGAGGGCGGGATGATGGTTATCTGGTCACTGTTTGACGGCTCTGGAATCATGGGCCTGCCATGGGCTGAGGCAGGGCATACGGTTTACTGCTTTAACGCTGACGAGGGGAATCACGGTGCTTATCACGTCAAAATGAAGCATGAAAATCTGCGCTACGTGAATTGCTGGATTAGCCAGAATTTCCCATATAAGCCAGAGCTGACAGGAATCCCCAAGCCGCAGATGATTTTCGCCTTCCCTGATTGCACGGATTTAGCCGTGTCGGGCGCAAAGCATGAGGGGCATACGTCACTGGCGTCAGTGGAGCATGCGCAGATGGTGGAGAAAATGGCTGAGGGGTTTGGCGCAGCGTGGATGGTGGAGAATCCGGTGGGAAAAATGTCGACCCACTGGCGCAAGCCGGATTATTACTTTGACCCACACGAATACGGGGCACATCTTCACCCCGCCGAGGGATCTTATCATCCGAAAATGCCAGTCTGTGACGGTTACACAAAGAAAACGTGCATTTGGGCCGGAGGTGGTTTTGTCATGCCTGAGAGAAGGCCAGGCCCGATAAACATCGGTTGTTTTTGGGGGTGGAAGTCATTAGGCGGCAACTCACCTAAAACCAAGCAACTCCGCTCCCTCACGCCTCGCGGATTTGCCAGAGCGGTTTTTGACGCTAACCATCAGCATCTGGAGTCAGCCAATGTTCAAACTAATCCAGCGCGGCCAGATATTCGCTGATCGTCATGGGTGGCCCGTCATCATTGAAGGGGTCAGGAATGATGTCGTGCGCTACAGAAGAAACGGCAGGATTGGTTACGCATCAATCTACCGACTTAATAACGATTTCGAACCGCTCGACCACCGGGAGGCGGAGCAGATCCGCGCCGAACTGGAGACGAGCGAGCACATTAAACGGCTGAGAGCCATGCAGATGCATTGAGGAGAGATTATGGACTGGATTAAGTGTAGCGACAGGATGCCAGATCAGTATGTCGAGGTGCTGGTTTGTTCTGACGATGGAAGCCGATACATCGCGGCGCTGAACAGAGCGATGACCTGGGATGATGGTGATTTCTTCGATGATATCCAGAACATCACCCACTGGCAGCCACTACCTGAGCCACCGGCCACATGACGCAACTGATAGCCAGTTATGAGCTGGCTATTGGGTGCGAATGCACTGCCACGTTATCCCCCTTTCCCGGCCATAGTGCCGGGTTCTTTTGCCTGGAGAAAACCATGAGCGACATTATTCAGCTGGTACCGAATAAATGGGTCACAGAGGAACTTTTAACTGCGACAACCGGCATGTCAAAGCACATGATTCAGCATGCCCGCCGGTCAACCTGGATGGAGGGAAAGCATTATCGTCATGTTTCACCTGATATGGCACCCAAGCAAAACAGCCCAATCATGTATAACCGCGATGAGATAAACCACTGGATCGAGCACCAAAGCCCAGCGAAACGCCGGAGAATATCTGCTTAAATGTCCTTTGGCACATCAAACGAGGAATGATTATGGCAGCATACCCAACAGGCGTAGAGGTTCATGGAGAATCGTTACGCATATGGTTCATATATCAGGGGAAGCGTGTCAGGGAAAATCTCGGCGTTCCTGACACGCCGAAAAACAGGAAAATGGCAGGTGAGCTTCGGGCTTCGGTCTGCTTTGCGATAAAGACAGGCACATTCAACTATGCCTCACAATTCCCGGATTCATCGAACTCAGAGAAATTCAGTACCGTCAGAAAGCAAATCTCACTACTTGAACTGAAATCGAAATGGCTTGGGCTTAAGGAGATGGAGCTTAGTCTCGGGACGTTGAGGCGTTACGATTGCCACCTCACAACCACTATCGAAACAATTGGTGAGAACAGGTACATCGGTAGCCTGAACACTGAAGATATCCTTAGTGCCAGGAAGGAGCTACTGAACGGCTGGCAGAAGACCAGACATGGCCTAAATCATCCACCAAAAAAGGGAAGAAGCGTTCCTACAGTTAATAGCTATATGGCATGTCTTGGCGGGATGCTGGGCTTTGCTTTCAAAAGTGGCTATCTGAAAACCGATCTGATGGCAGGCATCACCCCACTTGCAAAAGAAAGGCCCGTTCCAGATCCACTTACTTCTGATGAGTATCAGCGAGTGGTTGCGGCCTGCCCAACGCTGCAGTTTCAGAATATGGTTATCTTTGCGGTAAATACAGGCGTCAGGCACGGCGAACTAAGCGCGTTAGCCTGGGAGGATGTGGATACTGTTAACTGGACTGTTACGGTGTCACGGAACTATTCCCTGAAGGGTAACTTCACCCTGCCAAAAACCAACGCCGGAATTCGAACCATACAGCTTACCCAGCCAGCAATTGATGCCCTCAAGGCGCAAATGCCACTGACCAGAATGATGGCATCCCACAAGGTAAGCGTCAGCCTACGGGAATACAAAAAAAAGAGAACCGATGAATGCACCTTTATATTCTCGCCGTCCATTACTTCAATGAATGGTAAGAAGACGATGTGCTACGTTCCTGGATCCATTAATTCAGCCTGGCGCACTGCCCTGCGTCGTGCAGGCGTCCGGCAAAGACGGTCTTATGAAACAAGAAACACATATGCGTGCTGGGCACTGGTCGCCGGAGCGAACCCAAATTTCGTTGCGCACCAGATGGGCCATTCGTCAGCGCAAATGCTATTCACGGTTTACGGCAAATGGATGACCGAGAATAACCATGACCAGGTGGGCATTTTGAACGCATCATTTACTCAAAATGCCCCACTGATGCCCCATAGAAAAACCGCATAACCTTAACTATCTGATTTAACATATCAATATCACTTCAATCGTGATTCATCTGGATGAGCAAGGTCGGCTCCTTTGCCTTTAGCTTCCTGCCGGTGATGTTCTGTATCGCTATCCCGCTGGGGCTGGCCCGTGAAAACAAGGGCGTGGCGGCGTTTGCCGGTTTCGTTGGCTATGCGGTGATGAACCTGGCGGTCAACTTCTGGCTGACCGCGAAAGGTATTCTGCCGACCACCGACGCGGCGGTACTCAAAGCCAATAACATCCAGAGCGTGATTGGTATTCAGTCTATTGATACCGGGATCCTCGGGGCGGTGATCGCGGGCGTGATCATCTGGATGCTGCACGAGCGTTTCCACAATATCCGCCTGCCGGACGCGCTGGCCTTCTTCGGCGGTACCCGCTTTGTGCCGATTATCACCCTCGTGGTAATGGGTCTGTTTGGTCTGATCATTCCGCTGATTTGGCCTGTCTTTGCCATGGGCATTACCGGCATTGGCCGTATCATTAACAGCGCGGGGGATTTCGGTCCGATGATCTTCGGCACCGGGGAACGCCTGCTGCTGCCGTTTGGACTCCAGCATATTCTTGTCGCCCTGATCCGCTTCACCGAAGCGGGCGGCACCATGGACGTATGCGGTCACGATGTGAGCGGCGCGCTGACCATCTTCCAGGCTCAGCTGAGCTGCCCGACCACCCACGGCTTCTCGGAGAGCGCCACCCGCTTCCTCTCCCAGGGTAAAATGCCTGCCTTCCTCGGTGGCTTGCCGGGTGCCGCACTGGCAATGTACCACTGCGCCCGTCCGGAAAACCGTCATAAGATTAAAGGCCTGCTGATCTCCGGCGTTATTGCCTGCGTGGTTGGCGGCACCACCGAGCCGATCGAGTTCCTGTTCCTGTTCGTGGCGCCGGTGCTGTATCTGATTCACGCCGTGCTGACCGGTCTGGGCTTCACCACCATGGCGGTGCTGGGCGTAACCATCGGCAACACCGACGGCAACGTGATCGACTTCGTGGTGTTCGGTATTCTGCACGGTCTGTCGACCAAGTGGTATCTGGTACCGGTAGTGGCCGCTATCTGGTTTGCGGTGTACTACGGCATCTTCCGCTTCGCCATCACCCGCTTTAACCTTAAAACGCCGGGACGCGATATCGATAACGCGGCAAGCGTGGAACAGGCCGTGGCAGGCGTCACCGGCAAATCTGGCTACAATACCCCGGCAATCCTCGCGGCGCTGGGCGGTGCGGATAACATTACCTCGCTGGACAACTGCATCACCCGTCTGCGTCTGTCGGTGGCGGACATGTCCAAAGTGGATACCAACGCCCTGAAGGCCAACCGCGCCATCGGCGTAGTGCAGCTTAACCAGCACAATTTGCAGGTGGTGATCGGCCCGCAGGTACAGTCAGTGAAAGATGAGCTGGCGACCCTGATGCGTACAGTAGAAGCCTGATGCCTCAGCCCCCTCACCTGAGGGGGTTTTCTTTTAAGGACACGTTATGTTTGATTTTTCAGCCGTCGTGGATCGTCACGGCACCTGGTGTACCCAGTGGGATTACATTGCGGACCGCTTCGGCGCCGCCGATCTGCTGCCCTTTACCATCTCGGATATGGACTTCGCCACCGCCCCCTGCATCATCGAGGCCCTGCAATCGCGCATCGGCCACGGGGTGTTTGGCTACAGCCGCTGGAAAAACGACGAATTCCTTGCCGCGGTGGCACACTGGTTCCGCCAGCGCTTTAACAGCACCATCGACACCAACGCCATCGTCTACGGCCCGTCGGTGATCTATATGGTGTCGGAGCTGATCCGCCAGTGGTCAGCGCCCGGCGACGGCGTGGTGATCCACACCCCGGCCTACGACGCGTTTTACAATGCCGTGGCGGGCAATCAGCGTCAGGTGGTCTCCGTTGGCCTGCATAAAGCGCCTGCGGGATGGCAGTGCGACATGGCGGAACTGGAAGCGGTGCTGGCCCAGCCGCAGAACACTGTTTTACTGCTTTGCAGCCCGCACAACCCCACCGGCAAGGTCTGGACCCGGGATGAGCTGAACACCATGGCGGATCTGTGCGCGCGTTACGGCGTAGCGGTGATCAGCGATGAGATCCATATGGATATGGTCTGGGGCAACCACCGGCATACCCCGTGGTGCGAGGTGGCCCGCAGCAAATGGGCCCTGCTGACCTCCGGCTCCAAGAGCTTTAACATTCCCGCCCTCACCGGGGCTTACGGGCTTATCGGCGACGAGGCCAGCCGCACGGCCTATCTTCAGGCGCTGAAGGGGCGCGACGGGCTCTCTTCGCCGTCGGTACTGGCGCTGGTGGCGCACATTGCCGCTTATGAGCAGGGTGAGGCCTGGCTGGATGCGCTGCGCGGGTATCTGGAGGCTAATTTGCAGTATGTGGCCGACAGGCTCAACGCCGCCTTCCCCGCGTTAAACTGGCAGCCGCCGGAAGCGACCTATCTGGCGTGGGTCGATCTCCGCCCGCTCAACATTGATGACAAGGCGCTGCAAAAGGTGCTGATTGAGCAGCAAAAGGTTGCGATTATGCCGGGCTATACTTACGGCGAAGAGGGTAACGGTTTTATCCGCCTTAACGCCGGATGCCCGCGCAGCAAGCTGGAGCAAGGCGTCGAACGCCTGATTGCCGGGATCAACGCCCTGCGGTGATTTTGTTGCGCAACGGATATTTATCTTGCGCAAATAGCTTTTTCATCGGTTTTGTTTTTATAATGTGTCGCACTTCTACTAATAAAGAGTGCGACCATGATTGATACCACCCTCCCGCTAACTGACGTTCACCGCCACCTTGACGGCAACATCCGCGCCCAGACCATTCTGGACCTTGGTCGTCAGTATAATTTAACCCTGCCCGCACAAACCCTGGAGACACTGATCCCGCATGTGCAGGTTACGGAAAACGAGCCGGATCTGGTCAGCTTTTTGAGCAAACTCGACTGGGGGGTAAAAGTTCTCGCCTCGCTGGACGCCTGCCGTCGCGTCGCCTTTGAAAATATCGAAGATGCCGCGCGCAACGGTCTGCACTACGTCGAGCTGCGTTTCTCCCCAGGCTATATGGCGATGACCCATAACTTGCCGGTCGACGGTGTAGTAGAAGCGGTGATCGCAGGGGTTCGCGAAGGGTGCAAAACCTTTAACGTTGAAGCGCGTCTGATCGGGATCATGAGCCGCACCTTCGGCGAAGCCGCCTGCCTGCAGGAGCTTGAAGCCCTGCTGGCGCACCGGGACGGTATTACCGCGGTGGATCTGGCCGGCGATGAGCTGGGCTTCCCGGGCAGCCTGTTCCTTTCCCACTTCAACCGCGCCCGCGATGCTGGCTGGCACATCACCGTGCATGCCGGTGAAGCGGCGGGTCCGGAGAGCATCTGGCAGGCTATTCGTGAGCTGGGTGCCGAGCGAATCGGTCACGGCGTGAAGGCGGTGGAAGACAGGGCTCTGATGGATTTCCTCGCCGAACAGCGCATCGGGATCGAATCCTGTTTAACCTCCAACATTCAGACCAGCACCGTGGCGACGCTGGCGCACCATCCGCTGAAAACCTTCCTCGAGCATGGGGTACTGGCGTCCTTGAACACCGACGATCCGGCGGTTCAGGGTGTGGATATCATTCATGAGTACAACGTGGCTGCCTCGCTGGCAGGACTGAGCCGGGAGCAGATCCGCCAGGCGCAGATCAACGGGCTGGAGATGGCATTTTTAACGCCGGCCGAGAAGCAGGCGCTGCGCGACAAGGTCGCACGCGGATAAGAAAACGCCCGGCACTGCCGGGCGTTGTTTTTTATGCCAGACAGAGAGTCGCGCGATGTTTCGCCGACTCGATACCCAGCTCAATCAGCTCCATAATCTGAATCGCCTGACTGGCCGGAACCGGGTTTTCCCCGTCGCCGTTCAGCGCATCGCGAATACCGGCGTAATAGGCCGGATAGTTGCCCGGCAGCGTCAGCCAGGTCTCTTCCACGAGTTCTTCGCCTTCGACGCGGGTCAGCACACCATCACGCATGTCGTAACCCCAGTCCTCCTGCGGCAGACGTTCGCCGTTCTTCAGACGATCTTCCTGCGGGTCGAGACCAAACTTCACATAGCTGCCGCGGGTGCCGTGGACGATGTAACGCGCGGATTCCGCCGCGGCCACCATGGTGCCGTGCAGCACAACGCGACGCTGCGGGTAGCTCAGCACCGCATGGAAATAGTCCGTCGCCTGCGCGCCAGGACGCAGCTGGGCCAGATCGACGTTCAGGCTCACCGGCAGACCAAACAGGTTAACGGCCTGGTCGAGAAGATGCGGGGCCAGATCGTACCAGATGCCGCTGCCCGGGCCCGCCTGCTCACGCCAGCGGTTACGCACCTGGGGACGGAAACGGTCGAAATGGGATTCAAAGAATGCCACTTCCCCGAGGGAGCCGTCGGCAATCAATGCCTTAACGGTGAGGAAATCGCTGTCCCAACGACGGTTGTGGAACACGGAGAGCAGTTTACCCAGGCTTTTCGCCAGCGCATCCAGCTCGCGCGCCTGTGACAACGTCACGGTGAACGGTTTGTCCACGACCACATGCTTGCCTGCTTCCAGGGCCGCTTTCGCCAGCGGGAAGTGGGTGTCGTTCGGCGTCGGGATGACGATCAGATCGATAGTCGGATCGTTAAAAAGATGCTTCGGCTCGGAAACCACCGGCACGTTTGGCCAGTCGGCGTGGACTTTTGTCGCATCGCTGCTGGAAATTGCTGCCAGCTCCATCCCCGGAGTGCCATCAATCAGCGGGGCGTGAAACGTTTTACTCGCATAACCATAACCTATTAATCCAACACGGATTTTGTCGCTCATGAAATCGCCTCTCATCTTTTGACACTCATATTTCACACTATCTCTTCTCACCTCACAATAGATTAATCTGGCACTCCTCGCTTTAAAGCAACACAAGCAATCAGTAATTTCTGATTAACATTTATAACTCGCTGAATACAATCGTAAAACATCAATGCAAAGCGCTTGCCGGAAGGCATAGCGCGCTGTAAAATTCTGGATCTGTATTTATGGATAAAACAAATAACGAATCATGACGACAATAATTAATCGAATTATCGAGTTAGCAGGGTGGATTGTGCTGGGCGTGTCGGTGATATTGCTGGGCATTGCCAGCCATATTGATAACTACCAGCCGCCAGAACCGGTGAATACGGTCAATCAAGCCAAGCCTCATGCACTGATCAAAAATAGTGACATATGATGTCAGTTGCTTATTGCCAGCCGTCATGAACAGCGTTACCCTTCTTCGCCAGGCGTCGGCCGACGCCTGATTTCGTCAGCAAAGAATATTCTTAATTTTGCCGATGCGTTTCTGCAAAATGTTTACGTCTTATTTGAACCGTTTATTATTCGACCGAATTACTCCTTTGGTATTACTCACTCGTATATGGAAAATTATTAAAATGACAGTTCAGGACTATTTATTAAAGTTTCGCAAAATTAATTCCCTTGAAAGTCTGGAAAAGCTCTTTGATCATCTGAATTATACCCTGAATGATAATCAGGAGATTATCAGCATGTACCGCGCCGCCGATCACCGTCGCGCAGAGCTGGTCTCTGGTGGACGCCTGTTCAACGTCGGCGAAGTGCCTAAGTCAGTGTGGCGTTACGTGCTCTAAAAGGATACTCATTCCCCGGAAATGTTATATACTCTCGCCCCTGCTAATTTGCGGTTCGCGCTTTAATGACTTCGGGAGAGAACATGACCACTACGGCTGGAGAAAGAATTGGCGGCTGGTTACTTGCTCCGCTTGCCTGGCTGCTGGTTGCATTATTAAGTGCCTCGCTGGCCCTGGTACTTTACTCTACTGCGTTAATTACGCCGCACGCGTTAAAGACGCTTGGTGCGCAAAATACGACTGCTATTGTCATGTGGTTTATTTCCTTCGCCTTCGCGATTGCCATGTGGTACTACACGCTGTGGCTGACCATTGCGTTTTTCAAACGCCGCCGCAGTGTGCCTAAGCACTATATTATCTGGCTGCTTGTCTCCGTATTGCTGGCCGTGAAGGCCTTCGCTTTTTCGCCGGTCTCCGATGCGCTGGCGCTGAGACAACTTCTCTTCCCACTGCTGGTGACCGCGCTGTTTGTGCCCTACTTTAAGCGCTCGGCACGCGTGAAGAACACCTTTGTGAACCCGTAATAACCATACAGTTAACCTGTTGTCGCCTGCGGCGGTTTATCCGATAATAGGCGGCTTTTTTATGTCAGGCTAAATAATGACCGATTACTTACTGCTCTTTGTCGGCACGGTGCTGGTAAACAACTTCGTTCTCGTGAAGTTCCTTGGCCTGTGCCCGTTTATGGGCGTCTCCAAAAAGCTGGAAACGGCGATGGGGATGGGGCTGGCAACCACCTTCGTGCTGACCCTGGCCTCGATCTGCGCCTGGTGGGTAGATACCTGGATCTTAATCCCCCTTGGTCTGACCTATCTGCGCACGCTGGCCTTTATTCTGGTTATCGCTGTGGTGGTGCAGTTCACCGAAATGGTGGTGCGTAAAACCAGCCCGGCGCTCTACCGCCTGCTCGGCATCTTCCTGCCGCTGATCACCACCAACTGTGCTGTGCTCGGCGTGGCGCTGCTCAACATTAACCTTGGGCACAATTTCCTGCAGTCGGCGCTGTACGGCTTTTCCGCAGCGGTCGGCTTCTCGCTGGTGATGGTACTGTTTGCGGCGATCCGCGAACGCCTGGTCGCGGCCGATATCCCGGCACCGTTTCGCGGTAACGCTATCGCGCTGGTTACCGCCGGTCTTATGTCTCTGGCCTTTATGGGCTTTAGTGGTCTGGTGAAGTTGTAATGAATGCAATCTGGATTGCCATTGCTGTCCTCGGCGTTCTGGGGCTGCTGTTTGGCGTTATTCTCGGTTACGCCTCACGCCGCTTTGCGGTGGAGGACGATCCGGTTGTCGAGAAAATTGATGAGCTGCTGCCGCAAAGCCAGTGCGGGCAGTGCGGCTACCCTGGCTGTCGCCCTTACGCCGAGGCGGTGGGCACCGGCGGCGAGAAAATTAACCGCTGTGCCCCTGGCGGCGAAGCGGTAATGCTCAAAATTGCCGGACTGCTGAACGTGGAACCCCAGCCGGTCGACGGTGACGAAAGCGCCCAGGAGCCGGTGCGCATGCTGGCGGTGATTGATGAGCCCAACTGCATCGGCTGCACCAAATGTATTCAGGCCTGCCCGGTGGATGCCATCGTGGGCGCCACGCGCGCCATGCATACCGTGATGGAAGATCTGTGTACCGGCTGTAACCTCTGTGTTGCCCCCTGCCCGACCCAGTGCATTGAGTTACGCCCGGTAGCAACCACAACTGACAGCTGGAAATGGGATCTTCAGACCATTCCGGTGCGCATTATTCCTGTGGAACGACATGCTTAAGTTATTTTCTGCCTTCAGAAAAGAGAAGATCTGGGATTTCGACGGCGGTATTCACCCGCCGGAGATGAAAACCCAGTCCAGCGGCACGCCGCTGCGCCAGATACCGCTGGCCAACCGTTTTATTATCCCTCTGAAACAGCACATCGGCGCTGAGGGTGAGCTGTGCGTGAAGCCCGGCGACAGCGTGTTACGCGGCCAGCCCCTGACCTTCGGGCGCGGGCGTATGCTGCCTGTACATGCCCCGACCTCCGGCACCGTGGTGGCGATTGCCCCCCATACGGTGGCCCACCCTTCCGCGCTGTCTGAAATGTGCATCGTGATTGAAGCCGATGGCGAAGATCGCTGGATCGAGCGCGACGGCTGGAGCGACTACCGCAGCCACAGCCGGGAAGAGCTGATCGCCCGCATCCATCAGTCCGGCGTCGCCGGTCTGGGCGGCGCAGGCTTCCCGACCGGCAACAAACTGCAGGGCGGCGGCGATAAGATTAAGACCCTGATCATCAACGCCGCCGAGTGCGAACCCTACATTACAGCGGACGATCGTCTGATGCAGGACTGCGCGGCGCAAATCGTCGAGGGTATTCGTATCCTCGCGCACATTCTGCAGCCGCAGGAAGTCCTGATCGGCATCGAAGATAACAAGCCGCAGGCCATCTCCATGCTGCGTGCGGTGCTGGCGGGTAGCCACGACATCGGCCTGCGCGTGATCCCGACCAAATACCCTTCGGGCGGTGCGAAGCAGCTGACCCAGATCTTAACCGGCAAGCAGGTTCCCCACGGCGGTCGTTCGTCTGATATCGGCGTGCTGATGCAGAACGTCGGCACCGCCTATGCCGTGAAACGTGCGGTCATTGACGGCGAACCGCTCACCGAGCGCGTCGTTACCCTCACCGGTGAAGCCGTCAGCCGTCCGGGCAACGTCTGGGCGCGTCTCGGCACTCCTGTCCGCCACCTGCTCGATCAGGCCGGTTTCTGCCCGAGCGCTGAGCAGATGGTGATCATGGGCGGGCCGCTGATGGGCTTTACCCTGCCGTGGCTCGATGTCCCGGTCGTAAAAATTACCAACTGCCTGCTGGCACCGTCCGCCAGCGAAATGGGCGAAGAGCAGGAAGAGAAAGGCTGCATTCGCTGTAGCGCCTGCGCCGACGCCTGTCCGGCAGATCTGCTGCCCCAGCAGCTGTACTGGTACAGCAAAGGGCAGATCCACGACAAAGCAAAATCCCACAACCTCGCCGACTGTATCGAGTGCGGTGCCTGCGCCTGGGTTTGTCCGAGCAATATTCCGCTGGTGCAGTATTTCCGCGTCGAGAAAGCCGAAATTTACGCCATCGCCCAGGAAGAGAAGCGTGCTGCCGAAGCCAAAGCACGTTTTGAAGCGCGCCAGCAGCGTCTTGAGCGTGAGAAAGCCGCCCGCGAGGAGCGCCACAAGAAAGCCGCGGTTCAGCCTGCGGCGAAAGATCAGGACGCCATCAACGCCGCCCTGGCCCGCGTGCGCGAGAAGAAAGCCACTGCTACCGAAGATGTGGTGATCCCGGCAGGTCAGCGCCCGGATAACAGCGAGATGATTGCCGCCCGCGAAGCGCGTAAAGCCGAGGCCCGGGCGCGGCAGGCAGAAAAAGCCCAGGCAGCCGCAGCGCAGCCGGAAGCCGATCCGCGTAAAGCGGCGGTGGAAGCGGCGATTGCCCGCGCCAAAGCCCGTAAAGCGGCCCAGCCGGAAGAAAGCCAGGCCGAACCGGCTCCGGTCGATCCACGTAAAGCCGCCGTCGAAGCGGCGATTGCCCGCGCGAAAGCCCGCAAAGCGGCGCAGCCGGACGACATTCAGATCGAACAGACGCCGGTCGACCCACGCAAAGCCGCGGTCGAAGCGGCCATTGCCCGCGCCAAAGCCCGTAAAGCGGCGCAGCCGGAAACGACCCCGGAAGAAAAATCCCCTGTCGATCCGCGTAAAGCCGCGGTCGAGGCGGCCATCGCTCGTGCCAAAGCACGCAAGGCGGCGCAGCAGGAAGAAGAACCGGCAGCCAATGACGATCCACGCAAGGCGGCAGTTGCTGCCGCCATCGCGCGCGTTCAGGCGAAGAAAGCCGCACAGCAGGCAGTTAACGAGGATTAAATGGTTTTCAGAATCGCAAGCTCCCCTTATACCCATAACCAGCGCCAGACATCGCGCATTATGATGCTGGTTTGCCTGGCCGCGCTGCCGGGCATTGCCGTTCAGTTCTGGTTTTTCGGCTGGGGTACGCTGCTGCAAATTATCCTCGGCTGTGTCAGCGCCCTGGCGGCTGAAGCGCTGGTGCTTAAGCTGCGTAAAATGGCGGTAAGCAAAATTCTGGCGGACAACTCCGCCCTGCTTACCGGTCTGCTGCTGGCTATCAGTATTCCCCCCTTCGCCCCCTGGTGGATGGTGGTGCTCGGCACCGTATTTGCGGTGATCATCGCCAAGCAGCTGTATGGCGGCCTGGGGCACAACCCCTTTAACCCGGCGATGATTGGCTACGTGGTGCTGCTGATCTCCTTCCCGGTGCAGATGACCAGTTGGCTGCCGCCGCATGACATCGCCGCAACGGTGCCAGGTTTACTGGATGCCGTGCAGGTGATCTTCTCTGGCCATACCGCCAGCGGCGCTGATATGAACAGCCTGCGCATGGGCGTGGACGGCATCAGCCAGGCAACACCGCTCGATACCTTCAAAACCTCCCTGCACGCGGGTCATAGCGTGGAGCAGATCCTGCAGTACCCGATTTACAGCGGTGTGCTGGCGGGCGCAGGCTGGCAGTGGGTTAACCTCGCTTATCTGGCGGGCGGGCTGTTTCTGCTGTGGCAGAAAGCAATCCGCTGGCATATCCCGGTGAGCTTCCTGGTCACTCTGGCGGTCTGTTCCGGGCTGGGCTGGGCGTTCTCGCCGGAGTCGCTGGCATCGCCGCAGATCCATCTGCTCTCTGGTGCCACCATGCTGGGCGCATTCTTTATTCTGACCGACCCGGTGACGGCCTCCACCACGAACCGTGGTCGCCTGATTTTTGGTGCGCTGGCCGGTCTGCTGGTATGGCTGATCCGCAGCTTTGGCGGTTATCCGGACGGCGTGGCCTTCGCCGTGCTGCTGGCGAACATTACCGTACCGCTCATCGACTACTACACTCGTCCGCGCGTGTACGGCCATCGCTAAGGAATACGTCATGTTAAAAACGATGCAAAAACACGGCATGACCCTGGCGCTCTTTGCCGCTGTGCTGACCGGCCTGACCGCACTGGTCAACGGGTTAACCAAATCCACCATTGATGAACAGGCGGCCCGTCAGCAGAAGGCACTGTTTGACCAGGTTATTCCGGCCGATTTGTACGACAACGAACTGCAGAAGAGCTGCTACCTTGTTCAGGCTCCGGCGCTGGGCAAAGGTACTCACCGTATCTATATTGCCCGTAAAGGCGATACCCCGGTCGGCGTGGTGATGGAAGCGACGGCCCCGGACGGTTACTCTGGCGCTATTCAACTGCTGGTCGGCACCGATTTCTCCGGCACCGTGCTGGGCACGCGCGTGACTCAGCATCACGAAACGCCAGGGCTTGGGGATAAAATCGAAACCCGCTTAAGCGACTGGATTTTGCATTTCGCTGGTAAAACCATCCACGGTATTGACGATCCGGCGTTTGCAGTGAAAAAAGATGGCGGCGAATTCGATCAGTTTACCGGTGCGACCATCACCCCGCGAGCGGTGGTGAATGCCGTTAAGCGCGCGGGCGTCTACGCGCAAACGCTGCCTGCGCAAATTAACAATCTGCCCGCCTGTGAGGAGTGATCATGAGCCAGGTTAAAGAGGTTATTGTCCAGGGGCTGTGGAAGAACAACTCCGCCCTGGTGCAGCTGCTGGGGATGTGTCCGCTGCTGGCCGTCACTTCGACCGCCACCAACGCCCTGGGTCTGGGCCTTGCCACTACGCTGGTGCTGACCCTGACCAATCTGTCGATCTCTGCCCTGCGTCGCTGGACGCCGTCAGAAATTCGTATTCCGATCTACGTGATGATCATCGCCTCGGTGGTAAGCGTCGTGCAGATGCTGATCAACGCTTACGCCTTTGGTCTTTATCAGTCGCTGGGGATTTTTATCCCGCTGATCGTGACCAACTGTATTGTGGTGGGACGCGCCGAAGCCTTTGCGGTGAAAAACGATCCGCTCATTTCCGCCCTTGATGGCTTTGCCATCGGGATGGGGGCAACCGGAGCGATGTTCGTGCTGGGCTCGATGCGCGAAATCCTCGGCAACGGCACCCTGTTCGACGGCGCGGACGCGCTGCTGGGCGGCTGGGCCAAAGCCCTGCGCATTGAAGTGTTCCACACCGATACGCCGTTCCTGCTGGCGATGCTGCCCCCTGGCGCGTTTATTGGCCTCGGCATGATGCTGGCGGTGAAATACCTGATTGATGAGAAGCGCAAACGCCGCGCTGCCGCTCGCAGCGCAGAGGAAGGGATCCCTGAGAAGGCCTGATGAACAAAGAGAAGCGTTTAACTATTTTGCAGCGCCTGCGGGATAACAACCCGCACCCGACGACCGAACTGAACTTCACCTCGCCGTTTGAGCTGCTGATCGCGGTCCTGCTCTCCGCGCAGGCTACGGACGTGAGCGTGAACAAAGCCACCGCCAAGCTCTATCCCGTAGCCAACACGCCCCAGGCGATGCTGGAGCTGGGCGTCGAGGGGGTAAAGTCGTACATCAAGACCATCGGCCTGTTTAACAGCAAAGCCGAGAACGTGATTAAAACCTGCCGGATGCTGATAGAACTGCACGGTGGCGAAGTACCGGAAGATCGCGCTGCGCTGGAAGCCCTGCCCGGCGTGGGCCGCAAAACCGCCAACGTGGTGCTGAATACCGCCTTTGGCTGGCCGACCATTGCCGTGGATACCCACATCTTCCGCGTCTGCAACCGGACGAATTTCGCCCCGGGCAAAAACGTGGAGCAGGTTGAAGATAAGCTGCTGAAGGTGGTTCCGGCGGAGTTTAAGGTCGACTGCCACCACTGGCTGATCCTGCACGGGCGTTACACCTGCATTGCGCGTAAGCCCCGCTGCGGCTCCTGTATTATTGAAGATCTCTGTGAATATAAAGAGAAAACCGATGCCTGAAACCGTCATCCGACGGTTTTTTCATGATGTAAATCCCTTACACTAAGCATGACTATCTTTTTCCCTCGCCTTTTGCAGTTTTTCCAGCTGAGCTAAAGTGCATGCTTCGCGCATTGTGCGGCTATATAACAATCAAACAGGTTAATTGTTTTTTCGTCAGCGAAATTTTCTATATAAATGTGATCGAGATCACCCTGTTCACACGCTGTTAATTTTATGTGTCAAAAAGGCTATCAAGGCCTTACAGCATCAATAATTATCCCCTTTATGCCCGTAGATATGTCCGGGTATTTTTCAGAATGCAGGCCATATCACTGCTTAACACCTTTTACAGCAGAACATATCGCCACATGGCGATTTTTTCCCCTTACTGACAGTGAAAAAAACCAGTTTCAACGCAACGGTAAAATTTAACGCTAAATAACATTTAGGTTTCTGGCGCATTATAGGGCAAGAGTTAAATGTAACAGACTATTACAAACACCTTGCCAGATGGGTCAGGATAGTGAACATTACCCGCCGTTTCCCCTCCCACTATAACTATAAAGCGGATGGACTACGGTCATCACGCTGTGAACACCCCCGTTAATATGGGATGTAAAAAAAGAGGTATATGTGTCTACTGCAAACAATAAACCAGCTGAAGAGAGCGTAAGTCTTAACGCTTTCAAACAACCGAAATCGTTCTATCTCATTTTCTCTATTGAGCTGTGGGAGCGTTTTGGTTACTACGGTCTGCAAGGGATCATGGCGGTTTACCTGGTTAAACAACTGGGTATGTCCGAAGCCGATTCCATCACGCTGTTCTCTTCCTTCAGTGCTCTGGTGTACGGTCTGGTCGCGATTGGCGGCTGGCTGGGCGATAAAGTGCTGGGTACCAAACGTGTCATCCTGCTGGGCGCCATCGTTCTGGCTATCGGTTATGGTCTGGTGGCATGGTCCGGTCACGATGCCGGCGTAGTGTATATGGGTATGGCGACCATCGCGGTCGGTAACGGCCTGTTCAAAGCGAACCCGTCTTCCCTGCTTTCTACCTGCTATAAGAAAGATGACCCACGTCTGGACGGTGCATTCACCATGTACTACATGTCCATCAACATCGGTTCCTTCTTCTCTATGCTGGCAACCCCGTGGCTGGCAGCGAAATTCGGCTGGAGCGTGGCGTTTGCCCTGAGCTTCGTCGGTATGCTGATTACCGTGGTGAACTTCCTGTTCTGCCGCAGCTGGGTTAAAGACTACGGTTCAAAACCTGACTTTGCCCCGGTGCAGAAAGGCAAACTGCTGGCAACTATCGTCGGTGTTGTGGTGCTGGTTGCTATTGCGACCTGGCTGCTGCACAACCAGGGTATCGCCCGTGCGGTGCTGGGCGTGGTTGCGCTGGGTATCGTCTGCATCTTCGCGAAAGAAGCTTTCTCTATGCAGGGCGCAGCGCGCCGTAAGATGATCGTTGCCTTCATCCTGATGGTTGAAGCCATTGTCTTCTTCGTGCTCTACAGCCAGATGCCGACTTCTCTGAACTTCTTCGCGATCCGTAACGTTGAGCACTCTATCCTGGGTATCGCGTTCGAACCTGAGCAGTTCCAGGCCCTGAACCCGTTCTGGATCATGATTGGTAGCCCGATTCTGGCTGCTATCTACAACAAGATGGGCGACCGCCTGCCAATGCCGCACAAGTTTGCTGTCGGTATGGTGCTGTGCTCTGGTGCGTTCCTCGTGCTGCCGCTGGGTGCGAAGTTCGCCAGCGACGCGGGTATCGTCTCCGTTAACTGGCTGATCCTGAGCTACGCGCTGCAGTCTATCGGTGAGCTGATGATCTCCGGTCTGGGCCTCGCGATGGTTGCACAGCTGGTTCCACAGCGTCTGATGGGCTTCATCATGGGTAGCTGGTTCCTGACCACTGCCGGTGCTGCCATCATCGCCGGTAAAATCGCGAACCTGATGGCCGTGCCATCTGACGTGACCGATCCGCTGCAGTCCCTGCATGTCTACGGCGACGTGTTCCTGCAGATTGGTATCGCCACCGCGGTCATCGCTGCGCTGATGATGCTGACTGCGCCGAAACTGAACCGCATGACTCAGGACGACGACACTACCGCTAAAGCGAGCAAAACCGCCACCGCGTAATGTCATCGGGAAACGACTGAACGGAAGCCGCTAACTGTGCGTTAGCGGCTTTTTTTTTACCTTGTGGCGCACTAACATAGAGTAAACCTACGTAAACAGGAGTGACCGATGAAACTGTTCTATAAACCAGGCGCCTGCTCTCTTGCCTCCCACATTACGCTGCGCGAGAGCGGTAAAGACTTCACCCTTAACGGTGTTGATCTGATGAAAAAGCGTCTGGAAAACGGCGATGATTTTTTCGCGGTGAATCCTAAAGGCCAGGTTCCGGCCCTGCTGCTGGAAGACGGTACCCTGCTGACCGAAGGGGTTGCCATCATGCAATACCTCGCCGACAGCGTGGCAGACCGCCAGCTGCTGGCCCCTACCGGCAGCATTGCCCGCTATAAGACCATCGAGTGGATGAACTACATCGCCACCGAACTGCACAAGGGCTTTACCCCGCTGTTCCGCCCGGATACTCCGGAAGAGTACAAGCCGACCGTCCGCGCCCTGCTGGAGAAAAAGCTGCAGTACGTCAACGAATCACTGAAAGATGAGCAGTGGATCTGCGGTCAGCGCTTTACCATCGCCGATGCGTATCTGTTTACCGTCCTGCGCTGGGCACGCGCCGTGAAGCTGAACATGGAAGGGTTAAGCCATATTGACGCTTATATGCAGCGTATGGCGGAGCGTCCTGCCGTGGCGGCAGCGCTGGAAGCGGAAGGGTTGAAGTAAGAGGATTTTTTTGCCCGGCGGCGCTTCGCTTGCCGGGCCTACAGATTCCGTAGGCCGGGTTAGCGAAGCGCCACCCGGCTTTTTTTGTCAGAGCTGGGTCGCGCTAAAGACGTGTTCTGGCTTCGCGATACGATCCTGGGCGGCCACCACCTGCAGTTCGTACTCCTGCATCTCTTTTGTGGCGATCATAATCTCATACACCGCCGCCGTGACGTGCTCCAGCGCATCACGCACCGTTGCACCCTGCAGCAGTTTCACCAGCAGCAGACCGCTGGTGACATCGCCTACGCCTACCGGCTGGCGGCTGCCGAAATCCACCAGCGGACGGCTGATGTGCCAGGCTTCATCTTTGGTTACCAGCAGCATTTCAAAGCGATCCGGGCTTAATCCGGCGCGGGCCAGATGCTTCACCAGCACGATCTCAGGCCCCATCGCAATCAGTTCGCGGGACGCCGCCACGGCCTCTTCCACGCTGTTCACCGGGTGCTCGCAGAGGATCTCCAGCTCGATAAGGTTCGGGGCGATAATGTCGCTGGCCGGTAAAGCGTGACGCACGTGGAACTCCGCCACGCCCGGCGCCACGATACAGCCCTTTTCCGGATGGCCCATCACCGGGTCACAGAAGTATTTCGCCGCCGGGTTCGCCGCCTTCACCTGGCGGACGATACCGAGAATATGCTCGCCCTGCTCTGCAGAACCCAGGTAGCCGCTCAGCACGGCATCGCAGGTTTTCAGTTTGTCGATATCGGCGATGCCCTGAACAATCTCCGTAAGATGAGCGGGCGGCATCACGCAACCGGTCCACTTGCCGTATTGCGTATGGTTGGAAAACTGAACGGTGTTTAACGGCCAGACGTTGGCCCCGAGACGACGCATCGGAAACTCAGCGGCGCTGTTGCCAGCATGCCCAAAGACAACGTGGGACTGGATGGCGAGGATATTCTTCATGTTCTTACCACAACCCTGAAAAAATAAAGGGGCGTGGTTTCCCACGCCCCTGTGCTTTTATGATTATTTCCAGCAAACCAGACAGTAATTCTTCTTGCCGCGACGCAGTAAGGTATAAAGACCAAACAGACGATCACTGTCGGTGAAGATGTACTCCGGGTCAGACTGTTTTTCACCGTTAATGGTGATGGCGTTCGAGGCGATGGTTTTACGTGCCTGACCGCGGGACGGCTGCAGCTCAGAATCCACCAGGGCCTGCATCAGATCGGCGCCTTTGTCCATCTCAACCATCGGCACACCATCCTGCGCCAGCTGTTCGAAGTCTTCTTCGCTCAGATCGCTTAAGGTGCCGTTAAACAGGCTGGCAGTGATACGCTTCGCCGCTGCCAGGCCCTCTTCACCGTGAACCAGCTTCGTCACTTCATCTGCCAGCACGTACTGGGCGCGTGGGGCTTTGCCGCTGTTCTTGTCTTCTTCTTCCAGGGCATTGATCGCGTCGATGTCCATAAAGGTGAAGAACTTCAGGAAGCGATAGACGTCAGCATCCGCGGTGTTGATCCAGAACTGGTAGAACTTGTACGGGCTGGTTTTCTTCGGATCGAGCCATACCGCGCCGCCTTCAGTTTTACCGAATTTGGTGCCGTCTGCTTTGGTGATCAGCGGAACGGTGAGACCAAAGACCTGATTCTGGTGCAGACGACGGGTCAGATCGATACCGGAGGTGATGTTACCCCACTGGTCAGAGCCGCCAATCTGCAGGGCAACGCCGTGCAGCTCGTTCAGGCAGGCGAAGTCATAACCCTGCAGCAGGTTGTAGGAGAACTCGGTAAAGGAGATGCCCTGATCGTCACGGTTCAGACGCTGCTTCACCGCTTCTTTGTTGATCATCTGGTTAACGGAGAAGTGCTTGCCGATATCACGCAGGAAGGTCAGCACGTTCATGCCGCCAAACCAGTCGTAGTTGTTCGCGGCAATCGCTGAGTTCTCACCACAGTCGAAGTCGAGGAATGGGGCAACCTGTTTGCGGATTTTTGCCACCCACTCCTGCACGGTGTCTGCCGTATTCAGTTTACGCTCAGCGGCTTTGAAGCTCGGGTCGCCAATCAGACCCGTTGCGCCGCCGACCAGTGCCACAGGCTTATGGCCTGCCAGCTGGAAGCGTTTCAGGCATAACAAAGGAACCAGATGCCCCAAATGCAAGCTGTCAGCGGTAGGATCGAAGCCGCAATAGAGCGCGATCGGGCCTTGCGCCAGTCGCTCTGCTAACGCTTCCTCGTCCGTCACCTGGGCTACCAGCCCCCGCTCTTGCAATTGTTTAATCAAGTTACTGCTTGCCATCAAATTCTCCATGTATAAAACGACTGCACCTTTGCCGGTACACGACTTTTCGCCAGACGCGAAAGGTACATAGAATAAAGCGCTGACACTCGTTGTACCAGCGCTTAAGAGAACAAATTTCGGGGATTAAGGTGCCAGTCGATCGATTTTCCAGGCATCGTTATCGCGCTGGTATAAAAAGCGGTCGTGGAGTCGATGTTCACCGCCCTGCCAGAACTCCATCTGCTGGACCTGGACGCGGAAACCGCCCCAGAAGCTCGGCAGCGGCACTTCGCCCTGCTGGAATTTCTGTTTCAGCTCGAGGAACTTGCTTTCCAGCACGCCGCGGGCAGAGATGCGGCTGGACTGTTTAGAGACCCAGGCGCCAATCTGGCTGTCGCGCGGTCGGCTGTGGAAATACTTCACCACCTCAAGCGTGGAGAGACGCTCAACGGTGCCAGTGACCATCACCTGGCGCTCCAGCATATGCCACGGGAAGAGCAGACTGATACGCGGGTTGTGTTCGAGGTGCTGCGCTTTGCGGCTGCCGAGGTTGGTGTAAAACACCAGTCCTTTATCGTCGTAATGCTTGAGCAGGACAATGCGCTGGTAGGGTTGACCCTTTTCATCGACGGTGGCGACCACCATGGCGGTCGGATCGGCCAGTTTTGCTTCACAGGCCTGTTTCAGCCAGTGTTCAAACAGCACCAGCGGCTCGGCGGGGAGATCCTGGCGACGCAGGCCGCCTTTGGTGTATTCGCGCCGGAGGTGCGCGATTTTCTGCAATTCATCGTTATCTGACATGGCGTTAGCTGACGTTGACAATGGGTGACGCTATTGTGCGCCGCCCCCTGCAAAATCTCAACGCTTCGGATTTTCGATCTGACAATTGTTCAGCACAATGCGATCGCGCTTGTAAACCGTCGCACTGTCACCTTTCGACCAGAAGACATACACGCCGTCGCTGTAACGGGTACCGGAGGCCGACATCCCCTGCTTCAGCGTCAGCAGCTTATTGTCATAGACGAAGCTGACTTCCTGGCGCGGATTATTGAGCTTAACGGTGAGCGGTTTTTCTTCACACTGATAGGCCAGGGTGTCGGTTTGCATGCGCTCGACGAACTGGTTGTAGACGCTACAGCTCGCCAGCAGGAAGGGGGTAAAAGCAAGAAGCAGTTTTTTCATGGGTAAATTCCGAAGACTTTTTGGTCCCGGAGAGCGCGAACGCCCTCCCGTTTTTTTCGGTATTTTTACCCACGGCGTGCTTAAGCGAAATTCGGTTAACTCTGATTTTGCCGCGGATTCGCTGGAAAAACAGCACCTAAGACGCTGGCTTCACGGGCACCGGTCACTGAGGGTAAGTTTCCCGGCAGGCCCGCCACCGTGCGCCACGCCAGCCAGGCGAAGGCCAGCGCTTCCATATCGTCACCGCTGATCCCCGCCTTGTCGGTGGTGGTCACTTCCGTACCCGGCAGCAGACCGGCGAGGCGCGTCATCACCAGTGGGTTACGACCGCCGCCGCCGCACACCAGCAGACGCTCGCAGCCACCGCTGAGCAACACCTGTTCCGACACCGAAACGGCAGTGAGCTCCGCCAGCGTGGCCTGCACGTCCTCAGGAGCCAGGCCCGGGAAGTTCGCCAGCTGACGTTCGAGCCAGCCGTAGTTGAAGTATTCGCGGCCGGTGCTTTTCGGCGCCGGTGCGGCAAAATAGGGATCGCACAGCATGCTTTGCAGCAGCGGGATAATGACCTTGCCACTGCAGGCCCACTGGGCATCTTTATCGTAGGGTTTGCCCGCCTGACGCCAGATCCAGGCGTCCATCAGCATATTGCCCGGCCCGGTGTCGAAACCGCGCACCGGCTGGCCGGGGATCAATAAGGAGAGATTGGCGATGCCGCCGATGTTCAGCACCATGCGGCGCTCCGTCGGATGCGCCAGCAGCGCATGGTGGAACGCGGGAACCAGCGGTGCGCCCTGCCCGCCAAGCGCGATGTCGCGGCGGCGGAAATCCCCTACCACCGTGACGCCGGTTTTGGCGACGATCTGGTTGTTATCGCCAATCTGCAGGGTATGCGGGGCCTCGCCGCCCGGCTCATGCCAGACCGTTTGCCCGTGACAGCCGATCGCCACGACATCCTGAGGGCGCAGGTTCTCCTGATCCATCAACGCCTGCACGGCATCACCGAACAGGCGTCCCAGCTGCGTATCCAGCTGCCCCAGCTGCGACAGCGTCAGCTGTTGGCCCTGACAGATATTCAGGATCGCTTGTTTCATGTGCTGAGGAATAGGCCAGCTGAGGCTTGCCTGCTGCGCCACCATATTCTCATCTATTGCCGCAAGAACGACATCCACACCATCCAGACTGGTTCCTGACATTACGCCAATGTAGCGACCCGATTTCATCCGTTTTCCTTTATCCGTATGGGCTGATGACTCACTCCACCATAAACCGATTATCAATGCTACGGCGGACTAATACTTTTTAACAATAGCTGGCGCCGGGCATCATTCCAGGAATTATCCGCATCGCCCGCAGGGTGATATCGTCGCTTGTATAGCTATGGTTGATTGAGTTTCGAGTATCATTCTGATTGTGTTTGAGCAAAGATAGGATTTATGGCTATTGATGCCATATAATTTAGCCATAACGGATGCTCAAAGAGCGTTTTTGGTGAACAGGAGATTCAAATGATTTTACGTGTACTGGCCGTTTCGTTGGTTGGATTTACTCTGGCTGGCTGTGTGAATGACAGTTCCCTTTCCGGGGATGTGTACAGTGCCTCTGAGGCGAAACAGGTTCAGAATGTCACTTATGGCACCATCGTGAACACGCGCCCGGTACAGATTCAGGGCGGTGACGAGAACAACGTGATCGGCGCACTGGGTGGTGCGGTACTGGGTGGTTTCCTCGGTAACACCGTCGGTGGCGGCACAGGCCGTTCTCTGGCAACCGCTGCGGGTGCCGTAGCCGGTGGTGTTGCAGGTCAGGGCGTCCAGGGTGCGATGAACAAATCCCAGGGCGTTGAGCTGGAGATCCGCAAGGACGACGGTAGCACCATTATGGTGGTCCAGAAGCAGGGCAACACCCGATTCGCGGCAGGTCAACGCGTAGTCCTGGCCAGCAACGGCAGCCAGGTTACCGTTTCTCCGCGTTAATAACGTTATGGACGTGGTCTCCTGACCACGTCCGTTCTCTTCTAGTAGCACTCACGTGAATATATTCACTTAATACATTCACCGCACTTATATTTAATACTTCCATCTCTTGTTCCTGCGCAAAGTATTACACCTGCGCATATGAGACTATTCGCAAATCCTTCGATATTTTTAATTTTAAAGTTATATATGCTTGCGATAAATCATTATATTAAGAACAAGTATGTTCAGTTCTTTGTGGGCTGTTTTATTGTCATCGGGATCTTACATTCTCTGTTTAATGAACTGGTGGAAAAGATCCCCTCGTTTTCACCGCTTTTGTTTCCCATGCTCACCATCTTTTTACTGGTGTTCCACCTTTTCATTGCCAGTTTTATGGCGATGAAATACTGGTGTGACAGGATGCGGTTATATCTGATGGCCTTTTCATTCGCCTTCGCCGGTTCGGCTCTGCTGATGGTGGGCACACTCTCCAGCTACCCGGCCTGGCTGGATCTATATCAGTTTGACGTCGTTAACTACAACGACGCCATGATCTACTTTACGTTCCGCCATCTGCTGATGGCCGTGCTGTTTATCGTCTCGGCCGTGCTTTTCGCTCTCCGCAACCGTTCGCTGTCACGCACTTTCCATGTGGCAGTCATTTCCGGGATGTTTATTTTCACGGCTCTGATATTGATCCTGGCCTGGCTCTATTCCAGCAACTCGCCTTTATTAACATTAGACCTGGTTGACAATGAAACCCGGCAATATATGTTGCTGTGGAAAAAGCCAACGAACATCACGCTTATTGCGCTCTGGGTTATTTCATTAGCAACTCTGATGAGTATTACGCGGGTGCGTAACCTGTTCTGGATTGGCGGTAACTTCTTATGTATCTGTTATATCGCCACGCTTGCGATGCTGTTTTTAGGTGGGCACGCGGAAGATCTCTCCTGGTATCGCGCCCGGTTATTTGAAGCCGTCGCCACGCTGCTGATTATTTTCGTTCTGCTGTATGACGTCTTTAATCTTTATCGCGAGTCGCATCTGAAGTATCAGCAGTCTTATCAGAACTCCATTCGCGATCCGCTGACGCGGCTTTATAATCGCAGCTATTTTTATGACACCCTCAATCATGCCCTGCGCACGGTAAAACCGACGGAGCCGGTCTCGGTTATCGTCAGCGATCTCGATCGTTTTAAGCGCATCAACGACTGCTACGGGCATCTGCAGGGAGATAAGGTGTTGCAGTTTGTCGCCCAGCTGCTGATGGATTCGGTTCGGCCGCAGGACGTTGCGGCACGCATCGGCGGAGAGGAGTTTGTCCTGCTGTTAACCCATACGCCTCCCGAGGCGGCACGCCAGGTGGCAGAGCGGATCCGCTTAAAACTGAGCAGCTTTGATAAAGCCAGTACCGACGGGCAGCTTCCCGAGCCCATCACCATCAGTATGGGGGTGTTTACCGCCACGTCGAAAATCAGCGCTGAAGAGTGCGTCGGGTACGCAGACAAGGCGATGTACGAGGCGAAAGAGACCGGGCGTAACCGGGTGGTGGTGTTTGGGTAAAGAAAAAGCCTTGCATCAGCAAGGCTTTTTTAAAGGTCAGTCGCGGGACTGTAGCTCATTGATATTGTGCTCGAGCCGGGCAACCAGCGCGATCAGCAGTTCCAGTTCAGCAGGTGAGATCCCACTGAGGATTTCACTGCGCGTTTTGCTGATGACCGCCTCCATCTCTGTGATGATGGGGGTCGCTTTTTCAGTGAGTTTAATCCGCTTGGCACGACGATCGCTGGCACAGGTCTGGCGTGAAATCAGCCCCTTCTCTTCCAGTTGATCGAGCGTACGTACCAGTGAAGGCTGCTCGATGCCTATCGCTTTTGCCAGTTGGATCTGTGACTGGTCGGGCGGCAGCTGATGAATGTTATGCAGCGTGACCCAATGCGTCTGTGTCAATTCCAGAGGTTTCAGGCGATGGTCAATCAGAGCACGCCAGATGCGTACTAACCTGGCCAGATCAGAACCTAATGGCGATTCCAATTTCATCTCCTTATAATTAGCTTGCTAAGTTATTATACTGATTTTAGAATAGTGTGCAGCATTTATATTGCCAAAACAAATGCAATACTGCATTCAACCTTGACGACAGTCTGTTTTACACTTTGTTATGACGCCCCAGCGCGTTATGCGGCCGCGCTTTTTGGCCACTACCCCATTTGCAAAGGAACCGGCACGTGAATTTCACGCTTAACGCCACGGGGTTACCGCTTCAGGATCTGATAGTGGGTGCCTCGGTTTACTTTCCTCCCCTGTTTAAAGCGGTGATGCTGGGTTTTGTTCTCTGGCTTGTCACCCACCGCTTGCTGCGCGACTGGATCTATTCCGGTGAAATCTGGCATCCCATGCTGATGGATCTTTCACTGTTTGTCCTGGCAGTATGCCTGGGACTGGTTCTGTTGATTGTGTGGTGACTAACATTATGAAAACAATTAAGTATTTTTCATCATTGCTGGTTCTGGCCCTGGCGCTGATTGCCGGCTGGTGGCTCTGGAACTATTACATGCAGTCACCCTGGACCCGGGACGGAAAAGTGCGCGCCGAACAGGTCAGCGTAACGCCCCAGGTCTCCGGCACCATTACCACTCTTAAGATTAAAGATAATCAGTTTGTGCATGCGGGTGAGGTGCTGTTTCAGATTGATGAGACGCCTTACCATATTGCGGTGCTGAACGCCGAAGCCCAGCTGGCAAAAGCCCAGTCCGACCTGGCAAAAGCCAATAACGAAGCCAACCGTCGCCGCCATCTGTCGCAAAAGTATATCTCCGCAGAAGATCTGGATACCGCCAACATTAACGTCAAGGCGATGCAGGCCAGCGTGGCGGTAGCCGAAGCAACCCTCAAACAGGCCCAGTGGCAGCTGACCCAGACGGTGGTTAAAGCCCCGGTAGACGGCTGGGTGACCAATCTCTCCACCCGCGTGGGCGATTATGCCACCACCGGCTAGCCGGTGTTTGCCCTGGTCGATAGCCACTCCTTTTACGTGGTGGGCTATTTCGAAGAGACCAAGCTCCGGCATATCCGTGAGGGTGCGCCAGCGCAGATTGTCCTCTACAGCGGTTCGCAAAGGTTACAGGGTCACGTATCCAGTATCGGTCGCGCCATCTACGATCAGAGCGTGGAGACCGACTCTGGCCTGGTGCCGGACGTTAAGCCTAATATCCCGTGGGTGCGGCTGGCGCAGCGCATCCCGGTGCGCATCGCTTTTGACCAGCTGCCAGCGGACCTGAACCTGGTCTCCGGCACCACCTGCACCGTTTCCATCGGCACCGCGCCGTGAACTGGCACAACCTGCCGTGGATTAAAGCGTCCCCGGCGCAGTGGCGCTATGCCCTGCGCAACGGGATAGCGATGTGCCTGGCCCTGACCGTCGCCTACTGTCTCAACCTGGATGAACCCTACTGGGCGATGACCTCGGCGGCGGTGGTCAGCTTCCCGACCGTGGGCGGCGTAATCAGTAAAAGTCTCGGCCGCGTGGCGGGCAGCCTGCTTGGCGCAACGGCGGCGCTGATTATTGCCGGGCATACGCTCAACGATCCCTGGCTGTTTCTGTTCAGCATGGCTGCCTGGCTCGCCGTCTGTACCTGGGCCTGCGCCCATTTCACCAACAACGTCGCCTACGCCTTCCAGCTTGCCGGTTATACCGCGGCGATCATCGCCTTCCCGGTCATCGATATCCTCGACACCACCCAGCTGTGGGATATCGCCCAGGCCCGGGTGTGCGAAGTTATTATCGGTATTCTCAGCGGCGGGGTGATGATGATGATCCTCCCCAGCACCTCCGACGGCACCGCCCTGATTACCGCGCTGAAAACCATGCACAGCAGGCTTCTGGAGCACGCCAGCCTGCTGTGGCAGCCCGAGAGCAACGATGCCATTCGCCTGGCCCATGAGAAGGTGATCGCCCAGATCCTGACCATGAACCTGCTGCGCATTCAGGCCTTCTGGAGCCACTACCGTTTTCGCCGCCAGAATGCCCTGCTCAACTATCTTCTTCACCAGCAGCTGCGGATGACCAGCGCCATCTCAAGCCTGCGCCGCATGCTGTTGAACTGGCCCAACCCGCCCGCCCACACCCGTGAGGTCATCGACCAGCTGCTCGCCGCCCTTGCCCGACCAGAGTCCGACTTCTATACCGTGGCGCGGATTATCGCCCCGCTCAGGCCGGAAAATAGCGCCGATTATCGCCATCGCGCCTTCTGGCAGCGGTTGATTTACTTTAGCCGCCTCTATTTGCGCAGCAGCCGCTGGATTAAAGCTGTGGAAATGGCCACCCCGATTACCGAGTTTGCGGTGCCCCGCAGTCCGGCGCTGGCGCGCCATACCGATAATCTTGAAGCGCTGTGGAGTGGCTTTCGCACCTTCTGCGCCCTGAGTCTGGTGGGGGCCTGGACCATTGCCGCCCAGTGGGATGCCGGGGGAGCGGCTCTGACCCTGGCGGCGATCAGCAGCGTGCTCTATTCGGTGGCGGCCTCGCCGTTTAACTCGCTCACCCTGCTGCTGCGTACCCTGGTTCTGCTGTCGCTGTTCAGCTTTGTGGTTAAGTTTGGCCTGATGGTGCAGATCTCGGATCTGTGGCTGTTCCTGCTGTTTCTGTTCCCGCTCCTGACCACCATGCAGCTGCTGAAGCAGCAGATGCCCGCCATGGCCGGTCTGTGGGGTCAGCTGATTGTGTTTATGGGGTCATTTATTTCGGTGACCAACCCGCCGGTGTATGACTTTGCCGATTTCCTCAATGACGATCTGGCAAAAATTCTGGGCGTGGGGCTGACGTGGCTGGCCTTTGCGGTGCTGCGCCCGGGATCGGACGCGCGGAAAAGCCGTCGTCACATCCGGGAGCTGCGGCGGGGATTTGTCGATCAGCTCAGCCGCAGGCCGCGGCTGAGCGAGAATGGATACGAATCGCTGGTCTATCACCATGTGAACCAGCTGAACAGCAGCCAGGATGCGCTCGCGCGACGCTGGCTGCTGCGCTGGGGCGTGGTATTGCTCAACTGCAGCCACGTGGTCTGGCAGCTTCGCGACTGGGAGACACGCTCAGATCCGCTCTCCCGGGTGCGTGACGTCGCGGTATCGCTGCTGCGTGACATCATGAGCGAGCGCGGCGTCCAGCAGCGCCCCCTTGCCACCACCCTGGACGAGCTTCAGCGCATCTGTGATGCCCTGGCCCATCATCCGCAACCGGCCGGGCAGGAGCTGGCAGCCCTGATCTGGCGACTGCACTGCTCGCTATCCCAGCTGGAACAGGCGCCCGCGCCGGGCACCCTGAGCGATCAGATCACCCCGCAGGCGTAACGCGCCCCGCCACCGCCAAGCGGTTTTGGCTGATCCGACATATTATCGCCGCCGACGTGGATCATCAGTGCCTTGCCCTTCACCTCATCCAGCTTTTTGAGGCGCGGGGCGACGACCGGGTCGGTGGCTTTACCGTCGTTATTCACCACCAGCGCGGGGAGATCGCCTAAGTGGCCCATGCCCTCCGGCCCTTCATGTTTACCGGTGTTATGAGGATCGAGGTGGCCGCCTGCGGCCTCAGCGGCGGAGGGTTTGCCGTCCTTCATGGCGGGTTCGCAGGAGCCTTTGGCGTGAACGTGATAACCGTGTTCGCCCGGCGGGAGGGCTTTGAGATCCGGGGAAAACTCCAGGCCTTTATCGGTTTCGGTGATTTTCACCGTCCCGATGGACTGGCCGATCCCCTGAGAGGTGACGAGGTTCATCTTGACTTCTTCGCTGGCGGCCTGCGCACCTGCGCACACCACCAGCGTCAACACTGCCAGAGTAAATCGCTTCATATGACCTCCTTGGTTATTTTTTGCCCCTTAAGTTTATACCA
The DNA here is from genome assembly GCF_006171285.1 of Leclercia adecarboxylata. Lineage (NCBI taxonomy): Bacteria > Pseudomonadati > Pseudomonadota > Gammaproteobacteria > Enterobacterales > Enterobacteriaceae > Leclercia > Leclercia adecarboxylata. The sequence goes on along the minus strand of NZ_CP040889.1, from coordinate 4,161,485 downwards.
GGGGCAAGGTTTTAACCGGAAAGTCAGATAAATAGAGAATTACGGCACGTCGTAACCCAGCGCGGCTTTACGGATGCGGAACCACTGCTGACGGGTCATGTTCAGCTGCTCTGCCGCCAGCGCCGAACGCACGCGCTCGATTTTGCCGGAACCGATGATCGGCAGCGGCTGGGATGGCAGGCGTAAAATCCACGCATATACCACCTGCTCGATGGTTTCGGCGTTCAGCTCCTGAGCCACCTGCGCCAGCTCATCGCGCAGCGGCTGGAAGGATTCATCGTTGAACAGACGTCCACCGCCGAGGCAGGACCAGGCCATCGGGCGGATGCGCAGCTGCTGCAGCTGATCGAGGGTGCCGTCCAGCAGCAGCGGCTGATAAACCGGCGAAATCTCAACCTGGTTGGTCGCGAGCGTAAACGGCAGACGCGACTGCAGCAGCGCGAACTGGGCCGGGGTAAAGTTAGAAACGCCAAAGTGGCGCACCTTGCCGCTCTGATGCAGGGCGAGGAAGGCTTCAGCAACCTCATCGGCATCCATCAGCGGGTCGGGACGGTGGATCAGCAGCAGGTCAAGGTAATCGGTCGCCAGATGGGTGAGAGACTGCTCGGCGCTGCGAACAATGTGGTCGCGGTCGGTAATATAGTGGCCGAGGGCATGCTCTGACTTCGCGGTGGTGGCGATCCCGCACTTGGTGACGATCTCCATCCGCTGGCGCAGCGCCGGGGAGAGCTTCATCGCCTCGCCGAAGGCCGCTTCACACTGGTAGCCGCCATAAATATCGGCGTGATCGACGGTAGTGATCCCCAGATCCAGATGCTCTTCAATAAAGCTCGCCAGCTGTTGGGCGGACATGTTCCAGTCCATCAGACGCCAGTAGCCCATCACAAAACGGGAAAACTCCGGGCCCTGCGGGGCAAGGGTAATACGCTGAACCATAGTTATTTCCTTTAAAAAAATCTGCGGAGAGTATACGCGTTTACGGGGCTAAAACAGTGAGGGCTGCTGCGGTTCTTCGGCTTCGGGGGGCTTGTTTGCGCGCAATTTGCGCAAAAGACGCTGGCGGCACAGGCGCAGGATCTCCTGTTTCTGGGCGTCGCTCATGGACTGCCAGTTAAAGCGCTCTTCCCGGCTGCGCATACAGCCGCGACAAAATCCGCGCTCGTCCGACTGGCAAATACCCCGGCACGGGCTCTGGACAGGAAAGAACTCCAGTTGTTCAGCCACACGTACCTCCCCGGACCCAAGATTTAGTAAAGTGAAGACCTTAAGCCGGGGTTACGCAAGAGGTCAACCACAGAATTGTGGCATTAAGGTTTCACTAATCTTCGCTCTTTATACTCGCCTCATCAAAATAATCCCTGGTTTTAATGATGATGCTGACCCTCAAAAAGTTACAGTGTAACGACACGAAATTTACGCTGGGCTGCGCACTGCTGTTTACCCTGTTAAACGCCCTCTTTATTCACCGCAGCTGGCAGGTGATCTCCCCGGCCCGGCTGCATGATTTTCTTTTCGCCCTTACCGTGCCGCTGGTGCTGTTCTGCGGCTGGGTTATCGTTTTCAGCATTCTGAACATCCCGTTGATCCGCAAACCGCTGCTGGTGGTGCTTACCCTCGGCTGCGCGGCGGCGACCTGGTTTATGTTTACCTACGGGGCGGTGATTGACCAGAATATGATGGTCAACGTCTTCGAGACCAACTCCCAGGAAGCGACGGCGCTGATCACGCCTCAGCTGCTGCTGTGGCTGGCCGTCGCCGGTCTGGTGCCTGCCGTCGTGCTGGCGATGATCCGCATCCGTCCAGGTAAGTGGTGGCAGACGTTGTTGATGCGCGTGGCGGCTATCCTCGCAAGCCTGGTGGTGATTATTCTGGTGGCGGCGGTCTTCTATAAAGACTACGCCTCGCTGTTTCGCAATAACAAAGGCATCGTCAAAATGGTGACGCCAGCCAACTACGTCAGCGCCATCGCCAAGTACAGCAAGGCGCGCTGGTTCGCAGGCGACCAGACCTTAATCCGTCTCGGTGAAGACGCGCGTAAAGGCCCGGTGCTGATGGCGCAGCAGAAAAAGACCGTGCTGGTGCTGGTGGTCGGTGAAGCCTCCAGGGCGGAAAACTACTCCCTTAACGGCTATGGTCGCGATACCAATCCTGAACTTGAAAAGCAGAACGTGATTAACTTCCCGCAGGCCTCCTCCTGCGGTACCGAAACCGCCGTCTCCGTGCCCTGCATGTTCTCGGGCATGCCGCGCAAAAAATACGATGCCGACCTTGCCCATCATCAGGAAGGGCTGCTGGATGTGCTGGGCCACGCCGGGGTCAACCTGCTGTGGCGGGATAACGACGGCGGGTGTAAAGGTGCCTGCAACCGCATCCCGCACACCGACATGACGCAGTGGAAGCTGGATCAGTTCTGTAAGGACAAATCCTGCATTGACGACGTTAACCTCTATCGGCTGAACGACACGCTTGATGGCCTGAAGCAGGATACGGTGCTGGTGATCCACCTGATGGGCAGCCACGGTCCGGCCTACTACGAGCGCTATCCGGAGCAGTACCGCAAATTCACCCCAACCTGCGACACAAACCAGATCCAGGACTGCGATCATCAGGCGCTAATAAACACCTATGACAACACCATTCTGTACACCGACAGCGTGCTGAGTAAAACCATCGACGCCCTGAAAGCGCGTCAGGCGACGATGAATACGGCGCTGGTCTATCTCTCGGATCACGGCGAATCGCTGGGGGAAAACGGACTCTATCTGCACGGCACGCCGTACATGCTGGCCCCGGAACAGCAGACGCACATTCCGTTTATGTTCTGGCTGTCGCAGGATTATAAAAAGAACTTTGGCGTGGACGAGCAGTGCCTGCGCGACCAGGCGGCGAAAGAGGCGGTGTCGCAGGACAACCTCTTCTCCACGGTGCTGGGGATGATGAATATCCAGACCTCGGTTTATCAGTCGCAAATGGATCTGCTTACCCACTGTCGTCGAACATAAGGCTTGCATTAGACCGATTGGTCTACTACATTGACGACATGAACAAGCATACTGAACACGATACACGCGAACATCTCCTTGCGACCGGCGAGCGTCTTTGCATGCACCGCGGGTTTACCGGGATGGGTCTGAGCGAGCTGCTGAAAACCGCCGATGTGCCGAAGGGGTCGTTTTATCACTACTTCCGCTCCAAAGAGGCGTTTGGCGTGGCCCTGCTGGAGCGCCACTATGCGGGCTACCATCAGCGTCTGGCCAGCCATTTCGCCAGCGGCAAGGGCAACTGTCGCGATCGTGTTCTGGCTTATTATCAGGAGACGCTGACCCAGTTCTGCGCGCAGGGCATTATCAGCGGCTGCCTGACGGTAAAACTTTCTGCCGAAGTGTGCGATCTCTCTGAAGATATGCGCACGGCGATGGATAAAGGGGCCACGGGTGTTATCACCCTGCTGGCGCAGGCGCTGGCGAAGGGGCGGGAAGAAAAATCCCTGACCTTCATCGGCGAACCGCTCACCCAGGCGCAGGTACTTTATTCCCTGTGGCTGGGCGCCAACCTGCAGGCCAAAATGTCCCGCAGCGCGCTGCCGCTGGAGAGCGCGCTGGATCATGTTAAGAACATCATTGCTACGCCTGGCAATTAACAGGCGTTTTTATTTATCGAATCACTAGACGACCGGTCTACTCAGGAGTCACTATGTCAGCCGAAAAATTATTTACCTCGCTCAAAGTGGGCGCGATCGAAGCACCCAACCGTGTCTTTATGGCCCCCCTCACCCGTCTGCGCAGCATTGAGCCGGGCGATATCCCGACCCCGCTGATGGGTGAATACTATCGTCAGCGCGTCAGCGCGGGCCTGATCATCTCTGAAGCCACGCAGATCTCTGCCCAGGCCAAAGGCTATGCTGGCGCACCTGGTCTGCACAGCCCGGAGCAGATCGCCGCCTGGAAGAAAATTACCGACGGCGTGCATGCCGAAGATGGCCGCATCGCGGTGCAACTGTGGCACACCGGCCGCATCTCCCACAGCAGCCTTCAGCCTGGCGGTCAGGCGCCGGTGTCTGCCTCTGCCCTGAACGCCGGTACCCGCACCTCTCTGCGTGACGAAAACGGCAATGCGACCCGTGCGGATACCACCACCCCGCGCGCACTGGAGCTGGACGAAATCCCGGGGATCGTTAACGATTTCCGCCAGGCGGTAGCCAATGCCCGCGAAGCCGGTTTCGACCTGGTTGAGCTGCACTCTGCCCACGGCTATCTGCTGCACCAGTTCCTGTCGCCGTCTTCTAACCAGCGTAACGACCAGTACGGCGGCAGCGTTGAGAACCGCGCCCGTCTGGTGCTGGAAGTGGTTGATGCCGTCTCGAAAGAGTGGAGCGCAGATCGCATCGGGATCCGCGTCTCGCCGATTGGCTCTTTCCAGAACGTGGATAACGGCCCGAACGAAGAAGCCGACGCCCTGTACCTGATCGAAGAGCTGGCCAAACGCGGCATCGCCTATCTGCACATGTCCGAGCCAGACTGGGCCGGCGGTGAACCGTATTCTGATGCCTTCCGTCAGAAAGTGCGTGACCGCTTCCCGGGCGTGATTATCGGCGCGGGCGCGTACACGCCGGAGAAAGCCGAAGATCTGATCAACAAAGGGCTGATTGATGCCGTGGCCTTTGGCCGCGCCTACATCGCCAACCCGGATCTGGTGGCCCGCCTGAAGCACAAAGCCGAGCTGAACCCGCAGCGTCCGGAGAGCTTCTACGGTGGCGGCGCAGAAGGTTATACCGATTATCCCTCTTTATAATCCCTTCATTGATAGCGGCGACAATTCGCCGCTATACTAAAACATCGTTTCTGTTCAAGATGATAAAAAGCTAAGAGGATAATATGCGCCTACTTCACACCATGCTGCGCGTTGGCGATCTGCAACGTTCCATCGAGTTTTACACCAACGTGCTGGGCATGTCCCTGCTGCGCACCAGCGAAAACCCGGAGTACAAATACTCCCTCGCCTTCGTGGGTTACGGCGAAGAGAGCGAAGAAGCGGTTATCGAACTCACCTACAACTGGGGTGTGGATAGCTACGAGCTGGGTACCGCCTACGGTCACATTGCGCTGGAAGTGGATAACGCCGCAGAAGCCTGCGAGCGCATTCGCAGCAACGGCGGCAACGTCACCCGTGAAGCGGGTCCGGTTAAGGGCGGCACCACGGTGATTGCCTTCGTTGAAGATCCGGACGGTTACAAAATCGAACTGATTGAAGCCAAAGACGCCGGTCGCGGTCTGGGCAACTGATTGTAACGGGCGCGCAATGCGCCCGTTGTTTTACTGCATCTCATTGCGAAATTTGCCATAATGCGCACTGCTTTTTTCCCCTTGTAAGAGATCCAGATGTCCGATAACGCTCAACTTACCGGTCTGTGCGACCGTTTTCGTGGTTTTTATCCTGTTGTGATAGATGTCGAAACCGCTGGATTTAATGCCAAAACCGATGCGCTGCTGGAAATTGCCGCCATCACGTTGAAAATGGATGAACAGGGCAATTTGCTGCAGGACTCCACGCTGCACTTTCACGTCGAACCTTTCGAAGGGGCGAACCTGCAGCCTGAGGCGCTGGCGTTTAATGGCATCGATCCCCATAACCCGCTGCGTGGGGCAGTGAGTGAATATGACGCGCTGCATGCCATCTTCAAAATGGTGCGCAAGGGAATGAAAGACCAGAACTGTAACCGCGCGATCATGGTGGCGCACAATGCTACCTTCGATCACAGTTTTATGATGGCTGCCGCCGAGCGCGCATCGCTCAAGCGCAACCCGTTCCATCCGTTTGTGACCTTCGATACCGCCGCCTTAAGCGGACTGGCGCTGGGGCAGACCGTCCTCTCTAAAGCCTGTATTACCGCCGGTATCGATTTTGACGGTACCCAGGCGCATTCGGCGCTTTATGACACCGAGCGCACGGCGGAGTTGTTTTGTGAAATCGTTAACCGCTGGAAACGCCTCGGCGGCTGGCCGCTGCCGGACGCCGAGAACAACGCATAAAAAAAGCGACCTCAGGGTCGCTTTTTTATTTACCGGGACGCGGAATTATTCGGCGCCTGGCTCTTCTGATTTGTATTTCGCAGCCGTCTCTTTGATCAGCTGTTGCAGTTCGCCACGCTGATACATCTCAATCAGGATGTCGCAACCGCCAACCAGTTCACCGTCAACCCACAGCTGCGGGAAGGTCGGCCAGTTAGCGTATTTTGGCAGCTCAGCGCGGATATCCGGGTTCTGCAGAATATCAACGTAAGCAAAACGTTCGCCACAGGCAGACAGCGCCTGGACCGCCTGAGCGGAGAAACCACAGCTTGGCAGTTTCGGAGAACCTTTCATGTACAGCAGGATCGGGTTTTCAGCGATTTGTTGCTGAATTTTTTCAATAGTAGTGCTCATGTTTTGCTTCCTTTTACTTCTGTTACGGCAATAGTCTGACATTGTAGCGTTTCAGGCCGACTACGGAAAATAACATTTTCGTCACCTTTATGATTTTACCGCGCGTCCTTTAAAGATGCATTCACAACATACCTTATCGCGAGATTAGCTGCGGTTTTGCACAGCTAATGTACAGAATGCCCCTGTGAAATTCTGATATTTTTGCACTTGCTAACGAAACACAGTTTTAGATGCAAAAAGTTTATTAACGTCGGGCCTTTTTATAGATTAGAATCGACGAGTTTTGTAAATCATACGCAGGGTTATTTATATCCTGCGATTACCAGGGGAATGCCCAGTGGCGCGAATAAATAAATTCTCGATCACGCTCTGTGCTTTGCTGTTTTCATCTCTCACCTTCACGCCGGTGGCAAACGCCTCAGAGCAGGCGCGGCCTTCTGCCGCCCATAAAACGCATCTGGCGAAAGCAACCGAACCTAAGAAAAAAAGCAGCACCAGTAAAACCAGCAAAAAAGAGAGCACGAAAAAAAGCACTACCAGCAAAAAGAGCAGCAGCAAAAAAAGTAGCCTCGCTAAAACACAGCCAGCCACCTCCAGCAAGAAAAGCAAAACTTCCTCCCGCAGCGCGACCCGCACCACGCAAACCGCCTCCCGCGTTGTGACAGAAAAATGCACCACCCGTAAAGGACGCAAAACGCAGTGCGTCAAAACCAGCAAAACCACGACCCTTGCTGAAGCGCATAAAGTCCGGGTGCAAAAGGCGCAAAAAACGGCGTTAAATAAACTAATGGGCCAGATTGGTAAACCCTATCGCTGGGGCGGTTCCTCGCCGCGTACCGGTTTCGACTGCAGCGGCCTGGTTTATTACGCCTATAAAGACCTGGTTAAATTCCGTATTCCGCGCACCGCGAACGAAATGTACCACCTGCGTGACGCCTCTCCGGTCGATCGCGGCGAGCTCGAAAGCGGCGATCTGGTGTTCTTCCGCACCCGTGGGCGCGGCACCGCCGACCACGTGGGCGTTTACGTGGGCAACGGCAAATTTATCCAGTCCCCGCGTACCGGCCAGGACATTCAGATCACCTCCCTGAGCGAAGACTACTGGCAGCGCCATTACGTCGGCGCGCGCCGCGTGATGAAGGCCAACACCCTGCGTTAATCTCCCCTACCCCGCTGGCACGCCAGCGGGGTAAGTTCCTCTTTTGCATACCCTTTCAATTTGCTACTCTACCCTTACATTCAATATGGTTATTGAATGGATCACTATAATAAGGAGAGAAGCAATGTCGTTTGAATTACCTGCATTACCGTATGCAAAAGACGCCCTGGCCCCGCATATTTCTGCGGAGACCCTGGAATACCACTACGGCAAACACCACCAGACCTACGTTACCAACCTGAACAACCTTATCGCCGGTACCGCCTTTGAAGGGAAAACCCTGGAAGAGATCGTGCGCAGCTCCGAGGGCGGCGTATTCAACAACGCCGCACAGGTATGGAACCACACCTTCTACTGGCACTGCCTGGCACCACAGGCCGGTGGCGAACCGACCGGTGAACTGGCAGATGCCATCACCGCTACCTTCGGCAGCTTTGCAGAGTTTAAGGCGAAGTTTACCGACGCGGCGGTGAAGAACTTTGGCGCAGGCTGGACCTGGCTGGTAAAAGAGGCGGACGGCAAACTGGCCATCGTTTCTACTTCCAACGCGGGCACGCCGTTGACCAGCAACGCCACCCCGCTGTTAACGGTGGATGTTTGGGAGCACGCGTACTACATCGATTACCGCAATGCGCGCCCGAACTATCTTGAGCACTTCTGGGCGCTGGTAAACTGGGCGTTTGTTGCGAAGAACTTCGCGGCGTAACAAAAAAAGCAGAAGGCCCGGCCTTCTGCTTTTCTGTTTTATTCGGTAGCACACACCGGATCAGGTTGTTTTCTGTCAGCAGTCAGCACCAGCAGAAGCCCCAGCGCCGCAATGATGGCCCCCATCACCGGAACGAAGCTGTAACCCAGTCCGCCCGAGATCACCGCCCCACCGGCCGCCGCCCCCAGCGCATTCCCGAGGTTAAACGCCCCGATATTCACGGAAGAGGATAACCCCGGCGCATCGCTCGCTACACGCATCACGCGCATCTGCAGCGGTGGTACTACCGCAAAGGTCGCCATTCCCCACACCACCATCGCAAATGCCGCGCCCACTTCGTTACGCGCCAGCCACGGGATCGCCAGCATGATGACGATCAGCAGCAGTAAAAACCCCTTCAGGGTGCCGCTCACGGAGCGGTCCGCCAGCTTGCCGCCGAGGAAGTTGCCAAGCGAGAAACCGACGCCAATCAGCACCAGCATCGCGGTGACAAAGGCAGGCGTGGCGTTGTTAATGTCATGCAGGACCGGTGCAATGTAGGTGTAGAGCGTAAACATCGCCCCGGCACCGAGCACGGTAGTCAGCAAGGCCGAGAGCACCTGCGGGCGCATCAGCACCGCCAGCTCTTTGCGCACTTCCGGCTTTTCGCCCGCCCCGCCCGCTGGCAGAGAGAAGAACAGTGCGATCATCGAGACCACGCCGAGCAGCGCGGTTGCGAGGAATGACATGCGCCAGCCGATCGCTTCGCCCATCCAGGTCGCGGCAGGGACGCCGCCGATGTTGGCGATGGTCAGCCCCATAAACATGGTTGCCACGGCGCTGGCCTGTTTGTGCTTCGGCACCACGCTTGCGGCCACCACAGACCCGAGGCCAAAGAAGGCGCCGTGGTTGAGGCTGGTCAGAATGCGCGACAGCAGCAGGGTGGTGTAATCCGGGGAGAGCGCCGAGAGAACGTTACCGACGGTAAAGATCGCCATCAGGAAGATCAGCGCGTTACGGCGACCGCGGTGCGACAGCAGCAGGGTCATCAGCGGCGCCCCCACCATCACGCCGATGGCGTAGGCGCTGATCAGCATGCCTGCCGCGGGAATAGAAACATCCACACCCCGGGCAATCACCGGTAACAGCCCCATCGGGGAAAACTCGGTGGTGCCGATACCAAACGCACCAATGGCCAGGGCCAGCAGCGGAAAATTGATTCTCATACTTCAACTCCAGACACCGTGTCGTCAGGCGACACAGAACAATGAAGGCGAAAGCATGACATCAATCACAAAAAATGAGAAGTTAACAATTTGGCAAAAGATTTTTGCAGGGAGCGTAACAATAAAGGAAGGGAGACGAGGGAGCGGTGACTCCCTCGCGAGGATCAGTGCAGCGCAGCAGTCAGACCGCTTGCTACGATCAGACCCAGAACAATAATGGTGGTAACCAGCGAAAACTTAAGATCGGTACTCATCAATTTTTCTCCTTTTAATCACCCCATGAAGAGTGAGCTTGCTCATTTTTGCACAGTTCAGGGTAAAAATCTTGCGGGAATTAGGTTGATATCCATTTTTACTCTTCCCCTTTTGGTCAAGATCAGACAAAATTCCACGCTAAATTTATTAGCGTACCGGCCATTGACCCCCTCCTGACGTCCTGTGTCGTTTTCCCGGCGTACCGCAATTCAAATTGCGCAATTAGGGCGAGTGAAGGCAAACGTTTACCTATTGGTTTTTCAGGAGCTTAGATATGGTCTGGAGTGACATCTGATGGCAACAATTAAAGACGTAGCGAAACGCGCAAACGTTTCCACTACAACCGTATCACATGTTATTAACAAAACCCGCTTTGTGGCGGAAGAGACGCGTAACAACGTCTGGGCAGCGATCAAAGAGCTGCACTACTCTCCCAGCGCCGTGGCCCGCAGTCTGAAGGTGAATCACACCAAATCGATCGGCCTGCTGGCGACCAGCAGCGAAGCCCCCTACTTCGCAGAAATTATTGAAGCGGTAGAGAAAAACTGCTTCCAGAAAGGCTATACCCTGATCCTCGGCAACGCCTGGAACAGCCTCGAGAAGCAGCGGGCCTACCTGTCAATGATGGCGCAAAAGCGTGTCGACGGCCTGCTGGTGATGTGCTCCGAATATCCGGAGCCCCTGCTGACGATGCTGGAAGAGTATCGCAATATTCCGATGGTGGTGATGGACTGGGGCGAAGCGAAAGCCGACTTCACCGACTCGGTGATCGATAACGCCTTTGAAGGCGGCTATATGGCCGGACGTTATCTGATTGAACGCGGTCACCGCGACATCGGCGTTATTCCGGGGGCGCTGGAGCGCAATACCGGTGCCGGGCGTCTGGCCGGTTTTATGAAAGCGATGGAAGAAGCGTTAATCACGGTGCCGGAAAACTGGATCGTGCAGGGCGACTTTGAGCCAGAGTCCGGCTATCGCGCCATGCAGCAGATCCTCTCCCAGAGCCCGCGTCCGACCGCTATTTTCTGCGGCGGCGACATTATGGCGATGGGCGCCCTGTGCGCCGCCGATGAAATGGGTCTGCGCGTGCCGCAGGACGTTTCGCTGATCGGCTATGATAACGTGCGCAACGCCCGGTTCTTCACCCCGGCGCTGACCACTATCCACCAGCCAAAAGATTCGCTGGGGGAGACGGCCTTCAACATGCTGCTCGACCGTATCGTCAACAAGCGCGAAGAGTCGCAGTCCATTGAAGTGCATCCGCGTTTGATCGAACGCCGCTCCGTCGCCGATGGCCCGTTCCGCGACTACCGCCGTTGATCCCCTCAGGGAGCCAGCACCTCTGGCTCCCGCAGCCACTCCCTGTTCATCGTTTCACTGTCCCCCAGATAATCCAGCAGCCACGCCAGCGCCGGTGACATATCGTTTTGTTGCCAGGTCAGGCAGCAGGCCGCATCCGGGAACGGGTTCTCCAGCGTCAGTTCCACCCATTTGCCGCTGTCGATCCACGGGCGGGCAAAATGCACCGGCACCATCCCCACGCACAGTCCGGCCGAGAGGCAGGTTGCCGCCGACTCCCAGTCCGGGGTGACGATCCGCCGCTGGTTGTCCAGCAGCCAGGTGATGCGTTTTGGCAGCGAGCGGGAGGTGTCTTCCCGCACCAGCGACGGCCAGTTGCGCAGGGTATCATCGCTGAGCGGGTCGGGAAGCGCGGCCAGCGGATGATGGCTCGCCACCACGCAGATCCAGCTCAGCATGCCCATATCGCGAAAAGCGTAGCGTCCCCCCACCGGGATCGCCTGGGTCGCGCCGATGGCCATCTCCACCCTGCCGTCCGCCAGCGCATCCCACACGCCGTTAAAGACCTCCTGGGAGACCCGCAGCTCGACGTCAGAGAAGTGACGGTAAAAATCGACAATCATCTGGCGGGTGCGCTCGGGGCGAACGATGTTGTCCACCGCAATGGAGATGTGCCCGCGCCAGCCGTTGGCGATCTGCTGGCACTGTTCGCGGGTGATCTGCATTTTTTTGATAACAGAGCGCCCCTCCTTCAGAAACCACATGCCGGCCGGGGTGAGCTCCACGTCGCGATGGCGCCGTTCAAACAGCGGCACCGCCAGCCACTCCTCAAGCTGACGCACCGTATAGCTGATCGCCGAGGGAACGCGGTGCAGCTCCTGGGCCGCGCCGCTGAAACTGCCGTTACGCGCCACGGCGTCCACCACTTCAAGGGAATATTCAGACCACATTTTCTGCCTGCAAAAAATTTGAATGCAACCGCCAAATATTAGCGTTTCACAAGCGGGATTGCACTGCCTACACTCAGCGGCTACCTAAACCTGCACCCATAAGGACAATAAAACAATGCAACCCAGGAAAGGATTTTTAGTCTGGCTTGGCGGCCTGAGCGTACTGGGCTTCCTCGCCACCGATATGTATCTGCCTGCCTTCTCGATCATGCAGGAAGATCTGCAAACCCCGGCGGCCGCCATCAGCGCCAGCCTGAGCCTCTTCCTTGCGGGCTTTGCTTTCGCGCAGCTGCTGTGGGGACCGATGTCCGACCGCTTCGGGCGTAAGCCGGTTCTGCTGACCGGTTTAGCCATCTTCGCGCTGGGCTGTCTGGGCATGCTGTGGGTACGCGATGCCACCTGGCTGCTGGTGCTGCGCTTTATCCAGGCGGTAGGCGTCTGCGCGGCGGCGGTCACCTGGCAGGCGCTGGTGACGGACTACTACCCGGCGACGCGGACCAACCGGATTTTCGCCACCATCATGCCGCTGGTGGGGCTGTCACCGGCCCTGGCACCGCTGCTCGGCAGCTGGATCCTCGCCCATTTCAGCTGGCAGGCCATTTTTGCCGTGCTGTTTGCCATCACCCTGGTGCTGATGATCCCGGCCTTTTTCCTGAAACCGGTCGCGGCAAAAGCGGATCGGCCTGAGTCCCGCGTCACCTTCTTCACCCTGCTCCGCTCGCGTGTTTATCGCGGTAACGTGCTGATCTACGCCGCCTGTTCCGCCAGCTTCTTCGCCTGGCTGACCGGCTCGCCGTTTATCCTCAGCGAGATGGGCTACAGCCCGGCAGCGATCGGCCTGAGCTACGTGCCGCAGACCATCGCCTTCCTGATTGGTGGCTACGGCTGTCGCGCTGCGCTGCAAAAATGGCAGGGTCACCAGATGCTGCCGTGGCTGCTGGGCCTGTTTGCGCTCAGCGTGATAGGCACCTGGGCGGTAGGGTTTATTCCGGGCGTGAGCCTGGCGGAGCTGCTGATACCCTTCTGCCTGATGGCGGTGGCGAACGGCGCGATCTACCCTATCGTCGTCGCGCAGGCGCTGCGTCCCTTCCCGCAGGCCACCGGCAGCGCGGCCGCGTTGCAGAACACCCTGCAGCTGGGCCTCTGCTTCCTTGCCAGCCTGCTGGTCTCATGGCTGATTGCCACCCCGCTGCTGACCACCACCAGCGTGATGGTCGCCACCGTGATACTGGCCGCGCTGGGCTACCGGATGCAGTACCTCCCTGCCCGCCAGCAGCATGACGAGATGCAGGCGGAGTCCTCTCGCGCCTGATGGCGTAACTGATTAGGGTGCTAACGATTTTCTGTTGAAGCACCCATTTATCAGGCCTATACTTATTAGCGCATTCTGATAAATACGAAAATTATTAAGTATTAACGGGAGCCGGAGTGCTCCCGTTTTAGCATGGATGGCCTTTCGGCAAGGGTTATCTCCCTTCCTCTGTTCTACGTCGGATATTAGCCTCGCGGGTCACACCGTGAGATTTCTCACAAACCATAAAGAGCGGCTACGCTGTTTAAGGGTTCTGATCACATCATGTGGTGGAGAAGCTATGAGTTCATCGTGTCTGGAAGAAGTCAGCGTTCGCAAAGATAACTGGTACCGGATAATCAATGAAATGCTGAGCCGTGCAGGGATCACCATCAACGGCCCGGCATCCTTCGATTTGCAGGTCAAACACCCCGACTTTTTTAAACGCGTCCTGCAGGAAGGGTCGCTTGGCCTTGGCGAAAGCTATATGGACGGCTGGTGGGAGTGCGAGCGCCTCGATATTTTTTTCAATAACGTCCTGCGGGCGGGCCTGGAGCAGCAACTGCCCAACCACCTGAAGGATACCCTGCGTATTGCCGCTGCCCGCCTGTTCAATCTGCAAAGTAAAAAGCGCGCCTGGATTGTCGGCAAAGAGCATTACGATCTCGGCAACGATCTGTTCAGCCGCATGCTCGACCCGGCCATGCAGTACTCCTGCGGTTACTGGAAACAGGCGACCAGCCTTGAGCAGGCGCAGCAGGATAAACTGCGCCTTATCTGCGAAAAACTGCAGCTGGAACCCGGCATGAGGGTACTGGATATCGGCTGCGGCTGGGGTGGTCTGGCGGAGTTTATGGCACGGCACTATGGCGTCAGCGTGGTGGGCGTTACCATTTCAGCGGAACAGCAGCGCATGGCGCAGGCGCGCTGCGCCAGTCTGGATGTCGCTATTCTGTTGCAGGATTACCGGGATCTCAACGACCAGTTCGATCGCATTGTCTCGGTGGGGATGTTCGAACACGTGGGGCCGAAAAACTACCCGACCTACTTTGAGGTGGTGGATCGCAACCTGAAGCCCGACGGCCTGTTCCTGCTGCACACCATCGGCTCCCGAAAAACCGACCATCGCGTCGATCCCTGGATAGATAAGTACATCTTTCCGAATGGCTGTTTACCGTCAGTACGCCAGATTGCGAATGCCAGCGAACCCCATTTTGTGATGGAGGACTGGCATAACTTTGGCGCTGACTACGATACGACGCTGATGGCCTGGCATGAGCGCTTTATTGCCAGCTGGCCGGAGATCGCCGACAACTATTCTGAACGATTTAAACGGATGTTCAGCTACTATCTGAACGCCTGCGCCGGGGCGTTTCGCGCCCGTGATATTCAGCTGTGGCAGGTGGTATTCAGCCGCGGCGTGGAGCACGGCCTGCGGGTAGCCCGCTAAATAAAATACCCCGGCATGCCGGGGTATTTTATTATCACGCGTCGTTGAGCGTCTGCTGGATGGCGGCGGCCTCTTTTGCCGCCAGCACGCGCTCGACGGTATCCACCACCGCCTGGGTTTGCGGATCGATTTCGATATTCACCCTGTGACCCAGTTTTTTGCTGCCGAGCGTCGTGCGCTGCAGCGTCTCCGGGATCAGGTGCACGCAGAAGCGGGTCGGCGTCACTTCACCGACGGTCAGGCTGATGCCGTCCACGCCAATAAAGCCTTTATAAAGGATGTATTTCATTAATGACGGATCCTGAACCTTAAACCAGATCTGGCGGTTATTTTCCGAAGTCAGGATTTTGGCAATTTCTGCGGTAGTCATAATATGGCCCGACATTAAATGTCCGCCAATTTCGTCGCTGAATTTCGCGGCGCGCTCAACGTTAACAATATCGCCTTCAGCCAGGTCACCAAGATTGGTGATACGCAGCGTCTCTTTCATCAAATCGAAGCTGATCAAGTTACCGTTAATTTCGGTTACCGTCAGGCAACAGCCGTTGTGCGCAACCGATGCCCCGGTCTCCAGCCCATCGAGCATCTCATCCGGCAGGGCGACGACGTGGGTGCGGAAGTTGGGTTTTTCATCAATGGACACCAGCTTCGCGGTGCCCTGCACAATACCAGTAAACATGCTTACGACTCCTGTTTGTTCTTTCGGTGATAACACCGTTTAATCCCACCACAATAACAGTTGAAAAAAGAGGTTGCCAGTACCCACCTTTTCTGGCGATTTTTTCACTAGATAAATAGCTTATCCCCGCTACAATAGCTGGACTTCCCCGCATCTTCTTTTTGCTGTTTTCTCACAGCGACTTTTATTCTTTCAAATAACAACAATATCAAAGGTGTTCACGTGCAGAAGTACATGAGTGAAGCGCGTCAGTTATTAGCTCTGGCAATCCCGGTGATACTCGCGCAAATCGCCCAGACCGCAATGGGATTCGTTGATACCGTAATGGCGGGTGGCTACAGCGCCACCGACATGGCGGCGGTGGCTATCGGCACCTCTATCTGGCTCCCGGCTATTCTCTTCGGCCACGGCCTGCTGCTGGCGCTGACGCCGGTTATCGCCC
This sequence comes from Leclercia adecarboxylata, assembly GCF_006171285.1. Classification (NCBI taxonomy): domain Bacteria; kingdom Pseudomonadati; phylum Pseudomonadota; class Gammaproteobacteria; order Enterobacterales; family Enterobacteriaceae; genus Leclercia; species Leclercia adecarboxylata. The sequence goes on along the minus strand of NZ_CP040889.1, from coordinate 4,145,627 downwards.
AGTTGAACGGCTCCGGGCGTCGCGAACGTATCGCCCATCAGATCCGCCAGGGCTTCTGGCTGGCAGGCTTTGTTTCGGTGTTAATCATGATCGTGCTGTGGAACGCCGGCTATATTATTCACGCCATGCACAATATCGATCCGGCCCTGGCGGATACCGCCGTCGGCTATTTACGCGCCCTGCTCTGGGGTACGCCGGGATATTTATTCTTCCAGGTGATGCGTAATCAGTGTGAAGGCCTGGCGAAAACCAAACCGGGCATGGTGATGGGCTTTATCGGCCTGCTGGTCAATATTCCGGTGAACTACATCTTTATTTATGGTCATTTCGGCATGCCGGAACTCGGCGGTGTCGGCTGCGGCGTCGCTACCGCGGCGGTCTACTGGGTGATGTTCTTCGGCATGCTCTCTTACGTGAAGCGCGCCCGCTCGATGCGCGATATCCGCAGCGAGCCGGGTTTCAACAAGCCGGACATGGAGGTGGTGAAACGCCTGGTGCAGCTCGGCCTGCCTATTGCCCTGGCGCTGTTCTTCGAAGTGACGCTGTTCGCCGTGGTCGCGCTGCTGGTCTCACCGCTGGGGATCGTGAACGTGGCCGGGCACCAGATCGCCCTGAACTTCAGCTCGCTGATGTTCGTTCTGCCGCTGTCGCTCGCCGCCGCGGTAACCATTCGCGTGGGCTATCGCCTCGGTCAGGGCTCCACGCTGGAAGCGCAGATCGCGGCCCGCACCGGGATTGGCGTAGGGATCTGCATGGCGGTCTGCACCGCGCTGTTTACCGTCACGCTGCGGGAGCAGATCGCCCTGCTCTATAACGACAACCCGGAGGTGGTGCTCCTCGCCTCCCAGCTGATGATGCTGGCGGCGGTGTATCAGATCTCCGACTCCATCCAGGTGATCGGCAGCGGCGTGCTGCGTGGCTATAAAGATACGCGTTCGATCTTCTTTATTACCTTTATCGCCTACTGGGTGCTGGGCCTGCCGAGCGGTTATATCCTGGCGCTCACCGATCTGGTGGTGGATCGCATGGGCCCGGCCGGTTTCTGGATGGGCTTTATTATCGGCTTAACCTCTGCCGCGATCATGATGATGCTGCGCATGCGGTATTTGCAGCGCCAGCCCTCCAGCGTGATATTGCAACGCGCCGCGCGTTAAATACCCACCAGCCGCCTGCGGGCGGCTACTTTCTCTTCATTTTGCGCGGGAATACAGCAATCGCGTGAAATCTGAAAGAAATTTGCAGTTTGCCTCTTGCCTCGTGCGGCCACTGCCGCTAATATCCGTCCCCGTTGTCACACACAACATTGCGTTCATAGCTCAGTTGGTTAGAGCACCACCTTGACATGGTGGGGGTCGTTGGTTCGAGTCCAATTGAACGCACCATTCTGCGTCCGTAGCTCAGTTGGTTAGAGCACCACCTTGACATGGTGGGGGTCGGTGGTTCGAGTCCACTCGGACGCACCATTTCAGTCCTGAAATGGTGCAACTCCTCTTCTTATCTGATTTATCGCTTTCAGCCTCGTTTCTGAGTTGCTCATCACCCGTTTTCTACCACACTTATCCTGCATGGCATTATTCCCATGGATTCGGTAAAAAACAGCAGGTGGACACAATGAAAAAGATCGCCATTGTCGGGGCTGGCCCCACCGGTATTTATACCCTCTTCTCGCTTCTGAAACTGAACACACCGCTCTGCGTCAACGTCTATGAGCAGGCCGAAGAGGCAGGCGTCGGGATGCCCTACAGCGATGAAGATAACTCGCGCATGATGCTGGCCAATATCGCCAGCATCGAGATCCCGCCCCTGTTTTCGACCTATCTCGAGTGGCTGCGCACCCAGAGCGACGCCCATCTGGCGCGCTACGGCGTGCAAAAATCCGCCCTGCACGACCGGCAGTTCCTGCCGCGTATTCTGCTGGGCCAGTATTTCCGCGATCAGTTCCTGGCGCTTATCGGGCAGGCAAGAAAACAGGGCTTTGAGGTTAACGTCCTCGAGTCCTGTCAGGTCACCGACGTGGAGGCTACGCCTGACGGGGTCAATGTATGGGCCGAGGGTGAAATCGAGCCTGAGCCGTTCGATCTGGCCGTTATCGCCACCGGACACGTCTGGCCTGACGAAGATGCCGCCTCGCGCTCCTTCTTCCCGAGCCCCTGGTCCGGGCTGATGGAGGCCAAAATCCCGGCCTGTAACGTCGGCATTCTTGGCACATCGTTAAGCGGGCTGGATGCGGCGATGGCCGTGGCCATTCAGCATGGCAAGTTTATCGAGACCGATGATGAACAGATTCATTTCCAACTGGATGAGGACAGCGAGACGCTGAAGATTGTGCTGATGTCCCGCTCGGGCATCCTTCCCGAAGCCGATTTTTATTGTCCGATCCCCTATGAGCCGTTAACTATCGCCACGGAACAGGCGATTGACGCGGCCATCGAGCAGGGTTCAGAGGGCTTGCTCGACCGCATCTTTGAACTTGTCGTTGCCGAGCTCAAGCATGCCGATCCCCAGTGGAGTGACGCGGTAGCGTTAGAGACCCTGACGGCCGACACCATTCGCGACGCTTGGTTTGCCGACCGCGAGAAACATGGCCCGTTCCGTTGGGCGGTCTCTAACCTTAATGAAGTGGAACGCAACAAGCGCGACAAACGCACGGTGCCGTGGCGCTATACGATCCTGCGGCTGCACGAGGCCGTTGAGAAGATTGTTCCCCATCTGACGAAAAAGGACCGGGAGCGCTTTAAGGTCGGGCTGGCGCGCGTTTTTATCGACAACTATGCGGCGATCCCGTCTCAGTCCATCCGCCGACTGCTGGCCCTGCGCGAGGCGGGCATCATCAGCATTCTGACGCTGGGTGACGACTATGAGATGGCGGTAAAAGAGGACCGGACGGTGATCGAGGCCCGGGGCGAGGTCGCGTATTTCGATGTCTTTATCGATGCGCGCGGGCAGAAACCGCTCAAGACCAAAGACCTGCCGTTCCCGGTGCTGCGCCACCAGCTGGAATCCGCCGGAGAGGAGATCCCCGACGTGGGGGACGATTACACCCTGCTGGCACCGGAGTATCTGCGCGGGCGCATCGCCTTCGGCGCGCTGCCGTATCTGATGCACGATCGCCCCTTTGTCCAGGGTCTGGTGGTCTGTGCCGAGATCGGCGAGGCGATAGCGAAAGCCGCCGTCCAGCCCGCCTCGCGGGTGCGCAGACGGCTGGAGTTTACGGACGAGTAAACGCGGTTTCGCAGGCGGCGGCCAGCGCCAGCAGCGGGGCTTCATCCGCCGCTGGCGAAAGAATTTCCAGCCCCACCGGAAAGCCGCTCCGCGTTCTGCCGCAGGGCAGCGTGATGGCGGCGAATCCGCTGATTGCTGCAAGCTCCGGCGCGCAGCCGGGGGGCATTTTCTCCAGGCTCTCCGGGATCCGGCTCACCGTCGGGTAAAGAAAACCGTCTAAACGTTCCTGCTCCGCTCGTTGTGCCAGAGCCTGACGCAGCCGACGACGCAGCTGCCGTCCGGCGAGCCATGCCGGAGTTTTCAGCCTGTCGCTGGCGAGCATCTGCGTCAGCAACGGTAAAAACTCTGGCAAAAATCGTCCTGAAGCGACAATCCCCCGCAGATCGCCGGGCGCGCCCGGATGCTGTTTTAGCCAGGCGTCCAACCCCACCCGAAATTCATACAGGCTCAGGCAGGTTGCCACCTCAATTTCCCCCAGGATCGGCAGGTCTGTTTCAACAAGCGTCGCGCCGTGACGCGTCAGCCGCGCAAGGGCGGCGTGCCACACCTCATGCTGCTGAGCATCAACGCCCTCCAGGGCGCGGATTGTTCCAAAGCGCACCCCTTTCAGCGACACCGGCTCAACGGCGCGCGGCCTGTGGCCGTGGAGTATCCCGTGCAGCAGAGCCGCATCCTGCACGCTGTGGACCATCGGTCCCACCGTATCTTTACTCAGGGAGAGCGGCGCAATCCCCTCCATCATGGCCCGGCGCAGGCGGGGTCTTAGCCCCACCAGCCCGGTGTAGCTGCACGGGATGCGGATCGAGCCGCCGGTATCAGTGCCGAGGGCGCCTTCCGCCATACCGGCAGCCACCGCCGCCGCGCTGCCCCCGCTGGAGCCGCCCGCGGTGATGCCCGGAAACAATGGGTGATGCACGTCCCCGCCGAGTGAGCTGCGGGAGCGGACGTCAAAAGCAAACTCGGACATATTGGCCCGGGCCAGAATAATCGCCCCGGCGGCGCGTAATCTTTGCACCACCAGCGCGTCGGTGGTAGGTCGAAGCGCGGCCAGCGCCTCGCACCCTGCCGTGAGCGGTTGTCCGGCGCAGGCAATATTATCTTTGACGATCAGCGGCACGCCGTGCAGGGGCCCCAGCAGCTGGCCGCGACGGCGCAGCGCCTGGCACTGTTCCGCCTCGGCCAGCGCGTCCGGGTTTACCCCAAGTATGGCGTTCAGCTGCGGCTGGGCAGCGATAATCGCCAGCCGCCGGGCTATTTCCTCAACGCAGTCCCTGGGGGGAATCAGCCGTTGTTTTTTCATACCATCCCTTATCATGCCGGAGGCCAGGCCTGCGCCCGGCCTCCCGTCGCCGTTAGTCGCGCAGCCCGGAGGTGATGGCGTCCAGCGCTTCCGGGCGCAGACGGATCTCCGCCGCACGGCGGTGGCCCTGCATCCCCTCGGTACGGCTCTGGCGGATCGCCGGTTCCGCAATGGCGGCGATGCCCTGCTCGTCGATCCACTGATGGGTACAGATTTTAACGTAGGCTCCCACCCACAGCCCGCCGGTGTAGCGCGCCGCCGCCATGGTGGGCAGGGTGTGGTTGGTGCCGCAGCATTTATCCGAGAACACCACGCTGGCGTTCTGGCCGATAAACAGCGAGCCGTAATTGCGAATTTTCGCCGCGGTGCCGTGCGGATCCCGGGTATGGACCTGCAGATGCTCGGTGGCCATGTAATCAGCGAAGGCGATCAGCTGCTCTTCGCTGTCGCACACCACGATCTCCCCCTGGCGACGCCAGGCTTCACCCGCCGTCGCGGCGGTCGGCAGCGTGGTCAGCTGGCGTTCGATCTCGGCCAGGGTTCCCTCGGCAATCGCCCGGCTGGTGGTCGCCAGCCCGACGCGGGTATGAACGTCATGTTCGGCCTGCGCCAGCAGGTCGGCGGCAATAATGCGCGCATCGGCGCTGTCGTCGGCGATGGTGAAGATTTCGCTCGGTCCCGCCAGGGCGTCAATCCCCACCTTGCCGAACACCTGGCGCTTGGCCTCGTTCACAAAGGCGTTGCCCGGCCCGACAATTTTATCCACCGCCGGGACGCTCTCAGTGCCCCAGGCCATCGCCGCCACCGCCTGAGCGCCGCCGATTTTAAAGATGCGATGGGCCCCGGCCAGGTGACAGACCGCAATCATCGACGGGTGCGCCGCGGGCGGCAGGCAGGCGATAATCTGTTCGCATCCGGCCACCGTGGCGGGCACGATGGACATCACCGGCGCGGAGAGGATCGGGTAGCGCCCGCCCGGGACGTAGCAGCCCACCGTCTGGACCGGAATGATCCGGTGCCCCAGATGCACGCCAGGCAGGGTTTCCACCTCCAGCGGCTGCATGGTGGCGAGCTGGGCTTCGGCAAAGCGACGCACCTGAGCGATGGCAAACTCGCTGTCGCGGCGGGTCTGCGGGTCCATCTCGCGCAGCGCGGTTTCGATCTCCTCAGGGGTGACTTCGAACTGCGCCGGGACCACCTTATCAAACTGCTGCGAGAAGTCTCTCAGGGCGGCATCGCCCTCGCCCTTCACGCGCTCGATAATGGCGCTGACCTTATCGGTTAACGATTTGTCGGCCTGCGCGTTCTGCCCCTGGGGACGTTTGATCCAGCTCACCTGGTCCACGATTGACTGTACAGACATTATGCTTCCTCCATTTGACCCAGTTTGATTTGTGCCAGCAGCGCCAGATGATCGTAAATCACCCACTCGTCGACAATTTTGCCGTTGATAATGTGGTAGTGAGACATCCCCATCACGAACAGGCGTTCCCCGGTCGGTTTACCCAGCTCGCCGTAGCCCAGATGATGGCCCTCGATGATCCAGCGAATCGCCACCTTGGTGCCGCCTTCCTCGCACGGATTGGAGCAGATATGCTGCGGCAGCCAGGCGCCATCGGGGATCATGCCGATCAGGGCCAGCGTCTGGTGGGTCACCGACGCCGTGCCGTACAGCTCTTTCATCAGCGGACCGTGCCACTGGACGTTTGGCGCGTACACTTCCTTGATTTTGCCGAGCATGCGGCGGTTGTAGATTTCGTGCATCCAGCGCAGGCACTGCTCTTCGGTGTCGGTATGGGCAATGGAGACATCGCAGACCATCTCCGGCGGATACTGGCCCAGCATGCGGCCGTTTTCGCCGATGTCGGTGACGCGAAAACCCTTGTCGAACTGCTCTTTCGCCATGTTGTAAGCGATTTCGTCGGTGTTCAGCCCCAGCTGCTTCATCAGGGACATGTTGTCGCTCACCACCCACTCACGGTAGATCTTGTTCTCGTGGATCATGCAGTCAGCCACGGTGCGGGTGACAAAGGTGCGGTTGGTCGGTTTGCCAAGGTGGCTGAACTGGGTGTGACGCCCGCTGCCGGTCACCAGGTGCGAGGTATAGAAACCGTCCACGTCGTTACCGTTCCAGATCACCTGCGTTGCCATGCCGCGACGTTCCGGGAAGGCCACCAGACGCTGGAGCGTATCCTGCACCACCTGCTCGCGGGTATAGAGCGTGCCGAGCGCGTTATATAAAACGCAGTTGTGGGTATAGTGGGTGTAAATTAATCCCACGTCGCGTTCATCCCATATTTTATGGGTGCAGCGAACGATATAATCGACAATATCGGTATAACACTCATCGAACCCGCGTAATGATTGCGCGCGGGGACGTTTCTCCGGCACTAAATCAATAAAGTCGCGACGTTCAACCTGTAATACCGGTTCATCACGGGTGGGCTTATTGTTTTTTTCAGGTACGGCTGGTGCTTTATTCGTTGCTTCAGTGGAAGACATATGAACCCCTGCTTCTGTTTTCAGACAATACGATCCCGCACCCGGAATGGATGGAGAATGGAGCCGCAATATTTATTGCGGCGGATTTAAAAACGTTTCAGAGAAAAAATATAACGGAGGCGAACCTCCGCTTAATTCACGATTTGCGACCAGATAGCTAATTCATCAATACCAAGATATTCGCGAATAATTAACCCATCGCGCAGTTCAAGCTGGCTGATACCGGTAATCGACACCGGTTTACGGGTCGGCACGCCAAATTTACCGTAGCCGTCGTGCCAGGTCAGGAGCGACCAGCGCAGGGAGATGCGCACCGGCTCGCCAGGATCCCGACGCACGATCAGGTGGTGCAGCTGCACTTCGCTGTCGGCGAATGACGCCCGGTAGCCCGACAGCAGCGCGGCGATCTCCTGCTCTCCCGTGCCGCTGCAGTGGCCCGGAGCATAGAGGGTGGCGGCAGGATGGTACAGCCCCGGCACGGTGCCGCTGTTGCCCCCGGCCCACATGGTCAGATAGCGCTCCACCACCCCGGCAATCGGCCCCTCAACGTCATCCCCGTCCGGGCCACCCGCCCAGCGGGCGTCGAGCGTTTCTGCGGTGGCAGGGGTAATGCCGAGCTGCTCCTGCATCACCGCCAGATTGCGCGCGAACGCCTGCACGTTTAAGCCGAGCTGGGCGACAATCGCCGCCCGGTCCTGCAGGAGCCACTCCTGGCGCACCGCGCCGTCGGCGCAGATGCGGTCGGCCCAGGTGCGCACCCAGAGGGTTTTGCCGCTGGGGGCACCGAAAAAGCCTTCGCCCATGTGGCGGATGCAGGCGATGGTGCGCTGGGCGGCGTAGTACTCATTGCCTGGATTCTCGGTCGCCAGAATGTCTTCCGTCAGCACGGTGCGCTGGGGAAAGCTGTGCATCGCCTCGAGGGTCAGGCGCATAAACTGCTGCAGGTCGGTCAGTTGCTTTTCCGGGGTGATAAAGACCACCGGCGAGGCGTAAAAGTCGGCGAGCTGGCCGATATCTTTTTGCTCCCAGACCACATGAGTCAGGGTGAGAATAAACTGTTGAATGGAATCGAACTGGGGGCTGAAGCCCGGCAATCTGCTCATTTGTCCTCCTGCGTCTGGAACATGTCATAACCCTCTGCGTCGAGGGCACCCGTATGCGGTCGGCGCGCAGAGTGGCGTACCACCAGCTTGCCCGGCACGGTAATTTGTTCAGGTTCGATAGTGCCGCTGTCGATCTGCTTCATCAGTAACTCCACCGTAGCGCTGACCATCTCTTCAACCGGCTGCGACGCGGAGGTTAGGGCGTAGGAGGCCCAGCCGGACGGGCCGATATCGTCGTATCCCACCACCGAGACATCCTCCGGGATGCGCAGGCCAAACTCGTAGCGCGCCACGTCCATAACGATCACCGCCATATGGTCATTGGCGACAAAAATGGCGTCCGGCGCGGGCGACGTGGAGAAGAGCGCGTAGGCCGCGCGGGCAGTTTCCTGGGCATCGTAGTTGCCGTTCACCACCCGAATATCGTCGATCCCCTGCTCCTGCAGGGCCTGCTGATACCCGCGCTGGCGGGCAATATTCACCGACGAGTCCGCCACGCCGCCCACGTAGGCAAAACGCTTATGCCCTGCCGCCAGTAAAAACTCGGCAATCTGGCGGGAGGCCGCTTCGTTATTGCTGTTGACGCTCGAGGCCATTCCGCTCTCTTCGCTGCGGTTAAACAGCACCACCGGGATCCCGGCGGCCAGGCACTCCTGGGAGAGATCCAGCGACAGCGTGACCGAGGCAAGCACGATGCCGTCCACCCGGTACTGCATGATCTGGTCGAAAATGCGATCCACATTGCCGTCACGATCGCCCACGAACAGCAGCAGGTGATAGTTAAGGGTATCCAGCTTTTGCGCCAGCGCCTCAAGCACCTGCGGGTAAAACTGGTTATCAAAATAGGAGATCACCACCCCGATGATGCGGGATCGGGCCGTGTTGAGCGAGCGGGCGATGGCGTTGGGTCGGTAGCCCAGCTCCCGCGCAGCCTTCAGCACCTTCTCACGCGTTGCCGGTGAGATGCTGGCGCCCGGCGTGAAGGTGCGGGACACCGCCGACTGTGATACTCCCGCCAGCTGTGCCACCTGTTGCGAGGTCACCGCTGTAAAAGTCTTACGTTTCATTACCCGTGTTCCTTATCCCTGACGCTTCCCGAACCGGCGTCTGTGGCAGGTCATTCCCCTGTCACCGCGCCGCAGGAAGCGGGTACTTTTTATACTTACACCATGTTTGCATGCGTATGCAACAGCCTAAATTATTTTTTTCACAATGGTGACAAACGACCTTTACAAAATTGAAACCTTTTCGTAACTTCAATTTTTGAATACGTATGCAGCGCAGTTTTCACACCGTCAATTGTACCGGGCAGATTGGGCAGTATCCAAAAGGATTGAGCCGGTAAACGTTGTACTTGGCTGGTTATAACCCATTAATTCTTAAGAGGTTCACAACCATGTTTCGAGCACTGTTACGCCGACCTGAAGCCCGGCTGTTTTTTATCATCAGCGTGTTGTTTTTTATCTGTATTCACAGCATTGATGCGTTTCTGGCCCCGATGATGATCAATCAGGGGATGGAGCCGCAGGTGATGGGGATCATCATGGGGGCCAGCGGCCTCGCCACCCTGCTGATCCGCTTCCCGCTGGGGATTATTTCCGACGTGGTGAAGAGTCGAAAAATCTTTATCCAGGCCGCGCTGGTGCTGCCGATTATCGCCTGGCCGCTGGCCTGGCTGGAGCCGAATGCCATCACCCTGTACCTGGCCAAAGCGGCTGACGGCGTCACCGCCGCCACCTGGGTGCTCTACAACATCCTGTTTATGCGCTACTTTGACCGCAAAGACGCCCCAGCCGCGGTGGCCTTCCTGGCGCTGGCGGGCCCGCTTGGGGTATTTCTCGGCAACTGCATCGGCGGTCTGTTGATTCACTATTTTGAGAACAACATCGCATTTTTCGTCTCCTGCGTCTCGGCGCTGGTGGCGCTGTTCCTCACCACCCGCATCCGGGATGTGCATGACCCGGTGAAAGCCCCGACCCTGAAAGCCTGTATCGCCGGGGCCCGCCAGCAGTTGGCCGACCGCTCGGTGTGGCTGATTGGTATTCTGGCGACCCTCGTCATCCTGGTGCCTTTTGCCACCCGCGATACGCTGACGCCGATCTACGCCGAGCAGTTAGGCGGGCGTGCCGGGATCTTAACGTTGCTGAGCAACATCCATCTCATCTTCTACGCCCTGGCCATCGCCCTGTGCAGCAGCCTCTTTTACCCGCGCCTGGGGCTGTTGAAGACGGCGGTGCTGGGCATTGTGCTGCAGGTGGTGTCGACCTTTGGCATCCCCTTCACCAGCAATCTGTATGTCATCTATCTGCTGCAGGCGCTGGCCGGCTTCTCCTTCGGGATGGCGTTTGCGGCCTTTATGTCCCTGAGCGTGGTCAACACCACCTCCGATGAGCAATCCACGCGCATGGGTCTGTTCCAGACCATCTACTCCTGCGGGATGTTTGCCGGGCCGGTGATCATGGGGGTGATGATGCAGCACATTAACCTCTCGTCCGGCTATCTGTTTATTGCTGGCCTGTCGGTTGTGGCGGCGATTGTCACCCCGCTCTCCGTGCGCTGGGTGAATAACCGTAAAATGCCTGCGTCTGCGGAATTATCTATTAACGGTCCACTCGCGCCCGCGCGCGACCAGTAATTTTTAAACACCCATACATTTATCCCGGCCTGCCGGGAGGACAGTCATCATCTTAACTATGCGAGGACGATATTGTGGCTTATATGCTTAAAACCAGTAAACCGGTTCAGGAACGTCAGGATGCACAGCGACAAATAAGGGAAACGGTGGAGCTTATTCTGGCGGATATTGAAAAACGCGGAAATAAAGCCATTCGCGAATTATCGGTTAAGTTCGACCGCTACGATCGACAGGATTATCGTCTGAGCGACGCGGAAATTAATGCCTGTATCAATAAACTGAGCCGCCAGGATATTCACGATATCGAATTCGCTCAGGAACAGGTATTTAATTTCGCCCGGGCGCAAAAAGGCTGTCTGCTCGATCTGGAAATTGAAACCCGTCCGGGCGTGATTCTCGGGCATAAAAACATTCCTATTAATGCGGTGGGTTGTTATGTCCCTGGCGGGAAATATCCCCTGCTGGCCTCGGCGCATATGTCGATTATCACCGCCAACGTGGCGGGCTGCTCGCGCATCGTCAGCTGTGCCCCGCCGTTCGGCGGCGAGCCTGCCCCTGCTATTGTGGCGGCGCAAAAAATGGCCGGGGCCACTGAGATCTACGCCTTAGGCGGCATCCAGGCCATCGGCGCGATGGCGCTCGGCACCGATTCGCTGGCTCCGGTGGATATGCTGGTCGGCCCCGGCAACGCCTTTGTGGCGGAGGCCAAACGTCAGCTGTTTGGCCGGGTGGGGATCGATCTCTTTGCCGGTCCGACCGAGACGCTGGTGATTGCCGACGACACCGTGGATGCTGAAATGTGCGCCACCGACCTGCTGGGGCAGGCCGAGCACGGCGTCACCACCCCCGCCATTCTGCTGACCAACTCGATGGCGCTTGCCAAAGAGACGCTGCGGGAGATCGAGCGCCTGCTGGAAAAACTGCCCACCGCCGACATCGCCCGTCAGGCCTGGCACGACTACGGGGAGATCATCGTTTGCGACAGCTACGACGAAATGCTCGCCGAAGCCGACCGCATCGCCTCCGAGCATGTGCAGGTGATGACTAACCGCGACGACTGGTTCCTCGCCAACATGACCAACTTCGGCGCGCTGTTCCTCGGCCCGCGCACCAACGTGGCCTACGGCGACAAGGTGATCGGCACCAACCACACCCTGCCGACGCAAAAAGCGGCGCGCTACACCGGCGGTCTGTGGGTGGGCAAATTCATGAAAACCTGTACCTGGCAGAAGGTGCTCAGCGACGAGGCCACCGCCGAGATCGGCAGCTACTGCTCGCGCCTGTCCCTGCTGGAAGGCTTCGCCGGTCACGCCGAGCAGGCCAATATCCGCGTGCGCCGCTACGGTCAGGTGGAGGTGCCTTACGCCACCCCTGCGCCGGTCAGAGAGAAGGTATAAGCCATGACCTTTCCTCAGATGCCCTCCTTTAGCCTGCACGGCAAGCGTGCCCTGGTGACGGGCGGCTCCAGAGGGCTGGGGTTCGCCTGCGCCGTCGCGCTGGCCCATGCCGGGGCGCAGGTATGGATCGCCGCCCGGGATCGCCAGACGCTGGAGGCGGCCACAACCCTCGCCGCCGAGCGCGATCTGCGCCTGCATCCAGTGGTGCTGGATATCACCGATGTCGCCCAGGTTGAGGCCGTAACCGATGCCCTGCCCGCATTCGATATTCTGGTGAACAGCGCCGGACTGGCACGCCACGAGCCGTTTCTGGCGGTCAGCGAGGCGAACTTCGATGCGGTCATGGCGATCAACCTGCGGGCCACCTTTTTTGTCAGCCAGCGGGTAGCGGCCCGGATGCGCGAGGCGCGCATTGCGGGTTCCATCATCCACATCTCCTCGCAGATGGGCCACGTCGGTGGCCCGAAGCGCAGCGTCTACTGCGCGTCGAAATTTGCGCTGGAAGGGTTAACCAAAGCCATGGCGCTGGAGCTGGGCGAGGACGGGATCCGGGTCAACACCCTCTGCCCGACCTTTATTGAGACGGCGCTAACCGCCTCGTCGCTGGCTGACCCCGACTTTCGCCGCTACGTACTGGAGAACATCAAGCTCGGACGCACCGGCACGGTGGAGGACGTGATGGGTCCGGTGGTGTTTCTCGCCTCCGGTGCCGCAGGGATGATCACCGGCAGCGCGCTGATGGTCGACGGCGGCTGGACCGCAACCTGAGGAGACATATGGATAATCACGCCCTGCCGCTGGTGCTGATCGGCGGCACGCTCTGTAACCCGCGCCTCTGGCAGCCGGTGCTCGACAGGCTCAAGGTCTCTGACGTGCGGTGCATTACGCTTGCGGACGCTACCTCGGCGGCGCAAGCCTCCCGCTCGCTGCTGAGCGAACTGCCGCCGCGCTTTCTGCTGGCGGGCTTCTCGCTGGGGGCGATTGTGGCGCTACAGATGGTCGCCGACGCGCCCGGGCGCATTGCCGGGCTGGCGCTGCTGTCGGTTAACCCCCTTGCGGATGCGCCAGAAAATGCCGCTCCCCGCCGCGAGGCGGTGCGCGCTGCCCGGCAGCAGGGGCTGACAAACTGGCTCTCCGCCAGCCTGTGGCCGAAGTACGTTGCGCCGTCGCGCGTGGATGACCAGGCCCTGCAGGATCTTATTTGTCTGATGGCAGAGGAGAGTGGCCTCGATACCCTCGCCACCCAGACCGAGATCGCCATTACCCGGCGGGATAATCGCGCGGCGCTGGCCGCCCTCGCCTGCCCCATCATCGTTATCAACGGCCTGCACGATCCCATCTGCACGCCTCATCACCACCAGCGGGTGGCGCAGAGCGCGCCTCAGGTGAAGCACGTTACCGTCGCCTGTGCCGGGCATTTCACCCTGCTCGAAGCGCCCGACGAGGTTGCCCTCCCGCTACGTCACTGGATCCAGGAGTGTTTACATGCGTAAGAACAGACTCAGGGCAATGCCGGACGGCAGCGCCATTATTAACGGCTGGCTGGCGATCCCGTCGGGCTACAGCGCCGAGATCGTCGGCCATCAGGGCTTTGACGCGGTCACCGTCGATCTTCAGCACGGCATGATCGACTTCGCCAGCGCGCTGTCGATGCTGCAGGCGCTCTCCGCTACCCCGGCGGTGCCGCTGGTGCGGGTCTCCGATAACGACCCGGCGCAGATCATGCGCATGCTGGATGCAGGGGCCTACGGCATTATCTGCCCGATGATCTCCACCCCGGAACAGGCCCGGCGCTTTGTGGCCGCCTGCCGCTATCCGCCGCTGGGCAACCGCTCCTTTGGCCCGGCCCGCGGCCTGCTCTACGGCGGGGCCGATTACCCGCAGCACGCCAACGATGAAATTCTGACCCTGGCGATGATCGAAACCCGCGACGGGCTGGCTAATCTCGATGCGATCCTCGCCACCGAGGGGCTGGACGGGGTGTTTATCGGCCCGAACGATCTCTCGTTAACCCTGACCGGCAGCGCCAGCGCCGAATCTCAGCACCCTGAGATGCTGGCCGCCATTGAGCTGGTGGTCAGCCGCTGTCGTCAGTGGCAGAAAATCGCCGGGATCTTTTGTACCTCCGGCGACGCCGCCGCCCGGCGCATCAACGAAGGTTTTCAGTTTGTCACCCCGGCGAACGATGTCATGCAACTTGGCCGCGCCTCACGCGAGGCTATCGCCCTGGCGCGCGGCAACGCGATCCCTAAATCCGGCGCATCAGGCTATTAACAGGAGAGAACATGAAAGCACGTCACATTACCCCGGAACTGGCCCGCAGCCGTCTGGTTGCCCCTGAAGATATGGTGTCCTGCAATCTGGCCTTTATCGACTGCAAGCTTCCCGGCTCGCACCTGAAACAGAACTACTCCTTTATTGGCCCGGGCGTGACCCAGTCGTCCGCCCAGGTGGTCAATATCCCGGAACCGCACGGCTTCAACATCGGCGCGGCGGCGATGCCAAAAGGGGTGACCAATAACCTGCACCTGCACTTCACCGCCGAAGTGTTTTTGATCCATGAGGGAACCTGGCGCTTTCGCTGGGGAGCCAACGGCGAAAACGAAGCCGAGTTCAGCGCCCCGGCCATCCTCTCTATCCCGACCTGGATCTTCCGCGGCTTCACCAACGTCAGTAAAGAAGAGACCTGCGGCATGGTCTACACGGTGCTGGGCGGGAATAACACCGGGGGGATCATCTGGCATCCGTCGATTCTGGCCGCGGCCAGCGAGTACGGACTCTACCTGAGCAAGGAGAATATGCTCCTCGACGTCAATGCGGGGGATACCCTGCCGGAGCCGGCGGGGCTGCTGACCCCGCTGCCGGAGCACGAAATCGCCGCCCTGCGCCACTACTCCGTGGAGGAGATGCGCCAGCGGGCGGTGACCGGGGAGGATCGTCGCTGGTCGGCGGCGGGGTTACTCGATTCGGTGCTGCCGGGCCACGGCGGCGAGCTCGCCCCGGTGATCGGCTTTGGCATTAGCCAGGATAAACACGCGGAACCGGCTATCGTTAACCCGCACGGCTTCTCCGTTGAGTGGCTGCGCCTGAAGTCAGACCACGTGGTGGGCCGCCACCTCTGCCCGGACGTGCAGGTGATCATGGTCTTCAAGGGCACGCTGGAGGTGACCTGGAATGAAGAAGGCGAAGAGGTGAGCATTGTCGCCCCTGAGCGTTCGGTTATTTCGATCCCGGCGAACAGCTGGCGGCGCTACCGCGCCCTGGAGGGCGACATGGAGTGCATTCTGACGACGGAGGGCGATCAGCGTAAGCGCGTGTACTGGGATCGGGAGATACTGAAGCAGGCAAGAGCGGCGAACCGCTGTCTGGATCCGGATGGGTTTGTTACGGCAATGGATCTGTTACCGGAAACGGCGAAGCGCGCGGGGCTGAAGCTCGAAGCACTGCCGTGAGGGATATCAGGGCGGGTTACCCCGCCCTGAATTCGGCACGTTACTCGAAGTAAACGCCTGGGTTTTCGGACAGAGAGACGAAGGTTTTGGTCTCTTTATCCAGGGCGCGAATGTCGCCGCTTTCGATATCGTACACCCAGCCGTGCAGGCGAATGGCGTTGTTACGCAGGCCGACCGCGACGGACGGGTGAGTTTTGATGTTGCTCAGCTGGGCGAAGACGTTCTCCTGCACCATGGCATTCACTTTGTCGGTCGGGTTATCCCAGGTTTTGTTTTCCACGACTGCTTTCGCCGCATCGGAGTAGCGCAGCCAGTGTGAAACGGCAGGCATCGGCTCGAGGTTAGCGTTGTCGGCAATGGCCTTCATCGCGCCGCAGTTAGAGTGGCCGCAGATCACGATGTCGGTAACGCCCAGCGCCACAACCGCGTATTCGATGGTGGCGGAAACGCCGCCCGGCTCTGGCCCGAACGGTGGCACGATGTTGCCAGCATTACGAATGACAAAGAGCTGTCCCGGCTCCTGCTGGGTGACTAATTCCGGCACCAGGCGGCTGTCAGAACAGGAGATGAACAGCGCTTTGGGATTCTGACTGGACGCCAGACTGCGGAACAGGTCTTTACGTTGCGGAAAAACTTCTTTTTGAAAGCTGAGAAAACCTTCAATGATATGTTGCATAGCAATGTCTCATTTTTTTGTGATTGTACAGGCATGATCGAGATCACGGTTTTTGGAGTTTACCCACCGGCCCCGAGTTCAGACAAGCAATATATTTCTGCACCGACCGCATAACAATCTCCCGCGCATTCCCGGAAATGTTCTGCCCTTCAAAGGCACCATAGAGCCGTTCGAAGGGGACGTTTTCCAGCCGCGCGGCGATGTCAGCCACCTCACTTGCCGGCAGCGGGAGCATGTTCGGGTAGCTCCACATAAACGACACCGCGTCTTTTCCGGGGGTCACCTGCAGGATATCTCCCGCCAGCAGCGTGCCGCTGGCGCGGTTCCAGTGCAGCACCGTGCCTCCGGCAAAATGGCCGCCCAGCCTGTGCAGCGTCACGTCCGGGGCGATCTCCAGCGAGTCCCCTTCCCAGAAGCGCAGCGCCGGGCTGCCTCTCATCACCCACTCGCGATCGCTGGCGTGCAGGTACACCGGGGCGTTAAAGGCCTCCGCCCAGTCCTGCATGGTGGTGTAATAGTGCGGGTGCGAGATGGCGATAGCGTCGATCCCGCCGAGGGCGGTTATCAGCGCGTGGGTGGCGGGGTCGAGGTTGGCGATGCAGTCCCACAGCACGTTCCCCTGCGGGGTGCGCAGCAGGATCGCGCGCTGGCTAATGGCAAACGCGGGCACGGTTTTGAGCGTTAGCAGGTCGGGTTCGATCTGTTGCCACTTGTTGGTATGGGTACGGGTCAGGGTGGCAAAATCTACCCACGCCTGGCCCGTCGCGGGCACGTACTGGCGTTCATCGTCGCAGATGGCGCAGCGTTGGGGTTCGCGGGGGGCGTCATAGGACGTGCCGCAGGTTTTACATAAGACGATCATCACTCCTCCTGAGCGCGGGTGAGTCATCAGTATGGCAAGGATTATCCTTATGTGCGCTGGGGTGCCTCATCCCATTCTTTTGCTCTATAATACGACCTGGAACAATAACCGAACAAAGCAGGTAAATGATGGAAATTGATCTCAACAATCTGGTGTTTGACGGGCTGGATGAAGCCGAAGAACGTAACGCGGAACGCCTTGAAGATGCGGATAAAAAAGCGCAGGCGATTGTCGCGGACGATGATTGCGGCGACGCCTGCAAGATCTGATGTAAAACGCCGGGTGGCGGCTTGCGCCTTACCCGGCCTACAAAACCGTAGGCCCGTGCAAGCGAAGCGCCGCCGGGCGATTGACTACGACTTCGTCAGGCTTTCAATCGCCTGCTGGGCACAGGCTTCATCCAGATGCCCGCCCGGCGCACCGCCAATACCGATGGCACCAATCACCTCATCACCCTCTTTCACCGGCAGCCCACCCGCCAGTAACAGGAAACCCGGGATATCTTTTAAGTTTTGCGCGCCCGCATTGCTCTGGGCCGACTCCATCACTTTCCCCGACGCGTTTTTGGTGCTGAGCGCGGTGAAGGCTTTCATCTCGCTGGCTTTCAGGGTATGTGGACCGGCGTTATCGGTGCGCTGTACCGCTTTCACCACCCCGGCGCGATCCACCACCGTGACGCTGACCTGATAATTTTTGGCCGTACAGGCCTGAATCGCCGCGCTGGCTAACGCGTTCGCCTGGCTCAGGGAAAGGCTCTTCTGCGCCACGGACTGTGCCTGCGCCGATACGCTGACCATCCCTGCTACACACACTGCCGCCATCATTAACTTTTTCATCGCACATCCTCTGGTAAGTGGAAACAGATGCAGCGTATCGAAGCGGGCGAAGAAATGTTATTCGGTTGACTACGGGGTGATCCTGGTAGTTATACGGATTGCAATTTGTCGTATTCCCGGATGGCCTGCACCAGGCTGGAAACGCCCAGCTTGAGGAACACCGCCGCCCTGTGCGCTTCCACCGTCCGGGGCGAGAGATTCAGCCGGGCGGCGACCTCTTTATTACTGCTGCCTTCCATTAACGCCAGCAGCACTTCATGCTCCCGGGAGGTGAGCTGCTCAAACAGCGTCTTCACGCGTTTCGCCTCCTGCCATACCCCCACGCGCCGCTGGCTTTCGGCGAGCGCGGCGGTGATGGACTCGATCAGCTTGTCGGCGTCCAGCGGCTTGGTGAAGAACTCAAACACCCCGTTGTGAAACGCGCGGCGGCAGGCATCAATGGTGCCGTGACCGGTCATCAGGATCACCGGCAGCAGCGGCCACGGCCATTTCCCCTCTTCCAGCCAGGCCAGCCCGCCTTTGCCCGGCATGCGCATGTCCAGCAGCAGGCAGCCGGCCAGCTCTTTTCCTGCCTGCTGCGCGGCGGTAAAGGCGGCAATACTCTCAAAAGGCTCCACGCGCCAGTTCATCCCGGTGAAAAGAAAAACCAGCGACTCCCTGACTGACGCATCATCATCAATTAACCAGATGACGTTATCCATGTTCCTGACTCCCGTGGTGAGCAAACTGCAATCTGATCCTGGCTCCGCCTTCCGGCGCATTGTCCAGCGCGAGCGTGCCGTTCATTCGGGTA
Organism: Leclercia adecarboxylata; assembly: GCF_006171285.1. Lineage (NCBI taxonomy): Bacteria > Pseudomonadati > Pseudomonadota > Gammaproteobacteria > Enterobacterales > Enterobacteriaceae > Leclercia > Leclercia adecarboxylata. The sequence goes on along the minus strand of NZ_CP040889.1, from coordinate 4,126,849 downwards.
ACTAAAGACTCCGTTAAGGTCATCCCCAGCCCCGTACCGCCCTCCCGCCCGCTGTAAAAAGGCATAAAGGCGTTGTGGAGTGCTTCCGGGGTAAAGCCCGGGCCGCCGTCGGCGATCTCGACGTGAACGCGTTCGCCCTCGCGATGGCTGCGGATATGCACCCAGCCCGCCGCGCGGTCCTGCTGGGCCTGAATGGCGTTGCTGAGCAGGTTATGCAGCACCTGCTCCAGCCACAGCCGGTCGGCGCAGAGGGTTCGGGCATCGGCGGCAAAATCATGGGTAAGGCGAATATGTCTGGCGGTGCGTTCGTGCTCCAGCAGGTTGCCGACGTGCTGCCAGCACTCGGCGAGATCCACTTCACCTAAGGTGACGGCATCCTGGGTAACGTGCTCGCGAAAGCGGGTCAGCAGCTCGCTAATCCGCCGGGTCTGCACCAGCGCCGAGCCCAGGGCCTGGGACACCGCTGCGGGGTTATCCTGATCCAGCTGGCGCTGCGCGCCCTGGATCCAGGTCTGAACGGCCGTCAGGGGCTGGTTGATCTCATGCACGATGCCCGCGGTGATCTCCCCCAGGGTATTGAGCCGGGCGTGTTGATAGTACCAGGCGCGCCGATCGGCATTCTGGCGCTGCTTGCGCTGCCAGAGGATCAGCCCCCCTGCCGCCACCACAACAGCCCAGCCGACAAACAGCAGGAAAAACGGCAGCAGCGTCACGTTCAGCCACGCCGGTCGGGCGTCGGCCAGCAGCACGAAGGGTTGAGTATGCTGGGGAAATTGCCGTTGCCAGTGCCAGAAGGCGTCCGTGGATGGGGACGGCAAACGGCCAGTAAGATCCAGGGTGATGCGGGTAAACCTGGGCCAGGCATTGATGACCGGCGCGAGGTCGATCAGCACCCGGATCTGTCGCCAGGGGTTGTAGAGCCAGTACTGCGTGCCGGACAGGGGTTCAACCCGGGCGGCGTCGAGGGCACGTCCCTGGGTCTTTTGCAGGCCATGTATCTGCGGGAATTTTTTGCCCAGCGCCGCCAGATCTTCATCGCCATTCAACAGCGGCAGCACCGATTCATTCTGGGTGAGAACCGCGCCGATCTCCGTATACGCCGTGGCAAATTCACGGTCGAGTTCCCAGAACTGGCGGCGGATCAGTTCGGCATACAGCAGCACGCTGCTGAGCAGGCAGAGCATCAGCCAGATCAGAAGCCCACGTTGCAGAAATTTTTTGCTGTTCATTTATTTAACTGGCGCTGGAGGAAGACGCCAGAGACCTTAGCAGGAAGCTAGGCCGGGGACAAAACTTGCGGTGAATTTTGGATGTCAGCGTCCAGAATGGCAGGCGGTGCGGTGAAGAACGCACACCTCATTCCAGTAGGTTTCCCGCACCTGACGGTGTTCAGCGTGACGTTTTGTCATGGAACCACTCCGGATCGATGTTGGCGATATCCACGCCATACAGGCTGGCTGCCGGCAGAATGGATTCAATAATACGCTGCGCGCTGTTCTCTTCCGATCTTGCGGTAAAAAACCGCCGTAACGTACTCATCAATTTGCCCATTGCCTTGTCCTCGTTTGCTCAGCCTGAATGCAGTTAACCAGCATTCTGCCCCCCTGAGAAATGCCTATTCCGGCAGAGGATTTGCGCCAGGCGCAAAAGCAGTTTTCTTTTACCGCCATGTAACACGCTGTTCACTAATGAGTTTTTTCAAATAGCAAAGTCGATATTGGCATTTGGCGGCCAGGGCCGGTTATGGGAGCGTATGAGGACAAAACAAAAACAGGTGCAGAGGAATTTATGGCAATACACACAAAACGGGCGCTGGTACTGGCTTTACTGGCCGCAGGCGGGATCCTTTCTGCAGAGGTGCAGGCCGACCAGCTGGCGGATATCAAGGCGGCGGGGGTCGTTAAGGTCGCCACCTTCGATGCCAACCCGCCGTTTGGCTCGATAGATGCGAAAAGCCACGAGATCGTCGGCTATGACGTCGATTTTGCTAAAGCGCTGGCGAAAACTCTCGGGGTAAAACTGGAGCTGGTCGCCACCAACCCGGCGAACCGCATCCCGCTGCTGCAGTCCGGCAAGGCGGATCTGATCGTGGCCGATATCACCATCACCCCGGAGCGCGCCCAGGTGATTGATTTTTCAACGCCGTACTTTGTTACCGGCCAGCAGATCCTGGTTCCGGCCAGCGGCGCGGATAAACTCGACGCCTACAGCAAGGCGCGTATCGGGGCGGTGAAAGGTACCACCGGGGAGCAGGCGCTGCATCAGCGCTTCCCGCAGTCCCGCGTGCTCTCCTATGACGATATTCCGCTGGCGCTGACGGCGTTGCGCAACGGCAACGTGCAGGCGATCACTCAGGACAGCACCATTCTGGCGGGGCTGCTGGCCCAGGCACCGGATAAGGCGAATTTTAAAATTCTCCCGGACCTGCTGAGTAAAGAGGAGATTGGCGTCGGGGTGAAAAAAGGCGAAACCGCGCTGCTGAAGGTGGTGAACGATGAGCTGGTGAAGCTGGAGAACAACGGCGACGCGGCAAAAATCTACGATGTCTGGTTTGGCCCACAGACGCCCTCCCCGCAGCCGCGCGCCTTTAAAATAGAAGCCCAGTAACATGCTGTCAGGTCTATTTTCTCGCTCCGCGGCCCGTGCCGCGGATTTTTCACATCTGGAGCAGGCCAGCGTCACCTTTAGTGACGTAGTGAAACGTTACGGCGATCGCCCAGTGCTGAAAGGCATCAACCTCAGCGTGATGCCCGGTGAAGTGGTCGCCATTCTTGGCCCGTCGGGTTCCGGCAAATCGACGCTGATACGCCTTATCAACCAGCTGGAAGAGCTGACCTCCGGCGACATTCTGATCGACGGGAAATCCACCCGCCAGCTTCCCCGCCAGGCGCTGCGCCAGCTGCGCAGCCGGGTGGGTTTTGTCTTCCAGCAGTTCAATCTGTACAGCCATCTGACGGCGCGGCAAAACATCGCCCTGGCGCTGAAGCATGTTCACGGCTGGCAGCCAGCCGGGGCCGATGCCCGCGCCGACGCGCTGCTGGCGCAGGTGGGGATGGCGGATAAAGCCGACCACTACCCGGAGGCGTTATCCGGCGGGCAGCAGCAGCGGGTGGCCGCCGGATAAAGCCGACCACTACCCGGAGGCGTTATCCGGCGGGCAGCAGCAGCGGGTGGCCATCGCCCGCGCCCTGGCTTCCTCACCGCAGATCGTTCTGTTTGATGAGCCCACCTCGGCCCTCGATCCCGAGATGATCGGCGAAGTGCTGCTGGTGATGAAAGCCCTCGCCCACAGCGGGATCACCATGATTGTCGTCACCCATGAGATGCAGTTCGCCCGGGAGATTGCCGACCGGGTGGTGTTTATCGACGGCGGACACATTCTGGAAGTGGCACCCCCGGCGCAGTTCTTTCAGCATCCTGAGCATCCCCGCACGCAGCGTTTTCTACAGAAGGTGCTCAATCCGCTGCATCCGGGAGCGTCCTGATGCCCGCCCTCGACTGGCAGGGGGTGCTGACCGGCCAGCCTCTGACGTGGATCCTGTCCGGTTTTCTGACCACCCTGTGGGTGACGCTCGCCGGGATGGCCGTCGCCAGCCTCATCACCCTCGTCTGCCTGGGATTGCGACTCGCCGGAGGCCGCCCTGGCGCAACGATTGTCGCCGTGTGGGTGTCGCTGTTTCGCAATACCCCGCTGCTGGTGCAGTTGCTGTTCTGGTACTTCGCCGCCTGGAACGGGCTCCCGCAGGGTTTCCGCGCCTTGGTGATGGACGATCACCTCTGGTCGGTGCTGCCGGGCCAGGTGTGGTGGTTTACGCCAGAGTTTCTCTGCTCCGCCTGGGGGCTCGGGGTCTTTACCTCGGCGTTTTTGACGGAGGAGATTAGCGCTGGCCTGCGCGCCGTCTCTGCCGGGCAACGCGAAGCCGCCGTGGCGCAGGGGTTTTCTGCCTGGCCGCTGCTGCGGCATATTCTGCTGCCGCAGGGGCTGGCGAACGCCTGGCAACCGGTTGTTGGGCAGTATCTCAACCTGATGAAACTCTCGTCCCTGGCCAGCGGCATCGGCTTTGCGGAACTGACCTATCAGGTGCGCCAGATTGAGAGCTATAACGCCCACGCGCTGGAGGCCTTCACCATCGGCACGGTGCTGTACCTGCTCACCGGCGTGGTGATGGGCATGGTGCTGACCAGACTGGGCCCCGCAAACCGGCGGCGTCAAAACGTCGCCCCAGCCACCCGGAGTGAAGAGAGATGTTAGCCGGACTGAACGTGATTACCGATAACCTGGATTACCTGCTCTGGGGGCGGGCTGCGGCCGGGGAGCCCGGCGGCGTGCTGCTGACGCTGCTGATGGCCTTCGGCGCTGCGGCGCTGGCGCTACCGGCCGGGGTTGCGCTGGCGGGGCTGGCGTGGCGTTTTCCGGGAGTGATACGCAAAACCCTGTTTGTCTGGGCGGAGATCATCCGCGGCATCCCGCTGATTTTTGTCATCTTCTGGCTGTGGTATCTGCTGCCGCTGATGACCGGCGGCGATCTGCCGGGGGCGCTGACCGTCACCCTGGCGCTGGCGTGGTTTACCGCCGCCGCGGTGATGCACTCGGTGCTGGCCGGGCTGGGGGCGTTGCCGGACGGGCAATATGAAGCGGCGCAGGCGCAGGGGTTTGGTGCGCTGCAGACCCTGGGGTTCGTTTTGCTGCCGCAGGCGTTGCGCAACACGCTGCCTTCGCTGCTGGGGATTTTTATCAGCCTGCTGAAGGACACATCGCTGGCGTTTATTGTCAATGTGCCGGAGCTGACCACCGTGGCAGGCCAGGTGAACAACCGGGTGCAGATTTACCCGGCGGCTATTTTTGTTTTTACCGGTGTGGTCTATTACCTGCTGTGCTGTGGGGTCGAACAGCTGGCAAAACGCTGGCAGCTTAACCGGCCAGCGCTTTAACGACGGTCTCCATCGCCTGGGTGGTCAGTTCACTGCGTTTCACCCGCTGGTTCGCCAGCGAGGTGCGCAGTACCCCGGCGATGACAATATGCTTTGGCTCCTGCCCTAAATCCCGCATTTCAAGCACGACTTTGCCTACCACGCGGCACATCTCCTGATACAGCGCTTCGTCTTTGGTTACATTGCCCATGACTTTCACTCCATTGCCTTAAAACGCCAGCTTAATTCATTCATCGCCCGTATACAAAAAAAGCCCGGCAGGAGACCCGCCGGGCTTTGAAATCAAGCTGATAAATCAGTTGTTAACCGGGATCACCGCGCCTTTATACTTGGTGCGGATCCAGTCCTGGATCTCTTTGGAGTGCAGGACGTCTACCAGCGCTACGATGTCCTTCTTCTTCTCATCGCCACGGTGGACGGTGATGATGTTGGCGTACGGGTTGTTTTCACCGCTCTCTACCGCAATCGGGTCGTGAACCGGATCCAGACCAGCGTCGATGGCGTAGTTAGCGTTGATGACGACCGCAGCGCCTTCATCGTTGTTGTACATCTGCGGCAGCAGAGAGGCTTCAACGTTCGGGGTGAACTGCAGCTTTTTCGGGTTCTCAACGATATCGCTGATGCGCGCGGTCACTTTGTCGATGCCTGGCTTCAGCTTGATCACGCCCTCTTTCTCGAAGATAGAGAGGATACGACCCTCTTCAGAGACCGCATCACGCATGATGATTTTGCCGCCTTCCGGCAGATCTTTCAGCGATTTGTACTTTTTAGAGTAGATACCGATCGGCTCGATGTGGATCGCACCGGCGCTGACGAAATCGTACTCTTTATCCCCGGCGTGATCTTTCAGCACGCTGTTCAGGTAAGGGATGTGCTGGAAGTAGTTGGCGTCGATGTCGCGACCCGCCAGGGCGGTGTTCGGCAGGATGTAGTCCTGGAACGGTTTGATCTCCAGATCGATACCCTGTTTCGCCAGAATCGGCTTCGCCTGCTCCAGAATTTCGGCGTGCGGTGTGTTGGACGCGCCCACGGTCAGGGTGTCAGCCCAGGAGGCAAAGCTCAGGGCGCTCAGGGTTGCTGCGGCGATCAACGTCAGTGTCTTTTTCATGATGATGGTTCCTGTGTGTTATTCGTGTTTATCTTTTATCTAACAGTGAAGTAATGATGTCGCCGCAGAACTGGATAATGAAAACGATGATCAAAATGGTCACCGTTGCCACCAGCGTGACGTCACCATGGTTGCGCTGGAATCCTTCCAGATAAGCCAGATTTCCCAGGCCACCGGCACCAATCACCCCTGCCATGGCGCTGTAGCTCACCAGGGCAATCAGCGTCACCGTGATCCCTGAGACCAGGGCGGGCGATGATTCCGGCAGTAAAACCCGAAAAATTAGGGTGCTCAGACGGGCCCCCATCGAGCGCGTCGCTTCGATCACCCCTTTGTCCACTTCACGCAGGGCAATCTCCACCAGACGGGCATAGAACGGCGCGGCGCCGACAATCAGCGCGGGCAGTGCGGCGTTCGCCCCGAGGATGGTCCCCACCACGGTTTTGGTGAAGGGGATCAGCAGCACAATCAAAATGATGAACGGGATAGAGCGGAACACGTTCACCACAATCGAAATGACGCTGTAGACCGTGCGGTTGTGGAACATCCCACCGCGGGCGGTTAAAAAAAGCGCCAGGCCGAGGACCAGACCCAGTACAAAGGTGGCGACGCCGGAGAGCGCCGTCATGTACAGCGTTTCCAGGGTGGCGGCCCAGAGCTGGTCCCATTTCAGGTGCGGGAAGAGATTCTCAGCCATGTTTAATTACCTCGCCTTCAATATCACTGTGCTGCAAATCGGCGAGGATATTGTTCAGTTGTTCTTCCGTTGCCACCACGTGCAGCCAGAGCTGGCCGAATACGCCGTGAGCGGTTTGCGTCATTTTGCCGTGCAGGATGTTAAACGGCAGGCCGTAGCGCAGCGTCAGTTCACCCACCACCGGCTTATGGGTGCTGTGTCCGGTAAAGGTCAGCTTGATAACGGTGCCTTCCAGATCGTTTGCCAGCTCGGTATTGAAGGTCTCTTCCTCCGCGTACTGGCTCACCTGGCGCACAAACTGTTGCGTAATCGGCTGCTGCGGGTGGGTAAAGACCTGCAGTACCTCGCCCTCCTCCACCACCTTGCCGTTTTCCATCACCGCCACGCGGTCGCAGATTTTGCGCACCACGTGCATCTCATGGGTGATGAGCACGATGGTCAGCTTAAAACGACGGTTAATGTCGAGGAGCAGATCGAGGATCTGATCGGTGGTCTGCGGGTCCAGCGCCGAGGTGGCCTCATCGCAGAGCAGCACATCAGGGTTATTCGCCAGCGCGCGGGCAATGCCGACGCGCTGCTTTTGTCCGCCGCTCAGCTGGGACGGATAGGCCTGTTCGCGGCCCTTCAGCCCCACCAGCTCAACCAGTTCCGTCACGCGGGCTTTAATTTTGGCCTTTGGCACTCCGGCAATCTGCATGGAGAAAGCGATGTTCTCGCTCACGGTGCGCGACCACAGCAGGTTGAAGTGCTGAAACACCATACTGATTTTCAGCCGCGCCTGGCGCAGGGTTTCGCCTTTCGCCGCCGAGATGTCCTGGCCGTTAATGGTCACGCTGCCGGTGGTCGGTTTTTCGAGGCCGTTAAGCAGGCGAATTAAGGTGCTTTTGCCCGCGCCGCTGTAGCCAATAATTCCATAAATCTGTCCCTGCTCTATCGCCAGGTTCACATTATCAACGGCCGTCAGCGCCACTTTTCCGTTGTCAAAAATCTTCGAAATATTCCTGAGTACAATCATTATTCGGGTAATCCGTTCGCCTGTGGCGGTTTAGCAGTATGGATGTCCAAATGATAGTAAACAGCCGTTATTAGCTTTTAAATGAATGAAAAGGAATATCTTATAACTTTGAGTGATATGCCGCGTGGCGCGTGGGAATCGCCATATTGCTTATTTTCAGCAATCAATAGTTGAGGAGCGGCAATGGGTAATGGCCATAAAAATGGGACATTTGCCTTAAGGTTTTTCGCTGGCGCAACATCCGTGCAGCGAACCTTAACGCCTTGATAACAATCCTTTGTGAAACTGCATATAAAATTTTTGAAACGCTGTTTTCATTTTCCTTTTGCGCATCTTTCAGCGTATAATGCGCGCCAAACTCCTGATGAATGGTTTCAGCGCTTGGACTACAAAAAACAACGCACACAACTTACCCTCTCCTCCTGGGCTGAAACACAGGCACACATTCTTCTGCACGCTCAATTGATGTCACCTATCCTTACTGCGTGTCATAAAAAATTTCGCAACACAGGTTTGACTCTGAGGCCCTGCGCCCCCGGAGCGAGAATTCCATATCCTTCCCAACTTAAAGACTAAGACTGTCATGAAAAAGACGAAAATTGTTTGCACCATCGGCCCGAAAACCGAATCTGAAGAGATGCTGACCAAAATGCTGGACGCCGGCATGAACGTGATGCGTCTGAACTTCTCTCACGGTGACTATGCTGAACACGGCCAGCGCATCCAGAACCTGCGCAACGTGATGAGCAAGACCGGTAAAAAAGCAGCAATCCTGCTGGATACCAAAGGTCCAGAAATTCGTACCATTAAACTGGAAGGCGGCAACGACGTTTCTCTGAAAGCGGGCCAGACCTTCACGTTCACCACAGACAAGTCTGTTGTCGGCAACAGCGACATCGTTGCTGTGACCTATGAAGGCTTCACCAGCGATCTCTCCGTCGGCAACACCGTTCTGGTGGACGATGGCCTGATCGGTATGGAAGTCACCGCTATCGAAGGCAAAAACGTTGTTTGTAAAGTACTGAACAACGGCGACCTGGGCGAAAACAAAGGCGTTAACCTGCCGGGCGTTTCCATCGCACTGCCAGCGCTGGCTGAGAAAGACAAACAGGACCTGATCTTCGGTTGCGAGCAAGGCGTTGACTTCGTTGCGGCGTCCTTTATCCGTAAACGTTCTGACGTCGTTGAGATCCGTGAGCACCTGAAAGCCCACGGCGGCGAAAACATCCAGATCATCTCAAAAATCGAAAACCAGGAAGGCCTGAACAACTTCGACGAAATCCTCGAAGCGTCTGACGGCATCATGGTTGCGCGTGGCGACTTGGGCGTTGAGATCCCGGTTGAAGAAGTTATCTTCGCGCAGAAGATGATGATCGAGAGGTGTGTTCGCGCGCGTAAAGTGGTTATCACCGCGACGCAGATGCTGGACTCCATGATCAAAAACCCACGTCCAACCCGCGCTGAAGCTGGCGACGTGGCCAACGCCATCCTCGACGGTACCGATGCCGTTATGCTGTCCGGTGAGTCCGCGAAGGGTAAATACCCGCTGGAAGCCGTATCCATCATGGCGACCATCTGCGAACGTACCGACCGCGTAATGCAGAGCCGTCTGGACAACAACAACGACAGCCGTAAGCTGCGCATCACCGAAGCGGTGTGCCGTGGCGCGGTAGAAACTGCCGAGAAACTGGAAGCCCCACTGATCGTTGTGGCGACCCAGGGCGGTAAATCTGCGAAAGCCGTACGTAAATACTTCCCGAACGCGACTATCCTGGCGCTGACCACTAACGAAGTGACCGCGCGTCAGCTGGTGCTGAGCAAAGGCGTAGTTCCACACCTGGTGAAAGAGATCGCTTCTACTGACGATTTCTACCGTCTGGGTAAAGAAGTGGCCCTGCAGCTGGTTGAGCGTGGCCTGGCGCAGAAAGGCGACGTGGTAGTAATGGTTTCGGGTGCGCTGGTTCCAAGCGGCACCACTAATACCGCATCTGTTCACGTCCTGTAATAATACCGAACGAATTAATTTGTTTAAAAAGCGTCCTTCGGGGCGCTTTTTTTATTTCCGCTATCAGCCAAACTTATTAAAAAAGCAAATCGGGTTTTTCTATTTAACGGGTACGTTTTCTAAGATGAATCCGATGAAAATTGTCTGTTTTAACACAACATTTTTGACGAAATAGTCAAAACAGGTGTTTCTTTGAGCGAACGATCAAAAATAGGCATATTCCCATCAAAAAAATATTCTCAACCTAAAAAACTTTGTGTAATACTTGTAACGCTACATGGAGATTAACTCAATCTAGAGGGTATTAATAATGAATCGTACTAAACTGGTACTGGGCGCGGTAATCCTGGGTTCTACTCTGCTGGCAGGTTGCTCCAGCAATGCTAAAATCGATCAGCTGTCTTCTGACGTTCAGACTCTGAACGCTAAAGTTGACCAGCTGAGCAACGACGTGAACGCAATGCGTTCCGACGTTCAGGCTGCTAAAGATGACGCAGCACGCGCTAACCAGCGTCTGGACAACCAGGCTACTAAATACCGTAAGTAATAGTACCTGTGTTAATAAAATGGCGCACATTGTGCGCCATTTTTTTTGCCCCGCATTTTGCTCTACTGAATCGCCTGCTCCTGCCCACCCTGCGACGCCGCCACCGGCAAGCGCGTGTTCTGCGCCGACAGCCCCGTACTGTTCACCGCCTGCCCGGCTCCTGTTGATACCACTACCGGGAGACCTGCCCGACGGGACAAGGCTTTATTCACCAGCAGCTTATCGCTGCCGCCCTGTGAGACAAATGACGTAAAGGCGCTGGACTGCGCGATTGACACCGTCTGTGGGTTTTCTCCCTCTACCATTGCCAGCGGACGATGCACTTCAACGTAGCGCTTACCGTCCGGCTCAACCGAGAACTTTACCGGCTCATTGATGATCTGCACCCGTGTACCGACCCGGGTCTGGGCGAAAAGCGCTTTGATATCCGGGGCGTTCATGCGCATACAGCCGGAGCTGACCCGCAACCCGACGCTGTCCGGCGCGCTGGTGCCATGGATCAGGTATTCACCGTTGCCTATGCCCAGACGCAGCGCAAAGCGTCCTAACGGGTTATTAGGCCCTGCGGGTACCACCGGGGGCAGTTTGATGCCCTGCGCCAGCGAGCGCGCTCTGATGCCCGCCGTTGGCGTCCAGGTCGGATTCGGGATCTTCTGGCTGATTCGCGTGGTGGACACCGGCGTCTCCAGCCCCAGTTGACCAATCCCCAGCGGATAGACCTGCACGCTGTTTTCACCCGGCGGATAGTAGTAGAGCCGCAGCTCCGCCAGGTTCACCACAATCCCTTCCCGGGGGGTATCCGGCAGCAGCATCTGCGACGGAATGGTGATGACCGTTCCCGGCGCCGGATAGACCGGGGCGATGGTATTATTGGTTTCGAGTATTAAATGCGCAGCGGTATTAAACCGACGCGCTATTGCCTGCAGGTTATTATCACCTTCCTGAACAATATACGTCTGGTTTTGCCCGATAAGCCGGCTGCCCGCCGGTGGCAAAGGATAATCCACCGCCCAGGCGCTATTAAGCGCGCTGAGCGAACCAAAGAGAATAAGAGTTAATAGAGACGCGCGCTTCATACTGAGATTCCTTATTCACTGACGGATCGTCAGAAAGCTGAAAAATCCGCGAGGCGGGAGCCGTCTCGCGGAACAGAATGAGGGCTGTTTAGATAGTTTAGCTAATGTTGGCAGCTTTGGAGCGGATTGCGCGGATCATCGCCTCAAGCCCCTGAGAACGGGACGGCGTTAAATGCTGGGTGAGCGCCATTGTTTCAAACCACGGGCGGACGTCAAAGGCGACAATATCCTGAGGGGACATCTGCTGATATAAAATAAACACGACGGCAATAAGGCCTTTTACTATTGCCGCATCACTGTCACCCGCTAATTCAATCATCCCGGCTTCATTCTGGTGCATTATTATCCACACCTGGCTCTGACAGCCCTGAATACTATTTTCCGGAACATGGTCGCTTTCGCTCAGGGCAGGCAGACGCTGCCCCAGCTCGATGATGTAGAGGTACTTCTCTTCCCAGTTTGCGCAACGGGTAAAGTTGCGCAGCAATTTGTCTCTGTCTGGCAATGCAGCCATCTCTTGCCCTCTTGTTAGCCCAGCAGACGGTGGATACGCTTCAGCCCTGCCACCAGTCTGTCGACCTCTTCCGTTGTGTTGTACATCACCAGCGACGCGCGGCACATCGCCGGTACCTCATAGAACGCCATCAGCGGCATGGCGCAGTGGTGTCCGGTGCGCACCGCCACCCCATAGTTATCAAGAAAACTGCCAACGTCGTAGGCGTGGTGCTTGCCGAGATTAAAGGCAATGACGCCAAGGCGATCTGCCGGGCCGTACAGCGTCAGATCCGGCACGCTGGCAAGCTCCGCCAGCGCGTAGCGCATCAGCATCTGCTCATACTCGGCGATGGCATCAAGGCCAATGTCTGACACATACTCCATCGCCGCGCCCAGCCCGATAATGCCCCCGGTATTCGGCGTGCCCGCCTCAAAGCGCCACGGCGCGCGGGCGTAGGTGGTGCCTTCGCTCAGGCTGACGGTGGCGATCATCGACCCGCCCCCTTCCCACGGCGGCATGGCCTGTAAAATCTCGTCTTTAACGTAGAGGACGCCGATGCCGGTTGGCCCGTAGAGCTTGTGCCCGGAAAAGACGTAGAAGTCGCAGTCCAGCGCCTGCACGTCCACCGTATGGTGCATCACCGCCTGGGCGCCATCGATCAGCACTTTCGCCCCTGCCAGATGGGCTTTGGCGATAATCTCCGCCACCGGGTTTTCGGTGCCCAGCACGTTGGAGACCTGGGTGATGGCCACCAGCCGGGTGCGTTCATCCAGCAGGCTATCCAGCCGCTCAAGCTGTAAGGTGCCGTCCTGATTCAGCGGGATCACCCGCAGTTCGGCTCCGACGCGCTCGCACAGCATCTGCCAGGGGACGATGTTGGCGTGGTGCTCCATCTGGGTGATGATGATGTTATCGCCCGCGTGGACCTCCGCGCTGCCCCAGCTGTTCGCCACCAGGTTGATCCCCTCGGTGGTGCCGCGTACAAAGACCAGCTCCTCCGGCGAGCGGGCATTTAAGAACGCCGCCGCCCGGGTGCGGACGTTTTCCATCCGCTGGGTCGCTTCGGCACTGAGGGTGTGGATCCCCCGGTGCACCGCCGCGTAGCCGTGCCGGTAAAATTCCGCTTCGGCCTCGATCACCTGGGCAGGCTTTTGCGCGCTGGCGGCGCTGTCGAGATAGGCAAGCGGCAGACCGTTCACTTCACGGGTCAGGACGGGAAAATCCGCCCGCACTTTCTCTACAGGGAAATTCATGCCACACCTCCCGGCAGACGCTGGCCGATACGCGCCAGCACCTGCTGTCTTAATGTTTCATCCCCGAGGGCTTCGGTCAGTTCGGCAGCGAAGGCGTAAATGATCATCTTCTCCGCCGCCTGCTTGTCGATCCCGCGGGAGCGCAGATAGAACATCTGCTCGTCGTCGATCCGGCCCACGGTGGCACCGTGGCTGCACTTCACGTCATCGGCGTAGATTTCCAGCTGCGGTTTGGTGTCCACCTCCGCCAGGCGGCCCATCAACAGATTGTTGTTGGTCATCTGCCCGTCGGTTTTAATGGCGTGCTGGGCCACGTTGATCAGCCCGTTAAAGACCGCCCGCCCCTTGTCGCTGACGATGGTTTTATGCAGCTGACGGCTGTTGCAGTAGCCCTTGTTGTGCTCAAGCCAGGTGCGGGTGTCGCACACCTCGTTTTTCACCGGCATCGCCAGGCTGTTGATGCGCAGGGTGGTGTTTTCGCCGTTCAGCTGGGTGCTGGTGTTATGGCGCAGGACCGCGCCGCCCAGCAGGAAGCTGTGGCTGAACGCCGACCCATCGGCGGCCATCTGCAGATCGTTATGGGCGAAGTGGTGGCTCGCCGCATTCTCAAACGCCAGCTTGATATGGTGCAGCCGGGCGTTGGCCGCCACGTTCATGGTCAGGCGCGCGCCGGTGAAATGGCGCATGTCGTTGAGACTGACGTAATGTTCAACGATCGTGGCTTCTGCCCCCTCGGCAAGTTCCAGATGGTGGCGATAGTGAGCGGTGTTGATCTCCTCACCTGCCAGCCCCTGGGTGATATGCAGCAGGAGCAACGGCTTAGAAGGCCGTTGGTCACGCTTCACGCTGATATGGGTGACGCTCTGGGCCAGGCTTTCGGTCAGATGCAGGAACAGCTCCGGCTGAACCGCTGTCGGCAGGCTCTGACGTTCGTCGTTAATTACCACTTCGAACCCGCTCTCGTCGGTGCTGTCGCTCAGATCCGCGTTAAAGCGCCCGTCGACAAAGACCAGCCGTGTGGCGTCGAGGGTCAGCGCCAGCGCATTGCGGTCGCCAGGCTCTACGCTTGCCGGACGCGCCACGAACTCGCCGTTGAGCAGCCCGTCCAGCGGGGTGTATTTCCAGTTTTCGTGCTTACGCGTCGGCAACCCGAGGCGCAGCATCTGCTGCAGGTGCTGTTGCGCCTGCTCCGAGCGCGTCTGGCCCTGCGCTTCAAACAGACGATGCCACTGCTGCAGCGCGTTACTGCTGTTCGCTAAGCCAGCCATAGCCCTGCTCCTCCAGCTGTTTGACCAGCGTGAAATCACCGGATTTCACAATTCGCCCCTGATAGAGCACATGAACGTAGTCAGGCTTGATGTAGTCAAGGATGCGCTGATAGTGGGTGACGATGATGAACGACCGCTTGCCGTCGCGCAGGGCGTTAACGCCGTCGGCGACGATCTTCAGGGCGTCGATGTCCAGCCCGGAGTCGGTTTCATCGAGGATGCACAGCTCAGGCTCGAGCACCGCCATCTGCAGGATGTCGTTACGCTTCTTCTCCCCGCCGGAAAAACCGACGTTGACCGAACGGGTAAGCAGATCTTCCGGCATCTTCAGCAGCTGAATTTTCTCTTCCATCAGGTCCTGGAAGTCGAAGCGATCCAGCTCCTCTTCGCTGCGGTATTTGCGCACCGCGTTCAGCGCGGTCTGCAGGAAGAACTGGTTGCTGACCCCCGGGATCTCCACCGGATACTGGAAGGCCATAAAGATGCCCTCCCCGGCTCTCTCTTCCGGCGACAGCTCCAGCAAATCTTTGCCCTTAAAGTCCACCGATCCGCCAACCACTTCGTAATCTTCGCGCCCGGCCAGGGTGGCCGACAGCGTACTTTTCCCGGAGCCGTTAGGGCCCATAATGGCATGCACTTCGCCCGGGCGAACCTCAAGGCTCAGGCCGCGCAGGATCGCTTTATCTTCCACACTGACCTGTAAATCTTTAATGCTTAACATGTGCTTTCCTTAATCCTTAACCGACGCTGTGTTCAAGGCTAATCGCCAGTAATTTCTGTGCTTCCACGGCAAACTCCAGCGGCAGTTCAGAGAACACATCCTTACAGAAGCCGTTGACAATCATCGAGATGGCGTCTTCTTCGCTGATGCCGCGCTGCAGGCAGTAGAAGAGCTGATCTTCGCCAATCCGCGAGGTCGTCGCCTCGTGCTCCAGTTGGGCGCTGTTGTTGCGGCACTCGACGTACGGGAAGGTGTGCGCCCCGCAGTCCGGGCCAATCAGCATTGAGTCGCACTGGGTAAAGTTACGGGCGTTGGTCGCCGTCGGCATGATTTTGACTAAGCCCCGATAGCTGTTCTGGCTTTTACCCGCCGAGATCCCTTTCGAGATGATGGTCGATTTAGTGTTCTTGCCGATGTGGATCATCTTGGTGCCGGTGTCGGCCTGCTGATGTCCGCTGGTCAGCGCCACGGAGTAGAACTCGCCGATGGAGTTATCCCCGCGCAGAATGCAGCTCGGGTATTTCCAGGTGATGGCGGAGCCGGTTTCCGACTGGGTCCAGGACATCTTGCTGTTTTCACCTTCGCAGAGGGCGCGTTTGGTGACGAAGTTCAGGATGCCGCCGGTGTTGTTATCCCCCGGGAACCAGTTCTGCACCGTGGAGTATTTCACTTCCGCGTCTTTATGGATGATCACTTCCACTACCGCAGCGTGCAGCTGGTAGCTGTCGCGCACCGGGGCGGAACAGCCCTCGATATAGCTGACGTAGCTGCCCTCGTCGGCGACGAGGATGGTGCGTTCAAACTGGCCGGTTTTCTCGGCGTTGATGCGGAAATAGGTGGAGAGCTCCATCGGGCAGCGCACGCCCTTCGGCACGTAGATAAAGGTGCCGTCGGAGGCGACCGCCGCGTTGAGGGCCGCAAAGAAGTTATCGTTGCCCGGCACCACGGTACCGAGGTACTTCTTCACCAGCTCGGGGTGATCGTGGATGGCTTCCCCGAAGGAGCAGAAAATAATTCCCTGCTCGCCGAGCTTTTCCCGGTAGGTGGTGGCCACCGACACGGAGTCGAAGATGGCGTCGACCGCCACTTCGCGCCCTTCACGCACCGGCACGCCGAGCTGTTCAAAGGCCTCTTCCACCTCTTTGCTTAAAAAGGCGTTGGCCCCGGTCTGCTGCACCGCACCGGGCTCGGAGGCGCAGGTGTCGTCGCAGTTGCCGCAGGACGGCGCAGAGTAGTAGCTGTAATCCTGATAGTTCAGCTTGTCGTAGTGCGCCTTCAGCCAGTGCGGCTCTTCCATCTCCAGCCAGGCCCTGAACGCATTCAGGCGGAACTCCAGCATCCAGTCGGGTTCATTACGTTTGGCCGAAATGGCGCGAATGACCTCTTCATTAATCCCTTTTGCCAGCTCGTCGGTCTGCAATTGGGTGAAGAAGCCCTCTTTATAATTAATATGGCCACCGGACCAGGTGTTGACATCGTCAGTTGCTTCAGTATGTCGAGACATAATACCGCCTATACCCCAAAACTTTCGCCGCAGCCGCATTCGTTCTGGGCTTTCGGGTTATTGAATTTGAATAACTGGTTCAAGCCTTCGCGCACGTAATCCACTTCCGTACCGTCAATAAACGGCATCGCCTGTAGCGGCACATAGAGTCGGGCGCCGTCATGTTCAAAGACCAGATCGTCTTTCTCCGGCTGGCTGACGGTCGTCAGGACGTAGCCGAAACCGGCGCACCCGGTCTGCTTCACCCCTAACCGCACGCCAAGCATGCCTGCCTGTTTGCTGACCAGGTCGCGAATGTGCGCCGCAGCGGCAGGCGTAAGCGATAATCCACGCCACGCGAAATCTGTCGGATCAAACGTTTCTGAATGCTGTTCCATAAGTCCACCTCATGTATTGCGCCCCCAGGGCATAACACCATGTTAGTGATAATGATTATCACTTCAACCCCTCAGTTGCAGGGTCATTCGGCTTAATCGCCCTTTTTGCTTACTTTCATTAAGCATAGACCCTGCTGACGGGCTTATCAGGCCTGAAGGTGAATGTTTAATCTGTTGATAATGCTGAGGATTACGGAAGGAAATCGGCAGAAATGGTCAAAAGCGAAAATATGTATAGAAAATGCCTATTTTTGGGATAGCTCTTTTTACGCTCACCGGATTGCCCCGTGAACATCGGTTTTATAGGCATACGGATCATCAACTTTCTCTTCTGCGCAACGATGTCATTCTGGCTATTTAATGCGTATTTCGCGTTTTGCCTGAATATCCGCTTTATCACCTCAATCCGCTCTCACCCTTGCCGATAAACACCCTGAGAAATGTAATTGCTTCAGTCCATATTAAAGGAGTCGACTTGAAAAATTTAAAAATTAGCTCAGGGTTAATGATCGTGCTGGGATTATTTACCCTTATGCTTGTGCTCTCCAGCGGGCTGGGGCTTTATTTCCTCAAGCTCAGCAACAGCTATGTGACAAAGATGAGTTATAACTCCAGCGAACAAAAAGCGTTGAATGCCACCCGCGATAATCTGTTAAGCGTGCGTATATTGATTGACTCAACGTTTCAGGCCAGGCTCCATAACGAGCCGGTTGATACGCCGGAAACAATGAATAAAATCAACACCCTGCTTAAAGAAGCCGATCGGCAATATCACCTGTTTGTTGAGATCCCAGGCCTGACTACCACGTTGCCAGAGCTAGGCCAGCAGATGAACCGCAGCTACAATCAAATGGTTGATACGGTTAAATTAAATCAGGGAGCACTCAATTCAGGTGCATCCCCTCAGGAAATAAAAACGTTTCTGGACAGTCACCGCGAGCAGATTAAAAATGCGCGTCAGCAGTGGGACAGCGATTATACCGCCTATATTGCCAAAACTCAGTCAGCATTAGATAAGGTGATTCAGTTCAGCAATCACTCTTATTCATTTTCGTTAATTCTGATGTCGGGCATGATCGTCGTCGCGATTATTATGTTCTTTATGATCAATATCTGGATGCGGAAAATGCTAATACGCCCATTACAGGAGGTCGCGCACCACTTTGACAATATTGGCAACGGAAACCTGACCGGGGAGATCCGCGTCACCAGCACCAATGAAATCGGGCAACTGTGCGCCTCGCTGCAGGCTATGCAGGCCGGACTGAACGACACCGTCAGGTCGATTAGAAACGGCGTGGAGACGATCAATATCGGTACGCAGGAGATTGCCTCCGGGAATAACGATCTGTCCCGGCGCACGGAAGAGCAGGCCGCAGCCGTTGTCGAGACGGCGGCCAGCATGGAGCAGATCACCTCTACGGTGAAAATGAATACCGATAACGCGCTTAATGCCTCACAGATGGCGCAGAATACGGCGAAAATCGCCAGCGCGGGCGAAAAGCAGATGCAGGATGTCACGCAAAAAATGGACGCCATCAGCCAGAGCGCGCAGAAGATGGTCGACATTATCAGCGTGATCGACGGCATCGCCTTCCAGACCAATATCCTGGCGCTGAATGCCGCCGTTGAAGCGGCGCGCGCCGGGCAGACGGGCCGCGGCTTTGCGGTGGTGGCAGGGGAAGTTCGCAATCTCGCCCGTCGCTGTGCCGAATCGGCCAAAGAGATCACCACCCTGATTAACGAATCGACCCTCTATATCCAGGAAGGTGCTGCGCTTGCCGGTAAAACCAGCCAGACGATGCTTGAAATCAGCAATTCCGTTGGCAAGGTGAACCAGGTGATGGAGAGTATTGCCCTCGCCTCCGAGGAGCAGCGCCGGGGCGTGGAGCAGATCCGGGTGGCAATCACTCAGATGGATCACGTCACGCAGCAAAACGCCGCGCTGGTAGAAGAGGTCGCGACCACCGCCGCAGGGGTTAACGATCAGGCGGATCTGCTGGCACAAAGCGTGGCGGTATTCAGAGTGAAGCCGCAAAGCGTCTGACGCTTTGCCAGACAACCAGCCCCTGTGGGCTGGTTGTTGCATGCCAGCACCCCGTTACGTTCTCAGGCATTCGCGCAGCAAGTTTATCTGGGTATTTTTTTCCCGCATTCTGGACAGCAGCACCTGCAGGTCGTGGTCGCTGCCCAACTGGAATTTCTGCATAACGTCATACTTATGCGCATACACCGTTTTGTAATCAATATGCAGCTTTTTGGCGATTTCAGGCGTCGACAGCCCCTGATACAGGCTCGCCATGATCACGGTTTGCCGGGGCGATAACGTCCGGTGATGGCAATCGGCGCATGAGGGGGTGTCGCTCTTTTGCTCGTCGCTCTGCAGGGTTTGCCATGCCGCCCGAAAAACCTGATGAAAGTCGTTTAACGGGGCATCCCGCGAGATGAAAACCATCTCTTTAAAACAGCCCGGTAACGTCTCTTTTTCGTACTGTTCACCACTGACCAGACCAATCATCACCCCTTTATTGCGGGCCAGTAATTCGGGCGTGCAGATAAAAGGCTCGCCACGGCAAAGAGAGAGCACAATAATATCGGCTTCGCTGATGCTCTCCCGGGTAAATTCCGTAATAAAATTAATCTCACTCAGAAACTGTGTTCTGAATACATCGGCAATGAAATTTTTCAGCGCATAACAGTAAAGTGTCTCTGTCTCTTTAATAAGCACGTTGATGGTCATATCTCTCCTCCACTTCCTGTTTATCGTCTTTCGTATTCAGAATTAGTTGTATTCCAGCGTCGCGACCACCGCGACGCTGAGGGTGCCGGGGGTGACACCGCCGGTATCGGAATAAGCAATCGCCTGCATATTCATGGTGGCGGTACGATCGGCAGCAATATTTTGGGTAATGCTGTTACCCGGGCCTTTTAAGCTCCCTGAGCTGGTTTCAATAATGCCCAGCGCGATGTTCGTCGCTGAACCGCTGTTCTTGTAATAATTAGTCCCGGCAACAGGATCGGCGGTGCCGGTAAAGGTGGCCGTCACGCTTTGTGTTGCTGCCGGGCAGTCGGTAAAGGTCAGACTGAAAGGCACGGGCGTGGATGATGAAGCCGGTGTCGCCATATTTTTCGCCTGCATATTCCCCAGGCTGACGTTCACAATCGAGTTTCCACCGTTAAACACGCATGGCGAGGCCACAATTCTGCCTTTTACGGCGATATTGACCGCATCCGTTGCTGCCGCCCCGGCGGTAAACAGGCAGGCGAACGCGACCGCGATGATATTGAGCGTCATCGACCTTTTCCTTTTATTGATAGGTGAGGATCAGGGTGGCACTGGCATTTGCGGTTCCGGTGCTTACCGAGGTTTTGGTTTGATAATAGCGGGCGGTGATTGCGAAACTCTCCTGACCGCCTGTCGTCTGTTTCAGCGCAATGGTGCTATTAAGTACCAGCGGCCTGCCGTCATAAAGCAGTTGCACACCGACACCGTCAGCAACGCCCGGCGAGCCCTGTCCGGATAGCGCCAGCACGCTGTTATCACTGAAGCCTGGGTACTGAACGCCGCTCAGCGTGACGTTAATATTGGCGCCACTGTCGCAGTTCAGGCCGAGGTTCTGCGTGTTCTGCCCCCGTTCCGGGACGGTGCCAACGGTATCGCCGAAATCGCCTGCCGGTATGTCGCCCAGGGGGAACACCAGATTTGGCGTCGTGATGTCACAGGCCACCTGGGTAATCGAACCGGTTCCCGCATAAACCGGGATCTCCGGGGCCGCCGCCCCACCCCGATATTGCTCGGTCCAGGCCACAAACGACGCCAGTTGCCCGGTTACAGAACCCGAGGTGATATTGCCGGTTTTCCAGAACTGGATGATCGGCTGGAAGTTGCTGGCATCCACCTCATTCGGATTCGACGACCATGAGGCTGTGAACAGATCGGCCCCGAGCCAGGTATCGCCACTGAATGAGTTTGGTCCGGCGGTGGTTTTCTCATAGTAACCGATAGAGACCCCAACGCCCGGCAGGTTGGTTTGATACACCCGGCGACCATTAGCGGAGGTAAACGCATAGGTTAATACCCCGCTTTTCATCCCGGTGGTTGAGCCTTCATTTCCGGTTGCCGTGCAGCTGTATGCCAGCGCCATCGAGCCATAAATTTCGTTGCTTATCGCCTGCCCGACGGGAACATCGCGCTGGACGATAATATTGCCGTAATTAACGGAATAAGGGGCGCCGATAGTGGTGTAATTACACCCATAACCGTACAGCGGAAATACGCCCCCCAGCAAAATTAACAGACGTCTGATAATAGACATTTCGAGTAATCCACATAAATTTATTTAACGGCAAACAACATCGGCACGAATAATATCGCTGGCGGGTTGCTTGTTATTAAGAGTGTAATGAGCCTGGCAACGCTGTTGTTCACCTTCGCCCCACTTCACGGTCAATTTCACATCCGGCTGCAAGCCGGTTAAATAAACCTGCCCGCTATCGCCGACAATAAAGCCCGAATTCTGCGCCCCGTTCACCGTGGCAATTGCCCCGAACGGAACGGGCTGTCCATTTTGCCGGGTGAGCGTCATCAGGATCCGCTGCCCGACGCTGGCGACATAGCTGGCCCGCACAATCGCCCCCCGGGTTGGCACCACGGTCTGCACCGTCTGTTCCAGTTCGACGTCGGCGGGCAGGGTGTCGGTCAACAGCGAGATATCGTTTTTCCGGTACGGGGTAATATTGCCGCTCAGGGTATAACCGCGGTAATCCGTCCTGGCCCCTGACTGGTTTTGCACCCCTACCCCGGCTGCTCCCGGCGCTTTGATCAGCACGTTGGTTTCGCCCAGCGCCTGAGAAAAGGTGATGCCGTCTTCGTGGGCAACCACCCCACCCTGCAGGCCGTAATTCAGCCGGTCGCTGTGCTGGTCGTAGCTGTAGCCAGCGGTCACTTCACCGTAGGTGCCTTTGTAATCCCCGTTAACGTTGCCGGTATACCCAACATTGTTGGTGCCGTAACCCTGCTGGACGTTCCAGCTAAGCGCATTATTTTCCAGCGCGGTGCCGTTGATCCCCAGATTGTGCGTGGTGCCGCCGTTCTTACTGGCGGTGACGCTGTAGTTCACCCAGGTCTGCGGCAGGAAGGCCGCCAGCGGAACGCTGATATTGAAAGCGACCATCTGGTCTTTAGCATACCGACCGTCGCTGTTGCTCCCGTTGTGACTGTAGGTGTAGGTCAAACCGTAACTGACGCTACGCCAGAAGTTGTTATAGCCCAGGCTCCATGAGGTCTTCGACTGGCCATCGTTCCAGTAATCTTCCCTCATCGCACTTAACATCAAAGAGCCGAGGTTATTGCCCAGGGACTGGCTCATGGTTAGCTCGGCACGGTTACGACGCCTTTCAATGAGCGCACTGTCGCTGCCATAGGAGTCCAGCACCTCCTGCATCCCGTAAAAGCCGCGGGTGGAGTAGCGATAGCCGGCGATGGCAAAGTTGGTCCCGGTGCCAATGAAATTCTTGCTGTACCGCGCCCGCCAGGACTGACCGTTCGATTTTTGCTCATCTTTCGGCGTGGACCAGCCCTGGGTGACATCCGCGGAAAAGGCGCCGAAATCGCCCATATTTTTCCCCAGCCCGGCGGCTAGCGACTGGTATTTACTCGCGCCCTGAAAACCGCCGTACAGGGTCAGGCCATACGGAAGTCCGTAGATCCCGGTCAGCTGGCTGAACGGCGTCTTATCGACGCGGCTATCCCATGAGCGGTACTGCCCGCCGGTGACGGCGTACTTCAGCTGCCCTTCACGCTGCAAAACCGGCAGGGAAGCAAAGGGCACGGTAAAGTGCTGTACGCTGCCGTCGGCCTCGTTAATGGTGACGTCGAGATCCCCTGCGCCACCGGTCGGGTACATATCGGTAATTTCAAACGCGCCCGGTGCAACATAGTTCTGGTAAATCTGGTAGCCGTTCTGGCGGATAATCACCTGCGCGTTGGTTCTGGCAATGCCGCGCACCACCGGAGCGTATCCCCGGAGCGAATCCGGCAGCATGTCATCGTCTGACGCCAGCTGTCCGCCGCGAAAAGGCAGGCTGTCAAACACGTCGGCCGGAGAGGAGCTGTCTCCGAGCGTCAGCTGGGCTTTCAGCGGGACAATGCCGCGCTGGGCATAGGTATAGACGCTATCCCACTGCGTGTGGCCGTCGTTGTCCCGTGACCAAGTGGTGTAGTTGCGCAGTCGCCAGGGGCCGATATTGAGGCCCGGTCGCAGGTTGGCGTACTGGCTGCTGTCATTGCCGCCGTTTTTGTTCAGGTTGTTTGCGCCGCTCAGCGAGTAGTTGAGCATCGCGGCGGTGATCCCGTCATCCCACAGCGCAGGCTGGACATAGCCTCTGGCCTGCATCGACAGCGCAGCCTGCGGGACGCTGATCACCAGGCGCTGGCTGGTAAACTGAAAATCAGTGCTGGCCTGGGGAATGGCACTCAGACGCGCACATGGCGTACCGGGCTGATTAAGCTGTGGAAATTGCTCCGTCTTAACGCCCCATTTACTCAGCATTTCGACGCTCAGACAGGGCTCAAGCCGCGCCTCCCCCTGCGTATCACTGACTTTGTTAAAGGTGATGTCCTGGGTATCCGTTAACTGACCGTCAAGAATAATATCAACATGGTAAATACCTGCCGCCTGGGAACCTGTTTCAAAACCCTGTAGATCGGCCTTGTCGATGCCTGGATTATCGAGCTCGATTAAATCCGGGTTAAAAAATTCTCGTGCTTGAGTTTTATTTAAACCACTCGCCAGGGCAAGGGTAATAAACCATGCCAGCCACGTGATTTTATATCCGCTGATGTCCATCTTAACGCTGCTCCATGAATATCACCTTTAACCCCTGTTATTAGTTACAGGTTTGCCGTATGTGCTTCCCCTGTACCGCCAAAATCGTTGATCAATTTAAATACCACTGCACCTGACGTGATTTGTGCAGGCAGAGAGATTGCCGTTTGTGAATGCGGCAATATCCAGGTTGCTTCCGGCACTTTTTTACCCCCGACGGTAATTTCGTTGAAATTCATGACATAGTCGGTAGGGTTAGTAACCTCTATTTTATTTCCACTGCGTCGCCAGGTTAATTTATCGGCCTGCTCCTCTGGTGTTGAGCGCTTTAATGCTGCCGGACGGTAAATTAGTTTAATTCGCGTTTTTACGGCAATTTGCAGCGAATTCTCCACTGTGGTTGCTGAAGGAATCGATTTTATATTCAGCCAGAACAGACTCTCACGATCCTGAGGTAATGCCCCGGTTAATACCACCCGCTCAACGTTTTGCTGTCCTTTATCCAGCCGGTAAAGAGGTGGCGTAATAATAAAAGGCGGCTTTTGCGTGCTGTCACCCGCCGCCTCTATCCACGACTGAATCAGATACGGTGAGTTATCAGGATTATTTACGTTAATAGACGCTTCTTTTTTACTGCCATCAAAGACGAGGCGCGTTCCGCCAATAACGATACCTGCCCGTGCAGTTGATATGCCGGTCACAATAAGCAGACTGGCGAGCAGGGTTTTGTGAACAAATTTCATTACATACCTCAGTAACAACGGGGCCGTTTTCCGGCCCCATCTGATATCCGGTCAGGAAATCAGTTATAAACAACAGAGAAGTTGGCGACAGAGTTTGCTGGCCCCGCCGTCACGCTTGACGCCGTGGAAATATACTGTGCATAAAACTTCAGGATATTATCCTGGGTGCTGCTCAGAACATAGTTGTAGTTGTTTTCGCCGTGCAGGGGCAGATCGGCTTTATCTGCCGACATCAGATTAATCGCCACCCCTGTCGCCGCACCCGCAACTGAAGAATTAATGGCCAGCAGGCTCGGGTTAACTAAATCCGGCGCACCGTCAAAACGGACTTTCGCTGATGTGACAGTAACGGGACAATCTTTTAATATAATGTCGAAGTCTTTTGCGGTGGTTTTGTCCCCTTTAATTTGAAACTCTGATCTATCAATATTGCCAAGGTTTACGTTCTGGTTTTGCGATGCAACAGCAACCTCACAGGCCGAGTCAAGAATATTCCCGGAAAAATTAACCGTCCCTGCTGCCGCGAAGACAGAAGAGGACGAAACGGCAGCGAGAGTTGTTAACGCAACAATAATAATATTCTTTTTCATAAAATTATTTCCTTAATTACTTTTGTCATCACCATTTTTGGGCAAAAGCATCCATAAGGTGTTCATCACCTTTTATTTTTGTATGCCCGTTATGCTGGTTCCTGGGTGTAAATAAAAGAACAATACCCTGTCTGCATATAAAAGACACTGTCTGTTTTTTACTCACATGGCGGCAATTTATATAAAGACTTTCCCAAACTCAAATTGTTTTTCAGTCTAGTTGTAGACTTTGGGACGGCTTCTTTTCGCTGGCTTCACTGAAGAAATTCCGCGCATCACGAGGGGTCTCATCTCATTCTTATGAATAGAACAATACCTTCCCTTGTCGGGTCTATTAATAGACTCAGCGAAAAAAGAATGACCAATCAATATGTTAAGGCGTATTGCTTATGCCCGGTCTATTTTTAGACCAAACCCACATATTCCCTGTGTCAATGCTTTTTAAGATAATCCTACCCGGTAATAACCAGCCAATAATTTCGCTAAGATTGAGGTCACCTGATGAATACCCGTATGACGGCGGTAAAGGCCGGTCCCAACACATCTTCGCTGGCGTTAAAACCTTTTGCCGATATAGAAAAACTTATTGCGCATCTTCGACCTTTTACCGAGACCATGACGATTAATAAGGGCGAAGTGGTGCATTATTACGAGGCGGATGTTCGCCAGTGCTGGCTGTTATTAAAAGGCAGTGTGGCGCTGCATCGCCGTGGCGATGGCGTGGTGCTGAATTCAGAATCCGCACCCTTTATCCTGGGAGTGAGCAGCCAATTGTGCTCGGAGCATTTATATGCCAGGGCGCTGGAAGATTCTGAAGTGGCCCGTATGCCGCTGGCGTTATTTAATCAAATCATCGCCAATGATGGGTTATGGGAATATTTTTCCCGGCTGCTGATCTACACGGTTTCCCGCATATATGAACACTGCTCGCAAATATCGCAAATGTCCGCGTATGACATTATTCGGGTGCAGTTGGTGGAGCTATTACAGGAACCCGATTCGGTCCGGCTCAATACCACCGCGGCGGCTTACATAAAGAGCCGCACCTATCTTTCCCGAAGCGGCATCATGCGCATTCTGTCAGAGTTGCGTACCGGGGGATATATCACCATGCAGCGGGGTGTACTGCTGGATATTCACCACCTGCCGCAAAAATATTGATCCGCGCTGCGTAACCCGAGCTAATCAAAGCCGAGTGGCACTATAATAATCGTCATTACGACACTCTCAGCTCGCAGGTTATTTTATGTCATCGCCAACAACGCCGCCCGGTTCGGTTCCGCGTGGGTCGCCCTGGTCTCAGGAACTTATTAACCATCTGCAACCCCACGCCACCATTTACGACGCCCAGCGGGGGGAACGCTTTGATCTGTGTGTTAAAGGTCAGGGGATCTGTTACCTGATCATTGAAGGGAGCGTGGCGATCTATCGCCGGAGCAACAATATGCTGCTGTCAACCGCCACCAGCCCTGCGGTTTTCGGCCTGGCGAACCTGACGGATATCTATTTCGACGACTATTTCAAAACCATCAAGCCGTGCAAAATTGGCATTATTCCGGCCGATAAGGTCAACGCTATTTGCCAGCAGCAGGATCTGTGGGGATTGGTTTCCAGCCATCTGATGTTTGTCTATAACCGGCTCTACCACCACATCATGCCCGAGGGCACGCCAACGGCGTATGAATTAATCCGCAAGCACCTGCTTGAACTGATGAATGAGGATGAGAGTTTTCGCGAAAAGATCACCGCAGAGAGGTATATCCGGGATAAGACGCAGCTTTCACGCAGCGGCGTAATGCGTATTCTGGCCGATCTGAAAGCCGGCGGTTATGTGGAAATGGAAGAGGGCCGACTGATTAAAATTAACAAACTCCCCACTAAATATTGAGTGAATTCGCACATGTTCGCATTGTAAGCGTATTCCGAATCTCAGTCGGATGGCTGAGGCGATCCCCTCCTGGTGCGCTATGCTTTGGCAAAAGGGCAGCATACGGAGGGGAAAATGCTCATTGCACTTGTGACCATCGCCGTCGTTGCCGTCGTCATTACCGGGCTGGTTATCCTGTCTGCCATGCAGGACATTAACAACGATTACTGAGTACCAAAAAGAAAGCCCTTAAGACTACCTGAGGTAATCTTAAGGGCTTCTCGCTCCATCCGGCGCTTATCTCCGGCACTCAATATGGCTTAGCTCTTGAAGGAGCATAGGAATAGTCTCATAAATCCGAGGGTGCGAATTAGCATAAATTGCGGCCCGCCAGGAAGCGATGCTATTTCAACGAGATGGAAAAGCAAAAAGGCCGCATTCGCGGCCTTTTTTTATACTACGGCGGTGGTGAGCCGCGACGAGCAGCACAGACGCTGCTGTTCATCGAAGATATCAATCTGCCACACCTGGTGGCGCCCGCCGGTATGCAGCGCGCGGCAGACCCCGCGCACTCGACCGCTGCGCACGGAACGCATGTGGTTGGCATTCACCTCCAGCCCCACCACCTTCTGCTCCCCTTCAGTGCAGAGATAGCCCGCCACCGAACCCAGGGTTTCGGCCAGCACCACAGAGGCGCCGCCGTGCAGCAGGCCAAACGGCTGATGGGTGCGGCTGTCCACCGGCATAGTGGCTTCCAGTTCATCCTCGCCGATGCGGGTAAACTGGATATCCAGCAATCCCACCATATTTCCGTCGCTCATGGCGTTTAACGCCTGCAACGTGACCGCGCGTTTCCACATCATCCCATAATCTCCAGTAAGGCCTGCAGTGGATGGCGCACGCCGCTGCCCTCGACGCGTTTGACCTGGCTACGGCATGAGTAGCCGGTCGCCAGACAGCGGTTACGCGGCAGACGCTGCATCGCCTGGTGCCAGGAGAGCTCGTAGATCCCGAGCGAGTTGGCGTGGTTCACCACCTCATGGCCGTAGGTTCCGGCCATACCGCAACAGCCCACGCTGACGCTCTCCAGCTTCGCGCCAAAGCGAGCAAAGATAGCGGCCCACTGCGCAGGCGCCCCCGGCAGCGCGGTTACTTCGGTGCAGTGCCCGAACAGATACCACGGCTCGCCGCTGGTCTCCGGCGCGGTTTGCGCGTTGACAACCGATGGCAGCCACTCGTGCACCAGCATCACGTGGAACTCGCCGCGCTTGTCGCCGAGCGTCTGTTTGTACTCATCGCGATAGCAGAGCACCAGCGCCGGATCGACGCCCACCATCGGCATGCCCAGCTGCGCCACCCGGCTCAGGAAGTCCGAGGTTTTTTGCGCCGTTTTCGCAAAGCGGTTGAGGAAACCTTTAATGTGCTGCGCTTTGCCATTCGGTGAAAACGGCAGCAGCACCGGCTGATACCCCAGCCGCTCGGCCAGACGAATAAAATCGGCCACCACCTGCGCATCGTAATAGCTGGTAAAGGGATCCTGCACCACCAGCACCGTTTTCGCTTTTTGCTCGGCGCTCAGGGTCTCAAGCTGCTCGAGGGTCAGGTTAGCGGAGCGGTGGCCGACCATCTGACGCTGCAATGACGGCGTGGAGAGCAGCGGCAGGTCGATCATGCCGATATGCTTCTCGGAGAGTTTGCGCACCAGCGGCTGGTTGATAAAGAAGTTAAAGGTGCGCGGCGCGCGGGCCATCAGCGGGGCATAGCTCTCCACCGTGGCCACCAGATGATCGCGCATCGGGCGCAGATAACGACTGTGATAGAGCTGCAGGAAGCGCGAGCGGAACTCCGGGACGTCGATCTTAATCGGGCATTGGGTGGAACAGGCTTTGCAGGCCAGGCAGCCCGACATCGCCTCTTTCACCTCGTGGGAGAAGTCATACTCCCCTTTGCGCGCATGCCAGCTGTTGCGGGTGCGCTCGACGAGAGTCCGCAGGCTGGCGCGTTTTTCCGGCAGCTCTTTTTCCAGCGCCAGCGGATCCACGCCGCGGTCGGCGAGCAGACGCAGCCACTCGCGTACCAGAGTCGCACGCCCCTTCGGCGAGTGGATGCGGTTGCTGGTGATCTTCATAGACGGGCACATCGGGCTTTTAACATCAAAGTTAAAGCACAGGCCGTTGCCGTTACACTCCATCGCCCCGCGCCAGGACGAGCGCACGGCAATGGGGATCTGACGGTCGAAAGTGCCGCGTTTGACCGCGTCCACCTGCATCATCGGGGCGTCAATGCCTTCTGGCGGGCAGATTTTACCGGGGTTGAGGCGGTTGTCCGGATCAAAGGCGGCTTTGATTTTGCGCAGTTCGCCGTACAGCTGCTCGCCAAAGAAGGCCGGACTGTATTCCGCGCGGAACCCCTTCCCGTGCTCGCCCCACAGCAGGCCGCCATACTTCGCGGTGAGCGCCACCACGTCGTCGGAGATCTGCTTCATCAGGATCTCCTGCTGCGGATCGCACATATCCAGCGCCGGGCGCACGTGCAGCACCCCGGCGTCGACATGGCCAAACATGCCGTAGCTCAGGCCGTGGCTGTCGAGCAGCGCGCGGAACTCGACGATGTAATCCGCCAGGTTTTCCGGCGGGACGCAGGTATCTTCGGCAAAGGGGATCGGCTTGGCCGCCCCTTTGGCGTTGCCCAGCAGCCCCACCGCTTTTTTACGCATCGCATAGATACGCTCGATGCCGGAGAGATCGTTGCAAAGCTGCCAGCCAATTACCCCGCCCTCGCCCCGGGCGATGAGCTCGTCCAGGCGCTGGCACAGGTTCTCGACCTGGCTTTCGATAAGCCCGGCGTCATCGCCGGCAAATTCAACGATGTTGAGGCCAAGCATCTCTTTGTCGGGCACGTCGGTAATCAGCTCGCTGACCGAGTGCCAGACGATATCTTCCCGCGCCAGGTTAAGCACTTTGGAGTCGACGGTTTCCACCGACAGCGCGCGGGCATCCACCATAAAGGGCGCGTTACGCAGCGCAGAGTCGAAGGAGTTGTACTTCACATTCACCAGGCGGCGGACTTTGGGCAGACGAGTGATGTCGAGACGCGCCTCGGTGATAAAGGCCAGCGTCCCTTCGGAACCGGTGAGGATGCGGGTCAAATCGAACTGGCTGAGATCGTCATTAAAGACATGGCGCAGATCGTAGCCGGTCAGGAAGCGGTTCAGTTTCGGGAATTTATCGATAATCAGCTGGCGGTTGTCGCGACAGCGTTCCAGTACGGTGCGATAGATGCGCCCGGTGGTGGTGTTGTCTTTTCCGAGCGTTTCGGCAAGCTGAACCGGCATCGGCTGGGTATCGAGAATATCACCGCCCAGCAGCACCGCCCGCACGCCAAGGACGCGATCGGAGGTTTTACCGTACACCAGCGACCCCTGACCGGAGGCGTCGGTATTGATCATGCCGCCGAGGGTGGCGCGGTTACTGGTCGACAGCTCCGGCGCAAAGAAATAGCCGTACGGCTTCAGGTACTGGTTCAGCTGATCCTTAATGACCCCGGCTTCCACCCGCACCCACCCCTCTTCCGGGTTGATCTCAATGATGCGGTTCATGTAGCGGGACATATCGACAACGATCCCCGTGTTCAGCGCCTGGCCGTTGGTGCCGGTGCCGCCGCCGCGAGGGGTAAAGATTAACGAAGCGAATCGCTCCTGGGACGCCAGACGGGCAAGGAGTGCCACATCAGCGGTAGAACGGGGAAAAACGACTGCATCGGGAAGTAGCTGGTAGATACTGTTGTCGGTCGCCATCGTCAGCCGGTCGGCATAACGTGTGGCGGTATCGCCGGTAAAACCCTGTTGCTCCAGTGCCTGCAAAAAATTCAGCACCAGCTGAACGACGCCGGGTGCCTGAGAAATTTGTGGGATCATTACTGTCGACCCTGCCCAATCTGAATAGTTGTAGATAATCGTTTGCGTTGTGTCTCACATTTTGTATCACATTTTAAACGTATCCGCCCGACAGAATTACAGGCAGAATCTGCCTGTTAAAAATGGCTGAAATCACTAATGATTATAGTGATGCGGTTTCATGTTCTCGCCGGTCTGCCGGTGTTCTCACAAGGTGAATTTCATTTATGGTCAATCGACACCAGCCCAGGGACGTTGCACAAGTTTTGCTGTCGGTGCTGTTCCTGGCAATCATGATTATTGCGTGTCTGTGGATTGTTCAACCCTTTATTCTTGGCTTTGCATGGGCGGGGACCGTGGTGATCGCCACCTGGCCGCTGTTCATTCGCCTCGAGCGTTTACTGTTTGGTCGCCGCACGCTGGCGGTGCTGGTGATGACGCTGCTGCTGGTGCTGCTGTTTGTTATCCCGGTTGCGTTACTGGTGAATAGCCTGGTGGACGGCAGCGGCCCGCTCATTTCCAGCATCACCAGCGGCGATATGACGCTGCCGGAAATGGCCTGGCTGAACGACATTCCGCTGATTGGCGACAAGCTCTATGCCGGCTGGCACAACCTGCTGGACATGGGCGGCAGCGCCATTATGGCGAAAGTGCGGCCCTATATTGGCGCCACCACCACCTGGTTTGTGGGTACCGCTGCCCATCTGGGCCGCTTTGTGGTGCACTGCGTGCTGATGCTGCTGTTCAGCGCCCTGCTCTACTGGCGCGGAGAGCGGGTAGCCCTTGGGGTGCGTCATTTTGCCACCCGTCTGGCTTCGACGCGCGGCGACGCGGCGATGCTGCTGGCGGCGCAGGCGGTGCGCGCGGTGGCGTTAGGCGTGGTGGTGACGGCGCTGGTGCAGTCGGTGCTGGGCGGTATTGGTCTGGCGATCGCGGGGGTGCCTTACGCCACCCTCTTTACGGTGCTGATGTTGTTAACCTGTCTGATGCAGCTGGGGCCATTGCTGGTTCTGGTTCCGGCAATTATCTGGCTCTACTGGAGCGGGGATACCACCTGGGGCACGGTGCTGCTGGTCTGGAGCTGCGTGGTGGGTACGATGGATAACGTGATCCGCCCGCTACTGATCCGCATGGGGGCCGATCTGCCGTTGATTCTGATCCTCTCCGGCGTGATCGGTGGGTTGATCGCTTTCGGCATGATCGGTCTGTTTATCGGACCGGTGCTGCTGGCCGTCTCCTGGCGACTCTTCTCCGCCTGGGTGCACGAAGTCCCGCTACCGCCAACCGATCCCGATGTCCTGCTTGCCACGCTTCACGAAACGGACGAGCCGAAACAGTAAATCTCCCATTCTGGTGGGTACGCCCACCAGAATGTTAAGCAACACTTATCAATTAGCTTGGCATTAAGCACCACTAAACCCTTCAGCGCCCCTAATTCCTTCAATCTACTTCATAAATTCTTCATGCTTTTTAAACTATTGAGACGAATCTGATCGACGCAAAAATTCGCTATGCCTACTATTAGGTCACGGTTATGAATCAACAACATCTTGATTTATAAGCATGGAAATCCCCTGAGTGAAACAACGAATTGCTGTGTGTAGTCTTTGCCCATCTCCCACGATGGGCTTTTTTTTATAATAAAATTCATGCTCCTGCCTGTTATACATTCCACCAGTACAAAACGTAGTCGTTATCAGCGTTCACATATGAGATGTGAGCGGTAACAGGCATGTCAGGTGTGACAGGGGTTGGCGCTGGCGCTGGTGTTGGCGTCGGTGCTGGCGTCGGTGCTGGTGCTGGCGTCGGCGCTGGTGCTGGCGTCGGTGCTGGTGCTGGCGTCGGCGTTGGGGTTGGAGTCGGGGTTGGTACAGGCGTCGGTGGAGTGATATCACTAAACGCTTTGTATTTACCGGTGTTCAGATTGGCGACAATCTCAGCGTAATGCGCTGGACCAAAGGCAGCGACAGTTGCAATGCCTTTAGCATCAACAGAACGTTCAAAACCATACTGGCCTTCTTTGGTAACTGACTTGTTCCAGCCACGCACGCCCTCTTCAGTGTCAAGGGAACCACGCGTGTGAACATGGGAGTAGTCACCACTCTTCACATCGACCATATGTGAACGCTGAGTTGGAGAGACAACGTTAAGGCCAACACGGGTCACTTCGTCGTTTTTAACCACACTGGTGCGATAAGCGGCATTTGCAACATCGTTGTATAAAGAGACATGACCGACAGTATTCACACCATTATTCACGCCATGCACGCTGATACCACCCATACCGTCTTTATAGCTACCCGTTGCTACCGCCGTCTTCGTGCCGTTGGTTACCGCGACAGAATGCGAGCGATAGTCTGCAGAAATAACGTTAGTTTCCAGTCGTGTGACATTACCCATAGTGGTCGTTTTGGTACCCACTATCGCACCGTCTTTTACAGCAATAGTACGGCTGGTGTCACCCATGTTAATTGAGCCGCGCGAAAAGCCGTTAAAGGTGTGCCCATTATTAATGCGTCCTGCATTACGACCATTAAAACCATGACCATTGAAAGAATGATTATTAAAAGAATGGCCGCCCATATGACCGCCACCGTGATTACCGTGATTACCGTGAGCAGAGGCAGCAAAAGAACTAAGAATAAGCAAAGCTAAGACAGAACGTTTCATTTTAAATTCCACACTTAAATTAACAGAACAGAGCGGGACGATCATATTCATAAGGATCACCCCGATACGTCAGCAACTATTTGCTGACGCTGAAGAAGCACAATCAACTCTTTAACCGTGATAACTGGCATTATACCAACGGTGATAACACCCTAAATTTCAATACCAGAACCCATGCAACAATACAGTGGGATAAAGCACTGCTCACACACCGCACCTGTTTCACAATGTTTGAAACGTTCCATAAATGCAGCGTATTTGTGTTTCGCATTGAGCCTTGAGAATATTTAGCTTTCCATCGCGTGTTAATATTAATTATTTGTTAGCTCCCACCACTATTAATAAAGCGTCGTTCACTTGTGCCCGCTAAGAATGTTCTTACAGGATAAAACAGTCAACGCTGACCGCCCTGAATAGCACAAATGCATCAAATAAAATCAGCGTTAATATCGCTGGCTATTTTTTAATCAGTTGAAATATTTAAAGAAACCGCACTGGTAAACAGAGCGATAACGTAACGGTTAATGTCCTGAGCATGAAGCATAAAAAAAGGCGAGGACCAAAGTCCTCGCCTTTATTCGGTGCTGAAGCGTGACGTTACTTGTTCAGTTCGGCCAGGCTGAGCCAGGTTTGTACCACGGTGTCCGGGTTCAGGGACAGGCTGTCGATCCCCTCTTCCATCAGCCATGCGGCAAAGTCTTCATGGTCGGAAGGACCCTGGCCACAGATGCCGACGTACTTGCCCTGTTTCTTCGCGGCGCGGATAGCCATCGACAGCAGCGCTTTCACCGCTTCGTTACGCTCATCAAACAGCGCGG
Source organism: Leclercia adecarboxylata (assembly GCF_006171285.1). Classification (NCBI taxonomy): domain Bacteria; kingdom Pseudomonadati; phylum Pseudomonadota; class Gammaproteobacteria; order Enterobacterales; family Enterobacteriaceae; genus Leclercia; species Leclercia adecarboxylata. The sequence goes on along the minus strand of NZ_CP040889.1, from coordinate 4,092,440 downwards.
AGACCACGCCGGAGTCGCGATCCAGACCCAGTGCCAGCTGCGTCATATCGTTCGAGCCGATAGAGAAGCCGTCGAAGTGCTCAAGGAACTGCTCTGCCAGCAGGGCGTTGGACGGGATCTCACACATCATGATGATTTTGAGTCCGTTCTCGCCGCGCTTCAGCCCCTGACGCGCCAGCTCGTCAACCACCGCCTTCGCCTGATCCACGGTACGCACGAACGGCACCATGATCTCGACGTTGGTCAGGCCCATCTCGTTACGCACGCGTTTCACCGCCTCGCACTCCAGGGCAAAACAGTCGCGGAAGCTGTCAGAGACATAACGACCGGCGCCACGGAAGCCCAGCATCGGGTTCTCTTCTTCCGGCTCGTAACGCTCGCCGCCCACCAGGTTGGCGTATTCGTTCGATTTGAAGTCAGAGAGACGCACGATCACGCGTTTCGGGAAGAAGGCAGCGCCAAGGGTCGCGATCCCTTCGGTCAGACGGCCGACGTAGAACTCTTTCGGCGAGTCGTAGCCCTTCATCATCTCGCGAATTTCTTTCTGCAGCTTCGGATCCTGGTCGTCGAACTCCAGCAGCGCACGCGGGTGGACCCCGATCATACGGTTGATGATGAACTCCAGACGCGCCAGGCCAACGCCTTCGTTAGGCAGACAGGCAAAGTCAAAAGCACGGTCCGGGTTGCCGACGTTCATCATGATCTTCAGCGGCAGATCCGGCATGGTATCCACGCTGGAGCTCTTCACGCTGAAGTCCAGCAGTTCGGCGTAGACGTAACCGGTGTCGCCTTCGGCACAGGAGACGGTGACATTCTCATCGTCTTTCATGCGTTCGGTGGCGTCGCCGCAGCCAACAACCGCCGGAATACCCAGCTCACGGGCGATGATTGCCGCGTGACAGGTACGGCCGCCACGGTTGGTGACAATCGCTGCCGCCTTTTTCATGATCGGTTCCCAGTCCGGGTCGGTCATGTCGGTGACCAGCACGTCGCCCGGCTGGATACGGTTCATTTCGCTGATGTCGTGGATCACTTTCACCGGGCCAGCGCCGATGCGGTGGCCGATGGCACGGCCTTCAGCGATGATTTTGCCCTGGGCATGCAGGGTGTAACGCTCCATCACCTGGCCGCGGGAGCGGACGGTTTCCGGACGCGCTTGGACGATAAACAGCTTGCCGGTGTTACCGTCTTTGGCCCATTCGATATCCATCGGACGGCCATAGTGCTTCTCAATCTGCACCGCCTGCTTCGCCAGCTCCTGCACTTCGGCATCGGTCAGCGAGAAGCGGTCGCACTGTTCCTGCGGCACGTCTTCAATACGGACCTGCTTGCCGTGCTCCTGGGTCGGGGCGTAGATCATGCGGATTTTTTTCGAACCCATGGTGCGACGCACGATAGCCGGGCGATCCGCTGCCAGGGTTGGCTTGTGTACGTAGAATTCGTCAGGGTTGACCGCACCCTGCACCACCATCTCGCCCAGACCCCAGGCGGAGGTGATAAAGACCACCTGATCGAAACCCGATTCGGTATCAATAGAGAACATCACGCCTGATGAGGCCAGATCCGAACGCACCATGCGCTGCACGCCTGCCGACAGCGCAACGCCGCGGTGGTCGTAGCCCTGATGCACGCGATAGGAGATGGCGCGGTCGTTAAACAGGGAAGCAAACACGTGTTTAACCGCCACCAGAACCGCATCGTAGCCCTGTACGTTAAGGAAAGTCTCCTGCTGACCGGCAAAGGAGGCATCCGGCATATCTTCTGCGGTGGCGGAGGAGCGCACGGCAAAGGAGGCCTGAGCATCATCAGCGGAGAGCTGGTTATAGGCGTCGTGGATGGCTTTTTCCAGTTCAGGCTGGAAAGGTGTGTCGATGATCCACTGGCGGATCTGCGTCCCGGCTTTGGCAAGCTCGGAGACATCATCAATGTCCGTGTTATCCAGTAGTTCGTAAATGCGCTGGTTTACGCCGCTTTGATCCAGAAAATAGTTAAAAGCATCGGCGGTGGTAGCAAATCCATTCGGTACGGAGACACCCATACTGGACAGATTTGTAATCATTTCACCCAGGGAGGCATTTTTGCCTCCAACTCTGTCTACATCATTCATGCCGAGTTGGTTATACCAAAGCACCAGCGGTGACGAGCCATTGTTGGACATCGAAACAATCCTTTTATGATATATGAACGGGTTTTAAGAAACTCCTTACTGCGTATTTATACTGTCATATTTAATCGCGCTAAAAAAACGGTGAATCGTGTAAGCACTTTTATTTTTTCGCTTTTCAGACTGTTCCCGCTTAAATGCTAACCTGATGATTCCTATGGATTCCCACAAAAAAACTCAGACTTTAGGGTGATTTTGAAAAATGAAACACCCCTTTCATTAAAAATAAAAATAGCGTTTCATTTTGAATTTCCCGCGCCCGTTGACTGTTGTAATTTACTTTTTTAATTTATGCTTTCAGTCAATTACATCTGATATACCGAGTGTGCAAAATGGATAATGCTGTCGATCGCCACGTTTTTTATATTTCCGATGGTACGGCGATCACCGCCGAAGTGCTGGGCCATGCGGTGATGTCGCAATTCCCGGTTTCCATCAACAGCATCACCCTGCCGTTTGTGGAAAACGAGAGCCGCGCCAGAGCGGTGAAAGATCAAATTGATGCCATTTTCCAGCAGACCGGCGAGCGTCCGCTGGTGTTCTACTCGATTGTGATCCCGGAAATCCGCAATATCATTCTGCAAAGCGAAGGCTTCTGCCAGGACATCGTCCAGGCGCTGGTGGCCCCGCTGCAGCAGGAGTTGAAGCTGGACCCTACCCCGGTGGCGCACCGCACCCACGGTCTGAACCCGACGAATATCATTAAGTACGACGCCCGTATCGCCGCCATCGACTACACCCTCGCCCACGATGACGGCATCTCGATGCGCAACCTCGATCAGGCCCAGGTCATTCTGCTCGGCGTTTCGCGCTGCGGCAAAACCCCCACCAGCCTCTATCTGGCGTTACAGTTCGGCATCCGCGCGGCAAACTACCCCTTTATTGCCGATGATATGGATAATCTGGTCCTGCCGGCGGCGCTGAAACCGCTCCAGCACAAGCTGTTTGGTCTGACCATTAACCCGGAACGTCTGGCAGCAATTCGCGAAGAGCGTCGGGAAAACAGCCGCTATGCGTCGATGCGCCAGTGCCGGATGGAGGTGGCTGAAGTGGAAGCCCTGTACCGGAAGAACAACATTCCCTGTCTCAACAGTACCAACTATTCGGTAGAAGAAATTGCCACCAAGATCCTTGACATAATGGGGCTGAACCGCCGCATGTACTAACAGGCTAGTACATTGGTTCACAATCCTTTATACTCGCTACCCATAACAGGGCACGCTTGTGCCCTGCACTTGAAATCAGCGGGGATTGGTTTAAGGTGATGCCCATCACTTCCCGGTAAGTTACCGATGAAGCACTACATTCTGAGAAATACCATGAATAAAACCGATGAACTCCGCACAGCGCGTATCGACAGCCTGGTGACGCCAGCAGAACTGGCCCAGCGATACCCTGTTTCTGCGGCAGTGGCCGACCACGTGACAACGTCACGTAAGCGTATTGAAAAAATCCTGAACGGGGACGATCGCCGCCTGCTGGTGATCGTAGGTCCCTGCTCCATTCACGATCTTGATGCCGCGATGGATTACGCCCAGCGCCTGAAAGGGCTGCGGGATAAGCACCAGGCGCGGCTTGAGATCGTGATGCGCACCTACTTTGAGAAACCGCGCACAGTGGTGGGCTGGAAAGGGCTGATCTCCGATCCCGATTTAAACGGCAGCTACCGGGTCAATCACGGCATTCAGCTGGCGCGCAAACTGCTGTTGCAGGTTAACGAACTTGGCGTGCCGACCGCCACCGAATTCCTGGATATGGTGACCGGACAGTTTATCGCCGATCTCATCAGCTGGGGGGCGATTGGCGCACGCACTACGGAAAGCCAGATCCACCGTGAAATGGCCTCGGCGCTCTCCTGCCCGGTGGGCTTCAAAAACGGCACCGACGGCAATACCCGCATTGCGGTGGATGCCATCCGCGCCGCCCGCGCCAGCCATATGTTCCTGTCTCCGGACAAGAACGGCCAGATGACCATCTATCAAACCAGCGGCAACCCGTACGGCCACATCATTATGCGCGGCGGTAAACAGCCGAACTATCATCCGCAGGATATCGCCGAAGCCTGCGACACCCTGCGCGAGTTCGACCTGCCGGAGCAGCTGGTGATCGATTTCAGCCACGGCAACTGCCAGAAACAGCACCGCCGCCAGCTGGACGTCTGCGACGAGGTGTGCCAGCAGATCCGCAACGGCTCCAGCGCCATTGCCGGGATTATGGCCGAAAGTTTCCTGCGCGAAGGCACGCAAAAAGTGGTGGTCGGCCAGCCGATTACCTACGGTCAGTCCATTACCGACCCCTGCCTGAGCTGGGAAGATACCGAAGTGCTGCTGGATAAACTTGCGGCAGCGGTGGATAGCCGTTTTTAACGTCTGCGCCGGGTGGCGGCTACGCCTTACCCGGCCTACGGTTTCGCTTTTGTAGGCCGGGTAAGCGAAGCGCCACCCGGCTTTTTTCATCCCGCACAACCCTTTAACGTTCCCTCCGTCACTGTTTTTTCATAAAACGCTTGCCGTTAAAAATGATTTGTTGATAATGATTATCATTGTTACATTGATTGCTATTTTGAAAAACATTATGTCACGTATGGATAACACCGCAGCAACGCTCACTCGTCCTGAAGACAAAACACAGCCTGCCCCGGACGCGAACGATCGTCGCATTAACAGTAAACAGCTGTTGGGCGAGGAAGGACGCGTCATTATCGAGCATGACGGCCAGCACTACCTGTTGCGCCAGACACATGCCGGAAAATTAATCCTCACAAAATAAGCACCTTCGCCAGCCACCCAGGTTCCCCCAGGCAGCCAGCGCTTTTCACTTTTAAATGGAGAGTGGCTCATGCCATACCTGAATACCGCGTCTTTACGCCCGTCGCTGCTGGCGCTGGCCATTACCACCGCCCTGCCGGGAATAGCCCTTGCCGCCACCGACGACATGACGGTGACCGCCACCGGTAACGCCCGCAGCGCCTTTGAAGCGCCGATGATGGTGAGCGTCATTGACGCCACCGCCCCGGAAAATCAAACCGCCAGCTCTGCCGCCGATCTGCTGCGCCACGTCCCGGGCCTGACCCTTGACGGCACCGGGCGCACCAACGGCCAGGACGTCAATCTGCGCGGCTACGATCGTCGCGGCGTGCTGGTGCTGGTGGACGGCGTCCGTCAGGGCACCGATACCGGCCACCTGAACAGCACCTTCCTTGACCCGGCGCTGATCAAGCGCATTGAGATCGTGCGCGGCCCGTCCGCCCTGCTGTACGGCAGCGGTGCGATGGGCGGGGTGATCGCCTATGACACCGCCGATGCAAAAGACCTGCTCCAGCCCGGCCAGAGCAGCGGCTTCCGCGTGTTTGGCACCGCCGCTACCGGCGATCACAGCCTCGGCATGGGGGCCAGCGCCTTTGGCCGGACCGATACTCTCGATGGTCTGGTGGCCTGGTCGAGCCGGGATCGCGGGGATATCCGCCAGGGCGGCGGCGAGACCGCGCCGAACGACGAATCAATCAACAATATGCTGGCAAAAGGCAGCTGGCAGATGGATCAGGCCCAGTCCCTGAGCGGCTCGCTGCGCTATTACAACAACGCGGCGCAGGAGCCCAAAAACCCACAGACCATCGAGGCCGACGACAGCAGCAACCCGATGACCGACCGCTCCACCATCCAGCGTGATGCGCAACTGGGGTATCACATCGCCCCGGAAGGCAACGACTGGCTGAACGCCGATGCCCGGATCTACTGGTCTGAAGCGCGAATTAATGCCCAGAACATCGACGGCACCGGGGAGTACCGCGAGCAGACCACCAAAGGCGGCAAAGTGGAAAACCGCACTCGCCTGTTTGCCGACTCTTTCGCCTCGCACCTGCTGACCTACGGCGGCGAGTATTACCGTCAGGAGCAGTCGCCTTCTGGCGCCACCACCGGCTTCCCGGATGCGAGCATCGACTTCAGCTCCGGCTGGCTGCAGGATGAGATCACCCTGCGCGATCTGCCCGTCACCCTGCTGGGCGGCACCCGCTACGATAATTACCGCGGCAGCAGCGACGGCTACGAGGACGTGGACGCCGATAAGTGGTCATCACGCGCCGGGATCACCGTCTCCCCGACCGACTGGCTGATGATGTTCGGCTCTTATGCCCAGGCCTTCCGTGCCCCGACGATGGGCGAGATGTACAACGACGCGAAGCACTTCTCCATTGGCCGGTTCTACACCAACTACTGGGTGCCGAACCCGAATCTGCGCCCGGAAACCAACGAAACCCAGGAGTACGGATTTGGCCTGCGCTTTGACGATCTGATGCTCGCCAACGATGCGCTGGAGTTCAAAGCCAGCTACTTTGATACCAACGCCAAAGATTACATCTCCACCACCGTCGATTTCGCCGCCGCGACCACCATGTCGTACAACGTGCCGAACGCCAAAATCTGGGGCTGGGACATGATGGCGAAATACTCCGCCAGCCTGTTCAGCCTGGATGTGGCCTATAACCGCACCCGGGGCAAAGACACCGACACCGGGGAGTACATCTCCAGCATCAGCCCGGATACCGTCTCCAGCAAGCTGGACATTCCGCTGGCGCAGAGCGGCTTCAACGTGGGCTGGATTGGCACCTTCGCCGATCGCTCCACCCACGTGAGCAGCAGCTACAGCCACCAGCCGGGCTATGCGGTGAACGATTTCTATGTCAGCTATCAGGGCCAGCAGGCGCTGAAAGGCGTCACCACCACTCTGGTGCTGGGCAACGCCTTCGACAAAGAGTACTGGTCGCCGCAGGGCATCCCGCAGGATGGGCGCAACGGCAAGATTTTCGTAAGTTATCAGTGGTAATACCCTGCCCCGGCTGCGGGGCATTTATCCGGAAGGAAGAGACAATGAATCACTACACACGCTGGCTTGAATTAAAAGAAGAAAACCCAGGGAATTACGCGCGTGATATCGCCGCGCTGATGAACATCAGCGAAGCCGAACTGACCTATGCGCGGGTGGGCCACGATGCCTGGCGTCTGCATGGCGACATTCGTGAGATCATCGGCGCGCTGGAAGCGACGGGTGAAACCAAATGCATCTGCCGCAACGACTATGCGGTTCACGAGCAGGTGGGCACCTTTACCAACCAGCACCTGAACGGCCATGCCGGGCTGGTGCTCAACCCGCGCGCACTGGATCTGCGCCTGTTCCTCAACCAGTGGGCGAGCGTGTTCCATATCAGCGAAACCACTGCCCGCGGCGAACGTCAGAGCATCCAGTTTTTTGACCATCAGGGCGATGCGCTGCTGAAGGTCTACACTACCGACAACACCGATATCTCCGCCTGGGGCGACGTGCTGACCCGCTTTATCTTTGCCGATAACCCGCCGCTGGCGCTGAAGGCTGCCGAGGTGAGCGCAGAGGTGGCAAACGCCGATGCCGCAACGGTAGACAGCGAGTGGCGCGCCATGACCGACGTACACCAGTTCTTCGGCCTGCTTAAGCGCCACGGCCTGACCCGTCAGCAGGCGTTCCGCCTGGTGGGTGACGATCTGGCCTGTCAGGTGGATAACCGCGCCCTGGCGCAGCTGCTGGACACCGCCCGTCAGGACGCTAATGAGATAATGATCTTCGTCGGCAACCGCGGCTGCGTGCAGATCTTCACCGGCAAGGTGGAGAAAGTGGTGCCGATGAAAGGCTGGCTGAACATCTTTAACCCGGCCTTCACCCTGCATCTGCTGGAAGAGACCATCGCCGAGACCTGGGTGACGCGTAAACCGACCGCCGACGGCCACGTTACCAGCCTTGAGCTGTTTGCCGCCGACGGAACGCAGATCGCCCAGCTGTACGGTCAGCGTACGGAAGGCGAGCCCGAGCAGCGCCAGTGGCGTGCCCAGATTGACGCCCTGACGGTGAAAGGGCTGGCCGCATGAGAAAACTGCTTGCCCTGATTGCCGCGCTGCCGCTGGCCGCCTTTGCCGCCCCGCAGGAGAAGATCGTTGCCCTTGGCGGGGACGTCACGGAGATTGTCTACGCTCTGGGGGCCGGGGATTCACTGGTTGCGCGCGACAGCACCAGCCAGTGGCCGGAGCAGGCCAACTCGCTGCCGGACGTGGGCTACCTGCGCCAGCTCAATGCCGAGGGGATCCTGGCGATGCGCCCGACGGTGGTGTTAGCCAGCGCCCAGGCGCAGCCTTCCCTGGCGCTCAAACAGGTCGGGCAAAGCAACATCAGGGTGGTGACGGTGCCGGGCAGCAATGCGCTCAGCGTCATCGACGAGAAAGTGCGCGTGATAGCGCAGGCGACGCACCGCGTCTCCGAAGGGGAAGCCCTGCGCCAGCGTCTGAATCAGGAGCTGGCCGCGATGCCCTCCTCCCCGCTTAACAAGCGGGTGCTGTTCATTCTCAATCACGGCGGGATGACCGCCATGGCTGCCGGGCAGAATACCGGCGCCGATGCGGCGATCCGCGCCGCGGGTCTGCAAAACGCCATGCAGGGCTTCTCCCGTTACCAGCCGCTCTCTCAGGAGGGGGTGATCGCCAGCCAGCCCGATCTGGTGGTGATTTCGCAGGACGGGGTAAAAGCGATGGGCGGAGAAGAGAATCTGTGGAAGCTGCCAGGTCTGGCGCAAACCCCTGCAGGGCGTAATAAGCAGGTGTTACAGATTGACGATATGGCGCTGCTCGGGTTCAGCGTGCGTACCCCGCAGGCGATTGGCCAGCTGCGCAGCAAAGCTGAGCAACTGCCCTGATGCCTCGCCATATTCTCTGCTCGCTGTGGGGGCTGGCGCTGATGCTGGCCCTGATGACGCTGCTGGCCACCGGTTTTGGCGCGTTGCGCCTGCCGGTGAACCTGCTCTGGAGCGGAGGCGACGAGGCGCTGCGCCAGATCTGGCTCACCATTCGCCTGCCGCGCGTGCTGCTGGCGCTGGTGATTGGCGGCTCGCTGGCGCTGGCGGGCTGCGTGATGCAGGGGCTGTTTCGTAACCCCCTCGCCGACCCCGGGTTGCTTGGGATCAGCAGCGGTGCCGCCTGCGCCGTCGCGCTCTGGGTGGTGCTGCCCATCACCCTGCCCGCCCTGCTGATGCTCTATGCCCCGATGCTGGCGGCCTTTCTCGGCGCGCTGGCGGCAACGGTCGTCATTTTTCTGCTCAGCCAACGGCGGGAGAATTCCCTCTCGCGCCTGCTGCTGGTAGGCATCGCCATCAACGCCCTGTGCGGCGCGGCGGTGGGCGTGCTCTCCTGGGTGAGTAACGACGCCCAGCTGCGCCAGCTCTCCCTGTGGGGAATGGGCAGCCTCGGCCAGGCCCAGTGGTCCACCCTGCTGGCGGTGACCTCGCTGATGATCCCGACGGTGCTGATGATCTGGCGTCTGGCGGCTGCCCTGAATCTGCTCCAGCTTGGCGAGGAAGAGGCGCACTATCTGGGCGTCGATGTGCGGATCGTCCAGCGCATCCTGCTTTTATGCAGCGCCCTGCTGGTGGCCGCCGCGGTGGCGGTCAGCGGCGTGATCGGCTTTATTGGCCTGGTGGTGCCGCACCTGATCCGCATGTGGCTGGGGTCAGATCACCGGGCGGTGATCCCCGGCTCGGTGCTGGCGGGGGCGTTTTTGCTGCTGATCGCCGATACCGCTGCACGCACGCTGGTGGCCCCCGCGGAGATGCCGGTGGGATTGCTGACCAGCATTCTCGGCGCGCCCTGGTTCCTGTGGCTTATTTTTCGTCGTGGAGGCCAGCATGGCTGAATCCCTGGTTGCCGACGGTTTGACCTACAGGGTGGCAGGCCGGACGGTGGTACGCGATGTTTCGCTGTCCCTTTTGCCGGGAGAGCTGGTGGCACTGATCGGCCCTAACGGCGCGGGTAAATCCACCCTGCTGCGCCTGTTAACCGGTTTTCTCAAACCGGATTCAGGGCGCTGTCTGCTGAACGGCAAAGCGCTGGACGGCTGGAGTACACAGAGTTTATCCCGGATGCGGGCGGTGATGCGCCAGCAAACCCAGCTCGGTTTTGACTGGCCGGTTGAGGCGGTGATCGGCATGGGGCGCTCACCGTGGACGCAACATCCCGAGCTGCAGATCGTCAGCGAGGTGATGCAGCTTACCGGCTGCCAGCCGCTTGCCGGTCGCCAGTATGCGGCCCTCTCGGGGGGAGAGCAGCAGCGGGTGCAGCTCGCCCGGGCGCTGGCTCAGCTCTGGCATGCCGCCTCGCCGCGCGGCTGGTTGTTTCTCGATGAGCCCACCTCGGCCCTGGATCTCTATCACCAGCAGCATCTGCTGCGTCTGCTAAAGGCTCTCGTTCAGGAGGGAACACTGTACGTCTGCGTGGTGCTGCACGATCTCAATCTGGCGGCCTTATGGGCAGATCGGATGGTGCTGCTGCACGACGGCAGAATTGTATCGCAGGGGACACCACAGGAGGTGTTACAGGGTGACGACCTGACGCGCTGGTACGGCGCGCAGGTGCAGGTGGGGCAGCATCCGCTTAATGCCAGCCCCCAGGTTTTTCTCAAACCTTAACTGGAACAACTTACTTCCAGCCGTTTGCCCCAGTCCGGCGGACGGCTGACATAGTCATCACTGCGGTCGGCAAACGGCGTCCGCAGGGCTTCGTGTAAGCGGTGAAGCTCGGCGTAATCGCCTTTCTCCGCCTGCTCGATCGCCCGCTGCGCCAGCCAGTTACGTAATACCATAGCCGGGTTGACTGCGTTCATCTGCGCCTGACGCACCTCGTCCGCCACGTTCTCCTGCTGCAGACGCGCGCGGTAGGTCGCAAACCAGTCATCAAACGCCTGACGATCGATAAACTCATCGCGCAGCGGTGATGCGGCGCTGTGCTGCTCGGTCTGGCCCAGCATGCGCAACGTACGGGTATAGTCGCTGCCTTCCCGGGCCATCAGCGCAAACAGGTTATTCAGCAGCTCGTTATCGCCCTTCTCCTGAGTCATCAGCCCCAGCTTGCGGCGCATCAGCTTGCCGTACTGCTGGAGCAAGACTTCCTGATAGCTGTCCAGCGCGTCGTTAAGCGCGTCAACGTCGATAAAGGGTGAGAGCGATTGCGCCAGACGCTGCAGGTTCCACAGGCCCACCGCAGGCTGGTTATCAAAGCTGTAACGCCCCTGATAGTCGGAGTGGTTGCAGATATAGCCCGGCTGGTAGTCGTCGAGAAAACCGTAAGGACCGTAATCGATGGTCAGGCCGAGGATCGACATGTTGTCGGTATTCATCACGCCGTGCGCAAAGCCCACCGTCTGCCAGCAGGCGATCAGCGACGCGGTACGTGCCACCACGTCGCGGAACCAGAGGATGTACTTATCGGCCTCGTCCTGCCACTGGGGCCAGTGATGGCGAATGACAAAGTCCGCCAGCTGGCGCACTTTCTCCGGCTCGCGGCGATAGTAGAAGTGTTCGAAATGGCCGAAACGGGCGTGGCTCTGAGCTACGCGGATCAGCATCGCGCCCTGCTCCATGGTCTCACGCGCCACCGGGGTGTCGCTGGTGACAATCGACAGCGCGCGGGTGGTGGGAATTCCCAGGGCGTGCATCGCCTCCGAGGCCAGGCTTTCGCGGATGGTAGAGCGCAGAACGGCGCGACCATCGCCCATACGTGAGTACGGCGTGAGCCCGGCGCCCTTCAGGTGCCAGTCCATGGTTTGTCCGTTGGCGAGCTGCTGTTCGCCGAGCAGGATCCCTCGCCCGTCACCTAATTGACCGGCCCAGACGCCAAACTGATGTCCGCTGTACACCTGCGCCAGCGGCTGCATGCCGGGCAGCAGCGTTTCGCCGCCAAAAACGCCGGCACCCTGCTCCGGCCTGAACAGCGATTCCGGGATCGCCAGTTCGGCGGCCAGCGCCGTGTTATGCCAGATCAGGCGGGCATTATTCAGGGGAGTGGGTTTCAGTGCCGTATAAAAACCGGGTAATTCATCATGCCAGTGCGCGGTAAAAGACAGGGTCATAGGTCCTCCTGCTTTTAGTGTAGTGGGTTTATCAGCGGTTAAACACCGGGTAAGACAAGGGTTATACCTGCACCAGGGAGGTTATACGCTCAAGGGGAACGGCAGGCCACAGGCTGCCCTGCATGGCGCTAAAGCCGTACACCGACAGCCGCCGCAGCGCAACGTCATCATCCACGCCCGCTACCATCAGTGACTGACAGTACGGCGATATCTGGATAAAGATCGCCCGTAAGAAAGGATCGAAGGTATTTTGAGTGAGCTGTTGCTGAATGAAGTTTTTATCCAGCGCCACGCGTTTAAACATGCCGTCAAAAATGGCTTTGGTTGAGGCATCCCCGGCACCAAAATTGCCTAACACCAGCGGAAAACGCAGTGCGAAATTCATTAGCGAGGTATTCAAATTGCCTTTATTGAGATCCGGATAGTTCTCATAAATGGTGAACTCCAGCCACGGATGACGTTCACATATTGAAACACCTTCTTCTTCTGTTAGCAGATATTCAACAATCACCGGGGAGATATTTATCCACGCCAGGAGCTGTTGCTGAATAAAAAAGAGTTTGCAGGTTTCGAGCAGCGCAAGTTGCTCCTGAAAAAGCATCAACTCTTGCGCAGGCGTTAACAACGGGCGCACCAGTTCAGTAGGAATGCGCACAGGGCTGTTAACACCAACAAAATTGACGTTTATTTCAAGACCTTTAAGCGCCCCTGAATCATGGCGCGCGGGGACTAATAAAAATTCTGTTTGATAAGCAATATCCAGCATCACAATCATGGCGTCCGTCCTGATTTAAAGACGATACAAGACATCCTGAAACATATGCTGAAGTAATTCAACCATTTGGATTTTATAAAGAATAATCTCATTCGTTCCATTTAATTTTCGGATTTTCCTTAGTCCTGAAAATAATCTTATCCTGGATAAAGCTTAATAGCCAGTTTTCCCTAACTGCCAGAATTGATTCAAATTAATTCCGCCTGCTGGAGATCCAGAATTAATGTCCTGAAACGAATCTCATTTAAACAAAGGATCGGCGTCGCGCCAGGCCGGCGCGACGAGATTAAATGCGTCGGGCTTGCCAGAAGTTTTTGCGCCAGTAAACATTATTGAGAGAGGAGCGCATCACGCCGCGACTGGTCGAGGCATGAATAAATTGATTATCGGTATCGTATATCCCGACGTGCAGGCCGCTTTCGCCAGAGCCGGTTTTAAAGAACACCAGATCGCCAGGCAACAGATCTTCTTTATCAATCTCGGTGCCTATTGTCGCCTGCTGTCGCGTTTCTCGCGGCAACTGCAACGCAAACTGGTCGCGAAACGTCAACAAGACAAACCCCGAACAATCAATACCGCCGCGCGTCATGCCACCGTAGCGGTAAGGCGTACCGCCCCAGTTGTGCAGTTGATCGTTGAGACCCGCAATCACCGCGATAGAATCAGACAGCCGCGCGTTCGGCGGCGGTGCGCGATGGCTGCTGCATCCTGCAAGAAATAGCGCGGCTACCAATAGAAAACAGAATCGCATTCCCGACGAATCCTCTGATTTTTTGGATTTTCCGTAATTTAGCCTGTGAATATGTCGCTGTGCAACAAGCGGTTATTCCTGGTACGTCGAAATGATCATTCTGTGACCTTCGATGTCCAGACGGCGGAAAGACATATCATAAGCTTTAGCCAGATTGGGCGGCGTCAGAACGCTGTCACGCGCCCCGCTGGAAATCAGCTGGCCCCGCTTCAGCAGCCAGACGCGATGCGCATGACGCAGGGTATGGTTGAGGTCATGACTGCTCATCACCACCGCAATACCCTGCTGCGACAGAGCGCTTAACGCTCTGTCCAGCGCCACCTGCTGGGCAACATCGAGACTGCTCATCGGCTCGTCCAGCAACAGCAACTGACCGTGCGGATTGCCCTGGGGATGAATTTGCAGGATCACCGCCGCCAGCCGCACGCGCTGCCACTCTCCGCCGGAGAGCTGGCTGACGTGCCGGGACAGTTTATCCTCAATACCCAACATGGCTGCGACGTCACTTAACAGCGCTTTTTGCTGACTATTGTGCTGATGCAGCGTCAGATAGTGCCAGACCGGCATGGCGAACGGCGCAGTTTGCTGCTGCGCCAGATACGCCCTGCGGCTCGCCAGCGACGCGGAGGACCAACGGGATAGCGATTCCCCCTGCAACAGGATTTCGCCCTGCCCGCTACTCAGCCCGGCCATATGGGCAAGCAATGTGCTCTTACCTGCCCCATTCGGGCCGACCAGGTGCAGGATCTCCCCCGCATTAACCTGTGCGGAAAGCGGCTGCAGACGACCGGATTCCGACACCCCATTGAGCTGCATCAGGATCGACATTACTTCGCGAGCGCCAGCTTGATCGCTTCCATCAGGATCGGATCTTCAGGCGTCATATCCGGCGCAAAACGCTGAACCACTTCGCCATCGCGACCGATCAAGAATTTTTCAAAATTCCATAAAATGTCATCAGGATAGAGCGGCGCACGGCCTTTGCTCGCCAGACGCTCATAAAAACCGCTGCTTTCAGGCGCAACAGCCACCGGGGCTGCGGCAATCAGCTTTTGATACAGCGGATGACGCGCTTCGCCGTTGACCTCGACTTTGCTGAACATCGGGAAGGTGATGCCATAGGTAGTGCTGCAGAAGGTTTTGATCTCCTCTTCGCTACCTGGCTCCTGGCCGAGAAACTGGTTACACGGGAAACCGAGCACGGTAAAACCGTCCTTTTCCCATGCTTTGTGAATGTTTTCGAGCTGCTCATACTGCGGCGTCAGACCGCATTTCGATGCCACGTTCACCACCAGCAGAACCTTGCCCTTATAGCCTTCCAGGGTGGTCTTTTCTCCATCGATGGTCGTCACTTCGGTGTTCAGAATATCGTTCGGCATAGCATTCCCTCAGGTTGTGGTTCAGACTGGCAGCCTTAGCGGCCAGCTTTTAATAATAGCCAGATAAATACCGGTGCACCCAGCGTAGCGGTGACAACGCCGATCGGCAACTCTGCCGCCGTTAACGCCATGCGCGCGATGATGTCGGCGATAAGCAGCGTCGCGCCGCCTGTCACGGCCGCAGCAGGCAGCAGCAGCCGGTGATCGGTTATGCCGCACAAACGCAGCATATGGGGGATAACGAGGCCGACAAAGCCGATGGCACCGGCCAGCGCCACGCTTACGCCCACCATCCAGCCGATAGCGACCACCAGGATGTTGCGCCAGAAGGTGAGCGGCAGTCCGAGCTGGCGGGCCGAAATCTCCCCCAGCACCAGGATATTCAGGGGTGCGGCCTGAAAACAGGCCCAGACGATAACCGGTACCAGCAGCAGCATCAGCCAGCCCTGCCCCCAGTCCACGCCGCCGAAGCCGCCCATCATCCAGTACATCAGCTGGCGCAGATCAAAGGAGGTGGAAAAGTAGACCGCCCAGGTCATCAGGGCGCTGCAGATAATTCCCAGCGCCACCCCGGCGAGCAGCAGGCGACTGACCGAGAGATGACGGCGGGCAAAGCGCAACAGAATAAGGGTAACAATCAGCGCCCCGGCAATGGCGCAGAGGCTCAGTTCCCATCCGGACAGCACGCCTCCGCCCAGCATGACGGCGGCAATCAGCCCGACGCCGGCCCCGTTTGATACGCCTAACAACCCCGGCTCGGCGAGTGGGTTATCAAACAGCGCCTGCATGATGGTGCCGCTCAGCGCCAGCGCCGCTCCAACCAGCACCACGGCCAGGGTCCGCGGCAGACGGATCTGCCAGATAAACAGCTCCCCCTGCGGGCTAAACCACGACGGCGGCCCGATCCATTGATCGCCCGCGCACAGGCTCAGCCCCAGCGCGAGAACCAGCGCCAGCAGCAGGAAGAGCACTTTACGCAGGTCGGAACGGTACTGCAGACGGGCAAATTCAGGCATTGGAATCATTTTGCGGGTGAATGATGTGATTGATTTTACGGTGGGTTCAGAGCAGCGCAAAGAAAAAAGGCCGCGAATGCGGCCTTTTTGGTTAGATCATCTCACTCTGCTTTGGGTGAAGCGTTTTCGACACGGCTTTTTAACTTCTGTCCGGGTCTGAAGGTCACCACGCGGCGAGCTGTAATGGGAATATCCTCACCCGTCTTCGGGTTACGACCCGGACGTTGATTTTTGTCGCGCAAATCAAAGTTACCAAAGCCGGAGAGTTTTACCTGCTCACCATTTTCCAGAGCGCGACGGATCTCTTCGAAAAACAGCTCAACCAGCTCTTTGGCATCCCGTTTGCTAAGCCCAAGCTTATCAAACAGATATTCGGACATTTCAGCTTTTGTAAGCGCCATAGGTTCAATCCCTCAATGATGCCTGGAATCGCTCTTTTAATGCCTCTACACATTTGGCGACGGTAGCGGCAATCTCCTCTTCTTCGAGTGTACGGCTGGTATCCTGAAGGATCAGGCTGATAGCCAGGCTCTTAAAGCCCTCTGCTACGCCCTTGCCGCGGTACACGTCAAATAAGTTTACGCCAACTACCTGATTTACGCCAACTTTCTTACATTCGGCCAAAATATCTGCGGCAGGCACATTTTCGGCCACCACGACGGCGATATCACGACGGTTTGCCGGGAAGCGAGAAACCTCCTGAGCCTGAGGAATGACGCGGTCTGCGACCTTGTTCCACTCCAGTTCAAACGCCAGCGTGCGGCCATTGAGATCGAGCTTGCGCTCCAGTTCCGGATGCACAACACCAATGAAACCAACGCGTTCACCTTTCAGATAAATCGCGGCGCTCTGGCCCGGATGCAGGGCCGGAATGGCTTCTGCGCGGAACTCAATTTCAGACAATTTACCGGTCAGATCGAGGACTGATTCCAGATCGCCTTTCAGATCGTAGAAATCAACGCTGTTTTTGCTCAGATCCCAGTGCTCTTCATAGCGGTTGCCGCAGATTGCACCCGCCAGCATCAGATCCTGACGGATGCCGAGGTTTGCCTGGGTATCCGGAACAAAGCGCAGACCGGTTTCGAAGATGCGCACGCGGCTCTGCTGACGGTTCTGGTTGTAGACGATGGTGCCCAGCAGGCCGGTCAGCAGCGACAGCCGCATGGCGGACATTTCGCTGGAGATAGGGCTTGGCAGGATCAGCGCTTCCTGGCCTGGATGGATCAGCTGCTGCACCTTCGGGTCAACGAAGCTGTAGGTGATCACTTCCTGGTAGCCTTTGTCGTTCAGCATGGTTTTCACACGCTTCAGGGAGAGGTCGGCTTCGCGATGGGAACCCATCACCAGGCCTGCCTGTACCGGCTCATCAGGAATGTTGTTGTAGCCGTATACGCGGGCCACTTCTTCCACCAGATCTTCTTCGATCGAAATGTCGAAACGCCAGCTCGGCGCGACAGCGGTCCACTCATCCTGACCTTCGGTCACGTCGCAGCCCAGACGGCGCAGAATGTCGCTCACCTGCGCATCGGCAATGTGATGACCAATCAAGCGGTCCAGTTTGCTGCGGCGCAGGGTGATGGTCGCAGGCTTCGGCAGATGCGCCTCGCTGGTCACATCGATAACCGGACCGGCTTCGCCGCCGCAGATGTCGATCAGCAGGCGGGTAGCGCGCTCCATCGCTTTGTACTGCAGGGCTGGATCCACGCCGCGCTCATAGCGGTGAGAGGCATCGGTATGCAGGCCGTGACGGCGCGCGCGACCGGTAATGGACAGCGGGCTGAAGAAGGCGCACTCCAGCAGCACGTTCTGGGTTTCATCATTCACGCCAGAGTGGTCGCCACCGAAGATACCGCCCATGGCCAGCGCCTGGCCGTGATCGGCAATAACCAGGGTATCGGCACCAAGTTTGGCTTCGCTACCGTCGAGCAGAACCAGGGTTTCGCCCTCTTTCGCCATACGCACCACAATGCCGCCTTCGATACGATCTTTATCGAACGCGTGCATCGGCTGACCCAGCTCCAGCAGGACGTAGTTAGTCACGTCAACCACCGCATCGATAGAGCGGATGCCGCAGCGGCGCAGCTTCTCTTTCATCCACAGCGGAGTGGGCGCCTTAACGTTGATGCCTTTGACCACACGGCCGAGGTAGCGCGGACAGGCGTCTGGCGCATCAACCTGAATCGGCAGCGTGTCGTTGATGGTGGCGGCAACCGGGGCAATCTCTGGCGCGTTCAGTTCGGTCTGATTCAGGACCGCCACGTCGCGGGCCACGCCGATAATGCCTAAGCAGTCAGCACGGTTCGGGGTCACGCTGATTTCGATGGTGTTGTCATCGAGATTCAGGTATTCACGCAGATCGGTGCCAATTGGCGCATCCGCTGGTAGCTCAATGATGCCGGAGTGGTCGTCGGAAATACCCAGCTCAGAGAAAGAGCACAGCATGCCTTCAGACGGCTCGCCGCGCAGTTTCGCCGCTTTGATTTTGAAATCGCCTGGCAGCACCGCGCCCACGGTCGCCACGGCCACTTTCAGGCCCTGACGGCAGTTTGCAGCGCCGCAGACGATATCCAGCAGGCGTTCGCCGCCCACGTTCACTTTCGTCACACGCAGTTTGTCGGCGTTCGGGTGCTGGCCGCACTCCACGACTTCGCCGATAACAACGCCATTAAACGCGCCCGCAACCGGCTCAACGCCGTCCACTTCCAGGCCTGCCATGGTGATCTGGTTAGAGAGCGCCTCGCTGTCGAGCGCGGTGTTCACCCATTCGCGTAACCACAGTTCACTGAATTTCATTGTTCTGTCCTGCCCTTATTTAAACTGTTTGAGGAAACGCAGATCGTTTTCGAAGAAAGCGCGTAAGTCGGTTACGCCGTAACGCAGCATGGTCAGACGCTCCATGCCCATACCGAATGCAAAGCCGGAGTACACTTCCGGATCAATGCCAACGTTACGCAGGACGTTCGGGTGCACCATGCCGCAGCCCAACACTTCCAGCCACTTGCCGTTTTTACCCATCACGTCAACTTCGGCAGAAGGTTCTGTGAACGGGAAGTAGGACGGACGGAAACGAATCTGCAGATCTTCTTCAAAGAAGTTGCTCAGGAAGTCGTGCAGGGTACCTTTCAGGTTGGTAAAGCTGATGTTTTTATCAACGATCAGCCCTTCCATCTGATGGAACATTGGGGTGTGGGTCTGATCGTAGTCGTTACGATAGACGCGGCCCGGGGCAATAATGCGGATTGGCGGCTGCTTCTCTTTCATGGTACGGATCTGCACGCCAGAGGTCTGGGTACGCAGCAGACGGGTAGCATCGAACCAGAAAGTGTCGTGGTCAGCACGCGCCGGGTGGTGGCCTGGGATATTCAGGGCATCGAAGTTATGGTAATCGTCTTCGATTTCCGGGCCGGTCGCCACGGTAAAGCCGAGCTCACCGAAGAAACTTTCAATGCGGTCGATAGTGCGCGTAACCGGGTGCAGGCCACCGTTTTCAATGCGACGACCCGGCAGGGAGACGTCGATGGTTTCTGCAGCCAGACGCGCATTCAGCGCGGCGCTTTCCAGCGCGTTTTTACGCTCGTTCAGCACCTGCTGAACCTGCTCTTTGGCTTCGTTAATTACCGCACCTGCAGCCGGGCGCTCTTCTGGCGGCAATTCACGCAGGGTAGTCATTTGAAGGGTCAGGTGCCCTTTCTTGCCCAGATATTCGACGCGGACGTTGTCTAACGCGGCAACATCTGAGGCCTGGTTAATGGCGGCCGTTGCACTGGCAACCAGCTCTGCGAGATGTGACATGGTTTTCCTCGTTATGTAGCGATATTTACAAGCGGCAGATACGAAAAAAGCCTCCATCAGGAGGCTTTCTGGCGCTGTTTTCCGTTTCGTCTTTCACGCGCTAGCCTCCTGATGTCAGGTGCTAAAGTAAAAGAAGAAGCGGAAAATAGCAGCATTCATGCTTGCGTTACCTTGTGTGATACGGAACCTGTCGCCTTATTGAAAAGGGTCGCCAGAAAATTGTCAATGTTTTGATGCTGTTGAAACGAAAAGAGGGAGCAAAGCTCCCTCTTCCAACTGGCTTATGCCAGTGCTGCTTTCGCTTTTTCGACCAGAGCGGTGAACGCTACTTTGTCGAATACTGCGATGTCAGCCAGGATCTTACGGTCGATTTCAACAGAGGCTTTTTTCAGGCCGTTGATGAATTTGCTGTAAGAAATACCGTTCTGACGTGCTGCCGCATTGATACGTGCAATCCACAGCTGACGGAACTGACGTTTACGTTGACGACGGTCACGGTAAGCGTACTGACCAGCTTTGATAACAGCCTGGAAGGCAACGCGGTATACGCGAGAACGCGCACCGTAGTAGCCTTTAGCTTGTTTCAGAATTTTTTTGTGACGTGCACGAGCAATTACACCACGTTTTACGCGAGCCATGTGAGCTCTCCTGTATCTATATTCTTAGTAAAAAAATTAAACGTTAACGGCTTATGCGTACGGCAGGCACGCGATAACCAGACCCAGATCGCCTTTAGACACGAGGCCTTTTGGACGCAGGTGACGTTTACGTTTAGTAGATTTTTTGGTCAGAATATGACGCAGGTTTGCGTGCTTACGCTTAAATCCACCACCACCGGTTTTTTTGAAGCGCTTAGCAGCACCGCGTACGGTCTTAATTTTAGGCATCTTAATAACTTCCACTTCGCATTGTTAAATAAACGAAACGTAGGCGAACAAAACCTGCGAAGCCTGTAGGCTCCACAGGAATTGCTACTTGAAGGCCTTACTGTTTCTTCTTAGGAGCGAGCACCATGATCATCTGGCGGCCTTCGATCTTCGTAGGGAAGGATTCGACTACTGCCAGTTCACTCAGATCGTCACGGACGCGGTTAAGCACTTCCATACCGATCTGTTGGTGGGCCATCTCACGACCGCGGAAACGCAGTGTGATCTTGGCCTTATCGCCATCTTCCAGAAAGCGAATCAGGCTGCGGAGTTTTACCTGATAATCGCCATCGTCGGTACCAGGACGGAATTTAATTTCCTTAACCTGGATAACTTTTTGCTTCTTCTTCTGTTCCTTAGAAGACTTACTCTTTTCATAAAGGAACTTGCCGTAGTCCATGATACGACAAACTGGCGGTTCGGCGTTAGGGCTGATTTCAACTAAATCTACTCCAGCTTCTTCAGCCTTTTCGATTGCTTCTCTCAGACTCACAATCCCCAGCTGCTCGCCTTCCAGACCTGTTAAGCGAACTTCCTGGGCGCGAATCTCGCCATTGATACGATTCGGACGTGCCGTTTGAACTCGTTTTCCGCCTTTAATACCTTATTCCTCCAGTTGTTGAAGACTGCGGCTGCGAATCTCTTGTTGCAGCTTCTCAATCACTTCATTTACGTCCAGGCTGCCCAGGTCTTTACCACGGCGGGTGCGAACGGCAACTTTGCCTGCTTCCACCTCTTTATCACCACAGACCAGCATATATGGGACACGACGTAAAGTGTGCTCGCGGATTTTAAAGCCAATCTTCTCATTTCTCAAGTCCGCTTTTACGCGAATGCCCGCATTTTGTAGTTTCTGCGTCAATTCTTTAACGTATTCAGACTGAGAATCGGTAATGTTCATCACCACTACCTGCACCGGCGCAAGCCAGGTTGGGAAGAATCCAGCGAACTCTTCGGTCAGGATGCCGATGAAGCGCTCCAGTGAACCGAGAATCGCACGGTGAATCATTACCGGAACCTGACGCTCGTTGTCTTCGCCAACGTAAGAGGCGCTTAAACGCTTCGGCAGGGAGAAGTCCAGCTGTACCGTTCCGCACTGCCATGCACGATCGAGGCAGTCATACAGGGTAAATTCAATTTTCGGACCGTAGAATGCACCTTCGCCCAACTGGTATTCAAACGGGATACCGTTCTCTTCCAGGGCGACGGCCAGGTCCGCCTCAGCACGATCCCAGGTCTCGTCGCTGCCGATACGTTTTTCAGGACGAGTTGAGAGTTTGACCACGATCTTCTCGAAGCCAAAGGTGCTGTACATATCGTAGACCATACGAATACAGGCGTTAACTTCATCACGCACCTGATCTTCAGTACAGAAAATGTGCGCGTCATCCTGCGTAAAGCCACGAACACGCATCAGGCCATGCAGCGCGCCTGACGGCTCGTTACGGTGGCAGCTACCGAACTCCGCCATACGCAGCGGCAGGTCGCGGTAGGATTTCAGACCCTGGTTGAAGATCTGAACGTGACCCGGGCAGTTCATCGGCTTGATGCAGTATTCACGGTTCTCGGAAGAGGTGGTGAACATCGCATCTTTGTAGTTGTCCCAGTGGCCGGTTTTTTCCCACAGCACACGGTCCATCATGAACGGGCCTTTCACTTCCTGATACTGGTACGCTTTCAGCTTGGAACGCACGAAGGTTTCCAGTTCACGGAAGATTGTCCAGCCGTCGTTATGCCAGAACACCATACCCGGCGCTTCTTCCTGCATGTGATACAGGTCGAGCTGTTTACCGATTTTACGGTGGTCACGCTTCGCCGCTTCTTCCAGACGCTGCAGGTACGCGCTCAGGGCTTTTTTGTCGGCCCAGGCAGTACCGTAAATACGCTGCAGCATCTTGTTGTTGCTGTCGCCACGCCAGTAAGCGCCTGCGGTTTTCATCAGCTTGAAGTGATGGCAGAAGCGCATATTCGGCACGTGCGGTCCACGGCACATGTCGACGTATTCTTCATGGTGATACAAGCCAGGCTTGTCATCATGAGCAATGTTTTCATCAAGAATAGTGACCTTGTAGCTTTCGCCACGCTTCACGAAGGTTTCACGCGCTTCGTGCCAGCTCACTTTCTTCTTGATGACGTCATAGTTGCTCTCAGCCAGCTCGTGCATACGCTTTTCGAGGGCTTCGATATCTTCCTGGGTCAGCGTGTGGTCAAGGTCAACGTCGTAGTAGAAACCGTTGTCGATAACCGGGCCGATAGCCATTTTGGTGTTAGGCCACAGCTGTTTGATCGCATGACCGAGCAGGTGTGCGCAGGAGTGACGAATGATCTCCAGACCTTCTTCGTCTTTCGCGGTGATGATCGACAGCTTCGCATCGTTTTCAATTAAATCGGAAGCATCAACCAGCTCACCGTTTACGCGGCCAGCAATAGTGGCTTTCGCCAGACCCGGGCCGATATCCAGCGCAACATCCATTGGGCTGACGGCACGGTCAAAATGGCGTTGGCTGCCATCAGGAAGAGTAATAACAGGCATTTTATGTCCTTATTTGCAGTGATGCCCCACACATAAGAGCATATGCAAAGAAAATAATCTTTAATTTACAGTGAATTGCAAAACCATCTGACCAACAATCGTCAAATTGGCTCGCAACCATGCACAGGATCGAAATCAGATAAATGACAATTTACGATCAGCCTGTAGATGGTAACACTAACAAAAGGGTGAAAACACCCTCCACAGGCAGAATGCATGCGTTAATACTTTTGCATGACTTTGATGTGGAATTTCAGACAGTTTCTCGCAATACCGGGTTGCTGAGCTATTCTTGAACAGGTCCTTCAACACTTTATTGGGGCGAATTATGAACGTATCAAGCAGAACAGTCGTTATCCTTAACATTCTTTCTGCCACCGCACTACTCGTGATTCTGGCAGATAAGTTTCACTGGTTCTGAAGCGCGTTGTTGCAAGCACCTGAAGCTGTAGCATTCCGGCGATGCGCAATTATCATTGCTCTTTGGTAAACTGCTTTCACCAAAGAACAAGGATGACGTGATGCCGACGAAACGCTTTTCAAAAAAACACTGGAAGATGGTGATTGTCTTAATCGCCATATGTGCCGCTATGCTGTTATTACGCTGGGCGGCGATGCTTTGGGGTTAATCTCATCTTCCCTGCCCCTGCAGATCAGGATATTTATCGACTGGTTTGCACAACCAGCACAAATATAAACTTACGTTTTATTTATCTTTACACAAATTACAGAAATAAAAAAACCGGTACATCTGGATCCGGTTTTTTTTTAGCGGCAATAAGTGGCCGAAAATGCATTTATCACATCTGACAAATCAATCAGGACCATTCACCGGCAACCAGTTTATGCACGTCGAACGCGTCATCCATGGATTGCCCGGTCGATTGTGAGCCCGGGGCGATGTTCGAACCGGCTTCTACATCAGAGGCTTTGGTAATGCCAATTTGTGTAGAGGTGTCACTGGCAGAGTTATATACAGAGTCAGCGGCAAAGACGCCGAATGACAATGCAGAAAGTACTAATGCTGCAGATGCAGTTGTGATTTTATTCATAATATTTTTCTCTTACTGAATTAATACAGACCAACTTAGGCAATATCTAGCCTGTATTCACAGTTTAGATCTGGATCACACTTTTGCATAGTCAAAATATTTATCAATTCGTGTCAAATAAACTGAATGGTTAACAAAACGAGGGATTATGGAGAGAATATGGAGATATCGGCTACCGCTATATTTTAAAACAGTGTTTATTATTTATCAGCACAAAAATTAAAAACGGGCCAATATATTATTGGCCCGCGGTAATTACATTTTGTAGCCCAGAGAGACGACGGTTCTGCGATCGGTGTGTTCCGGTGCAGACGCTGGCGGCTCGGAGTTCCAGGTCACGTTATATGCAACTTTCAGCCCGAAATGCGCGTTGATCGCCACGTTGAGGGCGGTCTCGGAGTTGACGGTGGTATCGTCAGCGCCAAAGACGGAGACGCCCTGGCTGAACTTCGCGTTATCGGTCATCTGCCAGGCGTAGGTTCCGGATGCGTAACCCAGCGGCTGGGTTTCCGTATCACCGTCGGTGTATTCGTCATAGCGAACACCCGGACCAAATTCAAAGCGGAAGCTGTGTACCGGACCATTCATGAACTGGCGACCGTAACCGGCGGTTGCCACATCACGCTCGCGGTAGCCGTTGTAGCGATCGGTTAACCAGCTCGCCTGACCAAACAGATAGTCATAGTCAGTCATGTTGTAACGGCTACGTCCGCCCACCGCATATTTCTCGGAAGAGCGCTCATCGTTAGAGGAGGTGTTGCTGGCGTTACCCCACAGCGACCAGGCTGTGGTGTTGCCGTACCATGTCAGGGTGGTGTCGGCAGTCAGGGAAGAGCTTTTCGTATTGCCCGATTGCGCCAGATAACCTGCGTTAAGGGTGCCTTCGAAGGGTTTCTGTGCAGTGGAGGGATCGTCCATGACAGTAAAAACGGAATCATCGGCTGCCGCATTCAGTGACGCAAGCAGGCCTCCCGCCAACATCATCGCGGCGGGTACTGTCTTTAAGAGCTTCATTTATAAAGAGTCCGTACAACAAAAAAAGAGACCATTACGGTCCCGGAAACTTTCTTGCGGATCAATGCCATGGGATCCTTAGAAAGGTTACAAATTATAAAAAGGCTCAAATAACATAGCAATGATTTCTTGTTTCATTTTTGGAATAAGAACGATCTTAAACCAGCCCGATATTTATAAATAAAAGTCAGGGTACGTAAAGGTATTTATATTGAAAATCATATTGTTAATACTTTCGCTTCTGTGGGTTCGGTGCCAGGCTTAATGCGAACCTCACTGACAGGAGATAAGCATGGATCGTATCTTTACGTTGACGCTCTCCCCTTCTCTGGACAGCGCAACCCTGACGGCACAACTCTATCCTGAGGGTAAACTCCGCTGCAGCGTGCCGGTTTTTGAGCCCGGCGGCGGCGGCATTAACGTCGCCCGCGCTATTACCCACCTTGGCGGCAAAGCCACCGCCATCTTTCCCGCAGGCGGCGCGACGGGGGAACATCTGGTCTCGCTTCTTGCTGACGAGCAGGTCGCCGTCGATACGGTCGAGGCCCAGGACTGGACCCGGCAAAACCTGCACGTCCACGTTGAATCCACCCACGAGCAGTACCGCTTTGTCATGCCAGGCGCGACGCTGAGTGATGATGAGTTCCGCCAGCTCGAAGAGAAAGTGCTGGCTATCGAGAGCGGCGCTTTGCTGGTTATCAGCGGCAGTCTGCCGCCCGGGGTGAAAACCGAAAAACTGACGCAGCTGATCCGCGCCGCCCAGCAAAACGGCATTCGTTGCATTGTCGACAGCTCCGGCGAGGCGCTCAGCGCCGCGCTGACGCTCGGCAACATCGAGCTGGTCAAACCCAACCAGAAAGAGCTGAGTGCGCTGGTCAATCGCGATCTTAGCCAGCCTGATGACGTGCGTAAGGCCGCCGAGGAGCTGGTGAAAAGCGGTAAAGCGCGGCGGGTGGTGGTCTCCCTGGGTCCTCAGGGCGCGCTGGCCGTTGATGAGACCGGCTCGGTGCAGGTTGTGCCCCCGCCAATGAAAAGCCAGAGCACCGTCGGCGCGGGCGACAGCATGGTGGGCGCAATGACCCTGAAGCTGGCGCAGGGGGCCTCATTACGGGAGATGACCCAGTACGGCGTGGCGGCAGGCAGCGCGGCGACCATCAATCATGGCACCCGCCTGTGCTCGCTGGAGGACACGCAGAAGATATTCACCTATCTGGCCAGTGTGTAATGACTGCCCTCCCGGTTACCCGGTGAGGGCGACAAATGGTATGAATCAACTATGCTAAAAAAACTTTCGGGATAACAACGAGGTGAATTATGAGCAGCGGAGACATCGCGCGCTATGTGGTAACCATCAAAGTTCATGAAGACACGCTGACAGAACTCAATGAAATCAACAACAACCTTACTCGCGGCGGTTTTTTAATGACCATGACCGACGATGAGGGCAATCTGCACGAGCTGGGCAGCCATACCTATGGCCTGGTCAGTCCGCTGAGTGAAGATGAGGTAAAAGCGCTGGCATCAGGGCTCGTGGAGAGCGCAACCGGAAAAGAGCCGCAGGTTGAGGTGACGCGCTGGGAAACCTGGCAAAAAGAGCAACAATAAGTGCCCCCGGGCCAGCCAAACGGCCCAACTGTGCGTTAGCTCGTATTTTTTAACCATAGTTTCACGCTAACTTTATGATCTGGCAGACAACATGGGAGAGCGATCATGTGGCAGGCTATCAGTCATCTTTTAAGTGAACAACTGGGCGAAGGTGAAATTGAACTGCGTAACGAGCTGCCAGGGGGTGAGATCCACGCCGCGTGGCATCTGCGCTATGCGGGTCGTGAACTTTTCGTAAAGTGTGACGAACGCGAGCTGTTACCTATCTTCACGGCAGAAGCTGACCAGTTGGAACTGCTCTCCCGCAGCAAAACCGTACATGTTCCCCAGGTCCGGGCCGTCGGCAGCGATCGCGACTACAGCTTTCTGGTGATGGACTATCTCCCGCCCCGCCCGCTGGATGCCCATAACGCCTTTATTCTGGGGCAGCAGATCGCCCGCCTGCACCAGTGGAGCGATCAGCCGCAGTTTGGCCTCGATTTTGACAACGATCTCTCCACCACCCCGCAGCCCAACGCCTGGCAACGACGCTGGTCGACCTTCTTTGCCGAGCAGCGTATTGGTTGGCAGCTGGAGCTGGCGGCGGAAAAAGGGCTGGAGTTCGGCAATATCGACGCCATTGTCGATCATATTCAGCAGCGTCTGGCCTCGCACCAGCCGCAGCCTTCCCTGCTGCACGGCGATTTATGGTCAGACAACTGCGCGCTGGGTCCTCAGGGTCCCTATATCTTCGACCCGGCCTGCTACTGGGGAGACAGAGAGTGCGACCTCGCCATGCTGCCGCTCCATCCTGAGCAGCCGCCGCAGATTTACGACGGCTATCAGTCGATATCCCCGCTCCCGGCTGATTTCCTGGAAAGACAGCCGGTTTATCAGCTCTATACACTGATGAACCGAGCCATTCTGTTTGGCGGCGAGCATCTGGTGAAGGCGCAGAGAGCGCTGGAGAGAGTGCTGGCGGCATAGCGCGCAGGCTGCCGGGCGTCCTGACCCGGCAGCAAACGCTTACAGCAGGCCGAGCAGGGTAAACAGGAAATACCCGGCGACAATCATCAGCACCGGCAGCACGTAAAGCGTAAAGATTTGCAGGAAAATGGTGTTATTCGGCACCACAATGCGTGATTCGATCTGCTCGCGGGTTAACCCCTCTTCCCCTCTCGCGTTCTCCAGAATCAATTGAGCTTCTAACCCTTCGCGGATCATGCGGGTCTGACGGCGCATCTTCGCGCCAGAGGCCTGCAGCGCCAGGGCAATGAAGACCAGAGCAAAAATAATCCAGAAGGCGATGTTCATCCCCTGACGGAAGTCGGGCGTCGGCGAGTTGTACCAGAAGAAATTCAGGAACGGCGTATTGAATCGCATCATCTCAATCATGACATGGGCAAAATCAAGCATCACGGCGTTGATGCCCGCCTGTTTCTCGCTGTGGTCATAGATAAATTTCAGGACGGAAATAATGGTCGAGATCACTGACGGAATAAAAATCACCCATCCAGCGACCTGTTTCAGTATCGCGATACGTCCAGCTTGTTGATATGTCATTGATTCCTCATTTTCAAATTACATCCTTTGAGGCTAAGTCTACCTGCTGGTTGTCATTTTCGCCCGCTCTTTACGGGTGATATGCTAAATTGCCAGGGTGAGGTAGCGCTTACCCCCTGCTAAAACCAACGAAAGGAGAGGTTGCATGTCGACGCCGCGTCAAATTGTTGCTGCCATTTTTGATATGGATGGATTACTGATTGATTCCGAGCCGCTGTGGGATCGGGCTGAACTGGATGTGATGGCCAGCCTGGGCGTGGATATCACCCGCCGCCACGAGTTGCCGGATACGCTCGGCCTGCGCATCGATATGGTGGTTGAGC
This sequence comes from Leclercia adecarboxylata, assembly GCF_006171285.1. Lineage (NCBI taxonomy): Bacteria > Pseudomonadati > Pseudomonadota > Gammaproteobacteria > Enterobacterales > Enterobacteriaceae > Leclercia > Leclercia adecarboxylata. The sequence goes on along the minus strand of NZ_CP040889.1, from coordinate 4,063,650 downwards.
TCTGGTACGCCCACCAGCCGTGGGTCGGCCCGGGGCGTGATGAGGTGACCGATCGCATCATCAACCGCGCCATTACCCTGGTGGAGGAGAACCGCCCGCTGCTCAAAGGCGCGCGTGAAGCCGTGGCGCTGTGCAAAGAACAGGGACTGAAGGTCGGACTGGCTTCCGCTTCGCCGCTACATATGCTGGAAAAAGTGCTGATCATGTTCGATCTGCGCGACAGTTTCGACGCCATGGCCTCGGCTGAAAAGCTGCCCTACAGCAAGCCGCACCCGCAGGTGTACATGGACTGCGCCGCGAAGCTGGGCGTTGATCCGACAGCCTGCGTGGCGCTGGAAGACTCGGTGAATGGCATGATCGCCAGCAAGGCGGCGCGGATGCGTTCTATCGTCGTCCCTGCTGAAGAGAACCAGCACGACGCCCGTTACGCGCTGGCGGATGTAAAACTGACCTCCCTGCAGGAACTCACCGTGGCGCATCTGCGCGGGTGAGTGTCAATGGCGGGCAGCGCACCGTTGCCCGCAAATACGATCGCATTTCAAATTTTTAAAACGCCATTTCATTTTAGTTTGATCTTATTTCTAACTGCTTCTATGCTTATCTCAGAACAATAATACCCCCCCTACACTCTGAGGTCCGTATGATACTGGATGCCTTTAATCTTTCAGGAAAAGTTGCCATCGTTACCGGCTGTGATACCGGCCTCGGCCAGGGCATGGCGCTGGGTCTGGCGCAGGCTGGCTGCGACATCGTCAGCGTCAACCGTCGCATCCCAGAAGAGACCGCCGCAGGCGTTAAGGCGCTGGGACGTCGGTTTCTGGCTATTCAGGCCGACCTCAGCAAGCAGGATGCCATCGACAGTATTGTCGAACAGACGGTTGCCGGAATGGGTCGTGTGGATATTCTGGTGAACAACGCCGGGACCATTCGTCGGGAAGACGCGCTGACCTTCAGCGAAAAGGACTGGGATGACGTGATGAACCTCAACCTGAAATCGGTCTTTTTCCTCTCGCAGGCCGTGGCCCGCCAGTTCATTGCCCAGGGTCAGGGCGGCAAAATCATTAATATCGCTTCCATGCTGTCGTTCCAGGGCGGGATCCGCGTTCCCTCTTATACCGCCTCCAAAAGCGGCGTGCTGGGGATCACCCGCCTGCTCGCCAACGAGTGGGCGCACCACGGCATCAACGTCAACGCCATCGCGCCGGGCTATATGGCGACCAATAACACCCAGCAGCTGCGCGACGACGAACAGCGCAGCAAAGAGATCCTCGACCGTATCCCCGCGGGGCGCTGGGGTAAGCCGGACGATCTGCAGGGCCCGGCGGTCTTTCTCGCTTCATCCGCGTCGGACTATGTGAACGGCTACACCCTGGCCGTCGATGGTGGCTGGCTGGCGCGTTAACAGCTTTGTGACAAAGAGTTACACCGTCACTACTTCCGTATACTGTATAAAATCCCTATACTGGATGCATCGACAGTTTAGTGGGTTTTATCATGACGGCGGAAGGTCATCTGCTCTTTTCTCTCGCCTGCGCAGTGTTTGCCAAAAATGCGGAGCTTACACCGGTGCTGGCGCAGGGTGACTGGTGGCATATCGTGCCATCGGCGGTTTTGACCTGCCTGTTGCCGGATATCGATCATCCCAAGTCGCTGCTCGGGCAGCGGCTGAAGTGGATCTCCAAACCCATTGCCCGCGCCTGCGGGCATCGCGGCTTTACCCACAGCCTGCTGGCGGTGTTCGCTGCCCTGACCCTTTTCTACTTAAAAGTGCCGGACAGCTGGCTGATCCCGGCGGACGCTATCCAGGGAATGGTATTGGGCTATCTGAGCCATATTCTGGCCGACATGCTTACCCCGGCGGGCGTTCCCCTGCTGTGGCCCTGCCGCTGGCGTTTTCGCCTGCCGATCCTCCGCCCACAAAAAGGTAACCAGCTGGAGCGCGCCCTGTGCATGGCGCTGTTCGCCTGGGCGGTGTGGATGCCGCAGACGCTACCGGAAAACGGTGCCGTGCGCTGGTCCTCGCACATGATCAATTCCCTGCAATTTCAGTTCAACCGCTTTATCCATCATCAGATTGAGCGCTAATTCGACAAATTTAGCGCGTTTGGAATAAACCATTCCATTTGGATATAAGCGACGGGATCACACTTCTGCTAACCTTGCGCCAATAAGGTCGGACTGATACCGATCTGATATTAAATCAGGAGAACGGGGATGAATTTTCCATTAATCGCGAACATCGTGGTGTTCGTCGGCTTACTGCTGTTGCTGGCGCAGGCGCGTCATAAACAGTGGAGCCTGGCCAAAAAAGTGCTGGTCGGTCTGGTGATGGGCGTGGTCTTTGGCTTGGCGCTGCAGGCCATTTACGGTTCCAGCAACCCGGTGCTGAAAGAGTCTATCCAGTGGTTTAACGTGGTCGGCAACGGCTATGTGCAGCTGCTGCAGATGATCGTCATGCCGCTGGTCTTCGCCTCTATTCTGAGCGCGGTGGCCCGTCTGCATAACGCCTCACAGCTGGGTAAAATCAGCTTCCTGACCATCGGTACGCTGCTGTTTACCACGCTTATCGCGGCGCTGGTCGGCGTGCTGGTGACCAACCTGTTTGGCCTGACGGCAGAAGGCCTGGTGCAGGGCACCGCGGAAACCGCGCGTCTGACCGCCATCGAGACCAACTATGCGGGTAAAGTGGCGGATCTCACCGTTCCGCAGATGCTGCTCTCCTTTATCCCGAAAAACCCGTTTGCGGATCTGACCGGCGCGAACCCGACGTCCATCATCAGCGTGGTGATCTTCGCCGCCTTCCTCGGCGTGGCTGCACTGAAGCTGCTGAAAGATGACGCCCCGAAAGGCCAGCGCGTGCTGACCGCCATCGACACCCTGCAGAGCTGGGTGATGAAGCTGGTGCGTCTGGTGATGCAGCTGACCCCGTACGGCGTCCTGGCGCTGATGACCAAAGTGGTTGCCGGCTCTAACCTGCAGGACATCATCAAGCTGGGCAGCTTCGTGGTTGCTTCTTACCTCGGTCTGGGCATCATGTTTGTGGTCCACGCCATTCTGCTGACTGTGAACGGCGTAAGCCCGCTGAAATACTTCCGCAAAGTGTGGCCGGTGCTGACCTTCGCCTTTACCAGCCGCTCCAGCGCAGCCTCCATTCCGCTGAACGTGGAAGCGCAGACCCGTCGTCTGGGCGTGCCGGAATCCATCGCCAGCTTCTCCGCCTCCTTCGGCGCGACCATTGGTTAGAACGGTTGTGCCGGTCTCTACCCGGCCATGCTGGCGGTAATGGTTGCCCCAACGGTAGGCATTAACCCGCTGGATCCGGTGTGGATTGCGACTCTGGTCGGGATTGTGACCGTGAGCTCTGCCGGTGTAGCCGGTGTGGGCGGCGGCGCAACCTTCGCGGCGCTGATTGTCCTGCCTGCGCTGGGTCTGCCGGTAACGCTGGTGGCGCTGCTGATCTCCGTTGAACCGCTGATCGACATGGGCCGTACCGCGCTGAACGTCAGCGGCTCCATGACCGCCGGGACGCTGACCAGCCAGTGGCTGAAGCAGACCGACAAAGCCGTTCTGGAAAGCGAAGACGACGCGGAACTCGCGCACCGTTAATCGCTCCCGGAACCAAAAAAGCCCATCAGTTTCCTGATGGGCTTTTTTTATGCCTGCGGCATTTACCAGGTGTATTTCACCCCGAGACCACCCTCAATGCTGCGGTAGTCACTGCCGCCCTGCTGGGTGCCGACGTTTGCCCACATGCTCCACTGGTTATTGAATTTCGCTTCCACGCCACCTTTCACTTCGTAGCGGTGTTTCGGCGTATCAGATTCCAGACGGGTGCTGTCCATTTTTACGCTGTCGGTATAGCCGTTATAGAGCCAGTTGGCTTCGATGAACGGTTGCCACTGGCGACCCTCGCGGTCGGAAGAGTAGCCGTACACCCTCACCCCAAGGCGGTTGCTGAACCCGCCATCGTTCATTTTGACTTTAGTACCGTTGTTTTCTTTCACGTCATCCGCATCGTAATGGGTGTAGATCACCTGCTCCTGCGGCTGAATGAAGAAGCTCATCAGCTCCGTGTTATAGACGTTAAAGGCCCAGCCGCCTTCAACTGACACGGCCTGGGTGGTGCTGTCGTATTTCTGTTCCGGCAGCCCCTGCCCGTTCACTTTGTTGTTGTACCAGCCATACTGCGTCCAGGTATCGATGTACGGCCCGGTGCCCTGCGGCCGCCCGTCGGCAAACCAGGTGCCGTACAGCCCTACGCTGTAACCGTCCACTTCGCTGCGCGCCACCGTGTCCTGGCCATCGCTCTGGTTACGGGTTCTCGCCGAGCCGTAGCCCGCCATAACCCCCACCTGCCAGCGGTTCTGCACCTGCAGGTTGCTGGCGAGATCGAACCCGAGCTGCAGGCCGTTGCTCCAGGTGTCCTGACCAATCTGGCCCGCGCTGCGGCTGTCGGTACGGCTGCCGAAGGTGCGGATCCACGCCGACGGGGCGTCAACCTGCTGTCCGTTCCCGGTGACAAACAGGCTTTCCCCCAGACGATCGTGCAGGCTGTGGGTAAACATATCCATCGCCGCACTCTGGTTACCCAGATACGCCCCCGCTTCCGGACGAATCGGCACTACCGGCTGCTCAACGGGCACCCGCAGATACCAGTCGCCGTCGTTGCTGGTCGGTGTGCCTTTTAACAGCTGATAGTCATAGGCACCGGCCACCACGCGGTTGGCGAGGGTGAAGTCGCCGTTCGACGCGCCGTTTACCTCAATCACCTGGATGCCGTTGACGGTCGGGGCCCCGCTTCCGCCTTTGTTGTTGACGATAACATCGGTATGACCGCTGGTATCGCCCTGCACAATCAGCTTGTCGGTTTGCGAATCATCGCCGCCGAGCACCGTATTGAGCACCAGCGTACTCTGGGCGGCGTAGTTCCCGGTCACCGTCAGGGTGTTGCCGACGGTATTGCCCGCCAGATTGACGACGTTGAAGTTGTTCAGGTTGCCCTGAATCGTCAGATTGCCTGCACCACCGGTCAGCGACGTAATGGCATCACCCGCGGAGACAGTACCCCGGCTGGTGACATCGCCCACAATGGTACCGTAACCGCCAAGCGTTGCCCCCTCATCCACAGTGACCGCACCGCCGCCGGAGAGCGCCGCCGCGCTGTTATCCAGCGCCAGGGTACCGGCTTCGACGTGCGTTCCGCCGGTATGGGCATAATCGCTGCCAAGCGTGACCATCCCGGTGCCCGCTTTGGTTAACAGACCGCTGCCGCTCATGGCATTCGCGAACGCCCAGGTATCACTCGCGTCCAGCACCAGTTCGCCATCGTTGGTGATAGCGGCGCTGCCGAGGTTCGACGGCTGCTGCACCGTCAGACGGTTGGCGGCGTCAATATCGACGGTGCCGTTAAACCCGGCATTATTCCCGGTGAGCGACACATCGCTGCCGTTGGCCAGGTTCATCGTGCCCGCACCCTGCACCGCATTGGCGAAGGATCCGCTTACCGTATCCAGCACCAGCGTGCCGTCAAGGGCGACATCACCGCTGCCAAGCGCGCCGCCGTCTTTCAGCCGCGCCGTGGCACCGCTGGCAATATCTACCGCCGCGCTAAGGTCGTCGTTGGCATTGCTGATAGTCAGTTCACCGCCGGTCAGGTTCAGATTGCCGCCGCCGGTCAAGGCCCCGTCGCTCTGCCCGCCGTTGGTGATGGTCAGCGCGCCACCATCCAGCGCCAGGGTACTGCCCGCCGCACCGTTCAACGCCCCGATGGTCTGGCTAAAGCCGTTGAGATCCGTTGTGGCGTCAGCCGCGATATTCAGGGCGCGGGTTTGTCCGAGGGTGTTATTTCCCCCGAGCTGAACAGTGCCGCTGGTGACGGTGGTTTGCCCCTGATAATCGTTGGCGGTATTGGCAAGCGTAAGGGTGTCATCGTTGGCCCGGAACTCGAAATCACCCACCCCGGTCAGTTTCGCACCGAGGGTGTTGTCCGTCGCGCCCGTAGTGTCAATCACCGCCGTCGACTGGCTGTTCAGCACCTTCAGCATATAGCCCGCGTAGAGTCCCGGGCCGCCAGGGGCATTCGCCCCCGCAGTCATGACGGCGGTATATCCATAGGTGGCCAGCACATCGTCGTGACCAAAGCCGTCGGAGACCTGATCGACTTCATCCGCCGGGGCGGCCCCGTCCAGCAGCAGGGTAAGTTGCGTCCCTTCCGAGCTGACGGTAGTCGCTTTCACCACCTGAATGCCGTTATCCACCTCGTTATCCTGATCGAGGAAGTTATCGTCCGGTTTTGTTGATGGAGGCAACTCGCCGGCCCGCAGATTCACCACGCCCACCTCAGACGTGCTGGTGGCCGGATCGACGTTCAGGTTATTGACCGTCAGAATATCGGCCGTCGATGGCGTCTTCATCGCCACATCCAGCAGCCCGCCATTAAAGGTCAGGTTGCCGATAGTCTGGTCGCTGGTCAGAGTGGCCGTGGCATCAGCCCCCAGGAAGAGCGTTGCAGCGGATAAGGCGCTGGTATTGTCGCCTTCCAGCGCCAGCGTGCCACGAGCCAGCGCCAGAGTACCGCTAAACGCGTTGCCCGCCGTGGCCGCGAAATTAAAGGCGTCGCTGACGCTGCCCATGGTCGCGGCGAGCAGGCCGCTGCCGGTCAAGGCATTAACAAAGGTAAACCCGCCGCTGGCCGGACTGACGTTCAGGATGCCGTCTAACTGCACCGGCGAAGCACCGAGATTCTCCTGGGTGGTGATGGTCGCCCCGCCGCTGGAGGTGATATCCCAGCTACCGCTAAAGCCGCTGTTGTCCCCGGCAAGAGTGGTTTGATTAGCACTGACGCGGTTGATCCCCGAGCCGGTGACGTTGGTGGTGAGAGTATTCCCGGCGCCGATCACATCCAGCACGCCGTTATTGGCGACCGCATTGCTAAAAATGCCATCAGCGAACGAGAGCGCCAGCGTCGCGCCGCTGTTTACCGTGGCGGCGCTGGTGCCGAGGGCGGCAACATTCGCCGCGTTCAGCGTACCCGCGCTTACCGTTGTCGCCCCGCTGTAGCTGTTCGCGCCGGTGAGGGTGGTCTGGCTGCCGCTTACCTGTTCAACGGTCCCCGTACCGCTAATTTCTCCGCCGTAGCTCCAGTCGCCGCGGTTGAACTGCAGCGCGCCGTTGTTAACGATATTTCCGGCGACGCTGCCGTCGGCAGTGCCATCCCCGATGCTGACCGTCCCGGCGTTGATCACCACCGGCCCGGTGACGGCAACGTCATTGTTGATAAACAGCGTCCCGGCCCCGTCCTGATGCAGTTCCCCGCTGCCCTCCACCGCACCCGGCAGGATAACGTTATCGCTGCGATTAAAGGTCAGAATGCCGTTGTCAACGATCGGCCCGGCCACGCTGCCTGTGGTTCCGCCTGCCCCCACCTGCATCGTTGCCCCGGTGTTGATGTTGGTTAATCCAGTGTAGGTATTGGCCCCCGTCATGATCAGCGTGCCGCCGGAGAGGGTCAGGTTGCCGAGCGCGCCGCTGGCGACCCCGCCAAAGGTCCCACCGTTGCTGATGGTCAGGTTACCGCCGTCAATCGCCAGCCCGCCGTCGCCCGCCAGGGCGCCGATGGTCTGGGTCATCCCGTTGATGTTGGTGTTAGCCCCGCTGTTGATGGTGAGCAGGCTGGTGTTGCCCAGCGCCTGATTGCTGCCCAGACGCAGCGTTCCGCCGGATACGGTAGTCATCCCGGTGTAGTTGTTGCCGCTGTTGCTGAGCGTAACGGTCTGCGCGCCTGCCGCGCTGGCGTTCACGTCCAGGTTTCCGCTGCCGGTCACCTGTGCCGAGAGGGTGGCCGCCGCGCCGACGGTGCCCGCATCCGCCGCCAGGTGCAGGGTCTGGGCGTTGATCAGATCCAGCGTGGTTAAGCCGTACTGGATATAGAGGCCGTCGTTATTGGTTCCGGTGCTCAGGGCATAGTTGTAGGTGGCATTCGCCACGGCGGTGCCCCCTTCAGTTACCGCAAACTGCTGCGGATCGCTGATGGCGTTACCGTCGTGATCGGTCAGGGTCAGGTTGCCTGCCGTTCCGGTTACCGTGCCGGAGGCGGAGACCAGCTGAGAGAGGATCGCCTGGTCATCCTCTTCCATCAGGTTCTGCCCCGACGGTGCCGGGTTAGGCACGCCGGATGTGGGCGCTTCGGTGCGGATCTGGCCGCTGGTCAGGGTTAAATTGCCCACCGCAACCGAGCCATCAGGCTGCCCGGGCGGTACCTGGCCGTTGAAGACCAGCGCCCCGCCGTTCATGGTCAGATTACCGATGGTCTGGGTTCCCGTGCCGACGGTCGCCAGGCTGTTAGCGTCGAGCTGCAGCGTGGCGCCGGTCAGGGCGGTGGTGTTGTCTCCGGACAGATCGAACAGGCTTTGCCCGAGCTGGAGCGTGCCGGTATAGGCGCTGCCGACGGCGTTATCAAACGCAAAGTTGCTGCCGCTGGCAAGCGCGACGTTCATCAGGCCGTTGCCGGTCAGGGTGTTGGTAAAGGTGTAATCGCCGGTCGGTGGCGCAATATTCAGCGTGCCGTTCAGCTGCACTGCGGCATCGGCCAGATTTTGCGAGGCCGCCACGTTCGCCGACGCGCCGCTAGTAATGTCCCAGGTGCCGGTAAAGAGGGTGTTATCCCCGCCGAGGGTCGTATTTTGCGCGCTGATGCGGTTAATCCCGGCCCCGGAGATGGCGCTGTTGAGGGTATTTCCCGCTCCCGTCACGTCCAGCAGCCCGGCATTAGCAATGGCGTTGGCAAAGGTGCCGTTAGTGAACGAGAGCAGCAGCGCCGCGCCGCTGTTGACGGTCGCCGCCCCGGTTCCCAGCGCGCTGGCGTTTGTCGCGTTTAGCGTGCCCGCTTCAACGGTGGTTCCGCCGGTGTAGGCATTGGTTCCGCCGATCAGGGTTGTTCCGCTGCCCCGCTGCTCCACGTTGCCATCACCGCCAAGGGTGTTCGCCACCGTCAGGAGATTACTGCGATTGAATGCCAGGGTTGCGCCGGTGTCGATTGTCACCGCGCTCCCGGCGGCAAGCCCGCCGCTGGTGCCGCCGTCGCCCAACTGCAACGTACCCTGCTGCACGGTGGTCGCGCCGGTATAGCTGTTGTCTCCCGTCAGGGTGGTGGTGCCGGTTGCGGAGCTGTTCTGGGTCAGGGTGCCGGAGCCGCTTATCGCGCCCGCCAGCGTCACGTCGTCAGAACGGTTAACCACCATGGCCGCGTTGTTGACCACGTCGCCCACAATCGAGCCGCTGGTGCCGCCCGCCCCCAGCTGCAATGTGCCGCCGCTCAGCGTGGTGCCGCCGGTCCAGGTATTGTCGCCGGTGAGGATCCAGGTGCCGGTCCCCGCAGAGGTAACCGGCCCGGAACCGCCGATCACACCCGCGTAAGTGACGTCTCCGGCGGTGTTCTCCGTCAGGGCATTCGCCCCCAGCGTGACGTTACCCGCGCCAGTGAGGTTATTCACGCTCTGGTCAAAACCGTTCAGATCAAATGCCGTTCCCGCGTTCAGCGTGAGCTGGCTACTGTCATCAATGATGTTAGCTGCGCCCGCACGCAGTATGCCGCCCGTAACCGTGGTGGCCCCGGTATAAGCATTGCTGGCATTGGTGAGGGTGATGGCGTCGGTGGCATTAATCGCCAGATCTCCGCTGCCGATGATGGCCGCTTTCATGTCCGCCGCCCCGGCAGGGGTGGTGGTATCGCCGGAGAGGGTCAGGGTCTGGCCCGCCTGCACATCAAGCTGGTTGAGGGTAAACCCGACGCCCAGCCCGTTGGTATTGTTCAGGCTGTAACCGTAGGTGCCGATGGCGACCGTGGCCCCGTTCTGATCGATATTCACCTGCGAGCTGCTGAGCGCGTTGCCCAGCAGATCCGTCAGGGTCAGATTCGCCGCAGAACCGCTGGTGTTGGCGGCGGTAATCAGCTGCTCGCCAGCGCCTTCATCCTCGATCAGCAGATTGCCGCCGCTGGCTGCCACCTGGGTGGGATCGATCTGCACCGTCCCGGCGGTCAATGTTAGCGCACCGGTGTTTACCACGCCGGTGGGCATATTGGCGAAGCTCATCGTGCCGCCGTTCAGCGTCAGGTTGCCGATATTCTGCGTCCCCGCGCCGACGGTAGTGGTGTTGCCGCTATCCAGCTGCAGGGTGGCGTTGGTCAAGGTGCTGGTGTTATCGCCCGAGAGGGCAAAATTGCTCTGCCCGAGCCGGAGTGTCCCGGTATAGGCGCTGCCAACGGTGTTATCAAAGTTAAAGGCACTGCCGCTGGTCAGCGTGGCGGTCATCAGCCCGGCCCCGGTCAGGGTATTGGTGAAGGTGTAAGGCCCGCTTGCGATATTCAGGGTGCCATCAAGCTGAACCGCAGCAGTATCACCCAGGTTCTGCGCAGCCGTGATGTTTGCGGCGGCACCCGTGAGAATATTCCAGTTGCCGGTAAATCCGCTGTTATCGCCTCCCAGCACCGTCCCGGCCGCGCTGATGCGGTTCTCTCCTGCCCCGGTAATGGCGCCGTTGAGGGTGTTATTCGCGCCGGTCACGTTAACAAGCCCGGCGTTGGCGATAGCGTTGGTCAGGGTCCCGCCGGTAAAGGTGAGATTGGCCGTTGCGCCGCTGCTGACCGTTGCGGTACCCGTCCCCATGGCGGTGGCATTGGCCACGTTCAGCGTCCCCGCGTTTACCGCGGTGCCACCGGCATAGCTGTTCGCCCCGCTCAGGGTCGTTGCCCCGGTGCCGTTCTGAGTAACCGTACCCGAACCACTGATGGTGTCATAAAGCGTGAGGGCATCGGAGCGATTGACGATCAGAGCGCCGTTGTTGGTGATGTTCCCGGTTAACGCCCCGCTGGTTCCGCCCGCGCCCAGCTGCAAAACCCCTGTATCTATGGTTGTACCACCGGTCCAGTTATTGTTACCCGTCAGGATCCAGGTTCCCGCCCCCGCTGCGGTGACCGCCCCGCTGCCGGTAATGGTCCCGGCGTAGGCAACGCTGCCGGTGGTATTTTCCGTCAGGGCATTGGCCCCCAGCGTGACGTTACCCGCCCCGGTCAGATTATTCACGCTCTGATCGAAACCATTCAAATCGAAGGCTGTGCCGCTGTTTAAATTCAGCTGGCTGCTGTCGTCAATCACATTGACGGCACCAGCGCGAAGTACGCCACTGTTTACCGTCGTGGTGCCGGTAAAGGTGTTGCCTGCATTGGTCAGGGTAATCGCATCGGTGGCGTTGATCGCCAGATTGCCCGCCCCGGTTATTAGCGCCTTCATATCCGCCGCACCGGCCGGGGTGGTGGTATCCCCGGAGAGGGTCAGGGTTTGCGCCGCCTGTAGATCGAGCTGGCTCAGAGAGTAGCCGACGCCCAGCCCGTTAGTGTCGTTGAGGCCGAAATTGCCATAGGTGGCAATCGCAACGGTGTTACCGCCCTGGGTAACGTTCGCCTGAGAGGTTGAGGAAGAGTCAATCGCATTTCCCGAGAGATCCTGCAGTGTCAGATTGGCCGACGAGCCGGTATTGCCGGTGGAGGTGATTAACTGGGTGCCCGAGCCATCGTCAACCAGCAGTAAATTGCTGGCGTTGTTAGCGGCGATGACAGTCGGATCAACGCGCACCGTCCCGGAGGTCTTATCCAGCTGTCCGGTATTAATCACCCCTGTCGGCAGGTTATTGAAGCTGAGAATACCGCCGTTAAGGGTCAGGTTGCCGATAGCCTGGGTGCCGCTGCCCACCGTCGTGATGCTGCCGGTATCCAGCTGCAACCGGGCGTTGGTTAATGCCAGGGTGTTGTTACCGGCGAGGTTGAAAGTGCCCGGCCCCATCGCCAGCACCCCGGTAAACAGCGTTCCGACGCTACTGGCGAAATCAAAGGGAGTGCCCCCTACAAGCGAAACGGTTAACGTACCCGCCCCGGAAAGGGCGTTCGCCAGGGTGAAGCCGCCCGCTGTCGGCGCAATGTTCAGAATGCCGTTTAACTGCACGGCCCCGGTGCCGAGGTTATTACTGGCTGTGATATCCATCGAACCGCTATTAAGGATATTCCACAGGCCGGAAAACCCGCTGTTATCTGCCGCGATGACGGTATCAGTCGCGCTGATGCGGTTCTCACCCGCCCCGGTAATCACGCTGTTGAGCGTGTTCCCCGCGCCGGTGACGTTCAGCAGCCCGCCGTTGGCAATGGCGTTGGCAAAGGTGCCAGCACCGAAGGAGAGCACCAGCGTCCCGCCGCTGTTGATTGCAACATCGCCCGTGCCCAGGGCTCCGGCATTGCCTGCATTCAGAGTGCCGCCATCAACAGTCGACCCGCCCGTATAGGTGTTCGCGCTGCTGAGAATGGTTTCGCCGCTTCCCGCCTGGTTAACCAGCCCGTCTCCACTTATCACGCCAGCAAAGGTGGAACTGTCCGTGCGGGAGAAACGCAGCGTGCCGTTATCAATGATATTGCCCGTGACGCTGCCGCTGGCGGAATTATTCCCCAACTGGAATATGGCGTCCGGGTTAATAGTTGTACCGCCCCCTGTTCCGCTGTGGGTCAGGGCGCCATTCAGAATCAAGGTACCACTTTGAATCAGCAGTGAATCTGCCGTGGTGCCGGATGTACTGTAGGTTGTACCGTTCAACAGCCAGGCAAGACCTGGATCCGCCGCGCTGGTAATACTTGCCAGACCCGTGACGTTCCCCCCCAGTGCACCTTGCCCGTTTAACGTTAATGTATTTCCGCTGCCGCTTGAGGTGATATTTCCCCCGATTTCGGTGCCGGTATTAAAAATGACAGTATTATTGTTACCGCCCAGCGAGATTGCCGTGCCGCCGGTACCAGTGATCGCGCCGCTATTGGTGAGCGTATTGCCAGCCGATCCTATGTAAATACCGGCATTGCCGCTGATGGTTCCCGCATTGGTAATATCAACCGTACCAGAACTGCCAATATCAATCCCATTATTAGAAGTACTGGTTGAATTGATAACCCCGCCAGCCTGGTTATTAATGACGGCATTTCCACTATCACGTACCCAAATTCCGTTATGAAGCACATTAATATTACCGGCATTGGTCAGGGTCCCAGAACCGCTATCAACAATAATGCCGTATCCTCCGCCAATCGACGACGATGCATCACCATTATAGACGGTTGTGCCGGAGCTTAAATAGACCGAAGTGCCGCCACCGGTACCGCTTACCGATCCGCTGCTATTTATTGTGCCGCCGTTAGTGAGAAATATCCCGTCACTGCTGCTGGCCACGGACCCGGTGCTTAGTATGTTGATCGTTCCGCCTTGATTGAGCTTAATACCTGCAGCGTTGCCGCCGGATCCGCCCCCGGTAGTGGTGACATCTCCGCCGAGATTAAGCACGGTTCCCCCCGTCAACGATCCCAGGTTCAGACCAAAACCTGCTCCGTTAACCGTTGCGCCATCATCAACGGTCACCTGCCAGTCCTGCGTGACATCGCCGGTAATAGCACTACCCGATGTGACGGTAATTGCATTAGGCGAAGGCATCACAAAGGGTTCAGTTCCGGATAGGGTATAAGTCGTGCTTTGACTGGGAATAATAGTGTCGGCGTACACGGGCAGGGATGCCAGGACCAATACAGGGATCGCGTTTCGGATCGCGACAGTGAGACGAGAAAGAGTAAATCCCGTCATCATTGAGGTGTGGGTTTTATTCATTTTTCTGTCCAGATAGTATTAGAAAAAGACGCAACACTAAAAGGATAGAATTAAACGCATGAAATATTACATTATATTTCCCAATGTAAATCAAAAAGTTAAATCACGCGCTAAAAAAGCCATTGAAAAGATTACCAAAAGTAAATAGAGAGAAGGTATGAATTTAAAAAATAATTAATGCCCAATGGGAATAAAACAATAATTTGCTATAGACAATAATTATCCTGTGATCCCGTTAATTAACGGGATCACCATGACACAGAATAATTAATCCTGAATATCTTCGTCCTGCCGGACCTGAACCGCCCAGCGCTGGGCAGACTCCGGCACATTAAACGCCGGGGAACGACGAAAACGTTCGCCGATCAGTACAAAAGCCACATATTTACCGCGTAACAGCCAGACGTCACGAAAGCCATCCATTTTAGTGGCGTGGTCGGGCGGCGCGGGTTCAACGCGGGGCTGATAGCTGATTACAGGACGATTTTGTTGGCGAAGAGGTTTCATAAGCAGCGGGTTCACTAAACAAACTTAAAAATCAGTAAATTCCTATCATAGCCGATTGCCCCTTCTGCGTCGCGCCCCACGTGCCAGCTGAAGCGTAAGCGGTAGTCCGAAATTGGGTATTCACCCAGCTTATAACCCTTAATGTTCTATAGTTATTGGGTTTTAAGGCAAATACGACCGCGTTTCAGCAATGAAAACAGGAGACGAGTGCAATGTCGCAAAATGATAAGACACATAAACCCGAACAATCCCCGCTTCACGACGCCCATGAAGCAGAGCCCGGAATGGACTCGCTGGCCCCGGCGGACGGTTCTCACCTCGCCAGCCCGGTCCCTACGCCACCGGGCCAGGAGCCCACAGCGCCCGGCAGCCTGAAGGCACCCGATACCGGCAACCAGAAACTGAATGCGCTGGATGAAGTCCGCAAAGGCGGCGAGAACTTCCCGCTGACCACTAACCAGGGGGTGCGCATCGCGGACGATCAGAACTCCCTGCGCGCCGGAACCCGCGGCCCGACCCTGCTGGAAGACTTTATCCTGCGGGAGAAGATCACTCACTTTGACCATGAGCGCATCCCGGAGCGTATTGTGCACGCCCGTGGTTCGGCCGCGCACGGCTATTTTCAGCCGTATAAAAACCTGAGCGATTTAACTAAAGCCGATTTCCTCTCCGACCCGGATAAAATTACCCCGGTCTTTGTCCGTTTCTCTACGGTGCAGGGCGGCGCAGGCTCCGCCGATACGGTGCGTGACATTCGCGGCTTCGCCACCAAGTTTTACACCGAAGAGGGCGTTTTTGATCTGGTGGGCAACAACACGCCGATCTTCTTTATTCAGGACGCACACAAGTTCCCCGATTTTGTACACGCGGTAAAACCAGAGCCGCACTGGGCGATCCCGCAGGGTCAGAGCGCGCACGACACCTTCTGGGATTATGTCTCCCTGCAGCCGGAAACCCTGCACAACGTGATGTGGGCGATGTCTGACCGCGGTATTCCGCGCAGCTATCGCACCATGGAAGGCTTTGGCATCCACACCTTCCGCCTGATCAATGCCGAAGGCAAAGCCACCTTTGTGCGCTTCCACTGGAAGCCGGTGGCCGGTAAAGCCTCGCTGGTGTGGGATGAGGCGCAGAAGCTTACCGGGCGCGATCCGGACTTCCACCGCCGCGATCTCTGGGAATCCATTGAGGCGGGCGACTTCCCGGAATTTGAGCTCGGTTTCCAGTTGATCCCGGAAGAGGACGAGTTCAAATTCGACTTTGATCTTCTCGACCCTACCAAGCTGATCCCCGAGGAGCTGGTGCCGGTGCAGCTGGTGGGCAAAATGGTGCTCAACCGTAACCCGGACAACTTCTTTGCCGAGAACGAACAGGCCGCCTTCCACCCGGGGCATATCGTTCCGGGGCTGGACTTCACTAACGACCCGCTGCTGCAGGGGCGTCTGTTCTCCTACACCGATACGCAGATCAGCCGCCTCGGCGGGCCGAACTTCCACGAAATCCCGATCAACAAACCAACCTGTCCCTACCATAACTTCCAGCGGGACGGGATGCACCGCATGGAGATCGACACCAACCCGGCCAACTACGAGCCGAACTCAATCAACGACAACTGGCCGCGCGAAACCCCTCCGGGGCCAAAACGCGGCGGCTTTGAGTCGTACCAGGAGCGCGTGGAAGGGACCAAAATCCGCGAGCGCAGCCCCTCCTTCGCCGAATACTACGCCCACCCACGCCTGTTCTGGCACAGCCAGACGCCGGTGGAGCAGGAGCATATTATCGGTGCCTTCAGCTTTGAGCTGAGCAAGGTGGTGCGCACCTACATCCGCGAGCGGGTGGTGGATCAGCTGGCGCATATTGATATCACCCTGGCCCAGGGCGTGGCGGACAATCTGGGTATCACCCTGACCGACGAGCAGCGCAACCTTGTTCCGCCGCAGGATGTGAACGGCTTGAAAAAGGATCCGTCCCTCAGCCTGTATGCCGTTCCCGGCGGCGATATCAAAGGTCGCGTGGTGGCCGTGTTGCTGAACGATAAGCCTCGCGCCAGCGATGTGCTGGCGGTGCTGCAGGCGCTGAAGGCCAAAGGCGTGCATGCGAAGCTGCTCTACTCGCGAATGGGTGAAGTCATTGCCGACGACGGCTCGGTGCTGCCGGTGGCCGGAACCTTCGCCGGTTCTCCGTCGCTGACCGTGGATGCGGTGGTGGTGCCGTGCGGGGATATTCAGGGTCTGCTCACTAACGGCGATGCGGCCTATTATCTGCTGGAAGCCTATAAGCACCTCAAGCCGATTGCGCTGGCAGGCGATGCCCGTCAGTTCAAGCCGCTGCTGAAGGTGGCAGATCAGGGCGAAGAAGGTATTATCGAAGGCGATACGGCGGCAGGCGCGTTTATGGATGAACTGACGCTGCTGATGGCGGCGCACCGGGTGTGGTCCCGCAGCAGTAAAATCGCGGCCATTCCGGCGTAAAAAAAGCCGGGTGGCGGCTACGCCTTACCCGGCCTACGTTTCGGTGCTTTTGTAGACATTGTAGGCCGGGTAAGCGCAAGCGCCACCCGGCGTTTCCTCACAGATCCCTGAACGTTCCCAACCGGTACCCGCGCTCGGCAATGGCATATTTCAGCGATGTCGAGGTGAGCACGTCCAGCTCCGTCAGTCGCGGCCAGCAGTAGGCGCTTTTACGGATGGTGTTATCGATAAACGCCGGATGTGCCATCACCTCCAGCGAGCGCTCTCCCTTCAGCACTGACTCATCCAGCACGCGCAAAAACAGCGCTTCACTGATGTCATCGCCATAGAACGCGCTGCTGAAGCCGTCGGTGGTAGGCGGCAGGCCGGCATCCCGTTCGATCCCTTCAACCTGAGGATCCACCCGTAATGCCACCCCTTTGCGACGGGCAAATTCGGCCACCAGCGGGAAGATGGCCGGGATCATGTGCACATGGTGATGGCTGTCGATATGGGTCGGTTCGCGCCCGAAGAGATCGACGAAGCGATTGAACTGACAGTCCAGCTCGCGGGCAATCTCCTCCAGCGGCAGCGTCCCCTGCTCTGCCATCTCCCAGATCCACTTGCCGAGCACGCCGTCCCGGGTCAGCCCCGGCATGGAGGTCAGCGGCATGCCGAGGGTCAGCACAAAGTGCATGCCTACCCCCAGCTCAGGCAGATCCCGGCTCAGCGCCGCAGCGTGCTCAACGGCATCGCCGTTAACCATCGCGGTGGTGGAGGTCACCACCCCGTTCCGACAGGCGTCCAGAATGCCGTAGTTCTGCCCTTTTGAGAGGCCAAAATCATCGGCATTGACGATCAGCAGATATTCCATAGCGATCCCTCTCAGTGCTGCTCGCTTTTCAGTTTATCGACGGTAGCAGCGAAGTTCGGCAGCCATTTTTCATGGGCCAGAATCAGGTCGCACGCCAGCTTCTCGGCATCGCGATCGGATTGCACCAGCGGGCTCAGGTTCAGCGCCAGCAGCACGTCGTTCAGCTCGCCGCTGATGGCCGCCTGGCTTGCCGCCACCTCAAAGCCCTTGATGGTGTGGATAAGCCCCATCACCTTGTCATCGAAATGGGTCAGACGAGGATGCGGCTTCGCGCCGTCGCGGCCCAGAATACAGGTCATCTCCACCGCCCAGTCCGCCGGAATATTATCAATGTGGCCGTGGTGCGGCACGTTGACGTAGTGTTCCGCCTGCTTGTCGTTGTAGATGGCGTTGATCACTTCGCAGGCCGCGTCGGAGTAGTAAGCCCCGCCGCGCTGCTCCAGCTCTTTCGGCTTCACGTTAAGATCCGGGTTCTTGTACAGATCGAACAGCTGTTTTTCTACCTTCTGTACGACCTGCGCGCGGGCGCCGCCTTTGTAGTATTCGCCCATCTCGATCGCCAGCATCTCTTTCAGCTTAAAGTAGTAAAGCAGATAGGAGCACGGGAGCAGGTTCAGGGAGCGGATCAGCCCTTCGCTGAACGGCAGGTCAAAAATGTTCTTCACCGAACTGGCTTTCAGGGTGCCGCTCGCCACGCCGTCCAGCAGCTCCGCGAAGCGAGACTTGCCGTTAACCAGTACGTCTTTGATGAACACCATGTGGTTCAGGCCAAACAGGTCGATGGAAAGCTCGTCGCTGTCGGTCAGGGCCAGCACGTCGCGAATAAACATCTTCATGCCGATAGGAATGTTGCAGACGCCGATAAAGCGTTTGAAATCCGTGTGGCGATAAACCGCTTCGGTCACCATTCCGGCCGGGTTGGTGAAGTTGATCACCCACGCCTGCGGGCAGATCTCCTGCACGTCTTTAATGATGTCGAACACCACCGGAATGGTACGCAGCCCTTTGAACAGGCCGCCAGCCCCGTTGGTCTCCTGGCCCAGATAGCCGTAGCTCAGCGGGATACTCTCATCCAGCTCGCGGGCCTTCAGCTGGCCGACGCGCAGCTGGGTGGTGACGAAATCGGCATCCTTTAGCGCCTGGCGGCGGTCGAGGGTTTTATGCACGGTCATCGGCACGCCCGCTTTTTTCACCATGCGCTGGCAGAGGTCAAAAATAATATCCAGCTTCTCCTGGCCCTCGGCCACGTCAACCAGCCACAATTCGCTGACCGGCAGTTCATGGTAACGCTTGAGGAAGCCTTCCAGTAATTCCGGGGTATAGCTGCTTCCGCCGCCGATGGTCACTACTTTAAGTTTCTTTTGCATAATATTCTCCCTGGGCGATCCGCTTTTTGAGTATAGCGGTCCCTTCCCATCTATTTTGGGCAATCATTTAAATCAATATTCCCGGCGGTAACACCGCCGGACGTTAATTAATAACCGTGAGGTTTTTCCGGTAGCTGTTAGGTGTAAATGAGGTCAATTTCTTAAAGGTCTTAATAAACAGACTCGGACTGCTGTAACCGGATTCGTAAGCAATATCCGTCACCGAATAGTTGGTAATTTCCAGCTGTTTTCTGGCGAAATTGATCCGTATTTCATTAATAATCTGCACCGGCGTTTTCTGATAATAACGCTGGGTCGCGCGGGTCAGGTATTCCTGTGATTTACCCGACAGCGCCACCATATTCTCCAGCGCGTTTTCACCAAAACGCAGCTTGTCGTGCATCATTTCAACGGTGGTGCGCAGCCATTGCGGGATATCGTCAGTTGCCTGCTGCTCTTCGCGATAGTGGCGAAGGCGGTTGACGACGTAAAAGGTCACCGTTTCAATAAATTCATCGAACTCATTGTCACGGAAGTTAAGCGAGGCAATCACGGTGTCGATCCAGTTCAGGAATTCACTTTTAACGTGATAAACCTGCGAGGCGACAAAGCAGAACGGCAGCAGCGGCGAGTAGTGGGTTTCGAAGAAGCGTTTACTGATGCCGACGTTGAGAATGCGCGTGGCGCCAAAATCATAAAAGCTCTGATGGTGCGACCCCATCGGGATAAAGACAAAGTCCCCGCGCTCCAGCAGCACCCGCTTGCCGTTGATCTCCTGATAATAGCGGCCGGTCAGCACAATGGTGAACTCATAGTAGTCATGCTGATGCAGACCGCTGATGCTCTCCACCTTGTTGTAGATAAACACATGAAAATTTTTACCATTGAACAGCTGTTGTTCCCGGGCGGTAGTGATTTCCATGGTGCTGACCTCCTGCTATCAGACTGATTTACTGCATTTTCTCGTGAAGTTCGATGAGTTCCGCCACCAGCTCACGGGCCAGCATGGAGGTCATCAGATGGTCCTGGGCGTGTACCAGCACCAGGCTCACCTTCATTTTACCTTCACCCTGATCGCTTTCGATCAGTTTTGTTTGCACCAGATGGGCTTCATTCAGCGCGGTGCGCGACTGGGCCATCATCTCTTTGGCGGAATCGAAATCGCCCTGCTTGGCTTTTTTCAGCGCCGCGTACGCCAGGCTGCGCGCCTGTCCGGAGTTGATGATAAGCCCCATCACCACTTCTTCAAGATCGTTCTCTGCTACGTCTTCTGGCTCTGCTACAACATTCTCTAAATCAAACATCTCTTGTTCTCCTGTACTGACGCGGGTTGCCCCGCGTCATACGACATCAGAATTTCAGTGCGAGGGCGATATCTTCTTCGCTCTCTTCTTCATCAATTGTGGTCTGGGCCTTGTTGGCGATGGCGACGAACGGCATGTAGAGCAGGGTTGCCACACCAAGGTTGAATATCGCTAACAGGAATGCCGCAACGCTGCCGTTGGTGTTGAAGAAGGCGCCCAGACCGGCTGGCATCGTCCACGGTGCGATGTTGGTGATAGGCGGGATAATGCCCAGGTAATACGCCGTCAGGGTAATGGCGGCCAGCAGCGGCTGCACCAGGATGAACGGAATGAACATAACCGGGTTCATGATGATCGGCATACCGAACAGGATGGGCTCGTTAATCTGGAAGATGCCTGACGGCAGGGCCAGTTTCGCCACCTGACGGTGATCCGCACGACGGGAGGTGATAAACACCGCGATAATCAGACCCAGCGTCGCCCCGGTACCGCCCAGGAAGATGTAGGAGTCGAGCATCGGTTTCGCCCAGACGTGGAAGGTCTTGCCTGCCGCCAGCGCCGCGTCAACGGAGCCGTACTGCTGGTAGAGTGCCACGTTTTCCAGCGCCCATGGGGTCATGATGCCGCTGTCCAGCGCGGCCAGCGCCAGAGAGCCGTGAACACCGAAGAACCACAGCAGGGAGGTGAAGATGACGTAAGCCCAGCCCACCACGCCACCCATGGATGCCAGCGGTGTGGAGATGGTATCCATAATGATCTGGTGGAAGTTGGTGCCCCAGTGAGAGAGCGCCCAGGCGATGGTCCCCATGATGGAGAGAATAATGAAGCCTGGGATCAGCGCCGAGAAGGAGCGCGACACTGATGCCGGGACGCTGTCCGGCAAGCGGATCACCCAGTTGCGACGAATAATAAAGGTAAACATTTCCGCCACGACCAGACCGATCACAATACCGGAAATAATGTTCGCCCCGCCCAGCCAGTTGGCACCCACCGCGTAAGCTTCACCGACGCTGTAAGGGGTCACGGTCATAAAGGCAGCGACAGATAATAAACCGGCGGCCAGCGAGTCGACTTTACGCTCTTCCGCCAGCGCCATCCCGATAAAGAAAGGCGCCATCAGCGACATAATACCCAGCGTACCGTTGTACACATTGCCGCCGATGGCCTTGAAACCATTTAACGTTTCAATAGTTGAGGGATCTAAACGAACACCTAATGAATAGAAAAATGAACCATCACCGAAGCTCAGAAAAACGTTGTTAATTAAAACGAACATGGCACCGGCCAGGGTTAACGGCATTACCTTAATAAAACCGTTTTTAATGGCGTTGACATGCGGTTGCTTTCCTATTTTAACTGCAAAAGGAAGGAGTACCTTTTCAAGCGCAGCAATAAATCTACTCATAGAAAATGCCCTTAAATGCCGCAATAATATTGCGGCGTAAGTGTGTGTGAAATTGCTCTTTGACGGGAAAAATAAAAAATTAAATTAATTAGCAGCTTTTTTAATCGCCGCTACAGCAGCTTTAAGAACACCCAAACCATCCACTTTGCCGTACAGCACAGAGTCGATCACTTCCACCGGTTTATTCGGTAATAGACGTTGAATTTCCGGCAACATATACGCAATTTGCGGACCCAGCAGCACGACGTCTGCGCTGGTGCCCTTCTCACCCGCCAGGGTTTCCGGGAAGGCTTCAATCACAACCGGCACTTCGTACTTCTCTGCCTGCGCGCGCATCTTTGACACCAGCAGTGACGTTGACATGCCCGCTGAGCAAAACAGATAGATATGTTTCTTTTCCATAATGACTTCCCTCTTATATGGCCACCGCGTTAGCCGCGATATCAGCGCCGTTACCTGGCGTCTCGTCTCGCTGGCCTGTCTGATGGGATGAGTATACGGCAAGGGAATTGCTGGGGATAATCCAGAATGTTTTGGAATTGTCTCTCATTGACCTGCGGTTATGACTGCCTTCACATTTCAGGCAAATAATTCGCGATAAGAAATAAGATTGCGGGGCGGCAAAAAGAAAACCGGCCAGAGGGCCGGTTTGTCTGTCTGCTCAGGAAGGAGCCTGATTAGGCTTTAGGCGCCTGTGGATCGGTGTCGTATTCGGCACAGGTCTGATAGCCGGAGTTCATAACGTGACCTGTGTCATCTAATGCAACAAAATAGGTCTCGGTTTTACCATCCCGTTGACCCAGGATGTAGGTCTGGCAGGTACCGCGAGCGTGGATCATCGTCACCTCTGATGACGGCTTGCCGGCCAGCTGCTCAACCTGAGCACGGGTCATCCCTTTTTTAACGTCTTTTACTACTGGCTCTTTAAACTGATCTGTTGTGCGGTCATAGGCGGTACAGCCCGCCAGTAAAGTCAGTACAGCCGCTGCGCCTAACATTCCTGCTACGTTCTTGTTCATATTCCGTCCTCTTGTTTATCAGCGTGTTAAGTAAGCCTGGAATAGAAAACCACATTTTTCAACCCTAAGCGTGACGGCAGAGTTTTTTAGGAAAATTCCTGTAAAACCAATATAACCTGCTGAATCGCTCTAATTCGCTGCATTCAAATCTGTGATCCTTGTCGTTTTCCGCATGACAGGTTAGCTTTAACAGAACATTCATCAGGCAAATTTGTGTAACGGAGGGGCCAGATGGCTCTACAACAAGAGATTATCCAGGCGCTGGGTGCCAAACCCACCATCAATGCGGAAGACGAGATCCGCCGCAGCGTTGATTTTTTAAAATCCTATCTAACCCGCTTCCCGTTCCTGAAGACGCTGGTGCTGGGCATCAGCGGCGGGCAGGACTCCACTCTCGCCGGTAAACTGAGCCAGATGGCTATCAGTGAACTGCGTGCAGAGACAGGCAACAACGACCTGCAGTTTATCGCCGTGCGCCTGCCCTACGGCGTACAGTTCGACGAGCAGGACTGCCAGGATGCCATCGCCTTTATTCAGCCCGATCGCGTGTTGACCGTGAACATTAAAGAAGCGGTGCTGGCCAGCGAAAAAGCGCTGCGTGAAGCCGGCATTGAGCTGAGCGATTTTGTCCGCGGCAACGAAAAAGCCCGCGAGCGTATGAAAGCCCAGTACAGCATCGCCGGGATGACCAGCGG
This sequence comes from Leclercia adecarboxylata, assembly GCF_006171285.1. Taxonomy (NCBI): domain Bacteria; kingdom Pseudomonadati; phylum Pseudomonadota; class Gammaproteobacteria; order Enterobacterales; family Enterobacteriaceae; genus Leclercia; species Leclercia adecarboxylata. Next base: position 4,040,341 of record NZ_CP040889.1, on the reverse strand, counting down.
CGTGGTGGTGGGTACCGACCATGCCGCAGAGGCGCTGACCGGCTTCTTCACCAAATATGGCGACGGCGGCACCGACATCAACCCGCTGTTCCGTCTCAACAAGCGCCAGGGCAAACAGCTGCTGGCCGCGCTGGGCTGCCCGGAGCATCTGTATAAGAAAGCCCCAACCGCGGACCTGGAAGACGATCGCCCTTCCCTGCCAGACGAAGCCGCGCTGGGCGTGACCTATGAAAACATTGATGATTATCTGGAAGGCAAGACCCTGGACGAAGGCACCGCCCGCATTATTGAAGGCTGGTACCTGAAGACCGAGCACAAACGTCGTCCGCCGATCACGGTATTCGACGACTTCTGGAAACAGTAATTCTGCAGGGGCGGCGTCTGCCGCCTCTTTTTTAACCACATAACTGCTGCTACACTGTATGCCTGAACAGTATCAGGAGTATGTTGTGAGCAGGCGTCAATCGGCACCGCGGCTTGAATTCGAAGCGGCCGCCATCTATGAATATCCCGAACATCTTCGCCCGTGGCTTGAGGCTCTGCCCAAACAGCCTGGCGTCTACTTCTTTCATGGCGAAAGCGACGCCATGCCCCTGTATATCGGCAAGAGCGTCAATATTCGCAGCCGGGTGCTGTCGCATCTGCGCACCCCGGACGAGGCCGCCATGCTGCGCCAGTCCCGGCGGATCACCTGGACGCAAACCGCCGGTGAGCTGGGCGCGCTGCTGCTGGAAGCACGTTTAATCAAGGAGCAGCAGCCGCTGTTCAATAAACGGTTACGCCGCAATCGCCAGCTCTGCTCGCTGCAGATCACCGAGGGAAAACCGCAGATTGTGTATGCCCGGGAGGTGGATTTCTCCCACACCCCGAACCTGTTTGGCCTGTTTGCTAATCGCCGGGCGGCGCTGCAAACCCTGCAGGCGCTGGCCGATGAGCGCCAGCTCTGTTATGGCCTGCTGGGGCTTGAGTCGTTAACCCGCGGGCGGGCCTGTTTCCGTTCGGCGCTGAAGCGTTGTGCGGGGGCGTGCTGCGGAAAAGAGAGCGTTGAGGATCACCAGCAGCGGCTGGTTGAAGGGTTGCAGGCGATTGGCGTCACCTGCTGGCCGTGGGACTGCGCCGTGGCGCTGAAAGAGTCGCGCCCGGAGATGACCCATTATCATATCATCCATAACTGGCTCTGGCTGGGCGCGGTGGACAGCCTCGACGAGGCGGCGGAACTGCTGCGCGCCCCCGCCGGTTTTGATCAGGATGGGTATAAAATTCTCTGCAAGCCGCTGCTGGCCGGGAACTATGAGATCATTCCGCTCAGTGACCTGGAAGCCAGAAAATCTCGCTGAACAGCAGGGTGCCCTCTGCCTTGAGCAGCCGCAGGGTGTGATCGCCGTCATGCCAGTACGCGCCCTGGTCGGCGGTGAGCAGTTTGTCGCCCAACTGCCAGGCCCCGCTCAGCACAAAGACCACCCCGCCGCGTGACGCAAAGGTGGTGAAGGTGCGATCCGCCACCCGCACCTTCGCCCGACAGATGTCCCGGCGGGTCATGATGTTAAAGTCCATCGACATCTGCCCTTCCAGCAGCTCCGCCTTGACAGGCAACTCTCCGGCAAAGCTGAAGGGCTGATGACGTCGCAGGGTGTGGTTAAACGCCTGCCCGCCATCCAGCTTCACTTCACCCCCTTCCAGCAGGGTAATCACCCGGTCGATGCCGGGCGAAACGGAAAAATCGCCGTTGCTGGCAAGGGACGCAATACTGGCGCGCCAGGTAAAGTCCCGGGTTGCAGGAGGGAAACAGCATATTTCGCGCGTCTCGCCTGCGCCGTTGCGCCAGAGGTTAACCGGCATTTTGCGGATATCAAAAAAGTCCATCACCACTCCAAATGGCGCAATGCGCGCCAGAGCATCCCGCCGGGGGCGGTTGCTTATTGTTTGTTATCATTAGGTCGCTGCGGATCAATATCGGCAGATGTGCGGGTGGGCCTTAGTCCGACGGTGAAAAAAAGTAACGTCAGACATTTCAAACACATTCTGCAGATCGATAACAGGAGAATACCGGGATGGCGGCGGCTGGCAAGAGGCAGGAAAAGAAAAAACCGCCGGACCTGTCCACAGCGAATACGCTTGGGTGAACAGGACTCCGGCGGTCTTGAATGGCTGAACCGATTATTCGGCTGGTGGGGTCATTTTACCTTCCGGCGCTGAACGTTCTGTCAGACGCTTCTCAAAATTGGCATTAAACTGCTTTTTCTGTTCCGGGGTAAGAATGTTGTAGATCTTGTTCTGGGTTTCCATGTGCGCCAGCATGCGGGCTTTATGCTGCTCGGCCATCTTATCTACCTGCGCCTCGGCTTTCGCTTTATCGAAGCTGTCGCTGGCGATGATGTCATGCATTGCGCGGCGCTCTTCTACCGGCGGACGCTTCATCTGGTCACGCTGGCTTTTCATGATGTCGCGAACCTGCTGTTTCTGCGCATCGGTCAGGTTCAGGTCTTTAAACATCATGTCGTGATGCATACCCGGCTTACCTTTGTGATGCATCATTTTGCCTTCGGTCGGTGCTGCCGTGGTGGTGGCGGTATCTGCGGCGAATGCCGCGCTGGTAGCGCCCAGAGCCAGGGTAGAGGCAACAAACAGTGCAGTTAATTTACGCATAATTTTGTCCTTCCTTTCAGTTATTCTTCGGCGCTATGCCGTGTTGACGAGATTCACTTTACGGGGTTTATCGTCAATTAGTCAGAGCAACAGTAAAACAATGAAAGTGTAAAAAACAAATTATCGTCAAATATGGAGAAAATAAGGATAAAGCGTGGAGAGTTGAAACAGAAATATGCAATAACATGATTTTAAAGAGATTATGAAGGAGTATACCGACAAACAGATTAATAATAAAGCAAACAGCCAGGAATAATCTGTAATAAAAGCAGTGATAAAGAAATGAGTGCGTGAATAACCGGCCCCGCCGCGTTGCGCTTATTGGGGCCAGGTATTTATCAGCCGATTTTTTCCAGCATCAGCCCGGCGCGTAAGCCAAAGGCCACTGCCGGATTGGGGAACAGCACGTACTCGGTCGGCTTTTGCACCTCATAGCGCTCGTCCCCATCCTCTGCCAGTAAAACGCCCTGGCGGAAAGGGGTAAAGTTGAGGGTATGCCCGGCCATATGCAGGACAAATGCCTCGCTGCGCCGGGTGATCTGCTGCACCACCCGATACTGCTCCACCGGCTCAGCGTGCGGCGTCGAGGCCACACCGCTCAGCAACGCCCGCAGCGCCTGATGGGTGGTGGCAAATCGCGTCAGATCGTTATGCCCGAACGGCAGCGCCTTGCCCAGCTCCAGCGTGCAGGCCAGCGCGCCAAAACGCTCGCAGGTGAAATGGGTAAAGGTACCGCCCGGTGCCTGATGAAACACCAGCGCTTCAAGCCCGGCATCCCCCAGCCACTCAATAAAGGCCTCGTCCCAGGGCTGACTGCGCTGGGGCAACACACCAAATCGCTCATGATAAGAGGCACGAATGGCGGTATGCAGATCGAGATGCCAGCGATCGGCCCCCGCCTGCTGGTAAAAGGCTTCAACCAGCGTCTCCAGCAACGCCGCCCGTTCGGTCTCATCGCAGGCCGGGAACTGCGCTCCGCGCCCGCTGAACAGGCGATTGATGTCGCAGGTCAGGTAGCGCTTGTCGGCCCGCAGCGCCGGAGGATTGCCGTAGATGACCAGCAGACGGCAGCGCAGGGTCAGTTCACCGCGAAACAGCGCCCTGACCAGCAGGTCGACAATCTCCACCGGGGCCGTTTCGTTGCCGTGGATCCCGGCAGAAAGCACCAGGGCGCGCTCGCTTGCCGCCTCCGGGATTAGCTCCAGCACGCCGCGTGCCAGCCAGCGCCAGTGAAACGACGCCCCGTTGCCTTCGCGCTGGGCGGGGGGTTCATCGGCCATCGTCAGCGCCAGAAAGTTTTCCATAACGCCTCCTTTATTGCTGGAACGGATAGACGGAGCCGAGCTGCAAAATGCGCGTCAGGGCATCCAGCGCCTCGCGCCCTTCCCGCAGCAGCAGCGGGTCGATCAGATCGGCCTGGGTCAGACGGTCGCGATAGTAGCGATCCACCCAGTCGTTAAGCGTGTTGAACAGGGTATCGTTCATCATCACCGCCGGGTTCACCGCCCGCTGCTCTTCGGTGGTCAGCACCACGCGCAGGCGCAGACACGCCGGACCGCCACCGTTGGCCATGCTTTCACGCAGATCGAACACCCGCAGCTCGCTGATGGGGTTATCCTCTGCCACCAGCTGGCTCAGGTAGCGCCAGACGCCCGGGTGGTTCTGCGACTCCTGGGGCAGAACCAGCATCATGCTGCCGTCGTCGCGGCTCAAAAGCTGGCTGTTAAACAGGTAGGTTGCCACCGCGTCCTGCACCGGGACCGCCCCGGTCGGCACCACAATAGGCATAAAGCCGGGCACGCGATCGCGCAGGGACTGCAACAACGCGGGCTGATCGACAAACGCCTGCTCGTGGCAGAACAGCACCTGACGATTTGATACCGCAATCACGTCGTTATGGAACACACCCTGGTCAATCACCAGCGGGTTTTGCTGGGCAAACATCAGTTGCCCCGGATTGACCTGATTCAGGCGGGCCACGGCCTGGCTTGCGGCCAGGGTCTGGCGGGCCGGGTAGCGGGCAGGCGCACGGCCAGCCCCCTCGTCACGGCCATAGATAAACAGCTGCAGACCCGGCTCGCCGTAATCGCCGCCGAGACGGTTATGGTTGGCCGCCCCTTCGTCGCCGAACATCGCCACCTGCGGCAGCGCCGTATGCACGCTGAAGCGGGATTCATCGCGGAAGATGGCGCGCAGTACCTGTTCCGTGGTGCCGGCCTCACTGGCGCGGTGAAACTTGTTGTTAAGATTCGCCACCGTCAGATGCACTTTCCCGTCGAGCGTATCCGCAGACGGGGCCACCGTGGCGGCGTTAGCCACCCACATAGAGGAAGCTGAGCTGGCGGCGGAGAGAAGCTGCGGCATCTGGGTGCCCGCCTTTTCCACCACCTGCTCGTCCGTGCTGGTAAAGCCAAGCTGACGCAGCACGCCGACGTTGGGCCGCTCCTGGGGCGGGATCACCGCCTGAGGGAAGCCCGCATCGGCCAGCGCCTTCATCTTTAACAGACCCTGCTTCGCCGCCAGCCGTGGGTTGGAGATCTGAAAGCGGTGCTTTGTAGAGGCCTCATTGCCGAACGACAGTCCGGCGTAGTGGTGGGTCAGCCCCACCAGCCCGTCGAAGTTAACTTCACGCGCTTTCATGACGCTTCTCCCGTGTAAAATCGAGACCCGGATTCAGCTGCTCCGGCAGGACGATGGCGGCTGTCTCGAGGCTCGCCATCGGCCAGGCGCAGTAATCTGCCGCATACCAGGCGCTGGCGCGGTGGTTGCCGGATGCCCCCACCCCGCCAAAAGGTGCGGTACTGGCCGCGCCGGTAAGCGGTTTATTCCAGTTGACGATCCCGGCGCGGGCCTCCAGCAGAAGCTGGTCAAAGCGCTCGCGATCCGGGGAGATCAGCCCACAGGACAGGCCGTAGCGCGTGGCGTTCGCCATGGCGATGGCCTGGTCAAAATCGTCGTAGCGCCAGACGCACAGCAGTGGGCCAAAGACCTCTTCATCCGGCACGTCGCGCACGCCGGTCATCTCAACAATGGCCGAGGTCAGTAAGGAGGTGCCCGCTTTCACCAGACGCGGTTCCAGCAGCGACTGGCCCCCACGGGCGACATGCTCCCGCCAGGCGTGATAGACATTTTTTGCCGCCTGCTCGGAAATCAGCCCGCCGATAAACGGCTGGTCGCTGGCATCCCACGCGCCCGGCAGCAGGCGTCCGCTCACTTCGACCAGACGGGCCAGGAAGGCATCGCCTTCTGCCCCGCTTTTTACCAGCAGGCGACGGGCGCAGGTGCAGCGCTGCCCGGCGGTAATAAAGGCTGACTGGATCGTCAGGTGAACCGCGGCGTCGATATCCGACGGGTCGTCAACGATTAGCGCATTGTTGCCGCCCATCTCAAGAGCCAGAATTTTTTCCGGCTGACCGGCGAGCTGGCGATGCAGCTGGTAGCCGGTCCCGGCGCTGCCGGTAAACAGCAGCCCGTCGATGTCGCCGAGGGCGCTCAGGGCCTGGCCGGTTTCGCGTCCGCCCTGCACCAGATTAAGCACGCCCGGCGGCAGCCCGGCCTGCTCCCACAGTTTGACTACCGCCTCACCGCTCCACGGCGTCAGCTCGCTCGGCTTGAAGATCAGGGTGTTGCCCGCCAGCAGCGCGGGCACGATGTGGCCGTTCGGCAGATGGCCGGGGAAGTTATAGGGGCCAAACACGGCCAGCACGCCGTGCGGGCGATGGCGCAGCGTGGCGGCACCGTCTGCCATCTCGGTGCGCTGCTCGCCGGTGCGGGTGTGGTAGGCCTTTATCGAAATGGCGACCTTGTTGATCATGGCGGTGATTTCGGTCGCCGCCTCCCAGCGCGGCTTGCCGGTTTCGCGGGCAATAATGCTGGTCAGCTCCTGTTTATTCGCCTCCAGCAGGGCAGCAAATTTCTCGACAATCGCCTGGCGGGCGCTGAACGGCTGCTTCGCCCAGCCGGGGAAAGCGCTGCGCGCCGCGCGGCAGGCCTGTTCAACCTGCGCCGGGCTGGCGTCCGCCCCCTGCCACAGCAACTCCTGGCCTACCGGGTTGTGTTTGCTGCGTTGCTCACCTTCGCCGGTGACCCAGTCGCCGTTAATCCATAAGTTCATACCGATTTCTCCTCGGGGCACAGGCGCACCATGCGAATACGATCGCCAGCGCGGCATTTCAGGGCATCCAGCTGCGCAGGGGTCAGCACCAGACGTTCACAATCAGGGTCCACGCGGATCAGCGTGGCGCGGAAATGGTCATACTGCTCGTTTGCCACCAGGCAGGCGGGAAATTCCCCCGGCGCAGGCTGGCCCTCGGCCACCTCCACCAGACGGCTTTTACGGATCGCCCGCACCCGGTCAATATCGCACTCCAGGGTCGGGCCGCCGTCGAAGATGTCGACATAGTTGCGGTAGCGGAAGCCCTCTTTTTCCAGCACCGCGCGTGCCGGGGCAGTGTGCGGATGCACTTCGCCAATCACCGCCTGCGCCTCGGGGCTGAGGAAATGGGTATAGATGGGGTGTTTCGGCATCAGTTCGGCGATAAAGGCTTTCTGCCCGGTGCCGCACAGGTAGTCCGCCTTGCTGAACTCCATGGAGAAGAAACGCTCGCCCAGGCTTTTCCAGAACGGTGAGAAGCCGGTTTCGTCGATCACGCCGCGCATCTCGGCGACCACTTTTTCGTTAAAGCGATCGCGGAAGGCGGCCATAAAGAGAAAGCGCGATTTGGAGAGCAGATAGCCGTTGCCCTCCTTGCGCCATGACGGGTCGAGAAACAGCGAGCACAGTTCGCTGCTGCCGGTGTGATCGTTACTGAGAAACAGCGTCGGCAGCGCGTTGTAGACGTTCAGCTCTTTCGAGGCATGCACCAGCGTGCCCACGCGGTAGTTGTACCAGGGATCGTTCAGGCCCACCGCCACCTCAATGGCGCAGATCCCCGCGACGGTGCCGGTGTCAGTATCTTCCAGCACAAACACATAACCCTGTTCGCCTTTCGGCAGCGTCCCTTGCCAGGTCTCGATGGAGCGCTCGATGCGCGCCGAGAGCGTATTTTCATCAATGGGAAGCGAGGTCAGCCCGCCTCCCGTCTTACCGGCAAGCTGCATGAGGGCGGGTAAATCACCGCGCTCAATGGGACGGATGACCATCATGATGACACCCCGGACTTCACCTGTTCACAGGCCAGCGCAAAGCGATCTAACCCGGTCCGCACCTCTTCTTCGCTGACAATCAGCGCAGGCGCAAACCGCACCACGTTAGCCCCGGCGATCAACACCATCACGCCCGCTTTTGCCGCTTCCTGTGAAATAAGTTTAGCTTTTCCGGCGAATTCGTCCGTGAGTACACAACCGATCAGCAGCCCCAGACCGCGAATTTCTTTGAACAGGCCGGTTTTGCTGTTAATGGCCTGCAGACGCTCGACGAACCAGTCGTGACGCTGCTTCACGCCGTTCAGCACTTCCGGGGTGTTGATGATATCCAGCACCTGACCTGCCACCGCCGACGCCAGCGGGTTGCCGCCGTAGGTGGTGCCGTGGGTACCGACGGTCATCACGCGGGCAAATTTGTCGGTGGTCAGCATTGCCCCGACCGGGAAGCCGCCGCCCAGCGCCTTGGCGGTAGAGAGCACATCCGGCGTGACGCCATAGTGCATATAGGCATACAGCTCGCCAGTGCGCCCGACGCCGGTCTGCACTTCGTCAAAAATGAGCACCGCGTTGTGACGATCGCACAGCTCGCGCAGCCCCTGCAGGAAGACTTTATCCCCGGGCAGCACGCCGCCTTCACCCTGCATCGGCTCGACGATCACCGCGCAGGTGGTATCGTCAATCAACTCGCTGGCAGACTGCAGATCGTTATAGACCGCGTGGCGGATATCCGGCGGCAACGGCGCGAAGTCCTGGGAATAGGAAGGCTGCCCGCCGGCGCTGACGGTAAACAGGGTGCGACCGTGGAAGGCATTTTTGAAGGCCACAATGCCGCTCTTCTGGCTGCCGAAGTTATCGTGAGCATATTTGCGCGCCAGTTTCAGCGCGGCTTCGTTGGCCTCCGCGCCCGAGTTACAGAAGAACACTTTTTCCGCAAAGGTGGCGTCGATCAGTTTTTTCGCCAGACGCAGCGCGGGTTCGTTGGTGTAGCCGTTGCCGGTATGCCAGAACTTCGCCGCCTGGTCGTTCAGCGCCTGACGCAGGGCCGGATGGGCGTGTCCCAGGGCATTGACCGCAATACCGCCGGCGAAGTCGATATACTCTTTACCCTGTTGATCCCACAGGCGCGAGCCCTCTCCCCGTACCGGAATAAAAGCCGCCGGGGCGTAAACCGGCATCATCCATTCATCAAAGTTTTCACGCGTAACTGACAGAGACATAGCGACCTCATCCGGTAAATAAAAGGTTGATAAAATGTTAAATATTTATGTGTTTGCCCTGTGAATGTAGATTGCAGCGTTCGTGCCAGCCAGCGATAAAAATGCATAAACGGGATGAGGTAACGAAATATCAACAGGTTACAATATGGAGTTATTCACTGTTATTGCATAAAAAGTGAATATTTTTACAACAAGCGGCGCTTTACCGAAGGAAAAACAGAAATATTATGCATAGGCCAAATATAATTCTGGAATTGTGATCGCTCGCGAAATTTGTATAGCTTTTACGCGCCATCAGAGGGCGTTACGCGCCAGAACGGTGCAGAAATTGCACCGTAACTTGAGCGTGTTCCGTTAACGAACTATTGGATTAAATGAACCATCGAGGAGCGAGCATCTGTTATGGCAATGACAGTAACCTTTCGTAGTCAGGGATGATGGCCCGCTTAATTTCTACTGTGCCATCAGGGTAGGTTATGGTCATGCCTGCTGGGGCGCGGCTGCTTTTGGGTGCTTCAAGCGAAACAACTTTTTTAAGATACAATAGTGGTTCAATAGTGATATTTTTAACATCATGCACCCTGTAAAATCGACTCCATTGTAATTTATTGGTATTCCCGCCAAAAAACTTCAGAACGACCTCATTATCCCGATGGTGGATAACCATAGGGAAAAGTACCGTCTTGATATACACATCATCATAGGCTTCTCTTCTGGTACCCGAACCTTCTCCAGCAGAATAAGCGTCATCGTCAAAAGCAAATTCGTAGCTCGTCGGTATGATTTTTTTCCCGGCGGCAAGTGGCAGCGTTTTTTGCGGCTGGAGATCAATACGTATTCCGCTGAGTTTCCATTCGCATTTGCCGCCACCATCTGAAGCAATACGACTGTGCCATATATTGCTGTTCCCTTGTTGGATCATTCTTACGACTCTGGGATTTTTTCCTCTTTCAAGACTTCTATGCGATTCTATTTTTTCATCATAGACTTCTCGCTGGCATTTATCCGATCGGTATAACACGTCCATCGGCGTTACCTCAGTATAAGGGGGCAACTCCAACGTAACGTTCACCCACTCAGTTCTGGCCGGTGGGTGAAGAGTATAGTCGGGGCGACTGGCACATCCATTCAATGGAAGCGCTAATAGTAATAGTGCGATGTTAATATGCTTCACGGTATTCCTCCTTGATGAAAATCCTAAAAAACTTCTGGGCTGGTGTCTTGTTACATCATTGAAAGCAATTTCGTGTAGTCCGGGATAATAGTTCGTTTAAGTTCTACTGTGCCATCAGGGTAAGTTATGGTCATGCCTGCCGGATCGGTTTTCTTTTTTGGCGTTTCAAGCACGACAACCTTATCAATAAACAAATCAGGTTTTATTCCTATATTTTTTATTTTATCGACTCTGTAATGTCTGCTCCATTTCTCCTTATCAGTATCACCCGCAAAAAATCTTAATGTTTGTTTATTTAGAGCATGATTGATTACCACCATTGGGAAAAGCACTGTATTAATTGTAAGATCACCCTGAGTTTTTCTGACAATCCCTACGCCCCCACCACCAACATAATCCTCACTATCAAAGCTAAAGGCATAGCTTGTCTGAATAAGTTTTTTTTCCTTCGCTAAAGGAAGGGTATGCACTGGCTGAATATCAATGCGTAAGACGCTCAGTTTCCATTCGCATTTGCCGCCACCATCCAGAGCAATACGACTGTGCCATATATTGCTGTTTTCCTGTCGAATCATTCTGAAAATCTGAGGATTAAAACCTCGTTCATTTCGAACGTGAGATTCAGTCGTACTGTCATAATCCTCTCGCTGGCATTTATCCGATCGGTATAACACGTCCATCGGCGTTACTTCAGTATAAGGGGGCAACTCCACCGTAACGTTCACCCACTCAGTTCTGGCCGGTGGGTTAAGAGTATAGTCGGGGCGACGGGCACATCCATTCAATGGAAGCGCTAATAGTAATAGTGCGATGTTAATATGCTTCACGGTATTCCTCCTTGATGAAAATCCTAAAAGCTTCTGGTCAGGTGTCTTGTTACATCATTGAAAGCAATTTTGCGTAATCCGGAATAATCCCCGAAACGCTCTCTTTACTCCCATCGGGATAGGTTACCGTCACTTTGCCTGGTGGCGTAGGCGGACTTTCCAGCGTCACGACTTTGCTAGCATGGAGGACTGGGGTAATAACAATTTTCTGAGTATCATGTACTCTGTAATGTCTGCTCCACTCTGTTTTTCTGACATTACCACCAAACATATCGATATCGATTTCGTTGAAGGCATGATTGATATAGACCATAGGGAAAAAATCCGTTTTAATCTCCAGGTTGCCATGCACCTCTTTCTTTGTCCGGGCATCCCCCCTCCGCTATAAAATTCATCATCGAAGGCAAAGACATAACTTACCGATGTGGGATTTTTTCCTTGTGTCAGGGGAGTGTTTCTCATTAATTTCATATCAACCCTGACGGTGCTGAGTTTCCACTCACATTTACCTCCACCATTTAGCGCGAAGCGATGTTGCCATATATCACTATTTTTCTGCTTAATCATCCTAACAACCTGAGGATTTTTTCCATTTTCCAAACTTCTGTGCGACTCTATTTTTTGGTCATAAATTTCACGCTGGCATTTTTCCGAACGATACAACGCATCCATAGGCATTACTTCTACCTGTGCTGGTAATTTTAAAGCTATATCTATCCAATTAGCATTGGCAGGTGGATTGAGAGTATAATCCGGTCGACTTGCACAACCTGCCAGAGGGAACATCAATGTCAGCATAAATAAACAATTAATTGATTTCAATTTCTTCCTCCGCAACTGATTTAAAACGAATTAATGCATTCTCCCCGCAGGGTAATGCTTTTGTTAATACAAGCGCTCTGTGAAGCTCCTCCTGCAACCCAAGAAATATCCTGTTGCGGGTTAACTCCTCCTCAGGGGTGTTTTGAGCATAACGCTCCATCTGTCGGTTAAAAATCTCACGCCGGGATTTACGCACCATTTGCAGTTCCGGCCATGCGGATTCCAGGAGTTGATTATTAAGGAATGGTAGATACTCTTTTGCCATGGAATGTCTAATAGGGTTAGTCATATGGTCAAAAGACGGATTAGTATTTCGCGGAAAAATACGCTCGATATCATCCTTAGGATATTTGCGAATGAAATCTTCCTGGGCCTGTTTTGCCCTGTTATTTTCATCCTCTGATAACGACGGAATAAGGAACAAACGGGCTTTAGCTGGCAGACTGTAACTCAGGCGACGACAGGTGTTTGGATTCATCATCACCCTACACTCTTCCCAACTATTTGTCTGCGTAGTGCGAAAGAAGACTACCGGTTTGCCATGATGCCAGTAGTGTTCCCCAGTATATGCCCCTGCCATCTGTACAGGAAGCTCCACCAGCAGTGTCCAGAAGAACCCCAGCGTTGCGCCGATCGGGCCAAATTTGCCGTAAAGCCAGTTATCCATATTGGCATCAAAGGGAACACTGGTAATGGTATCTGTGTCGTTAACGTGCCGGTAATGGGTAATTTGATGAATGTTTCCCACTGCATTTGCGGTAAAGGTACGAGGCATACCGTATGTATAGAGAATCGGCTGAAATTCTTTTACTTTAGCAGCATAAGTGAGACCAAGTGCGCCTCCCAAACTATGGCCGCAAATGAAGAGTTTTTTATTACCATTAGCTTCTGATAATGCTTCTTCAATCGCATTAAATTCGAAATCAAATCGTGCCGTCGCCAGTTGATAAGCTGCTAAGAACCCTCCATGAATACATCCAGCGTTAGCCAGTTCTGGTGGACAAGGTAGTGGAGAATATGCTCCATCGGTTAACCAATCGGGAATTTCCTGTGTCCCTCGCCACGCAACGGCTAAATGCTCGTCACACTCAACGTAAAATAGTTGGGTACTATCGAGTAAAGGACTTGATGATTCACTGGGCTTTTTAGCTTTGGTATCCAGGAATGCTGCCGTGGTATAACGCTTGCTAAAAGGTACATCAATCGTTAATGCATGAGGATACGCTGGAAATTCTTCATGCTGAGGCGTTGCAGAAAGATCCAGACATTTTTCCAGGAAAAAAGACTCCACGATATGCTTTTCAGCATAAGCCATATCCGCCATCAAGCCCAGATTATAGCCGTTCGCCAGGGCATACTCTTTTGTGTCGTGCAGCACCAGGATCCATGCCCGAAAAGGACATATCTCAATAACATGCCGTTGATCGAATTGGTCACAGCTTATCCTTTTCCCTTTCAGCGCCGTTTCTTCAGGAAAATGATAAATTGGTGGCGTCTTCCGATCCCAACCTTCAATTTCCGGCACCTGGTCGCACAATTCCCCGATGACCGCATAATGATATAAATACCCTTTCTGCTCTGCACCGATCTGCACATTCGAACGCCAGTCTGAACGATCATTTCTATTGGATTGTTTAGCATTCCCGGGATGGCGTGAAAGTCCTAGTGGCCGATTTTCCATTTCATCCGCCAGATGCTGTGCATCCAGTGTCAATGTGAGATCGAGCCAGTGGAGACCTGTTAATCGAATAAGACCATCCGCATCACTTTTGCCCTCATAAATTTTGTCATTGAGGCCTTCACTTTTAGCCCTATAAGGCATACCGGTGACAGGTTTATTAAGTTCATCGACAAGTTGAATTTCAAGAAAGTGGGTATGTTGTTTGCCTGTAAAGGCATCAGGGTATCTGACAAGAAGTGAAGTTACAGTTTTAGTCATGATTATTGCTCCTTGTTCTCTTCCTCGTCAGGGAATTCAACCTTTAATGAGGCTGGCATCATGGTATACACCGGCAGTGTTTTACCTGTGTCTCCTGATGTTCCGTTGTAAACTTCACCTTCCGCAGTGGTAATACGATAACGGGTATGGGTTTTTATTTTTCCGGTTTCACTGTCTTTCAGCGTAAAACCTGCGCCATAGCCATACTGGTAATTAAATTGCGAAGTGGTGATAGTAGCAGGCCCCATTTTTTGCATGTTGGTGGACCTGAGCAAAATATTACCTTTACAACCCAGCTCAATATCATCACCCACTATTTTGATATACGAACCATTGCGATTTTTAAGTATCAACTCAGAAGCTGATGCAATCTCAACACGTCCTTCAGAGCTGGTAATTGTGACATCCCGTTTTGCCTGAGCATTGAGTGTGTCACTCTGTGCCTGGAGCTCCATGCTCCCACTACCCGCAATAAGTTGCATTCCGGTGCTTTGCGCAAAAAGGCTAACCGCCTCTACTGCGGCGATTGTTACTGATTCAGCTGCACTGATGTCCGTATTTCGGCCAGACATAATACCAACGCTTTGACCACCAGAAGCCACCCGGACAGCCGCCGGGCTAAGGATGCCAATTCCATTCGGTGCATGGGCTAAAAGCCCTGCCTGCTTCAGCCCATCCAGAGTTTCATTTAGCCTGGCCTGGCTGTCTGTATCCCCTGGGGTGGCGTGCTGACGTTGCACAACTTTACTTAAACTTCGCGCAAGTGACAGGGCCAGCTCAAGCTGACGTACCGCTGCCTCCATTTCCAGCATTGCCCCTTGTGCATCGGACTGGCGATCCGCACTCAGAAATATCCCTTTTCCACCCCGAATGGTTACCCAATCATCCGTTCTTAGTTCTGCGCCCTCACCCCGCGCCACTCGCTGGGCATCTACATTATGGCCCATGTTAAGTTGGGTTTTGCCGCCATACTCCGTACTGAGCTTTATATGCTCCTCACCCGCTTTATCCTCCATCCGTAATTTGTTGTTTTTCGGCGTGCGGATAACGTTACGGGTGTAGTTTAATTCAGTGACAGGGTCAGGATGTCGTGAATCGTGCAAAGCATAAGCAATATAAGGACGATCCGGATCGCCTTCATGGAAAGCAATAGCGACCTCAGTTCCGCGTATGAGCGGAAAGTGAAACCCGTATGTATCCCCGCCATAGGGCTTTGCCAGGCGAACCGGCATACTTTCCTGTCCCTGGTTTTTACCATCAAGGTCGGCATCAAATTTTACCCGGTACAAACCAGCAGCATTAAGCCAGGCATAAGCATCTCCCGACTTCGCGCTTGTCACGCGGGCGGTCATTGTTCCTGTTACCTTCGGGCGCGGCAGCAATGGCGGCCGCCAGCATATCGTTTCGCTGTAGGGAATAGCTGTCAATTCAACCAGAAGCGCTTTTTTGCGGCTACCGGTAAATTTCAGATGCCTGATAAGTACGGGTTGTTGCAGCAGCACAGGCAAAGTTGGGGGGAAGCAGTCCGTGATAGTCAGAACCTGCGCCGGAGACAAAGTCGCATCAGTGCTTTTTGCAGTGATTAGTGTCTGGTGAGATAAAAACCTTTCGTGGTCAAGGCGAGCATAAAAATTGGCGGTTTCCGGTGCTGGTTCGAACTTATCCCCCCGCTCCAGATGTCTCATTTGATAGTGATACACATTGCCATAGTTAACATCGCTACCCTCGCCGCGCGTCATATCTGCCGGAGCGGAATTCAATAGAGTATGCGCTGACCTGTGGTTGTAGTCTTTTGTGGTGACACTTGCCTCCACCACGTTATGCTCAACGTTAAGCTCCCATATTGAGTCTGAGCCGCTGTCGCTCATACCGGAGGGACTGTTTATCCCCAGTTGCTTACCAAACGTCATGGCGCTTTGCTTGTCGCCAAAATGAATGACTTCCGTGCATGTATCCTGCTGCACGGTAAAGAAATAAAAGATTCCCACTTCTGCAAGCAGACGTTGGATAAATGCCAGATCGCTTTCCTGATACTGGTTAATTTGCTCGCGTATCGGATAGC
Source organism: Leclercia adecarboxylata (assembly GCF_006171285.1). Classification (NCBI taxonomy): domain Bacteria; kingdom Pseudomonadati; phylum Pseudomonadota; class Gammaproteobacteria; order Enterobacterales; family Enterobacteriaceae; genus Leclercia; species Leclercia adecarboxylata. The sequence goes on along the minus strand of NZ_CP040889.1, from coordinate 4,024,509 downwards.
TATTTTTTAGCCTGAATTCAAACTCCCAGTTTTTCAGCCCATGCTCTGTCAGAACCTGCTCAATGACATCAGGCACTGATGTGTTAACAAAAAAGCGATGGCTACGGTGCTGGTTACTCAACAGGGACAAAAAAGGTTCCAGAGCGATCTCATATGAAACCTGATCGCGGGAACCTGTCAGACGACGAAAAGAGGAGATAATGCCATGTACAGTTTTAATGGTTACTGGAAGCTGCACCTTTCCAGTAAGTGCATCTGGCAGAAATTGCATGATAAGAGTACAGCCTTTACGAAGCATCGTTTCGGGCTGGATGTCATGATTAAGGCACGTAAAATTGATGGTGTAATGATAAAGCTCACTTAATCCTTCGTGCCCTTCAAATTTCAAGACATCAAGATGTAAATTGCTATCTTCCAAAGTAAGAAGGTAGCGGTTTAGTCCATCAACGGAGGCATTTTTAAGGCTATCTATATAATCCATTTATGATTCCATTTGAATAATTATCCTTAATTATCAATATGATAACATGCAAATAATCTCTAAAATTAGAGGGGGATCAATAACGGAATAACTACAGGTTTTAACGTAAAAATTCTGCTACCATCCCTGCACTATTCACCTTGCACTGGCAGCGACTATGAAATTTGTCTCTTTTAATATCAACGGCCTGCGCGCCCGTCCTCATCAACTGCAAGCCCTCGTCGACCAGCATCAGCCTGACGTGATCGGCCTGCAGGAGACAAAAGTTCACGACGATATGTTCCCCCTCGAAGAGGTGGCAAAACTGGGTTACAACGTCTTCTATCACGGCCAGAAAGGCCATTACGGGGTGGCCCTGCTCACCAAAGAGACGCCGGTCTCGGTGCGTCGCGGCTTCCCGGGTGACGGTGAAGATTCCCAGCGCCGCATCATCATGGCGGAAATCCCCTCACCGCTGGGCAACATCACCGTGATCAACGGTTACTTTCCGCAGGGCGAGAGCCGCGACCATCCCCTGAAGTTCCCGGCGAAAGAGAAGTTCTACCAGGATCTGCAGTCCTTCCTCGAAACCGAGCTGAAAAAAGAGAATCCGGTGCTGATCATGGGCGACATGAACATCAGCCATACCGATCTGGATATCGGCATCGGCGAGGACAGCCGCAAGCGCTGGCTGCGCACCGGAAAGTGCTCCTTCCTGCCGGAAGAGCGCGAGTGGATGGGACGTCTGCTGGACTGGGGTCTGGTGGATACCTTCCGCACCGCCAACCCGGAAACCCAGGATCGTTTCTCGTGGTTTGATTACCGCTCTAAAGGCTTTGATGACAACCGCGGCCTGCGCATCGACCTGCTGCTGGCAAGCGCCCCGCTGGCGGAGCGCTGCATCGAAACCGGGATCGACTACGAGATCCGCAGCATGGAAAAACCGTCTGACCATGCCCCGGTATGGGCAACCTTCGACGTGAAGTAAATGCGGATACATCGCGGTAAATTTCTGCTTATATGCGCCCTTCTGGGCGCTTTTAGCATCATCTTTACGCAACTGCCTCCCGGCATGCTGACGCTGGAAAATCTCCAGGCGCAGCATCAGGCCCTGCGGCTTTACTGCCAGCAGGCACCGTTAAAAAGCGCCGCACTCTTTTTTATCGTCTATGTGCTGGTCACCACCCTGTCGCTGCCGGGCGCAGCGCTACTGACCCTGCTCGGCGGGGCGCTGTTCGGCCTGTGGCCGGGGATCCTGCTGGTCTCGTTCGCCTCGACGCTTGGCGCGACGCTGGCGATGCTCACCAGCCGCTACCTGCTGCGTGACTGGGTGCAGCGCCGCTTTGCCGGGCCAATGCGCACCGTCAACCAAGGCGTCTCCCGCGACGGGGCGTTTTATCTCTTTGCCCTGCGCCTGGTGCCGCTGTTCCCGTTCTTTGTGGTCAACCTGCTGGCGGGAGTGACCACCCTCGGTGTGAGACGCTACTGGTGGGTCAGCCAGCTCGGCATGCTGCCGGGGGCGATTGTCTATCTGAATGCCGGGCACCAGTTGGGGCAGATCGCCTCGCTGCGTGATATCCTCTCACCCGGCGTGGTTTTTGCCTTCACGCTACTGGGGCTGCTGCCGCTCATCACCCGCTGGCTGCTGGCCCGTTTTTCCCGCACTTCTCCATAACAGGGAGGCATTATGCGCCGTGTGCGTTTTTGCATGTTGTTAACGGGCCTGCTGATGGCAGGACAGGCGCTGGCCGATGACGGCTGGCAGAAAATCAAACAGGACGCCCGGGGCCAGACCGTCTGGTTTAACGCCTGGGGCGGCGATGAGGCGGTGAACCGCTACCTGGACTGGGTGAGCGGCGAGATGAAAAGCCACTACGCCATCAACCTGAAGATTGTCCGTCTGGCGGATGCCGCCGATGCGGTGAAGCGGATCCAGACCGAGGCCAGCGCCGGGCGCAAAACTAACGGCTCGGTGGATCTGCTGTGGGTGAACGGGGAGAACTTCCGCACCCTGAAAACCGCCGGGCTGCTGCAGACTGGCTGGGCAAAAACCCTTCCCAACTGGCGCTATGTGGATACAACCAAACCGGTCAGCGAAGATTTCGCCATTCCGACCGAAGGGGCTGAATCCCCCTGGGGCAGCGCCCAGCTCACCTTTATTGCCCGTCGCGAACAGCTTGCTGAGCCGCTGGCGGACGCCGGGGCGCTGCTGGAATACGCCAGCAAACATCCCGGCACCGTCACCTACCCCCGCCCGCCTGACTTTACCGGCACCGCGTTCCTGGAACAGCTCCTGCTGACGCAGACCACCCAGCCGGAGGCGCTGAAACAGCCGCCGGACAGCGCCACCTTTGCCCGCGTTACCGCCCCCCTGTGGGCCTATCTGGATAAGCTGCATCCTTATCTGTGGCGCGAAGGGAAAGACTTCCCGCCGTCCCCGGCGCGGATGGATGCTTTGCTGGCGAGCGGTAATTTACGCCTGTCGATCACCTTTAACCCGGCCCACGCCCGGCAGAAAGTCGCCAGCAAGGAGCTGCCAGCTGACAGCTACAGCTTTGGCTTCCGCCAGGGGATGATCGGCAACGTCCATTTTGTGGCGATCCCGGCTAACGCCTCGGCCAGCGCGGGGGCAAAGGTCGTCGCGAACTTCTTACTCTCGCCAGAGGCGCAGATCCGCAAGGCGGACCCGGCCAACTGGGGCGACCCAAGCGTGCTTGACCCGCAGAAACTGCCTGCCTCCCAGGCAGAAAAGCTGCGCCAGTTTATTCCGGCGGATCTTCCACCGACCCTTGGTGAGCCGCATGCCGCCTGGGTTAACGCGCTGGAGCAGGAATGGCTTCGTCGCTACGGCACCCACTAAGCGCCCTGGTCTGGCTGCTGCTGGGCACGGTGTATCTGCCGCTACTGCCCGCCTTCGGCCTGCTGCTGCCGCCGATTTTTTCTGCGGATAGCTGGCGGGCGCTGGCGGCCGATCCGCAGCTGCCGCAGGCGCTGATCGCCACCCTGGTTTCTACCCTGATAGCCGCCGCCGGGGCGCTGATGCTGGCCCTCGCGGTGGTGGCCGCCCTGTGGCCCGGCAGCCGCTGGCGGCGGCTGTGCAACCATCTGCCTTGGCTGCTGGCGATCCCGCACGTGGCTTTTGCCGTTAGCGTATTGCTGGTTTTTGCCGAAGGCGGCGCGCTCTATCGCGTCTGTACGATCTGCTCCCCGGTGATGGATCGCTACGGGATCGGGCTGGGCCTGAGCCTCGCCGTCAAGGAGAGCGCTTTCGTGATGTGGGCGATTTATGCCTCGCTGCCGGAGAAGGAACTGGCACAAAAAGTGACGATCCTGCGATCGCTGGGCTACGGCCGCTGGCAGGCGCTGCGCTGGCTGATCCTGCCCGCCATTGCCCCGGCGCTGGGGGCGGTAATGCTGGCGGTGATCGCCTGGTCGCTGTCGGTGGTGGATGTCGCCCTGATCCTCGGGCCCGGTAATCCCCCCACCCTGGCGGTGCTGGCCTGGCAGTGGCTGACGCAGGGCGACAGCGTCCAGCAGGCCAAAGGGATGCTGGTATGCGCGATCCTGCTGGTGCTGCTGGAACTGATCGCCATCGCGGTGTTTACCGGCTGGCGGCGCTGGCGGCGCACCATCCCGGCGGTGTCCGGGGAGCGCCCGACGCCGCGACCGCTTGTGATGGGACAAGCCTGCGGGGTGCTGCTCCCCCTGGCCGGTCTCGCCAGCATCGCGGTGCTGGTGCTGGTGGCGGGCAATGCCAGCGTCACGCGCGAGACGGCCGGGCTGAGCCTGACGCTGGGGCTGCTCTCTGCGGGTATTGCGCTGGGGATGATTCTGCTGTGGCTCGAGTGGGGCCCGCAGCGCGGCGCGTTCTGGGTCTGGCTGCCGCTGGCCCTTCCCGCCCTGCCGCTGGTGGCCGGGCAGTATCGGCTCGCGCTGCTGTTACAGCTGGACGGACAGTTTATCGCCGTGCTGTGGGGGCATCTGCTGTGGGTGCTGCCGTGGATGCTGCTGGTGATGCAACCGGCCTGGCGCAGGCTCGATCCGCGCCTGATCCTGACCGCCCGCACGCTCGGCTGGGGATCGCTTAAAATTTTCTGGCTGATCAAATGCCCGCAGATGATCCGCCCGGCGCTGACGGCGTTCGCGGTCGGCTTTTCCGTCAGCGTGGCGCAGTATCTGCCCACCCTGTGGTTGGGGAGCGGACGGTTTACCACCCTCACAACCGACGCCGTCGCGCTCAGCAGCGGCGGTAGCAGCGCGGTGCTGGCGGCGCAGGCGCTGTGGCAGCTGCTGCTGCCGATGCTGGTTTTCGCCGTCTGCATTGTACTTTCCAGGCTGATTGGCCGTTTTCGACAGGGGTTACGTTAATGCTGATGGTCAAGGATGTTTCGCTCTCGCTGCGCCAGACAACGCTGCTGCATAACGTCAGTTTTACCGTGCAGCCAGGGGAGATCCTCACTCTGATGGGCCCTTCTGGCAGCGGGAAATCCTCGCTGTTTGCCTGGATGGTGGGGGCCCTGCCCGCGGATTTGCATGCCGAAGGGGAGCTGTGGATCAACGCCCGGCGCTGCGACACCCTGCCCACCGAGCAGCGGGGCCTGGGGCTGCTGTTCCAGGACGCGCTGTTGTTCGATCACTTCAGCGTCGGGCAGAACCTGCTGCTGGCGCTCCCGGCGTCGGTCAAAGGCGCGGCGCGCAAACAGCAGGTCAACGACGCGCTGGACGCCGCCGAACTGAGCGGATTTTTTCATCGCGATCCCGCCACGCTTTCCGGCGGGCAGCGCGCCCGGATCGGCCTGCTGCGCGCCCTGCTGGCGCAGCCGCAAGCGCTGCTGCTTGATGAGCCATTCAGTCGTCTGGATAAAACACTGCGCGATCAGTTTCGCCGCTGGGTGTTTGCCGAAGTGCGCAGCCTGGGCATTCCGGTCGTACAGGTGACCCACGACGAGGACGATGTACCGTCCGGCGGTCGGGTGCTGGCGATGGAGAAGTGGCAATGAATCGAAGGGCAACCTGCGCAAACGCAACGTTTTTAGTCGGGAGGGTTGCCACAATCACGGCTCTTTTCTCTCACGACGGGCATTTCGATGAAACGTGTTTCTCAACTGACCGCGCTGACCGCCGCTTTAGGTCTCGCCGCTTTCTCTTCTTTCGCCGCTGATATGACGCACTCCCTCACCCTGGCTGAGCTTCAGCAGCAAAAAGGCGCGGTGATTGATACCCGCGTCAGCGCCTTTTACAACGGCTGGCCCCAGGCACTGAACGGGACGTCCGGGCATGAACCTTCGGCTCTAAATCTTTCTGCCAGCTGGCTTGGCGCGATGAACGAGGCGCAGCTGAAAGCCTGGGCTTCGCAGCATCAGTTAACTCAAGCAACCCCCATCGCGTTATACGGCAGCGACAGCGATAACCAGGCCGTGAATGCGCGGCTGAGCGAGGCGGGCTTCAGCCACATCGCTTTGCTCGGTGACGCCCTGCACACCCCGGCCCGCCTGCAGCGCCTCGCCCACTTCGAACAGCTGGTTTATCCCCAATGGCTCAGTCAACTTCAGCAGGGTAAACCCGTGACCGCCGCCCCTGCCGGGGAGTGGAAAGTGATTGAGGCAGCCTGGGGCGCGCCGAAATTTTATCTGCTGAGCCACATTCCCGGTGCGGACTATATCGACACCAACGAGGTGGAGAGCGAGCCACTGTGGAACAAGGTCTCCGATGACGCGCTCAAAGCCATGCTGGCGAAACACGGCATTCGCCATGACACCACGGTGATCCTTTACGGCCGCGACGTCTATGCCGCCGCACGCGTGGCGCAAATCATGCTGTATGCCGGGGTGAAAGATGTCCGCCTGCTGGATGGCGGCTGGAAAGCGTGGGACGAAGCCGGCCTGCCGGTTGAGCGCGGCACGCCGGGCAAAGTGACCCCCGCCGCCGATTTTGGCGCGCCAGTTCCCGGGCAGCCGCAGCTGATGCTGAATACCGAACAGGCTCGCGGCCTGCTGCATCGTAAGGACGCCTCGCTGGTGAGCATCCGCTCGTGGCCGGAGTTTACCGGCGTCACCAGCGGCTACAGCTACATCAAGCCAAAAGGTGAGATTCAGGGCGCTCGCTGGGGCCATGCGGGGAACGATGCCACCCATATGGAAGATTTCAAGAACCCGGACGGCACCATGCGCAGCGCGGACGATATCGCGGGGATGTGGAAGCAGTGGCATATTCTGCCGGATCAGCAGGTGGCGTTTTACTGTGGCACCGGCTGGCGGGCGTCCGAAACCTTTATGTACGCCCGGGCGATGGGCTGGAAAAACGTCGGCGTCTATGACGGGGGCTGGTATGAGTGGAGCAGCAACCCGCAGAACCCGGTGGTAACCGGTGAACGCGGGCCAGACAGTACGCTGTGATCACGGCTGGCGCTGAACGTTTTTCAGCGTCAGATACCCGCTCCAGATGCGCGTTGCGGTGGTGAGCCAGCACAACGCGCCAAACACCCACGCCAGCCAGCCGAAATACGCCGGGAACAGGCAAAAAAGCAGAAACAGCAGTAGCGTTTCCGTCCCCTCCGTCAGGCCCCCCAGATAGTAAAACGACTTATGGGCATAGCCCGGATTATCAATCTCATGCTTCGCGGCCAGCGCCGCAAACGCCAGAAAACTGCTCCCGGTGCCGATAAAGGCAAACAGCAGCCAGGCGGCGGGCAGCGCGTTATGGACAGGATCGGCGAGGGCAAAACCAAAGGGCACCAGGGCGTAGAACAGGAAGTCGAGAGAGATATCGAGAAAACCGCCGGCATCGGTCAGCCCGCGCCGCCGGGCCAGCGCCCCGTCCAGCCCGTCAAGCAGACGGTTCAGCACAATGACCACCAGCGCTGCCAGATACCAGCCCTGCGCCAGAAACGGCAGCGCCAGCACCCCGATGGCAAAGCCAATCAACGTAATGCCGTCCGGGGTGATGCCCGGTTTATCAAGGGTGGTTACCAGCCGGTTAAGCAGCGGCTTGATGCGCGGGTGAAGGTGACGGTCAAGCATCGCGTTTCTCTCCTGCCACTGCACATAATCCCTGCGAGGGGATCTCCAGCGCCGCGTTAAAGCGGGCCGATAAATTCTGGAAAGCGATCAGGGCCGTCATCTCGGTGATCGCCTCCTCATCAAAGTGACGGCGCAGCGCCGCTTTGGTGGTCTCATCAACCCTCGGCGGCGTGGCGGTCACCGCCTCCGCATAGGCCAGCGCGGCGCGCTCTTTATCGTTGAACAGGCTGCTGTCGCGCCATGTCGCCACCGCCTGCACCTTATCCAGCCCGCCGCTGCGTTCTGCCAGGCGCAACGCGTTGGCGTCGATGCAAAAGGCGCAGTGGCAGATCTGCGAGATACGGGTCATCAGCAGCGATCGCAGTACCGGCTCGAGCGGCGATTTTTTACGCTCCAGAAAGCCGACAAACAGCGCCACCAGCCAGAAGAGCCGGGGCATGCGTCCCCACCAACGCAGGGGATTAAGCACCGCGCCATAATGTTTTTTCTGCATCGAGGCGACTGGCGTTAGAATGGCGGGGATGGATTCGATGGGTTTAACCCAGACTGGCGGTATCTCTTTCACAGGATGCTCCCTGGCGTGTTAAGTGCGCAGATCCTAACTCTTTTTCTCTCAACCATTATTGACGATCATGCTAAAAACACTCGATGTTGTCTGCGCTATTCTCGAACGGGATGGCAAAATTTTACTGGCGCAACGCCCTGAGCATGCGGATCAGCCGGGTCTGTGGGAGTTTGCCGGGGGTAAAGTGGAAACCGGGGAGACGCAGCCCGACGCGCTGGTGCGTGAGTTGCGCGAGGAGCTGGGTATTGAAGCCCGCCCTGCCCGCTACGTCGCCAGCCATCAGCGGGAAGTGTCGCAGCGACTCATCAATCTGCACGCCTGGCACGTACCGGAATTTACCGGCGCACCCCAAACGCACTACCACAGCCAGCTGGTGTGGTGTTCACCGCGCGAGGCGCTGGATTACGATCTCGCCCCGGCGGATATCCCTTTGCTTGAAGCGTTTATTCTCTTACGCGACGCCACACCAGCGGATTCGTGCTCAGGGCATTAGGATCGCGCTGGCACTGCAACAGCACCCCTTCGGCTTTTACTACCGCCCCTTCTGAATAGTTCTGATCCTGAAAAATGCAGCACTGGTTGCAAGGCGGCGGACGCTGACCGCTGGAGCTGAAGATCTCCGGCGGGATATTCACATCCACGCCGGTGCCAAACCGCTGGTCGGCCTGACTGCCGGCCGAGAAAACCCCAAGCAAAACAGCCATCACAATACGCTTCATAGACGTCTCTTCCTGTTGTGTCCTGATAATCACTATAACGGTAAAAAGTGGCCGAAGCTTTAATCCCGCCGGTCATCGTTTTTTGTTATGACCTGGCGCGTTTAATGAATTTATCTGGACGGCGAAATTTCGCTTGCATTCAAAAGGCCATCGGGTGGTATAGTCGAAAAACACAACAACATGTATATATTTGTAACAAATAGAACAATCTTTAATATAAGAGGAACTTATAGTTATGGACCAGGCTTGCTCCCTTGAATCCTTTTTGAATCGTGTTCAACAGCGTGACCCGCACCAGAGCGAATTTGCTCAGGCCGTACGTGAAGTAATGACCACCCTCTGGCCATTCCTGGAACAAAACCCCCGCTATCGTCAGATGTCCCTGCTTGAGCGCCTGGTTGAACCTGAACGCGTGATCCAGTTCCGCGTGGTATGGATCGATGACCGCAATCAGGTGCAGGTCAACCGTGCCTGGCGCGTGCAGTTCAGCTCCGCGATTGGCCCGTTCAAGGGCGGGATGCGTTTCCACCCGTCGGTGAACCTGTCGATCCTGAAGTTCCTCGGCTTTGAACAGACCTTTAAAAATGCCCTGACCACCCTGCCTATGGGCGGCGGTAAAGGCGGCAGCGATTTCGATCCGAAAGGCAAAAGCGAAGGCGAAGTGATGCGTTTCTGCCAGGCGCTGATGACTGAACTCTATCGTCACCTGGGCGCGGATACCGACGTACCGGCCGGGGATATCGGCGTTGGCGGTCGCGAGGTGGGCTTTATGGCCGGGATGATGAAAAAACTCTCCAACAACAGCGCCTGCGTCTTTACCGGGAAAGGCCTCTCCTTCGGCGGCAGCCTGATCCGCCCGGAAGCCACCGGCTACGGTCTGGTCTACTTCACGGAAGCGATGCTGAAGCGTCACGGGATGAGCTTTGACGGGATGCGGGTTGCGGTTTCCGGCTCCGGCAACGTGGCCCAGTACGCAATCGAGAAAGCGATGGAGCTGGGCGCACGGGTGATCACCGCCTCTGACTCCAGCGGTACCGTGGTTGACGAAGCGGGCTTCACTACCGAAAAACTGGCGCGCCTGTGCGAGATCAAAGCCAGCCGCGACGGCCGCGTGGCCGATTATGCCCGTGAGTTCGGGCTGGTCTATCTGGAAGGCAAACAGCCGTGGGCCGTACCGGTGGATATCGCCCTGCCGTGCGCCACCCAGAACGAACTGGACGTGGATGCCGCGCACCAGCTGATCGCCAACGGCGTGAAAGCGGTGGCCGAAGGGGCCAACATGCCAACCACCATCGAAGCCACCGACCTGTTCCTGCAGGCTGGCGTGCTGTTCGCACCGGGTAAAGCGGCGAACGCCGGCGGTGTGGCAACCTCAGGTCTGGAGATGGCGCAAAACGCCGCGCGTATGGGCTGGAAAGCGGAGAAAGTGGATGCGCGTCTGCATCACATTATGCTGGATATTCACCACGCCTGCGTCGAGTACGGCGGCGAGGAGAAGCAGACCAACTACGTTCGCGGCGCGAACATTGCCGGGTTTGTGAAAGTGGCGGATGCGATGTTGGGTCAGGGTGTGATCTGATTCTGTGGCTGTGCCGGGTGGCGCTGCGCTTACCCGGCCTACGGTTCGTGCTTTTGTAGGCCGGGTAAGGCGTAGCCGCCACCCGGCAATTCCTCAGGCCGCACTCTTCTTCTTAAACTTTTTCTTCTTGTCGCCGCCCGGCGCCACCATGCCGCGAAAATCTCTCACCGAGGTGTTCCGCGCCTGGTTGATCAAATCAAATAACGTCCCCACCAGCGGCTGCATAAAGTCCTGATAGCGACACTGCTTCTCGCTGATCTGCGTCAGCACCGACTCCCAGTGCGCGGTCATGTCCGGTCTGGCGGCCATCTCCGGCAGAGAGTGGATCAGCGCCCGGCCCGCATCCGTCGAGTGGATATAGCGCCCTTTCTTGTGCAGAAAACCGCGTTTGAACAGCAGCTCGATGATCCCAGCGCGGGTCGCTTCCGTTCCCAGCCCGTCGGTCGCGCGCAGGATCTTCTTCAGATCTTTATCCTGCACAAAGCGGGCGATCCCGGTCATGGCAGAAAGGATTGTGGCGTCGGTGAAGTGGCGCGGTGGCTGGGTTTGTCGCTCCACCACTTCGCCTTTCTCGCACAGCAGCTCGTCGTTTTTCGCCACCACCGGCAGCGGCGTACCGTCGTTCTCCTCGTCCCGCTCTTTATTGCCCAGTAGCGTGCGCCACCCGGCTTCCGCGAGGAATCGGGCTTTAGCGATAAACTTGCCTTTGGCGATCTCCAGCTCAATAACGCACTTGCGGAACACCGCATCCGGGCAGAACTGCATCAGATACTGGCGGGCCACGAGGTTATAGACCTTCGCTTCGTTATCCGTCAGGTTGACGGAACTGCTGCGCGCCGTCGGAATGATGGCGTGGTGAGCATCCACCTTTTTATCGTCCCAGCAGCGGTTGCGGGTGTCCGGGTTGACCACCGGCTGCGGCACCAAATCGGGAGCGTGCGCGGCAATGGCGTTCAGTACCGCGTGACGCCCGGCGAAATGCTCTTCCGGCAGGTAGCGGCTGTCGGAACGCGGATAGGTAATCAGCTTGTGCGTCTCATACAGCTTCTGGCAGATATCGAGCACGTTTTGCGCGCTCAGGCCGTAGCGTTTTGCCGCTTCAATCTGCAAAGCAGAAAGCGAGAACGGCAGCGGCGCAGGTTCTGATTCCCGTTTATCGTTATAGCTGGTGACCACAGCGGGCTGACCCTGGATGCGGGTCACCACGTGATCGGCCAGAGGACGATGCAGCAGACGCCCCTCTTCATCCTGATAGGGTTCGCAGGCCTCGCTCGGCTGCCATACGGCGGTAAAGCGTTCGTCTTTCGGGGTGACGATGTGGGCCTTCACTTCGAAGAAGTCTTTGGCGACAAAGTTCTCGATCTCCTCATCGCGACGCACTACCAGCCCCAGCACCGGGGTCTGCACCCGGCCCACCGAGAGCACACCCTGATACCCGGCGTTACGCCCGAGAATGGTGTAGGCGCGGGTCATGTTGATGCCGTACAGCCAGTCGGCGCGGGCACGGGCGAGCGCCGAGACGCACAGCGGGACAAACTCGCTGTTGGATCGCAGACGCGAAATGGCCCGCTCGACCGCCTGCGGGTTGAGATCGTTAATCAGACAGCGCTGCACCTGCTGGCGTTTTTCCGGGGCCAGACTCAGGTAATCCAGCACTTCGTCCACCAGCAGCTGACCTTCACGGTCCGGGTCACCGGCGTGGATCACTTCCGTCGCCTCATTCAGCAGCCGCTTAATCACGTTCAGCTGTTTGGTCACCGACGGGCGCGGCTGCAGCTGCCACTTTTCCGGCACGATGGGGAGATCGTTCAGATTCCAGCGCGCGTAGCGGCTGTCGTAGGCGTCCGGCTGGGCCTGCTCCAGCAGGTGGCCAATACACCAGGTGACCACCTGCCCGTTTCCGCACTCAATATAGCCATCGCCCTTGCGATGCGGTTTGGGTAAAACATCCGCAATCGCCCTGGCGAGGCTCGGTTTTTCGGCAATAAATAACCGCATTGAATTAACGGATCTCAATCATCGGACGGCCGCCGCGGGCGGTCACCAGCTCGCCAATGGCGGTGAGGGTGATACCGTACTCGGCGGCTGTCGCGCGGACGTCGTCTTCGGCGTCTGGGGTTACGGCCAGCAGCAGGCCGCCGGAGGTCTGCGGATCGCACAGCAGATCGCGCCACTCGGCAGGCATCTCGCCCATCAGATGACCGTAGCTGGCGAAGTTACGCTGTGTTCCGCCCGGGACAGCGCCCTGGGTAATGTAGGCTTCGACGCCCGGCAGTTTAGGTATGTCCTGATACCAGAGCTGCGCCTGCACGCCCGCGCCCTGACACACTTCGCTGAGGTGGCCCAGCAGCCCGAAGCCCGTCACGTCGGTCATCGCCTTCACGCCGTCGATATTGGCAAAGGCGGCACCGGCCAGGTTCATCTGACACATCACTTCCGTCGCCAGCCCTTTGTGCTCCGGCAGCAGCAGTGATTTTTTCTCGGCGGTGGTGAGCACGCCAATCCCCAGCGGCTTGGTGAGGAACAGCTTGCAGCCCGCTTCAGCGGTGCTGTTGCGTTTGACGCGTTCCGTGGGTACCACGCCCGTGACCGCCAGGCCGAAAATCGGCTCCGGGGCATCAATGGAGTGGCCACCCGCCAGGGCGATCCCCGCCTGCTGGCAGGCAAAACGCCCACCCTCGATCACCTCCCGGGCGATCTCCGGGGCCAGGGTATTAATCGGCCAACCGAGGATCGCAATCGCCATGATCGGCTTGCCGCCCATGGCAAAAATATCGCTGATGGCGTTGGTGGCCGCGATGCGCCCGAAGTCGTACGGGTTGTCGACGATGGGCATGAAGAAATCGGTGGTGCTGATGATGCTGGTGCCGTTGCCCAGATCGTAGACGGCGGCATCGTCGCGGGTTTCATTGCCCACAAGCAGGTTCGGGTCGACAAACTTCGCCTGCTCGCTGTGCAGGATGGTCTCCAGCACTTTAGGTGAAATTTTACAACCGCAACCGGCTCCATGGCTGTATTGCGTTAAACGAATGGCTTGCTCGCTCATGACAATCTCCTTTCATTACAATTGCACTATGTTAGCGCTCATTCCATTAAGTGATAAGTATGACTGTCTGAATTCTGCTGCGCTTGCTCAGGATCCAGACAGTTTTTATGAGGATGTTCAGAATCGGGTGACGAAAGGCGCGGTGTCAGGCACGGAAACGGTGGTCGAGGCTTTGAGCTGCGGGGTGCCCAGATAGAGGAAACCGACGATTTTATCGTCTGCGCCGCAGTCGAGGCCTTCACGCACCACCGGGCTGTCGGTTAACGCGCCGCTGCGCCAGATACCGTTGTAGCCTTGTGCAACCGCCGCCATCTGCATCGCCATCACCGCGCAACCGGCAGACATCTCCTGCTCCCACACCGGCACTTTGTGCTGCGGCTGGCATTTGGCGACCACGGCGATGATCATCGGGGCGCGGAACGGTGCGTTGCGGGCTTTCTCAATCGCCTTCTCATCCTGGCTGGCAGCGATGGCGCCTTTTTCCAGCAGGGTGCTGAAGCGATCGCGTCCGTCACCCTCGATGATAAAGAAGTGCCACGGCTGTAAGGTGCCGTGATCAGGGGCGCGCATCCCGGCGCGAAGAATGTTGTCCAGCTGTTCGCCAGCCGGAGCAGGCTCCGCCAGGCGCGAGGCGCTACGACGGTTAACAAGCAGTTCGAGTGCATCCATTGGGTTAACTCCTGTCTTGAAATTTACTCAAAATTAACACGACGGCAGATTTTGTTACAGCGTAGCAGGCGATTCCTGCTGACAAGTGACGGTCGGGTCATTACGATAGCCCGACAACACCGTCCAGCGTGGACGGACAGGTAATTATCTGGACAGGGAGAATACATGCGAACCCTCTGGCGACTGCTTGCCGGTTTTTTTAAATGGACGTGGCGACTGCTTAATTTCGTCCGCAACCTGGTGATGAACCTCTTTTTCATCCTTATTGTGATGGTTTGCGTCGGTGTCTGGATGCACCTCAGCGCCACCAGCCAGAGCCAGAACGCCGGGCGCGGCGCGCTGCTGCTGGATATTACCGGCGTGGTAGTGGATAAACCGTCCACCAGCAATCGACTTGGCGTACTGGGCCGCCAGCTGTTTGGCGCTACCAGCGACCGTCTGCAGGAGAACTCGCTGTTCGATATCGTCGACGCCATTCGTCAGGCGAAGGACGATCGCAACATTACCGGCATCGTGCTGGATCTGAAAAACTTTGCCGGGGCGGATCAGCCTTCAATGCAGTACATCGGTAAAGCGCTGCGCGAGTTCCGCGACAGCGGCAAACCGGTGATTGCGGTGGGCGATAACTACAGCCAGGGGCAGTACTATCTGGCGAGCTTTGCCAACAAAGTGTGGCTTTCGCCGCAGGGCAGCGTGGATCTGCACGGCTTTGCCACCAATGGCCTCTATTACAAATCGCTGCTCGATAAGCTGAAGGTCACCACCCACGTCTTCCGCGTCGGGACCTATAAATCCGCCGTTGAGCCGTTTATCCGCGACGATATGTCCCCTGCCGCCCGTGAAGCGGACAGCCGCTGGATTGGCGAGCTGTGGCAGAACTACCTGAGCACCGTTGCCGCGAACCGTCAGATCACCGCTGAGCAGGTGTTCCCGGGCGCGCAGGGCGTGCTGGACGGGCTGCGTAAGGTGGATGGCGATACCGCGAAATATGCTCTGGACAACAAACTGGTGGATGCTCTGGGCTCCAGCGCCGAGGTTGAAAAATCCCTGACCAAACAGTTCGGCTGGAGCAAAGAGGAGAAGAACTTCAGCGCCATCAGCTTCTACGATTATCAGGCGAAAAAACCGGCCGATACCGGGGACAGCATCGCCGTGGTCTTTGCTAACGGGGCGATTATGGATGGCGAAGAGACGCCGGGTAACGTCGGGGGTGATACCACCGCCGCACAGATCCGCGACGCGCGTCTCGATCCGAAAGTGAAAGCCATCGTCCTGCGGGTCAACAGCCCGGGCGGCAGCGTCAGCGCATCAGAAGTGATCCGTGCTGAACTGGCAGCCGCGCGCGCCGCCGGTAAGCCGGTGGTGGTTTCGATGGGCGGTATGGCGGCATCCGGTGGCTACTGGATCTCCACCCCGGCGAACTACATCGTGGCGAACCCGAGCACCCTCACCGGCTCGATTGGCATCTTCGGGGTGATTAACACCGTCGAAAACAGCCTTGACTATCTGGGCGTGCACACCGACGGCGTCGCCACCTCACCGCTGGCCGACATCTCCGTAACCAAGGCGCTGCCGCCGGAAGTGTCGCAGATGATGCAGCTCAGCATTGAGAACGGCTATAAGCGTTTTATCACCCTGGTGGCCGACTCCCGTAAGCGAACCCCGGAGCAGATCGACCAGATTGCGCAGGGTCACGTCTGGACCGGCCAGGATGCGAAGAACAACGGTCTGGTGGATAACCTGGGCGACTTCGACGATGCCGTGGCGAAGGCCGCTGAGCTGGCGAAACTGAAGCAGTGGCACATCGATTTCTATCAGGATGAGCCGACCTTTATGGATCTGGTGATGGACAGCTTCTCCGGCTCGGTAAAAGCCATGCTGCCGGACGCGATGCAAGCTTACCTGCCTGCCCCGGTCGCCACGGCGGCGAAAGCGGTCAAAGCGGAGGGCGACAAGCTGGCCGCCTTTAACGATCCGCAAAACCGCTACGCGTTCTGCCTCACCTGCGCTAACGTACGATAATCCTCATCCCCTCTTCTGCGAAGAGGGGATTTTTCTTTGAAGCAAACGAACATAACATCATGCAAAAGAAATCAATTTATGTGGCCTATACCGGCGGTACCATCGGTATGCAGCGCTCGGAAAATGGCTACATTCCGGTATCCGGCCACCTGCAACGCCAGCTGGCGTTAATGCCCGAATTCCATCGCCCGGAGATGCCGGACTTCACCATCCACGAATACGATCCGCTGATGGACTCTTCCGACATGACCCCGGAAGACTGGCAACATATCGCTGACGACATCAAGGCGCACTACGACGACTACGATGGCTTCGTGATCCTGCACGGCACCGACACCATGGCGTTTACCGCCTCGGCGCTGTCGTTCATGCTGGAAAACCTCAGCAAGCCGGTGATCGTCACCGGGTCGCAGATCCCGCTGGCGGAGCTGCGCTCCGACGGGCAGATCAACCTGCTCAACTCCCTGTACGTGGCGGCCAACTTCCCGATTAACGAAGTGAGCCTGTTCTTCAACAACCGGCTCTATCGCGGGAACCGCACCACCAAAGCCCATGCCGACGGTTTTGACGCCTTTGCCTCGCCGAACCTTACGCCGCTGCTGGAAGCGGGGATCCATATCCGCCGCCTCGGCACGCCGCCAGCGCCGCATACCTCCGGCGAGCTGGTGGTGCATCCGATTACCCCGCAGCCCATCGGCGTGGTGACAATCTATCCGGGCATCTCCGCCGAGGTGGTGCGTAACTTCCTGCGCCAGCCGGTGAAGGCGCTGATCCTGCGCTCCTACGGCGTGGGCAATGCGCCGCAGAACGGTGAGTTCCTGAAAGAGCTGCAGGAGGCGAGCAGCCGTGGAATTGTGGTGGTGAACCTGACCCAGTGCATGTCCGGCAAGGTGAATATGGGCGGCTATGCCACCGGTAACGCCCTGGCCCATGCGGGGGTGATCAGCGGGTTCGATATGACGGTCGAGGCGACGCTGACTAAACTTCACTACTTACTCAGTCAGGATCTGGATGTGCAGGCGATCCGCACCGCGATGATGCAAAACCTGCGTGGCGAACTGACGCCAGACGAATAAGGAGCCCCTATGAAGCAACGAGCCCTGTTACTGGTCGATTTACAAAATGATTTTTGCGCCGGCGGCGCGCTGGCGGTAGCCGAAGGCGACAGCACGGTAGATGTTGCCAACGCGCTGATCGGGTGGTGTAAAGCACGCGGCGAAGCGGTGGTTGCCAGCCAGGACTGGCATCCGGCGGATCACGGCAGCTTTGCCAGCCAGCATAACGTTGAGCCCTTTACCCAGGGCGAGCTGGACGGCCTGCCGCAAACCTTCTGGCCCGATCACTGCGTGCAGCACAGCGAAGGCGCAGAGCTGCATCCCCTGCTCAACAGCAAAGCCATTGACGCGGTGTTTCAGAAGGGAGAAAACCCGAACATCGACAGCTACAGCGCCTTTTTTGATAACGGGCACCGACAGAAAACCGGGCTGGATCAGTGGCTGCGTCATCACGAGATTGTGGAGCTGATTGTGATGGGGCTGGCGACGGATTACTGCGTGAAGTTTACCGTGCTGGACGCGTTGCAGCTGGGCTACCGGGTGAATGTGATCACCGACGGCTGTCGCGGGGTGAACATTCAGCGTCAGGACAGCGCCCAGGCCTTTATGGACATGGCGGCGGAAGGCGCCACGCTGTATACGCTGGCGGACTGGCAGGAAACCCAGGCGTAGCGCGCCTGTTCGCCGGGTGGCGCTGACGCTTACCCGGCCTACAAAATCAACAACTGGCATCGGACACGTAGGCCCGTGCAAGCGCAGCGCCGCCGGGCAATCCGGCAACCCGCACGATCTCCCATAAAGTGAACTCCCTCCCACTCTCAGCGCAGCGGTAATGCTATTCTTTTTCGGCTGTTTTTTCGCCACGCCTTTCCGTGGCGTGGTTATTTTTATTCAGTCAAAGAGGAACTTGTATGAAACGTTTGCCATTGCTGGCAGCTTTACCCCTGCTCTGCGCCTCGGTTGCTTCCGCCAGTTCGATGATGTCCGTCGGCTATTTCAACGGTGGCGGCGATGTCACTGCCGGACCGGGCGGGGATATCAATAAACTGGACGTGCGCCAGATAACCCACCTGAATTACTCCTTTGGCCTGATCTATAACGATGAGAAAGACGAAACTAACCCGGCGTTAAAAGATCCAGCCAGGCTGCACCAGATCTGGTTATCTCCTAAGGTGGAAGCCGATCTGGCCCTGCTCCCTGTCCTGCGTAAGCAGAACCCCAACCTTAAGGTGCTGCTCTCCGTCGGCGGCTGGGGCGCTCGTGGTTTCTCGGGTGCAGCATCAACCCCGGAGACCCGGGCGGTGTTCATCCGCTCCGCCGACGCTATCGTTGAGAAATACGGACTTGATGGGATCGATCTGGACTGGGAGTATCCGGTCAACGGCGCGTGGGGACTGGTCGCCAGCAAGCCTGAAGATCGGGCTAACTTTACCGCACTGCTGAAAGAGCTGCGTGCCGCGTTCGGCGATAAAAAACTGGTGACCATCGCCGTTGGTGCCAATGCAGAAAGTCCGAAAAGCTGGGTGGACGTGAAAGCGGTGGCCCCGCAGCTCGATTACATCAACCTGATGACCTACGACATGGCGTACGGCACTCAGTACTTCAACGCCAACCTGTATGACTCCAGCGCCTGGCCGACCGTTGCCGCCGCGGATAAATACAGCGTCGATTTTGTGGTGAACAACTATCTGGCCGCCGGGCTGAAACCGCAGCAGATGAACCTGGGCATCGGTTTTTATGGGCGCGTGCCGAAGCGCGCCGTTGAGCCGGGCATCGACTGGAGCAAAGCTGATGCACAGAAAAATCCCGCAACGCAGCCTTACTTCAGCGCACAGCAGATCGAACTGTTCAAATCCCTGGGCTACGATCTGACCAAAGATACCTACGTGAAGTACAACGATATCGTGAAGACGTTTTTAAACGATCCGCAGAAACGCTTTACGGAGCAGTGGGACGATGAGGCCAAAGTGCCGTGGTTATCGGTGAAGTCTGATGATGGCAAGCCGCTGTTCGCCCTGTCGTATGAAAACCCGCGCTCGGTGGCGATCAAAGCGGACTACATCAAAGAGAAAGGACTGGCAGGCGCCATGTTCTGGGAGTACGGCGCGGATGATAATAACCAGCTGGCGAAGCAGTTAGCTGACTCGCTGGGGATCAAACACTAGCGGCATCAAAAAGGCCCGGTGAGAGGATCGCCGGGCCGCAGTCGCCATCAATGCATTTTCAGCGTCGCGATGGATTTCGGCGCAATACCAAAATCTTCTTTCAGCTGCTGTTTGCTCTTCATCACCATCTGTCCCTGGGTGTCGATGGTCATGTGCTGCGCGTCGGTGTTATTGCGCGCCTGCCACAGCATCACCAGCTGCAGACAGTTCTCTTTCTGCTCCGGGGTCAGCGCCACGCCATCGGCCCATTTGCCCAGCTCAACCGCCGTGACCAGACGCTGATAAACTTCCGGCGTCATGCCGTTAATCATCTCTTCAATGTTCATGTTTTATCCTGAGGTGAAGGAATAATTTGCTGAATCGATTTTTCAGCCTTTGGTCTGGTCGCCGTTCTGGTCATCGGTGAAGCTTAATGAGGCGGAATTGACGCAAAAACGCTCCCCTGTCGGCTGAGGGCCATCCGGGAAGACGTGACCGAGATGCGCGTCACAGTTTCCACAGCGGATCTCAATGCGCTCCATACCGTGGCTGGTGTCCTTCAGATAATGAATCGCCTCTTCACTGACCGGTTCATAGAAGCTCGGCCAGCCGCAGCCAGAATCGTATTTGCTCTGGGAGTTAAACAGGGCGGCGTCACACACCAGGCAGTGGTAAACACCATCCCGCTTATTATGCAGCAGACGCCCGGTAAACGGGGGTTCCGTACCGTGGTGCTGGGTTACGTAGAACTGCATTTCTGTGAGGTTTTTTTTCAGTTCATCGGAGTTATGTTGATTCGACATAGGCTTACATCTCGCAGTTGAAACAGACTACTTTTACCGTCGATTCTAACAAAACATTAACACTGAAGTATGAACTTTTGTTCTAAACTTACTCGTTGCGCAGAGGTGCTCAGACAAATGTGATCCAGTCCACGTTTTTATGTGGGCAGCCCTTTAAAATTCCGTGCGCAGGCCCCATATGGGTGCTAGCTCCAAGGGAATGTGAGGTAGGTCAATCGAGCAAAGCTAGTGCGAAGGATTGATTTGTCGCAATGATTGACACGATTCCGCTTGACGCTGCGTAAGGTTTTTGTAATTTTACACGCAACCTTTTATTCACTAACAAATAGCTGGTGGAATATATGACTATCAAAGTAGGTATCAACGGTTTTGGCCGTATCGGCCGTATTGTTTTCCGTGCTGCTCAGGAACGTTCTGACATCGAAATCGTTGGTATCAACGATCTGTTAGACGCTGAATACATGGCGTACATGCTGAAGTACGACTCAACTCACGGTCGTTTCAACGGCACCGTTGAAGTGAAAGACGGCCACCTGGTTGTCAACGGCAAAACCATCCGTGTTACTGCTGAAAAAGATCCAGCTAACCTGAAGTGGGGCGAAATCGGTGTTGACGTTGTTGCTGAAGCAACCGGTATCTTCCTGACTGACGAAACTGCGCGTAAGCACATCACCGCTGGCGCGAAAAAAGTTGTTCTGACTGGTCCATCCAAAGACAACACCCCAATGTTCGTTAAAGGCGCTAACTTCGAGAAGTATGCTGGCCAGGACATCGTTTCCAACGCATCCTGCACCACTAACTGCCTGGCGCCACTGGCTAAAGTTATCAACGACAACTTCGGTATCGTTGAAGGCCTGATGACCACCGTTCACGCTACCACCGCAACTCAGAAAACCGTTGATGGCCCGTCTCACAAAGACTGGCGCGGCGGCCGCGGCGCAGCTCAGAACATCATCCCTTCTTCTACCGGTGCTGCTAAAGCAGTAGGCGTAGTTCTGCCAGAACTGAACGGCAAACTGACTGGTATGGCGTTCCGCGTTCCTACTCCAAACGTATCTGTTGTTGACCTGACCGTTCGTCTGGAAAAAGCAGCAAGCTACGAAGAAATCAAGAAAGCAATCAAAGCGGCTTCTGAAGGCGCAATGAAAGGCGTTCTGGGTTACACCGAAGACGACGTTGTTTCTACCGATTTCAACGGCGAAATCTGCACTTCCGTGTTCGATGCTAAAGCAGGTATCGCACTGAACGACAACTTCGTGAAACTGGTTTCCTGGTACGACAACGAAACCGGCTACTCTAACAAAGTTCTGGACCTGATCGCTCACATCTCCAAATAAGTGAGATGAGAAACTGATCCAAAAAGGCGACCTCGGTCGCCTTTTTTTATGGCATTAAAGACAGAGGATTGCGTAATGATTAAAACAATTTTTGCACTTCCGGTAGTCGAACAGCTTACCCCTGTGCTTTCCCGCCGTCAGATTGACGATGTTGAAGTGATTGTGGTCGAACATCCGCAGGTTCAGGCTTCCGTTGCCCTGCAGGGCGCGCACCTGCTCTCCTGGCAGCCGGAGGGCGAAGTGGAAGCCCTGTGGCTGAGCGATATCACCTCGTTCAAAAAAGGCGCCGCTATTCGCGGTGGCGTGCCGATCTGCTGGCCGTGGTTTGGCCCGGCCGCTCAGCAGGGGCTGCCGTCACACGGTTTTGCCCGCAACCTGCCGTGGACGCTGAAAGCGCACAACGAAGATGAATCCGGCGTGGTGTTGACCTTTGAACTGCAAAGCGATGACGAGACGCGCAAACTCTGGCCGCACGACTTCACCCTGTACGCGCGCTTTAAGCTGGGTAAAACCTGTGAGATCGAACTGGAAGCGCACGGTGAATTTGAAACCACCTCTGCCCTGCACACCTACTTCAACGTCGGCGACATCGCTGCCGTCACCGTGAACGGCCTTGGCGATACCTTTATCGACAAGGTGGATAATGCGAAAGAGGGCCGACTGACCGACGGCGCGCAGACCTTCCCGGATCGTACCGACCGCGTCTATCTGAACCCGGAAGCCTGTAGCGTTATCGAAGATACCGCCCTGAACCGCGCGATTGAAGTTATCCATCACCATCACAGCAACGTGGTTGGCTGGAACCCTGGTCCGGCGCTCTCCGTCAGCATGGGTGATGTTCCGGATGACGGGTATAAAACCTTCGTCTGCGTGGAAACCGCCTGCGTCAGCGAACCGCAAAAAGCGACGGAAGATAAACCTACCCGTCTGGGACAAACCATTCACATCGTGAAGCGTTAATCCCTGCTCTTGCCCTCTCATGCTGAGAGGGCATTTCGTTGTCACACCACGTCCAACGGCGTTTTCTGCTGCGGTGCCGGGAAGGCCGCATCCAGCTGCTGCAAGGCTTCTGCTGAGAGTGAAATCTCCAGCGCCCCCGCATTCTCCTCCACGTGCGCTATCGATGACGCTTTCGGGATGGCAATCACCCCGCGGTGACGAATAACCCACGCCAGCAGAACCTGCGCCGCCGTGGCGTTGTACTCTCGGGCAATCGCATTGACCACCGGGTGATTCATCAGCCCGGTGCGCAGCCGCCCGGCCTGCGCCAGCGGGCAGTAGGCCATCACCGGCATATTTTGCTGCTGACACCAGGGCAGCAGGTCATATTCGATCCCGCGTGAGGCCAGATGGTACAGCACCTGATTGGTGGCGCACGCCTGGCCGCCCGGCGTCTGCCAGAGTTCATGCATATCCGCATAGTCGAGATTAGATACGCCCCAGCGGCCAATTTTGCCCTGCTGTTGCAGCGTCTCCATCAGCCTTACGGTCTCTTCCAGAGGGTAATTTCCGCGCCAGTGCAGCAGATAAAGGTCAATACGATCGGTTCCCAGACGGCGCAGGCTGGCTTCGCAGGCGGCGATGCCTTTTTGTCCCCCGGCATTCCACGGGTA
Organism: Leclercia adecarboxylata; assembly: GCF_006171285.1. Classification (NCBI taxonomy): domain Bacteria; kingdom Pseudomonadati; phylum Pseudomonadota; class Gammaproteobacteria; order Enterobacterales; family Enterobacteriaceae; genus Leclercia; species Leclercia adecarboxylata. The sequence goes on along the minus strand of NZ_CP040889.1, from coordinate 4,001,478 downwards.
CACTTTGGAGACCAGAAAAACCTTATCGCGCTGGCCTTTGATCGCCTCCCCCACCACCTCTTCCGCGCCGCCCTCGGCATACATCTCGGCGGTGTCGATTAGCGTCAGTCCCCGCTCGATACCTGCCCGCAGGGCATCGCTCTCCTGGCGGCGTTGACTCGCCTTTTCACCCATATACCATGTGCCCTGGCCGATGGCTGGCAGTACTCTGTTGTCGCCAAAGGTAACGGTTTTTTTACTCATATCAGGCTCCTCGTTGTCTGCACCACCCTAAAACAAACGGGGCCCGAAGGCCCCGTTATGATGCACAGATTGCACAGTGAAAATGCACAATCAGAAACTGTAGGTTACACCCACCGACATCAGCCCGGTCCAGGACTTGTCGACCATTGGGCTGTCTTTCACCTCATCGCTAAGACGGGCATAGCGGCCGGTGCCGTAGACGTTCCAGTCAGTCGCGAACTTGTAGCTGGCGGTCAGCTCCAGGTACGGCTTCCAGCTGTCGTCTGCATCATAGCTGTGCAGCCCGCTGCGACGCGCTTCGTCACGGGACACGCCATAATAGTAGTCGTTGTAGTTGTCGCTGTTGTACTCCACGCCGATGCCCGGCGTCAGCGTCAGACCGCCGTTGGTGTAGCGGTACAGCCACGCCAGATCCCAGATATAACCGTTGCTGTTGTCGAGCGTGTCGCCCGCCAGCGCGGTACGCAGGAAACCGTACTCGGTGTTATGTACCCAGGAAATCCCGGCCATCATGGTGCTCTTACGCTTGTCGAGCTGACGCAGCTGACGGTTGTCGCTGTCGCCAGGTTTGAAGTGCGTCGGGTCGTAATAGGCCATGATGGAGAGTTTGTCGGTCTGGTCGTTCCACAGATAGTAGCCGCCGCCCAGTCCGCGGAACCAGAAGTTATCCCCTTCATAAGTGATAACCGGAACCGGGTAGAAATCGCGATCGTACTGTTTGTAAGGGCTATTGATTACGCCGACACCAGCACCAACAGACCACTGATTCTCCGCATATGCTGTACTCACTGAGGTGGCAACGATAATCCCCAGTGCCAGAAGTTTGAGTTTGGTCACAATCCATTCTTTCCTGTAGTCAAATAATCAGCGGGTGAAGTGTAACCGTCATTCCCCCTTTTGCTCAAAATTTTTTGTCTGCTAATCAATTCGATTAACCGATTATTGTGCGTGCGGCAGATGACGAAACGCTGTCACCCGGATTACCGTTCAGTGAAGGAAGTGTGTTTGGCGTTAAAGATTTGGCTGAATTTCTGGATGAGTTATTGATATGTCATTGAAATTGGTTTTGGCATACATGCAAGTTTTGCAAATGCCATCTACGCTTAATTTTAAGAAGCTGAGTACCCGATCACCCCGCAGTTTCGGCCGCCCGACCTGGCACACGGGTTGCTGCTCTGGCAGTGAGGTGCAACGGATCCTGCTTCCGGGAGCCTCTACTATTCATATGAACGGCTCTTTTCCTGTGCTAAAAAACGAAAGGACGGCATGCCATGAATATATTCGATCACTATCGCCAGCGTTATGAAGCTGCCAAGGACGAAGAGTTCACACTGCAGGAGTTTCTTACCATCTGCCGGCAAGATCGCAGTGCTTATGCCAATGCGGCGGAACGACTATTGATGGCTATCGGTGAGCCTAATATGGTTGATACCGCCCAGGAGCCACGGCTTTCCCGTCTGTTTTCGAATCGGGTCGTCGCCCGATATCCTGCGTTTGAAGAATTTTACGGCATGGAAGATGCCATCGAGCAGATTGTTTCCTATCTGAAGCATGCTGCTCAGGGTCTGGAAGAGAAGAAACAGATCCTCTATCTGCTGGGTCCCGTCGGCGGCGGTAAATCGTCCCTGGCCGAGCGGCTGAAATCGTTGATGCAGCGCGTACCGATTTACGTACTTAGCGCCAACGGCGAACGCAGCCCGGTTAACGATCATCCGCTGTGCCTGTTTAACCCGCAGGAAGATGCGCAGATTCTGGATAAAGAGTACGGCATTCCCCGCCGCTATCTCGGCACGATCATGTCGCCGTGGGCAGCGAAACGCCTGAACGAATTTGGCGGGGATATCACCAAATTCCGCGTGGTGAAGGTGTGGCCATCCATTCTGGAGCAGATTGCGATTGCCAAAACCGAACCGGGTGATGAGAACAACCAGGACATCTCGGCGCTGGTGGGTAAAGTGGACATCCGTAAACTGGAAAACCACGCCCAGAACGATCCTGACGCCTACGGCTATTCCGGTGCGCTATGCCGCGCCAACCAGGGGATTATGGAGTTCGTCGAGATGTTCAAAGCGCCTATCAAGGTGCTGCATCCGCTGCTGACGGCAACCCAGGAAGGGAACTACAACGGGACGGAAGGTATCTCCGCCCTGCCGTTTAACGGCATTATCCTGGCGCACTCCAACGAATCGGAATGGGTCACCTTCCGCAATAACAAAAACAACGAGGCCTTCCTTGACCGTGTTTACATCGTCAAAGTGCCTTACTGCCTGCGGATCTCCGAAGAGATCAAGATTTACGAAAAACTGCTGAACCACAGTGAACTGGTTCATGCGCCGTGCGCCCCGGGAACCCTGGAAACGCTGTCGCGCTTCTCGATCCTGTCGCGCCTGAAAGAGCCAGAAAACTCCAGCATCTACTCGAAGATGCGCGTGTACGACGGTGAAAGCCTGAAAGATACCGACCCGAAAGCGAAATCCTACCAGGAGTATCGCGACTACGCCGGTGTCGATGAGGGGATGAACGGTCTCTCCACGCGCTTCGCGTTCAAAATCCTCTCCCGCGTGTTCAACTTTGACCACGCCGAAGTGGCCGCCAACCCGGTGCATCTGTTCTACGTGCTGGAGCAGCAGATTGAGCGTGAACAGTTCCCGCAAGAGCAGGCTGAACGTTATCTGGAGTTCCTGAAAGGTTATCTGATCCCGAAATACGCCGAGTTTATCGGCAAAGAGATCCAGACCGCCTATCTTGAATCTTACTCTGAGTACGGGCAGAACATTTTTGACCGCTATGTCACCTACGCCGATTTCTGGATCCAGGATCAGGAGTACCGCGACCCGGATACCGGCCAGCTGTTTGACCGCGAGTCACTGAATGCGGAACTGGAAAAAATCGAGAAGCCTGCCGGGATCAGTAACCCGAAAGACTTCCGTAATGAGATCGTCAACTTCGTGCTGCGCGCCAGAGCGAACTTCAGCGGACGCAATCCGAACTGGACCAGCTACGAAAAGCTGCGCACCGTTATTGAGAAGAAAATGTTCTCCAATACCGAAGAGCTGTTGCCGGTCATTTCGTTTAATGCCAAAACCTCTACCGACGAGCAGAAAAAGCACGACGATTTTGTGGATCGCATGATGGAGAAAGGCTACACCCGCAAACAGGTTCGCCTGCTCTGCGAATGGTACCTGCGCGTGCGTAAATCGTCTTAACACTAAGCCCGGTGGCGCTGCCGCTTACCGGGCCTACAACTATGTTCCGCAGGCCGGATAAGCGTTAACGCCATCCGGCACTTGCGGACAATGCAAGTTGGCAAATGCAGTACGGGGGGCATATGACCTGGTTTATTGACCGGCGTCTTAACGGCAAAAACAAGAGCATGGTGAATCGCCAGCGCTTCTTGCGTCGTTATAAAGCGCAAATCAAACAGTCGATCTCCGAGGCCATTAACAAGCGTTCGGTGACCGACGTAGACAGCGGGGAGTCCGTCTCTATCCCGACGGACGACATTAGCGAACCGATGTTCCATCAGGGACGCGGCGGTTTACGCCATCGCGTTCATCCAGGTAATGACCATTTTGTCCAGAACGACCGTATCGAGCGTCCTCAGGGCGGCGGCGGTGGCGGCGGGAGTGGTCAGGGCCAGGCCAGCCAGGACGGTGAAGGACAGGACGAATTTGTCTTCCAGATCTCGAAAGATGAGTACCTGGATCTGCTGTTCGAAGATCTGGCCCTGCCAAATCTGAAGAAAAACCAGCATCGTCAGTTGAACGAATATAAAACGCACCGGGCCGGTTTCACCGCTAACGGCGTTCCGGCCAACATCAGCGTGGTGCGTTCGCTACAGAATTCTCTGGCGCGCCGTACCGCCATGACGGCGGGCAAAAAGCGTGAACTGCGCGAGCTGGAAGCCACCCTGGATAGCGTGGCAAACAGCGAACCCGCGCAGCTGCTGGAAGAGGAGCGTTTGCGTAAAGAGATCGCCGAACTGCGCGCCAAAATCGAGCGCGTGCCCTTTATCGACACCTTTGACCTGCGTTACAAGAACTATGAAAAACGTGCCGAGCCTTCAAGCCAGGCGGTGATGTTCTGCCTGATGGACGTCTCGGGCTCGATGGATCAGGCCACCAAGGACATGGCGAAGCGCTTTTATATTCTGCTCTATCTGTTCCTGAGCCGAACCTATAAGAACGTGGAGGTAGTCTATATTCGCCACCACACCCAGGCCAAAGAGGTGGATGAGCACGAGTTCTTCTACTCCCAGGAGACCGGCGGGACGATTGTTTCCAGCGCCCTGAAGCTGATGGATGAAGTGGTGAAAGAGCGTTACGACCCGGCGCAGTGGAACATCTATGCCGCGCAGGCGTCGGATGGTGATAACTGGGCAGACGATTCGCCGCTGTGTCATGAAATTCTGGCGAAAAAACTGCTGCCCGTGGTGCGTTACTACAGCTATATCGAGATCACCCGCCGCGCCCACCAGACGCTGTGGCGTGAGTATGAACATCTGCAAACCACGTTTGATAACTTCGCGATGCAGCACATTCGCGACCAGGAAGATATCTATCCGGTATTCAGAGAGCTGTTCCACAAGCAATCTGCCACCAGCAACAGTTAACGCCACCGCCGGTCACTGACCGGCGGTTTTACGTTGGCTGTCACGCCTCAGAACGTGACGTTCATCTTCGCCCACACCGTGCGGCCCGGCTCATTCACTGGCGTGTCGGAGGAGTAACCAAAGCTACTGTTCCCCGCCAGGTTCAGGTGTTCGCTGTAGTTCTTGTCCAGCAGGTTATCGACGCCGGTACTGAGCTTCAGGAACTTATTCACCTTGTACGCGGCGTTGGCGGAGAGGATGGCGAACCCGGCGCTCTGATCGAAATCTTTCCCGACCACGTTACCTTCGTTCATCGCCACCCGATGCTGTGGGCTGACCATGCGCAGCAGCCCGGTTGAGCTCAGATCGCCCTTCTCCCACGTCAGGCCAAGACGCGCCTCCAGCGGCGGCATCTGCGGCAGCGGCTGGTGATCGTCGGTGTTCTGGCCCCAGGAGTAGTTCAGGGTCGCGTCGGTTTTCCATTGATCGCTCAGCTGATACGACGCGCCCATCTCACCGCCCATAATGGTGGCATCGACGTTGTCGGCCTGGCTGACGTGGGAGTCGTCCTGATCGTAGATATACAGGATGTAGTCATTGATGCGCCCGACATAGGCGGAAACCCATCCGGTGGTGCGCTCGCCTTTGTACTGGGCTCCGATATCAAGCTGGGTGGTTTGCTCTGGCTTCAGATTATCAAACACGTCCGAGGTGCCGTCCGGACCATAGGTGGGCGAGAACAGCTCCCAGTAATCTGGGAAGCGTTCGGTATACCCCAGCCCGGCGTAAACCATCGCCGGCATAGTGCCCAGATTGTGCTCCACGCGCAGGAAGCCCGCCGGGAGCGTATCTTCCCGGCTGTCGCTGCCGATGCCGGTGTAGTTATCCACTTCGACTTTATCCAGACGCGCGCCGCCGATCACTTTACTCAGATCGGTCGCATTCCACGTCAGCTCGCTGAAGGCGCCGTAGTCGTGAAAACGCGCGTCCTCCTGCCAGCCTGTATTCTCGTCATCTTCATTGCTGCGGTGGGTGTTGGTTTGCATATCCAGCCCGCTCTGTAGCTGGAAATCTGACCACAGCCAGGTGCCCATCATTCTGCCGCCGACGGTGCGGCGATCGACCTGTTTCTCCATCGGCATCGACATATTCATCGACCCCATTGGCATCCCGTTCATGGAGCCGGATTCCGGAGAACGCATGGAGTAGTTGTCCATGATGTGGTTGGCGTAATTGTAGTAGACGCTCATATCCAGCGAGTCGAAGACCTCGCCGATATTCTCTTTCTTAAAGCGCAGGCCCAGGCTTTCGCGTTTGAACTGAGAGCCGTCCATACCGCGACCGGCATAGCTGGCATCGCCGTTACCCTGCCCGGCGGTCAGTTCCAGCAGCGTATCGGCGTCCGGCGTCCAGCCAACCGCCAGATCGGTGTTCCACTTGTCCCACTTCGACGCCACGCGATCGCCGTTGCCGTCTTTGTAGTCGCCCGATTTCGATTTATTGCCGTTGAGGCGAACATAGCCGGTGTCGTTACCGAAGCTGACGTCGGCGTTCTCGTCGAAGCGATCGTTAGAGGCGGCGAGGAAGCTGGCGTCACCCTTGATGCCTGCGCTGTCAAAGCGCGGCGGTTCGCGATCAAAACGTACCGTCCCGGCAGAGTTACCTGGCCCCCAGAGCACCGTTTCCGGCCCTTTGGTGACCGTCAGCAGATCGTAACTTTCAGGGGAAATGTACGAGCTGGGGGCATCCATTCGTGCCGGGCAGGCACCGAGCATCTCGCTGTCGTTAGTCAGCAGGCGCAGGCGGGAGCCAAACATGCCGCGAAATACCGGATCGCCATTGCTGCCGCCGTTACGGATCTGGCTAAAGCCGGGGATGGTTTTGAGGTAGTCCGAGCCGTCGCTTGCCGGGACCGGCTGGCGCGGCGTTTTTGGCGATGTCACCACTTCCAGAGGAGATAGCACCGGTGCCGTCACGGTGATCACATCCTGATCGTCTACCGGCGCCGTGCGGCTATTCTCTGCCGCCAGGCTGGTGCCGGAGATAGCGATCAGCAGCCCCACGGCCAGCGGATGGGGGGTAAATTTTACTTTTTTCATTTCTGTGCCTGAGCTAAGGATGGCGTGGTGTACCGCTGCAAACCGAATCCTTTCGCTACCGAAAGCGCTTAACGAGCAGGCACATAAACTGGAGTAAAATTTTGCCGAAGGGTAAGGGCCATAACAACGCCGGGTGAAGAGAATAAGAGGTACAGAAAAGAGTTGAAAAAATTAATACTGCCAGTTCAGGCAGACCGACCGCACAAATAAGCAAGCCAGTTAATTAATAACTGGCCTGTTCGTTAATCACAATACTTCTGGGTTTGCAGATCCCTGTTAATTAAATGGGTGCAATTACGCCCGCTTTTTTTGCCGGTATATAACGCAATATCTGCTCGCTCAAGTACTTCCCTGAGCGTCTCCTCCTGATGAATACGCGTTAAGCCGCCGGTAAAAGTAATGCGAATAATATGCTCTCCAGCGATAGTTTCCAGACGAGAAATATCACGACGAAGCCGTTCGGCGATGGTAACCGCTTCCCGGTCGTTGGTGGCATGCAGAACAACAATAAACTCTTCGCCACCGTAGCGATACATTGACTCAGAGCGGCGAATATTATTGCTGATATTCATCGCCAGCGAACGCAGGACAATATCCCCGTTCAGATGACCGTAATTATCATTCACTTTTTTAAAGTGATCGATATCCAGTAATAACAGGTATAACCCTTCGGCACCCAGCTCTTTATTCATGCTGCAGAACGACTCATCAAGAATGCGTCGCAGCGGCAGACCGGTCAGGGCATCGTAGCTGGTACGCAGCTGCAGCAGATGTACTTTATAAGTGGTCAGGGCATCGGTAAAAGCCAGCAACGATTGTTCGAAAAGATCGAAATCTTCACTTTTTTGCCGCCGATGCTCAATGGCGGTAATCAGACTCCGACAGGTTTGATGCACGCATATATGCTTTTTGTTAATATCCAGTAAAAAATTTGTATCTTCCCGCTCCTCCAGTAAGCGAGTATTTAACCAGTGTCCAAACTCGCAATGCAGGTGGGCATCGTCACTGCATATTTCGGGTATATCGACATCACCGCTATCAATAAAGCGCAATAACTTTACCAACCACTTAAAGTGCGCATCCGTTGACTGGTTCAGCCCGCGAACGGTTTCATCAATCTCTTTGAATTTCCGGTTCATTGGACCTCGCAATTAACAAATTAATAACGAAAAAGATCATATCAAATTAAATCTCAATATTTGCAAGGGCATTTAAAGATTATATAGCCCGCTACTAATAAAGATACGAAATGAATGTTTCCAAATATCTGTAAATAACCTTCTGTAGTAGAAAGGGCTTATCGTCAACGAAACGGGTTCCCGCCGCGTTGCCCGGCCCCTTTCAGGCAATCGCCCAAATCAATACTTTTTTTTCACATAACCCTTTTTACAGGCGTGCGAGGGCGTAAAGTAAGCAGGCTTACTTTTTTATTTTTGGCAAGGAATACAACATGTTTGACCCTACCCTGCTCATTCTTCTGGCTCTGGCCGCGCTGGGCTTTGTCAGCCATAACACCACGGTGGCGATCTCGATTCTGGTGCTGATCATTGTCCGGGTGACGCCGCTTAACACCTTTTTTCCGTGGATTGAAAAACAGGGGCTGACCATCGGGATTATCATCCTCACCATCGGCGTGATGGCACCCATTGCCAGCGGTACCTTACCAGCCTCGACGCTGATCCACGCCTTTATGAACTGGAAATCGCTTATCGCCATTGCCGTAGGGGTATTTGTCTCCTGGCTCGGCGGTCGTGGCGTCACGCTGATGAGCTCCCAGCCCACGCTGGTAGCGGGACTGCTGGTGGGGACAGTGCTGGGGGTGGCGCTGTTTCGCGGCGTCCCGGTCGGGCCGCTTATTGCCGCCGGGCTGGTGTCGCTGTTTATCGGAAAGTCGTAGCGAGGCTGGCGATATACCGGGCCGGGGTTTGTCCCAGCCCTTTTTTGAACATGGTGATAAACGCCGTGGTGGAGTCATAACCCAGATGATGCGCCACCTGCTGCACCGACTGCCCGCTAATCAGCCCCTGCAGGGCGACAATCAGCTGAAGCTGATGCCGCCAGCGGCGAAAACTGAGCCCGGTTTCGCTGACCACCAGCCGGGCGAGGTTGCGCTCGCTCATCGCAAAATGGCGCGCCCACTGGTGCAGCGTCTGCCATTCGGCAGGCGTTTGCGCCATGGTGTCGCTCATCAGGCGAATTTTGGGGTGCGTGGATACCGGGAGCTGCAGCTGCTCCTGGGGCTGGCGGGGCAGTTCATCAAACAGCACCTCCACCAGCCGCCGGGTCGCCGGCTCCTGCACGTCCGGGCTGCGCTCGGCCAGGGTGAGGATCAGCTCCCGCACCAGAGGTGAAATTTTTAACGTGCAGCAGCGGTCCGGCAGCGACACGGCGTCGGGTTCGATAAATAAAAAGCAGAGTCGGGCGCTGGGTGTCGCCTTGTTACTGTGCGGTAGCTGGCCGGGGATCCAGACGGCAAACTGCGGCGGCACCATCCACATGGCATTTTCCACTTCGCAGGTGATGGCCCCATGCAGGGCCAGAATGAGCTGTCCTTTGCGGTGCTGGTGGCGCGGGATGCGCTGCTCGTCTGCCACCACGCGCACATGAAACGCCACCGCCGGGTCGTGCTGGCTGTCGGGATCGTATCCCTCAAGGCCGAGGCCAATCATAATTTTGTCCGATATTAGCGATAATCTGTCATTTTAGCCTGATTTCAGCCAGCGTGAAAATGCGTATCCTGTAGGCTCATTTCGACGTAAGAGATACTCATGACCCTTGCCCTTTCTGCCACCGGTAAACAGCGAGCGCTGTTGATCGCCGGAATTTTGCTGATTGCCACCTCGCTGCGGGTGACCTTTACCGGGGCCGCACCGCTGCTGGACGCTATCCGCACGGATTATGCCCTGACCACCGCCCAGACCGGGCTGCTCACCACCCTGCCCCTGCTGGCCTTTGCCCTGATCTCCCCGCTGGCGGCGGGTCTCGCCCGGCGTATTGGGATGGAGCGCAGCCTGTTTATCGCCCTGTTGCTGATTATTGCCGGGATCGCCCTGCGTTCGTTGCCCTCAGCGGCGCTGCTGTTTGGCGGCACCGCCGTCATTGGCTGCGGCATTGCGCTGGGCAACGTGCTGCTGCCAGGGCTTATCAAGCGCGATTTTCCCGGCCAGGTGGCAAAACTGACCGGGGCGTACTCCCTGACCATGGGGGCCGCCGCTGCGCTGGGCTCGGCGCTGGTGGTGCCCGTGGCCCTGAGCGGCGCGGGCTGGCACGGGGCATTGTTGATGCTAATGGCGTTTCCTTTGCTGGCGCTGTTGCTGTGGCTTCCGCAGTGGAGTCAGCGCCCCGCCGGTTCCCTGAGCGGCGCCCGCGCGCTGCAAAACCGGGGGATCTGGCGCTCTGCGCTCGCCTGGCAGGTGACGCTGTTTCTGGGGATCAACTCGCTGATTTACTATGTGATTATCGGCTGGCTTCCGGCGATCCTGCAGAGTCATGGCTACAGCGAAACCGAGGCGGGCTCCCTGCACGGGCTGTTACAGCTGGCGACCGCCGCGCCGGGAATTGTGGTGCCGTTGATCCTGCTTCGCCTGAAGGATCAGCGCGGTGTCGCCGGACTGGCGGCAATGATGTGCGCGGTGAGCGCGGCCGGGCTGTGGTTTATGCCGGATATGGCGGTGATGTGGACGCTAATATTTGGCTTTGGCTCCGGTGCCACCATGATCCTCGGCCTGACCTTTATCGGCCTGCGTGCCAGCTCGGCTCATCAGGCGGCGGCGCTTTCCGGGATGGCGCAGTCGGTCGGTTATCTGCTTGCCGCCTGTGGTCCACCGTTAATGGGTAAAATCCATGATGCCAACGGCGACTGGCGGATCCCACTGCTTGCCTGCGCGCTGGTGTCAGTCATCATGGCGGTGTGCGGTATGCTTGCCGGGCGTGACCGGGAGATCACACCGGGCTAAGTTGTCTTCAGTAATTCTGCGCCGCGCGAAGCAGAGCCCGCACCAGCGGCGCAGGACGCCCGGCCAGGGCGGCGCGCTCGTGCTGGAACAGCGTCGCCACGAAGAACGGATGCGTTACCAGCTCAACGGCGCGGATCTCACCCTGCGCGTCCCAGCCGGTGACGCGCATATCGCCTTTCTCCAGCGCCTGCGCGAACTCAGCCGAAACGCCGTAGTTGCAGTGATAGCCCTCCTCGATCTCTTCCTGACCATAGGCTTTAGCGATCAGGGTGTTGGCGCGCAGTTCGATGGTATCGGCGACCTCCACCAGCGAGCAGGTCAGCGGGGCAATCACCATCCGGCCTTCGGTATCGGTTTCCGCGTGGGCGGCATCTTCCCAGCCCAGCACGTTACGCGCATATTCTATGAGCGCATGCTGGAATCCACCGCAGGTGCCCAGAAAAGGCACGCTGTTTTCACGGGCATAGCGCGCGGCAATAAACGCGGCTTCGGTGTTTTTATACGGACTTGCAGGAACCAGCCACAGAGCATCATAGCCGACCAGGTCTTCCGGGCTGGTTAATTCGGTGGTCGCCAGCCAGTCGTAGTCGGCGGTAATGTCCAGCACCGCAGCGGCATCGTCAATGGCCAGAGGGATCGCCTGGTGAGCCAGCACGTCATGATTGTAGTCGCCGACCAGTGCAATTCGGAGGGTATCTTTTACCGGAGAGAGTTCCATAGAGTGATCCTTATGCCAGATAAATATCAGATAACATAAGGCGCGTCAGACTACCGATCTTTCGTTGTTATCACAACACCTTAAATTGAGGGGCAAGAGAATGATTCATTGCAAACGTCTTTATGACGAGGCCAGCCAGGGGGATGGTTACCGGATCCTGGTGGATCGGCTCTGGCCGCGGGGTATGAAAAAAGAGGCGCTGGCGTGTGATGAGTGGTGTAAGACGCTGGCGCCGTCAAATGAACTGCGCAAGGCATTTCATAGCGAGACGATCGACTTTGCCAGCTTCAGCGAAGCCTATCGTCAGGAGCTGGCATTACATGAGGATGAGGGACGGCGCATTGCCCGCCTGGCGGACAAGCAGACCGTGACGCTGCTCTACGGCGCAAAAGATCCGCAGCAGAATCACGCGCGGGTGTTAGCCGCCTGGCTACGCGAGCTGTAAGTCAGTCCAGCATCAGGGCGTCGAGGGTTTCCGGCGCCTCTTCAGGCGTGAGCGGCATCAGGTATTCCGGGCGCACAAACGCAAAGCCGTGTTGATTATCCACCGACCAGACATCCCCGGTCACCAGCCACAGGGGGCGCTGTGCAGATGGCGGCAGCTCTGTCATCACGCCGTTGACCGGATTTAAAAACCGCTCTCCCGGATGGCAAAGGCTGAACAGCTCAACGGATTTGCCAATATTGCGACGGCCTGCTGGCGTGCGGGCACCAATAATCATCGCCAGGCTGCCCGGATTTAACTGAAACATGCTTCCTCGTGTCTGAATATTGCATATAAGAATTTTCTTAGTGCGGATTTTAGCTCAGCCAAAAGGCTCTGTCACCAGGGTGAACAGGTGAATTTTTCTCCATGATTTCTTCATTATGCCGACATGTTTCATCGCTATAGTGAGGTTGTTCTCGCCTTGACCAGAGAACATCATTCCGTAATCAAGATGTTACTTTCCCCGGCCCTGCGCCGGGGCTTTTTTCCCTGCCAGAATTTGTCGTTCCTCGCCTGAATATATGAAATGTTTTCAATTCATGTTTTACTATCCGCCGTCGAATCTTTCAGCAAAACAGTCAGGTACAGAGGTCATCTGTAGGGGAGTTGAGCAGCGTCATGTCGGATATTATTCTTGCCCGTGTTTCAGAAACGCTCAGCACTGAGCAATCACTTGAAAGCCTGGTGCGTCAGCTGCTCGAAATGCTGGAGGTGGTGACGGATATGGAGTCCACCTACCTCACCAAAATTGATATCAACGCCCGTCTGCAGCACATTCTCTACGCCAGAAACAGCAAGCAGATGCACATTCCGGAAGGGCTAAGCGTTCCCTGGGACGAGACGCTGTGTAAACGGGCGATCGATTCCGACTGCTTCTACAGCGATAGCGTTCCCGAACGTTTTGCCGACTGCGACGCCGCAAAAGCGCTGGGTATTACCACCTATATGAGCATTCCCATTCATCTGACCGATGGTTCGCTCTACGGCACCCTGTGCGCCACCAGCACCCGCAAACAGGAGTTGAGCGAACGCGGTGAGCATGTCTTAAAGCTCTTCGCCGGACTCATCGCCCAGTACATTGAGAAAGAGTCGCTGGTGAATCAGCTGCGTGAAGCGAACGCCGCCCTGATTGCGTACTCCTATACCGATGCCCTTACCGGGCTGCCTAACCGCCGCGCCATCTTTGACAATCTCACCACCCTCTTTTCGCTGGCGCGCCATCTGAACCGTAACGCCATCATCGCGTACATCGATCTGGATGATTTTAAGCTCATCAACGATCGCTTTGGTCACGAGGCGGGCGACCGCTTTCTGGTTGAGGTGGGTAAACGGCTGAACGACGGACGCGACGACGATGATATCGTCGGCAGGCTGGGCGGGGATGAATTCCTGGTGGCCTGTCTGAGTCAGAACCGCGACACCGGGGAGCAGATCCCATTAACGGTAATGAATACGCAGCTGAGCGCGCAGATTGCCGGTGAATACTGGCTCGGGGATGTGCATATCGTTTATCCGGGCGCAAGTATTGGCGTGATTGAGGTGGATCCGGCCCAACTGGATGCCGACAGCGCCCTGCGGGCAGCCGATGCGGCCATGTACAGCGATAAAAAAGGGAAAATAAAAACGCCCTTTCTCAATATCGATTAACCCCGTACACTCAACGGGTTTCGCATTTCAGGACAGGTGATAGCATGCGGCTTGGTATTCTGTTCCCGATCGTAATCTTTATTACGGCGGTGATTTTTTTAACGTGGTTTTTTGTCGGCGGCTACGCTGCGCCCGGGGGATAAATGAGAAAAACGACGATTATTATGCTGATTGTCGCCATTGTGGCCGTTGCCGGTAGCCAGCTAGGCTGGTGGTAAATCGCGTAAAAAGACCGCCCACTTGGCGGTCTTTTTTTTGCAATGTCGGGTTAGCTTCTCACCTTACGGTAAATGAACAGTACTACCAGCGCACCAATTACCGCGACCATAAAGCTGCCGAAGTTAAAGCCATCGACCCTGCCGAAACCGAAGAGGGTACTGATCCAGCCGCCGACCACGGCACCGATGATCCCCAGAATGACCGTAACGATGAATCCACCGCCATCTTTGCCCGGCATGATCCACTTAGCCAGAATACCCGCGATAAGCCCAAAGATAATCCAGGATATGATTCCCATAACTGCTTTCCTCTCTGTATGGTTTTTGTCGTCAAATCAAGTACACAGAAAGCTTAGCACAGGATTCAGAAATGCAAGTTTGTGATTACCATCACGCGAAAAAATTAAGAATTAGTCGGCAAACCTGTGTTCCGCACAAAAATTGGGGTTGCAATCGTTAATGAGAAACATTATCTTTCTCAACACTGAATAGTTGAGCAAAACACTCAGGTATTCAGTACGACATTGCTCACATTGCTTCCAGTATTTCTTGCCCACTTTATGTGGGCTTTTTTTTGTCCCTCATTCTGCCATTTGACGTTCTGGATTTTGCTATTACGCTTATTAACACAATCCCAGAACAGCCTTAATGGTATTGATAACATGAATGTTTCCAGCAGATTCGTGATTTGTATTAACCTTGTTTGTGCCAGTTCGTTGTTACTGATACTCTCTGACAAATTTAACTGGTTTTAATGTGAGCAGACCCGGCATCCCGCCGGGTTTCATCTTTTAATCATCCCCTTCGATGAAGAACCCTGCCCGACGTATCGCCTCTTTGCTGTCCGTGACGCCTGCCGCGTACCCTGCCTCGATATCGCATACCGGGCTTGCGCTGACGTAAGGGAGCTTTACTTCCGTCGCGAGAAGCTGTTTCAGGCGGGTATTTTCCTGGCGCAGTGAGAGCAGTTCTGTGGCAAGCTCTGCTGCGGTTATTTCGGAAAGATCGCCTGCAGCGATGCGGCGCAGTTCAGTGTCATCAAGCATCATTCCTCCTCCGTATCCCAAAAAAAAACGGGAGCCTTTCGGCTCCCGTTCTTGTTTAACCCGTAATCCGGATTACATGTTTTCGATGATCGCGTCACCAAACTCTGAACATTTCAGCAGTTTAGCGCCTTCCATCAGACGTTCGAAGTCATAGGTCACGGTCTTGTTGTTGATCGCGCCTTCCATACCTTTAACGATCAGGTCTGCGGCTTCGAACCACTCCATGTGACGGAGCAGTAGTTCAACGTAATCATGGTAAGCCATTACTTTATAATAGAATGATAACGCAAAATCAGTTTTGAGGGCTAATTTGACCTGCTTTCTAACCCGTTGTTTTTGCGATAGTGGCAGAAAGTTTTGATAACCACTTTTCACCAATAGGAGTGCTTAACCCACTCAAATCTATTGGCCTGTTAAGTGCCAGGAGCGGACATAGCGAATTCGCCATTGCATGGGAATAGCAGGTTTACTGAAGCAGCCTGCGATGGCGTTATGGCAATAGTCAGTCCTCTGTCCAGTCGGCATATGTGACCACCTCGTCACCGCTGGGGATAAACTGATTGAAGCCTCCGCGCAAAATCACTTATTCTTTTCCGTTAATAAAATACTGGAGATGAGCCATGACTGGCGAAATTCGTGGGCGAGGCAGGCCACGAAAAACAGAAAGTACCTATGCTGATACCCGTAATGACCTGATCCGAAGCGGGCTTGAACTGCTCACGCAGAATGGTTTTCTTTCAACGGGAGTCGATGCCATTGTCAAAAATGCCAGTGTTCCTAAAGGCTCATTTTATTACTACTTCAGGAGCAAAGAAGAGTATGCCCGGACCGTTCTGGACGCCTATGACAGTTTCTTTGTGCATAAACTCAAAAAACATCTGCATGATTCATCCGGCACGCCAATGATGCGCCTGGAAAATTTCATCGACGATGCCTGCGACGGCATTAAAAAGTACAATTTCACCCGGGGCTGTCTGGTTGGCAATATGATGCAGGAGAGTCCGGGGCTTCCACTTTCCTTTATCAAACAGCTCCAGGAAATACTTGAGCGCTGGCAGGCACTTGTGGCGTCCTGCCTGTCCGACGCGTTATCTTCGGGCGAAATCCTCTCCGATATGAACGATACACAACTGGCGGCCATTTTCTGGAGTAGTTGGGAGGGAGCCGTGATGCGTGCCAAACTTTATTGTTCAACCCAGCCTGTGTACGACTTCTGGAGCTTTTTCAAAACGTCAGTACGCTATCAACCCTCTAAGGATACGACGGTTGCGCGGTAAAAAAGGGGCCTCAGCCCCCTGATGATAGAGTATCAAACCCGGCAGCCTGGCTCCCCTCTCATTAGCTACACTGAATTACTGCCCTGCCACGAATTCCGCCATTCAGAAGTTTTTCAGCCACATTGATGGCATCACTGAGCGGATAAACGGTGGTCAGGCTATCCAGTCTGGACTCCGGTAAATACTGTACCGCCTGCTGCCAGATCGCCACTCTTTTATCCTTCGCGAGCATGACACTGTCAATCCCTTTCAGCGTGACGCCACGCAGGATAAACGGTGCCACATTCCCCATCAGTTCCATACCCTGTGCCATGCCGCAGGCTGCAACAATGCTGCCGTACTGTACACTGGCACAGGCATTACAGAGCGTGTGGCTACCGACTGTATCAATGGCGGCTGCCCAGCGTTCTTTCTGTAACGGTTTTCCGGGACAGGAGAGCTCGGAACGGTTAATAATCTCGTCCACACCGACCGTTTTATAGAGCCAGGCAGCTTCTTCCGGACGACCAGTAGACGCCGTTACGCGGTACCCCATTGATGCAAGGATCATGGCCGCAATACTCCCGACACCGCCGCTGGCACCGGTAACAAGTACCGGACCATCTTCAGGCTTAATACCATGATTCAGGAGTGCGTCGACGCACAGCATCGCGGTAAAGCCAGCTGTTCCGATTGCCATTACGTGTTTGCTGTTAGCGCCAGCCGGGAGCGGCGTCAGCCAGTCTCCTTTTACCCGTGCTTTTTCGGACAGCCCGCCCCAGTGTTTTTCCCCCACACCCCAGCCGGTCAGGAGAACCTTATCTCCTGCCTGATATTCCGGATGTGAACTGGCGGACACCGTACCGGCAAAATCAATGCCAGGCACCATTGGAAAGTGCCGGACGACAGGCCCTCGGCCCGTAATGGCCAGTGCGTCTTTGTAATTAATGGATGAATAGTCAACATTGACCTCTACATCCCCTTGCGGCAGCTCACTTTCTGCAATTTCAGCAAGTTGCGCACTATAGCGTTCATCTGTTTTGTTGATTAATAAAGATTTAAACACGTTTACCTCGTTTGTCTGGACGTTTACTGTTCAGTCGTTAAGTCGTCAATAAATAATATTGACCGATCGTCTAATAATCAACACTACTATCCCAGTGTTTTGCCAGCATTCAAGAATTATTATTTATTTCATGCACATAAAACTGTCTTTTTTGACCGACATCAAGCCGGATTCAGGTTTATCTAGTGCGGACGGGAAAAATCAGCATTCCTGAAGAAACATAGCCAATGCTTAAGGACATGGCTGATGATGCAATAAAACAACCAGGCTTTAATGAACTATGGTCTGCAATACGCTCTTAGCAGACCTCGCGACGCTTCAGGTGGTCAGCTTTGTATCACAAGAAGCCTAAACCACTTGTTTAGGCCAGCGCCTTTTGCGCGGCGTTGGAAGAGTGGAACGGGTAGTCAGTCGGGTTCCGCATACGGAACATACCGCGCCGTGTGGCACATCCTGCACGGGATTGAAGGAAGTGAAAAAGAACCGGTTGCTTTTGCAAACAGGGCAGATGAATTTCATAACGGATATAACGCCTCCGGACCGATGGCTGAATTCATAACATACACCGTTTCGTTATAACCAAACGAGTAATAGTTAACAATCCACAACCTCAGAAAGTACAGCCTACATAAGGCGTACCTTAAGCATACAGAACGCTGCTGAAGGTATCCGATATGGCTTTAAATATCCCCGTGACCGCACCAGATATCTATCAACTCCTTTAAAATACAGATAAGAGCCGCCACGATGAGCAGAAATAAAACGGCTAATGATGCACCTGATATCATCAAAGACCCTCGTCTTCAGTTTTTTCCTGACAAATTATAAGGCTTAGATTTCTGCGATTATGGATACCCTGTGCCTTTTCTTTGCACAGTCTGCAAGCGTAATGCAGTTCTGCTCTTGATCTTGAGTGGGGGTACAGCCTCGCCTGGCTGAAAAAAATGCCCGCGGTTTAGCCGGCAAATGAAAGCAACAAAAACATATAGCTTGTTAGAATGTAGGTGCCGGGTGCCTCCAGGTGACTCGTTACCAGTCATACGAGCCGCAAGCATATCTGCACTCAGCAGTTAACTGGATTGCCCCGCCGCACAGGGGGAATCACCTCGCTTAAATTTAAATGATTTTAAACGAAGCGCCAATACCCACGACCTAAAGTAATGGCTTACGCTGCCGATATGAAATTTACCTGCGCCCTGAGCGTGGGACTGATAACAAAACTAAGGGAGTTGTGCCCGTTCCCGTACGGGCTTTTTTCTCTCTTCAGAGTGTTCGAGAATGCGCCTATCAATAATTACTGCTGAACATCCGGCTGTTCGCTCGTCTCTTCAGGCCCCTTATCCTCGCCTGGCTGCAAACCAAGCTTCGCTTCCAGATATTCAACGCGCTCAACCAGTGCCAGGATTGCCTCATGGTGAAGCGCTCCAACACCCGCGACGTTTAGAGTCAGGAATCCGTCGTTATCCTCACCGACAACCTCCGGTAGAACCTCTTTCACTTCCTGAGCGATATACCCTGCAGAATCAACATCACCTTTCTTATAGGTAAACGTCTTCCCATGAAATGACTTCATCTTCTCGATGGGGTTTTCAATGGTTTTAATATTGTATTTCAGTCGCTCATCTGATGGGTTGTTCCATGTCCCGCCGCCTGCGTTGCCGTTAGCACCAAAGATAAAAGAAGAGTTTAAATTTGATGATCCACCGTTAGCGTTAATTTGCACCCTGTCTATATTAGTGCTGGAGCCTCTTACGCCACCAATCGACCAGCCGCCGTTGTACCAGCTGCCAGTTAGGTAATTTACAAAATTTCCTTCTACGGTGTCATTTTTGACGTTGTTTAGCTCAATCCAGTTATTGGATTCAGGCCGCCACGCATTAACCCCGCAGCCACCTCCCGCACTGGTGTGAATGTCTGTAAATACGCTGCCTCCGGCATTTACCGTCATTTTGCCAGTTACCTGCACGTTGCCGTTTACGACACCGCCGGACTCACTACTCAGTGCCTTTACGTCTGCCGCAGCCAGGGCTACTATGTCTTTTCTCAATGCCATGATGTAACTCCTTACGCCCAGACACGAGCCGGTGTTTTCGGTGTAACCACAAAGTCGTTCAGCCCGGATAAGTCGAGCGAGTCATTCATGACGCGCAAATTGGCGTGATACCCGGGAAGGTTGATGTATTGGATATATTCGTTTTCTTCACCGGTATTATTAATCCCAGACGGGACTGCAATAATTCCGATGATATCAAGACTTATATCCGGGTGAGATAGAATGCCCTGCTCCTCATCAAACACAAACCCCGCCTTGTTTAATTTAGTACGCATTTCAGCGGCGTCAGTGAAGCGCAAATATAAATCTTTCATCAACGAAGTCCTTTAATTTGATTAAGGGTTAACACTCGATGCCAAATACGGAGATTGCGAATATGGTAAACAAAAGTAGTTCCTGAAGGGCCTGTCGTATTTGAAATATCTCCCGCTGCGCTTGTGTTGTTAACTGGTGCTTGTGTTCTGGAGGAAGTGTTTCCATTAAAGTACGAAGAATATTCATCTCCATCTATTTTATGTACATAGGCGCCGGAAACGTTAGCGACGTAAGGTACAAATACCCCTCCGCCATCCCTATATGACGTAAGCCTGTTTGCCGAACTTAGTCGACAAATAATATCATTAGTAACGCCAGAAACACGTATTACATCAACATAGTTACTTGATGCAGGCCCCGCACCTTTCACAACAATTTCAAAAGCTACAGTACGTTTAAATTTAGTTGCTAACGTTTTATATCCGACATTCTCAGGGGACAGATACCAGTAATCTGCCCCTCGTGTAACTGTGGATGCCACAGTTGGAATATACGAAGTAGGGACAGGACCAGCTTCTAATTGCGCTCCCCAGATATATAAACCGGATACACCATCACCGGTATAACTTGCCGTTACACCGTCTTTTGCAAGTTGCAGACGGAAAACGCTACTCTGAGTCGCTCCAGCTGTCAGCGACATCCAAACACGATAAACGCCATTTCCAAGATCATCAAAACCACGGTCCAGGTATTGCGCACCGACAGCACCGCCGACGAATGCTCCTGCAACTGGGTCAAAGAAAACGCCAGATGTAGTTCCCGTTGCAACCCGTAAATATAAAAGACGAGAATTTGTATGAGCTTTAACAAATACAGAATAACAATATATCGTACCGGACGTTAAGTTGATATTACGGTCTTGCGCATAATGTTCCGCACCCGCCGTATCCTCTACCAACAGCGCCATCGTCTTGTCGCCGCGAGGAGAATCACCACTATTATTTGTAGTAGTTACTCGGGAACCCGTCCCCCACTGTTCGGAGTAGGTATATAAGTTAGTACCTACCCCTTCCATTAACAAACCTTCTCGCTCAAATCGTGGCTCGTTAATAGCGGCGGCCTGCATTACACCACAT
This sequence comes from Leclercia adecarboxylata, assembly GCF_006171285.1. Classification (NCBI taxonomy): domain Bacteria; kingdom Pseudomonadati; phylum Pseudomonadota; class Gammaproteobacteria; order Enterobacterales; family Enterobacteriaceae; genus Leclercia; species Leclercia adecarboxylata. Next base: position 3,980,707 of record NZ_CP040889.1, on the reverse strand, counting down.
TTATCAAAATACGTTGCAGTGGTTAACCGGGTAAAGGTCGCTGACTTTGTTGGCAGCTCCAGTACCTGCCCGGAAATTGTAAGTTTGTCATATGGCGCGAACCCTGCCAGCAGGCGCATGTCATCATTGAGCGGCACCCACACATCCGGGTACGGCGCAGCCTCATAGGGTACGGATGTCAGCAGCTGCGCGGCGGCCAGTGATGCTGCGGCGTTCGTTTCACTGGTTTTAGCGTTATTCTCTGAAGTCTTCGCGTTCGTCTCAGACGTTTTGGCGTTGGTTTCGCTGGTTTTGGCAGCGTTCTTCGATGCGAGAGCATTCCCCTCTGACGTTGCCGCGTTTGTAGCACTGGTTGCTGCGGCGTTTTTTGAAGCCAGGGCGTTTGTTTCACTGGTTTTGGCTGCGGCGGCGCTGGTCCCTGCCGCGTTCGCAGCTGTGATCAGCTTCGACCAGCTCGGCCCCGTTTTTTTCGAACCGTCTGCAAGGGTTACGGTGACGTCACCGGAGCCCGATAAAATCAGGTCCTGGTTAACGATATCAATTTGCGCCTGGCGAAAACCTTCCGTGACGGCGTTTGCTAAATCGTCATCAAGTGTGGCCATTCGTGATGTCCTTAAAATGAAAAACCCAGCCGGAGCCGGGTTCTTTAGGTTTGGTGTGTCTGGTTTGCGGTGGGTAAGGGTTTAATTTAATGCTGTACCCTGCGGAGTAACGATTGCAATAATTGGGCTGGTTGTGATTTCCCCGTTACCGGATGCCCTGAGCGTTATTGTTAAAGGCGCTCCCGCCGCTACGTCAAATGAAATTCCGAAAGATTGACCCGGCGAGCGGTTGGCTTTTTCATCTCCATTAATCCAGAATCGCGTTCCTGATGAATAAGAGTTAATGGTGAAGAAAATAGAAACCCTGACCGACATGCGAGGGTTTCCAGCATAGTTGATATTCATTGTCGAGCTGCCGCCATTAATTTGGGTAAAGCCCGGATACATTCTCGACTCTGAAATATTACCAACGATCTTATTGGCATAAACTGTGCCCTGAAAATCTCCATCCGTCGCGTAAACTGTTCCTCTAAATTCACCGTTGGTAGCATAAACTGTCCCTCTGAACTCACCTGCATTTGCGTATATCGTTCCCCGGACAGTCACGCCGTTGAACGTGGCATACCCGGATTTATTGATATGCCAGCCAACGTTGCCGGTCCCGTCCCAGTTACTGGACTGGATGTAGTTGCCGATCTTGCCGTTATCGATGGAACCGTCCTGGATGAGCACCGATCGCAGGAACATCTGGCCGCCGGTCGCCGCAAAAACCAGCTCCTGACCGGTGGTCGTCGGGTTATAAACCGCGAACGTATCGGCAGAAATCAGGAAGTTTGAGGCCCCTGTACCGTCAATGCCCAGCTGGATACCCGCGATGCGTTTAATGCCGTTCGCCTCCACCTGGACTTTAACGCCCCACTGCGCGCTCAGCTTGCCGTTGATATCAGCAACAGCCTGGCTGGTCGTCTGGACTGCGGAGTTGGTATCACCAATAGCCGCCGTCACCTGCTGAATGCTGGTCGCCGTGGCGCTCTCCAGATCCGTAACGGCTTTATCAATGCGCGTAATGGCCGCAGCGTTGGTCTGGCCGTTTTGTTCAACCGTGGCCTTAAGCGAGGTGACCTGCTCCGCCACGGCGCTTGTGGCATCAGCTGCAGTCTTCCGGGCTTCGGTGATCTCGGCCATCGTTTTCGTTTCGCCAACGGCGAACGTAACGCGCTGATCCGAGAACGCTGTGAAGCTGGCGAGAGCATTGGTAACGTTGCCGATAATCCCTGCGTCCCGGCTGGCCGTGTTACCGTCCACGTCAACTTTCAGACTGTCGATACGGCGGCCCAGCGCGCTGTCACCATCCGTGCGGGCCGTGGTTTCCGTGCTGATATCCGTCTTATTCTGGTCGGTCGTGGCCTTAACTGCAGCCAGCGCGGTAGTCTGCGCTTTGTTGTTATCAACGACCGCTTTATCGATGCGTGTAATATCACCGGTGTTTTTGCCAACCGTCGTCTGCAGACTGGAAAGCGTGGTGGCCTGAGCCTCCTGCTCCGTTGTCAGCGTCGCCAGCTCCTGAGTAACGGCTGCATGGTTATCGTTTACGGTCGATTCCAGTTTCTTCCGCTCTGTCACCTCTGCTTCCTGCGCGGTGATGCGCGCCTGGCGTTCGGTGTACAGCAGGCCCGATGCCAGCTTCGACGGGTCGTCACCGGTATAACCACCCCGGATCTGCGTCGCCAGCGTCTCACGTGCCGTGGCCTCCGCCTGATCACCCCTTACACGGGCTGTCGTTTCCTGCTGCAGCGCCGCCATCCCGGCCCCCGGTGTTGGCCGCCCTACTGCCACCCAGTCAATCAGGAAGTAGTTCGTCGCGTCCTGTTTGGTGGACAGGTCCAGTCTGAACTGTTGTGGTCAACTAAAACTGGCCACCGCGTTAGAGTTTTTCCAGTATCGGTTTTCTGATTCGTTTGGTGGTAACCCACCATTATATTCGTGCGGTCTTAGTGCGCTGTAATATCCAACGATATAGTCCGTTATTGCGTGAGCTGCATCGCTGAAGCTTACATAGCCCGTCGCTGGCACCCATTCGTTCTTCAGACTCCTGAAGAAGCGCTCCATTGGGCTGTTATCCCAGCAGTTTCCACGCCGACTCATACTCTGCCTGATCCGGTATCGCCACAGTAACTGCCGGAACTGCCTGCTCGTATAATGACTGCCTTGATCGCTGTGGAACATCACCCCGACGGGCTTACCACGGGTTTCCCATGCCATTTCCAGTGCTTTCATGGTAAGCCTGCTGTCCGGCGAGAACGACATGGCCCAGCCCACTGGTTTTCTTGCGAACAGGTCGAGAACAACGGCGAGGTACGCCCAGCGCTTACCCGTCCAGATATAGGTCACATCACCGCACCACACCTGATTTGGTTCCGTTACGGCGAACTGTCGCTCAAGATGATTCGGGATAGCAACGTGCTCATGACCGCCACGCTTATACCGGTGAGTCGGCTGCTGGCAACTGACCAGCCCCAGCTCTTTCATGAGTCTGCCAGCAAGCCAGCGCCCCATCTGGTAGCCTCTCTGGGTTGCCATTGTGGCGATGCTTCTTGCTCCGGCAGAGCCGTGGCTGATGCCATGCAGTTCAAGTACCTGGCTGCGTAATACAGCCCGTCTGCCGTCTGGCTTTTCAGGACGGTTTTTCCAGTATTTGTAGCTGCTGCGATGGACCCCGAACACATGGCAGAGAGTGGCCACAGGATAACGCGCCCTGAGTTTCCCGATTATCGAGAACTGTTCAGGGAGTCTGACATCAAGAGCGCGGTAGCCTTTTTTAATATTTCATTTTCCATTTCAATACGTTGTAGCTTTTTCCTGAGCTCACGGATTTCAATTTGTTCCGGGGTAATGGGGGAGGCTTTTGGTGTTTTTCCCTGCCGCTCATCACGTAATTGTTTCACCCATCGCGTCATTGTGGAAAGGCCGACATCCATAGCGCTGGCTGCATCTGCCACGGTGTAATTCTGGTCAACGACCAGTTGAGCGGATTCGCGTTTAAACTCTGCGCTGAAATTTCTTTTTTTCATTATGGCACCTGTGTTGTTCTGAGGTGAGCATATCACCTCTGTTCAGGTGGCCAAATTCAGTAAACCACTTCAGTATCTGTATCTGTATCTGTATTAGTTGGGTTTCCGTTGGCCTCATGTTGCAACGGTGATTCAACGCCCGTTGAACACCCGTTGTCGTTCCGTTGGCTTTTGGTCTCTTTTTTGGCCTTTCTCGCCTGTGCTGATGCTTTTCCTGCTGCGGACTTCTGACTGAGCGAAGTTTTTACAGCCTCCAGATCCCTCTCAATCCGCTCTTGCGACCATTCGCTACCATTGTCGTTAAAAAACTCTTTTAACGAAGGTTCAACGGCGTTCCAACGGTCGTTGCTCAGCCGTGCTATTTTTGCCAGCCGGTTTTTTGGAATGGGTCTACCTGTCTGCCAGTAATTGAACATCAGCAGCAGGTAAGCGCCGTGCTCTTCCGTAGACAGATGCATGGTGTCCGCCAGGTAATCAGCAATGTAAAGTTGCATATAGGGCAGCGCTGCCATGTTTACTCCTGTTGCCCGGCGTACCGGGTCGTATGGTCATTGGTCAAAACTCGATTACGTAAATAGCGGAGCCAGCGCCTGCAGATGAGCGATCACCACACCAGCCAGTTCTCCCGGTAGCAGTGCTGCGTTGGCGAGAAGGTTTTCGAACCCCTCTTTCGCCTGCTTCTTGGTCGGCAGGCCAAGCAGCTTGGCCTGATGGTGCTCGCCAGTTTCTTTAATCGCTTCGGCCACCAGCTCGATATCGGTTTTGCCCTGTCGAAGTCCATGCTTTCTGGCTATCTCGATGGGCATCGCCAAACTGATCGCGTTTGAGAGCTGCATGACGTGAGCCGTATACTTGCTGGAGTTGGTTTCGTTTTTCAGGTAGCGATAGAGGTTTTGCTTGTTCACGGTGATCCCCCGCCCGCCGTCTTTTGCCCACTGCTCGGCCACCAGCTTCGTAACCACGTCCTGCGCCTGGCCCGGGATAGTTGCCTCCCACTCACGAACGGCAGACAAAATCGCGCGATGGCGCGTTGAGTCCCGGCGCCGATGCTCAATCTGATTTCTTGTTTTCAGCGAAGCGGCGTTCTGCCTATTAAGATGTTCAAACGTTACTGATTGCATGATTAGGCTTCCTTTTGAGGCAAACCATCAGTGGGGTTCGGGTAGAGATCAGGGCGCAACTCGTGCGGAGTTACCTGCCAGTCCAGAGCCCTGCAGGCATTAAGAACTTCAGTGCTGGCAACTTGAGTGCGAAACCAGACTGATACTGTCTGCGAGTTCTTACCCAGGCGGCGAGCTAGTTCAGACTGACTTCCACACAAAGAAATAATTTTTTGTTGAATGGCTTCGTTCATGGTTCCTCCTAGTTTAGGAATCACATAATTGATAAATAATTTGTCAATGTCAAGAAACTTAATCAGTCACAACTGAAAAGAAACTTTGTATGCTTGCTAATAGGTTTAATTTGGATCCGAATATGAACTTCGAAGAACGACTATTAAGAGCTCTTGAGGAAGCTGGCATATCTCAATCTGAGTTAGGCAGGAGAGTTGGCGTCAATTCTCAAACAGTCAGTAACTGGTGTAATACAGGTAACTTTCCTCGCAAGGAAAAGCTTGCATTATTTCCTCAAGCCCTTGGAAAACCACTGTATTGGTTCTTCATGACTGATGAAGAAGAGGCTCAACTTAAGGCCACTACAGCCAGCAAAACTGTGTTAACTGAAAAGCAGGCTGCTTTACTAGAGGTGTTTGATCAACTCCCAGAGGTAGAACAAACACGCTTCGTTCAGTCGGCTAGTGATCGCCTCGAAGAGCTCGATAGGTTTATGGCAGAGTTCTTGAGCAAGAGAAAAATAGAACCGACCCCGAACAAAGACTAAAAAAGAACAAAAACGCCGCTTTTAGCGGCGTTTTTTTTGTGTCTCGCCAACCTAAAATCCCTTCTAAAATAATCATTGAAATAAAATATGTCATAATCAGTTTGACTGATGACAAATTTATTTGTAGTCTGATTTCACAAATTCAGTCATCCAGGCAGGACGCCCACGTAGTAGCTGCCGGCGGCATATGAAACACCGGATGAGATGACAAAAACTAACGCGCAGCAGGCTTTACCGTTCCGTCGGCCAGACGTAAATGGCAATAAGGAGATAATCATGATCGACTACGCACGTAACCCAGTTGGGCAGCAGGCTATTCGCCTCAACATCTTTGAAGTTTTGATCCGCAAGTTCTGCTACTTCATGGCGCAGAAAGGCAACCCAGAGCTCAACGCATGAACTCGCTTTTCGCCTTAATCGTTACCGTCTGCGCCCTCACCGGGGAATGCTCAGACATCATGCTCGGCGTTCATAGGACCGAGGCGGTTTGTGAAGCAGCTGCCGCAGAGCAGCACGTGAAAGGACAGTGTTACCCATACAAATCGGCTGACGACCAACAGCCAGCGTTACATTTTTAATCGAGTTTCGACCAATGGCTGTTGCCAGCCTGATGCCAGGTGCATATGGCATCGTGATGGTAATCCCGCCATCTCAACCAGAGAGGAGTCGATGACCTGTTCTGGTTAAATTGGAAAAGTTCTCTTTGCCCGTCGCCCGTGGCGGGCCTTTTTTCCGGAGGATTTATGTCAGCGAACGAACTGGCATTGCGATATAGCACCGCACCGGCAGAGGAGTTAATCGGCATCCTGCCTGTTCTTGAAGTTAAAGAAGCGCTGCGCGGTGAAGTTGAAGAAGACGTTATGGATGAAGTCTGGCAGGAGCACCAGTTTGAAATGGAGGCTGTTGAGGAGCAGACCGAGGAAGCGAACCGCCTCGCTCAGAAGTTTGAACTGGTAGCAGAGACGTTCGGGACGGCGATTAGGCTGGCACTGACCCTTCCATACAGCGAAGCGATTCTGGTTCTGCAGGATGCTATTGAAGATAACCCTGGCTACGGCCGGGATCCGGTGAAGGGATAGACAATGGAATTTGGAATGAAACGAGTGATGGCATCTGTCCAGGCTGTTGCGGTTCTGGAAAGAATCTACTGCGGCAAGCCAGTACCCCTCGCCACACTGAGTAAAGAATCGAAGCTCTCGGTTTCCTACTTGGAGCAAATTTTTAAGCGGCTGCGCAGCGGCAAGCTGGTCACCTCGCACAGAGGGCCGGGCGGCGGCTATAGCCTTCGTGAAGGTGATATCTCAGTTTCAGCAGTCATCCGCGCAGTCAGCAAGATCCCGTCGAATACCACGTTCGACCCGGTGCTTGATGCACTTGATGGAGTGCTTATCTCTCAGCTGGCGAACAAGCCCAGCGCCCAATAAGCACAAAACCCGCGCAAGGCGGGTTAAGTACCCGGTCAGCCGACCAAAGCTTTCCGGAATCGAGTTTTGACCAATGACCACTACCTAAGCAGCGTTCATTAGCTGTTGGGTATCTTACACCCAAACGAGGCTCCAAGATGGAATTTTTTTATCATATTAAGGCGACCCAGAAATCGGGCAAACCTGACGGCGTAATCTGGTTTACAGCCAAAACCGAATCGCGCGCAGCGCTGCAACTTGATGTTGAACTGGAAGATGCAGGTATCGAAACAGGTCGTGGAAAAGACTACCTCAAACCGATCCGCACAGATTTTCCAGTGTTCAATGACCTGCCGGAAGAAAGCACCATCGATTACACCTGGTGCGAACGCTACGAACTGGCCGAAGACCAGCGCACCTGGAACGCGATCCCCGCCGCCGCATCTCAGGGTGAAACCACCCTCGCCCCGGTGACAACCAGTGATGCCTCCTCCCCTGACACGACGAAAACATCTGTTGATATCTTAGATAATAGTAGCGCTGCTACAGAAGTGCCTAATTCCCTGTATGAGTACGGCCTGAAGATCAGCGAACACGATGATGGTGGTGCCCACTACCCCGTTTGCAAAATGCCATTCCGCAAACAGCTGCTTGCCCAGTTGACGGTGGACGAACTGCGCCACCACATCACCCGCAGCGAGAATGCAGAGCTCTACGCACTGGAAATGGATACCGACAATGGTTATGTCCAGGATCTGCTGCTCGCCGCTGAAAACTTTGCAGAAGTTAAGGCTTTCGATACCAAAGACCTTTGGCGCTATACCGCCGCCATTCGCAGAGTGTTCAGCATAGAAAAACGCCATGAGCTGGGCCTGCTGCTGCAGTTCACTAAAGCCTGGGTAGCAACCCCATATATCGACCGCGGGATCCTGGCGCGCGAATGGGCCACCGGCAACCGCATCAATCACGTGCAGCGCACCGACGCTGGTACCAATGCCGACAGCGGGTATGTCACTGATCGCGGTGAAGGCGCGCATCACACTCTGGATACCCTCGATCTGGAGATTGCCAGCGCCCTGCTGCCGATGGACTTCAACTACCGAGAAATCCCGGGCAGCATCGCCCGCCGCGCCAAAGAAATCATCGAGAAAAAAGAAGAACCATGGAAATCGTGGAGCAAAATTCTGCGCAACCAGCCCGGCGTTCTGGCAGTGAACCGCACAGCCATCTTTAATCTGGTGCGCATCGCGCCAGAGAATATCCATCTGACGCCTGCGGCTCACCTTGAGTTCGTGAACCAGACAATGACGGCTGAGTTTAACGCTGCAACCGAACTGCTGCCGATCCCTGCAGCCTCCGCTGCTCAGGTTGAGAATGAAATAACCATCAATCCTGCAGATGACAAATCTTCTCGAGCCCCCCTCTGCACTCACGAGGAAAACCTGAAACGCGTACGTGAAGAGGGAGCACGCCGTCGTGCGGATGAGGCCAACAGTCAGCCGCAGGTCGCGGGCCTCGGCGGAGGCATGTTCTCCATCGAAGGCCTGATGAACGAAAACCAACCAGAAAATGATGACCGTTCACCCGTTTATGAGGAGACCACCAGCGATGTGCAGATGGAAAAGACTGACCCAGAGGAAGGAGAAAGTATTGACGCGGTTCCGCCAGGCGAAAGCGCTGATGCAACTGCTGCGCAAACAAATGCCGTAGCGGGAACCGTCTGCACTGGCTGTGGTGCCGAAGGTGGCGGCGGTTGCCCTGACTGTGGCGCCACGGTTGGCGATGCAACCTATATGGTGATGGAAACAGACCTGAAAGAGGAACTGGAAGCGCTGGAGCCTGATACCTCAAACTCTGAAACCATGTTCACGCACCTGATGGTGGATCTCGAAACCATGGGTAAAAAACCAGGCGCACCGATTGTCTCAGTGGGGGCGGTATTCTTTGACCCTGTCAGCGGGAAAACCGGTGCTGAATATTATCAGGTAATTAACCTTGAATCTTCGATGTCATTCGGGGCCAGGCCAGATGCCGGCACCATCCTCTGGTGGCTGAAGCAATCGCCAGAAGCCCGATCTGCAATCGTGGTAGAGGATACGGTCGGTCTGGTGGAAGCGCTGGAGCAATTCCTCGACTTCATCGCTGAAAACGCGGCTAACGGATCGAAGACCGTTCAGCTCTGGGGGAATGGTAGTTCGTTTGATTGCTCTCTTCTGGAGGCGGCATTCGAGTTGGCCGACACGCCATTCCCGATCCCGCACTGGAACTACCGGGACGTGCGTACCGTTGTCGAACTGGGCAAAGCTGTTGGGCTGAACTCGCGCTACGACATTCCTCTCGAGGGGGATCAGCATAATGCCCTGGCGGACGCCCGCCACCAGGTCAAATACGTATCCGCTATCTGGCAGCGCCTGACAGCAATCTGATTACAATATTTCAGCCAATGGCCCATTACTGGGCCATTATGGGGTAAAGCATATGATCCAGATGTTAACTCTCGAAGAGTGGGCCGCTGAAAAATACAGAAGCAACCCTCCAAGCGTGTCGACACTTCGACGTTATGCGAAACAGAATCAGTTCTCTCCACCAGCAATGAAGCAGGGCCGCTTATGGCGCGTTCGTGAAGATGCTGAGTTGGTAGGTGAACTGACCGCGCCGGTAGTTAAGAAGAACGACTCCATATTGCTGCAAAGGATTTTGAACGATGGCTGCCAGACCACGTAAAAACAATGTTTCTGTACCGAACCTTTACCCTCTCTACAGCAGGAAGGTGAACAAGGTTTACTGGCGCTATAAACATCCAGTCACCGGCAAGTTCCATGCGCTGGGCACTGACGAATTGGATGCCATCGCGATTGCTACTGAGGCAAACGCGCGCCTGGCAGAACAGAGAAGCCGGCAGATTTTGGCGATCAGTGACAGGATCGCCACAAGCAAAGGCAAAGCGATCACGGTTTCAACATGGCTCGACCGATACTGGAAAATTCAGGAAGAGCGCCTGGCTTCAGGTGACATTAAATTAAACACATTCAAACAAAAAAATAAGCCAGCGACTCTACTGCGTGAACGTGTTGGTATGAAACTGTTGCCATCCGTTGATGTACGCGATATCGCCCAAATTCTTGATGAATATATTGCGGCGGGTCAGGCGAGAATGGCTCAGGTTATTCGAACCGTTTTGGTCGATATATTTAAAGAAGCGCAACACGCAGGTGAAGTTCCCCCGGGTTACGATCCTGCGTCAGCCACTAAAAAGCCCAGACGTAGAATCACCCGGCAGCGACTTAGCCTTGAGGAATGGCAGCGGATATTCGAGATTGCAGACGCAAACCACCAGTATATGGGTAATGCTATGTTGCTGGCTTTAGTAACCGGCCAACGCCTGGGTGATATTTCGAGGATGAAATTTAGCGATGTCTGGGATGACCAGCTGCACATTATTCAGGAGAAAACGGGAAGCAAAATCGCGATCCCGTTATCGCTCCGACTGAACGCCATTAACTGGAGTTTGCGGGATGTTATATCGCGCTGTCGGGATTATGCGGTTAGCCCTTACCTCGTCCATTTTTTCAGGGCCACTTCGCAAGCAGAGCGTGGTGCCCAGGTTAAAGCGAACACGCTCACAATGAATTTTAGTAAGGCCCGGGATAAGGCAGGGATCGACTGGAGGGAAGGAACGCCGGCGACATTCCATGAGCAGCGATCGCTATCGGAACGTCTTTATAAGGAACAGGGAATTGACACTAAAAAGTTGCTCGGCCACAAGTCACAGCAGCAGACCGATCGCTACAACGACGACCGCGGGAAGGACTGGACGACAATCGCGATATAGGATTTTGGGGTGGGGTTTTGATAACTTGTTTTGATAAATTTTTGATAACCGTTCAAAAGCTAATAATAAAAAACGGGAACCAACTGGCTCCCGTTCGCATACAACCCGAAATCTGGATTACATGTTTTCGATGATCGCGTCACCAAACTCTGAACATTTCAGCAGCTTAGCGCCTTCCATCAGACGTTCGAAGTCATAGGTCACGGTCTTGTTGTTGATCGCGCCTTCCATACCTTTAACGATCAGGTCTGCGGCTTCGAACCATTCCATATGACGGAGCATCATTTCTGCGGACAGGATGATTGAACCTGGGTTCACTTTGTCCTGGCCCGCGTACTTAGGTGCAGTACCGTGGGTCGCTTCGAACAGCGCGCACTCGTCACCGATGTTCGCGCCTGGTGCGATACCGATACCGCCAACCTGCGCCGCCAGAGCGTCGGAGATGTAGTCACCGTTCAGGTTCATACAGGCGATAACGTCGTACTCAGCCGGACGCAGCAGGATCTGCTGCAGGAACGCATCGGCGATCACATCTTTAATGATGATCTCTTTGCCGGTGTTCGGATTCTTGATCTTCTGCCATGGGCCGCCGTCGATCAGTTCACCACCGAACTCTTCCGCCGCCAACTGGTAACCCCAGTCTTTGAACGAGCCTTCGGTGAACTTCATGATGTTGCCTTTGTGAACGATGGTCACAGAGTCACGGTCATTGGTGATTGCGTATTCGATCGCTGCACGAACCAGGCGCTTTGTGCCTTCTTCGGAGCACGGCTTGATGCCGATACCGCAATGTTCAGGGAAGCGAATTTTCTTCACGCCCATCTCTTCGCGCAGGAACTTGATCACTTTCTCTGCTTCTGCGGAGTCCGCTTTCCACTCGATACCAGCATAGATATCTTCGGAGTTCTCACGGAAGATAACCATGTCGGTCAGTTCAGGGTGTTTAACCGGGCTTGGCGTACCCTGGTAGTAACGTACCGGGCGCAGACAAACGTACAGGTCGAGTTCCTGACGCAGAGCAACGTTCAGGGAGCGAATACCGCCACCGACTGGCGTAGTCAGCGGGCCTTTGATGGCAACGCGGTAGTCACGGATCAGGTCAAGAGTTTCAGTTGGCAGCCAGACGTCCTGGCCGTAAACGTGGGTAGATTTTTCACCGGTGTAAATTTCCATCCAGGAAATTTTACGCTCGCCTTTATAGGCTTTCTCAACAGCGGCATCCACCACTTTCAGCATCGCTGGGGTTACGTCAACACCGATACCGTCACCTTCGATGAACGGGATAATCGGATTGTGTGGGACGTTCAGCTTACCGTCTTGCAGGGTGATCTTTTTACCTTCCGCCGGAACAACTACTTTGCTTTCCATTAACCTCTCCTTCGAGCGCTTCTGGTTGTTACTGATCTTATGTTAATAATTTGTAATGAGCCCATCGATAGTACCTGAATGTCTGGCGCCATGAAAGGCATTCGTTATTAGGCTATAATGCGGCAATTGATAACGTCTGAAAATACCATGCAGAAAACTTCTTTTAGAAATCACCGGGTTGAACGATTCAGCAAACGACAAGCGTCCAGACCGCGCAAGCAAAGCGCGCCGACACGCGTTATTTTGTTCAATAAACCTTACGATGTCCTGCCGCAGTTTACCGACGAAGCCGGACGCAGCACGTTGAAAGATTACATCCCTGTCCAGGGGGTCTATGCCGCAGGCCGGCTCGATCGCGACAGCGAAGGGCTGCTGGTGCTCACCAATGATGGTGAACTGCAGGCCAGGCTGACCCAGCCCGGTAAGCGCACCGGCAAAATCTACTATGTGCAGGTTGAAGGCGTGCCGGACGAAGCAGCGCTGACGGCGTTACGTCAAGGCGTTACGCTCAACGACGGTCCTACCCTGCCTGCAGGTATTGAGCTGGTCAATGAACCAGAGTGGCTCTGGCCGCGCAACCCACCGATCCGCGAGCGTAAATCCATTCCCGTTTCGTGGATCAAAGTGACCCTTTATGAAGGCCGCAACCGCCAGGTGCGTCGCATGACGGCCCATGTCGGCCATCCGACACTGCGCCTGATCCGCTACGCCATGGGCAGTTATACGCTGGATAGCCTCGCCAACGGTGAGTGGCGGGACGTTACTCAACAAGGAGAGCCTCATGTTTAAGCCGCATGTCACGGTGGCCACCATTGTGCACGCCCAGGGCAAATTTTTAGTCGTGGAAGAGACCATCAACGGCAAGGCGCTGTGGAACCAGCCTGCGGGCCATCTTGAAGCCGACGAGACGCTGGCTCAGGCGGCAGAGCGCGAGCTGTGGGAAGAGACCGGCATTCAGGCTAAGCCCCAGCATTTCATCCGTTTGCATCAGTGGATTGCCCCGGACAAAACGCCGTTTATCCGTTTTCTGTTCGCCATCGAGCTTAGCGAAACGTGCGCCACTGAGCCCCATGACAGCGACATCGACCGCTGCCTGTGGGTGGATGCCGACACCATTCTCAACGCGACAAATCTGCGCTCGCCGCTGGTTGCGGAGAGTATTCGCAGCTACCTCTCCGGCCAGCGTCTGCCGCTGGAGACCATCGGGGAATTTAACTGGCCGTTTACAGAGGGTGTCAATGCCGGGGGCGCGTGATAGAATACGCCGCCTTGAAGTTCAATGTCGTGAGTATTCCAATGTCTGAAAGCCAAAAAAAAGTGATCGTCGGCATGTCCGGCGGCGTCGATTCTTCCGTCTCTGCCTGGCTGTTGCTGCAACAGGGCTATAAGGTTGAAGGCCTGTTCATGAAGAACTGGGAAGAGGACGATGGCGAGGAATACTGTACGGCTGCTGCGGATCTGGCTGATGCCCAGGCGGTCTGCGACAAGCTTGGCATTGAACTGCACACCGTCAACTTTGCCGCAGAGTACTGGGATAACGTCTTCGAGCATTTCCTGGAAGAGTACAAAGCCGGCCGCACGCCGAACCCGGATATTCTGTGCAACAAAGAGATCAAATTTAAAGCCTTCCTCGAGTTCGCCGCTGAAGATCTGGGTGCTGATTACATCGCCACCGGCCACTACGTGCGCCGCGCCGATGTCGACGGCAAAAGCCAGCTGCTGCGCGGTCTCGACGGCAACAAAGATCAGAGCTACTTCCTCTATACCCTCGGCCACGAACAGATTGCCCAAAGCCTGTTCCCGGTGGGCGAGCTGGAAAAACCGGAAGTGCGTAAAATCGCCGAAGAGCTGGATCTGATCACCGCGAAGAAAAAAGACTCCACCGGTATCTGCTTTATCGGTGAGCGCAAATTCCGTGAATTCCTTGGCCGCTACCTCCCTGCCCAGCCGGGTAAAATCATCAGTGTGGATGGCGATACCATCGGCGAGCACCAGGGTCTGATGTATCACACCCTCGGCCAGCGTAAGGGCCTGGGTATCGGCGGTATCAAAGAGGGTAGCGAAGATCCGTGGTACGTCGTCGATAAAGACGTCGAAAACAATATTCTGATTGTGGCGCAGGGTCATGACCATCCGCGTCTGATGTCCGTCGGCCTGATTGCCCAACAGCTGCACTGGGTCGACCGCGAGCCGCTGAAAGGCACGCTGCGCTGCACGGTGAAAACCCGCTACCGCCAGACCGATATTCCCTGCACCGTGACCGCGCTGGACGACGAACGCATTGAAGTGCGTTTCGACGAGCCGGTTGCTGCCGTGACCCCGGGCCAGTCTGCCGTCTTTTACAGCGGCGAGATCTGCCTTGGCGGCGGCATCATCGAACAACGCCTGCCGCTGACCGCGGTTTAATGCGATAACACACAGAAAGGAGCAAGTGTGGCGAAGAACTTTTATGACATCACCCTGGCGCTGGCGGGAATTTGCCAGTCAGCCCGTCTGGTGCAACAGCTGGCGCATCAGGGTCACTGCGATGCTGACGCGCTGCACGTTTCGCTCAACAGCGTTGTGGATCTGAACCCCAGTTCAACCCTCGGCGTGTTTGGTGGTAGCGAAGCGAATCTTCGCCTCGGTCTGGAAACCTTGCTCGGTGTATTAAATGCCAGCAGCCGTCAAGGGCTGAACGCTGAACTGACGCGTTATACCCTCAGCATGATGGTGCTCGAGCGCAAGCTGCATGCCGCCAAAGGGGCGATGGACACCCTCGGTGACCGCATTAGCGGCCTGCAGCGCCAGCTCGACCATTTCGAGCTGCAATCCGATACGTTACTCAGCGCCATGGCGGGCATTTATGTGGATGTCATCAGTCCACTGGGGCCACGTATCCAGGTCACCGGCTCCCCTGCCGTGCTGCAAAGCCCACAGGTGCAGGCCAAAGTGCGCGCCTCCCTGCTGGCAGGTATTCGTGCCGCTGTGCTGTGGCATCAGGTCGGCGGTGGCCGCCTGCAGTTAATGTTTTATCGTAATCGCCTGACCACTCAGGCAAAACAAATTCTTGCTCATTGTTAACCTCCCGGAGTTGCGAACTATGGAATTATCCTCACTGACCGCCGTTTCCCCTGTCGATGGACGCTACGGCGATAAAGTCAGCGCGCTGCGCGGGATCTTCAGCGAATATGGTCTGCTGAAATTCCGTGTACAGGTTGAAGTACGCTGGCTGCAAAAGCTGGCCGCGCAGGCAGCAATCAAGGAAGTTCCTGCTTTTGACAGACAGGCAAACGATTACCTCGATAAAATCGTCGCAGAATTCAATGAAAAAGATGCCGCGCGCATCAAAACCATTGAGCGCACCACCAACCACGACGTAAAAGCCGTTGAATATTTCCTGAAAGAGAAAGTCGCCAGCGTCCCGGCGCTGCACGCGGTGTCTGAATTCATTCACTTCGCCTGCACCTCAGAAGATATCAACAACCTCTCCCACGCGCTGATGCTCTCTACCGCGCGTGAAGAAGTGGTGCTGCCGTACTGGCGCAAAATCATCGACGCGGTCAAAGCGCTGGCGGTCGAGTATCGCGATATCCCGCTGCTCTCCCGTACCCACGGTCAGCCAGCGACCCCATCCACCATCGGTAAAGAGATGGCCAACGTCGCCTACCGTATGGAGCGTCAGTACCGCCAGCTGGAGCAGGTGGAGATCCTCGGTAAAATCAACGGCGCTGTGGGTAACTACAACGCGCACATCGCCGCCTACCCGGAAGTGGACTGGCACCAGTTCAGCGAAGAGTTTGTGACCTCTCTGGGTATCCAGTGGAACCCGTACACCACGCAGATTGAGCCGCACGACTACATCGCCGAACTGTTCGACTGCATCGCGCGTTTCAACACCATCCTGATCGACTTCGACCGCGATGTGTGGGGTTACATCGCCCTGAACCACTTCAAGCAGAAGACCATCGCCGGTGAAATCGGTTCGTCCACCATGCCGCACAAGGTTAACCCAATCGACTTCGAAAACTCCGAAGGCAACCTGGGTCTGGCGAACGCGCTGCTGCAGCACATGGCCAGCAAACTGCCGGTTTCCCGCTGGCAGCGTGACCTGACCGACTCCACCGTACTGCGTAACCTGGGCGTGGGCATTGGCTACGCGCTGATCGCCTATCAATCCACCCTGAAAGGCGTGAGCAAGCTGGAAGTGAACCGCGAGCGTCTGCTGGACGAACTGGATCACAACTGGGAAGTGCTGGCGGAGCCAATCCAGACCGTGATGCGCCGCTATGGCATCGAGAAGCCGTACGAAAAACTGAAAGAGCTGACCCGCGGCAAGCGCGTTGACGCCGAAGGCATGAAGCAGTTTATCGACGGTCTGGCCCTGCCAGAAGAAGAGAAAACCCGTCTGAAAGCGATGACTCCGGCAAACTACATCGGTCGCGCGATTGCGATGGTTGATGAGCTGAAATAACGCTTTTAACCCTCTTTCCGCCCGGAAAGAGGGTTCCTCCCCTTCGGTTTACGAAATGTTTATCCCCGCCGCAACATAATCAGCGTTAAACTACTCTGACCATTCATATTAGGGAGAAGCGATGATGCGCGTTCTGGTTGTTGAGGATAATGCGTTGCTACGCCATCACCTGAAAGTTCAGCTTCAGGAAATGGGACATCAGGTGGATGATGCCGAAGATGCAAAAGAAGCCGATTACTATCTCAATGAACACCTTCCCGATATCGCCATCGTTGACCTGGGTCTGCCTGATGAAGATGGCCTGTCGCTGATCCGCCGCTGGCGCAGCCACGATGTCTCTTTGCCGGTACTGGTCTTAACCGCCCGCGAAGGCTGGCAGGATAAGGTTGAAGTGCTCAGCGCCGGCGCCGACGATTACGTCACTAAACCTTTCCATATCGAAGAGGTCGCCGCGCGCATGCAGGCCTTGATGCGCCGCAACAGCGGTCTGGCCTCGCAGGTGATCTCCATCCCGCCGTTTCAGGTCGATCTCTCCCGCCGCGAGCTGGCGATTAATGATGAGGTCATTAAGCTGACGGCCTTTGAGTACACCATTATGGAGACGCTGATCCGCAACAGCGGCAAGGTGGTGAGTAAAGATTCCCTGATGCTCCAGCTCTACCCTGACGCAGAGCTGCGCGAAAGCCACACCATCGACGTGCTGATGGGGCGTCTGCGCAAGAAAATTCAGGCGCAGTACCCGGAGGATGTCATTACCACCGTGCGCGGCCAGGGCTATCTTTTCGAATTACGCTAAATGAAAAATCTCTTTCGTCACTTTCTGCCTCTGTCGCTGCGGTTTCGTTTTCTGCTGGCGACAGCGGTAGTGGTGCTGGTGCTCTCGCTGGCCTATGGGATGGTGGCGCTGGTGGGCTACAGCGTCAGCTTCGACAAAACCACCTTTCGCCTGCTGCGCGGGGAGAGCAATCTTTTCTATACCCTTGCTCGATGGGAAGACAATAAAATCAGCATTGATATGCCGGAGCATCTTGATCGCCAGAGCCCGACCATGTCGCTGATTTACGATGAAAAAGGCAAACTGCTGTGGGCCCAGCGCGACGTCCCCTGGCTGATTAAAAGCATCCGCCCGGAGTGGTTACGCACCAACGGTTTTCATGAGCTGGAAGCGAATGTCGATGCCACCAGCGTGCTGGTGGGTGACAATCACAATATGCAGCAGGAGCTGGCCGAGATCCGTGAGGACGATGACGACAGCGAGCTGACCCACTCGGTGGCGGTAAACATCTACCCCGCCACGATCGCGATGCCCCAGCTGACGATTGTGGTCATCGACACCATTCCGGTAGAGCTAAAACGCTCTTATATGGTGTGGAACTGGTTCGTGTACGTGCTGGCCGCCAACCTGCTGCTGGTGATCCCCCTGCTCTGGCTGGCCGCCTGGTGGAGCCTGCGGCCCATCGAGTCGCTGGCGAAAGAGGTGCGCGAGCTGGAAGAGCATCACCGGGAGAAGCTCAATCCGAATACCACCCGGGAACTCACCAGCCTGGTGCGTAACCTGAACCGTCTGCTGAAAAGCGAGCGCGAACGTTACGATAAGTACCGCACCACCCTCACCGATCTGACCCACAGCCTGAAAACGCCGCTGGCGGTGATGCAGAGCACCATGCGATCCCTGCGCAGCGCCAGACTGAGCGCCGATGAAGCGGAGCCGGTAATGCTGGAGCAGATCAGCCGTATCTCCCAGCAGATCGGGTACTACCTGCACCGCGCCAGTATGCGAACCGGCAGTACCCTCCTGAGCCGGGAGCTGCACCCTGTTGCCCCGCTGCTCGACAGCCTGACCTCGGCCCTGAACAAGGTATATCAGCGCAAGGGGGTGAACATTACCCTCGATATCTCGCCGGAAATCAGCTTTGTGGGCGAGAAAAACGACTTTATGGAAGTGATGGGCAACCTGCTCGATAACGCCTGTAAATACTGCCTGGAGTTTGTCGAAGTCTCTGCCCGGCAGGGAGAGGATCAGCTGCACATTATTGTTGAGGATGATGGCCCCGGGATCCCGCAGGGTAAACGCGATCAGGTCTTCGATCGCGGCCAGCGCGCCGATACGTTGCGTCCCGGCCAGGGTGTTGGTTTGTCGGTCGCCCGCGACATTGTGGAGCAGTACGACGGCAGGATCGAGACCAGCGACAGCCTGCTGGGCGGTGCCCGAATGGAGGCGATTTTTGGCCGCCAGCACCTGACCAGCGACGATAGTTGAGCGCCTGGGTGAAAAAAGCGTGATTCTCACACGCAGGCTGCCGTGCTTCCGTTATAATCCGAGCAAGTAAAAGCCTGCGGAATATAAATATGGATTATCAATTAGCGCTCAACTGGCCCGACTTTATCGAACGTTACTGGCAAAAGCGTCCGGTTGTTCTGAAACGCGGCATCGCCAACTTCGTCGATCCCATCTCTCCTGACGAACTGGCCGGCCTGGCCATGGAGAGCGAAGTCGACAGCCGTCTCGTCAGCCATCAGGACGGGAAATGGCAGGTCAGCCACGGTCCGTTTGAAAGCTATGACCATCTGGGCGAGAGCAACTGGTCGTTACTGGTGCAGGCGGTTAACCACTGGCACCAGCCCGCCGCAGCCCTGATGCTGCCGTTCCGCGCCCTGCCCGACTGGCGCATGGACGATCTGATGATCTCCTTCTCCGTGCCCGGCGGCGGCGTTGGCCCGCATCTGGATCAGTACGACGTGTTCATTATTCAGGGTACCGGCCGCCGCCGCTGGCGCGTGGGTGAGAAGGTGCCGATGAAACAGCACTGTCCGCACCCTGACCTGCTGCAGGTCGATCCCTTTGTCGGCATCATCGACGAAGAGATGGAGCCGGGCGATATCCTCTATATTCCACCGGGCTTCCCGCACGAAGGTTACTCTCTTGAGAACTCGATGAACTATTCAGTGGGCTTCCGCGCGCCAAGCGGTCGCGAGATGATCAGCGGGTTTGCCGATTACGTTCTGCAACGCGAGCTGGGCAGCCATCGTTTCAGCGATCCGGCGGTGCCTTCCCGGGAACATCCGGCCGATATTCTGCCGCAGGAGCTGGATCAGCTGCGCGGGATGATGCTGGATATGATCAACAAGCCTGAGCATTTCAACCAGTGGTTCGGGGAGTTTATCAGCCAGTCCCGCCACGAGCTGGACGTCTCCCTGCCGGAGCCGCCGTATCAGCCGGATGAAATTTATGATGCGCTGCAGCAGGGCGACAAGCTGGCGCGTCTGGGTGGATTACGCGTGTTGCGCATTGGCGAAGATGTTTTCGTCAACGGCGAACAGCTGGATTCCCCGCACCGTCCGGCGCTGGAAGCCCTTGCCAGCCATATGGTGCTGACCGCCGAGCATTTCGGTGATGCACTTGAAGATCCGTCGTTCCTCGCGATGCTGGCGGCGCTGGTCAACAGCGGGTACTGGTTCTTCGAGGACTGAGTGGTTTTTACGTTGCCGGGTGGCGGCTACGCCTTACCCGGCCTACGAATGGGCCCGGTGAACCGGGTAATTCTCTACTGCTGCTTCGCCGTTAACTCGGCAATGCGCACAATCACCTGCACGGCTTTCTCCATTCCCTCGAGCGTCACAAACTCATGCTTGCCGTGGTAGTTATAGCCGCCGGTAAAGAGGTTCGGGCACGGCAGTCCCATAAACGAGAGCTGGGCGCCATCGGTGCCACCGCGGATCGGTTTGAGCTGGGGTTCGACGTCGCAGTCGCGCATCGCCTGCTGCGCCACCTCGAGGATATAGGGATGCTCGATCACCTTTTCATGCATATTGTAGTAGCTGTCTTCAATCACCAGCTCAATGTAGCAGTCCGGGTGCAGCCCTTTACCCACCTTTTTGGCAATGTCCATCATCTTGCGTTTACGCGCTTCAAACCCTTCGCGATTGAAATCGCGGATGATGTAGTGCATGTCCGCGCGATCCACCGTCCCTTTAATGCTAGTGAGATGGTAGAAGCCTTCATAGCCGTCGGTTTTTTCCGGGCTTTCCTCCGCCGGGACTTCGGCATGAATGCGGGCCGCCAGCGACAGCGCGTTGACCATCACCCCTTTCGCGGTACCCGGGTGAACGTTATTGCCAACGATGCGGATATTCACCGAAGCGGCATTGAAGTTTTCAAACTCCAGTTCGCCCACCCCGCCGCCGTCGACGGTATAGGCCCATCGGGCATCAAACGCCGCAACGTCAAAATGCTTCGCCCCTTTCCCCACCTCTTCATCGGGGGTGAAGGCGACGCGGATATCGCCGTGCGGGACGTTATTATTTTTCAGTACCGCCAGCGCGGTCATGATCTCGGCCACGCCCGCCTTATCATCGGCACCCAGCAGCGTTTTGCCGTCGGTGGTGATCAGCGTCTGGCCGAGCAGCTGGTGTAACACCGGGAACATTACCGGCGAAAGCACTTCATCACCGATGCCGAGGGCGATATCGCCGCCCCGATAATTCTCAACAATCTGCGGATTGACGTTTTTACCGCTAAAATCCGGTGAGGTATCGACATGGGAAATAAAGCCGATGGCAGGAATATCACCGCTGACATTCGCAGGTAGCGTGCCCATCACCGTCCCCTTTTCGCTTAAGGTCACGTTGATGAGGCCCATCTCCTCCAGCTGGTTTTTTAACAGCTGTAACAGTTTCCACTGGCCTTCGGTGCTAGGCACCTGGCGGACACCCGGCTTAGATTGGGTATCCAGCGATACGTACTGTAAAAAACGCTCAAGTAATTTATCCATGCAGTCACCCTCACTTTTTGTGACAACATTATCAATAAGCATCAAAACCCAAATATTGCGTCAGGTCACTATTATCCCGTAAACGAGAATATTTCCGTTTATCTCGCCGTTTGCTAATAAATGTAGCTTATCAATGGGTAACAAGGATTGGCGATTGCAGAGGTTTCCCGTAGAATGTCCGCCCTCATTACGTTTCACCAAGGTGGTTAACCACAAACCCCGCTGCGATAAGTATTTGCAGCGTCGATATGGGACTGAATCAAAAATTGAATACACAACCAGCTTCACTGTCACCGTTGGTGCAACTGGCCGGAATTCGTAAGAGCTTTGACGGAAAAACCGTCATTTCCGACCTCGATTTAACGATCAACAACGGCGAATTTCTTACACTACTTGGCCCCTCGGGCTGTGGTAAAACGACAGTGCTTCGCCTTATCGCCGGGCTGGAAAACGTCGACCGCGGTCATATCCATCTGGAAAATCAGGACATTACTCAGGTTCCTGCTGAACACCGCCACGTTAATACCGTCTTTCAAAGTTACGCGCTTTTTCCGCACATGACGGTTTTCGAAAACGTCGCCTTTGGTCTGCGGATGCAAAAAACCCCCGCCAGTGAAATCACCCCACGCGTTACCGATGCCCTGCGCATGGTGCAGCTGGAGGAGTTTGCCCAGCGTAAACCGCACCAGCTGTCGGGTGGACAGCAACAGCGTGTCGCCATCGCCCGCGCCGTGGTCAATAAGCCGCGCCTGCTGCTGCTGGATGAGTCCCTCTCCGCGCTGGACTACAAGCTGCGCAAGCAGATGCAGAACGAATTAAAAGCGCTGCAGCGTAAGCTCGGGATCACCTTTGTCTTTGTCACCCACGATCAGGAAGAGGCCCTGACCATGTCCGATCGCATCGTGGTGATGCGCGACGGCAAGATCGAGCAGGACGGCACCCCGCGCGAGATCTACGAAGAGCCAAAAAACCTGTTTGTTGCCAGCTTTATTGGCGAAATCAACATCTTCAGTGCTACCGTTATTGAACGTCTCGACGACCAGCGCGTGCTGGCTAATGTCGAAGGCCGCGCCTGCAATATCTTCGTTAACTTTGCCGTAGAGCCGGGACAGCAGCTGAACGTCCTGCTGCGTCCGGAAGATCTGCGCGTCGATGAGATCCACGACGAAACCGAAGTTGAAGGGTTAATCGGCTATATTCGCGAGCGCAACTATAAAGGGATGACCCTGGAGTCGGTCGTTGAGCTGGAAAACGGCAAGATGGTGATGGTCAGCGAATTCTTTAACGAAGACGATCCTGATTTTGACCACTCGCTCAATCAAAAAATGGTCATTAACTGGGTAGAAAGCTGGGAGGTTGTGCTGGCTGATGAAGAACACAAGTAAATTCCAGAATGTGGTGATCGCCACTATCGTCGGTTGGCTTGTGTTGTTTGTCTTTTTACCCAACCTGATGATCATCGCCACCAGCTTCCTGACCCGTGACGACGCGCATTTCGTCTCGCTGGTCTTTACGCTGGATAACTACGCGCGCCTGCTCGATCCGCTCTATTTCCAGGTGCTGCTGCATTCGCTCAACATGGCCCTGATTGCCACTCTGGCGTGTCTGATACTCGGCTATCCCTTCGCCTGGTTCCTGGCGAAGCTGCCGACCAAGGTGCGCCCGCTGCTGCTGTTCCTGCTGATTGTGCCGTTCTGGACCAACTCGCTGATCCGCATTTACGGCCTGAAGATCTTTCTCAGCACCAAAGGCTACCTGAACGAGTTCCTGCTGTGGCTGGGGGTGATTGATACCCCGATCCGCATCATGTTCACCCCCAGCGCGGTGATCGTCGGGCTGGTCTATATCCTGCTGCCGTTTATGGTGATGCCGCTCTACTCCAGCATTGAGAAGCTGGATAAACCCTTGCTGGAAGCGGCAAGGGATCTGGGTGCCAGCAAAATGCAGACCTTCATCCGCATCATCGTTCCGCTGACCATGCCGGGGATCATTGCCGGCTGCCTGCTGGTGATGCTGCCGGCGATGGGTCTTTTCTACGTCTCCGACCTGATGGGCGGCGCCAAAAACCTGCTGATCGGTAACGTCATCAAGAGCCAGTTCCTGAATATTCGCGACTGGCCGTTCGGCTCAGCCACCAGCATCACCCTGACTCTGGTAATGGGCCTGATGCTGCTGATCTACTGGCGTGCGTCTCGCCTGCTTAACAGTAAAGGTGATCTTGAATGATCGGTCGACTGCTCCGGGGCGGTTTTATGACCGCCATTTATGCGTATCTCTACATTCCGATCATTATTCTGATCGTGAACTCGTTCAACAGCTCGCGCTTTGGCATCAACTGGCAGGGTTTCACCACCCAGTGGTACAGCCTGCTGATGAATAACGACAGCCTGCTGCAGGCGGCGCAACACTCCCTGACGATGGCGATCTTCTCGGCCACTCTTGCCACCCTGATTGGCTCGCTGACCGCGGTGGCGCTCTACCGCTACCGTTTTCGCGGCAAGCCCTTCGTCAGCGGCATGCTGTTCGTGGTGATGATGTCTCCGGACATCGTGATGGCCATTTCGCTGCTGGTGCTGTTTATGCTGCTGGGGGTGCAACTGGGCTTCTGGTCCCTGCTCTTCTCGCACATCACCTTCTGTCTGCCGTTTGTGGTGGTGACGGTCTACTCCCGTCTGAAAGGCTTTGACGTGCGGATGCTGGAGGCGGCAAAAGATCTGGGTGCCAGCGAGATGACCATTCTGCGCAAAATTATCCTGCCGCTGGCGATGCCCGCCGTGGCGGCGGGATGGCTGCTCAGCTTTACTCTGTCGATGGATGACGTGGTGGTTTCGTCGTTTGTCACCGGGCCGAGCTATGAAATTCTGCCGTTGAAGATCTATTCAATGGTGAAAGTCGGCGTCTCACCGGAGGTGAATGCGCTGGCGACCATTCTGTTGATGTTATCGCTGGTTCTGGTGATCGCCAGCCAGCTTATTGCTCGTGATAAAACAAAATCTCAGGGGACGTTAAAATGAAAAAATGGTCACGCCACCTGCTCGCGGCAGGCGCTCTGGCAATGGGTATGAGCGCTGCGCACGCGGACGACAGTAAAACGCTCTACTTCTACAACTGGACCGAGTATGTGCCGCCAGGCCTGCTGGAGCAGTTCACCAAAGAGACCGGCATCAAGGTGATCTACTCGACCTACGAGTCGAATGAAACCATGTACGCCAAGCTCAAAACCTATAAAGAGGGCGCCTACGATCTGGTGGTCCCGTCGACCTATTTTGTCGACAAGATGCGCAAAGAGGGCATGATCCAGAAGATCGACAAAACGAAGCTGACCAATTTTTCAAACCTCGATCCGGAGATGCTCAACAAGCCGTTTGACCCGAATAACGATTACTCTATTCCCTACATCTGGGGTGCGACGGCTATCGGGATCAACAGCGAGGCGATGGATCCGAAATCGGTAACGAGCTGGGCCGACCTGTGGAAACCGGAGTATAAGGGCGGGCTGCTGCTGACCGACGATGCCCGCGAAGTGTTCCAGATTGCCCTGCGTAAGCTCGGTTACTCTGGTAACACCACCGATCCGAAAGAGATTGAAGCAGCCTATCACGAGCTGCAAAAACTGATGCCTAACGTCGCCGCCTTCAACTCCGATAACCCGGCTAACCCGTACATGGAAGGGGAAGTGAACGTGGGGATGGTATGGAACGGTTCAGCGTACGTGGCGCGCCAGGCCGGTACGCCGCTGGACGTGGTGTGGCCTGCTGAAGGTGGGATCTTCTGGATGGACAGCCTCTCTATTCCGGCCAATGCCAAAAACGTGGACGGGGCGCTGAAGCTGATTAACTTCCTGCTGCGCCCGGATGTGGCAAAACAGGTGGCAGAGACTATCGGCTATCCGACGCCAAACCTCGCCGCCCGCAAGCTGCTGAGCCCGGAGGTGGCAAATGACAAGTCGCTCTACCCGGATGCGCAAACCATCAGCAAAGGCGAGTGGCAGAACGATGTCGGCGACGCGAGCCGCCTGTATGAAGAGTATTATCAGAAGTTAAAGGCGGGACGTTAATTTCGTGCGGTCTGGGCCCCTCACCCTAACCCTCTCCCCATAGGGGAGAGGGAACTTTACACCCTCTCCCCTATGGGGAGAGGGCCGGGGTGAGGGGAAATATGCCTACAATCCCTTCAATAATTTATCCACGAATTCCGGCACCACAACGCTTGCCAGTCCGTAGGTTTTCTCTTCAAATTCGCTGCCCACCTGGCTCGGCTCAAGGTTTAACTCCACCGTGTGCGCCCCATGCAGTTTCGCTTCGTGAACAAATCCTGCTGCCGGATAGACATGCCCGGAGGTGCCGATGGCGATAAACACGTCCGCCATCGCCAGCGCGCTGTAGATGTCGTCCATCCCCAGCGGCATTTCGCCAAACCAGACCACGTGTGGGCGCAGCGTAGAGGGGAACTGGCAGCAGTGGCATTTGTCATCGCTGGTCACATCGCCGGTCCAGTTAAAGACCTGCCCGCTGCCGGAACAACGCACCTTCAGCAGTTCACCGTGCATATGAATCACGTTGCGGTTGCCCGCGCGTTCATGCAGGTTATCGATGTTCTGCGTCACCAGCAGAAAGCGGTCGCCCAGCGCCTCTTCCAGCTTCGCCAGCGCCAGATGCGCCGCGTTAGGGGCGATCTCCGGCGACTGAAGCTGACGGCGGCGGGCGTTGTAGAACGCCTGCACCAGCTCAGGATCGCGGGCAAAACCTTCCGGCGTCGCCACGTCTTCAACCCGATGCTCTTCCCACAACCCGTCGGTCGCGCGAAACGTTCTAATGCCCGACTCGGCGGAGATCCCCGCCCCGGTCAGGACCAACACTCTTGGTTTTTCCATCATTTCTGGCAGAGCCCCATCCTGGAAGAAGATTCGCTGGCGTAAGCGCTCACGCAAGCGGCGTTTGTTTTTGCGAAAACGGCTGAGTCGAAGTGACCGACGCGACAGCATAAAAACCTCGTATGGCTAACGGGTGAGATGGAGGAACGCGGCGCCGCGCATTCCCCCGGCATCGCCATGTCGCGCGCGCTCAATGCGCGGGACGCGGGCAACCGGCAACAGATGACGCGGCAACCGACCGGACAACCGCTCGGCGATAGCCGTAAAGTTCGACAATCCTCCGCCGATCACCAGCAGGTCTGGATCGACAATGGTCAGGATGTTACCCAGACAGACGGCCAGCAGATCGAGATAGCGCTCGACGTGTGCAACGGCCTGTTCATCGCCCTGCTCCCACAGCGCAATGATTTCTGGTGCCTCACGTTTTTGATGATAGAAGTGTTCATAAAGCCATGCAAATCCACGGCCGGAGAGGTAATTTTCGATGCAGCCGTGCTGGCCGCAGCCGCAGCGGATCAACGGGAAATCGCGCCCGACCACCTCCAGCGCGTCCACCGGGAGACGAATATGGCCAAACTCGCCGGTGATATAGCTGCGCCCGGTCACCGGTTTGCCGTCGACCACAATCCCCCCGCCAACGCCGGTCCCGAGGATCAGACCCATCACCAGCGGATACTGCTGGAACTCATCGTCCCAGGCTTCGGAGAGGGCAAAACAGTTGGCGTCGTTGTCGAGGCGCACGTCGCGCTCAAGAAGACGTGTCAGGTCGGCGCGCAGCGGCTTGCCGCTGGCAGCAGGGACGTTGGCGGCATAGAGCGTACCGTCGTCGGTTTCCGGCATCCCGGGAATGCCAATCCCGACAGTGCCCTTCACGCCGAAGCGCTCATCGGCCTGGGCCACCAGCGCGGCAATGGCGGTTAAAAATTCATCGTAGCTTTCGCGCGGCGTGGGGACACGGGTTTCCCACTGCAGCTTCAGGTTGGTATCAAATACGCCCAGCGCGATTTTGGTGCCGCCAATATCAAATCCGTAATACATAGTGCATTCCTCTTTCTGATTCAGCGGCCTCGCAACCGCTAAATCATGACGTAATTACTGGCCACTTAATACCCTCGCCGGATCAATTCGGCTTGCGCGACGCGCCGGATACCAGCTTGCCAGCAGACTCAGTAAAAGTGCCGTTACCAGCACATAAAAAACGTCCAGCCAGTGCAATTCAGACGGCAGGAAGTCAATAAAATAGATATCGCCCGACAGGAACTGATGGCCGATCAGGGCCTCAATACCGTTGATAATCGGCGTCAGCTGCAGGGAAACCACCACG
Source organism: Leclercia adecarboxylata (assembly GCF_006171285.1). Lineage (NCBI taxonomy): Bacteria > Pseudomonadati > Pseudomonadota > Gammaproteobacteria > Enterobacterales > Enterobacteriaceae > Leclercia > Leclercia adecarboxylata. Next base: position 3,953,188 of record NZ_CP040889.1, on the reverse strand, counting down.
CCGATGACCACGCCGCACAGGCTGCCCAGCAGCCCCGCCAGCAGACCATACCAGACGAAGATGGCACGAATAAGACCGTCTTTTGCTCCAAGAGTACGCAGGACCGCAATGTCGCCGCTCTTGTCTTTCACCGCCATCACCAGCGTAGAGACGATGTTAAAGCAGGCCACGCCAATCACCAGCACCATCGCCAGGTACATGATGGCGCGGATCATCTGGATATCGCGGTACATATAGCCGTAGGTGCCGATCCAGCTCTTGATGTAGACGTAGCTGTCGGTCACTTCTCCGGCGTCGCGCACCAGCTTGTTGGCGCTAAAGACGTCGTTCACCTTGATGGCGATGCCGGTGACGCTGCTGCCCATATCCAGATACTGGCGGGCATCTTCCAGCGGCACCATGGCGAAGCTGTGATCCAGCTGGCCGCTCAGCTGCAGAATGCCGGTGACGTGCAGACGCACGCGCTTCGGCTGCTGCAGTTTATGATCGGCGCTGGCGTTTGGGATCATGATCGACACCCAGTCGCCCTGCTTGACCTTCAGCGCGTCGGCGACGCCCTTGCCGATAATGATCTGCTGATCGCCGGCCTTAAAGTTCGCCCAGGCATCTTTCTGGATAAACTGCGGCAGCGCGCTGAGCTTCTCTTCCTGGCGCGGGTTGACTCCTTTCACCTGAATGGCGCGCAGGTTTGCGCCGCTCTCCACCAGCCCGGTGAAGTTGATGTACGGCGCGGCCGCGGCAATGCCCGGCACTTTTTCCACCTTGTTCAGCGCATCGTTCCAGTTATTCCACGGCTGGTTAACCGGCTCGATTTCACCGTGCGGCACTACCGCCAGAATGCGGTTGTTCAGCTCACGCTCGAAACCGTTCATGGCGCTGAGGCCAACGATCAACACCGCCACGCCCAGCGCGATACCGATGGTGGAGATAACAGAGATCAGCGACACCATGCCGCTGCGACGGCGGCCCCGGCTGAAACGCAGACCAATAAGTAACGATAACGGTGAAGCCATCAATCTGCCCCCATCAGGGTCAGCTCGGTATTCAGATGCCCGTCACGCATCTCCAGCTGGCGGGACATGCGTTTCGCCAGCTGCAGATCGTGGGTCACCACCAGAAACGCGGTGCCCTGGGAGGCATTCAGCTCGCCGAGGAGCTGGAAAATGCTGTCGGCGTTGCGGGCGTCCAGGTTGCCGGTCGGTTCATCAGCCAGCACCAGGCGCGGGTTGTTCACCAGCGCACGGGCAATTGCCACGCGCTGGCGCTCGCCGCCGGAGAGTTCCGAAGGACGGTGGTTGCCGCGATGGCCCAGCCCGACCGCCTTCAGCATATCGCTGGCGCGGGCGTTGATTTCAGCCGGTTTCTTTTTGCCGATCAGCAGCGGCATCGCCACGTTTTCCAGCGCCGTAAAATCAGGCAGCAGGTGGTGGAACTGGTAGATAAAGCCCAGCTCGCGGTTACGCAGGTCGGCTTTGGCGCTCGATGACATCGTACTCAGCGGGGTGCCGGAGAAGACTACGTCGCCGGAGGTTGGCGTATCCAGCCCGCCGAGCAGGTGCAGCAGAGTACTTTTGCCGGAGCCGGAGGTGCCGACGATCGCCATCATCTCCCCAACGCCTACGCTGAAGCTGACATTGTGCAGGACATCCGTCTGCACCGTGCCTTCCTGATAGCGTTTGCACAGGTTGTCGCATTGCAACAGGATCTTATTCATAACGTAAAGCCTCAGCGGGTTGAGTGGCGGCAGCGCGCCATGAAGGATAAAGCGTGGAGAGTAAGGCAATGGCCATCGCGGCCAGCGCAATGCCTACCACCTGCAGCGGCTCAATGGCCACCGGCAGCGCCGCGCCGTCGAGCAGCGCGCCGATAATCGGCATTAAATTGTTCAGCTGGCTGGCAAGCAGCGTACCGAGCACGGCGCCCAGCAGCGCCCCAACGATACCGGCGCTGGCGCCCTGCACCATAAAGACCGCCATGATCTGCCGCGGCGTCAGCCCCTGGGTTTGCAGGATCGCCACCTCGCCCTGTTTCTCCATCACCATCAGGCCAAGGGAGGTAATAATGTTAAACGCGGCGACCGCCACAATCAGGCTCAGCAGCAGGCCCATCATGTTTTTTTCCATCCGCACGGCCTGGAACAGCTCGCCCTTGCGTTCGCGCCAGTCCTGCCATTTTGTCCCTTCCGGCAGCGTTTGCTGGCTCAAAACATCGACCTTCAGCGGCTCGTTAAGCCACAGACGCCAGCCGGTGATATTGCCGAGCGGATAGCGCATCAGACGCGACGCGTCCTGAATATTGACCAGCATCTGGTAGCCGTCCACTTCGCTGTTGGCGGCGAAGGTGCCGATCACGTTAAACAGGCGCTGGCTCGGCAGACGTCCCATCGGGGTGAACTGGCTGGCAGACGGCACCATCACCCGCAGCTGGTCGCCCCGATTGACGCCCAGCTGTCCGGCAAGCTGTTCGCCGAGGATGACGTTGTACTGGCCGGGAGCCAGATCGGTCTGTTTGACGTTAACCAGGTATGGCGTCAGGGGATCTTTTTGCGCCGGGTCGATGCCCAGCATCACCCCCACCGCCACGCTGCGGGCGCTTTGCAGCACCACGTCACCGGAGGTGATCGGCGCCACACGGCTGACGCCCTGCAGCTTCACGGCGCTTTCGGGCAGTTGCTGCGGATTAACCGACCCGTTGCTGGATGAGAGGATGGCCTGCGGCATCAGCCCCAGAATGTTATTTTGCAGCTCGCGCTCAAAGCCGTTCATGACGGAGAGAACCGTCACCAGCGCCATCACGCCAAGCGTAATGCCAATGGTTGAAAGCCAGGAGACAAAGCGACCGAAGCGGTCCGCGGCGCGCCCACGCATATAACGCAGGCCTATGAATAGTGCGACAGGTTGGTACATGAAATCCGTCTGTTTGCTGATAGCAGACCCACGAGTATATAAGCGAATCCGCAAAGGGTAAATGACTGAAACCCTAAGCTTTGCTTACCGGTTGTCTGAAAAAGCACGATAAATCAGCGTAATAACCGTATCTGCCCGCAAGCCTGACGCCCGGGGTTGTTTGCAGCTTTTCTGAAAATCGTACGGATACAGACTCTTACCCATTACATCCTGCCCGCCGCCCAACACACTTACCCGTTCGAACAAGGTAACAACAGGACCCGGTAAGCGATGAAACAAAAAACACTATGGATTAACCAGATAAAGGGGCTCTGCATCTGCCTGGTGGTGATCTACCACTCGGTCATCACCTTTTATCCCCATCTGAACGCGCTGCACTCGCCGCTGTCGGCGCTGCTTGCCAAATGCTGGGTCTATTTTAATCTCTATCTTGCCCCGTTTCGCATGCCGGTGTTCTTCTTTATTTCAGGCTATCTGATCCGCCGCTATATCGACGAGGTGGACTGGAAAAACAGCCTCGATAAGCGGCTCTGGAGCATTGTCTGGGTTCTGATGCTGTGGGGCGTGTTGCAGTGGCAGGCGCTGACCCATCTCAACGCCTGGCTGGCACCGGAGCGCGAGCTCAACACCACCTCTAACGCCGCCTACGCTGACTCGCTGACCGGCTTTATCACCGGTATGCTCACCGCCAGCACCAGCCTGTGGTATCTCTATGCCCTGGTGGTCTATTTCACCCTCTGCAAGCTGCTGAGCCGCTGGAAATTGCCGCTGGTCGGGCTGCTGGCCCTGGCGAGCATCGCCATTAACTTTATGCCGCTGCCGTGGTGGGGGATGAACAGCGTGGTGCGCAATATGATTTATTACAGCCTGGGAGCCTGGTACGGCGTGCAGCTGATGACCTGGATGCAGGCCAGGGTGTGGCGACGCGACTGGCTGGCGGTGGCGGCTTTTGCGGTGGTTTCGGTCGTGCTGTGGTTCGCGAACGTGCCCCTGCCGCTGTCGCTGCTCTCTATTTTACTGATCATGACCCTGTTCTCGCGCCTGGAGCAGCGCTTCGCCGTCGGACCAGACAATCTGCTGAACGTGATTGGCTCGAACACCATTGCGATTTACACCACCCACCGCATTCTTATCGAAGGGATGAGCCTGTTTTTGATTCACGAGCTGAATGGCGGCGCATGGCCGGTATGGGCAGAGCTGACCCTGGTGCTGTTCTACCCGTTTGCCAGCCTGCTGCTCTGCACGCTGGTGGGCCTGGCTGCCCGCAAACTCTCCACTTCGCTGACAGGGGATTTCTTCTTTACCCCGCCTGCCCGTCTTACGCCGGTTCAGGCCGCGCGTTAACGCCCCTCAGGGGGCGTCTTCACCCTGTGTGCGGTTACGGTTTGCTAATGTAAAACGATCAAGGATAATAAAGACATTGTGTATCAGTGATATGCCCATAAGAGATCCTGACAAAGCCATGCCTGAACAAAATCGTTTTTCCCTGCCCGGCAAAGCGGGCGACCAACGCCAGTTGGGTGAACTGACCGGGGCTGCCTGCGCCACGCTGGTTGCGGAAATTGCAGAGCGTCATCAGGGCCCGGTGGTGCTGGTCGCGCCTGACATGCAAAACGCCCTGCGTCTGCATGATGAGATCCGCCAGTTCACCGATCAACTGGTCACCAGCCTTGCCGACTGGGAGACGCTGCCTTACGACAGCTTCTCGCCGCACCAGGAGATCATCTCCTCGCGCCTCTCCACGCTCTATCAGCTGCCCACCATGCAGCGCGGTGTGCTGATTGTGCCGGTTAATACGTTGATGCAGCGCGTCTGCCCGCACAGCTATCTGCACGGTCACGCCCTGGTGATGAAAAAAGGCCAGCGCCTCTCAAGGGATGGCCTGCGCGTGCAGCTCGACAGCGCCGGCTATCGCCATGTCGATCAGGTGATGGAGCATGGGGAGTACGCCACCCGCGGCGCGCTGCTCGACCTCTTCCCGATGGGCAGCGCACAGCCTTATCGTCTGGACTTCTTCGATGACGAAATCGACAGCCTGCGCCTGTTTGATGCCGACACCCAGCGCACGCTGGAGGAAGTGGAATCCATCAACCTGCTGCCGGCCCATGAATTCCCCACCGACAAAACCGCTATCGAGCTGTTCCGCAGCCAGTGGCGCGATAAGTTTGACGTCAAGCGTGACGCCGAGCATATCTACCAGCAGGTGAGCAAAGGCACCCTGCCGTCGGGGATCGAATACTGGCAGCCGCTGTTCTTCAGCGAGCCGCTGCCTCCCCTGTTCAGCTATTTTCCGGCGAATACCCTGGTGCTGAACACCGGCGATCTGGAGGCCAGCGCCAACCGTTTTGAGAGTGAAACCCGCGCCCGCTTTGAGAATCGCGGTGTCGATCCGATGCGTCCGCTGCTGGAGCCCGAGCTGCTGTGGCTGCGCACTGACGAACTGTTCAGCGAGCTGAAACGCTGGCCGCGCGTGCAGCTCAAAACCGAAAGCCTGCCGGATAAAGCCGCCAACACCAACCTCGCCTATCAGCCGCTGCCGGACCTCGCGGTGCAGGCGCAGAATAAATCGCCGCTGGATAACCTGCGTAAATTTCTCGAATCCTTTACCGGGCCGGTGATCTTCTCTGTGGAGAGCGAAGGCCGTCGTGAGGCGCTGGGCGAACTGCTTGGCCGCATTAAGGTGGCTCCGAAACGGATCCTGCGTCTGGACGAAGCCAGCGGCACCGGGCGCTACCTGATGATCGGCGCAGCCGAACATGGGTTTATTGATACCATCAATAATCTGGCGCTGATCTGTGAAAGCGATCTGCTGGGTGAGCGCGTGGCGCGCCGTCGGCAGGACAGCCGTCGCACCATCAACCCGGACACGCTGATCCGCAACCTGGCGGAGCTGCATACCGGCCAGCCGATTGTCCATCTGGAGCATGGCGTAGGCCGTTACGCGGGGATGACGACCCTGGAGGCCGGTGGCATCAAGGGTGAATATCTGATGCTGATGTACGCTAACGACGCCAAACTCTACGTGCCGGTCTCCTCCCTGCATCTGATCAGCCGCTACGCGGGCGGTGCGGAAGAGAACGCGCCGCTGCATAAGCTCGGCGGTGACGCATGGGCCAGAGCACGGCAGAAAGCGGCAGAAAAAGTGCGCGACGTGGCGGCGGAGCTGCTGGATATCTACGCCCAGCGTGCGGCGAAAGCGGGCTATGCCTTCAAGCACGATAAAGAGCAGTATCAGCTGTTCTGCGATAGCTTCCCGTTTGAAACCACCCCGGATCAGGCCCAGGCGATTAACGCCGTCCTCAGCGACATGTGTCAGCCGCTGGCGATGGACCGGCTGGTCTGCGGCGACGTGGGCTTTGGTAAAACCGAAGTGGCGATGCGCGCCACCTTCCTGGCGGTAGAAAACAACAAGCAGGTGGCGGTGCTGGTTCCCACCACCCTGCTGGCGCAGCAGCACTACGATAACTTCCGCGACCGCTTTGCCAACTGGCCGGTGCGCATCGAGATGATGTCGCGTTTTCGCAGCGCCAAAGAGCAGGCGCAGATCCTGGAGCAGGCAAGCGAAGGCAAGATCGACATTCTGATCGGCACCCATAAGCTGCTGCAGAGCGACGTGAAGTGGAAAGATCTGGGGCTGCTGATTGTCGATGAGGAGCACCGCTTCGGCGTTCGCCACAAGGAGCGCATCAAAGCGATGCGTGCCGACGTGGACATTCTGACCCTCACCGCCACGCCGATCCCGCGTACGCTGAACATGGCGATGAGCGGCATGCGCGATCTGTCGATTATCGCCACCCCGCCTGCCCGTCGTCTGGCGGTGAAAACCTTTGTCCGTGAATACGACAATCTGGTGGTGCGTGAGGCGATCCTCCGTGAAGTGCTGCGCGGCGGCCAGGTCTACTATCTCTATAACGATGTGGAGAATATCCAGAAAGCGGCCGACCGGCTGGCGGAGCTGGTGCCAGAAGCGCGTATCGCCATCGGCCACGGCCAGATGCGCGAGCGCGAGCTGGAGCGGGTGATGAACGACTTCCACCACCAGCGTTTTAACGTGCTGGTGTGTACCACGATCATCGAAACCGGTATCGATATTCCTACCGCCAACACCATCATCATCGAGCGGGCAGATCACTTCGGCCTCGCGCAGCTCCACCAGCTGCGCGGTCGCGTCGGGCGCTCGCACCATCAGGCCTATGCCTGGCTGATGACCCCGCATCCGAAAGCGATGACCACCGATGCGCAGAAGCGCCTGGAAGCTATCGCCTCGCTGGAAGATCTGGGTGCCGGTTTTGCGCTGGCCACCCACGACCTGGAGATCCGCGGGGCGGGTGAGCTGCTCGGGGAAGATCAGAGCGGCTCGATGGAGACCATCGGCTTCTCGCTCTATATGGAGCTGCTGGAAAACGCCGTCGATGCGCTGAAGGCGGGGCGCGAGCCGTCGCTGGAAGATCTCACCAGCCAGCAAACGGAAGTGGAGCTGCGCATGCCAGCCCTGCTGCCGGATGATTTTATCCCGGACGTCAACACCCGCCTCTCGTTCTACAAGCGTATTGCCAGCGCCAAAGACGAGGCCGGTCTCGACGAAATTAAGGTAGAGCTGATCGACCGCTTTGGCCTGCTGCCGGATGCAGCGCGTAACCTGCTGGATATCGCCCGGTTACGTCAGCAGGCGCAGAAACTGGGGATCCGCAAGCTGGAAGGGAATGAAAAAGGCGGCATGATTGAGTTTGCCGAGAAGAACCATGTCGATCCGATGTGGCTGATCGGCCTGCTGCAGAAACAGCCCCAGCACTACCGGCTTGACGGCCCGACGCGCCTGAAGTTCACTCAGGATCTGGCGGAGCGCAAAACCCGCATGGAGTGGGTGTGCAACTTTATGCGTCAGCTGGAAGAGAACGCCGTAGCCTGACCCCGTGCCGGGCGATGTTGATGTCGCCCGGCATGATTTCCCCCGCGCAATTTACAACTCTTTGCAATCCGCCTGGACTTCCCGACACACTCATTCGCCATAATTATCGATTAACGTTCAGATAATAATAATCTTTATTGCTATGGATTCTGGTGATGAAAAAAACGTCGCGTTTTACCCGTTGGATACCGTTGGTTGCGCTCCTCGCGACCCTGGCGCTTGCCCTGCCCACCCGGGCCAATACCTGGCCCTTGCCCCCGGCGGGCAGTCGGCTGGTGGGCGAAAATCGTTTTCATGTGGTGGAGAACGATGGCGGCTCGCTGGAAGCCATTGCCAAAAAATATAACGTCGGTTTCCTGGCCCTGCTGCAGGCAAATCCGGGCGTTGACCCCTACGTTCCCCGTGCGGGCAGCGTGCTGACTATCCCGCTGCAAACCCTGCTCCCCGACGCGCCGCGGGAAGGAATTGTGATCAACCTGGCCGAGCTGCGGCTCTACTATTACCCGCCGGGTAAAAATGAGGTCACGGTTTACCCCATCGGCATTGGTCAGCTGGGGGGCGATACCCTGACGCCAACGATGGTGACTACGGTGTCGGACAAACGCGCCAATCCGACCTGGACCCCAACCGCCAACATCCGCGCCCGCTATAAAGCCCAGGGTATCGATCTGCCTGCGGTGGTGCCCGCCGGGCCGGAAAACCCGATGGGACATCACGCCATTCGCCTCGCAGCCTACGGTGGGGTGTATCTGCTGCATGGCACCAATGCCGATTTTGGCATCGGCATGCGCGTGAGTTCCGGCTGTATTCGCCTGCGGGACAATGACATCGAGACGCTGTTCCGTGTCATCCAGCCCGGCACCAAAGTGAATATCATGAATACGCCGATCAAGGTGTCGGAAGAGCCAGGCAGCGTGCGTCTGGTGGAGGTACACCAGCCGCTGTCGAAGCAGCTGAATGACGATCCGCAAACCCTGCCGATTATCCTCAATGCCGCCCAGCAGGGTTTTAAGGCCAGCGCTGACGAGGTGGTGATGGAGCGCGCCATGGAAGCGCGTTCGGGTATGCCGGTGGACGTGACGCCACATCCTGTAACCCAGTCGATGTAAACTGCACAAACAAAAAACGCTCTGCACAGGCAGAGCGTTTTTTTTCGTAGTGGCATTAATGAGGGTTAAGCCATGCTTATTTGTAGATCACTGCAGTACCGTGCAGGGTGTTCGGGCCGGTAACGGAAGTGATACGGTAAGATTTCGCCCCCATTTCATCCGCTTTTTGCGCTAACTGGCTTTCCAGTGAATCCAGGTTAGTCCCACCCGTCGCGGCGATAGTGCCCACTTTTTGTTGATCGGCAGGGGTAGACTGCACCTGAACGGCTGCAAAGCTGGCAAATGAGAGTGAGCTAAGTACGGCGGCGGCGATCAGTGTTTTTACGTTTTTCATGATAAAGACCTTTTGCAAGTGAAGGGATGTCGCAAGAATTTACTTAACGATCGATAACAAAATGATAGATGTGATCTGCGTCACACGTCAATTAATTTTTATAACGATCATTAAAATAATTTTAAAAGCGTTTAAATTCATATTGATAGGATGAATAAATTTTTATCCATTCAGCGCTGGTCGCAGAAAGGGATTATTTTTATAATGGTCGTTCAACAAACCAACAGAGGTACAACGGCTATGACAACCGATGACACGCGTTGCGAAAAGAAAAGCCGTGGCCGACCAAAAGTGTTCGACAGGGAAGCGGCGCTGGATAAGGCCATGACGCTGTTCTGGCAGCATGGGTATGAAGCCACATCGCTGGCAGACCTGGTTGCCGCGACGGGGGCGAAAGCGCCTACGCTGTATGCAGAATTTACCAATAAAGAGGGGCTGTTCCGCGCGGTGCTGGATCGCTATATCAGCCGCTTCGCCGCACGCCATGAAGCGCAGCTGTTTTGTGAAGAGAAGCGCGTCGAACAGGCGCTGGAAGACTACTTCACCGCAGTGGCGACCTGCTTTACCAGCAAAGATACGCCTGCGGGCTGCTTTATGATTAATACCTCGGCGACGCTTGCGGCCTCTTCGGAAGAGATTGCCCACACGGTGAAATCACGCCATGCCATGCAGGAGGAGACGCTGTGCCGGTTTTTACAGCAGCGTCAGCAGCGCGATGAGATCCCGGCCCAGAGCGATCCCCATAAACTTGCCCAATATCTGAACTGCGTTTTACAGGGCATGTCCATCAGCGCCCGGGAAGGCGCCAGCCTGGAAAAACTGCTGACCATAACGCAAATTACCCTGCGTCTGTGGCCCGAACTTCTGAAAGCCTGATCGTCAGGGCGGCCTGCCGCCCTGATCCCCTCCTCTCAACTATACTTTCTCAAAGCCTGGCAAAAATTACTCCCCTGGCTCTGCTGTTTGCTATTCTTTATTGTGTGATTATTGATGTGCTAATGATTAGGCGCATGAGTTGTGGCGGAGAAGTTCTGGCTATACACATTCAGAAGGAGAATATAAATGATTTTGCTATTACCTTTATTCAAGGTGTTAATAGTAATTACATTGTTATTCGGTCTCTGGGTTTTATGTGGTGGGTCAGTTTTATTTGCTTTTCTTTCCGTACTGATAACGGGATTTTTGCTGCTACGCCAGTATCACGAATTCGACCTCTAACCACTCTTACCCTGCTGTATCCCTGAGAAAGACCTTAGTCATCGCGCAACCGGCGCCGGTGTTAAGGTCTTTTTTTTGCGCAAAAAAAGCTCCCCAGCCTGAGCGAATGGGGAGCTAAATGTAGAGAACAGATTTTTTTATGCTTTGTTATTCAGTACCAGCTGACCGTCGCCGTTAAGCGGGATCTGGGTGCCGGGATCTTTATCCATACGGATCTTGCCCTGCTGATCGCCAATTTTATAGGTCACATCATAGCCGAGCATTTTCTCTGATTTGTCATAGACCGTCTTACAACGCTGTTGGGTCGTGGTGTAGGTATCGCGCTCCTGCAGGGCACCCTGCGCCTGATTCCCGGCGTAACCACCACCTAAGGCACCCACTACCGTTGCGACATCTTTACCGCGGCCGCCACCAAACTGGTGACCAATCACCCCGCCGGCTACCGCGCCAAGAACGGAACCGGCGATACGGTTTTCATCCTGCACAGGGCGGCGATGCGTTACGGTCACGTTGCGGCACTCCTGGCGCGGTGTTTTTACCGTCTCTTTGATAGGTGTAGCCGAAACCACCTGCGCATATTGTGGGCCACGATCAAAAACATTAAGACTGGCAACGGCCGCCACACCTAATGCGGCAACCACGCCAATCCCTATACCTGCCACCATGGATTTATTCATGTGACGTTCTCCTTTTTATTGCTATTAGTAACAATTTTGCAACGAAAGGTGTACGCAGGCAAATCAGAGAAAGGATTAAAAATGCGGCGACAAGCGCAAAACTGGCTGGTTTAGGAGGACTCTTAGACCCAGAGAGGGCGTTTTGCAGAACGATATGCTAAAAAAGCCCCACCGCGGATGCGGAGGGGCTTAGAACTCAGTGCAGTTTCAGTCGCGGGCGGATCACGCGATTGATGCTGCCAACCACCATCATCAGCCCGGTTTTGAAGTAACCGTGCAGCGCAACCTGGTGCATACGGTACAGGGAGATATAGACGAAGCGGGCAATGCGCCCCTCGACCATCATTGAACCGCGCATCAGGTTACCCATCAGGCTGCCCACGGTGGAGAAGTTCGAAAGCGAAACCAGGGAACCGTGATCTTTATAGACGTAGCTCTTCAGGGTTTTGCCCTTCGCCTGGGCCAGGATGTTGTGCAGCGCCAGGCTTGCCATCTGGTGAGCAGCCTGAGCGCGCGGTGGTACGAATCCACCCTCCGGGCGGGCGCATGAGGCGCAGTCGCCAATGGCGTAGATGTCCGGATCGCGGGTGGTTTGCAGCGTTGGCTCAACCACCAGCTGGTTGATGCGGTTGGTTTCAAGGCCGCCGATCTCTTTCATGAAATCAGGCGCTTTGATCCCTGCCGCCCAGACCATCAGATCGGCTTTGATGTGCTCGCCGTCTTTGGTGTTCAGGCCGTGCTCATCGGCACTGGTCACCATTGTCTGGGTCAGAACACGCACGCCCAGCTTGGTCAGTTCGCTATGTGCAGCGCCGGAGATACGCGGCGGCAGCGCAGGCAGAATACGTTCGCCCGCTTCCACCAGCGTCACGTTCAGCGCGTCGTTGGTTAAGCCTTTATAGCCGTAGCTGTGTAGCTGTTTCACCGCGTTATGCAGCTCCGCAGAGAGCTCAACGCCCGTCGCGCCACCGCCGACAATAGCGATATTCACCTTGCCGCTTGCGCCGAGGTTATTGGAATATTTCAGGAACAGGTTCAGCATTTCCTGATGGAAACGACGCGCCTGATGCGGGTTGTCGAGGAAGATGCAGTTCTCTTTTACACCCGGGGTGTTGAAGTCGTTGGAGGTGCTGCCCAGCGCCATCACCAGCGTGTCATACGCCAGCTTGCGCTCCGGCACCAGCAGCTCGCCCTTCTCGTCACGCAGCTCTGCCAGCGTAATAGTTTTGCTTTCACGGTTGATATCGACCACTGAACCCAGCTGGAACTGGAACCCGTGGTTGCGCGCATGCGCCAGATAGCTCAGCGCGTCCACGCCCTCATCCAGAGAACCGGTGGCGACTTCGTGCAGCAGCGGTTTCCACAGGTGGCTGTGGTTGCGATCGACGAGCGTAACTTTGGCTTTTTTACCGCGGCCGAGCTTCTTACCCAGCTGCGTAGCCAGCTCCAGCCCGCCTGCGCCGCCGCCCACAATCACTATCTTTTTCAATGGTGTAGTCAACGTGACCCCCTAAATTATTAACCAATTGTTAACTAAAAGTTATTAAAATAACCTTTAATTAACAACAGGTTACCGCACTGAAACCATTCAACCGTCATGAGAATAACATGTTCGGTGCATTGGTCATACCAAAATTGATGTGCATCAAGTTTTGCCGCTTAAAATTCACCCAAGCTTAGCAAAAAGAAAGCCCGGCTCACGAAAGTGGCCGGGCTTAGTTGGAAAAATGAGCCTTATCCTAAAGTCTTGAACGCTTTGATACGCTGCAGGTGGGGGGCAATATTCTTGAACTTGTGCGTCTGCTCTTCGTCCCAGACAATTTCGTAGTAGTGGTGCAACAGCTCCGCCGCACGGGGGCTGTTCAGCGCCTCATCGTTGCGGGAGAGGATCACCAGACAGCGATCGCGGTTTTTCTCACGGAAATTGCTCACGCACTTGGTGGCGATATCAACATACTCTTCCGGCCTGTCGATTTTGCCTTCCATGTTCTCGTTCGGGAACAGGTTAGGATTGAACACCACCTGGCGAATATCACACAGGAACCCAATGCGCTCAGCCCAGTACCCTCCCAGGCCGACGCCACAAATCAACGGACGGTCGTCAACGTTCAGCTGCAGCATTTTGTCCACTTCTTTCAGCAGATGCTGCATATCATGCTTCGGATGGCGCGTGCTGTAGCTAATCAGACGCACATCCGGATCGATAAACTGCAGCTGCAGTACTTTCTCGTGATTACCGGGACTGTTCGAATCAAAACCGTGCAAATAGATGATCATCGTATCCTCGCCACACTACGCTTGTCAGGAGGGATTACTGCCCCGCTTTATGCGCTTCCCAGCGCTCATGAAGCGCCTGTAACTGCGCGTTCACGGTTTTCCAGCGTGCGGAATCCCGCAGCTCCTGACGGCTAAAAGAACCTTTATGATACAATTGTGTAACACGTTCAGCCTTGATCGGCGACAGGTTATCCAACACGCTCACTGCGCCTTTACGATTATTGCAGACCAGGATCATATCGCAACCCGCGTCCAGCGATGCCTGACCCCGTTCAGCGTAGCTGCCCATGATCGCCGCCCCTTCCATCGACAGATCGTCGGAAAAAATCACCCCGTTGAAACCCAGCTCCTGACGCAGAACGGTTTTGAGCCAGTGCGGCGAGCCGCTGGCCGGACGGGGATCGACATCGGGGTAGATCACATGCGCAGGCATGATGGCGTCGAGCTTGTTGTCGCTGATAAGCGATTTGAAAATCGACATATCCCGGGCGCGGATCTCCGCCTGTGGCCGTGGATCGCGCGGAGTCTCTTTATGGGAATCCGCCGTGACGGCACCATGTCCCGGGAAGTGTTTACCCGTGGTTTTCATCCCCGCTTCATGCATTCCGTCGATAAAGCGGGTCGCCACCTGCAGCGCCTTCTGCGGTTCATCATGGTAAGAACGCTCGCCGATGGCAGCGCTGATATGGCCCACGTCCAGTACCGGGGCGAAGCTGATATCAATATCCATGGCGATCATCTCGCTGGCCATCAGCCAGCCCGCCTCCTGCGCCAGCTTGCCGCCCTCTTCCAGGCCGAGCAGCGCCACAAAGGACTGGGCAGCCGGCAGACGGGTAAAGCCGTCGCGGAAACGCTGCACGCGGCCCCCCTCCTGATCCACCGCCACCACCAGCCGGTGATGGGAAGCGTCGCGGATCTGGCGAACCAGCTCGCGCAGCTGCGCCGGATCGTGATAATTACGGGTAAACAGGATCAGGCCACCCACCAGCGGGTGCGCCAGGATCTCGCGCTCCTCCGCATCCAGCTCATAACCTTCCACATCCAACATGACCGGACCCACACGAACCTCTCTTATTCTCTCGTTGCTAACTGGCGCCAGACTTCATCGGCCAGGGTTATAAATTGTTTGTTTTGTGATTGCTGCCAGCGCAGCTCAAACCAGCCCGCCATCAGCATCAGCACCCAGGGGCGCCAGCGCTTCACCTGTCGTTGCAGCTGCGTCAGGTCAAGCTGTGCGGCCTCTGCATAGGCGGCGAGCAATGCCTGACGCCCGGCGTCACCATCGGTCCAGACGCTGGCAAGCTCCAGCGCCACGTCACCATCACCGGCGTACTCCCAGTCCAGCAGCCGACTGCCGAGGTCGGTATGCACGATATTACCCGCATGAACGTCCATATGCAGCGGCGCCAGGCGCAGCGGGCGCGGCTCTCCTCGTTTTAGCAGGCGCTTGTGCCATCTCAGCCATAGCGGCGTGCGTCGGGAGGGCGAGGCCTGTAGCCAGTACTGTTCCAGCAGCGGCGTCAGGGTGATGCTCCAGCCGAACGTCGGCTGTTGATGGAGATGATACAGCATTGCGGCCAGCGCAGGTGCGGCGGGCAGCGTGGTTTTGATATCGCCCGCCAGATAATCCACCGCCATCCAGCCAGGACTGTAAAAACGCGGTTGAGGAGCAATGTCGGCGGGAAGATGGCGCAGGGCATGGTACTGACGGCGAAAATGGGCAGGCGTTGCCAGCCCGGCATGGCACTGGCGCAGCACCAGACGGTGCCCTGCATGTTCGATAATGCAGCTCGCGCCGCTCAACCCGGCGTGGGCTGGCGGCGCGATGATGCGATACTGCGGGAAAAAGCGCGACAGCAGCGTGTCGCGCGTCAGGTTACTGTTGCTGAACTGCACCTTTACCCGACCAGATAATTTCACCTGTCTGAACCAGCATCAGCTGCATTTGCAGCGCCGGGGAGTTAACGTTACCGGTCGCGCTGGAATAGAGCACGTACTGGGCGCCCACGTTACGGGCAATACCGATAGCTTTGCTGCGCGAGCCCAGGCTGTCCTGCGCAGAGAGGCCCAGTTGCTGTTTGGCCACCGCAAGCTGCTGCGCGGATACCAGCGTGAACTTCCCGTTATTCGCCAGCGCATTACGCAGCGTTTCGGTGGCTTCACCCGCATTCAGGCTGCCGTTAGTGCGGTTGTTGACGCTGTCCACCAGCAGCACGCTGCCCGCTGTCACGCCCTGCGCCTGCAGCATCTTGCCGACCATCGGTTGCATTGCCCCGTTCCAGTCGTAGTGACGTTCACGCGGTGTGGGCTGAGCAGGCTGCTCCTGATGCTCGATCGGGCCTGGCTGCTCCGGTACTGACGGCACGGTCGGTACGGTTGGGACTGGCTGGGTTGGCTCAACCGGCTGCTCAACGCCCGGTTTAACCTCTTCCACCGGTGCCGGTGGTTGCTCAGTGCGGCTAATACAGCCCGACAGGAACAGTGCAAAAGCCGTGACAAGCGCGTAACGACTGAAGTTATTAATCAAAATTCACCCCTCAGAGATATAAATAAAGTCTGACCTTATGCGCACCCAGGTAGTTTGCGCTGCCGTAAAGCTTAACCGACGATTTTGCCGGTATGATTACGCTGCGCGGCGCTTCCAGTGGATGCATCTCCAGGCCACGGTTGTCATACCAGAAAAAGCGGTAGTGAACGGTAACCGGCTCATCTCTTTCATTAAACAGCACAGAGGAGGCGGACGGTTGAATTTCGCTAGTGGTAAGCGAAGGCTGATCCGCGGTGATCCCTGCAGCCAGCACCGATGACTCCATTACCAGCGTCTGATCGTCATTGACGGGTATCGAGGGTTGCGAGCTGCATCCCGCTAACACCGTCGCCATGACCAGAGCCGCCATCCATCCTCTTTGCATCTTAGAGACCTTTATGCGCCAGCATCGGGCCCAGCGGACGTCCGCCCAGCAGATGCATATGAATGTGATAAACTTCCTGCCCACCGTGGCGGTTGCAGTTCATGATCAAACGGTAACCCTCCTCGGCAATCCCTTCCTGCTCAGCGATTTTCGCTGCTACTGTCAGCATACGGCCTAATGCCAGTTCATGCTCAGTTTTCACGTCATTTACCGTAGGAATCAGAATATTGGGGATAATAAGAATGTGGGTAGGCGCCTGCGGGGAGATGTCGCGAAAAGCAGTAACCAGTTCATCCTGATAGATGATATCTGCCGGGATCTCGCGGCGGATAATTTTACTGAAAATGGTTTCTTCAGCCATGAGGTTTTCCTTATTCATTTAATCTGGCGACGTGACCGGAGACAACCCGCCCGGTACAGGCGCATTATTTTGTGACACGACTCAAGAGTATGAGCGACTTTCTCCAGTCCTTTCAACCTTATCCCACGATTTCTTTGCTGGTTCGCCCCGATCTGCTCGCTGAATGACCATCTCTTCCCTGCTCCGTCTGAAACATTATTTCACTTACCACCGCAACATCTGTTTACAGTGATAAACCGAATGCGTATATTTCGCATTTGCATTTTCATGCGCAATTAATACCTAGAAAACTATTTCAGCTCGTTTAAGAGACTGATGCACACCATTCACCGTTCATTAAGGGTTTGATGATGTCTTTCACCATTCAATCCAGGGAAGGGCAATCTCAGTCTGTCGCAACACCTTCGTTGCTGGCAGCCTGCATTGCTATGGCATTGATGCCTACCGCCAGTTTTGCTGCTCCTTCAGAGGAAACCGTCATTGTCGATGGTACCTCACAGTCCGATGCATCTGGCGATGACAGCCAGGACTACAGCGTAAAAACCACAACCGTCGGCACCAAAATGCAGATGGTCCAGCGTGACATTCCGCAGTCGGTCACTATCGTCAGCGAGCAGCGCATGGAAGACCAGCAGTTGCAGACGCTGGGCGACGTGATGGACAACACGATGGGGATCAGCAAAAGCACCACCGATTCCGATCGCAGCAACTTCTACTCCCGTGGGTTTGAAATCGACAACTACATGGTCGATGGCATCCCAACCTACTTCGAATCACGCTGGAATCTGGGTGATTCTCAGTCTGACACTGCCCTGTTTGAGCGGGTTGAAGTGGTGCGCGGCGCCAACGGTCTGATGACCGGAACAGGCAACCCCTCTGCGGCGATCAATATGGTGCGTAAGCATGCCACCAGCCGCGAATTTAAGGCCAATTTGTCTGCGGAATACGGTAGCTGGAACAAACAGCGCTACGTGATGGACATGCAAAGCCCGCTGACGGATGACGGCAATCTGCGCGGCCGCATCGTGGCGGGTTATCAGGACAGCGACTCCTGGCTCGACAACTACAACCAGAAGCGGACCTTCTTCTCCGGAATTCTTGACGCCGACCTGGGCACCAGCACCGCGCTGTCGGCGGGCTACGAATACCAGCGTATC
Organism: Leclercia adecarboxylata; assembly: GCF_006171285.1. Taxonomy (NCBI): domain Bacteria; kingdom Pseudomonadati; phylum Pseudomonadota; class Gammaproteobacteria; order Enterobacterales; family Enterobacteriaceae; genus Leclercia; species Leclercia adecarboxylata. The sequence goes on along the minus strand of NZ_CP040889.1, from coordinate 3,935,328 downwards.
GACATCAACAACCAGACGTGGGGTGGTTTGCCGCGCTGGAACACCGATGGCAGCGTCAGACACTACGATCGCGCACACAGCACGTCACCAGACTGGGCCTACAACGACAAAGAGTTCAATAAGGTCTTCTTTACGCTGAAGCAGCGTTTTGCCGACGACTGGCAGGCCACGTTAAATGCGACCCATACCGAAGCGAAATTCGACAGTAAAGCGATGTACCTTGATGCCTATGTCAACAAGAGCACCGGCATGCTGGAAGGTCCTTACGTGAACTACGGTCCGGATTACGGCTACATTGGCGGTACCGGCTGGAACAGCGGCAAGCGTAAAGTGGATGCTGTAGATCTCTTTGCTGACGGTGGTTACGAGCTGTTAGGTCGTCAGCACACCGTGATGATCGGTGGCAGCTTCAGCCGTCAGACGAACCGTTACACCAACTCCTGGGCCAACGTCTTCCCGGATGATTTCGGCAGTTTCTACGACTATGACGGTAACTTCCCGGAAACCAACTGGGGATCGCAGTCCCTCGCCCAGGACGATACCACCAACATGAAGTCGCTGTATGCGGCAACCCGTATCTCGCTGGCCGATCCGCTGCACCTGATCCTCGGCGCGCGCTATACCAACTGGAGCATTGACACCCTGACCTACGGCATGGAGAAGAACCACACCACGCCTTACGCGGGTCTGGTCTACGACATCAACGACAACTGGTCTGCCTACGCCAGCTATACCTCTATCTTCCAGCCGCAGAACTACCGCGACAGCTCGGGCAAATATCTCGACCCGATCACCGGTAATAACTACGAAGCGGGTCTGAAATCCGACTGGATGAACAGCCGTCTGACGACCACCCTCTCCGTCTTCCGCATTGAGCAGGATAATCTGGGACAAAGCACCGGCCGGACCATTCAGGGCTCGACGGATACGGCTTACGAGAGCGTAGACGGTACCGTGAGTAAAGGCGTTGAGTTTGAAATCAACGGCGCGCTGACGGATAACTGGCAGATGACCTTCGGTGCGACGCGTTACGTTGCAGAAGATAACCAGGGCAAGGCGGTTAACCCGCAGCTGCCGCGTACCACGGTGAAACTGTTTACCAGCTATCGTCTGCCGGTCATGCCTGAGCTGACCGTAGGTGGTGGCGTTAACTGGCAAAACAGCGTGTATACCTATCAGGACACGCCGTACGGCACATGGCGAGCGTCACAGGGCAGCTACGCGCTGGTTGACCTCTTCACCCGTTATCAGGTCACGAAGAACTTCTCTCTGCAGGGTAATGTGAATAACCTGTTTGATAAGACTTACGACACGAATATTGAAGGCGCGATTGTCTATGGCGAACCGCGTAACGTCAGCGTGACCGCAAGCTATCAGTTCTGATACAGCATCCGTTACCAAAGGGAGCCAGAAGGCTCCCTTTTTTGTACGCGCGGTTTGCCTGTGGCCCAGGATATGTAGGCCCGTGCAAGCGCAGCGCCGCCGGGCATTTCCCAAATCTCAGGCAATAAAAAAGGCAGCCATTTGGCTGCCTTAGTCTCCCCAGGTCACAGCTTAGTTGCCGCGGATGTACTCATCCATTTCGGTTTTCAGGTTATCGGATTTAGTACCGAAGATAGCCTGTACACCGGAACCTGCAACAACTACACCAGCTGCGCCCAGTTTTTTCAGACCTGGCTGGTCAACTTTCGCGACATCGGCAACGCTAACACGCAGACGAGTGATACATGCGTCCAGGTTAGTGATGTTCTCTTTACCGCCGAAGGCTGCAACCAGTGCTGGAGCCATTTCGCTGGTCGCACCCGCTTTGCTGTCTTCTGTTGCATCTTCACGACCTGGTGTTTTCAGGTCCAGTGCTTTGATCAGCACGCGGAAGATGGTGTAGTACAGCACCGCGTAGCCCGCACCAACGATTGGGAACAGCCACAGTTTGCTGCTGTTACCGGACAGTACGATGAAGTCGATCAGACCGTGTGAGAAGGACGTACCGTCACGCATACCCAGCAGGATACAGATTGGGAACGCCAGGCCAGCCAGAATCGCGTGGATAACGTACAGGATCGGCGCAACGAACATGAAGGAGAACTCGATCGGCTCGGTGATACCGGTCAGGAACGAGGTCAGCGCTGCGGAGATCATGATACCGCCCACTTTTGCACGGTTCTCTGGTTTAGCAGAGTGCCAGATTGCAATCGCAGCAGCCGGCAGGCCGTACATTTTGAACAGGAAGCCGCCAGACAGTTTGCCTGCAGTTGGGTCACCTGCCATGTAGCGTGGGATATCGCCGTGGAATACCTGGCCCGCCGCGTTGGTGAATTCGCCGATCTGCATCTGGAAAGGAACGTTCCAGATATGGTGCAGACCAAACGGCACCAGGCAACGCTCGATGAAGCCATAGATACCGAACGCCAGTACCGGGTTCTGGTAAGCAGCCCACTGAGAGAAGGTCTGGATAGCGGAACCAATTGGTGGCCAGATGAAGGAGAGGATCACACCAGTGAAGATCGCCGCCAGACCAGAGATGATTGGAACAAAACGCTTACCAGCAAAGAAGCCCAGATATTCAGGGAGCTTGATGCGATAGAAGCGGTTAAACATATACGCCGCAATAGCACCCGAGATGATACCGCCCAGAACACCGGTGTCAGCCAGGTGTTTTGCTGCGATCTCTTCCGGTGGCAAGTGCAGCACCAGAGGTGCAACCACAGCCATGGTTTTAACCATGATGCCGTAGGCAACAACAGAGGCCAGCGCAGATACGCCGTCGTTATTAGTGAAGCCAAGCGCAACGCCGATAGCGAAGATCAGTGGCATGTTACCGAAAACAGAACCGCCTGCTTCGGCCATCACGTGGGAAACTACGGCTGGCAGCCAGCTGAAGTTTGCAGAACCGACGCCCAGCAGGATACCTGCGATAGGCAGTACGGATACCGGCAGCATCAGCGATTTACCGACCTTCTGCAGGTTAGCAAATGCATTCTTAAACATAATTGAGAGTGCTCCTGAGTATTTGTGCTTTTTTTACGTTTTCACGCATTGGCCCGGGGGGAGAACCGTGCCGTGGACAGGACATCTAAGCGCCCTTTATTTATTACGCAGAGTAAAATAAATCTGCGGATCTTTGTTTGACGGCTATCACGTTTCAGCGCTCGGCAGCTGAAAAACTTTCAGATTTTTACAAAATAGATTGCCAGATGTTACCAGAAACGTATTCACCGCCCCCATTTGGGCGGTGAACTGTACTCGCTTTAGCTATTAATTACGAGCCCAAAAAAAAACTGACTAATCAGGCAGATTGCAGGCGGGAGGAATCGATGTGAAACAGACTGGCGAAGTTGTGGGTGGTAATGCGTGCCAGTTCTTCAACGTCGACGCCTTTCAAAACGGCCATGTACTCGGCCACATCCCGTACCATCGCGGGTTGGTTCTCTTTACCGCGATGCGGCACCGGTGCCAGATAAGGGGAATCTGTTTCCACCAGCAGGCGATCGAGCGGCACGTACCGCGCAGCGTCACGAAGCTGCTCGGCGTTACGGAACGTTACGATCCCGGAAAACGAGATATAAAAACCCAGATCCAGCAGCTTGCCCGCTGTTTCTCTGTCTTCTGTGAAACAGTGTAGTACGCCACCACAATCCGTCACCTTTTCTTCTTTCAGGATCGCCAGCGTATCGGCCCGGGCATCGCGGGTATGGACAATCACCGGCTTGTTCAGCTCCCGGCCAATGCGGATATGGTCGCGGAAGGACGTCTGCTGGCGGTCTTTCGTTTCCGGGGTGTAAAAATAATCCAGCCCGGTTTCGCCCATCGCCACCACGCCCTCTTCCGCCGCCAGACGGCGTAAATCCTCGACGTCATAGGCTTCATCCTGGTTCAGGGGATGCACGCCGCAGGAGAAAACCACGTTGTCACGCACGCCCACCAGTTCGCGCATGGTGCGATAGCCGGGCAACGTCGTGGCGACCGCCAGACAAAATTTCACATCGCGGGCGGCCGCTTTTTCCAGCACGTCATCGACGTTTTTATGCAGGGATTGATAATCCAGGCCATCGAGATGGCAGTGTGAGTCGACTAAAAACATAATGTCTCTCTCAGAGATGGGATACAGGCAGCGTCGTGCCCGGTTGCAGGTAATGCTCGATAGTGAGTAACAGGTCGGTCAGCACAAGCTCCCGGTTCAGCCCCGTTACGCTGAGTAATTGTTCGCGACACTGGCATACGTCATGAAGAATAGCCCGCAGTGCCACACCTGGCAGGCTATGGGCGAGATTATTCACAAGTTGCCAGACGTCGGCATTGCTGAGCAGGGTCGCGCCCTGCTGAATTTTAAGCGCATCCAGCAACAACGCTGCCAGCCAGTGCAGGCGATCTGCCGCCTGCTCATGATTAAGTACTGGCAGCAGGCTCATCCAGTCGCCGCTGTCGGACACCGCCCCGAGCGCCTGGCAAAGCTGTTCGCGTTGGGTCCAGACTTTAGGCTGCAACAAGGCCAGCGCCGCGGCGGGCGCCCCACCGCACAGGCGCAGCGCACTCAGCGCCGCCTCTTGTGACGTTGTCACTTCTCTTGCGAGCCAGCTGATAGCCCACGCCTCTTGCGGAACGCTGAGATGATGCAAACGACAGCGGCTGCGCAGAGTCGGCAGCAATCGCCCCGGTTCACGGCAGGCCATCAGAAACCAGGTATTTTCCGGCGGCTCTTCCAGGGTTTTTAACAGCGCGTTGGCGGCCGCTTCGGTCAACTGGGCGGCATCTTTCAGCCAGACAACTTTTGCCCCGCCGAGGCGCGCGCGTTCGTACAGCTTCTCGCTAACCCCGCGCACCGCATCAATGCCAAGGGTCGTTTTGCCCTTTTCGGGCTCCAGGGCGTAATAGTCCGGATGGGTTTGCGCCTGCATCAGCTGACAGCTACGGCACTGGCCGCAGCTCTTATGCCCCTGCGGCTGCTGGCACATCAGGAAACGGCTGATGGCGTAGATAAGCGCATCATCCCCCATCCCCGGCAGCGACTGGATCAGTAACGCATGATGCCCCCGACCTGACTGATAGCCGTTCACCAGCTGTTCAAAGTGCGGGCGCAACCATGGATACCATTTCATGCCTGTTGTTCCTTCAGCCAGTCAGTAACGGTGGCACGAATGTCCCCCATCACCGCTTCCAGAGGCTGCGTCGCGTCGATTGTGCGGATTGAACTGTCCTGTGCCGCCAGCTCCAGGTAACGGGCGCGGGTACGGTTGAAGAAGTCCAGCGACTCCTGTTCGATACGATCCAGTTCCCCACGGGCGCGGGCCCGCTTCAGGCCCACTTCCGGCGTCACGTCTAAATAGAGCGTCAGGTTCGGGCGGAAATCACCCAGCACCGCGTCGCGCAGCGTGGCGAGCATATTCTGGTCAATGCCGCGACCTCCACCCTGGTAAGCCTGGGTGGAGAGATCGTGGCGGTCGCCGATGACCCAGCAACCGCGCGCCAGCGCAGGTTTAATCACGGTTTCAACCAGCTGAACACGGGCAGCGTAAAACATCATGACTTCGGCTTTGTCGGTAATCACTTCGTCGCCAACCGATTTGATGTCCAGCACCAGGCTACGCAGTTTTTCCGCCAGCTGTGTGCCGCCCGGTTCGCGGGTGAAGATCATCTCTTCGATGCCACACTGTTTCAGCGTCTCAACCACCGCGTTGCGTGCGGTGGTTTTCCCGGCGCCTTCCAGCCCCTCAATGACGATGTAGTTACTGCGCATTTTTTTCCTTAAGTGCCTTCAGATAGTCCTGAACCGAACGATTATGACCGGCAAGATTGGTGTTAAAAGTATGTCCACCCTTTCCGTCAGCGACGAAATAGAGATACGGCGTTTTTGCCGGATGCGCGGCGGCATTCAGCGATGCCTGGCCCGGTGTGGCAATCGGTCCCGGGGGTAATCCGCTAATGACGTAGGTATTATAATCGGTTGGGGTTTCGAGGTCTTTACGTGAGATCTTGCCCTTGTAGTTCTCACCCATCCCGTAAATCACCGTTGGGTCGGTCTGCAAGCGCATGCCGATACGCAGGCGGTTAATAAACACCGACGCCACCTGATCGCGCTCGCTGGCCACCGCCGTCTCTTTCTCGACGATAGACGCCATGGTCACGAACTGGTTTTGATCTTTATACGGCAGGTTTTCCATCCGCCCTTCCCAGGCTTTCTCCACCGCCTCGACCATCTTTTTATGCGCACGCTGCAGCAGCGCCACATCGGTGGTGCCCGCCGTGTACATCCAGGTATCCGGCCAGAACCAGCCTTCTACCCATTCAGGATGTTCAAACTTCAGGGCTTCAGCGACGGCGGCATAGCTGTCATCCGGCAGCGTGTGCTTGATGTATGGCGCATCGCGCAGCTGTTTCAGGTAATCGCTCAAGCGCATCCCTTCAACAAAACGCAGCGGGAACTGGGCCTCTTTACCGCTTTCGAGCAGCTCCAGCATCTCCTTAACGGTCATGCCTGGCGTAAAACGGTAAGTACCGGCTTTGAAATGCGACAGCTCCGGCTGCACGCGTAATAACCACTGGAACACCCGCGGGCGATTAATGACCTTTTCGCCATACAGCTGCTCGCCCAGCGCCAGTCGTCCGGTGCCTGGCTTCAGGGTAAATATCGTCTCATCCGCGATGAGGATTTTGCTGTCCGCCAGCTGGCGAACCTTCCATATCCCCACGCCAGCGGCAATGCCCAGCACGACAACAACGAGGAGAATAAAGCGCAACATTTTCTTCATGACTATCTGGTTTGCTCACACAGAGGGGCTAAAAACAGGTGCAACTCACGCGATGAAAAATGGTGAGGACCATACTGGCGCACCGGCACAACAGGCATCAACGCATTGCACACGACGATCTCGTCGGCATCCTTCAGCGCAGCTTCGCACGCCTGCACTTCGACAACGCGAAAGGCGGAGTGTGCCAGCTGTCGCAGACAAAACTGGCGCATCAGGCCATCGACGCCCGCCTGATCCAGACGGGGGGTAAACACATCCTTACCCTGCCGCCAGAATAAATTCGCCGCACAGCATTCCGTAATGAACCCTTCGCTGTCAAGGACCAGCGCCTCGTCGGCGTCCGTCTGTTCAAGATGGGAGCGGATCAACACCTGTTCTAGCCGGTTAAGGTGTTTTATCCCCGCCAGATGCGGATTACGGCCAAGACGCACCGGACTCAATGCCAGGGCGATCCCCTCGGTCCGCCAGCGATCGTAATGGGCCGGATACGCCGACACGGAAAGAATGCGAACCGGCTGCTGACAGCCAGCTGCGCTGTATCCCCTGCCGCCGCTTCCCCGGCTGATAATCACCTTCAGTACGCCATGATCGATGCCCAGCGCCTGCTCTGCCATTTCCTTTTCTAACTCTGCCCACTGGGCAAAGGGAATGAACAATCTTTCACAGGCCGTCTGCAAACGTTGCACATGCGCGTTAAGCAAACTGATTTTGCCTTTGACAATGCGCGCCGTAGTAAAGCATCCGTCACCAAACTGGATAGCCCGGTCATTTGCCGGAAGCACTGCCTGCTTTATGCCATTTATCAAGAACATGATGGCTCCTTTAAGATGGTCAAATAGTCTGGCAGGAAGGTGAGCCCGGGACAAGGGAAGAAAACCGAATAAAAAAGGCCCGACAAGCGGACCTTTTTTATCAGTGTGCCGGGAAGCAAGACTATCGCCCCGGCGATTAGCCTCAGACCTTTTTGAAGATCAGAGAGCCGTTGGTGCCGCCAAAGCCGAAGGAGTTACACAGGGTGTACTCCATTCCGCTGACCTGGCGTGCTTCGTGTGGAACGAAGTCCAGATCGCAACCTTCATCCGGGTTATCCAGGTTGATGGTTGGCGGAACGGCCTGGTCGCGCAGTGCCAGGATGGAGTAGATAGACTCTACTGCACCCGCCGCACCCAGCAGGTGGCCGGTCATGGATTTGGTGGAGCTGACCATTACGCGGCTGGCTGCCTCGCCAAACACAGACTTAACCGCCTGCGCTTCTGCGATATCGCCCGCAGGCGTAGAGGTACCGTGCGCATTCACATAGCCAATCTGACCCGGCTCGATACCCGCGTCACGGATAGCGTTAACCATCGCCAGCGCAGCACCTGCACCGTTTTCCGGTGGAGAGGTCATGTGATAGGCATCGCTGCTCATGCCGAAGCCGACGACTTCTGCATAAATTTTCGCGCCGCGTTTTTTCGCGTGCTCGTACTCTTCCAGTACGACCATACCTGCACCGTCACCCAGCACAAAGCCATCACGGTCTTTATCCCACGGACGGCTTGCCGCCTGCGGATTATCGTTGCGGGTAGACAGGGCACGCGCTGCGCCGAAACCGCCCACGCCCAATGGGGTGCTGGCTTTTTCTGCGCCACCGGCGACCATCGCATCAGCATCGCCATAGGCAATCATACGCGCTGCCTGACCGATGTTATGCACACCAGACGTACAGGCCGTGGCAATTGAAATGCTTGGGCCACGCAGGCCGAACATGATGGTCAGGTGACCTGCCACCATGTTAACAATCGTTGACGGAACGAAGAACGGGCTGATTTTACGCGGACCACCATTCACCAGAGAGGTATGGTTTTCCTCAATCAGGCCAAGACCGCCAATCCCGGAGCCGATAGCGGCGCCGATACGGGTTGCGTTCTCTTCCGTAATTTCAAGGCCAGAATCCTGCATGGCCTGAACGCCAGCGACAATTCCATATTGAATGAAGGCATCCATCTTGCGCTGTTCTTTGCGCGAGATGATCTCTTCACAGTTAAAATCCTTTACTAAGCCAGCAAATTTCGTTGCATAGGCGCTAGTATCGAAATGGTCGATTAGGCTAATGCCACTCTGACCGGCAAGGAGAGCGTTCCAGGTGGACTCTACGGTATTGCCGACAGGAGATAACATGCCAAGTCCGGTCACAACTACACGACGCTTAGACACGCTTGTCCTCCAGGGAGGGATAAAAAAAGAAAATCGAGGGACTACAAAAGAAAAAACACAGGCGGTCGAATGACCGCCTGGAGATGCTCACTTACGCCTGGTGACCGTTGATGTAATCAATGGCAGCCTGAACGGTGGTGATTTTCTCAGCTTCTTCGTCCGGAATCTCAGTATCAAACTCTTCTTCCAGAGCCATTACCAGCTCAACGGTGTCAAGAGAATCTGCGCCCAGGTCTTCAACGAAAGAAGCATTGTTGGTCACTTCTTCCTGCTTAACGCCCAGCTGTTCGCCGATAATTTTCTTAACGCGTTCTTCGATAGTGCTCATACTCTTAAATTTCCTATCAAAACTCGCTTTCGCGATGGTTTTCGTAGTGTATAAAATGTTGAAAAATTTGCAACTAAATCCCGGCAGGTCTTACCACGATTTTACGTTATTTTGAGGCCATTCCCCCTCATAACGCAAATATTTTCTATCGTGGTTAAACCATATACATCCCGCCATTGACGTGGAGAGTCTCACCAGTGATGTAACTCGCTTCGTCAGAGGCTAAAAATGCAACCGCGCTGGCGATTTCTTTAGGGTCGCCTAAACGACCCGCTGGAACTGCCGCCAGCGTACCCGCACGCTGCTCATCGGTCAGCGCACGCGTCATGTCCGTTTCAATAAAGCCCGGAGCAACAACGTTTACAGTAATTCCGCGGGACGCAACTTCACGTGCCAGCGACTTACTGAAACCGATCAGGCCTGCTTTCGCCGCAGCGTAGTTTGCCTGACCAGCATTTCCCATGGTACCAACCACAGAACCGACAGTGATAATACGTCCATGACGCTTCTTCATCATAGCTCGCATTACCGCTTTTGACAGACGGAACACAGATGACAAATTGGTTTCGATAATATCGTTCCACTCATCATCTTTCATTCGCATCAGTAAGTTGTCACGAGTGATTCCGGCATTATTGACCAGAATATCCACTTCGCCAAATTCTGCGCGAATATTTCCCAGAACAGATTCGATAGATGCAGGATCGGTCACATTCAACATCAGACCTTTACCGTTCGCACCCAGGTATTCACTGATGGCCTGCGCACCGTTTTCGCTGGTCGCGGTACCGATCACTGTCGCGCCGCGCGCGACGAGGGTTTCAGCGATGGCACGGCCAATACCACGACTTGCGCCAGTGACCAGTGCGATTTTTCCTTCAAAGCTCATGATATTCCTCTTCTTACTGCGCAAGTGCCGCTGACAGTGCTTCAGGCTCGTTAATCGCCGATGCGGTCAGGGTATCAACAATACGTTTGGTCAGACCGGTGAGGACTTTACCCGGGCCCACTTCATACAGGTGCTCAACGCCCTGTGCTGCCATGAATTCAACGGTCTTCGTCCACTGAACCGGGCTGTACAGCTGGCGAACCAGCGCATGGCGGATGGCCTCTGGTGCGGTTTCACATTTCACATCAACGTTATTCACCACCGGAATAGCCGGTGCGCTGAAGGTGATTTTTTCCAGCTCAACAGCCAGTTTATCCGCAGCAGGCTTCATCAGCGCGCAGTGGGACGGAACGCTCACCGGCAGCGGCAGCGCACGTTTCGCGCCAGCGGCTTTACAGGCTGCGCCTGCACGCTCAACCGCTTCTTTATGGCCGGCGATAACCACCTGGCCCGGCGAGTTGAAGTTTACCGGCGAAACGACCTGGCCTTCTGCGGACTCTTCGCACGCTTTCGCAATGGCAGCATCATCCAGACCAATAATCGCTGACATACCGCCAGTACCTTCCGGCACCGCTTCCTGCATGAATTTGCCGCGCAGCTCAACCAGGCGCACAGCATCAGCAAACGCAATCACGCCCGCGCAAACCAGCGCTGAGTATTCACCCAGGCTGTGACCGGCCAACAGCGCTGGGGTTTTACCACCCTGCTGCTGCCATACGCGCCACAGTGCGACCGATGCGGTCAGCAGTGCTGGCTGCGTCTGCCAGGTTTTATTCAGCTCTTCGGCTGGCCCTTGCTGGGTCAGCACCCACAGATCGTAGCCCAGCGCATCAGAAGCTTCACGAAAAGTCTCTTCGATAACCGGATACTGTTCCGCTAATACAGACAACATTCCAACGGCCTGAGAACCCTGACCCGGGAATACAAAAGCAAATTGCGTCATTTTTTATCCTTTTTCTAGAAACGAACCAGCGCAGAGCCCCAGGTGAAACCGCCACCGAAGGCTTCGAGCAAGACCAGTTGGCCTCGTTGAATTCGTCCATCGCGCACCGCTTCGTCAAACGCGCACGGTACTGATGCTGCAGACGTATTGCCATGACGATCGAGCGTCACCACAACGTTATCCATAGACATGCCGAGCTTTTTAGCTGTGGCGCTGATAATACGCAGGTTAGCCTGGTGCGGCACCAGCCAGTCGAGAGCGGAGCGCTCCAGATTATTGGCTTCCAGCGTCTCGTCAACGATGTGCGCGAGCTCGGTCACGGCCACTTTAAAGACTTCGTTACCGGCCATGGTCAGGTAAATAGAGCTGTCCGGGTTAACACGATCCGCGTTTGGCAGCGTTAACAGCTCACCGTAGCGGCCGTCCGCGTGGAGATGCGTGGAGATGATGCCCGGCTCTTCAGATTGTCCTAACAGGACCGCACCCGCGCCATCACCAAAAATAATGATCGTCCCGCGATCGTTTGGATCGCAGGTGCGAGCCAGCACGTCAGCACCGATAACCAGCGCATGCTTCACGGCACCGGATTTCACGTATTGATCGGCAATGCTCAGCGCATAGGTAAAGCCTGCGCACGCAGCGGCAACGTCAAACGCCGGGCAGCCTTTGATCCCCAGCATGTTCTGAACCTGGCACGCGGCGCTTGGGAAAGCATGCGTGGCTGAGGTGGTCGCAACGATAATCAGGCCGATGTCATCTTTATCGACACCCGCCATCTCCAGCGCGCGCTGGGCGGCTTCATAGCCCATGGTGGAAACTGTTTCATCTGGCGCGGCAATACGACGTTCGCGGATACCTGTACGTGTGACGATCCACTCGTCAGAGGTATCGACCATTTTTTCCAGATCGGCGTTGGTTCGCACTTGCTTTGGCAGATAGCTGCCGGTACCTAAAATCTTCGTATACATGTACGCTCAGTCACTTTTTGCTAATACAGATCCCAGGCGAGCGGCAATCCGCTGTGGGACTTGTCGCTGCACCGCCTGCACTGCCTGTTCAATCGCGACGGTAAAGGCTCGCTGATTGGCCGCACCGTGACTCTTAATCACAATGCCGCGCAATCCTAACAGACAGGCGCCATTATACTGGTCGGGGTTGAGGTGACTGAATCGCCGCGCCAGGCTCTTTTGTAACCAACGCTTCAATATAATCAGCCACCATGACCGTTTTTTACCCTCTCCCTGCGATTTAAGCAGAGAAAGAAACATTCTCACCACCCCTTCCATGGTTTTTAATGTAACGTTTCCTGTAAACCCGTCACACACCAGGACATCCGTTTTTCCGGTCAATAATTCGTTGGCTTCGAGATATCCAATATAGTTTATGGATGGCTCATTTTTTAGCCTCTCGGACGCCTCACGGATGCTGTCGAGACCTTTAGTCTCTTCCTCGCCAATATTCAGCAAGGCAACGCGGGGATGCGAAATCCCGACGACCTCTTCTGCCAGCACCGAGCCCATAACGGCAAACTGCGCGAGCATAACACTGTCGCAGTCGACGTTAGCGCCTAAATCCAGCACCACCGTTTTGCCCTTTTGCTGATGCGGCAGAACCGTCACCAGCGCCGGGCGCTCAATACCATCAATCGGTTTGAGCAGTAATTTTGCCAGCCCCATCAGCGCGCCGGTATTTCCGGCGCTGACGCACGCCTGCGCGCGTCCTTCTTTTACCAGCTCCAGCGCAATGCGCATCGAGCTTCCGCGACTGCTGCGGATCGCCTGTGAGGCACGGACATCACTGGCAATAACTGACTGCGCAGGAATGATCTGCAGACGCGAACGTTGTTCGAAGTCAGCTTTTGCGAGTAATGGCGTGATAGCGTCGGGATTGCCGACTAAAAGGAGAGTGAGTTGCGAATTAGAGTTCAGTGCCTGCAATGCTGCAGGCACTGTCACGGAAGGGCCAAAATCTCCCCCCATGACATCTAACGCCAGGGTTAGACGTGTCAAGGTATCGTCGCAGCCTGGTTCGGTATATCCCCGTTTGCACGGGGAAACCCTCACTAAGCCTAATCACGCAAACGCGTGATTACTTAGTGATAACCTTGCGGCCGCGGTAGAAACCGTCAGCAGTGATGTGGTGACGCAGGTGTTTCTCACCAGAAGTCTTGTCTACAGACAGGCTGGTAACTGCAGTCAGCGCGTCATGGGAACGACGCATGCCACGTTTGGAACGGGTTGGTTTATTCTGTTGTACGGCCATGGACCTTACTCCTTAATTACTTACGCTTTAAGCTGGCTAATACGGCAAATGGGTTTGGTTTTTGCGCTTCATCAGGCAGTTCCCCAAAGACCATGTCCGCCTCGGACACTTCACAGTGTTCAGAATCATGCACCGGAACTACAGGCAAGGTGAGGATGATTTCATCTTCAACCAGCGCCAGCAGATCGATTTCACCGAATTCGTTAACCTCAATCGGCTCATACGCTTCCGGGAGTGCTTCAGCCTGTTCGTCTGAACGAACCGGACTAAAACAATATGTTGTGTGAACATGAAGTGGGAACGGTTTCCCGCAACGCTGACACTCGAGCGTGACCGACACCTTTGCATCACCGGTGATAACGGCAAGGCGCTGGGGATCGATTTCGAACGACATGGAGCATTCCACATCACTGTCCACACTGACTACGGATTCGGCGATACGCTCAGCCTGATCACGAGTATAGATACCTTCGTAATCAAGGCGTTTTTGAGCCGTACGAACCGGATCAAGAGTCAGGGGTAATTTTACCTTTTGCATAGGGCGCGCATATTAACTTTGTAACGTCATAGAGTCAAAGAAAAAGGCAACCTCAGGCTGCCTTTTGCCAATTATTCGCACACATTGCGGCCCGTAGTTTAAAATGGCTGGCATCGATACGCTATATCTGGTGAAAAAAATATGCCAAATCTGATCCTCGCCTCGACTTCGCCCTACCGCCGCATGCTGCTGGAAAAACTTGGCGTACCCTTTGAATGCGCCGCGCCGGACGTGGATGAAAGCCCACAACCCGGTGAATCGCCACGGCATCTGGTGGTACGTCTGGCGCAGGAAAAAGCGAAAAGCCTGGCAGCACGATTTCCTGACCATCTTATTATAGGTTCCGATCAGGTTTGCGTCCTTGATGGGATTATCACCGGAAAACCGCACACCGAAGAGAATGCGCGCCAGCAGCTGCTGAAAGCACGCGGCACTATTGTGACCTTCTATACTGGCCTCGCCCTCTATAACAGCGCTACGGGCCATCTGCAGACGGAATGCGAGCCCTTTGATGTTCATTTCCGCCATCTTAGTGAACAGGAGATTGAAGATTACGTCCGCAAAGAGCGTCCGTTAAACTGCGCGGGCAGCTTTAAGAGCGAAGGACTGGGGATTGCGTTATTCGACAGGCTGGACGGGCGTGACCCGAACACGTTGGTGGGATTACCGCTGATTGCGCTGTGTCAGATGCTGCGTCGCGAGCACAGCAACCCGTTGATGGCGTAATTTACGCCGGGTGGCGCTGCGCTTACCCGGCCTACAAAACCGTAGGCCCGTGCAAGCGCAGCGCCGCCGGGCAATCAACCACGCAGAACTTTAAGACAGCGTTTCAGCTGCTCGTCCATCGGGGCTTCGATACGTATTACCTCGCCGGTACCCGGATGGGTAAACTTCAGCGCGGCGGCATGCAGGAACAGGCGAGATAACCCCGTACCGGCCAGCTGCTTATCAAATTCCCGGTCGCCATAGCGATCGTCGAAAGCGATAGGATGTCCCGCATGCAGAGTATGAACACGGATCTGATGGGTACGACCGGTGACCGGACTGCAGCGTACCAGGGTGGCGAATTCATAACGCTCTTCAACTTTGAAGCGTGTTTCTGACGGCTTGCCTTCCTGGCTCACGCGGACAATTCGCTCGCCGCTCTGCAGAATGTTTTTCAGCAGCGGTGCCTGCACTACTTTGACATGGGATTGCCACTGGCCGCGCACCAGCGCGAGGTAATCCTTCTGCATCCCTTTCTCACGCAGCTGTTCATGCAGCGAACGCAGCGCCGAACGCTTTTTCGCCACCAGCAGTACGCCAGAGGTGTCGCGGTCAAGGCGATGAACCAGCTCAAGGAAGCGGGCTTCCGGACGCAGCGCGCGCAGGCCTTCAATGACGCCGAAGCTCAGTCCGCTGCCGCCGTGTACTGCGGTACCGGACGGTTTGTTGAGCACCAGGATATGATCGTCTTCATATAAAATCACATCCGCAAGCGCAGCAACTTTATTCAGATGCGGCGATACCGCCTCTTCTTCCCGCTCGGCGACGCGAACGGGTGGAATGCGGACTTCATCACCTGCTTCAAGTTTGTATTCAGGTTTGATGCGCTTCTTATTCACACGCACTTCACCCTTACGCAGGATGCGATAAATCATACTCTTCGGCACGCCCTTCAATTGGGTGCGCAAAAAGTTGTCGATGCGTTGCCCCGCTTCATCATCGGTAATGGCAACCATTTTTACGGCTGGAGTCTCTGTTTTCATGGGGGGCGATTCTAATTATCGGCAGCCAATAGCGCCACTCATTTTTCTGTGCTTATATTTACCTTTACCCGGACGGTGTTTCATTCACGCAATCGATTTGATGGTTATTAAACCAATCACGTCAGAGAAGTGAAAAAACTGTGAGTAACCGGGTGATAATTGGTAAAAGTCATCTTGCTATAACCCGGTTAGCAATGGAATAATGCTGCTGTTTTCCGCGTTAAATCCGGGTTTTGTAAGGATATCGACGGAATGACCAATTTTGTCTGACCGATCATCCACGCAGCAATGGCGTAAGACGTATTGATCTTTCAGACAGTTAGCGGGCTGCGGGTTGCAGTACTTACCGGTAAATGGAATCTTCTCTGGAGAGTTTTACCCAGGCTATTCCCCTGATAATCGCGCTGTATTTCCGTATGAAATACAGGCAACCGACACTTTGCGCCTCTTAAGCGAGCGACAACCGTGAGGTTGGCGACGTGAATAGACACGAGGCCATCGGTTCATACCCCGGAAAGCGTCACCTTGCCCGCAGCTTAGTCGTCAATGTAAGAATAATGAGTAAGTTACGATGAAAAGAATGTTAATCAACGCAACTCAGCAAGAAGAGTTGCGTGTCGCCCTTGTGGATGGGCAGCGTCTGTACGATCTGGATATCGAAAGTCCTGGACACGAACAGAAAAAAGCGAACATTTACAAAGGCAAAATCACCCGCATTGAACCCAGCCTTGAAGCCGCATTTGTCGATTACGGTGCCGAGCGTCATGGTTTCCTCCCGCTGAAAGAGATCGCTCGCGAGTATTTCCCTTCCAACTATAACGCCCATGGCCGTCCAAACATCAAAGATGTTCTGCGTGAAGGTCAGGAAGTTATTGTCCAGATTGATAAAGAAGAGCGCGGCAACAAAGGCGCGGCACTAACAACCTTTATCAGCCTGGCAGGCAGCTACCTCGTTCTGATGCCTAACAACCCGCGCGCGGGCGGTATCTCTCGCCGTATCGAAGGCGACGACCGTACCGAGCTGAAAGAAGCGCTGGCAAGCCTTGAGCTGCCGGACGGCATGGGCCTGATTGTCCGTACCGCAGGCGTTGGCAAATCTGCCGAAGCCCTGCAGTGGGACCTGGGCTTCCGCCTGAAGCACTGGGAAGCGATCCAGAAAGCCGCTGAAAGTCGCCCTGCTCCGTTCCTGATCCACCAGGAAAGTAACGTTATTGTACGTGCCTTCCGCGACTATCTGCGTCAGGACATCGGCGAAATTCTGATTGATAATCCGAAAGTGCTTGAGCTGGCTCGCCAGCACATCGCAGCCCTGGGTCGTCCGGATTTCACCAGCAAAATCAAACTGTACACCGGTGAGATCCCGCTGTTCAGCCACTACCAGATCGAATCGCAGATTGAATCCGCCTTCCAGCGTGAAGTCCGTCTGCCATCCGGCGGCTCTATCGTTATCGACAGCACCGAAGCGCTGACCGCCATCGATATCAACTCCGCACGTGCAACCCGCGGCGGCGATATCGAAGAGACGGCGTTCAACACCAACCTGGAAGCGGCAGATGAGATTGCGCGTCAGCTGCGTCTGCGTGACCTCGGCGGCCTGATCGTTATCGACTTCATCGACATGACGCCAGTACGTCACCAACGCGCGGTGGAAAACCGCCTGCGTGAAGCGGTGCGTCAGGATCGTGCGCGTATCCAGATCAGCCATATCTCCCGTTTTGGCCTGCTGGAGATGTCCCGTCAGCGTCTG
Organism: Leclercia adecarboxylata; assembly: GCF_006171285.1. Lineage (NCBI taxonomy): Bacteria > Pseudomonadati > Pseudomonadota > Gammaproteobacteria > Enterobacterales > Enterobacteriaceae > Leclercia > Leclercia adecarboxylata. The sequence continues at coordinate 3,917,931 of NZ_CP040889.1, read as the reverse complement.
AGCCCGTCGCTCGGCGAATCCAGCCACCACGTCTGCCCACGCTGTAGCGGCACCGGTACCGTGCGTGACAACGAATCGCTGGCGCTCTCTATCCTGCGTCTCATCGAAGAAGAAGCGCTGAAAGAGAACACCAAAGAAGTTCACGCCATTGTGCCTGTGCCGGTTGCCTCCTACCTGCTGAACGAAAAACGTGCAGCGGTAAGCGCAATCGAATCCCGTTTGAGCGGCGTACGCTGCGTGATCGTCCCTAACGACCAGATGCAAACCCCGCACTATTCCGTGCTGCGCGTGCGCAAAGGTGAAGAGACGTCCACCCTGAGCTACATGCTGCCGAAGCTGCATGAAGAAGAGATGGCGCTGCCGTCTGAGGAAGAGTACTCAGAGCGTAAGCTGCCTGAGCAACCTGCTCTTGCGGCATTCGTGATGCCTGAAGCGCCACCTGCGCCAGCGCAGGAGACCGTTGCGGCTAAGCCTGCTGCAGCCAAACCGGCGGCAGAAGCCAGCCAGCCGACTGAGCAGCCAGGCCTGCTGAGCCGCTTCTTCAGCGCGCTGAAAAAAATGTTTGCAGGCGAAGAGCCGCAGCCAGCCCCGGCGCCGGTTGAGAAGAAAGAAGAGAAACAGGAGCGTTCACCGGATCGTCGTAAACGTCAGAACAACCGTCGAGACCGCACCGAGCGCCGCGATAACCGTTCAGACAGCAACGAAGGTCGTGACAATCGCGATAATCGCGACAACCGTGAGGGTCGTGAGCGCCGTGAAGGGCGTGACGACAACCGTCGCAACCGCCGTGAGAAGCCGCAGCAGAACGCGGAAGATCGTGAAATTCGCCAGCCGGTCAGCGAAGAGTCTGATAAAGGCAGACAGCGTGATGAGCAGCAGCCGCGCCGTGAGCGTAACCGTCGTCGTAATGATGACAAGCGCCAGGCCCAGCAGGAAGTCAAAGCGCTGAATCGCGAAGAAGAGACCGTGCAGGATGCTGAGCAGGAAGAACGCGTTCAGGTCATGCCACGCCGTAAGCAGCGTCAGCTGAACCAGAAAGTGCGCTTCGAGTCTCAGACTGAAGAGGCAGCGGTTGAAGCGGTCGCACCTCAGGCTGAACCAGCCCAGAGCACCGAACTGGCAAAAGTTGACCTGCCTGCCGTTATCGAAAACGCACCTGAGCAGGAAGAGAACGGCGAAGGCCGTGAAAACGCCGGCATGCCGCGTCGTTCACGTCGCTCCCCGCGTCACCTGCGCGTGAGCGGTCAGCGTCGTCGCCGTTATCGTGACGAGCGTTATCCGCTGCAGTCTCCAATGCCGCTGGCTATTGCCTGTGCGTCACCAGAGATGGCATCAGGTAAAGCCTGGATCCGTTATCCGGTTGCCCGTCCTCAGGAGCCACAGTTTGAAGAGCAGAACGTTGCTGCAGAAACGGTAGCCCCTGTTGCGCCAGCCGCCGTTGAGGCGATTACTGAGGCCGCTGCCGTTGCGATCCCTGAGCCGCAGGTTGCTGAAGTTGAAACGTCACATCCGGAAGTGATTGCTGCGCCTGTGACTGAACAACCGCAGATCGTCACTCCTGAAGACGCGGTTGTCGCAGAACAGGTTGTGGAAGAAGCTGCCGCTGCTGAACCGGCTGAAACCACCGAGGTTGCAGCCGAGCCGCAGCCGGTCGTGGAAGTTGAAGTGGAAACTGAAGTTCAACCTGAAATCGAAATCGATGTTGAACCGGTTGAGGTTGCTGAAGTGGAACCTGAAGACATTGAAGTCGCGGAAGTAAAAGCGCCAGAAGTGAAACCAGAACCTGAGGTGAAACCGGCGCCAGCCGCGCAGGTTCACGCTAAAGCGCATCACGCCACTGCCCCAATGACCCGTGCTCCGGCACCGGAATATGTTGCGGAAGCACCGCGTCACAGCGACTGGGTACGTCCGGCATTTGAGTTTGACGGTAAAGGCTCTGCAGGCGGTCACAGCGCCACGCATCAGGCCACTGCGCCAGCCACGCGCCCACAGCCGGCTGAATAAGCCCGCTTAAGCGTAAAAGCCGACCTTCGGGTCGGCTTTTTTATTGCATCTGCTCAGGCCTGCGCATTCCCGCAATTTCAGGCATCACCTCTCTCATCATCTCCAGAAAACGACGCAGTCGCGCCGGATAATAGCGTGACCACGGGTAGACCAGATGAACCGGCAGCGCGGCCGGCTGCCAGTCCGGCAGGAGATGCACCAGCCTGCCCTCGCGGATATCCGCTTCTACCGTCCAGCTCGAGACCACAGCAATGCCCAGCCCGGTGAGTGCGCTTTTACGCGCCACGTACAGGCTGTCGGTACTTAATCGAGGCGAGATAGCCACCCGCAGCGGTTGTGATGTCCCCGCGCTGAACAACTCTACATGCTGACGATAAAACGTATTGAGTGCCACCCAGGGCAGCGCGGAGAGATCTTCGGGCTTCTCCACAGGGGTAAAGCGTGCAAGCAGTTCAGGGGATGCCACAATGCAGCGCGGCACCTCGGCCAGCAGCACCGACACCGTGGCCGGGTCGATCTCCGCCCCGACCCGAATAGCGCAGTCGATATTGTCGCTTAAAAAATCAGCCGAGCGATCGTTGAGCATCCACTCCACGTTCAGCCGGGGATAGCGCAGCAAAAACTGCGTTAGCGGCTCCAGCAACTGCTCCTGACCGAAGGCATGCGGTGCCCTCACCCGGAGCACCCCCACCGGTTCATCTTCCGTCTGCCCCACTTCATCTTCCAGCGCATGCCAGCTGTCGATCACCCGCCGGGCATGTTGATAGCAGCGTTCGCCGTCATCGGTCAGCTTCATGGCATGGGTTGTTCGCAGGATCAGGCGCGCGCCGAGCAGCATCTCCAGCGACTGCAGTCGGCGGCTGACTGTGGCCTGGCTGGTAGCCATCTGCACGGCGGCAGCGGAAAGAGAGCCGGTTTCGACGATGCGTACAAAGGTCCGCATTAACTCTACTCTGTCTATACGTTCTGAACGTTTCATTATCGTCACGGTTATACGTTACACGTATAAGTGTTTTATCACTGGGCTGGCTACCACCGCAAGGCGGGCTGATAAAGAATAGCGACACACCCGAAATGAGGAATCGCATATGAACACCAACTCCTTAACCCCAGCCGTCAGCCGCTGGGTCATTTTTATCCTCGCCATCGGCGCAGGATTTAGCGTCGCCGCCATCTATTATGCTCAGCCGCTGCTGCCGCTGATGGGCTCAGATTTGCATCTCAGCGTTGAAGGGATGGGAATGGTGCCAACTCTCACCCAGGCCGGTTATGCACTGGGGATCCTGTTCCTGCTGCCGCTCGGCGATCGCTACGACCGTCGCACCCTGATAGTGGTGAAAAGCGTCGCCCTGGCGCTGCTGCTTCTGGCCTGTAGCCTGACGGGGCAGATCCACTCCCTGCTGCTGGTCAGCCTGCTGATTGGTATGACCGCCACCATGGCGCAGGATATCGTCCCGGCTGCGGCAATTCTTGCGCCTCAGGGCAAACAGGGCAAAACCGTCGGTACGGTGATGACCGGCCTGTTGCTGGGGATCCTGCTCTCCCGTACGGTGAGCGGCGTGGTAGGGGAAGCCTTTGGCTGGCGCGTGATGTATCAGCTGGCTGCGGGCAGCATTGCGATCCTCGCCGCCGTGATGTGGTTCATTCTGCCCCGCTTCGCGGTACCCTCGAACCTGCGTTATCCGGAACTGATGCGTTCCATGGCGCATCTGTGGCGCCGCTACCCGGCCCTGCGCCGCGCCGCGCTGGCTCAGGGTTTCCTCTCCATCGCCTTTAGCGCCTTCTGGTCGACCCTGGCGGTCATGCTGATGGAACATTATGGGCTTGGCAGCGCGGTAGCCGGAGGATACGGTATTGCCGGTGCCGCAGGTGCCCTGGCCGCGCCGCTGGCGGGGGGTCTGGCGGATAAACTGGGCGCGGGTAAAGTCACCCAACTGGGTGCCGCCCTGGTGACCGTCTCCTTCGCCCTGATGTTTTTAATGCCTGCTTTAGGCGTACATGGCCAGCTGATCCTGATTGCCGTTGCCGCCGTGGGCTTTGATCTCGGTCTGCAGTCAAGCCTGGTGGCCCACCAGAACCTGGTTTACAGCCTCGAGCCGCAGGCGCGTGGTCGCCTGAACGCCCTGCTCTTCACCGGCGTGTTTATCGGCATGGCGTTGGGTTCAGCGCTGGGTAGTCAGCTGTATACCCTGGCCGGTTGGCCGGGCGTGATTGCCCTGGCGACGATGACAGCCGGTGTGGCGCTGGTTATTCGTATGACCGGGAACGTCCGCTCAACCCCATCAGCCGTGCAGAATTCCTGAAAAAAAATGCCCAATCCGCAAAACGGATTGGGCACAGAGAACATAACCAGTTTCAAGCCATGTTCTAAAGGTCAAGTCAGTTATTTATTCATCTGGAACAGCGACATACCCTGCATATCGCTGAACGCTTTATAGGATGCCTGAAGCGCCGCCTGCTGCATGGTGTAGGACGAAATTGCAGCGTTCCAGTCTACGTCAATAAGATCGCTCATCTGCTGGGTCTGGCCTAACGCACGATCGCTGCCCAGCGTATCCAGTGCATCGAGTTCGGTCAGCTTAGTCCCCAGGTCAGCGCGCACGGTCAGCACGTTATCAAGGGAGTTACGCAGACCGCGGTTGGCCTTATCGATATCCAGATTCAGCTGATCCGTCTTGTCCTGATCGCCGCTGACCGGCGTTTTCAGGGCTGCAATCGCATTATCCAGGATCTTGAACAGATTGGTTTCCGGGGTTGAGCCGTCCGGCTCTGGCGCTGCGTTACTGGTGAAGGATTCAAACACTTCACTGCCGGTATGGCTGATCTGCATGTTACGCGCGGAATCAACCTGCTGCCGGATAGGCGTGTCACCGCCGTTATAGGTACCCGTGGCCTGATCGAAAGCCACAGCGTCCGTTTTATAACCGGCGAAAATATAGCGTCCGTTACCGTCGGTGCTGTTTGCCAGGTTCACCAGCTGATCGCGGATACCCTGCAGGTCGGTAGCAATAGAGCTACGGTCGTTGTCACTCAGGGAGCCGTTACCGGCATAGACAATTTTATCCTGCGCTGATTGCAGCGCCGTGGTCACCTGACCCAAAACGCTCTCCTCCAGCCCTACTCGCTGGGAGGCAAAAGAGCGGGCCAGCGTAAACTGGCTGTTCTGCGCCTGGGCCTGCGACAGCACCACCGCCTGCGACGCGGCAATGGGGTCGTCAGACGGACGGTTAACGCGTTTGCCGGTGGACATCTGCTCACCGTAACTCAGCCACTTGCTCTGGGAATCGGTGATCCCGCGCATGTTCTGCTGGTACATCATCTGGGTGCTAATACGCATCGTTCACCTCAGCCTTAGCGAATATTAATTAACGCGTCGAAGAGCATGCTGGCGGTTTGCAGCACCTGGGCATTGGCCAGGTAGTACTGCTGGTAGCGCTGCAGGTTGCCGTACTCTTCGTCGAGGTTAACGCCGGAGATCGACTGCTGCTGGTTGCTCAGCTGCGTCGTCACGTTTGCCTGGGTAGTGCTGCTGGTTTTCAGCGTCGCGGTTTTGCTGCCGACGGTACTGACCAGCGAGGCATAGGCATCGTTAAAGGTTTTGTTGCCGCCGACCACTTTGCTGTTCTGCAGATCCAGCAGCGCCTGGCCGTTGCGGTTATCACTTTCACCGCCATCAGGGTCAGAGGCCAGCGCCAGTTTTCCCTCTTCGCTGATCGACACGTCCATATTCACGATGGCATTAGCAACAGGCTTGATGGTAAAGCTGTCTTTGTTTTTCGCCGCGCCGGATACGTTAACCTTCAGGCCATCGAAGGAGAGATTTCCGTTACCGTCATCGGTGGCAGTGACCGTCGTTTTATCGGAAAGGCGGGTGATTTTCCAGTTGGAGCCATCAAACTCCATTTTGTAATCAGTCGCCTGCACTTTGGAAAAGTTGTCCATATCGACCGTCGCGGACACGGCTGCCGTACCGGTATTTTTGCTGTTGGCCAACACCGCTGGCGCGCCGATATCAAATAATTCACCGCCGGCTTTGCCTTCTACGTCAAAGCCCTTTTCATGCTGGGTATTCATTGCGTTAGCGAATGAGAGCGCCAGCTGGTTGAGGGTATTGCGTGCCGCGTCGAGCTCTTCGGTGCGGAAGGTCATCATGCCGCCCAGAGAACCGCTGGTAAGCAGTTTTTCCGGGATCTCGACCGGGCCCGAGGTACCGTCAACAAAGGCTACCGTAGTACGGGACGGATCGGCGCTGGATTTCACGGCTGCCAGCTGGTTGGCGGTGCTGCCCTGAACCAGGTTGTAGCCGTTACCGAAGGAGACGTTATAGGTGCCGCTGTCCTGAACGGAGACTTCAACGCCCACGATCTGGTTCAGCTCGCTCACCAGCTGGTCGCGCTGATCGAGCAGGTTGTTCGGGGACGCGCCCGCGCCTACGCCGGTCAGACGGGAAATCTGATCGTTGAGGTTGGCAATTTGTTTGGCGTAGTTATTGATCTGCTCAACGCTGGTGCCGATCGCGGTGTTGATCTGCTTATCCTGATCGCGCAGATACTGATCGTTCACCTTGAACTGGTTCACCAGGCCATCGGCCTTGCCCAGTACCGTCTGGCGCGCAGCCGGATCTTCGGCGTTGCTGACCAGAGTCTGCAGACTGCTGAAGAAGTCCTGCATGGTGGTGGCCAGGCTGTTGCTGCTGCCAGACAGAATGTCGTCGATTTTGGACATCTGCTGGTAGCGCGTGGTCAGGGCGCTGCTCTGGTTCTGCGCGGTGCGCAGCTGGTTGGTAATGAATGCATCATATTCTCGCTGTACCCCGGAGACATACACGCCGTTGCCAACCCAACCGCCGCCCGTCAGCGTGCTGTTTGAGGCACTCAGCACCGTCGTCTGACGGGTGTAGCCCGTCACGTTGTAGCTTGAAATGTTATTACTGGCGGTATTCAGCGCAGCCTGTGCCGCACTGAGGCCACTCATGGCGCTGTTGATCAAACTGGACATGGGGGTTCCTTTTATACTTTCAGACACGAGTCCTGCTGGAGATTATCGGCAGTCTCCAGCCGGACTTGAGAACTTTCAGAACAGATTTTCGATATCGTTGCTGTAGGCTTTGCTGACTTTCTCACCCATCGATTTCAGCTGTTGAATCATGCTGGTCAGCTTGCGGGCATACTGCGGGTCGGTAGCGTAGCCCGCATTCTGCAACGCCTGCGCCCCCTGCTCTGCCGTCGCGGCCTGGGTCACCGCCGCATAGCGCGGGTTACGACTCAGCAGGCCGACATAGTCTGAAAGCGCCTCCAGATACGAGCTGTACACGCGGAATTTGGCTTTGACCTTTTTCGCCTCGCCATTTTCATATTCGGTGGTGGTGATCTCGGTGGTGGGCCCCTTCCAGCTTCCCGAGGCCTTGACGCCGAAGATGTTAAAGCTCGGTTCGCCGTTCTCGCGGCGGATCTGACGTTGCCCCCAGCCCGACTCCAGCGCCGCCTGGGCGAGGATCAGGTGATGCGGCACCCCGCTCTGCTGGCTGGCAAGACGCGCCGGCAGCGAGAGCTGCGCCAGGAAGTCTTTGCTGTCGCCGGTGAGGGGTTCATCGTTACTTTCAGGCGCCTTCGGTACCGCTTTACGCACCATCTGGGTCAGGGCCTGATTTTGATAGCTGGTCACCTTTTCCAGATCGAACTTCATCGGCACCTGCTGCGGCGCATCTTCCGGGGGCACGCCCTGGGCGGCCGCCATCTGCTTGACGATCACGTCCGCAAGCCCGAGCCCTTTACCGGCGGTCATCTGCTGCGCAATCTGCTGGTCATACATGCTGGTGTACAGACGCGTTGAGTCGCTGCTGAAGATGCCGTCTTTCGGCAGGGCTTCACGCATGCTTTTCAGCATCATCTGGACAAACATTCCCTCGACCTGGCGGGCCACCGGACGGATATTCCCCGCCGGATCTTTACCCGCTTTGGACTTCAGTTCGTTGAGCGACTGGGTATCCCAGGCCGCGCTGCTCAGCAGTTTGCTATCGGTCAGCATCAGATGATTTCCAGTTTGGCGCGCAGACAGCCCGCGCTCTGCATGGACTGCAGAATCGACATCAGATCCATCGGGGTGGCGCCCAGCGCATTGAGGGCACGGACCACGTTGTTCAGGTTGGCGCTGGAACGCACGCTCTGCAACGAGCCGCCGCTCTGGCGTAAATCAATCTGGGTCTGCGGCGTCACCACCGTTTCACCGCCGCCAAACGGCGTATCCGGCTGGCTGACGTTCGCCGAGCGGTTAACGGTAACGGAGAGGTTGCCCTGCGCCACGGCACAGCTGTCCAGCGTCACCTCGCGGTTCATGACCACCGAGCCGGTACGGGAATTGATGATCACTTTGGCGTCCTGCGGCGTGACGTTCACTTCCATATTCTGGATATCTGCCAGCAGACGTACCTGGTTGCTGCCGCCGCTGGAGACGCGGATCTGCACGGTGCGGGCATCCAGCGCGGTGGCGCTGCCGAAGCCGCGGCCGCGGTTGATGGTATCCGCAATCTGCTGCGCCATGGTGAAGTCATCCTGGTTCAGCTGCAGGTTGATGGTGTTGCCGGTGCCGAACTGGGTCGGCAGCTCACGCTCGATGACGGCCCCGTTAGTAATACGCCCGCCGTTAAGCTGGTTAACCTGCACGCTGCTGCCGCCTGCGGAGGCTCCCGCCCCGCCGACGAGGATATTCCCCTGCGCCAGGGCATAGACCTGGCTGTCCACCCCTTTCAGCGGGGTCATCAGCAGGGTACCGCCACGCAGGCTTTTCGCGTTACCCATGGAGGAGACCACCACGTCGATGGTCTGCCCCTGGCGCGCGAAGGCCGGGAAGGAAGCGGTGACCATGACCGCCGCCACGTTTTTCAGCTGCATGTTGGTTCCGGCCGGCACGGTGATGCCGAGCTGGGAGAGCATGTTGTTCAGGCTCTGGGTGGTGAACGGCGTCTGAGTGGTCTGGTCACCCGTACCGTCCAGCCCCACCACCAGACCGTAACCGATCAGTGAGTTTTCCCGCACGCCCTGTACGCTTGTGAGATCGCGAATACGGTCGGCCTGGGCACAGGTCGCCACCAGCACCAGCAGGAACCCGAAGAGGGATTTAAACATAGGTCACCTCGATTACATCGGTGAGAGGTTAAGGAAGAAGCGCTGCAACCAGCCCATATTCTGCGCTTCGTTGATGTAGCCGTTGCCGACGTACTCAATGCGCGCATCGGCCACCTGGGTGGACGGTACGGTGTTGGAGCCGCTGATGGTGCGAGGGTTAACCACACCGGAGAAGCGAATGAACTCAGTGCCCTGGTTGATGGCGATCTGTTTTTCACCCACAACGTGTAAATTGCCGTTCGCCAGCACCTGGTCGACGGTGACCGTCAGGGTGCCGCTAAAGGTGTTGCTGGCATTGGCGCCGCCTTTTCCGTTAAAGGAGTTGCCGCCAGACGCCTCGGCATCGGCACGCGCGTTACCGAAGAGGCCTTCGAGGTAGCGTGGCACGGTGTCGAAGCCAAAATTGGTTTTCCCGTCGCGGCTGGCATTCGCCGACGAGCTCTTACTGGCGCTGACGTTTTCCTGCAGCTGGATGGTCAGCGTATCGCCGATATTACGTGGGCGACGGTCTTCAAACAGCGGCTGATAACCGTAGTTAATCGGCTGCGCGGTCTGGAAAATTGAGCCATTCACTACCGGGGTCGGGCCAGGAATGGGTTGGGCGGAAGTCGCACCCTGCACCAACGGTTGAGACGGAACCCAGGCGCAACCGCTGAGGGTAACGGCCAGGAGAGTCACTATCGGATAACGAATCGCCGCGTGTTTTTGCATTGCCTTCATCTTCGAAAACAGGGAGCCGGTGCGGCGCGAACCGCACCGGACTGCACCTTAGAGTTGCGTCAGTTTCTGCAGCATCTGGTCGGTCGTCGACACTGCTTTACTGTTAATTTCGTACGCGCGTTGCACCTGGATCATATTCACCAGCTCTTCCGCGACGTTGACGTTTGAGGTTTCCACATACCCCTGATACAGCAGACCTGAACCGTTCAGACCCGGCGTGCTCTCGTTCGGCGCACCGGAGGACTGGGTTTCGATGTACAGGTTCTCACCGATGCTTTCCAGACCGGTGTCATTCATGAAGGTGGTCAGGTTAAGCTGGCCGACCTGCACTGGCGCGGCCTGGCCCTGCTGGGTCACGCTCACGATCCCGTCACGCCCGATGGTGATGCTTAGGGCGTTCGCCGGAATGGTGATCGCCGGTTGCACCTGGAAACCGCCTGCGGTCACCAGCTGGCCGTTCTGATCCACCTGGAACGAACCGTCACGGGTGTAGCCAGAGGTGCCGTCCGGGAGCTGAACCTGGAAGAAGCCCTGGCCTTTGATCGCCACGTCTTTGCTGTTGTTGGTCTGGGACAGGTTGCCCTGACTGTGCAGACGCTCGGTCGCCACCGGGCGAACACCGGTACCGATCTGCAGGCCGGAAGGCAGCGTGGTCTGTTCAGACGACTGCGCCCCTGGCTGGCGGATGGTTTGATAAAGCAAATCTTCGAAAACAGCACGCTGGCGCTTAAACCCGTTGGTGCTGACGTTCGCCAGGTTGTTGGCGATGACGTCCATATTGGTTTGCTGCGCGTCGAGACCCGTTTTCGCGATCCATAAAGAACTGATCATAAGAAGTCCTGTTAACTCATTGACAGCAGTTGGTTGGCGCGACCGGCGTTTTCATCAACGCTGGAGATCACCTTCATCTGCATTTCAAAACGGCGTGCGCTGGCGATCATGTCGGTCATCGCGGCCACCGGCTTAACGTTACTGCCTTCCAGCACGCCAGACATGACGCGAATGCTCGGGTCGGCCTGCAACGTCGGGCCACGGGTAGCCTGCGCCGCCTGGGTCAGACGGAACATGCCGTCGTCGCCACGCTGCACTTCGAAACCTTCGGCTTTTACCAGCTTCAGGCGGCCAACCGGGGCCACGGTGTTCGGCGGATCGCCTGGGTTCAGGGCGGAGATAGTACCGTCTGCCGCGATGGTGATCTCCGAGCCTTCCGGCACGGTGATCGGGCCGCCTTCACCAATAACCGGACGCCCCTGGATGGTCAGTTGCCCGACCGAATCCACCTGGATGTTCCCGTTACGGGTGTAGCCTTCGCCGCCGTCGGCGGTCTCAACCGCCAGCCAGCCGTCCTGCTGCAGCGCCACGTCGAGCGGGCGCGAGGTGTAATCCATCTGCCCCGGCGTCATATCGGCGCCAGGAGTGGACGCCGTCACCAGCGTACGCGTTGGCAGGGAGAGCCCTTCCACCGGGACGGCGCGCATGGCGTTCAGCTGCGCGCGAAAACCCGGCGTGGAGGCGTTCGCCAGGTTACTGGCGGTCACGGCCTGCTGATTAAGCGTCTGACTGGCCGCGCCCATCGCGGTATATATTGCGTGATCCATTAAGCTATCCCGTCAGCCACTTAGCGGAGGTTAACCAGCGTGTTGAGGATCTGATCCTGGGTTTTGATGGTCTGCGCGTTCGACTGGTAGTTACGCTGCGCGACGATCATATTGACCAGCTCTTTACTCAGGTCGACGTTGGAGGCTTCCAGCGCGCCGTTGGTCAGGGTACCGAAGTTACCGGAACCGGCGGTGCCCAGCAGCGCCACGCCTGAGGACTGCGTGGCAGACCAGACGTTGTTACCTTCGGACTGCAGACCTTCGTTGTTGGCGAAGTTCGCCAGCACGATCTGCCCCAGAACCTGGTTCTGTTCGTTGGAGTAGTTACCCACAACGGTGCCGTCATCGTTGATCTGATAGCTCACCAGATCGCCCGGCTTGTAGCCGTTCTGGTTGGTGGCCACGATGTTGTTCGCCCCGGTGTTCTGCTGCATGGAGTTCAGGAAGCTCAGGGAGAAGGTCACCGGCAGCGCGCCGCTCAGCGGATCGGTAGTCACGTTGATAGACGCGTTGGCATTTGCCGTGGCGCTCATCGTCCAGGTTTCCGGCGTGGTGCCCATGGCGGTGTAGTTATAAACGCCTTCCAGGTTACCGTTGCTGTCGAAGCTCATCTGGGCAGATTTGGTGATCTTGCCGTTCGCCACGCTGCCATCCTGTGAATAGACATCCCACTTGTTGTCTGCCGTTTTCACGTAGTAGACATACATGTTGTGGGCGTTACCCTGGTTGTCATAAACGGTGATGGTGCCTTTCTTGTTGTAGCTGTCCGAATCCGGGTTGGCGTTGGTCACGTCAAACGCAATGGTCGGCACGCTGTCCGTAGAGTTCAGGTTGATCTGCTGGGCCGCGGTGCTGGTCGCTTTTGCCGACATCAGGTTGTTTGGAATGGTGATCGGCTGCGGGTTCGCGCCGGTCTGTACCGTTGGCGGGGTGCCGCCAGCCGGATAACCCGTTACCTGCAGACCCTGCATGTTCACCAGGTTGCGGTTTTCGTCCAGGCTGAACTGGCCGTTACGGCTGTAATAGACGGAACCGTTGCTGTCGAGCATACGGAAGAAACCGTTCTGGCTGATCGCGACATCCAGACCACGGCCGGTGTTGGTGGTGGTACCATCAGCGAAGTCCTGGGTGATACCAGCAACTTTTACGCCCAGACCCACTTTGGAGCCGGCGAACATGTCTGCGAACGACGCGCTACCGGACTTAAAGCCATAGGTCGCGGAGTTGGCAATGTTGTTACCAATGACGTCGAGGTTAGTGGCTGCAGCATTCAGGCCGCTGACCGCTTGTGAAAAGGCCATTTGTTACTCCTGATAAGGGTTAAGGCTTAAATAATCTGCCGAACTTCGTCGAGCGTAGTTGTACCGTAAGTCCCGAGATCCAGCGTGTTACCGCTGCTGCTGCGGATCACGCCCTGCACCATCGCGAACTGCAGCGGCTGGGCCACCAGCTGCGTGCTGCCGCTGCTGGCGGAAATTGCCACGTTATAAGAACCGTTTGGCGCACTACTGCCATCGGTCATCGTGCCGTCCCAGGTAAAGGTGTGAACACCGGCTTTCAGTTCGCCGATATCAATAGTGCGAACCACCGCACCGTTCTTGTCGGTGATGGTGGCGGTCACTTTGTCGGCGCTCTGCTGCAGCTCAACGCCAAACGGCGTGGTGGAGGTGGTGCTGGTGCCGTCGGTGGTGCTGCTGCCCGCCAGAACGGTGGTTCCCGGGATCATCACGCCATGACCAATCAGGGTGCTGGCCTGCATCGACTGGCTGCTGTCGATCTGCCCGGAAATGGAACCCAGTGTGGTGTTGAGCTTCTCGATGCCGCTCACCGTACTGATCTGCGCAAGCTGCGTGGTCAGTTCGTTGTTCTGCATCGGGTTGGTCGGGTCCTGGTTTTTCAGCTGCGCAACCAGCAGCGTCAGAAAGCTGCTTTGCAGATCGGAAGCGTTGCTTCCGGTCAGCGAGCTGCTGCCCGTGGTGCCGGAGACACCCGTAGTCGCTGACCTGTCATTTACATTAACGGCAATAGACATTGATCTCTCCTTTACTGGCCCAGAGTGAGCGTTTTAAGCATCATGCTCTTCACGGTGTTCAGCACTTCAACGTTGGCCTGGTAGCTGCGGGACGCTGACATGGTGTTCACCATCTCGCCGACCACATCCACGTTCGGCATCTTGACGTAGCCATTGGCGTCAGCCAGCGGATTGCCCGGCTCGTACACCAGTTTGTCCGGTGCCTGGCTCTCAATCACACTGGCGACTTTTACCCCGCCGGTTTGTGCACCCGGTGCAGCATCCACCTGAAACACAACCTGTTTGGCGCGGTAGGGTTGCCCGTCCGGGCCGGCCACGCTGTCGGCGTTCGCCATGTTACTGGCGGCCACGTTCAGACGTTTGGATTGCGCGGTCAGCGCTGAACCCGCGATATCAAAGATATTGAGTAAGGCCATTATTAGTTGCCTCCTTGCAGTACATTCATCATGCCTTTAATCTGCCCGCCGAGAACGGTCAGTCCCATCTGGTACTTCAGGCTGTTATCGGCGAACTGCGTACGCTCGCGGTCCATATCGACGGTGTTGCCGTCCAGGGATGGCTGATCGGGAACGCGATAAAGTAAATCGATATTCGGGGTGGTCACGGTCTCTGCGGGAATGTGGCGTGCAGAGGTCAGCGCGAGGGCGACACCGCTATTTTCGGCCCGGCCGCGCTCCATCACTTTCTTTAATTCACTGGAAAAATCGATATCACGCGCCTGAAACCCGGGGGTATCAGCGTTTGCGATATTGGCGGCCAGAATCTCCTGACGCTGGGCGCGTAAGTTGAGCGCTTCCTGCTGAAAACGTAGCGCGGCGTCGAGTTTATCGAGCATGTCTCCTCCGCTGATGGCAAAATTTCAGTGGATAGCTTAAATCTCACCCCATCTCCTTCATCGACGGAATAAGCGCAAAATGCGTCGCTATTTATTGCGTTGATGCCAATGCGCTACAGGTAGAATTCTGCTCATCATTAAACCGACGGTAACTGGCGATATGGCATTCAAACGTGGTGTGACCGCAACCCTGCTCCTGTGGAGCGCCCTTTCGCAGGCACAGGATCTCGATGCCCAACTGACGGCGTTCTTTGCTCAGCGGCTGGCGGGATTCAGCGATGAGGTTTCGGTGCAGGTCCGCACGCCAGACAACATGCGTCCCTCCTGCGAGACGCCTGAATTCAGCGCCCCCGGCAACACAAAGCTGTGGGGCAACGTCAGCGTCAGGGCACAATGTGGCAATGAAAAACGGTTTATTCAGGTTGCAGTTCAGGCGACGGGCGATTATGTTGTCGCGTCCCAAAGCATCCCCCGGGGTGCTGCCCTGCAGCCGGGCAGCGTTACGCTGAAGCGCGGCAGGCTGGATCAGCTTCCACCGCGGGCTATTCTGGATATAAACCAGGTGCAAAATGCCGTCACGCTGCGGGATCTGGTGCCAGGACAGCCGTTACAGCTGTCGATGCTGCGCCAGTCCTGGCGAATCAAAGCCGGGCAGCGGGTGATGGTGATTGCCAGCGGCGACGGCTTTAGCGTCAACGGTGAAGGCCAGGCGCTGAACAATGCCGCGGTCGCGCAGAATGCACGGGTCAGGATGACATCGGGCCAGGTGGTAAGCGGAACCGTCGATACGGATGGGAATATTCTGATTAACCTATAATCTTTTTAAAGATTATGCGGCGGCTGCCGATAAATAAGTAACAAATGATGATGTCAGGCGCCAACGCCGCGAACCCTCGATGAGGACAACATAATGAGCATTGATCGTACATCGCCCTTGAAGCCGGTTAGCCCTGTACAACCGCGCGAGCTGAATGACACTGCCACTGCAAAGACTCGCCCGCAGAAATCGGCGACCGCCAACAGCACCAGCGTCACGCTGAGTGATGCCCAGGCGAAACTGATGCAGCCTGGTAGCAACGATATCAACATGGAACGCGTTGAAGCGCTGAAAACCGCCATCCGTAATGGCGAGCTGAAAATGGATACCAGTAAAATCGCTGATGCGCTGATCCAGGATGCGCAAAGTTTCTTAGAGTAATCACCGTATGAGTCGTCTGACGGAAATAATGGATCAAATGACGGTCGTGCTGAACGACCTGAAGACGGTGATGGACGCCGAACAACAGCAGCTCTCTGCCGGGAATGTTCACGGCAGCGCGCTGCAGCGCATTACAGAAGACAAAAGCTCTTTGCTGGCCACGCTGGACTACCTTGAACAGCAGCGACGCGGCGAGCAATCCGCGCGCCACAGTGCAAATGATGATGTCGTCGATCGCTGGCAAACTATTACTGAAAAAACGCAGCATCTGCGCGATCTGAATCAGCACAACGGATGGTTACTTGAGGGTCAAATCCTTCGCAACCAGCAGGCGCTTGAGGTGCTTAAGCCGCATCAGGAGACAGGACTGTATGGCGCCGATGGCCAGACAGCCAGCTCACGCACCGGCGGGAAGAAATTTTCGATTTAATCAGGCGATAGCCAAAAAAGGGGAGCACCGACAGGCGCTCCCCTTTTTTTACGCCGTGCGGCGGGCGAACTCTTTAACCTTAAAGCCCAGCACCGCGAGGGTGGCGAAGTACGCCACCACACCCACAACGACCACCGCCATCAGGCGCAGCAGACGATACGGCATGGTGCCCAGCGACCAGTCCGGCATCACGTACAGCATCCCCACCAGCGCCGCCGCCATCACCAGCACGGCAATCACCAGACGCAACAGGAAGCTCGCCCAGCCCGGCTGCGGGGTGAAGATTTGCTGCTTACGCAGCTGCCAGTAGAGCAGTCCGGCATTGAGACAGGCCGCGAGCCCGATGGACAACGACAGACCGGCATGCTTCAGCGGGCCGATAAACGCCAGGTTCATCACCTGGGTCATGATCAGCGTCACGATGGCGATTTTCACCGGAGTTTTGATGTCCTGACGCGAGTAGAAGCCCGGGGCCAGCACTTTCACCACGATCAGCCCCATCAGCCCCACCGAATAGGCCACCAGCGCCCGCTGGGTCATCGCTGCATCAAAAGCGGTAAATTTCCCGTACTGGAACAGGGAGACGGTGAGCGGTTTGGCGAGGATCCCCAGCGCCACCGCGCTTGGCAGCGCCAGCAGGAAGCAGAGGCGTAGCCCCCAGTCCATCAGGCGGCAGTACTCGTCATGATTGCCGCTGGCGAAACTGCGGGAGAGCGAAGGCAGCAAAATGGTCCCCAGCGCCACACCCAGCACCCCGGACGGAAACTCCATCAGGCGGTCGGCGTAGTACATCCAGGAAACCGACCCGGAGACGAGGAACGAGGCAAAGATGGTGTTGATGATCAGCGAGATCTGGCTTACCGACACGCCGAGGATCGCCGGGCCCATCTGCTTAACCACCCGCATCGCCCCGGCATCGCGCAGGTTAATGCGCGGCAGCACCAGCATGCCGATTTTCTTCAGGTGCGGCAGCTGATACGCCAGCTGCAGAACCCCACCCACCGTCACCGCCCAGGCCAGCGCCAGGACCGGCGGATGGAAGTGCGGCGCGGCAAAGAGCGCAAAGCCGATCATGCTGACGTTCAGAAACGTCGGCGCAAACGCCGGGACCGAGAAGCGGTTCCAGGTGTTGAGAATGGCCCCAACCA
The DNA here is from genome assembly GCF_006171285.1 of Leclercia adecarboxylata. NCBI lineage: Bacteria > Pseudomonadati > Pseudomonadota > Gammaproteobacteria > Enterobacterales > Enterobacteriaceae > Leclercia > Leclercia adecarboxylata. The sequence continues at coordinate 3,900,842 of NZ_CP040889.1, read as the reverse complement.
GCGACGCCAGCGAGATCAGCAGAATATAAGGAAAGGTGATGCGCAGCAGCTGCGAGGTCAGGGCGAACTTGTCGGCGGTATCGGCAAAGCCGGGGGCGGTGACCATGATCACCCAGGGCGCCGCCAGCATCCCGATCACCGTAACGATCGCCAGGGCGAGGGTCAGCAGTCCTGAGACGTAGGAGACAAACACCTTAGTCGCATCTTCCCCTTGCTTGCTTTTGTACTCAGCCAGAATAGGAACGAAAGCCTGAGAAAACGCCCCTTCAGCAAAGATACGGCGCAGCAGGTTAGGCAGTTTGAATGCAACAAAAAAGGCGTCAGTCGCCATTCCTGCGCCAAACACCCGCGCCACAATGGCGTCGCGCGCAAAGCCCAGCACGCGCGAAAACATGGTCATCGAGCTGACGGCGGCCAGCGATTTTAATAGGTTCATTAACGTGAATTTCCACTACCAGACGGCAAAACGCCTGCAAAGCAGGCGTGATTCTCGCCGGGAGGCGCTGCGCTTACCCGGCCTGCAAGACAATAAACGCGCCTAGTCTACTCGTAAAAACGCGAATTGCTATGGGCAGATGTTACAGCGGGTTATTCGCTCATGGCATCGCGCCAGAGCTTCTCCACGATGCGCTGGGCGCGGATCGCCTGTTCGCCCGATGTTTCAGGAACCGTCTGATTTTGCACGCATTCGATAAAGTGGCGCGCGCAGCCGACAAAACCGCGCTGCTCCAGAGTGCTTTGCCAGCCCGGTATCGCCGGCGTGACCACGCCCGCTCCCCGCTCTTCGCGCCATTCGCGCATGTCGGTCACGTCCAGCAGCGCCCCGTCCGTTACCGCCTGGATCCACTCCCGCTGGCTACCTGCCCGGCGGTGCATGGAGGTGGTTACCTGCAGCGTGCCCGTACTGAAATGGTGCTCGGCATAGACCATCTCCCCCTGCTCATTGGTTTGCAGGGTACCGCCGGTCAGCTGCGCGTTATCCCCCGCCAGCCACAGGGCGGTGTCCACCACGTGCAGATAGTCATCGAGCAGGGTAAAACGCAGATCGTTGTGCCCGATGCTGTCGGCGCGATGCTTGTCCATCCGCAGCGATGCCGCACCGTTCAGCTGGGTTTTGAGCTGCTGGTAGAGCGGCGCAAAGCGACGGTTAAAGCCCACCATCAGGGTCAGTTTTTTCTGCGCGGCGAGGTCGATCAGCCGCTCGGCGTCGGCCAGATTGTCCGCCAGGGGTTTATCGACACAGACATGCACCCCGGCATGCAGCAGCTCGCTGACCACCTGATAGTGGGTGGCGGTGGAGGTATGCACAAAGACCGCATCACAGGCGCGGGCCAGCTCCTGCAACGATTCGTAGTAAGGCATGCGGACCGACTCGCAGATCCGCAAAGCCTTATCCCGGGACGGCGACCAGGCGCCCTGCAACGTCCAGTCTGACGCGGCGCTCAGCACCGGCAGCCAGGCTTTCTGGGCGATACCGCCCAGCCCTACCACGCCCACTCGTAATTTTGTCACCGTTAATCTCCCAGATGTGCCAGCAGCGAATCGAGGCGCTGCTTAAGTTCTTCAACTTCATTTTCCAGCGCTTCCACGCGGGCCAGTAAGATTTCGTCGGTTGCCGGCGCCACGGCTTCCACCGCCGCGACGACGGTTTCAATCTCACCGCTGAAGAGATGCATATAGCGACTTTCACGCTTGCCGGGCTCGCGCGCCAGACGCAGGACAAACGGGCCATCCTCCCGGGCGGCCAGCCCTTCGAGGGTCTGCTCCACTTCCTGCATATCGGCGAACTCATGCATGCGCGCGGCGCGGGTGCGCAGCTCACCCGGCGTCTGGGCGCCCCGCAGCAGCAGGGTCGCGACGATCGCCACTTCGGCGGCGCTCAACTTCAGGGCACCAAACTCGGAGTTGCAAAAACGCTGTTCATATTTGGTCACGCGATTGCCAAAACCGCTGACGGTGCGCAGGTAGTGGCGTTTGACCAGCGCATCGAGCTGATCCTGCACCTCATGCTCGGCCAGGTTCATCACCGGTTCACGGTTGGTCTTCTGGTTGCAGGCCAGGGTGACGGCATTCACCGAGAGCGGATACTGTTCCGGGGTGGTGACCTGCTTCTCCAGCAGGCAGCCGATGACGCGCGCTTCTGTGGCGGTTAATTGATATTTCATCTCTGTTCCTTAGCGCCCCGCGCTCCACTCTTTGGTTGTCAGCGCCGTCAGGACATGATCGCGCCATTCGCCGTCAATCAGCAGGTAGTCTTTGGCGTAGCCCTCTTTCTCAAATCCGAGGCGCGCCAGCAGATCGCCGCTGCGCTGATTGTGCGGCATATAGTTGGCCATAATGCGGTGCATATGTTGGGTACGTTGCATATAGCGGATCGCCGAGGTCAGCGCCTCGAACATCAGCCCCTGCCCCTGCCATTTTTGTCCGATGGAGTAGCCCAGATAGCAGGCGTGAAACGAGCCCCGCACCACGTTAGAGAAGTTGGCGATACCGATAATCTCTTTTTCATCGGGATCCAGCAGGGCAAAATAGAACGCCGAGCCCTGCTTGTGAAACTCGGCAATCATGCTCAGCCGGGCCTGCCAGCCGGAGGGATAGCAGTGGCTCTCATCCCGTACGGGTTCCCAGGGTTTTAAAAACTGACGATTCTCAGCGTAGTAGTCCGCCAGCCGCCAGGCATCACGCTCATGCACGAGGCGAACCACCAGCCGGTCGGTCGTCAGGCGCACTTTCGGCACATTACTGCGATAGCCAAACATGGATACAACTCCTTCATGTTACAACCTTGACCCGTTAGCTTTACTATACCTGCGCCGCTGCCTTTCGGGAAAACAGTGACATACCATTTTGAAGACTTTTCACATTTTTCGATGAAAACCCTCAATCAAAGTGCTCTTTTGATAAAAAAATATTGTCGCCTGCGCAGTGGGAAAAAACCTGCCGACACCGCAGAATATTAGCGCGCTCATTATCTTGATACCCTAAATAATTCGAGTTGCAGGAAGGCGGCGACGCAGCGAATCCCCAGGAGCTTACTCCGGTAAGTGACAGGGGTGAGCGAGGAGGCCAACGCACCGGCAACTTGAAGTATGACGGGTATCTTTCCCTGGAGGGGAAATGTCTCGTATATCACAGGCCCGGAGCCTGGGTAAATATTTCCTGCTTGTCGATAACATGCTGGTTGTCCTCGGCTTTTTTGTCGTTTTTCCGCTTATTTCGATTCGCTTTGTCGATCAGATGGGCTGGGCGGCATTAATGGTCGGCATTGCGCTGGGTTTGCGCCAGTTCGTTCAGCAGGGGCTGGGGGTATTTGGCGGCGCGATTGCCGACCGCTTTGGCGCTAAACCGATGATTGTTACCGGCATGCTGCTGCGGGCGGCGGGCTTTGCCACCATGGCGATCGCTCACGAGCCCTGGCTGCTGTGGGTCTCCTGTATCGTCTCAGGGCTTGGCGGCACCCTGTTCGACCCGCCGCGTACGGCGTTAGTGGTCAAACTGATCCGCCCTCAGCATCGCGGGCGCTTTTTCTCGCTGCTGATGATGCAGGACAGCGCCGGTGCGGTGGTGGGTGCGCTGCTGGGAAGCTGGCTGCTGCAGTATGATTTCCGCCTGGTCTGCGCCACCGGCGCGGTGCTGTTTATCCTCTGCGCGGCGTTCAATGCCTGGCTGCTGCCCGCGTGGAAACTCTCCACCGTCAAAGCGCCGGTGCGGGAAGGGCTCGACCGCGTCTGGCGCGACAAACGCTTTATCACCTACGTCCTGACGCTGGCGGGCTATTACATGCTGGCGGTGCAGGTGATGCTGATGCTGCCGATCATGGTCAACGATATCGCTGGTTCTCCGGCGGCGGTAAAGTGGATGTACGCCATTGAGGCCTGCCTTTCCCTCACCCTGCTCTACCCTATCGCCCGCTGGAGCGAAAAACGCTTCCGCCTTGAGCACCGCCTGATGGCGGGGCTGCTGATCATGTCCCTGAGCATGTTGCCTGTCGGGATGGTGGGCTCGCTGCAGCAGCTGTTTATCCTGATCTGCACCTTCTACATCGGCTCAATCATTGCTGAGCCCGCCCGCGAAACCCTGAGCGCGCAGCTGGCGGACGCCCGTGCGCGGGGCAGCTATATGGGCTTTAGCCGTCTCGGGCTGGCGATTGGCGGCGCGCTGGGCTATGCCGGCGGCGGCTGGCTATTCGACGCCGGGAAGGCCTTCAACCAGCCTGAACTGCCGTGGGTGATGCTGGCCCTGATTGGGGTGATTACCTTCTTCGCGCTGGGCTGGCAGTTCAGCCATAGACGCACAGCCCCCGGTATGCTGGAGCCCGGTGCCTGACCGAGTCTCAGGCACTATTCCTGTTCTTCGCCGTTATCAGTTTTTTCTGCTGGTCTGGCTGGCTGTCCCCTGACATACTTGCGCGTCAGGATTGAAGCGCTGACATCATGTCGAGGAAAACCATGAAAAAATTTGTTATTGCCACTGCGTTGATCGTCAGCGGCCTGCTGGTTGGTTGTAATCAGCTTACCCAGTACACCGTCAGTGAGCAGGAGATCAACCAGGCCCTGCAGAAGCGCAATAACTTTGCGAAAGATATTGGCGTTCCGGGCGTGGCCGATGCGCATATCGTCCTGACCAATCTTACCAGCCAGATTGGGCGTGAAGAGCCGAATAAAGTGATGCTCTCCGGCGATGCCAGCCTGGACATGACCTCGCTGTTCGGCAGCCAGAAAGCCAATATCAAGCTGAAGTTAAAAGCGCTGCCGGTCTTCAATAAAGAACAGGGCGCTATCTATCTGCAGCAGATGGAGATCGCCGACGCCGTCGTGTCACCGGACAAGATGAAACCGGTTCTGCAGACGCTGATGCCGTACCTGAACCAGTCCCTGCAGAACTACTTTAATCGCCAGCCCGCTTACATCCTGAAAGAAGATAACAGCAAGGGTGAAGCGCTGGCGAAAAAATACGCGAAAGGCATCGAAGTGAAGCCGGGTGAGATTATTATCCCCTTCGTCGATTAACCTCTGAGGCGCTCCGGCGCCTTTTTTTACAGAAAAGAGTGCAAACGAAAACGTTTCCCTCTATTCTTTGTGTCCGGCAAAAATCATCTCACCCAGCCGGAGCCTATCCATGACTGTACAATCCCAGGTTTTGAAAATCCGCCGCCCAGACGACTGGCATATCCATCTTCGCGATGGCGATATGCTGAAAACCGTCGTGCCGTATACCAGTGAAATTTATGGCCGCGCGATTGTCATGCCAAACCTGGTGCCGCCAGTCACCACGGTCGACGCGGCGATTGCCTATCGCCAGCGCATTCTTGATGCCGTGCCTGCCGGTCACGATTTTACCCCGCTGATGACCTGTTATCTTACCGACACGCTCGATCCTAATGAGATTGAACGCGGCTTTAACGAAGGGGTCTTTACCGCCGCCAAGCTCTATCCGGCCAACGCCACCACCAACTCCAGCCACGGTGTCACCAGCACTGATGCGATTATGCCGGTGCTGGAGCGCATGGAAAAACTGGGCATGCCGCTGCTGGTGCACGGCGAAGTGACCCATGCCGAGATCGACATTTTCGACCGCGAAGCGCGTTTTATTGAAACCGTGATGGAGCCACTGCGCCAGCGCCTGCCGGGGCTGAAAGTGGTGTTCGAACATATCACCACCAAAGACGCGGCGGAATACGTGCGCGATGGCAATGAGCTTCTGGCTGCCACCATCACCCCGCAGCACCTGATGTTCAACCGTAACCACATGCTGGTGGGCGGCGTGCGCCCTCACCTGTACTGCCTGCCGATCCTCAAACGCAACATTCACCAGCAGGCCCTGCGTGAGCTGGTCGCTAGCGGCTTTGAGCGCGCTTTCCTCGGCACCGATTCCGCGCCGCACGCCCGTCATCGCAAAGAGGCCAGCTGTGGCTGTGCAGGCTGCTTTAACGCTCCGACGGCCCTTGCCAGCTACGCCCAGGTGTTCGACGAGATGAACGCCCTGCAGCACTTCGAGGCGTTCTGTTCCCTGAACGGGCCGCTCTTCTACGGTCTGCCGGTGAACGAAACCTTCGTTGAACTGGTGCGCGAAGAGAGCAGCGTGGTGGAGTCGATCGCCCTGACCGACGACACGCTGATCCCGTTCCTCGCGGGCGAAACCGTTCAGTGGACGGTGAAGCGTTAAAAATTGTTTGTCCCCTGTTGTAAGTTCAACAATATAACTGTATAAATAAACAGTATATTACACAGGGGGCAACTATGCGTATCGAAGTGACCATTGCCAGAACAACTGCTTTACCTGCCGGTGCGCTGGACGCGCTGGCGGGTGAACTCTCCCGCCGTATAAATCACTCCTTTCCCGAACGCGATGGTGCTGTCACCGTGCGTTATGCGGGGTCAAACAATCTGTCGGTAATCGGTGGCGCAAAAGAAGATAAAGAGCGCATTAGCGAAATTTTACAGGAAACCTGGGAGAGCGCTGACGACTGGTTTATTACCGATTAAATTTTCTCCTTCATTGTGTTTTTTTGCCGGGTCGCCCCGGCTTTTTTTCGTCTGATCAAGCCAGGCGCAAATAATCTGTTTGAGTCCATCAAAAATCATCAGCAAGGTGATGTTTTAATGTTCAAACAATCCTAAAAGCGATAAAAAAGTGGTGCTCCCTGTTTCTTTTTCCCTTCAGAAGCCTTATTTATTGATATACTGAAATTGCTTCAGAAAAACACGCATTGAACCTCACAGTCGTTGTCTTTTTAACACGTATTCAGGGGGTTATGATGGAAAAGAATAATGAAGTCATCCAGACACATCCACTTGTAGGCTGGGATATCAGCACTGTAGATAGCTACGACGCACTGATGCTGCGTTTGCATTACCAGACCCCAAATCACCCTGACACCGAAGAAGCGGAAGTTGGGCAGACCCTGTGGTTAACCACAGACGTCGCACGCCAGTTTATTTCTATTTTAGAAGCCGGTATTGCAAAAATAGAATCCAGTGACTACCAGGAAAATGAGTATAAGCGACATTAGTATAATGTCTGAATCTCACCCCAAAGGCACCTGACGGTGCCTCACTTATTTCTCCCTTGTATAACCGCCCTGTCTTAATTACCCTGCTAACCAACGAAACGCGTAAAGAGATCCCCATGAAATACGACCTTATTATTATTGGCAGCGGATCTGTCGGTGCAGCGGCAGGTTATTACGCAACCCGGGCAGGCCAGAATGTGCTGATGATCGATGCTCATATGCCGCCCCACACCGAAGGCAGCCATCACGGTGATACCCGTCTGATGCGCCACGCGTACGGTGAAGGTGAGCGCTATGTGCCGCTGGTTTTACGCGCGCAGGCGCTGTGGGATGAACTGGCGCAAATCAGCGGTGAGCCGGTCTTTGAACGCACGGGCGTGGTCAACCTCGGGCCGTCGGATTCACAGTTTCTGGCCACCGTGGAGCAAAGCGCCCGTCAGTTCAGCCTCAATCTCGAGCGCCTGGACGCCGCAGCCATCATGAAGCGCTGGCCTGAGATTAACGTCCCCGAGGATTACATCGGCCTGTTTGAAGCCGAATCGGGCGTACTGCGCAGCGAACTGGCGATTAAAACCTGGATTGCGCTGGCGAAAGAGGCCGGTTGCGCCCAGCTGTTTAACTGCCCGGTGACCGCCATTACCCACCATGACGACGGCGTCACCGTCGAAACGCCGGAAGGCCCGTACAGCGCAAATCGCCTGCTGGTGAGCGCGGGGACCTGGGTTTCGCGTCTGGTGCCGGGTCTCCCGGTGCAGCCGGTGCGCAAAGTCTTCTCCTGGTTCCAGGCCGACGGACGTTACAGTCATCAGAATCACTTCCCTGCTTTTACCGGCGAACTGCCAGATGGCGATCAGTTTTACGGCTTCCCGTCCGAAAAAGATGCCCTGAAGATTGGCAAACACAACGGCGGCCAGGTCATCAACTCGCCGGAAGAGCGCAAGCCGTTTGGCGCTTACCCAGGCGATGGCTCAGAAGCCTTTAAATTCCTGCGTAACGTCCTTCCCGGCATCGGCGGCCTGCTGCACGGCGCAGCCTGCACCTACGACAACACCCCGGATGAAGATTTCATCATTGATACCCTGCCAGGCCATGACAACACGCTGCTGATCACCGGTCTGAGCGGACACGGTTTCAAATTTGCCAGCGTGCTGGGTGAGATTGCCGCGCAATTCTCTTTGCAGATCGACCCGCCGTTTGATCTCACGCCTTTCTCCCTGTCGCGCTTTAGCCGATAATGCTGTCAGGCTTCGGGTTTCCGAAGCCTTTCATTCATCCTCTCATCGGTATCTTCATGCGTCGTATCGTTAATTATCTGGTCAATAATATTCGCGAGCATCTGATGCTCTATATTTTGCTGTGGTCGCTGCTGGCACTGCTGGATATTCTCTACATTGTATTTTTCTGATGAAAAATACTGACAAAAATTGACACTTCTTCAAATAACTACAATTTCACAATAAATTATTTGAACATCATAAAATCGTCACAACCCGCCAAAATCAGCCAAAACCACTAGCCATTAACAACCACATTGACTATAAACGTCAATTTTATTTCAAAATAACTGAACGAATAAAATTAATAATAAATATCTGTAAATATCATTTGCATTAATGTTTCCCCCACGCCATTTTTAGCGCTTGATAATTAATAACGGTACTCACAATGCAGGTGCGTAATTCCCCCACACGCTATGGCGTTATTTCCATGAGTTTGCACTGGCTGATGGCTATTGCGGTTTATGGCATGTTTGGCCTGGGCCTCTGGATGGTGACCCTCAGCTATTACGACGGCTGGTATCACCAGGCACCGGAGCTGCATAAAAGCATCGGGTTTATGCTGATGCTGGCGCTGGTGGTGCGACTGCTGTGGCGCCGTTTCTCCCCTGTTCCTCCGGCGCTGAAGAGCCAGTCGCGCCTCACGCGTCTCAGCGCCGCCGCCGCCCATATCGCGCTGTACGCAATCTTGTTCGCCATTCTGATCAGCGGGTATTTGATTTCTACCGCCGACGGCAAACCGATCAGCGTCTTTGGCCTGTTTGACGTGCCCGCCCTGCTGGCCGATGCCGGCGCACAGGCCGATCTGGCCGGCACCGTGCATTTGTGGCTGGCATGGGGCGTGGTGATCCTTTCCGTACTGCATGGTCTTGCCGCCATGAAACATCACTTTATCGACAAAGATGCCACCCTGACACGTATGTTGGGCAAAGCGTCACCTGACTCTGGAGCATAAAATGAAGAAAAGCCTGCTGGGATTAACCTTAGCGTCTCTGCTGTTCACCACCGGTACCGCCGTGGCAGCGGACTACAAAATTGATAAACAAGGCCAGCACGCCTTTGTGAACTTCCGTATTCAGCATCTGGGTTACAGCTGGCTGTACGGCACCTTCAAGGATTTCGATGGCTCCTTCACCTTCGATGAGAGCAACCCAGCGAACGATAAGGTCAATGTGACCCTGAACACCAACAGCCTCGATACCAACCACGCCGAGCGCGACAAGCACCTGCGCAGCGCGGATTTCCTCAACGTAGCGAAATACCCGCAGGCAACCTTCACCTCAACGGAAGTGAAAAAGGATGGCGACGGTCTGGATATTACCGGCAACCTGACGCTGAACGGCGTGACGAAGCCGGTAACGCTGGATGCAAAACTGATTGGCCAGGGTGACGATCCGTGGGGCGGCAAGCGCGCAGGGTTTGAAGCATCAGGCAAAATTCACCTGAAAGACTTCAATATCACTACCGATCTGGGCCCGGCATCGCAGGACGTTGAGCTGATCATTTCGGTGGAAGGGGTTCAGCAGAAGTAATGCCCTCGCCCGGTCACAGGACCGGGCAAGGTTTCAGGATCATTCCGGGTCAGGAATGCCGAGACGGGTGTTCAGACGACCACGCGACTTATTGAAGATCTTATTGCCATTCTCGCGCCCGGCACGACGGCGGCGCTGCTCCTCTTCAGGCAACACGCTCTCCTCGCTGCACAGCTCGCTACAGCAGCCGTTAAACTTCTCCGCACAGGCCGGACACTGAATAAACAGCAGATGACAACCGTCATTTTTGCAGTTGGTATGGCTGTCGCACGGTGTGCCGCACTGGTGGCAATGGGCAATCACATCATCAGAGATACGCTCGCCCATGCGCTCGTCAAAGACAAAGTTCTTGCCGATAAAACGCACCGGCAGCCCCTGCTCGCGCGCGCGACGGGCATACTCGATGATCCCGCCCTCGATATGCCAGACTTTGTTAAAGCCGTTGTGCTTCATAAATGCGCTGGCTTTTTCGCAGCGGATCCCGCCGGTGCAGTACATGACAATTTTCTTGTCCTTGTGCTCCTGCATCATCTCGACGGCTTTCGGCAGTTGTTCACGGAAAGTGTCCGCCGGGATCTCAAGCGCGTTTTCAAAATGGCCCACTTCATATTCGTAGTGGTTACGCATATCGATAAACACCGTGTCGGGATCGTCCAGCATGGCGTTCACTTCCGCCGCTTTCAGGTAATCACCCACGTCGCTGGCGTCAAAGGTCGGGTCGTCAATGCCGTCCGCCACAATGCGCTCGCGCACTTTCAGACGCAGCACCCAGAAGGATTTACCATCATCGTCCAGAGCGATGTTCAGGCGCAGGCCGTCCAGCGCCGGATCGAAACCGTACAGGAAGGTGCGCAGTTCATCGACCTTGCTTTCAGGCACGCTGATTTGGGCGTTGATACCTTCATGGGCCAGATAGATACGGCCAAATACGTTCATCGCGGTTAAGGCTTTATACAGTGCGTCGCGAGTTGCCTGCGGATTAACGATGGTGAAATATTTATAGAACGAGATCGTCGTGCGCGGCTCGGTTTCAGCCAACATGCGCGCTTTCAGCTCTTCGTTCGAAATGAGGTTGTGTAACACTGGCATGGTGTACGGTTCCTGCAATCGTAGTGAGAATGAAAATCGGTCGGCATGATATAGCAAACATTGGCAATTTACATCCCTTCATTTTGCGCTACATTTCACAGGTTAAATTATCCGGGAAATAACATCTGCTGTAAAAATGGCCAATCCACTGGCATGCGTTTTGGTTATGAATGGAAAAATGCGACACTAGGACAACAGGACGTATCAAAAACAGGAACGACATGACTCAACTACCTAAATTTTCCATTGCACTATTACATCCTCGTTACTGGCTGACCTGGGCTGGCATCGGTTTATTGTGGTTACTGGTGCAACTGCCCTACCCGCTGATCTACCGCATTGGCTGCGGCCTGGGTCGACTGGCGATGCGCTTTATGTCACGCCGCGCCCGCATTGCCCGCCGCAATCTGGAACTCTGCTTCCCGGAGATGAGCGAGCAGGAGCGCCACGACATGGTGGTGAAAAATTTCGAATCCGTCGGCATGGGACTGATGGAGACAGGGATGGCCTGGTTCTGGTCTGATAAGCGCATGGCGCGCTGGTCGGAAGTGACCGGCACCGGCATGGATCCGGTACACAATCTGCAGGAAAATAAAACCGGCGTGCTGCTGATTGGCGTCCATTTTCTGACGCTGGAGATCGGCGCGCGGATGTTTGGCATGCAGGCACCCGGCATTGGGGTTTACCGTCCGAACGATAATCCGGTGATCGACTGGCTGCAAACCTGGGGCCGGATGCGCTCCAACAAGAGCATGATCGATCGTAAAGATCTCAAGGGGATGATCCGCGCCCTGAAGTCCGGGGAAGTGATCTGGTACGCGCCCGACCATGACTACGGCCCAACCGCCAGCGTCTTTGTGCCCTTCTTTGCGGTAGACGAGGCGGCCACCACCACCGGCACCTGGACCCTGGCCCGTCTGTCGAATGCGGCCATTGTGCCGTTCGTGCCGCGCCGTAAATCCGACGGCAAAGGTTATGAGCTGATGATGCTGGAACCGGAGTGCGCTCCGCCGCTGGACGATGCCAGAACCACGGCGGCGTGGATGAATGAGGTGGTGGAAAAATGCATTCTGCTGGCCCCGGAACAGTACATGTGGCTGCATCGCCGCTTTAAAACCCGCCCGGAAGGCGTCCCTTCCCGCTACTAATTCCCCCTGCGGCCTCCCCGGCCGCAGCCTCTCTTGAGCTTATAATGCTCTCCGCCATTGCAGCAATCATCACCCAGGCGCATAATTAGCAGGCTTATTACCCTCTTTTATAATGATGCCGCTGCGCATCATAACGCGGATAGCTATGTCTCCCTCAGAAACGCCAATAAACTGGAAGCGGAACCTTACGGTTGCCTGGCTGGGCTGCTTTCTCACGGGTGCCGCCTTTAGCCTGGTGATGCCTTTCCTGCCCCTCTACGTCGAGCAGCTCGGCGTCAGCGGCCACAGCGCGCTCAACATGTGGTCCGGGCTGGTGTTCAGCATCACCTTTCTCTTCTCCGCCATCGCGTCACCCTTCTGGGGCGGACTGGCCGACCGCAAAGGCCGTAAAATTATGCTGCTGCGCTCGGCGCTGGGGATGGCCATCATCATGCTGCTGATGGGGATGGCGCAAAATATCTGGCAGTTTCTGATTTTACGCGCGGTGCTGGGGCTGCTGGGCGGCTTTGTGCCCAATGCCAACGCGCTTATCGCCACGCAAATCCCCCGCCATAAAAGCGGCTGGGCGCTGGGAACCCTCTCCACCGGCGCGGTAAGCGGCGCCCTGCTCGGCCCGCTGGCGGGCGGTTTACTGGCGGACAGCTACGGCCTGCGCCCGGTCTTCTTCATTACCGCAGGCGTGCTGTTTGCCTGCTTCCTGCTGACATGGTTCTGTATCCGGGAAAATTTCACCCCGGTGCCGAAAAAAGAGATGCTTCACGCCCGCCAGGTCTTCGCCTCGCTGAAGAACCCCCGGCTGGTCATCAGCCTGTTTGTCACCACCATGATTATTCAGGTGGCTACCGGCTCTATCGCGCCAATCCTGACGCTGTACGTGCGCGATCTGGCCGGACACGTCGGCAATATCGCCTTTATCAGCGGCATGATTGCCTCGGTGCCCGGCGTGGCGGCCCTGATCAGCGCTCCGCGTCTGGGGAAACTGGGGGATCGGATTGGTCCGGAAAGGATCCTGATTGTCGCTCTGGTGATCTCCGTCCTGCTGCTTATTCCGATGTCCTTTGTGCAATCGCCGTGGCAGCTGGGCGTGCTGCGCTTTTTACTCGGTGCAGCCGATGGTGCCCTGCTGCCTGCGGTGCAGACCCTGCTGGTCTATAACTCCACCAACCAGATTGCCGGGCGCATCTTCAGCTATAACCAGTCATTCCGCGATATCGGCAACGTCACCGGCCCTCTACTCGGGGCGGGTATAGCCGCCAGCTACGGTTTTCGCGCGGTGTTTATCGTCACCGCCTGCGTGGTGATGTTTAACGCGGTTTACTCGTGGTTCAGTTTGTCGCGGGCGGTGCGTCGGCCAGCGGTTATTTCTGAGTCAGATAAGGTCTCATTGTCCGAATAAGACAACCTCGTGACGGCTTTTGCCGCTTTCATACTTGCAATTATGGAGAATCAGCTATTCTTTCCCTGAATACCACGTCAATTCACAGGGAGACGCCGATGACTATGTTTGCCACTTTAGAGGAAGCGATTGATGCCGCGCGCGAAGAGTTTCTCGCCGATAATCCAGGCATTGAGGAAGATGACGCGAATATTGAACAACTCAATATTCAAAAATATGTCATGCAGGATGGGGACATTATGTGGCAGGCCGAATTTTTTGCCGATGACGGTGAAGATGGCGAATGCCTGCCCGTACTGAGCGGCGAAGCGGCTCAGGCGGTGTTTGATGGCGATTATGACGAGATTGAGCTGCGTCAGGAGTGGCTGGAAGAAAACACCCTGCACGAATGGGATGAGGGTGAATTTCAGCTCGAGCCGCCGCTGGATACCGAAGAGGGTCAAACCGCAGCGGATGAGTGGGACGAGCGTTAATTATTCATAGGGCCCATGCTGAGCGTCGATGGGCAGCAGTAACGTATCAAAGACCAGCGAGAACGGCAGATCCAGTATCGTCAGGTAGCGCCATGCGGAGTCGCGGACATCCCATTGCACGCCCGGGTAATATTGATTGCCGTGCCCCTGTCCCGGGACCGCCCGGCTGATAATGCTGCCGCAGCCGCTCAGTAATAACGCCATTGTGATGACGATGAAAAATCTCATCCCGTACCTCAAAAGATAAAAATACCGGCCCTGGAGCCGGTATTTATTTGCCGGGTGGCGCTACGCTTGCACGGGCCTACAAAACCTGTAGGCCGGGTAAGCGCAGCGCCACCCGGCGCATCACTTCCCTTTCAACGCCAGCGGATTCAGCTTCAGCGTCTGATAATGGTTCACCCATGAAGAGTATTTCTCCGGAGCGGACCACACACGATGATGCAAACGCGCCATGGTCACAGGGTCGCTCAGCAGCACCAGACGACGATCGCGGTTCAGCTTCTCCGGCGTCTCGTTCAGCGCCTGCTCAACGTGACGATCGCGGGCGATCTCCAGCACACGGCTGGCACGGTGACGGGCTGTCGCCATCGCGATAGCCAGGGCGTTGAATGACGGGTTAAACACCGCGTGCATAAAGCCATCTTCCAGCGAACGGCTGCGATTGAGCTCCAGATAGCGATCGGTATCCACCAGCACCTGCGGCGGTGAATACTCTTCCGGGATCAGGAACAGCTTCCAGCGTTTGGTGCGCAGACCCACCGTCGAGCGGCTGGAGATCACCGACACGAACGGCGACAGGATCAGCGAGAAGACAATCGGTGCCAGCCAGAACAGGAAGCGCAGATCCAGCCACGCCATGCCCACCGCCCAGACCAAACCCAACAGCATCTGGGAACCGTGACGCATAAAGGCTTCGCTCCACGGGGTGGAGTCGTCATCACGCTGCGGCGAGTTCCAGACCACTTCCCAGCCGAGGAACGCGCTGACCACGAAGACGGTATGGAACAGCATACGCACCGGCGCCAGCAGCACGGAGAACAGCACTTCCAGCAGCAGGGAGAGGGTCACGCGGAAGAAACCGCCGTACTCCTTCGAGCCCTTGCACCAGATCAGCACGATACTCAGCAGCTTCGGCAGGAACAGCAGCACCATCGTCGAGGCAAAGAGCGCTATCGCCAGCTCAGGACGCCACTGCGGCCACACCGGGAACAGCTGGCGCGGCTGCAGGAAGTACTGCGGCTCGGTCAGGGCGTGAACCACCTGCAACGCGGTCGACAGGGCCAGGAACATAAACCACAGCGGCGCGGAGAGGTAGGACATCACGCCGGTCAGGAACACGGCACGGTGTACCGGGTGCATCCCTTTCACGAGGAACAGACGGAAGTTCATCAGGTTCCCGTGACACCAGCGGCGGTCACGCTTCAGTTCATCCAGCAGGTTCGGCGGCAGCTCTTCATAGGAGCCCGGCAGGTCGTAGGCGATCCACACCCCCCAACCGGCACGACGCATCAGCGCGGCTTCCACGAAGTCGTGCGACAGGATCGAGCCCGCAAACGAGCCTTCACCCGGCAGCGGCGCCAGCGCACAGTGCTCAATGAACGGCTGGACGCGGATAATGGCGTTATGACCCCAGTAGTGCGACTCACCCAGCTGCCAGAAGTGCAGACCGGCGGTAAACAGCGGTCCGTACACGCGGGTAGCAAACTGCTGGCAACGGGCGTACAGCGTGTCCATGCCCGACGCTTTTGGCGACGACTGGATGATCCCGGCATTCGGGTTAGCTTCCATCAGGCGCACAAGGCCCGTCAGACACTCACCGGTCATCACCGAGTCGGCATCCAGCACCACCATGTAGCTGTACTGATTGCCCCAGCGACGGCAGAAGTCATCGATGTTGCCGCTTTTACGCTTCACGCGACGGCGACGACGGCGGTAGAAGATCTGCCCTTCGCCCTGCACTTCGGCAATCAGCTCCATCCACGCCTTCTGTTCTGCCACGCAGATGTCCGGGTCGTAGCTGTCACTCAGGATGTAAACGTCGAAGTGTTCGGCGTTGCCGGTAGCTTTCACCGACTCCCAGGTGGCGCGCAGGCCGGCGAAGACACGATCCACGTCTTCGTTACAGATAGGCATGATCAGCGCCGTACGGTGTTCAGGATTAAGGGGTTCATCCCCTACCGTCGAGTGGGAAATGCTGTACTTATCCCGGCCTATCAACAGCTGCAGGAAGCCCATCAGCGCGGTCCAGAAACCGGCCGATACCCAGCAGAAGAGAATGGCGAACAGCAGCAGGATGCCGCTTTGCAGAATGTACGGCAGCAGCTGCATAAACGACACCAGCAGATCCTGGTCGAACATATCGGCAGGATTGATCAGCGCCCAGCCCTGGTAAGGCAGAATGGTCTTCATATACCAGGTGGCGACGACGGTCTGCGCGATGGTCAGCAGCAGCAGGATGTAGCGGCGAATACTCCCGACGGTACGCCATTTTTCCTCGCTGGCCTGCTGCTCTTTAGACAGGCGAGAGAGGTAGCGCGGGTTGGTGTCGCGACCGCGCAGGCGATCCCAGAAACGGCCCACCGGGTTGGTGCGCCACGGATCCGGGAACATCGAGGAGCGCGTCGCTTTCGGCATCGCCTCAAGCTGGGCGCGCCCTTCGTCATCGCGAATCAGCTGGCCTTCGGCCAGTGAATCGGGCCAGGCCTGCTCGAGACGGCTTTTCACCGAGCCCAGCGGGGTATCATCTTCACGGGTAAACGGATGATGATCGGCATCCAGCGCGGTATGAACCGCACTGATGTCACCCTTCGGCAGTGCCGCCTTCTCGATATCGGTCAGCGGCATGGCATCGATATACTCAGTTATCTTATTCATTGGCAGGTAGCTGATAGCTCCAGGTTTCACTCAACGGCTGGTCTGCGTTCACCAGAGCGGCGCGCATTTCAGTCGGCTGTTTCGCGTCTTTTACCTTCACGCGCAGGGTTAAACGCCAGCCTTTGGTGACCGGGTTATAACGCACGCTGTTCTCAACGATTTCGCCGTTATCACCAATGCTCGCCTGAGCGGTGACCGGGGTTTCCGGTGCCAGTTTTTTCATATCCTGGCCGGTGAAATCGACAACAAACGCGATGGTGCCATCAGGCTGGCGAATCAGATTAGACTGTTTCACATCACCCGTTGAACGGCGGGTCTGCAGCACATACGCGCTTTCTGGCGCATGCAGCTTGTCTTCATCGCGGCTCATGGTGATGCTGTAGTTGAAGTTCATCTCTTTGCCGGCTTCCGGCAGCTGGTCCGGCGTCCAGTAGGCGACGATGTTGTCGTTGGTTTCGTCGTTGGTCGGGATCTCTACCAGCTCAACTTTACCTTTGCCCCAGTCGCCTTTCGGAGTGATCCAGGCGCTCGGGCGCAGATCGTAACGATCGTCCAGATCTTCAAAGCGGGAGAACTGACGACCGCGCTGCAGCAGACCAAACCCCTGCGGGTTTTCCATGCTGAAGCTGCTTACCGCCAGGTGTTTCGGGTTGTTCAGCGGACGCCAGATCCACTCGCCGTTTCCGGCCAGGATCGACAGACCGTTAGAGTCATGCAGTTCCGGGCGGAAGTTGCTGACTGAAGACGGCTGGTTTGGCCCGAACAGGAACATACTGGTCAGCGGCGCTACGCCCAGTTTGCCAACCTTGTCGCGCAGATAGACTTTAGACTGCACGTCGACCACGGTATCGCGGCCCGGAATAATCACAAAGCGATAGGCGCCGGTTGCACGCGGGGAGTCCAGCAGCGCATAGATGGTCAGGCGTTTGTCCGTTGGTTTTGGACGCTCGATCCAGAACTCGCGAAAGCGCGGGAACTCTTCTCCGGAAGGCAGGGCGGTATCAATCGCCAGACCACGCGCAGAGAGGCCGTAAACCTGGCCGCCGCCGATCACACGGAAATAGCTTGCCCCCAACATGCTGACAATTTCGTCGTTTTTATCTTTACTGTTGATGGGATAAAGCACTTTAAAGCCCGCGAAGCCCAGATCTTTCACGGTGTCTTTGTCGTGTTGTACGTTGCCGAAATTGAAATAGTCCGGGCTATACTTGATTTTGCGTACCGCGTTAGAGGTCACTTCATTAATGGTGACCGGCGTGTCGAAGTACATCCCCTGATGATAAAACTCGAGCTTGAACGGGGTCTTAATTTTATTCCAGTACGCTTTATCGTGATTAAACTGGATCTGCTGATAGTCCGCATATTTCATGTCGCGGAAAACGGAGGGTAAGTTACTTTTTGGCGCTTCGTACCCTTTACCGGCCATCGATTTTGCCTGTTTTGCGACGTCGTCGATGGTAAAGGCCAGGGCCGATGAGGTATACAGAGACAACAGGACTGCCGCTCCTAACCAACGCATTTTCATCATTTGTGGTTTATGTTTCATAATAAGTAAGCACTTCCCCCTTTGTGTGCTTATATCGATCCGATCCATTTTAATGGAAAATCAGGCATTCCGACAACATAATCACCGCTTTGTTCAGCGTGCTGGCTCATGGATTAAGCAAGTGAAAGTAACCCGTTTTCACTTTGCGTGCTTATCCTGGAGACAGTGTGTCAGACTTCGTGTAGGGTTGGCACCGAATGTAAACACTATTGGTCTTAGGGATAAGACGAAAAGTCTGAGAATGCGCAACGTTATATGAGTACCGTACCCGCACAACGCGAATATTTCCTTGATTCTATCCGGGCCTGGCTCATGCTGCTGGGGATCCCGTTTCACATTTCCTTGATTTATTCGAGCCACGTCTGGCACGTCAATAGTGCGGAGTCGTCATGGTGGCTGACGCTGTTTAACGATTTTATCCACTCCTTCCGGATGCAGGTCTTTTTCGTTATTTCGGGCTACTTCTCTTACATGCTTTTTTTGCGCTACCCGCTTAAGCGCTGGTGGAAAGTGCGCGTGGAGCGCGTCGGCATTCCGATGCTTACCGCCATTCCCCTGTTGACGCTGCCGCAATTCATTATGCTGCAGTATGTCAAAGGCAAAGCCGACACCTGGCACAGCCTGTCGCTGTACGATAAATACAACACGCTGGCCTGGGAGCTGGTCTCGCACCTGTGGTTCCTGCTAGTGCTGGTGGTGATGACCACCGTCAGCCTGTGGCTGTTCAGCCGTATGCGCCATCATCTGAGCGCCCGCTCGGACGCGTTTTTTGCCGATATCAGCTGGGGCAAACTGTCAGTGCTGTTTCTGGTGCTGGGTATCGCCTATGCCGCGCTGCGCCGCACGCTGCTCATCGTCTGTTCGCCGATCCTCAGCGATGGCCTGTTCAATTTTGTGGTGATGCAGACCCTGTTCTACCTGCCATTCTTCCTGATCGGCGCGCTGGCGTTTGTCCATCCGAAGCTGAAAGCCCTGTTCACCACGCCGTCGCGTGGCTGCACTCTCGGGGCGCTGCTGGCGTTTATCGCCTATCTGCTCAACCAGCGTTATGGCAGCGGCGATGCGTGGATGTATGAAACCGAAAGCGTGATCACCATGCTGCTGGGTCTGTGGATGGTCAACGTGGTCTTTGCCCTGGGTCACCGCCTGCTGAACTTTAAATCCGCGCGCGTCACCTATTTCGTTAACGCCTCGCTGTTCATCTATCTGGTGCACCATCCGTTGACGCTGTTCTTTGGCGCGTACATCACGCCGCATATCAGCTCAAACCTGCTCGGCTTTATCTGCGGCCTGGTCTTTGTGGTAGGGATTGCGATTGTGCTCTATGAAATCCATCTGCGTATTCCGCTGCTGCGCTTCCTGTTTTCGGGCAAACCGGCCACGAAAGCGAATAACACCCCGCAGGCCACCAGCTAAGCATTTTTGCGCCGGTCACTGAACCGGCGCGTCATCACAGCAGCCACTCTACCGGCAGCCAGTAAACCAGACGCACCAGAACCCGCTGCCAGAAGCGGGTTTTGGGCTCCTTTTTATGCACGATCTCCTGCCCGTCCTTGCGCTCGATCCAGTTCAGACGCCCGAGCTTATCCAGCCGAATTTGCCAGGCTTCGTGACGCTGGCTGCGCACGAACCGGGTATGGATCAGTCTCGCCAGCTTCTCGCTCTCGATGACAAAACCCATCTCGGTATTGAGCATGGTGGAGCGGGGATCAAAGTTGAGCGAACCAATAAACACTTTCTCGCCGTCGACGCTGAACGTCTTGGCATGCAGGCTGGAGCCGGAGTTCCCGGTGATCCCGCGGTCGTGCGCCGGCGGGACACCGTCCTGGGTGGGCTTCAGCTCATAAAGCTCGATGCCGTGACGAAGCAATTTTTTGCGCCAGCGGGCGTAGCCGGCATGAACCACAGAGACGTCGTTGGCGGCCAGGGAGTTGGTCATGATGGCAACCTTAACCCCTTTGCGCACCATCTGCAGCAGCAGCGCCACCCCGGCCCGGGTCGGCACAAAATAGGCCGAGATAATCGTAATTTGCTCCACCGGTGAGCCCATCACGTCCAGTAAACGCTGCGGCAGCAGGGAGTGGCGTTTCGCCCTGCCCTGCCCTTTACGCGGATCGTCGCTAAGCAGCCGGGTTTTTGCCCAGATCAGCGGTAAATTGCCCGCTTCAAGATTGGTAATAAAGTCGCTGGACTGGAGTTTATCCAGATAGCGTCGGGTAATATCGTCCCGGTACCACTCCTCCGGCGGATGAATTTTATCCTCGATTTCGGCTTCAGAGAGTTCCAGAACCTGCTGGAGCGTGGAGACCGACGCGCAGTTCCAGTAACGCTCAAAATCATCCGCGACGTCCTGCACCACGGGGCCGGTCGCCATCACATCCAGATCGGAAAAGAGCGGCTCTTCGCCCGCGCCAAAATAGGCATCGCCGACGTTGCGTCCGCCAATGATGGTGACCTCGCCGTCGACGGTAAAACTCTTGTTGTGCATCCGGCGGTTAAGTCGCGCGAAATCGGTGAGATAACCCAGCGCGCGCAGGGTGCGGAAGGAGAAAGGATTGAACAGCCGGACAGAGAAATTGGGATGGGCGTCCAGCAGGCGCAGGATGCTGTCCAGCCCCTGGGTGTTGTTATCATCGAGCAACAGGCGCACGCGTACCCCGCGCATGGCGGCGGACAATAGTACGGAAAACAACAGCCGTCCTGACATGTCGTCTTCCCAGATGTAGTACTGAACATCTAACGTCTTTTCCGCCATCTCCGCCAGCCGGTAGCGGCAGGCGAAGGCGTCAAGACTGTTATCAAGGGGAAGAAGGCCGCAAAGTCCAGGGTGAGCAGAGCTGACCGGCGCGATAGCACGCCCCAGTCGCGTATTATGCGTCGGTTTCCTGTCCTCGTTGGGTAAGCAGTCGCTGGTATAGCCGGGCATTTTCTTCATCATAACAGACAAAGTATACCCGCTCCGGCAGAGGCTTGCGGGTGAGATAATCCGAAACCGTATTTACGGCGATTTCTGCTGCTGCCGCACGGGGATAACCGTAAACGCCAGTGCTTATTGCGGGGAATGCCAGGGTGCGGTAACCGTTGGCTGCCGCCAGATTCAGGCTGTTGCGGTAGGCCTCTTCAAGGATACGTGCTTCATGCTGCTCTCCCCCATGCCAGACGGGTCCGACGGTGTGGATCACCGCTTTGGCGGGCAGATCGCCTGCGAGGGTAATCACCGCGTGCCCCGGGGCGCACTCGCCCTGCTGCTGGCGCACCAGCTTGCAGGCCTCAAGCAGAGCGGGTCCCGCCGCCCTGTGGATAGCGCCGTCCACGCCGCCCCCGCCCATTAAGGAAGGATTGGCAGCATTGACCACCACATCAACATGCAGCGTGGTGATATCACCATGAAAGACTTCAATTCGGGAGTACATAAGCAACCTCTGGATACCGCTTTTTTCTTAAGTGTATCGCAGAGGTTGGGTTGTGGCAGCCAGGTTGACAGAAAACGGCTCCGCCTTAGCGGTAATCAACCTGCACGATGGCGAGAGATTTTTGCGGGTTAATGTACTTCATGCTGACGGTGGCGCGGTCTGCAGCGGGAACATTGCCGTTGATCGCCTCCTGATAGCTTACCTGTTGGGTCGTCATCTTTTTATCCTGCGGGCAGGTAATGGACAACCTGTGTGAATCAGGCGTGATATTGCACGGGTCTTCAACAATCTGTCCGGTGAAATGAATAACATTGGCGAAAGCGGGAGCGAGCGTTACGGCAAACAAAGACGCTGCGGCAAGGGCATTACGGAACGTGACCATCGGTATACTCCTCAATGACAATCGTCCCTGATCCTTAAACAACGAGCCCTCACAGGGGCTATCGGCTGGCATCGACGACACCAGCAACATGAGAATAACAATGGAGTAACATTTTCGCCACATCAATTAATTTATTGATTTTATGAATATTTCAATCATTAGCCTTTAGACGGCGGCCACTGCTGTGATAAGTGCAGCGATTTCCCATCCGACACCGTCACAATGACGTTGACCTTGTCATTGGGCCCGGAATTGAGGGTCATGCGGGAAAGGTTGACCGTTTTATTAGCTGGCAATGAGACGGTGTTTTGCTGGCGCGAGGTGCTCTGCCCACCGGGGCCGCTGCGCGAGGTGAGGATCTGCACCTGGCATAAGCAGGGTTCCGTAACGGTCACCTGAGGAATAATAGTGACCATCTCACCTTCGGTGGAGGTCTGAAAGGTAATCTGACTGGTTAGCGCGGCAAGCAATAGAAGTGTATTCATCATTTTCTCCCAAAAAAAAACAGGGCCTCAGCCCTGTTTTTCGACGTTCAGCGGCAGTATTAGTACTGGCCAGCAGTCACGGTGTTGCCGAAGCCAACCTGAGTAATGTTAGCAGTAGCGCCGTTCATAGTTTGACGAAGATCGACTTCGTTACGGCCACCAGACTGGCTAACAGTCGCAGAGAGGTCACGACCGCTCCACTGGCTGATGGTCGCTTCGTTACCCTGGCCACGCTGGGTCAGGCTGATTTCGCTGCTGTCAGCGCCCTGAGACAGGTCAGCATCGTTACCGAAACCATTCTGACGAACAGTAATTTCAGACCCACGTGCATCGCTTTGCAAAGCGTCCACATTGTTACGGCCACCGTATTGATAAACGGTCAGCGATTCTGGGCTGACGTTGTTATTTCCGCCACCACCATGGTTATTACCCCATTGTGGAATAGAACCAGCCATAGCACTGCCAGAAACCACGATTGCTGCAATTACTGCCACTTTTAAAAGTTTCATTGTAAAGCCCCCATCGGATTGATTAATTATCGCCCAATAGCTAGCGTTGAATAACGCGAATCGCCATCTGCGACTGTCTCTGCACTACAACTGCCGTTTTTTGCGTACCATACTGCGTAATATTCGCTTTATTACCAGAACCTTTCTGAATAATCACTGCGGTATTACCATATGCACCTTGATTAATACTCGCATTGTTCGAGTTCCCTTTTTGATCTATATAGGCAAGGTTGTAACTGCCTGATTGATCAATGTTCGCCCGATTATTTCCGCCCTCCTGAGAAACGACAGATAACAATTTCTGACCTTGCTGTTGAACGTTGGCATTGTTATTCACGCCAGTTTGTCCAATGATAGCTGCCTGGTTATATGAGGATCTGCTTAGCTCATTAACCGCGAAATTGTATTCTGACGCTGCTAAATCAGTCGTTGCGAAAACAAATCCAGGTGCACCCAGTAATGTCAACATCAATAACAATTTGTTCTTCATGTTATCACCCTGGACCTGGTGGTATAATAACTGCGTTAACAAGAACAAATATTTTGTTAACCCGGCGTTACGATGAAGAGTATGTCTGCCGAAACAATTTTAATATCTCACCCGCCAGTTGTATTTTTATTCTTTCGTTCACCCCAAAGTATTAAATAAAATTAAATACTGTGGCGATACAACGATTTTAGAGGGGTGCAAAAAGCGTCTTTTTCAGTTTGCAAAAATCAAAATCGTCAATTTGGCAGATTTGCCGTTTCGTCTGCTCTGCAGAAGGGAAAACGGATATATCCATGATTGCGTGACAAACCTCGTGATTTCTTAAGACGTTTACACATTGTAAAAATAGACTTAGCTTTTTGAACAAGCTCATACCTGACTACACATATTGACAAAATAATATAACCTATAAAAATCATAAACATATCGTTATTTGTATGATTTTTAAAATGTGTGCATCAATAACAATGTGTACAACTTTTTAATGATTCCTAAGCAATTCATGAACTCATTTTTTACAAAGTAATATTGATTTTTACATCTTGTTACAAGTTTAACACTTGCTTTAAAAATCGTAATAGCTAGATTGAAAACAGAAGTTCGGCATTGTTAATTTTATTTTCCCTTCTCTCAAGGGATATGGTCTTTCTTCTACACACAGCAGTGCACATCTGTCAGTACTTCTGGTGCCCCCAATATATATTGGGGGCAGCTGCCAGATGTTCAAAAAAGGGGTTTCATCATGTTTAATGAAGTCCAAAGCTTGCATGGTCAGACTTTATTGTTAGTCACCAAACCTTCTTTACAGGCGACAGCTTTACTACAGCATTTAAAGCATAGCTTAACGTTGAGCGGAAAATTGCATAGCATTCAACGCTCTTTCGATGACATTGCTCCTGGCAGCATTATTCTTTTCGATATGATGGAAGCGGATAAAAAACTTATCCAATACTGGCAAGATATTTTAAGCAGGAAAAACAACAATATCCGTGTATTGTTGTTAAATACTCCTGAAGAATACCCATTCAGGGATATTGAAAGTTGGCCACATATCAACGGTGTCTTTTATGTCAACGAGGACGAGACACGCGTGGTGGATGGCCTGCAGGGAGTACTGCGTGGGGAATGCTATTTTTCGCAGAAACTTGCCAGCTACCTCATCACGCATTCCGGAAATTATCGCTATAACAGTTCAGAGTCCGCTTTGCTGACCCATCGCGAAAAAGAGATTCTGAATAAATTACGTATAGGTGCTTCAAATATTGAAATCGCCCGTTCGTTATTTATCAGCGAAAATACGGTTAAGACCCATCTTTATAATCTTTTCAAGAAGATAGCTGTCAAAAACCGGACTCAGGCGGTTTCATGGGCGAATGATAACCTCAGGCGTTAACAGTATGAAACGCACAATGAGTTGGATTACCGCAGCAGGCCTGTGGCTTGCTGCCGGGAATCTTCATGCGGTTGAAGTTGAGATACCTGGATTGTTAACTGACCACACCGTCTCGGCTGTCGGCCATGCTTTCTATCGTGGCTTTAGCGACAAATGGGAAAGTGACTATCCCGGTAACTTAACGATCAATGAACGGCCCAGTGCACGATGGGGAAGCTGGATCACAATAACGGTTAATCAGGACGTTATTTTCCAGACCTTCTTATACCCCTCGAAAACTGACCTGGATAAAAACGTGGTCTTTGCTCTGGCTCAAACCGAAGAGGCATTAAATCGTCTGCAGATCGATAAGGCTCTGCTGAGTACCGGCGATTTAGCGCAAGACGAATTTTAATTCGGAGGCATTCATGCGTGTTGTCCATGCAGTTGTAGCTTTAATGCTAATTCCATCTCTGAGTTGGGCCGGAAATATGACCTTCCAGTTCCGCAACCCGAACTTTGGTGGAAACCCAAATAACGGATCTTTCCTTTTAAACTCGGCGCAGGCGCAAAACTCCTATACGGATCCAAGCTCTGATGATTTTGGTATTGAAACCCCGAGCGCGCTGGATAACTTTACCCAGGCAATTCAGGCCCAGGTTCTGGGCGGACTGCTTACCAATATTAATACCGGCACACCCGGCCGTATGGTGACCAGCGACTTTATTGTCGACATCGCCAATGCGGACGGTCAAATGCAGCTGAACGTGACAGACCGGAAAACGGGGAAAACCTCCACCATTCAGGTTGCGGGCTTGCAAAACAATTCTACCGACTTTTAAAAAATGTCGAGATAAGGACAATAATCATGCAGCGCTTTCTCCTCCTTGTTGCAGTGTGCTTATTGAGCGGTTGTTTAACTGCTCCGCCGAAAGAAGCAGCGAAACCGACATTAATGCCTCGCGCCCAGAGCTATCGTGATTTAACCAAATTGCCATTGCCAACGGGTAAGATTTACGTGTCGGTTTATAATATTCAGGATGAAACCGGGCAATTTAAACCGTATCCGGCAAGTAACTTCTCAACGGCTGTACCGCAAAGCGCCACCGCCATGCTGGTCACTGCGTTAAAAGATTCTCGCTGGTTTATTCCTCTGGAACGCCAGGGTCTGCAGAACCTGCTCAACGAACGTAAGATCATTCGTGCTGCGCAGGATAACGGTACCGTAGCGATGAACAACCGTATTCCGTTGCATTCGCTTACGGCAGCGAACGTCATGGTTGAAGGTTCGATTATCGGCTACGAAAGTAACGTGAAATCGGGCGGTGTGGGGGCCCGTTACTTCGGTATCGGCGGCGATACGCAGTACCAGCTTGACCAGATTGCGGTGAACCTGCGTGTGGTCAACGTCAGTACCGGCGAAATCCTGTCGTCCGTTACCACCAGCAAAACAATTCTCTCGTACGAAGTGCAGGCCGGGGTGTTCCGCTTCATCGACTACCAGCGTCTGCTGGAAGGCGAAATCGGCTATACCTCTAACGAGCCGGTCATGCTCTGCCTGATGTCAGCAATAGAAACCGGGGTGATCTTCCTGATTAACGACGGTATCGATCGCGGACTGTGGGACCTGCAAAACAAAAACGAAGTGAAAAACGATATTCTGGTGAAATACCGCGAGATGTCGACGCCGCCAGAATCCTGACAGAAAGCGCATTAAAAAGGCGAGACCCGGGTCTCGCCTTTTTTTATTTGCTCAGCGCCGTGACGTTGCGCGTTCGTTCCCGTCGCGCCGCCAGCCACAGTCCGCTGTTTTTCATGGCGTAACCAAACACCAGCCCCAACGCCAGCGAAGGCACCACCAGCTTCCAGTCCCCCTGCCCTGCAAAGGTGGCGCAGGCCCCCATAAAGGTGCCAGGGACAAATGACAGCAGCAGATGTTTTGCCTGAATGCACATCAGAAACGCCACCACGCCGGTCATGACGTAGCCCAGGATTTCCAGATGCGGTGCCAGCGCGCTGCCGTGGATGATAATCATCGCCCAGGCCACGCCGCTCATTAGGGTACATGCCGAGATAAACAGCCCCTTCACGCCGCCCTGCGGGCAGGCAAAGTAGGCCGTGCAGCCGAGGAAGCCCGCCCAGCTGAGGAGTCCGAGAGAGACGGCAACCCAACCCCATATCCCGGAGAGGATGCCTGTCGTGATTGCGATAGAGAGTAGTATGTTCATGGCGCGCATCTTAGCAGATACGCGGCCATGAAATGCGATCAGGAACACATAATATGCAAATTGAGATTTGCTGTTACATGTAAAGAGTGATCTAAATCACTCTTCATTCTCTTCCTGCAGTTCGTCCCACATAGCGGCAATGGCGTCACGGGTGAGTGGCGCCATGGTGCGCCAGAATGGAGTGGTGGCATGCGCTTCGACCTTACCGAGAAACGCCCCGCACCACGGCAGGATGTACTCCCCAAACAGGGTTTCCAGCGCCTCGTTTTCATCTTCCGCCGCATGATCTTCAATCCACGAGGCCGCCAGCAGCAGCGTACCGATATGATCGGCCGGGGTATCGGTCAACGGCATCCCGCGTGCAGAGAGAAACGCGCGCACTTCGGCTTCGGTTGCGCCCTCTTCCCATGCGGAGCGATACGGCGACACGCGGCACTCTTCGCCCACAAACAGCGCATTGTAATCAGCGGCCACCTGCTGCATATCACAGCTGTTCTGCAGACGCTGCAACAGCTCATCCTGCTCAAGCGGCCAGTTCTGGGCCAGCTTGCCTTCGCGGATCAAGGTTAACAGCGGCACCAGCAGCGGATCCTGCGGCTGGCGATAGTAAAGAGAACCCAGTACGCGACAGAGGATGGAAAACTCGTTCATTTAATTAGTCCATTACACAGTTAAAATTCGGCAAATTCAGCAATTGGCGCCATGCCGCGCGACTCGAGGAAATCCAGCATCCGGCGCGGCGTGACGTTCAGAATGCGATCTTCCGGGAAGTCTACATCGTCGAGGACTTTGCGGCATTCGCTAAAATCACCCAGCGTGAAGGCAGTGTGGGAATCCGACCCCAGCGCCACATAGCCACCGGCCTCCTTCACCGCCGCCGCTACTGCCCGGCAGTTCGCTTCACTGCCCTTGCGGGAGTGAATAAAGGAGGAGTTGTTGATCTCCAGCGCCACGCGATGCTCTGCCGCCGCCCGGGCGACAGCCTGAATGTCGATGGGATATTTCGGGTTACCCGGATGGCTGATGATATGTACGTTACCGCTGGCGATAGTGGCGATCATCGCCTCGGTGTTGGTCGCCCGATCCTGAGGCGCGAAAACCGGCTCGTGAAAACCGGCGAGGATCAGATCCAGAGAGGTGAGCATCGGGCCGGTACAGTCAATTTCACCCTGGGTGTTTTTGATATTGGCTTCAATGCCGCGCAGGATCCCGACGCCGTCCACCACCCGTGGCCAGATGCGCATATTCACAAAGTGCCAGTAGTGCGGCGCATCAGCCATATCCGGGCCATGATCGGTGATCGCAAAGAGTTTGATGTGCTTTTGTTTAGCCTGGGCGATGTAGTCATGAAGGTTGCTGTAGGCGTGGGTACTGGCGACGGTGTGCATATGCAGGTCAACGGGGTACATCGTTCTCTCCTCTCGTGTTTCCCAAAGGATAGCAGTTATCCCGGGCGTTTATTAGCAAAAACCCGGCAATCGCCGGGTTTGACTCAGTAACCGCGCTGTCTGTCGACCTGCCCGGTGACCTGCTCGCCCTTCTCCAGTTGGAAGATGGTGCGGGCAATATAGTCGATGGCTTCTGCCGGACGCGTCACTGCTGCAATGTGCGGCGTCATCGCCACGCGCGGGTGCGCCCACAGGGCATTGTCAGCGGGTAACGGCTCTTTGCTGTAGACATCCAGCATCGCGCCTTTCAGCTTGCCGCTCTCAAGCGCCGCCAGCAGATCGGCCTCCACCACGTGTACGCCGCGCGCCAGGTTCATCAGATAGCTGTTATCCGCCAGCTGGCTGATAAGGTTTTTATTGATGATGCCGACGGTTTCAGCCGTATTCGGCAGCAGGTTAATCAGCACCCGCGTGCCCTGTAAAAACTGCGGCAGTTCTTCTTTCCCGGCAAAGCTGGTGACGCCAGGGTAGCTCTTGCGGGTACGGCTCCAGCAGCGCAGCGGGAAGCCCCAGGGAGCCAGCGCCTCGGCCACTTTCGATCCCAATACCCCGGCGCCGAGAATGCCAATGGTAAATTCTTCGCGCGGGTAATCGGCCAGCGGTTCCCAGCGAGCCTGCTTTTTCAGCGCCTGATAGTCGTCGAACCGGCGGAACCAGTGCAGCACCTGGCTTACGGCATACTCCTGCATCTGCTGGCCCATACCTGTGTCTTCGAGGCGGAACAGAGGGATCGACTCCGCCAGCATTTCCGGGTGCGCCTTGAGCTTGCTGAGGATCGAGTCCACCCCGGCCCCGAGGGCAAATACCGCTTTCAGGTTACGGCCCTGCAGCATTTCAACTGGCGGATGCCACACCAGAGCGTAATCTGCCGGTTCATTATCGCCGCGCTTCCACTCCCGTACCCGCGCGCCCGGCAGCGCCGCCGAGAGTGTTTTTATCCAGTAAGCGTTATCAAATGTCGGGTGGTAAAAAATAATGTCCATTGCGATTGCCTTCTGTTGCGCTGTTTTACGTTCATTTTCAACTGCATTGCAGCATAACAAAATTTGCGACCGGGGTGTTGTTGATAAAAAAGGCGCTTTCAGCGCAATTAAAAATCATGTTGGTTGAAGTTTGTCTTAACGCGCTAATTTACTGAAAAAGTTGATTGACGTCAGTCAGGCTTTTCCTTACATTAGCGCCCGTCCCGGCAGCAACGGGATAACAATATGGTGAGGTGTCCGAGTGGCTGAAGGAGCACGCCTGGAAAGTGTGTATACGGCAACGTATCGGGGGTTCGAATCCCCCCCTCACCGCCATATTTAAAGAAGAGCTCGCATGAAAATGCGGGCTTTTTTTTCGCATAGTGCACGCCTGCAGGGGGGATGAGAACCCCCGACCGAGGGTTCGACAACTGGCGAAGCCAGTTGGACAGACTGAGAGCGCAGCGAACAGGCTGCCCGCAGGGCGAGCGCAGCGAGTCAATCCCCCCCTCACCGCTATATTTAAAGAAGAGCTCGCATGAAAATGCGGGCTTTTTTTTCGCATAGTGCACGCCTGCAGGGGGGGATGAGAACCCCCGACCGAGGGTTCGACAACTGGCGAAGCCAGTTGGACAGACTGAGAGCGCAGCGAACAGGCTGCCCGCAGGGCGAGCGCAGCGAGTCAATCCCCCCCTCACCGCCATATTCGAGATGAGAGCTCGTACGCAAGTACGGGCTCTTTTCTTTTATATTCTCCCGGAGCCAGATGCGGCACCGTGCGGGCTGGGCCCCTCACCCTGACCCTCTCCCCAAAGGGGAGAGGGGAAAAAAGCGACGGGTGGCGCTTCGCTTACCCGACCTATAAAATCAAAACCTGACCCCCAATCATTCCTCCACCATCCTCGCATACTCCTCCGTCAAAAAATCCACCAACGTTCTGACTGACGGCAACAGCCCGCGCCGTGAGGGATAAACCGCGTGAATAACTTCCCGCCGCGGCTCCCATGCCTCCAGCACTTTTATTAACGCCCCGGACGCCAGCTGGTCTTTGACCATCAAAATGGGTAACTGCACCAGCCCTACCCCCTCCATCGCTGCTTCACGCAGCGCCAGCATGTCGGTGGTAATAAGGCGCGGCTGAAAATGGACCTCGGCCTTTGCCCCTTCGGGCCCGCTTAACGCCCACTTATGGATCTGCCTCCCCTCCCCCAGACTCAAGCCGGGCCAGGCACTGAGCTCCGACGGCATTGTCGGCACACCCAGGCGCTGAATCAGCTCTGGCCCCGCCACCAGGCAATGCCCCCTGTCGGCCAGCACCCGCAGGACCAGATCGCTGTCGTCAAACGGACGAGGACGCACCCGGATGGCTACATCAATGCCCTCTGCCACCAGGTCCACCCGCCGGTTAGTCGCTTCCAGCTGCAGATTAATGCCGGGATAGCGCGCCATAAACCTTGCCAGCATCGGCCCAACGTGAACGTGCAGCAGCGTGACCGGGCAGGTGATCCGCACCATGCCGCGCGGTTCAGCCTGCAACGCCGCGACCGCCTCTTCCGCCGCCTCGGCCTCCACCAGCATCGCCTTGCAGTGCTGATAGAAGGTCTGCCCCACCTCCGTCACCGTAAACTGGCGCGTGGTTCGCTGGATCAGACGCACGCCCAGCCGCGCCTCAAGCTGGGCTATCCGTCGGCTGAGCCGGGATTTTGGCAGATCGAGCGCCCGACCTGCCGCCGCAAAGCCACCGTGATCGACCACTTTCACAAACCACACGAAATCATTGAGATCCTGCATCACGCCCTCATCGTTCCATAAACAGAACAGTGCAACTTATTTTCACTATCTACCGGGATATTAAACCTGAATATAAGCTAATTACATCAACAGAACATCAGGAGAACACCATGAAAAACGTTACAGGCATTTATACCGCACCCCGTCAGCACTGGGTTGGCGACGGTTTCCCGGTGCGTTCGATGTTTTCTTACCAGACACAGGGTGAGCCGCTGAGCCCGTTTTTACTGCTCGATTATGCCGGACCTTACACCTTCCCGGCGGATGGCGCAAAACGCGGCGTGGGTGAGCATCCCCACCGTGGCTTTGAAACGGTCACCATCGTCTATTCCGGCGAAGTGGAGCATCGCGACTCAACCGGTAAAGGCGGCGTGATTGGCCCGGGGGACGTGCAGTGGATGACGGCGGGCGCCGGCATTCTGCATGAGGAGTTCCACTCCAGCGCCTTTGCGCAGAAAGGCGGCGAGCTAAAAATGATGCAGCTGTGGGTCAACCTGCCCGCAAAAGACAAGATGGCGACACCGGGCTATCAGAGCATCACCAAAAGCCAAATTCCGGTGGTGACGCTGCCTGACAACAGCGGCTCACTGCGGGTGATCGCCGGTCGCTACGAAGAGACTACCGGCCCGGCGCACACTTACTCGCCGCTGAACGTCTGGGATCTCGCCCTGCGTCAGGGCAGCCATCTCACGCTGACTCAGCCTGAAGGCTGGAGCACCGCGCTGGTGGTGCTGGAGGGCAACGTGACGGTGAACGACACCGCAGAGGCAGGTGAAGCCCAGATGGCGGTGCTGAGCCAGCAGGGAGAGACGCTCCATCTGGAAGCCAGCAGCGACGCCAAAGTGCTGCTGATAGCCGGGGAGCCCCTGAATGAACCGATTGTGGGCTATGGCCCGTTTGTGATGAACAGTAAAAGCGAAATCGCCGAAGCCATTCGCGATTTCAATTCCGGCCGCTTTGGTCAGATCTGAATGTAATAAAGGAGAGAATCATGTCTACCCCCGCTAACTTTAACGGCGCACGTCCGGCGATTGATGTGAATGATGCAGTGATGCTGCTTATCGATCACCAGAGCGGCCTGTTCCAGACCGTCGGCGACATGCCGATGCCGGAACTGCGCGCCCGCGCCGCGGCGCTGGCGAAAATCGCCAGCCTGGCGAATATCCCGGTGATCACCACGGCCTCCGTGCCGCAGGGGCCAAACGGGCCGCTGATCCCGGAGATCCACGCCAATGCGCCGCATGCGCAGTACGTGGCGCGTAAAGGTGAGATTAACGCCTGGGACAACCCGGAGTTCGTGGCCGCCGTGAAGGCGACCGGACGTAAAACGCTGATTATCGCCGGGACCATCACCAGCGTCTGCATGGCCTTCCCGTCAATCAGCGCGGTGGCCGACGGCTATAAGGTGTTTGCGGTGATCGACGCATCGGGCACCTACAGCAAAATGGCCCAGGAGATCACCCTGGCGCGTGTGGTGCAGGCAGGCGTAGTGCCAATGGATACCGCCGCCGTCGCCTCGGAGATCCAGCGCACCTGGAATCGTGAAGATGCGGCGCAGTGGGCGGAAGTCTATACCCATATCTTCCCGGCGTATCAGCTGCTGATTGAAAGCTACGGCAAGGCGCAAGAGGTGGTGAAGAACGGTGAGGCGCTCGATTCACAGCGCTAATGGCTCGCTCCACGGCCTGAAAACCGTGGAGCTGCTTATTGCTTAACCGAACGCGCAGTAAAGCAGAAAATCTGCTTGACCGTTTTAGCCCGACTCCCTATAGTAGCGCCCCGTTGCCCCCGAGAGGAAAGGCAGCAAAACAATATGGTGAGGTGTCCGAGTGGCTGAAGGAGCACGCCTGGAAAGTGTGTATACGGCAACGTATCGGGGGTTCGAATCCCCCCCTCACCGCCATATTTAAAGAAGAGCTCGCATGAAAATGCGGGCTTTTTTTTTCGCATATTGCACGCCTGCAGGGGGGGATGAGAACCCCCGACCGGGGTTCGACAACTGGCGAAGCCAGTTGGACAGACTGAGAGCGAAGCGAACAGGCTGCCCGAAGGGCGAGCGCAGCGAGTCAATCCCTCCCGGTGCCAGATGCGGCACCGTGCGCGCTGGGCCCCTCACCCTAACCCTCTCCCCAAAGGGGCGAGGGGACAAAGCGTTACCCGGCCTCAATCCCGTAGGCCTGATAAGCGAAGCGCCATCAGGCATGTTCACGGAATCCAGCCCCCTAACCTTCTCACCGCCATATAAAAAAAGAGCCCGTACTTTCATACGGGCTCTTTTTGCACCATCAACTTAGTGTACGATTTCCCGACAGTGAAGATGTCTGACCCAGGCTCGCATTCTTTTCATCTTTACGGTCTTTAACCCAGTGATCGGCATTTTTAATCCCAAGTCGAATCGGATCAAATTGCGGATCGATACCTTGCGCCTTCTGGCTTTCATAATCTTTAAGACTGGCAAATGCTTTTTTATGTAAAAGAACAATTGCAATAATGTTAAGCCACGCCATCAGGCCGACCCCAATATCGCCCAACCCCCATGCCAGATCTGCAGTACGCACGGTGCCATATACCGTGGACGTTAACAGGCATATTTTCAGCAAGAACGTCAGCCACGGGCGGTGAATTTTACGGTTGATATACGCGATATTTGTTTCAGCAATATAGTAGTAGGCAATAATAGTGGTGAAAGCAAAGAAGAACAGCGCAATGGCAACGAAGTAATTACCAAAACCAGGCATCATGCTTTCCATGGCGGTCTGCACATAGCCAGGGCCCGCTGCCACGCCTGCAATCCCTGTATAGATTGCCGCGCCATCGACGCCCTGAACATTATACAACCCGGTAATCAACAGCATGAACCCGGTTGCGGAGCAGACGAACAGCGTGTCGATATAGACTGAGAAGGCCTGAACCAGGCCCTGTTTCGCCGGATGGCTCACTTCGGCCGCTGAGGAAGCATGTGGCCCTGTACCTTGCGCCGCCTCGTTGGAATATACCCCGCGCTTAACGCCCCACATTATTGCCTGCCCCAGAACAGCACCAAAGCCTGCTTCAAGGCCAAATGCGCTTTTCCAGATCAGCAGAATAACAGAAGGAAGTTGCTCAATATTAATGGCGATAATAACGCAGGCGACAATAATATAGCCGAGCGCCATAAAAGGAACGACCATGCTGCTAAAGCTGGCGATCCTTTTCACACCACCAAAAATAATGAAACTTAATAATATAGCCAATAATGCGGCGGTGACATTTGGATCGAGGCCAAAGGCAATATCCAGGCTGGCGCCAATAGAGTTTGCCTGTACACCGGGAAGTAATAAGCCGCAGGAGAAAATAGTCACAATAGCAAATAACCATGCGTACCATTTCACGCCCAAACCTTTTTCAATATAGAAGGCAGGACCGCCACGATATTCGCCGTTAATTTTTTCTTTATAAACCTGACCCAGAGTGGATTCAACAAAAGCGGAGCTGGCACCCAAAAACGCCACCATCCACATCCAGAATAGCGCTCCCGGCCCGCCAAAGGTAATGGCGGTTGCCACACCCGCGATGTTACCGGTCCCCACGCGCCCCGCCAGCGTCATTGTCAGTGCCTGAAACGACGATACGCCTGCATCCGTGGCACGCCCCTGGAACATCAGAGCCACCATATGTTTGACATGGCGTAATTGTAAAAAGCGACTACGCAGTGAGAAATAGAGGCCAACACCCAGGCATAAAAATATTAACGCCGGGCTCCAGATAACACTATTAATTGCACTAACCAGTTCGTTCATGTATGGCCCTCAGCGTGATGTTCCAGAGAAAAGTCTTCCCGGGAGTTTCTTTTTAGAATTGTGTTTGAATGACTACGAAACATAGATAATAGCCCGAAAGTTACCAACTTAATATTCGGCTGGCAGTAATGAATTGTGACAACATTCACGTTTAATTGATTATTTATAATTAGCCTGATCATGGTTTTCATACATATTTTGTGGGTATTACGAATTAATATCACACTTCTGTCATTTTTATTAAAAAGCCTGTTGAGTTAACAACAAGACTTATAAATACAGCAAAACACCGCGTAATACCCGGCATTTTCTATACGAAATAAATATGTCATCATCATAATATGATCTTGTGAAAGACAACCGCAGGTGCATTTCAACCGAGGAATCAGACGCAGCTTCCCGGCATTACGCCGGGAAGGGGTTACAGGAAGCAAGTAAAACGAGAAGGTTATGCTATGACCGGGAGTAGACCTGCAGCGTCCGCTGGCAGAGCGCCGAACGTACGCAATCGTCTTTATCGAACCGTACGATGCCCACCATCTCATCCTCTTCGAAACGTGCCAGCGCATCGCTCAGACCCGATTTGACGCCGGCCGGCAGGTCGCACTGGGTGATATCCCCGTTCACGATCACCGTCACGTTTTCCCCGAGGCGCGTTAAAAACATCTTCATTTGCGCAGCAGTCACGTTCTGGGCCTCGTCGAGAATCACAACTGCATTTTCAAATGTACGTCCGCGCATATAGGCGAACGGCGCAATTTCTACCTTACCAATTTCGGGACGCAGGCAGTACTGCATAAAAGATGCACCCAACCGTTTCACAAGCACGTCGTAGACGGGCCGGAAATAGGGGGCAAACTTCTCCGAAATATCGCCAGGTAAGAAGCCGAGATCTTCATCAGCCTGCAATACCGGACGGGTCACAATGATCTTATCGACGTCCTTATGAATCAGAGCCTCCGCCGCCTTAGCTGCACTTATCCAGGTTTTCCCGCAACCGGCTTCGCCGGTGGCGAAAATAAGCGACTTACTCTCAATAGCATTCAGGTACTGCGCCTGAGCGTCATTGCGCGCCACAATTGGGGTGGTATCACGGCTGTCCCGCGCCATGCCAATTGCTTCAACGCCACTCATCTGCACAAGCGAGGTGACCGACTCTTCTTCACGCTGTTTATGGCTACGTGAATCCCGTCTCAGCACACGTTTCGCTTCACGACGAGCTTTGATCACTGCTTTTTGTCTTCCCATGGATAGCACCTTGAGTTGTTGGTATTCATCACTCGCACCGCAATCAGTGCGATTAGGCGAACAAACATCTGAGGGTTGGCTTCCTTTTAAGCCATAGCTTGCTTGGTTAAATGACGCCGCCGGATCGCTATGCTCACCATTCGACGGGTCGGTAAAATCAGGATTTGCTGTGGAGGGGGAGAATTTTTCGGTGAAGAGATCGCTGCCGGAGTTTGAGCCTCCGCGCCGGGTGCTGCGGTTGTTACGTTTACCTTGTCCAGTACAGGACCCAACCATCGGCGATCTCCAGAGTGATTCATGTTCACTGTAAGGTTTACCGCTTTCTTAAAGTAAGTACATCAGGATTTAGCATGAATGCAACATTTATTTTACCCGAATGCAACTTTTAAGACTCGACCTACAGTTTCACTTAGTCTGCTATCGGACTATTACAGAATTATAACAAGGAGATAGAGAGACGGAAAAAAATCATCCCGCTTAAGTGTTAAGCGGGACGCTAATCAGGCTTCGAGCAGACCCTGTGCCAGCCAGCCGTTTTTATTCTGCACGCCCGGCAGGGCAAAGAAGTAACCCCCGCCAATCGGCTTCACGTACTCTTCCAGCGCTTCGCCGTTCAGGCGCTTCTGGACGGTCAAAAAGCCCTTCTCCAGATCGTGCTGGAAGCAGACAAACAGCAGCCCCATATCCAGCTGGCCGGAGTTGGTCACCCCCAGCGAGTAGCTGTATCCCCGGCGCATCATCAGGTTTTGCTCGGTCTCCTTCGTGCGCGGGTTAGCAAGGCGGATATGGCTGTCGAGGGCGATAACATTGCCGTCCGGATCGCTGGCGTAATCCGGCACGTCGTGCTCGTTCTTCATGCCCAGCGGCGCACCGCTTTGCTTGTCGCGGCCAAAAATAGTCTGCTGCTCTTTGAGCGGCGTCCGGTCCCAGAACTCAACGCGAAACTGGATGATGCGCACCGCCTGATAGCTGCCGCCCACCGTCCAGGCCGGTTCGCCCTGATCCGCCGTCACCCATACCACGCGATCCATTAGCGGCGCATCCTGGCTGTCGGGGTTGGCAGTGCCATCCTTGAAGCCGAGCAGGTTCACCGGCGTCTCTTTGCCTTTGCTGCGCGCGGCGTGGTCAGAGATAAACCCTTCCCGCTTCCAGCGCACGCTCAGTAGATCCGGGGTGTGCTTGATCAGATCCCGCAGGGCGTGGATCACCGTGTCCTGGGTGTTGGCACAGATCTGGATCAGCAGATCGCCATGACACAGCGCCGCATCCAGCGAATCATTCGGGAAACGCACCATCTTCTGCAGTGATTTAGGTTTCAGCCCGGCCAGGCCGAAGCGATCGTCAAAAAGCGACGCCCCCAGCGACACCGTCATGGTCAGGTTATCCGGAGCGATAAAGGCCCCCAGGATCCCGGAGTCCATAGGCGGCAGACGCGGGTTCGGCGTGTCGGGCGCCGGGCCGCCGGTGGTGAGGAAGGTGATGCGCTGGGTCAGCAGGCGGAACAGGCGTTCCAGCTCGCTTTTATCGCTGGCCAGCACGTCAAAGGCCACCAGCATCATTGAGGCCTGCTGCGGGGTTAAGATCCCGGCCTGATGCAGGCCGTGAAACGGCTGGGTCTCCATCCGCGCATCCGGGGAGAGCGTGCCCGGCGCGCTCTGCGGTTTTGCCGCATGCGCCACCGGACAGCCACCTGCCAGAGCAAGAGCGCCGCCAAGCGCCCCTACCCCTTTTAACAACCGACGCCGTGAAGGTTCAGCGACGTCATACTCATCATGCTTGTTCATCGAATTAATCCAGGCCCAGGACACCACGCAGCTGAGCCAGATCTTCTGCCAGAGTAGTAATCGGCCCTTTCAGGGCATTACGGTCGGCATCGGTCAGCTTGTCGTAGGTCTCAAAGCCGTCTTTTGTGCGGTATTTCGCCAGAATGGTGGTCACTTTCTTGAAGTTAGCATCCACTTTTGCCAGCAGTTCGCTGTTGTCTTTTTGCAGCTGCGGACGCAGCAGGTCAACAATCTTCTGAGCCCCCTCGACGTTGGCCTGGAAGTCCCACAGGTCGGTATGGCTGTAGCGATCTTCTTCCCCGCTGATCTTGCTGGCCGCCACTTCTTCAATCAGGCCGGCTGCGCCACCCACCACTTTTGACGGCGGGAAGGCCAGCTCGCTGATGCGTTTTTGCAGATCCAGCACATCGCTGTTCAGCTGCTCCGCGTACTGCTCCATCCCTTTGGTGGAGTTGTCGCCAAACAGCGCTTTTTCCAGACGGTGGAAGCCGGTGAATTTCGGATCGGCGGCTTTCTGCTCGTAGTCGTCTTCACGGGCGTCGATGCTGCCGTCGAGATCGGAGAACAGCTCGGCAATCGGCTCGATGCGCTCGTAGTGCTGACGGGTTGGCGCGTACAGCGATTTCGCTTTTTCGATATCGCCCGCCTTCACCGCGTCGGTAAAGGCTTTAGTGCCCGCGACCAGATCGGCGGTCTCTTTGGTGACATACGCTTTATAGGCGGTAATGGCGTCGCCCAGGCTCAGCAGCGCTTCCCCTTTGGCGGCATCGGCGGTGGCGGCGCCTTTCACAATCAGCTTGCCTTTCGGGTTGGTCAGCAGGCCGCAGGTCATGTCGTATTCGCCCGGCTGCAGGTTGGCGGTCATCTTCTGGCTGAAGCCCGGCGCGATGTTTTCACGCTCTTCCACCACCATCACCCCTTTCAGGATCTCCCACTCCAGCGCTTTCTGGCTGTGGTTCTGGATAATGAACTGGGTTTTACCGCTGTTGACCGTGATGGTCATCGGCTCACACTGCTTATCATTGACGGTGACTTTCACCTGCGGGACATCCGCGGCCTGGGCCGCAAATGCAGACGCAATCAGCGCTGCCACGCCAGCCTGTAACGCACTACGACGAAAATGGATTGCCATGACCTTTCCCTTTTAAAAGTATGTTGTAACTACATTGAGCACTTCAGGGCGCAGACCGCGACGGCTGCGTGCCTCCACGCGGGGGCATAAAGAACAGCGCCAGCGCCGGAATGAGATAGATGAAATACATCGCCACTTCGCTGACGCTCGGCGCTTCCTGATAACCGAAGATGCCTTCGAGCAGGGTGCCGGTCAGGGAATGGGTGGAGAGGACGTTACTTAGGTCGAACGCCATATCCTGGAAGTGGTTCCACAGGCCCGCCTCGTGGAAGGCGCGGATCGCGCCCGCGGCCAGCCCGGCGGCCACCAGCAGAATAAACAGGCTGGTCCATTTGAAGAAGACGCCCAGGTTGAGACGAATGCCGCCCCAGTAGAGCAGAAAACCGATCACCACCGCGGTCGCCAGGCCCAGCACCGCGCCCAGCGGCGGCCAGATCCCGACATCCTGCTGGAAAGCGGCGAGCAGGAAGAAGACCGACTCCAGCCCTTCCCGCGCCACGGCGAAAAAGACCATCATAATCAGCGCCCAGCCGTGGTGATTGCCCTTCGCCAGGGCGCTGTCCACCGCCTGCTCCAGCTGAACCTTCACGTTACGCGACACCTTGCGCATCCAGAACACCATCCAGGTGAGGATCACCACCGCAATCACCGCTACGATCCCTTCGAACAGCTCCTGCTCTTTCTGCGGGAATTCGCCGGTGGTTTCGTTGATGGCAATGCCAAGACCTAGACACAGCGCGGCGGCAAGGAAGACGCCAATCCACATGACGCCGATCCAGCGGCCCCGCTGGGTGCGTTTCAGATAGCTGGCAATAAGGCTGACAATTAAGGCTGCTTCGAGCCCTTCACGTAACATAATGAGAAATGGAACAAACATGCGACACCTTAAATGTTTTTCGCCGTCAACTGATGCAAAGAAAGGTAAATTCTTGTGATAGTGATTATCATTACGGCAATAAGAAATACAAGCGAAATATGCTGCATTTTGATGACAGGATGTAAAACCATAACGTAAACATAATCACTTAAGTGATTAAAAGGTTTATAAGTTAAGACTTAAAAGTTCATTTACGGTTACGGCAGGCTGTGGCTAAATGTGCGCCTCACTAATCTGCTGAAAATCAACTATGTATCAATTCCTGCACTTCCTGCTGGCGCTGGTGGTTATCCTTGCGCTGGCCTGGCTGGTCAGCTTCGACCGCCGCAGCGTCCGCATTCGTTACGTCATTCAACTTATCGTTATTGAGATTGCGCTGGCGTTCTTTTTCCTCCACGCCGAAAGCGGCCTGTTTGTTATTCAGTACGTCTCGGGCTTCTTTGAGTCGTTACTGAAATATGCCGCCGAAGGGACCAACTTTGTATTTGGCGGGATGGGTGAAAAAGGGCTGGCGTTTATTTTCCTTGGCGTCCTGTGCCCGATTATCTTTATTTCTGCGCTGATCGGTATTCTGCAGCACTGGCGCATTCTGCCGGTGATTATTCGCGTTGTCGGCACCCTGCTGTCGAAGGTGAACGGCATGGGCAAGCTGGAATCCTTCAACGCCATCAGCTCCCTGACGCTCGGTCAGTCAGAAAACTTCATTGCTTACAAAGGGGTGCTGGGGGATCTCTCGTCCCGTCGTCTGTTCACCATGGCGGCCACCGCAATGTCCACCGTTTCCCTGTCCATCGTCGGCGCCTATATGACGATGCTGGAGGCAAAATATGTGGTGGCGGCGCTGATCCTGAATATGTTCAGCACCTTTATCATCCTGACGGTGATTAACCCGACCCGCCCGGAAGCGGAGCCGGAAATTAAGCTCGAGAAGATGCACGAATCCCAGAGTTTCTTTGAGATGCTGGGGGAATATATTCTGGCCGGGTTCAAAGTGGCGATGATTATTCTGGCGATGCTGATTGGCTTTATCGCCCTGATCAGCGCCGTCAACGCCCTCTTCTCAAGCCTGTTTGGTTTGAGCTTCCAGCAGATTTTGGGTTATGTCTTCTATCCGCTGGCCTGGCTGGTGGGGATCCCGCTGAGCGATGCCCTGCACGCGGGCGGCATTATGGCAACCAAGCTGGTGGCGAATGAATTTGTGGCGATGATCGAGCTGCAAAAAATTGCCGCTCAGATGACGCCGCGCGGGCTGGGGATCCTGTCAGTATTCCTGGTTTCCTTCGCCAACTTTGCCTCTATCGGCATTGTCGCCGGGGCGATTAAGGGGCTGAACGAGCAGCAGGGTAACGTGGTGTCACGATTTGGTCTGCGCCTGGTGTATGGCGCGACGCTGGTAAGCCTGTTGTCGGCGAGCTTTGCGGGACTGGTGCTGTAATTGATTGCCCGGCGGCGCTAGCGCTTGCACGGGCCTACGAATTGTGCGGCTTGTTTTGCCGGGTGGCGCTGACGCTTACCCGGCCTACGAAACCTGTAGGCCCGTGCAAGCGCAGCGCCGCCAGGCGGGTTTAAAACTGCACGCACACCGGCTGGTCAACGCGCATCACCGACTCCTGGGCGAAGCGCTGTTTATAGATCACCCGCAACGCCTCGATATTGCTCTCGCTCTGCGCATCTTTGCCGTGGATCAGCATCAGCGCCTTGCTCGACTCGCGCGCCACTTTCCCGTCGTTACCCAGCCACTGCCCGCGCGCATCAAACACCGTTAAACCATCGCGAAAATGCGGCGTGACGTCCCGATCGACAAACTGCTGCCACTCCTGGCCGGTGATCGCCTCGCCTGCCGGACGGTTCAGGCCGAAATAGAGGGTGGTCTGCTGCATCTGATTATCGGCTTTGCAGGTGTTATCCGCGGGGGTGTGCGATGGGGCGTTGCAGCCTGCCAGCAGTAACATTGCGCCTGCCATCAGCCCTGTTTTGATTGTCATGCTTTGCTATCCTCATTGTTATAAGCACAAGGATATCAACGTAATTTTTGAATTTTGGCAAGAAAAAAGCCGGGTGGCGCTTGCGCTTACCCGGCCTACGTGAAGGGAGAAACTTTTTACTCAGCCTGTAACTTCGTTGGTGCAGTGGTGTGATACATCGCATCGGCGTCGGCAAAGCGTTTCTGCATCGTGGCAGACGGCGCTTTACCCAGCAGACTGAAGACCACAATCCCGATGCTGCCGAAGATAAAGCCCGGGATGATTTCGTACAGACCCAGCCACGCAAACTGTTTCCAGACGATCACGGTAACTGCACCGATAATCATCCCCGCCAGCGCGCCGTTACGTGTCATGCGGGACCACATCACCGAGAAGAGCACCACCGGACCAAAGGCGGCACCAAAGCCTGCCCAGGCGTAGCTCACCAGACCCAGCACGCGGTTTTCCGGGTTAGATGCCAGGGCGATAGCGACCAGGGCTACCACCAGCACCATCAGGCGACCGACCCATACCAGCTCTTTCTGGCTGGCGTTTTTACGCAGGAAGGCTTTGTACAGATCTTCGGTGATGGCACTGGAGCAGACCAGCAGCTGGCAGCTCAGGGTGGACATTACCGCCGCCAGGATGGCGGAGAGCAGAATACCGGCGATCCACGGGTTGAAGAGGATCTGCGCCAGCTCGATAAACACGCGCTCGGCGTTCTGGTTTACCGCGCCTGCCAGAGACGGGTTGTTGCTGAAGTAGGCAATCCCGAAGAAGCCTACCGCACAGGCGCCGCACAGGCAGAGGATCATCCATGCCATGCTGATACGACGGGCATGAACGATGGTGTGGTGAGAGTCTGCCGCCATAAAGCGCGCCAGGATGTGCGGCTGACCGAAGTAACCCAGCCCCCAGCCCATCAGCGACACGATGGCGACAAAGTTCAGCCCTTTCAGCATATCGACGTTTTCAATGCTCTTCTGCTGGATAACCGCCAGCGAATCACCCAGACCGCCCACGGAGAGGATCACAATTACCGGGGTCAGGATCAGGGCAAAAATCATCAGGCTCGCCTGCACGGTGTCAGTCCAGCTTACCGCCAGGAACCCGCCCACGAAGGTGTAGAGGATGGTCGCCGCCGCGCCCGCCCAGAGTGCGGTTTCGTAGCTCATGCCGAAGGTGCTTTCGAACAGACGCGCGCCCGCCACGATGCCGGAGGCACAGTAGATGGTGAAGAACAGCAGAATAACCGCCGCCGAGATAATACGCAGGATGCGGCTCTTATCTTCGAAACGGCCGGTGAAGTAGTCCGGCAGGGTCAGGGCGTTGTTGTTGGCTTCGGTGTGCACGCGCAGACGCCCGGCCACCAGCTTCCAGTTGATCCATGCCCCCAGCGTCAGGCCGATGGCGATCCAGCTTTCCGAGATCCCGGAGAGAAAGATGGCGCCCGGCAGCCCCATCAGCAGCCAGCCGCTCATATCCGACGCACCCGCAGAGAGCGCGGTCACGAACGGCCCAAGGCTACGCCCGCCGAGGATGTAGTCGTCAAAGTTCTTGGTAGAACGCCATGCAAGGAACCCTATCAGGATCATGCCAAAAATATAGATAAGAAATGTCACCAGCATCGGTGTGCTAATTGCCATTTAAATACTCCGCAAAGATGTTCGACGGCCTTTCTGACCGTCTTTATTACACCCCCGGAACGAGGGGGTGATGATGTGTGTTTCTGTTGGCCGCGCGTATCCTGCCGTATGCGCCTCCATGACACAAACGATTTAACACTGCATTTACATCAATTTCATCCCCGGTTTCACACCAGATTCCTGGAGGTTGCACTCGCTCACGTTTTTTGCGGTTGCACCTTTAAAAAGTGTTAAGCGCCGCATGAAACCAAGCTTCACTCTTAAAATCCACACTTATTTTACGGTTAACCCCTTCGTAACATTCCATTCATTTTCCAGCTTGCAAACCGGGTCACATTTAACGTGGTTGCACAAAGTTGCAACATAGTGGATATTTCACGTTAACTACACTAGCGCTACTGAATCACAGGAGTTTTTGGCATGGGCATGACCACTATGGGGGTTAAGCTGGATGACGCGACCCGCGAACGGATTAAATCGGCCGCAACCCGAATTGACCGCACGCCACACTGGTTAATTAAGCAGGCAATCTTCAACTATCTGGAAAAACTGGAGAGCGACGACGCCCTGCCAGAGCTGCCTGCCCTGCTGGCCGGTGCCGCCAACGAGAGCGACGACAGCGCCGAGGCGAGCGATGAGATCCACCAGCCGTTCCTCGAATTTGCCGAGCAGATTTT
Organism: Leclercia adecarboxylata; assembly: GCF_006171285.1. Classification (NCBI taxonomy): domain Bacteria; kingdom Pseudomonadati; phylum Pseudomonadota; class Gammaproteobacteria; order Enterobacterales; family Enterobacteriaceae; genus Leclercia; species Leclercia adecarboxylata. Next base: position 3,856,305 of record NZ_CP040889.1, on the reverse strand, counting down.
GCCGCAGTCGGTGAGCCGTGCGGCCATTACCGCCGCTTACCGTCGTGCCGAGACCGACGCCGTACCGATGCTGCTGGAGCAGGCGCGTCTGCCGGAGCCGATTGCCTCCCAGGCCCACAGCCTGGCGTATCAGCTTGCTGAAAAACTGCGTAACCAGAAAAACGCCTCAGGCCGCGCCGGAATGGTGCAGAGCCTGCTGCAGGAGTTCTCCCTCTCCTCTCAGGAGGGCGTGGCCCTGATGTGTCTGGCGGAAGCGCTGCTGCGTATCCCGGACAAAGCCACCCGCGACGCCCTGATCCGCGACAAGATCAGCAACGGCAACTGGCACTCCCACATTGGCCGCAGCCCGTCGCTATTCGTGAACGCCGCCACCTGGGGCCTGCTGTTTACCGGCAAGCTGGTCTCCACCCATAACGAAGCCAACCTCTCCCGCTCCCTGAACCGCATTATCGGCAAGAGCGGCGAGCCGCTGATCCGTAAAGGCGTGGACATGGCGATGCGCCTGATGGGCGAGCAGTTCGTGACCGGCGAAACCATCGCTGAAGCGCTGGCTAACGCCCGCAAGCTGGAAGACAAAGGCTTCCGCTACTCCTATGACATGCTGGGCGAAGCGGCGCTGACCGCCGCCGACGCGCAGGCCTATCTGGTCTCTTACCAGCAGGCGATCCACGCCATCGGTAAAGCCTCCAACGGCCGCGGCATCTATGAAGGCCCGGGGATCTCCATCAAGCTCTCCGCCCTGCACCCGCGCTACAGCCGCGCCCAGTACGATCGCGTGATGGAAGAGCTCTACCCGCGCCTGAAGTCCCTGACCCTGCTGGCGCGCCAGTATGATATCGGCATCAACATCGACGCCGAAGAGGCCGACCGCCTGGAGATCTCCCTCGATCTGCTGGAAAAACTGTGCTTCGAGCCGGAGCTGGCGGGCTGGAACGGGATTGGCTTTGTTATTCAGGCCTACCAGAAACGCTGCCCGTTCGTGATTGATTACCTGATTGACCTCGCCACCCGCAGCCGTCGCCGCCTGATGATCCGTCTGGTGAAGGGCGCTTACTGGGACAGCGAGATCAAACGCGCCCAGATGGACGGTCTGGAGGGCTATCCGGTCTACACCCGCAAGGTCTACACCGACGTCTCCTACCTCGCCTGCGCCAAAAAGCTGCTCGGCGTGCCGAACCTGATCTACCCGCAGTTCGCCACCCACAACGCCCACACCCTGGCGGCCATCTATCAGCTGGCCGGTCAGAACTACTATCCGGGCCAGTACGAGTTCCAGTGCCTGCACGGCATGGGTGAACCGCTGTACGAGCAGGTCACCGGTAAAGTGGCGGATGGCAAACTGAACCGTCCATGCCGTATTTACGCCCCGGTCGGCACCCACGAAACGCTTCTGGCGTATTTGGTGCGTCGTCTGCTGGAAAACGGGGCTAACACCTCCTTCGTTAACCGCATCGCCGATGCCACCCTGCCGCTGGACGAGCTGGTGGCGGATCCGGTCCAGGCGGTGGAGAAAATGGCCGCTCAGGAAGGTCAGGTCGGTCTGCCGCATCCGAAGATTGCCCTGCCGCGCGAGCTGTACGGCAATGGCCGCATCAACTCTGCAGGCCTCGATCTGGCGAACGAACATCGTCTGGCGTCGCTCTCCTCGTCGCTGCTCAACAGCGCCCTGCAGAAGTGGCAGGCAAAACCGATTCTGGAGCAGCCGGTCAGCGACGGCGAAATGCAGCCGGTGGTCAACCCGGCCGAGCCGAAAGACATCGTCGGATTTGCCCGCGAAGCTACCGAACAGGAAGTGGAGCTGGCCCTCGACAGCGCGGTGAACAACGCCCCTATCTGGTTCGCCACCCCACCGCAGGAGCGCGCGGCTATTCTGGAACGTGCTGCGGTGCTGATGGAAGATCAGATGCAGCAGCTGATTGGCATTCTGGTGCGTGAAGCGGGTAAAACCTTCAGCAACGCCATCGCCGAAGTGCGCGAGGCCGTTGACTTCCTGCACTACTATGCCGGTCAGGTCCGTGACGATTTCGACAACGAAACCCACCGCCCGCTGGGTCCGGTGGTCTGTATCAGCCCGTGGAACTTCCCGCTGGCCATCTTCACCGGCCAGATTGCCGCCGCCCTTGCCGCCGGTAACAGCGTGCTGGCGAAACCGGCCGAACAGACGCCGCTGATTGCCGCCCAGGGGATCAATATCCTGCTGGAAGCGGGCGTGCCGGCGGGCGTGGTGCAACTGCTGCCAGGCCGCGGCGAGACCGTTGGCGCGAAGCTGACCGCCGACAACCGCGTGCGCGGCGTGATGTTCACCGGCTCCACCGAAGTGGCCTCCCTGCTGCAACGCAACATCGCCACCCGTCTGGATGCTCAGGGCCGTCCGACGCCGCTGATCGCCGAAACCGGCGGTATGAACGCGATGATCGTCGACTCCTCCGCCCTCACCGAGCAGGTGGTGGTGGACGTGGTCGCCTCGGCCTTCGACAGCGCCGGACAGCGCTGCTCTGCCCTGCGCGTGCTCTGCGTGCAGGATGAAGTCGCCGACCACACCCTGAAAATGCTGCGCGGCGCGATGGCGGAATGCCGGATGGGCAACCCTGGTCGTCTGACCACCGACATCGGTCCGGTGATCGATGCCGAAGCGAAAGCCAACATCGAAAACCACATTCAGACGATGCGTGCCAAAGGCCGTCCGGTATACCAGGCGGTGCGTGAGAACAGCGAAGATGCCCGCGAGTGGACCAGCGGCACCTTTGTAGCCCCAACCCTGATTGAGCTGGCGAGCTTCGACGAGCTGAAGAAAGAGGTGTTTGGTCCGGTACTGCACGTGGTGCGCTACAACCGTAACAATCTCGATGCGCTTATCGGGCAGATTAACGCTTCCGGCTACGGTCTGACCCTCGGCGTGCATACCCGTATCGACGAGACCATCGCCCAGGTGACCGGCAGCGCCAACGTCGGCAACCTGTACGTGAACCGCAATATGGTGGGCGCCGTGGTTGGCGTGCAGCCGTTCGGCGGCGAAGGGCTGTCAGGCACCGGTCCGAAAGCCGGTGGTCCGATGTACCTCTATCGCCTGCTGGCCAACCGTCCGGCGAAGGCGCTGGGCGTGACCCTGGCGCGTCAGGATGCGCAGTACGCGGTGGACACCCAGGTGAAAACGGTGCTGACCCAGCCGCTGGAAGCCCTGAAAGCCTGGGCAGAAAAACGCCCTGAGCTGCGTGAGCTGTGCCAGGAGTATGGCGAGCTGGCGCAGGCCGGAACCCAGCGCGTGCTGCCAGGCCCAACGGGCGAGCGCAACACCTGGACGCTGATGCCGCGCGAGCGCGTGCTGTGCGTGGCGGATAACGAACAGGATGCGCTTACCCAGCTGGCGGCCGCGCTGGCGACCGGGTGTGAAGTGCTGTGGCCGGAAGATGGCCTGCACCGCGACCTGGCGAAGCAGCTGCCGAAGGCGGTGACCGAACGCATTCGCTTTGCTAAAGCCGATGTACTGACCAGCCAGCCGTTTGACGCGGTGATCTATCACGGTGACTCTGACCAGCTGCGCGAGCTGTGTGAGCAGGTTGCGGCCCGTAACGGCGCGATCGTCTCAGTGCAGGGCTTCGCCCGGGGTGAAACCAACCTCCAGTTGGAACGCCTGTACGTGGAGCGTTCGCTTAGCGTCAACACCGCCGCAGCAGGGGGCAACGCCAGCCTGATGACCATCGGTTAAGCGTGCAATCCGTCCCCGGTGGCGCTACGCTTACCGGGGCTACGGGATTGTGCGGTCTTTGTTCCCCGGTGGCGCTGCGCTTACCGGGGCTACAGAGAATGACAATGTGATTTTCACAGGCCGGATAAGCGTAGCGCATCCGGCTTTTTTACAGGGAGCAAATAATGAAACGATTAATGATTGCCGCAGGCGCATTACTGCTGAGCAGCATTGCCCAGGCGGACGAGTGCGCCAACGCCAGCACCCAGACGGAAATGAATACCTGTACCGCGCAACAATATCAGGCTGCGGATAAAACCCTGAACCAGACTTATCAGGCGGCCATCAAACGCGCCGAAGCGCCCCAGCGCGAGCTGCTGAAAAAGGCCCAGCAGGCGTGGATCGCCCTGCGTGATGCCGACTGCGCCTTTATCGGCTCGGGCACTGAAGGCGGCTCCATTCAGCCAATGATTGTGAACCAGTGTCTGGCTGATAAAACCAACGAACGTGAAGCGTATCTGGCCACGCTGATGCAGTGTGAAGAGGGCGACCTGAGCTGCCCTCTGCCACCGGCGAATTAACGCACCCGGATCCCTTCGATGATCATCCGCTCAACGTTTTCCACCGTACTGTGGAAGAAGTCATCATCCTTGAGCGTCTTGCCCGTCACCGCCTCGACCTGAGCGGAAAAGTCGGCGTAGTGCTGGGTGGCGGCCCAGATCATAAAGATCAGATGGTGCGGGTCCACCGGGGCCAGTTTGCCGGTGGCGACCCAGCCGGCAATGATCGCCGACTTCTCATCCACCAGCGATTTCAGATCGCCGCTCAGCGCCGCCTTCAGCAGCGGTGCCCCCTGCAGCATCTCCAGACAGAACAGCCGCGAGGCCTGAGGATAGTCCCGTGAGACCTCCAGCTTCAGGCGGATATACTGCTGGATTGCCAGCAGCGGGGTGAGCTCCTCGCGAAACGCCTTCAGCGGCGCCAGCCAGATATCCAGAATCTGTTGCAGGACGGCAATGTACAGCGCCTCTTTCGAGGGGAAGTAGTAGAGCAGATTGGTTTTCGACACCCCGGCCAGTTCAGCCACCTGCTCCAGGCGCGTACCGTGAATGCCAAACTGCGAAAAGGTCTCCAGCGCCGCCGAGAGGATCGCCTGTTTTTTCGCGCTCACTGCCTGCGAACGTTTACCGCCTGTTTTCACTGCGCCTTGCGCCATGGGCTCACTCCTTGTTGATATGCCCCCAGCATAGCAAAAACCCCAGGCCTGCTACGACAATCTGCACCGCTACCGCGCACGACTGCCTGCTTTGTGTGCAACTATTTTGACCAGACAGTCCAGTTTTAACGCCTGCAATTCATCAACCATTCGTTAACACCATAATAACATTACCAATTTCAAAACTGGCATCGCCTTTGCAAAACCGACCTCAGACTTTCCCCATGCTGAGATAAAGAGAGGTTCGTGATGAAAATTGGCGTATTCGTTCCCATTGGCAACAACGGCTGGCTTATCTCTACCCACGCGCCGCAGTACATGCCGACCTTTGAGCTGAACAAGGCCATCGTGCAGAAGGCAGAGCACTATCACTTCGATTTCGCCCTGTCGATGATTAAGCTGCGCGGCTTCGGCGGTAAGACAGAATTCTGGGATCACAACCTGGAGTCCTTCACCCTGATGGCGGGGCTGGCGGCGGTTACCTCGCGCATCCAGATCTACGCTACCGCCGCCACCCTCACCCTGCCTCCGGCCATCGTGGCGCGGATGGCTTCCACCATCGACACCATCTCCGGCGGGCGCTTCGGCGTGAACCTCGTCACCGGCTGGCAGAAGCCGGAGTATGAGCAGATGGGGCTCTGGCCGGGGGATGACTATTTCGCGAAACGCTACGACTACCTCACCGAATACGTGCAGGTCCTGCGCGATCTGTGGGGCACCGGCAAGAGCGACTTCAAAGGCGAGTTCTTCACCATGAACGACTGCCGCGTCAGCCCGCAGCCGTCGGTGCCGATGAAGGTGATCTGCGCCGGGCAGAGCGATGCCGGGATGGAGTTCTCGGCGAAATACGCCGACTTTAACTTCTGCTTCGGTAAGGGGGTCAACACTCCGGCGGCCTTTGCCCCTACCGCCGCCCGCATGAAGGCGGCGGCTGAAAAGACCGGGCGCGACGTCGGCTCCTACGTGCTGTTTATGGTGATCGCCGACGAAACCGACGAGGCGGCGCGGGCGAAGTGGGAGCACTACAAAGCCGGGGCCGACGACGAAGCCCTGAGCTGGCTCAGCGAGCAGAGCCAGAAGGACACCCGCTCCGGTTCGGACACCAACGTGCGCCAGATGGCCGACCCCACCTCGGCGGTGAATATCAACATGGGCACCCTGGTGGGCTCTTTCGCCAGCGTGGCGAGGATGCTCGATGATGTCGCCAGCGTGCCGGGGGCAGAAGGCGTGCTCCTGACCTTTGATGATTTCCTTACCGGCATTGAGACCTTCGGCGAGCGCATCCAGCCGCTGATGCAGTGTCGCGCCCACATTCCGGCCATCACGAAGGAGGTAGCGTAATGACGACCCTGCCCGCACGCCCGGAAGCCATCACCTTTGACCCTCAGCAGAGCGCGCTGATCGTGGTGGATATGCAAAACGCCTACGCCAGCCCCGGCGGCTATCTCGATCTCGCCGGGTTTGACGTCTCCGCCACCCGCCCGGTGATCGAGAATATCCGCACCGCGGTGGCCGCCGCCCGCCGCGCCGGAATGCTGATCGTCTGGTTCCAGAACGGCTGGGACGACCAGTACGTGGAGGCAGGCGGCCCCGGCTCGCCTAACTTCCACAAATCGAACGCCCTGAAAACCATGCGCCAGCGCCCGGAATTGCAGGGCCAGCTGCTGGCGAAAGGCGGCTGGGACTATGAACTGGTGAACGAACTGGTGCCGGAGCCGGGCGACATCGTGCTGCCCAAACCGCGCTACAGCGGCTTCTTTAATACGCCGCTGGACAGCCTGCTGCGCAGCCGCGGCATCCGCCATCTGATCTTCACCGGTATTGCCACCAACGTCTGCGTGGAATCCACCCTGCGCGACGGCTTCTTCCTCGAATATTTCGGCGTGGTGCTGGAAGATGCCACCCACCAGGCGGGACCGGCGTTTGCCCAGCAGGCCGCGCTGTTCAATATCGAAACCTTTTTTGGCTGGGTCAGCGACGTCGCCACCTTCTGCGACGCCCTCTCCCCCGCCGCGTATGCCCGTATAGCCTGAGGAGCAAGCCAATGCCGAAATCTGTGATTATCCCCCCGGGCACCAGCACCCCGATTGCCCCATTCGTTCCCGGTACCCTGGCGGACGGCGTGGTCTACGTCTCCGGCACCCTGCCGTTCGATGCGCAGAACAACGTGGTCTTCCCCGATGACCCAAAGGCACAAACCCGCCACGTGCTGCAGACCATTCAGCGCGTGATCGAAACGGCGGGTGGGACCATGGAGGACGTGACCTTCAACAGCATCTTTATCACCGACTGGAAAAACTACGCCGCGATTAACGAAATCTACGCCGAGTTTTTCCCCGGTGATAAACCGGCCCGCTTCTGCATTCAGTGCGGGCTGGTCAAACCCGAGGCGCTGGTGGAGATCGCCACCATCGCCCACATCACGCCGTGAGGTTGCCATGAATCTGTCCATTTCACCGCCCCCCTTCGCCGGTGCGCCGGTTGTGGTGCTGATCGCCGGATTAGGAGGCAGCGCCAGCTACTGGCTGCCCCAGCTTGCTGACCTGGAGCAGGGGTATCAGGTGGTGTGCTATGACCAGCGTGGCACCGGCAACAATCCCGGCGAGCTGCCGGAGGATTACACCCTGGCGCAGATGGCCGACGAGCTGTGGCAGGCGCTGGATGCCGCCGGGATCGCACAGTTCAGCGTGGTGGGCCATGCTCTGGGGGCGCTTGTCGGCCTGCAGCTGGCGGTGGATCACCCCGGCGCACTCAGCGCGCTGGTGTGCGTCAACGGCTGGATGGCGCTGCATCCCCATACCCGGCGCTGTTTTCAGATCCGCGAGCGGCTGCTGCACGCAGGGGGCGCTCAGGCGTGGGTGGAAGCCCAGCCGCTGTTTCTCTATCCGGCGGATTGGATGGCGGCCCGCCAGCCGCGCATGGAGGCCGAAGAGGCGCTGGCCCTCGCGCATTTCCAGGGCAAAACCACCCTGCTGCGCAGGCTCAGCGCCCTGAAGCGGGCCGATTACAGTCGCCAGACCATGCGCGTCCGCTGCCCGGTGCAGATCATCTGTTCCGCCGACGATCTGCTGGTGCCCACGATCTGCTCTTCGCAGCTGCACGACGCCCTGCCCGACAGCATCTTCACCCGGATGCCCCGGGGCGGCCACGCCTGCAACGTGACCGAGCCGGAGGCGTTTAACGCCCTGCTGCAAAACGGGCTCGCCAGCCTGCTGCACCGCCACGAACGTTTATCAAAGGAGTTGCCATGAGTGAAGCCATCAACCCGACGGCGCAGAACGCGCTGTTTACCGAGGCGCGAACCCACAACGGCTGGCTGGATCGCCCGGTCAGCGACGAGACGCTGCGCGAAATTTACGACCTGATGAAGTGGGGCCCGACCTCGGCCAACTGCTCACCGGCGCGGATGGTGTTTATCCGCACCCCGGAAGGCAAAGAGAAGCTGCGCCCGGCGCTCTCCAGCGGCAATCTGCAAAAGACCCTCACCGCCCCGGTGACGGCGATTGTAGCCTGGGACAGCGTGTTTTATGAGCGTCTGCCGGAGCTGTTTCCCCACGGGGATGCCCGGAGCTGGTTTACCGCCAGCCCGCAGCTCGCCGAGGAGACCGCCTTTCGCAACAGCACGATGCAGGCGGCCTATCTGATCGTCGCCTGCCGGGCGCTGGGGCTGGATACCGGGCCGATGTCCGGCTTCGATCGGGAGAAGGTGGACGCGGCCTTCTTCACCGGCAGCAGCCTGAAAAGCAATCTGCTGATCAATATCGGCTATGGCGATACCAGCAAACTCTACGGGCGTCTGCCCCGTCTCAGCTTTGAAGACGCCTGCGGGCTGGCATAAGGAGCCACCATGAACATCGATAAGCAAACGTTTCGGGATGCGATGGCCTGTCTCGGCGCGGCGGTCAATATTATCACCACCGACGGCCCGGCCGGTCAGGCGGGCTTTACCGCCAGCGCGGTGTGCAGCGTGACCGACTCGCCGCCGACCCTGCTGGTGTGCCTGAACCGCGGCGCGTCGGTATGGCCGGTGTTTAATGATAACCGCACCCTGTGCGTCAACACCCTGAGCGCGGGCCAGGAGTCGCTCTCGAATCTGTTCGGAGGGAAAACCCCGATGGCCGACCGCTTTGCCGCCGCCGACTGGCAGACGGGGGCTACCGGCTGCCCGCGGCTGGACGACGCGCTGGCCTCCTTCGACTGCCGGATTAGCCAGGTGGTGAGCGTCGGCACTCACGACATTCTGTTTTGCGAGATCGTTGCAATTACCCGCCACCCGGTGCCGCAGGGCCTGGTGTGGTTTGACCGCGGATACCACGCGCTGATGCGACCCGCCTGTTAACCCTCCTTAAGGAGCAGCTGATGGCACTATTCGGTTTTCCTCACTGGCAGTTGAAATCGACCTCAGAAAGCGGCGTGGTCGCGCCGGATGAACGTCTCCCGCTGGCGCAAACCGCGGTGATGGGCGTGCAGCACGCGGTGGCGATGTTTGGCGCCACGGTGCTGATGCCCATTCTGATGGGGCTGGATCCTAACCTGTCGATTCTGATGTCGGGCATCGGCACCCTGCTGTTCTTTTTCATCACCGGGGGACGGGTGCCGAGCTACCTCGGCTCCAGCGCGGCCTTTGTCGGGGTGGTCATTGCCGCCACCGGCTTCAGCGGCCAGGGGGTTAACCCGCAGCTGAGCGTTGCCCTGGGCGGGATCATCGCCTGCGGTGCGATCTATACCGTGATTGGGCTGGTGGTGATGAAGATGGGCACCCGCTGGATCGAACGGCTGATGCCGCCGGTGGTGACCGGCGCGGTGGTGATGGCGATTGGCCTGAACCTGGCCCCTATTGCCGTCAAAGGCGTTTCCGGCTCGGCCTTTGACAGCTGGATGGCGGTGATGACGGTGCTGTGCATCGGTCTGGTGGCGGTGTTTACCCGGGGAATGGTTCAGCGGCTGCTGATCCTGGTGGGGCTGATCGTCGCCTGCCTGCTCTACGCCCTGGTGACCAGCCTCTTTGGGCTCGGCAAACCGGTGGATTTTGCCCTTGTGCAGCAGGCGGCGTGGTTTGGCCTGCCGCAGCTGACCTCGCCCACCTTTAACGGCCAGGCGATGATGCTGATTGCCCCGGTGGCGGTGATCCTGGTGGCGGAGAACCTCGGTCACCTGAAGGCGGTGGCCGGAATGACCGGGCGCAACATGGACCCGTATATGGGCCGGGCGTTTGTGGGCGACGGGCTGGCGACCATGCTGTCGGGCTCGGTGGGCGGCAGCGGAGTGACCACCTATGCCGAGAATATCGGCGTGATGGCGGTGACCAAAGTCTACTCGACGCTGGTGTTCGTGGCGGCGGCGGTGATTGCCGTGCTGCTCGGTTTCTCACCGAAGTTTGGCGCGCTGATCCACACCATCCCCGCGCCGGTAATTGGCGGGGCATCGATAGTGGTGTTCGGGTTAATCGCGGTGGCCGGGGCGCGGATCTGGGTGCAGAACCATGTCGATTTGAGCCAGAACGGTAACCTGATTATGGTCGCCGTGACCCTGGTGCTGGGAGCGGGTGATTTTGCCCTTTCGCTGGGCGGCTTTACCCTCGGCGGTATCGGCACGGCCACTTTCGGCGCGATTGCCCTTAACGCCCTGCTCAGCCGCCGGATGGCCGGGGTGACGCAGGGCGAAGCGGTTCCTCAGGACTGATCCAGCGAGGCGCTGTCGGCTTCCGCCAGCGCCTTATTCTTTCTTTTGAGCTTTAGCTCGCTCACCAGCACGCCCGCAATGATAAAGGCGGCGCCCAGCAGAGCCAGCAACGGCAGACGCTCCCCGGCCAGACGGCCAAAGATCCCCGCCCACACCGGCTCGCCGGTATAGATAACCGTTGCACGCGTCGGGGAGACGCTGCGCTGGGCCCAGTTCATGGTCACCTGAATAATGGCGCTGAAAATCCCAAGCCCGAGCGCCACGATCCACAGCCCGGCCGACATCGGCGGAACGGATTCCCCGGCCGGGATCATGGTCAGAAACGCCACCAGCGAGGCGGTGGCCAGCTGCACAACGGTGACGCGCTTGACATCCACCTTTCCGGCCCAGGCGCTGATGAGGATAATCTCGGCGGCAATCGCCACCGCGCCCACCAGGGTAATGATCTCACCTTTCCCGAGCGCCAGTAGGTTATCTTCCGGCCCGGCCAGCAGGATCAGCCCGATAAAGGCCAGCACGATACCGATGCAGGACATCATCCCCGGCATCCGGCGCAGGCAGAGCCACTGCAGCAGCGGCACCAGCGGAACATACATGGCGGTAATAAAGGCCGATTTACTGCTGGGGATGGTCTGTAGTCCCCAGGTTTGCAGGCTGTAGCCCATCGCAATCGCCACCCCTATCGCCAGCCCCGCCTTCAGCTCGGTCATGGTCAGGCCGCGCAGGGTTTTGAGGGAAATCAGCGCCACCGCCAGCGCCGCCGTGGCAAAGCGCAGGCCGACAAAGAAGAAGGGATCGCTGAGCGTCACGGCGTACTGCACGGCCAGAAAGGTACCGCCCCAGAACATGGTGATAAGGATCAGGATCGCTTCCTGCGGCTTGATGGAGAAGGCATAACGAGAGGAGGACATGGGACACCAGGGTAAAGAGTGAATCCGCTAGTGTGGGAGGAATTTGATAACAGTTCAATAACAGGCACAAAAAAACCGCCGGGTATCCCGGCGGCGGGGGGTGCCAGGGGTCATGAGACCCGTACTTCAGACAGCGACAACTTATTTACTCCTGTTACCGCCATGGCTATTTTTACCCCCTTTTTTGCCAGCTTCGGATGCGCGCTGAGGGTCATTCTTGAAGTTACCCCCGCTCTGCTGGCCACCTTTACGTCCTGCTGCTGATGCTCTTTCACGGTCTTCTGCAAAATTACCTGACCCACCACGATGGTTTGCCATGTCGGACCTCCAGAGTTAGAAACATAAGATTTCGTTCTGTATTCAGTGAAAGCGGTTTCTTCCACCTGACGACGCTAAAAAAGTGGCTTTATCTGCGCCGCGTGAACCTAAGCTTAGTGGAGCATGGGCATTCAGCCAGCCAATCGTAATATCCTGCAATACGATATCAGCCTTTTGTATGAAGCCCGACGAAACGGAACCATAAACCTTTCTTATCATTCCAGAAATTCACAATAGGGAAAATGTGTCATTTTGCTACGAAGACAGACCCACATGCATTGTTGTTTAAAATCAAACAAATGGCCTTCAGATTTGCAGTCTCGCTGTCACGTCATATCTTTAAATGAGGACAGCATGCCGCTGGCCAAAAAAATCATGCGAGGAGTGAGGCGAAATGACGAGAATTCTGGTGCTCTACTATTCCATGTACGGACACATCGAAACCATGGCTCACGCAGTGGCGGACGGCGCCAGGAAAGTCGAGGGGGTTGAGGTAGTGATCAAACGCGTGCCGGAAACCATGCCGGCAGACGCTTTTGCCAAAGCAGGTGGCAAAGCGCAGGACGCGCCGGAAGCCTCTCCACAGGAGCTGGGCGATTACGACGCGATCATCTTTGGTACCCCGACGCGCTTCGGCAACATGGCCGGACAGATGCGCACCTTCCTCGATCAAACCGGCGGGCTGTGGGTGAAGAACGCGTTACACGGCAAGATTGCCAGCGTGTTCAGCTCAACCGGCACCGGTGGCGGACAGGAGCAGACCATTACCTCCACCTGGACTACCCTTGCCCACCACGGGATGGTCATTGTGCCGATCGGCTATGGCACGCAGGAGCTGTTTGATATTTCACAGGTTCGCGGTGGAACGCCTTACGGCGCGACCACCATTGCCGGTGGCGACGGCTCGCGTCAGCCGTCAGAAGCAGAACTGAACATCGCCCGCTACCAGGGTGAATATGTCGCCGGCCTGGCTGCTAAACTGAAAGGTTAACTCTCAACTGGAGGATCACTATGCCAACACAAGAAGCTAAAGCACATCGCGTCGGGGAATTTGCGCGCTTACGTAATACGTCACCGGAGATCGCCGAGGCGATTTTTGAAGTCGCAAAATATGACGAAAAACTGGCAGAGAAAATCTGGGAAGAAGGTAATGATGAGGTGCTGATGTTAGCCTTCGAAAAAACCGACAAAGACTCGCTGTTCTGGGGCGAGCAGACCATCGAACGTAAAAACGTCTGACCGCATGCGGCGCCTGATGGCGCTACGCTTATCAGGCCTACGGGATGAGGTCCTGTAGGTCGGGTAAGCAACGCGCCACCCGACGCTTTGTTTCCTCTCCCTCAAGGGAGAGGAAATCCCCTTACTTCGCCGCCGTATTCAGCACCGTGTTAAACGTCTCCACCGGGCAGAACCCATTCGCATCCACCGGACAGCCGTTCAGTTCCAGGGTGACGCGCTGCGCCGGGGCTTCTAACGTCAGCACCTGGGCATTTCGCAGTTGCTCCGTGCTCTGGTAAACATACTCAATTTTCATCAGGTCGCGGTTGCCGCTCTTGTCGTGCCAGCGCTGGAAGACGATCTTGCCGCCGATTGGCGTGCGCTCATACTGGCCGTGTAGCTGATAGGGTTTAAAATCGAGGGCCTTCAGCAGAGAGGCAATGTTGGAGTCATGCCCGACCAGCACGGTGATTTTCGGCGCTTTCGCCTGGTCGGTGACCAGCGCGTTGTCGATGTATTTCACCAGCGGTTTCGCCACGTTACGCGCCACCTCCGCGGAGGTGAAGAGCGAATCCTGATAGCCGTTTTTCAGCTGAGAGAGCACCCGCCACTGCTGGTCGGTTTTGATCTCGCCCCAGGCCACCTGATCCATCGGGAAGCCTTCGTAATACTGCAACGTGAAGGCGTCCACCAGCGAGTTCCCTACCTTCAGCGGACCGGAGACGCCGGGCTCTTTCTGGTATTCGGCGCTGTAGGTGTCTTTCGCCTCCGTCAGGGAGCAGACCTGTTTCTCTTTGCAGGACGGCGACTGGTCGTAGTCGGTCATCTGCTCCAGCAGCTTGTAGCTCTCATCAAGCTGCATTCCGGCGCGCTCTTTATTCATCGCCTGCAGCGCTTTCTCGCGGAATTCCGGCGAGTTGTCGGTGATCACCGGATTGAAGGTTGGGTCCATGGTGCCCATCTGTTCCTGATGGTGCACCGGCACATCGCAGCCCGGGAAGGCGCCGGTAATGAAGAATTGCGCGGTCGCCACCGTGCGCTGGAGGCTGTTGGCATAGGCATAGACGCTGTTCGCCGCAGGACACTCCCCGGCGGTCACCAGGCCCTGCTCAGCCAGCCACTCGCGCATGTAGTGGCCCATATAGACCTCCAGCACGCCCCCTTTGGTGGTGAGCTGCCCGCCGGGCACATCCCACTCCGGCCATTTTTCCGGCGTCGACTGTTCTAGCACGCTGCCGTTATTAGCCAGCGGCGCACGCAGGTTATGGCGGCTCATGATCAGAACCTGTTCCAGCTGATACCCTTCCGGCGCGGTTTGCGCCTGAACGCCACAAGACAATCCGATGCTGCCCGCCACGGCGACAGCGAGTAGTGCTTTTCTCATCCCTAATTCCTCACGTGTTTATTGTTGTTAACAGTGTGACAGATTTGTGACGAATTACCTGGAGCCTGCCCGCAAAGTGACGGCTTGCTTTGTACGTTGGAGCAGATTGGTTTTATAATTAAACTTACCGCTAATAAGGAGACACCGTGAAACGTACCCGTCTGGAAGAGAGTCCCTGCCCTGTTGCCCGCTCGCTGGATATTATCGGCGACTGGTGGTCCCTGCTGATCGTGCGCGATGCCCTGAGTGGCGTTACGCGTTTTGGTGAGTTTCAGAAAAGCCTCGGCATTGCGAAGAACATGCTGGCAACCCGGTTGAAGTTGCTGGTGGACGAAGGCATCCTGGAGCTGCAACCCGCTTCCGACGGCAGCGCCTGGCAGGAGTATGTGCTGACCGAAAAAGGCCGCGATCTGCAAACCGTGCTGCTGGCGCTCTCGCAATGGGGGAACGCGCACCTGTTCGCCGAGGGCGGTACGGGAACCGTGCTGGTAGACGCGCGGGATCGCCAGCCCCTGCGCAGGCTAACGATGATCGCAAGCGATGGACGGGAACTGGGGCCGGATGAGGTGGTGGCGAAATATCCGGCGCTGGAGGAGTCCTCTCACTCAGCAGATTAGATATTTCGAAAATCACCTGCATAAAGCACGACAACGCTCAGACTACTGTCTGATATATCACTGCCGGACAAAGGTTAAAAATGAAAAAAATAACGCCAGAATATACACCTGTTGACTTATCAACCTGGGCAAGGAAAGAGCATTTTGAGGTATTCCAGTCCTTTGCTGAATGCTCAATTAACCAGACGGTTCTGGTGGACATTACCGCGCTGCTAAAACATATCAAAGAGGTTGGCTGGAAGTTTTACCCGACGATTATTTCCCTCCTCGCTAAAATTGTGAACAGGCATGCGGAGTTTCGCATGGCCATGAAAAACAATGAGCTTGTCATCTGGAATGAAGTGCATCCCAGCTATACCATTTTCCATAATGAAACCGAGACCTTTTCATCATTATGGAGTCAGTATGATGGCAATCTTCAGCACTTCCAGGAAGTTTATTCAGAAGACGTTGCTCGCTATGGTAATAACCTTGCTTATTGGCCTAAAGGAGAATCACCGGAGAATATATTTTTCGTATCGTCGATTCCCTGGGTAACCTTTACCAACTTCAATATGAACATTGCGAAAATGCAGAACTTTTTCTCGCCGATGTTCACCTTTGGAAAATATTACAACCAGGATGGAAAAGTATTGTTGCCCCTCGCTATTCAGATCCACCATTCGGTGTGCGACGGTTTCCATGCGGCAAGACTGTTTAATGAGTTACAGGAGATGTGTGACGACTTACGGCACCAGTGAGCGTCACGCAATGCGTGATGCGCTTTAGGTCTTCAAGATCTTTATACGTGGAGTGAGCGGGAAAGATGGCTATTATATGCTTTACTGCCCCGCTTTCTAGTGCAACGAACCCAGCGCACATACTCGTTTTATTGACCAGCTTGTTGCTGCTGTGGCGCAGGCTTAGACCAGGCGTCAGAATATTTAATTACGCCGTCCAGATAATACCACTCAATGCTGTTATAACATAAACTAACAGTTTCAATCATATTGTGGCTATTGGTGCCCGGAATATACGTATGATTGGCATTTACAGACATGATGACAACACCTTCCAAAGTGACCCGATAGATTTCCCGCTCGATACCCGCAGCGTTGATTTCATAATATTTGATTTCAGCTTTTTGCAGTCGCCGCCCCTCACAAATACAGATAGCAAGATAAGGAGACAGTTTATTCACCTGTTTATGGATAATGTATGGCGCATGCTGTCTGGTACCTGTCATTCTCCCGGTGTGCGTGTCAACCGGTTGGCTGACGCCATAGCTGCTACTCATCACTTCAACCGCGCCTTCACGGCCCAGAGCAAGGCTTCCGCCGTTTAATAACATCCCATTTTCATCATAAAGAAACAGGTAGGCAGGTAATGACATGGTTAATTACTCCTTGGACTTAAGATAGTTTTTTTGGTTTAGGGAAAGAAGGCGTAGCTGCCTCATACCCCATTATTGGCGTCGTTCATTTCCAGGGAATAATGCTCATATACTGACACCCTGAATCCCACCATAAATATTTAATACTACCGGAACTATCTATAATAAAAACATCATAATAGTTATTATTATCTAATGTATAATTCAACCTATAGATGACACCATATTCTAAAGCAACCATAAAGCAGCTCTCCGGATAAGAGAGTTGCGTTGAACGACCACTTAACAATATTTTCTTTACTTTACCTACAGACGAAAACTCATAATTCCCAAGCACTTGCTTTTTATTAACACTAAAGCAGACGCGATTCCCGTCAATAAATACCCCCCTCATTTTCCCAAAATGAAGGTTTTGATTTTCTCTGTTCATGCATGATTTTTCAGAAACCTTACTCGGATAAGGGCATACGGCACTTCCACCTAAATCCAGGATCTGCCCGTCATTATCAATGATGAAAGAGTAATAATAAATTTTTTGGTTTATTATATAGTCTACCCCGTAGACAACTGCTTTTTCCAAATTAACGGTAAAGCAAGTGTCAGGGTAACGCAACTTTGAGGAATAGTTATTGATTAATTCATAAGACACATTCCGACTGGTTACCAGACTGTAGCTTTCAAGTACATCCTTTTTATCCAGTGTAAAGCAGATGCGATCGCCCTCAATATAGATAGCTCTCCTTTCTCCGTATTGGGCACCCTCTTTTCCTTTACCGGGGCATCCCGTGAGTAAGACGATCAAAGGAATAATAAATAACGTTTTCATCCTGGAAAACTCCCTAATACCTTTTCATATTTACGCATTAATGCCAAAAAGGGTTCTGAGGGATCGTAATCGCTGTAATCATGTAGATATTCGTTGCCCTGAAATCCATAATGTTTCAATAACCAGTAATCGCTCACAATAGAGGCCTGCTGCTCCAGACCGTAATCGAGCAGGTTTGCCTTATCCAGGCTGTAGGTATAATTCGCCATCCATGAAAATGCACCGCGCATTCGAACCCACATGCCGCGCTGGTGCTGCCAGACATGCATCATTTCATGCAGGAAAAGATGCTGTGCTTTAGGTCTTTTTCCATCTGCGGTCGCAGAAAAATCATGTTCATATTTTTCTGACCGAAACCACATTTCACCATTTGGGGCCATAGCCCGGTCGGGATCTTGCAGATTAAATGGAAGATAACTTTCGCGATGGATCCAGACCTTATGATAATGAATGCTGTAACCGTATAGTGTACTGGCTAAGTTGATCTCGCCGAGCCTTAAGCGCCTCAACCCGCCCTCTTCCGTTTTCGGCCATCTTACAGACTCTGGATAATACATATCGTCATGCCTTGAGAATAGTATTCGAACGAAAAATGTATATCACTCAGGCAATCACTTCCGGGGCACTTCATACATTAAATTAAATATAAGAAATCATTCAGGAATGTATTTAAATAACACATTCAACCGTCTATCTTATATTCAAAATTTATGACACGAAAAAAAACGCGCCAGTAAAACGGACGCGTAATAAAAAGCCTTAACAATGGCGGCAATTGATTCATAAATTCACTCGCCATGTAGTCGATGCGAAAACCCCTCCTCCGACAGCATTCGTCCCTGGCTGAAGCTCCACTCATCGGCGGTGTTGAACTGGATCATCACCATAACGTCATCCGGATGAATATTCAGCGCCCGGTGCAACTCTTCACACAGCCTGCGGCAGAGGTTCTGCTTCTGCGCAAACGAGCGGGGCTTGCCCGCCAGAATGTGAAACTGAATAAAATTGTCGCTGCGCCCGCCGCTTTTATAGTGCCGGTCGAACAGGTGCCGCGTGGCCGGGATCTTCTCAAAAATCTGGAAGCGATCCCCCGGCGGAACCGCGAATTCTGCCTCCAGGCACTGCTGTAGGATGTCGGAGATCTGCGCTATCTGTGCGTCGCTGTATCCCGGACGCAGGGAAATACGGGTGAAGGGCATCGGGATCACTCCTCTTCCAGGCAGCCGAGGGCGGAGACCGCCGCAGGCCAGCCGGCGTAGAACGCCAGATGGGTAAAGACTTCGGTGATTTCGTCCCGGCTCAGGCCGTTTTGCTGCGCGAAGTCGATATGCCAGGGCAGCTGCTGTACCCGGCCCAGCGCCGTCAGGGCACCGAGAGTAATCAGGCTGCGATCGCGCGGGGAGAGCGCGTCGCGTTTCCAGATATCATTGAAAAGCACCTCCTGGCTCAGCTCGGCCAGTTTCGGCGCGACGTGGCTCAGGGTTTCAGAAGTGAGTGATTTCGCCATCGTGTTCTCTCCGCATTGACAGTAAGGCGATTCTGGCGTCATATTTTCATCCTGAAAATCAAATTATATGCGGCGCACCATCCCGCATTTCAGGACGATTATGAACAAGCTTCCCCCGACGCTCGACCTCGACGCACTGCGCAGTTTTGTTACCGGCATTGAGTGCGGCAGCTTTGCCCTGGCCGCTACCCACCTCTGCCGCTCCACCTCGGCGGTAAGCGCCCAGCTCAAAAAGCTGGAGCAGCAGTGCGGCGCAGAGCTGGTGATGAAAAAAGGCCGTGGCCTGACGCTGACCCGCAACGGCGAGATCGTCATGGGGTACGCCCGCCGCATGCTGGCGCTGAACGACGAAGTGCAATTTGCGCTGAAGGGCGAACGGTTGCAGGAGGAGATCCGCATCGGCATGCAGGAGGATTTTGGCGAGTCGCTGATGCCGGGGATCCTGGGGGAATTCAGACGCCACCATCCGGGGGTACGGATCGTTGCCCGGGTGGATCGCAACCGGGCGCTGCTCAACGCCTTTGATGATAACGCCCTTGATATGGTGCTGCTGTGGCAGAACGAGAGCGAACCGCGCAAGGGCACAGCGATCGGCCAGAGCCAGCTGGTGTGGATCCAGCCCCCGGAGATGGACATCGTCAGTCTGCTGGCCCGGGGCGAGCCTCTGCCGCTGGTGATGTTCGACAGCCCCTGCCTGATGCGCTCCCACGCCATCGACTGCCTGAACCGGGCGGGCATCCCCTGGCGGGTGGAGTTTGTCAGCCACAGCCTGAGCGGGATCTGGGCGGCAGTGCAGGCCGGGCTCGGCGTGACGCTGCGCACCCGGATCGGGATGCCGCCCAGGCTGCAGGTGACGGGAAGCGAGCTGCCCGCGCCGGGCAGGCTGGGGATTACGCTGGAGCAGCAGCACGGGAGCGAGTCACAGCAGCGCGCGCAGATGCTGCTGGCCCAGCTGATGGAGCAGGCCCTGCGTGCAGTGACGTAAATGGCGGATCCTCGCCACAGGTTGTCAGTTTTGCGCCAGTACCCTTCCCCGTTATTCGCCAGGATGAAAACACGACATCACCTGGAGAATCACTATGTTGCGCAATCCCTCGCAAAAGTACGCGGCCTATACCCCGATTTCCTTACCCGACCGCCAGTGGCCGGATAAGACGCTGACCCACGCCCCGCGCTGGCTCTCTACCGATCTCCGCGACGGCAATCAGGCGCTGGCCGAGCCGATGGATATCCCCCGCAAGCTGCGCTTCTGGGAGCAGCTGCTCAAATGCGGCTTTAAGGAGATCGAGGTGGCTTTCCCCTCCGCCTCCGAAACGGACTTTCAGTTTGTGCGCCAGCTGATTGAGGAGCAGCGCATTCCGGATGACGTCACCATTCAGGTGCTCACCCAGGCCCGCAGGGATCTGATTGAGCGCACCTTCGCGTCGCTGGACGGCGTAAAACGCGCCATGGTGCATCTCTATAACGCCACCGCGCCGCTGTTCCGCGAGCTGGTATTTCGCCAGAGCAAGGAGGAGATTGTCCAGCTGGCCGTCAGCGCCACGCGCCAGATACGCGCGTTGTGCGAGGCCAACCCGCAGACGCACTGGACGTACGAATACTCGCCGGAAACCTTTTGCTTCACCGAGCCGGAATTCGCCCTGCAAATCTGCGAGGCGGTAGCCGATGTCTGGGAGCCCTCTGCCGAACGGCCGATGATTATCAACCTGCCCGCGACGGTTGAGGTGAATACACCCAACGTGTATGCCGATCAGATCGAGTATTTCTGCCGTCACTTTTCCCGTCGGGAAGACGTCTGCATCAGCGTCCATCCCCATAACGATCGCGGCAGCGGCGTCGCCAGTGCCGAACTGGCCCTGCTGGCAGGCGCTGACCGGGTTGAAGGTTGCCTGTTCGGCAACGGGGAGCGCACCGGGAACGTCTGCCTGGTGACGCTGGCGATGAACCTTTACAGCCAGGGCGTCCCGCCTGAGCTGGATTTCAGCGACATGAAGCAGGTGGTGGAGCTGGTGGAGCAGTGCAACCAGTTGCCGGTGCATCCCCGCCATCCTTACGCCGGGAAGCTGGCCTTTACCGCCTTCTCTGGCTCACATCAGGACGCCATCAAAAAGGGCTTTCACGCCCGGGAACAGTCCACCTCTCCGCGCTGGGAGATGCCTTATCTTCCGGTCGACCCGGAGGATATCGGCTGTAGCTATGAGGCGGTGATCCGCGTCAACAGCCAGTCCGGGAAAAGCGGTGCGGCCTGGATGCTGGAGCAAAATCATGGCCTGGTGCTGCCCCGCGCCCTGCAGCAGGACTTTAGCCGCCACGTTCAGGCGCATACCGACCGGGAAGGCACCGAGATGACGCTGAGCGCCCTGTGGCAGCTGTACCGTGAGCTGTACGGGCCGCATCAGCTCGCCCCTCGGCAGCTGCTGGATTACCGCACCGAGAGCCAGGCTGATGGCGGGCTGGCGCTGTGGGCCCGCGTCCAGACTGCGGAAGGCGTTGTGACTCTGGAGGGGAAAGGCAACGGCCTGCTCTCAGCCGCCGCCAGCGCGATGAAAGCCTGCTTCAGTCTGACCTTCGCTATTGAGGACTATCACGAGCATACGCTTGGCCGATGCAGCGAAAGCCGCTCGGCGGCCTATATCCGCTGCAGCTTTAAGCAGGGTGAAAGCCGCTGGGGGACGGGCATCGACAACGACGTTTCCCGGGCGTCGCTTCAGGCCTTGCTGAACGCATTGCCGGAGAGCGCCCCGGGCGGGAAGTAGTCGCTCGGTGCCACCCCGAGCGTGCGGCGAAACATCGCGCTAAAGGCGCTGTGGCTCTCATAACCGAGGTCCAGCGCCACCCGAAGCACCGACTGACCCTGCGCCAGTCGGTTCATCGCCTCCATCAGCCGCGCCCTGCGCAGCCATTCGCTGAACGCCAGCCCGGTCTGCTGGCGAAAGTGCCGCAGCAGGGTGCGTTCGCTGATATTGAGCGTTTTTGCTGCGAACATCGTTGTCCACTTTGTTCCCGGCTCGGCCTGGATCCGGCGGCAGAGTGCCAGCAGCGCGGGCGCCTGAGGTTCAGGAAGGTTAAACGGCAGCACGCTAATCCCCCGGATCTCATCGAGGATCAGCTCGTAGATGCGCTCCGCCCGACTGCCTGCACCGTAGCTTTCCGGCAGGTGCAGCGAGGCGATGATCAGCTCGCGAAGCAGGGTGGATATCTGCACCACCTGGCACACCGAAGGTAAATCCGCCCGGGCAAAGGGATCGATAAACAGCGTCCGCGCCGCCACGTTGCCGGTGATCAGCAGCCGATGTTGGGTCCCGGCAGGCAGCCAGACGCCCCGCCCCGGCGGCACAATCCAGAACCCCTGCCCGGTCTCCACCCGCACCACCCCGCTCAGAGTGTGCAGCAGCTGCGCGCAGTCGTGGCTGTGCCACGGCTCCGTTGCGCCGTGGGTGTAATCGTGGGCAAACGGCACCAGCGGCCGGGTAGTAAAGCTGAATTGTGTTTGTGTGGTCACAGGTTAACTCGTGGATGATTTATTTTGATGCTCGATGAGCGTGGCTTTTTTATACGTCAGCTTATGCATTCCTTTCCAGGAAAATAACACCCTGCTTCCTCATATGACATATTCAGAAAAACGCAAAAATATATCCAGAAGAAGAATAATCCGAATTATGTCCTGCATAAAGGTGCGTTGCGTCACAGTGGCTACGCTTTAAATTCATTGACTAAGGAGGTCGGGATGACATCAGGAAACACCACTTCAAAAAACTACCCACAACCCCCATTTGTGGAACAACCGCAACAAATGCCAGGACTGGCATCAGAGATGAAGCCAATCCCCGATCATGGCGAAACCAGTTATACCGGCTCGGGTCGACTCGCAGGTAAAAAAGCGCTTATTACCGGTGGTGATTCCGGTATTGGCCGCGCCGTGGCAATCGCCTATGCCCGTGAAGGTGCCGATGTGGCTATTGGCTATCTGCCGGAAGAAGAATCTGACGCCGCAGCGGTTATTGCCCTGATTCAGGCGGAAGGACGTAAGGCCGTAGCGATCCCGGGCGATATTCGCGTGGAATCGTTCTGTGAGACGCTGGTTGAGCGCGCCGTCACTGAACTGGGCGGCCTCGATATTTTAGTCAATAACGCGGGCAGACAGCAGTTCTGCGAGTCCATTGAAGATCTGACCACCGCCGCTTTCGACGCGACGTTCAAAACCAATGTGTATGCGCCGTTCTGGATCACCCGCGCGGCCGTGCGTCACCTGTCGGAAGGTGCCGTCATTATCAATACCTCTTCGGTTCAGGCGTTTAAGCCGAGCGAGATCCTGCTGGATTATGCCCAGACCAAAGCCTGTAACGTGGCCTTTACCAAATCACTGGCGAAACAGCTTGGACCGAAAGGTATTCGGGTGAATGCCGTGGCACCGGGCCCTTACTGGACCCCGTTGCAATCAAGCGGCGGTCAGCCGCAGGAGAAGGTGCAGCAGTTCGGGGAAGATACGCCGCTGGGCAGACCGGGTCAGCCCGTGGAGATCGCGCCGCTTTATGTTCTGCTCGCGTCTGAAGAGTGCTCTTATGCCTCCGGTCAGGTCTGGTGCTCAGACGGTGGTACCGGCGTAGCCTGATTCTGTTGTCTTTATTTTTGACCTGCCTGACGGCTGGCGGACTTATTATAAATCCATTATTCGAAGCGGTAATGGATTTTAAAATTTCAAAAGCCGTCCGGCGTAAAATTATCAACTATTATTAGATCGTTAATTTTCGTTTTTTTATTCCTTTAAGCTTGAAAGTCTAATTTGTTAAAAATGACATCCTCTGGCTCTTAAAGGGCTTAAATGTTGAAGTTGATAATGTTTCCTGTTTTTCAATCGGTTCCTGTTTCCGAACGCATATTAATTAAAGGGCAACAGCTATGACTCACATTCACGAACACGCTACGGTTAACACTACGTATCCCGATACGCGTCTGCCCGTGCCTGCCGCGAGCAGTAGCGCCGTATCCTGGGGTGCCATCTTTGCCGGCGCGGCCGCCGCCGCATCCCTGTCGCTGATTTTGCTGATGCTGGGCGCAGGTCTGGGCCTGACGTCCATCTCGCCCTGGGAGAGCCGCGGACTCGACGCCGGGACGGTGGGCATCGCAGCCATAGCCTGGCTGACGTTCACCCAAATCGTGGCGTCGGGCATGGGGGGTTATTTAGCCGGGCGACTGCGCACCAAATGGGTTGATGTACACACGGATGAAGTTTATTTCCGCGATACGGCCCACGGATTTTTGACATGGGCGGTGGCTGCGCTGGTTTCGGCTGCGCTGTTAACCAGCACCGTAGGCGCCATTATTGGCGGCGGGGCTAAGGTTGTGGGTACCGTTGCCGGTGGTGCTGCGACGGCTACAGCGGCGGGCGCTGCGGGTATGGCGAACGCTTCGTCTGGCGCACCTGGTAATCCAATGGACTATTTCGTGAATTCGATGTTCAGAGGAAATGCGGCTCCAGCACCTGCGGCACCGACAGACCCTGCCGCGGCTCCTGCTCCGGCAACGCCAGCCGCGCCTGGCCAGGATTTGACCCCTGCCCAGCTAAGCGAAGTGACCGGTATTTTTGCTAACAGCATTAGCACCGGGGCGTTACCTGCAGAAGATCGTCAGTATGTCGCCCAGCTGATTGCGCAGAAGACCGGCATCAGTCAGCAAGAAGCTGAACAGCGTGTACAGGCCACCTATGACAAAGCCCAGGCCAAACTAAAAGAAACCAAGGAGAAAGCGCAGCAAGCCGCTGATGCTGCACGTAAAGCCACAAGCTACCTGATGCTCTGGACATTCATCTCACTGCTGGCCGGTGCTTTCGTCGCCAGCCTGTGTGCGACCTACGGTGGCCGTCAACGTGACTTATAATTTTTAATTAAGCAGGAGGTTTAAAATGCGCTCACTATTACTGTTCTTTTTAGGCGTTCCTATCCCAATCATTATTCTGATTGCGCTGTTCTTCCACTAACAGCCGCCGCCTGAACATAAATGCCCGCAAGGGCATTTATGTTTTTAGCTACAAGCATCCTGTCCATTTTATCGTTTAACCGTTGCGGATCCTGCCGGCGATGCCCGGCTGAGGTTTCCCGAACAGATAGCCCTGGGCAAGATCGCAACCCAGCGCCTGAAGCCTTTCCAGCTGCTCCTGAGTTTCAACCCCTTCTGCAACCGCCTTCATATTGAGGGACTTCGCCATGCCGGTGATGAGCCTGATGATATTCAGGGCATCATCCTGGGTGGATATCGAATGTACGAAGGATTTATCTATTTTTATTTTATCGAAGGCGAGCTTACTCAGACGGGAAAGCGAAGAGTATCCAGTCCCAAAATCATCAATAGAAATTTGCACGCCCCGGGCTCTGAGCTTATTGAGCGTCTTCAGCGGCGTATCGTTCTCGGTAAAGAGAGAGGACTCGGTCACTTCCAGCTCAAGGCGATCGGCCGACAGCCCACTCTCTTCCAGAATAGAGAGCACGATCCCGGCAAAGGCTTTGCTGCTCAACTGGATTGGCGAGACATTCACGGAAATTTTTGCCGGCACCGCCCAGGTCGCCGCTTCCCGGCAGGCAATCTCCAGCACATATTTACCCATCTCGTTGATCATGCCTGTTTTTTCAGCGGCAGGTACAAAAGTGTCAGGCGACAGGAGCCCTTTTAACGGGTGTATCCAGCGAATAAGGGCTTCATAGCTGTAGATTTCCCGGGTGAATGAATCGACGATAGGCTGGTAATACACCACGAACTCTTTATTCGCTAACGCCATCGCCAGATCGTGTTCCAGGGTCCGGCTTTCCTGCAGCTTTTGCAGCATAAATGGCCGGAACACTTTTATCTTACCCGGGCCTTCACTTTTGGCCTCATACAGGGCCAGATCGGCGAATTTATACAGATAATCGGAGCGTCGTTCGGTGTCTGAGATAACAATACCCACGCAGGTGGCGATATTGATGATGGTGTTATAGATGGTGTACGGCTGGTTGATAGACGCGCAAATCTGTCGGGCTCGTGAAACGGCACTGCTCTCCGTCAGGCCACTTGAAAGAAACGCAAACTCATCGCCACCCAGGCGATAAAGCGTATCGGCGGTCAGGCTCATGGAAACCAGACGGTCGGATATCTGACGAAGTAACATATCGCCGACATCGTGACCATAGGTGTCATTGATCTCCTTGAAGCGATCCAGGTCGAACAGCATCACCGCCACAGATTCACCGTTTTTCTCGGCGGTCTGGATGACTTTTTTAATGTTTTCCCAGAAAAGCTGACGGTTATTCATCCCGGTCAGGGAGTCATGGTAGACGTCATATTCCAGCTGCGTATTCTGGATTTGCAGTTTTTCTTTGGATTTCTGTAATTCTTCAGCAAGGCTTTTAACCTGAAGGTGCGCTTTAAGAATATTCCTGTTTTGAAAGAATATCATCACGCCAAGGATGCCGCTCAAAATGATCAGCAGTAATGAAGCAGCCGAATAAATATAGTAAAGCGTCTGTATTTTCAGGTTAGCTCTGTTTATCGAGTTAACGTCATTATCCAGTGCACTGGAGGAAAGGTGGCTAAGGGGGGCATCAAGCGTATGCATTTTGTCCAGATAGACCTGGATCTCTGAACGGTCCATCCTCTCAAGATGAGCATCAAGATATTTGAGGATGTTTTCGACATTTAAAGCGAGTTCATGGTGGGCCTTATTGCTGGCAATATAACGCCCAAGATCCCCTTCTTTCATCAAACCACTCTGGCTGAGCATAATGTCCAGACGCAGGCGCACATCATCGATGGTCAGGGCTTCGCTTTGATTTGCATAAAGACCCAGCGTTGATTCGAAACGATAATACTCCGATACCAGCTGGGCCGCAGACCATGAATCCGTGTAGTGAGTCAGTTTTTGTAACTCTTGCTGCCTTTCATGTACAAGGAAAGAGATGTATCCAGTAGAGATAAATAGGAAAAAAATGATGCCCGCCAGTATCCTGTTCATGATGCGCGTCTGAACTCCTACTCAATATTCATTTTGCTGACCTGCCATGCTGATCTTGAATAAAAAATCTGACTATTCAGCTCGGGCATGCTGTCATATGGATACACAATGAATAACGGGCCTTTGTCACGGATACGCATATATTCGCCGTTGACTTTTAAGGCAAGAATAACATTGTATTTATTGAAGTCATTGAGAGGGATAACGGTAGTATAGTCATTGAGCGCAATGACCTTAACGATAGAACCTTTGGCGCCAACATACTCCATGAGCTTTCGTAGCGGAACGCCCGTAAAGGTTGTACGCCCATTGTACCAGGGAGAAGTGGTCTGGAAACTGACCAGGCCCAGTTTCTCAAGGCTGGCGATATCAAAAACGGCTTTCCCGTCTGCATTCGTATTTTGAATATTACCGGAGAGGGTTAAAAGGACTTTGCCTTCAGGTTTGGGAAGTTCACCCGCCCAGACCTGGGTGGCGACCACCAGGCTCAACAACATGACAATTAACCGCATACTGACCTCCCCTTTCTACCGGATTTTACGGAATTATAATTTAGTTAACATGCTATTTATATATGCGACCTGGCTATTATTGACGCACTAAGAACATTCACATTATAACTCATTAAAATCAATAGGTTAAATTTTTCTATTTTTTAAAACGATTAAGTAAAATCTGCACTGTTATTTGAATTACGCCAGATTTTATTCTGTCTGTACAAAAAATAAGCCACGCGCTTATTTAATGCAATTAAACACACAACAATATAAAGGTTTAATTTTTGTTTGTATGGGCCGGGAAGTTGGGGACTCTCTTCCTTATCTGAAATCATTTCGCTTAACCTTTTCGCGCTGTTTGCGATCGGCAGCGATAACCATCGCTATCCCCGCCAGCACCACCAGCGTGCAAATCACCATTCTTATATCCGGCACTTCCCCGAGAAATAACCCCCCGCCTGCGGCGGCAATACAGGGCACGCTCAGTTGCAGTGTGCTGGCGGTGGCCGAAGAGAGGGTGGCGACCAGGGCATACCAGAGCACATAGGCCACGCCGGAAGCCAGCCCGCCAGACAGCAGCGCAAGAAGGATGCCGCTGGCATCAATCTGCACGGGTGCCTGTCGTATCAGGCTCCAGACCAGAATGACCGGTAAGCCGAGAATGAAATTCCCCGCCGTCGTGCCTGCTGGCGCTTTGATATTTTTACCGCGCACGGAATAGGCTCCCCACGCCATGCCAGAGGCCACCATGGTAATGGCCGCAAACAGAGGAGGCGCAGTGGCGCCGGGCAACAGAAGCGTAACGATCCCACCAACGGCAATAAGAATACCGCAGGCCTTAACCCCGCTCAGTTTCTCGCCTTTTATCACGCCCCAGCCAATCATGCAGACCTGAACTGCGCCAAACAGCAGCAATGCGCCTGTCGCCGTATTGAGCTGAACGTAAGCCAGCGAGAAGAACAAGACATAGGCGCACAGCAATACGGCGTCGATGATTTTCCAGCGTATCTCTTTCACCTTTCCGCGCGCCAGATGCCAGGCGAACAGCACCCCCGCTCCACCCAGCAATCTCAGCATGCTGAAGGTCTGCGGATCGGCGTGGCCGTGTTTAAGGGCGATGCGGCAGAGAATCGAGTTAGCGGCAAAGGCAGTTAACACAAAAAGCACCAGCAACAGCTTTTTCATATGCTTCCTGACGAGGATCGCCAGCACCCGGCTGGCGTTTAGTTCTTTGTCTTTACTGTAATGCAAAATCGCACGGATGACTGTTTCACTTCTCCACCGCAAAGATCAAAAAAACCCCGCACAATGGTTGCATTATAAAACCAAATGCCCCACCCTTTATTTAGTTTTATTTTGAAACCACATATCTTACAACCCAGAGGTATTACGATGACTACGCAACGTTCCACCGCTTTAATCACAGGTGCATCATCCGGGATCGGCGCGGTCTACGCCGACCGTCTCGCCGCGCGCGGCTACGATCTGGTGCTGGTCGCCCGCCGGGAAGCGCGCCTGCTGGCGCTGGCGGAACAGCTTGAGCAACGTTATGGGGTGAAGGTCGCCACCCTGACGGCGGATCTTACCGATGAAACCGGGATCCGCGCCGTGGAAGAGCTCCTGCGCAGCAATACCGCTATCGACACCCTGATCAACAATGCCGGTACCGCCCAGATGGCCCCTTTCCTCGCGGGCGACGTGGCGCAACATCAGGCGATCAACATGCTCAACACCACCGCCCTGATGCGCCTCACGTATGCTCTGCTGCCGCGACTGGCGCAAAATAATCGCGGCACGCTGATTAACATCGCCTCGGTACTGTCGATCCACGCCCGGGCGGGCAGCGCGCTCTACAGCGCCACCAAAGCCTGGGTGCTGAACTTTACCCGTGGATTGCAGGAGGAGTTTGCCGACAGCAAGGTGCGCATTCAGGCGGTATTACCGGCGGCAACGGCCACGGAGATCTGGGAGCTGTCCGGCATCACCGCCGACGATCTGCCCGCCGGGTCGGTGATGACCACCGACAACATGGTGGATGCGGCGCTGGCGGGGCTCGATCAGGGTGAGCTGATTACCATTCCGCCGATGCACGATGAAGCGCTGTGGACGCGCTATGAAGAGGCGAGGCTGGCGCTGTTTGCCAGCGCCCGGACCGGCGAACCGGCGCCGCGCTATCTGACGCGCTGAAATTTGCGGTATATTTTTTATTTCCCCTCTCATCTTCACAACGGGATAAACAATGTCGGTCGACTGTATTATTACCGCCGCAGGACTCTCCTCCCGGATGGGGAAGTGGAAAATAATGCTGCCCTTACGGGATGGGACGATTCTCGATGCAAGCATTGAAAACGCACTGCAATTTTGCTCCCGAATCATCCTTGTCACCGGTTATCGCGCAGAAGCGTTGCAGGCCCGGTATCGCCATCAGGAAAGTGTGACGCTGGTTCATAATCCCGATTATGAAAAAGGGATGTTGGGTTCGGTTATTGCCGGTGCCCGGGCGGTAAAGACGGAGTACTGCTTTATCACCACAGGCGATCTACCCTGCCTGCACGGGGATGTTTACCGTGAGCTGTGGGCGTTACGTGCCGAGGGGGCGCTCCTGCCGCACTATCAGGGCACGCCGGGTCACCCTGTTCTGGTTGATAAAAACAGCCTGCTCCAGGCCATTGCCCGGCCGGATATCCGCACTATGCGCCAGGCGCTAATGCAGGGTAAACATCACAGCGTGTCTCTTGAACGCCCGGAAATCATTTTTGATATCGATACTCCGGACGATTTCAGGAAGCTGCAACTGCTGGTTAAAAAGAGCTCAGCGTGATTGTGGTCCATTTGAAATGTCCCTGCGACGCCCGAAGATCGGGGTGTCGCGGTTTTTTTTACTCTCTGTCATAGTGAAGAGGACGCAACTCACTGAACAGGATGAAAACCATGCTCGAGCTTCGCCCGAACTGCGAATGGTGTGACCGTGATCTGCACCCTGATGACCTGGACGCCCGGATCTGCTCCTTTGAATGCACCTTCTGCGCCGCCTGCGCCAACACCCATCTCAACCACCGCTGCCCCAACTGCCAGGGCGAACTGGTGCGCCGTCCGGTGCGTCCGGCGACGAAGCTGGTGAACGCGCCTGCCTCCACCGTGCGGGTGCATACGCAAAAACGATCCTGACTCCCATGCCTTAACGAGGTAAATAATGATCCAGCTGCAGACCGTTCCTGCTCCGCGCACCTTCCCCGACGTAGCCCCGGTGTTGCTCACCGATGCCACCCTGCTTGAGCGTAAAAACAGGGTACTGACCCGCATCAACGAGGCGGGCTATGACGCCCTGGTGATCTATGCCGATAAGGAGCACGGAAGCAACTTTGAGTACCTGACCGGGTTTGTGCCGCGCTTCGAGGAGGGGCTGTTGATCCTGGATAAAACAGGTGCGGCGACGGTGATTCTGGGCAATGAGAACCTGAAGATGGCGAAGCATTCCCGCATTCCGGTTGCGCTCAAACACTGCCCGTTTTTCTCGCTGCCCAACCAGCCGATGGAAAATGAGGCCTCGCTGGAGAGGCTGTTTGGCGAAGCGGGCCTGAGCGCGTATGGCCGAATCGGGGTGGTGGGCTGGAAGATGTTTACCGCGTCCGGGACGGATAATAAGCAGCTTTTCGATCTGCCCTGGTTTATCGTCGAGGCGCTGAAAAACAGCACCCCGGCAACGCTTGAAAACGCCACACACCTGTTTATCGGCGGTGATAACGGGGCGCGTATCACCAACAACGCGAACGAAATTGCGCACTATGAATACGGCGCGAATCTGGCCTCAACCTGCATGCTGAAAGCTATGGACGCGGTGGTGCCGGGCATCCGCGAGACTGAGCTGGGGGCGCTGCTGGCGGCAGAGGGCCAGTATCAGACCGTGGTCACCATCGCCGCCGCCGGGCAGCGCTTTGAGAAGGCGAACTTTTATCCCACCTATAAAAAGCTGGAGCGCGGTCAGCCGCTGTCGATGACCACCGGGTTTAAGGGCGGGCTTTCCAGCCGGACCGGGTTTGTGATTGCCGACGAGGGCGAGTTGCCGGAGGGTCAGAACGATTATCTGGATCGGGTAGCGAAACCCTACTTTGCCGCCGTCGCCAGCTGGCTTGAAACTATCCATACCGGAATGCCGGGCGGTGAGATGTACGCCCATATCGAGCAGGTGCTTAATAAAGCGCAGTATGGCTGGCATCTGAATCCGGGCCACCTCAGCGCCGATGAAGAGTGGATGTCTTCGCCCATTTACCCCGGCTCTGCCGAGACGCTGAAGAGCGGGATGATCCTGCAGATCGATATTATCCCCTCCGTGCCGGGTTATACCGGGGTGAGCGCCGAGGAGAGCATCGCTCTGGCGGACGAGGATTTGCAGGAGAAGATCCAGGCGGCATACCCGGACCTGTGGTCGCGGATCGTCACCCGTAAGGCGTACATTCGTGACGTATTAAATATCAGGCTGGCGGACGAGGTGATCCCGCTATCGAATACCGTGGCATATCTGCGACCGTTCCTGCTGGCGAAGGAGCAGGCGTTTACCTGCTGAGCCGGTTTTTTGCCCGGCGGCGCTGGGCTTGCGCGGGCCTACAAGGGACAAGTTTCCCAGGCCGGGTAAGCGCAGCGCCAGCCGGGAATAGGTGGATAAGCAGCAGCTCGCACGCAAGACCTTTGAACTGGTGATGCAGGAGAGCGACGAAACGACCATTTTGTTGCCGGTGAAGCTGGTGGTGAGAGGGACTACGGTGGAAGGCGTTCAGGATCATCCGTGATGATATTTTCCCGGCACAGGGCCGGGAAAACAGACCTGTGCTACTGCAACGCCCCCAGGATCCGGTACGCCGCTTTCACCCGCTCGGCGTTGGGATAACTTTTGTTTGCCAGCATCACAATGCCAAGCTGCTTCTGCGGAATAAAAGCAATGTAGCTGCCAAACCCGCCGGTAGAGCCGGTTTTGTGAACCCACGAGGCCTGCACCGGCGGCTGTGCGGGGGTGATTGCCGTGGCCTCCCGCGCGGCCAGGGCGTTTTTGTTATCCGCGCCCTCCTCCAGCGTTGCTGAGGAGACCGGCCAGTTGAGCATCTCCCAGCCCAGCCCCTGATACATCTCCCCCACCTGCCAGTAGCGTGACTGGGCGATTTCCACCCCTTTCTTCAGCGAAGCGTCTTTGATGTTCTCTGGTTGCATGTTGGCCCTGAGCCAGCCCGCCATATCCACGATGGACGTTTTCACGCCGTAGGCCTCGGCATCGAGCATGCCCGGCGAGACGTGTACCGCTTTGCCGTCGCGATAGCCCCAGGCGTAGTTCCCCTGCTCGCTGGCCGGGACGTTCACCCAGGTATGGTTAAGATTCAGGGGTTTGAGCACCCGGCTCGTCAGCGCCTGCTCAAAGCTCATCTTCGAGGGTTTGACCGCCAGGGCACCGAACAGCCCAATACTGGCGTTGGCGTACAGGCGTTGAGTGCCCGGGGCCCACTCCGGCTGCCAGGTCTGGTAGTATTTTTTCAGCGCGGCGGCATCGGTCACCTCTTCTGGCACCTGAAGCGGAAGACCGCCTGCGGTGTAGGTCGCCAGATGCAGAAGAGTGATGCCCTGCCACTGCCTGCCTGACAGCGCGTCCCAGTACTTGCTGGCCGGATCGCTGAGCGCTATCTCCCCCCGCGCCACCGCATCGCCGCCGAGCACCCCGGTGAAGGTTTTGCTCACCGAGCCCAGCTCGAACAGGGTTTGCCGGGTAACGGGCTTTTTCCCGGCGACATCCGCCACCCCTTGCGTAAAGTAATAGGCCTGGCCCTTATAGATGACCGCGACGGCCATCCCCGGGATCGCCTGGGCATTCATCAGCGCGGTTATGGTGGGGTTGACCGCCTGTGCGACCTGCGCCTCCTCCGGGATGGCGGCAAGGGCGGAAGCGGACAGGCAAACGAGGAGCGTACAGAGCAGGGATTTTTTCATCGTTATGATCTTTAGCGAAAAGTGAGAGCGCTATTTTGCAGACCTGACGGGGAGATGTAAAACGGGCGCGCGAACCGACGCCCGTGCTCACAGGGCTAGTTATACTCCAGCGCAAAGGTGGCGGTGGTGTTTGCCCAGCCCGCCGTCACGGTCGGCTCCGTCTGCACCAGTTGGGCAACGAAGTGGAAAGGCTGAGCGTTGGCCGCGTCCGTCGCGGTCACCTGTCCCAGCCCCGGCAGGTTTCCGGCTTCGTTGATGTGCAGGCTGCTGCCTGCCGACGGCGCACCGGAACCATTATTGCCGTAGCTCAGCTTGACCCCTACGCCGCTGGCGCTTGTTGGGCTTTGCGTGATGGCCAGGGTATCGGTGACACCGGTGTCGGCAGGCGTGCCGAAAAAGCCAATTTTGATCGTCGCGGGCTGGGAACAATAGACCGGAATGGTAAACGTTTTTGCCGTCCCCGCCGTTTGCCCCACCCCTTTAAAGTCGGCGCGGTTCACCTTGCCCAGATCGACAAAAATGCTCGGGGTGGTCACGTTGCAACTGCCCGCCGAGCCGATATCCACGTTCATCGCTGTCAGATCGGCGCTGATGGGGGTGCCGGTAGTGCCTGACCCCGGGATCCCGACATACAGTTTGCCGACGTTCCCCAGGGGCTGCGCGTTGGTGTGGTTGCCGCTGGTCAGGCTGACGTCGCCGGTTTTATAGAAGGTGATGAACGCTTTCACCACGATATGCTCCTGATTCAGCAGGGCATGATTTTCGCTGCTGCTACAGACTTCTTCATCATGCACGCCGGAGCCGTCCAGGTAGTGAACTGGCCCGCCGTCACACTGGAAGCCCAGCGCGTAACCGATGCCGGGAATGGCCGACGCAAACACCATCCGCCCGTTGATAAAGGTCTCATTCCCGGTGCGCGTCTGGGCATAGTGGACGCTTAACGCACTCGCCTGCTGGGCCTGCTGGTCGCAGGTGAAGCGAAACCCGCTGCCGCTGTCGGCCATGATGCTGGTCATCTGGGTGTTATTACGCAGCGAAGGCAGATATTTGATGTTCTGAAAGTTAATGGTCATCTGCCCGGTGTCGCCGTTGCAGGCTGCCGCCCACACGCCGGGGCTGAACAGCCCGGCCACTATCAGAAGTAAATACATTAAGCGCATGATTAATTTCCTCCGGGAGATAAACAGGCGGCATAGATACGCTTCACCGCGTCCTGCTGGCCGCCAGCAATGTGGAACGGCAGCGTGCACCGGTGGGCCACCCCGTCGTCATCCCAGCTCACCTCCAGGGTGCCGTCATCCGGGATACCGCTCAGATAGACGGTTCCACCGTCGGCGACCATGCCGGTGGCGGCGGTATTATCACCCGCCAGCTGCGCGCTGGCGCCAAACGGCACCGGGCCCTGTTTGTCATGCAGGGTGAACAGCACGCGATGGCCGATATGGGTCTGGTAGTTGGCCTCGACCACCGCTCCACCGCCGGGGATCACCGTTGCGCCGAACTGTTCGACGTCGGTGTCGCTGGTCATCGATTCGGTATCGAGAGTGATGACGTTCTTGTGATACGCCGTCAGGGTGGGCACCACCGCGTAGCCTCGCCAGTCGGTGTGGACGTTGCTGCCGTTCTGGACAGCCACGTTAGCGGCCCCCGGTGCCCGCACGATGGCAAAGCTGTCGCCGAGATTTTGCCCCAGCGTGACGCCGTGCGGGTGCGCGACGATGGAGCCCGAGGCTCCCCAGGTGAGCTGGCTGCTGTCGCGGTCGCGTCGATAGCCGAGCTGCGCCTGACCGTAGCCGCCGTGGTAATCAAGGGAAGCGCCGCTGTTACTCCCCTGCCCCTGGCGGGCGTAGCCCTGCTGCACCGAGTAATAAAGGTTCGGGTTCTCTGGCACCGAGCCGTACATCGCCGCCTGGTGCGAGGTGTAGCCGCGGTTATCCGACGAGGTGGTGTAGCTGACGGAACTGCTGGCCAGCGCGCCGCCCAGCGGAATATTGACGTTGAACGACCAGGAGCGATCGGGATTGTTGTGGCTGCTGGATCGGGTGTAGTAGTAGCCGAGCCCCCAGGAGATACCTTTCCAGGCGCTGTAAAACCCGGCATGGAGCGTTTTGTCGCTGCTCTGGCTGTGCCAGTAATCCTGGGACCAGGCGGAAAACGACAGGTTCCCCACATCGCCGAGGGTCTGGCTGATGGCTATTTCTTCCCGGCTGCGTTTGTTGTCAATCAGCCCGTCGCGACGCTCCAGCATCATCGCCTCGCTGAAGTCGTAAAACCCGCTGGAGGAGTAGCGATAGCTGGCGAGGCTGAAGGTGGTACCCACCCGGGCAAAACTTTTCTGATACTGCGCCCGCAGGGAATGGCCGTTGTAGCGCCTGCCGGACGGTGCGGCGGTGCCTGCCAGCGTCAGGTCCGCGCCAAGAGATCCGAGCTCGCCCAAGCCATGCCCCAACCCGAGGGCCAGGGCGTGATAATCGTCGGCAAGCTGCGTGCCGCCATAGAGCGTGAATGCGGCCGGTAAGCCGTAAAACAGCGTGCCCTGGATAAAGGTTGGCGAGCGGCTCTCATCCTCACCGGAATGAAAGCGCCCGGCGCTGAGGCTGTATTTAACCCGGCCCTCGCGCAGCATAAACGGCACGGAGGAAAACGGCTGGGTGAAGGTGCGTTCCGACCCGTCACTCTCCTTCACTTTCACCTCAAGGTCGCCGCTCTGCGCCGTCGGGTAGAGATCCTTGATGGCAAACGCCCCGGGCGAGACATAGGTTTCGTAGATCACGTAGCCGTGCTGGGAGACGGTGACTTTGGCGTTGCTGTGGGCCACGCCTCGGATCACCGGGGCAAAACCGCGCTGGCTGTCCGGGAGCATCTCCTCATTCGACATCAGTTGGACGCCGCGAAACTGCACGCTGTCGAACACGTCGCCGCTGGTGTAAGTATCCCCCATCCGCAGCTGGCTTTTCAGCGCCGTAACGTCCCGTTGCAGCCAGGTGCTGAGCGAATTCCAGCGCCGGGTGGTGTCATACTGCATGGACGAGGTATTGCGTAACCGCCACGGGCCAAGGTTTACGCCGCTGCGCAGGCTCAGGAAGGTGGCGCGCCCGTCATGAGTGGACTGCCCGGTTTGCGATCCGCTGAGCGTGTAGTCAACAAACGCGGCCGGAATCCCCTCATCCCAGCGCGCCGGATCGACGTAGCCACGGCTCTGCACGTTCATCGCCGCCTGGGGAATGCTCAGATTGAGACGCTGGGTGGAGAAGTCGAACGCGCTGCTGGCATCCGGGATGTATTCCCCGATGCGGGTAAAGGTCTCCCCTTCATGCAGCCGTTCAAATGACGAGAACGCGCTGACGTTGACGCCATATTCCGCCAGCTGCGGGGCCGTCAGTACCGGCGTCAGTTTGTCGTTCTCTTCTACAAAGGTGATGTTGCCCTCGCTCACCTGCTGACCGTTGACCCAGATGCTGACCGGATACGTCCCGGGCTGCTGCCCGCCCGCAGAGGCAAAATAGTGCAGGTCGGCGGTTTTTTGCTGCGGGGAGCTCAGCTCCAGCGCCGCCGGATCGAAATAATCCTCAGCCCTTACCAGCCCGGGCCGGCACAGCATAAACAGCGCCGTGGGAACCGTCGCCAGCAGTAACGCGCCGCCGGACGAGGCCGTCTGCGCGCGGTGACGGCGTGATGTCTGCTTTTTCACCCTCGCTCCCCGGTTTACTGCTGCGCGGCGTCAGTGATACCGCCCGAATCATTAATGGCGCGCCACGTCACCTGCCCGGTGCCGCTAACCGTCCACGTCTGGCTGCTCATCGGGGCGATCATCCCCGGCTCGAAGATCTCTTTTCCGCCAACCGCCAGACTGTAAAATGAGACGTAAAACGGCGTCGGGTTGTGGGCCACCAGCCGGTTGCCGCTGCGGGTAAAGGTCAGCTTCTGCCAGGCCTCTTTTGCGTCGCCCAGCCCTTTCGGTCGCCAGAAGAGCTTGAATTTGGATTTGACGTTGATCTGCAGCTTGTTGGACTCCCCTTTTTGCGTCGGGGAGATATTTTTCACGCACAGCCAGAAAACCGATTCCCGGTCACCGGGCAGCGCCCCGCCGGTAAAGCCGATTCGCAGGACGTTCTCCTGCTCGGGATCGAGGCGAAAGAGCGGCGGTGTCACCACAAAAGGCACCGGGCGTTTATCGTCCGCAGCCAGGTTTTCCACCCACGACTGCACCAGGTACGGAACGTGGGTATCCATATTGGTCACCGTAATGGCGGCCTCGCGTTTACCTTCCTGATAAATAACGCGGGTTCCGCCCATAACGATGCCGGCCTGCGCGCTGGCGCAGAACAGGAAAAAAGAGGCCATCACAGCGGCAAGAAGCTGTTTCATCGTGCAATTACCATCGAAGTCAGAGAGATGAACAGGCGCGGGGCCTGCTCATGCGGGGATCAGTTGTAAACCATCAGGAAGTTTGCAACGCCGTTGGCCGCACCCGAGGTGACGGTTGCCACCGTGGAGGTGTAGTCAGCGAAAAACGGCACCGTGGCTTTACCGGAGGCCACCGGAACGCTGGCAGACACGCTCCCCAGGTTGACCTGCGAGCTGGATGCGCCGCCGTTATACAATTTAATGCCCACGCCCTTCGCTCCGCCTGCTACCGCCAGCAGCGTGGCATCGTCGGCATCTTTTTGACCATCAAACAGCACCGCCACCGTCTTAACCGACGTCGGGCAGTTATCTATCTGAATTTTGAGGGGGTTTTTGTTGTTTCGACATTGGCTGCGGTGAAATAGCTTGCGCTCCATTTCCCCAGATCCACCTTCACATCTTTGCTGGAGGTGGTGACATCGCAGGAGTTGTCGACGATTTCACCGCTGAACTCAACGACGCCGCCGGTGCTTTGCGTACCTGCGGCAGCGCCCGGGTTGGTGGTTATATTGTTAGAAAATGCCGCACCAGAAGCCAGAATGCCCATCAGGGCTGCGGCGACGCGAAAGTGATTTTTCATTATTACACTCAACTTTAATTGTTATTCATGATGACGTTGACCGAAGCCCTCCGGTCGTGACATTCATCCCTTATGCGTTTCCCTTTAAATTAAAATGCCTCGTCTGGTTAACCGGAGTGCATTATTCCCCTGATTAATCGCCCTTTATTAATGAATAAAATACGTTTAATTCTTTTACGCACAGAAAAATGATATTTCCCGTAACAATAAAACACAACCATTGCACGGCGACGTAAAACTGCGCGCCCATCAATGTATACATGTCAACATTGATATGCCTGATTAATATGGTTATTTTTGTATTGAGTTGCACCACAATGGTGAGATATAGCTACAGAAATATAACATTTAAGCGTTTAAAATGGCTACATAAGAAATCATCCCAGACCGTAAAAATAGCAGTGAAATT
Source organism: Leclercia adecarboxylata (assembly GCF_006171285.1). NCBI lineage: Bacteria > Pseudomonadati > Pseudomonadota > Gammaproteobacteria > Enterobacterales > Enterobacteriaceae > Leclercia > Leclercia adecarboxylata. Next base: position 3,817,722 of record NZ_CP040889.1, on the reverse strand, counting down.
AATATTAGGAAAAATCCTAAGGAGGTATTTTAAATAAAAATCACAGCGTAAATGTTTACATTAAAATATTCATCGTGACGCGGGATGATTACGGAATTAATTTGTGATATTGATAATGACCGTGCGCAGAATACAAATTAAGCGCTGTATCTTCCCCTGTCCATGGTGGGCAGGGGACAATTTAAAAAGGGGAATTTGATGTGTACAGGTCTTTATGACAACGCTCGTCGCTATGCTGACGAGAAAAAATAGAGCATGCCAGCAAAACCAGCACCATCAGCGTGATGCTGATGGTGCTGTATCGTTTATGCCGCCAGGCTTAAATAACTTTACGCTGACGCGCTTCTTGTCGGCCTCGGATAAGTCCATAAGCCCTAACCCGGATACGTTTGTAGCATAAAATGAACATTCATCTACCGGTATCCCTGCGTTATATTGCTGAGTATTCCAGCATTAAACACCCTGTTTCTAACGCTGCAATCTGGAGTGACATGTATGTCTCAACCCAAGCTGTTTACACCGTTACGTATCCGCAATCTTGAACTTGATAATCGCATCGTGATCGCCCCCATGTGTCAGTATTCCGCCGAAGAGGGCTGTATGAATGACTGGCACACTCTCCATCTTGGGCAACTGGCGCTGTCCGGCGCGGGCCTGCTGACCATCGAGGCGGCAGCGGTCTCCCCTGAAGGCCGCATTACTTACGCGGACGTCGGGCTCTATGATGATAAAACCGAAGAAGCCATGGGCCAGGTGCTTAACACGATTCGTAAGTGGTCAAATATTCCTGTAGGCATTCAGCTGGCTCATGCGGGCCGCAAAGCTTCTACGTACAAACCGTGGGAAAAACAGGGCCAGATCCCACCCGATCGGCAGGGTGGCTGGCAAACCCTGGCCCCTTCGGCGGTGCCCTACAACGAGGGTTATATCCCGCCGACGGCCCTCGACAGCAACGGCCTGGCCGAAATCCGCAATCAGTTCATCGAGGCCGCTAAGCGTGCCGCCAGACTGAATTTTGATCTGATTCAGATCCACGCCGCCCACGGGTATCTGCTGCACCAGTTCTTATCGCCGCTCTCTAACCAGCGCACGGATAATTACGGTGGTTCGCTGGAAAACAGAGCCCGCTTCCCGCTGGAGATTGTCGATGCGGTGCGCGAAGTCTTCCCTGCGGACAAAGCCATCAGCGTGCGTATCTCTGCGACGGACTGGGTGGACGGCGGATTTGACCTCGAGGAAGCGGTCGCGTTCTCTGAGATGCTGGAAGCGCACGGCGTCGACGCGATTCACGTCTCCAGCGGCGGCCTGCATCCTGACCAGAAAATTGCTGTCTATCCTGGCTATCAGGTGCCGCTGGCAAGAGCGGTTAAAGCGGCGGTCAACATTCCGGTGGTGGCGGTGGGGTTAATCACCGAGCCGGAGCATGCGGAATCTATCGTGGCGAGCGGGGATGCGGATATCATCGCCATCGCCCGAGGGGCGCTCTACAACCCACGCTGGCCGTGGCATGCGGCGGCGGCACTGGGTGCGCAGGTGCATGCGCCGGAACAGTATCTGCGCTGTCAGCCCCACACCCTGAAGAACCTGTTTAAGTCCTGATTTTTCCCTGCAAGTACCCGTGGTCACACGGGTACGCTTTATGCCTCAGCCCCGAAAAACGCCGACAGCAGCTGAGCTAATGATGAAGAGCGTAAACAAAATAACAAAGATCCAGCTAAACAAATAAAATGCATTACTCGCTCCTAATCCTCTGCGAGAGAGAAATACATTATCACCTGAGATAAATAACCCGGACACCTTGCGAAACTGAACAATATAATAAACGCAATAACCCAGCATCAGGAATATGAACAGGACACCAACGACCTTATCAAAAACGATCGCAAGCAGCACGCTAGTGGCGATGATCGCTAAATAGACCACCGCTGCGATCGATTCCATTTTTTTTAGTTTGTTTCTGATAGCACCGTCGTGCAGCTCTTTCCAGCGTCGAAGCGTAGTGATACTGAAACCGTATTGTTCACACAACGCCTTATCAGGCATGCCTTCTTTAGCCTGTCGAAGAAAATCTGCGATTTGCTCCTCTTTAAAACGCTTTCTGCTCATAGAGTCTCTTCCTTCGCAGAACCTGGGCGGGCGTTGCCCTCACCTGAAAAATGAATAACTGAAAAGAGGCGGAGTGAGAAAGGTACAAATTTTAGATACAAAAAAGCCCGTTTTCACGGGCTTTTTTGCAGAATTTGGCGGAAGCGTAGAGATTCGAACTCTAGAACCCTTTCGGGTCGCCGGTTTTCAAGACCGGTGCCTTCAACCGCTCGGCCACGCTTCCAAAGTGAGGCGCACTATAAACATCTCTGCGCGCTATGTAAAGGGGTGAATTGAAGAATTTGATAATGTGATGGTTTTTGCGTCTTTCGCATACCATTGCCGGGTGGCGCTACGCTTACCCGGCCTACGAATTTAGTAGGCCCGAGCAAGCGCAGCGCCGCCGGGTGCAATGGGGGTGTGCGGCCTGATGCCCTCACCCCGGCCCTCTCCCACCGGGAGAGGGTGCAAACACTAAAAACGGCAACCTGGTTGCCGTTTTGCTTTTACCTCAGAACCACGCCTCCCACATCGCGCCGACGTTGAAGTCGTCGAGGGTTTCGTCTTTGGTGTTGTTCACCCGGGCGGTGCGTTCGTTATCCACCTTGCCGCCGGTGACGTAGAAGCGCAGCATCGGGCGGAATTCCGGGCCCATGGCGATGGACATGTTTTGCGACAGGGTCAGCTTCCAGCCCTTGTTGTCGCCGCCGTTGTCGTAATCAACATGCTGCCAGCCCGCTTCCAGCCAGGTGGAGTGCACGTCGTTCCACCAGTGCATCGGGCGCACGATGGCGTTGTAGTTCTTGCGGTTGTCGGTCTTGTCGCGGCTGTTATCAAAGTCGTGGAAGGCCAGAATGTACTCCACCTGGGTCGCCTGGGTGAACTTGTGCAGCCCTTCGAAGCTGGCGTACACCGTGGTCAGATCCTCGGTTTTGTTGAACACGCTGTTGTCAGAGTTATCGGAGTAACGGGCGATCACCTTGTTCACGCCGCTGTCGTTGGTGTGGCTCAGCACCACGCCGCCCTGCCAGGCGTTGGTCCGCTCTTCGGTGTCGATGGCCTTCGAGTCAAAACCGTAGTTGGCGTACAGCTCGAGGTCGATCGGGCCGAGCTTCATGCCGTGAATTTTGGAGGTGGCCGCGTAGTTGCCCTTGTCCCCGGTGCCGGAGCCGCCGGTACAGGTGATGCGCGACGGGTTGGCCTCATCGTCCATCACTTCCGGGCTGCAGGATTCGACCGCCGCCACGGTGGCCACGTCAAACTGCACGCCGCCGATGTCGAAGTTCTTCACCCCGGCGCCCTGGCCGTCGTGGTTCATCCAGAAGTAGTCGTTGATGCCCTGCTGCGGACGCTGGTGGAAGTCACGCCCCGCCCAGATATAGGCGTTCGGGTTGGATTCCAGAATGTTGGTCACCCCCGCGTAGGCTTTTTTCAGGTTAACTTCGTCGCCCCAGTGGTCGATCATCACGTTGACGTCCCAGATGGCGCCGTTTTCGCCCTTGAAGGCCTTGGAGAGCTGGAACTCACCGCCGTTGCCTTCGTTACCCAGACGGCCGATTGCCGAGGCGCCGTTGTAGGAGCCGTCCACCGCCACGTACTTCTGATCCGCAGCCTGGAAGTGCGCCCCGTAGCGGGCATAGCCGGTAAATTTAATCCCGAACGGGATCGCCATATCCGGGGACTGGGCGGCGCTCTGCGGCTCGTTAATAACGTCGGCTTTTTTCGCCACCGCGGCATCCATTTTCGCCTGGCGATCGGCCAGGGCTTTATCCACCGCTTTGGCCACAATGGCGTCGATTTGCTCCTGCGTAAATTCTTGGGCGAATACAGAAATCGGGCAAAGCGCGGCGATAACCGCCATTGTTAATGGAAGTTTTTTAATCATGTTCATGGTTATCTCAATATATTTAAATTTTATTCAGACAATAACCACCCCGTTCCGGATTGACAGAATATGTCGCTATCATCAGAACAAGTTGATTTTTATTTTTATAGGGCCAGAGGTTTTACACAATTATCGTAAGGCTATCTCCTTCTTTGAAACTTATAATGCGTGCTGACTGTTAAAGCGAGAGCGCTCTCAGGTAGCGGCAAGGATCGGCTGAGACATACCCTCTATTTTCCTGGCCTGTTGCTCAATTACGTTATTTCACTATCCGGGTAAGATAATGCTCAAACGTGAACTTCGTCGCAAAATCACCCTTATATTTCCAGCACATTGACACCGCTTCACCAGAGCTATTTTATGGCTTTATATAGAACCTGTGCTCGACGATCACAGAAATAAAAAAACATAATAAATTAATTTAAAAACGTAATGGATCCTCCCTGGCCTCCTGTGTCAGAAAGAGCTTCGCGTTCATAAAACAAATCGGAGATCGGATTAGAATGAGTAAAAACATAATGCATAGCCGGCATGATGAATATCACAAATTATCTCGTGGGGAGCGCATTGGCTATGGAATGGGCGACTTTGCGCAAAACCTGGTCTTTGGCACGATTGGTGGTTTTCTGGCGCTTCACATGTTGACGGTAAATACCATCGGTACCGCGACGGCGGGATTCATCTTTCTTTTTGTACGCATCCTCAATGTTTTTTGGGATCCGATGGTCGGAACCTATGTTGACAAAAGAAGTTCATCGGCAGGGAAATATCGTCCGTGGATTTTAAGAGCCGGCGTTCCGCTCGTTATTCTGTCCGCTTTACTTTTTGCACCTATTCCTGGCGTAAAAGGTTCAGCGCCTTTTGCCTTTATTGTTTATCTGGCTCTGGATCTGGTTTATTCCGTGGTGAACATTCCTTATGGTTCACTGAATGCCTCATTGACCCGGGATCCTGAATCTATCGATAAACTGACCAGTACGCGAATGATGCTGGCCAACAGCGCCAATCTTTTGGTCTATACCCTCTTCCCTATGTTTGTCCAGATGGCCTCGCCCAAGGATCGCAGCCTCAAGGACACCGGGTTCTTTGGCCTTGAGCTCAATATGGGCAACTATACCGATCCCTCAGCGAACTATGCCTGGTTTGGCGTTTACTCGATCTATATGGTCATCGGCGCAGTTGCCCTGTTCATTTGCTATAAATTCACCAAAGAACGCGTTGTGGCTTCAGCAGAGCAGACGGCCAACGTTAAAACCACCGACCTCTTCCTTGAACTCAAAAATAACCGCCCGCTGGTTATTCTCGGCCTGTTTTTCATGCTGGCATTCACATTTATGTTCTTCATGAACACCGTGAATGGCTTTTTTAATCAGTTTGTTGTCGGCCATTCCGAATGGATGGGCGCCGTCGGCCTTGTTGCCTCAATCCCCGGCATTCTGTTCCCCATTTTCTGGCCTAAGCTGAAGAAGATTTTTGGTAAAAAAGGATTCTTCCACATTTTCCTCGGCATGTTTATTGTCGGCGAATTACTGACCTACGTCTGGTCGCGCGAAGGTATGCATGATGCCCTCTGGCTCGCGTATATCGCCACCTTTATCAAGCAGTGGGGCTTAACCTCGGCGACCGGATTCATGTGGGCACTGGTGCCGGAAGTGATCGCTTATGGTGAATTAAAATCAGGCAAGCGCAATGCCGCCATCATCAATGCCATTATGGGGCTCTTTTTCAAAATTGGATTTACTATCGGCGGCGCAATTCCACTCTGGTTACTCGCAGCCTATGGATTTAGCGAAACCGGGGCCCAGCAAAGTGCGAGTGCAATCGACGGCATTATTATCACCGCAGTCTGGATCCCCATTGCTTTAGCTTTTATCTCGATGATCGTCATTCACATTTATCCCATCTCCGATAAACATGTCACCGATATCAATCGCCAGCTTGATGAGATCCGCGTGTAATTTCGAATATGAACTAAAAAGTCTTTAAAAATAAAATTCAGAAAACGTTAAAAGGTAGAATGATATGTCGCTTATCCAGAACCCTGTACTGCCTGGTTTTAACCCGGACCCAAGCATTATTCGTGTAAAAGACACCTACTACATCGCCAACTCAACCTTTGAGTGGTTCCCTGGCGTGCGTCTGCATGAATCAAAAGACCTAAAAAACTGGGATCTTCTGCCCAGCCCATTATCAACGACAGCGCTTTTAGATATGAAAGGAAATCCCTCTTCCGGTGGGATTTGGGCACCGGCGCTCTCTTACGCCGATGGCAAATTCTGGCTGGTGTACACGGACGTGAAAATCACCGAAGGTGCCTTCAAGGACATGAAAAACTACCTGACCACCGCCACCGATATTCGGGGTCCCTGGTCCGATCCTGTCAAACTTAACGGTGTCGGTTTCGATGCCTCACTCTTCCATGACAACGATGGGCGTAAATATCTGGTTCAACAAACCTGGGACCATCGCGAGTACCATCATCCCTTCAACGGCATCACGTTAACTGAGCTGAATACCGAGACGCTAAAATTAAAACCAGAGACAGCGCGAACGATTTACCGGGGCACCGCCGTTGCACTGGTTGAGGGGCCACATCTTTATAAACTGAACGGCTATTACTATCTTTTCGCCGCTCAGGGGGGGACGGTGTTCACCCACCAGGAGGTGGTTGCCCGTTCAAAAACTTTAGAGGCCGATAGCTTTGAAACCGAGCCAGGAGAGGTATTCCTGACGAACGTCGATACTCCGGACAGCTATATTCAGAAACAGGGTCATGGTGCGTTAGTTTCCACCCCTGGCGGTGAATGGTATTACGCCTCGCTCTGCGCACGGCCGTGGAATCGCCCGGGTGAGTCAGCCTACGATCCCCGGGGCTGGTCAACTCTGGGCCGGGAAACCTCTATCCAGAAAGTGTACTGGGATGAAGCGGGCTGGCCACGCATTGAAGGCGGCCATGGGGGTAAAACCTTTGTCGAAGGCCCTGCCGATGCCATTTACACCGAAAGCGCACAAGATCATAGCCAGCGCGATGATTTTAACACTGCGACGCTCGATATTAACTGGAACACGCTTCGCGTCCCGTTCACCGAAAAAATGGGCACAACGGGCGACGGAAAACTGACGTTAAACGGCCAGGGTTCTTTAGCTAATACTCACGATCTTTCTCTGATTGCCCGCCGCTGGCAGGCCTTCTATTTTGATGCTCAGGTTAAAGTTAAATTCAATCCATTTAGCTATCAGCAGATGGCTGGCCTGACGAATTATTATAACGATCGTCACTGGAGCTTCGTATTCATCACCTGGAATGAAATTAACGGTGCCGTTATCGAAATAGGGGAAAATAACCGCGGAAAATATACCTCTTACCTGAAAGATAACGCGATCAAAATTCCGCAGGGAACAGAATACGTCTGGTTCCGCACGAAAGTCCGTAAGGAAACCTATACCTACGAATACAGCTTTGATGGCGTCACGTTCACCGAGATCCCTGTCAAACTGGATGCCGCCGTTCTCTCAGATGATTATGTCCTGCAAAGCTATGGCGGGTTCTTTACCGGGGCGTTCGTGGGCCTCGCGGTCGTCGATTACTCTGGTTACGATGCCAGCGCAGATTTTTATGATTTCGTCTATCAGGAACTGGGCGATACCTTGACTGCAAACGGCGAGTATAGCCGGGACGCAAGCGAGTCACGGTTTAATTAAAGACTGACAAAAAAGGGGCCCGCGGGCCCCATTACAGTGATATTGCGCGTTGTGGAATTATTCAGGCAACGCGTAAACAACAACCTGGTCGCCCACCTGATCCTTCAGGATAGTGTTCCCGCCCGCGACAAAAGCCACATACTGACGGCCTTTATATTCATAGACTGACGGGTTGGCAACCGCCGGGGCTTCAGCCTGATCGGACCACAGCTCTTCCCCGCTCTCCACCGAGTAAGCACGTACTTTGGCATCCATAGAGGCACCGATGAAGATCACCCCACCCGCGGTGATCGCCGGGCCGCCGATAGTTGGCGAGCCCCAGCTTTCCGGCATAAAGAAGCCGTATTGCTGCGAAGCCCCCACCGGACGGCGCCACTTCACGTCACCGGTATGCATATCCAGCGCGACAATCTCACCAAAAGGTGGCTTCCAGCACGGCATACCCAGCCAGTTATTGGCCACCAGCAGACGCATACCGTACGGCGCGCCTTCCTGCGGCGCAAAACCACTCTCGTTGCCGGAGTCTTTATCGGCCTTATCGTAATCTTCACGGCTGTAGAGCTTCACGTACTGAACGATATGTGAGGTGTTGACGATAGCGATCTGTTTATTCGGATCGAACGCCACCCCGCCCCACTGCACGCCACCGGCGCTGTCGGGATAGGTCAGCGCGCCCTCGCCTTTGGTGGTTGGTGGGGTGTACATGCCCTCATAGGTCAGATTATCCCACAGGCGTGAGCACTGACCGGCCCCGACTATATCGGCCAGTTTCCAGATCTCCGGCTTTTTCGACTGATCGAGCAGCGGCGCAGGCTTCGTCGGGAACGGCTGGGTTGGCGAAAGTTTTTCACCCTGTACAGAACCGTCGCCCTGCGGGACCGGACGCTCTTCGATAGGCCAGACGTCCTCCCCGGTCAGGCGGTTAACCACAAACAGGAAGCCCTGCTTGGTGGCCTGAATCAGCGCCGGGATCTGCTTGCCATCAACGGTGATATCCATCAGCGTTGGCGCGGAGTTGATATCGTAATCCCAGACGTCATGATGCACCCACTGGCGGGACCAGACCACTTTACCGGTATTGATGTCCAGCGCGGTTGTCGAGGTGCCAAGCGGGATCGCGTCGACACGGTTACCGCCCCAGTAGTTAGGCGATGGGGAGGAGACCGGGAGATAGACCAGACCGTTGGCTTCGTCGGCGGACATGTGCGTCCAGACGTTAGCGGTCCCCGTGCGTTGGCGGATTTCGGCTGGAATCGCCTCGAAGGACCATTCCCGCTCGCCGGTCTGGGCGTTGATGGAAAATACGGTGCCCGGAGGCGCTTCGGCATAGGCCCAGTCTTTACCAGCCCAGCCCACCAGCAGATGGTTACCCACCACCGTCGGCGGCTGCAGGATGGAGAGCGGGAATTTAGCGTTCACCGTGTTCCACTGATTTACGTTCAGCACGCCGTTGTCCGCAAAGTTGCTGCACGGCTTGCCGGAGTCGGCGTCAAGGGCGTAGAGCTTACCGTCAACGGTGCCCATATAGACAATCTTCTGGCAGGCTTCACCGGCGACCGGGTTTTTAGCCTGCCAGTAAGAGACACCGCGGTTCTTCAGCACCGGTTGGGTCAGCGCCTTGCGCGGCGATTTGGTGTCATAGTGCCACTTCTCTTTCCCGGTGCCCGGGTCGAGCGCAATCAGGCGATCGAAAGGGGTGCCGATGTAGAGGGTGTCGTTGGCGAAGATGGGCGTGGCTGACCAGACGGTCGCCGGGGTATCGCCTTTACCATCCGATACATCGCCGGTATGAAACTCCCAGACTTTTTTTAATTTTCCGACGTTCTCTGCGGTGATCTGGGTCAGCGGGCTGTATTTCTGGGCATTAAGCTGCCCGTGGAAGCTGTCCCAGGTGGCGGTGGAAGGCACAAGCGGCGTCCCCGGATGCTCTGCCGAGGCCACGGACTGCCCTTCACTTTTTCCGCTTGCGGCGTCATCGGTGGTTTTGGTGGTGCCCGGCGCCTGCTGGTCGGCCGCATCCACGTTGAGCTCTTCCTGCGTTCCCTGAGAGGCCTCAGCGGCTTTATCCTGCGCATGCAGTGAGAGTGGCGCGATCAGCAGTGCCAGCGCTGTCATGCTGACTTTCATTAACGGGTAGTGTTTATCGTTATGCACGGGTGGCTCCTCAGGCTCTGACGCGGGGATGGTGGTGAACGGAAGTGCTGCTCAGCATAATCAGACCAATCAGGCCGACCACCATGGCTGCCGTTATGATGTACTGGTGCAGCAGCGCGGCCGCAAAACCCGTACCAGCCAGAACCACAAGAGTGACAATAATCAGGAATATACGCCCGCCGCGACCGGATGCGGCACGCAGTATAAAGGTCAGTACCGCCAGCACGGCGCAGGCTATGGCGACGCCCAGCGCACCAATGGTACCGGTGACGCCGGTAAGGGGCGTCAGCCAGGCGTATAACGCCACCGCGAAGCCAATGACCGCAGCCAGCAACAGCAAAATGCTGCCGGTACGGGAGGGATGAGAATGCAACATACCAGGAAGTCCCCTATCAAAAATAAAAATGAGCCAATATGTCCTGTTCCCGGATGGATGCGGCTGTTGTGTGCATGGGCAATAGCTAAAAACTCAGGCAGTTAAGGAAAACAGCGGCATAGATCACTGAACGTAAATGAGTATAGAAGAAGGTTTTTAAAGGGGACGCTCAAACGCCTGAAAGCCAGGCAGTAACCAGGCGTAAAGCACGCATTGTTAACCGGGGATGGCAGCAAGACGACGTTCAGCTCTGCACGTCACGAGGAGATCCCGCCTCCGGAAACAAAGCGTGACAGGCCGCTCTCAGCCGTTGTTTATCTGACGCAATAAAGGGCGTGATTTCTATGCGCTCTTTCATCTCCTCGACCATGCCCGCTGCGGCTGAGCCAAAGCGTTCGGGCCAGCCGCAGCTCAGCATGCTGAGGCTTTTCAGCACTCTCAGCTGTATTTCCCGCATCGCCGCGCCGTCGCGCGCGATGGGTGAAAAAAAGTCTTCCATCAGGTCGCAGTCCCGCAGAGGTGCCACGTGAACGGCAGGGAATTTCACCTCGCTCCCGGTGCTGGCGTGGCGGGCATATTCAGATAGTACCCGCACCCCGCGGCCGATAACGTCAATGGCGGTTCCGGGATCGTTCACCGCGGGCGAAAGTGCGCGGCAGGCAATTTCCGCCAGCACGCAAAGGCAAAAACGGGGGTCCTGATTAAAGGAGCGCACGTCAGACACGCGAACTGCTGACAGGATCGCTGAACTGAGTGCCGCGTCTACGCTATCGGTCACGTAGATCAGGGGCCGGGAAGGATGAACGAAGCTGCCCGGTTGCGCCACCAGATAGACATGCAACGAACTGTCGGACAGCAGCGCCTGAAGCCTGTCGACGTCAATATATTCAACGTATCCAATATCCCGGGGAAAAAGAGCAGTGGTGCCTTTTGGCTGCGTGTCGCTCTCAGGCCAGGGAAAGCCGCCGAGACAGGGGTTTTTGGCGCATTCAATAAAGGTTTCTAACGCCGCATCCTCCACTTTTTTGGTTGTCTCGCCGACGCGTCCAAGGGAGGTCAGATGCTGGATCCAGCGCAGCAGCGTTAACAGAATCAGCGCAATAACGATCAGGGTGACGAAAAATAGAATCACCCGCCCCCGTTCCCCGTATGCGCCCATATTCAGGGCGATGATCCCTACCAGGCTGAACAGAAACGAGCCGATAAAGGTGGCCAGTACGTTTTGGGTAGTGACATCTTCGACAACAAGGCGCGTGGCCCTGGGGGTAACATTTGTTGTCGCTGACCCGTAGGCTGAGACCATAATGCTGAGGGAAAAGGTGGTCACCGCCAGCATGCTTGAAGCGAGGATATTAAGGATGTTGTCTACCGCTTCGGCGCCCACCTTGACCGATAAGGACTCCGGGATCATCGACTTAAAGACGATGGATAGCAGCGCGGTGATAATGGCCGCAATGGCGAACAGCGTTGCCCTGAACCAGAGTTTTTTAAAGACCTGTGCCAGTATCCACCGCCAGCGCGACATCATCGTTGACCTCTCTTCGTCAGTTGCAGGGCAAAAAAAATGCCGCCAGGGTTGGCGGCACCGGAAGATTAACGAACCAGATGCAGGAAGTGCAGATGCTTTTCGTACTGGTCAAGAATGTCGTTGATCAGCTGTTCCTGAGTCCAGCTCATGACATCGTAATCCTGTCCCCCCTCTTTGAGGTAGACTTCTGCACGGTAGTATCTGTGCTGCTCCGCCTGCTGTTCGTCGTTATCGATAGCCGCCAGGGCGAAAGTCGGCGAGTTATAGCCACGCAGCCTGACTTCATAGAGAAAGTTCAGCTCATTGCCTAAATCCACTTCCAGACGAAGACGATCGTCCGGCACATCGCTGATTCGGCTCACCGTGCCCTGCTTTTGCAGCTCCTCCTGAACCAGCGTCATCGCCGGTTGGATCACCTCATCCATAAAGCGTTTCACCAGGGAGCGCTTCGGCAGATAGGCGATATTACGTAAACGCCGCTGCCACGGAATTGGATTGCGGGCTGCGGTGGGCGCGATAGTCGCCATACTCAGGCTCTCGCGCTTGGTTAAATCACGACGCAGCGCCTTCAACAGCCCGTAGATGGAGATAAGCAGGATGACGGAAAACGGTAACGCGCTGGCAATGGTGACCGTTTGCAGCGCGCTTAGCCCACCTGCAAGGAGCAGCGCAATCGCCACCACCCCCATCAGCGCGGCCCAGAAAATACGCTGCCAGACGGGCGTATTCGGCTCGCCGCCGGACGCCAGCGTATCCACCACCATTGCACCCGAGTCGGCTGAGGTGACAAAGAAGACAATGACCATCGCCATGGCGATAAACGACAGTATGGATGAGAACGGGAAGTGCTCGAGGAAATTGAACAGCGCCAGCGCCACATCCTGCTGCACCGTGTTCGCCAGATCGGTTGCCCCCTGGCTCATGATGAGATAAATCGCGCTATTGCCGAAAACGGTCATCCACATCAGGGTGAAACCCGCAGGGACAAAGAGCACGCCGGTCACGAATTCACGAATGGTTCTGCCGCGGGAGACTCGGGCAATAAACATCCCGACAAAGGGCGACCAGGAGAGCCACCAGCCCCAGTACAGCAGCGTCCAGCCTCCCAGCCAGTTGCTGGATTTTGGCTCGTAGGCGTAAAGGTTGAACGTCTTACTTACCAGTTCAGAGAGATAGCCGCCCGTGTTTTCAACGAAAGATTTCAGCAGCAGGACGGTAGGCCCCAGGCACAACACCAGCGCCAACAGCAGCAAGGCCAGACCCAGATTAATCTCGGACAGGATGCGGATGCCTTTATCCAGCCCGGAGACCACGGAAATGGTCGCCATACCGGTGATGACGACGATCAGGATCACCTGCACCGTTTCATTAACCGGCACACCGAAGAGATGATTAAGCCCGGCATTCACCTGCAATACGCCATAGCCCAGCGAGGTCGCCACCCCAAAAACGGTGCCAATAACGGCAAAAATATCGACGGCGTGGCCTATCGGCCCATAAATTTTGTCACCGATGATAGGATAGAGCGCCGAGCGCAACGTCAGCGGCAGGCCATGGCGGTAGCTGAAAAAGGCGAGGATCAACGCAACGATGGCATAGATAGCCCAGGCGTGAAGCCCCCAGTGGAAGAAGGTTAGCCGCATTGCTTCTTTGGCAGCGGCAACGGTCTCGGGGGTGCCTACCGGCGGAGAGAGATAGTGCATGACCGGCTCGGCGACGCCGAAGAACATCAGGCCTATCCCCATCCCTGCGGAAAACAGCATGGCAAACCAAGAGTGATAACTGAAATCGGGCTGGGCATGATCGGGACCCAGCTTGATATCGCCGTAGCGAGACAAACCAAGAAACGTCACGCTCAGTAATATCAGCGCGACCGCCAGGATGTAGAACCAGCTGGCGTTAGTGAATATCTGCTGCTGCAGCAGTTTGAAATTTTTGTCGGCAACGTCAGGGAAAATCGCTGCAAATGCAACGAGAAGGAAAATTAACAAAGCAGATGTATAGAAGACCGCTTTGTTAATCTTGCTTGTGGACTGCTTTGGGATGGGGGTATTTTCACTCATATGTTATGTATTCCATTAAAACTGAAACCGCTCCGGATGAGAGGAATCATCTCTTTCAGCTTAGCAAAACGAGTCTGCTTGTGCAGTTGATGATGGCAGAGTTACTTTTTTATGCTCCTGAGTTTTCTGGGGTTAATTTTATTCAGTGCGGGTCTGAATCTGGCTGACATTACGTCATTCTTTGGTAACACGATAAAAGAAAAAGCCCCGCGATATTGCTATCGCAGGGCTTTCAAATTTGGCGGAAGCGTAGAGATTCGAACTCTAGAACCCTTTCGGGTCGCCGGTTTTCAAGACCGGTGCCTTCAACCGCTCGGCCACGCTTCCTAAGTGAGGCGAACTATAAACACCTCCGTGTGCGCTGTAAAGTATGAACCCAATCGTTCGCCTGAAAAATAGCCAAAACCTGTTTAATCGGTTGAATAGACAACGCATTGGCCATTTTCTCAGCACCGGATCTCAGTAATGACCCTTAGTGCTTTTTGATGTACATTTCCTTTGTGAAGTAGTACCCGAGCTTATCCGGCGTAAATCCGCCTATCCACGGCTTCACCAGGTGGGTACGCACGTAGTGATAGACCGGGATCGCCGGAACATCCCGCGCCAGCAGATCTTCCGCCTGCTGGTAGAATGCTCCGCGCTCGGCGGTGGTTTTGGCTTTGGCGGCGTTGACCAGCGCTTCGTCATAGGCCGGATTGCTGTACTGGCTGGTGTTCTCGCTGTCGCCGGTGCGGAAGTTGTTCAGGAAGGTCGCCGCATCGTCGTAATCGGCAATCCAGGCGTAGCGCACCGCATCAAAGTTGTGGGTGTGCATGGTATCCAGCATCGTTTTCCACTCCTGGTTTTGCAGCTTCGCCTCTACCCCGAGGTTTTTCTTCCACATTGAGCTTACGGCGATGGCAATACGCTGGTGTGATTCCGAGGTGTTATAGAGCAGATTAAAGCTCAGCGGATGGCCCTCGTTAAAGCCCGCTTCGGTCAGCAGCTTTTTCGCCTCAGCGATGCGTTTATCCATCGGCCAGCTGGCGTAATCCGGATTTTTTATTTGCACTCCGCCGATATCCGGCTGGCTAATGACCCACGCCGGACGCTGCCCCTGCCCCAGCACTTTCCCGGCAATAATGTCTTTATCCAGGGCCATGTTCAGCGCCTTACGCACGCGCGGATCGTTAAACGGCGGACGGGTGGTGTTGAATTCGTAGTAGTAGGTTGCCAGCTGCGGTGAGACATCTACTTCTTTACCCAGCGTCTTTTGCAGCTGGGCAAACTGGTTGATCGGCAGGGTGTAGGCAATATCGATCTCCCCCGCCTTGTAGCGGTTAACATCGGCGGCTTCAGAGGTGATCGGCAGATACGTCACCTTGTTGATGACGGTATGGGCGTTGTCCCAGTAGCGCGGGTTGCGCTCGGCGATGATCCGCTCGTTGACCACCCACTGGCTGAGCTTATAGGCGCCGCTGCTGACAAAGTGCTCCGGTTTCGTCCACTTATCGCCATAGCGGCCAATCAGGACCTTATCCACCGGCACCAGCGACGGGTGCGCCAGCATGGCCAGGAACGCCGCGTTGGGCTGGGTCAGCGTCACTTCAAGCGTGGTGTCGTTCAGCGCCTTCACGCCCATGGTGTCGGGGGCCTTTTTGCCCTGGGCGATATCGGCGGCGTTAACCACGTGCATATTGCCCGGATAGCTGGCGTACGGCGAGGCGGTTTTCGGATCCACCAGCCGCTGCCAGCTCCAGACCACGTCCTGGGCGGTAATGGCCGTGCCGTCGCTCCAGGTAATGCCCGGGCGCAAATGGAAGGTCCAGACGGTGTTGTCCTTGTTCTCCCATTTCTCGGCCAGCCGCGGCTGGATCTCCCCCTGCGGCGAGACGCTGACCAGCCCGTCGAACAAATCGCTGATAATATTGAATTCGACATCGCTTTCGACTTTATGCGGATCGAGCGATGCCGGCTCATTGCCATTATTCCTGACCAGTTCCTGCTTCTCAGCCAGCTCGGTTCCTGCTGGCACGCTGGCTGCAAACGCCGTTGCGCTTGCGCACAGGATGCCTGCTGTCAGCAAAGAGAGGGTAAATGTTACGTGTGATGAGGGTTTCATGTCCTTCGCCTTATAGTTTAGTTTTGACGATGCAAAATAACTCTTAGCGCTGCGGCTGGAATAAGGCAATATATTTCAGTGACCTATAAGAGCTTGATCTGATTAATCCTGACAAACCGGGGTTCATTCTGCGTTAAAGGCGTTATGGAACACATCATGCTATATCGAGGCCTAAGACGTTGAGTAAAGATGGGTAAAACCACTTTGTAACCGGCGCGTCGTTTTCTATTCTTGCCGTTAATTACATCTGTCATAAGAGAGTGACTCATGGATCGTATTATTAGTTCTTCACGCGACCGCACATCGCTACTCAGCACCCACAAGGTGCTGCGCAATACTTACTTTATGCTCAGCCTGACGCTGGCCTTCTCCGCGCTGACGGCAACTGCCAGCACCGTGCTGATGCTGCCGTCACCGGGGCTGATCCTCACCCTGGTCGGCATGTATGGTCTGATGTTCCTGACCTACAAAACCGCGGATAAGCCGGTAGGCATTCTGTCCGCCTTCGCCTTCACCGGTTTCCTGGGCTACATCCTGGGGCCAATGCTTAACACCTACCTGTCTGCCGGTATGGGCGACCTGATCGGTCTGGCGCTGGGTGGTACGGCTGCGGTGTTCTTCTGCTGCTCTGCCTACGTACTGACCACCCGTAAAGACATGTCTTTCCTCGGCGGTATGCTGATGGCGGGCATCGTCGTGGTGCTGATCGGTATGGTTGCAAATATCTTCCTGCAGCTGCCGGCTCTGCACCTGGCTATCAGCGCCGTGTTCATCCTGATCTCCTCCGGGGCGATCCTGATGGAAACCAGCAACATCATTCATGGCGGCGAGACCAACTACATCCGCGCCACCGTGAGCCTGTATGTGTCGCTGTATAACATCTTCGTCAGCCTGCTGAGCATCCTGGGCTTTGCGAGCCGCGATTAACCGACAGTGCTGTATAACGAGCCCCGCTTATGCGGGGCTTTCTTTTTTGGTAAACTGCCGCGGTTTTCGATAAACCCGTGATGATTATGCTGAACTTTGAAGGTAAAGAGATTGAGACCGATAGCGAAGGCTATCTGAAAGAGACCAGCCAGTGGAGCGAAGGGCTGGCGGCTGTGATTGCCGAAAAAGAGTCTATCGCCCTGACGCCAGAGCACTGGGAAGTGGTGCGCTTCGTGCGTGATTTCTATCTGGAATTTAACACCTCCCCCGCCATCCGCATGCTGGTGAAAGCAATGGCCAATAAGTACGGCGAGGAGAAAGGCAACAGCCGCTATCTTTACCGCCTGTTCCCGAAAGGCCCGGCAAAACAGGCGACCAAAATCGCCGGTCTGCCTAAGCCCGTGAAGTGCATTTAATAGCGAATACCGAAATTCACGTATTCCCGGCCGGGTTGATGCGGTTCTGAGAGAACCTTTTCGACCCGGGCGATGCGTGGCCCGCCCGCCTTAAGCCAGTCGAGCAGTTTATCGACCTGCTCCGCCTCCCCGCACGCCACCACCTCGACGCTTCCGTCATCCATGTTGCGCGCGTAACCGGTCAGCCCCAGCTCAGTGGCTTCACGCTGCGTGCTGTATCGAAAGCCAACCCCCTGAACCGTGCCGTGAACCCACGCGATGATGCAGACTTTTGCCATACTCCTTCCCCTTATCCATGCCTGGCTCTGAACCCAAAGAATAGCAAATTATGGCCGGAGAATTAGCGCAGCGTTTTGGGTAAACAGCCGTAATGCTGACGAAAACGGGCCGTAAATCGGGAGCTGGAAAGATACCCGCACTGCATGGCGATCTCGCCAATGGGCAGACGGGTCGACTGCAGCTGAGAGAGCGCAACCGCCATACGCACCTCCTCCACGATCTGGCGAAAGCTTTGCGACTCTTCCCGTAAGCGTCGGCGTAAGGTCGGCACGCTTAAGGCCAGACGACTGGCCACATCATGAGCAGTCCATGCCCGGGCGGGCGCCAGCATAATGAAATGCCGCACCTGCTCGGTAAGATTGATATTTCGCTCGATCAGCAGCGGACCGGCCACCCCATCATGCAGCAGCGCCAGCAGGAGCCCAAAGGCCTGGTGCTTTTGCAGCTCATCCGAAAAATTATGCCGCACCGCGTGCAGCAGGTTGCCCCACATGAAAGCGAGTCCTTCGCTGAGCGGAGCACAGAGTGAGTCCGTTTTTGCGCGCGGCCAGGATTGCAGATAACGCGTTTTAAACTCGGCGATGAGGTCGGGGGATAACAGCAGCAGATCGGAATGAAACACGTCCTGCGCAGGCTGGTTAATGATCTCCATCGGGGTGTTCGCCGGAATGATAATGAGCTCATCCGGCGTCGCCACTAAGCGCCTCTCATCCTGGATAATCACCTTACTGCCGTGCGTAATATGACAGATGGCCGGGTAGAAGAGCTTTACGTGGTGCAGGCGATGCATTTTGCTGGCATTGACCTCAGCCGCTGTCAGATGGTTATGTTGAAAATGAAACTCCTGCACCGGGCCACCTTTATCGTGCGTATGTTGCGGTTAATTGTGCTTTCGCGAGCATGTGGCTGTTGAGCATAAAGCCAACCAGTGCCCCGCTGGCGTTGCCGTCGAGCGGCAGTTTTTCCACATTCAGCGCCCAGACGGTGAACTGATAAGGGTGCGGTTTATCCCCTTCAGGCGGACATGCCCCGCCGAAGCCAGCATAACCGAAATCATTACGTCCCTGCACCGCTCCCGCCGGTAATTTATCGCTGTTCGTTTTCCCGGCACCTGAAGGCAGGCTCTGCGTCTTAGCGGGAATGTTGACCAGCGTCCAGTGCCACCAGCCGCTGCCGGTGGGTGCGTCAGGATCGTAGGCGGTAATGGCGAAGCTTTTTGTGCCTGCGGGTGGATTTTGCCAGGCCAACTGTGGCGAGGCATTGCCCCCCTGGCAGCCGAACCCGGCAAAGACCTGCTGTTGCGTTAAGGGGTGACCGTTGGCGATATCCTGGCTGCTGAGGCTAAACGGCAGGGCTGCAGAAACCGTAAAACTGATTGTCGCCAGGGCGCTGACGGCGATGGCAATATGCTTTTTCATTGTTGTCTCCTTTTGCTGAACCGGAAACCACACTGTAAAGCCTGCGACACACTCATAATGTGCCTGACCGATTTTAAAATGTGCCGAAACGCTCAATAGTGTCCGCAGATGATTGCCACTGGCCATCTGTGCTACTCTACGCGCCATTTCCCTGGAATCGACAGAACAGAAAATTATGAGTGTACGTTTAGTGTTAGCCAAAGGGCGCGAGAAGTCATTGCTGCGCCGCCATCCCTGGGTCTTCTCCGGCGCGGTTGCCCGCATGGAAGGCAAAGCCAGTCTCGGTGAAACCATCGATATCGTTGACCACCAGGGGAAATGGTTAGCGCGCGGCGCATACTCGCCTGCCTCGCAGATCCGTGCCCGCGTCTGGACGTTTGATAAAGATGAATCCATCGACATCGACTTCTTTGTCCGCCGCCTGCAGCAGGCGCAGCAGTGGCGCGACTGGCTGGCAAAACGCGACGGGCTGGACAGCTATCGTCTGATCGCCGGCGAATCCGACGGTCTGCCGGGCGTGACGATCGACCGTTTCGGCAACTTCCTGGTGCTGCAGCTGTTAAGCGCGGGTGCTGAGTATCAGCGTGCGGCGTTGATCAGCGCCCTGCAGACGCTGTTCCCCGAGTGCGCTATTTACGATCGCAGCGACGTTGCGGTGCGTAAAAAAGAGGGGATGGAGCTGACCCAGGGTCCGGTGACGGGCGAACTGCCGCCTACCCTGCTGCCTATCGAAGAGCACGGCATGAAGCTGCTGGTGGATATTCAGGGCGGCCATAAAACCGGTTACTACCTCGATCAGCGCGACAGCCGCCTGGCAACCCGCCAGTACGTTGCCGACAAACGCGTTCTGAACTGCTTCTCCTACACCGGCGGCTTTGCGGTTTCGGCCCTGATGGGCGGCTGCAGCCAGGTGGTGAGCGTCGATACCTCACAGGAAGCGCTGGACGTGGCGAAGCAGAACGTTGAGCTGAACCAGCTGGATCTGAGCAAAGCGGAATTTGTCCGCGACGACGTCTTCAAACTGCTGCGCAAATACCGCGACCAGGGTGAAAAGTTTGACGTGATTGTGATGGATCCGCCAAAGTTCGTGGAAAACAAGAACCAGCTGATGGGCGCCTGTCGTGGGTATAAAGACATCAACATGCTGGCGATCCAGCTGCTTAACCCGGGCGGCGTGCTGCTGACGTTCTCCTGCTCCGGCCTGATGACCACCGAATTATTCCAGAAAATTATCGCAGATGCCGCTGTAGATGCTGGGCGTGATGTACAATTTATAGAGCAGTTCCGTCAGGCGGCCGATCATCCGGTGATCGCTACCTATCCGGAAGGGCTGTATCTGAAAGGATTTGCCTGTCGCATCATGTAACTTGAAAAGTGGAATGTTGCCCACACCTATAGTGTAAGTAACGTTTCCCGGGAGGTGACTATGATTGCCAGCAAATTCGGTATCGGCCAGCAGGTCCGCCACTCCCTGTTAGGTTATCTGGGCGTGGTCGTGGATATCGACCCGGAATATTCCCTCGACGAACCGTCAGCGGATGAGCTGGCGGTGAACGCAGAACTCCGCGCCGCGCCCTGGTACCACGTGGTCATGGAAGATGACGACGGACAGGCCGTGCATACCTATCTTGCCGAAGCCCAGTTAAGTAGCGAACAGCAGGATGAACACCCAGAGCAGCCATCTATGGATGAACTGGCGCAAACTATCCGCAGACAGTTACAGGCTCCGCGCCTGCGCAACTAATGAAAACCCGGTAGCCGACGGCTGACCGGGTTTTTTATTACTTCGCCATCCCCAGGCGGGGGATCTCAATGGCCGGACAGCGGTCCATCACTACATTCATGCCCGCATCGCGCGCCAGAACCGCCGCCTGTTCATTAATCACCCCGAGCTGTAACCAAAGGGTTTTCGCCCCGACCGCAATTGCCTCCTGAGCAACGCCCCAGGCCGCTTCGGAATTGCGGAACACGTCCACCATATCGATTTTTTCCGGCACTTCTGCCAGGGTGCCGTATCCCTGCTGGCCCAGCAACGTTTTACCTGCCACTTTTGGCGAAACCGGGATCACGTGGTAGCCCTGATCGAGCAGGTATTTCATCACCCTGTAGCTCGGGCGATCCGGCTTGTCGCTTGCCCCCACCAGCGCAATGGTGCGGGTGGTAGTAAGAATGTCAGCGATATCGTTCTCTTTCATTTATGTCCTCCTGGCTCGTTCAATCTGGGTATCAATGCCGTTACAGCAACTGCCATCCCATACGTCTGCATGAGGGCAAATTGCCGGGATATGTCTATATGTTAGTAAATATGATTAGCGAAAAATTTTGATACATTATTCATGACGCATGTCTTTTAAGAGGGCTCTCTATGAAAACCGGCATTGCCTGGAGTCTGTTTGCGCTGCTCATGCCGGTTTGCGTTTTTGCCACAACGCTGCGGCTCTCTACGGACATCGACCTGCTGGTATTGGATGGCAAAAAAGTTTCCAGTTCCCTGCTGCGCGGTGCGGACAGTATTGAGCTGGATAACGGCCCGCATCAGATCGTCTTCCGGGTAGAAAAAACCATTCGCCTTGGCAATCACGAGGAGCGGGTCTATATCTCTCCTCCCCTTGTCGCCAGCTTCAACACCCAGCGCATCAGTCAGGTTAATTTTAGCCTTCCACGGCTGGAAACAGAAAAAGAGTCACAACTTTTTGATAAATCACCGCAAATCGAGTTGCTGGATGGCGACGCGACCCCGATCCCGGTGAAGCTGGATATTCTGGCGCTCACCGATACGCCGAACGGCGTGAATTACGAATATGATACCGAGCGCTATAACAAAGCAGGGCAGAGCGCCTCGCTGCCGCAGTTTTCAACCACCATGGCGGATGACAGTACGCTGTTATCCGGGGTGTCTGAGCTGGACATGCCGCCGCCGCAATCCCAGAGCATGACGGAGCAGCGTCTCAAGTACTGGTTTGCCCAGGCCGATCCTGAAACCCGAAGCCGTTTCCTGCAATGGGCGAAGCAACAACCCTCGTCCTGAGCCGCATTTTTTCTCCCTTTCTCTTGCAGCGTCAGGTGCTTCCAGTAATCTGTAACCAGTTAACTAACGGATAGAGATTATGGAATCCACAACCCGCACACTGCCGGAACGAAAACATATCGCCCTGGTGGCGCACGATCACTGCAAACAGATGCTGCTCAACTGGGTTCAGCGTCATCAATCCCTGCTGGAAAAACATCAGCTGTCGGCCACCGGGACCACCGGCAACCTGATTCATCGCGAGACCGGACTTGAAGTGAATGCCATGCTGAGCGGTCCGATGGGCGGCGATCAGCAGGTCGGCGCACAGATTTCGGAAGGTAAGATTGATGTGCTGATCTTCTTCTGGGACCCGCTCAATGCGGTGCCGCACGATCCGGATGTAAAAGCCCTGCTGCGTCTGGCAACGGTGTGGAATATTCCGGTCGCCACCAACCTGTCGACGGCGGACTTTATTATCGAGTCTCCGCAGTTCAACTCTCCGGTCGAGATCCTGATCCCGGACTATCAGCGCTATCTGGCTGAACGTCTGAAGTAAAAGTGGGCATCGCCGGGGGGCGGCTCCGCCTTACCCGGCCTACAAAACCCCAAACCGCACGCCCCGTAGGCCCGGTAAGCGAAACGCCACCGGGCAAAACAACGCTAGGGTTTGCGTGCCACCGGAACATCAATTTCTTTGAGGATATCGACAAAGCGTGATGGCTGCTCTTTGTTGAACAGCAACCAGACCCGGTGACGAGCACGGGTGATAGCCACGTAGAGTAATCGCCGCTCCTCGGCATCGGGAAAATCTTCCACCACTGGCAGCAGGGCCTGCTCCATTACCGATTCCCGGGCAGGTGCCGGGAAACCATCGCTCCCTTCCTGCAATCCCACCACAATGACATAGTCCGCCTGCTGGCCCTTGCTGGCGTGAATGGTCATAAAATCCAGCTGCAGTTTCGGCCAGCGGGTCGCGGCTTTCTCCAGGCTGGCGGGCTTCAGGTGGTGATAACGCGCCAGCACCAGAATACGCTCATCCGCCCGGGCGTAACCGCTCAGCTTATCCAGCAGGGCATCGAGCTGATCCTCTGCCAGCAGCGTAACCGCTTTCTTGTCGCCAGCCGACAGGCTGTTCAGCGGTTTTGCCAGCTGATGTGGGTTTTGCTGGATAAACCGGTTGGCGATCTCACCGATCCGGTTATTGAAACGGTAGGTGGTGTCCAGATCGCAGCGATCCCCTTCGCCAAAGTAATGATGAAACGCCGTCGTCAGCGACAGCTGTGCACCACTGAAACGGTAGATCGCCTGCCAGTCATCCCCCACGGCAAACAAAGTGGTGTACTTGTTTTGCGCCCGCAGCGCCGCCAGCAACGCCGCGCGTTGAGGAGAGATATCCTGAAACTCATCCACCAGAATGTGCTTCCACGGGCTGATAAAGCGACCTTTCTCCAGAATAACGATCGCCTGATGAATCAACCCGGAAAAGTCGACGGCGTTCTCCGCCTTGAGGGCGGCTTTCCACGCCTTAAGCAGCGGAGCCATTAACTTGACCCGCTTTGAGAACAGGGCCCGCACCTCTTCCGGCGCGCCGGCAATCATCTCGGCCTGCGCGCCACCGTGCATACGCATCAGGCTCACCCAGCGATCGAGCCGGGGTGCCAGTCGGCGCTTCAGCTTTTCGTTTTGCCAGAAACTGCCCTCCGGCACGCTCCAGTCAAGCTCCTCTTCGAGCCACTGTCGCCAGCCTTTGGCCTGGGCTTTTTTCTCACTGCACTGCTGCTGCCAGGCGTCGATGAAAATCTTCTGCCGCGCCACGGTGTCATTTTCAAGCTCGCTGACCACCGGCACCTTTTTGCTGCCCTGCTGGATGATATGCAGGGCAAGAGAGTGGAAGGTCCTCGCGGTGATGTCGCGGGTATGCAGTCGCGCCTCGATTCGCTCATCCATCTCCTGAGCCGCCTTACGCCCAAACGCCAGGAGCAATATTTGCTCGGGAGCGGCTTCATTGCGGGCCAGCAGCCAGCCTGCCCGCGCCACCAGCACCGAGGTTTTTCCGCTACCGGCCCCCGCCAGCACCAGCAGCGACTGTTCGCCATTGACCACCGCCCTGGCCTGGGCCGGGTTAAGTGGGGATGACTCAATACCGGCAAAAAAATCGGCATACTGGCTGAGCATAGTGTCAGTCCACGCCTGATTGTGCGCCAACCGGCTCTGGTCAATGTCCTGTAGCCAGGCCTGACACTGCCGCCAGGCTTCACGGCAGTTATCAAACTCGTCGAGCCGCGAGACGGATAACGGCAAAGCCTGTAACGCCTGGCGGATTTTTTGCTGAAGGCCGAGCGTTTTTTCCCGCGTCAGCCAGCTGTTTTGCTCATTCGTGGCGGCAATGTCATTCAGCGCGTTTTGCAGCACCTGCGCCGCAACCTCACTCATTTCAGCACTCCATTGCTGCCAGAGCGTGCTGAGATGGCGGTGAAAACGCTGGGTTTCCGCCCACTCGGTGCCGTGCAGACGCACCACTTTTTCGTCTGTCAGCACAAACTCCAGCTCGCCCCAGACCAGGCCGCGCTTACAGTGAATTGCTAACAGCTGATTGAAGGGGATGAGATATTCGTGACGTTCGCCCGAGACTTTAACCCCGGCGTTAAGCAGAACGACTTTGTCGTACGGATGTTGTGCCAGGCGTTTGCCTAACGATGTTGCTTTCAGTTCCATGTCCAGCCTGATCCACGACGTGAATAATTGCATAACAGTTTAACTGCCAGTTTTCAGGTGCTCCAGCGCAAAAAAACGTTACAATCATCAGGGCTTCAACATTACGGAAAGAATTGAGGTTTTATGCGTACCATTCTGAATATTTTGAATTTTGTGCTGGGTGGTTTTGCCACCACTCTCTCCTGGCTGCTGGCGACGCTGGTCAGCGTGGTCCTGATATTCACCCTTCCGCTAACCCGCTCCTGCTGGGAAATTACCAAACTCTCGCTGGTCCCATACGGCAACGAAGCGGTTCACGTAGACGAACTGGAGCCTGGCAATAAAAGCGCGCTGATGAACACCGGCGGAACGCTGCTCAATATTCTGTGGCTGATCTTTTTCGGCTGGTGGCTGTGTCTGATGCACATTGCGGCGGGGATCGCCCAGTGCCTGACGCTTATCGGCATCCCCGTCGGGATCGCTAATTTCAAAATTGCCGCCATTGCCCTGTGGCCTGTCGGACGCCGGGTTGTCCCGGTGGAAGTGGCCCGCGCCGCGCGGGAAGCTAACGCCCGCCGTCGTTTTCCATAACAAGGACCTCGCGCGCACATGCTAAGCCCACTGCTTCGCCGCTACACCCTGAACAGCGCCTGGCTCTACAATGTCAGGATCTTTATTGCCCTGTGTGGCAGTACCGCCCTGCCATGGTGGCTGGGCGACGTGAAGCTGACCATCCCCCTGACGCTGGGGGTGGTTGCCGGCGCGCTGGCCGATCTGGATGACCGCCTTACCGGTCGGCTGCGCAATCTGGTCATCACCCTGATCTGCTTTTTTATCGCCTCGGCGTCGGTGGAGCTGCTCTTCCCATGGCCTTGGCTTTTTGCGATTGGGCTGATGCTCTCCACCAGCGTGTTTATTCTGCTCGGTGGGCTAGGCCAGCGCTACGCCACCATCGCTTTCGGCGCATTGCTTATTGCCATCTACACCATGCTGGGGGTATCGCTGTACGACCAGTGGTATCAACAGCCGGTGCTGCTGTTGCTGGGCGCGGTCTGGTATAACCTGCTGACGCTGGCCGGGCATCTCATATTTCCCATTCGCCCGCTGCAGGACAATCTGGCCCGCAGCTACGAGCAACTGGCCCATTACCTTGAGTTAAAGTCCCGGCTGTTCGATCCGGATATCGAAGGTGACGGCCAGGGGCCGCTGTACGATCTGGCGCTGGCGAACGGGCAACTGGTGACAACCTTAAACCAGACCAAGGCCTCGTTACTTACCCGCCTGCGCGGCGATCGCGGTCAGCGCGGCACCCGCCGGACCCTGCACTATTACTTTGTGGCGCAGGATATCCACGAGCGCGCCAGCTCATCGCATATTCAGTACGCCGATCTTCGCGAGAAATTTCGCTACAGCGACGTAATGTTTCGCTTCCAGCGTCTGTTGTCCATGCAGTCGCAGGCCTGCCACCAGCTGTCGCGCTCTATCCTGCTGCGTACCCCTTATCAGCACGATCCGCGATTTGAACGGGCGTTTACCCATCTCGATGCGGCCCTCGACAGGGTTCAGGCCAGCGGTACCTCTGCCGAGCAGATGAAAGCGCTGGGCTTTTTGTTGAATAACCTGCGCGCCATTGATGCCCAGCTCGCCACCATCGAATCCGAACAGGCGCTGGCTACACCCGGTAATGATGTGGAAAATCAGCTTGCGGACGACAGCCTGCATGGTTTTAGCGATATGTGGCTGCGTTTGAGCCGCAACTTTTCCCCGGAATCGGCGCTGTTTCGCCATGCGGTAAGGATGTCCGTGGTGCTCTGCATTGGCTATGCTTTTATACAGATAACCGGCCTGGACCATGGCTACTGGATCCTGCTCACCAGCCTGTTTGTCTGTCAGCCCAACTACAACGCCACCCGGCATCGTCTGGCGCTGCGTATTATCGGCACTCTGGTGGGGGTCGCCATCGGGTTACCCATCCTTTACTTTGTCCCCTCGCTGGAAGGACAGCTGATCTTAATTGTGATCACCGGCGTGCTGTTCTTCGCCTTTCGTAACGTGCAGTATGCGCACGCCACGATGTTTATCACCCTGCTGGTGCTGCTCTGTTTCAACCTGCTCGGGGAAGGCTTTGAAGTTGCCCTGCCTCGCGTCATTGATACCCTGATTGGCTGCGCCATCGCCTGGGCTGCGGTAAGCTTTATCTGGCCGGACTGGCGGTTCCGTAATCTGCCCCGCGTGCTGGATCAGGCCATGAACGCCAACTGCCGTTATCTTGATGCTATCCTGGAGCAGTATCATCAGGGGCGTGATAACCGCCTGGCGTATCGTATCGCACGACGTGACGCCTATAACCGCGACGCGGAGCTGGCGTCGGTGGTGTCGAATATGTCTACGGAACCGAGGGCAACAGCGGAAACCCGGGAAGTCGCGTTCCGTCTGCTGTGCCTGAACCATACGTTTACCAGCTATATCGCCGCACTGGGCGCACACCGCGAGCGGCTCACCAGCCCCGCAATCCTCGGATTACTGGACGATGCTGTCTGCTACGTTGATGATGCGCTACATCAACGCCCCGCGGATGAGCCTCGTGTTCAGCAGGCCTTAACCGAACTGGCGCAACGCATTTCACATATCGAGCCGGGAGCCGAGAGCAAAGCGCCTCTGGTTCTGCAGCAAATCGGTCTGCTTATCGCGTTGCTGCCAGAAATTTGTCGATTACAGCAGCACGTTAATCAACTGCCGGAGTGAGCACTGCTCTCTGCCGGCAGTCTTTTGTACCACTCCACCAGCTCCCGGCGTCTTATCTCCGGGAGCGCTGCGACGTGTAATCCGGTGATTGCCCCCTCCAGCGCAAACAGCACCTTGTAACTCAGGTGCTTGTTGAGCGCCCTGATCTGAGCCAGCACTGTTCAGCCCCCAGTGTGCGTAATGCCTCTTCGGTGGTGATGCCCGCCTCAAACAGCAGGATTTCGAGTTGAAAGGTGAGATTGGGTAAATCTTTCAGGCGCTCGCGTTTGTAGCGTTCACAGCGTTCCCGCCGCGCAGCTTCCAGGGCAAACGAGGAGAGTTGCAGCAATTTCTCCTGATCCTGCCAGAGCCCTTCATCGACGCGATAATAATTCAACAAAACGGGCCGCCCCCGCTTCACCAGCGACAGGAAAGAAGAGGCATGCTTTACACAGTAAGACGCGCTCTCTTCGCAGGCACGCAGATACAACTCCCCCTCCGACACCATGGCAAAAACCGTGTCATCAACCGCCAGGGTGTATCCGCCAAACAGGGCGCGATAATGAACTTCGCCGAGGGGTGAAAGATATTTTGCAGATTGATAGATCCGTTCATAAGATAATTTTTTCATGATATTTCCCTTTTAAATCATGGCGTAATGGTTGAGTCGAGTATTAACGGATCCGTTAGCCAGAAAATAGGTAACTTACGATCGAACGGCAAGGTGAATTTTCAATACGCCTGAATTACAAACCAAATTTGCGAGGAGCTTTCCGAAAATGAGGTTGATCTTTAGTCGCACAGGAGTTACTGTATATCCATACAGTAACTACAGGGCTGGATTGATTATGTACTCTTCAGGCTATGCAAACCGTTCAACAACTTTCTCTACTTCCGCTGGCAAAAGCGCGATGAACTCCGCGGCGCAAATGTCCACCGGGCTGATTAGTGAAGTGCTCTACCGTGAAGACCAGCCCATGATGACGCAGCTGTTATTGCTGCCACTGTTGCAACAGCTTGGTCAGCAGTCGCGCTGGCAGTTGTGGCTCACGCCACAGCAGAAATTAAGTCGGGAATGGGTGCAATCCGCAGGCTTGCCGCTAACGAAAGTGATGCAGATTAGTCAGATGGATCCATGCCATACTGTAGACTCAATGGCGAGGGCGCTGCGTACCGGAAATTACAGCGTAGTGATTGGCTGGTTTACGCATGAGTTGACGGAATCGGAACAACACCGTCTGGCTGAAGCTGCCGAAGAAGGGAATGCACTCGGCTTCATTATGCGTCCCATTCGAATGAACACTTTGAGCAACGGACACCTTTCTGGGCTAAAAATTCACTCGAATTTGTATCATTGAGTAAAAATAAGAGTTTTCCTGGAATTTTTTTTGCCGTATCTGTACGCCGTTGGTTCCCTGTGTAAAAGCCGCGAAAAGTCTTGTCTGCCGCGGCTTTCTCCATTTTAGCACGCCTCAAATTGCGCAATAAATGTTAAATATTGTGTATACAAAACTTTTTTTTTCATATGCCTGACGGAGTTCACACTTGTAAGTTTTCAGGTACGTTGTAGACTTTACATCGCCAGGGGTGCTCGGCCTAAACCGAAGATATCGGTAAGTTTTACTCTTTGTCCCCGCCCCCCGGTGAAGGATTTAACCGTGACTCTCATTGAGATTCTCATGGCGATTTTTGGATGATAACGAGGCGCAAAAAATGAAAAAGACAGCTATCGCGATTGCAGTGGCACTGGCAGGTTTCGCTACCGTAGCGCAGGCCGCTCCAAAAGATAATACCTGGTACGCAGGTGGTAAACTGGGCTGGTCTCAGTTCCACGACACCGGCTGGTATAACGACGCTCTGAACAACGACGGCCCAACTCACGAAAGCCAGCTGGGCGCAGGCGCGTTCGGTGGTTATCAGGTTAACCCATACGTTGGTTTCGAAATGGGTTACGACTGGCTGGGCCGTATGCCTTACAAAGGCGACAACGTTAACGGCGCATTCAAAGCTCAAGGCGTTCAGCTGACTGCTAAACTGGGCTACCCAGTAAATGACGCTGTAGACATCTACACCCGTCTGGGCGGCATGGTATGGCGTGCAGACTCCAGCAACAGCATCGCTGGCGACGACCACGACACTGGCGTATCCCCAGTATTCGCTGGTGGCGTTGAGTGGGCTATGACCCGTGACATCGCTACCCGTCTGGAATACCAGTGGGTTAACAACATCGGCGACGGCAACACCGTTGGTGTTCGTCCAGACAACGGCATGCTGAGCGTAGGTGTTTCTTACCGCTTCGGTCAGGCTGAGCCAGCACCAGTTGTTGCTCCAGCTCCAGCACCAGCTCCAGAAGTACAGACCAAGCACTTCACTCTGAAGTCTGACGTTCTGTTCAACTTCAACAAAGCAACTCTGAAACCAGAAGGCCAGCAGGCACTGGATCAGCTGTACACCCAGCTGAGCAACCTGGATCCGAAAGACGGTTCCGTAGTGGTTCTGGGCTTCACCGACCGTATCGGTTCTGACGCTTACAACCAGGGTCTGTCTGAGAAACGTGCTCAGTCCGTTGTTGATTACCTGATCTCTAAAGGTATCCCGGCTAACAAGATCTCCCCACGTGGTATGGGCGAATCTAACCCAGTTACCGGTTCTACCTGTGACAACGTGAAACCTCGCGC
The DNA here is from genome assembly GCF_006171285.1 of Leclercia adecarboxylata. Taxonomy (NCBI): domain Bacteria; kingdom Pseudomonadati; phylum Pseudomonadota; class Gammaproteobacteria; order Enterobacterales; family Enterobacteriaceae; genus Leclercia; species Leclercia adecarboxylata. Next base: position 3,787,682 of record NZ_CP040889.1, on the reverse strand, counting down.
TGCACTGATCGACTGCCTGGCTCCAGATCGTCGCGTAGAGATCGAAGTTAAAGGCATCAAAGACGTTGTAACTCAGCCAGCGGCATAAGTTATCGTCTGACAAAAAACCCCGCCATGTTGCGGGGTTTTTTATTGCCTGAAGAAAAGGAGAACGCTACTTCTTTCCGGCCAGCAGCGCCTGGAGATCGGTTTTCAGGGTCGACATCTGACTGGCGTACTTCTCTTTATGTTCCGCATCTTCAATCAGCTGCACGATGGTTTCTGACAGGGTTTTCCCGCGTCGCTGGGCAAGGCCAGCCAGACGCTGCCAGACCATAAACTCCAGATCGATCGACTTCTTACGGGTATGCTGGTGCTCAGCGTTGAAATGCCGCTTACGCCGCGCACGGATAGTCTGCTTCATTCGGTTCAGTAATGCAGGATTGATATGCTTTTCAATCCAGCTATTGACCAGAATGGGTTCATTTTCGAGGGTCAGCAATAAATCTACAGCTTCTTTTGCAGCACTGGCTTCGAGGTAGCACGTGATCAACTCCCCTTCACGGTGTTTTTTGACCAGATACTTCCATTTCCAGCCGCTTTCGAGATTTTCCAGTTGTTGGTATTTCATTGCGATCTCAGTGTGACCGTGTAACTGTGTTCAGAATATCAGTTTTTTGGCAATCTGCTGAAAAGAAATCATATCCTGTGACGCGCGGTAACGCATTCATGCCCGGAAACTCCCATTCCCTCATGTGCAGAGCCTGCGCCTTACGGTATACTCCATCGTTTTACATCTGACTAAAAAACATCAACTTTGACCATTACGAAACTTGCATGGCGTGACCTTGTTCCGGATACAGATAGCTATCAGGAACTGTTTTCACAGCCAGATCTCGCGAAAGAACACGAATACATCCTCAGCGACACTCAGCCCCGTTTGCATTACGCGCTGGAGCAGATGTTAAGCCCATGGACAACCTCACCATTCATGTTGTTGAAAGCGCCAGACGAAGCGGAGTATCTGAGTCTTCTGGCGGATGCCGTACGGCAGTTGCAGCCAGAAGCCGGAACGGTCTTTGGTGGTGAATATAGCATCAACGGCCACGCCGTTACCTTTGCACCCGCTACCGTACCCGATGGCCGTTTTGCTGTCACCGGCAACGTCATCCAGGCGGGCTGGACAGAAGCAGAGCAGTTGTTCGGCTGCTTGCGCCAGTTTAACGGTGAGTTGACCCTGCATCCTGGTCTGGTTCATCAGGCCAACGGCGGCGTGCTTATCATCTCCCTGCGTTCTCTGCTTGCACAGCCCCTGCTGTGGATGCGCCTGAAAAATATCGTTAGCCAGCAGCGCTTTGACTGGGTTGGCTGGGATGAGTCGCGCCCTCTTCCGGTCGCCGTGCCGTCGATGCCGCTCTCCCTGAAAGTCGTCCTGACAGGCGATCGTGAAGCGCTGGCTGATTTCCAGGAAATGGAGCCCGAGCTGGCTGATCAGGTGGTCTACAGCGAATTTGAAGACAGCACCCAGATTGCGGATGCTGAAGACATGCAGCAGTGGCTGCAGTGGGTTTATGCCGTCTGCCAACGCGCGCAGCTGCCAACGCCTGCTGCGGATGCATGGCCGGTGCTGATTCGCGAAGCGGTCCGCTATACCGGCGATCAGGAGACACTGCCGCTTTGCCCTCTCTGGCTTGGCAAGCAGCTGCGTGAAGCCGCTGCCATGACCGAAGACGATACGGTGAACGGCGAGCAGCTCTCCCAAATGCTGGTGCAGCGCGAGTGGCGCGAAGGCTATCTCGCCGATCGTATGCAGGATGAGATCCTGCTCGAGCAGATCCTGGTCGAAACCGAAGGCGAATGCGTGGGACAGATTAACGCCCTTTCGGTGATTGAATTCCCTGGCCATCCGCGCGCCTTTGGCGAGCCGTCGCGTATCAGTTGCGTGGTGCACATTGGTGACGGTGAATTTATCGATGTCGAACGTAAAGCAGAGCTGGGCGGGAACATTCATGCCAAGGGCATGATGATCATGCAGGCTTTCCTGATGTCGGAGCTACAGCTTGAGCAGCAGCTCCCGTTTACCGCCTCGCTGACCTTTGAGCAGTCCTACAGCGAAGTGGATGGCGACAGTGCGTCAATGGCTGAACTGTGCGCACTTATCAGCGCCCTGGCCGATGTGCCGGTGAATCAAAGCATTGCTATTACCGGCTCTGTAGACCAGTTTGGCCGCGCGCAGCCGGTCGGCGGGCTGAATGAGAAGATCGAAGGCTTCTTTAATATTTGCCAGCAGCGTGGGCTGAGCGGTAAACAGGGCGTGATCATTCCACTGGCGAACGTGCGCCACCTCAGCCTGAGTCAGGAGCTGCTGAAAGCGGTCGAAGAGGAACAATTCAGCCTCTGGGCCATCGAAGATATTGCTGATGCGCTACCCTTACTGACAAACCTGGTGTGGGATGCCGAAGGGCAGACATCACTGATGCAAACCATCCAGGAACGCATTGCGCAGGCAACGCAGCAGGAAGCACGTCATCGTTATCCCTGGCCGTTACGCTGGTTGAACTGGTTCACGCCAAACTGATCGGACTTGTTCAGCGTACACGTGTTAGCTATCCTGCGTCCTTCACTAAAATAAGGCTTACTGAGAACATGGTAGATAAACGCGAATCCTATACAAAAGAAGATCTTCTTGCCTCTGGTCGCGGTGAACTGTTTGGCGCTAAAGGCCCACAGTTACCGGCCCCGAACATGCTGATGATGGACCGTGTCGTGAAGATGACGGAAACCGGCGGCAACTTCGATAAGGGTTACGTAGAAGCAGAGCTCGATATCAACCCGGACCTGTGGTTCTTCGGTTGCCACTTTATTGGCGATCCGGTAATGCCAGGCTGTCTGGGTCTGGACGCGATGTGGCAGCTGGTTGGTTTCTACCTCGGCTGGCTGGGCGGCGAAGGCAAAGGCCGCGCCCTGGGCGTGGGCGAAGTGAAATTCACCGGTCAGGTTCTGCCGACCGCGAAGAAAGTCACCTACCGTATTCACTTCAAACGCATTGTTAACCGTCGCCTGATCATGGGCCTGGCGGATGGCGAAGTGCTGGTTGATGGTCGTCTGATCTACTCCGCAACTGACCTGAAAGTGGGTCTGTTCCAGGATACTTCCGCATTCTGATTTTTGCTTTTCTCAAAGCATAAAACAGCGAAACCTCCGCACTGCGGAGGTTTCTTTTCTTAAAGAGACGCTATCAAGCAAGTACTGCCCTGTCTCCGATGGCTTCTCGCCAGCCCCCTAACCATTGCGACCTTTGATTGATGGTCTGATAGGGACACATTTCTTTAGAACGTCCGGCGATGCCAGCCTGATAACCACGTTGATGAGCCCTTTCAAGGCGATCTCGTTTCTGTCTCTTCATGCCTCGTTTCCCTCATTATTTGATCTGGTGGAAAAGAAAACAGTGATTACAAAACATGCAATCACGACTAACGAATACCGCGAATCCCGGTTAGCGTCAATGCGCAAAATTCACGCCAGTGTCATAAATGTGACCTATACAAAAGTTCATTTGTACAAAAACTGTGATGCGGCACAAGTAACCGCCTGAGCTTCAAACGAAAAAAAAGCCGCAATTAGCATGACGCTAAATGCGGCCCGGTGCGATGAATTTTACTTATGGCTGACGGGAGATCTCCCTGGCAATACTGGCGGACTCCTGCGCCCAGCCCTGTGCCAGGACTTTCACCATCTCATCATAACCATCTTTCTGCTGTACCAGTTCCAGATGGAAAGGCCGCTTGATCAGCTGACCCTGATGATTCAGCAGCCACTCCCCGCTGATGATCACCCTGCCATCATAACGCCCGTGGAAATTGGTCACGTTGACGTTGAGCGTATCCTGGTCGCTGCCCAACGGCTGCGACGCCACCACCCACCCTGGCAGCTGGCTGCCCAGATTGGCAACCAGCGTGTTGCGCAGCTGCTGATCCAGCGGGCTGGCCCACAGGTTGTTGTTGGCGATGACATACTGCACATCGCTGGTTTGATAGACCACGCCATTGCCGGCAAGGTAGTCAGGCACGGCCACCTGCTCTACCCACAGCAGGCGATTCCCCTGGCTGGCGATACTCTGCCCGCCCGCCTGCGCTGCCACCGGCAGCTGGTAGTAGCTCTTGTTCTCGGAAGAGCTACAGGCGGACAGAAGTGCCATTGCGGTGATAATTAGCCATTTTTTCATTATTTAGCCCCCTTCGGCTCAGGGTCCTTTTTGTCTTTTGCTTCGAATACCAGCGCATTGCTCTTCGTATTCAGCGTTTTCAGCACCGGCTGGAGTTCGCGCAGAACCTGATCGAGGCGCTGCATATCCGCCACCATCTTGTTGTACGCGGCGGAGCCCGGCTGGAAGCCCTGCATACTGCGGTTCAGCTCACGCAGGGTTTTCTGCATGTCCTGCGGCAGCTGCTGCATCGACTGGCTGGCGGTCAGCTTGTTCAGGTTATCCAGCGTGGCCTGCAGACGGCGCATCGTCGCCTGGCTTTCGCTAAGCGTATTGGTTGCCTGCTGAATCATCGGATTGAGCGGCAGGCTGTTGATCTTATCCAGCGTCTCCATCAGACGCTGCTGGATCTGCGCCAGGCCACTGCTCACGGTCGGGATGATTTTATAGCCGCCAAACTCGCGGATCTCTTTAACCGGTGGCTCTTTCGGGAAGAAGTCCATATCCACGTACAGCGCTCCGGTCACCAGGTTACCGGTTTTGAGCGAGCCGCGCAGGCCACGCTTCATCAACCCGTCGATATGCTCAGCGATATCAGGCGTATCACCAACCTGATTAATCAGGCGCTCTGGCTCGATGCGGATCAGCACCGGAATACGGTAATCGTCATCGAGCACCTGACGCAGGCCCGGCGCGAAGAACGGCACCTTACCGACGGTTCCGAGACGGATACCACGGAATTCAACCGGCGCGCCCGGCTGCAGGCCACGCACCGAATCCTTGAAGAACATCAGGTAGTCGATATGGTCGGTATAGAGCGAATCCTGAATGCTCTTCTGATCGTCATAGAGCCTGAACGCGGTCTGTTGCGCCACCGGCTGGCCTTGATCCATGCCTTCCGGCACGTCAAAGCTCACTCCGCCGCCGAACAGCGTGGAGAGGGAACCCATCTCGACGCGCATGCCTGCGGAGGTTAAGTCAACGGCGATGCCGCTATCCTTCCAGAAGCGTACATTGCCGGTGACCAGGCGATCGTTTGGCGCACTGATAAACAGCTGATAGCTGATGGTGCGCTTCTGGGCGTCGAAGGTGCTGGTTTCCACCGATCCCACACGATAACCGCGGAACAGCACCGGATCGCCCGGGCTGAGCTGGCCCGCTTTTTTACTGTCGAGGGTTATACGGATGCCCTTCGCATCCGGCGGCGCCAGCGGCGGAGAGTCCAGCAGCTGATAATTCTCCGGCTGCGAGCCCTTTTTCCCCGGTTGAAGTTCGATGTAGGCCCCGGATAGCAGGGTTCCCAGACCACTAATGCCTTCACGGCCCACCTGCGGTTTCACCACCCAGAATACCGAGTCGCCATGGAGCAGCTTTTCCATGCCAGCATTGAGGCGGGCTTTAATTTCTACATGCGTCAGATCGTCGGTCAGGGTGGCGCTTTCGACAACGCCCACATCCACGCTGCGGCTTTTGATGGTGGTTTTACCGCCCTCAATGCCCTCGGCGTTGGTGGTGATGAGCGTCACTTCCGGGCCCTGATGGCTGTAATGATAAAACAGGATCCATGCACCGATCAGCGCCGTCACGATGGGAAAAATCCACACCGGCGACCAGTTTCTGACCTTCTGCACTTTCGCCTCTCCACGCTTATTTTCCATGCTTTTATTCATCCTCATGGCTCGGCTCTGACTCACGATCCCACGATAACCGCGGATCGAAGGTCATGGCCGCAAACATGGTCATAATAACGACCAATGCAAACATCACCGCTCCGATGGCGGGATAGATGCTCATTAATCCTCCCATACGCACCAGCGCAGAGAGTACGGCAATCACAAACACGTCAATCATTGACCAGCGTCCGACAAACTCCACAACCTCATAAATCAGATGCATGCGCTCGCTGTCGCGCTTGCCGTGCCCTTTGGCATCCCAGCAGAGCCAGGCAATGGCAATCATTTTGAGCGTCGGTACCATGATGCTGGCGATAAAGATCACCAGCGCCACCGGATAGGAGCCTTCCCCCCACAGCAACACCACCCCGGCCATGATGGTCGACGGCATTTTGTCGCCCAGTAGATCGGTGATCATAATCGGCAGAATGTTGGCGGGAAGATAGAGAATCATCGACGTGATAAGCAGCGCCATCGTCCACTGCAGGCTGTTTTTACGCCGCACGTGCCCTTTGGTTTCGCAGCGCGGGCAGATCTCCTGGTTGGCCGGGAGGATAGCCGTGCAGCACGGACACAGGCGCAGATTCTGATTAATACCCGGTACCCCGGCTTTCAGCGTCTGATGCAGTACGGGCGCAGGGGCGATGTCGTCCCACGCCCAGCGGCGATCAACGCATTGAAAAGCGCGTAACTGGAGGATGCAATACAGGCACCAGGGGATAAAGCTGAGGCCCACTCCGACATCACCGTAGGCCATCAGCTTAACGAAGCTCACCAGAATACCGGCGAGGAAGATCTCCGCCATTCCCCAGCTTTTTAACTGGAAGAGGATCCGCGCCAGCCTGATTTTCAGCGCCATAGGCATCACGACGCGGTTGACGAGCAGCAGGATCACCACCAGGCAAAATGCCGGGACGATCTGAACGAAGAGCATAAAGAACGTGCCGAGGCTGGCGTAATCTTCTGAGAACATCACACCGGGTATCTCCAGCAAATGCACTTCGCTGGTGATGCCCCCCACTTTCATATAAATGAAAGGAAAGAGGTTGGAGAGTAACAGCATGAACAGCGCAGCAAAAGCATACGCGGTGGGACGCTGCCGCGGCGCGTCCCACTCAGTTGTCAGCGTTGTCCCGCAGCGCGGGCATGCCGCTTTGTGCCCATGCTCGAGCGCGGGAAGCGCCACGAGCATGTCGCACTGTGAGCATAAAATATGCCGATCGGCATGGTGATGTTCACACATACTGGCTCCATGGTTAACTTATGCGCCGTTTTTCAGAGCCTCAAGATATTCCCAGCGTTCAAATGCTTCTTCCAGCGCCTGCTCAGCCTGGGCCATATCGGCCAGGACTTTTTGAGTATAGTCATGCGGCTGGCTAAAGAATGACGCGTCGGCCACCTGAGCCTGCAAACTTTCCAGACTGGCTTCGAGCTCTTCCAGACGCAGCGGCAGGCCTTCCAGTTCGCGCTGAAGGTTATAGCTTAATTTATTACTGCCGCGTTTGATGTTTTCTGCTTTTGTAACAGCAACTTCCGCTTCAACCTTCGCTTTTGACTGTTTTGTCGCCTGCGATTGCGCCTGCTGTCCGCGGGCATCATGGTAGCCGCCCACATACTGACCAATGCGGCCCTGGCCTTCAAAGATCCAGCACTCGGTGACGGTGTTATCCACGAACTGACGATCGTGGCTCACCAACATCACGGTTCCCTGATAACTATCAATCAGTTCTTCCAGAAGTTCCAGCGTTTCGACATCAAGATCGTTGGTCGGTTCGTCAAGGATCAGCAGGTTGCTGGGTTTCAGGAACAAACGCGCCAGTAACAGGCGGTTACGCTCCCCGCCGGAGAGGGCGCGCACCGGCGTCATTGCCCGTTTCGGATGGAACAGGAAGTCCTGCAGATAGCCCAGCACGTGGCGCGGCTTACCGTTCACCATCACTTCCTGCTTACCTTCGGCAAGGTTGTCCATCACCGTTCTGTCCGGGTCCAGCTCTGCGCGGTGCTGGTCGAAGTAGGCGACTTCCAGCTTGGTTCCGCAGTGGATGCGGCCGCTATCGGCCTTAAGTTGATCCAGCATCAGCTTCAGCAGCGTGGTCTTACCGCAGCCGTTCGGGCCGATAAGGGCGATTTTGTCCCCGCGCTGCACCTGGGCGGAGAAGTCCTTCACCAGCACTTTGCCATCAACCTGGTAGTTGACGTGTTCCATCTCGAAGACGATTTTGCCTGAGCGGCTCGCCTCTTCGACCTGCATCTTCGCGCTGCCCATCACTTCGCGGCGTTCACTGCGCTCGCGGCGCATCGCTTTCAGGGCGCGAACGCGACCTTCGTTACGGGTACGACGTGCTTTAATGCCCTGACGGATCCACACCTCTTCCTGGGCGAGTTTGCGGTCGAACTCGGCATTTTGCAGCTCCTCAACGCGCAGGTTTTCCTCTTTCTCCAGCAGGTAGGTGTCGTAGTCGCCGGGATAGGTCACCAGCTTGCCGCGATCGAGATCGACAATGCGGGTCGCCATGTTGCGAATAAACGAACGGTCGTGCGAGATAAAGATGATGGTGCCGTTGAAGGTTTTCAGGAACCCTTCCAGCCAGTCGATGGTTTCGATATCCAGGTGGTTCGTCGGTTCATCGAGCAGCAGCACTTTCGGCCCGCTGACCAGCGCCCGGCCCAGCGCGGCCTTACGCAGCCAGCCGCCGGAGAGCGAGCCCAGCGGCATGTCCGCTTCCAGACCTAATTGCGCCAGCACTTCGTTGATGCGGTTTTCCAGCTGCCACAGGCCGTGGTGATCCAGCAGCTCCTGCAGGCGCGCCATCTCATTGAGGTTTTTGGTGCTCGGGTCGGTCATGACCAGATGCGAGATCTCGTGATAGCTCTTCAGATACTCGGCCTGCTCTTCGATGCCTTCGGCAACAAAATCGTAGACGCTGCCCTGAACGTTACGCGGCGGATCCTGTTGCAGACGCGCCACAATCAGATCCTGTTCATAGATAATGCGCCCGTCGTCCAGCCCCTGCTCGCGATTCAGGATCTTCATCAGCGTCGATTTACCGGCGCCGTTACGACCTACCAGACAGACACGTTCGTTATCTTCGATATGCAGTTCAGCATTATCGAGAAGCGGCGCGTCGCTGAACGACAGCCACGCCCCATGCATACTAATTAATGACATTTACTTTTCCTTTCAGGCCGCGGTAATCAGCCAGCAGTTGTGGATCTGACGGTTACGGGCAAAATCCTGGGACAGGGTTTTTTGACTGATCTCTTGTGCTTTCAGCCCCAGTTTTTCCAGCCCTTCGTGATCCATGCGGAATCCGCGTTTGTTGTTCGAGAACATGATGGTGCCGCCTTTACGCAGCATACGTTTCAGGTCTTTCATCAGCGTTAAATGGTCGCGCTGGACATCAAAAGACTCTTCCATGCGTTTGGAGTTGGAGAAGGTTGGCGGATCGATAAAGATCAGATCGAACTGCTCTTCAGATTCACGCAGCCAGCCCAGCACATCGGCCTGCAGCAGACGGTGCGCGCGGCCGGTCAGGCCGTTGAGGCGCAGGTTGCGCTCTGCCCACTCCAGATAGGTGCGGGACATGTCCACGGTAGTGGTGGTACGCGCGCCGCCCAGACCCGCGTGCACGCTGGCGCTGCCGGTATAGGAGAAGAGGTTCAGGAAGTCCTTGCCTTTGCTCATCTGACCCAGCATACGACGGGCGATGCGGTGGTCGAGGAACAGGCCGGTATCGAGATAGTCGGTGAGGTTCACCCACAGGCGCGCGTTGTATTCGCCCACTTCGATAAACTCGCCCTTGCTGTTCATTTTCTCGTACTGGTTTTTGCCTTTCTGACGCTCACGGGTTTTGAGGATCAGCTTGTTCGGGGCAATATTCAGCACGCTGATGGTCGCGGCAATAATATCCAGCATACGCTGACGGGCTTTCTGCGGATCGATGGTTTTCGGCGGAGCATACTCCTGCACCACCACCCAGTCGCCGTAACGGTCGACCGCCACGTTATACTCCGGCAGATCGGCGTCATACAGGCGATAGCATTCGATGCCTTCCTGCTTCGCCCATTTTTCAAATTTCTTCAGGTTCTTACGCAGACGGTTAGCGTAATCTTCCGCGATGCTAGACGGCTTGCTGTCGGCCTCTTTCTCGGCCAGATGGTAGTTCTTCTGCACGCAGTCCAGCGGGCCGTTTTTGGCTTTGAACTGGCGCTCGGCGCGCAGCTGCAGGCAGCTCAGCAGCTCTGGCGAGGCGCTGAACAGGGAGAGATTCCAGCCGCCAAACAGATCCTTCATGGTGCGCCCCAGCAGGCTGTGCAGGGCAATCAGCGCTGGCTCGCTGTCAAGGCGTTCGCCGTAAGGCGGGTTGCTGATCACCGTGCCGTACGGGCCTTTTGGCAGCGGGTTAGTGAGCTGAGAAACGTCTTTTACCTCGAAGGCAATCAGATCGCCGATCCCGGCACGACGGGCGTTGCTGCGCGCGCGTTCAATGACGCGGGCGTCGCTGTCAGAGCCGTAGAAGCGGGATTCATAGGCCGCCAGCCCGGCACGGGCGCGGGTCTGGGCTTCGGCTTTCACTTCCTGCCAGATTGCTTCGTCGTGATGTGCCCAGCCCTTAAAGCCCCACGCGCCACGATGCAAGCCCGGCGCACGGTCGGTCGCCAGCATCGCCGCTTCGATCAGCAGCGTGCCGGAACCACACATTGGATCCAGCAGCGGCGTGCCCGGCTGCCAGCCGGAACGCATTACGATGGCGGCCGCCAGGTTCTCTTTGATTGGCGCGATACCGGCACGATCGCGGTAGCCGCGCTGGTGCAGGCCTTCGCCACAGAGATCCAGCGCAATGCTGGCAATCTCTTTATTCAGGCGAACGTTGATACGCAGATCCGGGTTTTCACGATCGACGTTAGGACGTTCCAGGTTTTTACGGGTGAAGCAGTCGACGATGGCATCTTTAACCTTCAGCGCACCGTACTGGCTGTTGCGGATCTCGTCATTCAGGCCGCTGAAGTGGACGGCAAAAGTGGCGCCCGGCGCAAAAATCTCTGTCCAGTCGATAGTCTGCACGCCCAGGTAAAGATCGAGATCGCTGTAAACCTTGCACTCTCTCATCGGCAACATGATGCGTGAGGCCAGGCGACTCCACATCAGGCTCTGGTAAATAAGCCGTGTGTCGCCCTGAAAATGGACACCACCCTGAACCACCTGGCACTCTTGCGCACCCAGGCTTTCCAGTTCAGTTTTTAACAGCTCTTCCAGCCCACGGGCCGTACTGGCAAACAGAGAATTCATATCGTCACTTTTACTCTAAGAAAATTGCTGCGCATTATAGCCAATCTGGGCTCTATGTCATAAAGTTGAGTGCTTATTTTCATTTTAGGGGGCGGTGCCGTGGCGACGTTATCCAGGCTTTTCATTCATCCGGTTAAATCCATGCGCGGTATTGGACTCACTCATGCCCTTGCAGACATGAGCGGCTTTGCCTTTGACCGCATTTTTATGGTCACCGAACCGGACGGCACGTTCATTACCGCACGCCAGTTCCCGCAAATGGTTCGCTTCACGCCGGTGCCGGTGCATGACGGTCTGCATCTCACCGCGCCGGATGGTTCCAGTAGTATCGTCCGCTTCAGCGACTTTGCGCCAGCAGACGCCCCCACCGAAGTCTGGGGCAACCACTTTACCGCCCGCATTGCCCCGGAAGAGATTAACCGCTGGCTGAGCGAGTTCTTTTCGCGCCCGGTTCAGCTCCGTTGGGTAGGTCCTGAGCTGACGCGCCGCGTAGATAAGTTTGCCGCAGTGCCGCTGTCGTTTGCCGACGGGTTCCCCTTCCTGCTGACCAACGAGGCCTCGCTGCGCGATCTGCAACAGCGCTGCCCGGCCAGCGTGCAGATGGAGCAGTTCCGCCCTAACCTGGTGGTGACCGGCGCGGCCGCGTGGGAAGAAGACACCTGGAAAACGATCCGCATCGGCGACGTGATTTTCGATGTGGTGAAACCGTGCAGCCGCTGCATCTTTACCACCGTCAGTCCGGAAAAGGGGCAGAAGCACCCGGCCGGCGAGCCGCTGAAGACCCTGCAATCCTTCCGCACCGCGCAGGATAACGGCGATGTCGATTTTGGGCAGAACCTGATCCCACGCTCCAGCGGGGTGATCCGCGTGGGCGATGAGGTGGAGATCCTCTCGACCGGGCCGGGCCGTATCTACGGGGCTGGCGCCGAGGAAGAGCCCACTGAAGTGGAAACCCAGCCCGCAACGGCGGTGACTATCCAGTGGCAGGGACAGACCATTCGGGGCAACAATCAGCAGGTATTACTGGAGCAGCTTGAACAGGCCGGTATTCGCGTGCCCTATTCCTGTCGTGCGGGGATCTGCGGATGCTGTCGCATCACGCTGGTAGAAGGTGAAGTGAGTGCACTGAAGAAATCGGCCATTGGCAGCGACGGCACCATTCTGTGCTGCAGCTGCGTACCTAAAACGTCGTTACAGCTCGAAGCCTAAACGGCCTGCTCGAGGCTGAAGCTGACCGGTTGCGGTTTCAGCCTGTCGTTCATCACTTTAATCGGGTCCCCCAGCTGCATGGTGCGCCCGGCGATAGTTACCGCCGGCTGCGCCAGTAAACAGAGCGCGGCGTTGTCGCCTGGCTCCACTACCAGCAAATTCACCTGCTCGGCATTCTCGCTCAGGCTGACGCACGCGGCATCACCGGTGACCGGCGTCCAGCGCCCACCGTGAGCAAGAAAGTGCCAGCTTTTTGGCATCTGAGGTTTAAGGAAGCGGATCGCCACCAGCGCATTGAGCACCAGTTCGGCGCGTTGTTCTTTAGAGAGGTCCAGATCCCGACATTTCTCTTCAAAGGAGAAATAGAGCGCGGCATCGTCGACGCAAAAACCGGTATCGGCAAAGGCGTCCGGGGTTAACATCCGGCGGGCAAAACGCGAGCGGAACAGCATACCATTAGCCAGATCGAGCATCATACGATCGTGCTCTTCGCAGAAATACCATCGCCAGTTATCGTCAGGTTTAATTCGCATCTGTCTCTCCCGTTCCCGAAACGTCCTGTAGTAAGAAAGTCCTTATTGCCGCTTCGCTTTTTTAACTTCAATAATAAAAGACTACAATGTCTAATAAAGCAACAGTCCGGGAATATAAAACAACCAGAGCTGGAAATAAAGCCCTGGTTGTCAATAGCGATAAAAGATTAGATATGATTAACGATTTCTTTAATCAGCGGCGGGCCTTTAAAAATAAAGCCTGAATATATCTGAACAAGCGAAGCGCCAGCGGCCATTTTTTCCCGGGCAGCCATCACCGAATCAATCCCGCCCACGCCAATAATCGGCAGGCGACCCATTAACTCCTGCGACAGGCGACGGATAATTTCGGTGCTTTTTAACTGTACCGGACGTCCGCTCAACCCACCCATTTCGTCGCAATGTTTCATCCCCTGAACCAGAGAACGATCGAGCGTGGTATTGGTGGCAATAACGCCATCAATATTATGGCGAACTAAACTGTCGGCTACCTGAATCAGCTCTTCTTCTGTCAGATCCGGGGCAATTTTAACGGCCACCGGGACATATTTATGGTGCGTCGCCTGGAGTTCATTTTGCTTATTTTTGATGGCGACCAATAAGTCATCCAGCGCTTCACCGTATTGCAGGGTGCGCAGACCCGGGGTGTTAGGCGATGAGATATTCACCGCAATATACCCGGCGTAAGCATAGACTTTCTCCATACAGATCAGATAGTCATCTTTGCCCTGCTCTACCGGCGTGTCTTTATTTTTGCCGATATTAATGCCTAATACGCCGTCGAAATGGGCTTTCTTCACATTCTCGACCAGGTGATCGACGCCGAGATTATTGAACCCCATGCGGTTGATCAGCCCTTCGGCCTCGACCAGGCGGAACAGGCGCGGCTTGTCGTTACCCGGCTGCGGACGCGGCGTGACGGTGCCAATTTCAATGGAGCCGAAGCCCATCGCACCCAGCGCATCAATACATTCGCCATTTTTATCCAGACCTGCCGCCAGACCCAGAGGGTTTTTAAAAGTTAACCCCATGCAGGTGACCGGCTTGTCCATCACTTTCTGGCGCACCAGCGCTTCGAGCGGGGTTCCCGTAATACGGCGTAATTGCTGGAATGTAAATTCATGAGCGCGCTCAGGATCGAGCTGGAAAAGGGCTTTACGAACGAAGGGGTAGTACATGAACTCTCCTGGATTCCCGGTGTGCAAACCGGGGGCGTATTATCTGCGATCGCAGCGGGAAAGGGAATTGACCTGAGGCAAAAAAAGCCGCATGCCGCGCAATCGTTTACTTTTCATCCCTCCTTTATTCATTTTCTGGCATTTCACTTGCGGATAAATCATTTAGTGGAATAAGCCAGCGGTGCCACACTGCCAACAAATGTTATCAATGTTAGATAAAAGCAAACAATTGGTTATAAGGAGCATGTATGCGCGTCATTACGTTGGCCGGCAGTCCGCGATTCCCTTCCCGCTCCAGCGCGCTGCTGGAGTATGCCAGGGAGCAGCTTACCTCTCTGGATGTGGAGGTGTTCCACTGGAATCTGCACAACTTCGCCCCGGAAGATCTGCTCTATGCCCGCTTCGACAGCCCGGCGCTGAAAACCCTCAATGAACAACTGAAGGATGCCGATGGGCTGATTGTCGCCACCCCGGTCTATAAAGCCTCGTTTTCCGGTGCGCTGAAAACCCTGCTGGACCTGCTGCCGGAGCGCGCGCTGGAGGGCAAAATCGTGCTGCCGCTGGCGACAGGCGGCACCGTAGCCCATCTGCTGGCGGTGGATTACGCCCTGAAGCCGGTGCTCAACGCCCTGAAAGCCCAGGAGATCCTCCACGGCGTGTTTGCCGACGATTCTCAGGTGATCGACTACCAGCACAAGCCGCACTTTACCCCGAACCTGCAAACCCGCCTCGACAGCGCGCTGGAGACCTTCTGGCAGGCGCTGCATCGCCGCGACGTCGAGGTTCCTGCCTTTGGCCTTCAGAAAGGAGTCGCCCATGTTTAAATCTCTTGCCCGCCTTAGCCTGGCAGGCCTGGTGGCCCTCTCTGGCCTGGCGCACGCCGCAGAGCCCGCCCCTGAAAGCCTGCGTATTGGTTACCAGAAAGGCAGCGTCAGCATGGTGCTGGCGAAAAGCCATCAGCTGCTGGAAAAACGCTACCCGGACACCAAATTCTCCTGGGTGGAGTTCCCGGCAGGCCCGCAGATGCTCGAGGCGCTGAACGTGGGCAGTATCGATCTGGGCAGTACCGGTGACATCCCGCCGATCTTCGCTCAGGCCGCCGGCGCGGATCTGGTCTACGTTGGCGTTGAGCCGCCAAAGCCCAAAGCCGAAGTGATCCTGGTGCCTGAAAACAGCCCGATTAAAACCGTGGCGGATCTTAAAGGCCACAAGGTGGCTTTCCAGAAGGGTTCCAGCTCGCACAATCTTTTATTGCGTGCCCTGCAGCAGGCGGGACTGACCTTTAAAGATATTCAGCCGGTTTATCTTTCCCCGGCGGATGCCCGCGCCGCCTTCCAGCAAAATAATGTCGACGCCTGGGCTATCTGGGATCCCTACTACTCTGCCGCCCTGCTGCAGGGTGGCGTGAAGGTGCTGAAGGACGGTGAAACCCTGAAACAGACCGGCTCCTTCTACCTTGCCGCGCGTCCTTATGCGGAGAAAAACGGCGCATTTGTTCAGGGCGTACTGAATACCTTCAGCGAGGCAGACGCCCTTACCCAGAGTCAGCGTCAGGCCAGTATCGCACTGCTGGCAAAAACGATGGGTCTTCCGGAGCCGGTCATTGCCTCCTACCTTGACCATCGCCCGCCAACCGTCATCAAACCGGTGGATGCCAAAACCGCCGTGTTACAGCAGCAAACCGCCGACCTGTTTTACGAGAACCGCCTGGTACCGAAAAAAATCGATATTCGCGACCGCATCTGGCACCCCACTTCCTCTAAAGGAGATAAGTCATGAGTCTGAATCTGTTCTGGTTTTTACCTACCCACGGTGATGGTCACTATCTTGGCACCGAAGAGGGCGCCCGCCCGGTGGATCATGCTTATCTTCAGCAGATCGCCCAGGCCGCAGATCGGATTGGCTTTACCGGGGTGCTGATCCCCACCGGGCGCTCCTGCGAGGATGCGTGGCTGGTGGCGGCGTCGATGATCCCGGTGACCCAGCGCCTGAAGTTTCTGGTGGCCCTGCGTCCAAGCGTGACCTCCCCGACGGTGGCCGCACGTCAGGCCGCGACGCTGGATCGTCTGTCGAACGGACGCGCTCTGTTTAACCTGGTCACCGGCAGCGATCCGCAGGAGCTGGCGGGCGACGGCGTCTTCCTGGATCACACCGAGCGGTATGAAGCCTCTTCTGAGTTCACCCACGTCTGGCGTCGTCTGCTGGAGGGGGAGAACGTGACCTTCGAGGGCAAGCATATTCATGTCCGTGATGCTCAACTCTTCTTCCCGCCGGTTCAGCAGCCGCGTCCACCGCTCTATTTTGGTGGTTCGTCCGACGTTGCCCAGGACCTGGCTGCCGAACAGGTGGATCTCTACCTCACCTGGGGCGAGCCGCCGGCGCTGGTAAAAGAGAAGATTGAGCAGGTGCGCGCCAAAGCCGCGGCCCACGGTCGTAAGGTCCGGTTCGGGATCCGCCTGCACGTGATTGTCCGCGAAACCAACGAAGAGGCGTGGCAGGCCGCCGACCGTCTGATCTCCCATCTGGACGATGCGACCATTGCCAAAGCGCAGGCCGCCTTTGCCCGCACCGATTCTGTCGGGCAGCACCGGATGGCCTCCCTGCACAACGGCAAGCGAGAAAACCTGGAGATCAGCCCGAACCTGTGGGCGGGCGTGGGGCTGGTGCGCGGCGGCGCGGGGACCGCGCTGGTGGGCGATGGCCCGACGGTGGCGGCGCGTATTAATGAATATGCAGACCTTGGTATCGACAGCTTTATTCTTTCCGGTTATCCGCATCTGGAAGAGGCCTGGAAGGTGGGTGAACTGCTGTTCCCGCATCTGGATGTCGCCATTCCGGAAATCCCGCAGCCGCAGCGGCTGTTGCAGCAGGGCGAAGCGGTCGCTAACGAATTTATCCCGCGTAAAGTCGCCCAGAGCTAAGGAGATCCTATGGCTAATCCTTCCCAAAAATGGCTGCTGCGCATTGCGCCCTGGCTGCTCCCTGTCGGTATTGTGCTTATCTGGCAGCTGGCCTCCTCCGTGGGCTGGCTCTCAAGCCGCATACTGCCCTCACCCGAAGGCGTTGTGGAGGCCTTCTGGTCGCTGAGTTCGAGCGGTGAGCTGTGGCAGCATCTGGCGATCAGCTCCTGGCGCGCGGTGATTGGCTTTTCCATCGGCGGGACGATTGGCCTGACGCTCGGCCTGGTCAGCGGCCTCTCCCGCTGGGGCGAGCGTCTGCTGGACACCTCAATTCAGATGCTGCGTAACGTGCCGCATCTGGCGCTGATCCCGCTGGTGATCCTGTGGTTTGGCATCGATGAGACGGCGAAGATCTTCCTCGTCGCCCTCGGCACCCTGTTCCCGATCTATATCAATACCTGGCACGGGATCCGTAATATCGATCGCGGGCTGGTGGAGATGGCGCGCAGCTACGGCTTGTCCGGCTTCGCCCTGTTCATCCACGTCATCCTGCCGGGTGCCCTGCCCTCGATTATGGTGGGCGTGCGCTTTGCCCTGGGTCTGATGTGGCTGACGCTGATCGTGGCGGAAACTATCTCCGCCAACTCCGGCATTGGCTATCTGGCGATGAACGCCCGCGAATTCCTGCAAACCGACGTCGTTGTGGTGGCCATTATTCTCTATGCCCTGCTCGGTAAACTTGCAGATGTCAGCGCCCAGTGGCTGGAACGAAGCTGGCTGCGCTGGAATCCGGCCTACGTTAAAAAGGAGGCACACGCATGAACACGGCTCGCTTAAATCAGGGTACGCCGCTGCTGTTAAATGGCGTGACCAAACGCTACGGTAATAACACCATTCTGAACGAACTGGAACTGCATATTCCCGCCGGACAGTTTGTGGCGGTGGTGGGCCGCAGCGGCGGTGGGAAAAGCACCCTGCTGCGCCTGCTGGCCGGGCTGGAGGCGCCGAACGGCGGCGAACTGCTGGCGGGGAATACGCCGCTGGCTGACATCCAGGATGATACCCGGATGATGTTCCAGGACGCGCGACTGCTGCCGTGGAAAACGGTAATAGATAACGTCGGGCTGGGGCTGAAAGGTAACTGGAAAGCATCCGCCCGCCAGGCGCTGGCCGCCGTCGGGCTGGACCATCGCGCCGATGAGTGGCCTGCCGCCCTGTCCGGCGGACAGAAACAGCGCGTGGCGCTGGCCAGAGCGTTGATCCATCGTCCGGGACTGTTGCTGCTGGATGAGCCGCTGGGGGCGCTGGATGCGCTGACGCGTATTGAGATGCAGGATCTGATCGTCTCATTATGGCAGGAGCATGGCTTTACGGTACTGCTGGTGACCCATGATGTGAGCGAAGCCGTCGCCATGGCTGACCGGGTGTTGCTGATTGAAGAGGGCAAGATTGGCCTGGATCTGACGGTGGATCTGCCTCGCCCTCGCCGGGTGGGATCCGCGCGACTGGCGGAGCTGGAAGCAGAGGTGCTGGATCGGGTGATGAAGCGTGGTGCCAGCGAGGTACCCGCCAGAAAGCACGGATAAAAAAAGCCGGGTAACTGCCTACGGTTATTTTTTGTAGGCCGGGTAAGGCAAAGCCGCCACCCGGCACTGCTGTGCGGCCTGATGCCCGGTGGCGCTACGCTTACCGGGCCTACAGGATCACTGCCCGGTAAGCGTAGCGCCACCGGGCATTTCTTTTAAGCTAACGCCTTACTGATCTTCTCGTACAGATCTCCGGACAGGTTCTCCAGCCCTTTCAGCTGCTCCAGCGCGGCACGCATCTTCGCCTGACGTCTGGCGTCATAGCGTTTCAGACGGATCAGCGGCTCAATCAGACGCGACGCCACCTGCGGGTTACGGCTGTTAAGCTCGGTCAGCATCTCCACCATAAACTGGTAGCCGCTGCCATCTTCCGCATGGAAGGCGGCCGGGTTGCTGCTGGCAAACGCGCCAATCAGGGAACGGACGCGGTTCGGGTTGCTCATTGTGAATGAACGGTGGTTGAGTAGGCTGCGCACCTTGTTCACCACATCGGCCGCCGGGCTGGTGGACTGCAGAATAAACCACTTGTCCATCACCAGACCGTCCTGATGCCACTTGTCGTCGTACTCCTGCATCAGGGCATCGCGGCAAGGCAGTTCAGCGGCGACGCTCGCGGCCAACGCAGCCAGGGCGTCGGTCATGTTGTCGGCCGTGTGATACTGCTTGCTCACCAGTTCGTCGGCGAGCGCCGTTTCCCCAAACGCCAGATAGCGCAGGCAGGTGTTACGCAGCGCACGCTTGCCGATGTCGGCATGCTCAACGCGATACGCATCCAGTTTGTAGTAGTTGTAGACCGCCAGGAACTCATCCGCCAGCTCAGCGGCCAGAGTACGGGTCAGGGCTTCACGCACGGCCACGATGGCAATCGGGTCGATAATCTCGAACAGCTCGGCGATTTCAGTCGCCGACGGCAGGGTCAGGATTTCAGCCGCCAGCGCCGGGTCAATCTTCTCATCCAGCAGGATCGCGCGGAAGGCATCAGCAACATGGGCCGGCAATGAGAGCGGCTGCCCCTGCTGATGACGGTTCACGTTCAGCTTGATGTAGGTTGCCAGCAGGCTCTGGGCCGCATCCCAGCGGGAGAAGTCATTGCGCGCGTGACGCATCAGGAAGGTGAGCTGCTGATCGCTCCACTTGTACTCGAGCTTGACCGGCGCGGAGAACTCGCACAGCAGCGCAGGTACCGGCTGGAAGTAGACGTTATCGAAGACAAACGTCTGCTCGGCCTGCGTCACGTTGAGCACGTTGTGCACCGCGTGGCCGCCTTTCTTCAGCGGGATCACCTTGCCTTCGCTGTCATACAGCTCAATGGCGAACGGAATGTGCAGCGGATGCTTCTCTTCCTGCTCGGCCGTTGGCGGCGTACGCTGGCTGATGGTCAGTGTGTACTGCTCGGTTTCCGGATTGTAGTCGTCTTTGACGGTGACAACCGGCGTACCGGCCTGGCTGTACCAGCGGCGGAAATGGGACAGATCGACGTTAGACGCATCTTCCATCGCCTGGACAAAATCGTCGCAGGTGGCGGCGCTGCCGTCATGACGTTCAAAATAGAGCTGCATCCCTTTCTGGAAATTCACTTCGCCCAGCAGGGTGTGGATCATGCGGATGATTTCGGAACCTTTTTCATACACCGTCAGGGTGTAGAAGTTGTTCATCTCGATCACTTTGTCCGGACGGATCGGGTGCGCCATCGGGCTGGCGTCCTCAGCAAACTGCAGGCCACGCATGGTGCGCACGTTGTTGATGCGGTTAACCGCCCGCGAGCCGAGGTCGGAGCTGAACTCCTGATCGCGGAAGACGGTCAGGCCCTCTTTCAGGCTTAACTGGAACCAGTCGCGGCAGGTCACGCGGTTGCCGGTCCAGTTATGGAAATATTCGTGGCCGATGACGCGCTCGATATCGAGGTAGTCTTTATCGGTGGCGGTATCAGTACGCGCCAGCACGTATTTGGAGTTAAAGACGTTGAGGCCTTTGTTTTCCATCGCGCCCATATTAAAGAAGTCGACGGCGACGATCATATAGATGTCGAGGTCGTACTCGAGACCGAAACGCTCTTCATCCCACTTCATAGAGTTAATAAGCGAGGTCATCGCCCACGGGGCACGGTCGAGGTTGCCGCGATCGACAAACAGTTCCAGCGCCACTTCACGGCCAGAACGGGTGGTGAAGGTGTCGCGCAGAACGTCAAAATCACCCGCCACCAGCGCAAACAGGTAGCAGGGTTTCGGGAACGGATCCTGCCACTGCACCCAGTGACGGCCATTCTCCAGCTCGCCCTCACCCACCCGGTTGCCGTTGGAAAGCAGGAACGGATAGGTAGCTTTATCGGCGATGATTTTAGTGGTGAAGCGGGCCAGCACGTCAGGGCGGTCGAGATACCAGGTAATGTGACGGAAACCTTCGGCTTCACACTGGGTACAGAGCGCTACGCCCGACTGGTACAGACCTTCCAGCGCGGTGTTGGACGCCGGACTGATCTCGTTAACGATGCGTAAGGTAAAACGCTCCGGCAGATTATCCAGCACCAGCTGGTTATCTTCTTCTTTATAGTCGGTCCATGGAGCGTCGTTCACATGCACCGACACTAAGGTCAGGTCTTCACCATCAAGACGCAGCGGCACCGCCGTGGCGTTATGGCGCGTTACCTGGCTGACCGCCGTGACAACGGTTTTTGTGGCATCCAGGTCAAAAGTCAGATCGATATCGCTAATCAGGTAATCCGGCGCACGGTAGTCGTGGCGGTATTTGGCTTGAGGCTGTTGTGTCATAGAAAACCTTTTGCATCGTTTGTCGAATAACGAGTCAGTCTATTCCTGTTGTGGAAATCGCGCTATGCAGAATGTTCATCTTTTCAGTCACAAACACTCTATTTGCTACATTTATATAACATGCGGCACGAAATGCACTCGACCCTGAACCAGGCTTATGGTGTGATCGGGGTTCAATAAATCGCTAAACAAGGTATACTCCAGCGGTTTCATTAGTCGTTTATTGTACTAAACGCTCCCGTGAGAGGATGCTACTGCGCACCTATGACTCAATTCGCTTCACCTGTTCTGCATACGCTGCTGGATACCGATGCGTACAAACTGCATATGCAGCAAGCCGTTTTCCACCAATACTACGACGTACAGGTCGCGGCTGAATTCCGCTGCCGCGGTGACGATTTGCTGGGCATCTATGCTGACGCCATTCGTGAGCAAGTCGACGCAATGCAGCATCTTCGTCTGCAGGATGATGAATTCCAGTGGCTTTCCGGCCTGCCCTTCTTTAAACAAGATTACCTTCAGTGGCTGCGCGATTTCCGCTACGACCCGAAACAGGTCAACATCAGCAACGACAATGGCAAACTGCATATTCGCCTTGAAGGCCCCTGGCGGGAAGTAATCATGTGGGAAGTGCCGCTGCTGGCCGTGATCAGCGAGCTGGTGCACCGCTATCGCTCGCCGGAGGCCAGCGTTGATCAGGCTCTGGCGACGCTGGAGCAGAAGCTGGTTGGGTTCGCTGAACTCACCGACTCGCTGGATATGTCGCGTTTCCGCCTGATGGATTTTGGTACCCGTCGCCGTTTCTCCCGCGAGGTGCAGCAGGCCATCGTTGAGCGCCTGCAGCAGGAGCCGTGGTTTGTCGGCACCAGCAATTACGATCTCGCCCGCCGTCTCAATCTGACGCCGATGGGCACCCAGGCACACGAGTGGTTCCAGGCGCATCAGCAGATCAGCCCTGAGCTGGCGACCAGCCAACGTGCGGCGCTGGCGGCCTGGCTCACCGAGTACCCGGACCAGCTCGGCATTGCCTTAACCGACTGCATTACCATGGACGCTTTCCTGCGCGATTTCGGGCCGGAGTTCGCGTCCGTCTATCAGGGGCTGCGCCATGACTCCGGGGATCCGCTGGAGTGGGGTGAGAAAGCGATCGCCCACTATCAAAAGCTCGGTATCGATCCGATGAGCAAAGTGCTGGTCTTCTCCGATAACCTCGACCTGCCAAAAGCGGTAGATCTGTACCGTCATTTCTCCTCGCGGGTGAACCTGAGTTTTGGTATCGGCACCCGGTTAACCTGCGATATTCCCCAGGTAAAACCGCTGAATATCGTTATTAAACTGGTGGAATGTAACGGCAAGCCGGTGGCGAAGCTCTCTGATAGTCCGGGTAAAACCATCTGCCATGACAAAGCCTTCGTCCGGGCGCTGCGCAAAGCGTTCGACCTGCCGCAGGTAAAAATCGCCAGCTAACGCACAGTAAAAAGGGCCCCTGCAGCGCTGCAGGGGCCCTTTTTTTCTCTCAGATTACAGCGGCAGACGGGTTCTGACGACCTCCGCAAAATACTCCGCTCCGGTCAGTAAAATCTCATCGTTAAAGTCATAGCGGGCATTGTGCAGCGGCGTATTGCCCTGAGGGTCCGACGCATCGCCATTGCCTAAAAAGACAAAGCAGCCGGGAACCTGCTGCAGAAAAGCGCCGAAATCTTCTGAGATCATCATCGGCGCGATATTGCCATCCACCCTCTCCGCCCCTACAACGTTTATCGACGCATTCACCGCCACCTCCACGCACTGTGGCCAGTTGACGGTCGGCGCGAACTCATGGGTGTAAGTGAACTCGCACTGTGCCCCGTGCATGGCGCAAATCGCTTCGCTGAGGGTGCGCATCCGCTCCTCAAGCAGGGCCTGCACCGCCGGGGCGTCGCTGCGGGTATCGCCTTTGATGATGACATGGGTCGGAATGGCATTGCGGATGCCATCGGTGTGCAGCTCCGTACAGGAGATCACCGCCGGTACGTTTGGATCGACGTTGCGTGAGACGATGGTTTGCAGCGCCAGAATAATCTCCGCCGCAATCACCAGCGGATCTTTGGCCATATGCGGTCTTGCGGCATGCGCCCCCTGGCCTGTGATACGAATGATAAAGTTATCTTCGCTGGCCATTATGCCGCCAACCCGGGTGGCTATCGTCCCGGCCTTCATGCCCGGCATATTGTGCAAGCCATACATCTCTTCAATACCAAAGCGTTCGATAACCCCGTCCGCCATCATCGCCTTCGCTCCGTAACCCGGCTCCTCGGCTGGCTGGAAGACAAAGCAGACGGTGCCGTTGAAGTTCTGGCGCTGTAACAGTAGCTGCGCCGCTCCCAGCGCAATGCAGGTGTGACCGTCATGCCCGCAGCCGTGCATGCGTTCTGGCGTGTCTGAGCGATAAGACATCTCGCCCTGTTCCGTCAGTTGTATGGCGTCGATATCGGCGCGGATCGCGATAACACCTTTACCTTCCCCGCATTTCAGCACCCCTACCAGCCCGGTTTTGCCGATGTCACGATGCACCTCAACCCCCATACTCTCGAGTTTTTCGGCAATAAACTGCGCGGTTTTCACCTCTTCAAAGGCGCTTTCCGGGTTGGCATGCAGGTGGTGACGCCATGCGATAAGCTGCTGTTTGAGCTGTTCCTGATCCATCATAATCTCCCGTAAAGTTAAGCCGGACGCTGAGCGCGCTGTAAGACCACCTGCAGCAGCACGTTGGCTCCGGCAACCAGGTCTTTGGGATCGCTGTGTTCGTTGACGTTATGGCTGACGCCGTCGACGCAGGGGACGAAGATCATCCCGGCCGGGCACACCGAGGCCATAAATTGCGCATCGTGGCCTGCGCCACTCGGCAGCCGCCGGAAGCTCAGGCTCTGACGCTTCGCTTCTTCCTCTACGGCGTTGACGATCTCATCGGCAAAAATGGCCGGATTAAAACGCACCAGCGAACGGCTGGTGATCGCCACCCCTTCTTCCTGCGCAGTTGTGGCCACAAAATCCGCCAGCCGTTGTTCTGCCAGTTTTAAGACTGCGTTATCGGTATTGCGTAGATCCACCGACATCACCACCTGGTTGGGGATGACGTTAATCAGATTGGGTTTGACGCTGATGTGCCCCACCGTTGAGACCTGATCGCCGCCGAGGCTCAGCGCCAGTTCACGGGCGAAGACGGCGATTCTGGCCGCCGCCAGACCGGCGTCGTGACGCATCGACATCGGCGTGGTACCGGCATGATTGGAGACACCGGTCAGGGTCAGCTCCTGCCAGGAGATCCCCTGAACACCGGTGACGACTCCGATATTGGTTCCCTCTTTATCGAGGATCGGTCCCTGTTCAATATGCAGTTCGACGTAGCTGTCCACCGGCATATCGCCAGGCCTGCGTTCACCTTTGTAGCCAATCGCCCGCAGCGCCTCGTCAAGGGTAATGCCATTGCTGTCTTTCGCTGCCAGCGCTGTCTCCAGGGGATACTCCCCGGCAAACACCACGCTGCCCATCATGTCGGGCTGGAAGCGCACCCCCTCTTCATTGGTAAAGAAGGTAACCGCCAGCGGACGGCGGGGACGGATCCCCGCCTCCTGTAGCGTGGCAATCACTTCAAGCCCGGCCATGACGCCGTAGTTGCCGTCGTACAGGCCGCCGGTGCCGACGGTATCGATATGTGAACCCATCATCACCATGGGGAGAGCCTCTTCTCCGGCATACACGCCGGTGACGTTGCCGATCGCATCAATAGTGATATCCAGCCCCAGGGCCTTCATTCTGGCGAGAACAAAATCCCTGCCCGCTTTGTCCTCTGCGGTGGCCGCGAGGCGACAGACTCCCCCGCCCTCCAGCGCGCCGAGCTCGCCGAGAGCGAACAAAGAACCGATAAGCCGCTGGCCGTTAATCTGTAGATAGTGATGCATAAAGATCTCGCTATTGATCGTGGTTACTGGAACATGCCGTAAAAAATGGCAAATACGGTAATCAGCCCAATCAGGGTGACAAAAACGTTGCTGGCTTTGCCGCGATATGGTGCCAGCGCGGGTAATTTATGGATGGCGTACATGGGTAACAGCAGCAGGATCACCGCCCCGGTGGGGCCGCTGATGTATTCGATAATGCCGAGGATACTGGGGTTTTTGTAGGCGGCGAACCAGCAGGTCAGGACCATAAAAATCAGGATCGCCACGTCAACCGAGCGGATGGCGAATGTCTTCCCCCGCGCGGCGGCCGCTTCAAGGATCAGATCGCGCAACGATTCATAGGCGCCGATATAGTGGCCCAGGAAGGACTTGGTAATGGCAACAAAGGCGATAATCGGCGACAACCAGGCGATAACTGGCGTATCGAACTGGTTGGCAAGATACGACAGAATAGAAAGATTCTGCGCCTTCGCCTCTGCCAACTGCTGCGGTGACAGGCTTAACACGCAGCTGAGCACGAAAAAGAGCACCACCAGGGTCATCAGCAGGATGCCATACCGCTGAATCTGTTCGCATTTACGCTCGGCGAGCGCCAGGCCATAGCGCTGCTTCTGACGCACCACCATCGGGGAGATAATCGGATAGTGGTTAAAGGACATCACCAGCACCGGAAACGTCATCCACAGCGTCAATAACATGCCATGTCCGTTATCCGCCGCATCGGGATTGAGGGTGTGCAGAATCGCCACGTTCCAGTGTGGGATCAGAAACAGCGCCATAAAAACAAGTGAGAGAATAAAGGGATAGACCAGGGCGCTCATCACCCTCATGATCAGCCGCTGCCCGAAGCGGACGATAAACATCAGCCCGAGAATCAGCACTATAGCCACCAGCGCCCGCGGCGGCTCCACCATCCCGAGTTGGTGAGTGATAAAGCTCTGGGCGGTATTGGTGATCGCCACCGCGTACATAATCAGAATGGTATAGACGGCGAAAAAATAGATAAGGGTGAACACTTTTCCCGCCAGTGCGCCGAAATGTTCACCGATCGCATCGGTAATGGTGCTTTCTGGCGTATTGGACGAATAAATAAAGCGCGCCAGCCCGCGGTGCGCCAGATAGGTAATGGGAAAGGCCAGGACAAAAACGATTAGCAGCGGCCAGAAGCCGCCGATCCCGGCGTTTATCGGCAAAAACAGCACCCCGGCGCCAATCGCCGTCCCGAACAGGCCAAGTACCCAGACGGTATCTTCGCTATGCCATTTTGCAGGATTGCAGCATCCTCTTTCTGTAACAGCATTTTCACTATTCATTGGTCATGTTCTCTCTGTGCATTACGCGATACCGCGTATGTTTTATTGTCAGAACGCGTGCCATACCGAGAGCCTGGAGGGTAGGTAAGATGGCCCTCTTGTGATTACCGTGGGAAATTAACCGTTACGGCCAAACCAGACGATCTCCTCATAGATATCCGGGGAGGTGTCCCCTTCGGTGCTGATTAACAGGACGTGAGCTTCGGCATTAAGGCGTAGTGATTCGGCGAGTTCGCGGTACTCTGGTTGCGTCATCAGCGCATGAAGCACCCCGGCGCCGATTGCGCCAGATTCACCGGAGATAAAGGGCTCATCGGTACCGGGGCGCGGCGCGGCAAGCAGGCGCATGCCGTTGGCGGCAAGCTGGTCATCGGCGGAGATAAAACAGGTGGCGTAGTCGCGCAGCATCGGCCAGCTGGTAATATTGGGTTCGCCACAGGCCAGCCCGGCCATCAGGGTGGACATGTCGCCACCTACGCTGTGCGGCCGGCCGTCATTGACGACCGCCGAGCGGTACAGGCAGTTCGCTTTATGCGGTTCCACAATGACAATCGTCGGCGCCTGGTGCTGCATCTTCCCGACAAAATAGCCCATGATGCTGCCCGCGAATGACCCGACCCCGGCCTGTAAAAAGAGATGTGTCGGCAACGGCGCCCCGCTTTGCCGCAGCTGTTCCCAGATTTCAACGGCAAGGGTCATATAGCCCTGCATAATCCAGGTGGGGATCTGCTCATAGCCCTGCCAGGCCGTATCCTGCAGCAGCACCCAGCCCTGCTCGCGGGCCATTTTGTCGGCCAACCGCACGGTATCGTCGTAGTTGAGATCGGTGATGGAGCACTCGGCGCCGTGCTGGCGAATATTCTGCGCCCGCACCGGCGATGAGCCTTTCGGCATGTAGACCACCGCCCGCAATCCGAGCTGCTCTGCAGCCCATGCGACGCCGCGTCCGTGATTGCCATCGGTAGCGGTGACAAAGACAATATCTTTGATACGCGCTTTAATTTCTGCAGAATTAAGGTCGGTGAAACTCAGGGTATTAATGTCGCGACCAAGCAGGCTGGCGAGATATTTCCCCATCGCATACGAGCCACCAAGACCTTTAAAGGCATTGAGGCCGAATCGCCGGGCTTCATCCTTAATATGTAACGACCCCAGCCCCAGACGCTGGCTTAAATGGTTTAACCTGCGCAGCGGCGTCACCTGGTATGCCGGGAATTTTTGATGGAAAGCCAGCACTTCATCGCTGACCTGCTTATTGAGTAGGCTGAGGTTCCCCTCCTGCTCATACCCTTTGCGTCGGGCGTTAAATTGATAATTAATCCTGTCCGTCATACGTGCACCTTTATCCTGTGAATTCGCGAGGGCTGACTCTTGAAAGCGAGTTAACGCTTTCCTGATGACTGTGATGGTACACTTGGCCCGATGCGAAAATGGCGCAAAATTGACCATGAATACGCAACTTCCACCCTTATTTGCCTCTGTAACGCAACAAAGTTGCATAAGTGAGGCCGATCACACTGTTTAAAGGCCGTCGACACGATGAAAATGGATACCTGGGATAAAAAAATCCTCACGCTTTTGCAGCAGACAAGTCGCCTTTCGCAGCGGGAAATCGCCGATCGCGTCAGCCTGTCAGCCTCGGCGGTCAATCGCCGGATCGCCGCGCTGGAGGAGGCTGGCATTATCAAGGGCAACGTCAGCCTGGTTGACGCCGGTAAGGTGGGTCGCCCGATAACCATCATGGTTCAGGTCACGATTGAGAACGAACGCCTGGACCTGCTGGAGGAAGATAAGCAGCGGTTCGTGAATTGTCCGCAGGTGCAGCAGGTCTATTACGTCACGGGAGATTTCGATTTTCTGCTGGTAGTTAACGTGCGTGATATGGCGGAATATGAGCTGCTGACGCGCGAGCTGTTCTTCGCTTCGGGGAATATTAAGTCCTTCCGTACTATTGTTTCGATGCAAAATGCCAAGCAAGAGATGACGGTGGTGATTGAGTAGTTCACCCGAAAGCCAATAGCGAAAGGTAAGGAATCTGTCTGGGCCATTATTATTTCCGAAATCCCCCCTTTCATATGCGAATTCTACTTGTCTGATGGAAGATGACAGGTAACATAGATATCCCCCCATTGAAGGGGATACAGATTTTATTTTTGGACAACATAGAGAGACTATTATGAGCGTTGTGCCTGTAGCCGACGTACTCCAGGGCCGCGTAGCCGTTGACAGCGAAGTCACCGTGCGCGGATGGGTGCGTACCCGCCGAGATTCAAAAGCTGGCTTTTCATTCCTCGCCGTCTATGACGGTTCCTGCTTTGATCCTGTACAGGCCGTTATTAATAATTCTCTGCCCAATTACAATCAGGAAGTGCTGCGTCTGACCACGGGTTGCTCCGTTGTCGTCACCGGTAAAATCGTGGCCTCTCAGGGCCAGGGTCAGAGCTATGAACTGCAGGCCACCTCAATTGAAGTGACCGGCTGGGTTGAAGATCCAGACACCTACCCGATGGCGGCAAAACGCCACAGCATCGAGTATCTGCGTGAAGTAGCTCACCTGCGTCCGCGTACCAACATGATTGGGGCCGTCGCCCGTGTTCGCCACACTCTGGCGCAGGCGCTGCACCGTTTCTTTGACGAGCAGGGTTACTTCTGGGTTTCCACGCCGCTGATCACCGCCTCCGATACCGAAGGCGCAGGCGAGATGTTCCGCGTTTCGACGCTGGACATGGAAAACCTGCCGCGCACGCCGGAAGGAAAAGTGGACTACGACAAAGACTTCTTTGGTAAAGAGTCCTTCCTGACCGTATCTGGCCAGCTGAACGGCGAAACCTACGCCTGTGCGCTGTCCAAAATCTACACCTTCGGTCCAACCTTCCGCGCCGAGAACTCCAACACCAGCCGCCACCTGGCGGAATTCTGGATGCTGGAGCCGGAAGTGGCTTTCGCTGACCTCGATGACGTTGCCGGTCTGGCAGAAGCGATGCTGAAGTACGTCTTCAACGCCGTGCTGACCGAACGCGCCGATGACATGAAATTCTTCGCCGAGCGCGTCGACAGCGATGCTATCGCACGTCTGGAACGTTTCGTCTCTGCTGATTTTGCTCAGGTGGATTACACCGATGCGGTGACCATCCTCGAAAACTGCGGTCAGCAGTTCGAGAACCCGGTTTACTGGGGCGTTGATCTCTCCTCCGAGCACGAACGCTACCTGGCCGAGAAGCACTTCAAGGCGCCGGTTGTCGTGAAAAACTATCCGAAAGACATTAAGGCGTTCTACATGCGCCTTAACGAAGACGGCAAAACCGTTGCCGCGATGGACGTGCTCGCCCCGGGCATCGGTGAAATCATCGGTGGTTCTCAGCGTGAAGAGCGTCTGGACGTACTGGATGCGCGTATGGCTGAAATGGGCCTCAACAAAGAGGACTACTGGTGGTATCGCGACTTACGTCGTTACGGCACCGTGCCGCACTCCGGTTTCGGGCTCGGCTTTGAGCGTCTGATTGCCTATGTTACCGGTGTTCAGAACGTGCGTGATGTGATTCCATTCCCGCGCACCCCGCGCAACGCAACGTTCTAATCCCTCACTACACAATGGCCAGCTAATGCTGGCCATTATTTTATTCTGCACTGTCAACTTATGTCAGTCGAAAGTCAGCGTCTTTAAAGTGCAACCCCGCCAGATCCTCTCCAGTGTTACGCTTTATTTCCATGAAACATCTTTGAACACAAAATAAACCCTATTCTTATTGCGCCTAATACTTATCTCAAGCATTAGCACACTTTTTGTGCAAAATCCCGGCTATCCAGATGTCTATTTCCAAAGATAAGAAAAATAGTGCGCTAATGCTTCGGATCATAAAAAAAGTTATTATCTAAATTTAAGATAAGCAATTCATATAGATAGAATTAGTGAAGCTTTAATTTTAGCCATTCAACTCTGAACTTTGAGGTCCCTCACAAAGCTCCTTAAAATTCACATTTAGTTACACATATTTTCTTATTGTAACCGATTCTTGATGTTTGTAGCACTTTCAGAGTAGCGAAACGTTTATTTGAATGGAAAGATGCCTGTCAGATACATAAAGACACCAAACTCTCATCAATAGTTCCGGAAATATTTATTGACAGAATTTATTGACGGCAGTGGCGAGTGTCATAAAAAAACCAATGAGGGTAATAAATAATGATGAAGCGCAATATCCTGGCAGTGGTTATCCCTGCCCTGCTGGTAGCCGGTGCAGCTAACGCAGCAGAAATCTATAACAAAAACGGTAACAAGCTGGACTTCTATGGTAAAGCAGTAGGCGAACACCAGTGGACCACCAACGGTGATTCCGATAACGGTGACACCACCTATGCGCGTATCGGCTTCAAAGGTGAAACTCAGATTAATGACCAACTGGCCGGTTATGGTCAGTGGGAATACAACATGGACGCTTCCGCTCAGGAAGGCGCTCAGGGTACTAAAACCCGTCTGGCATTCGCAGGCCTGAAAGCCGGTGAGATTGGTTCATTCGATTATGGTCGTAACTACGGCGTGTTCTATGATGCGCTGGCTTCAACCGATATGTTCGTTATCTGGGTCGGCGACTCCCTGGCTGCAACCGACAACTTCATGACTGGACGTAGCACCGGTCTGGCTACCTACCGTAACTCTGACTTCTTCGGTCTGGTTGATGGCCTGGCGCTGGGTCTGCAGTACCAGGGTAAAAACGAATCTGGCCACACCACCAGCCGTCAGAACGGCGACGGCGGCAGCTACTCTCTGGGCTATGACTTCGCTGAAGGTTTCAACGTAACCGCAGCCTACTCTAACTCAGACCGCTCTACTGCGCAGAGTGCAGACGGTAAAGGCGAACGTGCTGAAGGCTGGGCAACCTCCCTGAAGTATGATGCAAACAACCTGTACGCAGCGGTAATGTACGGCGAATCTCAGAACATGACCCGTGAAAATGACGGCGAATTCGCTAACAAAACTCAGAACTTCGAAGCTGTGGTTCAGTACCAGTTCGACTTCGGTCTGCGTCCATCCGTGGGCTACGTACAGTCCAAAGGTAAAGATCTGACCGCTCGTAACGGTTTCAGCGGCGGCGATGCTGACCTGGTTAAATACGTAGAAGTGGGTACCTGGTACTACTTCAACAAGAACATGAACGTGTACGCTGCGTACCGCTTCAACCTGCTGGATGACAACAACTACGCTGAAGCAACTGGCCTGTCTACCGACGACCATGCGGGTGTAGGTATCGTTTACCAGTTCTAATCAGTACACCACTTTGTTATATGTCTAAAAAACAGGGCTTCGGCCCTGTTTTTTTATGCCTGAAAGCTAAAAATGGCGACTTTTGAAAAGCCGCACGCTTTTTGTAGCAAACGGTTGGCATTTTGTAGAACTATCGTTAACCTGATAGCGGATTTCACTTCCGTAACCACAATGGAACTTCGTCATGTTTGAGAACATTACCGCCGCCCCTGCCGACCCTATTCTGGGCCTGGCCGATCTGTTTCGTGCCGATGACCGCCCTGGAAAAATTAACCTGGGTATTGGTGTCTATAAAGATGAGACCGGCAAGACCCCGGTACTGACCAGCGTTAAAAAGGCTGAGCAGTATCTGCTGGAAAATGAAAATACCAAAAACTACCTCGGCATCGATGGTATTCCGGAATTTGGCCGTTGCACGCAGGAACTGCTGTTCGGCAAAGGCAGCGCGATTGTCAGCGATAAACGTGCCCGCACGGCGCAGACCCCTGGCGGTACTGGCGCACTGCGTGTGGCGGCGGATTTCCTCGCTAAAAATACCGGCGTTAAAACCGTGTGGGTGAGCAACCCGAGCTGGCCGAACCACAAGAGCGTCTTTAACTCTGCGGGTCTGGAAGTGCGTGAATATGCTTATTACGATGCGGCGAACCACTCCCTGGATTTCGACGGCCTGCTGTCCAGCCTGAGCGAAGCCCAGGCGGGCGATGTAGTTCTGTTCCACGGCTGCTGCCATAACCCAACCGGCATCGATCCTACGCTTGAGCAGTGGGAACAGCTGGCGAAGCTCTCCGTTGAAAAAGGCTGGCTGCCGCTGTTCGACTTCGCTTACCAGGGCTTTGCCCGTGGTCTGGAAGAGGATGCTGAAGGTCTGCGCGCCTTTGCAGCAGTCCATAAAGAGCTGATTGTTGCCAGCTCCTACTCCAAGAACTTCGGTCTGTACAACGAACGTGTAGGCGCCTGTACGCTGGTCGCTTCCGATGAGCAGACCGTTGACCGTGCGTTCAGCCAGATGAAATCCGTTATTCGTGCCAACTACTCTAACCCACCGGCTCACGGTGCGTCTGTGGTTGCGACCATCCTCAGCAATGACGCCCTGCGCGCCATCTGGGAACAGGAACTGAACGATATGCGCCAGCGCATCCAGCGCATGCGTCAGCTGTTCGTGAACACCCTGGCGGAAAAAGGCGCGGATCGCGACTTCAGCTTTATCATCAAGCAGAACGGCATGTTCTCATTCAGCGGCCTGACCAAAGAGCAGGTTCTGCGTCTGCGCGAAGAGTTTGGCGTGTACGCGGTGGCATCAGGTCGTGTGAACGTGGCGGGTATGACGCCAGATAACATGGCGCCACTGTGCGAAGCGATTGTCGCGGTGCTGTAAAAACTGTGTCGGGTGGCGCTATCGCTTACCCGACCTACAAAAGATCACCCTGGCCCGTGCAAGCGTTAGCGCCGCCGGGCAAAAAAAAGCCTGCTCAAAGCAGGCTTTTTCAATTCTTCTTTACCAGACCGGCATTTCATCCTGCAGGAACGGGTTGTGCAGCCGTTCGTAGCCCAGCGTCGACATTGGGCCGTGGCCGGAGATAAAGGTGACATCATCGCCCAGCGGTAATAATTTCTCTTTAATTGAGCGAATCAGCTGACCATGATCCCCACGCGGGAAATCACTGCGCCCTACACCGCCTTTGAAGATCACGTCGCCGGAAATCAGCAGACGCGACTGGTCATCAAAGAAGACGATGTGGCCAGGCGTATGGCCCGGGCAATGCAAGACCTGTAGCGTCACATTACCTACGTTTACGCTCTCGCCTTCATTCAGCCAGCGATCCGGGGTCAGCGGCAGACATTCATCAAGACCAAACATGCGGCTTTGGGCCGGTAATCCCTGCAGCCAGAACTCATCTTCTTTTTCCGGGCCAATCACCGGCACGCCATAGTGCTGCGCCAGTTCAGCCGCTGCGCCTACGTGATCGAGATGGCCGTGGGTCAGCAGGATCTGCATTAAAGTCACGCCAGCGGCAGCGACTTCCTGTTTGATCTTCTCTGCATCGCCACCGGGATCGACCAGGGCTGCCAGTTTGGTTTGTTCACACCAGATAAGCGAACAGTTCTGGGAAAACGCGGTGACCGGAATAATACGATAGTTCATACTGCTCCTGATTTGTTATTACCAGTGCCGCAATGGCCCGGTATCAATATGCACAAAGTTGCTACGTGGGTAATATCCTACACCACCTGCGCGCATAGATAACGCAGCTTTGCGAACATTGGCTAACGAAACGCCTTCAATATGAAAATCCATCGCCTGCCCTTTGGTGTGATAGCTTTTTTTCGCTACACCGCGGCTGTGGGCGCGTAATTCATTATTGGTATCAAGAGAGCGATAACCGGAAATGAGCTGTACGGGTTTGCGGGTGCCCAGCAAACCCTGCAGGCGGTAAAGCTGATCGAATAATCCTGGATCGATGGCTTTGACTTTATTAGCGCGGAAATCACGGAAGAAATGATTCAGCTTGGCTAATTCGTCCTGAATATAGCCCCGACCATCAAAAAACTCGGCTTTTATTGACTCACCTGTATGCAGGTTATTTAGCGTCAAAATGCGTGGTCGAGGGGTAGAGAGCGTGGCAAATGATGGCGTGGGTAAGATGGCCGCGCCCAGCGCAAGGCCACCTAACGCCAATAACTTACGGCGATTTGCGTCGAATTTGTCCATGGTAATCAGGTCTACAGGTCAATGTTATCGTATAGATGCTTTACAGCGCACGAAGGGCACATTACCGGGCAAACCTGTCATCGTCAAGGCACCACAACCCAGGAAATACGGGGCTTGCAGCCGCAATGCCCCGTTTATTTTTCCACTCAGGCTACCAGAATTGTCCGAACTTCTTCATTTACCTGATTAATTGTTCTGCTTTGGTCAGGATTTGTGTGTTAGACCGGGCAGTCTCATCATAATTGTAAATATCTGTACGATACTGGGTCCGGCCATCCTTGCCAACGAAGGCGGTCAGATAGTACAGATTAACCGGAATATTCTGGCGGATATTCACATATCGCGTGTCGCCCTGCTTCAGCGCGTCGGAGATACGTGTGTCGTTCCAGCCCGCATCCTGTAACAACATATTTGCCAGCTCTGACGCCTTATTGACGCGCACGCAGCCGGAACTCAGCGCGCGAACATCCTTCTGGAACAGGTTGTGGTTAGGGGTATCGTGCAGATAGATCGCATCCGAGCTGGGCATATTGAACTTATACCGGCCCAGGGAGTTGTGCGCCCCGGGTGCCTGCTGGAAGCGGAAAGGCAGATTCGCAGGCGTGATGGTCGCCCAGTCTACGCGCCACGGATCAATCGCCTCTTTACTGTTCCAGCCGCGCAGTACCGTATAGTTGTGGCGTTCAAGATAACCCGGATCGTTCCACACCTTCGGCAGGATATCTTTGCGCGCCAGCGTAGGCGGCACGTTCCACGGCGGGTTAACCACCACGTTATTCAGGGCGCTGCTCATCATTGGCGTTTTGCGATCCGGACGACCGACAATCACTCGTGAGGCCAGCACCTCGCTGCCGTTCTGATAATAGACCAGCGAAAAGGCCGGAATATTTACCATGATGCCGGTAGACAAGGTTCCCGGCAGCAGACGCAGACGCTGGATATTCAGCGCCAGCACTCCGGCACGCTGGGCAGGCGTCATATTCAGCGCATCGCGCGTTCCCTGACCAATAACGCCATCAGCACCCAGCCCCTGGCTGGTCTGGAAGGCTTTTACCGCCTCAACCAGACTCCGGTCGTAGGCGGCCGGCTTGCTGGAGAGAGATTTCTTTTTCTTCTCGACCGCCGGAGCCGACGGACTGACGACCACACTCTGGGGATCGTCACCCGGCAGGGCAATTTTTGGCCCGCCGTCAATCACGCCTGAGCGTTTGAGGATTTCACGCAATGCCGGCACGTCGCTGCTCCACTGCCCGGGGCTCAGTTTGGCCGTGCTCTGTAGCTGTGGCCAGGGCTGCGTGTCAGCCACCAGCTGCAGCAGCGACTGGTGCATAATCGCATACTGCGGGTGCGACGGGGCAAGCCCGGCAATGAAATGCGGCACCGTGCCGTTATCCAGCGCCAGCTGCCACTGGTTGATCACCGACAGCGGCGGCGTCGCCAGCTTGTAAGGTTTATTGCTGTAGAGCCAGCGGTTACCGTTGACCGGGATCCCTGCCACAAACTGCAGGTAGCCCATCATCGCATCGGAGAGCACCACGTCACGCGCCATCCCGGTGACGGCAGGCTGGGTCAGCAGCTCAACCCAGGCGGTAAACTGCGGCTGAAAACCGGCGATAGCGACTTCGGCAAGCTGCTGCTGGAACGCACGCACGGCTTCACGATCGTCCCACATGGGCTTCATGTCGCGTGCAGCATACAGCAGCGTCAGTTGATTGAGATAAGCCGGAGTGTAACCGGCAGGCAGGGCCGCGATCAGCTCCTGGCGGCGCTGTTCCGCGTTAACATCCGCTGGCAGCGGCTGGATACCGGCCATCATGGCGGTAGCAGGCGATTGTTCCAGCGGCTGCGACAGCGACGTAGGCTGTGCGCCCATAGTGGCGGAGCTGTCGACAGGAACCAGTTCGGGCTCATCGGCCCGGGCATTAAACAGTGGAGCAACTAAAACCGTCAGGCACAAACTCAGCGCCGACAGCCGACGACCATACATTTTATTCAGCAACATCCCTTGCCCCCTGTTTGCTGTACGTCACGCCCTCATCACCGGGGCTTCACTTCATTATAGGAAGGCAGAACGGCACCAGCCTTACCTTATGTAAAGAAGTTTAAAGTTAACGCAGCCGCCAGTACAAGCTCAAGGGATAAAAAAAGGGCGGCCCCGGGGCCGCCATGGTTAACTTTCAGAATCCTCAAATGGCATCAGCCGTGCCGGGAAGGGATTCCGGGGGCTGCGGGGCAAAACCGCGCAGACCAACAACGTGCACGTGCTCGCTGTTCTGGTAGACCTTACGCACCAGTTTGTAGGTGGTCCCTTTCTCCGGGCTAATGTTTTCCGGCGCCGCGATAATCAGCTGCATATCCAGACGATCGCACAGCTCAAACAGCGTGGCGATAGAGCGGGCATCCAGACGCGCCGCCTCATCGAGGAACAGCAGGCGGCACGGCGAAATATCCTTGCCGCGCAGACGGCGGGATTCATCTTCCCAGCTCTGGACCACCATCACGAGAATCGACATCCCGGTACCGATCGCTTCACCGGTGGACAGGGCACCGGATTCTGCGCGCAGCCAGCCGTCGGAGCCACGGTTAACTTCCACTTCCATCTCGAGATAGTTGCGGTAGTCCAGCAGCTCCTCACCGATGGTTTGCGGCGTGCGCTGGCCCATGTCGATCTGCGGATTCAGACGCTGATACAGCTTCGCCAGCGCTTCGGAGAAGGTCAGGCGGTTGCTGTTGAACAGATCCTGATGCTGCTCGTGCTGCTCGGCCAGCACGTCCAGCAGCGTGGCGTGGGCTTCACGCACGTTAACGTTCAGTCGCACGCTGTTAACCTGGCCGAACGACACGCTCTGCAGGCCCTGGTTGAGCTGGCGGATACGGTTCTGTTCGCGCTGGATCGTTTTACGGATGATGTTGGCCACGCTGCGGGAGCTGATGGCCAGCTTCTGCTCGCGGGAGGTGAGCTCTTCCGTCAGACGGCCCAGCTCGATCTCCATCTGTTCAATGGCTTCAACCGGGTCATCGGTGCGGATGATATCCTGGCGAATGCGCTCGCGCAGATGCTGATACACCGCCACGAAGAACTGAATTTTACGTTCAGGACGCTTCGGATCTTCGGACATGCGCAGCACATCGCGCAGGTGTTCGTTATCCGCCACCGCCAGACGCAGCGCGCCCAGCGCCTTATCCGACATGGAACGCAGCTCATCGCCGGAGAGATAGGCCAGCTCGCGACGGTGCAGACGACGTTCAACCCCGTTGTCTTTCACCATCCGCATCACGGCACACCAGCCCGCTTTGGCGGTCACGACCTGCTCGCGCTTCTCGTGATAGTCACGCTCCAGCTTGCGCAGACGACGGGTCAGGTTGTCCATCTCCGCTTCGCAGAAGGTGAGCGCTTTTTCAAGCTGATTGCGACGCGCACGGTTATTGCTGAGCTGGGCATGCAGTTCGTCACGACGAATGCGTGCCCGCTCCTCTGCCCCGCTGTCGGCACGCACGCCGATATCCTGCAGCTCTTTATGCAGGTCGGTCAGCAGCTCTTTCTTGGTGTCATAGGAGCTTTTCAGCGACGCCAGTACCTGGTTGTACTGGCTCAGCTGGGCAGCATGGCTACGCATCGCCTCACGGGCGCGGGTACGTTCCGTTTCCGCCTGCTCCAGACGCTGGCGCAGCTTCTCGTTCAGATCGCTGTTGCCGTTGAGCATCTCAGCCGAATCGGAGTAGCTGAAGTGCGCCCGGCGCTGGGAAACTTCGGTCAGGGCAAAGGCCTGCTGACGGGCTTCGCGCTGAACCTGCTGTGACCAGGCGTAATCTTCTTTCAGCTGTTCGAACTGTTCCGGGTCGCTCTGCAGAACGGAGAGC
The DNA here is from genome assembly GCF_006171285.1 of Leclercia adecarboxylata. Lineage (NCBI taxonomy): Bacteria > Pseudomonadati > Pseudomonadota > Gammaproteobacteria > Enterobacterales > Enterobacteriaceae > Leclercia > Leclercia adecarboxylata. The sequence continues at coordinate 3,749,274 of NZ_CP040889.1, read as the reverse complement.
ATCGGCTCGAGCTTCGCCAGCTGGTTGCCGTACTGCTGCACAAAGCGCGCGGCTTCCTGAGCTTCGTCGAGACGCTCCTGGATCTCATCCACGCGATCGGCGAGGGTGTCGTCCGCCAGCAAATTGAGGCGCGGCAGAATGCGGTTCAGGGCAGCGACGCCCTCTTTGGCCTGCTCGAACTGGACGCGGCTCTGCTGGTTGTCGTTTTCGTGGGCTGAAATCGCGCGTTCAAGCTCGCTACGGCGCGTGGTGAACTTGCGGATTTCGGCTTCCGGATCGGCTTCAAAGGCCACGGCAAGATGGCTGCCGATAAAGCGGCTGAACGCCTGGTGCAGACGCTGGGTTTTCTGGACGTCAAACGAGAGCGTGGCAAAGCGTTCAGACAGCGCTTCACGCTCGGTGTGCAGGCTCTCAATACGGCTTTCACGCGCGGCGCGGCCAAACAGCGGCAGCGACGGGAAGCGCGAGTAACGCCACTGGCGATCGGCGATTTTCACCACCACCGCTTTTTCCAGCTCATCGACGCCAAATACGCTGTCATCGAACGACTGCGGATCCCCTTCGATCAGATAGAGATCTTCCGGGCAATCTTCCAACCCTTCAAGCTGGTCGGCGATCAGCGACAGATCCGGCACCACGATAGCGTGGCGGGACGGGCCGTAGAGCGCGGAGTAATACGGCGCATCTTCCAGGCTGACGTCGTCATAAATTTCTGACAGCAGCACGCCGCCAAAGCGTTCTGCCAGGGTGTTCAGACGGGCGTCTTCCGCCCCGCCCGGCTGGCTTAAACGTTCGATCTCTTCATCGACCGCCCGCTTGCGCGCGCCCACTTCATCACGTTCAACAATGGCTTCGCGCTCGCGCTCCAGCAACTGCTGCAGATATTCCGTCACGTCCTGGCTGGATTCGAACTCTTCGCCGCACTGCTCGCTCAGCTGGCTGAGGCTGCTCTGGGCCGCCAGCCAGACTGGGGCGCGCTGCATCAGCGTCTGAATACGCGACTGCAGCTGCTCCAGCTCCTGACGCAGCGCCATGCGCTGTTCGCTGGCGCTGGAGACGCTGTCGGACAGCGACGCGATGCGGGCTTCCAGCTCCTGATGTAAGCCTTCCAGATCGTCAATATCGACCCGTTTGCCGTGACGCTTACAGAACTCGGCCAGCAGGCGTTCCGCCTCCTGCTGTTCACGCAGGCGTTGTTCCAGCTCGTTCAGACGCATACGCAGCGGCTGAACCTGCTCAGCCTGGTGACGCTGGTTCACGCCATCACGCAGCAGCTCGCGGGCCACTTCCCACGCCTCAGCGCGCGCCAGCGGACCGTTAATCGCCGCCACCAGCTGGTAAGCCTGTTCAAACTGGCTGTGCGCGGTTTGCGCCACGCTCATTTTCTGATCGAGGTTCAGCAGTTTTTCGGTTGCTTCCTGCTCTTTGGCCTGGAAAGTTTCCAGCCACTGATCCGCGCTCTCAGGCGTCAGATCCGGCAGATGACAGAGCGCTTTCGCGCGCTCCAGCGCCTGCAGCGCCTGGTTGTACTGAATGGCGCGGGTTTGCTGCACGTCCAGCGCCTGCTGATAGTCAGCGAGCTGGCTTTTCAGCTCATCCACTTCCAGCTCGGCGGCTTCGGCCCGGACTTCGTTCTCTTCCTGCTTGTCGGCGGCTTCCGCCACCACTTCGTTCTGCTCTTCGAGACGAATTTGCAGCTCATCGAGATCCGCTTCATAGCGCTCGATTTTTTCCTGCTGACGCAGCGCGGTCTGGACCAGGTTCAGGTGATCGCTGGCGGCCTGGTAATCGGCCTCCAGATCCCCTTCCGCCCCGTTATGCTCGGAGAGCTCGCGGGCCATTTCAACGTGTTTGTACTGCTCGGACGCCAGCTGCTGGCGTGAAGTAAGCAGCTCGCGGCGATACTCCAGGGCCTGATCGAGATGAATACGGCGCTCGTTGGCGTGGCGCATATAGTCGGCGGCCACGTAGTTGGTGGCTTCGCTGATCAGGTGCTTGAACAGATCGCGGTCCGACTGGGTCACGCGGATCGCTTCCAGCGTCATGCGGTTCTCACGCAGCGCCGCTTCCATATCCTGGAAGGCCTTACGCACGCCGCTGTTTTCCGGTAACAGGTAGTCACGCAGGGAGCGGGTAATGGCGCTGGAGATCCCGCCGTAGAGCGAGGCCTCAATCAGGCGATAGTATTTGCTGCGGTCTGATGCGGAGCGCAGACGGCGCGCGACGATGCCCAGATCGAACATCAGCGAGTGGTAATCGGTAATGGAGTTGAACTGCTTGAACTGTACGCCCTCTATGGCTTCCAGCTTGTCTTTCAGCTCCTGGAGCGTGAGCACGCGCGCCTGGCGTTCGTTCAGGGTTTCCGTCAGCAGCGCGGTTGGCTGGACGGAGGTCGGCAGCCCCTGAATGGCAAAGGGTTTGATGTCCACTTTACGGTCGCGACCGGCGACCTGCTGTAAACGGACGCCAACCACCACGCGCTGATGACGGGAGTTGATCACGTCCAGCACGGAATAACAGACACCCGCTTTCAGCTTACCGTGCAGGCCCTTATCGCGCGAACCGCTGGTGGCACCGGCCTCGGTGGTGTTACGGAAGTGCAGCAGGGTTAAGTCAGGGATCAGCGCCGTGACGAATGCCGCCATGGTGGTGGATTTCCCTGCCCCGTTACCGCCCGAGAGCGTGGTCACCAGCTCATCGAGATCAAAGGTGCGGGCAAAGAAACCGTTCCAGTTAACCAGCGTCAGTGAGCGAAACTTACCGCGTTCAATCATTACTCTTCCTCCCCGCTATCCGGCTGAGTGTCTTCATGCTCGTCATTGAGCTGCAGATGGTTTTCCACCGGCATCGCTTCGCCATCACGGATCATGCGCAGCTGCGCTTCGCGGGCGTCATCGCCTGCACGTACGTCAGCACCGAAGCGGAATACCGATTCGGTGATGCGGAATTTGCTGCTGTCATGGCCCATAAACCACACCATCCCCAGACGGCGCAGACGGTTCAGGGAGGAGCGCACTTTTTCCTGTAATTTCTGACGGTCTACGTCAGAGCCGGTGGAGCGGTTGTTCACCAGCTTCAGCAGCTTGCCTTCGTCAGCCAGGGTCAACAGCTCGTCATAGAGCTCCTGCTGGGTGAAGATGCCTTCGTTAGCCAGGCGCTCCGGGCTGAGATAGAGGTAGCAGAGGATCTTCCCGACCATCATGTCCAGCTCGGAGAGCACCGAGCGCGGAATCAGCGTGGTGGAGCGCGGGCGCAGATAGAAGAACCCTTCCGGGGCGCGGATCAGCTCCACGTTATAGCGGGCGTAAAACTCTTCCAGGTATTCCTGAAAATCCATCAAAAAAGCGTGATTATCCAGCTCGTCGAGACCAATGTGACGACCGGCACGCAGCTGGCTGTCCAGCGCCGGAAAGATCGGATTTGCCAGCGCCTGGGCCAGTTTAACTGGCATCACGTGTTCAATATTTGTCAATGACATGCGCCTGTACCTTGGCTCCGTAATCGTTAATCGGCTGCCACTTTGGCGGCAGGCCGGTGAAATCTGCTTGCGCGACGCCCAGGCGTACCGCCTGATCGACCACGATGCGGGCAATATCGAAATGGCGGGCGCGCGGGTATTGTGCGAGGTAGTCACGCACCACCAGACCGAGATCCAGCGGCGTGTTTTTGGCTTTAAAAATCGCCAGCTGCTCCTCGATCATTGCCGCAAGTTGTTCCCGAATTTCGTTGAATTCTTCATATTCCAGATCGGCTGGCAGCTCGCCGGTAACCTCTTCGTCGCGCAGGCTCATCTCTTCGTCACGCATATCGAGCAGACGGTCGGCGCTGGCGTAGGTCAATGCCCACGGCGCATCAAAATAGGTCTGTACCGACTGGCGCAGACGCTGGGCGAACACGCGGTTTTTATCCATATCGATAGCGGTACGGATAAATTTATGCACGTGACGGTCGTAGCCGATCCACAGGTCAATCGCCTGCTGGCCCCAGCTAATAATGCGGTCCAGCTTGCTTTGCAGGTCGAAGACCAGACGATCAACAAAATGCAGGTTGTCATGGGCCAGGGTGGCATCCTGGATGCGCAGCAGGTTGGCCTGCAGCTTGTCGCCCGCCGCCTCCAGGGTATCCTGCAGTTCACGCAGGGTGCCGGAGGTTTCTGACAGCAGCATTTCACAGCTGGATATCGCCGCGCGCCAGTCTTTGTTCAGCAGTTGGGCGATATCGTCTTTCACCAGCTGCTGCTGTTCGTCCATGATGCGCTGGGTCAGATCGATGCTGTCGAAAATCTCGGCCACGGAATATTTCAGCGGCGCGTAGACGTTGCGGTGCCAGTGGAACTCGTCGCCGTCTTCGTCGGCGGCATCGGCCGCACGCTTCAGTTCGCCCGCCACGATGGAGAGCTGCATCGAGAGGCGCAGGGTCGAGAATTCGCGCTGGCGAATGTAGTAGTCGGTAATGCCGATGCCCAGTGGCGTCAGGCGATAAATGGCATTCCCTTCCGCCAGTTCGCTGGTAAAGCGGTTCAGCAGACGTTGACGCACCATATCGTTAATCGCGTTATTGGCACGCACATTAATGGTTTCGCTGGTTTGCTCAAACGCATCACTGACGTGGCGGAACGCGTCCACCAGTTCGCCCTCGCTCATTTCTCCATCCAGCCGTTCGCTGTTCAGCGTGGCGACCGCCAGCAGAAAAGAGAGTCTGTCTACCGGCAGCGAGAGGGAGAAATCGTTTTTTCGGGCCCAGGCAACCAGTTCGGGGACTGTCTGGGAAAATTCACTCATAAGTTATCCTTGCTCTGCGGCTTGTGCGCGGTGACATGTATATAACGGCCAAGGCTAATGTATGGCTCCTGGCGACAGTACCGCGTCTCTAATTCTGTCAGGGCGTCAAAGCAGTCATGCTGCTTCTGTTTATCGCGAAGATAATCATGAAACACCCTTATGCCGGTTTTCCCGGTAATCTGCCAGCCGGCGGTTTCCAGCCAGCTATAAACCTGCTGCGGGTCGCGCGGAAAGTCCGGTGACAGCGTGCGGCGTTTCTTTTTGTACATGCCCTGCTGCACATAACCGAAATTACCCACCAGCACGTTACGCATCAACAGGCCGTTGGCGTTGTAGAACATCAGCGACAGCGCGCCGCCAGGGCGCAGTATCGACCACAGCGTCTTCAGCAGCGCCTGGGGGTCGGCGACCCATTCCAGCACCGCATGAGACAATATCAGATCAACCGGGGTTTCCAAATGTTGTGCGATGTCCTGAGCGGCGCAATGTATAAATTGCATGTTATCGCTCACACCTTTTTCCGCCGCGGCGCTTTCGGCGCGGGCGATCATCTCCGCCGAGAGATCGCAAAGGATGACGTGATGTCCACGTTCAGCCATCTTTATCGCCGTCTGGCCTTCACCGCCACCAGCGTCGAGGACACGCAGTTTCTTCTCGCCAAAATTGGCCAGCAGGATGTCCAGATCCTGCCAGAGGATCGTCTGCCGCAGCCGGCCTTTGGTCGTGCCGTAAATATTGCGGGCAAACTTTTCCGCGATGTCATCAAAATTGCGATCCCGCATTGGGAGAGCTCCACCCGCTAACTGCAAAACCGCTATTTTGTCACAGCCGGGCGGAGAATGAACCTCTCTGGTGTAATATCGCTGACAATCATCGGCTATATGGTCAAAAAAGGAGCCAGAAAGGATGCTTTTTACCCTAAAAAAATATATTGGCGGCATGATGCTTCCCCTCCCTCTTCTTCTGCTGTGCATCGCGCTGGGCCTGGGGTTGCTGTGGGTCAGCCGCTACCAGAAAACCGGCAAAATTTTGATTACGGCAGGCTGGCTGGTGCTCACGCTGCTGAGCCTGCAGCCGGTGGCTGACGGGCTGTTACGTCCGGTGGAAGACAAATACCCTACATGGCAGGGAGATCAAAAAGTTGAGTACATCGTGGTGCTCGGTGGGGGCTATACCTGGGATCCTGACTGGGCCCCGAGCTCGAATCTGATCAACAACAGCCTGCCGCGCCTCAACGAGGGGATGCGGCTGTGGCTGGCTAATCCGGGGTCGAAGATGATCTTTACCGGGGCAGCGGCGCAGAGCAATCCGGTGAGTACCGCCGAAGCGGGGGCGCGCGTGGCGCAGTCGCTGGGCGTGCCGCGCGAGGCGATTATCACCCTCGACAGCCCGAAAGATACCGAGGAGGAGGCCGCGGCGGTGAAGCAGGCGATTGGCGATGCCCCGTTCCTGCTGGTGACGTCGGCCTCCCATCTGCCGCGGGCGATGATCTTCTTTGAGCGTCAGGGACTGCATCCGCTGCCCGCGCCCGCGAACCAGCTGGCCATCAGCGCCCCGCTCAACCCGTGGGAACGGATTATTCCGTCCCCGGTATGGCTGATGCACAGCGATCGCGTGGGCTATGAGACCCTCGGGCGCGTCTGGCAGTGGCTGAAAGGCGCGTCAGGCGAGCCAGGGGAGCAGTGATTTCGAGGCCAGGTCGAAGCTGGCGCGGCTAAAGCGCCCGGTATTCACCAGTTGCGCCACTTCGTCCCACAGCATATACAGCCAGCGCCGCCAGACGAACGCCTCTGATACCGGCGCGCGCTGCAGATAGTGCCAGAGTAAATCCTCCGCCTGTCCGCTCTCGCTCAGGCGAAACAGCTCATACTCCCGGGGGGCCCACAGCATCACCCCGGGGCCGACCATCGCCAGTAGCTGATCGCTGCGCGGATCCTTGAGCATGCTGCGCAGGGTAAAATTACCGTGGATCAGCACGCTGTTGTCGTTGAACCCCTCAAACAGGGCGGGCAGGCACTCCCGGGTGCGAAACAGGATCCGTTTATCCTGCATGGTCAGTCCGGTGTTGTGGTACTGATTCAGCGTTCCCCACAGCACCTCGACCCGCTGGCGATACCAGAGCGGCCAGAGGTTTTCCTGGGTGCTGTCCACCGCACCGACCAGCCCGCCGCTGTCCATCCGGTGCCAGGCAAGCAGCGCTTCGACAATCTGATCCTTAAGTTGCTCCCAGCGTTGCGGCGTGCGCGCGGGGGCTTCTACCGGAACGCCGCGCAGGCGTTCAATCAGCAGGACGTCAGGACCGGGATGTTCCTCATGGGTCATCACGCCATACACCGTTGGCATTCTGACCGTGCCGCTGCGGGCCAGCATGGAGATTTTCCATGCCAGCTGGCGGGCAACGTCCGGCGTAGAGAAGCTTCGCGCCAGAAGCGGCATGGGGTTTCCCTGACTGTCGTACAACGACCACAGCGTGGTATCCGCCTTTTCATGCACGCATTCCACACGGCTCAGTTTTTCACCCAGCAGATGGCTGAGTTCGGCTCGCAGCTGTTCCATTTTGAGATTACCCCCATTAAGACTACTGCTTTTATAATGAGCGCCTGACGGGCGGATGTCACTCTTATGAGACGATTCTGTAGCAGAAATTCAGAAAAACGAGGCAAAAAAATCCCCTCAGAAGAGGGGATAGCGGGGATTAACGCAGCTCAGCGCGAACGCGGGCCAGATCTTCCGGCGTATCAACGCCTGTACCCGGCACTTCGTGCGCGACGGCGACATGGATCTTCTCGCCGTACCACAGCACACGCAGCTGCTCGAGCATTTCGATGTTTTCCAGCGGGCTCGGCTGCCAGGTGACGTATCGGCGGATAAAGCCGGCACGATAGCCATAAATGCCCAGATGACGCAGGATAGTGTCGCCAATGTTATCCCGGGATTCAGCAAAACGATCGCGATCCCAGGGAATGGTGGCGCGGGAGAAATAGAGCGCATAGCCTTCGGCGTCCAGCACCACCTTCACGGCGTTCGGGTTGAAAGCTTCTTCCGCACTGTGAACCCGCACGGCCAGCGTCGCCATACCCACCTGACGCTGGGCCAGGTTTTCAGCTACCTGACGAATAATGACCGCCGGGATCATCGGCTCATCGCCCTGCACGTTAACAATCACCGTGTCGTCGCTGAAGCCGCATTTTTCAACCACTTCAGCCAGACGCTCGGTACCGGACTGGTGATCGGCGCGGGTCATGCACACTTCGCCGCCCGCGGCTTCCACCGCACGCGCCACGTCTTCATGATCGGTGGCGACAATGATCCGCTCCGCGCCGGACTCACGCGCACGTTCAAGCACATGCACGATCATCGGCTTGCCGTTGATATCGACCAGCGGTTTACCCGGCAGACGCGTGGAGGCAAAGCGAGCCGGAATAATGACAACAAAACTCATGGTTTGCTCTCTTCAGCCGCCAGCGAACGGGCTTCGGTTTCCAGCAGGACGGGAATGCCGTCGCGCAGGGGAAAGGCCAGGCTATCCAGTTTGCAGATTAACTCCTGCTTATCCTGGCTGTAGTAGAGTTTGCCGTTGCACACCGGGCAGGCAATAATTTCCAGTAAACGGTGATCCATAGTTCCTCCGTATCAATAATCGGTAAAGCTTACCATATTCCTTTTTCAGACCGCGTCTATTTCCCAGCCACTTCGACAGGCCTGGAAAAGGCCGTCGGGCAGATGGCCTGTCACGATGCGTGTTGCCCCCTGCCAGCCCGCAAAATCACTGATTGCCGTGATGAGCCCTTTTTCCAGCCCAGCGCCGATCCTAACGCCCTCTTCCAGATAAAGCGCAATGACCTCAAGCTCGCCGGTTTTACGGTGCATTTTGGCATCCATCCGCCCCGCCAGTTGCCCTTTATGCAGCAGCGGCAGGACGAAATAACCATACTGACGTTTCGGAGCCGGGGTGTAGCACTCCAGCCGATAGCTGAAATTAAACAGCTGCTCCGCGCGCTTGCGATCCCAGACCACCGGATCAAACGGCGACAGGACAGCGCTGTGGGTCGCGGTGAGTTTCCCCTCCAGGGCGAGGGGAAGCAGCGGCAGCAGATCGCTATGCAGCCACATCTCGCCCAGGGACTCAACCTCGACGCGAACGACCTGCTGCTGCGCCTGCCAGCGCTCAAGCAGTGGCGCCAGCACCGGCTGGCGCAGGCGGTAATAGTCGGCTAACCACTGAGCGCGGAAAAGACCTAAGCTACGGGCGCTGTTTTCCAGCATCACGGCTTCTGCCGCCGCCTGGGTCAGCATATCCCGGCGGTCATCCCACTGTGGCATCACCCGGTGGGTGAGATCGTAAACGCGCTGGAAGTTGCGCCTTTCGACCACCATTACCTTTCCGGCAGTAAACAACCCTTCAAGATGGCGCTTGTGCGGTTTCCACTCCCACCATCCGCTCGTCCCTTTGCGGGGATGTTCAAAATCGGCGGAACGAACCGGGCCCTTCTCCTGAATATGCGCGATCAGTTGTTCAATTTCATCCGCATGTTCCTGCATCCAGGCATGACGGTATTTCCAGCCCATTTTATCGGGGGCGAGCATTCTGTGACGCACCAGCGCAAAGTCGCTGCGCGGCAGGAAGCACGCCTCATGCGCCCAGTACTCCATCAGCTCTCCCTGACGCAGGGCGTTATCCAGCCAGTCGGGTGAATAACGGCCGAGGCGGCTGAACAGCACCAGATAAGGGCTGCGGGCGACGATATTGATGGTGTCGATCTGCAGGAGCGACATGCGCTGGATGGTAGTAAGAATATCGGCGGGCCGGGCGCGGCGACGGGGCTTTTTCAAAAGCCCCTGGGCGGCAAGATGGAGATGACGTGCGGCTGAAAGCGTGAGTTGCGGTAAAGCCATGCTTTTTCCTGTCAGTTAGTGCGCGGGCGAAACCTCATTTGTCTGCCCTGCGAGGGCAATCAGTTCCTGAAGCAGTCGCTCAGGCTTTTCGCCCTGCAGTTGTGCATCAACCGGTAAATACCACCAGTTATCCCGGGCAAAGGCGCGGCATTTCACCGCATCTTTTTCGGTCATGATCAGCGTCTGGCCGGGCGCGGTAAAGGCCGCAACCTGCTCCAGGCTCAGCGCCTGGTGGTCAGCCAGCGGCACCGTACTCTGAAGCGTCGCGCCGCAGGCTTCCAGGGTGGAGAAAAAGCGCGGGGGATGCCCGATACCGGCCATCGCAACCAGATTGTTAAGCTCAGTTACATCGCGCCGCTCACCGGTCTGCAGGTTCACGGCAAGCCCCGGGCGCAGCTGCATGGGGATCTCTCCCGCCTGCGTCGTGCCGCCGTTAACGATAACCGCATCCACCGTTTGTAAACGCGACGCGCGCTCGCGCATTGGCCCGGCAGGTAGCCACCAGCCGTTACCAAAGCGGCGCACGCCATCGATCACCACAATCTCTTTATCCCGGGCCAGGGCGTAGTGCTGCAGGCCATCGTCGGTAATGACGATCTGGATATTTTCATGAGCCAGCAGAGCCTGCACCGCTTCGCTACGCACCGGCGAAACCGCGACGGGCGCGCCGGTGCGCTGAAAGATCAGCACCGGCTCATCGCCCGCTTGCGCCGTGGTGGTTTGCGCGGTCAGCAGCAGCGGATAGCGCTCCGCCTTGCCGCCGTATCCCCGGGAGACAACGCCCACGCGAATACCGCGTTGGGTCAGCTGTTCCACCAGCCAGATCACCACCGGCGTTTTACCATTGCCACCAGCGGTGAGGTTCCCCACCACCACCACCGGCACCGGCGCACGCCAGGCCCGTTTGAGCCCCACTTTATAACTCAGGCGGATGAGGCCGCTGACCAGGCCATACAGCCAGGAGAGCGGCAACAGCAGCAGCCAGAGCGGAGACTCACCGGACCAGATGCGAGCAATCATGCGCCAAACTGCATCTTATGAAGCTGAGCATATACGCCCTGATGGGCCAGCAGGTCGGCATGACTGCCCCGCTCGACGATGTAGCCATCTTCCACCACCACGATTTCATCGGCTTTTTCGATGGTCGACAGGCGGTGAGCGATCACCAGCGAGGTACGGTTCTTCTGCAACTCATCCAGCGCAGACTGGATGGCGCGTTCGGACTCGGTATCCAGCGCCGAGGTAGCTTCATCGAGGATCAGTATTGGGCTGTCACGCAGCAGCGCACGCGCAATGGCGATACGCTGGCGCTGACCGCCGGAGAGCAGCACGCCGTTTTCGCCGATAATGGTATCCAGACCGTTATCCATCTTATTGATAAAGTCCATGGCATAGGCCATCCGCGCCGCCGCTTCGATCTGCTCGCGGCTGTACTCTTCAGTACGGGCGTAAGCGATGTTATTGGCTACGGTGTCGTTGAACAGATGCACATTCTGGGAGACCAGCGCGACCTGATTACGCAGCGACTGCAGGGTATATTCGCGCAGGTCGTGGCCATCAATCAGGATCTCACCTTCATCAATATCGTAGAAGCGGGTGATCAGGCTGGCGATGGTTGATTTACCCGAGCCAGAGCGGCCCACCAGCGCCACGGTCTTGCCTGCCGGGATCTTCAGATTGATGTTGCGCAGCGCAGGCGTATCGCGACCCGGATAGGTAAAGGTCACGTTGCGGAATTCCACATCGCCGGTTGAGCGTTCGATCACGCGTTTGCCTTCGTCTTTTTCCTGTTCGGAATCGAGGATAGCGAACAGCGTCTGACAGGCTGCCATCCCGCGCTGGAACTGGGCGTTAACGTTGGTTAACGATTTCAGCGGGCGCATCAGGGCAATCATCGATGAGAAGACCACGGTGATGGTACCGGCGGTCAGGGTTTCCATTACGCTCGGGAAGCTGGCGGCATACAGCACGAATGCCAGCGCCAGGGAGGCAATCAGCTGAATGATCGGATCGGAAATGGAAGAGGCAGAAACCATCTTCATCCCCTGCAGACGCATTTTATTGCTGACCTTATCGAAGCGCTTGGTTTCAACGTCCTGGCCGCCAAAGATCAGTACCTCTTTATGGCCTTTCAGCATCTGCTCTGCGCTGGTGGTCACCTGCCCCATCGTGTTTTGCATGTTCTTACTGATGCTGCGAAAACGCTTCGAGACGACGCGGATGGCAATCGACACAATCGGCGCCAGCACGATAAGGATCAGCGACAGCTGCCAGCTGTACCAGAACATCAGGGCGAACAGGCCAATGATCGAGGCCCCTTCACGCACCACGGTGATCAGCGCGCTGGAGGAGGAGGAAGCCACCTGCTCGGAGTCGTAGGTGATGCGGGACAGCAGGGTACCGGTCGACTGCTTGTCAAAGAACGCTACCGGCATGCCCATCATGTGGCTGAACAGGCGGCGGCGCATGGTCATCACCACTTTGCCCGATACCCAGGAGAGGCAGTAGCTGGAGATATAGCTGGTGATGCCGCGTAAAATCATCAGGCCGATAACCACCAGCGGCATCCATAGCAACACTGAGCGATCCGTTTTACCAAAACCGTCGTCCAGTAACGGTTTGAGGAGCGATAACATGAAGGTATCGCTGGCTGCGTTGAGGATTAACGCTACGCCCGCCACGATAAGGCCCGTTCTGAAGGGTGCAATCACCGGCCAGAGTCGGCGGAAGGTCTGCCACGTGGAGAGATCTTTGTCGTTATGCATTCAAAAAACCAGCATTTGTTGAAATAGCCGCATATTCTACCCGTTATCTCCGGGCGCGCCAAACCACTGATGATACCAACGGGGCAAAATTTGATCCCGTAAGCTATGGATTTGCCAGCCATGTTGCGAAAACGAGACGGTAAGTTGTCCTGAACGGGGGGTTGTTAACCACATATACCCCTCCTTTCTGTAACGGCGAGCCACTTTTACTGAAGGCAGTCGCCACGCGTTATAGCGGGATGCAGACACCAGGGCGATATGCCCACCAACCCGCTGCACCAGAGGAAGCGACGAAGAGGTATTGCTGCCATGGTGCGGCACCTGGATAAGTGTAGACGCAAGATATTGCCAGTGACGACTGAGCATCGCTTTTTCTCCCTGCGCCTCAATATCCCCTGTTAACAACAGGCTATGCGTGCCGTCCTCAACCTTAACCACGCAGGAACCGTTATTGCCGCGCTGCGGGGTGGTGGCGAGGGGCCAGTGTGCGCTGAAGGTCAGGCCCCGCCACTGCCAGCGCTCACCGCGCATGCAGGGGTCATGCCCGGCCCAGCCCAGCGGGCTTCTTATCCACATTTCCGGCCACGCCTTGCGTAGTGATACCAGACCACCGATGTGGTCGAGGTGATCATGGCTGACAATCACCCCCTCCGGGCGTAAATGGTGCCACCGTAGCCAGGGAATAATCAGCTGTTGCGCGCTGTCTCCACCCGGCCATGCAGGACCGGTGTCATAGAGAATCACCCTCCCCTGACGCTCGATTGCCATTGCCAGCCCCTGCCCGACATCCAGCATATGCACGGCCCAGCCCTCAGCTTTGTTTTCTCGCCAAAGCGGACTGGTCGCCAGCACCAGTACTGATATACACACGACTGGATACGTTCGTGCACCGCGCATCCGCCAGGCAATGATTGCCCCCCACGGCAGCAGGGTCAGCCACAGCCAGCGTTTATCGACCGTGATCCAGCCGTCCGGCAGCGTGGTTAAAAATCCAAACAGCAGCGACAGTGAACCATCCGCAAGCATCCAGACCATATTTTCTGCAGGCGGCCAGGGCAGAAGATGCAGTCCCATCCCCAGCAAAATCAGCGGCACCGAGATAAAAGTCACCAGCGGCACCGCCACCAGATTCGCGACCAGGGACGAAAGGCTAAAACCATGAAACACGACGATCTGCACCGGCAGCAACAGTAAAAGCATGCCGAGCTGCAGGTGCAGCAGGTTAACCCCGGCCCGGACTGCCCATGGGGCGGACAAGCGTGGCGCAGGCACCCACTGATACCAGAAAATCAGCACCGCTACCGCAAAGGCAGACAGCAACAGGCTGTGCGACAGTACGGCCAGCGGATCGGCCAGCAAAATGGCGGCGATGCAGACTCGCCAGATCTGCCAGGGAGACCAGAGGCGGCCGCTCAACTGCAGTGCCAGGCAGGCTCCCAGTGAGACGACGGTGCGCAACGCGGGTGGCTGCATTCCGGTAAGCCAGGCGTAAAAGGCGGCAAAGCAGAACCCTGCCACCAACGGGGCTCGCCAGCTCATCCAGCGTACCGGGATAAAAAATTGCATACCCCGCACCAGAAGCCAGATAACCGACGCTGCCAGCGCAATGTGCAAACCCGAAATCGCCATCAGATGCGCGGTACCGGTTTCCCGCATCAGGTCTTTGACGTCTGCCGAGACTGCCAGCCGCTCCCCCATGCCCAGCCCCATAAGAACCGGCCCCCAGCTATACGCTGAGAGCGTGGTTGTCAGCGAGGCGAGATAGCGGGCGCGTAAGCTACAGCGGGCATCTTTCACTTCAGCGTGGGTAAAACGCCCGGTCAGGGGTTGATGCTGCGCCAGGGCATAGCGTTGAGAATCGAACCCGCCATCGTTGAGTTGCCCGTGTACGGCGCGTAACGACAAGGTCATCGACCAACGCTGCCCGGCGCAGCCCGGCTGCGGCAGCGTATTGCCATACAACGTGACGCCCACCGCAGGCACCACTGCTTTACCATTAAGCTGGATAATGCGGGCCCGATACGCCGTATCGCTCTCAACCGCGACGATCTCTACTCCGGCTTTCTGCGGACCTCGGGTCAGATTCTGCATCGGCCAGACCGTACTTTGTGCGGCAAGCGCCCCCCAGGCAAAAAACAGCAGCCAGAAGCCACTGTAGCGGGTAATGTCATGGCGAATTAACGCGAGCAGGAGTCCGGCAATCGCTATAGTCTGAATAACCGGTAGTGCAGGCAGCGTGGGCAGCCAGAGCAGTGGCAGGATAGCCAAGATCAGACATGTCGCTAATGCAGTTAAACGCATTTACACCTCCCTGTGTCAGGGCAGTGTGCGGTCACAGAGTGGATATGTCAGGTGTGAAATTGCGCGATTGCGAGGCAGGCTGGCGTAAATCAACGGTTTGCAGCAAAGAGCTGCAAGATTTGCGGCGCGGGTTCCGGATCCGGAGTTGAGAAACGAAAAAAGCACCCGCAGGTGCTTTTCTGATGGTCACTCAGTTTCGCCCGCAGGCTCAACTCAGTTGCCGTAAATATTGGCGCGATCGCGCAGTTCTTTACCCGGCTTGAAGTGCGGAACGTATTTACCTTCCAGCTCTACTTTGTCGCCAGTCTTCGGGTTACGCCCGGTACGTGGAGCACGATAGTGCAGAGAAAAACTACCGAAACCGCGGATTTCAATGCGCTCACCCTGTGCAAGAGTGGTAGCCATATGCTCCAGCATCTCTTTTACAGCGTCTTCCACTGCTTTCGCAGGAATATGCGATTGCTGGCTGGCAAGTCTTTCAATCAATTCTGACTTGGTCATGATTCCTCCGGTTCCTTCAAACCAATTAGCTAAACAGCTTAAACAAGGGCGGCCGTAGCCGCCCTTTGTTATTGATTACAGGACGAATCCTGCAATCTGTCAAGTCACTCTACGAGTAACTTATTCGCCTTTAGCTGCTTTGAAAGCTTCAGCCATTGCGTTGTTGGAGAAGTTTGCATCTTCCTGTTTGTTAACAGTTGCGATTGCATCTTTCTCATCAGCTTCGTCTTTAGCACGAACAGACAGGCTGATTGCACGGTTCTTACGATCAACGCCGGTGAATTTAGCTTCAACGTCGTCGCCTACGCTCAGAACCAGAGTTGCATCTTCAACGCGGTCACGTGAAGCTTCAGAAGCGCGCAGGTAACCTTCAACGCCGTCAGCCAGTTCTACGGTTGCGCCTTTAGCGTCAACTGCAGTCACTTTACCGTTTACGATTGCGCCTTTCTTGTTCAGTGCAACCCAGTTGTTGAACGGATCTTCTGCGAGCTGTTTAACGCCCAGGGAGATACGCTCACGCTCTGCGTCAACCTGCAGAACAACTGCTGCGATTTCGTCGCCTTTTTTGTATTCACGTACTGCTTCTTCGCCTGCAACATTCCAGGAGATGTCAGACAGGTGAACCAGGCCGTCGATGCCGCCGTCCAGGCCGATGAAGATACCGAAGTCAGTGATAGACTTGATTTTACCTTCAACACGGTCGCCCTTGTTGTGGGTTTCCGCGAACTGCTGCCATGGGTTGTTTTTGCACTGCTTCAGGCCCAGGGAGATACGACGACGTTCTTCGTCGATATCCAGAACCATAACTTCCACTACATCACCAACGTTAACAACTTTGGATGGGTGGATGTTTTTGTTGGTCCAGTCCATTTCGGAAACGTGAACCAGGCCTTCAACGCCTTCTTCGATTTCGACGAAGCAGCCGTAGTCGGTCAGGTTGGTAACGCGACCAGTCAGTTTAGTACCTTCTGGGTAACGTTTAGCGATAGCAACCCATGGATCTTCGCCCAGCTGTTTCAGGCCGAGGGATACACGAGTACGTTCGCGGTCGAACTTCAGCACTTTAACAGTGATTTCGTCGCCCACGTTCACGATTTCGCTTGGGTGCTTAACGCGTTTCCACGCCATGTCGGTGATGTGCAGCAGGCCATCAACGCCGCCCAGGTCAACGAATGCGCCGTAGTCAGTGAGGTTCTTAACGATACCTTTGACTTCCATGCCTTCCTGCAGGTTTTCCAGCAGCTGATCGCGTTCTGCGCTGTTTTCGGATTCGATAACGGCACGACGGGAAACAACAACGTTGTTACGCTTCTGGTCCAGCTTGATTACTTTGAACTCAAGCTCTTTGCCTTCCAGGTGCAGGGTGTCACGAACTGGACGAACGTCTACCAGTGAACCTGGCAGGAACGCACGAATACCATTCAGCTCAACAGTGAAGCCGCCTTTGACTTTGCCGTTGATAACACCGACTACAGTTTCAGCTTCTTCGTAAGCTTTTTCCAGCGTGATCCAAGCTTCGTGACGTTTAGCTTTCTCACGGGACAGCAGGGTTTCACCGAAGCCGTCTTCTACTGCATCCAGAGCAACGTCAACTTCGTCACCAACCTGGATTTCCAGCTCGCCCTGGGCGTTTTTGAACTGCTCTGCCGGAATGGCAGACTCAGATTTCAGACCGGCGTCAACCAGTACGATATCTTTGTCGATAGCAACAACAACACCACGAACGATGGAACCCGGACGGGTTTCGATTTCTTTTAAGGATTCTTCAAACAGTTGAGCAAAAGATTCAGTCATGTTTAATCTTCAGGTTAATATTAACGTCCACCTGGCTCCGTGCCGGATGGGGTTGTTTCACATACCCGCCGTCAATCCATTGCAGCGGGGGTACTGCTAAATCGGTCGCGATTACGCGATTGCCAGTTTTTGGCGCGCATATTGTAGCGCTTTTTCAATCACTTGCTCAATAGTTAAACTGGTAGAATCCAGAACTAATGCATCATCTGCGGGAACAAGCGGTGCAACGGCGCGATTACGGTCGCGATCGTCGCGCTCTTTTATCTCAGACAAAAGACGTTCAAAGTTAACACTAAAGCCCTTTTCCTGCAACTGTAGCATGCGGCGCTGCGCACGCTCTTCCGAGGAAGCGTCAAGGAAAATTTTCACCGGCGCGTCAGGGAAAACCACGGTTCCCATGTCGCGTCCGTCAGCGATCAGGCCAGGGGCATCGCGGAAAGCGCGCTGGCGGCGTAAAAGCGCCTCGCGAACGCGTGGGAAAGCAGCGACCTGAGAGGCGGCGTTCGCCACTTCCTGAGTGCGGATCTCTCCGCTCACGTCTTCCCCTTCAAGAATCACTTCCAGATTGCCGTTGGTGGAGACAAAACGCACATCCAGATGGGCGGCCAGCGGCACCAGAGCCTCTTCAGAAGCGACATCAACATGATGGTGCAACGCAGCCAGCGCCAGCACACGATAGATTGCGCCCGAATCTAAAAGATGCCATTGCAGTGCTTCCGCCATCGCTTTGCACAGCGTGCCTTTACCTGCGCCACTTGGCCCGTCAATGGTGATAACCGGGGCAATTGCCGTCATCTTTTTCTCCTTAAATTAGGCATACCGTTGTGTGAACGCCGCGCATTATACGCGCCAATGTGCACAACTGTTACCTTTGCGTGCAAATTACGGAATGATTGAAGCTGAGTGTAGAAGAAATGGGCGATGGCAACGTCAGGAAGCGTAAGGAAATGCCGCACCGGGCGGTGCGGCATGGGTTTATCAGGCCAGGGTGCTGATGCGCGCCAGCTGCTCGAAATAGTCCGGGAAGGTTTTCGCGGTGCATTTCGGATCCAGAATGGTGACCGGCGTATCCGACAGCGCCACCAGCGAGAAGCACATCGCCATGCGGTGATCGTTATAGGTGCCAATCTCCGCAACCTGCAGTTTCGCCGGAGGGGTCACGCGAATGTAGTCTTCGCCCTCTTCCACTTCGGCACCCACTTTACGCAGCTCGGTCGCCATGGCAAACAGGCGATCGGTCTCTTTCACACGCCAGTTATAAATGTTGCGCAGCGTGGTGGTGCCTTTGGCAAACAGCGCCGCGGTGGCAATGGTCATCGCCGCATCGGGGATATGGTTCATGTCCATATCAATGGCGTTCAGTTCACCGCGGGTGCAGGAGATGTAGTCATCGCCCCAGGTGACCACCGCGCCCATCTTCTCCAGCACATCGGCAAAGCGAATATCACCCTGCACGCTGTTGCGGCCAATACCGGTCACTTTAACGGTACCGCCTTTAATGGCGCCTGCCGCCAGGAAGTAGGAGGCCGATGAAGCATCGCCTTCCACCAGGTAATTGCCCGGCGTCTGGTACTGCTGCGCCCCGCGCACCACGAAACGCTGGTAGTTCTGGTTTTCGACTTCAACGCCGAAGGTCTTCATCAGATGCAGCGTGATATCGATATAGGGTTTAGAAACCAGCTCACCTTTAATGGCGATGGTGGTGTCCTGCGGCGCCAGCGGCGCGGTCATCAGCAGTGCGGTCAGGAACTGGCTGGATACGCTGCCGTCCACCGCCACTTCGCCGCCGGTAAAGCCACCGCGCAGACGCAGCGGCGGATAGTTTTCCTGCTCCAGATAATCGATCTGCGCGCCGCCCTGACGCAGCGCATCCACCAGATGGCCAATCGGACGCTCTTTCATACGCGGTTCGCCGGTCAGCACGATGTCATTGCTGCCCAGACACAGGGCCGCAGCCAGCGGGCGCATTGCCGTGCCGGCATTGCCGAGGAAAAGTTCCAGCGCGTCGGCGGAGTGCAGCGCACCGGCGTTGCCGGTGACTTCGCAACGGGTGCGATCGGCGGACAGGGTATAGTGGACTCCCAACGCTTTCAGCGCATTGAGCATATGGCGAACGTCATCGCTGTCCAGCAGGTTAGTGAGAACAGTGGTGCCGTTTGCCAGCGCTGCCAGCAGCAAGGCGCGGTTCGAGACACTTTTTGAACCAGGCAGATTGATGGTGCCATCTACCCGGGCAATAGGTTGTAACGTCAGGGATTCCATGAAATTTAATTCTCAATTCAACATAATAAAAACCCCGCAGCCAGGCCGCGGGGGTGAACACTGGCGCGATTAACCGTGACGACGTTCGAAGTCGGTCATGAAGTCGATCAGGGCCTTAACGCCTTCGAGCGGCATGGCGTTATAGATAGACGCACGCATTCCGCCAACCACGCGGTGGCCTTTCAGCGCATGCAGACCGGCAGCGAAGGACTCTTCAAGGAACAGCTTATCAAGATTGCTGTCGGCGAGCTGGAACGGCACGTTCATGCGGGAACGGTTCGCTTTAGCCACGTCGTTGCGGTAGAAGTCGCTGCCGTCGATGACGCTGTAGAGCAGCTCAGCTTTCTGCTGGTTGATCTTATCCATCTGCGCCACGCCGCCGTTGTTTCTCAGCCACTTGAAAACCAGGCCAGAAAGGTACCAGGCGAAGGTCGGCGGGGTGTTGAACATGGAGTCGTTATCGTTCAGCACGCTGTAATCCAGAATTGACGGGCAGGATTTGTGGGCTTTACCCAGCAAATCTTCACGCACGATCACCAGCGTCAGACCGGCCGGGCCGATGTTTTTCTGTGCGCCTGCGTAGATCACGCCGTAACGGCTGACATCCAGCGGGGAAGAGAGAATAGTAGAGGAGAAGTCGGCGGTCACGACCACGTCATCGCCAAAGGCAGGCTCTTCGTGGATGGCAATACCGTCGATAGTTTCATTCGGGCAGTAATGCAGATAGGCCGCATCACGAGAAAGTTGCCATTCGCTCATCGGTTTCACCGCGCGCAAACCGTCAACGGTGACTTTGGCATCAATGACGTTCGGGGTGCAGTATTTGTGCGCTTCTTTTACCGCGCTCGCCGCCCAGTAACCGGCATCTACGTAGTCTGCTGTGGTTTTGTCACCCAGCAGGTTCAGCGGGATGCCCGCAAACTGACCGCGCCCCCCGCCGTGGCAGAATAATACTTTGTAGTTTGAGGGGATATTCAGCAGGAAACGAAAATCTGCTTCTGCCTCTTCCGCCACCTGAATAAACTCTTTACCACGGTGGCTGACTTCCATCACCGACGTGCCAAGACCGTTCCAGTCACACAGCTCCTGTTGAGCCTGTTTGAGCACATCCGCCGGTAACATTGCCGGACCTGAACTAAAATTAAAGACCTGAGCCATTTCCCCTCACCACGCTAAAAGCCATAAGTTATAACTGTGGATATCGGTTTTATCATTCAGTGACACGCGCCGCAATGTCTAAAACTTATGACCAGGAAAATGTGCCCGCCGTCACACAATACATTCTGCCAGCGGGCTGTCACAAAACCGACAAAATGGCTGTCAGGTGATGCGTCTGGCCCGGCTAACCTTCGTCCATTCCGGATTCGTGCAGCGTGGGCATAATTGATGCGCCCCGGCCTGGAGAGTCTGAACATGGCCACAACGGCGGCAGGCATACTCGCCGACTTCCGGTATCGTCATAAAACGTTCCACAAATTCATCCGGCAATATGCACAGCCCAGGCTTGACCTCGTCATCGTCGTAAAAGTAAACGCTTATCTGCCCGTTAGTCTCCATGATGGCCAGCTTAACCTGTCCAAGCTGCTCAACGCTGCTCACCCGTAGTTCCATAAAGAACTCAAACTCGGTCATGTTGGCGCGCTTTACTTTTTCCCAGGCCAGCTGGCCTTCTTCGACAATGGCTACCGGTTTTCCCTCCAGCAGATCTTCCAGCTTTTCACTTTTCGACATCAACCACATCACCAGCCGGTAGAGCAACGCCAGAGTGACGAAAACGACAAAGACGGGAATCATCGGCACATCGTCATAAAATGCCACGTCCCCTGCTGCCGACCCCAGCGTCAGGATAATTAACACTTCGAAGAGCGACATCTGACGCACGCCGCGTCGCCCGGTAAGCTTGAGGAACAGGAAAACCAGGACAAAGGTATAGAGACTTCGCAGCGCGACCTCGCCTAAAAACTCGAGTGGAACTTTATCAAAGGCCATTCGGTGAAGATCGAATGCTTTCATTTTTATATTCCTTTACAGTAGGTTACTGAAGGTAAGCATAGCTCAGCCTTTTATTTTCGCCGAAACCGCCGGGAGGATAGCGCCAGTCATGTAAAACCCGTATCATTGCGCGCTTTCCGTACGATATAAGTGATCCCCATGACTCAAACGTTTATCCCCGGCAAAGACGCCGCTCTGGAAGACTCCATTGCTCGCTTCCAGCAAAAACTGACCGACCTGGGCTTTAACATCGAAGAGGCCTCCTGGCTTAATCCGGTTCCCCACGTCTGGTCTGTGCATATTCGCGATAAAGAGTGTGCGTTGTGCTTTACCAACGGTAAAGGCGCGACCAAAAAAGCGGCGCTGGCCTCTGCGCTGGGTGAGTATTTTGAACGTCTGTCTACTAACTACTTCTTTGCCGATTTCTGGCTGGGCGAAACCGTGGCTAATGGCCCGTTTGTTCACTACCCAAATGAGAAATGGTTCCCGCTGACCGAAGACGATGAACTGCCGGAGGGGATCCTCGACGATCGTCTGCGTGCGTTCTACGATCTGGATAATCAATTGACCGCCAGCATGCTGGTCGATCTGCAGTCAGGTAATGAAGATCGCGGGATCTGCGCCCTGCCGTTTACCCGTCAGTCTGACGAGCAAACCGTCTATATTCCGATGAACATCGTTGGCAACCTGTATGTCTCCAACGGCATGTCAGCCGGTAACACCCGCAACGAAGCGCGTGTTCAGGGTCTGTCAGAGGTCTTTGAGCGCCACATTAAAAACCGCATTATCGCCGAATCTATCAGCCTGCCGGAGATCCCGGCTGACGTGCTGGCCCGCTACCCGGGGGTAGTGGAGTCCATCGCCAAACTGGAAGCAGAAGGCTTCCCGATCTTCGCTTACGACGGCTCCCTGGGCGGTAAGTACCCGGTCATCTGCGTGGTACTGTTCAACCCGGCGAACGGCACCTGCTTCGCCTCCTTCGGTGCTCACCCGGACTTCGGCGTGGCGCTGGAGCGTACCGTTACCGAACTTCTGCAGGGCCGCAGCCTGAAAGATCTCGACGTATTTACACCGCCGACGTTCGATGATGAAGAAGTGGCGGAACATGCCAACCTGGAAACGCACTTTATCGACTCCAGCGGCTCTATCTCCTGGGATATGTTTAAGCAGGACGCGGATTATCCGTTTGTTGACTGGAGCTTCTCAGGCAGCACAGAAGAAGAGTTCGCCACGCTGATGGCCATCTTCACTGCTGAAAATCAGGAAGTGTATATCGCCGATTACGAGCACCTGGGCGTTTACGCCTGCCGTATTCTGGTGCCGGGCATGTCCGACATCTATCCGGTGGAAGATCTGTGGCTGGCGAACAACAGCATGGGTGCGCACCTGCGCGAAACTCTGCTGGCGTTGCCGGAGAGCGCATGGGAGAAAGAGGACTATCTGAACCTCATTACCCAACTGGACGACGAAGGTCACGACGACTTTACCCGCGTGCGTGAGCTGCTGGGTCTGGCGACGGGCAAAGACAATGGCTGGTACACCCTGCGTATCGGCGAACTGAAAGCGATGCTGGCGCTGGCGGGCGGCGACCTGGAACAGGCGCTGATCTGGACCGAGTGGACCATCGAGTTCAACGCCTCGGTGTTCAGCGCAGAGCGTGCGAACTACTACCGTTGCCTGCAGACCCTGCTGTTGCTGGCGCAGGAAGAAGATCGTCAGCCGCTGCAGTACCTGAACGCCTTTACCCGCATGTACGGTGCCGAGGCGGTAGAGAACGCCAGCGCAGCCCTGAGCGGTGAAGCGCCATTCTATGGCCTGCAGGCCGTGGACAGCGATCTGAAAGCCTTCCCTGCCCACCAGTCGTTACTGAAAGCCTATGAGAAATTGCAAAAGGCCAAAAGCGCATACTGGGCTAAATAAGGTTACATACCATTACAAACAGTAGGCGAATACAATCACCTACGTTATATTACGGGGCAATTTTATTGCCCCGTTTTTTATGTGCGGTAATAAATTTTTAATTGTAATAATTAAGTTAAATATTGGTAGCTATAATAATAGCGGCCTGACGGTTATTGTTACTTTTAATATGAAATACTCCATTCTAATTAACTGTCATCAACAGGGTCAGGAGAAAAAAATCAAATCATTTTGTAACTTTTAAAATTTATTTTTATTTGGATAATCAAGCACTTACTCCGCATTTGCTGTAAAACCACGCACTTTGCGGGCCTATAAGCCAGGCGAGATATGATCTACATCAATTTCTCTTCTATAATGCTTTGTTAGTATCTCGTCGCCGACTTAATAAAGAGAGAGTTAGTGTGAAAGCTGACAACCCTTTTGATCTATTACTCCCAGCTGCTATGGCGAAAGTTGCCGAAGAAGCGGGTGTCTATAAAGCAACGAAACAACCGCTGACGACGTTCTTCCTGGCGATTACCGCTGGGGTGTTCATCTCCATCGCCTTTGTTTTCTATATTACTGCGACCACCGGTACAGCCGCGATGCCTTTCGGTATTTCTAAGCTGATTGGCGGCATCTGTTTTTCACTGGGTCTGATTCTGTGCGTGATTTGCGGCGCCGATCTCTTTACCTCGACGGTACTTATCGTCGTGGCGAAAGCCAGCGGCAGGATCACCTGGGGTCAACTGGCCAAAAACTGGCTCAACGTGTACGTTGGTAACCTGGTTGGCTGTCTGCTCTTTGTTCTGTTGATGTGGTTGTCGGGTGAATATATGACCGCCAACGGCGCGTGGGGGCTAAACGTCCTGCAAACCGCCGACCACAAAGTCCACCATACATTTATTGAAGCCGTTGCCCTTGGCATCCTCGCAAACCTGATGGTCTGCCTGGCGGTCTGGATGAGCTACTCCGGGCGCAGCCTGATGGATAAAGCCATGATCATGGTTCTGCCTGTCGCGATGTTCGTCGCCAGCGGCTTTGAGCACAGCATTGCAAACATGTTTATGATCCCTTTCGGTATCGTAATCCGTGACTTTGCCAGCCCGGAGTTCTGGACCGCCATCGGTTCAAGCCCGGAAAATTTCTCTCACCTGACCGTTATGAACTTCATTACTGATAACCTGATCCCAGTCACAATCGGGAACATTATCGGCGGTGGTCTGCTGGTTGGGTTGACATACTGGGTCATTTACCTGCGTGGCGATAACCATCATTAATGGTTTTCTCAGGCAGTAAATAAAAAATCCACTTAAGAAGGTAGGTGTTACATGTCCGAACTTAATGAAAAGTTAGCCACAGCATGGGAAGGTTTTGCCAAAGGTGATTGGCAGAATGAAGTCAACGTTCGTGACTTCATCCAGAAGAACTACACCCCATATGAAGGTGACGAATCCTTCCTGGCCGGTGCTACCGACGCGACCACTGCCCTGTGGGACAGCGTTATGGAAGGCGTTAAGCAGGAAAACCGCACTCACGCGCCTGTTGATTTCGACACCTCCATCGCGTCCACCATCACTTCACACGACGCGGGCTATATCAACAAGTCCCTCGAGAAGATCGTGGGTCTGCAGACTGAAGCGCCACTGAAACGTGCGATTATTCCGTTCGGTGGTATCAAAATGGTTGAAGGTTCATGCAAAGCGTACGATCGCGAGCTGGACCCAATGCTGAAAAAAATCTTCACCGAATACCGCAAAACCCATAACCAGGGTGTATTCGATGTTTATACCAAAGACATTCTGAACTGCCGTAAATCTGGCGTTCTGACCGGTCTGCCAGATGCGTATGGCCGTGGCCGTATCATCGGTGACTACCGTCGCGTTGCGCTGTACGGTATCGACTTCCTGCTGAAAGACAAATACTCCCAGTTCCTGTCTCTGCAGTCCGATCTGGAAAATGGTGTAAACCTGGAAGCCACTATCCGTCTGCGTGAAGAGATCGCTGAACAGCACCGTGCGCTGGGTCAGATCAAAGAGATGGCAGCGAAATACGGTTGCGATATCTCTGGTCCTGCGACCAACGCTCAGGAAGCTATCCAGTGGACCTACTTCGGCTACCTGGCCGCTGTTAAGTCTCAGAACGGCGCAGCAATGTCCTTCGGTCGCGTATCCACCTTCCTGGATGCATACATCGAACGTGACCTGAAAGCAGGCAAAATCACTGAACAAGACGCTCAGGAAATGATTGACCACCTGGTCATGAAACTGCGTATGGTTCGCTTCCTGCGTACCCCTGAGTACGATGAACTGTTCTCTGGTGACCCAATCTGGGCAACTGAATCCATCGCCGGTATGGGCGTTGATGGCCGTACCCTGGTAACCAAAAACAGCTTCCGTTTCCTGAACACCCTGTACACCATGGGGCCGTCTCCGGAGCCGAACATCACCGTTCTGTGGTCTGAAAAACTGCCACTGAACTTCAAAAAATATGCCGCTAAAGTGTCCATCGACACCTCTTCTCTGCAGTACGAGAACGATGACCTGATGCGTCCTGACTTTAACAACGATGACTACGCTATCGCTTGCTGCGTAAGCCCAATGATCGTTGGTAAACAAATGCAGTTCTTCGGTGCGCGTGCAAACCTGGCGAAAACCATGCTGTACGCAATCAACGGCGGCGTTGATGAAAAACTGAAATTGCAGGTGGGTCCTAAGTCTGAGCCAATCAAAGGCGACGTGCTGAACTATGACGAAGTCATGGATCGTATGGATCACTTCATGGACTGGCTGGCTAAACAGTACGTCACCGCGCTGAACGTCATCCACTACATGCACGACAAATACAGCTACGAAGCTTCTCTGATGGCGCTGCACGACCGTGACGTGGTTCGCACCATGGCATGTGGTATCGCAGGTCTGTCCGTGGCAGCTGACTCACTGTCCGCTATCAAATATGCGAAAGTTAAACCGATTCGTGACGAAGACGGTCTGGCTATTGACTTCGAAATCGAAGGCGAATATCCGCAGTTTGGTAACAACGACGCTCGCGTTGATGACATGGCGGTTGACCTGGTAGAACGTTTCATGAAGAAAATTCAGAAACTGAATACCTACCGTAACGCTATCCCGACTCAGTCTGTTCTGACCATCACCTCTAACGTTGTGTATGGTAAGAAAACCGGTAACACCCCAGACGGACGTCGTGCTGGCGCGCCATTCGGACCAGGTGCTAACCCAATGCACGGCCGTGACCAGAAAGGTGCTGTTGCCTCTCTGACCTCCGTTGCAAAACTGCCGTTTGCTTACGCTAAAGATGGTATCTCTTACACCTTCTCTATCGTGCCAAATGCGCTGGGTAAAGACGACGAAGTGCGTAAAACTAACCTCGCGGGTCTGATGGACGGTTACTTCCATCACGAAGCGTCCATCGAAGGTGGTCAGCACCTGAACGTGAACGTCATGAACCGTGAAATGCTGCTCGACGCGATGGAACACCCTGAGAAATATCCTCAGCTGACCATCCGTGTATCTGGCTACGCAGTGCGTTTCAACTCACTGACTAAAGAGCAGCAGAAAGACGTTATTACCCGTACTTTCACTCAGTCCATGTAAGTGGATTTGACTGAAATCGCGCGGTAAAAGGCGTACAATAAAGGCTCCACGCAAGTGGGGCCTTTTTAACACCTCCCGCTCCGCAGTCTCTTTTGCCCGCTATCTATAATGAATGGATAACAGCCAAAACAGACTCGACACAGCCGCCTGAGCTGTGCACATAAACAGGCCCTGGACGGGCCGAACCTGGAGATATCACCGCAATGTCAACTATTGGTCGCATTCACTCCTTTGAGTCCTGTGGCACCGTCGATGGCCCGGGCATCCGCTTTATTACCTTCTTCCAGGGCTGCCTGATGCGCTGCATGTATTGCCATAACCGTGATACATGGGATACCCACGGCGGCAAAGAAGTCACCGTTGAAGAATTAATGAAAGAGGTGGTGACCTATCGCCACTTCATGAACGCCTCCGGCGGCGGCGTGACCGCATCCGGCGGGGAAGCAATCCTGCAGGCCGAGTTTGTGCGCGACTGGTTCCGTGCCTGTCATAAAGAGAGCATTCATACCTGCCTGGATACCAACGGCTTTGTTCGCCGCTACGATCCGGTGATCGACGAACTGCTGGAAGTCACCGACCTGGTGATGCTCGATCTCAAGCAGATGAATGACGAGATCCACCAGAACCTGGTGGGTGTTTCCAACCACCGCACGTTAGAGTTCGCGAAATACATTGCCGCCAAAGGCATCAAAACCTGGATCCGTTATGTGGTGGTGCCGGGCTGGTCAGATGATGACGACTCTGCCCACCGCCTGGGTGAGTTCACGCGTGATATGGGTAACGTCGAGAAAATTGAATTGCTGCCGTATCACGAGCTGGGCAAACATAAATGGGTGGCAATGGGCGAAGAGTACAAACTGGATGGCGTGAAGCCACCGAAAAAAGAGACCATGGAGCGCGTAAAAGGTATTCTGGAGCAGTACGGTCACAAGGTCATGTATTAACAAAACGCCCGGTTTTCACCGGGCGTTTTATTTATTAGTCGAAGACACCATTAATAATGGTTGTCACAATCGCAGTACTCAGCGCAATTAATACCAGATCTTTCCCCACTACCCGCCATTCATAGCCAGGGTAAGAAGGCAATTGACCGAGCATCGAGGCCGGAACAGTTTTTTTCGCAATACCCGGAGGCAGTGGTTTACCGCGTGCCAGGTTTTTCGCAATCCCCGGCGGAAGCGAATCATAGCCTGTTAAGCCATAGTTCAGCGCCAGATGACGAGCATGATCGTAACTAACGCGGGCATTCACATCATCACTGACGCTTTTATTTGATTTGCCCGGATTTTGGTTGCCGTTATTCTGCTTATTACCATGGTTATCGGAATTCCCTTTACCTGAATTCCCGTTACCATGATTGCCGCTATTACCTTGCCCACCGCCATTGCCATGGCCATTTCCATTGCCTGGATTAGCCATAACAGGTGCAGTTGCAAATGATAAAGATAACACTACGGCCAGCGCGGTAGTGGTAAAACGACGAGTAGACATGATCGCTGCCTTTTTGTGGTAGAACGCATCTGAATTATCGCCTGGCGCGATAAACAAACAATGCGTAAAACTCTTAGATGTGACAAAGACAAAAAAGCCTGTCATCGACAGGCTTTTATTTATTCAGGCATGTGCCACCGGGGTAGGATGTTCTCCCGCTTTGCGCAGCAACATTAAGAGGTAAATAAACGACACGCTGGCGATCATGATAAACAGCAGATTGTCGGAATAGTTCTGCATCAGCATGGCGGTAAAGGTTGGTCCCAGCAGGCTGCCGATGGTATAGCTCAGCAGCAGCGCCTGGTTCATGGCCACCAGCTGATGGTGCTCGACTTTCTCACAGGCCCAGGCCATTGCAACCGGATAGAGCGTGAAGCCAGCAGCGCCGAGAATAAACAGAGCCGGTGCCATCGCGGCGTTGCTGAGCATGGCAAGGCAACCCATGATCACCACGAAGACCTGGACGCGCAGCACCAGCAGACGCCCGAAGCGATCGGCAAGACGCCCCACCGGCCACTGGCCGACAATCCCCGCGCTGACCATCACCGCCATCCAGAAACCAATCCCGGAATCACTCACCCCCTGATGATTCAGGTAGAGCGGCATCAGGCCATACAGTGAGCCCAGCACAATCCCGGAGATGATGCATCCGTTAACGCCCAGACGCGCCTGACGCAATCTCAGCATTGGCCAGACGTGAGTCGCTTCCTGATGCTCGCTGCTCTGGTTCACAATGCGCGTAAAGAGCAGCGGCAGGATCGCCGCCAGCACCATGCCCGTTACCCACGGCAGTACGCTCATCAGGTCGGTCGGGAGTTTGCTGACCATCAGCTGGCCAAGCACGGTACCCACGTAATAGACCATCATATAGGCCGCCAGCAGGCGACCGCGGTTGCGGGAGGTGCCGCTGCACATCAGGGCGCTTTCCACCACCACCCAGATCATGGCGCAGCCGACGCCGGCGATAAAGCGCCAGACCATCCAGCTCCAGAAGCCAACCATTAGCCCCAGCCCGGCACATCCGACGGCAAAAATAAGCGATGCCAGATAGTAGCTGCGGTTAAAACCGAAGCGTTTGATCAGGCTTCCTGTCAGCAATGTTCCCAGCAGGTTGCCGGTAAAAAAGGACGAGCTGACCATACCCACCTGCCAGGTCGGTAAGTTTTCATGGGCGAGCCACAGCGGGACGAGCGTATTTAACACCGCGATCGCCAGGGTCAGCAAAAGCAGGCCACAGAGCAACAGGAGCACTGGCCGGGTATAGGTCGACATGGATTAAAAACCGTGAGGAAGTTCAGATTTCGTGCGCATCATGCCACTGGCAAAAACAAAGTCAATCCACCTGTTTAGGCCGCACGCACGATATGTTCCTTGTCGATTGAAAAAACTCATCCTGCTAATGCAATGCCTGCTATCAATATTAATTATGTATTTGTTTTTATTTATGTCTGACTAAAATTGAAACCAAACGACAGTTGAAAAATTTCATGATTGAAAATAAAAAAGCCGGGCACTAAGTCCCGGCTTTATATAACGAAAATCAAAATTAACTGGCGACAGCCATTCCAACCGTCATATGCAGGCCATAGAACACCCCGCGGCCAATCAGTTCACCCGCCAGCACCAGCACAAATGCCAGAGACAACAGCGGGATCGCAGGCTGATAGCCTTTGAGCTGCGGCACTACCCAACAGACCAGCGCCGCCGCCAGGAGCACCACGCGCCAGGCCATCAGCGAACCGTAATCCGGCACGAGGGCAGAAGCCTGCTGAATGGAGCTGCTAATTGTTGCCAGCTCTGCGCCCTGCATCAAAGCAACAACCGCGCTCACCACCAGCGCCAGCAGCGACACGGCGGGCAGTAAACGCATCGCCCAACCGTCTACACCCGCAACGCGCAGCAACAGGAAGCCCAGCAGCGGCCCGCCGATAAACATCGTCAGGAAGAAACTCATCGGCGTCCAGACGCTGTACCAGGTCGGCACGGTATCGATAGTGTTATAGACCCGAACCATCATCCAGACGAACACCACGCCCAGCACCATAGTGACAATCAGCCACAGGCTACGCAGACCGGCAGGCAGCTTTTTCAGCGCAGCCAGCAGCCAGCCCAGACCACCGACAGCAAAGAAGAGCGCCCCGCTGGCGATCTCATTGCTGAGGGAAGAGGCTCCCACGCGGTTCAGGGAGTTGAACGCGCGCATCGGTGAACCGAGGTGCAGCGTAGAGGCGATAAAACCGATCCCCATGAGCACCCACAGGCCAAACATGCTCAGCACCAGTCGCTGCTGTTGTCCCGCATTCAGATTGCCTTTTAAAAGCGCCAGCGCAAGGACGATAAACCCGCCCGCCACGCACTGTCCGAAGACGGTAAAAATCATCAACGGCCATTCATGCCATCCGCTTCCCATCTCACACCTCCTTTGGATTGGCCAGGTAGCCGGTGGTGTCACCCGTTGGTCGGCTGTTGGCATTGGGTTTAATGACGATACTCGGCTTCGTAAAGTGCGCCGACGGCAGCGGTGCGACGGCAGCCAGCTTGCCGTATTTCTGGCGCAATTCGGCAATCGGACCGAAATCCAGCGCGCGCAGCGGGCAGGATTCAACGCAAATCGGCTTATGGCCTTCGGCTACGCGATCGTAGCAACCGTCGCACTTGGTCATATGCCCTTTGGCGGCGTTGTACTGCGGCGCACCGTACGGGCAGGCCATATGGCAGTAGCGACAGCCGATGCAGACATCTTCATTCACCACCACAAAGCCGTCGTCGCGCTTGTGCATCGCGCCGCTCGGACACACTTTGGTGCAGGCGGGATCTTCGCAGTGGTTACAGGCAATGGACAGATAGTAGGCAAAGACGTTCTGGTGCCAGACGCCGTTGTCCTCCTGCCAGTCGCCGCCCGCGTATTCGTAGATACGGCGGAAGCTGACATCCGGCGTCAGGTCCTTATAATCTTTGCAGGCCAGCTCGCAGGTTTTACACCCGGTGCAGCGGCTGGAATCAATAAAAAATCCATACTGAGTGGTCATCGGCTACTCCTTACGCCTTTTCAACCTGAACGAGGTTACTGTGAGACGGATTACCTTTCGCCAGCGGCGACGGGCGTTGTGTGGTGAGCACATTAATACAGCCAGCCTGATCGACGCGGTTGGCGTCCGGGTTGTACCAGGCGCCCTCACCTAACGCGACCACACCCGGCAGGATACGGGGCGTCACTTTGGCTTCGATATGCACTTCGCCGCGCCCGTTAAAGATCCGCACCCGGTCGCCGTTGGCGATCCCGCGCGATTTTGCATCCAGCGGATTGATCCACATCTCCTGACGACAGGACGCCTTCAGGACGTCAACGTTGCCGTAGGTGGAGTGGGTACGCGCCTTATAGTGGAATCCGGTCAGCTGTAGCGGGAACGCTTTGCTCTGCGGATCGTCGTAGTTTTCAAAGCCAGGGCTGTAAACCGGCAGCGGATCGATCACGTCGTCTTTCTCCAGCTCCCACGTTGCGGCGATCTGCGCCAGCTGGGCGGAGTAGATCTCAATCTTGCCTGACGGCGTGGTCAGCGGATTGGCGGCAGGATCGGCGCGGAAGGCTTTATAGGCCACGTGATGCCCTTCCGGGTCACGCTTTTTGAACATGCCCTGCTGGCGGAATTCATCAAATGACGGCAGCTCCGGAATAGCTTCGCGGGACTGCTCATACAGGTGGCGCATCCACCCTTCCTGGGTACGCCCTTCGGTGAACTGCTGCTCAACGCCCATGCGTTTCGCCAGCTCGGTCGTCATCTCATAGATGGTTTTGCAGCCGAAGCGCGGTTTGATCGCCTGGTCGGCAAAAATCACGTACGACATGTTGCCGCAGGAGGCGTCCAGGGCGAAGTCCATCTGTTCAGATGCGGTGCAGTCCGGCAGCAGAATATCGGCATACATCGCCGAAGAGGTCATATGGCAATCCACCACCACAATCAGCTCGCACTTCTTATCATCCTGCAGGATCTCGTGGGTGCGGTTGATCTGCGAATGCTGGTTGATCAGGCAGTTACCGGCATAGTTCCAGACCATCTTGATCGGCACATCGAGTTTATCTTTACCGCGTACCCCGTCGCGGGTGGCGGTCATCTCCGGGCCGCACTCAATGGCATCGGTCCACATAAACATCGATATACTGGTCTGAACCGGGTTTTCCAGAGTCGGCATACGCACAAACGGCAGCGAATACGAGCCTTCACGCGCCCCGCTGTTGCCGCCGTGGATCCCCACGTTGCCGGTTAAAATTGCCAGCATGGCGATGGCGCGGGAGACAAGTTCGCCGTTGGCATGGCGCTGCGGGCCCCAGCCCTGAGAGATAAATGCGGGCTTCGCCCCAGCGATTTCACGCGCCAGTTTGACGATGCGCGCCTCGGGAATGCCGGTGATAGCCGCGGCCCAGGCAGGGGTTTTGGCAATACCGTCATTACCCTGGCCGAGAATGTAGGCTTTGTAGTGGCCGTTTGCCGGCGCCCCTTCCGGCAGCGTTTTTTCATCGTAGCCGACGCAATATTTGTCGAGGAAAGGCTGATCGACGAGGTTCTCATTAATCATCACCCACGCCAGGGCGGAGATCAGCGCCGCATCGGTTCCCGGGCGGATCGGGATCCACTCATCTTCGCGCCCTGCCCCGGTATCGGTATAACGTGGGTCAATGACGATCATCCGGGCGTTCGATTTTTGCCGCGCCTGTTCAATGTAATAAGTTACTCCCCCGCCGCTCATACGTGTTTCGCCAGGGTTATTGCCGAACAGCACAACCAGCTGGCTGTTCTCAATGTCCGACGGGCTGTTGCCATCGGCCCAGCCGCCATAGGTGTAATTCAGGCCAGCGGCAATCTGCGCGGTGGAGTAGTCACCGTAATGATTGAGATAGCCCCCGCAGCAGTTCATCAGGCGGGCAATGAGGGTTTTACCCGGCGGCCAGGAGCGGGTCATGGTTCCACCCAGGGTGCCGGTGCCGTAGTTCAGATAGATGGATTCGTTACCGTAATCCTTAATCAGACGCTGCATCGTCCCGGCAATAGTGTCAAAGGCCTCTTCCCAGCTAATGGGTTCGAATTTGCCTTCGCCGCGTTTACCCACTCGCTTCATCGGCTGTTTCAGTCGATCCGGGTTATAGACGCGACGGCGCATCGAGCGGCCACGTAGGCAGGCGCGAACCTGATGTAACCCCTCGTAGTTATCATCCCCGGTATTGTCGGTTTCAACGTATTTAATCACATCGTCGACGACATGCATGCGCAGCGGACAGCGACTGCCGCAGTTTACCGTACAGGCGCTCCAGACCACTTTCTCATCGGATTTTACTGCAGTTGCGGCTTCAGCCGCCGATGCCAGACGTGAAAAAGGCAATGTGAATGCGCTACTGGCAACAGCCAGGCCGCTAATCGCCGTGGTTTTCATCAACCCACGTCGACTCACCTCGGCAGCCAGCAGCGCTTCAGGCGTTTTCATTTTCATAGACTCTCACTTTGATTGCTCACAAAGTTCAAAGGTGCGACAAAGTCGCTATATAGTTTTTTATATAAGGAAAGCATGCGTTAGCAGACGTTTTCGCTAACCAACTGTTTGGCAAGTATTACTACTTTAGAGGGAGGGGATATTGCCTGACATCAAAAGCGGGACATAAAAAAAGCGCCCTGAGGCGCTTTTTTACATAAAAACTCATTAGCCGATGTACTGCTGGCCTTTCATGTACGGACGTAGCACTTCAGGGATTTCGATACGACCGTCAGCCTGCTGGTAGTTTTCCAGCACTGCCACCAGGGTACGACCTACAGCCAGGCCAGAACCGTTCAGGGTGTGCACCAGGCGGGTTTTCTTGTCGGATTTAGTACGGCAACGAGCCTGCATGCGGCGAGCCTGGAAATCACCTACGTTGGAGCAAGAGGAGATTTCACGGTAGGTGTTCTGCGCCGGAACCCAGACTTCGAGGTCGAAGGTTTTGCAGGCGCCAAAGCCCATATCACCTGTACACAGCGCCACACGACGGTACGGCAGACCCAGCAGCTCCAGCACTTTTTCCGCGTGACCGGTCATCTCTTCCAGCGCCGCCATGGACTCTTCCGGGCGAACGATCTGCACCATCTCAACTTTGTCGAACTGGTGCATACGGATCAGACCGCGGGTATCACGACCATAGGAGCCCGCTTCAGAACGGAAGCACGGAGAGTGTGCAGTCAGTTTGATCGGCAGGTCATCTTCGTCGATGATTTCGTCACGCACGAGGTTGGTCAGCGGCACTTCTGCCGTTGGGATCAGCGCGTAGTTGCTGCTGTCTGCTTCTTCGTCCAGTGGACGGGTATGGAACAGATCGCCGGCAAATTTCGGCAGCTGGCCCGTGCCGTACAGCGTATCGTGGTTAACCAGGTAGGGTACGTAGGTTTCGCTGTAGCCGTGCTGCTCGGTGTGCAGATCCAGCATGAACTGGGCCAGCGCACGATGCAGATGGGCAATCTGACCTTTCATCACCACGAAACGGGAGCCGGTCAGCTTAACCGCGGCGGCAAAGTCCAGGCCCGCGTGCATTTCGCCCAGCGTTACGTGATCGCGAACCTCGAAGTCGAACTCGCGAGGCGTGCCCCAGCGTTTCACTTCGACGTTGTCGTTTTCGTCTTTACCGACAGGGACGCTGTCGTCAGGGGTGTTCGGGATCGCCAGGGCGATATCACGAATTTCGGCCTGAAGAACGTCCAGCTCAGCTTTTGCCTGATCCAGTTCTTCACCCAGCTTGTTCACTTCCAGGCGTAATGGCTCGATGTCTTCCCCGCGCGCTTTCGCCTGGCCGATGGATTTCGATCGAGAGTTACGCTCTGCCTGCAAGTTTTCTGTTTGTACCTGCAGAACTTTACGACGCTCTTCAAGAGCGCGCAGCTTATCTACATCCAGTTTAAAGCCCCGGCGTGCCAGTTTTTCAGCGACTGCGTCTGGCTCGTTACGCAGCAGATTGGGATCGAGCATGCTTATCCTGTGCTTATCGAATTAAAAAATAGGAGGAAATGACCGCAGCCTGCGGTCATCAGATACATTGCCAACATTACCGCAACGATAGCCCTAACGATAGCGTTTTATAGGGCTATTTTGATCCTGTCCGGTAAGCCAGGCGAGCTTTTCGCCAATCTTGCCCTCAAGGCCTCTGTTTGTGGGGTGATAGTAGCGTGTTTGTGCCATTTCCTGCGGGAAGTACTCCTCCCCGGCGGCATAAGCGTTGGGCTCGTCGTGGGCATAGCGATACTCCTGACCGTAACCCATCTCTTTCATCAGTTTGGTCGGGGCGTTACGCAGATGTACAGGGACATCGTAATCAGGACGCTCGCGGGCATCGGACATCGCCGCTTTGAAGGCGGTATAGACGGCATTACTTTTCGGCGCACAGGCCAGATAGACAATCGCCTGCGCAATGGCACGCTCGCCTTCGGCAGGCCCGACGCGGGTGAAGCAGTCCCATGCGGAGAGTGCCACCTGCATGGCGCGGGGATCGGCGTTACCCACATCTTCCGAGGCAATCGCCAGGCAGCGACGGGCCACGTACAGCGGATCGCCCCCGGCGGTGATAATGCGCGCATACCAGTAGAGCGCGGCATCGGGGGCGCTGCCGCGTACCGACTTGTGTAGTGCCGAGATTAGGTCGTAAAAACGATCGCCTTTGTTATCAAAACGCGCGCTGCGTTCGCCGGCAATTTCGGTCAGCAGCGCCGGCAGCAGAACCCGCTTACCGCTGTCGTCGGCTTCGGCCATATCTGCCATCATCTCGAGCGTATTCAGCGCCCGGCGTGCATCGCCGTTTACCAGCTCAGCAATGGCAAGACGGGTTTCGTCCGGCAGGACGATATCCTGGCCGCCGTAGCCCCGGGCCTTATCGGTCATTGCCTGGGTCAGCACCTGCTCGATGTCTTCGGTGGTTAATGACTTCAGCAGATAGACGCGGGCGCGGGACAGCAGCGCGGAATTCAGCTCAAACGAGGGGTTTTCAGTGGTTGCGCCGATAAAGGTGATGGTGCCATCTTCGATGTGCGGCAGGAAGGCATCCTGCTGGCTCTTGTTGAAGCGGTGCACCTCGTCGACAAACAAAATGGTGCGGCGCCCGGCATTGCGGTTCTGTCGCGCCCGTTCGATGGCTTCGCGGATCTCTTTCACCCCGGAGGTGACGGCGGAAATACGCTCGACGTCCGCATCGGCATAACGGGCAATGACCTCGGCCAGCGTGGTTTTACCTGTGCCTGGCGGCCCCCAGAGGATCATCGAATGCAGATGCCCGGCTTCAATAGCGCGCGGCAACGGCTTGCCCGCAGCCAGCAGATGCTGCTGGCCGATATACTGCGCTAAATTTTCTGGCCGCATACGGGCGGCCAGAGGTTGAAACGCATTATCTGAAAAATCGAGCGACAGGTTGCTCACGCACGCCTCTTACTTATTACGTTGATCGTCCACCGTGACGCCCTTCGGCGGGGTAAAGGTGAATTTAGATGCATCAACCGCCCCGTTCTGCTGGGATTTCAGCTGATAGCTGCTGCGCTGATCGTCCTGCTCAACCGCACCGAACTGATTGATGGTCCCGTTGCTGCTCACGTTAATGGTGAACTGCTTCAGATTACCGCTGCCACTTTTCGGGGTCAGCACAAAGTCATCGCCGTTCTGTTTGATGTTGTACTGCTGCCAGTCGCTGCTCTGGTTACGGGCGATCAGCATAAACGGCGTGTTGCTGGCGGCATCCTTAAGCCAGGTGGCGGTGGCCTGCTCAACAAACGGGTTGAAGAACCACAGGGTTTTCCCGTCGGAAACCAGGATGCTCTCATCCGGCTGGGTCATATGCCAGTTGAACAGATTCGGACGTTTAACCCACAAGTCACCCTGACCTTCCTGCACCGCGTTGCCGCTGCCATCGGTCACTTTCTGCGTGAAGCTGGCGTGGAAGCTGCTCACTTTATCGAGGCGGCTTTTCAGGTCGCTGGCGGCATCAGCCCAGACGCTGCTTGCCACAAAGCCAGTCAGTAATGCACAGGTGATTGCGATTTTTTTCATTGTTCATCCTTACAAAGCGTCTTCCCGAAATGGGGGTTTCTGTCACTATTCTGGACCTGCCCGCAGGCAGGCGACAGAAGAAAATGCTTAAATTTTGCTGCTTTACCCATCTTTGCAATCGGGGGCATTACTCGAACGGCGGCGGTGCCAGCACTTCACGGTTGCCGTTGTGGCCCTGCTCGCTCACGATGCCCTGGGCTTCCATCTGCTCGATGATGCGCGCTGCTCGGTTGTAGCCGATGCGGAACTGGCGCTGAACCCCGGAAATAGAGGCTTTACGTTTTTCAGTGACGAAGTTGACCGCCTGATCGAACAGCGGATCCAGCTCTTCACCGCCGTCAAAGCCGCCGCCACCGCCGCCTTCGCTTTCGCTGTCAGAGGTGATGCCTTCGACATATTGCGGACGACCGCGCGCCTTCCAGTCTTGCACCACGGCATGCACTTCCTGGTCGCGAACAAACGCGCCGTGGACACGCACCGGCGAGGTCGAGTTAGGCCCGGAATAGAGCATATCACCCATGCCGAGCAGCGACTCTGCGCCGCCCTGGTCGAGAATGGTACGGGAGTCGATTTTGCTCGACACGGTAAAGGCGATACGGGTCGGGATATTGGCTTTAATCAGGCCGGTGATGACATCCACCGACGGACGCTGGGTCGCCAGCACCAGGTGAATACCTGCCGCACGCGCTTTCTGCGCCAGGCGAGCGATCAGCTCTTCCACTTTCTTGCCGACGGTCATCATCAGGTCGGCAAATTCATCCACCAGCACCACGATGTACGGCAGTTTTTCCAGCACCGGATGCTCAGCATCCATGCTGTCGCCCGGTTTCCAGTACGGATCCGGAATTGGACGGCCCATCTTCGCCGCTTCTGCGATGATCTCGTTATATCCGGCGAGGTTACGCACGCCGAGCGCAGACATCAGCTTGTAGCGACGCTCCATCTCGTTGACACTCCAGCGCAGGGCGTTAGCGGCGTCCTTCATGTCGGTCACTACTTCCGTCAGCAGATGCGGAATACCTTCGTAAACCGAGAGCTCCAGCATTTTCGGGTCGATCATGATGAAACGCACATCTTCCGGTTGCGCTTTATACAGAATGCTGAGGATCATGGCGTTCACCCCAACAGACTTACCGGAACCGGTCGTACCCGCCACCAGCAGGTGTGGCATTTTCGCCAGATCGGCCACCACAGGCTCGCCGGCAATGTCTTTACCCAGCACCACGCTCAGCGGCGACGGGTTATCGCGGAATTTGGCGTTATCCAGGACTTCGCGCAGGTAAACGGTCTGACGTTTTTTATTCGGCAGCTCCAGGCCAACATAAGGTTTGCCCGGAATGACCTCAACCACGCGCACGGCCACGGTGGAGAGCGAACGCGCCAGGTCACGAGAGAGGTTGGAAATACGCGCGGCTTTCACGCCCGGCGCCAGGTTCAGCTCGAAACGGGTGATCACCGGGCCAGGCGAATAGTTCACCACATCCGCTTTAATACGGAAATCGGCCAGACGCAGTTCTACCAGGCGCGCCATTTGATCGAGGGCGAAGGTATCGACCGGTTCAACTTCCGTTGGCGGCGGTGTCAGCAGGTCAAATGACGGCAGCGGCGTGGTCGGTCTTTGCAGCGGACGGCTGTCACCGTTACGCATCAGCAGCGGGTGGATCAGGCTCTGTTGAGACTGAGGCGCTGGCTGCTGCACAGGCTGTTGAGGCTGTGCATACTGCTGCGGCGGCTGCTGAACAGGCTGTTGAGGCTGTGCGTATTGCTGCGGCGGCTGCTGAACAGGCTGTTGAGGCTGTGCGTACTGCTGCGGCGGCTGCTGAACAGGCTGTTGAGGCTGTGCATACTGCTGTGGTTGCGGCGGCGTAAATGCCTGACGCGGCGGCTCGGCTTCCGGCATCACGCCCGGCGTGAACAGCGGTTCGCTCGGCGTATCATCTACCAAATCTTTCATTGGCGAGAATTCAAAGTCCGCCAGCGAGAACGGGTTAGCCCCCGTCGGCTGCTCCCCGGAATAACGCTGCTGCTGCGTGGCGGCGAACTGGCGAGCCAGCTCCGCCTCGGCGGCATCATCTTCGTCATTTTGAGTGTCAACGTGCTGCGGTTCGGACTGATACTCGTCACCACCATACCGCTGATGTTGCTGCTGAGCGAACTGGCGGGCCAGCTCCTCCTGCTGCATTTCATCGGCATCCTCTTCGTACTGTTCATCTTCGTAATGCTGACGTCCGGCCTCACGCGCTTTCTCTTCCGCTATCCGCTGGGAAGGCAGCTTGATGCCATAAGAGGCCAGCTCACGGCGGGTAGGAACACGCACGCGGTTAGGGCGCGGCAACTGAGGACCAATCCCCTCTTTCACCTGTGGACGCGGTGCGCCACCGGTTGCCAGGCTGAATAACGGTGCTGCAGCGCTGGCCGCAGCGGCGCCTGCGCTTGTCGCCTGCTGTACGCTGGCAGCAACAGGTGCGACGGTAGAGACTGGCTCCACAACTGGAACAGCTGGAGTTTCAGCAGCTTTTACCGGGGCAGGCTCTTGTGCCGCCTCAGGCACCGGTTGATACCAGGCCGCGAGCTGCTCACGCTCGCGGGCACGTTTCTCTTCCACCTCTTCGAAATAGTAAAGCGGCGGACGGGACGGTTTCACCTCTTCGACCGGCGGCTCTTCAATAATCGGTTGAGCGATAACCGGCTCAGGCTGATAAACAGGCTCAGGCTGATAAACAGGTTCAGGTTGATAGACCGGCTCGGACTGATACACCGGTTCCGGCTGATACACGGGCTGCTGCGGCTCGTACTGCGGCTGGGCATAGACCGGCTCAGGTTGATAAGGCGGCTGCCACTGATCCTGCGGCGCAGGGGCGGCATAAGGGTCTGGCTCAGGGGCATACGCCGGGGCGGCTGGCGCGCCTGGCTCAGCCTGCCAGTCAACCGCAGGCGGCTGTAACGGCATCTCTGGTACAGAAGGAGTCGGGGTCACCGGATCCACCGGCGCAGCAAAAGCCTGGGTTGCCGTGGTGGCGGCAGCGGCGGCGGCAAGCGGCTCAGCCACTGAGTGGCCGTTGAGCAGCGGATCGTACTCATCATAATCGGATGTCAGGGCACGATTACCGGAGAACAGTACATCATCCGGATCGGCGGCTACGCCACGGGCGCTGTAAGCCACCTCTTCCTCGTCGTCCATCCGTTTGCCGGAGAACAACGCCGCATCGGTTTTGCGGCCTAATGGGTTGGCGAATTTCTCTGCCACACGCTTACGACGCGCCAGCGCCCCGCGCATAATGCGGGCGCGGCGAGACTCACGGCGCTCGGCGCTCGGCTCGGCATCTTCGTAGTCGTCTTCATACTCTTCGTCGTTGACCCAGGTGTCGTCACGACGGGTGCGGTTGCTGGCAAAGGTCAGGACGTTGAGGATCACACTGCCGATTTTCTCGGCGATGCTGACCCAGGACCAGCCGGTAAAGAGGGTCAGCCCTGCGCCCCAGACGCAGAGCAGCGCCAGCGTGCCACCGCTGCTGTGCAGCATCGGCTGCAGCGCGGTGCTCAGCAGGCTGCCAATCACGCCGCCGGAGGCAAAATACCAGATGTCGTCGGCGTTAATCGCCGCCAGACCGCAGGAGGTGAGGATCAGCGCCAGCGCGCCTATCAGACGCAGCGAGACGGCAAAATAGTCGATGTAGTCATCGTTCTGGCGATGGCGCCAGGCGAACCAGCAGCCGCCAATAATAATGACGGGGAGGGTGTACGCCATCACGCCAAAGATAAAGAACAGCGTATCCGCCAGCCATGCGCCCGGTACGCCGCC
Organism: Leclercia adecarboxylata; assembly: GCF_006171285.1. Lineage (NCBI taxonomy): Bacteria > Pseudomonadati > Pseudomonadota > Gammaproteobacteria > Enterobacterales > Enterobacteriaceae > Leclercia > Leclercia adecarboxylata. The sequence continues at coordinate 3,708,128 of NZ_CP040889.1, read as the reverse complement.
TAAATTATGAATAGGCTCGTGCCATGCGGTCTGTGACCAACTGGGATCGGAGGGGTTGAAACTGAGTAAGGCTGCCATCAACCAGACGGCAAAAAGAGCAACAAGGATCAGTAACGCCTCAAGGAGTCGGCGTCCACTGCTGAGCTTGGTTAAATTGACTTCTTTGTCTTCGGTATATTCCTGGCTCAAAACAGGCTCTCCAGGTATCAGGCAATTCCTGCCTGAGTGCTAAACGGACAACAGTGCCGGGAGGCCCGACACTGTTGCTGTATGGATTACCAGGAGTGTAATCAAAGTACGCTGATATTGCACCTGTTCCGTGTTAGCGCGTCTTAATAACCAGACGATTGCTCTGTTTGACTTCTTCCATTACCACGTAGGTACGGGTGTCGTTCACACCAGGCAGTCGCAGCAGGGTTTCGCCCAGCAGCTTACGGTATGCGGACATATCAGGTACGCGGGTTTTCAACAGGTAGTCGAAATCACCGGAAACCAGATGACACTCTTGAATTTCTTCAAGTTTTTGCACGGCGGCATTGAATTGCTCAAACACATCCGGCGCACCACGATTCAGAGTAATCTCAACAAATACCAGAAGTGAGGCATCCAGATAATGCGGGTTCAGCAGTGCTGTATAGCCCTGAATAAAACCCTGTCTTTCCAGTCGGCGCACACGCTCAAGGCACGGCGTCGGGGAAAGTCCCACACGTTTTGAAAGCTCGACGTTGGAAATACGCCCATCCTTTTGCAATTCATTAAGAATGTTACGATCGATACGGTCGAGATCTTTGCCAGGGCGCTTCTTGCTATCTACCATTATTATTGTCTCTCTGTATTCCTTCCCTAACTCCTGCCAGGACCCTGTGCACTTCACTGTTCAGAGTCTTTCCCCGCGGTTAACCGCATCGCCTGTTTTTTAGTTTACGCGATGCTGATTGGGGTTATGTGGTATGAAGACCGTTGCCCAGAGGCGGCCATCAACATCACGTATGGCATCTGTCCACACCATGCGTAGATTTCGCTGACCCGGTAAAAATGGTGATTTTGTGCATGACTATGCGAAACACAAAGACCGTTTTTTTTCTTCCTTGAATGTTTTCGCAAAAGCGCAGGGGATTGTCAAAGCAAAACATCGATTTTTAGTACAACATGCCGGATATTCATTACGTCCGGCGATTAATCCTCATTTTATCGCCGCAGTTTCGACCGATTACCTACCAATATTGTTATAAAATCACCTTTCCCGCGCGGCGGTTGATTGGCGCTTTCTATTACACACATCGTTAACAAAATCGCTGCGCCCTTTTTTTACGGCAACAAATTCCCTACAATCCGGGAAAATGTCTGCCAACAACAATGGGGATCTCATGGGCACGGCCAAACACAGTAAACTTCTAATTCTTGGTTCTGGACCTGCTGGATACACCGCAGCGGTCTACGCTGCACGCGCTAACCTGCAACCGGTACTGATCACGGGCATGGAAAAAGGCGGTCAGCTGACCACCACGACCGAAGTAGAAAACTGGCCAGGCGATCCTGAAGGCCTGACCGGGCCGCTGCTGATGGAACGCATGCACGAGCATGCCGCCAAATTTGATACCGAAATCATTTTTGACCACATCAACAAGGTCGATCTGCAAAACCGTCCGTTCCGCCTGATCGGTGATAACGCGGAATATACCTGCGACGCGCTGATCGTCGCGACCGGTGCTTCTGCCCGCTATCTGGGCCTGCCGTCTGAAGAGGCGTTTAAAGGCCGCGGCGTTTCTGCCTGCGCAACCTGCGACGGTTTCTTCTATCGCAACCAGAAGGTCGCGGTCATCGGCGGCGGCAACACCGCGGTTGAAGAGGCACTGTATCTGGCGAATATCGCCTCTGAAGTGCACCTCATTCACCGCCGTGATACTTTCCGCGCGGAAAAGATCCTGATCAAGCGTCTGATGGACAAAGTGGCCAGCGGCAATATCGTGCTGCATACCCACCGCACCCTTGAAGAAGTGACCGGCGATCAGATGGGCGTTGCAGGTCTGCGCATCCGTGATACGCAGAACACCGACAACGTCGAAACGCTGGAAGTGGCGGGTCTGTTTGTTGCCATCGGCCACAGCCCGAACACGGCGATCTTCGACGGTCAGCTGGAGCTGGAGAACGGCTACATCAAAGTGCAGTCCGGTATTCATGGCAATGCCACCCAGACCAGCATCCCGGGCGTGTTCGCTGCGGGCGACGTGATGGACCACATTTATCGTCAGGCAATCACCTCTGCGGGCACCGGTTGTATGGCCGCGCTGGATGCAGAGCGATATCTCGACGGACTGGCCGATCAGAGTAAATAATTTTTACAAATCAGCAACAAACGTAAAAAAGGCGGCGATAAGTCGCCTTTATTGTCTCTGCGATGTAACATTGCCGTGCCCAATACCTAATAACATCACCTGCAAAGCACGCAATGGAAAAAACCCGTCAACAAGAGTTAACACGCTGGCTTAAACAGCAAAGCGTTCTTTCCCGCCGCTGGCTGAATATTTCCCGTCTTTTAGGGTTTATCAGCGGACTGTTGATTGTTGGCCAGGCATGGCTGCTGGCCCGCATTCTTAACCATATGATCATGGAAAATATCCCGCGGGAGGCTCTGTTACTGCCTTTCATTGTGCTGATCCTTGTTTTTATCCTGCGTGCCTGGGTGGTCTGGTTGCGTGAGCGCGTTGGTTTTCACGCCGGACAGAATATCCGCTATGAAATTCGCCGCCAGGTGCTCGACAGGCTGCAGGAGGCCGGGCCCGCCTGGATCCAGGGCAAGCCTGCCGGAAGCTGGGCGACGCTCATCCTAGAGCAAATCGATGATATGCACGACTACTATGCCCGCTATCTGCCCCAGATGGCGCTGGCCGCTTTTGTTCCCCTGCTGATTGTGCTCGCCATTTTCCCTTATAACTGGGTTGCCGCGCTGATCCTGCTGGGTACCGCCCCGCTGATCCCGCTGTTTATGGCGATGGTCGGTATGGGGGCCGCCGACGCCAACCGCCGCAACTTCCTGGCGCTCGGCCGGCTTAGCGGCCATTTCCTTGACCGCCTGCGCGGCATGGAGACGCTGCGTATTTTTGGTCGTGGCGAAGCCGAAACCGAAAACATTCGCCACGCCTCCCAGGATTTCCGCCAGCGCACCATGGAAGTGTTACGCCTGGCGTTTCTCTCCTCAGGGGTGCTGGAGTTCTTTACCTCCCTGTCCATTGCGCTGGTTGCCGTCTATTTTGGTTTCTCCTACCTCGGCGCCCTCGATTTCGGTCATTACGGTACCGCTGTGACCCTCTCCGCAGGCTTCCTGGCACTGATTCTGGCGCCGGAGTTTTTCCAGCCATTGCGCGATCTGGGCACTTTTTATCACGCGAAGGCCCAGGCAGTGGGCGCGGCCGACAGTCTGAAAACCTTCCTTGAAACGCCGCTTGCCCATCCGCAGCGCGGCGACGTGACCCTGAGCACCAGCAAACCGGTCAGCGTGGAGGCCGAAGATTTCTGCGTCCTCTCGCCGGAGGGCAAAGTGCTGGCAGGGCCATTAAACTTCACCCTGGCGGCAGGCCAGCGGGTGGTGCTGGTGGGTACCAGCGGCTCGGGCAAAAGCTCGCTGCTGAATGCGTTATCTGGCTTTATGGCCTACAGCGGCACGTTGCGAATCAACCAGGTTGAGCTCTCTGCGCTCGATCCTGACGAGTGGCGCACCCACTTAAGCTGGGTGGGTCAGAACCCGCAGCTTCCGGCAGCCACGCTGCGGGAAAACGTGCTGCTGGCGCGCCCGGACGCCAGCGAAGAAGAGTTGCAGTCGGTGCTCGATCGGGCGTGGGTCAGCGAGTTTCTCCCCCTTCTTCCGAATGGCGTGGACACGGTGGTGGGCGATCAGTCGGCGGGGCTCTCCGTCGGCCAGGCACAGCGTATTGCCGTGGCCCGCGCCCTGCTCAACCCGTGCCAGCTTTTACTGCTGGATGAGCCCGCCGCCAGCCTGGATGCGCACAGTGAACAGCGCGTGATGCTGGCCCTGGATGCCGCATCGCAGCAGCAGACCACGCTGATGGTAACCCACCAGCTGGAGGGCATCGCTCAGTGGGATCAGATTTGGGTCATGGAAAACGGCCAGCTTGTTGAGCAGGGCGATTACGCTACGCTCGCGGCGGCACAGGGTCCGTTTGCGGCCCTGCTGGCAAACCGTCAGGAGGAGATCTGATGCGCGCTTTACTGCCTTATCTGGCGCTGTATATGCGCCACAAATGGATGCTGACGCTGGGCGTGGTGCTGGCGATTGTCACCCTGCTGGCCAGCATCGGCCTGTTAACGCTCTCCGGCTGGTTCCTCTCTGCCTCGGCGGTAGCCGGGTTTGCCGGACTGTACAGCTTCAACTATATGCTGCCTGCCGCCGGGGTGCGCGGCACGGCGATCACCCGTACCGCCGGGCGCTACTTTGAACGTCTGGTCAGCCATGACGCGACCTTCCGCGTCCTGCAACACCTGCGCGTAACCACCTTCAGCAAGTTGCTCCCCCTCTCCCCTGCCGGACTGGCGCGCTATCGCCAGGGCGAACTGCTTAACCGCGTTGTCGCGGACGTCGATACTCTTGATCACCTCTACCTGCGCGTCATCTCCCCGCTGGTGGGTGCGCTGGTGGTGATTGTGGTCGTCACCCTCGGGCTGTGCCTGCTGGATGTTCACATTGCGCTGGTACTCGGCGGGATCATGCTCGCGACGCTCTTTGTATTACCGCCCCTGTTTTACCGGGCCGGGAAACCGACCGGCGAAAACCTGACCCGTCTGCGCGGCGAGTATCGCCAGCAGCTGACGGGCTGGCTGCAGGGTCAGGCGGAGCTGACGATCTTTGGTGCCAGCCGTCGCTATCGCGCGCAGATGGAAAATACCGAGCTTAACTGGCACGAAGCCCAGCGCAAGCAGTCCGAGTTAACGGCCCTGTCACAGGCGTTGATGCTGTTGATTGGCGGAGGCGCAGTAATGGCGATGCTGTGGATGGCTTCTGGCGGCGTGGGCGATAACACCCAGCCGGGCCCGCTCATTGCGCTTTTTGTCTTCTGTGCGCTGGCGGCGTTCGAAGCTCTAGCTCCGGTGACCGGTGCGTTTCAGCACCTGGGACAGGTGGTGGCCTCGGCGCTGCGCATCACGCAAATCACCGGTCAGGAGCCTGAGGTACAGTTCAGCACCGCTGCGTCTGAAGTGCCTGAGCAGCTGGCTCTGCGTCTAGCGGATGTGAGCTTTGCCTACGACGGTCAGGCCCAGCCCGCGCTGGACCATATTAATCTGACGATCCCCGCAGGTGCCCACGTTGCGGTGCTGGGACGCACGGGCTGCGGTAAATCCACGCTGTTGCAGCTTTTGACCCGCGCCTGGGATCCGGCGCAGGGAGAGATCCTGTTCAACGACACGCCCCTGATGCAGATGAGCGAGCCAGCCCTGCGCAAAACGGTAAGCGTGGTGCCGCAGCGGGTCCATCTTTTCAGCGCCACCCTGCGGGACAACCTGCTGTTAGCGGCTCCCGGCACCGCCGATGAAGTTTTGGGTGCGATGCTGGAAAAAGTGGGTCTGCACAAGCTGCTGGAAGACGAAGGGCTCAACAGCTGGCTCGGTGAAGGCGGCCGTCAGCTTTCCGGTGGCGAGCTGCGCCGTCTGGCGATTGCCCGCGCGCTGCTGCACAATGCGCCGCTGATGTTGCTGGATGAACCGACCGAGGGGCTGGACGCCACAACGGAGCGGCAAATCCTTGATTTACTGAAAGAAGAGATGCAAGGCAAAACGGTGCTGATGGTGACGCACCGCCTGCGCGGCCTGGCGGATTTCGATCAAATTATTGTGATGGACAACGGACACATTATTGAGCAAGGTAATCACGCTGAACTGTTGGCAAAACAGGGCCGCTACTACCAGTTTAAACAACGTCTGTAGTCTATATTTGAACCGATCCCCACTTTGCGTACTGGAGTTTTGTTGTCATGCGCCTGGTCCAGCTTTCTCGTCACTCTCTTGCGTTCCCTTCTCCGGAAGGGGCGCTGCGCGAACCCAATGGTTTGCTGGCCCTGGGCGGCGATCTGAGCCCGTCGCGTTTACTGATGGCGTACCAGCGCGGGATTTTTCCGTGGTTTTCTCCCGGCGATCCGATCTTATGGTGGTCGCCCGACCCCCGCGCCGTTATGTGGCCTGCGGAATTTCATATCAGCCGCAGCATGAAACGCTTTCACGCGCGCTCCCCTTATCGCGTCACCCTCAACCACGCGTTTGGCCAGGTGATCCAGGGGTGCGCCAACGATCGCTTCGAAGGAACCTGGATCACACCCGAGGTGATCGCCGCCTATCATCGCCTGCATGAGCTGGGTTATGCCCATTCAATTGAGGTGTGGGACGATAAAAACGAGCTGGTGGGCGGAATGTACGGTGTGGCGCAGGGTACGCTGTTCTGCGGCGAATCGATGTTCAGCCGGGCGGTTAACGCCTCGAAAACCGCACTGCTGGTTTTCTGCGAGCGTTTTGCCCGCAGCGGCGGGAAATTAGTTGATTGCCAGGTGCTGAACGAACATACCGCCTCTCTCGGCGCGGTCGAGATCTCCCGCCATGAATATCTGGCGCAGCTGGCAACCCTGCGCATGCAAAAATTACCGCAGAACTTCTGGGTGCCAGCGACGTTATTTATGCCCCAAAGATAAATGTTTTCCGCATATTTTTCCTCAAGGTGCTATAATTCTGCCGCAGAGTAGGTTCTGCCTGTTGCCCCGCCGCCGTTTGGGAATAGTTCGCATCCGATAACGCCCTATCGTTTATCCTGCCACCTCCCCTTTACGTATGCGCTTTTCGTACGGTTCATCCGTGACGTCCGGGTAATACGCTGAAACTGCTTTGCTGCGTTTTAAACGCGCAAATCTTTACTTAATTGATGAATTTCGGCATTATCTTGCCGGTTCAAAACTTGGTAGTGATACCCCAGAGGATTAGATGGCCAAAGAAGACAATATTGAAATGCAGGGTACCGTTCTCGAAACGTTGCCTAACACCATGTTTCGCGTAGAACTGGAAAACGGTCACGTCGTTACCGCGCATATCTCCGGTAAAATGCGTAAGAACTATATCCGTATTCTGACGGGCGACAAAGTGACTGTTGAGCTGACCCCGTACGACCTGAGCAAAGGCCGCATTGTCTTCCGTAGTCGCTAAGAGTTTTTCGCCGCGAATGGCGTAGTGTAGTAAAAATAATCAAGGCCGGGATATCCCGGCCTTTTTGTTGGCTGTTACGCGACGTTAAAACCAGATTTCGGTCTGCACACCAAAATTCCATGTCCCGCCCGCAGTGAACCCTGCGCTACCAAAGTCGTCGTTAATAGCATACCGATCCAGCTCTTTATCCCAGTTCATATATGTGGCAAACAGGCGGATCTCCGGACGCGCTTTGATATCAAACACGTTGCCTACTTTGAACGTCGGGGCAAAGGTCAGCTTGTAAAAGTCCCCTTTCACCGCCTGATACTGGTGTACGTCCCCATCCGATCGATAGGTGCGCCCGTTGGGATCCAGATCCATATACTGCCAGGACGCCTCATACAGCAGGGCAAAATGCGGGGTTAGCGCCTGTGAGGCACGAAGGTTAAAGGTCGCCCAGTCATAACGGTCGCCGTCACGATAACGATCTTCGCTGTGCTGAGCGATGACTGACGGCGCGATTTCCCAGTTTTTCGCCACCGGCAGAATACCGTAAGAGGCGAAGCGCAGAGAGGTGGCATTATCCGTGAGATCGCCGTCGCTGCCCGGCTGGCGCGCTTCGGCTCCTAACCCGCCGCCAAACTGCAGCGCTGTTTCCGATAACCCCTTCGTCAGGCCATAAAACTGCTGTTTGTCGTGATAAGCCAGCATCACGTAATAACCGTTTTGCGCAGTGTTGTCGCTGCGCAGGGCATAGCTTCCGGTCGAGGAGGTGTTGTCCTTGAGATCGTCGTTGCCCTGGGCCGTCATCCCGGTGAGCATCAGCTGCCAGTTACCGTAGAAGTGGTTGGCGGTCAGCATCAGGTTCTGGATGTCGTTGTCTTCATAGTGCGAGCTACCAAGATCGCCGAAATTGCGGCCATACAGGGAGTAATCACCTTTCAGGTTATTGGTCCACTGCACGTCGTAGATCCCGGCCCCGGTGCCGCCGAGGAACATGATGTCGCTGTCGGTAAAGTGAATATCAAAGTTATCGCGATCGAAACGCTTCCCGGCCCACAGATAAGCGTTTTTCGCCGGCCCGGAAAATTCGGCGAAGTTGCCCATCTCCACATACATCTGGCGCACGTTGATATGGTGGCTGTCGTTGTCCTGCACCCAGGGATCGGGGTTGGTAGCCCCATCGGCAATCATGGTTTTAAAGTGAGCCCAGGAGCCATCGTCAAAAGTCATGCGCTTGCCAAAACTAAGCTCGATGTAATTGTCTTCCTCATTACCCAAACGCCCGACGTGCGCGTCGCCATTAAGCGAGCTGGCCGGTGACACGCCCGGGCCGCCACGCGCCCCTTTGCCGTGGTTATTAATCAGCAGCCCGGAACGGGCATATGCGTTAAATTCGAATCCATCGCTGAGCGCGTTTTGCTTCTGCTTCTGGCTGACGGTCTCCACTTTCTTTTCGGTAGCCTGAGTTTGCTGGCTTAGTGTGGCTAATTTTGCCTCCGCCTGTGAGGCACGCTGTTCAGCCTCGGCAGTTCGTTGTTCCGCTGCGTTCAGGCGCTGCTCCAGCAGAGCCAGGCGTTGTTCCACACTTTGCGCGTCGGCAAAGACATATGAGGGCGAAAAAAGGGCGCAGCAAACCGCTGCGCTAATCACAGAGATACGCATAGATGTCCTGTTATCAGAAAGAGGTCAGATTAAATAACGGCGGATTTTTTGAGTTCTGGTGCGCCGTCCGGGGCGTAGATGCCAGCATCAAGGTCCGCGCGGATCGCCGCGAAGCTGTCGTCAAGCCGGTAGAAGCGCCCGATCCAGATCATCGACGCCACGATGAGCCCGGCGGGGATCCACAGGTAGCAGGCCTGGATCGCCAGCAGGGCTGACGAGGTCTGCGCCGCGTTTGCCACATAGCCGCCCGAGGAGAGCAAGAAACCGGTGATCGCCCCTGCCCCCGCCATCGCCACTTTACCGAGGAAGCCGTTGATGGAGGTCAGAATGCCTGCGGTGTTAATCCCGGTTTTCCAGACGCCGTAATCCACCGGATCGGCCTGCATGGAGAAGTAGATCGCGGTGCGTTGCCCTGCGCCGAGCGACAGGACGATAGCCCCGATAACCAGCCCCCAGTAGTTGATGCCCGCCGCCATCATGATCCCCATCCCGACAAGGTTAACCGTACTGGCGACCAGATAGACATGGCGTTTTTTCATTAAGCCTGCGAGGAACGGCACCGTCAGCGTCCCGAGCAGCGGCACGAAGGAGGAGATCCCGGCCACCAGGGCGGTCAGTTCGCTGCTGCCCACGTAGTAGTGGAAGAAATAGACCAGCGCCCCCGTCTGGAAGAAGAATGCCCCCCACATCAGGAAGATATTCAGCGCGAACACCTTCCACGGGGTGTTGGATTTCAGGCCGGTCCAGGCACGTTTCAACGTCATGCGCTCCTGGGTAATACTGATTTTCTCCTCCACGTTGCGGAAGCTGATCAGCAGGAAGAAAGTGGCGATTACCCCGAATACCACGGCGGTATAGAGGAAACCCTGGGCCTGATTGCCCTGTCCTAACGCTCCGACCAGTGGCAGCGTGGCCACCGCCACAATAGTGGATCCCAGCGAGCCGAGCAGAATACGCACTGCGGATAAGGTGGTGCGCTCCTGGGAATCCGCCGTCAGGAACGGCAGCATCGCGCAGAAAGGAATGTTGACGATGGTGTAGAGGAACGAGAGGCACAGGTAGGTGATAAATGCATACACCAGCTTGCCGGTGGTGCCAAAATCAGGCACGTAAAATGCCAGAATACACATCAGCCCGAAGGGTACCGCACCAAACAGCAGCCACGGACGGCAACCCCCCCAGCGGGTGGTGGTGTTGTCGATCATAAGACCCATCAACACATCCGCCACCCCGTCCACCAGCCGTGTCACCAGGAACATGATCCCCACCCAGTAGGCCGGGAGGTTCATTACGTCGGTATAGAAAAACATCAGGTATAGCGAAATTAACTGCCAGACCAGGTTACAGGAGAGATCGGCAATCCCGTAACCTAACCGTTGCCGCCATAGGGTAAAGAAGGTTTTAGCCATTTTGTTCACTTTATTGTTGTGTTATCAGAGGCCGAACTGGCGAATAAACCAGGCCGGGGTACAGCTCCATGCATGGCAGTAACTGTTGATGAGCTTACTGCCATACGGGGAGAAGTCAGGTCTTTGCGGATCAAATAATTCCCAAAAGGTGTCCGCCCCGTCATCTACCATCGCCCCCCAGTAAGCTTTTATCTCGGCCACGGCACGCTCACGCAAGCCGCATTTCAACAGCGCGGCGATAAAGTGGTGGCGTAGATAGGGAGTGTTCATGCCGATGGACGGCGGCGACTGTAGTAAATTCGTCATAACATTTAGCTGGTGTGCAGCATTGCCCACATCGGCCAGCACCAGCCAGATTTGCGAGGCGGCGCTGATCTGGCGCGCGGAACCGCTGATGTAGAAGCCGCTTGCTTCATCCCAGAGTTGATGCGCAGCACGTTTCACCCACGTCAGTTGATCGTGCAGGAAAGCAACCTGTTCAGGAGCGCAGACTTCCGCCAGCCGCACAGCTTTATCGATGCAGTAGATCAGCACTCCCTGGGAGGCCGCCTGCTTATTGAGCCGATCGTGCCAGTCGATAAACGACCACCATTCATCGCTGTCTGTTACCAGGCCTGCTTCGCAACGCGCCAACGCCAGCTCGACCTGACGGAAGGCAATCGGCCACAGCTCACGGGCGGTGGAGATATCCCCGGTCACCTGCAGGTAGTTGTAGAGCGTATCGACAAAAAAGAGAGAATAATCAAACAGGAAGGTATCATCCGCCCTCACCTCGGGACGGACAAAAATATTGGCTGAGACCATTCCGTCCTCCCGGCGATGACCGGCAAACAGGTACAGGCAGCGGCGCACCAGATCGTGATTGGCAAAAGTGACGTCATTCACCAGGGCCTGTAACCGGAGGTCACCCAGCCATAAACGCCGATCCCGCTTCGGCCCGTCCTCAAACACCTCCTGCATGCAGTTACGCAGGGTTCTGACAGCCACTTCATCAATTTTCAGCAGCTGTGGGTCGGTGGCGTTGCAGGGTGGATATTCATCTGGCGCCGAGCTGACGCTATTTAACGTGATTTGCTTAAAGCGCAGCTGATATTTGGGCGAAAGCGCTACAACCCGCACCTTCAGATAACGAAAACAGTAGCGACGTGCGAGGGTAATATCCGCTGGCAGGACGTCAATATATTCATGGTGTTGTTGCAACCAGCTGCTGCTTAACCATCCCTGATAGTCGCTGAAAGGCTCTGCCATTTCGCACAACGTTTCGCCAAAAATAAACTCCAGATGGGCGGGGGCATCCGGTGGGCTGCCCGCGGCTTCGCAGATGAAATTTAACCAGCCGACACCGTGGGTGCCAAAATCCAGAATAAAGGAATCTCCCGGGGAAAAGGGTTGCTTCAGCCAGGTGCAGGCATCGGCCACCTTTTCCGCACGCCAGCCGTGGAGGGCATGACTGTCGGGAACGGTGTTGATCACGCTGACGGGAGAAATCGCCTGCGAATGGAGCGTTGGCATCAATGCACTGGCGGTGGCCAGGAGCTGTTCGTCGCGATACATGGTGAGATTATGGTGTTGCTGAAGTGCCTGAGACATACTGCGCCCTCTGTAAGATTTCAGGCAGAATAGAGGCGATGGGGAGTTGAGAGCCACTCTCAGATTGCCAACTCCAAACGCAGTTTGGCAGTGTCAGTGAGGTCAGCCCGAGTATGTTCACATTTTGAAAAACAGGGCTTCTTAAGCGGTGAGAAATCAATTATCGTGCTCGCAGCTTTTCATGTGGCAGGATAATTTATGAACACTTTAACCGTTGCGCATTATTTCAAATCCACAGACGACAAACTCGCCCTTTATAAAAGCGACCCGGAAGATAACAGCTGCGAACATTGTCATGAATTTGATGAACTGGTTATTGTTGAGCAAGGACATGGCCTGCACATTATTAATGGACGCCCTCTCTATATTCAGCAAGGGGATATTTTTTACGTCCAGCGTGGCGACCACCATTTTTATGATGAGCTGGGTACACTCAAACTGATTAATATCCTGATAAACCCTGTGGCTGAATTTGTTTTTTTACAGCACACCGTTTCCCTGCTGGAACGCTTCTCAGTGCGGGATGCCAGCTGCTACACCTGGCTGGCGCCGGAGATCCGCATGCAGTGCAATTCCCTGATCGATAAAATATTCAGTGCCCAGCCGCTGCAGGTTGAACAGCGGGAGTCACTCTTTTTCCAGCTGGTGAATACGCTGCTCCAGGCGCAGTCGGACGTTAACCACAATAACACCCGCTATAAACTGCATAAGCTGCTTAATCATCTCCAGGAAAACTGTTTTGAAGAGTATGACTGGAACGATCTGGCTAAGCAGTTTCATTTAACCCCGCGCACAGCATTCCGTCATATTAAAGCCGCGACAGGCATGACACCGGAAAATTATATTAAACACCTGCGACTGGTCTCCGCCCGGGTAAAAGTGCGCGAAACCGACATGACCATTACCGAGATTGCTTTCCTGTGCGGTTTCGCTAACAGTAGCCATTTCAGCACCCTGTATAAAAAGGTCTTTGCCATTACCCCGAGCGAAGAGCGTAAACGGGCTGAAATGGCCAGTTAAGGCGCCCGGGCTCGCCAGGCGCAAATGCGTATCAGTGGATATGCACCACCGTCAGATCGGCCAGCATCGCATGGGAAATCTCGTGCAGTAACCCGGTGAGATGCGGGAGCATTTCGCGATCGAAGTGCGACACCAGCAGTACATGGTTTAAGGCCCGGCAGTAATCGCACTGGGCTTCGGTGCTGTCCAGCAGCCACTCTTGCTTGTGCGTGGGCGGGATCTCCGTCTCATCCAGCACGCGAAAATCTGTCATCGAATTTTCCAGCTCATTTTTGAATGCGTCCAGGTATGCCGCAAGGCAGCGGCAGACGGGCTGCGTTTGCGGTAGTGAGTCGCAATCGACGAGGATTTCGGTGAGCAGGTTGCAACGCGCGGCCAGGGTAGAGAGATCTGGGGTGCTGAGTTCGAGTTCGCTGTAAAGGTGAGCAATAGTTTGATTTTCCATATTCGCAATTCCATATTAAAGCTGAAAAACTACCACCTGAAACGCCAACTTCGGGTGGCAGACTGAACCGGATTGGCGTACCGACAATATGGAAAATCGGCGCTTCAAAAGAAGCCCCGGTTCAGCCCACCATAATTGAAGAAGCCCATTATATTCGCTACTTACAAAAGTGTGAACGAAACCTGTGGTGCTGCCTTAGCAACATCATTTCCATATTTATTAATCAGGACGCCAATCCTGGCACCTGATTTTGCAGGTGCATCGCCATTCTATTACTGTGGTTTTATCCAGCAATACAGCTATTTAAATTCTGGATAACGCCTCGCAAAATTTTGATGTGGGCCGAGCACGGGTTGAGAGGAATATGCGGCTTAATTAGTCGTTCCGTTCACTTTACGTTCCTTGCTTCTCTGATACGCCGGAACCGGTGAACGTGCCAGGGGGGCTCGCCGCCTCCCCCCTGGCTACCCCGGCTCCCGGCAAAGAAAATCGCCGCTGCGCGGTCCCCTCAGCTTGTTCCTACAGGCTTTCGGGTCGGGCACCAGCCTGCATCCATGCAGGCTATGCCCTCTCGGCGCGTCCATGCGCCTCGCCCCGGCCTTCCGGAAACGCTTCGGCGATTTTCAGCCGGACCTGGTCATCGCTGTAAGTATCAATTCACCTTTGATTCCTTTATCGCTTCAGATAAACAAAATTACCAACCCGGCCACATCCGTAAAAAGGCCATAAAAAAACCGGGCTTTCACCCGGTTTTTATCATCACATAACAGCGTTAGTGAGCCGCTTCCGGCTTATGCTTCGCCGCACTCTGGAAATCATACGTCAGCTCATTCTTCGCCTGATCCAGGGCCACCGTCACCTGCCCACCATCCACAAGCGAACCAAACAGCAGCTCGTTAGCCAACGGTTTTTTCAGGTTGTCCTGAATCACACGCGCCATCGGACGTGCACCCATCGCACGATCGTAGCCTTTCTCTGCCAGCCAGTTGCGGGCTTCCTGACTCACTTCCAGGGAGACCCCTTTCTGATCCAGCTGAACCTGCAGCTCGACGATGAACTTATCCACCACCTGATGGATCACCTCAGTAGACAGATGATCGAACCAGATAATGTTGTCCAGACGGTTACGGAACTCCGGCGTAAAGACCTTCTTGATCTCTTCCATTGCATCGGTGCTGTTATCCTGGTGGATCAGGCCGATGGACTTACGCTCGGTCTCGCGCACCCCGGCGTTGGTGGTCATCACCATCACCACGTTGCGGAAGTCCGCCTTGCGCCCGTTGTTGTCGGTCAGCGTCCCGTTGTCCATCACCTGCAACAGCAGGTTAAAGACGTCCGGGTGCGCTTTCTCAATCTCATCGAGGAGCAGAACCGCGTGCGGATGCTTGATCACCGCATCGGTGAGCAGGCCGCCCTGGTCAAAGCCCACGTATCCCGGAGGCGCACCGATCAGACGGCTGACGGTGTGACGCTCCATGTACTCGGACATATCAAAGCGCAGCAGCTCAATGCCCAGCGCTTTGGAGAGCTGAACCGTCACCTCGGTTTTCCCCACCCCGGTCGGACCGGCGAACAGGAAGGAACCGACAGGCTTATGATCGTGCCCCAGTCCGGCGCGGGCCATCTTAATGGCTTCGGTTAAGGCCTCAATGGCTTTATCCTGCCCAAAGACCAGCATTTTCAGGCGATCGCCGAGGTTTTTCAGCGTATCGCGGTCGCTCTGAGAAACGCTCTTCTCAGGGATACGCGCGATGCGGGCCACCACGGATTCGATATCCGCCACGTTGACCGTTTTCTTACGCTTGCTGACCGGCATCAGACGCGCACGCGCGCCCGCTTCGTCAATCACGTCAATCGCTTTATCCGGCAGATGACGGTCGTTGATGTATTTCACCGCCAGCTCCACCGCCGCACGCACCGCTTTCGCGGTATAACGCACGTCGTGGTGCGCTTCGTACTTCGGCTTCAGGCCGTTGATGATCTGCACCGTTTCTTCAACCGACGGTTCAGTAATATCGATTTTCTGGAAGCGACGCGCCAGGGCGCGGTCTTTTTCGAAAATATTGCTGAACTCCTGGTAGGTGGTTGAGCCAATCACCCGGATTTTGCCGCTGGAGAGCAGCGGTTTGATCAGGTTGGCGGCATCCACCTGGCCACCCGATGCCGCACCGGCGCCGATGATGGTATGGATCTCGTCGATAAACAGGATGCTGTTGGTATCCTGCTCCAGCTGTTTCAGCAGCGCTTTGAAACGTTTTTCAAAATCACCGCGGTATTTGGTGCCGGCCAGCAGGGAACCGATATCCAGCGAATAGATGGTGCAGTCGGCAATCACTTCCGGGACGTCGCCCTGCACAATGCGCCAGGCCAGCCCTTCGGCGATAGCGGTTTTACCCACGCCAGATTCACCCACCAGCAGCGGGTTGTTCTTACGGCGGCGGCACAGTACCTGAATCGCTCGTTCCAGCTCTTTGTCGCGGCCAATCAGCGGGTCGATACCGCCGACGCGGGCAAGCTGGTTAAGATTGGTGGTGAAGTTTTCCATACGTTCCTCCCCGCCTGCCTGCTCTTCGCTGTTGGCCTGATGGCCGGAATCCGATGCCTGATTCGGCTCGTCTTTTCGCGTTCCGTGAGAGATGAAGTTCACCACATCAAGGCGGCTGACTTCGTGTTTGCGCAGCAGGTACGCGGCTTGCGACTCCTGCTCGCTGAAGATGGCAACCAGCACGTTTGCACCGGTAACTTCGCTACGTCCGGAGGACTGGACGTGGAATACCGCACGCTGGAGTACACGCTGGAAGCTGAGCGTGGGTTGTGTATCGCGCTCCTCTTCACTAACGGGCAGTACAGGTGTGGTCTGTTCGATGAAGGCTTCAAGTTCCTGACGCAGCGCCACCAGGTCCACGGAGCAGGCTTCAAGCGCTTCGCGGGCGGATGGGTTACTGAGCAGTGCAAGCAGCAGGTGCTCGACCGTCATAAACTCATGTCGGTGCTCACGCGCTCTGGCGAAAGCCATGTTTAAACTGAGTTCCAGTTCTTGATTGAGCATAGGCACCTCCCCCAATTTTCATTGCCTTATTCAGGCTTTTTCCAGCGTACACAGCAACGGATGCTCGTTCTCCCTTGCATACTGGTTCACCATTGCCACCTTGGTTTCGGCGACTTCTGCAGTAAAAACACCGCAGATGGCTTTGCCATGATAGTGAACCGTAAGCATCAGTTGCGTTGCACGTTCAACATCATAAGAAAAGAACTTTTGTAGCACGTCAATAACAAATTCCATCGGCGTGTAATCATCGTTCATTAACATAACTTTATACATAGATGGCGGTTTTAGCGCGTCGCGCACTTTATCTTCCGCCAGCTTGTCGAAATCGAGCCAGTCGTTCGTCTTACCCATTGTCAGTCGTCATCTTCGTTTACGGTCTCCGGTCGCGTCTTTCTGAAGCTGACAGGAGGCTATACATAACCTGAATCTACCTCAGATGTCAGATAACTCACATCTATTATTGCCATCCGCGATGTCTGTCACAATACCTGGCAATAGCGTTAACTGCTTCAAATTTTGACGCATTTTTCCCCTCCCTTCCCCGCCAAATGCTTGACGCTGCCTTTGGTTTATCTAAATTGTACAAGCGTGAGTTGGCGAGGTTTTGAACAGCCCCCACTTCACCACCGGTTCATTACATCTAACTCAATAAGATTTACGAAGGATGTCGAAGCATGGAAACGGGTACAGTTAAGTGGTTTAACAACGCCAAAGGGTTTGGTTTTATCTGCCCTGAAGGCGGCGGCGAAGACATCTTCGCGCATTACTCCACCATTCAGATGGATGGTTACAGAACGCTGAAAGCCGGGCAGGCCGTCCGGTTCGATGTACACCTCGGGCCAAAAGGCAATCATGCCAGCGTTATTGTGCCCATCGAAGCAGAAGTGGTGGCATAGCCCTCTGTTTCATTGTGTACACCCCGCACTCAAAATGCCAGCCCGATGCGCTGGCATTTTTATTTGTGTGCGGTTGTGCGGCCCGACGCCCGGCGGCGCTGCGCTTGCACGGGCCTACAAATTATTGTGGGCCAACGCACTTACTCCCGGGCTAACGCATCCACCGGATCCAGCCGCGCGGCGTTTCTTGCCGGCAACCAGCCAAACAGCACCCCGGTAAAGGTAGAACAAAGGAAGGCGGTTAGCAGCGCCATCGGTGAAAAACCGATCTCCCAGCCGGGTAAAAACAGCTGCAGCGTGAAGGCGATTAACAACGAGAGCGTGATCCCCAGCGCCCCGCCCACCAGACAGACCAGCACCGCCTCAATTAAAAACTGTTGCAGCACGTCGCTGGCCCGGGCACCTACCGCCATGCGAATGCCGATTTCGCGCGTCCGCTCCGTCACCGACACCAGCATAATATTCATCACCCCTATTCCCCCCACCAGCAGGGAGATGATCGCCACCAGGGTGAGAAAGAGCTGTAAAGTACGTGTGGTCTTTTCAGCCGTTTTCAAGAGCCCGTCCATGTTCCAGGTGAAGAAATCTTTCTTCCCGTGGCGCAGGGACAGCAGGCGCTCAAGCTGCTGCTCCGCCTGGGCGCTGTCGTAGCCGTCTTTCACCCGCACGGTGATCGAGTTGAGCCATGACTGCCCCATAATGCGCCCGGAGATGGTGGTGTAAGGCAGCCAGACGCGCAAAATCTTGCTGCTGCCAAACATCGACTGTTTCTCCTCCGCCACGCCGATCACCGTCGCAGGCATGTTGCCCACCAGCACGATCTCGCCCACCACCTTCGCTTTATTGGGAAACAGCTGCCGCCGGGAGTTGGCATCCAGCACCACCACCTGGGCCCGCCCTGCGAGCTGCTCCGCATTGAAGGTGCCCCCTTCGCTGAAGGTCATGCCGTAGACGTTAAAGTAGTCCCCGTTGACGCCGTTGGCGCTGGCCGCCACGTCGATATTGCCGTAGCGCAGACGCAAGTTCTGCGACACTGCCGGGGTGGCGGAGTTGACCCACGGCTGCTTCTGGATCGCCGCCAGATCGTCATATTTCAGTGCCTGCTGGTACTGCGGCTCGTCATCGCCAAAGTCTTTACCGGGATAGACGTCGATGGTGTTGGTGCCGATGGAGCGGATATCCGACAGCACCAGCTGTTTGGCGGCGTCGCCGACCACCACAATCGACACCACCGAGGCGATACCGATGATGATCCCGAGCATGGTCAGCAGGGTACGCATCTTGTTGGCGGCCATCGCCAGCCAGGCCATGGTCAGCGCTTCGCGGAAACTGCTGGCAAACTGCCGCCAGCCGGACGGGGGCGGGAGCGCCACCTCCTGACGCCGGGTGGCGTTGAGCCCGGGGGGTGGATTGCTGACCAGCTCGCCGTCGTGGATCTCGACGATCCGCCCGGCCTGGGAGGCCACCTGCGGGTCGTGAGTGACGATAATCACCGTATGCCCCTGATCCCGCAGCTGGTGCAGGATCGCCATCACCTCTTCCCCGGAGTGGCTGTCCAGCGCCCCGGTCGGTTCATCGGCCAGGATCACCTGCCCGCCGTTCATCAGCGCCCGGGCGATACTGACCCGCTGCTGCTGGCCGCCAGAGAGCTGCGAGGGCTGATAATCCACCCGCTCCCCCAGCCCGAGCCGGGTGAGCAGCGCCTGGGCTCGCTCAAGGCGTTTTTTACGCTCCACGCCCGCATAGACCGCCGGGACTTCAACGTTTTGCGCCGCGCTCAGGTGCGAGAGCAGATGGTAACGCTGGAAGATAAAGCCGAAATGTTCCCGGCGGAGTTTGGCCAGCGCGTCGCTGTCCAGCGTGGCGACGTCGGTCCCCGCCACGCGGTAGGTGCCGCTGGTGGGCTTATCCAGGCAGCCAAGGATGTTCATCAGCGTCGATTTACCGGAACCCGAGGCCCCGACAATCGCCACCATTTCCCCAGCCTCTACCCGCATAGTGATGCCCTTCAGCACCTCCACCGGCCCGTCGCCGGACGGATAGCTGCGGCGGATATCATTCAGCTCCAGCAGGGCCGTCATTTAGCCGCCCCCGGCTGGCTCTCGCTGATGACCACCTCTTCACCCTCTTCCAGCCCTTTAACCACCACCACATCGGTGTCGTTACGCGAGCCGAGGCTCACCTCACGCTCGCGCGTTTCGCCGTTACGCAGCACCTTCACGTTATAGCGATTGTCGCCCACCGGGGCGCCCAGCGCCGCCAGCGGAATGGTCAGCACGTTTTTCACCCCGGAGAGCTGGATATGCACCTGAGCGGTCATGTCCAGGCGCAGCACCCCCTGCGGGTTAGGCACTTCAAAACGGGCGTGATAGAAGATGGCGTCGTTGACCTTCTCCGGGGTCGGAAGAATATCTTTCAGCACCCCTTCGTAGCGGGTTTGCGGATCGCCGAGCACGGTAAACCAGGCCTTTTGCCCCGGCTTAAGGTGGATCACATCCGCTTCAGAAACCTGAGCCTTCACCAGCATGGTGCCCATATCCGCGAGGGTCAGGATGTTCGGCGCCTGCTGGGCGGCAATCACCGTCTGCCCCTGCAGGGTGGTGATTTGCGTCACTTCCCCGGCCATCGGCGCAACGATGCGGGTGTAATCGAGGTTAGTTTTCGCGCTGTCCAGCGAGGCCTGGTTGCGTTTGATCTGCGCGTCGATGGTGCCAATCTGCGCCTGCTTCACCGCCAGTTCGGTCGTCGAGGTATCCAGATCCTGCTGCGAGATGGCCTGAGTGGTGGCCAGCTGCCGCTGGCGGTTCAGGGTTACCTGGGCCAGCTTCCGCTCCGCCTCTGCCTGGCTACGCTGGGCACGCAGCTCCATCAGGGTCGCTTCCACCTCTTTGATCTGGTTTTCAGCCTGCTCCGGATCGATAACCCCCAGCAGCTGCCCTTTTTTCACCTTGTCGCCAATCTCCACCGACAGCGTCTTCAGCTGGCCGCTGACCTGGGCGCCCACGTCAACCTTGCGCAGCGCATCCAGCTTGCCGGTAGCCAGCACGCTCTGCTGCAGCTCGCCCGGACGGACAATCAGTGTCTGATATTGCGGCACCGGTGCGTTAAGCACCCGCCACAGCCAGAATCCACCCACCAGTACAACCAGCACCAGCAGCAGAAACAGCTTCCTGCGCTTTCCCTTTAATTTCATAAATATTCCAAATAGCTATTCCGGCTTACATAACTGTTGATTCTAACTAAACCATTCCTCAACGAAACCCCTGCTTTTCCGGATGGATAAAAATCGTTGAGGAGAGGTTGATAAAGTCCCTGCTGAAATAAAGACCTGGCAACAAGACCGGTATCTATCATGTCGTCCATCGCAGAGTCATCTTATACACATCAGCCGCAACCTAAATCAGCCTGGCAGCTGTTTCAACGTCTGGCATCCGGGACATTAACCCCCGGCCTCGCCTGGCGCAACCCGGCCTATCGCCGCAAGTTCATGCTGCGCTCGCTGATGACGCCGTTCAGCACCGCGCGTCTGCTGTCGCACCTTTCAAAACAGCCGCAATTACTGCAAATGTTGCAGGTTCAGCCTGGGCTGCCCTGCCGCCTGCACCGCCCGTGGCTCTCGGTGGCAATGAACCGCCAGAAAACGCTTCAGGCGCTGAACTGGCACTATCAGACCATGCAGAAGCGGCTCCCGGCTGCGCTGATGAACGGCTATCTTTCCCGGGAGGGGATCACCTTGCTGACCCTCACCGGAAAAGACGACCAGCCCTTTACCGTGCGCCTGTGCGCCGATGCGTTTCTCGATAAAGAGGGAGAGGCGACGCTGGCGTTTTGCGATGCGCAGCAGACGGTGCTGGCAGAGATGACCTTTACGCTGTGTCAGATTAATGGCACTTCCACGCTGTTTATCGGCGGGATGCAGGGGGCAAAAGCCTTTGTGCCGCACGAGGCGATCCAGAGCGCCACCAAAGCCTGCCACGGCCTGTTCCCGAAACGCCTGCTGGTGGAGGCCGCCATGACGCTGGGCAGCGCCCTGGCCGTGGATCAGATTATTGCCGTCAGCAACAGCACCCATATTTATCGCAGCTGGCGCTATCGCAAGAAAAAAGAGGGGAAACTGCTGGCCGACTACGACAGCTTCTGGCTCTCCCTTGGCGGGGAGCGCGACAGCGAGGGCAACTTCAGGCTGCCACTCGCCATGCCGCGCAAGCCGATGGAGGAGATCGCCAGCAAAAAACGCGCCGAATACCGCCGCCGCTTTGCCCTGCTGGACAGCCTGGTTGACCAGGTAAACGAGGCGACCCGCCGTTAATCCGCTCTCCCGCGTGCCAGCCACAGCACACGGGAGAACATTTTCCGCAGCAGCGTGGGCACCGCCTCGACGCCACGCCGTCCCGCCTCCATCGCCACTTCAATCGCCAGATCGGGCTTCGACGAACGGTGAATGGCCTTCATGATCACCCGCCGCATGTTCATCGGGATATCATCGGGGATCATCGCCACCCGGTGAAAGACGTCGGAAAAGCCCTGCCGGTACATGAAATGCTCCATGTCCATGGCGGGCAGCGCCGTCAGGTGTTCGCGCTCCTCTTCCCTGTCGTTATTGATGAGCCCGCGCACGGTAGCGGCATATTTCTTGCCCGCCTCGTCGCCATCCACCAGCACGTGCCATTCGATGCCCATCCGTCGGGCAAATTTAATCAGCGGTTTCAAGCCCGACTGGGCAAATTCAATCACCTTGATGCCCTCGGCATCGAAGTGGTGGCCGCACTGACGGGCCAGCTCGTTTATCACCCAGGTTTCGGTCTCCCCTTCCACCAGCAGCCAGCAGCGGGCAAACAGCGAGGAGGCGCGGTTGAAGCGAATATGGAAGGCGATGCGACGACTGTCTTCGGCGTTCATCCCCCCCGGTCCGAGGCGGTAAGCCGTGACCCGCGACGACTCACGCACGAGGCGACAGACATGTTCCACCGGGGTCAACGACAGCAGCTCCCCGGAGTTAGTGGTGGCGATGCGCTGGAGCGGCAGCAGGTTCAGCAGGTGCCATGCCACCGAGAGCATGATCGGGTGCAGGCGCGTCTCGGGATCTTCCACCAGCAGCAGCGGGCGGGCATCCCTGTCCAGCCGGACGGTGCCTTTCGCCTGCAGCAGCGTCGAGAAGAGCCCCAGCAGGATCACCCGGTGCGAGCGGCCGCCGGGCCGGTCAATCATCCGGTTGATGATGTCGAGATAACGCCAGCTGCGCTGCTCGTCATGGGAGCGCCGCCGCATCAGCCGGTTGCGCACCGGCGAAGTACCCTGCTCGGAGAAGTAGTGTTCCAGCAGCTGCACCATCGCCGACAGTCCCTGGCGGATCTGGCCGTCGGTCAGGTTCTGCGGACGAGCCACCAGTTCCCGGGCCAGGTAGTCCAGCTCCCGGGCGGTGACCTCCACATCGGGCATATTCGGCACCGTACCGTTGCGGATACGGCGCATAAAGCGGGCGTCGCGCAGGCGCAGCACCGGCATCAGTCGAACCAGATGGCGCGCCCGCTCGTCGATGTCATCAAGCGGCAGGATATGGCCAGTGCTATCAAGAAAACCGCGCAGGGTCAGGACGCTGTCATCGTCAGCCAGTTCGCCTTCCAGACGGTAAAAAATGCGCTGGTAGCCGTCATCACAGGGCACCCAGCAGTCGGCTAAGGGGCGATAGCGGCGGACGCGATGGCGACCCGGCTCGGCTTCACGAAAGGTGAGGATGATATGCAGATGGTGCTCGCGCCCCAGCATATCTCCGGGCGGGAACCAGAAATCTTCCCGGACAAAATGGTACAGGTCCGTTTCCGGCGACAACAGCAGCGTCAGGGCATCCAGCAGGCTGGATTTACCCCAGGCGTTTTCCCCGATCAGCACGTTGTTTTGCTCAAGCTTCAGCGACAGACGATTAATGCCGCGAAACCCCACAATTTCCACACGTTCAAGTAACATGTACCCTCCGGGAGAGATAAACTTTTTCCTTTAAGTTATCAGGAGTATAACGCCAGCGGGCCCGGACGGACACCCGGTCGTCGGCGGAATAAAGACCGGCAGGATCGAAAATTAAGAATTTAACCAGTAACTTTCATTTGAAATAACGATTTCGGCGGAATACTCTTGCTGCCGAAAATTCAACTCTGCTTTACACGCCTTAATTTAGCAAGGAAGCGCAACACATTGCCCTACATCAAACTTACCGTATTTATATGACTGGTGAGAGTGAATATTCATTTTTTGAATAGTGGCGCTTTAAAAATCATCGCTAATTTTGGCGATAAATAACAATGGCGCAGGATTGCGCTCATTTTTCTTTGAGGTGGTTATGTTCAGAAAATTAGCAGCTGAATGCTTTGGTACATTCTGGTTGGTATTTGGTGGATGCGGCAGCGCCGTGCTGGCAGCAGGGTTCCCGGAACTGGGAATTGGTTTTGTCGGGGTTTCACTGGCCTTCGGATTAACGGTTTTAACCATGGCCTATGCCGTAGGGCATATTTCCGGTGGTCACTTTAACCCGGCGGTAACATTAGGTCTGTGGGCCGGCGGTCGTTTTCCTGCGAAAGAGGTTCTTGGCTATATTATTGCCCAGGTGATTGGTGGGATTATCGCGGCCGCTATTCTGTATGTGGTTGCCAGCGGTAAAGCAGGCTTTGACGCGGCGGCCAGCGGCTTTGCCTCCAACGGCTTTGGCGAGCACTCCCCTGGCGGCTTCTCCATGCTCTCTGCCATCGTGATTGAAATCGTGCTGACGGCGGGCTTCCTGCTGGTGATCCACGGTGCAACCGACAAACATGCCCCGGCAGGTTTCGCGCCGATTGCAATTGGCCTGGCGCTGACCCTGATCCACCTGATCAGCATTCCGGTGACCAATACCTCCGTTAACCCGGCGCGCAGCACCGCAGTAGCTATCTTCCAGGGTGGCTGGGTGCTGCAGCAGCTGTGGCTGTTCTGGGTGATGCCGATTGTTGGCGGTATCCTCGGCGGCGTGCTGTACCGTACCCTGCTGGAAAAACGCGATTAATATTGCGCGTTGTGGTGCCGGGTGGCGGCTTCGCCTTACCCGGCCTACGGGACAGTATTTCGTAGGCCGGGCAAGCGAAGCGCCGCCCGGCACTGTTTTCATCTTTACTGAACAGCCTTAATTGGGTAGTGTCTCAGCGCCACTCAAATAAAGGACCGGTTGTTCATGTTTTCAGGACTCTTAATCATTCTCCTCCCGCTGATCGTGGGCTATCTCATTCCGCTTCGTCATCTGTCAGCGCTAAAACTGATCAACCGTTTACTGAGCTGGATTGTCTACGTCATTCTCTTTTTTATGGGGATCAGCCTCGCCTTCCTCGATAATCTGGCGACCAATCTGCTCTCTATTCTTCACTATTCTGTTATTACGATGGTGGTTATCCTGGCCTGCAATATTGCGGCGCTTTTCTGGCTGGAGCGCGTCATTCCGTGGAAAAACCATCACCATCAGGAAAAATTACCCTCACGTATTGCGATGGCGCTGGAGTCATTAAAATTATGCGGCGTGGTATTGCTCGGTTTTCTGCTGGGGCTCACCGGATATGCTTTTTTACAGCACGCCACCGAGGCCAGTGAATATACGCTGATCTTCCTGCTGTTCCTTATTGGTATTCAGCTGCGAAATAATGGTATGACCCTGAAGCAGATCGTGCTCAACCGCCGCGGCATGATGGTGGCGGTAATTGTGGTGGGCAGTTCGCTGGTGGGCGGCGTCATTAACGCCTTTATTCTCGACCTGCCGCTCAATACCGCCCTGGCGATGGCCTCCGGGTTTGGCTGGTATTCACTTTCCGGCATTCTGTTAACCGAATCCTTTGGGCCGGTGATTGGCAGCGCCGCCTTCTTTAACGATCTCGCGCGGGAGCTGATCGCCATTATGCTGATCCCGGGTCTGGTCCGCCGCAGTCGCTCCACGGCGCTGGGGCTGTGCGGCGCCACCTCAATGGACTTTACCCTGCCGGTTCTGCAACGCTCGGGCGGGCTGGAGATGGTGCCTGCCGCCATCGTACACGGCTTTATTTTAAGCCTGCTGGTGCCCGTCATGATGGCGTTCTTCTCCGCCTGATACTTCTTTGGCGGTAGCCTGCTGCCGCCAAAATTGCGCTAAATCAATCTCCCTCCAGTTTGTAGCAGAAAGCCCTTTTCTCCGTATCGCCTCAGGCATAACCTTAAACATGTATATCAAATATAACTTTAACAGGTGTGATTATGTTTTGTGTGCAATGTGAACAAACTATCCGTACTCCAGCCGGCAACGGCTGCTCTTACGCACAGGGCATGTGCGGTAAAACCGCAGAAACTTCCGATCTGCAGGATCTGCTGATTGCCTCCCTGCAGGGTTTATCCGCCTGGGCGCTGAAAGCCCGGGAATATGGCATCATCGACCACTACGTGGATAACTTCGCCCCGCGCGCGTTCTTCTCAACCCTGACTAACGTTAACTTCGACTCCCCGCGCATCGTGGGCTACGCCCGCGAAGCCATCGCCCTGCGCGAAGCCCTGAAAGCGCAGTGCCTGAGTGCCGATGCCGGTGCCCGCGTGGATAACCCAATGGCCGACCTGCAGCTGGTGAGCGATGACCTGGGTGACCTGCAGCGCCAGGCGGCAGAATTTACCCCGAACAAAGACAAAGCCGCGATTGGCGAAAACATCCTCGGCCTGCGCCTGCTGTGCCTGTACGGTCTGAAAGGCGCTGCGGCCTATATGGAGCACGCCCACGTTCTGGATCAGTACGACAACGACATCTACGCCCAGTACCACAAAATCATGGCATGGCTGGGCACCTGGCCTTCCGACATGAACGCTCTGCTGGAGTGCTCCATGGAAATCGGCCAGATGAACTTCAAAGTGATGAGCATTCTGGACGCCGGTGAAACCACCAAATACGGCCACCCAACCCCGACTCAGGTCAACGTCAAAGCGACCGAAGGTAAATGCATCCTGATTTCCGGTCACGACCTGAAAGATCTCTACAACCTGCTGGAGCAGACCGACGGCACCGGCGTCAACGTCTACACCCACGGTGAGATGCTGCCCGCCCACGGCTACCCGGAGCTGCGTAAATTCAAACATCTGATCGGTAACTACGGCAGCGGCTGGCAAAACCAGCAGGTGGAGTTCGCCCGCTTCCCTGGCCCCATCGTGATGACCTCTAACTGCATCATCGACCCAACCGTGGGGGCTTACGACGATCGTATCTGGACCCGCAGCATCGTCGGCTGGCCGGGCGTGAGCCACCTCGAAGGCGACGACTTTGGTCCGGTGATTGCCCAGGCGCAGCAGATGGCGGGCTTCCCGTACAGCGAAATTCCTCACCTGATCACCGTTGGTTTCGGTCGTCAGACCCTGCTGGGCGCAGCGGATTCCCTGATCGACCTGGTGAGCCGCGAAAAACTGCGCCACATCTTCCTGGTGGGCGGCTGTGACGGCGCGCGCGGCGAACGTAACTACTTCACCGATTTCGCCACCAGCGTTCCGGACGACTGCCTGATCCTGACCCTGGCGTGTGGTAAATACCGCTTCAACAAGCTGGAGTTCGGCGATATCGAAGGCCTGCCGCGCCTGATCGATGCCGGTCAGTGTAACGATGCTTACTCTGCCATCATCCTGGCCGTCACCCTGGCAGAAAAACTGGGCTGTGGCGTGAACGACCTGCCGCTGTCGCTGGTGCTCTCCTGGTTCGAACAGAAAGCGATTGTGATCCTGCTGACCCTGCTGTCGCTGGGCGTGAAAAACATCGTCACCGGCCCGACCGCACCTGGCTTCTTTACCCCGGATCTGCTGGCGGTGCTCAACGAGAAGTTTGGTCTGCGTTCCGTGACCACCGTTGAAGAAGACATGAAGCAGCTGCTGAGCGCGTAAGGAGTAAAAGAATGACTATGCCAACCCATCAGTGCCCATGGCGGATGCAGGTTCACCACATCCATCAGGAAACGCCGGATGTCTGGACGATTTCGTTGCTGTGCCACGACTATTATCCATACCGTGCCGGGCAGTATGCGCTGGTCAGCGTGCGTAACTCAGCGGATACGCTGCGGGCGTACACGATCTCCTCAACGCCTGGCATCAGCGAGTACATCACGCTGACCGTCCGCCGCATTGATGAGGGGGCAGGCTCGCAGTGGCTGACGCATGACGTGAAGCGTGGGGATTACATCTGGCTGTCTGACGCGCAGGGTGATTTTACCTGCGACGATAAGCCGGAAGATAAATTCCTGCTGCTGGCCGCCGGATGCGGCGTCACGCCGGTGATGTCGATGCGTCGCTGGCTGGCGAAGAACCGTCCGCAGGCTGACGTGGAGGTGATCTTCAGCGTCCGCTCGCCGCAGGATGTGATTTTTGCCGACGAATGGCGGAATTATCCGGTCACGCTGGTGGCGGAAAACAACGCCACCGAGGGATTTGTCGCCGGTCGTCTCAGCCGTGAGCTGCTGCAAAGCGTGCCGGATATCGCCGCCCGCACCGTCATGACCTGTGGTCCGGCACCGTACATGGACATCGTTGAAGAAGAGGTGAAAGCCCTGGGCGTGACCCGCTTCTTCAAAGAGCAGTTCTTTACGCCGGTGGCAGAGGCCGCCACCAGCGGGCTGAAGTTTACCAAACTGCAGCCCGCAAAAACCTTCTTTGGCCGCGTGGGCAGCACGCTGCTGGACGCGCTGGAGAGCAATAACGTGCCGGTGGTGGCCGCCTGTCGTGCGGGCGTCTGCGGGTGCTGTAAAACGAAGGTGGTGGACGGGAATTATACCGTCACCAGCACCATGACGCTGACGGATGCCGAAGTAGCGGAAGGCTATGTGCTGGCCTGCTCCTGTCATCCGCAGGGAGATTTGGTTCTGGCCTGATGAAAAACGCCCGGTGGCGCTCGCGCTTACCGGGCCTACGGGTTTTGTAGGCCGGGCAAACGCAGTGCCGCCCGGCGTTACCGCTGCAGAGGAGCTACTTCCACGCCGGATCGCTCACCACCGAATACCGCCCTGCCCCTAAAAATGCCACGGCCAGCGCGCCAACGAAGAAATAGACCAGACTCTCAATTGCCCAGGCCCCTACCGCATCCAGCGCGAAGGTTTTCCCGGTGCCCACCATCAGCCAGGCCACCACCATGGTAAAAGCCAGCACCAGCGCCGCCGGACGGGTGAGAATGCCGAGAATAATCAGGATCGGCGCCACCACTTCTCCAATCAACACCCCATAAGCGATAAAGCCCGGCAGCCCTTTTGCCACCAGCATGCCTGCAATCCCCCCCACCCCATCGATCGCTTTATGCATCCCGTGAAACAGCATCAATCCACCCACGGCCAGGCGCAGCAACAGTCTGCCAAAATCGTCATGCGTTAGCGTTTTATTAACAGCAATTAACAATGATTTAACCATCTGAATTTACTCCATTTTTTAAGTCAACTGCCGTCAGAATATGACGAAATATTGCACATTGAAAGCAACTATTAATGAGGGGGATTTCGCGGGCACGCCGGTCAGTTTCATCTAAGCTTGAAAGCGTTATCACATTAGGAGACGGACTACCATGAAACAAACCGTGGCGAACTATATTGCGAAAATGCTGGAGCAGGCCGGGGTCAAACGGATCTGGGGCGTGACCGGTGATTCCCTTAACGGTCTGAGCGACAGCCTGAACCGGATGGGCACCATCGAATGGATGCCGACCCGCCATGAGGAGGTCGCTGCGTTCGCCGCCGGGGCCGAGGCGCAGCTTACCGGCGAGCTGGCGGTCTGCGCCGGATCCTGCGGGCCGGGTAACCTGCACCTGATCAACGGCCTGTTTGATTGCCACCGCAACCATGTCCCGGTGCTGGCTATCGCCGCGCACATTCCGTCGAGCGAAATCGGCAGCGGCTATTTTCAGGAGACGCACCCTCAGGAGCTGTTCCGGGAATGCAGCCACTACTGTGAACTGGTCTCATCCCCGGAACAGATCCCCCAGGTGCTGGCTCTGGCCCTGCGCAACGCCATTCTCAAGCGCGGCGTCTCGGTGATTGTGCTGCCGGGCGACGTGGCGCTGAAACCGGCGCCGGAACAGGCCAGCACCCACTGGTATCCGGCCCCGCAGCCGGTGGTGACCCCTGCTCAGGGCGAGCTGAAAAAACTGGCCCAGCTGCTGCGCTACTCCAGCAATATCGCCCTGATGTGCGGCAGCGGCTGCGCCGGCGCGCATGAGGAGCTGCTGGAATTTGCCGGCACCCTCAAAGCACCCATCGTGCATGCCCTGCGCGGGAAAGAGCACGTGGAGTACGATAACCCCTATGACGTGGGGATGACCGGGCTGATCGGCTTCTCTTCCGGGTTCCACACCATGATGAACGCCGATACCCTGGTGCTTCTCGGCACCCAGTTCCCCTATCGCGCGTTTTACCCCACCGACGCCAAAATCATCCAGATCGACATCAACCCGGCCGCTATCGGGGCGCACAGCAAGGTGGATATGGCGCTGGTGGGCGACATCAAGGCGACCCTGAGCGCGCTGATGCCGCTGCTGGAGGAGAAAACCGACCGTAAGTTCCTGGATAAGGCCCTGAGCGACTATCGCGATGCCCGCAAAGGGCTGGACGATCTGGCGAAGCCCGGCGATAAGGCGCTGCACCCGCAGTATCTGGCGCAGCAGATCAGCCACTATGCCGCCGACGATGCCATCTTCACCTGCGACGTGGGCACCCCCACCGTCTGGGCGGCGCGCTACCTGAAAATGAACGGCAAGCGCCGACTGCTGGGCTCGTTTAACCACGGCTCGATGGCCAACGCCATGCCGCAGGCGCTGGGGGCGAAAGCCACCGCGCCGGAGCGTCAGGTGGTGGCGATGTGCGGCGACGGCGGGTTCAGCATGCTGATGGGGGATTTCCTCTCGGTGGCGCAGATGAAGCTGCCGATCAAAATCGTCGTCTTTAACAACAGCGTGCTGGGTTTTGTGGCGATGGAGATGAAAGCGGGCGGCTACCTGACCGACGGAACAGATCTGCACGACACCAATTTCGCCGCCATCGCCGAAGCCTGCGGCATCACCGGCATTCGCGTGGAGAAGGCCTCGGAAGTGGATGATGCGCTCCAGCGCGCCTTCGCCACCGACGGCCCGGTGCTGGTGGACGTGGTGGTCGCCAAAGAGGAGCTGGCCATTCCGCCGCAGATCAAACTGGAGCAGGCGAAGGGCTTTAGCCTGTACATGCTGCGCGCCATTATCAGCGGCCGCGGCGACGAAGTTTTGGAGCTAGCCAAAACCAACTGGCTCAGGTAAAACAATCGGCATCGCCTTTAAAATAATAAGGAAATGCCATGATTGATTTACGCAGTGATACCGTCACCCGACCGAGCCGTGCCATGCTGGAAGAGATGCTGGCCGCGCCGGTCGGGGACGACGTCTACGGCGATGACCCCACCGTTAACGACCTTCAGCGCTATGCCGCAGAGCTGAGCGGCCACGAGGCCGCTCTGTTCCTGCCTACCGGCACCCAGGCCAACCTGGTGGCCCTGCTCAGCCACTGCGAGCGCGGCGAAGAGTATATCGTCGGCCAGGGGGCGCATAACTACCTCTACGAAGCCGGTGGCGCGGCGGTGCTCGGCAGCATTCAGCCGCAGCCGATCGATGCCGCCCCTGACGGCTCCCTGCCGCTGGACAAGGTCGCCGCCAAAATCAAAGCCGACGATATCCACTTCGCCCGCACCAGACTGCTCAGCCTCGAAAACACCCATAACGGCAAAGTGCTGCCGCGTGAGTACCTGAAAGCGGCGTGGGAATTTACCCGCGAGCGCGGGCTGGGGCTGCACGTCGATGGCGCGCGCATCTTTAACGCCGTGGTGGAGTATGGCTGCGAGCTGAAAGAGGTAACGCAATATTGCGACTCGTTCACCATTTGTCTCTCCAAAGGGCTGGGTACGCCGGTGGGCTCTCTGCTGGTGGGCAATGCCGACTACATTAAGCGCGCCAACCGCTGGCGTAAAATGACCGGCGGCGGCATGCGCCAGGCCGGGATCCTCGCCGCAGCGGGTCTGTACGCCCTGAAAAATAACGTCGCCCGCCTGAAGGACGATCACGATAACGCGGCATGGATGGCGACGCAGCTGCGCGAGATCGGCGCTGACGTGATGCGTCACGACACTAACATGCTGTTTATCCGCGTCGGCGATGAACACGCGGCGGCGCTGGGTGAGTTTATGAAGGCGCGCGGCGTGCTGATTAACGCCTCGCCGGTGGTGCGTCTGGTGATGCACCTCGATGTCAACCGCGAGCAGCTGGCAGACGTGGTTGCCCACTGGCAGGCGTTTTTGCAGCGCTAAGGAACTCAGGTGACGCAACGTATTCTGGTCCTGGGTGCCAGCGGGTATATCGGTCAACATCTGGTGACCGCCCTGAGCGCACGCGGGCATCAGGTACGGGCGGCGGCGCGCAGCATTGAGCGCCTGCAGAAGCAAAACCTGCCTGGCGTCACCTGCCATACTATCGACCTCAACTGGCCGCAGACGCTGGCGTCGCTGCTGGAGGGGG
The DNA here is from genome assembly GCF_006171285.1 of Leclercia adecarboxylata. Lineage (NCBI taxonomy): Bacteria > Pseudomonadati > Pseudomonadota > Gammaproteobacteria > Enterobacterales > Enterobacteriaceae > Leclercia > Leclercia adecarboxylata. The sequence goes on along the minus strand of NZ_CP040889.1, from coordinate 3,676,357 downwards.
TCGATACCCTTTACTATCTGGTCCACAGCATGGGCGAAGGGGGCGATTTTATTGCCCACGAGCGCCAGGTGGCGATGAACGTCCGCGACCTGCTGCTGGAACACCCGGTTAAGCAGATAATCTTCCTCAGTTCGTTGCAGGCCCCGGAACACGAGCAGTCCGACCATCTGCGCGCCCGGCAAGTGACCGCCGACACCCTGCGCAGCGCGGTAATACCGCTCACCGAGCTGCGGGCTGGGATCATCGTCGGCGCGGGATCGGCCGCTTTCGAAGTGATGCGCGATATGGTCTACAACCTGCCGGTGCTGACCCCGCCGCGCTGGGTGCGCTCGCGCACCACGCCGATTGCGCTGGAGAACCTGCTGCACTATCTGGTTGAGCTGCTGGAACATCCGGCATCTGAGCACCGGGTGCTGGAGGCCGCCGGCCCCGAGGTGCTGAGCTACCAGCAGCAGTTTGAGCATTTTATGCGGGTGAGCGGCCGCCGCCGTCCGCTGATCCCCATCCCCTTCCCGACCCGCTGGATCTCGGTGTGGTTTTTAAACGTGATCACTTCCGTACCGCCGACCACTGCCAAAGCCTTAATCCAGGGGCTGAAGCACGATCTGCTGGCGGATGATCGCGAGCTGCGCGCACTGATCCCGCAAACGCTGATCCCTTTTGATGATGCGGTGCGCAACACGCTGAAGGAGGAGGAGAAGCTGGTGAATTCCAGCGACTGGGGCTACGACGCCCAGGCCTTCGCCCGCTGGCGTCCGGAATATGGCTACTACCCGAAACAGGCCGGTTATACGGTGAAAACCTCTGCCAGCCTCAGCGCCCTGTGGCAGGTGGTAAACCAGATCGGCGGGAAAGAGCGCTACTTCTTTGGCAATATCCTCTGGCAGACCCGGGGGATGATGGACCTGCTGGTCGGGCATAAGCTGGCGAAAGGTCGTCCGGCCGCGCCCTGGCTGCAAACCGGCGATACCGTCGACAGCTGGAAGGTGATTATCGTTGAGCCAGAGAAGCAGCTGGCGCTGTTGTTTGGCATGAAAGCCCCCGGCCTCGGGCGGCTCTGTTTTACCCTGAAGGACAAGGGCGACCACCGCGAACTGGACGTGCGTGCCTGGTGGCATCCGCACGGGATGCCGGGTCTGTTCTACTGGCTGCTGATGATCCCGGCCCACCTGTTTATCTTCCGGGGAATGGCGCGGCGCATTGCCGTTCTGGCAGAACAAAACTCAGAAAAAGAGTAATTAAAACTCCGAATCTTTCACGTTTCCCATTGCATACCGCCGTAATTCACGGAAGAATGCGCACGAAATTCTTTCAATACAGTGGATCGATATGAAGGTACTGGTTACCGGCGCCACCAGCGGCTTAGGCCGCAATGCGGTGGAGTTTTTGCGCAATAAAGGCGTCAGCGTCCGGGCCACCGGCCGTAATGAAGCGATGGGTAAATTGCTGCAAAAAATGGGCGCAGAGTTTGTCCATGCCGACCTGACGGAACTGGTCTCTTCCCAGGCAAAAGTGATGCTGGCCGGAATCGATACGCTGTGGCACTGCTCCAGCTTTACCTCGCCGTGGGGAACCCAGGAAGCCTTTGACCTGGCCAACGTGCGCGCTACCCGCCGTCTCGGCGAGTGGGCCGTGGCCTGGGGCGTGCGCAACTTCGTGCATATCTCCTCCCCGTCGCTCTATTTCGACTATCACCACCATCGCGATATCCAGGAAGATTTTCGTCCGGCGCGCTTCGCCTGCGAGTTTGCCCGCAGCAAGGCCGCCAGCGAAGAGGTGATCGATCTGCTGGCGCAGTCCAACCCGCACACCCGCTTTACCATTTTGCGTCCACAGAGCCTGTTTGGCCCCCACGACAAAGTGTTTATCCCGCGCCTGGCGCAGATGATGCACCACTACGGCAGCGTGCTGCTGCCGCGCGGCGGGGATGCGCTGGTGGATATGACCTATTACGACAACGCCATTCATGCCATGTGGCTGGCGAGCCAGAGCGCCTGCGACGGTTTGCCGTCCGGCCGGGCGTACAACATCACCAACGGTGAGCCGCGCTCGCTGCGCAGCATTGTGCAGAAGTTGATTGACGAGCTGAATATTCACTGCCGGATCCGCTCCGTCCCCTACCCGATGCTGGATATTATTGCCCGCAGCATGGAGCGGCTGGGGAATAAAGCCGCCAAAGAGCCTGCGCTGACGCACTACGGGGTGTCGAAGCTGAACTTTGATTTTACCCTCGACACGCAGCGCGCGGAGAGTGAGCTGGGCTATAAGCCGCTGGTGACGCTGGATGAGGGGATTGTGCGTACCGCGGCATGGCTGCGGGATCACGGGAAGTTACATCGTTAATCAATCTGCTGCACGGCGCCGGGGGCGCTTCGCTTGCCCGGCCTACAGGGCCTGGTCTCCTCACTCGGGCGCCGGGGGCGCTTCGCTTGCCCGGCCTACGGGGTCTGGTTCCCTCACTCGCGGTGCCGGGGGCGCTTCGCTTGCCCGGCCTACAAGGCCTGGTTTTGTAGGCCGGGTAAGGCGAAGCCGCCACCCGGCGAAACTAAAACGGCAACCTTTCGGTTGCCGTTGTGCTTTTACAGTGCGGTCCAGGCGTCTGCCCATGCCAGGCCTGCGCCTGGTTCATAGTATGCCGGAGCGCTGTTACACCATCCGCTGTACGGGAACGGCTTGCACTGGAACAGTTTACCGTGGTTGTTCACGATATCGCCTGCGTTGTACTTGCTGTTGGCGCTCCACGCCGCATAAGCGTCGGAACTGCCTTCATCCCCCGCTGGCGTCTGCGCTTTCGCTTTGACGTTCAGCAGATAGGTGGTGGTGTTGCTCAGCTCGCCGTCGTTAACGTCCAGGCTGATCTCATACTGCTGAGCCGTCGCGGACTCTGGCGCAGTGAAAGTGACCACCGCTTTGTCTTCACCGCTTACGGTCTGGCCGTCCTGGGAGCGCCAGGTGTAGGTCAGCTTGTTACCGTCTTCGTCGGTGGAGTTCTCTGCGCTCAGGGAGACCTGCGCACCTGCATCAACTGCCCCAATCGGGCCGGAGATGACCGCTACCGGCGTATGGTTGACGACCGCTGGCGTGTTATCTGCCGGGGTCTCATCTGCCGGGGTGTTATCCGCTGGCGTGTTGTCTGCCGGAGTATTGTCAGCCGGGGTGTTGTCCGCTGGCGTATCATCGCCCGGCGTTACCGGAGTGCCGTCGTCATTAACGATATTGACGTTAAAGAACTTCTGCACGCATTTGGTGTAGTCGCCGTCTTTAAATGCGCTGAATGGCGTCTGATAACCCACCAGCTGGCAGGAGTAGGTCTTACCGCTCGGCGTATCCGCGCTCCATCCCCAGTCCTGTTCCCAGTACACTTTAAGTGCGCCCGCGCCGCCTTCATCGAACTGCTTCATGTTGGCACAGCCCAGCACTTCGTTTTCCGCCACCGGAACCTTCAGGTAGTTGGCGAACTCTTTGTAGTACTTGATACGGTTCTGAGACTGGGCAATTTCAGTCGGACCGCCGCACTCTACGCCGCCGTTGATGATCTGGGTGGTCACGCCGAAGCCCGGCACCAGGCCGTTAGCTTTATCGCGATCGTTAGGCTGCCAGGTACCGTCGATAACCTGCAGCATGCTCGGTTTCGGCGGCTGCGGGTAGGCGAAGAAGAAGATGGCGCTCGCCAGGTTCAGCCAGGTGTCGGCCACCAGCTCCGGCTTGTCCAGCAGCGTGCGGACATCACCAAACATCGCTTCCGAGAACGGACCGTAGTTGTAGTTGTAGGAGAGCTGTTTTGCACCGCGGCCAAAGTAGCTCAGGAAATCGCCGTCTTTGTCTTTGCCGCACGGCCAGGTCTGGCCCTGCCACACGCTTGGGTTACATTCGCCGTTATAGCCGCCCTTCTGGCCTTCGCTCCAGCCCATCTCGCGGACGTAAACCAGCGCCTGGCGCCATTCAGCTTCAGGACGCCAGGACTCATGCCCGCCGGTCTCCTGCGCGAAGTGGGCAAACATGGTTGCCAGCTCTTTGCGGCAAATGGCCAGGCTGTCGCGACCATCGGTGTAGTTGTCACACAGTGCCGGGAATTTACCTACCGCCTTCAGGAAGTTGCTGTAGCTGTAATCTTTGGCGCGCAGCGGGAAGAGATACTCCCAGTCGCTCTCCTTCAGAATGCTTTCAACACGCTTCACGTTATCCGGGTTGGTCGCTTTACCCGGCTCAATCAGCTCCACCTGGGCGTTATCCAGAGTACGGATAGTCGCCTTGACCGACTTCATCAGCGGGAAATCCGTTAACGCCTTTTCCTTTTTGGCCAGGTCGCTGGCTTTCATGGTATAGGGTTCGCTGCTTTTCGCTTTGAGCATGGTTGCCTGCGCCATGACAGGTGCCACGCACGCGCCCGCGACCAGAATGCTCAGTAATGTCCTTTTATTCATTTACGTTGTTCCTGTTAAAAACGATAATAACCAGTACGGTCTCGATTTATGTATTAATCCATTAATAAATAAATCCGGGACGGCAACATTTTTTGTGAAGAACACCTGTCAGATATTCTTCAAAAAAAGCAGCCTGATTAATGGAACTGCGACATCCTTTTTATTCTTTGGTATTTAGCCCAGACCTTTCTGGCGTATATTCTGCGCTGGGGGAAATTTTCGGGTTTCAGCCCGGCGTTATAAGCCCCTACCGCTTCCCAGTTATAGCCGTAGACTTTAATCATGTCGGAGAGAATGGATGCACCGACCATAATAGAGGTGCAGGGCTCAGCCATTAACCGGTACTCATCAATGCCTTTTCTTTCCAGCTCTGAAAAATGCGAACTGTTTATTTGCATCAACCCAACATCACGTGAACCATCATGGTTATAACCGACCGCATTGGGATTTAATCCGGACTCTACGTCCGCAATGGCAAATAATAACCAGGGGTCGACATGGTAATATTGCCCGGCAGAATTCCAGCAGTTGGCTAATGCGCCCTGGCTGATTAATAACAACAGAAAAATAAAACGTTTCATTTCCTCAACCGCCTGCCGCTGGTGTACTGACCGCCCGGAGAGGCGCGGTCAGTGAGTGCGGACGAGAAGCCCCTCCGCACTCTCAGAGAAGGATGATTATTTGCAGTCTGTTGCTGCGCCTTCTTTCACCCACACATCGCTGTTGGCCGGGTTGTCACCACGGGTCCACCACTTGGCACGGTATACGGAACCCTGATAAGTCGTGGTGTCGCCACCGTTGTAAACCACATCAGATTTCCAGCCGAATTTCACCTGGCTGACCAGTTCCCATGCATCCACACCGAAGCCAGGCTGGTTGCCCTGCGTCCAGTACTTCGCTTTCCAGACCAGGTTGTCGAAGCTGACGGTGTCGCCACTGTTATAGACCTTGCTGCTGCTCCACGCGGCATATTTGCTGGCGTTGGCATCAACAGGGTTATCGCAGCTACCTGCCGCGCCTTCGTCAGACGGCGTGGTGTCTTCATCGGCTGGCGGCGTTACGTCGTCTGCCGGTGGGGTTACGTCATCCGCTGGATCGGCGGCTTTCGGCGTAACGTTAACCTGTACGCTTGAGTGCACGCTGTCTTTACCGTCACCCACCATCACGCTCAGGGTGTAGCTGGTTTCAGAGGTCACTTCTGGCGCGGTGATGCGGACGCTGTCGGTGTTAGCACCGGTCGCGTTCAGCTCTGCCGGTACGCTCCAGCTGTAGGTCAGTGCATCGCCATCCGGATCGGATGCCTGAGCGTGCAGGGACTGAGTCTGGCCCGCTTCCAGGGTAACGTCCTGCATTGGGTTAACCACAGGTACCTGGTTCGCTTTTGGCGCTTTGTTCACAACCTGGACATTCGCGGTGCTGAACAGGCCTTTAGCGTCGGTAACGGTCAGGCGGAAGGCCAGAGTCTGGTCGCTGGTCACAGCCGGCACGCTAAAGGAGGCTTTAGCGGAGGTGCTGTTCGCAATATTGACCGTGGTACCGGCAATCTGCGTCCACTTGTAGGTCAGCGCATCGCCGTCCTGGTCAGAAGAAGCAGAGCCATCCAGGGTCACGGTAACCGGGCCGGTGACGGTCTGGTCAGCGGCGGTAGCAACCGGCGCATGGTTGGTGTCCGCTGGCTCATCAGAGGAGGAGCCGCCCAGCAGGCTTTCGTTCATGGCGTTCAGGATGTCGCCGTTATCGGATTCGATAGACCATGCGAACAGACCGCCGAGGTTTTTGTTCAGAACGTACTTGCCTTTGGCTTCAACGGAACGGGCATCGTCATAGCTCAGCAGCTCGCCGGTCGCCTTGTTGAAGAGGTATGGCGCTTCTGCCGCGGTGTCGTATTTGTACTCCCAGCCTGGCTTGCCTTTCATCTGGTTGGCAATCACGCGATAGTCAACGATCCCGGCTTCCCAGGTGCCAGGGATTTTACCTGTGGCAGTACCGGTAAACGGATTGTCGCCGGTGTAGCCATGGACGCCGGTCCAGCCGCGACCGTACATCGCCGCACCCACCACGATTTTGCCCGGCTGTACGTTCTGGTCGAGCATCGCTTTCACCGCGTTATCGGTGGTGTAGTTGGTGTCCGGTTTCCAGGAAGCACCGTACAGCGCAGTCTGGTGACCCAGATCGGTGTTGCTCCACCCGCCGTAGAAGTCATAGCTCATCAGGAAGATGTGGTCGATATACTGCTGGGCCGTGGTGTAATCGACATCTTCGATCTTATCTTTACCGGCACCGATAGCGGTGGTCAGTTCGTAGGTACGGCCCGTTTCGGCTGACAGCTCGTTCAGCATGGCGCGCAGATCGTGCATCAGCGCAGTATAAGTCGCCTTATCTTTCTGCGGATCGCCGAGATTAGCGTTTTCACCGCCGCCGCCCGGGAATTCCCAGTCGATATCCACACCGTCAAACACTTTCCAGGTTTTCAGGAACTCTTTCACTGAGCCGACGAAGCGGTCGCGCAGCACTTTGTTGTCCATCTGGAAGAACGGGTCGGAGAGGGTCCAGCCGCCAACGGAAGGCAGAACCTTCAGGTTCGGGTTGGCTTTTTTCATTGCCATCAGCTGGCCGTAGTTGCCTTTGTACGGCTCGTCCCAGCCGGTCACGCCCTGCTGAGGTTTTTGCAGAGCCGCCCACGGGTCATGAATGGCCACGGTGTAATCCTGACGGCCAGCACAGGCGCGTTTCAGGGATTCCAGCGCGCCGGAGGATTTGGCGCTGTCGTTGATGCCATCGCCACCGCAAATTGGAATGAAGCCATAGAGGATGTGGTTCAGGTTGGCAACCGGGATTTTATCGACGGTGAAGTTACGGTCGTACACGCCCCACTCAGGGAAATAGGCCGCAACCACTTTATCAGTGTGTTTGGCGAACGCTTTGTTGTTCTCGTGAAGGGTAGTGGTTAACGGCTGCAGGTGGCTACCGTCAGTATCCGCCACGATGATCAGTTTGCTGGCGCTGGTGTTGCAGCCGCTGCTGTTACATACCTGAACCTGCTCCTGATAACGGCCGCCTTTCTTGACTTTAAAAGTTGCGGAGCCAGAGGTGCTGCTCGCACCAGACCAGACTTCCTGGCCGTCCAGCAGTACTTTCGCTGAGGTTGGCGCATCGCCGCTCCAGACGTTCCACTCAACCTTAACATCGGCACCGTCGTGAACTTTTACCAGGTTATTATAATCCTGAGCGGATTGATCCACTTCAATAATGGAAAATTTATCATTTCCACTGGTCAACGACGGCACACCTGGAATTGCTGCAAATACAGGGCTGGCTGCCGCCGCAACAAAAAGTGCCAGGTATTTAGGCTTCAAAAATTTCATTCTCATTTCCCGATAACTTATTTGTGAACGTAAAAGTCATGTCTTCCGTAAACATGAAATAAAACCAGCATGGATTGTAAAAAGCTTAAATACATCGCCACTTGTAATGTTTTTAAGTTTCTTTGTAATCTCGAAAGAAATTAGCAATGCATGCAGTTCATAGCGTAAATGGTATTCGCAAAAAAATGATGATTCACGCGATTACCTTGTCGAAAAAATTTCAAAAAAGAATTGACAGGATTACTCAGGCAATGAGCGAGAAAATTTGCAGAATAAAGGTAATAAGACCCGCAAAGGCCAGCGCGGGACCAAAGGGAATTTGCGCGGTTTTATTGCCGGATTTAATAAAAATGAAATACCCCATCAGCCCCGTTAACGACGCCAGCAATATCACCGTGGGCAGCGCCTGCCAGCCGCACCAGGCACCCAGCGCCGCCAGCAGCTTAAAATCTCCGTAGCCAAGACCTTCGCGGCCGGTCGTCAGGCGAAACGCCCAGTAAAGTAGCCAGAGCGAGAGATAGCCCACCATCGCGCCTGTGATAGCATCGCGAAGGGGCAGCGTCGGGTGAACAAGGTGAACCAGCAGCCCGGCCCACAGCAGGGGCTGGGTCAGGCAGTCCGGCAGCAGCATGTGCCGCCCGTCAATGATGGCCAGCGGCAGCAAAAAGGCGCTTAACAGCCAGAGTGAAAACAGCGCCGGGATATCCGGAATACACCAGGCGGTGGCGCCAAAAAACAGAAAGGAAAAGAGTTCAAGTAACCATAAGCGCAGCGGGATAGCGCTGGCGCAGTGGTGGCAGCGCCCACGCAGCGCCAGCCAGCTTACAAGGGGGATATTCTCCCACCAGGCTAAATCGTGCTGGCACGCCGGGCAGTGCGAGGCCGGAAAAAGTAAGTTAATCCGCGTCTCATCATCGAGCAGCATCGGCGGAATACGCTCTGCCACTACCCCAAGAAAGCTGCCGATAATCGCGCCGAACACGGCGCTCATCAGGCTGAAAAGCGCCGGGCTGCTCTCCCGGAACAGGGCAAAGGCGATCATGAGGCTTTTTTCCAGCTAAGCTGGATCTCCGCTTTAACGTCACGCTGGTGGTCGACAGGCGTCAGCTTCATTTTCTCCAGCCGGATACCCGCGGCGGCATTAATTTCACGCAGCCAGTTTTTCAGCTCATTAATATCCACCCGGGGTACAACAAATGATAATCCCTGCCCTTCCTGGCGCACGTCATTTAACGGCAGCTTAATTTCCTGCGCGCTGTTTTCTACCACGCTGCGCGGATTATCGGTTTTTAATTGCTGCACCTGGAGGTGATTTTTATCTATTTCGCTGCGCATCCAGGTCAGGGTTTCTGTCTGGCGCTTTAACGTTGCCTGGCTATTTTTAATCATATTATCCAGCGGCACCATGCCGCCGTAATAGACGACGGCACAACACAGCGCCGCGGCGCCGAATTTAATCAACTGCTTTTCACGGGCAGAATAATTTTGATACCGCGCTTTGAATTGAGCGACACGTGCTTTCATTTATGTTTCCCCGTGATCATGGCGGTAAAGGGCGCTGCCGTTGAAACCGGCTGGAGCGAGAAATCAAAATCCGCACTGGTCTGTGAAATAAACGCCTGTAGCGAGGCGCTGTCCTGGCTGCTGGTGCTGAGCGTCCAGCTGTTTTGCGCGCTGTCATAATCCAGCAGGTTCACTTCCATACCCGGCACGCGCTGTTTCGCCGTATTCAGGTCGTCCATCTGCAGGAAGACGCCTTTACTGACCTTCTTCAGGTTCTGACCAAAGTGATACTTAATATTGGTTTGCTGACGCAGGCTGGGGAAATGGTACTGATAGACCGTGGCGATCTCCTGCTGGAGATGGTTTTCCTGCTGCACCAGCATCAGGGCCATCGCCAGTCTCGGCCCCAGCAGCAGCCCGACGCTGAGCAGCGCCAGCGCCACCATCGCCCCTTTCAACCCTTTGGGCGTGCCGTTCCGGGCACCATTGGGGCTAAACTCGCCGTGCAGCACGTTGGCCCGACAGCCCTGCCACTGGGGCTGGATCAGCGCAAGCGGATGCTGCCAGGGCAGGGTTTCATCCACCGCGACGCTGGCAGGGGCGTCGCCATAACAGCGCACCTCCCCGCCCGCGGTTTTCTGCAACAGCAGCGGCAGCAGCGCGGCGTCGGCTTCGCACGCCTCCCCGGTGGCAAAGCGCAGCCAGTAGCTATCTTCCAGCGACACCAGGCTGGTTCCCCCGTCCGCAACCGGCAGCAGCCAGGCGTCAGGCAGCGCCTGGACCACCTTCAGCCCGGCCTGCTCAAAGCAGGCGAGCCAGCCGCGCAGGCGCCGGGCATCGATGGCAACGGCGTCCACTTCACACCCTTTTTTGCTTAACACCGTCCAGTGCAGGTCGTCGACGTCACCGATCAGCGTCTCTTCCGCCATCCACGAAAACGGCGTCGCCTGGGAGCCGAGTCCTTTCTTTGGCAGGGAGAAGTGGCGGAAGATCGTCTCGCTGGCGGGCAGCAGCAGACAGACGCGCGAGGCCAGGGGATGGTCTGCGAGGGTCGCCAGCGCTGCCATGCCGCTGAGCGTATTCACCTGCTGGCTTCCGGATTCGCACCACGCAATCGTCCCGTCCTCACGGCTATCGGGACGAATAAAAAGTATCTTTTTCATCGGTATCGGCTTTTGTTATTCAATCATTCGGTAACGACGCTGCCACGTGACGATCTCGCCCGCTTCAGTGTTGACCTGAAGCTGGCTGACCACGCGCAGCGTTAAATCGTCGGTGTTGCCGGTGTAGTTGACCCGGAAGTAGCGACTGTTAACGGCCACCCGTTCGGCAACCTGAGTTAAATCATCCTTCAGCTGCGGGAAGTTTTGCTCCAGCGCCTTGCTGAAGGCCTCCATGTTTTCCCACCCCGCCTCCGGGCGTGCGGCGAGCAGCCGGGTAGCGTCATCCTCCGTCAGTTTTCCCGCAAACAGCGCCGCCAGCAGCTTTGCCTGCTCCGGCTTGAGGGTGTTGACGTTAATTTTGCTGCTGGCGTCCGGCAGGGCACACAGCAGCGCGCTGACTTTGGTATAGGCCGCCGCCGGGAATGCCGGCAGCAGCCTGATTTCACTGATGTTGCGCATCATCTGGTTGGCCGGTAGGCGCGCGGGCTGAACGCCAGCCCAGGCGTCGGTCTCCTGTGCCTCTTTCGCCGTGACGCTGTCGCCATCCAGATAGTCCACCAGCTGCTGATAAACCTGCTCCGCGGTGGTCTGATCCAGTCCGGCGTCGGCCAGCAGCTGCTCGACCGTCAGCTGTTCAGACGATTTCTCCGGCAAGGGTGACGCAGCCTGCTCTTTCGCCATCTTCTCCTCGGTAAGCAGGTTATTGACGTTAAAGCAGTCCTGGGCATCCTCAACCTGGCTCACCACCGTGTAAAACTCCCCCTGTGTCTCAAGGGGCTGATGCCATTCGCCGTCCGGCTCCAGAGGATTCTCGCCGCTGGCGGCGGTCTGCAACCGCTCTTTCACCGCCTGCTCCTGGCGCTGAATTGCCCAGCGCAGCTGCTGCTGACTCACCTGATAGTGAGTTTTCTGCAGATTACGGCTGAACTGCTGGCTGATTTTCGATGCCAGCGCCGACATCAGCACCAGCAGGATCAGCACCACCAGCAGGGCGACGCCCCGCTGCTTTTTCAGCGTGTTTTGACTCATGGCTGGCTCCCCGGCGCGGGTTCTGCGGCCTGCTCCTGCGCGGCCTCGGGCGGTGCGCCTTCTGGTTTCTCTGCTTCTTTTACGGCGACCTGCGGCTGCGGCATGTCGCCCGGGGTGGTAAAGACCCAGCGCCAGGTATCACCGCTCTCCATGGTCAGCGTCAGCTCAACGCCATCCGGCTGATGCGCGCTTTCACTCCAGCGCTTTTGCCATGATTCGCTGAAAAACCTCCACTGGACGGATTTCACCTCTGCGACAATCGGCACCTCTTCCGGTTTGACGCCCGCCGGGCTGTCTATCGTCGGCCAGACGTCACGCCACAGCCGGTGATCTTCAAAGCGCCAGCGCACCCGCTCTAACTGAACGTTGCCGCTGACGCCGTTGAGGGTGGTCAGCTCAATCGCGTTATCGTCCTGGCGAAATACCTCGGGTTCATTGCGCGGTGCCCGGGCCTGCAGCTGAAAAAAATCACGCTCCAGCAGGCTCCAGGCGCGCTGGATCTGATTGAGCCGGGTCGCGCTGCGATCGGTGGCGTTGCTGGTGCGCATTGCGCCATCGAGGATCTGCCAGGCGAGCGTGCTGATCACCGCAAAAATGGTCAGGGCAATCATGATCTCCAGCAGCGTAAACCCGCGCTGATTCTGCCGTTTTTTCACTTTTCCTCTCCCGGCGGCAGAACCCGCATCGCCACAACCGGCTGGCTCTCATCCCCTTCGGCATAGACCAGGATCTCATCTGCCCAGCGCTTATCGGCGGTTTTAACCCGCTGCATGTGCCAGGTCCAGTTGCGCCCGCCCATCAGTTCGGTCCCCTTCTGCTCTGCATCGGGAAACTCGCTTTTGGTGAGCTGCGCTTCGGCGAGCTGATTCTCGGCGACCCAGCTGGCCTGTAGGGTATCGGCAAGACCGTGAGTAAAACGCACGTTCAGGGAGACCGAGTTCATGAGCGCCAGCGCTGCGGTGGAGAAGATCACCAGGGCGACCATCACCTCCAGCAGCGTCATGCCGCGCTGCGATGCATCAGGTTTAGCCATCGTTTTCTACCGTAACCGGTGGCGCGCCCTGGGACACCACCCGGAAGTGGTGCTCTTTATCGGCGCTCTGTAACGTCAGGGTGAAACGGCTCATCTCGCCGTCCGGTAAAAAGACGATCTGCGGTTCGGCATCAGGGGTCGCGGCCAGGCGCTGCGGGGTGAGCGAAACGTGCATCTCCTCAGGGAAATCGCCCCCGGTGTTGATACGTCGTTGCGCCAGCGGAACCCAGCGGTGTTCGCCGTTTTTTTCTTCCAGCGTCATCAGCTGATATTTATCCGTCGTAATGACCAGCCCCAGGATATTTCCGTCCATTACCGCGCGATCGGAACCATATTCAACAACGGCTTTTAATTGCTGGCCAAATATATCCGCACCGCTGCGCGACGGTATTGTGGAAACCACCATCATGGCGCAACTGGCAAATATCACCAGCGCGAGAATAATTTCCAGCAGGGTAAAGCCGCGTTGCCTGTTCATTATTTTTTATCAAATGACCAGTTGGTAATATCGTCTGCGGTATTGGCTTCGCCATCCGGCCCTGCGGAAAATACATCGATGGCGCCATGCTCGCCCGGGCTCACCAGAATATAATCGCTGCCCCAGGGATCCTGCGGCAGACGGCGAATATAGCCATCGGCGCGGTAGCCGTTCGGGATTGGCGCGATTTCAGGTTTGGTGACCAGCGCCTGCAGGCCCTGTTCCGTGGTGGGATAACGGTGGTTATCCAGCTTGTACATATCCAGCGAACCTTCCAGGGCGACAATATCGCTGGTGGCTTTCTGGGTATCGGCTTTCTCTTTATTCCCCATTAAATTGGGTACCACCATACTGGCCAGCACGCCGAGAATAACAATCACCACCATTAATTCGAGCAAAGTAAAGCCCGCCTGGCGAGCCAGGTTTTTTCGTTTCATGGACATAATTAACCTACCATATTATTAAGTTGCAGAAGCGGTTGTAATATTGACATCACAATAAACAGAACAATGGTCGCCATTGAGACCACCAGCGCCGGTTCGAATACCGACAGCGTTAAGGTAATTCGATGCTGTAATGCGGACTCCTGGTTTTCAGCTGCCCTGTCCATCAGGTTGCCCAGCTCGCCGCTCTCTTCGCCAGAGGCGATCATGTACAGCATGGTGGGCGGGAATAATTTCGCCTGCTCCAGCGCGGCATATAACGATGCCCCCTGACGCACGGTGTCCGCCGCCTGCTCAAGCACCTGACGGGCATGGAGGTTTTCAATCCCGTCCATGGCGATATACATCCCCTCCAGCAGCGGCACGCTGCTGGCCTGCAGGATGCTCAGGGTGCGGATGTAGCGCGCGCTGTTGATGGCGCACACCAGTTTTTTGATTGGCGAGGCGTTAACCAGCCAGCGGTGCCAGAGAAAGCGATTTTTCGCGTTCTTCAGCCAGCTTTTAAAGCCGATAAATCCGGCGACAAGCCCGCCGCCAATGTAGATGCCGTACGCCTGCAGAAAATCACTCACCGCGATCAGCGTGCGGGTGGTGATCGGCAGCTGCTGTTTCATATGGGTAAACTGCTCGATCACCTGCGGTACCACCGCCACCAGCAGGATGCAGATCACCGCCACCGCCACCACCGTCAGGGTGATGGGGTAGACCATCGCCTGGCTGAGCTTGCTTTTCATCTTCTGGCGCTGCTCGTTGTACTCCGCCAGTTTTTCCAGCACGTCGCCGAGATGACCGGTTTTCTCCCCGGCCATCACCAGCGTGCAGTAGAGTTTGTCGAAGGTGCGCGGAAACTGGCTGAAGGCGTCGAACAGCGTATGCCCTTCCACCACTTTGTCGCGGATCTCGCTCACCATCGCCGCCAGCTTTTTATCTTCCGACTGCTTCGCAATCGCCTTCAGGGCGCTCTCCAGCGGCAGGGCGGCGTTCACCAGCGTCGCCAGCTGGCGGGTAAACATCGACAGCACCGGGGTGGAGAGTTTGATCCCCTTCTGCGCGCTCCCGGCAGTGGAGGGCTCCCGGGTCGGTGTGATGCTCACCGGCATCAGCTTTTGCTCGCGCAAGGTCTGGCGAACCTGCTTTGGCCCCTCGGCCTGCAGGGTGCCGCGCTGGGTTTTTCCCGCCGCACTGGTGGCCGTCCACGCATACCACGCCATTATTCATCTCCCCCGCGCTCGGCGGTGATGCGCATCACCTCTTCCAGCGAGGTGACGCCGGAGATAACCTTCAGCAGGCCGTTTTCGCGCAGGCTGTAGGCCTGTCTGAACAGCTCGGTCTCGATGGCCATTTCATCTTTATCTTCATGAATCGCCCGGCGCATGGTGCTGTCTACCACCAGGAACTCGTGGATCCCGGCCCGACCCTGATACCCGCTCTGGCGGCAGTGCTCGCAGCCCACGGCGCGGTAAATGGCTTTTGGCGGCGCGTCCATAAAGCTGAACAGCGCTTTCTCATTGGCGTCCAGCGGACTGGTGGTCCGGCAGTGCACGCACAGCCGACGCACCAGACGCTGGGCAATGACACCGAGCAACGATGAACCGATCAAAAATGACTCCAGCCCCATGTCGCGCAGACGGGTAATGGCCCCTGCGGCGCTGTTGGTGTGCAGCGTGGACATCACCAGGTGGCCGGTGAGCGAGGCCTGCACCGCAATTTGCGCGGTTTCGCCGTCACGGATTTCACCGATCATCACCACGTCCGGGTCCTGGCGCAGGATCGCGCGCAGCCCGCGGGCAAAGGTCATGTCCACGCGCGGGTTGACCTGGGTCTGCCCCACCCCTTCCAGCTCATATTCGATCGGATCTTCAACGGTGAGGATATTGCGCTCATGCCCGTTCAGCGCCGACAGAATGGCGTACAGGGTGGTACTTTTCCCGGAACCGGTCGGGCCGGTGACCAGGATAATGCCGTGCGGACGGCCAATCAGTCCCTTCAGCTGCTGTAGCTCTTCGTCTATCAGCCCCAGCTTGTTAATGTCCGGCTTAAGATTACTTTTATCGAGCAGACGCATCACCACCCGCTCGCCGTACTGCGAGGGAATCGTGGAGACACGCACGTCGATGGCTTTACGCCCGATACGCAGCGAAATACGCCCATCCTGCGGCAGGCGTTTTTCGGCGATATCGAGCTTCGACATCACCTTGATGCGCGACACCAGCAGCGGCGCGAGTTTACGCGCCGGTTGCAGCACCGGGCGCAGCACGCCGTCGACGCGAAAACGGATGCTCAGCGTGCGCTCGAAGGTTTCGATATGAATATCCGACGCGCCCTCTTTTACCGCCTCGCCCAGAATGGCGTTGATCAGGCGGATCACCGGCGAGTTTTCGTCGTTATCCAGCAGATCCTCGTTGTCGGGGATCTCCTCGGTGAGCGCCATCAGATCGATATCGGCGTCCATATCATCCACCAGCTGCTGGGAGACGCCGCTGTTCTGCTGCCAGATTTTGGCCAGCATCTCGTCAAAGGCCTCCGGCGTCAGGATGACCGGCGTAAAGGAGCGTGCCAGCACCCGGCGCATCTCCAGCAGGGCAAACGCCGGGGCATCGTCCCGGACATAGACCTGATCCTGATAAAACAGGACGCCGTTATCCTTGGCAAAGCTGCTGGTGCATAAGGCGTTGCTGAGTTCATCCATCTGCCACCCCCTTACTCTTTAAACGGATTGCGGGTGGCCGCCGTGGTGGCGGAGCCCTTAGACGGGTAGGCCGGCAGCACCGCGTTATCATTATTGGAAATAATGCCCAGCTTTTTCTCTTCCATACGCTGCTGTTGGCGCGCGCGGATCTGGTCATATTTCTCTTTCGACGACGCGCTGTAGCTGTCGTCGTCACGCAGGACGGTGGTATGGATAAAGACCATCAGGTTACGTTTCGACGTATCCTGTGAGGTGTAGCGGAACAGCTGTCCCACCAGCGGGATATCCCCCAGCAGCGGCACTTTCGAGACGTTCTGCTTGGTGACGTTCTCCATTAATCCGCCGAGAACCACCGTCTGCCCGCTGTGCACCATCACTTCGTTGTTGATGGTACGGGTGTTGAAGGTTGGACCGAGGCTGGCGTCTTCCGTCGCGCTGGCGTCAACGCTGGAGACTTCCTGCTCGATCTTCAGATGAATGATGTCGCCATCGTTGATCTGGGGAACGATTTTCAGCTTGGTACCGACCGTTTTACGCTCCACCGAGTTAAAGACGTTATCGCCGCTGGTGGTCTGGGAACCGGACAGCACCGGCACGTCCTGACCGACGTTAAACGACGCCTCTTTGTTATCCAGGGTGACCACGCTCGGGGTGGAGAGAATGTCGTTTTTACCGTCGGTAGCAAGAGCGGTCATAAGCGCGCCAAAGTCACCGTTAAAGAAGCCGGTCGCCAGGCCAGTAAAGCTGGCCCCTTTGATGGCGCCGCTCTTGATCTGGCTGATTGGCATACCGGTGGCGCCAAACTGCACGCCGCCATGTTTGCCGGTCCACTGCACGCCCAGGTCGAGGCCGTTGCCGTCCTGCACTTCGGCAATGATCGCTTCCACCAGCACCTGCGGACGGCGGATATCGAGCTTGTCGATCACTTTTTCCAGCGAGTTCATCACGTTAGGCTGGGCGGTGATCACCAGTGAGTTGGTGGCTTCGTCGGCGGTAATATTCAGATCGCTGTTGGTGCTCGCCGTTTTGCTTTTCGCCGCCGGGGCTTTGTCTTTCAGCTGCTCGCCAATCCCGGTCAGTACCGGCACCACTTTGCTGGCGCTGGCATATTTCAGGTAGAAGACGCGGGTATTGCCTTCGTTGTTCTGCTCGCGATCGAGCTGATTCACCAGCGAGCGGGTGCGCGAGCGGGCATCTTCCGAGCCGCTGATCACCAGGCTGTTGGTCTCGTCATCGGCCACCACTTTCGTCGCCAGCTGCGGCGCGTTCTGGCCTTTCTGCTCTTCGTTGTTGAGGTTATTCAACATGTCGGAGAGCTCTTTGGCCGAGGCATAGCGCAGCGGGACAATTTCGCGACGCTGCATGCCGGAGCGATCCACGCGCTCCACCAGATCCACCAGCCGGTTCACCACCGAGGCTTTACCGGTCAGCAGCAGCACGTTGGAGGGCTCAAAATGGACCACGTTACCAATGCCGGAGGCATCGTTCAGCTGGCGCAGCAGCGGCGCCAGCTCACGCACCGGCACGTTTTCCATCCGCACCACGCGGGTGATGATCTCATCCCCTTTGCCGGGGTGTTTACTGTCCGCCAGCGGTACGCCCGCAGTGCGCGCCACCGTGGAGCGCACCACTTTCACCATGCCGTTATCCATCGGGATCACCGACAGGCCATACAGATCCAGCACGCTCAGGAAGAATTGATAATACTCATCCTCCGTCAGCACGTTATAGGTCTTCACCGAGACGTTGCCCTGAACGGACGGATCGACGAGGATCGTTTTATTCAGGTTACGGCCTACCGTATCGATAAATTCGCGAATATCGGTGTTCTTAAAACTGGCGCTAAAGTTCGCCGCCATCACGGAACTGGAAATAAAAGAGGCGGCTGTCAGCGCAATACATGCCCAGGGAAATTTCTTCATCTCATTACACTTGTTAATTGGTTAAAACATTAACCCGAATATTTTCAAGGTGAGCGTGGCGTCTGACTACGACTTCCGCTTCTCTCATTTTCGACCAGCTGGCGATAATACTTTTCGCCTGCTCCGCGCGCGTCATATCGACGGCGTTCACTTTCACTACCACATCGCCCTTTTCCAGCCCGCTATGGCTAAAAAAGGAGGAGGCATTTTTGGGCTTTATTTGATAGCCCTCGAGCTGACCCTTTTCGATATAAGGCTTCAGCACTAAATAATCGTCGAGATGTAAATTATCGGCCCCGGCATCGATTTTCGGCTTTATTGCCGGAGAGGGATTAATATCGCCTTTAAAATAGTCCGGGCGTTTTAACGCCAGCACCTGCCGGTCGCCTTCGTAATTCACCACCACGTTGTCGCTATTAATCTCTTCTATAAACGCATCGCTGTAGCCCGGCAGCGGGTCGCCTTCGCGCAGGCTCTTCTGTCCGCCAGGCGTTTTGATGACGGCGAAAGAAAGCCACGCCTCGTCGCTGCTGATAATGCCGTCGACCTCAGCCGAAAGGCTCTTTTTCGCCACCTGCTGCGTCACCGCCTGGTTAACCGCAGGCTGGAAAAGAGCAAAGGCCTGCTCTGCCTGCTGCGTACGGGACTGCGCGGACGCGTTATCCGGATCGGAATCAGCCACCTTTTTATACTCTTTAAAAACGACATACCCCTGCTGGCCGCTGAATATCAGCAGGACAAACATCACGCAGGGCGCAATATATCGGGAATAGAACTGCATTTTCATTTTAAAACTGACCTTTTAGTCAATGCAGGGATCAGCAGCCTGGCGCTGCACCTGAAAACCCGGAAATAGTAATAATGATGTGCCTCCCGCTCCATCGGGTTCGCCGTTAACTTTAATAAAGAAAATTATTGACCCAGCAAATAACCGATGTTAGCCAATCAGCACAGGTTATTTTTCTCCTCGGGCAAAATTGACCCCCTTCTCCCCTTCCCTTACTTTCCTGCCTGACATTTGGTCAATGAAATACAACGGTGAAGCGTTATGTTCCTCAGTCATTTTAAATTTACCCGCCACCCCTTCAGGAGCGCAGCCCGCCCCTGCGGCACATTCTTTGCGCCTTATCATCAGGATGTCTTCGGCATGCTGGCAGAGAAATCGACCGTGCCTGGCATTGTGGCGCTGTTTGGCGATGACGAGGAGCTGCTGAACACCTTCACCGCTCACCTGCTGGCGAAAAGCGCCGCCGGGGTGGCGGTTAATGCTTTTCCGAAACTGAACGCGAAGGGCCTGCTGTATAAACTCAGCGCCCAGGCAAAAGATGCCAGCAACAAAATTCACGCCATTGACGGCGTGCTGCGCCAGTGGCAGGAGAAATATCCGTCCTGTAAAAAATCCGGTCTGGTCCTGACTGTCGCGGCGGTTCAGGCGATGCGGGATAACTGCTGGGAAGCGCTGGGCATGCTGCTCTCCCGGGCGCAGGAGTCTGGTCTGTCGTTAACGCTGGTCCTGACCGGTACCCCGGACCAGGAAGCGCGTCTGATGAACCACTCTGGCCTCGCGTCCCGGGTGCATACCCGCCATACCCTGCGCCCGCTTACCTGCCGCGAAGTGCTGAGCTATGTTCAGGCGCAGGCCGAGGAGCACGGGGCCGAAACCTCGCCCTTTATTCCTGCCCGCGTGCGCCGGATGCATGCCCTGACCAAAGGGTCGGTGAGCAAGCTGAACGCGCTGGCACACCTGTCGCTGCTGGCGGCCTGGACCGAGCGCGCCCCTGCGGTGGGTGCCCGTCATTTACGTCTGGCGGCGGGCGAAGTGCTGCCGCGTAAGACGCACGGCAAAACCCTGGCGACGGTTGGCCTGTTCGCCAGCGTGCTCTTTGCCGCCAGCGGCTGGTACTTCTCCTCCGCCATCACGGCAAAACTCCCTGTGCACCTGCCGGTGCCCGTGAGCTGGAAACAGCCTGTCCCTACGCCGAAAGCGCCGGTCGTGCCGACGCTTGAGAAAGAGGTGGTCAATTCACCGGACGCCATGCATCAGCTCTACACCATGTGGGGCTACGATCCTTCCTCAGAAGAGGCGCTCTGCCAGAATGCCGCCCGGGTGAATCTCGCCTGTAAACAGGGGAACGCCGCGCTGACGGCGCTGGAAAAAGAGGGGTATCCGTGGGTGAGCGAGCTGCGAACCGGGGATCACCTCAACTATGCGGTCGTCGCGCGAGTAGGCGCGGATTCCCTTGATCTGCTGATGAACAATCGTACCTGGCAGGTGAAGCGCAGCTGGTTTAACGCCCACGCCACCGGGAATTACACCTTATTGCACCGACTGACGCCGGCAGGACAGGATGAAGTCGGAGCCGCCAGCAGCAGCAAGGATCTGGACTGGATCGATACGCAACTCAGCCAGGCGCTGCATGAGCCTGAAACCCATGCCCAATCCTGGACGCAGGCGCTGGTGAAGCGCACCCGCGAATTCCAGGCGCAGACCCAGCTGAACGTTGACGGCATGCCGGGTGAAGAGACCCTGATGCAGCTGATGCGGGTGAATAACACGACGCCGACGATACTGACGCCGACCGCAGACACCGCGACCCACACCCTGGCGAAAGGAAAAACGCAATAATGTCTACTATTTGCCTCGCTGCACAGCGCAGCTTTAATACCGGCGAGGCGGTATGGTTCTCCTACCGCCTCCCCTCAATCAATAAAATACTGCTCAGAACTCTGGCCTGCCTGTGCTGCCTGGGGGCGATTTTGATCGCCGGGCTGTACGCCCATATTTACTGGAATCTGCGGCATCCGGCACCAGAGCCAAAACCGGTTAATGTCGTGCAGCCGGATACGCAGCTTTCCGATATGCATTATGTGTATGTTTCAAAACCGTTCCCTGAGCCGAAACCTGTACCCGAAAAATATACCGCGCCGCCGATGCCATCAGACGATCCTGACATGGATAAATCTTCAGACTGGCAGCAAGCCCCGGACAGTGATATTTCCAGTGAACCCTTGCCCGATGTCCATGGTGCTGAACAAGAGACAGATTCCGTGTCGTTAAAAGAGCGGTTTATGGAAGCGTTAAAAGAACAGCAGCAGGATATTTCGCAGGGGAAAGTGCCGGATGAACCGGTGGATGAGACGCAATCCGACACAGAGACGGATAATCGGGTGATAAACCAGACGGCAGCGTTAAAAAAGGAATCTATGGTCACTCCCGTTTTTGCAACACCGATTTTGACGATAAATTGGCTTGCTTGAATCTATCCGGCGTCTGAATGGGATTTTATTCCCGCGCCTCGATGAGTTCCGCGCCTGATGAACCTCCAGAAAATATACGGCTTCAATGAGCCTTTCCGTTTTACAGGTTCCTCAACAGGCCGGTGGGCCGTTAGTATCATCAATATCAGTATTCGCAAAACCAGATCAGTGATTCTTTAAACCGGTGTATTTCTGCCGTTATGCTACATAAGTTTGCTGTCGTGCCGTTAGGGCCCAGGCTATTCTGGCCAGCTTGTTTGCCAGAGCACAAGTGACGACAAAGTTGCTTTTCCTACACAGTAGATCCCTGACCCAATCGGCCAATTTGCCAGACTGGTGTTCCAGTTTTTGTATGAATACCCTGGCACATTGAACCAACAAAGTTCGGATCTTTTTGTTACCTCGCTTACTAATTCCCAGCAATGTCGTCCGACCTCCCGTGCTGTACTGTCGAGGCACTAGCCCTGTTGCCGCCGCAAAGTCACGACTGCTGGCGTACTGCTTCCGTCGCCAATCTCAGTTGAAATAGTACTCGCTGTCAGTGTTCCGACGCAGGGAATGCTCAGCAAGCGCTGTCCAATCTCATCTTCGTCCAACTTTCGTTTCAACTGGGATTCCAAATCTTTAATCTGCTCAACAAGATAGTGATAATGCTGTTGTAATTTCAGCAATAACTGGCTGAGGTATAGAGGCAAACTATTGTCCTCAAGAAGGGTACTCAGTCGGCTAATAACGGCAGCTCCTCGTGGAACGCTGATGCCAAATTCCAGCAGAAAAGCATGCATCTGATTGGTTGTTTTTACCTTATCCTGAACCAAGGATTCACGGACACGATGCAGCGCACGCATTGCCTGCTGAGATTCAGTTCTGGGCTGTACAAAACGCATAGACGGACGCGATGCAGCTTCACAAATAGCTTCGGCGTCGACAAAGTCGTTTTTGTTACTTTTAACGAATGGACGGACAAATTGTGGTGATATCAGCTTAGGAAAATGCCCCAACTCTTCCAACTTGCGTGCCATAAAGTGAGAACCGCCACAGGCTTCCATTGCGATGGTTGTAGCGGGGCATGTCGCCAAAAATTCGATCAACTTTGGCCGGGTAAATTTTTTACGGTAAACAGCCTTCCCGCGACGATCCTGGCAATGAATATGGAAAGAGTTTTTACCCAGATCGATACCAATGAGCGCAATGTTTTCCATGATAGTTCTCCGAATGAAAGCCTGTCCTCAGCATAGTACCGGGAAGGAGGGAGTGACCATCTCATTAAATATAGATACTCATATGCTAAAAAAATCCCCACCGGCGTTACCCGATGGAGATTCTTAGCAGATAATCAGTAGCGTTCTGGCAGGCTGGTAATATTTATCAATTTACCTTTCTCGACCACAATATAGTGACCTTTTTTCAGGTCTGAAAGAATTTTAATAATGGTGCTGCGCGCCAGGCTGGTGTATTCCTGAATGTAATCGTAAACGTTAATATCGCGATTCTGGTGAACAATGAGTTCATTTATTTCGATAAGGAACTCACGAACCACGGAATACGCACTGCGGGCAACCAGGATGTCATCGCGTTTACTCAGCACGTCGATATACCAGATAAGGAGCTGGCTGAACTCGGACCATAAATTTTTCTCGCTGAGAATACGTTCAAATTCATCACGTTTGATGGTGCGAATAATGGTGGTGTCACGGACCAGGCCATACATATGAGAGGCCCTGTTATAGATAGCGGAGATGCCTAAAAAACCCGCTTTGCGCATGGTAAACATACTTAATTCGTCAGAGCGTCGGCGTATCTCGACTTCGCCGCTAATCAATACGTGCACGTATTCAGAATCGGCGGTAATAATTTTCTGCCATTTCTTTAACGTTTTATTGGGGTAATCTGCCGTAGCGGCAATAATTGCGTCAATCGCCTTTTCCGGGCGACTATTTTTACAATATACGTTTAACATTATTATGATGCCTGTTTCAATTTTTATGGATAAAGCGAGCCGCTGCGCCAGAAAAGTCACACCGGATAAATTCGAAGAAATTTTTAGGGTGAGATTTACTCTCAATTAATATTTACTTTGCAAAATTACTTAGCAAGCTATGTGTACATATTATATTCGGGTAAATTTAAGTCAATTAACTAAAAATGAATCGAGATTGAACTTAAGATTAATCTTAAGAAAAATAAGATAAAAATACGCAAGAAGCGGTTTTTTCCAGGATTAACCCTGTCCGTATTTCTCTAATAATGCTTCAGCGATAGCAATTGTTTCTATATCAGCTACACCATTCCATAATTGCGGTCTGAAGTGCATTTGAAAGGCCATAATTATCCGCTTCTGCTGTGCTTGTGAAATATTATCTGGCACATCATAGCCATAGCGGGATAATAAACTCAGCAGCGTGGCGCTGTCCGCGGGTTGGTAAGGCGGTTGCCCGTTCAGGTAAAACGCCACCCGGGCGGGATCCGGCCAGGCGCCAATCCCCTGCTGCGCCAGCGCCTGCCAGGGGAACAGCGGCCCCGGATCGTCTTTGCGCTGCGGGGCGATGTCCGCATGGGCCACCACGTTCTGCGGTTTAATGTCGTAACGCTGAATAATATCCTTCGCCAGCGGGATCAGGGCGGCGATTTGCGCCGGTTCGAAGGGCACAAAGCGTTTCTGTCCGTCGATTTTTTGCCAGCCTCGGTTCTCCAGCTCAATGCCAATAGAGGTGTCATTAATACGCGTGGCGCCACGCCAGAAGCTGACCCCGGCATGCCAGGCCAGGGAGCCCTCCGGCACCAGCTGCCAGATCCGCGGCTTTCCTTTATACAGAGGCGGGATCGCCGGGATCAGATAGTGGGAGCTGACGTTTTTATCGGTCAACGTCGCCAGAGAGCTGTCAAAATCGTCGGCGGTGTAGTGAATAACCAGCACCTTGATGCGCGGATAGGCCGCCTGGGCCTGTCGCCGGGTATCCAGCTCATAGGCCCCTTTTTCGACAATCCCTTTTTCTGCCGCACAGCCTGCCAGCAGCAGGGCAAGCAGGACGGGGGCAAATACCTGCTTCATCGGCGCGTTTTCACCGCCGTACCGCTGACGCTGACCATCAGCATGCTGGCGTCTTTGCCGACGGTTTCGTAGTCGATATCGATGCCCACAACGGCGTCTGCGCCCATGGCTTTCGCCTGTTCACCCATCTCCTTAAAGGCGATTTCACGGGCTTTACGCAGCTCTTTTTCATAGGCGCCGGAGCGGCCGCCGACGATATCGCGGATCCCGGCAAAAAAGTCGCGGAAAACATTGGCACCGAGAATCGCTTCACCGGTCACCACGCCGCAGTATTCGCTGATGGGTTGTCCTTCCAGAGTGGGGGTGGTTGAAAATTGCATTTTCGTCTCCGTGTTACGTACCTAACCGTTTAAGAACAAAACCATTATCTGCTCGTTACGCTATCATTTAAAGGTTAGTTAATTATTGCAGCCTAATAAGGAAATCATCATGCGCTATTCTGCTTTGACGCTTTTAGTGCCTTGCGCGCTGCTGCTCAGCGCCTGCACTACGCCAGTCACCCCGGCCTTTAAGGACATCGGTACCCGCAGCGGCAGCTGCATTACCGGCGGGCCGGATGCCGTGGCTCAACAATTCTATGACTACCGCATTACGCACCGCAGCAACGACTTCACCGCCCTGCGCCCGTACCTGAGCGATAATCTGGCCCAGCTGCTGAGCGATGCCAGCCGCGATCCGCAGCACAGCAGCCTGCTGAAAGACGATCCGTTCTCCAGCCGCACCACCGCCCCTGAAAAGGCCGAAGTCTCCAGCGCCTCGACCATCCCGAATACCGATGCGCGCAATATTCCGCTACGCGTCAAGCTGACGCAGGGCAGCCAGACCTGGCAGGATGAGGTGCTGATGATCCGTGAAGGGCAGTGCTGGGCGATCGACGACGTGCGCTACCTCGGCGGCAGCGTCCATGCCCCGGCCGGCACCCTGCGCCAGTCGATTGAAAACCTCTAATCCGGCGCGCTTCAGACCGTTAAGCAGGGAAAACCCCGTAAAATGTCTGGCATTTCGTGAGGAATGCCGACATTTATTCTCGCCGACATTGCCTTCCGCTATTTTGTGCTATGTTTAGGGATAGATACGGTTTATATTTAACTTTTAACGCAGTTATATTGCATAACTATTCTGTCAACGGTACTATTTGCGGCCTCAATTGCTATAGATTGCCTGGATGAGTAAAGACTGCCCCGATGAGTATTCAACTAAACGGCATTAACTGCTTCTACGGCGCACACCAGGCGCTGTTCGACATCACACTCAATTGCCCTGAGGGCGAGACGCTGGTGCTGTTAGGCCCAAGCGGCGCGGGTAAAAGTTCGCTGCTTCGCGTCCTCAATCTGCTTGAAATGCCCCGCTCCGGAACCCTGGATATCGCGGGTAATCACTTTAATTTTGCTAAAGCGCCCTCTGAGAAAGCGATCCGCGATCTGCGCCAGAACGTCGGCATGGTGTTTCAGCAATATAATCTCTGGCCGCACCTCACCGTGCAGCAAAACCTGATTGAAGCGCCTTGCCGCGTGCTGGGCCTGTCAAAAGAGCAGGCGCTGGCGCGTGCCGAGAAGCTGCTGGAGCGTCTGCGCCTGAAGCCCTACAGCGACCGTTATCCGCTGCACCTCTCCGGCGGTCAGCAGCAGCGTGTGGCCATCGCCCGCGCCCTGATGATGGAGCCGCAGGTTCTGCTGTTTGACGAACCGACCGCCGCGCTGGACCCGGAAATCACCGCCCAGATCGTCAGCATTATTCGCGAACTGGCGGAGACCAACATTACCCAGGTGATCGTGACCCACGAAGTGGAAGTGGCGCGTAAAACCGCCAGCCGTGTGGTCTATATGGAAAACGGTCATATCGTGGAGCAAGGGGATGCGCGCTGCTTTGCCGAGCCGCAGACCGACGCATTCAGAAATTATCTGTCTCACTAATCGAATCGAGAGAACGACAATGAAAAAAATAGTGATTGCCGCGCTGCTTGCAAGCGTTAGCCTCTCTGCCACCGCAGCTCAGACCATTCGTTTTGCCACGGAAGCCTCCTACCCTCCGTTTGAATCTATGGATGCGAATAACAAGATTGTCGGCTTTGATGTGGATCTGGCTAACGCCCTGTGTAAAGAGATCGACGCCACCTGTACTTTCGCTAACCAGTCTTTCGACAGCCTGATCCCAAGCCTGAAATTCCGCCGTATCGACGCGGTCATGGCCGGTATGGACATCACCCCGGAACGTGAAAAGCAGGTTCTGTTCAGCACCCCTTACTATGAAAACTCCGCGCTGTTCATCGGCCAGAAGGGTAAATACGCTTCTATCGACGCGCTGAAAGGCAAGAAAGTGGGCGTGCAGAACGGCACCACGCACCAGAAATTCATCATGGATAAGCACCCGGAAATCACCACCGTACCTTACGACAGCTATCAGAACGCCCGTCTGGATCTGCAGAACGGCCGTATTGATGCCGTCTTTGGTGACAACGCGGTAGTGACCGAATGGCTGAAAGCGAACGACAAGCTGGCCGCGGTGGGCGATAAAGTGACGGATAAAGACTACTTCGGCACCGGTCTCGGCATTGCTGTCCGTCAGGGCAACACCGAGCTGCAGCAGAAATTCAACACTGCGCTGGAAAAAGTGAAGAAAGATGGGACCTACGATTCCATCTACAACAAATGGTTCCAGAAGTAAGATCTGATGAACGAAATTTTTCCATTAGCAAGCGCCGCCGGGATGACCGTCGGCCTTGCCGTTTGTGCGCTGATTATCGGCCTGGTGCTGGCGATGATCTTTGCCGTGTGGGAGTCGGCTAAGTGGCGACCTGTCGCCTGGACCGGCTCAGCACTGGTGACCCTGCTGCGCGGCCTGCCGGAAATCCTGGTGGTACTGTTTATCTACTTTGGTTCTTCGCAGCTGCTGCTGATGCTGTCGGACGGCTTTACGCTCAACCTGGGCGTGGTGCAGATCCCGATTCAGATGCAGATCGAAAACTTCGACGTCAGCCCGTTCCTGTGCGGCGTGATCGCCCTCTCCCTGCTCTATTCCGCCTACGCCTCGCAAACCCTGCGCGGTGCGCTGAAAGCGGTGCCGGTGGGACAGTGGGAGTCCGGTCAGGCGCTGGGGCTGTCGAAAACCGCGATTTTCTTCCGTCTGGTGATGCCGCAGATGTGGCGTCATGCCCTGCCGGGGCTCGGCAACCAGTGGCTGGTGCTGCTGAAAGATACCGCGCTGGTGAGCTTAATCAGCGTTAACGACCTGATGCTGCAGACCAAAAGCATTGCCACCCGTACCCAGGAGCCC
Source organism: Leclercia adecarboxylata (assembly GCF_006171285.1). Taxonomy (NCBI): domain Bacteria; kingdom Pseudomonadati; phylum Pseudomonadota; class Gammaproteobacteria; order Enterobacterales; family Enterobacteriaceae; genus Leclercia; species Leclercia adecarboxylata. The sequence continues at coordinate 3,648,725 of NZ_CP040889.1, read as the reverse complement.
TTTACCTGGTACATTGTGGCGGCGGCCATCTACCTGGTGATCACGTTGCTCAGTCAGTACATCCTCAAGCGTATTGACCTGCGTGCGACGCGTTTTGAACGGAGACCAGGCTGATGCTTGAGTATTTACCCGAACTGATGAAAGGGCTGCACACCAGCCTTACGCTGACGGTGGCCTCGATTATCGTGGCGCTGATCCTGGCGCTGATTTTCACCATCATCCTGACGCTGAAAACGCCGGTGCTGGTGTGGATCGTGCGCGGCTACATCACCCTGTTTACCGGCACGCCGCTGCTGGTGCAGATCTTCCTGATTTACTACGGCCCGGGCCAGTTCCCGACGCTGCAGGAATATCCGGTGCTGTGGCATCTGCTCTCCGAGCCGTGGCTGTGCGCCCTGCTCGCCCTGTCGCTGAACAGCGCCGCCTATACCACGCAGCTGTTCTACGGCGCGATCCGCGCCATTCCGGACGGCCAGTGGCAGTCCTGCGGCGCGCTGGGGATGAGCAAGAAAGACACGCTGGCGATCCTGCTGCCGTACGCGTTCAAACGCGCCCTCTCTTCGTACTCCAACGAAGTGGTGCTGGTGTTCAAGAGCACGTCGCTGGCCTATACCATCACCCTGATGGAGGTGATGGGTCACGGACAGCTGCTGTACGGACGGACATACGATGTGATGGTGTTTGGGGCAGCCGGCATTATCTATCTCATCGTCAACGGCCTGCTGACCCTGCTGATGCGTTTAGTTGAACGCAGAGCGCTGGCCTTCGAACGCCGTAATTAAAACTGCATAAGTTTGATTTAAAAAAGACGGATAAGTCTAACCACTGTGCGTCTTTTTTTATTTCTCAAAAAATACTTAATCATTTTTATTGCATATAAATTCATTAGATGGCATTGTGACGTTCAGCCGCAGACACGGCATATAATGACAAGATTGACAGACGGGAGCTTCATGATGAAAAAGTTAGTTCTGGCCGCTTTACTCGCTACCTTCGCCGCTGGCGCCTCTGCCGCCGACAAGATCAGCTTCGGTGTTTCTGCGACGTATCCACCGTTTGAATCGCTGGATGCCAGCAACCAGATCGTCGGTTTTGATATCGACCTGGCAAAAGCGCTCTGTACCCAGATGCAGGCCGAGTGCACCTTTACTAACCACGCCTTTGACAGCCTGATCCCGGCCCTGAAATTCAAAAAATATGACGCGGTGATCTCCGGCATGGACATTACCCCGGAGCGTAGCAAGCAGGTTGCCTTTACCGAACCATACTACGCCAACTCTGCGGTGGTGATCGCCAAAAAAGGCCAGTACACCTCCTTTGAGCAGCTGAAAGGCAAGCGCATCGGCATGGAAAACGGCACCACGCACCAGAAATACCTGCAGGATAAGCACCCGGAAGTGAAAACCGTGGCCTATGACAGCTACCAGAACGCAATAATCGACCTGAAAAATGGCCGTATCGACGGCGTATTCGGTGACACCGCGGTGGTGAACGAGTGGCTGAAAACCAACCCGCAGCTGGGTACCGCTACCGATAAAGTGACCGATCCGCAGTACTTCGGCACCGGTCTGGGCATCGCTGTGCGTCCGGACAATAAAGCCCTGGTGGAGAAACTGAACGGCGCACTGAAAGCGATTAAAGCCGACGGCACGTATCAGAAAATCAGCGACCAGTGGTTCCCGCAGTAACTTAAAGATCGCCTTTTTACAATCACCAGCGAAAGACTACACCACCGGTGTAGTCTTTTTTATTTTGCTGACGAGATGTTTTCTGCACACCGGAAACCCGTTGTGCGCGACGGTGGGCCCTGAACCGTATCAGGTTTCATACTTCCCCTGGTGATGGTGTAACCTTCTCCGGCATCTCTGGGCAATCCTCTGATAACTCGTTTATCGCCATCGTCAGGTCCCTGAGGATCATTTTCAGGCGAACGACTGTAATAATCTGCCGCGTACCAGTCCCTGATCCAGTCCGCGCCATTTCCCTGAATGTCATACAGGCCGAGCGGGTTCGGCGCATAGCTTCCCACCGGACGGTTTTCCGTTGAAGGGGCAATATTGCGCGCGTTGTCATTTTCGTAGTGATACCTGTTATCGCTGTTCCCAAAAATCAGAAACTGTCCCCTGCTGCGTGCCGCATACTCCCATTGTGCTTCTGTCGGCAGGTCGATATGACGCCCGCTGGCCTTTCCCAGCCACCGGCAGTAGGCCTGCGCATCCTGCCAGCTGACGGATGCAGGATAGTTATTACCAAGTGCAATTTTCAGTGATGCATAATCAGGATCGCTATCGTTTGCCATTTCCTGAAAATAATCATTCGGCACTCGCCCCTGAATTTCCAGCCAGCGGTTAAATTCTCCCCAGGTCACGCGATACTTACTGATGCGGAAATCCGACAGCGTCACCCAGTGCAGGGGCTTATTGTCCGCATCGGCGCTGAACGGCAATTTTTCACCTGTCAGGGGGCCAAAATCCCCCATCTGAAATCGCCCGCCCTTAACTGTCACCAGATTTTCCAGCGCGTTGTTAACCAGAGCAGTCTGCTCCGCCTGAATCTTCTGTTCATCCCGGCAACCGGTCAGCGTCAGCAACACCAGTACAGCCGTTACGCCATAATTTCTCAGCGCCATGCGATAATCCTTTATCTGAGGTTTGTTGATTATTCGTACAATTTTTATCAATGCGCTGACGGGCTATTTTCTGCACACCGGAAACCCGTTGTGCGCGACGGTGGGCCCTGAACCGTATCAGGTTTCAGAGCGTTACGGGTCATGGTAAGTGAATCCGATGGGGCTCCCAGCCAGCCTCTGATCACTTTCTTTACTCCTGTCTCAGGGCCCTGAGGATCTTTTTCACGGGAGTGGCGATAATAATCCGCTGCATACCAGTCCATGACCCAGTCAGTGCCATTTCCCAGCATGTCGTAAAGCCCCAGTGAGTTGGGAGCATAGCTTCCCACCGGTCGATTCTCGGCCGACGGGGCGAAATTACTGGCTTTGTTATCTTCGTAATACCAGTGGTTATTGCTGTTCGCCAGAATCAGAAACTGTCCCCTGCTGCGTGCCGCGTACTCCCATTGTGCTTCTGTCGGCAGGTCGATATGACGCCCGCTGGCCTTTCCCAGCCACCGGCAGTAGGCCTGCGCATCCTGCCAGCTGACGGATGCAGGGTAATTATTACCAAGCGCATCACGACCGCTTCGCCAGGTATATTTGTTCCCACGTGTTTCTTTATAAAACTCCGTCAAATCTCGCCCCTGAATTTCTAACCAGCGGTTAAATTCACCCCATGTCACGCGATACTTACTGATGCGGAAATCCGACAGCGTCACCCAGTGCAGGGGCTTATTGTCCGCATCGGCGCTGAACGGCAATTTTTCACCTGTCAGGGGGCCAAAATCCCCCATCTGAAACCGCCCGCCCTTAACTGTCACCAGATTTTCCAGCGCGTTGTTAACCAGAGCAGTCCGCTCCGCCTGAATCTTCTGTTCATCCCGGCAACCGGTCAGCGCCATTACAATAAATAACCCTGCTACACAAAAACCTTTACGTGTCATGCTTTCTCTCCGTGCATGGAGTGAATAAGCCGCGTGCAGCTATGGAGATGACCTGGCAGCACTTCTCTTAATGGTAAGGTAGACATATTGACGTGCCCAGGCGGGATTGCAGGTGCTTCTGGTAGATCGAGGTAAAGGTTTTTCAGGTTATCTGCATAGTGGCTGGGTTTAATCGTGATGTTCTGCGCAGCGGGAACCAGTGAGCCTGCGAAGCCAAAGGTTTTGGGTGTTTCACCCTGAGCCAGAAACGCAATGACTTTCTGTTCATTGAGCTTCCAGTCACTTTTCACCGTCATATCAGTTCCAAGATGCTGCATAATATTTTCGTATTCGCGCCGTGATTGAATCCAGCGAAAAGAATAAATAATGGCGCGTTTACGGGCGCTAAAAACGGTTCCTCCCTCACAGACCGTCTCTGCATGGCTGACTTGACTGGCAATATTATCCCAAAGGTTGGTTTCTATTAGTGCTGCAATAACAGCTCCTTTACTCTCTGGTGGCGCGAATTTTAAACAATCCCCTTTAGTATTCAGAATTCGCTCCATCAACCCCACACGAGCCTCCTTGCTCCCCCAGCTCAGAATAAGGGTATCAGTAACACTACTCATGCTATCAATCACCCGATTGATCCCATACATACCCACCAGCAAAGGAATGGCGCAAAAAGCATAATAATCGTCAGCCATCATAATCTGCATCAGTCGGATATAATCCGCATTACGTAACATGTAGGTCAGGCAGGGCATAAATTCGGTCATAATCGCAGGTCCGTCGACTTCAAAGCTCATTGAGCCTCTACCACCCGCCCCCCAGCATAGGCCCCCGCTGATATGTATTCTGACTTTGCCTCCTTTCCAGGCAAAACTTAGTTGTCCGCTGCCACTAATACCAGCCTGAACAGCAGCACCTACCGACACTTTCGCCAGCGTACTGTACTTGTTTATATGATCAGGATTGTGCCAAACCAACGCACCGGCCACATTGGCCCCGGCTTCTGCCCCAGCGAATACGCCCAGCTCTGCACCACTTTCTAATGGCGTATGCCCTGCTTGAGTGACATCTATCTGCCGCCAAAATCCGTAGCCTGCATCCGGCATGGCCTTTACAGGTAAACCCTTTGCCCGGTTATCAGAAATACTGACACCCGCTTCTATGCCCAGGCTCGCCCCAATGCTACCCGACAGCGTCAGGTCGATATCAAAACGAAACGTCCCCAGAATCCCCATACCGCCGCCGGGGATTTTTACCGGATCTAATGGATAACAAATTTTTACGCCGACATTATCCGGCAGATGAAGCTTGCAACTGCTTTTTGCTTCCGCGAGCGCAAGGTTGGCGTAAACATTGGTCTTACCGTTCAGTTCCGCTTTTGGCTTGTATTTACCGGTGCGGATATCAATTTCGAAAGGATTTAATACCCCCTTCATGCTCGCACCATATGCCCAACGTAATAGCTGAGCCTGGGCATCAAATGTCATGTGGGCATTTTCAAAGGATGAATGTTTCAGACTACTATTAAATTCCTCTGCCCATACGCTCCAGACGCCAGCGTTATCATCCAGTAATTTCACTTCCCAGGCTTTCATTGACGGCTTGAGCTTTGCCAGTTGCCCTTTCAGCTTTTCCGGGTCGATTTCATAACGAGTTAGCGTCTGGCCATCCTTGCCGGTATATTCCACTGCCTTTAAAAAACTTTTACCGCCGCTTTTCTTTTCTGCACTGTTTAACCTGTATCGGCGCCAGTGGCTACGAATTTTATCTGAACGGACATAAACATATTTTGTTCCGTTCTTACTTCCTTGAACTTCGATGAGTTCCATCAGCCCAAGCGCGTTCTTTTTGCTATTTTCATCAAGCAATGTCGCGGCAGGAAGTTGTTCTGCAGGAGTTAAATCTGCGAGTTCTACCCGTAATGCCTGGCAGGCTTCATCAAAATATCGATACTCTTCTTTTAATGCATACTGATAGCGATCGCGCTTATTGATATCAGTCCAGCCCAGAGCAGTCACCCCTTCCAATATTTGTTCAATCCGTATTAAAGCATCTGCTCGCTGCGCAAGAAGGTGGGTGAGTCGATTATTTTCCTGCTCAAGATCGTGCCAGTCACATTGGTCAACTGCCAGCAGGGTTTCACTGTCAGGGTGAAAATAAAGGCGGGGATAAGAGGGGATAGCGACTTCTTTGCAGACCCCTCCGGGGCGTGTCACCACACTGTAGCACCCATCCCAGGGAATGACTTTTGCAGTCATAATTAAATCCTTTTAATTAGAGTGGTTATCTCCTCCCATCATACTTCCTAAAGACATCATCTTAAAGCGGCACATAGAAGCGAAAACGCGCCCCTTTCGCCGCCTCCATCAGCCTGATCCCCCCGCCGTGCAGCTCCAGCATTCTTTTGACAATCAACAGCCCCAGCCCGCCGCGATTATCCCTCGACGCCTGCTGGCTCAGCGCTGACGGCCGCATAAAGAGCGCATCGCGCAGGTGTTCCTCCACCCCCGGTCCGCTGTCGTTGACTTCAACCTGCAACTGCTCACCCTCCAGCCACACCTTCAGCCCGATCTCGCCCCCCGGCGGCGTATGGCGAATCGCGTTATCCAGCAGATTGGTGACCACCCGTTCGATCATCGACAGATCGGCATTGATCATCGGCAGCTGGCGCGGCACGTCGATATGCAGCCGAAGCTGGCGCGTCTCCACCGCCAGGTCAAACTTTTGCGCCACGTCGGAGATAAGCTCCCCAATGGCAAAGCGTTCGCGCTGAGGCTTGATGCTGCCGTGCTCAAGGCGCGCCAGCTCAAACAGCTGCTGCGACAGATGGCGAACCTTATGGCCCTGACGCAGGGCAATGGAGAGATAGTGCTGCGTCTCCTGCGCGGACAGGGTGCCGGATTTCAGCGACAGGGTTTCCAGATACCCCAGCAGTGAGGTCAGGGGCGTGCGCAGATCGTGAGAGATATTGGCGATAAACTCCCGGCGCTGCCGGTCGCTGTCGGCCAGCTGATCCCACTGGCTGGCAATCTGCTGCGCCAGCTCGATAAAGGTATTGCGCAGCAGGGCCACTTCGTCAGAGGGCGCGGCCTGCAGGGGCTGGGTGGCGAGCTGCTTGATGACGTGCATACTTTCGCGATCCAGGCCGCTCACCTCGTCGGTTAACTGCTTCACGGGCCGTGTCACCCAGTACCAGACCAGCCCGCCCGCCAGCGCGCCGAAGAGCGCCACCAGCAGCAGCGACCAGAGCACGGTGCTCCAGAGCGTTTTCTGCCACGCCTGCTCCGCCAGAGCGTTCAGCTCTTCCCCCTGCAAAACGATATACAGATAGCCGCGCAGCACGCCGTCCTGATGCAGCGGCACGGCGCTGAAGACCTTCTCCCCGGTCAGGCTGCGCGGATCGTCCCCGTAGACCGGCATCATCCCGCCGCTCAGGAACTGCTGTACCGGCGCAACGGCGAGCTTCTGCCGTTTGATGTGCCCCGGCGGCGCGGCATCGGCGAGGATCTGCCCGTCCGGGGAGAGGACGTAGAGCTCCACGCTTGGGTTGTAAGTCATCAGGCGGTCAAACAGCGGCTTGAGCCGGGTGCGGTCGACCTGGCCGTTGGCATCCAGCAGCGTTTCCCGCTGGGCGATATGCTGTGCCAGCCCGCCGGAGAGGCGCTGCACCATGGCGTTGCCATACTGCATGCTGGTCCAGAGCTGCACCGCGCAGGCTACCGCCGCACAGCCCGTCAGCAGAAGAATAAACAGCAGAGTGAGGCGGCGGATCATAGCGGACGTTCCGCAAACAGATAGCCTTTGCCCCAGACGGTGCGGATGATCTCCGGCTCGGCGGCGTCTTTTTCGATTTTTACCCGCAGGCGATTGATGTGGGTGTTGACGGTGTGCTCGTACCCTTCGTGCTGGTATCCCCACACCTGCTCAAGGAGGGCCAGACGGGAGAAGACCTCCCCGGGATGACGGGCGAAAAAGTAGAGGAGATCGAATTCCCGTGGCGTGAGGTCAACCACCTCGCCACGCAGCAGCACGCTGCGGGACAGCGGGTCGATGGTCAGCCCGTGGGCGTTGATAAGCCCGGAAGTTTGCTGCCCCATCGCCTGCTGACGGCGGAACAGCGCCCTGATGCGCGCCACCAGCTCCTGCACCGAGAAGGGTTTCGCCAGATAGTCATCGGCCCCGGTTTCGAGGCCCAGAATGCGCTCGGTTTCGCTGCTGCGGGCGCTGATGATAATCACCGGCAGATAGTGGTCCCGGGCGCGGATCGCCCGGCAGAGGGTCAGCCCGTCAACGTTGGGCAGCATCAGGTCGAGGATCACCGCGTCCCAGTGGGATTGTCCGAGCAGGTGCTGCGCCCTGCCCCCGTCCGCCTCGTGGGTAATCACGTAACCTTCGTCTTCTAAATTGAGACGCAGTAACGCGGCGATATCGCCGTCATCTTCTACCAGCAGGATCTGCTTCATCGGTCAGCCTTATTGAATCTTAACAGCTAAAGCTTACCTGATTTCTACGGCGGGAAACGTTCACATTTTGTTTAACATTGTGCGCGTTGATCCCCTCACCCTAACCCTCTCCCCATAGGGGAGAGGGAATACACCCCTCAGAACTTAACCAGCAGACTCAACACTTCATAGTGGGCAGTATGCGGGAACATATCGAACAGCTGCACCCGTTCAACCCGATAACCGGGCAGATCGCCAATGTCTTTCGCCATCGTCCGGGCATTGCAGCTGGAGTAGATAATAAACTGCGGCGCCATCTGGCTCAGGTAGTCGCAGAGCGCCTTGCCGATGCCGCGACGCGGCGGGTTGACCAGCACCAGCTCCGGTACGCTGCCCTGCCCGGTGGCGAACTGCGTGGAGTCGAGCGCCTGGAAGTGCAAATTCGTTAACCCCAGCTCTGTGGCCGACTGGGTGGCGCAGGCGATCGCCTCGGCGGAGATTTCGATCCCGGTAAGCTGCATCTGCGGGGTGGCGCAGTGCAGACCAAAGCCGCCGACGCCGCAGAACAGATCCCACATATGGTTAACCGGTAACTGACGCACCCAGTCGCGCGCCGTGGCGTACAGCTGGCTGGCGACGGTCGGGTTGGTCTGGAAGAAGCTCTTCGGGCGGATCCACAGCGGCACGTCGTTAAAACGCTCCGCCAGCGCCTGGGCGTCGGTGAGGAAGATCTCCTCCTCGCCTTCCATAATCGCCATATGCACCGGCTGAATATTGGCAGCGATCACCTTCAGCTGCGGCAACTGCTGTTGCAGCCACGGCAGGGCCGCGCGGAGCTGGGGCAGTTTGGCCTCTGAGCGCAGGACGAAGCGCAGCATCATCCCGCCATCAAGCTGGCTCTCGGTGAGCAGCAGGTATTTCAGCTCGCCGCGCTTACGTTCGACGTTGTAGGGCGTAAGACCCGCGCGGGCGATAAAGGGTTTCAGGACGGCAAAGATGGGGGCAAACGAGGCCGGATAGAGCGGGCAGTCGGTGAGATCGACAGGAGTACCGTCCCGGTGCAGCATGCCAAACAGCGGTTTTTCAACGCTGCCGCTGACCACCATTTTGGCTTTATTGCGAAACGCCTGCTCCGGCCCGCTGACCGGCGCGCACCACTCCGCCACCGGCATCCCGGACAGCAAGGTCCGGAGGTCGGCCATTTTGGCGGAAAGCTGAGAAGAGACCGGCTGTTCAATCCACTGACAGGAGCGACAGCGACCGGCGTCATAGAGTGCGCACTGCATAACGAAACCTTAATACGTCTGGGGGCAGCGATTATACACGTTATTGCAGATTGAAAAACCGTCGGCTGGCCGCCGGCACAAACAGCAGGCCGAGCACCAGCAGGTCGGGCAGTTTTTGCATCACCAGGGTGCGGAAGATCTCGCCTCTGGACTCGCCGGGAATGCTGAACAGCTCGGGATAGCCGTAGCCCAGCGACGCGGCCCACAGGTAGCCAGTGGCGACAATCTGGGTCAGCAGGTAAAGGATCCGCGCCCAGTTACGCCCTTTGACCAGCGAAAAGGCGCAGTAGATTTCGATAAACACCAGCATCAGGCTGGCGAAAAAGACCAGGGTCAGGTTCCACGTCTGCACGCTGCGGTGGATAAACTCGCTCAGCCCGCGCATGCCCAAAGTGTTGAAAATCATAAATACATCGAGGCAGCGGATCATGATAATGGCGAGCGCCGCCACCTGCACCAGGGCAGGAACGTTCAGACGGGCATGTGACCGGCTAGTTTTCGTGAAAAATCCCAACGTGATGTCTTCCATGAAACGATGCCGCGTTAACGCGGCATCCAATTACGCTTCTCTGCAGATTTTAGGAGCTTCAGCCGCGTCTTGCACGCTGGATATCGCGCTGACGCTGTTTTTCAGACCGCGCCATCAGATACCAGGCGATCAGGCCGATGATGCCGACCACGCCGAGAATCAGCGTCGCCAGGGCGTTGATCTCCGGGTTGACCCCCATGCGCACGCTGGAAAAGACCAGCATCGGCAGCGTGGTGGCCCCCGGGCCGGAGACGAAGCTGGCGATCACCAGATCGTCCAGCGACAGGGTAAACGCCAGCAGCCAGCCGGAGATCACCGCCGGCATGATCATCGGCAGGGTGATGATGAAAAACACCTTCAGCGGCGTCGCCCCGAGATCCATTGCCGCCTCTTCAATGGAGTGATCCAGCTCGCGCAGACGCGAGGAGATCACCACCGCCACATAGGCGGTACAGAAGGTGACGTGGGCCAGCCAGATGGTGAGCATGCCGCGATCGGACGGCCAGCCAATGGCGTGCCCCATCGCCACAAACAGCAGCAGCAGCGACAGGCCGGTGATCACGTCCGGCATTACCAGCGGCGCGGTGATCATAAAGGCAAAGCCGTTGGCCCCGCGAAAACGACCAAAACGCACCATCACCACTGCGGCAATGGTGCCGAGAATGGCCGCCATCGTCGCCGCGCAGGCGGCAATGGTCAGGCTTAACCCCACGGCGCTCATCATAGCCTGGTCGTGGAACAGCTCGCCGTACCAGCGCGTTGACCAGCCCGCCCACACCGTCACCAGCTTGGAGCTGTTGAAGGAGTAGATCACCAGCATCAGCATCGGCGCATACAGGAACGTAAAGCCGAGCACCAGGATCAGGATCCGCCACGGAGAGCGCACTACCGGTAAGTTGTTCATCCGTGGTCTCCCATCTGTTTCTGCTGATACTTGTGGAACCACATGATCGGCACGATCAGCAGCAGCAACATCACAATCGCCACCGCCGAGGCCACCGGCCAGTCGCGGTTATTGAAGAACTCCTGCCACAGCACGCGGCCAATCATGATGCTGTCCGGGCCGCCGAGCAGTTCCGGGATCACGAACTCCCCCACCGCCGGAATGAACACCAGCATCGACCCGGCGATAATTCCGCCTTTGGTCAGCGGCACAATGACGCTGAAGAAGGTTTTCAGCGGACGGGCGCCGAGATCCAGCGCCGCTTCCACCAGCGAATAGTCGATGCGCGTCAGGGCGGTGTAGATCGGCAGCACCATAAACGGCAGATAGGCGTACACAATCCCGATATAGACCGCCAGGTTGGTGTGCAGAATGGTCAAGGGCTGATCGATAACCCCCAGCCACATCAGGACGTTATTCAGCACGCCGTTGTTCTTCAGGATCCCCATCCACGCATAGACGCGGATCAGGAACGAGGTCCACGAGGGTAGAATCACCAGCAGCAGCAGGATGTTACGCGTCGAGGGTTTGCTGTGCGCCACCGCCCACGCCAGCGGATAGGCCAGCAGCAGACAGCAGAGTGTCGAGATGGCCGCCACCTGCAGCGACTGCAGATAGGCGTCGAAGTAGAGCGGATCGTCGGTCAGCTGCAGGAAGTTGCCCAGGTTGAGGGTGATCGCCAGCTGGCTGTCCGCCCACTCCACCAGATCGGTGTAAGGCGGGATCGCCCGCGCCATCTCCGCCAGGCTGATCTTAAACACAATCAGGAACGGCAGCAGGAACAGCAGGATCAGCCACAGATACGGCATAGCGATGACCAGCTTGCGGCCGTGGGCCATCTGCAGGCGGGTCAGCCAGCTGGTATCAATGCCCGCCGCAGCGCGGGTCGCAGGTTCAGGTTTGTTCATGGCCCTTCCTTATACCGTCAGCACAACGCAGCTATCGGCTTCCCAGCACAGACGCACTTCGTCACCCCAGGTCGGCAACCCTTTGCGGTAGCGATACGTGTTCTGTAGCTGGGCGCTGATCATCTGGCCGCTCTTCAGGCGGACGTGGTAGATGGAGAGATCGCCGAGGTAGGCGATATGCACCACCTCCCCCACGGCAAAGTTGTAGCCATCGGCGGGCGGGGCATCGCAGAGGGTAATTTTTTCCGGACGCAGCGCCACGTAGACCGGGACGTTATCCACCACCGAGTTGTCCACCGCCACTTTCAGCGGGTGGATCAGCCCCGGGGAGTCGAGCACCAGCCCGTCTTCCTCACGCGTTTTCAGCAGCCCTTCGAACACGTTCATGGAGCCGATAAATTCGGCGCTGTAGCGGGTGGTCGGGTGCTCGTAGATCTCTTCCGGCTCGCCAATCTGCACGAACTTGCCGCGGTTCATGATGGCAATACGACCGGCCATGGTCATCGCCTCTTCCTGGTCGTGGGTCACCATCACGCAGGTCACGCCCACGCGCTCAAGAATATCCACCACTTCCAGCTGCATGCGGTCGCGCAGTTTTTTATCCAGCGCTCCCATCGGTTCATCAAGCAGGAGCAGTTTTGGCCGCTTCGCCAGGCTGCGGGCCAGGGCCACGCGCTGACGCTGACCGCCGGAGAGCTGATGCGGCTTGCGCTTCGCAAACTCCTGCATGTGCACCAGGCTCAGCATTTCGGCCACGCGGGCGGTGATTTCGGCTTTTGGCAGTTTGTCCTGCTTCAGGCCAAAGGCGATGTTCTGCTCCACGGTCATGTGCGGGAACAGGGCGTAAGACTGGAACATCATATTGATCGGGCGCTGATACGGCGGCACCCGGGAGAGGTCAACGCCGTCCAGCACGATCTGCCCGGCGCTGGGCTGTTCAAACCCGGCGAGCATGCGCAGCAACGTCGATTTCCCGCAACCGGATGCGCCAAGCAGAGCAAAAATTTCACCTTTGTAGATAGTCAGGCTGACATCATCCACAGCGTTCTGACCGTCGAATGATTTGGTCAGGTTACGGATTTCCAGCAGCGGGGTCAGCGCTTTACGGGTTTTCGCCTGCGGGCGGGGGATCGCGTCGTTCACGGGGTGCTCTCCGGCATCAATCAAAATGGTGCAGGCGCACCAGAACGGTGCGCCTGTAGCCGGGGGCGCTGGGCTTTCCCGGCCTGGGACAAACGTTTATTTACCGCTTTTCACTTTGGTCCACGCGCGGGTACGCACGCGGTCGATCTTCGGCTCCTGCACGCTCAGGGTAAACATCTTGGCGCGCACGTCAGCCGGTGGGTAGATGCCCGGATTATCACGCACTTCGGCGCTGACCAGTTTGGTGGCCTCTTTGTTGCCGTTGGCATAGAAGACGTGATCAGAGATGTGGGCGATAACCTCCGGACGCAGCAGATAGTTCAGGAACTGATAGGCTTCGTCTTTGTTTTTCGCATCTGCCGGCATCGCGAAGACGTCGAAGAAGGCCATCGCCCCCTCTTTCGGAATTGAATAGGCGATATTCACGCCGTTTTTCGCTTCTTTAGCGCGGTTAGCCGCCTGCCATACGTCCCCTGCCCAGCCGATAGCGACGCAGATATCGCCGTTCGCCAGGTCGTTGATGTACTGGGAAGAGTGGAAGTAACGGATATTTGGACGCAGCTTCAGCAGCAGATCGGTGGCCGGGCCGGTGTAATCATCCGCTTTGGTGCTGTTCGGATCTTTGCCCAGGTAGTTCAGCACGGTGGCAAAAATCTCTTCCGGAGCATCGAGGAACGACACGCCGCAGCTTTTGAGTTTTTCCAGATTCTCTGGCTTCAGCACCAGATCCCAGCTGTTGACCGGCGCATCGGCACCCAGCACCTGCTTCACTTTTTCGACGTTATAGCCGATACCGGTGGTGGCCCACATATACGGCATGGCGTATTTGTTGTCCGGGTCGTGTTTAGCGATAAGCTTCAGCAGCTCAGGATCGAGGTTTTTCCAGTCCGGTAGTTTGCTTTTATCCAGCGGCTGGAACACGCCGGCGGAGAGTTGACGTTCCAGGAAGCTGGCTGAAGGCACGACCAGGTCAAAGCCGGTGCTGCCCGCCATCAGTTTGCCTTCCAGAACTTCGTTAGAATCGAAGACGTCATAGACGACTTTGATCCCGGTCTCTTTTTCAAAATTGGCCACCGTGTCCGGGGCAATATAATCAGACCAGTTGTAGATATGCAGCGTTTTTTGCTCTGCCGCCAGCGTACCTGCGGAGACCGCCATCAGCGCGCCCGCAACCAGACCCGATAACCATTTTTTATTTAAAGCGATCATAGCGTTAATCCTTCTGAAAGCGCGTTAACAAACGCACCAAAAATGAACACTCTTAGTCTATGCAAGAAACGTGCATGATTTATCACTCCGCCAGCAGCAGAAGATGTTACTCAGGTGGCTGTATCTGCTCGCGTTTAACGGCATCGCAAGAATAAACTGTAGCTTGTCTCCGTAGCTATAGCTCAGATTAAAAAACGCCTTTTAACAATTTTTTATGCAAGAAGTATCTATGTGATAAGCCGAATTGGCGGGATGGCGGTGAATAATTCTTTAAAGAAAGGTTAAATCCAGCAGAAAAGAGGGTGTTATGCAGCCGCCACGACAGCGACTGCCTAAATGTCAGACAGGTTTAGTGCAGAAAATTGCCCGCTGATTCAGGCGGCTCTGCGCCCTCTTCCGCGTTGTAGAGCAGATGATGGGCGCTGGCTTCAAGCATCACCATCGATATCTGCTCTTCGCTCTGCTGGATAAAGGCCGCGAACTGCGGGAAGGTCAGCCCTACGGATGCGGAGAAAGACTGGCAAACCACCAGCTTTGGCAGATTATCATCCTGAATATCGAGAAATGCCTTCACCGTCAAAGAACTGGCATTGATGGCGGACAAATCCGATGCTAACGCCAGCAGCGCCGAGGGTTTGACCTCTGCCAGCGCGGAAAAAAGAATGACATCATTGATCAGATCGAGCTTGGCATCGAACACGCCGTCAAAGTTTTGCATATGCGGCAGATGCAGCGCCTGGCAGGTGTCGCATTCAAAAAAGCTGACGCCCATGTTATCCAGCCACTGGCGTAACGTATCAAGTGTCGGTACTACGAGTGAATCCATAACGGTGGAACCCCTTTAAAAAAATAGTGCCTGGCCCAGGCATCAATGCGCTGCAGGCCAGTTATCCGCCCGTTTTCAGGCAAAACTCCGGCGTGGCATGGCGTTCAATCCAGCCGATCATCTTCCCGGCGATATCAATCCCGGTGGTTTTCTCAATGCCTTCCAGCCCTGGCGAGGCGTTCACTTCCATCACCAGCGGACCCCGGTCGGCGCGCAGGATATCAACCCCGGCAACGTCGAGCCCCAGCGTTCTGGCGGCCAGCAGGGCTATCTCTCGCTCGCGCGGGGTGATCTCCGCTACGCGGGCCACGCCGCCCCGATGCAGGTTTGAACGAAAATCGCCCTCTTTCGCCTGACGCTCGATGGCGGCGACTACTTCATCGCCCACCACCAGGCAGCGAATATCGCGCCCTTTCGCCTCCTGGATGTACTCCTGCACCAGAATGTGCGCATTCAGACCGCGAAACGCATCCACCACGCTCTCTGCCGCCTGGCGGGTTTCGGCCAGCACCACCCCAATCCCCTGGGTGCCCTCGACCAGTTTGACCACCAGCGGCGCGCCACCGACCATCTCAATCAGATCGTGCGTGTCGTCGGGAGAGTGGGCAATGCCGGTGATTGGCAGGTCGATCCCCTGGCGGGCCAGCAGCTGCAGGGAGCGCAGTTTGTCGCGCGCCCGGGTGATCGCCACGGATTCATTCAGGGGATAGCTGCCGAGCAGCTCAAACTGGCGCAGCGCGGCGGTGCCGTAAAAGGTGATTGCCGAGCCAATGCGCGGAATAACCGCGTCGAAGTGCGGCAGCTGGCGCCCTTTATAGTGAATTGAAGATGCCGCCGGGCTGATATTCATATAGCAGGACAGCGGATCGAGGATTTCCACCAGATGGCCGCGCTGCTGCGCCGCTTCACGCAGGCGTTTACACGACCAGAGCGTTCCATCCCGGGACAATATGGCAATTTTCACCCTGCACCTCTCAGACATTACCTGGTAAAAGCCTGCGTATCATACACGCAGGCAGGCGCGGGATGAATGGACTTATCGCGTAGCCCAGCCCTGTTTGTGCAAATAGTCGAGAATAAACGGACGATTCTCTTTGATGATGGTGCGACGGATATGGTCGCTCCAGGTGTCGCGACGGTTGTTGGTGGCTCGGCTGAGGTAGTAATTCGCCAGCTCTTCGTCGTACTCCGCCAGCACCTCCGGGTCCACAGGCTGGTAGTGATTTTCATGCACCACCATCGCCGCAGGCAGGCGCGGCTTGACGTCCGGGTTATCCGCGGGCCAGCCCAGGCACAGGCCAAACAGCGGCAGAACGTGTTTCGGCAGTTGCAGCAGCTCGGTCACCGCCTCAATGCTGTTGCGGATGCCGCCAATGTAAACCCCTCCCAGCCCCAGCGACTCTGCCGCCGTCATGGCGTTTTGCGCCAGCATTGCGGTATCCACCACCCCCAGCAGCAGTTGCTCAGCAAGGCCGAGCTGCGCCTCAGGGCAAATTTGCAGATGGCGGTTAAAGTCGGCGCAGAACACCCAGAACTCCGCCGCCTGAGCCACGTGCTTCTGCCCGCCGGTGAGGGTCACCAGCTGTTCGCGCATCGCCGGGTCGGTAATGCGGATGATGGAGCTGCACTGCAGGAAGCTGGAGCTGGAGGTTCCCTGCGCACCGGCAATAATCGCCTCGCGCTGGGCATCGCTGATGGGTTGGTCGGTAAAGTGGCGAATAGAACGGTGGGAACGAAGAAGATCAATTACTGGCGTCATGCGGTCTCTCTGTACGGGCGTTACTGACAATAACGCCAGTATAGGCAAAGAACCGAAGGCTGTAATTGGCCAAACATAGCCTGAAGATATCAATCTGAGAGGCAGAACCTGCTTTTCATTACCGATAGTTATCGGCAATATAGCGTCATTCGCCGTCAGGCTTAGTTTCAGGAGAGAGAACATGTTTGCAGTAATTTTTGGACGTCCGGGTTGCCCATACTGCGTGCGCGCAAAAGATCTGGCAGAAAAACTGACCGCCGAGCGTGAAGACTTTAACTACCGCTACGTGGACATTCATGCGGAAGGCATCACTAAAGCCGATCTGGAAAAAACCGTCGGTAAGCCGGTTGAAACCGTACCGCAGATCTTCCTCGATCAGAACCACATCGGCGGCTTTACCGATTTTGAAGCCTACGCCAAAGAGCACCTGGGGCTGTTCGCTGCCCAGTAAGCCTTTCGCGCCCTCACTCTGAGGGCGCTTTTAGTCTGAGGCGGCGGTTCTCCAGCGCCCGACGCACAAACATAAAGAATAACGCCCCCAACGCACACCAGAAAATTCCACTCAGCAACCAGGCCATCTCCTGCACTATCGTGCGCGACGGGATAAACAGCAGGCGCAGCACCACCAGACAGATTGGCGCGGCGAGCATCGCCCCCACCAGCGGGCGGATGACCTCCCCTCCACGGGAAAGAAAGCTGGCGGCAGCGCCCGGCAGGGTAAAGAACAATAATCCCAGCTCAGGACGCCCGGCGGCAATAAATGCCCCTCTGACGTTAAACCTCAGGCAGACGCATACGCCGGTAAAAAGCAAAAAACAGCAGGCCACCCCAAACCAATTACGTTTAATATTCAAATCGTCCCCCTACTTCGCGGGCAAATTCATTTATCGTCCGATGGACACACAGTCAGATGAGTTATATGGCATTCCCTGCCTGAACGGCGCGTCGAAACGCAATCGCTGTCAGTTGTTGCTGTCTGTTATAAATAAAGTAATAGTTTGGTATTATTTTGCGATATATATTATAGTGTGCGGTCAGGAGCCAGGCGCTCCTCAACGCTGGGCAAACAGTAGCCTAAATCACCTGTCCCTTCAACCACTTACTGGTAAACAAGAAGTTATCCTTCGTGAACATAAACGTCGCAGAATTGTTAAACGGCAATTACATCCTGCTGTTATTTGTGGTGCTGGCATTGGGCCTCTGCCTGGGTAAATTACGCCTGGGGTCAATCCAACTGGGTAATTCTATTGGCGTTTTAGTCGTCTCATTATTATTAGGCCAGCAGCATTTCAGTATTAACACCGATGCGCTTAATTTAGGCTTTATGCTGTTTATTTTTTGCGTCGGTGTTGAAGCTGGCCCCAACTTTTTTTCTATTTTCTTCCGCGACGGCAAAAATTACCTGATGCTGGCGCTGGTGATGGTCGGCAGCGCCCTGCTGATCGCCTTAAGCTTAGGCAAACTGTTTGGCTGGGATATCGGCCTGACGGCGGGGATGCTGGCCGGCTCGATGACCTCCACGCCGGTGCTGGTTGGCGCTGGGGATACGTTGCGTCATCTCGGCCTGGATAACGCCCAGCTGTCGCTGGCGCTGGATCACCTCAGCCTCGGCTATGCCCTGACCTATCTGATCGGCCTGGTGAGCCTGATCGTCGGCGCACGCTATCTGCCTAAACTGCAGCATCAGGATCTGCAGACCAGCGCCCAGCAAATCGCCCGCGAACGCGGTCTGGATACCGACAGCAAACGCAAAGTCTACCTGCCGGTGATCCGCGCCTACCGCGTCGGCCCGGAACTGGTGGCCTGGGCGGACGGCAAAAACCTGCGCGAGCTGGGCATTTATCGCCAG
Organism: Leclercia adecarboxylata; assembly: GCF_006171285.1. Lineage (NCBI taxonomy): Bacteria > Pseudomonadati > Pseudomonadota > Gammaproteobacteria > Enterobacterales > Enterobacteriaceae > Leclercia > Leclercia adecarboxylata. The sequence continues at coordinate 3,630,285 of NZ_CP040889.1, read as the reverse complement.
ACCGGCTGCTATATCGAACGCATCCGCCGTAACGGTATTCTGGCAAACCCGGACGGCGACGCGGTACTGCAGATGGGCGACGACATCGCCCTGGTCGGCTACCCGGATGCCCACGCCCGTCTCGACCCCAGCTTCCGTAACGGCAAAGAGGTGTTCGACCGCGACCTGCTCGACATGCGCATCGTCACCGAAGAGATCGTGGTTAAAAACCACAACGCCGTTGGCCGCCGCCTGGCACAGCTCAAACTGACCGACCATGGCTGCTTCCTCAACCGGGTGATCCGCAGCCAGATTGAGATGCCTATCGATGACAATATTGTCCTGAACAAAGGCGATGTGCTGCAGGTGAGCGGCGACACGCGCCGCGTGAAGACCGTTGCCGACCGCATCGGCTTTATCTCTATTCACAGCCAGGTGACCGATCTGCTCGCCTTCTGCGCCTTCTTTATCGTCGGCCTGATGATTGGGATGATCACCTTCCAGTTCAGCAACTTTAGCTTTGGTATCGGCAACGCCGCCGGACTATTGTTCGCCGGGATCATGCTCGGCTTCCTGCGTGCCAACCACCCGACCTTCGGCTATATCCCTCAGGGCGCGCTGAACATGGTGAAAGAGTTCGGCCTGATGGTGTTTATGGCGGGCGTCGGCTTAAGCGCGGGCAGCGGCATTGGCCACAGCCTGGGCGCGGTAGGCTGGCAGATGCTGGTGGCCGGGTTGATCGTCAGCCTGGTGCCGGTGGTTATCTGTTTCCTGTTCGGCGCCTATGTGCTGCGCATGAACCGCGCCATGCTGTTTGGCGCGATGATGGGGGCCCGTACCTGCGCCCCGGCAATGGAAATCATCAGCGATACCGCGCGGAGCAACATTCCCGCGCTGGGGTATGCTGGCACCTATGCTATCGCTAACGTGCTGTTAACCCTCGCGGGCACGCTAATCATCATCATCTGGCCGGGGCTGGGATAAAAAAATTTGCGCAATGGCGAAAAAATTTTCGCTATGCGCAGAACTTTTCCCCCAGACGTCAGTCATAACTATTGCCACTGCTTTTCTTTGATGTCCCCAATTTGTGGAGCCCATCAACCCCGCCGTTTTGGTTCAAGGTTGATGGGTTTTTTGTTGGGTGAAATCCGCCATCTCACCATTCACAACGTCGCTTCCCATCTGCCTTCCCACCCTTTCCCCAATTAGGTGTTACGCTTAACTGTCAGCTAAATTCATCCCGAGCCCAAGGAGCCCCAATGCTCGCGTTGTACAACACAGTGATTGTGCTTTTAACCGTTGCCGCCATGGAGTTAATCGCTGCCCTTGCCCACAAGTACATCATGCATGGCTGGGGATGGGGATGGCACGAATCGCATCACGAACCGCGCACGGGCTGGTTTGAGGTGAACGACCTCTACGCCGTGGTGTTTGCCGTGCTGGCGATTGTGCTGATTGCGTTGGGAACCTGGGGCATATGGCCGCTGCAGTGGATTGGGGCCGGGATGACGGCTTACGGCGCGCTCTACTTTATAGTGCATGACGGGCTGGTGCATCAGCGCTGGCCGTTTCGCTATATTCCGCGCAAGGGTTATCTCAAGCGTCTTTATCTGGCGCACCGTCTGCACCACGCGGTACGGGGCAAGGAGGAGTGCGTCTCCTTTGGATTTCTGTATGCGCCGCCGATAGACAAACTGCAGGCCACCTTACGCCAGCGCAAGGCGCATCGCGCGGCTAGCGAGGGCGCTGCCAGAGCCCGGACGGGCGCGGCGTCGGCGTCGCAAAACGAGAAGTAAGCGCCAGCCCGGCGCCTTTCAGCAGTAAGCCTGCTTTTTCAAGGTCGCTGGTGCCCTGCCTTGTATCCCAGGCGCGGGGCCCCGCCGCGCTCACCTTCACGCCAATTTCGCGGTACACCCCGTGCGCCGAGGCAATCGCCCATGCGGATCGCAGAGGCAGCCCGGCCAGCCCTTGCCGGGCAGAGGCATAATAAGGCTCGGCTTCCGCCACCAGCCTCTGGGCAAGAGCCGCCAGCGGTTCGCGGGTCTGCGATGCAGCAAGCGCCTGCGGGTCGATTTTCGCCTCTGCCAGCCATTGAGCGGGCAGATAGCAGCGGCCAACCCGGGCATCATCGACAATATCCCTTGCGATATTGGTCAACTGGAACGCCAGGCCTAAATCACAGGCGCGATCGAGCACCGCCTCGTCGCGCACGCCCATCACCCTCGCCATCATCAATCCGACCACGCCCGCCACGCGATAGCAGTACTGCAGGGTGTCGTCTAACGTCTCGTAATGGGTCTCGCGCACGTCCATGGCAAAGCCGTCGAGATGATCGTAAGCCAGCTGGAGCGGGATGTTGTGGCCCAGCGCCACCTCCTGAAAAGCAGCAAAGGCGGGCTCGCTCATCTCCGCCCCCTCCCAGGCGCGTCGGGTCTGGTTTTTGAGCATCGCCATACGCTCTTCTGCCAGGGCGCTGTCGACAGGCGCGGCGTTAAACCCCAGCTCCTGCCCGTCGATCACATCGTCGCAGTACCGGCACCAGGCGTAGAGCATCAGCACGCTGCGTCGGGTGGCGGGATCAAAAAGCTTCGCCGCGGTGGCAAAACTTTTCGAGCCCACGGCGATGGTGTCGGTGGCGTGATCCATCAGGGTCGTGTTCATCGGGAGAGCGCCTCCAGCATCAGTCCTGCCGTCGCTTTTGCCGAGCTGATCACCCCGGGGATACCGGCTCCCGGATGCGTACCGGCGCCGACCAGGTACAGATTGGGGATCCGGCTGTCGCGATTGTGCGGCCGGAACCAGGCGCTCTGGCGCAGGATCGGTTCGACCGAAAAGGCGGATCCCAGATGCGCACCCAGCTGGTCGCGAAAATCAAACGGGGTAAACATGCGGTGGGTCACCAGCTGGCTGCGCAGCCCCGGCATGTAGTGGGCTTCGAGATAGGCAAAAATCCTGTCGCGCAGGCGCGGCCCCTCGACGGCCCAGTCGAGATCCGCTGTGCCTAAATGGGGCACCGGGGCTAACACGTAATAGCTGCCGCAGCCCGGCGGTGCCAGGGAGGGATCGGTGACGCAGGGGGCGTGAAGGTAGAGGGAAAAATCCTCCGCCAGGGCGTTTTTATTGAAAATTTCGTCGATCAGCGCTTTGTAGCGCGGCCCAAAACAGACCGTGTGATGGGCCAGATCGTGCTGCTTGTTCAGGCCAAAATAGAGCACAAACAGCGAATTACTCATGCGTTTGCGCTTAAGGGACGCCGCGCGCGCCGCCCCCGTCGGATGATGCCCCAGCAGCTTTTCATAGGTATGCACCACGTCGGCATTGGAGGCCACCGCCGCGGTCGGGATCGTCCGGCCATCTTTCAGCGTCACGGCGCTAATGCGATCCCCCTCGGCCTCCAGCCGGGTCACCTCTGCATTCAGTTGAAGTTCGCCGCCCAGATCCTGATAGAGCTTCACCAGCCCCTGCACCAGCGCCCCGGTCCCGCCGCGGGCAAACCAGACGCCCCACTCACGCTCAAGGGCGTGGATCAGGGTATAAATCGACGAGGTGGCAAACGGATTGCCCCCCACCAGCAGGGAGTGAAAGGAGAACGCCTGGCGGAGCTGTTCGTTCTCGATAAAACGCGAGACCATGCTGTAGACGCTGCGCCAGGCCTGCAGACGGGTAAGCTGCGGCCCGGCGCGGAGCATGTCGCGAAATGAGAGGAACGGCACCGTGCCGAGTTTGAGATACCCCTCGTTAAACACCTCCCGGGAGTAGGCGTGAAACTTGCGATAGCCCTCCACGTCGCGCGGATTGAAACGGCGGATTTGCTCTTCCAGCCGGGTCTGCACGTTGTCGTAATCAAACACTTCGCCCGTCTCCCAGCACAGGCGATAGAAAGGCGTTACCGGCAGCAGCTCGACATAATCCGCCATGCGTTTGCCAGCCAGGGTGAATAACTCTTCGATGGCGCTGGGATCGGTTATCACCGTCGGCCCGGCGTCAAAGGTGAAGCCGTGATCCTGATAAACGTAGGCGCGCCCGCCGGGCTTATCCCGCTGCTCCAGCAGAAGCGTGTCGATGCCCTGCGCCTGCAGCCGAATGGCCAGCGCTAATCCGCCAAAACCAGCGCCAATAATCACTGTTTTATTCATGGTGAAACGCTCGCATCCGGGGAGTGAGTTTCAGTATGGCGAGCATCGCTTCGCCGACGGGAACCGGGGGCTTACCTGCCAGGATCCGCGCTTTATCGGCCAGGGTTATCTGCCCGGCGTAAAAGCGGGCGATCAGCCCTTCGTTAAGAGAGTAAAACCGCTGCATCACCTGCCAGCGTTTATCGGCATCCCCCGCCAGGAATAGCATGCGGTTAAGGGTGCGGAAAAAGCGCTGCTCGCGCCACTGGCGCAGGGCGTAGCGATGGATAACGGAAAAAAGTGTCGCCGCGTCGATCTCCGCGCTTGCGGCAATGGCCTCGGCCAGCGCCACCGCGTGGGGCAGCGAATAGCCGGTGGTGGCATGAAACAGCCCGGCGCGCAGGCCGCTGCACGGCTGTTTATCCTTCGCCTGCCAGCTGGCCTGGAAATCCCCCGCCAGCATAATCGGCAGATGGCCCTGCTCTTCACGGTTGAGGCGCTCCAGCGCCCAGCCCTGCTGACGGGCATAGTCAGCGATGTTTTGCCGGGCGACGTCCAGATCCAGGCGAGCGGCGTCAACGTAGTGGGTGTCTTCGATTAAGAGCTCAGTGGCGGAAAGCGGCAGCGTGTAGACAAAGCGATACCCGCCCTGCTGGTTGACCGTGGCGTCCATCAGGATCGGTCGCGTCAGGCCGTGAGGCTGGCTCAGACGCCACTCTTGCCCGAGAAAGGACTGGCTGCCGGTGTGGAGATGCCTGTCCGGCCTGTAGCCCCGGCCATCGATGACCGCCCGGGCCTGCAGTGTTGTGCCGTCGGCAAGCGTCACCGACGTCGGGGTTAGCGCGGTGATAACGGCGTGAGTACGCAGAGTGTCGCCACAGGTCCCGGTCAGCACATCGGCAAAACGCGTGGAGGTGATGCTGAGATACTCCCCGACAAGGGTACGGCTGAGTCCGGGAAAGCGGACATCGTAGCCCTGCCAGCGATGGGCCACCAGCGGGGCCACCCACTGATGCTGTTCCGGGGTAAGGTCGGCCTCATGAAAGGACCAGGTGTGATTCCCCCCAGGCTTACTGTCGGCATCGAGGAGCAGCACGCGCAGTTCCGGGCGCTGCTGTCGCAAGCGTAAGGCAATCAGGCCATTTGCCAGCCCGCCCCCTGCCAGGATGAGGTCCCACGCTGGCGCCATCAGGTCTGGGCCACCAGCGTGGCCTGACGCAGCTGCGCCAGGTTTGCGCTCCCGGTGCAGAAACAGGCGACGCGCAGCTGGTCGATGATCACCTGAAAATGGTCGATAACCGCCTCGCTGGAGGTCAACGCGCTGTGCAGCACTCCGGCGGCCTGACCCACTACGCTTGCACCTAAGCGGATCGCTTTTGCCACCTCGATGCCGTTGGCGATCCCGCCCGAGGCCACCAGCGGCATGTCGGGCAGCGCCTGATGCAGATCCTGCAGCGCCGTCGCGGTGGGAATGCCCCAGTCGGCAAAGGCCATCGCCACTTCCCGGGCATGCGCGGTGACGGCGCGTTCGCCCTCCACCGCCGCCCAGCTGGTGCCCCCGGCACCGGCAACGTCGAGCATCGCCACGCCCGCCGCAGCCAGTTGGCGGGCTACCGGCACCGAAAGCCCGTTGCCCACCTCTTTGACCACCACCGGGACATGCAGCGCCTCCACGGTGCGATGGATAGCGTCGATAACCCCGCACCAGTTGCGATCCCCGCCGTGCTGCAGCGCCTCCTGCAGCGGGTTGAGGTGGATAATCAGCGCATCCGCCGCGAGGGTCTCGACGGCGCGCTGGGCATAGTCGAGCCCCTGTCGCCCGGCGATTTGCGCCGCGCCGAGGTTCGCCATCAGTACAATGTCCGGAGCAAAGGCGCGCAGCTCGCGCGTCAGGCCGTGCCTGGCCTCGCTCTCAAGCGCCACGCGCTGGGACCCTACCCCCATCGCCAGGCCCAGCGCCTGCGCGGCGGTGGCCAGATGCTGGTTGATCTGGCTTGCCCGGCGGGTGCCGCCGGTCATGGAGCTTATCAGCAGCGGTGCGTTCAGGGTGCGGCCAAACAGCGAGGTCGAAAGGTCAATCTCATCAAAATGCAGTTCGGGCAGGGCGCAGTGCCCGAAACGCCATTTTTCGAAGCCGCTGGTACACTTTTTTGTGCCGGGCGTGCCGTTCAGTACGATATCGAGATGATCGCTTTTACGTTGCGACAGGCTGCTCATTGACACTCCGACAGGGATAACGACAGGCTCTGGCTGATCAGCGTCAGCTGTTTTTCAAACCAGGCGTGAACATAGTGCCGGGTGGTATCTCCCGGCTGACAGGCGGTCGCGAGATGCTGATCGGCGCTGCGCACGTGCTCGCGCAGGCGCAGGAACACGCTTTCAGCGCCGAGCACGGCGACCAGCGTCGATTTATCTTTATCCTGATGGGGATCTTTGCCGTTGGCGTTTGAGCCATCCGTCAGGTCATCAATCAGCTGGAAGGCCTGGCCGAGGTCGCGGGCGAAAAAGCGCAGACGCTCACTCACCTGAGGCGGTGCGTCGGCCGCAATGGCTGCCAGCTGCAGGGTGGCGTTGAACAGGCTGCTGGTTTTGAGCTCGTTGGTCAGCAGGATCTCATCGGCATTTCGGCTCTGACGGCTCTCGTTCAGATCGCGAAACTGCCCCTGCACCAGCCCCATATGTCCAACCGACGACGAAAGCTCAGCCGTCGCGCGCGCTTTAACTTCATGGGTCAGCAAAGGCGCGCGGGAGATAACGCAAAAAGCGTGGCTGAGCAGCGCCACCGCCGCCAGGATCGCCACGTGTTCGCCATACTGATAGTGAATCGTCGGCCGCCCGCGTCGGAGCGTGGCATTGTCCATGCAGGGCATGTCATCGAGGATCAGGGAGGCGACGTGGACCATCTCAATGGCGCAGGCCAGATCGAGAAGGCCCGTTAAATCGGTTTTATAGCCCATATCCCGCGCCGCCAGCAGCAGCAGCAGGGGGCGCATTCGCTTACCGGCGACCAGCGTGGCATCGCGCATGGCGGCATAGACCTGCCCTTCTTGCTCCCCCGCGGGCAGAAGGTGTTCGAGACGTTGCTCAAACGCAGACAACAGCATTTTTACATCATCTTCATGACTAAGGGTCATAATGGCTTCCCCGGTGTTTGGTGGCGACGTCCGCAGAAGAGGTAAAAAACGCTTGCCGCAGGATGGTTTACAAAGCGTAGCGTATCCTTCTGCGTTTTGTTGCCCGGCGGGAGAAGAGAAACCAAAGATGAAATTTAATTGCATTAAAATCAAATGACTACAATTAACACTTCGCAGTAAATTGCACAAAAATTTACATTTGTAGAGATTTTCAGCTACCCGGATTCTCCTCGTCTTTCCCAAAGGCTAACCGCAGCGCGTACCGGCGGAGATCCTCAGGCCAGCCGGCAATACACGCGGTAAACGCCGCCTCATCGTCGGCAAACAGCGCGCGAATGCCCTCCTCATAGCCAGGAAGATCCCCCGCCATCTCGTACATAAAGTGATAGGCGCGATCGTGCCGCTGACGCTTGCTATCCACCGGTTTGGCGGTTTTCCTCGCCTGATCGATAAGCCTGCGCAGCGTGGCGGACGCTCCGCCGGGTTGCGTGGCCAGCCACTCCCAGTGACGGGGCAACAGGGTCACCTCTTTCGCCGACACGCCCAGTTTTGGCCGTCCGCGGGATTTAACAACGTTGCTTTCCGCCAGCTCCGGATAAACCGCCAGGGCGCTGGGGATATCCCCATTAACGTGAATATCGAGGCGTTTTCCGCTGCGATCGTTAAAGATGAAAACGGTTTCACTGCCGATGTTAGCGGATTGTAGCTGCTGCAACAGTTCGCTCAGGCTACCGTGCGCGATTTGCTGGTTCCGCCAGAAGGCGGTAAGGGTGATGGTGGACATGAGTTACCTTTTTATCCGGGTAAAAATATAAAGCCTGGAGCAGGCTTTACTCCTCGTCAATTTTACCCGGGTAAAAATATGTCTCACGCGGTCTGGCGGGGGAGATTAAGGGCGTCATATTCGTTTGAAGAAGAACGGTGGCGGGCGGAAAAGTTAAGGCTAACGCATCCGCAAAATAATAGCGCTGACTAAAATCTCAGTTTTCCTGATAAAAATTCTGCTGCGCAAATATTCGCCGAAGCGCTTTCAACCGGCGTAAATCATCCCCGGTGACTACCAGAATTGGAGATTGACGCATTCTTTTAAGATGTTAAATTTTTTGAGTTTTTTCTCATGGACGAGCGCCGTACAATATCCAGCGCAGCGGACAACCCTGTTTTTCCTCCATCAGAATACGTTTTTCTGGCCGATCTTCCCTTAAGGAAAATCTATATAGCGATCGCCGAAACCACCTTCGACAAAATACCTGTGCCACACCGGTAGCGTTGCCCCTTAATAAAAAAACGAACACAACGGAATTATTTAATGCGTATGTCACTCCATAACCTCCCTCTGCGTAGCTTGCTGGTACTGGCCGTCATCATCGCATTAAGTGGCTGCTCCATGCGTTACGACAAAAACGGCAAAATCCTTTTCAAAACCGATCTGGCGAGCGTACTGGGTAACGAAGTCGGTCAGTTCACACTGGCAGATGGTTCAACGGGGGCGTTAAGGGAACTGAACGGCCGCTACAGCCTGAAATGGAGCAATCTGATGATTGAGCGCCCGCTGGAGGGGGTGAGCTGGGCGCGGATCGTCAATCAGTATCACATCGAAGGGCATACTCTGCTGCTGGTGAAAGTGGCGACGCCCTCCTGCCCGGCGCAGTATCGTCTGGTCGACCTGCAAAATACCCGTTCGCAGGAGTGGGCCTTCACGGGAGTTTGCGATACCGGCCCGGATATCACCGCCAGCGCCGACAAACTGCAGCTGAACTTCGCCACCGACAACCGTATCGAACAGTTCAACTGGCAGCATGGCGAGGTCTACCATCGTCGCCTGCCGGTTCAGAAAGCAAAAACGCTGCAGAGCAACACCCGCGAGCAGACCAGTACGACCCGCAAAGCCAAAGCACAGCCCGTGGCCAAGCCGGTAAAGCGCACGCCGACAAAAGCGGTGGAACCTCTCCCACCTAAAGTTGCTCAGCCAGAGCTGGACAATTCCGTGCCAAATGAGATCTATGCCCCGACCAAAACCCGCCAGACCAGCCTGGAGCTTAAGTCATGACTGAGCAGGTGCAGCAAAAAACCTGGCCGCAGGACCGGATCAAGCGTTCGGCCCTCCCCTCCTGGCAAAACTGGCTGGTGACGGGCATTACCCTCACCTATCTCATCTGTGAACTGGCGTTCAACTCCCGCCTGCTGGACCTGGTTGGCAGCGTGTCGACCGCTGAAGAAGTTCACAATATGGAACGCTACGGACGGACATTAACCGCCATCGCCGCAGCGCTGCTGGTGTTACAGTTCTCGCTCATGGCCATTGTCCGGCTGAAGAAAAAAGGCCGCTTGCCGAGCGCGAAAGCGAGTATTGGCGCGGTGCTGCTGATCTGCCTGGTGACCGGTACCGTCACCTGGCATGCCGTGGAGTGGGTGATTGAACGCCAGGTTTCAAAAAGCACCGGGGAGTTTCGTCAGATGTCGCTCCTGGCGCAGCTTTACCAGCATGCGTTGATTGAAGGACAGCAGACGCTGCAGGGCATCCCGCTGGAGAGCAACGGCAGCCAGGTGCAAACCTGGACCAGCCCTTCAGGAAAGGCATTTCTGGCAACGCTGCCGATCCTGCTGAGCGCCTCCGACCGCTACCGTAATTTGCTGGAAAGCGGTATGGAGCAGAACTTGCGCGACAACATCAGCGCCCGGGAGGGCGGCGTCCTCGGCTATTACAAAGCCTGGCAGCAGGCGCGTGAAGAGGTGTACAAGCAGTTCACTGCCTATTACAACGATGAGATGGATATCAGCGAAACGGTGCGCCAGGAGCAGTCCAGAGCCTGGCAACGCTACGAGCGCTCGCTCGAGGCGAAACGCCTGAAAACCTGGAACGTGCCACGCCGTTACTACGCCAGCGTGCGCAACCATGTTCGCGGACAGGGCGTGCCCGTCACCGGTGACTGGACGCCGTCCGACCGCGCCGGTTTTAACGCTGCCGTGGCGAAAGCCGCAAGACAGAAATATCTCGCCCAGCGGACCGTGGTCTATAAAGGCGTCACCCTGCCTAAACGACTCGACTGGGCCGTCTTTTTCCGCCAGGAGGTGGTGCAGAAAGAATTACGCCAGAAGCTGCTGCTCCCGGCCGGTACGCGAGTGCGTGAAGAGTATCCGCTTACCGACAAGCTAAAAAGTTTTGCCTTAGAGTTGCACGCCCCGCATCTTGACGAGGCAGTAAGGCAACAGCTCCCTGAGCTACGCGCGGCGGCAACAAGCTATAGTCCGGGCGGCGTCAATGAAAAGCTGGGGGAAGATGCGGCGCGTGCCGTAATTGTGCCGCCGGTTGCGCTGATCTTCTCTCTGGTGGGTGCCCTCACCCATCTGGCTAAGCTGCTCTATTTGCTGCTGGTCCCCCTGACGGCGGCGATGTTGACCCGCCGCACCTCGCGTACCCTGTTCTTTATGAATCATCACCCGCTGCTGTTCCCGGTGGGGCTGATTGCAGCCCTGCTGGTGACGTTCAGCGTCATTAATAACGACATCACCGAATCACAGGCCTATCAGAACTTAAAGGACGGATTAGCAGGAGCCAGGATCTCGATTACTGATGAACCCCTGCCCCTGAGCGGCGGGACGGTGCTGCGCGTTGTTCATGCCGTCAGCATCGGGCAAAGCTACAGTTATCCGATTAACCAGTTCCTGCGAGAAAACGTGCTGCTGGGGTTTGATTTTGGCTATAGTTCGCGCCATGAGTAGGACTCAGGGCGGGGATAGCCCCGCTGTTAAATTGATTTCAACTGCAGATAGTGAAAGAACTTTTCCATTCCCGGTATTCAGGATGAATGATAGACTTGCGATGCAGTTAACTTATAAGTTTCATATAAATCCTGCCATTCACGATACTGTTTTTATTCAAGGCTGATAAATGAATTTGTCTACTATTAAACCCAGATATGACTGGGTAGATGCCATGAAGTTCTTAGGGATATCGGCAATATATTTAGGGCATTTAGGGACTTACGCAGGAAAACTTTATCCTTTTGTCTTTAGTTTTCATGTGCCACTGTTTTTCTTCGCGGCCGGATTCTTTGCAGCCCATAAAGCGAAATCAAATTTCGTCCAGTTTACGATCAATAAAGCCAGGCGACTGCTCCTGCCCTACTTTGCTTTTGCCTTTATGACATTGCTGATAACCGGGTTGGGATCGGGCAGTGGTATTGAAGGATTAAAAGGAAGCGTCATTGAGATTATCTTTGGCATCCGAAACGCGCCTGCGGTCGGCAGCCTTTGGTTTATTAATTGTCTGTTCACTATTTTTATCATCGACTTTATCTTTTCGAGAATCACGACAAACCCTGTCGTGCTGCTCATCCTGTCGTTGATTGCCTATGTGTTATCACAAACTGTATTAGGGCATAACCCTTTGGTTGATCCCAAATGGATTTTTAACGTTGACTCCGCGTTAGCGTACTGGTGGTCACTTGCCGCCGGGAGATGCTTGTTCAGCACGCTGCAGAACAGTAAGGCATTTTCCAAATCCGTTCCCGGTGCGGTCTTATTTGCCGTTTTGGGGTTGATCACTGCGTATCAATTGTTCAATTCAGGTTCACTGCTCTTAGCTGTTTTACAGAAAATTCAGCCCTCGCTTGCAGGTTATGCGGCTGTTGGCATGTTTAATAACATCTTCACAACGCTGTGTTTAATACTGACCTGCGTGTTTGTTGCAAAAGCGATTTGTGAATCAAAGTATGTTATTAACGTCGGGAAAAATACGTTAAACATTTGCGGCCTCGAATATATCGTTAAATCGCTGATTCCTTTATTCATCGGCTTACTGGGACTGCAATTTACTATTCCAAACCCGCTGGCGGCTGTTATTTATACCTGCATCTGCATCTACGTCGCGCATAAAATTGGCGTATGGCTGTCGGACATTATCCGCGGTCCGTTCCTCATTAAATAAATCAGGCCCGTCATGTACCCTGGCAGGGTACATGACGGCGCTTTCAGACTGCACTCTCCCCTGCAATCCTTCCCACCATTGCCCTGAGCTCTTCCCGCGATAATGGCTGTCGGTCGGTAACAAAGTGCAGCGTCATCCCTTCGATAAAGGCATCCAGCGCGCGGGCGGTGACCGGATCAAACCACTGCTCCAGCACGGTCTGGCTGGTTTTCATCCAGTCCTGCATCACGGTTTTTAACGACGGGCTGCGGTTCATAAAGGCGTACAGCTGGTACATCAGCTCCATATTGTGCGGCGTGGTGACTTCAGAGCTGTAGATCAGGGTGGTGATGGAATCACAGGCCATTTCCGGGCCCGTTACACCGGCAAAAAACTCGCGGTACTGCACCGACATCTGCTGCGTAAACCAGGTGAAGGCCTCCTCGAGCAGCGCGTCCATGCCGGCAAAATAGTAGGTCATCGACCCCAGCGGCACTCCGGCGCAGCTGGCGATTTTGCGATGGGTGACGGCGTTCAGGCCGTGTTCGGCAATGGTGTCCAGGGTGGCCTGCAGGATCCTTTCCCGCCGTTGCGGATCGTTAGGTCGTCTGTTCATATTTACCTCAGCGAATTTATGTACAAATGTACACAACCTTGCTAGTGTTGTCTCCTGTGTTGTCCCTCTGGTACAGAAATCATGACCGTCATCTCATCGCGCAAAATTCTGCAACGCCGCCTGTGGGCGCTGTTTATGTTCTTCTTTATTCCCGGCCTGTTAATGGCCTCCTGGGCCACCCGCACCCCCGCTATCCGCGACATTTTGTCGGTCTCAACGGCGGAGATGGGCATCGTGTTGTTTGGCCTGTCGATTGGCTCCATGAGCGGCATTCTCTGCTCCGCCTGGCTGGTTAAGCGCTTCGGCACGCGGAAAGTGATCCGCACCACCATGTGCTGCGCGATTGTGGGTATGATTATGCTCAGCGTTGCGCTGTGGTTCGCCTCCCCGCTGGCGTTTGCCCTGGGGCTGACCGTCTTTGGCGGCAGCTTTGGTGCCGCCGAAGTGGCCATCAACGTGGAAGGCGCCACCATCGAGCGCGAGATGAACAAAACCGTGCTGCCGATGATGCACGGCTTTTACAGCCTCGGCACGCTGGCAGGCGCGGGTGTCGGCATGGCTCTGACCGCCTCCGGCATCGCCGCGAATCTGCACATTCTGCTGGCGGCGTTGGTCTGTATCGCCCCGGTTCTTCTGGGTATCACCGCGATCCCGGACGGCAACGGCAAAAACCAGGCGGGCGAGAGCAAAACCGGTGAGAAGGGATTGCCGTTCTATCGCGATATGCAGCTGATGCTGATTGGTGTGGTGGTGCTGGCGATGGCCTTTGCCGAAGGGTCTGCCAACGACTGGCTGCCGCTGCTGATGGTGGACGGTCACGGATTCAGCCCCACCTCCGGCTCGCTGATTTACGCCGGGTTTACCCTCGGCATGACCGTCGGGCGCTTTACCGGCGGCTGGTTTATTGACCGCTACAGCCGCGTAACGGTGGTTCGCGCCAGCGCCCTGCTCGGCGGGCTGGGCATTGCGCTGATTATTTTTGTCGATGTCGACTGGATTGCCGGCGTGTCGGTGATTCTGTGGGGACTTGGCGCTTCGCTCGGCTTCCCGCTCACCATCTCGGCGGCCAGCGATACCGGCCCGGATGCGCCGACCCGCGTCAGCGTGGTTGCCACCACCGGCTATCTCGCCTTCCTGGTGGGCCCGCCGCTGCTGGGCTTCCTCGGCGAACATTATGGCTTACGCAGCGCCATGATGGTGGTACTGGGATTAGTGATGATTGCCGCCCTGGTTGCCCGGGCGGTCGCCAAACCGGCCGCACAGGCTGGATCTGTCATGGAGAATGGATATGAGCGTTAAAATGATTGCGGTTGATATGGATGGCACCTTCCTGAACGATGCGAAGGAGTACAATCGCGCTCGCTTCCTGCGCCAGTATGCGCAGATGAAGGAACGGGGCATTCGGTTTGTGGTCGCCAGCGGCAACCAGTATTACCAGCTGATCTCCTTTTTCCCGGAGATAGCCGATGAGATCGCCTTTGTCGCCGAAAACGGCGGCTGGGTGGTGAATGCCGGTGAAGACGTCTATAACGGCGAGCTGACCCAGGCCCAGTTCGCCACCGTGGCGGAGTTTCTCTGCTCCATTCCAGAAGTGGAAGTGATCGCCTGTGGCAAAGGCAGCGCCTATACCCTCAAGCACTATGGCGAAGATTTTCACGATATTGCTGCGAAATATTATCATCGTCTGGAAAAGGTGGATAACTTCGACAATTTCAACGACATCTTCTTTAAATTCGGGCTGAATCTGCCGGATGAAGAGATACCGCGCATCCAGGCGATGATCCACCAGCAACTGAGCGATATTATGGTGCCGGTCACCACCGGGCACGGCAACATCGACCTGATCCTGCCGGGGATCCACAAGGCCAACGGCCTGCGCCTGCTCCAGGAATTGTGGGGCATTGACGACAGCGAAGTGGTCGCCTTTGGCGACAGCGGTAACGACGTGGAGATGCTGAGCCAGGCCGGATTCAGCTTTGCCATGGCCAACGCCCGGGATCACATCAAAGCGGTCGCCCGCTATGAAGCGCCGCACAATAATGAAGAAGGGGTGCTGGAGGTTATCGACCGCGTGTTGAGCCGGGAAGCACCGTTCAACTAAGCAGGGTAATGCCCGGCGGCGCGTTGCTTGCACGGGCCTACGATATCGGGCCGTTTGTTAACACGACGCCCGTTTTTGTAGGCCGGGTAAGGCGAAGCCGCCACCCGGCTTGAATGCTTACTCCGGCTGTAACGAACTCCCCACCCGCTTATCTTTCAGGAACACAAACATCAGCGCCAGCCACAGCAGGCCGTTTGCCAGGTTGAACAGGCTGAACAACCCGTTGCCGCCGCTGCTGAAGGCGTGTTTGCTCACTTCGATACCCACAGTGAAGATCAGCATCTGCAACATGCCCATCGCCGCCGATACCGTACCTTTACTTACCTCGCTGGCAAACAGCGTCAGGCGCACCAGTCCGGCATTCGCCAGTCCAATACCAAACGCGTAAATGCTCAACCCGGCGGTCATCCACAGATAGGCATGGGATGACACCACCGTCGCTACCGCTGCCACCACCAGACCAATGACAATCGGCCAGCCGCCCATAATGATCAGCGAGCGCACGGTACGACGCGAGGTCAGGCGGGCCAGCACGACGTTACCCACAATCAGCGCGCCAAAAATCGGCACCTGCAGCAGGCCATACTCGTAGCTGCTGAGATTTTCACCGCTGATGATGATCACCGGCGACTGGGCGATCCACGCCAGCAGCGGCAGGCAGACAAAGCCAATGGCCAGCGCTCCCGCCACGAAGCGGACATTTTTCAGCACTTCTTTATAGTCGCGCCCCAGCTCCTGCAATGAGAGCTTCTCGCCGATACGGGTGGCGGTTTCCGGCATCGCCCGGTGCAGGCCGTAAAAAGAGATCGCCGCCAGCGCCGCAAACAGCACAAACATCCCTTCCCACGGCGCAACGTGGACCCAGGCCGCCCCCACCAGCGGGCCCAGCAGGGGCGCAATCAGCGCCACGTTAGCCATCAGGGCGGTGATTTTGATGCACACCGCCTCTTCAAACGACTCCTGGATGGCGGCATACCCGACCGCGCCGATAAAGCACAGGCTGACCCCCTGTAAAAAACGCAGCACCATAAACTGCTCGATGGTTTGCGCCAGCAGGGTCGCCAGGCAGGTGACGATAAACCACGCCACCCCGGTGAGCATCACCGGACGACGGCCAATACGATCCGACAGCGGCCCGAGCAGCCACTGTAAAAACATTCCCCCCGCCAGATAGGCGGTCATGGAGGTGGGAACCCACTCGATCCCGGCGTTGTACTGCTCCACCACCGCCAGCATGCCGGGCTGGATCATATCGTTGCCGATATAGGTGGAGAATTCGTAAAGCACCAGGCACAGGGGGAACAGCAACGCCTGACGCCCCAGGCGAGTGCCAGAAGAAGAACGGTTTAACATGGAGTCTCAATATCCGATAAAAAATCGCGCAGAGTGTAATGAAATGGCCGCGCCAGAGATAGCAGATTCACGCGGCAGTTCAGAAATAAGGCACAAATCGCCGTCGTTTAAGGTTTCCTTAAGTTGGCATCCGTATGCTTGGGCTTTTCCAGTCATTGACCTTAATTATGACACAGATTTCCTCCGCTTCAGAATTGTCTAAGTTAAAGAGTTCTAAGACAAAACCCCTTTACCGCTTGCCGGTACGTTTTTATGGTTATCAGCTTATTGCGCTGCTGGTTCTGGCCGGGGTTTTCACGTGGCTTTCACGGGATGAGACCCTTGACCGGATGCTGACGGGCTACTGGTTTGACGCGGCGACTCAGCACTTTCCGCTGCAGCAGAACGCGCTGCTGGATCTGCTCAATCATCGACTGGCGAAATACCTGACCATTGCCCTGGCCGCCGGAACGCTGCTTTACGGCGCGTACCGACGCAACGCCAGGCTGGTAACCGGGGCTCTGTTAATGGGGCTGGGCACGGCGGTGGTTGGCGTAATGAAAGCCATCAGCCATCACAGCTGCCCCTGGGATCTGGTTGAGTACGGCGGCAAAGCGCTGTCGTATCCCCTGTTTGATACCGCCCCCGCCGGCAGTGGCCCTGGCCGCTGTTTCCCGGGCGGACACGCCTCAAGCGGCTTTATGGTGATGGGACTGTTCTTCGCCTTCTGGCGCGAGCGTCCGCGCCTGGCCTGGGGAATGGTGGTAGCGGGTATTGTGCTCGGGCTGGTCATGGGCTATGGCCAGGTGATGCGCGGGGCACATTTCTTCTCCCATAACCTGTGGGCAGGTTGGTGGGTGTGGTTTTCACAGGTGGTGGCTTACGGCCTTGTTTCCGCCTGGTTTGCAAAAGAGTGACGAGGGTATGTTAGAAAATCTGAACTACGGACTGTTTGAACTGATCAACGCCACACCTGCTTCACCGGAGTGGAGCATCAAACTCGCCACCTTTGTGGCGAAAGATATGATTAGCATCGTTCCGGCGCTGATTGCGATCCTCTGGCTGTGGGGGCCGCGCAAGCAGGTAAGTGCCCAGCGCCAGCTGGTGATTAAGATCGCCATGGCGCTGCTGATTAGCCTGGCGGCGTCCTGGCTGCTGGGGCATATGTTCCCGCATGCCCGCCCGTTTGTCGATCGTGTCGGCTATAACTTCCTGCATCATGCCGCCGACGACTCCTTCCCGAGCGATCACGGCACCGTCATCTTCACCTTTGCGCTGGCGTTCCTGTTCTGGCATCGCGTCTGGTCGGGCATCGTCCTGATGATAGTGGCCTGCACCATCGCCTGGTCCCGCGTCTACCTGGGCGTGCACTGGCCGATGGACATGCTGGGCGGACTGATGGTCGGCATGCTGGGCTGCCTGAGCGCGCAGATCCTGTGGAATCTGTGCGGTGACGTTATCTATCAACGTCTTTCGCAGCTGTACCGGTTCTGCTTTGCCCTGCCTATCCGTAAAGGCTGGATACGTGACTAATTCGGGTTTAGCGAGTTAAACTTGAGCCCCCGGCGTAACGGGGGTTCATTTATGGCTCCGAGGACCTATGGAAACACGACGTGACGAACGGCTGGCTCAACTGATTAATGCGCTCAAGCGCAGCGACAAATTGCACCTGAAAGAAGCCGCCGCGCTGCTGGGTGTCTCCGAGATGACCATTCGTCGCGATCTCAACAGTGAAAGTGGCCCTGTGGTGCTGCTTGGCGGCTATATTGTCCTTGAGCCCCGCAGCGCCAGCCACTACCTGCTGAGCGATCAAAAGACCCGCCTGGTGGATGAGAAGCGCAAAGCCGCGCGTCTTGCCGCGTCGCTGGTACAACCCCACCAGACGCTGTTTTTCGATTGCGGCACCACCACGCCGTGGATCATCGAAGCCATTGATAACGACCTGCCGTTTACCGGCGTCTGCTACTCTCTGAATACCTTCCTCGCCCTGCAGGAAAAGCCCGAATGCCGGGTGATCCTCTGCGGCGGGGAGTTCCACGCCAGCAATGCGATTTTCAAACCGCTTAATTTACAGGACACGCTTAACAACCTGTGCCCGGATATCGCCTTTTACTCCGCGGCGGGCGTGCATGTCCGCCAGGGGGCGACCTGCTTTAATCTCGACGAACTGCCGGTCAAACAGTGGGCGATGAACATGGCCCAGTACCATGTGCTGGTGGTGGACCACAGCAAGATTGGCAAAGTGCGCCCGGCGCGAATGGGTGAGCTGACGCGCTTTAACGCCATTGTGAGCGACTGTCGCCCGGACGAGGAGCTGGTTTCTTATGCAAAGGCGCAGCAGATTAAGCTGATGTACTGAGCGCGGGTTATTGCCCGGCGGCGCTGCGCTTGCGCGGGCCTACGATATTTGTAGGCCGGGTAAGGCGAAGCCGCCACCCGGCGTTGTTTTCAACTACTTAAACCAACCGCCAAACCACTCGTGGAATTTCATCATTACGTAATCCCACATCCGGCCGAAGAAGCCGCCCTCCTCCACCGCTTCCATCACCACCAGCGGACGCTGTTCGATGGATTTGCCGTTCAGCTGGAAGTCGATGGTGCCCACCACCTGGCCTTTTTTCAGCGGTGCGGTGAGCTGTTTATCGGTCAGGGTGTAGCTGGCTTTCAGGTTTTTAAGCTGGCCGCGCGGAATGGTCACGGAACCGCTTTCCCCGGCACCGAGGCTGACCTCGCTCTTATCGCCAAACCAGACGCGCTGGCTGACAAAGGTCGCATCCGGCTTAATCGGCGTGACGGTTTCGAAGAAGCGGAAGCCCCAGGTCAGCAGTTTTTCCGACTCGTTAAAGCGGATGCGGTCGGTTTTGGTGCCCAGCACCACCGAGATCAGACGCATATCGCCCTGGGTCGCTGACGCCACGAGGTTATAGCCGGCTCCCGCCGTGGTACCGGTTTTCATCCCGTCGACGTTCACGTTGCTGCTCCAGAGCAGGCGGTTACGGTTCGGCTGGCGGATCTTATTGAAGGTGAACTCTTTCTCTTTGTGGATCGCATACTCTTCCGGCACGTCATGAATCAGCGCCTTACCGAGCAGCGCCATATCCCGGGCGGTACTGAACTGACCCGGCGCATCCAGGCCGTGAACCGTTTTAAAGGTGGTGTTAGTGAGGCCTAATTTTTGCGCATACCCATTCATCAAGCCAATAAACGAATCCTGGCTGCCGGCCACATAATCGGCCAGCGCGATGCAGGCATCATTCCCCGACTGAATAATTACCCCTTTATTCAGATCGGAAACCGCCACTTGATCGCCGGGCTTGAGGAACATCACCGAGGAGCCACGGAGCGCCGGGTTGCCGGTCGCCCAGGCGTCTTTGCCGATGGTCACCATGTCGGTGAGTTTGATTTTGCCCGCTTTTAGCGCCTGCCCCACTACGTAGCTGGTCATGATTTTTGTCAGGCTTGCAGGGTCGAGTTTCTCGTCCGCATTGCCTTCGGCCAGCACTTTGCCGCTGGCATAGTCCATCAATATCCAGGCGCGCGCATCAACCGGCGGGGCCTCTGGCGCCGCCTGTTCCGCTGCGTACAGCGAAGGTGCAAAAAGGACCAGCAGCGCAGAACCCGCTACCAGACCGCGTAAAGAAGAAGTTTTTCGCATCATGTTGCCACCCGAATTTCCATTCCAAAAATCACGTCACACTACCGTGCCGTAAGAAGCGATGAGTAATAACGTACTAAAGCCTTAAAAAAAACCAAATCCTGGTAAAGTTTTTAAAGTTTATGCAATAACAACCCGATACGCTTTGACCACGTCGATTTTTTTCGCCTCTGTTGCGTATTTGTTGGGTTTATCTCACCATGTGAAGCCATACACTCGGATGTTATCTTAAGATCGGCTTTAATTATAAGGGGTTATTATGATTACGTTGTGGGGCAGGAACAATTCAACCAACGTCAAAAAGGTGCTCTGGACGCTGGAAGAGCTCGATTTACCCTTTAACCAGATCATGGCGGGACTGGAGTTCGGGGTGAATAAAGACGCGGAGTATCTGGCGATGAACCCCAATGGCCTGGTTCCGCTGCTGCGCGATGACGAAACCGACCTGACGCTGTGGGAATCCAACGCCATCGTGCGCTACCTCGCCGCACAATATGGCCAGAACCGACTCTGGATAGATGCTCCCGCAAAGCGTGCCGTGGGTGAAAAGTGGATGGACTGGGCCAACCAGACGCTGTCGCCTGCCCACCGGGTGATCCTGATGGGGCTGGTGAGAACCCCGGAAGCCGAGCGTAACTACCCGGCCATTAATGCCGCAAAAGAGAGCTGCGAATCCCTGCTCGCCATGCTGGATGAAACCCTGGCGACACAGCCGTGGCTGTCGGGCGACGACTTTGGCGTGGGCGACATCGCCGTCGCGCCCTTTGTCTGGAACCTCACCAACGTTGGCCTGGACTGGGCTGCGCGCCCGCATCTGGAACGCTGGATGGCTAAGCTGAGCGAACGCCCTGCCTACCGTAACGTGGTGATGATCCCGGTTACTTAAGCTATTTCCCGGACGGGCTGACTTTTAACAGCTGCCCGTCCGACTCATCGGTCAGCACGTATAAATAGCCATCCGGCCCGACCCGCACATCGCGGACCCGCTGATCGCGATCCCCCAGAATGCGCCCCTCTTCGGTTACCCTTTTGTCGTTAACGTTCAGTACGATCACATCCTTGTCCTTCAGCGCGCCGATAAACAGTTTGTTTTTCCACTGCGGGAAAACATCGCTGTTATAGAAGGCCATCCCGCTCAGGGCCGGGGACTGCTTCCAGACAAACAGCGGCGGCTCGGTGCCTTCAACGTGCTCACCTTTAGCCTCCGGGATCGGCAAGCCGCTGTAATTGATGCCGTGCGTCGCCAGCGGCCAGCCGTAGTTTTTGCCTTTTTCCGGGATGTTAATTTCATCCCCGCCGCGCGGGCCGTGCTCGTTAAGCCACAGGGTATCGCTCCACGGATTCATCGCCATCCCCTGCGGGTTGCGGATCCCGTAAGACCAGATTTCCGGCCGCGCATCGTTACGGTTTACGAAGGGGTTATCGCCCGGAACCGCACCCTGATCGGTCAGGCGCACCACCTTGCCCTGCAGCTTGTCCAGATCCTGGGCGGTAGGCCGCTGGTTATTCTCGCCCAGCGCGATATAGAGATAGCCTTTGCCGTCGAACACCAGCCGACCGCCAAAATGATTACCGGTAGAGAGTTTTGGCTGCTGGCGGAAGACCACCTTAAAGGCCTCCAGCCGCGTATTATCGTCGCTCAGACGGCCATACCCCACCGCCGTACCTGCTTTTCCGTCATCCCCCGCTTCGGCATAGCTCAGCCAGACCCGGCGCGAGGTCGCGAAGTCAGGTGCCAGCACCACGTCGAGCAGTCCGCCCTGGCCGTTAGCCCAGACCTTCGGCACGCCGACGATGGGATCGGAAAGCCCCTTACCCGCCTGCCAGCGCTTAAGCTGGCCGCCTTTCAGGGTGATCAACATGCCCTGATCTCCCGGCAGGAACGCCAGCGACCAGGGGTGATCGAGTTTATTTTGCAGCACTTCGACCTTCACGTCGGCGGGTGCCGCACACAGCGAGGCGGATATCAGCAACATTGGCAGGGAAATAAGCGAGGATCGACGCATAATGCACTCCTTTTCGACATATGCCTTAAAGGTAGCCACTCAGCGCAGGGGCACTCTTACTTTTACAAAAACTTAAACAGTTGGGGGAGTTGCCTCCCCCGGGGTCAGCTCCGAATCAGCGGTGCATGCGATTTCAGATACTGGATGCAGAGAGTGAGATCGTTCAGACAGTTTTCCAGCTTCTCTGCGTTGACGGCGATAAATGTCGGGCAATCGTGGTTGCCGGTCATCATACAGACGCCTGCGGTAGTGAGCGAACCGGCGGCGCGATAGAGCATAGCCTGCTCCTCGGGATTACAATAGGCTCTCAGTTCAGGCGCTTTTTCACGCATATAAGTACAAAGTTCAAAGAAGTTGTCACGCAGATGGTCGCTTTCGCTGACTGACATGTACCCCTTCGCTTTCCTCAACTGCAGATAGGCCGCGAGATCAATTCGGGCGTTGATCATCTTGTTCAGAAGATCGCGTTTTAGTCTGTCAACGGACATGCTATTTCCCCCCTTGTCAGCTTAGAACACCTTTAGATTATGGCTGTTTTTTGTACAATTTAATGCGTCAGGTCAATAATACGCGACTGTTTTGCATAATTTACAATGTTAAATCGCCGCGTCCAGGCAGCAGCGAGAAGGCCTGTAGCGCGGGTAAATTCAAAATCATACTTCTCCCTCACAGCAGCGGGCGCGCAACCTGCTATTTTTCAGAGGGTCGCGCGGTGATACAGAGGGCGTATGCAAACCTTGCCGGTGTCAGAAAAGATCGTCTCGTTAACCCGGATCGACCTGAATCTGCTGACCCTCTTTTGCCTGATTTACAGCGTGGGCAGTATCTCCCGAGTGGCCGATATGCTGGACATATCGCCCTCCGCCGTCAGCCAGTCGCTGCGAAAACTGCGCGAGCAGATGGGCGATAACCTGT
Source organism: Leclercia adecarboxylata (assembly GCF_006171285.1). NCBI lineage: Bacteria > Pseudomonadati > Pseudomonadota > Gammaproteobacteria > Enterobacterales > Enterobacteriaceae > Leclercia > Leclercia adecarboxylata. The sequence continues at coordinate 3,607,523 of NZ_CP040889.1, read as the reverse complement.
TTGTGCGCAGCGGCAATATTCTGCTGCCCACTGTCTATGCGGATGAGCTGTACGATAATATCCTGCCGATCATCGATAAACTCGCCACCCTGCTTCCGCTCTCGTCACAGATTAAAAAGAGAAGGCTGACGCTCTATACCGAATCCTTTATTTCGCCGCTGGTCGTTCCTGAGCTCACGGAAAAGATTGTCAGGATGAATTCGGATATCAGCCTGCTGCACCGCACCGCCGATCTCAACGAAGCGAAAATTACCGAACTGCTGAATATGCGCCAGGCGGATGTGGTGTTCTCCACCTTTTCTGTTGAGAGCAGTAATCTTTCTTGCCAGAAGATGAGTGATATGACGCTGGTGTTGATTGCTGCAAAAGATAATCCTCTTTATGGGGATACGGTAACGGAAGAGATGTTCAGGGAGGCCAACCTTGTGGGCTACAACACCAAAAACGAAAAGATTATTTATCACCGGAGCATCGTTGATAAAAAATTCCGTTCCAGCGAGCGCTGCCTGCTGACGACCTCTTTCGCGTCCATCCTGCTGATTGTTTCTCAGACCGATTGCTTGGGCATTATCCCCGAAAAGGTCTTTTCGACCTATGCCGGGATGTATAACCTGAAGAAACTGGACACGCCCTTCACGCTACCGCAATTCAGTATTTACTCTTCTTTCAGAAAAGAGATGAATAAACTTCTGTATTCCCTGCTGGCCGATTTCTCAGTAAATAACCCGACCTGAATGTTAAGAGAATAATAGACAGGTTAGTATTTTTTGATTTTATGCTTGCCGAATTCGCTGTCATCGGCAATTTTTAATTCATTGACTAATTTTGACTGGGTCAGGCCTGTGGCAACGGAAATACAGGATAATTCGACGCCGTAGGTGTGGAGGGTTTTGGCCATTTCTAATTTAGATTGCAGATAAATATCTCTCATAACGTACCTCATTTAAGTAATCGACGAGGTAAAAGATAAGTTATCTGTTTAACCAATCCAATAAGGGCCCCTTAAAGCCGGGATAAGAAAATCTTAGCCGCTGCCTGCACAGCACAGGGATCTGTATAAATCCCTGCAAGAACCCTGTACAATCCCTGCCCTGATAACTCCATAACTGACTACTTTTTAATCTATGAGCAATGTTACGCACCAGCCGAAAATCGGCTTCGTCTCCCTGGGCTGCCCGAAAAACCTGGTGGATTCCGAACGTATCCTGACCGAACTTCGCACCGAAGGCTATGACGTGGTGCCAAGCTACGACAACGCCGATATGGTGATCGTTAACACCTGCGGCTTTATCGATAGCGCCGTGCAGGAGTCTCTGGAAGCCATCGGTGAAGCGCTCACCGAGAACGGCAAGGTGATTGTCACCGGTTGTCTGGGTGCCAAAGTCGATCAAATCCGCGAAGTGCATCCTAAGGTGCTGGAAATCACCGGTCCGCACAGCTACGAGCAGGTGCTGGAACATGTGCATCACTATGTGCCAAAACCAAAGCACAACCCGTTCCTGAGCCTGGTGCCGGAACAGGGCGTGAAGCTGACCCCGCGTCACTACGCGTACTTAAAAATTTCCGAAGGCTGCAACCATCGCTGCACCTTCTGCATTATCCCGTCCATGCGTGGCGATCTGGTGAGCCGTCCGATTGGCGAAGTGCTGGCCGAAGCCAACCGTCTGGCGGATGCGGGCGTCAAAGAGCTGCTGGTGATCTCTCAGGACACCTCCGCCTACGGCGTGGACGTGAAGCACCGCTCCGGTTTCCACAACGGCGAGCCGGTGAAAACCAGCATGGTCGGCCTGTGCGAACAGCTCGCTAAGCTCGGCATCTGGACCCGTCTGCACTACGTCTACCCGTATCCGCACGTGGACGACGTGATCCCGCTGATGGCCGAAGGCAAAATCCTGCCGTACCTGGATATCCCGCTGCAGCACGCCAGCCCGCGTATTCTGAAGCTGATGAAGCGTCCTGGCTCCGTTGACCGCCAGCTGGCGCGCATCAAGCAGTGGCGTGAAATCTGCCCGGATCTGACCCTGCGCTCCACCTTTATCGTTGGCTTCCCGGGTGAAACCGAAGAAGACTTCCAGATGCTGCTCGACTTCCTGAAAGAAGCCCGTCTGGATCGCGTGGGCTGCTTCAAGTACAGCCCGGTAGAAGGCGCGACCGCCAACGAACTGGCGGATCAGGTGCCGGAAGAGGTAAAAGAAGAGCGCTGGAACCGCTTCATGCAGCTGCAACAGCAGATCTCTGCTGAACGTCTGCAGGAGAAAGTGGGCCGTGAAATTCTGGTAATCATCGATGAAGTGGACGAAGAAGGCGCCATTGGCCGCAGCATGGCCGATGCTCCGGAAATCGACGGTGCGGTCTACCTGAACGGTGAAACCAAAGTGAAACCGGGTGATATCGTGCGCGTGAAGGTTGAGAACGCCGACGAGTATGACCTGTGGGGTACGCGGGTTTAATTTCGCTTTGCTCACTCTCCATTCAGGGAAAGGGATGGGGTGAGGGGAACACATCGCACCGCAATAACATCGCCGGGTGGCGGCTTCGCCTTACCCGGCCTACAAATCGGTATCCGTTTGTAGGTCCGTGCAAGCGTAGCGCCGCCGGGCGGTTCCTGGCTGTTTCCATGTAATATTTTCCGTTGCTTTAAAACTTTGCGAGGCGGATTCCGGGAATGATTTTTCTGGGTTGTCGCTTCGATCTCCCCGCAGTATCTTCCTGTTGCGCCTGCAAAAACAGGCGTCGGGATTGGCCTCTCGCAAAATTACAGGGTTTCTTAATTTTGAGGAGATTCCCTATGTCTACAAACCATGCTCACCCAATTTTCACCGTCCCCTTCTCCCACAACACTGACTTCACCGTGCTGGCGAATCACTGCGAGCGTTTTGCTCAAACCCTGCTGGAAACCGACGAACCTGCCGAGAAGCTGGCGCTGTGCGCCCGACGCAACACTGCCGGGTGGCGGCTCCGCCTTACCCGGCCTACGGAACAACCACGCCGCGCTGGCTGCACATGGCAATTGATGCGCTGATGGACTGAATCCCCAGACCGGGCAAACGCAGTGCCGCCCGGCGCAACAATGCACTGCCGGGTGGCGGCTGCGCCTTACCCGGCCTACAAAACTTCATTATTTCGCCCCTCCCCTCTCTGTATACCCACACCCTCTCATCTGTGAGTCACCTCTTATTTACATCATTTAAACCTTCCATTAACTGGATAAAAAGAACGCGTCACCGCTATAGTGGTTTTGTTTGATAAAACCATGTTGTACAGAGTACAACAAACAAAAAGCAGCAAGCCGGTTAACAACAAGAAGGGCTGCTTACTTTGCTGAGAATTTCCTGATAAACATAATGAAACCCTGCGAGGAAATAATGACAGAGCACACTCGTAACCCCGTTACGGCCACTGAAGCCATAGAAAGAGAGACCATGCGCAAGGTTATCTGGCGCATCCTCCCGTTTCTGATCGTCAGCTACCTGGTCTCGATTATCGATCGCGGAAACATTGGCATGGCGTCGCTGCAGATGAACGAAGATCTCGGCCTCAGCAAGGCCGCGTTTGGCTTCGCCAGCAGTCTCTACTTTGTTGCCTATTTCCTGTTTGAAGTGCCGAGCAACCTGGCAATGCAGAAGGTCGGCGCGCGACTGTGGATCCCGCGCATTATGATTAGCTGGGGCGTGGTATCGATGTGCATGTCGCTGGTTGAGAGCACAACGTCGCTCTATATCGTGCGTTTTCTGCTCGGCGCGGCAGAGGCAGGCTTTTTCCCGGGCGTGGTGCTGTATCTCACCTGGTGGATCCCGTCCCGCTACCGGGCACGGATCATCGCCTCGTTTATGGTGGCGATCCCGCTGGCCAACTTTATCGGCTCTCCCCTCTCCGGCCTGATCCTGACGCTGGATGGCTGGATGGGTCTGCGCGGCTGGCATCTGCTGTTCATCATTGAAGGCTTACCGGCCGTGCTGTTGGGGATTGTGGCCTGGTTTATTCTCCGCGACCGCCCGCATCAGGCCAGCTGGCTGAGCACTGAACAAAAAGAGTGGCTGGAATCTACCCTTGAAAGTGAACGTCAGCAGTCAAAAAATATCGGCCACCAGACGACCTGGCAATTGCTGAAACACCGTCACATCTGGCTAATGGCGCTGATCTACACCGGCGCGTCCTCGGCTGGTACCACCATCAGCGTCTGGTCACCGCAGCTTCTGAAATCGTTCCACCTCGATAACTTGACCACCGGTCTGCTCAACGCCATCCCTTACGGTCTGGCATCGGTGCTGATGATCGTATGGGGACGCAGCTCAGACCGCAGCAACGAGCGTCGCTGGCATACCGCGCTGACCCTGTTCTTAATTGCAGCAGGCGTGTTCGCGGCGTTTGTCAGCATCTCTCTGCCGGTAACAATTGCGATCCTCAGCGTGATGCTGATTGGGGCGTACTCGATGAAAGGTCCATTCTGGGCGCTGGCGTCGGGCTGGATGAACAGCACGTCGGCAGCTGCAGGGCTGGCTGCCATCGGGGCCATTGCTAACCTGATTGGCGGTGTGGTGATGGTGAACGCTTACGGCATCATCAATGAACGCACCGGCAGCCATACGCTGGCGATGCTTCCACTGGCAGGTCTGTGTATTGCCGGGGGAATTGCGGTGCTGGTGATGGGACGTCAGGCTCGCCGTCACGTGAGCCAGGAAAACCAGCTGACCCATTAAGATGACCACACGGGACTCCGGTCCCGCGTGCAGGCATCAGCTCTCCGGCTCTTCTGTTTCGCCGTAGAACGCAATGCAAAATGGCTTGCTGGCTCCCATCTTCAACGAAAGGCGGCTGGCGGTGGCCTTCATCAGCTGGCTTACTTCCCGATCCCGGCGATCTTCGGTCAGCCTTGACGACGGCCCGGTCAGCGCCAGGGCAGCGATAAGTTTGTCATGCACGCCAAACACCGGCATTGCAAAGGCGGCGGTGTGGGGATCGCGCGCCCCTGAGGTGTAGAGCGGCACCGACGGCTCACCTTCCGGCAAGGCTTCATTCAACCCCCAGTGGCGGAGCACCTTGCTGATGGCGGAATTATCCAGCGGGAACTGGCTGCCCGGCAGATTGCTGTGGCGCAGCCCGTGAGAGGCTTCGGCACGAAACAGACAAAGACGCTGCCCGCCCTCCAGCACGTACCAGCTTGCGCTCTCCTGTGATGCCATGGACAAGGCCTGTAACTCCGGCTGCACCACGCGTGAGAGGTGGAACGACTGCTCGTAGAGCTTACCCAGATAAAGTAGACGCGGACCCAGGGCATAGTTGCCATCATCATGTCTGACGACGTAATTCATGCGTTCCAGAGAATTCATCAACCGGTACACGGTGGTTTTATGATATCCCGACAACTGTGCCAGCGCGGTCAACGTCAGGCTCTCGTCTCCGGGACGAAAACAATCCAGTAAAGCCAGTGCCTTTTCAACCGCCACAACGCCTTCATTACCCATCATTTTCTCCTGTTCTGGTCGGCAAAGAGTGTACCGCAAATTTTGTGAGTCACTTCGTGTTTACATCACAAACGCCAATGTAGCTCTGGCTAAAAGCAAATCAACACCGCTATAGTTGTTTTGTATTGTACACCTGCATTGTACACAGTAAAACAATATGGAGACATTCATGTCCGCTACAGAGAAACCAATGATCAATCGCGAGTTCAGTCGTGTGTCAGAAGAAGAGGTCCGCCAGGCCGCCGAGTATCAGGCCGCCATCCTTGCAGACGTTGCCGGGCGCCGCGGGACGCTGCACGGACGTATCAAACCCCTGGCACCGCATATGGCCGTTGCCGGCCCGGCCATTACTGTTGAAGTACGCCCGGGTGACAATCTGGCGATTCATGCCGCAATGGCGGTTGCCCAACCCGGCGATGTGCTGGTGGTGGATGGCAAGGGCGATATCAGCTGCGCCCTGTTGGGTGAAATTATGGCGACTCAGGCCGAGGCCAGCGGCATTGCCGGGATCATCATTGACGGTGCGGTGCGTGATGCCGACACCCTGAGTAAAGGGAATTACCCCGTGTTCTCCGCAGGCCTTAACCCGTGTGGCCCCACCAAATCGATCCCGGGCCGGGTGAACCATGCCATCTCCGTTGCCGGTGCGACCGTGCGTCCCGGGGATCTGGTGGTGGCGGATATTGACGGGGTGGTGGTCATTCCACGCGATGAAGTGCAGCAGGTTATCATCCTGGCCAAAGAGAAGCTGGAGACCGAAACCCGCCGCCTTGAGGCCATTCGCAAAGGCGATCTGCGCCCGCACTGGCTGAATGACGCGTTGCGCAAAGCAGGAATGTTAACCGACGGGGAGACGCTGTAATGGGCAATAAAAAGGTCATTCTGGTTACCGGAAGCGATCTGGCTGAGCAGGCCGTCGCGATGCTGGGTGACTATGAGATGGTGTATGCCGGTCGCCAGCCCACGGAAGCGCAGCTGATCGCGCTCTGCGAGCAGTATAATCCTGTGGCGATCCTGGTGCGTTACGGCAAGATCACGGCCCGTATTATGGATGCAGCCCCGGGGCTGAAGGTTATTTCCAAGCATGGCAGCGGCATTGACGTCATCGATCAGGCGGCAGCGGCTGAACGGAATATTGCCGTCTGTTCTGCGCCCGGTGCCAACGCCGCCGCCGTGGCGGAACACACATGGGCCATGATCCTCGCCTGCGCCAAGTCTGTTGTCTCCCTCGATAAACGTCTGCGCGACGGCCACTGGGATAAATCCACGCATAAATCTCTGGAGCTGGAAGGCCTTACCCTGGGCCTGATCGGTCTGGGGGCGATTGGCTCCCGTGTCGCCACGGTGGGTAACGCGTTCGGCATGCGCGTGCTGGCCTACGATCCCTTTGCGAAAACCCTGCCGTCCTCCTGCGAGCGTGCAGAGACGCTAAATGACCTGCTGTCCAGCGCGGACGTGATCTCCCTGCACTGCCCTTTAACCGCGGACAATCGCGGTATGGTTAACGCTGAAACGCTCGCCCGCTGTAAGCGAGGCGCTATTCTGGTTAATACCGCGCGCGGGGGTTTGATTGATGATAACGCCCTGATTCACGCCCTGGACGAGGGGATCCTGCGAAGCGCCGCGCTGGACAGCTTTACGGTCGAGCCGCTGGCGGCCCCCCATGTCTGGCAAGGGAGAGAAGATGTGATTATTTCCCCTCATATTGGCGGCGTGAGTGAAGCCTCGTATATCAAAATGGGCACCGTCGCGGCCGGGAATATTTTGCAGGTTTTAAACACAAGCCGCTAAGGTTCCGCTATCGAGCTTAAACCTGGATGATTATTAAACCGTAATCATCCACCGTTGCGAGCTTGTCTTAAAGCGCCCTCCCGGCGCAACAATGCCGGGTGGCGGCTCCGCCTTACCCGGCCTATGAACTTAACGCAATGAAATAATTGCAGAATAATACAAGAGTTACAGCGACTCCCTGGTCCGGCTGAAAATCGCTGAGGCGTTGCCCGCAGGCCGGGGCGAGGCGCAGGGATGCGCCGAGAGGGCGTGACCTACAAGGATGTAGGATCACGCCCGACCCTAAGCCTGCGGGAATAAGCCGAAGGCATCGCGAAGCGACGATTTTCTTTGCCGGGAGCCGGGATTGTAAAGGGGGCGCGATAGCCCCCTTTACACGTTCACAGGTAACGCGGTTTACAGAGAAGCAAGGAACGTAAGGTGAACGGAACCACCTCCGGTGCGGCATGTTCTCCCTCACCCCAGCCCTCTCCCCAAAGAGGAGAGGGAGCAAACCGGTGCGGTATGTTTCACTCCCCCCAAAGTGAACGTACAAACACCTAAACCGTAATCCTGTACCGAACATAATCATCCACCGTTGCCAGCTTGTCATACAGCGCCCGGGCAGGATTGCCCTCCCGGGTGACCCAGTAGACCTTCGACCACCCTTTCTCCCGGGCCTCACTAATCACGGCTTCAATCAGCGCCCTGCCCGCGCCCTTGCCGCGCGCCGCGTCATCCACAAACAGATCTTCCAGATAGCACAGGGGCTGCGTCACCCAGGTCCCTTCATGCAGCACGCAAATCGCGAATCCCACCACGCCCTGTTCGGTTTCTGCCAGACGGCAAAACAGCCCCGAATCCGCCGCGAGCACCCGACGCCAGGTCGCCAGCGTCACCGCCTCATCCAGCCTGGTGCCGTAAAAATCGAGATAGCCGTTCCACAGCCGTAACCATGCCTCAAAATCCTCCGCCTGCGCGTCACGTACCTTAACCATCGCTCTGTTCCTTGATGTGTCTGAGATTTACCAGGATTGTCCTCCTTCCCGGACAGGAGAATAAAGCTATTTCTGGTAAATATATTGTTACCTGGATGTTGTACACTCGCGCGCCTTAGATTATAAATCGTCACTTTTGAGTGATATCACTCATTTTTAGTCAACATCAGGGAACATTTATGTCCGTTCAAAAATTGTCCAGAACCGCAGCAGTGCTGCTGGGAATTCTGGGCGTCATAATTCTGGCGATGGGGATATTCTTCGCCTGGTACGGTGGAAAGCTGGTCAGCGTTAAGGGCAGCCCCTATTTTCTGATCAGCGGCTGTCTGCTCATCATCTCGGGCGTGCAGATCCTGCGCCAGCGCCTGAGTGGCGCGGCCCTCTATTTTGTGGTTCTGGCGGGCACTGCGCTGTGGGCCCTGTGGGATGTCGGCTTCGATTTCTGGCCGCTGGTCTCGCGTCTGTTGACCCTCGCGGGCATCGGGATCCTGGTGGCGCTCTCCCTGCCAGCGCTGCTCCGTCGTGCCGGTAAATTCCCGTGCTGGAAAGGCGCGGGCGCGCTTGCGGCGGTGCTGGCAGTGGCCTTTGCCGCTACCGTCGGCGGCATGTTTGTCCCGCACGATCCGGTGACGGCGTCGGGCGAACAGCTTCCCCTCACCCCGGTGAAACCTGGCGAAGAACAGAAAAACTGGGCGAACTACGGCAACACGCCGGGCGCATCGCGCTTTGTGGCTCTGGACCAGATCACCCGCGATAACGTCAAAGACCTGCAGGTGGCCTGGACCTATCGCACCGGCGATATCCCCGTCAGCCCGAACGGCGGCGGCGCGGAAGATCAGCAGACCCCGCTGCAGATCGGCAATATGCTCTTCCTCTGCACCCCGCATAACAATGTGATTGCGGTTGATGCCACCACCGGCAAAGAGCTGTGGAAAACCGAGATCAATGCGAAGCAGAAAAAGTGGATGCGCTGTCGCGGCCTGGCTTACTTTGATGCCAGCGCCCCATTGCAGCAGCCCACCCTGCCGGGCTCCTCTCCGGTGGCGCCCGTTTCACTACCCGCAGATGCCCAGTGCAAACGCCGTATCATCATGAACAGCGTGACGCCGGAACTGGTGGCCCTGGATGCCGATACCGGTAAGTTCTGCGAAGACTTCGGCAACCACGGCCGCGTCAGCCTGAGCGCGCAGATGGGTAAAGGGGCGGATACCGGCCTCTACTACCCGACCTCTGCCCCGACGCTCGCCGGTACGACCATTGTTGTCGGCGGTCGCGTCGCGGATAACGTGGCGACGGATATGCCTGGCGGCGTGGTGCGTGGCTTCGACGTCATCACCGGCCAGCTGCGCTGGGCGTTCGATCCGGGCAAACCGGACGAGCAGCAGGCACCTCCGGCCAATGAAAACTTCACCCGCTCCACCCCGAACGTGTGGGCGCCGATGTCTTACGATCCGCAGTCCAACACCGTGTTTATGCCGACCGGCAGCGCGGCGGTGGACCTGTGGGGCGTGAAGCACAACGATCTCGATCGTAAGTTTGGTGCCTCGATGGTGGCCGTGGACGCCAGCACCGGTAAGGTGAAATGGGTTTACCAGACCGTTCATAACGATCTGTGGGACTTTGACGTCCCGATGCAGCCGACCTTCACTGATTTCCCGACCGGCAATGGCAAAACCACCCCGGCGCTGATCTTCGGCACCAAATCCGGCCAGCTGTTTGTGCTGGATCGCGCTACCGGCAAGCCGCTGACCAAAGTGGAAGAGCGCAAGGTGACTCAGGGCCAGATCCCGAAAGAGATCTACTCCCCGACCCAGCCGTTCTCGGTGGGCATGCCGACCATTGGCGCGGACGTGCTGAAAGAGTCCGACATGTGGGGCGCGACGCCGTTCGACCAGCTGATCTGCCGTATCGAGTTTAAATCCAAACGCTACAACGGCCTGTTTACCCCGCCGGGCGATGATCCGTCGCTGAACCTGCCGGGCTCGTTAGGTGGCATGAACTGGGGCGGTCTGTCGATTGACCCGGTGAATCAATACCTGTTTATCAACGACATGCGCGTGGGTCTGGAAGTGCAGCTGATACCGGCCTCCCCGGAGATTCAGGGCGCCAAAAACGACGGCAACGAAGCCGCCGCCATCAGCCGCCCGGTGCCGCTGGCCGGTACGCCATACGCCATTAACGCCAAAGTGCGCTTTATGTCGCCGGTTGAGATCCCCTGCCAGAAGCCGCCGTTTGGCACGCTGACTGCGGTGGATCTGAAAACCCAGAAGATTGCCTGGCAGGTGCCGGTAGGGACGGTGAAGGATACCGGTCCGTTTGGCGTCAAGATGGGGCTGCCAATCCCAATCGGTATGCCGACCATCGGCGGCACCATGGCGACCCAGGGCGGCCTGGTGTTTATCGCCTCCACCCAGGATTACTACCTGCGCGCCTTCGATACCTCGACCGGTAAAGAGGTGTGGAAAGCCCGCCTGCCGGTGGGCAGCCAGAGCACGCCAATCAGCTACAAATCGCCGGTGGACGGGAAGCAGTATCTGCTGATCACCGCCGGGGGCGCGCGGAACTCGCCGGATCGCGGCGACTACGTGATTGCGTATAAGCTGCCGTAATCATTCCGAAACAGCCATCCCTCCGGGGATGGCTTCGCTGAACCAGGCTACCTTTATAGCTATCCACATCACCGGAGATAGCAATGAAAGTATTAATGGTTCTCACCTCTCACAGTGAACTGGGCAACACCGGCAAGAAAACCGGCTTCTGGCTGGAGGAGTTTGCCGCCCCGTACTACGTCTTCAAGGATGCGGGTGCCGAGGTAGTGCTGGCCTCCCCGGCAGGCGGTCAGCCACCGCTCGATCCGAAAAGCGATCTCCCCGACTTCCAGACCGAAATGACCGATCGTTTCAAAGCCGATGCGGCGGCACAGCAGGCGCTCGCCAACACCCTGAAACTCGACAGCGTGCGTCAGGACGATTTTGACACCGTCTTCTATCCCGGCGGCCATGGCCCGCTGTGGGATCTGGCGGAGTCACAGACCTCCATCGCCCTGATTGAAGCCTTCACCCGCGCGGGCAAACCCACCGGCTTCGTCTGCCACGCGCCGGGCGTGCTGCGCCATGTTAAAAGTGAATCCGGCGAGCCGCTGGTCAAGGGCCGCAAGGTGACGGGCTTTACCAACGGTGAAGAGGCCGACGTCGAACTGACCGACATCGTCCCGTTCCTGGTGGAAGATGAGTTGAGCGCCCTGGGTGCGCGCTACGAGAAAGGCCCGAACTGGGGTTCATTTGTTGTCGAAGACGGCAAGCTGATCACCGGACAGAACCCGGCCAGCTCCGAAGCCGCGGCAAAAGCGCTGCTCGCTGCCCTGGGTTAATCCCTCCGCCCGGCCGCTGGCCGGGTTTTTTCCCGTGTTTTCCGCTTTCGCCGCATAGAGTGTTAAATGCAAAACGGTTTCAGGCTGTTAGGCTTTTGCGATTCACACGGGAGCACTTATGAACACCATTATTGACCTGTTTAACGACCACAAAAGCGAGCGCAGTTTTACCGATCAAGTCATTGATGACGCCACGCTCGAGCGCATTATCAGCACGGCGTACCGCGCCCCGACCTCCGTCCACTCCCAGCAGGTTTCAGTGATCGTCACGCGCGATGCCGAAAAGCGGGCCAAAATCTCGCAGATCGCCGGTGGCCAGCCGTGGATTGCCAAAGCCCCGGTGTTTATCACCTTTGTGCTGGATATGTACAAAACTCAGGTCGGGATGAAGCTGGCGGGTAACGAGCAGGTAGCGCATCAGAGCATCGAGAGCCTGGTGGCTGGCGCAACCGACGTGGGTATTGCCCTGGGTTCGGTGATGGCAGCAGCCCGCTCTGAAGGGTTGGGGATCGTGCCGATTGGCGGCATTCGTCTGAAGCCGCTGGAGCTGATTGAACTGCTTGAGTTGCCGGAGCACACCTTCCCGGTAGCGGGCGTGGTGATTGGCCACGTTGATGTGCCATCCCATCACAAACCGCGTCTTCCGCTGGAGACCTTCCGTCACGACGAAGCCTATGTCACTGAGGGGCTGGAAGCGAAAATCACCCGCTACAATCAGCAGATGACCGAGCACTGGCAGGCCATTAATCGCACCGACGGCGAGACCTGGAGCGAAAGCGTGAGCGGGTATTACCAGCACGTTTATTTCCCGGACGTGCTGCCGGCCATTCTGAAGCAGGGCTTCGGGGTGGATAAGTAAATAAGTTCGCACTCAGGGGCATTGCCCGGCGGCGCTGCGCTTGCACGGGCCTACGGGCTCGCAGGTTTTTGCAGGTTTTGTAGGCCGGGTAAGCGCAGCGCCACCCGGCAAAATGCAGGCGCAACGCCTGAATCAGGTTGGCATTGAGAAGGTGGTGACCTTGTTGGTCTGCGGATCGATAGAGATGATGCAGATAGCGAAGTTGCCGCCAAAACGGTCTTTACGATCGGAAATGCGCAGGTTGTAGGTCTCGGAGAACGAGGTATAACCCGAAGAGTTGGTCTCGTTCAGCTTGAAGCCAACAATCTGTTCAAAATAGTCACGGGATTTCCCCACGCTGGTTTTGCACTGTTCGTTGGTGATGGTGCCGGACTGTTTTGCCGCTGCCGCAGTTTGCGTGCCGGTGGAAGATTTCGGCGTCAGGGCCGAATTGACCGCTTTCATCCCGTCACTCATGTTTTTCTGGAAATCGGCGCAAGAGGTAGAAAGTAAAACCATGCCGCATAAAAGAAGCTTTTTCATTGTAATCCTTACAATATTTAACGTTATTCAATCATTAATTATTATAATTTTTACAAATCGTTAACTCCAGCAAACCTTTTACACGGCATTTTATAACTTACTGAATAACAAAAATTTTCACATTGAGTTCTACAATATTTGGTAGGTTATCCCTTAATTCTCGGGTCAAGCGCGTCGCGCAACCCATCTCCCAGCAAGTTAAACGCCAGTACGGTGAGGAAGATCGCCATACTCGGGAATAGCGCCACGTGCGGGGCGATGACCATATCCGCCCGCGCCTCGTTGAGCATTGCCCCCCACTCGGGGGTTGGCGGCTGCGCGCCAAGCCCTAAGAACGACAGGCTGGCCGCCGAGATAATCGACACCCCGATACGCATGGTGAAATAGACCACGATAGAGGAGACGGTGCCCGGCAGAATATGGTTGAACAGAATCGTCGTGTCGCTGGCGCCAATGCTGCGCGCCGACTCGATAAAGGTCTGCTGCTTCAGCACCAGGGTATTGCCGCGCACCAGGCGGGCAAAGGCCGGAATAGAGAAGATCGCCACGGCGATAATCACGTTGGCCATGCCGTTGCCCATCACCGCCACCACCGCAATAGCCAGCAGAATGCCGGGGAAGGCAAACAGCACGTCGCAGATGCGCATGATGATCCGGTCCCACCAGCCCTCGTAGTAGCCCGCCAGCAGGCCCAGCACCGTGCCGATGGCCGCGCCGATCAGCACCGCAAACACCCCTGCCGCCAGCGAGATCTGCGCCCCCATCAGCACCCGGCTGAAGATGTCGCGCCCTAACGAGTCCACGCCAAACCAGTGCATCATCGACGGACCTTCGTTGAGACGGTCGTAATCAAAGTAGTTCTCGGCATCAAAAGGCACGATCCACGGAGCCAGCACCGCCACCAGGATCAGCAACAGCACAAACAGCCCGGCGGCCATCGCCACCGGCTGTTTACGAAAGCGTCGCCAGAACTCATGCCACGGGGTGCGGATCCGATCCGGTTTGAGGCCCGGCATGGCCTTTAACATCGCCTGCCGACGCCAGTTTAACAGTCGCATCTTACTTGTACCTGATAGCCGGATTAATGGCGGCATACAGGACATCCACCACTAAGTTGATAAGAATAAATTCCAGCGAAAAGAGCAGCACTTCCGCCTGGATCACCGGGTAGTCGCGCATGTCGACAGAATCGACCAGCAGACGCCCGAGCCCTGGCCAGTTGAAGACCTTTTCCACCACGATTGAGCCGCCGAGCAGAAAACCGAACTGCAGCCCCATCATGGTCACTACCGGGATCATCGCGTTGCGCAGGCCGTGCTTGAGGATCACCCACTTCTCGCTGACCCCCTTCGCCCGAGCGGTACGCATGTAGTCTTCGTTCAGCACGTCGACGAACGAGGCGCGGGTGAAGCGCGCCATCACCGCCGCCACCGCCGCGCCAAGCGTCAGCGAAGGCAGGATATAGTGCCGCCAGCTGTCCGCCCCCACGGTGGGCAGCCAGCCCAGCTCCACGGAGAAAACCTGCATCAGCAGCATCCCCAGCGCAAAGGCCGGGAAAGAGATCCCGGTAACCGCCAGCGCCATCCCCAGCCGGTCCGGCCAGCGGTTGCGCCACACGGCCGCCACAATACCCGCCATCAGGCCAAACAGCACCGCCCAGGCCATGCTGGCAAGGGTCAGCCAGAAGGTGGGCATAAAGCGGCTGGCAATCTCTTCGGACACGGGCCGCCGGGAGACCATCGAAGTGCCAAAATCCCCCTGCAGGACACTGGTGATGTAGTGCCAGAACTGCCGGTAAAGCGGTTGATCGAGCCCCAGTTGCTTACGCACCAGCTCAATCACCGTGGCATCCGCCTCCGGGCCGGCAATCAGCCGCGCCGGATCGCCTGGCAGCATATGCACAAATAAAAAGACCAGCACCGCGACAATCAGCAGCGTCGGGATCAGGCCCAGCAGGCGTTTAATCACATAATTCAGCATGCACATTCCTCTCATCCCGCAGGCGGATACCTGCGGGAATGAGTGCTTTATTTCAGATCCGCGTCGTCAAAGCTAAAGCCGGTATCCGGCATGATGTAAAACCCGGTCAGCGCCTTGTTGTGCGCCGAAACCAGCTTCTCTACCACCAGCGGCACCCATGGCGACTCCTTCCAGATGGTGTCCTGCGCATCCTTGTACAGCTTCGCTTTCTCTTCCGGCTGGGTGGTTTTCAGGGCATCGGTCAGATCTTTATCCACCTGCGGATTGCTGTAGAACGCGGTGTTGAACAGGGTTGGCGGCCAGTTCTGGGAAGCAAACAGCGGCGACAGCGCCCAGTCCGCTTCACCCGTAGAGGCCGACCAGCCGGTGTAGAACATCCTCACCCCGCTCTCTTTCTGCCCTTTGCCTTCCACTTCGGCAGCGCGCTGCCCGGCATCCATCGCCGTCACCTGCACCTTAATGCCCACCTGGGCCAGCTGCTGCTGGGTAAACTGCAGCACCTTCTGGGCGGTACTGTGGTTGTGCGACGACCAGAGCGTGGTGCTGAAGCCGTTCGGGAAGCCCGCCTCTTTCAACAGCGCCCGCGCTTTGGTCGGGTTGTATTCCCACGGATGATACTGCTGGGAGTAGGCAATGGATGGCGGCACCACCCCGGTCGCCGGGGTCGCGTAACCGGCAA
This sequence comes from Leclercia adecarboxylata, assembly GCF_006171285.1. Lineage (NCBI taxonomy): Bacteria > Pseudomonadati > Pseudomonadota > Gammaproteobacteria > Enterobacterales > Enterobacteriaceae > Leclercia > Leclercia adecarboxylata. The sequence goes on along the minus strand of NZ_CP040889.1, from coordinate 3,591,880 downwards.
AGGCTACCTTCACCAGCGCGTCGCGGTTGATGGCGTAGTTGATCGCCTCGCGCACTTTCGGGTTATCAAACGGCTTTTGCGTGACGTTCATGCTGATGTAACGCTGCATGATCGACGGGCTGGCAACCAGCTCCAGCTTGCTGTTTTTGCCCAGCAGCGCCGCCTGCTCGTAAGGGATCGGGAAGGCAAACTGCGCTTCGCCGGTCTGTAGCATCGCCGCGCGGGTGTTGTTATCCACTACCGGACGCCAGGTGATGGTGTCCAGCTTCGGCAGCCCCTGCTGCCAGTATCCGGCGAACTTCTTCACCTTCACAAAATCGGTCTGGTTCCAGGTCACCAGCTCATAGGGTCCGGTGCCCACCGGATGGAAGCCAATCTCTTTGCCGTACTTTTTCAGCGCCTCGGGGGAGATCATCGCCGTGGCCGGGTGCGCCAGAATGTTGATAAAGGCGGAGAACGGCTCCTTGAGGGTGATTTTCACCGTGGTGGGATCGACGGCCTCGGTGCTGGCGATGTTTTTATACAGGTTATAGCGCTTAAGGCTGCTTTCCGGGTTGCTGGCGCGATCGAGGTTGACCTTCACCGCCTCGGCGTTGAAGTCGGTCCCGTCCTGGAACTTCACGCCGCTGCGCAGCTTGATGGTGTAGACCAGCCCGTCGTCAGAGACCTTGTAGCTTTCGGCCAGCACATTTTTCACCTGCATCTCTTTATCAAGGCCAAACAGCCCCTGATAAAACGACTTCGCTACCTGCTGGGAGAGCGTGTCGTTGGCGTCATAGGGATCGAGGGTGGTGAAGTTGGAGGCCACCGCCACCACTACATCTTTTGCTGCGAAAGCCGGCGAGGCCGCCAGGGCTGCCGTTACGCTCGCGGCTAACAGCCATCTGCGAGCAACAAATTTTGTCATTGTACTCTCCTGTTGTTCCCTGCTGTCTGAGTTATAAACGCGAAAAAGCATTGTCCTGCCGCGGCGGCGCAACGAAATGGCCGGGGCTCACCTCCCGCAACTCCACGCGCTCGGTGAATTCCCCTCGCTTGCGGATGTTGCCCGGTAGTTCATCCTGCAACAGCACCCGCCGGGCCTGACGATGCGCCGGATCGGCCACCGGCACCGCCGCCATCAGCTTGCGGGTGTAGGGATGCTGCGGGTTTTCAAATACCGCCCGACGCGGGCCTATCTCGACAATCTGGCCGAGATACATCACCGCCACGCGGTGGCTGATGCGCTCCACCACCGCCATATCGTGCGAAATAAACAGAAACGCGATGCCCATCTCCCGCTGCAAATCGAGCAGCAGGTTGATGATCTGCGCCCGGATGGAGACGTCCAGCGCCGAGACGGACTCATCGGCAATCACCACCTTCGGGTTCAGCGCCAGGGCGCGGGCAATACAGATCCGCTGCCGCTGGCCGCCGGAAAATTCATGGGGATAGCGCCAGGCGTGTTCCGGCTTCAGCCCCACGCGCTCCAGCAGCCACGCCACCCGCCGCTGGGCGGCTTCCCCGTCCAGCAGGTTATGCACCCGCAGCGGCTCCATAATCGAATAGCCGACGGTCTGGCGGGGATCGAGGGAGGCATAGGGATCCTGGAAAATAAACTGAATGTCCCGCCGCAGGTGTTGCAGTTTCCCGGCGGGCAGGGTGTCGATGCGTTCCCCGTTAAAGGTGATGGTGCCCTCCTGGGACTCCACCAGCCGCAGCAGCGCCCGTCCGGTGGTCGATTTCCCGCTGCCGGATTCACCCACCAGCGACAGCGTTTCGCCCGGCCATAAATCGAAGCTGACGTTCTCCACCGCGTGGACTTCGCGCTTAACGCGGTTCAACAGGCCGCCGCGCAGCGGGAAGCGGGTCACCAGGTCGCGCACCTGCAGGATGGGCTCGCCGGGCACCACGGTATCCTGCTCGGTTTCGGCCTCCTGATGGCCGGGCTCGGCCAGGGAGATCAGCGGAAAACGCCGCGGCAGATCGCTGCCGTTCATCGCCCCCAGGCGCGGTACCGCCGCCAGCAGCGCTTTTGTGTAAGGGTGCTCAGGGGCGTGGAAAATCTGCTCCACGGTGCCGGTTTCCACCGCCTCGCCCTGGTACATCACCAGCACCCGGTCGGCGATGTCCGCCACCACGCCCATGTCGTGGGTGATAAAGATCACCCCCATCTCCATCTCCTCCTGCAACACTTTAATCAGCTGCAGGATCTGCGCCTGAACGGTGACGTCCAGCGCGGTGGTGGGTTCATCGGCAATCAGCACCGCCGGGCGACAGGAGAGCGCCATGGCGATCATCACCCGCTGGCGCATGCCGCCGGAGAGCTGGTGCGGATAGCGCGACAGAATGGTGTCCGCCTCAGGAATGCGTACCTGTTCCAGCATCCGCCGGGCTTCAATCAGGGCATTCTCACGGCTCAGCCCCTGATGCAGGCGAATCGACTCGGCGATCTGCTCTCCCACCGGGAAGACCGGGTTGAGGGAGGTCATCGGCTCCTGGAAAATCATGGCGATGTCGGCACCGCGCACGCTGCGCATCTGGGATGAACTCAGGGTGGTGAGATCGCTTACCTGGCCGTTGCGACGGCGCAGCAGCAGGCGGTCGCACTCGACCAGCCCGCCGGACTGTTCAATCAGGCGCATCAACGACAGCGCGGTGACCGATTTACCGGAGCCGGATTCGCCGACAATCGCCAGGGTTTCACCGCGTTTGAGCGAAAAAGAGAGCTGTTTTACCGCCGGGATCGTCTGCCGCTCGTCGGGAAAGGCGACGTTAAGGTTGTGCACCGCCAGCACCTGCTGACTGTCCAGTTCATCGCTGTGCGGCATCCCTCTTCCCCTTATTCACGGTAAATTCCGGTGCTCGGCGTATCGCCTGCGTATCCCCAGGCACGGTACATGCCTTCACTGTTAAAGGGTAATGCCACGTTACCCTCGCGATCGACGGCAATCAGCCCGCCGCTGCCTTCGAGCGCCGGGAGTTTTTCCATCACCACCCGCTCGCAGGCTTCGGCCAGGCTTAAGCCGCCGTAATCCATCAGCGCGGCGATGTCATACGCGGCCAGGGTGCGAATAAACACTTCCCCGGTGCCGGTGCAGGAGACCGCCACGCTGGCGTTATTGGCATAGCAGCCCGCGCCGGGCAACGGGCTGTCGCCCACCCGACCGGGCAGTTTGTTGGTCATTCCGCCGGTGGAGGTGGCGGCGGCCAGATTCCCCGCCTTATCCAGCGCCACGGCACCGACGGTGCCCGTTTTGGTGGACTCATCCAGCGGGGCGGCATGATCGAGCCGGGTTTCCCCCGCACTGCGCGCTGCCAGCAGCTGCTGATAGCGCTCGGGCGTGGAAAAGATTTCTGGCGAAACCGCCTCCATGCCCTGTTCGAAGGCGAATTTCTCGGCCCCCTCGCCCACCAGCAGCACGTGCGGGCTCTGCTCCATCACCAGACGGGCGGCCAGCACCGGGTTGCGCAGATGGCTGACCCCGGCCACGGCACCCGCCTTCAGGGTAATGCCGTCCATCACGCAGGCGTCCAGCTCGTGGGTTTCGTCTCGGGTAAACACCGAGCCAATCCCGGCGTTAAACAGCGGACATTCCTCCAGCAGGCGCACCGCCTCGGTGACCACATCCAGCGCGCTCTCGCCCGCCTCCAGCATTCGCTGGCCGGTTTCCACAATCGACGAGAGCGCCTCGATGTAGCGCTTCTCCTGCTCCTGACTGAGCTGCGCCCGGGTAATTGCCCCGGCGCCGCCGTGGATTGCGATGACTGCATTCCCCATTCACTTCACCTTTGGGCCGATAGTTGCCGCTTTTTTTATAAATATCATTATCGTGGCTTATGATTCATATAATTTTTGAATATAGAAAGACGACACTGTGATGTAAAGGGTAAGCCCATGGTGTCATACAGTTAACGGCACTTTTCTGCCATAATGGCCGCCTTCGTTATTCTCCCGCTGGAGTGACCCATGGATTTTACCGCCGGACTGATGCCGCTTGAGACGGCACTCACCCAGATGCTCAATCGAATTTCTCCGCTGTCAGAGCAGGAAACCCTGCCGCTGCTGCGCTGTTTTGGCCGCGTGACCGCCGCCGACATCGTTTCGCCCCTGAACGTGCCGGGCTTTGATAACTCAGCGATGGATGGCTACGCCGTGCGTCTGGCGGATCTGGCGGCGGGCACTGCGCTGCCGGTAGCGGGTAAAGCCTTTGCCGGTCAGCCTTTCCAGGGTGAATGGCCTGCCGGAAGCTGCATCCGCATTATGACCGGCGCGCCGGTGCCGCCGGGCTGCGATGCGGTGGTGATGCAGGAAGAGACCGAGCAGACCGACGACGGCGTGCGTTTTACCGCCAGCGTTAAGCCGGGGCAGAATATCCGTCGCAGCGGGGAAGACATTACCCTGGGCGCAACCGTCTTCCCGGCGGGCACGAAGCTGTCCGTCGCCGAGCTGCCGGTACTGGCCTCGCTAGGTATCCCGGAGATTGCCGTGGTGCGCCAGGTGCGCGTGGCGGTGTTCTCTACCGGGGACGAGCTTCAACTGCCGGGCCTGCCGCTGGCCGAGGGGCAGATCTACGATACTAACCGCCTGGCGGTGCATCTGATGCTGGAGCAGCTGGGCTGCGAGGTGATCAACCTCGGCATTATTCCTGACGATCCAGAGCAGTTGCGCGCCGCCTTCATTGAAGCGGATCGCGTGGCCGACGTGGTGCTGAGCTCCGGCGGTGTATCGGTGGGCGAAGCGGATTACACCAAAACTATCCTCGACGAGCTGGGCGAGATCGGCTTCTGGAAGCTGGCGATCAAGCCGGGCAAACCCTTCGCCTTTGGCACGCTGCCGAACAGCTGGTTCTGCGGCCTGCCGGGCAACCCGGTCTCTGCGGCGCTCACCTTCTATCAGCTGGTGCAGCCGCTGCTGGCGAAGCTCTCCGGCAACCGGGCGCAAAGCCTGCCTGCCCGCCAGCGCGTTCGCGCCGCCACCCGACTGAAAAAATCACCGGGTCGTCTCGACTTCCAGCGCGGCATTCTGACGCGTAACGCCGACGGCGAGCTGGAGGTGCGCACCACCGGTCATCAGGGTTCGCATATTTTCAGCTCCTTCAGCCAGGGCAACTGCTTTATCGTGCTGGAGCGCGAGCGCGGCAACGTGGAAGCGGGTGAATGGGTTGAGGTTGAGCCGTTTAACGCCCTGTTCGGAGGCTGAGCATGGAACTGAGCGACAACGAGATGCTGCGCTACAATCGCCAGATTGTGCTGCGCGGCTTTGATTTCGACGGTCAGGAGGCGTTAAAGGCCGCGAACGTGCTGGTGGTCGGCCTCGGCGGACTGGGCTGCGCCGCTGCGCAGTATCTGGCCGCCGCTGGCGTCGGGCGCATGACGCTGCTTGATTTCGACACCGTGTCGCTCTCCAACCTGCAACGCCAGACGCTGCACAGCGATGCCACCCTCGGCGAGCCCAAAGTGGTCTCGGCCCGGGCGTCGCTGTCGCGCATCAACCCCAACGTGCAGTTCACCCTGCTCGATGCCCTGCTGGATGAGCCTGCGCTGTCTGATCAGATTGCCCGTCACGATCTGGTTCTCGACTGCACGGATAACGTCACCATTCGCAATCAGCTCAACGCGGGCTGTTTTGCCCATAAAACGCCGCTGGTCTCCGGGGCGGCTATCCGTATGGAAGGACAAATCAGCGTCTTTACCTATGCCGAGGGCGCACCCTGCTACCGCTGCCTGAGCCGTCTGTTTGGCGAGAATGCCCTGACCTGTGTGGAAGCGGGGGTGATGGCTCCGCTGGTGGGGGTGATCGGTTCGATGCAGGCGATGGAGGCCATCAAAGTGCTGACCCATTACGGCACGCCAGCGGCGGGGAAAATCGTGATGTACGACGCGATGACCTGCCAGTTCCGCGAGATGAAGCTGATGCGTAATCCGGGGTGTGAGGTGTGCGGAGGTTAACGCAAACGGCAACCCAAAGGTTGCCGTTTTAGTGTTTGCTCCCTCTCCCTTTGGGAGAGGGCCGGGGTGAGGGAATCAGCATGCACGAATCAGCGCGCACGAATCAGCTTTTGTAGGCCGGGCAAGCGCAGCGCCGCCCGGCGATACCACTAGATCGACGTCCGTCCAAAGGCGTTCTGCCAGTCCTGCTCAAACTTCGCAATCGCTGCATCCACCGCCGGAGAGGCGATCAACTGCTGGGCAACGTCCAGCGGCAGGGTGATGGACTCGCAGCCTGCCAGCAGGCAGTCCAGCGCCTGTCGCGGGGTTTTGAAGCTCGCTGCCAGCACTTTTGACTGCGGCACGTGGAGCGTCAGCAGCTGCTGTAATTCCGCCACGGTCTGAATACCGTCCCCGCCCTGGGCATCCACCCGGTTCACATAAGGCGCGACATATTCAGCCCCCGCCAGCGCCGCCATCATCCCCTGCGCCGCGCTGTAGACCGCAGTCCCCAGGGTCGGTACGCCCTGCGCTTTCAGCATCTTAATAGCCGCCAGTCCTTCTGCCGTTACCGGCACTTTTACTACCAGATCGGCGACGATAGTACGCAGCTTGAGCGCGTCTTCCACCATACCTTCTGCGGTGGTGGCCATTACCTGAGCAAACAGACGGCCCTGGCCGCCCATCGCCTCCTGCAGCTGAGGCAGTAGAACGTCGAGCGGCGTTTTGCCTGCGGCGACGATGCTTGGGTTAGTGGTGACGCCTGCGAGCGGAAACACGCGGGCCAGCTTTTTAACGGCAATAACGTCGGATGTGTCGAGATACAGTTCCATGATGAGATCCTCAAAAATGACTATGCCGTAACCCTACCACGGCAAAACCTGCTTCTGAGTTGATTTGCGTCAAGATAACTTTCATTCGAAAGTAATTTAATCTTCATACGCAACAAGAGGCGACATTATGATCTTCAACATTCAGCGTTATTCGACACACGACGGCCCGGGAATTCGTACCGTGGTCTTTATGAAGGGCTGCTCCCTGGGCTGCCGCTGGTGTCAGAATCCGGAAAGCCGCGAACGTTCCCGGGATCTGCTGTTCGACGCTCGCCTGTGCCTGGAGGGGTGCAACCTCTGTCAGCAGGTGGCGCCTGCGGTGATCGACCGCACGCTGAATGGCCTGGTGATCCACCGCGAAAAACTCGACGATACCCACCTTGATGCCCTCACCGACTGCTGCCCGACCCAGGCCCTCACCGTCTGCGGCGAAGATAAGCAGGTGGAGGAGATCATGGCGACCGTCCTGCGCGATAAGCCTTTCTACGATCGCAGCGGCGGCGGCATCACCCTCTCCGGAGGCGAACCCTTTATGAACCCGGACATGGCGCGCCAGCTGTTCCAGGCCAGCCATGAGCAGGGGATCCACACCGCCGTGGAAACCTGCCTGCACGTGCCGTGGCACTATATCGAACCGTCGTTACCCTACATCGACCTGTTTCTCGCCGACCTGAAACACGTCGACGGCGCGGTCTTTAAGCAGTGGACCGACGGCTCGGCAAAACGCGTGCTGGAGAATCTCAAGCGCCTGGCCGCCGCCGGAAAACAGCTCACCATTCGCGTGCCGCTGATCCAGGGCTTTAACGCCGATGAAGCGTCGATTACCGCCATTACCAATTTTGCCGCCGACGAACTGAACGTCCGCGACATCCATTTTTTGCCATACCACACGCTGGGCATGAACAAGTACACACTGCTCGGCCAACCCTACTCTGCCCCTGATAAACCGCTCGATAATCCTGCTTTACTGGACTTTGCCCGGCAGTACGCCGCCCAGAAAGGGTTAACCGCGACCTTACGAGGATAATGTTATGACACAGCTGAATCTTACTACCCTGAGCGATCGCATTAAGGCGCATAAAACTGCCCTGGTCCATATTGTTAAGCCTCCGGTCTGTACCGAACGCGCCCAGCACTACACCGAGATGTACCAGCAGCACATGGACAAGCCGATCCCGGTTCGCCGCGCGCTGGCGCTGGCCCATCACCTGGCGCAGCGCACTATCTGGATCAAACATGACGAGCTGATTATCGGCAACCAGGCAAGCGAAGTGCGCGCCGCGCCGATCTTCCCGGAATACACCGTCTCGTGGATTGAAAAAGAGATCGACGATCTGGCCGACCGTCCGGGTGCGGGCTTTGCAGTCAGCGAAGAGAACAAACGCGTTCTGCATGAGATCTGCCCGTGGTGGCGCGGCCAGACGGTGCAGGATCGCTGCTACGGCATGTTCACCGACGAGCAGAAAGGCCTGCTGGAAACCGGGATTATCAAAGCCGAAGGCAACATGACCTCCGGCGACGCGCACCTGGCGGTAAACTTCCCGTTAGTGCTGGAAAAAGGGCTCGACGGCCTGCGCCACAAGGTGGACGAGCGCCGCTCGCGCATCAACCTTACCTGCCTGGAAGACCTGCACGGCGACCAGTTCCTGAAAGCGATCGATATCGTGCTGGAAGCGGTGAGCCTGCATATCGAGCGCTTTGCCGACCTGGCGCGTGAGATGGCCGCCACCGAAACCCGCGTTAGCCGCCGCGACGAGCTGCTGGCGATGGCGGAAAACTGCGATGTCATAGCCCACGAACCGCCAAAAACCTTCTGGCAGGCATTACAGCTGTGCTACTTCATCCAGCTGATCCTGCAGATTGAGTCCAACGGCCACTCCGTCTCCTTCGCCCGCATGGACCAGTATCTCTATCCGTACTACCGCCGCGACGTGGAGCTGAACCAGTCTCTGGATCGCGAGCACGCCATCGAGCTGCTGCACAGCTGCTGGCTGAAGCTGCTGGAAGTAAACAAGATCCGCTCCGGCTCGCACTCCAAAGCCTCGGCGGGCAGCCCGCTGTATCAGAACGTCACCATCGGCGGGCAGATCCTGGTGAACGACGTGGCAATGGACGCGGTGAACCCGCTCTCCTACGCAATCCTCGAATCCTGCGGCCGTCTGCGCTCCACCCAGCCGAACCTGAGCGTGCGCTATCACGCGGGCATGAGCAACGACTTCCTCGACGCCTGCGTGCAGGTGATCCGCTGCGGCTTCGGGATGCCGGCCTTCAACAACGATGAGATCGTTATCCCTGAGTTCATCAAGCTCGGCATCGAAAAAGCCGACGCCTACGACTACGCCGCCATCGGCTGTATCGAAACCGCGGTCGGCGGCAAGTGGGGCTACCGCTGCACCGGGATGAGCTTTATCAACTTCGCCCGCGTGATGCTGGCAGCGATGGAAGGCGGTCGCGACGCCACCAGCGGCAAAGTATTCCTGCCGCAGGTTAAAGCGCTCTCTGCCGGTAACTTCAACAACTTCGACGAAGTGATGGCCGCCTGGGATCGCCAGATTAAGTATTACACCCGCAAATCCATCGAGATTGAGTACGTGGTGGACACCATGCTGGAAGAGAACGTCCACGACATTCTCTGCTCGGCGCTGGTGGATGACTGCATCGAGCGCGCGAAGAGCATCAAGCAGGGCGGCGCGAAGTACGACTGGGTCTCCGGCCTGCAGGTGGGGATCGCCAACCTCGGCAACAGCCTGGCGGCAGTGAAGAAACTGGTCTTTGAACAGGGTGCGATTGGTCAGCAGCAGCTGGCGGCGGCCCTGGCGGATGACTACGAGGGGCTGACCCACGAACAGCTGCGCCAGCGTCTGATTAACGGCGCACCAAAGTACGGTAACGACGATGACAGCGTGGATCTGCTGCTGGCCCGGGCGTATCAGACCTACATCGAAGAGCTGAAGCAGTACCACAACCCACGCTATGGCCGTGGCCCGATTGGCGGCAACTACTACGCCGGGACTTCGTCCATCTCCGCCAACGTGCCGTTTGGTGCGGCCACCATGGCAACGCCGGACGGGCGTAAAGCGCATACCCCGCTGGCCGAAGGGGCAAGCCCGTCCTCCGGTACTGACCATCTGGGGCCAACGGCGGTGATCGGCTCTGTCGGAAAACTGCCGACCGAAGCGATCCTCGGTGGCGTGCTGCTGAACCAGAAGCTCAACCCGGCGACGCTGGATAACGACAGCGACCGTCAGAAGCTGATGGTGCTGCTGCGTACCTTCTTTGAGGTGCATAAAGGCTGGCACATCCAGTACAACATCGTCTCCCGCGAAACGCTGCTGGAAGCGAAGAAACACCCGGACCAGTATCGCGATCTGGTAGTGCGCGTGGCGGGTTACTCGGCGTTCTTCACCGCCCTGTCACCGGATGCGCAGGACGATATTATTGCGCGTACTGAGCATACGTTGTAATGAGATCCCCTCTCCCTTGAGGGTGAGGGTTAGGGTGAGGGGGAATAGCGCGCGCTGTTGCCCTCACCCCGGCCCTCTCCCAAGGGGAGAGGGTGCAAACATCAAAAACGGCAACCCAGGTTGCCGTTTTGCATTTACCTCCGCCACCCGGCTTTCTGACTTTCATTCGAAAATTAAATTTGTGCTCCACGTCACCTTGTTATTAGAATGTTTCGAACGCAGTGATTCAGGAGCTCAATGTATGACCGTTAAAGTTATCGTCACCGATATGGACGGAACTTTTCTTGATGACGCCAAGCAGTACGATCGTGACCGCTTTCAGGCGCAGTTCCAGCAACTTCAGGCCCGTAATATTGAGTTCGTTGTCGCCAGCGGCAACCAGTATTACCAGCTCATCTCCTTCTTCCCGGAACTGAAATCGCAGATCTCTTTCGTGGCGGAAAACGGCGCGCTGGTGTTCGATCACGGCGAGCAGATTTTCCACGGTGAACTGACAAAGCACGAGTCGCAGATTGTCATCGGCGAGCTGCTGAAGGATACCTCCCTGAACTTCGTTGCCTGCGGGCTGGAAAGTGCTTACGTCAGCGATAAGGCACCAGAGGACTTCATCGCGCTGATGTCAAAACACTATCACCGCCTGCAGCGCATCAGCGACTATCGCGACATCGACGACGTGCTGTTCAAGTTCTCCCTGAACCTGCCGGACAGCGATATTCCAAACCTGATCGACGCTCTGCACGTCTCCCTCGACGGCATTATGAAGCCGGTGACCAGCGGCTTTGGCTTTGTCGATCTGATTATCCCCGGCCTGCATAAAGCCAGCGGCCTGAGCCGCCTGCTGAAGCGCTGGCACATCTCCCCGCAGGAGTGCGTGGCGATTGGCGACAGCGGTAACGACGCCGAAATGCTGAAGTTTGTGAACTACTCCTTCGCCATGGGTAACGCGGGCGAAAGCATCAAAGCCATCACCCGCTATCAGGCCGATGACAACAACCATCAGGGCGTGCTGAACGTGATTCAGGCCGTCCTCGACAATACCCCGCCCTTCAGCAACTAATTTCCCCGCCGGAGTCATCTCCGGCGCTCTCCCCTTCTTTCTCTCCGTGTTGTGCACTTCATCAAGTTATTTAACTTGCTTTAACTTATTTTTAACCTAAAGTATCACTTGTAATCACTTTTACTTTCGAATGAAAGATAGCGAGGCTGTTATGACCTTAACCTTTACCAGTGAAACCTTGCCTTCCGACCACAAAGCGGCCATCCGCCAGATGAAACGTGAGCTGCGGGCGCAGATTGGCGACGTGCAGGGCGTATTCGATCGCCTGAGCGCCAGGATCGCCAGCCGCGTGGCGGAAATTAACACCCTGAAGCGCAATGGCGATCCTGTATGGCCGGTGATCCCCTTTGCGGACGTGCAGAGCGGTAACATCAGCCCGGAACAGCGCGAGGCGGTCAAACGCCGGGGCTGTGCGGTGATCAAAGGTCATTTCCCGCGCGAGAAGGCGCTGGCGTGGGATAACGCGATGCTCGACTATCTGGATCTCAACCGTTTTGATGACGTCTACAAAGGCCCGGGGGATAACTTCTTTGGCTCCCTCACCGCCTCCCGTCCGGAGATCTACCCGATCTACTGCTCACACGCCCAGATGGAAGCCCGTCAGAGCGAAGAGATGGCCCAGGTGCAGTCGTTCCTGAACCGTTTATGGACTTTCGAGAGCAACGGCAAGCAGTGGTTCAACCCGGACGTGAGCGTGATCTACCCGGATCGCATTCGCCGCCGTCCGCCGGGAACTACCTCTAAAGGCCTCGGGGCGCACACCGACTCCGGCGCGCTGGAGCGCTGGCTGCTCCCGGCCTATCAGCAGGTCTTCGCCCGCGTCTTCGACGGCAATATCGACAGGTACGATCCCTGGGATGCTGCCCATCGCACCGAAGTGGAAGAGTACACCGTGGACAACACTACCAAATGCTCGGTGTTCCGCACCTTCCAGGGCTGGACGGCGCTCTCCGACATGATCCCAAATCAGGGGCTGCTGCACGTGGTGCCGATCCCGGAAGCGATGGCTTACATTCTGCTGCGTCCGCTGCTGGACGATGTGCCGGAAGATGAACTCTGCGGCGTGGCCCCGGGGCGCGTGCTGCCGATTTCCGAGAAGTGGCATCCGCTGTTAATTGAAGCCCTGACCAGCATTCCGGCGCTGGAAGCGGGTGATTCCGTGTGGTGGCACTGCGATGTGATCCACTCGGTGGCCCCGGTTGAAGACCAGCAGGGCTGGGGCAACGTGATGTACATTCCGGCGGCGCCGATGTGCGAGAAAAACCTCGCCTACGCGAAGAAGGTGAAAGCGGCGCTGGAAACCGGCGCCTCGCCGGGCGATTTCCCGCGCGAGGATTATGAGTCTGACTGGCAGTCGCGCTTCACTGTTGATGATCTGAACATTCACGGCAAGCGCGCGCTGGGTATGGCTTAACTGTCGTATAACCCTTCCCGTTCGACGGCGGTGCGTCTTTTCCCCTGACGTATCCGCCGTACCGACTCCCGCACGGTCAGCGTGCCGTTCAGCAGCAGCGTCCCCACCGGCGCGTCCGGGCGCATCAGCCGTTGCTGGAGCATATGCACCGCTTCGGTTCCCAGTTCATCGCGGGGAACATGCACCGCCGTTAACGGCACATCCTGAATCGCCGCCAGATTAAAGCCGTCAATGCTCATCACCGACACATCCTGAGGGACGCGCAATCCCTGCTTTTGTAAGGCGTTGATGGTCCCCGCCGCCATAAAATCCCCGCCGACTAAAAATGCCGTGGGCAGGTCTTTTCCCTGGCGTTCACTGAGCCAGTGGCTGACCAGCTGTTCGGTTTCGCGGGCGCTGAAGCTCGGGGCCACCAGCAGATCGCGTTTGTCGTTAAACTTCAGGTTGTGCGACTGCCAGGCGTCACGGATCCCCGCCAGACGCAGCTCCATGGTATAGCGGCGCAGGCACAGCACGTTCATCACTTCGCGGTGCCCCATCTCAAAGAGGTATTCCGCCGCGCGTTCGCCGATGGCGCGGTGATCGGGCGTGACCGCAGGGAGGCGCATATGCCGGTCGCGGCAGTTAATCAGCATGCAGGGTTTACCCAGATCGATGGCCAGATCGTGGATATGCGGATCGTCGATACCCAGCAGGATAGCGGCCTGGGTGTCCGGCTCGTTCATGCGCGCAAGAAACAGCTGCGCGTCGCTGTCATTCTCTTCGAGGGCGCAGTAGCGAAGACGCACGTCATGCGAGGCAAGGCCCTTACTCACGCTCTGGATCACCCGGTAATAAAAGATGTCGGACCGCTCGTCAAAAGCGCGCTGGGGCGCAAAGACCACGAGGCTGTTGAGCAGCAGACGCCCCGCCGCCATCCCGTCCAGCACGCCCAGCTCCCGCGCGGCGTCCAGCACCCGGGTACGCGCCTTTTCACTGGTGTTCGCCTTCCCCGCCAGCACCCGGGAAACGGTGCTGACAGAGAGTTCGGTCCGGCGGGCAATTTCAGCGATTCTTAGCCTTTTATCCATTTTGTGATCTGGCTCCATTTGCGAAATGAAAAAATTTTCATAGCGTAGTTAACAGATGGTTACTGGGATTAGAGCCAGAATGCCAAATAATGAACGCCGATTATGAGAAAAGTTGCACAAAATGCGCTTTTGCCCGCCTGATTTCTCTCTTAAGGTGAACCTGTCACACAACTTCCATACTAGTTATATACCAAACTAAGCATTAAAACTGATAACAATCAAAGAGATAAAAAATCTGTGTGACACCTGAACCTCCGTCCCCCTACCGTCCGTCTTGTGGAGAGTAAAATGAGTCAGGGCATCAATAACACCGTTGCGACCAGCAAAACCCGTCGCGTCATTAAAAACCTGCGCTGGTACGTGCTGGTGCTGTTCTTAATGGGCGTGACCGTTAACTACATCACCCGAAATTCGTTGGGTATTCTCGCGCCTGAACTCAAAGAGAGTCTCGGGATCACCACCGAGCAATACTCCTGGATCGTTGGCGCGTTCCAGATTGCCTACACCATTTTCCAGCCTCTGTGCGGCTGGCTGATTGACGTCATCGGCCTGAAGATTGGCTTTATGGTCTGTGCCGGGATCTGGGCGCTGATGTGTATCTTCCATGCGGGCGCCGGAAGCTGGCTGCATCTGGCGATCCTGCGCTTCTTTATGGGTGCCTCTGAAGCGGCCGCCACTCCGGCGAACGCCAAAACCATCGGCGAGTGGTTCCCGAAATCGGAACGTCCCGTGGCCGCCGGTTGGGCGGGCGTGGGCTTCTCCATCGGCGCGATGCTGGCTCCGCCTATCATCTACTTTGCCCACGCCTCCTTTGGCTGGCAGGGCGCGTTTATGTTTACCGGCGTGCTGGCGCTGCTGTGGGTGATCCTCTGGTGGGCGTTCTACCACAACCCGGAGCAGCACCCGAACCTGAGCAAGGATGAGCTGGCCTTTATCAAGCAGGATAACGAGCCGCCTGCGGTCAAACTGCCCTTCCTCACCGCGCTGAAAACCGTGTCGAAAAACAAGCGCTTTTACGGTATCGCCATTCCGGCCTTTATGGCGGAACCGGCCTGGGCGGTGCTGAGCTTCTGGGTGCCGCTGTATCTCGCCAAAGAGCACGGCATGGATCTGAAGCAGATCGCGATGTTTGCCTGGCTGCCGTTCCTGGCCGCCGATCTCGGCAGCGTGGCGAGCGGCTACCTGACCCGTCTCTATACCCGCCTGTTCGGCTGCTCCCGCGTTAACTCGGTGGTGGCAAGCTCGGTGACCGGCGCGTTTCTGATGATCTCCTTAGGCATCGTGGCTATTACCCGCGACCCCTATATCACCATCGTGCTGATCTCCATCGGCGGTTTCGGGCATCAGATCATCTCCTGCATGTTGAGCGCCCTGGTGGTGGAGTCATTTGATAAGGGACAGATGGCAACCGTCAACGGCATGCGCGGCTCGGCGGCGTGGATCGCCAGCTTCCTGTTCTCCCTTTTGATTGGTGTTACCGCCGACAAAATCGGCTTTAACCCGCTCTTTATTGCCATGGGTTTCTTCGACCTGATTGGCGCTCTCTTCCTGGTGGCATTTATTGCTGAACGTCGCGCCAAGCGCGCCTGATAGTGGATGTATTGCATATGAAAACCCTGAAAAACTGGACCGTCGAGAAACAGTCTGCGAACCATCTGGAACTGCTGGTCGATGAGCAGCACCGCCTGTGCCTGTATGTGCTGGAACAGAACCTGTTCCGGGTGCTGATTAAACGCAAAGGCGAACTGGCGCTGGACCGCACCTGGAGCATCGCTCCGGAGCAGGACGTGCCGTGGGAAGGCCGCCGCCGCGACGACCTGAGCGGGTTCACCTGCCCTGCCTGGACGCTGACGCAGCAGGACGATGTGCTGACCGTTGCCACCGAACAGCTGCGCGTCACCGTCCACCAGCCGCTGTGGCTGGAGTGGCACTATCGCAACGAGGCCGGGGAGTGGCAGCCGCTGGTAAATGACCGTCCGACCAGCGCCTATCTGGTGAACGCCCACGGCGACGGCGCGGCGCACTACCTGAGCCGCCGCAAGGATGAACGTTTTTACGGCCTGGGTGAAAAAGCGGGCGATCTGCAGCGCAACGGCAAGCGCTATGAGATGCGTAACCTGGACGCGATGGGCTATAACGCGGTCAGCACCGACCCGCTGTATAAGCACATTCCGTTCACCATCACCCGCCGGGACGACGTGAGCTATGGCCTGTTTTACGACAATCTGAGCAGCTGCTGGCTGGATCTGGGCAACGAGATCGACAACTACCACACCGCCTATCGCCGCTGGCAGGCGGAAGCGGGCGATATCGATTACTACATCTTTACCGGCAAACGGGTGCTGGACGTCACCAAAGCCTTCGTGCGCCTCACCGGGAAAACGCTGTTCGGACCGAAATGGAGCCTGGGCTACAGCGGGTCGACCATGCACTACACCGACGCCCCGGACGCGCAAAACCAGCTGATGAACTTTATCCGCCTGTGCGAAGAGCACGCCATTCCCTGCGACTCCTTCCAGCTCTCTTCCGGCTATACCTCCATCAACGGCAAGCGCTACGTCTTCAACTGGAACTACGACAAGGTGCCGCAGCCGAAGGTGATGAGCCAGGCGTTCCACGATGCCGGGCTGAAGCTTGCAGCGAACATCAAGCCGTGCCTGCTGCAGGACCATCCGCGCTATAACGAAGTGGCGGAGAGCGGTCTGTTCATCCGCGATTCAGAAACCGACGCGCCAGAACGTTCAAGCTTCTGGGATGACGAAGGGTCGCACCTCGACTTTACCAACCCGCAGACCGTGCAGTGGTGGCAGCAAGGGGTGACCACCCAGCTGCTGGAGATGGGCATCGACTCCACCTGGAACGACAACAATGAGTTCGAGGTGTGGGACGGGGAAGCGCGCTGCTTTGGCTTCGGCAAGGAGATCGCCATCAAGCATATTCGCCCGGTGATGCCGCTGCTGATGATGCGCGCCTCGATGGAGGCCCAGCAGCGCTTCGCGCCGGAAAAACGCCCGTACCTGATCTCCCGCTCCGGCTGCGCCGGGATGCAGCGTTACGTCCAGACCTGGAGCGGCGATAACCGCACCAACTGGGACACCCTGCGCTACAACACCCGCATGGGTGTGGGGATGAGCTTATCGGGGCTGTTTAACGTCGGTCATGACGTGGGCGGGTTCTCCGGCGATAAGCCGGACGCGGAGCTGTTTGTCCGCTGGGTGCAAAACGGCGTGATGCATCCGCGCTTTACCATTCACTCGTGGAATGATGATGCCACCGTGAACGAGCCGTGGATGTATCCGGGCGTCACGCCGGCCATTCGCGGTGCCATTGAGCTGCGCTATCGCCTGCTGCCGTATCTTTACACCCTGCTGTGGCAGGCGCATGCCGATGACGAGCCGATGCTTCGCCCGACGTTCCTCGATCACGAGCACGATGCGCAGACCTTTGAGGAGTGCGACGATTTCCTGCTGGGCCGCGACCTGCTGGTGGCAAGCGTCGTCGAAGCCGGACAGCGCGAGCGCCGGGTCTGGCTGCCGGATAATGAAACCGGCTGGTACGATTTTTACTCCCAGGAGTGGTTCTCCGGCGGGCAGTGGATCGTCCGCGACGCGCCGCTGGAAAAACTGCCGCTGCTGGTTCGCGCCGGTGCCGGTCTGCCGCTCAGCGAGCGCATTACCCATGTGAGCGCTGAGAAAGACGATACCCGCAAACTGAAACTGTTCCCGCTTAAAGGCGTGGGCACGACATCCGGCCTGCTGTTTGAAGACGACGGTGAAAGCTGGGGCTACCAGAACGGCAACGCGCTGTGGGTGGAGTGGGAGATGGTCTGCGATGGGGCAACCATAAACCTGAACGTCGGTGCGCGCGGAGACTATCGTCCGGCGTGGAAAGCGCTGAAGGTGTCGTTACCGAAAGGGGAAAACCGTAAGCTGCTGGTGAATGGGGTTGAAGGGGGTGAGTGGGTGGTTTAACAGCCCCTCACCCCGGCCCTCTCCCCATAGGGGAGAGGGTGAAAACCGCACCGAACAGTCCCCTCTCCCCTGTGGGGAGAGGGTTAGGGTGAGGGGTGTATCTTAGTTGTCGATGCCTTTGCTGCGCAGATAGTCTTCGTAATTACCGCTGAAGTCCACCACGCGCTCTGGCGTAATTTCAATCACGCGGGTCGCCAGCGAGCTGACGAACTCACGGTCGTGAGAGACGAAGATCAGGGTGCCCTGATACATCTCCAGCGCCATGTTCAGCGATTCGATCGATTCCATATCCAGGTGGTTGGTCGGTTCGTCCATCACCAGAATGTTCGGTTTCTGCATCATCAGCTTACCGAACAGCATACGGCCCTTCTCACCACCGGAGAGCACCTTCGCTGGCTTTTTGATGTCGTCCTGGCTGAACAGCAGACGGCCCAGGAAGCTGCGCACCACCTGCTCGTCGTCGCCTTCGGATTTCCACTGGCTCATCCAGTCGAAAACGGTCAGGTCGTTGTCGAAATCTTCGGCATGATCCTGCGCGTAGTAACCAATCTGCGCATTCTCAGACCATTTCACGGTGCCGTTGTCAGGCTGAAGCTCACCCACCAGGGTTTTCAGCATGGTGGATTTACCCACGCCGTTGGCGCCGATGATCGCAATCTTCTCGCCCACTTCCAGCAGCAGGTTGAAGTTTTTAAACAGCGGGCCATCGTCAAAGCCTTTGGTGAGGGCTTCCACTTCCAGCGCGTTACGGAACAGTTTTTTATCCTGCTCGAAGCGGATGAACGGGTTCTGGCGGCTGGAGGCTTTAACCTCATCCAGCTTGATTTTGTCGATCTGACGGGCACGCGAGGTGGCCTGACGCGATTTAGAGGCGTTGGCGCTAAAGCGGCTGACGAAGGATTGCAGGTCCGCAATCTGCGCCTTTTTCTTGGCGTTGTCGGCCAGCAGACGCTCACGCGCCTGGGTCGCGGCGGTCATGTACTCGTCGTAGTTGCCCGCATAAACGCGCAGCTCGCCGTAGTCCAGATCGGCCATGTGGGTGCAGACCATGTTCAGGAAGTGACGGTCGTGCGAGATGATGATCATGGTGCTGTTACGCTCGTTCAGCGTCTGCTCCAGCCAGCGAATGGTGTCGATGTCCAGGTTGTTCGTTGGTTCGTCGAGCAGCAGGATGTCCGGGTTAGAGAACAGCGCCTGCGCCAGCAGAACACGCAGCTTCCAGCCTGGCGCGACTTCGCTCATCAGACCGTAATGCTGTTCAACCGGAATACCGACGCCGAGCAGCAGTTCACCGGCGCGGGATTCGGCAGAGTAGCCGTCCATTTCGCCGTACAGGGTTTCGAGATCGGCCACTTTATAGCCGTCTTCTTCGCTCATTTCGGCAAGTGAGTAGATGCGGTCGCGCTCCTGCTTCACTTCCCACAGCTCAACGTGTCCCATGATCACCGTGTCAAGAACGGTGAACGCTTCGAAGGCGAACTGATCCTGACGCAGCTTACCGATGCGCTCGTTCGGATCGAGAGAAACGTTACCCAGGGTCGGCTCTAAATCGCCGCCGAGGATCTTCATGAAGGTGGATTTTCCGCTACCGTTGGCACCAATCAGGCCGTAACGGTTGCCGCCGCCAAATTTGACGGAAATGTTTTCGAACAGCGGCTTACTGCCAAACTGCATAGTGACGTTGCTGGTAACTAACACGGGAGATTCCTGCGAGAAGTGTGATAAACCCGGCATTATGCCACAATTCCGAAATGAGATCCCGTGTAACAACATGCCGCTAAACTTTAACGAAACGGAAAAAAGTGTGATTTAGTACACATCCGAATTCCATGCGGGGGGGAATGCACATATAATGCGCTCCCTGAACCGTTCTGACTTTTAATAACCTGCCAAGTGGCACAGATACCTCGCACACCATGAATATGAAATTAACTTCGCTTTTTGCAGCGGCGTTTGCCGTAGTAGGGTTTTGCAAGACCGCTTCTGCTGTCACCTATCCACTGCCAACCGACGGTAGCCGTCTGGTGGGTCAGAACCAGGTTGTGACCATTGAAGAAGGCAACACCCAGCCGCTGGAATATTTCGCAGCAGAATATCAGCTCGGCCTCTCCAACATGATGGAAGCCAACCCGGGTGTTGACCCTTACCTGCCGAAAGGCGGTACCGTGCTGAACATTCCTCAGCAGCTGATCCTGCCGGATACCGTGCATGAAGGTATCGTTATCAACAGCGCCGAAATGCGTCTGTACTACTACCCTAAAGGCACCAACACCGTGATCGTGCTGCCTATCGGTATCGGCCAGCTGGGTAAAGATACTCCGATGAACTGGACCACCAAAGTTGAGCGTAAGAAAGCAGGCCCAACCTGGACTCCAACCGCGAAAATGCACGCGGAATATATCGCTGCGGGCGAGCCGCTGCCAGCCGTTGTTCCTGCTGGCCCGGATAACCCAATGGGTCTGTATGCGCTGTACATTGGCCGTCTGTATGCGATCCACGGTACCAACGCCAACTTCGGTATCGGTCTGCGCGTGAGCCACGGCTGCGTGCGTCTGCGTAACGACGACATCAAATTCCTGTTCGAAAACGTGCCGGTAGGGACTCGCGTGCAGTTCATTAACGAGCCGGTTAAAGCCACCACCGAGCCGGATGGTAGCCGTTACCTCGAAGTGCATAACCCGCTGTCTACCAGCGAAGACCAGATCAATAACAACGTGACGGTGCCAGTGACCCTGACCAGCAACGTGCAGGCCATCACCGGTCAGCCGGATGTGGATGCCACTATTGTGGATCAGGCGATTCAGAATCGTTCCGGGATGCCGGTTCGTTTGAACTGATTGCGGAATGTAAAATCAAAAAAGCGGGCTTCGAAGCCCGCTTTTTTATTGTCTGTTAGTGCTGCGTGCGGCAATGCCCGGCGGCGCTACGCTTGCCGGGCCTACGGGGCGAAATCATCCCCTCACCGCATCCCCAAACACCGCATAGTCCGGCAACTGCACCTCCTGATACGGCTCCCATCCGCCGCCGAGCGCTTTATACAGCGCCACCAGATCCAGCGCACTTTGCACCCGGGCCTGATCGCGCTGCTGCTGCGCCTGCGCCAGCTGGCGCTGGGCATCCAGCACGTCGATAAAGGTGGCGATCCCCTGCCGGTAGCTGCTGCTCGCCAGATCGAAGGCGTTTTGCAGCGCATCAATGGTTTTGCTTAATCCTGCTTCCCGCTTCTGGTCGGTGCGGTAGCTGACCAGCGCGTTTTCCACATCCCCCAGCGCGGTGAGCACCGTCTGGCGGTAATCCAGCACGGCGGCGCCCTGCTGGGCGCGGGCAACCTTCACGCTGGAGACCAGCCGACCGCCCTGGAAGATGGGGATGGAGACCTGCGGCCCGACGCTGTAGAAGTGGCTGCTCCAGTCGGTCAGCCAGCTGGCTTCGCTGTTACGCAGGCCAAACTGGCCGCTGAGCGAGACGCTGGGGAACAGCTGCGCCACCGAGACGCCGATCTGCGCGGTGGCGGCATGAAGCCGGGCTTCGGCTTCCCGCACGTCCGGACGGCGTCGCGCCAGGGTGGAAGGAATGCCGGTGGGAACAATCTCCGGCAGCGCGGGCAGCGGTTTGCTGGCCTGCAGCTCGCCGTCCAGCGCGCCCGGCGGTTTGCCGAGCAGGATCGCCAGACCGTTCATCGCCTGTCGCGCCTGGGCTTCATATTGCGGAAGCTGCGCCTCCAGGTTGCCGAGCTGGGCGCGGGCGTTCTCCACGTCCATCTGCGGCGACAGGCCGCCGCGCTGGCGGCTGTCGGTGAGCTCCAGCGTCTGCTGCGCGCTCTCGATCTGGGTGTTGAGGGTGGCGATAGAGCTCTGGGCCCCGCGCAGCTGGAGCCAGGCGCGGGCGACTTCCGCCTCCAGCGACACCAGGGCGTCGTTGCGCTGCTCGATGGCCGCCTGCTGCTGGGCGTTAGCGGCCTCAACCTGACGGCGCACCTTGCCCCACAGATCCAGCTCCCACTGGGCGTCAAAGCTGCCCTGATAAAGGTTAATCGGCTGGGTCAGCGGCCCCAGCGCGCCGCGCAGTTCAGGATCGACGTCGTCCAGTTGGTCGTAGACGCCGTGGGATTTCAGCTCACCCTCCAGCCCCAGCTGCTGCCGGGTGGCCTGCAGGTTGCCGTTCACCGCCGGGAAGAAAGCTCCGCCCGCCTGGTTGATCTGCTCCCTCGCGCCGGCGATGCGCAGCACGGTTTGCTGCAGCGACAGGTTACCGGCGATGGCGCGCTCAATCAGGCTGTCGAGCTGCGGATCGGCGAAGGTTTTCCACCAACGAGGGTTGGTCGCGCTTGATGCGGCTTGCGATTTCACGCCCCGGTCCCCCGGATCGTTCCAGTGGGTCGGGGTCTGGGGTACGGGCTGCTGATAATCAGGCCCCACGGCGCAGCCCGCCAGCATCAGCATTAACATCAGGGGACTTAAACGTCGAATCATCAGTGTGCTCCTGCACTCCCCTCGCTCTTAACCGGCGAGAGCAACAAACAAAACGGGATCAGTAAAAGGGCCACGACGCTCAGAATGGTGAAGACGTCCACGTAGGCCAGGAAACGCGACTGTTCGATCATCACCTGGTACATGCGCCCGGTAGCGATACCGGCGGGATCGCCCACCTGGGTGGTGAAGTTCTGCACCGCCTGCGCCATCTCGCGCAGCGTCTGCTGGAACGGCTCGTCGAACGCCGAGGTGTGCGTCGCCAGATGGGCGCTGTGGGCCTGCGAGCGCTCGGTGATGGCCGCCGTCGAGAGCGAAATACCCACCGACCCCGCCACGTTGCGGAACATGGTAAAGAGCGCCGCGGCGTCGGCGTTCAACTGTCGGGGGATCGAGATAAAGGCGATGGTGGTAAGGGGAACAAACAGGAACCCCAGCCCAATCGACTGGGCGCTGCGGAACAACACCAGCGTCTCGAAGTCGATGTCCGGCGTCAGCGTGCGCGACCAGAAGAATGACACCGCCAGGCAGGTAAAGCCGAAGGCGATGATCCAGCGCGTCTGCACGATTGGCATCAGCTTCAGCACCAGCGGAATGGTCAGAACGATGAGGATCGCGCCGGGCGAGAGCACCAGCCCCGACCAGGTGGCGGTATAGCCCAGATCCTGCTGCGCCAGCTGGGGGATCACCACCGAACTGCCGTAAAGGATCATCGCCATACCGGCCATCAGCAGGCTGGAGATGGCGAAGTTTTTATCCTTCATGCAGTGCAGATCCACCACCGGCTTTTTGGCGTACAGCAGCCAGTAGATGGCCCCGATAATGCCGATCAGCGTCAGCACGGCGAAGGTGCGGGTAAAGTTCGAGTTAAACCAGTCTTCGTCCTCACCCCGGTCGAGCATTACCTGCAGGCAGCCCAGCCCAAGCGCGATAAGCCCGATCCCCGTCCAGTCGATGGGGATCTTCTCTTTTGATTTGCTCTCCCAGGGCGGATCCTCCAGCAGCTGGTAGATGGCCAGCACCGTCACGATCCCCACCGGGATGTTAATAAAGAACACCCAGCGCCAGGAGTAGTTATCGGTGATCCAGCCCCCGAGCGTTGGCCCGAGCACCGGGGCAACGATGATGGCGATGGACGACAGGCCAAACGCCTTACCGCGATCTTCCGGCTTAAAGTAGTCGAGCAGCACCGACTGCTGGGTAGGCTGGAGCCCGCCGCCGAAGAAGCCCTGCATGATGCGGAAAAGAATGATCTGCCACAGCTCGGTGGCGATCCCGCACAGGAAGGAGCAGACGGTGAACATCACGATGCAGATCAGGAAGAACTGCTTGCGGCCAAAGACCCGGCTCAGAAACGCCGAGATGGGCAGCACGATGCCGTTGGCCACCAGATAGCTGGTGAGCACCCAGGTGGATTCGTCGTAGCTGGCCGAAAGCGACCCCGCCACGTGGGGCAAGGCCACGTTGACGATGGTGGTGTCGAGGATCTCCATAAACACCGCGAGGGTGACGACAATCGCCACCGCCCACGGGTTGCTGGCGGGCCGCCAGTTTTCGTGGCTGTGGTCGGTCATTCCACGGTGACCTTCGGTTCAACCGACAGACCGAGCGGCAGCGGCATGTTGGGATCCAGTCCTTTATCGATAACGATTTTCACCGGCACGCGCTGGACGATCTTCACGAAATTACCGGTGGCGTTCTCCGACGGGAAGGCGGCAAAGCGCGAGCCGCTCCCCTGCTGGATGGAGTCGATATGCCCTTCCAGCTCCAGATCCGGCCAGCCGTCAACGCTCAGCGTCACCTTGTTGCCAGGGCGCATCCGCTCCAGCTGGGACTCTTTAAAGTTGGCGACCACCCAGATATCGGTCGAAACCAGCGAGAAGAGCGCGGTGCCCGCCTGCACCAGGGTGCCGGTCTGGACGTTGCGTTTAGTGACGTAACCGTCAAAGGGGGCGCGGACCTCGGTGTATGAAAGGTTCAGCTCGGCGGTCTCCAGCTGGGCGCGCGCCTGCTCGACCTGGCGTTCCCGGGCTTCGACGTTGGTCTCCTGCTGGCGAATTTGCAGTTGCACCTGGGAGGCCACCTCTAGCTGGGCTTTGGCGCTGGCAAGCTGAGCCTGGGCGCTGCGCAGCTGGGCGTTGGCCGCGTCGATGCTCTGTTGCGTGGTGGCGCGGGGATCGACGCCGCGCTGGCGGCGGTATTCCGCCTGGGCATTAGCGAGATCGGCCTGGGCTTTGATCACCTGGGCGCTGGCTTCATCGCGCTGGGCGGGATATTGCACCTTCGAGAGCGCAAGCTGCGCCTGAGCCTGATGCAGCTGGGCCTCGGCGAGCCCAAGCTGGGCTTTGGCCTGATCGCGCTGGGCAGCCGTGTCCCGGGGATCGATGGTCACCAGCAGATCGCCTTTTTTCACCCGCTGGTTATCCCGTACCCGCAGTTCTGTGACATAGCCTGCGGTTTTCGGGGCAATTGTGACAGCGTCACCTTCGGTGAAGGCGTCGTCGGTGGTCTCCTGATTGCGGGTCATAAACCACCATACCAGCGCCACGATGACCATCACGATCACCACTATCCCCAGAATGATGAGCGGCTTTTTGCCGGGGCGTTTACGTTCAGTCTCTTTATTATCGGTGTTTTCAGAGGAGTGATTTTCTTCTGCCATAGAACAGCATCCGTCCTGTTAGTGAGCGGTATCACAATTTATACCGCTCACTAAAGTTAGGACGTTGCTATACATTTGCCAGGAAAAACTGACAAATATGGCACTATATGAGAAGGAATAATCCGAAACCGACAAGGGCGGCCCAGACCAGCATCGGCAGGGACCAGAGATGGAAGCGCCACCAGATCCGGCGATCGTTTGCCATCCGCAGGGCGATAAGGTTGGCGAGGGATCCCGGCAGCAGGCCAAAGCCGCCGACGTTTACCGCCCAGGCCAGCAGCGCCGTCGGCGGAACATAGTTAAGCAGCAGGATTGTGGAAGGCACGTTGCTGATAAACTGCGACAGCCCGATGGCGGTCAGCCACAGCCCCGGCTGCGACAGATGAGTGACGTTCTGCAGCACGCCGTGCAGGGCCGGAACCTGAATCAGCAGATGCACGTCGATAAACATCGCCATGAACACCAGCAGCAGCGTCCAGTCGACGCTAATAAGCACCCGACGCGCCAGCAGCAGGAAGCCCCCCGCCACAAGCAGCACGCCCCACAACTCCTGCTTCAGATCGAGCGCCACCAGAAACACCAGGTAGAGCGCCAGACAGCTCCACGCCAGCCGTGGTTTCGACTGCGCTAAGGCGCTGCCGCTGTGATAGCGCAGCGCCGTTGCCGGAAATGCAAACCAGCACAGCAGCGCCAGGGTCAGCATCATCACCAACGCCAGGGGCGCCATCTGCCAGGTGAAGGCGGCGAACGACAGTCCGGAGCGCCCCCACAGGAGGATGTTTTGCGGGTTACCAATCGGGGTCAGCAGCGACCCGGCATTCACCGCCAGGGCTTCAAAGATGATCAGCCGGTTAACCGGGATCTCGCACAGCTTGCGCAGCGTAAGGGTGAGCGGCACCACGATAAACAGCGCCACATCATTGGTCAGAAAGGTCGACAGCAGCGCAGCAGAGAAGACCATAAAGAGCGCCAGCCGCCGCTCGGTGGCGAAACGGCGCACCATCTTGCGCCCCAGCACGTCAAAAAAGCCGCTCTGCTCAACCCCTTTGGTCAGCATCATCAGCCCGGCGAGGGTAATAATGGTGTGCCAGTCGATGGCGGCAGGCCAGCGCTCAGGCGCGAAGGGCACCAGAAAACTGAGCCCAGCCCCAACAATCAGCAGTAAATGAAAGAAACGATCGCGGGCCAGCGCCCGCAGGCCAGGCAGGGTCATTCTACGGAGGATCCGTATTTCAGCGTAAAGGCCTGGAACTGCTGCAGCGTCTCTTCGCTGACGTGATGTTCCATCCCTTCGGCGTCCCGGCGGGCAATCTCAGGGCTGACGCCGAGCACCAGCAGGAAGTTTTCGACAATCTGGTGGCGCTCGCGGCTCGCCTGCGCCAGCTTTTCCCCTTCCGGGGTCAGAAACACGCCGCGCCAGGGGATCATTTCGATCAGGCCTACCGTTGCCAGGCGCTTGAGCATTTTTGCCACCGTTGGCTGGGAGACGCCAAGACGCGCGGCCATATCCACCTGACGGGCCTCCCCCACCTCGCGGATCAGATCTGAGATCAGCTCCACATAGTCATCAATCAGTTCGCGACGATGCGCCTCGCGAACCTGGCGAAACCCTTCGACATGCTCTTCTACATTGACCAGTTGCGTCATTTTTTTTGTTGTTGGTTTACCTGCACGGCGGTTCATTGTGCTTCCTCAATCCGATGACACATCAAGCGTATCAATGCATAAGCGGACATTGTAAACCATCGGTAGACAAGCACAAAAAATTAACGATATAGCCATAGCCATATAATATAGCCTGTGCTATATCTGTATGTAATGCAGTCACCCTTCACGGATCGAAGGGATCAACCCGCAGGAGGTCATCATGAACGAATTCAAGAGGTGTATGCGCGTGTTTAGCCACTCTCCCTTTAAAGTACGCTTAATGCTGCTGAATATGATTTGCGACATCATTAACGGCAAGCCAGAGCAGAACAAACCCACCCACTAAGCGGCGTCGCGGTACGCCGCTTCATTTTTCTGTCATTTATCGCCGCTATACTTTCCGGCGGAAGCTTATTCCCCGATTTTTTTACGGAATTGCAGCCCCCTTCGCAAAACATCCCCTTTATATCTGTTGACGTTATACCTCGCTGGCTCTATCTTCTTGCAGCCCTGCACTTTTTGCGGCTCGCAGATGCGGACCTCAATCCCCCTTCTACGCATTCTCAGGCAGGTTTTGACCCTTGGCGCCAGGGTGAGCACATGGCGTTTTCACGATAGTGACCTATGAATTTAACCCTGAAAGACACGCTCATTACCCGCAGCCGGGCCTTAAGCCCGTGGACGGGATTCTATTTTTTACAGTCGCTGCTGATTAACTTTGCCCTGGGCTACGAATTCAGCCTGCTGTATGCCGTCGCCTTCACCTGTGTCCTGCATCTGCTGTGGCTCGGCGCCCCGCGCCTGCAAAAAGGCGTGGTCGGGATCTGCTCCCTGGTGGCGGCAATGTATTTCCCCTTTGGTCAGGCCTACGGCGCGCCAAACTTTAATACTCTGCTGGCGATGCACTCCACCAACATGGAAGAGTCGACGGAGATCCTCACCATCTTCCCGTGGTACAGCTATATCGTCGCCCTGTTTATTTTTGCGCTGGGCGTGATTGCCGTGCGGCGTAAACCGCAGCCTAAAAACGCGTGGGGCAAGATCGACAGCCTGTGCCTGGTGTTCAGCGTGGTGGCCTTTTTTGTCGCCCCGGTGCAGAACCTGGCCTGGGGCGGGGTGTTCAAGCTGAAAGATACCGGCTATCCGGTGTTTCGCTTTGTCAAAGATGTGGTAGTGAACAACCAGGAAGTGGTTGAAGAGCAGACCCGGATGGCCGAGCTGTCGCAGATGAAGGACACCTGGAACGTGCTGGCGGTGAAGCCGAAGTATCACATCTATATGGTGGTGATCGGTGAAAGCGCCCGCCGCGACGCGCTGGGTGCCTTTGGCGGCCACTGGGATAACACCCCGTTTGCCAGCAAGGTTAACGGCACCCTGTTTACCGACTACATCGCCGCCAGCGGTTCCACGCAGAAGTCGCTCGGGCTGACCCTTAACCGGGTGGTGGACAATAAGCCGCAGTATCAGGATAACTTCGTCACCCTGGCGAACCGCGCGGGCTTCCAGAGCTGGTGGTTCTCCAACCAGGGGCAGATTGGCGAGTACGATACGGCCATCGCCAGCATCGCCAAACGCGCGGACGAAGTGCATTTCCTGAAAAGCGGGGATTTTGAGGCGGATAAAAACACCCGGGATGAGGCGTTACTGAAGATGACCGAACAGGTCTTCAGCAGCCATCGTACCCAGCCGCAGCTGATCGTGCTGCATCTGATGGGTTCGCACCCGCAGGCCTGCGATCGAACCCAGGGGAAATATGCCGATTTCGT
The DNA here is from genome assembly GCF_006171285.1 of Leclercia adecarboxylata. NCBI lineage: Bacteria > Pseudomonadati > Pseudomonadota > Gammaproteobacteria > Enterobacterales > Enterobacteriaceae > Leclercia > Leclercia adecarboxylata. The sequence goes on along the minus strand of NZ_CP040889.1, from coordinate 3,563,617 downwards.
GCAGTCGAAAGAGACCTCGTGCTACCTCTACACCATGACGCAAACCGACGACCTGCTCAGCAAGCTTTATGCCCAGCTGCAAAATACCGGTGAGAGTTTCTCGATGGTCTATTTCTCCGATCACGGGCTGGCGTTCAAAGAGCGCGGAAAAGAGGTGCAGTATCTGGCGCACGACGACGCATTCCAGCAGAACTTCCAGGTGCCGTTTATGGTGCTGTCGAGTGATGATAAGGCCCATCGCATTATCAAAGCGCGCCGCTCGGCGAATGATTTCTTAAGCTTCTTCTCGCAGTGGACGGGGATCAGCGCCAAAGAGATCGACAACAAGTACCGCTTCCTGTCGAACGACAAGGCACCGCCGGTGTATGTGACCAACTTTAAGCTGCAGAAAGTGGATTACAACCATCTGGGGACGGATGTGTTTGAGACGAAGAGCCGATAAATTTTTGCTCTCAAAGCAATAACATAACCACAGAATAATAAACGACTTACAGCGACTCCCTGGTCCGGCTGAAAATCGCCGAAGCGTTGACCGCAGGCCGGGGCGAGGCGCAGGGACGCGCCGAGAGGGCGTGACCTACAGGGATGTAGGATCACGCCCGACCCGATAGCCGAAAGGAATAAGCTGAGGGAACCGCGAAGCGGCGATTTTCTTTGCCGGGAGCCGGGATTGCTAAGGGGGCGGCGGCGAGCCCACTTAGCACGTTCACAGGTGACGCGGCTGACAGAGGAGCGCAAAACATACAGTGAACGGAACCACCACCACAGTCGCATATTCCCCCTCACCCCAGCCCTCTCCCTGAATGGAGAGGGAGCACATCGTGCCACTTTTTTTGTGGGGATCCCTCAGCCCACAGGGAGAGGGATAAAAACAAAAAACCCGCCGAAGCGGGTTTTTTTACTGGCTCACCGAAGTGATTAGAAGCGGTAACCGACGCCCGCGATCCAGGTGCCAACGTCAACGTTACGGATGCGGCTCTGCTCATAGGAGACATCCAGTGCAACGTTTTCCATTGGGTTGAACTGCATACCTGCGCCATAGGAGAAGCCGTAGTCGCTGTTGGTTGCAGAGCGGTTGAAGCCCTGGTTTTCAGTCTGCTGGAATTTACCGTAGCCAACACCCACAACACCGTAGATGCTTGCCCAGTCGTTCAGACGTAAAGCTGGACCTGCAGTGATGCCGTAGTACTGAGCTTTATTGTAAGCACCGTTATCGTTACGATCTTTCTCAGTGTAGGTGAAGGAACCGATAACACCCAGTGGGTCGTTATCTTGCTCGTAGCGATATTTCAGGTTGAAACCGTTGGTTTTATTCATCACGCCCTGCATATCGCTCTGAGCGTAACCGCCAGTTACGGTAGAGGTCGCTGCGACTGCGGAACCTGCGGAAACAGCCAGAACAGCTGCCAGTGCTGAAAGACATGCAATTTTTTTCATAACCACCTCAAATGTGCTTCAAGTAAATCCGTAAGTTTTAAATATATCAAAAAAACTTGTGAAACTCTTTGTGATTCGTGATGTCTAACGCGGGTTTTCATGTAACTAAACATTTCCACCAGCAGCTATCTTATTCAAAAAACACCACATTTGTGTTTCATTTCACTAATAGTGCGCGCCAGTCACAATACATTCATCCAGACAATTCCTAATCTGTTACAGAAATCAGCCTGTCGTATGACCGCCATTTTACGGATTTACGACGACTTTTTTTCAACGAAGTCTCAACCGCACGGCGTTATTTCCTTTACACTCCCTCTCTTTACTTCCTTTGACAGAAATTGACAGGAGAAAGGATGCCTGGGTTGTCTCGCAGGGCGCCAGTCTGGTTGCCCGTAATCGTCATTCTCATCGCCATGCTCTCCATACAGAGCGGCGCTTCGCTGGCAAAATCGCTCTTCCCGGTGGTAGGCGCCCCTGGCGTGACGGCGCTGCGTATTGCGCTCGGCACCCTGATCCTGGTTGTGATTTTTAAACCCTGGCGGTTGCGCTTCAAAAAAGAGCAGCGCCTGCCCCTGCTGTTTTACGGGCTGTCGCTGGGGGCGATGAACTACCTCTTCTACCTGTCGATTCAAACGGTGCCGCTGGGGATCGCCGTGGCGCTGGAGTTTACCGGTCCGCTGGCAGTGGCCCTGTTCTCCTCCCGCCGTCCGGTGGACTTTATCTGGGTGGTGCTGGCGGTACTTGGCCTGTGGTTTCTGCTGCCGCTGGGCCAGGACGTCTCGCACGTTGATCTCACCGGCGCGGCGCTGGCGCTGGGGGCCGGTGCCTGCTGGGCTATCTATATTCTCACCGGACAGCGTGCCGGCGAGGAGCATGGCCCGGCCACCGTGGCGCTGGGTTCGCTCATTGCCGCCATCATCTTCGTTCCGCTGGGCATGGCCCAGGCCACCGAATCCATCTGGCAGTGGTCGATCCTGCCGGTGGGGCTGGCGGTAGCGGTGCTCTCCACCGCCCTCCCCTACTCGCTGGAGATGATTGCCCTGACGCGTCTGCCAACGCGCATTTTCGGCACGCTGATGAGCATGGAGCCTGCCCTGGCGGCGATGTCCGGGATGGTGTTCCTCGGCGAATCCCTGACCTTTACCCAGACGCTGGCGCTCTGCTCCATCATTGCCGCCTCGATGGGTTCGACCCTCACCCTGCGTCGGGAGAGTAAAGTCGAAGAGGTGGATATCCGCTAGCAGGTGTTATTTCGCCGGGAAACGGTTTCCGGCGAAATATTCTTATTCGCAATGGCCGTCATTATTCTGAAATATCGTCTTACTCCCCGCCAGCTCGTTAAAAAATAAGATTAATTTACGCATAAATATAACTATTTTCTATTTTTCAATGAGTTACATATCACAACCACGCTTTCACTATTAAACCGATAGGCAGCACCCGGTCGCGCTATCTATAGCCGGTGCTATACTTGATTTCGAAATAACTTTGGACGCCAACATCAAGAGGAAATGAGATTATGCCTACCGCTAAACTGGTAAAAACAAAAGCACCTAATCTGCTGTATACCCGTAACGATGTGTCAGACAGCGAGAAGAAAGCGACGATTGAGTTGCTGAATCGCCAGGTGATCCAGTTTATTGACCTGTCCCTGATTACTAAACAGGCCCACTGGAATATGCGCGGTGCCAACTTTATTGCTGTGCATGAGATGCTGGATGGCTTCCGCACCGCACTGACTACTCACCTGGACACCATGGCTGAGCGTGCCGTACAGCTGGGCGGCGTGGCGCTGGGTACCACCCAGGTTATTAACAGCAAAACCCCACTGAAAAGCTACCCGCTGGATATCCACAGCGTTCAGGATCACCTGAAAGAGCTGGCGGATCGTTATGCCGTGGTCGCGAACGACGTGCGTAAAGCCATTGGCGACGCTAAAGACGAAGATACTGCCGATATCCTGACCGCGGCCTCCCGCGACCTGGATCAGTTCCTGTGGTTCATCGAGTCTAACATCGAGTAATCCATAGCATTTTGCTATCAGACCCTCGCCTTCGGCGGGGGTTTTGCACTTTCATGGTGCAGACATTTCTCCTCCCCCACCGCAAAAGTAAAGTGTTTGTAATAATCACCTCACACAATCGTTAACGAAAGATTGTTTTCTCGTCAATATTTGCGCTAAATAGCATAACCGTTAGTGATGGCATTTCGATGCACCAAAACAGTGCTTCGTTATGGTGCAATTTGCTGCCTTTGCTACCTTTTTTGTGCAATGAAATCCGTACCGTCCTTGCAAAAACAACACCTTGTAAAGTTGGCACGATTTTTTCATAGAGCCGTTCGTTCTCGCAGGGGATCGCCCCGTGGATATAAAAGGAAATGCTATGAAGTCTGTATTAAAAGTTTCACTGGCTGCACTTACCCTGGCTTTTGCGGTCTCTTCGCAGGCTGCTGATAAGAAACTGATTGTTGCTACCGACACCGCCTTCGTACCGTTCGAATTTAAACAGGGCGACCAGTACGTTGGTTTTGACGTGGATCTGTGGGCGGCTATCGCCAAAGAGCTGAAACTGGATTACACCCTGAAGCCAATGGACTTCAGCGGTATCGTTCCGGCACTGCAAACCAAAAACGTTGACCTGGCGCTGGCCGGTATCACCATTACTGACGCACGTAAAAAAGCCATCGACTTCTCTGACGGCTACTACAAAAGCGGCCTGCTGGTGATGGTTAAAGCCGACAACAACGACGTGAAGAGCGCGAAAGATCTCGACGGCAAAGTGGTCGCGGTGAAGAGCGGTACCGGTTCTGTTGATTACGCGAAAGCAAACATCAAAACCAAAGACCTGCGCCAGTTCCCGAACATCGACAACGCTTATATGGAACTGGGCACCAACCGTGCTGACGCGGTTCTGCACGACACGCCAAACATCCTCTACTTCATCAAAACCGCAGGTAACGGCAAGTTCAAAGCGGTCGGTGAGTCTTTGGAAGCTCAGGAATACGGTATCGCCTTCCCGAAAGGCAGCGACGAGCTGCGTACTAAGGTTAACGGCGCGCTGAAAACCCTGAAAGAGAACGGCACTTACAACGAAATCTATAAAAAATGGTTCGGCACTGAACCTAAATAAAACAGCCTGTTAAACAGGAACTGTACCGCCCGGTGGCGCTTGCGCTTACCGGGCCTACAATTTGAGTCAACTCCCTGACTCATTTTTTGTTTTCACCACGGTATACAGGAATACATCATGCAGTTTGACTGGAGCGCCATCTGGCCTGCCATTCCTCTCTTGCTTGAAGGCGCCAAAATGACCCTGTGGATTTCGGTCCTCGGTCTGGTTGGCGGGTTGATTATCGGCCTCGTCGCCGGTTTTGCCCGCACCTACGGCGGCTGGATAGCCAACCACGTAGCACTGGTCTTCATCGAAGTTATTCGCGGCACGCCGATTGTGGTGCAGGTGATGTTTATCTACTTCGCCCTGCCGATGGCCTTTACCGACCTGCGCATCGATCCGTTCAGCGCGGCGGTGGTCACCATCATGATCAACTCCGGCGCCTATATCGCCGAGATCACCCGCGGTGCGGTACTGTCGATCCACAAAGGCTTCAGCGAGGCCGGTCTGGCGCTGGGTCTCTCCCGTCGCGAAACCATCCGCCACGTGATCCTGCCCCTGGCCCTGCGCCGCATGCTGCCACCGCTGGGTAACCAGTGGATCATCAGTATCAAAGACACCTCGCTGTTCATCGTTATCGGCGTGGCTGAGCTGACCCGTCAGGGCCAGGAGATCATTGCCGGTAACTTCCGCGCGCTGGAGATCTGGAGCGCCGTGGCCGTGGTTTATCTGATTATTACGCTGGCGCTGAGCTTCGTGCTGCGTCGTCTTGAAAGAAGGATGAAAATCCTGTGATTGAATTTAAAAACGTCTCCAAGCACTTCGGTCAGACCCAGGTGCTGCACAATATCGACCTGACTATCCAGACCGGGGAAGTGGTGGTGATTATCGGGCCGTCCGGCTCCGGTAAATCCACCCTGCTGCGCTGCATCAACAAGCTGGAAGAGATCACCAGCGGCGATCTGATTGTCGATGGCCTGAAGGTTAACGACCCGAAAGTGGACGAGCGCCTGATCCGTCAGGAAGCGGGCATGGTGTTCCAGCAGTTTTACCTCTTCCCGCACCTGACGGCGCTGGAAAATGTGATGTTTGGCCCCCTACGCGTGCGCGGCGCCGACAAAGCAGCAGCCGAGCGGCTTGCAAAAGAGCTGCTGGCGAAGGTCGGTCTGGCGGAGCGCGGGCACCATTACCCGTCCGAGCTCTCCGGCGGTCAGCAGCAGCGCGTGGCGATTGCCCGTGCGCTGGCGGTTAAGCCGAAAATGATGTTGTTCGATGAACCAACTTCTGCCCTCGACCCGGAACTGCGCCACGAAGTGCTGAAGGTTATGCAGGACCTGGCAGAAGAAGGCATGACGATGGTGATTGTGACCCACGAAATCGGCTTTGCCGAGAAAGTGGCCTCGCGTCTGATCTTTATCGACAAAGGGCGTATTGCCGAAGATGGCAATCCGCAGACGTTGATTGAGAACCCACCGAGCCAGCGTTTGCAGGATTTCCTGCAGCACGTTTCGTAATGTTACGCCGGGCGGCGCTGACGCTTGCCCGGCCTACGGTTCCAACGATTTCCCCCGGAATTCTCCCAAAAGCCCCCCGCTTCCGCCCGCCTTCTATACTTATCACTTTGCACAATTTTGTCACCGGAGGACACCGTGCCCTGGATCCTGCTGCTTTTGATAAGCCTGTTTTGCCTGCCTGCCCAGGCCGTCAGCCTGCCGGGCATGCCTGCCGCAACGGCGCAAACACCCCCACCGGCAGAGCCGGACGTTGAGCAGAAAAAGGCGGCTTACTCTGCGCTTGCCGACGTGCTGGAAAACGACACCTCACGCCAGGAGCTGATAAACCAGTTGCGCAGCGTCGCCGCCACGCCGCCTCAGGAGCCTGTGCCCAAAATCACCCCGCCGGAGATAGCCGACGAGAAAACGGTGCTGGAGAACGTCACCGATATCAGCCGCCATTATGGCGACGCCCTCGCCACCCGCTTCGCCCAGCTCTACCGCAACCTGATTGGCTCCCCGCATAAAGCCTTTAACCCGCAAACCTTCACCGCCGCCGCACAGCAGTTCCTGATCCTGGCCGGGTTGGTCTTTGCTTTTTACTGGCTGGTGAGGCTCTGCGCCTGGCCGCTGTACCGCAGAATGGGCAGCTGGGGGCGCAAAAAGAACCGGGAAACCAGCAGCTGGATTCACCTGCCGCTGACCATCGCCGGGGCCTTTATTATCGATCTGCTGCTGCTGGCCCTGACCCTGTTTATCGGCCAGATCCTGAGCGAGTCCCTCAACACCGGCAATCCCACCATTGCCTTCCAGCAGGCGCTGTTCCTCAATGCCTTCGCGCTGATTGAGTTCTTTAAGGCGATCCTGCGCCTGATATTTTGCCCCCGCGTGCCCGACCTGCGTCCCTTCGCCATTAACGACAGCGCCGCGCATTACTGGTCCCTGCGCCTCAGCCTTCTGAGCGGCATCATCGGCTATGGCCTGCTGGTGGCGGTGCCGATTATCTCCAATCAGGTCAACGTACAGATTGGCGCCCTTGCAAACGTGCTGATTATGCTCTGCATCACCGTCTGGGCGCTGTACCTGATTTTTCACAACAAGCGCGCCATTACCGAGGGGTTGCTTCATCTTGCCGACCGCTCTCTCGCCTTCTTCAGCCTGTTTATTCGCGCCTTCGCCCTGGTGTGGCACTGGCTGGCGAGCGCCTATTTTATCGTGCTCTGTTTCTTCTCCCTGTTCGATCCGGGCAACAGCCTGAAGTTTATGATGGGAGCTACCTTCCGCAGCCTGGCAATCGTCGGCGTTGCCGCGTTCGTCTCGGGGCTGCTTTCGCGCTGGCTGGCGAAAACCATCACCCTGTCGCCGCACGTGCAGCGCAGTTACCCCGAGCTGCAGAAGCGGCTTAACGGTTGGATCGGCGTCTCGCTGAAGGTGGCGCGGATCCTGACGGTCTGCGTCGCCATAATGCTGCTGCTCAGCGCCTGGGGACTGTTCGACTTCTGGAACTGGCTGCACAACGGCGCGGGTGAAAAGACGGTGGATATTCTGATCCGCATCGCGCTGATCCTCTTCTTCTCCGCCATCGGCTGGACCATCCTGGCGAGCCTGATCGAGAACCGGCTCTCCTCGGATATTCATGGCCGCCCGCTGCCGAGCGCCCGCGCCCGCACGCTGCTGACGCTGTTTCGCAACGCGCTGGCGGTGATCATCAGCACCATTACCATCATGATTGTGCTGTCGGAAATTGGCGTCAATATCGCCCCGCTGCTGGCGGGTGCCGGGGCCCTGGGGCTGGCGATCTCCTTTGGCTCCCAGACGCTGGTGAAAGACATCATCACCGGGATCTTTATTCAGTTTGAAAACGGGATGAATACCGGGGATCTGGTAACCATCGGGCCGCTCACCGGCACGGTGGAACGGATGTCGATTCGTTCGGTGGGGGTGCGGCAGGATACCGGGGCGTACCACATCATCCCGTGGTCCTCGATCACCACCTTCGCCAACTTCGTGCGCGGCATCGGGTCGGTGGTGGCGAACTACGATGTGGACAGGCATGAAGATGCCGAAAAAGCGCAGGGCGCGCTGAAAGCGGCGGTGGATGAGCTGCTGGAAAGAGAGGATATTCGCGGGCTGATTATCGGTGAGCCCTCATTTGCCGGGATTGTCGGCCTGACCAGCACCGCCTTTACCCTGCGCGTGTCCTTTACCACCCAGCCGCTGAAGCAGTGGACGGTGCGCTTCGCCCTCGACAGCATGGTGAAAAAGCACTTCGACCTGGCTAACGTGCGGATGCCGGTGCAGATGTATCAGCTCCTGCCGTCGCCGACGGGGGAGAACACCCAGATCCAGAACCGCACCTGACTGTTCCCTCTCCCCTGTGGGGAGAGGGTTAGGGTGAGGGGAAAGACGCTTAACGCTGGCGGCGTTTGGCGTTATCCATAAAGGTCCAGGCGATAAAGCGGCTCTGCTTCTGACCCTGGGCCATCTCTTTTTTCACCACTTTAACCGCGCCGACGTCGGTCAGGGCGCGGTAGAGCGGCGGCAGGTTCTCGCTGCGGGAGACAAGAGTGGTAAACCACTTCACCTGGCGGGCAAACTGGGCGCTCTCGGCAATCATCTTCGTGATAAAGGCCACTTCGCCGCCCTCGCACCACAGCTCCTGCTGCTGGCCGCCGAAGTTCAGCGCGCCGTCGGCCGCCTGGCCGAGATTGCGGCGCTTGCGCTCGCTGCCTGCCCGGGCGGTTTCCGCCGAATCATGGAACGGCGGGTTGCACAGGGTGGCATCGTACTGTTCGTTTTTATGGATCACGCCCGTGAAGATCGCCGAAGCCTCTTTCTGACGACGCAGACGAATGGCGCGGCTCATGCCGGGATTCGCGTTAATGATGGCGGTGGCGTTGGCGAAGGCCTGAGTGTCCACTTCGCTGCCGGTAAAGCGCCAGCCGTACTCATGCGCGCCAATCAGCGGATAGATCAGATTCGAGCCGGTGCCGATATCGAGGATCGTCGCCTGAGCCGGCACCTCACCGTTATTGCCTTCCGCCAACAGATCGGCGAGATGGTGAATGTAGTCGGCACGCCCCGGCACCGGCGGGCAGAGATAGCCGTCCGGAATATCCCACTGGGCCACACCGTAGAAATGCATCAGCAGCGCTTTGTTCAGCGTCTTTACCGCCTGCGGATCGGCGAAGTTCACCGTCGGCTCCCCTGCTGGCGTCCGGGTGATAAATTCGCGCAGCGCCGGACAGCTTTCGCATAAGGCATTCATGTCGTAACGGCTACGGTGGCGGTTGCGTGGGTGCAACCCCGGCTTTTCGGGTGTCATGGCGTTCTCCTGTAAACAGCGGCGTAAGATACCCGTTGCGGGCGCAACGGTAAATATTTCTCTGCGCGACAGAATAAACCACCAAAAATCAGTCACCTGTATGTATCTGATTTGTCATGGAATTGTCAAAATATGTTGTTCAAAAAATAAGCAGATCATCATCAATTTTTTGCACTAAATCACACTCTGACCCGTTCTACACTTAGTGTGCATCACCCGTTGTCAATCAGAGGAAGTGATTATGAAAAAATACCTGGTAATGCTGGCTGCCGCTTCACTGGCAGGTGCGTCGTTTGCTGCATGGTCGATCGAATCACTCAGCAGCGGCGATACCAGTCAACTAAGACCCGCCGGAACCGTGCAGGCTTCTGGCGCAAGAAATCTCGATGACCTGCAGGATAAACTGGCTGAAAAAGCGCGTGAACAGGGTGCTAAAGGCTATGTTGTGAACTCTGCCAGCGGCGACAACACCATGTTTGGTACCGCCACCATCTACAAATAGTTCCCCTCTCTGCACTGCATACTGCATCCCCCGGGGTGCAGTTCATTTTTTGCCCAAACTCCACTTTGTGAAGATTTTTAGTAGCCAATGTAAATTTACGTATTTCCTTTTGTTGGCGACAGTGATAAAAAGTCACGCCAAATGATAATGTTTATCACAATTATTATCATTTGTAGGTTCATTACGGTTATTCACGTGGCACAGGAACAGGCCCAGACCTGCCTGACAGCGTAATGAAAACTCAATACTAAAAATTATAAGTCGCTAAACAATATGGATAAAAATCGCAACGTTCCGAACAGCTTTAACTCGCTGACCTTTTTCGCGGGTCTGTGTATCGGTCTTACTCCCGTGGCTTCTGCAGTTGCGGCGGAGAATAACGATAAAGCTGACGACACCCTGATAGTCGAAGCGGCACAGCCTTCGCTGTATGCCCCGCAGAAGTCCGCCGACGCCAAATTCAGCCGTCCGGTGGCCGATACCACCCGCACCATGACCGTAATCTCCGAGCAGGTGCTCAAAGATCAGGGCACCACTAACCTGACCGATGCCCTGAAAAACGTCCCGGGCGTGGGCGCGTTCTTCGCCGGTGAAAACGGCAACTCCACCACCGGCGATGCGGTTTACATGCGTGGCGTGGACACCTCGAACAGCATCTACGTTGATGGTATTCGCGATATCAGCACCACGACGCGCGACACCTTCAACACCGAACAGGTGGAAGTGATTAAAGGGCCATCCGGCAGCGATTACGGACGTAGCGCCCCGAGCGGCTCGATCAATATGATCAGCAAACAGCCGCGTCTGGATTCAGGCATTGACGCCTCCGCCAGCATCGGCAGCGCCTGGATGCGCCGCGGTACGGTCGATATCAACCAGGTGATGGGTGATACCTCGGCGTTTCGTCTGAACCTGATGGGTGAAAAGACCCACGATGAAGGGCGCGATAACGTCAAAAACGAACGCTACGGCGTGGCCCCTTCCCTCGCCTTTGGCCTGGGAACGGAAAACCGTCTCTATCTGAACTACCTGCATGTGACCCAGCACAACACCCCGGACGGCGGCATTCCGACCATCGGGCTGCCGGGCTACTCTGCACCCTCTGCGGGCACTGCGGCGCTGAATCACTCAGGCAAGGTGGACACCAGCAACTTTTACGGCACCGATTCCGATTACGACGATTCCACGTCCGACACCGCCACGATGCGCTTTGAGCACGACTTCAACGACAACACCACCCTGCGTAACACCACGCGCTGGTCCCGGGTGAAGCAGGATTATCTGATGACCGCCGTGATGGGTGGTGCGACCAACATCACCCAGCCTGACCGCAACAACGTGGACACCTGGACCTGGTCGCGTCTCGCCAACACCAAAGATGTCAGCAACAAGATCCTGACCAACCAGACCAACCTGACGACCAAATTCTATACCGGCAGCGTCGGCCACGATATCAGCACCGGGGTGGAGTTCACCCGTGAAAACCAGACCAACTACGGCGTGGATGCCATCACCCCGCCGCCGGTCAATATCTATCACCCGAACAGCAACGTCGATATTGGCGGCCTGAACAACAACGGCGCCAATGCCAATGGCCAGACCGATACCTTCGGGATTTACGCCTTTGATACGCTGCAGATCACCCGTGATGTTGAGCTCAACGGCGGCATTCGTCTCGATACGTACCACACCGAATATGACAGCGCCAGCGTCTGCGGCGGCACCGGTCGCGGGGCGGTCGCCTGCCCGGCCGGGACCCCGAAAGGTTCCCCGGTGACTACCGTGGATACGGCCACCTCGGGCAATCTGGTGAACTGGAAAGCCGGGGCGCTTTATCATCTGACCGAGCACGGCAACATCTACGTGAACTACGCCATCTCTCAGCAGCCGCCGGGTGGTAATAACTTCGCCCTGGCGCAGGGTGGCACCGGCAGCAGCGCCAACCGCACCGACTTTAAGCCGCAGAAGGCCAAAACCAGCGAGCTGGGCACCAAGTGGGAAGTGCTGGATAAACGTCTCCTGCTGACCGCGGCGGTGTTCCGCACCGACATCGAAAACGAAGTTGAGCAGAACGATGACGGCACTTACTCGCAGTACGGTAAAAAGCGCGTCGAGGGTTATGAACTGTCGGCAGCGGGTAACATCACCCCGGCCTGGCAGGTGATCGGCGGTTATACCCAGCAGCGCGCCAGCGTGCGCACCGGCAACAACGTGGCGCAGGATGGCACCTCTTCCCTGCCGTATACCCCGGAACACGCCTTCACGCTGTGGAGCCAGTACCAGGCAACGGATGACATCTCCGTTGGCGCAGGCGCCCGCTATATTGGCAGCATGCACCGCGGCTCTGACGGCGCGGTGGGTACCCCGTCGTTTACCGAAGGTTACTGGGTGGCCGATGCCAAACTGGGCTATCGCGTCAACCGCAACCTCGATATGCAGCTCAACGTCTACAACCTGTTTGATGAGGACTATGTTGCCTCCATCAACAAGAGCGGCTACCGCTACCATCCGGGCGAACCACGCACCTTTATGTTAACGGCGAACATGCACTTCTGATCATTCGTGGGGGGGGTCGGCCCCCACGTTTCAGTGCACTTCTGTTAGCGCGTGGGGCGTTAGCCCCACGCTACGGAGAATCTTTATGATGTATCACATTCCGGGCGTGCTGAACGCCGATGAGGTGGCGCAGTTCCGCGCCCAGCTGGAGCAAGCCCCGTGGATCGACGGGCGCGCCACGGTGGGCAACCAGGGCGCACAGGTAAAAAACAACCAGCAGGTTGACACCCAAAGCCCGCTGTACGCCACCTTGCAGGCCAGCGTGTTGCAGGCGGTGAATCAGCATCCGCTCTTTTTTGCCGCCGCCCTGCCGCGCCAGATCTCCAGTCCGCTGTTTAACCGCTACCAGCAGCAGGAGACCTACGGCTTTCATGTTGACGGTGCCGTGCGTAGCCACCCGCAAAGCGGCTGGATGCGGACCGATCTCTCCGCCACCCTCTTTTTAAGCGACCCCGACAGCTACGAAGGCGGCGAACTGGTGGTGAACGACACCTACGGCCAGCACAGCGTGAAGCTCCCGGCGGGGGATCTGGTGCTCTATCCCTCCAGCAGCCTGCACTGCGTGACCCCGGTGACCGCAGGCGTGCGTGTGGCTTCTTTTATGTGGATCCAGTCGATGATCCGCGACGATAAAAAGCGCGCCATGCTGTTCGACCTCGACCGCAACATCCAGACCCTGCGCGCCCGCCACGGCGAAAGTGACGAAGTGCTCTCCCTGCTGAATCTCTATCACAACCTGCTGCGCGAATGGTCTGAAATCTAGTCACCTGCCTTGATTGTACGTTTTTTGACCCCATAGTTACTGTACAGCGCAATAACCTGTCAGGAGGGGTTTATGGCTTCCGGTTGGGCGAATGATGACGCCGTTAACGAACAGATCAACAGTACCATTGAAGACGCAGTGGCCCGGGCGCGGGGCGAAATTCCGCGAGGCGAGAGCCTGAAATTCTGCGAAGAGTGTGAGGAGCCGATCCCCGAAGCGCGGCGTAAAGCCGTGCCCGGCGTGCGGCTGTGCATCGCCTGTCAGCAGGAGAAAGATTCACATAATGCATCCCACGCAGGATATAATCGCAGAGGATCCAAAGACAGCCAGCTGCGATGACTGGCATGACGGCTGCGGGGCCACGCAAGCGATTACTTGCTTGCGCACGAATTTTAGCCCCTGGTTTGTCGAAACGTGCCCTCATCGCCTCTTCTGTAAAGCGCAACGGCAAGAAACGTAAATCCATTCATTGAATTTATTAATATTCAATAACTTATTTGTCATTCAAATTTTTCGAAGGATGACGTCAATTCTCTTCGATTTTATCTCTCGCAAAAAAGCGTGATACTTATCACATCGACGGAACAACGTCCCCTTAACAGAATAACCTGCGAGATATTAACCATGAAAACCATCAAATATGCTGTTGCTGCTCTTGCCCTGACCACGCTGTCTTTCGGTGCTTTCGCTGCGGAATCTGTGACTGCGGCCCAGGCAAGCGGCATGAACAAAATCGGTGTGGTCAGTGCGGAAGGCGCGACCACCCTGGACGGTCTGGAAGCACGCCTGGCGGCGAAAGCAGAAGCAGCTGGCGCGACTGGTTACACCATTACCTCCGCTAACACTAACAACAAACTGAGCGGCACTGCGGTTATCTACAAATAACCTGACCCTTATCTCTGCCCCGCTCGCCGGTCCGCTGGCGGGCTGCTCCAACCCTCATTGACCCTTTGTTGTTTTTTTGGCCCGTCCATCGCTGGACGGGCTTTTTTTATTTAAAAACTCTGGTTAACCCGCGCCAGCCCGGCATCGACCGTCTCCACCTGGCCGCTGGCCAGCAGGCAGCAGGCCATCTGCAGCTTCAGGGAGTGCGGTACCGCTTCGCGCCCGGCAAGGCAGCTTTCTATCCAGCGCGCCGTGGTTTCGGCATCTTTCGCCTGCGGCAGAGAGACATTGCTGTTCTCATCCCCACGCTCCAGCACCACCCGGGTACCCGCCGCATCAATCAGCGTTTGCTGCGGGCAGCGCTGCGGGTTGGCATACACTTCGCCTTCCGTGCCGTGCATCAGCAGCCCTCTGCCACCGATATCGGCAAAGAAGGTCGCCACGCGGGTGACATATTCCGGGTGCGAGACGCTGGAAAGGCGCAGCGCGGCATCTTCGGCAAAGGGCGTCGCCAGCTTCGCCAGGGTGTGGGCACTGTTACGCACCCCCATTCGCCAGCGCATCGCCAGCTGTTTTTCCAGCGGCGGACAGAGGGTGCTCACCGGAATATAGACCGGGTGATGCCCGTCCAGCTTCGCCTGCGCCTGGCCGCCGTGACGGGTCGGCTCAATGCCCAGCAGGGTGAAAATGGTTTCGCTTAGCACGCGGGTCGGATCTTCGCTCACGCCGTGCACCACCACCGGGAACCCGAGCTTGTGCAGCAGGATCGCCAGCAGCGGCGTCAGGTTGGCCTGCTTGCGCGCGCCGTTGTAGCTGGGGATCACCACCGGCATCGGCTTAGCAACCGGGGGCGTCAGGCGCAGGGTTTGCGCCTGCATGGCTTCATAAAAGCCGCGCATCTCGGCTTCGCCTTCGCCCTTAATGCGCAGCGCAATCAAAATGCCGCCCATCTCCAGGTCCGGCACGTCGCCGTTCAGCATCCGGGTGTAAAGACCCCGGGCGGTATCCTGATCCAGGTCGCGGGCGTGATTTTTGCCTCGCCCAACCTCTTTGATAATTTTGCGATAATCCACGACAACTCTCCTTGCGACATCTTATTAACACTATAGCGTCGATAAGGTGACGGCGGACAGACATTTCTCTTATCGATTTTGCGCCGCCTTTCCCCTCCATCTCAAGCCATCATTCTGTAATTAAAGAAAAAATAATAATACAACCCCAATTCAAATCATTAGTGGCCAGGGCAGTAGTTAATAGCCAACCAAAACTTACGTAAATTAGCGCCAATAAAGTTTCGCCCCTTTATTTATCAATTAATCACAACGGATGTTATTAACACCGGCATTTATTCAGGAATTATTATGCGTAAAATCGTTACCGGCACTTTTATTGCCACTGCGTTATGTTGTTCTGTCTCTGCCTGGGCTGCAAACAGCGGCGAGGGGCAAATTAACTTCACCGGCGAAATCATCGATTCCGCCTGTCAGGTGGTCAACGGCGTCAGCAGCCCGCTGGATGTTTCCCTGGGCAAAGTGTCGCAAACGGCCTTTACCGGCTCGGGCTCCACCACGTCGGCCACCCGTTTCGACATTCAGCTGAAAGACTGCCCGGAAACCATCACCAGCGCCGCCATCACCTTCGGCGGCTCTGCTGACAGCACCAATGCCAACGTACTGGCCGTCACGCCGGGTACCGGCGCGGCGACCGGTGTCGGTATCCAGCTGCTGGACAAAACCGAGAATCCACTGAGCTTATACAGCCCGTCCACCAGCTATACGCTGCAGTCGGGCACTACCACCAACGATCTGGTCTTTGGCGCACGCTATATCCAGACCGGCAGCACCATCACCGCCGGCCCGGCTAATGCCGTCTCCACCTTTACCGTTATGTACAACTAATAAGGCGGCGCCTGGTTATGCGACCGGGCGCCGTTCTTTTTGATTCAGAGTCCCGTCATGCGTAAATCTGTTTTGATCGCCTCCCTGTTATTAATGACAACCGCCGCGCACGCCGGGGTCATTATTGAAGGGACCCGCTTAATTTATCAGGGAGATAAAAAAGAAGCGTCGCTGGGAATTTCTAACCCCGATAACCTCGACTACCTGGTGCAATCCTGGGTAGAGAGCCAGGATCACGCCCGGGAAAAAGCGCCGTTCCTGATCACACCGCCGCTGTTCCGTCTGGATGGCCACCAGGACAATGTCCTGCGCGTGGTGCATACCGGCGGCAATCTGCCCACCGATCGCGAATCGCTCTACTGGCTTAACATCAAATCGATTCCGTCCACCGCGCATCACGAGAACACCAACACCCTGCAAATTGCCATCAAAACGCGCATTAAGCTGATCTACCGCCCGGAGGGGATCGCCGGTAAACCGGACGAGGTGGCGGATAAACTGCGTTGGCATAAACAGGGCAACAATCTCATCGTCAGCAACCCGACGCCGTTTTACATGAATTTCCAGGAGATCACGCTGGGCGGCAAAAAAGTCGACAATATCAGCTGGGTCGCCCCCGACAGCGACGCGCATTTCGCCGTGCCGGGTGGGATCAGCGCTACCCGCGTCAGCTGGAAAATCATCAACGACTATGGCGCGGTGAGCCACGCCTGGTCTGCCAGCCTCCAGTAACTGCCGGAACCGCCATGCCCTGGGACTATACAACCAAAGCGCCACGTAACCATGCCCGCACCCTGCGCATTGCGCTGGGCTGTGCGGCGCTGGGCCTTGGCGTGCAG
Source organism: Leclercia adecarboxylata (assembly GCF_006171285.1). Taxonomy (NCBI): domain Bacteria; kingdom Pseudomonadati; phylum Pseudomonadota; class Gammaproteobacteria; order Enterobacterales; family Enterobacteriaceae; genus Leclercia; species Leclercia adecarboxylata. Next base: position 3,546,803 of record NZ_CP040889.1, on the reverse strand, counting down.
CAGGTGCTGGCGGAGGACTACTTCAACCCGGCAATGCTTGATATCGACGCCCCCGACCAGGGCAAACCCGACCTCTCGCTGTACGAGTCGGGCCCGGGTATCGCGCCGGGGGAGTACCAGGTGGATGTGTATGTGAATAACAACAAAATCGCCAACAAGAAAATCACCTTTGAGCTGCAAAAGTCGGTAAAAGGAGAGAGCATCCTCCAGCCCTGCCTGTCCGTGGAGACCCTCAAAAGCCTGGGTATCCAGAGCGATAAATTCAGCGTCACAAAGGGTGATGACTGTGTCGATCTCTCTGGGTTACCAGACGCCAGCGCCACCTTCCGACCCGGCCAGCAGCAGCTGCTGCTGAGCATCCCGCAGGCGGCCATCATCCCGGTTCCGCACGGGTATGTGCCCCCGGAAGAGATGGACAACGGCATCAACGCGTTTCTGCTGAACTACAGCTACTCCGCCGGGGATACCCATAGCCGGGGTGATGACGGAAGTCATCAGCGCAACGAATACCTGAACCTGCGTCCGGGGGTGAATCTGGGTGCCTGGCGTTTTCGCAACTACACCACCTGGAGCCAGACCCGGGACGATGACTCGACGCAGCGCGATCTGTCCTCGGTGTACAGCTATGCCCAGCGCAACATCCTGTCGCTGGGCAGCGTCGTCACCTTCGGGCAAAGCTCGACCCCGTCGGACGTGTTTGACAGCCTGTCGTTCACCTGGGCGCAGATCGCCTCGGATGACGATATGCTGCCGGACAGCATGAAAGGCTTCGCGCCGCGCATTCGTGGCGTGGCGCACAGCAATGCCCAGGTGGTGGTTCGCCAGAACGGGTATGTGATCTATCAGAACTATGTCGCCCCGGGGGCGTTCGAGATTAACGATCTCTACCCCACCGGGGGCAGCGGGGATCTGAACGTCACCGTGAAAGAGACCGACGGCAGCGAGCAGCACTTTGTGGTGCCTTACGCCTCGGTGCCGGTGTTGCAGCGTGAAGGACGATTCAAATACAGCCTGACCGGCGGACGCTATCGCAGCTATGACGACAGCGTGGAGAAAACGCCGTTCCTGCAGGGCACCGGGATCTACGGCCTGCCGTACGATATCACCCTCTATGGCGGCATGCAGACCAGTCAGTATTACGATGCCCTGGCGCTCGGCACCGGGAAAAACATCGGCGACCTCGGGGCGTTTTCGGTGGATGTGACCGCAGCGAAATTGCGCATGCAGGGGGAAAAGTCCACCCAGGGCCGCGCCTGGCGGGTGCGTTACAGCAAAGACTTCGCCACCACCGGCACCCACTTTTCGCTGGCCGGTTATCGCTACAACAGCGACGGATACGCCACGATGTCGGATGTGATGAACTCTTACACCAAAGATGACGACTGGACGCCGCCCGACGGGCGCCGCGACCGTCAGGAGGCTACTGTCGATCAGTCGCTGGGCGGTTCGCTGGGCTCGCTGACCCTGAGTCTGGTGAAAGAAAACTACTGGCACAGCGACCAGAGCATGACCTCGCTTAGCGTGGGCTATAACGGCAGCTGGAACGGCATCAGCTACGGCCTCAACTACGGCCTGAGCAAAAATACCCAGGATAACGAGGACGATGATGAGCAGAAAAACGAACAGACCATCGGCCTGAACGTCTCGGTGCCGCTGGATCACTGGCTGAAAAATACCTGGGTTAACTACACCCTCAACAACAGCAAACATGACACTACCCAGAGCGTCGGCCTGAGCGGCACCGCCCTTGCCGGCAACAATCTCAGCTGGGGCGTGCAGCAGGGCCACAGCCACAACTCGGGTTACAGCAGCAACCTGAATACCGATTACAAAGCGACCTACGGCGAGATGACGGCCGGGTATTCCCAGGATAACCAGCAGCACCAGCTTAATGTCGCCGTGCAGGGCAGCGTGATTGCCCATGCTCACGGCGTCACCTTCGGCCAGCCGATGGGCGATACCGTGGCGCTGGTCGAGGCGCCGGGTGCCAGCGGAACCGGGGTCGACAACCAGACCGGGGTCAAAACCGACTATCGCGGCTACGCCATCGTGCCCTACGTTACGCCCTACCATCACAACACCGTCACCCTGGATACCGAAAGCCTGCCTTCAGGGGCGGACGTCGGTCAGGCAACGAAAGTGGTTACCCCGACCCGGGGGGCGGTGGTGCGCGCCAGCTTTGATACTCGCGTTGGCAGCCGGGTGCTGCTGACCCTCACCCGGTCCGACGGGCATCCGGTGCCGTTTGGCGCCACCGCCGCCCCGGCCCATGAGAATGGCGAGTTTATTGTCGGCGACGGCGGACAGGTCTACCTGACCGGGATGCGTGAGCGCGGCACGGTCAACGTCAGCTGGGGCAGAGGCGCCAGCGCCCACTGCTCCGCCCACTATCAGTTGCCGTCCCACTCAAGCGATCCGGTGATCAACGCCACCGCGCAATGCGTCTGAACGGCGAGGAGAGAAGATGAAACCACTGCGATTTAGCGGCGTGCTGGCCCTGTTTGCCGCCCTGTGGCTGTTTATGCCCCAGGCGAAAGCGGCCTGTACCACGGCGGATCTGCCCTGGAACGGTACGCCGGGCACGCTGACGGTGTCTGACACCCTGACCGTCGGTAGCGTCATTCCCGGCTCTGCCCGCTCGCATACGGTGAAAGGCAGTTGCGACGCTGCCGACAGCGGAAAACCCATTACCGCCTGCCATCTCGGTGAAGGGGAAGAGGTGCCGGGCATGCCGGGGGTGTACCGCACCGGCGTGGAGGGGATTGGTATTGAACTGCTGAACAGCGCCGGGCAGCCGGTGCGCGGCCGCGCCGCCCACTGCGACAGCAGAAGTACACCGCTGGGATACGTCAGCAATGATGGCTCCGGCAGCTTTAATGTGCCTCTGACCCTGCAACTGGTTAAAACGGCGAACACCAGCAGCCAGCAGACGATGACCATACGCAACGGCATCTGGTCGCTTGGGATCTATCCCGATGAACAGCTGGGGCATCTGAATGCCGTGCGCTATGGCGGTAATCTGGCGCTGAAGGCGACAACCTGCTCGGTGGATCAATCCAGCCTGATCGTTAATCTGGGGGATTTCCCCGTAACCCAGTTCACCCGGGTAGGAAGTTACACCGGCTGGAAAACGTTCAGCCTGAACGCCACCTGTAACGCCGTGGAGACGATGACCGCTCAAATCACCAGCCCCAACGGGGCGACAAACATTGACCCGGGTGACGATGTGCTGAACCTCGTCCCGGGCAGCGACAGCGCCACCGGCGTGGGCGTAAGACTGTTGGTGGGCGGCGCGGGGATGCGCTACGACTACCCGGTCCCGTTTGGCAACCAGACGGTGCCGGGCCAGCCGTTCAGCCTGCCCTTCCAGGCACAGTATTACCAGCTCAGCGATACGGTGACGGCAGGCAAAGCCAACGTCGTCGCCACCATCGACATTGAATACCGATGAAGAGGACTCCGATGAAATACGTCGCCCTTTTAGTCCTGCTTGCCAGCGCCTGCGCGCAGGCCACCGATGTGTCTCTCAGCATCCAGGGCAATATTTACGACACCGCCTGTCAGTTGGACAGCACCAGCCAGAACAAGGTGGTTGACCTGGGTCAGGCCATCGCCAGTGATTTTAAGGCCATCGGTGATGTCGGAGAGTGGAAGAATTTTGATATTACCCTGTCGAACTGCCCGCCAAACCTGGCGCTGGCGACCATCAGCGTCGACGGGCAGCGTGATCAACACCACCCGTTCAAGTTTGCCAACACCGGTACGGCAACAGGACTGGCGCTGGAGCTGGCAGATCGCACCGACTCCATCATTCTGGCCCCGCAAGCGAGATTTAATGCGGTGATCGACCCGGTCACCCACAGCGCTGATTTTCCGATGGCGGCGCGCTATTACACCTCGCAAACCCCCGTCACCGCCGGACAGTTTACCAGCGTGGTGCTGATTACCTTCACTTACCAGTAGGACCGCGCCTCTTAGCATGGACGCTTTTCTTCAGCCCGGCGGCCAGTTTTGCCGGGCGTTTTTTTACCTCAGGCACTTCTGGCTGCTCGATAGGGAAGACTGGCAGAGCGTTTAACAGCCGTTTGCCGTAGTTTTTGGTCAGCAGACGTTTATCGTAGATCACCACTTCGCCCCAGCAGCTGTGGCTGCGGATCAGACGCCCGACCTGCTGGATCAGGTTGAACGACGCCGCGGGCAGGCTCTGCACCTCAAACGGGAAGCGGTTCAGGCTTTTCAGCCACTCGCCCTCGGTGAGCACCACCGGGCTGTCGATAGGCGGAAAGGCAATCTTGTGAATATGGACCTGGGTCAGGTAATCCCCTTTCAGATCCAGCCCTTCGGCAAAGGACTGGAGCCCCACCAGCACGCTGCGCTCCCCGGCCTCAATGCGCTTGCGGTGCAGCTCCACCAGCCGGTAGCGGGGCTGATCCCCCTGCACCAGCAGGAGCAGGCGCAGGTCGGTAACAAAGGTTAAAAACAGATTCATCGCCCGGGCGCTGGCGAACAGCACCAGCATGCCGGGGTACTTTTTGCTCTCCAGCTGTTCGCGGAAGTAGGCCGCCATCTCGGCCAGGTGCTGCTCTTCGTTGTCGATCAGCGGCTCATACTGCATGCGCGGAATGACGATTTTGCCCTGCTCGCAGTGGTTGAATGGCGAATCAAGCGCCACAAAGCGATCCCCCGCTTTCTCCTTCAGGCCGCTCATCTCCTGCAACCGCGAGAAACTGTTCAGGGAGCGCAGCGTGGCGGAGGTGACCACCACGTGCGGGACGCTGCGCCAGAGCAGCTTTTCCAGCTGATCGCTGACGCGGATCCCGGCGCAGTGGAAGAAGAGGTGCACCTGCCCCTCTCTGACTTCCCGCGTCACCCACTTGGTGACCGGGGCGCCGGAGGCCTGAGCCATCGACGCCAGCCGCCACAGCTTGCTCTGCCCTTCAAACATGCCCAGGGCGCGGTTCATCTGCAGCAGCACCCGGTGGACACGCACCACGTCGTGAGTGCCGGTTTTTTCACTCAGATCGTTTAAAAACAGCTCCGCCAGCCCGCGCAGTTTTTCGATAAGCTGCGCCAGTTCGCGGCAAAGAGACATGATTTCATCCGGCAGTTCACCCATCTCAAAGCGGTGCTCTGCCTCCTGACCGGCAGGAAGATAGAGATTGAGGATGTTATTCAGCGAGGCGATGTGGGTGTATATCGTTTCGCAGTGCTCGCTGAGGCGCTCCGGGATCGCCAGCGGCGGAATGGTCTTCGGGCGGAACTGATCCATGCAGGTCGCCACCAGCTTGCAGAACAGATCCAGCTGCAGGCGGAACCACGGGGCGGTGATTTCGGCGCTCATCTCCAGCGCATCGCGGGCGACGTCCGGCAGGTGATGGCCTTCATCCAGCACCAGCAGCAAGTTTTTCGGGTCCGGCAGGACGGCTTCGCTCTCCATCGCCGCCATCACCAGGGCGTGGTTGGCGACCACCACTTCGGCCTCCTGGATCTCCCGGCGGGCGACAAAGAACGGGCATTCGCGATAATAGTGGCAGTTGCGGTTCAGGCAGCTGGCCTTGTCGGTGCTGAGCCTGCGCCACAGATCGTCGCTGATGGCCTGATCGGTGTGATCGCGAAGGCCATCCCATTTGTAACCGTCCAGATCGGTTTTCAGCTTCGCGCACTGCTCTTGCTCGGCCTTGTTGTTGGGGGTCAGCTCGTCATCGAGAAACGCCAGCAGATCCTGCTGGGTGGGTTCGGTGCTGGCCAGCGCCGCTAAGTTGCGCGGGCAGACATAGCGCCCGCGCCCGAAGGCCGCGGTAAAGCGCAGCTCGGGGATAATTTTGCGCAGCAGGGGCAGGTCTTTGCTGTAGATCTGATCCTGCAGGGCGACGTTGGCGGTGCTCACCACCAGCGTCTTTTGCTCTTCCCGGGCAATGGCGATGCCGGGGATCAGGTAGGAGAGGGTTTTACCGACCCCGGTCGGGGCTTCAATTGCCAGATGTCGACCCTCGTCACCGGCGAGTGTTTTTGCCACATCGGCAATCATCTGCCGTTGCGGAGCGCGGGGAATAAAGTCGGGGATCTGCTGTTGCAGCGCCTTATACCAGGCGGCAATTTGCGCTTTCAGCGCGGCGGTTAAAGCCATGATGAACCTGAAATACTGTATAAACAGCCACTATTGTGGCACTTTCTTAAGCGAGCCGCAAAAGAAAAGCCCGGCTTTACGACCGGGCTTCCAGATTACTGCGCGCTGGCAGGTTTGCGCGGACGGCGTCGGCGCTGGCCTTCACCTGCCGGTTTCGCATCACCGTCGCGACGCGGTGGCTTGCTGGCCGCTTTCGGCGCGCCGCCTTCGCTACGGCGTGGCTGCTGACCGCGACCGCCGCCGCCCTGCCCGCGTCCACCGCCCTGACCACGACCGCCCTGACGTCCGTTCTGGATCGGCTCGGCTTTGATCGACGGGTCCACGTCATAGCCGTCGAGGGCAATACGCGGGATCTCTTTTTTCAGCAGGCGTTCGATGTCGCGCAGCAGTTTGAGTTCATCGACACAGACCAGCGACAGCGCTTCGCCCGTGGCCGCCGCGCGACCGGTACGACCGATACGGTGAACGTAATCTTCCGGGACGTTCGGCAGCTCGTAGTTCACCACGTGCGGCAGCTCTTCGATATCCAGGCCGCGGGCGGCGATGTCGGTTGCCACCAGCACGCGGATGTCGCCGGATTTAAAGTCGGCCAGCGCGCGGGTACGTGCCCCCTGGCTCTTGTTGCCGTGGATGGCCGCGCTGCGGATCCCGTCTTTGTTCAGCTGTTCTGCGAGGTGGTTAGCACCGTGCTTGGTACGGGTGAAGACCAGCACCTGCTGCCAGTTGCCTTCGCCAATCATCTGGGAAAGCAGCTCGCGCTTGCGCTTTTTGTCAACCATGTGCACATGCTGGGTCACCTGCTCGGAGGCGGTGTTGCGACGCGCCACTTCCACTTCCAGCGGGTTGTGCAGCAGTTTTTCGGCCAGGCCTTTGATCTCATCGGAGAAGGTGGCAGAGAAAAGCAGGTTCTGGCGGCGGGCAGGCAGTTTTGCCAGCACGCGACGAATATCGTGGATAAAGCCCATGTCGAGCATGCGGTCGGCTTCATCGAGGACCAGGATCTCCACGCTGTCGAGCTTCACGGCGTTCTGGTGTTCCAGGTCGAGCAGACGGCCCGGGGTCGCCACCAGCACGTCCACGCCGCTGCGCAGTTTCATCATCTGTGGGTTAATGCTCACCCCACCGAACACCACCAGCGAGCGGATGTTGAGATAGCGGCTGTACTCACGCACGTTCTCACCCACCTGGGCGGCCAGTTCACGGGTCGGGGTCAGGATCAGGGCGCGCACCGGGCGACGGCCTTTGGCGTGCGGCTCTTTCTGGATCAGGCGTTGCAGCAGCGGCAGGGTAAAGCCGGCGGTTTTACCGGTGCCGGTCTGGGCGCTGGCCATCAGATCGCGACCGGCCAGCACGGCGGGAATGGCCTGCTGCTGAATAGGGGTAGGTTCGCGGTAGCCCTGCTCTTCTACAGCGCGCAGAATTTCCGGGTCCAGGCCAAGGGTATCAAAAGACATAACAACTCCGAACCGCCCCGACCATTTTCAGGTGTAGTTTTCAGGGAGATAGTGACAAATAGAAGGACAAAAACCACGGTGTCGCGAAGCAGCGGAGTGTAGCAGCTTTTGTGACATGGCGCATAAATTATCCCGTCGGAGGCGATTTCCCCAGGCAACAAAACTGGACAAGGTCAAAAAACAGTCATAATCTTAATCAATCGATTGATTAATTTTGTGTGCTGCTATGAATCCGATCCCGACCACCACCAAAGGCGAGCAGGCCAAAAGCCAGTTAATCGCCGCAGCGCTGGCGCAGTTTGGCGAATATGGGCTGCATGCCACCACCCGCGATATCGCCGCCCAGGCCGGGCAGAATATCGCCGCCATTACCTACTATTTTGGCTCGAAAGAGGATCTTTACCTCGCCTGCGCCCAGTGGATCGCCGACTTCATTGGCGGCCATTTTCGCCCGCATGTGGAGGAAGCCACCGCGCTGTTGGCAGAGCCTGAACCGGATCGCGCCGCCATTCGCGGGCTGATCCTTAACGCCTGCAACAACATGATCCAGCTGCTGACCCATGACGATACGCTGAACCTGAGCAAGTTTATCTCACGGGAGCAGCTCTCGCCTTCCGCCGCCTATCAGCTGGTGCACGCTCAGGTTATCGCCCCGATGCACACCCACCTGACCCCGCTGGTGGCGGCCTATACCGGCCGCGACGCGCAGGATACGCAGACCATTTTGCATACCCACGCCCTGCTGGGGGAAGTGCTCGCCTTTCGTCTCGGGCGGGAGACCATTCTGTTACGCACCGGCTGGACCGAATTTGATGAGGATAAAGCGCTGCAGATTAGTCAGGTCATCACCTGTCATGTGGATTTGATCCTGCAGGGCTTAACGCAAAGGAGCCTGGAGTCATGAAGAAACCTGTCGCCATTATTGTGGCCGTGGTGGTTGTGCTGGCAGCCGGTATCGGCGGCTGGCTGTGGTATCAGAGCCAGCAGGATAAAACGCTGACCCTGTACGGGAACGTCGATATCCGCACCGTGAATATGAGCTTCCGGGTTGGCGGACGGCTGGCGGATCTGAGCGTGGATGAAGGCGATGCCATCACCGCCGGGCAGACGCTCGGCGAGCTGGATAAAGCTCCGTACCAGAACGCCCTGTTGCAGGCCAAAGCGGGCGTAGCCGTGGCCCAGGCGCAGTACGACTTAATGCAGGCGGGCTACCGTGACGAAGAGGTGGCCCAGGCCGCCGCCGCCGTTAAGCAGGCGCAGGCCGCCTATGACTACGCGCAGAACTTCTTCAATCGCCAGCAGGGGCTGTGGAAAAGCCGCACCGTATCGGCCAACGATCTGGAGAACGCCCGCTCCTCGCGGGATCAGGCTCTGGCGACCCTGAAATCTTCTCAGGACAAGCTGCGTCAGTATCGCTCCGGTAACCGCGAGCAGGATATCGCCCAGGCCAAAGCCAGCCTCGAACAGGCTCAGGCCCAGCTGGCACAGGCCGAGCTGGATCTGCACGACACCACGCTGGTCGCCCCGGCCAACGGCACGCTGATGACCCGCGCCGTGGAGCCCGGCAGCATGCTCAACGCAGGCAGCACGGTGCTGACCCTGTCGCTCACCCGCCCGGTGTGGGTGCGGGCCTATGTGAACGAAGCCAGCCTCAGAGAGGCTAAACCGGGGCGCGAGGTGCTGCTCTATACCGACGGTCGCCCGGACAAGCCGTATCGCGGGAAAATCGGCTTTGTCTCCCCCACCGCCGAATTTACGCCAAAAACCGTTGAAACCCCGGACCTGCGCACCGACCTGGTCTATCGCCTGCGCATTGTCGTCACCGATGCCGACGACGCCCTGCGCCAGGGGATGCCGGTGACCGTCAGCTTCGACAACGGGCAAACCCATGAGTGATGCGGTGATCCAGCTTACCGGCCTGGTGAAACGCTTTGCCGGGATGGACAAACCCGCCGTCGCGCCCCTCGACTGCACGCTGCAGAAGGGCTACGTCACCGGGCTGGTCGGCCCGGACGGCGCGGGCAAAACCACCCTGATGCGCATGCTGGCCGGGCTGCTGAAACCCGACGAAGGTACCGCCAGCGTGCTGGGGCTGGATCCGGTCCAGGACGATCGCGCCCTGCACGCCATGCTGGGCTATATGCCGCAGAAGTTCGGCCTGTATGAAGATCTGACGGTGATGGAGAACCTGACCCTCTACGCCGACCTGCGCAGCGTCACCGGTGAAACGCGGGAGAAAACCTTTCAGCGCCTGCTTGAGTTTACCTCGCTGGGCCCCTTCACCGGGCGGCTGGCGGGCAAGCTCTCCGGCGGTATGAAGCAGAAGCTGGGGCTGGCCTGCACCCTGGTGGGGGAACCGAAGGTACTGCTGCTGGACGAACCCGGCGTCGGCGTCGACCCTATCTCCCGCCGCGAGCTGTGGCAGATGGTGCACGAGCTGGCGGGCGACGGGATGTTGATCCTCTGGAGCACCTCCTATCTCGACGAAGCGGAGCAGTGCCGGGACGTGCTGCTGGTGAACGAAGGGGAGCTGCTCTATCAGGGCGACCCTACCAGACTCACGCAGAGCATGACCGGGCGCAGCGTGCTGCTGCACTCTCCCCATGAGAACAACCGCCGCCTGCTGCAACGGGTGCTGAAGCTGCCTCAGGTGAGCGACGGCATGATCCAGGGGAAATCGGTGCGGGTGATCCTCAAAAAAGAGGCCAGCACTGACGATCTGCGCCATAACGCGGATCTGCCGGATCTAGCTATCGAAGAGACCGCCCCGCGCTTCGAAGATGCCTTTATCGATCTCCTCGGCGGCGCAGGCACCGCCGAATCGCCGCTGGGGGCCATTCTGCATACCGTGGAGGGCACGCCCGGCGAGACGGTGATTGAGGCGAAATCCCTGACCAAAAAGTTCGGTGATTTTGCCGCCACCGATGATGTGAACTTTGCGGTGAAACGCGGCGAAATCTTCGGCCTGCTGGGCCCCAACGGCGCGGGCAAATCCACCACCTTTAAAATGATGTGCGGCCTGCTGGTGCCCACCGCCGGTAAAGCGCTGGTGCTGGACATGGATTTGAAGGTCAGCTCCGGCAAGGCGCGCCAGCATCTGGGCTATATGGCGCAAAAATTCTCCCTCTACGGCAACCTGACCGTGGAGCAGAACCTGCGCTTTTTCTCCGGCGTCTACGGGCTGCGCGGGCGGGCGCAGAGTGAAAAAATCGCCCGCATGAGCGAGGCCTTTGGCCTGCGCCAGGTGGCTGGCCAGGCCACCGACGCGCTGCCACTCGGGTTCAAGCAGCGGCTGGCGCTGGCCTGCTCCCTGATGCATGAGCCGGACATTCTGTTTCTCGACGAACCCACCTCCGGCGTCGATCCCCTCACCCGCCGGGAGTTCTGGCTGCATATCAACAGCATGGTGGAAAAAGGGGTGACGGTGATGGTCACCACCCACTTTATGGATGAGGCGGAGTACTGCGACCGGATTGGGCTGGTCTATCGCGGCAAGCTGATTGCCCACGGCACGCCGGACGATCTTAAGGCTCAGGTGGCAGACGAGCAGCAGCCCGACCCCACCATGGAACAGGCGTTTATTACGCTCATCAACGACTGGGATAAGGAGCACGGCCATGTCTGATACCGCCCTCTCCTGGCGTCGGGTCCGCGCCCTGTGCATCAAAGAGACGCGGCAGATCGTCCGCGACCCCAGCAGCTGGCTGATTGCGGTGGTGATCCCCCTGCTGCTGCTGTTTATCTTTGGCTACGGGATTAACCTCGACTCCAGCAAGCTGCGGGTCGGCATTCTGCTGGAGCAGCACAGCGAAGAGGCGCTCGACTTTACCCATACTCTGACCGGCTCGCCCTATATCGACGCCACCATCAGCGACGATCGCCAGCAGTTAACCCAGATGATGCAGGCCGGGCGCATTCGCGGCCTGATTGTCATCCCGGTGGATTTCGCGGCCCGCATGGCGCAGGCGAACGACACCGCCCCCATCCAGGTAATCACCGACGGCAGCGAGCCCAACACCGCCAACTTTGTGCAGGGCTATACGGAAGGGATCTGGCAGCTGTGGCAGATGCAGCGGGCGGAAGATCGCGGCGAAAAATTCGAGCCATTAATCGACGTCCAGACCCGGTACTGGTTTAACCCGGCGGCCATCAGCCAGCACTTTATTATCCCCGGCGCGGTGACCATTATCATGACGGTGATCGGCGCTATTCTGACCTCGCTGGTGATCGCCCGCGAGTGGGAGCGCGGCACCATGGAGGCGCTGCTCTCCACCGAAGTGACGCGCACGGAGCTGCTGCTGTGCAAGCTGATCCCCTACTACTTCCTCGGGATGCTGGCGATGCTGCTCTGCATGCTGGTGTCAGTCTTTATTCTCGGCGTACCTTATCGCGGCTCGCTGCTCATACTGTTCGTCATCACCAGCCTGTTTTTACTCAGCACCCTGGGGATGGGGCTGCTTATCTCCACCATCACCCGCAACCAGTTTAATGCCGCCCAGGTGGCGCTGAACGCCGCGTTTCTGCCGTCGATTATGCTGTCCGGTTTTATTTTCCAGATCGACAGTATGCCGGCGGTGATCCGCGCGGTGACCTACATCATCCCGGCGCGCTATTTCGTCAGCACCCTGCAAAGCCTGTTCCTGGCGGGCAATATCCCGGTGGTGTTGATTGTGAACCTGCTGTTTTTGATTGCGTCAGCGGTGATGTTTATTGGGCTGACGTGGATGAAAACCAAACGGCGGCTGGATTAGGCGTTGTGCACCGGTTGTGCCCGGTGGCGCTGCGCTTACCGGGCCTACGGGGCCTGTTGATTTTGTGGCGTTTTGAGGAGCTATTATGTTTCACCGTTTATGGACATTGATCCGCAAAGAGCTGCAGTCGCTGCTGCGCGAGCCGCAGACCCGGGCGATTTTGATTCTGCCGGTGCTGATCCAGGTGCTGCTGTTCCCGTGGGCGGCGACGCTGGAGGTGACGAACGCCACCATCGCCATCTATAACGAAGATAACGGCAAACACTCGGTGGAGCTGACCCAGCGCTTTGCCCGCGCCAAAGCCTTTACCCATGTGCTGCTCCTGAAGAGCCCGCAGGAGATCCAGCCCACCATCGACACGCAAAAGGCGCTGCTGCTGGTGCGCTTCCCGGCCGATTTTTCGCGCAATCTCGACACCCTGCAGACGGCGCCGATGCAGCTGATCCTCGACGGGCGTAACTCCAACAGCGCGCAGATTGCCGCCAACTACCTGCAACAGGTGGTGAAGGATTATCAGCAGGAGCTGATGGAGGGCAAACCGAAACCGAACAACAGCGAGCTGGTGGTGCGCAACTGGTATAACCCGAACCTCGACTACAAATGGTTTGTGGTGCCATCGCTGATCGCCATGATCACCACCATCGGGGTGATGATCGTCACCTCGCTGTCGGTGGCCCGCGAGCGCGAACAGGGCACCTTCGATCAGCTGCTGGTCTCCCCGCTGTCCACCTGGCAAATCTTCGTCGGCAAGGCGGTTCCGGCCCTGATTGTCGCCACCTTCCAGGCCAGCATCGTGCTGGCGATTGGCATCTGGGCCTATCACATTCCCTTTGCCGGATCGCTGCTGCTTTTCTACTTCACGATGGTGATTTACGGGCTGTCGCTGGTGGGGTTTGGGCTGCTGATCTCGGCGCTCTGCTCGACCCAGCAGCAGGCGTTTATCGGGGTGTTCGTCTTTATGATGCCCGCCATTTTGCTCTCGGGCTATGTCTCGCCGGTAGAGAACATGCCGGTGTGGCTGCAGAATTTAACCTGGGTGAACCCGATCCGGCACTTTACCGATATCACCAAGCAGATCTATCTGAAGGATGCGAGTCTGGATATTGTGTGGGGGAGTTTGTGGCCGCTACTGGTGATAGCGGCCGTGACGGGCTCAGTGGCGTACGCGATGTTTAGACGCAATATCGCGTAGCTTTTTGTCTTTCGCTAACAGGGAAACGACCGCCGGTCCTGCGAGGATAGCCAGACCTGCCAGGGCCAGCAGCAGGTTGTTTTGCAGCACGCGGGAGAGCAGCCACAGCACAATCAGTGCCGCACCGAAATACCAGGTGGTGGTGAGCTCTTCGAGCACATCCGCCACTTCGCGCCAGCGCTCTTCATGATGACGCTGTAAAAAGAGCATCAACAGGACGGTCACGCCGTACAGCACGCATAATCCTAAGCCGACCCGCACCAGGGTCCCGCTCATCCAGGCCATTACCAGTACGGCCACGACCAATAAATGCAACATAATCTGCCAGCAACTCAGGCCGGTTGCGACGCGTATGCGTTGTTGCCACTTCATGGCACTCTCCTGAAGGATTTTACTCTGCATGTTCAGACTATCGCACTTTACGGAAAATTCCGTAACACAGCACCTTTTTGTGACGACGACTACACTTTATTTTCATCAGGATAGTGACGCGGGAAGGAGTGTATGGCCCAACAAACCCGGCATTTTTCGCTTAAAGTGTTAACGATCAACATTCATAAAGGATTCGCGGCGTTTAACCGCCGTTTCATTCTGCCCGAACTGCGTGACGCCGTGCGCACCGTCAGCGCGGATATTGTCTGCCTGCAGGAAGTGATGGGCGCGCACGAAGTGCATCCCCTGCATGTGGAAAACTGGCCCGATACCAGCCACTACGAATTTCTCGCCGACACCATGTGGAGCGATTATGCCTACGGGCGCAACGCCGTCTATCCCGAGGGGCATCACGGCAATGCCGTTCTCTCCCGCTACCCGATCGAACACTATGAAAATCATGATGTGTCGGTGGGCGAGAGCGAAAAGCGCGGGCTGCTCTACTGCCGGATCGGCATACCGGAGCTGAACAGGCCGCTGCACGTGGCTTCGGTTCACCTTGGCCTGCGCGAAGCGCATCGCCAGGCGCAGCTGCAGATGATGTCCGAGTGGGTCAACGGCCTGCCCGAAGGGGAGCCGGTGGTGGTGGCGGGCGATTTTAACGACTGGCGCCAGCGCGCCAACCATCCGCTAAAAGCGGAGGCCGGGCTGGAGGAGATCTTCACCCTCGCCCACGGCAGGCCTGCCCGCACCTTCCCGGTGAGGTTCCCGCTGCTGCGTCTGGACAGGATCTATGTCAAAAACGCTCATGCCAGCAGCCCCACCGCGCTGGCCCTGAGCAACTGGCGTCACCTTTCCGACCATGCGCCGTTAAGTGCGGAGATTCATCTATGAAATGTTCATGGCAAAGCGGCAACCGGATAAAGCTGCTGGAGAATGGCGATCAATATTACCCGGCGGTATTTGCCGCCATTGAGCAAGCCCAGAGCCGGGTGCTGCTGGAAACCTTTATCTGGTTTGAAGACAACGTAGGGCGAAAGCTGCATGCGGTTCTTCTGCGCGCCGCCCAGCGCGGGGTGCATATCGAAGTGCTGCTCGACGGCTACGGCTCTCCCGACCTCAGCGACGAGTTCGTCGGGGAACTGACCTCGGCAGGGGTGGTATTCCGCTACTACGATCCGCGCCCGCCACTTTTTGGTATGCGCACCAACGTCTTCCGTCGCATGCACCGTAAAATTGTGGTGGTGGATGAGCAGGTGGCGTTTGTCGGCGGGATTAACTACTCCGCAGAACATATGTCGGACTATGGCCCGGAGGCCAAGCAGGATTATGCCGTCCAGGTCGAAGGGCCGGTGGTGCAGGATATTTTGCAATTTGTCGTGGAAAATCTCCCCGGCAAAGCGGCGGTTCGTCGCTGGTGGAAACGGCGTCACCGCGCGGAAGAGAACACCAAACCGGGCGAAGCCCAGGCGCTGTTTATCTGGCGCGATAACGAAGAGCACCGGGACGATATTGAGCGCCACTATCTGAAGATGCTGGCCAATGCCCGGCGCGAAGTGATCATCGCCAACGCCTACTTCTTCCCGGGCTATCGCCTGCTGCACGCCATGCGCAACGCGGCGCGGCGTGGCGTGCGGGTCAGGCTGATTGTGCAGGGCGAGCCGGATATGCCGATTGTCACGGTGGGCGCGCGTCTGCTCTACAACTATCTGGTGAAAGGAGGCGTCGAGATTTACGAATATCGCCGCCGTCCCCTGCACGGGAAAGTGGCGCTGATGGACGATCACTGGGTGACCGTCGGCTCCAGCAACCTTGATCCCCTCAGCCTGTCGCTGAATCTGGAGGCCAACCTGATCATTCACGATCGCGAATTTAACCAGACCCTGCGCGACAACCTCACCGCCATCATCGCCGAAGACTGCGTGCGGGTGGATGAGTCGATGGTGCCGAAACGCACCTGGTGGAATCTGGGCAAGAGCGTGGTGGTGTTCCACTTCCTGCGCCACTTCCCGGCGCTGGTCGGCTGGTTGCCGGCCCATACGCCGAAGCTGGCGCAGGTGCCGCCGCCGGTACAGCCTGAGATGGAGACGCAGGATCGCGTCGAGGCAGGCAATACGGGGGTAAAACCCTGATGAGCAAAAAACATTCGCGCTGGCATCTGGCAAAGAAGATCCTCACCTGGGTGTTCTTCATTGCTGTTGCGGTGCTGCTGGTGGTTTACGCCAAAAAGGTCGACTGGGCCGAAGTATGGAAGGTTATCCGCGACTACGACCGTCTGTCGCTGATGGGCGCAGTGGCCCTGGTGGTGCTGAGCTTCCTGCTGTATGGCTGTTACGATCTGCTGGGGCGGGTCTACTGCGGGCATAAGCTGGCAAAGCGTCAGGTCATGCTGGTGTCGTTTATCTGCTACGCCTTTAACCTGACCCTGAGTACCTGGGTTGGCGGCATCGGCATGCGCTACCGGCTCTACTCCCGCCTGGGGCTGCCCAGCGGCACCATCACCCGCATTTTCTCCCTGAGTATCACCACCAACTGGCTGGGCTACATCCTGCTGGGCGGGGTGATCTTCACCGCGGGCGTGGTGCAGTTGCCCGATCACTGGTATATCGATCAGTCGACGCTGCGCATTCTCGGCATCGTGCTGCTGCTGGTAATCGCTTTCTACCTGTGGGCCTGCGCCTTCGCTAAGCGGCGTCATATGACCATCAAGGGGCAGAAGCTGGTGCTTCCCTCCTGGCGTTTCGCGCTGGCGCAGATGGGGATTTCCGCCGCCAACTGGATGGCGATGGGGGCGATTATCTGGCTATTGATGGGCGAAGACGTGAACTACTTCTTCGTGCTGGGGGTGCTGCTGGTGAGCAGTATCGCCGGGGTAATTGTTCATATCCCGGCCGGGATCGGCGTGCTGGAAGCGGTGTTTATTGCCCTGTTAGCGGGGGAGCACGTTTCTCACGGCACCATCATCGCCGCCCTGCTGGCCTACCGCATGCTCTATTACTTCCTGCCGCTGGGGCTGGCAACGGTCTGTTATCTGGTGCTGGAGAGCCGGGCGAAGAAATTACGCGCCAAAAACGAGAGAGAGATGGTGAAGTAAGTGCGGGCTATGCCGGGTGGCGCTGCGCTTACCCGGCCTACGGGTTCTGTAGGCCCGGCAAGCAACGCGCCGCCGGGCACCACAATCAACGACGGTTGCCGAAAATACGCAGCAGCATCAGGAACAGGTTGATGAAGTCCAGATAGAGGGTTAACGCTCCAAGAATCGAGTACTTGCGCAGGTTTGAACTGTCGCGCACGTCGATCTGCTCACCGATGTTTTTCAGCTTTTGCGTGTCATACGCCGTCAGTCCGACAAAGACAATCACCCCGATATAGGTCACCGCCCACATCAGCGCTTCACTCTTCAGCCAGAAATTCACCAGCGACGCCAGCACAATCCCAATCAGCGCCATAAACAGCATATTGCCAAACCCGCTCAGGTCGCGTTTGGTGGTGTAGCCGTAAAGACTCATCGCGCCGAACATCCCGCCCGCGACCACAAAAGTGCTGGCAATCGAGGAGTAGGTGTAGACGATGAAGATACTGGAGAGCGTCAGGCCGGTCAGGGCCGAATAGAGCATAAACAGCGTGGTGGCCATCCCTGCGCTGAGCTTATGCACCAGCCCCGAGAGGACAAACACCAGCGCCAGCTGGGCGATAATCAGGCCAAAAAAGGTGATCTTGCTGGAGAAGACAAACATCATCACCGCAGGGGTGTTCGCGGAAAACCATGCGACAAACGCGGTGAGCAGCAAACCGCAGGTCATCCAGCCGTAGACCTGGGCCATGTAGGTTTGCAGCCCGGTACGGCTCTGCTGAACGATGGAATCGGAACGGGGAAATCTGTCCATAACGCACTCCTTTTTAAGTGGACACACAGTTAAAGCCTAACACATCCCGGCAATCCGGCTACCAGCGGCTGGCGGCTTCCTTGTCGCTGTCGCGGGACTCGACCCAGCGATCGCCCTCTGGGGTGGCTTCGCGCTTCCAGAACGGGGCGCGGGTTTTCAGATAATCCATAATGAACTCGCCCGCCGCAAAGGCGCTGCCGCGATGGGCGCTGGTCACGCCGACAAAGACGATCTCTTCGCCCGGCCACATCTCGCCGATGCGGTGGATCACGGTGACGCGGCCGAGCGGCCAGCGCTCGCGCGCCTGGTCGACGATCTCCGCCAGCGCCTTTTCGGTCATGCCGGGATAGTGCTCAAGGGTCAGCGCCTTCACGCTGTCGCCCAGATTGTGGTTGCGCACTTTGCCGGTGAAGGTGACCACCGCCCCGTCTTCGTCACGCTCCGCCAGCCAGCTGTATTCGGCGCCGACATTAAAACGCGCCGGTTCGACAACAATTTTGGTCTCTGCCATCTTAGCCCCCGGTAACCGGCGGAAAGAAGGCCACCTCATCGCCAGGCTTCACCGGATGGGTGAACTCCACCAGCGTCTGGTTTACCGCCGCCAGCAGTTTTTCTGCGTCCAGCGCCAGCGCCCAGCGGTCGCTTTGCGCCGCCAGATGCGCCCGCAGCGCTTCTACGGTATCGACCTGAATATCCAGCGTCAGGCTGTCGGTGTTCACCAGCTCACGCACCTGCGCAAAAAACAGTACTTTAATCATTCTCTTGTGCCCTGAAATCACCCGATTTACCGCCGCTTTTCGCCAGCAGGCGAACCGGGCCGATAACCATATCCTTCTGCACCGCTTTGCACATGTCGTAGATGGTCAGCGCCGCCACGGAGGCCGCGGTTAAGGCTTCCATCTCCACCCCGGTTTTCCCGGTCAGGCGGCACTGCGACTCAATGCGCACGCGGTTATGCTCCTGCTCTGCCCGCAGGTTGACCTCCACTTTGCTGAGCATCAGCGGATGGCACAGCGGGATCAGTTCCCAGGTGCGTTTTGCCGCCTGGATCCCGGCGATGCGCGCGGTGGCGAAGACATCCCCTTTGTGGTGACTGCCGTCAACGATCATGGCCAGGGTTTCCGGGAGCATGGTGACGAACGCTTCCGCGCGCGCTTCGCGCACGGTCTCGGCCTTGGCGGAGACATCCACCATATGCGCTTCGCCAGCGGCGTTAATGTGGGTCAGTTGCGACATAGCTTACTTCTTCAGATGAGGATGGAAATTACAGGGACGCGTGCGGGCATCCAGCTGCGGGGCGATGATGTTTTCCCAGGCGGTGCGGCACGCTTTGGTTGAACCCGGCATGGCAAAAATCACCGTGTTGTTGGCGATCCCCGCGACGGCGCGAGACTGCAGGGTGGAGGTGCCGATCTCTTCAAAAGAGAGCATGCGGAACACTTCCCCAAAGCCTTCGATTTCGCGATCGAACAGCGGCAGCAGCGCTTCCGGGGCCTGATCGCCCGGGGTAAAACCGGTCCCGCCGGTGATCAGCACTACCTGGACGTCGTCACTGGCTACCCAGCGCGACACTTCCGCGCGAATGGCGTAGCGGTTCTCTTTCACGATCGCCTTGTCGACAATGTGATGCCCCGCCTCGTGGGCCGCATCGCGCAGCCAGTGCCCGGAGGTGTCATCCTCTTCGCCGCGGCGTTCGGAAACGGTAAGAATAGCAATACGCGTCGGGATAAATTCAGCGCTTACCTGACTCATCTTCTGGTTCCTTGTAGCGATTACCCGCCAATGTATGACAGGTTCTGGGTGATCCCGGTGTTGCCCTGATGCAGGAAATGGGTCTGCTTTTTGTGCATCAGCGCGTCAGAAATGCGGCCTTCCAGCGCCGCCTGCTGCGCGTCATCGGCCAGCAGATCGCGCAGATCGACGCCGCCGTCGCCAAACAGGCACAGGTGCAGTTTGCCCACCGACGAGACGCGCAGGCGGTTACAGCTGGCGCAGAAGTCTTTTTCATACGGCATGATAAGCCCGATCTCCCCTTCGTAGTCGGGGTGGCAGAAGACCTGCGCCGGGCCGTCGCTGCGCTGGCGAAGCTGGTGGATCCAGCCACGCCTGAGCAGTTCATCGCGCAGCACCATGCCGGAGATGTGGTGGCGGGAGAAGAGATCGCTGCCCTCACCCGTCTCCATCAGCTCGATAAAGCGCAGTTGAATGCGGCGGGGTTTGATCCACGCCAGGAAGGTGTCCAGCTGATGATGGTTCACATCGCGCATCAGCACGGTGTTGACCTTCACCTTCTCGAAGCCAGCAGCAAATGCCGCATCGATGCCGTCCATCACCTGGTGGAATTTATCCTGGCCGGTGATGGCATGAAACTGACGGGCATCGAGGCTGTCGACGCTGACGTTAATCGCCGTCAGGCCCGCATCGCGCCACTGCGCGACATCGCGCGCCAGACGATAGCCATTGGTGGTGACCGCTATCTGGCGGATGGCGTCATTTTCACGCACCGCCGCGATGATATCGGTGAAGTCCCGGCGCAGCGAGGGTTCGCCGCCGGTAAGACGGACCTTCTCGGTTCCCATGGCGGCAAACGCGCGCGTGACGCGGCGCACTTCATCCACGGAGAGAAAGCCGTTATTGGTGACGCCGCCGGGTTTGTAGCCATCCGGCAGGCAGTAGGTGCAACGGAAGTTGCACACATCGGTAATCGACAAACGCAGGTAAAAAAACTTACGCGCGAATGCATCGGTAAGTTGTGAAGCCATGTACACCTTTCCTGATACGGGAGGCACAGTCATTTCTTCCTGTACCCTGGTGGCGAAACCGCCACGGCCAGGGCACCATATCTGTCGACACAGGTGCCAGGGCTAGAGTGTATGTTTTCAGTAATGAAAACGTGGTTATGCCGATATTAGCTTGTTAAACAGAGTTTCGCTATCGTCGGCTTTCGATATATAAACTTGTATATAGCGAGCTAATCGTGCAATTTCGAATTAGAATACTCAATTATCATACTTTTGCATTGATATACGTCATTTTGAGCCGGTCGCAGCATCGTCATTTAGGAGTAGTTGAGTTACTGTTTACGCGTTGGTCTTATTAAGGAATTTTTATGCGCAATCGCACTTTTGCGGATCTTGACCGGGTGGTCGCTCTCGGCGGAGGCCACGGACTGGGCCGGGTCATGTCCTCGTTGTCGTCGCTTGGCTCCCGCCTGACCGGGATCGTCACCACCACCGATAACGGCGGCTCAACCGGACGCATCCGGCGCTCCGAAGGCGGTATCGCCTGGGGGGATATGCGCAACTGTCTGAATCAGCTTATCACCGAACAGAGCGTGGCTTCGGCGATGTTTGAGTATCGTTTTGGCGGAAATGGCGAACTTTCCGGGCATAACCTCGGAAACCTGATGTTAAAGGCGCTGGATCACCTCAGCGTGCGGCCTCTGGAGGCGATCAATTTAATTCGCAACCTGCTTAAAGTGGATGCGTTTCTAATCCCAATGTCCGAACTTCCGGTCGATCTGATGGCAATCGACTGCAACGACCATGAAGTGTATGGCGAGGTGAATATCGATCAGCTTCCCACGCCGCCAAAGGAGCTGATGCTTTATCCCTCCGTTCCGGCGACCCGCGAAGCGGTGGAGGCAATTGGCGAAGCGGATTTGATCCTTATCGGCCCCGGCAGTTTTTACACCAGCCTGATGCCGCTGCTGCTGATTAAAGAGCTGGCCCAGGCAATGCGGCGCACCCCTGCCCCGGTGGTCTATATCGGTAATCTGGGCCGCGAGCTCAGCCCGGCTGCCGCGGGACTTTCGCTGGCCGACAAGCTGGCGCTGATGGAGCAGTACGTGGGGAAAAAGATTATCGATGCGGTGGTGGTCGGGCCGAAAGAGGATGTCTTAGGTATGGAAGGCCGGGTGGTGGTGCAGGAGCCGCTTGAGGCCAGCGACATTAAGTATCGCCATGACCGGCATCTGTTGCGCGTGGCGCTGGAGAAGGCGGTACAGGCGTTGGGTTGAGTGCGGTTTGTATTGCTGCGCTTACCGGACCTACAAGCTGGTGCGGTCTGATGCCCTCATCCCGGCCTTCTCCCACAGGGGTGAGGGATCCCCACAAAAAATAATGGCAGGATCTGCCCCCTCTCCATTCAGGGAGAGGGTTGGGGTGAGGGGGAGCATGTGACTGTGGTGGTGGTTCCGTTCACTGTATGTTTTGTGCTTCTCTGTCAGCCACGCCACCCGTGAACGTGCTAAGTGGGCTCGCCGCCGCCCCCTTAGCAATCCCGGCTCCCGGCCAGGAAAATCGCCGCTTCGCGGTGCACTCAGCTTATTCCCGCAGGCTTAGGGTCGGGGGCGATCCTACATCCATGTAGGTCGCCCCCTCTCGGCGCATCCCTGCGCCTCGCCCCGGCCTGCGGTCAACGCTTCGTCGATTTTCAGCCGGACGAGGTAGTCGCTGTAAATCCCTTATTATCCTGAAATTATTTCATCGCGGTAAACATACGAAAATTACTGGGGATTCCTCATCCCACAGAGATAAGGTGCAAACCCTAAAAATGGCAGCCTTCGGCTGCCATTTTGCTTTTACCTACGACGCCGCAATAAACAGATCCCGCAGCTGATGCAGCTGGTCGCGGATCTGCGCGGCCTCCTCGAACTCGAGGTTCTGGGCGTGCTGCATCATCTGCCCTTCCAGCTCGTGAATTTTCTGCTGCAGCGCTTTCGGCGTCAGCGCCACGGTATCGGCCTCAACCGGTGAGCGCGACTTGCCGCGGCCCTTGGTTTTGGTCTTAGCAATGTTCTGGCCGAGCTGCAGGATATCCACCACCTTCTTGTTCAGCCCCTGCGGGGTGATGCCGTGCTCTTCGTTGTAGCGCTGCTGCTTCTCGCGACGGCGTTCGGTTTCACTAATCGCTTTGGCCATCGACGGGGTGATCTTATCCCCGTACAGAATCGCTTTGCCGTTGACGTTTCGCGCCGCACGGCCGATGGTCTGGATCAGCGATCGCTCGGAGCGCAGGAAGCCCTCTTTATCGGCGTCCAGAATCGCCACCAGCGACACTTCCGGCATATCCAGCCCCTCACGCAGCAGGTTGATCCCTACCAGCACGTCGAACTCGCCCAGGCGCAGATCGCGGATGATCTCCATACGCTCCACGGTGTCGATATCCGAGTGCAGATAGCGCACCTTCTCGCCGTGCTCTTCGAGGTATTCGGTCAGGTCTTCTGCCATGCGCTTGGTCAGGGTGGTGACCAGCACGCGCTCGTTGATGGCCGCCCTGGCGCGGATCTCAGACAGCAGATCGTCCACCTGGGTAGCAACCGGACGCACTTCGATAATCGGATCCAGCAGGCCGGTCGGACGCACCACCTGATCCACCACTTCGTCGCCCGATTTCTCCAGCTCGTAGTTGCCCGGCGTTGCCGACACGTAGATGGTTTGCGGGGCCAGCGCCTCGAACTCTTCAAACTTCATTGGGCGGTTATCCAGCGCAGACGGCAGGCGGAAGCCGTACTCCACCAGCGTCTCTTTACGCGCCCGGTCGCCGCGATACATCCCGCCAATCTGCGGAATGGTGACGTGGGATTCGTCCACCACCAGCAGACCATCCGCCGGCAGGTAATCAAACAGGGTTGGCGGCGCTTCGCCCGGCCCGCGACCGGAGAGATAGCGGGAGTAGTTTTCGATACCGGAGCAGTAGCCCAGCTCGTTCATCATCTCGAGATCGAACTGGGTACGCTGGCTGATACGCTGCTCTTCCAGCAGCTTATTGTTCTCCAGCAGCGTTTTACGGCGATCCGCCAGCTCAACCTTGATGTCCTCCATCGCCTGCACGATGCGCTCGCGCGGGGTGACGTAGTGGGTTTTCGGGTAGACGGTGAAGCGCTGAATGGTAGATTCAACATGCCCGGTTAGCGGGTCAAACAGCGACAGCCGCTCCACCTCTTCATCGAAAAGTTCCACGCGCAGCGCAAAGTCGTCCGACTCCGCCGGGAAGATGTCGATCACTTCGCCGCGCACCCGGAAGGTACCGCGCTGGAACGCCTGATCGTTACGGGTGTACTGCAGCTCGGCCAGGCGGCGCAGGATGGCGCGCTGATCGATGATCATCCCCACGGTCAGGTGCAGCATCATCTTCAGATAGAGATCCGGATCGCCCAGGCCGTAGATCGCCGACACCGAGGCAACGACCACCACGTCACGGCGCTCAAGCAGCGCTTTGGTGGCGGAGAGACGCATCTGCTCGATGTGTTCGTTCACCGAGGCATCTTTTTCGATAAAGGTATCGGAGCTCGGAACGTAGGCTTCCGGCTGGTAATAGTCGTAGTAAGAGACGAAGTACTCCACCGCATTATCGGGGAAGAACTCCTTCATCTCGCCGTAGAGCTGCGCCGCCAGGGTTTTGTTAGGGGCCAGCACCATGGTCGGGCGCTGCAGATCGGCGATCACGTTGGCGACGGTGAAGGTTTTACCCGACCCGGTCACCCCCAGCAGCGTCTGGTGCGCAAGCCCATCCTCCAGCCCCTCTTTCAGACGGCGAATCGCTTCAGGCTGATCGCCGGAAGGACGGAAAGCGGAATTCAGTTTGAACGGTTTACTCATGAACGGCGACCTGATGATGGTTGATACGGCAGGTGAGTAATTTTACTCTGGATGGCTATTTTTGCCAGTAAATTATACTGGATATAAAGCCAGTGGCAACCACGTTGTTTTGTGCCACTCAGGTCAGGAATCAAACAAAGTTGAACAAAATTTAGGCTGAGACGGGATAAAATTCCATCAATGCAGGGTTATCCCCAGAACTTTTTAATTTTTAACATTTGTCAAGGCGAGACGCCGGACTTTAGCGCATTACGTTGACAGTTTAATGACAGAGATTGATTTTATTTAACGCTTTGATTCAATTTCAAATTTTCAAAAAGACGCGTTTCGCATCAATTCAGGCGCAGGCCGCGTATTCTCTCGCTTACCTTGTGTTTTCTAACTCTAATGCACATGGTTATCCACAGGAATAGTGGATAACTGCTTCCAGGCCATACGGAGCGTGACTCAGCTAATTCCCGGTTTTTGCCCACAGCGCGACGGTAAAAAATTTTTATCGCCCAATTTTGGCGATCTGATGCCGAAAATCAGATAACGAATTGATGAGAGATTGCTCACATTTCGTTCAAATGGTGGCTGCACCAGTCGCACCCTTCGTGGCACCGACGTAGTGCAGGTTCCCTCCCCGCTGAGGCTGCTTTCTGAGTGGATTCCGAAAAAGAGATGTTTAATCGCCTTTTTACGGGCGGTGGCAAGAGTCTTGCAGTGTTTCTGAGGTCATCAACGTCTGTTAAGGAGAAACACCATGTTGAGCCTGCGTGCCGTGAATCAGTATTACGGGGATCGCCACACCCTGTGGAACGTTGATCTCGACCTGCCCCCCGGCGTCTGTACCGGGGTGGTCGGGCTGCCCGGAATGGGGAAAACAACCCTTGTAAGCTGTATCGCTGGCCTGCTGCCCATCGCCAGCGGCTCGATGGTCTGGCATGACGCCGGGGCCTCCCCCTGCGAATTAAGCCCGGGCGCGGGCATTAGCTTTGTGCCGCAGGAACGGCGGATCTTTTCGCAGCTGACGGTAGAGGAGAATCTGCATATCGCGCGGATGGCGAAAGGGAACGAAGGTGGGCCGGTGAGCAGCGATATTTTTGAGTTCTTCCCGGAGCTTTACCCGCTACGCCAGCTGCGGGCGTCAGGGCTTAACGACGACCAGCAGTATCAGCTGGCGCTGGCGAACGCGCTGGTGACCCGCCCTCGCCTGCTGATCCTCGACGAGCCCAGCCGTGGCGCCAGCCAGCAGTTTAGCGTCAAGCTGGCGCAGCTGCTGCTCAGGCTTAGCCGCGAGCTGGGATTATCGGTGCTGCTGGCCGAGCAGCACCTGTCGCTGATCCGCCGGGTGGCAGATCGCTTTTGCCTGCTGTATCGCGGGCGCAACGTGGCCCAGGGCCGGGTCAGCGAGCTGGATGCCCCGCTTATCGCCCACTGGATGGGGCCGACGGCGTCAGCGCGTTAAGAGAGAGATAACGCCCGATGTCCGCGGTGTCGGCCTCGTCGCCAAGCCAGGAGATCTCCCCCAGCAGCGGTGCGGGCAGCACGCGTTTAAGCGTCGCCATGTATTCCCCGTGGCGTTTGCCGGGGGCCACCACCACGTTGGCCACCCAGCCCGCAAAATGCAGCCCCGCCTGGCGGATCGCCTGGGCGGTGAGCATCGCGTGGTTGATGCAGCCCAGCTTCACCCCCACCACCAGGATCACCGGCAGCCGCTCGGCAATCGCCCAGTCGGCAAAGGTCTGCTCGTCTGAAAGCGGCGTAAACCAGCCGCCAGCCCCTTCCACCAGCACCCAGTCGGCCTGGCTCTCCAGCGCACGTAGCCCGGCAGTGAGCGCGCTGAATTCGATGGGGCGCTGCTCGTCGGCGCTGATGATATGCGGCGAGGTGGGCTCCGCGAAGGTGTAAGGGTTTACCGCCTGATAGCTGAGCGCCACGCTGCTGTTGTGCTGCAGCGCCAGCGCGTCGCTGTTACGCAGCCCCTCGGGGGTCATCTCGCTCCCCGAGGCGACCGGCTTGTATCCTGCGGTATTGCGGCCCAGCGCCCGCGCCGCCTGCAGCAGTGCGGTGCTGGCCACGGTTTTACCGACCTCGGTGTCGGTGCCGGTAACGAAATAGCGTTCAGTCACGTTCGATAATTCCATGAAAAAGTTGATAAGAGAGCGGGAATTTGCCTTCACGCTGCGGCCACGCCTGCGCCAGCGTCTGCAATTGCCCGCGGGTTAACGGCTTCCCGGCCCGCCCGGCATGCAGATGGGTGGCGCCGATCCCCTTCAGGGATTGCATGGCGCTGAGGGCATCGTCAAACAGCAGGGTGACGGTCTGGATCGCAGAGCGGTGCCGCCAGCCGGATAACGCCCCGGCGACCTGTTCCCCGGTCAGAAAACGGTTGGCGTGCGGCTGCGTGTCCACCGCAAGCCAGGCCTGATTCAGCTCCGGCAGAGAGTCCTTCAGCAGGGTGGTAAAGGCCACCTTGCCCCCGGGTTTCGCCACCCGCCAGAGCTCGGCCAGCGCCTGCGGCAGGCTGGTGCACCACTGCACCGCCAGATGGCTCCAGACAAGGCTAAACTGCCCGTCCGCCAGGGGGATGGCTTCGATATCGGCCTGCAGATAGTGGTCGGCCGCCTGGTTGCGCCGCGCTTCGTCCAGCATCGGGGCGCTGAGATCCATCGCCGTCACCAGGCTTCCGGCACTGCGCCAGGCCAGGCTGTTGCTGCCCGGCCCGCAGCCAGCGTCCAGCACGCTGGCAAAGGTGGTGTCTGCCAGCAGCGCCCGCAGTCCGTCAGCGCTTTGCCGCTGGAGCGCGTCATGACGGGAGTAGCTCTGCGCCGCCCGGCCAAAAGCAGCGGCAATCGCCTGTTTATTCACTTGCGCCATGCAGCGCCTCCAGTAACGCGGTGATGTCGGACGCTTCATGCGCCGCCGTCAGGGTCAGGCGCAGGCGCGCGGTTCCCGTCGGGACGGTGGGCGGACGGATAGCCGTCACCCAGATCCCCTGTTCCCTGAGGGTCTGCGCCAGGTGCAGGGCGCGGTCATTTTCACCCACAATCAGCGGCTGAATGGCGCTTTGGGAAGCGGTGACCTCCACCGGGAGGTCACGCACGCCTGCGCGGAACTGGTGGATATGGGCCGCCAGTCGCTGCCGACGCGCCTCCCCTTCGTCGCTGCGAATAAGGTCAAACGCCGCCCGCAGCGCCACCGCCTGGGCAGGCGGCATGCTGGTGCTGTAGATCAGATGCCGGGCAAACTGCAGCAGATAGTTGGCGACAGAATCGCTGCACAGCACCGCCGCGCCGCTCACCCCGACGCCTTTGCCAAAGGTCACCACCAGCAGCTCGGGTTTGACGCCCTGGCTGGCCGCACTGCCCCGCCCTTGCGGGCCTGTGACGCCAATCCCGTGGGCATCGTCCACCAGCAGCCAGCTGCCGTGACGCCGGGCCGCAGCATGGATATCGGCCAGCGGAGCGCTGTCGCCGTCCATACTGAAAATCCCTTCGGTCACCACCAGCTGCTGGCCGTCGCAGGGTTTATCCAGCAGGGAGGCCAGCTGGGCGACATCGTTATGGGCAAAACGGCGAAGCTGCGCCGGGCTGTGGCTGGCCGCCTCCAGCAGGGAGGCATGGCTCAGGCGGTCGGCGACAATACGGTCGGTTTTATCGGTGAGGGCAGCAATCAGCGCCTGATTGGCGGCAAAGCCGGAGATAAACAGCAGCGCGCGGGGATAGCCAAGCCAGTCGGCAAGATGCTCCTCCAGCGCCTGATGCGCGGTGGTATAGCCGCTGACGTGGCCGGAGCCGCCGCTGCCTACCCCGTACTGCTCCGCCCCCTGCTGCCAGGCGCGGATAATGGCCGGGTGCTGGCTCAGACCGAGATAGTCGTTGCTGGAAAAATTGCAGTAGCGCCGCTGGTCGCGGGTGAGAAAACGGCCTGCGCCGTTCTCCACCGTTGTGCGCACGCGCAGCGCGTCTGCCGCCCGACGGGCATCGAGGGCGGCATCAATACGTTGTTGCCAGGTCATACCGTCGCCGCGTTGTAGAACTGGTCGGTATCGGCGTTGAAAAGCTGCTGTTCCAGCTGGTGCTGCTGCTCGTTATCGCCTGTAAGAACGGCGGTCTGCTGCGGGTTCAGCCCCAGCTTGCGGAACAGCTGGACGTCTTTGTCCTCTTCCGGGTTCGGCGTGGTCAGCAGCTTGCAGCCGTAGAAAATGGAGTTGGCCCCGGCCATAAAGCACATCGCCTGGGTCTGCTCGTTCATCTGCTCGCGACCGGCAGAGAGACGCACGTACGAGGTTGGCATCATCACGCGCGCCACCGCAATGGTGCGGATGAAGTCAAAGGCGTCGACGTCGTCGTTATCCGCCAGCGGGGTGCCTTTCACCTTCACCAGCATGTTGATCGGCACGCTCTCCGGCGGGGTCGGGAGATTAGCCAGCTGCAGCAGCAGACCGGCACGGTCGGTCACCGTTTCACCCAGGCCCACGATCCCGCCCGAGCAGACCTTAATGCCCGCATCGCGCACTTTGTCCAGGGTGTCCAGGCGCTCCTGGTAGGTACGGGTGGTGATGATATTGCCGTAGAACTCCGGGGAGGTGTCGAGGTTGTGGTTGTAGTAATCCAGCCTCGCCGAGGCCAGGCGC
The DNA here is from genome assembly GCF_006171285.1 of Leclercia adecarboxylata. NCBI lineage: Bacteria > Pseudomonadati > Pseudomonadota > Gammaproteobacteria > Enterobacterales > Enterobacteriaceae > Leclercia > Leclercia adecarboxylata. The sequence continues at coordinate 3,517,797 of NZ_CP040889.1, read as the reverse complement.
TGCGCCTGGGTGTCGTCCAGGGTGCCGAGCGTCATACAGGCTTCGAGGCCCATCGCCTTCACGCCCTGCACCATCTGCTCAAGGTACGGCATGTCACGCTCGTGGGGATTTTTCCACGCCGCGCCCATGCAGAAACGGGTTGAACCGGCATTTTTCGCCTGGCGGGCAGACTCCAGCACCTGCTCCACCTCCATCAGCCGCTCGGATTCGAGGCCGGTTTTGTAGCGCGCACTTTGCGGGCAGTATTTGCAGTCTTCCGGGCAGGCACCGGTTTTGATCGACAGCAGCGTGCTCACCTGAACCTGCTGCGGATCGAAGTGCTGACGGTGGATCTGCTGCGCTTCAAACAGCAGTTCAAGAAGGGGTTTTTCAAATAAAGCAGTGACTTGCGACATTGTCCAGCGAGTCTGGTGAGCCATGGGGCATCTCCAAAGGGGTTTAGTTCAGGATGGTTTCGGTTTATGCTTGTAAACCTAAATGTTTTCAAAATGGTTTACAAGTCGATTATGACAACGGACGATCTCGCATTCGATCAGCGCCACATCTGGCATCCCTACACCTCCATGACCCAGCCCCTGCCAGTTTATCCGGTGACGGAAGCCCACGGCTGCGAGCTGACCCTGGCCAGCGGCGAGCAGCTGGTAGACGGGATGTCCTCCTGGTGGGCGGCCATTCACGGCTACAACCACCCCCGGCTGAATGCGGCGATGAAGGCGCAGATTGACCGCATGTCGCACGTGATGTTCGGCGGGATCACCCATCCGCCCGCGGTGGACCTCTGTCGTCGACTGGTGGCGATGACCCCCGACGCGCTGGAGTGCGTGTTCCTTGCCGATTCAGGCTCGGTGGCGGTGGAAGTGGCGATGAAGATGGCGTTGCAGTACTGGCACGCTAAGGGCGAATCCCGCCAGCGGTTCCTCACCTTCCGCAACGGCTACCACGGCGATACCTTCGGGGCGATGTCGGCCTGCGACCCGGACAACTCGATGCACAGCCTGTGGAAGGGCTATCTGCCGGAAAACCTGTTTGCCCCGGCACCCCAGAGCCGCTTCGACGGCGAGTGGGATGAAATGGATATGGTCAGCTTCGCCCGCCTGATGGCCGCCCATCGCCACGAGATTGCGGCGGTGATCCTCGAGCCCATCGTGCAGGGCGCGGGCGGAATGCGCATGTACCATCCCGAGTGGCTGAAGCGCATTCGCAGGATGTGCGACCGGGAAGGCATTCTGCTGATTGCCGATGAGATCGCCACCGGCTTCGGGCGTACCGGCAAGCTGTTTGCCTGCGAGCACGCGGGCATTACCCCGGACATCCTGTGCCTCGGCAAAGCCCTGACCGGGGGCACCATGACCCTCTCCGCCACCCTCACCACCCGCCAGGTGGCCGAGACCATCAGCAACGGCGAAGCGGGCTGCTTTATGCACGGCCCGACCTTTATGGGTAACCCGCTGGCCTGCGCCGTCGCCAGCGAAAGCCTGGCCCTGCTGGAGAGCGGCGAGTGGCAGACCCAGGTCGCCGCCATCGAAACCCAGCTCAACGAGGAGCTGGAGGCAGCGCGGGAGTCTGAGTATGTGGCCGACGTGCGGGTATTAGGGGCGATTGGCGTCGTCGAAACCACCCATCCGGTGAATATGGCGGCGCTGCAGCGCTTCTTTGTGGCGCGCGGGGTCTGGGTGCGCCCGTTCGGGAAATTGATCTATCTGATGCCGCCGTATGTGATAAGCCGCGCCCAACTCAGCAAGCTGACCCGCGCCGTGGTGGATGCCGTTCAGGAGCCTGCGCACTTTACTGTTTAGTTTATGCGTTACACTTCTGGCAGAGCTTAATACGGAGGAACAACATGAAACTTATCAGTCAGGATCTGCGCGACGGGGATAAACTCCCCCTGCGCCACGTGTTTAACGGCATGGGTTATGAGGGGGATAATATCTCTCCGCATCTGGCCTGGGACGAGGTGCCGTCGGGCACCAAAAGCTTTGTCGTCACCTGTTATGACCCGGACGCCCCGACCGGCTCCGGCTGGTGGCACTGGGTTGTCGCCAATCTCCCGGCCGACACCCGCGTGCTGCCGCAGGGTTCCGGCTCTTCGCTGGTCGCCCTGCCGGACGGCGCGGTGCAGACCCGCACCGATTTTGGCAAAGCGGGCTACGGCGGCGCGGCACCGCCAAAAGGCGAAACCCACCGCTATATCTTTACGGTGCATGCCCTGAACGTGGAAAAAATCGAGGTGAATGAAGAGGCGAGCGGTGCAATGGTGGGCTTTAACGTCCATTTCCACAGCCTGGGTAGTGCGTCGATTACGGCGATGTATTCGTAAAAATAGCCGGGTGAAACCGTAGGCCCGTGCAAGCGCAGCGCCGCCGGGCATTTGCCGGGTGGCGGCTTCGCCTAACCCGGCCTACGGTTTTGCATAGGTGTTTTTACAGGAATCCCGGCAACAACCCCACCAGGCTCCCTTTGCTCAGCAATTCAATCGCCGCATCAATATCCGGGGCAAAGAAGCGGTCATCATCATAGTGCGCAACCTTCTCCCGCAGAATATGACGCGCCTGCTCCAGCAGCGGGCTGGAGGTGAGGCCATCACGCAGATCGCAACCCTGAGCGGCCGCCAGCCACTCCACCGCCAGCACGCCACGGGTATTGCCGGTCATCTCCCACAGACGACGACCTGCCGCTGGCGCCATCGAAACATGGTCTTCCTGGTTGGCCGAGGTCGGCAGGCTGTCAACGCTGTGCGGGTGCGACAGCGCCTTGTTCTCGCTCGCCAGCGCGGCGGCGGTCACCTGAGCAATCATAAACCCGGAGTTCACCCCACCGTTACGCACCAGGAACGGCGGCAGCTGGGACATGTGTTTATCCATCATCAGGGCGATGCGGCGCTCAGAGAGCGCGCCGATCTCGGCAATCGCCAGCGCCAGATTATCTGCCGCCATCGCCACCGGTTCGGCGTGGAAGTTACCGCCAGAGACCACCTCGTTTTCCGCTGCGAAGACCAGCGGGTTATCGGAAACGGCGTTGGATTCCACCAGCAGCACCTCGGCCGCCTGGCGCAGCTGGGTCAGGCAGGCCCCCATCACCTGCGGCTGACAGCGCAGGGAGTACGGATCCTGCACCTTCTCGCAGTTGTGATGCGAATCGGCAATGGCGCTGGTGTCGGTGAGAACGTGGCGGAACAGCGCGGCGGCGTCGATCTGCCCGCGCTGGCCTCGTACCTCGTGGATACGGGCATCGAACGGACGACGGGAGCCAAGCACCGCTTCGGTGGTCAGCGCTCCGCAGACCACCGCCGAGGCAAACAGATCTTCAGCTTCAAACAGGCCGCGCAGGGCAAAGGCGGTGGAGGCCTGGGTGCCGTTCAGCAGCGCCAGCCCCTCTTTTGCCGCCAGCGTCACCGGGGCCAGCCCCGCTTTTTGCAGGGCGGTTGCGGCCGGTAACCACTCGCCACGGTAGCGGGCTTTACCCTCGCCAAGCAGGGTCAGTGACATGTGCGCCAGCGGGGCTAAATCCCCGGATGCCCCCACGGAACCTTTAGCCGGGATCCACGGATACACACCCGCATTGACCAGCGCAATCAGCGCCTGGATCACGCTCAGGCGGATGCCGGAAAAACCGCGCGCCAGGCTGTTGATTTTCAGCACCATCATCAGACGCACAATGTCGTCGTCCAGCGGCTCGCCGACGCCCGCAGCGTGGGAGAGCACCAGCGAACGCTGCAGGTTTTCCAGATCGTGCGTGGCGATGCGCGTCTGGGCCAGCAGGCCAAAGCCGGTATTAATGCCGTAGGCGGTGCGCCCTTCGGCGACAATGGCTTCCACGCAGGCGACGCTGTCGTTAATCGCCTGATGGGCGGCGTCGTCGAGAGTCAGCTGGAGCGGCTGCTGCCAGACCTGGCGAAGCTGCGCCAGAGTCAGAGTGCCGGGCGTCAGTGTTAAGGCATTCATCAGTGCTTTCCTTGGTTAGCAGCGATCATCGGCAGGTTCAGCCCCTGCTCTTTCGCACAGGCAATGGCAATGTCATATCCGGCATCCGCATGGCGCATAACGCCGGTTGCCGGGTCGTTGTGCAGGACGCGGGCAATACGCGCCGCGGCTTCATCGGTGCCGTCGCAGACGATGACCATCCCGGCATGCTGGGAGAAGCCCATGCCCACGCCGCCGCCGTGGTGCAGCGAGACCCAGGTCGCGCCGCTGGCGGTATTGAGCAGCGCGTTCAGCAGCGGCCAGTCGGAGACCGCGTCGGAGCCGTCCTGCATCGCTTCGGTTTCGCGGTTCGGGCTGGCGACCGAGCCGGAGTCGAGATGGTCGCGGCCAATGACGATGGGCGCAGAGACTTCTCCGCTGCGGACCATTTCGTTAAAGGCCAGGCCCAGCTTCTGACGCCACTCCAGCCCTACCCAGCAGATACGCGCCGGCAGGCCCTGGAAGTTAATGCGCTCCCGGGCCATATCCAGCCAGTGATGAAGGTGCTCATCGTCAGCGACGATCTCTTTCACTTTGGCGTCGGTTTTGTAGATGTCTTCCGGGTCGCCGGAGAGGGCCACCCAGCGGAACGGGCCGATGCCGCGGCAAAACAGCGGGCGGATGTAGGCCGGGACGAAGCCCGGGAAGTCAAAGGCGTTGGTCACGCCCATCTCTTTCGCCATCTGGCGAATGTTGTTGCCGTAGTCGAACGTCGGCACGCCCTGCTGGCTGAAGGCCAGCATCGCGTTGACGTGGTCGGCCATGGAGCGCTTCGCCGCCAGCACGGTGCCTTCGGGATCCTGCTGCGCTTTCTGCTGATACTCTTCCCAGCTCCAGCCTTTTGGCAGGTAGCCGTGGAGGGGATCGTGAGCGCTGGTCTGGTCGGTGACCAGGTCCGGACGCACGCCGCGCGCCACCAGTTCCGGCACGATATCGGCGGCGTTGCCGCACAGGGCGATGGAAACTGCCCGACCTTCGTCGGTGTATTTTTTGATCCGCGCCAGGGCGTCATCCAGCGACTCGGCCTGCTCGTCAACGTAGCGGGTGCGCAGCCGGAAATCGATGCGGCTTTGCTGGCACTCGATGTTCAGGGAGCAGGCACCGGCGAGGGTCGCCGCCAGCGGCTGTGCACCGCCCATGCCGCCTAAGCCTGCGGTCAGTACCCAGCGCCCTTTCAGGGAGCCGTTATAGTGCTGACGACCCGCTTCAACGAAGGTCTCGTAGGTGCCCTGGACAATGCCCTGGCTGCCGATGTAGATCCAGCTCCCGGCGGTCATCTGGCCATACATCGCCAGCCCTTTCGCATCCAGCTCGTTGAAGTGTTCCCAGGTGGCCCAGTGCGGCACCAGGTTGGAGTTGGCGATCAGCACGCGCGGGGCGTTTTTGTGGGTTTTGAATACGCCGACCGGTTTGCCGGATTGCACCAGCAGGGTTTCGTCGTTTTCCAGTTCGGTGAGCGCGGCGACAATGGCGTCGTAACACTCCCAGTTGCGCGCGGCGCGGCCAATACCGCCGTACACCACCAGCTCGTGAGGATTCTCCGCCACCTCAGGATCGAGATTGTTCATTAACATGCGCAGCGGGGCTTCGGTGAGCCAGCTTTTGGCATTCAGCCGGGTGCCACGTGGGGCGCGGATCTCTTGCTGGCGATACTTACCTGACGACATTGTGTGCTCCTCGTTGGGGACAGAATATACACTAAGATATACTTGTATAGACAAGTGCGCACAAGGCCGGTTTTAACAATTACGATACATTTTTATTATATTGCGTCAGCAATCACGCTTTTCGGCTTATGACATGAAATGGCCCTGCAGCCGGTAGCGGTTGCCGGGGAACAGCAGCCGGGCATGGGAGACGATGTGCGACGTTGACCAGGTCCGACGGTGGATCAGCAGGCAGGGATCGTGCTCTTTGATGCGCAGCAGCTCGCACTCCTTCGGCGTGGCGCGCACCGCCTCAACGATGTGCTCCCCTTCGGTCAGCGGGGCGATCAGCGACAGATAAGCATGAGGCGTGGTGGTGGTGTAATCCTGCTGCAGATACTCCGGCACCAGGGCAGCGTTAACGCTGCGATCCTCAATCTGCACCGGGATGTCGTTTTCGTAATGCAGCATCAGGGAGTGAAAAATGCGCGTCCCCTCTTTGACGTTAAGCGCCGTGGCCTGGGCGGCGCTGGCCTGCGTCTCCTCGAGGAACAGCACCTCACACCGGTGCTGATGGTTGCGGGAGGAAATTTCGTCGGCAATGCTGCGAATTTCAAACAGCGCCGACTGCCCCTTAGGCTCGGCCACGAAGGTCCCAACCCCCTGCAGGCGCACCAGCAGCCCTTCGTCGGTCAGCTCCCGCAGCGCGCGGTTAATGGTCATCCGGCTAAAGCCGAACTGGGCAACCAGCTCGGCCTCGGACGGGATGCGATCGTGCGGGCGCCATACGCCGGTGGCGATCTGATGACTGATCGCCTGTTTTACCTTTTCATAGAAAGGGGCTGGCGCACTGGCCTGCTGCGGAGCGCGAGAGAACATAGCAATTCCTTAAGCCGTCATAAAAAGTCGAGTATATACACGCTTTAAGCCCACCAGTGAGCGATTTGCCACGCCAGCCGTGCGGCGAGCTTCGCCCCCTGGCCGTCGCGATCGAAGCCGGGGCTGAACTCCACCAGATCCGCCGCCTGCAGTTTGCCGCTGCGGCAGATCTTTTCAATGACCGGGAGCAGATCCCGGGCCGGAACCCCCAGCGCGGCAGGGGCCGACACGGCGGGCATTTCCCCGGCAGGCATGACGTCGAGATCGATAGTCAGATAAACCCGGTCCGCCTGTTCAAGGAGCGGTGTGAGAGCGGTCAGCGCCTGCTGCTGAAAATCGAGATCTTCCACCAGGGTGACGTTAAGGCGCGCAGCCTCATCCCACAGCGCCAGGGTATTCGCCGCCAGGCTGACGCCCAGGCAGGCATAGTGAAATTCACGCTGCTGTTCCGCACAGTACAGGGCCAGCTGGCGGAACGGGGTACCAGAGGTGGCCTGGCTGGCATGACGCAGATCGAGATGGGCGTCGAGATTGATAATCACCACCCGCTCGCCGGGAAACGCATCCAGCACCCCGCGACCATGGGCCCAGGCGGTTTCATGTCCGCCGCCAAACACCAGGGTGCGCATGCCCGCCCGCTGACAGGCGGTGACCGTCTCGCTCAGCGCCTGCTGGGCCGCCTCCAGCGCGTCGCCATCAACGCCGATAGTGCCCATGTCGATCAATCGATCGTGCCCCTGATGGCTCGCCATATTCGCCAGGGCGCGGCGCAGGACATCCGGCGCCTGCGCGGCACCGGGGCGGCCCTGATTGCGTCTGACCCCTTCGTCGCAGGCGAAGCCCAGCAGTGCAATGCCTTCCCCGGACGGGTGCGGCGTGTCGCTTTGCCTGACGGTCTGAAACAGGCGCAGCGCGTTGCTGGCCTCGCTGCTGTCGTCGCGCCCCTGCCAGACGTCAGGTGAAACCGGCTGCCAAAGACTCATGCTGTTTTTCCTCTGAATACGCGCTGATAAAGCGGGTTACGTCCCGGCTCATAAACCATCTCCACCGGGTTTTTCGCATCCCAGATCGCCAGGTCGGCGACGAACCCGGCCTTGAGCTGGCCGTGGGTTTCGCCGCGGCTCAGCGCTTTAGCGGCGTGGCGCGTTACCCCTGCCCACGCCTCTTCCGGGGTTAAGCCAAACTGGACGCAGGCCATGTTCATCGCCAGATGCAGGCTGGCAAACGGACTGGTGCCGGGGTTGTAATCCGTGGCAACCGCCATCGGTACGCCCCGCTGGCGCAGCAGCGCAACCGGCGGGCGCTGGCGCTCCTGTAAAAAGTAAAAGGCGCCGGGGAGTAATACCGCTACGGTGCCGCTCTGCGCCATCGCGTCGACGCCGGCCTCATCGAGGTATTCAATATGATCGGCTGACAGCCCGTGATAACGGCTGACCAGCGCGGTGCCGCCGAGGTTAGAGAGCTGTTCCACATGGCCTTTAATGGGGATCCCCCGCATCTGTGCCGCCTGAAACACCCGTTCGCTCTGCTCTGGCGTAAACCCGACGTTCTCGCAGAACACATCCACGGCTTCGAATAGCCCTTTTTCCCACAGCGCGGGCAGCGTGTGCCGACAAACATGGTCGACCCAGGCATCCGGATCCTGGCGATACTCCTTCGGCACGGCGTGCGCCGCCAGCAGCGTCGGGCTGATCTCCACGGGATTGGTTCGGGCAAGGTGTTGGGCCACGCGCAGCATCTTCTCTTCGGCTTCGTCGTTGAGGCCGTAACCCGACTTAATTTCAACGGTGGTGACCCCTTCGCGCATCAGCCGGTTTAAGCGCTGCTGCGCCAGCTGTTCGAGGTGCTCAACTGAGCTCTCCCGGGTGGCGGTCACCGTGGCGTTAATCCCGCCGCCCTGGGCGCTGATGGTCTGATAGGAGACGCCGTTCAGCCGCTGCTCCCACTCGGCGGCGCGATCGCCGCCAAACACCAGGTGCGTGTGGCAGTCGATCAGCCCCGGCGTGACCAGCCGCCCCTCTAAATCGACGGCGTTGGGCAGATCCAGGGGCAAATCAGATTCGGGGACAATCGCCAGAATGGTCTCTGCACGCACGATTAACGCCCTGTTCTCCAGCAGGCCATAAGGCGTGCCGTGGTCAGGATCCAGGGTCGCGAGGCGCAGGTTACGCCAGATTAGATCGTCGGGATGAAGTTGCAGCATCGGGCTTCCACTTGTCATGGGTTGTATAGACATTTATTTTCATTCCTGCCGCCCTGTCAATCGCCTTTACGGAAATTGTTATTTATTTGTGACAACTTTCCCGCTAAGCATGGGAATAAAAAGTAACTTTTCTGCCTTTTAATCTTCCCGTTTCGCTCAACTTAGTATAAAAAAGCAGGCTATTTCGGTTATCCCCCTATTGATATGCTTTGCAGGAGCTTCCCTTGAACATTTCCAGGATTTCTCGTCTGGCGCTGGCACTCGCATTTGGCGTGACGCTGTCAGCGTGCAGCTCTACCCCGCCGGATCAGCTGCCATCAGAGCAGGCCGCGCCGGGCACGGCTTCCCGTCCGATCCTCTCCGCTGATGAAGCGAAAAACTTCCAGCAGGCGCGTTACTTTACGGACATGGATCCGAACGCAGCGCCGTGGAGTCCTTATGCCATCCGCCTGCCTGCGCAACCCAACTTTGTGGTTGGCCCGGCGGGAACCCAGGGCGTTACCCATACCACCATTCAGGCGGCAGTTGATGCAGCCATTGCTAAGCACAGCAGCTCCCGCCAGTACATCGCTATTTTACCGGGCGAGTACGAAGGTACCGTGTATGTGCCTGCCGCACCGGGCAGCGTGACGCTGTACGGTACGGGTGAGAAGCCAATTGATGTCAAAATTGGTCTGGCAATCGACTCTGAGATGGACACCACGACCTGGCGTCATCTGGTCAATCCAGGTGGTAAATACATGCCGGGTAAACCCGCCTGGTATATGTTCGACCGTTGCCAGAGCAAGCACAGCGCCACCGTTGGCCTGATGTGTTCTGCGGTCTTCTGGTCGCAGAACAACGGCCTGCAGCTGCAGAACCTGACCATCGAAAACAATCTGGGCGACAGCGTCGATGCCGGTAACCACCAGGCGGTGGCTCTGCGCAGCGATGGCGATCAGGTGCAAATCGACAAGGTGAATATCCTGGGTCGCCAGAACACCTTCTTCGTCACCAACAGCGGCGTTGAGAACACCCTGAAAAATAACCGCATCACCCGTACGCTGGTGACCAACAGCTACATCGAAGGGGATGTGGATATTGTCTCCGGTCGCGGTGCCGTGGTGTTTGATAACACCGATTTCCGCGTCATGAATACCCGTACCCAGCAGGAAGGCTACGTCTTCGCGCCGGCGACGCAGTCCAACCTGTTCTACGGCTTCCTGGCGGTAAACAGCCGCTTTACCGCAATGGGCGATGGCGTAGCGCAGCTGGGCCGTTCGCTGGATATCGATTCAGGCACTAACGGTCAGGTGGTGATCCGCGACAGCGTGATCAACGAAGGCTTCAACATGGCAAAACCCTGGGGCAACGCCGCCATCTCTCAGCGTCCGTATGCGGGTAACACCGGTGCGGTAGATGATAAAGGCAACGTGCAGCGTAACCTCAACGACGCTAACTTCAACCGCATGTGGGAATACAACAACCGCGGTGTGGGCAGCAAGGTGATTGCAGAGCCGAAGCAGTAATCTGATTAGCAAAAAGGGGGAGCAACTCCCCCTTGATGCTGCGGCTGAACGCGTCAGGCACCGGTTTTAAGATACGCATCCAGCAGTTGCAGAACTGCAACCATGAGTTGCAGGAACAGAATCATCCATCCCATACTGCTCATACGCCACTCCTTTGGTCAGGAGCACTTCCACTGACTTACCTTTCCGCTGCCTGTCGCCAGTGGTTGTTGGTGTTTCCGATATGCTCCACAGTTAAGGTACTGACGGCACCACCCGCCAGCCAGGACTTTAAGAAACCTGATTTGCGGAACTGCTCATATCGAACCAACGGCGGTATTGTAGTCTTCGGGAACTGTATATAAAAACAGTTTTATGGAGATTAAGATTTCATTTAGATTTCAGCAAAATTTAATATATTTCAATTAAATAACATTAATGCTGCAAGTGTATGCTCTCAAGCCGACGTTAGTTGATTTTACATAGGGTCGGGCCGGAATTAAGATACAGAGGTTGGTGTTTCCGATGTGCTCACCCGGCTACCACCGGGCATAAAAAAACCTCGCATCTGCGAGGTTTTTTATTTCATCCGTCTTAGTAAGCGTTAACGACCACCCACATTGGCCCCTGGCCGACGGCGTAACGTCCCTTCTCTTCCAGCAGTCCCTGCTCGCCCTGAATTTCATACAGCGCGATATGGTGCGATTTCTGCCCTGCCGCAATCAGGAACTTACCGCTGTGATCGACATTAAAGCCGCGCGGCTGCGTTTCGGTCGGCTGGAAGCCTTCGATAGCCAGCACGCTGCCATCTTCAGAAACGCTAAAGATGGTGATCAGGCTGGAGGTACGATCGCAGGTATAGAGGTGACGTCCGTCAGGGGTGATGTGAATGTCTGCGCCCCAGCGGGTATCGGTGAAATCTGCCGGCATCATATCCAGGGTCTGCACACACTCAATCTTACCGTGCGGATCGCTCAGCGCCCAGACGTCTACCGAGCAGTTCAGCTCATTCACCACGTAGGCGTACTTCTGATTCGGATGGAAGGCCATGTGACGCGGGCCCGCACCTTCAACGGTGGTCACTTCCGCCGGGTTTTGCGCGGTCAGTTTGCCGTCATCGCCCAGGGTAAACAGGCAGATGCGATCCTGCTTCAGCGCCGGTACCCACAGGGTACGGTTATCCGGAGAGATGTTGGCCGAGTGGCAACCTTCCAGCCCTTCAACCACCTCAAGGGTCTCAGCAGGAATACCGTCGTCAAGGCGGGTCACGCTGACGCAACCGGCATTGTAGGAGCCGCTAAAGATAAAGCGTCCCTGCAGATCGGTAGAGATATGCGTCGGACTGCCCGGCAGCGCGGCTTCGGCAGTGTACGTCAGGGCGCCATCTTCAGGAGAGATACGGTACGCAAGTACGCGGAACTCCGGGCGAACACCCACATACAGGAAACGTTTATCCGGGCTGATCACCATCGGCTGAACCTGGCCGGGAACATCGACAACCTGAACCAGGGTGAGCGTACCTTCGGGATTCAGACGCCAGACATGGATCTGCTGGCTTTCAGGACTGGCGGTATAAACGGTTTGTTTCATGAATGCTCCTTTCCTCACTGCGCGTAAAAGTAATGTACCAGGATAGTCTTTTTTAACGGCGAATGCTGAATTTTAACCAGGAATTTTGCAGCGATAGTTGCGCGGTGTACCATCTGCACATCCCTGACTTTCAACATTAACCCGGAATATCAAATGACCTCGCGTGTGATTGCACTGGATTTAGACGGTACGCTGTTAACCCCGCAAAAAACCCTGCTCCCCTCTTCGCTTGAAGCACTGAAACGTGCCCAGGAGGTGGGATACCAGCTCCTCATCGTAACGGGTCGTCATCACGTTGCTATTCATCCTTTTTATCAGGCACTGGCGCTGGATACACCTGCAATTTGTTGTAATGGAACCTATTTGTATGATTATCAAGCAAAAAAGGTTCTGCAAGCCGATCCGCTGCCGGTCCCGCAGGCGCTGCAACTGATTGACCTGCTCGATGAACACGCCATTCACGGCCTGATGTATGTCGACAACGCGATGGTTTATGAGCGCCCTACCGGCCACGTCATCCGCACCAGCAACTGGGCGCAGTCGCTGCCGGAAGCCCAGCGTCCGGTATTCACTCAGGTGCCTTCGCTGGCGCAGGCGGCCCGGGAGGTTGAGGCTATCTGGAAATTTGCCCTGACCGACGAGGACACCGTAAAACTGAACGACTTTGCAAAGCATGTCGAGCAGACCCTGGGGCTGGAGTGCGAATGGTCCTGGCACGATCAGGTGGATATTGCCCGCAAAGGCAACAGCAAGGGCAAACGCCTCACGCAGTATGTGGAATCCATCGGCGGGTCAATGAAGGACGTTATTGCATTTGGCGATAACTACAACGACATCAGCATGCTGGAAGCGGCAGGCACCGGGGTGGCGATGGGTAATGCCGACGACGCCGTCAAAGCGCGCGCCAACGTGGTAATCGGCGATAACACCACGAACAGCATCGCCGAATTCATCTATACCCATCTGCTGTGATCAGGTGGTGATCGACACGCTCTTAATCTGCGCGTAGAGCCAGAGGCCAGGTTTGATCCCCAGTTCATCCCTGGCCCACGGGCTGATGCGGGCCCACAGCGTGCGGCTGCCAATTTCCAGCTGCACCTCCACCTGGCCGTTATCGTCGAAGCACTGGGCCACTTTCGCCCGCAGGATATTACGGATACTGCTCTGCAACGGCGGCTGCAGTACCAGCGAAACATCGGATGCCTGAATGCGAATGCGCAGACTGGTCTGGAGCGGTTTATCCAGCTTGTTGACCCAGACATGCTGATCGCCAATGGCCAGCGCGGTCATGGCGTAGTGCGGATGGTGCTCCAGCACGCTCACCTTCAGAATGCTGCTCTGCTGCTCCTGCGGCAGCCACGGATGCATCACGCTGCTGCCCCACACCTCTTCCAGATTACCAAACGCCTTCACGCTGCCGTTTTCCAGCACCAGCACCTTATCGGCCAGATGCAGGATCTCATCCAGCGAATGGCTGACGTAGAGCATCGGAATATTGATTTCGCGCGCCAGACGCTGCAGGTACGGCAGCAGCTCTCGCTTGCGGGGAATGTCGAGGGAGGCCAGCGGCTCGTCCAGCAGCAGCAGTTCCGGGGCCGTGAGTAACGCCCGGCCTATCGCCACGCGCTGTTTTTCCCCGCCCGAGAGCGACGACGGCAGCCGGTCAAGCAGGTGTTCAATACCCAGCAGGGCCACCAGCTTATCAAACTGTCCGGCCATGCTTTTTGCCATGCCGTAACGCAGGTTGCCCAGCACTTTGTAGTGCGGGAAGAGCCGCGCATCCTGGAAGACGTAGCCAATCCGGCGCTTTTCCGGCGCCAGATAAATGCGTTTTTCAACGTCGTTCAGCACCCGGTCGTTAAGTACGATCCGCCCTGACTGGGGCCGGGTCAGGCCGCTAATCGCATTGATCAGCGAGGTTTTGCCCGCGCCGGAGACGCCAAAAATAGCGGTAATGCCGCTGGCAGGCAGGGTTTCGTTGAGGGTCAGGCAGTGTTCGCCCAGCGTCTGGGTAAAATTGAGTTCCAGCATGATTATTTCCCCATCCGTTCGCGGCTAAGACGAGCCAGCCATTCCGACACCAGCAGCGAGACCAGCGCCAGCACGATGGAGATAATGCACAGACGCGCAGCGGCCCCTTCGCCACCCGGAGTCTGGATCAGGGTGTACATGGCCGACGGGATGGTGCGGGTTTCGCCCGGAATATTGGAAACAAAGGTGATGGTGGCGCCGAACTCGCCCAGCGAGCGGGCAAACGCCAGCACCGTGCCAACAATAATGCCCGGCAGCGTCAGGGGAAGCGTGATGGTGAAAAAGACGCGCCAGCGCCCGGCCCCCAGCGTGCGGGCCGCCTGCTCGAGTTTAAGATCGACCCCTTCCAGCGCCAGGCGGATCGCCCGCACCATCAGCGGGAACGACATCACCGCCGCCGCCAGCACCGCGCCGCGCCAGCTGAAGGCAAAGCTCAGGCCAAACCACTCATAGAGCCGCTCGCCGATAAACCCGCGTCGCCCCATGGCAATCAGCAGTAAATAACCGACCACCACCGGCGGCAGCACCAGCGGCAGGTGCAAAATACTGTCGAGGAGCGCTTTGCCTGGAAACTTACAGCGAACCAGTAACCAGGCGAAGAAGATCCCAAAGGGCAAACTAAATGCAACCGCGAGGGAAGAGACTTTCAGGCTCAGCAGCACGGCCTGCCATTCGGGATCGGTCAATATCATTCGTGAGTCGTAAATCCGTAACGTTTAAAGATGGCAGACGCCTGCGGCCCTTTCAGATAATCGTAAAAGGCGCTGACGGTTGCGTTTTTATGTCCATCAATGATGGCCACAGGATATTCCACTTTCTTATGCGAGTCTTCAGGGAAGGTACCCACGACCTTCACGCCTTTACCGGCAACGGCATCAGAGCCGTAAACAATTCCCAGCGGCGCTTCATTGCGCTCAACCAGCGCCAGCGCGCCGCGCACATCTTCTGCCGGCGCCAGTTTTAGCGACAGCGTCTCCCAGGCCCCCAGCTTCTGCAGCGCTTCTTTAGCATAAATGCCCGCCGGAACGTGATCGGGGTCGCCCACCGCCAGACGTCCCTCTTTCAGCAGGCTGGTCCAGTTGGTCTCTTTGTTGATGGTGATGTCGCCCTGCACGCTGGATTTTGGCGCTACCACCACCAGGCTGTTGCCCAGCAGGGTTTCACGGCTGGCCGTATCAATCGCTTTCTTCTCTGCCGCATAATCCATCCACTTCTGATCGGCAGAGATAAACAGGTCGGCAGGGGCACCCGCTTCAATCTGACGTGCCAGCGTAGAGGAAGAGGCAAATGACGACACGACGTCGACGTTTTTCTCCTTTTTATACGCTGTGGCAATATCCTGCATCGCGTTGGTCAAAGACGCTGCCGCAAATACCGTGATTTTGCCTTCATCTGCCAGCGCATGCCCGGTCAGGGAGAGGGTCAGTGTTGCCCCGGCAATAAAGCGTAAGCCTGTACGTGTCATCGTTAACTCCTTTGAGTGTCGTTATATAAATTGAAATATAACGATAACCGTAGGGTTTTCCCAGCGTTAAATCCTACCGATCAGGGAGTAAATCAATTTTGCACCGAAAATAATATCGGCGAAGAAGGGGGAAACTTGAGAGCAAAACGCCCGGTAGAACCGGGCGTTTTTAAAGAAAATTAATGCTGCTTTTTCGGCTGTTTTCTGTGGCCGATATTGGAAAAGATGTTAAACACCTCACCCAGGCCGTAGATGGCACCGAGGATGATAGCCATCACCACTGGGACCATGATCACGGCGAATACCAGACTTTTCAGCAACTCTAACATGGCTTTCTCCAGACAATGTGAATGCCTTATTCTAACCGGAAAAGCGAGAATTACATCCCCTTTTGTGCGGTACAGTTTGCGCATGTAACGAATTACGTCACAATATCCCTTTTGCCAGGACATTGTTATGCAGGCCGAAATTCTCCTCACCCTACGCCTTTCGCAAAAGCTGTTCGCCGATCCCCGCCGCATTGCCCTGCTCAAACAGATTGAGCAAACCGGCTCCATCAGCCAGGGGGCAAAGAATGCCGGTATCAGCTATAAAAGCGCGTGGGATGCCATCAACGAGATGAACACCCTGAGCGAACAGACTCTGGTCGATCGTGCCACCGGCGGCAAAGGCGGCGGCGGTGCGATCCTGACGCGCTACGGGCAACGCCTGATCCAGCTCTATGATCTGCTGGCGCAGATCCAGCAGAAAGCCTTCAATGTCTTAAGCGACGACGACGCCCTGCCGCTGGACAGCCTGCTCGGCGCCATCTCGCGTTTCTCTCTGCAAACCAGCGCCCGTAACCAGTGGTTTGGCACGGTCACCGCCCGGGATAACGACCAGGTGCAGCAGCATGTGGACATCCTGCTCGCCGATGGCTCTACCCGCCTGAAAGTGGCCATCACCGCCCAGAGCGGCAAGCGTCTGGGGCTGGACGAGGGCAAAGAGGTGCTGGTCCTGCTGAAAGCGCCGTGGGTGAACATTACTCTGGATCCTGAGGCTGCAAAAGAGGCGGATAACCAGCTTCAGGGGGTTATCAACCATATCGATCGCGGCGACGAGCAGTGTGAAGTGCTGATGACCCTGCCGGACGGCCAGACCCTCTGCGCCACCGTGCCGCTGGCCGAGAGCCGGGATTTAGAAGAAGGTGCTGAGGCGACCGCATATTTTAATGCCGACCGGGTGATTATCGCCACGTTGTGCTAAGCGCATTGACATTCGTGCCGACACTGAGTTATCCCTGATGCATATTGCTGCAAAAAACGGGATAAATCATGTCATCATTGCAAATTTCGCAAGGCACGTTTCGTCTTAGCGACACGCGTACGCTTACCCTCGCTGATTTTACGTTGAATGCCGGTGAAAGCTGGGCGTTCGTGGGCAGTAACGGCAGCGGCAAATCGGCCCTCGCCCGGGCATTGGCCGGGGAACTGACGCTGCTGAAAGGCGAACGCCAGAGCGCGTTCACCCGCGTGACCCGCCTCTCCTTCGAGCAGCTGCAGAAACTGGTCAGCGACGAGTGGCAGCGTAACAACACCGATATGCTCAGCCCCGATGAAGAGGATACCGGCCGAACGGCCGCCGAAATCATCCAGGATGAGGTGAAAGATGATGCCCGCTGCCGCCAGCTGGCGGAACAGTTCGCCATCACCCACCTGCTGGACCGCCGCTTTAAATACCTCTCCACCGGCGAAACCCGCAAAACGCTGCTGTGCCAGGCGCTGATGGCCGAGCCTGACCTGCTGATCCTCGATGAACCTTTTGATGGCCTCGACGTGAAGTCCCGGGGGCAGCTGGCGGATCTGCTGGCCTCGCTCAATCAGCAGGGATATACCCTGGTGCTGGTGCTCAACCGTTTTGACGAGATCCCCGATTTTGTCCAGAACGCCGGCGTGCTGGCCGACTGCACCCTGACGGCGTCAGGTGAAAAAGCCGCCCTGCTGAACCAGGCCCTGATTGCCCAGCTGGCGCACAGTGAAAAACTCAACGGCGTCACCCTGCCCGAACCGGATGCCCCGTCGGCGCGCCACGGTTTACCCGAAGGTGAAGCGCGGATTGTGCTTAATGACGGCGTGGTGTCGTATAACGATCGTCCGATCCTCAACCATTTAAGCTGGACGGTGAATCCCGGCGAACACTGGCAGATTGTCGGCCCCAACGGTGCGGGTAAATCCACCCTGCTGAGCCTCATTACCGGGGATCACCCGCAGGGTTACAGCAACGATTTAACCCTCTTTGGCCGCCGTCGCGGCAGCGGCGAAACCATCTGGGATATCAAAAAACATATTGGTTATGTCAGCAGCAGCCTGCATCTCGACTACCGCGTGAGCACCACGGTTCGCAACGTGATCCTCTCCGGCTATTTCGACTCTATCGGTATTTACCAGGCGGTGTCTGACCGGCAGCACAAGCTGGCGCAGCAGTGGCTGGATATTCTCGGAATGGATAACCGGGTGGCTGACGCGCCGTTCAGCAGTCTTTCGTGGGGCCAGCAGCGGCTGGCGCTGATTGTGCGTGCGCTGGTGAAACACCCGACGCTGCTGATCCTTGACGAGCCGTTGCAGGGGCTGGATCCGCTGAACCGCCAATTGATTCGCCGCTTTGTTGATGTCCTTATCAGTGAAGGTGAAACGCAGCTGCTGTTCGTCTCTCACCATGCGGAAGACGCCCCCGCCTGTATCACCCATCGACTGGAGTTTGTCGCCGAGGGCGACAGCTATCGTTACCAGACTGGACCTGTCTGATAGCGTGCCGGGGGCCACGCCCCCACTCTTTTTCGGACAACCCGCAACACCCCTCACCTGCCTCTTTGATTTACAATCTTTTTTTAGCGCAACAGTGGCAGCGTGACGGGCAGTGTAAACGATTCCACTATTTTATCCCATGTCACAGTTTACTGCTCTCTGTTATGCTAGGATTATCTCATACCATAAGCCTAATGGAGCGAAATATGCGAGTTCTGGTAACAGGTGGTAGCGGTTACATAGGAAGTCATACCTGTGTACAACTGCTGCAAAATGGCCACGACGTCATCATCCTTGATAACCTGTGCAACAGTAAACGCAGCGTGCTGCCGGTCATGGAACGCCTGGCCGGTAAACAGCCTGCCTTTGTCGAAGGCGATATTCGTAACGAAGCGCTGATGACCGAGATCCTCCACGATCACGCCATTGATACGGTGATCCACTTTGCCGGGCTAAAAGCCGTGGGCGAATCCGTGGCGAAGCCGCTGGAATACTACGATAACAACGTCAACGGCACGCTGCGTCTGGTCTCCGCCATGCGCGCGGCGGGCGTCAAAAACCTGATCTTCAGCTCCTCCGCCACCGTTTATGGCGACCAGCCGCAAATCCCATACGCCGAAAGCTTCCCGACCGGCACCCCGCAAAGCCCGTATGGCAAAAGCAAGCTGATGGTGGAACAGATCCTGGCCGACCTGCAAAAAGCCCAGCCGGAGTGGAGCATCGCCCTGCTGCGTTATTTCAACCCGGTTGGCGCGCATCCGTCAGGCGATATGGGTGAAGATCCGCAGGGTATTCCGAACAATCTGATGCCGTATATCGCCCAGGTGGCGGTAGGTCGTCGTGACTCACTGGCGGTGTTCGGCAACGACTACCCTACCCCGGACGGCACCGGCGTTCGCGACTACATTCACGTGATGGATCTTGCCGACGGCCACGTCGCCGCCATGCAGCAGCTGGCGGATAAACCGGGCGTCCATATCTACAACCTCGGCGCAGGCGTCGGCAGCAGCGTGCTGGATGTGGTCAATGCCTTCAGCGCGGCCTGCGGCAAGCCTGTGAGCTATCACTTCGCCCCGCGTCGCGACGGCGATCTGCCGGCCTACTGGGCTGATGCATCGAAGGCTGATAAAGAGCTTAACTGGCGTGTCACCCGCACGCTTGACGAAATGGCACAGGATACCTGGCGCTGGCAGTCTCGCCACCCGCAGGGTTATCCGGACTAAGGATCTGTCATGACCCAATTTAACCCCGTCGATCACCCGCATCGTCGCTTCAATCCGTTAACCGGGCAGTGGATCCTGGTCTCCCCGCATCGCGCCAAGCGCCCCTGGCAGGGGGCGCAGGAGACGCCGTCCCAGGAGACGCTGCCTCAGCACGACCCGGACTGCTTCCTCTGTCCGGGCAACACCCGCGTCACGGGCGATATTAATCCTGACTACAAAGGCACCTTCGTCTTTACCAACGACTTCGCCGCCCTGATGACCGATACGCCGGACGCCCCGCAGAGCGACGACCCGCTGCTGCGCTGCGAAAGCGCGCGCGGCACCAGCCGGGTGATCTGCTTCTCGCCGGATCACAGCAAAACCCTGCCGGAGTTGAGCGTAGAAGCCCTGACCGAGGTGGTAAAAACCTGGCAGGAGCAGACCGCCGAGCTGGGACAGCGCTATCCGTGGGTACAGGTCTTTGAGAATAAAGGCGCGGCGATGGGCTGCTCCAACCCGCATCCTCACGGTCAGGTGTGGGCCAACAGCTTCATGCCGAACGAAGTGGAGCGGGAAGATCGCCTGCAAAAAAGCTATTTCGCCGAGCAGCAGTCGCCGATGCTGCTGGACTATGTCCAGCGCGAGCTGGCTGATGGCAGCCGCACCGTGGTGGAGACCGAGCACTGGCTGGCGGTGGTGCCTTACTGGGCAGCCTGGCCGTTCGAGACCCTGCTGCTGCCGAAAGCGCACGTTCTGCGCATCACCGATCTGAGCGAAGCCCAGCGCAGCGATCTGGCGCTGGCGCTGAAAAAGCTGACCAGCCGCTATGACAATCTGTTCCAGTGCTCCTTCCCCTACTCCATGGGCTGGCACGGCGCGCCGTTTAACGGCGAAGAGAATCAGCACTGGCAGCTGCACGCCCACTTCTATCCGCCGCTGCTGCGTTCCGCCACCGTGCGTAAGTTTATGGTCGGCTACGAAATGCTGGCAGAAACCCAGCGTGACCTGACGGCTGAACAGGCCGCAGAGCGTCTGCGTGCAGTGAGTGATGTCCATTTTCGCGAATCCGGAGAATAACAATGAGTCTGAAAGATAAAACCCACGCCCTGTTTGCTGAAAAATTTGGTTATTCCGCCACTCACGCCATTCAGGCGCCAGGCCGCGTTAACCTGATCGGCGAACACACCGATTACAACGACGGTTTTGTCCTTCCCTGCGCCATTGATTACCAGACGGTGATCAGCTGCGCGAAACGCGACGACCGCAAGGTGCGCGTGATGGCCGCCGACTACGACAACCAGATCGACGAATTCTCCCTCGATGCGCCGATTGTTGAGCATGACAGCCAGCAGTGGTCTAACTACGTTCGCGGCGTGGTGAAGCATCTGCAGAAGCGCAACAAAAACTTCGGCGGTGCGGATCTGGTGATCAGCGGCAACGTTCCCCAGGGTGCGGGTCTGAGTTCGTCCGCGTCGCTGGAAGTGGCCGTCGGCACCGTCTTCCAGCAGCTGTATCATCTGCCGCTGGACGGCGCGCAGATCGCCCTTAACGGCCAGGAAGCAGAGAACCAGTTCGTCGGCTGTAACTGCGGGATCATGGATCAGCTGATTTCGGCGCTGGGCAAAAAAGGCCACGCGCTGCTGATCGACTGCCGCTCGCTGGGCACCAAAGCGGTCACCCTGCCGAAAGGCGTGGCGGTGATCATTATCAACAGTAACTTCAAACGCACCCTGGTCGGCAGCGAGTACAACACCCGCCGCGAGCAGTGCGAAACCGGGGCGCGTTTCTTCCAGCAGTCCGCCCTGCGCGATGTCTCGCTGACCGAGTTCAATAAAGTGGCGCACGAACTGGATCCGGTGGTGGCAAAACGCGTTCGTCACGTCCTGACCGAAAACGCCCGCACCGTCGAAGCGGCGTCGGCGCTGGAGAAAGGCGATCTGCTGCGGATGGGTGAGTTGATGGCGCAGTCGCACGCCTCCATGCGCGATGACTTCGAAATCACCGTGCCGCAGATCGACACCCTGGTGGAGATTGTGAAAGCGGCTATTGGCGAACAGGGCGGCGTGCGTATGACCGGCGGCGGCTTCGGCGGCTGCGTGGTGGCGCTGGTGCCAGAAGAGCTGGTGCCGGTGGTTCAGCAAGCCGTTGAACAACAGTATGAAGCCAAAACCGGTATCAAAGAGACCTTCTACGTCTGCAATGCCTCACAAGGAGCTGGCCAGTGCTAAACGAAACCCCTGTTCTTGCCCCTGACGGCCTGCCGTATCGCCTGATCACCCTGCGCAACGAGGCAGGGATGGTCGTTACCCTGATGGACTGGGGCGCGACGCTGCTCTCCGCCCGTGTCCCGATGACCGACGGCAGCGTGCGTGAAACCCTGCTCGGCTGCGCGTCGCCTGAGCAGTACGTTGAGCAAACGGCCTTCCTTGGCGCCTCAGTGGGCCGATATGCCAACCGTATCGCTAAAAGCCGCTTTGAGCTGGACGGCGTACGCTTTGACCTGCTGCCAAGCCAGGGCGAAAACCAGCTGCACGGCGGCCCGGACGGATTTGATAAACGTCGCTGGCGCATCCTGCAGCAGAACGACGGCGAAGCGCTGCTGGCCCTCGACTCGCCGGACGGCGATCAGGGTTTTCCGGGCAACTGCGCGGCGACCGTGCATTACCGCTTAACGGCTGATAACCGTATCGCCATTGAGTACCGCGCCACCGTCGATAAGCCCTGCCCGGTCAACCTGACCAACCACGCGTATTTCAACCTCGACGGTAACTGCAGCGACGTGCGCCAGCACCGCCTGCAACTGCTGGCGCAAAGCTATCTGCCTGTGGATGAGATGGGGATCCCGCACGAGGGGTTAAAAGCGGTAGACGGAACCAGCTTTGATTTCCGCACCACCAAAGCCATCGCTCAGGACTTCCTGGCGGATGACGATCAGCGCAAAGTGAACGGTTACGATCATGCTTTCCTGCTGGATGCAGAGGGCGACCTGAGCAAGCCTGCGGCACAGCTCTGGTCTGCCGATGAAAAGCTGCAGATGACGGTCTACACCACCGCCCCTGCCCTGCAATTCTATTCCGGCAATTTCCTCGAGGGCACCCCGGCGCGCGAAGACGGGGAATACCGTGTCTGGCAAGGTCTGGCGCTGGAAAGCGAGTTCTTACCCGACAGCCCGAACCACGCGGATTGGCCGCAGCCCGACTGCGTGCTGCGCCCGGGCGAAGAGTATATCAGCGTCACGGAATATCACTTTATCGCACGATAAAACGGAGCCCTCCTGCAGGAGGGCTTTTTTTTACCCATCTTGCTGAAAATAGCGCCAGTCGCCGACAAAATCACAACCCCTCATTCACAAGCATCTTACACTCCGACGCTATTTTCGCTATGGTTAGGGTTAAGCGTTGCCCGCGGGATAACCGCGGCAATATAATGAGAATTGTTATCATTCAAATAATGCTTGTTCTGGAGGAGTATAATATGGCTGTAACTAAGCTGGTTCTGGTACGTCATGGCGAAAGCCAGTGGAACAACGAAAACCGTTTTACCGGTTGGTATGATGTTGACCTGTCCGAGAAAGGCGTTGGCGAAGCGAAAGCAGCAGGCAAACTGCTGAAAGAGGAAGGCTTCACCTTCGATTTTGCTTACACCTCCGTGCTGAAACGTGCCATCCACACTCTGTGGAACGTGCTGGACGAACTGGATCAGGCCTGGCTGCCGGTTGAGAAATCCTGGAAACTGAACGAGCGTCACTACGGTGCGCTGCAGGGTCTGAACAAAGCCGAAACCGCAGAAAAATACGGTGACGAGCAGGTTAAACAGTGGCGTCGCGGTTTTGCTATCACTCCACCAGAGCTGACCAAAGATGACGAGCGTTTCCCGGGCCACGATCCGCGTTATGCATCCCTGACCGACGCTGAGCTGCCAACCACCGAAAGCCTGGCGCTGACCATCGATCGCGTTGTGCCTTACTGGAACGAAACCATTCTGCCACGCCTGAAAAGCGGTGAGCGCGTGATCATCGCTGCTCACGGTAACTCCCTGCGTGCGCTGGTGAAATACCTGGACAACATGGGCGAAGACGAGATCCTCGAACTGAACATCCCAACTGGCGTGCCGCTGGTTTACGAGTTCGACGAGAACTTCAAACCTGTTAAGCACTACTATCTGGGTAACGCTGACGAGATCGCGGCAAAAGCCGCTGCGGTCGCGAACCAGGGTAAAGCGAAGTAATAAAAAAGCCCGGTTGTGATGACCGGGCCTTAAAGAGTGCATGCCGGATAACTATCCGGCATTTTTTTATCCGCGACGGGCTTTCACCGCGTTCGCCAGCTGGCGCAGCACGGTTTCGGTATCGTCCCAGCCGATGCAGGCATCGGTGACGCTCTTACCGTAAACCAGCGGCTCGCTGCCTTCCAGATTCTGATTGCCTTCCACCAGGTGGCTTTCAATCATCACCCCGATAATCGCCTTCTCACCGCCGGCAATCTGCTGGCAGACGTCGGTGCCTACGTCCATCTGCTTCTTGAACTGCTTGCTGGAGTTGGCATGGCTGAAGTCGATCATCACCTGCGCGGCCAGACCGGCTTTATCCAGGCCCGCTTTCACTTCGGCAACGTGTACCGCACTGTAGTTAGGCTCTTTACCGCCACGCAGGATGATATGGCAATCGCCATTCCCGCTGGTATTCACAATGGCGGAGTGGCCCCACTTGGTGACGGAGAGGAAGCAGTGCGGCGCACCGGCAGCGTTAATGGCGTCGATAGCCACTTTGATGGTGCCATCGGTGCCGTTTTTGAAGCCAACCGGGCAGGAGAGCCCTGACGCCAGCTCGCGGTGAACCTGAGATTCGGTGGTACGCGCGCCAATAGCACCCCAGCTCATCAGGTCGGCAAGGTACTGCGGGGTGATCATATCAAGAAATTCACCCGCCGCCGGCAGACCGCTGTCGTTGATGTCCAGCAGCAGCTTACGGGCGATGCGCAGGCCGTCGTTGATCTGGAAGCTGCCATCCATATGCGGATCGTTGATCAGCCCTTTCCAGCCCACGGTGGTACGCGGCTTCTCAAAATAGACGCGCATGACAATTTCCAGCTCATCCTTCAGCGCTTCGCGCAGCGTCAACAGACGTGCCGCGTACTCTTTTGCCGCCGCAGGATCGTGAATGGAACACGGACCGATCACCACCAGAAGACGATCGTCATTGCCTTTCAGGATCTTGTGGATCGCTTTACGGGCATGAGAAACGGTGTTGGCGGCGTTTTCGGTGGCAGGAAACTTCTCAAGGAGCGCTACAGGAGGTAATAACTCGTTGATCTCTTTAATACGTAAATCGTCATTCTGATAATTCATGTTCGTTCCAGCGTTGCCATACTTTTATAAATGAATGCAATCCCTCCAATCTATCTTGTCAGTCAGGAAGTGTAAACTCGCTTTTACACTACGCACAGATAAATCCTGGAATTCGCTTAAAAAACGCCACAAAGTAGCGAAAAACGAGATACACCCTAAACTTTTTAACTGTATGCACTGCATTTATTTATTTTATCGCGATTCCATACTGACCTAAGTTTGAATCATGGCATCTTTAACCACTGAGCGGTATATCGATTTCGCATATGCACTGTGGAAAGAAGTTATCCAGAACATAACGACCAGAACAGGAGCAGCATGATGAAAATGACTAAACTCGCAACCCTTTTCCTGACCGCTTCCCTTACCATGGCAAGTGGTGCTGCGCTGGCCGCTGATTCCGCCGCCGGCTCTGGCAGCAACAATGGCCAGGCAAATGCCGCGGCTGACGCAGGGGCAGTTGCACCTGATGCACGTCAGAATATTGCGCCAAATAATACCGGCAACAGCCAGATTAATACCGGATCCGGTACAACCGGCACCACGGGTACAGGCGGCACCATGCTGAACCCTGATGGGACAAACTCCAGCAGCACCGGAGTGACCAACGGCACCGGCAACAGCTCAACCACTGGCGGCACTAACTCCGTCATGGGTAACGACGACCCGAGCAAAATGGGTAATGACGGCATGACCAAGGACGATCAGCACAAGAACTCGATGTGTAAAGACGGTAAATGTCCGGATCAATCCGGCAAAGTCGATAGCGAACGAACCCCGCAAGAACAAAAAACTGACGGTACTACCCAGTAATTAACGCTAATGCGGATATGATGAAGGAGAGCTCAGGCTCTCCTTTATTTTTTGTGCAAAATGTTAAAAACTCTACACTTAACATAATAATTAACCGGGAAATTTTTCATGGCGCACACCCACACGCATGCCCCTTCTTCAAAGGATGAAAATGCTAAACGCTTAATGCTGGCGTTTGCCGTAACCGCGACCTTTATGGTCATCGAAGTGATCGGCGGGCTGGTTTCAGGCTCGCTGGCGCTGCTGGCCGATGCGGGCCACATGCTGACGGACGCGGCAGCCCTGCTGTTTGCCCTGCTGGCGGTGGTGTTCGCCCGTCGTCCTCCCAGCAGTGGACGCACCTTTGGCTGGCTGCGCCTCACGACGCTTGCCGCTTTCGTCAATGCTCTGGCGCTGGTGTTGATCACTGTCCTGATCGTCTGGGAAGCCATTCAGCGCTTCCGGTATCCTCAGCCTGTCGCAGGTGTGACAATGATGGTGGTTGCCGTCGCCGGGCTGGTGGCCAATATTCTGGCATTCTGGCTTTTGCATCGCGGCAGCGAAGAGAAAAATCTCAACGTACGCGCCGCAGCGCTGCACGTGCTGGGGGATCTGCTGGGCTCGGTGGGTGCCATCGTCGCGGCGCTGGTGATCCTCTGGACAGGCTGGACGCCGGTCGACCCGATCCTCTCAATTTTAGTGTCGTGTCTGGTGCTACGCAGCGCCTGGCGTCTGTTGCAGGAGAGTGTGAATGAGCTGCTGGAAGGGGCACCGAAGACGCTGGATATTCCGGCGCTGAAACGAAACTTAACGCGCTCCATACCGGAAGTGCGCGATGTTCATCATATTCATGTCTGGATGGTGGGCGAAAAACCGTTGATGACGCTGCACGTTCAGGTTATCCCTCCCCACGATCATGATGCATTACTGGGGCGTATCCAGCACTTTTTGGAGCACCACTACGCCATCGCGCACAGCACCATCCAGATGGAATACACCCCCTGTAACGGACCGGACTGCCACCTCAACGAGATTGAGCCCGGCCACGCTCATCATCACCACCATTAACGCGACAGCGCGTGAGAACCCCGTTCACGCGCGCTGTTAATCCACATCCTGCTGCCGTTCAGGGCGATGAAGGTGAGGATCAGATACTCCAGCGACATGGCATAGACACCCTGCAGGGCAAAGATGGCCACGCTGATGACGTTGATGATCACCCACAGCAGCCAGTTTTCGACATATTTACGGGTCATCAGGATCATGGCGGCAATGGAGAGCACCATCATGCACGAATCCCAGAACGGGAAGGCGTCAGGCTGTAGCTCCGGCATGGTGACGTTCATTCCGAGGGCATTCATCGCCGAGACCGCCACGCGGGTGAGGAAGGCGAACACCGGGTCGATATAGATCGTCATCAGGCCAATCGCCACCACGCAGGCGGCCAGCCAGCCGATGGCCTTTGGCAGTGGCAGCCAGCGGATCTGCAGTTCCGCCTCCTGCTGGCTGTTCTGCCGCGACCATGCGTACCAGCCGTAGATATTGGCGGCGAAGAAGAACAGCTGCAGCAGCAGGCTGGCGTACAGCTGGATCTGAAAGAAGATAATGGCAAAAAGCGTGACGTTCACCAGGCCAAACGCGTAGTTGACGATCTTCTCCAGACTGGCGAGCCAGATACAGAGCAGACCTGCAATCGTCCCTACGGCTTCAATCCATGACAAGTCATAGCCGCCAGCGCCAATCGGTATATGTACCAGAATGTTTTGCGTGCTAAAAAAATCCATCTTTTCCCCTGAGCGTTACGTTTACGTAGTTTAAGGACGTAGTGTAGCCGCAAAATCGAGCATGCGGTTAAGCGGAATTAATGCCCCTTCCCGCAACGCCGCATCGACATGGATCTCATGGGCTACCCCGCCCGACTCCAGACCGTCCGCAATCGCCTTCAGCCCGTTCATGGCCATCCACGGACAGTGCGCGCAGCTGCGACAGGTTGCCCCTTCGCCTGCGGTCGGCGCTTCCAGCAGCTCTTTGCCAGGCACCGCCTGCTGCATTTTGTAGAAGATACCGCGATCGGTCGCCACAATCAGCTGGCTGTGCGGCAGCGTCTTCGCGGCGGTGATCAGCTGGCTGGTTGAGCCAACGGCATCCGCCATATCGACGATGGCCTGCGGTGATTCTGGATGCACCAGAATAGCCGCATCCGGATAAAGACCTTTCATGCGCGCCAGGGCCTGGGTTTTGAATTCGTCATGCACGATACAGGCGCCCTGCCAGCACAGAATATCCGCCCCGGTCTGTTTCTGGACGTAGTTACCCAGGTGTTTGTCCGGTGCCCAGATAATTTTCTCGCCAAGGCTGTCGAGATGCTCAATGAGTTCGACGGCTATGCTTGAAGTAACAACCCAGTCGGCACGCGCCTTGACCGCCGCAGAGGTGTTGGCGTAGACCACGACCGTTCTGTCCGGATGCGCATCGCAGAAGGCGGTGAATTGATCGATCGGACAGCCCAGATCGAGGGAACATTCCGCATTCAGGGTCGGCATCAGGATGGTTTTTTCCGGGCTGAGGATTTTTGCCGTCTCACCCATGAAACGGACCCCGGCCACCAGCAACGTTGAAGCAGGATGTTTTGCGCCAAAGCGCGCCATTTCAAGGGAGTCTGAAATACAACCGCCCGTCTCTTCTGCCAGCTGCTGAATTTCAGGGTCGGTGTAATAATGCGCCACCATGACCGCGTCTCGCTCTTTTAGAAGGCGCTTAATTTTTTCACGGTAAAACTGCTTTTCGTCCAGGCTCAGCGGAACAGGCTTTAGCGGGAAGGGATAGATAGCGGCTTCAGGATCAAACATCACACTCATTTTGGCTTCTCGTTTTACTGGCTTAACAAATTTGCCATGCTTTAGCGATGATGACCAAAGTGACGGCAATTGTGTTTTATATACTAAACAAGATAGCGAATTTGATGTGAAAAGTCACATCAAAAGCGTGACAGTAGCATTTGATGAATGAATGATATTTACGTAGGCCTGATAAGCGCAGTGCCATCAGGCATGTGTTCCAGGCGCAGGAATAACAGATAGCAAAAAGGCGCCTTTAGGGCGCCTTTTTACATTGGTGGGTCGTGCAGGATGACTCGGCTTCGCCTCGCCCTTCGGGCCGTTGCTAAAGCAACGTTATCCTTCACGTTTAACATCAGAACAGCATGTTAAAATTGGTGGGTCGTGCAGGATTCGAACCTGCGACCAATTGATTAAAAGTCAACTGCTCTACCAACTGAGCTAACGACCCCTTGCGGGATGTACTACTTTTTTCAGGCTGGTGGGTCGTGCAGGATTCGAACCTGCGACCAATTGATTAAAAGTCAACTGCTCTACCAACTGAGCTAACGACCCGTTTGGGTACGCCTGAAATTTTTACTCGGAACCAATAAAAATTGGTGGGTCGTGCAGGATTCGAACCTGCGACCAATTGATTAAAAGTCAACTGCTCTACCAACTGAGCTAACGACCCGAGTGGTGGGTGATGACGGGATCGAACCGCCGACCCCCTCCTTGTAAGGGAGGTGCTCTCCCAGCTGAGCTAATCACCCGATACTACGCTGGATACTACTTACTACTGAGTTAGTGGTGGGTCGTGCAGGATTCGAACCTGCGACCAATTGATTAAAAGTCAACTGCTCTACCAACTGAGCTAACGACCCACTATTTTGGCTGCTTCCGGGGTGTTTGATATCCCTTGGCAACGGCGGCATATATTACTGATTTAAGAATTCTGCGCAACTAAAATTTTGATGAATATCACTTAACTGCTTACGAATTATGCTGCAAGACCAGAAAAAAAGCGATTTCTGGTCATGCGGCAATCAACCCATCGCAGCAAGGCGTTTTTGCGCTTGTTTTGCACCTTCGGTGCCCGGAAACTTAGTGACCACCTGCTGGAAAACGGCTTTCGCTTTTGCGGTGTCGCCTTTGTCCTGCATGATCACCCCGACCTTGTACATCGCGTCAGGTGCTTTCGGTGATTTCGGATAATTTTTAACGACAGAGGCAAAATAGAATGCCGCGTCGTCTTTTTTACCCTTGTTGTAATTCAACTGCCCCAGCCAGTAGTTAGCGTTTGGCTGATAGGTTGAATCGGGGTATTTCTTGACGAAGTTCTGAAACGCCGCCATAGCCTCGTCCTGACGCGAGTTATCCTGCACCAGGGCGATTGCCGCATTGTAGTCAGTATTCGCATCACCGCTCTGTACAGGCGCCGCTGTCGAGGCTGACGTATCAGCCTGAGGTGTTGCCTGCGCACCGGCTGCCCCCTGATCCCCTGCTGCCGGTTGCGCTGCTGCGCCGCCGTTATTCAGGTTATCAATCTGCAGCATGATCTGCTTCTGACGCTCCACAACCTGATTGAGCTGGTACTGGCTTTCCTGAATCTGTCCGCGCAGTGAGTCAATATCGGTCTGGTTGTCAGAGAGCTGCTGCTGAAGTTGGGTTAAAAGCTGGCTGTGAGCATTAGAAATACGCTCGAGTTGGGTGACCCGGTCTTCTACCGAGCCTGAGCCGACACTACTGATTGGTGCCTGAGCAAAAGCGGCCCAGGGGGCCGCTATACCAACCAGTAACGACAGACTCAATAGATGATGTCTGAAGTTACTGCTCATGCAATTCTCTTAGTAAACCAGTACGGCACGACGGTTTTTGGAGTAAGCCGCTTCGTCGTGGCCCAGTACTGCAGGTTTTTCTTTACCGTAAGAAACGATGGAGATCTGGTCAGCAGAAACGCCTTTACCCTGCAGGTACATTTTAACGGCGTTAGCACGACGCTCACCCAGGGAGATGTTGTACTCAGGAGTACCACGTTCGTCCGCGTGACCTTCTACGGTGACTTTGTAAGACGGGTTGCTACGCAGGAAGTTAGCGTGCGCATCCAGCATCGCAGCGAAGTCAGAACGGATGTCGAACTTGTCCAGATCGAAGTAAACAATGTTGTTCTGCTGCAGCTGTTGCATCTGAAGACGCGCCTGCTCTTCAGAAGACATATTGCCGTTGCCGTTTGCGTCCATACCGGTGCCGGCACCCATCATGCCTTCGCCGCTCTGGTCGTTGCTGGCGTTCTTGTTAGAAGAACACGCTGCGATTGCCATAACAGGCAGAGCGATCATCAGCCCTTTCAGCACTTTGTTCAGTTGCATTTCTATGATTCCTTTATTATTCAATTAATTATTATTACAGGTACGGCGACCAGGCAGGTGATTTTACCTGTCCATCAGTTGCCGGAATACGCGCTTTGAAACGCCCATCGGTAGAAACCAGATTCAGCACGGATCCCATCCCCTGAGAAGAGCTGTAGATAACCATAGTGCCGTTAGGTGCCAGACTTGGCGTTTCATCCAGGAAAGTCGACGACAGAACTTGTACGCCGCCCCCGCCCAGATCTTGTTTAGCAATGTGCTGCTGACCACCGGCCGAGCTAACCATTACCATGAACTTACCATCAGCGCTCACGTCTGCGTCCTGGTTCTGAGAACCTTCCCAGGTGATACGCTGCGGTGCACCGCCGTTAACATTGACTTTATAAACCTGTGGACGACCTGCCTGGTCAGAGGTAAAGGCCAGGTTCTGGCTGTCCGGGAACCAGGTTGGTTCGGTGTTGTTGCTGCGACCGTCGGTCACCTGACGGATCTGGCCAGAGCCGATATCCATCACGTACAGGTTCAGGCTACCGGTTTTAGACAGGGCAAACGCCAGTTTAGAACCGTCAGGCGAGAACGCTGGTGCGCCGTTGTGACGTGGGAAAGAGGCAACCTGACGT
The DNA here is from genome assembly GCF_006171285.1 of Leclercia adecarboxylata. Classification (NCBI taxonomy): domain Bacteria; kingdom Pseudomonadati; phylum Pseudomonadota; class Gammaproteobacteria; order Enterobacterales; family Enterobacteriaceae; genus Leclercia; species Leclercia adecarboxylata. Next base: position 3,486,609 of record NZ_CP040889.1, on the reverse strand, counting down.
ACCGCGCCGTTAGCCAGCGTCTGGATAACCAGCGCTGAACGACCGCTTTCGAAGGTTACGTAGGCCAGCTTAGAACCGTCCGGTGACCAGGCCGGTGACATCAGCGGCTGCGGTGAACGGTGAACGGTGAACTGGTTGTAGCCATCGTAGTCAGAGACGCGCAGCTCATACGGGAACTGGCCGCCGTTGGTCTGCACAACGTAAGCGATACGGGTGCGGAATGCGCCTTTGATGCTGGTCAGCTTCTCAAAGACTTCATCACTCGCAGTATGAGCTGCATAGCGCAGGTACTGCTTGTTCACTTTGTAGGTGTTCTGTGCCAGCACGGTACCCGGAGCGCCACCGGTATCCACCAGCTGATAGGCAACGGTATAACCGCCGTCCGGGTTAGGCGTAACCTGCCCCACAACGACCGCATCAATACCCAGCGCAGACCAGGCCGCCGGTTGCAGTTCTGCAGCAGTGCCCGGCTGCTGTGGCAGTCGAGAACGATCTAACGGGTTGAATTTACCGCTGTTGCGCAGGTCAGCAGCAACAATGCCACCCACATCTTCCGGCGCAGCACCTGGCCCTTTCCACTGGAACGGAACCACACCAATTGGACGTGCCGAATCCACCCCCTGGGTGATTTCGATACGCACTTCTGCGTGCAGCACCGCTGCCCACAGCATTAAAAAACTCATTGCAACACGTAATGCCTGCTTCATCATATCTCCCATTTCCGGGTAACCTTACCCGCATAATTTAGCAGAATGTTAACAAACCCAAATAAACAAAACTACCAGAACGCTAAGACTAAACCTGGCCTGTTTTTCCCCGTTTGCACAGGGAAAATTCAACTTAAGGTTTGAAGTCCAGTGGTGCATTTTTGAACGTTTCAAACACAGCCTGTGAAGGCGGTTTCGGGAATTTCGTCATCCTGCTGGTTGCAGATAACATCTGCTGGCAGAAGGCCTCGTCCCCACCCTCTTTCTTCACGCTGAGGATTGTCCCGTCCGCGGCCAGATTTACCCGAAGCGTACAGGTTTTACCTTTGAAGCTATCCCAGTCGTACAGATGCCCACGAATGGCCGCCTGTACCTGCGCAATGTACGACGCGATCTCAGCCTGAGATGCACCGCCTTGCCCCGGCTTACTTCCTTTAGCAGGAGAAGCACCACCTGCGCTACCGCTGTTGCTGCCTTTCGGCGCATTCTTACCTGAGCTCAAATCACCGAACAGGTCGTCTACGTCAGATGCAGCCGCTTTTTCTGCTGCAGCTTTCTTCGCAGCAGCGGCTTTCGCGGCGGCAGCTTTGTCAGCAGCAGCTTTATCGGCAGCCGCTTTCTTCTCTGCAGCCGCTTTTTTATCTGCGGCTGCTTTTTCTGCAGCAGCGGCTTTCTTATCAGCTGCTGCTTTTTCTGCTGCGGCCTTTTCAGCGGCTGCGGCTTTTTCTGCTGCGGCGGCTTTTTTAGCTGCTTCGGCAGCCGCTTTCTTCTCGGCTTCCTGAGCAGCTTGCTTAGCGGCTTCTGCTTCGGCTTTTTTCTGGGCTTCTGCCGCGGCCTTCTTAGCCGCTTCTGCTTCTACCTTTTTCTTCGCGTCAGCAGCCGCTTTTGCTGCTTCGGCTTCAGCCTGTTTCTGGGCATCGGCAGCGGCTTTTTTCGCGGCTAACGCAGCGGCATCAGCGGCTTGTTTTGCCGCTTCAGCAGCCTGTTTGGCCTGAGCTTCCGCCTGCGCTTTGGCATCTGCTGCGGCTTTTGCTGCCGCCTCTTCAGCCTGCTTCTGCTGCTCCTGCGCTTTCTTCGCTGCGGCTTCAGCCTGTTTCTGCTGCTCCGCCTGCTCTTTCGCCGCTTCCTGCGCCTGCAAACGTTCTTTCTCAAGCTGCTTCAGACGTTCCTGCTCGGCGGCCTGCTTTTCACGCAGCTCCTCCGCCTGCTGTTGCGCCTGCTTTTCGCGTTGTTCTTCAGCACGTTTCGCACTCGCCTGCTGCTGTTGCTGGCGGTTATAGTTCTGCACCACCGCGCCGGGATCGACCATCACAGCATCGATGGATGAACCTCCACCCCCGCCGGCAGCGGCATCCAGATGCTCATCGAACGAACTCCAGATCAGTGCTGCAAAAAGAATGACATGCAGCACCGCCGAGATAATTATCGCCCGTTTAAGCTTATCGTTTTGTTCGGTTGCCTTTGACACTATTGGTTCCCAAAAACTCTGTTGTGTACGCAGATGATCAAATAGGCTGCGTCATCAAGCCGACTGACTTAACGCCCGCGCTATGCAACAGGTTCAGCGCTTTAATTATTTCATCGTAAGGCACGTCTTTCGCACCACCGATTAAGAAGACTGTTTTCGGATTGGACTGCAGACGTCGTTGCGCTTCAGCAATGACCTGCTCCGGCGGCAGCTGATCCATACGATCTTTTTCCACCACCACGCTGTACTGTCCAACCCCGGATACCTCAATGATGACCGGTGGATCGTCATTGGTGCTTACAGCCTGAGATTCTGTCGCGTCCGGCAGATCAACCTCAACGCTCTGGGTAATGATGGGTGCTGTCGCCATAAAGATCAGCAGCAGCACCAGCAGCACGTCCAGCAGCGGTACAATGTTGATTTCGGACTTTAGTTCGCGACGACCCCGTCCACGCTGTCTGGCCATGGTTTACCCCTTGTTGCTCTCGGTGCTGGTAAACGCCTGGCGGTGCAGAATCGCAGTGAACTCTTCCATGAAGTTGTCGTAGTTCAGTTCCAGTTTGTTCACACGCTGGTTCAGACGGTTATAGGCCATAACCGCTGGGATCGCCGCGAACAGACCGATAGCGGTCGCGATCAGCGCTTCTGCGATACCCGGTGCAACCATTTGCAGCGTCGCCTGTTTTACCGCACCCAGGGCGATAAAGGCGTGCATGATCCCCCAGACCGTACCAAACAGACCGATATACGGGCTGATGGAGCCGACGGTGCCCAGGAAAGGAATATGCGTTTCCAGCGTTTCCAGCTCGCGGTTCATCGAAATGCGCATCGCACGGGATGCCCCTTCAACGACCGCTTCCGGCGCATGGTTGTTAGCCCGGTGCAGGCGCGCGAACTCTTTGAATCCGCTATAGAAGATTTGCTCGGAGCCGGAGAGGTTTTCACGACGGCCCTGGCTTTCCTGATACAAACGGGAAAGTTCGATACCAGACCAGAACTTGTCTTCAAAGGCTTCCGCTTCGCGGCCTGCGGCGTTGAGGATACGGGTTCTCTGGATAATGATGGCCCAGGATGCGATTGAAAAACCAATCAAAATCAACATGATAAGTTTAACCAGAAGGCTTGCCTTCAGGAACAAATCAAGGATATTCATGTCAGTCACTGCTTAAACTCCGCGACAATAGACTTAGGAAGCGCACGAGGCTTCATGATGAGTGGATCAACACAGACAATCAGGACTTCAGCTTCGTTCAGTACTGTGTTCTCTGCGTTGACGATCCGCTGCGTGAAAACCAGTGAGGTTCCGCGCATTGATGTTATTTCCGTTTGGACTTCGAGCATATCGTCGAGTCTGGCAGGCGCAAAATACTCCAGCGTCATCTTGCGTACCACGAAGGCAACTCGCTCCGCCAACAGAACCTGCTGGCTAAAGTGGTGATGGCGCAGCATTTCAGTGCGTGCTCGTTCATAAAAGGCAACGTAGCTGGCGTGGTAAACCACACCACCGGCGTCAGTGTCTTCGTAGTAGACACGAACCGGCCATCGAAATAGCGTTGTATTCACTTTACATCCCGGTAATGCAAAAAAGTTTAGAGCTTTTGAACTTCGCTACTATACGCGCGGGAATGGTGGTTTGGAATGGGGGAAAGTAAACGGAGAGTAAATTTTTATGGGCCTGGGTAGACCCATAATTTTAACGGATAATTCTTATTCAGCTGAAAAAGAAAATAAGTCCAATCAGCAGGAACACATCAGCGATCAGCGGGCAAAAGATGCCCTGCCAGTGTACGGCTTTAGGACGAAAGCCAACGCCGTGGATCACCCCAGCGCATACTGCCCACATGATAAGAAAACCGTGCCAGATCTCGAGCTCGCTGGTCTTCGCCGCGAAGCGCGACGGATCCCAGAAAATACAGCCCGCCAGCAGTAAAGCCATCACTAAGGAAAGCGCCCTTAACGGGCGCTTGTCCATGATCGCGTAGAGATAAGCGATCATCAGTGTTTTTCTTCACCGGCTTTGGACGCTTCAACGTGCTCAAGCGCCAGGGCGGTAATCACACCAAATGCACAGGCCAGAAGCGTTCCTAAAATCCATGCGAAATACCACATATTCAGCTCCTTCCTTAATACATAGAGTGAGTGTTGCTTTCGATATGTTCTTTCGTGATACGACCGTACATTTTCCAGTAACACCATGCGGTGTAAGCCAGAATGATCGGTACGAACACGGCCGCCACAAACGTCATCAGATTCAGCGTCATCTGACTGGAGGTGGCATCCCACATCGTCAGACTGGCGTTCATCATGGTGCTGGATGGCATCACGAACGGGAACATCGCGATACCGGCGGTCAGGATAATGCACGCCAGCGTCAGTGAAGAGAAGATGAATGCCAGTGCGCCTTTTTCCATGCGAGACGTCAGCAGAGTCAGCAGCGGCAGCACCACGCCCAGCGCCGGAATGGCCCACAGAATTGGGGTGTTGTTGAAGTTCACCAGCCAGGCGCCTGCCTGACGAGCCACTTCTTTAGTCAGCGGGTTCGATGGCGCAGTATGGTTAATCGCTGAGGTCACCACGTAACCGTCGATACCAAACATGACCCAAACACCTGCCAGCGCGAAGCCAACCAGCGTCACCAGAGCCGCAATCTGTGATACCGCGCGGGAGCGCAGGTGCAGTTCACCCACGGTACGCATCTGCAGATAGGTTGCACCCTGAGTGAGGATCATCGCCACGCTGACCACGCCCGCCAGTAGACCGAACGGATTCAGCAGCTGGAAGAAGTTGCCGGTGTAGTACAGGCGCATGTATTCATCGAGGTGGAACGGCACGCCCTGCAGCAGGTTGCCGAACGCCACGCCGATTACCAGCGGCGGCACGAAGCTCCCGATGAAGATGCCCCAGTCCCACATGTTGCGCCAGCGGGTGTCTTCGATCTTCGAGCGGTAGTCAAAACCAACCGGACGGAAGAACAAGGACGCCAGCACCAGGATCATCGCCACATAGAAGCCGGAGAACGCAGCCGCGTAGACCATCGGCCAGGCAGCGAACAGCGCGCCGCCTGCGGTGATGAGCCACACCTGGTTACCGTCCCAGTGCGGGGCGATGGAGTTAATCATAATTCGACGCTCGGTATCATTACGACCGAGGAAGCGGGTGAGCATGCCCACCCCCATGTCGAAACCGTCAGTGACCGCAAAACCAATCAGTAAGATCCCGACCAGCAGCCACCAGATAAAACGCAATACTTCATAATCGATCATTTGACGACTCCTGTCTTAGCGTGCCGGCTGAGAAGCCACGGTGGACTGCTCGTAGTGGTAGCGACCGGTTTTCAGGCTGCTTGGGCCAAGGCGCGCAAACTTGAACATCAGGAACAGTTCAGCCACCAGGAACAGCGTGTACAGGCCACAAATCAGCAGCATGGAGAAGATCAGATCCCCTGCGGTCAGGGATGAGTTCGCCACGGCGGTTGGCAGTACCTCACCGATTGCCCACGGCTGACGGCCGTACTCGGCAACAAACCAGCCGGATTCGATGGCGATCCACGGCAGTGGGATGCCGTACAGCGCAGCACGCAGCAGCCATTTACGCTGACCGATACGGTTACGAATGACCGACCAGAAGGAGGCGCCGATGATCAACAGCATGATGATGCCGCAGCCAACCATGATACGGAACGCGAAGTACAGCGGCGCTACGCGTGGAATGGAGTCTTTGGTCGCCAGCTGGATCTGCTCTTCCGTCGCGTCAGAGACGTTCGGGGTATAGCGCTTCAGCAGCAGGCCATAGCCGAGGTCTTTTTTCACGTCGTTAAACTGATCGCGAACGGACTGATCGGTGGAACCGGCACGCAGCTCCTCCAGCAGGGTGTAAGCTTTCATCCCGTTACGGATACGCTCTTCATGCTGCACCAGCAGGTCTTTCAGGCCGATAACCGGCGTATCCACAGAGCGGGTGGCAATGATGCCGAGCGCATAAGGGATCTGAATAGCAAAGTGGTTTTCCTGCGCATCCTGATCGGGAATACCAAACAGGGTGAAGGCGGCCGGTGCAGGCTGGGTTTCCCACTCTGCTTCGATCGCTGCCAGTTTGGTTTTCTGCACGTCGCCCATCTCGTAACCGGATTCATCACCCAGCACGATAACGGAGAGGATTGCTGCCATACCGAAGCTCGCCGCGATGGCGAAAGAGCGCTTGGCAAAGGCGAAGTCACGACCACGCAGCATGTAGTAGGCGCTGATGCCCAGCACGAACATCGCGCCGCAGACATAGCCGGATGCTACAGTGTGAACGAATTTCACCTGTGCAACCGGGTTCAGCACCAGCTCGGAGAAGCTGACCATCTCCATACGCATGGTTTCGAAGTTGAAATCAGACGCGATTGGGTTCTGCATCCAGCCGTTAGCCACAAGGATCCACAGCGCGGACAGGTTAGAGCCTAATGCCACCAGCCAGGTCACAGCCATATGCTGGACTTTACCCAGACGGTCCCAACCGAAGAAGAACAGACCTACAAAGGTGGATTCGAGGAAGAAGGCCATCAGACCTTCAATGGCCAGCGGCGCACCGAAGATATCCCCTACATAGTGGGAATAGTAAGACCAGTTAGTCCCGAACTGGAACTCCATGGTCAGACCGGTTGCCACGCCCAGCGCAAAGTTGATACCAAACAACTTGCCCCAGAACTTGGTCATATCTTTATAAATCTGTTTGCCGGAAAGGACGTAAACCGTTTCCATGATTGCCAGCAGGAACGCCATACCGAGCGTCAGTGGCACAAACAGGAAGTGGTACATCGCGGTCAAGGCAAACTGTAAGCGCGACAGTTCGACTACGTCTAACATTATGACTCCTTGCTCATCGCATGAAGACTCCGAGAGTGAAACCTTAAATAAGGATTCACACGCATGCCCCAATACAAATTATTCGCAACTTTATCGTCGCTTTACCCCGAGAGAGGATAAACTGATGACGTAAGGTTACAAATACGTTAAAAAAACCCAAATTGATCCCGTAAATATAATACGCTGCAAAACCCTTACAATAAACAGGTTTTTATTCAATCAGATTTACGTTTTTCGACGGTGATCAATTTATAGCAAAACTACCACTTTTCGGCCATTTTGATCCGGAACAATTTAACGCTTTTTGGAGCCTTTTTCCAAGGATTAAACATTGATTTAAATCAACAAACAAACACAGCTGTTAAAGATGTGTACTTGTGAGAGCGATAGTAAAATCCATGTTAAAAATATGTATATAAGGGGGTGTTATTAGTTATAAAAGACAGGGGATAATATAAGCAGATGTGATTTTTATTAACGCAGAAAGAGAAAAGAAGGTTTGGAGGCAAATAAGTATAGAGTGTTATCCGCCTCACAGTATTTTTTATTACTCTGTTATTCGCGAAATTACACTTCCTTCACTTTAAGAAACTTTAAATTAACACCACTGTGTGACTATTTGATGAATAAAGGCCACAGTGTCTGCAGCCTTCCAGTATGTTGCGCGTTATTTCTCTATCTTAACGCTAAATGTTCGCGACTGTCCTGGTCTGAACGCCCCGACAATGCCCCGTCCCTCCTGATTCAGTGCATTGATTCGCTCATTCATGTCCGTCTCAAAACACGTATTAATCGCGCGATTCAAGGATAAAGCAACATTGCAGGAGTGGGTCTCCGACGGGTTGTACAGACGAATAATCATTTCGTCACGATCTTCAGCCTTTTTAAGCGCGCTGAGCACACACTCATTCGGCGCCAGCGTTAACAGGCTATAGCTACCCGGCGTCGTAAAGGTTGCGCTGTTGAGTTTCATTGCGTCCCAGGGGATCTTGTTATAACAGTGCACGGGAGTAAGCCATGCCTTCGCCTGCTGGGCGATGCCTGCACTTACGGGCGTACCATTAAAACTCATCAGGCTAAAGCGACAGATTAACCGACCGCGCATCTGGGAATCAGGGACCGGCATTTTGATCCCTGACGGTCTGCCTGGACGAAGAAGTAAATCCTCTTTTCCAAGCACCCCCACGCCACGCAGCAACGTCAGGGCAAAGGTTTTTTGACGCTCCCCCGTTATTTCGAATTCGCGAAGTCCCTCGGTGAAAAGCGCTATGCCGTTACGTCTTTCATGAAGCACCGCATAATTGAGCAGATTCCACACCGGCACCGGCGCTTCCTTCCACCCCTCTTCCTGCCAGTTAGCCATCGCTTCGTCCTGTACGGGACGCGTCAGAGAACCAAACTGGGTATCGGCTAAGACTTCGTCCGTCACGAATGGCGTTGGGATCAGAACCCGAATGCGATGGTCATCCGCCTGATTGTCCAGATGCACCTCAACGTCGATACGTCGGCTGTTGTGGCTCAGCGTAATGGTCATTTGAGCGCTGAGAGAGCCCGTTTGCTGGCGCGCGGATCGTTCCTTCAGATTCGCTGGAATGGCCATACGATAGTGGAGCACCGCCCTGCTCTGCCAGGCTTCATGGATCACCTCGACATTATGCTCTGCGTGAGCTGAAGTGAGCCTCCACTCCTCGCGTGACGGCGAGTAATCGTACTCGTCTCCATCATCAGAACTCTCTTCAATTTCCAGCGCACGGTCATAAATTAGCCCGGACTCTTTGTCGAGCAGTCGCAGTGTACCATCGTCATTTAAGGTTATTTGCCAGAACGCATTTTCCAGTAACGCCTCGGGGAGTTTACCAGGCGCAAGCACCTTACCGGCTGCATGCGCTTCAATGTAGAGCGTTCGGTAGCCCATGGAGGGCAGGATCTGGCTGATCTGGATGTCAAATTCCATGAAGGGATCGTAATTTCCGTAATGCACAATCTGGCGGTCGATCAGCCCGGGGTCGATTTCACGCGCGCAGCGGAGGAAATAGGGGATCTCATTGCCTTTGTCATCGAGCAGGCGGAACTGGCTGGCGCGCAGACGTATCGTGGTGTTAATCACTTCCTCACGCGGCCAGGGCGTCAGGTTGAACATCACCAGCTTGTCTTCTTCCGTTTTCGGCATGTTGTCGACAATCTTGCGCATGTAAAAGCGAGTCAGGTTGTCGGCCATATCCTCGGCCAGCTCAAAACGAGACATAATCTCACGATGCACTTTGTCACTACAGCAGCAGCCAATACTGTCGTGAGCGTGATTTTTGAGGATCTCTTTCCACATCTTTTCCAGCAAACCGTGGTGGTACTCAAACCCCAACGTCCAGGCAAGCGTCGCCAGCGGCTCAAGGATGTTGACGATTTTATTCTCTATACGGGCGTGGGCAATTTTGATATCCATTCGCGTGGAGCCGATGGTCCGGTGTACGCGCATGTACTTACCGTCAATAAACTCCCCTTTCAGCGTCGCCAGTTCATCACGGTGTGCGTCGATATGGTCAAACACCTCCTCAAACCGACTCATGACAAATTTACGCTGCGGGTAGATTTCACGCAGTTTATCCATCACCGCAAAAATGTTCTGCTGCAGCGGCATTTGATCGTGACCGTTAGGCAGTAAAATCTCTTTCGTCACGGAGGCTTTTTCCAGTACATCAAAGTAAGCGTCGAGGCGTTTACGCAGCCCGTTCTCATCCTCCGGTAAGTACTTACCAATCGCGTAGCCCAGCGGTAGCACCTGCGCCGTGACCTCACTGCCGTCCTGGCTTTGCCACAGAAACTCCGTTTTATCGGTGCCGTGACGTTCGGAACAGCCACGCCAGAACAGGGTGCGGGTAATGCCAAAGCCGTTATAAATGTGCGGCAGTTGGGAGGACATGCCGAAGGAGTCTGGCAGATAACCAATTTTCATTGGCTCGCCAAAAGCCATGCAGTCACGGATGCCGTACATCAGATTACGAACGATAGATTCGCCGGAAACAAGAGTGGTATCCGTCTGGGTATACCAAGGTCCGATAATGAGTTTTCCGGCTTTAACCAGCGCTTTCACGCGGGATCTGTTTTCCGGTTTAACCGCAAAATAATCTTCCAGCACCGCCGTCTGACCGTCGAGTACGTAGAATTTATACTCCGCATCCTGTTCAAGACGCGTGAGGATTTCCTCCATATTATTGACCAGAAGAATACGCGACTCTTCGGTGGTGAAGTACCACTCACGGTCCCAGTGCATATGTGGCGTGATATGAACGCGAGATACAGCTTTCATCTTCGTTTCCTGTTAGTGAGTGTTTAAGATGCGATGTCCTGAGTCACATACTGGCCGCTCTTCACCGCCTGACGCCGCCAGAGCAGTAAAATGAGCGTGGAGATTGCAGTACCCAATAGTGCCGCACCAAGCCAGCCCGCGGCGGCTATGACACCGCCAAGCCCGGCATCGTGGAGTAAAAAGAGGGAAAAAATGCCTGCGCCCGGCGTGGACAATCCGATACCCATCGCACCGATCGTCGCCCCTGTCACCATTGAGCCCAGAACAAACGAGCCTATCACCCGGAAAGGGTCTTCAATCGCCATCGGAATGGCCCCTTCGGTGATGCCCGCCAGCCCCAGCAGCCAGGTTGATTTACCGGTTTCAATTTCGAACTGTTTAAACAGTTTCGGTGCCAGCATTGTTGAGGCCGTCACGGTGAAGGCCGAGACCATTTTGACTGAGGCAAAGATCGCATAGGGACCATAGACTCCGTTGGCCATCGCCCCCAGGCAGAACGCATAAGAGGCTTTGTTAACCGGTCCGCCCAAATCGAACGAGCACATAAAGCCGAGAATAGCCCCCAGCAACAACGCATTCGCACCGGACAGACCATTCAGCCAGGCGGTAAGCGAGTTATTGAGCCAGGCCACCGGTTCACCGATCACAAACAGCATCAGGCTACCGGCACCCAGCACGCCGAGCACCGGATAGAGATAGAAGGTTAAAAAGCCGTTGTAGCGGTTACTCAGACGGATGTGATGCTTCACCCAGCGCATCAGGTAGCCCGCGATAAGCCCCCCTGCGATCGCCCCCAGAAAACCAGAGCCGATCATATTGGCGGCAAGACCCGCAGCAAAGCCGGGTGCCAGAGCCGGTTTATCCGCCAGCGAGTAGGCGGTATAGGCCGCAAGGACGGGCACCATCAATATGCCCAGCATGCCGCCGCCCAGTTTGCGGTACATCCACAGCCATGAGTTTTCCTGATCAAACAGGTGCTGCAGACCGAGAGTTTGTGCCAGCAGAACCGACACGGCCAGCACTGTGCCTCCCGCGACAATCAGCGGTACCGCAAAGGAGATACCGCTGAGGAGCGCCTGCTTGAGTTCTGTTTTGATCCTCTTTTTAGCTTCGGTTTCAACCTGTACCTGGCGCGCAGCGGAAGCAGGCTTTAATGCCAGCGCACGCTCAATTAAGGCTTCAGCGTGGCGCAGGGGTTCCGCAACGGGAACGGAAATGGTGGGGAGACCTTCGAAGCGCTCGCTCTCTTTAATTGCCACCTCTGCGGCAAAGATGCAGGCTTTTGCATCCTGCAACTGCTGAGCAGTAATACGCCCTTCGATGCCGTTCGCGCCCTGCTTTTCAACCACCAGGTTTACGCCCAGCTTACGCCCGGCTTTTTCGAGATATTCTGCTGCCATATAGGTATGGGCGATCCCAGCGGGACAAGCCGTCACGCAGACGATGGTCGCTGCGCTGGACGATATTGCGCTCTCCTCAGCCTGCGGCGTATCGTCCAGCGCGGCCAGCAACTCTTCTGCCGTCGTGGACGCCATCATGCGTGCCCGCAGGGCATCATTCGCCAGACGAGACGTCAGCTCCGTCAGTATCTCAATATGCGTTGACCCGGCTTCAGCAGGAGGAATGGCGAGCAGAAAAATCAGCTCCACATTCTCCGGACCGTCCACCCCTTCCCATTCCAGCGGTTCGCTGAGGGTTGCCACGGCAAAGGCTGCTTCTTTCACGGCTGCCGATTTGCCATGTGGCACAGCCAGCCCTTCTCCCAGCGCGGTCGGGCCAAGTGATTCCCGATGGATAACCTCCGCCAGAAAAGCATCCGCGTCACTAATTTTACCCAGATCCACCAGTCGCATCGCGAGCTCGCGGATGGCGCGATCGCGGTCAGTAAACTGTGCCTGCACGCAGACAGCACGGTAATCAGTCAGAGTCGTCAGGTTCATAAAGATCCTTACCCTTACGTTGTTATTGTCTGACGTGAATTCTGGCAGAACGAACAATACATTTATGTGATCACTTTCAATAACAATCACAATTTGTATTTTATTTGTATTATTTACAACTTGTCCGCTAAAGGCATAATTCCCGGTAATGGTATTAAACAGGCATAACAAAATGGGTAATAAACCGATGTACCGGCAGATAGCCGATGCGTTCCGCGAGAAAGTTAGCGCCGGAGAGTTGAAACCTGGCGACGCATTGCCGACGGAATCCAGCCTTCAGGAGGCGTTTAACGTTAGCCGGGTCACCGTGCGGCAGGCTTTAAAACTGCTCGCCGATGAGCAGATCATCGAAAGCATTCAGGGCAGCGGCTCCTATGTAAAAGAAGAGCGCGTCAATTACGACATTTACCAGCTCACCGGCTTTTACGAAAAACTGGCGGATCGCAACGTCGATACGCACAGCGATGTCACCATCTTCGAAGTGGTGAAGGCGGACGCGAAACTGGCCGCGAAATTAGCCCTTAGTCCGGATGACAAGGTCTGGCACGTCAAGCGCGTGCGCTTCATTAAGCTAAAACCGGTCAACCTCGAAGAGACATGGATGCCTCTCACCATGTTCCCTGACCTCACCTGGGAAGTGATGGAGAACTCCAAATATCACTATATTGAGCAGATCAAAAAGATGGTTATCGATCGCAGCGAGCAGGAGCTGGTGCCGATCATGCCATCACAGGAGGCGATCTCCACGCTGGGGCTCGATCCGGCAAAACCGATCCTGGAGAAAATATCTCGTGGATTTTTGAAAGATGGTCGGGTGTTCGAATACAGCCGCAACGTATTTAACACTGACGACTACAAATTCACGCTGGTCGCCCGGCGCAGGCAATAAAAAAAGGCCATCTTACGATGGCCAACCATGTCGAAACGGACATTTATTATGTCAAAGCTCCCCGCACGGGGAGCAGAGAGGATTTACTTAATGATGGATTTCAGTGCTTCACCGATGTCAGCCAGGCTGCGAACGGTTTTCACGCCTGCTGCTTCCAGCGCTGCGAATTTCTCGTCCGCAGTACCTTTGCCGCCCGCGATGATGGCGCCTGCGTGGCCCATACGCTTGCCTTTCGGCGCGGTGACACCCGCGATGTAGCCAACCACTGGCTTGGTCACGTGATCTTTGATGTAAGCAGCCGCTTCTTCTTCCGCGCTACCGCCGATTTCACCGATCATGACGATCGCTTCAGTCTGCGGGTCTTCCTGGAACAGCTTCAGGATGTCGATGAAGTTAGAGCCCGGGATTGGGTCGCCGCCGATGCCCACACAGGTGGACTGGCCGAAACCGTAGTCGGTGGTCTGCTTAACCGCTTCATAGGTCAGCGTACCGGAACGGGAGACGATACCCACTTTGCCCGGCTTATGAATGTGGCCCGGCATGATGCCGATTTTGCATTCGCCTGGGGTGATCACGCCCGGGCAGTTTGGCCCGATCATGCGCACGCCCGCTTCGTCCAGCTTCACCTTCACGGTCAGCATATCCAGCGTCGGGATACCTTCGGTGATGGTGATGATCAGTTTGATGCCTGCGTCGATCGCTTCCAGGATGGAGTCTTTGCAGAACGGAGCCGGAACGTAGATCACGGTGGCAGTTGCGCCAGTCGCTTCTACCGCTTCACGCACGGTGTTGAACACTGGCAGGCCCAGGTGCGTGGTGCCGCCTTTACCTGGGGTTACGCCGCCAACCATCTGCGTACCGTAAGCAATCGCCTGCTCAGAGTGGAATGAACCCTGGCTACCGGTGAAGCCCTGGCAGATAACCTTGGTATCTTTATTAATTAAAACGGACATTATTTCCCCTCCACTGCGGCAACAACCTGCTGAGCTGCATCCGTCAGACTTTTCGCTGCAATAATATTCAGGCCGCTGTCAGCCAGTTTTTTCGCGCCGAGTTCAGCGTTGTTACCTTCCAGACGGACAACAACCGGGACGTTCACGCCCACTTCTTCTACCGCGCCGATGATACCGTCAGCGATCAGGTCGCAACGTACGATACCGCCGAAGATGTTAACCAGAACGGCTTTCACATTGTCATCGGAGAGGATGATTTTGAATGCTTCGGTCACGCGCTCTTTGGTTGCACCGCCGCCCACATCCAGGAAGTTTGCCGGCTCGCCGCCGTGCAGTTTAACGATGTCCATGGTGCCCATTGCCAGGCCCGCACCGTTAACCATGCAGCCGATGTTGCCATCGAGTGCTACGTAGTTCAGTTCCCACTGTGCAGCCTGCGCTTCACGTGGATCTTCCTGAGACTGGTCGCGCATTTCGCGCAGGTCAGCCTGGCGGAACAGCGCGTTGCCGTCAGCGCCCAGTTTGCCGTCGAGGCAGATCAGATCGCCCTGCTTAGTGATGACCAGCGGGTTGATTTCGATCAGCGCCAGGTCGCGCTCCAGGAAGATAGTTGCCAGGCCCATGAAGATCTTGGTGAATTGCTGCACCAGTTTGCCTTCCAGACCCAGTTTGAATGCCAGCTCACGACCCTGGTAAGGCATTGGGCCCGCCAGCGGATCGATAGCGACTTTGTGGATCAGGTGCGGGGTCTCTTCCGCCACTTTTTCGATTTCCACGCCGCCTTCGGTAGAGGCCATAAACACCACGCGACGGGAGCTACGGTCTACGACTGCGCCGAGGTACAGTTCTTTTGCAATATCGGTTGCCGCTTCAACCAGGATCTGGTTAACCGGCTGGCCGCCCGCGTCTGTTTGATAGGTCACCAGACGTTTGCCAAGCCAATGTTCAGCAAAGGCGCGGATCTCTTCTTTGCTGTTAACAACCTTCACACCGCCCGCTTTACCGCGGCCGCCAGCGTGAACCTGACATTTTACTACCCAAGGACCCGCACCGATTTTAGAGGCGGCTTCTTCTGCTTCACGAGGGGTATTGCAGGCATAACCCACCGGAGCCGGTAAGCCATACCGGGCAAACAGCTGTTTTGCCTGATATTCATGTAAGTTCATGTGTTCTATCCATCCTTCAGGGTAATCGTTAGGTCATGCTTTTGTAGGCCCGGCAGGCAAAGCGCCGCCGGGCAGTACGGCTAAAAACTAAACGTCCAGCAGCAGACGAGTTGGATCTTCCAGCAGCTCTTTAATGGCGACCAGGAAGCCCACGGACTCGCGGCCGTCGATCAGACGGTGATCGTAGGAGAGCGCCAGATACATCATCGGCAGGATCTCAACTTTACCGTCAACCGCCATAGGGCGATCTTTGATAGCGTGCATGCCAAGGATCGCGCTCTGCGGTGGGTTGATGATCGGGGTAGACATCAGGGAACCGAATACGCCGCCGTTGGTAATGGTGAAGTTACCGCCGGTCAGGTCGTCGACGGTCAGCTTGCCGTCGCGGCCTTTCACTGCCAGCTCTTTAATGTTCTTCTCGATGTCAGCCATGCCCAGGGTGTCCACATCACGCAGAACCGGGGTCACCAGGCCGCGTGGGGTAGAAACGGCCATGCTCACGTCGAAGTAGTTGTGATAAACCACGTCATCGCCATCGATGGACGCGTTCACTTCCGGGTAGCGTTTCAGCGCTTCAACAACCGCTTTCACGTAGAAGGACATAAAGCCCAGACGGATACCGTGACGTTTTTCAAACGCGTCACCGTACTGCTTACGCAGGTCCATGATTGGCTTCATGTTCACTTCGTTGAAGGTGGTCAGCATCGCGGTGGAGTTTTTCGCTTCCAGCAGACGCTCGGCCACACGCTTACGCAGGCGGGTCATCGGCACGCGTTTTTCGCTACGGGCGCCCAGAGCAGGCTGTGCTGCTGGTGCGGCTGCCGGGGCTTTTGCTTCTGGCGCAGCTGGCGCTTTGGCCAGATGTTTTTCAACGTCTTCACGGGTCAGACGACCGCCAACGCCGGTGCCTTTAATGGCAGCCGCGTCGAGGTTGTGTTCAGCCAGCAGGCGACGGATCGCCGGGCTGAGCGCGTCGTTAGACTGCTCTTCCAGGGAGGCCTGCTGGCGCTGCGCTGGAGTAGAGGCTTTCTCTTCAGATTTCGCGCTGGACTCTTTACCTGCGCTGTTGCCTTCACGCAGGCGACCCAGGATCTGGCGAGAAGTGACGGTTGTCCCTTCATCTTCCAGTACGGCATCAAGAACACCATCCGCCGAAGCCGGTACTTCCAGTACCACTTTGTCAGTTTCGATTTCTACCAGCACTTCGTCGCGCTTAACGGCATCGCCCGGTTTTTTGTGCCAGGTGGCGACGGTCGCATCTGCTACAGACTCAGGCAGGTCGGGAACAAGAATATCTACGCTACTCATTATGTATCCTTTAATTAATCGACGTTCAGCGCGTCATTGACCAGATCTTGTTGCTGCTTCTGGTGAACGGACATATACCCTACCGCCGGAGAGGCGGAGGCCGGGCGACCTGCGTAACGCAGGGCAGACCCAAATGGAATCACTTCACGGAAATGATGCTGGCTGCAGTACCATGCGCCCTGGTTGAGCGGCTCTTCCTGGCACCAGACAAAATCATGTACGTGAGCATATTGTTTCAGCACTTCCTGCATCGCCTGATGCGGGAATGGATAAAGCTGTTCGATACGCACGATGGCGACATCTTTCTGATCGTTCTTACGGCGCTGTTCCAGCAGGTCGTAGTAAACCTTACCAGAACACATCACCACGCGTTTAACCGCCTGTGGATCCAGCTCGTCAATTTCGCCAATCGCCGGCAGGAAGGTGCCGTTCGCCAGCTCATCCAGGGTGGAGACTGCCAGCGGGTGACGCAGCAGCGATTTCGGTGACATCACCACCAGTGGACGGCGCATCCCGCGCAGCGCCTGACGACGCAGCATGTGATAAACCTGAGCCGGGGTAGACGGGACGCAAACCTGCATGTTCTGCTCGGCGCAGAGTTGCAGATAACGCTCCAGACGCGCGGAGGAGTGCTCCGGGCCCTGCCCTTCGTAACCGTGTGGCAGCAGCATCACCAGGCCACACATACGGCCCCACTTCTGCTCGCCAGAGGAGATGAACTGGTCGATAACAACCTGCGCACCGTTGGCGAAGTCGCCGAACTGCGCTTCCCAGATGGTCAGGGTGCGTGGTTCTGCCGTGGCGTAACCGTATTCAAACGCCAGGACCGCTTCTTCTGACAGCACGGAGTCCCAGACCTTGAACTGGCCCTGGCCGTTATGCACGTGCTGCAGCGGGGTGTAGGTAGAACCGTTGGTCTGGTTATGAATCACCGCATGACGGTGGAAGAAGGTGCCACGACCGGCATCTTCACCGGACAGACGTACCGGAATGCCTTCATCAACCAGCGTTGCGTACGCCAGGTTTTCTGCGCCGCCCCAGTCGAACAGCTTCTCGCCTGCCGCCATCGCCTGACGGTCAGAGTAGATTTTCTGTACGCGGGACTGCATCTCGATTGCTTCTGGTACGGTGCTGATGCGTTTTGCCAGCTCCTGCAGACGCTTCATCTCGACCTTGTTCGGGTAGCTCTCATCCCACTCGTGGTTGAGGTACGGCGACCAGGTAAAGGAGTGCATGTTCATCGGACGCAGTTCTTTCACCACGCATTCGCCGGCATCCAGCGCGTCGCGGTAAAGATTAACCATCTCGGTAGCATCTTCCAGGGCAACAATCTTCTCCGCTTCCAGCTTGTCAGCGTAGATTTTGCGCGGGGTCGGATGTTTTTTGATTTTCTGGTACATCAGCGGCTGGGTTGCACTTGGCTCGTCCGCTTCGTTGTGGCCATGACGACGGTAGCAGAACAGGTCGATCAGCACGTCACGCTTGAAGGTGTTACGGAAGTCCAGCGCCAGACGGGTAACGAAAGCAACGGCTTCCGGGTCATCCGCGTTAACGTGGAAGATCGGCGCCTGTACCATTTTACCGATGTCGGTGCAGTATGGCGTAGAACGCGCGTCCAGCGGGTTAGAGGTGGTGAAGCCTACCTGGTTGTTGATCACGATGCGAACGGTACCGCCCACTTCGTAACCACGCGCTTTGGACATGTTCAGGGTTTCCTGAACCACGCCCTGACCGGTGATCGCCGCATCGCCATGAATGGTGATTGGCAGAACTTTATTGCTGCTTGGCTCGTCCAGACGATCCAGACGCGCACGTACGGAGCCGATAACCACCGGGCTGACGATCTCAAGGTGCGACGGGTTAAACGCCAGCGCCATGTGCACCAGGCCGCCCTGGGTTTCGATATCCGATGAGAAGCCCATGTGGTACTTCACGTCACCGGTACCGAGGTGTTCTTTATGTTTGCCCGCGAATTCGTCGAACAGATCCTGCGGCTTTTTGCCCAGCACGTTGATCAGCACGTTCAGACGACCACGGTGCGCCATGCCCAGTACCACTTCACGGGTACCGCTGTTGCCCGCGTGGCGGATCAGCTCTTTCAGCATCGGCACCAGTGCATCACCGCCTTCCAGCGAGAAGCGTTTTGCACCCGGGAATTTAGCACCGAGGTAGCGCTCCAGGCCTTCTGCTGCGGTCAGTTCGCTCAGGAAGCGTTTTTTCTCTTCGGCATTGAAGGTGGATTTACCGGCAACGGATTCAATACGCTGCTGGATCCAGCGTTTCTCTTCGGTCGAAGTGATGTGCATGTATTCTGCGCCGATGGAGCCGCAGTAAGTTTGCTTCAGCGCTTCCAGCAGATCGCCCAGCTTCATCGTGTCTTTGCCGATAGCGAAAGAGCCGACGTTGAAGGTTTCCTGGAAATCTGCTTCGGTAAGGTCGTGATAAGCCGGGTCGAGATCGGCCACACGCTCTTGCTGCCACAGTCCCAGCGGATCCAGATTCGCATGCTGGTGGCCACGGAAACGATAGGCGTTAATCAGCTGCAGGACTTTAACCTGCTTTGCATTGGTGTCAGGGTCGGAGATAGCGGAAGAGTAACGTGAGGCATCCTTCGCCAGACGACGGAAATAATCACGTGTTTTGGAATGAAATTGATCCGGTTTGACACCCGTTCCAGGTAACTCCTGGAACATGGAACGCCAGTTAGCGTCCACTGAGTCAGGGTCGGTTAAGAAGTCTTCATAGAGCTGTTCAATCCAGCTTTGGTTTGCACCAGAGAGGAATGAAGAGTCCAGCCAGGCTTTCATTGCGCCGTTCTGCATCGTGATCCCTTAAGCATTTTTATGCTTATTTCGCCGTAGAAACTACCACGCACACCACGTGTACGTGCCGGGGTTCACCTGCGAGCTCTTCTCTATATAGCGGCTCGCGAAGGAACCTTTAGAAACTGTCTAAACTTCAGGGCAGTTTTTAAAGGTTTCTGCATTCCATCCCCTCTCCCCTTTGGGGAGAGGGTTAGGGTGAGGGGAACAGCGCCCCCTCGTGTTACTTACGCACTGCGCTGCAACAACATCGACTTAATGTGGCCGATAGCGCGCGTCGGGTTCAGCCCCTTAGGACATACACTGACGCAGTTCATGATGCTGTGGCAGCGGAATACGCTGAAAGCATCACTCAGCCCTTCCAGGCGGTTGTCGGTTTCGGTATCGCGGCTGTCAATCAGGAAGCGATACGCTGCCAGCAGGCCAGCCGGGCCGATAAACTTGTCCGGGTTCCACCAGAACGACGGGCAAGAGGTCGAACAACATGCACAAAGGATACACTCATACAGGCCATCGAGTTTTTCACGCTGCTCTGGCGACTGCAAATGCTCGCGAGCGGGTGGATTTTGCCCATTATTCAACAAGTAAGGCTTAATCTTCTCATATTGTGCATAGAATTGCCCCATGTCCACCACCAAATCGCGCACGACCGGCAGGCCTGGCAGAGGACGGATAACAATCTTCTGTCCCGGACGGTTAAGCGCCGAAATCGGGGTGATACAGGCCAGACCGTTTTTGCCATTCATGTTCAGACCGTCAGAGCCACACACCCCTTCACGGCAGGAACGACGGAATGACAGTGTCGGATCCTTTTCTTTCAGCTGCATTAAAGCATCCAGCAGCATCATGTCACGGCCTTCTTCCGCTTCCAGGGTGTAATCCTGCATATGCGGAGCGTCATCTACATCCGGGTTATAACGATAAACTGAGAATTCGAGTTTCATTGTCCTGTCTCCGCATTAATAAGTACGAATCTTCGGCGGGAACGCCGGACGCAGTTTCGGTTCCATATTGACGCTACGACGTGTCATGGATTCCGACTCTGGCAGGTACAGGGAATGGCACAGCCAGTTTTCGTCGTCACGATCCGGGAAGTCGAAGCGGCTATGGGCGCCACGGCTTTCGGTACGGAAGTTTGCAGAGACCGCCGTCGCGTACGCGGTTTCCATCAGGTTATCCAGCTCCAGACACTCGACGCGCTGGGTGTTGAACTCGCTGGAAGTATCGTCCAGACGGGCATTTTTCAGACGCTCGCGGATCGCTTTCAGCTGCTCAAGACCTTTCGCCATCGCGTCGCCTTCACGGAACACCGAGAAGTTGTGCTGCATGCACTCCTGCAGCGCCTTACGGATTTCCACCGGATCTTCGCCGTTGCGGTTACCGTTCCAGCGGTTGAGACGTTCAAGAGAGGCGTCGATATTGGCTTCGGTGGCATCACGCAGTGGACCTTGCTCAGCAATGGACTCCTGCAGATGCAGACCCACCGCACGACCAAACACCACCAGGTCGAGCAGAGAGTTGCCGCCCAGACGGTTGGCGCCGTGTACGGATACGCAAGCGATTTCGCCTACTGCGAACAGGCCCGGGATCACCACGTCTTCGCCCTGCTCGTTCACGGTCAGCGCCTGGCCGGTCACTTTGGTCGGAATACCGCCCATCATGTAGTGACAGGTTGGGATTACCGGGATCGGCTCTTTAACCGGGTCGACGTGCGCGAAGGTGCGGGACAGCTCCAGGATACCCGGCAGACGGGATTCCAGAACCTCTTTACCCAGATGGTCAAGCTTCAGCTTGGCGTGTGGACCCCACGGGCCGTCACAGCCGCGACCTTCACGGATTTCGATCATGATGGAACGCGCCACCACGTCACGACCCGCCAGGTCTTTCGCATTCGGGGCATAACGCTCCATGAAGCGCTCGCCGTGTTTGTTCAGCAGATAACCGCCTTCACCACGGCAGCCTTCTGTGACCAGAACGCCCGCACCGGCGATACCGGTTGGGTGAAACTGCCACATCTCCATATCCTGCACCGGCACGCCAGCGCGGATCGCCATACCGACGCCGTCACCGGTGTTGATATGGGCGTTCGTCGTGGACTGGTAAATACGGCCTGCGCCACCGGTCGCCAGCACGGTTGCGCGGGCTTTGAAGTAGACCACTTCACCGGTTTCGATGCACAGGGCGGTACAACCCACTACTGCGCCATCTTCGTTTTTCACCAGATCCAGCGCATACCACTCGGAGAAGATGGTGGTTTTGTTCTTCAGGTTCTGCTGGTACAGCGTGTGCAGCAGGGCGTGACCGGTACGGTCTGCCGCTGCGGCGGTACGTGCCGCCTGCTCGCCGCCGAAGTCTTTCGACTGGCCGCCAAACGGACGTTGATAAATGGTGCCGTTCTCCAGGCGGGAGAATGGCAGACCCATATGGTCCAGCTCCAGAATCGCTTCCGGGCCGGTCTTGCACATATATTCAATGGCGTCCTGGTCACCGATGTAATCGGAGCCTTTCACCGTGTCGTACATATGCCATTCCCAGTTATCATCATGGGTATTACCGAGCGCGACGGTGATGCCACCCTGCGCGGATACGGTATGGGAACGGGTCGGGAAGACTTTAGAGAGCAGCGCACAAGTCTGGCCGCTCTGGGAAATTTGCAGCGCCGCGCGCATACCTGCGCCGCCGGCTCCAATCACTACAGCGTCAAATTCTCTGACTGGAAGTTTCATCACACCCCCCACACCACAACAAATCCATAAATGACGTAAACCACCAGGGCAACGACGATTGCCAGCTGCAACGCGAGACGAATTGCCATCGGTTTAACGTAGTCGGTCAGTACCTGCCACATGCCAATCCACGCGTGGATCAGAATGGAGAACAGCGCCAGCAGGGTAAACACTTTGGTGAAAGCAGAACCGAAGAAGCCGGTCCAGATTTCCCACGTCAGGTCGCCGCTGGTGGCAAAGAAACCGATCATGTAGATGATGTAGAGGGTGAGAACGATAGCGGTAGCACGGACCAGAATGAAGTCATGTACGCCGTTGCGTCCTAATGCGGAGGCGTTGCTTACCATACGAGAACTCCTGCGAGAAGTGAAAGCACGACAGTGATAACAAAGGAGATGTTAGCGGTACGCTTGCCGGTTTCGAAGGTCTCTTCCAGATAGCCGAAGTCCATCAGCATATGACGAACGCCGCCGACAACGTGATAAGCCAGCGCGGTCAGGATGCCCCACATGATAAATTTCACGAAGAAACCGTTCATGATGTCAGAGGCCTGCTGGAATCCTTCCGGAGACGAGAGACTGGTACCCAGCAACCATAACAGGATACCCACCGCGACAAACGTGATCACACCGGATACACGATGAAGGATGGACGCTATTGCCGTTACGGGGAATCGGATCGTTTTTAGATCCAGATTGACAGGTCTTTGTTTTTTCACATTTCTTATCATGAATAACGCCCACATGCTGTTCTTATAGTTTCCTTCCTCCGGACTGCGATGCGGGTCAGACAGCGTGCCTTTTATATAACTGTGCGTCATGCAAAACATTGCTTCCAGATGCTCAAATGACACGTTACAACGCTGGTTGGCTCGGGATTGCAGGGTTTTCCGGAGACCTGGCGGCAGTATAGGCCGTTCACAAAATCATTACAATTAACCTACATACAGTTTGTCGGGTTTTATACGGAACAGTGATCAGGGTCACGATAACAACATCTTTTTAATTTTTAATCATCTGATTTGACAAATGTTAAACATTATTGTTACAAACATCACCAGAAAAGGCATATAATGCGCAAAAGTTATGAGGTCTCTCTTTCACCTGAGAATAAGTTATGTAACAGTGTGATGGTATTGACCGAAGTTATCAGGACAGTTATTAGTGATATACAGGTTTGAATAATTCGGACTGCACAAACACTGATTTGCTGTTATTTCTCTGATTTCTCATTTGTTTACCTGCTAGCGCCATTGCTCTGTACCCTGGTTTCTCCTCGTGAGCTGAGCGGCGAGCCAAATAACAAACTGGTAACAATGATAAATCAGCTGAATGCAAATCCGGTTATGGGCAGTCTTAAGCAATAAGGCGCTAAGGAGACCGTAAATGGCTGATACTAAGGCAAAACTCACCCTAAATGGTGACGCTGCTATCGAACTGGATGTGCTAAAAGGCACGCTCGGTCAGGATGTTATTGATATCCGTAGTCTTGGTTCTAAAGGTATGTTTACCTTTGACCCTGGTTTTACCTCCACCGCATCTTGCGAGTCCAAAATCACCTACATCGACGGTGACGAAGGTATCCTGCTGCACCGCGGTTTCCCCATCGACCAGTTAGCGACCCACTCCAATTACCTGGAAGTGTGCTACATCCTGCTGAACGGCGAAAAGCCGACGCAGGAACAGTACGATGAGTTCAAAACCACCGTCACCCGTCACACCATGATCCACGAGCAGATTACCCGTCTGTTCCATGCATTCCGCCGCGATTCACATCCAATGGCGGTCATGTGCGGGATCACCGGCGCGCTGGCTGCGTTCTACCATGACTCGCTGGACGTGAATAACCAGCGTCACCGTGATATCGCCGCGTTCCGTCTGCTGTCCAAAATGCCAACCATGGCAGCGATGTGCTACAAATATTCCATCGGACAGCCGTTTGTTTATCCACGCAACGACCTCTCCTACTCAGGTAACTTCCTGCGTATGATGTTCGCCACGCCGTGCGAAGAGTATGAAGTGAACCCGGTGCTGGAACGCGCAATGGATCGTATCCTGATCCTGCACGCTGACCACGAGCAGAACGCATCTACCTCTACCGTGCGTACCGCTGGCTCCTCCGGCGCGAACCCGTTCGCCTGTATCGCAGCAGGTATTGCCTCCCTGTGGGGACCGGCACACGGCGGCGCGAACGAAGCGGCACTGAAGATGCTGGAAGAGATCAGCTCCGTTGAGCACATTCCTGAATTCGTACGTCGTGCGAAGGACAAGAATGACTCCTTCCGTCTGATGGGCTTCGGTCATCGTGTTTACAAAAACTACGATCCGCGCGCAACCGTAATGCGTGAAACCTGCCATGAAGTTCTGAAAGAGCTGGGCACCAAAGATGACCTGCTGCAGGTGGCGATGGAGCTGGAACACATCGCGCTGAACGACCCGTACTTCATCGAGAAGAAACTCTATCCGAACGTCGATTTCTACTCCGGTATCATCCTGAAAGCGATGGGCATTCCGTCTTCCATGTTTACCGTTATCTTCGCGATGGCGCGTACCGTGGGCTGGATTGCACACTGGAACGAAATGCACACCGAAGGCATGAAAATTGCGCGTCCTCGCCAGCTGTATACCGGCTACGAGCAGCGTAATTTCGAGTCTGACGTGACCAAACGCTAACAGCGATGCCCGGCGGCGCTACGCTTGCCGGGCCTACGTAGGCCGGGTAAGCGTCAGCGCCACCCGGCGTTTTTTTATGTCTGACAATGTGGACACCAGTAAAACGGTCGCGAAGAGAGCGTCGTTTTCTCAATCACCCCACCGCAGCGCTCACACTTTTTCCCCGCGCGATGAAACACCTTAAACCGGAACAACGCCCCGTGATGCTTCTTCTCATTCACCACTCCGCGCGTGTTATACGACAGACGCGGGATATCCAGCACCGCGTGGGATAACGCATCCAGCTGCGCGTCGCTGAGCTGCGAGGCTTTGTGGCTCGCCGCCAGCCCCACCTCCCACAGAATTTCTACCCGCAGATAGTTGCCCAGACCGGCAAGAAACGACTGGTCCAGCAGCAGCCCGGAAAACTGGCGATTGCGGAATTTTGCCGACAATAGCCGCGCTTTCACATCCTCTGCCGTCAGGCGTAAATCCAGCACATCCGGCCCCACCCGCTGCAGGAAGGGATGGGTGGTAAGCTGCTCCGGCAGCAGCATCTCAATATCCGAGGCGCTGTAGAGCAGAATGGTTTTGTCCGCCGTCTCCAGTTTGACGCGCAGCACCCGGGTCGTCTCCGGCAGTTTACCAGTATCCACCACCCGCCAGACGCCATACAGCTGGTTATGGCTGTAGAGCGTAAGCTGGTTGGAGAAGTGGGTGAGCAGCGCTTTGCCGCGCGTCTCCAGATGCGTGACCGTCTCGCCGATAAGCCGGGATTCAAAGGTTTTTAACTGAGGAAAAGCAAACCACACGTCGGTGAGCGGTTTGCCTTTTATCTCCGCCTCCAGGCTATCCGCCGCGCGGCGGATCTCTGGTCCTTCTGGCATGATGTCTCCTTTCTAGTGCGTCGCACCGCCCACCACTTTGATGTCGTGCTCCTGACGCAGCGCCACCGCAATGGCGATCTCCAGGGCCTGCTTCACGGTGTGCGTCGCCATGCTCGGGGCACCGGGGTGCGCTGCCGCCTGCTCGGGGAGGTAAGGAATATGGATGAACCCGCCCTTCACGTCCGGGCTGTGGGCCAGCTTGTGCAGCACGCCGTACATCACGTGGTTGCAGACGAATGTGCCAGCCGTCTGGGAAACAGAAGCAGGAATGCCTGACTCCCGCAGGGCCGCCACCATCGCTTTAATCGGCAGGGTGCTGAACCAGGCGGCCGGACCGCCGTCGACAATGGCGACATCCACCGGCTGTTGCCCCCGGTTATCGGGAATGCGGGCGTCATCGACGTTGATCGCCACCCGCTCAACGGTCACATCCACCCGGCCCCCGGCCTGGCCTATCGCCAGCACGACGGAGGGCTGCAGCGCGTCAATGGCCGCGTTCAGCACCGATAACGACTCGCCAAACACGCAGGGCAACTGCCGCGCTACCACGCGACAGTCGTCAATAATCGCGCCATCAAGCTGTTTCACCACTTCCCACGACGGGTTAACGCGCTCGCCGCCAAAAGGCTCAAAACCGGTGATTAAAACTGTTCGCATCATTTCTCCTTACAGGAACATCAGGAAGTAGAGCAGGAATACGTTGGCGATCAGCAGCAGCACCCCGGTAGGCACCTGCGCTTTGATGACCGCATTTTTATCGGGCAGCTCCAGCAGCGCGGCGGGCACGATGTTGAAGTTGGCCGCCATCGGCGTCATCAACGTGCCACAGTAGCCGGAGAACATGCCAATCGCCGCCATCACCGCCGGGTTGCCGCCGTGTTGCAGGACCAGGATCGGGATGCCGATCCCCGCAGTGACAATCGGGAAGGCAGCGAAGGCGTTGCCCATCACCATCGTCAGCAGCGCCATGCCCACGGCATAAACCGCCACCGCGATAAACCGGCTGTCCACCGCCAGATACGTCTGGGTTAGGTAAGAAATCCCCTCCCCGACGCCAGCGGCGGTAAACAGCAGGCCAAGGGTGGCAAGTATTTGCGGCAGAATAAAGGCCCAGCCGATGGAGTCGAGCAGTCGGCGCGCCTCCTGCAGAGGCTGATGCACTTTCTCATGGGTCATTTTGACCGCCATCGCCAGGCCAATGAGCGAGCCGATGGTCATCGAGAACAGCGTGACCAGCGTCGAGTGGTTGCCCGGCCCGAACAGCGTCTCCTGCAGGCCCGGGATGTGGTTAAACATCAGCACGCCCACCACCGTCACCACCGGAATGGCCAGCGCCGGTAAGAAGAGGCGATTGCCCAGTCGCTTCGCGCTGCCCTCGCGCTCTTCTGCCGTGCGCTGGTGATAGCTGCCGAGGCGCACGCCGCCAAAACCGGCGATCAGCGCCAGGACGACCACCGCCAGACCCACCGCGATATGGACGGTGCGCTTGTCGCCCACCAGATCGTAGGTCCAGTTGCCGAGCAGGAACAGCAGGCCGTAAATGCCCCAGAACAGACCGGTGGTGATGCGTCGTGGGTTGGCTTTATCGCGAAACGACATCAGCGCCACGATCAGCAGGATCAGGCCTGCCAGCCAGTAGAGATAGCTTTGCTGGAAATTCATTTCACCTCTCCCTGCACTTTCGCCAGTTCGCGCTCCAGATGCTTATCCAGGCGGTACAGTCGGGTGGCGTGGATCGCAAAGGCGCAGAGCGCGGTCGGGATCCCCCACAGGGCAATATGCAGCGGCTCGGTCTGGATGCCGCCGGATTCCAGCATGAAATTATGCATAAAGATGATGGCGCCAAAGGCAACGAAGATGTCTTCGCCAAAGAACAGCCCGACGTTGTCGGTGGCCGCCGACATGGCCCGCAGGCGATAGCGCACCGCCCCCGGCAGCTCGCCATACTTCTTCTCTGCCGCCCCTTCTGCCATCGGTGCCAGCAGCGGACGCACCATCTGCGGATGCCCGCCGAGGCTGGTCAGCCCCATCGCTGCCGAAGCTTCACGAACGAACAGGTAGACGATCAGCAGACGACCGGCGGTGGCGCTGTGGATCTTCGCGATCCACGCCTGAGCCCGCTCTTTCAGGCCGTGGCGCTCCAGCAGGCCGATAACCGCCAGCGGGATCAGGAGGATATAGGGCAGGTTGCGGGTGTTCAGGAACCCTTCACCCAGTTTTTCCAGAATGGTGGCGACCGGCATATGCGCCGCCAGGCCGGTGACGATCCCGGCGACAATGACCACCAGCACCGGGTTAAAGCGTAAAAGAAACCCGACCACAATCACCGCGATACCGATGAGTGGCCAGAGGGACAGCGTCTCTGCCATGTTCTCTTTCCTGTTGTTGTGTTTGCAAATGTGCGTTATGCACTGATTTTTATATTATTTGCTTCAAATTCCTGACGCAGGCGACGGGCAAAGGCCAGGGCGTGTTCACCGTCACCGTGAATGCAGACCGTCTGTGCGTGTACGGTTGCCCATTCACCGGTAATACTTTTCACCCGGCCGCGCTGGATCATCTCCAGGGTTTGCGCCAGGGACTGCTCTTCATCGGCAATCAATGCCCCGGCCTGAGTCCGCGGCACCAGGCTACCATCCGGCTGATACCCGCGATCGGCAAACACCTCTTCCCGGGTGATCAGGCCATAGCGCATTCCGGCGCGGATCAGCTCGCTCCCGGCCAGCCCAACCAGGATCAGATCCGGGTCGACGGTCGCCACAGCGCGGGCGATCGCATCGGCAAGATTGCGATCCTTTGCCGCCTGGTTATAGAGCATGCCGTGGGGTTTCACGTGACGCAGCTGCCCGCCTTCGGCGCGAACGATCGCCGCCAGGGCCCCAATCTGATACAGCATTTGCGCATACACCGTCTCCGGCGGCAGGGTCATGGCCGTGCGGCCTAAGTTCTCCCGATCCGGGAAGCTGGGGTGCGCCCCGATGGCCACCCCGTTTTTCAGCGCCTCGCGCACGCAGGCCAGCATGGTTTCGGCATCACCGGCATGAAAACCGCAGGCGATGTTGGCTGACGACACCAGCTGTAGCAGCGCGGCATCGCTGCCGCACCCTTCACCCAAATCTGCATTTAAATCAACCGCGATCATGCAACCTCCACGCCAGCTGTTCGATGTATTGCTTCTGGATGCGTCGTGCTTCCAGAGCCTCTTCCAGGGTACAGGGGACAAAGTGGATCGGCTGTCCGAGCGGCGCCTGGGCCAGGTGGTACATATCGGCTTCAATGATGCAGGCGATCCGCGGATAGCCCCCGGTGGTCTGGGCATCGTTCATCAGAATAATCGGCTGCCCGTTATGCGGCACCTGAATAACGCCCGGCAGCAGGCCGTGGGAGAGCAGTTCGCGCTCGGTGGTGCGCTGCAGTTTTTGTCCCTGCAGGCGATAGCCCATGCGGTTACTTTGCGGGCTGAGCTGCCAGGGCAGACGCCAGAGCGCATCCTGCGAAGCCTGATCAAACTCATGGTATTCCGGCCCCGGCAGGGCGCGCACGCGGTTATCCCATAGCAGCTGTTTCACGCCCTGCGCTTCGCGGAATTCGCGTCCACCGGCACGGATCTTCAGGCGATCGCCATCTTTCAGCAGACGCCCTTCGTGTCCGCCCAGGCCCACTTTCAGATCGGTACTCAGGGAGTCCATGACCGACGGCACCTCAATGCCGCCCGCGATCGCCAGATAGCTACGCATGCCGCGACGGGGACGATTAAGGGTGAGCTGCTGCCCGGCTTTTATCGGCAGACGCCAGCCGGTCCAGACCGCCGCGCCGTCAAGCCGGGCATCACAGCCTGCCCCGGTCAGGGCAAACCAGCCGTCTTGTTCAAACTCGAAGGTACATTGCCCGAGCGTGATCTCCAGCGCGGCATCATCCGGGTCATTGCCCACCAGCAGATTACCAATCTGCAATGCTGGTTTATCCAGCGCACCACAGTAGCTGATCCCCGACTGGCGAAAACCGATGCGCCCGCCGTCCTGCACCGAGGTATAGAGCCCGGCACGAACTATTTTTAGCATACCCCCTCCTTCTGCGGGATAAACCGCACGGTATCGCCCGGGCGCAGCAGCACCGGCTCGTCACGGCTGGGATCGAACAGCGGCAGAGAGGTGTGTCCTATCAGCTGCCAGCCGCCGGGTGTGGCTAAGGGGTAAATCCCGGTTTGCGCCCCGCCAATCCCCACTGAACCCGCCGGCACCTGCAAGCGGGGTTCGGCGCGACGTGGGGTAGCCAGCTGCTCGGGCAGCCCGCCCAGATAAGGGAACCCCGGCTGAAAACCTAAGAACCAGACTACATAGTCAACGGATGAATGGAGCTCCACGACCTGTTTCTCCGAAAGCCCGGCATGCCGGGCCACTTCGCCAAGGTCAGGGCCCGCGGCGGTGCCGTACACCACGGGGATTTCGATGGCGCGGGAATCCGGCTCCAGCGCCTCGCTCTCTTCCCACCAGCGCTGCAGACGCTCAATCGCATCCAGCGCCACCGAGTGGGGATTGCGCAGCACCACGGTAATGTTATTCATCCCCGGAATGGCTTCCACCACTTCAGGGAGTTCACCCAGCCGCTGGGTCAAGCGCCAGATCCGTTTTTGCGTCGCCAGGGTCACTGGCGGTTCCAGCTCCAGTACCACGGCGGTTTCGCCTAGCAGATAACAACGTGCTCGCTGCACTTATATACCTCTCATCAGGCTGGATTAGGGATATCCACAAAGGTGACATCCAGGTCGGTATTTTCTGTCAGCCATTCGCTGAGGGCGCGAATACCGCCGCGTTCCGTGGCGTGGTGGCCTGCTGCATAAAAATGGAGCCCCTGCTCGCGGGCGGAGTGAATGGTTTGCTCCGACACTTCGCCCGTAATGAACGCATCGACGCCAAAACGCGCCGCGCTGTCAATAAAGCCCTGCCCGCCGCCGGTACACCAGGCGACGCGCTGTACGGTATCGGGCCCGGTGTCGCCGCTCCACAGCGGACGACGCCCCAGCCGGGCTTCGATCCACGACGCCAGCTCCAGACCCGGTACCGGCATGGAGAGTTCACCCCAGGGCACCAGCGGCTCAATTTCACCCATGATGGTAATGCCGAGCAGCGCCGCCAGCTGGGCGTTATTCCCCAGTTCCGGGTGCGCGTCCAGCGGCAGATGCCAGCCGTAGAGGTTGATGTCGTTTTCCAGCAGGGTCTTCAGGCGATTACGCTTCATGCCGCGGATAACCGGCGATTCACCTTTCCAGAAATAGCCGTGGTGAACAATTACCGCATCGGCATTCTGACGCACCGCTTCATCGATCAGCGCCTGGCTTGCCGTTACGCCGGTGACAATTTTCTGCACCTGCTCACGCCCTTCCACCTGCAGGCCGTTCGGCGCGTAGTCGCTGAAGCTGGTGCTGTTGAGTTTGTCGTTAATCAGGCGTTCCAGTTCACTGTTTTTCATTATTACTCCCTTATGCTTTACGGGCGGCTTCATACGCGGCCAGCGTGGCAACGCGCGCCTGTTTATGGTCGACAACCGGGCGCGGATAATCGAGGGTGACGCCCTGCTTGTCCGCCCAGGTCCAGGGATCGTGGATGGCCTTGTCCGGTACGGTAGCCAGTTCCGGCAGCCAGCGGCGGATAAACACGCCGTCGGCATCAAACTTCTGCCCCTGGGTTGTCGGGTTAAAAATACGAAAATAGGGGGCCGCATCGGTTCCGGTCGACGCCGCCCACTGCCAGCCGCCGTTGTTGGCGGCCAGGTCGCCATCGATCAGCTGCGAAATAAAGTACCGTTCCCCGGCGCGCCAGTCGATAAGCAGATCTTTGACCAGAAAGCTGGCGGTGATCATGCGCAGGCGGTTGTGCATCCAGCCGGTTTCATTCAGCTGGCGCATGGCGGCATCGACGATGGGATAGCCGGTCTGTCCATATTGCCACGCCTTCAGCTGGGCGTCCTCAGACTGCCATTTGACGTTATCCGTCCAGCGGATGAATGGCCGATATTTACATAAATCAGGGTGATACGTCATCAGGTGACGGTAAAACTCTCGCCAGATGAGCTCGTTAAGCCATACGGAACCCGGCCCGCCCTCCAGCGCCTGCGGCTGTTCTGCCAGCAATCGGTGCAGGCACTGACGGGGAGAAAGTACCCCCAGCGCCAGACAGGCTGAGAGTCGGCTGGTGCCTTCGATGGCCGGGAAATCACGCTGCGCCTCATACTCCCCTGCCCCTTGCTGGCAGAACTGACGCAGGCGGGCAATCGCCTCTTTCTCGCTCGCCGGAAAGAGGTCGGTATCGAATGGCTGTTTTGGATAGTCGAAATCCAGCTCTGCCGGAGTAACCTTTTCACCTTCACGGGCGGCAGGCGCCGCCGCACACTCGGGCAGCCCCTCTTTCAGCCGCCGTAGCCAGGCATTTTTGAACGGCGTAAAGACCTTGTACATCTCGTGATTGCCGGTCATCACGCTGCCCGGCGGCAGGATCACGCTGTCATCAAATCCCTGACAGGTGACGTCCTGCAATGCGCGCTCCAGCTGGAGGTCGCGCTGCTGCTCGTTGAGTTCATACTGGTAGTTATAAAAAAGATGGGTGACATCATGCTTGTCGCAAAGCTGGGCGACTTTTTCGCCCTGGGCAGCGAAATCAGCAACCTCCTCATACAGCAGCGGAATGCCTTTGTCGGCCAGTTGCCGTTGCAAACCCTTGAGATGGGCATGAAGAAACGCGGCCTGACGTGGGGCCATGGCGTGCTGCTGCCACTGTTGTGGCGTGGCGATAAATAGCGCCAGCACGCGGGCTTTTTTGTCGCGACAGGCGGCGGCAAGCGCCAGGTTATCGTGGATGCGCAGATCGGCGCGAAACCAGACCAGATGGGTGGCCATAACACTCCAGTATTATCGTCTGTAACATCTACAAGTCACCGAGGATACTTCCCTTTAACAAGTGTAGCCATACTGAAATCGGCATAGGGGACGGCCTTCATAGGCCGCTCCCCTGCCACACCACCCGGCATGCGGGTCCGCACCGGGCGGTTCGAGAGATTGAGGTTATGAGAGGCGCGCCAATCCCAGCCTGTCGAACCACGCAATATTCAGCACACGATTCAACTCAAAACGGCTATTACGCCACCAGCGATGAGAGTTACTGGCCACCCTCTGCGCCACCTGCTGGCTCGCCCCCAGTGTCCGCAGCTCTCGATAGATCGTAGGGCCACGCTTCCACTGCCTGAGCTGGATCGCTCTCAGTCGATGTCGTATCCATTCGTCCAGCTTGCGCCAGACTGCCGGTGTTTGCGACAACGTGAAGTAGGCTTTCCAGCCCAAAAGATAAGGCCGAAGATTATCTGCGACCTGTTGCAAGCTACGCCCGCAGGAGCGCCGGGTAAGCCAGCGGATACGCTGCTTGAACTGTTTCTGCGCCTTATAAGAGACCGCGCGCTTGACTTCACTTCGGGCTGACCACAACTCATAGCCCAGAAACTTGCGACCAAACGCGCTCGTCACTGCACTCTTGCTCTCGTTGACGCTCAAGTGCAGCTTTTCGTACAGCCGCCTCAGCAGGGCCATTACCCGCTGCCCCGCCTTCTGACTGCGCACATACACGTTCGCATCGTCGGCATAGCGCACGAAACAATGGCCTCGGCGTTCAAGCTCCCGATCCACTTCGTCCAGCAGCACGTTCGCCAACAACGGCGACAGTGGGCCGCCTTGCGGCGCCCCGCAGCGGCTTTTCTCGACCACGCCATTGATCAGCGTTCCCGCATCCAGATAGGCGCGAATCAGCCGGATAACCGCCTGATCCGTAATCCGTTTGCGCAAACGATCCATCAAGATGTCGTGATCGACCCGGTCGAAGAACTTCTCCAGATCAACATCCACCACCACTTTACGTCCTGAAGAGGCATAGCGCTGAGCCGCTAAAACGGCGTCCTGCGCACAGCGTCCCGGACGGAAGCCGTAGCTGTGTTCACTGAAGGTCGGATCGAGTAATGGCTGCAAGGCTTGCAGCAACGCTTGTTGGATCAAACGGTCGGTGACCGTTGGGATACCCAACTCGCGTTGACCGCCGTCAGGTTTGGGAATGACCACACGCCGTACCGGACTGGGCCGGTAGACTCCTGAAAGAAGCTGTTCACGAATCCCCGCCCATTGGGTCAGCAGGTACTCGGCCGTCTGATCAATATCCAGACCGTCGACTCCCGCTGCACCTTTGTTGGCCTTGACCCGTTTCCACGCCCGTTTCAGGTTTTCTCTCGCAAAGGCCCGTTCCAGCAGCCCTTGTCCTGCGTTATCGGGTTCATTTTGCGGGCGATTGACCTCGTCGCTGACAGGATTTCTCACGGTTTCACCGCTCGTTATCTCCGTCCGCCCCGCGTTTGGCAGGCATCTGACTTCCGGTCTTTCGCATCAACATGGCCTATGACGCTTTCTCTCGTTCGGCCCTTCGTCAAAAAAAAAAGACTACTACGGCCTCTGCTGACTTCTCGCTCCGACTCGCGCCGTCGCCCTTTCAGGCACAAGGCGAGATCTCCCCAGGTAAGAACGCAATCCTTCACCGCACAACCGCCGGATTTACGCTGCCTGACCCTTGACCACAAGAGCTTCGCGGTTTTATGCCCGCTCGCCCTGGTCGGCTTCGCCTTGTATCCGGTTCTTGTACATCGGCTCGCGGTTTCGATTCACGCTTCCTCCCCACACTCGGTCGCCCTCATGCAGTTGCGCTTCACTTCGTTCGCTGTGGTCAGCTTACGGCGGGACTTTCACCCACAAGATTGCGCCCATGCTGGGCGCACATAAAAAAGGCCGCCCTGATGGCGGCCTTAACGAGACTATGGACCGGCTGTGGCAGCCCTTTCAGAATTCATTTAGATAACGCAAATTTCGCCTGAGGGCGGTTAAGGTTAAGATTAACTTCTCTGGTAGTGCTTGTTTGAATCCTCCCTACGGACCGCGAATCCCGAGGGATAAAAAAAACCGCCACATTGCTGTGGCGGTTTTTTTATTACTGCAATTGCTGTGTGTAGTCTTTCTTAGTAAAAGTCACAAACGGCTTTTTCAGCCTGATCCATCCACACCGGCTTATCGCTGGTTTTAGCCCAGACGCGATGCAGATAGCTGTAAAAACGGGCACGATCTTTCCAGAAAAGCATAACTGGTAACGCCAGAACACCCGCTAACACAGCGAAAGTGCGGCGAATAAAAACGATATGTGCCGGATACGCTTTGTAAAATTCCATCATTTTCTCCCCTTTCTCTGGCCGGAAACCTTCTCCGGAAAAGTAAAACTGATTAACTGATGAAAATAGTAACGCTTTGGCTGTAATTTTACTACTCATCCGACCACTCTTTTTCATCCATTTAGTGAATATTTACAATTCACACCGTAATTTAGTTACATAAAAGTTAAATTAATACTAACCATTAGTTAAATTATGGTCTTAGCCATTTTTATACTTTTTTTACACCTCCCCGCCTGATTTTTGCGAAATCTTTGCGCCAGAAAATTTACCGTTTGCACCACAACTAATGTCACCCGGAGGTGAATTGTGAGTGCAGGTATCATTGCGGGCATCGTGCTGGTGTTTCTGTTACTGGGGTATCTGATCTATGCCCTGCTTAATGCGGAGGCATTCTGATGGCCGCTCAGGGATTTCTGCTTATTGCCAGCTTCCTGCTGGTGCTGTTGGCGCTCGCCCGACCGCTGGGGATGTGGCTGGCACGGATGATTAACGGCCTGCCGCTGCCCGGCGTGCAGGCCATTGACGCAGGTTTATTGAGCCTGCTCGGAATAGGTGCCGATGAAATGGGCTGGCGGCACTATCTGCTCGCTATCCTGCTGCTGAACGGGGTGGGCCTGGTGGTGCTTTTCGCCATGCTGATGCTTCAGGGCTGGCTGCCGCTCAATCCGCAGCAGCTTCCGGGGCTCTCCTGGCATCTGGCGCTCAATACCGCCGTCAGCTTTGTCAGCAATACCAACTGGCAGTCTTATGCCGGTGAAACCACCCTGAGCTATTTCAGCCAGATGGTGGGACTGACGGTACAAAACTTCCTCTCAGCGGCGAGCGGCATTGCGGTGATCTTCGCCCTGATCCGCGCCTTTGCTCGTCAGAATGTCACTACGCTTGGCAACGCCTGGGTCGATTTGACCCGCATCACCCTGTGGGTGCTGCTGCCGCTGTCGCTGGTCATCGCGCTGCTGTTTATCCAGCAAGGCGTATTGCAGAACCTGTTGGCGTATCAGCCGTTTACCTCGCTGGAAGGGGCTAAACAACTGCTGCCGATGGGGCCGGTGGCCTCCCAGGAAGCGATCAAAATGCTTGGTACCAACGGGGGTGGATTCTTTAATGCCAACTCCGCCCATCCGTTTGAGAACCCGACCGCCCTGACCAACGCCGTGCAGATGCTGGCGATCTTCCTGATCCCCACCGCGCTCTGTTTTGCTTTTGGCGAGGCGGTGAGCGATCGCCGCCAGGGGCACGCGATCCTCTGGACCATGTCCGCCATCTTTGTGGTCTGTGCGGGGCTGGTGATGTGGGCGGAATGGCAGGGCAACAGCCACTTCATGCTGCTGGGTGCGGACAGCAACAGCAATATGGAAGGGAAAGAGAGCCGCTTTGGCATTCTTGCCAGCAGCCTGTATGCGGTGATCACCACCGCTGCCTCCTGTGGCGCGGTCAACGCTATGCATGACTCCTTCACCGCCCTGGGCGGGATGATCCCGCTGTGGCTGATGCAGATTGGCGAAGTGGTGTTTGGCGGCGTCGGATCGGGCCTGTACGGCATGCTGCTGTTCGTGCTGCTGGCGGTGTTTATCGCCGGGCTGATGATTGGCCGCACCCCGGAATATCTGGGCAAGAAAATCGACGTGCGCGAGATGAAGCTGACCGCCCTGGCGATCCTCGTCACCCCGGCGCTGGTGCTGCTCGGTACCGCGCTGGCGCTGATGACCGATGCCGGACGCAGCGGCATTTTCAACCCCGGGATCCACGGCTTCAGCGAGGTGCTGTACGCGGTTTCGTCCGCGGCCAACAACAACGGCAGCGCCTTTGCGGGCCTGAGCGCCAACTCGCCGTTCTGGAACTGCCTGCTGGCGTTCTGCATGTTGATCGGCCGCTTTGGGGTGATTGTGCCGGTAATGGCCATCGCCGGATCGCTGGTCAACAAGACCCGCCAGCCCGCCTCGGGCGGCACGTTGCCCACACACGGGGCGCTGTTTGTCGGCCTGCTGATCGGCACCGTCCTGCTGGTAGGCGCCCTTACCTTTATTCCCGCCCTCGCATTAGGCCCGGTTGCGGAACATCTCTCTTTACGCTGATTTAACGGAGTAATCGTCATGAGTCGTAAGCAACTGGCCCTGCTCGAACCTTCTCTGGTTCGCCAGGCGCTGATGGATGCGATAAAAAAATTAGATCCGCGCGTGCAGTGGCGCAACCCGGTGATGTTTATCGTCTGGCTGGGAAGCCTGCTGACCACCCTGCTTGCCGTTGCCATGGCGGCCGGGTTACTGGCCGGGAGCGCCACCTTTACCGCGGCGATCGGCCTGTGGCTGTGGTTCACCGTGCTGTTTGCCAACGTGGCTGAAGCGCTGGCGGAAGGACGCAGTAAAGCCCAGGCCAACAGCCTGAAAGGCGTCCAGAAGACGGCGTTCGCCCGCAAGCTACGCGAAGCGAAATACGGTGCCGCCACCGACAGGGTGCCGGCGGATGCGCTGCGCAAAGGCGATATCGTGCTGGTCGAAGCCGGAGACATTATCCCCTGCGACGGGGAGGTTATCGAAGGGGGGGCCTCGGTGGATGAGAGCGCCATTACCGGGGAGTCTGCGCCGGTCATTCGTGAGTCCGGCGGCGATTTCGCCTCGGTCACCGGCGGGACGCGTA
Organism: Leclercia adecarboxylata; assembly: GCF_006171285.1. Classification (NCBI taxonomy): domain Bacteria; kingdom Pseudomonadati; phylum Pseudomonadota; class Gammaproteobacteria; order Enterobacterales; family Enterobacteriaceae; genus Leclercia; species Leclercia adecarboxylata. The sequence goes on along the minus strand of NZ_CP040889.1, from coordinate 3,449,055 downwards.
TTCTCTCCGACTGGCTGGTGATCCAGTGCAGCGTCAACCCGGGAGAAACCTTCCTCGACCGGATGATCGCCATGGTGGAAGGCGCCCAGCGGCGCAAAACCCCAAATGAAATCGCCCTGACCATTCTGCTGGTGGCGCTGACCATCGTCTTCCTGCTGGCGACGGCGACCCTGTGGCCCTTCTCGTCGTATGGCGGGACGGCGGTGAGCGTCACGGTGCTGGTTGCCCTGCTGGTCTGCCTGATCCCCACCACTATCGGCGGCCTGCTGTCGGCCATCGGCGTGGCGGGCATGAGCCGGATGCTGGCGGCTAACGTGATCGCCACCAGCGGACGGGCCGTCGAGGCGGCAGGCGACGTCGACGTGCTGCTACTGGATAAAACCGGCACCATCACCCTGGGCAACCGCCAGGCCTCCGAGTTTCTTCCCGCCCCGGGCGTGGACGAAAAAACGCTGGCCGACGCCGCACAGCTGGCTTCACTTGCGGACGAAACCCCGGAAGGCCGCAGCATCGTGGTTCTCGCCAAACAGCGCTTCAATCTGCGCCAGCGCGACGTGCAGAGCCTGCATGCCACCTTTGTCCCCTTTACGGCGCAGACCCGGATGAGCGGGATTAACATTCAGGATCGCCTGATCCGCAAGGGCTCGGTGGACGCCATTCGCCGTCACATCGCGGCCAACAACGGCCACTTCCCGCCGCAGGTCGATACCCTGGTGGAGAACGTCGCCCGTCAGGGAGCCACGCCGCTGGTGGTGGCGGAAGGCGCTACCGTGCTGGGGGTGATCGCCCTGAAGGACATCGTCAAAGGCGGCATCAAGGAGCGCTTTGCCCAGCTGCGTAAGATGGGCATTAAAACGGTGATGATCACCGGGGATAACCGCCTGACCGCCGCCGCCATTGCTGCCGAGGCAGGAGTGGATGATTTTCTGTCTGAAGCGACACCTGAAGCTAAGCTGGCGCTGATCCGCCAGTACCAGGGAGAAGGACGCCTGGTGGCGATGACCGGTGACGGCACCAACGACGCTCCGGCGCTGGCCCAGGCGGACGTGGCGGTGGCGATGAACTCCGGTACCCAGGCGGCAAAAGAGGCCGGGAATATGGTCGATCTCGACTCCAACCCCACCAAGCTGATCGAAGTGGTGCACATCGGCAAACAGATGCTGATGACCCGGGGCTCACTCACTACATTCAGTATCGCCAACGACGTGGCGAAATATTTCGCCATCATCCCGGCGGCCTTTGCAGCGACGTACCCGCAGCTGAACGCCCTGAACGTCATGCATCTCCACTCCCCCGCCTCGGCAATTCTGAGCGCGGTGATCTTCAACGCGCTGATCATTATCTTCCTGATCCCGCTGGCGCTGAAAGGCGTGAGCTACAAGCCGCTCACCGCCGCCGCCATGCTGCGCCGCAATCTGTGGAACTACGGCCTGGGTGGGCTGGTGGTGCCTTTTATCGGCATTAAAGCCATCGACGTCGTGCTGACTCTGTTTGGGCTGGTTTAAGAGGAAAATCAAATGGCTATGTTACGCCCCGCTATACTGTTGTTTATTCTGCTGGCCCTGATCACCGGCGGGCTCTATCCGCTGATGACCACCGCGCTGGGTCAGTGGTGGTTTCACGACCAGGCCAACGGATCGCTTATCCGCCAGCAGGGGGAGATCCGCGGTTCCCGATTGATTGGACAGAACTTTACCGCGGCGGGTTACTTTCACGGGCGTCCTTCCGCTACGGCAGAGAGCCCGTATAATCCTATGGCCTCGGGCGGCAGCAACCTGGCGGGCAGCAACCCCGCGCTGGATAACACCGTTCGCACGCGGGTGGCGCAATTGCGCGCCGCCAACCCGCAGGCCAGCCCGGCGGTGCCGGTTGAACTGGTGACCGCCTCCGGTAGCGGGCTGGACTACAGCCTGACCCCGCAGGCCGTTGCCTGGCAGATCCCGCGCGTCGCGCAGGCGCGTCAGCTCAGCAGCGAACAGCTCAGCCAGCTGGTTGCCGCGCATACGCAAAAGCCGTTGTTCAGCGCCATGGGCAATCCGGTGGTGAATATCGTTGAATTAAATCTGGCGCTGGACGCGCTAAGGAAAGAGTAAATGATCGACGAGCCTCAGCGCCCGGACCCGGACAAACTGCTGGAGCAGGCCGCCACGCCCCATCGCGGCAAGCTGAAAATCTTCTTCGGCGCCTGCGCGGGCGTCGGGAAGACCTTCGCCATGCTGAGCGAAGCCCAGCGTCTGCGCGCCCAGGGGCTCGATATTCTGATCGGCGTGGCGGAAACTCACGGACGTCAGGAGACCGCCGCCCTGCTGGCCGGGCTGGCCACCCAGCCGCCCCGGCGCATCCATCATCGTGGGCGTCTGGTGACGGAATTCGATCTCGATGCCGCCCTCGCCCGCCGCCCGGCGCTGATCCTGATGGACGAACTGGCGCACACCAATGCCCCCGGCTCGCGCCATCCCAAACGCTGGCAGGATGTCGAGGAGCTACTGGAGGCGGGCATTGATGTTTTCACCACCGTGAACGTCCAGCATCTGGAGAGCCTCAACGACGTGGTCAGCGGCGTCACCGGCATTCAGGTGCGGGAGACCGTCCCGGACCCGTTTTTCGATGGGGCGGACGAAGTGGTGCTGGTGGATCTGCCTCCGGACGATCTGCGCCAGCGCCTGCATGAGGGCAAGGTCTACATCGCCGGGCAGGCCGAGCGGGCAATTGAGCACTTCTTCCGTAAAGGTAATTTGATCGCCCTGCGCGAGCTGGCGCTGCGCCGCGCCGCCGACCGGGTGGACGACCAGATGCGGGCCTGGCGCGACCGTCAGGGCGAGGAGAAAGTCTGGCATACCCGGGATGCGATTTTGCTCTGCATTGGTCACGGCAGCGGTAATGAAAAGCTGGTGCGCACCGCCGCGCGTCTGGCGGCTAAATTTGGCAGCGTCTGGCACGCCGTCTACGTCGAGACGCCGCAGCTGCACCGTCTGCCGGAGAACCAGCGCCGCGCCATTCTTGCGGCCCTGCGCCTGGCCCAGGAGCTGGGCGCAGAAACCGCCACCCTGGCCGAGCAGGCGGAAGAGAAAGCCATTCTGCGCTACGCCCGGGAGCACAACCTCGGCAAGATTGTCATCGGCAGGCGCGCCCGCCGCCGCAGGTTCAGCCATCAGAGCTTTGCCGACAGGCTGGCGCAGCGGGCTCCCGACCTCGATCTCTTGATCGTCGCCCTGGACGACAAACCGGCCCCCCTGCCCGCCAGAGCCCCGGATAACCGGACGTTCAGCGACAAATGGCGGATCCAGCTGCGCGGCTGCATGGTGGCGGTGCTGCTCTGCGCCCTGATCACCTTTGTTGCCAGCCAGTGGCTACCCGGCTTCGATGCCGCCAACCTTGTGATGATCTACCTGCTGGGGGTAGTGCTTGTGGCGCTGTTTTACGGCCGCTGGCCCTCGGTGCTGGCGACGGTCATCAACGTCATCAGCTTCGATCTCTTTTTCATCGCCCCTCGCGGCACCCTGGCAGTGTCGGATGTCCAGTACGTCCTCACCTTCGCCGTGATGCTGGCGGTGGGTCTGCTTATCGGTAACCTGACGGCAGGAGTGCGCTATCAGGCGCGGATCGCCCGCTATCGCGAGCAGCGCACCCGCCATCTGTATGAGATGTCGAAAGCGCTGGCGGTGGGCCGCACGCCGCAGGATATCGTCCAGACCAGCCAGCAGTTTATTCACTCCACCTTCAACGCCCGCAGCCTGATCCTGCTCCCGGATGCGGAAGGCAAGCTGGGCCCGCTGACCCCGGCCTCGGGGATGACTCCGTGGGATGAGGCCATTGCCCTCTGGAGCTTCGATAAAGGCCAGCCTGCGGGTGCGGGCACCGACACCCTGCCGGGCGTGCCCTGGCAGATCCTGCCGTTACAGAGCCAGGGGGTGGTGGTTGTGGAACCATCCAACCTGCGCCAGCTGATGATCCCCGAGCAGCAGCGGCTACTGGAGACCTTTACCCTGCTGGTGGCAAGCGCCCTGGAGCGGCTGGCGCTCACCGCCAGCGAAGAGCAGGCGCGGTTAGCCAGCGAGCGTGAGAGCATTCGCAACTCGCTGCTGGCGGCCCTCTCCCACGATCTGCGTACGCCCCTGACGGTGCTGTTCGGCCAGTCGGAGATCCTGACCCTCGACCTGGCGGCTGAAGGCTCCCGCCACGCCATGCAGGCCAGCGAGATCCGCCAGCACGTGCTCAACACCACCCGGCTGGTGAATAACCTGCTGGATATGGCGCGGATCCAGTCCGGCGGCTTTAATCTCAAAAAAGAGTGGCTGACGCTGGAAGAGGTAATTGGCAGCGCCTTAAAAATGCTGGAGCCGGGGCTCGGGGGGCGGTATATCGCGCTGGAGATGTCGGCCCCGCTGGCGCTGATCCACGTTGACGGACCGCTGTTCGAGCGGGTGCTGATCAACCTGCTGGAGAACGCCGCTAAATACGCGGGTAGCAAAGCGCAAATTGGCATCCAGGCCAGCGTCACGCCCGATACGTTACAGCTGGAGGTATGGGATAGCGGTCCGGGCATTCCGGCGGGCCAGGAACAGGCTATCTTTGATAAGTTCGCCCGGGGTAATAAGGAGTCTGCCATTCCCGGCGTGGGGCTGGGGCTGGCGATTTGCCAGGCGATTGTTGAGGTACACGGCGGCACCATCACGGCCCATAACCGCCTCGAAGGCGGGGCGGTATTTTGTGTTACACTGCCGCTCGATGCGCCACCCGAACTGAATGAATTTCCAGAGGATCTGTGATTAACGTCCTGATTGTTGAAGATGAACTCGCCATCAGCCGTTTTCTGCGCGCCGCGCTGGAAGGCGAAGGGTTGCGCGTTCATGACGCCGGGACGCTACAGCGGGGCCTGATTGAAGCCGCCACCCGCAAGCCGGACCTGGTGATCCTCGACTTAGGTCTGCCGGACGGCGACGGCCTCGATTTTATCCGCGAAGTGCGCCAGTGGAGCCAGATGCCGATCATCGTGCTCTCTGCGCGACTGGAAGAGACCGACAAAATTGCCGCCCTCGATGCCGGTGCCGACGACTATCTCAGCAAGCCGTTTGGCATTGGCGAACTTCAGGCGCGACTGCGCGTTGCCCTGCGCCGCCACGCAACCACCGCCCCCGTCGACCCGGTGTATACCTTTTCCGATATCCGCGTCGATCTGGCGGCACGGCGTATTCAGCAGGGGAACGCGGAAATCCACCTGACGCCCATCGAATTTCGCCTGCTGGCGGTTCTGCTCAACAATCACGGCAAAGTCCTTACCCAACGTCAGCTGTTAAGCCAGGTCTGGGGACCGAATGCGGTGGAGCATAGTCACTACCTGCGCATATATATGGGGCATCTTCGTCAGAAACTCGAAGTGGATCCCGCGCGCCCCCGCCATTTATTAACTGAAACCGGTATCGGTTATCGGTTTATGCTTTGAGCACAAAAAAGCCCGGTGGCGCTAACGCTTACCGGGCCTACAAAATTGCTGAAATTGTAGGCCGGGCAAACGCAGTGCCGCCCGGCGCACAGACCGCACTTACGCGTTCTTCAGTACTTCGCTGACAATCTCTACCGCTTCTTTCTCAATCTGCTGGCGGTGTTCCGCGCCGAGGAAGCTTTCACAGTAGATCTTGTACGCATCTTCCGTACCGGATGGACGCGCCGCGAACCAGCCGTTTTCGGTCATCACCTTCAGGCCGCCAATCGACGCGCCGTTACCCGGTGCTGCGGTCAGACGCGCGGTGATCGGGTCACCCGCCAGGGTACTGGCGCTGACCATTTCTGGTGACAGTTTAGACAGCGCCGCTTTCTGGGCGGAGGTGGCAGAGGCCTGCAGACGGTTGTAGCTCGGGGCACCGAAACGGGCTGCGAGCTCATCGTAGTGCTCCTGCGGGTTCTTACCGGTAACGGCGGTGATCTCCGCTGCCAGCAGGCACATGATGATGCCGTCTTTATCGGTGGACCACGGCGTGCCGTTGAAGCGCAGGAAGGATGCGCCCGCGCTCTCTTCGCCGCCAAAGCCGAAGCTGCCGTCGAACAGACCGTCAACAAACCATTTGAAGCCAACCGGTACTTCCACCAGCTTACGGCCCAGGTCGTTAACCACGCGGTCGATCATTGCGGAGGAGACCAGGGTCTTGCCTACGGCAACCTCTGCGCCCCACTGTGGACGATGCTGGAACAGATAGTTGATCGCCACGGCCAAATAGTGGTTTGGATTCATCAGGCCCGCAGGGGTGACGATGCCGTGACGGTCGTAGTCCGGGTCGTTAGCAAACGCGAGGTCGAACTTGTCGCGCAGCGCCAGCAGACCGGCCATTGCGCACTCGGAGGAGCAGTCCATACGGATTGCGCCGTCTTTATCCAGGTGCATAAAGCGGAAGGTCTGATCGACATGATCGTTAACGATGGTCAGATCCAGCTTGTAGTGCTCCGCAATACGTTTCCAGTATTCGATACCGGAACCGCCGAGCGGGTCGACGCCAAGTTTGAGACCGGCTTTCTGGATCGCCGCCATATCGACGATATCCGCCAGCCCTTCAACGAACGGCTGCACCAGATCCTGCTCTTTCACATGGCCGGAGGCCATCGCTTCGTCCAGGGAGATACGCTTCACGCCTTTCAGGCCGTCGGCCAGCAGGGCATTGGCACGATCTTCCACCACTTTGGTGACGTTGGTGTCAGCCGGGCCGCCATTGGGTGGGTTGTATTTGATACCGCCATCTTCCGGCGGGTTGTGGGACGGCGTAATCACAATGCCGTCAGCCTGCGCCCCACCCTTCTGGTTATGCACCAGAATGGCATTAGAGACGGCAGGGGTCGGCGTATAGCCGTTGTTTTCCTGAATCACGACGTCCACGCCGTTAGCGGCCAGCACTTCCAGCACGGAAATAAAAGCAGGCTCTGACAGGGCGTGCGTATCTTTACCCACGTAGCACGGACCGGTGACGCCATTTTTAGCGCGCTCTTCCGCGATGGCCTGAGCAATGGCCAGAATATGCGGCTCGTTAAAGCTGTGGCGAACCGCACTGCCGCGGTGGCCGGATGTACCAAACTTAACTGCGTGTTCTGCGTTACCCACTTCCGGCTTCAGCACGTAGTACTGCGCGGTAAGCTGGGCGACGTTAATCAAATCGCTCTGTTGTGCAGGTTGACCCGCACGATTGTGATTTGCCATTGCCTGGTCCTTCTGATGCAAGGGTTAGATAGTACCGCAAACCTTATCAATCAATTCCACCGGGAACTGCATCGACTGCATGATGTGTTCGATCATGCTGCGCTTACGTCCGGTATTGGTATTGGTGATCACCCAGTACGGTGTACCAGGCAGGTGCTTGGGTTTAGTTTGATTGCCATTCTGTAACAGCGTCTGCTCGTCACCCGCGAAATAGACGCGGGTACGGCCATGCAGGGATTCCGTCGCATCGGCAAACGCGTTGTTATCCAGTGAATAGAGTGTAGTCAGCACCAGCATAAAGCGGTTAACTGCTTTCTTCTGCTCAGCGTATTCGTCAGAAAGCAGCAATTCGCGCATCGCACGCACTTTGTCTTTGACAGGCGACAGCGGCTTTTCCTGCGCTACGGCAACAGGCTGGCGCGTCTCTTTGATGGCCGGAGCGGCAGGCTGAGAGGCGGCGGCAATTTTCAGCATGCGCCGTAAAATGTCGGACGCGCTCTCACCGATATGCCGCGTCTGGCTGGCAATATACTGATAAAGCTCGTCATCAACTTCGATTGTTTTCATCTTAATCCAGTGCGATATCTTATCTGAATACAAGTCGTTGGGAGTATAAGTTCAAAACCCAACAGCGGATAGCGTCAAGCCAGAATGGCGGCAAAAGTCAGAATTAACTGTTTCCTTGCAGCCGGGCGGCAGAATGGTCAACATGATACCCTAACCTGACATACGTAAAAAAAGAACTTTGCCATGAAATTGAATACCCGAGCGCAATCTGCACAATCGCCGCACAATAATTCTCCCATCGTCCTGGTTCATGGCCTGTTTGGTAGCCTGGATAACCTTGGCGTGCTGGCACGGGATCTGGTGACCGACCACGCGCTGCTGCAGGTGGATATGCGCAACCACGGTCTGTCGCCGCGCTCGCCGCAGATGACCTACGCTGACATGGCGCAGGATCTGCTGGATACGCTGGATGAACACCATATCGAAAAAGCGATCCTGATTGGCCATTCGATGGGCGGCAAAGCGGTGATGGCGCTGACGGCTCTTGCGCCAGAGCGTATCGCCGGCCTGGTGGTGATCGACGTAGCGCCGGTAGATTATGACGTGCGCCGCCACGATGAGATCTTCGCCGCCATTAATGCCGTGACGGACGCGGGCGTCAGCACCCGCCAGCAGGCTGCCGCGCTGATGCGTGAGCATCTGGACGAAGAAGGCGTGGTGCAGTTCCTGCTGAAATCCTTTGTGGACGGCGAGTGGCGCTTCAACGTGCCGGTGCTGTGGGATCAGTATGACCATATCGTCGGCTGGGAGTCGGTTCCGGCGTGGCCGCACCCGACCCTCTTTATTACCGGCGGCAACTCGCCCTATGTAACCGAAGCGTATCGTGATGCGCTGCTGGCGCAATTCCCCCTGGCGCGTGCGCATGTGATTGCCGGGGCCGGGCACTGGGTTCATGCCGAAAAACCGGACGCGGTGCTGCGCGCCATCCGTCGGTACCTCGCTGACATCAATAATTGATTAAAAAGAGAGCGACTGGTCGCCCGTGGGCCTCCAGTCGTTGGCGTGCCGTTTTCGGTGATGTATGATGGCGCGCTTATCGCCCGGGCATTAGCAGGGTGTCTTGTTTCCCCCGAAGTCTCAAAATCATGGCCAAAGAACACACGGACCGCACGACAATAGATCTGTTCGCGAATGAGCGTCGCCCGGGACGACCGAAAACCAATCCGCTTTCGCGTGATGAACAGCTGCGCATCAACAAGCGCAATCAGCTTAAACGCGATAAAAGCCGCGGGCTTAAACGCGTCGAGCTGAAACTGAATGCTGACGCCGTCGATGCGCTGAACGAGCTGGCGAATGCCCGTGAGATCAGCCGCAGTGAGCTTATTGAAGAGATGCTGATTTCACAGCTTGAGAAATGGCACGGTAAAGCTTAAGTCAGAAAACTCCCCTTCTTGTTGCTTTCATGTAGCACAGAGTGCAGTCCTGGGTGATAGCAGTTTCCGCAGGCTTCTCTGTTCTGCTATGATTGCCCTTATCCGTGGCTAAATTGCGCCACCATACCATTAAGTTTCAAGAGGTTATTTTACTCATGGCAATCATCGGCATTTTTTTCGGCAGCGACACGGGTAACACCGAAAATATCGCAAAAAACATTCAAAAACAGCTAGGTAAAGACGTTGCCGATGTGCATGACATTGCGAAAAGCAGCAAAGAAGATATCGAAGGTTACGATATCCTGCTGCTGGGCATCCCGACCTGGTACTACGGCGAAGCGCAGTGCGACTGGGACGACTTCTTCCCGTCTCTGGAAGAGATCGATTTCAACGGCAAACTGGTTGCCCTGTTCGGCTGTGGCGATCAGGAAGACTACGCGGAGTACTTCTGCGATGCGCTGGGCACTATTCGCGACATCATTGAACCGCGCGGCGCCGTCATCGTCGGCCACTGGCCAACGGCCGGTTACCACTTCGAAGCGTCCAAAGGTCTGGCCGATGATAACAACTTCGTCGGTCTCGCCATTGATGAAGACCGCCAGCCGGAACTGACCGCTGAGCGTGTAGATAAATGGGTTAAGCAGGTCCGCGAAGAGTTGCACCTCGACGATATTCTTAATGCCTGATGAAGCTGCGGCGCAATGATTAAGTTGCGCCGCATTGATAGGTATAAGCAATCAAAATAATTGCTACAAATTTTTAACTTTTGCTGTCATACCTGTACAATGATCCAGGTTCAAACGGGTCACCCTGTAACAAGTTTGTTGGCGGTACCACGTTTTTATAAGCATACTTTACTTGAGACTTGCAGTTTTCATTACGTCATGGCAGTTCTATAATGAGACGCATTATCCCAGGTGCATTTTCTGTCACTTCTTCTTTAGAAGTGAATCGTTTAGCAACAGGACAGATTCCGCATGACTGACAACAACACCGCATTAAAGAAGGCCGGACTGAAAGTCACGCTTCCACGGTTAAAAATCCTGGAAGTGCTTCAGGGTCCGGATAACCATCATGTCAGTGCGGAAGACTTATACAAACGTCTGATCGACATGGGCGAAGAGATTGGTCTGGCTACCGTTTACCGTGTACTGAACCAGTTCGACGATGCAGGCATCGTTACGCGTCATAATTTCGAAGGCGGTAAATCCGTATTCGAACTGACGCAGCAGCATCACCACGATCACCTGATTTGCCTTGACTGCGGCAAAGTGATCGAATTCAGCGACGACTCTATCGAATCCCGTCAGCGTGAAATTGCCGCACGTCATGGCATTCGTCTGACCAACCACAGTCTGTACCTGTATGGCCACTGCGCCGAAGGTGACTGCCGCGAAGATGACCACGCGCACGACGCGAAATAATTCATCCGCACACGCTGAGCCAACCTGAAGGTTGGCTTTTTTTTGCCTGTAATAACGTAAAAAAGCCCGGCGGCGCTACGCTTACCGGGCCTGTGAATGTGCAGGCTCAGGTAAACGCAGCGCCACCGGGCGTGGCAAACAGCTTTACTTACCGTTGTTGCTACGGATCTCCTGCCAGATCTTATCGCAGTTTTTGGTGACGTCCTGATTGTTACCCGTTTTACGCGCCATGATACAGGCCTGGTAATCGGCCACTCTCACGGTCTCCTGGGTCGCAAACTGTTCGTGCGCCTTATCCTCGCGCAGCACGTTCAGCACGCTCTGGCAGGCTTCAATTTTTTCTGGCGAGCCTTCAGCAGTATTGATACAGGCACTGTAGGCCTCTTTAAGACGGGTGTCTTCTTTCTGGGTCTGCGGTTGTGCGCAGGCGGTCAGTCCTGATGCCAGCAGCGCGACCAGTACGATTTTTTTCAGCATAGCGGTCTCCGGTCGGCGGGGTTATCCCCCGCCGGGTTAGTCATCAGAAGATGGTGAACGGTGCGATAACCATAAACTTCACGTCACGCTCGTCCTGGAAGATGTTGCCGTAACCGCCGCCGTAGCTTGGGATGTCGGAGTGGTTGTCATACTGCGTGAAGTGCAGTTTGAACATGGTCCCTTTCGCGCGACCGTCCTGCAGGGTGTAAATCGCATCCAGGCTGTAGGCAGACTCTTTGATCTTGTTAGAGGCAATATCTTCACGCTGGCCCGCGCTGTTGATCAGCCAGTCGGCTGGTTTTGCATCCCATGCGTAGACATAAGAGGCACCGACGCTCCAGCCTGCCAGGTTCCAGTTGCTCAGGTCGTACATCGCGCCAAAGAAGACCGCTTTTTCGTCGTTGGCGTTGAAGTCGGAGCGGTTATCCCACCACACGTCCAGACGACCGTTGGAGGATGCATAGGTTGGGGTCATACGCTGCAGGAAGTAGCCCTGCTGGCCTTCCGCTTTCACATAAGTCCCTTCCAGGCGTAAATCGACCTGACCGACTTTGTAACCCAGGGTCAGCGCCTGCAGCCATGCCGTGCCGTCGTAAATATCATTTACGGTGCCGCTGTCGGCTTTATCACGCGTGCCGTAGAACTGATAGCTGGTAGAGAGCGGGCCGCCCACGATATCGAATTTGTAGCTGGCTTTGGCAAAGTACTGATCGATGAAGCCTTCAGCCTGACCAAAAGCGGCTTCCAGAATCAGGTTATTTTTGAAGTCGTACTTCGCGCCAAAGGAGTGGAGATAATCGACGCGGGTCTTTCTGTCATTCTGATAGAACTTGTCCATCTCGAGGTGCCATGGGGCTTTATACTCGTTGGTCCACATGTACGAGAAGCTCAGCGCCCCGCTGTCACCGTAGTCAAAGTTCGCCCCGGCTTCCGCGCCCTGGTAAGTACCCGGCATAAAGCTCCAGTGCGGTGCTAACAGGGTCTGGCCGGTTGGCTGCAGCCAGCCGCCGCGCGCCCACACCGGACCATATTTGAATTTTGCAGCCGCTTTGTACAGGCTGATCCCGCTCTTATCGCCGGACCAGTCTTCTTTGTAAGCTTTGTTGCTGGAGGAGAATGCAATTTCGTTCGGGTGGCCGCTGTCACCATTTTCTGCCATTTCGATGGCGGTGAAGGCCGCTAAATCAAGACCGAACATGTCGGCAGCATAGCCGGACTGGAAATCAAGGTTGGCGTTCCAGGTGGAGTGAGCCAGGTTAGTTTTGTATTTATCTGCCTCGACATCTTTACGGTCACGTTCACGCTGCCAGTAATAGACACCGCCCGTGAGGGTTGAATCATCAATAAAACCTTCGGCCTGGGCTTTCGGAGAAACCATCCAGCCTGACATTGCTGTAACACCGGCAATAGCCAGCGCAAGCGCACTACGTTTGCCACTAAACGTACGCATAATTAATCCTCTTTGACGTATTTAAAGCGCCTTAAACGGCGAAAAACAAAAAGTTAAAAGTGGAGGCAACCGGAAATACCCGCTTACATCTCCTGCCTTTAGACTATTTTTCGCGACGCGAATTATCAATGCTTTTCCGCGATCAAAAGTCAGGATTATGACAAAGCGCACATATTTGATTGCCATTTGTAACAAAGCGAATGGAGGAGAATTTTTAATTAAAATAATGTTCGGAATGAGCGATTTATTTTTAACATGCAGGATTTAAGCAGCTTATCCGGAAGCTATTACGTGGAATTTGCGCAAAGGAAGAGAAAGAGAATAGTTTTAATAAATGGAATTAATTCGCATCGCGAACATTTATATGATTAAGAGCTTGATCGTGATGCAAAAAAAACGCCGCGGTGCGCGGCGTTTTTCAAACAATAATCAGTTATTCACCGACTTTCGCCCAGGTATCACGCAAACCGACGGTACGGTTAAATACCAGTTTGTCCGCGGTGGCGTAGCGGCTGTCGAGGCAGAAGTAACCTTCACGCTCAAACTGGTACGCATTACCGGCAACGGCCTCTTTCAGGGATGGCTCAGCAAAGCCCTGTTTGATCACAAGCGAATCCTGGTTAATCACTTCCAGGAAGTCTTCTGCCGCACCCGGGTTTGGCACGCTGAACAGACGATCGTACAGACGGATTTCAACCGGCAGCGCATGTGCTGCGCTCACCCAGTGGATCACGCCCTTCACCTTGCGACCATCAGCCGGATCCTTGCTCAGGGTCTCGGCATCGTAGGTGCAGAAGATAGTAGTGATATTGCCTTCTGCGTCTTTCTCAACACGCTCGGCTTTAATCACGTAGGCATTACGCAGGCGCACTTCTTTGCCCATCACCAGACGCTTGTACTGCTTGTTCGCTTCTTCGCGGAAGTCGGCGCGATCGATCCAGATCTCAGCGCTGAACGGCACGTCACGGCTGCCCATCTCCGGCTTGCTCGGATGGTTAGGCATAGTCACCAGCTCGCTTTCGCCCTGCGGGTAGTTTTCGATAACCAGTTTCACCGGATCGATAACGGCCATTGCGCGCGGCGCGTTTTCATTCAGATCTTCGCGGATACAGGACTCCAGCGACGCCATCTCGATGGTGTTGTCCTGCTTGGTCACGCCGATGCGTTTGCAGAACTCACGGATTGAGGCAGCGGTATAGCCACGACGACGCAGACCGGAGATGGTCGGCATACGCGGGTCATCCCAGCCTTCAACGTGCTTGTCGGTGACCAGCAGGTTCAGCTTACGCTTGGACATCACGGTGTATTCCAGATTCAGACGAGAGAACTCGTACTGACGTGGATGTACCGGAATGGAGATGTTATCCAGCACCCAGTCGTAGAGACGACGGTTGTCCTGGAACTCCAGCGTACATAAGGAGTGAGTAATGCCTTCCAGCGCATCGCTGATGCAGTGGGTGAAGTCGTACATCGGGTAGATGCACCACTTGCTGCCGGTCTGATGGTGATCGGCGAACTTAATGCGGTACAACACCGGGTCGCGCATAACGATAAACGGCGACGCCATATCGATTTTGGCACGCAGGCAGGCTTTACCCTCTTCGAAGCCACCGGCACGCATTTTTTCAAACAGCGCCAGGTTCTCTTCCACGCTGCGATCGCGGTACGGGCTGTTTTTGCCCGGCGCGGTCAGGGAGCCACGGTATTCGCGGATTTCGTCAGCGGAAAGCTCGTCAACGTAGGCCAGACCCTTTTTGATCAGCTCTACCGCGTAGGCATACAGCTGGTCAAAATAGTCAGAGGAGTAGCAGATGTCGCCAGACCAGTTGAAGCCCAACCATTGCACGTCGTTCTTAATGGACTCTACGTATTCGATATCTTCTTTCACCGGGTTGGTGTCATCGAAACGCAGGTTGCATTGACCCTGGTAGTCCTGCGCGATGCCGAAGTTCAGGCAGATCGATTTCGCATGACCAATGTGCAGGTAGCCGTTCGGCTCCGGCGGAAAACGGGTATGAACAGTGGTGTGCTTACCAGTGGCCAGATCTTCATCAATGATCTGACGGATAAAGTTGCTCGGGCGGGCTTCAGCCTCACTCATCGTGGATTCCTCAAAGCGTAAACGACGTATAACGGCATATGATCTTATAAGCCGGGCGTAGTGACAACCTTTAGTTACGCAAAAAAAGGTCTCCGGAGAGAATTATGGGGGCGATTGCTGCAAAAAAAAGCGGCGGGGATATCCCCGCCGCTCAGGCATTAACGCTTACTCAGGAGCACTTATTTGCCTTTAATTTCATACAGAGGCGTCTGACCGGCAACCACCTGACCCTGCGCCTTGATAACCAGACCGCTGAAGTCGTCGATATTGCTGCAGACAACCGGGCTTATCATGGAGCGCGCATTAGCGTTCAGGAAGTCGAGATCCATCTCCAGAACCGGCTGACCCGCAACCACTTCTGCACCCTCTTCGACCAGGCGCTTGAAGCCCTGACCACCCAGCGCAACGGTATCGATACCCATGTGGACAACGATCTCCGCGCCTTTCTCAGTTTCCAGGCAGAACGCGTGGTTGGTGTTAAAGATTTTAACGATGGTACCGGCTGCCGGAGAAACCACGGTTTTATCCGTTGGTTTAACCGCTACGCCATCACCCACCGCTTTGCTGGCGAAGGCCTCATCAGGAACCTGCTCCAGGGCAACCACGTCACCGGTCACTGGCGAAACCAGCGCTGCGATGGTGGTGGCGTTGGCAACAGCCTGTGGCTTAGCGGCAACAGGTGCGGCGGCAGGCGCCGGAGAAGCGGCAGCGGCAGCTACAGGACCGGTGGTTTTCATGGCATTGGCGATCTTCTCAGCCACGAAGCCAACGATGATCTGCACGCTGGTTTTGTTCAGGCGGATTACGCCAGACGCACCCAGACGCTTCGCCATCGCTTCGTTGACCAGAGAGGAGTCTTTCACGTTCAGACGCAGACGGGTGATGCAGGCATCGATACCGGTCAGGTTGTCTGAACCACCAACCGCAGCGATGTACTGACGCGCCAGACCAGAAACGTCTTCAGTGGTAGCAGCACTCACGTTCACGTCCTGACCATCGGCTTCGCTACCGGCAACCGCCAGCTCACGACCCGGAGTCATCAGGTTGAATTTGGTGATGGTGAAGCGGAACACCACGTAGTAGATAGCGAAGAACACCAGACCCTGCAGGATCAGCATGTACCAGTGAACCGCCAACGGGTTACGGGAGGAGAGCACCATATCCACCAGGCCAGCGCTGAAGCCGAAGCCCGCAATCCACTGCATGGAGGCCGCGATGAACACGGAGATACCGGTCAGTACAGCGTGGATGACGTACAGTACGGGTGCCACGAACATGAAGGAGAATTCCAGCGGCTCGGTGATACCGGTGAAGAAGGCCGCGAATGCGCCCGCCATCATAATACCCAGTACCTTCGCTTTGTTCTCTGGACGCGCACAGTGGTAGATAGCCAGCGCTGCACCCGGCAGACCGAACATCATAATCGGGAAGAAGCCCGCCTGATAACGACCCGTAATACCGATTTCTGCTTTGCCAGCAGCAATCGACTGTGCACCGCCGAGGAAGTTAGGGATATCGTTGATACCGGCAACGTCAAACCAGAATACGGAGTTCAGCGCGTGGTGCAGACCGACAGGGATCAGCAGACGGTTGAAGAACGCATACACGCCCGCACCGACGGAACCCAGTTTCTGGATGTGCTCACCGAAGTTCACCAGACCGTCGAAGATCACCGGCCAGATGTACATCAGAATGAAGGCCACAACGATCATCACGAAGGAGGTCAGGATCGGCACCAGACGACGACCGCTGAAGAAGGAGAGCGCTTTTGGCAGCTCAACGCCGCTGAAGCGGTTGTAAAGTTCAGCGGAGATGATACCCACCAGGATACCCACGAACTGGTTGCTGATCTTACCGAACGCTGCCGGAACCTGGTCCGCAGGGATCTTCTGGATCATTGAAACCGCAGCCGGGGAACAGAGCGTGGTCAGCACAAGGAAGCCCACAAAACCGGTCAGTGCCGCAGCACCGTCTTTATCTTTGGACATACCATAAGCCACACCAATGGCAAACAGTACGGACATGTTATCGATAATGGCGGAACCAGACTTGATGAAGAACGCCGCTAACGCGTTGTCCCCACCCCAACCCACCGGGTCAATCCAGTAACCGACACCCATCAGAATCGCTGCCGCTGGCAGCGTGGCGACCGGCACCATCAAGGCGCGGCCTACCTTTTGTAAGTAACCTAAAATGCTCAATTTGTTCCCCCTATGAGACCCCGTTAACGGTGTATTCTCAGCTGTGTTTTTATTGTGTCACTAACTTGTAAATACAGTTGATGATTCACTGGCTTTGAGAGTGTGTGGAAAATTAATTCGTATCGCAAATTAAACGCGTACTTTTTGTGAGTTTTGTCACCAAATATTGTTTATCCCCCTCCCCTGGACTGGCAAACAGCGAAAACTTATTTTATGATACGAAAAATCAAGACGAATTGCCCCCTCTCGGTGTGAACCAGGTTAGGCTTAGATCATGCCCCGACAAGCAATCCGCCAACTCTTACTAAACTTCAGAGGTGAATAATGAGACTGATCCCCCTGGCAACCGCAGAACAAGTCGGCAAATGGGCTGCTCGCCATATCGTAAACCGTATTAACGCGTTCAAACCTACAGCCGATCGGCCTTTTGTACTCGGTCTGCCTACCGGTGGCACACCTCTTACCGCCTATAAAGCCCTGGTTGAGATGCATAAAGCGGGCCAGGTTAGCTTCGAACATGTTGTTACCTTCAACATGGACGAGTACGTTGGCCTGCCAAAAGATCATCCGGAAAGCTACCATAGCTTCATGCACCGTAATTTCTTTGATCACATTGATATTAAACCGGGAAATATTAACCTGCTGGATGGTAATGCACCGGATATCGACGCTGAATGCCGTCATTATGAAGAAAAAATCCGTGCTTACGGCAAAATCCATCTGTTCATGGGTGGCGTAGGCAACGATGGCCACATCGCGTTTAACGAGCCAGCCTCTTCCCTGGCCTCCCGTACCCGCATCAAAACACTGACCCATGACACCCGTGTGGCAAACTCCCGTTTCTTTGATGGCGACGTTAACCAGGTGCCAAAATACGCACTGACCGTTGGCGTGGGTACCCTGCTGGACGCGGAAGAAGTGATGATTCTGGTGCTGGGCAGCGTAAAAGCGCAGGCGCTTCAGGCGGCAGTAGAAGGCAACGTCAACCACATGTGGACCATCAGCTGCCTGCAGCTGCATCCGAAAGCAGTTGTGGTGTGTGATGAGCCTTCCACCATGGAACTGAAAGTCAAGACGTTAAAATATTTCAACGAATTAGAAGCAGAAAACATTAAAGGTCTGTAATGTGACGCCGTCTCTGCCTGCAGAGACGGGATGCTATTTTTAAACCGGGGGTCGTTATGTACGCTTTAACCCACGGTCGGATTTATACCGGCCATGAAATTCTGGATGACCATGCGATTGTGATCGCAAATGGCCTGATTGAACGTGTCTGCCCACTGGCCGAACTGCCAGCGGACATCGAACAACGCTCGCTCAATGGAGCAATCATCTCCCCCGGTTTTATCGACGTACAGCTTAACGGCTGCGGCGGCGTGCAGTTCAACGATACCGCAGACGCCGTAACGGTTGAAACGCTGGAAATTATGCAGCGCGCCAATGAAAGATCGGGCTGCACCAGCTACCTGCCGACGCTGATCACCACCAGCGACGACCTGATGAAGCAAGGCGTTCGCGTGATGCGTGAATACCTGGCGAAATATCCGCACCAGGCGCTGGGCCTGCACCTTGAAGGTCCGTGGCTGAATATCGTTAAGAAAGGCACCCATAATCCGGATTTCGTCCGTCAACCTGACAACGAGCTGGTTGATTTCCTGTGCGCGAATGCGGATGTGATCACCAAAGTGACCCTGGCGCCAGAAATGGTCGACCCGGAAGTGATCCGCAAGCTGGCGGGCGCGGGCATTGTGGTCTCTGCCGGCCACTCCAACGCCACGCTGAAAGAGGCCAAAGTGGGCTTTCGCGCGGGTATCACCTTCGCAACGCATCTTTATAACGCCATGCCGTATATTACCGGGCGTGAGCCGGGTCTGGCCGGGGCGATCTTCGATGAGCCAGACGTCTACTGCGGCATCATTGCCGACGGTTTACACGTCGATTACGCCAACGTGCGTAACGCCAAACGTCTGAAAGGCGACAAGCTGTGCCTGGTGACCGACGCAACGGCACCGGCAGGGGCAAATATTGAACAGTTCATTTTTGCTGGTAAAACAATATACTACCGGAATGGACTCTGTGTGGATGAGAACGGAACGTTAAGCGGTTCGGCTCTGACCATGATCGAAGGCGTGCGTAATCTGGTTGAACACTGCAGCATTGCCCTTGATGAAGTGCTGCGTATGGCGACGCTCTATCCGGCACGCGCGATTGGCGTAGACAAACAGCTGGGCAGTATTGCCCCGGGAATGGTCGCTAACCTCACCGCATTCACACAGGATTATAAAATCATCAAGACCATCGTTAATGGTAACGAGGTCGTTACAGAGTAAACAAAAGTATGACACCTGGCGGACAAGCTCAAATTGGCAACGTTGATCTGGTAAAGCAGCTAAACAGTGCGGCGGTATATCGACTGATCGACCAGCACGGACCCATCTCTCGGATCCAGATTGCAGAACAGAGCCAGCTTGCCCCCGCCAGCGTGACCAAAATTACCCGTCAGCTCATTGAGCGCGGGTTGATCAAAGAAGTGGATCAGCAGGCCTCCACCGGGGGCCGTCGCGCTATCTCCATCGTTACCGAAACCCGCAATTTCCACGCCATTGGCGTGCGCCTTGGGCGTCATGACGCCACCCTGACCCTGTACGATCTCAGCAGCAAAGCCGTTGCTGAAGAGCACTACGCGCTGCCGGAACGCACCCAGGAGACCCTTGAACATGCCCTGCTCAACGCCATCGAGCAGTTCATTGAATCCTGCCAGCGCAAAATCCGCGAGCTGATCGCCATTTCGGTGATCCTGCCCGGGCTCGTCGACCCCGAGAGCGGGGTGATCCGCTATATGCCGCATATTCAGGTAGAGAACTGGGCGCTGATCGACGCCCTGGAAAAGCGCTTCGCCGTCACCTGCTTTGTCGGCCACGATATCCGCAGCCTGGCCCTGGCAGAGCACTACTTTGGTGCGAGCCAGGATTGTGAAGACTCAATTCTGGTGCGCGTTCACCGGGGGACCGGTGCCGGTATCATCTCCAACGGGCGCATCTTTATCGGCCGTAACGGTAACGTGGGCGAGATTGGCCACATTCAGGTTGATCCGCTGGGTGAGCGCTGCCACTGCGGCAACTTTGGCTGTCTGGAAACCGTCGCCGCTAACGCTGCCATTGAACATCGCGTCCGCCACCTGCTGGAACAGGGTTATCAGAGCCGGGTCACGCTCGATGACTGCAAAATCAACGCCATCTGCCGGGCCGCCAATAAAGGTGATGCACTGGCCTGTGAAGTGATCGAACAGGTTGGCCGCCATCTGGGCAAAACCATTGCCATCGCGATCAACCTGTTTAACCCACAAAAAGTGGTGATCGCCGGTGAAATTACTGAAGCCGAAAAAGTGCTGCTGCCCGCTATCGAAGGGTGCATCAATACTCAGGCGCTGAAGGCGTTTCGCCAGAATCTGCCTGTCGTTCGCTCCGCGCTGAACGACCGCTCCGCCATCGGCGCCTTTGCGCTGGTAAAACGCGCCATGCTTAACGGTATCCTTTTGCAGCGTTTGCTGGAAAGCTGACAGCGTTTTATAGTGTCGCCTTCTTTTTTGGATGTCGGGAAGTTCATGACTATTAAGAATGTTATTTGTGATATCGACGGCGTGCTGATGCACGACAACGTTGCCGTACCGGGCGCAGCGGAATTTCTTAACGGCATCATGGAAAAAGGCATGCCGCTGGTTCTGCTCACCAACTTCCCGTCGCAGACAGGACAGGATCTGGCGAACCGTTTTGCCACCGCCGGTATCAATATCCCCGACAGCGTGTTTTATACCTCAGCAATGGCTACCGCAGATTTCCTGAAGCGTCAGGAAGGCAAAAAAGCCTATGTGGTCGGCGAAGGCGCCCTGATCCATGAGCTCTATAAAGCGGGCTTCACCATCACCGACGTCAATCCTGACTTCGTTATCGTTGGCGAAACGCGCTCCTATAACTGGGAGATGATGCACAAGGCGGCCTTCTTCGTCGCCAACGGCGCCCGCTTTATCGCCACCAACCCGGATACCCACGGTCGTGGCTTTTATCCGGCCTGCGGCGCGCTCTGCGCCGGCATCGAGAAGATGACCGGTCGCCTGCCTTTTTATGTCGGTAAGCCCAGCCCGTGGATCATCCGTGCGGCGCTTAACAAGATGCAGGCACACTCGGAAGATACCGTGATTGTGGGTGATAACCTGCGCACCGATATTCTGGCGGGCTTCCAGGCAGGACTGGAAACCATTCTGGTGTTGTCGGGGGTATCCACTCTGGACGACATCGATTCAATGCCGTTCAGGCCGAGCTGGATTTATCCCTCGGTCGCGGAAATTGATGTTCTGTAACCCGAAACCACGTCCCCGGACGTGGTTTTTTCATTTTACCGCCACTAAAACAGCCCTCCATCTAATAGAAAACGCCAGGCACTGAATAATCATCAATAAACCAGCTCAATACGTACGCTTTTTTCAACATTCGACAATCGACATTGCACTTTTTGTTTTTTACCCGGTAAAACGCTTGCCGCCCCTCCCCTTTTGCGGCATTTTCATAAGCAAGCAACATCACACTGCAACAGGGTTAATGGAGAAGGTTATGTGTTCAATTTTCGGCGTACTGGATATCAAAACTGACGCAGTCGAACTGCGTAAAAAAGCACTGGAACTGTCCCGTCTGATGCGCCATCGCGGCCCGGACTGGTCCGGTGTTTACGCCAGCGACAAAGCGATTCTGGCGCATGAGCGTCTGTCGATTGTGGACGTCAACGCCGGTGCCCAGCCGTTATATAACGAGAAAAAAACCCACGCGCTGGCGGTCAACGGTGAAATCTACAACCATCAGGCGCTGCGTGCGGAATACGGCGATCGCTATACCTTCCAGACCGGTTCAGACTGCGAAGTGATCCTGGCGATGTACCAGGAGAAAGGCCCGGAATTCCTGGACGATCTGCAGGGCATGTTTGCCTTCGCTCTGTATGACAGCGAAAAAGATGCGTATCTGATTGGTCGTGATCACATCGGGATTATCCCGCTGTATATGGGCCACGATGAGCACGGCAACTTCTATGTCGCCTCTGAAATGAAAGCCCTGGTGCCGGTTTGCCGCACCATTAAAGAGTTCCCGGCGGGCAGCTACCTGTGGAGCCAGGATGGCGAAATTCGCCAGTACTATCAGCGCGACTGGTTCGACTACGATGCCGTTAAAGACAATGTCACCGATAAAAACGAACTGCGCCAGGCGCTGGAAGATTCAGTAAAAAGCCATCTGATGTCAGACGTGCCATACGGCGTGCTGCTCTCCGGCGGTCTGGATTCGTCCGTTATCTCGGCGATCACCAAAAAATACGCTGCACGTCGCGTGGAAGATCAGGAGCGCTCCGAAGCCTGGTGGCCGCAGCTGCACTCCTTCGCCGTCGGCCTGGAAGGTTCACCGGACCTGAAAGCCGCGCAGGAAGTGGCAAACCACCTCGGCACCGTGCACCATGAAATTCATTTCACCGTGCAGGAAGGGCTGGATGCGATCCGCGACGTTATTTATCACATTGAAACCTATGATGTGACCACCATCCGCGCCTCCACGCCAATGTATCTGATGTCACGTAAAATCAAAGCGATGGGCATCAAGATGGTGCTCTCCGGCGAAGGTTCAGATGAGGTCTTTGGCGGCTACCTATACTTCCACAAAGCGCCGGATGCCAAAGAGCTGCACGAAGAGACCGTGCGTAAACTGCAGGCGCTGCACATGTTTGACTGCGCCCGTGCGAACAAAGCGATGTCTGCCTGGGGCGTTGAAGCGCGCGTACCTTTCCTGGATAAAAAATTCCTCGACGTGGCCATGCGTATCAACCCACAGGACAAAATGTGCGGCAACGGCAAGATGGAGAAACACGTTCTGCGTGAATGCTTCGAATCTTACCTGCCGGCAAGCGTGGCATGGCGTCAGAAAGAGCAGTTCTCTGATGGCGTAGGTTACAGCTGGATCGACACCCTGAAAGAGGTGGCCGCTAAGCAGATTTCCGATCAGCAACTGGAAACCGCCAGCTTCCGCTTCCCGTACAACACGCCGGGTTCGAAAGAAGCCTATCTGTACCGTGAGATCTTCGAAGAGCTGTTCCCGCTGCCAAGCGCAGCGGAGTGTGTTCCTGGCGGTCCTTCCGTCGCCTGCTCCTCTGCGAAAGCCATTGAGTGGGATGAAGCATTCAAAACCATGAACGATCCGTCAGGACGTGCCGTGGGTGTGCATCAGTCCGCCTATAAGTAATTCATCAGATCGCCATGAGGCCCATCGGGGCCTCTTTTTTTGCCTCGCGTTTCGCTGGACAAAAACGATTAATAACCAATAATTGCCGAATAATCGGCCATGCTGTTCGCAACCTAACCAAACAGTCACATTCCAGAGATTTTCGTTGAAAAAGGTGTTGACGCTGCAAGGGTCTATACGCATAATGCGCCCCGCAACGCCGATAAGGTAACGCGAAAAAAAGATGGCTACGTAGCTCAGTTGGTTAGAGCACATCACTCATAATGATGGGGTCACAGGTTCGAATCCCGTCGTAGCCACCATCTTTTTTGCGGGAGTGGCGAAATTGGTAGACGCACCAGATTTAGGTTCTGGCGCCGCAAGGTGTGCGAGTTCAAGTCTCGCCTCCCGCACCATTCCCAGGTAAGCGTTGCACGGATGGGGTATCGCCAAGCGGTAAGGCACCGGTTTTTGATACCGGCATTCCCTGGTTCGAATCCAGGTACCCCAGCCATATTTCTTCGATTTTGCGGTTCTCCGCGGTTATTGGGGTATCGCCAAGCGGTAAGGCACCGGTTTTTGATACCGGCATTCCCTGGTTCGAATCCAGGTACCCCAGCCATCGAAGAAAGCAGTCTGGCTACGTAGCTCAGTTGGTTAGAGCACATCACTCATAATGATGGGGTCACAGGTTCGAATCCCGTCGTAGCCACCATATAAGGTTGTATCGATTCCGGTCGGTAAAACCAAAAAAATTGTTGGGGTATCGCCAAGCGGTAAGGCTCTGGTTTCTGATACCAGCATTCCGAGGTTCGAATCCTCGTACCCCAGCCATTTTACAAAGTCGTTAAATGATGTATTGTTTAACGCAATTGGGGTGTCGCCAAGCGGTAAGGCTCTGGTTTCTGATACCAGCATTCCGGGGTTCGAATCCCTGCACCCCAGCCACACAAAAAAAGCTCGCTTCGGCGAGCTTTTTGCTTTTCTGCGTTCCTGCATTTAAATGCCGGGTGGCGGCTTCGCCTCACCCGGCATGGAAGAGTGTTAAAGCCCTAAGGCGTACTTCAGCGCCTGACGCTTCAGGGCACCCGCCCGCTGTGCCGCTATCAACCCGATGTTCCGCAGGATACGCAGCGGCCCAAGGTCGTTGCTGAATCCGGCGTAAAACAGATCCATCCCTGATTGCATAATGAAGTTATCCGCCATTCGTCGGGTCTGATAACGCTTGAGCACCTGATGGCTGGCCCAGGCTTCGCCATGGCTGCGGGCGTTGCTGAGTACGTCCAGCAAGGCCTCTACGTCACGATAGCCCAGGTTAACCCCCTGCCCCGCCAGCGGATGAATGGTATGCGCCGCGTCCCCGACCAGCGCCAGCCCTTCGCGGGCATATTTCAGCGCATGACGACGCGTCAGCGGGAACGCCCCTGCAGCGACCGGCGTCACCTTACCCAGACGCGCCGGGAAGTGGTGGGCGATTTCGCGCTGCAGCTGTTCCATCGTGAACCCCTGCAGCTGGCGTATGCGTGCCGGGGTGTCATACCACACCAGGGATGCCCAGCGATCGAACAGGGGCAAAAAGGCGTGCGGGCCGTTCGGCGTAAAGTGCTGCCAGGTACTGTCACCGGGATCGTTCTCGCAGGCGACGGTAATCAGCATGCAGGACTGTTGATACTGCCAGGCATGAATACCGATCCCCGCCAGCTCGCGTACACGGGAATTCGCGCCGTCGGCACCAATCAGCAGCTTCACCGCCAGCTGCTCGCCGTTATCCAGCTCAACCAGATGCTGGTCGTTGTGGCGGTGAAGATTTTTCACCGACGCCGGGACGCGCAGCGTAACCTGCGGATGCGCCTCCAGTGCCTGCCAGAGCGCCTGTTGCAGAACCGTATTTTCTACCATGTAGCCCAGCAGCGGGAGCTTAAGCTCCGTGGCGTCAAATACCACATGGGCATTTTCCCACTCCCAGGTCTCCAGGCGGCGATACGGATGGGCGCGCATGGCCAGCACCGCGTCCCAGACCCCCAGCCCGCGAAGCAGATCAACCGACGCAGCGCTGATCGCTGAGATACGCACATCCGGATGCTGTGAAGCGTCAAAAGCGGGCGGCATCGCCTGTTCGATCACCGTTACGTCAAACCCCTGTTGCGCCAGCCCCAGCGCCAGCGCGCCGCCGACCATACCGCCGCCGACAACGGCGATCCCGGCTTGTTGGATTGTCATGGTCATTTGTCCTTATTTGATAATCCCCTAAGTTTACCGGATTTTTTTGGTCTTGAGGCTGACAAGCTTCATACTGGTCACAACCGCACCAAAGCATTACAATACGCGCCCTGCAATCCTGAGCACGAGCAAGTCGATGACAAAAAAACTCCATATTAAAACCTGGGGCTGTCAGATGAACGAATACGATTCATCCAAGATGGCCGATCTGCTGGATGCCACCCATGGGTATCAACTCACCGACGTGGCGGAAGAGGCAGACGTGTTGCTGCTGAACACCTGCTCGATCCGTGAGAAGGCGCAGGAGAAAGTCTTTCACCAGCTAGGCCGCTGGAAGCTGATCAAACAGAAAAGACCCGAAGTGATCATCGGCGTCGGCGGCTGTGTCGCCTCCCAGGAAGGCAAGCTGATCCGTCAGCGCGCCCACTACGTCGACATAATTTTTGGCCCGCAAACCCTGCACCGTCTGCCGGAGATGATCAACTCCGTACGCGGGACCGGCCAGCGCAAGGCGATCATCGACGTCAGCTTCCCGGAAATCGAAAAATTCGACCGTCTGCCGGAACCGCGCGCGGATGGCCCGACCGCCTTCGTCTCAATCATGGAAGGCTGCAATAAGTACTGTACGTACTGCGTGGTGCCTTATACCCGCGGCGAAGAAGTCAGCCGTCCATGCGACGACATCCTGTTTGAGATCGCCCAGCTGGCGGCCCAGGGCGTGCGCGAAGTTAACCTGCTCGGGCAGAACGTTAACGCCTGGCGCGGCGAGAACTATGACGGCAGCACCGGCACCTTTGCTGAACTGCTGCGTCTGGTCGCGGCTATCGACGGTATCGACCGCATCCGCTTCACCACCAGCCACCCGATCGAATTCACCGATGACATCATCGATGTTTACCGCGATACGCCAGAGCTGGTGAGCTTCCTGCATCTGCCTATCCAGTGTGGTTCTGACCGCGTGCTGAACCTGATGGGCCGTACCCACACCGCGCTGGAATATAAAGCGATTATCCGCAAGCTGCGTGAAGCGCGCCCGGATATCCAGATCAGCTCTGACTTTATCGTTGGCTTCCCGGGTGAAACGGACGAGGATTTTGAGCGCACCATGAAGGTCATTGGTGATGTGAACTTCGACGTGAGCTACAGCTTCATCTTCTCTGCCCGTCCAGGCACGCCTGCCGCCGATATGGTTGATGACGTGCCGGATGAGGTGAAAAAGCAGCGTCTCTATATTCTGCAGGATCGCATCAACCAGCAGGCGAACGCCTGGAGCCGTCGGATGCTCGGCACCGTTCAGCGCGTGCTGGTAGAAGGCACTTCACGTAAGAGCATCATGCAGCTCTCTGGCCGTACGGAGAACAACCGCGTGGTGAACTTCGAAGGCACGCCGGATCTGGTAGGTAAGTTTGTTGATATCGAGATCCTTGAAGTGCTGACCAACTCCCTGCGTGGAAAACTGGTGCGCACCGAAGATGAAATGGGCCTGCGGGTCGTTGAATCGCCAGAGTCGGTCATTGCCCGTACCCGTAAAGAAAGCGATCTGGGTGTCGGCGTTTATCAGCCATAATCTCCGAGGCCTGCCGTTTCTGGCAGGCCTTGCATTTCCCCCTGTTCTCCCCCATATCCTTCGCAATGCTTGCGCCTTTAACCTGTGGCGTGAATAATTTCATAAGACAGACCCACTGCCTTATGACACCCGAGACATTAAGAGGAACGGTTTGAATATAGATACGCGTGAAATTACCCTTGAGCCAGCAGACAACGCTCGCCTGCTGAGCCTGTGCGGGCCGTTTGATGACAACATCAAACAACTGGAGCGACGTCTGGGTATCGAGATTAACCGTCGCGATAACCATTTCAAACTCACCGGCCGCGCCATCTGCGTTAATGCAGCTGCGGATATTCTCAATAGCCTGTACGTCGATACCGCGCCAATGCGCGGCGAAATCCAGGATATTGAGCCGGAACAGATCCATCTGGCGATCAAAGAAGCGCGCGTGCTGGAGCAGAGCGCTGAGAGCGTTCCGGAATATGGCAAAGCCATCCATATCAAAACCAAGCGTGGGGTAATTAAGCCCCGCACGCCAAACCAGGCGCAGTACATCGCCAATATTCTCGACCATGATATTACCTTCGGCGTCGGCCCGGCGGGTACGGGTAAGACCTACCTTGCGGTAGCGGCCGCCGTGGATGCCCTGGAGCGCCAGGAGATCCGCCGTATTCTGCTTACCCGCCCTGCGGTGGAAGCGGGCGAAAAGCTCGGCTTTTTACCCGGCGATCTAAGCCAGAAAGTCGACCCGTATCTGCGTCCGCTGTACGATGCGCTGTTCGAGATGCTTGGCTTCGAGAAGGTCGAAAAACTGATCGAACGTAACGTCATCGAAGTAGCCCCGCTGGCCTACATGCGCGGGCGCACATTGAACGATGCGTTCATCATTCTGGATGAGAGCCAGAACACCACCATCGAACAGATGAAGATGTTCCTGACCCGTATTGGCTTTAACTCCAAAGCGGTGATCACCGGCGACATCACCCAGATCGACCTGCCGCGCAGCACCAAATCCGGTCTGCGCCATGCCATCGAAGTGCTGAGCGAAGTGGACGAAATCAGCTTTAACTTCTTCCACAGCGAAGACGTGGTGCGCCACCCGGTGGTAGCCCGTATCGTCACGGCGTATGAAGAGTGGGAAGCAGCAGATCAAAAACGTAAAGCAGAACAGGCAGCGGAACGCAAACGCGAAGCCCAGGAGCAAGAGCAGAAATGAGTCAGGTGATCCTCGATTTACAACTGGCATGTGAAGAGTCTTCCGGCCTGCCGGAAGAGAGCCAGTTCCAGGCGTGGCTGAATGCCGTCATCCCCCAGTTTCAGGAAGAGTCGGAAGTGACGATTCGCCTGGTGGATGAAGCAGAAAGCCACGAGCTGAACCTGACCTACCGCGGTAAAGATAAGCCGACTAACGTCCTCTCTTTCCCGTTCGAAGCGCCGCCGGGCATTGAACTGCCGCTGCTGGGTGATTTGATCATCTGTCGTCAGGTGGTGGAGCAGGAAGCGCAGGAGCAGCAGAAGCCGCTCGAGGCCCACTGGGCGCATATGGTAGTGCACGGCAGCCTGCATCTGCTGGGTTACGACCACATTGAAGATGACGAAGCAGAAGAGATGGAATCCCTCGAGACAGAGATAATGCTTGCTCTGGGCTATGAGGATCCGTACATTGCCGAGAAAGAGTAGTCTGTAGGGCGCGCTTGCGCCCTGCTGGCATAATGTGCCGTTGCGTATGACAAAAGTCCGCGGCGGCAATCAATAGACCAACATGAGAACCCTTAACAAACGCCATGAGCGACGACAATTCACACAGTAGCGACACACCAAACAGCAAAAAAGGATTTTTCTCCCTCCTTCTGAGCCAGCTGTTCCACGGGGAACCTAAAAACCGTGACGACCTTCTGGAGCTCATCCGTGACTCCGGGCAAAACGAGCTTATCGATGAGGATACGCGCGAGATGCTCGAAGGGGTAATGGACATCGCCGACCAGCGCGTTCGCGATATCATGATCCCGCGTTCCCAGATGATTACCCTGAAACGCAACCAGACCCTGGACGAGTGCCTCGATGTCATTATCGAATCCGCTCACTCGCGTTTCCCGGTGATCAGCGAAGACAAAGATCACATCGAAGGGATTTTGATGGCTAAAGATCTGCTGCCGTTTATGCTCAGCGATTCCGAAGCCTTCAGCATGGAAAAAGTGTTACGCCCGGCGGTGGTTGTTCCGGAGAGCAAGCGTGTTGACCGCATGCTGAAAGAGTTCCGCTCCCAGCGCTACCACATGGCGATTGTTATCGATGAATTTGGCGGTGTTTCGGGCCTGGTCACCATCGAAGATATTCTTGAACTGATCGTGGGTGAAATCGAAGACGAATATGACGAAGAAGAGGATATCGACTTCCGTCAGCTTAGCCGCCACACCTGGACCGTGCGTGCGCTCGCCCCAATCGAAGATTTCAATGACACCTTCGGGACCCACTTCAGCGATGAAGAGGTGGATACCATCGGCGGGCTGGTAATGCAGGCGTTTGGTCACCTGCCGGCGCGTGGCGAGACCGTGGAAATAGACGGTTACCAGTTCAAGGTGGCGATGGCCGACAGTCGACGTATTATTCAGGTTCATGTAAGAATGCCGGACGATGCTCCGCAACCCACACTGGATGATTGATTTAAATGGCATTTGCCCCACTGTTTGAACGCCAGCGCACGCGTTTGCTACTGGCGCTGATCCTCGGAGCCAGCGGTACGCTGGCTTTTTCCCCTTACGACTTCTGGCCTGCTGCCCTGCTCTCCCTGATGGGACTTCAGGGGCTGACGCTTAACCGACGCCCTGTTCAGGCGGCGGCGATTGGCTATTTCTGGGGTCTGGGCCTGTTTGGCGCCGGTATTAACTGGGTTTACGTCAGCATTGCCCAGTTTGGCGGCATGCCAGGCCCGGTGAACGTCTTCCTCGTCGTGCTGCTGGCGGCGTACCTCTCGCTGTACACCGGTCTGTTCGCCGGGATCCTCTCGCGCCTGTGGCCGAAAACCAGCTGGCTGCGTGTGGCCATTGCCGCCCCGGTGGTCTGGCAGGTAACCGAGTTCCTGCGCGGCTGGGTGCTGACCGGGTTTCCGTGGCTGCAGTTTGGCTACAGCCAGATAGACGGCCCGCTGAAAGGGCTGGCGCCGGTGATGGGCGTCGAGGCGATCAACTTCCTGCTGATGGTGGTGAGTGGCCTGCTGGTGCTGGCGCTGGTGCAGCGCAACTGGCGACCGCTGGTGATGGCTCTGGTGCTCTTTGCCCTGCCTTTCCCGCTGCGTTATATCCAGTGGTTCACTCTTGAACCGGAACGCGCAACCCAGGTGTCGATGGTTCAGGGCGATATCCCTCAGTCGCTGAAATGGGATGAAGGCCAGCTGCTCAACACCCTGAAAATTTATCTGGATGCCACCCAGAAAGAGATGGGCAAATCCCAGCTGATTATCTGGCCGGAGTCGGCAATTCCGGATCTGGAGATTAACCAGCAGCGTTTTCTTGCCATGATGGACGATCTGCTGCGGGCGCGAAACTCCACCCTGATAACCGGTATCGTTGACGCGCGTCTGAACAAGCAAAACCGTTACGACACCTACAACACCATCATTACGCTTGGGAAAGACAACCCGTACAGCTACGAGTCGACTAACCGCTACAACAAGAATCACCTGGTACCTTTTGGTGAGTTTGTGCCGCTGGAGTCGATTCTGCGTCCGCTGGCACCGTTCTTCGATCTGCCGATGTCCTCCTTTAGCCGGGGTTCTTACGTTCAGCCTCAGCTGAGCGCACACGGATTTCTGCTGACCGCCGCCATCTGCTACGAGATCATCCTGGGTGAACAGGTGCGGGATAATTTCCGCCCGAACACCGACTACCTGTTGACTATCTCTAACGATGCCTGGTTCGGTAAGTCGATTGGTCCATGGCAGCACTTCCAGATGGCGCGGATGCGCTCTCTGGAGCTGGCGCGTCCTCTGCTGCGCAGCACCAACAACGGTATCACTGCCGTGATTGGCCCGCAGGGCGAAATTCAGGCCATGCTCCCGCAGTTCACCCGCGACGTACTGACGGCAAAAGTCACGCCCGCCACGGGGCTGACGCCGTACGCCCGCACCGGCAACTGGCCGCTGTGGATCCTCACCGCCCTGTTCGGTTTCGGCGCTTTGCTGATGAGTTTGCGCCAGCGTCGTAAGTAGCTTTTTCCCCCTCACCCTAACCCTCTCCCCTTAGGGGAGAGGGGATCGTCCTTGCATATTTGCCCCATCCTGCTTGCCTTTCTCCCTCTCCCTTTCAGGGAGAGGGCCGGGGTGAGGGTTAATTCTGGCACGCCTGTTGCTTTATTTATTCACGTAAACGCGATTTGGCTTAATGTGAAACCTTGTCGCACCAGCATAGTTCACCGGTAGCACCGAAACGGTGCAACGAAAGATTTATGCCTCTGAATGGTGCGGCGCGCTTCGCAAAAATAAACAATAACGCAGCAAAATCTTTACATTAAGCCAAACTAAATGTTAACAAACATGTATAACACTGCACTCGTATCGCGCGAGCTATAACAACATCACACCGAATATCAATGCGTCTCTGGCGCTGATAAAAAAGGAGTTGGATATGCAATTACGTAAACTGGCCACAGCAATGCTGGTGATGGGATTGTCCGCAGGCGTGGTTCACGCTGAAGATGCTGCGCCGGCAGCAGGCGGCACCCTGGAAAAAATCGCTAAAAACGGCGTGATTGTGGTCGGCCACCGTGAGTCATCTGTTCCGTTCTCATACTACGACAACACGCAAAAAGTCGTGGGCTACTCACAGGATTACTCCAACGCGATCGTTGACGCGGTGAAGAAAAAGCTGAACAAACCGAATCTGGAAGTGAAGCTGATCCCAATCACTTCACAAAACCGTATCCCGCTGCTGCAAAACGGCACCTTCGATTTTGAGTGTGGCTCCACCACCAACAACCTTGAGCGTCAAAAACAGGCTGCCTTCTCCGACACGATCTTCGTGGTGGGTACCCGACTGCTGACCAAAAAAGGCGGCGAGATTAAAGACTTTGCCGACCTGAAAGGCAAAGCGGTGGTTGTGACCTCCGGTACCACCTCTGAAGTTCTGCTGCACAAGCTGAATGAAGAGAAGAAAATGGACATGCGTATCATCAGCGCCAAAGACCACGGTGACTCTTTCCGTACCCTGGAAAGCGGCCGCGCAGTTGCCTTTATGATGGATGATGCCCTGCTGGCCGGTGAACGTGCTAAAGCGAAGAAACCAGACAACTGGGAGATCGTGGGCACCGCGCAGTCCAAAGAGGCCTACGGCTGCATGATGCGTAAAGACGATGCGGAATTTAAGAAACTGGTCGATGACACCATCGCTCAGGTTCAGACCTCTGGCGACGCGGAAAAATGGTTCGATAAGTGGTTCAAGAACCCAATCCCACCAAAGAATCTGAACATGAACTTTGAACTGTCTGACGACATGAAAGCACTGTTTAAAGAACCGAATGACAAGGCACTTAACTAATTAGAACCACTAAGGGGCGGGATCTCCTGCCCTCTCGATTGTCGGGAAGCGCGGACAGACTAAACGTTGAGTGGTCGTTCCCCACTCAGCGCGAACATTAAAGCTTCTCACCAATCTTCGAGGGTAGCGCTGCTACCCTTTTTTTTCTGGAGTTTACTATGTCAATTGACTGGAACTGGGGCATTTTCCTGCAGCAAGCCCCGTTCGGCAACACCACCTATCTTGGCTGGCTGTGGAGCGGTTTTCAGGTCACGGTCGCACTGTCGATCACCGCCTGGATTATTGCGTTTCTCGTCGGCTCGTTGTTCGGTATTTTACGTACCGTCCCTAACCGTTTTCTCTCTTCGCTGGGAACCCTCTACGTCGAACTGTTCCGTAACGTTCCGTTAATCGTGCAGTTCTTTACCTGGTATCTGGTCATTCCTGAACTGTTGCCGGAAGATATCGGCATGTGGTTCAAATCTGAACTGGATCCGAACGTTCAGTTCTTTGTCTC
Source organism: Leclercia adecarboxylata (assembly GCF_006171285.1). Lineage (NCBI taxonomy): Bacteria > Pseudomonadati > Pseudomonadota > Gammaproteobacteria > Enterobacterales > Enterobacteriaceae > Leclercia > Leclercia adecarboxylata. The sequence continues at coordinate 3,416,232 of NZ_CP040889.1, read as the reverse complement.
CTCGATGCTCTGCCTCGGCCTGTTTACCGCTGCCCGTGTTTGTGAGCAGGTACGTGCGGCGATCCAGTCGCTGCCACGCGGACAAAAAAATGCCGCACTGGCGATGGGTCTGACCCTGCCGCAGGCTTACCGCTATGTTCTGCTGCCGAATGCCTATCGCGTGATTGTGCCGCCGATGACCTCGGAGATGATGAACCTGGTGAAAAACTCGGCCATCGCCTCCACGATCGGTCTGGTGGATATGGCCGCGCAGGCGGGTAAACTGCTGGACTATTCCGCCCACGCGTGGGAATCCTTTACCGCCATTACCCTGGCGTACGTGCTGATTAACGCTGTGATTATGCTGGTGATGAACCTGGTCGAACGTAAAGTTCGCCTGCCGGGCAACCTGGGGGGCAAATAATGTACGAGTTTGACTGGAGTTCTATTGTTCCTTCCCTGCCCTACCTGATTGATGGGCTGATTATCACCCTGAAGATCACCCTGACGGCGGTGGTGGTCGGGATTGTCTGGGGTACGCTGCTGGCGGTGATGCGCCTGTCGAGCTTTAAGCCTGTCGCCTGGTTTGCAACGGCCTACGTCAACGTGTTTCGTTCCATCCCGCTGGTGATGGTGCTGCTGTGGTTCTATCTCATCGTACCCGGTCTGCTGCAGGACGTGCTTGGCCTGTCGCCGAAATCTGACATCCGCCTGATCTCGGCGATGGTGGCCTTCTCCATGTTTGAGGCGGCGTACTACTCGGAGATTATCCGTGCCGGGATCCAGAGTATCTCCCGCGGGCAGTCCAGCGCCGCGCTGGCGTTAGGCATGACCCACTGGCAGTCGATGAAGCTCATCATTCTGCCGCAGGCGTTCCGCGCCATGGTTCCGCTGCTGCTGACCCAGGGCATCGTATTGTTCCAGGACACCTCGCTGGTGTATGTACTGAGCCTGGCAGACTTCTTCCGTACCGCCTCTACCATCGGCGAGCGCGATGGTACTCAGGTTGAGATGATCCTGTTCGCAGGTGCGGTCTATTTTGCAATTAGTTTAAGTGCGTCGCTGTTGGTCAGCTGGCTGAAGAAAAGGACAGTGTAATGATTTCCCTGAAAAATGTTTCTAAATGGTATGGGCACTTTCAGGTGCTGACCGACTGCTCCACGGAAGTGAAAAAGGGCGAGGTGGTGGTGGTTTGCGGGCCGTCCGGCTCCGGTAAATCCACGCTGATCAAAACCGTGAACGGCCTTGAGCCAGTGCAGCAGGGCGAGATCACCGTCAACGGCACCAAAGTGAATGACAAGAAAACCAACCTGGCGAAGCTGCGCTCCAACGTCGGGATGGTGTTCCAGCACTTTGAACTGTTCCCGCATCTGTCGATCATTGAGAACCTGACCCTGGCCCAGGTAAAAGTCCTCAAGCGCGACAAAGCAGCAGCACGCGAGAAAGGCCTGAAACTGCTTGAGCGCGTAGGGCTTTCTGCACATGCCGATAAGTTCCCGGCGCAGCTCTCCGGCGGCCAGCAGCAGCGCGTGGCGATTGCCCGCGCGCTGTGTATGGATCCGGTGGCCATGCTGTTTGATGAACCCACGTCGGCACTCGATCCTGAGATGATCAACGAGGTACTGGACGTCATGGTTGAGCTGGCCAATGAAGGGATGACCATGATGGTGGTGACCCACGAAATGGGCTTTGCGCGTAAAGTGGCGAACCGCGTCATCTTTATGGATGAAGGCAAAATCGTCGAGGATTCGGCCAAGGAAGATTTCTTTGCCAACCCTCAGTCCGAACGCGCTAAAGACTTCCTCGCCAAAATTCTGCATTAATCCCTCTGGTGCGCAATCGCTCAGATTGCGCACCGCTTCACGCTTTTCATCTGTTTGCCTCGTCTGCTCCTCTCTTCAGCGTTAGCCTTGTCACAAAACAACACTGAGAAATGGAGAATTCAATGGCACTACCTATTATCCTCGATTGCGACCCGGGTCATGATGACGCGATCGCTCTCGTCCTCGCCCTCGCCTCACCGGAACTGGAACTCAAGGCGGTGACCTCTTCTGCCGGAAACCAGACTCCGGACAAAACCCTGCGCAACGTGCTGCGAATGCTGACGCTTTTAAAACGCAGCGATATTCCGGTGGCAGGCGGCGCCTCTAAGCCTCTGATGCGCGATTTGATTATTGCCGACAACGTGCACGGTGAAAGCGGTCTTGATGGCCCTGCCCTGCCTGAGCCCGATTTTGCCCCGCAGGATTGCACGGCCGTGGAACTGATGGCAAAGGTACTGCGTAAAAGCCCTGAACCGGTGACGCTGGTGGCAACCGGCCCGCAGACTAACGTCGCTCTGCTGTTGAACGCTCACCCTGAACTGCACGCAAAAATCGCCCGGATTGTGATCATGGGCGGCGCGATGGGGCTGGGCAACTGGACGCCCGCGGCGGAATTCAACATTTATGTCGACCCCGAAGCCGCCGAAATCGTTTTTCAGTCCGGCATCCCGGTAGTAATGGCCGGGCTGGATGTGACGCACAAGGCGCAAATTATGGCGGAGGATATCGAGCGTTGTCGCCGTATTGGTAACCCGGTGGCGACCACAGTGGCGGAGCTGCTGGACTTCTTTATGGAGTACCATAAAACCGAGAAATGGGGTTTTCACGGGGCGCCATTGCACGATCCCTGTACCATCGCCTGGCTACTTAAACCCGATATGTTCACCGCTATCGAGCGCTGGGTTGGCGTCGAGACGCAGGGGAAATATACCCAGGGTATGACCGTCGTGGATTATTACTTTTTAACCGGTAACTCCCCTAACGCCACGGTGTTAACAGATATAAACCGTGCCGCCTTTGTTGATCTGCTGGCGCAGCGACTTGCATTCTACAATTAATTCAGAAACCTGCGCTCTTGTCCCAGGACCAGAGCGCAGAGATGAATCATTCAGCACATCTATTAAGATCATAATTTCAGCTATCAATTCATAAAGAATTAAGAAAAAGACACGTAGCAACGCGCTAGCGCTTTCGCTATTATCCCTCATCTTTTTATAAAGGTATCACCCCAGTAAATTTTCAGTAAGTAAATCGGAATTAAGTACTCCTCAAAATATAATTCACTTTATTTCTATTATTATTCCGATAACCTCGACTATAAAAACGGCGTTAATTCAGGGATGGAACTCTGAATGATTAAGTCATTAAATCAACTTCAAATGAAATGGATTTCTTTTATGCGAAAAACTTGCGTTATGCTTATTACTGGCCTGTTTATTTATGCCGGGGGGGGTAAACATGTCTACGCCAGTAATAGTCATCCAGACACCACACAATCGGAACAGGACAAAGCACGCCAGACGGCGTTAAAACCGATGGAGCAGGAATATACACCCGGCAGCATTTATACCGGTGAGAAAATGCTTAAGTTTCCTGAAGAGTCCGTCTGCAAATATATCAATGACGTGGTCATCGAATCAGATGACGCAGCCCTCACCCGCAGAATGCTCGGCAAATTGACCGCCCAGGCGAAATCACGATGCCTTGGCATAAATGGCATTCAACTACTGGCGCACGCGTTACAAAATGAACTTATCGCGCGTGGGTACATTACTTCACTGATTGATATCCCTTCTCAGGATATGGCGAATGGCATTCTAATCCTGACGTTGGTTTATGGCCGGGTAGGAGAAATAGCATATGATGCGAAAACCGAAAATGACGAAACCCGTCTGTGGAACACAATGCCCACCTCTTCAGATAACATATTAAATCTGAAAGACTTAGAAATGGGTATGGCGAATCTCCAGCGCCTCCCTGGCACATCGGCTCATATGAAATTACAGCCCGGGAAGCAGTACGGCGAAACCGACATCGTCATTACTCGCAAGCTGGATAAAATGTGGCAACTCGGCGCCTGGCTGGATGATGCGGGAAGCCGCGCTAGTGGACGCTATCAGGGCGGTGCTGCGCTGTACCTTTATGATTTGACTGCCCTTGACGATATCCTTTATCTCGCTGCAGGCGGCGATGTGGAATATCAGCAGAAAAATGACGGCAACCATAACAGCAGCCTCTATTACTCTGTTCCCTTCGGCTACTGGAATCTTAGCGTTTATGCGTCTCACAGCACCTACCTGCAACAGTTCAGGGGGAATTACTCAACGGTAGATTATGAAAGCAAGAACCGTTATTACAGCGCCACGCTGGAACGACTGATCTCTCATACCCGGGACCAAAAAACCTCGCTGAGCGCACGAGTGTCTAAAAGCCGTTCCCGTTACTATTTTGGCGGTGAGGAATTGATGGTAATGCGTAAGCAAAATCCCGCCTGGGAACTGGGTGTACGCCACCAGCACTACTTTAACAAAAAGATCGTCGATGCCGGAATAACGATGCAGCATCGGTTAGGCTGGCTGAGCTCAACGCCAACGCCTGAAGAAAAGGCGGGTTTATATAATAAACAGGCACGCGTCGTTCGTGCCGACATTAAAGCATTAATGAAGTTTGACAACACCGGAGAAAAGTTCGCCTGGGCTCCGCATTTTAGTCTGCAAATTAGCCCTGATACCTTATCCAGCGATAATTTATTTAATATTGGCAACCGCTGGTCAGTAAGAGGATTTGATGGTGAAAGCACGCTATTCAGTAACCAGGGATGGTATCTGCGCAATGATTTTATCTGGAACATCCCAACACCCGACCAGCAATTTTATGTCGGTCTGGATGCAGGAAAAATTATCGGCAGCGATCGGTATCAATCCGGAAAAGTATTATCCGGCGCGGTAGTGGGTTTGCGTGGAGAAAAACTGGCAACTCAATACGATCTTTTTATCGGCACACCACTTGTGAAACCCGAGAGTTATCATACCGATGCGCTTAATATGGGTTTTTCATTGCAATGGAGGTACTAAACAACATAAAAAATCACTCGTTTATTTAGCAGTAATTTTCGGAAATATTTTTATTAAAGGAATAATCACATGTTTAAATTTAAAATCAGCTATGTCGCCCTGGCGGCAGCACTTTCAGCAACTGGCGTAAATGCCGATCCTTTCAGCTATAACCATTTATCTGGCGCAAAAGTCATTGATATCGAAGCACCTAATGCTGCCGGTGTTTCGCATAATATGTACCGTGAATTTAACGTGAGTGATAAAGGTGCCATTCTGAACAACAGCGCGAGCGATGTTGTTCACGGCACGTTGGGTAATATTGCCAGGAACAATAATCTGGCTAACGGAAGCGCTTCCGTCATTCTTAACGAAGTAACTTCTAATAAATCCAGCGCCCTGAACGGTTTTATCGAGGTCAATGGTCAGAGAGCCGATGTCGTCATTGCTAACCCGAACGGCATCTCCTGCTCCGGCTGTAGCTTTGTCAACGCCAATAAAGTGGTTATGACAACCGGTAAAGTCAACATGACCGACACCGGGGCTATCGGCAGCTATACCATCACCAGCGGCAAAATTAGCATTGATGGTAATGGCATGAACGCTGCAGAAAACTATGCCGCTCTGCTGGCTGACGTTATCAGCCTCAACGGCCAGGTTAATGTTAAAAATGCCATGATAAGCGCCGGTAACTTCACCCTGAACAATAGCACTGGTCAGATCACCTCCGCCGGAAAAACAGCCACCCTGAAACAGATGCTCTTCCCTGAATACAGCATTGACGTCAGCGCAATGGGAGGTGTTAAAGCCGACAATATTACCATGGTGGGCAATAATCTCGGCTTTGGTGTACGCAATACTGGCGCAATTGTTGCGAAGGGCGTTCTGTCCATGGCCAGCAATGGTATGCTGGTAAACGAACGCTCTATTACCAACAGTGGTATGGTGACCCAGATAATGTCTGCGGGCGAAATAAAAAACACAGGTAATATTTCAAGCGCCAATATTGCCGTACTGAATAGCGCCAATAATCTTGTTAATACCGGCACGATTTTCAGCGGTAACCAAATGGCCGTTTCAGCAGCGAGTGATATCTCTAACAAAGGTACCATTAAGGCAATTAACGAGCTTGTAATTGCCACCAACGGCAATCTGGAAAATATGGGTGCAGCATATATTCATTCTGGAAATAGGCTGACCATCTCCGCAGCGGGTAATATTACTCAAAAAGGTGGATCAATGTACGGTGCCAACACCGCGTTCACCTTCGGCGGAAACAGTTTCACTTCAGACCGTTATATTTATGGCACTGAAACTTTGCAAATTACGTCGACCAAAGACAACCAACTCTCCTCAGGTGAAATCATTAACTCAGGCTCAATGTCCGGTGGCGATATCCTCATTCAGACTAACGGCACTATCACCCAACACGCTAATAGCCAAATTAAGGCGAGCAAAAGTCTGACTACGGCAAGCAACTAGCTGAACAACTCCGGTTATATGGGAGGTACTTATACTACGGTCATGATTCAGAATAATAAAACTGATAACTACGGTCATATCGAGGGTACTGGGGTTAGCGTCATTACCTCTGGCGATCTGTATAACGAAGCGCTGATTCGCTCCTGGGGCGATCTCACCCTGAGTACGCAAAATAAAGGCAACATTATTAACCGCGGCCATATTACGGCGCAGGATACGCTGAACTTGACTGCCAAAAAAGTTGAGAACGGTGGTTATAAATGTGGTTTCCTGAACTTAAAAACCTGCGGCGTTGGTGCATTGACCGCTAACAAAATGATTCTGGATTCTTCCCATAAATATGCATCAAACATGGGTGGCAATCAGAACTTTAAGGCGACAGAAATCATTACCAGATAAGCAGTACTTTAACAACGGTGCGCAAGTTTTGCGCACCGATTTACTGTAAAGAAGATAACTTTTTACTACGGATTCAAGGTTCAAATGGCCGACGCTGGAACTGATCGTGGCCGCATTTTGGACAGAGCGGCAGCATCTCTGGGGTATAGATGGCCAGATGAAAATGGCACTTCTCACACACCAGATTCCCCAGCCCGACAACCTCACCGCTGTGATACACCCCGTGATGATTGAGATCCTGGAATACCTCGCGCCACTCCAGCTGGGTTTTATCGGTGATGTCCGCCAGCTCCTGCCACAGGCTCTCTTTGATCACCCGCATAAATACGCTGTCGGTAGCCTCATCCTGGCTCTCGCCATAGCTACGGGCAAACTCCTCCAGATCGCGGCGAACCGCGCGGGTCACCTCTTCCACTTCGGTGCGCGTTAACTCACCCGTCTGCATCACCTTAACGCGTGCATGCTCGACGAGCGCATCTATATCACGCTCACCGTTCCGCAGACGTTCTGTCAATGTGGCGACCAGTTCACGGTAAAATTGAGCAACCTTGTTCATCATTTTGCCTCCCGGGTAAGTAAACCTCTCTAATGATAGACCTTATTTGCGCCCCGCTTTGTCAGGTCATCCACACTCTGCGTAAATACCTGCAAGTCGCTTTTAGTGGTAAAGGCTGTTTTGACGCGGGCGTTTGGGCTATGCTATGCGGATCTGAATTACCACATCCATTGGCTACGTTTGTAGCTGTATTGAACACAGGACCACTGGCTGCCATGCAAGAGCAATACCGCCCGGAAGAGATAGAATCGAAAGTCCAGCAACACTGGGACGAGAAGCGCACTTTTGAAGTCACCGAAGACGAGAGCAAAGAGAAGTATTACTGCCTGTCGATGCTTCCCTATCCTTCTGGCCGACTACACATGGGCCACGTGCGTAACTACACCATCGGTGATGTGATCGCCCGTTATCAGCGCATGCTGGGCAAAAACGTCCTGCAGCCAATCGGCTGGGATGCGTTTGGTCTGCCTGCAGAAGGTGCAGCGGTAAAAAACAACACTGCGCCAGCGCCATGGACCTACGACAACATCGCCTACATGAAAAACCAGCTCAAGATGCTGGGCTTTGGCTATGACTGGAGCCGCGAGCTGGCAACCTGCACCCCTGAATACTACCGCTGGGAGCAGAAGTTCTTCACCGAGCTGTATAAAAAAGGCCTGGTGTACAAGAAAACCTCTGCCGTTAACTGGTGCCCGAACGATCAGACCGTTCTCGCTAACGAACAGGTCATCGACGGCTGCTGCTGGCGCTGCGACACCAAGGTTGAACGTAAAGAGATCCCGCAGTGGTTTATCAAAATCACCGCTTACGCCGACGAACTGCTGAACGATCTGGATAATCTGGACCACTGGCCAGATACCGTTAAGACCATGCAGCGCAACTGGATCGGCCGCTCTGAAGGCGTGGAGATCACCTTCAACGTTGAGAACTACGATCAGACTCTGACCGTCTACACTACCCGTCCGGACACCTTCATGGGTGCGACCTACCTGGCCGTTGCCGCAGGTCACCCTCTGGCGCAGAAAGCGGCAGAGAACAATCCGGAACTGGCAGCCTTCATCGACGAATGCCGCAACACCAAAGTGGCCGAAGCCGACATGGCAACGATGGAGAAAAAAGGCGTTGCCACCGGTTTCTACGCGACGCACCCGCTGACTGGCGAAGCGATCCCGGTCTGGGCCGCCAACTTCGTTCTGATGGAGTACGGTACCGGCGCAGTTATGGCCGTTCCGGGTCACGATCAGCGCGACTACGAATTTGCCACTAAATACAACCTGGCGATCAAGCCGGTTATCCTGGCTGCGGATGGCTCAGAGCCGGACCTGTCCGAACAGGCATTGACTGAAAAAGGCACCCTGTTTAACTCCGGCGAATTTAGCGGCCTGAGCTTCGAAGAAGGCTTCAACGCCATTGCTGACAAACTGGCCGCGCTGGGCGTCGGCGAGCGTAAAGTTAACTACCGTCTGCGCGACTGGGGTGTTTCCCGTCAGCGTTACTGGGGCGCACCGATTCCGATGGTTACCCTGGAAGACGGTACCGTGATGCCAACGCCAGAAGATCAACTGCCGGTGATCCTGCCGGAAGATGTGGTTATGGATGGCATCTCCAGCCCGATCAAAGCCGATCCTGAGTGGGCGAAAACCACCGTTAACGGCATGCCTGCGCTGCGTGAAACCGACACCTTCGACACCTTTATGGAGTCCTCCTGGTACTACGCGCGCTACACCTGCCCGCAGTATCAGGAAGGCATGCTGGATTCCAAAGCAGCAAACTACTGGCTGCCGGTGGATATCTACATCGGTGGTATCGAACACGCCATCATGCACCTGCTCTACTTCCGCTTCTTCCACAAGCTGATGCGCGACGCAGGCATGGTGAACTCTGACGAGCCAGCGAAACAGCTGCTGTGTCAGGGCATGGTGCTGGCAGACGCCTTCTACTACGTGGGCGCGAACGGCGAGCGTAACTGGGTCTCCCCGGTTGATGCCATCGTTGAGCGCGACGACAAAGGCCGTATCGTTAAGGCGAAAGACGCCGCGGGCCACGAGCTGGTTTACACCGGCATGAGCAAAATGTCGAAGTCCAAAAACAACGGCATTGACCCGCAGGTGATGGTTGAGCGCTACGGTGCCGACACCGTGCGTCTGTTCATGATGTTTGCCTCTCCGGCAGATATGACCCTTGAGTGGCAGGAGTCCGGCGTTGAAGGGGCTAACCGCTTCCTGAAACGTGTCTGGAAACTGGTTTACGAGCACACCTCTCAGGGTGACGCCCCGGCGCTGGATACCGCTGCACTGACTGAAGATCAGCAGGCGCTGCGTCGCGATGTTCATAAAACGATTGCCAAAGTGACCGATGATATTGGTCGCCGTCAGACCTTCAACACCGCAATTGCGGCTATTATGGAATTGATGAACAAGCTGGCGAAAGCCCCGCAGGACGGCGAGCAGGATCGCGCCATCATGCGTGAAGCGCTGCTGGCGGTCGTACGTATGCTGAACCCGTTCACCCCACACGCCAGCTTTACCCTGTGGCAGGAGCTGAACGGCGAAGGCGATATCGACAATGCACCGTGGCCGGTGGCGGATGAATCCGCAATGGTTGAAAACACCACCCTGGTCGTTGTGCAGGTAAACGGTAAAGTCCGCGGTAAAATCACTGTTCCGGTTGATGCAACCGAAGAGCAGGTCCGCGAACGTGCCGGCCAGGAGCATCTGGTGGCGAAGTATCTTGATGGCGTTACCGTACGTAAAGTGATCTACGTACCTGGTAAACTGCTGAACCTGGTCGTTGGCTAAGCGCGGGAGGAAGCGTGCGACAACTGGCAACATTACTATTATCGCTGGCGGTGCTGGTCACCGCCGGATGTGGCTGGCACCTGCGCAACACCACACAGGTGCCGGAACAGATGAAAACGATGATTTTCGATTCGGGGGATCCTAATGGTCCGCTTAGCCGTGCCATTCGTAACCAGCTGCGCCTGAACGGCGTTGATCTGATCGAAAAAAGTACGCTGCGCCAGGATATCCCGTCATTCCGCGTCATAAGCTCTTCCCTGAGCCAGGACACCGCCTCCATCTTCCAGGATGGTCGTACTGCGGAATACCAGATGGTGATGGAAGTGCACGCTGCGGTTCTGATCCCGGGTAGCGATATTTACCCAATCAGCACCAAGGTCTACCGTTCGTTCTTCGATAACCCGCAGACAGCCCTTGCGAAAGACGCTGAGCAGACCATTATCGTGAACGAAATGTATGACAAGGCAGCGGAGCAGCTGATCCGTAAGCTGCCGAGCGTCCATTCCGCTGAAAAAGAGAACGCCCAGAAGGCTACACCTGCGGCATCCTCATCTCGCGTCTCCACGACGCTGGGTCAGTAATGCTCAGGTTGTACCCTGAACAACTCCGCGCGCAGCTCAATGAAGGGCTGCGCGCGGCGTATCTACTGCTCGGAAACGACCCACTTTTGCTTCAGGAGAGCCAGGACGCCGTTCGTCAGATTGCGGCCAGCCAGGGCTTTGAGGAGCACCACAGTTTCACTCTGGATAACAGCACCGACTGGCAGGAGATTTTCTCGCTCTGCCAGGCAATGAGCCTGTTTGCCGCCCGGCAAACCCTGCTTATTCAGCTCCCGGAAAATGGCCCTAACGCGGCCATCAACGAACAGCTTGCCACGTTGGTTAGCCTGCTGCACAGCGATCTGTTGCTGATTGTTCGTGGCAACAAGCTAACTAAGGCGCAGGAGAATGCCGCCTGGTTTACCGCGCTGGCAAACCATTCGGTGCAGGTATCCTGCCAGACCCCGGAGCAGGCACATCTGCCCAAATGGGTAGCGGCCCGGGCAAAACAGCTGAATCTGCAGCTGGATGACGCCGCGAACCAGCTACTCTGTTACTGTTACGAAGGCAATTTACTGGCCCTTGCCCAGGCGCTGGAACGTCTGTCATTGCTCTGGCCGGATGGCAAACTGACCTTACCGCGCGTTGAGCAGGCGGTTAACGACGCGGCGCACTTCACCCCTTTTCACTGGGTCGATGCCCTGCTTTCGGCAAAGAGCAAACGCGCTCTGCATATCCTGCAGCAGCTGCGTCTCGAAGGCAGCGAGCCGGTTATTCTGCTGCGCACCCTGCAGCGCGAACTGCTGCTGCTGGTTACGCTGAAACGTCAGTCCGCGCATACGCCCCTGCGCGCGCTGTTTGATAAGCACCGGGTCTGGCAGAATCGCCGCGGCATGACCACCGAAGCCTTGAACCGACTGAGCCCGGAACAGCTGCGCCAGGCCGTTCAGCTTCTGACGCGTACCGAGCTGACCCTGAAGCAGGATTACGGTCAGTCGATCTGGTCTGAGCTGGAAAGCCTCTCCCTGCTGCTGTGCCACAAGGCGCTGGCCGATATCTTTATAGAAGGTTGAGATGCAATCTTTACAGGCACTGTATGGCGGCACCTTTGACCCGGTCCACTACGGGCATCTGAAACCGGTCGAGATCCTCGCCAACCAGATTGGCCTGCAGCGCGTCACGATAATGCCCAACAACGTGCCGCCGCATCGCCCGCAGCCAGAAGCCACCCCCGCCCAGCGCAAAGAGATGCTGGCGCTGGCTATTGCCGATAAGCCGCTGTTTGTTCTTGATGAGCGAGAGCTGCGCCGGGACAGCCCTTCGTATACCGCGCAGACTTTACAGGCCTGGCGCAGCGAACAAGGGCCGGAAAAACCGCTGGCGTTTATTATCGGTCAGGACTCGCTGCTCAATTTCCCCACCTGGTATCAGTATCAGACGATCCTCGATAACAGCCACTTAATCGTCTGCCGTCGTCCGGGCTATCCCCTGACGATGAAAGAGGAGCAGCACCAGCTGTGGCTGGAGCAGTATCTGACGTATCAGGTTGAGGATCTGCACAATCTGCCGGCCGGCAAAATTTACCTCGCGGAAACCCCCTGGTTTGATATCTCAGCGACGCTTATCCGCCAGCGTCTGCAGCAGGGACTCCCCTGTGATGAGATGTTACCGCTGCCGGTGTTAAGTTACATTCAGCAGCAGGGCCTGTATCAGAAAAGCAGCAACTGACTGGCGTGCGGGAGAAAAAGCGTGCCATTCGCGCTCTCGCCATTGACACCCCCGTCCAGGCTGATATCCTCCGCTGCCAGACTTCCCGCCAGCACGGTTTTACAAAAACTGTTTTACAAAAATGGCGATGCAATCTCCGGCATAGGGTGGGATGATACCCGCCTTCGCATGCCCGTCCGGTGACATTTGTCCCGACACTGCAGCCAGTTCAGGTATACTGTCTGGCTACGAATTTACAGTTATTCAATCTCACTCTCCCAGGGGGAAAACTTGCAGGGTAAAGCACTCCAGGATTTTGTTATCGACAAAATTGATGATCTGAAAGGTCAGGACATCATTGCCATCGACGTTCAGGGCAAATCAAGCATCACCGATTGCATGATTATCTGCACCGGCACCTCCACTCGCCATGTTGCTTCCATCGCTGACCATGTGGTTCAGGAATCTCGCGCTGCCGGCATGCTGCCGCTCGGCGTTGAAGGCGAAGCCACCGCTGACTGGGTCGTCGTTGACCTTGGCGATGTGATTGTCCACGTCATGCAGGAAGAGAGCCGTCGCCTGTATGAGCTGGAAAAACTCTGGGGTTAATGCGTGAAGCTGCAACTGGTAGCCGTCGGTACAAAAATGCCCGACTGGGTACAAACGGGGTTTACTGAATATCTGCGTCGTTTTCCAAAAGACATGCCGTTTGAGCTGGTGGAGATCCCCGCTGGCAAACGCGGCAAAAATGCGGATATCAAGCGTATTCTCGATAAAGAGGGTGAGCTGATGCTGGCGGCCGCAGGCAAAAACCGCATCGTCACTCTCGATATTCCGGGTAAACCCTGGGATACGCCGCAGCTGGCGCACGAACTGGAGCGCTGGAAGCATGACGGTCGCGACGTCAGCCTGTTAATTGGCGGTCCGGAGGGATTATCCCCCGCCTGCAAAGCGGCAGCAGAACAAAGTTGGTCTCTCTCCGCGTTGACGCTTCCCCACCCGCTGGTCCGGGTTCTGGTTGCTGAAAGCCTCTATCGCGCGTGGAGCATCACGACCAACCACCCTTATCACCGTGAGTAATGATTAAGTCTTGGGTAGATTAAGCAGCGGATGAAACTACAGAATTCTTTTCGCGACTATACGGCTGAGTCCGCGCTGTTTGTGCGCCGGGCGCTGGTCGCCTTTTTGGGGATTTTGCTGCTGACGGGCGTGCTGATCGCCAACCTCTATAATCTGCAGATTGTCCGTTTTACCGATTACCAGACCCGCTCCAACGAAAACCGCATCAAACTCGTCCCCATCGCCCCCAGTCGCGGCATTATCTATGACCGTAACGGTACGCCGCTGGCGCTGAACCGCACGATCTATCAGATTGAAATGATGCCTGAGAAGGTCGATAACGTGCAGCAGACGCTCGATGCGCTGCGCAGCGTAGTGGATCTGAATGATGACGATATCGCCGCCTTCAAAAAAGAGCGCTCCCGCTCGCATCGCTTTACGTCGATCCCGGTAAAAACCAACCTCACCGAAGTGCAGGTTGCCCGTTTCGCCGTGAACCAGTACCGCTTTCCTGGCGTGGAAGTTAAGGGCTACAAACGTCGCTTCTACCCTTACGGTTCCGCGCTAACGCACGTCATCGGCTATGTCTCCAAAATTAACGATAAAGACGTCGACAGGCTGGATAAAGACGGCAAGCTCGCCAACTACGCGGCAACGCACGATATCGGCAAGCTGGGTATTGAACGCTATTACGAAGACCTGCTCCACGGCCAGACCGGTTACGAAGAAGTTGAGGTCAACAACCGCGGCCGTGTGATCCGCCAGTTGAAAGAGGTGCCGCCCCAGGCCGGGCATGACATCTATCTGACCCTGGATCTCAAACTCCAGCAGTATATCGAAACCCTGCTGGCGGGCAGCCGTGCGGCGGTCATTGTGAGCGACCCGCGTAGCGGCAGCATTCTGTCGCTGGTGTCGACCCCAAGCTATGACCCGAACCTGTTCGTCGATGGTATCTCCAGTAAAGACTACTCTGGCCTGCTCAACGACCCGAACACGCCGCTGGTCAACCGCGCGACGCAGGGTGTCTATCCGCCTGCGTCAACGGTGAAACCCTACGTGGCGGTCTCTGCCCTGAGCGCAGGGGTGATCACCCGTAATACCGGTCTCTTCGACCCGGGCTGGTGGCAGTTGCCGGGTTCCGAAAAACGCTACCGCGACTGGAAAAAATGGGGCCACGGCCACCTGAACGTCACCAAATCACTGGAAGAGTCAGCGGATACCTTCTTCTACCAGGTCGCCTACGACATGGGTATCGACCGTCTGTCCGAGTGGATGGGCAAATTTGGCTATGGTCATTACACCGGGATCGACCTGTCGGAAGAGCGCTCCGGCAACATGCCAACCCGTGAATGGAAGCTGAAACGCTTTAAAAAGCCCTGGTATCAGGGTGACACCATTCCGGTGGGGATCGGCCAGGGCTACTGGACCGCGACCCCGATTCAGATGAACAAAGCGCTGATGATCCTTATCAATGACGGGGTGGTGAAAGTGCCGCACCTGCTGATGAGCACCGTTGAAGACGGCAAAAAAGTGCCATGGTCGCAGCCGCATGAGCCGCCGGTGGGTGATATCCACTCCGGCTACTGGGAAATTGCCAAAGACGGAATGTACGGCGTTGCCAACCGCGCGAACGGTACGGCGCACAAGTACTTTGCCGGGGCTCCGTATAAAATCGCGGCAAAATCCGGTACCGCGCAGGTCTTCGGCCTGAAGGCGAACGAAACCTATAACGCACACAAAATTGCTGAACGTCTGCGTGACCACAAGCTGATGATTGCGTTTGCTCCTTATGATAACCCGCAGGTTGCGGTGTCGATTATTCTGGAAAACGGCGGTGCCGGCCCGGCGGTCGGTACCATTATGCGCCAGATCCTTGACCACATTATGCTGGGTGACAACAACACTGAATTGCCGAGCGAGAGCCCGGCTGCCGCTGGCGCGGAGGACCAATAATCGTGACCGATAATCCGAATAAAAAATCGCTGTGGGACAAGATCCACATCGACCCGGCCATGCTGCTGATCCTGCTGGCGCTGCTGGTTTACAGCGCTCTGGTTATCTGGAGTGCCAGTGGTCAGGATCTCGGGATGACCGAACGTAAGATCGGTCAGATCACCATGGGTCTGGTGATCATGGTGGTGATGGCGCAGATCCCGCCGCGCGTCTATGAAGGCTGGGCGCCCTATCTCTACATTTTCTGTATTATTCTGCTGGTGGCGGTAGATGCCTTTGGGGCTATTTCGAAAGGCGCGCAGCGCTGGCTTGACCTGGGTATCGTGCGTTTTCAGCCCTCCGAGATTGCGAAAATCGCCGTCCCGTTAATGGTGGCGCGCTTCATCAACCGTGATGTTTGTCCGCCGTCGTTGAAAAATACTGCGATTGCGCTGGTGCTGATCTTCCTGCCTACGCTGCTGGTTGCAGCCCAGCCGGACCTCGGCACCTCGATTCTTATCGCCCTTTCCGGCCTGTTCGTGCTGTTCCTCTCCGGGCTGAGCTGGCGGCTTATCGGGATTGCGGTGGTGCTGGTCGCGGCCTTTATCCCGATCCTGTGGTTCTTCCTGATGCACGATTATCAGCGTCAGCGCGTGATGATGCTGCTTGATCCGGAGAGCGACCCGCTCGGAGCAGGCTATCATATTATACAGTCGAAGATTGCGATCGGCTCTGGCGGCCTGCGCGGTAAGGGCTGGCTGCACGGTACTCAGTCACAGCTTGAGTTCCTGCCGGAACGTCATACCGACTTTATCTTCGCGGTTCTGGCCGAAGAGTTGGGCCTGGTGGGCATTTTGATTCTGCTGGCGCTCTATCTGCTGCTAATCATGCGTGGATTATGGATCGCAGCCCGCGCGCAAACCACCTTTGGTCGCGTCATGGCCGGTGGCTTGATGTTGATTTTATTCGTTTATGTTTTCGTAAATATTGGTATGGTGAGCGGTATTCTGCCGGTGGTTGGCGTACCGCTTCCCCTGGTGAGTTACGGAGGCTCGGCCCTGATTGTACTGATGGCCGGGTTCGGGATCGTCATGTCGATCCACACACACAGAAAAATGTTGTCAAAAAGCGTATAAGGGGCACGCAATGCGTAAGCAGTGGTCTGGGATCTGCATCGCAGTGAGTTTACTGGCAGCCTGTACAAGTGACGATGGTCAGCAGCAAGCGACCGTCGCGCCGCCGCAGCCAGCCGTATGTAATGGACCGGTGGTTGAGATCAGCGGAGCCGATCCGCGTTTTGAACCACTGAGCGCTACCGCGAATCAGGATTACGAACGTGACGGTAAAAGCTACAAAATCGTTCAGGATCTGTCCCGATTCAGTCAGGCAGGCCTGGCGGCGATTTATGATGCCGAGCCGGGAAGCAACCTGACCGCATCCGGTGAAGCCTTCGATCCGATGCAGCTGACGGCTGCGCATCCCACCCTCCCCATTCCGAGCTACGCGCGTATTACTAACCTGGCGAATGGCCGGATGATTGTGGTGCGTATCAACGACCGTGGCCCTTACGGCAACGACCGCGTTATTTCGCTGTCACGCGCAGCGGCTGACCGTCTGAACACCTCAAATAACACCAAAGTCCGGATCGACCCGATTATTGTTGCCCAGGACGGCTCTCTGTCCGGCCCGGGTATGGCCTGTACCACTGTGGCTAAACAGACTTATGCCCTGCCCGCGCGTCCCGACCTGAGCGGCGGTATGGGTAGCGCGTCGTCCGCATCCGAACCAATGCCTGCAGAGGGTGACGTGCGCCCCATCAGCAACGACACGCTGAAAAGCGAAGACAGCATGGGCGCGCCGGTCAGCAGCAGCGGCTTCCTCGGTGCACCGACGACCCTCGCCTCTGGCGTGCTGGAAGGCAGTGAACCGCCAGCGCCACAGCCGGTTGTCACCGCCCCGGTGAACCAGACGGCGCCGGTCACGGCGCCTGTCTCTGCCCCAGTTCAGGCTCCGGTTGCGGCCCCTGTTTCCGCCCCTGCTCAGGCCGGTGGCTATGTCGTTCAGGTTGGCGCAGTTAGCGATCGGGCGCGTGCTCAGCAGTATCAGCAGCGTCTCGGCCAGCAGTTTGGCGTTCCGGGTCGCGTTGAGCAAAATGGCGCGGTCTGGCGTATCCAGCTTGGCCCGTTTGCCATCAAATCTGAGGCCGCTGCGTTACAGCAACGCCTGCAGAATGAAGCGCAGTTACAGTCGTTTATCGCTGTTGCGAAATAATTAATCAGCGGTATCCGAATTGTCAGTATTTGTAATGCTGATTCACACTCTCATGCTGAAAGTCGGATGCCTGCCTGTATAGCATTTGCTATAGTAAGGCACTTTTTTTAATTCCATCACGGATGTCGTTGTTCTGACCATGAAGACCACTTTCTCCGCTCGTTTTATGCAGCGCATGGCGCTCACTACGGCGCTTTGCGCAGCCACGCTCTCTGTTGCTCACGCCGATGACCTGAATATCAAGACCATGATCCCGGGCGTTCCGCAGATCGACGCGGAATCCTACATCCTGATCGACTACAACTCCGGCAAAGTGTTGGCTGAACAGAACGCTGACGCACGTCGCGACCCGGCCAGCCTGACCAAAATGATGACCAGCTATGTCATCGGCCAGGCGATGAAAGCAGGTAAATTCAAAGAGACAGACCTTGTCACCATCGGCAACGACGCGTGGGCCACCGGCAACCCGGTATTCAAAGGCTCATCCCTGATGTTCCTGAAACCGGGCATGCAGGTTCCCGTCTCTCAGTTGATCCGTGGTATCAATCTGCAGTCCGGTAACGATGCCTGCGTGGCAATGGCCGATTTTGCCGCCGGCAGCCAGGACGCTTTCGTTGGTCTGATGAACAGCTACGTGAGCGCGCTGGGTCTGAAAAATAGCCACTTCCAGACCGTTCACGGCCTGGATGCGGACGGTCAGTACAGCTCTGCGCGCGATATGGCGCTGATTGGCCAAGCGCTGATCCGTGACGTGCCGAACGAATACACCATCTACAAAGAGAAAGAGTTCACCTTTAACGGTATCCGTCAGACCAACCGCAACGGCCTGCTGTGGGATAACAGCCTGAACGTTGACGGCATCAAAACCGGTCACACCGATAAAGCGGGTTACAACCTGGTGGCCTCAGCGACAGAGGGCCAGATGCGTCTGATCTCTGCGGTAATGGGCGGCCGTACCTTCAAAGGGCGTGAAACCGAAAGCAAGAAACTGCTGACCTGGGGCTTCCGCTTCTTCGAAACCGTGAACCCGCTGAAAGCAGGTAAAGAGTTCGCCTCTGAACCGGTCTGGTTCGGTGATAACGACCGTGCCTCACTGGGCGTGGATAAAGATCTCTACCTGACCATTCCCCGTGGCCGTATGAAAGACCTGAAGGCCAGCTATGTGCTGAACTCCAGCGAGCTGCACGCCCCGCTGCAGAAAAACCAGGTTGTCGGCACCATCAACTTCCAGCTCGATGGTAAAACCATCGATCAGCGCCCTCTCGTGGTGCTGGATGAAATCCCTGAAGGCAATTTCTTCGGCAAAATCATTGATTACATTAAATTGATGTTCCATCACTGGTTTGGTTAAGAATTGAACACTTGAAAGTGTGATTTCTGTCCCCATATACTATGTAACCTGATAACTCCCACCCGACGTGGGAGTTATTATTTTTTTGACGTACTGCCGGAGCTCCCATGAAAACCAAACTTAATGAACTGCTTGAATTCCCTACTCCTTTTACTTACAAAGTAATGGGACAGGCGTTGCCTGAGCTGGTTGATCAGGTGGTTGAGGTAGTACAGCGCCATGCGCCAGGTGACTACTCTCCGACGGTGAAACCCAGCAGCAAAGGCAACTACCATTCCGTTTCGATCACCATCACTGCCACGCATATTGAACAAGTCGAGACCCTGTATGAAGAGCTCGGCAACATCGATATCGTTCGCATGGTGCTGTAACGCCTTTCGGTTACCCGCATCGCCGGGTAACCTGTTTCACCTCTGTGATATACTCCCCGCTACAGTTTTTTCCTTCGTTCGGAGAGATCGTTTTGTATCAGGACACCCTTCTCGTTCGCCAGCTTGGGCTGCAGCCCTATGAGCCTGTCTCCCAGGCTATGCATGAATTTACTGACACACGCGACGAGAACACGCCGGATGAGATCTGGCTGGTAGAGCACCCCCCCGTATTTACCCAGGGTCAGGCGGGCAAAGCCGAGCATCTGTTGATGCCTGGCGATATTCCGGTTGTCCAGAGCGATCGTGGCGGGCAGATTACCTATCATGGGCCGGGTCAACAGGTGATGTATGTCCTGCTCAACCTGAAGCGCAGGAAGCTCGGCGTGCGTGAACTGGTGACGCTGCTTGAACAGACGGTAGTCAACACGCTGGCTGAATTTGATATTGAAGCGCACCCGCGCGCAGACGCCCCGGGCGTCTATGTCGGCGAAATGAAAATATGTTCTCTCGGTCTGCGAATTCGTAAAGGGTGTTCTTTTCACGGTCTTGCCCTCAATATTAATATGGATCTTTCGCCTTTCCAGCGCATCAATCCTTGTGGTTATGCCGGGATGGAAATGGCACAAATGCGCCAGTGGGTAGAGAACATTACGCCCGAAATCGTACAGCCACATTTAGTTAACTCTTTTTTAGCGCTGCTAAACAATCCGCCGCATAAATATATCCCTGCTTAATGACTTTCCGCATTTGGCTCATTTATTTTATGAGCCACTCTTATTCCACTGCATTTATCCTTTACATTAATTCGCAGATTCTATATTTTCAAAACACCCGCAACCTAACTGCGTATACGCGATCGCCTGCTTTCAGCATCGACAGGGCCACCCGGTCGGTGCGATTATGCCTGCGCAAAAACCAGACAACCCCATGAGTTTACTTAACATTCTTAATTCCTTGAAACTGTTTAAGCATAACAATAAGCACATTATTTAAATTCAACTATTATTTATATTGTGAATACATACGGAGGGACAGCGTGGATAATAATAATCTTCCAGAAAAGCGCTTGAGCGATCCAGGCAGTGATGCAAAGCCACAAATTTTTCGGACTTTACGTAATATAGATCTTAATTTATTGACGATTTTTGAGGCCGTATATGTGCACAAAGGGATCGTTAATGCTGCGAAAATTCTGAATCTCACTCCCTCAGCAATTAGTCAGTCTATCCAGAAATTGCGCACCATTTTTCCCGACCCGCTGTTTATCCGTAAAGGCCAGGGCGTGACGCCTACCGCCTATGCCACGCATCTGCATGAATATATCAGTCAGGGGCTTGAATCCATCCTCGGGGCGCTGGATTTAACCGGCAGCTACGACAAGCAGCGAATCATCACCATTGGCACAACGCCAGCCATAGGCGCGCTGGTGATGCCACTGATCTACCAGGCCGTGAAGACGCATGCGCCTCAGCTGATGTTACGCAATATCTCGGTTAATGACCCCGAAGCGCAGCTCAGCCAGTTTCAGACCGATCTGATCGTGGACAGCAACACCCTGAATGCCCGGGCCTTAAGCCGCCACGTGCTGTTTGCAGATAAGCTACTTCTGATCTGTCGCAAAGGCCATCCGGCGCTGCAGGAGGAAGTTACGGTTGAAAATCTGCAGCGCTACGAGCAAACGCTGCTGCTGATGGAGGGGCAAAACCTCAACGGGCTGCGACAGCGCGTTCAGGATATTTTCCCGGAACGTCTGGTGAATTTCAGCAGTTACAATATTTTTACCATTGCCGCCCTGGTTGGCAGTAGCGATCTGCTGGGTATCATCCCGGAGCGCCTGTTTAATATGGTGCGTCACTGCTGGCCGGTGGAACAGATCCCCTTCGCCCCGCTGAATGCCGAGTCCGTCGAAATCTCGCTGTATTACAATAAGCTGAGCATGCGCGACCCGGTGCTGGAAAATCTGATAAACGTTATCCGCCAGGCCTTTTAATCGGGGCCATCCCACGTAAAGTTGCGCTGAACCACGCAAAAAGCACTAAACAACAACTATTTTACAATTTGGCGACCGGGCAGGCTGCTTTATCGTCCGTATCAATGATATACTGCCTGTCGTTCGTTCAAAAATAGTTGATAAATACAACATTCCCTTGAATTGAAACGCTTTCCTTCGATTTTCGCAACTGGAAGACGCACGCTATGAGTAAACCCATTGTGATGGAACGCGGTGTTAAATACCGTGATGCCGATAAAATGGCCCTAATCCCGGTTAAAAACGTGGCTACGGAGCGCGAAGCGCTGTTAAGAAAACCGGCATGGATGAAAATTAAACTTCCGGCGGACTCTTCGCGTATTCAGGGAATCAAAGCGGCGATGCGCAAAAACGGCCTACACTCCGTGTGTGAAGAGGCCTCCTGCCCGAACCTTGCCGAGTGCTTTAACCACGGTACCGCGACCTTCATGATCCTCGGCGCCATCTGTACCCGCCGTTGCCCGTTCTGTGACGTTGCCCATGGTCGTCCTGTCGCCCCGGATGCCAATGAACCGCAGAAGCTGGCCCAGACTATCGCCGACATGGCATTACGCTATGTGGTTATCACCTCCGTTGACCGCGACGATCTGCGCGACGGCGGTGCTCAGCACTTTGCTGACTGTATTAATGCCATTCGTGAAAAGAGCCCGTCCATTAAGATTGAGACGCTGGTTCCTGACTTCCGTGGCCGTATGGACCGTGCGCTTGAGATCCTCAACGCCAATCCGCCAGACGTGTTTAACCACAACCTGGAAAACGTACCACGCCTCTATCGTCAGGTTCGTCCGGGCGCAGATTACAACTGGTCGCTGAAGCTGCTGGAGCGTTTTAAAGAAGCCCATCCGGATATCCCGACTAAATCAGGTCTGATGGTCGGTCTCGGTGAGACTAACGAAGAGATTGTTGAAGTGATGCGCGACCTGCGCCGCCACGGCGTCACCATGCTGACCCTGGGCCAGTATCTGCAACCAAGCCGTCATCACCTGCCGGTGCAGCGTTACGTAAGCCCTGAAGAGTTTGACGAGATGAAAGCCGAAGCGATGGCGATGGGCTTTACCCATGCTGCCTGCGGTCCGTTCGTGCGTTCCTCTTACCATGCCGATATGCAGGCGAAAGGCGAAGAAGTGAAGTAAACCCGTCACAAAAGTTTACAGTTCCCCCATAAAAAAACCGGCTTACAGGCCGGTTTTTTTCTTTCAAAAGCCATATGGCAATTGCCGTTACTCTTTGTGAGAGAGTTTCTCGGCTGCGATATCCGCGTCGGCAGTTTTCTTCGCCGTTGCGTCATCGTCATTCATCGCCTTTTTAAAGCCTTTGATGGCAGCACCCAGGTCTCCGCCCAGCGTACGTAATTTTTTGGTACCAAACAGCAGGACAACCAGTGCGGCTACCACCAGCAATTTGGTAATACTAATTTCACCCATAGATACCTTCTTGACGTAAACAGGCTGCATTGCGCGCCTTAAAAACCCGACCTTATTAACGGTCATTTGACGCCCGCACACAATAGCAATCTGTAACAAGGTGAATCAAGCGTTGTTTAAAAAACTCACAATAATTGCGGCGGCGCGAAGCGTCGGTTGCGCAGGACCGGCAACTGCTGGCGCGCCTGGATGATACGCTCCCGGCTAATCTCTGCCAGCAGCAGCGCAGGCCCCTCGGCGGCTGCCGCTATCGTTACGCCAAGAGGATCGATTATGCGGCTCTGGCCGATATTCTTATTGCCGCACTCCCCTGCCGCTATCACATAGCAGGTGGTGTCCAGCGCCCGGGCCGCCAGTAGCGTAGACCAGTGATGCTCCTTGAGCGACCCTCTGACCCAGGCCGCAGGCAGGACCAGCACTTCTGCCCCCGCCAGCGCCAGGTTCAACGCCATCTCCGGAAAGCGCAGATCGTAGCAGGTCATTAATCCAAGATGGATGCCGTCTATTTCAATCAGCGGCGGTACAACCGAGCCAGCATCAACCAGTCTGGACTCCTGAATACTGAACGCATCATAAAGATGAAGTTTGGCGTACTGCTCAACGATCCTGCCGCCGCGCAGGGCAACAAGAGTATTAATCGCTCTGCCCGCAGTAGAAGGGACATGCACGGTCAGCACCGTGGTCAGGTTATTACGCGCGCTCTCGGCCAGCAGCAGCGTCAGAAAACTTCCGTCAAGCTGCTGGGCTGACTTCACGGAGAGGTCAGGATCGTTGTCGTCCCGCGCCAGCAGCGCTTCCGGCAGCACCAGCAATGATGCCCCCTGCTCTGCCGCCTGAGCCATCAGTGAAACGCAGGTTCCGGCATTTTTTTGCCAGTCCGCTGTTACTGCAAATTGTCCAACCGCAACGTACATATTTTCCCCCTGCATTAAACGGCGTTACACTCATAGCCCTTACACATCAAACAGCAGGTATTGTTCGTGTTTCAACTACTTTTAGCCGTTTTTATCGGTGGGGGCACAGGAAGCGTAGCGCGCTGGCTATTGAGCATGCGCTTTAATCCGCTTCATCAGCAGATCCCGTTCGGCACGCTGACAGCCAATCTCCTGGGCGCATTTATTATTGGCCTGGGGCTGGCGTGGTTCAACAGAATGACTCACATCGATCCGGTCTGGAAAGTATTGATCACCACCGGCTTCTGCGGCGGGCTGACCACCTTCTCGACATTTTCAGCAGAAGTGGTGTTTCTGTTGCAGGATGGGCGGGCGGCATGGGCGCTGCTGAACATCGCCGTCAACCTGCTGGGCTCGCTAATGATGACCGCGCTCGCATTCTGGTTAATTTCTGCGGTTAACGCGCATTAAATATCCAGGCCTTAATGTTGGCTTAATTTTTCTCAGGCACCCTGTCACCACATACACTGAGGGGTGTCGCCATGAAAGAGAAAATAACAAGCGCGGGGATGGTATTGCTGAGCCTGGCGATCGTTGCCAGCTTTTTGAGACTGTACTTGTTCAGCTAAGACAAAACGAAAAAAACCCGCTCAATGAGCGGGTTTTGAAATTCTGGCTGTCTCGTCTGAATTACAGAGCGATTACGTTAGCAGCAGAAGGGCCTTTGGCACCGTTAGTGATTTCAAACTCAACGCGCTGACCTTCAGCCAGAGTTTTGAAACCATTGCTCTGGATTGCAGAGAAGTGTACGAACACGTCTTTGCTGCCATCTTCCGGAGTAATGAAACCGAATCCTTTGGACTCATTAAACCACTTAACGTTACCTTTAATCTTAGACATCAAAATTACCTTTACATGAAAATTGGACACAAATGCTGTGTCGGGTATCAGTACAACAATTGTGAGCGGTTTTGTCCAGCGCCTTTTTGAAGAAAAGTGACAAAAGTCGCGTTAAATTTTGCGCCCCAATTTTTATCCTTTACGATTCAACAACTGGCTATTAAATCGCCAGTACGTAAAGTTTTTTCAGTTAAAACTGGAACCGCATCCAGGCGAAGTAAACGTTACCGTTGTTATAGGTTCCGGGGATGTAGGTCATCTGGAAGGTCGCCGGACCATACCCTATGGAGGCCAGCGGCAGGGCAAGCGGAATGGGGATGTAATTCCAGTTATCGCGCGCCGTCACTGCGGCGGTAAAGCCAAGTCCCACATGGAAGTTGTCATCGGCCAGCGGACGCCAGGTTTTCTCCCAGCCGTAGCCTGCAATGGGCTCCCATTTATTGTATGAGTCTTTGAACGCCATCGCGTAAAGGCCGTGCCAGTTCCCTTTTTCATCCCAGCGTGACTGACCGAAGCCAGCCCCCCACGGACGCTCGTTGTAGCGATCGGTCTTCTCTTTGTCGTAAGCAAAGCGGGCATGCCAGGTGATGGCGGGTACATAAAGATCGTAATGCTGGGGTTCTTCCCAGGTTTCAACCATATCGTTGTGGATAGTTTTGACCCAGGCTCTGAGAGGAGGTACGTCTTTAGCCGTTGCCGCAGTAGAAAAAGGTAACTGAGCAAAAATAAAAGAAAAAATAAGGACAGGCTTATTAAAAAATTTCACAATAAAATTACCATTCTCATATTCACTGCGTGTTCTTGCACAGAATAGATGAATGAAAACCTGACAGCATTGGCGTAAATCTTAATTATTAACTCGAATGGATAAGAATACTCCTGGTAATACAACACACGCTTAAGGAGTAATTAAGCGCTGATTAAGAAATATTATGTTGATGCAACAACTTATACAGCAAAGTACAGCTAACACCACTGCCGGTGGCCCGCCACCGCTGCCTTAGCGCATCGAGGCGGCTGTGCACTACCGCAGATGGACATGGAGGTGTAAATCGCTTTCTTCAATGAATCATCATTTTATTAAATACAGCAGCATAATAATGCTGAACTCTGCCATGCATTCTGAGCACGATAAATTCACAATTTATGCGGCGGAAAACAAAACATTAACTCGTCATCATGACACGTTTATCCAGGACATTTTAAACCTCAGCTAAACCAACACAAATATAATCTTTATTATGTCAGTAGCACTATTTTCAGCAACGCAATACCCTGCCTGTCCCCTGGTCATCCGCACCGAGCGACAAAGGCCCCGCAACAGGACCAACCAGCGCAGATAAATCGCGCAGCAGTAGCAAAATCGGGAGGAACGCCCCTTTAGTAGTAGATTTATTGATTTTAGTCAGCGAGGCCGGGCCATTATTTCGGCACATTTTGTCACCTTATTTTCATTGTTTATTTATCCTTTCGCTCTGGGGCGGCGGGAAACTGAGGGATCCATGCTAACGTTTATCGAGCTCCTGATCGGGGTGATAGTCATTGTCGGCGTCGCACGCTACATCATCAAAGGTTACTCCGCTACCGGGGTGCTGTTTGTCGGCGGTCTTGCCCTGCTGATCGTCAGCGCCCTGATGGGCCACAAGGTGCTGCCGTCCAGCGCCACCAGCACCGGCTACACGGCGACCGACATTATTGAATACATCAAAATCCTGCTGATGAGCCGCGGTGGCGATCTGGGGATGATGATCATGATGCTCTGCGGGTTTGCCGCCTATATGACCCATATCGGCGCTAACGATATGGTGGTCAAGCTGGCCTCGAAGCCGCTGAGCTATATCAACTCCCCTTACCTGCTGATGATTGCCGCCTATTTCGTGGCCTGTCTGATGTCGCTGGCCGTCTCGTCGGCAACCGGCCTGGGCGTATTGCTGATGGCGACCCTGTTCCCGGTGATGGTTAACGTGGGGATCAGCCGCGGTGCGGCAGCGGCTATTTGTGCCTCTCCGGCGGCGATTATTCTCTCGCCTACCTCCGGTGACGTGGTGCTGGCCGCCAAAGCCGCCGAGATGCCGCTGATCGATTTCGCCTTTAAAACCACCCTGCCGATCTCGATTGCCGCCATTATCGGCATGGCGATTGCGCACTTCTTCTGGCAGCGCTACCTCGATAAAAAAGAGAACATCTCTCACGAGCGTCTCGACGTCAGCGAAATCACCACTACCGCCCCTTCCTTCTATGCCATTCTGCCGTTCACACCGATTATCGGGGTGCTGATTTTCGACGGCAAATGGGGCCCGGAGCTGCATATCATCACCATCCTGGTGCTCTGCATGCTGATTGCCGCGGTGCTGGAATTTGTGCGCGTCTTCAATACCCAGAAGGTCTTTAGCGGCCTGGAAGTGGCCTATCGAGGCATGGCGGACGCCTTCGCTGGCGTGGTCATGCTGCTGGTTGCGGCCGGGGTCTTTGCCCAGGGGCTGAGCACCATCGGCTTTATCCAGAGCCTGATCTCGATTGCCACCTCTTTCGGTTCAGCGAGCATTATCCTGATGATGGTGCTGGTGGTGCTGACCATGCTGGCGGCGATGACCACCGGCTCCGGTAACGCGCCATTCTATGCCTTTGTGGAGATGATCCCGAAACTGGCGCACTCGTCCGGTATCAACCCGGCCTATCTCACCATCCCAATGCTGCAGGCCTCTAACCTGGGCCGTACCATCTCCCCGGTGTCCGGCGTGGTCGTAGCCGTGGCCGGGATGGCAAAAATCTCGCCGTTCGAAGTGGTGAAACGCACCTCTGTTCCGGTGCTGGTTGGGCTGGTCATCGTCATTATTGCCACTGAAGTACTGGTGCCTGGCACCGCGGTAGGCTAAGTCTGCCCACAGCATAAAGCGCCTGCGGGCGCTTTTTGTGCTTTAATAACTCCCAGCAATATTTTGCTTACAACCATCAGGAATTGACATGTTCAGAAAGGATTTCGTTTTGCCTGTCAGCGCAACCGCAGTCGCGCTGTGCGCTTTGCCAGCCCTGGCAGCCCCGCTTCAGGCGACGCAATATGCAGATTTCGATCGCTACGTGCTGGCGCTCTCATGGCAGTCTGGTTTTTGCCAGAGCCTGCATGACCGCAACCGCGCAGCGCCGGACGAGTGCCGCCTGCAAAAAGAGCGTGACGACAAAACGACCATCCTCACCGTGCATGGCCTGTGGCCGGGCCTGCCGAAGTCTATCGCGGCCCGCGGCGTCGACGATCGTCGCTGGATGCGCTATGGCTGCGCAACCCGCCCCATCCCGAATATGCCGGAGGCAAAAGCCAGCCGTAAATGCGACGCCGCAGAGACCGGCCTGTCGTTGACCGGGGCCGCTAAGCTGAACGAGGTGATGCCCGGTGCAGGCGGTAACTCCTGCCTTGAGCGTTACGAATATGCCAAACACGGGGTCTGCTTCGGCTTCGATCCGGACGCCTATTTCGGCACCATGGTGCGCATGAACCAGGAAGTGAAAGCCAGCCCGCTGGGGCAGTTCCTCGCAGAGAACTACGGCAAAACCGTCACCCGCAGCGCCTTCGATGCCGCGGTCGCCAGGAGCTGGGGGCCCGCCACGGTCAAAGCCGTTAAGCTCAGCTGCAGCGGCAACCCGGCGTATCTCACGGAGATGCAGATGTCGCTCACCGCGGCCAGCATCAACGCCCCGCTGGCCACAGCCTCATTTGCCCCGCAGCCGCATCCGGGCAACTGCGGGAAACAGTTTGTAATCGATAAAATCGGCTACTGAGGCCTTACCCTTTTCGCGCGTCCGGGCGGACCAGGTCAAAGCGTTGATCCTCGCTAATGGCGAAGTACGCCGTCGGGCCACCGGCGCGCAGCACCGGCTGCGCTTTCGCCGTCTGGTAGATCCCCTCATGCAGCAGGCTTTCGTCAATGTGGATCCCCACCACTTCCCCCAGCACCAGCCAGGTATCGACCGGCGCGCCGCTGGCGGCAGTAAGCTGGATGCACTGCGACAGGCGGCACTCAAAGTTGACCGGACTTTCGGCAACGCGCGGCACCTTCACCAACCTGCTCTCCGCCTTGGTCAGCCCGGCACGCAGAAACTCATCCTCACCGTGCTGCAGGCTGGCCGAGGTCTCATTCATGGCGCTGGCCAGATCGCGGGTAGTGAGATTCCAGACAAACTCTTTGGTCTCGACAATATTGCGCACGCTGTCTTTCCAGCCCGAGCTGGCAAAGCCAATGATTGGCGGGTGGTAGTTAAAACAGTTGAAAAAGCTGTAAGGCGCCAGATTGGGGCGTCCTTCAGGATCGCATGACGCAATCCAGCCAATCGGACGTGGACCAACAATGGCGTTTAAAGGATCGTGCGGCAGGCCGTGTCCCTGGGAAGGTTGGTAGAAGTACATAGCGCTCTCTGGTCAGATTCATGTTTCACACCGGCAGGCACGGATTACGCTTCGCTCATCCCCCTGCCCCAAGAGGATCAGCGTAACGCAATCCGTAGAAAAGTAAGAATGAATTAGGTGCTACAGTCTTCGTTGTTCTGCTGTTATGGGTGTGTCACGCTACATAACCTGCGCATTAGAAGGATAATCCAAATTTCAGAAGGATCACTTTTTTCGCTTGAATTTCATACTATCGACCCAGCTGATGCCCCCGGACTACATCCACGCCATGAATGTGACAACCATCACTTCAAACCCGGGCGCAGACTCAGTATTATCAGGGGTAGTTAAACCCTCGCTACCGGATGGCGAGGGTTTTCTTTTGGCATCTCTTCTGCGGCTGTCGCAGCATTAACGACATGGAGTAAATAATGTCCAGACCCACAATTATCATTAACGAACTCGATGCTGAACGTATCGACCGCCTGCTGGAGCAACCGGCCTTTGCATCGCTGCCCATTGCGGATGCCCTGAACGCAGAACTGGATCGCGCCCAGATGTGCGCTCCGCAGGACATGCCGTCCGACGTGGTGACCATGAACAGCAAGGTGAAGTTTCGCGATCTGACCAACGGCGAAGTGCGCACCCGCACGCTGGTTTACCCGGCGCAGATGACCGACAGCAGCACGCAGCTGTCGGTGCTGGCGCCGGTGGGTGCCGCGTTGATTGGACTGCGTACCGGCGATACCATCCACTGGGAGCTGCCGGGCGGTACCGCCACGCATCTGGAGGTGCTGGAACTGCTCTGGCAGCCTGAAGCGGCGGGCGAATACCTGCGCTAATCCCATCTGAATAAGCGTTTAAGCGCTTTACCCAGAGGATGCCCGGGCATCCTCTTTCCGTTCTCTTTCATTACAAAAGCGTGTCCCCAGGCACAGGGTTAACCAGTCCTGTAACCCGATCTTTTGCCGCTTCCGCGCTTTGCGCACCGGGCACCAGAATGATTTTCCGGCAATCCTCCTGACGTTTTTCAAAGATCTCGTAGCCGCGAGCCGCCTCTTCAAACGGCATATAGTGGGTAACGATCTCTTCGGGTTTCAGCAGCCCTTTCTCAATTAACGGCAACAGCTCGCCAAGCCAGGCGTGAACGTTGGTTTGCCCCATCTTGAAGGTGAGCCCTTTGTCGAAGGCATCGCCAAACAGAAAACCGTGAATAAAGCCGGCATAGACGCCCGGCACGCTGACAATCCCACCGCGCCGCACCGCCGCGATACACTGCCGCAGGGCCTTGCCGCTGCTGCCCTCGAGCTTGAGATTGGTTAATACCGTTTCCGTGGTGCTCCCTTTCGCCTCAAAGCCTACCGCGTCGATCACCGCGTCCACGCCGCGATTTCCGGCGGTCTGCTCGATGATTTTCTCGGCGGGGTCTTCGTCGCGATCAAAGTTGATGGGGATAGCGCCGTAACGCATCTCGGCGAAACGCAGCCGGTAATCGTGGTGATCGACAATAAACAGCTGCTCGGCGCCCAGGTAGCGCGCGCAGGCAAGGGTCAACAGCCCCACCGGCCCGGCACCAAATACCGCCACGCTGCTGCCCCGGGTGATCTGGGCATTTTTGGCCGCCTGCCAGGCGGTAGGCAGGATGTCGGAGAGGAACAGCGCTTTATCGTCTGAAAGCACCGGCGGCACTTTAAAGGGGCCAACGTTGCCTTTTGGCACGCGGACATACTCCGCCTGGCCGCCGGGCACCCCGCCATACAGATGGCTGTAGCCAAACAGCGCCGCCGGAGCCGGGATCTGCTTTTTGTTCAGGGCCGCGCCCTGCCCGGTGTTAGTGCTTTCACAGGCGGCATACTGCTGCATGCGGCAGAAGAAACAGTCGCCGCAGGCAATAACAAAGGGGATCACCACCCGGTCGCCCTTGCTCAGGTTTTTGACCTCTCGTCCGGTCTCCACCACTTCGCCCATAAATTCATGCCCGAAGATATCGCCATGTTTTACCTTCGGTATCTTCCCGCGATAGAGGTGCAGGTCAGAACCGCAGATCGCGGTTGCGGTGATGCGCAGAATGATATCATCAGCCTGTTCGATGGCCGGATCGGGTACCGTTTCAACTTTAACGCTGTGTGGACCGTGGTACGTCAATGCTTTCATTTGACCTCCGGTTTCAGAGAAAAAAGACGGGTTTACCTTCAAAGGGTAGCTATCGCCGGGGATATACAGGGGAAATGGGCGGCTTTGGGAATAATCCTGGCAAGGAAGCGATGCGGCAAAACGCCAGCAAACGAAGCGATATTAAAAAGTGTCACCGAGGTATCAGAATCTATTTATATTTTGTGTTTGAATGGATTAAGCGTAAATAACAGGGAGAAACGGGTATGTACCAGACGATTATTATGCCGGTGGATGTTTTTGAGATGGAGTTGAGCGACAAGGCGATTCGCCACGCTGAATTCCTCGCGCAGCAGGATGGCATTATTCACTTACTGCATGTATTACCGGGCTCTGCCACCTTCGGGTTGCATCGCTTCGCCGCCGATATGCGCCGCTTCGAAGAACATATCGAGCAGGAAGCGAAGACCCGGCTGCAGACCATGGTCAGCCATTTCAGCATCGATCCCTCACGGATCCGCACCCATGTCTGTTTTGGTAACGTGCGCGACGTGGTCAACGAGGTGGCCAGCGAGCTGAAAGCCGATATCGTGGTGATCGGGTCACGTAACCCGTCCATCTCCACCCATCTGCTGGGCTCGAACGCCTCTAACGTCATCCGCCACGCCTACATTCCGGTGCTGGTGGTGAGATAAAAAAAAAGAGGCTACCCCAGGGTAGCCTCTTCACATTGCAGGTGTTGTCTTACGTTCTTATGCTGTTTTGGTACGAATCAGATGATCAAAGGCGCTCAGTGACGCTTTCGCCCCTTCGCCGGTAGCGATGATAATTTGTTTGTACGGCACGGTGGTGCAGTCGCCCGCCGCAAATACGCCCTTCACGCTGGTTTCACATTTGGCATCAATGATGATCTCGCCCATGCGGTTGCGCTCAATCGCGCCTTCCAGCCAGGTGGTGTTTGGCAGCAGACCAATCTGTACGAAGATCCCGGCCAGTGGCACACTGTGCACATCGCCGCTCACGCGGTCGCGGTACTCAAGCCCGGTCACTTTGCTGCCGTCGCCTTTCACTTCGGTCGTCTGCGCGTTCAGGATGATATCGACGTTCTTCAGGCTGCGTACTTTATCCTGCAGGACCCGATCGGCCTTCATCTCCGGCGCAAACTCCAGCAGCGTGACGTGCTCAACGATACCGGCGAGGTCGATAGCCGCTTCCACACCCGAGTTGCCCCCACCGATGACCGCCACGCGCTTGCCTTTAAACAGCGGGCCGTCGCAGTGCGGGCAGTAGGTCACCCCTTTGGTGCGATACTGATCTTCACCAGGCACGTTCATATTGCGCCATTTGGCGCCGGTGGCAATGATCACGCTGCGCGCTTTCAGCACTGCGCCAGACGCGGTTTCAACCTGATGGAAGCCGCCTTCCTGCGCCGCAGGCACCAGTTTGCTGGCGCTCTGGCTGTCGATCACATCCACTTCATATTCGCTGACGTGCGCTTTCAGGGCGCCAGCCAGTTTCTGGCCTTCGGTTTTCGGTACGGAGATGTAGTTTTCAATGTCCACCGTATCCAGTACCTGACCGCCAAAGCGCTCGCCCATCAGACCGGTGCGAATACCTTTACGGGCGGAGTAAACCGCAGCCGCCGCCCCCGCAGGACCAGAACCGACGATCAGCACGTCATAGGCATCACGCTTGTTCAGCTCTTCTGCGGCACGTTTTTCTGCGCCGGTATCCACTTTGGCGACGATTTCTGCCAGCGTCATACGACCCTGACCAAACTCTTTACCGTTCACAAAGACCGCCGGAACGCCCATCACGTTGCGATCGGTGATTTCGTTCTGGAACACGCCGCCGTCGATAGCGGTGTGTTTGATGCGCGGGTTCAGTACCGCCATCAGGTTCAGCGCCTGCACCACGTCCGGGCAGTTATGGCATGAGAGCGAGTAGTAGGTTTCGAACTCAAAATCCCCGTCCAGGTCGCGGATCTGCGCAAGCATTTCCTGCGTCTCCTTCGACGGATGGCCACCGGTCCACAGCAGTGCCAGCACCAGTGAGGTAAATTCGTGGCCCAGCGGGGAACCGGCAAAGCGCGGACCCTGAGTGGAGCCTGGGTTAGTGATCAGGAAAGAGGGTTTGCGCACGGCAAGACCGTTATCTTCCTTGAAAGTGACCTTTTCAGACAGGTCGGCGATTTCCGCCAGCAGTTCCTTGATTTCTGCCGATTTAGCGCTGTCATCCAGCGTGGCAATCAGCTCAACAGGTTTGGTCAGCTTCTCAAGGTAGGCTTTGAGCTGGGTTTTCATATTTGTGTCGAGCATTATTCATCTCCTGCTTAAAAAACATCATCATGCAAGCGGCCTTATCCGGGCTGCCTGAATGCAACTTGCATCATGGTGTTGAGGGAATAACGGGTGCGACGCACCCGTTAAAAGCGAATCGGTAGGCCCGTGCAAGCGCAGCGCCGCCGGGCTTTACAGATTTAGATCTTGCCAACCAGGTCCAGGGATGGAGCCAGAGTCGCGTCGCCTTCTTTCCATTTCGCCGGGCATACTTCGCCTGGGTGAGAAGCAACGTACTGAGCCGCTTTGATTTTGCGCAGCAGGTCGGATGCGTCACGGCCAATACCTTCAGCGGTAACTTCGATGGCCTGGATAATGCCCTGCGGGTCAACGATAAAGGTGCCACGATCGGCCAGACCTTCGTCTTCACGCATGTTTTCAAAGTTACGGGTCAGGGCGCCAGTCGGGTCACCGATCATCGCGTATTTAATTTTCGCGATGGTTTCTGAGCTGCTGTGCCATGCTTTGTGGGTGAAGTGGGTGTCGGTAGAGACAGAGTAAACGTCCACGCCCAGCTTCTGCAGTTCTTCGTAGTGATCTGCAACGTCACCCAGTTCGGTCGGGCAAACGAAAGTGAAGTCTGCTGGATAGAAGAAGAACACGCTCCAGCGGCCTTCGGTGTCTTTCTCAGTGATTTCTACGAAATCACCGTTTTTGAACGCCTGGTTTTTGAAAGGTTTAATTTTGGTGTTGATTAAAGACATCTGTACTTCCTCCGTGTTTTCGTTGAGAGCTAAGGTAACCAACTTTAAGCAAACCGGCTAATGCGTTTGCCGTATCAAATCAATCAGCAATACCTAACAACGTTTTACGAAACCCTGATGGACCAAAGTAAAAAGGCCGCCTGACGGCGGCCCTGATACCCGACTAACCCAGGGGCTCTTCGGTGCCAGCCAAAGCTGGCGATGTGTTGCGCTCTACATCACCTTTAGCAAGGTCGTAACAGCGAAGTGGATTACACCACCCACCCCACCAAAGGGCAATTGGCAAAGCCGTTGTAATATCTATGGCTGCGATAGGTTTTATCTAATCACAGCTTTGCCGTTGTTTTATAAAGAATTCAGACGTTCGCCCGGCAATCTGTTACATGATCGTTCAGCAGGAATGACAGCAGGTGGTCGGACTTGCCGATAAAGAACCATCGAACACTATGATGGGATCGCGTTAATACCAGGCGGGTGGGAGAAATTCAATACTTCCGCCAGCGTTTCGCAGATAAATTTATTCCAATAAATGCGTAGCCTTTATTTCATTAATCTACAGCCATGATATATTAAGTCAGAATTTAAATTCAGTTAAGTTATCCGATCAAATGGATGGTGAATGGCTAACTAACTTCTATAATCATTGTGTATATAACCGCAGTAACAAAAAGTCTACTCAGGATGAAACATGGCTAATCTCTACGATCTTAAAAAGTTTGACCTTAATCTGTTGGTTATATTTGAGTGCATCTATCAGCACCTGAGTATCAGCAAGGCAGCAGAAACGCTTTTTATCACCCCTTCTGCCGTCAGCCAGTCGTTACAACGACTGCGTAATCAGATTAACGATCCGCTGTTCATCCGGTCAGGTAAAGGCATTACGCCTACCACGGTAGGTATCAATCTGCATTTGCATCTGGAGCAAAACCTCAACCAGATTGAGCAGACCATTAACATGATGAACATGCCCGGGCTGAAAAAGAAGATTCATATCTTTTGCCCGCAGATCCTGACGCCGCATAACATACTGAACCCGGTACTTTCGCTGATGGAAGAGTACAACTATACCGTTGAGTTGCAGGATGTGTTGTTATCAGGAGAAAGCGCTGAAGATTTACTGGCCTACAGAAAAGCAGACCTGATATTTAACTTCACCCCAATAGAAAATCACTCGGTTGTTTGCACCCATTTTAAGACGATGAAATTTATCTATGTGTGTCGCAACGATCACCCGCGCCTTGGCGAGAGCGCAACGATTGAGGAGATGCAAAATGAAAAGTTCACCCAGCTGATCAGCGATAAACCAGGGGTAAGAGAATTTCATGCGATTGCTGACCGGGTCATGCCGAACAGAAGCATTGCATTTCGCAGCGACTCCTTTATTTCCTTAATATCGATAATAAGTTCGTCAAATTTAATTGGAATATTGCCGGAAAGCACCTATGAGCAATACCGTCATACGATGAATATCCGGAAATTCGATACGCCGATTGAACTGCCTACCGCAAATTTATACATGCTCTATAACAAAACGGCGCTTAATAGCGATATCTTTGCCCAGTTTATAAAGTCGGTAATAAATTAAATAATTGCTGAACATTCCGGTTGAAGTAAATAACAACCTGAATGTTCAGCCTCCCATCCTGTTTTTAAAGCGCGTTTAACCGCTCCGCCGCCGCCAGCAGCGTGGCTTCCTGCTTGGCAAAGCAGAGGCGAATCAGCTTGTGCGGGAACGGATCGGCACAGAACACCGATAACGGGATCGCCGCTACCCCCACCTCTTTGGTTAACCACTGGCAAAAACTGACGTCGTCCAG
This sequence comes from Leclercia adecarboxylata, assembly GCF_006171285.1. Classification (NCBI taxonomy): domain Bacteria; kingdom Pseudomonadati; phylum Pseudomonadota; class Gammaproteobacteria; order Enterobacterales; family Enterobacteriaceae; genus Leclercia; species Leclercia adecarboxylata. The sequence continues at coordinate 3,380,316 of NZ_CP040889.1, read as the reverse complement.
ATCGGAAATCGCGCTGTAGTCCGCCAGCAGGAAGTAGGTGCCTTCACAGGGCAGGATCTCCAGACGACTGTCGCTCAGTGCGTCGATAAAGCGATCCCGGCGTGCACGATAGAAGTCCGGCAGCTCGCGGTAATGTTCCGGCTGGTTGCGCAGCATATCAGCAATGGCCAGCTGGGCCGGGGTATTGACGGCGAACGTCAGAAACTGATGCACCTTGCGCAACTCGGCGCTGATGGCCGCAGGCGCCACGCAGTACCCCACTTTCCAGCCGGTCATGTGAAAGGTTTTGCCAAACGATGACACAGCTACGGCCCGCTCCCGCAGCTGCGGATGGGCCAGCACGCTGGCATGCCCCGCGTCGGCAAAGCAGATGTGCTCATACACTTCATCGCTCAGGACATAAATTTCACGCTCCGCAATGGCCTGCCAGAGGGCGGCGAAATCAGCCTGCTGCCAGACGGTTGCCGACGGATTATGCGGGGTGTTGAGGATCACCAGCCGGGTTTTCTCGCCAAGCAGCGCTGCAAAGGCCTGCCAGTCCGGGCGGAAATGCGGCGGCTGCAGCGCCACACGTTTCACTACGCCACCCGACAGCTCAATCGCCGGGGCATAGCTGTCGTAGCTGGGTTCAAAGCAGATCACCTCATCGCCCGAGCGCACCAGCGCCGTAATGGCGGCGTACAGGGCTTCGGTTGCGCCAGCGGTGACGGTGATGTCGCTGTTGGCATCCGGTTTGTAGCCATACAGCTCCGCGGTTTTGTCGGCAATCGCCTCACGCAGAGGCTGCACGCCGGTCATCGGCGCATACTGGTTTGCGCCGTTCGCCACATGGTAAGCCAGCCGTTGCTGGAGATACTCTGGCCCATCGAAATCGGGAAAACCTTGCGACAGATTGATGGCGTTAAACTGCTGCGCCAGAGCGCTCATCTGCGTAAAGATGGTGGTGCCGAGACCGGGGAGTTTGCTCTGTGGAATCAGTGGGTTATTACTCATTTCGACGGGCCTGTATGTAACACAAATGTTGCTGCCACTATAACACGATGCTAGTATTTGGCAATCAAGACGCTTAGACGTCTAAACCATAATGATATTCCTGGCCGAAGAGGTAAGAAGGAAGATGACAGACAACCTGCAACTCACCGCCCTGGTCGAAGCCTGCCACTGGATCGGCGCAAAAGGCTGGGCCCCCGCCACCGGCGGCAATATGTCCATACGCCAGGACGACACCTGGTGCTGGCTCAGCGAATCCGGTAAAGACAAAGGCAGCCTGACGACCGCTGATTTCCTGCAGGTTGAAATTGCCACCAACCGCGCCCCCTCCGGGCGAAAACCCTCCGCCGAAACCGGTCTGCATACTCTGGTCTATCGCCTCTTCCCGGACGCAAACGCGGTGCTGCACGTTCACACGGTCAACGCGACGGTGCTGTCACGACTGGTCACAGGGCCTGAACTACACATTAGCGGCTTTGAGATGCAAAAATCGCTCAGCGGACAGACCACGCATCTGGATACCGTCCCGGTAGCCCTCTTTGATAACGACCAGGATATCGACGCGCTGGCGTCGCGTATCGCCCATTACGCCCGGGAGCGCCCGCTGAATTATGGTTTTCTTCTGCGCGGTCATGGCTTAACCTGCTGGGGACGCGACGTGGCAGAAGCCCGGCGTCATCTTGAAGGCCTCGAATTCCTGTTCGAGTGCGAGATGCGTTTACGACAACTGGAGAGAGTATGATTCGCGCGATTGTGACGGATATTGAAGGCACCACCAGCGATATTCGTTTTGTCCATAATGTCCTGTTCCCCTACGCGCGCGAGCGGCTGGCCGCGTTTGTTAATGCGCAGCAGTATGCCGAGCCGGTCAACACCATTCTGGACAACCTGCGTGAAGAGATTGCCGCGCCGCAGGCCAGCACCCGCGAACTGATTGACACCCTGTTTGCGTTTATGGACGAAGATCGCAAATCCACGGCGCTGAAAGCGCTGCAGGGGATCATCTGGCAGGAGGGCTACCTCAACGGCGACTTCACCGGCCATCTCTATCCGGACGTTCTGCCTTCCCTTGAAAAATGGAAAGCGCAGGGTATTGATCTCTATGTTTATTCCTCCGGCTCCGTGGCGGCGCAGAAACTGTTATTTGGCTACAGCGACGAAGGTGATATTACTCATCTGTTCAGCGGCTACTTTGATACCCACGTGGGTGCCAAGCGCGAGGTGCAGTCTTATCAGAACATTGCGGCCCAGATTAACGTCGCGCCCTCGCAGATCCTGTTCCTGTCGGATATTCACCAGGAGCTGGACGCCGCTGAACAGGCCGGCTTTCGTACCCTGCAGCTGATTCGCGGCGATGATGACGGTGCCAGCCACCATCACCAGGTGCATCAATTTGACGACATCAATCCGGAGCAGATCCCTTCATGAGCGCATTGACTATTTTTTCCGATAAAGAAGCCAGCCAGCCGCAGTGGCAAAGCACTGATGCCGACGCCATCGCACAACAGCTTAACGCCCGTGGCGTCCGCTTTGAGCGCTGGGAAGCCGACCGTGACTTAGGCCGCGATCCGGCGCCAGAGGCGGTGATTAATGCTTACCAGCACGCCATCGACAAGCTGGTGGCGGAAAAGGGCTATCAGAGCTGGGACGTGATCAGCCTGCGTGCGGATAACCCGCAAAAAGAGGCCCTGCGTGCGAAGTTTCTTAATGAACACACCCACGGCGAAGATGAAGTGCGTTTCTTTGTGGAAGGTGCCGGGCTGTTCTGCCTTCACATTGACGACCAGGTTTATCAGGTTTTATGCGAGAAAAACGACCTGATCTCCGTTCCCGCCGGGACGCCGCACTGGTTTGATATGGGTTCCGAGCCGAACTTTACCGCCATTCGCATCTTCGATAACCCCGAAGGCTGGGTGGCGCAGTTTACGGGCGACGCCATTGCGGATGCGTATCCAAGGTTGCCCTAGCAACGTGCCATGCCCGGCGGCGCTGCGCTTGCACGGGCCTACAAAACCAGGTTTTGTAGGCCCGTGCAAGCGCAGCGCCGCCCGGCATTACTCAGACCGCACTATGCCCCAAACACCCCGCCCGCCACATCCTCAGGCCACACCACTCCGCTATCCAGCACCCAGCCGCTGATCAGCGCCGCAGGCGTAACGTCAAACGCCGGGTTATACACCTCTGCATCAACCGGTGCCCACTGCACCGCCCCGAAGCTCCCCGCTACGCCGGTCACTTCCCGGGCATCACGCTGTTCAATAGGGATCGCCTCCCCGTTCGGGCAGTTCGGATCGAGCGTCGTTTGCGGAGCAGCAACATAAAACGGAATGCCGTGGAATTTCGCCAACACCGCCAGCGAATAGGTGCCGATTTTGTTCGCCACATCGCCGTTGGCGGCAATGCGATCTGCCCCCACCCACACCGCATCTACCTGCCCTTTGGCCATCAGGCTGGCCGCCATCGAATCGGTGATTAGCCTGTACGGCACGCCCAGCTCGCCGAGCTCCCAGGCCGTCAGCCTGCCGCCCTGCAGCAGCGGACGGGTTTCATCCACCCAGACGTTACTGACGTTGCCCTGCTGATGCGCAAGGGCAATCACCCCCAGCGCCGTGCCCACGCCCGCGGTTGCCAGCCCGCCGGTGTTGCAGTGGGTCAGCAGACGGCTGCCCGGCTTCACCAGCTCGCTGCCCGCGCGGGCGATGGCGTCGCAGAGCTGCTTATCTTCGTCGATCAGGCGCAGCGCCTCCGCCACCAGCGCCGGGACAAAATCCTCCTGCCACAGCGCCTGCTTCATGCGGTCGAGGTTGTTCATCAGGTTCACCGCCGTCGGGCGTGAGGCGCGCAGAGTCTCCAGCGCCAACGCCAGTTCATCCCGGCTTTGGCCGTTCTCCGCCAGCAGGGCTAACAGCAGGCTGGCAGACAGCCCAATCAGCGGCGCGCCCCGCACGCGCAGGGCGTGAATATGCCCCACCAGCGCCTCTACCGTTGTCGCATCCAGCCAGCGTTTCTCCTGCGGAAGCGCCTGTTGGTCGAGAATAAATAGCTGATTTTCCGTCACCCGCAGGCTGGTCGTCTGTAATCTCTGCATGTCGTTAATTCTCTGTTGCGTTGTTGTAGCACATTGTGTCAGGATAAAATTCAGATGTATAGACGTCTAAATGTCTTTATTACCGGAACAGATGAGGAACAGGCAATGTCGCAATACCATACCTTTACCGCTCAGGACGCCGTGGCGTATGCCCAACAGTTTGGAGGCCTCGACGATCCCTCCTCGCTGGTGGAGGCGCAGGAGGTAGGCGACGGTAACCTCAATCTGGTGTTTAAAATTTTCGATAACCAGGGCGTCAGCCGCATCATCGTTAAGCAGGCCCTGCCCTACGTGCGCTGCGTGGGTGAATCCTGGCCGCTGACGCTGGACCGCGCCCGTCTCGAAGCGCAAACCCTGGTAGAACACTATCAGCACAGCCCGCAGCATACGGTGAAAATCCACCACTTCGACCCGGAGCTGGCGGTGATGGTGATGGAAGATCTTTCCAGTCATAAGATCTGGCGCGGCGAGCTTATCAACAACGTTTACTACCCGCAGGCGGCGCGCCAGCTGGGTGAATACCTTGCCCACACCCTGTTCCACACCAGCGATTTCTTCCTGCACCCGCACGCCAAAAAAGCGCAGGTGGCGCAGTTCATCAACCCGGAAATGTGCGAGATCACCGAAGATCTGTTCTTCAACGATCCGTACCAGATCCACGAGCGTAATAACTACCCGGCGGCGCTGGAGAGCGACGTCGCCGCCCTGCGCAACGACGATCAGCTGAAAATTGCCGTGGCCGCCCTGAAGCACCGCTTCTTCTCCCAGGCTGAAGCGCTGCTGCATGGCGACATCCACAGCGGCTCGATTTTTGTCGCCGACGGCAGCCTGAAGGCCATTGATGCAGAGTTTGGTTATTTCGGCCCGATTGGGTTTGATATCGGCACGGCCATCGGCAACCTGCTGCTGAACTTCTGCGGCCTGCCGGGGCATCTGGGCATCCGCGACGCGGCCGCCGGACGTGAACAGCGTCTGATTGATATTCAGCAGCTGTGGACCACCTTCGCCGAACGTTTCCAGGCCCTGGCCGCAGAAAAATCCCGCGATGCCGCGCTCAGCGTGCCGGGCTATGCCAGCGCGTTTCTGAAAAAGGTCTGGCATGACGCCATTGGCTTCTGCGGCACCGAACTGATCCGCCGCAGCGTGGGCCTGTCGCACGTGGCCGATATCGACACCATCCGTGATGACGAGATGCGCCACGAATGCCTACGCCACGCCATTACCCTGGGCAAGGCCCTGATTGTGATTGCCGATCGCATCGACAGCGTGGACGATCTGCTGGCGCGGGTGCGTCAGTACAGTTAGGTGCGGTCTGTTTGCCCGGTGGCGCTAACGCTTACCGGGCCTACGATTTTCCTTCACCCTAAATACTCAATCACCGACAACCCGCCGTTGTAATCCGTGCTGTAAATAATCCCTTGCGCATCAACAAACACATCACAGGACTGGATCACCTGCGGACGGTTGGGCCGCGTATCCATCATCTTCTCCGGCGCGGCGGGCACCAGCGCCCCGGTCTCCACCGGACGATACGGATTGGAGATGTCGTAGGCGCGTACCCCGGCGTTCTGATAAGTGGCGAAAATCAGCGTTGAGCTGACAAAGCTCCCGGGCCGATTCTCATGCAGATTGTGCGGCCCGAAGTGCGCCCCTTTCGCCACATAATCCCGCTCCTCTGGCTGCGGGAAGGTGGCGATGCTGATTGGGTTCGACGGCTCACGAATATCAAACAGCCAGATCAGCTTCTCGCCGTCCTCCTGATTGTCGAGCACCGCTTCGTCCAGCACCACTAACAAGTCGCGATCCGGCAGCGGCAGCGCGGTATGGGTACCGCCGCCAAACGGCGGGCTCCAGTTGCGATGGCTGATCAGCTTCGGCTGACTACGATCTTTCACATCCAGCAGCGTCAGACCGCCGTCGCGCCAGCTGCCGTAGGCGGTATCGCCCGCGATAATGGCGTGGTGCAGAGCGTAGCGTTTGCCTTCCGGCCAGTCCGGGGTTTCCCCTGCCGCCTGGTTCATTCCCGGCAGCCACCAGCGCCCGGCAACCTGCGGCTTGCGCGGATCCGCCAGATCGATGGTCAGGAAGATATAGTCGGTAAAGCCGTCGATCAGCGCCGAGACGTAGGCCCAGCGTCCGCCCACGTACCAGATGCGGTGGATGCCAATACCACTCAGCGACAGAAAACCGATCTCCCGCGGCTTATCCGGGGTGGAGATATCAAAGACGCGCAGCCCGGCGCTCCAGCCTTTGTCCTGTACGTCGCTGACCGTCTCTCCCACCTGGCGGGTGTAGTAGACCTTTTCATCCGCAAAGCGGGCATCGGCAAACAGATCCCGGGCGTTGATCACCAGCAGCAGATCGTCGTGGGCCTGGAGATGCACGTTCCAGGTGCCGGGCGGCGCGGGAACAAAGCCTGCCGCCTTCGGTTTTTTTGGGTCACGGACGTCCACAATGGAAAAGCCCTGGGACACCATATGGCCAATATACGCGAAGCCGCGATGCACCATCAGCTGCACGCCGTCCGGGCGTCCGCCCTGATCGCTGTGGCCGATTAAGCGCATATTACGGCTGTATTCGGGTTGAGGTAATGAAGACATATTTGAGTCCTTTCGCCCGGTGGCGCTGCGCTTACCGGGCCTACAGGTGCGAAATGTAGGCCGGGTAAGGCGCAGCCGCCACCCGGCAATGTTTATTTTGCCTTCGCTTCCAATGTTGCGAACCACGGGGCGATAAAGTCTTCGGTCTGGCCCCAGCCTGGAATGATCTTGCCCAGAGACGCCACGTTCACCGCACCCGGCTGGGCCGACAGCAGCGCCTGCGGAATGGCCGCGGCTTTAAAGTCATAGGTCGCAGGCGTCGCTTCCCCGGCAATTTTGTTGGCGATCAGACGCACGTTAGTGGCGCCAATCAGCTTCGGATCCACCGCCACGCTCACTACCCACGGGCTCCCCGCTTCGCGCATCAGCTGCAGATCCTGGTTAGAGATGTCGATGCTGTAGAGTTTGATCTCAGTGCGGCCGTTCTCTTTCAGCGCCTTATACGCGCCCTGGCTGAAGGCATCCCAGGTACCCCAGATGGCGTCGATCTTGCCTTTCGGGTATTTCGCCAGCACCGCGCCCACTTTATTAGCGGTGTCACCCTGCACGTCGGAGGAGACCGCGCCGATGGACTCCAGCTCTTTGATGCCCGGGTTCTGCTTCAGCAGCTCCTGATAGGCGGTCTGACGGCGCTCCATCGGCGGGAAGCCTGCCACCCACAGCTTGATGATATTGGCCTTGCCGTTGAAATCTTTCACCAGCTGGCCGAATGAGAGGCTGGTTAGGGAGGCGTCGTCCTGCTGGGTAACGGTCACGCCCGGGATCTCACCGTTTACCGCGGTATCAAATACCGCCACCTTGATCCCGGCATCCACCGCCTTTTTCACCAGCGCGGTGGAGTACGGATCGCGACCCTGGGAGAGAATAATCCCGTCATATTTCTGGCTGATCGCCTGGTTAACGAAGTCCTGGAATTTGGCATCGTCGCCGTTGCTTAAAAAGGTGCTGACCTTAAAGCCGAGCTTTTTCCCTTCCTGGACCGCACCGGCCACAAACTGGGTGGTGTTGTCGTCAGAGCCGAGGTTACGAATGACCGCGATGCGGATCTGGCCGTCGTGATTGGCAATGGCCGCCGGAACCGGCGCAGGCGTCGCCGCATAGCCCGGCAGTGAACTCAGTAATCCCAGCGTCAGCAAAGAGAGTGCAACTTTTTTCATTCTGTTATCCCGTTGTGTTGTTAGCGTTTTTGTACGTACGTAATCGCCAGCGCCACTGCAAGCACCAGCCCTTTTATAATGTCCATCGCGTAATAGGGCACCGAGAGCATCACCAGCCCGTTCGAGAGCACGCCGAGGATCACCGCCCCCACCAGGGTCCCCAGCGCATTCGGTTTGCCGGAGCCCGCCAGCGAAAAGCCGATCCACGCCGCCGCCACCGCATCCATCAGGTAGCCCCCGCCCGCGTTCACCTGCGAGGAGCCAATGCGCGAGGCCAGCAGAATGCCGCCCAGGCCCGCCAGCAGCGAGGCAATCACGTAGGCCGCCACTTTGTAACGGGTGGTGCGAATGCCGGACAGACGAGCCGCTTCCGGGTTGCCGCCAATGGCGTACATCCGGCGGCCATGAGTGGTCAGCGACAGCCCCAGCTGCGCCAGCAGCGTCACCGCCAGCATGATGATGACGATGGTCGGCACCTGGCCCAGCGCGCCAAACGCCGCCGGAATGGTCCCTTCCGCCATATCGCCGCTCGGCAGCACCATATTTTCGGTGATCGACCCGCCGTAGCTGTAGGTCATCGCCACGCCCTGGATCACAAACAGGCTGGCAAGGGTCGCAAGCATGTCGGGAATGCGCAGGATGACGATCAAAAAGGCGTTAAACAGCCCCACCAGGGTACAGAGCGCGAGGGTGATCAGAATGGATTCGGTGGTGCCAAACCCGTGCCAGACAAACAGCGAGATCACCAGCGCATTGGCCAGCGACGCCGTCGAGCCCACGGAGAGGTCGAACCCACCGATGGTCAGGGAGATAGAAACCCCGACGGCAATTACCGTCACGATGGCGATGGAGCGCAGAATGTTGATGATGTTGTTGGGATCGAGGAAGTTCTCTGACGCCACGCCGAAAATGGCCACCAGCGCGACCACCGTCAGCAACATGCCCCATTTGTAGAGAAAATCGAAAATTTGCTGACGGCCAGACGCCGCCGCCGTCACTGAAAGGGCCTTGCTCACGACGCCGTTCCTCCGGTTGAATAATAAAGTAATGTCTCTTCGCGGGCGTTTGCCCCCTCGACTTCCGCCACGATGCGCCCGTCCCACAACACGCAGATGCGGTCGCACAGGCCCACCAGTTCGGCAAACTCCCCCGAGGCGTAAATCACCCCTTTGCCTTCCCGCGCCAGGCCGTCAATGAGCTGGAACAGATCGGTTTTGGCCTTCACGTCCACCCCTTTGGTGGGCTCGTCAAAGATCAGCACCTGAGCGTTGCCGCGCAGCCATTTGCCGATCGCCACCTTTTGCTGGTTGCCCCCCGACAGACGGCGCAGCACCTGCCCCGGCCCGCGGGCACGCACGCCCACCCGGGCAATCACCTCTTCCGCCCAGCGCCACGCCTGGCGATGACCAAACAGGCTCCAGCGCGAAAAGGTGTTATCCGCTGACACCGCCAGGTTCATGCTCACCGGCTCATCGATAAAAATGCCCTCTTTGCGCCGCTCTTCCGGCACCAGCGCCAGCCCGCGCAGGACGGAATCCGCCGGATCGCGCGGCTTCCACGCCTGATGGTTCAGCTCGCCCTTCGCCACCTGGCTTTTGCTGGCACCAAACAGCGCCTTGCAGAGTTCGGTTTTCCCGGCTCCCGCCAGCCCGGCGATCCCCAGAATCTCGCCCTTACGCAGGTGCAGGGAGATATCCTTCAGCAGCCCTTCGTCGTGCAACCCCTCCACGCGGAGCAGCGTCTCCTGGCTGTGCGGCGGTCGCGCTGGCGGGTAGATATCGCTCAGCTCATGGCCGAGCATCTTCTCGACAATCGCTTCCCCGCTGAGCTCCGCCATCGGGCCGGACTCAATCAGCTTGCCGTCGCGCAGCACCGTTAAGGTGTCGCAGATCGCCTTCAGCTCGTGAATACGGTGGGAGATAAACACCACCCCGATCCCCTGCTGCTGCAGTCGGCGCACCACGGCGAACAGCCGCTCGCTTTCGTGGGCGTCCAGCGGCGCGGTGGGTTCATCCAGAATTAAAAAGCGGCAGTGATGGGAGAGCGCCCGCGCCAGCAAAATCTGCTGTTTTTCCGCCAGGGTGCAGCTGTCGATGGAGCGCCGCACGTCGAGGGTAACGTCCAGCTGCGCCAGCGCCTGGCGGGCTTGCTCGCGCATCGTGCCCCAGCGGAAGCGGTGCCCCGGCTGCGCCAGATGGTCGAGCATAATGTTTTCGGCAATGCTGAGGCCGGGGATCAGCGCCACGTCCACCTCCTGCTGCACCAGGTGGATGCCCAGCTGTTTGGCATCCACCGGCTCGCGAATGGCGACGGGCTGATTGTTAATGCTGATCTCGCCCTCGTAGCGCCCGTGCGTCCCGCACAGCACCGCCATCAGCGTGGACTTCCCGGCGCCGTTCGCACCCATGAGCGCGTGTACCGATCCGCCCGTCAACGTGAAATCAACGCGCGACAACGCCTGAAAGCCAGAAAAAGCCAGGCTGATGCCACGCATCTCGAGGCGACTGGTTGTCATCCGCTGCTATCCTGTAATTAATCGTTTGATTTATAGAATTTTTCACAGCCTTGTCTGGCTGGCAACGACGGAAAAAGCATAAGATAAAGCAAAAAAGCATTAGCCATCCGGATGTCCAGACATAACATCAGGTTAGCGCTTCGCAAAAAGGACAACATCATGAGCAACACTGACATCCGCGTCGTTCCCGGCCCGGCAAACTACTACTCCCACCGCGGCGCCCTGGCCCGGCTGGACGATTTTTTCACCCCGGTGCAACTCTCCCGGGCGGTGTGGATCTACGGTGAACGCGCCATTGCCGGTGCCCGCCCGTTCCTGCCGGAGAGCTTTAACGCCCCGGGGGCAAAGCAGCTGCTGTTTAAAGGCCACTGCAGCGAGCGCGATGTGAATGACCTGGCGCAGGCCGCGGGGGATGACCGCAGCGTGGTGATTGGCGTCGGCGGCGGCGCGCTGCTGGATACCGCCAAAGCGGTGGCCCGTCGTCTGGGTCTGCCGCTGGTGGCTATTCCTACCATCGCCGCCACCTGCGCGGCATGGACCCCGCTGTCGGTGTGGTACAACGATGCCGGGCAGGCGCTGCATTTTGAGATCTTTAACGATGCCAACTACCTGGTGCTGGTTGAACCCGAGATCGTCCTCAACGCCCCGGCGGAATACCTGCTGGCTGGCATTGGCGATACCCTGGCGAAATGGTATGAAGCGGTGGTGCTGGCACCTGAGCCGGAACACCTGCCGCTGACGGTAAGGCTCGGCATTAACGGCGCGCTGGCGATCCGCGACGTGCTGCTAGAACACAGCGAGCAGGCGCTGGCCGATCAGACCCGCCGCGAAGTGACCCGGGAGTTTCATGACGTGGTGGACGCCATTATCGCGGGCGGCGGGATGGTCGGCGGGCTCGGCGAGCGCTTTACCCGCGTGGCGGCAGCGCATGCGGTGCATAACGGCTTAACGGTACTCCCGCAGACCGCGCCATTCCTCCACGGCACCAAGGTGGCGTACGGCATTCTGGTGCAGAGCGCCCTGCTTGGTCAGGACGACGTGCTGCGCGAACTGGCGGCGGCGTACCAGCGCTTTAACCTGCCCACCACCCTGCGCGAGCTGGAGATAGACATCCACAACCGCGAGGAGCTGGACCGGGTGATCGCCCATACCCTGCGCCCGGTGGAGTCGATTCACGCCCTGCCGATCGCCCTGTCGCCTGAGGTTCTGCGCGCGGCGTTTGAAAAAGTCGAAAACCTCAGCCACCCGGCGCATTGACGTCGGGCAAACGCCCTCTATACCTAATGATGGTTCTCATCACTTGAGTTGAGGTCATCATGCAGATCGATTTAACAGGTAAGAAGGCGCTGGTTACCGGTGCCAGCCGTGGGTTAGGCCGTGCCATTGCGCTGTCGCTGGCCCGGGCGGGTGCCGATGTGGTTATCACCTATGAAAAATCCGCCGATAAAGCCCAGGCCGTCGCGGATGAAATCCGGTCGCTGGGGCGGCACGCCGAGGCGATCCAGGCGGACAGCGCCAGCGCAGAGGCAATTCAGGACGCCGTCACCCAGGCGGCGCGCAGCCTTGGTGGGCTGGATATTCTGGTAAATAACGCCGGGATCGCCCGCGGCGGCCCGCTGGAATCCATGACCCTGGCGGACATTGATGCCCTTATCAACGTCAACATTCGCGGGGTGGTGATCGCCATTCAGGAGGCGCTGGTCCATATGTCCGACGGCGGGCGGATCATCAACATCGGCAGCTGTCTGGCCAACCGCGTGGCCCAGCCAGGTATCGCCGTCTACTCCATGACCAAATCGGCACTCAACTCGCTGACCCGAGGGCTGGCGCGCGACCTCGGCCCGCGCGGGATCACCGTTAACCTGGTCCACCCCGGCCCGACCAACAGTGACATGAACCCGGAAGACGGCGAGCAGGCCGCCTCCCAGCGTCAGCTTATTGCGCTCGGCCACTACGGTCAGCCGGATGATGTCGCCGCTGCGGTAACCTTTCTCGCCAGCCCCGCCGCCGGGCAGATCTCCGGTACCGGCCTGGACGTGGACGGCGGGCTGAACGCCTGATGCCCGCTCGCAGTTCTGATGTAAGCCTCTGTTCTCTGGCAGAGGCGTTTTCGACCCGCTTCGACGAACCGTTATCTGCCCCTTTTTTCGCCCTGCCCACCGCCCTACAGTAGCCCATAAGTAATTCGGAATTTATCTAATAGTCTTATTATTTCCTTATATTTTGTGTGGGTGTACAGTGGAGGTACGGATGAAGATTGTCTGGTCAAAAACCGCAGAGAAGCAGCTGGCGAAAATTGATCCCCGTTATCGGAAGCGCATTGAGTTGAGGCTGGCAGGTCTGGATGACAACGCCTCTCCCGTAGCAGATATAAAAAAATTGTCCTCACCCGAAAACCACCATCGTTTGCGAGTGGGTGATTACAGGGTCATCTACACGTTAGAGAATCAGCAAAGCGATACCTGTTACGTGGTATCCGTTAAGCGTCGAACAACAACGACCTATCTTCATGAGGAGCATATGGAATATGACTGTTCAGTTAATTAAGGATGAAGAAGGAAAAGCGCAATATGCCGTCATTCCGTACAGCGAGTATTTTCGCATGCGCTTAGCCATGCTGGAGTACGATGACGACGATGAAAACGAATGGGAAGACATCCCATACGAATCAGATATTTACGATAATGTGGGTTTACCAGGGGAGGTCTGCAACGTGATGCATAGCGAAAACGTCAGCCTGCAGGCGGCCTGGCGCATTCATCGCGGCTTATCCCAGCAGGAGGTCGCCGACAAACTCGGCATCAGCCAGTCCGCCGTGTCGCAGCTGGAAGCCGTTGACTCCCGCCCGCAAAAACGCACTCGTGAGAAACTGGCCGCCATTTATGGCTGTAAGCAGGAACAGATCAGTCTGTATTTACCGAAAGAGGGTTAACAGCACTTCGCCCCGCCTTTGCCGCCATAACGCGCATCCTGGCGATCGCGGAAAAATTCTTCGTAGCTCATTGGCGTCTGGTCGGGGTGGTTGACGCGCATATGCTCGACGTAGTTGTCGTAGTCCGGCACGCCGATCATCATCTTTGCTGCCTGACCTAAATATTTACCGGCTTTGGATAGGGTGTCGAACATTTCTTTTATCTCACAGAAAATGTAGGCCGGGTAAGCGCTAGCGCCACCCGGCACACGGGTTAATGCGCCCCTTTCGCCTGGGTCACAATCTCTTCATAGTTGGCTGGCATCGGCTCGTACGGCGTCTCTTTCGCCGTTGGCTTGTCCTGTTTCAGGGCGGCCATCGCGGTCTTCAGAGAATACAGCGCCAGCACCACAACCACCACCATAAAGAAGATGGTCAGCCCGGCATCCAGACGGTTGTTAAACACCAGCTGGGACAGCTGCGATTCGGTGTACTGCGCCGGGATCTTGCCGCTGTCGATCATCGCCTGGAACTTGTTGGCGATGGCCAGGAAGCCCACCTTCGCATCCGGGCTGAAGGCTTTCTGCCAGCCGGCGGTCAGGGTACAGATCAGCAGCCAGGCCGTTGGCACCAGGGCCACCCAGGCATAACGCTGACGTTTCATCTTGAACAACACTACCGCGCAGAGCATCAGCGCCATACCGGCCAGCATCTGGTTCGCGATACCGAACAGCGGCCACAGGGTGTTGATGCCGCCCAGCGGATCGACTACCCCCTGATGCAGGAAGTAGCCCCACGCCAGCACGCAGAGCGCCGTCGCCAGCAGGTTAGCCGGCAGCGATTCGGTGCGTTTCAGGCCCGGGGAGATCACCCCCAGCAGATCCTGCAGCATAAAGCGCGCCGCACGCGTCCCCGCATCCACCGCCGTCAGGATAAACAGCGCTTCGAACAGGATCGCAAAGTGATACCAGAACGACACGTCCATCAGGCCGCCCAGCGCGCCGTGCAGAATGTAGGCCATCCCCACCGCCAGGGTCGGCGCACCGCCCGCACGAGAGATAATCGACTGCTCGCCCACTTCGTTAGCAATGTGGGTCAGAGTCTCCGGCGTAATGGCAAAGCCCCAGCCGCTGACCACCTGTGCCGCAGACGCCACCACGTCCGCCGTACCGGCAGGCGCCAGCACCGCAATCGGGCTGTTCATCGCAAAGTAGACGCCCGGATCGATAATGCAGGCCGAGACCAGGGCCATAATGGCCACGAAGGACTCCATCAGCATGCCGCCGTAGCCGATAAAGCAGGCCTGGCTTTCATTGGCCAGCATCTTCGGCGTGGTGCCGGAGGCGATCAGCGCGTGGAAGCCAGAAACCGCGCCACAGGCAATAGTGATAAACAGGAACGGGAACATGTTGCCGGTCCAGACCGGGCCGGTGCCGTCAATGAATTTGGTCACCGCAGGCATGGTCAGGGTCGGGCGCATGATCAGAATGCCAATCGCCAGCCCGACAATGGTACCGATTTTCAGGAAAGTGGAGAGGTAATCGCGCGGGGCCAGCAGCAGCCACACCGGCAGTACCGCCGCCACAAAGCCGTAGCCCACCAGCATCCAGGTCAGCTGCACGCCGGTAAAGTCAAAGTACGGCGCCCAGGTCGGGCTCTCGGCCACCCAGCCGCCGGAGATAATGGCGAACACCAGGAAGAACAGGCCGATCACCGACACTTCACCGATGCGCCCCGGGCGCAGATAGCGAATGTAGATGCCCATAAAGATCGCCAGCGGAATGGTAAAGGCGACGGTATAAGTTCCCCACGGGCTGTGGGTCAGGGCTTTCACCACGATCATCGCCAGCACCGCGAGGATGATCACCATGATCATAAAGGTCGCGATCAGGGCAATGACTCCAGCGGTCGGGCCCATCTCCTCTTTCACCAGCTCGCCGAGCGAACGCCCGTCGCGGCGGGTGGAGACGAACAGCACCATAAAGTCCTGCACTGCCCCGGCCAGTACCACCCCGGCGAGGATCCAGATCATCCCCGGCAGATAGCCCATCTGCGCGGCAAGCACCGGCCCGACCAGCGGCCCGGCTCCGGCAATCGCGGCAAAATGGTGACCGAACAGCACTTTTTTATCGGTTGGCACATAGTCCAGCCCGTCGTTGTGGCGCACCGCAGGGGTCATGCGCGTCGGATCAACCGAGAGCACGTTGCGGGCGATAAACTTGCCGTAAAAACGATAGGCAATCAGATAGATACAGACCGCTGCGACGACTATCCACAGCGCATTAATCTGTTCACCGCGGTTGAGGGCGATATAGCCCAACGCAAAGGCCCCCACCACGGAGAGCCCTGCCCATATGAGGTATTTCCCTGAGTTATTCATGATATGGTTTCCATCATCGCAGAAGTGAGATGTTACATTTTGTATCTATAACACTCGCTTAAGATTTAACAACTCAACTACACGTAAAAACAGACATCCAACCAGTCATTTACATAACAGTGTTAAGCCGATCACTTTCACCCTGTACGCCCGCCGTCTCGCTTAATACCCACTTCACACTTCGCGCAAATTTCCCCTTATCCGCAATTACAGGATGATTTACATCAGTTTTTTTGTGGTCTTTCTCACCAGAATAGCCAGGCGAGACCTCACATAAACAAGGAAAAGGAAATGAAAAGTTCACACCCTGAGGAGTACAAGGTTGGTCCCGGCGCCTATTTTGCTCTGGCGTTTGCCGCCGTTTTTTTCTCCGGCCTGTTGGGCGGTAAAGAGTGGTACGGCGTGTTTGATTTCACCACCCTCAACGGCGCGTTTGGCAAGGTGGTGAGTAAAGCGAGTCTTGATGATGGCACCTTAACCACCGCCACCAGCGCCTTTCGCGGCACCGGCGGCAGCGGCGCGATGGATGGGTTTCTGTTTGCCCTGGGGCTTATCCCGGCGGTGATGTTTGCGCTCGGCATGATCAATGTTCTGGAGCACTACGGTGCCCTGCGTGCCGCGCGTAAATTGCTGACCCCGCTACTGCGCCCGCTGCTGGGCATCCCGGGCACTACCGGCCTGGCGATGATCGGCAGCCTGCAAAGCACCGACGTGGGCGCATCGCTGACCCGCAACCTCGCCGACGAGGGGCAGATCACCGAGAACGAAAAAGACGTTTTCGCCATGTTCCAGTTCTCCGCCGGGGCGATGATCACCAACTTCTTCTCGTCCGGCGCGATCCTCTTCACCCTGGTAGCCATCGACGGTACGGCGGCAGTGCCGACCTCCATCGGAGCCTGTATCGGGGTGATGTTCATCATGAAAATCGTCGGCGCCAACATGATGCGCCTGATAGTCAGATTCCAGAATAAAGCCCCCGCCTCTGCCCCGGCACAAGGAGAAGCCTGATGAGCGCCCCACAATCAAATCCTGTTATTACCGACGTCTTCGTCGAAGGCGCCCGCAAGGGCTGGAACATCGCCACCAGCAGCACCCTGCCGAACGTGGTGATGGCTTTCATCATTATCAAAGCCCTGGAGATCACCGGGGCGTTAAAGGGGCTGGGGATGGTTTTCGCCCCGCTGATGGGGCTGTTCGGCCTGCCGGGCGAGGCCGCCGCAGTGCTGATTGGCGGCTGGATGTCGATGGGCGGCGGGATCGGCGTCGCCATCGGCCTGTTTGATAAAGGCATTCTCACCGGCGAGCACCTGGCGATCCTCGCCCCGGCCATCTACCTGATGGGCTCTCAGGTGCAGTACCTCGGGCGCATTCTGGGGGTGATTGGCACCCGCGCCACCCGTATTCCGCTGATGATCGGCATCTCCGTCATCAACGCCTTCTTAGCCATGCTGCTGATGCGCATTATTCTCTGAAAAAGGACCTCGCATGAACCTTGAACATTACATTGAAGAGCTGAAAACCCTGGTCAACGTCGACTGCGGCACCAGAACCCTCGACGGCGTCGCGACGGTGGCGGGCATTATGCAGCGCCTGTGGCAGGCCGAAGGCTGGCATGCTGAGCAGGTGGATCTCGGCAACCAGGTGGGCCCTGGCGTTTTAGTCACTAACCAGCCGCAGGCGGAGAAATTTGACGTGCTGCTGGTCGGCCATCTCGATACGGTGTTTGCGCCGGGCACGGCGGCAGCGCGTCCGCTGAGTCAGGATGAAACACGGCTGTACGGCCCTGGCGTCTCGGACATGAAAAGCGGCCTGCTGAATATTCTGTGGGCGATGCGCGGGCTGGACGCGGCTGACAAAGCGCGGCTGTCCATTGCCGTGGCGATGAACCCGGACGAAGAGACCGGCTCGGTGCACTCCCACGCATGGATCGGCGAGCTGGCAAAACGGTCCCGCTGCGTGCTGGTGTGTGAAGCGGCGCGCGCCGACGGCTCGCTGGTGAAAGCCCGCAAAGGGATGGCGGGCTACCAGCTGCACTTCAGCGGCGTGGCGGCGCACGCGGGTAACGACCCGGAGAAAGGCCGCTCGGCGATAACGGCGCTGGCTAATGCGATTATTGCCATTAACGGGTTAACAGACTGGGATCGCGGCACGACCCTTAACGTCGGAGTGATTCAGGGCGGCAGCGCGGGCAACGTGGTGGCAGACAGCGCGAGTGCCGAGCTGGACGTGCGTTTCTGGGAAAACGACGAGTATGACCGGGTGCATCAGGCGCTGGAGGGGTTATGCGCGAAAGGCTTCCTTGACGGAGTCACCACCACCCTCACCCGTGTAAATCACAAACCGGCGATGGCCACCAGCGACGACACCCGGGCATTAATGCAGAAGGTTGAAAACGCCGGACGCGAAGAAGGGATCGCCATAACCTGGCAGGCGGTGGGCGGCGGCAGCGATGCCAACCATACCGCCGCGCTGGGCATCCCGACGTTAGACGGCTTTGGCCCGATCGGTGCCGGATTCCACAGCCCGGCGGAGTGGCTGGAGATTGCCTCGATCGCGCCGCGGATCAGGTTGTTGAAGCGTGTGGTGTCCATGTTGTAAACCCCTCACCCCGGCCCTCTCCCCATAGGGGAGAGGGTGTAATCGTTCCCTCTCCCCTATGGGGAGAGGGTTAGGGTGAGGGGCCAGCACGCACAATCTCACTCTACCCCAACACCATCGTACTCAACCGGCAGGTACAGCAGCGCCGTCCCTGCTCGTCAAATACCACGATCTCCCAGCTCTGGCTGGTGCGCCCGAGGTGCAACGGCTGACACACCCCGCGCACTCTCCCCTGCGATACCGCCCGGTGGTGGGTGGCATTCAGCTCCGTTCCCACCACGCTCTGCCCGTCGCGGGTCATCAGAAAACCAGCCATCGACCCCAGTGTCTCCGCCAGCGCCGCCGACGCGCCGCCGTGCAATAAACCAAACGGCTGATGGGTGCGGGCATCCACCGGCATTTCAGCTTCCAGCGTGTCGTCACCGATACGGGTGTAGAGGATCCCCAGATGCGCCACCAGGGTGTTCTGACTGGAGGCGTTCAGCTCCTCCAGCGATAAATGTCGTTTCCAGATCATCTAGGCCCCCAGCGTGGAGCCGCCGTCCACCACAATATCCTGCAGCGTAATGTGGCTGGCATGGTCGGAGGCGAGGAACAGCACGGTGCTGGCGATCTCCTGCGGACGGGCAATTTTGCCCAGCGGGATCCCCAGCTTGAATTGTTCGCCAAAGCCGCGAATGCGCTGCTGCTCGGCGTCGTCGCTTACCCACAGGGTGCGCTGCATGTCGGTATCGGTGGAGCCCGGCGAGACCAGATTGCAGCGCACGCCGCTGCCCGCCAGCTCAAGGCCAACGGTCAGGGCCAGGCTCTTCAGCGCCGCTTTCGAGGCGCCGTAAGCACTCATGCCGATGCGCGGGGTGTGCGCCGCGTCGGATGCTACGGTGACAATCGCCCCGCCCTGCTGACGACGGAACTGGCCCATCGTCTGCTGGAACAGGTTAAACGCCCCGCCCACGTTGACCGCAAACGTCTCCTGCCAGTCGTCCTGCGACAGCTGGTCCGTTCCCCCCAAGCGTAAAATACCGGCGGCGTTAACCAGCACGTCCAGGCGATCAACCGTCGCCAGCACACGTCCGCAGACCTCGTTTACCTGAACAGCGTCAGCCACGTTCAGCACTTCGGTGGCAAACGGATAACGCGCCTGCGGGAAGGCGACGTCAAAACCCGTCACCTTTGCCCCCGCCTCGGCAAACGCAAGGGCGGTGGCGTAACCGATGCCTTTTCCGGCCCCGGTCACCCAGACGGTTTTCCCCGTGAAATCCAGCATCATTTCACCTCGCGGGAGAGCAGCGCCCACCAGGCATCCAGGGTCGGTTTTTTCGCCAGCATCACGAAGTCGATATCGCCATGCACTTTGCGCCAGCGCGCCGCCAGGGCCATCATTCGTACCGAATCCAGACCGTAGTCGATCAGGTTTTCGTCATCCATTGGCTCGTCGGACTCATCCAGCAGCGGCAGGATCAGTTCCCGCAGTGCGTCTTTCGAGGCAGGAATGGACGGCAGCAGCTCGTCGGTGGTCACCACGCGCCCGGAACAACCGGCCACGTACTTGAGCGACATCAGATGCTCGTCACGGGTGAAATCCGCCAGCGCGTCGGCAACAAAGAACGGCTGAATGTCGCGCATAAAGGCGTCGGTGGCGGTGGTCATACAGCCGATGTGGGCGTACACGCCGGTGATGATCAGCTGGTCGCGCCCGGTCTCTTTCAGCATCTGCTCCAGCGGCGAGCGGTGAAACGCGCTGTAGCGCCACTTCACCAGCACGGTGTCGGCCTCATCGGGCGTCAGTTGTGCGACAATGCGCTGCTGCTCCGGCGAGCGGGTCAGGCCCGGCCCCCACATGTCGTTCAGCAGGGCGCGATCTTCATCACTCTGCTCTTTCGGCTGGGCGGTGTAGTAAACCGGAATGCCCTGCTGCTTGCAGTAGTCGCGCAGGCGGGCGATGTTCGCCACCACCTGCGCCATCATCGGGCAGTTATCGCCCCAGAAGTTGAGGAAATACTCCTGCATATCGTGGATCAGCAACGCCGCGCGGGAAGGCTCCAGCGTCCAGCTCACTTTGTTGGTCGGCAGATCTGCCGCGCCTGGCAGCGCGTAACCGGTTAATTTTGGAATTGCCATCGTCTTGCTCCTCAGCCCTGCGCCCGTTCGGCCAGCCACAGGCGTAATTGTTTTTTGTCGACTTTGCCTACCGGCGTCAGGGGCAGTGCCTCCAGGCACTCCACGCGATCCGGCAGCTTGAATTCAGCCACGCCCTGCTCGCGCAGGAAGCGGCGCACCTCGACCGCGCGCAGGGGCTTTTTCACCACCAGATACGCGCAGCTCTTCTCGCCCAGCAGGCTGTCCTCCATGCTGACCAGCGCGGCGTGGATCACCGATTCGTGGCGCAACAGCAGGTTTTCCACCTCTTCGGCGGCAATCTTCTCCCCGCCACGGTTGATCTGATCTTTCTCGCGCCCCTGCACGGTGATGTAGCCTTGCTCGTCAATGGCGATCAGATCCCCGGAGCAGTAAAAGCCGTTCTCATCGAAGGCGCTGGCGTTGTGTTCCGGGCTGTTGAAATAGCCGCGGAAAGTGTACGGCCCGCGGGTCATCAGACGCCCCACCTCGCCGCGCGGCAGCGGATTGCCGTGCTCATCGGCCACCCACACTTCATCATCCGGGCACATCGGGCGACCCTGGGTATTGATGATGCGCTCCGGCGAATCGTCCAGCGCAGTGTAGTTCACCAGCCCTTCGGCCATGCCAAACACCTGCTGGAGCTGGCAGCCAATCTCGGCCGGAATGCGGGTCGCAAGCGTTGCGGAAAGCCGCGCCCCGCCAACCTGCAATAGCTCCAGCGACGCCAGCTGGGCATTGCCCGCCCCTTCCGCAATAGCCTGTAACCACAGGCTGACCGCAGGCGGCACCAGCGAGGTGACGGTAACCTGATGCTGATGGATCAGCGGGAAGCAGAGCGTGGCGCTCGGATCGTGAGCCAGCACCACGCAGCCCCCGGCCATGAAGATCCCGAGCGTGCCCGGGGAGCTCATGGCGAAGTTATGCGCCGCAGGGAGCGCGTTCAGGTAGCGGGTTTGCGCGGTGATACCGCAGATCTCGTTGCTGCGACGGATGCTGTAGTAGTAGTCGTTGTGGGTGCGCGGGATCAGCTTCGGCGTGCCGGTGCTGCCGCCGGAAAGCTGGAAGAAGGCCACTTCGTCCGCCGGGGTCGGGGTGGCGATAAAGTTCTCCGCCGGGCGGTCAATGGCCGCCTCCAGGGCGTGTTCCCCCTCATCACCGCGCAGCCAGACCAGGCGCACGGAGCGGTGCTGATCGACAAAGGTGTTCAGGAAATCGTCGCCGGCAAAGAGCGCATGTTCGCGGTCGGCAATCAGCAGCGCAGGTTTGATCTGCAAAGCGTAGGCGTTCAGCTCGCTGCGCTGATGGCTGAACAGCGCATTTACCGGGGCCACGCCCACCTGCAACAGCGCGAAAAAGGTGATGTAGAACTCGGCGACGTTGCCCAGCTGCACCAGCGCGGTTTCGCCACGCTTGATCCCTTTTGCCTGCAGCGCAGACGCGAGGTTATTGACGGCGTGCCGGAACTGGCTATAGGTCATGCGGCGTTCGCCGTCGATAAGCGCCAGCGCCTCGCTGTCGCCGTGACGGGTCAGAATGTCCGTCAGGGGCAGATCCTGCCAGTAACCTTTTTCACGATAGCGGCGGGCAAAATCATCGGGCCAGCGGGTAAAGGGAAGGGTCATGTTTAATCCTTAGTGCAAGCCAAAAACGTTGAGCATGGTGGTCAGTTTCACGCCGGTTTCGCGCCATTCGGCCACCGGCGAAGAGGCCGGAACAATCCCGGCACCGGCAAACAGGCGCACGCTGTTGGCCTGAATGCGCGCGCAGCGGATGGTGACCACCCACTCGCCATTGCCTTCGCTGTCGCACCAGCCGACGATGCCGCCGAACAGTTCGCGGTCGAACGGCTCCAGCTCGGCGATCAACTCTTTCGCCGCCTGGTGCGGGAAGCCGCTCAGGGCCGGGGTCGGGTGCAGCAGGCAGGCCAGGGTCAGGGCGTTTTCGTGCTCGCGCGCCTCGCCTTCCACCGGGGTAGCCAGGTGCCACAGGGTCGGCGTGGTGACCAGCTGCGGAGACGCAGGCATGGTAAGCTGATGGCTGCGCGGAGCCAGCACCGCTTTCATCGCCTGGGTGACCAGGTCGTGTTCGTGGCGATCTTTTTCCGAGGCCAGCAGCTTGTTGCCCGCCTCGCGATCGAGAATGTCATCCGGCTGACGACGCGCGGAACCGGCCAGCGGCAGGGAGCTAAAGTGCGCTCCCTCTTTACGCAGCAGCAGCTCCGGGCTCGCCCCCAGCAGCACCCCGCCGTCCTCCAGCGGGACGTGGAAGTTAAAGCTGGCCGGGTTCTGGGCGATCAGTTTTTCCAGCAGCGCGCTGCTGTCGATGTTCTCCGCCGTCGCAATGTCGATAAGCCGGGAGAGCACCACTTTGTTGACGCGCGGGGTGGCGGTCAGCGCCGCGGCGCGGGCCACCATATCCTCAAAGGCTAACTGCGCCGGGATCTCGGTGCGGGATTTCACCGTCAGCGGCGTCGACCGGGCGGCATAGCGGGCAGACTGCTGGCGCGCCGGGCGGGCAAAATTTTGCCACTGCTGGGGGATAAACAGCGACGACGGCTGACGGGTATCGAACGGGATGGCCCCGACCATCACCGGGTTAGCAATCCCGGCGGCTTTGGCATCGGCAAAGGCCTGCGCCAGCTGCTGCTGAAACGCGCTCGCCGGATCGTCGCCGTTGACGGCAGGGGTAGTGAAGCGGGCAAAACAGCCAGACGTGGTGAAACTGCGATAAGGCGACATAAAAAAGAAGCTGTCTTTTTGCAGCCGGGTCGCGGTGTGCTGAACATCCTCAGCCAGTGACGTATCCATATCATCCTCCTGAAATGATAAAAGCAGTAAGAATTATTATCATTTATATTTTCGCTGGCTAACCTAATCCCAGAGCGCGATGGTGTCAACCGCAGAGCGCGCAACTTGTGCGACTATCGCTTGCATCCCTGCGCCTCATTCATGAAAATGAGAAGCATTAACTCCAACAAAAACAGGATGCACCTTAGTGAAACTGCCCGCCGCATGCCGTAACACCCTGCTTTTAATCAGCCTTTTACTTTCAGGATTAACCTCAGCCGTCGCCGCCGACTGGCCGCGTCAGGTCACTGACAGCCGTGGAACGCACACTCTGGAGAGCAAACCGACGCGCATTGTCTCCACCAGCGTGACCCTCACCGGCTCCCTGCTGGCGATTGACGCCCCGGTGGTCGCCAGCGGTGCTACCACGCCAAACAACCGCGTCGCGGACGATCGGGGCTTTTTACGCCAGTGGGGCGACATCGCCAAACAGCGTAAGCTGGCGCGGCTCTATATCGGCGAGCCTAGCGCCGAAGCCGTTGCCGCCCAGATGCCGGATTTGATCCTGATCAGCGCCACCGGGGGCGATTCTGCCGTCGCGCTGTACGATCAGCTCTCGGCCATCGCCCCGACGCTTATCATCAATTACGACGACAAAAGCTGGCAGGCGCTGCTGACCCAGCTCGGCACCATTACCGGCCAGGAGAAGCAGGCTGCAACCCGAATTGCCGAGTTCGATAAGCAGCTCGCCCGAGTGAAGCAGCAGATGAAGCTGCCGCCGCAGCCGGTCAACGCCATCGTCTACACCGCCGCTGCCCACAGTGCCAACCTGTGGACCGCCGAATCGGCGCAGGGCAAGCTGCTGCAACAGCTGGGCTTCTCCCTTGCCACCCTGCCCGCCGGGCTGAACCCGTCCCAGAGCCAGGGTAAGCGCCACGACATCGTGCAGTTAGGGGGGGAAAACCTGGCCGCCGGGCTGAACGGCGAAGGGCTGTTCCTGTTTGCCGGCGACCAAAAGGACGTGGATGCGATTTACGCCAACCCGCTGCTGGCCCATCTGCCAGCGGTGCAAAACAAGCGCGTCTGGGCGCTGGGCACAGAGACTTTCCGTCTGGATTATTTCAGTGCGACGCGGGTGTTAGAACGTTTAGAGACGCTTTTCAAATAAAGGGCTCCCAACCCGTAGGCCCGGCAAGCGAAGCACCGCCGGGCGCTTTTGCCGGATGGCGGCTTCGCCTTATCCGGCCTACAAAATCGGGCTATGACACCTTTTCAATAACCATTGGTTCCTGCCGGAACCGGCGCAACTCCGCCAGCACCACCAGCAACATCACCCCCACTAACGCCAGCACAAATCCGCTGCTGCTCGCCGAGGCCACCGGGGTCATTATCGCCCCCAGGCCACCCAGGATCGCCGCACCCATGGCATCGCCGGTGACGTTCTGCGCCGTCCACAGGCCGTTGATGCGCCCGAGCATCGCTTCCGGGGTCTGGGTCTGGATCAGGGTGTACTGCAACAGCGAACTGACCGCGCTCAGCCAGCCGAACAGCGCCAGACAGACCACGCCCAGCGCCCAGACCGGCATCAGGCTAAAGAAGCCAATGGCGATAAACGAGGCCAGGGTCGCCAGCAGCATAATCAGCCCCGGACGCGCGCTCTGCGCCAGATTGCCGCTGGTAAGCGCACCAAAGGCCGCGCCCAGTGGGATGGCGGCATACAGCAGACCGATCTGCGACACGCTCATCTGCCACTCCAGCGCCAGCGCCGGATAGAGCACCCGCACCGCGCTCGCCATCGTCAGCAGGCCGCCCATCAGGGCGATGCCGCCGATCAGCGGATTGCTGAACAGAAAACGGATCGCCGCCAGCAGGGATTTCAGCGGATGTTCCCGCGGCTGCGGCGGAGGCGGCAGTAAAGGCAGACGCAGCAGGGTTAAGGTGGTAATAAAGGTGCCCGCCGCCGCCAGACCGTAGTTCCAGGCCACATTCCCGGTGCCGAGCAGCAGCCCGCCGACCATCGGCGAGATCACCGATCCCAGACGCACGGTGAGCATCGTAATCGCCCCCGCCTGCATCAGATTCTCGCGCCCCACCAGCGCTGGCGTCGCCGCCAGCAGCGCCGTTACCCCAAGGGAGGCAAAAAAGCCGTCCCACAGGCCGAGGGCGTAAATGGCGATCAACGACGGCTCCGGGAGCATGGCGTTCAGGCACAGGCCGACAAACCCTACCCCGCAGGTGCCGCGGGCCAGCAGGATCAGCGTCTTACGCTCGTAGCGATCCGCCAGCACCCCGCCCACCATCAGGCCGATAAACATCGCCCCGCCGGTCAGGGTAACGGAGAGCCCCACCAGCCAGCTGGAGTGGGTCATCATCTGGATTTGCACCGGTACGGCCACGCCGAGCAGGCCAAGGGATAAAATGGAGATAAAACGGGCAATAAAAACAGCACGAAACGCCGGATGGGTCTTCAGCAGGCTCAGATTGAGCAGCCAGGATTGTCGGGTCATTACAAAGCCTTAATGGTTTCTTTTGTACCAATTCCATGGCCGCACATGCTAACATAGCCAAATAAGATAGATAACGATAATTACTATCATTATCAAATCATGGATGTTGCTATGTCGTACTCCCTTTCCGCGTCACGCGCCGTTGCCGTGCCCGGCTTACTGTTACTGCTCACGCTGGCGATCGCCCTCAGTCTGTTGGTGGGTGCCAAACCGCTGCCGTTTTCGGTGGTAGTCGATGCCTTCTCCGCTACCTGTCAAAGCGCCGACTGCACTATCGTGCGGGATGCCCGCCTGCCGCGTACCCTCGCCGGGCTACTGGCCGGTGCCGCCCTCGGTCTCGCCGGGGCGTTAATGCAAACCCTGACCCGCAATCCGCTGGCCGATCCCGGCATTCTCGGCGTTAACGCCGGGGCGAGCTTCGCCATCGTGCTGGGCGCGGCGCTGTTTGGTTTTTCATCCCCCGGCGAACAGCTGGTGATGGCCCTGTGCGGTGCCTTTGCCGCCTCCCTGCTGGTGGCCTTTACCGGCAGCCAGGGCGGGGGCCAGCTCAGCCCGGTGCGCCTGACGCTCGCGGGCGTGGCGCTGGGCGCGGTGCTGGACGGCCTTTCCAACGGCATCGCCCTGCTCAACCCGGACGTCTACGACCAGCTGCGCTTCTGGCAGGCGGGCTCGCTGGATATCCGTACTCTGCAAACCCTGCAGGTAGTGAGCGTGCCGGTGCTGATTGCCGCCGCCGTGGCGCTGCTGTTAAGCCGGGCGCTGAACAGCCTGAGCCTCGGCAGCGACACGGCCACCGCCCTGGGCAGTCGCGTGGCGCGCACCCAGCTGCTGGGGTTGCTGACCATCACCGTATTGTGCGGGAGCGCCACGGCGGTGGTGGGTCCCATCGCCTTTATCGGACTGATGATGCCCCACATGGCGCGCTGGCTGGTGGGGGCCGATCACCGCTGGTCCCTGCCGGTCACGCTGCTCGCCACCCCTGCCCTGCTGCTGTTTGCCGATATTCTCGGGCGTCTGCTGGTGCCCGGTGAGCTGCGCGTCTCGGTGGTCAGCGCCTTTATCGGCGCGCCGGTGCTGATCTTCCTGGTTCGCCGCCAGCGCGGAGGTGCCCTGTGATGGCCCCGTCCCGACGTTTAGTTTTCAGCTGCCTGCTGCTGGTGCTGGTCAGCCTCGGCGTGGCGATATTGAGCCTTAAGAGCGGGGCGGTGATGCTTGACTTCACTCAGGTGCTCGATGCCCTGACCGGCAGTGCCCCGCGCAATATCACCATGGTGGTCAACGAATGGCGACTGCCGCGATTGACGATGGCGCTGCTGGTGGGCGCGGCGCTTGGGATCAGCGGCGCGATTTTCCAGTCGCTGATGCGCAACCCCCTCGGGAGCCCGGACGTGATGGGCTTTAATACCGGGGCCTGGAGCGGCGTGCTGGTAGCGATGGTGCTGTTTGGTCAGCATCTGACGGCCATCACCCTGGCGGCGATGGCGGGCGGCATTCTGACCTCGCTTGTCGTCTGGGCGCTGGCCTGGCGCGACGGCATTGAGACCTTCCGCCTGATCATCATCGGTATCGGCATGCGCGCCATGCTGATGGCGTTTAACACCTGGCTTCTGCTGCAGGCCTCGCTGGAGACCTCGCTCTCAGCCGGGCTGTG
The DNA here is from genome assembly GCF_006171285.1 of Leclercia adecarboxylata. NCBI lineage: Bacteria > Pseudomonadati > Pseudomonadota > Gammaproteobacteria > Enterobacterales > Enterobacteriaceae > Leclercia > Leclercia adecarboxylata. Next base: position 3,353,012 of record NZ_CP040889.1, on the reverse strand, counting down.
GTTCGCCGGGTCGCTCAACGGCCTGACGTGGGCCAAAACCCTGCCCGCCGCCCCGCTGATCGTGCTGATGTTTATCTGCGCCCTGCTGCTGGTGAAGCGCATGCGCCTGCTGGAGATGGGCGACGACAGCGCCTGTGCGCTGGGGGTCAGCGTCGAGCGTTCGCGTCTGATGCTGATGCTGGTGGCGGTAGTGTTAACCGCCGCGGCCACCGCTATCGCCGGGCCGATCTCCTTTATTGCCCTTGTCGCACCGCACATCGCCCGCCGTCTGAGCGGCACCGCCCGCTGGGGGTTAACCCAGTCGGCGCTGTGCGGGTCGCTGCTGCTGCTGGCGGCGGATCTCTGCGCCCAGCAGCTGTTTATGCCGTATCAACTTCCGGTGGGCGTGGTGACCGTCAGTCTTGGCGGGATCTACCTTATCGTCTTGCTTGTTCAGGAGTCCCGCAAGAAATGACAGAGACTGCAACCCGCTTGCGCGGCGAAAATCTGACCCTCGGCTACGGTAAAAAAACCGTGGCTGAGAATTTGCAGGTGGCGATCCCCGATGGCCACTTCACCGCCATTATCGGCCCCAACGGCTGCGGAAAGTCGACGCTGTTACGCACCCTGAGCCGCCTGATGACGCCGCTGCACGGTAACGTGTTTCTCGACGGGGAGCAGATCCAGCGCTTTGCCAGCAAAGAGGTGGCGCGCCGGGTCGGGCTGCTGGCGCAAAACGCCACCACCCCGGGGGATATCACCGTCCAGGAGCTGGTGGCGCGCGGGCGCTATCCGCACCAGCCGCTGTTTACCCGCTGGCGCAAAGAGGATGAGGCGGCGGTCACCAAAGCGATGCAGGCGACCGGTATTACCGACCTGGCGGCGCAAAGTGTCGACACCCTCTCCGGCGGACAGCGCCAGCGGGCGTGGATTGCGATGGTGCTGGCCCAGGAGACGTCGATCATGCTGCTGGATGAGCCGACCACCTGGCTGGATATCAGCCATCAGATTGACCTGCTGGAACTGCTGAGCGATCTGAACCGCACGCAGGGCTTTACCCTGGCGGCAGTGCTGCATGACCTGAACCAGGCCTGCCGCTATGCTACGCATCTGATCGCCCTGCGCGACGGCAAGATTGTGGCGGAAGGTGCGCCGAAAGAGATTGTTAGCCCCGAGCTGATCGAGCGGATCTACGGCATGCGCTGCATGATTATTGACGATCCGGTGGCGGGTACGCCGCTGGTGGTGCCGCTGGGACGGCGGTAAAAAAACGCCGGGTGGCGGCTGCGCCTTACCCGGCCTACAAAATCCATTTTGCCTGCACATCGGGCACACCGCCTTACCCGGCCGACAAAACCCGTAGGCCCGGCAAGCGCAGCGCCGCCGGGCGGTTTTACTACCCCAGAATCTCCTTCAGCACCGGTCCTATCTGCTCAAATGCCTGCGGGGAGATGATATCCACGTGGGCGCAGTCCTGAGCATACACCTCAAGCTCTTCCACCCAGGTTGCCCAGGCTTTATGCGGATCCATGGTTCGCGTGCGCTCGGCGACGAACAGCGTCGCTTTGCCGTCAAACGATGAACTGTGCGCCGTGGTCAGCAGGCGCACCGCATCGCTGTAGTTACCCTCGATGGCGCTGAACAGCTCCCCGGACGCCTGACCCTGCTGGGCGGCGAGAAACGCCTGCCGCTCACGCTCGATCTCCGCTAATACTTCCGGATCCAGACCGTTAGCCTCTTTCTCGGACCAGTTTTGCGTCTCCGGCGGCCAGGTATCGAGCAGGCCGAGGAACGCCACGGCCTCTCCCTGTGCCCGCAGACGCGCGGCAATCCCCTGCGCCAGCGTGCCGCCCAGGGAATAGCCGAACAGGTAGTAAGGCCCGTGCGGCTGTTGCGCGCGGAGCGTCGCCAGATGTTGCTCGATCACCTCGTCCAGGGTGGCGCAGTCCTGCATCGGCCCCGGTCGCGGCGACTGGATACCCGTGATCGACCAGCGCGGGCTCAGGTAGCGGGCCAGCACGCTGAACTGCCAGGCAAAACCGGAGGCAGGATGGAAGCAGAACAGCGTCGGGCCGTGGCTTTCACGCAGGGGCAAAATGGTCTCGTAGCCCAGACGCTGCGCCTGCTCGTCGCTCATCTCTGAGCTCAGCAGGGCGCTCAGCTTGCCCACCGTCGAGGCCACCATCACCTGGCCGGGCGTTACCTGACGGGCAAAGTGGCGGCTGAGGGTGGCAGCAAGACGCATCGCCAGCAGCGAGTGGCCGCCGAGGGCAAAGAAATCCGCCTCGGTGTCGTTGATCTCACACCCCAGCAGGGCCGAGAACGCGGCGGCAATGGTCCATTCGGCATCGGTTTCCGGAGCGCGCCCCTGGGCTTTAACCGTCAGTTCCGGCAGCGGCAGCGCCTTGCGATCCAGCTTGCCGTTGGCGCTGAGCGGCAATGCGCTCAGCTGCAAAATCACCACCGGCACCATGTGCGGCGGCAGCCGGGTTTTCAGGGCCGCCAGCAGCGCATCGCGATCCAGCGGCAGGCCCGACTCAGAAACCACATAGCCCACCAGCTGACGGGCATCGCCGCCGGTGGCCGCCGCCTGGTTAATGACGCAGGCATGGGTCACCGCCTGGGCCACGTCCGGCAGGGTCAGCATCGCCCGGTCGATCTCCCCCAGCTCAATGCGCTGGCCGCGAATTTTCAGCTGATCGTCGCTGCGGCCTAAATATTCCTCCGCGCCGTTGTCCAGCCAGCGGGCGACGTCCCCGGTGCGGTACATGCGCTCGCCAGGGACAAAGGGATCGGCGATAAAGCGGCTGGCGGTCAGATCCGGACGGCCCAGATAGCCCTGCGCCAGCTGGATGCCGGTGAGGTAGAGATCTCCCGCCACGCCGAACGGCACCGGGCGCATCATCGCATCCAGAATACGCAGGCCGGTGTTCCACACCGGGAAACCAATCGGCACGCTGTTGCCCGTAACCGCCGCCAGTTCAGGGCCATACGCCGGATACCAGCTGACGTCCACCGCCGCTTCGGTCGGACCATACAGATTATGCAGCGGGGCATGGGTAAGCTGCTCCCACTCCCGGCACAGTTCGGTCGGCAGGGCTTCGCCGCTGCAGAACACCTGTTTCAGGCTGGCGCAGCAGGCGACGTTTTCCGGGGTCAGCGAGGCGACAAAGGCCGCCAGCATCGACGGCACAAAGTGGGTGGTGGTGACGCCGTATTTCGCAAAGAAATCCTGCATCGCCAGCGGATCGCGGTGCGCCTCCGGCTCGGCCATCACCAGCTTCGCCCCGGCGATAAACGGCCACCAGAACTCCCATACCGAGACGTCAAAGCTGCACGGCGTTTTTTGCGCCACCACGTCTTCGGCGGTTAACGGGTAGTGGTTTTGCATCCACAGCAGACGGTTGACGATGGCGGTCTGGCCGACCATCACCCCTTTCGGCCGCCCTGTCGAGCCGGAGGTGAAGATGATATAGGCGGTCTGTTCCGGCCTGCTCAGGTGCAGAGGTTCAGAGTCCGCAGCAGGTAATAGTGTGTTGTAACTAAAAATCGTTACTGGCAGATGGTCAAAGCGCGGGCGCTGGTCGTCGGTGGTGATCAGCAATGACGGCTTCGCGTCCTCGATCATCATCTGCAGGCGATCGTCGGGATAACCGGTATCCAGCGGCAGCCACGCGGCCCCCGCTTCGACGATAGCGTGCAGGGCCAGGGTCAGGAATACCGAGCGTGGCAGTGCCACCGCCACGCTGTCGCCGGGCTTCACGCCACGCTCGCGAAGCTGGTTTGCCAGGGCCACCACCTGCTCGCGCATCTGGCGGTAGGTGAGCTCCACATGCGCATCGGCCAGCGCCGGGGCGTCCGGGGTTTTCGCCGCCTGCTCCGCCACCAGCGCGCTCAGGGTGGTGAGCGGCAGCGGAACCGCCGTCTGGTTGATCTTCTCCAGCAGGCGGTATTCGTCGTCAGAAACGGTTTCGGCCTCGCCGCAGCGCAGATCGCTGTTGGCGGCAAACTGCGCCAGCAGGCCATGCAGGCGCTCGACGTGGCGCACCAGGGTGGCCTCATCGTAACGCTGCTTGTTGGCGAGGATCTCAATGCTCAGCCCGCCCTGCTCGTCCGGGAACAGCGCCATCTCCAGGTCGTTCACCGGACCGGTGGCGAGGGTGTGCGTCACCGCCTGTACGCCGTCTATATCCAGCTGATAGTCGAAGACCTTGACGTTAAACACCGGGCCGAACAGCGCCTCGTCGCTGGCGGCACGCCCGCTGTCGCGGACGATCTGCTCGGCGTCGTAATGCTGATGGCGACGCATCTTTTTCATCTGTCCGGCCAGGCGCTGGGCCAGCTCCGGCAGCGTCTCCAGCGGGTTGATGTTCACCGCCAGCGGCAGCACGTTCAGCACCGGGCCGGTGGCGGTGAGCGCCGCGGAGCCCATCCGGCGCATAAAGATAAACCCGGCGGCGTAGTTCATGCGCCCGGTCAGGCGGGCGAGCCACAGGGCCACCAGCGCGAGCGCAAGGTCGGTGCGCTGGCTCTGGCTGGCGTTTGCCAGCTGGCTGAAGGCGTGACGATCGGCGGTCAGCTTCAGGCGCAGAATGTCGGTCGTGGCGGCGCGACCCGGCAGCGGCGCGCTGGAGAGCGAGACCGGCGGCGGGAGCTGTTTGCGCTGCTCCGCCCAGAACGCGCCGTCGCGCGCATAGGCCTCGCTGTCGCGATAGCGCTGGTACTCCTCCACCACTTCCGCAAACGGCGTAAAGGGTGAATCCGGCGTGGCATCGCCTTTCAGCCAGGCACGATAAATGGCGGCGATCTGGCGGGTAATGGCCGGGAAGCTGAACCCATCCACCACTAAATGGTGATAGCGCTGATACCAGTACCAGCGGTTGTCCGCCACCTGAATCAACAGGTGGAAGGCCGTGGGCTGGCCGCTGTCGACGCGCAGGTTCTGGTTAAGATCGGCGTGCATAACCGCCAGGGCTGCCGCGTGCGGATCGCCGTCGGCGCGCAGGTCGAGGATGTGCGGTTCCGGCAGGATGAGGCTGTCGTCGATCCACTGCCCTATCTCGCCGTTATCTTCGCTAAAGCGGGTGCGCAGGGTGTCGGCCTGCATCATTCCGGCCACCACCGCTTTCGCCAGCAGGGGGGCATCAACCGGGCCGGTCAGCTCGACGTAGTGGGCCACGCTCCAGGCGTTGGGCAGGTCGGAAAGCTGTTCCGCCATCCAGATCCCCGGCTGGGCGGCCACGAGTGGACGTTGTGCGCTCATGATTTCACCTGTGCAAAATGGGCCGGGATCAGGGTTTGCCAGTGGGCGGCAAGCCACTGCTGACAGGCTTCCTGCGACTGCGGCTCACAGGCCACGCGCCAGCCGTCGGGCAAGGCGCACTGCTGCGGCCACAGGCTGTACTGCTGTTGGGCGTTTTGCACAATAGTGAACAGACCCTGCGGATCGTCGAAGGGGTTACTGAATTCCATACCAGACTCCGTTATTGAATAAGCGGCTGCCAGAGAGTCATCAGCCCCTGCGTCAGCCCTCCCCGCCAGCAAAGTGCATCATGTCCGCCGTCCACCGGACGCCAGAAAACCGGCTGCTGTGTCTGCTGTAGCCCGGCATAAAGCGCCTCACAGGCGCGAAAAATCAGCGGTTCACGTCGCCCCGCCTCAAGGACAATGCGCAGTCCCTGCGCTGAAAGTTGTTGGTTTTTGAGCTGTTCGATAATCACCCCGTCCTGCTGGCCACCGCGATGCGGCCACCAGAACGACCCCGACTGGCTGAGCACGCAGCCAAAGCGCTCTGGCCAGTGCAGCCCGGCATACAGGGCGGAGAGGCCGCCAAAGCTCTGCCCGGCGACAACCGTGCGATCGGCCCGCTCGCTGAACGGGGCCAGCGCCTGCACCTGCGGCAGGAGTTCGTCCTGAACGGCGAGCCAGAAATCGGGATTGCAGGGCAGTTCGCGGGTACGATGGGCGGTATCGATGACGTCAATAAGTACGTAGACCGCAGGCGGCAGCTGGCCATCAAGGGTGAGCGCCGTGAGCGCGGGCCACACCGGCATGCTCTCGGCCCAGAACTGGCCGTCGAGCAGCACCGCCAGCGGGCGTTCGTGCGGGGTCTGTTCGCCGGTGGTGAAGATCCACACCCGGCGGGTGTTGCCGAGTTTTGCGCTCTGCCAGGTAATGCACTGAGCAGGTTGATACGGCGTCTCGGGGCGATCCCAGCCGGGCTGGAGCGGTGCTTCGGGCATTTCGAGCGCCGAGACCGGGTGGCCGCGGCCGCCGCGCCAGTGCTGCCGGTTGCGTGGATCGGCGATGGCCTTTGGCAGCAGTTTGCGCCAGCCTTCGCGCAGGGCCATGCGGTCCGGCGGGTCGGTGGCAAACACCGCATCAGCAAAGTCGTCATCATGTTCAGAGGGGATAAAACAGTAGCTGCCGCGCCAGTTGGGGCTGAACTCGCCCTGCCATTGCCAGACGTCGGTGCCACTGATGCGCACCAGCGTCTGCGGGCGGGCGTTGTGGTGGTGATCGGTCACGCCGGTAATGTAGAGCCACACCCTTTTCAGCGGCGAGGCCTGCTCCGTGCCGTTCGGGTCGCGCCAGTAAAACGTCACCCGATAATGGTCCCCTTCCCGCACCCCTTCGGGCCCCTGTTTCGACTGCCACCAGGCATCACTTCCCGTCTCCAGCGTCGTCACCGATTTAACCCCATGAACTGTTCTGTTTTTTTGATTAAAGATAAACAATATCGATAATATTATTGATAACTATTTTCATTTGCAATAGCGTATGGGCGCGCTGTGGGAAGCGCGAACTTTAAATAACCATGCCATGCGCTGCGTACTGACTCAGGATCGAGAGGTTTTCGCAGACTGCGGGCGACATCCTGCCGCCTCCTCACCCATTCGGGAACGGAGCCATGGGGAACGCGGCATCGAAAAGCAGGACATACAATGAATAACAAGCTTCACTCACTGGCCTTACTGGTCAATCTGGGGATTTATGGTGTGGCACTGCCTGCGATGGCAGCCGAAACCGCCGGGCACGAAGATACGATGGTGATCACCGCCGCCGAGCAGAACCTGCAGGCGCCGGGCGTGTCCACCATCACCGCCGATGAGATCCGTAAAAACCCGTCGGCGCGCGACGTGTCCGAGATCATCCGTACCATGCCGGGCGTCAACCTTACCGGTAACTCCACCAGCGGCCAGCGCGGCAACAATCGCCAGATTGATATTCGCGGCATGGGCCCGGAAAACACCCTGATCCTGATCGACGGTAAGCCGGTGACCAGCCGTAACTCGATCCGTCTGGGCTGGCGCGGCGAGCGTGACACCCGCGGCGATACCGGCTGGGTGCCGCCAGAGATGATCGAACGCATCGAAGTGATCCGCGGCCCGGCTGCGGCGCGTTACGGTAACGGCGCGGCGGGCGGCGTGGTGAACATCATCACCAAAAAGGTCAGCAACGAGTGGCATGGCTCCTGGAACACCTACCTGAATGCTCCTGAGCATAACGAAGAGGGTTCCACCAAACGCACTAACTTCAGCCTCAGCGGTCCGCTGGGCGATGCTTTCAGCTTCCGTCTGTACGGCAACCTGGATAAAACCCAGGCCGACGCCTGGGATATCAACCAAGGTCATGAGTCTGAGCGTACCGGCGCCTATGCCGACACGCTGCCAGCCGGACGTGAAGGCGTTGAGAATAAAGACGTTAACGGCGTGCTGCGCTGGGAATTCGCCCCGATGCAGGCCCTGCAATTTGAGGCAGGCTACAGCCGTCAGAACAACCTCTATGCCGGTGATACCCAGAACACCAACAACGACAACAGCAGCAACGGGCTGGTGAAGAAAAATTACGGCAAAGAGACCAACCGTATCTATCGCCAGAACTTCGCCCTGACCTGGACCGGCGGCTGGGATAACGGTATCACCACCAACAACTGGGCGCAGTACGAACACACCCGCAACTCCCGCCTGGGCGAAGGGCTGGCTGGCGGTCTGGAGGGGCTGTTTAACAGCGATAAGTTCACCGACACCGATCTGTCCGACGTGATGCTGCACAGCGAGATCAACCTGCCGATCGACTTTATCGTCAACCAGAACCTGACCCTGGGCACCGAGTGGGATCAGCAGCGGATGAAGGATATGTCCTCCAACGGCCAGGCCCTGCAGGGCGGTGCGATCCCCGGGATGACCGACAATCGCAGCCCGTACTCCGATGCGGAAATCTTCTCCCTGTTCGCGGAAAACAACATGGAGCTGACCGACAGCACCATGCTGACCCCGGCGCTGCGCTTCGATCATCACTCCATCGTTGGCAACAACTGGAGCCCGTCCCTGAACCTTTCTCAGGGGCTGGGGGATGATTTCACCCTGAAGATGGGTATCGCCCGGGCCTATAAAGCGCCGAGCCTGTACCAGACCAACCCGAACTACCTGCTCTACAGCAAGGGCCAGGGTTGCTATGCGAGCGCCGACGGCGTGGGCTGTTACATGCTGGGTAACGAGGATCTGAAAGCCGAAACCAGCATCAACAAAGAGATCGGCCTGGAGTGGAAACGCGACGGCTGGCTGGCGGGCGTGACCTGGTTCCGCAACGACTACCGCGACAAGATTGAAGCGGGCTACGCGCCGATTGGGCAGACCTCTGCCGGTAAAACGAAAACTGATATTTATCAGTGGGAAAACGTGCCGAAAGCGGTGGTGGAAGGTCTGGAAGGCACCCTGAACGTGCCGGTAAGCGACGCCATCAACTGGACCAACAACATCACCTACATGCTGCAAAGCAAGAACAAGGAGACCGGCGATCGTCTGTCGATCATCCCGGAGTACACGCTGAACTCAACCCTGAGCTGGCAGGTACAGCAGGATGTGTCGCTGCAGTCCACCTTCACCTGGTACGGCAAGCAGCAGCCGAAGAAATACAACTACAAAGGTGAGCCGGCGGTCGGGTCTGAGACGGATGAAGTGAGCCCGTACAGCATCGTCGGCCTGAGCGCGACCTGGGACGTGACCAAATACGTTAGCCTGACCGGCGGCGTGGATAACGTCTTCGATAAACGCCAGTGGCGTGCGGGTAATGCCCAGACGACCGGGAATACCACGACGGGAGCGTATATGTATGGTGCTGGGGCGTATACCTATAATGAGCCGGGGCGGACCTGGTTTATGAGTGTGAATACGCGGTTCTGATGAGAGTAAAAAGGCAACGATGAGTTGCCTTTTTTATTGCGGGTTGGTGGGGAACATGCGGCTGCTGTGGTGGTTCCGTTCACTTTCAGTTGCTGCTGAGGTTCATCTGCCTCAGAGTTGAGGGGAATATGCGGCTACGGTGGTGGTTCCGTTCACTTCCAGAGCCGTGCTTCTCTGTTACTGCACAACCGGTGAACGTGCCAGGGTGGCTCAATCGCCACCACCCTGGCAACCCGGGCTACCGGCAAAGAAAATCGCCGCTTCGCGGTCCCTTCGTCTTATTCCTTCCGGCTATCGGGTCAGGCACCAGCCTGCATCCCTGCAGGCTATGCCCTCTCGGCGCGTCCATGCGCCTCGCCCCGGCCTACAGGAAACGACTCAGCGATTTTCAGCCGGACCAGGGAGCCGCTGTAAGCCTTTTATTTTTATGTGATTATTTCATTGCGTTAACATTTATTGCGCCGGGTCTGGTAGGCCGGGTAAGGCGAAGCCGCCACCCGGCATTGTTGCGCCGGGCGGCACTGCGTTTGCCCGGCCTACAAACTCAGTTTTTCAACGCATCAATTGCTACGCGTCCATCCGGCGTTTGCAGCCAGCGTGGTGCGTTGAGCGTGTCGGCGTAAAAGCTCACCAGGTCATACAGCAGCCCCTCCATCACGCGCGCCATCTCCGGCGGCAGGACGTTGCTGATTAAAAGCTGCGTAACGGTCTGGCAATAGATGCCCAGCTGGTCGCTTTCCGGCTCGAATGCGGGCAGGCGAGAAGGCAGATCGTTGAGGGTGAATTGTTCCACCATGTGCGCCGGGATAGGCTCGTTGAGCGTGGGTTGTAACAGCGCGAGACAGGCACAAAGACGGGCGCACAGCGCCAGCTTTTCAGCGGGTTCGTCGGTTTCCAGCAGGGTGTAAGCGAAACGCTCACAGTGGTTCGCCAGTACGGTGAAATCCGTGTTGTGGGAGAAAGGTACGGTAAATAATGGGTGAGCCTGGGTTGGGGTTGTAGCCATAGTGGCAGCCTCCGATAAAGTTTTTAAACCCACCGTCAGAGGTTCCAATCTCGTGGCGGTGGACTGAGCGAGGTTGGAACTACCGGCTTTATCGGATACCGGCGCATCTTACGATGCCCCCGCCAGCCCACCATTAAGTGCAGCAGAGCGTACGACATAAGGCCTCTTATGTCATCGATAAAGTCAGTCAGGGTTCCAATCCCGACGCCTGATTTTGCAGGCGCAACAGGAAGATAAGGCAATGCGTTTCAGGCAACAACCCAGAAAAACCATTCCCGGAAGCCGCCTCGCAAAGATTTAAAGCAACAGAAAATATTACATGGAAACAGCCAGGCCCCGCCCGGCGGCGCTGCGCTTGCACGGGCCTACAAAACCCCAAGCCCAAAAGCCAGCGATGAAGAAAGTGAAAAGAATAAAAGACTTACAGCGACGCCAGAATCCGGCTGAAAATCGCTGAGGCGTTGACCGTAGGCCGGGGCGAGGCGCAGGGATGCGCCGAGAGGGCGTGACCTACAGGGATCCAGGATCACGCCCGACCCGATAGCCGAAGGGCATAAGCTGAGGGGACCGCGAAGCGGCGATTTTCTTTGCCGGGAGCCGGGATTGTAAAGGGGGCGCGATAGCCCCCTTTACACGTTCACAGGTGACGTGGTTTACAGAAAAGCAGCGAACGTATGGAGAACGGAACCACCACAGCACCCGCATGTTCCACTCACCCGACAGCAAGCTCCCGCAAATGTTTCTTCAGCTTATGATACTCATCAATCACATACTGCTCCGCAGCCTGCTGGTCAGCGATCGGCTCCACGCGCACGGCGCAATACTTATACTCCGGCGTTTTGGTAATCGGGCTCAGGTTCTCCGTCACCAGCTCGTTACAGGCACCAATCCACCACTGGTAGGTCATATACACCGCACCTTTGTTCGGTCGATCGCTCACCTGCGCGCGGGTGATGACCTTCCCTTTACGCGAGGTGACCCACACCAGCGCCTCATCTTCAATGCCGAGACGCTCCGCGTCGGCAGTGTTGATCTGCGCATAGCCCGGCTCGTCGGCCAGCGCTGCCAGCGCGGCACAGTTACCGGTCATCGAGCGGCAGGAGTAGTGCCCCACTTCACGCACGGTCGAGAGCACCAGCGGATACTCTTCCGTCAGCTTGTCGATCGGCGCGACCCAGTCGCAGGTATAGAGCTGCCCCAGCCCGTTCGGGGTGGAGAACTCTTTTTCGAACAGGTAATCGGTCCCCTGATCGGCCTCTGACTCGTCACGGCACGGCCACTGGATATAACCCAGCTCGCCCATCTTCTCGTAGGTGGCGCCGTAGAAATCCGGACACAGATGACGCAGCTCGTCCCAGATCTCCTGGGTATTGCTGTAGTGCATCGGGTAGCCCATCCGCGTGGCGATTTCGCTAATGATCTGCCAGTCCGTTTTCAGATCCCACTTCGGCTCGACCGCTTTAAAGAAGCGCTGGAACCCACGGTCGGCGGCGGTGTAGACCCCTTCGTGCTCACCCCAGGAGGTGGACGGCAGGATCACATCGGCGGCGGCAGCGGTCTTGGTCATAAAGATGTCCTGCACGATGACCAGTTCCAGCTCCTCAAACGCCTTACGCACCGCAGAGAGCTCGGCGTCCGTCTGGAGCGGATCTTCCCCCATGATGTACGCGGCGCGCACTTCGCCGTGGGCCACCCTGTGAGGCAGCTCGCTGATGCGATACCCGGTATGGGCAGGCAGCGAGTCAACGCCCCAGGCTTTGGCAAACTTGGCCCGGTTTTCCGGTTTATTGATGTACTGATAGCCCGGATAGGTATCCGGCAGCGCACCCATGTCGCACGCGCCCTGCACGTTGTTCTGGCCGCGCACCGGGTTAACCCCTGCGGACGGCTTGCCGAGATTGCCGGTCAGCAGCGCCAGGCTGGTGAGCGAGCGCACGGTTTCCACCCCCTGATAGAACTGGGTCACGCCCATTCCCCAGAGGATCGCCGCGTTTTCTGCCGCCGCGTACATCCGCGCCGCCTGGCGGATCTCCGCCGCGCTGACCCCGGTGACCGCCTCAACGGACTCCGGCGTATAGCCTTCGACGATCTTGCGATACTCCTCGAAGCCCTCGGTGCGTGCCGCCACAAACGCGCGGTCGTAGAGCTGTTCTTCAATAATCACGTGCCCCATCGCGTTAAGCAGCGCGATGTTGGAGCCGTTTTTCAGGGCCAGATGCATATCCGCAATGCGCGCAGTTTCAATTTTGCGCGGATCGCAGACGATAATCTTCGCCCCGTTGCGTTTGGCTTTGATCACGCGGTTCGCCACGATAGGGTGCGAATCCGCCGGGTTGTAGCCAAAAATAAAGACCATATCGGCATTCTCAATACCGACAATGGAGTTACTCATTGCGCCGTTACCGACCGACTGGTGCAGACCTGCAACCGATGGGCCGTGTCAGACGCGCGCGCAGCAGTCGACGTTATTGGTGCCGACTGCCGCGCGGGCAAATTTTTGCATGATGTAGTTGGTTTCATTCCCGGTGCCGCGCGATGACCCGGTGGTCATGATCGCGTCCGGGCCGTGCTCGGCCTTAATGGCGCTGAGCTTGCCGGCAACGTAGTCCAGCGCTTCGTCCCAGGAGACGGCTTCCAGCTTGCCGCCGCGCTCGCGACGGATCATTGGCGATTTCAGGCGCGGGGTGAGGATTTTGGTGTCGTTGATAAAATCCCAGCCGTAATACCCTTTCAGGCAGAGATCGCCCTGGTTGGTTTTACCCTGTGCTGCCTCAGCCTTGACGACTTTGCCGTTATTGACCACCAGGTTGATTTTGCAACCCGATGCGCAATAGGGGCAAACCGTGACGACTTTCTTCATCGGTGTTACTCCGTTGGTAATATGTCCCCAGCGCTATGCATTAACTATGCCAGCCTGAAATATTAAATTAAGTCATTGAAAAATAGTGGGATAAATGAAGGTGAGAGGTCCGTTCGTCAAAAGTGTCATGACGAACGGACAGGGATGACGTTAGCGGACAATCAGAGCGTCGTAGCCTTTAAAGCGGTAGTTAATCAGAGAGATGAGCCAGCAGGCGACAAACAGCCCGACCACGATAAACCCGGCGTTGCCCAGGTTGTCGTTCAGCGCCGCGACGCCGTTCCACAGGCCGCCCTCCAGGCCCAGCTTATCCGCCAGCAGACCCAGCGCTTCCAGCCCGCCGATAAACAGCGCCACCACCACCGAGGTGCCGGTGATGGTCATGTTGTAGTAGAGCTTGCGCTGCGGCTTGTTGAACGCCCAGCCGTACGCACCCACCATAATCAGGTTGTCGAGGGTGTCGATCATCGCCATGCCGCTGGTGAACAGCAGCGGGAAGACCATAATCGCCCACACCGACATGCCGCTGGAGGCACCGGCTGCGGAGATCCCCAGCACGCCGATCTCGGTGGCAGTATCAAACCCGAGGCCGAACAGGAAGCCCACCAGATACATGTGCCAGCTGCGGGTGACCAGGCGGAACGCCGAGCGGAACAGCCAGTTCATCACCCCGCCCTGCGCAAACGACACCGCATCCGGCACGCTTTCGCCGCGCTTCATTTTGTTAAAGCTGCCCCAGACGTCGCGCAGGATCACCAGGTTCACCAGCGCCATCGCCAGCAGGAAGAAAGCCGAGACCGCCGTCCCGATGGTGCCGCCGGTTTCGTGGAACCACTCCATATTGCGGCTGAACGCCGTGGCGGTGGCGGCGATGGCAATGGAGGCCAGCACCACAATCGTCGAGTGCCCCAGCGAGAACCAGGCCCCCACGCCGCAGGGGCGTTTGCCCTGCTGCATCATCTTGCGGGTGACGTTATCAATGGCGGCGATGTGGTCGGCATCCACCGCGTGGCGCAGGCCGTAGCACCAGGCGAGCAGGCTGGCCGCCAGAAGCGACGGCGTGGCGTGAAAGAGGTAAAAGGCCAGCGCCCAGGCCAGAATGTTGGTTGCGATTAACGCCAGCATCAGCGCCATGGCTTTGGGATGGTTATTGAAATATTTCATGTACATAGTCAGATCCAGATTCAAGAAAAAATCGCGGCGGCAATCACTGCCTGCCCAAATGCCACCGCCCCGTCACCGGCGGGAAGCCGCCCGGGAAACAGCACGGTAAAATCGCTCAGCCAGAACTGCAGACGTTCCCGCAGCAGGCGGTTGTGCAGCACGCCCCCGCTGCACACAATGGTGGAAAGCTGATGCTGCCGGGCATGTTCGCCCGCAAGCGTCGCCAGCCCTTTAGCCAGCGCGTCGTGAAAGGCCCACGCCCGCTCAGCGTCAGACGCCTGCCAGCTCAGCCACTGCCGCCAGAAGGTGGCCATATCCAGTTCGCCGTCGCGCACCGGCATCGTAACCGGATGGCTCTGCGGCGCGGCGCTCAGGGCCAGCGCCTCCAGCCGACAGGCAGCCTCCCCTTCATAACTGATTTGTTCCGGGGCGCAGTTCAGCGCCGCTGCCACGGCGTCGAATAGCCGACCGGCAGAGGAGGCCAGCGGCGCGTTGATCCCGCGTTCGATGGCCCGGGCCAGCGGCTGCCAGGGTTTATTCTCCAGCAGGGCGGTCTGCGGCAGGGTCGGCCACTCCGGCACAAACGCCTGCCACTGGGCCAGCAGGTTGCGCCACGGCTGGCGCGCGGCCAGATCGCCCCCGGGCAGCGCCATCGCAGGCAGTCCGCCCAGCTTTTCACAGGTGCGGTAGTTCACCCGCAGGCACTCCCCGCCCCACAGCGCGCCGTTCTCGCCCTGGCCGATACCGTCCAGCACCAGGGCAATCACATCCCCGCCGTCGCGCGGCCAGCCGTGCTCCGCCATGCAGGCCGCGGCGTGGGCGTGGTGATGCAGCACGCGATGCTGCGGACAGGGCATCGCCTCCCCCAGCTGCGTGGAGCGATACCCGGGATGGGCATCGGTCACCACCCGCTCGGGGGTAAACTGCCAGATGTCCTGAATGGCGGTCAGCGCCTGCTGCCACTGGGCCTGTGCGTCGTCATCATGCAGATCCCCCAGATGCTGGCTCAGCACCGCCTGCCCGCCGCGCACCAGGCAGAAGGTATTTTTGCGATCCGCCCCGAGACAGAGCAGCGACGGCGCATGCTCAAAACCGGGCGGCAGCGGCAGCGCATCCGGCACAAAGCCCCTGGCGCGGCGCAGCATTTCGCCGCTGGCGCGCATCACCGAGTCGTCCATGCGCTGGACGATATCGCGGTTGTGCAGCAGCCAGCCGTCGGCGATCCCGGCCAGATCGCGCAGGGCTTTGTCGTTGGTCAACGCTGGCGGACAGCCGTTGAGGTTGCCGGAGGTCATCACCAGGGGGCGATCGAGATCCTGCATCAGCAGGTGCTGGAGCGGGTTGGCGGCCAGCATCACCCCCACCTCGTTAAGGCCGGGGGCGATGGCCTCGCAAAACAGCGTGTGTTTAGCCACCAGCACCACCGGCGCGGCCGGGGAGCGCAGCAGCGCCTGCACGTCAGCAGGCAGCCACACCGCCAGACGCTCGGGGATCATCACCGCCAGCGGCTTAGTCGGGCGGCGCTTACGCTCGCGAAGGGTATTTACCGCCGCAGGGTTTTGCGCATCACAGGCCAGATGGAAGCCACCCAGCCCTTTTATAGCCACGATCCCGCCCTGTTTCAGCATTGACACAGCGGCCTGCAGGGCGGGCTCCCGCTCCTCACGCGCCGCACCGCTCACCCAGCTAATCTGCGGCCCGCAGTCCGGACAGGCCACCGGCTGGGCGTGAAAGCGCCGGTCGGCGGGGTTGCGGTACTCCGCCTCGCAGGCCGGACAGAGCGCAAACGCCGCCATGGTGGTGGCCGGGCGGTCGTAGGGCATCGCCCGGATAATGGTGAAGCGCGGCCCGCAGTGGGTGCAGTTGATAAACGGGTAGCGGTAGCGGCGCTCGTGCGGATCGTTCATCTCGGCCAGACACGCCGGGCAGGTGGCGGCATCCGGCACCACCTGGGTGGTCATCTGGCCGTGGGCGCTGGCACGAATGGTGAAGTCCACCGGGCGCTGCGCCCAGCGCCAGGGCTGCTGGCTGATGTCGTCGATGCGCGCCAGCGGCGGACATCCGGCGGCCAGCTGGCGGATAAAAGCCTGCGCCTCACCGACGAGGCGCACCTCCACCCCGTCCCCGTCGTTGCAGACGTCGCCCTTAAGCTCCAGCTGCTGCGCCACCTGCCAGACCCAGGGGCGGAATCCCACCCCCTGGACTTTGCCGCGAATGCGCACCAGCGTGCCGTTTGTACTCATTGATTAACTCTCTACCGCCTCACGCAGGCGTGATTTCATGTCGTGATAGGTGGTCTGGGCGTAATTTTCCGCCCAGGGCTGATCGGCGATGGCGTCGATTTTGACCGCGCAGTATTTGGTTTCCGGCGTTTTCGAAATGGGGTCAAGGTTGTCCTGGGTCAGCTCGTTACAGGCCCCAATCCACCACTGATAGGTCATGTAGACCGCGCCCTGATTGATGCGCTCGTTGACGTCCGCCCGGCTGATCACCTTCCCGCGACGGGAGCTGACCCACACCAGCTGGCGATCCTGAATACCCAGTTTTGCCGCATCCTGCGGGTTCATCTGCACAAAGCCCGGCTCATCCGCCAGGGCCTGCAGCGCGGCGCAGTTGCCGGTCATGGAGCGACAGGAGTAGTGACCCACCTCGCGCACGGTGCAGAGCACCAGCGGGTAGTCGGCGTCCGGCATTTCCGCAGGTTTGCGCCACGGGGCGGCAAACAGCTGGCCTTTGCCGTTCGGCGTGTCGAAGCGGTTGCCCTCGTAGAGCCACGGCGTGCCCGGATGGTCGAGCGTCGGGCAAGGCCACTGGACGTGGCCCATGTCGCCCATTTTTTCGTACGTCACGCCGTAGAACAGCGGACAGAGTTCGCGCATCTCGTCCCAGATCTGCTGGTTGTCGCGGTAGTGCATCGGGTAGCCCATTTCTGTCGCGATCAGGCTGACGATCTCCCAGTCGCGCTTGACGTCGTACTTTGGCTCAACGGCTTTTTCAAAGCGCTGGAAGCCACGGTCGGCGCAGGTAAAGACTCCGCCGTGTTCGCCCCAGGAGGTGGCGGGCAGCAGCACGTCCGCCGCCTCGGCGGTTTTGGTCATGAAGATGTCCTGCACCACCACAAAGTCGAGGGCCGCAAAGCCTTTGCGCACCAGGCCCAGGTCCGCCTCGGTCTGGAGCGGATCTTCCCCCATGATGTAATAGGCTTTCACCTTCCCTTCCAGCGCGAGGTGCGGCACTTCGGTGATGCGCACGCCCACCTGGTCATCCATCCGCTCGGGATCGACGCCCCACGCCCGGGCGAATTTCTCCCGCACCTGCGGGTCGGTCACGTCCTGATAGCCGGGGAACTGGTTGGGAATGACCCCCATGTCGCACGCCCCCTGGACGTTATTCTGGCCGCGCACCGGGCCAACGCCCACATGTTCGCGCCCGAGGTTGCCGGTGAGCAGCGCCAGGGTGGAGAGCCCTTTCACCACGTCCACCGCCTGACCAAACTGGGTGACACCCATCCCCCACATCACGGTGGCGGACGGCGCGGCGGCATAAATGCGCATCGCATCGCGGATTTGCCGGGCACTGACGCCAGTGATGCTTTCGACATTTTCCGGAGCGTAGTCGCGCACCGTTTCACGCAGCGTTTCCAGCCCGTCGGTGTAGCGCGCCACGTAGTCGCTGTTGTAGAGGTTCTCCTCCAGCAGCGTATAGATGAAGGCGTTGACCAGCGCCATGTTGCAGCCGTTGTTGATCTGCAGATGGCGATCGGCGATGCGCGCCGTCTCGATTTTGCGCGGATCGCAGACGATCACCTTCGCGCCGTTCTGTTTGGCTTTGATCACCCGGCGGGCGACGATGGGGTGCGAGTCGGCGCAGTTGTAGCCGAAGATCAGCAGGCATTTTGAGTGTTCGATATCGCTGATGGAGTTGCTCATCGCCCCGTTGCCGAGCGTCTCCTGCAGCCCGGCAACGCTCGGCCCGTGGCACACCCGGGCGCAGCAGTCGACGTTGTTGGTGTTAAGCACCCCACGGGCAAACTTCTGCATCACGTAGTTGGTTTCGTTCCCCGTTCCGCGCGACGAGCCGGTGGTCATGATGGCGCGCGGGCCATACTTCGCCTTGATCTCGCCGAGACGCCGGGCGGTGTAGCGAATGGCCTCCTCCCAGGAGACCGGCTCAAACTTGCCGCCCTTCTGGTAGCGGATCATCGGCTGCGTCAGACGCGGCGTCAGGATGCGGGTGTCGTTGAGAAAGTCCCAGCCGTAATAGCCCTTCAGGCACAGCTGATTCTGGTTAGTGACGCCCTCTGCCGCTTCGGCACGGACGATTTTATTGTTCTCAACGACGAGTTTTAATTTGCAGCCCGCACCGCAGTAAGGGCAAACGCTGGTGATTTTTTTCATCAGTAACAGACCTGCTAAAAGTGAAAAGAAAGCAATGCTTACAGCATCATGGAAGAGACGTTGTCCAGAGCCGCCCGACGGCGTTTCTCCAGGCTCAGCTGCTCAAGTTTTTTTCTGTCGATGCAGACAATGGCGTTGGTCGGACAGGCCTGCACGCACGCCGGACCGTCCGGCTGGTGATGGCAGAGATCGCATTTGTTGGCTTCGGCTTTTTCCGACATGACGTTCAGCCCGCTGCCGATACTGCGGACAACCGGCCGCAGCACCACTTCCATCGCGCCGTAAGGACAGGCGACCACGCAGGTTTTGCAGCCGATGCAGCGCTCCTGGTGGACGTGCACAAAATTGTTATCGCGGGTGATCGCCCCGTTCGGGCAGACGGTGGCACAGGGGGCATCTTCACACTGGCGGCACATGGTGGCGGTGGAGACGTTGACGCCTTTGATGACGTGAATGCGCGGCAGGAAGTTCTGCGGGGTCAGCGACGCGCAGTCCTGGGTGTCGTGGTGGGAAACAACGCAGGCCACCTCACAGGTACGACAGCCGATGCATTTGCTGGCATCGGCAATGATAAAGCGATTCATCCTTTAACTCCGGCAATGATTATAAGCGCGGGAAGGTATGCATAAATCGCGCCAGATTTTAATGTATTGAATTTACAGGGTTTTTGTTTGATTGGGAGGTGTCATCGTCAGAAGTGACGATGACAGGAGTGACGTTGGGGTAGTGAATGACCATCCTGTGATAATACAACGCTATTCACTCACTTATTTTCGCGAATAAATAAGCACGCTTACGATTATTATAATTACCCAGGATATACGCTCGTTTCGCCATAACAGCGAAGCGGTGATAGTAACGTATTATTTATCAGAACTGCCTTTAAACTTTTATCTTATTGTTTTTAACCTGGCCAAATTAATAATCAATTATTATCGGGGGTTTCCTCAAATATCTTCCTGGAAAAGTTCACATCTGTTATTGGATCGCTGGATAGTTATTGAAGGCTGTTGCTTTTTGACTTTATTAATTTAGCCAGGGACGCGTCGCGATATAACAAGAGAAGCTAAGTGCATATGTTATTTAGCAAATCCAGGCGTGTAATGCGGGCTGCGCATTTCCATGCCTTGTCATAATCATTATTGAGAGTAATGAACATGAACAATGTCAAAAAGCATGACCTTAAATATCTCCTCCAGCAAAACGCGATAACTCAAGCGTATTTCGACGGAGCCAACGCCAATATACTCAGCCAGGTGCCAGTCAGTACGAGCCCCCCTGATGTTGGATTCAGTAATCTGGTCACACGACAGGACAAGCCTGATACGACAGATCACAGCTTTCAGCGCCTGTTTACTCCCTCCTATAAAGCGGAATACACCGGGACAGCGTCGCCGCCGTCAAAGATTATCCCTGACCAGACGGCCACCCTCTTATCCACGGTTGAAGTGAAAAAAGCGGCCGAACCCGTTATCCTGGCGAGCAATAAATCATCGGGGGATGACGATGATGACGGCGGCGGCGAAGACGATGTTGCCGGCGACGGTGCCTTCCCGCTCACTGCCAGCGATGTCGCCAGCCTGAAGGAGCTCGTCAACGGGCGCGAAGGCGGTGAAGACAACGATGCTCTCGGGATCCGCGATCTCGAAGGCACCGGCAATAACCGTACTCACCTTGACTATGGTTCAGCCGATCAGCCGTTTATACGACTCACCGACGCGCACTACGGCGCTTACAACGAGACCACGCACAACCGCGACATCAACCCCCTGTTCGCCGGGCTGGATCCGCGTGCCATCAGCGATGCCCTTGGCACCCAGGAAGCAGAGCTTTCCGGCAACGCCGCCAACGTGAACAGCCTGTTCACGGCCTTCGGTCAGTACTTCGATCACGGTCTCGATTTCCTCGCCAAGGGCGGGAACGGAACCATCCAGATTGGCGCGCCGGGCTCGGTGCCCAACCCCGCGGACCTGACGCGCGGCACCGTTGACAGCATTGATGCCAACGGCATCCCGCAGCATCTCAATAAGACCTCGCCATTCGCTGACCAGAACCAGACTTACGGCTCGAACGAGCTCGTCGGCCAGTTCCTGCGCGAAGGCGACGGGCTGGGCGGGTTTACGGGCAAGCTGCTGGAGGGCGGACTGGATCCCTCCAATCCGAACTTTAAGCTGCTGCCTACGCTGAGAGAACTGATCCTGCATCACTGGAACAACAACACGCTGTTCTCCGACACCTCGCTGCCGGGGGATCACAACGCCACCTTCCGGGAGTACTACGCCGGACTGGTCGACAGCAATGGCGCGATCAACCAGTCGATGCTCCCTGCCATGACCGCTAATTTCATGGAAAGCGGCTTTGCGCTGCTGCTCGACACCAACCCCTTTATCAACCTGCTCGACCACTACGTGGCGGGTGACGGACGGGCGAACGAGAACATCGCCCTCACTGCGGTGCACAACATCTGGGCGCGGAACCACAACTTCCACGTCAACGGACTGCTCGAGGCCGGATTTGTGGGAACCGCGGAAGAGCTGTTCCAGGCGGCCAAGATCATCAACGAGGCGGAATATCAGCGCGTTATTTACACCGACTTTGCCGACAAGCTGCTGGGCGGCATGAGAGGCGAAGGCGATCACGGCTTCGTCGAGTACAACCCGGAAACGGATGCCCGCGTCTCGCACGAGTTTGCGGTGGCCGCTTACCGGTTCGGTCATTCGCTAATCGGCCAGACGCTGACGGTGCTCGACGCGCAGGGCAATGCCACGGAGGTCCCGCTGTTTGACGCGTTCCTCAACCCGACCAACGACACCAGCGCGTTCAAATTCCCTGCATCGCAACTGCCCTACTCTCCAAAACCAGGCTATGAGCAACTGGGTGCCGCCGGGATCATCGCCGGAGGTGTTGTCCAGGCGGCGGAAGAAGTCGACGTCAATATCGTCGACGCTGTGCGAAACGACCTGGTGCGTATGAGTGCTGACGTGTTCGCCTTCGACGTTGCCCGCGAGTGGGACGTTGGTCTGGGTTCGATGAACCAGATCCGCGCCGACCTGCTGGCCTCCCGCGATCCCTACGTGAAGGAGGCGGTCAGCTTTGCCGTCGATCTCACGCCATACAGTTCATGGGAGGACTTCCAGGCCCGGAACAACCTCAGCGACACCGTCATTGCGCAGTTCAAACAGGCCTATCCGGACCTCGTGCTGGAGGATTCGCAGATTGCCGGCTTCCTGGCGGCCAACCCTGGCTATCAGTTTGTTAACGGCAACACCGTCAAGGGCATCGACAGGGTGGATCTGTTCGTGGGCGGACTCGCCGAGAAGCACATTAATGGCGGCGTGGTGGGCCAGACCTTCTGGGTCATCATCCACGAGCAACTTGACCGCATTCAGGAAGGTGACCGGCTCTACTATATCGACCGCGTGGAACATCTGGACTTCTACGACGTCCTCGAGGAGCAGGGCTTTGCCGCCATCGTGGCACGCAACACCGGCCTGACCAATCTTCCCGAGGACATCTTCGGGACCAGCCAGCTCGGTAAACCGCCGGTTGTTGCCAACAACAACCTCGTCCTCAACGGCGGGAACGGCAATGACATCCTCAATGGCGGGATCGGTCACGACGTGCTGAACGGTGGGGCCGGTAACGACACGCTGAACGGCGGGGCCGGCAACGATAGCCTCAACGGCGGCAGCGGTAATGACACCCTTGATGGAGGTGACGGTGCCGACATCCTTCAGGGCGGGACCGGTAACGATAAGCTGACAGGCGGAGCGGGCAACGACAGGCTAGAGGGTGGCGCGGGTGCCGATACCATGGCAGGCGGTGCCGGAGACGATATTTATCTGGTTGATAATACAAAAGATATCGTCAAGGAAGATCTCAATAGCGGGACCAATGATGTTGTCCAGACCACCCTCAACAATTACACGCTCACCACCAGCGTTGAAACCCTGGTGTTCACCGGGACAGGCGCTTTCACCGGCAAAGGGAATGCCACTGCCAATACCATCACCGGTGGCAGCGGCAATGACTCGCTGTATGGGATGGGAGGAAACGACCAGCTGAACGGCGGCGCGGGAAATGATTCCCTCGATGGAGGTGACGGCGCCGATAACCTTCAGGGCGGAGCCGGTAACGATAAGCTGACAGGCGGAGCGGGTAACGACAGGCTCGAGGGCGGCCAGGGTGACGATATCCTGAACGGGGGTGCCGGAAATGACACCTTCGTCTTTAGCGCAGGCTTCGGGCGAGACCGTATTACCGGCGGCTTCGACAGCAATCCCAGCGGCGGACAGGACTATCTCGATCTGAGTGCGTTGGGCATTAGCGCGGCGAACTTTGCCAGCAGCGTCAGTATTGCCGGGGGAGCCGGGAACAGCACCCTGATAACCCTCGGCAACCCGGCTAATGGCAATATCATTACGCTGGAGAACGTAAAGGCTAACACCGTCGATATGCATGATTTTGTGTTGATCGGATAAGGGGAAGACTAAGTCGCGCCAGCACAGGCCAACAGAACTGCATTTTTTAGTTTTGTTATTAGGCTTGTGCTGGTGCCTGCACAATAAACAGCACTAAGGATAATCCCAAAACCGCCCAACCCTCCCCGCTACACACCCGGAATTATGGGTATTACCCTTTGAAATCAATGAAAATTATTGTATTAAACAGGGACAAAAAAAATCACACGGAATTAAGGACGATATGAAACTGAATAAAACCCTGACTTTAGCAATTATCTCTGTTGGGCTTACAGGTTGTGCCAAGGTATTACCTTTTGATTATGATAACTACACGGGAAAAGATGCTGCGACCTTGTACGTTCTCAACCGTGCGGGAAATGTAGGGACCATTTATCTGGGTTCTTATACCCTGAACAGCAAAGATAATTGCTACGACATGTCCGATCGCTATGAACTTGACTCAAATGTTTTTCAGGCTAAAGGGAACATAGTGGTAAGTAAGGTAAAACCGGATGTCCTGTACTCAGTGTCGCAACTCGAAAGTTCAGGACAATTCATTCAAAGTACTCACTCCTCAATCATTCCCGAAGCTGGAAAGTATTACTATATCGTCTCAGGAAACAAGGCTGTTCAGGTCCCTGCAGACTTTGTTCCTGACGCGGCCGTAAACTCCGATGAAGTCGTCAATAAATATGGCAACAACCAGGTCAAATACTGGAATGTTAAAAAAATCTGCAGTCGCCCGTTCTGGAAGATTGGCTGATTTAACAACCCTTCCTAATCTGTATTAATTTTCGATTTATGACGATGACAATTCTGGCGTGTTCGCTGTGGCTGCCGAAGGTGCGGCAAGTATCGTAGGCCGGGCAAGCGAAGCGCCCCCGGCATGGCCTTTCTGGAAGGCGCCTCGCAAACCTCAAAGTAACCCTATGTAATTCAGGGTTAACGCTTTTATTCCCGTTATCAGGCTCGTAAAGTGACTGCGTTGCGGCACATCCGCAACCGGGCGTAGGAACCCGAATTCTACAGAGCGACTTTTTAGAGAGGATGCCCAATATGGCTACTATCCAGATTCTGACTTACTGTCACTCTGACGAAATTGTTAATGACCACCTCACCATCATGCCCCTTACCGCTGAAGCAGATATCTTTGAGGTCGCCGATCACTGCGCTGCACTAGTGAGCATACTGATTGAAACCGACGACAGTTCATCCCGCACTGCGCTCTGCGAACGTCTGCTGCACGCCCTGCGCCAGTTGCGTGAACTTTGCGATGCGGATCTCCCGCGGCACCTTCTCGCGCACTTGATCCAGGGGGAAACACTCACCTCCTGTATGCCGGACTGCTGGCAGGATACCGCTCCCCAGGTTGATTATGCACTGGCTTTGGTGCAGGCCATTTTGGGTGGCACACTGGCCGCCAGCGTTGAGAAAGAACTGGCGGGACTGCTGCATGATCTGGTCTGGTTGTTGGATGAGTTTGTGAAGGAGCCTTATATTACGATGCACTGAGTGTGGCTGTAAGTTGGTAAAGGCTTTCTATTCAAAGATGGTGAAGGGGCTGTGGCGAGCTCCTTTATTAAACAATGAAGGTCTACAGAGAGCGAAGATCGGAAGTTGTCATTATTGTTATACTTAAACAATATGTTTTTTGTTCGATAGGTTAACTGGAAGCAGGACATCACCTGCCTATATTGTGCAGGTGATGGATGAATATAATGCTATAAGCTATTAATTCTCTAATGTATTTTTGAAAGTTCAACTTCAAAAGTTGAACTTTCATTTTTTAGAACATGATCAACACCTTTATAAAGTTGCCATAATTCATTTACTGCATTTGTATCAACGGCTGCAAAAGAGTACGGCCGGATAAGATTGTTGAAAATTTCTTCAGAGTAAAAACTCTTTTTATTTTGATCAAGGGAGTTCATTCTTTTAATGACGATCTCTAAAAAATATATTTTTTGCTTCTTTTGCAATTTGTCTGAAGCAATGATCAGAAACATCATTTCCCCCAAAGTAGTAGAGGCAACGTACTCAGGAGATTGCTCTATTTCTTCTCTTGTCCTACCATCATAGTTCAGGTGTTCTGTCGCACCTACCCATATATTGCAATTATAGATTAACTCATACATTAGATAATCAAATCGCATGGGAAACTCTCTATTAATATCTATGCTACAAGATATTTCATGGCTCTCAAGAATCTCCTTTAAAAAAAGACGATAGTACATGAGCCACATATGATATTTTGAACGTTTGAATATAGCTGTAGATACCATGACATCGAAAAAAACCAACCCAGCGAAAATTGGGCACTCCCAACGCTCATCACTACTTGAAAAGTAATTATCCGATTGATTGTAAAAGTTAGAATTTCCTTTCTGTTTCTTAATGTAGCTAATTACATAATCACCTACAGGTTTCCATATCGCTACATCTATCGCCGTACGAATATCATTTAAATAAAAATTAAGTAAGGCATTACTTTCGTCAAGTTCATACTCCCCGGTATGTGATCGATTTTGGTTATCTCGTAACTCTCTATACATAATGCTATTTGGGTTAGATATTAAATACATAAATAAACTTGTATTATATTCATTATTATCCTTAAACCTTAGACAGGTAGCCTTGATTGCTACGTGAGGATGAGTATCAATTAAATGATGGGCAAAAAATTTTGACTTCAGAAGCTTAGATATATTTAGCTGAATGACTTCTTGGTTTTTGTCTTTATAAGGAAAAAACTTTGACAGAAACTTCCTGATTTTTCTGAATCGTATTTTTTTTATATTTTCCTTATCTACAACCATAGAAAACAATGAAGGATTTAAGTAAAAGTGTACGCGTACATACCATTTTTTATTACTAATTATATCGAATAATTGCTCATGGTATTTATCAAAAAGATATCCCAGTTGTTCTATTTTTTTTGCGCGAAGATATTTTTCCGAAACGGTGATCCAATAGGTGAGATTTGCTTTTGGTACTCGTTTGCCAAGGATCTTAATTCCAAAAAATGCAATTATGATACAAAGACAACTAAAAGACAATGTATCTTCGTTAAAACCTAATACCCAAGGTATAGGTTTTACAGGGAAAATCTTTATCAAAACCTTAGAATATATAACCACCAAGATTGTCAATATTAAAAAAATAATAAATAAAATATTAAGTTTAGATATTCGTAATTTCAAATCAACACGTTTCTCCTCTGTTAAAAGAGTAAACCATGCAAGAAGTATGGCGAAGACTGCTAAAGAACCATTGGCACCCATTATCACCTCTCAATTAAGTTAAATGTAAAAATTCATAAATTTTTAAAACATTATGCTTATTATAACAACTCTTAGGCATTCACATCGGAATTATCTGGCTCATATTGCACCATTAGTCATTGTGCTTCGTTTAAATCTGCAGTTCCTGCTTCTAGCACGAAGTAGTCGCTCAGGAAGCATGCATATCAGTTAAGTAAGAATAGAAGATATCGCTTTCCACTATACATTTAACTTATCACAGACGTGTAATAAAATGGGTAATGTCAATGATGACGTACAGACGCTCATTAGATTACATACACTTTAACTGTGACTTCTCCGTCTTTGCTTGAACGTTCCCCTTCCAAGTCAGATTTAAGCCCTTGTGAATTCGTTATATATTTATTGGGGTCGTATATAACACACCACAAATTCCTGCAATCAATATGTCGTCTGTAATGCTCAATATCAATTATAAGTTCGTCACCTATTTTTTTTGCATGACTACGATCACGAACAATTTTTGTTTCAAGAACAAGTTTATGCGCAGGCAAAAGGAAATCCATTCTGGTGCTAGAACCAGCATAACTAGGGGTAAATTCTTCTGAACGTATATCCTGAATCCATGGCCTCAATAATGAATGAAGTAAATCTTGAACATCGTATTCATTATTGAAGGTTAAAGTTTGACTTCCTTTCCTACGATGTGTGAGAGGATGCATTGCTCGCTGCAAACCTTTAACCAATCTTTCCAGTAAAACCTCTATTTTCTCAGGCATAACCGGCTGGTGCGTGTTGCTTGCCGACCCTATATTTAGGATTTCATCTGTTGGGATGTGGCCCAAAGGTAATATCCGTCCAAAACGATAATATCGAAAACCGTTATCATGTAACGCAACTTCAATTCTTGCTCTTTTTTCAAACCATTCAAAAAATTCGGGGGTTTCTTCTTTTGGAGGAACATCCATAAACTCTTCGATGACCCCACCTAAAACGGAAAGGCTATCTGTTTCCGTGTCCTGTCCAGATAGGTACAGCCAGTCCTTCCACTTTGTACCATGAGATCCTTGTGGCGGAGCACCGGGAGCGCCAGCGGAGAAAAAGAGTGATTCTAACGCTGCATGTGATCCTGTATTAGCTATGGCGTCCCCAACAACTTTGCACAGCGATCGTGATAACCTCATTTCCCCCTCCGTTAAATAATAACCATCAGCACATTGATTATATAGTTCACTAGTATAAATGGGAATAACGAAAATTTAATCAAATCCTAATTACCAATTTTAAATTTCTTATTTAAATCTTACACTGTATTAGAATTTCTGCTTCCACTCATGTCACTAACAGGAAGCCTAAAGCATCCGAGGTCTGCTGTGAGCGAATTATGATCGCTATATCTTGGATAACCGACACAGCTTATTGACTACTTAAATGCTATGTCTGCCAATACACGAACCGACAAAGTTTCCACCAAAGCCTGTAAAACTATATTGGCTGTTTGTATAAGAGACTCTATCTAAATGCGAATTTTGACTACATATTTTTTTTGCTTTATCTGATAAAAAAATTCTTTCATGTTCTTCCTTTGGGAAAGAAGTTCCTGCTGTGGGAATAAGCAAACCTAACCGTTTCAAATTAGAAAAATACATAACTGAATTTTCGGAGTTATCACATTCAGCATCTTCACAAATTAGGTTTACTTCCGGCGTAGTTGATGTGATTCTGAAGTTACTATCTTCAGAATTTTGTTGGACTATATCAATTATTGGGGCATGACCTTTTCTGTGGGTTTCTTTATTAAACATAAACCGCAGAATCCTAGCCTCATCCGACTGGATCTGCTTGATTATTTCGATGTACGCCGGATGAGCAATCCCTGAAGTTTTCTTGTCTAGACTTGTGGATATTAAATTTGAAAAAAGTCGCTGTATTTCATCTTCATTTATTGCAAATTTGGCCTCATTTAGAGCCTGTAGAGCAACCCTTGGCCTATCGAATGAAATTTGCTTGGGTGGTAATAGTGCCAGGTTCTCAGCTGTCATCCGCAAGACGCTTGTCATCGCATGGACACTGTCTTCTACTAGAAATACTCCAGAATTTACCATTCTGGCAATAGAGACTAGTCCTTTGGATAATTCTTTAGTAAAAGGCCGCAGAGCATCTTCATAAACAGGAACAGCGAGCTTTTCGGCTATAGCTTTCGCACTCTCATCTATCATCTTGTCTCCATTATATAATTCTAAATTTACCTATTTTGTTAAGCTGCCTCTTTCTACTGCAGCAAAAATGGTTTGCAGATCAAATGTCCGTGCAACTATTCGTTAATCACCACAAACTATACTTCCAAGTATTTTAAGATATCTTCATCGGACGGAGATTCTGCTGCAATCAATTCATTCATATCTGCTATTGGTGAGCGTGGCCGAAGATATGGCATAACGAAGTCGTTTCCGTAAAGATGTTTAAGAATCGCTTGGCTTAGCTGAACAACGTTTGACCATCGGTCCATAAGATGTAGGAAAGCAAGGAGCTTGGTTGTATCTATGTCGATAGAGTCGCCCGTGTCCCCCCTTTGGGCTGGTGAGTTTTCAAAAATCACCGATAACACATCTGTCGCATTTACTCGATTGAGGGACCGCATTTCAGTCTGAAGTTTAAATAACGCTTCATACACAGATGTTTCGACGAAACCATTAATTTTTTGATCGAAATATAGAAAATGACTTGTCTCAAGTGCCCGATCGACTATTTGACTCTGAAACCGATCACCCAATAGGTGAATACCAAACGTCGACATTTGATTCCAATGCTTACGGCTAATCACTGAACGTTGGTTGTTACGGCCCTCAAGCGTAAGTTTATGCTCTCTGTGGAAGTTGACAACAGTATTTATAGGGGAGTAAACGGCTTCTTCTCTGAACTTCACTAGCCCCGACTTAAGGATCTCTGTCAGTTCCCGCGCTAAGAGACGCCTAAATGCAAGATTATCTACAGGCAACCCCGTGAGAACCTGAGACTGAACAACGTTCCAAATATCTCGAAAATTGGAAAACGTGTGTATCCAATTACCTGTAGGAAGCGGGGAGCCTTCCCTAAGCGCTTTTTTCGTTTCTGCGTTTCGACCAACTTCATTGATGAAATTCGCGAGTGCTTCAGCATCAGATGCAAATTTGCTTGGAGCATTGAGTAAATGCTGACTAAGTGAAAGATCAACAGCTTCATCCTTCAAAAGCTTCTTCAACTCATTGCGCTGCTCACGGTATTGCCATACCTCGCTCCTAACAAAGCTAAGGATTTTCATTTTCCCTTGCTTGTGAAGCTCGTAGGCTTTCCGATATTCCTGATGGGTAATGCTAATTTTGTTGCTTTCGTCATACCAACCACCGACGCGGCTGCCGATCAGAAGGACGAAATAGTCGGCTTTTTGCATGGCAGTCAAACATGCATCATAGCTATGCTGATCCAAAGGCTTCTGAAAGTCAGTGAACTCAGATGCAAGGACGATTGCCCCTTGCTCCTCGAGACAATACTTTAATGCAGATCTCAGATCTTTGAAATCGTAAATCGTCGACGAGATGAAAAATGTAGGACGGCTCATTTAAATGCCCAATGCTTTTGCGACGGAAAGATCCGTATTTAAACACAGACTTTGCTGTCTTTGTAAATTTAATGTACAGAACAATACATTGCTTCTGTATAACTTACAATATGTTGTTGGCGAAGCTAGTATTTCTGAGAACAACTAATATGGGTTAATTTACCTAACAAGTATTGTATGACTCCTGATGAGAACGAGTTTTATTAAAGCGCTAACATTCTGAATGTTACAATGTACCCTTATGAATCATAATCAGACATTCCCACAATAATTCCCACCTACCCCCGCATATCAAACCCAACCTTCTGAAAATCCCGATACACCTCCGGATTACTAAAAGCCGGAAACTTCGCTTTTTGGGCCGCCAATTTCACCGCCTCACAATACCCTTTATCGCCATCGCTGGTAGACACCTTCAAAACCCTGCCATCCTGCGCAAACTCGATATGCAGCCTGCATTTCTTGCCCTTCCAGCGTTCTGGCTCAGCGATTTTTTCCTCTATTGCCGCCTTAATACCCCGCGCCTGCGCACCCCATTCATCCTGATCGTCCCAGCGGCCAGAACTGCAACTACCCATCGCGGTGGTTTTATGGCAACCAGAAGGCTGTAACGGCGCACAACCCGCCGCCAGGCTGACCACAGCTGCGAGCATAAATATCTTCCCTGCACTTTCACGCAACCTCACGCCTTAACTCCCATTCTCATATACCCGTCAAAATAAATTTCGGTTTACCACTTAACGAAAATCAGAACTCATAACAACACAGGCACAGATCCGGTAGAAAGGTATACGCAGTCAGCAACCTGGTTTAACCATGGTGCTCGCTTCTGCCGGGCGGCGGCTGACGCCTTGCACGGCCTACAAAACCCGCTCTATCAATAAGTAGGCCTGGTAAGGCGCTAGCCGCCACCGGGCATTTTCAGAGAGGTACACGCAGTCAGCGACCTGGTTTAAACATTGTGCTCGCTTCTGCCGGGCGACGGCTGACGCCTTGCACAGCCTACAAAACCCGCTCTATTAATAAGTAGGCCCGGTAAGGCGCTAGCCGCCACCGGGCACTTCCAGAGAGACACCTTGGTGGTTACGCGCTACAACTCCCCAAAACACCACCTCCCGCACATCCCCGCGCAGCAGATCCACCAGGTAGTTCAGCGGCATATTATGGGTGGTCATCATAAACATCTCAGCGCCGTCGTCGCCCATCATGCTGTTCGGATTTCGAACAGCTAGCAGAACTAATAGGTATGAGCTAAACATCCAGGCCCCGCAGGCTTACCTTAATCAAATAACCATTTACCCGCTTCGGCGGATTCAGCGAACATACGTACGGTAAGTGGTAAGCGGGTTGCCTCGACTTCTTGCTGTTTTACTTTACCAAACCATCGTTTTAGCCGAGGAATATTCTGCCAGGGGAAATAGTAACTCCACTTCACATTTGACAGATCAACTTTGAATATCTGTTCGTACTTATTTAAGACGTGGTGTAGATCATCTCCTGGCACGTCAAATAAATCAGAATCCAGTACAAGCATGACCTCATTGCCGTTATTGTCGAGTTCCTTCGAGATCTCTTCGTTGAATAACTCAAGTACCTGATTAGCGATCGTCATATTTTTGCTTCAAAAAGATGTGAACTGAATACGGTCTTTAGGGCGAGCAATCAGGTTGTATTTTGCCTGAGTCTTACGTGAGACTTGGTACAATGAATTGACCAGACCAACCCAGCCAATCCACGGAACATAACGAGCAATGACAGCGGCGAGGCTGGTAGTCTTCCTCATGCTTATACCGACGGGTGTTTTAACTCTCAAGCCAAAGGGTACTTTTGTGTCCTTAAGCAGCATTCGCGCATACTTAGAGACAACACTCGTTCCTTTGATAGCCGTTCCTGGCTTCGTTCTTGTTTCCAGCCATGGTTGACCAGCAAGGATAGCAGCACCTGCCGAAACGCCGAGCCCCAATTCATCACAAAATTGCTCGAGGAATATCACATCAAATAGTTCGCCAGCTGTCAGGTTAGATTGACCGTGATAAAAGTACGTTCCGTTTCTTTCTTCTGTGGTATCCATCCACTCACCTCGTTAAGCCTTCTGGCGCTCGTTCCATGCATCGGTGAAAATAATATTCCCATCATTATGCTTCCATGTGATTTTTTCGTAGCGAAGCTCCACCGATTCAAAGTGATTGTTATTCCGATCTTCCGGAGAAGCCATTGTAGGGGTAACTGAAACAATACGAACGCCCTCAAGAAGAATATTGAAGTATTCCGCTTCCTGACCTGCATCATTAATTTTATAGAATTTCAGTTCGCATTTAACTAAGCGCTGGCCGGTGGCTACTGCTTTATACAGGTATGGGGAGGAGGGATCGAACTCTTTGGTGATCAGCATTGCCGAATGCTGGCGCGGGCCTGTTGGTTTACCGGTAAAATTATCGGTTGGTATGGATAAGTTATGGTG
Organism: Leclercia adecarboxylata; assembly: GCF_006171285.1. NCBI lineage: Bacteria > Pseudomonadati > Pseudomonadota > Gammaproteobacteria > Enterobacterales > Enterobacteriaceae > Leclercia > Leclercia adecarboxylata. Next base: position 3,320,639 of record NZ_CP040889.1, on the reverse strand, counting down.
AAAACCCTTGAATTCAATGCTGTAGTCACGGTGTTGAACATCGCAGCCACCTTTAATTAGAGCGCCGCCATCGTCGTAAAGCCACATGTTGCCAGGAATAGCCATTTCCATATCTCCTTGTTGTAAATCCCTATTTTTAGCGTGGATTATACAGAAATAGCACGGGAATTATACGGCATGTATAAAAAAGCCGCTTACACGGCTTCCGAATTAAACGTGGTCTGTTGGTTTCCCGCTGTGGATTTCGGCAAATATCAGCTATTCAGTTGTTAGATCCGTACAGAATAACCCCTCACAACTCCCCAAACACCAACACCCCGTCCCGGTCCAGCAGGCTTTCATAAACCCTCTCCACAGCAGCTTTAATCGCTTCCGTCATCGGATAATAAAACCCAACAATATCCGGTTGAATCCCCAGGAAAATCACCTCCCCCACATCTTCGCGCAGCTGATCCACCAGGTAGTTCAGCGGCATGTTGTGGGTGGTCATCAGAAACATCTCTGCGATGTCGTCCGGGTCGATGCGGCGGATCTCGCCGGGGTTGAGCCCCATGTCGGTGGCATCGACAATCAACAACCGCGCCGGGCGCTGCTCGCGGATCGCCACGATGTCGTTCTCAGGGGCGCTACCGCCGTCGAACACCACCCAGTCGCCGCGCGGCGCTTCCCGGCACATCTCGGCCAGCAGCGGACCGGCACCGTCGTCGCCCATCATGCTGTTGCCGACGCAGAGTAATACATCAGTCACGTTGCCTCCTCACCATCAGGTAGATGGCGTTTTCCTGGTGAATGGCGTGGAGCATACCGAGCATCGCCCGGCTCCATTCCTGCTGCTGCGCCGTCTGGCGCGCGATTGCGGCGTCAAAGGCGCTGGCCAGCATCACAATGTGGTTCGCGTCGATGACGATCTCCCCGTAGCGCGGCACGCCCTCCATTTTGCGCCGCGCCTCGCTCCCCTCCTCCAGGGTGGCGATCCAGTCCAGATAGGCCTCCCACGGGCAGGTGAGCGCCGCCTCCAGGCAGTCGATCACCCCCAGATGGTGGCCGATGGCCAGCCCGTAGTAGATCACCTGCTGGGCATCGGCGGGGGTGTCGTCATTCTGGTCAATGAACTTGCGGCTGAGCTGGCTGAATACCACCGTCTCACTCATCACACACGCTCCTGCCCGACCACCTCAATGAGGTTGGCGACGATCTCGTTCAGGCGCGGATCGTTCTCGTTCGCCAGCCAGCGGGCCACGCTCGCGTCGCCCTCGATCAGATGACGCATAAAGTCGTCGGCGATCTGGCGGCCATAGCGGTAGCCCGCCAGACGACGCGCGGCGCGGTCGATGCGCACCCGCAGGGGCTGTACCATCTCAGGATGCAGGATCTCGGCAGGCTGGTTGTCCAGCGCCCCCGGTTCGCGGGCGTGGATTTTTTGCTCCAGCAGTCCCAGCGCCATGGCAAAGCCGTACAGCGTGGCGGCTGGCGACGGCGGGCAGCCCGGGATGTACACATCCACCGGGACGATCTTGTCAGTGCCGCCCCAGACGCAGTACAGGTCGTGGAAGATGCCGCCGGAGTTGCCACAGGCCCCGTAGGAGATGCAGATCTTCGGATCGGGCGCGGACTCCCACGCGCGCAGCGCCGGAGAGCGCATCGCGCGGGTCACCGCCCCGGTGAACAGCAGAATGTCGGCGTGGCGCGGGGATGGCACCACCTTGATGCCGAAGCGTTCGGTGTCGAAAATCGGCGACAGGGTGGCGAAGATCTCAATCTCGCAGCCGTTGCAGCCGCCGCAGTCCACGCGGTAGACGTAGGCGGAGCGTTTGATTTTTTTCAGCAGCGAGGCCTTCATGCTGGCGATGGACTCGTCCACCGTCACCGGGACCGGCATCCCCTGCTCGTTACGTGGCCCTAACAGTTCGCTCATCGTGTCGCTTCCTCCATTTCCCGGGTCAGCTGGATCTTGTCCGCCGGGGTCAGCCCCTGCAGGCGCTTGCAGTCCGGGCAGGTTTCAAAACTCTCGCGATGCGATTCGGCGCGCTTATCGCCGTTGTGGCGCAGCAGGGCAATCGCGTAATCAATCTCTTTCTGTACCGCATAGGGGCGTTTGCAGACCCGGCAGTTACAGATGTCAAAGCGCGACTGCTGCAGGAAATCCGCTTTGCTCCACACCGCCAGCTCGTACTCCTGAGAGAGCTTAATGGCGGTGGTCGGGCAGACCTCTTCGCAGCGTCCGCAGAAGATGCAGCGCCCAAGGTTGAACTGCCAGGTCAGCTGGCCGAACTGTAGGTCCGTCTCCACCGTCAGGGCGTTGGACGGGCAGGCGTTCACGCAGGCCGCGCAGCCGATACACTGCTGCGGGTCGTGCTCCGGCTTGCCGCGCAGATTTTTATCCACTGCAATCGGCGCCAGGGGATACGACTCCGTGACCGTGCCGGTTTTGATCACTTTTTTGATAAAGGTAAACATGGCAAGTCCTTATTTCAGCGGCGAGTTCTTGCGTTCAATGCTGTAGCGTTCCAGTTCCTTGTACGGAACCACCTTGCTTTTCTTCTTGCGCACGTCGACCACCGTCATGCGATCGGTGCAGGAGTAGCACGGGTCGAGGCTGCCGATAATCAGCGGCGCGTCGGAGACGGTGTTGCCGCGCAGCATGTAGCGCAGGGTCGGCCAGTTAGCGTAGGTGGCCGCCCGGCAGCGCCAGCGCCAGAGCTTCTGGTTGTCGCCGGTCATGCTCCAGTGGATATCATCCCCGCGCGGCGCTTCGCTGAAGCCCAGCGCAAAGCGGTTCGGGATGTAGGTGAAGCCCTCCACCATCAGCGCGCCGCCCGGCAGGTTGTCAAGGCCGAAGTCGATCATGTTGAGGGCAGTAAAGACCTCGTTGATACGCACCTTCAGGCGGGAGATGACGTCGCAGCCCTGCTCGCTGTGAACTTCCATCGGCAGCAGGCCGTAACCGACAAACGGGTGATCGGCGCGGGTATCGCGGGCGTGGCCGCTGGCGCGCACCATCGGGCCGACGTTGCTGAAGTCACGGGCGATCTGCGGGTCGAGGCGGCCGATGCCCAGGGTGCGCTGTTCGATGTTCGGCGTGCTCATCAGGATATCCACCAGATCCTGCACCTCGCGGCGCATCTGCTGGGCCAGCAGGCGGGTGGCGATCATGTCCTCTTTCAGCAGGTCGCGACGGATGCCGCCGATCAGGTTCAGGCCGTAGGTTTTACGCGCCCCGGTGAGGATCTCCGCCATCTTCATGGAGGTCTCGCGCACGCGGAAGAACTGCATAAAGCCGGAGTCAAAGCCGACAAAGTGGCAGGCCAGACCGAGGTTGAGCAGGTGCGAGTGCAGACGCTCCACCTCCAGCAGGATGGCGCGGATCATCTGGGCGCGCTCCGGCACCACGATCCCCATCGCGTTCTCGACCGAGGTGGTGTAGGCCGTGCTGTGGGCGAAGCCGCAGATGCCGCAGACGCGGTCGGAAAGGAAGGTCACTTCGTTGTAGCCCATCCGCGTTTCGGCGAGCTTCTCCATGCCGCGGTGGACGTAGAACAGGCGGTAGTCGGCGTCGATGATGTTCTCGCCGTCAACGAACAGGCGGAAGTGGCCCGGCTCATCAGAGGTAACGTGCAGCGGGCCAATCGGCACCACGTTATTTTTCTTATCCCCGAGTTCGTTGATGAACTCGTAAGTCTCTTTGTCGGTGGTCGGCGCCGGGCGCTGGCGGTAATCCATGCTGTCTTTACGCAGCGGATAGAGTTCGTCCGGCCAGTCGTCCGGCAGCACCAGGCGGCGCTCGTCCGGCAGCCCGACCGGGATCAGGCCGTACATATCGCGCACTTCGCGCTCGCCCCAGACGGCGGCAGGCACGCGCGGGGTGACGGACGGGAACTCCGGCTTATCGGCGTCCACTTCCACGCGCACGGTGAGCCAGCAGCGGGTGCCCTGCTCCATCGACAGCACGTAGTAGACGGCGTAGCTGCCGCAGAGCTGGCGTTCGTCGTTACCAAACAGCACCGACAGCCAGCCGCCCTGCTTGTAATACAGGAACTCGACCACTTCCGGCAGGTAGTTAATTTTCACCGTGACGGTGATCTGGTCTTTGGTCTGCCAGGCTTCATCCAGCACCACGCCAGGGAAGGCCTGATGCAGTGCGGCGAGATAGTGTTGACCAACTTTTTCTTCAGACATGGTTATTCTCTAAAATCACGCCGCCAGCAAGGAGACGAAAGCTAAAAATGCCAGACCGAAACCGGTCCAGGTAATCCGTGAGGTGGCGTTAAAGCGCAGGCGCGCCATGCTGTTTTCAAACAGGGCGATCGCCAGCACGCCCGCCACCAGCTTGATCACGGCGATAACCACCGCCAGCACCAGGCCGCCGATGGAGAACTGCGTCATCTGTCCCCAGGGAATAAACACCCCGACGAACATCTGCAGCACCACCAGCTGTTTCAGGCTGATGCCCCACTTGAGCAGGGCAAAGCCCGCGCCGCTGTACTCCGACAGCGGCCCTTCCTGCAATTCCTGCTCCGCTTCGGCGAGGTCAAACGGCAGCTTGCCCATCTCGATAAAGGTGGCGAACGAGCAGGCGCACATCGCCAGGATCAGCGTCACGCTGTGCGCCGCGGGCCAGTGGTAGATGGTCTGCGTGACCGCGCTGATGTGGGTGGTGCCCGCCACCTGAGCGGCGACCCACAGGCCGAGCAGCAGGATCGGCTCCACCAGCACCCCGAGCATCGCTTCGCGGCTGGCACCGATCCCGGTGAACGGGCTGCCGGTATCCAGCCCGGCGATGGCGAAGAAGAAACGCGCGATGGCGAAGAGGTAGATCAGGGTGATGAGATCGCCCAGCGCAGGCAGCGGCGAGGCCAGGGTGATCACCGGCAGCGCCGAGGCGATGGCAAACATTACCCCCACCATCACAAAGGGCATCAGGCGGAACACCCAGCCCGCGGCGGCAGGCGCCACGCTCTGGCGGCCCAGCAGCTTGATGAGATCCCGGTACTCCTGGAAGACGTCCGGCCCGCGGCGGGTATGCATCCGGGCACGCGCCACGCGGGTGATGCCAGCCAGCAGCGGCGCGAGGGCAAACAGCACCAGCGCCTGAATCAGTGCGTATATCAAAGTCATGTTCAGGCTCCTCGGGAGATGACAACCACCACCAGCACCGCCAGCTCAATCAGGGCGATACGGTGGAACAGCACGGCGGTGCAGTCGCACTGCCAGCCGGGGATAAAGCGAACCGGGTTGAGCCATTTGCGCAGCTTCAGCACCGGCGCGAAGGACTCTTTAACCGGCATGGCAAAGCCGTGGGCGGTGATGACCATCGATTGCTCGTGATCGTACCCGCACACCCAGGCGAAGCCGCGGGAGCGGTTCGGCAGGCGATTGCCTTTGAACACCACCAGCACGATAAACGGCAGCAGCAGCCCCGCCAGCAGCAGGAGGGTGATCATCGGCTGGGAGACGGTGTTCACCGCCCCGCCGTTCACCAGGAACAGGCGGCTAATCACCGGCAGCAACCAGGGGGCAGCCACGCCGCCCGCCACGCAGCAGAGCGCCGCCAGCAGGGTGCTGAAGGTCATCATCCCCGGTGCGCAGGAGGCGTTTTCCGCTTCAGGAGTGCGCGGTGCGCCGAGGAAGGTGACGCCGTAGACTTTCGCCATACACATCACCGCCAGCGCGCCGGTGATCGCCAGTCCCGTTGCCAGCAATGGTCCCAGCAGGCGAGCGACAAAGACCTCGTGACCGCCGAGGTTGAAGAAGGACTGGTAGATCACCCACTCCCCGGCAAAGCCGTTCAGCGGCGGCAGCGCCGCCATCGCCATCAGCCCCACCAGCATTGAGAGCGAGATCAGCGGCATTTTTTTGCCGATGCCGCCCAGCTTCTCAATATCGCGATGGCCGGTGCGATACCACACCGCGCCCGCGCCGAGGAACAGCGTGGTTTTAAACAGGCCGTGGTTCACCAGGTGGTAGAGCCCGCCGGTAAAGCCCAGCGCCACCAGCAGCGGACTGCGCAGCGCAATGCCGGTGACGCCCGCGCCCAGGCCGAGCAGGATAATGCCGATGTTCTCCAGGGTGTGGTACGCCAGCAGGCGCTGGATGTTGTGCTCCATCAGGGCGTACAGGCCGCCGACAAAAGCGGTGATCATGCCCATCACCAGCAGCAGCACGCCGAGCCACAGCGGCGGCAGCGCCCCACTCAGGGCGACGGTCAGCATGCCGTAGAGGCCCACCTTCATCACCACCGTGGAGAAGAGCGCGGCAGCCGGGGCGCTGGCGTTAGCATGCGCCTGGGGTGCCCAGCCGTGCAGCGGAATGACGCCCGCCAGCAGGCCAAAGCCCGCCAGACCCGGCAGCCAGATGCTGGCCCCCGGTGCCTGTCCGGAGGCCATCGCCCCCATCGCCGCAAAATCCAGGGTGCCGTAGTAGCACCACGCCTGCCAGCAGGCGAAGGCCAGCAGCAGCGTGCCCAGACGCCCCAGCACAAACCACAGCTTGCCGGACTGAGCGCAGCCGGTAAGAAACGCGCCGCACAGGGCCATGATTTCCGCCATCACCACCAGCCAGCCGAGGTTATCGACCATGATCGCGGCGACGGCGGTAGCCATCAGCAGGTTGGTCAGCAGGCCGGTGCTTCTGGACTGCGCAGGACGGTGCCAGGCGACGGTATAGAGGCTGATGAGAAACGCCGGCAGGCCGATGGCGATAAGCCAGACCGCGCGGATCCCGCTCATCTGCATGCCGATGTGCAGCCAGGGGATCTGCCCCTGCTGCACCGCAAGCTGCGGCGCGGCCAGCAGCGAAACCGCTCCCGCCATCACCGCCATGGCGCTGGCGATCGCCCCGCTAAAGCCGGTAACGGCGTTGCTGAGGGTGCGGTTGGCGCTGAACACCAGCGCCAGCACGGCGCTGGTCAGATACCACGTCAGCGACAGGTCAATTAACGAAAAGGCATTCATCAGCGCTCTCCTTGTTGCGACTGGAACAACGACAGATCGCCCAGATCCGTATTCATCGTCAGCTCGCGTTTGCGCTTGCTGGCGCGGGCGATGTCCTGGTTATTCACCAGACGCAGGGATTTGGTCGGACAGGTGCGCACGCACGCCGGGCCGTCCGGGTCGAAGCTGCACAGGTCGCACTTCACCGCGATGGCGCGCACGCCCGGCACCCAGTCGAGGAACGGGCTGACGCGGGCCGGGGCCGGTGGGGCCATCGGCGCTTTCGAGGTGTTGCTGTTGGCGGGGATCGCCAGCGGGCGGCTGCCGGCAAACTCAATGGCGCCAAACGGACAGGCGATGCCGCACAGCTTGCAGCTGACGCACAGGCTTTCATTCAGCTGGATAGCGCCGTCGGCGCGGGTAATGGCGTTGACCGGGCAGACCTGGGCGCAGGGGGCATCTTCGCAGTGATGACACAGCTGCGGCGCAGAGTCTTTACTGTTACGCATCACTTTCAGCCGCGGCTGGCTTTGCAGGCCATGCAGGCGATGGTTTTCTGAACAGGCGGCCTCACAGGTGTGGCAGCCGATACAGAGCGAGGGATCAGCAATTACAAAACGATTCACCTGGTTTCCTCTGGTGATAGTCATTTTTGACGAAAAACGGGCGGAAGTGTCATTTTCGACACCTGTCGACACCCTGCTCAGACCGCAGCGTGGTGCTGCGCCAGTACGGCGAGGGTCAGGGATTCGCCGCGTTGCGTTGCCTGATAAAGCGCGGCGTAAATCCCGCTGATTTTATTCAGGAAATGGTCCAGAACCGCCTCGCGCTGGTCGATGTTGATCGTGTCGTCCAGCATGCCGTCGTCGCTCAGGCGGGCGCGGCCAATCAGCACGCACTCCGGGTTGTCGCGCACTTCAACGGTGTAATTGAAGATGTGGCCGTTAAACGCCTGCTCGGGCGTCACGCGGATAAGGAAGTGGTCGAACAGCCAGAAGCCAAGCCCGTTGTCGGTGTTACAGCCCACGGTGAGGTGCAGGCTGGCTTTAGAGAGCGTGATGGCCTGAATCAATGAATTGCCGTAGTGGTTCCAGTGGGAGCGAAGTACCCGCTGTTGTCCGGCGATGATATTGGCTTTCTCACTTAATTCGGAAAGTGTCATGTGACGTACCTGATGCGTAATGTGTAAAAGAGTTGGCTTCCTTAAGCACGTTTCGTGCCATTTTTTAATTTATTGATTTTTAATGAAAATAAATTTTAAAGCCGCAGCGATCACAAAAAATGACATGTCATTTCGTCATCTTTGACCGCGCGCCCTGTCTCCTCTCGCCAGGCATTACGTAAACATGGCATCAATATTGCTTTATCCGGCCAGACTTCACCGGGAACAGCACAATGCACGAAATCACCCTCTGCCAGCAGGCGCTGGAATTGATCGAAAAACAGGCTCATCAGCACCAGGCCAAACGCGTAACGGGCGTCTGGCTGCGCGTCGGGGCGTTCTCCTGCGTGGAGAGCAGCGCCCTGCAGTTTTGTTTTGAGCTGGTGTGCCGGGAGACGGTCGCCGAAGGCTGCGCCCTGCATCTCGAAGAGCAGCAGGCGGAGTGCTGGTGTCAGGACTGCAAAGCGTACGTCGAGCTGGTGACCCACCGCGTACGCCTCTGCCCGCAGTGCGGCGGAGCAAACCTGAATATCGTCGCCGACGACGGGCTGCATATCACGCGTCTGGAAATTGAACAGGAGTAAACCATGTGTACCACCTGCGGTTGCGATCAGGGCAACCTCTATATTGAAGGCGACGAGCATAATCCTCACTCCGCTTTTCGCAGCGCCCCCTTTGCGCCGGCCACACGCCCGGCGCTGCGCATCACCCGCGTGGACGCTCAGGCTTTTGCCCCTGCCGAGCCGCTTGAAGGCCAGCTGCATTACGGCCACGGCGAAGCGGGCACCCATGCGCCCGGCCTCAGCCAGCGCAAAATGGTCGACATCGAGATGGACGTGCTCGGCAAAAACAATGCGATTGCCCGGCGCAACCGCACCCTGTTCAGCGCCCGTCACCAGCTGGCGCTCAATCTGGTCTCCAGCCCCGGCTCCGGTAAAACCACCCTGCTGACCGAGACCTTAAAGCGCTTACAGCAGCAGGTGCCCTGCGCGGTGATCGAAGGCGATCAGCAGACCGTTAACGACGCCGAGCGGATCCGCGCCACCGGCACGCCCGCCATTCAGGTGAACACCGGCAAGGGCTGTCACCTCGACGCGCAGATGATCGGGGACGCGATGGCGCGCCTGCCGCTCGCGGATGGCGGCATCATGTTTATTGAAAACGTCGGCAATCTGGTCTGCCCGGCCAGCTTCGATCTCGGCGAGCGTCACAAGGTGGCGGTGCTCTCCGTCACGGAGGGCGAGGACAAGCCGCTCAAGTACCCGCATATGTTCGCCGCCGCGTCGATCATGCTGCTCAATAAGGTCGACCTGCTGCCGTACCTCAGCTTTGACGTGGAAAAATGCCTCGCCGCCGCCCGGGAAGTGAACCCGGAGATTGAGATTCTGTTAGTCTCCGCCACCCGCGGCGACGGGATGGACGCCTGGCTTGCCTGGCTGGAGGCGCAACGATGTGCATAGGCGTTCCTGGAAAAATCAGCGCCATTCATGACGGAATGCAGGCCAGCGTCGAAGTTTGCGGCGTGCTGCGCGACGTGGATCTGACCCTGGTGGGCGATTGTGACGAAAGCGGCAACAGCCGTCTCGGGCAGTGGGTGCTGGTCCACGTCGGCTTTGCCATGAGCGTGATTGACGAAGCGGAGGCGCTGGATACCCTCGCCGCCCTGCAAAATATGTTCGAAGTGGAGCCGGACGTCGGGTCGCTGCTGTTTGGCGAGGAGTCCCGCTGATGCGCTTTGTTGATGAATACCGCGACCCGCAAAAGGTAATGCAGCTGATCGCGGCCCTGAAAGCCAGGGCTGAGCTTTTAACCTACACCGCCGCGCGTCCGCTGCGCATTATGGAGGTGTGCGGCGGGCACACCCACGCCATCTTTAAGTTCGGGCTGGACCAGCTCCTGCCCGACAACATTGAGTTTATTCACGGCCCCGGCTGCCCGGTCTGCGTCCTGCCGATGGGGCGGATCGACACCTGCATCGAAATCGCCAGCCACCCGGAGGTGATCTTCTGCACCTTCGGCGACGCGATGCGGGTCCCGGGGAAAAACGGCTCGCTGCTGGATGCCCGGATGCGCGGGGCGGACGTGCGGATCATCTACTCCCCCGCCGACGCCCTGAAGCTGGCTCAGCAGAACCCGGATCGCAAAGTGGTGTTCTTCGGGCTGGGGTTTGAAACCACCATGCCCGCCACCGCCCTGACCCTGCGGCAGGCAAAAGCGGCGAACGTGCAGAACTTCTTCTTTTTCTGCCAGCACATCACGCTGATCCCGGTCCTGAAAAGCCTGCTGGAGCAGCCGGAAAACGGCATCGACGCCTTCCTGGCCCCTGGACACGTCAGCATGGTGATTGGCACTCACGCCTACGATTTTATCCCCGCCGAGCATCAGCGCCCGCTGGCGGTGGCCGGTTTTGAGCCGGTGGATCTGCTCCAGGGCGTGTTGATGCTGGTGGAGCAGAAGATCGCTGGCATAAGCCAGGTGGAAAATCAGTACCGCCGCATCGTACCGGAAGCGGGCAACGCCGTGGCCCAGGCCGCCATCGCCGAGGTGTTTGGCGTGGAGGGCGACAGCGAATGGCGCGGGCTGGGAGTGATCTCCCACTCCGGCGTGCACCTTACCGAGGCGTATCGCCAGTTCGACGCCGAACGTCACTTCAGCCCCCAGGCGCAGGCGGTGTGTGACGACCCCGAAGCGCGCTGCGGCGAGGTGCTGACCGGACGCTGCAAACCGGCGCAGTGCCCGCTGTTTGGCGGGAAATGTACGCCGCAAAGCGCCTTTGGCGCGCTGATGGTCTCATCGGAAGGGGCGTGCAGCGCCTGGTATCAGTACCGTTCTCAGGAGTGTGAAAGTTGAAACAGATTACCCTCGCCCACGGCAGCGGCGGACAGGCGATGCAGCAGCTGATCGGCGAGCTTTTTATGCGCGCCTTCAGCAACCCGCTGCTGGATGAACAGGAAGATCAGGCCCGCATTCCGCTGCACGAGCTGACCGCTCAGGGCGACCGGCTGGCCTTCTCCACCGACAGCTACGTGATTGACCCGCTGTTCTTCCCCGGCGGCGATATCGGCAAGCTGGCGGTCTGCGGCACCGCCAACGACGTGGCGGTAAGCGGAGCCATTCCGCGCTGGCTCTCCTGCGGGTTTATCCTCGAAGAGGGGCTGGAGATGGCGACCCTTGAGCGCATCGTTACCAGCATGGCCGCCACCGCCGCGGCGGCGGGCATCACCATCGTCACCGGCGATACCAAAGTCGTCCCGCGCGGCGCGGCGGATAAGGTGTTTATTAATACCGCAGGTATCGGTTCCGTTCCCGAGGGGGTAAACTGGGGGATGCGTCAGATTCACGCCGGTGATGTATTGCTGGTAAGCGGCACCCTGGGCGATCATGGCGCCACGATCCTGAATCTGCGCGAAGGCTTAGGGCTGGAAGGCGATCTGCAGAGCGACTGCGCGGTGCTGACCCCGCTGATTCAGGCCCTGCGCGGCAAGCCCGGCATCAAAGCCCTGCGCGATGCCACCCGCGGCGGGGTGAATGCCGTGGCCCACGAATTTGCCGCCAGCAGCGGCTGCGGGATTGAAATACAGGAAGGCAGTCTGCCGGTGAAGCCCGCCGTGCGCGGCGCGTGCGAGCTGCTGGGCCTTGACCCGCTCAACTTCGCCAACGAAGGCAAGCTGGCTATCGTGGTGGAACGCCAGGCCGCCGAACGGGTGCTGGCGCTGCTGCGGGCACATCCTCTGGGAAGGAACGCCGCCATTATCGGCGAGGTGGTTGAGCACAAAGGGGTACGACTCACCGGGCTGTACGGCGTAAAACGGACGCTGAATTTGCCCCACAGCGAGCCACTGCCGCGTATTTGCTGATTCGGGCGGCGCATAAGCCGCTCATTTTTCTGGATACTCTGGATATAACGCATGTCGTATACACCCACGAACGATCCCATCGATCAAGGACTGTTCGATATTACCCGTACCCTGCTGCAACAGACCGATCTTTGCGCCCTGGCGCAGGCGCTGACCCAGCACGTCCGGCAGATAAACCTCGCCGATAGCGTCCACATACTGCTCTGGCAGTCGGAATCGCGCCGGGTTTATCTCTACTGCACCGACGACCAGGGTTGCGATATCCGCTATGAAGATGAGCCGATGCTGGCGAACGGCCCTTTCCGCCGCATGCTTTCGCGCCCGGACGTGCTGCACTGCACGGCGGCGACCTTCCAGGAGACCTGGCCGCAGCTGGCCGCCCTCGACCGCTATCCCTCGTTCGCCCACTACTGCCTGACGCCGATTGCCGCCGACGGCCGCATTCTGGGCGGCTGCGAGTTTCTGCGCACCCGGGATGTGCCCTGGACGGATACCGATTTTTCCCGCCTGCAGACCCTGACCCAGGCGGCCGGGCTGGCCGTCGAGCAGATCCAGGCCCGGCTGCACAACAGCGACAGCTACGATCTGCTGTGGCGGGAGCGTAACGATTTTCGCCTGCTGGTCGCCATCACCAACGCCGTGCTGTCGAAGCTCGACCTTGATGAGCTGGTGATGGAAGTTTCCCGCGAAATTCAGCGCAACTTCGGCATTGATTCCATCAGCATGGTGCTGCGCAGCGACCGCAAAGGGAAGCTCATCGTCTACTCCACCCACTATCTGGACAAAGATGCCCCCCTGCACGACCAGAGCGAGGTGGATGAGAAGGGTACGCTTTCTGAAAAAGTGATGCGTAACAAGCAGATGCTGATGCTTAACCTGCACCACCGGGATCAGCACGCCCCCTACGAACGCATGCTGTTTGATATGTGGGGCGAGCAGGATCAGACCCTGTGCCTGTTCCCGCTGATGTTCCGCGACCGCGTGCTCGGCACCCTGAAGCTGGCCCAGTGCAAGGCTCAGGTGTTCACCCCCACCAACCTGAAGCTGCTGAACCAGATCGCCGAACGTGTCGCCATCGCCGTGGATAACGCCCTCTCCTACCGGGAAATCAGCCACCTCAAGGAGCGGCTGATCGATGAGAATCTGGCCCTGACCGAGCAGATCAACAACGTCGCCACCGACTTCGGCGAAATCATCGGCCGCAGCAGCGCCATGATGACGGTGATGAAGCAGGTGGAGATGGTGGCCCAGAGCAACAGCACCGTCCTGATCCTTGGCGAGACCGGCACCGGCAAGGAGCTGATCGCCCGCGCCATCCACAACCTGAGCGGACGCAGCGACAGGCGGATGGTGAAGATGAACTGCGCGGCGATGCCTGCCGGCCTGCTGGAGAGCGACCTGTTTGGTCACGAGCGCGGGGCCTTTACCGGGGCCAGCGCCCAGCGCATCGGCCGCTTTGAGCTGGCGGACAAAAGCACCCTGTTCCTCGACGAAGTGGGCGATATGCCCATCGAACTCCAGCCCAAACTGCTGCGGGTGCTGCAGGAGCAGGAGTTTGAGCGCCTCGGCAGCAACCGCATCATCCACACCGACGTGCGCCTGATTGCCGCCACCAACCGCGACCTGACGAAGATGGTGGCCGACCGCGAGTTCCGCAGCGATCTCTATTACCGTCTGAACGTCTTCCCGATCTACCTCCCGCCGCTGCGCGAGCGCCCGGAAGATATTCCCCTGCTGGTGAAATCTTTCACCTTCAAGATTGCCCACCGGCTGGGGCGCAACATCGACAGCATTCCGGCGGACACCCTGCGCCAGCTCAGCCGGATGGAGTGGCCCGGCAACGTGCGCGAGCTGGAAAACGTCATTGAGCGGGCGGTGCTGCTGACGCGCGGTAACGTCCTGCAGCTTTCGATGCCGGATATCGATTTCCAGCGCGCCAGCAGTGCCGCGCCGGAAGCGCCCGTCAGCGATATCCGCGAAGGGGAAGAGGAGTATCAGCACATCTTGCGGGTGCTGAAAGAGACCAACGGGGTGATCGCCGGGCCACGGGGCGCAGCCCAGCGTCTGGGGCTCAAGCGCACCACCCTGCTGTCGCGGATGAAACGCCTGGGGATCGACAAAAACGTCCTCTCCTGAGTCACACCAGGCTAAAATACCTCTCCTTTTGTCCACGGCGAGAAGAACATGCACACTCACCACTCCACATTTCTTCTCGCCGGGCAGACCCTTCACCGCATCACCTTCGATCCGGCCACCTTTACCGACGCCGATCTGCTCTGGCTCCCGCACCACCACCAGCTGGCTGACGCCGGGCGCAAGCGCAAAGCCGACCATCTGGCCGGGCGCATCGCTGCCTTCCACGCCCTGAACCGCCAGGCCATTCCCGCCATCGGCAGCAGCGGGGAACCGCTGTGGCCTGTGGGGGTGAGCGGTAGCCTCTCCCACAGCGGCACGCTGGCTGTGGCGATCTGCCGCGAAGGTGGCCTTATTGGGGTTGATTGCGAGGCGATTATCGATGAAAGCGAAGCCCGTGAGATTCAGGACGGGGTCATTGATGTTCAGGAAGCCCGGGTGCTGGCCGGGTGCGGTCTTCCCTTCTCCCTGGCCTTTACCCTGGCGTTCAGCGCCAAAGAGAGTCTGTTCAAAGCGCTCTTCCCTCAGGTGCAGGCCTGGATGGGGTTTGAGTCCGCCCGCGTCACGGCTCTGACCAACGACACCCTGACTTTAATACTGACCCGCCCCCTTCCCCCCTTTGCACAAAATCAGGCATTTACCGCGCACTGGCTGCGTTCGGACGCCACGGTTGTCACCCTGATCTGTGATGAATAATTGCTCAGGATCGTGATCCTTTTCTCCTTTTAAACAAATTAGCGGCCTGAACCGTAGACAGTTTAATCAGGCAGACTTATCGTTACATTGAATAATAAATCATTATTGAATAAATATTCAATGTGGAGAAAAAGAATGAACAAGACCTTTGTAAAATCCGCTTTACTGGCCTCAATGATCGCCGCTTCCGGCTCTCTGTTTGCCGCCGATAACGGACTCATTGCGATTATTACCCCCTCACACGACAACCCGTTCTTCAAGGCTGAAGCCGACGGCGCGGCGGCGAAGGCGAAAGAGCTGGGTTACACCACGCTGGTCGCCTCGCACGACGATGACGTGAACAAACAGAACCAGCTGATTGAGACCGCCATCGCCCGTAAGGCGAAAGCGATCATTCTGGACAACGCCGGGGCCGATGCCACCGTCGGTCCGCTGGAGAAGGCCAAAGCGGCAGGCGTCCCTGCCTTCCTGATCGATCGTGAAATCAACAAAACCGGCGTGGCGGTGGCGCAGATTGTCTCGAACAACTATCAGGGTGCGCAGCTCGGTGCAGAGAAGTTCGTCAAGCTGCTGGACGGCAAAGGTAAATACGTTGAGCTGCTGGGCCGTCCGTCGGACACCAACGCGGGCGTGCGCTCCCAGGGCTACCACGATGTGATCGACGACTACCCGGACATGAAGATGGTGGCGCAGCAGACCGCCAACTGGAGCCAGACCGAAGCCTTCACCCGTATGGAAGCCATCCTGCAGACCAACCCGGATATCGTGGGCGTGATCTCCGGTAACGACACCATGGCGCTGGGTGCCGAAGCCGCGCTGAAGGCCGCCGGGAAAAACAACGTGATTGTGGTCGGCTTTGACGGCAGCGACTACACCCGCGACTCGATCCTGAAAAAAGGCAACATCAAAGCCACGGTGCTGCAGCCGGGCTGGCAGCAGGCCCAGATGGCCGTTGAGCAGGCCGACTACTACCTGAAAAATGGCAAAGCGCAAAAAGACGAGAAGCAGCTGATGGACTGCGTGCTGATCGACGAGTCCAACGCCAGCAAGCTGAACCTGTTTAACCTCAGCAAATAAGCGGAGGCAGTATGCGTTTAACACAATGGGGCGCCGCGCTGACAGGCGCTGCCGCCCTGTTGCTGACGGCCTGCACCGTGGTGGATCTGGATGAGTTCGGCAAGCCGATTATGCCTGCCGATCCCAATGCCAAAGCGAGCTTTGACAACAAGACCCCACAGCAGATCGCGCAACAAACCTGGCAGCCGCGGATCCTCGACGTCGCCAGGGATCATGCCCTGGACGCCAGCGCCCTCTCCACCCAGCTGAACGCCCCTGCGGCCAAACCACAGAGCGTCTTCGTGCGCCTGACCGGCAAGGTGGAGCGCGTGGATGCCAGCAACGAACGCGAGCAGAAGCTGGTGATGACGGTGAACGGCCAGCCGGTGGAGATCCAGAGCGGGCCGGTGATGCGCGGCAACGCCATCCGTGACGCCGCCGGGTTCCGCTTCGATGAATTTACCAACCAGGTGCAGTATGCCCAGCTCTCCCGCGCCCTGAACCGCGAGGCGGTGAAGCATCTGCCGAAAATCGACGACAGCTGGAGCGGCAAAGATGCCACCGTCCTGTTCGCCGCTACCCTGAACGCGGGCAAAGCGGTTGATGCGACGGCGCTGGAACTGAAACAGGAGACGCCGTGATGAGCGAGAGCCCGGCAGATGACATTATCCTCAGCACCCACGGGATCTCGATGCTGTTTCCCGGCACCGTGGCGCTGGATAAGGTCGATTACCGCGTCTGGCGCGGCAAAGTGAACGTGATTATCGGCGAGAACGGGGCCGGGAAATCGACGCTGATGAAGATCCTTGCCGGCGTCCAGCAGCCGAGCCTCGGCGAGATGTGGCTCAACGGCAAACAGGTGACGTTCGCCAGTACCCGGGATGCCGCCCGCCACGGGATTGGCATGGTGCACCAGGAGCTGAACCTGTTTGAAAACCTCAACGTGGCGGAGAACGTTTTTCTTGGCCGCGAGCTGCAAAAAGGGGTCATGCCGATCAACGAGGCAGAGCAGGAGTCCCGCACCGCAGAGCTGCTAAAACGCCTCGATCAGCCTATCTCTCCGCGCGAGCTGGTGGGCAACCTGAAGGTCGGACAGCAGCAGCTGATTGAGATCGCCAAAGCCCTGGCCGAGGACGCCGACATCCTGATCCTCGACGAGCCCACCTCGGCGCTCAGCAAAACCGAGGTGGAGATCCTGTTTCGGGTGATCCGCGAGCTGACCCGCCAGGGGGTCACCATCATCTATATCTCCCACCGGCTGGAAGAGCTGATGGCGATAGGGGATGTGATCACCATTCTGCGCGACGGCAAGTTCCAGGCCGAGGCGAAGGTGCAGGAGATCGACGTGCCCTGGATCGTGCGCGAGATGCTGGGCAGCGATCCGGTGAGCAATTTCCTCGAGCCGGGTCGCACCTTTGGCGCGCCGGTGCTGGAGGCGGAGCACATTACCTGCGTGAACGCCGCCGGGAATACGGTGGTGAACGACGTGAGTTTCCAGGTGAACGCCGGGGAGATCGTCGGGATCTACGGCCTGATGGGGGCCGGGCGCACCGAGCTGTTCGAGTGCATGCTCGGCACCGAACGCAACTATCTCGGCAAGCTGTGGCTCGACAGTAAACCGGTGCCCCAGCGGCTGACCACCGCCGAGCGCATCCGCATGGGGATGAGCCTGGTACCGGAAGACCGCAAGCGCACCGGGATTTTCCCCGGCTCGTCGGTCGCCAGCAATCTGACCATCGCCAGCCTGTGGCGTCGGCTACAGCGCGGCTTTGCCATCGCGCAAAAGGCCGAGCAGGAGGTGGTGGCCAGCACCATCGGCAACCTGTCGATTAAGGTCTCGACCCCGGAGGTGGAGATCCAGGCGCTCAGCGGCGGCAACCAGCAGAAGGTGGTGATTGGCCGCTCGCTGCTGACCAACCCGAAGGTGCTGTTCCTCGACGAGCCGACGCGCGGCATCGACGTGGGGGCCAAAGCCGACGTGTTCCGCATGATGGTGCAGCTCTCGCAGCAGGGCATTGCGGTGGTCTTTTCCACCTCGGATTTGAAAGAGATTATGGCGGTATCTGACCGCATTCTGGTGATGTCCGGCGGCAAACTCACCGCCGATATTGTTCGCGATCGGGCCGAAGAATCGGCACTGGTAACCGCAAGTGCTCAGGGGTTCTAAGATGAAAACAACACAGTCTGTCGCGCTGACGCCGCAAAAAGGGGCCGCGCCTTCCCGGGAAAAACTCCTCCTGCTGCTGCTGAAAATGCGCACCTTCATTGCGCTGTTCCTGATTGTCGGCTTCTTCACCATGACCGTGCCGGGCTTTCTCTCCGCCGGCAGCCTGGTGATCATGATTAAGCATATCGCCATCAACGCCTTCCTGGCGCTGGGGATCACCTTCGTGATTATCACCGCCGGGATCGACCTGTCCATTGGCGCAACCCTCGGGCTGTGCGGGATGATCGCTGGGTGGATGATCACCAAAGGGATTGTGCTGCCGATGTTTGGCATCGCCATCTTCCCGAGCGTGTGGGTGATTGTGCCCGTTGTGCTACTAATTGGCGCACTGATAGGGGCGATGAACGGCTGGATCATCACCCGCTACAACGTCGCGCCCTTTATCTGCACCCTAGGCACCATGTACGTGCTGCGCGGGGCGGCGATGCTGACCTCCGACGGCCAGACCTTCCCGGGGCTCTCCGGCAACCCGCAGCTGGGGAATACCGGTTTCGATGAGATTGGCGCCGGAACGCTGCTCGGCATTCCGTGGGCCATCTGGATGATGATCGTCCTGGCGCTGGTGATCGCTTATATCGCCCGCCGCCTGCCGTTTGGCCGCCACGTGTACGCCATCGGTGATAACGAGCGTGCGGCAGAACTCTCCGGGGTGCGGGTCAAGCAGGTGAAAGTACTGGTCTATACCCTGTCCGGTTTCTGCGCCGCCATCGCCGGGATTGTGGTCTCCGCGCAGCTGCTGGCGAGCCATCCGGCGAACGGCACCGCGTTTGAGATGAACGCCATCGCCGCGGTGGTGCTGGGCGGCACGTCGCTTGCCGGGGGCCGCGGCACCATTCTCGGGACGCTGATCGGGGCCTTTGTTATCGGCTTTCTGGCCGACGGCCTGGTGATGATGGGCGTCAGCGAATTCTGGCAGATGGTGATCAAAGGGATAGTGATTATCGTGGCGGTGATCATCGACCAGATGCAAAACCGGATGCAGCAGAAAGCAGCCGTGGTAGCGCAAAAGGCGGTGATGGAAGGGAAGTAAAAGCAAAACAGCAACCAGGTTGCCGTTTTTAATGTTTGTACCCTCGGACCAAAGGAGAGGGCCAGGGTGAGGGCATCAGGCCGCACCGATCCCGGCCTAAAAGCTGCAATCCGGGCATGGGTGCGGGATTGATGCCGGGTGGCGGCTTCGCCTTACCCGGCCTACAAAAACTGCAAACCGGGCATGGGTGCGGTCTTTGTGCCGGGTGGCGGCTTCGCCTTACCCGGCCTACAAAATCTGCAAAACGGGCATGGGTGCGGTCTTTGTACCGGGTGGCGGCTTCGCCTTACCCGGCCTACAAAAGCTGCAATCCGGGCATGGGTGCGGGATTTGTACCGGGTGGCGGCTTCGCCTTACCCGGCCTGGAAAACCCTGTAGGCCCGTGCAAGCGCAGCGCCGCCGGGCATTTTTCTATGCTTTCAACAAACTCCGCGCCGTCGGGTAATCGGTGATCAACACATCGATATACTTCCCTTCCAGCGCCCCGCGGATGGCGTTGCGTTTTTCTTCCCCACCGGCCAGGGCAATCACCTGCGGGCAGGCGCGGATCTGCGCCAGCTCCATACCAATCACCGGATCTTCTTCCGCGCTCAGCACCGGCTCGCCGTTGGCGTCGTAGTAGTGCAGGCAGATATCCCCCACCGCCCCGCGTTCGGCCAGCAGTTTGAGCATCTCTTCGGTGTAGTAGTTGCCGGAGTTTTTCAGCAGCTGCGACGGCTCCAGCTCGCCGATGCCGACAATCGCCACATCCACTTCGGCGAATTTACCCACCACCGCCGCCACGTCCGGGCTGCTCACCAGCCGGGCGCGCTCTTCAACGGAGTGTTCGATGCTCTGGGACGGTAGCAGCCCAGCCGGGCAGCCAAGGTGCGCCGCCAGCTGCTGGGTGAGGATCGTCGCCTGCACGTTGCCGTTCGGACCCACGCCGCCCAGCAACTGG
This sequence comes from Leclercia adecarboxylata, assembly GCF_006171285.1. NCBI lineage: Bacteria > Pseudomonadati > Pseudomonadota > Gammaproteobacteria > Enterobacterales > Enterobacteriaceae > Leclercia > Leclercia adecarboxylata. Next base: position 3,300,609 of record NZ_CP040889.1, on the reverse strand, counting down.
ATCACCCCTGCGGCGCGGATATTTTGCGGGTGCATCTCATCCACCATGCAGCGGATGGTGCTGCTCCAGGAGGAGATCCCTACCAAGTCTTCCGGGCGCAGACGGGTTTCAACGTAGTGCGCCGCCGCGCTGCCGATGGCGTGCTTAATCTGCGCCCCGGTGGGCTCTTCGCCTACGTCCACCACAATCGCCTGGCGGATGCCGTACTGCTCTTCCAGCGCCTTTTCCAGCGAGACGAAAATATTGGTCGGCTGAACGACGGTAATCTTCACCAGCCCCTCTTTCTGGCAGCGCGTCAGCGCCCGCGACACGAAGGACTGCGAGAGGTGCAGCAGGGAGGCAATCTCGGACTGCTTTTTATTCTCGCTGTAGTAAAGTGTGGCGATCTTCACCAGCAATCGCTGTTCATCCTGTTTCGACATAACGTTCCCCTTAATCGGCTGTCGTTATTTTTATTCATCACTGAATATTTAACAAGCAAGCACCCGCCCGATCCGCCAGGCAAATGTGATCCTTTTCTCCTTTCTTCGAAATTTGCCCGCTCAAACCGTAGACAAACCCTCTGACTGGGCATATCTTACATCTTATGAATAATAAATCAGCATTGAATATATATTCAAAGCGGTCATAAATCCCTGCTCTGACAGAGAGAACAGGGAAATCACTTACCCGGCTGGAATAATTATTCACAACAGATTATAAATTCAGGAGGTATGTTATGAATCCGTTTTCGCTCTCCATCGCGGAGCTCGAAACCCGGGCACGCTCGATTCGTCGCCGGATCATCGTGCTGAATGCCGAAAGCCCGGCGGGCGGCCATACCGGGGCCGATCTGTCGCAGGTCGAACTGCTCACCGCCCTCTACTTCCGCATTCTGAACTGCTCCCCGGCACTTCAGGAGAGCGATGAACGTGATATCTACATCCAGTCGAAAGGCCACGCGGTGGGCGGTTACTACTGCGTGCTGGCCGAAGCCGGGTTTATTCCCGTCGAGTGGTTATCCACCTATCAGCATGCCGACTCTCACCTGCCCGGCCATCCGGTGAAACATAAAACCCCGGGTATTGAGCTGAACACCGGCGCGCTGGGTCATGGCCTGCCGGTGGCGGTGGGGATCGCCCTGGCGGCAAAACGCAACAACAGCAAGCGCCGGGTGTTTGTGGTGACCGGCGACGGCGAGCTGGCGGAAGGCAGCAACTGGGAAGCCGCGCTGGTGGCCTCCCACTACCAGCTGGATAACCTCTTTATTATCAACGACAAAAATAACCTCCAGCTGGCGGGCTCCACCAAAGAGATCCTCAACACCGATCCGCTGGATGAGAAGTGGAAAGCCTTCGGTCTGGAAGTAACCGCCTGCGACGGCAACGACATGGCCGACGTGGTCGCCACCCTGGAAGGGCTGAAGCCCAACGGCAAACCGCACGTGGTGATCGCCCATACCACCAAGGGGGCGGGGATTTCATTTATTCAGGGACGGCCTGAATGGCACCACCGGGTGCCGAAAGGGGAAGAAGTTGAACTGGCGCTGGAGGAACTGAAAGATGAGTAATAGCGAACACCTCGCCACGGTGATGGTTGATGCCTTTATTGATGCCGTTGAACGCGGCGTGGACCTGGTGCCGGTGGTGGCGGACTCGACCTCCACGGCAAAAATCTCCCCGTTTATGCAGCGTTTTCCGGGGCGTCTGGTGAACGTCGGCATCGCCGAGCAGACGCTGGTTGGCGCGGCGGCCGGTCTGGCGATTGGCGGCAAGATTGCCGTCACCTGCAACGCGGCGCCGTTTTTGATTTCCCGCGCTAACGAGCAGATCAAAGTCGACATCTGCTACAACAATACCAACGTGAAGCTGTTCGGCCTGAACGCCGGGGCCAGCTACGGCCCCCTCGCCAGCACCCACCACAGCATCGACGATATCGCCATTATGCGCGGTTTCGGCAATATCGAAATTTACGCCCCGTCGAGCCCAAACGAGTGCCGCCAGATCATCGACTACGCCCTTGACCACGTCGGCCCGGTCTATATCCGCCTCGACGGCAAAGCCCTGCCGGAACTGCACGACGACAGCTACCGTTTTGCGCCAGGCAAAATCGACGTTCTGCGCACCGGTCATGACGTGGCGCTGGTGGCGATGGGATCGACGGTGCATGAAATTGTGGAAGCTGCCGCACAACTCGCGGAAGAAGGTATTGACGCCACTGTTATCAGCGTTCCATCTATTCGTCCCTGTGATACCCAACAGCTGCTGGCCACCCTCGCCCCCTGCAAGGCGGTGGTGAGCGTCGAGGAGCATAACGTCAACGGCGGCGTCGGCAGCCTGGTGGCCGAAGTGCTGGCCGAAGCGGGTTGCGCCGTGCCGCTGAAACGTCTGGGGATCCCGGATGGACAATACGCGATTGCCGCCGACAGAGCGTCAACGCGGGCAAGGCATGAGATCGATGTCGCTGGGGTGGTGAAGCACGCCCGGGAAATGCTGACGCGACAGGTTTGCTGAAAATAACAACAACATCTTACTGGAGAGAAAAGCAATGTCCCGAATTCCTCAACAACTGACGATGGGCGTGGTCATCGGCAACCGCGGATTTTTCCCGAGCTATCTGGTGGCGGAAGCACGCGAGCAGGCCATCGCCCTGTTTGGCCGTCTGGGTATCAACACCATTATGCTCGATCCCAGCCAGACCGAGCTCGGCGGGGTGGAAACCCGTCAGGACGCCAAAGCCTGTGCCGAACTGTTTCGTGCCCATCGCGACAGCATTCACGGCGTGGTGGTGCTACTGCCTAACTTTGGCGATGAAAAAGCCATCGCCGAAACCCTGCGCCTCTCCGGCCTGAACGTGCCGGTGCTGGTGCAGGCCGAAGAGGACAACCTCGATAAAATGGGGCTGGCGACCCGCCGGGACAGCTTCTGCGGCAAGATCTCCCTGTGCAATAACCTGCGCCAGTACGGCATTCCCTTTACCCTCACCACCCAGCACGTCTGCGCCCTCAACGGCGAGGTGTTTGAGCAGGATCTGAGGCGTTTCGAGCAGGTCTGCCGCGTGGTGAGCAGCATGCGTGGAGTGCGCGTGGGGGCGATTGGCGCCCGTCCGGCGGGCTTTAACACCGTGCGCTACAGCGAAAAATTGCTGGAACGCCTGGGCATTGCCGTGGAAACCCTCGACCTGTCTGAAGTCTTTACCCGGATCAAAACCCTGCGCGATGACGACATCCGCGTGGATGAAAAACGCCGGATCCTGATCGACAACGCCGACGCCAGCCGCATTCCACCGGAGAAGCTGGTGACCATGGCGAAGCTGTTTGTGGTGATCAGCGAGTGGGTGGTCGCTAACGACATCGACACCACGGCGATCCAGTGCTGGACCTCCCTGCAGGAGAACCTCGGGATCAACGTCTGCTCGATCATGAGCGTGATGTCCGGCCAGCTGATGCCGAGCGCCTGTGAAGTGGACGTGATGGGCGCGCTCTCCATGTTCGCCCTCGCCAGCAGCAACATGAATCCGGCCTCGATTGCCGACTGGAATAACAACTTCGGCGACGATCGCGACAAATGCGTCTTGTTCCACTGCGGTAACTTCGCCGCCTCCAGCCTCGAATCGCCGCACATGGGCACCGCCGACATCATCGGCACCACGGTCGGGAAAGAGAACACCTGCGGCGCGGTGCATGGCCGCCTGAAAAGCGGGCCGCTGACCTACTTCCGCCTGAGCACCGACGATCTGACCGGAGAAATCAAAGCCTACGTGGGCCAGGGCCAGTCGGTGGACGATCCGCTGGACACGGTGGGCTGCCGGGCGGTGATCCAGGTGCCGCATCTGGAGAACCTGCTGAACTGGATCTGCCGCAACGGCTTTGAACATCACGTGGCGATGAACCACTCCGCCAGCGCGGAGATCCTGCACGAGGCGTTCACCCGCTACCTCGGCGTCTCAACCTATCTTCATCGCTAAGGCAGGAGGCCACTATGTCGGTGAACAAGGACATCATCATCGCGCTCGATGAGGGCACCACCAATGCCAAAGCGGTGGCGCTGGATGGGAACGGGCATGTGGTGGCGAGCTTCTCCCGGGCGCTGGCGATCCAGACCCCGCACGAAGGCTGGGTGGAACAATCCGCCGAACTGCTGGTGGAGGCCTCCCTTAAGGTAGTGGCCCGCGCCATTGCTACCGTCGGGGTGGAACGGGTTGCCGCGCTGGCAATCAGCAACCAGCGTGAAACCGTGGTGGGCTGGGATCGGGCGACCGGTAACCCTGTCGCCCCGGCGCTGAGCTGGCAGTGTTCCCGCACCGCGGCCTTTTGCCATCAACTGCGTGAGCAGGGCCACGGCCCGCAGATCAAGGCGGCAACGGGCCTGCCCATCGCGCCGCTGTTTTCGGCCTCTAAAATGCGCTGGCTGCTGGATAACACCCCCGACGGCGCACGGCGCGCCGCCCGGGGGGAGATCTGCCTCGGCACCGTTGACAGCTGGCTGCTGTGGCAACTGACGCAGGGGGACGCTTTCTGCTGCGACTACGCCAACGCCGCCCGTACCCAGCTGATGAGCCTGCACAGCGCCGACTGGGACCCACAGATGCTGTCGCTGTTTGGCATTCCGCGCGCGGCGCTGCCGGACATCAAACCCTCCAGCGGCCTGTTTGGTTACACACGCGGCTGCCCGTCCATTCCTGATGGACTGCCGGTGATGGCGATGATCGGCGACTCCCACGCCGCGCTGTTTGCCCACGGTCTGGGCGCGGAAGGGTGCGTGAAAGCGACCTACGGCACCGGCTCGTCGGTGATGGCGCCGGTGGATTCCGCCCGCAGCGACGTCAGCGTCCTGGCCACCACCGTGGCATGGCATGACGGCGATTCGCTGGTCTACGGGCTGGAGGGCAATATTCCCCACACCGGCGACGCGGTGGCCTGGATGGCGGACAGCACCGGCTTAAGCGAGCTGTCGCAGGCGGAGCTGGCCCACGAACTCAACACCCTCCCCCGCTCGGTGGACTCGACGCTCGGGGTCTATTTTGTGCCGGCGCTCACCGGCCTTGGCGCGCCCTGGTGGGATGAGAATGCCCGGGGGATGATCCACGGCCTGAGCCGCGGCGTGAAACGCGCGCACCTGATCCGCGCGGCGCTGGAGTCGATTGCCTATCAGATTGCTGATGTCGTTGAGGCGATGCGCGTCCATCCTGGCTTCACCCTGAACGCGCTGATGGTCGACGGCGGGCCGACGAAAAACGACTGGCTGATGCAGTACCAGGCGGACCTTCTCGGCTGCCCGGTGATGCGCAGCGACGTGGCGGAACTCTCGGCGATGGGCGCGGCACTGCTGGCGCGTAAAGCGCTGTTTCACCTGACCACCGCGCAGCTGCGCCAGTATCTGCCGGAGCATGTGACGTTTATGCCGGACATGGCGCGCCACGTCCGATTGCAGACCCGCTGGCAAGCCTGGCAGGAGACGGTTAAGCGAGTACGGGCGTAAAAATGCCCCGCCTGGCAATAAACCAGACGGGGCAAATAAACGGGTGCCTGTACCAAACCGACAACTGGATAGGCGGGGAATGCTCCCCGCATACCGCTACTTCTTCGCTTCGCAAGCGAGAACAGCTTTCAGTTCTCTGCCACCTTCCTTAAAGCTCAGTTCGCATAGCTGCTCATGAACCAGAAATGTGACTCCCAGCACAGTTAAGCCCAGTACCAGGATCGCCGCAAAGGCGTACTTGTTAAGCATGTCATTGCCTCCTTGCTAAGAAGAGGCTACCATCCAAATTGTTGAGGTTTGGGTAGGTAGCCCCGGTTGATGGAAACATCTCCGGGGCTTTTGCTTTCTGCATCTCCGCACCTGCCTGAGCTCAGAAAGCATCAGGCACCCGTCGCAATACTACTCCCGCAATGGTGAAAAAACCGCCTTTCACTGGTAATTTAGCCAGTTGAATTACTCTTTCAGAATACGTTTAGATCGCTGCAAAAAATGTCTCTTTAGATGAGTACTCTCACTCTGCAGATATAAAAATGCCCCGCCTGGCGATAAACCAGACGGGGCAAATAAACGGGTGCCTGCACCAAACCGACATCTGGATAGGCGGGGATTACTCCCCGCATACCGCTACTTCTTCACTTCGCAAGCGAGAACAGCTTTCAGTTCTCTGCCACCTTCCTTAAAGCTCAGTTCGCACAACTGCTCATGAACCAGAAATGTGACGCCCAGCACAGTTAAGCCCAGTACCAGGATCGCCGCAAAGGCGTACTTGTTAAGCATGTCATTGCCTCCTTGCTAAGAAGAGGCTACCATCCAAATGTTTGGGTTTGGAGTGGTAGCCCCGGTTGATGGAAACATCTCCGGGGCTTTTGCTTTCTGCATCTCCAGACCTGCCTGAGCTCAGAAAGCATCAGGCACCCGTCGCAATACTACTCCCGCAATGGTGAAAAAACCGCCTTTTTACTGGTTATTTAGCCAGGTTAATTTCTCTTTCAGAAAACGTTTAGATTCTGAGTCGCTACACGTTAAACCGATACCCTCACGGGGGCCGAATGCAGCATCGCCAGCAGCACAAACTGTAAGTCGTGAATCAGCGATCTTATGTACGTTGCCAGCGAACCAGGGCAGAAGATCTGAACCAGTCCCAGCGTCAAAATCGATCCTGTGGTGGCGACTATCGTTAACAGCAATGTGACGATCGTAATCCAGACCAGCAAACGCCACGCGCGGAATAACATCATTGTCTCAAACCCTTCTGTTATCTGAAGCGGTATTCAGCCTCCGGGGTTAACCTGACGGTGCTGTCGGTGAAGCATTAAGGCTTCAGCAATGATGTCCTGTTTGCTTTTTCGCGTTTCGTAAGCGGTGGCCTGCACGTACTCACAAAGTTCATCATCGATGCGGGCGCTCAGCATCGTTAAGCGGGCATTTTTACTTTCTCCCCGCTGTCTGCGCTTCGATGGATAGCTTCTGATTTTTTCCACACGTCCTCCCACTTAAGCATGCAGTTATTTCACGCAATGAAATATGAAAGTCTGGCTTAAACATGTCAACATTCTGAATCAGGGGAGCATTTTGTAGAATAAATGTTAAATCAGGAAGACTTCACAGGCAGATTTTCTTCAGATGAAAGTGATGATTATGTCTGATGATAAATAGCATCAACATAAAAACCATGTTTACAATTAGTCTTCATAAGTAAGACTTCAATGTTCGACACAAGAGGATGATTTAAGCGCCTGCTGAAATTCTCAGCTACACCAGAGCATTAGATGCCCTGGCGAAGTCTGAATGAATGAGGAAGGGTAGCATCCGGTACCGCTAATCTCTTGTATATTCTGTGAGCCATCACGCAATTTTATGTAAAACAGACTATTGCAAGATTAATGCAGATTGTAACAATTTTTTAAAAACAGCTATCGACAAACATCTTCAAGACAATTAAATAAGTAATAAAAGTTTGACATTAGTCAAATGAAAGCCGTCAGCAAAGCAAGGTCGTACGAGTATGAATTAACACCGCAGGGGCGCCCCTGCGGTACACGCATTATCATGCCGTTTCCGGACTCGCGCGAAATGCCTCAAGGCGCTTAATTTGCCGCCCTTCGCTATCAAAGTTCTCTAAGGCCAGCCAGCCGCGCAGGGCCGCGTCACGTTCCGGCCACTCGCTGTCGATAATGGACAGCATATCGCTGTCGCGGTTACGCCCTTTGCGCACCAGCTTCTGGCGCAGCCGCCCTTCCCAGGTAAAGCCCAGCCGCTCAGCGGCCCGGCGCGAGGCGATGTTCATCGAGTCGCACTTCCACTCCAGCCGACGGTAGCCCCGCTCAAAGCCATATTTCAGCAGCAGCCAGACTGCCTCGGTGCCGAGCGGGCTGTTTTTCATATTGCGCGACCAGGTGACATGCCCTATCTCCACCGAGCCCAGCTGTTGTTCAATGGCCATATAGCAGACCAGCCCGACAGCACGCTCGCTCTGGCGGTCGATCACCGCAAAAGGCACCAGCCCGATATCCTGCACTTTGCCCTGTACCCACAGAGCGGTCTCCTCAACGCTGGCAGGCTGATTGCTGGCAAGCCAGGTCCAGTCGCTGTCGTCGCCCAGGACATACGCCTCGAAAAGATCAACCGCATGCTTTTGGGCATCCAGCGGCTCAAGGCGACTAAAACGCCCCTCCAGCACCCCACGCTCTAATATGCTGGCCCCCTGCCAGCCAGGAACAGGATCGTTTACCGTCTGCCCCCAGATATTGATTTCCGGCACGCCATTACCCCTTTTGTTTGTTAGTAATTTGTTAAACCACAATACAGGATAGAGTTGATAACAGTAATGCAGGCGGGGGAAAGAACGCTATTTAATTCCAGGAGCGTCCCGGGGACAATCGGAGGGAGCAGGTCACGGACCTACAAGGTAAACGTTTTGTAGGCCGGGTAAGCGCCAGCGCCACCCGGCAGTGCAATGCAAATTACTTCAGGTTCTTAAGCATTTTCACCGTCGCGTCCAGGTCAATCTCATCTTCCGAGAAGATGTAGGTTTTGCCCTGGAAGGTGGTGATGGCCAGTTTTCTCACCGTGCGCATCTCGCCTGCTTTTGCCGTTGATTTCGGCGCGATATTGCCCATCAGGCTCTTCACCGACAGCACGCCGTTCTCTTTATCAATGCGGGTTTCAGCGGGCTCTTCTTCGCTGTAGACCAGGTAAGTCTTGATGGAGGTGATTTTATGGCGCTCGCCGTCGAGGAAGATGTACTTGCTCTCCGGGATCACCTTCACCGCATACGCCGACAAACCCTTGTTGTTGGTGGTGGGTTCAAACGTCACCGCGGCATCTTTCTTAATCAGATCGGGATTGGCGACCTTAATCACATGAAAATAGCGGTTATCGCCGTTTTCATCTTTGATAAAACCAAAGCCCTTATCTGCAAACCAGGTTGTGATTGTTCCGTTCATCGCCATCGCCGTTACCGCCTAATTAATCGTTACACACTCAATTTTTGCCGCGCGCAGTGTAAAGCACAACGCCTGCGCAAACCACGTCTTTAACGCAGGAACTACTCATTGCCCCACTGGTTGAGGAAATTGGCAATATCATCAATGCGCTGGGTGCTGATGCCTGCTTCCACCGCCATCTCGGTCTGGGCTTCTTCGCTGATCTCTTCGTTATTCATCAGACGGGTGATCAGCAGCTGGAAATAGAGCGCCAGGGAGTCACGCTCTGACTCGTTCACCGGCGTTGCCGCTTCCGTCGTGTACTCATCCACGATGTCATAATATTTAATCGGTACGTCGTTGCTCATATCTGTTCCTCAGGGTGTCGGTTGCTGCCTGATAATAGCATTCTCACGGCGTTTTGCCTTCCCAGGGGCGAGAGGCCAGGGACGCTTGCAGCAATCTGATAAAGTTTTCAGCCCGGGGGGAGCGATGCGCCGTGTCGTCACTGCTCAGCGCCACGATATCGGCATCGGGCAGCGAGTAATCCGCCAGAATTCTCACCAGCGTACCCGCGTTGAGCTGCGGGGCAATATCCCACTCCGAGCGCACCATGATCCCGCATCCCGCCATCGCCCACTGTTTAACCACGCTGCCCTGGTTACTGGCCAGCCGGGGATGGATCCGCACCGGCATCTCCGTCCCGTCGCGGCTAAAACGCCAGAGCGTGACGTCCTCATCATTCTCCCGCAGGGCAATGCAGCTGTGCTGTTTTAAGGCCGCCGGTGAAGTCGGTTCCCCCTGTTCGGCCAGATATTCCGGCGAGGCGCACACCAGACGCCGGTTAGCGGCAAGTTTGATGCAGCGAAGGGAAGAGTCGCGCAGCTCGCCAATATACACAATGACATCCCACCGGTGCATGGACGACCACTCCGGCACGTCGGACAGCGTCAGCTCCACCTCAAGCCCCGGATGCTGTAAGGCGTATTGCGCCAGAACAGGCGCCACATACTCATTACCAAACCCGAGCGGCGCCAGCACGCGCAGTTTGCCCGTCACCTGCTGCAGGCGGTTATCAATGATCGACTGCAGCTCACTGAGCTCGGCAATCACCCGCCGGGCGCGGGCGAGCACCAGGGAGCCCTCGTCGGTCAGGCTGACCACGCGCGAGGGACGCTGGATCAGCTTGACGCCCATCCGCGACTCAATGCCCTGCAACCGTTGGGTCACCGAAGAAGGGGAAATATTCAGGGCGCGCGCGGCGGCGGCAAGGGTTTTATGGGTTGCGATCGCATGGAAGAAACGCAGATCGTCGCTGTTAATCATTAAGGCCATACCTAATCAGGGATTACGGTTTTGTTTATTTAAACATAAATCATGAGATGTAAAACTGGCCAGACATTTTCCAGGAGATCCACACCATGACTACACCACGCTGGCTGAACGCCCCTGAAACGCCCTACCTTCTGATTGATGAGAGCCGTTATGTGCGCAACATTACCCGGCTCTATACGCATGTTGAGGGGCTGGGAAGCCAGGTCCGGCCGCATCTGAAGACCCTGCGCTCGCCCGAAGCCGCACGCTATCTGTTAAAACATCCGGACTCGCCGGCAACGGTTTCAACGCTTGCCGAAGCGGAAGGGTTTGCCGATGCCGGATATACCAACATCCTGTATGCCGTCGGGATTGCGCCCCATAAGCTGGCGCGGGCGGCGAAACTGATTAAGCGGGGCGTGAACCTGCATCTGCTGCTGGACACCCCGGAGCAGGCGCTTGCCCTGGCAGACTACGCCCGGCAGCATCAGGTGGTTTTTTCGGTATTTATTGAGGTGGACTGCGACGGGCATCGGGGCGGATTGCCGCCGGACAGCGAGGCACTGGTTGCCCTGGCGAGAGCCGTTCATGGCAACGGCGCGGTGCTGACCGGGCTAATGGCCCATGCGGGCGAGTCCTACAGCTGTCGCACCGAGGAGGCGATCCGTCAGGCCGCGCAGAACGAGTGTGATGCCATTCGTCTCGCCGGGCGTCGGGTCCGTGAGCTGGGTATCCCCTGCCCCGTGCTGAGCATCGGCGCCACCCCGACCGCGCATTTCTCGACAGAGCTTGCAGGCATAACGGAAGTGAGAGCCGGGGTCTTCACCACCTTTGATCTGGTGATGAAAAACGTGGGAGTCTGCGAAATTGACGACATTGCGCTTTCGGTCGTCACCACGGTGACAGGCCACAACCGGGACAAAAACTGGGTGTTTATTGATGCCGGCTGGATGGCGATGTCCCGCGACCGGGGTACGGCCTCACAGGCGACCGACTACGGCTACGGGCTGGTCTGTAATCTGGCGGGGCTACCTTATGACGGCGTTTGTCTGAGCATCACCAATCAGGAGCACGGCATCATCGCCCTGTCTGCTGACGCCTCCCTGACAACGGAAGATTTCCCTGTTGGCACTCGCCTGCGCATCCTGCCTAATCACGCCTGTGCAACAGCGGCAATGCATAGCGTTTACCAGGTGCTGATGAGGGATGGCCAGCAACGGACGTGGAACCGGATCACGGGCTGGTAGAGGGTGGTGTAGTGAGGGATTTCCGGAATGCGTCACGCAGATTAAAACGTTACCTGTGCCCGACGCTTTGTTTCACTTCTTGCCCCCCATAAAGTATGGCGCGTTCTCCGGAGGCGTTTACTTTATGGGCCAGTCTGAAAAAAACCGATGTTTCCATATTGTCAACAAGCCATCAACTTCCTATAATGTTTCCAGGATGGAAATAAGGGGCAAGGATGCATGTCGTATCAAGAGCACCTTTTGATTTAGCTACCAGACGATTTCCCAATCAGGCGCTTGCCCTGGATGACCTTTAACGGGTTTTAAAGAAAGAAAACTACCCGTCACCCGATTGGATGCGAAAGCGATTCCCCAGCCTGGACAGAATGAAATACCGGGAAAAATGGTGGGTCATTGATGTAGGCGGCGGGCACTTGCGAGTGATGTTTTTTGCTGATTTTGAGCGGGGAAGGATTTTTATCAAACATATCAGCACGCATGCAGAGTATGACAAGCTGACGGACCTCTACCGGAGAACCAAAGAATGAATTATGCACAGGCCATTAAAGCAGCCAACGATCTGGCAAACGTCCTGCCTTTTCTGGGAGCACGTCCGTCGCGTAAAGACTATGAGGACGCGCTGTCGCTGATGGAGTACCTGATCGAGCACCAGCCCGACAGCCCGCTCATCGATATGCTGACCGCTAAGATCGATAAATACGAGAATGAATCGCCAGAGTTTGCTGAGTTTAACGCCCGTATTGCCAGTACGCCTTCCGGCGTTGCGCTGCTACGAACGCTGATGGATCAGCATCATTTGACGCAGAGCGACCTGGAGAATGAGATTGGCAAGAAATCGCTGGTCAGCCGGATCCTCAACGGACAACGCACATTAACGCTGGAACATATGCGGGCGCTGGCGAAGCGTTTTGATTTGCCGGTCAGTGCGTTTGTCGGCGACTGAAGGCGTTCCTCACCCGTTGTCTATACTCAACGTATAACAGACAACGGAGTGCGCCATGCCTTTACCCGACTTTCATTCCTCTGAACCCTTCACCCTTGGCATCGAACTGGAACTGCAGGTGGTTAATCCGCCGGGCTACGATCTGAGTCAGGACTCCTCCGCGCTTATCGCCGCCGTCAAAGACGACATCAAAGGCGGGGAAGTGAAGCACGATATCACCGAAAGCATGCTCGAAATCGCCACCGGCGTGTGCCAGAACATCGACCAGGCGGCGGCGCAGTTCTCCGCGATGCAGCAGAGCATTCTGCGGGCCGCGGCGGAGCAGCATATCCAGATTTGCGGCGGCGGTACGCATCCGTTTCAGAAGTGGCAGCGTCAGGAGGTGTGCGAGGATGAGCGCTATAACGCCACGCTTGAGCGCTTCGGCTATCTGATTTTGCAGGCGACGGTGTTTGGCCAGCACGTTCACGTCGGCTGTCGCACCGGGGATGACGCCATCTACCTGCTGCACGGGCTGTCGCGCTTTGTGCCGCACTTCATCGCCCTGGCGGCCACCTCGCCCTATATGCAGGGCACCGACACGAAGTTCTCGTCATCAAGGCTCAATATCTTCTCCGGGTTCCCGGATAACGGCCTGATGCCGTGGGTCAGCAGCTGGCAGGAGTTCGAAGGACTGTTCCGTCGCCTGAGCCACACCAGCATGATCGACAGCATTAAGGATCTGCACTGGGACATTCGCCCGAGCCCCCATTTCGGCACCGTGGAGGTGCGGGTGATGGATACCCCGCTCACCCTCGCCCATGCCATTAATATCGCCGGGCTGATCCAGGCCACCTCCCACTGGCTGCTGACCACCCGGCCTTATAAGCATCAGGAGCGGGATTTTCTGCTCTATCGCTTTAACCGTTTTCAGGCCTGCCGCTACGGGCTGGAGGGGATCCTGACCGACGTCCACACCGGGGAGCAAAAAACCATTGCGGAGGATCTCGCCTGGCTGCTGGAGCGCGTCGCGCCGTCGGCGGAAAAAGTGGGCGCCAGCAGCGCGATCCAGGAAATTGCCCTGCGGTTAAAGCAGGGCAAGAGCGAGGCAGACCTGATGCGGGACTTTATCGCAGACGGCGGTTCACTTATTTCTCTGGTGCAGAAGCACTGCGATCTGTGGGCGACGAGTCCGTAAGGCGGTGCCCCCACTCGCGCAGGCGCTGGAACAGCACAAACAGCGCCGGGATAAAGACAATCCCCACCAGGGTGGCCACCAGCATACCGCTGAACACCGTGGTGCCGATGATGCGACGGCTCTGGGCACCCGCCCCGGTCGCCAGCATCATCGGTAGTACGCCGATAATGAACGACACGGCGGTCATCATCACCGCCCGGAAACGGCGCGTGGCCCCTTCGCGCGCCGCATCAACAATCGCCATCCCCTCATTGCGCCGCGCGCGGGCAAACTCGACGATCAGGATCGCGTTTTTGGCCGCGAGGGCGATCAGCAGGACCAGGCCAATCTGCACGTAGACGTCGTTGGCGTACCCGGCAACCCACAGCCACACCAGCGCCCCGCCGATGGCGAACAGCACCGAGAGCATGACGCTTGCCGGGAGCGTCCAGCTCTCATACTGGGCGACGAGGAACAGCCACGCCATCACCACCGCCGCCAGCACAATCCAGATCGCCTGATTCCCGGTCTGCTGCTCCTGATATGACATCCCGCTCCAGGCGTAGTCATACCCGGCGGGCAGGTGCTCCGCCAGCAGCTGCCCCATCGCCGCCATCGCCGTACTGCTGCTGACCCCGGCTGCCGCCGAGCCGCTCACGGAGACGGACGGGAACTGGTTGTACTGCTGCAGGAACGGCGCGCCGACGGTCGGCGTGATGGTGACCAGGTTGCTCAGGCGTACCCGCTCGCCGTTATTGCTGCGCACGAACAGCTCGCCGATCTGCTCCGCCCGCTCGCGCCACTGCATCTCGTTTTGCATCACCACGTGGTAGACGCGGTTGTTGACGCTGAAATCCCCGGCGCGGGTGCCGCCAAAGGCGGTCTGCAGGCTGCTGAAGATGCGCGACACCGGCACGTCGAGACGCGCGGCCCGCTCGCGATCGACGGTGAGGGTCAGCTGCGGCACGTTGCTGCTCCAGGTGGTGAACACCCGGTTCAGCTGCGGATGCTGGTTGGCTTTCGCCAGCACTTCGCGCGTCACGCGCTCCAGCTCCGCCGGACTTTGCCCCGCCTGGGCCTGAATGCGCAGGTCGAAGCCGGAGGCGTTGCCCAGCCCCGGCAGCGTCGGCGGCGCGAAGGTCATGATGGTGGCTTCCGGCAGGGCCAGCAGCTGGCGCTGCAGCGTGCCCATCACCTCATCCAGCGCGGGGCGCTCGCTCCAGTCCTTCAGCATCACGGAGATAAAGCCGCCGTTGGAGGCGCTGGTGCCGTTGAGAATGTTAAATCCGGAGACCTGAATCACGTCCTCCACCGCCGGATTTTTAGCGATCAGCTCCCGGGCGGTTTTCATCACCGCTTCGGTGCGCTCCAGCGAGGCCGCTTCCGGCAACTGGACGCTGGCAAAGAAGTAGCCCTGATCCTCCTGGGGCAGGAAGCCTTTTGGCATCGACATAAAGCTGAAGACCACTACCGCGGCCGCCCCTGCGGTGGCCAGCAGCGCCAGCCACGGGCGCAGGTTAAACAGGCTGACGATGCGGGAGTACCCGTTGCGGGTGGCATCCAGCCCGCGGTTGAAGCCGCGATAAATTGCCGCCGGGCGCGCAGGACGCGGGCGCAGCAGCATGGCGCACAGGGCAGGCGTCAGGGTCAGCGCCACCAGGCTTGAGAGGGTAACCGCCGTCGAGAGCGTCACCGCGAACTGGCGGAACAGCTCGCCGACGATCCCCGGCAGCAGCGCCACCGGCACAAACACCGCCAGCAGCACCAGGGTGGTGGCGATCACCGGCCCGGCAATCTGGCGCAGCGCCTGGGCGGTGGCCGCCGTACGGCTCAGCCCTTCCGCCATCAGGGTTTCGACGCTCTCCACCACCACGATGGCGTCATCCACCACCATGGTCAGGGCCAGAATGATGGCAAACAGGCTCAGGGTGTTGGCGGAATACCCCAGGGTATAGAGCACCGCAAAGGTGCCCACCAGCGACACCGGAATAGCGAGAGCGACAATCAGCGTGGCGCGCCAGCTCTGCAGGAACAGGGAGACCACCACCACAACCGCCAGCAGGGTCAGCGCCAGCGAGACGCCAATCTCCTTGATGGTCGCCGCAACAAAGGTGGTGGTGTCAAACTTCACCTCATACGTCAGATCGTCCGGGAAGCGCGTCGAGAGACGCTCCAGCTCGGCACGAACCGCGTCGGCCACCCGCAGGGCGTTAGCGGATGGCGTCGGGTAGATCCCCAGATACGCCGAGTCATGACCGTTAAGCTGAGCGCCGGAGCTGTAGCTGCGGGAGCCGAGTTCAATGGTGGCGACATCCTTCAGGCGCACCAGCTGGCCCATCTCGCCCGCGCGAATGACGATCCCGGCAAAGTCGTCGGCCTGATTTAAGCGCCCCAGCCCGTTGATGGTCAGGGTCTGCTGCTGGCCGTTAAACACCGGCGGCGTTCCCACCTGCCCCGCCGCCCCCTGCACGTTCTGCTCGCGCAGCGCCTGGGCCACGTCGTCGGTGGTGACGTTCAGGGCGTTCATCCGATCCGGTCGCAGCCAGATGCGCATGCTGTAGTCCCGCGCGCCAAACATCTGTACCTGCCCGACGCCCGGTAAACGGGCCAGCGCCTCGCGCACCTGGGTGCTGGCGTAGTTGCTGACGAACAGCGGCGTGTGGCTGTTGTTGGGTGAGTAAAGACTTACCCCCATCATCAGGTTGGTGGCACGCTTGCGCACCTGCACGCCGTTTTGCTGGGCCTCGGTGGGCAGTTGCGCCACGGCCTGGGCCACGCGGTTCTGCACGTCGATGGCGGCGAGATCCGGATCGGTGCCCGCGGCAAAAGTGATGTTCAGGCTGTAGCTGCCTTCGTCAGAGCTGGTGGACTCCATGTACAGCATGTGATCCACGCCGTTAAGCTGGGTCTCCAGCGGCGTGGCGATGGCCTCCGCCACGTCGGCCGAGCTGGCGCCGGGCCATGAGGCTGACACATTCACCACCGGGGGGGTGATCTGCGGATACTGCTCCACGGGAATGATCTTCAGGGCGATAGCCCCCATCAGGGCAACAACCAGCGCAATGACCATCGCGAAGCGCGGGCGTTTGATGAAAAACGTCAGCATGATGGCTCCTTAATTCAGTATCTGGACTGTAGCGCCCGACGACACGCGCTGCGCGCCGTCAGCGATAGCTCGCTCACCGGGCTTAACACCGGATGCAATCTGGAACTGCTGGCCGATCTGCCCGGCGATGTTCAACGTGCGTTTTTCGGCTTTGCCGTCGGCGTTAACCACCCAGGCGAAGAACCCCTCGCCGTTTTGCTGGACCGCCGCAGCAGGCAGGGTCAGCACCGGCTGAACGCTTGCCGGGCGCAGGTACACATTCACGTTACCGCCGGACAGCAACTGATGGCGCGGGTTGGCGAACTCGGCACGCAGCATCACGCTGGCGGTGCGCGGGTCGATACGGTTATCCACCGAGGTCAGTTCCCCGCTTACGCGCTGGCCGTTGCTGTCGATCAGCGCCTGCCAGGCCTGCTTCATGGCGTGGATATCCGCATGCTGCCCGGCTTTGGTGGCAAACGCCCCCTCTTCCAGCGCGAAGGCGATGCGGATCGGGTCGAGCTGCACCACGTCCGCCAGCACGCCGCTGGCAGGATTCACCAGGCTGCCCACGTGGAACGGGCTGTGCCCCACGCGGCCGTCGATGGGGGAGATGATGCGGGTGTAGGTCAGGGTCAGGTTGCGGGCCTCAAGCCGGGCTCGCGCCTGCTCCAGCGCGGCGCTGGCCACGTCGCGCTGCATGCGGGCGTTGTCCACGTCATGGCGGCTGATGGCGTTGTTGTTGCCCAGGCTCTCGAAGCGGGAGAGCTGCTGCTGCGCCTGACGCAGCGTGGCTTCGGCGCTTTTCACCTCGGCCTGGGCCAGGCGCACGGCGGCACGCGGCTCGGCATCGTCCAGCTCAAACAGCACGTCGCCTTTTTTCACATACTGCCCGTCGCGAAAGTGGGTCCGGGTGATGACGCCTTCCGTGCGGGCCCGCAGCTCAACGGTGTGAATGGCTTCGATGCGGCCCGGGATTTGACGCTCCGCGGCGTGGGCGGTTTGCTCCACGGTGGCGACGCGCACGGGAATGGCGGCGGCGAAGGCGGAATTAAGGGTGCAGACGAGGAGCGCGCTGGCCAGGGCGGCGCGCAGGAAAGTCAGTTTCATAGAGAATGCCTCGGTGTTTGTCCCCTCACCCCGGCCCTCTCCCCATAGGGGCGAGGGAGAACACCGACTATTCCCTCTCCCCTGTGGGGAGAGGGTTAGGGTGAGGGGTAAGGTTTTAAGGTTTTGTCATGCAGCCTTGCGGAACCTGCGGGTCAGTCGCTTCTCAATTTCGACGATGAAGAACATCGCGCCCGCCATCCCCAGGGTCACACCCCAGTAGCGCAGCGGCAGGGCTTCAGTGCCGAACAGCATCTGCATAAACGGCAGGTAGATAATCGCCAGCTGCAGCAGAAGCAGCACGCCCGTCACCAGCCAGATCCCTTTGTTCGCAAGCAAGCCGCGGTTCAGGGAGAAGCCTTCGGTGTTGCGGCAGTTAATCATGTAGACCCACTGGGCGCAGACCAGCATCTGCAGCAGCACGGTGCGGATGAACTCGGCGCTGTGGCCGCGCGGAGCCAGCCAGGCCTCAAGCGCAAAGGCGGCGACGGCGATCAGGGTGCCGACGAAGGCCACGCGCCAGACGGCATAAGCGTCCATCACGTGCTGCCCGGTCTGACGCGGCGGGCGCTTCATGATGTTGCGCTCGGCGGCTTCAAAAGCCAGACCGAAGGAGAGCGTGGCGGAGGTCGCCATGTTCATCCACAGAATCAGCACCGGCGTCAGGGGAATAATGTTCCCCGCCAGCAGGGCAATCACAATCAGCAGACCCTGCGCGAGGTTGGTCGGCATGATAAACAGAATGGTCTTCTTCAGGTTGTCGTAGACGCGACGCCCCTCTTTCACCGCGCTGGCGATGGTGGCGAAGTTGTCGTCCGTCAGCACCATGTCGGCGGCCTCTTTGGTCACTTCGGTGCCCTTGATGCCCATCGCGATCCCAACGTCCGCCTGGCGCAGCGCCGGCGCGTCGTTCACGCCGTCACCGGTCATGCCGACGATCTCGCCTTTCTCCTGCAGGGCTTTCACCAGACGCAGCTTATGCTCGGGGCTGGTGCGGGCGAAAATGTCATACTCCACCGCCGCTTTTGCCAGCTCGGCATCGTCCATGTGCTCCAGCTGATAGCCGGTCACCGCCTGGGCGCTGTTGCTGATCCCCAGCATCTGGCCAATGCTCATCGCCGTCTGCGGGTGATCCCCGGTGATCATCTTCACGCGGATCCCCGCCTGCTGGCAGGCGTGAATGGCGTCGATGGCCTCCGGACGCGGCGGATCCATCATCCCGGCGATGCCGAGGAAGATCAGGCCGTGGCTGAGGTCGTCGTGGGTTAACGTCTGCTCACCGTTTGCCGGTTTGAACGCGGCGGCCACCATGCGCAGCCCCTGACGGGCATAGCGCTCCATCTCGGCTTCCCAATAGCTGCGGTTAAAGGCTTCGGCACCGCTGCGGGTCTGCTGCTGCGCGCAGAGGGCGAAAATCACGTCCGGCGCGCCGGTAATCAAAATCTGCTCCTCGCTACCAATCTGGTAGTGGGTGCTCATGTACTTGTACTGGGAGTCAAACGGGATCTTGTTGATGAGCGTGGTCATGACCGGCGCGAGCTTAGCCTTGGCCGCCAGCACCTTCAGCGCCCCTTCGGTTGGCCCACCGGTGATGCCCCACAGGCCGCGCTCGTCCTGAATCATCTGACTGTCGTTACAGAGGTCGACGGTGCGCAGGTACTGCTCCAGCACGGTACCCGGCTGGATCTGCACCGGCTCGTCGCTGCCCTCCAGACAGATATTGCCTTCCGGGGCGTAGCTGTCGCCCTCCACGCGGTAGCAGCTGTCGGCGGTGATGATCGCCTTAACGGTCATCTCGTTCATGGTCAGGGTGCCGGTTTTGTCCGAGCACACCACGGTCATCGCCCCCAGGGTTTCAACGGTGGGCAGTTTACGGATGATGGCGCGCTTGCGGGCCATCGCCTGCACGCCCAGGGAGAGAATAATGGAGATAATGGCCGGCAGACCTTCCGGTACGGCCGCCACCGCCAGGCTTATCAACGACAGCAGCAGCTCGCCGAGCGGCATGTCGCGCAGCAACAGGCTGAAGACGAACAGCGCGGCCATCATCGCCATGATCAGCCCGAAAATGGCCTTGCCGAGTTTGTCCATCTGCACCAGCAGCGGCGTGCGGTGTTTTTCGATCCCGGCCATCATCTGGTTAATGTGGCCCAGTTCGGTCTCCTGACCGGTGGCAATCACCACCCCGACGCCGCCGCCTGCGCTCACCGTCGTACCGGAGAAGACCAGATTGGTGCGATCGCCGAGCGGTAATTCGCCGTTCAGCGGCTGGGTGTGTTTATCCACGACCGTCGATTCGCCGGTCAGGATCGCTTCTTCAACGCGTAAATTATGCGCCTCAATTAAACGCATATCCGCTGGAATACGATCTCCGGCACGCAGGACAATAATATCCCCGGGGACTATTTCAGTTGTGGGTATTGTTTCATGGTTTCCGTCACGAATAACCCGCGCCTCGCTGGCGAGCATATTACGGATACTCTTCAGGGATTTTTCGGCGTTACTTTCCTGAATATGACCAATTAACGCATTAATGACCGCCACACCCAGAATAACCAGGGTATCGACCCAGTGGCCCATAATTGCCGTTAACGCCGCGGCGGCCAGCAGGACATAAATTAAGACGTCATTAAAATGGGCCAGAAAACGCAGCCACGCCGGTCGGGATTTTTTCTCCGGCAGGGCATTATGGCCATGCTGCTGCAGGCGCGCCTGCGCCTCAGCACGGCTCAGACCCGCGGCGGTACTCTGCTGCGCGGCAAGCGTCTGGTCAAGGGTCTGCTGGTACGCCAGGTTCGGCGTGGTGCCCGGCGCGGGCGGCGTCTGGGTGTGGTGCATTTTGGTCATATATCAGCTCCTTCAGTTTGCGGTGAGCAAAAGCCTGAATTCCATTTCTGCTTTTATAAATCAGTCGACAATAATGGGTTGTCACGGAAATTAATTTAACGCACTATTATTGCTATCGACGGCATTAAACAGATAACGTTTCATTTCAATACAGCTATTTTTACAAATTATTTCTAAACCTAAACTAAACGGAGGTCAGCATGTTTGGAATTTATCGCGGGCGTCGACTGGCGTTATATATAATCGCAGCAGTTGTTATTGCGACGTTAATTGGATACAGCACCTATACCTTTGTAAAACTATTAGCCGGAGGGTGACAGTAATTTACATTAGCGGAGATTAATTGAATTAATTCTTTTCTGGCAGGGATAATTCAGCGGATTAGCGGAGGATTATTTATCATCCTCCTCTCTGACGGTTGATATTGCTTTACGAAGCCCTATCCGTGACAATGTTATTTTTAACTGACGATTAACATTATTATGAAACACCCGTTAGAATCGCTGTTAACGGCTGGCGGCATCTTACTGATGGCCTTTCTCTCCGTTCTGCTGCTGCCAGCACCCTCCCTGGGGCTGGTGCTGGCGCAAAAGCTGATGGGCACCTTCCATCTGATGGATCTCAACCAGCTTTACACCATCCTCTTCTGCCTGTGGTTTTTAGTCCTCGGCGCCATCGAATTCTTTGTTCTGCGTTTCATCTGGCGCCGCTGGTTTTCACGGGCGGCGTAAGCCGGTTAAATCGCGCATGCCGTGGATCAGGGCTTCACACCAGGCCGCGTAGTCGTGGCCGCTGGACCACGGATGGAAGCTGACACGGTAGCCTTTCTGCCGCAAAACCTGTTCAAAATCCTGGGTCGTGCGATAGATCCCTCCCCCCGGCCCGGTGGTTTCGAACTTCCCGGCCTGTAGCCAGAAGCGCACCGGATACTGCGGTGACTGCTGGTACTGACGCGTCAGCCAGCCTGGCGCTTCCCCTTTCGGGGCCCACCAGTAGGAGCCGGACAGGCTCAGCACATTCCCAAAGAGACGCGGATAGCGCAGCGCCACCCATGAAGAGGCGATCCCGCCATAGCTTGACCCCGCCAGCACGGTTTTCTGCCGCTGCATGGCGACCCCCTGCCCGCGCAACCACGGCAGTAGTTCGTGCGCCATAAAGTCGGCAAAATCCGCATTCGGCGGCAACTCTTTACTGCGTCGGGCGTGATCGAGACTGTCGACAAACACCACGTTGACCGGCGGGAGATGGTGACGGGCAATCAGGCCATCCAGCACGTTGGCGAAATGGTACTCGTCCTGATAGATCTGGCCGTCAAAGAGGATTAACGTCCAGCGTGCAGGCTGCGGCCCACGCGGTTTGTAGATCATTACTTCCCGGGAATTACCCAGAATAGTGCTGGTCAGCGTCTGGCGGCTCAGCGAGCCCTGCGTCAGCGGCCTGGAGGTGGCCTGAACGGAGCAGTAGCGCGCCGGGCTGAGATCGAGCAGAGAGTAGCGGTTCCAGCGATCGGTTTTCTGTTCACCAAAGGTGTTCGGGTTTAGCGGATCGGCCTGGGCGCTGACGAGGATCGCCCGTCGCTGTTCGCGGGGAGAGCCGTCAATTGTCGGCACATCCGGGGCGAGCTTGTACTGCATCACCGTGTCGGCGGGCACGACGAAGCTGCGGAACCAGACGTCACTGTTACCGAGGCGGAACAGCGGATCGTGATCCCCCGCCGGAGAACCGAGAATAAAGACGTTGCCGCGCGCGCCACGCCACAGGAAGGTGACGCGCTTGTGGTGCGCGTCAACCGGCTCCACCATCGGCGTTCCCTGCCGAATTTGCGCCTGCCAGAACGCATCGGTACTTCCCCCGGCAGCAACCGTTTTAGCCAGCGCCTGCAGCGTCGGGCTTTCAGGCATCAGCATTTGTACGCGCGGTAAGGCAGAAGTCTCTTTCATCCGCCACTGAAAACGCCAGGGCTTGCCGGCTTCGCCATGCAGCACCAGGGAGCTGTTCTGCTTCACCGGCAGGGCAAACAGCAGGGTGTGTTCCCCGTCGGCAGGGCCATTTTCAACCAGGGTGCGGATACGGCGGTTCTGGCCGTCCAGCTGGCGGGCATCGGTTACGCCGTTCAGCGTGGCCGAAACATAGTTTTCACCCAACTCTGGCAGGCTAAAACAGACTTCACCGCTGGCATCAAACTTTCCCTGAACCTCCCCTTGCAGGGACGAGGGTTCGCACGTCGCCGCCACGGCGGGCAGCGCCCCGATCCCTAATAACAAACCACTCCATGCCCTCTTCATTACCGCGTGTCCCCCCAAAATTTGTTAACAACGCTAATGCAAATGGTAATAGTTTGCAATATCATTTGGGCGAATTGATCGGTGTTTATATGGCGATAGCAACCAAGGATGTTAAATAAAAATGTTTAAAAATAATAAGATAATGCAGGCATGGCTCCTGAGTCTGGCCACGGTTAGCGTGGCGGCTCAGGCAGAAAACGGAGAAGAAACCATTACGGTGACGCAGGGAACGAGTGAAGAACCTACCGCCCCGGTGAAGGGCATCGTGGCCACCAAAACCCTCTCCGCCACCAAAACCAGCGCGGAGATCGTGAGGACGCCGCAGTCGGTCTCGGTGATCACTCGCGATCAGATGAACATGCAGGATGTGACCTCCGTATCCCAGGCGCTGCGCTACTCGGCGGGGGTGTTTACCGAATACCGCGGATCGTCAAACCGTAACGATGAAGTGTTTGTGCGTGGCTTTAGCTATGTGCCGAAATTCCTCGACGGGTTAAGTTTCGGCGCCACCGCCTCGTCACAGACGGGAACGGTTGACCCCTGGTTGCTGGAGCGTGTGGAGCTGGTGCGCGGCCCGGCCTCGGTCCTGTTTGGCCAGGTCAATCCGGGTGGGTTAATCAGCATGACCAGCAAGCGCCCGACCTCTGAATCCATTCACAACGTTCAGTTCCGCACCGGCAATAACGACCTCGCGGAAGGCGCGTTTGATTTCGGCGGCAAGCTCAGCGATGACGGCCGGGTGCTCTATCGCGTTAACGGCATCGCCCGCACCCAGCATAATCAGGTGGAGGATTATAAAGAGACGCGCATGGCGATTGCGCCGGCGATCACCTGGTATCCCAACGATCAGACCCGCTTTACGCTGTTGACCAGCTACCAGAAAGATCCCGATGCGGGATACCGCAACTTCCTGCCCGCGTACGGCACGGTAAAAAGCGTCGACGGCAAATACATTCCGCGCGACTTTAACGTCAGCGATCCGGATTACGATCAATCCTGGCGTGAGCAGACGATGATCGGCTACGAGCTGGAGCATCAGTTCGCCGATAACCTCACCTTCCGCCAGAACGCGCGTTACGCCACCATCAAGCAGAAGTATCGTTATCTGGTCTACGCCACCAGCGCCGCCAACAGCTCGGTACTGACCCGCCGCGCTCAGCATGAAGAACGTACCACGGATGAGTTTGGTCTGGATAATCAGCTGGAGTATCTGGCGAACACCGGTGCTGTCAGCCACACCCTGCTCGGCGGTTTTGACTACAAAACCAGCAAAGATAAACAGCTGCTGGAACGCGGGAGCGGTTCACAGTACGACCTCGACTGGCAAAATCCGGTTTACGGGGTGAATGTGGATGAAAGCAGCTTCCGGACCGCCAGCGACGAGCAGCAAAATCTCGATCAGATGGGGCTGTATCTGCAGGATCAGATGAGCTGGCATAACTGGGAGTGGCTGCTCTCCGGGCGTTACGACTGGAGCGAAGTGCGTACCAACGACTTCACCGATAGCAGCTTCACCCAGCAGAACGACAGTAAATTTACCTGGCGTACCGGCCTGCTGTACGCCTTCGACGTTGGTCTGTCGCCGTACATCAGCTACAGCACCTCGTTTGAACCGAACCTGCAAACCAACCGGGCACCGGGCGTCGGGCCGTTTAAACCTACCACCGGCGAGCAGACCGAAATCGGCCTGAAGTATCAGCCGGTCGGTACCACCCTGATGACCCTGGCGCTGTACGATTTAACCCAGGATAACGTGGCGACCTACAACAGCGCCGAAGGCTGGTTCGAAAACGCGGGCAAAGTGCGTTCGAAAGGCGTTGAGGCGGAGATCCACTCCACGCTGCTGGACAACATCAACCTGATTGGCTCTTACACTTACACGGATGCGAAAACCGAGAGCACAACGGTGGCGGGAACGGAAGGCAAAACGCCTGCGCGCATCCCGGCGCATATGGCCTCCGCGTTCGCCAGCTACACCCTGCCCGGCGGCGCGCTGAAGAGCCTGACCGCAGGCGTGGGCATGCGCTATATCGGCACCAGCTACGGCGATGCGAAGAACACCTTCAAAGTGCCGTCGGTGGATCTGTATGACGCCATGCTGAGCTACGATCTGGGCGAGATGAACAGCAGCCTGAAAGGGGCAAGCGTGCAGTTCAACGTCAACAACCTGGCGGATACGAAGTACGTTGCCTCCTGCGCAAGCGATACGGCGTGCTTTTACGGCATTGGCCGCACGGTGACGGCGACGGTGAATTACCGCTGGTAATGTGCCTGGCAAAAAATGCCGGGTGGCGGCTACGCCTTACCCGGCCTACGTTTCCACTTCCAGGACCGGTAAGCGTAGCGCCGCCGGGCAAACAAAAATCCGGGTTCGTTGCGCTCAGTGCGCCCGGCTGTGGTTATCCTTGCGATACGCCCCGGGCGGCTGGTTGAAGGTGCGGGTGAAGACGCGGGTAAAAGTCTGCTGGGAGTCAAAGCCGTAGCGCAGGCAGATGTCGTACACCTTTTCATCCGATTCACGCAGATCCCGCGCCGCCAGCCGCAGCTTGCGTTCACGAATATAACGCCCCAGGCTTTCCCCTTTGTACTGCATAAACAGCCGCTGCAGGTGCCATTTGGAGTAGCCCGCATGCCGGGCAATATCCTCAATGCGCAACGGCTGATGAAGATTGTCGTCAATCCAGTCGACGATAGTGTCGATAACCTGAGCGGAAATAGTCATGCTGCTCTCCCCCTCTGCTCTTCGATTTAACATTATTCCCACCACGCACGAAATTGTTGCGAGGCATCATCCACCCTCACCGGCTCCCCGAGCTCAGGGGTCAGCAGGCGATAGTTTTTATCCTTGCTGGCCTGCGTAAGCTGGATCAGTGGGTCGTTCCAGGTGTGTTTTGCCAGCACAAAGCGTCCGGAGTGGCCCGGAACCACCGCGCTGGCATTCAGATCCGCAGCCGCCTGCGCCGTTTCGGCAGGGTGCATGTGGATGTACTTCCAGTCCTGGTCGTACTGGCCGTTCTCCATGATCGCCAGATCGACTTTGCCGAACTGCTCGCCGATGGCGCTAAAGTGCGGGCCGTAGCCGGAGTCACCGCTGTAGAACACCTTTTTCTGCGGGGTAACGAACATAAAGCTGCCCCACAGGGTCTGGTTGCGCTTCAGCCCGCGCCCGGAGAAGTGACGCGCCGGCAGGACGTGAACGGTCAGATCATCGCTGATGCGCACCGATTGATCCCAGTCCCGCTCCTCAATGATCGACGGATCCATGCCCCAGTAGCGCAGATGCGATCCCACTCCCAGCGGCGTGACCACCCGCTTCACTTTCGGTATCAGCGCTTTGATGGTGGCGTAGTCAAGATGATCGTAGTGATCGTGCGAAATGATCAGCAGATCGATCTCAGGCATCTCTTCAGCACGCCACGGGTACTCCCCGGCAAAGGCTTTGTTAAGGAAGGAGAACGGCGCGGCGTAGTTGCTGAACACCGGGTCGATCAGAATGCGTTTACCCACCAGCTGCAGATACCACGAGGAGTGGCCGAGCCAGACCAGGGTCTCCTGATCCAGCGGCAGCTGCGCCAGATCGGTTTTCACCAGCGGCAGCGGCGCTGCAGGGCGCGCGTTCTCGCGCTTCGTCACCAGAAAATCCCACCACGCCGCCAGCATGTTCTTGTTGCCGGTAAATCCGGGGGTCGGCAGGGTGTTATGGAACTGGCCGTCGCGATACTGCGGCGAGGCGGCAAACTCACTCAGTTGCTCGCCCTGCGGCGGCTGGCCGAATCCGGCATTCAGTACGAACGGCAAGGTTGCCGCGGATGCAATAATCATCACTACCACCAGGCTAACAATAAAACGCTTTTTCATATCCCGACCCGAATTCGCGCCCCATCCGATGGCCTGCGCGGGCAAAACTTGATTATGAGTGAGTAAGCACTCATTATAGAAGTGATGCGAAAGTCGTCAAGACGTTTTAAGATCTTTGACATTCCGCGTTGCAGCCCCACAAAGGGCATGATTCAATCGGGGTTTTTGCACGTTACCTGGAGGAAATGTAGTGGCTCGTCCGAAAAGTGAAGATAAAAAACTGGCGTTGCTGGACGCGGCAACCAGCGCCTTTGCCCAGTCGGGCATTGCGGCTTCTACCGCGTTAATCGCCCGCAGCGCGGGGGTGGCTGAAGGCACCCTGTTTCGCTATTTCGCTACCAAAGACGATCTGCTTAACGCCCTCTATCTGCATCTGAAACAGGATCTGTGCCAGACCATGCTGGCGAATATGGACAGGGCCCTCACCCAGCCGAAAGAGCATACCCGCAATATCTGGAACAGCTACGTTGACTGGGGTATTCGCAACCCGGTGGCTCACGGCGCCATCCGCCAGCTTGGGGTGAGCGAGAAGATCAACGCCGAAACCGAACAGGCGGTGCACGAGATGTTCCCGGAGCTGCACGAGCTGTGCCGCCGCTCGATTCGCACGGTGTTTATGTCGGAAGAATTCCGTCTGTTTGGCGACGCCCTGTTTTTATCCCTGGCGGAGACCACCATGGCCTTCGCCACCCGCGAACCGGCCCGCGCCGCCGAATTCAAAGCGCTGGGTTTTGAAGCCATGTGGCGCGCGCTGGCCGAAGAGGATTCAGATGGACAGTAAGACGCTCGCGGCCTGCGCAAAGCAGGTGGCGCTGGATCTGCCCTTTACCGAGCACTGCTGGCCGTTTGGCCCGGAGTACGACGTGTTTAAAGTCGGCGGTAAAATTTTTATGCTGATGGGCGTGGCGCACGGGCGTCTGCACGTCAGCCTGAAGTCCGATCCGCAAAAATCGCTGCTTAACCAGCAGATCTACCGGGGGATCGAGCCCGGATATCACCTGAATAAAAAGCACTGGATCTCGGTGTATGGGGTGGACGATATCACCCCGGAACTGGTGACCGATCTGGTGAATGATTCATGGCATCTGGTGGTGGATAAGCTGCCGAAAAAAGATCAGAAACGGCTGCGTCCGGGCGTTTAAAGGCCCGGAATGCCCTTATCTTTGCCCCTTTCCTCTTGTACCCTTTTCCCTTTTGAACTGAACCCCAGGAGTCGTAATGGATATCATCTCTGTTGCCTTAAAGCGTCACTCAACAAAGGCCTTTGACCCGAGCAAAAAACTGACTGCCGACCAGGCGGAACAGATTAAAACCCTGCTGCAGTACAGCCCGTCCAGCACCAACTCGCAGCCGTGGCACTTTATCGTCGCCAGCACCGAGGAAGGTAAAGCCCGCGTGGCGAAATCCGCGGCCGGTGGCTTTGTGTTCAACGAACGCAAAATGCTGGATGCTTCTCACGTGGTGGTGTTCTGCGCCAAAACCGCGATGGACGACGCCTGGCTGACGCGCGTGGTGGATCAGGAAGAGGCCGATGGCCGTTTCGCCACCCCGGAAGCGAAAGCCGCTAACCACAAGGGCCGCACCTTCTTTGCCGATCTGCACCGTGTCGAGCTGAAAGATGACCACCAGTGGATGGCAAAACAGGTTTACCTGAACGTCGGCAACTTCCTGCTGGGCATCGGCGCGATGGGCCTGGACGCGGTGCCGATTGAAGGCTTCGACGCCGCTATCCTCGACGAGGAGTTCGGCCTGAAAGAGAAAGGCTTCACCAGCCTGGTGGTGGTGCCGGTGGGGCATCACAGCGTGGAAGATTTCAACGCCACGCTGCCGAAATCACGTCTGCCGCTGAGCACGGTTGTGACTGAGTGCTAAAAGCAAATGGGCCGCTCTCAGCGGCCCATTACGTTTTAGTGATGACTAACCGGCGATGCGGATGCACGTCACGATCGTATCCCCAGGCGAACGCTATCCAGCGAGCCTCCAGCTCAGCGTAAGAGCTGACTGGCGTTAAGGCCCACTCTTCCCCAACCGTTCCGTCTGCCACACTGATCTGATAATTCATGGTAAACGCCCAGTCGATCATCCGCAGCCAAAACCGCTGGCCGTCACCGGTTTGCTCGCTATCTGAAACCACAATGTCGTACTCGCTTAACAGCCACTGGAAAAAGAGTTGCGGAAAGCCGCTAACGACGCGCTGGTGTACGGTACGCGGGGTACGCCAGACCATGACCTGTGTCGCCGCCCCGTGAGGAAAAGTAATCTCTTTATGAAACTGCAGCTTAACAGCATAGGCCGTGTAGGGCTTG
The DNA here is from genome assembly GCF_006171285.1 of Leclercia adecarboxylata. Lineage (NCBI taxonomy): Bacteria > Pseudomonadati > Pseudomonadota > Gammaproteobacteria > Enterobacterales > Enterobacteriaceae > Leclercia > Leclercia adecarboxylata. Next base: position 3,271,577 of record NZ_CP040889.1, on the reverse strand, counting down.
CCTTCGTCCGTGGTCACAATCCGGTATTCATCGCTTGAAAGGGATTTTAAGAGGCGATAACCCACAGGCAAGACAAATCCCGGCAGATGAAAGTCCGCCGTACCGCGTGCAAGAAAGGCTTCGGTATGTTCTACGTTTCGGGAGACAAGACCTAACTTCTGGCTGAAATCAGCATTATCAATCATCAGCGGTGACATGGATTGTTTCTCATGGCGTAAGTATAGTCCACCTGGCTTCTCATCTAAATGATGAAAATTCAGCAAGTTGTTTTAGCTTACGCCTGTTGAGTTAGCTAAACAGAACGGGAACTCATTCCCTGAAACCGCCTCGCAGAAATTATTTTTGTGCAGCCAGCCACGCCATTACCCTTTCCCCTGCCTCATCCACCGGCAGATAGACCAGCAGTCGCGAGCCGTTGCGCGGGGCGGAGTACCAGTACATCTGCTGGAGAGTAAAATCCCCGAGCTCAGGATGGGTGAACAGCTTCAGCTGGTTTTCTACGCCGCGCACGTCGTAGCGCTGGTGCCACAGGGTTTTGAACTCTTCCGAGACGGCAAAGAAGCGCGCCAGTTTCGCCTCCCACTGCGGATCGCCCCGGTGCTCGGCCATCGCCGCGCGAAAATAGGAGACAAAAATCGCCAGCACGTCGTCACGTCTGCCAAGCCGGGCGCGCCACGCCGGATGCGTGAGATAGAGATAGGTACAGTTGCGGTCTTCCGGCGGGATGTCGTTAAAGTCGACGCCCATCAGATGGCAGAAGCTGTCGTTCCACGCCACGATATCGAAATTCGGCTTCTGGATGCTGGCAGGTTTTGGCATCAGGGTATCCAGCAGACGGCGGGTGCCTTCGCTGATGCCTTCGCAGCAGACCGCCCCCTGCGGCGCTTCGCCCGGCGGCAATCCGGCCAGCAGGAACAGGTGGCGGGATTCGGTTGGGGTACACTGCAGCGCTTTCGCCACCGCCGCCATCACCGCGCTGGACGGGTTCACGTCCCTGCCCTGCTCCAGCCAGGTGTACCAGGTGACGCCGACATCCGCCAGCAGGGCCACCTCCTCACGGCGCAGGCCCGGCGTGCGGCGTCGGCCGCTGCGCGGCAGGCCGAGGCGCTGGGGATCGAGACTTTCACGCCGCGCGCGTAAAAATGCGCCCAGCTGTTTACGGGGTCATCCTGGAGTGAGGTGACGGGTTCAGACATCAGCGCCATATTGCCCCCTGCATGGTAGTGCCAGTACCAGTATAAGCAAGAACTGGTACCCGTTTATCAGATGGTTGATGCTACGGCCATCCGCTGTTTGACGCAATGGAGTCACCATGAATACGTCAGTTGTTTCACCGGGCCGAGCAGGCCTGATATTGCTGTTAACCGGCCAGATGCTGCCGCTGATTGATACCTCGATCACCAACGTGGCGCTGGATTCCATCACCCATTCGCTGCATTCCACCGCCACCGAGCTGGAGCTGATTGTGGCCCTTTACGGCGTGGCCTTCGCCGTCTGCCTGGCGCTCGGCAGCAAGCTGGGGGATAACCTCGGTCGCCGTCGTCTGTTTATGTGGGGCGTCGCGAGCTTTGGTCTGGCCTCGCTGCTGTGCGGAATGGCGGGCAACATCGAGCAACTGCTGGCCGCGCGCATCGTGCAGGGGGCCGGGGCAGCGCTGATCGTGCCGCAAATTCTTGCCACCCTTCACGTCACCCTGAAAGGCACCGCCCATGCCAAAGCCATCAGCCTGTTTGGCGGTATCGGCGGGATTGCCTTTATCGTCGGGCAGATGGGCGGCGGCTGGCTGGTATCAGCGGATATCGCCGGGCTGGGCTGGCGCAACGCCTTCTTTATCAACGTGCCGATCTGTCTGCTGGTGCTGACCCTGAGCCGCCGCTTTGTGCCGGAGACCCGTCGCGATACCCCGTCGCGCATTGACTGGCAGGGTACCGCGCTGCTGGCGGCGATCCTCTGCTGCCTGCTGTTCCCGATGGCGCTGGGGCCGCAGTGGCACTGGTCGTGGCCGCTGCAGGTAATGCTGCTCGCCATTATCCCGCTGGCCTGGTTAATGGCGCTGAACGCGCGTAAAAAAGAGCGGGAGGGTGCCCACCCGCTGATCCCGCCGCGCTTAATGCAGCTCGGCAGCATCCGTTTCGGCGTGCTGATTGCGATGCTCTTTTTCAGCGTCTGGTCCGGGTTTATGTTCTGCATGGCGCTGACCATGCAAACCGGGCTGGGAATGGCCCCGTGGCAGTCCGGGAACAGTTTTATTGCCCTCGGCGTAACCTATTTCGTCTCGGCATGGTTCGCTCCGCGCCTGATTGCCCGCTACAGCACCAGCACCATTTTGCTGACCGGGCTGGCAATCCAGATAACCGGCCTGCTGGCGCTGATCGCCACCTTCCGCGTCTGGGGAATGGACAACACCGCCCTGACCCTGGCCCCGGCCACCGGGCTGGTGGGCTACGGCCAGGCGTTGATTGTGAACAGCTTCTACCGTATCGGGATGCGCGATATTCAGCCCGACGACGCCGGGGCCGCCAGCGCGATCCTCAGCACCCTGCAGCAGGCGGCGCTCGGCCTTGGTCCGGCAATATTTGGCGCGATTTTGCTCCACGCCCTGCACAGCCATCACGGGGATTACGCCCGGGCGATCAACGTCTTCCTGGGGGTGGAAACGGGGATGATGATCGTGCTGGCGCTGGCCACCCTGCGGCTGCGCCATCGCCTGAGCCTGCCGGTGGTGAAGGCCTGTCAGGCCGCTAAATAAGCCTCGCGAATTTGCAAAACGGTTCCGCAGTCGCCATTATGGCGGCTGCTTTAATACAGGAGACGTTATGCAGGAGTTTATTTCCCTGGTCGAAGAGTCAGGTATTGAAATTAATCACACTACCAGCCTGGTGATTATTTTTGGACTTATCTTTCTGACTGCACTCATTATTCATTTTATATTACATAAAGTCGTTTTGCGGGCATTTGAAAAACGCGCCCGCGCCAGTAGCCATTTATGGCTACAGATCATTACCCAGAATAAATTATTTTACCGTCTGGCCTTTACGCTGCAGGGGATAATCGTCAACATCCAGGCGAAGCTGTGGCTGCAAAGCGGCAGCGACGCGGCGGAATTATTAACCACCTGCGCGAAACTGTGGACGATGGTATATGCCCTGCTCACCTTTTTCTCGCTGCTGGACGTCGTTTTCAATCTGTCACAAAAGATGGCTACCGCCTCGCAGCTGCCGCTGAAAGGGATTTTCCAGGGCATTAAGCTGGTGAGCGCCATTCTGGTTGGCATCCTGATTATCTCCCTGCTGATTGGTCAGTCCCCTGCCATTCTGATTAGCGGCCTGGGTGCGATGGCGGCGGTGTTAATGCTGGTATTCAAAGACCCGGTTCTGGGGCTGGTCGCCGGTATCCAGCTGTCGGCAAACGATATGCTCAAGCTCGGCGACTGGCTGGAGATGCCGAAATACGGCGCTAACGGCACGGTAACTGACATTGGCCTGACCACCGTAAAGGTGCGCAATTTTGATAATACCATCACCACCATTCCCACCTGGGCGCTGGTGTCCGATGCTTTTATTAACTGGAGCGGGATGTCGGCCTCCGGCGGTCGGCGCATCAAGCGCAGCCTGAATATCGACACCACCAGCGTTCATTTTCTCGACGAACAGGAGCAGCGGCAGCTGATTCAGGCGAAGCTGCTTAAACCTTATATGGTCACACGCCATGAGGAAATTACGCTGTGGAATCAGCAGAATGGTGAAGGGGAATCGGTGCTGAACCTGCGTAAGATGACCAATATTGGCACCTTCCGCGCTTACCTGAATGAATATCTGCGCAACCATCCGAATATCCGCAAGGATATGACCTTAATGGTGCGCCAGTTAGCGCCAGACGCCAACGGTCTGCCGATAGAAATATATGCCTTTACCAACACGGTGATCTGGGCGGAATATGAGGAGATTCAGGCCGATATCTTCGATCATATTTTTGCGGTGATCGATGAATTCGGCCTGCGTATTCACCAGTCGCCAACCGGGAACGATATTCGCTCCCTGGCAGGCGCGCTGGCGAAATAATCAGGTGCTGGCGCGGGAAATAAAGCGCCAGTTCATCATTACCCGCTCGGCAGGGGCGTCGGGGTTGTCGATTTTATTCAGCAGCAGATCGACCGCCTTGCGCCCGATATCCCGCGACGGCTGCTCGATGGTGCTGAGCGGCGGCGAAACCATCCCGGAGAGCTCCGTGCCGTCGAACCCGGCTACGGCAATATCCTGCGGCACGCGCAGCCCCGCCTCTTCAATCGCGCGCAGCGCGCCCGCGGCCAGGGTATCGGAGACGGCAAAGACCGCATCCGGGCGCGGTTCGGCGGCCAGCAGTTTGCGCATCGCCGCTTTGCCTGCGGCGGCGCTCAGATCGCTGGCATACTCCACCGCCTGATATGACAGGTCGCGCAGGTGCAGCACGCTTTTATACCCCCGCTCGCGCAGACGGGCATATTTGTAGCTCAGGTCATGGTTGATCAGCGCGATCCGCTGACGCCCGCCGTCCGCCAGGTGGCTGACCACATGCTGGGAAGCATCGACGTCGTTAATCCCGACGCAGGAGACCGCGCCCGCGTCGGCGTATTCGGCGCACTGCACCCAGGGGGCATCGCCAATCAGCGCCGCCAGTTCGGTGAGCCGGGAGAAGGCGTCCATGGTGATAATGCCGTCGACCATTTTGCCGGTGAGCAGGCTGAGCCCCGAGCGGGAGCGTTCAATGTCGGAGCCGGAATTACACAGCAGGATGCGGTAGCCGTTTTTCTCCGCCTGCTCCTCAATGCCCTTCACCACTTCGGCGCAGAACGGGTTGGCAATGTTGGAGACCATCACCAGCACCATATAGCTGCGCGACGTTCGCAGCTGACGGGCCAGAAGATTGGGCTGATAGTTAGCCTCTTTAATCGCCTGCAAGACGCGATCGCGGTTTTTGGCTTTGACGGTATCGCTGTTATTCAGCACGCGCGATACCGTCGCCACCGAGACGCCCGCCAGTTGGGCGATTTTCTGAATTGACATAGCGACGAGTGATCCTGCATTTTGCGTTAGCAGCAGGCTACCATAAATGCGTTGCCCGGCGCACCGGGCAAGGTGTTACTGCGCGACGGCGACCCAGCGCTGCTGCTGATGGCTTTTCACAATGGCATCAATGATGTACATCACGTTCGCCCCGTCATGGAAGGTGGCAAACACCGGCTTCTCCGGCATCCTGCCCGCCTGCACCGCGCGATAGAACTGCGCCATCATGTTTTTGAAGGCATCCGGCCAGCCTTCAATGTGTCCGCCGGGGAAGTGGGCGCTGTATGCCACATCTTGGTTCATCAGGCCCGGATCGTCCGTCAGCGTCTGATTGGCCTGCGCCCGATGGCCCACCCACAGCTGCTGCGGCACCTCCTGATCCCAGGCCAGGGAACAGTCGCTGCCGTTCACCTCAAGGCTGAGGCGGTTTTTACGTCCGGCGCTCACCTGCGAGACGTTAAAGCTGCCCTTGCTGCCATCCTCAAAGCGGAACAGCACCGAGCCGAAATCCTCGGTGGTGACCGGTTTGTCCTCATACACCGCCTCGCCCGCCTGGCTGAAGGTCTGATTCCCGGCCACGTTGGCCTTGCGGGTCGGCCAGACGACCGAGAGATCGGCCATCACCTCGACGATGCGCCGCCCGGTTATAAACTGGATAGTGTCGCACCAGTGGGAGCCGATATCGGCCACCGCCCGCGATGCCCCTCCGAGCGCGGCGTCGACCCGCCAGTTGTAGTCGGTTTCCAGCAGCATCCAGTCCTGAAGATAGCTGCCGTGGGCGGCAAACAGCCGTCCGAGGCTGCCCGCCTCCACCATGCTCGCCGCCTGGCGAACCATCGCAAACTGGCGATAAACAAAGCTTACGCCGTGTACCACCCCCGCCTGCTCCGCCAGCGCCACCAGCTCCCGCGCCTCGTCCGGGGTCATGCACAGCGGCTTTTCAGAGAAGAGATGCTTCCCGGCTCGCAGGATCTGGCGGTTGATCGCCGCATGCAGATGGTTCGGGGTGCAGTTATGCACCACGTGCAGATCCGGGTGGGCCAGCAGCTCGTCCACGCTGCCGTAAGCGTGGGGAATATTGAGCGCCCGGGCCTTCTCTTGCGCCTGTTCCAGCGAGCCGTCGCACAGGGCGACGACCTGCACAAAGCCGAGACGGCGCAGGGCTTCGATGTGCGCCGGGCCGATAAAGCCGCTGCCGATAATGCCGACGTTAATCATGAAGTTCTCCTGCGGCGAAATCGTCAAACGCCCGATCGGAGACCGGAATAATGTGGCGGGAGATAAACTCGCGCCCTTCCCGCGCCCCGGTGTCGCCATCCTTCAGGCAACACTCCCACTCCAGCACTGCCCAGCCGTCGTAGTCGTACTGGGTCAGCTTGCTGAAGATGCCCTTGAAGTCGATCTGCCCGTCGCCCGGCGAGCGGAAGCGTCCGGCGCGGTTGATCCAGCTCTGATACCCGCCATAGACTCCGCTACGCCCGTTGGGGCGGTACTCGGCATCCTTCACGTGAAACGCCTTGATGCGGGTGTGGTAGTGATCGATATAGCTCAGATAATCGATCTGCTGCAGCAGCAGGTGGCTCGGATCGTAGAGGATGTTGCAGCGCGGGTGGTTGCCCACCAGCGCCAGGAAACGCTCAAAGGTGACGCCGTCGTGCAGATCTTCCCCGGGGTGGATCTCATAGCAGACGTTCACCCCCTGCTCGTCGAAGATATCCAGAACCGGCCGCCAGCGGCGGGCCAGTTCGCTGAACGCCTCCTCGAAACGCGCCTCGTTATGCGGCGGCCAGGGGTACATAAACGGCCAGGCCAGCGATCCGGAGAAGGTGGCGTGGGCGGTGAGCCCGAGGCGGGCCGAGGCCAGCGCCGCCTTTTTCACGATATCGGTAGCCCATGCCTGGCGGGCGGCCGCGTTGCCGCGCACCGCCTGCGGGGCGAAGTTATCAAAGGCGTCGTCGTAGGCCGGATTGACGGCGATCAGCTGCCCTTCAAGATGGGTGGAGAGCTCGCTGATGACCAGCCCCTTCTCCGCCAGCCTGCCGCTTATCTCATCGCAGTAGGTCTGGCTTTCCGCCGCCTGCTCCACGTCAAAAATCGCTTTATGGTTGCAGGGAATTTGCAGCGCTTTATAGCCCTTTTCCGCCGCCCAGCCTGCCAGCCCGTCGAGGGTGTTAAACGGCGGTTGCCCGCCGATAAACTGCGACAGAAAAATGCCCGGGCCTTTAATCGTCCTCATACCACCTCCAGTAATTACGCCTTGTCGTCGTCATATTTGAACGAGACGAGGAAAACAAGCGCGATGACCGCAGCCGCCACCGCCGGGATCCACCAGAAGGTGACCCAGGCCTGAGGAACGGTCTGCCCCGCCACCAGGCGGTTGTACAGCGCGCCAGAAATCTGTGAGCCCAGCAGCATGCCGATGCCGTAGGTGAACATCACGATCATGCTCTGCGCCTGGCCTTTTACCTTATCGCCCGCGACGCGGTCGGTGTAGATAAAGCCCACCACAAAGAAGAAGTCATAGCACACGCCGTGCAGCAGGATGCCGAGATAGAGCAGAATGCGTCCCTCTTCGCTCACGCCGAGGGCAAACATCGCGTAACGGACAAACCACGCCAGCATGCCGATCAGCAGCATGTACTTCACGCCCAGGCGGCGGAACAGCAGCGGGATCACCAGCATAAAGAAGATTTCGGACATCTGGCCGAAGGACATGGCGGTACTGACATCCGCGATCCCGGCATCCGCCAGGTAGGACGCGGTGTAAGCGTAGTAGGTGCCCAGCGGGACGGAGATCAGCATCGCGCACAGGCAGAAGATAAAGAAGTGCCGGGTTTTCAGCAGAGCAAAGGCGTCGGCGCAGAAGAGATCGCGCATCTTAACCGGCATGCCTTTGGCGAGCGCTGGCGTGTGCGGCAGCGTCAGGCTATAGAGCGCCAGCAGGACGGAGCTGGCCGCTGCGACGTGGAAGATGGTGACGCTTGCGGCGACACCGGTGACGCCGATAAAAATCCCCGCCACAATCCAGCCGATGGTGCCGAACACGCGAACCACCGGGAAGGTTTTATCGACATTCGCCAGGCTGTGGAAGGCGATATTGTTGGTCAGCGCCAGGGTCGGCATGTAGCAGAGGGTGTAGCCAAACAGCAGGCCGATCAGCAGCGCGCCGTTTTCCGCCATCAGCGCGCCCGGAACGAACCAGAGGATCGCAGCCCCTGCAAGGTGCATCACCGCCATCACCTTTTGCGAGGCGAAGAAGCGGTCCACCAGCATGCCGAGCACAAATGGCGATAAAATAGAGGCGATTGGCCCGGCGGAGAACGCATCGCCAATCAGCAATGACATGTTGTGCTGGGTCATCACCAGACCGAGGGTGACCGACCAGCTCCCCCAGATAAAGAACTGCAGAAACATCATCAGCGACAGGCGCGGCACCAGCATCCGGTGCTGCCCTATCACCTTTCCACTACTTTCAGTTGTTGACACCATGATCAGCCCCACCCTTAAAAAGTAATCGATTACAAACCGTATCAAATGAAAAGTAATCGATTACAAAACAAAGATCCTGGGGATCGATTAAGAAGTGGGAGGGGGGTCACGATAAAGGTGAAGTTGGGTGCGGGGAGATGCCGGGTGGTGCTTCCCCTCACCCTAACCCTCTCCCCAAAGGGGCGAGGGGATCGTCCGTGCGAATATTTAGAGCGCCACCGGGCATCAAACCGCACAAACCGTAGGCCCGTGCAAGCGCAGCGCCGCCGGGCGGTTGTAATTCTAATCTTTAAGCTGTATTCCCTATAGCCAAAAGGCTATAAAGTTGAAAAGCGATTCTACAAACAGATGATCGCCATAGCTGACGCTGAATTCAGCAAATATCTGGCAAATCAGGAGGCCAAATGGCAACGTTAAAAGAACTCATGGCCCAGCAGAGTGAAGAGAGTCAGGAGCGGATAGCCGCAAAGGTTGAGGAACTGCGAATTATTGTCGCGCTGAATCAACTTCGCGAAGAGCTCAATATTTCGCAAACGGAGCTTGCCGCCGCGATGGGGGTTAAACAGCCTACCGTTGCGAAGATTGAGCAACCGGATAACGATCCGCGCCTCTCCACCCTTAAGCGCTATGTCACGGCTTTGGGCGGTGAAGTGAGCATTGATGTGATCCTTCCAACAGGAAAGCGGGTCGCGTTTCATTTTTGAACAATGTGCGGCATTGTGCTCGCATTTATGCCCGGTAAGCGCTGCGCCACCGGGCAATAGCCGACTACTTCTTGCGCGACAGCTTAAACGCCGCAAACAGGAACAGAATCCACACCGGAAGCAGAATTGCCGAGGTGCGCATGCCGTCCATGGTGCACATCAGCACCAGGATCATCGCCAGGAAAGCGATACAGAGGTAGTTACCCGCCGGATAGAGCAGCGCTTTGAACTGCGTCTCGCGCCCTTTGCGGCGCATCGCAGCGCGAAAACGCAGGTGTGCCAGGCAGATCATGATCCAGTTCAGCAGCAATGTTGCTACCACCAGCGCCATCAGCAGGCCAAAGGCTTCGTGCGGCAGCAGGTAGTTGATCAGCACCACCAGCGAGGTAATGCCCCCGGAGAGCAGGAGCGAGTTCACCGGCACGCCGCGACGGCTGACGCGGGTCAGAAACTTCGGTGCGTTGCCCTGCACGGAGAGGCCAAACAGCATCCGGCTGTTGGAGTAGACGCCGCTGTTATAGACCGACAGCGACGCCACCAGAATCACGAAGTTCAGCGCAGAGGCCACCAGGTTGCTGTTCAGATCGTGGAAAATCATCACAAACGGACTGCTGTCAGATTTCACTTCCACCCACGGGTAGAGCGCCAGCAGAACCACCAGCGAACCGATATAGAACAGCAGAATACGGTACACCACCTGGTTGACCGCTTTCGGGATGCTTTTATGCGGATCCCGGGCTTCGGCGGCGGTAATACCGATAAGCTCCAGCCCGCCAAAGGAGAACATGATCACCGCCAGGGAGAGCACCAGCCCTTTCCAGCCGGTAGCGAGGAAGCCGCCGTGCTGCCACAGGTTGTCGATGGTCGCCCGCTCGCCGCCGTGGTCGGTGAAGAGCATCCACAGGCCAAAGCCGATCATGCCGATAATCGCCAGCACCTTGATCAGGGCAAACCAGAACTCCGTCTCACCGTACAGGCGCACGTTCACCAGGTTAACGGCGTTGATGATGATGAAGAACACCGCCGCCCAGACCCAGGTCGGTACGTCCGGCAGCCAGTACTGCATGTAGATCCCTGCGGCGGTCAGCTCCGCCATCCCCACCAGCACGAACATCACCCAGTAGTTCCAGCCGGAGAGGAACCCGGCGAACGGGCCCCAGTATTTGTAGGCGAAATGGGCGAAGGAGCCGGACACCGGCTCTTCAACCACCATCTCCCCGAGCTGGCGCATGATCAGAAAGGCAATAATGCCCGCAATGGCATAACCCAGCAGCACGGCGGGACCGGCCATCTGAATGGCGGGCCCGATACCGAGGAACAGCCCGGTACCAATTGCGCCGCCGAGGGCGATAAGTTGAATATGGCGGTTCTGTAAACCACGGTGGAGCGTCGGTGTCTGTTCCGACGCGGCTTCAGCAACACTTTTATCTGAAGCGGATGAGGCGTTTCTCACGGCCTGGCCCTGTCTCTTTCTATGGAAGGGGCACCTTTTAACACTTCAGACAGACGGGAGCAAGTTAAACGCCGGGCAGCGGTTGCTGCCCGGTGCGAGCGGATCACGACCCGATAATGCCGCCGTCCGCTCTGGTGATGACCACCGTCGAGGCGCGGGGGCGTCCGTTCGGGTTATTGTCCGGCCAGTTGGAGACGACGCGCGGGTTTGCCGGGTCGGTAATGTCGTCCCCACCCTCGCCCGGATGCTGAATGTTGATAAACAGCGTGCGGTTGTCCGGCGTGAACGCGATGCCGGTGATTTCGCACCCGCGCGGGCCCGTCAGGAAACGGCGGTACTCGTTGGTGCCCGGAATGGTCGCCACCATCTGGTTATTGCCCATTCCCTCGTAGGCTTTCTTATTAATGGTGCTGGAGGAGACGTCGGTCTGGATCCACAGCACGCCCTGATGGTCGAACGACAGGCCGTCCGGGCTGCCAAATTCGGCCCCCTTCATGCTGCCCTTCGCCTTCTCATCCGCGGTGTCCGTGCGCCCGGCCAGCACCAGGATGTCCCATTTGAAGCGTAACGCCGCCGGATCTTCACCCTCTTCGTGCCAGTGCATGATGTGGCCGAAGGCATTACTGGCTCGCGGGTTGGCCGCGTCCACCGGCGCTTTGCCCTCTTTGCCGCGATCGCTGTTGTTGGTCAGAGTGCAGTAAACGCTGCCGCTGGCGTGCGGATCGACCGCAATCCACTCCGGCCTGTCCATTTTGGTGGCCCCCACCGCATCGGCCGCCAGGCGGGTTTTGATCAGCAGATCGCCCTGGCTTTCGAAGCCTTTGCTCTTGTCCAGCCCGTTCTGGCCGAAGACCAGCGGCAGCCACTCGCCGGAGCCGTCGTCGTTGAATCGGGCGACGTAGAGCGTGCCGGCGGTCAGCAGCTGCATATTGGCGGCGCGATCGGCCGGATTGTATTTGTTGTCGGAGACAAATTTGTAGATGTACTCAAACTTCTGGTCGTCGCCCATGTAGGTGACCACGCGCTTGTCGGCGGCCAGGGTGACGGCGGCGCCTTCATGCTTGAAGCGCCCCAGCGCGGTGTGTTTGCGCGGCGTGGAGTCCGGGTTGTAGGGATCGATTTCCACTACCCAGCCAAAGCGGTTCGGCTCGTTAGGGGTTTTATCGACGCTGAACCTGTCGTCCACTTCGCTCCAGCGGTAGGACTCATCGCTGTCGCTGATGCCATAGCGCTTCTCCAGCGCGTTACGTTCGCCTTTCTTGACGAAAATATCCGACCAGTTCTCTTCGCAGGTCAGGTAGGTGCCCCACGGCGTGTGGCCGTTGGCGCAGTTTTGCATGGTGCCGAGCACCCGCTCACCCTGCGGATCGGCGGCGGTTTTCATTAAGTCCTGCTGACGCGCCGGACCGGTGAGCTGCATCGGTGTGTTGACCGTGATGCGGCGGGCAAAGCCGGAAGGACGCACCACCTCCCAGTCGCTGCCGTTCTTTTTCACTTCGATAACCGACACGCCCATGGCGTTCTGGCCTTTACGCGCTTTATCCAGGCTCCAGTTGGCGGTGCCGTCGCTAAAGAGCATGCCGTTGTCGATGTACTCATGGTTCATCGCCAGCAGGCCGTGGCCGGGGTTCTCTTCCCCCTGCGGCAGGCTAAACCACGCCATGCCGTCATGGTGCATGCCCGCCTGTGCTGCCTGTTCGTCGGTGGTGTTGCTGGCGTCAAATTTGAAGTCCGGCATTGCGCCCTTAATGCCGGTGGCATCACCCCAGCGGTAGAAAGGACGCGCGACGTAGCCCTCGGGCACCCTGACCGTATCGTCAGTCGACACCGGAATGCTGGTAAAGCCGAGCGCGACCGCCTTGCTCAGGGCTGAAGGCCGGGAAACCGCGGCCAGGGCGTTTTCAGACTTAAGCAGGAACGGGAAAGAGGCGGCGGCACCGGCAATGGCGCCCATCTGCAGGAAACGGCGGCGGGAGAGCACGCTGGAAAAGACCGGGTTAGCGCTGGAATTGCTGACATCGTCGCGATGTTCTTTTTTGAATACGGACTTAAGAGGTTTACCCACAATGGCTTCCTTTCTTCAGGCTAAGAAACGATAAAGTGGGAACACTATAAGTACAATTGATTACATTTTTATAACAGTCAGAAGGGGGGCATCCCTGCCCCGATAACGAGGGTCGAACTCAGAACTCGTAGCCTACAGAGACCTTAAAGGTGCGCGGCTCCCCCTGGAACAGGTAGGTGCCGCCGTCGTCCACGCTTGACCAGTAGTTTTCGTCGGTGATGTTTTCGATCCCGGCGCGAACGGTCATCTGGTTCTGGTCATTGTTGACCGCGAAGCGGTAACGCATGCCCAGATCCAGGGTGGTGTAGCTGTCCAGTTTCTTGCTGTTGGCGAGATCCGCATACTGCGAGCCGGAGTGGTTTACGCGGGCTGTGGCGGTCAGGCCGTCGACAGGCTTGATGTCATACTCTGCCCCCAGCACGCCGTAGAAGCTCGGGACGCCAATGGCGTCATTGCCCTGGTTAACGCCGTTGTTGGTTTTGGTCAGCTCCGCCTGCAGCCAGGTGGCGCTGGCGTTCAGACGCAGGCCCAGCACCGGCTCGCCAAAGACGTTCAGCTCCACGCCGCGGTTACGCTGCTCGGCATCCAGACCGTAGTGTTTGGTCTGGCTGTCGAGAATGGCGAACGGCATTTTGATCTCAAACAGCGCCAGCGAGCCGCCAACGCGACCGAAATCGGCCTTCACGCCCACTTCGTTCTGCTTAGAGTGGACGATCCCGGTGCTCTGGCCGTAGTTGGTGGCGGTGTTTGGCGCGGTTTTACCCGGCTGCAGCGCCTCGGTGTGGTTGGCGTACAGCGATACCGTCTCCCACGGTTTGTAGACCACGCCATAGGTCGGCATCCAGCGGCTGCCGTCGAAGCTGTCCGCCTCGTTTTCGTGACCGGTGATTTTGTTATAGCCGCGGATCACCACCTTCTGATGACGGGCCCCAACGGTGAACAGCAGGGTGTCATCCAGCACCCCGAGGGTGTCGCTCAGCAGCCAGCCCTGAGTGCGGGTGCGGCCGCTGGTCAGCGGATCGCTGTAGTTACCGCCGGAGCCGTTTAAGTTAGTGCTTGGCGGCGCATCCACGCCGGTATTGTGATAAATGTTGGTGACCGGGTTATCCTTCGCGGCCGACATCTTCCAGGCGATTTTCTCGTTTTTGCTCATCGCTGAGTAGCCGACGTTCACCTTGTGCGACACAAAACCGGTATCGAAGTTACCGCGGATGCCCGCCATGCCGCTCACGCTGTCGCTGATGCGGTTGGTATCGAGACGCGACGCGGTGGCTTTGCCGCTCTTGTCCACCAGCTTCGCACCGCTGTAAAGCCCCTCTTCATGGGCGTGCTGGGCACCCAGACCGGTGTAAGCCGTCCAGTTGTCGGTGATGTCGTACTCGCTGCGCCACATGCCGAATTCGTTTTCGATGTTGCTGTAGGCCCATTTCTGCGAGTAGTTACGATCGTTTTTCGGCGGCTCGGGCACGAAATCAACGCCGGAGATATTGACCCCGGTTTCTGAGCCGTGGAAGGTTTTCATCTGATAACCCAGGTCCACGGAGCTGCGGAACTTATCGCCCGCATAGTCCAGGCCGGTGGAGAGCAGCGTGGTGCGGCGGCGATCGTTGGCTACCGGGGCCTCGCCTTCACGGTGAACCACGTTGACGCGGGCGCCAAACTGGTCGTTATCGCCGAAGCGACGACCGGCATCCAGGGTGGTGCCAATCTGCGAATCGGAGGTGTAGTCCACGCCCACTTTCGCCTGCGGCGTAGCGCCCGCATGTTTCGGCTCAAGGTTGATCATCCCGCCCACGCCGGAGCTGGCTGCGCCGTTCATCAGGGAGTTGGCGCCTTTGAAGATCTCAATGCGATCCACCATCTGGGCGTCCACTACCTGGCGCGGCAGCACGCCGGAGAGTCCGCCGAAGGTCATGTCGTCTCCGTCGAACTTCAGACCGCGAATGCGATAGCTCTCCGCGCTGTTGCCGTAGCCCTGCACGGACTGCACGCCCGCATCGTTTGCGACCACGTCAGCAATGGTGCGGGCCTGCTGATCTTCCACCAGCTTAGAGGTGTAGCTGATGATATTAAACGGCACGTCCATCGCATTTTGCTGACCGAGCATCCCCATGCGTCCGCCGTTTGCAACCTGGCCGTCCAGGAAGGCCGGTACCAGCTGGTCGCCGCCGGGTTTGAAGTCGCTGGCAGCGGACTGCACCACGATGGTCTCTTCTTTTTTGCTCTCCGCCGCGACGGCGGAATGAGCGATCGTGCCGATGGCGAGGGCCAGCAGCGTTTTGTTCATTTTTCCGGTGTTGTTCATGATTAACTCGTTCAAAGTTCGCGCAAAATGGCCCGTTGCCGGGCCTTAATTGTTATAAAAACGTCTATTTCAGGGCGATACGGACAACGCTGTCCGGCCCGTTGGTGGAGTGATCTTTGTTGAACGCCTGTTTCACGGTGACGTACAACGTCTGACCGTCCGCCGACAGTAGCAGGCTGTTCGGATTCGGCGGCAGATCCCAGCTCTGCTTCACGGCATAGGTCGTGGCATCCAGGCTCAGCAGCTTGCCGCTTTCGCGCTGGGTGATGTACAGCTCGTTGCGCTTAGCGTTGAACTTCACCGCCAGCGAATCGCCCACATCGAGCTGTTTAACGAGCGCCCCGGTGTGGATATCCAGCACCAGCGTGGTTTTGGCTTTTGAGTTGTCGGTGACGAACAGGCGACCGGTGGCCGGATCTTCCGCCAGGTTCAGCAGCAGGGCCGGTTTATCCCCGAGCGGCTTCCAGCGTTTTTCGATGCGGTTGCGCTCAGGATTAACAATCAGAATTTCACCGCCGCCGTTTGCCACATAGATACGCTGAGTCTGTTCAGACCACATCAGGCCGGTGACCCACTGCCCCGCGTTTTTGATGGTTTTTTTCAGCGTCAGGGTTTTGGCATCCACTACCCAAATCACCGCCGGATCGGCTACGCCGCCGATGTACAGGACGTCGTTATGCAGCAGAACCTGACGCGCGCCGTACGGGTAGCCCTCTTTGTTGCGCTCGGTAAACAGCAGGCGCTTTTTGATTTTGCCGTCTTCGGTGCTGATGGCGCTGATCCCGCCGTCCAGCGAGTTGGTGGCATAAACGGTTTTACCGTCCGGGGAGATAGCGAGGGCGAAGTTTTTTAGATCGGTATGGCTGCGACCAATGGTTTTAAGGGTCGCCGGATCGAGCTTATACACCACCCCGCCCTGCACATCCTTAAAGCCTTCCGAGCTGGCAACGTACAGCGCGTCCCCTTTCGGGCTCAGGACCATTTCGTACAGGCCGTCAGCCAGATCGCGTTTTACAACGTTGGTCTGGGCAGGGGCGGCCGGTTTCGGAGCGTCAGCGGCGGGTGCGGTTGTCGCGGTGTGCTGTGCAGCGCAGCCGCTGAGTGAGACGGCCACGAGCAGCGCCAGGGCGGACAATTTTTTGGTCATCAGGAACATCCTTTACCGTGCAAAATGTGAGGAGGACGCCTGCGTCGCTTATGTTTTGCGATTAGGTTTGTGGATTCAGGCCGTCAGGCCAGAGCAGCGTCTCCCGTAACGCTCAGTGTTCCGTGTGAAAAATGCATTCACTGTTGCTGCGGGAAAGTCCATTCGCGCCCACAAACACTAAAGAGAATGAGAACTATACGCATTATCTATCTGTGATCAAGTGTAAATAGGGGCAACAAAGTAAAAAAAGGGTGAGAAATTACCCTTTAATGGCGGGATATTATCCTCTGGTGCAATATATGACGGGGGAATTACTGTAGATAAAGTAATAGCTGTCCGCATTGGCAGGCAGGATATTCAGTCTTATTCCCCGCTCCCGGTGCTGAAAGAAATCCGGGACATAAGAAAGGTAATTTAATTTTTTCTTCGGCAGCACGTTGGTTTCGTCAGAGACCATGATCGTTTCGTCTCCTTCGCGCCAGTAACTGAATCCTACCTTATTACTGATCGCCACCGGCTGGGCATTCTCTTCGATATACTCTCCTGATGCGTCGTAACTCCCGCCCCCATTATTAAACGAAAAGTTCATTACCGTATCGATTACCGCACCCTGTTCAACAATAATCACATGCGTCTCGCAGCTAAAATTATTGCGCTAATAATGCAGATACCCGGCAACAAACAGCGGGGAAACGGCCAGCAGAAAAATAATGCTCCAGCGCATTGCTTTGTTATTCATTATCATAATAGGGCTGCCTGTAAAAAATAGACTCGCAGCGCGCCTCGCGTTTTTCCGGCGCGCGATCGAAGATAATCACCGATATTCCAAGCTGAGCATGATTGAGGGTGATATAGGTCACATTGCCTTTCTTGCAGTTTAATGGATAGCGCTGCGACAGCGAGGCCCACGCTCTTTGGCTTTTATCGGTAGACCTCACATCCGTCAATCGTACCTGTCAGGTGATAGCCAACAAATACCGGTTCAGCCTGTTTTATTTCAGGAAAGAGCACGGCGCAGGAGAGTAAAAAAATCGCCCCTGCCAGCCAGTAAAGCATGGACGGTCGCCAGATACGGGGTGTGCGCTGCGCCACCCCGCTACGGGGTGGCGTCAGAATTATTTTTTCTTGTAGATATCCGCGGTGCCGTGGATTTTGTTTTCCGTGTGCCCCGACGTCAGTACCAGTACGTCTGCACCTTTTTTATCCGCTTTTTCCGTCAACTCCTTTTTTGCATCTGAAACCGACACCTTGTTAGAGGTCGAAACCGTGCCAATTTTCGTGTACTGCGTTTCGACTTTTTTAAAGTCTTCCCGCGTCAGCAATTCAGCAGCGAAAGCGCTGGAGGTGAACAACACGGCGGTACCCAGCAGAACAGCAATCGTCTTTTTCATAACCTGATCCCTTGTGATGAGTAAACGAGCAGCGATCGCCTCACTCTATAGCGTGAGGTTTAATCAGCATGGTGAACAAGCGCAGGAAAAGCCACGTTTCCGGGGAGTTTCTTTTATAACAGAGTGTTGCTTCACAAATACGGATAATCCGCGTTAACTGGCGGTTTAATTTTGGCGGGCCTGCAGCACAAACGGGGCGTGTTCTTGTTCAACCGGCGCGCTTTTCAGCACCGAAGGCTCAACGCCGGACAGCTCCGCCATCCCCAGCGCGGAGAAGACACCGCTGTTGATGACCTCATCCGTAAAAGGCACGTTCCCATTTTCCTGACGAATGATCGCCTTGCTTAGCGCAAGCAGGACCGGCGGAGAGGTCACATCCAGGTGGGTCGTGGGCGAGACGCCGAGGGCCTGGCTGACATTCTGAATATAGGCGGTGGTATCGTTGTTATCCTGCGGGGGCGCCCATCGCGAGATAATTTTACTGATGGTATCCAGACCACGTCGCTGGTAGGAGAGCAGGTTAACGCCCAGCGCGCGGATGCCGTGCTCCGGCGTGGCGAAGGTGGCAAAGCGCCCGTCGGTGCCATTCTGACCCTGCCAGCTGAATGCCCAGCTGGCTTCGAGATTACCCGGGTTGTTATTGCGAATACCGCGAACGCTTCCGCCCGGTGCCGTCCACGACGGACCAGAGCGACCCTTTTTGTACTGCGACAGGCGGTTCATCAGCGCGAGTTGATTTTCGCTCCAGCCCTGGATGCGGGCGTACTGATCCAGCTGGCCAAACGAGGCTGGCGTGGCGGCAACGGCTGTCTGGCGGGTATCGGCAGCGTGCAGCGTCGGGATCGCAGGCTGCGTTACGATCGGTTGCGACGCACTGGACATCTGCTGAAAGGAGGCCGGGACGCTGGTCTGGGACGCCCCGGAAGATGAGACCTGAGCCGATAGCGTCGCCACCTGCTGGGTGTTCACGCTCTGCTGCTGTACATAGTAATGCGCAATACCGGACATCATTCCCTCAACATACTTATCCGTTTTCAGCCCGGCTTGATTTACTTCTTCTTATTCAACATCGATTTCAGATCGGCAAAGGGGTTATAGGTGGCTTCACCTACATCTTTTTGCGCATCTTCACCCGCCACCACGGTGGTGCCGTAGATGTCGGCCTCGGTGTACTTCGAATGCTCGTGATCGTGACAGAACAGACACAACAGCTCCCAGTTACTGCCATCTTCCGGGTTGTTGGTATGGTCATGATCGATATGGTGAACCGTCAGCTCGCGCAGGTTTGAGTAAACAAACTCCCGCGAGCAGCGTCCGCATACCCATGGATAAATTTTAAGGGCTTTTTCACGGTAGCCGCTTTCCAGCCGCGCGTAGTTTTTTGGGATCAGAGCCATTGCCGGTGTTACCTGTCAGAAGGAGACGAGAATGCCCCTACTATATCGCAGAATGGAACCGAAGGTTAAACGAGGTTTCGCGCGATTTTGTAAACCGTTTTCTGATCGTTTGCCGCGGTTTCCTCAGCCAGCCCTTCACGCACCAGGGCGCGTAAATCTTTACGAGCGGTATTATCGGATATCCCCAGCGCCTCGCTGACGTCTGCGGCGGTATAGGCCGTTGTCGATGTTGCCAGCATGATATTCAGCAGCGTAATCTGGCGGGACGTCAGGCGCGATAAGGCCCGCGATTCGAACAGGAACCGCTCAATGTTTGCCGCCCGGGTGACCAGGCCATCAACATGCTGCAGAAGCCGGTCCAGCGCGCGGCGGACGATGCCGGTCTGGTACTCCAGAAAATAGGTCAGATCCATGCCGTCCGTTTCCGTGTACTGGTAACTCTGGGCATATTTCACCGGGGCGGCATGCAGCAGGCTGCTTACCGAGATGTATTTAAACGCCTCGTAACCCGATTTCAGCATAAACCAGTAAAACAGCGCCCGGCTGGTGCGCCCGTTTCCGTCCCGGAAAGGATGCTCGTGGGCGATCATGAAATGCAGGACGCAGGCTTTCACCAGAGGGTGTACATAGTCCGTGCTGCTGTTCACCCAGTCACAAATGCCCTGCAGGCGGGCCGGGAGTTGGTCTGCCGCTGGCGGCTGATGGATCACGTTGCCGTCGTAATCGGCAATCACAACATCGTTTGTCGTGCGGAACTCGCCGGGCTGATACTTCGCATCGTTAATCCCCTCCATCCCTGTCGCATGCATACGGCGGATAAGCTCTGGTGTAAGGGGCTCATTCAACCATTCAGGGATTGCTGCCATCAGCCGCGCATTACCGACGATCATATGCTCGCCTTCGGTACGCGGTGCACGACCGGAGCCCAGCATGTTTCTGGCCACCAGCGTGGTGGTATTAGCCCCCTCCAGCTGCGAGCTGGTGATCGGTTCATCGAGCTGGAGCTGGATCAACGCCGCTCCCGCGCCACGCAGGCGGTTTATCAGGCTATCCAGCGCCAGACCGGTGGCCTGTTTATCTACCCTTTCGCAGGTGGCGAAGAGGGCGGAGGTGAGCACGAATCCGGCCTGATCACCCGCCTGGTTACGGTAATCGATTCGCTGCAGCGCGGCATCGCGGGCGCGACGCGTCAGGGTCCAGGCAAGCGCCACGTTCTCGCGCTGGGATACCCGGTGTCTGAATGCATCAAAGGGAAGATACCGGCCTTTGTCGTCAGTGGTGCGTGCATATTGCTGATGGGCAGCAATATCGGCTCCCGTCAGAAATTCCAGAGGTATCAGACCGGGAGGACGTTTAATGGCCATGATTAAACTATCTCAAAATATCCAATATTTGAGATAGTTTAACGCAGAGATGTGAAAAAGCACATGACGCAGAATCAATAAAAGTGAAAAGTCTGGGGGAGAAAACGGTGTTTGAATGGCACGCCCTAAAGGATTCGAACCTTTGACCTACGGCTTAGAAGGCCGTTGCTCTATCCAACTGAGCTAAGGGCGCACGGAGAAGAAGAAACTTCGCAGTGGTGAAGCGCGTGGAATTATACGGTCAACTCAGGTTGAGTCAATGCATTTTAGTACAATCCTCTTGTAGTTCATACCCATGCCCTGCAACAGCATCGCTTAACAGGAAAATCCGCAAAGTGTGACTGACAGCAGCGCGCGCTTCTGACAAAATATGCTCATCCCCCCTTTCACTCCTTACAGACGGAATCTTCTCTCTGATGGCAGCAAAGATTATTGACGGTAAAACGATTGCGCAGCAGGTGCGCTCTGAGGTTGCGGAAAAAGTGGCAGCACGTCGGGCCGCTGGAAAACGCGCTCCTGGGCTGGCCGTTGTGCTGGTCGGCAGCAACCCGGCTTCACAAATTTATGTCGGCAGCAAACGTAAAGCGTGCGAAGAGGTGGGCTTCCTCTCCCGCTCTTACGATCTGCCGGAAACCACCTCAGAAGCAGAGCTGCTTGAGCTGATTGATACCCTGAACGCCGACAAAGAGATCGACGGCATTCTGGTTCAGCTGCCGCTGCCTGCGGGCATCGACAACGTGAAGGTGCTGGAACGTATTGCGCCAGACAAAGACGTCGACGGTTTCCACCCGTATAACGTGGGCCGCCTGTGCCAGCGTGCGCCTCGCCTGCGTCCGTGTACGCCGCGCGGCATCGTCACCCTGCTGGAGCGTTACAATATCGACACCTACGGCCTGAACGCCGTGGTCATTGGCGCCTCCAATATCGTCGGTCGCCCGATGAGCATGGAACTGCTGCTCGCTGGCTGCACCACTACGGTCACCCACCGCTTTACCAAGAATCTGCGCCAGCACGTCGAAAATGCCGACCTGCTGATCGTGGCGGTCGGTAAGCCGGGCTTTATTCCGGGTGAGTGGATTAAGGAAGGGGCAATTGTCGTGGACGTGGGGATTAACCGTCTCGAGAGCGGCAAAGTGGTCGGCGACGTGGTGTATGAAGATGCCGCCGCACGTGCCTCTTATATCACTCCGGTTCCGGGCGGCGTAGGCCCGATGACCGTAGCAACACTGATTCAGAATACTTTGCAGGCATGCGTTGAGTATCACGACGTAGAGGAAGCGTAAGATGGCGACATTTTCATTAGGTAAACATCCGCACGTTGAGCTGTGCGATCTGCTGAAGCTCGAAGGCTGGAGCGAAAGCGGCGCCCAGGCCAAGATCGTTATTGCCGACGGTCTGGTCAAGGTTGATGGCGTGGTAGAAACCCGTAAGCGCTGCAAAATCGTTGCCGGGCAGACCGTGAGTTTTGAAGGTCAGAGCGTTACGGTTACTGCCTGAGCGATCTGGCACGCCCGGCGGTGCTTCGCTTGCCGGGCCTACATGAGTCGGTAGGCCGGGTAAGGCGCCAGCCGCCACCCGGCAATTTTCCTCAACATTCCCCCACCCCTATCGCGGTTAATTATCGATCAACTTCAAATAATCACTATTTCATCTGTTGAAATGTGAAAATTAAGTTGCGCGAATTTCAGGCTTTCCTCACGATAAGTAGAACGTTCTACTAAAACGTTCTACTCACTATAATAGCGCTCACAGAGCGTACTCGGGGGAAATCAGCATGGGTCTGATGTCAGGGTTTGTTAAATCGTTGTCAAAACTGTCGATGATTGGTCGCGCGTTAATGCTGCCGATCTCGCTGCTTCCCGCTGCGGGCCTGTTGTTGGCTTTCGGCGATAAATTCCATCTGCCGCTGATGATGAACGCGGGCGGCGTTATTTTTGATAACCTGCCGATGCTGTTCGCCATCGGCTCGGCCGTCGGTCTGGCATCTGAATCCGGTATTGCGGCGCTGTCGGCGGCGGTGGCGGTGTTCGTCACCAACATCACCATCGGCACCGTACTCGGCATCACGCCGGAGATGGCCTCCCAGGGCGGGAAATACGCCATGGTGGTGGGCATCCCGACGCTGCAGATGGGCGTCTTTGGCGGCCTGCTGTGCGGGATCCTCGCCGCGTGGTGTTATAACCGCTTCCACACCATGCAGCTGCCGGAGTTCCTCGGCTTCTTCTCCGGGAAGCGTTTTGTCGCCATTGCCACGGCGTTCCTGGCGTTTGTGATGGGTCTGCTGCTGCCGTACGTCTGGCAGCATATCCAGGCCGGTATCGACGCGCTGTCGGTGATTGTGAACGGCGATAACCAGGCAGCCTCGACCTTTATCTTCGGTCTGGTGGAACGCGCGCTGATCCCGCTGGGTCTGCACCACATCTGGTATCCCTCCTTCTGGTACTCGTTCGGGGATTACACCACCCAGGCGGGCCAGGTGATCCACGGCGACCAGACCATCTGGTTCAAGATGCTGGAAGAAGGGGTGAAATCCTTCAGCAGCGACACCTATCAGAACGCCGGTAAGTTCATGCAGGGCGAATTCCCGCTGATGCTGTTTGCCCTGCCTGCGGCCTGTCTGGCGATGTACCACGAAGCGCACACCAAAAACAAAAAGATTGCCGCCGGTATCCTGTTCTCTGCGGCGCTGACCTGCTTCCTGACGGGGATCACCGAGCCGGTCGAGTTCACCTTTATCTTCGTGGCGCCAATCCTGTATGTCTTTAACGCCATTATGGCGGGCCTGGCGTACATGACCATGTACCTGCTGCATGCGCACATCGCCAAATCCTTCTCCGCTGGCTTTATCGACTACCTGTCGTTCGGGATCCTGCCGTCGTTTAACGGCTATCAGACCAACTTCCTGAACGCCATTATCATCGGTATTCCGATGGCGCTGATTTACTACTTCACCTTCCGCTTCGTGATCCGTCGTTTCGACGTGAAAACGCCGGGCCGCACCGACGTGACGGCCAACGCGGATGATAAAACCGACACCGAAATCGCCACCGAGATCATCGGCCTGCTGGGCGGGGCGCAGAACATCGACTCTGTGGGCTCCTGCATCACCCGTCTGCGTCTGGAAGTGGCGAAGAGCGACATGGTGGATAAGGACGGTCTGAACGGCCTCGGCGCCCGCGGCGTGGTCTTTGTCGGCGACTCCGGTATTCAGGTTATCTTTGGCGCCCGGGCGCAGTTTATCGCCCAGACGATGTCGACCATGATCGGTAAATAATAAGCTGCCTGACCGACACGTCTCCTGTACTCTTACGGGAGGCGTTGTCTTATCAGGCATTTCAGGGAGAAGATGTGAAGAAGGTCAGCATCATAGATGTCGCCAGAGAGGCAGGGGTATCTGTTTCTACCGTCTCGCTGGTTCTGCGTCAAAAAGGAAAGATCTCAGAGGCGACGATTGAAAAAGTCCACGCCGCCATCACTGCCCTGGGCTACGTGCATAACGTGGCCGCCGCCAATCTTCGCGCCAACACCTCCAATCTTATCGGCCTGATCCTGCGCGATTTCAGCGACAGCTTTTCCATCAAAGTGATGGCCAGCATCGTCCAGGAGCTGGAAAAGCAAGGGTATATGGTCTTTCTCGGCCAGCCGCTGAACGACGGTGAGCACCTCGAGCGCTGCCTGCTCTCCTTCAAACAGCAGGGCGTCGCCGGGGTGATCTATCTGGCTTCCGATACGCGTCATGCCGCCCTGCCGGCGCTGATCCGCCAGTGCCCGCTGCCGCTGGTGGCGGTGTCGCAGTCGCTGCTCAACGAAACCTGCAATCTGGTGATGCGGGATAATCGCCAGGCGGCGCATCTGGCTACCCGCTATCTGATTGAGCGCGGCCATCGCAATATCGCCTATATCGGCGGCAGGGAGGGAGATCTGATCCGCGAGCAGCGCCTGCTGGGTTTTCGCAGCGCGATGACGCAGAACGGGCTGGTGTTCCGCGACGAATCCGCCCCCGCATGCAGCGACGATACCCAGGCGGTGAGCTTCGCCACCCGCCAGCTGCTGGAGAAAAACAACACCATCACCGCCCTGCTCTGCCACTCCCCGGATGCGATGATCGGCTCTATCTCCGGTATTCATCACGTTGGCCGCACGGTGGGGAAAGATGTCTTTCTTACCCAGCAGGTAGCGCTGGTGGGGTTTGAGGATATGCTGCACGTTAATCTCACCTCCCCGTCGTTTACCTATGTCTCCTCCGCCAGCGAAGAGACCGGGCGTCAGGCGGCGGGGCTGATGATCCGCCAGCTGAAAGAGCCCGAGCTGCAAACCCAGCGCATTACCCTCTCCGGACAGCTCGTCGCGCGGGAATCGGCATAATTCAGATTTCCGCCCGGCCCTGAGTTCAGCGGCGCTCTGCTATATTTCCATGATTTGCCATGGATAATCATTATGCCAACCATCATTACTCACGCCGCCGTACCGATCTGCTTAGGTCTGGGGCTGGGCACCCGGGTTATTCCCCCTCGCCTGCTGTTCGCCGGGATCGTTCTCGCCATGCTACCGGATGCCGACGTGCTGTCATTTAAGTTTGGCGTCGCCTACGGCAATATTTTTGGTCATCGCGGATTTACCCACTCGCTGCTGTTTGCCTTTGTGGTGCCGTTACTCTGCGTGCTGGCCGGGCGACGATGGTTCCGGGCGGGGCTGATGCGCTGCTGGCTGTTTTTAACCGTGTCGCTGCTGTCGCACAGCCTGCTGGATTCGGTGACGACAGGCGGGAAAGGGGTCGGCTGGCTGTGGCCGTGGTCGGATGAACGCTTCTTCGCGCCCTGGCAGGTGATTAAGGTCGCGCCCTTTGCCCTCTCACGCTATACCACGCCGTACGGGCATCAGGTGATTATCTCGGAACTGCTGTGGGTGTGGCTGCCGGGGGTGGTTGTGATGGGGATGTTGTGGTGGCGGCGGAGGTAAAAGCAAAACGGCAACCAGGTTGCCGTTTTTAGTGTTTGCACCCTCTCCCTGTGGGAGAGGGTTGGGGTGAGGGCATCAGCGCGCAGCAGATTTACTTACGGCGCCAGGTCGTACCCTGCGGGCCATCTTCCAGGATAATACCCATCTCGGTCAGACGGTTACGCGCGGCATCGGCATCGGCCCAGTCTTTCGCCTGACGCGCTTCCAGACGCGCTTTGATTAACGCTTCAATCTCCGCCACTTCGCCGTCATCCGACTGCGCACCGCTCTGCAGGAACGCTTCTGGCTCCTGCTCCAGCAGGCCCAGCACGCCAGAGAGTTTACGCATATGGGAAGCCAGCGCGTTGGCGGCGTGGGCATCTTCCCCTTTCAGGCGGTTCACTTCACGGGCCATATCGAACAGTGCAGAGTAGGCTTCCGGGGTGTTGAAGTCGTCGTTCATCGCCTCGACGAAGCGGGCTTCAAACGCCTCGCCGCCGGCCGCTGGCACGGAGGTGTCGGTGCCGCGCAGCGCGGTGTACAGACGCTCCAGAGCAGAACGCGCCTGCTTGAGGTTCTCTTCGCTGTAGTTCAGCTGGCTGCGATAGTGGCCGGACATCAGGAAGTAGCGGATAGTTTCGGCATCGTAATACTTCAGCACGTCGCGCACGGTGAAGAAGTTGCCCAGCGATTTAGACATCTTCTCGCGGTCAATCATCACCATGCCGGAGTGCATCCAGTAGTTCACGTATTCACCGTCATGCGCACAGGTGGACTGGGCGATTTCGTTTTCATGGTGCGGGAACATCAGGTCAGAACCGCCGCCGTGAATATCGAAGTGGTTACCCAGCTGTTTGCAGTTCATGGCCGAACATTCAATGTGCCAGCCTGGACGGCCCGCGCCCCACGGGGATGGCCAGCTTGGCTCGCCCTCTTTGGACATCTTCCACAGCACGAAGTCCATCGGGTTGCGCTTCACGTCAACCACGTCCACGCGCGCCCCGGCCTGGAGCTGATCCAGATCCTGACGGGAGAGCTGGCCGTAGTGCGGGTCTGTCGGCACGTCGAACATCACGTCACCGTTGTCCGCCACGTAGGCATGGCCTTTGGCAATCAGCTGTTCGGTGATCTCGATGATCTCCGGAATATGGTGCGTTGCGCGCGGCTCAAGGTCCGGGCGCAGGATATTCAGCGCGTCAAAATCCTTGTGCATTTCACCGATCATGCGATCGACTAAGGCGACGAAATTTTCGCCATTTTCGTTAGCGCGCTTAATAATTTTGTCGTCAATATCGGTGATATTGCGTACATACTTAAGGTTGTACCCGAGGAAACGCAGGTAGCGTGAAACCACGTCGAAGGCGACAAAGGTACGGCCATGGCCGATATGACAGAGATCGTAAACGGTAATACCACACACGTACATGCCGACTTCCCCGGCATGAATAGGTTTGAATTCCTCTTTTTGGCGCGTCAGTGTGTTGAAGATTTTTAACATCGAAGATTCCATGTGAGACGTGTGTGGGTGAAAACGGCATATTCTAATGGTAATTCAAACCGGAAGCAGCAAGTAATGCAAGGTGATCGCGCGTTGCGGTTATGCTATAACAAGCGCTTATTGTGGCCCCTGGCGGGGTCGAAGCACCACTATAACGGAACAGGATGCAAAAATGGTTACTTTCCACACTAATCATGGCGATATCGTAATCAAAACCTTTGATGACAAAGCGCCTGAAACAGTCAAAAACTTCCTGGACTACTGCCGCGAAGGTTTCTACGACAACACTATTTTCCACCGTGTCATTAACGGCTTTATGATCCAGGGCGGCGGTTTTGAACCTGGCATGAACCAGAAAGAGACCAAAGCGGCGATCAAAAACGAAGCGAACAACGGTCTGAAAAACACCCGCGGTACCCTGGCAATGGCCCGTACTCAGGCGCCACACTCTGCCACCGCGCAGTTCTTCATCAACGTAGCAGACAACGACTTCCTGAACTTCTCCGGCGAAAGCCTGCAGGGTTGGGGCTACTGTGTGTTTGCAGAAGTGGTTGAGGGTATGGACGTGGTTGACAAGATCAAAGGCGTTTCTACCGGCCGCAGCGGCATGCACCAGGACGTTCCAAAAGAAGACGTTGTGATCACAAGCGTGACCGTCAGCGAATAATTCGTGGCGACACTCTTTATTGCAGATCTGCATCTGCAAACAGAAGAACCGGCGATCACCGCCGGTTTTCTGCGTTTTTTACAGGGCGAAGCCCGCCACGCCGACGCGCTTTACATCCTGGGCGATCTGTTTGAAGCCTGGATTGGCGATGACGATCCGAACCCGCTGCACCGCGACATAGCGAGTGCGCTTAAAGCGCTGGTCAACTCCGGCGTCCCCTGCTTCTTTATCCACGGTAACCGCGACTTTCTGCTGGGCAAACGCTTCGCCCGTGATTGCGGCATGACCCTGCTGGCGGAAGAGACCGTCCTCGACCTGTATGGCCGTAAAGTCCTGATCATGCATGGCGATACGCTCTGCACCGACGATACCGGCTATCTGGCGTTTCGCGCCAAAGTGCACACCCCCTGGATCCAGACGCTGTTTCTCGCCCTGCCGCTGTTTATCCGCAGCCGTATCGCCGCAAAAATGCGTGCCGGCAGCAAAGCCGCTAACAGCAGCAAATCAATGACCATCATGGACGTGAACCCGCAGGCGGTGGTCAGCGTGATGGAAAAGCACCATGTGCAGTGGCTGATCCACGGCCATACCCATCGCCCGGACGTCCATAGACTGACCGTAAACGGTGAACCCGCTAAGCGCGTGGTGTTAGGGGCCTGGCACACCGAAGGCTCGATGGTCAAAGTCACGCCTGAAGATGTGGAGCTTATCGCCTTCCCGTTCTGAAATCCCTGCCCAGAAATCATTCAAATTTTTTGGACTATCTCAGCAAATTGTTTTGATTTTAATCACACTCTGGTCGGCCTATGATTACTCACATCAGGGCAACAACGCCCTATTCCAAACAAAACAGCTTAAGGAACACGACCATGAAATCCATCAAAACTTTCGTTGCAGTTGCCGCTCTGTCTCTGATCTCTTTCGGTTCTTTTGCCCAGAGCGTGAGCGCTACCGCCTCTACCCTTGACCGTGCAGAAGCGAATATTGCCGCTCAGGCCGCAAAAGAAGGTGCTGCTTACAAAATCACCAGCGCCCAGTTCGACAACCGCGTGCACATGACCGCTGAACTGACTAAATAATTTGCCCGATTGCCGTGCCGCCAGATAAGAGCCCAGCGACAGCGACAATACGATGAAAAAGGAAAAGAGAATGAAAACTATCAGTATCGTCAGCGCCCTGCTGCTGGCCGCTTCACTGTCCTCTGGCGCGATGGCTGCAGAGCACCACTTCTCCGCCCCGGAAGCGGGTTCGAATATCGACACGGCGGTGCATCAGAATCATATTGATGTGAACCATGCTTTCGACAAAGAGAACCTGACCGCAGGCAATCTGCTGTAAGCCGTAAAGCAGACTGTAAAAAGACCGCCTTTTGGCGGTTTTTTTATTGCATAAAGCGACAGACTTTGGCGGAAGTTTTAGCCGCGCAACCGTTTTCCTTGCCTGTAGATCGTGCTATTCTCTGTCACCTCAAAAGCCGAGAGTTGTGCACCACAGGAGTTTTAAGACGCATGTCTTCCAGCAATAATCCGGCGCGTGTCGCCATCGTAATGGGGTCCAAAAGCGACTGGGCTACCATGCAGTTCGCCGCCGAAATCTTTGACATCCTGAACGTTCCTCACCACGTTGAAGTGGTCTCCGCGCACCGCACCCCCGATAAACTGTTCAGCTTCGCCGAAGGCGCAGAAGAGAACGGCTATCAGGTGATTATTGCCGGTGCCGGCGGTGCCGCGCATCTGCCCGGCATGATTGCTGCCAAAACCCTGGTGCCGGTGCTCGGCGTCCCGGTTCAAAGCGCAGCACTGAGCGGCGTCGACAGCCTCTACTCCATCGTGCAGATGCCGCGCGGCATTCCTGTTGGTACGCTGGCCATCGGTAAAGCGGGCGCTGCCAACGCCGCCCTGCTGGCCGCACAGATCCTCGCAACCCACGATAAAGCACTCCATCAGCGCCTGGCGGACTGGCGTAAAGCCCAGACCGACGAGGTGCTGGACAATCCCGACCCGCGAGGTGCGGCATGAAGCAGGTTTGCGTCCTTGGTAACGGCCAGTTAGGCCGTATGCTGCGTCAGGCCGGTGAACCGTTGGGGATCACCGTCTGGCCGGTTGGGCTGGACGATGAACCTGAAGCCGTGCCGTTTCAGCAAAGCGTCATCACCGCAGAGATTGAGCGCTGGCCTGAAACCGCCTTAACCCGCGAGCTGGCGCGTCACAACGCCTTCGTCAACCGCGACGTCTTTCCGATCATCGCCGACCGCCTGACGCAAAAACAGCTGTTTGACGATCTGCATCTCGCCACCGCGCCGTGGCAGCTGCTGACCGAAAAAGGCCAGTGGCCGGGCGTGTTTGACACGCTGGGCGAGCTGGCGATCGTCAAGCGTCGCGTGGGCGGCTACGACGGCCGCGGCCAGTGGCGTCTGCGCGCCGGTGAAACCGACCAGCTGCCGGACGAGTGCTACGGCGAGTGCATCGTTGAGCAGGGCATCAATTTCAGCGGCGAAGTGTCGCTGGTCGGTGCCCGCGCCCACGACGGCAGCACGGTTTTCTATCCCCTGACCCACAACCTGCATCAGGACGGCATTCTGCGCACCAGCGTAGTCTTCCCGCAGGCGGACGCAGCCCAGCAGGCGCAGGCTGAAAGCATGCTCTCTGCCATCATGCAGGAGCTGGGCTACGTGGGTGTGATGGCGATGGAGTGTTTCGTCACGCCGGAAGGTCTGCTGATCAACGAGCTGGCACCGCGCGTGCACAACAGCGGTCACTGGACGCAAAACGGGGCGTCCATCAGCCAGTTTGAGCTGCATCTGCGCGCCATCACCGGGCTGCCGCTGCCGAAGCCGGTGGTGAACAGCCCGTCGGTGATGATCAACCTGATCGGCACCGATCTGAACTACGACTGGCTGAACCTGCCGCTGGTGCACCTGCACTGGTACGACAAAGAGGTGCGCCCGGGTCGTAAGGTCGGCCACCTGAACCTGAACGATACCGACACCGCGCGCCTGAGCGCCGCGCTGGACGCTATCGTGCCGCTGCTGCCGCCAGAGTACGCCAGCGGTATTGCCTGGGCGCAGTCCGCACTCAGCTAAGCCTCACCGCCGGGGAGTTGACCTTCCCCTTCCCCGGCGTAAAATCCTGCCCATCGCTGTTTTGAGGGATCCTTATGAACGATGGGACGGACTACCGCGCCATTCTTACCGCCGACACGCCATTGATTGACGTGCGTGCGCCCGTGGAATTTGCTCAGGGCGCCATGCCTGCGGCAATCAACCTGCCTTTAATGAACGACGACGAACGCGCCGCCGTGGGCACCTGCTATAAGCGCCAGGGGCCGGAAGCCGCGCTCGCGCTCGGCCACCGTCTGGTGAGCGGCGAGACGCGCGAACAGCGCCGGAGGCGGCGCGCCGCCTGCCTTGCCCGGCCGCAGGGCTACATCTGCTGCGCCCGGGGCGGGCAGCGCTCGCATATCGTGCAGGCCTGGCTGAAAGAGGCAGGCGTGGACTACCCGCTGATCCGGGGCGGCTATAAAGCGCTACGTCAGGCGGCAATGCAGGCGACCGTCGAGCAGGCGCAAAAACCCAGCGTGCTGATTGGCGGCTGCACCGGGAGCGGCAAAACGCTGTTAGTGAAGGCGCATCCTGAGGGCGTGGATCTCGAAGGGCTGGCGCACCATCGCGGCTCCTCCTTTGGCCGCACGCTGGCCCCGCAGCTCTCCCAGGCGAGTTTTGAAAACCATCTGGCGGTTGAGCTGTTAAAAAAAGACGCCACGCGCTGGGTACTGGAAGACGAAGGCCGGATGATCGGCTCCAACCACCTGCCGGAATGCCTGCGCGATCGCATGACGCAGTCGCCGATTGTGGTGGTCGAGGATCCGTTTGAAGTGCGTCTTGAGCGGCTGCGGGAAGAGTATTTCGCGCAGATGTGGCAGGCCTTTCGAGAGGCGCGGGGAGAAGAAGCGGGCTGGCTGGAGTATCGCGACTATCTGCACCACGGCCTGTTTGCCATCCGCCGCCGTCTGGGGTTGCAGCGTTATGCAGAATTTACCGCCCTGCTGGATAGCGCTCTGGACGATCAGCAGCGTACCGGCAGCACCGAAGCGCATTTCAGCTGGCTTGCGCCGCTGCTGAATGACTATTACGACCCGATGTACCGTTATCAGCTGGAGAAAAAAGCGGAGAAGATTGTGTATCGCGGGACGTACGGGGATGTTTCAGAGTGGCTGAGCTGCTGAAAAAAAGCCGGGTGGCGGCTACGCCTTACCCGGCCTACAGGTTCGGCGCGTTTTTGTAACCCCGCCTCCGGGGAACAGACCGCACCCCACGTAGCCCCGGTAAGCGCAGCGCCACCGGGGAACAGACGATTTAGAAGTCGTAACGCAGACGCACCAGGTTCATATCGCCCAGATCGTCGGTGCTGGAGGTGAACACGTGCTCGTAATCCACGCGGAAACCGTAATCCAGCTGGAAGCTGATACCCACGCCGTTGTCGATGCGCTGGTAGTTGCGGCCATTCATGGTCTCGATGCGGTCGCCCATGAAGTAAGGCTGGATGGATTTCACAGCATACTGACCAATCGGGAATTTATAACCCGCAAAGTACTCAATACCCCACGCGTCACCCGCGAAGTAGTCGTTTACCGACACTTTTTTGCTGGTCATGAAGTTCTGATACCAGCCGCCGCCTGCGGAGAAGGTCCAGTTGTCCGGGGTCCAGCTCAGCGCGGTACCAAGGATATTCTGATCCCAGGTTTTGCTGTCGCCGTTATCCGGATTACGCATGTCCGCACGGGTGTAGTTCCACGCCGCGCCCCAGGTCAGGTCGGTGGTCAGGCGATAATCCAGACCCAGTGAACCGCCGCCTTTACGCTTGTAGCGCAGGCCGTTGCCCGGCAGGTATTCGCTGTCTTCGAACAGGTAAGAGGCGTAGATGTCCGCATCGCCAAGGGTTTTCTTGTACTTCAGCATCTGGCGTGAACGGTAAGAGCCGTCGTAGTCGCCGTTGATACCGTTACCCGGCGCCTGGCCGATCATGTCGTAGTCCCAGATATCGGTTTTCGCACCAACCACATCGTAGTAAACGCTGTTCTGCTGACCGAAGGTCAGGGTACCCCAGGTATCGCTTTTCAGGCCGGTGTAGAGCATACGACGGGAGGTATCACGCGCGCCGTCTGCATGGTGGTTATCCCAGTTGAACTGGGCCGGAATGTTCACACCCAGCTCGTAGTAGCTCACCCAACTGATGTCATCAAACAGGTAGTAATCTGCCGCGAAACGGAAGCGGGTGCCGCCGTCAAAGCCGTTACGCTTGTAGCTGTTTTTGCCGTCGTCGCCGGTCATATTCTGGAACTGGGGACGAATACTGCCGCCAACGGTAAAGTTGAGGCGGCTCAGCGGGTTGCCCGCCTGCGGATCTTGTTTCAGAACGGTGATTTCAGCCTGGGATGCAAAAGACGTCAATGCCACTGCAGCGCCAATAGCGACTGCCAGCGCTTTTTTATTTATTGTCACTGTTTTTCCTTGATAGACACACTGCCATTTATTTAGCAGGTGAATATTAACCAGAATTTATCTGTCCGTGTTGTCCGGTTTTTAATGATTTGTGCCACTAACACTCAGTGTTTTATCTTTTTATGCTGCTAAGACATCACGCACCGATATAAAAACCGGTGCGTGATGGTTACGAAAAGGGATTAACCGGAGAACTGGCGGAACAGGGCTTTGCCCTTAAGTAGCCGGGCCCCCAGCCAGCCGCCGCACAGCGAGAGCATCACCGCGCCGCTGAGCGGCAGGATCACCCACAGCCGCCAGTCAGGCTCCCACGGGAAGTCGAACACCCGGGTTTGCAGCACCGCCAGCGCGGTTTCGGCCCCGATGGCCGCCACCAGGCCAGCCACCAGTCCCAGCAGGGCGAACTCGCTCCAGAGCGTGGTGCGCAGCAGTTTTTTACCTGCGCCCAGGGTACGATAAACCACCAGCTCCTGATGGCGCTGACGCATCCCGACCTGCACCTGCGCCAGCAAAAGCAGCACGCCGCAGATCGTCACCAGAACCACCATCACCTCCAGCGCCCGACTTACCTGCTCCAGCACCTGCCCGACCTGCTTGAGGATCGCGCCGATATCCAACAGGCTGATGGTCGGGAACTCGCGGTTAAGCTGGGTGAGCATGCCGTTGCCGTTCTCCCAGCGGAAGCTGGTCAGCCAGCTCTGGGGCTGTCCGTCCAGCGCCCCGGAAGGGAAGATGAAGAAGAAGTTTGGCCGCAGGCTCTCCCAGTCAACCTTGCGCAGGCTGGTGACTTTAGCGCTGAAGTCCTGGGTATCGCCGGTAAAGGTCACCGTATCTCCCAGGGCGACGTTCAGGCGTTTTGCCAGCCCCTCTTCCATCGACACTTCCCCCGCGCCTGGCGGCCAGGTTCCGGCGGTGATCGGGTTATGATCCGGGCGTTTATCCTGCCAGGTCAGGTTCAGCTCGCGGTTAAGGGATTCATCTTTATTACCCTCGGTAGACTGGCCGTTAATCTGGGTCAGACGCGCCCGCACGATGGGATAGTAGGACTCGGGGATAATCTGATGCTCCGAGAGGAACGTCTTCAGCGGCGTCACCTGCTCCGGGGCGATGTTAATCAGAAAGTAGTTCGGGCTTTCGGGCGGGAGCTGCTGTTGCCAGCGATCCAGCAGGTCGCCGCGCAGCACCAGCAGCAAAGCCAGCAGCATAAACGACAGCGAGAAGGCCGACAGCTGGCTGAGGGTTGACCACGGCTGGCGCAGCAGGCGATTCACCGCCAGACGCACCGGCAGGGATTTTACCGTCAGCCCCTTAAGCACGCTGAGCAGCATCCAGCCCAGCACGCCGCAGAGCAGCGCCAGCACCACGGCCCCGGCCAGCACCGCCCACAGCAGCATGCTGCCGCCCATCAGCCAGGCGAGGAGCACCACCACCAGCACCACAATCGCCGGAATGTAATATTTCAGCGGCCAGACGCTGGCCACCACGTCGCGACGCAGGACGCGAAGCGGCTGCGTCGCCAGCAGCAGGCGATAAGGCCGCAGCCCCACCAGCAGCGAGATGACGGTCATGGCCCCGATCGCCCACAGCCACGGCCACAGGCTGGCTGGCGGCAGCGCGGCGGGCAGCACCGGTTTGAGCAGCACCATCAGCACCTTCTCAAACAGCAGCCCCATCGCCCCGCCGGTGACAGCTGAAAGGGTAAGCACCATCAACCACTGGCCGACGATCAGTTTGCGCAGCTGTGCCCTGCCCGCGCCGAGGGTTTTGAGGATCGCCACCAGGTCGTAGCGACTGCGGCAGTAGTGGCCCATGGCCACCGCCACCGCCGCGACAGCCAGCAGCAGCGTTAGCAGTGCCGAAAGCAGCAGGAACTGCTGGGAACGCTCAAGCGACTTGCCGAGCGCGCCATCCTCCTGCTCCATGCCGGACCAGCGGTGCTCCGCCTTCAGCTGCGGCAGCAGCCATTTTTCATAGGTGCTCAACTGGGCGGGCGTGCCGCCAAACTTAATGCGCCAGGTGACGCGGCTCCCGGGCTGTACCGCCGCGGTTTTGGCGACATCTGCGGTGTTCATCAGCAGGCGCGGCGCCATCTGGAAGGGGTTGAAGCCGGAATCCGGCTCCTGAATCACCTCTCCGGCGATTTTCAGTGTGGCATCCCCGACGTCAATGCTGTCGCCGGTTTTCAGATTCAGCAGCGCCATCAGGCGCGAGGCCAGCAACACCGTCCCCGGCGCGGGCTTGAGGCCCGGCGGGTTGGTTTGTAGCTCGCCGTACATCGGGTAAATATCATCGACGGCCTTTACGCTTGCCAGCTGTGGCGTATCGGCGGCAAAGGTCATGGTCTGGAAGCTCAACTGCTCGCTGACCTTCAGCCCCTCTTTTCTCGCCTCCTCAAGCCACGCCTGGGGCACCTCGCGGGAGCTGCGCAGCGTGCGGTCCCCGGCCATAAACTCACGGCTTTGCTGGCTGAGCCCCTTTTCCATGCGATCGCTGACGCTGCCGAGCGCCAGCACGCAGGCCACCGCCAGGCTTAACGCCAGCCAGACGATCAGCAGCGAGGGGGAGCGCCATTCGCGCCAGAACCAGCGGGTAATCATGCTTCCTCCAGCAGTTCGCCGTTCACCAGGCGCAGGCGGCGATCGCAGCGTGCAGCCAGTTGCGGATCGTGGGTGACGAGGATCAGCGTGGTGCCGTGCTCGCGGTTAAGCGAGAACAGCAGATCGGCAATTTTGTCCCCGGTCTGGCGATCGAGGTTACCGGTGGGTTCGTCGGCAAACAGCACATCCGGGCGGCCATTGAACGCACGGGCCAGCGCCACGCGCTGCTGCTCGCCGCCGGAGAGCTGCGCCGGAAGGTGATCGAGGCGTTTACCCAGCCCCAGCTGTTCCAGCAGCGCCCTGGCGCTCTCCCGGCTGTGGGCGGTATTCTCGCCGCGCAGCAGCCCCGGCAGCTCAACGTTCTCCAGCGCGTTAAGGGTCGGGATCAGCATAAACGACTGAAAAACAAAACCAATGTGCTTTGCCCGCAGGGCGGCGCGCGCCTCTTCATCCAACGCATGCAGGGGCTGGCCGACCAGGTTGACCTCACCGCTGCTGCCGTCATCCAGACCGGCGAGGATCGCCAGCAGCGTGGATTTGCCCGAACCCGATTCACCAATCAGGGCGATGCTCTGCCCGCGTTTGACAATGAGTTCAACTCCGGTAAGGATGGAAAGCTCGTGCTCCCCCTGACCCACGGACTTCTTAAGATGATGAACTTCAACAATGTTTTCCGCTGGCATTTGCCCTTCCTGTTTTTGATTCTGTTCTCATTTCGCGCCGCGGCGGCGGACACGCTATTAATTCTGGGTGACAGTCTGAGCGCTGGCTACCGGATGGCGGCCAGTGCCGCCTGGCCTGCGCTGCTGAACGATAAATGGCAGAGCAAAACGACGGTCGTCAACGGCAGCATCAGCGGCGACACCTCCCAGCAGGGACTTTCCCGTCTGCCTGCCCTGTTGAAACAGCATCAGCCGCGCTGGGTGCTGGTGGAGCTTGGCGGCAATGACGGCCTGCGCGGTTTCCAGCCGCAGCAGACGGAGCAAACCCTGCGCAAAATTTTGCAGGATATCCGCGCCGCCAACGCCCAGCCGATGCTGATGCAAATTCGCCTGCCTGCTAACTATGGTCGTCGGTATAATGAAGCCTTCAGCGCGATATATCCGAAGCTCGCCAAAGAGTTCGATGTTCCGCTGCTGCCCTTTTTTATGGAAGAGGTCTACCTGAAACCGCAGTGGATGCAGGACGACGGTATTCACCCCAATCGGGACGCCCAGCCGTTTATCGCAGACTGGATGGCAACCCGGCTGGCTCCTTTAGTTAAACATGACTCGTAATTCAGCGGAGATCCTGACAGGTAAAGTTATGCAAAAATCGGTCTTAATAACAGGATGTTCCAGCGGAATTGGCTTTGACAGCGCCCTTGAACTGAAGCGTCAGGGATTCTGGGTGCTGGCCGCCTGCCGCAAACCCGAAGACGTTGAACGTATGAACAACATGGGTTTTGCCGGCGTGCTGCTGGATCTGGATTGTGCAGAAAGCATTGAACGCGCCGCCGATGAAGTGATCGCCCTGACCGGTAATCGCCTGTATGGGCTGTTCAACAACGCCGGATTTGGCGTTTACGGCCCGCTGCAGACTATTACGCGCCAGCAGCTTGAACAGCAGTTTTCGGCCAATTTTTTTGGCGTCCATCAGCTGACCATGCGCCTGCTGCCCGCCATGTTGCCGCACGGCGAGGGCCGGATTGTGATGACCTCCTCGGTGATGGGGCTCATCTCCACGCCGGGTCGCGGGGCATACGCCGCCAGCAAATATGCGCTGGAAGCCTGGTCGGATGCACTGCGCATGGAGCTGCGCCACAGCGGAATCAAGGTGAGCCTGATTGAACCGGGCCCTATCCGCACCCGCTTTACCGACAACGTCAATCAAACCCAGGCCGACAAGCCGGTGGAAAATCCCGGCATTGCCGCACGTTTTACGCTGGGGCCGGAGGCGGTGGTCGCCAAAGTGCGCCATGCTTTTGAGAGCAAAAACCCCAAAATGCGTTATCCGGTCACGCTGGTGACCCACGCCGTCGGCCTGCTGAAGCGCCTGCTGCCGGGCCGGATGATGGACAAAATTTTACAGGGCTGAGTTGAAGCCACGCGTCACGCCCCCATGTAAACAGAAACTCATAATCGAGAATGCCGCATGTCCGTACAGAATATTGTCAACATTACCGAAGCAAACCTGCACCAGACCCTTGAACAGTCGATGACCAAACCGGTGCTGTTCTACTTCTGGTCTGAGCGGAGTCAGCACTGTCTGGAACTGACCCCGGTCCTTGAGAAGCTGGCCGCCCAGTACAACGGTCAGTTTATTCTGGCGAAGCTCGACTGCGACGCCGAGCAGATGATCGCCTCGCAGTTTGGCCTGCGCGCCATTCCGACGGTCTATCTGTTCCAGAACGGTCAGCCGGTGGACGGCTTCCAGGGCCCGCAGCCGGAAGAGGCGATCCGCGCCCTGCTGGATAAAGTGCTACCGCGCGAAGATGAGCTGAAAGCGCAGCAGGCGGCGGCCCTGATGGCCGAAGGCAAACATGACGACGCCCTGCCGCTGCTGAAAGAGGCGTGGCAGCTTTCCGGTCAGAACAGCGAAACCGGCCTGCTGCTGGCGGAAACGCTGATTGTCTTAAAACGTTCTGAAGACGCCGAAGTGGTGCTGAAAACTATCCCACTTCAGGATCAGGATACCCGCTACCAGGGGCTGATGGCGCAGATTGAACTGCTGAAGAAAGCCGCGGATACGCCGGAAATTCAGCAACTGCAACAGCAGGTGGCCAATAGCCCTGCCGACGCGGCGCTGGCCAGCCAGCTGGCACTGCAGCTGCATCAGGTGGGGCGCAACGAAGAAGCGCTGGAACTGCTGTTCAGCCACCTGAAAACCGATCTGGCTGCCGCTGACGGCCAGGCGCGTAAAACGTTCCAGGACATTCTGGCGGCACTCGGCACGGGTGACTCTCTGGCCTCCTCCTATCGCCGTAAGCTTTACGCTCTGCTGTACTGATCGTTTAGAAAATACTGGAGCCGCCGTTATGGCGGCTTTTTTTATATCTGCCGCTAGCGTTCATTAAGTCTTTCTAATGTTTTATTTTGAAAAAAAGTTAATGAGTCTTTAACGATGTAAAATATAGTCTTTAGCATGTCCACGCTTCTGAACGGATAGCCCGCCTGTAGTAACCTTTATCTTCCATTTGTGATCGGCGCAAAACTCCCGCACGCGGTGCTAATAGCCTCATCTTGCGGGAGATGTTAAACTTTTTCGCGATAAAAATGGCTCGCTTTTAACTATAGGAAGTATGCGGCATGACACATATCTTTTATGAGTTCACCTCCCTTAAGCCGGGTGTTCCTAATGTAGAAACATTAATGCAAGTCATCCACTCCTCGGCAGAAACCAGTTTTGTTATTGGCCCTGAAGTCGTTGATTTCGTAAAAAAAGCGTTGATCGTTAATACCACTATTGGCAGCTTTAAAAATTGCAAATTCGCTTTCGACAACGGCACGCACTTCATTGAATTTGATGGGAAAGGTAAATCAAAGCGTTACGACGAGGTTCCGGAATGGTTTGTCTCCCCGGCAGACTTTTCCCGCTCGCAGTGGCTGATCAACCATAAGCTGTCGGATGTGATGGCGACGAAGTTTATTGAAGTGCTGATGTCTTACCCGCTGAAAGAGCGTCGTGCCCACTGCAATCTGCTGTTCGGATTAGACTTGCATAAGACAGGTATCGTGCCGTCCACGACTCCTGCCGCGAACAAAATCGGCAATAAAAACGGTAAAACAACGAAGCCGAAAATCATCGAACTGGGCTCCTTTGAGCTGTTCAGCCAGTTCTTTGACCGCCTGAAAAGCGCCGTGGCAGAGGATCAGTTCCCGACCCTGCAAGTGCTGACCGGTATCGATAACCTGTCAAAAGCGCCAAATAACCTCAAACAGGGGATCCGCACCTGGTTCAAAGCGATCACCGGCGATCTGCCGCCTAACAATAAGCGCGTCGAAGCCGGTAATGCCAGCCTGTTCTGCGCCCCGGTGCGCGAACAGCTGCAGCAGATTGAAGCGATTGGCCTGGAAAAATACTATGCCGGACTGTCACGGGCGATCAACGAAGCGGGCGAGCAGTACATCTCTGACTTCGCTTACACCCATCCCGATGCCTGACCTGCCGCTGTCGACTAAAAGTCCCGTCGCCCTGCTATTTTTAGCGGGGCTTTTTTATGTCTGGACCCTGCCCGGCTCGTTGATTCAAGGCGAATTTCCCCCTGTTTGCCGATATACTAATGGGCAACAAACGAACAATTGTTATCGCAACATGGAATACAAAACAGGAGGTTTTACATGTTCATCGTCATCCCTATTCTCATCTTCGTGGCGCTGGTGATCGTCGCCGCTGGCGTCAAAATTGTTCCGCAGGGCTACCAGTGGACGGTTGAGCGTTTTGGTCGTTACACCAATACGCTGCAGCCGGGGTTAAGCCTGGTCGTGCCGTTTATGGACCGCATTGGCCGCAAGATCAATATGATGGAACAGGTGCTCGATATCCCGTCGCAGGAGGTCATCTCCCGGGATAACGCCAATGTCACCATCGACGCGGTGTGCTTTATTCAGGTGATTGACGCCCCGAAAGCCGCCTACGAGGTGAGCAACCTTGAGTTAGCCATCATCAACCTCACGATGACCAATATCCGAACCGTGCTGGGCTCGATGGAGCTGGACGAAATGCTCTCCCAGCGCGACAGCATCAATACCCGCCTGCTGCACATCGTCGACGAAGCCACCAACCCGTGGGGCATTAAAGTCACGCGTATTGAGATCCGCGACGTGCGCCCGCCAGCAGAGTTGATCACCTCGATGAACGCCCAGATGAAGGCTGAGCGAACCAAGCGCGCCTACATTCTGGAGGCCGAAGGGGTGCGCCAGGCGGAGATCCTCAAAGCCGAAGGGGAAAAACAGTCGCAGATCCTTAAAGCCGAAGGCGAACGCCAGTCTGCCTTCCTGCAGGCCGAAGCCCGTGAACGTTCGGCGGAAGCAGAAGCCCGCGCCACCAAAATGGTTTCGGAGGCCATCGCTGCCGGGGATATCCAGGCGGTGAACTACTTTGTGGCGCAGAAGTACACTGAAGCGCTACAGGCCATTGGCTCGGCGGATAACAGCAAGGTGGTAATGATGCCGCTGGATGCCAGCAGCCTGATGGGCTCGATCGGCGGGATCGCGGAGCTGATTAAAAACAGCGGCAACGAGCGCAAATTATGATCGCGTTAATTGCTGCACATCCGCACGTCTTCTGGCTGAGTCTCGGCGGCCTGCTGCTGGCGGCAGAGATGCTTGGCGGCAACGGCTATCTGCTGTGGAGCGGCGTGGCGGCCGTTATCACCGGCCTGCTGGTGTGGATCTTACCCTTCGACTGGGCCTGGCAGGGGGTGCTTTTCGCGGTACTCACCCTGATTGCCGCCTGGCTCTGGTGGCGCTGGCTCTCACGCCAGGTGCGCGGGCAGAAACCCGCCGATGCCCGGCTCAACCAGCGTGGACAACAGCTGGTGGGGATGCAGTTTACGCTGGATACCGCCCTGGTGAACGGACGCGGCCATATGCGCGTCGGCGACAGCTCATGGCCGGTGATTGCCGATGCCGACTTTGTCGCCGGTACAAAAGTTGAAGTGGTGGCCGTCGAGGGGATCACCCTTCGCATCCGCGCCCTCTCCCGATAAGAACAGGATTAACAGAATGGTCAGGAAGACAACGCTGGCAATGAGCGTTAGCGCATTACTGGCAAGTGCCGTACCGGCATACGCCTCGTTTGATATTGAAGACTGTAAATGGAGCGATGACCATTGCCTGCTGAAAGGCGACCCGGTGCTGACACCCGGCAATGATTCCCGCGACAACCTGCTGCGCCTGCTGAGCGAAGCAAAATCCTTTGCCCTGCCCGTGCAGGCCACGCCTGCGGATATCACCCGCTCCCGAGACTTCTATTTTGCTTATCATCCGGAGTGGGATGCCGCAACGACACCTGCCACCGCCGCAGGGGAAGCACCGGTTGAAGAGAGTTCGCTCAGCAAACAGCTCGCCGCTCTGCAGCTTGACCCCGTTGAGATCCGCAACGACGGTGAGCTGGAAAACCGCTTCGTCTCGAACAGTGCCGACAGCGTGAGCCAGTTTTTTGCCGTCCTGCTGGCCGATGACACGCTCACGGCCGAACAGCGCCATGCCCTGGCCCGGGCGCGTTCAGGGCTCTATTCCGGCGCGACCGACGAGCAGCTGGCGGCATCTCTGGAGACTCTTCCGGCACAATCGACAGCCGTGCAGTACAAAACCTATCTGTCAGGGGCAGCCCTTTTTTATGCCGGGGATTACGCCGGGGCGGATCGCGCATTTAGCGCATTGATCGACAGCAATCGCCCGTGGCTGGCGGAAACCGCGCACTATATGCTGATGCGTACGGCGCTGAACAAAAGCAGCCAGAACAGCACGGGGGAGTACGGCGATTTCACTCTCGATCGCATCGATCGCTCTGCAGCCGAACAGGCGCAGAAAGCTGCCCAGGTCTATCTTCAGCGCTGGCCGGAGGGGCGTTATGCCGATTCCGCGCGCGGCATGTTGCGCCGTATCAACTGGTATCTGCAGGCCTGGCCGCAGCTGGCGGGGCTGTATGAGCAGCGGTTCCAGCAGGCCAGTGACGCCGGGGCGCTGCGCGGGCTGGTGATCGAATACGATAATGTCTTTGGCATGCAGTTCTATGTAAGCGCCGTGCAGGAGGCATTCCCCGACGCGCCGCTGGTCAGCTATACCGAAATGCTGCGCGCCCTTCGCCTGAACAGCGACGAGAAACCGACCCTGACGCAGCAGGTGCTCGACAGCAGCAAACCGGTGTTTGAAAAAAGCGGCAAGCTGGCGCTGTGGCGTAATCTGCAGTTGAACCTGTGGCGGGCGACAAACAACGATGCCGCCATTTTGCAGGCCGTTAAGCCAGCGGAAAAACTCCCGGCGCACGACATTCTCGCCTTTAGCGAACAGGTGCTGTACGGCGACGCGCTGATGGCGCAAAAGCAGTGGCTGGCGGCAGGTGATTTCTGGCTGACGTTGCTGAAGCTGAGCAAGGATGTCGAACAGCAGCAGTATGTGCAGGCCAGGCTGGCCGCCACGCTGGTGTTTAGCGGCAACGCAGAAGCAATTTTTGCTCCTGACAGCGCCGTCACCAACCTGCGGCTTCGCTCACAGGTGCTGAAAGCGGTGGCCTCGCCTGAGCGGTTACGCCAGCAGGCCAGCCAGGGGCCGAACAACGAGGAGCGCACCATTGCGCTGCACACGCTGTTGGTGCGTGATTTAACCGAAAACCGCTTCAGCGACTGGTTAACCGACAGGAAGCTCGCCAGCGCCATAGCGCCTCCGGTCGTGGGCAAAGCGTTTGACGATGTTAACCTGAGCGTTTTCGACTGGAACGGCGATGCCGCCGAAGCCGGTTACGTCTGTCGAAGTCTGGACAACACGGTGCAGGTACTCAGCCAGAACGCCAATGATGCCCATGCCCTGAACTGTCTGGGCGAGTTCTTCCGCACGACCAGTACCCATGTCGATCTGTGGAAAGACAGCACGGGCAACGGCCTGCTTGGCGCGGCGATCCAACGCAAGGAACCTTACGGCCAGTTTGACAGGCAGGGTTACTATCAGCAGGTCATCACCTCGCCAAAGGCGGAGCATGAAGATAAAAGCTACGCGCTCTATCGGGCCATCATGTGCTATGCCCCGTCCGGCTATAACGAATGTGGTGGAGCAGAGGTGGACAAAGCCCAGCGCAAAGGCTGGTTCACGCAGTTAAAAACGCAGTATCCGGGCAGCCCGTGGGCACAAAAACTCAAATACTACTGGTAGCCGCGCTGCTGGCCGGACAGGCGCAGGCGCAGGAGATCGTTACCGCCCACGAGCACCCGGCCTTCTGGCTCTGGTCGGGGGTTAAGGCCAGCGATGCGCTGAAGGAGGCGCAAACGGTCTATCTGCATCAGGGAGAGGTGCTGGCCCGCCCGAATGAGGTGGTGTTCCAGCGCCTCGGACTGCCCGTCAGCCGCCTGACCTTTCCCTCAATCTGGCTGACCGTGCGCTTTACCACCCTCGACGTACCGCCTGAGATCTTCCCGAGAATAGTCCGCCTGATGCAGCGCTGGCAGGCGGCCGGTAATCAGGTGGTGGGTTTGCAGGTTGATTTTGATGCGGCCACCCACCAGCTGGCGGACTACGCCCGCTTTTTGCAGGCGTTGCGCCAGCAGCTGCCGGCCGAATTTTCGCTGGGGGTCACCGGGCTGCTGGACTGGGCAAAAACCGGGGATGTCGCCACGCTGAACGCGCTGGCGGTGGATGAACTGGTGATCCAGAGCTATCAGGGCCGCCATACGGTGGCCAACTATCAGGCCTATCTGCCCGCGCTTGCCCGGCTGCGC
This sequence comes from Leclercia adecarboxylata, assembly GCF_006171285.1. NCBI lineage: Bacteria > Pseudomonadati > Pseudomonadota > Gammaproteobacteria > Enterobacterales > Enterobacteriaceae > Leclercia > Leclercia adecarboxylata. The sequence goes on along the minus strand of NZ_CP040889.1, from coordinate 3,227,607 downwards.
ATTCCATTCAAGCTCGGGCTGGTCCAGAACGGCCAGCGGGATCGGCAGGCCGAAGCGCAGCTGCAACAATCCCCGTGGTATCGCGGTACGGTGGTATTTATGCTCAACCCGGCCCGCGGTTAGGCCTTCGCCTTGCGATGACAGCAGCCGGACAGATTATCAATGATCGGACAGTCGGCGCCGTCATCCCCCGGACAGCTCTCCGCCAGGGCCAGCAATTGATCGCGCATCGCCTGTAGTTCCACAATATGACGTTCAATCTCCGCCACCTTCTCCAGCGTCCGGCTTTTAACGTCGGCGCTATGGCGCGCGGGATCGTTGAACAGGTTCACCAGGTCGCCGCACTCCTCCAGATTGAAACCCACCTGTCGCGCCTGGCGCAGCAGCGTCAGTTCATCGAGGTGCTTCTGGGTATAGCTCCGGTAGCCGTTCTCACTGCGCAGCGGCGGCGTCACCAGCCCTTTCTCTTCGTAAAAACGAATCGCTTTGCTGGTTAAGCCGGTTTTTTTGGCAACATCACTGATATTCACGTTTCCCCCTTGACCTTCCCCTTGATGGAAGGTTTAACCTTCATAACAGTTAGATGAAAGTGTCTCTCCGGTCAATATCTGGCTGGAGGTTTAGAAGGAGTTTACCTATGTCTCAAACCATCGACCTGACACTGGATGGCCTCTCCTGCGGCCACTGTGTCAAACGCGTTAAAGAGAGTCTGGAGCAACGCCCGGACGTTGAGAGTGCAGATGTGACCATCGAGCACGCGGTCGTCACCGGCAGCGCAAGCGCCGATGCCCTGATCGACACCATCAAACAGGCCGGTTACGGTGCGGCGTTAAGCCACCCAAAGGCTGATCCGCTGACAGCGTCAACAACTCCGTCGGAAGCACTGACAGCGGCCCCCTCTGAGCTTCCGGCAGCTCACGATAGCGATGACAGCCAGCAGCTGTTGATCAATGGCATGAGCTGCGCCAGCTGCGTCACCCGCGTCCAGGATGCCCTGCAGGCGGTTCCGGGTGTGGCACAGGCACGGGTCAATCTGGCGGAGCGCACTGCGCTGGTCATGGGCAGCGCCTCCGCCGCTGATTTAGTGCAGGCGGTTGAAAAAGCAGGCTATGGCGCCGAGGCGATTGAGGATGACCTCGAACGCCGGACGCGCCAGCAGGAGACCGCCATCGCCACCATGAAACGTTTTCGCTGGCAGGCGATTGTCGCCCTGCTGGTAGGTATCCCGGTGATGGGCTGGGGAATGCTCGGCGACAACATGATGGTCACCGACGACAACCGCACGCTGTGGCTGGCAATTGGCGTGCTCACCCTTGGGGTGATGATCTTCGCAGGCGGCCACTTCTATACCAGCGCCTGGAAGAGCCTGAAAAACCGCACCGCCACCATGGACACGCTGGTGGCGCTGGGTACCGGCGCGGCGTGGCTCTACTCAATGAGCGTCAACGTCTGGCCGCAGTGGTTTCCGATGGAAGCGCGCCACCTCTATTACGAAGCCAGCGCGATGATTATCGGCCTGATTAACCTCGGCCATATGCTGGAAGCCCGGGCCCGTCAGCGCTCGTCGAAAGCGCTGGAAAGATTACTCGACTTAACGCCGCCTACCGCCCGGGTTGTGACCGAAAACGGCGAACAGAGCGTGCCGCTGGCAGAGGTTCAGGAAGGCATGATCCTGCGCCTGACCACCGGAGATCGCGTGCCGGTGGACGGGGAGATCACCCAGGGCGAAGCCTGGTTTGACGAAGCGATGCTCACCGGCGAGCCGGTGCCGCAGCAGAAAAGCGACGGGGAAAGCGTTCATGCCGGTACCGTCGTGCAGGATGGCAGCGTGCTGTTCCGCGCCAGTGCCGTCGGCAGCCACACCACGCTGTCGCGCATTATTCGAATGGTGCGCCAGGCCCAGAGCAGCAAGCCGGAGATCGGCAAAATGGCCGATAAAATCTCTGCCATCTTCGTGCCGGTGGTGGTGGGTATCGCCCTGTTCAGCGCCGCTATCTGGTACTTCTTCGGCCCCGCGCCGCAGATTGTCTATACCCTGGTGATCGCCACCACGGTGCTGATCATCGCCTGTCCTTGTGCCCTGGGACTGGCGACGCCGATGTCGATTATCTCCGGCGTCGGGCGTGCCGCAGAATCGGGCGTGCTGGTACGTGATGCCGACGCCCTGCAGCGCGCCAGCACCTTAGACACCCTGGTGTTTGATAAAACCGGGACCCTCACCGAGGGTAAACCGCAGGTGGTTGCCGTCCATACCCTGGGGGGGATGAGCGAAGCCGAGGCCCTGAGCCTGGCGGGCGCACTGGAGCAGGGCTCCAGCCATCCGCTGGCCCGGGCGATTCTGGAGAAAGCGGGCAACGCATTACCGCAGATGAATAACTTCCGCACCCTGCGCGGGCTTGGGGTCAGCGGTGAGGTGGATAATCGCACCCTGCTGCTGGGTAACCAGGCGCTGCTCGCAGAAAACGGCATTGATACCCGTGCGCTGGACGAGCAGCTGCAAACCTGGGCTTCACAGGGGGCAACCCCGGTGCTTCTGGCGGTCGACGGACAGGCTGCGGCGCTGTTTGCCATTCGCGATCCATTACGCGCTGACAGCGTGGCTGCCCTGCAACGCCTGCACCGGGAAGGCTATCGTCTGGTGATGCTCACCGGCGATAACGCCACCACCGCCCAGGCTATCGCCCGGGAAGCGGGTATCGATGAGGTGATCGCCGGCGTGCTGCCGGATGGCAAAGCGGATGCGATTATCAAACTGCAGGGCCAGGGACGCCGCGTGGCGATGATTGGCGACGGCATCAACGACGCCCCGGCGCTGGCGCAGGCGGATGTGGGCATCGCCATGGGCGGCGGGAGCGATGTCGCCATCGAAACGGCAGCCATCACCCTGATGCGCCACAGCCTGACCGGAGTGGCCGACGCGCTTGCCATCTCGAAAGCGACGTTGCGCAACATGAAGCAAAACCTGCTGGGGGCCTTTATCTATAACGCCTTTGGTATTCCCATCGCCGCCGGGATCTTATGGCCGCTGACCGGCACGCTGCTGAACCCGGTAGTGGCGGGTGCCGCCATGGCCCTCTCCTCTATTACCGTGGTGAGCAACGCTAACCGCCTGTTGCGCTTTAAACCTAAAGCCTGAGGCGGTTGCAGGACAAGGACGTCTTGCACCGCCCTGCCCCACGCGCTAGCATGAATTTTTCATTCAGGGAGCGCGTATGGGTCTGTTTCAACGTCTGAAAGCATCGTTTCGCGCCCTTTTTCCCCGCCGCTATCGCTGGCCTGGACTCGATATCACCCTTCCCGGCGGACAGCATCTGCATCTGGTTGGCAGCATCCATATGGGGACGCGAGATATGTCTCCGTTGCCCGAGGGGCTGATTAGCCGACTGCGTCAGGCCGACGCGCTGATCGTCGAAGCGGATATCTCCGGGGACGAGTCGCCTTTCGCCGGGCTTGCGATACCACCTCCGCTGGAGGAGCGTCTCAGCGAGACGCAGCTGGCTGAACTGCAGCGGGTTGCCGACGAGCTTGGCTTATCTGTCTCGATGCTCGAGAGCCAGCCGCTATGGCAGATCGCGATGGTGTTGCAGGCCACCCAGGCGCAGCGGCTGGGATTACGGGGCGATTACGGCATCGACTATCAATTGCTGAATGCCGCACGCGCGCAGCAGTTGCCGGTTATCGAACTGGAGGGTGCCGCCAGCCAGATTGCACTGCTGCGCCAGATGCCAAACGACGGTTTGCTGCTGCTGGAAGATACGCTAACCCACTGGCACACCAATGCCCGGCTGCTGCAAACCATGGTGAGCTGGTGGCTGGATTCGCCCCCTGCCGTTGACCGGCTGGCGCTTCCGGCCACGTTCAGCGAATCGCTGTATGACGTGCTGATGCACGAGCGCAATCAGGCGTGGTGCGAAAAGCTGCACGCGCTGCCTGCCGGACGGTATGTGGTGGCGGTTGGGGCATTGCATCTGTACGGCGAGGGGAATTTGCCGTCGTTGCTGAGATAAAAAAGTGGCCAATATTTCTATTGGCCCGTCAAAGAGGAATTTCATCATTGTTATTATGCCGGAGGAGACCTCCGGTTCAGAAGATTGTCGCTCAAAGTGACCATCACTGCCAACACTATATGCGCAAGATGGTGCTATTTTTTAGCCTCTTTTGAGGCGTATTCTTAAGGCGTTTATTGTCCGGGCTAAGAAGGATTGCTATGACTCCCGCCGTTAAATTACTCGAAAAAAACAAGATTGCGTTTCGGATCCACAGCTACGACCACGATCCGGCTGAAACCAATTTTGGTGATGAAGTGGTGCGTAAACTGGGTCTGAATGCGGACCAGGTTTATAAAACGTTGCTGGTCGCGGTCAATGGCGATATGAAACACCTCGCCGTGGCGGTGACGCCGGTTGCCAGCCAGCTGGATCTCAAGAAGGTCGCCAAAGCGCTGGGTGCGAAAAAAGTGGATATGGCGGACCCGATGGTTGCGCAACGCACCACGGGGTACCTGGTGGGTGGGATCAGCCCGCTGGGGCAGAAGAAGCGCCTGCCGACGCTGATTGATGCGCCCTCGCAGGAGTTTGACACGATCTATATATCCGGCGGCAAGCGCGGGCTGGACATTGAACTTTCGGCGGGCGATCTGGCGAAAATGCTGGATGCGCAGTTCGCGGATATTGCGCGCCGGGATTAGAAAAACGCCGGGTGGCGCTGTGCGGCCTGGTGCCCTCACCCCGTCCCTCTCCCACCGGGAGAGGGCGCAAACATTAAAAACGGTAACGGGCGTTACCGTTTTGCTTTTACCTCGTAGGCCGGGTAAGGCGAAGCCGCCACCCGGCACTTACGGCGGTTACTGCCAGCTCACCTCACCCTGCGGTTCATAGGCATTCACATCCAGCGGTGAATTCTGCTGGATATACTGCTTGAGCACCTCGGCGTCGATAAAGCCGGTATTCACATAGCCCGGTTTATTATCGATATGCGGATAACCATCGCCGCCGGTGGCGTTAAAGCTTAACGTCGCCATCCGGTAGGTTTTGGCCGGATCGACCGGTTCGCCCTTGATCTTCAGGTCGCTCAGCACCCCGCCCTTCGCCACAAAGCTCACGTTGGCAAACTGTGGATAGGCTCCGGAGTCCGGTTTCATCTGCGCCACCGCCGTCAGATAGTCTGTCACCTCTTTGCCGCTCATATCGACATACACCAGCACGTTGCCGAACGGCTGCACCTTCAGCACATCTTTATAGGTGATGTCCCCGCCTTCGATGGAGTCGCGGATCCCGCCGCCGCTCATCACCGCAAAATCGGCACCGGTGCGCGCCATCTGCGCGGCCAGGATCAGATGCCCCATGTTGGTCTGCACGAAGCGCACCTTGCTGCGATCGCCTTCCAGTCGGCCGTTGAGCGTGCCAATCTTCACGTCCAGCTGCGCCTTGCCTTTATTCTGGAACGGCGTCAGCAGGGAGAGCATCTGTGGGTTTTCCGCGATTTCCGGGGTATAGAGCACGCGCTCGCTCTGGCCGTTATCGTAAGTGACCTTCTTCTTCAGGTTGACCGGGATCAGCTGGTAGTGCACCAGCTTCATCTCGCCGTTGCGGAATTCGAAGTCCGCGCGGCCCACATATTTGCCCCACTCGTGGGCCTGCACAATCCAGATCCCGTTCTGCTTGTCCGGCGCGCACGGCGTGCCTGGCACGTAATCCACCTGCTTTTTATTTTCCGAGGCCATACAGACCGGATCCTGGGAGTGACCGCCCACAATCATCGCCAGCGAGCCCGCCGGCAGGCTGCGCGCCATCTCAACATCACCCGGCGCGTTCGAGCCGTGCTCGCCGTTATCGTAGTGCCCCATGTGGGTGGTGGCGATAATCACGTCCGGTTTTTCGTTCTGCTGCAGCTCCTGGATCACCAGCTTCGCTTCGTCGGCCGGTTTACGGAATTCGATGTCGGTAAAATATTCCGGGTTGCCGATTTTCGCCGTGTCATCGGTGGTCAGCCCCACCACCGCAATTTTAATATCCTGGCGTTTGAAAATGGCCCAGGGCTTAAATAAGCGCTCGCCGGTGCTTTTCTGGTAAATATTGGCGGATAGGAACGGGAATTTGGCCCACTTCTCCTGCTGGCGTAATACTTCGATGGGATTATCAAACTCATGGTTGCCGACGGCCATCGCATCGTAGCCAATCAGATTCATGCCGCGAAAGTCGGGTTCTGCGTCCTGTAGATCGGATTCCGGCACGCCGGTATTAATATCGCCGCCGGAGAGCAGCAGCACGCTGCCGCCTTTTGCCGCCACCTCTTTACGGATCCCGTCCACCAGCGTTTTCTGCGCCGAGAGGCCATATTCGCCGTATTCGCTGCGCCAGAAGTGGCCGTGATGGTCGTTAGTATGCAGGATGGTGATGTTATAGGTTTTATCTTTTTCCCAGGCCTGGGCTGGCAGGCTGAGCAGACCGCACGCCGCTATTATTGCCAGCGCGACGCCTCGCTTCATTAACTTCATTTCTTCACTCCCTGATCTTAGACAAACGCAAAAATTACAATGAGTCATCAGAATAGACAAATATGTTTTCAGAATTGCGACTTTCCTCAAATGTCAGGGACAGGTATGTTAGTCGGATAATAATTACTCCCTGCACTTCCAATAACAATCGACGTGGTATTTATGGCAATCAGCGAATCTACTCCTCCGGTGTCGGCGGCTAAGGCCCGCACCTCATTCGGTATTCTCGGTGCAATCAGTCTTTCGCATCTGCTTAACGATATGATCCAGTCGCTTATTCTGGCGATCTACCCGTTACTGCAGTCCGAGTTCTCTCTCACCTTCGTGCAGATCGGCATGATCACCCTCACCTTCCAGCTGGCGTCGTCGCTGCTGCAACCGGTGGTGGGTTACTGGACGGATAAATATCCGATGCCGTGGTCGCTGCCGATTGGCATGTGCTTTACCCTGAGCGGCCTGATCCTGCTGGCGATGGCGGGCAGCTTTGAAGGGGTGCTGGTGGCAGCCGCCCTGGTGGGCACCGGCTCGTCGGTCTTCCATCCGGAGTCGTCCCGCGTGGCGCGAATGGCCTCCGGTGGCCGTCACGGTCTGGCACAGTCGCTGTTCCAGGTGGGCGGCAACTTCGGCAGCTCCCTCGGTCCGCTGCTGGCGGCGGTGATTATCGCCCCGTACGGCAAAGGGAACGTGGCCTGGTTTGTGCTGGCGGCGCTATTAGCGATTGTGGTGCTGGCGCAAATCAGCCGCTGGTATGCGGCTCAGCATCGGGTCAATAAAGGCAAACCAAAAGCGCCGGTGATAAATCCCCTGCCGCGCAACAAGGTGATTCTGGCCGTCAGCATCCTGCTGATGCTGATTTTCTCCAAATACTTCTATATGGCGAGTATCAGCAGCTATTACACCTTTTATCTGATGGAAAAATTCGGACTATCGGTACAAAACGCCCAGTTTCATCTGTTCGCGTTCCTGTTTGCCGTTGCAGCCGGAACCTTTATTGGTGGGCCGCTGGGGGACAAAATCGGACGTAAATATGTGATTTGGGGCTCTATCCTCGGTGTTGCGCCCTTCACGCTTATTTTACCCTACGCAACCCTGTGGTGGACGGGCGTTTTAACCGTGATCATTGGTTTTATCCTCGCATCCGCTTTTTCTGCCATTCTGGTGTACGCTCAGGAGCTGCTTCCGGGGCGTATCGGCATGGTTTCCGGGCTGTTTTTTGGTTTTGCCTTCGGGATGGGCGGCCTTGGCGCGGCGGTATTAGGGCTGATTGCAGACCATACCAGCATCTTCCTGGTCTACAAAATCTGCGCTTTCCTGCCACTTCTTGGGATGTTGACTATATTCCTGCCTGATAACCGGCATAAATCCTGATTTATCTGCGGCCAAACTACAGCTTTGGCCGCGCCCTTCCCTTCTGCCATCAGCCTTTCTTCACCACACCTCTGATAAATCGTCCGGATGTACGTCCGTTTAACCCTTATTGCTGTTTTCATTAAAATTCAATAATTATTCATAAACGTAATCATTAATTTTGTCATAAACTATTACACGGCTTTTTGGTTTACGAACCAAAAATGGAGTCATACAGCAACGAAAGGAGACGGAATGCACCACGCCACACCGCTTATCACCACCATTGTTGGTGGACTTGTACTCGCTTTTATACTCGGCATGATTGCCAACAAACTGCGTATTTCCCCTCTGGTGGGCTATTTAGTGGCGGGCGTGTTAGCTGGTCCGTTTACCCCTGGTTTTGTTGCTGATACGAAACTTGCCCCCGAGCTGGCGGAGCTTGGGGTGATCCTGCTGATGTTCGGTGTGGGTTTGCATTTCTCCCTGAAGGATTTGATGGCGGTAAAGTCCATCGCCATTCCTGGCGCGATCGCCCAGATAGCCGTGGCGACGTTGCTGGGTATGGCGCTTTCAGCGATGCTGGGCTGGCCGCTAATGACCGGCATCGTGTTCGGCCTGTGTCTTTCCACCGCCAGTACCGTGGTGCTGCTGCGCGCGCTTGAAGAGAGACAGCTGATTGACAGCCAGCGGGGGCAGATCGCCATTGGCTGGCTGATTGTTGAAGATCTGGTGATGGTCTTAACCCTGGTGTTGCTGCCTGCTGTCGCCGGAATGCTCGAAAAAGAGAACGTCGGGTTCGCCTCCCTGGCGCTGGATATGAGTATCACCATCGGCAAAGTGGTGGCCTTTATCGCCATTATGATGCTGGTGGGCCGCCGCCTGGTGCCGTGGATCCTCTCCCGCAGCGCGGCGACCGGCTCGCGCGAGCTGTTTACCCTCGCGGTACTGGCGCTGGCGCTGGGGATTGCCTTTGGCGCCGTGGAACTCTTCGACGTCTCCTTCGCGCTGGGCGCCTTCTTTGCCGGGATGGTGCTGAACGAATCGGAACTGAGCCACCGTGCTGCCCACGATACCCTGCCCCTGCGCGATGCCTTTGCGGTGCTGTTCTTTGTCTCGGTCGGGATGCTGTTCAATCCGCTGGTGCTGATTGAGCAGCCGCTGGCGGTGCTGGGCACCCTGGCGATCATTATTTTTGGTAAGTCGGTGGCGGCTTTCTTCCTGGTGCGCATGTTTGGTCACTCGCCGCGTACTGCGCTGACCATCGCCGCCAGCCTTGCGCAGATTGGTGAGTTTGCCTTTATCCTCGCCGGACTGGGCATGGCGCTGGATCTGCTGCCGCAGGCCGGGCAAAACCTGGTGCTGGCAGGGGCAATCCTCTCCATTATGCTGAACCCGGTGCTGTTCGCGCTGCTGGAAAAATACCTCGATAAAACCGAAACCCTCGAAGAGCAGACCCTGGAAGAGGCGATCGAAGAAGAGAAGCAGATCCCGGTGGATATCTGCAACCACGCCCTGCTGGTCGGTTTTGGCCGCGTCGGGAGCCTGCTGGGCGAGAAGCTGATGGCCCAGGGCATTCCGCTGGTGGTGATTGAAACCTCCCGCACCCGCGTGGATGAGCTGCGCGAGCGCGGGATCCGCGCGGTGCTGGGGAACGCGGCTAACGAAGAGATTATGAATCTGGCGCATCTGGATTGCGCCCGCTGGCTGCTGTTGACTATCCCTAACGGTTACGAGGCGGGTGAGATCGTGGTCTCCGCCCGTGAAAAATACCCGCACCTGGAGATTATCGCCCGGGCGCATTACGACGACGAAGTGGATTACATTATGGAGCGCGGCGCGAATCAGGTGGTGATGGGCGAACGCGAGATTGCCAATACCATGCTGTCGCTGCTGGAGAAACCGCCGGTTGAAGCGACGGTGACGGGGTAAAACTTGTGCGGCCTGGGCCCCTCACCCCGGCCCTCTCCCCATAGGGGAGAGGGTGTTTGAGTTCCCTCTCCCCTATGGGGAGAGGGTTAGGGTGAGGGGTTTTCTTTTACCGATCCCAGTACGACTCTTCCAGGCTATCTTCCCGCTCCGGCAGGCCGCGCGTTAAGCGCGGTGAGTGCTGGTTCAGCACCTGATAGCTCACGCGGTTCGCGTACTTACATACCTGCGCCAGCGACGAGTAGGTCAGCCAGTTGAATTTATGCTTGCTGGAGTTCGGCACGTTGGTGCGGTGGAAGGCGTTAGCGGTGATATCGTGCAGCAGCGCGGCCAGCGCGCCGTCGCCTGCGCCGTTGGTGTTCATGATCTTCTCCGGGCCGCCCATGTACGGGGCGATATGGGAGAAGATACGCAGGGGAGTGACGCAGTCTTTATGGCGCATGGCGCGGCTGAACTCAAACTGGTTGAACTCGGCAATCGCCCCCGGCAGCAGCGGATGCTGGGTTTTGCGCTTCGCCTCTTCTTCGGTGAAACCGGCCATATACAAGCCTACCGGTCCGGCGGTGCAAAGCACCAGGTCGACCCAGTCCAGCGCCTTGTCAGAGGCCAGCAGCGGATCGCTCTCCCCGGTCAGGGCTTCGGCCTCTTCTTCGTTCATCGCCAGAATCGAGACGTGCTCTTTCAGGAACGCCTGCCACCACTCCGGGTTGTCGGCGATAACGAATTTAGTGCCCAGGGTCAGAACCACCGGTACGTTGTATTTCTTCGCGTACTCCACGGCCTTCATGGTCGCTTCCGGCATCGGCTCGCCCGGCTTGCAGCGCACCAGGTAGGAGGTCAGCACCAGCGCTGACGCCCCGGCAATCACCTCTTCCGGAATGCTCTCGGCGCGTAGTTTGTTCATGTGCCCCGGGCTGATGGCAAAGGTACGTTCGCCGGATTCCCCGATCAGCGTGAAGCAGCGGCCAATCGCCCCGTCCACGCCCTGCAGGTAGTTCAGATCGGTACGGCTGGAAGTGTTGCAGAGATAGCGGTAGGCGTAGCTACCAATTTCGATATTGCTGCACATCACGCCCAGCAGGACGGAGCGGTCGTCCGCCAGCACGGAGTAGTTGTGCATGGTGTTGCCGATGGTGCCACCGGCAAACTGGTGGGTGATGAGGTTCTCCCGCACCAGCTCCTGATACAGCGCTTCCGCCACATCGTCTTCAATAACCAGAGAGTGCCCGGCGCTCAGGCCGTAACGCGCGACAAACGCATCGTCCACTTTAGCTTCAATATCCACCAGCGTCTGATCGATGCCTACCACCCAGGCGGCACTGGTCTCATTTTCCGGCTGAATTTGCTGCAGCAGCGGATCGCGGGCGTTAACGGGAAAGTAGTGTTTAGATTTACGTTTACCGGGAAATTTCATGTTCTGGGCTATGAGTGACGGATGGGCCGGGAATGGTAGCACAAACCCGGCGCAGAGTGCGATCAGCGGCTGTTGGTCAGCAGAGAGACCATCATATCGATATGCTCCGGGTCGTCGTTAAGCGCCGGAATATACTCATACTTTGTGCCGCCCGCTTCGAGGAAAAACTCACGGTTTTGCACCGCGATCTCTTCCAGGGTTTCCAGGCAGTCCGCCGCAAAGCCCGGCGACATCACCTGAATATGCTTCACTCCCTTCTCGCCCAGCATTTTGAGGGTTTCATCGGTATAGGGGGTAAGCCACGGCTCGCGGCCAAAGCGCGACTGGAAGGTCATCATCACCTTCTCCGGCGGCAGGCCGAGGGCGGAAACCAGCTCCCGGGTGGTGTCGCGACAGCGTTGCGGGTAATCATCCCCTTCGTCGGCGAATCGCTGCGGAATACCGTGGTAGGAGAGCAGCAGCAGATCCGGCTCGCCGTGTTTCTCAAAGGACGCGCGGGCGCTGCTGGCGAGGGCCTTGATGTAGAGCTCGTTATCCGCGTAGTCGCGAATAAAGGTCACGCCTGGAATACGGCGGCGTGTTGCCAGAATGCGGGCCAGTTCATCCCAGACCGCGGCCACGGTGGAGCAGGAGTATTGCGGATAGAGCGTCAGCACTTTGATGTGGTCAACGCCCTGCGCCAGCAGGTCATCGACGGCGCTTTTCAGGGATGGTTTACCGTAGCTCATGCCCAGCGCCACCGGCATATCCGGCAGACGGGCGGCCAGCGCTTTCTCCTGGCGACGGCTGTAGACCATTAGCGGCGAGCCCTCCTCCATCCAGACGGACTGATAGAGTTTTGACACACGTGGAGAACGGATCGGTAAAATCACGCCGCGCAGCAGCGGCCACCACAGCAGGCGCGGGGTATCCACAACGCGTGTATCGCTCAGAAACTGGCGCAGATAACGGCTGACCGCTGCGGGTGTTGGGGCTTCGGGGGTACCTAGATTGGCAAGCAGGATGCCGGTTTTCGCCTGACTCATTCACGCCTCATAACCATTTAACTGGCTGATAAGTGTATCTGAAAAGCGCGTAAACGGAACCCATTGCTGCGATAGACGAAATGAGAAATTTTCTCACCCGGAGGACCCGGGTGAGAGACGCGCGATTAGCCGAGGATCTTTTCCAGCTCTGCACGAACATCAGCAACGGCTTTGGTGCCGTCAACTTTCGCGTATTTGGTGTTACCCGCCTGCGCTTCTTTGGTGTAGTAGCCGATCAGCGGCGCGGTCATCTGATGGTATTCCACCAGGCGCTTACGCACGGTCTCTTCCTGATCGTCTTTACGGGTGGTCAGCTCTTCGCCGGTCACGTCGTCTTTACCTTCCACCTGAGGTGGGTTGAACTTGACGTGGTAAACGCGGCCGGAAGCGGCGTGTACGCGACGACCGATGATACGGTCAACGATCAGTTCGTCAGGTACGTCGAACTCCAGCACGTAGTCCACGTTGATGCCCGCTTCTTTCATAGCATCAGCCTGAGGAATGGTGCGCGGGAAGCCGTCCAGCAGGAAACCGTTACGGCAGTCTTCCTGGGAAATGCGTTCTTTAACCAGAGCGATAACCAGCTCGTCGGTCACCAGCTTGCCGGCGTCCATAATGTCTTTCGCCTGTTTACCCAGCTCGGAGCCAGATTTAACAGCGGCACGCAGCATGTCACCGGTAGAGATTTGCGGAATACCGTATTTCTCCATGATGAACTGAGCCTGAGTTCCTTTACCCGCGCCCGGAGCGCCAAGCAGAATAATACGCATTGCGAAAATCCCCTCAAAAGTCGATTCAATTTTTCAAAAAGCGCTAAACAATACCATCAGAACGGGTATCGCTCAAGGAAGGCGGGGCGGCTGAAACGGTTAATGCGTAGAATATCGTAGAGGGTGCGGTAACGGCTCCCCTCACCCTGACCCTCTCCCCAGAGGGGAGAGGGAACTATTACACCCTCTCCCCTTTGGGGAGAGGGCTGGGGTGAGGGGTAATTGTATTAAGCTAACAGCAACGCATTCACGCGCTTGATGAACTGGTTTGGATCTTCCAGCGTGCCGCGTTCGGCCAGCAGGGACTGATCCAGCAGCAGTTCAACCCACTCGGCGAAGCGCGCTTCGTCCTGGGTCTCGGCCGCACGTTTCACCAGGGCGTGATCCGGGTTCAGTTCAAAGATGTACTTCACTTCCGGTACGCTCTGGCCCGCAGCGGCGAACAGCTTCGCCATTTGAGTGCTCATCTCGTCGGCTTCGGTGGTGACGATGGCCGGGGTATCGGTCAGACGGTGGGTGAAACGCACCTCTTTCACGCGATCGCCCAGATGGGTTTTCACGCGCTCAACGAACGGCTCCAGCGCCTTCTCCGCCTCTTTCGCGGTTTCGTCCACCTCATCCGCCAGCTTGTCGATAGACTCATCGGCTTTGGCAACGGACTGGAACGCTTTGCCGCTGAACTCGGTCAGGTAGTTCATCATCCACTCATCGATGCGATCGGAAAGCAGCAGCACTTCGATGCCTTTCTTACGCAGCAGCTCCAGGTGCGGGCTGCTCTTCGCCGCGGCATAGCTGTCGGCGGTGATGTAGTAGATCTTCTCCTGCCCTTCTTTCATGCGGGAGATGTACTCTTCCAGCGACACGGTCTGTTCGGAAGAGTCGGTATGGGTAGAGGCGAAGCGCAGCAGCTTAGCAATGGCTTCGACGTTGGAGGTGTCTTCCGCCGGGCCCTCTTTCAGCACCAGGCCGAACTGTTTCCAGAAGGTCTGGTATTTTTCCGCGTCGTCTTTCGCCAGCTTGTCCAGCATCTGCAGCGCACGCTTGCTCAGCGCGGTGCGCAGATTGCGGGTCACGGTGCTGTCCTGAAGGATCTCACGGGAAACGTTCAGCGGCAGATCGTTTGAGTCAATCAGGCCACGCACAAAGCGCAGGTAGTTCGGCATGAACTGCTCGGCTTCGTCCATGATGAACACGCGCTGCACGTACAGCTTCAGGCCGTGCTTGTGATCGCGGTTCCACATATCCCACGGGGCCTGCGCCGGGATGTACAGCAGGCTGGTGTACTCCTGCTTACCTTCCACGCGGTTGTGGCTCCAGGTCAGCGGATCGGTAAAGTCGTGGGCGATGTGCTTGTAGAACTCGGTGTACTCTTCGTCTTTGATTTCAGACTTGTTGCGCGTCCACAGCGCCTGCGCCTTGTTGATCTTCTCCCAGGAGATAACGGTTTCGCCGTCCTGCTCTTCCTGTTTTTCGATCTCTACCGGCAGCGCGATATGGTCGGAATATTTGCTGATGATGGAGCGTACGCGCCAGTCGTTGAGGAAATCATCTTCCCCTTCGCGCAGGTGCAGGGTGATTTCGGTCCCGCGATCGGCTTTGGTGATGTCGGCAACGGTGTATTCACCTTCGCCGTGTGATTCCCAGAACACTCCGCTTTCGGCGCTTTCGCCTGCCGCACGGGTGCGCACGGTGACTTTATCCGCCACGATGAAGGCGGAGTAGAAGCCCACGCCGAACTGGCCAATCAGCTGGCTGTCTTTTGCCTGATCGGAGCCCATTGACTGCAGGAAGGCTTTGGTGCCGGATTTGGCGATGGTGCCAAGATGATCGATGGCTTCATCGCGGGTCATCCCGATGCCGTTATCCGCGATAGTCAGGGTGCGGTTCTCTTTATCAAAGGAGACGCGCACGCGCAGTTCGCCGTCACCTTCATACAGCTCTGGCTTCGAGAGTGCACGAAAACGCAGCTTGTCTGCCGCATCAGAGGCGTTAGAGATAAGCTCGCGCAGGAAAATTTCTTTATTGGAATAAAGAGAATGGATCATCAGATGCAGAAGTTGTTTTACTTCTGACTGGAAACCACGGGTTTCTTGTCCTTTCATACTAAGTCGACCTCAACAATGCCATTTAATGGGGTTTAAAAGCGTTGAGGGAGAGATGGGGATAAGCGGGTAAGTTTTCAAGCGGAGGCCACGGCTGCAGCCTCCGTTTGGTCAGAAAATAATCTTGTGACGACCTGCCAGAGAGTGCGACAGCGTGGTGCCGTCCACCATCTCCAGCTCACCGCCAACCGGGACACCATGGGCGATACGGCTGGCGTCGACGCCCGACTCCGCGCACAGCTCGGCGATATAGTTGGCTGTCGCCTCCCCTTCCACCGTTGGGTTGGTGGCGAGGATCACCTCAGAGATCGTTTCCGATTTCAGGCGCTGTTCCAGGCGGTCCAGGCCGATATCATCCGGACCAATACCGTCCAGCGGTGAAAGGTGGCCCATCAACACAAAGTAGCGGCCAGAAAATTGCCCGGTCTGTTCGATGGCGTAGATGTCCGCAGGACTCTCCACCACGCAAATCTGACCGTTTTCCTGACGACGCGGGTTGGCGCAGATGTTACACACGTCCTGCTCGGTAAAGGTGCGGCAATCGGCACAGTGACCAATTTCCGACATGGCGCGGGTCAGAGCCTGCGCCAGGCGCATTCCGCCGCTGCGATCGCGTTGCAGCAGGGTAAACGCCATGCGCTGCGCCGACTTCGGGCCTACGCCCGGCAGGCAGCGCAGCGCTTCCATTAACTGCGTAAGCAGCGGACTGGTTTGCATCAGAACGGCATCTTAAAGCCCGGTGGCAGCTGCATTCCGGAGGATACAGAGGCCATTTTTTCTTTCTGAGTTTCGTCGATACGGCGCGCAGCATCGTTAAATGCAGCGGCGACCAGATCTTCCAGCATATCTTTGTCGTCTTCGAGCAGGCTTGGGTCGATCTCCACGCGACGGCAGTTATGTGCGCCGTTGATGGTCACTTTGACCAGACCTGCGCCAGATTCGCCAGTGACTTCCATCTGCGCGATCTCTTCCTGCATCTTCTGCATTTTTTCCTGCATCTGCTGGGCCTGCTTCATCAGACCACCCAGACCGCCTTTACCACCAAACATAGGCTTCTCTCTTCTTTCACGTTAAAGATAACAACCGTAAGTCAGACTCACGATCAAATGGGTCGAATACTCTCTTCATCCAGGTCTGCATCAAAGTAACGCTGCAGGGTCTGAATGTTATTATCCGCGATAATCGACTCACGCGCCTGCGCGAGTTTCTCTTCATAAATGGCCTGACGCCACTCCAGCGGCGTTCGCACCGCCGGATTATCATCTTCAATGATGGTCAATTCAACCGGCGCACCCTGTAATGTGGAGAGCGCCTCAGTCAGCACCTGCTGCGCGCTCGCCGAATTCAGGTGACGCTGGCCCGGGCGCAGATGCAGACAGATGCGGTTGCCGTCCTGCTCGCGCCAGGCGTTGAGCGCGACCTGCTCCACCAGTTTCGGCAGCTTGAGTTTGCTGACCTCTGCCGCCCAGGGATCGCGCTCAAGCGACTCCTCGGCGAGTTTGGCGGAGAGCTCCGGCGTTTTCTCGTGCTCCAGCGCCTTTTTCAGCGCCTTCGGCGTGGCAACCTCCACCTTTACCTCTTCGGTGACGGTGGTCGCTTTCCAGCGATACGCCTCTTGCTTAACCGGCGCCTTTGGCTCAGAGGTGACCGTTGCCGAACGCGACTGGACGCGATCCGTGACCGAAGCCAGACGTTCAAGCGCGGCGTTATTTACCGGCCGCGCTCTTGCAGGCGCTGCCGGTTCACTCTTTTTTGGTTTGGTTGCTCCCTGAGCACGCTGTAGCTGGCTACGGGCAGCAAGCACCGAACTGGTGGCATCCGACAGCGGCACGTCCTGTCGCGGCGGTGGCGCACTCTGCTGCGCGGGCACCTGCGGCGGCGTGAGCACTGCCGTCGGTGCCACCGGCGCGAACGACTGCGGCTGCACCTCAGGTTCTGGCAGCGGCATGCGCGGATGGAACGCCAGCGCGCGCAGTAGGGTCATCTCGACCCCCATACGTCTGTCGGGCGCGAACGGCAGTTCCTTACGGCCAATTAACAGGGTTTGATAGTAGAGCTGTACATCCGTTGGCGGAATGGTACGCGCCAGCTCGCGCATCCGCTGTTCGATAGCCGCCATATCCGGGCCCAGCGCCGCCGGGGAGAGTTGCACCATAGCAATGCGGTGCAGCAGGCTGAGCATTTCAACCAGCAGGGCTTCCCACTCGACGCCGCGTGATGCGGAGGCGTTCACCAGCTCCATCACCCGCTCGCCGTTGGCCTCGACCACCGCTTCAATCAGCGACAAGGCCTGATCGTCATCCAGCGTGCCGAGCATGGTGCTCACCGCCTGGGTCGTCAGCTTACCTTCCCCGCTGGCAATCGCCTGATCGGTGAGGCTGAGGGCATCGCGCAGGCTGCCATCGGCAGCACGCGCCAGCAGCTGCAGCGCACGCGGCTCATGGGCAACCTGCTCTTCGTTGAGAATGTATTCGAGCCGATCGCGGATCTGGGTAACGTCCAGCGCCTTCAGGTGGAACTGCAGGCAGCGGGATAAGATAGTGACCGGCAGCTTTTGCGGATCGGTGGTCGCCAGCAGGAACTTAACGTGTGCGGGCGGCTCTTCCAGCGTTTTCAGCAGGGCGTTAAAGCTGTGGCGCGAGAGCATGTGCACTTCATCGATCAGATAGACCTTGAAGCGGCCACGCGCCGGAGCGTACTGGACGTTATCCAGCAGATCGCGGGTATCTTCGACTTTGGTGCGCGAGGCGGCATCGATCTCAATCAGATCGACAAAGCGCCCCTGCTCGATTTCACGGCAGTTATCGCAGACGCCGCACGGCGTGGCGGTGATCCCGCTTTCGCAGTTAAGACCTTTCGCCAGCAAACGGGCAATAGAGGTTTTACCGACGCCACGGGTGCCGGAAAAAAGCCAGGCGTGATGGATACGTCCTAGCGATAAGCTGTTCGCCAGGGCGGTCAGCACATGTTCCTGGCCGACAACGTCAGCAAAGGTTTGGGGTCGCCATTTTCGGGCTAACACCTGATAACTCATGGGCAGGCTCTGCAACGCTGGAAGGTGGATATTCAGGGGGGTAATGCTAACACAACCTCACCCGTTGGGCGAGGTTGCGGGCGGGAGGATTAATGTCCCGGGAAAGGCACGAGGCTGTAGCTGGTGATGCCCTGTTTTTCGAGGCGCTGTTCGCCGCCCAGATCGAACAGGTTGATGATGAAGGCCGCATCGGTCACTTCACCACCCAGACGACGGATCAGCTTCACGGTGGCTTCAATGGTGCCGCCGGTTGCCAGCAGATCGTCAACCACCAGCACTTTGTCGCCAGGCTTGATCGCATCAACGTGGATCTCAAGCTGGTCGGTGCCGTATTCCAGCTCGTAGCTCTCGGCGATGGTTTCGCGAGGCAGTTTGCGCGGTTTACGTACCGGCACAAAACCCACGCCCATTGCCAGCGCAACCGGCGCGCCAAACAGGAAGCCACGGGCTTCGGTGCCTACAACTTTGGTGATCCCGGCGTTTTTATAGCGCTCAACCAGCAGTTCAATGCTGAGAGCATACGCTTTCGGGTCTTCCAGCAAGCTGGTGACATCACGGAAAAGAATGCCAGGCTTCGGATAATCCTGGATGCTTTTGATGCTGTTTTTAAGAAATTCAAGCTGCTGCGCAGTTGCGGTCATAAATGGATGCCTGATGAAAACGGTGTTACTCACGGAGCGGATGAATGGTCGGTCAAAGTAACAATTGTTTAACCTTTGACCAGCTCTGCCCGTGCTCGAAAACGGTCGAATTTACTGGCTGCGCGCAAGAATTGCAACAGCCATACTCATGATTATTGCTTTTGTTGCTTTTCATCAACGACGGGGATCCGCCACATGAAAATCAGCAGGCAGGTGAGGATTGCCAGCAGCAGGATCCGCACCCACATCATTTTTACCATCCATAATGAAAAGGCGAAGGTCACGAGGATCACCGCAACGGCCCGTGGCTTAGCGCCGGGCGGCATGGCACGGTGCTGTTGCCAGTGGCGCAGGTAGCCGCCAAACCAGGAGCGGTAGAGCAGCCAGTGGTGAAAACGCGGCGAAGAACGGGCAAAGCACCACGCCGCCAGCAATATAAAGGGCGTGGTGGGTAAAAGAGGTAAAACAACGCCCAGCGTGCCGAGCACTACCGCAAGCCAGCCAATGATGATTAGAATAGTACGCTGCATAATGCGAATCGTTATCAAACTGAACGGCTACTGTACCACTGGAGTGCGGATTGAAAACAGCCTTGCTTTTACAGACGTTGCAAAATCAACTGACGACCCTGCGCGAGCAGGCCGCCCCGTTGATGCAGCACGCCACCCTGAAGCCGCGTTTTGACCGGCAGCTGTTCCGCACCCGCAGCACCGTAATGAAAGATTATCTCGATGAAGCCCAGCACCATCTTGACGAGCTGCGTCACGCCGTGGATAACGCGCAGGCTGAGCAGGTCGCCTGGCTGGCCGCTCATCTGGCGGAACAGATCGCCGCCCTGCACCGGGAGATAGCCGCCTGGCCGCTACGCGTCTGGGACGGTGCCTCTGCGGGCACCACAAAATGGCAGCGCAAACGCCTGGAGCACCAGGAGTTTGAACGTCGGCTATGCGAGATGAAAAATGAACGCGAGTCCCGGCTGAACCAGGCCGAAACGCTGGAAGAGCAGCAGATGCTGATGCGCGAAATTACCGCGCTGGAGGGGCGGCTTGAACGCTGCCGCAAGGCACTGGATGATATTGAACGCGTTATCGCGCGTCTGACCCGTTAACAGGAGTAGTGTGTGTCACTGGAAAACGCCCCCGATGAAGTCAAGCTGGCCGTCGACCTGATTATGTTGCTGGAGAATCATGAATTGCCGATCGACACGGTGCTGAAAGCACTGGAAATTGTGAAGCGGGATTTCGAAGGAAAAAGACCCTCACCCCTGCCCTCTCCCTGAAAGGGAGAGGGAGCAAACCATTCCCTCGCCCCTTTGGGGAGAGGGTTAAGGTGAGGGGTAACGTTACGCTGGAGTCGGATCGTCACCCTTAATGTCACGTTTCACTTCGGTGTGCTCGTCGCCCTTCTCATTGCGCAGATGAACTTCAAGCTGGTTGAACGCAATATTGATATTGTTCTCGCGGCACAGGCGTTCGATGGTGCGGTTCAGCTCATCTACGGTGTAGCTGCGGTCACGCAGTTCACGTACGTACAGACGCAGTTCATGATCCAGAGTGCTTGGTCCGAAGGTGGTGAAGAATACTGATGGCTCCGGATCGTGCATCACTTTCGGATGATCCATCGCCGCTTTCAGCAGTACTTTTTTCACCGCGTCCAGATCGGAGCCGTAGGCCACGCCGAGGCGGATCACCACGCGGGTGATGGTGTCCGAGAGCGACCAGTTGATCAGTCGCTCGGTCACGAACGCTTTGTTCGGGATGATCACCTCTTTGCGATCGAAGTCGGTGATGGTGGTGGCACGAATACGGATCTTGCTGACGGTACCCGAGAAGGTGCCGATGGTGACGGTATCGCCGATACGTACCGGACGTTCGAACAGGATGATCAGACCCGAGACGAAGTTACCGAAGATCTCCTGCAAACCAAAACCAAGACCGACCGACAGCGCCGCCGCCAGCCACTGCAGTTTATCCCACGACACCCCGAGCGACCCGAAGACCGTCATGGCACCCGCCACCAGAATCACGTAGTTCAGGATGGTGGTAATGGCGTAGGAGGCACCCTGGCGCATGTTCAGGCGCGAGAGCACCAGCACTTCCAGCAGGCCTGGCAAGTTGCGAATCAAGGCCCAGGCCACCACCGATGAGACCAGCGCAAACAGCAGGCTGCCCATGGTGACGTTTTTCACCACCGCCGCACCCGCTTCGGTGCCGTTGTAGTGCCACAGCGTAATGCTGTCGAGATAAGCAAAGACGGTGATTAAATCAGACCAGATCGCCCAGAACATCACGCCGAACAGGGCAATCATCACCAGCATGGTGATACGCAGCGTCTGCTGGTTTACCTGCTCCAGAGCGATGGTCGGCTCTTCCTGCGGTTCGGCGCCTTCGGCCCCCTCTTTCACCATATTCTGTCGACGCGCCAGGGCACGGCGATAGGCAATTCGACGAGCTGCAACGCTCAGCCCGCGCAGCACGGTCTGGTAGAGCAGGTTCCAGAAGATCACCAGATAGACGGTTTCAATCCAGCGCCCTGACAGACGCAGGGTGGTATAGAAGTAGCCGGTTGCCGTCAGCACCATCAGCGCGACGGGAATAATAGAGAGCACGGTGACCGTCACCAGACGGATGGTGTGCGACTCTTTGTCGCGCCAGCTGTCACGGCACATCGGCCACATCAGCACGCTGATCAGCAGCAGGTTAAGCAGGATAACGAACTGCCCCAGCACATCATCCATCAGATGTAGCGGAGAGAGTTCCGCCACCACGGACCAGAAGTGCAGCGGCAACAGCGCCAGACTGACGCGCACAATCTGGCGGCGCCAGTGGCTGGTCAGCTGCGCAGGCATATTAAAGTGACTCACCGCCACGCCGTCTTTCTCCAGCACCTTCCAGCACAGGCCAAAGACCAGCCAGAAGAGGGCCAGCTTTTTGCTGAAAGCCCACAGCAGATCGCTGATATTGAGCTGCATGGTCAGCAGGATCAGTCCGGCGGCGAGGATCAGCAGACAGACCGGCAGAGCGCGGATCAGATCGATAAGAATCGCTTTCGGGGTGTGAAGCTGGCTGTCATTACGCAGCTGCCCCACTTCCTGTGCCAGCTTCGCCTGGTATTTTTTCAGCCAGCCGAGACGCCAGCGAATTAAACCGGCAATCAGTAATAGCGGCAGGCCCGCCAGGAAAGCAAAGGCCACCGCAGGGCCTGCTTTTTCCCAGTTAACGGTGATTTTCATCGCCTTAATCTGATCTTTAAGCATGCCCGGGAAGGATTTGATCCAGTCCCAGTCCATCGGTTTGTTGCTGTTTACCCAGAAGATTTGCTGGGTGAGCATCTCCTGCAGGCTTTTAGAGACGCTCACCAGCTGCTGCTGGTTGATCTGCAGGTTAATGGCCATCATCAGCTGATTGCCCAGCTGTTTGTTCATCTGATCCAGCAGCTCGCGGCGCATATCCACCACCTGCAGCAGGGCATCATGAACTTCGTCATTGACGTCGCTGCTGTGGCCTTCTTCCAGTTTGGCGACGAAGGCATCGCTCTGGAACAGGGCGTCACGCTGCTGGTTGACCTCAAACTGCTCCAGACGCAGATCCGCAATGCGGTTGGTCATGTCTTCCAGCTCATCGGCGGAAGGTAAGGTCTGCTGTTGCTGATAAAGGATACGCGACAGCAGCAGGCTGCCTTTCAGGACGGCAATCTGCTCTTTAATATTGCGTTCCGACTGCAGGGCGCGATCCAGCCAGTTTTTCACTTTAATATTCTGCTGAACCAGCGAGTTGCCGTTTTCGGTCGCTTTGATCAAACGCTGGCTGAGCTGATGGTTGATATCCAGCTCCTGCTTTACCAGCGGATTTTCCTGGATACGGGCGGTTTCGTCCGGGTTGACAGCTTCCTGGGCAGTTTTCTCGGTCAGGGTCAGCCGTTTGCTGTTCACCGCCTCCTGCAGCAGCTGCAGCTGGTGCTCCAGACGGTTGATGTTAGCGGTGACATAGTCGCGCTGTTTTTGCAGGGTATCCTGCAGCACGGTGTTGCCTTCCAGGCTCTTACGCTGCTGCTCGATCTGGGCATTCAGCAAAAGCTGCTGCGTCAGGAGTAGCGTCTGCTGGGTAGGGCGTAACGCAGCCTCTCCCGCGGAGGTGCCATTCAGGCGATTGCGGATCTGCTGCAGCTCCTGAGACGCGGTATACATCGCATTCTGCACGCGCTCCGGCTGAGTTTGCAGGGAGACCAGCTGGCTGTTGTAGGTGGCGAGATCGCTCTGGGCAGTTTGTAAGTCGTCCAGCAGCTGCGACACGCGCAGTTCCAGCTGCCGCAATGACAGGGTCGCCAGCGTCTTGCGGGTTTCGTCATCATTATCGATATCGCCCAGCGCGTTCAGGCTCTCTGTCGCCTTGCGCATCGCTTCCGGCGCCTGCGCCACCTTCTGACGTAATTGTGTGGTTTCGGCCTTGACCCGCTCGATCTTATCGATGGTTTCCAGAGTTTCCGTCAGATCCTTCTGCACCAGCTTATCCTGCGGAGTAAGCTCTTTTTGTTTGCTCAGGGCATCGAGCTGACTCTGGACATCGGCGCGGGTTGGCATGTCGCTGGTGTTATCACCACGCGCAAATGCAACCGGCGAAGCCAGAAAGGCGAGAAAGAAAACCAGAATAAAGGCAAAAACAGGATGCTGTTTGCGTGTGTAGTGCGACATAGTAGTGTGTAATTTGTGTGATGAATGACCCAATTGACCGGCGTGAAGAATATCACGGCGGTTGAAAGCAAAATAGCGTGAACTGTTGGCTCCCGGATAATTCCTGGGAGTCAGGCCTGCAGGGGCTCAGGCTGGGCGCGGAGCGTAGGGCAGAGCTGGTACATTTCCAGCAGAATGGCGACGTAATCACGGGCTTCACGTTGCAGATCAAAAGACTGCGGCGCAAAGAGCCAGTTTTCCATCAGTCCGGAAATATAGCTGCGCATCAGAATAGCGGCGCGACGGGTGAGCAGATTGGCGGGAAGCATTTTTGCTTTAATACAGTGAATCAAGGTCTGTTCAATACGGTCGTAACTGGCCAGGCAGAGGCTGCGCTGCGCCTGTTGCACGATCGCCATTTCCCCAACGAATTCACATTTATGGAAGATGATCTCCATCATAAGACGGCGTCGCTCTTCAATAACTGTCGCCTCAAGAATATAAACCAGAATCTCTCTTAAAACTGAGAGTGGATCGTCAGGGAATTTTGCCCGATACTCAGTCTCGAGATCCCCAATACTGGACTCTGACAACTCCCAAATTTCACCAAATAAATCTGACTTATTTTTGAAATGCCAGTAAATCGCTCCCCGGGTTACCCCAGCCGCCTGAGCTATCTGTGCCAGAGAGGTAGATGAAACCCCCTGTTGCGAAAACAAGCGTAAAGCGACATCAAGGATGTGTTGGCGTGTTGCAAGTGCTTGTTGTTTGGTTTTTCGTGCCATGCGCAGGTGAATTTACAGGAGTCAGATTTACATACATTTATGAATGTATGTACCATAGCACGACGATAATATAAACGCAGCAATGGGTTTGTGGACGCGTGATCCATTGATCAATTTGAAATCGGAAACTCGAGGTTTACATATGAACAAAAACAGAGGGTTAACGCCTCTGGCGATCGTTCTGATGCTCTCAGGCAGCTTAGCGCTTACAGGATGTGACGAGAAACAGGCTCAACAAGGAGCTCAGCAGGTGCCAGAAGTTGGCGTCGTGACGCTCAAAACCGAACCTCTCCAGATCAAAACTGAATTACCCGGCCGTACCAGTGCTTACCGCATTGCGGAAGTGCGTCCACAGGTGAGTGGCATCATCCTGAAACGTAATTTTACGGAAGGGGGTGATGTTAAAGCGGGTGATTCTCTGTATCAGATTGATCCCGCGACCTACCAGGCTAATTACGAAAGCGCGAAAGGCGATCTGGCCAAAGCGCAGGCTGCAGCAAAAATTGCCCAGTTGACGGTCAGCCGTTATCAGAAACTGCTGGGTACTCAGTACATCAGCCAACAGGAATACGATAGCGCCCAGGCTGACGCACAGCAGGCTAATGCTGCCGTCATCGCGGCAAAAGCCGCAGTTGAAACCGCACGCATTAACCTGGCCTATACCAAAGTGACCTCCCCTATCAGCGGCCGCATTGGTAAATCGTCCGTGACTGAAGGTGCGCTGGTGCAGAACGGCCAGACTAACGCGCTGGCAACCGTGCAGCAGCTCGACCCGATCTATGTCGAT
This sequence comes from Leclercia adecarboxylata, assembly GCF_006171285.1. Classification (NCBI taxonomy): domain Bacteria; kingdom Pseudomonadati; phylum Pseudomonadota; class Gammaproteobacteria; order Enterobacterales; family Enterobacteriaceae; genus Leclercia; species Leclercia adecarboxylata. The sequence goes on along the minus strand of NZ_CP040889.1, from coordinate 3,202,608 downwards.
GTTACCCAGTCGAGCAATGATTTCCTGCGCCTGAAACAGGAGCTGGAGAACGGCACGCTGAAGCAGGAAAACGGCAAAGCGAAAGTTGAACTGGTTACCAGCGACGGCATTAAGTTCCCTGAGGCCGGCAGCCTTGAGTTCTCTGACGTCACGGTCGATCAGACCACCGGTTCCATCACCCTGCGCGCAATTTTCCCGAACCCGAACCATACGCTGTTACCGGGCATGTTCGTCCGCGCCAGCCTGGAAGAAGGGACCAACCCAACCGCACTGCTGGTTCCACAGCAGGGCGTGACCCGCACACCGCGCGGCGATGCCAGTGCGATGGTGATTGGCGCTGAAGACAAAGTCGAAGTTCGTCAGATCACGGCAACCCAGGCCATTGGTGATAAATGGCTGGTGACCGACGGTCTGAAAGATGGCGATCGCGTCATTATTACCGGATTACAAAAAGTTCGCCCAGGCGCCAAGGTAAAAGCGCAAGAGGTCACGTCTGACAATCAACAACAAGCCTCAGCAGGCGGTCAGTCAGAACAACCTAAGTCTTAACTTAAACAGGAGCCGTTAAGACATGCCTAATTTCTTTATCGATCGCCCCATTTTCGCGTGGGTGATCGCCATAATCATCATGCTAGCCGGGGGACTCGCGATCCTGAAGCTGCCTGTCGCGCAATATCCAACCATTGCGCCGCCAGCAATTTCAATCGCCGCAACCTACCCAGGGGCTGATGCGAAAACGGTGCAGGACACCGTGACGCAGGTTATCGAACAGAACATGAACGGTATCGATAACCTGATGTACATGTCCTCCAACAGTGACTCCACCGGTACGGTGCAGATCACGCTGACCTTCGAATCCGGTACGGATGCGGACATCGCCCAGGTACAGGTGCAGAACAAACTGCAGCTGGCGATGCCGTTACTGCCGCAGGAAGTACAGCAACAGGGTGTGAGCGTGGAGAAATCCTCCAGTAGCTTCCTGATGGTTGTCGGCGTTATCAACACCAACGGCACCATGACGCAGGAGGATATTTCCGACTACGTGGGCGCCAACATGAAGGACGCCATCAGCCGTACTTCTGGTGTGGGTGACGTACAGCTGTTCGGTTCTCAGTACGCGATGCGTATCTGGATGGACCCGAACAAGCTGAACAACTTCCAGCTGACGCCAGTGGACGTGATCACCGCCATTAAAGCGCAGAACGCCCAGGTTGCAGCCGGTCAGTTAGGCGGTACGCCGCCGGTGAAAGGCCAGCAGCTGAACGCCTCAATCATCGCACAGACCCGACTGACCTCCGCAGATGAGTTCAGTAAGATTCTGCTGAAGGTGAATCCGGACGGTTCACAGGTTCGCCTGCGCGACGTTGCGAAGGTGGAACTGGGTGGTGAGAACTACGACGTTATCGCCAAGTTTAACGGCCAGCCGGCATCCGGTCTGGGTATTAAACTGGCGACCGGTGCTAACGCCCTTGATACGGCGACCGCGATCCGTGCTGAACTGAAGAAAATGGAACCTTTCTTCCCGTCAGGCCTGAAGATCGTTTACCCGTATGACACCACGCCGTTCGTTAAGATCTCTATCCACGAAGTAGTGAAAACGCTGGTAGAAGCGATCATCCTGGTATTCCTGGTGATGTATCTGTTCCTGCAAAACTTCCGTGCGACGCTGATTCCAACCATCGCCGTACCGGTGGTTCTGCTCGGGACCTTTGCTATCCTGGCGGCCTTCGGCTTCTCGATAAACACCCTGACGATGTTCGGGATGGTGCTGGCCATCGGCCTGCTCGTGGATGACGCCATCGTGGTGGTCGAAAACGTCGAGCGTGTGATGTCCGAAGAGGGACTGCCGCCGAAAGAAGCGACCCGTAAATCCATGGGTCAGATTCAGGGCGCGCTGGTCGGTATCGCTATGGTTCTGTCGGCGGTATTTATCCCGATGGCCTTCTTCGGTGGTTCTACCGGTGCGATTTATCGCCAGTTCTCGATCACCATCGTTTCCGCGATGGCCCTGTCGGTACTGGTCGCTCTGATCCTGACCCCTGCGCTGTGCGCCACCATGCTGAAACCGGTGGCTAAAGGCGATCACGGAGAAAACAAAAAAGGCTTCTTCGGCTGGTTTAACCGCATGTTCGATAAGAGCACGCACCACTACACCGACAGCATAGGCAATATCCTGCGCAGCACCGGTCGTTACCTGCTGCTCTATATCATCATCGTGGTCGGCATGGCCTACCTGTTCGTTCGTCTGCCAAGCTCCTTCCTGCCGGATGAAGACCAGGGCGTGTTCCTGACGATGGCCCAGCTCCCGGCGGGTGCATCGCAAGAGCGTACCCAGAAAGTGCTGGATGAAGTCACTGATTATTACCTCAATAAAGAGAAAGCCAACGTTGAATCGGTGTTTGCGGTTAACGGCTTTGGCTTTGCAGGTCGTGGTCAGAACACCGGTATTGCCTTCGTCTCATTGAAAGACTGGGCTGACCGTCCGGGTGACGAGAATAAGGTAGAAGCCATTACCGGTCGCGCCATGGGCACCTTCTCGCAGATTAAAGATGCGATGGTCTTCGCCTTTAACCTGCCAGCGATCGTTGAGTTGGGTACGGCGACCGGCTTTGACTTCCAGCTTATCGACCAGGGTGGTTTGGGCCATGAAAAACTGACTCAGGCGCGTAACCAGCTGTTCGGCGAAGTGGCCAAGCACCCTGACCTGCTGGTTGGCGTTCGTCCAAACGGCCTGGAAGATACCCCGCAGTTCAAAGTGGATATCGATCAGGAAAAAGCCCAGGCGCTGGGCGTATCTATCAGCGACATCAACACCACACTGGGCGCAGCCTGGGGCGGGAGCTACGTCAACGACTTCATCGACCGCGGTCGTGTGAAGAAGGTGTACGTAATGTCTGAAGCGCAATACCGTATGTTGCCAAGCGATATCAATAACTGGTATGTGCGCGGCAGCAACGGGCAGATGGTGCCGTTCTCAGCCTTCTCTACCTCTCGCTGGGAATACGGTTCACCGCGTCTGGAACGTTACAACGGTCTGCCATCCATGGAGATCCTGGGCCAGGCGGCACCGGGCAGAAGTACCGGTGAAGCCATGAACCTGATGGAAGAGCTGGCGGGTAAACTGCCTGCGGGTATTGGCTACGACTGGACGGGGATGTCCTATCAGGAACGTCTGTCCGGTAACCAGGCCCCTGCCCTGTATGCCATCTCACTGATTGTGGTGTTCCTGTGTCTGGCGGCGCTGTACGAGAGCTGGTCGATTCCGTTCTCGGTTATGCTGGTTGTACCGCTGGGGGTCATTGGTGCCCTGCTGGCGGCGACGTTCCGCGGGCTGGGTAATGACGTGTACTTCCAGGTGGGCCTGCTGACAACCATTGGCTTGTCGGCGAAGAACGCGATATTAATCGTCGAATTCGCCAAAGATCTGATGGATAAAGAAGGCAAAGGCCTGATTGAAGCAACGCTGGAAGCAGTCCGTATGCGTCTGCGTCCGATTCTGATGACCTCCCTCGCCTTTATCCTCGGCGTTATGCCGCTGGTTATTAGCTCGGGTGCAGGTTCCGGTGCGCAGAACGCCGTAGGTACCGGCGTAATGGGTGGGATGGTGACCGCGACCGTCCTGGCGATCTTCTTCGTTCCGGTGTTCTTCGTGGTTGTACGTCGTCGTTTTAGCCGTAAGAGCGATGATGTGGAACACAATCACCCGGTGTGATGACACAGATTCGGGTTTAACCGTTAAAAAGGCCGCATATGCGGCCTTTTTTTTAGCAATTGAAAATCATAAAATTAGCTTATTGAGGGTTTATATATTTAATGTAACGCTTAAACCACATATCATATTTAGCCTGGTTCTTTTACAGAAATTCTCAATTTCATGCGTTGCTTCTTAGGTATTAAGAGTATTCCTGGTGTTTTTTGATTTTAAACGGGCTTGAGAAATCACATGTGGTGATAAGTAAAGTTCGGTATCAGGAGAAAAAAATATATAACATAGTGAAGGTCAAAGACGGTAAAGCGCTGCGTAATTGTAATTTTTCGTAATAGCGCGGTGAAATCCTGATTAGAGTAGATTATAGTTAAAGCAAGAGGCATAACAGTAGCCGTTGACGCTAAGCCAGTTGTACCCTTCCCGACAGCGATGTTCGGTGAGTAAAGAATCACTCAAAAAGGGGATGCGCTATGGACGAATACTCGCCCAAAAGGCAAGATATTGCACAGTTGAAATTCCTTTGTGAATCCCTGTACCATGACTGCCTGACCAATCTCGATGAGAGCAATCATGGCTGGGTAAATGACCCTACTTCTGCCATTAATTTGCAGTTAAACGAGTTGATTGAACATATTGCTACCTTCGCCCTTAATTATAAAATTAAGTATAACGAAGATAATAAGTTGATTGAGCAAATTGACGAATACCTGGATGACACTTTTATGTTATTCAGCAGCTACGGCATTAACGCACAGGATTTGCAAAAATGGCGTAAATCGGGCAATCGGCTTTTTCGTTGTTTTGTTACGGCAAGCAGAGCTAATCCGTTAGCTTCTCCGGTTAAAACTATTACAAACAATTAGGTGAATTTATGTCTGATAAACCATTAACCAAGACTGATTATTTGATGCGTCTGCGACGTTGTCAGTCAATTGACACCCTTGAGCGCGTGATTGAAAAAAATAAATACGAGCTTTCTGATAATGAACTGGCAGTATTCTATTCTGCGGCCGACCATCGCCTGGCCGAACTGACGATGAATAAGCTGTATGATAAAATTCCTACCGCAGTATGGAAGTTTGTACGCTGATTCTGTTTACAGATGCCAGAGGTGTTGCGCGACTCTCCGGCGCTTCAAATTTGCGTTACTGGCAGCTCTTCATCCGGTTAGGCTCATGCTATCGTCCAGGGGATTTTGCGTCGTAGGGAACAGACTGGTCACTTCATCTCACCCGCCCTTTTCAGGTAACTGTTATGATTTTTCTTAGTCTAACTGTTACTTTCCACAAACATTGTGGTCACTTAAAATATACGGATCCTTCGTATTGAGTTGAATTCACAAAGGGCAGAAGATGACCGAAATACAACGCCTGCTTACCGAAACCATTGACGATCTCAATGTTCGCGAAAAGCGTGACAATAAACCGCGTTTCAGCATCAGCTTTATTCGCAAACATCCTGGTCTGTTTGTCGCCATGTATGCGGCGTGGCTGGCGACGCTGGTGGTGATGCTGCAATCGGAAACCCTGATCGGTTCCGTCTGGTTGCTGGTGGTGTTGTTCATCGTCTTTAACGCCTTCTTCTTTTTCGACGTTAATCCGCGCTACCGCTATGAAGATATTGATGTACTGGATTTTCGCGTTTGCTACAACGGGGAGTGGTACAACACACGCTTTGTGCCTGGACAGCTGATCGAAAACATTCTGCACTCGCCCAACGTCGAGTTACAGCAAAAAGAGAAACTGCAGAAGATGATCGCCACCAAGGGCGAGCTCTCTTTCTACGACGTCTTTACCCTCTCCCGCACACCTGCCTGATCCCGTTTAGACCTGCCGCCGACAGTTTACCTTTCAGCGGCAGGCACCTTACCCGCTTAACGTCTCTTCTTCCGCCCCTGCACCGCCTTAAAGCGCGGATTGGATTTGCATATCACATACAGCCGCCCTTTACGTTTGACGATCTGACAATCGGGATGACGTTGTTTGGCACTGCGCAATGAATTCAGAACCTGCATGCTTACCTCAAATATGAGTTGTTATAACATAACAATTAGCATATCCGAGTGGCGAGCGGAAAACAACCCACGCCGGAAGCCAGGCCGCCGGAGTTTTTCTGGCCCCCTAAATTGCAGAATGAAATCAATGCCAGCCGCATGCTATAACGCTACACTTCAACAGTACTTTTCGTTTTAACGTCATCGTTTTGCACGCCCCGGGCCCGGCGTTATAAAAAGGAAACAGGAGCATGACAACCCGACAGCTGGTGAGCATGGTTACCTGCGTGCTAATTATTTCAGTGCTTGTTCCTGTTTGTCTGAGCGTATGGCTGGCGCATAGCAATGCGGAGCAGCGGTTTGTTGACGATCTGAATAACTACTCTTCCCGGGTGCAGATCCGAACCGACAAAGTCATTACCCAGGCAAAGTCAGCGCTTACTGAGATGGCGTCGTTTAAAGGGATCCCCTGCAGCTACGAACACACGTTGGCCATGCGCCGCACCTCTTTTTCCTGGCGATATATTCAGGAGGTCATCTACATTGAGGATCTCAAGCCGCGCTGCTCCTCGCTGGAACAGGAGAGCTATGCCGCCCCCTTTCCGCCTGCAATGCGGGTAACGCCTGATGGCTATCGGGCCTGGATCACCTCGCACAACGACCTCGCCGTCGATCGCTATATGGCTGCAATTGGCAATGACCACTATATCGTGCTGGTTGACCCGGCCTCGCTGATCGATGTGATCCCCTTAGGCTCCTGGCCGATCGACGTGGCCCTGATCGGCACCCTGCGCAATGTGATCTTTGCCAGCAGTAATAACCTGGATATTCAGGTATTCAATGAGATGCGGCGCAGCGGCAGCACCCATTTTCAGCATGACGGCGCGATGTACAACGTCCATAACGTGTCCGACCTGGGGTTTTCCATCGTCACCTGGTCCTCCCTCAAACCTCTAAAAGAGAGCTGGCACCACCAGCTTATTTTCTGGCTGCCTTTTGGCGTCCTGATCAGTCTGCTGACGGCCTGGTTTATCCTGCGCGTGTTGCGCCGCCTGCAGTCGCCCCGGTACCGTTTACTGGATGCCATTAATGCCCGGGAGTTTAAGGTTCATTTCCAGCCGATTGTGGCGTTAAACAGCGGCAGGCTGACCGGCGCGGAAGCGCTTGCACGCTGGCCGCAACCGGACGGAAGTTACCTGTCGCCGGATATTTTTGTCTCCCTGGCCGAGCAGACGGGCCTGACGAATCAGCTGACCACGCTTATCATCGAAAAGGTCTTTGAGGAGATGGGCGAGTGGCTTCGCCAGCATCCGGGCCACCATATTTCGATTAACCTTGCCCCGGAGGATTTGATCTCCGGTAACGTGCTTCCGCTGCTGAGCCGCCTGCTGAATCAGTGGCAGCTTCCCCCCTCACAGATTGCGCTGGAGCTCACCGAGCGCGGGTTCGCCGATCCCGCCGTCAGCGCTCCGGCCATTGCCGCGTTCAGGCGTGCAGGCCACTCGGTCTATATCGATGATTTCGGAACGGGCTATTCCAGCCTCAGCTATCTCCAGGATCTGGACGTCGATACGCTGAAAATAGATAAGTCCTTTGTCGACGCGCTGGAGTACAAAAACGTCACCTCGCACATCATCGAGATGGCCAAATCGCTCAACCTGGATATGGTGGCAGAAGGAATTGAAACCGAAGGCCAGCTGGCATGGTTACGGAGCCACGGCGTGCAGTACGGTCAGGGGTGGTTTTACAGCAAAGCGCTGCCGAAAGAGGCATTTATTCAGTGGGCGGAAAACAATCTCGAGCCGGAGAGTCGCGCTTAGCGCCCGACGGAGAGCGCCGCCGGGCGGCAGGTTTATTCGTCCAGCAGAGGCGAGAAGCCTCCATAAATCATCCGTTTACCGTCAAAGGGCATGGCTTCGCCAAATTCTTTCATCCTGGGATCGTTCATCATCTTCTGATTCGCCTCGTCGCGAACCGCTTTGGAAGGATATTCGATCCAGCTGAAAACCACTTCTTCGTTCTCTTCCGCCTTCACCGCCATGCGAAAGTCGGTTAATTTGCCGTCAGGCACGTCATCTGCCCAACACTCTACGATGCGAAGCGCGCCAAACTCTTTAAACAAAGGCGCAGCTTTCGCCGCCATCTCGCGATAAGCCTCCTTATTACCCGCGGGAACGGCAACCACAAAACCATCGACATACTTCATCAGATAAACCTCCGAAGTGAACGTGCGGCCACGCGTTGTGGCCGCATCAGCGATTAAGTTTAGTTCTGTTGCCAGCTAAAGGCGTAACGCACCTTTTTCCCCTGCAGAATAAATTCCGGTGAGACGCTTGGGCTCCAGGAGTCATCCCCGCCGACGCCCATATGGAAGGCATCGAGGTTCAGCCAGCAGCCGGACTCCTCCCGTAACAGGTGGTGGTGCGACGTCTCACGCAGCTGCGTCTGGCTGTAGCGGCTTACCGAGAAGTGGAAGTCGCCATCCAGCTGATGCTGTCCCAGGTTCAGCTGACGCGTATCGCAGCGCAGGCCGTTGTCGGTGGGGAAAATGTAAGGCGTATGCAGCTCAGCCAGCGGCAGTTCCCAGCGCCCCTGACGGGCGGCGAGCTTGCGATCCGGGTAGTTCTCATAGGGCCCGAGTCCCTGCCAGCTTACAGTCTGCGGCGTCAGGGCCAGCTGACAGCAGAGCCCAATACGCGCAGGTTCGGGTATATCGCTCGCCACCTGGACTTCAATATCGCCATGCAGCACGCCCTGGCTGTCGATACGCCAGTATTTACGGCTCAGGAACAGGACTTGGTTGCCATGCTCCCAGGCATGCAGCGTGGTGAGAGTCACCGCTTGCTCCAGCTGCTCGCCGTCGCACTGCAGCAGACGCGGCGTCAGGTTGTACATCCCCGCCGCCTTCCAGCGCTCCACCCAGGCGTTGGGATCGATGCGGGTCGCTTCGCTGACGCCGATATCGTTATCCAGCGGGGCGCGGGTGAAGTTATCGGTCAGCGGTGAAAACAGGGTTGGCTCTCCCTCGCGCCACCACTGGGTCAGGTCGCCGCTGGCGCGGTCAAACTGCCAGCGCTGCTGCTGATGCGTTACCACCAGGGCGTCATCCGCGCGGGTCAGCAGCGGTGTTTCCCCGACAGCTTTCGGTGTTGCGACGAATAACGGCGCGGGCAGCGGCCACTGATCCCAGGCGCAGAGGTGATTTTCGCCGGACCACGGCGTGGCCGCAGGCTGGAACACTTCCACGTTCAGCCAGACATCGCCCGGCGCAGCTGCCCACTGTGGCAGGGTAATCTCCAGTCGTTGCTTCCCTTGCGCCGGAATGTTCAGAGCGACAACCTCAGAGGCCAGCACTTCGCCATCGCGCATCACCGACCAGCGCAGCTGCTCGTTGTCCGTAGTGCGGAAGAGATAATCGCTCTGCACCTCCACCACCAGCGGAGAGTGGCTGTGCAGGGTAAAGGTGAAGAACTGCTGGGCGCGCTGGGCTTCGTACAGGGCCGGATGCGGGGTGCGATCCGGGAACACCAGCCCGTTGAGACAAAACTGTCGGTCGTTAGGCTTATCGCCAAAATCGCCGCCGTAAGCCCAGAAGGGATTGCCCTGCTCGTCGTATTTCGTCAGCGCCTGGTCAACCCAGTCCCAGACAAAACCGCCCTGCAGGCGAGGATGTTTGCGGAAGGCCTCCCAGTATTTCGCGAACCCGCCGAAGCTGTTGCCCATCGCGTGGGCGTATTCGCAGAGGATCAGCGGGCGGGATTCATCCGGCATGCCAATCCACTTTTTGAGAGACCATTTTGGTACTGCCGGGAAAGGCTGATCCTGATCGACGCGGGCGTACATCGGACAGATAATGTCGGTCGCCGCGGTATTGGCGCCGCCGCCCTCGTACTGTACCGGGCGGGTCGGATCGGTGGCCTTCACCCAGCGGTAAAGGGCGTCGTGGTTCGCGCCATGACCGGACTCATTGCCCAGGGACCAGATAATAATCGACGGGTGATTTCTGTCGCGCTGCACCATCCGGGTGACGCGTTCGCTCATGGCGGGCAGCCAGCGCGGATCGTCGGCCAGTCGACTCATCGGCACCATACCGTGGGTTTCAATATTGGCCTCATCCACCACGTAGAGCCCGTAGCGATCGCACAGGCGGTACCACAGCGGATGGTTAGGATAGTGCGAGCAGCGTACGGCGTTAAAGTTGTGCTGCTTCATCAGCTCAATGTCGCGGCGCATGGTGGCTTCGTCCATCACTTGCCCGCGCTCGGGATGGTGCTCGTGACGGTTCACCCCGCGGATCAGCAGCGGCTTGCCGTTGAGCTTCAGCAGCCCGTTGGCGATCTCAACGTGGCGGAAGCCGACGTCGCAGGCTTCAATGTCCAGAACCTGGCCCTGAGCGTCGCGCAGCGCAAGGGTCAGCCGGTAGAGAGCGGGGATTTCCGCGCTCCACAGCGCCGGTTGTTCCACCTTCAGTGAAACATTGACCCTCTCCTGCCAGTGACCCCGCTCATCGACAATGTCCGAGCCCGGCAGGCCGACGGCGCTGGCGATAAGCTCCCCTTCCCGCCACAGGTTGACGCTCACCTCGCAATCGGCGTAATCACTCCCGCCGAGGGTCAGCCCCAGCTTAAGCCGGGCACGGTCATAATCGGCATTCAGTTCGGTCTCGACGTGATAATCGGCGATATGGGTAGCCGGTTTGTGCAGCAGAGTGACGTCGCGGAAGATGCCGCTCATCCGCCACATATCCTGATCTTCGAGATAGCTACCGTCGCACCAGCGCAGCACCATCACCGCCAGGCGGTTACTGCCTGCGCGCAGGAACGCAGACACATCAAACTCTGCAGGCAGGCGGCTGTCCTGGGAGTAGCCTACCCACTGGCCGTTGCACCACAGATAAAAGGCCGAGTTGACGCCCTCGAAGACCAGCCGGGTCTGGCCGCTCGCCAGCCAGCGCTCTTCCATCTCGAATGTGAGCGAGTAACAACCGGTCGGGTTCTCTGCCGGGACAAACGGCGGGTTCACCGCAATCGGATAGGTGACGTTGGTGTAGATCGGGGTATCAAAGCCCTGCATCTGCCAGTTGGAGGGGACGGGCATCACCACCGCATCCGCGCAATCCTGTTGCGTCCAGCTGTCGGGAACCTGCTCCGGAGCCGTAAAAAAGCTGAACTGCCAGTCGCCGTTAAGCGAGCGGACGCTGGGCGTCTTACCCTCATCCCGCGCGGCGTGTTCGTCGCGCCAGCTGCTCAAGGGAACGTGGGCAGGGAGTCGATTCCATTGGGTGACGCCGGGGTTTTCCCAGTCGCGGCGAGTGATCAGGGTGCTGAGGGTCAGCGGAGCAGGATGGGACATGGTTACCTCTTTGCGAAGCGCTCACAATTTTAAATACAATGCCCTGTCAGGGAGACAGGGTAAAGCGGGAGAGCGTCATGAAGCGAGGGCGATCACAAAAGCGTTATCGGCGCGCCAGCTGTTCCGCCAGCAGCGCCAGCGATTTTAGCTGCTGCGCCAGATCGTCACTCCCCTGCGGGATCCCTTCCCGGGCGGTGGAATGGCGCTCGATCAGCGTTACCGGCAGCCGGGTTTGTGAGGGCGTCTTTTCTGTGCTGCCCTGCTGCGCCAGCAGCCACTCTACGCTGCGCAAGCCGGCCTCACGAAACGCCTGACGAACCGTGGTCAGCGGCGGGGTAAACCATGCGCTGTCGGTGGTATCGTCAAAACCCACCACCGAGATCTGGCCCGGCACCGCAATCCCTTTTTCGGCGCAGGCACGCATCACGCCCAGGGCCATCTGATCGTTTGCCACCAGGATCGCCTGCGGGAGAATCGCCCCGGCCAGCAGCTGATGGCCTTTTTCATAACCTGAGGCCGCGCTCCAGTCACCCTGAACGATGGAGCAAGGTTCCAGACCCGCCTCGCCTAAGGCTGATAACCAGCCCGCAAGCCGTGCCCGGGCAGAGACGGAACTTTGCGGCCCGCCGAGCAGGGCAATTCGCTGATGGCCCAGCGCCAGCAGGTGTTGCGCCCCCAGGTTCGCCCCTTGCTCTGCATCGAACACCAGGCTGTGTACCCGGGCGTTGGGGGTGACATCAAGAAATAACACAGGCACAGGAACGGCCTGCGCCTGCAGGCTTTCGGCCAGCGCATCTTCCAGCGGGACATTGACCAGCAATCCTTCCACGCGCTGGGCCAGCAGCTCCTGCACTGCCGCCAGGCACTGTTGCGGATCCTCGACCATTGAGATCAGCACGCTCGCCCCACGCTCCCCGGCCCGCGTTTTTACCGCCGACGCGATCTGCGAGGGGGCATGCAGCGCCAGATCGGTAGTGATAAGCCCCAGCGTACGGGTGCGTTTGCCTGCCAGCTGCTGGGCGCCGCGATTGGGTACATAGTGCAGCTCGGCCATCGCCTGCAGCACTTTCTCCCGGGTACGGGCGGAGACGTGGGCCGCATCATTAATGACCCGCGAGACGGTTTGATAGGAGACGCCCGCCAGGCGGGCGACATCGTAGAGGGTTATGGCTTTCATGCGCTTCAGGGTGCAGTGACGGATGTGTCTATTCTGTCATAACGCCTGGCGTAAAGCATGTGAGCGCTTCGCAAAATCAGACAACGCGGCCCGGCTCTGGGGCAACGATCCGCGGCTTCTGCCGAAACCACGGCAGGCAGATCTGGATCAGCGGACCGATGCTCAGCGCATAGAGTATGGTTCCTACACCAAAGGTGCCGCCCAGCACGCAGCCAATCAGCAGGACCGTAATTTCAATCGCCGTGCGTACGCTGCGAACCGACCAGCCGGTGCGGGCGTTGATCCCGGTCATCAGGCCGTCGCGCGGCCCGGCGCCAAATCCGGCCCCGATATACATGCCCGTCGCCAGCCCATTGACAATCACCGCGCTTGCCAGCAGCAGGCTGCGAGCCATCAGCGAATCAATGGCCGGAATAGACGCCAATGCGGCATCGGCGGCCAGGCCAATCACAATCACGTTACTGATCGTGCCGAGACCGGGACGCTGGCGCAGCGGGATCCAGACCAGCAGGACCAGCGCCCCGGTGAGGATCATGACGGTGCCAATATCCATTGCCAGCAGTTTTGCCACCCCCAGGTGGAAGACATTCCACGGATCGGCTCCCAGATCCGCACGGACAAACATCGCCGTTGACAGGCCGTACAGGCTTAATCCGACGTAAAGCTGAAGTAATCGACGCAACATGATCTTTCTCCGGTGGTTTCTGCTTTCATCATTGCCTGAAATGGCCCTATGATTAATGTCCAGTTTTCAAAAAGTGGACTGCCCGTGTCATCACGTCGATTTGGAAGTCAGTCATTGGTTCGCCTGCTGGGTCACTGGCAGGAGAGTGCCTCCCGTACCCCGCTGTGGCGGCAGCTGGCCGATGCCCTGCGCCTGCTGATCCTCGACGGCAGGCTGGCGCTGGATACGCGCCTGCCCGGGGAACGGGAACTGGCCTTAACCCTCGAGGTCAGCCGGACCACCGTCAGCAGCGCCCTGGCCCATCTGCGGGACGAAGGTTATCTCGAAAGCCGGCACGGCAGTGGCTCGCGGGTGATCCTGCCCGACAGCCGCACGCCCCCTACCCGCGCCAACGCCAGCGCGGCGCTTGATCTCTCTACTGCCGCGCTGGGTGCCGGGCCGGAGATCCATCAGGCCTATACGCATGCCCTGACCGCCATTACCCCGCATCTGACGCAAACCGGCTACGATCAGCTGGGGTTGCTGGCGCTGCGCGAAGCCATTGCTGCACGCTATACCGGCCGCGGTTTACCTACCCGGGCTGAAGAGGTGATGGTGGTTAACGGTGCCGTCAGCGGGCTGGCGCTGGTGCTGCGCATGTTCACCGGCCCGGGCGATCGGGTGGTGGTGGATCACCCCACCTACCCGCTGGCTATCGCGGCTATTCAGGGGGCATCCTGTCGGCCGGTTGGCGTGTCGCTGCCGCATACCGGCTGGGATATCGACGGCTTTGCCGCCACCCTCGCCCAGACCGCGCCGCGCCTGGCGTATCTGATGCCCGATTTTCACAATCCCACTGGCCGCTGCATGGACGAGAAGAGCCGGGAGGCCATCGCCGCCGTGGCTGCCCGGGCCCGCACCACGCTGGTAGTGGATGAAACCATGGTAGATCTGTGGTTCGATGCCCCTCCCCCGCCGCCGCTGGCCTCCTTCTGCCCGAACGGCAATGTCATTACGCTGGGCTCGGCGGGAAAAAGTTTCTGGGGAGGTCTGCGTCTGGGCTGGATTCGCGCCCCGGCACGCACCATCGCCACGCTTGCCCAGACCCGCGATACGCTCGATCTTGGCTCGCCGCTGCTGGAACAGCTGGCAACCCTGTGGCTAATTGAGAATGGCGAAACATTTTTATCTGCCCGCCGGCAGATGCTGCGTGAGCGGCGGGATGCTTGTGCGGCGCTGCTGCAGGAACATTTCCCGGACTGGCGTTTCCGGATGCCGGAAGGGGGTCTCTCTTACTGGGTAGAGCTGCCGGATATGCTGGCCACCCAGTTGGCCTCGCGCGCCGAAGCGGCGGGCATTCATCTGGGTACCGGGACGCGCTTTGGCCTCTCTGGAGCCTTTGACCGCTACCTGCGCATGCCCTTTTCCCTGGCACCTGACGAGCTGGAAAACGCGCTGGTGCGGATCAAGCCGCTGTGGATGGCGCTGAGTAACAGCGGCCACAGTGTAAAACGCACGCTGGTATAATCGCTTTGACTCAATGAACGAATGCAACAGTGATATTTATTACGGAAAAAGAGTGAGCGGGCGCACAAATAGCCGCTAATAAGACGAGATTTAAAAATGTCTGACTGTAATGGTTACAGTCAGACATTTTCAGCATGGGGAGATCAGTGCTGAGCCGGGATAGGGAAACCTTTCAGGGAAATAACAAAACTATCGCCTTCTTTCTTTATTTTTGCGCCGGTATCACACCAGTCAGACGCAATTCGAAAGAACTCATCACTGCCAACGTCCCAGCCCAGGCGGACATGTTTGACATAGCCAGAGCGCAGAAGCGAGCAGGCCTCTGAGTAGCTGCTGGCGGTTGATTGTTGATGTTGTTTCATTTTTTCTTCTTCAGAATTTTTCTTAACGCTTTGATTTCTTTAGGAGTAAATGGAGCTACACTCTCTTCTTCCGTATGCTGATTGTCGATATCCTCTTCCGTTACTCCCGCCTCATCTGCTACAGCAAACGCCATCTGCAGCAGCTTCTCTGTGGTAACGCTGAGATTCTCATTATTCACTTCGGCATAATGACGAAGCTTCTCTTTCAGCGCTTCGTCAATTTTCACATTCAGGACAGCAGTCGTCATGGTTTTAACATCCCTGGCACTATTTTCTTAAATTAATACACGAAGTTAACATTATTATCCAGATATATATTTCCTGCTTATAGATAATAAAAATGTCACACTTACCCTGCCGAAAATTTATGACAGAATAATGACAGTCACGTTTCAGTATGATGACAATTTGCGAAATAGACAGGCAGATATGAAAATATAAAATATGCGCACTATTGATGGGGATAATAGTAGAAAGGGGGATACGACAGACTTAAGTGGCGTGAATCCTTACGCCATCACACAAACGTAGCTTTTGAGTATACATTAACACTACGTGATGAAAGTGGCCTAAAAGGCGTAGCCTAAAAGGCGTAGCTTAAATAGCGCTTGTCCACTTAAACGCCACATGCAATTATACTACAACCCAAAAGCTACATAAAGACTACCCTGATGACCACCAGCCGAGTTTATGCCTATCTTCGCGCCTCCACTAAAGAGCAGGATGCTACACGCGCCAAAGCAGCATTGGCTGAGTTCGCCGCCGCTCATGATTTGGGTCACGTCACATACTTCATTGAGAACGTAAGCGGAGCCAGCTTACAGCGCCCAGAGCTTATGCGCCTGATAGACATAGCCGCGCCCGGAGACATTCTGTTAGTCGAACAAGTAGACCGCCTGAGCCGTCTCAACGCTGAGGATTGGGAGACACTTAAAGCTCAGATCGATAGTAAAGGTTTACGGGTGGTAGCTCTCGACCTGCCTACCAGCCACGTAGTGTTAGCCGCACAGGGTGAGTTTATGCAGTCGATGATGAAAGCTATCAACGGCATGATGTTAGAAATGCTGGCAGCAAAAGCCCGTAAAGACTACACAGACCGCCGCCGCCGTCAGGCTGAGGGAATCAGCAAGGCGAAAGCTGAGGGCGCTTACAAGGGCCGTCCATTGGACAAGAAACTGCACGAACAGATTCGCGTATTGCATGGAGCAGGTAAGACGAAGAGCGAGATCCATCGCCTCACAGGTGCAGCAAGAACCACCATTAACAAAGTGCTGGCGGCGTAAGCCTCATCCGTTACGGGACCACCAGTGCCCTACCAGCCCCTGATACTTGGGGATTTCCGGGGTAACAACCGGGAGTGCCTCAAAGTTCGCACTTAATAGTTCAAGCAATGCCGCAAAGCATCGTCCTATCCTCTAACCTTCTGTTACGAAACGTAGTTTCACTTAGATCTAATACTTGTTGCGCCTGTGGTTATTGTTTGTAAAATGACCTCTGTGATTATTTCTATAACAAGTAGAGGGACTTATGAAACAGTATAACAACGATCTTACCGCTGAAATCCTGGCATCTTTTAACGAACCGACCTTCACCCCAGAACAAATCGCAGGTATGGCAGATAGCGCACGCGCCATCATTGCTGAACAAGAAGAGATAAATCGGCGGCACCCCGTAAACAAAATCTACCGCTTTGCCACGGTCGGGAGCCTCACACGCCAGGGCGGTATTGTTCGCGAGACTCATCACAAAGCTAAGATGCAGGCTGAAAATGGCGAAATGATGAGCATTGCACTAAAAGGTGATGAAGTTGTTTATCCCGACGGAACTACCGCACGTATTGCCACCAGCACCGGAAAAAGTAAAACCTACGGCGGCGTCGGTATTGCAGTTGTAGGCAGCAAACTTGATAACGGCGATGAAATCATCAGTACCCCGCAATCTGGGGCAATGTGCGTAGATCGTGAAGGATTGCCATCAGCCAAGGATTTTCTGGCTGACGAGGCTACAGTATGAGTAACCGTTCAACATGGGATGGAATCCCCGAAGGACTTCACGGCGATGAAACGACTACGGGGGCGCAAGGGCTTAGTAGTCTTCCAAACTTTTCAAATGCGCACCTGGGAGCATTGAGACACGGCGATAAAACTGCGCCCTGCCCTAAATGCGGAGAGGTTGGGGAAATAATCGGTAACATCCCAACAATGAACCTTGAAGGAAAAATCGCAGCAGGAAATGGTGCCGAAGTTATTTGCGGCTGTCCGATTGGGTCTAACATTCTTATCTCCCCAGCAGGTCAATGGATGGGGAACACTCCAAGGCCAGAACCCGCTTGGATCAATTCATCAACTGAACCGGAACAACACGCACAAGCGGCTAAAAAGAAACGTATTGGTGTTGATGCTGGTTTTTGCGTAGTCCCTCAAACATCTACAACCGAATCTTTTGAAAGCATCCTGTTCGCTGGTGGTCAGCCAGAAGGAACACGCGAACTTTACCGCTCACTTAACGGTTCAGGTAAGGAGTACAAAGCCGGGTCTATCATGCTCGTGGTTGATCCTGACAAACAGGACAGCGAACAGATCGCCCACATGAAAGCAGCGAAACAGCGCATTGATACAGCACTGGAACCGCTAACGCACGAGGAAGCTAACTTCCTGCATAAACATTACGCTACCATTGCCAATTTCTCTAATATTGCGGATAAAGGCATTGGACTTGCAGCTGATCCAGTTGGGAAATATTTTGAGAATATCGAAAAGATTCTTAAAGAAATCCAGGAAACTTATAAAAATACCTATATGACGCGAGGCGCATTAATCGGCGAACAGTTTTATGTTAGACGTGCGCAACTCTTCACTGAACTTGATCGTGTGCTTAAAGTTGGCTTCCTGAATAAGGCCATGAAGTTTGGCGAGTATACAAAAATAAAAAATGCGCTTGGCTTGTCCACTAGTTCAATCACGCATAAATGGAATGAGACAGGGATCAGCGATATTGAAGGCTACGCAACGCATATCGAGCGAGCGGCTAAATATACTAAGGTGATGCGTTATGCTGGTTACGTTGGAATAGCATTTAGTGCGGTTCACTCAATCAATGAGATAAATGAGGCTTGTTCAACTGGTCGAGAGGCTGAATGTACTAAGAAAAAATATACTGAGATCGGTAGTTTCTCTGGTGGCCTTGCCGGTGGTTTAGCTGGCGGTGCGATAGGCATGGGCATATGCTCGTTAGTCTTGGGCACTGCTACAATGGCAGCAGGTGGTGCTGGTGCATTAGCTTGTGGCGTAATACTTGGAACCTCTGCTGGATATGTAGGTGGTGAACTTTCATCATCTGGTGGTGAGGCCGTTGGTGAGTTTATCTATAACAGTGTAGGACAATAAGATGAAAAGCGTAACCGCTATTTTATTTATCTTATTCGTCTTTACTACTATTGCTGCGTTTGGTTATTCAACGCTAAAGAACAAACAACACCTACAGCTTTGTGATGCATTTCGTGAAAAGTTTGGTTTTCTGCCAAGAGGTATAACTATTGCTCAGGCTGGCGGTATATTTTTAACATTCCAAAAAGATTTATTATTTTTCTTTCCTCTCATTGTTAGAAAGGGCAGCTTTATTGTTAGAGATATGGAATCAGAACATTATGACTTTATTAAAGATTTGCCTAATGAAATGATAAAATGGTTGAAAGTGAAGTTCTTATTACTTTTCATTGCCATCATTTTCTTTATTTCCTTTTTGATATTCGATCTATTGATTTTCAAATCATAGAGCATCAATAAATAACATGCACACTCTTTTCATTATATTAACGCCAGCATAACTGCTGGCTCCCTTGATACATAGCTCAAAGAGCCTCTATCACTTGCACCAACCGCGAGACATCAACGCCCTTCCCGTATCGGTTATAAGTTATCGTCGCATTCGAGTGACCGAGAACTTGGGAAGCGAACTGCTCAGGGAAACCATTCTGTTTAAATGTTGTGGCGGCGTAGTGGCGCAACGAATGGTACTCAGGCAAATCATGCTTACCCCTGAATCTCGTAAACCAACGGCTAAAATAGTGCCCATAACTGCCGAGATGCAAGGTAAGCTCAGGGAACAAATGCCCTTTTCTGTCAGTGATGAAATCAAGCAGGCCAAGCGTAAGAAGCTGCGAATGGATCGGAACGAACCGCCGCGAACTATCCGTTTTTATCGTCTGATTTGGGTTCAAGTTATCAACACGGAAGCACCAACCCCCCTCAACTCTCATCACGTCATTGTGGTAAAGCTGGCAAATCTCATTCTGCCTCATCCCCGAATAGCTACCAATCAGAATGATCCACCGCTTCCAGTCCTTCACGCCATGCAAAGCAATGTGCAATCGTTTCAGATCGTTGAGCGAGTAGGCAGGACGGCGATCCATCGGTGCTGTTGTTTCCTTAACACCCATCCCCTCAAATGTGTTTCGAATATCTTCATCTGTACGAGTGGCAAGCCATTTGAAAAACGCAGAGTTCTTCTTGATGTAACGGTTTCTGGTAGATGCAGATCCTTCCAAACTATCAACAAACGCCGCTGCGCTTCTCTTGCTAAATGGCTCTTTGGTCGCAGCCAAATACGCATTCACGCACCTGTTGATCGTCAAAATCTCGCGCTCACCCACAGACCCCGTTTTCGCATTGGCGTACTTCTCAAGCTCACTTTTCAGGTTCGGAAATAATGATTTCTTCTCGTTCACCAGTACAGGTGCAGCCAGGGCAGAAGATGAGTGTGCCGGGATGGCCTTGGGAACACAGGCGAAAGGCTGTGAGGTGATGTATTGTTCTGCACGTTTCATAGCTTCACGCTTTGAACGTGTACGCAGAGAAATACGAATCTCGCGCCGTCTCCGAGGTGTTGAATAAACTCTGCGGTAGTACCAGATCCCGTGACGGGAAAGCATCAGATGTGACATTGATTAGCCTTCTAAGTGATACACAAAAGTTGTACCACCAGCAAATCAATGCAAAGACAACAGGGTTTTAGCTATAGAAAACATAGCGTTATCAGAAATGGGTGGGGGCCCTGCCAGCTACATCCCGGCACACACGTCGTCTGCCCTGGCTGCTTCCTTCCGGACCTGACCTGGTGAACAGAGTAGCGTTGCGGGAGAACCAACAGAGCCCCCATTGAGAGCGTTGTTAACCAACGCGCTGGCGCATTATCACTGTACCGGATGGCAATTGCAAGTTAACCGCGTCCGGGTGATGTTTTATTGCGCAAAGCGTTTACAGAGTGGGCGCTTTCTTCCTCTATTGGCCGTTAATCTCTATCATGCCCGCAACACAGGAGAAAAAAATGGACGAGCACGACTCTTTTCCCCAGCGGGTATGGCAGATAGTCGCTTCGATTCCCGAAGGCAGTGTCACCACCTATGGCGAAGTGGCACGACTGGCGGGCTCTCCCCGCGCAGCCCGGCAGGTAGGCGGTGTTCTCAAACGGCTGCCGGAAGGCAGTACCCTGCCCTGGCACCGGGTCGTCAACCGCCACGGGGCGATCTCCTTAACGGGGCCGGATTTGCAGCGTCAGCGTCAGGCATTGCTCAGTGAAGGGGTGCAGGTGTCAGGCAGTGGAGAGATAGATATGCAGCGATACCGCTGGCGGTACTAAATGCCCCTCTCAGACGAGAGGGGCAGGGAACATTAAAGCTGGGTTGGCGCCGGGGTCGCCGTAGACGGGCTAACCTGGGTTGGTGACGTTGACGGCACCGTGGTCGGCGCACCGCCGCCAGGCTGCAGCGGCAGCGAGGTCTGCTGCACCGGGACCAACACCAGATCGGCTTTCGTACCGCCCTGATTGATTACCGGCTTCACGATGTCGGTCATCAGAACAACCTGATCGTTAATGGTGATCGCCGCACTCAGCAGAATACGGGCATTGGGCTGAACATCCGCCGGGTTAAACGGCAGTTCAAATTTGAATGGCGCCTGTTTACCCTCGGTACGCGTCGCCTGCTGCGCCAGTACTTTCGATGGCGAATCGGCCAGCGAGGCATCAGACAGGGTAACGGTTAACACCGCATCCGGCGGTAAAGCAACTTTCTGGCGGATCCAGATCGTACCAGAGACATTTGGCTGCTGAATAGTCGGCTGAGCGGCTACGCCAGCAGTATTCGGGTTCGGCGCTGGCGTCTGAATGTCTGCGCTTTTGTCTGCGCAGGCAGAAAGAGCGACCGCTACCGCTAAACCACTTAACACGTGCACGAGTTTCATTGAGTTCTCCTTATCATCAATGCACCAGCGGGATCGATACCGCCAGATGAGTGGTTAACATAAAGATAACGAGACTAAGTGTGGCACATATCAATTATTTATGCCTGGAATCCCCCTGTTATTCAGATTATTGCACCCATCGGACCACTTTCAATTCTGCGTTATACTCTGCGTATCTTTCGCCACGGCGTATTAATTGAGGACGACTATGAGTCAGGCACTAAGCAATCTGCTGACATTATTAAACCTGGAAAAAATAGAAGAAGGACTCTTTCGGGGACAAAGCGAAGATCTGGGTTTACGCCAGGTTTTCGGCGGCCAGGTTGTGGGACAAGCCCTCTACGCTGCTAAAGAGACCGTACCTGCGGAGCGCTTTGTGCACTCTTTTCACAGCTACTTTTTGCGCCCGGGCGACAGCCAGAAACCCATCGTATATGACGTTGAAGTCCTGCGCGATGGCAACAGCTTCAGCGCCCGTCGCGTGGCGGCGGTGCAGAACGGCAAGCCGATTTTCTATATGACGGCATCGTTCCAGGCCCCGGAGCCAGGCTATGAGCATCAGAAGACGATGCCGCCAGCCCCTGCGCCTGACGCGTTGCGTTCCGAGACCGACATTGCCCGCGCGCTGGCGCATCTATTGCCCCCGCAGGTTAAAGAGAAGTTTCTCTGCGACAAGCCGCTGGAGATCCGCCCGGTCGAGTTTCATAACCCGATGAAAGGCCACATCGCAGAGCCTGCCCGTCAGGTGTGGATCCGCGCCAACGGCACCATGCCGGAAGATTTCCGCGTGCATCAGTATCTGCTGGGTTATGCCTCGGACTTTAACTTCCTGCCGGTTGCCCTGCAGCCGCACGGCGTGGGCTTCCTTGAGAAAGGGATGCAGGTTGCGACGATCGACCATTCGATGTGGTTCCACCGTCCGTTCAATATGAATGAGTGGCTGCTCTACAGCGTGGAGAGCACTTCGGCATCCAGCGCTCGCGGGTTTGTGCGCGGTGAATTCTATACCCAGGATGGCGTGCTGGTGGCATCCACCGTGCAGGAAGGGGTGATGCGTAATCGGGGATAATGTAAAAAGCCGGGTGGCGGCTTCGCCTTACCCGGCCTACGGTACTCTCTCTTGTAGGCCCGGTAAGCGTAGCGCCACCGGGCAAGACTCTCGAATCACGCGTTATACGCATTCTCGCCGTGGCTGTTGACGTCCAGACCTTCGCGCTCCTGCTCTTCCGGTACGCGCAGCCCAACCGTCATGTCCGCCAGCTTGTAGCCGATAAAGGCAACCACGCCCGACCAGACTACCGTGATGGCGATACTTTCCAACTGCACCAGAACCTGATGGCCCATGGTCACGCCTTCTGCGTAGCCTACGCCGCCCAGAGAGGTTGAAGCGAAGATGCCGGTCATGATGCAGCCGACAATACCGCACACGCCGTGGACGCCAAACACGTCACAAGGGTCATCCACACGCAGAACACGTTTCAGCGCCGTCACGCCCCACAGACCGGCCAGACCCGCCACGATACCGACGATCAGCGCGCCACCGACACCAACAAAACCACAGGCAGGGGTAATACCTACCAGACCGGCAATCGCACCGGAACAGGCGCCCAGCAGAGAAGGCTTACCGCGTACCGCCCACTCGCCAAAGATCCAGGAGAGGATGGCTCCCGCCGTCGCGACAACGGTGTTCACGAAGGCCAGGGCCGCGATTTCGTTTGCCGCACTGGCTGAACCGGCGTTGAAGCCAAACCAGCCAAAGTAGAGGATCGCCGTACCGGTAAAGACCATCGGCAGGTTGTGCGGTTTGAACGCTTCTTTGCCAAAACCGACGCGTTTGCCAATCAGGTAAGCACCGACAAGCCCAGCTACCGCGGCGTTGATATGCACAACGGTACCGCCCGCAAAGTCCAGCGCGCCATGAGAAGCCAGCAGACCGCCGCCCCAGACCATATGCGCCACCGGCACGTAGGAGAGGGTCAGCCACACCACCACGAAGATTAATACGGCGGAGAAGCGGATACGTTCCGCCAGCGCCCCGACAATCAGCCCCACGGTGATACAGGCGAACGAACCCTGGAACGCCACGTGGATGTACTGATAGAAGCTGCCCATCACCGCGGTCAGTTCGATATTTTTCAGCATTGCCCAGTTAAAGCTGCCGAAGAAGGCGTTGCCCTCCCCGAAGGCCAGCGAATAGCCGTAGACCACCCACAGCACGCAAACCAGCGCAAAGGTCACCGTTACCTGAGTGAGCATGGAGAGGACGTTTTTGCCGCGGATCAAGCCGCCGTAAAACAGCGCGATCCCCGGAATGGTCATAAAGAGCACCAGCGCGGTGCAAATCATCATAAAGGCGTTATCGGCTTTGTCTGCTACCGCGGGTGCAGCCATTGCCAGGCCCGGCAACAGCGCCAGAGACCCCAGACCTGCTTTAAGTGTTGTTGTGTTCATTTTCTCGATCCCTATCACTGTGTGCCTGCTGTTTTACAGTGCCGCTTCGTCGGCTTCGCCTGTACGAATGCGAATAACGCGTTGCAGCTCAGCAACGAAAATTTTGCCGTCGCCAATTTTGCCGGTGTAGGCTGCTTTGCTAATTACGTCGATGACTTCATCCAGCTGATCGTCGGCAATCGCTACGTCAATCTTCACTTTTGGCAGGAAGTTGACGCTGTATTCCGCACCACGGTAAAGCTCTGCATGCCCCTTCTGACGACCGAAGCCTTTCACTTCGGTAACGGTCAGCCCCTGAATACCCATTGAAGAGAGTGCTTCGCGCACGTCTTCGAGTTTGAATGGTTTGATTACCACGGTAACCAGCTTCATATATCCCTCCAGTCAGAATTCGGTTTTGGCGAGCCAACGAAAGAGGTATTGCAAGGGGTGTGCCAAAAGTGAAAAGAGAGGGAATACGAGGCACGGCGAAGGCGTGACGAAAAAAAACGCACCATGACAGTGCAAGGTGCGTTTCATTTTTGCACCAACCGATTCAGCGGCTGGCTGGTTGCTTAATTTTAGTGCATCAGGCGCTGAGAGATTCCTCACGGGCGCTGGCGGCCAGCTCTTCCCCGGCCAGCTGCAGCTGATACATTTGCCAGTAACGCCCTTTTGCTTCAAGCAGTTGCTTATGGGTGCCGCGCTCAACCGCCTGGCCGCGATGAAGCACCAGAATGGTATCCGCCTCTACGATGGTCGAAAGACGGTGGGCAATCACCACCAGGGTGGTGTGTTCGCGTACCGCGGCCAGCGCCTGCTGGATAGCCTGCTCGGTACCGGAATCGATGCTGGCGGTAGCTTCATCCAGAATCAACACCTGCGGGGTATCAATCAGCACCCGGGCCAGCGCCAGCAGCTGCTTTTGCCCGACAGACAGGTTATTCCCCTGCTCGCCGAGCCGTGTATGAATGCCGTCGTGCAGACCGCGCGCCAGCTCCGCCAGCTGCACTTTCTCCAGTACGTCCCAGACCTGCTCCTCGCTGAACGGTCGGCCCAGCGTCACGTTGGCAAAGAAGGTATCAGCCAGCACCACCGGATCCTGCTGCACCATCGCTACCCCTTTACGCAGTACGCTGTGGCTCAGGCTCGACAGCGGACGTCCGTCAAGGCGGATTTCCCCTTCGGTGAGCGGGTAGTAGCCCATCAGCAGGCTGGCGAGGGTGCTTTTACCGCTGCCGGTATGCCCCACCAGCGCCACAAAGCTGCGGGACGGCACCGTCAGGTTGATATCCTGCAGCACCAGCCGATCGTCGCGATAGGCAAAGGAGACGTTGTCAAAATCAATTGTCCCGCTTTGCAGTTCGCACTCGTCATCGCCATACGCCTGGCGCGGGCGATCCATCAGCTCAAAGACGCGCTCACCGGCCACCACCGCCTGTTGCAGCATCGACTGCTGGGTGGTGAGTTCGATCAGCGGCTCGTTAAGACGCCCGAGATAGCTGATAAAGGCATACAGCACCCCGACTTCGATGGTGCCACCGGCGGCAAAGCCAAACTGCATCAGCAGCCCGCACAGCACCAGCGCCGAGAACAGGCTTAACAGCGGGCGCAGCAGGAAACCGTCCAGACGCAGGGTCTGCATGCGGGCCATATAGTGGGAGCGGCTGGCTTCGCCCATCCGCTCGCCAAAACGCGCCTGCTGGCGGAACTGCTGGATAACGCTCATGCCGTTGATGACCTCGTTAAAGCCATCGTTGATATCCGCCAGATAGGCCCGCACGCGACGCACAATCGGCGTGCTGTAGCGCTGGTAGATGATCATCACAATCATTACCGCCGGGAAAATCGCCATCGCCACCAGCGCCATGCGCCATTCGAGGCTGAACATCGCCACCAACATCGCGCCCACCAGGGCGGCGCTGCGCAGTACCGTAGCCACCACGGTGACATACAGGTCGCGGATCACTTCCGTATCGTTGGTGACGCGGGAGATGATCTGCCCGACTGGCTGGGTATCAAACGCGCTCAGGGGCTGGCGCAGGGCGGCATCCATCACGTCGGTACGCAGCTGCTGCACCACCCCGACGGCAGCCTGGTTAAACAGCAGCGACTGGGCATAGTGCAGCCCGGCCGCCAGCAGCTGCAGGCCAACGTAGGCCACCGCCAGCCCGGTGACTAAACCGAGCGGGAGATAATTTTTTGCCACCATGTTGTCGATGAAATAGCTGATCAGCAGCGGGCCGGTTACTTCGGCAATCGCCGCAATCCACAGCAGCACGACAGCCAGCGACAGCGGCTTGCGCCACGGCGAACCATACGCCAGCAGGCGCTTAAGGGTGGGCCACAGCTGGGAAAAACTACGCATCGGCGGCCTCCTCGTCGGTTTCCGGCACGTCATCCAGTGCCGCTTCCAGTTGTTGATAACGATACATATCGCGATACCAGCCCGGCTGTTCCGCCAGCTGTTCATGCTGGCCGCGCTGGGCAATATGCCCGTGCTGCATCACCAGAATTTCGCTCGCCTCGGTCAGAGCCGACAGACGATGGGCGCTGATGATCACCGTGCGCCCTTCTCCCCACTGGCGCAGGTTGTGCAGGATCTGGTGTTCGGTGCGGCCATCGACCGCAGAAAGGGCATCGTCGAGGATCAGAACCTCGGCATTCAGCAGCAGCGCGCGGGCGATGGAAATGCGCTGTTTTTGCCCTCCCGAGAGCATTACGCCGCGTTCGCCCACTTCGGTTTCGTACCCCTGCGGCAGGCGCAGGATGTCGTCATGAACGCTGGCGAGACGGGCGACGTGCTCAATCTCTTCCTGGGTCGCATGCGGGCAACCGAGGGCGATATTGTTGGCGACGCTATCGGAGAAGAGGAACGGCGTCTGGCTGACGACCGCCAGGCGGCTGCGCCAGCTATCCAGCTGCAGTTGCGTCAGCGGGATGTCGTGGAAGCGGATCTCGCCCTGGTCAATATCGAAGTGGCGCTGGATCAGCGAGAGCACGGTACTTTTCCCCGCCCCGGTCGGGCCGCAAATGCCCAGCATTTGCCCCGGCTGCAGCGTGAAATGGACATTTTCGAGCGTCGTTTTTTCCGTATGGGGGTAGGCAAAGGCCCGTACGGAGAATTTCAGCTCGCCGCGCCCATCCGGCACAGGCTCGCTGCCATCGTTGACCACCGGCGCTTCGGCGAGCATGGCGCGGATCCGGCTATAGGCCGCACTGCCGCGCTCGACGATGTTGAACATCCAGGCCAGGGCCAGCATCGGCCAGATCATCAGCCCGAGATACATGGCAAAGCTGGTCAGTTGCCCGAGCGTCAGTGAGCCGTTAATCACCATCCAGCTCCCGCCGCCAATGGCCAGCAGGTTGGCGGTGCCGATGGCGATGTAAATCGTGGGATCAAAACGGGCATCGATCCGGGCGACGCGCAGGTTTTTAGCCCCGGTATCTGCCGCATCGGCGGCAAACAGGGACGACTGGCGGTCTTCCAGGCCGAAGGCTTTGATCATCCGGATGCTGGTCAGGCTCTCCTGGGTACGGTCGTTAAGGGTAGAAAACGCCGCCTGAGCCAGCTTGAAGCGCTGGTGTAGCTGGTCGCCGTAGCGCTTGATCGCCAGCGCCATAATCGGCATCGGCAGCAGCGCCAGCAGCGTGAGCTGCCAGCTGATTTGCGTTGACATGACGATCAGCACCGCACACCCCATCACCAGCGAGTCGACCAGGGTCAGCACCCCTTCCCCGGCGGCAAAGACCACGCGATCGACATCGTTAGTGGCGCGGGCGATCAGGTCCCCGGTGCGGTGACGCAGGTAAAATTCCGGATGCTGGCGGCTGAGCTGGCGGTAAAAATCTTCCCGCAGCTCAACGGCGAGCTGGTATGACGCGCCGAACAGCAGCACGCGCCAGACATAGCGCAGCAGATAGACCACCACCGCCGTCAGCACCAGCGTGCCGATCCACATCATCACCCGTGCGGTGGTGTAATGCTGTTGGGTAACGCCGTCCACGACGTAGCCCACCACTTTCGGCGGGATGAGCTGCAGAATGGCAATGATAATAAGCAGGGCCACTGCACCGAGATAGCGTTGCCACTCCCGGCGAAAGTACCAGCTTAATTGAGCAAATAATCGCACGCGGTCTTTTCCTGAGGATCGTATTCCGGCAGCGCCGGGAAGTTATTCAATGGGTAAGGCGGTGGTGTATTTTATCTGTTCCATCGCGAAGCTGGAGGTGACATTCGACAGACCTGGCACGCTGTTGACCAGCCGTTTATAGAAATCATCATAGCGCTTCATGTCCGCCACCTGAACGCGCATCAGGTAGTCGTATTCGCCCGCCATGCGCCAGAAGCCCAGCACTTCCGGCATCTGTGATACCACGCTGACGAATCCGCAGTACCAGTCGCTGCTGTGGTGCTGCGTTTTTATCAGCACAAACGCGGTCAGGCCAAGCCCCAGTTTTTCAGGATCGAGCAGCGCCACGCGTCCCAGCAAAATGCCTTCGTCTTCGAGTCGCTTAAGGCGTTTCCAGCAGGGCGTGGTGGTCAGATTAACGGCATCCGCCAGCGCCTGCAAAGAGAGGGTGCAGTCGCTTTGCAGTAAGGACAGCAGCTTACGGTCAATTTTATCTAGCATACCCACCCCCGCAGAGAAAAATTTTCTCTTCTCATTCTATTTTAAAGGCCAGATAGCAACAATTTTTTCTGTGCTTTTCGCTATGCTGGGCACAAAATGACAAACGGATTACTTCGATGAATAGCACCTGGGTTAAAAACGCCATCAGTGAAATTAACGCCGATTATCAGCGCTCGGCGGATACACACCTTATTCGCCTCGCCCTGCCCGGCTTTCCGGGTATCCAGCTCTATCTGAAGGACGAAAGCACCCACCCGACCGGCAGCCTGAAGCACCGTCTGGCGCGCTCTCTGTTCCTGTACGGGCTCTGTAACGGCTGGATCAATGAGGGCACCACCATTATTGAATCCTCTTCCGGCTCAACCGCCGTCTCTGAGGCCTATTTTGCCCGCCTGCTTGGACTGCCGTTTATCGCCGTTATGCCCTCCTGCACGGCAAAACGCAAAATCGAACAGATCGAATTTTATGGCGGACGCTGCCACTTTGTGGAAAGCGCCTGTGAAATTTATGCCGCGTCAGAGATGCTGGCCCGGGAGCTGAACGGCCATTATATGGACCAGTTTACCTTCGCGGAGCGGGCAACCGACTGGCGCGGCAATAACAACATTGCCGACAGTATCTTCCGGCAGATGCAAAATGAACCCCACCCGGTGCCGACGCATATCGTGATGAGCGCCGGAACCGGCGGCACTTCGGCCACCATTGGCCGCTATATTCGCTGCCAGGGTTATGATACTCGCCTGATGGTAGTGGACCCGCAGAGCTCGGTGTTCCTCGATTACTGGCAGCAGCGCGATCCGGCCCTGCGCAGCCCGGTGGGCAGCAAAATTGAAGGGATTGGCCGCCCGCGCGTCGAGCCTTCGTTTATCCCGGATGTAGTGGACGAGATGCTCCGCGTGCCCGATGCCGCCAGCGTTGCCACCGCTCACTGGCTGGAAACCCAGCTCGGTCGCAAGGTGGGTGCCTCCACCGGGACCAATATGTGGGGCGCGTTGCAGCTGGCGGCGCGGATGCGTGACGCGGGGCAAACCGGCTCCATCGTTACTCTGCTGTGCGACAGCGGCGAGCGCTACCTGGACACCTACTACAACGCCGAATGGGTAAAAACGAATATTGGCGATGTGGCGCCGTGGCTGGCAGAAATTGCCCGGCTGGTGAAATAAAAAAAGCCAGACTTTCGTCTGGCTTGCTGGAAGGGTCTCACTATTCGGGGGAATAAGGAAGATCGGGTGTATCCAGCCAATGGGTTAAGAAATGGGACACGGCCTCGTTGCGGCAGTGTCCAATAACGGGTAAATGCGAGAGCTCGGCGATCAGCTGCGGCATCGCATTGCCCATAATCAGGCCGCGCCCTACGCTGCCCAGCATCTCGCGATCGTTCATCGCATCGCCAAACGCCATACACTCCTGCATGCTCAGCCCGAGATGCTCGCTCAGTACCGCCAGAGCGGAACCTTTGTTGCATCCGACCGGCAGCACCTCCAGGCAATCGATCGCCGAGAAGGTGAGATGCGCGCGGTTGCCCAGCGCCTCGTTGAGCTGAATGCGCAGGCGGCACAGATCGTCATGATCGCTGCAGAAACAGATTTTGGTTACCGCATGGGCCGGAATGCGGCGCAGATCGGTCAGCTGATACTGAAAGCCGCTGTAGACGTGCGCTTCGAGCATCGCCGGGATTTCTTTTCCTGTCAGCCACCCGGTGTCGTTAAAAACGTGGATACTGGCCTGGGTATCCCAGGTGCTGTGCAGCACTTGTTCAGCCACATCCGGGGCGAGATCCTGGCGATAAAGCACATCACCCTCCACCGAGTGAATACGCGTTCCGTTGCCGGTAATCAAAAAGGCGTCGAGGGAGAGAGCGCCCATTAAATGGCGCATCTCCAGCACATGTCGGCCCGTGGCGAAGGTGAGCGTAACGTCACGTTCGTGCAGACGCTTAAGGACGCTCAGCGTTTTGTCACCTAAACGGTGATCCGGCATTAATAAGGTGCCGTCCATATCAAATGCAGCCAGCCGCGCCATGGGAACTCCGAAAATGTGAAGGGGATTAACTTGTGCATCAGTATTGCCTGTTATATACGGAAGTAATACTGAATAGATGGAAATTATTGTTCCGGGTTTACGATGCGCCAGCTTAATCGACTTAATCAGTTCCAGCGCCTGTGGCAACCCTCTGCCGGTGCGCCTCAGCAGGTGAGCGTGGCCGAACTGGCCAGCCGCTGTTTTTGCAGTGAACGGCATGTGCGCACGCTGCTGCGACAGGCGCAGGAGGCTGGGTGGCTGAGCTGGCACGCGCAATCCGGACGCGGAAAACGCGGCGAGCTGCGATTCCACGTCACGCCGGAGTCGTTACGTAACGCGATGATGGAAGAGGCGCTGAAGAGCGGACAGCAGCACAACGCGCTCGCGCTGGCCCAGCTGGCCCCCCAGGCTCTGCGTGCCCTGCTGCATCCTTTTTTGGGCGGACAGTGGCAGAACGATACCCCGACGCTGCGTATTCCGTATTATCGCCCGCTCGATCCGCTCCGGCCGGGCTTTTTACCGGGCCGCGCTGAACAGCATCTCGTAGGGCAGATCTTTTCCGGTCTGACGCGGTTCAACGACACCCGCAGCGAGCCTGCGGGCGATCTGGCGCATCACTGGGAGATCGCATCTGACGGATTACGCTGGCACTTCTACCTCCGCTCAACCCTGCACTGGCATAACGGGGATAAAATCGAGGCCGCCCAGCTCCAGAGCCAGCTGGCGAAGCTGCTGACCCTTCCCGCCCTGCGCAAACTGTTTAACAGCGTGAAGCAGATAGAGGTCACGCATCCCCAGTGCCTGACCATTGTGTTACATCACCCCGACTACTGGCTGGCGCACCGTCTGGCAAGCTATTGCAGCCATCTTGCCCATCCTGAACAGCCTTTAATCGGCAGCGGACCGTTTCGCCTGGCGATCTTCGATCCCGACCTTGTCCGGCTGGAAAGCCACGAGCAGTATCATCTCGGCCACCCGCTGCTGAAAGCGATCGAATTCTGGATCACCCCCCAGCTTTTTGACCAGGATTTAGGCACCAGCTGTCGTCATCCGGTGCAGATAGCTATTGGCGAGCCGGAGGAGCTTGCCAGCCTGCGGCTGGTCAGTAACAGTATTAGCCTCGGTTTTTGCTACCTCACCCTGAAGCAGAGTGACCGGCTAAGCGAAGCGCAGGCCCGCAGGGTGATTGATATTATTCATCACACATCGCTTCTGCATACCCTGCCGCTGGACGAGAATCTCATCACCCCGACCCAGGAGTTACTGCCTGGCTGGTCGATCCCCCAGTGGACCCGGGAACAGGAAACCGTTCTGCCGAAGACGCTAACCCTGCTTTATCACCTGCCGGTGGAACTGCATACCATGGCGGAGCAGCTTAAACGCTATCTGGCCCAGGAAGGGTGCGAGCTCAGGGTGATTTTTCACGACGCGAAAACCTGGGATGGCTGCACCGCGCTCGCGGACGCCGATATCATGATGGGGGACAGATTAATTGGCGAGGCGCCAGAGTACACCCTTGAGCAGTGGTTGCGCTGCGACACGCTGTGGTCCTGGTTGCTCAGCGCGCCGCAGTTTGCGCACCTGATGGCAACCCTGGATGCTGTGCAGACGCAGCCCGACGCCTCTGCCCGCCATCTGGCGCTGAAGGAGGTTTACTCCCGCCTGATGGAGCAGGCCGTGCTGACCCCGCTGTTCAACTATCAGTACCAGATCAGCGCCCCGCCGGGGGTAAACGGTATCCGGCTGAATCCGCGCGGCTGGTTTGATTTTACCGAGGCCTGGCTACCCGCACCAAAAACGTGAAGAAGCTGGTCGCCACCACGGGCAGACGTTACCATATGTCTTTAATCTTCAACGTTGGGAAGTCTTATGAAACGTGCTGTTGTCGTGTTCAGTGGAGGCCAGGATTCCACCACCTGTCTGGTGCAGGCTCTGCAGCAATATGATGAAGTCCATTGTGTCACCTTTGACTATGGCCAGCGCCATAGCGAAGAGATCGAGGTGGCGCAGAAACTGGCCGTTAAGCTCGGCGCGCGGGCGCATAAGGTGCTGGATGTTACCCTGCTTAACGAACTGGCGGTGAGCAGTCTTACCCGCGACAGCATCCCGGTACCCGACTATGAGCCGGACGCAGCGGGTATTCCCAATACCTTCGTGCCGGGGCGTAACATCCTGTTCCTGACCCTGACGGCAATCTACGCGTACCAGGTGAAAGCCGAAGCGGTGATCACCGGCGTGTGTGAAACCGACTTCTCGGGCTATCCGGACTGTCGCGATGAGTTTGTTAAAGCCCTCAACCACGCCGTGAACCTCGGTATGGCCAAAGATATCCGCTTTGAAACGCCGCTGATGTGGCTGGATAAAGCCGAAACCTGGGCCCTGGCCGACTACTGGGGCAAGCTGGATCTGGTGCGTACCGAAACCCTGACCTGCTATAACGGTATCAAAGGCGATGGCTGTGGACAGTGCGCGGCGTGTAACCTGCGCGCCAACGGCCTGAATCACTATCTGGCGGATAAAGCCGGGGTGATGGCGGCCCTGAAAAAGAAAACCGGCCTGAAATAATCTGCGCCAGTCTGCCGGGTGAAAGCGTTGCTTCGCCCGGCGTCACACGGCAGGTTATTTGATTAATAGTTCCAGTTTCTCACGTAATTCCCCTTCCAGCGGCAACGCTTTCTGCGTTTTCAGATCGATGCAGACAAAGGTAATTAACGCATCTGCCACCACCTGCCCTTCCGGCTCCAGGGTTATCACCTGACTCAGCACGCCACTTTTACCATTGAGTTGCTGCAACTGGCTGGTCACGGTCAGTAAATCGCTGAGCACTGCGGGACGGCGATAGTTGATATTGATGTTCGCCACCACAAAAGCGATGCGGTGTGCGGTCATCCACTGGAAACTGTCGCTGTTTTCCAGGCCGTCCCAGCGCGCCTCTTCGAGGAACTCCAGGTAGCGGGCGTTATTCACGTGCTGGTAAACATCAAGATGGTAGCCGCGTACTTTGATTTGGGTCTGCATAGCGCAATAGCCTTCAGGGTAGTTAATTATAAGATTCAGAGGTCATAACTGGTATGACCTCTTTATCCTGGCAAATTTTTGCCACTGTGCAAGTTATTACAGCGTCAGATGCGCAAGGTTACGCTCCACCAGCGCTCCCCCCATACCCGGTACCTGCCTGAGATCGTCCAGCGTTTTAAACGGGCCGTACTCTTCGCGGTAGCTGACAATCGCCTGCGCTTTCTTCATACCCACGCCATTCATCACCTTTGCCAGATCTTCCGCCGATGCGGTATTGATGCTAACCCGTGTCTTATCCTCTTCCGCCACCTTAGATTGCTGAGGAGACGTGGCTACGGGTGGTGCATCGGCCTTACTCTGCGACACCTGCGTTTTGGCCGCCGGTGTCGCCGCCAGCGCGCTGTGGCTCATCCCCGCCGTAACGATGGCAAGCGTGACGAAAAGGGCTTTGATTCCATGTTTCATGCTGTTTTCTCCTTGTTTGTTGACAGCCCCCTCACCTTAGTCGGACCGCATTTCAGGAACAAACAGCAGATTGCAGAAATGGAAAAGGCCGCGAAAGCGGCCTTTTGGTATTGCAGTACGTTGCTTAAACTTGCGAGCAGCGCCGTAATTACTGCTGAGTCATGATATCGCCCAGCTTAATTTTGGCTTCTTTACGCAGGTTGCTCATCAGCGCCTCGAAAGCAATTTGCGCATTGTTCTGGGTAATACCCTGAACCATCGCTTTCTTCTGTGCTTCCGGCATGGTGCCCGCTTTCACTTCGTCCAGCGCCAGAATGACCACGTTGCCCTGCATATCGTTGGCGATACCGAAGCTCGGCTTGTCTTTCGCCGGCTGGCTCAGGCCGAATGCCGCCTGGCTAATCGGATCCTGACCGGTACGGCTCAGGGTTTTCGCCTCACCAAAGCTCAGGCCAGCCGCTTTAAGCGCCTCATCACCTTTACCGGCTTTCAGGTCAGCCAGCAGCTTTTCAGCATCCAGCTTCGCCTGCTGCACGGCTTTGTTGTGTTTCACCAGCGCCGTAATCTGATCCTTCACCTCGTCCAGCGGCTTGATCGCTTCTGGCTTATGCTCGCTCACGCGCAGTACGAAAGCGCGATCGCCGTCAACAGAGATGATGTCGGAGTTGCTGCCCGGGGTGCCATTTTCGCCTACCAGACCGCCATTGAAGATGGCATCTGCTACCGGCTTGAAGTTCAGCTCTTCCGGCAGGTTGTCATGACCAAACCAACCGGTGGTCACCGCTTTCGCGCCTGCAGCCTGCTCTGCGCCCGCCAGCGATTCGTTGTCATTGCTGGCCGCGTCGCTCACTTTCTGCTGTAAGGCATAGAAGCCATCCAGCGCTTTCTCCTGCTTCACTTTCGCGGCGATCTCATCGTGGACATCCGCCAGCGGTTTGGTGGTCGCAGGGGTAACATCATCCAGACGCGCAACCAGGAAGCCAACGGAGGATTTGATGACGCCAGAAAGCTGGCCTTTCTCTTTCAGGCCGGCATTTTTCAGCTCGTCCGGGGTGGTCGCGTCTTCCAGCCAGCCCATATCACCGCCGTTTTTCGCAGAGATGATATCCGTGGATTTCTCTTTTGCGACCGTCGCGAAATCGGTGCCTTTGTTCAGCTCATCCAGCGCCGCTTTAGCGTCGGCTTCGGTTTTGGTCTGAATCACGCTGTAACGATTACGCTGTGGCTGAGTGAACTGATCCTGATGCTGATCGTAGTAAGACTGGATCTCGGCATCGGTGGCGTTTTCCTGCATCGCAGCCGCATCCAGCTTGATGTAGCTCACGCGGAACTGCTCCGGTGCGGTGAAGTTGTTTTTGTTCTGCTCATAGTAGCTTTTCACCTCTTCATCGCTCGCCTGCTGTTTAGCAGCCAGAGCATTGACGTCGAAAGTGGCTTCGCGCACGACGCGCTGCTGAGAAACCAGCGTCGCCAGTTCATCCGCTTCGCCTTTGAGCATGAAGTCGGTGCCCACGACAGCGTTGATAAGCTGCTGAGTGGTGAGCTGATTGCGCAGCGCCTGAGCGTATTGATCCGGCGTCATCCCCATCTGATTAACGATGGCGGTATAACGGGAGTTATCGAATTTGCCGTTATTCTGGAAAGCAGGGGTGACGAAAATTGCTTTCTTAACCTGGTCATCGCTGATGCTCAGACCGAGTTCCCGGGCATACTGATCCAGCAGCGCCTCGTCGATAAGACGGTTCAGCGTCTGCTGACGCAGGTTTTTCATGTACCCTTCATTCGCCGCCAGTTCAGAGAACTGGTCGCCCAGCTGTTGCTGCATGCGGTTGCGTTCACCGGCAAATGCATTCTCAAACTGCCCACGGCTGATTTCCTGGTCGTTCACTTTTGCGGCGTAGTTTGCACTACCGCCAATCAGGTATCCGCTCACGCCGGTCAAAATGAACGACACGATAATGATACCGAAAATAATCTTGAGCACGAGACTGTTAGCAGCCGTGCGTAAGCTGTCCATCATGGTGTAACCACACTCCGCTGTAGGTGACTGGTGACCTGACGCTGGCGGGAATCCTGACCGCAGCGCGTAAAGGCGTATTGTGACAAGAAACCGGGGCTATTGTCAGCCCACAACTCGCATAAACTCACATAAATCAGGTCTGGACAAACAAAAAAGGCACATCAAATGATGCGCCCTTGTACTTTTCAACTTCCCTGAAGTAAGAAAGCGATCAGTTTACCGCGTCTTTCAGCGCTTTGCCGGCACGGAAGCCCGGAACTTTAGCAGCAGCGATGGTGATCTCTTTACCGGTCTGAGGGTTGCGGCCAGTACGGGCAGCACGCTCTTTAACAGCAAAAGTACCAAAACCTACCAGCGCTACGTCGTCCCCAGCCTGCAGAGATTCGGTAACAGAAGCAATCAAAGCATCTAACGCACGTCCAGCCGCAGCTTTGGAGATATCAGCACCCGCAGCAATTTTGTCAATCAGTTGAGATTTATTCACTCTTCTCTTCCTCTCTTTATAATTTATATCGCGTCTGAATCCTTCACAACGCGACCGCGCAGCAGTTATATCAGGCCTGCCATGACCTTACAACACCCGTTGTTGATGGCTGGCCCAATCAGCAATCTAAATTAGCTATACAAAAAAAGGCTGGCAAGCCCGAAATAGCTCACCAGCCTTGTTTTTATTGACGCTCTTTGCGCGAGGTCACTATTTTGCGGTCACAACCTGCATTCCTGAAGGCTCATTCTGCAGTGCAAGTGTCAGAACTTCCTCAATACGTTTCACCGGATGGATCTCCAGATCGGCGATAACGTTGTCCGGAATCTCTTCCAGATCGCGCTTGTTCTCATGCGGGATGAGGACCGTTTTAATGCCACCGCGGTGGGCTGCCAGCAGTTTTTCTTTCAAGCCGCCAATCGGCAATACCTGACCACGCAGGGTGATTTCACCGGTCATGGCTACATCGGCACGCACCGGGTTACCGGTCAGGCAAGACACCAGGGCGGTACACATCGCAATACCCGCGCTTGGGCCATCTTTCGGCGTCGCCCCTTCTGGCACGTGAACGTGAATGTCGCGTTTTTCGTAAAAGTCCGGATTAATACCCAGTTTTTCCGCACGCGCGCGCACCACGGTCAGCGCAGCCTGAATGGACTCCTGCATCACCTCACCCAGCGAGCCGGTGTAGGTCAGCTTGCCTTTACCCGGTACGCAGGCGGTTTCAATGGTCAGCAGATCGCCGCCCACTTCCGTCCACGCCAGACCGGTCACCTGGCCTACGCGGTTTTCGCTGTCCGCACGACCATAGTCGTAGCGCTGAACACCGAGGTACTCGTGCAGGTTGTCGCCATTGATCACAATATGCTTCAACGTCTTGTCGAGCAGCAGCTGTTTCACCGCTTTACGACACAGCTTGGAGATTTCACGCTCCAGGCTACGCACGCCCGCTTCACGGGTGTAGTAACGAATGATGCCGATAATCGCGCTGTCATCGACGGTCAGTTCGCTCTCTTTCAGTGCGTTACGTTCAATCTGCTTCGACAGCAGGTGACGACGGGCGATGTTCAGTTTTTCGTCTTCGGTATAGCCAGAAAGACGGATCACTTCCATACGATCCAGCAGCGGTGCCGGGATGTTCATGGAGTTAGAGGTCGCCACGAACATCACATCGCTCAGATCGTAGTCCACTTCCAGGTAGTGATCGCTGAACGCCACGTTCTGCTCTGGATCCAGCACTTCAAGCAGGGCAGAAGCCGGATCGCCGCGCATATCGGACGACATTTTGTCGATCTCATCCAGCAGGAACAGCGGGTTTTTAACGCCCACTTTCGCCATTTTCTGGATCAGTTTGCCCGGCATGGAACCGATGTAGGTCCGACGGTGACCGCGAATTTCCGCTTCGTCACGCACGCCGCCCAGCGCCATACGGATGTATTTACGTCCGGTGGCTTTAGCAATGGACTGTCCCAGAGAGGTTTTACCCACCCCCGGCGGCCCTACCAGGCACAGAATTGGGCCCTTGAGCTTATTAACACGGCTCTGAACCGCGAGATACTCAAGGATGCGGTCTTTCACACGTTCCAGACCGTAGTGGTCGGTATCCAGGATCTCCTGAGCCTGACGCAGATCTTTTTTGACCTTGCTGCGGGCGTTCCACGGAACCTGCACCATCCACTCGATATAGCCGCGCACGACGGTCGCTTCAGCCGACATCGGAGACATCATTTTCAGCTTCTGCAGCTCGGCTTCCGCTTTCTCTTTCGCCTCTTTCGGCATTTTTGCCGCGTCGATCTTACGCTTCAGCGCTTCGTTTTCGTCCGGCGCGTCGTCCATCTCGCCGAGCTCTTTCTGAATGGCCTTCATCTGCTCGTTCAGATAGTACTCGCGCTGAGATTTTTCCATCTGCTTTTTAACGCGGTTGCGAATGCGTTTCTCAACCTGTAGCAGATCGATTTCAGACTCCATCATCGCCATCAGATATTCCAGACGCTCGTTAACGTCGGACATCTCCAGCACGGACTGTTTGTCAGCCAGCTTCAGCGGCATGTGCGCTGCGATAGTGTCTGCCAGACGCGCAGGATCGTCGATGCTGTTCAGCGACGTCAGCACTTCTGGTGGGATTTTTTTGTTCAGCTTGATGTAGCCTTCAAACTGACTGATCGCGGTGCGTACCAGCACCTCCTGCTCACGCTCATCAAGCTGAGGCGAGTCGAGGTATTCCGCTTTTGCTGCAAAGTGTTCGCCATCATCCGACAGCGTGGTAATACGCGCACGCTGCAGCCCCTCAACCAGCACCTTCACGGTGCCGTCAGGCAGCTTCAGCATTTGTAAAATAGAGGCCACGGTCCCGACGGTGAAAAGATCGTTTACACCCGGCTCATCCGTTGATGCTTCTTTCTGCGCAACCAGCATGATTTTTTTATCATGATCCATGGCGGCTTCAAGGCAACGGATAGATTTTTCCCGCCCTACAAATAAGGGTATGACCATGTGCGGATAAACCACCACATCGCGCAACGGCAATACGGGGATTTCAATGCGTTCAGAACGCTCAGGATTCATAGAGCTCTCTCTTAGTTTAGTGTCCGCCAGGTAAGCTGGTCATGAGACTGTGCTTCACATAACCATTAACATGTAATCCAGTATATGGGGATGTTTCCCACACATTCAACGCCATGTTTACGGAAAAATAAAAGGGGGGATTAAATCCCCCCTTTTTGATTAACTGCTTGTATGATCTGATGAATTATTCGCCAGATGCCTGCTGCGCTTCCGGCGTGCTGTAAATCAGCAGCGGCTTGGTTTGGCCAGCAATGACGGACTCATCGATAACCACTTTTTCGACCTCTTCCATTGAAGGAAGGTCGTACATGGTATCGAGCAGGGCTGCTTCAACGATAGAACGCAGGCCACGCGCACCGGTTTTACGTGCCATTGCTTTCTTGGCAATCGCATCCAGCGCTTCATCACGGAATTCCAGCTCAACGCCTTCCAGATTGAACAACGCCTGGTACTGTTTGGTCAGGGCGTTTTTCGGCTCTTTCAGGATCTGAATCAGCGCATCTTCGCTCAGTTCAGTCAGCGTGGCCACAACCGGCAGACGACCAATGAACTCAGGGATCAGACCAAACTTGATCAGATCTTCTGGCTCAACCTGCATCAGCAGCTCACCTTCTTTCGCTTTTTCAGACTTAGCTTTCACCGTAGCGCCAAAGCCAATACCCGAGCCGGTTTCAACACGGTTAGCGATGACTTTATCCAGACCGGCAAACGCGCCGCCACAGATAAACAGGATTTTGGAGGTATCAACCTGCAGGAACTCCTGCTGAGGATGCTTACGACCACCCTGTGGTGGAACAGCGGCAACCGTCCCTTCGATCAGCTTCAGCAATGCCTGCTGCACACCTTCACCGGAAACGTCACGGGTGATCGACGGGTTATCGGATTTACGTGAGATTTTGTCGATCTCATCGATATACACGATACCGCGCTGTGCTTTCTGCACATCGTAATCACACTTCTGCAGCAGTTTCTGGATGATGTTTTCCACATCTTCACCCACGTAACCGGCTTCGGTCAGGGTGGTGGCATCAGCCATGGTGAAAGGAACATCCAGCAGGCGTGCCAGCGTTTCTGCCAGCAGGGTTTTACCGGAACCGGTTGGGCCGATCAGCAAAATGTTACTTTTGCCCAGCTCAACGCCGTTGCTGTTATCCCCGTTACGCAGACGTTTGTAGTGATTGTACACCGCCACTGCCAGCACTTTCTTCGCCTGTTCCTGACCGATGACGTAGTCGTCAAGGTGATGACGGATCTCGTGCGGGGTCGGTAACGCGCTGCGCTCGCGGTGCGGTGCAACTTCTTTAATCTCTTCGCGGATGATGTCGTTACATAAGTCGACACATTCGTCGCAGATATACACGGATGGCCCGGCAATCAGTTTGCGCACTTCATGCTGGCTTTTGCCGCAAAAAGAGCAATAAAGCAGTTTGCCCGATCCATCTTTGCGTTTATCTGTCATGAGTCAAAACCTCTTTTTAAGTTCTTTGTGCCGCACATGACGACGCAAATGCCATTCTCAGACGCAAGCTGCTCGTAAGCAAAGTGCCGCCCTACCATAGTATAGCGGCACACCCGCGTCGTGGGCATCAATTACGATGGGTCAAAATGGAGTCGACTAAGCCGTACTCAACTGCCTCTGGTGCGGACAGGAAGCGATCGCGCTCGGTATCGCGCTCGATCTGCTCAAGTGATTGACCCGTGTGGTGAGCCATAAGTTCATTCATGCGCCCTTTTACTTTCAGAATTTCACGGGCATGAATTTCAATATCTGTGGCCTGGCCCTGGTACCCGCCCAGCGGCTGGTGAATCATTACGCGCGAGTTCGGCAGGCAGAAACGCTTGCCCTTCGCCCCTGCAGTCAGCAGGAATGCGCCCATTGATGCTGCCTGGCCCATACAAATGGTGCTCACATCAGGCTTGATGAACTGCATGGTGTCGTAAATGGACATCCCGGCGGTGATCACGCCACCCGGGGAGTTGATGTACAGGTAAATGTCTTTTTCCGGGTTTTCCGCTTCCAGAAACAGCATCTGCGCTACGATCAGGTTCGCCATGTGGTCTTCCACCTGGCCGGTCATGAAGATAACGCGTTCTTTAAGCAGACGGGAGTAGATATCAAAAGAACGTTCACCGCGAGAGGTCTGTTCAATGACCATTGGCACCAGCGCCATATGGGGTGCAAAGTTATCTCGTTCGCCACTGTATGACATTTCCGTCTCCTGGATAAAAAATGAAAATACCTGCTGTACTGATTGTAACCTTGCGGACGGATTATCAGCCAGTCTCTTTAATACTACTTCCCCACTAATGGGGGCGGCTCAGCCCTATTTCAAGCATAACAATCTTTTGGTGTAACGCTAACACTGAAAAAGCGTTTTATCACGCTTCGTGATTTATAACTGTGATAAAAAAAACCCGTCGCCAGACGGCAACGGGTTTTTCGCTCAAACTTTAAACGAAGCGGGCAGAATTACGCCTGCTGGTTCATCAGTTCGTTGAAGGAAGTGGCTTTTTCGGACACTTTCGCTTTGGCCAGAACGGCTTCAACAGCCTGCTCTTCCAGTGCGACGTTACGCATGTTTTCCATCAGCTCTTTGTTGCTGCCGTAGAAAGCAACAACTTCTGACGGATCTTCGTAGGCAGAAGCCATCTCTTCGATCAGACCTTTAACGCGCTCTTCGTCAGCTTTCAGCTCGTGGGTACGAATCACTTCGCCCAGCAGCAGGCCAACAACTACGCGGCGTTTAGCCTGCTCTTCGAACAGCTCACGTGGCAGTTCCAGAGCTTGTTTCTCGTTGCCACCGAAACGCTGTGCAGCCTGACGGCGCAGAACGTCGATTTCGCTGTCGATCAGGGCAGACGGGATCTCGATTTCGTTAGCTTTAACCAGACCTTCGATCGCCTGAGACTTAACGCGGTTACGCACGGCGCCTTTCAGCTCGCGTTCCATGTTTTTACGCACTTCCGCACGCAGACCTTCAACAGAACCATCTTCAACACCGAAACGTTTGATGAAATCTGCAGTCAGTTCTGGCAGTTCGCGGTCTTCAACTTTCTTCAGGGTAATCGCGAACTTAGCCGCTTTACCTTTCAGGTTTTCAGCGTGGTACTCTTCCGGGAAGGTCACGTCGATGGTGAACTCTTCGCCAGCGCTGTGGCCTTTGATACCGTCTTCAAAGCCTGGGATCATACGACCCTGGCCCATTGCCAGTACGAAGTCAGACGCTTTGCCGCCTTCGAACTCTTCACCGTCTACAGAGCCGGAGAAGTCGATGGTGACACGGTCTTCTGCATCAGCAGCGCCGTCTTTGTCTTTCCAGGTCGCCTGCTGCTTACGCAGGGTGTCCAGCATGCCGTCAACGTCAGCTTCAGTCACTTCAACGATTGGTTTTTCAACTTCAATCGCGTCCAGACCTTTCAGCTCAACTTCTGGATAAACTTCGAACTCGACGGAGTAGGTGAAGTCTTCGCCCAGTTTGTATTCGCCCGGAACATAGGTCGGGGAACCGGCTGGGTTGATTTTTTCTTTGATGATCGCGTCAACGAAGTTGCGGCTCATCAGGTCACCCAGCACGTCCTGGCGAACAGAAGCGCCATAACGCTGAGCAACGACATTCATCGGTACTTTGCCCTTGCGGAAGCCGTCAATACGGACTTTCTTCGCTACGTTGACCAGCTCGCTTTTTACAGCGTTTTCGATGCTGTCAGCAGCGATTGTAATCGTTACACGGCGGCCAAGGCCTTGAGTGGTTTCAACTGAAACTTGCATCTTGTTACCTCAAAAAAATCACAGTGCTCGGTCAACTCTGAATTTGCCTCGCAATACCGGGATGCTCTCTTGTAGCAGATTCACATTCCCTGTCGCC
This sequence comes from Leclercia adecarboxylata, assembly GCF_006171285.1. Classification (NCBI taxonomy): domain Bacteria; kingdom Pseudomonadati; phylum Pseudomonadota; class Gammaproteobacteria; order Enterobacterales; family Enterobacteriaceae; genus Leclercia; species Leclercia adecarboxylata. Next base: position 3,160,081 of record NZ_CP040889.1, on the reverse strand, counting down.
AGAATCATCCCGAAGACATTCATTAAGACGCGGCATTATAGCGGCATCACTTTAGTGAGTCGAGAACGGTTGGCGCATGTTGCTGCGGCTTTTTTCACAATTTAAGGCTATTTTTAGCCTTAAAATCGCGCCACCGTCCCAAAACCCGGACAAAACAAAACGGCCCGCAGGCCGCTTTGACGTATTCTTTATGCAACATACTGGAAAAGTTCCCGTTGTTGCAAACAGGATTTATTACGCGATCGTCCCAGCTCCCCGGCACGGCGGCGACGCGAAAATCGTATCCTGTAACCCCTTCCACTCTTTGATCGTATATGTGTGTAACGCCAGCGCGTGGACCGTGGTCGAGAGCTCCTCCGTCAGGGTTCCGTAAATCATACGGTGACGATTGAGAAAACGCTCGCCAGCAAAACGGTCGCTGACCAGCACCACCTTAAAGTGGCTTTCAGAGCCTGCCGGTACGTTATGACGATAGCTTTCGTCGACGACTTCAAGGAACACAGGTTCAAACGCCGCCCTTAACTTATCTTCAATCTGTTCACGTATCATCATGAAATTACTCCTCCGACAACGCTGAGATGTCACCCATCCCTTTAAATGTTAGCCGCTTTTACCGCTTGCATAACAACAAGACAACAAAAATTTAGCTTTCGTCTGATTTTCTCATTCAACCGTATGAAGTCATATAAGGGAAGCGTCGATTTGTCGCCAGAATAACGGAAAAGCGTTTCAGGTGGTCAGTTTTCAGACAAGGCGATGAATTTACATGCGTTGACCACTTCCCCTTGCCGTTGGCGATGTTATGATGGCGGCAATTTTTTTCTATATATGCTTACGATTCCTTGAGAGCCTGAACATGTTAAAAAAACTCTTTTTCCCTTTAGTCGCCCTGTTTATGCTGGCGGGCTGCGCAACTCCACCAACCACCATTGATGTTTCACCAAAAATCACTCTGCCGCAGCAGGATCCAAGCCTGATGGGCGTGACCGTGAGCATCAACGGTGCGGATCAGCGTCGCGATCAGGCGCTGGCGAAAGTCACCCGCGACAACCAGGTGGTCACCCTGACCGCTTCCCGCGACCTGCGTTTCCTGCTGCAGGAAGTGCTTGAGAAGCAGATGACCTCCCGCGGTTATATGATTGGCCCAAGCGGCGCGGTCGATCTGCAGATCATCGTGAACAACCTGTATGCAGACGTCTCTCAGGGCAACGTGCGCTATAACATCGCCACCAAAGCCGATATCGCCATCATCGCTACCGCGAAGAACGGCAATAAGATGAACAAAAACTACCGTGCAAGCTACTCCGTTGAAGGTGCCTTCCAGGCTTCCAACCAGAACATTGCTAACGCGGTTAACAGCGTGCTGACCGACACCATCGCCGACATGGCGCAGGACACCAGCATTCACGAGTTCATCAAGCAGAACGCACGTTAAGTCTGCCCGCTGACCCGACTCCCGGTCGGGTCAGTTTTAACCCATGTCCAGTCAATATTTACGTATTTTCCAGCAGCCTAAATCAGCTATCCTGCTGATCCTTGGTTTCGCCTCCGGTTTACCTCTTGCCCTGACCTCCGGCACGCTACAGGCGTGGATGACCGTCGAAAATATCGATCTTAAAACCATCGGCTTTTTCTCTCTGGTCGGCCAGGCCTATGTGTTTAAGTTCCTGTGGTCACCCATGATGGACCGCTACACGCCGCCTTTCCTCGGCAGGCGTCGTGGCTGGCTGCTGATGACCCAGGCGATGCTGCTGCTGGCGGTTGCCGCCATGGGCTTCCTTGAACCGGCGTCACAGCTTCGCTGGATGGCCGCGCTGGCGGTGGTCATCGCCTTCTGTTCCGCATCGCAGGATATCGTGTTTGATGCCTGGAAAACGGACGTGCTCTCAGCCGAAGAGCGTGGAGCCGGTGCCGCTATCAGCGTGCTCGGCTACCGTCTGGGCATGCTGGTCTCGGGCGGACTGGCTCTGTGGCTGGCAGACAGATACCTCGGCTGGCAGGGAATGTACTGGCTGATGGCCGCCCTGCTTATTCCCTGCATGATCGCCACGTTCCTTGCCCCGGAGCCGAGCGATGTGATCCCCGTTCCGCGCTCCCTGGAACAGGCTGTCGCTGAACCGCTGCGCGACTTCTTTGGCCGCAACAACGCCTGGCTCATTCTGCTGCTGATTGTGTTGTATAAACTTGGCGATGCGTTTGCGATGAGTCTGACAACGACCTTCCTGATCCGCGGCGTGGGCTTTGATGCCGGCGAGGTGGGGGTCGTGAACAAAACCCTGGGGCTGATTGCCACGATTATCGGCGCGCTGTACGGCGGCGTACTAATGCAGCGCTTAAGCCTGTTCCGCGCCCTGCTGATATTCGGCATTCTTCAGGGAGTATCCAACGCAGGTTACTGGCTGCTCTCCATCACCGATAAGCATATGCTCAGCATGGCGGCGGCGGTGTTCTTCGAAAACCTGTGTGGCGGGATGGGGACAGCCGCCTTTGTCGCACTGCTGATGACCCTGTGCAATAAATCCTTCTCTGCCACGCAGTTCGCCCTGCTCTCTGCGCTCTCTGCGGTGGGTCGGGTCTACGTCGGCCCTATCGCGGGCTGGTTTGTTGAAGCGCATGGCTGGGCGGAGTTCTATCTGTTTTCTGTGTTTGCGGCTATTCCAGGGCTGCTCCTGTTATTAATATGCCGTCGTTCGCTGGAATATACCCAGCAGACCGAACACTTTATGGAAAGGACGCTCTACCCGTCGGCCTATCGCTTCGCCTTACGCGTATTGCTGGCGGGCTGTCTGATGCTGGCGCTGTGGCTGGTCGTGCTGATTGTCAATGCCACTACCGCTCTCGACCTGCCGTTTGCCCTGCTGTTGCTTGATGTTGGTGCGTTGTTGGCGCTGGTCGGCATCGTGACCGGGGCGCTGCTCGACTATCTGGCAATGCGAAAAACCCAGGCGGCTTAAAATAAAAAACGTTATTTGCCGTTGTAATCACCCTGCAAAATTATAACGGCAAATAAATCTGTCTGATTAAAAAAATATTTGTTGTTTTGTGCGTCTTAGAATTCCGGAAATTATTGGAAGCTGTAATAAACACTAATTTCGTTAACCGATTCAGCAAACGAAAGATTAATTTTCCGTTTTTTGTTTGTCTTTTTATTGATAATTAATTGTTAATTATTTGTATCTTTTTCACAATGGTTATACCAATTACCCTTTTTGCCCCCCAGACAGGGCTGGATTCGTTATAAGCCGCGTGCGGCGGGACTCCCATCTGGAAATGGTCATATTTTGCAACATGTGTGACTTATCCGGCAGAACCCGGTAACACGTTCCTGACACAGGCCTAATCATGTTTACAGTAATGTAACCTTCCCGTAAAATGCCCCCACACTTTAAACGCCACCAAGGTCCCCGTGGAATTGAGGTCGTTAAATGACACTTAGGAAATACAATAAAGGTTTGGGCTGGTTGTCGTTAATTGCAGGCACTGTTTTACTCAGTGGCTGTGATTCTGCGCTTCTGGACCCCAAAGGACAGATTGGACTGGAACAACGTTCCCTGATTCTGACGGCTTTCGGCCTGATGATGATCGTCGTTATTCCTGCCATTTTGATGGCTGTTGGTTTTGCGTGGAAGTACCGTGCGAGCAATAAAGATGCGAAGTATAGCCCTAACTGGTCACACTCCAATAAAGTGGAAGCTGTGGTCTGGACGGTGCCTATCCTGATCATCCTGTTCCTGGCCGTACTGACATGGAAAACCACTCACGCGCTTGAGCCGAGCAAACCGCTGGTTCACGATGAGAAACCTATCACCATCGAAGTGGTCTCCATGGACTGGAAATGGTTCTTCATCTATCCGGAACAGGGCATTGCTACCGTGAATGAAATCGCCTTCCCGGCGAACACTCCGGTAGAGTTCAAAGTCACCTCTAACTCCGTGATGAACTCCTTCTTTATCCCGCGTCTGGGCAGCCAGATTTACGCGATGGCCGGTATGCAGACTAACCTGCACCTGATCGCGAATGAAGCAGGCACCTATGACGGTATCTCCGCCAGCTACAGTGGCCCGGGCTTCTCAGGTATGAAGTTCAAAGCCATTGCCACGCCTGACCGTGCCGCTTTCGACCAGTGGGTTGCTAAAGCGAAACAGTCCCCGAACACCATGTCTGACATGGCCGCGTTCGACAAAGTGGCAACGCCTAGCGAATACAACAAAGTGGAGTACTTCTCTAACGTGAAACCGAATTTGTTCAAAGATGTTATTGGCAAATTTATGGGACATGGCATGAGCATGGACGTGACCCAGCCTGAAGGCGAGCACAGCGCGCACGAAGGTATGGAAGGCATGGACATGAGCCACGCGGAAACCGCTCACTAAGGGGCCGAGGAAGAAAATGTTCGGAAAATTGACACTGGATTCAGTGCCGTACCATGAACCCATTATCATGGTTACGATTGCTGCAATTATCATTGGTGGCGCGGCCTTAGTTGGCCTGATCACTTACTTCGGTAAGTGGAGCTACCTGTGGAATGAGTGGCTGACTTCGGTCGACCACAAAAAACTCGGTATCATGTACTGCATCGTCGGTATCGTCATGTTAATTCGTGGCTTTGCGGATGCGATCATGATGCGTAGCCAGCAGGCGCTTGCCTCCGCTGGCGAAGCAGGCTTCCTGCCGCCGCACCACTACGACCAGATCTTTACCGCGCATGGCGTGATTATGATCTTCTTCGTAGCGATGCCGCTGGTTATCGGTCTGATGAACGTTGTTGTGCCGCTGCAGATCGGCGCGCGTGACGTTGCGTTCCCGTTCCTGAACAACCTGAGCTTCTGGTTCACGGTTGTCGGTGTGATTCTGGTTAACCTGTCTCTGGGCGTCGGTGAGTTCGCGCAGACCGGTTGGCTGGCCTATCCGCCGCTTTCTGGAATTGAATACAGTCCTGGCGTAGGTGTTGATTACTGGATTTGGGCGCTGCAGCTCTCCGGTGTCGGTACTACCCTGACCGGTATTAACTTCTTCGTGACCATTATCAAGATGCGTGCCCCTGGCATGACCATGTTCAAGATGCCGGTATTTACCTGGGCATCTCTGTGCGCCAACATCCTGATTATCGCGTCGTTCCCAATTCTGACCGTCACCATCGCGCTGCTGACCCTGGATCGTTACCTGGGCACCCATTTCTTCACGAATGATATGGGTGGCAACATGATGATGTACATCAACCTGATTTGGGCATGGGGTCACCCGGAAGTGTACATCCTGGTTCTGCCGGTCTTCGGTGTGTTCTCCGAAATCGCAGCAACCTTCTCGCGTAAACGTCTGTTTGGTTACACCTCGCTGGTGTGGGCAACCGTGTGTATTACCGTCCTGTCGTTCATCGTTTGGCTGCACCACTTCTTCACCATGGGTGCGGGCGCGAACGTAAACGCCTTCTTCGGTATCACCACCATGATTATCGCAATCCCGACCGGGGTTAAGATCTTCAACTGGCTGTTCACCATGTACCAGGGCCGTATTGTGTTCCACTCAGCAATGCTGTGGACCATCGGCTTCATCGTGACCTTCTCCGTAGGCGGGATGACCGGCGTACTGTTGGCTGTTCCAGGTGCTGACTTCGTTCTGCACAACAGCCTGTTCCTGATTGCGCACTTCCATAACGTTATCATCGGCGGCGTCGTCTTCGGCTGCTTCGCTGGCGTAACCTACTGGTGGCCAAAAGCGTTCGGCTTCACGCTGAACGAAACCTGGGGTAAACGCGCGTTCTGGTTCTGGATCATCGGCTTCTTCGTGGCATTTATGCCGCTGTACGTGCTGGGCTTCATGGGTATGACCCGTCGTCTGAGCCAGCAGATCGATCCGCAGTTCCACCCAATGCTGATGATTGCAGCGGGCGGCGCCGTTCTGATTGCCTGTGGTATCGCGTCTCAGCTGATTCAGTTCTACGTCTCTATTCGCGACCGCGATCAGAACCGTGACCTGACCGGTGACCCATGGGGTGGCCGTACGCTGGAGTGGGCAACTTCTTCTCCACCGCCGTTCTATAACTTTGCCGTTGTGCCGCACATTCATGAGCGTGATGCATTCTGGGAAATGAAAGAGAAAGGCGAAGCGTATAAGCAGCCTGCGCATTACGAAGAGATCCACATGCCGAAAAACAGCGGTGCGGGCATTGTTATCGCCGCCTTCGCTACGGTATTTGGTTTCGCAATGATCTGGCACATCTGGTGGCTTGCGATCGTCGGTTTTGCTGGCATCGTAATCAGCTGGATTGTGAAGAGCTTTGATGAGGACGTGGACTACTACGTACCAGTCCGTGAAGTTGAAATTCTGGAAAAACAGCATTTCGACGAGATTGCTAAAGCGGGGCTGAAAAATGGCAACTGATACTTTAACCCACGCGACCGCCCATGCGCATGATCACGGGCACCACGATACAGGGCCGATGAAAGTCTTTGGCTTCTGGATCTACCTGATGAGCGACTGCATCCTGTTCTGCTGTCTGTTCGCGACCTATGCCGTTCTGGTGAACGGCACAGCGGGCGGCCCGACCGGCAAGGACATTTTCGAGCTGCCGTTCGTTCTGGTTGAAACCGCACTGCTGCTGTTCAGCTCCATCACCTACGGCATGGCGGCTATCGCCATGTACAAAAACAACAAGAGCCAGGTTGTTTCCTGGCTGGCGTTGACCTGGTTGTTCGGTGCTGGATTTATCGGGATGGAAATCTATGAATTCCATCACCTGATCGCAGAAGGCTTCGGCCCGGATCGCAGTGGCTTCCTGTCCGCGTTCTTCGCGCTGGTAGGCACTCACGGTCTGCACGTAACGTCCGGTCTGATCTGGATGGCGGTACTGATGTTCCAGGTATCCCGTCGCGGCCTGACCAGCACTAACCGCACCCGTATCATGTGCCTGAGCCTGTTCTGGCACTTCCTGGATGTGGTCTGGATCTGTGTGTTCTCTGTTGTGTATCTGATGGGGGCGATGTAATGAGTCATTCTAACGATCATGGCGCTTCCCACGGCAGCGTAAAAACCTACATGACAGGTTTTATCCTGTCGATCATCCTGACGGTCATTCCGTTCTGGATGGTGATGAGCGGTACTGCTTCTCACGCGGCGATCCTGGGCACTGTCCTGGTTACTGCGGTAGTGCAGATTCTGGTGCATCTGGTTTGCTTCCTGCACATGAACACCAAGTCTGATGAAGGCTGGAATATGACAGCATTCATCTTTACCGTGATTATCATCGCAATCCTGGTAGTCGGATCCATCTGGATTATGTGGAACCTCAACTACAACATGATGGTTCACTAAGAGCGGCGAGTATGTTTAAGCAATACCTGCAAGTAACAAAACCAGGCATCATCTTTGGCAACCTGATTTCGGTGATCGGAGGGTTCCTGCTGGCTTCTAAAGGCAGCATCGACTACACCCTCTTTATCTACACGCTGATTGGGGTGTCACTGGTTGTTGCGTCCGGTTGTGTATTTAACAACTACATCGACATGGATATCGACAGGAAGATGGAAAGGACCAAGAATCGGGTGCTGGTAAAAGGCCTGATGTCCCCTGCCGTCTCGCTGGTGTACGCCACCTTGCTGGGTATTGCTGGCTTTATGCTGCTGTGGTTCGGCGCCAACCCTCTGGCCTGCTGGCTGGGGGTGATGGGTTTCGTAGTGTATGTGGGCGTCTACAGCCTGTATATGAAGCGTCACTCCGTCTACGGTACGCTGATTGGTTCTCTCTCCGGCGCTGCGCCGCCGGTGATTGGCTACTGCGCGGTCACCAACGAGTTCGACAGCGGTGCGCTCATCCTGCTGGCTATCTTTAGCCTGTGGCAGATGCCGCACTCCTACGCCATTGCGATTTTCCGCTTCAAGGATTATCAGGCAGCGAACATTCCGGTTCTGCCGGTGGTGAAAGGCATCTCAGTCGCCAAGAACCATATCACGCTCTACATCATTGCGTTTGCGGTTGCTACCCTGATGCTGTCGCTGGGCGGTTACGCTGGATATAAATATCTGGTGGTTGCTGCCGCGGTGAGCGTCTGGTGGCTCGGTATGGCGCTGCGGGGTTATAAAGTGGAAGACGATAAAGTCTGGGCGCGCAAACTGTTTGTGTTCTCGATTGTCGCTATCACTTCCCTCTCGGTAATGATGTCCGTCGATTTTATGGTGCCTGACTCTGGTAATCTACTGACTTACGTCTGGTGATGTCGTCAGACTGAGTGACTCAACAGCCCGCCACCTTATGGTCGCGGGCTGTTTTTTTTATTTTATATTGAAAATAAATTAATATCCCACCAAAAATCACCATTAAATATTAATCAAGTTAAAAAAAGAGCATGTAAACCACTTAATGTAAATTTCCCTGTCTTATTTGCATTTCAGAATGGTAACCTTGGGCCGTGAGTAATTTTCTCACTTACCCATTTTCATTTAATAAGGAAATATGAATGAAAGAATTATCAATGAATGAAATGCATTATATCTCCGGTGGTTTTAATCTGATCGGCGCCGCAAGCGGTTTCCTGAATTTTACCGTTAACTCCGGCTTTGGCTTTGGCTCCTTCGCCCTGACTTCAGGCGAGGCTTTTGCTAACTTCGTGATTGACAGCACTGTTTCGTTTGGTAAGTTCGTCGCAGGCGAATCTAACTGGCAAACCTTCGTAGATAGCGGTTCAAATAACTGGGGCGCTTTTGTTCAAACGGCAGGTAACAGCTGGTCATCTTTCGTAAATAACGCGGCATCAGACTGGAATAGTTTCCTTGTCAGCGCTAGCGCGTAAACCGTAATAAGTTCAGGGTCGGGATAGTTCTATAATTATCCTGACCCTGCAAATGGCTTATATAATTACTGGTAGTTTTATTAATTCTCACTCATATATCCAATTTCTATTGTAAAAATCTCTGCTGAATAATTAGATTCCGCACTTTCACCTGCCTTAGATAGCAACCATAACGCTACTATATGTTTAATCGCACAAGTCATTAACTATAGAAATAATTGTTTATCATCACTCTGTTTACCCCACACCGCTCTCAGACTACACTGGACGCGCTTTTCAGACAGAGGTGGTAATGAACGATTATAAAATGACGCCAGGCGAGCTTCGTGCCACCTGGGGTTTGGGGACGGTTTTTTCGCTGCGTATGCTCGGCATGTTTATGGTCCTGCCGGTACTGACGACATACGGCATGGCGTTACAGGGAGCAAGCGAGGCGCTGATTGGTCTTGCCATCGGTATTTACGGCCTGGCGCAGGCGATATTCCAGATCCCCTTCGGCCTGCTCTCCGATCGCGTGGGTCGCAAACCGTTAATCGTCGGCGGGCTGCTGGTCTTCGTCGCCGGTAGCGTGATAGCCGCCCTCTCCCACTCCATCTGGGGAATTATTCTCGGCCGTGCGTTGCAGGGCTCCGGCGCCATTGCCGCCGCCGTGATGGCGCTACTCTCCGATCTGACCCGCGAACAGAACCGCACCAAGGCGATGGCCTTTATTGGCGTCAGCTTCGGCGTGACCTTTGCCATCGCGATGGTGCTGGGGCCGATCGTTACCCATGCACTTGGGCTCCACGCTTTGTTCTGGATGATCGCCGTGCTGGCGACCGTCGGTATCGCCCTGACGATCTGGGTGGTGCCGGACAGCAAAAACCATGTGCTGAACCGTGAATCGGGGATGGTTAAAGGCTGCTTCAGCAAAGTGCTGGTTGAGCCGCGCCTGCTCAAGCTCAACTTTGGCATCATGTGTCTGCATATTCTGCTGATGTCCACCTTTGTCGCCCTGCCCGGCCAGCTCGCCGCGGCCGGTTTCCCGGCGGCCGAGCACTGGAAAATCTACCTGGTCACCATGCTCATCTCGTTTGTCTCCGTGGTGCCATTTATTATCTATGCCGAAGTGAAGCGCCGGATGAAGCGCGTCTTCATTTCCTGCGTCGCCCTGTTGTTGATTGCGGAAATCGTATTGTGGGGCTCAGGCCCGCACTTCTGGGAGCTGGTTGCCGGCGTACAACTCTTCTTCCTGGCCTTCAACCTGATGGAAGCCCTGCTGCCGTCGCTGATCAGCAAAGAGTCGCCGGCAGGCTATAAAGGCACGGCAATGGGGATCTACTCCACCAGCCAGTTTATCGGCGTGGCTATCGGCGGAGCGCTGGGCGGCTGGGTCGATGGAGTGTTTGATTCTCAGACCGTTTTCCTGGCGGGTGCGCTGCTGTCAACGCTTTGGTTACTGGTCGCCAGTACCATGAAAGAGCCGCGGTACGTCAGCAGTCTGCGGGTGGAAATTCCGCAGGACATTGAGGTGGACGATCGGTTAAAACAGCGTCTTGAAGCAAAAGAGGGTGTCAGTGAGGTATTATTGGTGCCGGAAGAGCGCAGTTTGTATGTCAAAATCGACAGTAAAATAACTAACCGCTTCGAAGTTGAGCAGGCGCTGAAAGCCTGAAAAAAAGCCCGGCTCTGCCGGGCTTTTTCTTAATCGCGGAAGTTTTTGAACTGGAACGGCTGGCCGAGATTGCCGCCACGCACCAGCGCCATCACGCCCTGCAGATCGTCGCGGGATTTCCCGGTAACGCGGATCTCTTCGCCCTGGATTTGCGCCTGTACCTTCAGCTTGCTGTCTTTGATGAGCTTAACGATTTTCTTCTGCGTCGCGCTCTCAATACCCTGCTTCAGTTTGGCTTCAACAAACCAGGTTTTCCCGCTGTGAACGAAGGTTTCCGGCACGTCAAGGGAGGTCCCTTCGATACCACGCTTCAGCAGCTTGGCACGCAGAATGTCCAGCAGCTGCGTTACCTGGAAATCAGATTCGCTCAGTATCTTAATGGTCTTATTCGCGTCGTTCAGCTCAAATGAGGCCTCAACGCCACGAAAATCGAAGCGAGATTCAACCTCGCGGCTGGCGTTGTCCACGCCGTTACGTACTTCCTGGATATCAACTTCGGAAACAATATCGAAAGATGGCATCTTTTCTTCTCCCTTCACTTTTGTTGCGTTGCATAATACCCGCTACGGGGCATAACTCAACAGAAGCTTAGTTGTCGACGCTATACTAAATGCTGTAACACCTGGCGCAGTTGCAGGTGAGGAGGAACGATGAAAATTACCGTGCTCGGATGCGGAGCATTGGGACAACTTTGGCTCACCGCACTTTGCAAACATGGGCATGAAGTACAGGGCTGGCTGCGCGTGCCACAGCCCTATTGCAGTGTAAACCTGATTGAAGAAGACGGGAGTATCTTTAACGAATCTCTTACCGCTAACGATCCTGATTTTCTCGCGAAAAGCGATCTGCTGCTGGTCACCCTGAAAGCCTGGCAGGTTTCCGATGCCGTCCGGGCGCTGGCAACCACCCTCCCCCGCACCTCACCGATTATGTTACTGCACAACGGCATGGGCACCATTGAAGAGCTCAGACACATACCCCAGCCGCTACTGATGGCGATCACCACCCACGCTGCCCGCCGTGATGGCAACGTGATTGTTCATGTCGCCAGCGGTATGACCCACATCGGCCCTGCCAGAGCCCAGGAGGGCGACTACAGTTATCTGGCGGATCGCTTCCAGCAGGTGCTGCCGGATGTCGCCTGGCACGATAACATTCGTCCGCAGATGTGGCGCAAGCTGGCGGTAAATTGTGTGATCAACCCGCTCACCGCCCTGCTGAACTGCCCGAACGGCGAGCTGAAAAATCATCCAGAGGAAGTGGCGACGCTGTGCGCCGAAGTGGCTGCGGTGGTAGAACGGGAAGGCATTCACACGTCGGAAGAGGATATCCGCTACTACGTTGAAGAGGTCATTGAGAGCACCGCGCATAATATCTCCTCAATGCTGCAGGACATCCGCGCGCTGCGCCATACCGAAATTGACTATATCACCGGCTACCTGCTAAAACGCGCCCGGGCGCACGGTATTAGCGTGCCGGAAAATGTCCATCTGTATGAACAGGTTAAACGTAAGGAGAGTGAGTATGAGCGCGTCGGCACTGGTATGCCTCGCCCCTGGTAGCGAAGAGACCGAAGCGGTTACCACCATCGATCTGCTGGTTCGCGCCGGGATTAGCGTCACGACGGCGAGCGTCGCCAGCGATGGCAACCTGGTTATTACCTGCTCGCGTGGGGTGAAGATCGTGGCAGATGCGCCGCTGGTGGAGGTCGCCGACGGTGATTACGACGCGATCGTCCTGCCGGGTGGCCTGAAAGGCGCGGAGTGTTTCCGCGACAGCCCGCTGCTGGTCGAGACTGTCAGGCAGTTCCACCATTCCGGGCGAATCGTTGCGGCCATCTGCGCGGCAGCGGCCACGGTGCTGGTGCCGCATAACATCTTCCCCATCGGCAATATGACCGGTTTCCCGACCCTCAAGGATAAAATCCCTGAAGAGCAGTGGGTGGACAAACGTATGGTCTGGGATCCGCGCGTGAACCTGTTAACCAGCCAGGGGCCGGGCACGTCGATTGATTTTGCGCTGAAGATTATCGAACTGCTGGTTGGGCGAAAAAAAGCGTATGAAGTCGCGTCGTCCCTGGTGATGGCGGCAGGCATTTATAACTATTACGAAGCGTAGGAATTGCCCGGCGGCGCTACGCTTGCCGGGCCTACGCGATTTATGTAGGCCGGGTAAGGCGTAGCCGCCACCCGGCTTAACAACTACGGACGATACACCTTCACATTGGTGAAACCCTGCTCGCGCAGATAGAGCGCCTGCAGGCGGCTCATCACCCCGCGCTCACACCACAGCAGATAGGTTTTGCTCTTGTCGAGATCGCCAAATTTGGTGCTCAGCTTGTAGAACGGCAGCGAGGCCACTTCCACACCCTCCGGCTCAAACGGCTTCGCGTCCTGCTCATCGACGGAGCGAATGTCCAGCAGCACGTCATTCGGGCCGAAACCGTTAACGGTCTCTACCTCGACCACTTCCTGCTCGGTCTGCTGGGCGATTTCGCGGATATCAATGTTAGAGGCTTCCTCCACCACTTTATCCAGAATGGAGAAATCGAAGTTCTCCTCTTCCGCTTCGATCTTCGCCTTCACCGCTTTAACCGTCGGGCTTTTAGAGATCACGCCGCAGTATTCCGGCATGGTGCGGGCAAAGTCTTCGGTGCCGATTTCACGCGCCAGGTCGATGATGTGCTCTTTATCGTGAGAGATCAGCGGACGCAAGATCAGCGTGTCGGATACGTTGTCGATAAGACGCAGGTTGGTCAGGGTCTGGCTGGAAACCTGACCCAGCGCTTCGCCGGTAACCAGCGCCTGCACGCCATAACGCTCAGCCACTTTCGACGCCGCGCGCACCATCATGCGCTTCAGCACCACGCCCATCTGACCGTCGTCCACTTTTTCGAGGATTTCACCAACCACCGGTTCGAAGTTAATGGCAACAAAACGCACGCGGTGGGAGCTGCCGAAGCGGTTCCAGAGGTAGTGCGCAACCTGACGCACGCCAATTTCATGCGCAGCGCCGCCGAGGTTAAAGAAGCAGTAGTGCACGCGGCAGCCGCGACGCATCAGCATATAGCTGGAAACGCCGGAGTCGAAACCGCCGGAAATGAGCGACAGCACGTCTTCCTGGGTGCCAATCGGGAAACCGCCGATCCCTTCGTAGCGGCCTTTCACCAGCAGCAGACGGTCGTTTTCGATCTCCAGATTAACGGTCACTTCCGGGTTGGTCAGACGCACGCGCGCGGACTCAACGTGCTGGTTCAGACCACCGCCGACGTAACGTTCTACTTCAATGGAGCTAAACTCATGTTTACCGCGACGCTTGGCGCGCACGCAGAAGGTTTTGCCCTCGATCTGGTCGCGATACTGGGCCAGCGCCTGTTCAAAAATGTCGTGCAGGGAAGTGAACGGGACATCTTCCACTTCCAGAATATGGTGGATCCCGGGGATTCGGGTTAAAGCATCACGAATGTCCAGGCGCTTGTTTTCATCTTTAGCGCGGACTTCGACGTGATCCCAGTGACGCACGACGGCGAGGGTCTCGTCGTAATGCTTCAGAACGTTACGAATGTTCCCGGTTAAAATTTTAATAAAGCGCAAACGCACAGATTGGCTTTTGATGGTGATTTCAGGGAACAATTTAATGATAAACTTCATGGCGGCAATGTTTCTTTGGCAAGCATTTAAGCTTGTAATGGAAAAGTAAGCAGCCCACATCCGCGGCTGCATCCAGGCGCGCAAGTATACCACCATCGCGCGCCTCCTGTGCACATTGCGCGTTATTTGATAATTACCCTGAGTCCGATACCATATCAGGGATAAAAAACAGAGAGTCAGATATTCACTATGCCGAAGAAAAACGATGCACCTGCCAGTTTCGAAACTGCGCTGAGTGAACTGGAGCAAATCGTTACCCGTCTGGAAAGCGGCGATCTGCCGTTAGAAGAGGCGCTTAATGAATTCGAACGCGGCGTACAGCTGGCGCGCCAGGGCCAGGTTAAGCTGCAACAGGCGGAACAGCGCGTGCAGATCCTGCTTTCCGATAACGAAGACGCTGCCACAACCCCCTTCACCCCGGATGCCGAGTAGATGGATTTTTCGAACCAGCTTCAGGCGTGCGTCGAGCGTGCTAACGACGCACTGCGCCGTTTTATAGAACCCCAGCCTTTTCAGAACACTCCACTGGTTGAGGCCATGCACTATGGCGCACTGTTAGGCGGTAAACGCCTGCGTCCTTTTCTGGTGTATGCCACCGGCGGGATGTTCGGTATCAGCGCTGATACGCTGGATGCCCCGGCCGCTGCGGTCGAATGTATCCACGCCTATTCGCTGATCCATGACGATCTGCCGGCCATGGACGACGACGACCTGCGCCGCGGCCAGCCGACCTGCCATATTAAGTTTGGCGAAGCGAACGCTATTCTGGCAGGCGACGCCCTGCAAACGCTGGCGTTTTCGATTCTGAGCGATGCACCTATGGTTGAAGTGGCGGATCGCGACCGTCTGGCGATGGTTTCCGAGCTGGCGATGGCCAGCGGCGTCGCGGGCATGTGCGGCGGTCAGGCGCTGGATCTGGAGGCGGAAGGTCGTCAGGTTAATCTGGAACAGCTGGAGCGTATTCACCGTCACAAGACCGGGGCGCTGATCCGCGCAGCCGTTCGTCTGGGGGCGCTGAGCGCGGGTGAGCGAGGACGTAAAGCCCTGCCCGTTCTGGATCGTTATGCCGAAAGTATCGGTTTAGCCTTCCAGGTTCAGGATGACATTCTGGATGTCGTGGGCGATACTGCAACATTGGGTAAACGTCAGGGTGCCGATCAGCAGCTTGGCAAAAGTACCTATCCCGCCCTTCTGGGCCTTGAGCAAGCCCAACAAAAAGCCCGGGACCTGATTGCTGAAGCCCGCCAGTCGCTCGAACAACTGGCCGCGCAGTCACTGGACACCTCGGCACTGGAAGCGCTAGCGGACTATATAATCCAGCGTGATAAATAACGAAAACACCACGATGAGTCTCTGATGAGTTTTGATATTGCCAAATACCCGACACTGGCGTTGGTTGACTCCACCCAGGAGTTACGTCTGTTGCCGAAAGAGAGCCTGCCGAAGCTGTGCGACGAGCTGCGTCGCTATCTGCTCGACAGCGTAAGCCGCTCCAGCGGCCATTTCGCCTCCGGGCTTGGCACGGTGGAGCTCACCGTGGCGCTGCATTATGTCTACAACACCCCGTTCGATCAGCTGATCTGGGACGTGGGTCATCAGGCTTATCCACACAAAATTCTCACCGGCCGTCGCGATAAAATTGGCACGATTCGCCAGAAAGGCGGCCTGCATCCGTTCCCGTGGCGGGGCGAAAGCGAGTACGACGTGCTGAGCGTTGGGCACTCCTCCACCTCGATTTCCGCCGGGATCGGGGTAGCCGTCGCGGCTGCCAAAGAGGGCAAACAGCGCCGCACCGTCTGCGTGATTGGCGATGGCGCAATCACCGCCGGGATGGCCTTTGAGGCGATGAACCACGCGGGCGATATCAAGCCGGATATGCTGGTGGTCCTCAATGACAACGAGATGTCGATTTCCGAAAACGTCGGGGCGCTGAACAATCACCTGGCAAATCTGCTCTCCGGCAAGCTGTACTCCAGCCTGCGTGAAGGCGGCAAAAAAGTGCTTTCCGGCGTGCCGCCAATCAAAGAGCTGTTGCGTCGCACCGAAGAGCACATTAAAGGCATGGTGGTTCCCGGCACGCTGTTTGAAGAGCTGGGCTTTAACTACATCGGCCCGGTAGATGGCCACGACGTTCTGGGCCTGGTCAGCACGCTGAAAAACATGCGCGATCTGAAAGGCCCGCAGTTCCTGCACATCATGACCAAAAAAGGTCGTGGCTACGGACCGGCAGAAAAAGATCCGATCACCTTCCACGCGGTACCGAAGTTCGACCCAACCAGCGGCTGTCTGCCGAAAAGCAGCGGCGGCATGCCGAGCTACTCAAAAATCTTCGGCGACTGGCTGTGTGAAACCGCCGCCAAAGACAGCAAGCTGATGGCCGTGACCCCGGCGATGCGTGAAGGCTCCGGCATGGTCGAGTTTTCCAGAAAGTATCCGACCCAGTATTTTGATGTCGCTATCGCCGAACAACATGCGGTGACCTTTGCTGCGGGCCTGGCGATTGGCGGCTACAAGCCGGTGGTGGCGATCTACTCCACCTTCCTGCAACGCGCCTACGACCAGGTTATCCACGACGTCGCGATCCAGAAACTGCCGGTGCTGTTCGCCATTGACCGTGCGGGCATTGTCGGCGCCGACGGCCAGACGCACCAGGGGGCGTTCGATCTCTCTTATCTGCGCTGTATCCCGGATATGGTGGTCATGACCCCGAGCGACGAAAACGAATGCCGTCAGATGCTGTTCACCGGTTACCACTATCAGGATGGCCCGACCGCCGTACGTTATCCGCGCGGTAACGCCGTGGGTGTTACCCTCGAGCCGCTGGCGAAACTGCCGATTGGCAAAGGCGTGGTCAAACGTCGTGGCGAAAAGCTGGCGATCCTCAACTTCGGTACGCTGATGCCGGAAGCGGCAAAAGTGGCGGAATCCCTGAACGCGACGCTGGTAGATATGCGTTTTGTGAAACCGCTCGATGAAGCGCTGATTCTGGAGATGGCATCAGAGCATGAAGCGCTGATCACCCTCGAAGAGAATGCGATTATGGGTGGCGCAGGCAGCGGCGTGAACGAAGTGCTAATGGCGAAACGCAAAGTCGTGCCGGTGCTGAACCTCGGCCTGCCGGACCACTTTATTCCGCAGGGTACCCAGGATGAAGCCCGCGCCGAAATCGGCCTGGATGCTGCTGGTATCGAAGCGCGCATCGCCGCCTGGCTGGCATAATCCCTCCCCTTTCCGCTCCTGCTATGCTTAACGGTACGTTTTAAGTAATCAGCAGGAGTGGAACCATGCAATACAATACATTAGGAAGAACCGATCTTAAGGTTTCCCGTCTTTGCCTGGGCTGTATGACCTTTGGCGAACCGGACCGGGGTAAGCACGCCTGGACGCTGCCGGAAGAGAGCAGCCGTCCGATTATCAAACACGCCCTTGAAGGCGGCATTAACTTCTTTGATACCGCTAACAGCTATTCCGACGGCAGCAGCGAAGAGATCGTCGGCCGGGCGCTACGCGAATTTGCCCGCCGCGAGGACGTGGTGGTCGCCACCAAGGTTTACCATCAGACGGGGGATCTGTCGGAAGGTCTCTCCCGGGCGCAGATCCTGCGCTCCATTGACGACAGCCTGCGTCGCCTGAATATGGATTATGTCGATCTGCTGCAGATCCACCGCTGGGATTACAACACCCCGATTGAAGAGACTCTGGAAGCGCTGAACGACGTAGTCAGAGCAGGCAAAGCGCGCTATATCGGCGCCTCATCGATGCATGCCGCCCAGTTTGCCGAAGCGCTGGCGCTGCAGGAACAACACGGCTGGGCGCCGTTTGTCACCATGCAGGATCACTACAATCTGATCTACCGCGAAGAAGAGCGCGAGATGTTGCCCCTGTGCTACCAGCACGGCGTGGCGGTGATCCCGTGGAGTCCGCTGGCGCGCGGGCGTTTGACCCGTCCGTGGGGCGAAACCACGGCCCGCTCGGTGTCCGACGAGTTTGGCAAGACGCTGTATGACGAAACCGAAGCCAACAACGCACAGATCGCCGAGCGTTTAACGGGTGTTGCCGAGGATCTCGGAGTGACGCGCGCCCAGGTGGCGCTGGCGTGGGTGCTGAGCAAAAGGGGAGTGGCAGCGCCGATTATCGGCGCTTCGCGCGAAGAGCAACTGGATGAGCTGATCAACGCCGTGGATATCACTCTGACGCCGGAGCAGATTGCCGAGCTGGAGACGCCGTACAAAGAGCATCCGGTAGTTGGGTTTAAGTAATAAAAAAGCCGGGTGGCGGCTTCGCCTTACCCGGCCTACAAATTTGCACTCACCGTAGGCCGAGTAAGCGCAGCGCCACCCGGCAACACAGGTCAAGCGAAGTGATCGTACCCTTTCCAGTCGAGCGTCACCGGCTCGCCGTTCTGCACAAACTGCAGCCCTTCGCTTTCCGGCATGATCTGCCCGATACAGGTGTACCGCGCCCCCAGATTGGCTAACGCCACATCCAGCGTTCCGCGATTAAGCTCAGGAACGGTAAAGCACAGCTCATAATCTTCGCCGCCGGAGAGCGCCCAGCGTAAGGCGCGCTCTGGCTCGACATGCCTGCGCATCGCCTCTGAGAGCGGGAATTCGTTCAGATCGACTCGCGCGCCAACGCCGCTGGCCTTGAGGATATGCCCGAGATCGGAGATCAGGCCATCCGACAGATCGATGGCAGCGCTGGCGCGATCGCGCAGCGCCTGCCCCTGCAAAATACGCGGCGTCGGGCGCAGATGACGTTGCAGGAAATAGGCCGCGTCATCGTCGTTTTCCACCACGAATTGCTTCTGCAAAATGGCCAGTCCTGCCGCGCTATCGCCCGGCGTACCGGTCACGTAGATCCAGTCGCCGGGCTTCGCGCCAGAGCGTTTCAGCGCGCGCCCTGCCGGCACGTAGCCGTGGATCGCCAGCGTCATCGACAGCGGTCCGGCGGTGGTATCGCCACCGATCAACTGCATATCGTAGTAGTTAAGCTGTTCAAACAGCGCGTCGCTGAAGGCCTCAAGCCAGCTTTCATCGACCTTCGGCAGGGTCAGCGCGAGGGTTAACCACGCCGGATCGGCTCCCATTGCCGCCAGATCGCTCAGGTTCACCGCCAGCGCTTTATACGCCAGATCGGCAGGATCGATATCCGGCAGAAAATGGTGGCCGCACACTAACGTGTCGGTGCTGATTGCCAGCGTCTGTTTATCGGGAATATTGAGAAGTGCACAGTCGTCGCCGATGCCGGTTTCCACATCGCGACGCGAGCTTCTGACTCGGTCAAAATAACGGGCAATCAGGGAAAATTCGCCGCATGCCATACGTTATGCCTCAGCAAAGAAAATAAAAAAACCGGAGCCCGCACCGCCCGATGGGCAGTACGACACTCCGGCTTGCGGATCACTTTTTACGGGGACGGATCGCAGGTGCAGCTTTATCCAGCACGCCATTCACAAACTTGTGGCTGTCTTCAGCACCGAAGGTTTTCGCCAGTTCGATCGCTTCGTTGATGGCCACTTTGTACGGCACATCGTCACGTTTAGACAGCTCAAAGAGTGCGATACGCAGCACCGCTTTTTCAACCTGGCCCAGTTCTTCGAGCAGACGGGACAGGTACGGCTTCATCAGACCGTCGAGATACGCGCTATTAGTCGCCACTCCCGACAGCAGTTCACGGAAGTACACGACGTCAACGTCTTTGACGTCTTGTTCCGCCAGGAACTGGTATTCAACATCAGCGATGTCGTTCTGGGACAACTGCCAGGAGTAAAGTGCCTGAACGGCACATTCACGGGCGCGGCGACGAGCAGCAGGTTTCACGGAATTCCCCTTACAAAAAAATCAGGCCTTGATGGCTTTCAATACATTGATCATTTCAAGCGCGGTCAGTGCAGCTTCTGCACCTTTGTTACCGGCTTTGGTGCCAGCACGTTCGATGGCTTGTTCAATACTTTCAGTGGTGAGTACGCCGAACGCGACAGGAATTTCTGCATCCTGAGCCACGTGCGCCAGACCGTTGCTTGCGCCACCCGCAACATATTCAAAGTGCGCGGTACCGCCACGAATCACCGTACCCAGCGCAATTACCGCATCGTACTTGCCGGTTTTCGCCAGTGCGCCCGCTGCCAGTGGCAGTTCGTAAGCACCCGGAACCCAGACAACGGTAATGTTTTCGTCTTTCACCTGGCCGATACGTTTCAGGGCGTCAATCGCGCCATCCAGCAGGCTGTCGTTGATGAAGTTGTTGAAACGCGCAATGGTGATGGCGACGCGAGCGTCCGGGGTAGCAACGGCTGCTTCAATAATGTTCATACTCTTCCTTAACGGGTTCATTTGGTGGCCCCGCAGGGGGGCGGATTTTATCATAATATTTTGCGCACTGCTTCCCTATTTAGGCAAGCCTTACGCGGTGGTCAGGTGGAGGCAGACATCCGGTCCAACCGGACGTATCTCGCTGAAGTTAAATGCCGGTGCATCCGCCAGTTTTTCCAGCCCGGGCAAGGTGCATAAGCCGCGGGCGTCGCTGCCTAACAGTTTAGGTGCCAGATAGACGATCAGCTCATCCACCAGCCCGGCCTGCAACAGCGCGCCGGCAAGCGTCGGGCCAGCTTCAACCCAGATACTGTTGATCTGCTGTTTGCCCAGCAGCATCATCAGCACCACGAGATCGAGATGCCCGTTATGCTCAGGCACCATAATGCTGCGCACGCCTTCCGGCCAGCTGCGGTCATCCTGCTGGGTGCGGGCAAACCAGGTTTCACCCGGCTGCTGCACAATGCGATGCGCAGGGGTGACGCTGTTCTGCCGGTCGACCACAATGCGCAGCGGCTGGCGTAAATTCTCCTGCGGATAGAGCGCCTGGGTATCAGCGTTCAGCTCATCCCAGCGCACGGTCAGGGCAGGATCGTCCGCCAGCACGGTAGCACTGCTGGTGAGAATAGCATGGCTTTGCGCGCGCAGACGTTGCACATCGCGCCTTGCCTGCGGCGACGTGATCCACTGGCTTTCGCCGCTGGCCATTGCCGTGCGGCCATCCAGCGACGCGCCGAGTTTCAGCTGCACGTAAGGAAAACCGGTCCGCATCCGCTTGAGGAAGCCTTTGTTCAGACGTTCGGCTTCACTCATCATCAGGCCGTGGCTGACGTCGATTCCGGCCTCCTGAAGGCGGTAAAGACCGCGACCGGCTACCTGAGGATTAGGATCCTGCATTGCCGCCACCACCCGTGAAACGCCCGCAGCGATAAGGGCATCGCAGCACGGCGGGGTGCGGCCATGATGGCTGCAGGGCTCCAGCGTGACATAGGCGGTTGCGCCCCGCGCCTTCTCTTCTGCCATGCGCAACGCGTGCACTTCGGCATGCGGCTCGCCAGCGCGATAGTGAAAACCTTCCCCGACGATCTCGCCATCTTTCACAATGACGCAGCCGACATTCGGATTGGGATGGGTGGTAAACCGCCCGCGCTGCGCCAGCTTCAGCGCTCGCGCCATGTAAATCTCATCCTGCATGGGCTTAATCCTGTAGGCGGGCGATCTCTTCGCCGAACTCTTTGATGTCTTCGAAACTGCGGTAAACGGAGGCAAAGCGGATATAGGCCACTTTATCGAGCTTTTTAAGCTGCTCCATCACCAGGTTGCCGATCATTTTACTCGGCACTTCGCGTTCGCCGGTGGCGCGCAGCTGGGTTTTGATGTGGTTAAGCGCCATTTCAACGTCATCTGCACTCACTGGCCGTTTTTCCAGTGCCTTGAGCATCCCGCTACGCAGTTTCTCTTCGTTGAACGGTTCGCGAACGTCGTTACTTTTCACCACGCGCGGCATCACCAGCTCTGCCACTTCAAAGGTCGTAAAACGTTCATTACACACCAGGCACTGCCGACGGCGGCGCACGGACGAGCCCTCTCCCACGAGTCGGGAGTCGATTACTTTGGTATCCACGGCGAGACAGAATGGGCAATGCATACGGTGTCCTGACTATCGGGTTGACTGAACTCTATTTTACCCCGAACTGGCCCCACAACAAAGAAGGAGCGTTTTTGAGATAAAGGATCTATACGAATGGCAGCCTGGTTGACTACCCTTAGCAGAATCCGATAATTCAGGGAAATAATTGCCATGACAAGACGTTACCTGAGGATCCTGCTGGTGGGAAGCCTCTTTAGCCTCAGCGCCTGCGCGCAGCAAAGCGAAGTTCGTCAGATGAACCAGAGCATCAGTTCGCTGAATACGACCATGAACAAGCTCAACCAGGAAACCGTCAAAATCACCCAGCAGAACGCGCTGAACGCCAAATCGACCAGCGGCGTCTATCTGCTTCCGGGCTCGAATACGCCAGCCCGGCTGAACAGCCAGATTGGTACGCTGAAGATGTCGATGGTCAACGTCGCGCCAAATGCCGACGGCACCCGCGCCACGCTGCGCATTCAGGGGGAGTCCAACGACCCGCTGCCGGCTTTCAGCGCCACCGTGGAGTGGGGCCAGATTCAGGGCACCACCGACAGCTTCCAGGAACAGAACGTGCAGACCCAGCTGATTAACGCCCCTGCCAGCGTGCTGGCACCGAGCGATGTCGACATTCCGCTACAGTTAAACGGCATGACGCCGGATCAGCTCGGCTTTATCCGCATTCACGATATTCAGCCCGTCCAGCAATAATCCCCCAGCGGAACGTGTTTCGCGTTCCGCTCTCCTCTGAAGTGTAAACATTGGCAACAAAGATGTTTGCCATTACAATCCGCTTCGTCAAAAATACGCAAACGTGAACGCAATCGATTACGTATGTGAGAGAACTGTGAAACAACACATATTTTTGTGAGCAAGGATTCCTATAATAGGCTCCCAGAAACACGAAATATTTAGAAACGCAATTCGCGCCTTTTTCACTCCCGTAAGGGATTTCAAATCAGTGGCATCATTATGAAAAAAACATTACTGGCAGCCGGTGCAGCGCTGGCCCTCTCTTCTACTTTTACTGTGCAGGCAGCAGAAAACGACAAACCAGAGTACGTTTCCGACTGGTGGCACCAGAGCGTTAACGTCGTCGGCAGCTATCACACCCGTTTTGGACCACAGATCCGTAACGATACCTACCTGGAATACGAAGCCTTTGCCAAGAAAGACTGGTTTGATTTCTATGGTTACATGGATGCGCCGGTCTTCTTCGGTGGTAACACTGACGCGAAAGGTATCTGGAACCACGGTTCCCCACTGTTCATGGAGATTGAACCGCGCTTCTCTATCGACAAGCTGACCGGCACCAGCCTGGCGTTTGGTCCGTTTAAAGAGTGGTACTTCGCGAACAACTACATCTACGACATGGGCCGCAACAAGTCCGGTCGTCAGAGCACCTGGTATATGGGTCTGGGTACCGACATCGACACCGGTCTGCCGATGAGCCTGTCCATGAACGTTTATGCCAAATACCAGTGGCAGAACTACGGCGCAGCGAACGAAAACGAGTGGGATGGCTACCGTTTCAAAGTGAAATACTTTGTGCCGATCACCCAGCTGTGGGGCGGCAACCTGAGCTACATCGGCTTCACCAACTTTGACTGGGGTTCAGACCTGGGCGACAACGACTTCCGTGACCTGAACGGTAAGAAAGCGCGTACCAACGACTCTATCGCGTCCAGCCACATTCTGGCCCTGAACTACGATCACTGGCACTACTCTGTTGTTGCCCGTTACTGGCACAACGGTGGTCAGTGGAACGACGACGCAAGCCTGAACTTCGGCGACGGTGACTTCAGCGTTCGCTCTACCGGCTGGGGTGGTTACCTGGTTGTGGGTTATAACTTCTAACCTGGTGGTTGGTGCCGGGTGGCGGCTACGCCTTACCCGGCCTACAAACCTGTAGGCCCGTGCAAGCGTAGCGCCGCCGGGCAAAAAAGCCAGCTCAAGAGCTGGCTTTTTATTGCTTCACTTTCCTGAGAAAATCCGCCAACGACCTGTCCGCGCTTTCGCTAAACCGCCTGTCCGTCATTGTGATATTCAGACACCTGTCGAGCCGGAAACAGCGATAGTCATCGCGCCGTTCGCACCAGGCCGCCAGCAGCCAGTGCTCTCCCCAGAAGAACAACCCCAGCGGCTGCACCTCGCGGGAAGAGAGCTGTCCGGCTTCATCCCGATAATGCAGCGCCAGCACCCTCTGGGCCGATATCGCCTGATGAATCAGATCGAAACCGCTGCGGGAGTGGTTCTGCATGGCAATATCCGGGGCATAGATGCGCGTCTGCTCGGCCTTGCGGCGGCTCTCCTCCGGCAGGATCGCCAGCACTTTCTCCTGCGCCGACTCCAGCTCGCGCGACAGCGACTCCCCGCCCCAGGTTTTGAGCAGGCGGATCGCCACCATCAGCGCTTCCGATTCCCGGTTGGTCAGCATCAGCGGCGGCAGGTCGAAACCCGACATCAACCGGTAGCCGCTCCCCGCCTCCCCTTCCACCGGCACGCCGGAGAGCGACAGATCCCGGATATCGCGGTAGACCGTGCGTTCAGACACGCCCAGCCTGTCCGCCAGATGCGCTGCCGTTGTCAGACGCCTGCCGCGCAGGATCTGCACAATCTGAAACAGGCGGTCAGCGCGTCGGGTCATAGATTCTCCGGATCAGGCGGGTTGATGAAGACCGACGCGGTTGCCCTCGCTGTCGGTAAAGAGCGCAATGGTGCCAATACCGTGCGGCAGCTCCAGCGGGCCGAACACGCAGGCACCACCGGCGGACGAAACGCGATCCAGTGTGGCCGCCAGATTGTCAGTATGCAGATAGATAATAGCGCCCTGCTGCGACGGTGTAATGCCATCAAATTTCGCCAGCGCGCCGCCGGTAGCCGGATCGTCATGAGGGAAAACAGCCAGCTCAGCGCAGTCCATTTTCTCGCGTCTCAGCGACACCTGCATCACCGGCTCGTAAAATTTGATGGCGCGATCCATCTCAGCAACCGGAATTTCAAACCAGTTAATCACACTTTTCATACATCCTCCTGCCTGTTGTTTGGGGTCAGAAGGAGTCTACGCCAGGGCTCCTGACAGCATACTGTCAGGAGTGTTTGTCAGGAGCAGGCAAAAAAAATCCCGGCCATAAGACCGGGATTTTGCTGACGTAACAGCATTTCCGTTACGGCAGGATGGACGGTTGATCCGCGCCCTCTTTTTCCACTTTCTGCTGGAGCAGGTGCTCGCGCTTCATGCCCAGTTTCAACGCCAGCGCGGACGCGACGTAGATGGAAGAGGCCGTACCGATGGAGACACCGATCAGCATGGTCAGCGAGAAGCCTTCCAGAATCGGACCGCCGAAGAGATACAGCATCAGGATCACCATCAGGGTAGTCCCGGAGGTAATCAAGGTACGGTGCAGCGTCTGGGTCAACGACACGTTAAAGATTTCGTACGGCGTACCGCGACGGATCTTACGGAAGTTTTCACGGATACGGTCCGATACCACGATACTGTCGTTCAGAGAGTAACCGATAACCGACATCAACGAGGCCACAATGGTCAGGTCGATCTCGATATGGAACAGCGACAGAACGCCCATGGTGATTACCACGTCGTGCGCCAGGGCGATTACCACCCCGGCAGCCAGACGCCACTCAAAGCGGAAACCGACATAGGTCAGGATACAGAGCAGCGCCACCAGCAGTGCCATCGCACCGGTCTGGGCCAGATCCGCACCGACGCTCGGGCCAACGAATTCAATACGTTTTACCGTTGCATTCTGGCTGGTCGTTTCATTAACCACCTGTACAACCTTGCTGCCCAGCTCCTGGCTGCCGTTGGCATCCTTCACTGGCGGCATGCGCACCATGATGTCGCGGCTGCTGCCGAAGTTCTGCAGCAGCGGCTCTTCAAAGCCCGCTTTCTCAAGCGAGATACGCATCTGGTCCATGTCGACCGGTTTTTCCAGGGTGATCTCAATCACCGTACCGCCGGTGAAATCAAGACCCCAGTTGAAGCCTTTCACGCCAATAATGGCGAGGGACAGGATCAGCAGAAAACCTGAAATGCCGAAGGCCCAGTAGTCCCAGCGCATAAAGTCCCAGACTTTACGGCCGTAGTTCAATTGTTCAACAGTATATTCCTGTGCCACAACGCACTCCTCAGATAGACAGCTTTTTAACGCGCTTGCCGCCGTACAGCAGGTTCACGATGGCACGGGTGCCGACAATAGCGGTAAACATTGACGTTGCCACACCGATACCGGTGGTGATAGCAAAGCCCTTGATCGCGCCAGTACCCACTGCATACAGGATAAGAACCTTAATCAGTGTTGTTACGTTCGCATCGAAGATGGAGCTGAATGCGCCACGGTAGCCTTCATCAATCGCCTGTTGGACTGAGCGACCGTTGCTGAGCTCTTCTTTGATACGTTCGTTAATCAGTACGTTGGCATCCACCGCAACCGCAAGGGTTAAGACGATACCCGCAATGCCTGGCATGGTCAGCGTCGCCCCTGGTATCAGGGACATAATGCCGATAATCAGCACCAGGTTGGCAATCAGCGCCGACGTCGCAATCAGACCAAACTTCTTATAGAAGAAGACCATGAAGATGATGGAGATCGCCAGGCCGGCCAGACAGGCTTCCAGACCCTGAGTGATGTTCTGCATACCCAGCGTTGGACCGATGGTACGCTCTTCAACAATCTGAATCGGCGCAATCAGCGCACCGGCACGCAGCAGCAGCGAGAGCTGGCGGGCTTCGTTCGGGTTGCTGATACCGGTGATACGGAAGCTGTTACCCAGACGAGACTGGATATTGGCGATGTTAATCACCTCTTCCTCTTTCACCAGCACGGAACGACCGTTGGCATCTTTCTTACCGCTGTCTTTGTACTCCACGAACAGGGTCGCCATCGGTTTGCCGATGTTGTCCTTGGTGAAGTTAGACATGATGTTACCACCCGCGCTATCCAGCGAGATGTTAACCTGCGGCTGGTTGTATTCGTCCTGGCTGGAGGTCGAGTCAGTGATGTGGTCACCGGTCAGGATCACGCGTTTGTACATGACAACCGGCTGGCCTTCACGGGTCTGTTTCACCTCTGAGTCGCCCGGCACGCGGCCAGAGGCAACAGCAGACTGATCGACGTTGGTGTTCACCAGACGGAATTCCAGCGTCGCGGTTGCGCCCAGAATCTCTTTCGCACGCGCGGTATCCTGGATACCCGGCAGTTCAACCACGATACGGTCAGCACCCTGACGCTGTACCAGCGGTTCAGCTACGCCGAGTTGGTTAACACGGTTACGCAGGATGTTGATGTTCTGCTGAACCGCGTATTCACGCGCTTCTTTCAGACGCACATCGGTCATCACCGCACGCAGCTGGTTGCTACCCTGAGAAGAGAGCACCAGATCGCGGTGACGCTGGGTCAGGTAATCCATCGCCTGGTCGCGGGCGTTGCTGTCGCGAAACGCGATGCTCATCCCGTAGTTATCTTCCTTACGCACGGTGGTGTAAGGGATGCCTTTATCGCGCAGATCGCTGCGCAGGCTATCAATGTTTTGTTCCTGAAGTTTTCCGAGTGCGGTTTCCATATCCACTTCCATCAGGAAGTGAACGCCACCACGCAGGTCGAGACCGAGTTTCATCGGCTCAGCGTTAATAGCAGCTAACCAACGCGGAGTTGCAGGAGCAAGGTTCAACGCCACGACATATTTATCACCCATCACGCCCATCAGCGCTTCACGAGCGCGGAGCTGCGTGTCGGTGGAGTCGAAGCGAGCAAGAATTGCGCCCTCTTCCAGTGCCACAGACTTAGCGGTAATTTTTTCTTCTTGTAACGTTTTCTGGACCTGGATCAGCGTTTGCTCACTGGCGGCGACGCCGCGCGCGCCAGTGATTTGAACAGCCGGATCCTCACCATACAGGTTGGGAAGCGCATACAGCAGGCCGACGACAATGACGACGACCAGCATGATGTACTTCCACAAAGGATAACGGTTTAACACGGCAGTTCCCTTTGGGAAAAGTTAATTACAGCGCTTTCATGGTGCCTTTCGGCAGAACGGCAGCAACGAAGTCACGTTTGATAACCACTTCAGTGGTATCGTTCAGTGCGATGACGATGTAGCCGTTATCAGCAACTTTGCTCACACGACCAACCAGACCACCGTTAGTCAGCACTTCATCGCCTTTCGCGATGGAGTCCATCAGCTTTTTGTGCTCTTTGGTGCGCTTCTGCTGTGGACGCAGGATCATGAAATAGAAGATCAGACCGAACACCACCAGCATCAGAATCAGAGACATCGGGCTGCCCTGCGCCGGTGCACCTGTTGCCGCTACCGCATCAGAAATAAAAAAGCTCATTAAAATTCCCTCATTAAATAAATTAATCAACGTTCAAAGGTGGGACATCCCGACCCTGACGTTGGTAAAAATCGGTCACGAAGCTCTCTAATTTACCTTCTTCAATAGCCTTGCGTAAACCAGCCATTAAGCGCTGGTAATAGCGAAGGTTATGAATCGTGTTGAGACGCGCGCCTAATATTTCATTACAACGATCAAGATGATGCAAATAGGCACGAGAATAATTGCGACAGGTATAGCAATCGCACTCGGCATCGAGCGGGCTGGTGTCGCTTTTATACTTCGCATTACGGATTTTTACCACGCCGTCGGTCACGAACAGGTGGCCATTACGGGCGTTGCGGGTCGGCATAACGCAGTCGAACATATCAATGCCGCGACGCACGCCTTCAACCAGGTCTTCTGGCTTACCGACGCCCATCAGGTATCGAGGTTTATCTGTTGGAATTTGCGGGCAAACATGCTCCAGAATACGGTGCATATCTTCCTTCGGCTCTCCCACAGCCAGACCGCCGACAGCGTAGCCATCAAAACCTATCTCTACCAGACCTTTAACAGAGATATCGCGTAAATCTTCGTAAACGCTTCCCTGAATAATGCCGAACAGCGCATTTTTGTTCTGCAGAGAGTCAAAACGGTCGCGGCTGCGCTTCGCCCAACGCAGCGACATCTCCATCGAGCGCTTGGCGTAGTCCCAGTCCGCCGGGTATGGCGTACATTCGTCGAAGATCATTACGATGTCGGAACCGAGATCGTACTGAATCTCCATCGATTTTTCTGGATCGAGGAAAATCGGGTCGCCGTTGATCGGGTTGCGGAAATGCACGCCCTTTTCGGTGATCTTACGGATATCGCCGAGGCTGAAGACCTGGAAGCCGCCGGAGTCGGTCAGGATTGGGCCTTTCCACTGCATAAAGTCATGCAGATCGCCGTGCAGCTTCATCACTTCCTGGCCCGGGCGCAGCCACAGGTGGAAGGTGTTGCCGAGGATAATTTGCGCGCCTGTGGCTTCGACTTCTTCCGGCGTCATCCCTTTTACGGTGCCGTAAGTGCCCACAGGCATAAAGGCTGGCGTTTCGACTACGCCGCGATCGAACACCAGACGGCCACGGCGAGCGCGACCGTCGGTGGTATCAAGTTCAAATTTCATTCTTATTCCTCTGTGCCAGAAAAACAGTCCAACACATTATTCTGCTGTCGCGGACTTATTCCCCGACACGCTCATTCAAAGCCTGCGGATTGTACGTGATAAACATCGCGTCACCGTAACTAAAAAAGCGATATTTTTGTTCTACCGCAGCCTTGTAGGCATTCATGGTGTTTTGATAACCAGCAAAGGCCGATACCAGCATGATCAGGGTTGACTCCGGCAGGTGGAAATTGGTCACCAGGGCGTCGATCACCTGATATTGATAACCCGGGTAGATGAAGATTTGAGTATCGCCGAAGAACGGCTCGATCAGGTCATTTTTGGCGGCCTGCGCGGCGCTTTCCAGCGAGCGAACCGACGTTGTACCAACGGCAATGACGCGGTTACCGCGCGCTTTCGCCGCCATCACTGCATCGACAACCCCCTGCGGTACTTCGGCATATTCGGAGTGCATGATGTGGTCTTCAATGCTGTCAACGCGCACCGGCTGGAAGGTTCCCGCGCCGACGTGCAGCGTCACAAAGGCCATCTCAATGCCCTTCGCACGCAGTTTTTCCAGCAGAGGTTCATCAAAGTGCAGGCCCGCCGTCGGCGCCGCTACGGCACCCGGCTTCTGGCTGTAGACGGTCTGATATAGCTCGCGGTCAGCCTCTTCATCCGGACGTTCAATGTACGGCGGCAGCGGCATGTGGCCGATAGCGTTAAGGATATCCAGCACCGTGCGCTCGTCGTTAAACTCGACTTCAAACAGCGCATCGTGGCGCGCAGTCATGGTCGCTTTAATGCTCTCGTCATCGCCCAGCAGCAGCTCCGCGCCCGGCTTAGGGGCTTTGGAAGCGCGAATATGTGCCAGAATACGTTTATCATCGAGCATTCTTTCGACCAGCACTTCAATCTTGCCGCCGCTGGCTTTGCGGCCGAACAGACGGGCCGGGATCACGCGGGTGTTGTTGAACACCAGCAGGTCGCCCGGGTTGAGCTTGTCGAGCAGATCGGTGAAAGTACCGTGCGTCAGCGCCCCCGTCGGCCCATCCAGCGACAATAAGCGGCAGCTACTGCGCTCAGGCATAGGATAGTGGGCAATCAGGGACTCGGGTAAATCAAAGGAGAAATCGGCGACGCGCATGGCATATACTCGTGACTTAAAAACAGGCGGCTTAGTCTAGTGCTCACACCTCTTTGCTGCAACAACTAGCCTCGCTTCGGATAACGAATCGCATGAATTTTCTCGCTCACCTGCACCTCGCCCATCTCGCTGACAGCTCCCTTTCCGGCAATTTGCTGGCCGACTTCGTGCGCGGCAACCCTGCTGAGGATTACCCCGCCGACGTCGTGGAGGGCATTTTCATGCATCGCCGGATCGATGTTCTCACCGACAATCTGCCCGAAGTGAAAGAGGCCAAAGAGTGGTTCCGCCCGGAAACCCGCCGGGTAGCACCCATTACGCTGGATGTGATGTGGGATCACTTTGTCTCCCGCCACTGGGCGCAACTCTCCCCCGAGATGCCGCTGCCGGCGTTCGTGCGCTATGCCCATGCCCAGGTGGCGATTATCCTGCCCGACTCTCCGCCGCGCTTTGTGAATCTGAACAACTATCTGTGGTCGGAGCGCTGGCTGGAGCGCTACAGCGAGATGGATTTCATTCAGCGGGTGCTCAACGGCATGGCCAGCCGCCGCCCGCGTCTCGACGCCCTGCGCGACTCCTGGCAGGATCTGGACGCCCATTACGACGCGCTGGAGCAGCGCTTCTGGCAGTTCTATCCCCGGATGATGGAGCAGGCGAAGCATAAGCAGCTTTAATATAAATGTGATTGATAGGTAAAAGCTGGGTTAACGATTGTCAGCGCCTCTTTGTCTTTAGGACGAACACTCTCTATACTGGCCCGCGTTGCGTTCTAAATAACCTTAGTAATCACAGGAGAATCATATGGTTCTGGTAACTCGTCCGGCTCCGGATTTTACAGCAGCAGCCGTTCTGGGCAGCGGTGAAATCGTTGAAAACTTCAACTTCAAGCAGCACACCAACGGTAAAGCGACCGTTCTGTTCTTCTGGCCAATGGACTTCACCTTCGTTTGCCCGTCTGAGCTGATCGCGTTCGACAAGCGTTACGAAGAATTCCAGAAGCGTGGCGTGGAAGTGGTTGGCGTCTCCTTCGACTCTGAGTTTGTACACAACGCATGGCGTAACACCCCTGTCGACAACGGCGGCATCGGTCCAGTGAAATACGCAATGGTTGCGGACATCAAACGTGAAATCCAGCAGGCTTACGGTATCGAACATCCGGACGCTGGCGTTGCACTGCGTGGCTCCTTCCTGATCGACGCGAACGGCATCGTTCGTCACCAGGTTGTGAACGATCTGCCACTGGGTCGTAACATCGACGAAATGCTGCGTATGGTTGACGCGCTGCAGTTCCACGAAGAGCACGGTGAAGTGTGCCCGGCTCAGTGGGAAAAAGGTAAAGAAGGTATGGCAGCCTCTCCGGCAGGCGTTGCTAAATACCTGACCGAGAACGTATCCAGCCTGTAATCGGCACGGTTTACGAGAAAGGCCCGCAGATGCGGGCCTTTTTTATGCCGTTAAGCCGCCCCGTCTTTTTTCACTTCCCGCCAGATACGCCAGGCCATCAGCGCCAGCGCTCCAACCCCGAGCAGCAGCGCGCCCCACACCAGCAGCGTTTTCCAGCGTGCCTGTTGCTCGGCAACCGAGGTCGCCGTCAGTCGTTCTTCGCCGCCCAAAGTGACGTCCTCTTGCGCCAGCGCCCGCGGCAGCGCGTTTACCGGGTGGGTGTTACGCAGCGATGCCGGGATCAGCATATCCAGCCCAATGTCTGCCTTCTGTGCCGCCCGGTTTCCCCAGGCCAGCATATAGGGGCCTTTGCCCTGGGCATTGAACACCAGCTGATAGCTGTCGCGCGCGCCGCTCATCTCAGGCAGCGTCTCGGGCAGGCGGGTATTGATGGTCACCATCCGCACCGCTTCAACCGGCTGACCGGAAAGCAGGATATCGTCCGAACGTTTACCATCCAGCTGGTAGAGCACGGTTTTGCTCAGCGGCTGCCAGGGCTCTTTTTCGCCACTGCGCCAGCTCAACTCCACCGGCAAGACCCCTTCATGTGACAGGGTGATCCTGAGCGAAGTCAGCGGCTGCGGCTTTTTCCAGCGCCAGACGACCTGGTCATCGCCCGCTTTTTCGGCCCGGGCAGCGATCACCACGCGTTCAGGTTCCGGCTCGCGGCTATCGGTAATGGCGCTGACGCCGTTCAGGGCCAGCGCCGGGCTTTGCGAATCGAGGATCACCAGCAGGTATCGCGTCCCTTCCCCGGAGAGCATCAGACGGGCGCTGATGGTATCCATCTTCAGCCGATCGTTGTCACGGGTCAGATCCATCAGAGGCGCATCTTCCTGCACCTGTCGCCAGTAGCGGAGATCCTCGCTGGCATAGACCGACGCTTTCCCCTGCCAGTTACCCGGCGGCGTGTTCCAGTTCAGGCGCAGTTGCGCCAGATAAAGCGGATCTTTTCTCTCCTCGGGCAACGTCAGTAGATAACTCTGGCCGAACCTTTTTACCTCGTCGCTTTCCAGATGGATTTCAATCCCGCTCCTGGAGCGTAAAACAACGGATGCCGACCCCTTTTCCTGCTGTTCAGCCGACGAGACCGGCGCCCTGTCCAGCGGGAAAAGCCGCAGATCCACCGTTTCTGGCGCCACCGGCTGCTGTTTTTGCACGTCGAGCGCAAAGGGCACAGCGTCACCCCGATGGTTAAAGACCCGCACATCACGCAGGTCCAGCCAGGCCGTGGTCTGATAGACCGCCTGGGGCAGCGCAACGCGATACCAGGGCGATGCGTCGACCGTTCCAAGCGACATCCCCGTGGCGTAATCCTGCGGCGTTTCCCCTGCCTTATCGTTGCCCGAGGCCGCCCCGGCGGCACTGAACAGCACGCCCCATAACACCGCTCTCATCCATTTCATTTTGCTTCTCCTGCTTTTGGCGGTAACGGGGAGAAATACCCGACGATTAACACCAGAATAGCCACGCCGATAAACGCGATTGCCCGCGCCAGCCCGCCGCCGCCCGCGCTGTCCACCAGCATCAGTTTCACAATTACAATTCCCAGCAGCACCGCGCCGCACAGCCACTGGTGGCGGGAGTGACGCCGGGTGGCATGGAGCATCACCACCAGCGCCGCCAGCATCCAGACCAGCGCAAAGCAGGTCTGCACCAGCCGCGAATGCCACAGCGCGTCCGCGTCCCAGGCAATTTCTCCGTACCAGGCCAGGGCCCGCAGCAGCATGCCGTTCAGCCACCAGCAGCTCAGGGCGAGCAAGGCGACAACCGGCCAGGGGCGGGAGACCGCGATATAGACCGGGAAGTAGCGCAACGCCGCGCGATACAGCATCACCAGCCCCAGCAACGCCAGGGCCGCCCCCTCCTCCAGCGGATTGATTAACGGCAGCCAGGTCTGACGATAAACCACGCCATCCTGGAAGTTGCTCAGCACTAACAGGCCTGTCAACGCCGCCGCGACCGGCAGCATCGCCTGTACCCCATACAGCGCAGGCCAGACGCGGAATGGCCAGATGTTTCGCCCCACCGCCTCGTTAATCAGGAAGATCGCCAGGCCACCCGCCGCCATCATCAAGCCGCTTCCCCAGGCCGCCATGCCCCACGGCAGATCGCGTGCAAACCAGAAAAGCTCCATCGCCAGCGCCAGCAGAACCATCCAGAAAAGCGACAAATGCGCAATCCTGGACAGCCGCGGCGGCAATGCCGCTCCGTCGCGCCAGAGCAGCGCCACCGCCGCGGGTAACGCAACACACCACGCCAGGTTCGACCAGCCGGCAGCGAAGATCTGCTGCTGTGATATCTGGTACAGCAGCACCACCAGCATCATGGGCCACAGCAGCCATTTACTGTGATCCAGCGCCTGCCACGCCAGCCGCCCCGCAACGCCGCGCCAGCCCCAGACCGAGATCGCCAGCAACCCCAGCACGCCCGCCATCACCCGTGAGTCATTGTTCAGCACCCACTGCGATGCGCCCGCCAGCGCGACCAGCCAGAAAAGTAGTCCGCCTGCGAGAAGCCCCAGGCTGACCTGAAGCTGGACCGCACGCCACAGCCATGCCCCCGCCAGCCAGCACAGGCTGAGAACCGCGAAGATCAGCATCAGAGACAGCGGCACCGTGCCATTTACCTGCGCCCAAACCGCGCTGCACAGCGCCAGAACCAGCAGCGCCGTGCCGCTGTACGTCATGCGTCGCTGGTGCTGCTGTACCCCCAGCCAGAGAATCCCCAACCCTTCCAGCGCCCAGGCCATCGACGTCCAGCGCGCCGAGAGCGCCAGCGGGATAGCGAGGGTGATAAAGGCGCCGCCAAGCGCCAGCGCAGCCAGGACCAGCGGTTTCCCCAGCGAAGGGTAGCGACGCAAGGCCAGCCAGGCTAATGCGACATAGAAACCGCCGTACCCCAACGCGCTGAGGGCTGGTCCATACTCCCAGTGCCGGGTAATGGCGTACTGCATGCCAAAGCCCACCAGGGGCGGCGCAAACAGCAGCACGCCATCAATAAGTTGTTTCCCCTTCTCCTGCGCACGCAGCGACAGCGCCACGCTCAGCACGCCGAAAAGGATCGTATTTGCGATCAGGAACAGCTGACAGCTCAGGTAGTACGCGGGCTGGTAAGCATTTGCTCCCCATAATGCCCCGACGCCAAAGGTGAAGGCCAGGCCGAGCAGATTCAGCTCCCGCCAGTGCTGCCAGATGCTGATGGCAAGAATGCCCACGGAAAGCAGAAGATAAAACGAGAACAGCGCCACGTGGTTGCCGCTGCCGCTGGAGAGAAGCAGCGGCGCCAGATAACCGCCGAGGCTTGCCAGCATCGCCAGACTGAGCGCCTTTTGTAAAATCGCCAGCCCCACGCTCGCGGCACAAATCACCACCAGCAGCGCAAACGCCAGGGTCATCGGCAGCATTTGCCACAGGCGGAACGCGCCAAAAACGGTGAGATAGAGCGCGCCTGTCGCGCCCCCCTGTAATATCAGGGCATAAACCGGCTGTTTATGACGTAATCGCCAACCTGTCGCCAGCAGCACAAGAGCAAACAGCGCGGCCGCGACGAGACGTAATTCCAGAGGGAAGAGTGAATGTTCAACCGTATAGCGCAGCAGGAATGAGAGGCCGAAGAACAGGAGCAAAATACCGAGCTTCGCCAGCGGGTTACCCTGCATAAACCAGCGTACCAGCGAGGTAACCATGCCGCCAAGGGCAGAAGGCTCCGGGTCTTTAGTGACCGCGTTAACAGGGTCTGGCTCCCGGGCAGCGGGTGCAGGCTTCGCCCGGGAGAGCCAGGGATCGGCAGGCTCGGGCACAACGGCGACGACGACCGGTTCCGGGGCCACAAGTGTCGGCGCAGTTGTCACCGCTTCAGCCTGCGGCATCGCAGGTTTTTCTGCCACGCCGCGCTGTTCAAGCTCCTCAAGACGGCGGCGCAGAACCGTTAGCTCAAAGCGAAACGCCGAGGTGCGGTTAAGGGCGACAATCGCGAGGATCGGCACCACCACCCCCACGAACAATAAAACAATGCAGCCAAAGATCAGTAGCTCATCCATGTTTCCACCTTCCACCGTATATGGGTTACGCAGATTGACACAAATTGTTGCATTTCCGCTATCTCTGACTGTAAAACTAGTCGCTTTTCAGAAATTCTTCCCACCCGAAAAGCAGGCGGCAGGCGCTCAGCACCTGCCGTACAGCAAATTAATTACCGAACCAGACGCAAGCCGAGATCGCCGGGAGCGACAGCACGCCGTCCTGCGCCACGCCTTTCCCCTCTTTCAGCTGCCACTGCTTAACGTTGAGCAGCGGCGAATCGTCCATCACCACTTCACAGGCATCGCCCCGGTTAATGGCCACCAGCACCCGCTGCTGGTTGTAGACGCGCATAAACACCACCACGTTGTCGTGGGCGTACACTACCTGACAGCCGCCGTAGCGCAGGGCCTGATTCTGCTTGCGCAGCCTGATTAACCGCTGGTAGAGCGCCAGCAGGGTTTTGTCCTGTTTTTCATCCTCCCACGGGAAGGTCTTCCGGCAGAACGGATCGTTATTGCCGTCGAGCCCCACCTCATCGCCATAGTAAATACACGGCACCCCAGGCCAGGTGAACAGCCAGGTGATGGCCAGCGGCAGGCGGGCGACATCTTTGCCGAGCAACGACTTAAAGCGGGCGGTGT
Source organism: Leclercia adecarboxylata (assembly GCF_006171285.1). NCBI lineage: Bacteria > Pseudomonadati > Pseudomonadota > Gammaproteobacteria > Enterobacterales > Enterobacteriaceae > Leclercia > Leclercia adecarboxylata. The sequence continues at coordinate 3,123,308 of NZ_CP040889.1, read as the reverse complement.
CGTGACTGTCGAGCTGGTTAAACATGCGCAGCTGCTGCTGATGGGAAAGGCTGGCGCGGTAGTTATCCATCCATCTCATGCAGGTTTCCGCATCAATCTGCTGCGGATCGTAGGAGATATCGGTATTGGCGAGGAAACCCCACAGCGGGAAGGTGAAGCCGCGATAGTTCATCGCCGAATCTTCTGCATCAGCCTGTAACCACTGGCGGGCGTCGCCAAAATGTTCACCAAAGACGAAAGCCTCTGGATTGGCCTCTTTTGCCGAACGGGTGATCCCGGTGACGTGCTGCAGATTATGGCGCGCCCCGCCGCCTTCGCCGAGCATGTGCACCACGTCCAGCCGCCAGCCATCCATGCTCCACGGCGCTTTCAGCCAGTGACGAACAATGCTGTCCTCGCCGCCGTAGATCTCATCCACCACCCCGGACGACTGATAATCCAGCTTCGGCAGGCTGGCGTAGCCCAGCCAGTCGAGGGCGCGGCCCTCGTCGTCAAAGCTGTACCAGTCCCGCTGGGCCGAGTCCGGGTTATGGCAGGCCCCGCCCGTCCCCCGGTTGTGGCGGTCGAACCAGGCGTGGGAATCACCGCTGTGGTTGAACACGCCGTCGAGGATCAGGCGCATCCCCTCCCGGTGGGTGTTCTCCCGCAGGCGTAACAGGGCGACGTCGCCGCCAAAGCGCTCGTCCACGTGGCGATAATCTTCGGTGTCGTATTTATGCACGCTGGGGGCGACAAACACCGGGTTGAGGTAGAGCGCCGTGACGCCCAGTTTTTTCAGATAGGGCAGCTTCTCGCTGATGCCGTCGAGATCGCCACCGTAAAACGTCGATCCCCCTGCCTGGGCGGTTACCGGCTCATCCCACTCCCGGAAGAGCGTCTCATGCCCCGCGGCATGGTGATGATAGGTTCGATCCAGTTCCGGGTTGCGCCGCTGGCTGCGGGCAAAGCGGTCCGGGAAGATCTGATAAAAGACCTGGTCGGCCACCCACTGCGGCCCGGCATCGGGGTAATCGACGGCAAACTGCTCCAGCCGCGCCGGTGGAAAACGGCTGAAACCCTGCGGGGTGAACCACAGCTGGCGGTTATGCCAGAGCATCTTAAAGCTGTAGCGGCGGCGCGGCTGCCCTTTCTCCACGTCGAGGGTGGCCCGCCAGGCCGTTACGCCGGGTTGCGGCTGGCTGCGCTGCTTCTGCATTTTCAGCGACGTCTCTTCATTATCGATTTCAGCGCGCAGCGTCACCCGCTCAGGCAAATTCTCGCCCGTCAGCCACAGCGTGATGACAAGTTTATCGTTGTTTTGCTTAACAAATGGGGCAACCGGCAGGTGCCATGCATTCAACATCTTTTATCCCCTTTCCCAGAAATGAGGTCACCTTGCCACAGGGTAGTTGATGTTCACTCCTCACGGAGAGGTTTATTGGGGGAGGAGGAAGGGGGAGGAGAAAAATGCCCGGCGTTTGCCGGGCATTGCTGTTACTGCACTTGCGCTAACTGACGCTCGCGGCGGCGTTTAAACACCCAGCCCACCAGCAGCAGCGCAATCCACGCAAAGCCGACATACAGCGAGATGCGGGTTTCCGGATGGTAACCAATCAGGCCGATAATAAAGACCAGGAAGATCAGGCCAGCAACGGTACTTGCCACGCCGCCCGGCACCTTAAACTTCAGCGCTTTTACCTCTTCCGGCGACAGACGGCGGCGGAAGCCAATCTGCGACATCAGAATCATGATCCACACCCAGACGGTGGCAAAGGTCGCCAGCGACGCAATCACCAGGAAGACGTTCTCCGGCATGATGTAGTTGAGGTAGACCGACAGCAGCAGCGCCACGGTCATCACCAGCACCGTCACCCACGGCGTACCGCGGCTGGAGGTTTTGGCGAATGCCTTCGGCGCACTGCCCTGCTCGGCCATGCCGTGCAGCATACGCCCCACGCCGAAGACGTCGGCATTGATGGCGGAAAGCGAGGCGGTCAGCACCACGAAGTTAAGAATGCTGGCGGCAAAGGTGATCCCCAGATGCTGGAACGTCAGCACGAACGGGCTGCCGTTGGTACCAACCTGGTTCCACGGGTAGATGGACATGATCACAAACAGCGTGCCCACATAGAAGACCAGGATACGCATCGGCACCGAGTTGATGGCGCGCGGGATGGACTTCTCAGGATCTTTGGCTTCACCGGCGGTAATACCGATGATTTCGATCCCGCCGTAGGCAAACATCACCATCTGCAGCGACATCACCATGCCTATCCAGCCGTTACTGAAGAAACCGCCGTTGCTCCACAGATTGTGGATCCCGGTCGGCTCTCCGCCGTTGCCGATACCCCAGATAATGATGCCGATACCGGCAGCAATCATGATGATAATGGTGGCGACTTTAAAGAAGGAGAACCAGAACTCCAGCTCGCCAAACACCTTCACGCTCATCAGGTTGATGGCGCAGATGATCAGCACCACGCTGAGCACCCAGATCCAGTGCGGCACGGTCGGGAACCAGACGCCCATATAAATGCCGAACGCCGTTACGTCGGCGATAGCGACAATCAGGATTTCGAAGCAGTAGGTCCAGCCGGTGATATAGCCAGCAAGCGGGCCTAAGTTTTCTTGCGCATAGCGGGAGAAGGAGCTGGCTGACGGGTTATGTACCGACATCTCCCCCAGCGCACGCATGATGATGTAAGCGGCAACACCGCCGATAAGATACGCCAGCAGAACGCTGGGACCGGCCATTTTGATGGCATCTGCCGAGCCATAAAAAAGACCAGTACCGATTGCAGAACCCAGCGCCATAAAGCGGATGTGACGGGCGCTCAATCCACGCTTGAGTTTGTTAGTGCTTTCCATTTGTTGTCATGCCATTTCAGACTAAAAAAAACAAAAAACCACGGGGCATTACGCCCCGTGGTTAAACATTCAGCCGTTGATTAGTGCGCGTTCGATGTAACCTGACGCCCTGCAGCACGATCCCAGATAATTGCCAGTACCAGTGCAACAACGGTAGGCATCAACCACGCCAGACCCTGTTCGGACAGCGGCAGACGCTGTGTCCAGGCAGGCAGAATGGCGCTGATAGCAGATGCCTTAATGCCGTCAAGCATACCAAAAAGCAGACTGATAAACATGGCCGGCGCGATAATTCGTGTGGAATTGTTCCACCAGCCGCGGGTGAAGCTCAGCACGACCAGCACGATGCACGGCGGGTAGATGGTGGTCAACACCGGAATGGAGACCTGAATCAGGTGGCTCAGACCGAGGTTCGACACCGCCATGGAGAAGCCGCCCAGGATAAACACCAGCGTGCGGTAAGAGAGCGGCACGTACTGGGCAAAGAACTCTGCACAGGCACAGGTCAGACCAACCGCCGTCACCAGACAGGCCAGGAAGATCAGGATAGCCAGCATCATGCTTCCCGCGCCACCAAAGGTGTGCTGAACGTACGCATGCAGGATTGCCGCACCGTTAGCGCCCTGGTCAACCAGCACGCTGCTGTCGGAACCGAGACGGAACAGCGCCAGATAGAGCAGCGCCAGCCCTGCGCCCGCCATCAGGCCAGCCCAGACGGTGTAACGGGTCAGCAGACGCGCTTCGGTCACGCCGCGGGAACGCGCAGCGTTAACGATCACGATACCGAACGCCATCGCGCCCAGCGTATCCATGGTCAGATAGCCGTTCACAAATCCGTTAGAGAATGCCGCATTCTGGTACGCTTCGGTCGCGGAGCTCAGCGGGCCGGCAGGCCAGATAATCGCCGCAACAGCCAGTACCACCAGCGCCAGGATCTTCATTGGTGCCAGGAAGTTACCCACGGTATCCAGCAGCTTGCCCGGATAGAGCGACACCAGAATCACGATGGCGAAGTAAACCAGGCTGTAGATAAACAGCGGCAGCGGGCCGTCGCCGGTCAGCGGGGCAATCCCCACTTCGAAGGAGACGGTCGCGGTACGCGGCGTCGCGAACAGCGGGCCGATCGCCAGGTAGCAGACCACGGCCAGCATCACCCCGGCCACCTTGCCAATCGGCGCGCTGAGGCTGTCAACGCCGCCGCCAACTTTCGCCAGCGCAACGACGGTCAGTACCGGCAGACCTACGGCGGTAATTAAAAAGCCAATAGCCGCCGTCCAGACGTGTTCACCCGCCTGTAAGCCAACCATGGGAGGAAAGATGATGTTGCCAGCGCCAACGAACAGCGCAAATGTCATAAAGCCCAGCGCGATGATATCGCGCGATTTCAATTGATGGGTCATAAAACCTTACTGCCTGTGGATGTGGTGTTGAAAACGTTGAATTTTTCGCTATCCGTTGCGGAACAAAACAGCGGAAAAAATGTGCAACCTCAGCGGGAAATGCTTTCCTACCGGCGTGGAGAAGAATAGTTTTTCGATTTACCACGCAAATACAGTCTGTCCGACGATATCAGGGGGGCAATTTAAACGCTTATAACGTTTAAAGGCAATATGGGATCTGAAAACCAGAACAATATGCCAGCCTGAAAGATGAGCGTGGAACATTACACCATTTATAAGAAAAACTCATGGCTAATCATGCGAACAAAAAAGCAACAGGCGTATAAAATTTACCCGCGCTTCGGTTGACTGCAAAGCAAACAGGCCAGCATACGCTGGCCTGTGGCAATATCTGATTACAGTGACGCCGTCAGGCGCTGTTACTGGCAATTAAACGTTCCGGGATCACGAAGCTGAAACGCGTGCTCTTACCCGGCGTACTGACGATATCGAGACGGCTGTCGTGGTGATTGATGGCATGCTTAACAATCGCCAGCCCCAGGCCGCTGCCGCCCGTCTGCCGGGAACGCGCTTTATCCACCCGATAAAAACGCTCGGTCAGACGAGGAATATGCTCCGGACCGATCCCCGGGCCATTGTCCTCAACGCTGAACTCCGCCCCCGTGGGCACATGCTGCCAGCGCACGGTGATGTGGGTCCCGGCGGGGGTATGATTCACCGCGTTATAGACCAGGTTCGAGATCGCGCTGCGCAGCTCGTCGTTACTGCCGCGCACTTTCAGGGTGTTATCCACCTCGAAGGTAAGCTGGTGCTGCTGCTGGCTTAAGGTCTGCGCTTCGCGCTCTAACATCCGCAGCATCATCGGCACATCGATCGTTTCATTCAGCGCCAGGGTCGGAGCCGCCTCAATGCGCGAGAGGGTCAGCAACTGCTTCACCAGGCCTTCCATGCGTTGCGTCTGCTCGCGCATGGTCTGCAGCGCTTTTTCCCGCGGCGCACCCTCCAGGGTCTGCTCCTGCATCATCTCCAGATAGCCCTGCAGCACCGTCAGCGGGGTGCGTAATTCGTGGCTGACGTTGGCGAAGAAGTTGCGCCGCGCCCCTTCGAGCTGGTGCATTTGCGTCACGTCGCGCGCCACCATCAGCCACTGTTTGTCGCTGTAGGGCATCACGCGGATCTCCAGATGACGACCGTTGTTGAGCACCAGATTATGCGGGCGGGTGAAGTCGCGTTTTTTCAGATACTGCGTGAACTCCGGATAACGCAGCAGGTTGAGAATGTTTTGCCCGTTATCATCCGGCCAGCGCAGGCCCAGCAGCTGTTGTGCCAGACCGTTGCACCAGAACATTGTTCCCTCTTCGGTGGTGAGTATCACCGCATCCGGCAGCGATTCCGCGCCGCTGCGAAAGCGTTTGATCAGACTGCCCAGCTCACGACGGCGTTTTTTATTACGCATCTGCATCTGGTGCAGGCCATACAGAAGAGGTTCCCAGCTTCCGCTGCCGGGCGGCGGCGTCATACTTCTGTCAACCCACAGCCACCATGACAGGCGGAGCAAATTCCAGAAATGCCAGATCAGCAGTCCTGTGACCGCTGCCAGTAAAAACCAGGGTAAATAACCGATTAAGGCCCCGAGGATCAGGGCCGGGATACAGCAAAGTATCAGTTCAAAACAGAGCCTTTTCCATGACAGACGTTCCAGCACGCGTCACACTCCTGTCATTGTTCAGAAACGGGTGGAGAAACGATAACCCGTGCCGCGGACGGTCTGTACCATGCGATCGTGACCGCTGGTTTCGAGTGCCTTACGCAAACGGCGAATGTGAACATCCACCGTTCGATCTTCAACATAAACGTTAGTGCCCCAGACATTATTGAGCAACTGCTCGCGGCTGTAGACGCGCTCCGGGTGGGTCATGAAGAAGTGCAACAGTTTGAATTCGGTCGGCCCCATATCAAGAGGGTTTTCACCGGTCATCACGCGGTGCGAGGTAGGATCCAGGCTCAGGCCCTGCATTTCAATCACCTCTTCCACCGCCATCGGTGAAATACGTCGCATCACGGCCTTAATGCGTGCCACCAGCTCTTTCGGGGAGAAGGGTTTGGTGATGTAGTCATCCGCGCCGGTCTCCAGGCCACGAACGCGATCTTCCTCTTCGCCACGGGCGGTTAACATCATCACCGGGATATCGCGGGTTAGCGCTTCACGTTTGATATATTTGATGAATTGCAGACCAGAGCCGCCAGGCAACATCCAGTCAAGCAGGATCAGATCGGGCCAGGGTTCGTTGAGCTGATTCACCGCGCTGTCGTAATCTTCGGCTTCTATCGGTTGAAAGCCATTTTGTTCGAGCACGAAACAGACCATTTCGCGAATGGGTGCTTCATCTTCTACGACCAGAATACGTCTCGCCATACTTAGCCCTGTCTTATTGAGGTTACATGTTTGTAATACGGCGTCATTATGCGTCAGATTTATGACAGATTTATGAAAAACGTACCCGCTAATAATGGCAAGCCGTTGTTTTATGGCAGCCCCGATTGTAACGGTTATCTTCGTCACCCTGAAAGTTTATAATCCCGCTAACCTTTTTTTGCCACGGATCTGTTATGCGCATACTTCACACCTCGGACTGGCATCTGGGACAAAATTTTTACAGCAAAAGCCGCGCCGCCGAACATGAAGCGTTCCTCAACTGGCTGCTTGAGACTGCGCAATCACAGGACGTCGATGCCATCCTGGTGGCCGGGGATATCTTCGATACCGGCTCGCCGCCGAGCTATGCGCGCGAGCTCTATAACCGTTTCGTGGTGAACCTGCAAAAAACCGGCTGCCATCTGGTGATAGTAGCGGGCAACCATGATTCCGTCGCCACGTTGAATGAATCCCGTGAGATCCTGGCTTTTTTGAATACCACCGTGGTCGCCAGCGCCGGCCATGCTCCGCAAATATTGAACAGACGCGACGGCACGCCCGGGGCGGTGCTGTGCCCAATCCCCTTTTTACGTCCGCGCGACGTGGTGCAGAGCCAGGCGGGTCTGTCCGGGACAGAGAAACAGCAGCAGCTGTTAAAAGCCATCACCCACTATTATGACGATCAATATACCCAGGCCTGCGCCCTTCGCGGCGACAGCGTGCTGCCGATTATCGCGACCGGGCATCTCACCACCGTCGGGGCCAGTAAAAGTGACGCGGTACGTGACATCTATATCGGTACGCTGGATGCCTTTCCCGCCCAGCATTTCCCGGCGGCAGACTATATCGCCCTGGGCCACATCCACCGGGCGCAGATGATTGGCGGCTGCGAGCATATTCGCTACTGCGGCTCCCCTATTCCCCTCAGCTTTGATGAAACCGGCAAAAGCAAATGCGTGCATCTGGTGAGTTTCGACCAGGGTAAGCTTAGCGCCGTCGAATCACTTGAGGTGCCCATTACCCAGCCGCTGGCGGTGCTGAAGGGCGATCTGGCGGCCATTACCGCCCAGCTTGAGCAGTGGCGCGGCGTGGAACAAACGCCGCCCGTCTGGCTGGATATCGAACTCACCACCGATGAGTACCTGCACGACATGCAGCGCAAGATCCAGAACCTGACGGAAGATCTGCCGGTGGAGGTGCTGCTGGTGCGCCGCAGCCGCGAGCAGCGCGAAAAGAGCCTGGCCAGCAGCCTGCGGGAAACCCTCAGCGAGCTGCGGGTGGAGGAAGTTTTTGAGCGCCGCCTCGCACAGGAAACCCTGGATGATGCCCAGCGTGCCCGGCTCAACGAACTGTTCAGCCACACGCTCCACGCCCTCAGCAATGAGGAGGATGACGCATGAAAATTCTCAGCCTGCGCCTGAAAAACCTCAACTCCCTCAAGGGCGAATGGAAAATCGACTTTACCGCCGAGCCTTTCCTCAGCAATGGCCTGTTTGCCATTACCGGCCCGACCGGTGCGGGTAAAACCACCCTGCTGGACGCCATCTGCCTGGCGCTCTATCACGAGACGCCGCGCCTGAATACGGTCTCGCAGTCGCAAAACGACCTGATGACCCGCGACACCGCCGAGTGCCTCGCCGAAGTGGAGTTTGAAGTCAAAGGGATCGCCTATCGTGCCTTCTGGAGCCAGAACCGGGCGCGTAACCAGCCGGACGGCAATCTGCAGGTGCCCCGCGTGGAGCTGGCCCAGTGTGAAGATGGCAAAATTCTGGCGGATAAAGTAAAGGACAAGCTGGAGCTGGTCGCCTCCCTGACCGGGCTCGACTACGACCGCTTTACCCGCTCAATGCTCTTATCTCAGGGACAGTTCGCCGCCTTCCTGAACGCCAAACCGAAAGAGCGCGCCGAACTGCTGGAAGAGCTGACCGGCACGGAAATTTACGGCCAGATTTCCGCTATGGTATTTGAAAAACATAAAGCGGCGCGCAGCGAGCTGGAGAAACGTCAGGCCCAGGCAGCCGGGGTGGTGTTGCTCAGTGAAGAACAGCAGCAGCAGCTTCAGCAAGGTTTGCAGGTACTTACTGACGAAGAAGCGCAGCTGCTGGCCCAGCAGCAGGCGCAACAGAAAGATTTTCAATGGCTTACCCGCCACGATGAGCTTGTGCGTGAGCAACAGCAGTCGATGGCAGCCCAACAGCAGGCGCAGCAGGCTCTGACCGACGCCATGCCCGAGCTGGAAAAGCTGCATCTGGCCCAGCCTGCGGCCCAGCTGCGTCCGCAGTGGGAGCGGCAGCAGGAGCAGCTTGCCCTTCTGTCGCAAACCGAGCAGCAGATGCAGGAGGTGAATACTCGCTTACAGTCCAGAGTGGAGCTGCGCTCGCGCATTCGCAACGGGGCCCTGCGCGCGCGCGATGAGCTGCAAACCGAACTGAACGCGCTCACCCAGTGGCTCACCGAACACGATCGCTTCCGCCAGTGGAGTCAGGAGATTGCCGGCTGGCGGGCGCACTTTACCCAGCTCAACCGCGACAAAACGCAGATGGCGACCCTGACCCGGCGTCTGACGGAGTTACGCCAGAAGCTGGCCGGATTACCGGAAAGCACGCTGACGCTCAGCGCGGAACAGGCCGCCGCTGAGATGGCGCTCCAGACCCAGTCCCGCGGGGCACGCCAGCGCCTGACCACCCTGCATGCCCGCTATCAGCCCCTGCAGCAGCGGTTGCGCCAGAATGGCGAAAGCGTGCAAAAGGCGCAGGGTGAACTGGCAACACTGAACGAAACCCTGACGCTGCGCCGTCAGCAGTACAAAGAGAAAAACCAGCACTATCTCGATCTCAAAACCCTGTGTGAGCAGGAAGAGAAGATCAAAAAGCTGGAAAGCTACCGGGCGGAACTGGAAGCCGGGAAGCCCTGCCCGCTCTGCGGCTCCACCGGGCATCCGGCGATTGCCCAGTACCAGGCCTTAGTGCTCACCGAAAACCAGCGCCGTCGGGATGCGATGGAAAAAGAGGTCGCCGCTCTCAAAGAGGAAGGCCTGCTGGTGCTCGGACAGGTGAATGCGCTCAATACTCAGCTTCAGCGAGAAACAAGCGAAGCGCAGACCTTCTCGCAGGAAGAGCAAGCGCTCACTAAAGAGTGGCTGGCGGTGTGTGGTTCCCTGAACGTTAACCTGAATATTCAGGAAGATATCGCTCCCTGGCTGGCTGAACAGGAGCAGTACGAGCAGCAGCTCCACCAGCTTAGCCAGCGTCTGACCCTGCAAAGCCAGCTGAACGAAGAGGAAGCCCAGGAACAACTCTACCAGCAGCAGCTTCTAGCAACGCGCGCTGCGATGGAAAACACGCTTGATGCCCTGTCGCTGGCGGTGCCGGAAGACGGTACAGAGGCAGCCTGGCTTGCTGAACGCGAAAAAGAGTCTCTGGCCTGGCAGGAGCGGCAGTCGCAGCATAACGCTCTGCGGGATCGCATCACTGCCCTGGCACCGCTACTGGATACCCTGCCGGAAACGGATCTCACGGAAGCGGAAAGCACCATCCCGGATAACTGGCGCGAGATCCACACCGAGTGCGTCTCCCTGCAAAGCCAGCTCGCCACGCTGCAACAGCAGCACAAGCTGGAAAGCGAGCGCCTGCAACAATCCCGGGCGCAGTTTACCGCCGCGCTGGCCGCCAGCGTCTTCAGCGATCGGGAGGCGTTTCTCGCGGCCCTGCTGGATGCCGGGACGGTTCAGCGTCTGGAGCAGTTGAAACACAGCCTGGAGAATCAGATCCAGCAGACCACGGCGCTGCTCCAGCAGGCCGGTCAACGGCTGAACGAACATCTGGAACAGCGCCCGGCGGGCCTGACAACGCAAGCCCCGGTTCTGCACGAGCAGCTCCAGCAGCTGGCGCTGAAGCTGCGGGAAAACACCACCCGTCAGGGGGAGATCCGCCAGCAGCTTAAGCAGGACAGCGACAATCGTCAGCACCAGCAGACGTTGATGCAGCAGATCGAAGAGGCGGCCCGTCAGGCGGATGACTGGGGTTATCTGAACTCGCTGATCGGTTCCAAAGAGGGGGATCGCTTCCGCAAGTTCGCCCAGGGCTTAACCCTGGACAATCTGGTGTGGCTCGCCAACCAGCAGCTGACCCGCCTGCATGGCCGCTACCTGCTGCAGCGCAAAGCCAGCGACGCGCTGGAGCTGGAAGTGATGGACACCTGGCAGGCTGATGCGGTGCGTGACACCCGCACGCTCTCCGGCGGGGAAAGTTTCCTCGTGAGCCTGGCGCTGGCGCTGGCCCTCTCCGATCTGGTAAGCCACAAAACGCAGATTGACTCGCTGTTCCTCGATGAGGGCTTCGGCACGCTGGATAGCGAAACGCTGGATACCGCCCTGGATGCGCTGGATGCGCTGAACGCCAGCGGTAAAACCATCGGCGTGATCAGCCACGTGGAGGCGATGAAAGAGCGCATTCCGGTGCAGATCAAAGTGAAGAAGATCAACGGGCTGGGGTACAGCAGGCTGGATAAGGTGTTTGCGGTGGAGTAGTTAAGGATGGGTGCTATCTGTTCCCCTCACCCTAACCCTCTCCCCATAGGGGAGAGGGTTAGGGTGAGGGGAACAAGCCGCACCAATGGCACCATCAGTGCGGCCACAGCCAGGCCGCGCCGCGCACGCCGCTGGAGTCGCCGTGCACCGCTTTGCGGATCGGGGTTTCGCATTCGCCGCCAAACACCCACTGCTTCACCAGTTGCGGAACGGTGGTATAGAGACGGTCAACGTTACTCATGCCGCCGCCCAGCACGATCACATCCGGGTCGAGAATATTCACCACGTGCGCCAGCGACTTCGCCAGCCGCATCTCGTAACGGCTGAGCGCCAGTTCGGCCACGGCGTCCTGCTCCTCCACCAGCCGCATGATCTCATTGCCTTTCAGCGGATGGCCGCTCAGACGACGGTAGTCGGTGGCAAAACCGGTGCCGGAAATAAAGGTCTCGATGCAGCCCTGCTTGCCGCAGTAGCACGGCACTTCGGCGCGGTACTTCAGTTCATCTTCATCCATCCACGGTAGCGGGTTGTGCCCCCATTCGCCTGCCGTGCCGTTGCCGCCGATATGGGAGCGGCCGTTAAAGGCTACGCCTGCCCCGCAGCCGGTTCCGATGATCACCGCGAATACAGTCTGTGCGCCCGCCGCCGCGCCGTCGATGGCCTCGGAGACCGCCAGGCAGTTAGCGTCGTTCGCCAGCCGGACTTCGCGGTTCAGGCGCTGGCTTAAGTCGCGGTCGAAGGGCTGGCCGTTAAGCCAGGTCGAATTCGCGTTTTTCACCACCCCGGTATAGGGCGAAATCGACCCCGGAATGCCCATGCCAACCGTGCCGGTCTGGCCGGTGGCCTTTTCGGCCATCTCCACCAGGTGGGCGATGGTTTCAATGGTCTGCCGGTAGTCGTCACGCGGGGTGGGCAGGCGGTGGCGGAACAGCTGCTCCCCCTGCTCGCCAAGGGCGATGACTTCTGTTTTGGTGCCGCCGAGATCAATACCAATTCGCACAGGACGTTCCTCATTATTTTGATTATCAACAGAGTAGAAGCCTGCTACCCGATTAGCAATGCAAGCGATGCGACAATTCGCTATCATGCCCGCTGAATTAAACGACAAGACCGTGGAAATTATCATGCTGTGGTTCAAAAATTTGATGGTTTACCGTCTCAGCCGCGATATCGAACTGCGCGCAGACGAGATGGAAAAACAGTTAGACCTTTACGCATTTACCCCGTGTGGCAGCCAGGACATGGCCAAAACCGGATGGGTTCCGCCTATGGGATCACAGAGCGATGCGCTGACCCACACCACCAATGGTCAAATCATCATCTGCGCGCGTAAGGAAGAGAAGATCCTGCCGACGCCGGTGGTGAAGCAGGCGCTGGAAGCCAAAATTTTCAAGCTGGAAGCCGAACAGGGGCGGAAGCTGAAAAAAACGGAAAAAGATTCGCTGAAAGATGAAGTTCTGCACTCCCTGCTGCCGCGCGCCTTCAGCCGCTTCAGCCAGACGATGATGTGGATCGACACGGTAAACGGCCTGATTATGGTCGACTGTGCCAGCGCCAAAAAAGCAGAAGACACCCTGGCGCTGCTGCGTAAAAGCCTCGGCTCGCTGCCGGTGGTGCCGCTGACGATGGAAAATCCAATCGAGCTGACCCTCACCGAGTGGGTACGCGGCAACAACGTTCCGCAGGGGTTCCAGCTGCTGGACGAAGCCGAGCTGAAAGCGATTCTGGAAGATGGCGGCGTGATCCGCGCCAAGAAGCAGGAGCTGGTCAGCGACGAAATCGCCGTGCATATCGAAGCCGGCAAGCTGGTGACCAAGCTGGCCCTCGACTGGCAGCAGCGTATTCAGTTCATGATGTGTGACGATGGCTCAATCAAGCGCCTGAAGTTTTCCGATGAGCTGCGCGATCAGAACGACGATATCGACCGGGACGACTACGCCCAGCGCTTTGATGCTGACTTCATTCTGATGACGGGTGAACTGGCGGCGTTGATTAAAAGCGTGGTGGAAGGATTAGGCGGCGAAGCACAGCGCTGATGCTTAATGCCAGAAATCGGAGCCGGGTTAACCCGGCTCTTTTTTTTACAGATAACGACACAGGTAGGATGAAGGTTCAGCAACCTGCAGATGGAATTCGCTGTGGCCGGGTACGTTGAAAACATCACCCGGATTATAGATTTTCCACTCGGTTTCACCCGGCAATAACACCTTCAGTGAGCCGCTGACTACGGTCATCTCTTCAGGTTGCGCGGTCCCGAAGGCGTACTCCCCTTCTTCCATTACGCCGACACTGGCGCGGCCAGTAATGCTGCTGCTAAAACCGATGGACTTCACTTTACCGGAAAAGTATTCATTACTCTGAAGCATGGACTGGTCCTTATTGTCGTTGGTTGTCAATCCAATATAGGGGTGACACTCCATGCCTGTCACGCAAAATCATCAGACCAGCAATTCCGAGGCCAGCCGGGCCACCAGCACGTTTGACAGCAGCACCGGCACATCCAGATTTTTTTGCAGTAAATCGCGGTGATGCTGATGGAAACCAAGACAGTCGAGCATCAGAACGTCCGCGCCGCGATCGAGCAGATCGCGTCCGGCGTCGATAAGTCTGGTTTCGCTGTCCCAGAAAGGGTTGGCTACGGCGAGGAGCGGCGCGTTGGACAGACCCTGCCACTTTTTCGACTGGTTCTCCAGCAGCTCATCCATCGGGACGATCACCCCCACCTGATGGCTGTCGACAATGGATCCGACCAGCGGGGGGATGATCCGCATCGGCTCAAGCAGGATCGCGTTGCGGGCGACAAGCCCGGTGATGGGGGCCGTGCTCATCAGCAGGATCACCTCATAATCCTGGTTATCGAGCACTTCAATCACGCTTTGCAGGCCTCGCTCGATCTTTGGCAGCGAGACGTGGCCCAGCTTACCGTCGCTGAGCAGAACTGGCAGCCGCGCCTGACCCCGTTCAGGGGCGTAGTCTTCCATGACCTCTTCCCGGCTCAGCGTACCGAGCAGACTGTAATGCGTTATCTGTTGTTCAGAAATATGCTCTGTTAAGAGCGGTAATATTTCGCTTACCGGGACTACCCCAATCGTGAGGATCGCCAACGTCGCCTTCATTGTTCTCGCCTTTCTTAACCATCACTACCGTGACACAGATACAGGCTCACTTCGCTGTTCAGAAAAAGTGCTGAAAAGCGTAGCAGCACTTTAGGGTGCTGGAATGTAAAGATCCGCGAGCCTGACACAATGTGTCTGTAAACCCTGAACATTACCCTCCGATTCATGTTTACGCTTTGTTAAAAATGTGATTACCGTACAGTTCTTTATGCTTTCAGATTTTTATCAGGACTTATCGGGGTCTTCGTAACGGACTTTGGCATCCTGCGCTTCCTGCTCCGTTTCATGCTCGCTGATGAGCGAATCCGGTTTCGGGTGGTCGGCGCGCAGCTGATACCAGGTTACGGTCTGGCCCGTCGCACCTTTTTCAACGGCAACGATACGGGCTTCACGCGGATAGGGAGGTCTGGTTGGCATAGTTCATCCTTTTTTTGGTTGGCTGAACTATCAGTATAGACATCAGTTAGCTGGCGCATGCCAGATGCAGCGCAGCGACGATATTTTGCACCACGTCTCCAGGCGCAAGCGATGCGTCCACCACATGATGCGCGGCTTCGCGATAGAGCGCGTCACGCTCTGCCAGCACCGCGCTCACCTCTTCGCTGATGGGTTTGCCGGTCAGGGTTGGACGCTGTCCCTCTTCCGGGGAGGCTTCAAGGCGCTCCACCAGCACCGGGACGGGGGCGCAAAGGTAAATCACAATGCCCTTTTCGCGCATAAACTGCCGGTTGTAGGCAGACAAAATAATGCCGCCGCCGGTAGCGATAATGCCGGAGCCCGCCGTTACCGCTTCGAGAGTGGCCGTCTCACGGGCGCGAAAACTCTCCCACCCTTCCTGCTCAACAATGTCGGCGATGCTCTGACCGGCCTGGGTCTGCAGCCAGTGGTCGGTATCGACAAATTCACTCTGGCACAGACGAGCCAGTTCAAGACCGACGGTGGTTTTGCCACAGCCGCGGGGGCCAATTAAAAAAATAGGCTGGGTCATGACCAGGTGTTCCCCTTGATGCCGCAGACGTGCGGGACGTGAAGTCGAAAAGAGTGCAATGATACCATTAAGCTAGTACACACGTTAACCGTAAAAAAATTATTACATCAGGCGTGACTTTTAACTGACATTTCAGTCAACTCCAGAAATATCAAGGAAAGAACCTGTAAAGAAATGATGGCACTAGCCGGTGCGCCCACCTTACCTGAACCCACCCGCCGTTGACAACCCCGGACTGGGGTAATAATGACCAAAACATATGTCGCAGTGATGATTAACCCTGGCGGCGCTTCACTTCCAGCAGCCATTTATCCAGTTCGGCGGCAAACTGCTGCCTGTCGCGCTGAGACAGGCTATCCGGCCCGCCGGTCTGCACGCCGCTGGCGCGCATGGTGTCCATAAAATCACGCATCGTCAGCTTTTCGCGGATGGTGGACGGGAAATAACGTTCGCCGCGCGGGTTGAGGGCTGCCGCCCCTTTCTCCAGCACTTCCGCCGCCAGCGGAATGTCGGCGGTGATCACCAGGTCTTCCGCGCTGCACAGGCGCACGATTTCGTTATCGGCCACGTCAAAACCGGCCGGAACGCGCAGGGAGCGGATAAAGCGGGACGGCGGCACGCGCAGGTTCTGATTCGCCACCAGGGTCAGCGGCATCTGAACGCGCTCGGCGGCGCGAAACAGGATCTCTTTAATCACATTGGGACACGCATCGGCATCCACCCAAATCGCCATCTTCTCTCTCCGGCATATAATGCTGCGTAACAAAACCTGATAGGCTAAAGTTCGACAATCATAACAAAGTTTAAGAGGGAGACGTGATGGAGAAGAAAATCGGTTTTATCGGCTGCGGTAATATGGGCAAAGCCATTCTCGGCGGACTGATTGCCAGCGGTCAGGTGCTGCCTGGTCAGATTTGGGTCTACACCCCGTCACCGGACAAGGTCGCCGCCCTGCACGACCAGTACGGGATCAACGCTGCGCAAAGCGCCCAGGAAGTGGCGCAGGTGGCCGATATCGTCTTCGGGGCGGTGAAGCCGAACATGATGGTCAAAGTCCTGAGCGATATCACCTCCAGCCTCAATAAAGAGACCCTGGTGGTCTCAATCGCGGCAGGCGTCACCCTCGACCAGCTGGCGCGCGCCCTGGGCCACGACCGTAAAATCGTCCGCGCGATGCCAAACACGCCGTCGCTGGTGAAAGCGGGCATGACCTCCATCACCCCTAACGCGCTGGTGACGACGGAAGAAGTTGCCGATGTGGTCAATATTTTCCGCTGCTTCGGGGAAGCCGAAGTAATTGCCGAGGCGATGATCCACCCGGTGGTGGGCGTCAGCGGTTCGGCGCCCGCCTACGTGTTTATGTTTATCGAAGCGATGGCGGATGCGGCGGTGCTGGGCGGGATGCCGCGCGCGCAGGCTTATAAGTTTGCTGCGCAGGCGGTGATGGGTTCAGCCAAAATGGTGCTGGAGACCGGCAAACATCCTGGCGAACTGAAGGATATGGTCTGCTCACCGGGCGGCACCACCATCGAAGCGGTGCGGGTGCTGGAAGAGCGCGGATTCCGCGCAGCCGTCATTGAAGCCATGAATAAGTGCATGGAAAAATCAGAGCTGCTGAGCAAATCCTGATCCATAGCCGGACGTTATGCGGCCACCTCGGTGCGGTTCCGTCCGGCATTTTTCGCTTTATAGAGTGCGATATCCGCCGCTTTCAGCCACTCCTGGTAATGCACCATCGACGTCGTTAGCGGCGCAACCCCGACGCTGATGCACAGCTTTACCTGCGGCGCACCCGGCAGGCGCAGTTCCGCCAGCCGTTCATGGACCCGCGACATCGCCGCAATGGCGCTTTCCGCAGGCGTCCCGCTCATGATCACCGCGAACTCATCCCCGCCAAAACGGCCAATCATATCGCTGGCGCGTAACGTCAGCTGAAGCTGGCGGGTCACGGCGATAATGGCCTGATCGCCGACGTCGTGGCCCCAGGTGTCGTTAATGCCCTTAAAGTGATCGATGTCGATCAGCAGCATCGTCGCACTCCGGTGGTAGCGACGGCAGTTTTCAAACTCCGTGCGCAGCAGCACTTCCCAGTGGCGACGGTTAAATACCCCTGTCATCCCGTCCAGCGTGCTCATCAGCTCCAGCCGCCGCTTATGCTCCACCAGACTGTTGGTAGTATGGAAACTGACCCAGGCAAACAGCATCGGATAACCCACAATGACCGGCAGCGCGAGCCAGATTTCCAGCGGGGCGCTGACGAAGGCCAGCGGCACGTGCATCATTTGCAGGGTTACCAGCGCCGACAGCGCGGTCATTAACGCGCCTGTGGCGTAAAGCCGGATGCCCCCCACGCCCATCAGGTTCATGCTCATCATCATGATCAGCGCCGCGCTGGGCATGGCGTTGAAGCCCATCAGCCCAATCCACACCCCGGCCATAATGGCGTCAATTTTGAGGTTGAACATCTCATTATGATGAGGATCCGCCGAGCGCATCGCTAATTGCCAGGCCAGGTGCGGCCAGACGAACGCCCATCCCACCAGCAGTAGCCACCAGAGGCCGTTCGCCGGCAGTGCGGCCAGCATGCTGCCAATCGGGAAGAAAAGAATAGCCAGACCCACAGCACGGGGTAAACGTAACCGGCGGGCCAGACGGATGCCTTCGCGGTGATGTTCATCCGCGGATCGCGCCTGGTTTATACCCTCACGGGCATAGGCTTTAGTGTAAAAGTTCTCATCATTCATGGGCATTGGGAATACTCAATAGTATTTTCCCAAATTATAGAAAGGCTTATCTGGCGCTAAGTATGATATTTCGGGTGAGCCAGACGAAGCGCTCACCCTTTTGAACTAGCCGGTTTTCTTCAGGCAGGCGCTCATGAACTTATTACGGTCATCGCCTTTGAGCGATTGTTGCGTCGCCTGGGAGTTACATTCACGCATTCTTTGCTGTTGCGGCGTCAGGCTTTTTTCGTTGGGTTTAGAAGAGGCGTTTTTCAGGCAATCGCTCATGTAGGTCTTACGGGAGTCGCCTTTCAGCGCCTGGGCGGTCGCCTGTTGGTTGCAGGTAGTCATGCGTTGCTGCTGCGGGGTGAGCTGTTTATCCTGCGCCCCCGCCGGGGTGAGAGAAAACAGCTCAAGGAGCAGCGTGACCAGCAGTGTGATTTTCATAGCACTTTCCTTCTGTGAATGATCTCCTTAAGTCTGGTCCGTGTTGATAAAAAAACCACCCGGCGGGATATTTTCCCGTCGGGCAGCCAGTTTATATCAGCCCTGATGCGGCATCGCTCACCAACTGATAGCCACGGGCCTGAGCCTGCACGCGCCTGCCCCTTCGGCATAATTTCGTTCCGCGATTATTTCGGAATCGACCATTCCGTCGCCAATCAGCAGAATAATATTTTGGGCTGGCTTATCATTTAATGACGCGCGAATTGCGGCGGTCTGAACTTCCGTCAAACGACGAGCCCCGCCGGGCCAGGTGATATCCCCTGGGCAGCACGATTAACAAGCACCGTAGTGGATGCGACATTTTCAGCATAAATAGTGAGGGTAAACAGCTGAGGGAGTAATGCAATATAAAATGCGCTCTGTTTCACTTATTTTCTCCATGGAGAAATACATGAAAAATAAAACAGAGCGACTACAGGCAACCGACGTGACGTTTCTATGACAATAACTTAAGTCAGATAACCGTTCAGCTGCGCGGGTGCCGTAGCAGCTTTTTTACGTATTGCTGCAGCATCTCGCTATCCTGGGCCGGTACCTCCGCATCTGGTCGGGCCTCATCCAGCGCGCCTTCCACGCTTTTGATCAACGCCTGCTGATCGCTTTGCGCCATCTGGCGTAACAGTGCGGTGACCACAATTTCCAGTGCCTCAACCTGAGCCACCAGCTCTTTTGACTCTTCTTCCTTTTCTGCCAGCTTCACCAACAACTCTGCAATGAGATTTTTCACAGCGCTATTTCCTTATCAGTTTTTTTCGACGTTATCATTATGTCTGATGCTTGCAAAGTGGGTAAAAGTACTATTTTTAAGCAAACCCCACATGCATCATAAAATAGTATCTCTGGGTGCGTGATAAGACGTGCTTTAAATTAAATTTAATTCTTTCTTAGCAGAATAATTAAAATGAAGAACCACCATTTCACATTTATGATAATGGCGGTCAGATCACACTATATTATACAACAACATTAAAGACGCTTTGCCGCCTGAGTCCGGGCTTCCCGCAGGCGGCGCTGGCGCATCGCCCATGCCAGTTGCAGAATATTCACCAGCACCACCACCGCGGTGGCGGCAAATACCCAGCGGAATCCGGCCATCGCCGAAACCGCGGCCCCCATCAGCGGACCGGCCACGTTCCCCAGATACATAAACGACTGGTTATAGCCGAAGATGCGCCCGGTGACCCGATCGCTGGAGTACTTGATCAGCAGGGTCTGCACGGCGGGCAGCATGGCGCCATCAGCAAAGCCGAGTAAAAAGCGCAGCACGCCAAGCTGCAACGGGGTGGTGACAAAGGACATGGCGAAAAAGAGCACCACCGCCACGATAAGCGTCGCCATCAGAATACGGCCCGTGCCGATGCGATCCCCGAGCTTGCCGAGCCGTGGAGCGGACATTAACGCAGAAATCCCCGGCACGGCGGCAATCATCCCGCTGAGGAAGGCAATATTGTTACTCTCGGGCGCCATCGACTGAATAAACAGGGCGAGGATCGGCCCCACCGAGCCGTTGCAGAGCTGGATCACCATGGTGGTGACGAACAGGCTGATCATCAGCCTCGGATAAGGGAGCGAGGCAAATACCGCCTTGCCGCTCAGCCGCTCCGCCTTGCTCACGGTCGGGCGCGCCCCCTCTTTAATCAGAAACAGCGTCACCAGAAAACTGATCACCAGCAGGACGGCGGTGATGACGAACACCGCGCGCAGCCCCACGTGGTCTGCCAGGAATCCGCCCATCAGCGGACCGCCAATCACCCCGCTGATCTGCGCCGTCGACAGAGTGCTGATGGCCCAGCCGCTACGCTCCCGGGGCACTTGGGAGGCCACCAGCGCCATCGCATTCGGAATATAGCCGGAGGTGAGCCCCATCAGAGCGCGCAGCAGGAACAGCTGCCAGACGTTGGTGGCAAACGCCTGCAGCAGGATGGCAATCGCCATCCCCAGCGAGGCGCGCAGCAGCATCAGCTTGCGCCCTTTGCGATCCGCGAGGCTGCCCCACATGGGCGAGACGATGGCCGACACGAGAAACGTGACGCTGAAGACCAGCCCTGACCACATCGACAGCGCCTCGTGGGACGAGACGCCAAGCTGAGACACATACAGCGGCAAAAACGGCAAAATCTGACTGATGGCAAGGCCGGTGAAAAAACAACCAAACCAGACCGAGATGAGGTTAACCTTCCACGATTCCATAGGCGGGTACTGTCTTCATATTACGTAAATTCGTTATCAGATTAGCAAGTTACGTTGCGCCGTTAGTTGTCAGAGATGCGCCTGACGCGACTTCGGTGTTTTATCTTCCCAGTCATCATATTTGTGAAATATGTCACATATTTTCGCCTTTTTGCTGGTGATTTATGCTTTGCGGGCAGTAGCCAAAACCGCGCATTCCCAGGTGAAAATGGTTGGCGTGGGCGGCGTTGTAATCCGGGCCGAGGGCATTGCCGAAGTAGCCGCAGCTGGCGCTGAGCAGCGCCCGCAGCCAGGGTTCGGTTCGGGCGTTCTTCCAGCCGCGCAGGACCGAAATTCGCTGACCGTTTTCCAAGGTAAATCCGCTGATGTCCAGCGCCTCGGCGGTGGCATGCTCGCTGCGCCGGGCGTTGGGACGGTGATAGATGTTCCGGCAGGCAAAACTGCCGAAATGGTCGATACGCGAAAGGCTGCTTCCCATCAGGCTTTGGGTCAGCGGCCGGGCCTGTTGATCAACGAACAGCGCCGTACTGAGCGCCAGCGGGCAGCTGGCCAGAAAGCTGCTGCTGAGGCTGACGTGGCCAAAACTGCGCACCCGCACCACGTCGCTCAACGAACACTCTCCCGTGCTGTCGGCTACCGCCTGGGTGCGGATCAGCTGGCGCGCATTGGCCTGGGCCAGCAGCACGTCACAATGCTCGGGCGTCAGGCGACGGAGCTTAAACTGGGTCAGGGTGCCGGGGGGATCGTCGAGGGTGAGCGGCGCAAAAGGATTGTAATAAGACGGCAGCCAGCGATAGCCCGCCACAGCCGCAACAATCAGTATCAGACAGATAATCAGGCTTTTTCCTTTCACTCACCCCCCTTTGCGATGTGTCAAAAACATTATGGCAGAAGGCGGCGAATCCCGCCGGGCATCGTGATATGGTAAGCGTTTTGAGTCAGAGTGGATGAACGAAGTGATGGCGAAGTTGCGGGTAGGTATTGTCTTTGGGGGAAAATCAGCAGAGCACGAAGTGTCGCTGCAATCGGCCAAAAATATCGTTAACGCGATTGATAAGAGCCGCTTTGAAGTCGTGCTGTTGGGTATTGATAAACAGGGCCAGTGGCACATTAACGACGAGCAGGGCTATCTGCTCAACGCTGACGATCCGGCGCGCATTGCGCTGAACCCGTCTGAAATCAGCGTTGCCACCGTACCGGGCGTAGTACAGGGCCAGCTGATCGACGCCGGCACCGGCCAGACGCTTTCACAGCTCGACGTTATCTTCCCGATTGTCCACGGCACGCTGGGCGAAGATGGCTCCCTGCAGGGGATGCTGCGCATGGCCAACCTGCCGTTCGTCGGCTCCGATGTGCTCGGTTCCGCCGCCTGTATGGATAAAGACGTCACCAAACGCCTGCTGCGCGATGCCGGGCTGAACGTGGCGCCGTTTGTCACCCTCACCCGCGCCAACCGCGAGCAACACACCTTTGCCGATCTCAGCGCCCGCTTTGGCCTGCCGCTGTTCGTCAAGCCGGCTAACCAGGGCTCTTCCGTTGGCGTCAGCAAGGTGAACAGCGAAGCGCAGTTCAGCGAAGCGGTGCGTCTGGCGTTCACCTTCGATCACAAAGTGGTGGTTGAGCAGGGAATTAAAGGGCGTGAGATTGAGTGTGCGGTGCTGGGCAATGATTTTCCGCAGGCCAGCACCTGCGGCGAAGTGGTGCTGAACAGCGAGTTCTACTCTTACGACACCAAATACATCGATGACAAGGGCGCACAGGTGGTGGTCCCTGCGGCGCTGGATGCTGAGGTTAACGACGCGATCCGCGCGATTGCCATCGAAGCGTATCAGGCGCTGGGGTGCCGCGGCATGGCGCGCGTCGACGTCTTCTTAACGGCGGATAACAGCGTGGTGATCAACGAGATCAACACCCTGCCCGGCTTCACCAACATCAGCATGTACCCGAAACTGTGGCAGGCCAGCGGCCTGAGCTATCCGGATTTAATCACCCGCCTGATTGAACTGGCGCTGGAGCGGCATGCCGCTGACAGCGCGCTGCAGATTTCAGTGAGCGGTTAATCCGCGTCGTTCGCCGTCGTCTCTTCCGGGCGGCGGCGAATGATAAACCCCGCCAGCCAGAAGCTGACCACCCAGGTCACCAGCCCCACCGCATAGGTTTGCCAGCCCTTCGCTTCGAAGCCCAGCAGTCCTACCACCCCATTCAGAATAAAGATCAGCCCAATAGCAAAAGCATAGAAGTGCCAGTCACGGCGAATTTTGGCAGGCAGTTTCATGGTCGCTCCAGAAGAAAAAATCTATCCTCGCACAGTTTTGTCGCCAGGTCTGCGGCGTATGCGGAAAATCTGAAATGAGAGTGAATTTCACTTAAGTAAAAAATCTGTGATGCGCGGCAGAAATTGGTAAACCAGGAGAATTCCCCAGGCCAAATTACCATCATTCCGATATTGACAACGGCAATGTGCTGTCAAACTTGACGTGTACAACAGGCACATAGCCAGTCAGAACACTCGGAGGTATTTATGGCAGACTTCACTATGCCGAAGCCCATCTTCAGCACCAGACAACCCAAAACCTCCACGGCGGGTAATATTGCTTACGCGCTGTTCGTGCTGTTCTGCTTCTGGGCAGGTTCGCAATTACTGAACATTCTGGTGCATGCGCCAGGGGTCTACGAACATCTGATGCAGGTCGAAGACAGCGGCCGTCCGCGGGTGGAAATTGGCCTGGGCGTCGGCACCGTCTTCGGACTGATCCCCTTCCTTGTCGGTCTGGTAGTGTTAGGCGCCGTTGCCGTCGTGGTGCGCTGGCGCCGCTACCGTTAATTCAGCGCCATACATTTCGCCCGGCGATCGTCAACGCGCTGGGCAAACCAGGCCGTGGTCAGATTGCGGGTGATTTTCGGACTCTCAAGCTGGATCCCCGGCAGCATCGCCCTCGGTAACGTCTTTCCGCTCTTCTGCTCCGCCAGTTTATACACCCGCTCATACAGTTCAGTTTTCTCAAACGCCAGGCTGTCGCCCTTTCTCAGCTGCTGACGAATTTCGCTCTCGCTCATATCCAGCTTGCTGGCCAGCTTGCGCACCGCCAGCTCCGTTTTGCCTGCCTCGTTGCTGCCATAGACAATCAGGTCGCCATCCAGCGCCAGCTTCACGCCGCTGGCGCGGCTGACGGCATTCTGGAACGCTGCATTGCGGCTGGCATACCAGCCAGCGTTAAAGTCAGCAAAGCGGTAGAGCGGCACCGTATAGCTGGTGGGGTAGTTCAGCAGATGGTAGGTGCCAAACCAGAGTCCGCCGCGCAGGGAGAAGACCTCCTGGCGAACCGTGTTTTCGATTTTCCACGGATAGCCGTCGGTATGCTTTTCAGCAAAGGCGATACTCACCTGCATTGGCCCGCCGGTATGCACCGGGTTGAGGGAGCCAAACAGGGTCTGCCCCATCGGCACCGTACCGATCATGTCATCGAAGATGGCGCTCAGCTGCTTTTCGGTTTTCACCGCATCCAGCCGCTCGCTGTAGCTTTTGCCGTTCGGGGAGGTGATTTTCAAAGCGGTATGCACCAGGAACGTCGGGATATGCAGCTTTTCGGCGCGCCGGTCGATCTCTTTCCAGGCGATTTTGTTCAGCCCGGGCACCGCCGGGTCGGACTGATAGAGCGACTCCTGCTGCGCCACCGCCAGCACCGAGCAGATGTTCTCCTCGGTGGGGGCGATCTTCTGGCTCTCAAAGGTTTTCGCCAGCGCCGAGGCCCACTGGTCCCGGTCTTTTACCGTGGCAGGCATTTTTTGCCGCACCACGCTTGCCACGTCGACGGGCTTTTCGCCCTTTTTCAGCGGCGCCGCCCCTTTCTCAGCACACCCGGCCAGCACCAGGGCGGCAAGCAGCGAAAGGGGTAACGCGCGCGGTACGGTAAAAGACATAGACACTCCCTGTATTAACCTAACGTATGGGTAACTTCCTGTAGATCCTGACCGTCCAGCTCACGTTCAAAACTGCGCAAACGTTTATAGATGGACATCAGCTCCACCAGCGTGGTCCACGAGCTGATCAGATACTGGAACGAGCCGCGTACCTGACCGAACACGTTAGTGATTTGCGTCATCAGACCGAGCGTAATGGTACCGGCCACAATCGACGGGAACAGCAGGAACAAACCGAAAACGTTATCCACCTGCAGGTAGAGGATGCGGGCAATGTTGAAGTACATGTAGTGGAAATAGAGACGGAAGTAGTTCCGGCGCACCGCGCCGAACAGCTCGCGCACCGTCGGCGGCGAGGCGCGGCTGGCATCGTCTTCGCCATAGACCAGCTCTTTACGGTAGGCCGCTTCGACGCGCTGGTTTTTGAACTCCAGCCCCGGCAGCTTGATCCCGACCACCGCCAGCAGACCGGTCCCCATCAGCGACCAGACAATCGCGGCGATCACCAGGCCATACGGCAGATGGCCGACAATCGGCAGATCCGGCACGTGTGCCGACAGGGTCACCAGCACCGGCAGGAAGGCGATCAGGGTCATGATAGCGTTGATAAAACTCACGCCCATATCCTCCAGGGTGGAGGCAAAGCGCATGGTGTCTTCCTGCACACGCTGGGCGGCACCTTCGATATGGCGCAGCTGCTGCCAGTGGGCCATATAATGTTCGTTCATCGCGGTACGCCAGCGGAACACGTAGTGGCTGACGAAGAAGTTATTCATCACGCCGATAATTACAGCGATCAGCGCGATGCCAAGGAAAATGCCTACCTCGTGATAAAACTGGTTGATGGTGACCTTATGCGGCGAGCTGAGCGCGGTCTGGATCAGGTCATAGAACGGCGCGTACCAGGCGTTGACCGCTACCCCCACTTCCACCAGAAACCAGGTGACGAAGATAATCAGCGCGGTGCCGAGAATCGACCAGTACTGCCAGCGGTGCGGCGAGTAGATAAACCAGAACAGGGCAAACGCCCCGACGCAGATCGCATAATAGGCGTAAAAGATCAGATAGCTACGGGACCAGAAACGCGCCGCGCTGATGGGTACATCGCCGGTAGCGCCAGCCAGACGCTCAATCCAGGCCCCACCACCCGCCTGCCAGAAAATGACTGCGATCAGAGCCCAAATAAAGGCCGAGAGAAAAAAGGGTCCCGGTTTTGGGAAAAACGACTTAAACATAACGCTTCCTTCTGGTTGTTATCTTTACTGCTGTGCACGACGGATTATCAGACCTGTCGGCCTGGTTTTAGTTCGCCGTCACCCGCCACCCGGGCGGAAAAGTGAATGAATCTGACAGGTATCATAAGCGCAATGTCACAAAACATGAGATCGGTAATCACGAAATTGTTCGTATTTACCCATGGTTACGTTTTTCACGCTATCGTTATGCTGTTCAGGCCTTTGCAATACGCCGATTAGTAGTATAAATACGCATACTTTTTTCATTCACTTCATGGATACTTTCGTTGAAACGTTGTCTGTTCCTCTCCGCCGCGCTGTATGCGGCCAGCCTCACCAGCGTGCAGGCTGTCGAGCCGATCGCCGATCCGGCTTTTGCCTCTGATGTGGTTGATCGCTACGCAAATCATATTTTTTACGGCAGTGGCGCAACGGGGATGGCTCTGGTAGCGATTGACGGCAACCAGCGCGTGTTCCGCAGCTTTGGCGAAACGCGCCCGGGCAACAACGTTCACCCGCAGCTGGATTCGGTGGTGCGCATCGCCTCCCTGACCAAATTAATGACCAGCGAGATGCTGGTAAAACTGCTCGATCAGGGCGTGGTCAGGCTCAACGATCCGTTAAGTAAATATGCCCCGCCGGGGGCTCGCGTGCCGACCTATCAGGGCGCGCCGATTACGCTCGTTAACCTCGCTACCCACACCAGCGCCCTGCCGCGCGAACAGCCGGGCGGCGCGGCGCATCGTCCGGTCTTCGTCTGGCCCACCCGGGATCAGCGCTGGAACTGGCTGTCGACGGCGACCCTGAAATCGACGCCGGGCACGCAGGCCGCCTACTCCAACCTGGCGTTTGACCTGCTGGCCGACGCGCTGGGCAACGCCGCCGGCAAGCCCTATGCGCAGCTGTTCGAAGAGCAGATCACCCGTCCGCTGGGGATGAAAGACACCACCTTTACTCCCTCCCCCGATCAGTGCAAACGCCTGATGGTGGCGGAAAAAGGGGCCAGCCCGTGTAACAACACTCTGGCGGCAGTGGGCAGCGGCGGGGTTTACTCCACGCCGGGTGACATGATGCGCTGGATGCAGCAGTTCCTCTCCTCGGATTTCTATTCGCGCAGCAACCAGGCCGACAGAATGCAGACCCTGATCTATCAGCGCAGCCAGTTAACGCGGGTGATCGGGATGGATGTGCCGGGCCGCGCGGACGCGCTGGGCCTTGGCTGGGTCTATATGTCGCCGAAAAACGGTCGTCCGGGGATTATCCAGAAAACCGGCGGTGGCGGCGGATTCATCACCTATATGGCGATGATCCCGCAGTCTAACGTGGGGGTATTCGTGGTGGTGACGCGCTCGCCGCTCACGCGTTTCGTCAACATGAGCGACGGCGTTAACCAGCTGGTGGTGGAGTTGAGCGAGAACAAACCGCAGGTTATTCCGGCATCCTGAGGCTTAATATTCAGCGGGCAAATGGTTGATACCGATCAGTTTGCCCCTTTCCATCATGATGTAGTTCCCCTGCCGCAGCGCCGCCAGCACTTCTGCCACCACCGAACGCGAAATGCGCGTGCGGCGCTGAATGTAGTTCATCACCCCCACCCGCATCCGCAGCCCCTCGTCCCACTGGGCCATGTCCAGCAGCGTGGAGCGGATCTGGCTGTAGGAGTTATTGCCTACCAGCTGTTTATCGCGGATCTCCATCATCCGGTGGTGCCAGGAGAGCCAGCAGAAGGCGTCGGACCACAGTCCGGCCTGCTGAATCAGCTGGCGGGCACTCGCCGCAGGCAGCCAGAAACCGGTACAGGGCGATTGCGTCACCAGCAGATATTCGGTGCTGCAGCCCATCATGCCGGCATTGAGCCCGAAGATATAAGGCGCGGCGACAATCTCTATCAGCAGGTCATCCTGCTGGCGGTGAATACTGAGCGTGCCCGACTGCAGCACCACTGCGTTGTCATTTTCTCGATCGCCCTCCCCGAAGAGAGGATGCATTGCGGGAAGTTTAAATGGCGTGCTGTGCGATGCCAGGCAATGTTCAAGTCGGGAGAACTCAGAAATGGGTTTTGCATAACGGTTCATGAGGCCTCAGATCATCCTTAACTGAGCTAAAAAACGGGGAGGCAAGCCTCCCCGCATCAGACGTATTACCAGGTGTATTTCACACCCAGGTTTGCGCCCCAGTTCTGATCGACATCACCCCCACCCAGGTAAGTCGCATCAGTGTAAGCACTGAAGTGTTTGGTGAAGCTGAACTGCGTCCCCAGCCCCACGCGAACCGCAGAGCCTTTCACGCCGTTGTCG
Source organism: Leclercia adecarboxylata (assembly GCF_006171285.1). NCBI lineage: Bacteria > Pseudomonadati > Pseudomonadota > Gammaproteobacteria > Enterobacterales > Enterobacteriaceae > Leclercia > Leclercia adecarboxylata. Next base: position 3,095,140 of record NZ_CP040889.1, on the reverse strand, counting down.
ATGTTGTCGCCGTTCACGCGCGCATCTTCACCGGCATCATCATAGACGTATGCCAGTTTGAAGAACGGCGTCAGCGCCTGATCGTCGCCATAACCGAAGGTGTAACCCGCGTCGAAACCGGCCTCATAACGCATGCTGTCGTAAGACTGGCTGCCCACGCGCATATCGTTGCTCAGACGGTAGTCGTCGCCAGACTGGAACAGCCCGGAGATAGCCGCGTACGGTGTCAGGTAACCGGCCGTGTTCGGTTTCCAGTCGTAGCCCAGCTTCAGGCCAAAGCCCCAGGCATCGGTCGTGGTGTTGCCATCGACGTACTTGCCATCACTCATGGTCGCAGAGAGATCGTTATTGAAGCGCGAGTAGCTCAGGGAGCTGTCGAGGAAGATCGCGTTCTCAAAGCGCGCCGCGGAGTAGACCATGGCGGTCTGGCTGTCCTGATCCACCTGGCCGGTACGATCGCTCATATCGCCTTTGGCAAAGCCCGCTGCCGCACCAAAGATCCAATCGGCGTTGTTGCCATCAATCCAGGTATCGAGACCCACCATGATGCCGCTGACGTCCTGATCGTAGTGGATCGTGCCGTTATCGCCGTCGAAGTTACCGCCGACAAGGCTTACCCACGCGCCGCCGTTGTCCTTCAGGCCTTGACGGCTGTTGGTCAGACGGGTAGAGAGCGCATCCTGCTGCAGATGCCAGATATTGGTGTTGGCTGATGGAATGCTCAGGGCCATGTTGGCGTAATCGGTCAGACGCTCCTGATGCAGCACCACGGTGTCGCCCTGCTGCTGCGCCTGGTAAGTGTAAGCACCGAGATCCGCTTTATTGGCCGCGGTAAAGCTAAACCGGGTATCCGCGTTGTTGTCGTAAACGCGAACGATCTCGTTATTGTTATAGTCGGCAACTGAACCCGCCCCGGTCGCGTTATCCAGACGCACGTTGTAGTTACCGGAGACTTCACCGTTCACCGCCAGATGCCCGTCAGAATTGAGGGCAATCACCCCGTAATCGTACTCAGCATGGTGGATATCGTCAGAGACATAGCGGGCGTTGTTCAGATCGGAATTGAACACGTAATCGCGGCTGGCAACGTTGAGCACGCCGCCGTCGGTCAGCACCATTCTGTGGGTATCCACCTGGCCCAGACCCAGCGCCAGTTCAGCCTGGTTATCAACGGTAATGGTGTTGGCGTACAGCCCGGCGGTTTCCTGAGTCAGGGTGAGCCGGCTGGCGCTGTCGAGATAGAGGCTGTCGGTCGCCACGTCACCGGAATCGCCGATGTTCATCGACGAGCGGTTGGTCAGGGTGATGCTGTCAGCCAGCAGGCCGGAGCTCTCGACGTTAACCTGCGAGCGGTTGTTAACGGTCAGGGTATCGATGTTGGACTGCTTACGGGTATCCCACTCTGAGCCGTTATCCAGCGCGACGTTGAACAGACCGCTCTGGTAAACCTGATTACCCACCAGATGGCCGTTGCTGTTGAACGTTGAGGCTGGCCAGATGCTGTTTGGCGACAGCGCACGCCAGTCGACGCTGCTGTAGCCCTGACCGTACATCTGACCCGGCCCGATGGCCTCCACGCTGGAGACCGCCGCGCCGACCCATTTGCTGCCGTTGGTCAGGGTCAGATCCAGTTTGTCGGTACCGTCCCAGCCGTTGGTGGTCGGGTTGTAGACGCCGTCAGCGGTGGTATCGGTGGCCGGATCGCCATTCGGATAGAAGTTGTTGTCGAAGGTGCTGGTGAACAGCACATCGCCGGTCAGGGTGGAGTGATCGAAGTTCGCCGTGGTGCGCATGGCGTTATCCGCGCTGCTGGCGGTGACGATCAGCGCCGCATCATCCGAGGCCGTGGCGTTGTTTTCGCCGTAATCGCTCGGTTTTGCCGACTGACCATAAAAACCGCTGGTGCCCAGATCGCTGTAGGCGCCTGAAGTGACGACAGAATCTTTCACCTGCAGGGTGTTGGTAAAGACGTGGCCGTTGTCCTCAATGCCGGTGACCGCGTCATACGGGGTGTTATCGAGCTGGTGATAGCCCTGGGTCAGGGTGATACCGGCCACGCGGGAGTTGTTCTGAATAACAATGTCCGACTCCACGTCGAGGGTGATGGCATTCCCCAGCGCGTAGGTATCCCAGTAGGTGGTGGTCGTGCTGCTGCCGCTTACCACGTCGTAAGCGTAATGCTCGTAAGTATCGTTGATGGTGGTATTGTCCACCGTCAGCGCAAAACGGTCGTACTGCTGGTGCGTCGTGCCGTCTGAATTCAGGCCGCTGGCACATTCAGTGGTCATGCACTTCGAGGTGATCATCCCGTTAATGGTGCTGTTGGAGACAGACAGGGCGTTGGCACGACCGCCTGCGCCATCGTCCAGGTAGTACGTTGAAATCACGCCGTTCACCGTGGACTTGTTGATGACAGGATAGATATCGCCATCGTGTGCCGCGGAAGAGTCATTCCAGTCGGAATATCCATTATACCAGGCCGAGGTGGCGGTATTATCGTAACCAAAGGTGTTGTAAGTAGTATCAGAAATATCCTTTGCATTGGCCTGAGAAGCGATAGCCAGCGTGCAGGCTAATGCAAGTTGAGATACAACAAATTTCTTTTTCCATGTTTGCATTGGGTCATCCCTCCTCAGGGACGTAAGCAAGTTTGTCCGTAAATACAGTGCAAATATATTGCGAGGCGAATTATGCAGTCTCGAAAGAAAATAGTTCAATGAATGCGGCAATTAAGTCCGGAAACATACAAAATAACCACAGCACTTTTTAAAATACAAAAAATAATAAAAAACAACTTTAATTACAGTATGTTATGTATATTCGAAAGAAAAATAAGGCGAGGCGAAAGATCATTGTTAATTATAAAATAAAAGAAAATAAGAGATAAAATAAATAAATAACAACCAGCAACTAACAGCATCAGCAAGGCAAGTTGAGATATTACCTGGATTCACTATATCCATGGCCCCGTAATTAATGCTCGCCGATAAAGCGTAAACTTATTTCAGGCGGAAAAACATATAAAGCAAAAATAATGCCGATTTTACCGCTGCGCACACTGTGGCCAAAACGACAACTTTAGTAAAACAGTCTGCGCGCATTTCGGTTACACTGCCTCTCTTTGATTCACCGACTTCAGGCATATCATGACCGATTTAATTGCTCGTCCCCGTCGCCTGCGCAAAACCCCGGCGTTGCGCGCATTATTTGAAGAGACAACCCTGTCCTTAAACGATCTGGTGTTGCCAATTTTTGTTGAAGAAGAGATCGACGACTACAAAGCCATCGATGCCATGCCGGGCGTGATGCGCATTCCTGAGAAGCACCTGGCGCGCGAAATTGAACGCATTGCCAACGCGGGCATCCGCTCAATCATGACCTTCGGCATCTCCCACCATACCGACGCTACCGGCAGCGATGCCTGGAAAGAGGACGGTCTGGTGGCGCGTATGTCGCGCATCGCCAAGCAGACCGTACCGGAAATGATCGTCATGTCCGATACCTGCTTCTGCGAATACACCTCCCACGGCCACTGCGGCGTGCTGTGCGATCACGGCGTGGACAACGACGCGACCCTGCTCAACTTGGGCAAACAGGCAGTCGTGGCCGCCGCAGCCGGCGCTGACTTTATCGCCCCCTCCGCGGCGATGGACGGCCAGGTGCAGGCCATTCGCCAGGCGCTGGACGCCGCCGGTTTCACCGACACGGCGATCATGTCCTACTCCACCAAGTTCGCCTCCTCCTTCTACGGCCCGTTCCGTGAAGCAGCCGGTACCGCGCTGAAGGGCGATCGCAAAACCTACCAGATGAACCCGCTGAACCGCCGGGAAGCGATCCGTGAATCGCTCCTCGACGAAGCCCAGGGCGCTGACTGCCTGATGGTTAAACCGGCTGGTGCCTATCTGGACATCCTGCGCGATATCCGCGAGCGCACCGAACTGCCGCTGGGCGCGTATCAGGTGAGCGGTGAGTACGCGATGATCAAGTTCGCCGCCCAGGCGGGTGCGATCGACGAAGAGAAAGTGATCCTCGAAAGCCTGGGTGCGATCAAACGCGCGGGCGCGGATCTGATCTTCAGCTACTTCGCGCTGGATCTGGCCGAGAAGAAAATCCTGCGTTAATCGCCAGTGCCGGGTGGGGCTTCGCCCTGCCCGGCCTGCGACAAACCTTCACCACACTGCAATACAACCGACATCTGGCGCTTCTACTGTCTTCGCAGAACAGGAGGAGGAGCCACCATGTTTAGTCTCGACAGCGTTCTCGATGACCTTTGGCCGCAGGCGAAACCTGCACCCTGGCAAAAAAGCCTGTTAAAGAAGCTCTTACACGAAGAAGAATTTCAGCAGTTTGCCGCCGACCACCGTCACCTGAAAGGGCTCGATATGGTGGAACAGGTTCTGGAACATCTTGATATCCTCTGCGCCATTCCCGCTCACGACCTCGAACAAATTCCCGCTCACGGTCCGCTGATTGTTATCGCTAACCACCCCACCGGGACGCTGGACGGCCTGGCGCTGCTGTATGCCATTTCCCGGGTGCGCCGGGACGTGAAAGTGGTCACCAACCGCATGCTGAGCCACCTGGAGCCGCTAAGCTCGCTGTTTATCCCGGTGGATAATCTGGGCGGACGCACGGCGAAGTCGTCGTTCACCCTGATGGAACAGCACCTGCAAAACGCCGGGGTGCTGATCTTCTTCCCGGCCGGGGAAGTTTCCCGCCCGACGCGCATCGGGATCCGCGATAAAAAGTGGCACCCCGGCTTTATCAAGCTGGCGGGCAAATTCCGCGCGCCGCTGCTGCCGGTGAACATCCACGCCCGTAACAGCCTGCTGTTTTATGCCAGCACCCTGCTCTCGCCGCAGCTGTCGATGCTTCTGCTGATGCAGCAGATGTTTCGCCGTCGCCACAGCCGCCTGCCGGTGAAAATCGGCCAGCAGATCGGCTGGAGCCACTGGTATAGCCCCACCCTTTCAGCCCGCGAGATGGCCGAACAGTGCCGCCAGCACGTGTTGCGCCTTGGCAAGGGGCTGTCAGGCGTGTTCAAAACCGAATCCGCCATTGCCCGCCCGGAAGATCGGGCCACCCTGAAGCGCGCCCTGACGCAGGCGGAGTGTCTGGGGACAACCGCCGATGGCAAAACCATCTGTCTGTGGCAGCGCAACGGCCAGGAAGAGGCGCCGATCCTGCGCGAGCTGGGTCGCCTGCGGGAGATCGCTTTTCGCGCGGTGGGGGAAGGCAGCGGAAAGCGGCGCGATACCGATCGCTATGACGATGACTATCTGCACCTGATTTTATGGGATGACGAGGATCTGGAGATTGTCGGCGCCTACCGCTTTATGCCGGGAGCCTTAAAGGGACGGGAGGCGCTCTACAGCCACAGCCTGTTTCACTACGATGACGAGATGCAGGCGATCCTCGATCACGGGATTGAACTGGGGCGCAGCTTTATTCAGCCGCGCTACTGGGGACGTCGCGGCCTCGACTATCTGTGGTCAGGAATTGGGGCCTATCTGGCACGCTATCCGCACTATCGCTACCTGTTCGGGCCGGTCTCCATCTCCGGCGGATTGCCCCCTGCCGCGCGGGATCTGCTGGTCGCCTTTTACCGGCTGTGGTTCCCGGCTACCCATCCGCTGGCGACCTCCCGCCGCCCGTATCCCGCCTCGTTGCCCGACGTGCTGGCGCAGTTTGGCGGCGAAGATTACGTGGAAGACCTCACCCGCCTGAAATCGCTGCTGGGCAACCTGGGATGCGGCATTCCGCCGCTCTATAAACAGTATTCCGAGCTGTGCGAGCCCGGCGGCGTGCAGTTTATCGATTTTGGCAGCGACCCGGCGTTCAACAACTGCATCGACGGCCTGGTGCTGGTGGATCTCTGTTACCTGAAAGCCAGCCGGTACCAGCGGTATATTGGGGCACATTTGTAGGTGTTGATGTCTCGTAGGCCGGGTAAGCGCAGCGCCACCCGGCAAAAACAGCGCACATTTGTCACGCCCGGTGGCGGCGACGCCTTACCGGGCCTACGGGAACTGGAAGGGAGAGGGAACAGTCAGGTGCCGTACAGGTTTTCTCCCTCGCCCCTTTGGGGAGAGGGTCGGGGTGAGGGGATCAGCCCGCACGGAAGAAAGGCTTATCCCCTAAAATCGTCGCCCGGTGCATAATCCGCCGCTGCGGCAAATAATCGGCATTGGCGTAATGCTGCGTCACCCGATTATCCCAGATCGCCAGATCGTTCTGCTGCCAGCGCCAGCGCACCTGGAATTCCGGCTTAGTGACATGCGCAAACAGGAAGGTTAGCAGCGCATCGCTCTCTTTCTCGCTCAGATCCACAATCCGCGTGGTGAAGCCTTCGTTGACGAACAGCGCCTGCTTGCCGCTCACCGGGTGGGTACGCACCACCGGGTGCAGCAGGGGCGGGTGTTTGGCCACTGCCTCCCGCCAGCGCTGATGCTCCTCTTCGGTTTTACGGTACTTATACTCCTGGAACGATTTCTTAAAATCGTGCTCCGCCCGCAGGCCGCTCAGCAGCTGACGGAACGGCGCGGATAACGCCTCAAATGCCGCAATTCCGCTGGTCCACAGGGTATCGCCCCCGCTCTCCGGCAGCAGTTTTGCCGCCAGAATCGCCCCGGCGGGCGGGGTCTCGATAAAGGTGACATCGGTGTGCCAGTTGTCGTTGTCCGGCGGATTATCGTTGTGGGTATCCAGGACGATAATCTCCTCTACCCCCTCGGCATGGGGATAGACCGGGTGGATATGCAGATCGCCAAACCGCTGCGCCAGCGCCCGCTGCTGCTGAGGCGTCACCGCCTGCTCGCGCAGGAACACCACCTGATGGCGCAGCACCGCGTGATACAACTGCTCAAACTGGTTATCGCTTAATGGCCGGGTCACATCCAGGCCGGAAATCTGCGCCCCAATGTACGGCCCCAGCGGGGTAATGGTCAGACGTTCACTCATTGTATCTCTCCATGCCAGGGCGTCAGGCGGCGCTGAAGCGCGCGCAGCCCCAGTTCTAATCCGAAGGCGATCACGGCGATCGCCGCGATCCCTGCCAGCACCACGTCCGTCGCCAGGAACTCCCCCGCCGACTGGACCATAAAGCCTAACCCGCGGGTGGCGGCGATGAGCTCAGCCGCCACCAGCGTCGACCAGCCAACCCCAAGGCCGATGCGCAGACCGGTAAGAATTTCCGGCAGCGCGCCGGGCAAAATCACAAACCACAGCACCTGGGCACGGCTGGCTCCCAGCGACTGCGCCGCACGGATCCGCACCTGCTGGGCGCTTTTGACCCCGGCCACCGCCGACATCGCCACCGGGGCAAAAATCGCCAGGTAGATGAGCAGGATCTTTGAGGTCTCGCCGATGCCAAACCAGATCACCATCAGCGGCAGATAGGCCAGCGGCGGCACAGGGCGGTATAGCTCAATCAGCGGATCGAGAATGCCGCGCACCGTCGGGCTTAAGCCCATCGCAATGCCCACCGGGATCCCGACGATCACCGCCGCCAGCAGGGCCACCAGAATGCGTCCCAGGCTGGCCGCCAGATGTTGCCACAGGGTGGCATCCATAAAACCTTGCGGACCGGCGATGGTGAACAGCTTCACCAGCACCTGGCCCGGCGGCGGCAGGAACAGCGGGCTGACCCACTGGGCCGCCGCTACCGCCCACCACACCGCCAGCAGCACCAGCAGGGTACTGAGGCTGAGGGTCAACTGGCGGGAAAGGGGCCAGCGCAGGGTCAGGCGTTTGCGCGCCGTTTTGTCATTCACCACAATGCTCATGAGAAGGCCTCCCGCTGTTCAAAGACGCGGCTCAGCACGTATTCGCGCCGGGCAATAAAATCGGGATCGGACTTGATGCTGCGCACCGGCTCCCCCGCCACAAAGCGGCGGGTAAAATTGAGCGGCAGGCGCTCCAGCACCCTTCCAGGCCCCGGCGACAGCAGCACCAGTTCGGTAGCCATAAACACCGCTTCTTCGATGTCATGGGTAATGAGCAGCACCTGCTTGCCGGTCTCGTGCCACAGGCGCAGGAGCAGGGTTTGCATCTGTTCCCGGGTGAAGGCATCCAGCGCCCCGAAGGGTTCATCCAGCAGCAACAGCTGCGGATTAGCCGCCAGCGCCCGGGCAATGCCGACGCGCTGACGTTGTCCGCCGGAGAGCTGCCAGATAAAGCGTTTTTCCGCCCCCTCCAGCCCCACCTTTTTCAGCATGTCCCGGGCGATCGCCAGCCGCTCTTCCCGTCCGGTGCCCGCCAGCTGCAGGCCAAAGGCGACGTTCTCCTGCACGTTACGCCACGGCAGCAGCCCTTCGTTCTGGAAGACCACGCCGCGCTCCGCGCCGGGGCCCTCCACCTTTTTTCCTTCCAGCTGAATGGTGCCGTGCTGATAAGGTACAAACCCGGCGATCAGATTCAGCAGCGTGGTCTTGCCGCAGCCGGACGGGCCGAGCACCACCAGCAGCTCGCCGCTGTCCAGCGTCAGGTTGATATCCTCCAGCGCAGGCTTGCCAGCGTAATCGGCAGACAGATTTGTAATATTCAGCATCCGGCCCCCCTTATTTCACGAAGCGATCGGTCACGTACTGGCTGTAATCTGCCGCCACCGCGGGCACTTTGCCCTGCTCTTTCAGGAACCCGGCGGTATCGACAATCGCTTTATTCACCGGCCCGGAGAGCTGCTGCACCTGCTGGGCAGGCGTCAGGTAGGTGTTGCCCTTCACCAGACCCGGCACGTCGGCCTCCGGCACGCCGCTCAGACGGGCGAGTTTCTCCAGGTTGGCGGGCTGTTTCAGCCACTCATCCGGGTTAGCAATGTAGGGCTGCTGGGCGTCGATGGCGCTTTTGGCGAAGGCTTTAACTACCTCCGGATGCTTCTCGGCGAAGTCTTTACGCACCACCCACACATCGAGGGTTGGTGAGCCCCACTGGCCGACCTGGGCGGAGTCGGTCAGCACGCTGCCGTCTTTCTCCAGCTCGTTAACCGCAGGGGACCAGACATACGCCCCGTCAATATCGCCACGCTGCCAGGCGGCAATAATCGCTGGCGGTTGCAGGTTGATAATTTCCACCTGACCCGGCTTGATCCCCCAGTGTTTCAGGGCGGCGAGCAGGCTGTAATGGGTGGTAGAGATAAAGGGCACTGCGATGCGTTTGCCGATCAGATCTTCGGGTTTGGTGATGTTTTTCTTCACTACCAGCGCTTCGGAATTCCCGAGCTGCGAGGCCAGAAGGAAAACTTCAATCGGCACCTGCTGGCTGGCGGCGACCGCCAGCGGGCTGGAGCCGAGGTTGCCAATCTGCACGTCGCCTGAGGCCAGGGCCCGCACGATGGCTGCGCCGCTATCGAACTTACGCCAGTCCACTTTGGCGCCGCTGGTTTTCTCGAAGGTCTTGTCTGCCTGGGCCACTTTGGCGGGCTCAGCGGAGGTTTGATACGCGACGGTGACGTCCACCGCCTGCGCCTGAAATGCCCACAGCGCAAGGGCGCCAAGTAAGGTGATACGCGATGAAATTGCCATGGTGTCTGCTCCCGTAGTTGTTATGGAGGCAGTATTTCCGGCGGCGGTATTTTGATAAAGGAATTAAAAAGCATCGTTAATGCCGAATCGTTTTTAGAAAAAAAGTGGCAATAGATAGTGAATTTTGTGCGGTCTGCATTGCCCGGCGGCACGGTTGGCCCCCTCTCCCTCGAGGGAGAGGGTTGGGGTGAGGGGGAGCATGCTACACCGGTGGTTGTTCCGTTCACTTCCAGTCCATTGCTTCTCTGTTACAACCGAACCCGTGAACGTGCCAGGGTGGCTCAATCGCCACCACCCTGGCTACCCGGGCTACCGGCAAGAAAATCGCCGCTTCGCGATTCCCTCAGCTTATTCCCTCCGGCTATCGGGTCGGGCACCAGCCTGCATCCCTGCAGGCTATGCCCTCTCGGCGCGTCCATGCGCCTCGCCCCGGCCTGCGGGAAACGCTTCGGCGATTTTCAGCCGGACCAGGTGTTGCTGTGAGTCGGTAAATGACTCAAGCATTTTCATCGCTCTTCGTGGGTTAATTTAAGGGGATTGTTCCCTCGTCTGTTCTGAGCCAGCGTGGCATTTTTAGCGTATCGGCATAGAAGCTGACCAGCTCATAAAGCAGATCCTTGATGACTCTTTCGGCTTCAGGTGGGAATGCACCGCTCATCAGATGCCGAGTCAGCTCCTGACAGTAACGGCCCAGTTGATCGGGTTCAGGGTCGAAGGCGGGCAGGCGTGTCGGTAAATCGTCTACGGTCAGGCTCGCTTTTAAATAGTCCGGCACGGGCTCCAGCAGCGTGGGTTGCAGCAGGGCCAGACAGGCGGAAAGTCGTCCGTAAAGGGCGAGTTTTTCAGTGGGAAGATCACATTCAACCAGCGCATCCATAAAGCGTTCGCAGTTGTCCGCCAGTTCGGTAAAAGACGTGCTGTGATTGAAGGGCAGGGTAAGTAATGCGTGAGTGTGGTTTAGGGTCGTAGCCATAAAGGCAGCCTCCGATGAATGATTTAATTAACCACCACCAGAGAGGTCAATCTCATGGGTGGCGGACTAAGCAGAGTTGACCTTACCGGCTTCATCGGATACCGGCGCACCTTGCGATGCCCCTACTCAGCCCACCATTGAGATGTAGCAGAGCGTACGACGCATCATTATACGTCGCCGATGAAGAAAGCAGGAGGTCAATCCCGACGCCTGATTTTGCAGACGCGTAAAAAAGATACCGCCATATCCATTCTATGTGAAGGGCTATTCCCGGAAGCAGCCTCGCAAAACAAGAAATTACCGCGATGAAAATGCCTCTCAGGCACAGATGTCCCAGCGGCACCCTGGTCCGGCTGAAAATCGCTGAGGCGTTGACTGGAGGCCGGGGCGAGGCGCATGGATGCGCCGAGAGGGGGCGACCTACAGGGATGTAGGATCGACCCCGACCCGACAGCCGCAAGTCATTAGCCGAAGGGACCGCGAAGCGGCGATTTTCTTTGCCGGGAGCCGGGGTGGTCAGGGGGGCGGCGGCGAGCCCCCCTGACACGTTCACGTGTTCTGGGGCTACAGAGAAGCAAGAAACATAAAGTGAACGGAACCACCACAGCCCTCAGCATATTCCTCCCCCCCCCCACCCCAAACCTTTATTGCAATTTTGTTACATTCGTTACATAACCACAGGCATCTCATTGCCAGCCCAACGCGGACAGGCATCATAGGCAAACTATTCAGCAAAGGTATGCAAGATGATCAAAGTGGTGCTGGTGGACGACCATGTGGTGGTGCGTTCCGGGTTCGCCCAGCTGTTAAATCTGGAAGACGATCTGGTGGTGGAAGGCCAGTACAGCAGCGCCGCCGAGGCCTGGCCCGCGCTCAGCCGCGAACAGATCGACGTGGCAGTGCTCGACGTCGCCATGCCCGATGAGAACGGCCTGAGCCTGCTCAAACGCCTGCGCCAGCAGCGCCCCGGATTTCGCGCCATTATCCTCAGCATCTACGACACCCCTGCCTTTGTGCAGAGCGCGCTGGACGCCGGGGCCAGCGGCTATCTCACCAAACGCTGCGGCCCGGAGGAGCTGGTGCAGGCCGTGCGCTCCGTCGGCATGGGCGGTCATTACCTCTGTGCCGATGCGGTCAAAGCCCTGCGCGGCGGCGAGCCAGTGTCCCGGGCCCTGGCGGTGCTGACTCCGCGCGAGAAAGAGGTGTTCGAACTGCTGGTTCACGGCAAAAGCGTCAAGGAGATTGCGTTCCAGCTGGAACTCAGCCACAAAACCGTCCACGTGCATCGCGCCAACGTGCTCGGCAAACTCCAGTGCAACAGCACCATTGAGCTGGTGCATTTTGCCCTCGACCACCAGCTGCTGACCGGCCACTGATGCGGCGCTCCCTGCGACACACTATCCTCTCGCTGTTTATCATGCTGGCGTGGGGCACCGGCTGGCTGATGCTGTGGACGCTGAGCTTTTACCTCACCCAGAACGGCCAGCAGGCGGCGCTGTTTTTACCTCAGGGCGTCTATCTGGCGCTGCTGATCCTGCTCTCGCGCCGCTTCTGGCCGGCGCTGATCCTGCCCACCCAGGCGGCGATGCTCTGGCTGCACAGCGAACAGCTGCTCACCCGCCCGCTGATGCTGATGGTGCCGCTGGTGGGTACCGTCTGCGCCTGGCTGGCGCAGCGCTACTGGCACCGCTATCCCCTTTACTGGCAGCGTCTGTCGCTGCTGATCGCCGCGGTGACCCTTAACGCGCTGCTCCAGACCCTGCTCCTGGCGCCGTTCCTCGACAGCCCGCCCACCCTGCTGGTGCTGGCCTCCTTTACCGGCGGGGTGCTGCTGACCCCGTTTGTCTACCTGGTGTTTGAGTTTTTACGCCAGCAGCACCGCTATCATCTGCTGGGGCTCGATACCAGCAATCCGCCCCTGCGCACGTCGCTGATCATCTGGTGCAGCCTGTTCTTTATCATCGGCATCGGCACCCAGATGGTGCTCTCCCCGGCCCTTGAGCGGCTGCTGCTGATCGTGGTGTTTCTGCCAAACGTAGTGATGGCGTGGAAGTTCGGCTGGCAGGGCGGCGTGCTCTCCGGGCTGCTGGGCAGCATGATGATCACCATCGCCCGTCAGGTTGGCGTGGGGTTCAGCGATCTGCTGGAGCTGGAGATTTTCCTCGCCACCCAGTCGCTGCTGGGGATTGGGCTCGGGATCGCCATCAGCCGCCAGCAGCATCTGGCGATGAATCTCGATCACTATCGCCGTCGGCTGGAAGCGGAGCTACAGGCCCGGCGCGAGCTGACGGAAAAGCTGATCCACACCGAAGAGGACACCCGCAAACACCTGGCCCGGGAGCTGCACGATGAGATCGGCCAGAACATCACCGCCATTCAGATCCAGTCCCAGCTGGTGAAACGGGCCGGGGATACGCCCCAGGCGCTGGAAGCCGCCGGGCAGATCAACGAGCTGGCCCGGCGCATTCACCACTCCACCCGCCAGCTGCTGCGCCAGCTTCGCCCTCCGGTGCTGGACGAACTCTCCTTAAACGAGGCGCTGCACCACCTGGTGAACGAGTTCGCCTTTGCCGAGCGCGGCATTCAGTGCCGGTTCGATTACCGGCTCAGCGCCCCGCCCCAGAGCGAAACCCTGGTGTTCACCCTCTATCGATTACTCCAGGAACTGCTGAATAACGTCAGCAAACACGCCAACGCCAGCGAGGTCAGCGTCCTGCTCTGCGAGCACGATAACCAGCTGCGTCTGGAGGTAAAAGATAACGGCAGCGGCATCAGCACGCAGCAGATCCCCGGCTTCGGCATCCAGGGGATGCGCGAGCGGGTGCATGCCCTGGGCGGGGAGTTCACGCTGGAGTCGCAGGGCGGCACGCGCGTAATTGTTAACCTGCCCACAGTTTTGCAACAAACACACCGCTAACCAGGAAAAAGTCTTAGTCACGCCAGACTTTCTCTCATCCCTTTTTCGTCGCGCTTTCATACAGTCAATGCAAACGGAGAACGCCATGTCCGCACTGTCAGCTGAACAGGTTACACAACGCTACCGGGCACTGCGCCCGCGACTGCTGCTCTGCATGGTGATTGGCTACGCCGCGTTCTACCTGACGCGTAAAAGCCTCAACTATGTCCTGCCCGCGCTGCAGCTGGATTTGGGGCTGAGCAAGAGCGATATCGGCCTGATCGGGTCGCTGTTTTACCTCAGCTACGGCCTGTCGAAATTTGCCGCCGGGCTGTGGCATGACAGTAAAGGCCAGCGGGCCTTTATGGGCATCGGCCTGATGGCGACCGGGGTGCTGAACGTGCTGTTCGCCTTCGGGGATTCCCTGCCGCTGCTGCTGTTTATCTGGACGCTGAACGGCTTCTTTCAGGGATGGGGATGGCCGCCCTGCGCCAGGTTGCTCACCCACTGGTACTCGCGCAACGAGCGCGGCTTCTGGTGGGGATGCTGGAACACCTCTATCAACATCGGTGGAGCCATTATTCCGCTGATCTGTGCCTTCGCCGCCCATCGCTGGGGCTGGCAGGCAGCGATGCTGACACCGGGGATCATCAGTATCGTGCTCGGCCTGTGGCTGACCACACAACTGCGGGGCACACCGCAGGAAGAGGGTCTGCCGACGGTCGGGGAGTGGCGCAACGATCCGCTGGAACTGCGCCAGGAACAGCAGAGCCCGCCGATGGGGCTGTGGCAGATGTTACGCACCACCATGCTGCAAAACCCGATGATCTGGCTGCTCGGGGCGTCCTATGTGCTGGTGTATCTCATCCGCATCGCCCTCAACGACTGGGGCAACATCTGGCTGGCGGAGAGCCACGGGGTAAACCTGCTGAGCGCCAACGCCACGGTGATGCTGTTTGAGGTCGGCGGCCTGCTCGGGGCGCTGTTCGCCGGTTGGGGTTCGGATCTGCTGTTCAGCGGCCAGCGGGCGCCGATGATTTTGCTGTTCACGCTGGGGCTGATGGTGTCGGTCGCCGCCCTGTGGCTGGCCCCGGTTCACCACTACGCCCTGCTGGCGATGTGCTTTTTTACGGTGGGATTTTTTGTCTTTGGTCCGCAGATGCTCATCGGCCTTGCCGCCGTGGAGTGCGGACACAAGCAGGCAGCAGGCTCGATTACCGGTTTTCTTGGCGTGTTCGCTTATCTGGGGGCGGCGCTGGCCGGGTGGCCGCTGTCGCAGGTTATCGAACGCTACGGCTGGTCGGGGATGTTCAGTTTGCTCTCCATCGCCGCCGTACTGATGGGTTTACTCCTGATGCCCCTGCTGATGGCGGGCATCACCGCTTCTCGCAGTCACATAACGTCATAAAAGGGCTGAATAATGAAAACAACGCTTCTCTCTACCCTCATTGCTTCCGGGATCGCGCTGGCGACCTTAACCGGTGCCGCACAGGCCAAAGGCCGTCTGGTGGTCTACTGCAGCGCCACCAACGAAATGTGCGAAGCCGAAACCAAAGCGTTTGGCGATAAGTACGACGTCAAAACCTCGTTTATTCGCAACGGCTCCGGCAGTACGCTGGCGAAAGTGGATGCCGAGAAGAAAAACCCGCAGGCCGACGTCTGGTACGGCGGCACCCTGGATCCGCAGTCCCAGGCCGGTGAAATGGGGCTGCTGCAGCCGTACAAATCGAAGAACCTCGAGCAGATCATGGAGAAATTCCGCGATCCGGCGAAGGTGAAAGGCAACCTCTCCTCCGCCGTTTACGTGGGCATTCTGGGCTTTGGCGTTAACACCCAGCGCCTGAAAGAGAAGAACCTGCCGGTGCCGAAGTGCTGGAAAGATCTGACCAAACCGGAATACAAGGGCGAGATCCAGATTGCCGATCCGCAAAGCTCCGGCACCGCCTACACCGCGCTGGCGACCTTCGTCCAGCTGTGGGGGGAAGACCAGGCCTTCGACTACCTGAAGCAGCTGAACGGCAACGTCTCCCAGTACACCAAATCGGGCATCGCCCCGGCGCGTAACGCCGCGCGCGGTGAAACGGCCATCGGCATCGGCTTCCTGCATGACTATTCCCTGGAAAAAGAGCAGGGCGCCCCGCTGGAGCTGATCTCTCCGTGCGAAGGCACCGGGTATGAGATTGGCGGCGTCAGCATCCTGAAGGGCGCGCGTAACGAAGAGAACGCGAAGCTGTTCGTCGACTGGGTGCTGTCGAAAGAGGCTCAGGAGCTGGCGTGGAAGCAGGGCAAGTCCTATCAGATCCTGACCAACACCACCGCCGAGACCTCCCCGAACTCGCTGAAGCTGGATGACCTGAAGCTGATCAGCTACGACATGGACAAGTACGGCTCAACGGACGTGCGCAAGGCGCTGATCAACAAGTGGGTCAGCGACGTGAAGATGGGTAAATAAGCCCACTCGTGCGGTAAATGCCGGGTGGCGGCTACGCCTTACCCGGCCTACAACATTCATCAACACCCGGAACACCTATGTCACAGACACTCGCTCTTCATCCCGTGAAAAAACGGGATGCGGTCTTCCTTTGGGTTTTCGTCGGCTGGCTGGCCTTTGCCCTGCTGCCGAGCTGGAGCCTGGATTACGGCCTGCTGGAGTCCACCGGGGACGAGATCCTCGACGCCTACAGCTGGTCGCACTTCAACATCAGCTGGCTGTGGTATCTGCTCCCCACCCTGCTGCTGGTGCGCCCGTTCAGTGAAGCGAAGCGCGAGCAGCGCAGCCGCCACTACCTCGACGCCGGCTGGGCCCTGCTGTGCATGGCCTTTGTGGTCATCAGCGCCACCCTCGAAGGGCGCGGTTTAGGCTATGCCACCATCGTGCTGTTTGTGGCGCTGGGTTCGATCATGACCCTGGCCCTGACCCGCCTAGAATGGCTGGGCGGCGACCGCTTTGTCATCGGCTCGCTGATCGCCATCGTCGCGCTGATCGGCATCTTTATCGTCTGGCCGAGCATCGCCATCTTTATTCCGATGTTCACCAATGACGCAGGCGAGTTCGCCCCGCTGGCGTTTATGAACGTGCTGTCGCAGTCGCACATTATTCAGGTGATCATAAACTCGATCCTGCTCTGTGTGGCGGTCGGGATCGGCTGCACCTTCTTCGGCCTGGTGCTGGCGATCTACACCACCCGCATCGCGAAGCGCAGCGCCATCATCGGGCGCATCTTCTCGATCCTGCCGATCGTCACCCCGCCGTTCGTGGTGGGCCTCGGCGTGACGCTAATGATGGGCCGCTCGGGCTACATCACCGAGCTGATGGTCGACTGGTTCGGGCTGACCAACACCAACTGGCTGTACGGCTTCACCGGCATCTGGCTGGCGCAGGTGCTGGCCTTCACCCCGATGGCATTTATGATCCTCGACGGGGCGATCAAGACCATTCATCCGTCGCTGGAAGAGGCGTCCTACACCCTGCGCGCCAGCCGCTGGCAGACCTTTAACGGCGTCTTTGTGCCGCTGCTGAAACCGGCCCTGGCCAACGCCTTCCTGATCGTCATCGTCCAGTCGCTGGCGGACTTCAGTAACCCGCTGGTGCTGGGGGGCAACTTCGACGTGCTGGCGACGCAGATCTACTTCTACATCACCGGATCGCAGCTCGACTACCAGGCGGCCAGCACCCTCGGCGCGTTCCTGCTGCTCTTCTCGCTGCTGGTGTTCTGCATTCAGTACATGTGGATCGGCAAGCGCTCCTACATCACCGTCTCCGGCAAGTCCTATCGCGGCGACGTCCAGCCTCTGCCGGTGACTCTGGTATGGAGCGTGATCGCCCTGCTGGCGGTGTGGATCGCCTTTAACGCCCTGCTCTACGGCAGCATTTTCTACGGCAGCTTTACCGTCAACTGGGGGGTGGATTACACCCTGACGCTGGATAACTTTATCAAGCTGTTCGGCCAGGGGATGAGCGACGGCGCATGGCCTTCGCTGCTGGATACCCTGCTGTACGCCGGGATCGCCGCGCCGATCACCGCCGCCTTCGGGTTGCTGATCGCCTGGATCGTGGTGCGCCAGCAGTTCAAAGGCAAAAAGACCATCGAGTTCACCACCATGCTGTGCTTTGCCGTCCCGGGCACCGTGGCTGGCGTCTCCTATATCCTGGCCTTTAACAGCGCCCCGGTGTACCTCACCGGTACCGCCGCCATCGTCATTATCTCGATGGTAATGCGTAACGTCCCGGTCGGTATTCGCGCCGGAATCGCGGGGCTGGGCCAGATCGACAAGTCGCTGGACGAAGCCTCCCTGAGCCTGCGCGCCGGTTCGCTACGCACCATTACGCACATCCTGCTGCCTCTGCTGCGCCCGGCCATTCTGTCGGCGCTGATCTACAGCTTTGTGCGCGCCATTACCACCGTCAGCGCCATTGTGTTCCTCGTCACGCCGGATACCCGCGTGGCTACGGCCTACATCCTGAACCGCGTGGAAGACGGCGAATACGGCGTGGCGATTGCCTACGGCTCGATCCTGATTGTGGTCATGCTGGCGATCATTTTCCTCTTTGACTGGCTGATCGGTGAGGCACGAATCTCCCGCTCAAAAGCCAAAAACCAGGCGTAACACTATGACTCAGAAACATTTCGTTGAACTGCGTAACGTGACCAAGCGCTTTGGCGCGAACACGGTAATTGAAAATATCAACCTGGCGATCCCCCAGGGGCAGATGGTGACTCTGCTTGGCCCGTCCGGCTGCGGTAAAACTACGGTGCTGCGCCTGGTGGCCGGGCTGGAGAAACCCACCGACGGGCAGATCCTCATCGACGGCGAGGACGTGACCCACCGCTCCATTCAGCAGCGTGATATCTGCATGGTGTTCCAGTCCTACGCCCTCTTCCCGCACATGTCGCTGGGGGAGAACGTCGGCTACGGCCTGAAGATGCTCGGCGTGTCGCGCAGTGAGATCAAAGCCCGCGTCAAAGAGGCGCTGGCGATGGTGGATCTGGAGGGCTTTGAAGATCGCTACGTGGACCAGATCTCCGGCGGCCAGCAGCAGCGTGTGGCCCTGGCCCGCGCCCTGATCCTCAAGCCGAAAGTGCTGCTTTTCGATGAGCCGTTGAGTAACCTCGATGCCAACCTGCGCCGCAGCATGCGGGATAAGATCCGCGAGCTGCAAAAGCAGTTCAACATTACCTCTCTGTACGTGACTCACGATCAGAGCGAGGCCTTTGCGGTGTCGGATACGGTGCTGGTGATGAACAAGGGCAACATCATGCAGATTGGCTCCCCGCAGGATCTCTATCGCCAGCCCGCGTCGCGCTTTATGGCGAGCTTTATGGGCGATGCCAACCTGTTCCCGGCGAGCTTCACCCAGGACTACGTGGCGATCCACGGCTATCGCCTGCCCCGCCCGCTGCACTTTGCTGCCATGGGCGCGGGCACCGTCGGGGTGCGCCCGGAGGCGATCACCTTAAGCCAGCACGGCGAGGCCAGCCAGCGCTGCGTGATCCGCCACGTCGCCTACATGGGCCCGCAGTACGAGGTGATTGTGGAGTGGCACGGGCAGGAGATTTTGTTGCAGGTGAACGCGACAAGACTGCAGCCGGATGTGGGGGAGGAGTATTTCCTGGAGATCCACCCGTACGGGATGTTTGTACTGGCGGATGTGGCATAGGTAAAAGCAATTCGGCAAGAACCGTAGGCCGGGTAAGCGCAGCGCCACCCGGCAGGGTTGCAGCGGTGCGGCCTGTTCCCCTCACCCTAACCCTCTCCCCAAAGGGGAGAGGGAATAGTCTGGCGCGCTCATGTAGGCCGGGTAAGCGCAGCGCCACCCGGCAGGGTTGCAGCGGTGCGGCCTGTTCCCCTCACCCTGACCCTCTCCCCAAAGGGGCGAGGGAACAGTCCGGCGCGCTCATGTAGGCCGGGTAAGCGTAGCGCCACCCGGCAATGGTTACAACGGTGCGGCCTGTTCCCCTCACCCTGACCCTCTCCCCAAAGGGGCGAGGGGGAAAACACGGTTACCTTTGGGCGTTCAAATCCGCAATGTCCTTCGGCGTCGTCCGACAGCATCCGCCAATCAGTTTCGCCCCTGCCGCCAGCCACTGCGGCAGATACCCCGCCAGCGTCTCGCACGCCTCGCCGTGGTGGTGCCAGGTTTTGGTCGTCGCGTCGTAATGCTCCCCCGAGTTCGGGTAGACCACCAGCGGCAGCGCGGTCAGGCTTTGCAGATGCTGCAGCGCGGCGGTGGTGTTCTCCAGCGCGATGCAGTTAATGCCCAGGGCAATCACCTGCGGTGAGTTCGCCAGCACCGACACCACCTCGCGCAGCGGCGTGCCGTCGCTCAAGTGTTCGCTGTCGCGAAGCGTAAACGAGAACCACGCCCGGGCGCGGGGATAGTCCGTCAGCAACGCCGCCAGGGCTTTTATTTCCGCAAACGATGGCAGGGTTTCGCAGGCCAGCAGGTCAGCCCCGGCATCCAGCAACGCCTCCACGCGCGGGCGGTGAAAGGCGCTGAACTCCTCTGCGCTGCGCACGTAGTCGCCGCGGTATTCCGATCCGTCCGCCAGGAATGCACCGTACGGCCCGACGGACCCCGCCACCAGCAGCGCGCCCGCCTGCGGGTTTTCCGCCAGATACGCTTCCCGCGCCTTGCGCGCCAGCTCAACGCTTTTGCTAATCAGCGCCCGGGACTGCGCCTCGTCCAGCCCGCGGGCGGCAAAGCCGTCCGGCGTGGCCTGGTAGCTGGCGGTGATCGCCACCTGCGCCCCGGCGCGGAAGTAATCGAGATGCACGTCGCGGATCAGCTCCGGATTCTCCATTAATACCTTCGCCGACCACAGGCTGTCGGCCAGGTTGCAGCCGCGCGCTTCCAGTTCCGTTGCCATCGCCCCGTCCAGCACCACAAACGGCTGGGTTTCAAGGATGGCGGTAAGCGGATTATTCTGCGACATGTTCAGGCTCCTGGGTTTTCAGATTTTGGGTAAGGTAGTACGCCCCATAGCAGAGCGCCACAAACGGCAACCCACAGTAAAGGGCAATGCGCTGGCTCGGGTCAAACGCCAGGCCGACGCAGGCCACCAGGCAGAGGATAAAGCCCAGCACCGGCACCAGCGGATACCACGGGGCGCGATACTGCAACGCGCTCAAGGGTTTGCCCGCCTGCAGATGACGGCGGCGGAAGACAAAGTGCGAGGCGCAGATGCTGATCCATACCGCCACCACCGCAAAGCCGGAAATGGCCGACAGCGCGACAAACACCGTGTCCGGGGCCACCACGCTTGAGAAGAGCGCCAGCACGCCGCCGAGCATCGACACCGACAGCGCGGTGAGCGGCACGCCGTTTTTGTTCACCCTGGCAAAGCAGCGCGGCAGGGTTTTCTCGTTCGACAGCGACCACAGCATGCGTCCGGAGGCGTAGAGCCCCGAGTTGGCCGCCGAGAGGATCGCCGTCAGGATGACAAAGTTGACGATATCCGCGGCATACGGAATGCCGACCTTCTCAAACACCAGCACGAACGGGCTTTTCTCCACCCCGGCCTGCTGCATCGGGATCAGCGCCGCCAGCACAAACACGGTGCCGATAAAGAAGATAACCAGGCGGGCAATGGTGGTGCGAATGGCGACCGGAATCACCTTGTGCGGATTCTCGGTCTCCCCGGCGGCAATGCCGATAAGCTCGGTGCCGGAGAAAGCAAAGTTAACCGCCACCATGGTCATCAGGATCGGCAGGCCGCCGTGCGGGAACCAGCCTTCGGCGGTGATGTTGCTGAGCCCCGGCGCGGGAGAACCGTCCTGCATCGGGATAAAGCCAAAGATGGCCGCTCCGCCCAGAATAATAAAGGCGATGATGGTGATCACTTTCACCAGCGAGAACCAGAACTCCCCTTCGGCGAAGAAGCGGGTCGAGATGACGTTAAGGGCAAAGATCACCGCGCAGAAGACCACGCACCACACCCAGACCGGCACCTGCGGGAACCAGTACTGCATGCAGAACCCGGCCGCGGTAAAGCTCGACCCGAGGGCCACCGTCCAGGTGAGCCAGTAGAGCCACGCCACGGTGTAGCCGGTTGCCGGGCTAAGATAGCGCGCGGCATAGACGTGAAAGGCGCCGGTTTCCGGCATCGCCACGGAGAGTTCGCCGAGACACTGCATCACCAGCCAGACCACCAGCGCGCCGATCAGATAGGCCAGCAGCGTGCCCGCCGCCCCGGTGGTCGAAATGATGTAACCCGTATTAAAAAACAGCCCTGTGCCAATCACGCCGCCGAGCGACAGCATGATTAAGTGGCGAGTCTTCATGGTGCGCTGAAGCTGCCCATTTTGTTGTGTTTGCATATCACCTTCTATACGTATGGACATCTAAACATCCAAAAGAAGGTGTTTTTATACCGCGATTGTTAACAAATTGCTAGCCATGCACCAGACGAAGACATCCTCGACGGGCGCTCAGGCGGGGATGAACCGTATAAATGACGTAGAGAAAGGGTCGCCATGCCATCTGATACCTCCTGCAAGCCGATACTTACAGCATGTACCGCCCCGCATCCTCCGTCGGTCAGACGAAAGTGGGATCTGTTTTGGCTCACTAAACTTTAGGGGGAGTGCGCAGCGCCCGGCGGCGCTCCGCTTGCACGGGCCTACAAAACCACGAAACGTAGGCCGGGTAAGGCATCGCCGCCACCCGGCAACCGGCCGCACGCAATCATGAGAATGTTAAATCATATAAAACATCCTATAGTCGTAGTGTTTATATAAAAAAGGATGATCCAATGCGATTTAACGGACTGACCAAGGGTTTCTTCATACTTATTCTCCTGTTGGTTACCTGGGCGTTTTTTGATGTGCTGTCGCCCTACTTCTCGGCGATCCTGTGGGCCGCTATCCTGGCGGTGATTTTCTACCCGGTTAAAAACGCGCTGCGTATCAGGCTGGGGGATCGCAACGGGCTGGCGGCGCTGCTCAGCGTGCTGCTGATCTGCCTGATTGTTTTTATTCCGCTGATGGTGATCTTTTCCTCATTAGCCTTTGAACTCAATATCGTTTATACGCGCCTGCAGCAGAACGACACCCAGTTTTCCACCGTGGTGGCGAGCCTCTTCGCCCATCTCCCCCACTGGCTGCGCACGCTGATGATCGAGCACGATCTCGATACCGCGGCGCAGATCCAGCAGAAGCTCTCTGAAGCAGCGTTAAGAGGCGGACAATACCTGGCCGGCAGCGCCTTCCTGATTGGTAAGGGCACCTTTGGCTTCGCCATCAGCTTTGGCGTGATGGTCTATCTGCTGTTCTTCCTGCTGAAAGATGGCCCCTGGCTGGTGCGCCAGATCCTCGACAGCCTGCCGCTGTCGAATTTCGCCAAACAGCATCTGTTTGCCAAGTTTGCCGGGGTCGCCAGAGCGACGGTAAAAGGCACGGCCGTGGTGGCCCTGGTCCAGGGTTTGCTGGGCGGGATCGCCTTCTGGATAGTCGGTATCAACGGCAGCATTTTGTGGGGCGCGCTGATGGCGTTCCTGTCCCTCATCCCGGCGGTGGGTTCGGCGATCATCTGGGTGCCGGCGGCCATCTTCCTCTTCGCTACACAGCAAATCTGGCAGGGCCTGTTTATCGTCGGGTTCTTTGTGCTGATCGTCGGCCTGGTAGATAACATTCTGCGTCCGCTGCTGGTGGGTAAAGACACCAAAATGCCCGACTATCTCATCCTCATCACTACCCTGGGCGGGATGGAGATTTACGGTATCAATGGCTTTGTGATTGGCCCGTTGATCGCCGCCCTGTTTATCGCCTGCTGGAATCTGCTCTCGGGGCGCGATCATGCCGGTAATGCCGAAGAAATAGATGACGCCATTATCGAAGAAGGCAAAAATTCGCCTGATTTATGAAAAAGGAATAAGACTTGCGTATCGCCACTATCACTAACTGGGCATACGGTGCCACGGTCTGTCTGACCATCGCTTCAGGGGTAGCCATGTTAATGGCTTCCAGCGCTGAAAAGGTGGAGCGACAGGCCGTAGAACAGCGCTACGTCTTCGATCAACTGACCGAAGAAGTTGAGGTGGACGCCTGGGCGCTCTCGGATCTGGCGCGGTTGTATGTCATCAAACAGACGCCCGCGGTGGCCGACGAGTATCGCCAGAAAGCGGCCTCCATGGTCGGCGTCGAGCATCGCCTGCAAAAGCTTAAAGACGCGGGGGCCAGCGATGAAGAGCTGGCCCTGCTGCACGAAGGGTTAACCGTGGCCGATGCCCTGCAGGATGAACAGCAGCGCGCCATCGCCAGCGTCAATAGCGGGCAGCAGGCGCAGGCCATTGAACGGCTCTATGGCGAGCGTTACGAGAGCGAACTGGAGCAGGTGCAAAATCAGCTCGACCATTTTCGCCAGATGCTGGACCGCCGCACCGACGTGGCCATTGAGGATGCCACGGCAAAATCCCACGCGCTGCGCACGCTCTCTGAGGTGATGGTCGGCCTCACCGCGCTGATGTTCCTGTTTGTGCTGGGCTTTATCCTTAAGCGCCGGGTGCTGCGCCCGGTGGTGCGCCTGAGCGACGTGGTCAACCGGCTGGCCTCCCAGGATTATGCCGTCGAAGCCCCGGATTACCGTCAGATCGATGAGATTGGCGATATGGCCCAGGCGATCCGCATCTTTCGTGAAAACGGCCTGGTGCGGCAGCGGCTGGAGAAGGAGCGCGACGCCGACTGGGCGATCCGCGAACTGCTGGCACGCATGACGCAGCGCCTGCAGGGGTGCGAATCCGTCGAGGACGTGCTGAACGTCGCGCGGCTGTTCGCCCCCAGCATTGCGCCGGGGATCGCCGGGCGGCTCTATCTGCTCGAACACGAACCGTGGCAGATGCGCTGCGCCGCCGAGTGGCTCAACCCGCAGGGCGAGCCCGATCCGTTCCATCCGGATCAGTGCTGGGCGGTGCGCCGCGGCCAGAGCCATCCGCCGGTCAACGGCGAGCCGGATATCGCCTGCTATCACCTGCCGGACAGCTGCGCCCATCACGCCCTTTGCGTGCCGCTGATTGCCCAGGGCGAAGCCATCGGCCTGCTCTCCTTCCAGAACCTTACGCCGGCGATGGCCCCTTCCCGCGCCTATCTGGAGCTGATGGCTGAAGCGCTTGGTCTGGCGCTGGCTAACCAGCGTCTGCGCGATGCCCTGCTGGAAAAAGCCCTGTTCGATCCCCTGACCGGGCTGCGCAACCGCCACCATCTGGAAGATGCCCTGCGCACCCAGATGAACCAGGCGCTGCACAGCGGTAACCCGGTAAGCTGCCTGATGATCGACATCGACCACTTCAAAGCCATCAACGACAGACTTGGGCACGAAGCGGGCGACCAGGTGATTAAGGGTGTGGCGGCAATTGTCCAGCGCGCGGTCAGCGACAAGGGCATGGCGTTCCGCTATGGCGGCGAGGAGTTTCTGGCCCTGCTGCCGGGCGCGGATGAAGCGGCGGCGTTTGCCACTGCCAGCGAAATCCATACCGCCGTGCACGGCCTGGCGCTGCGCTATGAGCTGTCGGAGATCGGCCCGGTGGATGTGTCGATTGGCATTGCCAGCTATCCGCAGCACGCTCAGGGCGAAAACCTGCTGCGCGCCGCCGACGTGGCGCTGTACCGCGCGAAAGAGCTGGGGCGTTCAAGGATTGTGAGTTTTGGGATGCTGGAGGCGGGGAATCAGCCACCGGGGGCGAATATCTGACAGAGCTCAAAGAAGCTCCCGTCGCCGGCGGGTGCTTCTTCCATCTTCGCGCTGTAGCATCATAACGTTTGCGTATGATAAGCCGGTTTTACAATGACTTATACTGGCATCCAAACCGAATTTCAGCCCCAGTCAAAATGATAACCATCGAAAAATCCAGCCCAATCTCAACCGACTCTCAGACGCTCATCGATCAACTTTCCTCAGAGCTTGCCGCTATAACCGGCGACAGTGGCAAAAGCCACTTCGACCCGCAGGATGTCTCCGGGGCGCGGGCGATGTGGGTGATAGCCAAAGATGAGAATAATCAACCCATAGGCTGTGGTGCATTCCGCCCGCTGACTGAGACCACTGCCGAACTCAAACGCATGTTCTCTGACCGGAGTTGCCCGGGCACTGGGGCGGCGCTACTCGCCTGGCTTGAAGAGGCAGCGCGGGGCATGGGCTACCGCGAGCTGTGGCTTGAGACGCGTAAAATCAACGCTCGCGCGGTGCAGTTCTATTTAAAGCATGGCTATCTGCAGAGAGAAAACTATGGCCCCTATATCGGGCGCGACGAGGCCATCTGTTTTGCCAAAAGGTTAACCGGCTAGCCCGGTTACACTCCCGCAAGGATCGCGTATCATCGCCCTTCCGGATTGATAACTGATACCGCCTAGCATGCTCAATGTCCTCTGTTATTTCCTTCTCGCCCTTGCCGCCGCGGGCAGCGCCCTGTTGCCTCATTCTCTGGCGATGTGGTTTCTGCTCGCCAGCGCGCTGACGTTTTTGATCTACGGTGCCGACAAACTGGCGGCCCGCAAAGCCTGGCGCAGAGTCCCGGAATCGACCCTGCTGGTATGCGGGTTTGTCGGGGGATGGCCGGGCGCTATCTTTGGCCAGCAGCTGTTTCGTCATAAAACCCAAAAGCAGCCGTTCAAAACCTATTTTATGGTTAGCGTGGTGCTTAACGTCGCGGTGCTGATGCTTGTCGCCTGGCGTTTCGCTTCCTGATTGACAGCAATGCGAGAAAGATGGTTGTATAGTACAACTATCTTTTACAGGCTAACCTAATAATGACTGATTCGTCGATTGTTGAAGAGATCCGTATCTCGTCGCGTCTGATGGTGCGGGAACTCGGCTTTATGAACCACACCCTGGCGGCAACGGACTACTCCCCTTCCGTAGTGCATACCTTGCTTGAGATGGAAGCCAGGGGCTCCCTGACTGCCGCCCAGCTGGTGCAGGTCCTGGGACTGGAGAAATCCAGCGTCAGCCGCATGCTCGCCAAACTGATCAAGGCCGGAGAGCTGGAAGAGAGCGCCTCCCCGGAAGATGCCAGAATCAAGCAGCTTAGCCTGAGCCCTCAGGGCAGAGAAACGGTGCGCAGAATTAATGCCTACGGTAACGAACGCGTCATTTCCGCCCTGCAAAAAATGGACGCCAGCCAGCAGCGCGTCGTATCACAGGGCCTGAGCGTCTATGCCAGCGCCCTCAAAGCCTGCCGGGATGATGTTGATCTGCCAGGAAAAAGCGCGGTAACCATTGTCTCTGGCTATCATCCAGGCATGATTGGCCGCATCACGGAAATGCACGGCAGCTATTACGCGAGAGAGCATCACTTTGGCTCTTTTTTTGAGGCGAAGGTCGCCGCTGGCTTAGCGGATTTTTCGGGGCGTCTGGACAATGCGACCAATCAAATCTGGCTGGCGATGCAGAACGGGCGCATCGTTGGCTCAGTCGCCATTGACGGCGAAGATCTCGGAAACAACGAGGCGCATTTGCGCTGGTTTATCCTGGACGACGGTTGTCGCGGTGGCGGCGTGGGCAGAAAGCTGATTGCTGAAGCGATGAAGTTTTGCGATGAGAGGGAGTTCTCTGCGGTTCAGCTGTGGACCTTTAATAAGCTGACGGCGGCACGGCGGTTGTATGAGTCCTTCGGCTTTGTATTATCGAAAGAGTGGCAAGGCGATCAGTGGGGCAGCACCATTACAGAGCAACAGTTTACGCGTAAATAAATCGATTCCAGGCGCTAATAAATAATGGCGGGCATTATTAAATGCCCGCCATTATATTTATTTAGCGCAATAAACCCGCGCTTCGCGAGGGGTATAAATACCCAGCGTTACGACACGTAATAATACATCCGTGCCGGATTCCTGCACTTCGGTACGAATAACTTTATCCGCGCCGCCGCAAACCTGCGCCGCATCAATCGTCTTAGACTGACCAATACCATTAACAAAGAAGGATTGTTTTGTTTCCTGAGTGGGCTTTTCAGCCACCCCGCTGTTGATCCTGAAAGTTTGTTGGGCGCAGCCGGACAGAGCAACCGCGACGAACGCTATCATCATTAACTTTTTCATAATTTTCTTAGGTTGGGGAGGAACAGTCCTGGATGTTATGACTGCCCCCCTGCCCAACATATCCGACCAGCGGGCATATCGCGAAACTTACGCGTTCTATTGACGCGCCATTGATATATGTAATTTCGGCAGATTGGCTTTGTTAAACGAGTGTGTGCGGCGAGTAAGAAAAAAGCATCTGTGCGGCATATTCCCCCTCACCCCAGCCCTCTCCCTGAATGGAGAGGGAGCCGATGGTGCCAGGATTTTCTCCCATCATATCCCCCCTGAAAGCGCGATAACCGTCACATTATGCCAGGCTTTATATTCATCAAAGAAAAGGGATCACTCATTTGAAAAATGCGAAATACGACATGCCTTTGCGCGATAACGGGTTCGTTGGCCTGGGAGACTACGCCGCTATCGGTGAAGGGCGCTCGGTGGCGCTCATCGCCCCGGATGGTTCGATCGACTGGTGGGGCGCGCCCAACCTCGATTCGCCGCCCCTTTTTGACCGCTTGCTGGACCCTGGCATCGGCGGTTTTTTCAGCCTGACACCGGCGAGTGAATACACCGTCTCCCGCGCCTATCGCGAGGACAGCAACATCCTGGAAACCCGCTATGAAACGAAAGACGGCACGGCGCTGTTAACCGAATCCATCAACAGCACACTGGCAGGCCGTCTGCCCTGGAGCGAGCTGGCCCGCCGTATGGAAGGGGTGCGCGGCACCTTGACGTTCAGACTTCAACTGCGGTTCGGAACGATGATCGAAACGCGATCGCCCTGGCGCTCCGATACCGACAAGGGCAGCGTTTACCATATCGGCGACCTGATGGCGATGCTCCACACCAGCGAAAACGTGGTCATTACCCGTGCCGATGATGAAGAGATCGAGGCGGAGATCGTCCTGAAGAAAGGGAGCCGGGAGATTGTCGCGCTGCTGGTGACACTGGATGAGCCGCTGGCGGTACCGGACATTCAGGCGATTGATAACCGGATTGAAACCAGCCACACCGCCTGGCAGGACTGGGTGAAGGGGCTGAAATACGACGGCCTCTATAAAGATCACGTTATCCGCTCCGCGCTGGCGCTGAAGTTCCTCTGGTACTCCCCCACCGGCGCGCTGGCGGCAGCCGCCACCACCTCCCTGCCGGAGGGGCCCGGCGGCAGCAAAAACTATGATTACCGCTTTGCCTGGGTGCGCGATGCCTGCCTGATCATCAAAGCCTTTACCTATCTGGGCACCCTTGAAGAGTGTAAAGCGGCCTTCTCCTGGCTGTCGAAAACCATCATTAAACACGGCCCGGAGATGCGGGCCTGCTACACCCTCGACGGCGAACTGGTGCCGGAAGAGAGCTACCCCGAACTGCAGGGCTACCGGGATTCGCAGCCGGTACGCCTCGGCAATAACGCCCGCAACCAGCGCCAGCTGAGCATGTATGGCGATATGCTTGGCGTGGCGAAACTGTTCGTCGAGGCGGGGCATATTCTGGATATCGGCACCTCGCGCTTCCTGGGGCATCTTGCCAACCAGTGCGCCGACCGCTGGCGCATGAAGGACTCCGGGATCTGGGAGCTGCCGGAAGAGCGGCATTACACCCACTCAAAAATGGCCTGCTGGCTGGCGCTGGACTGCGCCGTGGTGCTGGCCGAGACCAACCATATCGAACCTACATGGAAAGCGCGCTGGGCCCGGGAGCGGGACCGCATCCGCGACTGGATTGAAGAGCACTGCTGGTCCGAGACCCATCAGTCCTACTGTTTTTACGACGGGGACGGCGGGCTACTGGATGCGTCGCTTACCCTGGTGTCGCGCTACGGTGTGAAAGTGAACCCGAAACGCATGAAGCTGACCTATCAGGCCATCCAACGCGAGCTGGGTCATAACAGCGCGATGATCTACCGCTACAGCGGGGTTGAGCAGGAGGAGAGCACCTTTATCGCCTGCGCCTTCTGGCTGGCGGAGGCCTGGGCCTCGATGGGCGAACCGGAGCAGGCCGAAAAGAACATGGATGAAATTCTTGAAACGCTATGTCATCGCGGCAATGTCGAAACCTTCAATGAAATGTTCGATACCCGCACCGGCGAGTGGGTCGGCAATATGCCTCAGGGGTTAAGCCATCTGGCGCTGATCTGTGCGGCGCAGGCTATCAGCGATCATCAAAAAGGTAAATAGCCCTTGCCTGCCTGACGGAAAATCAGGCAGGCCAGCAGCCGGAAGGGATCAATGCAGAATAGCTTTAAGCCGCTGTAGCGCCATCAAAGGCCGCAGGGATCGCTGCTGGAAGGGTTGTACACCGGTGATATTGCAGGTGTTGAGATAGCTGTCCAGCGCATCCCGGGCGGCGATCTTCAGCTCCTGCACATCTCGCGCCATAAAGCGCGCTTCACTTCTGGTATTCAGAAACACACCACGGAACATATCAATCACCGGATCGTAGGTCACCAGGGCTTTATGTCCGTCGATAAAAAGGGTATTTGAGCGGCTCATCCTTGAGAATTATCCTAATCAACATAACTGGTGTGGATATTACGCTCCATAAATCAAATTAAAAAGCAGTTTTGAAAGTAAAAAAATTTTTGAAGATGGTCGATAAACTTTACGGATCCTGAGGGGATTTACCATGGCGGTCATGCCTCATCGTGCTCCTGACGTGCATCCGGAGCCAGATGCTGCTTGCGGTACTGTAATGGCGTCTGCCCAATCCGCTTTTTGAAGCAGGTAATGAAATACGTCATCTCGGTAAACCCCACCTTTTCGGCAATCCCGTTGATGCTTAACGGCGACATTCGCAATAAATCACAGCTTTTCTTGATGCGCCGGGTGAGCAGGTATTCGTGAATGCTGCCGCCGGTTTGTTGACGGAAGATCCGCGACGTGTAGCTGCGCGACAGGCCGATAGCGCTGGCCAGATCGTCCAGGGAAAACTTCTCCTGATAATGATCCTCCACCCACTGCATGATCTGCGCCGCCACGGAATGTTGTTGCTGAACGGGCGTCTGCGGCTGTGCGGGCAGAAAGGCCATTATCTGCATCACCAGAAACGCCACCTCGCTGGCTTCCGTTTGATTGCCGCTGCCCTGCCCGCAATACCGATCCAGAATGCACCCCATCATCTGGGCGTGTTCGCTGAGATCGTACACCTGCGCAGGCACGTTGCTGTCGGCCAGGGCGGCAAACTGCGCCTGATGGCGGGGGAAATCCCGCAGGGCAGCAATCACCGACGATTGCTCAATATGCATGGTGGTGCGGTAGTAGCGATTACTGTCGCTCGCTTCGACGTGCACCTTGTGCAGCCGGAAAGGCGGAAAGATAAACAGCCGTCCGGGCCGCGCGGTGTAATGGCGGTTATCGACCACCACAATGCCGTAGCCTTCTGAGACATACAGAAACTCAACGCACTGGTGCCAGTGGTAATACATGGCGCTGGAGCCGCGCGGACGATAGAGCGCCATGACGTCGTCATTTAGCGCGATGCGCTCCATTAATTGTCGTTCCTGCATTTTTCCTCACAGCAACAGAATTAAGTTTTTAGGCCATGATTTATAAAATATTGCCGTGTACGGGCTTAAATCCAACTTTATTTAAATAACGGATAGTTTTTGTGAAGTGGCTCACTCGGAGAAAAGCGGAAAATCCACCAGGATTCGCTCACCGTGTGCCCGCCACACGCAATAAAATAAATGAGTAATCAGGAGAGATAATGATGACGCTATCCTCATCCGTTCGTACCGCACAAATAAAAATGAGTGGTTTTATTTTTCTCTATTTTTTTACCTGGTCATCGAGCTTTGGTTTATATGCCTTATGGCTGAGCCAGAAAGTGGGATTAGACAGCATCACCATTGGCAGCGTATTTGCGATTAACGGTGCCTTTGCGGTGATCCTTAAACCGGTTTACGGCTACATCATGGATAAAATAGGCATGAGCAAGTGGTTGCTCTATTTTGTCTGCGCCATCTCGGCCCTGATGGCACCGTTTTTTGTCACGGTCTACCAGCCGCTGCTGTTAACCCATACCACCATCGGCATTATCGTCGGCGCGTTCTGGCTGAGCCTCGGCTGGTATGCCGGTGTCGCGGCCGCGGAATCCTACGCCGATCGCTTTAGTCGTCTGTATAGCCTGGAGTTTGGCCGGTTCCGCATGTGGGGATCATTAGGCTGGGCGCTGGCAGCGTCGGTCTCCGGCGTGCTGTTTAACATCACCCCGCTGGCGAACTTTCTTGTCAGCAGCGGGACCTCCGTGGTGATGCTGCTGGTGCTGATGAGCCTTAAAATTGGCGACGAACAGCTGCGTAATAACAACGTCATTGCCGACAACCGCATTGTCTTTGCCGATGTGATTTCGCTCCTGAAGTACCAGAAGTTCTGGATGTTCAGCCTCTATGTGGCCGGGGTGGCGTGGATGATGTTTGTCGCCGAGCAGCAGTTCCCGCGTTACTTCGTCTCCTTTTTCGAAACGAAACAGCAGGGCAATGCGTGGTACGGCTATCTGGGTACCCTGCAGGCCGGGATCGAATTCCTGATGATGATGTTTATCCCCGCGCTGGTGAACCATTACGGCGCCAAAAAAGGGCTGTTGCTGTGCGGCCTGGTGGTGGGAATACGCCTGATTGCCTCGGGGCTGACCTCCGATCCGCTGATGATCTCGATTATCAAGCCGCTGTATGGCGTGGAAATTGCCCTGCTGCTGATTTCGGTTTTCAAATACATCGCCGAGCATTTCCATAAAAAAGTGAATGCCACCATGTATCTGCTGGGCTATCAGGCGATGGTCTACGTCGGCTCCGTGGTGGTGGCACCGCCTGCGGGCTACCTGTATGAGACAATCGGCTTTGAGCACACCTACCTGATGATGGGCGGCTGCGCCCTGCTGTTTACCCTGATCTCCGCCTTTACCCTTTCGCCCTGCACGTCTCAACGTGGCCTGACCGACACCTTTTCCCCTGAACTGAAACCTACCCCGGTCGAGCCGGTAAAACACTAATCTGAGGACAAAATATGATTCGTTCTGCTGTCACTGCAAATGTCGTGACCGAGTCACTGCGCCCTGTGGAACTGCATCAGGTCGATCGCCTGCAGCTGCGCCGCAAGCTGGATGAGGCGATAACCCGCATCACGCCTAAGCTGGACAAAACGATGGCCCTGATGGGAGATAAATTCCCTAACGAAGCCTGCGAAGGGGGAAAATGGACCCCTTCAGACAATACGCAATGGACCACCAGCTTCTGGACCGGTCAGCTGTGGCTAGCCTGGGAGTTGACCGGGGAGGATAAATACCGCCAGGCGGCGGAGCGCTATCTGCCCTCTTTCGCCTCGCGACTGGCGCAGCGCATTGAAACGGCCACCCACGATCTGGGGTTTCTCTACTCCCTCTCCTGCGTTAACGCCTGGCGCTTAACGGGGAATGAGACCGCCCGCCGGGTCGCGCTCCAGGCGGCTGATATTCTGATGGAGCGCTACCACCCCGTCGCCGGGATCATCCAGGCCTGGGGCAACCTGAACGATCCGGCGCAGCAGGGACGGATGATCATTGACTGCAATATGAACCTGCCGCTTCTGTACTGGGCCAGCGAGCAGACCGGCGATGCGCGCTACGCCGAAGCCGCAGCGGCTCATGCGCAGCAGGCGGCAAAATACATCGTCCGCCCGGATGCCTCGACCTTCCACACATTTTACATGGACGTGACGACCGGCGAGCCGCGTTTTGGTGATACCCATCAGGGCCATAGCGATACGTCATGCTGGTCCCGCGGCCAGGCATGGGCCATCTATGGGTTTATGCTCAGCTATCTCTACACCGGCGATAAGCCTCTGGTAGACCTGACCCGCAGCCTGGCGCACTACTTTATCAATCGTCTGCCGGAAGATGATGTCTGCCACTGGGATCTGGCCCTGCTGGGCACCGATGCCGTGCGCGACAGTTCGGCGGCAGCTATCGCCGCCTGCGGCCTGCTTGAGCTGGTTAACGCGCTGCCGGTGCTGGATGAACATCGGGCCCATTATGAGGAGATGGCGCTGCGGATCGTCCAGTCGCTTACGGAGAACTATCTGGCGGATGACGAGGATCCGTGTGAAGGATTGCTGAAGCATTCGGTTTATCACATGCCCGCCGGTATTGGCGTGGATGAGTGCTGTAGCTGGGGTGATTATTACTACCTCGAGCTGCTGACCCGGGTTCGCCAGACCTGGACGAGATACTGGTAACCGCTCACCGGCCATGCGCCTGATAATTCCTTCTGGCGCATGGCATCCACGATTTAAGAATAATCCTGCTCACATCGCCGACTATGCTTAACGTTTAAAAAACAGACGACACAGTCGCACCCTCTTTCACTTTTATCCCCTTAAATACCGGAGGCCTGGCATGAGCAACCAAGGCGAATACCCTGATGATGGACGATCACACGACTTCAGCCTGTCCCGTCGGGATCTGATAAAAGTCAGCGCCGCAGCGGCGGCAACCGCGGCGGTTTACCCTTGTGGCGCGCTGGCCGAGGGTCAACCCGCCGTCACGCCCGCGCCGGAGATGATGCCGGTGACGTTTCGCGTCAACGGCGAGCAGCAGCAGCTGGAGGTGGATACCCGCACCACCCTGCTGGATGCCCTGCGCGAGAACCTGCACCTGACCGGCACCAAAAAAGGCTGCGACCACGGGCAGTGCGGCGCCTGCACCGTTATCGTTGACGGGCGCAGGATCAATTCCTGTCTCACCCTGGCCGTGATGCACCAGAACGCCGATATCACCACCATCGAGGGGCTGGGCACGCCGGACAATCTGCATCCGATGCAGGCGGCGTTTGTCGAACACGATGGTTATCAGTGCGGCTACTGCACGCCGGGGCAAATCTGCTCCTCGGTGGCGGTGCTGAAAGAGATTGAAGCGGGCATCCCCAGCCATGTGACCCTCGATCTGGTCTCCCCTCCCGAAATGAGCGCCCAGGAGATCCGCGAGCGCATGAGCGGCAACATCTGCCGCTGCGGCGCGTACGCCAACATCCTCGCCGCCATTGAAGACGTCGCCGGAGGGAAGAAATCATGAAAGCCTTCACCTATGAACGGGTACAAACCCCGGCCGAGGCGGCGGCCAGCGCCCGGCGCACCCCTGGCGCGAAATTTATCGCTGGCGGCACTAATCTGCTGGATCTGATGAAGCTGGAAATTGAGACCCCCACCCATCTGATCGACGTGAACGGCCTGGGGCTGGATAAGATTGACGCTACCGACGAGGGCGGGCTGCGCATCGGTGCCCTGGTGCGTAATACCGATCTGGCCGCCGATGAGCGCGTGCGCCGTGACTATGCCGTGCTCTCCCGGGCGCTGCTGGCCGGGGCCTCCGGACAGCTGCGCAACCAGGCCACCACGGCGGGCAATCTTCTCCAGCGCACCCGCTGCCCCTACTTTTACGACACTAACCAGCCCTGCAATAAGCGTCTTCCCGGCAGCGGCTGCGCGGCGCTGGAAGGGTTTAGCCGCCAGCATGCGGTGGTAGCAAGCAGCGAAGCCTGTATCGCCACCCATCCTGGCGACATGCCCGTGGCGATGCGGCTGCTGGACGCGGTGGTGGAAACCATCAACGCGGACGGAAAAGCGCGCAACATTCCAATCGCCGACTTTTATCGCGCTCCGGGGAAAACGCCCCATATCGAGACCGTCCTGACGTCCGGCGAGTTGATTACCGCCGTCAGTCTGCCGCCGCCGGTGGCTGGGCAGCACATTTACCGTAAGGTCCGCGATCGCGCCTCCTACGCCTTCGCGCTGGTGTCGGTGGCGGCGATTGTCCAGCCGGACGGAACCGGTCGCGTCGCGATGGGCGGCGTGGCGCATAAACCCTGGCGGGTGGCGCAGGCCGATGCGCAGGTCGCGCAGGGGGCGCAGGCGGTGTATGACGCGTTGTTTGCCGACGCGCATCCGACGCCTGAAAACAGATTCAAACTTACCCTGGCGAAGCGAACGCTTGCCTCCGTGCTGACAGAAGCGAGGGCTCAGGTATGAAATTTGAGAAACCGGCAGGGGAAAACCCGATCGATCGGTTGAAGGTGGTTGGACAGCCTCATGACCGTATCGACGGCCCGTTAAAAACCACCGGCAAGGCGCACTATGCCTACGAATGGCACGATACCGCGCCCAACGCGGCCTATGGCTACGTGGTCGGCTCGGCCATCGCGAAAGGCGAGATCGCCACCATCGACACCCAGGCCGCGAAAAAGGCGCCGGGCGTGCTGACGGTGATCACCGCCAGCAGCGCGGGCGCGCTCGGCAAAGGTGAGCGCAACGCGGCCACACTGTTGGGTGGGCCAAAGATCGAGCACTACCATCAGGCCGTTGCGCTGGTGGTGGCCGAGACCTTTGAGCAGGCCCGGGCGGCGGCGTCGCTGGTGCAGGTTCAGTACCGGCGTGATCAGGGCGCGTACTCGCTGGCGGAGGAAAAACCCGCCGTCAGCCAGCCGCCAGAGAAGACCCCGGACAAAAACGTCGGGGATTTTGACGCCGCCTTTAGCGCCGCCGAGGTGAAGTTAGACGTTACCTATACCACCCCCGATCAGAGCCATATGGCGATGGAGCCGCACGCCTCTATGGCCGTCTGGGACGGCGATAAGGTGACGCTCTGGACCTCCAATCAGATGGTGGCATGGTGTCGCACCGACCTGGCGGCGACGCTGAAGATCCCCGAGGAGAACGTGCGCATCATCTCCCCCTATATCGGCGGGGGCTTTGGCGGCAAGCTGTTCCTGCGAAGCGATGCCCTGCTGGCCGCGCTGGCGGCCCGGGCCGTGAAGCGTCCGGTTAAGGTGATGCTGGCGCGCCCGACGATCCCTAACAACACCACTCACCGTCCGGCGACCATTCAGCACATTCGCATCGGTACTGACAAGGCGGGGAAAATCACCGCCATCGCCCATGACAGCTGGTCCGGCAATCTGCCCGGCGGCACGCCGGAGACGGCGGTGCAGCAGACCGAACTGCTCTACGCGGGTGAAAATCGTCATACCGGCCTGCGGCTGGCAAAACTGGATCTGCCCGAGGGCAACGCCATGCGCGCCCCTGGTGAAGCGCCGGGCCTGATGGCGCTGGAGATTGCCATCGACGAGATGGCAGAAAAAGCGGGCGTCGATCCGGTTGAGTTTCGCATCCTCAATGACACGCAGGTCGATCCGGCGGATCCCAGCCGTCCCTTCTCCCGTCGTCAGCTGATTGAGTGCCTGCGTACCGGGGCCGAGGAGTTCGGCTGGAAGCAGCGCAACGCGACGCCAGGCCAGGTCCGCGACGGGCGATGGCTGGTGGGCATCGGCATGGCGGCCGGTTTTCGCAATAACCTGTTAGAAAAATCCGCCGCCCGGGTGCATCTGGACGCCGACGGAAAGGTGACGGTAGAAACCGACATGACGGACATCGGCACCGGGAGTTACACCATCATTGCCCAGACGGCGGCGGAAATGCTGGGCGTGCCGCTGGAAAACGTGACGGTGCACCTCGGGGATTCGAGCTTCCCGGTGTCGGCCGGTTCAGGCGGACAGTGGGGGGCGAATACCTCCACCTCGGGGGTTTACGCCGCCTGCGTAAAGCTGCGTGAAACCATCGCCACGAAACTCGGTTTCGATCCCGCTCAGGCGCAATTTAGCGACGGTAAGATCGCCCAGGATACGCGCAGCGCGGAGATTCGCGAGGCCGCCGCCAACGGCACGCTGACCGCCGAAGACAGTATCGAGTTTGGCGATCTGGACAAGCAGTACCAGCAGTCGACCTTTGCCGGGCACTTTATCGAGGTGGCCGTGGACGTGGCGACGGGGGAAGTGCGGGTCCGGCGCATGCTGGCGGTGTGCGCGGCTGGCCGCATTCTTAACCCGAAAACCGCCCGCAGCCAGGTGATTGGCGCGATGACCATGGGGCTCGGCGCGGCGCTGATGGAGGAGCTGGCCGTCGATACCCGGCTGGGGTACTTCGTCAATCACGACATGGCGGGGTATGAAGTGCCGGTGCATGCCGATGTCCCCGAGCAGAAGGTCATTTTCCTCGACGACACCGACCCGATCTCCTCGCCCATGAAGGCCAAAGGGGTGGGCGAACTGGGGCTGTGCGGCGTGGGCGCGGCTATCGCCAATGCGGTATATAACGCCACGGGCGTGCGGGTACGGGAGTATCCCATCACCCTGGACAAGCTGATCGAAGCGCTACCCGATGTGGTGTAAGGAGAGAGGATGCTGCAACACGCTGCGCTGACAGAACAAGTTATCCCCGAACAGGCCTTTGCCACCGACGACAGCGTGGCGGTGCTGCGCTTCGCGGCGGAGGGGTTAAACGCAGGCATGGCGGTGGCGCTGGTGACCCTGGTGGAGATCCGCGGCGGTGCCGCCAGGCCGCTGGGGGCGCAGATGGCCGTTCGCGAGGACGGCTTATATTGCGGCTATGTCTCCGGCGGCTGCGTGGAGTCCGCTGCCGCTTACGAGGCGCTGGAGACCCTCGCCAGCGGCAAAGACCGTCAGGTGAAGTACGGCGAGGGATCGCCGTGGTTCGACATCGTGCTGCCCTGCGGCGGCGGGATTACGCTGAACATTCATAAACTGCGCTCGGTGCAGCCGCTACTGGCGGTATTGAACAGCCTGGCGCAGCGTAAACCGGTGGGATTGCGCTATCACGCCCCGTCGCAGTCGTTGCACTCAGTGCCCGGGACAACCCGGACAGGCTGGAATGATGATGTTTTTGAGCAGAGCTATCGCCCCAGTGTGCGGATACTGATTTACGGGGGCTCAGTGGAGGCGCAGGCCACCGCACGCGTGGCCCAGGCGGCGGGGTATGAGGTTCAGTGCAACCCGCGCAGGGTTGAACCGATGGATGCCGACACGGCGGTGATTTTGCTCTGGCACGATGGGCATAAGGAGCTGCCGGTGCTGGAGGCCGCCCTGACGGCAGCACCTTTTTATATCGGTGCCCTCGGCAGCCGTCGCACCCACCAGCGGCGGGTCGAGAAGCTGCTTGAACTGGGCTGGGAAGAGGCGGATATCGCGCGCATCAAGGCGCCGATTGGGATTTTCCCTCAGGCACGGGATGCGAACACCCTGGCGCTGTCGGTGGTGGCGGACGTGGCGGCGGCGCGTTTGCATCAGGAAGAACCTATCAAAATTAAGGGGTTGGGCTGATTTTACGCCTGGTTTCCTGAGTGCATGTTAAATTATTTAACACTGTTTCATCGTGTGGACGGGTTACCACACACTTGAAGCTGAAAATGGAAATCGCACTTAACTAACCCCTACAGGAAAGTAGATGAAAAAAACTCTCTTCGCATTGCCCCCTGCCATTCTTATGGCTTTACCTTGTATCGTCTCCCCCGCCAGCGCCGCGCAGCCGGTGCATGCTGTTGATGTAAAATCCTTTGATGTCGGCGGCGTGAAGACCGGGATGAGCGTTGAACAAGCCCGAGCAGCGATGCAGAAAAATTTTGGTGTCTCAGCCGACAAAATCGAAGCCTCTAAGTCTGCGACATACCAGGTGGCAACCAAGATTACCGGGAGCCCGCAGGTTATGTATCTGGTCTATGAGAACAACGGTACCCGGATGCAGGTGAGTTTCGAACCTCGCGTCCCTTACGACAAAAGCAACCCGATGGCTGCAGCCTTGATCTCCTATGAGATCCCCTGGACGAGCGATAATGCAGCGTCAATGAAGGAAGCCGCGCTGGCAAAATATGGCCCGGTTTCCGCCCCTGATACGAACCCTATATGGTGTGAAAAACCCCTGCCCGGGACAGGCATGGGATGCGAACAGGGTACAGCCGAACTGAAAGTGGCCAGCACAAAACTGACGTTGATCGATCCTGCCTGGCAAAACGCCAGAATAAAATTTATGGATCAGCAAAACGCGACCAAGCCGCAGTTTTAACGTCGCTGGGCAGCCTGTCTTCCTTCTCCATAGAAGTGTTAAGAAAGACAGGCTGCAAAATTAATGAACCACCTGATAAATCCTGGCGAATTCACAGGCTATTTAAATAAAGCCTTGGGTTATGCTTTTGCGACATTACTGCCAAAGGGAATGTGACGGGACTGCTTTGAGCAAAGAGCGGACATAAATTCTCATAAGCCGATTGCGGTGCGTTATATTGCAGACGTAACGATAAGCGGAACAACTTAGGATAGAATGCTCTTGTATAGGGGCAAAACGTGAACCGTTTAAGCAGCTAATAGGTACATTATTTATGAGTAGACGACTTAACAGAGATCATAGAACCAAAGTCAGAAATATTACCCGACGCATAAAAGCTCTTAATCGTTGGGCTGGTACTTTTATAGCCCTGAACGTAGTATTTTTCCAGAAGAAGAGCATTACTGGAATTTCAAAATTCCGGTAGATATAAATCTCGTTCAGGGAAAATACAGCACGCTTAAAACCAAAGCAGCTTGTGCACAAGCTTTAATTAATGCTTGTTCAAACCTCATAACGGCTACTGCTAGTATGAATTACAGCCCTCGAATTACCGCTATGGTATGTCTTCCAGATATGTTTACAAGTGAGGTCTGTCTTTATCGCTCCGAAGAATATTATCAAGGCTTCATAACTGAAGATCGTTCTGAAAATGGTGCTTCTGCTTTGATCAAAGATCGTAGTCTTGCTGCTGAATGGGGACTCGTTCTGCCAGATAACGTACAGGAAATAGGTATCACACTCGAATATTATGGAAGCGACGATCGTGATGAATGGTTCACGGGAGAACGCTGGTATTATGGTCAGGTGACTTAAGAGACCTTCATTCATTTGATTAAAAATAAATCCCTTATAAAAAGGGATGCTACTTTTGTCTATAAAAGCGTTATCTGATAAATTAACTTTCATTAATGAATGCCATTCATAGTCCCTATCCTCCCACCTGTGATTATCAGCGAGCGCAAACCCGTTAACATGCTTTATCTTTACATGTCCAACGGATCACCATGCTTAATCAACAGGTACAAACACAGTCGGCTACAGCTAAAAAAACTGGCCTCTCGTTTCTACTCATTCTCAGCGCCCTGATGGCTGTTACCTCTTTATCAACCGACATCTATCTTCCTGCTATGCCCTTGATGGCCAAAGATTTGCAGGGTGATGCAGAGCTGACAATCACTGGGTTCCTTATCGGTTTCTGCATTGCGCAACTGATTTGGGGGCCGATTAGCGATCGTTATGGGCGTCGTCTGCCACTGTTTATCGGTTTAGGGCTGTTCATCATCGGCTCGGTGGGCTGTGCGTTATCAACAGATATCGTTCAAATAGTCTTCTGGCGTGTTTTTCAGGCGTTAGGTGCCTGTACCGGGCCGATGTTGGCACGAGCAATGATCCGTGACCTGTTTAGCCGCACTCGTGCAGCACAAATGCTTTCTACACTGATGATAATCATGGCCATCGCGCCGATTGCCGGGCCCCTGATCGGCGGGCAGATGATTAAAGTCATCTCGTGGCATGCCATTTTCTGGCTGCTGGCGATTATCGGCACATTAATGCTGATGTCTTTATTCTGGTTACCGGAGACGTTACCTGCTGAAAAACGTTCGAAAGCGTCCGTATCCAGCGCCTTTAGTAACTATTACGCATTACTGACCAACGCCAAATATATGCGTTTTACCCTCTGCCTGACGTTCTACTACGTTGCAGCCTATGCCTTTATCACCGGATCTCCGTTTGTCTACATCACCTACTTCGGCGTTGATCCGCAGCATTACGGTTGGCTGTTTGCAGTAAACATTTTTGGACTGATGGCGGTGAGCATGGTCAACAGACGTCTGGTTCACCGCTACCCACTGGAAGCGTTGCTCAGGAAGGCCGTATTCGTCGCCACTCTTGCGGCAATAGTGCTGGCGGTCACCACCGGCCTGGGCGTAGGTGGAATTACCGTGATTGTCGGCGCTGTGTTCGTGTTCTTCTCTATGAATGGCATCATCGCGGCGACATCCACGGCCTGCGCATTAGATGCAGTGCCTAATGTGGCGGGTTCCGCGTCGGCGCTCATGGGCGCGTTACAATACGGCAGCGGCATCATCTCTTCACTTCTTCTCGCGCTGTTCAGTGATGGCACACCCTGGACGATGGGCTGGATAATCGCGTTGTTTACAGCAGCCAGCGCCGTAATGGCACTGACCGTTCAGATAAAAAAGTGACCACTATATTTCCGCCACGCTTATGAATTTAACTCATAGCGCCTATTTAAATAGCGTAATTATCTTTAACCGCAACTTCGTTAATCTGGATCTATCGAGTGAATATTCAAGCGGAAAGTGGCTGTAACTGACAGGCATACCCCAGCCTGTACGGCTGGGGCGTCATCGCAGGCTAGTTAAATATTCTTATCGAAGAAGACGTCTAACTGTTGCATCGCCTGGTCAACGTATTTTGGTACCCAGTACGTCTCGATATGGGTAGCGCCGTCGATCAGGAAGAGTTCTTTGTCCTTCGTCCCGGTGGCTTTCGCGAACGCATCTTCAGTCATATAGAGCGTATCGGCTTTTGTACCGGCAATCATCAGCAGCGGTTTATTGATGAGATTGATATGGTCCGTTACGTCAAAGCTCATCAAATCCAGAAGACTGCTGGTGGTGTATTTAAACGTGGAGTTCGGATGCGCATGGGTTTTCCAGTAGTACTCGTAGCCCTGGCGATATAAGGCAAAAGGTAATTTAGCAATCTGTTCATCAGTCAGGTTGGCATCGCCGGAGTATAGGACTTCGCCTCCGGCGGCTTCCTGAGCCCGTGCGTCAGAAGCCTGCTGAAGACGCTGCTGGACAGTATCCAGCTGTGAATCCTGCATACCGTTGCGGCGCACAAGGCCTGAATTAAACATGCTGATGGTTGCTATCGATTTGAACCGCTTGTCAGTTTCAGCCGCAACAAGTGAATACCCGCCGCCTCCGCAAATACCCAGCAGACCAAGGCGGGCGGTATCTACACCAGGATACTGGCTGATGTAGTCAGCCATGCCATGGATATCCTCAATGCGATTAGCGGGTTTATCCACGCTGCGAGGCATTCCGCCGCTGGCACCCTGATAAGCCGCGTCGGCGGTAATCGTGATGTATCCCTGCTCGGCAAGACGCTGAGCATACAACCCGGCGACCTGTTCTTTTACGCCGCCATTAGGATGTGCCACCACTACAGCAGGGTATTTTTTGGCGGGATCGTAGTTAGCAGGGGTATAGACATTCGCAGCAATCTGGATGCCATGCAGATCGTATTTCACGGGATGAATGTTGACCTTGCCTTTGACGTTCTCGGTGATGGCACCGTCATAGACGAGTGTGAATGGATTCTTTTTATAATCAGCCGCATTGACTGAGGACACCACAGCCATTGCCGTGAGTAGCATTGCACTGATAAGCGTGAATTTCATGGTCTCTCCCGATGAGTGTCGGCCTGGTTATTCAGGCTCGCGGAATCAAATTTGCAGGCTCAGATTAGGGAGAGAGGGCTGTCAGCATAGTGACAGAGAAATAACATTTTTGTCAGGAACAGAACGGGTGGGAAGTATTTCTGACAGCGCTGTCAGGTAGCCGTCAGCTTTATGTTGGCAATCAAGAAGCAGAATGATCCCGATTGGATAGTTAAGAGGAAGTCCCGTTATGCGTCTGTTGTTAGTCGAAGATGAAGAAAAAACGTCAACCTATCTCAACCGTGCGCTGGGTGAGTCCTGGTTTACGGTAGATGTCTCTGCAGATGGCGCTGAAGGTCTTCATTACGCGCTGGAGTTCGACTACGACGCGATAATACTGGATGTGATGCTGCCGGGGATGGATGGCTACCGGGTACTGGAGGGCGTGCGGGCAATCAAACAGACGCCGGTACTGATGCTATCGGCACGGGGATCGGTCGACGAGCGCGTTAAAGGGCTGCGTCTTGGCGCGGATGATTATCTGCCCAAGCCCTTCTCGCTGATTGAGCTGGTGGCGCGTATTCAGGCGCTGGTGCGCCGCCGCGCTACGGATGGCGCAGACATCACCCAGCTGCAAATTCACGATCTGCATCTCGACCTGCTGGCTCGTCGCGTATTTCGCGCCGGAACACGGCTGGAGCTGACCGCGAAAGAGTTTTCCCTGCTGAGCCTTTTGGCCCGGCATCAGGGAGAGATTCTGTCAAAAATGATGATTGCGGAGCAGATATGGGACATGAATTTCGACAGCGATGCCAACGTGGTTGAAGTGGCCATTAAACGACTTCGGGCCAAAGTGGATGCGCCGTTCGATATCAAGCTGTTACATACCGTTCGTGGCATGGGGTATGTCCTCGAAGTCCGGTCCGAATAAATGAAGGGGATAAGCATGCCTAAGCGTTCCATCTCCGTTCACCTGGCGCTGATGTTTGCCCTATCCGCGCTGCTGATTGTGTCCGTTATCGGTATCCTGCTCAGAAGCTCCCTGCATGACTCTTTGCAAAAGCAGATGCACAACGAGCTGCTGTTTCGCGAATCATTAATGAGTCCGTGGATCACCGCGCGAACCTCGGCTGACGGCTGGTCACTGCTTGCCAATAAATTCACCGTGTTAACCAATTCTGAAGGTGAACGCGTTCGCTACTGGATAGTGAGCGATAACCCACGCTTTAGCATGGGGGGAACGCCACCGGTGGGCGTTCAGTGGTCTTCTTTACAGGAAGGCTTTAATAAAGTGCCCGGCGCATCAGAAGGTGCCTGCTCGCTGTTCCTTTTAGTGAAAACGATACCCGCCAACGGTGAAAGGCCTGAGCTGCGCTATGTGGTTGCCATCGACTCCACGCCGTACATGGGCACACTCGATGCGTTCACGCGTACATTACTGATCATTACCGCACTGGGCGTCGTGATTGTCGCCTTACTGGGATACGTCGTTTCAAGGATCGGTCTTCGTCCCGTTGGGGCGCTCAGTAAACAGGCGAGGCATCTCGCTCCCGGGGACCATGGTCAGCGCCTGAATACCGAAGCATTACCTGACGAATTACAGCAGTTAGCATCATCTTTTAATGGCGTGCTGGAACGGCAGGAGGTCGCCTGGCGGCAGCTCGAAAGCTTTAATGCCGATGTTGCGCATGAGCTCCGGACTCCGCTGACTAACCTGATCGGCCAGACGCAGCTGGGGCTTTCGCGCCGACGCTCGCAGGATGAACTGGAAGAGTTACTGGGTTCCAATCTGGAAGAACTTGAACGCATGACGTCTATCGTTAACGACATGCTGTTCCTGTCCCATGCCCATGCGGGTGAACATGCGTCCCAGCTTACCCAAGTGTCCCTGCGGGAAGAAACGCTGAAAACAGCGGAGTATGTAGAGCCTTCTTTTGC
The DNA here is from genome assembly GCF_006171285.1 of Leclercia adecarboxylata. Lineage (NCBI taxonomy): Bacteria > Pseudomonadati > Pseudomonadota > Gammaproteobacteria > Enterobacterales > Enterobacteriaceae > Leclercia > Leclercia adecarboxylata. Next base: position 3,050,469 of record NZ_CP040889.1, on the reverse strand, counting down.
TGAAAAACAGCTTTCTCTGGATGTGGAAGGCGACGTCACCGCGCATATCGACCGACGACTGTTCCACCGCTCACTGGCTAATTTACTGGAAAATAGCGCAAGGCATTCGCCCTCTGACAGTACGGTTACGGTGCGGTTAAGCGAAACCGGTCATCAAGCCTGTATTGAAGTGTCAAACCCGGGCGATCCGATAGCACCAGAGCACTTACACCGACTTTTCGAGCGGTTCTATCGCGTTGACACCTCCCGAGCCAGGAGTGATACCCATCATGGACTGGGTCTGTCGATCGTGCGTGCCGTCGCCATTATGCACCGGGGAGACGTCTTTGCTCGTAGTGAAGGAGGCATCAATACTTTTGGCCTCACCTTTGCGATGCAAATCGATAAAGCGTCGGGCAACGCTCACTCCGGCACTGAGCCGGAACCCGGGTTAACTGACAGAATTGTCAGGGGGGCGTCAGCCTGACGTCATCACCCTCTCGATAAAATCATCGCAGGCAATCCCCTCTTCATTGATAAGGACGCTTTGCATGATCGGACATTTACGTTACCTCGGGCTGTTACTGCCCCTCGTCGCATTTTCATCCTGGGCAGCGGAGCAAAATCCTGCTGTCCATATCGCCCCCGCAGGAAGTCAGAACGCGGTGTTCGGGCCAACCGAAAACTTTACCGGTCGCGTCAGGGTTGATCCTCTCTTCAAACCGGATAACGACATCAGTGTTTCCGGGGCTTATGTCACCTTTGAACCCGGCGCTCGTTCCGCCTGGCATACGCATCCGGCAGGTCAGCGGCTGATTGTGACCTCGGGTGTTGGGCTCACCCAACAAGAAGGTCAGCCGGTGCAGGTTATCCGCGCCGGTGACGTTGTCTCTTGCCCGGCGGGCGTCAAACACTGGCACGGGGCGGCCCCCGGCAGCGCGATGACGCATCTGGCGATAACCGGGATTGTGGATGGCAAAAGCGTTAACTGGAAGGAGTTAGTGACAGATGAACAATACCACGCCCATTAAAGCATTAGCGGCAGCGGTACTGCTGACCTTTGGTTTTGGTCTCGCGGCACATGCTGCGCCCGTCAGTAAAGGAGCCTCAGAAATGAACCACGAACAAAAGGTTTCAGATACGCTGTCAGCTCGCCAACAGGCCATCCCGTTGATTGCGGCATCGATGGCCAGCAGTCAGATGGATAAGCTGAATGCAGCCCTGAATCAGGGACTGGATGCCGGGCTTACGATAAACGAAACCAAAGAGATTCTCGTCCAGCTTTATGCCTATACGGGCTTCCCTCGTAGCCTGAATGCGCTTAATGAACTGATGAAAGTCGTCGAAGCACGTAAACAACGTGGTATCAAAGACGTTGAGGGTAAAGAACCGGTTGCCCCGATCCCTGTCGGGGATGAGCTTCGCCGTGTCGGTACCGCAAACCAGACAAAAATCTCAGGCACTCCCGTCCAGGGCCCGCTGTTTGATTTTGCCCCGGTGATTAACCAGTTCCTGCAAACGCACCTTTTCGGCGACATTTTCGCCCGTGATAACCTCGACTGGCAAAGCCGCGAGCTGGCAACGGTTGGCGCATTAGCGGCCACGCCGGGCGTCGAATCACAACTGCTGTCGCATACGCGAGCAAGCATGCGGGTCGGCCTGACGGCGTCGCAGCTGCGCCAGCTGGCACAGGTTCTGCGTGAACATGGCGAAAGTGATGCAGCAACGCGAGCTGAAAAGGCGCTGCAGCAGGCGCTTGCAAACAATTAGGAGTGGATTATGGAGCATGATCCCAACCGCAGAATGTTAATCACCGCACTTGCCGGGCTGACGCTGGCGAACGTTTCTTTTGCCTCAGCTGCGACCGGAACCGCAAACGTGCAGGGTAAAAGCCGTGTTCTGGTGGCGTACTTTTCCCGCAGCGGAAATACACGGGTGATTGCGGGCGTCATTCACCGCAGCCTGAATACCGATCTGTTTGAAATCGAACCGGCTACGCCTTATCCGGAAGACTATTTTCAGACCGTTGAACAGGCGAAAAAAGAGCGTGAGCGGGGAGTCAAACCGGCATTAAAAAATAGCGTTGCAGATATCTCACGCTACGAGACCCTGTATTTAGGCTTTCCGATCTGGGGGACCAGCGTGCCGCCTGTCGTGCAAGCATTTCTCAGCAGCCACAACCTTGCGGGCAAATTACTCATCCCCTTCATTACTCACGGTGGCTACGGTAAAGGAGACAGCGACGACATCCTTACCCGTCTTGCCCCAACGGCGCGTCGGGAAAAACCGCTGGTTATTGAATGCGACCAGGAGCGACGAACCACTGAAACGGTAACTAATTGGTTAGAGACGATACGCAGCTGATTAATTAATAAGAGGAAATACCCTTGAAGACAATGTTAAAAACGCTGGCCATCTGCATGATGGCGGGTGGCCTGGTGGCTCAGTCGGTCTATGCCGAGCCGCTGGTCATTCAGGAACAAGGAAGCTTTTCTGCTGGTGGCGCTATTATCACCGCACCAGGAACATTTGACGCGAAAAAGCCGCTGGACTCAGCTGGCCAAACTTACCATGGCGATCATGCCTCTGTGTTCTACCAAATCCCGGAGAATCCGCATAAATACCCTATCGTCATGATGCACGGCGCGGGTCAGTTCTCCCGCACCTGGGAAAGCACCCCGGATGGTCGCGAAGGGTTCCAGAACATCTTCCTGCGTCGCGGGTTCTCAACTTATCTTGTCGATCAGCCGCGTCGGGGCAGCGCCGGACGTACGACGGTAGAAGGTACTGTTACGCCTAAACCGGATGAACAAATGTGGTTCAACCAGTTCCGCGTTGGCGTGTGGCCAGAGTATTTTAAGGGCGTTCAGTTCTCTCACGACAAAGAAGCACTGAATCAGTATTTCCGTCAGATGACCCCAAACACCGGGCCGTTTGATATCAATGTCATCTCTGATGCAATGTCCGCCGTCGTGGATAAATCCGGCCCCGCTATCCTCTTCACTCACTCTCAGGGTGGCGGACCAGGCTGGTACACGGCGATGAAAAATGACAAGGTCAAAGCCATTGTCGCCTTTGAGCCTGGCAGCAGCTTTGTCTTCCCGGAAAAAGAACTCCCAGCCCCTATGCCAAGCGCGTTCGACACGCTTAAGGGTGAGCCAGTGCCGATGGAGCAGTTTATGGCTCTGACCAAAATCCCGATTCTGATTATTTACGGCGATAACATACCGGATAAACCTGTCGCCATGCCCGCGCAGGACAGCTGGCGCGTACGTCTGGCGATGGCTCGCGAGTGGCGTGATGTGGTGAACAAGCATGGGGGGGATGTGACGGTGACGCATCTGCCTGAAGTAGGGATAAAAGGTAATACCCACTTCCCGTTCTCTGATTTAAATAATGTGCAGATTGCTGATTTGGTTAGTCAATTTTTGAAGGAAAAAGATCTGCAGTAGGGCAAGATGTTATCAACAGAGAGAATCAGCCCGACACTCTCATGCCGACGCCCGGTGACCAACAGTTATCCTGCCGTATCTGGCGGGATAACAAATCAGTAATGTTAATCGCCCTATTGTTTTCTTGTGCTGGCACGAACTTGTAAAGTTGAAGGTAATTCAATGACTTTATCTGTCGATTTATCCGCCAGCAGATCCAGCAACGTTTTTCCTGCCACAGTTCCCGTTTCACTCCAGGGGAATTCGACCGCAGTCAGAGCCGGGGAGCAAACCGCTGCAAGGGTCCCTCCACTCAAACTTGCCAATGCCAGCGCGTCGGGCACTTTTTGCCCCGCACCGTTGCAGGCCATAATGCAGCCGCAGGCAATTTCATCAGATGTACAAATCAGGGCATCCAGCTCAGGCCAGGTGATACGAATATCGCCCAGCAGGTTCAAACCGGTTGTAATACCCGCTGGCAGGTGAGAAGTAACCACGCGATGCGGGGAGTTGTTAACCGAGAGCATAGCGCTGTTCCAACCGCTCAGTACCTGGCGAAACATAATGTTATTGGAGGCAGTACAAAGCAGACCGATATTTTTGTATCCGGCCTGTACCAGCGACGTGACCAGTTTTTTGATGGCTGCAGCGTAGTCAACGCCAATGCTGACCCAGCTTGCGTCGCGATTGATGGCACCAATCTCCACCACCGGCACGCCAGTGTTACTTATCATTTGCGAGCAACTGCTGATGTTATCAATATTGAACTGGACAATCGCCGCCGGGTTGTAGGCGAGCATTTGCGCAAACGCATTCTCTTCACTCTGCCCCCCCTGGCCGGACTCGATAAACATCATGCTGTAGCCCTGGGTCCCGAGCACGGTCTGCAGCGTTTCGGAGACGGCAAGAAAGCCCGGGGAGGAAAAAGAGGGAACCACGCCCATCACCAGGCTGGAGTCAGCAGAGGCAAGGCTACGGGCCTGCAGGTTTGGCACATAGCCCAACTCGCTCACCGCCGCTTCAATACGGGTGCGCAGTTCAGGATTCACTTTTTCAGGCATACGTAACGCGCGCGACACGGTCATCGTGCTAACGCCGACCAGTTTAGCAACTTCAGCGAGCGTGATTTTACCGGTGTTTTTTCTGCGTTTTTCTCTCCCGCTATCGTCCGCTTCTAAGGTCTGCACTGATGTCCTCCTCTCGCCTGAATGGGCAGCCATTGTAATTGATGTTTAGCGTTTTGCGCATTGCACAACTGAAAAGTAATGATAAGTTTGATTAGCAAAGTTAGCGGTAACAATAATTTTAACATTCATCCATGTTAGCGCTAACTTTGAGAGAATGATCACGGTAAGCCACGAAAACATTCCACTATAGTAGTCCCACTTTCAACGCTATCGGGGTATTTATGATTACGAGATGGTTACCTGCAGAAAATATCCAGATTGTAGATTCAGTTAGCGACTGGAAACAGGCCATTACATTATCGGCTCAACCCTTATTGGCGAAAGAGACGATCACTGAAGACTATATTCAAGCCATTTTTAACAGCCACCGGGAACTTGGTCCTTATTATGTTCTGGCACCTGGCCTGGCGATGCCTCATGCTCGCCCGGAACAAGGAGCAATTAAAAACGGGCTATCGCTTTTACATATTAAACAAGGCGTTTCTTTTGCCGCAGAAGAGAATGACCCTATTTACGTTGTGATTATGTTATGTGCGCTTTCGGGAGATGAGCACATCAATATGATTACAGCCCTGGCGGACATTTTTAGCGATGATGAACGACTCTCAGCACTGCTGAAGGCATCATCAATGGAATCAATTCAGACCGTTATCAACGGGCAGTGAGGTAGAGATGAAAAAAGTTCTGATTGTTTGCGGTAACGGTTTAGGCAGCAGTTTTATCGTTGAAATGAACGTAAAAAAAATAATTAAAGAGCTGAATAAAGAAGCCGAGGTTTCCCATACCGATCTGACGTCAGCAAAAAGCGAAACGGCCGATATTATTCTTAGCGCCAGAGATATTGCTGAACATTTGTCAAACCATTCTGCACAGGTATTTGGTTTATCTAATCTGCTGGATAACAATAAAATCAAAGAAATTCTTTCCGAAAATCTCTGATTAATTATTTGCGGCCTTACGGAGTCATTCTATGCTGCAGTTTATTATTCATGATGTGTTGGGTACACCAGCAATACTGGTCGGTCTGTTTTCCCTGATCGGCTTATTATTGCAGAAAAAAGCCATTTCCGAAGTTATTTCCGGAACCCTCAAAACCATTATGGGTTTTGTGATATTAACATCCGGGGCGGCGATTGTCGCCACGACGTTAACAACCTTTAGCCAACTGTTTGAGCATTCCTTCCATATTCAGGGGGTGGTACCCAATACCGACGCCATGGCAGCGCTGGCGCAGAAAAACTACGGCACCGCGACGGCAATGATCATGGTGCTGGGGATGTTGTTTAACATCGTCCTTGCCCGTATCACGCCGCTGAAGTACATCTTCCTGACGGGGCACCACACGCTCTATATGTCGGCAATGCTGGCTGTCATCCTCTCTGTCGGCGGTCTGTCGCCGTTTTGGGTGGTACTGGTAGGGGCGGTGATCCTCGGCATCATGATGGTGGTCTCTCCGGCTATTCTGCAGCCGTTCACACGCAAAATTACTGGTACTGATGACCTGGCGCTGGGCCACTTTGGTTCAACCGGCTATCTGCTGTCGGCGCTGGTGGGGAAAGCGATCGGTAAAGGCAGTCCGTCGATTGAAGAGCTGAAGGTCCCGAAATCGCTGAACTTCCTGCGTGACTCCTCCGTCGCCATTTCGCTGACAATGATGATCCTGTTCGTGATTCTGGTCCTGATAGCAGGCAAAGAGTTCGTTGAAACCAGCATCAGCGGCGGTCAGAACTTTATCATCTTCGCCATTATTCAGTCGCTGACCTTCGCGGCAGGCGTGTGGATCATCCTCGCGGGTGTGCGCATGATTATTGCCGAAATTGTTCCGGCCTTTAAAGGCATCGCCGACAAGCTGGTGAAAGATGCCAAACCGGCGCTCGACTGCCCTACCGTCTTTCCATTCGCCCCGAACGCGGTGATCGTCGGATTTCTGTCAAGCTTTGCAGCCGGTCTGGTGAGCATGTTCCTGTGTCCACTCTTTGGCTTAAGCGTCATCGTTCCCGGCCTGGTGCCGCACTTCTTCTGCGGCGCGACGGCGGGCGTTTACGGCAACATCTGCGGCGGTCGGCGCGGCGCGGTGGTGGGTGCATTCGCTCACGGTCTGCTGATTTCATTTTTGCCTGCGATTTTGCTGCCTCTGATGGGCGACCTTGGCTTTGCATCCACCACCTTTGGCGATGCAGACTTCGGCGTTGTTGGCATCATTCTTGGGCATGTCGTGTCACTGTTTAACTAATTAACTCTTCTGGAGGTGAGGTATGGCAGCTAAATTTTCGCCCTCGTTAATGTGTATGGATTTAACGCAGTTCAGAGAACAAATTACAGCAATGAATGGTCGGGCTGATTTTTATCACGTTGATATTATGGACGGTAGCTATGTCAAGAATATTACGCTATCACCGTTCTTTATCGAAAACCTGAAGAAAATTACCGATGTGCCAATTGATGTGCATCTGATGGTGAATCACCCGGAAGATATTATTCCAATGTGTATTGATGCAGGGGCAGATATTATCAGCTTCCATCCGGAGACGGCGAATAACAAAATCTTCCGTCTGCTGAACCAGATTAAAGATGCTGGTCGCCGCTGTGGCGTGGTTTTGAACCCGGCTACTCCAGCGGATGCTATTAAAGAGTACGCGCACCTGCTGGATAAAGTAACCGTCATGTCGGTTGATCCAGGCTATGCGGGGCAGAAATTTATTCCAGAATCACTCAACAAAATCAAACAACTGATTGCGATGCGCGAAGCGCATGGTTACCACTACCTGACGGAAATTGACGGCTCCTGCAACGAGAAGACCTTTAATGTCATCTCCCAGTCCGGCGTCGACGTCTTTATTGTGGGAACATCGGGCCTGTTCTCGCTGGCGGATAATGTCAGCGATGCCTGGGATAAAATGGTCGATATCTACCAGCGCGAAGTCGCTGCCTGAAAATTGCAGCGCGCTCAGCCGTATTGAGCCATCGCGCAGGACCAAGAGTCTATTTAACCGGTCTGTCTCTTTGCCCTCGCGCCTGATTTTTACGGTTGAGAGTGCTGTACCTCATTTATTATCAAGGTGAAATCTATGCACTTTGATAATTAACCCTGACTTTATTTTAACGAAGGTCGATGATGGATATTTCTCATGTACTTAATGTAAAAAACATCAAATTAAATATGGCGGCAAAAACGAAAGAAGAGGCCATTGAAGAATTAACGGATCTCCTGGTGCAGGATGGCGCCGTCATTAATAAAGCTGATTTTTTGAAAGATGTCTGGCTTCGTGAAGAACTGGATTCAACCGGGTTTGAAAATCATATTGCAATCCCGCACGGCAAATCTTCCGGCGTAGCGCGGACGGCACTGGCAATCGGACGAACCCAACATGATATTCCCTGGGAAACCATGGATGGCAGTGATGTCCGATGCATTATTTTATTTGCGGTGTGCTTAGTCGATCAGAATGCGACCCATATTCGGCTGCTGGCTCATGTTTCTGGCTCGCTGGCGGATGAAGAGATTATTGATAAATTACTGCAAGAGAATGACCCTCAGAGAATTATTGATCTTTTAAATGCTGAAAGCGAAGGTGCTGGCGTTTAAAAAATGGGTTGTGTAACTGCTTACCATTAAATAAATCAAGGTGAAAGAGATGAATATTGTCGGAATTACCGCCTGTACCGTAGGGATTGCGCATACCTATATTGCCCAAAAGAAAATTGAAACTGCAGCAAAAAAAGCGGGTCACAATGTCAAAATTGAAACGCAAGGAACTATTGGTATCGAGAACGCTTTAACCGCTGAAGAAATTGCCCAGGCCGATATTGTGCTGCTCGCCGCTGATGTTCAGGTATCTGGAGAAGAACGGTTCGCCGGAAAGAGAATAGTAAAAGTTCCAACGGAAATGGCTGTGAAATCTCCCAACAAGCTTATTGAAAAGCTCGGTGAATTAGTGAATTCATAACTTTTACCTGTGCGTATCCTCTATAAATTAAAGGGCGTAATTTATGAATATAAAAGAAATATGGAAAGCAGCGAATCCTAAAGGTCATCTGCTAACTGCTATCTCGTTCTTAATTCCCATAGTGTGTGGCGCTGGATTTATTATTGCTATCGGTATGGGTCTTGGGGGTACGGTTCAGGACGCTTTAGTACCCGGTGAGTTTGATCTGTGGCAGGCCCTGGCAACCATGGGAGCCAAGGCGCTCGGACTATTACCCGTCGTGATTGCCATCGGTATTTCTGGCTCGATTGCAGGCAAGCCCGGCATTGCACCCGGTTTTGTCGTAGGTCTGGCTGCTAACGCCATTGGTGCAGGTTTTATCGGAGGCATGATCGGGGGCTACATTTCAGGCTATATCGCCCTTGCTATCATTAAAAATATGAAGGTCCCGGACTGGGCCCGGGGCTTAATGCCGACACTGATTGTGCCCTTTTTTGCATCGATTCTCAGTGCGTTAATCATGGTCTATATCATCGGTACGCCGATTGGTATTTTTACCGATGCGCTGACATCTTTCCTGAGAAGTATGGGGACTTCATCTAATTTACTCTTAGGTGCTGTTATTGGAGCGCTATGTATCATTGACTTTGGCGGGCCGATCAATAAAACGTGCTTTGCATTCGTTTTAACGCTTCAGGCGCAAGGTATAAATGAGCCCATTACGGCTCTGCAGTTAGTTAACACTGCAACACCTATCGGTTTCGGGCTTGCATTCTTTATCGCCAAACTTCTTCGCAAAAACATCTACAATAACGAAGAGATCGAAATGTTAAAATCGGCGGTTCCTATGGGGGTAGTCAATATTGTTGAAGGATCTATACCCATAGTGATGAATGACATCGTTCGCGGTATTGCGGCTGCTGCAATTGGTGGTGCCTGTGGCGGTGCCATCACCATGGTATATGGCGCAGATGCAACCGTCCCTTTTGGCGGCGTTTTAATGATTCCAACAATGTCACACCCAATGGCGGGTATTATGGCATTACTGGTTAATATATTGGTCACAGCGACTGTCTATGCAGTTATCAAAAAAGATGTTCCTCGGGATGTTGTCATAAACAATGATCATGAAGAGGAGGATATTAACCTGGATGACATCAAAATAAGCTAAGTATATACGTCACCACAAATAACCAGCTGAGTAAATTATGGGCTTATTTAAGGGATGCAGATAAATATCTGCATCCCTTACGAAAAGAATAGAGCCTTTTGATGATACCCAGAACCAGTACCATTTGATTAATGAACACATCTAATAAACCCTAGCTAATTACCCCATCTAATCGAATAAATCAGTTTGCGTTATGATTTTCCAACACAAGAGCTGAAGGATAACGTCATGCAAACTGTAAAACTGAACAACGGTATTGAAATGCCCCTGCTGGGCTTTGGTGTCTTCCAGATGACGGATGCTGCTGAATGCGAAAGAGCCGTTCTTGATGCCATCGATACGGGATACCGCCTGATCGATACCGCCGCGTCTTACCAGAATGAAACCCAGGTCGGGAATGCACTGAAACAGACCAGTATCGCCCGTAACGAGCTCTTTGTGACGACCAAACTCTGGCTACAGGATACGAATTACGAAGGCGCTAAAGCCCAGTTCGAACGCTCCCTGAATCGACTGCAACTTGATTACGTTGACCTGTACCTGATTCACCAGCCTTATGGCGATGTCCATGGGGCCTGGCGCGCCATGGAAGAACTGCAACAGGCAGGCAAAATTCGCGCCATTGGCGTCAGCAATTTCCATCCTGACCGACTGGCCGACCTTATCGCCTTCAACAAAGTTGCCCCTGCGGTGAACCAGATTGAAGTTAACCCCTTCAACCAGCAGCTACATGCCGTTCCATGGAATCAAAGCCATGGCATTCAACCGGAAGCCTGGGCACCGTTTGCTGAGGGTAAAAATGGCCTGTTCCAGCATCCCGTGTTAACGGCGATTGGCCAGAAGTACGGCAAAAGCGTGGGTCAGGTTGTGCTGCGTTGGATCTTCCAGCGAGGCATCATTTCACTGGCGAAATCGGTGCGCAAAGAACGCATGGAAGAGAACATCAACATTCTCGATTTTGAACTCAGCTCTGAAGATATGCTGCAGATTTCCGCCCTCGACACCGCAACCAGCGCCTTCTTCTCTCACCGCGACCCGGCGATGGTGGAATGGCTGACTGGCCGCAAACTTGATGTTTAAGTCGCGATAAAAGAGGTATTCATTCAATGCAAAAACGTTATCTGGGTAAATCCGGACTCGAAGTCTCCGCGCTTGGGCTCGGTTGCATGGGCTTAAGCCACGGCTACGGCCCGGCGACCGATACTCGTCAGGCTATCGAGCTCATTCGCGCAGCGGTTGAACGTGGCGTCACCTTCTTCGATACCGCTGAAGTGTATGGCCCCTTCCTCAATGAAGAAGTTGTCGGCGAAGCCTTAAAACCGTTTCGTGACCGTGTGGTCATTGCCACTAAGTTTGGTTTTACTTTTGGCGACGACAACAAGCAGCAGATTTTAAACAGCCGTCCGGAGCATATCCGTGAAGCTGTGGAAGGATCATTACGCCGTCTTAAGACTGATGTCATTGACCTGCTGTATCAACACCGTGTCGATCCGGATGTCCCGATTGAAGATGTTGCGGGTACGGTAAAAGACCTGATAGCTGAAGGCAAAGTTAAACATTTCGGTCTGTCCGAAGCGGGTGCGCAAACCATTCGTCGTGCGCATGCCGTACAGCCTGTCACGGCCCTACAAAGCGAATACTCCATGTGGTGGCGCGAGCCTGAGCGGGAGATCCTGCCGTTGCTGGAAGAACTGGGCATTGGTTTTGTGCCCTTCAGCCCATTAGGCAAGGGCTTCCTGACGGGCTCGATTAAGCCAGGAACCACTTTTGGGAAGGATGATTACAGAAGCCAAGTGCCGCGTTTCGCAGAGCAGGCGATTGAAGCCAATGAAAAGCTGGTCTCATTGCTGGGTGAACTGGCGGCAGAGAAAGGTGTGACGTCTGCACAAATCGCGCTGGCGTGGCTGCTGGCACAAAAGCCGTGGATTGTTCCTATCCCTGGTACCACGAAACTGCACCGGCTGGAGGAAAACCTTGGGGCCACCGACATCATCCTTTCTCAGGATGACTCGCGACAGATAACCCAGGCGCTTGAAACGATTAAAGTCGTCGGCGAACGTTACTCTCCTGAGCACCAGGCTCGCACAGGACGTTAATACCCGGACGGGTCCGCTGAGACTGGCGGACCCGTTATTCATGGTAGCGAAGCGCATCGATCATCAGCGCAAATGCGGGCGGATGCTGCTTACGGCTCGGGTAGTAAAGATAATATCCGGGGAAAGATGGGCACCAGTCCTGCAAAACCTGAATAAGCTCTCCCGACTTTATATAATCCTGCACCCTGTCTTCAGGTATGCAGGCGAGGCCAAAACCCGATAACGCCGCATCAATCCTTTCCGCCTGCAGATTAAACGTTAGCTGCCCTTCCACTCTGACCCGTAATGGTTTCCCATCCTTCTCAAACTCCCAGTGGTAAAGCCCACCGGCTGTTGGCAGGCGCATATTGATACACCGATGATTTTGTAGCTCGTGCGGCGTTTCAGGTGCAGGATTTGCAGCGAAATAAGACGGCGCTCCTACCACGGCCATTCTCATGTCCGGCCCAATTCTTACCGCAATCATGTCCTTATCCACGCTTTCGCCCAGGCGGATCCCGGCGTCAAAACGCCCCTCAACAATATCGACAAAGCCGTTATCAACCACCAGTTCAACATTGATTTCCGGATATTCCCTGAGGAAGGGTTTTAGCTTCGGCCATACCAGACTTCGTGCGGCATGCTCCCCGGCAGATAAACGGATATTGCCGGAGGCAGTGCCGTTCAGTTGAACAAGCGATTCAAGCTCCTGCTCCAGATCGGCAATACGAGGTTCAAGACAGGCAATAATTCTCTCACCGGCCTCTGTAGGGGCAACGCTTCGGGTCGTGCGGGTCAAAAGGCGGATATTCAGCCTTTCCTCCAGGGCCTTCATCGCGTGGCTGAGTGCAGACTGAGAAACGCCCAGTTTACCCGCTGCTTTGGTAAAACTTCGTTCCCTCGCCACTACAAGAAAGATTTGCAGTTCATTGAAGTTTTCTTTAAGCATCGGCGATTTCCTTATGGAGGCATTCCCTTCATCGCACACTCATGAAGGGTGTTCATAGACACAATCATTTTAGCCCTATTACTGACAATAATGATAATTGATATTCTGACCCTATCGAAAATAAGTCCGAATTATCAGAAGATTTATCATGAAAATACTCATAGCAGGCGCGACAGGAAGTATTGGTCTTCATGTCGTGAATAGCGCTATTGAAATGGGCCATCAGCCCGTCGCGCTGGTCAGAAATAAACGCAAAATAAAATTACTTCCTCGTGGAACGGATGTTTTTTACGGCGATGTATCACTACCTGAAACACTCACCGAATTGCCGAAAGATATTGATGCCATCATTTTCACGCTCGGTTCTGATGGTCAGGGTCGTATTGGTGCCAGAGCGATCGACTACGGCGGAGTGCGTAATATTTTACGAATTTTCAAGGATACACCTGTTCATATCAGCCTGATGACCACGATTGGCGTGACTGAACGACTCAGTACCTGGAATCAACGTACTGAGGTTCATGACTGGAAAAGACGTGCCGAGCGTCTGGTCAGGGCCAGTGGTCATCCCTATACCATCGTCCGGCCCGGCTGGTTTGATTACAACAATGATGATGAACACCGAATCGTTATGCTTCAGGGAGATCGTCGCCATGCGGGAACACCAGAAGATGGTGTGATATCCCGGGAGCAAATCGCCCGGGTTCTGGTCAGTGCCCTGACCAACGAAGAGGCAAAAAATAAAACCTTCGAGCTGGTAGCTGAACGAGGTGAAGCACAGCAGGATCTTACCCCATTATTTGCAGATCTGCTGGCTGATGATCCACAAAAAATTGATGGGGTTCTGGACATAGACAATATGCTTCTGCGTGAAGAACCTGAGTGCATTATTAACGAGCTGAATTTGTATTCAAAAAATTAACCAATCTACAACGCTGACAATTTTGTCATAAAGCGGTCAGCATCATGACAGCTTAGGTCTGTATATTTGAATACACAGACGGAGAAAGTTACTCCTGATACAAGTCCTGTTTTAAACATATTTTTAAATGAGGCCCTAGCTATGAAAACATTATTTATTACTACATTGGTCATGGGATTCATTTCAGTGAATGCCGCGTCTGCCGCTCAGGAAATTAACCATGCAGATGGGAAAGAAAAAATGGGTGTAGTCTCAGCCAGCAATGCCTATACGCTTGATGAATTATCGAATACGCTTTCCCGTAAAGCTGATGAGCAAGGGGCAACGTCATTCAAAATCCTGTCGGCAACGGGGGATAACAGGCTACATGGGGTTGCTGAAATCTATAAGTAAATCATTAGCATCCCGAACAGGATGTTTCACAGCCCTCTTATAGTGAGCGTCGATTTATGTTCAGAACAGAATACATCATCGATGAGATAACTCAATGGATTGATTCAAACTTGCATAAACCGCTGAAGATAGAGGATGTTTTTGCGCAGCAGGATATTCCAGGTGGGATTTTCATGCGGATTAATAATTTGGTAAAATCAATACCACATTCTGAATAAAATAATTCCAGATAGCGAAAAAAGCACTAATTAGAATGGTTAAATTCATTATTATCATTGATTGTAAGAATGATTCCGAGTCCCAACTGAGAGAACATTAATGTTTTCCAATTATTATATCCCAGTAAAAAACTCACCCTCCCCCCCCAACATAAAAATAAAGGTCTTAAAGAATACAACACAAAAAAATTAAAAAATTAAAACTTCAAAAGATTTTAATTATCGATTTGGTTCAAATTAGTTTAACATTCTTTCCCTCACCTACCAGTGAGGGAAAGATATATTTACTAACATATATTTGAAACAAAAGAACAATACTACCATGGACAGTAAAAACAGTTAATCACGAGCAATCCAATCATATGGAATCAACGCTGCACCACGCCATTCCTCAACTAAATGGATGTTCTCCAGACTATTCCAAACTTCTTCATTAGCATGGTCCAGTACAATAAACTGGAATATACCTTCAGTTGAAGATATAAATTTATTTAAAACTTTAAATACTTTACGAACAGCAACAACATCCTCGTTTTGCCATTCTGGCTCATTATTTTCATTGTCTATAATTCCTGCTTGCCTTACAGGGAAATATACTTGACTTGGCTGATCATAAATGAGCAAACTTGGTACAGGATGCTGAGGATTTCTCGTAAACACCCATTGCAAAGCTAATGTTGTAGCAATATGGTAAGCCAACCAGTTTGCCCCACTACCAGTTTCCCAAAGATAATCATCTCGCTGCCCTCTACTAACTTTTACAGTTAAATCATTAATAATTAACCTGACAGGTGAGTCTGGCCACTCCCCATCTAGATGGGGTAACAATTTCCCAGTTGCTCGTTGAATTTTATCAAGCACTATATCAAGCTTACGTGAAATTTCTTTCTCCGATACTATTTTTAATAACTTATTCTGCTCTGATTGTAATTCTTTAATTTCACTTATCAATTTAGTTAACACATCTGTACTTTGATACAAGCGTAAAGCTTCTTCCAATCTACCAATAAAACGGGAGATCAATTCTCCTTGAGTATTATATTTTTTTACTTCTTCTGACTGTTTCTCTAGCGCTCGTATTTCTTGCCTGATAGACGTTAATTCTTTCGTAAACTCATTTAATTGTGAGCGAAGATGTAAAGTTTCTTTATCCAAAGAATGGTTAACCTGTGGATAGGAACGTAACTGCAATTCAATACCTTCAAGTGCGAGACAAAGCTGCCTAATTTTTTCTGAACTTCGTACCTCACTTAACGGCTCAATTATTTTAGCTTTAGCATATTGTTCACGAATCCATGTGGATAAACTAAGACGTTCTCTTTTTACTTCAAGAGCTTTTTTATACAAATCACTACTATCGTTAAGTCTCTCAATTTCTATAAGCTGGCTTCTAATCTTATTAATTTGTGCAATATTATTTGTTTCTCTATCTCTCAATTTCTTTAATTCAGTGATAACGTATTGTGTTGAGCTTAAAGAAGGTTGAGAAATTTGAATATCCTTTTTAAGGATTGACTTCAAAAGTTTTAAAGTTGCAGGCCACTCGTCAGGAATAGACTGTTCTACGGGTAAAAGCCCGTATTCAATAGCAAGTGACAACCAAATCCGACTTTCTCGTTGCCAGGCATCTCCTGAGGCTTTACGTGTTTTAAGTTCTGTTTCTTTACGACGTAATTGCCGAGTAACTCTATCTAATTCATGTCTTGCCTGAAGAACCAAGGGGCTAATAGCCCCCAATACATACGGAAATATAGTCTTAAGCTTTTCTCTATGCTCTGTAGTGTCTGCTTTAAAGAATAAAACATCTGGATTTGCTATTATATTTTGTGGCTGAAAAATAAATGCCATTAAGTCACGGAAACTTGGACGACTGCGAAAATTATCATGTCCAGTTGGTTCAAATGCTAAATCTGATAAACCTGCCAAACGATCCAAGATTCCTTTCACATGAGTCATTGTACTATTTTTCTGAGGAGCTAATGAAGGTATAATTATTCCATCACCTTCTTCTATATACATTTCACTAGTCCCTTGCTGATTACCAGGTTCTTTACGTGCCAGCAATTTGGGACCTTCAGCCGTATCAATCAGTATACCAAACCATGAACATGATTCTCGAATGACACCAACTGGAATGGCACACTTATCAGAACATAGACAATAATCAATAATAGGGATAACAGCCGACTTACCTGTTTTTGATGCACCGCTGATAATATTAACTTTTCCGGGTTCAAATTTTACAACCCGTGGTTGTTGATTTGTTTTAGGCCAAAGTATCAATTTTCTTATTTGGAAATACATCAGAAATCCACCATCAATGTTTTCGCAATTTGTTGATCCGAAACTTCAGAGAACCAAAAGGCTAATTTATCACAGCAAGCATGAATTTTTTTCAACTCGTCAGAGAGCAATGGTAAATCAACCTCTGAACCATCACATCTAACCCTTAATGTGGCTGTTTTAACGTCAATTTCTATTAATCCAGCGTCTTCAGCAACACTTAAAGATTCAAATGTAAGTGATCGCAACTGAAGCGTTCTTTCATGAATAGTAAATATTGCTTCCTTTTTTTTCTGTATTTTCCCTGCAAAGAGATGTATACCTGAGGCCTTTTAGGTGCTACAAATTAGTGTAACAGTAGCTTTATGTAAAATAAGCGGTAAAACAAGAAAACTGATAGTAATAGTTGGAGACTCCTTCTTGTATTGTTGATAATACCGACAAAATACCCATAAAAAAAAGGCTCCCAAAGCACTATTTTGTACTAAAGCTGCATCATTCAGCTCGGGCGTTCTCAGTTCGATTCTCACTATTCATCCTTATCGAGAAGCTCTATATAATTCGGATGCCATCCTAAACGGAGATCGTCAGCCAGAAGATTGAAACCTCCATTAGTAAAATATTCAGGGACTATCTTATTATCGAAGGATACTTTTGTAGCAGAACAATGGCTATAAATAACTTTCCCTCTGCTTATTTCAGACTTGTCGGAGTGGCAAACCTCAATATCATCGCATATTGCATCGTACTGTCTTAATAATGAATTATGCCATTCAGAAATATTTTGCTCAAAAATTAGTCCATTTTCGGCCCACATGGTTATGTTAGCGTCCGTCTTTAATAGGTCACTGACAGCCCTAAGCTGACGATCTTGACGAAGTTCTATCAGTTTTAGCTGTTTTATAAACGTGGGGGCCCGTTTGAGCAATGCTTCAGCATCAGAATTATTAATTTCTGTACTGAGTGGCTGAAGGTATCCAGGAATATTATTTTTCTGTACAAAATTTATAAACACCCTTCTAAATTCCTGCACGGATATAACTGCATTTTGTTTATTACGGATAAGCCCATCCGCTTTTTCTTTTGCCATTCCTATCGCATACCGGCAAGTTAGTTCAATTAGTTCTTCTGCAATTGTAGGTTTTAAACACTTACGAATTGAATCAAGCGGATCTATTCTGTCATTCTCTATAACTAAATTTGTAATTATTGCTTTTTGTTCTTCTGGTGTAGCATTAAGAAACCGAGAAATATATTTCATACATGCAGGTTCTGATTTTAATTTTTTCAGTTCACTCTGCAAAAAAAACATTAGTTTTTTAATATCGTCATCATTTTTGGAGTTATGAAATAGCGAACAAATTGTACCTATATTTTTTGCAGGTGTAACATAGTAGCGAAAACTTACTTTGCTAAGACATATATCATTTACTGTCACTATGTCGATCCAGTTAGAAATTGTCTTCCAGAAATCCTCCGACCAGTCTGATAAAGGGTTATGTGTTAAAGCACTTTTAGTCTGCTCCAATATAATCCGGCCATCAGGATAATGTACGGCTACGTCGTCAAGATACTCGAGCGATACACATGCATCATCAGAACAGTTGAGAAGATGGTAGCAGAGGCGAACAGGTTGAAGCGCAAATCCCAAATATTGGCCAGGCGCGCTGGACTTTGGTTGGGAGGATTTTCCTATACTCATTCGGCTTGCTACCTTGCAGTTCTGGTTCAGGATATAATCTGAACAACATGAAAATTATGGATAATTTTGAAGAAAGTATAAAAAATACGAAAGCATAATTCCATACTAAATCTAATGTTGAACGCGACATCGTGAAGAACATCACGACGAATCATATCTGCATATCATGCATTATGCGGTTTGCTTTATAGCTTCCTTAGCAACCGTCACATTGCAGAATGCTTAGAAGGAACAATCTAGCTCAATACCGCTCCTTTGTATTAGCCTGCAATTTAACGGCTACTTTTCTTTCAAACATACTTTCAATACATTCCCCGTACCACTGCATCATCTTCCTCCTTCCTTCCAGATACAACGCATGGTTGTACGTCCCACGAATCGCGTTCTTATCGACATGCGCAAGCTGGGTTTCAATCCACGCCGTATTGAACCCTTCCTCATGCAAAATCGTACTCATCGTGTGACGGAAACCATGCCCCGTTACCTTCCCCGTGTATCCAATCCGCTTAAACACCTGATTAATACTCGCTTCGCTCATCGTTTTGCGGGGATCATTCCTCCCAGGAAACACCAGAGGATATTGCCCAGACATCACTTTGAGCTGCTGTACGATCTCTAGTGCTTGGGTAGAGAGGGGGACAAGGTGAGGCCATTTCATCTTCATTCGGTCGGCAGGAATTTCCCACACCGCTTTCTCAAGGTCAAACTCACTCCAGAAAGCACCTCGAAGCTCGCCGGTGCGAACTCCCGTAAGGATCAGCAAACGTGCGGCAAGAACAACCAGCGGGCTGCCTGTATAACCAGAGAGAGCTTTAAAGAAATCAGGTAACTCCTCAACGGTAAGGAAGGGATAATGCTTCGATTCATGCCCTGACATCGCGCTGGTAAGATCCGCTGCAGGGTTATATTCCGCACGGCCGGTAACGATGGCGTAACGAAAAACTTCACTGCAACGCTGGCGAACCTTCTTGGCCTTCTCTGTCGCGCCACGGCTTTCCATTTGACGCAGCACATTAAGCAGAACCAGCGGTTTGATTTCATTCACCGGCTGCTGGCCGATATAGGGAAAAATATCTTTATTGAAAGCTTCGATAATGTCGGAGGCATAACCTTCTGACCATCGGCTTACCTTCGTTCCGTGCCATTCAAGCGCCACAGACTGGAACGTGTTGTTGAGCTGCACATCCCGAACCAGCTTTTCTTCTTTCTTAGCAAATGATGGATCGATACCCTCAGCCAGCTTTTTCTTGGCTTCATCACGCAGTGCCCTCGCTTGTGCAAGGGACACTGCCGGATAGACACCAAAAGCCATACGCTTCTCTTTTCCATTGAAGCGATATTTCATCCGCCAGTATCTGGAACCAGAAGGAACAACCTCAAGATACAAACCAGCTCCATCTGCCAGCTTATAGGCTTTCTCTCTGGGTTTAGCAGCATCTACCTGTCGCGCATTAAGCTTCATTGGGGGCATCTCCCTGAACCGAACACAGAATGCCCCCACTTATGCCCCCAACTGTAACTTGATTCTGGTTGAGTCCAGTTGATAACAGGAGATAAGATACGGGCTAGAGTCCGCAGTATACGGGCTTTGAGTTGATTTCGGTAGACCTGGGAAGAGTTTGAAATGGTGCCGATAATAGGAGTCGAACCTACGACCTTCGCATTACGAATGCGCTGCTCTACCAACTGAGCTATATCGGCTTTCAGGAGGGGTGCTTCGGTGTAAAAGGGTAAGAAAAAGCGCCCACCCCGTCAAGCCTTCGCCTTTTGGTTGTTGTTTTTTGCAGCACCATGAACAAAATCAACACAAACCGAAGGGTTACTGCCCTCTTTTGGCTTTTTCAACCGCTTCGCTGGCGACTATTTACCCACACTGCCTGCCCCCTCTCCCCGCATCTTTCCAGGATCGTCTATCTTCAGTTTTAACTTATTAAAATCAAGCCCCGCCAGAACAGGTCGATACTTACAGAGACCGGAACGAAGAAAAGCCTGAGAGAGTGGGTGAATAATGCATAAATTTTTTGTCTCCGATGACGTAGCCGGCACGGACCTTGAGCCGAAAAGAACCGCCAGCTTTATCAAACGCGCCCTGCTGGTGATGGTGTCTCTGCTGGCGATGCTGTTTATCATCGCCATCATCGCGTTGCTGACCATCGTGCGCAATATCAACGAAGACAGCGATAAGCACAGCGCCATGCTGCTGCAAAAGGCGATCTATAACCGTGTCGATACGCTCACGACCCACATCAAAGACTATGCCTGGTGGGGCGAGGCCTACCAGCATCTTCACCCCAGGGTGGACACTGACTGGGCCTATACCCGCCAGAATATGGGCGCTTCGCTGTGGCGCGATTTTGAGTACGAAGGGCTGTTCGTGCTCGACGGTAGCGGGCAGACTCGCTACAGCGTGATTAACGGCAAGCTGGTGGCGCACTCCCTGCAATCCTGGCTGGGTGACGATCCCTTGCCCGATCTGACGCAAAAAATAGATAAGCCTGACGCCATGCCAGTGGCGAGTACGGTGGTGATGAAGGATGGCCATCCGGCACTCGTGGCGGCAGCGCGCATCACCACGGGTGATGACTCAAGCATTAATGTTGCTCCTGGTTCCGCCTCGGTGCTGGTGTTTGTGGACGTGCTGGATGGGCGTAAGCTCACCGCGCTGGGTGAGGAGTACGGAATCGCCGAGACACGCGTGCAGCATAAGGGCGCGCCGAAGCTGGCAGGTCGCCGCGGGACGGCGACGCTCCCGGTTGATGGTCAGCAGGTCACTTTTGAGTGGAAAAGTGAGGATCCGGGGCGGGAGCTGATGCGCTATATCCTGCCGCTGCTGATCCTGCTCGCGCTCTGCACCGCTGTTCCCGGCGTGATACTGGGGCGCAACGCGCTGAAAAAGGCGCGTATGTATGACGAAAATACCTGGCTGCTGGCGCAGAACCGTCTGGCGCTGACCGCCAGCGAAAGACGTTTTCGTGACGTCGCCGAGGCCACCACGGACTGGATCTGGGAGACGGACACCGAACTGCGTTTCACCTGGCTTTCTGAGCGTTTTCCGGGGATCACGGGGCACAGTATCTCGTCCTGGATCGGCCGCCCACTCAGCGAGTTTATGGAGGCAGAAAACCAGTCGCTGGTGGAGTGGATCACCCTGCCCGGCCAGACGGGCCATCGCCGCCTGCTGCACTGCCGCTATCTGTCGGCGATGGGCCACCAGCGCTACTGCCACATTGCGATCAAACCCGTTGTCGCGCCGGAGGGGATCACCGGCTACCGCGGCACCGCCACGGATGTCACCCTCGAAGTCGAGGCCCAGGCGCGCGTGGAGTATCTCTCCCGACACGACGATCTCACCGGGCTGCCCAACCGGGTGCGCATGCGCGAGTTTCTGGAGGGCAAGCTGCGGGCGCAGCCTACGCAGGTACATCCGCTGGCGATGCTGAGTCTCGATCTCGATAAGTTTAAGCCGGTCAACGATCTGTTCGGCCACGGTGCCGGTGATAGCGTGCTGCATGAGGTCTCGGCCCGGTTACGGGCCTGCATCCGGGATTACGATCTGGTGGCGCGCCAGGGCGGGGACGAGTTTATTCTGATCATCTCCGACATTCACGACCGGCGCTACATTGAGACCCTGTGCGAACGCATCATCACCGAGCTGACGCGTCCTTTCCTGATCAACGGAAATGAGATCGTGATCGGGGCCAGCATCGGGATCGCCATGGCACCGCATGATGCCGTCGACGCGGGCGAGCTGCTGCGGTTCTCCGACATTGCGCTGTACCGGGCCAAAACCACCGGGCGTAACAGGTGGATGTTTTACACCCCGGAAATGGCAGAGCAGATAGTGCAGCGCCGGGAGATGGAAGAGAGCCTGCGCGAGGGCATCAAGAAAGAGCAGTTCAGTCTTGTCTACCAGCCGCGCTATGGCCACAACTCATCACGGATCATCGCCGTGGAGGCACTCATCCGCTGGCATCATCCCGAACTTGGTCTGATCATGCCGGATCAGTTTATCTCCCTCGCCGAAGAGACCGGGCTGATTATCCCGCTCAGCGACTGGGTGCTGAAAACTGCCTGCCGGGATGCGCAGCAGACGCTGCATGGCCTCTCGGTATCGGTGAACATCTCTGCGGTCGAGTTCCGATCCTGGCAGGTGGTGGATCGCATCAGGGAGGCGCTGCAGGAGTCGCAGCTGGATCCGGCCCGGCTGGAGATCGAAGTGACCGAGAATGCCACGCTGTGGAACCCGGAGAACAGCCTCGAAATCATGCTGGCGCTGAAGAAACTGGGCGTGAAGCTGCTGATGGACGATTTCGGCACCGGCTACTCCTCCCTGAGCTACCTGCGCAATTTCCCGTTCGATGGCATCAAGCTGGATAAATCCTTTATCGACGGCATGCCGGGGAGCGACAGCGCCAACACCATCGTCGAAAATATTATCGGCCTTGGCAAAGCGTTCTCGCTGAGCATTACCGCAGAAGGGGTGGAAACCGAAGAGCAGCTGCAAAAGCTGATGATGATGGAGTGCGATGAAACCCAGGGGTACTTAATCAGCAGGCCGCTTAGCCTGACGGCGCTGAAGGAGCAAATCGCCGCGCTGGACTCGGCGGCACAGGAACGGGCAAGCCAGAATAATCAGGGATAGCGCGGGCAACAGCAGTTGCTGCCCGCGCAAGGGATTACGCGCGAATAGTATCGTCGCCGAAGCCGATCCACTTGTAGGTGGTGAGCGCTTCAAGCCCCATCGGGCCGCGGGCGTGGAGCTTCTGGGTGCTTACCGCCACTTCGGCGCCCAGGCCAAACTGGCCGCCGTCGGTGAAGCGGGTAGAGGCGTTGACGTAAACCGCAGAAGAGTCCACTTCGTTGATAAAGCGATTCGCATTGCTCAGGGTGCGGGTGAGGATCGCATCGGAATGCTGGGTACCGTGTTCACGAATGTGCGCGATGGCGTCGTCGAGATCGGCAACCACCTTCACGTTCAGATCCAGCGACAGAAACTCGTCGTCGTACTGCTCCGCTTTCACCGCTTCAACCTTCGCCGGGCCGCTCTGCAGCTGTGTCAGCGCGTTGGCATCGGCATGCAGGGTGACGCCGCTTTCCGCCATCTGCTTGCTGAGCGCTGGCAGGAAGGTGTCGGCGATGTCCTGATGCACCAGCACCGTCTCCACCGAGTTACAGGCACTTGGACGCTGGATTTTGGCGTTGACGATGACCTTAAGGGCCGGGTCGACGTCGGCGGTGTCATCCACAAAGATATGGCATACGCCGATACCGCCGGTGATCACCGGGATCGTCGACTGCTCGCGGCACAGCTTGTGCAGGCCTGCGCCACCGCGCGGGATCAGCATGTCGATGTATTTGTCCATACGCAGCATTTCGTTGACCAGGGCACGATCCGGGTTTTCAATCGCCTGAATCGCAGCAGCCGGCAGGCCGCACTCTTCCAGCGCCTGCTGGATCACTTTTACCGTGGCGGCGTTGGTGCGCCAGGTCTCTTTCCCGCCGCGCAGGATGGCGGCGTTGCCGGTTTTCAGGCACAGCGAGGCAACATCTACGGTCACGTTGGGACGGGCTTCGTAGATCACGCCGATCACCCCCAGCGGCACGCGGCGACGTTCGATGCGCAGGCCGCTGTCCAGCAGTCCGCCGTCAATCACCTGCCCTACCGGATCGGCGAGGCTGCATACCTGACGCACGTCGTCGGCAATGCTTTTCAGGCGCGCGGGGTTTAATGCCAGACGATCGAGCAGCGCCTCGCTCAGGCCGTTGCGGCGGGCTTCCAGCAGATCCTGCTCGTTAGCGAGCAAAATCTCGTGGGACTGGGCTTCCAGATACTCTGCGATTTTTTCCAGCACGCGGTTTTTCTCGCGGCTGGAAAGGAGCGCCAGTTTGTACGAGGCGGCTTTGGCAGCGGCGCCCATTTGTTCCAGCATGTCCTGCTCCTTAACGGGTGATCATGTCGTCGCGATGGACAGCAACCGGGCCGTACTCATAGCCGAGAATGGCATCGATCTGCTGTGAATGGTGGCCTGCAATCCGGCGCAGCGCGTCGCTGTTGTAGCGGCAGACGCCGTGGGCAATGTCGCGCCCTTCCTGGTTACAGATTCGAATCACTTCACCACGGGAGAAGTTACCTGTCACGCTTTTAATTCCTTTTGGAAGCAATGAGCTGCCTCTTTCCAGAATCGCGGCGGTCGCGCCTTCATCCACAATAAGCTCGCCGGCCGGCGGCGCGCCGAAGATCCAGCGTTTACGGTTTTCCAGTGGGGTGGCTTCGGCATGGAAACGGGTGCCTACCGAAATGCCTTCCACCACGTCGCCAATCACGCCCGGACGGCTGCCTGCGGCAATAATGGTGTCGATCCCCGCCCGGCAGGCCACATCGGCCGCCTGCAGCTTGGTGCCCATACCGCCGGTGCCGAGGCCAGAGACGCTGTCGCCCGCAATGGCGCGCAGCGCGTCGTCGATGCCTTTCACATCGGTGATCAGCTCAGCCTGTGGGTTGGTGCGCGGGTCGGCGGTGAACAGACCCTGCTGATCGGTCAGCAGCAGCAGTTTATCCGCGCCAGCCAGAATGGCGGCCAGCGCTGAGAGGTTATCGTTGTCGCCAACTTTGATTTCTGCGGTAGCGACCGCATCGTTTTCGTTAATCACCGGAACAATGTTGTTATCCAGCAGCGCGCGCAGGGTGTCGCGGGCATTGAGGAAACGCTCCCGGTCTTCCATATCGGCGCGGGTCAGCAGCATCTGCCCGACGTGAATGCCATAGATAGAGAACAGCTGTTCCCAGAGCTGGATCAGGCGGCTTTGCCCTACCGCCGCCAGCAGCTGCTTGGAGGCGATGGTGGCGGGGAGTTCGGGGTAGCCCAGGTGCTCACGCCCGGCGGCGATCGCCCCGGAGGTGACAATCACAATACGATGCCCTGCGGCGTGCAACTGCGCGCACTGGCGCACAAGCTCAACAATGTGGGCGCGATTAAGGCGGCGCGATCCGCCTGTTAACACACTGGTACCGAGTTTTACCACCAGCGTCTGGCTGTCACTCATGATTCTCTGCCGTTCAAAATAGGGGAAATGATATCAATCAGACTTTTTATCAGGACTGGGGCCTGTTGCCAACCGCCTTAGCACTAAGGCCACCACTTTGTTGCGCGGGATCAGGAAGCGTAGCGGCAAACTTTGACACTTTTATTACTGAAACAGAAAAATACATTTATTTAAAATTATTCTGAGATTGTCATAAAACGTTCATTACAGAAAGTTAAAACCCTTCCTGTTTTTTCACGGAACATAAGCATCAGCTGACTGTTCAGCGAATATTAGCGCGTATATATAAAACCAGGATTGAAAATGAAAAAGAGTACTCTGGCATTAGTGGTAATGAGCGTTGTGGCAACTTCATCTGTACAGGCAGCCGAAGTATTTAATAAAAACGGCAATAAACTGGACGTGTACGGTAAAGTAAAAGCCATGCGTTATATCAGCGATGATGATGCTAAAGATGGTGACCAGACTTACGTGCGTTTCGGCTTTAAAGGCGAAACGCAGATCAACGAACAGCTGACCGGTTATGGCCGCTGGGAAGCAGAATTCTCCGGCAATAAAGCCGAAAGCGACGCAACGCAGAAAACCCGTCTGGCCTTCGCCGGTATTAAGCTGAAGGACTTTGGTTCAATCGATTACGGTCGTAACCTGGGCGCGCTGTATGACGTTGAAGCCTGGACCGATATGTTCCCGGAATTCGGCGGTGACTCTTCCGGGCAGACCGACAACTTCATGACCAAACGCGCCAGCGGTCTGGCAACCTACCGTAATACCGACTTCTTCGGCGCCAT
Organism: Leclercia adecarboxylata; assembly: GCF_006171285.1. Lineage (NCBI taxonomy): Bacteria > Pseudomonadati > Pseudomonadota > Gammaproteobacteria > Enterobacterales > Enterobacteriaceae > Leclercia > Leclercia adecarboxylata. The sequence continues at coordinate 3,024,401 of NZ_CP040889.1, read as the reverse complement.
TGATGGCCTGGATCTGACCCTGCAATATCAGGGTAAAAACGAAGGGCGCGAAGCCAAAAAACAGAACGGCGACGGTTTCGGTACTGCACTGACCTATGATTTCGGCGGCAGCGATTTCGCTATCAGCGGCGCTTACACCAACTCTGACCGCACCAATGCCCAGAATCTGCTGGCACGCGGCGAAGGTGAAAAAGCTGAAGCCTGGGGCACCGGTCTGAAATATGACGCGAACAACGTTTACCTGGCAGCCATGTACACCGAAACGCGTAATATGACGCCAATCTCTGGTGGTTTCGCTAATAAAGCGCAAAACTTCGAAGCCGTTGCGCAATATCAATTTGACTTTGGTCTGCGTCCTCCCTGGGTTATGTCCAGTCTAAAGGTAAGGATATTGAAGGTATCGGTGATGAAGATATCGTGAAATATATCGACGTCGGCGCGACCTATTATTTCAACAAAAATATGTCGGCGTTTGTTGATTATAAAATCAACCAGATTGACGACGATAATAAACTGGGCGTGAGCAGCGATGATATCGTTGCGCTGGGTGTGACCTACCAGTTCTGATTTATGCAAATAAAAAAAACCCGGCTCGATGCCGGGTTTTTTATTGTCTGTTTTTCGCGCCAGACGTTATGCCGTTAATTTCACCGGCTCGTTGGTGAAATCATCAGCAGGCTCGAGTTTAAGATCGAACGTTGCCAGCAGCGCACGGGCTTTTTCATGGAATTCACGCAGGGTGTGCTCAAGGCGCTGGACCACTTCCGGATCCTTAATGGCCATCGCCTGCCAGTGACCCTCTTTATCGAACAGGCCAAACTGGTAGTTATAAGTGAAGCGTGACTCTTCGGCTTCCATTTCCATCCACCATCCCCAGAATTCGCGCTTCTCCGGCGCTGGCTTTACGTTAACGCACACGGCCAGGCAATCGAAAAAGAAACGATTCTCTTCGCACTGCTCTTCGCGGATGTAGGGGCCAAGAGCCATAAACTTCTTGATCATTCTACTTTTCGGATGTCCACTCGGTAACGTCATTGCGATCTCCTTTTGTGAAGCCACTGTTTTACCAAACCTCAAAAAATTAGCAATCTCTTAACTCAATCTCTGATGGATCCAGCGCGTGATCTGCTGCAAGGCTTTGTCAAAATTCTCATACACCGGGCTGAACGGCACCTCCAGCAGTTTGCCATCCACAGATGACGAGGTGATTAAGCGGGACTCCTCCTCCGGGCTGAACGGATCGTTTTTCCAGAAACCAGAGAGCATTGGCGTAGGGCAACGGCGGCCCAGCAGCCCCTGCATTTTCAGGGAGTAGCGATTGAGCTCCACGCGCAGCGCCTCGTCCGAGGCATCGTGCATACCCAGTCGGCTGGCCAGCACATCAAGATACATCTCCGGCACGCTGCCCTGACGGGCGGGTTCACTTAACAGGGCGTGAACCACCGGCCCCAGACAGGCCACCGCCTTCAGGCGTGATGATTCCAGATAGGCCAGACGAACGGCGACATTGGCGCCAAAGCGGAAGCCAAACGCCGCCACCCGGGTGTGATCCACCCACGGATTCTGTTCCAGCGCTTTCAGGGCATGCTGGTGGAGCAAGCTGGAATCCTGCGTCAGTTTCCATTTTGACGAGAAGCCAATCGATGGCATGTCGAGGGTCAGCATCGCCAGCCCTTTCGGCGCCAGGTAGCGCTCATACAGGCTGTAGTAATCGGTTTGCAGGGAGTCGAGGCCGCCGCACATCATCACCGTCGGGAAAGGGCCGTCGCCCGGGGGCATATGCAGGAAGCCGGTCACCGCCGGGCCGCCGGGGATGGTAAAGCTGATTTCGCGCATCCGGCCAGGCAGGTGCTGGGCCGCTTCCTGGTAGGCGCGGTTCGCCAGGGCCTGGGCCTGCTCCGCCAGTTCATCGCCTTTCAGGTGCGGGTATGCCGCGATGCTGTAGAGGTTACAGGCGTGCAGCCAGTGCTGGCCGCTAAGCAGAGGATCTTCCTCCTGGCTGGCCTTCTGCTGCCAGAGCATCGCCTGTTTTGCCCATTCGTAAATCCAGTTGCCGCCGCGATAGCCTACCACCGTATCGTACAGATCCTCGTCGGTACGTTCGGCCTGGCTCATGACGATACGCGCCTGCACGTCGAGAATTTCACGGGGATCGATGCCGCGCCAGATCCACATCAGACGGTTCACCATGCGGTACCAGTGCGGGATGTTTTTGCCATCCAGCGCCGATTGTACTGAGGGTTGTACGCCGCTGTTAAAACGACGAACCAGCGTCGAGGTTTCCGGGTGCTTGAATTTGGGCTTGAAGAGAATTTCGCTGAGATTCGCCTGGGACATTGCGCGCTGCCTCTATAGATACGTCAGAGGGCATCATTGTAACGCGACAGAGGCGAAAAAAATAACGCCCGGCATCACCGGGCGTTAAAAATGTATTTATTAGCGGCCTGAAATAGGTGGGACGAATACGACGCCCATATCCCATGGCTGTTCGATCCAGGTATCCTGCGGGATATCAATGACATAATCGTCAACCAGCGGCTTACCGGCCGGTTTAGCGAAGATGGTAACGAAATGCGCTTTTGGATACATTTCGCGGATAGCGACTGCCGTACCGCCGGTATCAACCAGATCGTCAATCACGATGAAACCTTCACCATCGCCTTCAGCGCGTTTCAGCACTTTCAGCTCACGCTGGTTGTCGTGGTCGTAGCTGGAGATGCACACGGTATCGACATGACGAATACCCAGCTCACGTGCCAGCAGCGCCCCTGGTACCAGACCGCCGCGGCTGACAGCGATAATGCCTTTCCACTGTTCGGATGGCATCAGGCGTGCAGCCAGTTTACGTGCATGAATCTGCAACATGTCCCAGGTGACGATGTATTTTTCGCTCATGTGAATTGTCCCAGCCTGTGTTTATACGGCTTAAAAAGTGTTCGAGGGGGAAAATGGTTGCGCGAGATTATAGAGATCTGAAGCACTAAAAACCAGTGCTAAGCGGTTACAGCGGGAGTTTTTACTTGCTTACCCCTACCAGCCGACAGAGAAAGTGGTATTCTCAAACCCACCTCGCAAGTCTGACTTGTGGTAACTCTTAACCTGCTAACCCCGTGACCTGCAAGATTGTCTGCAGGAGATCGACAAGGAGACTTACTGTGTCTGAACTGTCTCAACTATCGCCACAACCGCTGTGGGATATTTTTGCCAAAATCTGCTCCATTCCTCATCCGTCCTATCACGAAGAACAGCTTGCCGAACACATTATGGGCTGGGCGAAGGAAAAAGGGCTGCACGCCGAACGCGACCAGGTTGGCAACATTCTGATCCGTAAACCTGCTACCGCAGGCATGGAAAACCGTAAACCTGTTGTGCTGCAGGCTCACCTGGACATGGTGCCACAGAAGAACAACGACACCGTTCACGATTTCACCAAAGACCCGATTCAGCCGTACATCGATGGCGACTGGGTTAAAGCCCGGGGCACCACCCTGGGTGCGGATAACGGCATCGGTATGGCCTCTGCGCTGGCGGTGCTGGCCGACGACCGCGTTGAGCATGGCCCGCTGGAAGTGCTGCTGACCATGACCGAAGAAGCCGGTATGGATGGCGCATTTGGTCTGCAGGCAAACTGGCTGCAGGCGGATATCCTGATCAATACCGATTCCGAAGAGGAAGGCGAAATCTACATGGGTTGCGCGGGCGGTATCGACTTTATCTCCACGCTGCCACTGACCCGTGAAGCGATCCCGGCAGGGTTCCAGACCTTTAAGCTGACGCTGAAAGGGCTGAAAGGCGGCCACTCCGGCGCTGACATTCACTTAGGTTTGGGCAATGCCAACAAGCTGCTGGCCCGTTTCCTGGCCGGTCATGCTGCCGAACTGGATCTGCGTCTGGTGGATTTCAACGGCGGTACGCTGCGTAACGCTATCCCGCGTGAAGCCTTCGCGACCCTGGCCGTTGCCGCAGACAAAGCCGATGCGCTGAAAAAGCTCTCCTCCGTTTATGTGGATATCCTGAAAAACGAACTGGAAGCCAAAGAGAAGAACCTGACCATGGTTCTGGAAGCGATCGCCAGCGATAAAGCGGCGCTGACTGAAGCGTCACGCGATCGTTTTGTTCAGCTGCTGAACGCCACGCCAAACGGCGTGATCCGCAACTCCGACGTGGCGAAAGGCGTGGTGGAAACCTCCCTGAACGTCGGCGTGGTGACCATGGGTGACGACAGCGCAGAGATCATCTGCCTGATCCGCTCCCTGATCGACAGCGGTAAAGACTACGTGGTGAGCACGCTGGAATCTCTGGGCAAACTGTCTGGCGCGAAAACCGTCGCCAAAGGCAGCTACCCGGGCTGGCAGCCGGATGCAAGCTCTCCGGTGATGGCGCTGGTGCGTGAAACTTATCAGCGTCTGTTCAACAGCACGCCGAACATTCAGATTATTCACGCAGGTCTGGAATGCGGTCTGTTTAAAAAGCCGTACCCGGACATGGACATGGTGTCCATCGGGCCAACCATTACCGGTCCGCACTCTCCGGATGAGCAGGTTCATATCGAAAGCGTGGGAAATTACTGGACCCTGCTGACCGAACTGCTGAAAGCGATTCCGGCTAAGTAAGGTGCGGTCTGATGCCCGGCGGCACTGCGTTTGCCGGGCCTACGGACAGTGCCATACGGATTAATGCCCTTTGTAGGCCCGGTAAGCTTCAGCGCCACCGGGCAGTAGTTTGTAGGCCCGGTAAGCGTTAGCGCCACCGGGCTTTTTTACAGCCCCAGCACCAGCTGTCGTTCCAGCTGCGGATCCAGCAGCGTGACGTGTAACCCCACCAGCCGAACCCCGCGTCCTGCCCGACGCTCTTCCCAGGTTTTCTTCGCGGTCGCAATCAGATCCTCTTTGTTGAGACGCGGCCAGACGTGTTCCTGCGTGGTTTGCTGAAAGTCGTTAAACTTCAGCTTCACCCCCTGGCGGGCAATCAGCAGATCCGGTTTGACCTTCGTAAGCCGCCGCTCCAGTTCAGGATAAAGCTGTTCAACAATGATGGCTTCGCAGGCTTCCCACTCGTGGATATCCTCGGCGAGCGTCCGTTCCACACCAACCGATTTACGCAGCCGCTCGCTGTTAACATTGCGCTCGTCAATGCCCTGGCTGCGCTCCCACAGCACGCGGCCAAACTTACCAAAGCGCTTGAGCAGCATCGCCAGATCGCTTTTTTGCACATCTTCGCAGGTGCGCAGCCCCATGCTCTCCAGCCGGGAGGCGGAGACTTTACCCACGCCCGGGATCTTGCCGAGCGGCAGCGTTTTGATAAACGCCGGAACCTCGTCAGGGGTAATCACATACTGGCCGTCGGGCTTATTGAGGTCCGAGGCGATTTTGGCGAGAAATTTTACCGGCGCGACGCCCGCCGAAGCGGTGAGCTGCAGTTCATTGAAAATCGTCTGGCGGATCTCCTGAGCCATCAGCGTGGCGGAACCGTGACAGTGCAGGCTGTCGGTGACGTCCAGATAGGCTTCGTCCAGCGACAGGGGTTCAATCAGGGAGGTGTAGCGGGAAAAGATTTCACGGATATGGTGAGACGCTTCTTTATAGGCATCAAAGCGCCCCGGCAAGAGGGTAAGATGGGGACAAAGTTTTAATGCCATCGCGGTTGGCATGGCGCTGCGCACGCCAAACTTGCGCGCCGGATAGTTAGCTGTACTGATCACGCCACGCCGTTCGCGACTGCCGCCAATGGCAATGGGGATATCCCGCAGCGCCGGGTTGTCCCGCATCTCCACCGCAGCAAAAAAACAGTCCATATCGACATGGATGATTTTGCGCATCGTCTTCACCATACCTGTAATTACATCCAGTATAACAAAGTACAAAAAATGCGTCAGCAGTTTTACTGTCTCAATTCTGTCACTAAATCGTGGTACAAGATCCCGTCAATAAATCGTTAAAATTCATAAAATTAAAATATTTTAAATGGAAAATTATTCATGAAAAAGATGATTATTGCTTCACTGCTGATCGCCACTCACGCCTGGGCGGACCCACAGATTATCGCCCACCGTGGTGGAACCGCAGACGCACCAGAGAATACCCTTCCGGCGATCGCGCTGGCGCTGGAAAACCACGCTCAGGCTATCTGGATTACCGTACAGCTCAGCCGTGACGGCGTGCCTGTCCTGTATCGTCCCAGCGATTTAAGTGCGTTAACCACGGCGCAGGGAAAAGTGTCCCGGTATACCCAGGCGGAACTCGCGACGTTTAATGCAGGCGCGAAATGGAAAGAGAATGTCGCTGGCGCCACGATCCCGACGCTGAAAGCCGTGCTTGAACGCTGGCCTGAGACTCCGTTCTACATTGATATCAAATCCCCTGATGCAGATCCGGCAGAAATGGGCAAACAGCTGCTTACCGTGCTGAAAGAGACCAATAGCCTGAAACGCGTGCGCGTGTACTCAACGGAAGATCGCTATCTGGATGCTCTGCCAGCTGAAATTTCACGCTTTGTCACCCGGAGTGAAACCCGTACCCGGCTGGCAAATATCTCGCTGAACCACGTGTGCCAGACGCCAGCAAAGAAAATGGAGGCGTACTGGTACGGGCTGGAGCTGAACCGCAAGGTGGAAGTGGTGGAAAAGTTCACCCTTGGCGAGGGTGTTTCTCCGGCAACCCTGACCTGGGATAAAGAGGCGATGGACTGTTTCCGCTCTCAGGGTAATGGACACATTATCCTGCTGGGAGTCAATTCCGCAGGGGATTACCAGAAAGCAAAAGCCCTGGGGGCAGACGGCGTGATGGTCGATTCTCCCGCTCAGGCGCGAGAGTGGCTGAAGTAAAAAAATCAGGCCGCTGTATGCGGCCTGTTTATTTCAGAGGATCCTGTTTTGCTGGCGCTGTGCCTCTCGCTCCATGCGCTTTTTGCGCGCGTCGCAAGGCTCAGGACAATCGCAGACTTTCTCCATCCCCAGGGAAGAGATGCCGCCGCAGCTGCCCTGAATGCTTTTGCGCTTAATCAGCCAGCCGAGCGACATGCCGAAGATCACCAGCACAAAGACGACAAAGGTCAGCACGAAGGTCATCATCATCAGCCTCCAAAATCATCCAGCATGATGTTCTCATCTTCCACGCCCAGATCCTGCAGCATTTTAATGACTGCTGCGTTCATCATTGGCGGACCACACATGTAGAACTCGCAGTCTTCCGGTGCGGCGTGGTGCTTCAGATAGTTTTCATACAGCACGTTATGAATGAAGCCGGTATAGCCGGTCCAGTTGTCTTCCGGCTGCGGATCGGAAAGCGCAATATGGAAGCTAAAGTTCGGGTTATCCCGCGCCAGCTGCTCAAACTCCTCCTGATAGAACATCTCGCGCAGGGAGCGGGCGCCGTACCAGAAGCTGATTTTACGCTGGCTGCCGAGACGCTTAAGCTGGTCGAAAATGTGCGAGCGCATCGGCGCCATTCCGGCTCCGCCGCCGATAAAGACCATTTCGGCGTCGGTCTCTTTGGCAAAGAACTCACCAAACGGCCCGGAGATGGTGACTTTATCCCCCGCTTTCAGCGACCAGATATAGGAAGACATGATCCCCGGTGGTGCATCCGGCACGCCTGGCGGCGGCGTAGCAATACGCACGTTGAGCATAATGATGCCCTTCTCTTCCGGGTAGTTAGCCATGGAGTAGGCGCGAAGCGTCGGCTCTTTGACCTCAGAGACAAAGCGGAACAGGTTGAATCTGTCCCAGTCGCCGCGGTACTGCTCAGGCACATCAAAATCTTTATAGGCGACAGTATGTTCCGGGCACTCGATCTGAATGTAGCCGCCCGCACGGAACGGCACATCTTCGCCATCGGGCACGCGCAGTTTCAGCTCTTTAATGAAGGTGGCTTTGTTATCGTTGGAGATAACCTCGCACTCCCACTTCTTCACGCCGAAGATCTCCTCCGGCAGTTCGATCTTCATGTTCTGGCGCACCGCCACCTGGCACGCCAGACGACAGCCCTCTTTCGCCTCACGCTTGCTGATGTGCGACAGCTCGGTCGGCAGGATATCGCCACCGCCCTCTTTAACAGTGACCCGGCATTGTCCGCACGAGCCGCCGCCGCCACAGGCAGAGGAGATAAAAATGCCGTTGCCAGAGAGCGTGTTCAGCAGTTTGTCGCCCGCAGGCGTCCGGATCTGCTTGTCTGCCTCATCGTTAATCTCAATGATCACATCGCCGGAATTGACCAGCTTTGATCGCGCTACCAGAATCAGCCCCGAGAGCACCAGCACGATCAGCGTGAACATCACCACGCCAAGAATAATTTCCATACAATTTGCCCTTACAGCTGCACACCGGAGAAGGACATAAAGCCCAGCGCCATCAGACCGGTGGTGATAAAGGTGATCCCTAAGCCGCGCAACCCGGCCGGCACGTTGGCATACTTCATTTTTTCGCGCAGACCCGCCATCGCCACGATAGCCAGCATCCAGCCAATACCGGAGCCGAAGCCGTACACCACCGACTCGGTAAAGTTATAATCACGCTGCACCATGAACGACACGCCACCGAAGATGGCGCAGTTCACCGCAATCAGCGGCAGGAAGATGCCCAGCGCGGTATACAGTGACGGGAAGTACTTATCGAGGATCATCTCGAGGATCTGCACCAGCGCCGCAATCACCCCAATGAAGGTAATGAAGTTGAGGAAGCTCAGATCAACGCCCTCAACCAGCGCGCTGTCGCGCAGCACCAGATTAAAGACCAGGTTATTGATCGGCACCGCCAGACCCAGCACTACCGTAACGGCAACGCCCAGGCCAAAGGCCGTCGACACCTTTTTCGACACCGCGAGGAAGGTACACATCCCGAGGAAAAACGCGAGCGCCATGTTTTCGACAAACACCGCGCGCACAAACAGACTAATGTAATGAGCCATTGTCGGTTACTCCTTTTCCTGCTGTTCAGGACGCCAGGTTCTCACCGCCCAGATCAGCAAACCGATAATGAAGAACGCGCTGGGCGCCAGCAGGAACAAGCCGTTTGGCAGATACCAGCCACCGTTTTGCACGGTGTCCAGCACGGTGATACCAAACAGTTTGCCGCTGCCGATAAGCTCGCGCAAGAAACCGACCGTCAGCAGGATCACGCCATAGCCAAGACCGTTGCCGATACCGTCCATAAAGCTGGCCAGCGGCGGCATTTTCATCGCATAGGCTTCTGCACGCCCCATCACGATGCAGTTGGTGATGATCAGGCCCACAAAGACCGACAGCTGTTTTGAGGTTTCGTAGGCAAACGCCCGCAGCAGCTGATCCACCACGATCACCAGCGAAGCGATGATCGCCATCTGCACGATAATGCGCACGCTGTTCGGGATATGGTGGCGGATCATCGAGATAAACATGCTGGAAAACGCCGTCACCAGCGTCACCGCCAGGGTCATCACCACCGCGGTTTCCAGTTTTGTCGTGACCGCCAGCGCCGAACAGACACCCAGCACCTGCAGGGTAATCGGGTTATTGGCGATGAGCGGCCCGATAAGAACCCGTTTAACTTCTTTCAGTTCGCCCGCATCAGCCATTGTTCAGCTCTCCTTCACGTACCTTCTTAAGAAAAGGACCAAAACCCATCTCGCCCATCCAGAAATCAAAGCTGTGCTGCACGCCGTTTGAGGTCAGCGTGGCGCCCGACAGGCCGTCGACAGCGTACTCATCACCCTGACGCGCTCCACCTTTCACCACTTTCAGCGCCGGCTGGCCGTTGTCATCCAGCACTTTTTTGCCGATAAACTGCGCGCGCCAGGCCGGGTTTTCCACTTCACCGCCCAGCCCCGGGGTTTCGCCCTGATCGTAGTAGGTGATGCCCTTAACGGTGCGGCCATCGGTATTCAGAGCCACAAAGGCATACATCATCGACCACAGGCCGTTGCCGTAGATCGGCAGGACCAGCTCCTGAACGCGCTGTTGTTCATCTCGCACCAGATAGATCTCCGCCGTATTGCTGCGGCGTTTGATACCTGCCGGATCCTGGCTGGCATCCAGTTCGGTGCTGCGCTGCGGATCTTTCAGCGCCTGAGCCTGGTTATAGCCAGACGGGTCGGTCTCGAGCAGTTCGCCGGTGTTGAGATCAACCAGACGCGGCGTGATGCGTGAGGCAAAGGTCTGCGCCACGTCTTCAGCGCTCATTTCACCGTTCATCAGCCCCGCTACGGCCAGGATGTTTCTTTGTTTATCGAGAGCGCGTTGCTCTTGCTGACGGGACTTAAGTCCCACCGCAGATCCTGCCACCACAATGGAGCAGACCAGGCAAAGCACCACCACCACCATCAGCGTCTTGCCGATGCTGTCATTATTTTTAATCTCAGCCACGCGCCTTCCTCCGCTTGATGTTGGCACGCACCACCAGGTAATCGAACAGCGGCGCAAACAGGTTGGCGAACAGGATCGCCAGCATCATCCCTTCCGGATAGGCCGGGTTAACGACACGGATCAGCACGCACATCGCGCCAATCAGCGCCCCGTAATACCATTTTCCTTTATTGGTAAAGGACGCCGAAACCGGGTCGGTAGCCATAAACATCATGCCGAAGGCGAAACCGCCCAGCACCAGATGCCAGTACCACGGCATGGCAAACATGGGATTCGTCGCCGAGCCAATCAGGTTAAACAGCGTTGCGGTAAGGATCATGCCGAGCATGACGCCCGCCACGATGCGCCAGGAGGCGACGCGGCCAAACAGAATGATGGCCCCGCCAATCAGGATCATCAGCGTGGAGACTTCACCTATCGAGCCTGGAATGTTGCCGATAAAGGCATCGAACCAGCTGACCGGCTGTCCAGTGGCGTTATTGACCAGCGCTTCCCCGCCGCGGGCAGCCCACTGGGACAGAGGCGTCGCGCCGGAAAAACCGTCTGCGGCCGTCCAGACCAGATCGCCGGAGATTTGCGCTGGGTAAGCAAAGAACAGGAACGCGCGTCCGGCAAGAGCCGGGTTAAGGAAGTTGCGCCCGGTGCCACCGAAGATCTCCTTCGCAATCACCACGCCAAAGCTGATCCCCATCGCCGCCTGCCATAGCGGTAACGTCGGCGGCACAATCAGGGCGAACAAAATCGAGGTAACAAAGAAGCCTTCGTTGATCTCGTGCTTGCGCACGATGGCGAACAGCACTTCCCAGAAGCCACCGACCAGAAATACCGTCATGTAGATGGGCAGGAAGTAGACTGCCCCCAGCGTCATCATGCTGATCCAACCGGCATCCGCGGCAAAGCTGACGCCCAACATCTGCGCCACCCGGTAGTGCCAGTCGCCCGCGATGATCTGCTGCAGCTGCTGGGCATCATAAAGATGGTTCAGCGCCGGAATGGTTTGCAGCCCGACGTTGTACATGCCCCAGAACATTGCCGGGAACACGGCGAACCAGACGAGGATCATCATGCGCTTGAGGTCAATGGCATCACGCACGTGCGCGGCGCCTTTAGTGACCTGCCCTGGCGTATAGAGGAGCGTCGCCGTCGCTTCAAACAGCGGGTAGTACTTTTCCAGCTTGCCGCCGTGGGTAAAGTGCGGCTCTATTTTTTCAATGAGATGTTTCAGGCCCATCAGTTATCCTTCCTGCTCAATGCGGGTTAACACCTCGCGCAATACGGGTCCGTATTCGTATTTTCCGGGGCAAACGTAGGTGCAGAGCGCCAGGTCTTCTTCATCCAGCTCCAGGCAGCCCAGCGCCTGTGCGCTATCGGTATCACCCGCCAGCAGATCGCGCAGCAGCATGGTCGGCAGAATATCGAGAGGCATTACCCGCTCGTAGTTGCCGATAGGCACCATCGCCCGCTCGCCACCGTTGGTATCCGTTGAGAAGTTAAACAGCTTGTTGCGCAGGAAATGGCCCAGCGTCGTGCGGGTCACGGAGAACTTCTCTTTGCCCGGCATCACCCAGCCAAACAGCTCTTTCTCACGCCCCTCTTTCACCACGCTGACCTGCAAATGGAAGCGCCCGAGATATGCCTGGGTGCCCACCGCATGCCTGCCGCTCAGCACAGAGCCCGAAATATGACGGTTTTCGCCCTCGAGGGTTTCGTCCACCAGCAGCTCGTTGATGTCCGCGCCCATACAGGTGCGCACCAGACGCGGATTGCGCATCTGCGGGCCGCCCAGGGCGATCACTCGCTCGGTGCAAAGCTGGCCGGTGGTGAACAGCTTGCCGATGGCGATAGCGTCCTGGTAGTTCAGATGCCACACCTGTTTGGTCAGGCTGACCGCCTCCAGGAAATGGATATGAGTGCCTGGAAGGCCTGCCGGATGCGGCCCGGCAAAGGTGTTGAAGGTCACTTGCCCCTGCGGATGCCCGCCCAGTTTGCCGCCGCTCGCCTGGCAGACATGCACCTTGCCCTCCGTCAGGCGCGTAAGCACGGTCAGCCCGGCATCAAAAGCCTGACGCTCGGCCAGAATAATGGGCTGCGGGTCGGCGCAGAGCGGATTGGTGTCGATGGCGGTGACAAAGATAGCGGCCGGAACGGTGTCGGGCACCGGGGTTTTGCTGAAGGGGCGGGTACGAAATGCCGTCCACAGCCCCGATTCCAGCAGTTGCGACTGTACGGCCTGGCGGGTGAGCGTGGCGAGATCCGAAGATTCGTGGCGGGTAAACTCTCGCTCACCCTCCCCTTCAGTCCGGATCACTACCGACTGCAATATCCGGCGCTCGCCACGATTGATGGCGACCACCGTCCCGCTGGCGGGCGCAGTAAAGAGGACCCCAGGATTTTTTTTATCCTCGAATAACGCCTGCCCCTTGATGACGCTGTCGCCTTCCTGCACCAGCATAGTGGGACGCATGCCCACGTAATCATCCCCCAGAATCGCAACGTGGCGGGGCGGCGCGCAGGGAGAAATCTGCTGTTCTGGAATGCCGGAAATCGGCAAATCAAGTCCTTTTCTGATTCTAATCATAGTGTTAATTGATATCCATGAATAACCGTTCCGGCCAGCAAGCCGGACAAGTCAGAAGTCGTTGCACAGGAAAAGAAAGGTGGCGAGAAGTCGCTGATGTGACCAGCAGGATCGCGGATGATCCTGAAAAAGCTCCCTTTCTTGACCTTCGGTCGTAAGACGCGCGCAGTGTACCATTTTCCACCATCATGAGGCAGAGATAACGCAGCGGCGGGTGCTAAAATGCGACCGATTACGCAAAGTTCTCAATGCCAGCGGAGTCAATCCAGGTTATAAGGTAAAACTATTTTGTAAACCCACGCGCCGACGCTTGCGAAAAAATGCAGTGGTGCTAATGTGAGCGCTCCTAATACAGATAATTCTGAGTTCGGGTCTCTTTTGCCGTCCTGGCAAGTTGGTTAGGTTTTATCAAGGAACATGTAGTATGCGTAAAATCGCATTGTTCATTGCGATGCTTCTTATTCCGTGCGTTTCGTTTGCCGGGCTGCTCAGCAGCAACAGCTCAACAACGCCGATTAGCAAAGAATACAAACAGCAGTTGATGGGCTCTCCAGTCTATATCCAGATCTATAAGGAAGAGCGCACGTTAGACCTGTTCGTGAAGATGGGTGAGACGTATCAGCTGCTCGACAGCTATAAAATCTGTAACTACTCCGGCGGCCTCGGCCCGAAACAGCGTCAGGGCGATTTCAAAAGCCCGGAGGGGTTCTACAGCGTTCAGCGTAGCCAGCTAAAACCCGACAGCCGCTTCTATAAAGCCATCAACATTGGTTTCCCGAATGCCTTTGACCGTGCGCATGGTTATGACGGGAAATACCTGATGATCCACGGTGCCTGCGTGTCGGTGGGTTGCTACGCGATGACGGACAGCGGTATTGATGAGATCTTCCAGTTTGTGACCGGCGCGCTGGTGTTTGGCCAGTCTGCCGTGCAGGTGAGCATCTATCCGTTCCGCATGACCGATGCCAATATGCAGCGTCACAAGAGCTCATACTACGCCGATTTCTGGAAACAGCTGAAGCCGGGTTATGACTACTTCCAGCAGACGCATAAGCCCCCGACCGTTTCGGTGGTGGATGGACGTTACGTGGTCAGCAAGCCGCTGAGCCACGAGGTCGTCCAGCCACAGCTGGCGTCAAACTACTCTCTCCCCGAGACAAAATAAGATCCACTCGCCTGGCATGATTTTTTGCCAGGCTTCATTGCCCGTCAGCGGCTGAGTAGCGATAACCGTGACCACATCGTTGGGTGTGGTTTCGGTCTGAAAATCAATTTCCACATCCTGATCCAGCAGTTTTGCCACACCAAAGGGCGCCCGCCGGGTGATCCAGAACAGGTTCGTCGAGCAGAACGCCATCACATAACGCCCGTCCGACAGCAGCATATTAAAGACACCTTTCTCCCGCAGCTCCGCCGCCAGCGAGGCGATGTATTTAAAGACCGCGGTCATGTTGCCCGGCGTGCGCGGATAGCGTTCGGTCAGCTTGTGCAGCAGCCAGCAGAAGGCCTTTTCGCTGTCGGTTTCCCCCACCGGACGGAAGTTGCCCGTCTCCAGTGATTTATAACCGCTCAGCTGGCCGTTATGGGCGTAGGTCCAGTTGCGTCCCCACAGCTCGCGGGTAAAAGGATGGGTATTTTCCAGCGCCACTTCACCCCGGTTGGCCTGGCGGATATGCGCTACCACCGAGCAGGATTTAATGGGATAGTCCTGCACCAGTCTGGCAATGGGTGAATTGAAGCTGGGTTGTGGATCCTTGAACGTGCGACAGCCTTTTCCTTCGTAGAAGGTAATACCCCAGCCGTCTTTATGCGGCCCGGTTCCTCCACCGCGCTGCACCAGCCCGGTGAAACTAAAGCAGATATCGGTTGGCACATTGGCGCTCATCCCGAGCAGTTCGCACATACATCACCTCCACAACAGCGGGGGCATATTGCCCCCAGCGAAGTCTTACTTAACCATCTCTTTTTCGATCAGTTGAATCAGGATATGAATCACTTTGATGTGAATTTCCTGAACACGGTCAGCGTAACCGAAATGCGGCACGCGGATTTCGATATCCGCAGAACCGGCCATTTTGCCGCCGTCTTTACCGGTCAGGGTGATCACTTTCATCCCTTTTTCACGTGCGGCTTCGATCGCTTTGATCACGTTGGCGGAGTTGCCTGAGGTGGAAATCCCCAGCAGAACATCCCCTTCACGGCCCACGGCTTCAACATAACGCGAAAAGATGTGATCGTAACCGAAGTCATTGCCCACGCAGGAGATGTGGCTGACGTCAGAGATCGCAATCGCCGGGTAGCCCGGACGGTTTTCGCGATAACGGCCGGTCAGCTCTTCGGCAAAGTGCATGGCATCGCAATGCGAACCGCCATTGCCGCAGGAGAGGACTTTACCGCCCGCTTTGAAGCTGTCGGCCAGCAGGACCGCCGCGCGCTGAATAGCGTGGATATTGGCTTCATCTTTCAGAAAGTTGGCCAGCGTTTCCGCCGCTTCGTTCAGTTCGTTACGAATAAGATCCTGGTACATGAGGATAATCCTTCAGTATTGATGAAATAACAGAGCAAGTTTACCGGATAGCGGTAAAAGCGAGAAGCTAAAGCCGCGCGAATCGTCGGACGTTTTGCTTTTTTGTGCCGGGTAAAACCTGAACAATGTGAACCAGGTTGTAATTATTTTGTGAATGCATTGCTAAAAGAAATAACATCCACTACAACCATATCATCACAAGTGGTCAGACCTCCTACAAGACAGGGAGCAATTCTTTATGATGATTTTAAGTATTCTCTTAACCGTTGTTCTGCTCGGGGTGTTGTTCTATCACCGGGTCAGCTTAATTCTGAGCAGCCTTATCTTACTGGCCTGGACCGCTGCGCTGGGCGTAACCGGCATCTGGAACACCTGGGTGCTGGTTCCGCTGGCGATTATTCTGGTGCCGTTCAACGTCACTTCCATGCGTAAATCGCTGATTTCTGCACCGGTATTCCGTGGCTTCCGCAAAGTGATGCCGCCGATGTCGCGTACCGAAAAAGAGGCGATTGACGCGGGCACCACCTGGTGGGAAGGCGAGCTGTTCCAGGGCAACCCAGACTGGAAAAAGCTGCATAACTACCCGCAGCCGCGCCTTACTACTGAAGAACAGGCGTTTATTGACGGCCCGGTTGAAGAAGCCTGCCGCATGGCGAATGACTTCCAGATCACCCATGAGATGGCCGATCTGCCGCCGGAACTGTGGGCATTTTTAAAAGAGCATCGCTTCTTCGCGATGATCATCAAGAAAGAGTACGGCGGGCTGGAGTTCTCTGCTTACGCCCAGGCTCGCGTGCTGCAAAAACTGTCTGGCGTCTCCGGGATCCTGGCGATCACCGTCGGCGTGCCTAACTCCTTAGGCCCGGGTGAACTGCTGCAACATTACGGTACCGAAGAGCAAAAAAATCACTACCTGCCGCGTCTGGCGCGTGGCCTCGAGATCCCTTGCTTTGCACTCACCAGCCCGGAGGCGGGTTCCGATGCGGGCGCTATTCCGGATACCGGCGTGGTCTGCATGGGCGAGTGGCAGGGCGAGCAGGTTCTGGGTATGCGTCTGACCTGGAACAAGCGTTACATTACGCTGGCACCCATTGCCACCGTGCTGGGCCTGGCGTTTAAACTCTCTGACCCGGACAAACTGTTAGGCGGCGAAGAGGATCTGGGCATCACCTGTGCGCTGATCCCAACCAGCACCCCTGGCGTTGAGATTGGTCGTCGTCACTTCCCGCTGAACGTGCCGTTCCAGAACGGTCCGACCCGCGGTCAGGATATCTTTGTACCGATTGATTACATCATCGGCGGGCCGAAAATGGCCGGTCAGGGCTGGCGCATGCTGGTGGAATGTCTGTCCGTTGGCCGCGGCATTACCCTGCCGTCGAATTCCACGGGCGGTCTGAAATCGGTAGCAATGGGGATTGGCGCTTACGCTCACATCCGCCGTCAGTTCAGAATCTCTATCGGTAAGATGGAAGGGATCGAGGAGCCGCTGGCCCGTATCGCAGGCAACGCCTACGTGATGGATGCCGCCGCTTCCTTAATTACCTACGGCATCATGCTGGGCGAAAAACCGGCTGTGCTGTCAGCTATCGTGAAGTACCACTGTACCCACCGTGCACAGCAGTCCATCATCGATGCGATGGATATTGCCGGCGGTAAAGGTATTATGCTGGGTGAAGGCAACTTCCTGGCGCGTGGCTATCAGGGCGCACCGATTGCCATCACCGTTGAAGGGGCGAACATTCTGACCCGCAGCATGATGATCTTCGGCCAGGGCGCAATTCGCTGCCATCCCTACGTGCTGGAAGAGATGGCTGCCGCCCAGAACAACGATGTTGATGCGTTCGATAAGCTGCTGTTTAAACATATCGGTCACGTCGGCAGTAACAAAATGCGCAGCCTGTGGCTGGGTCTGACCCGCGGCCTGACGAGCGCCACGCCAACCGGCGATGCGACCCGTCGTTACTACCAGCATCTG
This sequence comes from Leclercia adecarboxylata, assembly GCF_006171285.1. Lineage (NCBI taxonomy): Bacteria > Pseudomonadati > Pseudomonadota > Gammaproteobacteria > Enterobacterales > Enterobacteriaceae > Leclercia > Leclercia adecarboxylata. The sequence continues at coordinate 3,006,986 of NZ_CP040889.1, read as the reverse complement.
AACCGTCTGAGTGCCAACCTTGCGCTGCTCTCTGACGTGTCGATGGCGGTACTGGGCGGTAGCCTGAAGCGTCGGGAGCGTATTTCTGCTCGTCTGGGTGATGTGCTGAGCCAGATCTTCCTCGCCTCGGCAGTGCTGAAGCGCTACGACGATGAAGGCCGTCATGAAGCGGATCTGCCGCTGGTGCACTGGGGCGTGCAGGATGCGCTGTATCAGGCGGAACAGGCTATCGACGATCTGCTGGTGAACTTCCCGAACCGCTTTGTGGCGGGCGCCCTGCGCGTGGTGATCTTCCCGACCGGCCGTCACTATCTGGCACCGTCCGATAAGTTGGATCATAAAGTTGCGAAGATCCTGCAGGTTCCGAGCGCCACCCGCTCACGTATCGGCCGCGGTCAGTATCTGGCCCCGACCGAGCATAACCCGGTCGGTCTGCTGGAAGAGGCGCTGCTGGACGTGATGGCTGCCGATCCGATTCATCAGAAGATCTGCAAACAGCTGGGTAAAAACCTGCCGTTCACCCGTCTGAACGAACTGGCTAAAGAAGCCCTGGCGGGCGGCATCATTACTAAAGATGAAGCAGACCTGCTGATCAAAGCGGAAGAGAGCCGTCTGCGCAGTATTAACGTTGATGATTTTGACGCTGAAGAGCTGGCGACGCAGCCGGTAAAGCTGAAAGAGATAGTGCGTAAACCTGAAGCCGCCTAACCCGTTTCAGTAGACAAAACCCCGCCTGGTGCGGGGTTTTTTATTGCCACCCGTTTCTGTGATTGTCGTGCTACAGTGTCAAAATGGGGTTATTCGAGGAGTCTTAACTGTGCCTGGTTTGAAGATTACGCTTTTGCAACAACCGCTGGTGTGGATGGATGGTCCGGCCAACCTGCGCCATTTTGATCGTCAACTGGAAGAGATCGCCGGACGCGACGTCATTATCCTGCCGGAAATGTTCACCACCGGGTTTGCCATGGAAGCAGCTAAACAGTCCCTGCCACAGGACGAGCTGATCGCCTGGATGCAGGCCAGAGCGCAGCAAACCCAGGCATTAATTGCTGGCAGCGCCGCGCTGCAGACCGAGCGCGGGCCGGTTAACCGTTTTCTGCTGGTAGAGCCCGAAGGCAAGGTGCATTTCTACGACAAGCGCCACCTGTTCCGCATGGCGGACGAGCACCAGCATTACGAAGCGGGTAACGAGCGCGTCGTATTTGAGTGGCGCGGCTGGCGCATCCTGCCGTTGGTCTGTTACGACCTGCGCTTCCCGGTGTGGTCGCGTAACCGTAACGATTATGATCTGGCCCTGTATGTCGCTAACTGGCCTGCCCCACGCTCGCTGCACTGGCAGGCGCTGCTGACGGCACGGGCGATTGAAAACCAGGCCTATGTCGCTGGCTGCAACCGGGTGGGTACCGACGGCAATGGTCATCACTACCGTGGCGACAGCCGGGTGATTAGTCCGCAGGGCGAGATTATTGCCTCCGCTGAGCCGCATCACGCCACACGTATTGATGCCGAGCTGTCGCTGACCGCGTTGCGAGAGTACCGGGAGAAGTTTCCTGCCTGGCAGGATGCCGATCCGTTCAGTATCGGTTAACTGTGTGCCGGGTGGCCTGGAGGTTGCCCGGCAAATTTTACCTGGCGAATAAAATGAGAAAGGCCTGAGTCATTGCTGACTCAGGCCTTCTGAATAGTGGCGGAACGGACGGGACTCGAACCCGCGACCCCCTGCGTGACAGGCAGGTATTCTAACCGACTGAACTACCGCTCCGCTGTGTTCCCTTGGGAACGAGGCAGATATTACGGTTTGCCCTCGATCCCGTCAATGCTTTTTCTCAGCTTTTGAATCGTTTGCTGCAAAAACGATCCGAACGGTCATTTTACCAGCGTTTCAGCCACTTTTATCCGCGCCAGAGGCAGCTTCCGCCCTTCTTCTGCACCAGATCGAGACGGGATTCATGCGCCATTAACTCCTCATCGCTGGCAAGTATGACGCGCAGCGCACTGGACTGACGAATAACGCGCTGAATTTCGCTTTCGCCGGACTGCTGCTGTGCATCGCTATCGGAACTAAATGCCAGGGCGGTCTGGCCGCCCGTCATGATCAGATAGACGTCTGCCAGGATCTGGGCATCGAGCAGTGCCCCGTGTAGCGTTCGTTTGCTGTTGTCTATTTCATAGCGTGAGCACAATGCATCAAGGCTGTTCCGCTTGCCGGGGAACATCTTCCTTGCCATCGCCAGGCTATCGGTGACCTTGCAGAAGGTGTCTGTCTTCGGCAGGCCTCGGTTGAGCTTGCTGAATTCATAATCCATAAAGCCGATATCGAACGAGGCATTATGAATGACCAGCTCGCCGCCTTTGATGTAGTCGATGAATTCATCGGCGACGTCAGCAAAGGTGGGTTTATCCAGCAGAAATTCATCGGCAATCCCGTGAACCCCAAAGGCTTCCGGGTCCACCAGCCGGTCTGGCTTCAGATAAACGTGAAAGTTATTGCCGGTAAGACGGCGGTTAACCACCTCCACCGCACCGATCTCAATGATCTTATGCCCTTCATAGTGGGCACCGATCTGGTTCATACCGGTGGTTTCGGTATCGAGGACAATGATCCTGTCGGCGTTATGTGTGTCTGCAATACTCATTCTGTCAGCCTGTTCGTTTTAACGACGACATTGTAAACAACCTGACCAGGCGTTCAAAGGCTAATTCACAGGGACTTTATTTTGCAGTGCTGATGGCGACCATTTATGTCAGACTTACCGTTTTGATTACAGGATGTCTGCCAGGATGCGTAAACAGGTAGAGATTTACACCGACGGATCGTGCCTCGGCAACCCGGGGCCGGGCGGCTACGGTGCGATTTTGCGTTATCGTGAACACGAAAAAACCTTCAACGAAGGTTTTCGCCTGACGACCAACAACCGTATGGAGTTGATGGCCGCGATTGTGGCTCTCGAGGCGCTGAAAGAGCACTGTGATATCGTGCTGAGCACCGACAGCCAGTATGTACGCCAGGGGATCACCCAGTGGATCCATAACTGGAAAAAACGCGGCTGGAAAACCGCGGATAAAAAACCGGTGAAGAATGTCGATCTCTGGCAACGCCTGGATGCGGCGCTTAGCCAGCATAAAATCCAGTGGGAATGGGTGAAAGGCCACGCCGGACATCCTGAAAACGAACGTTGCGACGAACTGGCGCGCGCTGCCGCAATGAATCCTCAGCATGAGGATGTAGGATACAAACCGGAAGCCTGATCAGGGCTTTCGGTACTGTCGCGTGGCGCCGACGGCGGCACGCAACCGCGTTTTTGCCTTGCTTTGCTTCATGGGATTTAGCGTCAGAGGGATCGTTCTCTTACGTGCCACAATCAGTTGCATACAGCCCAGCGCCGGAAAATGGGTGCTGAGCATCTTCCCCCCCTGCCGCGTCCAGGGTATCACCTGAAAACCGCTCTGGTACATCACCTCATAATTGAGCAGCGAGAGCCAGTCCAGTTGGCGCATCAGGGTAAACATGCGGCTGTTATACGGCGGGGTGCGGCGCAGCACCGGCACCAGCTTTCGGAGCCCCATCAGGCTCATCGGGTTAAATCCGCTGATCACGAGCCAGCCGTCGTCAATCAGCACCCGATCGGCTTCCCGCAGCAACCGGTGCGGATCATCGCACCAGGGCAGCGAATGCGCCAGCAGGCAGGCATCAACGGATTTCTCAGCAAACGGCAGCTGTAACGGGTTGGCCTTCACCTGAACGGGCTCACCGCCCAGAGAAACATTGACCTGATGCGAAATCGCGCAGCTTTCAGAGTTGATTTCCGCGCTCAGATTGCCAATCTTAAGCAGGTGGAAACCATACATTTTCGCAAACCAGGGCTTAAGCTGCTGCTCAAGCGCTTCACGATAGTATTCACCCCAGGGCAACTCCGCCCAGTGTTTCGGTGCGGTAACAATCTGAGGTATCCTTGCCGGTTTCATCAAAACACCCGCCACGCTATGAGAGGTAATGTATGAATCTTAACAGTATTTCTGCTTTTCAGGACAATTACATCTGGGTTTTGAGCAATGATGATGGTCGTTGTGTGATTGTCGATCCTGGCGAGGCTGAGCCGGTGTTGAAAGCCATTGAGCAAAACCAGTGGCAGCCGGAAGCGATTTTGCTGACGCACCACCATCATGACCACGTTGGCGGCGTGGCGGCTATCTGCGCAAAATTTCCGCATCTTGTGGTATACGGTCCCGCAGAGACACAAAATAAGGGAACAACGCGCGTAGTCAAAGATGGCGAAAAGATCCTCATTCTTGGGTTGGAATTTTCTGTAATTGCCACACCTGGTCACACTTCCGGACATATTTCGTACTTCAGTTTTCCTTATCTTTTCTGTGGGGACACAATGTTCTCTGGGGGCTGCGGAAGGCTGTTCGAAGGCACGCCATCCCAGATGTATCAGTCCTTTAAGAAAATTGACGCCCTGCCCGAAGATACTCTGATTTGTTGCGCACATGAATACACTTTAGCGAATATGAAGTTTGCGATGCACATCCTGCCAGAGGATACAGCGATTCAGGAATATTATCGCAAAGTGAATGAGTTACGCGCAAAAAACCAAAAAACACTCCCCGTAACTCTGAAAAATGAACGTAAAATTAATTTATTTCTCAGAACAGATGATGTTGATTTAGTTAAAAAAATTAAAGAAGAAACAAATATGTTACAACCTGAGGATTGTTTTGCATGGTTAAGGTCAAAGAAAGATGACTTCTGACAATTGCGGGTTGCCTTTTTAATTATTCGTCGTTATCATCGCTCGTCTTTTAAGCAACTATTGACACACACATGAAGGCAAAAGCGATATTACTCGCCTCTGTCCTGCTTGTGGGTTGCCAGGCGTCTCAGAACACTGGCAACGTACAACAGCACGCACAGAGCCTTTCTGCAGCTGGTCAAGGGGAAGCAGGGAAGTTTACAAGTCAATCGCGATGGGCAGACGATGGGACGTCTTTCGCACAGGATCAAGACTTGTGGGTCTCTATTGGCGACGAGCTAAAGATGGGAATTCCGGAAAACAGCCGGATTCGCGAACAGAAACAGAAGTATTTAAGCAATAAGAGCTATCTCCACGATGTAACTTTACGGGCAGAGCCGTATATGTACTGGATAGCAGGGCAAGTTAAGAAACGTAACATGCCCATGGAACTGGTACTACTACCCATAGTGGAGAGCGCTTTTGACCCGCACGCAACGTCTGGCGCCAAGGCCGCAGGTCTTTGGCAGATCATACCGAGCACAGGGCGAAATTATGGTTTAAAACAGACCCGCAACTACGATGCGCGTCGTGATGTAGTCGCTTCGACGACTGCCGCTCTCGACATGATGCAACGTCTGAACAAGATGTTCGACGGTGACTGGCTGCTGACGGTCGCTGCTTATAATAGCGGTGAGGGTCGTGTACTGAAGGCAATGAAAGCGAATAAAGCACGGGGTAAACCTACCGACTTTTGGTCGCTTCCACTGCCACGGGAAACCAAATTATACGTACCTAAAATGCTGGCTTTGAGTGAAATATTCAAAAACAGCAAACAGTACGGCGTGCAGTTGCCGACCTCAGACGAAAGTCGTGCGCTGGCGAGAGTGCGTATCAACAACCCTGTTGAACTGAGACAGGTTGCGGATATGGCAGGTATCTCGGTGACCAAACTGAAAGCCTTCAACGCAGGTGTTAAAGGCTCTACGCTTGGTAACAGCGGACCGAAGTACGTTCTGGTGCCGCAGAAACACGCTGAACAGTTACGGGTATCTCTGGCGGCGGGTGAAATTGAAGCGGTTCAGTCTACGTTGATTGCGGATAACACACCGCTTAACAGCCGTAGCTATCAGGTACGTACAGGCGATACGCTTTCAGGCATCGCATCACGTCTCGGCGTGAGCACTAAAGATCTGCAGCAGTGGAACAAGCTGCGCGGCTCTAGCCTTAAAGTGGGCCAGAACCTGACGATTGGCGCAGGTAACAGCGCGCAGCGTCTCGCCAATAACAGCGATAGCATTACCTATCGCGTACAAAAAGGTGATTCGCTTTCCAGTATTGCTAAGCGTCATGGCGTGAACATCAAAGATGTGATGCGCTGGAACAGCGATACGGACAATCTGCAGCCTGGCGACCGGATAACGTTGTTTGTGAAAAATAACGCCACCCCGGACTCCTGATTTCAGAGACCAGCTGTGAAAAAGGCACCGATTCCCCTCGGTGCCTTTTTTGTTTATCCCGCCTTTTGGGCTTCCGCCAGAATGGTATCGCTGGTAAACGAGCCCTCTTCCTGCAGCTCAAAGTAGGCTTTGACCTCGGCAGAGGCGCTATCCTGATACAGGCGAATCGCCTGGCTCAGAGCCTCTGGGGTGCGCATACGGGCGATCCACGAAGAAAACTCCAGCGTCAACCGGTCAGTCTGCAACGATCGCGAGATCAGCCCCGCCTCGGTTAACATGGACAACCACTCGCCGCTGGAATAGTTGCGGACATGCGAAGTATCCCGCAGCGCTTCCACCGTCTGTAACCAGATATCACGTACCGGGTGGCCCGGCGACATGATATCCATGATGATAACCAGACCACCCGGCTTCAGTACCCTTTTAACCTCGCGCAACGCCTGGCCGACATCATGCCAGTGGTGCGCCGAATAGCGGCTAATCACAATATCAAACGTTTGATCGTCAAAGGGTAAGGATTCCGCATAGCCCTGACGGGTGGTGATATTACTTAATCCCTTCTCACTGGCCGCGGCTGATACCACCTCCAGCATCTGGCTGGACAAGTCGTATGCGGTCACATGCGCCACCTGCTGCGCCGCCACGAAGCTGGCATGACCCGCCCCGCAGCCTAAATCAAGGACGCTGGCCTCAGGAAAATCGGCCAGACGTTCAGCCAGCCGCTGCAAATCGCGCCCGGATGCGTGCACCGCGCTCGTCAGATAGGCCTTAGCCTGGGAGCCAAACTGTTTTTCTACGTTGTCATGATGGGACTGTGTTGTCATTTTGCTGTCCTTCGGTTGATGAAAAATAAAGGGCAGCACCCGCGCAGGCCTGCCCCACGGCAGACCTGACGCACCTCTATCTCTCAGGTTTGCCGGGACTGAATTCAACTAGTAGCGGATTGTGATCGGACGCGCGAGTCACCAGCACAGAGGCTTCGCTCACGTTCAAACCACGATAGAAGACAAAATCGAGGGGGCGACCAAAGGCCTTGCGCCGCTGGTCATCGGTAAAGCGTACTTCGCGCAGCGACATCTCACGCGCAAAGCGATACAGCGCATTCATTCGCGGGCGGCTCCAGGCATTGAAATCACCGGCCATCACCACCGGGCCGCTGTGATGCGCAATCTGATCGCCAATAGGCAGCAACTGCTTACTGTACACATCCACGCCGAGACTGAAGTTGACCGCGTGGATATTCACCACCATCAGCAGACGGGTATCCGGCAGCGGATAGACGGTGACGAGGGCGGATTTCGCCAGGCGCAGAAGCGGTTCGCGTTCGCGCAATGGGCAGCAATAAACGGGATGCGCAGCAGAAAGCGTCATTACTCCTGATGGATGCTGGGGTAAGACAAACGCCGGAACCTGGTCGGCAGCGAGATAGTTGGTGGTTGCAAACCTGACCAGTTCAGGCGTGGTTTGCGCCTCCTGCAACAGCACCAGATGAGCATCTTTGCCAAAATTCTGCAGGACAGATAACCATTCAGCACGTTGCTGTTTGAAGATATTCCATACCAGCACGCGAATTTTTTCGTCGCTGCTTAAAGGCGCCCCCGCAGGTAATGCCTGGCCAATGCTCGCAAACGACCCCGGAGGTAAGATCCTCTCCGCGGGTTGTCCGGCAACATAACGCATGGCATAGGTATTTTTTCGCACGGTGTGAAACGACCTCTATCAACAAGAACCCGTCCAGAATCAGTAGCGGGTTCTAATGTTATAGGGTTTTCAGCTCACACTTTCAACGCAATTACTAAGAAACTCCTGAGTAGTTTTGTCAGTAAGTACTTACATTAAGCTATCCCAGAGCGACGCGAGCAGGCTTATCCAGGCGGCCACTAAGACCAATCAACAGAAATGCCACGAGAACAATGACCGCCCCAATCCACGGTGTTTGCGACAGACCGAAATGCTCAACCGTCTGCCCACCGATAATCGAACCCAGCGCGATACCGACGTTAAACGCGGCGATATTCAAACCGGAGGCCACATCCACAGCGTTGGGCGTATACAGCTCGGCTTTCTGCACAACGTACACCTGGAGACCCGGTACGTTGCCGAAGGCGAAGATCCCCATCACCAGTACCGTCGCCAGCGCGGCATACTGCATGGAGGCGGTAAACTGGAAGACCAAAAGCAGCACAACCAGGGCGGCAAAGATAATTTTCAATGCCGGGACTGCACCATGCTTATCCGCCAGCTTGCCACCCCAGATATTGCCGATCGCCACCGAAACACCATAGCCCAGCAGGATCCAGCTGACGGCGCTCGGTGAGAACCCGGCCAGGTCCTGCATCATGGGTGCCAGGAAGGTAAACGCGGTAAAGACCCCGCCGTAACCCAATGCCGTAATAGCATAGATCATCAGCAAACGAGGATGTGTCAGTACCTTCAGTTGATCGCGCAACGTCGCTGCCGCACGCCCCGGAATATTGGACGGGATCAGTACCAGACTGCTAATCAGCGCAATCACGCCCAGCAGTGAGACCGCAAGAAAAGTTTCGCGCCAGCCAAAATGCTGCCCGATAAAGGTGCCCAACGGGACACCCGTGACCAGCGCGACGGTTAAACCGCCAAACATAATGGCGATGGCGGAGGCGGCCTTCTCTTTCGGCACCAGACTTGTGGCAATTGTTGATCCGATAGAGAAGAAGACGCCATGAGCAAGACCCGTCAGCAGGCGGGCAATGACCAGCGTCGTATAATCCGGTGCCTGCCAGGCAAGGATGTTGCCCGCGGTGAACAGCACCATCAATGCCATCAGCAGCTGCTTACGCGGTAGACGGCCTGTAAGCGCGGTCAGCACCGGCGCGCCGATTGCCACGCCAAGAGCATAGATAGAAACCAGTAGACCCGCTGAAGGCAGCGAGATAGCAAGTTGGTCAGCAATCGTTGGAACCAGACCTACAATAACAAATTCAGTCGTGCCGATTGCAAAGGCACTGATCGTCAGGGCAAGTAGCGCCAGAGGCATAAAAAAACTCCGTCTCATCAGGATTAAGATGACACGAAGTATGCGCCAGTGTTTAAATAACAAAAATGCTCAAAGTATCAATAAAATTTTGCGGATAAAGCAACAATGAAAGCAACCTCTGAGGAGCTGGCGATATTCGTCGCCGTCGTTGAGAGCGGCAGTTTTAGCCGTGCGGCTGAACAGCTGGGACAGGCCAATTCTGCCGTCAGCCGCTCTGTCAAAAAGCTGGAGATGAAGCTGGGCGTCAGTCTGCTGAACCGGACAACCCGCCAGCTCAGCCTGACAGAAGAAGGTGAACGCTATTTCCGGCGCGTACAGTCCATCCTGCAGGAGATGGCCGCCGCCGAAACAGAGATCATGGAAACGCGCAGCACACCGCGAGGACTATTACGTATTGATGCAGCGACCCCCGTTGTGCTGCATTTCCTGATGCCTCTTATTAAGCCTTTCCGCGAACGTTATCCGGAAATGACGCTCTCACTGGTCTCTTCGGAAACCTTTATCAATCTGATCGAACGCAAGGTGGATGTGGCGATCCGCGCCGGGACATTAACGGATTCCAGTCTGCGGGCTCGTCCTCTGTTTACCAGCTATCGCAAAATTATCGCCTCTCCGGACTATATTGCCCGCTTCGGCAAGCCTGAGACGATTGATGAGCTGAAGCAGCATCTGTGCCTAGGCTTCACGGAGCCGGTATCGCTAAATACCTGGCCCGTTGCCTGCCACGATGGCCAGCTGCATGAAGTGGTCTGCGGTTTATCATCGAACAGCGGCGAGACGCTCAAACAGTTATGCCTTGAAGGAAATGGGATTGCTTGCCTGTCGGATTATATGATTGATAAAGAGATCGCGCGGGGTGAATTAGTCGAACTGATGGCGGATAAGCGCCTGCCGGTTCAGATGCCCTTCAGCGCGGTCTATTACAGCGACAGAGCGGTGAGTACCCGGATCCGGGCCTTTATTGATTTTCTGAGCGAGCATGTAAAACAGCTCCCGAAGGAGCTGTAAGAGGGTTTGGAGTACAGAGGGCGGGTTAATTTAATCCCAGTTCGGTGCCAGGCCTTCCGGACTAACCAGACGATCGTTGCAATCGAGCGCAGCGATCGCTTTTTTGTCATCCTGATCCAGCTTCAGATCCCGCGCCAGTAGGTTGCTCGCCAGGTTTTCACGTTTAGTTGAAGACGGGATCACCGCATAACCTTCGCCCATCGCCCATGCCAGAATCACCTGCGCTGCGGTTGCATTATGCTTAGCAGCAATGCGCAGAATGGTTTCATCTTTCAGCGCCTTGCCGTAAGCCAGGGTCATGTAAGAGGTAATATGGATGCTGTGCTGCTTCGCCCACTCCACCACCTGACGGTTTTGCAGATAAGGTGAAAGTTCGATCTGATTGGTGGCGATATTTTCTGCGCCAACGGCGGCAATCGCTCTTTCCATCAATGGGATAGTGAAGTTGGAGATACCAATTTCACGCGTCAGCCCCTGAGCTTTGGCTTCCAGTAATGCCTGCATAAATTCTTCAACGGAGACGGCATCGTTCGGTGATGGCCAGTGGATCAGCGTCAGATCAATATACTCCGTACGCAGTTTCTTCAGGCTCTCTTTGAGGCTTGGGATTAATTTCTCTTTACTGAGGTTCTCAGTCCAGATCTTGGTCGTGATAAAAAGTTCGTCACGCGATACACCGCTTTCTGCGATGGCCTGACCGACAGTTGCTTCGTTGTCGTAGATCTGGGCGGTATCAACTGCGCGATAGCCCAATTCAAGGGCGTTTTTAACGGATGCGATAACAACGTCGTCTTTCAGGCGGAAAGTGCCAAGATCGAATGCAGGGATAGTCATGAATTCCTCTTTTCTTCATCATGTTTGTTAATGAAGAGGATTATCGCTATCGGTGCTATGTGAAAAAAGAGCGTATTAAGCAGAGGATTTTTGCGTTAGAAGCAATAATCAAACGACAGGCAAGAAAAAAGCCCTGAGCGTTAGCTCAGGGCTTCTTATAAGTGGCGGAACGGACGGGACTCGAACCCGCGACCCCCTGCGTGACAGGCAGGTATTCTAACCGACTGAACTACCGCTCCACCGAATACTTCTACAAACACCGGTTTATTGCCCCGGTTCACTGCGTAATTTGATGCCTGGCAGTTCCCTACTCTCGCATGGGGAGACCCCACACTACCATCGGCGCTACGGCGTTTCACTTCTGAGTTCGGCATGGGGTCAGGTGGGACCACCGCGCTACAGCCGCCAGGCAAATTCTGTAATCTGTATCAGCTGAAAATCGTCTCAAATCCCACCGAAACAGCTTCGGCGTTGTAAGGTTAAGCCTCACGGTTCATTAGTACCGGTTAGCTCAACGCATCGCTGCGCTTACACACCCGGCCTATCAACGTCGTCGTCTTCAACGTTCCTTCAGGACCCTTGAAGGGTCAGGGAGAACTCATCTCGGGGCAAGTTTCGTGCTTAGATGCTTTCAGCACTTATCTCTTCCGCATTTAGCTACCGGGCAGTGCCATTGGCATGACAACCCGAACACCAGTGATGCGTCCACTCCGGTCCTCTCGTACTAGGAGCAGCCCCCCTCAATTCTCCAGCGCCCACGGCAGATAGGGACCGAACTGTCTCACGACGTTCTAAACCCAGCTCGCGTACCACTTTAAATGGCGAACAGCCATACCCTTGGGACCTACTTCAGCCCCGGATGTGATGAGCCGACATCGAGGTGCCAAACACCGCCGTCGATATGAACTCTTGGGCGGTATCAGCCTGTTATCCCCGGAGTACCTTTTATCCGTTGAGCGATGGCCCTTCCATACAGAACCACCGGATCACTATGACCTGCTTTCGCACCTGCTCGAGCCGTCACTCTCGCAGTCAAGCTAGCTTATGCCATTGCACTAACCTCCTGATGTCCGACCAGGATTAGCTAACCTTCGTGCTCCTCCGTTACTCTTTAGGAGGAGACCGCCCCAGTCAAACTACCCACCAGACACTGTCCGCAACCCGGATTACGGGTCCACGTTAGAACACCAGCCATTAAAGGGTGGTATTTCAAGGATGGCTCCACGCAGACTGGCGTCCACGCTTCAAAGCCTCCCACCTATCCTACACATCAAGGACCAGTGTTCAGTGTCAAGCTATAGTAAAGGTTCACGGGGTCTTTCCGTCTTGCCGCGGGTACACTGCATCTTCACAGCGATTTCAATTTCACTGAGTCTCGGGTGGAGACAGCCTGGCCATCATTACGCCATTCGTGCAGGTCGGAACTTACCCGACAAGGAATTTCGCTACCTTAGGACCGTTATAGTTACGGCCGCCGTTTACCGGGGCTTCGATCAAGAGCTTCTCCTTACGGATAACCCCATCAATTAACCTTCCGGCACCGGGCAGGCGTCACACCGTATACGTCCACTTTCGTGTTTGCACAGTGCTGTGTTTTTAATAAACAGTTGCAGCCAGCTGGTATCTTCGACTGATTTCAGCTCCACCCGCAGGGGCTTCACCTACATATCAGCGTGCCTTCTCCCGAAGTTACGGCACCATTTTGCCTAGTTCCTTCACCCGAGTTCTCTCAAGCGCCTTGGTATTCTCTACCTGACCACCTGTGTCGGTTTGGGGTACGATTTGATGTTACCTGATGCTTAGAGGCTTTTCGGAAGCAGGGCATTTGTTGCTTCAGCACCGTAGTGCCTCGTCATCACACCTCAGCGTTAACAAGGTACCGGATTTACCTGGAACCTCCGCCTACATGCTTAAACCGGGACAACCGTCGCCCGGCCAACATAGCCTTCTCCGTCCCCCCTTCGCAGTAACACCGAGTACAGGAATATTAACCTGTTTCCCATCGACTACGCCTTTCGGCCTCGCCTTAGGGGTCGACTCACCCTGCCCCGATTAACGTTGGACAGGAACCCTTGGTCTTCCGGCGAGCGGGCTTTTCACCCGCTTTATCGTTACTTATGTCAGCATTCGCACTTCTGATACCTCCAGCATGCCTCACAGCACACCTTCAACGGCTTACAGAACGCTCCCCTACCCAACAACACATAGTGTCGCTGCCGCAGCTTCGGTGCATGGTTTAGCCCCGTTACATCTTCCGCGCAGGCCGACTCGACCAGTGAGCTATTACGCTTTCTTTAAATGATGGCTGCTTCTAAGCCAACATCCGGCTGTCTGTGCCTTCCCACATCGTTTCCCACTTAACCATGACTTTGGGACCTTAGCTGGCGGTCTGGGTTGTTTCCCTCTTCACGACGGACGTTAGCACCCGCCGTGTGTCTCCCGTGATAACATTCTCCGGTATTCGCAGTTTGCATCGGGTTGGTAAGCCGGGATGGCCCCCTAGCCGAAACAGTGCTCTACCCCCGGAGATGAGTTCACGAGGCGCTACCTAAATAGCTTTCGGGAGAACCAGCTATCTCCCGGTTTGATTGGCCTTTCACCCCCAGCCACAAGTCATCCGCTAATTTTTCAACATTAGTCGGTTCGGTCCTCCAGTTAGTGTTACCCAACCTTCAACCTGCCCATGGCTAGATCACCGGGTTTCGGGTCTATACCCTGCAACTTAACGCCCAGTTAAGACTCGGTTTCCCTGCGGCTCCCCTATACGGTTAACCTTGCTACAGAATATAAGTCGCTGACCCATTATACAAAAGGTACGCAGTCACACCACAAGGGTGCTCCCACTGCTTGTACGTACACGGTTTCAGGTTCTTTTTCACTCCCCTCGCCGGGGTTCTTTTCGCCTTTCCCTCACGGTACTGGTTCACTATCGGTCAGTCAGGAGTATTTAGCCTTGGAGGATGGTCCCCCCATATTCAGACAGGATACCACGTGTCCCGCCCTACTCTTCGAGTTCACAGCATGTGTGCTTTCATGTACGGGACTATCACCCTGTACCGTCGGACTTTCCAGACCGTTCCACTAACACACAAGCTGATTCAGACTCCGGGCTGCTCCCCGTTCGCTCGCCGCTACTGGGGGAATCTCGGTTGATTTCTTTTCCTCGGGGTACTTAGATGTTTCAGTTCCCCCGGTTCGCCTCGTTAACCTATGTATTCAGTTAACGATAGTGCAACGGATTGCACTGGGTTTCCCCATTCGGACATCGCCGGGTCAAAGGTTCATATCACCTCGCCGGCGCTTTTCGCAGATTAGCACGTCCTTCATCGCCTCTGACTGCCAGGGCATCCACCGTGTACGCTTAGTCGCTTAACCTCACAACCCGAAGCTGTTTCACTTCGCGTTGTGAAAATTTGAGAGACTCGAACACACTTTCCATCTGTTCCTGTTACGGAGAACAGACACAGTGTGTCGTTTCAATTTTCAGCTTGATCCAGATTTTTAAAGAGCAAAACTTCGCAGCGCACCTTCGCAGGTACACTCTGAAGTTTTCATGTTGTCGCAGTAAAGATGGTGGAGCTATGCGGGATCGAACCGCAGACCTCCTGCGTGCAAGGCAGGCGCTCTCCCAGCTGAGCTATAGCCCCATCGTGGTCATCTCTGTACCGGTAATTTTTTCTGAGGCAAGGCGTGGTGACACGAAGCATACTGAAGTATGTGAGTGTCGCCGCAACGCAGCATCAGTAAAAATTTGGTAGGCCTGAGTGGACTTGAACCACCGACCTCACCCTTATCAGGGGTGCGCTCTAACCACCTGAGCTACAAGCCTGCAGAGATTTTTTACTGCTAATTTTCATCAGACAATCTGTGTGAGCACTGCAAAGGCAGGTTCTTTAAGGTAAGGAGGTGATCCAACCGCAGGTTCCCCTACGGTTACCTTGTTACGACTTCACCCCAGTCATGAATCACAAAGTGGTAAGCGCCCTCCCGAAGGTTAAGCTACCTACTTCTTTTGCAACCCACTCCCATGGTGTGACGGGCGGTGTGTACAAGGCCCGGGAACGTATTCACCGTAGCATTCTGATCTACGATTACTAGCGATTCCGACTTCATGGAGTCGAGTTGCAGACTCAATCCGGACTACGACGCACTTTATGAGGTCCGCTTGCTCTCGCGAGGTCGCTTCTCTTTGTATGCGCCATTGTAGCACGTGTGTAGCCCTACTCGTAAGGGCCATGATGACTTGACGTCATCCCCACCTTCCTCCAGTTTATCACTGGCAGTCTCCTTTGAGTTCCCGGCCTAACCGCTGGCAACAAAGGATAAGGGTTGCGCTCGTTGCGGGACTTAACCCAACATTTCACAACACGAGCTGACGACAGCCATGCAGCACCTGTCTCAGAGTTCCCGAAGGCACCAAAGCATCTCTGCTAAGTTCTCTGGATGTCAAGAGTAGGTAAGGTTCTTCGCGTTGCATCGAATTAAACCACATGCTCCACCGCTTGTGCGGGCCCCCGTCAATTCATTTGAGTTTTAACCTTGCGGCCGTACTCCCGTGCGGTCGACTTAACGCGTTAGCTCCGGAAGCCACGCCTCAAGGGCACAACCTCCAAGTCGACATCGTTTACGGCGTGGACTACCAGGGTATCTAATCCTGTTTGCTCCCCACGCTTTCGCACCTGAGCGTCAGTCTTTGTCCAGGGGGCCGCCTTCGCCACCGGTATTCCTCCAGATCTCTACGCATTTCACCGCTACACCTGGAATTCTACCCCCCTCTA
Source organism: Leclercia adecarboxylata (assembly GCF_006171285.1). Lineage (NCBI taxonomy): Bacteria > Pseudomonadati > Pseudomonadota > Gammaproteobacteria > Enterobacterales > Enterobacteriaceae > Leclercia > Leclercia adecarboxylata. The sequence goes on along the minus strand of NZ_CP040889.1, from coordinate 2,991,157 downwards.
CAAGACTCTAGCCTGCCAGTTTCGAATGCAGTTCCCGTGTTGAGCCCGGGGATTTCACATCCGACTTGACAGACCGCCTGCGTGCGCTTTACGCCCAGTAATTCCGATTAACGCTTGCACCCTCCGTATTACCGCGGCTGCTGGCACGGAGTTAGCCGGTGCTTCTTCTGCGAGTAACGTCAATTGCTGAGGTTATTAACCTCAACACCTTCCTCCTCGCTGAAAGTACTTTACAACCCGAAGGCCTTCTTCATACACGCGGCATGGCTGCATCAGGCTTGCGCCCATTGTGCAATATTCCCCACTGCTGCCTCCCGTAGGAGTCTGGACCGTGTCTCAGTTCCAGTGTGGCTGGTCATCCTCTCAGACCAGCTAGGGATCGTCGCCTAGGTGAGCCGTTACCCCACCTACTAGCTAATCCCATCTGGGCACATCTGATGGCAAGAGGCCCGAAGGTCCCCTCTTTGGTCTTGCGACGTTATGCGGTATTAGCTACCGTTTCCAGTAGTTATCCCCTCCATCAGGCAGTTTCCCAGACATTACTCACCCGTCCGCCACTCGTCACCCGAGAGCAAGCTCTCTGTGCTACCGTTCGACTTGCATGTGTTAGGCCTGCCGCCAGCGTTCAATCTGAGCCATGATCAAACTCTTCAATTTAAGTTTGATGCTCGTGAATTAAACTTCGTAATGAATTACGTATGTTCACTCAGAGACTTGGTATTCATTTATTGTCCGAAGACATTAAGAATCCATGTCACTTTGAGTGCCCACACAGATTGTCTGATAAATTGTTAAAGAGCAGTGCAACGCGGCTTTCGCTCACCGTTGCGAGGTGGCGTATATTACGCTTTCCTCTTTCAGAGTCAAGCGATTATTTCACGCTTTTCTCTTCAACCGGCCCGGCTGTTAGTGTGAAGTGATTCACATCTGCCGTGTCGATGGAGGCGCATTATAGGGAGTTCTTCGGCACTGACAAGCGGAAAAAGACAATTTTATTTCAACCGCTCATCTTTTCGCCATAACGCCTATTTTTGCTGCTTTTTGATGGTTTCTGGCAGTGTTGCAAGGCTGTTAATGACGCAATCCGCTGCACTTTCTGCTTCTGGCGTGACCGGTTTGCCGGTGCGTACCAGAATTTTATGGCCTACACCTGCTGCGGCAGCTGCCTGCATATCTTCCAGTTTATCGCCCACCATATATGAAGCGCTCATATCTATATGAAGGAACTCTTGCGCGGAGATGAACATACCCGGGTGCGGTTTACGGCAGTCACAGGTCTGACGATACTCTTCTACGGTGCCTTGCGGGTGGTGCGGGCAATAATAGATACCGTCCAGGTCAACGCCACGATCGGCAAGCGACCAGTCCATCCACTCTGTTAAGGTCTCGAACTGTGCTTCAGTGAACTTACCGCGCGCGATGCCTGACTGGTTGGTAACCACCACCAGCGCAAAACCCATCTCTTTTAATTCACGCATGGCTTCTATTACGCCCTCGATGAATTCAAATTCGTCTATCTCATGTACATACCCATGATCGACATTAATTGTGCCGTCACGATCGAGAAAAATTGCGGGTACTGATTTTGCCACCGGTTTGCTCCTGAAAAGGGATGTCTGCTTAGTATCTCATGTTTCACTGCGCAAGAAAGTGCTCATCGCGCAGAGTTGGATTGATTTAGACGTCTGGATGCCTTAACATCCGTTTTGTTGACGGTCATCGCCCGCATCAGGCAGCAGAAAATGCCACGGCTAACTTACATACGATAAAAATAATCTAATGATTAAACTTTCGAATATCACCAAAGTGTTCCAGCAAGGGAACCGCACCATTCAGGCGTTGAACAACGTTAGCCTGCATGTTCCGGCTGGACAGATTTATGGCGTCATTGGCGCCTCAGGTGCAGGTAAAAGTACGCTCATTCGTTGCGTTAACCTGCTTGAACGTCCGACCGAAGGTCACGTTCAGGTGGATGGCAAGGAGCTGACTACCCTTTCCGAATCAGAACTGACTAAAGCTCGCCGCCAGATTGGCATGATCTTCCAGCACTTTAACCTGCTCTCCTCGCGCACCGTGTTTGGTAACGTTGCCCTGCCGCTGGAGCTGGACAATACGCCAAAAGACGAAATCAAACGCCGCGTGACCGAACTTCTGGATCTGGTCGGTCTGAGCGACAAACACGATACCTTCCCGGCGAACTTATCCGGTGGACAAAAACAGCGTGTAGCCATTGCCCGTGCCCTGGCCAGCAACCCGAAAGTGCTGCTCTGTGACGAAGCCACCAGCGCCCTGGATCCCGCAACTACCCGCTCGATACTGGAGCTGTTGAAGGACATTAACCGTCGCCTGGGACTGACCATTCTTCTTATTACACACGAGATGGATGTGGTTAAACGCATCTGCGACTGCGTGGCGGTGATCAGCAACGGGCAACTGATTGAGCAAGACGCCGTAAGCGAAGTGTTCTCTCATCCTAAAACCCCCCTGGCGCAACAATTCATTCAGGCCACCCTGCATCTGGATATCCCGGAAGACTATCTGGCCCGTCTGAAAAGCCAGCCTGAAGCCAACAGTGTTCCGATGCTGCGAATGGAGTTTACCGGCAAGTCAGTGGATGCACCGCTGCTGTCCGAAACCGCCCGCCGTTTCAATGTGAATAACAACATTATTAGCGCGCAGATGGATTACGCCGGTGGCGTCAAGTTCGGCATCATGCTGACTGAAATGCACGGCACGCAAGAAGATACGCAGGCTGCTATCGCCTGGCTGCAAGAGCATCATGTAAAAGTTGAGGTACTGGGTTATGTCTGAGGCAATGATGTGGTTGCTGGCACGCGGCGTATGGGAAACGCTGGCGATGACCTTCGTATCCGGCTTCTTCGGTTTTGTCATTGGTCTGCCGGTGGGCGTGCTGCTGTACGTTACCCGTCCGGGTCAGATTATTGAGAACGCGAAGCTGTACCGCACGCTCTCTGCGCTGGTGAACATCTTCCGTTCCATTCCCTTCATTATTCTGTTGGTCTGGATGATTCCATTCACCCGCGTTATTGTGGGCACGTCCATCGGCCTGCAGGCCGCTATCGTTCCCCTGACCGTGGGCGCAGCACCCTTTATCGCTCGTATGGTTGAGAACGCGCTGTTAGAGATCCCGTCGGGCCTGATTGAAGCCTCTCGCGCTATGGGTGCGACGCCGATGCAGATCGTACGCAAAGTCTTACTGCCTGAAGCGCTGCCGGGTCTGGTCAATGCGGCCACCATCACGCTGATTACCCTGGTAGGTTACTCTGCGATGGGCGGTGCTGTCGGTGCAGGCGGTCTGGGTCAGATCGGTTATCAGTATGGTTACATTGGCTACAATGCTACCGTCATGAATACCGTGCTGGTTCTGCTGGTTGTACTGGTTTATCTCATTCAATTCTCTGGCGATCGCATCGTCCGGGCTGTTACGCACAAATAACGTTACACAACACAAACTCGACGAGTTAAGGATAAAAACATGGCGTTTAAATTTAAGACCTTTGCTGCGGTAGGCGCGCTGATCGGCTCTCTGGCACTGGTAGGTTGTGGCCAGGACGAAAAAGATCCAAACCATATCAAAGTAGGCGTTATCGTCGGTGCGGAGCAGCAGGTTGCTGAGACGGCAGCAAAAGTGGCGAAAGAGAAGTATGGCCTGGACGTTGAATTGGTTACATTCAACGACTACGTTCTGCCTAACGAAGCGCTGAGCAAAGGCGATATCGATGCTAACGCCTTCCAGCACAAACCATACCTGGATCAGCAGATCAAAGATCGTGGCTACAAGCTGGTTGCGGTAGGTAATACCTTTGTTTACCCAATCGCAGGCTACTCCAAAAAAATCAAATCATTAGAAGAGCTGCAGGACGGTTCTCAGGTGGCGGTACCTAACGACCCAACTAACCTTGGCCGTTCCCTGCTGCTGCTGCAGAAAGTGGGTCTGATTAAACTGAAAGACGGTGTTGGCCTGCTGCCAACCGTTCTGGACGTAACCGAGAACCCAAAAAACCTGAAAATTGTTGAGCTGGAAGCACCACAGCTGCCACGCTCTCTGGACGATGCGCAGATCGCCCTGGCGGTTATCAACACCACTTACGCCAGCCAGATCAACCTGACCCCAGCGAAAGACGGTATCTTTGTAGAAGATAAAGATTCTCCATACGTTAACCTGATCGTTACCCGCGAAGACAACAAAGATGCGGAAAACGTGAAGAAGTTCGTCCAGGCCTACCAGTCTGATGAAGTTTACCAGGAAGCAAACAAAGTCTTTAACGGCGGCGCAGTTAAAGGCTGGTAATCTGACCTTTGTGTAATATCATTCAGGACGGGCGAAAGCCCGTCTTGTCATTTATGCAGGCAACTGATTCAATATCTGACGATTTGATAATTCATTGAGGAAACATTATGCGTGCTTTACCGATCTGTCTTTTAGCACTGATGCTGAGCGGCTGTTCTATGCTAAGCAGATCTCCTGTTGAACCTGTTAAAAGCACAGCAACCCCGCCAAAAGTGGAGCCTGAGAAGCCAAAAGCGCCACGTCCTGCGCCGGTAAGGATCTATACCAAGGCTGAAGATTTAGTGGGTAAACCGTTCCGCGATCTGGGTGAAGTCTCCGGCGATTCTTGCCAGGCCACCAACCAGGATTCTCCTCCCAATATTCCCACTGCGCGTAAACGCATGCAGATCAATGCCTCTAAAATGAAGGCCAATGCGGTTCTGCTGCACAGCTGCGAGGTGACCAGCGGTACACCTGGCTGCTACCGTCAGGCCGTTTGCGTAGGCTCTGCCCTTAACGTCTCGGCGAAATGAGTGCTTTCCAGTTCGAGCAGATAGGCGTTATTCGCTCGCCGTATAAAGAGAAGTTTGCCGTGCCGCGCCAGCCCGGGCTGGTAAAAAGCTGTAGCGGCGAACTTCACCTGCTCGCGCCTTATAATCAGGCCGATGCCGTGCGCGGACTGGAAGCGTTCAGCCATCTGTGGGTGCTGTTTATCTTTCATCAGACCATGGCTGGCGGCTGGCGCCCTACCGTGCGCCCGCCTCGTCTCGGCGGTAATGCCAGGATGGGCGTATTTGCTACACGCTCGACGTTTCGCCCGAACCCTGTCGGCATGTCGCTCATCGAGCTGAAAGGCATTCGCTGTCTGAAGGATCAGGTGATCCTCGAGCTCGGCAGTCTGGATCTGGTGGATGGTACGCCCGTGGTGGATATCAAACCGTATCTGCCCTTTGCCGAAGCCCTGCCGAATGCGCGCGCCAGCTACGCCCAGCAGGCTCCTCAGGCTGATACGCCGGTCTGGTTTAGCGATGCGCTTCTCCCACAATTAATCCAGCTGGAAAAGCGCTACCCTCGCCTGCGGGAATTTATTGTCGACGTGCTGGCCCAGGATCCCCGTCCGGCCTACCGCAAAGAGGAAGAAGCCGGAAAAACCTACGCCGTTCTGCTGCTGGATTTTAACGTTCGCTGGCGGGTCACAGCGGCGGGCTTCGAAGTGTTTGCCCTCGAGCCGCAGTAATTTTATCCTCTTCTCTTTTGGCATCTTTGCCACACTGGTAAACTAAACCACTTTTTTTGTGTCAGGCTGCCGATCAGCCTGTTCCACTCTTCGAAATGGAACCGTAACAACATGCGTACTAGCCAATATCTGCTCTCCACTCTGAAGGAGACACCTGCCGACGCCGAGGTGATCAGCCACCAGCTGATGCTGCGCGCCGGGATGATCCGCAAGCTGGCCTCCGGGTTATACACCTGGCTGCCGACCGGCGTGCGCGTCCTGAAAAAAGTCGAAAACATCGTGCGTGAAGAGATGAACAACGCCGGTGCTATCGAGGTGTTAATGCCGGTAGTTCAGCCTTCTGAGCTATGGCAGGAGAGTGGACGCTGGGAGCAGTATGGTCCGGAACTGCTGCGTATTGCCGATCGTGGCGATCGTCCCTTCGTTCTTGGCCCAACGCATGAAGAAGTCATCACCGATCTGATCCGTAACGAGCTGAGCTCCTACAAACAGTTGCCGCTCAACTTCTTCCAGATCCAGACCAAGTTCCGTGACGAAGTTCGCCCACGCTTTGGCGTTATGCGCTCTCGCGAATTCCTGATGAAAGATGCGTACTCTTTCCATACTTCTCAGGAGTCTCTGCAGGAGACTTACGACAAGATGTACGAAGCGTACAGCAAAATCTTCTCCCGTATGGGTCTGGATTTCCGCGCTGTGCAGGCTGATACCGGTTCTATCGGCGGTAGCGCATCCCATGAATTCCAGGTGCTGGCACAGAGTGGTGAAGACGATGTGATCTTCTCTGACTCCTCAGACTACGCTGCGAACATTGAGTTTGCTGAAGCACTGGCGCCAAAAGCGCCGCGCGCTGCTGCAACCGAAGAGATGAAGCTGGTTGATACGCCAAACGCGAAAACCATCGCCGAGCTGGTTGAGCAGTTCAACCTGCCGATCGAAAAAACGGTCAAAACCCTGCTGGTGAAATCGACCGAAGGCAGCGCATACCCGCTGGTTGCCCTGCTGGTACGTGGCGATCACGAGCTGAACGAAGTGAAAGCAGAGAAGCTGCCACAGGTTGCCAGCCCGTTAACCTTCGCAACGGAAGCGGAAATCCGTGCCGTCGTGAACGCCGGTCCTGGCTCCCTGGGCCCGGTGAATATGCCAGTTCCTGTCGTTATTGACCGCACTGTTGCCGCGATGAGCGACTTCTCCGCAGGCGCGAACATCGATGGTAAACACTACTTCGGTATTAACTGGGATCGCGATGCCGCGACCCCAGAAGTGGCGGATATTCGTAACGTGGTAGCAGGCGACCCAAGCCCGGACGGCAAGGGTACCCTGATGATCAAACGCGGTATTGAGGTCGGTCATATCTTCCAGCTGGGTGATAAATACTCCCGCGCCATGAACGCTGCCGTTCAGGGTGAAGATGGTCGCAATCAGGTTCTGACCATGGGCTGCTACGGTATTGGGGTAACGCGTGTGGTTGCTGCCGCTATCGAGCAGAACTACGACGAGCGTGGCATCGTCTGGCCGGACAACATTGCACCGTTCCAGGTCGCGATCCTGCCGATGAACATGCACAAGTCCTACCGCGTTCAGGAGCTGGCGGAAAAACTGTACAGCGAGCTGCGTGCGCAGGGTATCGAAGTGCTGATGGACGATCGTAAAGAGCGTCCAGGCGTGATGTTTGCTGATATGGAACTGATCGGTATTCCACACACCGTGGTCATCGGCGATCGTAACCTCGACAACGACGAGATCGAGTACAAATATCGTCGTAACGGCGAGAAGCAGATGATTAAAACCGGTGACGTACTGGATTACCTAGTAAAAGCCATCAAGGCATAAGCCACAAAAAACCCCGCTGATGCGGGGTTTTTTATTTCAGCTATTTGCTGTCGCAATTTTTGCCTGCTTCAAAGCGGGCGTCGCTGTCCGGTACCAGCGTTTTGACTCGCTCGCCGCTGTCCGGGTTAGCCTCAAGGGTAAAATGCCCGTCGACGGTGAGCAGCACCGGTTTGGTATCACTCCCGCGCGCCGCCGCGTAATCCCGTTCCAGCTGGGCGTTATTCGCCACGCTCACCTTTTTGCCGGTGGCGCAATCGGTAAAGATCGCCGCATCAGCCATATAGAAGTACATGCCGCGCATCGCCATCGGCGTTGCCGGCAGTGCAGCGGTTACCGGTGCCAGGGTGTAGTTAAACTGTGATTCTATGGGATTGCCCTGGATGTCGAGCATCTCCAGCCCTTCGCCTTTGGCGCGGAAATAGCGCTTTTCGCCCTTCGTATCCGTCAGCACCAGCTTATCGGCCGTTCGCGCCCAGGTGCCGTAGCTGGCAAAAGAAGAAGGCGCTTTTGCCCCCTGATAATGTTGATTCATTACCCAGGTACCGTCTTTTTCCAGGAACAGTGAGGTCTCAATACCTTCGCAGTCGGCGCAGGGTAAAACGCCCCGCCAGCTCTGCTGCATCGGTTTTAACGCCTCTTCGTGGGTCGGCTCAAGAACCTGCATCTCTGCACGGTTATGACACCCCATCAGGACGAACAGCGCGCTGGCTGCCACCACTGAAAATATCACTGTTTTCACTTTAGATTCCTTATCTCAACCACCCGTTAATCCTGAGGGCGTCGAACTTTGCCACGCAGTGCTTTGACGGTCGATTTTTGTGATTTCGAAGCCAGACGGCGCTCTTTCGATGCACGTGTCGGGCGGGTTGCCCGACGGCTTTTTTGCACTGCCGTTAACTCCTGTATGACCGCCACCAGCCGGGCAAGCGCGGCTTCCCGATTCATCTCCTGGCTGCGGTACTCCTGCGCCTTGATGATAATCACGCCGTCACTGGTGATCAGATGATGGCTGGCGGCGAGCAGGCGTTCTTTGTAATACTCTGGCAGGCTGGAGGCCCGAATGTCAAAGCGCAGATGAATAGCCGTTGAGGTTTTATTCACATGCTGGCCCCCGGCTCCCTGAGCGCGGATCGCGGTGATCTCGACTTCATGATCGGGAAGGCTGACGCTTCGGGACAGGACAATCATGACCGGGACTGCCAGGCTTCCGGATGAATTTCCAGATTATTCTCAGCATCCGACAACCAGATGGCGCCATCCTGAATCGTCGCCTGTAAATTCATGGTTCTTCCGGCAAAGGCACTCAGGTTAGCGAGCTGTTCATCATCCAGGTACCAGACGGACAGGTTGTCGAACTGGGCACACTTATTCTTGTTCTGCTGCCACCAGATCTCCGCTGCGCGGCTGTTGTAGGTAAAGAGCGCCACCTCAGCAGACTGGGTGCAGGCTTTCTTAATGCGACGTTCATCCGGCAGGCCCAGCTCAATCCACAGATCGATGCCCAGATGATCGTTGAGTAGCCAGGCTTCCGGCTCGTCTTCCGCGCTTAATCCACGGGTAAACTGCAGACGCTCATTGGCATACTTAATCCATGCCAGCAGGCGCAGCATCATGCGCTCCTGCGTTTCGGAGGGATGACGCGCCAGCGTCAATGTCGCATCCAGAAACTGATTGCGGTCTAAATCCGCTACATTGACCGCGGCTTTGTAAATTGTCGCTTTAAGCGCCATGAGAGAACTCCTTTCGAATCAGGTGCGCATTGTAGCGAAATCTCCGCCAAAAGGCTGTTACAGGCTTAAGAATGTCTCTGACATCAACCTGCTGATATTGCTTAAATGAGTATGGTATAGTCACCTTGCTAAACCGGGTTTATCTTCGTAGGCTTAAAGGTATCTCACAGTAAAGTCAGTGCGCTGGCAGGAGGGGATGTGAATAATTATTGTGAGCTAATTCGCAAACGGTATGCGGAAATTGCCAGCGGCGATGTGGGGTATGTCCCCGATGCGTTGGGCTGTGTATTGAAAGTTCTGAATGAAATGGCGTCGGATGACACGCTTTCAGAATCGGTCAGAGAAAAAGCAGCATATGCTGCTGCGAATTTACTGGTGAGCGATTATGTCAATGAATGATACATACCAACCAATTAACTGCGATGACTACGACAATCTCGAGCTCGCCTGCCAGCATCACCTGCTTCTGACGCTGGCGTTAAAAGATGGCGAAGTGCTGAAGGCAAAGGCTAACGATCTGGTTTCCCGAAAGAATGTGGAGTATCTGGTCGTGGAAGACGGTGGCGCAACGCGCGAACTGCGTCTCGATAAAATTGCCAGCTTTAGCCATCCCGAAATCGGCACCGTTGTGGTGAGCGAGTCCTGATCCTGTGTAACGGGCAGCCTGCTGCCCGTTACGTTTCCCATTCCAGCTGTACGCCCTGCTCCCCTTCAGCCGCCCCTTCCCGCGTTACAAACACACCTGCAGCAGCCACCAGCGTTTCACCGTAAAACAGCAATGGCGTGGTATCCCGACGCCAGGGCGCAACGTTAAGTTCCTGCCAGATTTTTTTGATCTTTCGACCACCGTTTCGCCCGACGATGTGCAGCGTGCCGCTGGCGCCAAAGCGCACCGTCACCGGCTCATCCGGGTGCGGCAGACGGAGATTGCCGCCTGCGCTGAGGAAAAGCCTACCCAGCCCTTCCGGCAGGCACAGCGACTGGTGAACAGAGGGCCAGTCGATAACGCGCTCAGCCAGAGAGGGATGGTATTTCACCCACCACAGCTCTCCCCGAAAGCGCCTGATTTCACCTTCGCCAGAACGCAGTCGCGGTGTTGCATCTTCCCGGGCCAGCGCCACCTCATCCCAGAGACGAGTAAGCATGGCGCGCGACGGCATTAACGCCCCGTGAAGAGCCAGCCATCTGCGCAGAAGCGCAGCCCGACGCACCGCGCTCATCGTCTGCAGCGGTGCGATAGCCAGCGCCCCGTCTTTCGAAACCAATGTCATTAGCTCGCCTGCCAGCAGCTCATCCAGCAACTGCTCCTGCTCGGCGCACAACGTGGCGCTGCGAGACGTGGCCTCTGCAAAATGCGGCCAGCGCTCTGCCAGCAGCGGCAGGACGCGCAGGCGCAAAAAATTGCGGTCGTAGCTGTCGTCCTGGTTGCTTTCGTCCTCAATCCAGCGCAGATCCCAGCGCTGCGCCCAGGCCTGCAGCGATTCACGCGTCTCGCCGAGAAGGGGACGGATCTGTTCGGTATCGGCAAAACGCGCCCGTGCGGGCATGGCAGAGAGCCCTGCCGGGCCGCTGCCGCGCTTCAGGGCCAGCAGGAAGGTCTCACACTGATCGTCGAGATGTTGCGCCGTCACCAGCGCTTCGCCCGGCAGAAGGGCATCAGTAAAGGCGGCATAACGCGCTTTACGCGCCTGCGCCTCGAGCCCCAGCCCCTCTTCTGCCAGCGTCACCCGGACCACGATCAGCGGGATATTCCATTCATGGCAGAGATGCTGGCAATGAGCGACCCAGCTGTCGGCGTGCGGGCTCAGACCGTGATGAATATGGATAGCGCGCAGCTCGAGGCCGGGCTCCTGCTCACGCCAGAGCTTGAGCTGATGCAGCATTACCGTGGAATCCAGGCCACCGCTAAATCCCACCAGCAGTCGGCGGTAAGGGTGAAGGGCTCGCTGAAGTTCGGTTGTGGTCATCGTCGTCATTTATACAGAAAGGTGCCCGGCACGTTACCGGGCATTCCCTGGCGAGGCAAGCGTTACTGCTGATAGAGCTCCAGCGGCAGGCCATCAGGATCGTTGAAAAAGGTGAAGCGCTTCCCGGTGAAGGGATCGATACGGATGGCTTCACACTTAACGCCGTGGGATTGAAGGTGTTCTACCGCCCTGTCGATGTCATCCACGCTGAACGCCAGGTGGCGTAAACCGCAGGCTTCAGGCCGGGATGGACGCGCCGGCGGGAAAGGGAACGAAAACAGCTCAATGACATACTGACCATTCAGCGCCAGGTCACCCTTCCAGGAATCACGCTCTTCACGATAAAACTCGCTCTGCAGGGTGAAACCCAGCGTATCGCAGTAAAACGCCTTACTGACGGCGTAGTCGGTGGCAATAATTGCAATGTGATGAACCTGCTTTAAACCCAGCATAGCCTCTCCTTATTGGTGTGCCTGAACGTTATATCCGAATCCCAGTGCCGCGCAAGGGGTCATGGCGCTTTTAAGACCCGTACCCTATAGATGCCGTTTTCATCCCGTCTGGCGCCGTGGATATCGGTTTCGAAGCCTGGATAGTGACGGCCAATCGAGCAGAGCATGAGCAGGAAATCGAGCACCGCCCTGCTCTTCTCGGTGATCATCTCGCCGGGCATCAGCAGCGGCACGCCGGGGGGATAAGGCAGGATCATATTGGCCGAGACCCGCCCGACCAGATCCTCCAGATCGACCGTTTCCACTTCTCCTTTCACCTGACGCTGCCAGGCATGGTGCGGGGTGAGCTTCATCTCCGGCAGGACATCAAACGCCTGTAGCATTAGCCGCGGCAGATCGTGCTGACGAATAAGCTTGTGGATCCCTTTGGCCAGATCCTGAATGCGCATGTTGCGGTAAAAATCAGGATCCTCGGCATAGAGATCCGGCAGCATGTTCCTGACCCGCAAATTAAGATCGTAGGCGCGCTTAAACTCCATCAGCCCGCGCAGCAATCCCATCGCCCGGGTTTTGTCGATGCCGATACTGAACAGGAACAGCAGGTTATACGGCCCGGTTTTTTCGACCACCACGCCGCGCTCATCGAGGAATTTAGCTACCAGCGCCGCCGGGATCCCCTCTTCGCTCATTTCCCCCTGCTCGTCCATTCCCGGCGTCAGGATGGTGACTTTGACCGGATCGAGGAACATATGATCCGCATCGGCATCGCGAAAGCCATGCCAGCTCTCGCCCGGTGCGACAGGCCAGCATTCGGCTTCATCAATCTCGTCCGGCTGCCAGATATCGAAGAACCAGCCGTCGGCCTCATCCTTTAGACGCTGGACCTCTTTACGGAAATGCAGCGCGCGCTCAACGGAGCGGTTTATCAGGCGCTTACCGGGATTGCCGCGCAGCATCGCCGCGGCGGTTTCAATCGAGGCCACCAGCGGATAGCTGGGTGATGTGGTGGTGTGCATCATAAAGGCTTCGTTGAAGGTATCTTCGTCGTACTCACCTTTAATGTGGATCAGCGAAGCCTGAGAAAACGCCGCCAGCATTTTGTGCGTAGACTGGGTTTCAAAGAACACTTTTCCCGGCAGACGCTCACCGCTCATTCCGCTTTTACCGGCATAGATCGGATGGAAATTGGTATAGGGCACCCACGCCGAATCGAAATGGATTGAAGGCACATCCAGGGTCTGTTTCACCCAGTTAGTGTTATACAGCAGGCCGTCGTAGGTGGAGTTGGTGATCACCGCATGCACCGGCCAACTTGCTCCAGGGACTGCAGCCACTTTGCGTTCAATGGCGGCATGGGAAAATTCCCGGCGCGGGATCCCGCCCAGAATGCCCAAAGCATTTCTCGTGGGCGACAGCCAGAGCGGAACGACATCGCTCATCATCAGCAGGTGCGCCAGAGATTTGTGGCAGTTGCGATCGATAAGCAGAGTGCTGCCATCGGGGGCGGCGTACATGCCGACGATCTTGTTCGATGTCGAGGTGCCGTTGGTCACCATGTAGCTCTGCTCGGCACCAAAAGTACGGGCAATATACTCTTCGGCCTCGAGATGCGGACCGGTATGATCCAGCAGCGATCCCAGCTCCGTCACCGAGATCGACACATCCGCTTTCAGGGTGTTCCCGCCAAAGAAATCATAGAACAGGCAGCCCACCGGGCTTTTCTGATAAGCCGTCCCTGCCATGTGCCCCGGCGTACAGAAGGTATACTTGCCCTCTTTCACATAGGTGAAAAGCGCGCGGGTAAACGGCGGGGTGATGGTATCCAGGTATTCGCCGGTGTATTGCTGAATGCGGCTAGCAATATCCTCTGCAATCCCCAGGGAATACTCAAAGAACCACAGCGCCATCCGCATATCATGGGCGCTGACGTCCATCGTGGAGTGGGTATTGATAAAGGCGTACAGCGGCAGGTATTCGTTGAGCTGGTTGATGTCGCTGCATAATTCCAGATCGTACTCGTCCCAGTCGAAAATGACGCCGCAGATACGGGGGTTATGTTCGATAAACTTCAGTAGGTCGGCGCTGTTCTGCGGCCAGATAAGTTGAAACCCGCGCGATGCCAGCGCCTGCTCCAGCTCCTTGATGGGTTCGTCTTTATAAAAGACGCCGTGCGGCCCCATAATGGCAATGATGTTCACGGTTTACCTCCTTGAAAAACATTAGCTAAGCATAGTTGAGGTAAACAACGGGTATAAAAAAAGCCGCAACACTGTGCGGCTTTTAAGATTATTGCGTAGCTTATGCGTAGCCGTAGCTCATCAGACGCTGATAACGACGGTTCAGCAGATCTTCTTTGCTCAGCACGTCGAGGTCTGCGAGGTCAGCCAGCAGCTGCGCCTTCAGGGACGCGGCCATAACTTCCGGCTTACGATGCGCGCCACCCAGCGGTTCCGGGATAACGGTATCGATCAGCTTCAGCTCTTTCAGGCGCGGGGCGATAATGCCCATCGCTTCCGCAGCCAGCGGCGCTTTGTCGGCGCTTTTCCACAGAATGGACGCGCAACCTTCCGGAGAGATAACGGAATAGGTGCTGTACTGCAGCATATTCACTTTATCGCCCACGCCAATCGCCAGCGCACCACCGGAGCCACCTTCACCGATAACGGTACAGATAACCGGTACACTCAGACGCGACATTTCACGCAGGTTGCGGGCAATGGCTTCAGACTGGCCGCGCTCTTCAGCGCCCACGCCCGGGTAAGCACCTGGGGTGTCGATAAAGGTGATAATCGGCATGTTGAAACGCTCGGCCATCTCCATCAGACGCAGGGCTTTACGGTAGCCTTCTGGTGCTGGCATACCGAAGTTGCGGCGAATTTTTTCTTTAGTTTCGCGCCCTTTCTGGTGGCCAATGATCATCACCGGACGACCGTCGAGACGAGCAATACCGCCAACGATAGCTTTATCGTCAGCGTATGCGCGGTCACCTGCCAGTTCGTCGAATTCATCAAACGCCAGGCGGACATAATCCAGGGTGTACGGACGCTGAGGATGGCGAGCCAGTTGGGCTACCTGCCATGCGCCGAGATCGGCAAAGATTTTGCGCGTCAGTTCTACGCTTTTTTCACGCAGACGATGCACTTCTTCGTCGATGTTAATATCCAGTTTTTCATCCTGACGGCCCACGGCAGTCAGAGAATCGATTTTCGCTTCCAGCTCTGCAATCGGCTGTTCGAAATCAAGGAAATTCAGACTCATAGTATTCCTGTATTAGTCAAACTCCAGTTCCACCTGCTCCGAACCAATGAGGCCACGGAGATCGTTAAGTAAACGATCGCTCGGAGAGACACGCCACGACGCACCAAAGCGCAACCGTGCACGCGCATCCGCCCTCTGATAGTAGAGATGTACTGGAATGGTCCCCGAGCGGTGGGGTTCCAGAGACTGACGGAGTCGGTTTAAAAGCTGGTCATCAATTTGCCTGTCCGTCAGCGAGATAGCAAGCCCGCGAGCATATTTTTCCCGGGCTTCGTCAATGTCCATCACTTCGCGGGCGGTCATTTTAAGCCCCCCGCTGAAGTCATCAAAGCTGACCTGTCCGCTGACGATAAGTATGCGGTCTTTTTCCAGCAACTGCTGATATTTATCCAGAGCGTCGGTGAATAACATCACCTCCAGCCGCCCGGAACGGTCATCCAGCGTACAGATGCCGATACGATTGCCGCGCTTGGTGACCATAACCCTCGCGGCAATGACGAGCCCCGCAGCCGTGGTAATCTTACCACGTTCTGTCGGATGCATGTCTTTCAGCCGGTAGCCTCCGACATAGCGCTCAATTTCTTTAATGTACTGATTGATCGGGTGCCCGGTCAGGTAAAGACCCAGAGTTTCGCGCTCGCCATCCAGCACCGTCTGTTCCGGCCACGGCTGACAGCTGGCATACGACTGTTCAATCTGCTCCGGCTCTTCGGCCAGCACGCCGAACATATCAGCCTGACCAATGGCTTCGGCTTTTGAGTGCTGGTCGGCGGCCTTCAGCGCATCGGCCAGCGAGTTCATCAGCGCCGCGCGATGCGGCCCGAGACGGTCAAACGCCCCGGACATAATCAGCTTTTCCAGCACCCGGCGGTTAAGCTTTTTGATATCGGTGCGGGCGCACAGGTCAAACAGCTCGCGGAAATAGCCGCCCTGATTACGGGCTTCGATGATGGCTTCAATCGGGCCTTCACCCACGCCTTTAATCGCGCCGATACCGTAAACGATCTCGCCGTCATCATTGACGTGGAAATGGTACTGCCCGGAGTTGATGTCCGGCGGCAGGATTTTCAGCCCCATGCGCCAGCACTCGTCCACCAGACCGACCACCTTCTCGGTGTTGTCCATATCGGCGGTCATCACCGCGGCCATAAACTCTGCCGGGTAGTGCGCCTTCAACCACAGCGTTTGATAGGAGACCAGCGCGTAGGCTGCGGAGTGTGACTTGTTGAACCCGTATCCGGCGAATTTCTCTACCAGATCGAAGATTTTCATCGCCAGTTCGCCGTCAACGCCGTTTTTCTTCGCCCCTTCTTCGAAGGTGCCGCGCTGCTTGGCCATCTCTTCCGGCTTTTTCTTACCCATCGCACGACGCAGCATGTCCGCGCCGCCCAGGGTGTAGCCAGAGAGCACCTGGGCAATCTGCATAACCTGTTCCTGATACAGGATGATGCCGTAGGTCGGCTCCAGTACCGGTTTCAGGCTTTCGTGCTGCCACTGCACATCCGGATAGGAGAGCTCTTCACGGCCGTGCTTACGGTCAATAAAGTTATCTACCATCCCTGACTGCAGCGGCCCCGGACGGAACAGTGCCACAAGGGCGATCATATCTTCGAAGCAGTCAGGCTGCAGGCGCTTGATCAGATCTTTCATGCCGCGGGATTCAAGCTGGAAGACCGCCGTGGTCTCCGAGCGCTGCAGCATATCAAAGCTTTTCTTGTCATCCAGCGGGATCGCGGCGATATCAATCGGCTCCAGGCCCTGTTTGGCCCGGCGCGGGTTGATCATCTTCAGCGCCCAGTCGATGATGGTGAGCGTACGCAGGCCGAGGAAGTCAAACTTCACCAGACCCGCGTATTCCACGTCGTTCTTGTCGAACTGGGTGACCGGGTGCGAGCCGGTTTCGTCGCAGTAGAGCGGCGCAAAGTCGGTGATTTTGGTCGGGGCAATAACCACGCCACCGGCGTGTTTACCGGCGTTACGGGTGACCCCTTCCAGCTTGCGCGCCATGTCGATCAGCGCTTTGACCTCTTCGTCCGCCTCGTAGATCTCCGGCAGCTGCGGTTCCGCTTCGAACGCTTTCGCCAGGGTCATGCCCGGATCGGGTGGCACCAGCTTCGAGATGCGATCGACAAAGCCGTACGGATGCCCCAGTACGCGGCCCACGTCGCGGATAACCGCTTTTGCCGCCATGGTACCAAAGGTAATGATCTGCGATACCGCGTCACGACCGTACATGTCCGCCACGTGTTCAATAACCTGGTCGCGTTTCTCCATACAGAAGTCAACGTCGAAGTCAGGCATCGAGACACGTTCCGGGTTCAGGAAGCGTTCGAACAGGAGGTCAAATTCCAGCGGATCGAGATCGGTAATTTTCAGCGCATAGGCCACCAGCGAGCCGGCACCGGAACCACGGCCCGGTCCTACCGGCACGCCGTTATCCTTCGACCACTGGATAAACTCCATAACGATCAGGAAGTAGCCGGGGAACCCCATCTGGTTGATCACCTGGAGTTCAATATCCAGACGTTCATCATATTCCGGGCGCTTCTCGGCGCGAACGGCCGGATCCGGGAAGAGGAATTCAAGACGCTCTTCCAGACCCTCTTTCGATTTCATGACCAGGAAGTCTTCGGTGGTCATGTCGCCGGTCGGGAACTGCGGCAGGAAGTATTCGCCCAGACGGACGGTGACGTTACAGCGTTTCGCGATCTCTACGCTGTTCTCCAGCGCTTCCGGGATATCGGAAAACAGCTCGCACATCTCCTCTTCGCTGCGCATATATTGCTGCGGCGAATAGTTGCGCGGACGTTTCGGATCGTCGAGGGTAAAGCCATCGTGGATTGCGACGCGAATTTCATGGGCGTCAAAATCGTCGGCATTGATGAAGCGCACGTCGTTGGACGCCACAACGGGCAACCCTTGCTCCTCTGCAAGCGCCACCGCGGCGTGCAGATAGTTTTCTTCATCCGGACGGCCGGTGCGGATCAGCTCCAGATAGAAGCGATCCGGGAAGTACTCTTTATAAAAATCGACGCACTGCTCCACCAGCGCGGTGTTGCCGCGCAACAGACATCTGCCGATGTCGCCCATCCGGCCACCGGAGATAAGCAGCAACCCTTCATTCAGCTCCGCCAGCCACTCGCGATCGATCCATGGGCCCTGCGGGCCGTAGCCCCGCTGATAGGCACGGGAGATCAGCAGCGTCAGGTTCTGGTAGCCGGTGTTATTCATCGCCAGGACGGTGATTTGCGTCATTTCATCGGCGAGCAGTTCGCTCTGAAGGTGAAAATCGGCACCAATCACCGGCTTCATTCCTGCGCCGTGCGCCGTTCCGTAGAACTTCACCAGACCGCACAGGTTAGTGAAGTCGGTGATCGCCAGCGCAGGCATGCCAAGCGCGGCCGCCTTTTTCACCAGCGGCCCGGTTTTCGCCAGCCCATCAATCATGGAATAGTCGCTGTGCACCCGCAGGTGTACGAAACGTGGTTCAGCCATCTTCAGATTCCGCGTTACTTATTGGCGTCTTGATTCAGGACATCAGTCCCAGTGCGCGTTTTACCGGTCCAAAACTGCGGCGGTGGTGCTCAGTTGCGCCGTGTTCTGCCAGTCTTTCCAGATGGAAAGGGGTAGGATACCCCTTATGCTGGGCAAAGCCATACAGGGGATAAGTGAGATCCAGCGCGGCCATTTCGGCATCGCGCGTGACTTTAGCGATGATCGAGGCGGCGCTGATTTCGGCTACCCGGCTGTCGCCCTTTACCACCGCCAACGACGGCATGGGCAGCGCCGGACAACGATTACCGTCAATCAGCACATACTCCGGCACCACGCTCAGCCCGGCTACGGCACGCTGCATCGCCAGCATAGTGGCATGCAGAATGTTCAGCTCGTCGATCTCATGCGGTTCCGCACGCCCAACGCTCCAGGACAGTGCTTTCTCTTTGATTTCATCGAATAACGCCAGGCGGCGCTTTTCGGATAATTTCTTCGAATCATTCAGACCGATTATCGGCCGGGCAGGATCGAGGATCACCGCGGCAGTCACAACTGCCCCCACCAGCGGGCCACGTCCTACTTCATCCACACCCGCCACCAGATGGGTGTGAGGGTAAACAAATTCCATCATTTCGCTAACTCCAGCACCGCGTCAGCTGCCTGCTCGTCGGCATTGCAGCGGATCTGCTGATGCAGTTTCCGGAATGTGTCATGCATTTCGTGGCTGGTTTTGCCGTCTGCCAGCAGCGGCAGCAGCGCAGCGGCTAAGGCCTGCGGCTCGCACTCATCCTGCAGCAGCTCTTTCACCAGCTCGCGGCGGGCAAGCAGGTTGGGCAGGGAGACGTAATCGGTTTTCACCAGCCGTTTTGCCAGCCAGAAGGTAAAGGGCTTCATACGATAACCTACGACCATCGGGCATTTCGCCAGCATGCACTCCAGCGCAGCAGTGCCCGATGCCAGCAAGGCGGCATCGCTGGCCACCATCGCTTCACGACCTTTGCCATCTAAAAGATGAACATGCAGGTCGGGTGCAACCTCTGCCTTAATGCGCTCAAACTGCTCGCGGCGTTTGGCATTTACCAGCGGCACGACCACTTCCAGGTCAGGATAAGTCTGACGCAGGATTTGCGCGGTTTTCAGAAAATCAGCGCTGAGCATTTCCACTTCTGCACCCCGGCTCCCCGGCAGCAGGGCCAGACAGTGAGCGTCATGCGGAATGCCAAGCTGGTCACGTGCGGCATTTTTATCGGGATCAAGCGGCATGGCATCGGCCATGGTGTGACCGATAAAGCGGCACGGAACGTTGAATTTATCGTAAAACGCTTTTTCGAAAGGCAGGAAGGCCAGTACCAGATTCGTCGATCTGCCTATTTTGAAAACGCGTTTCTGTCGCCACGCCCAGACGGACGGACTGACATAGTGGATGGTTTTGATCCCCTGCTTTTTCAGATTACCTTCGAGGGTAATATTGAAATCAGGTGCATCAATACCCACAAACACATCGGGCTGAAGCTCGGTAAAACGACGCGTCAGATCGGCGCGGATATGCAGTAACCGGCGCAGGCGACCCAGCACCTCAACGATGCCCATCACCGCCAGCTCTTCCATTTCGTACCAGGCTTCACATCCTTCAGCCTGCATCAATGGACCGGCAACGCCGACAAAGCGCGCATTGGGAACGCGCGCTTTGAGCGCTCGAATCAGACCTGCACCAAGAATATCGCCGGAGGTTTCTCCGGCGACAAGGGCGATCGTAAGCGGGCGACTATCAACCATTAACGAATCAGACCACGAGTTGAGCGTGCGAAGAACTCCACGAACGCGTTCACCTCAGGATGCTGTTTCGCCAGTTCGGCAATTTCCGGCTTAGCCTCTTCCAGCGTTTTACCGTTACGGTACAACTGCTTGTAGGCGTTACGGATTGCCATAATCGCTTCACGGCTGAAACCGCGACGCTTAAGGCCTTCGATGTTAACGCCAAACGGCGTCGCATGGTTACCCTGCGCAATCACATACGGCGGGACGTCCTGCGCCACGCCGGAGCAGCCGCCGACCATCACGTGCGCACCAATGATGCAGAACTGATGGACTGCGGTCATGCCGCCAATGATGGCATGATCGTCAACTGATACGTGTCCCGCCAGCGTTGCATTGTTGGCGAGAATACAGCGGTTACCAACGGTACAGTCATGCGCGATGTGCGCGTTGACCATAAACAGGTTATCGCTGCCCACCTTCGTCAACTCACCACCCTGTACTGTGCCACGATGAATGGTGACGCTTTCGCGAATGCGGTTACGATCGCCAATTTCCACACGGGTTGGTTCGCCAGCATATTTCAGATCCTGGTTAACTTCACCGATGGAGGCGAACTGATAGATCACGTTGTCGCGGCCAATGGTCGTATGACCATTCACAACGACGTGAGATTTCAGTACGGTACCCTCACCAATTTCGACATGGGGTCCAACAATACAAAATGGACCAATGTGGACGTTAGCGCCGATAACGGCACCCTCTTCCACAATGGCGGTTGGATGAATAAAGGCGGTTTTATCAATCACGTATCAGGCCTCCCGGCTACGCGCACACATCATGGTAGCTTCGCAAACAACTTTGCCGTCAACCAGAGCTACGCCTTTGAAGCGAGTCAGGCCGCGACGCGTTTTTTCAAAAGTCACTTCCATGATCATCTGATCACCAGGCACAACCGGGCGCTTGAAGCGCGCTTCGTCGATACCTGCGAAGTAATACAGCTCACCCGGCTCCAGTTTACCAACGCTTTTAAACGCCAGAATACCGGTAGCCTGAGCCATCGCTTCCAGGATCAATACGCCCGGGAAGATAGGCTTCCCAGGGAAATGCCCCTGGAAGAATGGCTCGTTTACAGAAACATTTTTCACTGCGCGCAGAAAACGACCTTCTTCAAAATCCAGCACACGGTCTACCAGCAAAAACGGGTAGCGGTGCGGCAGAAGTTCTAAAATCTCTTCAATATGCAGAGTATGAGTGTCAGTAGTCAAAATACTCTTCCTGTCAAAATATCTGAATGGCAATAATAACACGGCCTGCCGGTTTATAAGAAAGCCGACAGGCCGGGAAGTGTGCGTTAAACGGGTGAACGCTTAGTCTTGTTGATCGATTTTGCGCTCAATGGCCTTGAGGCGCTTACTCATATCATCAATATTCATCACCAGGGCGGCAGTTTTACGCCACACCTTGTTAGGCTGCAACGGAATACCTGAGGAGTAGACGCCCGGTTCGGTGATAGGACGCATAACCATGCCCATACCGGTAACCGTGACCTTGTCGCATATTTCCATATGCCCGTTAATTACGCTGGCACCGCCAATCATACAGTAACGGCCAATCTTCAGGCTGCCAGCCATAATAACGCCACCGGCAACCGCAGTATTGTCGCCAATCACAACGTTATGTGCAATCTGGCACTGGTTATCGATGATAACACCATTACCGATAATCGTATCATCAAGCGCACCACGGTCAATTGTCGTGCAGGCGCCGATTTCGACGCGATCACCGATGATCACCCGGCCAAGTTGCGGGATCTTAATCCAGTTACCACGATCGTTGGCATAACCGAAACCATCCGAACCGATGACGGTGCTGGACTGGATCAGGCAATTTTCGCCAATTTCGATCTCATGATATACGGAGACATTGGCCCACAGGCGAGAGCCTGCACCAATTTTTGTTTTTTTACCGACGAAGCAACCGGCACCAATCACCACGTTATCGCCCAGCACCACGTCTGATTCGATAACCGCATTTGCACCAATTGATACGTTGTTACCCAGCTTCGCCGTCGGGTCAATCACCGCACTGGGTGCGATGTTTTGCGCCGGCTGCGGCGTGGTATCCAGAATTTGTGCCATACGGGCATACGTCAGGTAGGGGTTCTTCACTACCAGCGCAGCACCTGCGGCAAACGGCAAATCGTCCTGCGTCATGACGACAGCAGACGCCTGGCAAAGGGCCAGATGTTCACGGTACTTCGGGCTTACCATGAAGGTGATATTGCCTGCTTTAGCAGATTGCATGGACGCAACAGCGGTGATGACGATATCGCCATCACCGTGTAATTCTGCATCCAACTGCTGAGCTAAATCAGCGAGTCGAATTGAAGGCATTACTTATTTAACCTGTTTCAGGACATCAGCGGTGATGTCTTTAACATCGCTGCTGTTGAATGCAACGGCATTAGCATCAACAACCAGATCGATGCTCTGATCGGCAGCAACAGCTTTCACAGCGGACTGGATACGGGTAACCAGCTTGCCGCGTTCTTCGTTAGAACGACGCTGACGATCCTGCTCAAAAGCTTGCGCTTTCTGAGAGAAAGTCTGACGCTGAGCCATTACGTCTTTTTCCAGCTTGCTGCGGTCGCTCGCTTTCATGGTAGAACCATCGCGCTGCAGACGCTGCATTTTGGATTGCAGATCGTTTTCCATACCCTGCAGTTCGCTTGCACGGCTTTTGAACTCGCCTTCCAGCTTGGCAGAAACACCGGTTTTCTGCGCAACCTGCTGGAACAAGTTACCCATATTGACGATTGCAATTTTGTCCGCTGCCTGAGCAGAAGTTGCCATCGCTAAACCGAGACCTGCAGCTAATAACCACTTTTTCACAATTAACTCCTTACCATCCCATTGGTACCCGAGGGTACCGTTCTTTGCGTGGCAAGGCGATCCTGCGATCGCCAGTTGTCAGCGCTACACTGCCAACGCATTCCGTTGCAACGGACAATTACCAGGTTTTACCAATGTTAAACTGGAACTGCTCCGCTTTGTCTCCCTCGTATTTCTTAAACGGCTGGGCGTAGGAGAAGACCAACGGCCCCAGCGGTGACATCCATTGTAGTGCGAGACCGGCAGACATACGAATATTGCTCGGATCGCTGTAGTCAGGAATGCCCGCAGCTCTCGTTTCAGCCGTATTCTGCCAGTTAGTATCCCATACGGTACCTGCATCCAGGAAGAACGAGGTACGTACGGAATTGGCATACTTATCGCTGATGAACGGCGTAGGAGTAATAAACTCCAGGCTGGCGACACCCATGGCGTTACCGCCCACTGCATCATCAGAGCTACATACTTCGCTAGAAGACGCCTTATCGCAGTTATCTTCGTCGTTGCCGCCGTAGTAGGCCGCTTTCGGACCAATGTTATTGGACTGGAAGCCACGTACGGTGCTGGAACCACCGGCGTAGAAGTTCTCATAGAATGGCAGTTCTTTGCCACCTAAGCCATCGCCGTAACCCCAACGCGTACGACCCAGAACCACCCATTTATGATCTTCGTCGATCGGGAAGTAGGACGCAGTATCCAGCGTAACCTTGTAGAACTCGTTATCCGAGCCCGGGATTGTCACTTTACCGTTCAGGTTGACGCGCGAACCTTCGGTCGGGAAGAAACCACGGTCGAGGCGGTTGTACGTCCAGCCATAGTTGAAGGTGAAGTCATCGGCGGCAAAGCCGTTGTCATCATTCGAGGTGCTGGCAGGCTGTCCGATAGAGTCCAGATAACGCCACATTGCCACCTGCGGCTGCATGTTGGACAGGTCGTTATGCACATAACCTAAGCCCGCACGCAGGGTGTTGTATTCGTTGATCGGGAATCCGAGCGTACCGTCTAAGCCGTAACTTTTGTTGGTATACGAAGACAGGTCCGCATCATCCGCTTTAAAGTCGTTATAGAAAATACGACCGCCCAGACTCACACCATCAACGGTGAAGTAAGGGTTTGTCACGGAGAGTTCAGAGTAAGTCTGGTAGTCGTTTTTGGTTCCGTTGATACCGACGGAGTAACCTGTACCTAACCAGTTATCCTGCTGTACGCCCACCTGGAAGCTGACACCACTCTCTGTGCCGTAACCGACACCAAAGTTAAAGCTACCGGTGTTACGCTCTTTAACCTTGTAAACGACGTCGACCTGATCCGGTTTACCTGGAACACGCTGGGTGTCGGTATCAACCGTTTCGAAGTAGCCCAGACGGTTCAGACGCTCTTTACCCTGATCGACCAGGTCGCTGCCCAGCCAGGCTCCTTCCATCTGGCGCATTTCGCGGCGCAGTACGGCATCTTTGGAGGTATCGTTACCCTCAAAGCGGATCTTACGCACGTAGAAACGGTTGCCCGCATCGACGTTAACGTGGAGCTTAACGGTTTTATCCGTATCGTTGATTTCAGGCTGGGTCTGAACGCGCGGGTAAGCATAACCATAACGGCCGAGCAGCTTTTTAATGCCGTCTTCCATTTTGGTCACTTTCGAACCGCTATAGAGTTCACCCGGCTGCAATTTGGTCAGGCTTTCGATCTCAGCAGAGTGACCCGCCAGGTTGCCACTCACTTCAACACCTGAAAGCTTGTACTGATCGCCTTCGGTAATGTTGACCGTGATGTAGATACCCTTCTTGTCCGGCGTCAGGCTAACCTGAGTCGAGTCGATGTTGAAACGGGCATAACCACGGTCCAGATAGTAGCTGCGCAGGGTCTCGAGATCGCCCGCCAGTTTCTGTTTCTGGTATTTACGGTCGCCCACCACGTTCCACCACGGCACTTCGTCACGCAGCTGGAACGTTGAGATCAGTTCATCGGTGCTGAACGCGTGGTTACCCACGATGTTGATCTGCTGAATCTTCGCGGAAACACCTTCCTGGAAGACCAGTTTCAGATCGACACGGTTACGCGGCAGTGGCGTCACAACCGCTTTTACGCTCGCGCTGTATTTACCGACGCTGTAGTAGAAATCTTCCAGCCCTTTCTCGATATCAGACAGGGTGGTGCGATCCAGGGATTCGCCGACACGGACGCCAGAGGCCTCAAGGTTCTGCTTGAGCATATCGTCTTTCACCGACTTGTTGCCGGAGAAGGTGATGCTGGCAATTGTCGGACGCTCTTTTACCTGAACGAGCAGCGTATCACCATCGCGCAGAACGCGTACGTCCTCGAAGTTGCCGGTGGCAAACAGGGCGCGAATGGTATTACTAATGTCTTCATCATTAACCGTGTCGCCTGGGCGCACTGGCATACTGAGGAGGGCCGCACCAACGGCGACTCGCTGAAGGCCTTCGAAATGAATATCTCTCACTACGAACCCGTCAGCACCGTATACGGTCGCGCTGCTAAACAGCAGCGACGCTATGAGCAACTTTTTCATCGCCATCGTTATTATGCGTTCTTCCTAACACTCTCTTACAACCGAGAGAAATCATTGAAAAGTGCAAGCCCCATTAACAGCACCAGTAAAATCGAACCAATGCGATAACTAAAGTCTTGAACTCGCTCGGATACCGGCCCGCCTTTTAGCTTCTCTATCGCTAAAAACAGCAGATGACCCCCGTCTAAGACGGGAAGTGGGAACAGGTTGATTATCCCGAGGTTTACGCTAATGAGCGCCAAAAACATCAGATAGTAAATCACCCCGAACTCTGCTGACATCCCAGCCCCCTGAGCGATCGAGATCGGCCCACTGAGGTTGTTCAGTTTTACGTCACCGGTAATCAATTTACCCAGCATCTGCACGGTCAGCTTCATCAGTTGCCATGTTTTATCCGTGGCTTCAAGGATGGCGCTGAACGGCCCATACTGGCGTATTGTCTTGTACTCATCAGGCAGCGGGATCACTTTAGGCACCACGCCTGCGAACCCTTCAGCCTTACCGCCGCCCGGTTTGGTATCCGGAATCAACGTTAAGGAGAGCGGACTCCCCTGCCTTTCTATCTCCAGCGCCAGTGGCGTACCTGGGTTATCGCGCACCAGAGTAACAAAAGTCATCCATTGCGTTAAAGGCTGACCATCGACTTTAACGATCCTGTCGCCTGCTTGCAAACCTGCTTTACGCGCCGCTGAATCAGCCTGGACTTCTGCCAGCACCGGTTCAATCTGTGCGCCACGTGGCCGAATGCCTAATGCCGCAACGGGATCTTCTTTATCCGGCTCAAAGGTCCAGTGGCGTAAATCCAGAATTTTGTCCTGACGCTGGTCAGAACCGAAAGGCGACACGCTGACGGTCGTCTTCTCATCGCCAATTTTAGCCACCAGTTGCAACCGAACGGCATCCCAATCAGGGGTTTCGATACCATCAATTGCTTTAAGTTCCATGCCCGGATTAATTTGCGCGCTTGCCGCGATGGAGTTGGGCGTAATTTCACCAACAACCGGACGAACACCAGGGACACCGATGATAAACACCAGCCAGTAAGCAAAGATGGCGAAGATGAAGTTTGCAACCGGACCGGCAGCAATAATAGCGGCGCGCTGGCCAACCGTTTTGTTGTTGAACGCGTAGTGGCGCACTTCAGGCGCAACCGGCTCTACGCGTTCATCCAGCATTTTGACGTAGCCGCCTAAGGGGATGAGGGCAATAACAAATTCTGTGCCGTGGCGGTCGTTACGACGCCAGAGCGCTTTACCAAAGCCAATGGAAAAGCGCTCAACACGCACGCCACAGCGCCGAGCAACCCAGAAATGGCCAAATTCATGCACCGTGATTAGTACACCCAGTGCAACAATGAACGCCGCCAGATTCCAGAGAATGCTAAGCATAAAACCTTCCGTTAAATCGTCCCAAACACCAGTAAAAACAGGCAGGCAAACACGGGAACTGCTGCCGTCAGGCTGTCTATGCGATCCAGGATACCGCCGTGCCCTGGAATGAGATTGCCACTGTCTTTGATCCCTGCTTCACGCTTAAACATACTCTCGGTCAAATCACCCAGCACGGAAGCCAGCGCTGCAACGATTGAACAGACCAGTAATGTTGCCGGTGCGACCTCGAGGTTGGCCCATACACCATAACCCCAGGAGATAATCGCCGCCGTAAACAGACCGCCGATAAAGCCCTGCCAGGTTTTACCCGGGGAGACCTTCGGGGCCAGTTTATGTTTGCCAAACAGTTTACCAAACATATAGGCGCCAGAGTCAGCCCCCCAGACGAGAATCATGACATAGAGCAGCCATAACGCGCCGCTGTAAGGGTTGTCGTCGTAGTGCCAGGTACGGAGGGCAAGCATTCCCCAGAAGAAAGGAACGATGGTGAACAGCCCAAAACAGAGGCGCAACACTTTAGAGTTACGCCACAGCGAGGCAGAGCCCGGATAGAAAAGCACCAGCAGCAACGCTGCCAGCCACCATCCTAGCGAAAGCCAGAGCGAACCTGCAATGATCGGCTGATGAATATTGTGATGGTACTCTGGCAGCATAAAGAGCATCAGCGCCAGCATCAGGCCGCACAGCACCGCCAGCCATACCCGCTGGGAACGCGAGGTAAAGCCGCTAAGCTGTCCCCATTCCCACGCCGCCAGCATGCAGACGACCAGTGTGACAATAGCAAATCCCACCGGAGGCAGTAAAAACAGCGCTGCGATGACAACAGGTATTAAAACAAACGCAGAAATCAGGCGATACTTCAGCAAAAGCTACCCCCATCAGGCGTTGTCGCCACCAGGCTCGGTACCACCGAAACGACGCTCTCGATTGGCAAAGGCATGCAGCGCACCTTCAAAGTCTTGTTCATCAAAATCGGGCCAAAGAACATCTGTAAAGTAAAGTTCGGCATAGGCAATTTGCCACAGCAAAAAGTTACTGATGCGATGTTCTCCCCCTGTCCTAATTACTAAATCCACGGGTGTCAGTTCACTCATGCAGATTTGCTTGCTCAGCGCCTCTTCATCAATCTGGTCCGGCCTTATGAGCCCTTCCTGAACCTGTTCAGCCAATTGCCGCACACCCTGGACAATATCCCAACGTCCGCCATAATTCGCCGCGATATTGAGCGTTAAGCCGGTGTTTTGCCCGGTTAATGCTTCCGCTTTACGAATGCGTTCCTGCAGACGTGAGTTAAAACGACTGGTATCGCCGATAATCCGCAGGCGAACGTTGTGGCGGTGCAGGCTTTTTACTTCGCTGTCGAGCGCCCACACGAACAATTCCATCAACGCGCTAACTTCCTGCGCAGGTCGATTCCAGTTTTCACTGCTGAAAGCATAGAGCGTTAACGCGTCAATGCCGTTATTGGCGGCAAAAGAAACAGCGCGGCGCACAGATTTTGCCCCAGCTTTATGCCCAAAGGCTCGGATCTTCCCTTGTCTTTTCGCCCAGCGGCCATTGCCATCCATGATGATTGCTACATGACGACAGCCATGAGCTGGCAAGTTTTCGCTTATTGGTTGGTTCGCAGACAACATAACGCGTTTTTGGTCCCTGAAAGGATTTAACGGTACTCAGGAATACTGAAGCCTTTACGTAAAAAAGCCGTGTCATACCACGGCTTACCTGACCACGTAACGTCAACAACCCGCAATCAGGTGGCGCAGACTATATCACTGAAGCCCAACGCTAACAAATAGCATGACCACCTGCGGGTGGATTATCACCAGCTTGCGAGGTGCGTCACCGCTTTTTGCGCCGTGGCTCTGGCGTTCGCATCGACGGTCAATACGTCATCCACACTTTGCGGTTCGCGTAAATCCATCGCCTCAAGAACAGACAGGTTCAGCGTAGCGATATCGGTAAAGCGGATCCGATTATCGAGGAAGGCGGCGACAGCGATTTCGTTCGCCGCGTTGAGTGCGGTCGTTGCCGCCTGCCCCTGCTCGAAGGCTTCCATCGCCAGCTTCAGGCACGGATAGCGCTGATAATCAGGCGCACTGAACGTCAGCGCACTCAGCTTACAGAAATCGAGCGGCTTAACGCCTGAAAGCACGCGGTTCGGCCAGGCCATGGTATGGGCGATAGGCGTACGCATATCGGGTTCACCTAACTGTGCCATCACGCTGCCATCACGATAACGTACCATGGAGTGGATCACCGACTGCGGGTGAATCAACACTTCCATCTGCGCTGCCGAGGCGTTGAACAACCAGCGGGCTTCAATATATTCCAGACCTTTATTCATCATGGTGGCCGAATCAACGGAAATTTTACGCCCCATCGACCAGTTCGGGTGACGGCATGCCTGATCCGGGGTCATTGAGACCAGTTCAGACAGCGGTATGTCACGGAACGGGCCACCAGACCCGGTAAGCAGGATAGAAGAGACGCCATTCTGCTCGAGATCAGCGTACCCCAGGTTCTCCTGAAACGGTTGCGGTAAACTCTGAAAAATCGCGTTATGTTCGCTATCTACCGGCAAAAGTCGCGCGCCATTGCGCTTCACGGCGTCCATAAACAGGCGGCCACAGGTCACCAGCGACTCTTTGTTTGCCAGCAAAACGGATTTTCCGGCATCGATGGCGGCAAGCGTCGGCAGCAGTCCCGCCGCACCCACGATAGCGGCCATTACCTGGTCGACGTCATCCAGCGCGGCCATTTCGCAGGCAGCCTCTGGCCCGCTTAACACCTCGGTGCGACTCCCCTTCTCCACCAGCAACGCCTTAACCTGCCGGGCGCTCGCTTCATCATCCATCACCGCATAGCGCGGGGTAAACTCCAGACACTGTTCCACCATACGGTGAACATTTTTGCCTGCGACAAGGGCGGCCACCGCGTAGTGGTCTGGGTTATGGCGAACAACATCGAGAGTGCTGCAACCAATGGAGCCGGTCGAGCCAAGGAGAGTTAATTGCTTCATGAGATGCCCGGAATAGTGAACCAGAAAAGCAAAACGCCGCCAGCAAAGCCCAAAGGCCTTCTGTACGGCGTTTTATCAGATTACGACAGAAATCAGAACTGCATCAGCTCTGCTTCTTTTTCTGCCAGCGCCGCGTCAATTTTCTTGATAGCGGCATCAGTCAGTTTCTGAACGTCGTCCTGAGAACGGCGATCGTCGTCTTCACTGATCTCTTTCTCTTTCAGCAGCGCCTTTACTTTATCGTTCGCGTCACGACGAACGTTACGCACGGAAACACGGCCCTGCTCGGCTTCACCACGAACCACTTTGATCAGGTCTTTACGACGCTCTTCGGTCAGCGGTGGCAGCGGAACGCGAATATCGGTGCCTGCTGAGCTTGGGTTCAGACCCAGATCGGACGCCATGATCGCTTTCTCAACGGCCGGACCCATAGAGCGGTCGAACACGTTGATTTTCAGCGTACGGGTATCTTCAACCGTAACCTGCGCCAACTGACGCAGCGGCGTTGGCGTACCGTAGTATTCCACGACGATGCCATCCAGCAGGCTTGGAGAAGCACGGCCAGTACGAATTTTGCTGATTTGGGTTTTGAACGCTTCTACACATTTGTCCATGCGTACTTCAGCATCTTTTCTGATGTCGTTAATCACGTTACGAATCCTTGAAAACTTGTCTCAGGCAGACTATCCGCCAGCACAGCTGCTACAGGTGTGCTAAGTATAGTCGCGTTTAATTCATGACAACGCCAAAGGCGCGTCCAGGTAAGATATCACTACAATGTAGAGCGGAATCTTACCTGTATTTATCGTCAACGGAAATTACTCCGTGATCAAAGTGCCTTCTTTTTCGCCCATAACAACGCGGCGCAGTGCGCCAGGCTTGTTCATGTTGAAGACACGAATCGGCAATTTGTGGTCGCGGGCCAGCGTGAAGGCGGCAAGATCCATCACTTTCAGCTCTTTATCCAGTACTTCGCTGTAGGTCAGCTGATCGTACATGGTTGCAGCAGGATCTTTTGCCGGATCGGCAGTAAACACGCCATCCACTTTGGTGGCTTTCAGTACCACATCGGCTTCGATTTCGATACCGCGCAGGCAGGCTGCGGAGTCGGTCGTAAAGAACGGATTACCCGTACCGGCGGAGAGGATCACCACGCGGTTATTGCGCAGCAGGCTGATCGCTTCGGCCCAGCTGTAGTTATCACATACGCCATTCAGCGGAATAGCGGACATCAGGCGCGCATTCACATAGGCACGATGCAGGGCATCACGCATTGCCAGGCCATTCATGACCGTTGCCAGCATACCCATGTGATCGCCCACAACGCGGTTCATGCCGGCTTTTGCCAGACCTGCGCCACGGAAAAGGTTACCACCGCCAATGACTACGCCAACCTGGATGCCCAGTTCAACCAGTTCTTTGATCTCCTGCGCCATGCGGTCAAGGATGCTTGCGTCAATACCGAAGCCTTCCGACCCCTGCAGCGCTTCGCCACTCAGCTTAAGCAGAATGCGTTTGTAAACGGGTTTTGCATTGGTAGCCATATTTCTTTCCTGGGACTGTCAACGATTAAGATGGGGGTTAATTCTGGCGACATGTTATATCGCAATTCAACACAGACTCTATAGGCGCCTGGCTGATTTACACAGACGTACACAAAAAGAAGCCGCCCTCAGGCGGCTTCTTTTCGCTGATTAAGACTGCTTGGACATTGCAGCAACTTCTGCTGCGAAGTCAGTCTCAACTTTCTCGATGCCTTCGCCCACTTCGAAGCGGATGAAGCCAGTTACGTCAGCGTTGTGCTCTTTCAGCAGCTGAGCAACAGTTTTGCTTGGATCCATAACGAATGGCTGGCCAGTCAGAGAAACTTCGCCGGTGAATTTCTTCATGCGGCCTTCAACCATTTTCTCTGCGATTTCTTTTGGCTTGCCAGACTGCATGGCGATGTCCAGCTGAACCTGGTACTCTTTTTCTACTACTTCAGCAGACACGTCTTCTGGCTTAACGAATTCTGGTTTGCTTGCAGCGATGTGCATTGCCAGCTGTTTAACCAGCTCTTCGTCAGCGCCTTTAGCAGCAACCAGAACACCGATACGTGCGCCGTGCTGGTATGAACCCAGAACGTCGCCTTCCAGAGAAGAAACGCGACGGATGTTGATGTTCTCACCGATTTTAGCAACCAGAGCAACACGTTCTTCTTCGAACTGTGCTTTCAGAACTTCAACGTCAGTGATTTTGCCAGCAATAGCTGCGTCCAGAACTTTGTTAGCAAATGCCTGGAAACCGCCATCTTTAGCAACGAAGTCAGTCTGGCAGTTAACTTCCAGAATGATGCCGTAGGTGCCGTCGATCTTAGTGATGATCACGCCGTCAGCAGCAACGTTGCCTGCTTTCTTAGCTGCTTTGATCGCACCGGATTTACGCATGTTTTCGATTGCCAGCTCGATGTCGCCGTTTGCTTCAGTCAGCGCTTTTTTGCAATCCATCATGCCTGCGCCAGTACGCTCACGCAGCTCTTTTACCAGGGATGCGGTAATTTCAGCCATTCTTAAATCCTCGGGAGATGTGAACTGCCCGGCCAGCGGCCAAACAGTATAAATTGAAAAAAGGGGCCGATAATGGGCCCCTATTCATACACGGTACTAATAAGGGGTAGAACCTTATTATTCAGCTTCTACGAAGCTTTCTTCCGCCTGAGAAGCCAGATCCTGGGAACGGCCTTCACGAACGGTAGCAGCTACAGCGCTCAGGTACAGGCTAACAGCACGGATTGCATCGTCGTTACCCGGGATAACGAAGTCAACACCGTCCGGATCGGAGTTGGTATCAACGATTGCGAATACTGGGATACCCAGGTTGTTAGCTTCTTTGATTGCGATGTGCTCGTGGTCAGCATCGATTACGAACAGCGCGTCTGGCAGGCCGCCCATATCTTTGATACCGCCCAGGCTGTTTTCCAGCTTGTCCAGCTCACGAGTGCGCATCAGCGCTTCTTTTTTGGTCAGCTTTTCGAAAGTACCGTCCTGAGACTGGGTTTCCAGATCTTTCAGGCGCTTGATAGACTGACGAACGGTTTTCCAGTTAGTCAGCATACCGCCCAGCCAGCGATGGTTCACGAAGAACTGGTCGCAGCTGTTAGCAGCTTCTTTCACAGCTTCGCTTGCAGCGCGCTTAGTACCAACGAACAGAATCTTACCTTTACGGGAAGAGATCTTGTTCAGCTCAGCCAGGGCTTCGTTGAACATTGGTACAGTTTTCTCAAGGTTGATGATGTGAACTTTGTTACGTGCGCCGAAGATGAAAGGCTTCATTTTCGGGTTCCAGTAACGGGTCTGGTGACCGAAGTGAACACCAGCCTTGAGCATGTCGCGCATGGAAACAGTTGCCATGTTTTAAAACCTCTATTTAAAAGTTGGGGTTATGCCTCCACGTATCCCATATTACCGACCCCAAAGGGCACCCCGGAATATGTGCCGATACGTGTGTGTTGTTACACAAAGTGAGATTTGTCGCTCCCGTCCATCCTGTGTATCTGAAATGGATCGGAAGTCCGGCGCGCTTTATACCACAAAACGCTACCCGAAACCAACAATTGTTGGCCGTGTGTGCGGTAAAGGAATCTCAATTTGGCAGCATGTGCGCCAGACTGATACCATTGACAACACTTAGACTAGTATTGTCGAAAAAAACGACACTGATGGACAGATTACATGGCTATCTCTATTAAGACACCTGAAGAAATTGAAAAGATGCGCGTCGCCGGTCGTCTGGCCGCTGAAGTGCTGGAAATGATCGAGCCATTCGTTAAGCCTGGCGTCAGCACCGGCGAGCTGGATCGTATCTGTAACGACTATATCGTGAACGAGCAACATGCGGTTTCCGCCTGCCTCGGCTATCACGGCTTCCCGAAATCCGTTTGCATCTCTATTAATGAAGTGGTCTGCCACGGCATTCCGGATGACGAAAAACTGCTGAAAGATGGCGATATCGTAAACATCGACGTCACCGTCATTAAAGATGAATACCACGGTGACACCTCTAAGATGTTCATCGTCGGTAAACCGACCATTCTGGGTGAGCGTCTGTGCAAAGTGACCCAGGAGAGCCTCTACCTGGCGCTGAAGATGGTTAAACCCGGCATTCGCCTGCGTACCCTTGGTGCGGCTATCCAGAAATTCGTTGAAGCCCAGGGCTTCTCTGTGGTGCGCGAATACTGCGGTCACGGCATTGGCCGTGTCTTCCACGAAGAGCCACAGGTTCTGCACTATGATGCCGATGACGGCGGCGTGGTGCTGCAGGCGGGCATGACCTTTACCATCGAGCCGATGGTCAACTCAGGTGATTACCGCATCCGTACCATGAAAGACGGCTGGACGGTGAAAACCAAAGACCGGAGCTTGTCTGCCCAGTACGAGCATACTATTGTGGTGACAGACAACGGCTGCGAAATTCTGACGTTACGCAAGGATGACACCATCCCGGCGATACTCTCGCAAGACGCATGATAAGAAGCCGGCAAATGCCGGCTTTTTTAATGGCTATCGTTTTTTCTTATGGGTGGCGCGCAATGAGTAACCTTTTACCCGAACAGTATGCCAATACGGCACTCCCCACCCTGCCTGGCCAGCCGGATAACCCCGGCGTCTGGCCCACGGCCGAGCTGACCTGCGCGGGCATCAAAGCGCATATCGACATTTTTCAGCGCTGGCTGGGTGACGCCTTTGACAGCGGGATCTCCGCCGAAGCGCTGATTGAAGCCCGCACGGAATTTATTGACCAGCTTCTGCAGCGTTTATGGATTGATTACGGTTTTGGTCAGTTAGGCGACGTGGCGCTGGTGGCCGTCGGCGGCTATGGCCGTGGCGAACTGCACCCGCTGTCGGATATCGATCTGCTGATCCTGAGTCGCAAAAAGCTGCCTGATGAACAGGCGCAAAAAATCGGCGAACTGCTGACCCTGCTGTGGGACGTCAAGCTGGAGGTCGGCCACAGCGTACGCACCCTGGAAGAGTGTCTGCTGGAGGGGCTGTCCGATCTCACCGTCGCCACTAACCTGATTGAATCACGCCTGCTGATCGGCGACGTCGCGCTCTTCCTCGAGCTACAAAAGCACATCTTCAGCGACGGCTTCTGGCCGTCGGAGAAGTTCTTCGCCGCGAAGGTCGATGAACAGCAGGTGCGCCACCAGCGCTACCACGGCACCAGCTACAACCTGGAGCCCGACATAAAAAGCAGCCCGGGCGGCCTGCGCGATATCCATACCCTGCAGTGGGTGGCCCGCCGCCATTTCGGCGCCACCTCGCTGGATGAGATGGTCGGCTTTGGTTTTCTCACCGAAGCGGAGCGCACCGAGCTGAATGAGTGTCTGCATCTGCTGTGGCGCATCCGTTTTGCGTTGCATCTGGAAGTGACCCGCTACGACAACCGCCTGCTGTTTGACCGTCAGTTAAGCGTCGCCCAGCGCCTGCACTACAGCGGTGAAGGCAACGAACCGGTTGAGCAGATGATGAAGGATTTCTTCCGCGTCACCCGCCGCGTGGGCGAGCTGAACCAGATGCTGTTGCAGCTGTTTGATGAGGCCATCCTCGCCCTGACCGCCGATGAAAAACCGCGCCCGATTGATGATGAATTCCAGCTGCGCGGCGCGCTGATCGACCTGCGCGACGAGACGCTGTTTATCCGCAAACCGGAAGCGATCCTGCGGATGTTCTACGCCATGGTGCGTAACAGCTCCATTACCGGGATCTACTCCACCACCCTGCGTCATCTGCGCCACGCCCGCCGCCATCTTACTCAGCCGCTGTGCTACATCCCCGAGGCGCGCTCGCTGTTTCTGAGCATGCTGCGTCATCCGGGCGCGGTAAGACGCGGGCTGCTGCCGATGCACCGTCACAGCGTGCTCTGGGCCTATATGCCGCAGTGGTCGCATATTGTCGGTCAGATGCAGTTTGACCTTTTCCATGCCTATACCGTTGATGAACACACCATCCGCGTGATGCTGAAGCTGGAAAGTTTTGCTCAGGAGGAGGTGCGCAGCCGCCACCCGCTCTGCGTTGAGCTCTGGCCTCGCCTGACCAACCCGGAGCTGATCCTGATTGCCGCCCTGTTCCACGACATCGCCAAAGGGCGCGGCGGCGACCATTCGGTCCTCGGCGCGGAAGACGTCCTGAAATTCGCCGAGCTACACGGGCTTAATTCACGTGAAACGCAGCTGGTGGCCTGGCTGGTTCGTCACCATCTGCTGATGTCCGTGACCGCCCAGCGTCGTGATATTCAGGATCCGGAAGTGATCAAGCAGTTCGCCGAAGCGGTGCAGACGGAGAACCGCCTGCGTTTCCTGGTCTGCCTGACGGTAGCCGACATCTGCGCCACCAACGAAACGCTGTGGAACAGCTGGAAGCAGAGCCTGCTGCGCGAGCTCTATTTCGCTACCGAAAAACAGCTGCGTCGCGGAATGCAGAGCACGCCGGACATGCGTGAGCGCGTGCGCCATCACCAGATGCAGGCTCTGGCGCTGTTGCGGATGGAAAATATCAAAGAGGAGGCGCTGCATCTGATTTGGGCCCGCTGTCGCGCCAACTATTTTGTCCGTCACAGTCCAAACCAGCTGGCCTGGCACGCGCGCCATCTGCTGCAGCACGATCTGACGAAGCCGCTGATCCTGCTGAGCCCGCAGGCGACCCGTGGTGGAACCGAGATTTTCATCTGGAGCCCCGACCGCCCTTACCTCTTCGCGGCGGTGTGTGCTGAACTCGACAGACGTAACCTTAGCGTGCACGACGCGCAGATCTTCACGACCCGCGACGGCATGGCGATGGATACCTTTATTGTACTGGAGCCGGACGGCAGCCCGCTGTCGGCCGACCGACACGAGCCCATTCGCTACGGACTAGAGCAGGCGATTACCCAGCGCAGCTGGCAGCCACCGCAGCCGCGTCGACAGCCGGCAAAACTGCGCCACTTTACCGTCGATACCGAGGTCAATTTCCTGCCGACCCATACCGACCGTAAATCGTTCCTGGAGCTGATCGCGCTCGACCAGCCTGGGCTCCTCGCCCGGGTCGGGCAGGTTTTTGCCGATCTGGGAATTTCGCTGCACGGCGCCAGAATTACAACCATTGGCGAGCGAGTAGAAGATTTATTTATAATCGCCACCGCCGACCGTCGTGGGCTTAATAATGCCCTGCAACAGGAAGTGCAACAACGGTTGACAGCAGCCCTCAATCCAAACGATAAAGGGTGATGTTTTTTTTTACCTGGAAAGAGTTGAACTATGCAGCAGTTACAGAACGTTATTGAGTCCGCTTTTGAGCGTCGCGCCGACATTACGCCGGCAAATGTAGACACCGTGACCCGTGAGGCGGTAAATCAGGTTATTTCTCTGCTTGATTCCGGCGCACTGCGTGTAGCGGAAAAAATCGACGGTCAGTGGGTCACTCATCAGTGGCTGAAGAAAGCGGTACTGCTCTCTTTCCGTATTAACGATAACCAGGTTATCGACGGTGCGGAAAGCCGCTACTTCGATAAAGTACCCATGAAATTCGCTGATTACGACGAAGCGCGTTTCCAGAAAGAAGGTTTCCGCGTGGTGCCACCGGCAGCTGTTCGTCAGGGTGCATTCATTGCCCGTAACACCGTGCTGATGCCATCTTACGTGAACATCGGTGCTTACGTTGACGAAGGTACCATGGTGGATACCTGGGCGACCGTAGGTTCCTGCGCGCAGATCGGCAAAAACGTCCACCTCTCCGGCGGCGTGGGTATCGGTGGTGTTCTTGAGCCGCTGCAGGCGAACCCAACCATCATCGAAGACAACTGCTTCATCGGCGCACGTTCCGAAGTGGTTGAAGGCGTGATCGTCGAAGAAGGCTCCGTGATCTCCATGGGCGTCTACATCGGCCAGAGCACCCGTATTTACGATCGTGAAACCGGTGAAGTGCATTACGGTCGCGTACCGGCGGGTTCCGTGGTGGTTTCCGGCAACCTGCCATCAAAAGATGGCAAATACAGCCTGTACTGTGCGGTAATCGTCAAAAAAGTCGATGCGAAAACCCGCGGCAAAGTGGGCATCAACGAACTGCTGCGTACCATCGATTAATCGGGTATAACAAAAAGCGGGGGCAACCCCGCTTTTTTTATATCTGAGGGTGGCGAAAATAGATTTTTTCGTGAATTATTCATGGGTTATGTTGAGATCAAGGGTACCGCTATGTACGATAATCTGAAAAGTCTGGGCATTACTAATCCTGATGAAATTGACCGTTACAGCCTCCGTCAGGAAGCCAATAACGATATCCTGAAAATCTATTTCCACAAGGATAAGGGTGAGTTCTTCGCCAAGAGCGTAAAGTTTAAGTACCCGCGCCAGCGTAAAACTGTCGTTGCCGATGGCATCGGTCAGGGTTACAAAGAGGTGCAGGAGATCAGCCCGAATCTGCGCTATGTGATTGATGAACTGGATCAGATTTGCCAGCGCGATCGCACTGAAGTGGATCTGAAACGTAAGATCCTCGATGACCTGCGTCATCTGGAAAGCGTGGTTGCCCACAAGATCACGGAAATCGAAGCGGATCTTGAGAAGCTGACCCGTAATAAGTAATTCCCGGTGCGGCATGATGCCCTCACCCCGGCCCTCTCCCACCGGGAGAGGGTGCAAACACTAAAAACGGCAACCTTGGGTTGCCGTTTTGCTTTTACCTTGGCCGGGTAAGGCGCAGCCGCCACCCGGCAAACAACGTCACCGCTGCTCGTCTAACTGCAACGCCACATACAGCAACAGCCGGTCGTCAAAATTCCCCAGATCCAGCCCCGTCAGCTCCGAAATGCGGTTGAGGCGGTACTCCAGCGTATTGCGGTGGATAAAGAGCGCCTTCGACGTGGCCAGCGGCTGCACGTTATGACGGAACCACGCCTGCAGCGTGCGCCGCAGCAGGCCGTTGTTATCCATTGCCTTCAGCCGCACCAGCGGGCGCGCCAGTTCGTTGGCCTGCCAGCCACCGCGCAGGCTGTCGAGCAGCACCGGCAGCATCAAATCCTGGTAAAAATAGCTGCGGTTTTCCGGCATACGCTGCTTGCCAACCATCATGGTCGTGCGGGCCGTACGCCACGAACGGGCAATGCTCCCCGGGCCGGTAAAGTAGTTGCCTAGCGCCACGCGAAAACGCAGCTGGCCGTTCTCCTTCATCCGCGCAATCAGCTGTTCCACGCGCCGACGATGATCTTCCGCATCCCAGCGGCCAAACTGGTTCAACGCCGGTTTCAGCACCACCATCTCGGTTAACGAGACGATCGCCACCAGGTTATTACGCTCCGGCGTGGCCAGCGCGTTCTGCAGCTGCTGCAACTCCACCATGGCGCTGTCGACGCCCAGCTGGCCGCTGTCGACCTCGATTACCGCCACCACGCGGGGCTGGTTGAGGTCGATGCCCAGACGTTGCGCCCACTCCGTTAATGCCGGGGTATGCTCTTCCGCCTGGATCAGGTTCATCACCAGCTCTTCACGCAGGCGGCTGTCCTGCGCCAGCAAGTGCATCAGGCGGGACTGCTCCAGCATCATCTCTGCGGTCATACAGACCAGCTCGCCGTATTTGCGCAGGGATTCCGGCTCACCGGTCAGGCCGATAACCCCGACGATTTCCCCCTCCAGACGCAGCGGCAGGTTGATCCCCTGGCGCACGCCGTGAAGATGTCGCGCCACCGCGTCATCAATATCCACCACGCGCCCCTGGGAGAGCACCAGCAGCGCACCTTCGTGCAATTCCCCAATACGCTCGCGATCGCCGCTGCCAATGATCCGGCCGCGAGCGTCCATCACGTTGATATTGGTGTCAATGATGCGCATCGTTCGTGCCACGATATCCTGCGCCATTTTGGTATCAAGATGCCAGCCAGCCATGTCGCCCTCCTCTGAGCAGAGCTCAAGCATAAGGAAGATTAATCAGGGCCGCATTGTGCGAATGCACAAACTCACAGGGAGAAGTATGGACTTGTGGAAGGGTTCACAGAAAGGAAAGTAAAAGCCCCTGTTTCCAGGCAGAAACAGGGGCTGAACAGGTTACTGCATCAGCAGATAGAGAGAGGTGTCGCCACGCTGGATATTCAGCGCCAGCACCGACGGTTTGCTGTCGAGAATTTTGCGAAGTTCAGCGATGTTCTTAACCGGCTGCTGGTTAGCACCGATAATCACATCCCCTTTCTTCAGGCCGATACGGGCAGCCGGGCTATTGGCTTTAACGTTGTCCACCGACACGCCTTTATCCTGGCCCTTGTTGCTCATATCCGCACCTTCGATACCGCTGAAGATGGTTCCGGCATCCACCTGGTTCTGGCTGCTCTGCTGCAGTTCCAGATTTACGGTTACCGGTTTACCTTCACGCAGCAGACCCAGGCTCACTTTGCTGCCGACCGGCATAGAGCCCACTTCTGCACGCAGTGCCGCGAAGCTGCTCACCGGTTTGCCGTTCAGGGTGGTGATCACGTCCCCGGCTTTGATCCCCGCTTTTGCCGCAGAGGAGTTTGGCATCACCTGGCTGACAAAGGCACCGCGCTGGGCATCAACCTTCATGGCTTTCGCCAGCTCGGAGTTCAGCTCGGTACCCAAAATTCCCAGCTCGCCGCGTTTCACCTGGCCAAACTCGACCATCTGCGCCGTCAGGTTTTTCACCATGTTGCTTGGGATGGCGAAGCCAATGCCGATGTTGCCGCCGTCAGGGGCGAGGATCGCGGTGTTAATCCCGATCAGCTCGCCGTTGAGGTTCACCAGCGCGCCACCGGAGTTACCACGGTTAATCGCCGCATCCGTCTGGATAAAGTTTTCGTAGTTTTCCGCATTCAGACCGCTACGACCAAGGGCAGAAACGATACCGGAGGTCACCGTCTCACCCAGACCGAACGGGTTACCGATCGCCACGGTATAATCGCCCACGCGCAGCGCGTCAGAGTCGGCGAGCTTAATCGCGGTCAGTTTTTTTGGATCCTGGATCTGAATCAGGGCAATATCAGAGCGAGGATCTTTCCCGACCATTTTGGCGTCGAGCTTACGCCCGTCGCTCAGCTGCACCTTAATGCTGGTGGCGTTATCCACCACGTGGTTGTTGGTGACAACATAGCCTTTGGCCGCATCAATGATCACGCCAGAACCCAGCGCCATAAATTTCTGCTGCTGGCCGCCGCCGTTGCCGCCGCCATCGCCGCCCTGACAGAATGGTGAGCTCTGGAACGGTGAACCATCCTGGCAGAACGGCGAGTTGTCGCCGAAGAACTGCTGGAAGTTACGTGGCATGCGTGGCGTGTTGACGGTGGTGCTGCCCTCGACATTGATACTGACCACCGATGGCATCACTTTTTCCAGCATCGGCGCCAGGCTTGGCATCTGCTGCGCAGTGGCTGCCGACGATCCGGTCTCCGCTGCGCTAGCAGACAGAGGAGACAACGCTAATCCTAAACTCAGAGCCAGTGCACTCATTGCTAAAGTGGTTTTTTTCATGTTTCTTAATCTCGATTTACAGGTCACGCACAATTGCTGTGTATATCAGATTCGTTTTGCTGCGCTTAGTTCCGGTATTAAGTTTCTGGAAAAAGTAAAAATTTATTGGCCGTCTTTACAAAACTCACCTTTATTCCACCGCCATCAACTTGCGGTATTCATCCCATGCATACAAGTCCGTCATTCCACTGATATAGTCCTGGATCAGGCGGCAGCGATAATAAAACTCCAGCACCGGCCAGTCCGTCTGCTGACGGTCTAATTTACCGATCGATTCCACATACGCCAGCCGGTGACGTGTTGAAAGTTTATGAAATAGCCGGGTTTCAATCGGAAAACGGCGTACCCGTTCTTTTTCTACCAGCTCGCTAAAGTCGTCCACGGATAATTGCAGCAGCGGACGGTAGATCTCCAGCAGGCCGGTTATTACCCGATAGCCCTGTAATTCCAGCTGCTCAACATCCGGATGACTGAACACATGCCGCATGGCGACATTCTTATACAGTTCAAGAAGTTGGCTGAATCCGCTGTCGTCTTCCAGCAGCGCATGATTAAATTCACCGCGGTAAATCTGTTCGATATTGTCTATAAAACGCTCAGCCGCATAGGGCACCAGTTTATTCAGGGTGTTGACGCGTAAATACATAAAGAACTGATCTTCAGTACTCCGACTCAGGGTGTTAGAGCGCGATTTCTCCCAGGCGTTTTCGACAACCTGCGAAAATAAAGACCCTTTTTCGTGGTTGCCCCAGGCATCATAAAGATGCTGATAAAGCCCCTCGACGCTGAATATTCTTTTTTCGACCGCATCTTCCAGATCGGCAACGCAATAGGAGATATCATCCGCCGCTTCCATAATCCAGGTTAATGGAAAACGACCATACTGCGGCAGGAAGAGTTCCTGACGAAGGCGCTCGATATAGCTCTCTTCAGAGAAATAATACCCCGGCTTTTTCATCAAATAATTGTGCGTCGCGGGGGGATCGCCCTGCCACCAGGCGGGACGGGTATATTTCAGAATGCACCCCACCTGCGCCCAGGTGAGGTTCATGCGCATCAGGGAGTGCACCAGCCGGATCCCCTGCGCGTTGCCCTCAAAATGACAGAGATCCTGACGCACCTTGCGACGCAGCACGTTCAGCGCCTCTTCGCCCTCGCGCAGCCGCAGATCCTGCACCAGGCAACGATCGTCGCTCAGCGGCTGGCTGGCCGCATCGGCGGGATAAAGACGCTGACGGAACCAGTCATTGATCGCCGCTTCACCAAAATGACCAAAAGGCGGATTGCCGATGTCGTGCATCAGGCACGCCATCTCAACGATGCTTTCAAACGGCCCCGTCAGCTCGTCCAGTCCGTAGGTTTGCAGCAGGCGCTGCTCTTTGAGCCTGCTTAAAATCTCTTTTGCGATATAGCGGCCAACCTGCTGCACCTCCAGCGAGTGGGTGAGCCGGGTGCGCACGGCCGCGTTGCGTTCGAGTGGAAAGACCTGGGTTTTTTGCTGCAACCGACGGATTGCCGGAGAGTTAATGATACGCCCGCGATCGCTTTCGAAGATCCGCAGGATCTCATGTTCGCTCTTGTTCCCCTGTGGGGAGCGGTAGCGACGGTGCCAGTTAATTTTGGTGCGAAAATCGATTGGTGCCATGTGCTCCCCCGCGTGAGAATGCGTTTCCCCTTAACCGCATGATAGACTATGCATCTTAACAAGGCACATCGCGAGTAAATCTATGAAAATCGGTATTATTGGAGCAATGGAAGAAGAAGTTACGCTGCTGCGTGACAAAATTGAGAACCGTCAGACCCTCTCTCTGGGCGGCTGTGAGATTTACACCGGCACGCTGAACGGTACTGAAGTTGCTCTGCTGAAATCAGGTATCGGTAAAGTTTCTGCCGCGCTGGGCGCTACCCTGCTGCTGGAACGCTGCAAGCCAGATCTGATCATTAACACCGGCTCTGCGGGCGGTCTCGCGCCAACCCTGAAAGTGGGCGACATCGTGGTTTCTGATGAAGCACGCTACCACGATGCCGATGTAACCGCCTTTGGTTACGAGTACGGCCAGCTTCCGGGCTGCCCGGCAGGCTTTAAAGCGGATGACAAACTGGTTGCCGCCGCAGAAAGCTGCATCGCCGAGCTGAACCTCAACGCCGTACGTGGCCTGATTGTCAGCGGTGATGCGTTTATTAACGGCTCCGTGAACCTGGCGAAAATCCGTCACAACTTCCCGCAGGCGATTGCCGTGGAAATGGAAGCCACCGCTATCGCTCACGTTTGTCATAACTTCAGCGTGCCTTTCGTGGTGGTTCGCGCCATCTCCGACGTGGCCGATCAGCAGTCTCACCTGAGCTTCGACGAGTTCCTCGTGGTTGCCGCCAAACAGTCCAGCCTGATGGTTGAGACGCTGGTACAGAAACTGGCGCGTGGCTAAGCCGCTCATCAGAGCGCTTGTTGCGCTGTTTCTGCTGACACCGGCGTGGCTTCTGGCCGCGCCGCGTGTTATTACCCTCTCCCCCGCCAATACCGAGCTGGCGTTTGCCGCTGGGATCGTCCCCGTCGGGGTCAGCAGCTATTCCGACTATCCCCCCGAAGCGGCTAAAATTGAACAAGTCGCCACCTGGCAAGGCATGAACGTTGAACGCATCGTCGCGCTTAAGCCCGATCTGGTGCTGGCCTGGCGCGGCGGCAATGCCGAACGACAGGTAAACCAGTTGGCCTCGCTGGGGATAAAAGTGCAGTGGATCGATGCCACCAGCATTGAGCAGGTTGCGCAGGCTCTTCGCGATCTTGCCCCCTGGAGCCCTGAACCACAAAAAGCGCAACAGGCCGCGCAGCAGATGCTGACGGAGTATGCCGCCCTGAAGGCC
This sequence comes from Leclercia adecarboxylata, assembly GCF_006171285.1. Lineage (NCBI taxonomy): Bacteria > Pseudomonadati > Pseudomonadota > Gammaproteobacteria > Enterobacterales > Enterobacteriaceae > Leclercia > Leclercia adecarboxylata. Next base: position 2,946,958 of record NZ_CP040889.1, on the reverse strand, counting down.
ACCTACGGCACACTGCCAAAAAAGCGGGTGTTTATCCAGTTTGGCCAGCAACCCCTGTTCACTACCAGCAAAGGCTCTTTGCAACATCAGGTACTGGAACTCTGTGGTGGAGAAAATATCTTTGCTGCCAGCCGGGTGCCCTGGCCCCAGGTTAGCCGCGAGCAGGTTCTGGCGCGCCAGCCGCAGGCCATTGTTGTAGCCGGTTCCGCAGGCGATATTCCTAAAATAGAGCAGTACTGGAAAAGTCAGTTAAAAATACCGGTAATTGCCCTTAAGAGTGACTGGTTTGAGCGCGCGAGCCCGCGTATTATCCTCGCCGCAAAACAACTCTGCTCTGCGCTGTCGCAGAGCCACTAATTTTCTCGAGGATTACGATGCTCGTTTACTGGCTGGATATTCTTGGCACAGCCGTTTTTGCGATCTCCGGCGTTCTGCTGGCCGGTAAATTACGCATGGACCCGTTTGGCGTCCTGGTGTTGGGCGTGGTCACCGCCGTTGGTGGGGGAACCATCCGCGATATGGCCCTCGATCATGGCCCGGTATTCTGGGTCAAGGATCCCACCGACCTGGTGGTGGCGATGGTCACCTGCATGTTAACCATTATCCTGGTCCGCCAGCCGCGCCGCCTGCCGAAATGGCTGCTGCCGGTGCTGGATGCGGTGGGTCTCGCGGTGTTTGTCGGGATTGGGGTCAACAAGGCGTTTATGGCCGGAACCGGCCCGATGGTGGCGATCTGTATGGGGGTGGTCACCGGCGTGGGCGGCGGGATTATCCGCGATATTCTGGCGCGCGAAGTGCCGATGATCCTGCGAACGGAAATCTACGCCACGGCCTGCATTCTGGGCGGGATCGTCCACGCAACGGCGTGGTACACCTTTAATATTCCGCTGGAACAGGCGGCGATGCTGGGAATGGCGGTCACGCTGGCAATCAGGCTGGCGGCAATCCGCTGGCACCTGAAGCTACCGACCTTCGCGCTGGACGAAAACGGGCGGTAATAAAAGCAAAACGGGAACCTCAAGGTTCCCGTTTTTAGTGTTTGCTCCCTCTCCCTGTGGGAGAGGGCCGGGGTGAGGGCACCCGGCCATACCATCAGATACTGAACGAAGAACCACACCCGCAGGTGCTTGTCGCGTTCGGGTTGGTTACCACAAAGCGCGAACCTTCCAGACCTTCGGTGTAATCAACAGAGCCACCCACCAGATACTGCAGGCTCATCGGGTCAACGACCAGCGCGACGCCCTGCTTCTCAATGGTCATGTCACCATCGTTAACCTGATCGTCAAAGGTGAATCCATACTGGAAGCCGCTGCAGCCGCCGCCGGTAATGTACACACGCAGTTTCAGCTCCGGGTTGTCTTCATCGGAAATCAGGTCTTTTACTTTTTTGGCTGCTGCTTCGGTAAACTGCAACGGCAGCGCTACGTCATCACTCATCTTATGCTCCCATGAATACTGCTAGTGGGTAAAAATCACCCAATTCTTGTTGTCATTATCTAATACCCTGGTAATTCATTCAAGTATTCTGCTTCGCCAGGGTACGGGCAAGAATGGTGGAGTATAGCGGTTTTCCGCCGAGGAACTGGGCTAATAGTGTGGCCCCCAGGCAGGTAATGATCATTGGCAAAATGAGCTGGTAATTGTCGGTCATCTCCAGCACCAGCACGATCCCGGTGAGCGGCGCGCGCAGCGACGCCGCCAGCAGCGCCCCCATTCCGGCGACGGCAAAGGTGCCAGCCTCAAGATGATATGCCGGGAAACCAGCGGCTGCAGCCATGCCAAAGGCCGTGCCCAGCAACGTGCCCAACGCCAGCATGGGGGCAAAAATGCCGCCGGGCGCGCCGGAGGAGAAGCAGAGTACGGTGGTGATGACCCGGGAGATGAACATAAACAGCAGCAGGCCGATGCTGAAGTTACCCGCAGCTGCAATGGGGATCAGCCCAAAGCCACCGCCTGCCGCGTTGGGTTCGATAAAGCCCAGCACACCGCACACGCCCCCCAGCAGGCCGCCCACCAGCACCCATCTGGTGGTGTTACCGCCGTGGATCCGCTGGAACATATCCTGCGCGCGAATAATAAGGGCATTAAACAGCGGGCCGACAATGCCAAAAATCATGCCGAGGATCAGATAGAGCCACAGCGTATTGACCGGCGCGTTGGTTAACTTACCGACCTCGATAACCGCCCCTTCGCCATTGAATAACCGAAAGACAATGCTCGACATAATCACGCCGGTAAAGACCGCTTTAATCGAGATCAGGTTATAGCGAAACTGCGCGCGCATCTCTTCGATGATAAACAGGATCCCCGCCAGCGGGGCGTTGAACGCGGCGGAAAGCCCCGCGGCGGCACCGGTTGCCAGCAGCGTATGGCGTGCTTCAGCGCTGCGCATCCTGAACAGATCGCTGACCATACGGCCCACATTGCCGCCCAGCTGTACGGTCGGTCCTTCGCGCCCGAGTACCATCCCCGCTCCCAGCGTGCCCATCCCACCGATAAACTTAACCGGAAGGACGCGCCACCAGCGGACCGGGCGCAGCTCTTCGAGCGCCCCTTCTATCTCAGGGATCCCCGAGCCGCCCGCTTCCGGAGCGAATTTACGCACCAGAAAATACCCCACCATCGCGAACAGTGCTGATAAACCAAAGGCCAGGATCCACACCAGCCATTCACGATCGGCGTAACCCGCCACGGTGCCAATACGCCAGTTAAGGACGCCATTGACGGCCTTTTCGAACGCGACGCCCACCAGCCCCGCCAGCGTGCCAACAACCGCCGCGCCCAGTAAAATCGCCAGCGGTGTCTTGTCGCGGTTGAGCAGCCGCCGGATGCTGATACGGTGTTGCGCACGCGCAAACTGTTGTTCTTCAAATGAGGGAGAATCTGCTTTCATTGCCTGTAATTTTTCGTCATACAAATCGCCGCAGGGAGTTTACCAGAGACCGCCCGGCCGTCTCTGGAAAATTACTTAACAATTGTTAATGGATTAATGGATTAATGGGGCAAAAATTTCATAACCTTCCACGAATAACTTAGAATAGTGGGCTTAATCATTTTATACGAGCCAGGAACCACGCCATGAGCAAGTCTGAAAACCTCTACAGTGCAGCCCGCGAGCTTATCCCTGGCGGTGTTAACTCCCCGGTCCGTGCCTTTACCGGCGTGGGCGGTACACCGCTGTTTATCGAACGTGCCGATGGCGCATATCTGTATGACGTGGATGGCAAAGCCTATATCGACTATGTCGGCTCATGGGGCCCGATGGTTTTAGGGCATAACCACCCGGCTATCCGTAATGCGGTGATCGAAGCGGCGGAGCGCGGCTTGAGCTTCGGCGCGCCGACCGAAATGGAAGTTAAAATGGCGGAGCTGGTGACCGAACTGGTGCCGACCATGGATATGGTACGTATGGTGAACTCCGGTACCGAAGCGACCATGAGCGCCATCCGTCTGGCGCGCGGCTTTACCGGCCGCGACAAAATCATCAAATTCGAAGGCTGCTACCACGGCCACGCCGACTGCCTGCTGGTGAAAGCGGGTTCCGGCGCGCTGACCCTCGGCCAGCCGAACTCCCCGGGCGTTCCGGCGGACTTCGCCAAACATACCCTGACCTGTACCTATAACGATCTCGACTCCGTGCGTGCCGCCTTTGAGCAGTATCCGCAGGAGATCGCCTGCATCATCGTTGAACCGGTAGCGGGCAACATGAACTGCATTCCACCTCAGCCGGGCTTCCTGCAGGGCCTGCGTGCGCTGTGCGACGAATTCGGCGCGCTGCTGATTATCGACGAAGTGATGACCGGCTTCCGCGTTGCACTGGCGGGCGCCCAGTCTTATTACGACGTGGTGCCTGATCTGACCTGTCTGGGCAAAATCATCGGCGGCGGTATGCCGGTGGGCGCCTTTGGCGGACGCAGAGAGGTGATGGACGCGCTGGCCCCAACCGGTCCGGTTTACCAGGCAGGCACCTTGTCCGGTAACCCGATTGCCATGGCCGCCGGTTTCGCCTGTCTCACCGAAGTGGCGCAACCGGGGATCCATACCACCCTTACCGACCGCACCACCCAGCTGGCAAACGGCCTGCTGGAAGCGGCAGAAGACACGGGTATTCCGCTGGTGGTGAACCACGTCGGCGGCATGTTCGGCATCTTCTTCACCGAAGCCAAAACCGTAACCTGCTATCAGGATGTAGTGCAGTGCGACGTTGAACGCTTCAAGCGTTTCTTCCATCTGATGCTGGACGAGGGCGTTTACCTGGCACCGTCGGCGTTTGAGGCGGGCTTTATGTCAGTCGCGCACAGCGAAGAGGATATCAACAACACCATCGACGCGGCGCGTCGGGTGTTTGCGAAGCTTTGAGTTGTGATATGCCGGGTGGCGGCTCCGCCTTACCCGGCCTACGGTTCGAGGGTTTTGTAGGCCGGGTAAGGCGGAGCCGCCACCCGGCTTTTTTATCGGCTCTGTTTCCGCAGAAGATAGATAAAGTACGGCGCGCCGATAAAGGTGGATAACAGCCCTGCCGGGATCTGGTACGGGAACAGCACCATCCGTCCGCACCAGTCGGCTATCACCAGCATGATCCCCCCGATTAACGCCGACATCACAATGTGCGGCATCGTCCGACGAAAGCCCATCATTCGCGCAATATGCGGCGCCATCAGTCCGATAAAACTCAGCGGACCGATGGTCAGGGTCGCGGTTGCGGTCAGCGCCGCCGCCAGCAGCAGCAGGCCGATGCGCGAGGTGTTCAACGCCATGCCCACCGAGCGGGCGGTATCGCCACCCAGCGGCAGCACCGTCAGCCAGCGACGGCACAGCGGCACCAGCGCCAGCAGGACGATCATGGCTATCCCGGTGCTCATCACCTGCTCGGTCGTCGCGTTGTAGGTTGAACCCGAGATCCAGGTCAGGATCTGCGCCATGCGCGGATCGCCGCTGGCCTGCAGCATCATCAGCAGCATGGTGAAGGCGGTGCTCAGCGCCATCCCCGCCAGCAGCATCCGGTGCGGCGAGAAGCCCCCGCGTCCGGCGGAGACGAGGATAATCAGCAGCGTCGCCGCAGCGCCAAGGCTGCCCGCAGGCATCAGCCAGCCGAAAGCATTGCCCGGCACGAAGAAGAGCATCAGCACCACGCCGAACGCCGCCCCGGAGCTGATCCCCAGCACTTCCGGGCTCGCCATCGGGTTACCGGTCAGGCGCTGAATGATGCAGCCCGCCACCGCCAGCATCACCCCGGCCATCAGGGCGGCAAAAATACGCGGTGTGCGCCACGGCAGAAGTTCATCGAGCATCGCCCCGCTCGACCAGTGCCAGCCCTGCGCATCGCGGCCAAACGCCATCGCCGTTATCACCGCCAGCAACAGCACCGCGCCGCCCGCCAGGGCAAACCACACCACGTGTTGGCGCTCGGCCTGCACTTTGTCACCCGCGTTCATCGCCGGGGCGCTCATGCTGCGCAGACGCGGCAGCAGCCACAGCAGCAGCGGCGCGCCAATCAGGGCGGTCACGGAACCGGTAGAGACTTCCATCCACACCCGTGTCAGCCAGAGGATCACCTGGTCAGAGAGCCAGAGGATCAGCGCCCCGATCAGCGGAGCCAGCATCAGCCGGGAGAGCAAACGCCGCGCACCGAGCATTTTTGCCAGCAGCGGCGCGAAGAGGCCGATAAAGCCGATAATGCCCACGGCGTTCACCAGCAGGGCGCTGATGACAATCGCCAGGGTCAGCGCCGCCAGACGCGCCAGCGACAGCGCCAGCCCGAGGTTGCGCGCCACGCCATCGTCCAGCCCCATCAGGGTGAGCGGGCGCAGCAGCAGCAGGGTCAGCAGCACGCCGCCCAGCAGCTGTGGCCACAGGCGCTGGACGATACTCCAGTCGGTCTGCGTCAGGGTTCCGGTGCTCCAGAGGAACATGCTTTGCAGCTGGTCGTGATGGAAAATGACTAAAAGCTGATTCACCGCTCCGCAGTAGAGACTCACCACCAGCCCGGCGAGGATCAGGGTGACCGGCGAGAGGCGTTTGCCCCAGGCCACGCCAAAGACGATCGCGCCTACCACGCAGGCGCCCACCAGGGCGGCGAACTGCGGTGCCAGCGCGCCCGGCAGCGTCCACAGGGTGATGATGGTCATCCCCAGTTGAGCGCCGGTTGCCACACCCAGGGTGGTCGGCTCCGCCAGCGGATTACGCAGCACCTGCTGGAACAGCACGCCCACCAGCCCAAGCCCTGCCCCCACCAGCAGCGAGATCGCCAGCCGTGGCAGCAGGCTGTAGTGGAACAGCATCTGTTGAATATTATCGATATCGGGGGCGACCAGCGCGGCGCCCCACTGCGTGCGCGGCAGGGCCAGATTGAGGTTCCACCAGGTTAAACCCAGCGCAACGGCCAGCAGCATCACTATGAACAGCGCCGGGTAAAGGGCTATCCGGGATCTCATGCCTGGCCTCCCAGTGCGCTATCCAGTACGCGGGCAAAGTGCATGGCCGACAGCGTCGCGCCATAGAACCACACCGCCGGTACGCGCTTGACGCGCTGCTGGCGAACAAACGGCATCGCCTGCCACAGCGGCGTCGCCATCAGGGTCTGCATTTCGCGTTCATTGCCGTGATCGAAGCAGAGCACATCCACATCCTTAAACGCCGCCAGACGATCGATGCCAACGGCGGTACTGCCCCAGAAGGTCATCTCCCCTTCCCAGGCGTTTTTAATTCCATAGCGATCCAGCACTTCCTGGAACAGGCAGTTATTGCCAAACACCAGCATATGGCGGGCATCGAGCAGAGTGACCATCAGCAGTGGACGGTCGCCGCGACCGGCAAAGCGCGGTTTGTAGCTGTCTATTACGCTGTCGAAGTGATCCAGATGCGAACGGGCCGCGCTTTCCAGATTCAGCAGCTGGGCCATCTCGCTTAACGATTTACGGGCATTGGTCAGCGGCTTTTTCCCGTCGCTGAAGGCAAAACCCCGTCCCGGCGCAATCCGCGCCAGCTTCTCTTCTGACGGACCATACCCGGCCGACCAGACCAGGTAAGAGGGTTTCATCTGGGTCAGCAGTTCGAGGTTAGGCTCGGTACGCAGGCCGATGTCGATAACCGACGCCGGCAGCCGCGGCTCGTTCACCCACAGGGTGTAGTTGGGAATATCGGCCACGCCATAGGGGGTAACGCCCAGCGCCAGCAGCAGCTCAACCGGGAGCCACTCGAGGGCCACAATGCGCTGCGGATCGATGGCGGCAGCCTGCGCGGCGTTCATTTTCCACAGCAGCGGCGAAAGGGCCATGGCCGTCAGCAGGCGGCGACGGCTAATCATAAAATCAGGCATCAATAGACAAAGCTCACCGGTGCCGCTCCGGCCGGATGCGGCAGAATACCCATTGGAATTCCGTAAATGGTTTCCAGCGTCTCGCTCTGCATCAGCTCATCCGGCGTGCCACGGGCGATCATCTCTCCGCCCCGCAGCGCCACCAGATAATCGCAGTAGCGCGCCGCCATGTTGATGTCATGCAGCACCGCAATCACGGTCAGGCCGCGCTGCTGGCTTAAGCGATGCACCAGCGCCAGCACGTCCACCTGATGGGCGATATCGAGGGCGGATGTGGGCTCATCCAGGAGTAAACAACGGCTGTCCTGCGCCACCAGCATGGCGATCCACGCCCGCTGGCGCTCGCCGCCGGACAGGCTATCCACCAGACGATGGGCCAGCGGTTTTAAGCCCACCAGCGCAATTGCCTCTTCCACTTTCTCGCGGTCGGCCACGCCAAAACGGCCCAGCGCGCCATGCCACGGATAGCGGCCAATCGCCACCAGTTCGCGGACGGTCATCCCTTCCGCCTGCGGCAGCTGCTGCGGCAGATAGGCCACCTTGCGGGCAAAGGCTTTGCTGTTCCAGCTCTCCAGCGGCTGTCCATCGAGCAGGATATCGCCTTCGGACGGCGGCTGATGGCGGCCCAGCATTTTCAGTAAGGTGGATTTGCCGGAGCCGTTATGACCGATAAGGCCGGTCACCTGGCCTGCGGGAAAGGTCAGCGAAAGCGGATGCAGCAGCGTACGTCCAGGAACGCGAAAGGAGACGCCATCAAGGGCAAAGGTGGTATCGGATTGCGGGTTGTTTTCCTGCATGTCAGCCAACTTAAGTAAAGAAAAGGGCACGAAAAACGTGCCCAAATTTAGAGATTAGAAGCGGAAGGTCGCAGTCGCGACAACCTGACGTTCAGCACCCCAGAAGCAGCCATAGGTGTTGAAGCAGCTGGCGACGTATTCACGATCCAGCAGGTTGTTCACGTGCAGCGCCACGTTCGAGCCCGCCATGCCAACGCGCGCCAGGTCGTAACGCACCAGGGCATCCATCACCGCGTAGCTGCCGACCTTGAAGGAGTTCGCCGGATCGCCATAGCTGGAGCTGGAGAAGCGACCGCCGGTACCCAGCGTCAGGCCAGAGAGTGCGCCATCATAGAAGGTGTAATCACCCCACAGGGAGGCCATGTGCTCAGGCACCTGCGCCGGCGTGTTGCCTTTGTAGTTGGTGTCGGTGGTGTACTCCACGTCGGTGTAAGTATAGGAACCTACCACGTTGACGCTGGCAGACAGCGCCGCTTTGGCTTCAATTTCCACGCCGCGGGCGCGGATCTCGCCACCTTCAACCGAGAAGAACGAGCCCGCAGGATCGGCCATCAGGTTGTTGGTTTTGGTCAGCTGGTACAGCGCACCGGTCAGCACGATCGGACGATCGCTCGGTACATACTTCACGCCCACTTCGTACTGCTTGCCTTTTGAAGGGGCAAACGGCTTACCTTGTGCGTCGCTCTGGGAGGACGGCTCGAAGGATTCGCTGTAGCTGAAGTACGGGGTAACGCCGTTATCGAACAGGTAGTTAACGCCGCCACGCCAGGTAAACTGGTTGTCATCACGTGATGCCGTGGTGCTCGTGACGCGGTTGAGGGAGTCCTGCTCAGCCCAGTCATAACGGCCGCCCAGGGTAACCAGCACTTTATCCCACTGCGCCTGATCCTGAACGTAGAGACCGGTCTGTTTCTGCTTGTTCAGTACCTGATAGGCGCCTGACGGGCCAGGATGTGAACCGAAATCGAAGTCGCTACGATCAAGGTTATAGATATCAGATGGAGCTACGGAACCGGCATAGCCAAACCACGAGTCGATGTCATTACGCATGCGCATGAAATCAACGCCAGTCAGCAGAGTATGATCGAGAGAGCCCGTCGCGAACTTGCTCTGCAACTGCGTATCAACAGTGAAGTTTTCCAGCTTCTCGTTATCAATTACATACTGGCGAGTCAGCGTGTGTCCCCACTGCGATTGAGGAACGCTCGCGCAAGGGCTGGATGCCGGGTTACTCGAATAGAGTGGATCGGAACACATGCCGTAGCCGTAGACGCTGTTTTGCGAGGTTTTATTCTGCGCAAAACGCAGGTTCTGACGCACGGTGAAGGTGTCGTTAAACTCGTGATCGAAGCTATACCCGACCATCTTCTGGTTACGGGAGTAGGTGTTGTTTTTTGCACCTTCGTTGAAGTCGGTCGACAGGCGATCGCCGTTTGGCAGCGGATCAACGGTACCCTCTTTCGGCAGCCAGCCGTAATAACCGGTCTCCGGCTCGTTCTGGAAATAGGAGAGGAAGGTGAAATTCGTTTTATCATCCGGACGCCAGGAGAAGGACGGCGCAATGGTGTAACGCTGCTCGCCCTTACCTTCCTGCTGCGAATTATTGGAACGCGCCAGTCCGGTCAGACGATAGGAGTAAACGTCGTCGTCATCCAGCGCGTCGCTGAAGTCAAAGCCGGTCTGGAACAGGCTGTCAGTACCTACCTTGAACTGAACCTCTTTCAGCGGCTCGGTCAGCGGACGTTTGCTGACCATGTTAAGCAGGCCGCCCGGGCTGCTTTTGCCGTACAGAACGGAGGTCGGCCCGCGCATCACTTCCGCGCGTTCGATCATATAAGGGTCAATTACCGCGTCGTTGTAGAAGTTGCCCTGCATCTTCATACCGTCGAGGTAGTTGTTCTGGCTTTGGCCATCGGCCGCAAAGCCACGAATAATCAGGTAGTCATAAGTGTTAGACGCCCCACGCGTGCCGACGGCCACCCCAGGGGTGTAACTCAGGGCTTCTTTTACCGAGCGTGGCTGGTGAAGGGCCATCTCTTCCGCGGTGACCACGGAGACCGACTGCGGAACCTTCTCAATGGAGGTATCCGTCTTAGTGCCGGTAGCAGACTGACGTGCTGCGATGGTCGCCGCCGGACCCCAGGCGCTCTCCTGTGGAGCAGGCGCTGCGGTAACGGTGATAGTTTCTTCTTTTTTAGGGGTTTCTGCAGCCTGAGCGTAAGCAGACATGCCGCTAACCGCTGTGGCTACAACAACTGCGATTTTACGCAGCGAAGATTGCATTGGCTGAGCAGTTTTAGAATGCGCCATTGGTATGTCTCTGATGAAAGCGTGAATGATAACGTAAACGAGAATTATTATTATGACCGCAGCATATTATGCGAAACATTCACGGCATAGCAAGTGATATGCGCCCCTACAGGAATTGAGGGTATAAGAATTAAACAATGGAAAATACAGGGTTAATAAACGGGGATGTTACTGTTGGTGGGATGTTTAATTGAGGTGAAAATTCCCTCTCCCGCAGGAGAGGGAAACCGTATTAATTACCGCCGAACATATCCTTGATCCAGCCGGCGACGCCGTCGCTGTCCTTCTTCTCATTCTGCTGCTGCGGCTGCTGCTGTTGCGGCTGTTGCTGCTGAGGAGAAGACTGCTCAAACGGGTTGCCCGTTGGCTGCGGCGCTGGCGCCTGGCACAGGGAGTCCGGATTGGTGGTCCAGACCGGCACGCTACGCATCCCGCCGCCACACACGAAGTTGCCCGACTGATCTACGCCCATATCCACGATATCTTCCGGTGGCGTCAGGGTCAGCGGAACCGGCGACTGGTTAGCCAGATAGCGCTGGTAAATCGACATCGCCCCGCTGGCACCGTACAGCTTCGTCGGCTGGTTGTTGTCGCGCCCTACCCAGGTGATCACCACTTCACGCCCGTCGATGCCCGCAAACCAGGTATCGACGTTGTTGTTGGTGGTCCCGGTTTTACCCGCCAGATGCAGGCCAGGATACTTCGCCCCAAGCTGACGGCCAGTGCCGCGCTGCACAACCTGCTGCATGGTCCAGAGCGTCATATAGGCCGCCTGCGCCGGTACAGCACGCTCCGCCTGTGGGAAGCTCTGGTACAGAGGGGTGCCGTCTTCTGCGATCACGGAACGCAGCGCAGAGAGCTGGGCACGGTTGCCGCCGCTGGCGATGGTCTGGAACGCCTGCGCCACTTCGATTGGCGTCAGGTTCAGGGCCCCCAGCAGCATGGCCGGAACCGGATGCAGCTGATCTTTCGGCACGCCCAGCTTCAGCCAGGTATCGGTGACCGCTGGCAGACCCAGCGCCATCCCGAGGTTAACCGTCGGCACGTTCATGGAACGCGTCAGGGCATCCACCAGCATCACCTGTCCGCTGTACTGCTTATCGTCGTTCTGCGGCGACCACACCTGGCCATTCGGCTGGCGCAGGGCAATCGGGGCATCGGCGATCCAGGTGTTCAGACGATACTGGTTCGGCTGGCTCAGGGCGGTGAGATAGGTCGCCGGTTTTGCCAGGGAGCCGATCGAACGGCGTGCCTGCATCGCGCGGTTGTAGCCCGCGAACTGCGGCTCCGCCCCGCCGACCATCGCCCGCACTTCGCCGGTGGTACGATCGACCACCACCATCGCGGTCTCCAGATCGCTCAGCTTGCGCTGTTTTTTCAGCGCCGGAATGCCTTCCACCGCCGCCTTCTCTGCGGCATCCTGCGCCACGGAGTCAAAGGTGGTGAAGATCTTCACGCCGGAGAGATCTTTAACTTTATCGCCCAGTTTGGTCTGCAGCTCCTGACGCACCATCTGCATAAAGGCAGGCTGCGGGGAGATCACGCCGCCGCGCGGCTGCACGCCTAACGGACGCGCGCTGAGCATGTCGTACAGCTCCTGGTCAATCACCTGCTGCTGTTGCAGCAGACGCAGCACCAGATTACGCCGCTCCAGCGCCAGTTTCGGGTTACGCCACGGGTTGTAGATGGACGCGCCCTTCACCATGCCCACCAGCAGCGCCTGCTGATCGAGGCTCAGCTCTTCCACCGGACGACCAAAGTAGTAGAGGCTCGCCAGCGGGAAGCCGCGGATCTCATTGTCGCCGCTCTGACCGAGGTAGACCTCGTTCATATACAGCTCAAGGATGCGGTCTTTGCTGTAGCGGGCATCCATCAGCACGGCCATGTACGCTTCGTTGGCCTTACGCCAGTAGGAGCGCTCGCTGGAGAGGAACAGGTTCTTCACCAGCTGCTGGGTCAGGGTACTTGCCCCCTGCACCGTCCGTCCGGCGGTCAGGTTCGCCAGCACCGCACGGCCAATGGAGTACAGGCTGACGCCATCGTGCTCATAGAAGTGACGGTCTTCGGTCGCCAGCAGGGTATCCACCAGCAGATCCGGGAAGCCGTTACGCGCGACAAACAGGCGCTGCTCGCCGTTTGGCGAGGAGAGCATGGTGATCAGCCGCGGATCGAGACGGAAGAAACCGAACTGACGGTTGTTCTCCATGTTCTCGATGGTTTCCAGACGATCGCCGTCGAAGGTCAGACGCGCGCGCACCTGCCCCTCTTTGCTGTCCGGGAAGTCAAACGGACGGCGGATCATCTCAATGCTTTTCGCCTGCACCGTAAACTCGCCGGGACGGGTCATCTTCGTCACCTGGCGGTACTGGGTCGCCTCCAGCAGCTTGACCATCTCGTTCTTGCTGATGGACATGTCCGGCTCAAGGTTAACCATCCGGCCATAGACCGCCGCAGGCAGCTGCCAGACTTTCCCGTCGATACGGCTGCGGATCTTCTGATCCAGATAGACGCCATAGATCGCCAGCAGGACGACGAAAACAATAAACAGCTTCAGCAGCAGCCAGAACCAGCCGCGCTTGCCACGAGGTTTACCCTTTTTGCCTTTCCCTTTACGTGGCGCAGGTGCGTCATCGTCATACTCATTGTCGACATCATCGTCGTACTCCTCATCTCTGAGGCGTCGACGCCCTGCCTTTTCTTTTGCCGGACGTGCAGGTCTTCCTTTACGTCCAATTGGCTCGCGGTCATTCCCCGCCATGCTCTCTCTCCGCAACTATCAGGCGCAAAGGCCCGATTCTCAGTTCTTCCCCCTGATGGAGGAAGAAGAAATCTCTCAAAATAAACCGTGTTTCTCCCTCTCCCTGTGGGAGAGGGCCGGGGTGAGGGCATCAGGCCGCATGGTCCCCATCGCCGGGTGGCGCTGCGCTTACCCGGCCTACAAATACTACGAATACTTCTTAGTACGCCGGGTGGGCGCGGTATTTGCCGGATCGTCCGGCCAGACATGTTTGGGATAACGCCCTTTCATCTCTTTTTGCACCTCGCGATAGCTCCCGGCCCAGAAAGCACCCAAATCGCGGGTGATCTGCAGCGGGCGCTGGGCCGGTGACAGTAGCTCCAGCACCAGCGGCACCCGCCCCTGCGCAATGGCAGGCGTGGTCGCCTCGCCAAACATCTCCTGCATCCGTACCGCCAGCGCCGGAGGATTATCTTCATGATAACGAATGGCTATCCGGCTGCCGGTCGGCACAGTGTAATGCCCCGGAAGCTCGGTATCCAGACGTTGACGTAACGACCAGTCGGTTAAGTTCTGTAACGCCGCCTTCACATCCAGCGCTTTCAGCGCGCGCAGGGAGTGTACGCCACTCATTTGCGGCAGTAACCAGTTTTCCAGATCTGCCAGCAGCGAGGCATCGTCCACCGCGGGCCAGTCGTACTCCGGCAGCCACTTAGCCGCACAGTGTAAACGGATCCGGAACTGCTCCGCCTCCGGGGTCCAGTTCAGCACGCTGAGCCCTCTGTCGCGGATGCCGTTGAGCATCGCCTGATGCAGCTCCTCTTCCGAGGGCTTCGCCAGCGGTCTGACGTTCACCGTCAGGCGGCCAATCTGCGTGCGCCGCAGCGCCTTCAGGGTGCCCTGCGCCTCATCCCACTCCACGGTGTCGGACTGCTCCACCAGATCGGGGCAAGCACCGATCAGGGCATCGATGTCCACGGCCAGGCCCAACAAAATGCGCGCGTCCGGCGACTGGCTGCCCTGCAACAACAGCGGGGCAATCAGCCACTCGTGACGGGTCATGGCGTCGTCGCTCTGCAGCATCGCCCCCATGCCGTTTGCCAGCTGGTAGCGGCCATCCAGCCCGCGACGGCGGGCGATGCGGTCGGGAAACGCCTTCGCCAGCAGCGCGGGCACCCGGTCGCTGTCCGGCGCCCCGCCCCGGCTGTTCAGTCGCGAACCCAGCTGCCGGGCGCGCTGCTGCCACTCCGGCTGATTGCGGGAGAAGGCCTGAGCCAGATCGCTGCTGGCCCCGCGCGGCGGCTGTTCAAGGATAGCGGCCAGTTTTGCCGCCGTCGCAATATCATCCTCATCCGACGCGCTGGCCAGCATCGCCGCCAGCCGCGGATCGTTGCCGAGCTTCGCCATCTTCTGACCAAAGGCGGTAAGCTGCTCCCCGGCCAGCGCCCCAAGCTGGGTTAACAAACGACGGGCCGCCGCAAGGTTAGTCGCTGGCGGCAGATCCAGCCAGTTTAACTGCGACGGATCCCGGCAGCCCCACTGCAGCAGCTCCATCAGCAGGCCGCTGAGATCGCTTTGCATGATTTCAGCTGTACCCTGCGCCGCAGCGCGCTCAGCCTGCTCAAACGGCGTGAGATGCAGGCAGATGCCCGGCTCCAGTCGCCCGGCACGCCCGGCGCGCTGGGTCATCGACGCCTGGCTGACGCGCTGGGTCAGCAGGCGGGTCAGGCCGGTGCGAGGGTCGAAATTCGCCACCCGCTCCTGGGCGGAGTCCACCACCAGCCGGATGCCTTCGATGGTCAGGCTGGTTTCGGCGATATTGGTCGCCAGCACCACTTTGCGCTGCCCTGCCGGGGCGGGCAGGATCGCTTTACGCTGCTCGGCAAGCGACAGCGCGCCATACAGTGGGCAGAGCACCACGTCATCGCCCACGCGACGCGCCAGCTGCTCCTGCACGCGCTGGATCTCAATCACGCCCGGTAAAAACAGCAGCAGCGAGCCCGGCTCCTGACGCAGCAGCTCGGCGGTCGCCACTGCCACCGCCTCGTCAAAGCGCAGCTGGGACGACAGCGACTGATAGCGGCGCTCCACCGGGAAGGTGCGGCCCTCAGAGATAAGGGTCGGCGCGTCCGGCAGCAGGCGCTGGAGCCGCTCGTTATCCAGCGTCGCGGACATGATCAGCAGCTTAAGATCGTCGCGCAGCCCCTGCTGAACGTCCAGCAGCAGCGCCAGGGCAAGATCCGCCTGCAGGCTGCGCTCGTGGAATTCATCGAGGATCACCAGCCCCACGCCGGTCAGCTCGGGATCGTGCTGTAGCATGCGGGTGAGGATCCCTTCGGTGACCACCTCCAGCCGGGTGTTCTCCCCGACGCAGGTTTCGGCCCGCATCCGGTAGCCAACCGTCTCCCCGGGCTTTTCGCCCAGCAGCTCCGCCAGACGCTGCGCCACGTTACGGGCCGCGATCCGGCGCGGTTCAAGCAAGATGATTTTGCCGTTGACCGCCCCCCCGGCCAGAATTTGCAGCGGCAGCCACGTCGACTTCCCCGCACCGGTTGGCGCGTTCAGCAGAACCTGGGGGGCGTGTTGTAACGCGAGAAGGAGATCGGGAAGGACAGCAGCGACCGGCAACAAGGACACGAATGGCTCCAGAGGGTTAACTTTAGACGGCGTACATTGTAGCATCGCCACAATTCATTACCGAGTACCCCGTATGTCCGAGTCAAAAAGGTTGTTCTTTGCCATTGAAATGCCCGCCCCGATCCAGCGGCAGATCGTCCGCTGGCGCGCCGACCATTTTGCGCCGGAAGCGGGCCGCCCGGTGGCTGCCGCCAACCTGCACCTGACGCTGGCGTTTTTAGGGGATGTCAGCCCTGAAAAGCAGCGGGCGCTGGCGGCGATGGCCGGACGCATCCGCCAGCCGGGATTTACCCTGACCCTGGACGATGCCGGACAGTGGCTGCGCTCCCGCGTGGTCTGGCTGGGAACGCGCCAGCCGCCGCGGGGGCTATTGCAGCTGGCCAACATGCTGCGGGCCCAGGCGGCGCGCAGCGGTTGCTATCAGAGCCCGCAGCCCTTTCATCCGCATATCACGTTACTGCGCGACGCCAGCCATGCCGTCGCCATTCCGCCGCCGGGTTTTCAGTGGACGTTTCCGGTGAAGGAATTTGTCCTCTATGAGAGCCGTTTTGCCGGCGGGCGCACGCGCTATACGCCGCTTCAGCGCTGGACGCTGACCGAATAACAAGGAATCTGCATGCAGTTTACCCCTGCCCTACAACCCGCCACGCTGGTGCAACGCTATAAACGTTTTCTGGCCGATGTGGTGACACCTGAGGGCGTTGCCCTGACGCTGCACTGTCCCAATACCGGGGCGATGACCGGCTGCGCCACGCCGGGCGACACGGTGTGGTACTCCACCTCCACCAATATCAAGCGCAAATACCCGTACACCTGGGAAATAACCCAGACCGCCGACGGAGAATATATTTGCGTAAATACGCTGCGGGCAAACCAGTTGGTCAAAGAAGCGATTAGTCTGGATTTAATTCCTGAGCTGTGCGGCTATAAGACCCTAAAAAGCGAAGTGAAATATGGCAGCGAAAGCAGCAGAATTGACTTTATGTTGCAGGCAGACGATCGCCCCGAGTGCTATATTGAAGTGAAATCAGTGACGTTAGCTGAAAAGGACAATGGCTATTTTCCGGATGCGGTGACGCTGCGAGGGCAGAAGCACCTCCGGGAGCTCATAAGTGTAGCGGCGGCGGGCAAACGCGCCGTGCTGTTGTTTGCGGTTTTACATAGCGCAATTGCACGCTTTTCACCTGCCCGCCATATTGACCCTAAGTACGCGCAACTGTTGAATGAGGCACAAAAGCAGGGGGTGGAGGTTTTGGCTTATAAAGCGGAACTTTCTGCCGATAATATGACTCTGAGATCCGCTCTTCCCGTCTCGTTATAAAGGGGGCTGAGCGTTGGCTAATAAGTATTCTGGTCGTGTGCGCAAATACGCTTTTCCTCACAGGCTTGTCAAGTGTTACGTTTAGATAATTGCCATCTGGAAAAGCATCTGCTATTTATAGCGGCCTGATTTTTCCCCCAACACGGGGATCGATAGTGCGTGTTAAGGAGAAGCAACATGCAAGAAGGGCAAAACCGTAAAACATCGTCCCTGAGTATTCTCGCCATCGCTGGGGTGGAGCCGTATCAAGAGAAGCCGGGCGAAGAGTATATGAACGAAGCCCAGCTGTCGCACTTCAAGCGAATTCTTGAAGCATGGCGTAATCAACTCAGGGATGAAGTCGATCGCACCGTTACACATATGCAGGACGAAGCGGCTAACTTCCCGGATCCGGTAGACCGTGCCGCCCAGGAAGAAGAGTTCAGCCTCGAACTGCGTAACCGTGACCGCGAACGCAAACTGATTAAGAAGATTGAGAAGACGCTGAAAAAAGTCGAAGACGAAGATTTCGGCTTCTGCGAGTCCTGCGGTGTCGAAATCGGCATTCGTCGTCTGGAAGCCCGTCCAACAGCCGACCTGTGCATCGACTGCAAAACGCTGGCAGAAATCCGCGAAAAACAGATGGCCGGTTAATTCCAGCCCTGTCATAACGCTATCACAGGCGGGAGTCCTCTCCCGCCTGATTACTTTCTGCGCTGTGTAATTATGCCTGCTGACTATATTGGGCGCTTCGCGCCATCCCCTTCTGGCGAACTGCATTTTGGCTCGCTCATTGCCGCGCTTGGCAGCTATCTGCAAGCCCGTTCCCGACAGGGTATCTGGCGTGTGCGAATTGAAGATATCGACCCTCCTCGTGAAGTTCCCGGTGCAGCAGAGACCATTCTGCGTCAGCTGGAACATTACGACCTGCACTGGGACGGCGACGTGCTGTGGCAGTCCCAACGGCACGACGCCTATCGCGAACGCCTTGCCTGGCTGCACGCCCAGGGTCTCTCGTATTACTGCACCTGTACCCGCGCCCGCATTCAGAGCGTCGGGGGCGTCTATGACGGCCACTGCCGCGCGCTGCATCACGGCCCGGAAAACGCGGCGGTGAGAGTGGTGCAGGAGCATCCGGTGACCCGCTTTACCGATCGCTTACAGGGTGAACTCCACGCCGATGCGCGCCTGGCGGGAGAAGATTTTATTATCCACCGGCGGGACGGGCTGTTTGCCTATAACCTGGCGGTCGTGGTGGATGACCATTTCCAGGGGGTGACCGAAATTGTTCGCGGAGCGGATCTGATTGAACCTACCGTTCGGCAGATTTCGCTCTACCAGCTGTTTGGCTGGCCGGTTCCTGACTATATTCATCTGCCGCTGGTGGTGAATGAAAAAGGGATGAAACTCTCGAAACAGAATCATGCCCCCGCATTACCGACCGGCGATCCTCGCCCTGTTCTTATCAATGCTTTACAATTTCTAAACCAGGATGTAACAAATGAGTGGCAGGATCTGCGCACCGACGAATTGCTGGAAAAAGCGGTCTCCCGCTGGTCGCTAAATAGCGTGCCGAAAATCCAGCATTCTCAAATGCGTCTCGCTGAGCTATGATTAGCCGCTATTTTTTGTCCTGAATTCTGAAACACACACTACCGAGGTGTACTATTTTTACCCGAGTCGCTAATTTTTGCCGTAAGGTGCTGAGCCGCGATGAGAGCATGGCGGACGACGTCATTGTTCAAAATACGATGTCGGTTATTCCGCGCGAGCAGCATGCTATTTCCCGCAAAGATATCAGTGAAAACGCCCTGAAGGTCCTTTATCGTCTGAATAAAGCTGGCTATGAGGCGTATCTCGTTGGTGGCGGGGTGCGTGACTTACTGTTAGGCAAAAAGCCAAAAGATTTTGACGTGACCACCAGCGCCACGCCTGAGCAGGTGCGCAAATTATTCCGCAACTGCCGTCTGGTTGGCCGCCGCTTCCGTCTTGCCCACGTCATGTTTGGGCCGGAGATCATCGAAGTGGCCACCTTCCGTGGTCATCACGAAGGCACCCCATCAGACCGTACGACCTCTCAACAGGGTCAGAACGGCATGCTGCTGCGTGACAACATCTTTGGTTCTATCGAAGAAGATGCCCAGCGTCGCGATTTCACCATCAACAGCCTTTATTACAGCGTGGCTGACTTTACCGTCCGCGATTTCGTCGGTGGCGTACCGGATCTGAAAGCCGGCGTGATCCGCCTGATCGGCAACCCGGAGACGCGCTACCGTGAAGATCCGGTGCGTATGCTGCGTGCCGTGCGGTTCGCCGCCAAGCTGGATATGCGCATCAGCCCTGAGACCGCCGAGCCGATCCCGCGTCTGGCGACGCTGATCAACGATGTGCCTCCGGCGCGTCTGTTTGAAGAGGCGCTGAAGCTGCTGCAGGCGGGCCACGGCTTTGCCACCTACCAGCTGCTACGCGAATACAGCCTGTTCCAGCCCCTGTTCCCAACCATTACGCGCAACTTCACCGAACAAGGTGACAGCGCGATGGAACGTATCATTGACCAGGTGCTGAAGAATACCGATAACCGCATTCAGAACGATATGCGCGTTAATCCGGCGTTCCTCTTTGCGGCGATGTTCTGGTATCCGCTGCTGGAAACGGCGCAGAAGATTGCCCAGGAAAGCGGCCTTGCCTACTACGATGCCTTCGCGCTGGCCGCCAACGACGTGCTCGATGAAGCCTGCCGTTCGCTGGCGATCCCGAAACGCATTACCACGCTGGTACGTGATATCTGGCAGCTTCAGCTGCGGATGTCCCGTCGTCAGGGTAAACGCGCCTGGAAGTTAATGGAGCATCCAAAATTCCGCGCCGCTTACGATCTGATGGCCCTGCGTGCCGAAGCCGAAAACAACCGCGAGCTGCAGCTTCTGGTGCAGTGGTGGGGTGAATTCCAGGTTTCCGCCCCGCCGGCGCAGAAAGACATGCTCACCGACCTCGATGAAGAGCCAGCCCCGCGTCGTCGTCACCGTCGTCCACGCAAGCGCGCCCCACGTCGCGAAGGCGCGGCATGACGCTTGCGTATATTGCCATCGGCAGCAATCTGGCCTCTCCGCTGGAGCAGGTTAATGCTGCCGTCCAGGCGCTGGGCGACATCCCGCAGTCCCGCGTTGTCGCCCTCTCCGCATTTTATCGCACCCCTCCGCTGGGCCCGCAGGATCAGCCCGACTACCTGAACGCCGCCATCGCGCTGGAAACGAACCTTAGCGCCGACGCGCTGCTGGACAACACCCAGCGCATCGAGCTGCAGCAGGGGCGCGTACGTAAGGAAGAGCGCTGGGGACCGCGTACTCTGGATCTCGACATCATGCTGTTTGGCGATGCGTTGATTAACACCGAACGCCTGATTGTGCCGCATTACGACATGAAAAATCGCGGCTTTATGCTCTGGCCGCTGTTTGAAATTGCCCCCGATCTGCTCTTCCCCGACGGTGAAAGCCTCCGCGCCCTGCTGGCGCAGCTGAACGCCGAAAAACCTGCCCGCTGGTAACAGCAAATTTCTGTTTATTAACCACGAAATATTTGTGGTTAATCGGTTGCCTAAAATCATTGTTCCCTCGAATGTTACTGTTAGAATGCGCACAGATTCGCTTTGGGCTATCAGGAAACAGTATGAAACCAACCACCATCGCCACCTTGCAGAAATGCAAGCAGGACAAGCAGCGCTTCGCCACCATTACGGCCTATGACTACAGCTTCGCAAAACTCTTTGCCGAAGAGGGTATCAACGTCATGCTGGTCGGCGACTCGTTAGGGATGACGGTCCAGGGACATGACTCCACCCTGCCAGTGACGGTAGACGATATTGCTTATCACACCCGGGCGGTGCGCCGCGGGGCACCGGCCTGCCTGCTGCTCGCCGATCTGCCGTTTATGGCCTACGCCACGCCGGAGCAGGCGTTTGAAAGTGCCGCCACCGTAATGCGCGCCGGGGCCAACATGGTCAAAGTGGAAGGCGGCGCCTGGCTGGTTGACACCGTCCGCATGCTGACCGAGCGCGCGGTGCCGGTTTGCGGTCATCTGGGATTAACCCCGCAGTCGGTCAATATCTTTGGCGGCTACAAGGTGCAGGGGCGCGGTGACGCTGCCCAGACGCTGTTTGATGATGCGCTGGCCTTAGAAGCCGCAGGCGCACAGCTGCTGGTGCTGGAGTGCGTGCCGGTGGCGCTGGCGAAACGCATCACCGAGGCGCTCTCTATTCCGGTGATCGGCATTGGTGCCGGTAACGTCACCGACGGCCAGATCCTGGTGATGCACGATGCGTTTGGTATTACCGGCGGGCACATCCCGAAATTTGCGAAGAATTTCCTTATCGACGCAGGCGACATGCGCGGCGCAGTCAGGCAGTATATTGCCGACGTTGAATCGGGTGTTTACCCGGGTGAAGAACACAGTTTCCAGTAAGGAGTCTTGTTGTGCTAATCATTGAAACCCTGCCGCTGCTGCGCCAGCATATTCGCCGCCTGCGCCAGGAAGGTAAACGTATCGCGCTGGTGCCTACCATGGGCAACCTGCATGACGGTCATATGAAGCTGGTGGACGAAGCCAAAGCCCGCGCCGATGTGGTGGTGGTGAGTATTTTCGTCAACCCGATGCAGTTTGACCGCGCCGACGACCTGGCCCGCTACCCGCGCACGCTGCAGGAAGATTGCGAGAAGCTGAAAAAGCATCAGGTTGATTTCGTCTTCTCCCCGGCCCCGAATGATGTCTATCCGAAGGGCACCGAAGAGACCACCTTTGTGGATGTGCCGGGCATCTCCACCATGCTCGAAGGGGCCAGCCGACCGGGTCATTTCCGCGGCGTCTCTACCATCGTCAGCAAGCTGTTTAACCTGGTGCAGCCGGATATCGCCTGCTTCGGTGAGAAAGACTTCCAGCAGCTGGCGCTGATCCGCAAGATGGTGGCCGACATGGGCTACGACATTGACATCGTTGGCGTGCCCATCGTGCGCGCCAAAGACGGCCTGGCGCTGAGCTCGCGCAACGGCTATCTGACGCCAGACCAGCGCAAAATCGCGCCGGGCCTGTACAAAGTGATGAGTGCCATGGTCGAAAAGCTGCAGCAGAAAGCGCTCAGCAGCGAAGAGATTATCGCCATTGCCGAACAAGAGCTGAATGAAAAAGGTTTCCGGGCTGATGATATTCAGATCCGCGATGCCGATACGCTGCTGGAACTGTCTGCCACCAGCAAACGCGCGGTGATCCTGGTTGCTGCGTGGCTCGGTCAGGCGCGCCTGATCGACAATACTGTCGTTGAACTGGCTCAGTAACTATTGAGCTGCTAGATAGCTAACGGATTAGTTTCCCTCCCCACTTGCGGGCAAGTGGGTTACGAAGAAGAGTAAAGGTAACATCATGATTCGCAAAATGCTGCAAGGTAAGCTTCACCGTGTGAAGGTCACTCAGGCCGATCTGCACTATGAAGGCTCCTGCGCGATCGATCAGGATTTTCTCGACGCGGCGGGTATTCTTGAAAACGAAGCCATTGATATCTGGAATGTGAGCAACGGCAATCGTTTCTCAACCTATGCTATCGCGGCAGAACGGGGCTCTAAAATCATCTCCGTGAACGGTGCGGCAGCGCACTGTGCCAACGTGGGTGACATCGTCATCATCGCAAGCTTTGTCATGATGTCCGACGAAGAGGCCCGCCGCTGGCAGCCGAAAGTCGCCTACTTCGAAGGCGACAACGAGATGAAACGCACCGCGAAAGCGATCCCTGTCCAGGTTGCCTGATCCTACCCCCGCGGCTGATTGCTGATCAGCCGCGACATGGTCTCTAAAGAATCCGTTCTGAGAACGTACAAGCGCTTCAGTAAGAACGGATTATCTCCCGGTTTCACCTTCCCTTTTACCGTCGTCACCGCCAGATGGAAACCGGCATCATTCGCAGCTTTTACCGCGATATCGTTGTAGCCGCCAAACGGGTACGAGAGGTAGAGCACGTGCGGGTTAAACTGCGCCAGCGCCCGACGGGAGTGTTTGAAATCCATCAGGATATTGTGATAGCTGCGGCTCAGCAGGATCGGATGGCGATTCGCATCCACCCGGTGCAGGAAATGGGTGTGCGACTGCACGTCAAACACATCCTGGATCTCCCGCAGCTCGGAAATGCTCATAAACTGCAGCGACTTCGGATCCCATTTCAAAGGATGGGCTTTGATCCGCGAGGAGATAATAAACGCCGTGGCGTGAAAGCCGTATTGCTTCAGGATCGGCCAGGCATAGCGGCTGACCGATTTCAGGCCGTCGTCAAAGGTGATCACCACCGCCCGGGCCGGCAGGTTCATCTTATTGCGTACGTAGCCTTCGAGCTGATACAGGCTCAGCGTGGCGTACCCCTGGTCACGTAGCCAGGCCATCTGGTTGTTGAAGGCGCGGACGCTGGTGGTGGTTGAGGTATGGCGGAAACGGGTGTTCTCTTCGTCACGCAGAATATGGTGATAGGTCAGCACCGGCAGGCCGTTATCCTCCTGCGCATCCAGGCTGCTGACCCAGGCCAGGCGGTTGGCGATGCGGATCTGATACCAGGTCTGATTCAGGCGATCCTTGAGCTTGTTGAGGATCGGATAACGCAGATTGTCCGCCAGGGTGCCGAACGGGGCGCTGCCTGCGCTGGGCGCGTTGTAGACCGGAGTATCCTTCCAGGTGATCAAGTTCTGGTTGCTGAGCGGCTTGTTCAGATCGCCAAGGCTATCCTCCACCCGCTGTTTCCCCTGCACCTCGCCCAGATGCCCTTTGTCGATAAAGCCGGTGCCAAAGCCAAAGCGAAACTCATAGTAATCCGCCGACGTAGGAACGACCGCCACGATCTGCCCGGCACGCACGTTGCCCACCGTCACAACGTTGTTGCCCACCTGCGCCCAGATAGCCGCATCTTCGGTGGTTTGCATATAGCGGGCCGGAGCCCCTTGCTGGCTTAACAGACTGGCAGATGCGCCGCCGGAGATCAGCAGCAGAAGCAGGAAAAGGATGCGCGCGGACATAGTTGAAAGTTATTCAGGACGAAAATCGGACGCCATTGTAACAAAAGCGTCAGCAATACCAATGCTTAATATTTCTCCAGACCCTGGAGCAGGACAAAGGGCGGGTTTTTCTGCTGCTGATGCCACAGGCTGCTGACGTCCGGCGCGCCGCGGGCCACGATGGTGTCGCGAAAGCCGCTGCTGTCGGTCATTTCTCGCAGGGGATACATCATCTCCAGCAGCGGCAAGCTGATGCCGGAGATCACTTCGCAGTTTTCATGTTTGTGGCTCAGTAACGCTGCCGCGCGATACGGCGCCGCGCCGGAGATATCGGTCAGAAAGATCACCCCGTCACCGCTGTCGACCTGATGCTGGGCATCGCACAGCATGCGGCTGAGCATATTGCAGCTGAGGCCGCGCCAGAAATTCACCACCTGGCACTGCGCCAGCGGCCCAAAGCGGACGGCGAGTTGATCCGCCATCTGCTGCGCATGTTCATCATGACACGTTATTACCCAACCCAGCATCGTCACCTCTCATCAGAAAGGGGTAGTTTAGCGGCAGGGTGAAGATTCGGGGGTGACTGTGGTCAATAAAGCAGCCCGGCAGCAGAACGCCGCCGGGCCTGAGGATTAGCTGCGCAGTCCGCGTCCGCGCTGGATCAGGTTCCAGCACAGCAGGTAGAAGGCAACGATAAAGATCACCAGCACGCCAACGGTGGTCGCCAGCGGCACGTCGGAAATCCCGAGGAAGCCAAAGCGGAAGCCGCTGATCATATAGACGATCGGGTTCAGGTGTGACAACCCCTGCCAGAACGGCGGCAGCAGCGTCAGGGAGTAGAACACCCCGCCGAGATAGGTCAGCGGCGTCAGGACGAAGGTCGGGATCAGGCTGATGTCGTCAAAGGTTTTGGCGAACACCGCGTTCAGCAGGCCCGCCAGCGAGAACAGTACCGCCGTCAGCAGCAGCGTCAGGCCGACAAACAGCCAGGAGTGAACCTGGAACGGCACGAAGAACAGCGAAATGGCCGTGACCAGCACGCCGACGCAAAGCCCGCGCGCCACCCCGCCGCCGACGTAACCGGCGATGATAACGTGCGTAGGCACCGGGGCCACCAGCAGCTCCTCAATGTTGCGCTGGAACTTGGCGCTGAAGAACGACGACGCCACGTTGGCGTAGGCGTTGGTGATCACCGCCATCATGATCAGGCCCGGCACGATAAACTGCATGTAGGTGAAGCCGTGCATCTCACCGATCCGCGAGCCGATCAGGTTGCCGAAGATAATAAAGTAGAGGGTCATGGTGATCACCGGCGGCACCAGGGTCTGGATCCAGATGCGCATAAAGCGGTTGATCTCTTTGGCCCAGATACTTTTCAGCGCCACCCAGTAAAGCTGCATCATGCGCGATCTCCTTGTTTCTCATGGACCAGCGAGACGAACAGCTCTTCCAGTCGGTTTGCTTTGTTACGCATACTTAATACCTGAATCCCCTGCTGGCTCAGCTGGCTGAAGACGCTGTTGATCCCCTGCTCGCGCAGCACTTCCACTTCCAGCGTTGAGGTATCCACCAGGCGATACTGATAGCCTTCCAGCTTCGGCAGCGGGCTTTTCGCCGCCAGATCGAGAATAAAGGTTTCTGATTTCAGCTTGGAGAGCAGCGCTTTCATCGAGGTGTTTTCCACCAGCTCGCCGTGCTGAATGATGCCGATGTTACGACAGAGCATCTCCGCCTCTTCCAGATAGTGAGTGGTGAGGATGATTGTGGTGCCTTTGTCGTTTAAATCCTTCAAAAAGCCCCACATTGAGCGGCGAAGCTCGATATCGACCCCGGCGGTGGGCTCATCCAGAATCAGCAGTTTTGGCTCATGCATCAGGGCGCGGGCAATCATCAGACGACGCTTCATGCCGCCGGATAACATCCGCGCACGTTCGTTGCGCTTTTCCCACAGATCGAGCTGTTTAAGGTATTTTTCGCTGCGCTCAACCGCCTCTTTGCGCTCCACGCCGTAGTAGCCTGCCTGGTTGACCACAATCTGCTGAACGGTCTCAAACGGATTGAAGTTAAATTCCTGCGGCACCAGCCCCAGCTGGCGTTTGGCGTTGACCACGTCTTTCTCCAGGTCGTAGCCAAACACGCTTACCCGGCCGGAGGTTTTATTCACCAGCGAGCTGATAATTCCGATAGTGGTGGATTTACCTGCCCCGTTAGGCCCCAGAAGCGCATAAAAATCACCGGCTTCTACTTTGAGATCTATGCCGCGCAGCGCCTGGACGCCCCCCGGATAGGTTTTTTTAAGTTGCTCAAGCTCAAGTGCAATCGCCATGAATTAAACTTACCTATAGTTCTGACACACGTTGTGTGGTTTCATTAAAAGTCGGGTTACCCTATAGTAGCGCAACGCAATCACTCGGTTACAGGCCGTTAGCCTCCATGAATGACATAGATACACTCATCAGCAATAACGCACTATGGTCAAAGATGCTGCTGGAAGAAGATTCCGGATTTTTTGAGAAACTGTCTAAGGCGCAAAAACCACGCTTTCTCTGGATTGGATGCTCCGACAGCCGCGTGCCGGCTGAACGTCTGACCGGCCTCGAACCTGGCGAACTGTTCGTCCACCGCAACGTTGCAAACCTGGTGATCCACACCGACCTGAACTGCCTGTCGGTGGTGCAGTATGCCGTTGATGTTCTTGAAGTGGAACACATCATTATTTGCGGTCACTACGGCTGCGGCGGCGTCCAGGCAGCGGTTGAAAACACGGAACTGGGCCTTATCGACAACTGGCTGCTGCACATTCGTGATATCTGGTTCAAACATAGCTCACTGCTGGGGCAAATGCCGCAGGAGCGTCGCCTGGATACCCTGTGCGAACTGAACGTGATGGAACAGGTCTACAACCTGGGCCACTCCACTATTATGCGCTCTGCCTGGAAACGCGGGCAGAAGGTGACGATCCACGGCTGGGCCTACGGTATTCATGATGGCCTGCTGCGGGATCTGGACGTAACCGCCACCAACCGGGAAACCCTGGAGCAGCGCTACCGTCAGGGCCTGTCCAACCTCACCCAGAAGCACGATAACCACAAATAAAAAAGCCGGGTGGCGGCTTCGCCTTACCCGGCCTACAACGGCACGTCCCGTAGGCCCGGTAAGCGGAGCGCCACCGGGCAATACCCACCTTATTCGTCCAGCAGCACCACTTTGCCGACATACGGCAGATGGCGATAGCGCTGGGCGTAGTCAATGCCGTAACCCACCACGAATTCATCCGGGATTGAGAAACCGACAAACTCCACGGGAACGTTCACTTCACGACGGGTCGGTTTGTCCAGCAGGGTGCAAATCGCCAGCGATTTAGGGCCACGCAGGCTGAGAATTTCGCGTACTTTTGACAGGGTGTTACCGGAATCGATGATGTCTTCCACGATCAGGACATCTTTACCGCGAATGTCTTCATCCAGGTCTTTGAGAATTTTCACATCACGGGTGGTCGACATGCCGCTGCCATAGCTGGAGGCGGTCATAAAATCGACTTCATGGGACACCTGCACTTCGCGGCAGAGATCGGCCATAAACATGAAGGAACCGCGTAACAGACCCACCAGCACCATTTCGCTGCCGCTGTCTTTGTAGTGTTCGGTGATCTGACGACCGAGTTCGGCGATACGCGCTTTGATCTCCGCTTCCGGGATCATCACTTCAACAGTATGTTTCATTTTACTAACCGTATGATTTTATAACGAATTTCTCAATGCCGATGGATTCGCGTCCGGCATCGCTTCATAAGCCCTGAAGTATACCAGCAAATGAATCCTCCTGGCGCATCAGTTCATAAAAGCCAGATTTGTGATTCCGATCACACTTGTTAAAGCCTATAATTAATTGCTACTAAATAATTAACAAACTTATAGAGTGTCTTTTATGGCGGAAACAAAAATCCAACATTCACGTTTACTCGTGAGGCTAACAGCGCTGTTCGCTGCATTCTGCGGACTGTATCTGTTAATCGGCGGGGTGTGGCTGGTGGCCATTGGTGGCTCCTGGTACTACCCGGTTGCAGGCATCGTCATGCTTGGCGTGACGTTCCTTCTATGGCGCAGTAAACAATCGGCACTGTGGCTCTACGCTGCCCTGCTGCTGGCTACGATGATTTGGGGCGTATGGGAGGTCGGCTTTGACTTCTGGGCCCTGACGCCGCGTAGCGATATTCTGGTCTTCTTCGGTATCTGGCTGATCCTGCCCTTCGTCTGGCGTCGCCTGCTGGTGCGCTCCAGCGGTGCGGTTGCCGCGCTGGTGGTGGCATTGCTGATCACCGGCGGAATGCTGACCTGGGCGGGCTTTAACGATCCGCAGGAAGTGAAAGGTACCCTGAATGCGGATTCAACCCCTGCAGCGGCGATCTCTGAGGTAGCCGATGCCGACTGGCCTGCCTACGGGCGTAACCAGGAAGGTCAGCGCTACTCCCCGCTGAAACAGATTAATGCCGATAACGTGCACAATCTGAAAGAAGCCTGGGTATTCCGTACCGGCGATCTGAAACAAGCGAACGATCCGGGCGAACTGACCAACGAAGTGACCCCGATTAAAGTGGGCAACATGCTCTACCTGTGTACCGCCCACCAGCGTCTGTTCGCGCTTGATGCGGCCACCGGTAAAGAGAAATGGCACTTCGATCCGCAGCTGAAAACAAACAATCAGTTCCAGCACGTGACCTGCCGTGGCGTCTCTTATCACGAAGCACGCGCTGATAACGCCAGCCCTGAAGTGATCGCCGACTGTCCGCGTCGCATCATGCTGCCGGTGAACGACGGTCGTCTGTTTGCCCTTAACGCTGAAACCGGCAAGCTGTGCGAAACCTTTGCAAACAAAGGCGTGCTGAACCTGCAGACCAACATGCCGGATCAGACCCCGGGTCTGTATGAGCCGACTTCCCCGCCGATCATCACCGATAAAACCATCGTGATTGCCGGTTCGGTAACGGATAACTTCTCCGTTCGCGAAACCTCCGGCGTGATCCGCGGCTTTGACGTCAACACCGGTAAGCTGCTGTGGGCCTTCGATCCGGGTGCGAAAGATCCAAACGCTATCCCGTCGGATGAACACACCTTCACCTTCAACTCGCCAAACTCCTGGGCACCTGCTGCCTATGACGCGAAGCTGGACCTGGTTTATCTGCCGATGGGCGTGACCACGCCGGATATCTGGGGTGGCAACCGTACGCCGGAGCAGGAGCGTTACGCCAGCTCTGTCGTGGCCCTGAATGCGACCACCGGGAAACTGGCGTGGAGCTACCAGACCGTTCACCACGATCTGTGGGATATGGATATGCCGTCCCAGCCGACGCTGGCGGACATTACCGTTAACGGTAAAACCGTACCGGTGATCTATGCTCCGGCTAAAACCGGCAATATCTTTGTGCTGGACCGTCGTAACGGCGAGCTGGTCGTACCGGCACCGGAAAAACCGGTTCCGCAGGGTGCGGCGAAAGGCGACTACGTCACCAAAACCCAGCCGTTCTCCGATCTGAGCTTCCGTCCGAAGAAAGATCTCAGCGGGGCGGACATGTGGGGCGCCACCATGTTCGATCAGCTGGTGTGCCGCGTGATGTTCCATCAGATGCGCTATGAAGGCATCTTCACCCCGCCGTCCGAGCAGGGTACGCTGGTGTTCCCGGGTAACCTGGGGATGTTCGAATGGGGCGGTATCTCCGTTGATCCGAACCGTCAGGTGGCGATTGCCAACCCGATGGCGCTGCCGTTTGTCTCTAAGCTGATCCCACGTGGCCCGGGCAATCCGATGGAACAGCCGAAAGACGCGCAGGGTACAGGTACTGAATCCGGCATTCAGCCGCAGTACGGCGTGCCGTATGGCGTAACGCTGAACCCGTTCCTGTCTCCGTTTGGCCTGCCGTGTAAACAGCCTGCCTGGGGTTATATTTCAGCGCTGGATCTGAAAACCAACCAGGTCGTCTGGAAAAAACGTATTGGTACGCCACAGGACAGCATGCCGTTCCCGATGCCGATCCCGGTGCCGTTCAATATGGGTATGCCGATGCTGGGTGGCCCAATCTCCACCGCCGGTAACGTGCTGTTCATTGGTGCGACCGCGGATAACTACCTGCGCGCATACAACATGAGCAACGGTGAAAAGCTGTGGCAGGGACGTCTGCCAGCCGGTGGACAGGCCACACCGATGACCTATGAAGTGAATGGCAAGCAGTTCGTTGTCATCTCTGCCGGTGGTCACGGTTCGTTTGGTACGAAGATGGGCGACTACATTGTTGCTTATGCGCTGCCTGACGACGCGAAGTAACTAAAAAGCCGGGTGGCGGCTACGCCTTACCCGGCCTACGGTTCGTGCACATCTTGTTTTGTAGGCCCGGTAAGCGTTAGCGCCACCGGGCTTTTTTACACCGTGAACCCCAGCATCATCCCGGTATCTTCATGCTCCAGCAGATGGCAGTGCGCCATATAGGCGTACTCTTTCGGCGCGTCATGATCGAACTTCACTAGCACCTCGCTCACCCCACCCTCTACGCGTACCGTGTCTTTCCAGCCCGCACGATGTACCGCTGGCGGCCTGCCGTTTTCCGTCAGGATGCGGAACTGGGTACCGTGAATATGGAATGGATGCAGCATCATGTCGCCTTCGCCTGAGATCACCCAGCGCTCGTACTGCCCTTTGGCAGCAGCAAACTGCGGGGTGTGCATATCGAAGGCTTTGCCGTTAATCCGGTTGCCGTTATGGAAATCAAACCCGTGCATGCTGTGATCCATCTGGCCGTGATTCATATGGCCCATCTGGCCGTGATGCATCCCCGCCATCGCCTGGTCGCCATACTTCTTCATCAATGCCTGCATGCCCATCATATCGAGCATCGGATCCATCGACAGCTGGAGCTTGCGCTGGGTCAGGCCTTCGAGCGACGGCTGAGCGGGCATTTTGGCCAGCGTATCCGGCAACGCGCCCGAGGCGGTGACCAGCAGCGGCTGAATGCGCAGCACCGGCTGCGGTTTATCGAATGGCGCCACCGCCATCCCCATCTGGCTCACCGGCAGAGTAATCAGGTCAAACGGCTTGCCGTCGCTGATGTCCACCAGCACTTCAAAACGCTCGCCCATCAGCATCGGCAGTTCGGTCACTTTAACCGGCTCAGCCAGCAGCCCGCCGTCGCTGGCAACGACGTATAGCGGTCGCTTATCGCTGGCGGCGAAGTTGAGCGAGCGGGCGTTACAGCCGTTGAGCAGTCGCAGGCGCAGCCAGCCTTTCGGCGCATTGTGCTGGGGGTAAATCGCCCCGTTGGTCAGCAGGGTGTCGCCAAACCAGCCCACCGCGGCGCTCATCACATCCAGCTGATAGTCAATTTGCCCGTCGGCGGTAAATTTCTTGTCCTGCACGACTACCGGCACATCGTCGATGCCCCACTGCTTCGGCAGGCGCAGCAGGCGGCTTTCGTCATCATCAATCAGGACCAGACCGGCTAATCCCATCGCCACCTGATGCCCGGTCTTGCCGTGCTGATGGGGATGGAACCAGCAGGTTGCCGCCCGCTGATCCGGCGTAAAGGTCACCGTCCGCTGGCCGCCTGGCTTAATGATGCCGTGCGGGCCGCCGTCTACCTCTCCCGGCACTTCCAGACCGTGCCAGTGGACGGTGGTCTCTTCGTTCAGGGTGTTGTGGATGTTAACGGTCAGCGCTTTTCCCTTGCGCAGCTGGATAGCCGGGCCCAGCAGGTTGCCGTTATAGCCCCAGGTGGTGGCGTTGTGTGGTCCAAACGTGGTTTTGCCCGCCTGCACCACCAGGCGCACCTGATTACGCGCATCCGGGGTGAGTAAATTCGGGATAGGCAAAACGGGCCGGTCGGCGGCAAAAGCCGCGCGGCTCCAGAGCGGAAGCGCACTGGCGACACCCAGGGCGGCAGAATATTTTAAAAAATCACGGCGTTGCATGTTCATCTCCTTATTCGCAGCAGTCGATCTCCTGAGCATAAACCCTCCCCTTGCCGGAAGGTCAAGAAAAGCAGCAATAATAAAGATCGTCGCACCGGCGGGAAGTGTGCTAACGTTGAATTTCCGTGACGTATTGGTAGAAGCAATGAAGACGTTTTTCCGAACAATCCTGTTCACCACACTAATGATGGGCTGCGCAAACAGCTATGCGCTGAGTGAAAATGAAGCCGAAGATATGGCGGATTTAACGGCGGTGTTTGTGTTTCTGAAAAACGACTGCGGCTACCAGAACTTACCTAACGGCCAGATCCGTCGCGCACTGGTCTTTTTTGCTCAGCAGAACCAGTGGGATCTGAGCAACTACGACAGTTTCGATATGAAAACCCTCGGTGAAGACAGCTACCGCGATCTCAGCGGCATCGGCATCCCTACGGCAAAAAAATGTAAAGCCCTGGCTCGCGACTCGCTGAGCCTCCTCGCCTACGTTAAGTAACTCTTCTCCCGATGCCCCTTTGCTGAATTTATGACCGTGCAACCACGGTCATTGTTAGCTATGATGTTGCCCCCGTTTTAAGCGGGTGTTAACAAAGGAGGTATCATCCCATGGCCGAAAAAAATGTGTGGCATGAAACGCTGCATGACCATTTTGGGCAGTACTTTGCCATTGATAACGTGCTCTATCATGAGAAAACCGATCATCAGGATCTGATCATTTTCGAAAACGCGGCCTTTGGCCGGGTGATGGCGCTGGATGGCGTGGTGCAAACCACAGAACGTGATGAATTCATCTATCATGAAATGATGACTCACGTCCCGCTGCTGGCGCACGGCAACGCGAAACATGTGCTGATTATCGGCGGCGGCGACGGCGCTATGCTGCGCGAAGTGTCCCGCCACAAATCCATCGAAAGCATCACCATGGTCGAGATCGACGCTGGCGTGGTCTCCTTCTGTCGCCAGTATCTGCCTAACCACAATGCCGGTAGCTACGACGATCCGCGTTTCACGCTGGTCATCGACGATGGCGTTAATTTTGTTAACCAGACGACGCGCACCTTCGATGCGATCATCTCCGACTGCACCGACCCGATTGGGCCAGGGGAGAGCCTGTTTACCTCGGCGTTCTACGAGGGCTGCAAACGCTGCCTGAATCCCGGCGGTGTCTTCGTGGCGCAGAACGGCGTCTGCTTCCTGCAGCAGGACGAGGCCATCGACAGCCACCGTAAGCTGAGCCACTACTTTACTGACGTCAGCTTCTACCAGGCGGCGATCCCGACCTACTACGGCGGCGTGATGACCTTTGCCTGGGCGACGGACAACGAAGCCCTGCGCCATCTCTCTACCGGCATTATTCAGGCGCGCTTCCAGCAGGCGAATCTGGCCTGCCGCTACTACAATCCGGCCGTGCATACCGCAGCCTTTGCCTTACCACAATATTTGCAAGATGCTCTGAGGGGGTGAATGAATTGAAAAAGCTGAAACTGCATGGCTTTAACAACCTGACCAAAAGCCTGAGTTTTTGTATTTACGATATCTGCTATGTAAAAACGGCGGAAGAGCGCGATGGTTATATCGCCTATATCGATGAACTCTATAACGCCAACCGACTGACCGAGATCCTGTCAGAAACCTGCTCTATTATCGGCGCCAATATCCTGAACATCGCCCGTCAGGATTATGAACCCCAGGGCGCCAGCGTGACCATTCTGGTCAGCGAAGAGCCCGTTGATCCTGGGCTCATCGACCATACCGAGCACCCCGGCCCGCTGCCGGAGGCGGTGGTAGCCCATCTCGATAAAAGCCATATCTGCGTGCATACCTACCCGGAGAGCCATCCTGAAGGCGGGTTATGTACCTTCCGCGCCGATATTGAAGTCTCGACCTGCGGCGTGATCTCCCCGCTCAATGCGCTGAATTACTTAATTCATCAGCTTGAGTCTGACATCGTGACCATCGACTATCGTGTGCGCGGCTTTACCCGTGATATCAACGGTATGAAGCACTTTATCGATCATGAAATTAACTCGATTCAGAACTTCATGTCCGAGGATATGAAAGCGCTGTATGACATGATGGATGTGAACGTCTATCAGGAGAATATCTTCCATACCAAGATGCTGCTTAAGGAGTTCGATCTTAAGCACTACATGTTCCATACCCGGCCGGAAGATTTAAGCGAAGAAGAGCGCAAGGTCATTACCGACCTTCTGTGGAAAGAGATGCGTGAAATTTACTACGGCCGCAATATCGCGACCGTATAAGACCCGTCTGGAGCAGGGACGCTCCTGATATTATTTCTGTTTCACAAACTCGCGGTAGGCCGCTACCACCTGCAGAAAATCCTCTACGCCGCACAGCGACAGACTCTCTTCATCGTAGTAGCTCATCCCCTCTTCCATCTCGTCGCCGGAAAACTCCAGCTGATTGGCGCGAACCATGACCTCTTCGCCGTCCATCCACAGCGTGTATTCATGGCCGGCACGTTGCCAGGATCGTTCACTGCCTTTTACCGTGCGTGCAGCCTGTTCCACTTCATCGAGCAGGCTCAGGTTCTCTTTCACTTCCTCATTGAACCAGTGACCGACCACTTCGTGGCCCATCGACATACGCACTTTCACCACACCGGTGATATCACGCAGAAATTCGTAATCCATAGTATTTTCCTCTGCAAAGCTCTTGCAGTAATTATCGCAGCCCGGAGGAAGAAAAAAAGCGGAACGGGTGGAAGGAATGAAAATAAAAAATACCCCTCACCCTGGCCCTCTCCCCAAAGGGGAGAGGGTGTAATTGTTCCCTCTCCCCTATGGGGAGAGGGTTAGGGTGAGGGGTCAGGTTTTATACTGCAGTCTGGAAGATAACCCCGTCCGCTTTCTCGGTGTACTGAGAGAGCTGGTCGAAGTTCAGATAGCGATAGGTATCCACCGCAGTCTTATCAACCTGAGCCACAAAGGTCTGGTACTCTTCCGGCGTTGGCAGTTTGCCAATCAGCGCCGCAACCGCCGCCAGCTCCGCAGAGGCCAGGTAGACGTTTGCCCCCGTACCTAAACGGTTCGGGAAGTTACGGGTAGAGGTGGAAACCACCGTCGCACCGTCCGCCACGCGCGCCTGGTTACCCATACAGAGGGAACAGCCAGGGATTTCGATACGCGCACCGCTCTTACCAAACACGCTGTAGTAACCCTCTTCGGTCAGCTGCGCCGCGTCCATACGGGTTGGCGGAGCCACCCACAGACGGGTTGGCAGCTGGCCTTTATGGGTATCCAGCAGCTTACCGGCCGCACGGAAGTGACCGATGTTGGTCATGCAGGAGCCGATGAACACTTCGTCAATCTTGTCGCCCTGAACGTCAGAGAGCAGACGCGCGTCGTCCGGATCGTTCGGCGCACACAGGATTGGCTCTTTAATGTCGGCCAGATCGATGTCGATCACTGCGGCATATTCTGCATCAGCGTCGGCTTCAAGCAGCTGTGGATCCGCCAGCCATTTCTCCATGCCCTGAATACGACGCTCCAGCGTACGGCGGTCGCCGTAGCCTTCTGCAATCATCCACTTCAGCAGCACGATGTTGGAGGTCAGGTACTCTTCGATTGGCGCCTGGTTCAGCTTGATGGTACAGCCGGCAGCAGAACGCTCAGCGGACGCATCGGTCAGTTCGAACGCCTGCTCCACTTTCAGATCCGGCAGACCTTCGATCTCGAGGATACGGCCAGAGAAGATGTTCTTCTTGCCCTTCTTCTCAACGGTCAGCAGGCCCTGCTTGATAGCGTACAGCGGGATCGCATGCACCAGGTCGCGCAGGGTGATGCCCGGCTGCATTTTACCTTTGAAACGCACCAGAACGGATTCCGGCATGTCCAGCGGCATTACGCCGGTCGCAGCGGCAAACGCCACCAGGCCGGAGCCCGCCGGGAAGGAGATCCCAATCGGGAAACGGGTGTGGGAGTCACCACCGGTACCCACGGTATCTGGCAGCAGCATACGGTTCAGCCAGGAGTGGATAACGCCGTCGCCCGGACGCAGGGAGACACCGCCGCGGTTCATGATGAAGTCTGGCAGGGTGTGGTGGGTGGTGACGTCAACCGGCTTCGGATAGGCCGCTGTATGGCAGAAGGACTGCATCACCAGATCAGAAGAGAAGCCCAGGCACGCCAGGTCTTTCAGTTCGTCACGGGTCATTGGACCGGTGGTGTCCTGAGAGCCCACGGAGGTCATCTTCGGCTCGCAGTAGGCACCCGGACGGATACCGGCTACGCCGCACGCGCGGCCTACCATTTTCTGCGCCAGAGAGTAACCACGGTCGCTTTCCGCCACGTCTTTCGCCTGACGGAATACGTCTGAGTGCGGCAGACCCAGCGCTTCACGCGCCTTGGTGGTCAAGCCACGACCGATGATCAGCGGGATACGGCCACCAGCACGCACTTCGTCGATCAGCACGTCGGTTTTCAGTTCAAAGCTCGCCAGCAGCTCGTTGGTTTCGTGGTTACGCACTTCACCTTTGAACGGGTAAACGTCAATCACGTCGCCCATGTTCAGGTTGTTAACGTCCACTTCAATTGGCAGTGCGCCGGCATCTTCCATGGTGTTGAAGAAGATAGGTGCGATTTTACCGCCGAGGCACAGACCGCCGCCGCGTTTGTTCGGCACGTTCGGGATATCATCACCCATGAACCACAGCACGGAGTTGGTTGCCGATTTACGGGAAGAACCGGTCCCGACCACGTCACCGACGTACGCCAGCGGGAAGCCTTTCTGTGCCAGCGCTTCGATCTGTTTGATCGGGCCGACCACGCCTGGCTGATCCGGCTCAATGCCTTCACGGGCGTTTTTCAGCATCGCCAGGGCGTGCAGTGGGATATCCGGGCGTGACCAGGCATCCGGTGCCGGAGACAGGTCATCGGTGTTGGTTTCACCGGTCACCTTGAAGACGGTGACGGTCATTTTTTCTGCAAGCGCAGGGCGGCTCAGGAACCATTCGGCATCAGCCCAGGACTGCATAACCTGCTTCGCATAGCGGTTGCCCGCTTTGGCTTTCTCTTCTACGTCGTAGAAGTTATCGAACATCAGCAGCGTGTGGGACAGGGCTTTAGCGGCAATCGGCGCCAGCGTGTCGCTGTCCAGCGCATCAATCAGCGGATGAATGTTGTAACCACCCTGCATGGTGCCGAGCAGTTCAATCGCTTTTTCAGGGGTAACCAGTGGGGAGGTTGCTTCGCCTTTGGCAATCGCAGCAAGGAAACCGGCTTTTACGTAGGCAGCTTCATCTACGCCTGGCGGTACGCGGTTGATCAACAGATCTAACAGGAATTCTTCTTCGCCTTTTGGCGGATTCTTCAGCAGCTCGACGAGCGCGGCCATTTGGGTTGCATCTAAAGGTTTGGGTACAATCCCCTCGGCGGCACGTTCTGCTACGTGCTTACGGTATTCTTCTAGCACGACGGTTCTCCTCGCTCTCATTGTCATATGCGGCGGGCGTTCTCTTCACGCTCCTGTGAGACAGCAGTTTGTAGGGTATATGCCCGATACCGCGTCGGGCAGCATAGCAGGATTTTCAGACAGTGTTAATCCGTTTACAAAAAAGCAACATTAAATTGTTTGCTGAATCGTTAAGCATGGTATAGCGGCGAGGCGGGAAGAATTTCAGGCACAAAAAAACCGCCCTTAAGCGGTTAGTTTGTTGCCTTGCGGTGGTAGCACACCGGGTTGGCAGATTTGTGGCAAAACCCCAACGAGAAAGATTTTGCTACGCAATAAGATGACTTGCAAGCGGGTTTGAATACCCCAACGCGTTTTTCGCCATCGGATATAATCTGTGTAATAACTGCTCACACTCTTTATCAGGCCATTCGCAACGGTTCCCAGTTTAAGTCAAAAAAGTAATACCCGGGTGCATATACTCGCGGCAACGTAAACGCCTCACGGCCTCGCTTTCGTCGGAGTCTTACTATGAAGTTGCCCTTTAAGCCACATCTGCTTGTTCTCCTGTGTAGCGCCGGGCTGTTAGCCGCATCTGGCGTTGTCTACGTCAACAGCCGTGCGCCTGAGACCGTCACTCAGCCACCACCGCCGGCACAGCCCGCACCGACAGCACAAACTGCATCAGCTCCTGCACCGGCTCAGGGGCAACCCGCGCCGGTGGTCTATACCGCCGCGCAGATCGACCAGTGGGTGGCACCCATCGCGCTCTATCCGGATGCCCTGCTGTCGCAGATTTTAATGGCCGCAACCTATCCGACGAACGTGATACAGGCGGCGCAGTGGTCGCGTGACAACCCGCGCATGCAGGGGGATGCGGCTATTCAGGCCGTCGCCGGGCAGCCCTGGGATCCGAGCGTGAAATCGCTGGTCGCCTTCCCGCAGCTGATGTCGCTGATGGGGGAAAACCCGCCGTGGGTGCAGAGTCTCGGCGATGCGTTTCTGGCCCAGCCGAAGGATGTGATGGACTCCGTCCAGCGCTTACGTCTGCTGGCGCAGCAGACCGGCGCGCTGCAGTCCACGCCGCAGCAGAAGGTGACCACCGTGACGAAAACCGAGCCCGCCAAAGTGAGCTCATCGTCCACCACATCCACATCGACCACATCAACCCCGGCCCCTGCCCCGACGGTCATCAAGATTGAATCCGCCGATCCGCAGGTAGTTTACGTCCCGACCTACAACCCCAGCACGGTCTACGGCACCTGGCCTAACACCAGCTATCCGCCGGTCTATCTGCCGCCGCCTCCGGGGGAGCAGTTCACCGACAGCCTGGTCAAAGGGCTTGGCTTTAGTCTCGGCGTGGCGACGACCTACGCCATCTTCAGCAACATCGACTGGGATGACGATGACGACTGGGATCACCATCACCACGATGACGATCACCACGGCGGTTATTCGCGAAACGGTGATAACAACATCAATATCAACGTGGATAACTTCAATAAAATCAGCGGGGAGCGGCTTGATGCCAATCGTGGCTGGCAGCACAACCCGGCCTATCGCGGCGGCGTGCCTTATGCCTCCAGCCAGCTAAATAATCGCTACGCGCAGAACACGCCTGCGGTGCGCCGGAATACCACCAGCCTCAGCACAGCTGCCCCGCAGGGTGGTGCCAACCGCGACGCCCAGCGCCAGGCGGCAATGACCCAGATGGAGCGTTCAACGGGTAAAAACCTGTCGCAGACGGCGCGTCCTGCCACCCGCGACGGGCAGCGTCAGGCGGCAAATAAGCAGCTGAATCAAATCTCCCAGCGCAACAACTACCGCGGATACGACAACGATCGACCGCAAACGGCGAAACGGGCTACCAGCACCCAGCGCGATACGCAGCGTACGGCGGCACGCCAGGAGACCACCCGCAAGGCACAAACTCAGCAGCGCACCGCACAGAACCAACAGCGTGCGATGCAGACGCACCAGCGGGCCAATGCGCTCAGCGGCAACGACAGCCGCTCGGCCAACTGGCAGGCGCAGCAGCAGCGCGGCATGCAGAGCCGTCAGCAGACGGCCCGCAATGTCGAACGCAGCGGCGGTCGGGCGCAGATGTCTGAGCGCCGCAGTGGTGGCGAACACCGTGAATTCCGTCATCGTTAAGGGAGACGACAATGAAAAGTAAACTACTCAGCGGAATGATGTTGTTCATGGTATCGACCGGCGTCTTTGCCCAACACCATTTCAGCACGCCCGAACAGGCGACCGATGCGCTGGCAAAAGCCATCAACGAGCAGAACGAAACGGCGCTGGGCGACCTTCTCGGAGAAGACTGGCGCAGCTTCTTACCGGCGGATGGCGTCGACCCCGAGGCCGTGGATCGCTTTAAACGCGACTGGCAGGTAAACCACCATACGGTGATAGACGGCGACATGGCATGGCTGACCGTCGGGGAGTACCACTGGCAGCTGCCGATCCCGGTGGTGAAAACCGACAAAGGCTGGCATTTCGACATGCAGGAAGCCAAAGAGGAGATCCTGAATCGCGAGGTGGGTCGCAACGAGCTCGCCGCCATTGAAGCGCTGCATGCCTATGTGGATGCCCAGGACAGCTACTACGCCCTCACCACGCACTACGCGCAGAAGATTGTCAGCAGCGAGGGCAAAAAAGATGGCCTGTACTGGCCGGTAAAACCTGGCGAAGCGCCCAGCCCGCTTGGCCCGGCCTTCAGCCCGAAAGAGCCCGGTCAGGGTTATCACGGCTATCACTTCCGTATTCTGCCGGATACCAAATCAGGCTTCGCGATGATCGCCTGGCCGGTAAGCTACGGCGAAACCGGGGTGATGAGCTTTATGATCAACGGCGACGATCGGGTGTGGCAGGCGAATCTCGGCGAGAAGTCGGCAGAGGAAGCGAAAGCGATGTCGGCGTTTAAACCGGACGACCGCTGGCAGCTGGTCGCCCAGTAATCTTTCAGGCATAAAAAAAAGCGGCTCTTGAGCCGCTTTTTTCATGCCGGAAGAATTACTTCTTCTTCGCTTTCGCGTTTGGCAGGTCGGTGATGCTGCCTTCAAACACTTCTGCCGCCAGGCCAACTGACTCGTGCAGAGTCGGGTGAGCGTGGATGGTCAGCGCGATGTCTTCAGCGTCACAGCCCATTTCGATCGCCAGGCCGATCTCACCCAGCAGCTCGCCGCCGTTGGTGCCGACAATCGCACCACCGATCACACGGTGAGTCTCTTTGTCGAAGATCAGTTTGGTCATACCATCTGCGCAGTCGGAAGCGATAGCACGGCCAGAAGCAGCCCACGGGAAGGTGGCGGTTTCGTAGCTGATGCCTTTCTCTTTCGCTTCTTTCTCGGTCAGACCAACCCATGCAACTTCTGGCTCGGTGTACGCGATAGATGGGATCACTTTCGGGTCGAAGTAGTGCTTCATGCCGGCGATAACTTCTGCGGCAACGTGGCCTTCGTGAACACCTTTGTGTGCCAGCATTGGCTGACCGACGATATCGCCGATAGCAAAGATGTGCGGCACGTTGGTGCGCAGCTGTTTATCAACGCGGATAAAGCCGCGGTCGTCAACTTCCACGCCCGCTGCACCTGCATTGAGGTTTTTACCGTTCGGTACACGACCGATAGCCACCAGCACCGCGTCATAACGCTGTGCTTCCGCAGGGGCTTTTTTGCCTTCCATGGAAACGTAAATACCGTCTTCTTTCGCTTCAACGGCAGTCACTTTGGTTTCCAGCATCAGGTTGAACTTCTTGCTGATGCGTTTGGTGAAGACTTTAACGATGTCTTTGTCAGCAGCCGGGATAACCTGGTCGAACATTTCAACCACGTCAATCTCTGAACCCAGCGCATGGTACACGGTACCCATTTCCAGACCGATGATACCGCCACCCATAACCAGCAGGCGTTTTGGAACGGTTTTCAGTTCCAGCGCGTCGGTGGAATCCCACACGCGCGGATCTTCATGTGGAATGAACGGCAGTTCGATCGGACGGGAGCCCGCCGCGATGATCGCGTTGTCGAAGTTAATTACGGTTTTGCCGTTTTCGCCTTCCACTTCCAGGGTGTTTGCCCCGGTAAATTTACCCAGACCGTTTACCACTTTCACTTTACGGCCTTTGGCCATACCGGCCAGACCACCGGTCAGTTGGGTGATAACTTTCTCTTTCCAGGTACGAATTTTGTCGATATCGGTTTTCGGCTCGCCGAAGACGATACCGTGCTCAGCCAGCGCTTTGGCTTCTTCGATAACTTTAGCAACGTGCAGCAGCGCTTTAGAAGGGATACAGCCGACGTTCAGACAAACACCGCCGAGGGTGTTGTAACGCTCTACGATGACGGTTTCCAGACCTAAATCCGCGGCACGGAATGCTGCGGAATAACCTGCCGGGCCTGCCCCAAGTACTACGACCTGAGTTTTGATTTCTGTGCTCATCATGACCTCTTAATTTATACCCGTCGTCCACCGGGTCGTTCAATCCGCCCGCAGTTTACAAAATTGTTAACAATTTTGAAACAACAAACGGCTCACGAATTGTCGCTTTCGCTAATAACCACACAAACTTCATGAGATTACCAGAAAAAAGCCGGCCGTCAGGCCGGCTCTTCGATTACATCACCAGGCGGCGAATGTCGCTCAGGGTGTTGTTGATGATGGTAATGAAGCGAGCACCATCAGCACCGTCGATCACGCGGTGGTCGAAGGACAGAGAGATTGGCATCATCAGACGCGGCATGAACTCTTTGCCATTCCATACCGGCTCCATCGCGGACTTGGACACACCCAGGATCGCCACTTCCGGCGCGTTAACAATCGGCGCGAAGTGGGTAGTACCCAGGCCGCCGATGCTGGAGATGGTGAAGCAACCGCCCTGCATTTCGCCAGCAGTCAGCTTGCCATCACGCGCTTTCTTGGAGATCACGGTCAGTTCACGGGACAGCTCAGTGATGCTCTTCTTGTTCACGTCTTTGAAGACCGGAACAACCAGACCATTTGGCGTATCAACCGCAACACCGATGTTGATGTATTTCTTCAGCGTCAGCTTCTGGCCATCTTCGGACAGGGAGCTGTTGAAGCGTGGCATTTGCTCAAGTGCCGCAGCAACGGCTTTCATGATGAAGACCACTGGGGTGAATTTCACGTCCAGTTTACGCTTCTCAGCTTCGGCGTTCTGCTGTTTACGGAACGCTTCCAGATCGGTGATATCGGTTTTGTCGAAGTGCGTAACGTGCGGGATCATCACCCAGTTACGGCTCAGGTTGGCACCAGAGATTTTCTGGATACGGCCCAGTTCCACTTCTTCGATTTCGCCGAACTTGCTGAAGTCCACTTTCGGCCATGGCAGCATGCCCGGGATACCGCCGCCGGTGGCAGCAGCAGGAGCCGCTTCAGCGCGTTTCACCGCTTCTTTAACGTAAGCCTGAACGTCTTCGCGCAGGATACGACCTTTACGGCCAGTCCCTTTCACTTTCGCCAGGTTCACACCGAATTCACGCGCCAGGCGACGAATCAGTGGGGTAGCGTGGACGTAAGCGTCGTTTTCAGCAAACTCAGATTTGCCTTCCGCTTTAGCAGCCGGAGCAGCAGCAGGTTTAGCCGCCTGAGCCGGTGCAGCAGCAGCAGCGGCAGCCGGAGCTGCTGCAGGCGCAGCGCCTTCTACTTCGAAGACCATAATCAGGGAACCGGTAGAGACTTTGTCGCCGGTGCTGATTTTGATCTCTTTAACGGTACCGGCGAATGGCGCAGGAACTTCCATAGAAGCTTTGTCGCCTTCAACGGTGATCAGTGACTGTTCAGCGGCAACTTTGTCGCCCACTTTCACCATCACTTCGGTCACTTCAACTTCGTCACCGCCGATGTCAGGTACGTTAACGTCTTTCGCGCCGCCAGCGGCTGCTGGTGCAGCGGCCTGTGCCGGAGCAGCTTCCGCTTTCGCTGGAGCCGCAGCGCCTTCAGCGCCCGCCACTTCGAAGACCATGATCAGGGAGCCGGTAGAGACTTTGTCACCGGTGTTGATCTTGATCTCTTTAACGGTACCCGCGAACGGCGCAGGCACTTCCATAGAGGCTTTGTCGCCTTCTACGGTGATCAGTGACTGCTCAGCCGCAACGGTATCGCCCACTTTCACCAGGATTTCAGTGACTTCAACTTCGTCACCGCCGATGTCAGGCACGTTAACTTCTTTCGCTGCCGCGGCAGCTGCTGGAGCAGCGGCAGCCGGAGCAGCTTCTTTCTTCTCTTCCTGCGCAGGTGCAGCAGCTGCTGCACCGTCGGCGGAATCGAAAATCATGATCAGTTTGCCAGTCTCGGTTTTATCGCCCACAGAGACTTTGATCTCTTTGACGATGCCAGCCTGAGGAGACGGGACTTCCATAGAGGCTTTGTCGCCTTCTACGGTGATCAGCGACTGTTCAGCTTCAACTTTGTCGCCTACTTTGACCAGGATCTCGGTGATTTCAACTTCATCAGCCCCGATGTCCGGTACATTGATTTCGATAGCCATTATTCTTTTACCTCTTACGCCAGACGCGGGTTAACTTTTTCTGCATCGATGTTGAATTTGGTAATTGCTTCCGCAACCACTTTCTTATCGATTTCGCCACGTTTAGCCAGTTCGCCCAGTGCTGCTACAACCACGTAAGAAGCATCAACTTCGAAGTGGTGACGCAGGTTTTCGCGGCTGTCAGAACGACCGAAGCCGTCAGTACCCAGTACGCGATAATCATCAGCTGGAACGTAAGTACGAACCTGCTCAGCGAACAGTTTCATATAGTCAGTAGACGCCACCGCTGGCGCGTCGTTCATCACCTGAGCGATGTAAGGAACGCGTGGAGTTTCCAGTGGGTGCAGCATGTTCCAGCGCTCGCAATCCTGGCCATCACGCGCCAGTTCGGTGAAGGAGGTGACGCTGTACACGTCAGAACCTACGCCGTAGTCGTTCGCCAGGATCTGCGCTGCTTCACGGACGTGACGCAGGATAGAACCGGAGCCCAGCAGCTGAACTTTACCTTTGCTACCTTCGATGGTTTCGAGTTTGTAGATACCTTTACGGATACCTTCCTCGGCACCTGCTGGCATAGCCGGCATATGGTAGTTTTCGTTCAGGGTGGTGATGTAGTAGTAAATGTTCTCTTGCGCTTCACCGTACATACGGGTCAGACCGTCATGCATGATGACTGCCACTTCGTACGCGTAAGACGGGTCGTAAGAGATACAGTTAGGGATAGTCAGAGACTGAATGTGGCTGTGACCATCTTCGTGC
The DNA here is from genome assembly GCF_006171285.1 of Leclercia adecarboxylata. Taxonomy (NCBI): domain Bacteria; kingdom Pseudomonadati; phylum Pseudomonadota; class Gammaproteobacteria; order Enterobacterales; family Enterobacteriaceae; genus Leclercia; species Leclercia adecarboxylata. The sequence goes on along the minus strand of NZ_CP040889.1, from coordinate 2,902,209 downwards.
TGCAGACCTTCACCGTTCAGGGTCGTACGACCGGAAGTACCCCCTACCAGGAAGCCGCGAGCCTGTTGGTCGCCAGCCTGCCAGCACAGGTCACCGATACGCTGGAAACCGAACATGGAGTAGTAGATGTAGAACGGGATCATCGGCAGGTTGTTGGTGCTGTAAGAGGTCGCAGCAGCCAGCCAGGATGCGCCTGCGCCCAGCTCGTTGATACCTTCCTGCAGGATCTGACCTTTCTCGTCTTCTTTGTAGTATGCAACCTGCTCGCGGTCCTGCGGGGTGTACTGCTGACCGTTCGGGCTGTAGATACCGATCTGACGGAACAGACCTTCCATACCAAAGGTACGCGCTTCGTCAGCGATGATTGGAACCAGACGATCTTTGATCGACTTGTTCTTCAGCATCACGTTCAGGGCACGCACGAAGGCGATAGTGGTGGAGATCTCTTTGTTCTGCTCTTCCAGCAGCTGAGAGAAGTCTTCCAGCGCTGGCAGTTCCAGTTTCTCAGTGAAGTTCACCTGGCGAGACGGCAGGTAGCCGTTCAGCTTCTGACGCTGGGCGTGCAGATAGGTGTGCTCTTCAGAACCTTCCGGGAAGGTGATGTAAGAGAGGTTTTCAACCTGCTCGTCGGTCACTGGAACGTTGAAACGGTCGCGGATATAACGCACGCCGTCCATGTTCATTTTCTTAACCTGGTGCGCGATGTTTTTACCTTCGGCAGTGTCACCCATGCCATAACCTTTAACGGTATGCGCCAGGATTACAGTTGCTTTGCCTTTGGTGTCCTGCGCTTTTTTCAGTGCAGCGTAGACTTTCTTCGGATCGTGACCACCACGGTTCAGGGCCCAGATCTGATCGTCAGTCCAGTCTGCAACCAGGGCTGCGGTCTCAGGGTATTTACCGAAGAAGTGCTCACGTACATAGGCACCGTCTTTGGATTTGAAGGTCTGGTAGTCGCCGTCAACGGTTTCCTGCATCAGCTGGAGCAGTTTACCGCTGGTGTCTTTACGCAGCAGCTCATCCCAACGACCGCCCCACATGACTTTAATCACGTTCCAGCCAGCACCTGCGAAGATGCCTTCCAGTTCGTTGATGATCTTGCCGTTACCGGTTACCGGACCATCCAGACGCTGCAGGTTACAGTTGATGATGAAGCAGAGGTTGTCCAGCTTCTCACGGGTTGCGATGGTGATCGCACCTTTAGATTCTGGCTCATCCATCTCGCCGTCGCCCAGGAAGGCGTATACGGTCTGCTGGGAGGTGTCTTTCAGGCCACGGTGTTCCAGATATTTCAGGAATTTAGCCTGGTAGATCGCACCGATTGGACCCAGACCCATAGATACGGTCGGGAACTGCCAGAATTCTGGCATCAGTTTCGGGTGCGGATAAGAAGACAGACCTTTACCGTGAACTTCCTGACGGAAGTTGTTCATCTGCTCTTCAGTCAGACGACCTTCCAGGAACGCACGTGCGTAGACGCCCGGAGAGATGTGGCCCTGGAAGTACACCAGGTCGCCGCCGTCTTTCTCGGTGCGCGCGCGGAAGAAGTGGTTAAAGCACACTTCATAAACGGTTGCGGAAGACTGGAAGGAAGCCATGTGGCCGCCCAGCTCCAGATCTTTTTTGGACGCGCGCAGAACGGTCATGATGGCGTTCCAGCGAATTGCAGAACGGATGCGGCGTTCCAGATCCAGATTGCCCGGGTATTCCGGTTCGTCTTCGACGGCAATCGTGTTTACGTAGTTGTTAGCCCCTGCACCTGCAGCTACTTTCACACCGCCTTTGCGGGCTTCAGAAAGCATCTGTTCAATCAGATACTGAGCGCGCTCAACACCTTCTTCACGGATGACCGATTCGATCGCCTGTTGCCAGTCGCGAGTTTCGATCGGATCCACGTCATTTTGGAGACGTTCTGACATGGGGGTATTCCTTATCTATCTAATACGTTGATTTGTCTGGAACCTGTCCCATTGCACTTTCTTTTCTTCATATTTCAGGCTGTCTCTTTGTTGGCTGCGCTTCCTCACCCCAGTCACATAGTTAACTATGCTCCTGGGGATTCGCGCGCTTGCCGCCGCGATACAACCCGAACTATTTCGAAAACTAAAAGCGCAATAAGACAGGTTCTGCGTTTAGTTGCCGCGCTCTAAAAAACTGGCGCTTAATCCTTTCGTTGCTGTATGCGGCGTAATGAACGTTCGCGACGCGACTGTTCACGGCTGCGGTCCAGCAAGATTTCCTCAATGAAAGCCAGGTGACGGTGCGACGCTTCACGCGCCTGCTCCGGCTCCCCGGCCATTATCGCCTCGAAGATTCGGGTGCGATGGTTGCTGACCAGCGGAAGCATCTCCCGGCGGGCATACAACAATTCAAAATTCTGACGAACGTTTTGGGCAAGCATTGGCTCCATGCAGCGTAGCAGATGGAGTAGCACCACGTTGTGGGCAGCTTCGGTGACGGCAATTTGATACTGGACAACGGCGTCGGATTCGGCGTCGAGATCGCCGGATTCCTGGGCCCGTTCGATGGCCTGATGCAGCTCGCGGATACGCTCGCGATCGGCATCATTGCTGCGCAGCGCCGCGTAATAGGCCGCGATGCCTTCAAGCGCGTGACGGGTCTCAAGCAGATCAAACTGGGATTCTGGGTGGTCGGAGAGCAGCTCCACTAACGGGTCGCTGAAACTCTGCCACAGGCTGTTTTGCACAAAGGTTCCGCCACCCTGGCGACGAAGCAGAAGGCCCTTGGCTTCGAGGCGTTGGATCGCCTCACGCAGCGAGGGACGGGAAACGTCGAACTGTTTAGCCAGTTCGCGTTCAGGTGGTAGTTTTTCACCGGGGCGCAGGGTCCCCTCAAGGATCAAAAACTCCAGCTGCTGCTCAATCACATCGGATAATTTTGGTTGGCGAATTTTGCTGTAGGCCATATTCCCTGTCTTACGCCTTTTTGCCCGGAGTCAATTGGTCTTACCAATTTCATGTTCGTATCGCTAAAGTAACAAAGTATTCACCTTGTGTCCATATTGGTTTTGATTGAAATCATTAAACCCTGCTTATTTTAACAACCTTACAGAAATAACGTTTCAAAAATGTAACTCTGCACAAATGAATTGATTACCCCAAAAGAGGCAGTTTTAACTTTAATGAAACGGTGGAAAGTGCGATCTGAACCGATTTAGCGGAGTAAAAAATGAAAATCTGCCCACTTATGGAGCATTTTTATTCTATAGGTTGATAAAGGGACTTAAACGGGACGATTTACAAATGCTTTCTTTTTATTCGAACTCGCTTTCTCCTCGCATAAAGCAGGTGCATTCGCTGTCGCTTACCACTATTCTTCCGATTACGGAAGACACATCCGTTTATTTCAGCCAATTGAACCGTAAACTTATAAATACATGAAATGGAATTTCATAATTACACACGCCCGAGCGTGAACATAACAACCACACACGAGGTTTTATAATGGAAGGTCAACAGCACGGCGATCAGCTAAAGCGCGGCCTCAAAAACCGCCATATACAGCTTATTGCTCTTGGTGGCGCTATTGGCACAGGCCTGTTCCTGGGTAGCGCATCGGTCATTCAGTCTGCCGGTCCGGGAATTATTCTGGGCTACGCCATTGCCGGTTTTATTGCATTCCTTATTATGCGTCAGCTGGGTGAAATGGTGGTCGAAGAGCCGGTAGCCGGTTCCTTCAGCCATTTTGCTTACAAATACTGGGGTAGCTTTGCCGGTTTTGCGTCCGGCTGGAACTACTGGGTGCTGTACGTCCTTGTCGCGATGGCGGAACTGACCGCGGTCGGGAAATACATCCAGTTCTGGTGGCCTGAAATCCCAACCTGGGCCTCAGCGGCGGTCTTCTTTGTGGTGATCAACGCCATCAACCTGACCAACGTCAAAGTGTTCGGGGAGATGGAGTTCTGGTTCGCCATTATTAAAGTTATCGCGGTTGTGGCAATGATCCTGTTCGGCGGCTGGCTGCTGTTCAGCGGCAACGGCGGCCCGCAGGCTTCCGTGAGCAACCTCTGGGATCAGGGCGGCTTCCTGCCGCACGGCATGACCGGGCTGGTGATGATGATGGCGATCATCATGTTCTCCTTCGGCGGTCTGGAACTGGTGGGTATCACCGCTGCGGAAGCCGACAACCCGGAGCAGAGCATCCCGAAAGCCACTAACCAGGTTATCTACCGTATCCTGATCTTCTATGTGGGCTCGCTGGCCGTGCTGCTCTCGCTGCTGCCGTGGACCCGCGTTACCGCTGACACCAGCCCGTTTGTCCTGATCTTCCACGAGCTGGGCGACACCTTCGTGGCGAACGCGCTGAACGTGGTGGTACTGACCGCGGCACTGTCGGTTTACAACAGCTGCGTTTACTGTAACAGCCGTATGCTGTTCGGCCTGGCCCAGCAGGGCAACGCCCCGAAAGCGCTGCTCAACGTGGATAAGCGTGGCGTGCCGGTGAATACCATTATCGTGTCGGCTGTGGTGACCGCACTGTGCGTGCTGATCAACTACCTGGCACCGGAATCGGCCTTCGGCCTGCTGATGGCGCTGGTGGTATCTGCTCTGGTGATCAACTGGGCGATGATTAGCCTGGCGCACATGAAGTTCCGTCGTGCCAAGCAGCAGCAGGGCGTGAAAACACGCTTCCCTGCCCTGCTCTACCCGCTGGGTAACTGGGTTTGCCTGCTGTTCATGGCAGCCGTACTGGTTATCATGCTGATGACCCCAGGCATGGCTATTTCGGTCTACCTGATCCCGGTCTGGATTGTGATCCTCGGCGTGGGCTACATGTGTAAACAGAAAAATGCCAAAGCGGTAAAAGCGCACTAATCCCCTCCCCTCTGCACCTTTACCGGGTGCAGAGGGTTGTTACCTTCCTCACACTTTCCCGCCTACAGCAATTTTATCCATATCACCGACGTTATACTGCAACGCATATTTTGCTTTGCCAGCGAATAATTCTCTCCATACCGTTACTCGGAGAAACGTCGATGGATAACAATAAACTATCAGTGAAAGAAAAGATCGGCTATGGGATGGGTGATGCCGGGTGCAACATCATCTTTGGCGCCATCATGTTGTTTGTGAACTATTTTTATACGGACATTTTCGGCCTGGCCCCTGCGCTGGTGGGCGTCCTGCTGCTCTCGGTGCGCGTCATTGATGCCGTTACCGACCCGATCATGGGCGCTATCGCCGACCGTACCCGCAGTAAGTATGGGCGATTTCGTCCATGGCTGCTGTGGATCGCTTTCCCTTATGCGCTGTTCAGTATCCTGATGTTCACCACCCCGGACTGGACCTACAACAGCAAAGTTATCTATGCCTTTGTCACCTATTTCCTGCTTTCTCTGACCTATACGGCGATTAATATTCCGTACTGCTCGCTGGGCGGGGTTATCACCAACGATCCGAAAGAGCGTGTTGCCTGTCAGTCCTACCGCTTTGTGCTGGTGGGTATTGCCACCCTGCTGCTGTCCCTGACCCTGCTGCCGATGGCCGACTGGTTCGGCGGTGAGGACAAGGCCAAGGGCTACCAGATGGCGATGACCGTGCTGGCGCTGATTGGCACCTGCATGTTCCTGTTCAGCTTCTCTACCGTGCGCGAGCGTGTGCAACCGGCGGTGCAAACCAATGACGAACTGAAAAACGATCTCAAGGACGTGTGGAAGAACGACCAGTGGGTGCGCATTTTGCTGCTGACCCTCTGCAACGTCTGCCCGGGCTTCATCCGCATGGCGGCCACCATGTACTACGTCACCTGGGTAATGGGCCAGAGCACCCACTTCGCGACCCTGTTTATCAGCCTGGGCGTGGTAGGGATGATGCTGGGCAGCGTGCTGGCAAAAGTGCTGACCGACCGCTGGTGTAAGCTGAAGGTCTTCTTCTGGACCAACATCGTGCTGGCGATCTTCTCAACCGCCTTCTATTTCTTCGATCCGAAAGCCACCGTAACCATCGTGGTGCTCTACTTCCTGCTGAACATCCTGCACCAGATCCCGTCTCCGCTGCACTGGTCCCTGATGGCCGACGTGGATGACTACGGCGAATGGAAAACCGGTAAACGTATCACCGGGATCAGCTTCTCCGGCAACATCTTCTTCCTCAAGCTCGGGCTGGCGATTGCCGGTGCCATGGTGGGCTTCCTGCTCTCCTGGTACGGTTATGATGCGGGTGCAAAAGCGCAAAGCGCTGACGCCATCAACGGCATCGTCCTGCTCTTCACCGTGATCCCTGGCGTCGGGTATCTCATTACCGCAGGCGTGGTGCGTCTGCTGAAGGTGGACCGCGAAACCATGAAGCAGATTCAGCAAGATCTGGAGAAACGCCGGAACAACTATCGCGAGCTGAACGACTATCAGGAACTCAAAGCCGCTGAGACTAAATAAGGAGAGCCAAATGCAAACCTGGCCAAACCCATTTATTGAACAACGCGCCGATCCGTACATTCTTCGCCATGAAGGAGAGTACTACTTTATTGCCTCGGTCCCGGAGTACGACCGGCTGGAAATCCGCCGCGCCGACTCGCTGGACGGACTGCGCAGCGCGGAGCAGGTCGTGGTCTGGCGCAAGCCTGAGACCGGCCCGATGAGTGAGCTTATCTGGGCGCCGGAACTGCACTGTATCGACGGCAAATGGTACATCTACTTTGCCGCCACCCATACCCAGGCGCTGGACAAGCTCGGTATGTTCCAGCACCGGATGTTTGCCCTGGAATGTAGCGACAACGATCCGCTCACCGGTACCTGGGTAGAGAAAGGGCAAATCACCACCCCGTTCGACACCTTTGCGCTGGATGCGACCACCTTTGTTCACCAGGGCAAACGCTGGTATCTCTGGGCACAAAAAGCCCCGGACATCGCCGGTAACTCGAACCTTTATCTGTGCGAAATGGAAAATCCATGGACGCTCAAAGGCGAACCGGTGATGCTCAGCAAACCGGAATATGACTGGGAGTGCCGCGGATTCTGGGTCAATGAAGGCCCGGCGGTTCTGTTCCACGGTGACCGCTTGTTTATCAGCTACTCCGCCAGCGCCACCGATGAAAACTACTGCATGGGACTGCTGTGGATCGACCTCAATGCCGACCCACGCAACCCGGCGAACTGGCATAAATCCCCGCAGCCGGTATTCACCACCAGCTACGAGAACCGCCAGTACGGGCCGGGGCACAACAGCTTTACCCAAACGCCGGACGGTGAAGACGTACTGGTTTACCATGCGCGCAACTACACCGAGATCGAGGGCGATCCGCTGTACGATCCGAACCGCCACACCCGCCTGAAAACCGTTGTCTGGAAAGAAAACGGGATGCCCGATTTCGGCATCCCGTCAGCTGATACAGTGTAAGGCCTGCGGCACGCTGGTTTAGATCAGCGTGCCGTAAATGGTCAGCAGCGCCACAATCACCACCACCACAAAAGAGGTTTTCTTGGCCATCGAAACGGCCGCTTTTGGCGTTTCGATCTTATCCGTATGCGGCTCACGCGCCAGAGAGAACTGCGCCAGACGCGTTAACACCAGATACTGTGAGGTATGGCGATCCCCCAGCGAAGCGAACCACGCCGGCAGGGCTTTCTCGCCGTGGCCAATCAGGGCATACACCACGCCGAACAGCCGTACCGGCAACCAGTCCACCACGTGCAGGATCGCGTCGATACCGGACTGTAAACGCTCGTGCGGGGTCAGATAGCGTGCCAGCCAGCTCTGCCAGGCACGTAAGAACGCATAGCCCATCAGCAGAACCGGGCCCCATGCGCCCCCCACCACAAACCAGAACAACGGCGCCAGATAATAGCGGAAGTTAATCCACAGCAGCGCGTTCTGTAGTTCGCGTAAAAATTCGCGTTCATCGCACTCCGGCGGGATACCGTGAATAAGCGTTAGCTCGCTAGCCATTGCCCCACGGGCATGAGCATCATTGTTGGTGGCGGCCTTCAGATAGGCATGATAATGCAGACGCACCTTCCCTGCGCCAATACAGAGCACGCCGAGCAGGATCCACACCACCAGCAGCGGCACGTTGAAGAACAGGCCATACAGCGAGCGCAGCAGCAGGAACACCACCACCATCACGCCCGCCGTCATCAGCATCGTGCGGATCATGGAAAAGTGGCGGATGCGACGAAACAGCACTTCCATCCGATGATCCAGATGCCAGTGTTCGCCCAGCTTAAATAAACGCTCAGCAATCATCACCAGCAGCATGGTAAATAACGTCATGTCATCTCCTTTTCTGACAGGGCGGTAAGCAAGGTTTTAAATCTTTCCCAGTCAAACGCCGGGCCGGGATCGGTCTTGCGCTGCGGCGCAATATCGCTATGCCCGGTCAGGTTGCGGGCGATAGCCGGATAGAGCGAAATCAGCGTGCGCGTTACCGCGGCCAGCTGCTCATATTGCGCGTCGGTGTAGGGCAGCGTATCTGTCCCTTCAAGCTCAATGCCGATAGAAAAGTCATTGCAGCGTTCACGCCCCTGATACTGAGACACGCCCGCATGCCAGGCTCGTTTATCGAAAGGAACATACTGGACGATCTCGCCGTCACGACGAATCAGACAATGGGCAGAAACGCGCAGGTGGGCGATTTCCGCGAAGAAGGGGTGAGCATCAGGATCGATTGTCCCGGTGAATAATGCGTCAATCCACGGGCCGCCAAACTCGCCGGGCGGCAGGCTGATGTTATGCACAACCAGCAGCGACGGAATTTCATCTTCCGGGCGGCAATCGTGGTGTGGCGAAGGAACGCGCCGTGCATCTGCCAGCCAGCCATGTTCTGAGTGCATGCAGGATCTCCTTATATATGGTGCTGATTCCCGGTTCAGAGTAGCATGTTTCAATCTTATGATTCGTTACCAATTTGGAGTTTTAACATGCCGCCACGCCGCTACAACCCCGACCACAGACGTAACGTACTGCTGGAACGTATAAATATGGATATTCCGGCAAGCGTCGCCAACGCGCTGCGCGAAGATCTGGGCGGAGACGTCAACGCTGACAACGACATTACCGCCCAGCTGCTGGCGGAAGATGCCCGTTCGCATGCCGTCGTTATTACCCGTGAGGACGGGGTTTTCTGTGGTAAACGTTGGGTGGAAGAAGTCTTTACGCAACTGGCCGGGGATCGGGTCCAGGTTACGTGGCATGTTGAAGACGGCGACAGCATCAAGGCTAACCAGCCGCTGTTTGAACTTGAGGGGCCTTCACGCGTGCTGCTCACCGGTGAACGCACCGCGCTTAACTTTGTCCAGACGCTCTCCGGCGTGGCAAGCGAAGTGCGCAGCTATGTTGACCTGCTCGAAGGCACCAACACCCAGCTGCTGGATACGCGTAAAACCCTGCCGGGCCTGCGCACCGCGCTGAAATACGCCGTGCTGTGCGGCGGCGGTGCGAACCACCGTCTGGGGCTGTCCGATGCGTTCCTGATCAAAGAGAACCATATTATTGCCTCCGGCTCCGTACGCCAGGCGGTGGAGAAAGCCTTCTGGCTGCATCCGGACGTGCCGGTCGAAGTGGAAGTGGAAAGCCTGCAGGAGCTGGAGGATGCGCTGAAAGCCGGCGCTGACATCATCATGCTGGATAACTTCGAAACTGAGCAAATGCGTGAAGCCGTGAAACGCACCAACGGCCAGGCCCGACTGGAGGTATCAGGCAACGTGACGCGTGAAACCTTACGTGAATTTGCCGAAACCGGCGTCGATTTCATCTCCGTTGGCGCGCTGACCAAACACATTCGCGCCCTCGACCTGTCGATGCGCTTTCGCTAAGTGACATAAAGCCCGGTCTGCACCGGCCGGGCTTGCCAGATTTACGACCTCTCTCGCAAGCCCGCTGCACCTCACTGAAACGCCAGCACATCCCTCTGAATCCCGCTTCACGAAACGCTTTTTGCCGCTCGCCCCCGGTTTGTCTGCCTGCCACAGTAGTGCCAGTCTAAACAAGGAGCGAATCATGGAAAGACAAAAAGGATTTACCCTCATCGAATTAATGGTTGTCATCGGCATCGTCGCCATTCTGAGTGCCATCGGCATTCCGGCCTATCAGAACTACCTGCGAAAAGCCGCCCTCACCGATATGCTGCAAACCTTCCTGCCCTACCGTACCGCCGTCGAACTCTGCGCGCTCGATCATGGCGGGACAGATAGCTGCGATGCGGGCGTGAACGGTGTCCCCTCCCCCGCGACATCCCGCTATGTCTCAGGCATGAGCATCGCCAAAGTTGCCATCACCCTGACGGGACAGGAGAGCCTGAACGGTCTGGAGGTGGTCATGACGCCGCAGTGGGATAACGGCAATGGCATCACCGGCTGGAAGCGCGTCTGTACCATTGCCGCAGACGGTGCCCTGAAGCAGGCCTGTGAAGAGGTGTTCCGCTTTACGGCCGGTGAGGAGAAAGGCAATGAATCCTGATCGGTTAATGGCCCTGTGTCAGCGTCATAACGCCCAGCTGCTGAATCGCGATCCGGACAAAATCACTATCGCGGTTGTCGGTAACCCGCCGTCTGAGCTACTGGAGGCGCTACGTTTCGCCACACAGAAAAGGATCGATATCGAATGCTGGACCAGCGAGAGAATGGAGAAGCACCGGCAAACCGCGTCAGAATCGCATCTGCCCGCCGTCGCCAGCGCCACGAGTTCCGCCATTGAGATCCTGAACCGCACCCTGATGCAGGCGATGAGTCAGCGGGCCTCGGATATTCATATCGAGCCCGCCGACGAGAGCTGGCAGATCCGCTTGCGCATCGATGGCGTGCTGTACCCGCAACAGCCCCTCTCATCCGAGCTGGGCACAACGCTTATCGCCAGGCTGAAGGTGCTGGGCAACCTGGATATCGCCGAGCGGCGCTTACCCCAGGATGGGCAATTTACGGTTGAACTTTCAGGGGCTCCCGTCTCGTTTCGTATTGCCACGCTCCCCTGTCGCAGCGGAGAAAAAATCGTCCTGCGGCTTCTGCAGCAGGAGCAACAGGCACTTTTGCTCGATCAGCTGGGCATGAGCACAACCCAGCAGCGATTATTCGCCGGAGCGCTGCATAAATCCCAGGGGCTGATTCTGGTGACCGGGCCCACCGGAAGCGGCAAAACCGTCACCCTGTACAGCGCGTTGCAGGCCCGCAACACGCCTGCAGTGAACATCTGCAGCGTCGAAGATCCTGTCGAAATCCCGCTTGATGGGCTAAACCAGACCCCCATTAACCCCCGGGCGGGGTTAACCTTCCAGAGCGTACTGCGCGCGCTGTTACGTCAGGATCCGGACATCATCATGGTGGGCGAAATACGCGATGGCGAAACGGCGGAGATCGCCATCAACGCCGCACAGACCGGCCATCTGGTGCTGTCGACGCTGCATACCAACTCCACCGCCGAAACGCTGGTACGTCTGCAGCAGATGGGGGTGGCGCGCTGGATGATCTCCTCGGCGTTGTCTCTGGTGATTGCCCAGCGGCTGGTCCGTCGGCTGTGTCCGCACTGTCGTCAGGAGGCCCTAAGGGATACGCCGCTACCGCAGGCGCTGTGGCCTCGCCCTCTGCCGCACTGGCTGCCGGTGGGTTGCGACCGCTGCTATCACGGTTTTTATGGCCGTGTGGCCATCTTCGAGGTAATGGTTATTACCCGCGAACTGCGCTCGGCCATTGCCAGCGGAGCTGCGGTGGAAGAGATCGAAAAACTGGCCCGACAGACGGGCATGGTCACGCTGTTTGAACATGGCTGCATGGCGGTAGAACAGGGCCACACCACCCTCGAAGAGGTGGTGCAGATGCTGGGTGCCCCGGATGGCAGGTAATCAGCTCTGGCGCTGGCGAGCACTCAGCCCACAAGGGGAACGCCAGGCGGGCGCGCTTTGGGCGCCCGACAAACAAACGGCATGGACAGTCCTGCAGGGCAAAGAGCTTGTCCCCCTTGAGCTCAGACGATGCGCGCAGCAGAGTCGCTGGCAGGCGCAGCATCGCTACGATGTTATCCACCAGCTGGCGACGCTGCTGCAGGCGGGCTTAACGCTGTCGGCAGGGCTGTCGCTTCTGGCGCAACAGCATCCGGCCCGGCAATGGCAGGCGCTGTTGCAAAGCATCGCCGATGACCTCAGCGCCGGATGCGCCTTCTCTGACGCCCTGAAAAAGTGGCCGCACGTCTTCCCGCCGCTCTATATCTCGATGATTAAAACCGGGGAGCTGACCGGCAAGCTGGATGAATGTTGCCGTCAGCTGGCGCACCAGCAAAAAACCCAGCAGCAGCTCAGCGCAAAGGTAAAGAAAGCGCTGCGCTATCCGGTGATCATTCTCAGTCTGGCGGTCGCGGTGGTGCTGGCGATGGTGACGCTGGTGTTGCCGGAGTTCGCTGCGATCTACAAAACCTTTAACACCCCCTTACCTACCCTGACCCGGGCCGTCATGGGGCTGGCAAATGCGCTCCAGGAGCAGGGCGCTGTACTGCTGTTAAGCCTGCTGGCAATCATATCGGGCCTGCTGTTTCTTCGGCGCAAACGACGATGGCAGTACGCCACCCAGCGTCTGCTGCTGACCAGCCCCGTGATTGGCCAGTTGGTGCGGGGGCAAAAGCTTAGCCAGATCTTTACCGTTCTGTCCCTCACGCAACAGGCGGGCATCGCTTTTATACAGGGGCTGGAAAGTACGGAGGAGACGCTGGAGTGCCCCTTCTGGCGGGAGAAATTACAGACGATACGGCATCGCATTATGCAGGGTATGCCCATCTGGTCAGCCCTGCACGACGCCGCGATTTTTACGCCACTCTGCATTCAGCTGGTACGCACAGGCGAGGCATCGGGTGCGCTGGACACCATGCTGAGCAATCTGGCGCAGCATCACAATGAGCAGACCTTTCAGCAGGCGGACAATCTTGCCTCGCTGCTGGAGCCATTATTGTTGATTGTGACGGGACTGATTATCGGCACGCTGGTGGTGGCGATGTATCTGCCGATTTTCCATCTGGGGGATGCGATGAGTGCGGGATAACGCTGGCGCGGGACGCGCCAGCGAGAGGCATTACAGACTGTTGAAGACGCGGTTTTCCTGTTCCTGAACGCGGATAAAGGTCGTGCGCTTGGTCAGTTCTTTCAGGCGGGATGCACCCACGTAGGTGCATGCGGAACGCAGGCCGCCCAGGATGTCACGCGCCGTATTCTCAACCGGGCCGCGCAGAGGCAGCTTAACGGTTTTACCTTCAGCGGCACGATACTGCGCAACACCACCCACGTGGCGGTTCATCGCAGATTCAGAGCTCATGCCGTAGAAGAGCATGAATTTTTCACCGTTTTCGTCAACCACGGTGCCGCCGCTCTCTTCGTGGCCCGCCAGCATACCGCCCAGCATCACGAAGTCTGCGCCGCCGCCGAAGGCTTTCGCCACGTCGCCCGGCATGGTGCATCCACCGTCGCTGATGATCTGGCCGCCCAGGCCGTGGGCTGCATCAGCACACTCGATAACTGCTGACAGCTGCGGATAGCCAACGCCAGTTTTTACACGCGTTGTGCAGACGGAGCCCGGGCCGATGCCCACTTTCACGATGTCTGCGCCGGACAGGATCAGCTCTTCACACATTTCACCGGTAACCACGTTACCCGCAATAATGGTTTTGGTCGGCCAGGCCTGACGCGCCTTGCTGACGAACTGAACGAAGTGCTCGGAGTAACCATTCGCCACATCAATACAGACGAAGTTTAGGTTTGGATTCGCAATCAGAATCTGTTTTGTTTTTTCGAAATCGGCATCAGAGGTGCCGGTGGAAACCATCACGTGTTTCAGCACGTTTTCAGATACGGAACCTGCAAATGCATTCCACTCCTCAACGCTGTAATGCTTGTGCACAGCGGTCAGAATGTCGAAGGAGGCCAGCGCTTTTGCCATGGCAAACGTCCCGACGGTATCCATATTCGCGGCGATAACAGGTACGCCAGACCAGGTCTGACCGGAATGCTTAAAGGTGAATTGACGTTCAAGTTCAACGTCGGAGCGACTTTTCAGAGTAGAACGTTTAGGGCGGATAAGAACGTCTTTGAAACCTAACTTCAGATCTTCTTCGATACGCATTTGCGGATTCCTGGGGTACTGGGGTAAATGTCGAAAAAACGTAACACACAACTCCAGTGACGCTATCATACGCACTAATACCTGTTGCGCAAGACTGCGAAAATCACTTTTTTTACGCTACAATCCTATAAATTTACCTGGTAAAAAGTACGTAAGCAGAGCTTAATCTTTGCTGATAAAAGATTAAATCTTAAGCAATTGATATCAATAATGAATATTTCCCAGGATTTTATTTAATGGGGTACATCGTTGCACTAACGGGAGGCATTGGCAGTGGCAAAAGCACTGTGGCAGAAGCCTTCTCTCGTCTGGGCGTCACAATAATTGATGCCGACATCCTTGCCCGCCAGGTGGTAGAACCCGGTACACCCGCATTACGCGCTATCGCAGAACATTTCGGCAACGATACGATCGCACCTGACGGCACCCTTAATCGCCGTAAGCTGCGCGAACGCATTTTTGCCCACCCTGAAGAGAAAGCCTGGCTTAACGCCCTGCTTCACCCGCTTATCCAGCAGGAGACGCAGAAGCAGATAGCGCAAGCAACGTCACCCTATGTGCTCTGGGTTGTCCCGCTTCTTGTGGAAAATAATCTCCATGACAAAGCGGACCGGGTGCTGGTGGTGGACGTCTCCCCGGCAACACAAATTCAGCGCACCATTGCCCGCGATAACGTCGGGCGTGAACATGCGGAACAAATTCTTGCCGCGCAGGCCACGCGTGAAGCGCGTCTGGCCGTCGCGGATGATGTTATTGATAATAACGGCGCACCGGATGCCATTGCATCGGATGTGGCTCGCCTGCATCAGCAATACCTGGCGCAGGCCGTTTTACAGGAAAAAGCCTAATGCACACCCACGTTCTTTTTGAGCATCCCCTCAATGAAAAAATGCGCACCTGGCTGCGCATTGAGTTTTTAATCCAGCAGCTTTCGAGCCTGCTTCCGGTTCACGACCACACCACGGCGCTGCATTTTTTCCGTAACGTGGGCGACCTGCTGGATGTGTTAGAGCGTGGCGAAGTCCGCACTGATTTAGTAAAAGAACTGGAGCGTCAGCAGCGTAAATTGCAGGCCTGGGCAGAAGTGCCGGGAGTGGACAACAGCCGCATCGACAGTCTGCGCCAGCAGCTGAAAAACAGCAGCGGAGTGTTAATGGCAGCACCCCGTATCGGCCAGTTTCTGCGGGAAGACCGCCTGGTAGCGCTGGTGCGTCAGCGTCTGAGCATTCCCGGCGGCTGCTGCAGTTTCGATTTACCGACCCTGCACATCTGGCTGCATATGCCGCAGGAGCAGCGCGATATCCAGGTACAAAACTGGCTGGTCAGCCTTGAGCCGTTGAACCAGGCGTTGACGCTGATCCTCGACCTGATCCGCAACTCCGCGCCGTTCCGCAAGCAAACCAGCCTGAACGGTTTTTATCAGGATAATGGGGAAGATGCCGATCTGCTGCGCCTGCAGTTGCCCCTTGCCGCTCAGCTTTATCCGCAGATTTCAGGCCATAAAAGCCGCTTTGCGATTCGTTTCATGCCGCTCGACAGTGAACATGGCCTGGTGCCGGAACGCCTGGACTTTGAACTGGCGTGTTGTTAAGGAGTTAAGATGTCTGATGTTACTACCGTGAACTGCCCCACCTGTGGGAAGCCCGTCATCTGGGGCGAGCAGAGCCCGTTTCGTCCTTTTTGCAGCAAGCGTTGCCAGCTGATCGATCTGGGTGAGTGGGCCGCGGAAGAGAAACGCATTCCAAGCGAAGGCGATCTCTCTGACAGCGATGACTGGAGTGAAAGCCAGCAGTAACGTTTAATGCCTGCTGGCGCTTTGTCCGGCAGGCTTACAGATTGTCCACTAAACGGGCAATGACAGGCGCGTTTGCCGGTGGGAATTTATCGGCATCCTGCGCGCTCAGCATCACCCAGTTTCCAAGCTGTCCCTCTTTGCCCCAGGGCTCCCCCTCCCAGCTTTCCACCAGCCAGAACCACAGCGTGATATGGCGATCGGGGAAGGTATATTCCAGTTTGTCGAACAGGGTCGCACCGAGCGGGGTGATCCCCACCTCTTCCTGAAGTTCGCGGGCCAGCGCCTGTTCCGGCGTCTCGCCAGACTCGATTTTGCCGCCCGGAAACTCCCATTTATTTGCCATGTGCGCATCCGCTGCACGCTGGGTAATAAAGATTTGGTTATCTGAATTGCGAATGATCCCGACAGCGATTTGCAGTATTTTCATTGTCTTACGTCCATAAAAAAGGCGCAGATATCTGCGCCTTTCAGGTGTGTTTCAGGCTTAGCTCAGACGGCCATGGCACTGTTTGTATTTTTTACCGGAACCGCATGGGCACGGATCGTTACGACCGACCTTACGCTCACCGGACTGCGCGGCAATCGCGGCGGCTGCGGCTTCTTCGTCGTCCTGATGGCTGAGCTGCTGCATCTGGGCCAGACGCTCAGCTTCTTCGCGACGCTGCTGTTCCATCTCTTCCACTTCTTCCGGCATGCGCACCTGAACTTTGCTCAGGGTGCTGATCACTTCATACTTCAGTGATTCAAGCATGGAGGCAAACATTGCAAAGGATTCGCGCTTGTACTCCTGCTTCGGATCTTTTTGCGCATAGCCACGCAGGTGGATGCCCTGACGCAGGTAGTCCATCGCCGCCAGGTGCTCTTTCCACAGGGAGTCCAGGGTTTGCAGCATCACGCCTTTTTCGAAGTGACGCATCATCTCTGCGCCAACAACTTCTTCTTTGCGCTTATACACCTCAAGGGCGTTAGCAAAAATACGCTCGCGCAGGGTCTCTTCGTGCAACTCCGGCTCTTTATCCAGCCACTCCTGAATCGGCAGATCCAGGTCGAAGTCGTTTTTCAGACGCGCCTGCAGACCTTCAACATCCCACATCTCTTCCAGGGACTGCGGAGGAATGTGCCCATCAATGGTGGCTTTAAACACGTCTTCGCGGATGCTGTTAATGGTTTCGCTCACGTCGGAAACGTCCAGCAGCTCGTTACGCTGGGTGTAGATCGCGCGACGCTGATCGTTGGCCACATCATCATACTCAAGCAGCTGCTTACGAATATCGAAGTTACGGCTTTCCACTTTGCGCTGGGCGTTGGCGATGGCTTTGGTCACCCATGGGTGTTCAATCGCTTCGCCCGGCTTCATGCCCAGCTTACGCATCATGCCCGACACACGGTCAGAGGCGAAAATACGCATTAGCGCATCTTCCATCGACAGGTAGAAGCGTGAAGAACCGGCATCACCCTGACGACCCGCACGGCCGCGCAGCTGGTTATCGATACGGCGGGATTCATGGCGCTCAGTACCAATGATGTGCAGACCGCCCGCAGCCAGCACCGCATCGTGACGAACCTGCCAGTCGGCTTTGATCTGCGCGATCTGCTCCGGCGTTGGGTTTTCCAGCGCGGCCACTTCTGCCTGCCAGCTACCGCCCAGCATGATGTCAGTACCACGACCCGCCATGTTGGTGGCGATGGTCACGGCTGACGGATAACCCGCCTGCGCAACGATATCCGCTTCTTTGGCGTGGAATTTGGCGTTGAGCACGTTGTGCTTAATACCGGCTTTGGTCAGCTCTTCGGAGACCACTTCCGATTTTTCGATGGAGATAGTCCCTACCAGCACCGGCTGGCCCGCAGCGGTACGATCGCGGATATCTTCGATGATGGCCTGAATTTTTTCCGCTTCGGTCATGTAGACCAGGTCCGGCATATCTTTACGGATCATCGGACGGTTGGTTGGCACCACCACGGTATCCAGCTTATAGATGGAGCTGAATTCGAAGGCTTCGGTATCTGCCGTACCGGTCATCCCTGCCAGCTTCTCGTACAGACGGAAGTAGTTCTGGAAGGTGATCGATGCCAGGGTCTGGTTCTCGTTCTGGATATCGACGTTCTCTTTGGCTTCAACCGCCTGATGCAGACCATCGGACCAGCGGCGACCCTGCATGGTACGACCGGTGTGTTCGTCGACGATGATGACTTCGCCATCCTTAACGATGTAGTCCACGTCACGGGTAAAGAGCACGTGCGCGCGCAGGGCGGCAGTCACGTGGTGCATCAGCATGATGTTGCCCGGAGAGTAGAGCGACTCGCCCTCTTCCATAATGCCCTGGGCAACCAGCAGCTCTTCGATCTGGACCAGGCCACGCTCGGTCAGGTTCACCTGACGGGCTTTTTCGTCCACGGAGAAGTGACCTTCACCCTGGAAGGTGTCGGAGTCCTCTTTTTCCTGACGGATCAGGTGCGGAATGATTTTGTCGACTTTGCGATACATCTCGGAGCTGTCTTCAGCCGGGCCGGAGATGATCAGCGGCGTACGCGCTTCGTCGATCAGGATGGAGTCCACCTCATCCACCAGCGCATAGTGCAGTTTGCGCTGGACGCGCTCTTCAGGGCTGAACGCCATGTTATCGCGCAGGTAGTCGAAGCCATATTCGTTGTTGGTA
Source organism: Leclercia adecarboxylata (assembly GCF_006171285.1). Lineage (NCBI taxonomy): Bacteria > Pseudomonadati > Pseudomonadota > Gammaproteobacteria > Enterobacterales > Enterobacteriaceae > Leclercia > Leclercia adecarboxylata. Next base: position 2,883,707 of record NZ_CP040889.1, on the reverse strand, counting down.
CCATAGGTGATGTCAGCGTTGTAGGCTTCGCGTTTCGCGGGAGCCGGCAGGCCGGACATGTTGATGCCGACGCTCATACCGAGGAATTCGAACAGAGGACGGTTGTTTTCGGCGTCACGCTGGGCCAGATAGTCGTTGACGGTCACCACGTGCACGCCTTTACCCGACAGGGCGTTAACGTAGGCTGGCAGAGTCGCGGTCAGGGTTTTACCTTCACCGGTACGCATCTCGGCGATGCAGCGGTCGTTCAGAACCATACCGCCCAACAGCTGCACGTCGAAGTGACGCATGCCGAACACGCGCTTACTCGCTTCGCGCACAACGGCGAACGCTTCCGGGATCAGGCTTTCAACGGTTTCACCTTTTTCAAGGCGGGCACGGAATTCAGCGGTTTTGGCTTTCAGCTCATCATCAGAAAGTTTTTCCATCGCTGGCTCGAGGCCATTGATGACGCTGACAGCTTTACGCATGCGGCGCAGGGTACGATCGTTACGGCTACCGAAAACTTTAGTTAGTAATTTGATTAACATAATAAATTCTCAAACGCCCCATCATGGGCAGTTAAATTAAGGTATTGAAAGACGGTTAATTTAGCTGAGGCGTTGAGGTCCGGCGCGGATGCCCTGTACCTGGCTAATCCAGGCGGACACGGAGAAAGCGGTGTGTGGCTCGAATGCAGCAAGCGCGACCTGACGGACAATAACCGGCGGCTTGCTCTGTTGCGTCAGAAGCGTATTGAGCGTATCCAGCAGCGCCAGATGGTGCGCCTGAACCGGTAAAGACTCTTCAACAGCAGGTAACGCCTGCGGCGCCATGGCGAATGAGAGATGCCGGATGACGGTACGAATCGCATGCTGATGCCAGTAATCCACCGTGAAATTCGGTCGGCGGTTCGCTTCCAGCAGGGCAAGATTGGTGAAATTAACCCGCGTGTTCAGATCGTGGCGGGTGGTGGTGGTCCTGGCAGTACTGGCGGCTTCAGCGTTACTGCTGAGCGCAGGCAGGCCAAGACTCGCCGCGACCATCCCCAGAAGGAGATGCGGCCAGAAGTAACGTCTGCCAAATTGTCGCCAGCGCGTCAGAATTCCGCTCAATTGCCCCACCACAAGTAAGTAAGCTTTCAGGCTCACCGTATGATTTTTATATTTTCGCGCCAAGATAGTACCACTAAAGCTACTTCACAGCAGCAGTATTGAGGCACCGGGGAGGTTAAAAATGGTGATGAAATCAGCAAACGCGCCATTGACTACAGCGATTCGGGAAAGGCAAAAACAAAAACGACTGGTCTTCCTGGCCGGAGAGAGTGCCAGGTCAACCAGTCGAATTTACATAACGGAGTGTGCCGTTACGCCAGAACCGTGCTCGGTGCTTTGAATGCCAGTGGCAGTTCAGCTTCGTCTTCGAAGGTCACATATTCCCAGGCTTCCTGTTTTGCCAGAACAGCCTGCAACAGTTTGTTGTTCAGCGCGTGACCGGATTTATACGCGGTAAACGCACCAATGATGTTGTGACCACACATGAACAGGTCGCCGATCGCATCCAGCATTTTGTGACGAACGAATTCATCTTCAAAACGCAGGCCGTCTTCGTTCAGTACGCGATAATCGTCAACAACGATGGCACAATCGAAGCTGCCGCCCAGGCACAGGCCACGGGACTGCAGATATTCGATATCACGCATGAAACCAAACGTACGAGCTCGACTGATCTGACGCATAAACGCATCAGCAGAGAAGTTCATCGCATAGCGCTGAGCGCTGGAATCAATCGCCGGGTGGTTAAAATCGATGGTGAAATCCAACGAAAAACCATTAAACGGCTTGAATTCTGCCCATTTGTCGCCATCCTGGACACGAACGGTCTCTTTAATGCGTACGAATTTCTTCGCGCTGTTCAGCTCTTCGATGCCGGCATCCAGCAATAGATAGACAAACGGTGCAGCACTGCCATCCATGATTGGGATTTCTGGCGCATCAACTTCAATAACGATGTTGTCGATACCCAGACCCGCCAGGGCGGCATTCAGGTGCTCTACGGTAGAGATCCGCACGTCATGCTCATTCACCAGGCAAGTACAGAGCATGGTATCACGCACAGATTTGGCATCAGCCGGGAAATCTACCGGTGGATTCAAGTCGGTGCGACGATAGATGACCCCGGTGTTGGCCGGCGCAGGGCGCAACGTCAGGGTGACTTTCTTGCCGGTATGTAAACCGACACCTGTCGCCTGAACGATACGTTTTAATGTCCTTTGTTTGATCATCGTATAATCTCGCCAAGTTACTTATCCAACCGAGAGTGTACATCACTATCGGGCGGCCAGTTTAGCACAAAGAGCGTAAATCCCCTAATTCCAGCTAATTCTTAATCAGCTTGCTTACGCAGGAACGCGGGAATGTCCAGATAATCCGGCTCTTTCTGAGTTTGTGGAGTATTGTCATTAACCACCTTAGCGGCTGGTTTCTGCTCCTGGGTCAGCGGCGCCATACCGTGCTGCTGGTAACGATCCATCACCGGCTGCTGAGCAGGTTTATTGGTCACCAGAGTGATCTCAGGACGTTTGTCCATGCCAATACCGGTCGCAACAACCGTTACGCGCAGTTCATCGTTCATTTCCGGATCAAGGGAAGTACCGATTACCACGGTGGCGTTGTCAGAAGCGAACGCACGGATGGTGTTACCCACGGTTTCGAACTCATCCAGACGCAGGTCGAAGCCCGCAGTGATGTTAACCAGCACGCCGCGCGCGCCGGACAGATCGATATCTTCCAGCAGCGGAGAAGAGATCGCCATTTCAGCGGCTTCTTCTGCACGGTCTTCACCTTTCGCCACGCCGGAGCCCATCATCGCGTAGCCCATTTCGGACATCACCGTGCGCACGTCAGCAAAGTCGACGTTCATCAGGCCCGGACGGGTAATCAGCTCGGCGATACCCTGGACTGCGCCTTTCAGGACATCGTTCGCTGCGCCAAAAGCGTCCAGCAGAGAGATGCCACGGCCCAGCACTTTAAGCAGCTTGTCGTTTGGAATGGTGATCAGCGAGTCCACGTGCTTGGACAGCTCGGTGATACCCTGCTCTGCAAACGCCATACGCTTCTTGCCTTCAAAGTTGAAAGGCTTGGTCACTACGGCAACAGTCAGGATACCTAAATCTTTAGCCACTTCCGCAACAACTGGCGCAGCACCGGTTCCGGTACCACCGCCCATACCTGCGGCGATAAACACCATGTCTGCACCATCCAGCGCAGCACGCAGTGCTTCACGGTCTTCTTCTGCAGCATTACGGCCGACTTCCGGGTTTGCCCCAGCCCCCAGCCCTTTGGTGATGCCGCCACCGATCTGGATTGTCTGGCCAACAGCCGTCTTACGCAGTGCCTGCGCATCGGTGTTCACCGCGAAGAACTCAACACCTTCGATGCGCTCGCGCACCATGTGCTCTACAGCATTACCGCCGCCGCCACCGACGCCGATGACTTTAATCACCGCGTCGTTGGTCAGTTCCATAGGTTCAAACATAGTTTCTCTCCGTTTTGTGCCTGTCGCCTGAAACCGTTAATTCTCTCCGGTCTCTTACTAAAATTAAAATTCTTTTCGCAGCCAGGTATTGATTCGCTTAAACCACGAACCTACCGACGTACGTTTTTCTACTTCTGCTTCGCCACTGAGATGGGTTTCCTTCCCGTAATGAAGCAAGCCCACTGCCGTTGAGTAATACGGCTCCTGAGCATAATCCGTCAGACCGGTGATGTTCAGCGGTGCACCAATACGCACCTGCGTATGAAACACCCGCTGAGCGCAGGCCGCAAGACCTTCAATTTGCGCCGCGCCGCCGGTTAATACAATCCCCGCCGCAAGATGATGTTTAACACCCTGCTGGCGAAGCTGTTCCTGTAATTGCAAAATCTCTTCGTTCACCAGGTTAAGCAGCTCGGTATAACGCGGCTCAATCACTTCGGCTAAGGTCTGGCGCTGCAGGCTGCGCGGCGGACGACCACCGACGCTCGGCACTTCAACGCTCTCATCTTTACCCACGATGGAGCCCAGTGCACAACCGTGGCGCACTTTAATTGCCTCGGCATCGCTCGGTGGCGTACCGAAGGCGTACGCGATATCGCTGGTGACCACATTCCCTGCATAAGGGATAACCTTGGTGTGGCGCAGTGCACCACCGGTGTAGACGGCCATGTCCATAGTACCACCGCCGATATCGACGACACAGACGCCCAGTTCACGTTCGTCTTCCGTCAGCACCGAATAACTTGCCGCCAGACCGGCGAAAATAAGTTGGTCAACTTTCAGGCCACAACGTTCAACGGCTTTGACGATGTTCTTCGCCATATCGTTGTGACATGTGATCAAGTGCACTTTTGCCTGCATACGCACGCCTGAAAGTCCTACCGGATTCTTAATACCTTCCTGGTAGTCGATCGCATATTCCTGCGGGATCACATGCAGGACGCGATGCTCGTCGCGAACACGTACCGACTTCGCAGTATGCACTACGTTCTCGACGTCTTCCTGCGAGACTTCTTCTTCTGAGATCGGCACCATACCGATCTCGTTCTGGCAGCTGATGTGCTTGCCAGAGAGTGCCAGATACACGGAGGAAATCTGGCAATCTGCCATCAGTTCGGCCTGATCGATGGCGCGCTGTACGCATTTCACCACCGACTCGAGGTCGTTTACCCCACCTTTATCCATACCACGGGACGGGCAGCTACCCACACCAATGATATTGACCACACCGTCGGGCAGAACTTCCCCTACTAAAGCGGCAACCTTCGCAGTGCCAATCTCCAGTCCTACTACCAGTTTTCTGTCCGTCGCCTTGATCATTGTTATTCTGCCTGTACCTGAGCCTGATTCTGTTGCTGATTAGGTTCCTCAACCGGGGCCGGGGACCACCCGACCGATGCGCCTGAGTCATAGCGCAAATCAACGTAGCTAATCCTTTTGCCTTCAGCCTGCGCCTGCTGCTGCAGAACGGGATAAAGTTCTACAAAACGTTCCAGACGCTTCATCGTGTCACCCCGCCCCAGATTCAGCTTGATATCGTTCGTCAGCGTTAACTGCCAGGAACGACGCGCCGTCATTGCAGCCTGTTTCAGGGTAAAACGATCCTTAGCCAGCACTTTACCCATGCTACGAAAACCTTCCAGTACTTCGTTTTCGCTGCCTTCCGGCCCATACAACATAGGTAAATTTTGCTTGCTGACACGATCGGCCGGGACGCTGAAAGAAACTCCATCTACGTCAACCATATGCTGATCATTCCAACGCGCAATGGGTACATATTCAACCAGATGAATCTTCAATTCATCAGGCCACTGCTTTCTGACGCTCGCCTGTTTAATCCAGGGCAGGCGCTCAATCTGACTCTGGATGATGTTCACATCCTGCGTCATGAAGGTGCCAGGCGACCCTAATGCCAGGATCGACTGACGGATATCGTCATTACGCGTGTAGTGACGGTCGCCGGTCACCACCAGTTTCGACAGAGGCAGACGCTGTGCATCTTCCATCCAGCCGAGCACCATCCAGCCGCTGACAAACACAGTACACAGCACGGCAAGCAGGAAGGTGATCCCTGCAAGACGCGTTCCATTACTCCGCCGTGAAGAATATTCTTCTTCCTCTTCGCGGTTTCGCGTGTTCAGCGCAGCCTGAGACATATCAGCCCGCCTGATCCAGAATGCGGACTACCAGCTGCGAGAAGCTCATGCCAGCCTGGCGAGCCGCCATCGGCACCAGGCTATGACTGGTCATGCCCGGTGAGGTATTGGCTTCCAGCAGATAAAACTGTCCGTCGCTATCCTGCATGACGTCGATTCTTCCCCATCCATAGCAGCCAAGAACTTGCCAGGCTTTAAGCACCAGCGCGTTGATTTCAGCTTCATGCCCGGCATCCAGACCACTTGGGCAGAAATATTGCGTCTCATCAGAGAGATACTTCGCCTCATAATCATAGAAGGTTCCGGCTGGTTGGATACGAATTGACGGTAAAATTTCTTCACCGAGCATCGCGACGGTAAATTCCGGTCCGCTTAGCCATTTTTCCACCAGAACTTCTTCATCATGTTGAAAAGCCAGCGCTAATGCTGATGATATATCGTCAGCTTTATCAACTTTAGACATTCCTACGCTTGAGCCCTCACGGCTGGGCTTAACAATCACCGGTAAACCCAGCGCGGCAATGCGCCCGCTAACGCTGGCTGTCAGGCCCTGCTCAAACTCACGACGCGTCAGTGCCACCCAGGGGGCAACCGGTAAACCGGCGCCCTGCCACAGCAGTTTGCTGCGCAGTTTGTCCATGGAAATGGCCGACGCCATCACGCCGCTGCCGGTGTAAGGCAGGCCGATGATGTCCAGCAAGCCTTGCAGCGTGCCATCCTCACCGCCGCGACCGTGCAGCGCGATAAAAACTTTATCAAAGCCCAGCTCTTTCAGGCGCGTCACGTCGGTCTCTTTCGGATCGACCAGGTGCGCATTAACGCCGCCTTCGCGCAGCCCTGCCAGCACGGCCGCGCCGGAATTCAGGGAAACCTCGCGCTCGGCAGAGGTGCCGCCAGAGAGGACCGCAATCTTATCAGCCATGGCGCTCTTCCTCCGAAATTTGCGGCTTAAGTTTGATTTCGGCCAGCGTACGGGCGATTTTGCCGATATTTCCGGCACCCTGCACCAGAATCAAATCATTGCCGGTCAATACCGGGGCAAGCATCGCTGCCGCCTGGGCGTGATCGGAGACCAGAATCGGGTCGATCTTGCCGCGACCACGAATAGTACGGCACAGCGAACGGCTGTCGGCACCCGGAATAGCCGCCTCACCTGCCGCGTACACTTCCAGCATCAGCAGCGTATCAACCTGTGACAGCACATTAGCGAAATCGTCGTATAAGTCACGCGTACGGGTGTAACGGTGTGGCTGGAACAGCATAACCAGATTTTTGTCCGGCCAGCCCGCGCGCGCCGCTTTGATCGTGGCGTCAACTTCCGTCGGGTGATGGCCGTAGTCATCCACCAGCATTGCGGTACCGCTTTTCCCGTTAACGCTTTCCAGCGGGAACTCGCCGAGGAAATCAAAACGACGACCGGTCCCCTGGAAGCTTTCGAGCGCCCGCAGGATATCCTCGTCGTCAATGCCCTCTTCCGTGGCGACCGCAACGGCCGCCGCCGCGTTCAGTGCGTTATGGCGTCCCGGCGCGTTAAGCGTCACCTGCAACAGCTCTTTGTCCTGACGCGCCAGGGTGAAATGCCCCTGCGCACCAACCTGCCTGTAACTCTCTACGCGGACATCAGCGTCTTCGCTGAAACCGTAGGTAGTGATCTGACGTCCGACACGCGGCAGCAGCTCGCGGATCACCGGATCGTCAACGCACATTACGGCACGTCCATAAAACGGCAGGTTGTGCAAAAAGTTTATAAAGGTTTGCTTTAAATTTTCGAAATCGCCCTGGTAGGTATCCATGTGGTCGGCTTCGATGTTGGTCACAATCGCGACCATCGGCTGCAGGTGCAGGAACGACGCGTCGCTTTCATCCGCTTCAGCGATGAGATAGCGGCTGTGTCCCAGGCGAGCGTGAACGCCCGCGGCTTTCACCAGGCCGCCGTTAACGAAGGTCGGATCGAGGCCCGCTTCAGCATAAATGCTGGAGACCATCGCCGTGGTCGTGGTTTTACCGTGCGTACCGGCAATGGCAATGCCGTGACGAAAACGCATCAGTTCTGCCAGCATCTCTGCGCGGCGGATCACCGGAATACGCGCTTCGTGTGCCGCAACGATCTCCGGGTTATCGGCAGAAATGGCGCTGGAGACCACCACCACGCTCGCATCAAGAACGTTTTCCGGGCGATGGTTGAAATAGATTGTCGCACCCAGCGACGCCAACTGTTGCGTAACAGGGTTCGGCGCCAGATCGGACCCGCTGATCTGGTAGCCTTCATTCGCCAACACCTCGGCAATACCGCCCATACCGGCGCCGCCGATGCCAACAAAGTGAATGTGCCGGACGCGACGCATCTCGGGCACGATTGAACGCAGTTTCGCCAGTTGTTGTGTATTCATTCTCTAAACGCCATCGACTACTTCAAAAAAATCGTGCAGCGCAACACGCGCTGCGAGGGTTAAACCTGGGCTGCCAGGCTCACTTCTTTCGCCACCCGCTCCGTTGCATCCGGGATCGCCGCCGCACGTGCGTGCTGCGCCATCGCCAGTAATGTCTCCCGGTCCCAGCCCGCCAGGGTGGTGGCGACCGCCTCGGCGGTAAACTGCGGCTGTTCAAAAATTTTGGCTGCCCCGGCTTTTTCAAGCGGCAGCGCATTCCAGTACTGCTGACGGTCTTTGTGCTGGAAGGGCACAAACAGCGCCGGCAAACCGGCGGCGGCGATCTCGCTCACCGTCAGCGCGCCGGAGCGGCAGACCACGACATCGGCCCAGGCATATGCCGCCGCCATGTCGTCGATAAATTCGGTTACTTTGTGCTGCGGCTGGCCCGCATCGGCATAGGCCTGCTCTACCGTTTGCTGAGCGCCCTTTCCGCTTTGATGCCAGATCGTCACGCTATCGTTAAGCTTCGCGGCCACCTGCGGCATGGTCTGATTCAGGACGCGCGCGCCCTGCGATCCCCCTACCACCAGCACGCGTACCGGCCCTTCACGGCCGGTGAGTCGCTCCTGCGGCAATGGCAGCGCCAGTACGTCGACACGTACCGGGTTACCCACCACGTCGGCTTTCGGGAATGCGCCCGGGAATGCCTGCATCACTTTGCTGGCGATTTTTGCCAGCCATTTATTGGTGAGGCCCGCAATACCGTTCTGCTCGTGGAGCACAACCGGGATCCCCAGCGACCACGCCGCCAGTCCGCCAGGACCCGAGACATAACCGCCCATCCCCAGCACCACGTCCGGCTTAAAGCGCTTCATGATCGCCCGCGCCTGACGCCAGGCGTTGAAAATACGCACCGGCGCCAGCGCCTGGGCTTTGATCCCCTTACCGCGCAGGCCAGAAATACGAATAAAGTCGATCTCAATACCGTGTTTTGGCACCAGATCGGCTTCCATGCGGTCTGCGGTTCCCAGCCAGCGTACCTGCCAGCCCTGATCCATTAAATGGTGTGCAACCGCGAGCCCCGGGAAAACATGTCCGCCGGTACCGCCCGCCATCACCATTAACCGCTTCGGTTGATTCATCGTGAACCTCGTGTAAACGCCTGGGCATTCTCCAGACGCGTTTCATAATCTATGCGCAACAAAAACATAATGGCGGTCGACATGATCAACAGACTCGAACCACCGTAACTGATTAACGGCAACGTCAGACCTTTGGTCGGCAGCATACCTGCTGCTGCACCTACGTTGACTAATGCCTGAAAACTGAACCAGATACCGATCGAACAGGCTAAAAAGCCCGAGAAACGGTGGTCAATCACCAGCGCTTTACGACCGATCGACATCGCACGGAAAGCGACGAAGAATACCATTAAAAGCGCCAATACCACACCGATATAACCCAGTTCTTCCCCAATAATGGAGAAGATAAAGTCGGTATGTGCCTCGGGTAAATACTCCAGTTTCTGGACTGAATTCCCAAGCCCCTGACCCCACATTTCACCGCGGCCAAACGCCATCAGCGACTGTGTCAGCTGATAACCGCTGCCAAACGGATCTTCCCAGGGGTTCCAGAAAGAGGTCACGCGGCGGATACGATACGGCTCGGCGAGGATCAGCAGCACGACCGCGGAGATCCCCATTCCGATGATGGCGATGAACTGCCACAGTTTCGCCCCCGCCAGGAACAGCATCGCCAGCGTAGTGACGAACAGTACTACCACGGTACCGAGGTCAGGCTGGGCCAGCAGCAGAACCGCCAGCACCAGGATCACGCCCATCGGTTTTAAGAAGCCGCGCAGGTTGTTACGCACCTCATCAACCTTACGCACCAGGTAGTTGGCGAGATAGCAGAACAGCGACAGCTTGGTAAATTCCGCCGGCTGGATACGCAGCGGGCCGAAGGCAATCCAGCGCGATGCCCCGTTCACCGAGCTACCCACCACCAGTACGATCAGCAGCATGACGATCGAGGCGATCAGCATCGCGGTACTGTGGCGCTGCCAGAACGCCATCGGCAGACGTAAGGTCACCATCGCCAGACAGAACGCGAGGATGATGTACAGTCCGTCACGCTTGGCAAACAGGAAGGGATCGTTCGCCAGACGCTGCCCGACAGGCATCGAGGCCGAGGTCACCATAATAAAACCAATCGCCGCCAGCCCCAGCGTAAGCCAGAGCAGCATGCGGTCATACATCACCAGACTATCGGAATCTTTATCCCGGGAGCCCATGACCCAGCCTTTTAACGCCGACGAGATCCACACCAGGATGCCAAATCCTGGCAGGCGCGGCATTTTCGGGCGAGGGAGAGAGAAGCGCATCAGCCTAACTCCTTCGCCAGGCGGGTGAAGAGATCGCCCCGCTGTTCGAAATTCTTAAACTGATCGAGGCTGGCGCAGGCCGGAGAGAGCAGCACCATATCGCCCGGCTTCACGCGCGGGGCGATCAGCCGCATCGCCTGTTCCATGGTCCCGGTTTGTTCGGCGATGTCCGGACGCAGCGCTGCCAGTTCGGCACCGTCACGGCCAAAGCAGTAAAGACGCACGTTATCGCCGCTGAGATACTGTTTCAGCGAAGAGAAATCGGCGGATTTACCGTCGCCACCCAGCAGAAGGTGCAGGGTGCCGTCAACGTGCAGGCCATTCAGCGCCGCTTCCGTACTGCCGACGTTGGTGGCTTTTGAATCGTTGATCCAGCGCACGCCGTTATGCTCCAGCGCCAGTTGGAAGCGGTGCGCCAGGCCCGTAAAGGTGGTGAGGGCTTTCAGGCTGGTGGCGCGGGGTAATCCCGCAGCGTCCGCCAGCGCCAGCGCCGCAAGGGCGTTGGTGTAGTTGTGCTGGCCCGAAAGCGGCATCTCTTTAGTGTTCAGCACCTTTTCACCGTTTGCCCGTAGCCAGGTTTCGCCCTGCTGACGGTTAAGGTGATAGTCGCCCATATTGATGCCAAAGCTCACGCAGCGCTCATCCGCGCCGCGTACCGGCATGGTCAACGCATCATCGGCATTCACTACGCACACGCGGGCATTTTCATAGATGCGCAGCTTGGCGGCGCGGTACTGCTGCAGACCAAACGGATAGCGATCCATATGATCTTCGGTGACGTTGAGGATGGTCGCCGCCACCGCCTGCAGGCTTGAAGTGGTTTCCAGCTGGAAGCTGGAGAGCTCAAGGATGTAGAGCTCACGCGCAGGATCGAGCAGCATCAGTGCCGGTAGGCCGATGTTGCCGCCGACCCCCACATTGACGCCCGCCGCTTTCGCCATCTCACCGACCAGCGTAGTGACGGTGCTTTTACCGTTTGAACCGGTAATGGCAATAACTGGCGCCTGGGCTTCACGGCAGAACAGTTCGATATCGCCGACGATCTCAACGCCCGTCTCGGCGGCAGCGCTCAGGGCCGGGTGCGCCAGGGCGATACCTGGGCTTGCGACAATCAGATCGGCGGCTTTCAGCCACTCTTCATTCAGACCACCAAGGTGGCGTTCAACCTGTTCCGGCAGTTTGTCCAGACCAGGCGGAGAGACACGCGTATCCATCACGCGAGGCGTGACGCCGCGCGCGAGGAAAAAGTCCACGCAGGAGAGGCCGGTTAAGCCTAACCCGATGATAACGACTTTTTTACCCTGGTAATCTGCCATGATTAACGTACCTTCAGCGTTGCCAGGCCAATCAGCACCAGCATCAGCGAAATAATCCAGAAACGCACGATGACACGCGGTTCCGGCCAGCCTTTCAGTTCATAGTGGTGATGGATAGGCGCCATCCGGAAGATGCGCTGTCCGCGCAGCTTGAATGAACCCACCTGCAGGATCACCGACAGGGTTTCAACCACAAACACGCCACCCATGATCACCAGCAGGAACTCCTGGCGCAGCAGCACGGCGATAATGCCCAGCGCGCCGCCCAGCGCCAGCGAACCCACGTCGCCCATAAAGACCTGCGCCGGGTAGGTGTTAAACCACAGGAACCCTAAACCTGCCCCGACAATCGCCGTGCAGACGATCACCAGTTCACCGGCATGACGCAGATACGGAATATGCAGATAGCTGGCGAAGTTCATGTTGCCACTCGCCCACGCCACCAGCGCAAAGCCCGCCGCCACGAAGACGGTAGGCATAATCGCCAGGCCGTCGAGGCCGTCAGTCAGGTTTACTGCGTTACCGGTACCGACAATCACGAAGTAGGCCAGCAGGATGTAGAACAGGCCCAGCTGCGGCATCACGTCTTTGAAGAACGGCACCACCAGTTCGGTGGCTGGCGTGTCTTTGCCTGCCAGATAGAGCGCAAACGCCACGCCCAGCGCAATCACCGACATCCAGAAATACTTCCAGCGGGCGATCAGGCCTTTGGTGTCTTTGCGCACCACTTTGCGGTAGTCATCGACGAAACCGATAATCCCGTACCCGACCAGCACCACCAGCACGCACCAGACGTACGGGTTTGACGGATAAGCCCACAGCAGCACCGACACCACAATCGCGGTAAGGATCATAATGCCGCCCATGGTCGGCGTACCGCGTTTGCTGAAGTGTGATTCCGGACCGTCGTTACGCACAACCTGACCGAAAGAGAGTTTTTGCAGACGGGCAATCATGCGCGGGCCCATCCACAGCGAGATGAACAGCGCAGTCAGCAGGCTGACGATGGCGCGAAACGTCAGATAGGAAAAGACGTTAAAGCCGGAATAATATTTGACCAAATGCTCGGCCAGCCAAACTAACATGTCCCATTCTCCTGTAAAGCGTGCACAACCTCTTCCATGGCGGCACTGCGTGAACCTTTCACTAAAACTGTCACTATTTGTTGTTCTGCAACCAGCGCCCTGAGGCGGGCGATCAACGCCGCTTTATCGGCAAAATGCTCACCGACGCCGCTGGCCTGGCTGATATTTTTACTGAGATGACCGGCGCTTAACACGCGATCGATACCGGAGGCTTTCGCCGCCTCACCCACCTCGGTGTGGCAGGCTTCGCTCTCATCACCCAGCTCGGCCATATCCCCGACCACCATCACGCGATAGCCCGGCATCTCAGACAGCACCTGTACGGCGGCGGTCATAGAGCCGACGTTGGCGTTGTAGGAGTCATCCAGCAGCAGTTTGTTTTCTGCCAGCTGAACAGGGAACAGGCGTCCAGGGACGGCTTTGAGGTTTGCCAGCCCGGCTTTGATAGCCGACAGCGGCGCGCCGACGGCCATCGCCAGCGAACTTGCCGCCAGGGCATTGGCGATGTTGTGGCGACCCGGCAGAGGCAGCAGCACATCCACATTGCCGGTTGGGGTCTGGAGCGTAAATTCGGTGCCGTGGGAGGTCACGTGGATGTTGGTCGCGGAGAAGTCGCTGTTGGCAGCATTCGGCGAGAAGCGCCAGGTTTTACGATCCCCTATGACGCTTTTCCAGTTCAGCCAGTCGTTGTTATCGGCATTCATAATGGCGATGCCGTTTGCCGGCAGGCCGGTATAAATCTCGCCTTTCGCTTTCGCCACGCCTTCAAGTGAGCCGAAACCTTCGAGGTGCGCCGCAGCAAGGTTATTCACCAGCGCCGCTTCCGGACGGGTCAGATTGACGGTCCAGGCGATTTCACCCTGGTGATTAGCCCCCAGCTCGATCACCGCAAACTCGTGCTCGGGCGTCAGGCGCAGCAGCGTCATCGGCACGCCGATGTCGTTGTTCAGATTGCCTGCGGTATAAAGCGTGTTGCCACACTGCGAGAGGATGGCGGCGGTCATCTCCTTAACGGAGGTTTTACCGGAGGAGCCGGTCAGCGCCACAACGCGCGCCGGAACCTGCTGGCGAACCCATGCCGCCAGCTCACCAAACGCCAGACGGGTATCTTTCACTACCGCCTGCGGCAGGTCGATATCCAGCTTACGGCTTACCAGCAGTGCGCCAGCACCGGCGGCTTTCGCCTGTTCTGCAAAATCGTGGGCATCGAAACGCTCACCCTTCAGCGCCACAAACAGGCAGCCAGGAGTGATTTTGCGCGTGTCGGTGGTAACAGCATCGAAGGTCAGATCGTCGCCGCTGACGTCAGCGCCCAGGATCCTCGCCAGCTGGTTTAGCGTTACGCTAATCATGCCACCACTCCCAGCAGACGCGCCGCGGTCACACGGTCGGAGTAATCCAGACGGTTGGTACCGACAATTTGATAGTCTTCGTGGCCTTTACCGGCCAGTAGCACTACGTCGTTTTCGTTAGCCTGCATAATGGCGTTGGTCACCGCTTCTGCGCGGCCTTCCACCACGCGGGCGCGGCCCGCATCCAGCATACCGGCCAGAATGTCGTTGATGATAGCGCGCGGCTCTTCGGTGCGCGGGTTGTCATCGGTAACTACCGCGATGTCCGCGAACTGCTCGGCAATAGCCCCCATCAGCGGGCGTTTGCCTTTGTCGCGATCGCCGCCGCAGCCAAAGACGCACCACAGCTTACCGGCACAGTGCAGGCGCGCGGCCTCCAGCGCTTTTTCCAGTGCGTCCGGCGTGTGGGCATAATCCACCACCACGGTCGGTTTGCCAGGGGCAGTGAACACTTCCATACGACCACAGACCGGCAGCAGGCGCGCGGAGGTGCTGAGCAGGTCCGCCAGCGGATAATCCAGCGCCAGCAGGGTGGCGAGAGCCAGCAGCAGGTTGCTGACGTTGAAGGCCCCCATCAGGCGGCTTTCGATTTCGCCTTCGCCCCATGAGGAGGTAAAGCGAATGGTCGCCCCGCTGTCGTGATAGGTCACGTCGGTGGCTTTCAGCCAGCGGCCGTGGCAGTTCGGGTTGATATGGTCGGCCATGGAGACCGCAACGGCATCCGGCAGCTTAGCCAGCCAGCGGCGTCCCACTTCGTCATCGGCGTTGATAATCGCCTGACCGCAGTGATGTGTGGCATACAGCTGCCATTTCGCCGCTTCGTAGTTTTCCATATCGCCATGGTAATCGAGATGGTCCCGGCTCAGGTTAGTGAACACGGAGGCCGCAAATTTCAGGGCCGCAACACGGTGCTGTACCAGCCCGTGGGAAGAGACTTCCATTGCCGCGAAGGTCGCGCCCTGCCCTGCCAGACCCGCCAGCACGTGCTGGACGTCGACCGCAGAGCCCGTGGTGTTTTCCGTTGGGTTGACTTTGCCCAGCAGGCCGTTGCCTACGGTCCCCATCACCGCACTGGTTTCACCCAACAATTGTGCCCACTGCGCCATCAGCTGCGTGGTCGTGGTTTTACCGTTAGTCCCGGTGACGCCAACCAGACGCAGTCGGTCAGAGGGTTCGTTATAAAAACGTCCCGCCAGCGCAGAGAGACGTTCATTCAACTGGCTGAGATAGATGACCGGCACGCCGTGCATTTCACGGATTTCACCGTCAGTGGCCTCATCTTTTGCCTCAGCAATAATGGCAGCTACACCTTGCGCTATCGCCTGCGGGATATACCGACGCCCGTCCGCCTGATGACCCACTACTGCCACAAAAAGATCGCCCGACGCAGCCAAACGGCTGTCGAGTACCATCTCTCGCAGTACTCGCGCAGGTAAACCTGATACCCACGGAGCAAGAAGGTCGCGCAAATTACGATCTGCCACCTGTTCCCTCGCCTTGATTAATTACAAATTCACTTTTCTCGCCTGTTGCCAGCGCATCCGGCTCGATGTTCATGGTGCGCAGTACGCCGCCCATGATGGCACCGAAGACCGGCGCGGAAACGGCGCCACCGTAGTATTTACCCGCCTGTGGATCGTTGATGACCACCACCAGCGCAAAACGCGGATTACTCGCAGGCGCAACGCCTGCGGTGTATGCAATATATTTATTGATGTAGCGGCCATCCGGACCGACTTTTTTCGCCGTACCGGTTTTGATCGCGATGCGATAGCCTTTGATCGCCGCCTTCACGCCGCCGCCGCCGGGCAGCGCCACGCTTTCCATCATGTGAACGACGGTACGGACGATCGATTCCGGGAAGACGCGCTCACCGGGAACCGGGGGGTCAACTTTGGTAATTGAGAGCGGGCGATAGACGCCATAGCTGCCAATCGTTGCATAGACTCGCGCCAACTGTAACGGTGTTACCATTAGCCCGTAGCCGAAAGAGAAGGTGGCCCTCTCTATGTCAGACCACCGTTGTTTTTGAGGATATAAGCCACTGCGTTCTCCGACCAACCCCAAATTGGTCGCTTTTCCCAGCCCAAAACGTGAGTAAGTTTCTACTAACGCTGAGGACGGCATCGCTAACGCCAGCTTAGAAACGCCGACGTTACTCGACTTCTGTAAAACCCCGGTGAGGGTCAATTCGCTGTAACGCGCCACGTCTTTGATTTCGTGACCGTTAATTCGGTAAGGAATGGTGTTGAGTACGGTATTTTCATTGACGATGCCGCGTTGCAGGGCCGTCATCACCACCATCGGTTTGACCGTTGAACCCGGCTCGAAGACGTCAGTGATCGAACGGTTGCGCATGGCGTCTTTAGCCGTTCCGGCAAAATTGTTCGGGTTGTAGGACGGGCTGCTGGCCATCGCCAGCACTTCGCCAGTGCTGACATCCACCAGTACCGCACTGCCGGATTCCGCTTTGTTAAAGGCCACGGCGTTATTCAGCTCACGATACACCAGCGCCTGCAGACGTTCGTCAATGCTCAGAGCCAGGTTGTGCGCCGCCTGGCTATCCGTTGAGGAGATATCTTCAATTACGCGGCCGTAGCGGTCTTTACGCACCACGCGCTCGCCCGGTTGACCGGTCAGCCACTTATCGAAGCTCTTTTCAACGCCTTCAATACCCTGACTG
Source organism: Leclercia adecarboxylata (assembly GCF_006171285.1). Classification (NCBI taxonomy): domain Bacteria; kingdom Pseudomonadati; phylum Pseudomonadota; class Gammaproteobacteria; order Enterobacterales; family Enterobacteriaceae; genus Leclercia; species Leclercia adecarboxylata. The sequence continues at coordinate 2,866,844 of NZ_CP040889.1, read as the reverse complement.
TCGACGTTAGTGAAGCCGATCAGGTGGGCAGTCACTTCCCCGGATGGGTAGTAGCGACGTGACTCTTCACGCAGGTGAATGCCGGGCAACTTCAGTTTTTTGATGTAGTCGGCCATGTCAGGGTTAACCTGACGCGCAAGATAGATAAAGCGCCCTTTCGGGTTGGCATTCACGCGCGCCGCCAGCTGATCGAGCGGCATTTTCAGCGCGTCTGACAGCGCTTTCCAGCGGTTATCCAGCGAGATCCCACCGGCGTCATGCAGCTCTTTAGGATCCGCCCAGATCGCTTTTACCGGCACGCTGACCGCCAGCGGACGACCCGAGCGGTCGGTGATCAGGCCGCGCGAAGTGGAGACTTCCTGAACGCGCAGGGAGCGCATATCACCCTGACGCACCAGCATGTCGGGCGCAATGATCTGCAGCCACGCCACGCGTCCCAGCAGGAAACCCAGCGCCAGTAAAATGCAGCCGCACAGCAACGCAAAACGCCAGCTGATAAAGCTGGCCTGTTCTTCCTGACGTTTTGGTTTTAGCGCCTTCGCCGCCGATTTCATGCGTCGCGTTTTTCCTTATTTTTGTACTACGATATTTTCCTGAGAAGGATCAACATGCTGCATCTGCAGCTTTTCCGTTGCGATCCGTTCAACCCGGCTATGATCGCCGAGCGCATTTTCTTCGAGGATCAGATTTCGCCACTCGATATCCAGCGCATCACGCTCCAGCACCAGCTGTTCGCGCTGCGCCGTTAACAAACGGGTATGGTGAGCGGTGGTCACGACCGTGACCGCCGACACAATGATGCAAATAAACAGGCACAGTGGCAGCTTGCCGAAACGCAACAGATCGTCCCAGATGACGCCGGGCAAGGCATGACGCTCGTTGCTGCTAAGCGAATCTTTAACCTTGCTGAAGGTATCTGCCACCTTGCCAATCATGCGGTCGTCCTTTCTGCAATACGCAGCACTGAACTACGGGCGCGTGGGTTCTCTTCCACTTCTGCTTCGCCCGGCATTAATTTGCCCAACGCGCGCAGCTGACGACCACCCAGCTTTTTGAGCTGCTCTTCCGTCATCGGTAACCCGGCCGGAACCTGCGGACCGCGGCTTTGCTCGCGCATAAAGCGCTTCACGATGCGATCTTCCAGCGAGTGGAAGCTGATAATCGACAGGCGACCACCCGGGGCAAGCACGCCAAGCGAACTCTTCAGCGCCTGCTCGATCTCGTCCAGCTCGCTGTTCACCCAGATGCGAACGGCCTGGAAGGTGCGGGTGGCGGGATGTTTGTATTTGTCCTTCACCGGGGTTGCCGCGGCGATCACTTCCGCCAGCTCTTTGGTGCGGGTCATCGGCTCAATGCGGTTGCGCTCAACGATGGCTCGGGCTATACGCTTGCCAAAACGCTCTTCACCAAAGGTTTTGATCACCCAGGCGATATCGGCTTCTTCGGCGGTTTGCAGCCACTCGGCGGCGGACTGGCCGCGCGTTGGATCCATGCGCATGTCCAGTGGACCATCGCGCATAAAGGAGAAGCCGCGTTCAGCATCGTCAAGCTGCGGTGAGGAGACGCCAAGATCGAGAAGAATGCCGTCGATCTTGCCGGTTAAACCACGCTCGCTGACGTAATCAGCCAACGCGGAAAAAGGACCGTGAACGATGGAAAAGCGTGGGTCATCGATGGTTTTTGCCACCTCAATCGCCTGTGGATCGCGATCGATTGCCAGCAAACGGCCTTCCGCTCCCAGTTGGGAGAGGATCAATCGTGAGTGACCACCCCGGCCAAAAGTGCCATCAATATAGATGCCATCAGGACGAATATTCAGGCCATTGACGGCCTCATCCAGTAGCACCGTCGTATGTTTATAATTTTCCATCATATTTATAGAGACAAATCCTGCAATCGTTCCGACAATGTCGCGGAATCAGACTGCTCTGCGTCGATATCTTCCTTGACCCGTTGATACCAGGCCGTTTCATCCCACAGTTCAAATTTATTGAACTGTCCGACCAGCATCACTTCTTTTGTCAGACCGGCATGTTGCCGCAGCACAGGCGCAATCAACAGACGCCCCGCGCTATCCATCTGACATTCACTGGCATGACCCAATAACAGCCGCTGCACGCGGCGTTCCTGCGGGTTCATGCTCGACAGTCGAGACAGCTTTTGCTCAATGATTTCCCATTCAGGCAAGGGGTAAAGCAGCAGGCAGGCGTGGTTGATGTCAATGGTGCAGACCATTTGACCAGAAGCGCTCTCGTTCAGCCGATCGCGATATCGTGTTGGGACCGATAAACGCCCTTTGCTGTCGAGATTGACTAACGTCGCTCCACGGAACATGCCAGTCTCACCCCTCCTCACCACTTTTACCCACAAATTCCCACTTAAGGGAGTTTACGGAGCGATGGAAAAGCTTGTCAAGCCAGGACTTCCGCGACATCAGTCTAAATGTTACTGATTTACGAACGGAAGTTAATCAGGCTATTAACCGTACAACTGGCGAGGCAAAATTAACGTGATGAATATTTGCGAGAAAAAACTCAGATATGCATACCAGCGTTAAAAATCACTCATCTCATCGCAACGAAATATAAAGTGTCAGTTTGCGACGCGGGCGGCATTTTAAGCCATATTCTCAGGGGATAACAGCGCCAGATTCAACGCGGCCGCCATGCCGGTAGCGCGTAAACAGAGAGTGGGATAGTGCAAGGAAAAAAATGGCTGATAATTCAGCAATAGCGATCGGTTATGTAACAAAATAATACAATTGATGTCATCTATGGCAATTAAATAAACATGAAAAGAAGTTTTAAATAGCCAGGGGAAATAAAAAGCATAGCAGGCGATGTGTTTTAGAGAATTATCTTAAAAATAATAAGGGAATTCCTGCGCATAGTAATGGCAATAAATTCAGGGCAGCTTTCACTGCCCTGCCACCCTTACGTACGGCTTAATATGCCGCGACGGTAGAGATTACGACGGATGCGCGTTAGCCCTGGTTTAGGCTTACGCGGCTCATCGAGGCTCGCCAGTACGATCTCCAGCACCCGTTCTGCCACGTCGCGATGACGCTGGGCAACGGCCAGCACCGGACACTGCAGGAAATCGAGCAGCTCGTGATCGCCGAAGGTCGCAATCGCCAGATCCGAAGGCAGCTTGCCCTCGCGGCGCAACGTCACATCCATCACCCCCTGCAGCAGCGCAAAAGAGGTGGTGAACAGCGCCTGCGGCATCGGATGGGTTTCCAGCCACTTCTCAAAAAGCTGCGCCGAGGCTTCACGCTCGTAGCTGTTGGCATAGAGGAAGTCCACTTCGCGGGGATCGTCTTTCCATGCGGTGCGGAACCCTTGCTCGCGCAGGAAGCTCACGGAAAGCTCAGGTAAGGCGCCCAGATAGAGGACGTTTTCCGCCGGGAAGGTCCGCAGCTCCGCCGCCAGCATCTCGGCATCATCCTGATCGGCACCCACTACGCTTGTGAAATGCTCGCGGTCTAATGCACGGTCGAGGGCGACAATAGGGAAGGAATCATTGGCCCAGCGCTGGTAGAACGGATGCTCCGGCGGGAGTGAAGTTGAAACGATAATGGCATCGACCTGACGCTGCAGCAGGTGCTCAATACAACGCATTTCATTATCGGGCTGATCTTCCGAACAGGCGATCAACAGTTGATAGCCGCGCTGACGCGCCTGGCGCTCAAGGTAGTTTGCGATCCGGGTGTAACTGGTGTTTTCCAGATCCGGGATCACCAGGCCGATCGAACGGGTGCGGCCGGCGCGTAAACCTGCCGCGACAGCATTCGGATGGTAGTTATGTTCACGAACCACGGCCATCACTTTCTCAACGGTCTTGTCGCTGACCCGATACTGCTTCGCTTTACCGTTAATCACATAGCTTGCCGTTGTTCGCGACACGCCGGCGAGCCTGGCGATTTCATCCAGTTTCACAATTGCCCCTTAAAAAGTATAAAAGAGTCCATGACCTTGTCAGGGTTAAGACTAAATCTTGTAACATCTAAGCGCAGAATAGTCTGTGCGGCAACCGCTTTTGTCCGTACAACGGCATCGGTGCGCAAAAAAAAGCCCGGTTAATCGCACCGGGCAATAGAGAGGCGAACTTTTTATCCTTAACGCATCACTTTGTCACCGCGAGAGAGCCCCACGACGCCAGAACGCGCCACTTCAACAATTTTTGCCACATCCCGCACCGAGGCAAGGAAGGCATCCAGCTTATCGCTGGTACCGGCAAGCTGAACGGTGTAGATAGACGGGGTGACATCGATGATCTGCCCACGGAAAATATCCGCGTTGCGTTTCACCTCTTCACGCCCGTAGCCGGTGGCCTGAATTTTCACCAGCATGATCTCGCGTTCAACGTAAGCCCCCTGCCCCAGCTCGCTGACGCGTAAGACATCCACCAGCTTATGCAGCTGCTTTTCGATCTGCTCCAGCACCTTCGCATCACCCACCGTCTGAATGGTCATGCGGGAAAGCGTCGGATCGTCCGTCGGAGCAACCGTCAGGCTTTCGATGTTATAGCCGCGCTGTGCAAAGAGCCCAATCACGCGAGACAGCGCCCCGGACTCGTTTTCCAGTAATACAGATAATATCCGGCGCATATCAGGTTCTCTCCGTTTTGCTTAACCACATTTCATCCATACCGCCGCCGCGAATATGCATCGGATAAACATGTTCAGTGCCATCCACAACCACATCGACAAAGACCAGACGGTTATTTTTAACGTGCTCAAGGGCTTCGCTGAGCTTCGCTTCCAGCTCTGCCGGATTGCTGATGCGCATACCAATGTGGCCGTAAGCTTCTGCCAGACGGACAAAATCAGGCAACGAGTTCATGTAAGACTGCGAATGACGACCGGAATAGATCATGTCCTGCCACTGCTTCACCATGCCCAGATAGCCGTTATTCAGGTTGAGCACCAGCACCGGCAGCTCATACTGCAGCGCGGTGGAGAGCTCCTGGATGTTCATCTGGATACTGCCATCGCCGGTCACGCAGACCACCGTCTCTTCCGGTAACGCCAGCTTAACGCCCAGCGCGGCAGGCAGGCCAAAGCCCATGGTGCCGAGGCCGCCGGAGTTGATCCAGCGACGTGGCTTATCAAACGGGTAATAGAGCGCGGCGAACATCTGGTGCTGGCCGACGTCAGACGTAACGTAAGCCTCGCCGTCGGTCAGCCGCCAGATGGTTTCAATCACCGCCTGCGGTTTGATGTTCTCGCTTTGGGTGTCGTACTTCAGACACTGACGCGCACACCACTGCTCAATTTGCAGCCACCAGTCACGAATATCATCGAGCGGCTGGACATAGTTTTCCTGCGCCAGTAGCTCCAGCATCTGATCCAGAACCTGACGTGCGTCGCCCACAATTGGCACATCCGCCGGAACGGTTTTGGAAATAGAGGTAGGATCGATGTCGATGTGTAGCACCGTGGCATTGGGGCAGTATTTCGCCAGGTTATTGGTAGTGCGATCGTCAAAACGCACCCCCACGGCAAAGATGACATCGGAATTGTGCATCGTCATGTTAGCTTCATACGTGCCATGCATGCCGAGCATACCAAGCGCCTGGCGATGCGTGGCCGGGAACGCCCCGAGTCCCATTAATGAAGAGGCTACCGGCAGATTCAGCTTTTCGATAAGCGTCCGCAGCTGTGTTTCACACTGGGCATTGACCGCTCCGCCGCCAACGTACACCACCGGCTTTTTGGCCGTCGCCAGGGTTTGCAGGGCGCGCTTAATCTGGCCCTTGTGCCCCTGAGTGGTTGGGTTATAAGAACGCATGCTGACCGACTCTGGCCAGACATAAGGCAATTTGTTTGCCGGATTCAGAATATCTTTGGGAAGGTCAACCACCACCGGCCCCGGACGTCCGCTGGCCGCCAGCCAGAAGGCCTTTTTCAGCACGCCCGGAATATCTTCCGTCTGCTTGACCAGGAAACTGTGTTTCACCACCGGACGCGAGATGCCAACCATGTCGCACTCCTGAAAGGCATCGTAGCCAATCAGCGAGGTCGCAACCTGACCGGAGAGCACCACCATCGGGATGGAATCCATATAGGCCGTGGCGATCCCGGTAATAGCGTTGGTCGCGCCAGGACCGGATGTCACCAGCACAACGCCCACCTCACCTGTCGCACGCGCCAGTCCGTCGGCCATATGCACGGCAGCTTGCTCATGACGCACCAGGACGTGATCGATACCGCCAACGGTATGTAGTGCGTCGTAAATATCGAGGACCGCGCCCCCAGGGTAACCGAACACTTGCTTCACGCCCTGATCGATTAACGATCGGACGACCATTTCGGCGCCAGACAACATCTCCATGATTTGCCTCCAGGCTTATCGTTTCAGACGGACAGGAGATCCAGGTTCTGAGCCGTCGTTTTTGTCAGGGTTACCCCTGGCGATTTTTATTGTGCAGAGTGACAGTTACCATAACCGCTCGCCGGAAGGCAGGCAATTAGCAAACCTCGGCTGGTGCATAAACCAAAAAGAAGAAATAAGAGGTATTAATATTTGTTATGGATAAATCTACTACGATAACGAGGAGGAGTGAGCGTTCGTCATTTGAAAAGGGGGAGGCGCAGGAATTCATGCATTTTTACTGCCAGACAATAACAATAAAAAATTCACCAACAGAATAAAATTTCAGAAATAATCAGATAGTCAGGATAAATAACAATAACACTGAAATTTATCCTGACGGTGTTTATCGTCGGCAGACGCTGACCAGCAACTCCTCCATCCACTGATGGCCTTTATCGCGACCGGCTGCTTCATGCCATGAGAGATAGCAGGTACGCGAGTTAAGGTTCAGCGGCAGCGGCATAATTCGCAGGTTCAGCGGCTCGGCAAACTCTTCAACCAGCCAGCGCGGGGCAATGGCGACCAGGTGGGTTTGCGAGACAATATTCAATACGCTGACCATCGCCATTCCCTGATAGGCCACACAGGCCTGCTTATCTGGCGTGTCGTACCATGGCTGGCTAAATGAAGCGTAGCGATCGAGGGCGACAACCGCATGCTGTTCGCGATAAATATCGCTTTCCAGCAACATACCATTCAGGCGCGGATGGGTTTTGCTGGTCACCAGCACCATTTCATCTCTGAATAACGGCACGCAGGAAAACTCCGGGCGACGAAACTCTTCGTAGCCAATAACAAACTCCGTTTCCTGATACCGCAGCTGATGTTCCGTATTCTGGTTAAGGGATGATTTGAAAACCAGCTGAATATTAGGTGCAACCTCCTCAACCTTATTATAAATAAGCGAGGTGAGATAATTATCCAGAGGGCTACAAACGCATAAATGGAAAATACGCTCGCTGCTGCTTGAGTCGAATCCCGATCCCGGCAGTTCATTCTGCACCAGCTGTAGCGCCTGGCGTACCGATGCAAACAGCTGATAGGCCCGGGCAGTAGGCTGAATACCGCGGCCATAACGAACAAATAATTCGTCGTTAAACATGACCTTGAGTCTTGCGACAGCATTGCTGACAGCGGGCTGCGACATCCCCAGAGACTGGGCGGCGCGCGTAATATTTTGCTCCTGCATCACCGCATCAAAGACAGTTAAAAGGTTCAGATCCACCGTACGAAGTTGGGGTTTCGTCCCCTCTGACACAGGCGATTTTTCGCTACTTTCTTCAGACATATCCTGCTCCACTGTCACGCTGAACTCCCTTTTCTCGTGTGCAACAATAAATTTAAAAAATATGATTTATCACGCATATAAAACAAGCTAAAGAGAAATGTTACAAATTAGGAATATATAAATACCCGTCAGCAGTGACAGGACTAAGGCATAAGATAAGAGAACATGTTCAAAAAACAACAAAACATATCAATTAGTTTATATTGCGAATGAAACCATAGATCACACAAATAAACAACATGGCATTTCGTTAAGGTCCAATTAAGTACTAATGAAAGATTAACAGTAAAATAATTAAATTAATTAACATTTCATTATCGGGAAAATTACTTTCCCATCTTTCTCGACTGTTTCATCATGGTAACTTAATGAAAGTTAAAGAATTCAAAAGCCAGGCTTATTGTTTCGAAAGTTTAAACAATTGCAATTAAATATATTTAAATAATTCCACCGTTAAATTCGCCGACATAAATCAGAAGAACAAAATTGTCTGACAGGGAAAAACCAGCACAATAAGCTAATTTCATTCTGACATGTCAGGGGAGCAAAGGGCCGTTTTCACATCTGAGGGGTTGACATCAAACCGCGTATCCAGTACCACTAAAAGCATATCTTATTTCTATGGGGCATGACTCATGATTCACAGCACTCGTTTCACCGGTCTACTACTACTAAACGCATCCACTGTGCGCGGTAAACTGGCGGGCGAAATTCAGCGTTGAATCGTTCCCCCGGTTAAGACAAAAAACCCGCGCCACTGCGCGGGTTTTTTTATGCTCGTAGCAAGGCGCCCAAATTCAGACAAGGACCTAAACCATGAGCCAGCAAGTCATTATTTTCGATACGACCTTACGTGACGGTGAACAGGCATTACAGGCAAGCCTGAGCGTCAAAGAGAAATTGCAGATTGCTCTGGCCCTTGAACGTATGGGCGTAGACGTAATGGAAGTGGGCTTCCCGGTCTCTTCTCCAGGTGATTTTGAGTCCGTTCAGACCATCGCCCGCACCATTAAAAACAGCCGGGTCTGTGCGCTGGCTCGCTGCGTCGAGAAAGATATTGATGTCGCCGCGGAGTCGCTGAAAGTCGCCGAAGCCTTCCGTATTCATACCTTTATTGCCACCTCGCCGATGCATATCGCCACCAAGCTGCGCAGCACGCTGGATGAGGTGATCGAGCGCTCCATCTATATGGTAAAACGCGCCCGTAACTATACCGACGACGTTGAGTTCTCCTGTGAAGATGCAGGCCGTACGCCGATTGACGATCTGGCCCGCGTGGTCGAAGCAGCCATCCGTGCCGGCGCCACCACCATCAACATCCCGGACACCGTCGGCTACACCATGCCGTTCGAGTTCTCCAACATCATTACCGGCCTGTATGAGCGCGTGCCGAACATTGATAAAGCGATTATCTCTGTTCACACCCACGACGATTTAGGCCTGGCGGTGGGTAACGCCATTGCCGCGGTCCATGCCGGCGCACGTCAGGTTGAAGGCGCCATGAACGGTATCGGCGAGCGCGCCGGTAACTGTTCGCTGGAAGAAGTGATCATGGCGATCAAAGTGCGCAAAGACATCATGAATGTGCAGACCCGCATCAATCACCAGGAGATCTGGCGCACCAGCCAGACAGTCAGCCAGATCTGCAACATGCCGGTCCCGGCGAACAAAGCGATTGTTGGCACCGGTGCTTTCGCCCACTCCTCCGGTATCCACCAGGACGGCGTGCTGAAGAACCGTGAAAACTACGAAATCATGACCCCGGAATCTATCGGTCTGAATCAGGTGCAGTTGAACCTGACTTCCCGCTCTGGCCGTGCGGCGGTAAAACACCGCATGGAAGAGATGGGTTACAAAGATACCGACTACAACATGGATCACCTGTACGACGCCTTCCTGAAGCTGGCCGATAAGAAAGGTCAGGTCTTTGATTACGATCTGGAAGCGCTGGCGTTTATCAACAAGCAGCAGGAAGAGCCAGAGCATTTCCGTCTGGACTACTTCAGCGTGCAGTCGGGTTCAAGCGATATCGCCACCGCCTCCGTCAAGCTGGCCTGCGGTGAAGAGATTAAAGCCGAAGCGGCTAATGGCAACGGTCCGGTCGATGCCATCTACCAGGCCATTAACCGCGTCACCGATTACGACGTTGAGCTGGTCAAATATGACCTGACGGCGAAAGGCCAGGGCAAAAACGCGCTGGGTCAGGTCGACATCGTGGTCAACTATAACGGCCGTCGCTTCCACGGCGTGGGCCTGGCGACCGATATCGTCGAATCCTCCGCTAAAGCCATGGTTCACGTCCTGAACAATATCTGGCGCGCCGCGGAAGTTGAAAAAGAGTTGCAACGCAAAGCTCAGAATAAAGAGAACAATAAGGAAACCGTGTAATGTCGAAGAATTACCATATTGCTGTGTTGCCGGGTGACGGAATTGGCCCGGAAGTTATGGCACAGGCGCTGAAGGTTCTGGAAGCTGTCCGCACCCGTTTTGCGATGAAAATTACCACCAGCCACTACGACGTGGGCGGTATCGCGATCGATAACCAGGGTACGCCTCTGCCGCAGGCAACGGTTACCGGCTGTGAGAATGCCGACGCGGTATTGTTCGGTTCCGTGGGTGGCCCGAAATGGGAACACCTGCCGCCGGCCGAGCAGCCAGAGCGCGGCGCACTGCTGCCATTACGTAAACACTTCAAGCTGTTCAGCAACCTGCGTCCGGCCAAACTGTATCAGGGTCTGGAAGAGTTCTGCCCGCTGCGCGCCGATATCGCCGCCAACGGCTTCGACATTCTGTGCGTCCGTGAACTGACCGGCGGCATCTACTTCGGTCAGCCGAAAGGCCGTGAAGGCAGCGGCCAGCACGAAAAAGCGTTTGATACCGAGGTGTATCACCGTTTTGAGATCGAACGTATCGCCCGTATTGCGTTCGAATCTGCCCGCAAACGCGGCCATAAAGTGACTTCAATTGATAAAGCGAACGTGCTGCAATCTTCGATCCTGTGGCGCGAAATCGTCAACGAGATCGCTCAGGAGTACCCGGACGTTCAGCTGGCGCATATGTATATCGACAATGCCACTATGCAGCTGATTAAAGATCCGTCCCAGTTCGACGTACTGCTGTGCTCCAACCTGTTCGGCGACATTCTCTCCGACGAGTGCGCGATGATCACCGGCTCTATGGGGATGCTGCCGTCCGCCAGCCTGAACGAAGAAGGTTTTGGCCTGTACGAACCGGCAGGCGGCTCCGCCCCGGACATCGCAGGCAAAAATATTGCGAACCCGATTGCGCAGATCCTCTCTCTGGCGCTGTTGCTGCGCTACAGCCTGAACGCTGACGACGCGGCGACGGCCATCGAAAACGCCATCAACCGCGCGCTGGAAGAAGGCATTCGCACCGGTGATTTGGCCCGTGGTGCGGCCGCAGTCGGTACTGATGAAATGGGTGATATCATCGCCCGCTATGTCGCTGAAGGGGTGTAATCATGGCGAAGACGTTGTACGAAAAATTGTTTGATGCGCACGTGGTCTTCGAAGCGCCGAACGAAACCCCGCTGCTCTATATCGACCGCCACCTGGTGCATGAAGTGACGTCCCCGCAGGCGTTTGATGGCCTGCGCGCGCACCATCGCCCGGTGCGTCAGCCTGGTAAAACCTTTGCGACGATGGACCATAACGTCTCGACGCAGACCAAAGACATTAACGCCTCCGGTGAGATGGCGCGAATTCAGATGCAGGAGCTGATCAAGAACTGTAAAGAGTTCGGCGTTGAGCTGTACGACCTGAATCACCCGTATCAGGGGATTGTCCACGTGATGGGTCCTGAGCAGGGCATCACCCTGCCAGGGATGACCATCGTCTGCGGCGACTCCCATACCGCGACCCACGGCGCGTTCGGTGCCCTGGCGTTCGGTATCGGCACCTCTGAAGTAGAACATGTGCTGGCGACTCAGACCCTGAAACAGGGCCGCGCGAAGACCATGAAAATTGAAGTTACCGGCGAGGCCGCCCCGGGCATCACCGCCAAAGACATCGTGCTGGCGATCATCGGTAAAACCGGTAGCGCAGGCGGTACCGGGCATGTGGTGGAGTTCTGCGGCAGCGCAATTCAGGCCCTGAGCATGGAAGGTCGTATGACCCTGTGCAACATGGCCATTGAAATGGGGGCGAAAGCCGGTCTGGTTGCGCCGGATGAGACCACTTTCGCCTATGTGAAAGATCGTCTGCATGCCCCTAAAGGTCAGCATTACGACGACGCGGTCGCCTACTGGAAAACCCTGAAAACCGACGAAGGCGCGGTGTTCGACACCGTTGTCACCCTGCAGGCCGAAGCGATTGCGCCTCAGGTCACCTGGGGCACTAACCCGGGCCAGGTGATCTCCGTAAACGACAACATTCCTGACCCGGCCTCGTTCGCCGATCCGGTTGAGCGCGCCAGCGCAGAGAAAGCGCTGGCCTATATGGGTCTGAAACCGGGCGTGCCGCTGACCGACGTGAACATTGATAAAGTGTTTATTGGCTCCTGCACCAACTCGCGCATTGAAGATCTGCGCGCGGCGGCAGAAGTGGCGAAAGGCCGTAAAGTGGCACCGGGCGTACAGGCGCTGGTGGTTCCTGGCTCCGGCCCGGTAAAAGCGCAGGCAGAAGCCGAAGGACTGGACAAGATTTTCATCGAAGCAGGCTTCGAGTGGCGTCTGCCGGGTTGCTCCATGTGCCTGGCCATGAACAACGACCGCCTGAATCCGGGCGAGCGCTGCGCCTCCACCAGCAACCGTAACTTTGAAGGTCGTCAGGGACGCGGTGGGCGCACACATCTGGTTAGCCCGGCGATGGCCGCGGCCGCCGCAGTGACCGGCCATTTCGCTGATATTCGCAGCCTGAAATAAGGAGACCATCATGGCAGAGAAATTTACCCAACATACTGGCCTGGTGGTCCCTCTGGACGCGGCTAACGTCGATACCGACGCCATCATTCCGAAGCAGTTTTTGCAGAAGGTGACCCGCACCGGTTTTGGTGCCCACCTGTTTAACGACTGGCGTTTTCTGGATGACAAAGGCGAAGTGCCAAATCCGGAGTTCGTGCTGAACTTACCGGCATTTAAAGGGGCGTCGATCCTGCTGGCGCGGGAAAACTTTGGCTGCGGTTCATCGCGCGAGCATGCACCGTGGGCGCTGACCGATTACGGTTTCAAAGTGGTGATTGCGCCGAGCTTTGCCGACATCTTCTACGGCAACAGCTTCAACAACCAGCTCCTGCCGGTCACCCTGAGCGACGAGCAGGTCGATGAGCTGTTTACATTAGTGCAGAGCAATCCGGGCATCACCTTCGAAGTGGATCTGGAAGCGCAGGTGGTCAAAGCCGGGGAGAAAACCTACAGCTTTAACATCGACGCCTTCCGCCGCCACTGCATGATCAACGGTCTGGACAGCATCGGGCTGACCCTGCAGCACGAAGAGGCGATTTCCGCCTACGAGAATAAACAGCCAGCCTTTATGAGCTAAAGATTTAACCCGCACGATAAAGAGTCCATTGCACGAGCAATGGACTCTTTTTTATTCAGACATCTTTAACCCGCCAGGTGAGCACCAGCGTTACCAGCGAAATCCCCGCAATAGCCAAGTAAACCGCAGAATGACCGTAGCTTTGCGCCAGCGCCCCCTGGACGATCCCCGCCAGAATCACGCCGGTTGAAATGCTATTGGTAAATAACGTCGTGGCAGAGCCCGCACGTCCCGGCATCAAATCCTGGAACCAGAGCATGCCGATCCCGGCGATGATGCCGATAAAGACCGCGTTAAACAGCTGCAGGGCGAGCAGCGCTTCACGGCTGTGAAACAGGATCAATCCCAGATAAAACAGCACACCCGCAGCTACCGCAACCACCATCATCCGGCGCTTGCCGAAATATTTCACGTAGTAGCCCGCAAGGATCATCGCCGGGATTTCCAGCCCGGCGGCGGTGCCCATTAAGATCCCGGCCAGCTTGTCAGGCAGGCCCAGATCGCTGCTGATCCACAGCGGCATGTCGATGATATACATGGTGTTGCAGGTCCACATCAGCGTGGAGGCGATAAAGAGCCTGCGGACATTTTTGTTTTTCCAGCCGCTGACCTCGGTCACCGGCACGGCGGTCGCCGATTCCACCCGCGCAACGGAAGGCAGCGCGAAGGCAATCAGCCCCAGGCTGATGGCAAAAATGGCCGCCGCAATGGAGAACATGGCGGTAAAGCCGTAGTTAAGCGCCAGCATAAACGCCAGCGGCGGGCCGATAACCCACGCCAGCGAAAGCTGGGCACGCATCACCGAGCTGAACATCACCACTTCACGCGCGGAGCTGTCGGCATATTCCCGCGCCAGAGCAAACAACTGCGGCATGGCGGTGTTGGCAAGTGAGGCCAGCAGCACGCCGCAGGTTAATAAGGTCAGATAATGACGGTTAAAGGCAAACAGCAGCGCGTTGCCAATCGCCATCGCGCAGCAAAAAAGGATCAGCTTGCGGCGATCGCCCTGGCTGTCGGAACGCTTCGCCAGCCAGAGGCTGACCAGGATCCCGGCGACGGCGTTGACGGTATAGAACAGTCCCACCCAGAAAGGTTGAGCGCCCACCTCGCGGCTCAGGAACAGACTCAGGGTCGGCGCCTGCAGTGCCCCGGCTACGCCCATCATAAAAGCCACCATTAAAAAAGCGGCATAAACACCGTTGAGACGGCGTCCCATCGTCATTAACCAGAGCATTCACTGTTCCCTTTAGCGCACGTGAAAACGAAAAAAGCCAGCAGATAATACCTGCTGGCGTGGTGATTAGCACCAATACTCAGTCACACATGATCGAAGCAATTCAGCGTTCCGAGGTCGACGTTGTCACCTCCCACTGCATCAGATCTTCCAGTATTTTCAGCCGCTGCTCTGCACACCGGCGGGCCAGCCAGGACATTCCCTTTGTCGCTGAGAAGTACTGTTGGTAAAACTGATTTGTGGCAGACCTCTTCATATTCACCTCCTCGCTTCATCGAAGTGAATTATTGGCTTAATATAGGGATTAATAAATTGCTGATTTTTTGTCAGGAGTTCCCCTTTTATGCCTTCTGGTCGTCTGCAACAACAATTCATCCGCCTGTGGCAGTGCTGTGACGGCCAGACCCGGGACACCACGCTCAGCGAGCTGGCCGATCTGCTCAGCTGTTCGCGTCGCCATATGCGGACCCTGCTTAACACCATGCAGCAGCAGGGATGGCTGAGCTGGGAAGCCGAAGCCGGGCGCGGCAAGCGTTCGCGCCTCACCTTTCTCTACACCGGCCTCGCGCTTCAGCAGCAGCGGGCGGAAGATCTGCTCGAGCAGGATCGCATCGAACAGCTGGTGCAGCTGGTGGGCGATAAAGCCGCGGTGCGCCAGATGCTGGTTTCCCACCTCGGACGCAGCTTCCGTCAGGGCAAGCACATCCTGCGGGTGCTCTACTATCGTCCGATGAAAAACCTGTTACCGGGCAGCGCATTACGGCGATCTGAAACCCACATGGCGCGGCAGATTTTTAGCGGCCTGACGCGCATAAATGAGGAAAATGGGGAACTGGAAGCCGACATTGCCCACCACTGGCAGCAGCTTTCCCCGCTGCACTGGCGATTTTTTTTACGGCCCGGCATCCATTTCCATCACGGACGCGAGCTGGAGATGGCCGACGTCATCGCCACGTTGCAGCGCGCCCGCGAATTGCCTCTTTACTCGCACATCAGCCGGATCCAGTCTCCCACGGCCTGGACTCTGGATATTCAGCTCTCTCAGCCCGACCGCTGGCTGCCGTGGCTGCTGGGGTATGTACCCTCGATGATCCTGCCGCGCGAGTGGGAAACCATGCCCAACTTTGCCGGCCATCCGGTAGGCACAGGGCCTTACGCCGTTTCCCGCAACAACAATAATCAGCTGAAGATCCGCGCCTTCGAGGATTACTTTGGCTACCGGGCCTTGATTGACGAAGTGAACGTCTGGGTGTTGCCGGATCTCAACGAAGAGCTGAGCGTCGGCCTGACCCTCGAAGGGCCAACAGAGGGAGAAAAGGCGGTAGAGAGCCGCCTCGAAGAGGGGTGCTACTATCTGCTGTTCGATGCCCGCTCCCATCGCGGTGCCAGCGGCGAGGTGCGCCAGTGGATAAGCCGGATCCTCTCTCCTGCCAATCTGATCTATCAGGCCGAAGAGATGTACCAGTCCTACTGGTTCCCGGCGTATGGCCTGCTGCCGCGCTGGCACCATGCCCGCCCGGGACGCGGCGATAAACCGGCCGGGCTGGAGAGCATCACCCTGACCTTCTACCGCGAACATATTGAACACCGGGTGATCGCCAGAATGATGAGCGAGCTGCTGGCCGCCGAGCAGGTGATGCTCAACATTCAGGAGGTCAGCTACGAGGAGTGGCATCGGGGAGAGATCGTTAGCGACATCTGGCTCAACAGCGTCAACTTCACCCTGCCGCTGGATTTCTCGCTGTTCTCCCATCTGTATGAGGTACCGCTTCTGCAAAACTGCATCGCGCGGGACTGGCAGCAGGACGCCGCCCAGTGGCGCGCCGGGGAGATGAATCTTGCGGTCTGGTGCCAGCAGCTGCTGGCCCAGCAGGCGATTGTCCCGCTGATCCACCACTGGCTGATGATCCAGGGGCAGCGCAGTATGCGCGGCTTACGCATGAATACGCTGGGCTGGTTTGACTTTAAATCGGCGTGGTTTGCGCCGCCGGAACCATAACACTTTCGTAATATTCACCAAATCATTACAATACCGCCGTTCTCAACGGGGTGCTGCGCGAAAGCGTGTGCTGAGAAAATACCCGTCGAACCTGATCCGGATAACGCCGGCGAAGGGATTTGAGGCTGTCGCTCAAAATCCTTTGCCACTCTCAAACAATGAGGTGCAAAGTGTTCAAAACTGTTCTTCCCCTGCTGGCGCTGGTTGCGCTGCCTGCCGTAGCCAGTCCTGTGCTGACGGTCTACACCTACGACTCTTTCGCTGCCGACTGGGGCCCTGGCCCGGCGGTCAAAAAAGCCTTTGAAGCCGACTGCAAGTGCGAGCTGAAGTTTGTGGCGCTGGAGGATGGCGTCTCGCTGCTGAACCGCCTGCGCATGGAAGGTAAAAACAGCAAAGCCGACGTGGTGCTGGGTCTGGATAACAACCTGCTGGAAGCGGCGACGCAGACCGGGCTGTTCGCCAAAAGCGGCGTGCCGACCGATGCGGTTAACGTCCCTGGCGGCTGGAAAAACGACACCTTTGTGCCCTTCGATTACGGCTACTTCGCCTTTGTCTATGACAAAAACAAGCTGAAAAACCCACCGAAAAGCCTGAAAGAGCTGGTTGAGAGCGATAAAAAATGGCGCGTGATCTACGAAGATCCGCGCACCAGCACCCCGGGGCTGGGTCTGCTGCTGTGGATGCAAAAAGTGTACGGCGACAAAACGCCGGAAGCCTGGCAGAAGCTGGCCGCTAAAACCGTCACCGTGACCAAAGGCTGGAGCGAAGCCTACGGTCTGTTCCTGAAAGGCGAAAGCGACCTGGTGCTGAGCTACACCACCTCTCCGGCGTATCACATTATTTCAGAGAAAAAAGAGAACTACGCTGCCGCGGACTTTGCTGAAGGCCACTATCTGCAGGTGGAAGTCGCCGCCCGTACTGCCGCCAGCAAACAGCCGGAACTGGCCGAAAAGTTCCTGAAATTTATGGTCTCCCCGTCGTTCCAGAACGCCATCCCGACCGGCAACTGGATGTACCCGGTGACCAACGTGACGTTACCGGCCGGTTTTGACACCCTGGTGAAACCGCAAACCACGCTGGAATTTACCCCACAGGAAGTGGCCGGGAAACGTGCTGCCTGGATCGGTGAATGGCAACGCGCCGTCAGCCGCTAATCGCCGGCTGGTTACTCCCGGGGCTTCTGGCCGCCATCCTGATGGTGTCCGTCGCCCTGGGGGCTTTTCTGGCGCTGTGGTTTAACGCGCCAGCCACCGACGTCGCGGCGCTGTTGCACGACAGCTATCTGTGGCACGTTATCCGCTTCTCTTTCTGGCAGGCGTTTCTCTCCGCCCTGCTCTCGGTGACCCCC
The DNA here is from genome assembly GCF_006171285.1 of Leclercia adecarboxylata. Classification (NCBI taxonomy): domain Bacteria; kingdom Pseudomonadati; phylum Pseudomonadota; class Gammaproteobacteria; order Enterobacterales; family Enterobacteriaceae; genus Leclercia; species Leclercia adecarboxylata. The sequence continues at coordinate 2,849,100 of NZ_CP040889.1, read as the reverse complement.
GCAATATTTCTTGCCCGCGCCCTCTACCGGCGACGGTTCCCGGGCAGGCAGGCGCTGCTGCGCCTGTGCGCCATGACCCTGATCCTGCCGGTGCTGGTGGCGATATTTGGCATTCTCAGCGTCTACGGACGTCAGGGCTGGCTGGCCGTCCTGTGCCAGGCGCTCGGACTTGAGTGGACCTTCTCGCCCTATGGCCTGCAGGGGATCCTGCTGGCGCACGTCTTTTTCAACATGCCGATGGCCACGCGTCTGCTGCTGCAGGCGCTGGAGAATATCCCCGGCGAGCAGCGCCAGCTTGCGGCCCAGCTCGGAATGCGCGGCTGGTCATTTTTCCGCTTCGTTGAGTGGCCCTGGCTACGCCGTCAGATCCCGCCGGTTGCGGCGCTGATCTTCATGCTCTGCTTTGCCAGCTTCGCCACCGTGCTCTCGCTCGGCGGCGGGCCGCAGGCCACCACCATCGGGCTCGCTATCTATCAGGCCCTGAGCTACGACTATGATCCGGGCCGTGCGGCACTGCTTGCCATCGTGCAGATGGTCTGCTGTCTGGGGCTGGTGATGCTGAGCCAGCGGCTGGGAAAAGCCATCCCCGTCGGCAGTAACCAGCTCGCAGGCTGGCGCGATCCGCAGGACAACCTGCGTAGCCGTCTGACCGATGGCCTGCTGATCGCCCTGGCGCTACTGCTGCTGATCCCGCCGCTGCTGGCGGTGGTGGTCGACGGTCTGAATCTCAACCTGCTGTCGGTGCTGCAACAGCCGGTGCTCTGGCAGGCGCTGGGCACCTCGCTGCGCATTGCGCTGGGTGCCGGGCTGCTCTGCGTGCTGCTGACCATGATGCTGCTGTGGACCAGCCGGGAGCTGTATGCCCGCCAGGCGTTCGTAGCCGGACAGGCGCTGGATCTCAGCGGGATGCTGATCCTGGCGATGCCCGGCATCGTGCTGGCGAGCGGTTTTTTCCTGCTGTTCAACAGCACTGTCGGCCTGCCTGAATCGGCCGATGGCATAGTCATCTTTACCAACGCCCTGATGGCGATCCCCTACGCGCTGAAAGTGCTGGAAAACCCGATGCGCGATCTCAGCGCCCGCTATACCCTGCTCTGCGACTCCCTGGGAATGCACGGCTGGCAGCGGCTGAAGGTGGTGGAGCTGCGCGCCCTGAAACGCCCTCTGGCCCAGGCGCTGGCCTTTGCCTGCGTGCTGTCTATCGGTGATTTCGGCGTGGTGGCGCTGTTTGGCAACGATGATTTCCGCACCCTGCCGTTCTGGCTTTACCAGCAAATTGGCTCGTATCGCAGCCAGGACGGTGCCGTCACGGCGCTGCTGCTGCTCTTGCTATGCTTTGCGTTATTTACCGTTATCGAAAAACTTCCGGGGCGTGATGTTAAAACTGACTGATGTAACCTGGCTTTATCAGCACCTGCCGATGCGCTTTACCCTGTCCGTGGGCCAGGGCGAACTTATCGCCGTGCTCGGCCCCAGCGGCGCGGGGAAAAGCACGCTCCTCAACCTGATCGCCGGTTTTCTGCAACCGGCCAACGGCAGCATCACGATTAACGGCCATGACCATACCCGCACGCCGCCGTCACAGCGCCCGGTGTCGATGCTGTTTCAGGAAAACAATCTTTTCACTCATCTGACCGTGCGTCAGAACATTGGCCTCGGCATGCATCCGGGCATGAAGCTGAAAGCTGCCCAGCAGCAGAAGCTAAGCGACATCGCGCTTCAGATGGGGATAGACGATCTGCTGGAACGCCTGCCGGGGGAGCTCTCGGGTGGTCAGCGCCAGCGTGTTGCCCTTGCGCGCTGTCTGGTGCGCGAACAGCCCATCCTGCTGCTGGATGAGCCCTTTTCGGCGCTCGATCCCGCGTTACGTCAGGAGATGCTGCTGCTGGTCAAAGAGGTGTGCGAGCGCCAGCAGCTAACGATGCTGATGGTGTCGCACAGCGTGGAAGATGCGGTCAGAATCGCCCGACGGTCGGTGGTGATTGCCGATGGCCGTATCGCCTGGGATGGCGATACGGAACAGCTGGCAAGTGGGAAAGCGAGCGCGTCGCGCCTGCTGGGGATCCACTGACAAGGGTCAGCGGCTGACCACCTTCAATAAGATCTCGCCGTAGACCGGCATCAGCGGGTGGCGAACCAGCATCACCAGCGCGGCCACCGCAACACCCAGGGTGACGGGCGCAAGCCAGAACAGGCGTCCACGCGGCAGGTAATCGCTCAGGCGATCCGACGCCGCCTTTCCGCTGCGCCACAGCCGCCAGCAGAGCCAGGCCGCCAGCCACAGCAGCAGCGCGGTTGCCAGCAACAGCCATTTAAAGCCCCCGCTCTGAACATCGGCAGGAATATCAATTGCTGCCCCGGCCAGAATGCCCGGCAGGAAGTAAAACGGCGGCCACAACAGGCAGCCAATCAGGTTCGGCACGATAAATTTCGACACCGGCAGATCGAGCATCCCCGCCACCATTGGCACCAGCGGACGCGTCGGGCCCACAAAGCGGCCCACCAGAATGGTAAACATGCTGTGTTGATGCAGGGCATGCTCGGTTTTATCGAGCAGCGCTTTGTTTTTCTTCATGAATGACCAGCGGTGCAGCGGCTTTTTGAAGCGCCAGCCCAGCCAGAATGAGATCCAGTCCCCCAGCAGGCAACCGACGATCCCCGCCAGCCACGCCTGCCAGAAGTTAACCTCGCCGCTGCCAATCAGCGCGCCGAGCCCGGCCATCAGCACCGTGCCGGGCAGGATCAGTCCGACCAGCGCCAGGGATTCCAGAAAGGCCACTAACGCCACGGCGATGAGCGAATAGGTAACGGACTGAGTAATAAAATGTTCCAGCAATGCCTGCATAACAGTTCCGGTCAGGTGACGAAGCAGGGATTCTGCGAACAGAGGCCTGCTGCGTCAAGACAACAATTGTCTGAATAGTTTACCGGGTGTGAGCAGGATCGAGTGATCTTGTTTAGTTTTATTTACCTTTTATTCACACCCCGCGCGGAATTCGCTCGGGCTGGCCCCGGTGCATTTTTTAAAGACCCGGGAAAAGTAGAGCTGATCCTCAAAGCCCACGTTGCGCCCGACGGTGGCAATCGGCATGCGGGTGGTGCTGAGCAGCAGCTTGGCCTGGCTGATACGCTGATCTTCGCGCCAGCTCAGCACGCTCACCCCCAGCTGCTGCCGGAACAGGTGCGACAGCCGTGACGGCGACAGGCAGACATGCTGGGCGACGCTGGCGATATCGAACTGGCTGTCCGCCAGATGATCGCTGATGTACTGGCAGGCTTCGCGCACCCGGTGATCCAGCGGTGGGTTCAGCGATTCGTTGATCGCCTCCATCCGGCGCAGCAGGAGCTGTTCCAGCAGATTGATGGCCAGCAGCTCGGCATAGCGTCCCCCGGCCTGTCCGGCCTCGATGATCTGGGCGAACAGTTCACGAAACTGCGGCTGATGCGCTTCGTCCGGACGGTAGAAGCCGGTATGGGCAAACATCGACGGCCAGGCCAGCCACTCCTGCCAGTAGGCGCGGGGGCGAAAGTAGACCCACTGGTGATACCACTCCCGGGCATCGGGATGACGGCCGTAGTGGTGAATTTCACCCGGCGGAAAGAGCAAAATATCCCCCGGACGGCAGACAAAGGTTTGCTCGCCATTCTTGATGACCCCCTCTCCGCGCACGGTCAGGTTGAGGATATAGCCCTTCATCCCCAGCGGTCGATCAACGTAAAAATCGAGATAGCCTTCCGCCTCAATGGGCGTCAGTCCTGCAACCAGATGGGCGTTAAACGAGTAGCCCGGCAGCAGGGGATCACTTTGCGTTTCAGCCATATTTTCAGTACTCCTGGCAGTCCTGAAGGAAACCATTTGTCCATATCATCAAAAGCGGCATAAAAACGGGGCGCTCAAAGATCCAAAAGGCATCAGCCCGTTTTTAGGTCCGCCATCATCACGCTTCCGTTGCGATTTATCCGTAACATCGGGCGGGTCGGCGGTAACAAAAGTGTCTATAACCACGGCAGAAATGTCCACATAGATTATTTGCACGGCGTCACACTTTCTCATGTCACAGCAAAATCATCCATAAGATTAGCGGATCCTGCCTGACGATTTTTCCCCTCACTCTCTAATGTTCATTCATATCTGTTTTTTTGATGGAGCAACACCATGGCAATTGCGATTGGCCTCGATTTTGGCAGTGACTCAGTACGCGCCCTGGCAGTGGAGTGCACAACGGGTCAGGAGATAGCGACCAGCGTCGAGTGGTATCCGCGCTGGCAAGAGGGGCGCTATTGCGATGCGCCGAACAATCAGTTCCGCCATCACCCGCGTGACTATATCGAGTCGATGGAAGCGGCGATCAAAACCGTGCTGGCAGAGTTAAGTGAAGCGCAGCGCGCTCAGATCGTCGGGATTGGCGTGGACAGTACCGGTTCAACCCCGGCACCGATTGACGCCGACGGCCACGTCCTGGCGCTGCAGCCGGCGTTCGCCGATAACCCGAACGCCATGTTCGTGCTGTGGAAAGACCATACCGCGGTAGAAGAAGCCGAAGCCATCACCCGTTTGTGCCATCAGCCCGGCAAAAACGACTACTCCCGCTACATTGGCGGCATTTACTCCAGCGAGTGGTTCTGGGCGAAAATCCTGCACGTTACCCGTCAGGATCCGCAGGTGGCGCAAGCGGCTGTGTCGTGGATTGAGCTGTGCGACTGGGTTCCGGCCCTGCTCTCCGGCACCACCCGCCCGCAGGATATCCGTCGCGGTCGCTGCAGCGCCGGGCATAAATCCCTCTGGCATGAGAGCTGGGGTGGCCTGCCGCCTGCCGCCTTCTTTGACGAACTCGATCCGATTATCAACCAGAGCCTGGACTACCCCCTGTTTACCGATACCTGGACTGCGGATATCCCGGTCGGCACGCTGTGCGCCGAGTGGGCGGAACGTCTGGGTCTGCCGCAGACCGTTGCCATCTCCGGCGGCGCCTTCGACTGCCACATGGGCGCGGTTGGCGCGGGGGCTCAGCCCAACACACTGGTGAAAGTGATCGGCACCTCTACCTGCGACATCCTGACGGCGGATAAAGCCAGCGTCGGCGATCGCGCGGTGAAAGGTATCTGCGGCCAGGTCGATGGCAGCGTAGTGCCTGATTTTATCGGCCTGGAAGCGGGTCAGTCCGCCTTCGGCGACATCTACGCCTGGTTTGGCCGCGTGCTGGGCTGGCCGCTGGATCGGCTGGCGGCTGCGCATCCGGAACTGAAAACCCAGATTGCCGAGAGCAAAAAACAGCTGCTGCCTCAGCTGACAGAAGCCTGGGCGAAAAATCCTTCCCTTGATCATCTCCCGGTCGTTCTCGACTGGTTTAACGGCCGCCGCACACCGAATGCTAACCAGCGCCTGAAGGGGGTGATTACCGATCTCAACCTCGCCACCGACGCCCCGGCGCTGTTTGGCGGGCTGGTGGCAGCCACCGCTTTCGGCGCGCGCGCCATTATGGAGTGCTTCACCGAACAGGGGATCGCCGTTAACGAAGTGATGGCCCTGGGCGGTATCGCCCGTAAAAACCCGGTGATCATGCAGGCCTGCTGCGACGTGCTGAACCGTCCGCTGCAGATTGTCGCCTCGGATCAGTGCTGTGCCCTGGGCGCGGCGATCTTCGCCGCAGTGGCGGCAGGCGTGCACGCCGATATCCCGACGGCCCAGCAGCATATGGCGAGCAAGGTGGAAAGCACCCTGCAGCCGCGCGCGCAGCAGGCGCAACGTTTTGAACAGCTTTATCAGCGCTACCAGCAGTGGGCGAAGAGCGCTGAGCAGCACTATCTCCCTGTCGCCGCCCCGGTTAAGAGCATCCCGGAATCCACGGCAACCCTGACACATTAAGGACACGATAATGACGATTTTTAATAATTATGAAGTGTGGTTTGTGATTGGTAGCCAGCATCTTTACGGGCCGGAAGCCCTGCGCCAGGTAACACAGCATGCAGAACATGTGGTCAATGCCCTGAATGCGGAAGCAAAACTGCCGTGCAAGCTGGTGCTTAAACCGCTGGGGACCTCCCCGGATGAAATCACCCACATCTGCCGCGACGCCAACTACGACGACAAATGCGCGGGTCTGGTGGTATGGCTGCACACCTTCTCCCCGGCCAAGATGTGGATCAACGGTCTTTCCATCCTCAACAAACCGCTGCTGCAGTTCCATACCCAGTTCAACGCGGCGCTGCCGTGGGACAGCATCGACATGGACTTTATGAACCTGAACCAGACCGCACACGGCGGCCGTGAGTTCGGCTTCATCGGCGCGCGTATGCGCCAGCAGCACGCGGTGGTAACCGGCCACTGGCAGGACAAACAGGCTCATCAACGCATCGGTTCCTGGATGCGCCAGGCAGTATCGAAACAGGATACCCGTCAGCTGAAAGTGGTGCGCTTCGGCGACAACATGCGCGAAGTGGCGGTGACCGACGGCGATAAAGTGGCCGCGCAGATTAAGTTTGGTTTTTCCGTCAATACCTGGGCGGTGGGCGATCTGGTGCAGGTGGTCAATGAAATCAGCGACGGCGACGTTAATGCGCTGGTGGATGAGTACGAAAGCAGCTATCGCCTGACGGCGGCGGCACAGGTTAACGGGGATAAGCGCCAGAACGTGCTGGATGCGGCCCGTATTGAGCTGGGTATGAAGCGCTTCCTGGAACAGGGCGGCTTCCATGCGTTCACCACCACCTTCGAAGATCTGCACGGCCTCAAGCAGCTGCCGGGCCTGGCGGTACAACGTCTGATGCAGCAGGGCTACGGCTTTGCCGGTGAAGGCGACTGGAAAACTGCCGCTCTGCTACGCATCATGAAAGTGATGTCGACCGGTCTGCAGGGCGGCACCTCCTTTATGGAGGATTACACCTACCACTTCGAGAACGGCAACGATCTGGTGCTGGGCTCGCACATGCTGGAAGTCTGCCCGTCGATCGCCGTGGATGAAAAACCGATCCTTGACGTGCAGCATCTTGGCATCGGTGGCAAAGCCGATCCGGCGCGTCTGATCTTCAACACCCGTACCGGCCCGGCCATCAACGCCAGCCTGATCGATCTGGGGGATCGTTTCCGCCTGCTGGTGAACTGCGTTGACGCCGTTGAAACCCCGCACTCCCTGCCGAAACTGCCGGTCGCCAACGCCCTGTGGAAAGCCCAGCCGGATCTGGCGACCGCGTCCGAAGCCTGGATCGTGGCGGGCGGCGCGCACCACACCGTCTTCAGCCATGCGCTGGATCTCAACGACATGCGTCAGTTCGCGGAGCTGCACGACATCGAACTGACGGTCATTGATAACGACACCCGTCTGCCGGCCTTCAAAGATGCGCTGCGCTGGAACGAAGTCTACTACGGTTCAAAACGTTAACAGGGGAACCTTTGGCCTGCCGCAGGGCGGGCCTTTTTTCCTGGAGGATACATGCTGGAAGATCTCAAACGTCAGGTGCTTGAAGCTAACCTGACCCTGCCGGAACATAACCTCGTTACCCTGACCTGGGGCAACGTCAGTGCCGTCGACCGCGAAGCAGGCGTGTTCGTGATTAAACCGTCCGGCGTCGACTACCGGGTGATGACCGCCGACGACATGGTGGTGGTCAGTCTCGCCACCGGCGAAGTGGTGGAAGGGAAGAAAAAGCCCTCCTCCGATACGCCAACCCATCGCCTGCTCTATCAGGCTTTCCCGTCGATTGGCGGCATTGTTCACACCCACTCCCGTCATGCCACCATCTGGGCGCAGGCAGGGCAGCCGATCCCGGCGACCGGTACCACCCACGCCGACTACTTCTATGGCACCATCCCCTGCACCCGCAAGATGACCGATGCCGAGATCAACGGCGAGTATGAGTGGGAAACCGGTAACGTGATTGTCGAAACCTTTGAGAAACAGGGAATCGACGCCGCGCAGATGCCGGGGGTGCTGGTTCACTCTCACGGTCCGTTTGCCTGGGGTAAAAACGCCGAAGACGCGGTGCATAACGCTATTGTGCTGGAAGAAGTGGCCTATATGGGCATCTTCTGCCGCCAGCTGGCGCCGCAGTTGCCGGATATGCAGCAAACCCTGCTGGATAAACATTATCTGCGCAAGCACGGCGCGAAGGCGTATTACGGGCAGTAAAAACACCCCTCACCCCGGCCCTCTCCCCAAAGGGGAGAGGGTGTAATCGTCCCCTCGCCCCTCTGGGGAGAGGGTTAGGGTGAGGGGATAACTGTATAAAACCCCAGCAATACACCCGCAACCAGGCTATAATCAGGCCTGGTTTTGTTTTATGAGAGAACGGCGTGGCGCAGGCGCAACAAGGCTTTTTACTCACCCGGCACTGGCGGGATACCCCCCAGGGTACCGAAGTTGAATTCTGGCTGGCGACCGATAACGGTCCGCTGAACGTCACCCTGCCAGCCCAGGAGTCCGTCGCGTTTATACCTGAGCCTGACGTCGAAAAAGCCCGCCAGCTGCTGCAGGGTGAAAACGGCTGGCGGCTGACCCCGCTTGAACTGAAAGATTTCCACCGCCGTCCGGTGTACGGCCTTTACTGTCGCGCCCATCGCCAGCTGATGCGCTATGAAAAGCTGCTCCGCGAGGCAGGCGTGACCCTGTACGAAGCCGATGTTCGTCCCCCGGAGCGCTTTCTAATGGAGCGCTTTATCACCGCCCCGGTGTGGGTGGACGGTACGCCCCAGGGCAGTCGGCTGATCGATGCCCGCCTCAAGCCCAACCCGCACTATCGCCCGCCCCTGAAATGGGCGTCGGTGGATATTGAAACCACCCGCCACGGCGAGCTCTACTGCATCGGCATTGAAGGCTGCGGCCAGCGGGTTGTCTATATGCTGGGCCCGGCGAATGGGGACGCCTCCGGGCTCGATTTTCAGCTGGAGTACGTCAACAGCCGCCCGCAGCTGATCGAGAAACTTAACGCCTGGTTTGCGCAGCACGATCCGGACGTCATCATCGGCTGGAACGTGGTGCAGTTCGATTTGCGGGTTCTACAAAAACACGCCGAACGCTACCGCATTCCTCTCCTGCTCGGGCGCGGCAACAGCGAGCTGGAGTGGCGAGAGCACGGGTTTAAAAACGGCGTCTTCTTTGCCCAGGCTAACGGGCGCTTGATTATCGACGGCATCGAGGCGCTGAAATCGGCGTTCTGGAGCTTCTCGTCATTTTCGCTGGAGTCGGTATCGCAGGAGCTGCTCGGCGAGGGCAAATCCATCGACAACCCGTGGGACAGGATGGACGAAATTGACCGCCGGTTCGCGGAAGATAAACCTGCTCTGGCCACCTATAACCTGAAAGACTGCGAGCTGGTCACGCGCATTTTTCACAAAACAGAGATCATGCCGTTTCTGCTGGAGCGCGCCACGGTCAATGGCCTGGCGGTCGACCGGCACGGCGGCTCGGTGGCCGCCTTCAGCCATCTCTACTTTCCGCGCATGCACCGGGCGGGCTATGTAGCCCCGAATCTCGGTGACGTGCCGCCCCAGGCCAGCCCCGGCGGCTACGTGATGGACTCCCGCCCCGGCCTGTACGACTCGGTGCTGGTGCTGGATTATAAAAGCCTTTATCCGTCGATCATTCGCACCTTTCTTATCGATCCGGTCGGGCTGGTGGAAGGCCTCGCACAACCGGATGAGCAGCACAGCACCGAAGGATTCCTCGGGGCGCGCTTCTCCCGGGAAAAACACTGCCTGCCGGAGATCGTCAGCCAGATCTGGTACGGGCGTGAAGAGGCCAAACGCCACGGCAATAAACCGCTCTCCCAGGCCCTGAAGATCATTATGAACGCCTTTTACGGCGTGCTTGGCACCAGCGCCTGCCGCTTCTTCGATCCGCGCCTGGCCTCGTCGATCACCATGCGCGGCCATGAGATCATGCGCCAGACCAAAGTGCTGGTGGAGTCTCAGGGCTATGACGTGATTTATGGCGACACCGACTCCACCTTCGTCTGGCTGAAGGGCGCGAAAAGCGAAGCGGAGGCTGCCGCCATCGGCCGGTCGCTGGTGGAGTACGTTAACAGCTGGTGGCGAACCCAACTGCAGAACGCGGGCCTGACCAGCGCCCTGGAGCTGGAATATGAGACCCACTTCTGCCGCTTTTTAATGCCCACCATCCGGGGAACCGATCAGGGCAGCAAGAAACGCTACGCCGGGCTTATCCAGGAGGGGGAAAAGCAGCGGATGGTGTTCAAAGGGCTGGAAACCGTGCGTACCGACTGGACCCCGCTGGCGCAGCGCTTCCAGCAGGAGCTTTATCTGAAAATCTTCCGTCGCGAGCCCTATCAGGAGTTTGTGCGCGAGACCATCGCCAGCCTGATGGCGGGCGAACTGGATGCGCAGCTGGTCTACCGCAAGCGCCTGCGCCGCCCGCTTGCGGAGTATCAGCGCAACGTCCCGCCCCACGTCCGCGCCGCCCGGCTTGCCGATGAAGAGAACGTCCGCCTCGGGCGCGCGCCGCAGTATCAGAACCGCGGCACCATCAAATATGTCTGGACCACCAGCGGCCCGGAGCCGGTGGATTATCAGCGTTCGCCCCTTGACTATGACCACTACCTTACGCGCCAGCTACAGCCCGTCGCGGAGGGAATTTTACCGTTCATGGACGACGACTTTGCTACACTGATGACAGGTCAGTTGGGGCTATTTTGACAGGTGACGAAATCGCTGCCATCCAGTACCATAGCGCCCTTTCCATTCCCGGACCCATTATTCGATTACCGTCATTTCCCGACGGTGGTTGAACTATTGCCTGCAATTAAAGATTAGAGCCGAACAAATATGCCTTTTACACTTGGTCAACGCTGGATCAGCGACACAGAAAGCGAACTTGGGTTAGGAACTGTCGTGGCGCTGGATGCGCGTATGGTGACTCTCCTTTTCCCCGCCACCGGTGAAAACCGTCTGTATGCGCGCAATGATTCCCCTGTGACCCGCGTGATGTTCAACCCGGGCGACACCGTTACCAGCCATGAAGGCTGGCAGCTGAAGATTGAAGACGTAAAAGAAGAGAATGGACTGCTCGCCTATATTGGTACCCGTCTTGATACCGACGAGACCGATGTGATGCTGCGCGAAGTGCTGCTCGACAGCAAGCTGGTGTTCAGCAAGCCTCAGGATCGCCTGTTCGCCGGTCAGATTGACCGCATGGATCGCTTCTCGCTGCGCTACCGCGCGCGTAAGTTCCAGAGCGAGCAGTACCGTATGCCCTGGAGCGGCCTGCGCGGCCAGCGCACCAGCCTGATCCCCCATCAGCTAAACATCGCTCATGACGTGGGCCGTCGCCATGCGCCGCGCGTCCTGCTGGCGGATGAGGTCGGCTTAGGTAAAACCATCGAAGCGGGCATGATTTTGCATCAACAGCTGCTCTCCGGCGCGGCCGAGCGCGTGCTGATTGTGGTGCCAGAAACCCTGCAGCACCAGTGGCTGGTGGAGATGCTGCGTCGCTTCAACCTGCGTTTTTCCCTGTTTGACGACGAGCGCTACGCCGAAGCCCAGCACGATGCCGATAACCCGTTCGAAACCGAACAGCTGGTGATCTGCTCCCTGGACTTCGTGCGCCGCAGCAAGCAGCGTCTTGAGCACCTGTGCGATGCCGAATGGGACATCATGGTGGTCGATGAAGCGCACCATCTGGTGTGGAGCGTCGATGCCCCAAGCCGCGAATACATGGCTATTGAACAGCTGGCCGAGCGCGTGCCTGGCGTGCTGCTGTTGACCGCAACCCCGGAACAGCTGGGTCTGGAGAGCCACTTTGCGCGTCTGCGCCTGCTGGATCCAAACCGTTTCCATGACTTTGACCTCTTTGTCGAAGAGCAGAAAAATTACCGCCCGGTGGCCGACGCCGTTGCCCTGCTGCTGGCAGGCAAACACCTCTCCAACGAAGAGCTCAACACCCTGAGCGATCTGATTGGTGAACAGGATATCGAGCCGTTACTGCAGGCCGCCAACAGCGATCGTGACGGCGCCGACGCCGCTCGCCAGGAGCTGGTCTCCATGCTGATGGACCGCCACGGCACCAGCCGCGTCCTGTTCCGTAACACCCGTAACGGGGTGAAAGGCTTCCCGAAACGCGAGCTGCACACCATCCGTCTGCCGCTGCCCACCCAGTACCAGACGGCCATCAAGGTCTCCGGCATCATGGGCGCACGCAAAACGGCGGAAGAGCGCGCCCGGGATATGCTCTATCCGGAACAGATTTATCAGGAATTTGAAGGCGACAGCGGCACCTGGTGGAACTTCGACCCGCGCGTTGAGTGGCTGATGGGTTATCTGACCGCCAACCGTTCCCAGAAGGTGCTGATTATCTGCGCCAAAGCCACTACCGCGCTTCAGCTGGAGCAGGTTCTGCGCGAACGGGAAGGTATTCGCGCGGCGGTGTTCCATGAAGGCATGTCCATTATCGAACGCGACCGCGCGGCGGCATGGTTCTCCGAAGAGGACAGCGGCGCGCAGGTGCTGCTCTGCTCCGAAATCGGCTCCGAAGGGCGTAACTTCCAGTTTGCCAGCCGTCTGGTGATGTTCGATTTACCGTTCAACCCGGATCTGCTGGAGCAGCGTATCGGCCGTCTGGATCGTATCGGTCAGGCGCACGACATTCAGATCCACGTCCCGTATCTGGAAAAAACCGCCCAGTCCGTGCTGGTGCGCTGGTTCCACGAAGGACTGGATGCGTTTGAACATACCTGCCCGACCGGCCGTACCATTTACGACAGCGTGCACAGCGAGCTGACAGGCTATCTGGCCTCACCGGAAAACACCGACGGTTTCGACGATCTGATCAAAACCTGCCGTGAACAGCATGACGCCCTGAAAGCGCAGCTGGAACAGGGCCGCGACCGTCTGCTGGAGATCCACTCCAACGGCGGCGAAAAGGCCCAGGCGCTGGCCGAGAGCATTGAAGAGCAGGATGACGACACCAGCCTGATCAGCTTCGCCATGAACCTGTTTGATATCGTCGGTATCAACCAGGACGATCGCGGCGAGAACCTGATTGTGCTGACCCCGTCCGACCATATGCTGGTGCCGGACTTCCCGGGCCTGCCGGAAGATGGCTGCACCATCACCTTCGAGCGTGACGTGGCGCTTTCCCGCGAAGACGCGCAGTTCATTACCTGGGAGCATCCGCTGATCCGCAACGGTCTGGATCTGATCCTCTCCGGCGACACCGGCAGCAGCACCATTTCGCTGCTGAAGAACAAGGCGCTGCCGGTCGGCACCCTGCTGCTGGAGCTGATCTACGTGGTTGAAGCCCAGGCGCCGAAACAGCTACAGCTCAACCGCTTCCTGCCGGCCACGCCGGTACGTCTGCTGCTGGATAAGAACGGAACCAACCTGGCGGCGCAGGTCGAGTTTGAAAGCTTTAACCGTCAGCTGAGCGCGGTGAATCGCCATACCGGCAGCAAGCTGGTAAACGCGGTGCAGCAGGACGTGTATACCATTCTCCAGCAGGGTGAACCTCAGATCGAGAAAGCGGCGCGTGCCCTCATTGACGCAGCGCGTAGCGAAGCGGATGAAAAACTGTCGGCGGAGCTGTCGCGTCTGGAGGCCCTGCGTGCGGTGAATCCGAATATTCGTGACGATGAACTGGCGGCGATTGAAACCAATCGCCAGCAGGTGCTTGAGAGCCTCGAGCAGGCAGGATGGCGTCTTGATGCGCTGCGCCTTATCGTTGTGACGCATCAGTAAGCGGAGCGAAACATGTTGATGGAACCCTACAATCCGCCGCAGGATCCGTGGCTGGTCATTCTGTATCAGGATGAGCACATTATGGTGGTCAACAAGCCGAGCGGCTTGTTGTCCGTGCCGGGCAGGCTGGATGAGCACAAAGACAGCGTGATGACGCGCGTGCAGCGCGATTATCCGCAGGCAGAGTCCGTCCACCGTCTGGACATGGCGACCAGCGGTGTGATTGTGGTGGCGCTGACCAAGGCGGCAGAGCGCGAGCTGAAGCGTCAGTTTCGTGAGCGCGAGCCGAAGAAGCAGTACCTTGCGCGCGTCTGGGGACATCCACAGCCGTCTGAAGGATTGGTTGACCTGCCGCTTATCTGCGACTGGCCTAATCGCCCAAAGCAGAAGGTCTGCTACGAGACCGGCAAGGCGGCGCAAACCGAGTATGAAGTGCTGGAGTACGCGGCGGACAACAGCGCCCGCGTGCTGTTAAAACCCATTACCGGTCGCTCGCACCAGCTGCGCGTGCATATGCTGGCGCTGGGCCATCCAATTCTGGGGGATCGCTTTTATGCCACGCCAGAAGCACTGGCCATGGCGCCGCGCCTGCAGCTGCACGCTGAGATGCTCACCATCACCCATCCGGAATATGGCACGCCGATGACCTTTAAGGCACCGGCGGATTTCTGACGACTTGCCCGGCGGTGCGACGCTTGCCGGGCATACCCTCTTATTTAAAACCCTTCTGCTCTTTAATGAGCTCGTAGGCTTTCTGAATTTCCTGCGCTTTTTGCTTCGCCATCTCCATCATCTCTGGCGGTAACCCTTTCGCCACCAGCTTATCCGGGTGATGCTCGCTCATCAGCTTGCGGTAGGCGCGCTTGATGGTCGTTGGCTCATCGGTCGGCTTCACGCCCAGCACGTTACAGGCATCTTCCAGGGTTGGTCCGCGCTGCGCCTGCTGCCAGCCGCCACCGCCCGCCTGCTGTTGCTGATAGCCGCCGCCAAACTGCGCCCCGCCCTGCATCATGCGCAGGAACTGATCGAACTGGGTTCGGGAGATGCCCAGCTCTTCGGCGATGACATACAGCACCTCACGTTCGTTCGGGTGGAGTGAACCGTCGGCAAACGCTGCCTGGATTTGAATCTCCAGAAACATCCGAATTAAGTCGAAGCGCCCGAAGCAGATACTGCGGAACTGACGCATTTTTTCGCGCAAGGGATAGTTGTCCGCCTTGCCGATACGAAATGCGTGTTGCGCCGCCGCCCGGGAGTCGCCGTGCAGGTTCATGCGATCCATAAACTGGCTGGCGATGTGGATGTCGGCCTCGGTCACCCGCCCTTTCGATTTGGTCAGATGGCCCATAACCTCGAACGTCGTCGCAAAAAAAAGCGCCTGGCGTTCACGCTGGTTGGCGAACCAGGCCATCTTACGACTTCGTGCTTTATCAAACATATGGCCGATAAGCAGCCCCAGAACGATACCCCAGAAGCCCGCGCCCATCAGTAAAGCGAACGCCACGCCGATAATTTTTCCCCAATACTGCATATACTCCCCAAATGGTGATGTATTTAAACCAGCGCAACGCCATCATTCCGGTGGCCTGGCCACGGTCAAGTGAAGGACATCGCCTATAATTTGCATTATCATACTCGTCATTCAATAACGAGCCTATCACCATGGCTTGTTTACGGGCAGGATTAACGCTGGCACTGTGATGATGAGTAAGATAGTCTCTGACCGTTTGCCAGCGATAAGCCACTGATGACGGAACAATAAATAAAACGTATGAAAAAACGTATCCCCACCCTCCTGGCCACGATGATAGCTACGGCTCTGTATAGTCAACAGGCTCTGGCAGCCGATCTCGCCTCGCAATGTATGTTGGGTATTCCCAGCTATGATCGCCCGCTGGTTCAGGGTGATACGAACACGCTACCGGTTACCATCACCGCTGACAACGCGAAAGGGAACTATCCTGACGACGCCGTGTTTAGCGGGAATGTAGATATTAACCAGGGTAACAGCCGCCTGCAGGCCGATGAAGTTCAGTTGCACCAGAAACAGCCAGAAGGCGCGGCCGAACCGGTACGAACGGTGGATGCGCTGGGTAATGTGCACTATGACGATAATCAGGTCATCCTGAAAGGTCCGAAAGCCTGGTCAAACCTGAATACCAAGGACACTAACGTCTGGGAAGGTGATTACCAGATGGTAGGCCGTCAGGGCCGCGGTAAAGCCGACCTGATGAAACAGCGCGGTGAAAACCGCTACACCATTCTTGAGAACGGGACCTTTACCTCCTGTCTGCCAGGCTCAGATACCTGGAGCGTGGTCGGTAGCGAAGTGATCCACGACCGCGAAGAGCAAGTGGCGGAGATCTGGAACGCCCGCTTTAAGCTCGGCCCGGTACCGGTCTTTTACAGCCCGTATCTGCAGTTACCCGTGGGCGATAAACGTCGCTCAGGTTTCCTGATCCCCAACGCCAAGTACAGCACCTCAAACTATTTTGAGTTCTATCTGCCGTACTACTGGAACATCGCGCCCAACATGGACGCCACGATCACGCCGCACTATATCCACAAGCGCGGCAACATCATGTGGGAAAACGAGTTCCGCTATCTGACGCAAGCGGGTGAAGGTCTGATGGAGCTGGACTATCTGCCATCGGATAAGGTCTTCCAGGACGAGCATCCAACAGAAGGCGATAAACACCGCTGGCTGTACTACTGGCAGCACGCCGGGGTAATGGATCAGGTATGGCGCTTCAACGTTAACTATACCAAAGTCAGCGATCCTTACTATTTCAACGATTTCACCTCGAAATACGGTTCAAGTACCGACGGCTACGCCACGCAGATCTTCAGCGCAGGCTACGCGGTCAAAAACTTTGACGCTACCGTATCGACCCGTCAGTTCCAGGTGTTCAGCAGCCAGAACGCCAGCACCTACGGTGCGGAACCGCAGCTGGACGTCAACTGGTACCAGAACGACGTCGGTCCGTTTGATACCCGCATCTACGGCCAGGCCGTGCATTTCGTCAATACCAACTCCGATATGCCGGAAGCGACGCGTATTCACCTTGAGCCGACCATTAACCTGCCGGTGTCAAACGACTGGGCGAGCCTGGATACCGAAGTGAAGCTGATGGCGACCCACTATCAGCAGGATAATCTGGAGACGTACAACGCCAATAACGGTACCCATCTGGAAGAGTCCGTAAACCGTACGCTGCCGCAGTTCAAGATGGACGGTAAGCTCATCTTCGAGCGCGACATGAACTGGAGCGAAGGTTATACCCAGACGCTGGAGCCGCGCGCGCAGTACCTGTACGTGCCGTATCGCGATCAGAGCAACATCAATAACTACGACTCTTCTCTGCTGCAATCCGACTATAGCGGCCTGTTCCGCGACCGTACTTACGGTGGTCTGGACCGCATTGCCTCGGCTAACCAGGTGACCACCGGTGTCACAACCCGCGTATTTGATGATGCTGCGGTTGAACGTTTTAATGCTTCCATTGGTCAAATCTACTATTTCACCGAATCGCGTACTGGCGATGACAACATCAACTGGG
This sequence comes from Leclercia adecarboxylata, assembly GCF_006171285.1. Taxonomy (NCBI): domain Bacteria; kingdom Pseudomonadati; phylum Pseudomonadota; class Gammaproteobacteria; order Enterobacterales; family Enterobacteriaceae; genus Leclercia; species Leclercia adecarboxylata. The sequence goes on along the minus strand of NZ_CP040889.1, from coordinate 2,831,856 downwards.
AGAAAAACGACAAAACCGGCTCCCTGGTCTGGGCGGGTGATACCTACTGGCGCATGACGGATCGCTGGGGGCTGCGTGGCGGCCTGCAGTACGATACGCGTCTGGATAACATTGCCACCAGCAGTGCCACCGTTGAGTATCGCCGTGATGAAGACCGTATGGTGCAGCTGAGCTACCGTTACGCCAGCCCGGAGTATATCCAGGCAACGTTACCTAACTTCTCGACGGCCGAACAGTACAAAGAGGGCATTTCGCAAGTGGGTGGCACGGCAAGCTGGCCTATTGCCGATCGCTGGTCAATCGTCGGCGCGTACTACTTTGACACCAATCAGAGTAAGTCGGCGGATCAGATGCTGGGTCTGCAGTATAACTCCTGCTGTTACGCGATCCGCGTCGGTTACGAGCGTAAGCTGAACGGCTGGGATCCTGACAAAGGTCAGAGCGAGTACGATAACGTCATCGGCTTTAACATCGAGCTGCGTGGCCTGAGTTCCAACTATGGTCTGGGTACTCAGCAGATGCTGCGCTCACCGATTCTGCCGTACCGTAGTTCATTATGATGTACTTGATTTAACACGTAATCCGCTTTGCGGTTAATTGATATGGAAAAAGTATGAAGAACTGGAAAACGCTGCTGCTCGGTATCGCTATGGTCGCGAATACCAGCTTCGCGGCCCCACAGGTTGTCGACAAAGTCGCTGCCATTGTGAACAACGGTGTGGTACTTGAGAGCGACGTTGATGGTTTAATGCAGTCTGTGAAGCTCAACGCGGGTCAGGCAGGTCAGCAACTTCCGGATGATTCCACACTGCGTCATCAGATCCTTGAACGTTTGATCATGGATCAGATCGTTCTGCAGATGGGTCAGAAGATGGGTGTGAAGATCTCTGATGAGCAGCTCGATCAGGCTATCGCCAACATTGCGAAGCAGAACAACATGTCCGCCGACCAGATGCGCAGCCGTCTGGCCTATGACGGCATCAGCTATTCGACCTACCGTAATCAGATCCGCAAAGAGATGCTGATTTCAGAAGTGCGTAATAACGAAGTGCGTCGTCGCGTCACCATCCTGCCGCAGGAAGTGGATGCGCTGGCTAAGCAGGTTGGCAATCAGAACGATGCCAGCACCGAACTGAACCTGAGCCACATCCTGATCCCGCTGTCAGAAAACCCATCCTCTGACCAGGTAGCCGAGGCGGAAAGCCAGGCTCGCTCTATCGTCGATCAGGCGCGTAACGGCGGTGATTTCGGTAAACTGGCGATCACCTATTCGGCTGACCAGCAGGCGCTGAAAGGCGGCCAGATGGGCTGGGGTCGTATTCAGGAGCTGCCTTCTATCTTTGCCCAGGCGCTGAGCACGGCGAAGAAAGGCGATATCGTGGGTCCAATCCGTTCCGGCGTTGGCTTCCACATTCTGAAAGTGAACGATCTGCGCGGCCAGAGCCAGAGCATCTCCGTTACCGAAGTGCATGCCCGCCACATTCTGCTGAAACCTTCCCCGCTGATGAATGACGATCAGGCGCGGGCGAAACTGCAGCAGATTGCCGCCGACATCCGCAGCGGAAAAACCTCCTTCGCTAACGCGGCGAAAGAGTTCTCCCAGGATCCAGGTTCAGCCAATCAGGGCGGCGATCTGGGCTGGGCGGCAGCGGATATTTACGATCCGGCCTTCCGCGATGCGCTGATGAAAATGAACAAAGGTCAGTTGAGCGACCCGGTTCACTCCACCTTCGGCTGGCACCTGATTGAGCTGCTGGACACCCGTAACGTGGATAAAACCGATGCGGCGCAAAAAGATCGCGCCTACCGCATGCTGTTCAACCGTAAGTTCTCTGAAGAAGCAGCGACCTGGATGCAGGAACAACGCGCCAGCGCCTACGTCAAAGTTCTGAGCAACTAATGAAACAACATCGTGTTGTCATCACTCCCGGCGAACCCGCCGGGATTGGTCCCGACCTGGTCGTCCAGCTTGCCCAGCGCAGCTGGCCGGTCGAACTGGTGATCTGTGCCGATGCCAGCGTGCTCGAAGCGCGGGCGAAGCAGCTTAATCTGCCGCTCACGCTTCTGCCGTATCAGGCTGAAAACGCCCCCCTCCCCCAGCAAGCGGGTACCTTAACGCTGTTGCCCATTCCGCTTCGTGCCCCGGTTATCCCAGGTCAACTGAGTACCGAAAATGGCCATTATGTGGTGGAGACGCTGGCGCGCGCCTGTGATGGCTGTCTGAGCGGGGAATTTGCCGCGCTGATCACCGGCCCCGTTCATAAAGGGGTGATCAACGACGCCGGCGTGGCCTTTACCGGTCATACCGAATTTTTTGAAGAGCGTTCGCATAGCCCTAAAGTGGTGATGATGCTGGCAACCGAGGAGCTGCGGGTTGCTCTGGCCACCACGCACCTGCCGATCAAAGCCGTTTCCGACGCCATTACGCCGGATCTGCTGCACGACGTCATCACCATTCTGCATCACGATTTACGCACCAAATTCGGTATTGCCAGCCCGCACGTGCTGGTGTGTGGCCTGAATCCGCACGCGGGCGAAGGCGGGCATATGGGAATGGAAGAGATCGATACCATCATTCCGGTACTGGATGAGATGCGTGCTCAGGGAATGAATCTCAGCGGGCCGCTGCCTGCAGATACCCTTTTCCAGCCGAAATACCTTGATAATGCCGACGCCGTGCTGGCGATGTACCACGATCAGGGCCTTCCCGTGCTAAAATACCAGGGCTTTGGCCGCGGCGTGAATATCACCCTCGGTTTACCCTTTATTCGAACTTCTGTTGACCACGGTACTGCACTCGATTTAGCAGGCCAGGGAAAAGCAGATGTCGGCAGTTTTATTACGGCGCTTAATCTCGCCATCAAAATGATTGTTAATACTCAATGAATAATCGCGTCCACCAGGGCCATTTAGCCCGTAAACGTTTCGGGCAAAACTTCCTCAACGATCAGTTCGTGATCGAAAGTATTGTTTCGGCTATCAATCCACAAAAAGGCCAGGCGATGGTCGAGATCGGGCCGGGTCTGGCTGCACTGACCGAACCGGTTGGTGAGCGCCTCGATGAACTGACCGTCATCGAACTGGACCGAGATCTGGCAGCCCGCCTGCAGACGCACCCGTTCCTTGGGCCAAAGCTGACGATTTATCAGCAGGATGCCATGACCATGAACTTCGGCGAACTGGCGGAGAAAATGGGTCAGCCGCTGCGCGTTTTCGGCAACCTGCCGTATAACATCTCCACGCCGCTGATGTTCCACCTGTTTAGCTATACTGATGCCATTGCGGACATGCACTTCATGTTGCAAAAAGAGGTCGTTAATCGACTGGTTGCAGGGCCGAACAGTAAAGCGTATGGTCGTTTAAGCGTGATGGCACAGTATTTCTGTAACGTGATCCCGGTACTCGAAGTGCCGCCGTCAGCGTTTACGCCGCCGCCGAAAGTTGACTCTGCGGTGGTGCGCCTGGTGCCGCATAAAACGAAGCCGTATCCGGTCAAAGAGCTGCGCGTGCTGAGCCGCATCACCACCGAAGCCTTTAACCAGCGTCGTAAAACGATTCGTAACAGCCTTGGCAATCTGTTTACCGTTGAAGTGTTAGCCGGGCTGGGTATCGACCCGGCAATGCGTGCGGAGAACATTTCCGTAGAACAGTACTGCAAGCTGGCTAATTACATCAGCGAAAATGCGCCGCCGAAGGAGAGCTAAGCCATGATTAATTCGCCCCGCGTATGTGTTCAGGTGCAAAGCCTTTATATCGAGTCTCAATCCACGCCGGATGAAGAACGTTTTGTTTTTGCTTACACCGTGACCATTCGCAATCTCGGGCGAACCCCTGTGCAGCTGCTGGGGCGTTACTGGCTTATCACCAACGGCAACGGCCGTGAAATTGAAGTGCAGGGCGAAGGTGTGGTGGGTGAACAGCCGCACATTGCGCCCGGCGAAGAGTATCAGTACACCAGCGGCGCGGTAATCGAAACGCCGCTGGGTACCATGCAAGGCCATTATGAAATGGTCGATGCCGAGGGTAATGCATTCCGCATTGCCATTCCTGTTTTCCGTCTGGCTGTACCAACACTCATTCACTAAACATGTCTACATATCTCATTGGCGACGTTCACGGTTGCTACGATGAACTGATCGCATTGTTAAAGCAGGTGGATTTTACCCCGGGTACAGACACGCTGTGGCTTACGGGCGATCTCGTTGCCCGCGGCCCTGCCTCGCTGGACGTCCTGCGCTATGTTAAATCTCTGGGCGACAGCGTACGGATCGTCCTTGGCAACCACGACCTGCATCTGCTGGCCGTTTATGCCGGGATCAGCCGTAATAAACCGAAAGACAGGATCACCCCGCTGCTGGATGCGCCTGACGCCGATGAGCTGATTAACTGGCTGCGTCGCCAGCCGTTGCTACAGATCGACGAAGAGAAAAAGCTGGTGATGGCCCACGCGGGCATTACCCCCCAGTGGGATTTGCAAACCGCAAAAGAGTGCGCCCGTGACGTCGAAGCGGTGCTCTCCAGCGACTCATACCCGTTCTTCCTCGATGCGATGTATGGCGACATGCCCAACAACTGGAGCGCGGAGCTGAGCGGCGTTGCGCGCCTGCGTTTTATCACGAACGCCTTCACCCGCATGCGCTACTGTTTCCCGAACGGTCAGCTGGATATGTACTGCAAGGATGTGCCGGAAAACGCGCCGACCCCGCTCAAGCCGTGGTTTGCTATCCCCGGGCCGGTGACGGACCAGTACAGCGTGATCTTCGGACACTGGGCATCGCTGGAAGGGAGAGGCACGCCTGAAGGTATTTATGGGCTGGATACGGGTTGCTGCTGGGGCGGAGAACTCACCTGTCTGCGCTGGGAAGATAAAGCCTACTTTATGCAGCCTTCGAACCGGCACCAGGATTCAGGTGAGAATGAAGCAGTAGCGTCGTAGAAGAGAGCTGCACCTCTCCCGGCGGGAAAGGTGCAGTTAACACATTAGCGGCGTTCAAGGATCTCGAAGCAGTAGCTATGCGAATTTTGCGCGTCAGCGTCGTGGAATTCGCTGAATACCGATTCCCACTCGTCAGGATCGTAGTCCGGGAAATGGGTATCCCCTTCCACTTCAGCATCAATATGGGTCAGATATAACTTCTGCGCTTTCGGCAGGAACTGCTCATACACGCGCCCCCCGCCAATCACCATTATCTCTTCAGCATCGCCGCAGGCAGCAATGGCTTCGTCAATGGATTTAACCCACTCAACCCGCTCATCGGTGCCGGGCTGGCTGCTTATTACGATGTTTTTACGGCCCGGCAACGGGCGCCCGATTGACTCCCAGGTCAGGCGACCCATTACTACCGGCTTGTTCAACGTTGTACGTTTAAACCACGCGAGATCGGCAGGCAGATTCCACGGCATGGCGTTTTCCATGCCAATCACGCGATCTACCGCAAGCGCCGCAATCAGACTGATCATTGGTTATTTCCCGGATGCAAAAAATTGCCGCCACTATACGGAAAGCTTAATCTTTCGTCGACTGGCGGCAGAGTAAAGAACAGGAAATTTTTTATATTTGCTGGCAACCCCGCTTCACGCTACAGGTTTACTCTCCGGCTCATCCTGCGGATCGCCGGTATGCTTACCCTCTTCGGTTCCCTGCCAGCCATGGCGCTGGGTCAGCGAGAGGTGATTTCGGTCTTCATTGATGATCTCCGTCAGCATGGCGCTGGTGCGTTTCACCACCGCCGCGCGCGAGGTAGCATCGTTTTCAACCATCGCCGCCATCTCTTCGACCATCTCCGTATTAAACCGGCGGAACAGATCGGCGCGCTCGCGGGCCTCATAAGCCCCGAGACCGAGGCTTTCCAGCGCCAGCCGACCGGATTTGAGCGCACCTTCGAAGGTTTCACGCTCCGGCGCGTCGATACCCATCTGGCGGAGCTGGATGTAATGATCAACATCGCGTGCGCGGGAGATGATCCTCAGATGCGGAAAATGCGTCTTCGCCAGCTCCGCCAGCTGCAGGCTGTTCTTCGGATCGTCTATTGCGTTGATTAACACTTCGGCCTTCTGCGCCCCGGCGGACTCGAGCAGATCAACCCGGGTGGCATCGCCATAAAAGACCTTCATATCAAACTTGCGCAAGGTTTCAACGTGGTCAGGATCGTGATCGAGAATGACCATCTTCACGCCGCTGGAGAGCAACAGACGGCCTGCAATCTGGCCGAAGCGACCAAACCCGGCGATGATCACCCGCGGCTGTTCTTCGTCAATTTCATCAGCCTCGTGCTGCTGACCACTGTCGGCGGCCTCCAGTCGCGTCAACACCACCAGCAGCAGCGGTGTTACCGCCATCGACAGTGCGACCGCCAGCGTCAGCGCCTTCGCCCATTCAGGATCGAGCACGTTCGCCATGTTCGCTGCGCCAAAGACCACAAACGCAAACTCACTCCCCTGGCCCAGCAGCACCGCAAACCAGCGACGCTGTTTTGCTGGAACCTTCAGCGGGCGAGCCACCAGCCAGAGCATGGCCATTTTAATGACCAGGAAGCCCACCAGCAGGATGGCGATGCGCAACGGATGGGTCACCAGCGTCCCGAAGTCAACGGACATCCCCACGCCGATGAAGAACAGCCCCAGCAGCAGGCCCTTGAAGGGCTCAATATCGCTTTCCAGCGCGTGGCGATACTCGGAGCTCGCCAGCAGCACGCCTGCCAGGAACGCGCCCATCGCCATAGAGAGCCCGGCCTCTTCCAGCATCAGGCCAAAACCGAAGACCAGGAACAGGGCCACGGCGCTGAACACTTCCCGCAGGCCGGAACGGGCAACAAAACGCAGTAATGGTCGACTGACGTACCGGCCCAGCAGTACCACCAGGGTCAGCGCCCCGGCGACTTTTAATGCTGAAAGCGCAAAGGCGCCCAGGGTCGTAGACGCTCCGGAGGTAGCCAGCAGCGGGATCATCGCCACCAGCGGAATAGCGGCAATATCCTGGAACAACAGCACCGAGAAGGCGCTGCGCCCCATCTGGGAAACCGTCAGGTTGCGTTCATTCATGGCCTGCATGGCGATGGCCGTGGACGAGAGCGCCAGGGTCATGCCGATCAGCTCCGCCACTTTCCAGTCCATGCCCAGCAGGATGCAGAACCCGCCCAGCAGCAGGCCGCAGGCCAGCATCTGCAACGCCCCGCCGCCAAATACCGAGGCGCGCAGCTTCCACAGGCGACGCGGATCCAGCTCCAGACCGATGACGAAGAGCATCAGCACTACGCCGATTTCCGCAAAGTGCAGAATCGACTCGGCATCGGTGACCAACCGTAGCCCCCACGGGCCAATGACGCAGCCGGCGATCAGATAGCCCAGCACCGAGCCAAGCCCAAGGCGCACGGCAACGGGCACAATCAGCGCCGCGGCGCCCAGGTAAATCAGCGCCTGAATCAGCGTATGGCTATCCATGGTGCGCCTCCTGCCAGTCGAGTAAACGTTGTTTATAGTGACGCGCCTGCGCCTGAAGGGTTTCGTCGTCGCAGACGAACGTGCAGTGCATGGCAAACGGCGGGAGCCAGTTCAGCCCACAGTAGAGCGCGGTGGCCTGCAGCGGCTGCGCCAGCACCTCAAACCCCGGAAAAGAACCGATATCAAAATGGCTTTCACCGCCACCGGTCGTCACCGCCCAGAGCAGACTTTTGCCCTTCAGCGCCCTGCCGTTATGGCCGTATGCCCAGCCGTGAGAGAACACCTTATCGATCCACAGCTTCAGCAGCGGCGGTATGCTGTACCACTGCATCGGATGCTGCCAGACGATGAGATCGGCACGGGATATCGCCTCTTGTTCGGCGGCGATATCGATATTGAAATCCGGATAGAGTTGATAAAGAGAGCGGATTTCCACCCCTTCAAGTGTCCTTACCTGATCAAGCATCCGCTTATTCGCATGGGAATGGTGCGGATAAGGATGCGCATAGACAATGAGTATCATGATTAACCTGGTTTAACTGCTTTCTTGTTGTAAGAGTCAGTGTAGACAGGAAAGGGAGGCGTTTGAAGGGCTCTGTGCCCTTGCCGGGGTTAACCGCAAAGATTGATAAATCACTTTCTGGTCAGAATAATCATTTCCATTAAAAATATATCAAGAAAATATAATATTTATTATTCAAACCAATTAATCAGAAATAATAAAAGCAATGGAATAATTAAATTAAAATTAATCAAAAATTTAAAATGAATAGCTATACAAGAAATAGTTAAGAACCAATAATTTTGCTTTTAAGCTGCCATTTAAGTCTTAAAAAACAGATAGTTAAAAGGTTGTTATCTAAATAGACATTTTTATAATCACAAAATGGATGTGGCAATGAAAACAAGAACACCGCAATTAAATCAGACGACAACATTTCTTAAAAGTCTTTTTCCGGCCTTATCAGCGTTAATTGCATTCACTCCACTAATGGGATTCGCAGAAACTACAATTAGCGGTTCTACGGACGCAGTACAGGTCTTTTCATCGGATACCTCATACATCATCCCGGAAGGGATCAACATTACCCCTGATTCCATTTTGCCCTCAGTCACTATTACGGATGGCATCATCGTCAGCGTCACGAATGGCGGGCAGATTACTGGCAAGGGTGATGGGATGCTCATCTCTACAGGATCCCAGCAAATTGTCGTAACAAACCAGGAAAATGCACTCATTAACTCTACTGGTGCCAACGGAATTACCGTTGCCAATATGGGCGGGGAAATAAATAACGCAGGCAAGATTAGTGGTGCTGAGTTCGGCATTAAGATTCTGGAAGACTCAAGCAACGTCAACGTCGCTAATACCGGCACTCTCGAAGGTAAAACAGCGCTCTTCGCAGAAGCTAGCGTCATAATCAATAATGAGGGCCTTTTAAAAAGCAACGGCGGTAATGGCATAGAGCTAACTACTGCTGGAAAAAGTAATCTTAATAATAGTACTGCCGGAGTGATTGATGGTGGGCTGAATGGTGTTATCGTGTCCGACGCTCACAGACTTCAGCTCGGTAATAGCGGGATGATAAGTGGTTCAGACAGCGCAATCACCTTTGCAAGTAACCAAACTAACACGCTAACATTGGATACTGGTTCCATACTTAATGGCGATGTCATCTCGACGAACTCCAGAACCAACACTTTAACATTACGAGGCACGGGCTCAGAAGACAGTAACTTCCGTGGCATGAATGCGGGTGACGGCTTCGCTTCCCTGACTATGAGCGGTAACGATTGGACGTTGACCGGCAATGTCGATGTGATCGGCTCCAACAACTCGATTAAGGTCAACACCGGTAAATTGACGCTGGCAGGCGATGTGAAAAACAGCGCCGGAAACACCCTGATCGCCAACGATGCAGCTCTACAGTTGGGTGACGGCACGAATACCGGTTCATTGACCGGCACAGTGAGCAATAACGGCACGTTGATCTTTAATCAGGGCTCCGACTCCACTTTCGCGACGGACATTACCGGTAGCGGCAACGTGCAAAAAATGGATGCCCATACGTTAATACTGTCCGGCAATAACAGCTATGCGGGCAATACGCTTCTGAACAGCGGCACGACGCTGGTTGCGGAAGGCGCAACGCTTGGCAGCGCAGGCAACACCGCGACCGTGACGGTAGCGGATGGCGCCACCTTCGCCAGCGCAGGGGCTGTTAACAACAACGTTGATATCCTGAGCGGCGGCGTGCTGGCCTCGTGGAATGCGGTATCCGGCAATAACGACACCCTTTCCACAACGGCCAACACCATCAACGGCAACGTCAACAACAGCGGCACGCTGCAAATCAGCGGCCTCAACGACCACGTCGGCAATAAATTCACCGTCAACGGCGACTATACCGGCCAGAGCGGCAGCAAGATCGTCATGAACAGCATCCTGGGCGATGACAGTTCCCGGACCGATCATCTGACCATCACCGGCAACAGCGCGGGTCAGTCAGGCATCAAACTCAACAATATTGGCGGCCTCGGGGCGCAGACGGTCAACGGGATAGAAATTATCAACGTCGGCGGAAACTCTGATGCGGCCTTTACCCTGGCGAAACCTGCCGTGGTGGGCGCCTGGGAATACAACCTGAATCAGAAGAGCGATGGCAACTGGTACCTGGAATCGAAAACGCCACCTTCAGATGATGGTCAGAACAACGGCGACGATGATGACGGCAGCAGCACCGACAACGACGGAGATAACAACAACGGCGGAGATAACAACAACGGCGGAAACGGTGACAACAATGGTGGCGGTAACGGTAATAACGATGACAAAAAGCAGGCCAATCCTGAGGTGATGGCTCCTGAAGTCGGCGCCTATCTCGGCAACTATCTGGCCGCCCAGGGCATGTTCCTGCATAAGCGTGACGATCGCGATCAGCTCACCCTCCGCGACGCCGACGATCTGAACACCTGGATGTATGTCAAAGGCCGTTATCATGACAACGACGTGGCGGGCGGGAAAGTAAACTACGACACCACCCAGTACGTCATGCAGGTCGGCAGCGATTTCATCAGCAAACAGCTGGATACCGGCGTACTGCATGGCGGGATGATGTTTGGTGCAGGCCAGGCCAAAACCGACTCCACCTCGGTGGGCAGCAAGCGTTCCGCGCACGGCAAGGTCGATGGTGTGAACTTCGGGGTATACGCGACATGGCAGGAAGATCAGCAGCTGCGTAAAGGCAGCTATATCGACAGCTGGGCCTCTTACGGCTGGTATCACAACAAGCTGAGAAGCGACGGACGTGACAATGAATCCTACAACAGCAGCGGCTTTGCCGTGTCGCTGGAAGCAGGCCATGCGTGGATTGTGGATTCAGAAAACGAGAGAACCTGGAAAATCGAGCCGCAGATCCAGGCGGTCTACAGCTATCTTGATCAGGACGATCATACTGATGCCGACGGCGTACGTATCACCACCCTCGATAACGACAGCATACTGGGTCGCCTGGGTGTGAAATCCAGCTACTTTAACCAGAAAGACGTACAGGCGTGGCAGCCGTATGTGGCGGTGAACTGGCTGAAAGGAGCCGGACAGAATGACCTGGCCTTTAACGGCGAAGCGTTCAGCAACGACACCCCGGACGACCGCGGCCAGCTGGAGCTGGGCGTAACCGGCAAGCTGAACGAAACCACGCTGATCTCCCTGCGCGCCAGCGGCGAATGGGGCGAAAACAGCTATGACGCCTACGGCGGCCATATCCTGTTAAATCACCGCTGGTAAGGCCTTTTCCGCAATGACCGATGCAGTGGCCCAGGCCACTGCATTTTTTTTATCAGTTATCCAGTTCACCCATGGATTTAACCTGATCGCGGTTGATCTGCTCGGTCTGCCCGGTTTCCGCATTTTCATAGGAGACCAGACCGGTATCATCATCCACCTGCGGTTTACCGTCGGTGACGATAGTTTTGCCATCGGTGGTTTTCACCGCTTGGTTAGATGAACAACCGGCTACGGTGAACAGCGTCGCAGCCGCGAAGATCGAAGCCAGCAGAATTTTGTTTTGCATCATATGCTCCCTGTTAGTCGTCATTTTTATCATGCGTACTAAACTTTAGCGGAATACACCTTGCTCAGAGATAAATGCAGAACACTCCGAAGGTTAGCTCTTCTGCGGGAAGCCATCTTTATAGATCACCGTCTGCACCACTTTGCCGCTTGCGTCATAGGTTTTCGCCTCGCCATTGGCCACGCTCTGCTTAAAGGTGATCGTCGAACGCAATTTTCCTTGCTGGGTATACCCCTGCGACAGCCCTTCCGCCTGGCAGTTCACCAGCGGCGTGTGGCTTCGCAGCACGCCGTTCGGGTAATAGACGTCGATATAGTCGTTAAAGCAGCGGTTTTTAATCACCGTCTCAAACTTCTTATTACCATTGTCATATTTCTCGACGAGCTTGCCCTCAGGCACGGTATCCGCCACCTTCACCACCGGCGTGGCTAATTTTTTCTGCGGTTCCAGATCGTCCTTTAAGCCTTTTGCATAGTCGGGGGTCATTCCCATTCCATCGATAGTATTGGTCACCGACGAGGCAAAATCAGCGCAGCCAGCAAGCAGTACGACCAGAGGGATTAACGTAAGGGCCTGTTTCACTGTGAACTCCTTTTATCAGGTATCACCGTAAAGTGCGCTGTATAAAGAGGCGGCACAACCGCCAAAATTGGTCGGAAAGGCATAAAAAAACCCGCCTAAGCGGGTTTTGAGAACAATCTGAAGCGATTACTTCGCGATCTGGGCGTGCATCTCCTGCACCGAAATCACCTTCTCGGTGGCATCCGCGTTCAGCGCCATCGCTGTTGCAAAACCGCCGTTCAGGGTGGTGTCGTAGTGCACTTTGTACTGCAGCGCACTGCGGCGAATCAGCTTGGAGTCTTCAATCGCCTGACGTCCTTCGGTGGTGTTGATGATGTAGGTGTATTCGCCATTCTTGATACGGTCCTGAATGTGCGGACGACCTTCATGCACCTTGTTCACCAGACGCGGGTTGATACCGGCTTCACCCAGCACAATCGCGGTACCGTGGGTGGCGTCCAGTTCGAAGCCCTGTTTCAGCAGTTTCGCCGCCAGGTCGACCACACGCTCTTTATCTCCTTCACGCACGGACAGCAGCGCACGGCCCTGTTTCTTCATGGTGGAGTTACTGCCCAGCTGCGCCTTGGCGAACGCTTCTGCGAAGGTGCGGCCCACGCCCATGACTTCACCGGTAGAGCGCATTTCTGGCCCTAACAGCGGGTCAACGCCCGGGAATTTGTTGAACGGCAGCACCACTTCTTTCACCGAGTAGTACGGCGGGATAATCTCTTTGGTCACGCCCTGCTGTGCCAGCGTCTGGCCAGCCATCACGCGCGCCGCCACTTTCGCCAGCGGGATGCCGGTTGCTTTGGAGACGAACGGTACGGTACGCGCCGCACGCGGGTTGACTTCAATCAGGTAGACTTCGTTGTCTTTCACCGCAAACTGCACGTTCATCAGACCGCGAACCTGCAGCTCGAAGGCCAGCTTCTTCACCTGGTCGCGCATCACGTCCTGAATCTCTTTGCTCAGCGTATAGGCTGGCAGAGAACAGGCGGAGTCGCCGGAGTGAACGCCCGCCTGCTCGATGTGCTCCATGATGCCGCCAATCAGCACCATTTCGCCGTCGCAGATAGCATCAACGTCCACTTCGACTGCGTCATCCAGGAAGCGGTCCAGCAGTACCGGTGCGTCGTTAGAGACGCTGACCGCAGTCTGGAAGTAACGGCGCAGGTCGGCTTCGTCGTAGACGATTTCCATCGCACGGCCGCCCAGCACGTAGGAAGGACGCACCACCAGCGGGTAGGTGATCTCTTTGGCCTTCTCAACCGCCTGCTCAATGGCGGTGACGGTGGCGTTAGCCGGCTGTTTCAGCTTCAGACGGTCAACGGCATGCTGGAAACGCTCGCGGTCTTCCGCACGGTCAATCGCATCCGGGCTGGTACCGATGACCGGTACGCCTGCCGCTTCCAGCGCGCGCGCCAGCTTCAACGGCGTCTGGCCGCCGTACTGCACGATAACGCCTTTTGGCTTCTCGATGCGCACGATTTCCAGCACGTCTTCCAGAGTTACCGGCTCAAAGTAGAGACGGTCGGAAGTGTCGTAGTCGGTTGAGACGGTTTCCGGGTTACAGTTGACCATGATGGTCTCGTAACCGTCTTCGCGCAGCGCCAGTGAGGCGTGTACGCAGCAGTAGTCGAACTCGATGCCCTGGCCGATACGGTTTGGACCGCCGCCCAGCACCATGATTTTGTCGCGGTCAACGGACGGGTTCGCTTCGCACTCGTCTTCATAGGTGGAGTACATGTACGCGGTGTCGGTCGCAAATTCTGCCGCACAGGTATCCACGCGCTTGTAGACCGGGTGCAGGTCATACTGGTCACGCAGCTTGCGGATCTCCGCTTCGCGCACGCCCGCCAGTTTTGCCAGACGCGCATCGGCGAAGCCCTTACGCTTCAGCATGCGCAGGAAGTCAGCGTCGAGGCCGTTGATGCCAATCTCAGCGACTTTCTCTTCCAGACGCACCAGCTCTTCAATCTGCACCAGGAACCAACGGTCGATGTTGGTCAGGTTGAAGACGCCATCGACGGACAGGCCAGCGCGGAAAGCATCGGCGATGTACCAGATACGCTCGGCGCCCGCGTCTTTCAGCTCGCGGCGGATTTTGGTCAGCGCTTCCGGGTCGTCCAGGCTCACTTTCGGGTCGAAACCGGTGGCGCCCACTTCCAGGCCGCGCAGCGCTTTCTGCAGAGATTCCTGCTGGGTACGGCCAATCGCCATCACTTCCCCAACAGATTTCATCTGGGTAGTCAGACGGTCGTTGGCGCCGGCAAACTTCTCGAAGTTGAAGCGAGGAATTTTTGTCACAACGTAGTCGATGGACGGCTCAAAGGATGCCGGAGTACGTCCGCCGGTGATGTCATTCATCAGTTCGTCGAGGGTGTAACCTACCGCCAGCTTCGCCGCGACTTTCGCAATCGGGAAGCCGGTGGCTTTCGATGCCAGCGCAGAAGAGCGAGATACGCGCGGGTTCATTTCGATAACAATCAGACGACCGTTTTTCGGGTTAACCGAGAACTGAACGTTAGAGCCGCCGGTTTCGACGCCAATCTCACGCAGTACCGCCATCGAGGCGTTACGCATGATTTGGTACTCTTTGTCGGTCAGGGTCTGGGCCGGTGCCACGGTGATGGAATCACCGGTGTGAATCCCCATGGCGTCGAAGTTTTCGATGGAGCAGACGATGATGCAGTTGTCGTTTTTATCACGCACCACTTCCATCTCGTACTCTTTCCAGCCGATCAGCGATTCGTCAATCAGCAGTTCGTTGGTTGGAGAGAGGTCCAGACCACGGGCGCAAATCTCTTCGAACTCTTCACGGTTGTACGCGATACCGCCGCCGGTGCCGCCCATGGTGAAGCTAGGACGGATGATGCACGGATAACCCACGTCAGCGGCAACCGCCAGCGCTTCTTCCATATTGTGTGCGATACCGGAGCGCGCTGTGTCGAGGCCGATTTTTTTCATCGCCACGTCGAAACGGCGGCGGTCTTCTGCTTTATCAATCGCATCGGCAGTGGCGCCAATCATGGTCACGCCGAACTCGGCCAGCACGCCCTGACGCTCCAGCTCCAGCGCGCAGTTCAGCGCCGTCTGGCCGCCCATGGTCGGCAGCACCGCATCCGGACGCTCTTTTTCGATGATTTTGCGCACGACTTCCCAGTGAATTGGCTCGATGTAGGTGGCATCAGCCATTTCCGGGTCGGTCATGATGGTGGCCGGGTTGGAGTTCACCAGGATAACGCGGTAGCCCTCTTCGCGCAGCGCTTTACACGCCTGTGCGCCAGAGTAGTCGAATTCACAGGCCTGGCCGATAACAATCGGGCCAGCGCCAAGGATCAGGATGCTTTTTATGTCTGTACGTTTTGGCATTGTCTTCTCGGCTCCTGATTATTTAGCGGTCTTACGGTATTGCTCGATAAGTTCGATGAAGTGATCGAACAGCGGCGCGGCATCGTGCGGGCCTGGGCTTGCCTCCGGGTGACCCTGGAAGCTGAACGCCGGTTTGTCGGTACGATGGATGCCCTGCAGGGTGCCATCGAACAGCGACTTGTGCGTAACGCGCAGGTTGGCAGGCATGGAGGCTTCATCGACGGCAAAACCGTGGTTCTGCGCGGTAATCATCACCGTGTTGTTGTCGATATCTTTCACCGGGTGGTTACCACCGTGGTGACCGAACTTCATCTTCACGGTTTTCGCACCGCTCGCCAGCGCCAGCAGCTGATGGCCGAGACAGATGCCGAACACCGGAATGTCGGTTTCAAGGAAGGTCTTGATCGCGTCGATAGCATAGTCGCACGGTGCCGGGTCGCCCGGGCCGTTAGAGAGGAAGATCCCGTCCGGATTCATCTTCAGCACTTCATCTGCCGGGGTTTTAGCCGGCACAACGGTCAGGCGGCAGCCGCGGTCAACCAGCATACGCAGGATGTTGCGCTTGGCGCCGTAGTCGTAGGCCACCACGTGGAACGGCAGCTCGTCTTCTTTTTTCGCTTCCGGCAGTTCGTCTGCCAGCGTCCAGCTACCCTGCGTCCAGCTGTAGGATTCAGCTGTGGTCACTTCTTTTGCCAGATCCATGCCGTTCAGACCCGGGAAGGCTTTGGCTTTTTCTTGCGCCAGGGCCGCGTCCAGGTTGTCGCCAGCGATGATGCAGCCGTTCTGGGCACCTTTTTCACGCAGCAGACGCGTCAGTTTACGGGTATCGATATCGGCAATCGCCACGATGTTATGGCGCTTCAGGTAGGAAGAGAGGTCTTCAGTATTGCGGTAGTTGCTGGCAATCAGCGGCAGGTCACGAATGATCAGACCTTGTGCATGTACCTGGGAGGACTCTTCATCAGCGGCGTTAGAGCCGACATTACCGATATGGGGATAAGTTAAAGTGACGATTTGGCGGGAATAGGAAGGATCAGTGAGGATTTCTTGATAACCGGTCATTGAAGTATTGAAAACGACTTCCCCAACCGCCGAACCTGTTGCCCCAATGGCCCGACCGATAAACTGGGTTCCGTCTTCCAGAACCAATAGCGCTGACTTAATCAAAACACCCTCCAGAGAATATTCACTCACTTTATTTGCATATTAATTCATAACCACAGTCTGAATCAATGCAAATCTGCTGCCAGTGGATTTTCGGCAAACGGCGGCATTCTGGAGATTTACCCGGGAGAAGTCAACTTAAAAAGTGGGTTTTGTTTGTGGTTTTCGTGTCACTGACCGGGCGGAGGATTATTAATGGCTAAAAAGATCAACTAAATCACTCAGGAAAACGCTTGCGAGACGAGTTTGTTGTTAAAACATCTGACCCGGCCTGAAAAAGTGGACCACTTGGTCAAAATTCACAATATTGAAACAAAAAATCATGGTATAAGTTATTTTTTATCGCGTTTAGAATAAAAAAAACCTCAAACTTGTAAAATTAAAGGGCAATAATTTATTGCCCTCTGCAATCAAGTAATTAAGACTGCAATAACCACATCACGAAGGGTAACTATGATTATAAATTGTTGAGATCGAGCACATCTCGCATGTCATAAAGACCATCTTTTTTGCCTTTCAACCACATTGCAGAACGAACAGCCCCATTTGCAAAAGTCATGCGACTGGATGCCTTATGGGTAATTTCAACGCGCTCACCGATGTCGGCAAACATGGCGGTATGTTCACCAACAATGTCGCCGGCACGCACGGTGGCAAAACCAATGGTGCCAGGAACGCGTTCACCGGTATGCCCTTCGCGGGTATAGACGGCACACTCTTTCAGATCTTTATCCATCGCCTGGGCAATCGCCTCGCCCATCGCCAGCGCGGTGCCGGACGGCGCATCCACTTTATAGCGGTGGTGAGCTTCAACGATCTCGATGTCGGTGTAATCCCCCATTACCTTCGCCGCTTTCTCCAGCAGCTTGAGCATCACGTTCACGCCCACACTGAAGTTGGCTGCAAACACGACAGGGATCGCTTTTGCCGCATCCTGAATGGCCTGCTTACCGGCATCATCGAAACCGGTAGTACCAATAACCATGCCTTTGCCGTGCTGACGACAAAACGCCAGGTGGTGCAGCGTGCCTTCCGGGCGAGTGAAGTCGATGAAGACATCGAAGTCGTCTTTAACCGCCTCAAGGCTGCTCTGTACGGTGACGCCTGACTTGCCTGCGCCCGCCAGTTCGCCAGCATCGGCACCCAACAGCGAGGAGCCTTCACGCTCCAGCGCCGCGCCAAGCGTGACGCCATCCATCTGCAATGTCGCCTGAATTAACTGGCGGCCCATACGACCACCCGCGCCGGCAATGGCGACACGGATCTGTGCATCATGCATAGTTATTCTCTTACGTTAAAATGATGTAAACCGTTTTCAGATTAACCAGCCTTCGCAAAGGCCGCCACAGAAAACGCCAATAATTAGAATTTAATGATAAACAGGGATAGATATCAGTTAAAGACATGATCGTCAGCGAAAACCGCATGATTCCCGCACCACCAGCGCAGGCGGCAGGATGATCCGTTTGGCGGGTTCGTCATTGCCCTGGATGCGGCTGTACAGCAGCTCCCCCGCCTTGCGGCCAATCTCCTTTGCCGCCACCGACACGGTGGTCAATGCCGGCTGGACCAGAGCCGCTTCGGTAATGTCATCGAAGCCGATCAGCGCAAAATCACGCCCCGGTTCGCGGCCCATCTTGCGTAAACTTTGCATCACCCCCAGCGCCACAATATCCTGGTAGCAAATTGCAGCGCTGATTTCTGGATTATCAAGGAGTAACGCCTCCGCCACGCGCGCGCCATCGCTCTGGCTGGCCTGCGACGTCCTGATGCATGCAGGATTCGGCGTCACGCCGAATTCCAGCAGCTTGCTGGTAAAACCACCGATACGCTGCGCCCGCGAACCCGAGTTCTGGCTCCCCCCGATAAACGCAATATGCCGATGGCCCATTCTGAGCAGATGCTCTGTCGCCATCTGCGTGCCCAGGAAGTTGTCCGTTCCGACAAAATCAAAATCCGGATCCTTCAGCGGGCGCACAACCATGATAGCCGGAATGTTGCGCCGCTTTAGCCCATCAAAAAATGCCTGGGGCGTTTCGCGGGCCGCACACAGCACCATCCCTCCCACGTTATTGCGCATCAGCGAATCGACAAATTTTTGCTGTCGCTCTGCGGACTCCTCGCTGTTGGCCAGAAAAAGCAGCAGCTCATGGCGTTCCATTTCATGGCTTAGCCCTGCGGTCATCTCTCCGTAAAAAGGGTTGGTGATATCATGCAAAAGCAGACCCACCTGGTTACTGCGGCGATTACGTAAATTGGCCGCCGTCTGGTTATAGACGTAGCCCGTCTCATCCAGCGCCTTTAGCACGCGCTCGCGCGTACTTTGCGAAATACGGCCTTTGTTACAGAGCACCATTGAGACCGTTGCCGTTGATACGCCAGCGCGTTTCGCGACGTCTGCCAGTGTCATTCCCGTCATGCTGTCTCCTTGCGTTTCATACAAGATTAATCGAATAACCTTTTTTATGCATTTTTCCCTGTGAGTCTCTTCACATTACCGCTACCGATCGGGATTACATTGCCATTTATGGCGGGTTAATCGCGTTAACCACTCTTCTCAAACGCGGTTAATCGAATAACCTTAATTCACGATTATGGAGGATAAAATGACTGCCTACGACAAATTCCCCACGGTGACGATCCAGGGTTATGACGACAGCGCCTGGCAAGGATGGGAGGCGATTACCCGAACCCTTGAAGCAAAAACCCAGCCGCGCAGCCGCACCGTACTGGTGATCGATTGTTATCCGGGCGTGCGCATGACCGAACTTGAAGACAACGTGCTGCCGCGCCTACGCCCGGCGCTGACGATTAATGCCGGGCAGGCACGCCAGGGTGAGCAGGCCATCCATGAGATGATTGCCCGCAACCTCACCGACGATCGCGTCTTTGGCGTGCTCTCCTGCCACCAGCTGGTTGAATTTTTTGACGCCGCGCGTCTGGAGGCATTGCAGACTCAGGTGAGCCAGTGTTCCGCAGGGCTGATTGTCATTTACGGGCCCGGTGCGGCGCTTATTCATCCGGGTGACGTGCTGGTGTACGCCGATCTTCCGCGCTGGGAGATCCAGCAGCGTATGCGCAGCGGTGAGATGGGCAACTGGGGGGCAGAGAATCAGCACGAGGATATGCTTCGTCGCTACAAGCGGGCTTTTTTTGTTGAGTGGCGCGTCTTCGATCGCCATAAAACCCCCCTGCTCAGGCGCGCCGATTTTTTACTGGATACCACCCGCAAAGCGCTTCCTGCGATGGTCACCGGCAAGGCGCTGCGGGCCGGTCTGGCACAGACCACTGCCCAGCCATTTCGCGTGGTGCCATTTTTCGATCCCGGCGTCTGGGGCGGCCAGTGGATGAAACAGCAATTCGATCTCGATCCCTCAGCACCCAATTACGCATGGTGTTTTGACTGCGTGCCCGAGGAAAACAGCCTGTTACTGCGTTTTGGCGCGGTGCGGATCGAGATCCCCTCTCAGGACCTGGTTTTACTTGAGCCTCGTGCGCTGCTGGGCGAGAAAGTTCACGCGCGTTTCGGCGCAGAGTTCCCGATCCGTTTTGACTTCCTGGATACCATCGGTGGCCAGAACCTGAGCTTCCAGGTCCACCCTGTTACCGAGTACATCCAGCAGCAGTTTGGGATGCACTACACCCAGGATGAGAGCTATTACATCCTGGAAGCCGGGCCGGGTGCCGTGGTCTACCTGGGCACCAAAACCGGTACCGATCCCCGGGCAATGATGGACGACCTCAGGCGTGCCGGGCGCGGTGAAAAATCTTTTGATGACGCCCGGTTCGTTAATCAGATCCCGGCGAAAAAACACGACCATTTTCTGATCCCTGCAGGTACGGTGCACTGCTCCGGCGCTGGAACAATGGTGCTGGAGATCAGCGCCACGCCATACATCTTTACCTTCAAACTGTGGGACTGGGGCCGCCTGGGCCTGGACGGCCTGCCGCGTCCGGTACATCTGGAACATGGTGAACAGGTCATCGACTGGCAGCGCGACACGCAGTGGGTCCATCAGCATCTGGTGAATCAGTTTGAACCCATTGCGCAAGGAGAGCGCTGGCGCGAAGAACGCACCGGCCTGCACGAGCGTGAATTTATCGAAACGCGTCGCCACTGGTTTAGCGAACCCGTTATCCATAACACCGCGGGTGGTGTGAATGTGCTCAATCTTATTGAGGGCGACGAAGCGATTGTCGACAGCCCTACCGGCGCTTTCGCGCCGTTTACCGTCCATTACGCCGAAACTTTCATTATCCCGGCAAGGGTGGGTGAATATCGCATTTCGCCTGCCGCCAGCGCGTCTGGACAACAGTTGGCCACCATCAAAGCCTGGGTGAGGAGCTAACGATGATTCATTTTATAGTTGCAACCCACGGCCCGCTTGCCGCCGCGCTGCTTGAGAGTGGCCGGATGGTGTACGGCGACCTGCCCGGCGTGCACGCCGTCTGCCTGAGCGAACAGGCGGGAATTGAGGGTTTTCGCCGGGATTTTTGCGCCACGCTGGAAGCCGCAAGCGCCGATGCCGACGGCGTGCTGGTGCTGTGCGATATGCAAAGCGGCACGCCGTGGAACGTGGCGTGCGAGGTCGCCTTTAATCCGCAAACGCAGCCCCCGGTCGCCGTGGTGGCGGGGGTCAACTTACCGATGCTACTGCAAACCGACGAGGTGATGGCGGCAAGCGATGTCCATCACGCCGCCGCGCAACTAATCGAACTCACTCTGCCGACGCTGGTTCAGGCAACGCCGACAGAGTCTGTACAGACAGACGATTTTTGAGGAGCCGCATATGAGTATTTCTTTTGTACGTATTGACGATCGCGTCATCCACGGGCAGCTCATTACACGCTGGGCCAGGGAGCTGCCCTGTGACGGCATCGTTGCCATTGACGATGCCGTTGCGGCCGATCCGCTGCTGTCGTCAGTCATGAAAGGAGCCGTCTCTGACACCAAAGTGTGGCTTTTTGATACGGCAACGGCCATTGAAAAACTGCCAAAAGTGATCGCCAGCGAGAAACGCTATTTTGTGATTGGTAAATCGCCGCTCACGCTACAGCGCATTGAACAGGCGGGTATCAGCCTGAAAAACAGCAATGGCAAAATTAACGTAGGGCCGATGAGCGCCCGGGCGAACACGATTACCATCGGCCCGAATCAGTCGGTAACGAACGAGGAAGCCGCGGCCTTCGAGTGGCTAACCGGCCAGGGGCACGAAATTGAATTTCGCCTGGTTCCCGATGCCAGTTTTTACCGCTGGCAGGACGCCAGACTGAAGCTGAAATAAGGAGCGGATCATGATTATCGAAGCGGCGTTAATTGGTTTGCTCTGTTATCTGGGCGCCCTCAGCAGCCCGTGGCTTCTGGGGCTGACTGGCGGCTGGTATCTCATCTCCCGCCCGCTCATCTCCGGGATGCTGGTTGGCCTGATCCTGGGCGATATCAAAACCGGGATTATCATTGGCGTAGCCGTGCAGGCGGTCTATATCGCGATGGTGACCCCCGGCGGCTCGATGCCAGCAGATTTAAACTTCGTGGCCTATCCGGCCATCGCGCTGGGGATCCTCTCCGGCAAAGGGCCAGAGGTCGCGGTGGCGCTGGCTGCCACTATCGGCATCGCTGGCACCATTCTGTTTAATGCGATGATGGTACTAAACTCATTCTGGAACCATCGGGCGGATGTGGCGCTTGAGCACGGCGACGAGCGCGGGATCTACCTCAACAGCGCCATCTGGCCGCAGGCGATGAACTTTGTACTGCGCTTTGTCCCGACCTTTATTGCCGTCTTTTTCGGCGCGCAGTACATCAGCGGCTTTATGGATAGCCTGCCGCAGATCGTCCTCTCCACCATGAACGTGCTGGGCGGTATTTTACCCGCCGTCGGTATCGCCATCCTGCTTAAGCAGATCATCAAAAGCTATACCATGCTCATCTACTTCCTGGTGGGCTTCGTCTGCATCGTATTTCTCAAACTCAATATGGTTGCGCTGGTGATCGTGGGCGCCCTGCTGGCACTCATCCATTACAACTACAAACCTGAAACGCCGCAGGCCGTGGCTTCTGCGCCGGTCGCTGACGACGAGGATGAATTCTGATGGAAGAACATAAACTTACCCGCAGAGATCTGCGCCGCTGCTGGCGGGCGTGGATGATGCATAACCTCTCCTCCATGAGCTTTGAACGTCTGGAATCCTTCGGCTTCTGCCTGAGCATGCTGCCGGTGGCAAAAAAACTCTATCCTGATGCGGCTCAACGCACTGAAATGCTGCGCCGTCACGCGTCGTTCTACAACACAGAGCCGCAAATTGGCGCGATCGTCAACGGTATGGCGCTGGGTCTGGAGGAGAAAAAAGCCAACGGCGAGCCAATTGATGGTGAAACCATTAACACCCTGAAGGTAGGCCTGATGGGACCCATCGCCGGCATCGGCGATTCTATGATCCCGGGCATGCTGATCCCGATCCTCCTCAGTATCGGGATGGCGCTGGCGGCAGGCGGAAACATCCTCGGCCCGCTGTTTTACACCGTCGCCTGGCTGGCCATTATCATTCCTGGCTCCTGGTTTCTGTTTCTCAAAGGCTACCAGATGGGCTCAGGCTCCGTGGAGATGCTGGTCAGCAGTAAATCCACCCGGCTTCGGGAGGCGCTCTCCCTCCTCGGGGTGTTCGTTATGGGCGGCGTGGCAGCCAGCTACGTGAAGCTCGGCACCGGCCTGGAGTTCATCACCCGGGACGGGGTTAACATTCACGTGCAGCAGATGCTGGACGGTATTTTCCCGCAGCTGCTTCCGCTGACGGTGGTGCTGGGAACCTGGTATCTGATGGCAAAACGCGGCGTGTCGCCGGTTAAGGCCATGCTATTACTGCTGGTTCTGGCCGCACTTGGCGTGGCGTCAGGTTTGTTCGCCGGATAAGAGAACCGGGGCGAGGCCCCGGTCACTTTATGGATGGAAGTTTTCCCACAGCCCGGCGGTTTTATCCGGTCGTGAGATAAACTGAAACCGCGCCGGATCGTCGATAAACTGCTGATAAATAGGTGCATCGGTAATACCGAATTCCGAATAACCGCGCGGCGTAATCATCTGTAATCGCCCCGGCCTGTAGTGGCTATTTTGCTGCCAGACAATATGATCGCCCTGAACCAGGGGATACCATGCCAGCCCTTTGCGCGCACGCACGGCGTCATACTCAAAGCCATATTCCCGATCGCACCACGCGCCAAAGGTCAGCGGCTCCCCGGCAGAGGCTGAAATGGTTGCATGGCCCCATCCGGGCGGAACCAGCACTTTTTCACCCGGTCCCGCCAGCACCGCAAAGCAGCGTCCCGGATCGTCATCAACAAACTCCTGCATATAGATAATCGCTTTACCCTGCCAGATTTCATACAGCTCAGGGGGCGACCATCCGCTGTGTTGGCTGATACGGTGCACATGCCCCTGGCTGCGGACCGGCTCATCGCCGAGCGTGCCTGCGGCGTAGGTCACCACGCCAAACAGCAGCATCCGTTTTTCGAGCTCTTGCCTGTCCGCCAGGCGCGCCACGTCCATCGCGATAGCATAAACCTGCTCCGGCCCTTCGCAGTCGGGATTGCGCAGCGACGGACGGATCTGATCCAGGGTGCGAATTTCCGGCATCGGGCCGGTAACGTCATCTCCGTAGCTGAAGCCCAATGGTCGATGCGCGATGGTCATATCCAGTCCGAAATTAATCATTGCGCGCCTCCCATTCCTGCAAGTGATGGTCAGAGGCAAATACGCGAAGCGCAAAACCACCGGCCAAAGCCGCATAGTCATGCCCGGCCACGCTGGGCCAGACCGCCAGCGCAGAAAGCGTCTCATCGCCGGTGTAAACAGACGGTGCGCAGTAAAGGAGGGGATGATGTGCACAGAGCCGGGCTTCACGCGCTCAAGGCGCGCCTCACCGGACGCCGTCTGAAGCAGCAGCAGGCCGCGTCCGCACAGGCCAAAATAGACCTCGCCCTGTTCACGGCGCTGGTGAAAATGACCGCGCGTCATAAAAAACTCGTCACCGATTTTGCCCGCATACAGATGGGTAACGCCGACGTACAGCGCCCCTTCACCCGACGGGGAGTCGATCGTTTCAACGTCATAGAGGCGCTGCTGCGGATCGCAGCCACGCCAGGCGTTGTTATCACTGAAAAGGTCTGGCAGATCGGCGAGGCGTGTCGTCTTGCGGATCAGTGGAGCATTAGCGAATACACCGCTGGCCCACGCCACCTGGGGTGGCAGGATTACGTCAGGATTCATGTTTATCTCCGGCCCGAGGAGAACAACATGGCAAGCTTACCAAATTAACCCGTTATCCTCCTGAGAAGCCGCCCGCTTTGTCGGGTTAATCACACGCCTGTTATGCCTGCTCATGGAGGGCATAAGTCACCACCAGCTGCCCTTTTTTCATTTTCAGCCCTAGGATCTGCATCCCATCGGTTTCAGCCAGCTGTTTAACATGCGTTCCACCACACGAATAGGCAGGAAGATCGCCAAAGCGAACCTTGCGCCTGCCCGCTTCAATGTCGGTATAAAGAAGCAGGTTGTCCGCTTGCCAGCCTTTAATCATCGCGAGCAGCGCGTTGGCATCAGGCATCGATATCTGTTGCTCCCGGGGGATAAAAGTAATTCGTCCCTCACCGGGCCAGTGATGGGCTTTTACTGGCTCCCAACCAAACCGCTCACCGGCGTAACCAATCAAATGACCTGCGCTGTGCCAGCGGGAATGACGCGCTCGCGTACTTTTATCGATCTGCATTTCCACCACCGCGCCTGGCGCAAGCGGTTGAGCCAGAATGTGAATAACAGTCTCCCCGCGCAGGCTCACTCCCTCCACCGCAATCCCCGCGATCGCCCCCCGATCCGCTGGCTGTCCGCCACCCTGCGGATGGAAAAGGGTCCGATCCAGCTCAACGGCGTAGCGGCCATCAGGCTCGGATGTGCATCGGACCACCTTCGCGTGGCCTTCTGTCGCGTCACTTATGTAATAAAGTCGTTCTGTCATGGTTGTCCTCCTCTGTACCCTGACAGTATATTCATTACTTACGCATCGATAATCCTGCTTTCAAACAATGCACTATTGCCTGGCAGACACAAATGAAACCTGCACTCCTGCCCGATCTTGCTACCTTCGTGACCATCGTAGAGCACGGCAACTTTTCAACGGCTGCCCGTATTACGGGAGCAACGCCCTCGGCGATCAGCCGCTGTGTTTCACGCCTCGAAAAGGAGATGGGATGTAAGTTAATGCACCGCACCACGCGCAAGCTGGCCCTTACCGAAACCGGAAAATCGGTTTATGAACACGCGCTGGATATGCTGGAAGCGGCGCAACAGGCAATAGATTCCGGTAGCAGTCTGCAAACCGTTGCCCAGGGAAAGCTCACCTTGAGCGTGCCGAAAGCCGTAGGACGGTTTGTGATCCATCCGCTGATCCCGGCGTTCCTTGAGCGCTACCCGCAAATTGACGTCTGCCTGCGTCTGGAAGATCGTTACATGGACCTGATCGAGGATGGTGTCGATCTGGCATTACGCATCACCAGGACACCCTCTCCTGGCCTGTATGGAAAACCGCTGATGCCGGTAACCCATGTTATTTGCGCCACGCCAGAATACCTTCGTCGCAGAGGTACGCCACAGCATCCGCACGACCTGCGGGCACATAGCTGTATTTCGCTCGGTGAAACCCCAGCCGATTCACGCTGGAAATTCACCTTGCAGGGGAAAACGGAGATCGTCCAGACGCACGGACGCTACGCTGCTAACCACACGGGCGTGCGGCTGGATGCGGTCAAACAGCATGTCGGCATCGGGAGTTTACCGCTGTTTACCGCGCGAGAGGCTCTGGAACGAGGGGAGATTGTGCAGGTTCTGCCGGCTTGGGAGTTTATCAGCAGCTATACGGGCGACCTCTGGCTGCTGTGGACGCGCAACAAACATATGCCAGCCAGAATGCGGGCAATGATCAACTATCTGAATGAAAAAATGCCAGTCATTAAGTGACTGGCATTTTTTAAACCTTACTCGACTTCTCGCGCGTCGATACGCAGCTCTTTCGGCACTTCGAAGACGATATTCTCTTCGCGGCCCGCCAGCGGAATGGCTTCCCCGCCGCCCAGCTCCTGCAGACGCGCAATCACGTTCTGCACCAGAATATCCGGCGCCGAGGCACCGGCCGTCACGCCAACGCACTGCACCTCTTTTACCCAGGCTTCCTGAATATCGGTAGCATCGTCGATCAGGAACGCGGCTTTCCCCATTCGCTGCGCCAGTTCGGCCAGACGGTTGGAGTTAGAGGAGTTTTTCGAGCCGACAACCAGCACCACATCCGCCTGCTCCGCCAGGGCGCGCACCGCTTCCTGACGGTTGGTGGTGGCGTAGCAGATGTCATCTTTACGCGGGCCAACGATTTTCGGGAAGCGGCTTCGCAGCGCATCGATAACGTCGGACGTATCATCCACGGAAAGCGTGGTCTGGGTCATAAACGACAGTTTGGCTTCGTTTTTGACGTTCAGCGTCAGCACATCTTCAGGGGACTCGACCAGATACATGCCCCCTTCCGGGTTGCTGTACTGTCCCATGGTCCCTTCCACTTCCGGGTGGCCTGCGTGACCAATCAGAATCGACTCTTCACCACGACGGCTGGCACGGGCCACTTCCATATGCACTTTGGTCACCAGAGGGCAGGTGGCGTCGAAAACGGTCAGATCGCGATTTTTCGCTTCGTTACGCACCGCCTGAGAGACGCCATGTGCGGAGAAGATCAGGATCGCGCCATCCGGCACTTCGTCGATCTGCTCAATAAAGATTGCCCCGCGTGCGCGCAGGCTATCCACCACGTAGCGGTTATGTACCACTTCGTGACGGACATAAATAGGCGCGCCGTAAAGCTCCAGCGCGTTTTCAACAATGCTGATAGCGCGGTCTACACCGGCGCAGAAGCCGCGCGGGTTAGCCAACAGGATCTGCATTCACATCCTCCAGTACCGGGTCGATTTCCAGCACTTCAACATCAAAATGGACGGTACGCCCGGCGAGGGGGTGGTTGAAATCGACGGTAATCGAGTCGCCGTTGATTTCACGGATCACGCCTGGCATTTCGCTGCCATCCATAGCGGTAAAGAGCATAATCGCCCCAATCTCAGGTTCCCCCGCATCCATGAATTCACGACGCGAGAAGTACTGGATCAGGTCCGGGGACGGCACGCCAAATGCGGCATCCGGCTCCAGAGAGAAGGTTTTTTTATCCCCTTCTTTCAGCCCCAGCAGCTGCTGCTCAAGACCTTCAGACAGAGAGGTATCACCCAGACGGAACAGCGCCGGTTTGCCGTTATTGCGGGTGGACTCCGCCGTGGAGCCATCATCAAGTTTCAGCGTGAAATGAACCAGCATCGCGCTGTTGGACTGTACGGATTTAGACATGCAATTTAGCCTGAGGTTTGTCCGGTGGCGCTGCGCTTACCGGGCCTACAAAATCGTAGGCCGGTGCAAACGCAGTGCCGCCCGGCGTTTACTGTTACGCCTGCTCTTTCGCTGCGGGTTTCGGCAAGAAGCCTTCCAGCACAATCAGCGCCGCACCGATACAAATCGCCGTATCGGCCAGGTTGAAGGTGGCGAAGTGCCAGTTGCCGACGTAGAAGTCGATCATATCGACCACAAAGCCGTGCCACAGACGGTCGAACAGGTTACCCAGCGCACCGCCAATGATCAGCGCGTAGGCAATGTTGTTCAGCTTTTGCGTGGCTTTCCCGCGGTACATCAGCACAGCCAGCACCACACAGATACCGAGCGCGATACCTGCAAAGAACCAGCGCTGCCAGCCGCCGCTGTCGGCCAGGAAGCTAAACGCCGCGCCATAGTTACGCGCATAGTGCAGATTAAGCGACGGGAACAGCGGTACGGTATCCCCCAGAGCAAAGTTCTGGAGGATCAGGTACTTGCTGCCCAAATCAATAATCAGCACGACTACCACCAGCCACAGCCAGCGCAGCCCTGTTGAAGAGAGTGATTTACTCATCAGGCAAACTTACGTTTTTCGCCATCACCGGCGACGTTGCTGACACAGCGTCCGCAGATATCTGCGTGTTCCGCCACCTTGCCGACATCGGTGGTGTAATGCCAGCAACGCGGGCACTTATCACCATCGGCTTTCACCAGCGCCACTTTCAGCCCTTTGAGCAGTTCGCTCTGCTGGGCATCAGCGCTCGCGTCGGCATAATCCGCAACTTTCGCACCGGAGGTCAACAGGACAAATCGTAATTCATCGCCCAGCGCCGTCAGCTTCGCCGCCAGCTCTGGCTCGGCATACAGGGTCACTGCCGCTTCCAGAGAGCCGCCCACTTTCTTGTCGGTACGCGCCTGTTCGATCACCTTGTTCACTTCGCCGCGCACTTTCAGCAGCTCGTCCCAGAAGCCATCGTTCATGGCTTCAGTTTCAGCCAGACCAAACAGGCCTTCATACCACTCGCCGGTGAAGACATACTTCTCACGGTCGCCTGGCAGATAGCCCCAGATCTCATCTGCGGTGAAGGACATGATCGGTGCCATCCAGCGCACCAGCGCTTCCGCGATGTGATACAGCGCAGTCTGGCAGCTGCGACGCGCCACGCTGTCCGCTTTGGCGGTGTACTGACGGTCTTTGATGATGTCGAGGTAGAAAGAGCCCATCTCGATGGAGCAGAAGCGCATCAGGCGCTGCACCACTTCGTGGAAATCGTAGGAGTCATACGCTTTAACGATGTCTTCCTGCGCCGCCTGGGCACAGCCTACCGCCCAGCGATCCAGCACCACCATCTCTTCCGGTTTCACCATATCTTTTGCCGGATCGAAACCGTTGAGGTTTGCCAGCAGGAAGCGCGCGGTGTTACGGATACGACGATAGCTGTCGGCAGCACGTTTCAGGATCTCGTCGGAGACCGCCATTTCGCCGGTGTAGTCGGTGGATGCCACCCACAGACGCAGAATATCCGCGCCCAGCTTGTTCATCACGTCCTGCGGAGAAACGGTGTTACCGATAGATTTGGACATCTTGCGGCCCTGACCATCCACGGTGAAGCCGTGAGTCAGTACCTGACGGTATGGCGCTTTGCCCTTCATGGCGGTGGAGATCATCAGAGATGACATGAACCAGCCACGGTGTTGGTCAGAACCTTCCAGATACATGTCGGCGGCGTGACCGGCAAATTCCGGACGCACGTCAACCACGGAGGAGTGGGTAGAACCGGAGTCGAACCAGACGTCCAGGGTATCCGGCACTTTCTCGTAGGTATCAGCGTCGTCGCCCAGGATGTCGCGGGAGTCGAGATCCCACCACGCCTGAATGCCGTCAACCTCAACGCGTTTGGCCACTTCTTCCATCAGCTCCAGGGTGCGCGGGTGCAGCTCCTGGGTCTCTTTATGGACGAACAGGGACATAGGTACGCCCCAGGTACGCTGACGGGAGATACACCAGTCAGGACGGTTCGCGACCATGGATTCGATACGCGCCTGGCCCCAGTCAGGGATCCACTGCACGCCTTTGATCTCGGAGAGGGACTGCGCGCGCAGGCCTTTCTGATCCATGCTGACGAACCACTGCGGGGTCGCACGGAAGATGATCGGCGTCTTGTGGCGCCAGCAGCATGGATAGCTGTGCTGCATTTTCTCAACGTGCAGCAGCGAGCCGTTGTCGCGCAGCAGGTTGACGATGATGTCGTTGGCTTTAAAGACGTTGATGCCGTCCAGCGCCGGGTACGTGCCTGGCAGGTAAGCGCCGTCCGGGCCAACCGGGTTAGCGATTTCCAGACCGTACTGCAGGCTGATGTTGTAGTCATCCGGACCGTGACCACCGGCGGTATGTACCGCACCGGTACCCGCTTCCAGGGTAACGTGCTCGCCCAGGATTGCCGGAACGTCGAAATCAAGGAACGGGTGTTTAAAGCGCATCAGCTCCAGCTCAGCACCCTTCACGGTGCCAAGGATTTTGTAATCGGTGATGTTGGCGCGCTTCAGCACGCTCTCAACCAGATCTTTTGCCAGGATCAGCGCGCGGCCTTCAACCTGTACCAGCGCGTATTCGAACTCCGCAGAGAGGGAGATCGCGCGGTTAGCAGGCAGGGTCCACGGCGTGGTGGTCCAGATAACCAGTGAGATTGGGCCATTGACGCCCGGCAGACCAAACTTGGCCTGCAGCGCATCCTGATCGACACCTTCAAAGGCCACGTCGATGGATGGAGACGTTTTGTCGTAATACTCAACTTCCGCCTCAGCCAGCGCAGAGCGGCAGTCCACGCACCAGTGCACCGGCTTGGCGCCTTTGTGCAGGTGGCCGTTGCCGATGATTTTGCCCAGCGCACGGATGATGTTGGCTTCGGTTTTGAAGTCCATGGTCAGGTACGGGTGCGACCAGTCGCCCAGCACGCCCAGACGGATAAAGTCTTCGCGCTGACCGTCAACCTGGGTAGCGGCGTATTCGCGGCATTTGGCACGGAATTCAGCAGCGGTGAACTTCTCACCCGGCTTGCCGAACTCCTGCTCCACTTTCAGCTCGATCGGCAGACCGTGACAGTCCCAGCCTGGAACGTAAGGCGAGTCATAGCCCATTAAGCCTTTGGACTTAACGATAATGTCTTTCAGAATCTTGTTTACAGAGTGACCAATATGAATGCTGCCATTCGCATAGGGAGGGCCATCATGCAGAATGAAAGTTTTTTTACCTTTTTTGGCTGCACGGATGATGCCGTACAGGTCATCATCGGTCCAACGCGCCAGCATTCCCGGTTCACGCTTGGCGAGGTCGCCGCGCATCGGGAACCCTGTTTCCGGCAAATTCAGGGTTGATTTATAGTCACTCATCAGATTCTCGGTTCCGTATTTATATCTCAGGCATTAAGCCGGGTTTGATAGCCCAAAAATGTCGCGGGCTGTTAATTCATCTCTCGCGATTTGCGCTTTCAGCTCATCAAGCGAGGCGAATCGCTGCTCATTGCGTATTTTTTTACGCAGGATTACATCTATATGGCGACCGTAGAGGTCCATTACAACGTCCAGCAAATGCACTTCGAGCTGCTGGCGTATGCCAGCCACTGTCGGACGGGTGCCAATATTGGCGACGCCGGGTAAAGGCTTATCGCCGAGCCCCGTCACTTCTACCGCATAAACCCCTTTGACCGGGGAAACCTGACGGCGCAACGGTAAATTCGCCGTAGGGAAACCAATGGTGCGACCCAGTTCATCGCCATGCACCACACGCCCGGAAATGGAGAACGGGCGTCCGAGCAGTTTTGCTGCGGTATCGAGATCGTCATCGGCTAACGCCTGACGAACCGCCGTGCTGCTGATGCGCACGCCGCCTTCGCAAAAGGTCTGGGTGCTGGTGACGTCAAAGCCATACTCCAGGCCAGCCTTCTGTAATAGCAAGAAATCCCCCTGACGACCAGCGCCAAAGCGGAAATCATCGCCCACAGCCAAAAACTGCACGCCAAGACGATCGACCAGCAGGTCGCCGACAAAATTTTGTGCCGTCAGCGCGGCAAAACGTCGGTCGAAACGGACGCACAGGACATAGTCCACGCCGCACTGCGCGAGATAACGTAATTTTTCACGCAGGCGGGTCAGGCGTGCAGGCGCCTTATCGCTGGCAAACAGCTCCAGCGGCTGCGGCTCAAAAATCATGACTACAACCGGCAGACCACGAGCCCGCCCTTCTTCACGCAATCCCTGCAACAGCACCTGATGCCCACGATGCACGCCGTCGAAATTACCAATAGTCAGCACACACCCGTGCGGGGCCTGACTCAGATTATGTATGCCGCGTATCAGCTTCATGACTGGCTCAAAACAGTGAAAATCGCCAAAGTATACCTTGTACAGCGGTTAAGGTTAACCGGCGATTGTTCACGCAAAACAGAAAGCCGTAATGATTTCATCAGGGTTGCCTTTCACAGCGAAAAAATCTGTCTACAGATGACGTTTTTTGTGTCGAAAAGCTGTATTCAGGAGAGACAAGCTGGTAGAATCCTGCGCCATCACTACGTAACGTAGCGTCGCTAATTAACGGCGCTTATTTGCACAAATCCATTGACAAAAGAGGGCAAAGAGGGCATATTCCTCGGCCTTTGAATTGTCCACATAGATCATATTTGGGAGTTGGACTTGGCTAATATCAAATCAGCTAAGAAACGTGCCGTTCAGTCTGAAAAGGCTCGTAAGCACAACGCAAGCCGTCGCTCTATGATGCGTACTTTCATCAAGAAAGTATACGCAGCAATCGAAGCTGGCGACAAAGCTGCAGCGCAGAACGCATTTAACGAAATGCAACCAATCGTGGATCGTCAGGCTGCTAAAGGTCTGATCCACAAAAACAAAGCAGCGCGTCATAAAGCAAACCTGACCGCGCAGATCAGCAAACTGGCTTAATCGCCACTTGTTGTTGCTTGTTTAAAGAACCCGCTTAACGCGGGTTTTTTTATACCTTCAGAGTGCCGGTGGCGTAAACAGCGCGCTGTAATCCTGGTTACAGATACGCTGCACCGCCGGATGCTGAATCATTCTTGCAGCAAATATCGCATGATACTCTTCCATCACGTTGTCCACCCGCCCTATCTCGGTAATTTTCTCGTCCGCATACAGATCCTGGGCATACAGCGTTGGGGCGACAAAAATCGCGTTATGCGCCTCACCGAAGGCTTTCATTAGCGCGGCATCGTCAAACTCACCCAGAATTTCAACGTTCAGCCCCTGAGAGTTAAACCAGTTCAGCAGCTTGCGGCCCAGCATCGAACGACGACCGGGCACCAGTAAACGCCGCTCTTCCAGACAGGCGGGAAACGGCTTTTCTGGCGGCGGATTGCTGCACCAGAAGCTGACGCCGCACTCGCCAATTTTCACTGAGAAAAGACCTTCCTGCTGGGTGGAGTCGATAGGGCAGTCGGAGATAATCATATCCAGCTTGTGCTGGCTCAACTGCTCCAGCAGCATCTCGTGCGTGGATTCAAAACAGCGCAGGTGTATCTGCTCATCCTTCACCACTGCCGCATCCAGCACCCCGCTGACCAGCCGTTTTGACAACGCATCCGCAATACCCACGTCGAAGAGCAGGTTCGACTCTTTGCGGTAGTTGACGATATCGAGCATCTCCTGACTCAGGGTGAACATTTTGTCCGCGTAGCGAAACACCAGCTCGCCCAGTTCGCTTGGCTCGATACCGCGCCCTTTGCGCTTGAACAGCTTCCCCTGCAGGCGTTCTTCAAGGGCTTTGATCTGCCCGGTAATGGTCTGTGGCGTCAGATAGAGCGCCTCCGCCGCGCCGACAACCGAGCCCTCTTTATAGACATGCCAGAAATAGTAAAGATGGTTGTAGTTAAGATGAGACATACGCTCCTCGCTCCCTGATAGTGTTAACGGGAGGGCGGCCTGCCCTCCCGGAGTCCCGTTACTCCGGATGCACCTGCCCCGGCAATTTCGTTTTCAGTAAGGCATAGCCAGTGAATGCCGACAACAGCGATCCGGTTAAGATAGCCAACTTAGCCCAGTCGATGAGCTCAGGTGCACTCGCGCCAAACGCCAGCGTGGAAATAAAGATCGACATTGTAAAGCCAATCCCGCAAAGGACGCCAACGGCCATGATCTGGCGGCAGGTGGTTCCGTGCGGCAAGGTGGCCAGCTTCAGCTTCAGCGCCAGCCAGCAGAAGAGGCTGATCCCTAGCGGCTTACCGATAAACAGCCCGGCGATGATCCCCAGCGGCAGCATTGACATCATTCCATCCAGCGTGACGCCCTTAAGGGAGACACCGGCGTTAGCAAAGGCGAAGAGCGGCAGGATCATAAAAGCGACCCATGGATGCAGCACGTGCTCCAGCTGCTTCGCCGGTGATTTACCCTGCTGCGGCCTCAGCGGCACGAAGAAGCCGACAATCACCCCGGCAAGGGTGGCATGCACGCCCGATTTCAGTACGGCCGTCCACAGCACCATTCCCACCAGCACATAGATACCAATCCGACGCACGTTGAAGATGTTCAGCAGCGCCAGTGCGGCGATAGCTGCCGCCGCCACGCCCAGGGACAGCATCGACAGCTCGCTGGTATAGAACAGGGCAATAATAACTATCGCGCCCAGGTCATCGATGATTGCCAGCGCCATCAGGAAGATTTTCAACGCCATCGGCACGCGGTTGCCTAACAGCGCCAGGACGCCTAATGCAAAGGCAATATCCGTGGCCGCCGGGATAGCCCAGCCATCACGGGCAATAGGATCCTGATAGTTAAACGCCAGATAGATGAGCGCCGGGACGACCATCCCGCCAATAGCGGCAATCACCGGGAATGCCGCACGCTGACGGCTTGCCAGGGAGCCCTGAATCAGCTCACGCTTGACCTCCAGCCCCACCAGCAGGAAAAAGACCGCCATCAGGGCATCGTTGATCCACAGCAGCATGTTCTTGTTGATTTCCAGCACGCCGACCCGTAACTCAACGGGGGTTTCCAGAAAAGCGTGGTACAGGTCGCGGGTCGCGCCCAGATTTGCCAGCAGCATGGCGATGGCTGCGGCCAGGATAAGAATGATGCCGCCCGCGGCCTCATTCTGGAAAAAACGATTCAGAAGTTTCACTATTACTCTCTCTTTTTACGACAATCCTTCGTTAAAACCATCATACGCGCGGAAATTCATCGGTAAAAGCAGGTTAATATTGACTGTTGATTCAGTTTTTCCGATCTAAATTTAGCAGGTATAAAAAAGCCCGGAATCGCTTCCGGGCTTCGGGAACGACATCAGCTCAGCGTTAGCGAGTCAAATCGTCAAAGAACTTTTTTACGCCATCAAAGAAGCTTTTGGAACGCGGGCTGTTGTTCTCACCCGTCGGGCCGCCAAAGCTCTCCTGCAGTTCTCGCAGCAGTTGCTTCTGCTTCTCGTTCAGGCCAACCGGGGTTTCCACCACCACGCGGCAAAGCAGGTCGCCCTGAGCGCCGCCACGGACGGATTTCACACCTTTACCGCGCATGCGGAACAGCTTGCCGGTCTGGGTTTCACCAGGCACTTTCAGGTTTACGCGACCGTCCAGCGTTGGCACTTCGATCTCGCCGCCCATTGCCGCCATGGCAAAGTTGATCGGCACTTCGCAGTACAGGTTGTTGCCTTCACGTTCAAAAATTGCATGCTGCTTCACCTGCACCTGAACGTACAGATCGCCTGCCGGCGCGCCGTGCTCCCCTGCTTCACCTTCGCCAGACAGACGAATACGATCGCCGGTATCCACGCCCGCCGGGATTTTAACCGACAGGGTTTTGGTCTTCTCGACGCGACCATGGCCGTGACATTTGTTGCACGGATCCTTGATCAGCGTACCGCGACCCTGGCAGTGCGGACAGCTCTGCTGCACCGCGAAGAAGCCCTGGCGCATCTGAACCTGGCCTGAACCGTGACAGGTTGGACAGGTCTGTGGCTTGGTGCCGACTTTCGCGCCGCTGCCGTGGCAGACGTCGCACTCTTCAAGAGTCGGGATGCGGATCTCTTTCGTCACGCCACGCACCGCCTCTTCCAGCGTCAGCTCCATGTTGTAACGCAGGTCTGCGCCACGGGCTGCACGCTGACGACCGCGGCCGCCACCGAAGATGTCGCCGAACACGTCACCAAAGATATCGCTGAAATCTGCGCCGCCGCCACCGAATCCGCCGCCGCCCATACCGCCCTGTTCAAACGCGGCATGGCCGTACTGATCGTATGCTGCACGTTTCTGCGCATCGGTCAGGATTTCGTAGGCTTCTTTGATCTCTTTAAACCTGGCTTCGGCCTCTTTGTCACCCTGGTTGCGGTCCGGGTGATATTTCATGGCCAGGCGCTTATACGCCTTTTTGATTTCACGCTCTTCCGCTGTTTTGGAAACGCCCAAAATCTCGTAATAGTCTTGCTTTGCCATCTTGTTTTATCTGCCCCTAACATGCGTGCACGGGCGGAGAGGAAACCTCTTCGCCCGTGCCAGTGTATTACCCGTTCAAAGGGCGATTATTTTTTGTCTTTCACTTCTTCAAACTCTGCGTCGACAACATCGTCATCTTTCGCGTTGTTGGCAGAAGCGTCAGCACCCGCGCCAGCCTGCTGCTGTGCGTGTTGCTGCTGAGCGATCTCCATCAGCTTCTCGGAAGCCTGCGCCAGCGCCTGCATCTTCGCTTCGATGTCGGCTTTGTCTTCGCCTTTCAGGGACGCTTCCAGCGCGCTCAGTGCAGACTCGATAGCCGTTTTGTCGTCAGCTGGCAGTTTATCGCCTGCTTCTTCAACCTGCTTACGGGTGCTGTGCAGCAGATGGTCACCCTGGTTGCGGGTCTGAACCAGCTCTTCAAACTTACGGTCAGACTCGGCGTTCGCTTCTGCTTCGCGAACCATTTTCTGGATCTCTTCTTCATTCAGACCGGAAGAGGCCTTGATGGTGATCTTCTGCTCTTTACCGCTGTTTTTGTCCTTCGCGGAAACGTGCAGGATACCGTCAGCATCGATGTCGAAGGTGACTTCGATCTGTGGCATGCCGCGCGGCGCCGGGCTGATACCATCGAGGTTAAACTGGCCCAGATCTTTGTTATCCGCGGCACGTTTACGCTCACCCTGCAGCACATGGATGGTTACCGCAGACTGGTTGTCTTCAGCGGTAGAGAACACCTGGCTGTGCTTGGTCGGGATGGTGGTGTTTTTGGCGATCAGCGCCGTCATCACACCGCCCATGGTTTCGATACCCAGAGACAGCGGGGTAACGTCCAGCAGCAGTACGTCTTTCACTTCACCGGTCAGTACACCACCCTGAACGGCAGCACCGATAGCAACGGCTTCGTCCGGGTTAACGTCTTTACGCGGCTCTTTACCAAAGAATTCAGCCACTTTCTTCTGAACCATTGGCATACGCGTCTGACCACCGACCAGGATAACGTCCTGGATTTCGGATACGGACAGACCTGCGTCCTGCAGAGCAACTTTCAGCGGCTCGATGGAACGGTTAACCAGGTCTTCTACCAGGCTTTCCAGTTTCGCGCGAGTCACTTTAATGTTCATGTGTTTTGGACCGGTCGCGTCTGCAGTGATGTACGGCAGGTTCACGTCGGTCTGCTGGGCAGAAGAGAGCTCAATTTTCGCTTTTTCTGCGGCTTCTTTCAGGCGCTGCATGGCCAGCGGGTCGTTACGCAGGTCAATGCCCTGATCTTTCTTAAATTCGTCAACGAGATAGTTGATCATGCGGCTGTCGAAGTCTTCACCACCCAGGTGGGTATCACCGTTGGTTGCCAGAACTTCGAAGGTTTTTTCGCCGTCAACTTCGTCGATTTCGATAATAGAGATATCGAAAGTACCACCACCGAGGTCGTATACCGCGATGGTGCGGTTGCCAACTTCTTTATCCAGACCGTAGGCCAGTGCCGCTGCGGTTGGTTCATTGATGATACGTTTGACTTCCAGACCCGCGATA
Organism: Leclercia adecarboxylata; assembly: GCF_006171285.1. Classification (NCBI taxonomy): domain Bacteria; kingdom Pseudomonadati; phylum Pseudomonadota; class Gammaproteobacteria; order Enterobacterales; family Enterobacteriaceae; genus Leclercia; species Leclercia adecarboxylata. Next base: position 2,793,819 of record NZ_CP040889.1, on the reverse strand, counting down.
CGGCCGGCGTCTTTAGTCGCCTGACGCTGAGCATCGTTGAAGTAAGCTGGAACGGTGATAACGGCTTCAGTTACCGGCTCACCCAGGTAATCTTCAGCGGTTTTCTTCATTTTTTTCAGCACTTCAGCAGAGATCTGCGGCGGTGCCATTTTCTGACCTTTAACATCAATCCAGGCGTCGCCGTTTTCAGCGCCGATGATTTTGTACGGCATGATGGCTTCATCGCGCTGCACTTCTTCGTCCTGGAAGCGACGGCCAATCAGGCGCTTGATCGCAAACAGTGTGTTTTGCGGGTTTGTCACTGCCTGACGTTTAGCCGGCTGACCAACCAGAGTTTCACCATCCTGGGTATAGGCAATGATAGAAGGCGTGGTGCGATCGCCCTCGGCATTCTCCAGCACACGTGCAGTAGTGCCGTCCATAATCGCTACACAAGAGTTGGTAGTACCCAGGTCGATACCAATAATTTTACCCATCTAAACGTCTCCACTATAAATTCGGTCAACATGTGGTTGTGTACCTGTAATAAGGGCAGAAGATGCTTTTTCAACTGTCCAGATTTGAATTTTTTCAGGTCCACACACTGCGGTTGACTACAAGATGGGGTCGCAACGGCAACCATCAAGGGGGGCGGATAAAAAAATTTTTAATTTCACCCTGATTAGATCATAGACGGCATCGATAGCGCCCATTATGATGCCGCGCCCCGCCAGGGAGAATTGGCGTGGGATTCACCATTTCACCATATTAATGATGATTTTTTTGAGGACTTATGGGCAACACTAAGTTGGCTAATCCGGCTCCGCTGGGCCTGATGGGTTTTGGCATGACCACCATCCTGCTGAACCTGCATAACATCGGGTTCTTCCCGATGGACGGCATTATCCTGGCGATGGGCATTTTTTATGGCGGTATCGCACAGATCTTCGCGGGCCTGCTGGAATATAAGAAAGGCAACACCTTTGGTTTAACCGCGTTCACCTCTTACGGTTCATTCTGGCTGACCCTGGTCGCCATTCTGCTGATGCCGAAAATGGGTCTGACCGACGCCGCTAACCCGCAGTTCCTGGGCGTTTATCTGGGCCTGTGGGGTGTCTTCACGCTGTTCATGTTCTTCGGCACGCTGGTGGGTAACCGCGCGCTGCAGTTCGTGTTCCTGAGCCTGACCGTGCTGTTCGCCCTGCTGTGCGTGGGTCACCTGGTGAGCAACGGCGAAGCCATTATTCACGTGGCGGGCTGGATTGGCCTGGTCTGCGGCGCCAGCGCCATTTACCTGGCAATGGGTGAAGTCCTGAACGAGCAGTTCGGTCGTACCGTACTGCCGATTGGTGAAAAACACTGATCCCTTTCGTGCCCGCCATGCGGGCACGAACTCCCCTCTGCGGTTGTGCTTTCCCCTTTTTAAATCTGACTGTTTTTTAGCCGCATCAGAAACGATACGTAAACAGAACGGCAATAATCACCTCATTTAATTGATAAGCATTATCATTGCGAATAGTGTGACCCGCGCATCCCGGATAATGGATATCAGGCAGCCACTAAAATGGAACCAGCAGGGGATAAATGATTCTTTTGTGTTGCATAGGGTTATCTGATGAATTCCAGCCTTGCCGCCCGCGAGCAAACTGGCGAAGCCATTATCGCGTCGCATTACCGTAAAGTCCTTGTCAGGCGTTTTACCCTGGCAGGCGTGCTGCTCTTCTTTATACTTTGCTCCCTGATCCTCGATTTCACGCTCGGTCCTTCGGGCATCTCCGTTTCTACGCTCTGGCACACCTTAGTCGATGCCGCTTCAGTCGATGCCGGTACGCGCGTCATTGTCTGGGAGCTGCGGCTGCCGTTTGCGCTGATGGCGGTCGCCGTCGGTATGGCGCTGGGGCTTGCCGGAGCCGAGATGCAAACCATCCTTAACAACCCGCTCGCCAGCCCGTTCACGCTTGGGGTGTCGTCTGCCGCCTCCTTCGGCGCTGCCCTGGCGATTGTGCTCGGGCTGGGCATTCCCGGTATTGCCGATAAGTGGTTTATTCCGGCAAACGCCTTTGTCTTTGCCCTGCTGGCCTGCTTTATTCTGGATGGCATCAGCCGCTGGACCCGCGTGGCGACGTCCGGCGTGGTGCTGTTCGGCATCGCGCTGGTCTTTACCTTCAACGCCCTGATTTCCATTTTGCAGTTCGTTGCCAGTGAAGACACCCTGCAGGGGCTGGTCTTCTGGACAATGGGCAGCCTGGCAAGGGCCTCATGGGATAAGCTGGCTATTCTGGCCGTGGCGCTGCTGATTATCGTGCCGCTGTCGCTGAAAAACGCCTGGAAGCTAACGGCGCTGCGTCTGGGAGAAGATCGCGCCGTCAGCTTCGGGATTAACGTCAAAAAGCTGCGCCTGGCGACGCTGCTACGCATCAGCATTATTTCGGCGCTGACCGTCGCCTTTGTCGGGCCGGTAGGCTTTATTGGCCTGGTGGCGCCGCATATCTCGCGCATGATGTTTGGCGAGGATCACCGTTTTTATCTGCCCGGCAGCATGCTGATTGGCGCTCTGGTGCTTTCGCTGGCCTCCGTGTTTTCCAAGAACATCGTTCCCGGCGTCATCATTCCTGTTGGCATTGTCACCTCGCTGGTGGGGGTGCCGTTCTTCCTGAGCATCATTATTCGTAACCGGGGGAACGTATGACCGACGGCCTTCGCGTCCGGGAGCTGCACACCGGCTATCGCAAGAAAAAAGTCATCAGCGGGCTAACCACCCCACGACTTCCTCGCGGACAGATCACCGCCCTGCTGGGGCCGAACGGCTCGGGTAAATCGACCCTGCTGCGCGCGCTGGCAGACCTGAATCCCGCTCAGGGCGAGTTACTGCTTAACGGCGAGGATCTGATGACCCTGCCCCCGGCAAAGCGGGCGCAGAAGGTGGTTTATCTCCCGCAATCCCTGCCTCAGGGCGTGCATTTGCATGCGCTGGAATCGGTGATCGTCGCCCGTCGTGCCAGCGGCAGCGTGAATACGCAAAACGTTGAGCAGGAGGCGTACGCCATTCTTGAAAAGCTGGGCGTCGCCCATCTGGCAATGAGTTTTCTGGATCAACTTTCCGGCGGGCAAAAGCAGCTGATTGGCCTCGCGCAGTCTCTGATCCGCCAGCCCGACCTGCTGTTGCTGGACGAGCCCCTGAGCGCCCTCGATCTTAACTACCAGTTCCAAGTGATGGACATCGTCGCCCGCGAAACGCGGCTGCGCAACATCGTCACCGTCGTGGTGATCCACGACATCAACATTGCCCTGCGCCATGCGGACTATGCCCTGATGCTGAAAGCCGGCGAGCTGATCGCCAGCGGCCTGCCGGGAGAGGTGGTCACGCCCGTCAATCTGGCTGCGGTGTATGGCGTGGACGGCCGGGTTGAATACTGCTCCCGCGGACTGCCCCATGTGGTGGTCGACGGGTTAACACCATAAGAAAAAGACGGGGAAAACATGACGCTAAAAAAACTCATCGCCGCCGCCGGGGGGCTGGCACTGTTCATTACGCCGCTCATCGCCCAGGCGCAAAGTTGGCCGGTAACGGTCAAGGATATGGATAACCGCACGGTCACGGTGGAGCACGAACCGCAGCGCATCATTTTGCAGGACGGACGCGACATCTTCGCCCTGGCGCTGCTGGAGCGCGATAACCCGTTCGCGAAAGTGGTGGCGTGGAACAATCTGCCGAAAAAGCAGGATACCGAAACCTGGAATGTGCTGAAGGGCAAGTGGCCGGAAGCGGAGAAGATCCTCGACATGAAGTTTTCCGACCAGGGAAATGTCGATCTCGAAACGGTGATCTCCCGCCAGCCGGACCTGATGATCGCCCAGCTGCGCGCTAAGCCCTCGCTGGTGCAGTCCGGCGTGCTCACGAAGCTCGAAGCCCTGCACATTCCGGTCATCTTCGTTGACTACGAGCTGCACCCGGTAGAGAACACCCTGCCGAGCATTGCCCTGCTGGGTAAGGTGTTGGGCCAGACCGACCGCGCCCAGGCCTACATCGATTTCTATCAGCAGCGTCTGGATAAAATCCACCAGCGTCTGGCAACCGCCAGCAAAAAACCGCTGGTCTTTATCGAACCTATTGCCGGCGTCGGCGGGCTGGATAATGGCTGCTGCTTTACCCATGCGCGTAACGGCTGGGGCGGACTGGTAGAAGCCGCGGGCGGGAGCAATATCGGGTCACAGTTGCTGCCCGGCGCGACCGGGAATATCTCGGTGGAGAAGATTATCTCCCTCAATCCGGATTACTACCTGATGACCGGCTCAAAACGTCCGGGCAAGGGCATGGCCATAATCCCGTTTGGCTATAACGTTCCGACAGGCGAAGTAACGACGGCGTTCAACGCGCTGGTTGGGCGTCAGGGAGTGGCCAGCATTCCGGCGGTAGCTCAGGGCCATACCGGGGCGCTCTATCACCACTTCTATAACAACCCATACAACATCGTCGCCATCGAGACGCTGAGCAAAATCTTCTATCCAACGCTGTTTAAGGATGTGGATCCGCAGGCGGATTACCACGCCATCATCACTGATTTCACCCACATCCCGGATGACAACATCATCCTGAGCTACACCCCTTCGCACTAATAAAAATGCCGGGCAGAGCCCGGCATTTTTTATCCCGCGAGGACCGGTACTTCCACCGGTTTCTGACGCAGCCAGATCCCCAGCGCCAGCCCCATGAGCGACAGCGCCAGCACGTACCACGCGGGCGCCATCGGCGACACGCCCATCAACAGGGTGACGGCAACCGGCGTCAGCCCGCCGAAGATGGCGTATGAAACGTTATAGGAGAATGAAATACCGGTGAAGCGCACTTCCGGCGGGAAGGCGCGAACCATCACGTAAGGCACCGCACCCACCACGCCCACGCAAAGCCCCACCGTACCGTAGAGCAGGAACAGCTGTTCGGGATGGCTGCCCGCCAGATGGTAAAACGCCCAGCTCGACCCGGCCAGCAGCAGGCTGCCGATGATAAAGGTCAGGCTGGAGCCGATACGATCCACCGCCAGACCGGCAATCAGGCAGCCAAAGCACAGCATGATGGTGGCGATACTGTTGGCCTGCAGCGTCACCGCCGGGGCAAAGCCGTACTGTTTTTGCAGCCAGACCGGCGACATCAGGATCACCACCACGATGCCCGCCGACAGCAGCCAGGTCAGCAGCATCGATACCACCACCGCCTTTCTGTGCCGCACCACTACCGCTTTAACCGGCAGCTCCTGCGCCAGCGCCTTGCGCTGCTGCATCTCAAGAAATACAGGCGTCTCCTGTAGCCAGCGACGCAGATACATGGCCACCAGACCAAAGGCCCCGCCCAGCAGGAACGGAATACGCCAGCCCCAGTCGTGCACCGCCTGCTGGGTCATGCTGGTATTGACCAGCGTCGCCACCACCGAGCCGAGCAGAATGCCTACGGTCAGCCCTGCGGTCAGCGTGCCGCAGGCAATGCCGATCCGCCGGGCCGGAACATGTTCCGCCACAAACACCCACGCGCCCGGCACTTCACCGCCAATCGCCGCTCCCTGCAGGATGCGCATCAGCAGCAGCAGTACCGGCGCGAGAATGCCCATCGAGGCATAGGTCGGCAGCAGGCCAATCGCCAGAGTCGGTACCGCCATCAGCAGGATGCTGAGGGTGAACATCTTTTTGCGCCCCACCAGATCGCCAAAGTGGGCCATCACGATGCCGCCAAGCGGGCGCGCCAGATAACCGGCGGCGAAAATGCCAAAGGTCTGAACCTGACGCAGCCATTCGGGGATGTCTGCCGGGAAGAACAGCTCCCCGACGACAGCGGCGAAAAAGACGAAGATGATGAAGTCATAAAACTCCAGCGCGCCGCCGAGAGCGGCAAGCGTGAGGGTTTTATAATCCTGACGATTGAGAGGCCGGGTGTAGTGTGACATAGCGAACCATTATGGGCTGAATTGTTGAGTTATATTTACAGCAATCGTAAAGAAAAAATTACTATACCGTAAATCAATTAGCAGGATACCGTCGTTACAGCTTATGTCACATTATTGTTAATTTCAGGAGATTATTTCACGCCTTGCGCTTTTCGGGCGAAAAGCTGCTACCACCTGCGGATCGGTTTCGACGTAAGGCCCTTCCAGAAGCTGTACACAATACGGTACGCTGGCAAAAATCCCCGCCACCACCACCTTGCCGTCAGCCTCTTTTACGCCTTCCAGCGTCTCTTTGATCGACTTCGGCTGGCCCGGTAAGTTGAGGATCAGCGCCTGCTTGCGGATCACCCCGACCTGGCGTGACAGGATTGCCGTTGGCACAAAGTGTAGACTGATCTGGCGCATCTGTTCGCCAAAGCCCGGCATTTCACGGTCGGCAACGGCAAGGGTTGCGTCCGGCGTCACATCCCGGCGCGCGGGCCCTGTTCCGCCCGTGGTCAGCACCAGATGACAGCTCATTTCATCAACCAGTTCACACAGGGTTTGCTCGATGACGGCCTGCTCATCCGGGATCAGACGCGTTTGCACTTCAAACGGCGTAGTCAGAGCAGAAGCCAGCCAGGCTTCCAGCGCAGGAATGCCTTTATCTTCATAAACACCGCTGGAGGCGCGGTCAGAGACAGAAACTAAGCCAATGCGTAAGGTATTCATATTCATTCCATTCAAACAATACAGATTGAGGAGAATGATACACGCAGGAAAGAGATTGAGACAGGATACGAGAGAGGTAGCGTGACCGGGAGCCCGGTCACGCCAGAATGATTACAGCAGTTCGCCGATCATTTTTTCCAGTTTTTCCTGGTCGATTGCAAACTTACGGATACCGTCCGCCAGTTTGTCTACCGCCATTGGATCCTGGTTGTGCTGCCACAGGAACTCGGATTCAGTGATGCGCTCTGGACGGGCTTTCACTTCGCCGCTGAAGCTCAGCTTACGCTCGATTGCGCCTTCGCTTTCAGCCAGCTCTTTCAGCAGCGCAGGTGCGATGGTCAGGCGGTCACAGCCAGCCAGTTCCAGGATCTCGCCCACGTTACGGAAGCTTGCGCCCATCACCACGGTTTCATAGCCGTGCTGCTTGTAGTATTCGTAAATCTCGGTAACGGAAACCACGCCCGGATCTTCAGCTGCCGCGTACTCTTTCTTATCAGTATTGGATTTGTACCAGTCCAGAATACGGCCCACGAATGGAGAGATCAGGAACACGCCCGCTTCTGCACATGCGCGCGCCTGCGCGAAGGAGAACAGCAGGGTCAGGTTACAGTTGATGCCTTCTTTTTCCAGCTGTTCTGCAGCGCGGATGCCCTGCCAGGTGGAAGCCAGTTTGATCAGGATACGGTCGTTGCTGATGCCAGCATCGTTGTACAGTTTGATCAGGCGTTTGGCTTTAGCGATGGACGCTTCGGTGTCGTAGGACAGACGCGCATCCACTTCGGTAGAGATACGGCCCGGAACCAGCTTCAGGATCTCCAGACCAATGTTAACGGCCAGTTTGTCGGTCGCATCAACAACCTGCTGATCGCGGGAATCGCTCTGGCTTTTCGCCCAGGCAACAGCCTCATCAATCAGTTTGCGGTATTCAGGGATCTGTGCAGCGTTAAGGATCAGAGAAGGGTTCGTTGTGGCATCCTGCGGCTGGTACAACTTCATTGCCGCGATATCTCCGGTGTCAGCGACAACAGTCGTGAACTGACGAAGGGAGGTTAATTTATCCGTCATGATAGTGTTTCTCTTTAACTTGCCCTGGATAATTCGCGTTACCAGCAGGATGCCAGAAACGGAAAAATGACAGGTTTACTTGTTAGGGGGATGTAACCGGTCTGCCCTGATGATAACACGACGGAATGTCAGCGCAACCGCAGACAATGCGCTGAAGAATACTGTGATAAACTCCTCAAATTAATTGGCTGCTAATTAACTGTTTGCCCAATCATTCGAAACGATTACCTATTCACTTTGGCATCAACAAGAGGGACGTTAATGCCTGATTATCTGTCGTTTATTAATGAAGTCCTGTGGGGTTCGATGATGATTTACCTGCTTTTTGCAGCAGGTATCTGGTTCACCGTTCGCAGCGGCTTTATTCAGTTTCGCTCTATTCCCCAACTGCGAAAGAATCTGAAAAATAGCCTGAGCCCCCAGCCGGGAGGTTTAACCTCGTTCCAGGCGCTCTGCACCAGCCTGGCGGCCCGGGTCGGCAGCGGGAATTTAGCCGGGGTCGCGCTGGCGATCTCCGCCGGTGGTCCAGGGGCAATATTCTGGATGTGGATGACCGCCATTATCGGCATGGCGACCTCCTTCGCGGAGTGCTCGTTAGCGCAGCTGTATAAAGAAGCGGATAAACAGGGGCAGTTTCGCGGCGGCCCGGCCTGGTATATGGCCCGGGGCCTCGGCATGCGCTGGATGGGCGTGCTGTTTTCGATCTTTTTGCTCGTCGCCTACGGTCTCATTTTCAACACCGTTCAGGCCCACTCTGTCGCCCACGCGCTGCGCTTTGCCTTCGATTGCCCTGAGATCCTGACCGGCGGCACGCTGGCCGCGCTCACCCTGGTGGTGGTCGTCACCGGTATTAAAGGCGTCGCCAGGCTGATGCAGTGGATGGTGCCGGTGATGGCGCTGCTGTGGGTGATGGCCAGCCTGCTTATCTGTGCCTGGCATGCCGAACAGTTACCGGCGGTTTTCAACCTGATCTTTAAAAGCGCCTTTGGCTGGCGCGAAGCGGCTGCCGGAGCGCTGGGCTACACCCTGAGTCAGGCCCTGACGGCAGGTTTTCAGCGCGGCATGTTTTCCAACGAAGCGGGTATGGGCTCAACCCCCAATGCCGCCGCAGCTGCCGCGTCCTGGCCCCCTCACCCGGCCTCCCAGGGGATCGTGCAGATGATCGGCGTATTCGTCGATACCATCATCATCTGTACCGCCAGCGCCATGATTGTGCTGCTGGCAGGCCCGGTGGATCTCCCGGCAGATACCGCAGGCATACAGATAATACAGCAGGCGCTGATAAATCTGACCGGAGGCTGGGGCGCCGGATTCGTGGGATTCATCATCATCCTGTTCGCCTTCAGCTCAATTGTGGTGAATTACATTTATGCCGAAAACAACCTGCTCTTTTTGCACCCTGATGCCCGGCGCTCGCGCTGGCTGTTGCGGGGCGGCATTGCGGTGATGGTGCTGCTCGGATCGCTGCTGAGCCTGCCGACGGTCTGGCAGCTGGCGGATATCATCATGGCGCTGATGGCGATCACTAACCTGACGGCCATCCTGCTGCTCTCCCCGGTGGTGACCCTGATCGCCCGGGACTATCTGCGCCAGCGCAAGCTCGGGGTTCAGCCGGTTTTCGACGTCTCGCGTTATCCCGAAATTGAAGAGCAGCTTGCTCCCGGCGCCTGGGATGATTTGCCGCGTCGATAACAGCCATCGATCACTCGAGGCGGTTTTTTTGATAAAGTCGCACCACTTCCCCTGCAAGGACTGGATATGCTGATTCTGATTTCACCTGCTAAAACGCTCGACTACCAGAGCCCACTTGCCACCGGGCGCTATACCCAGCCGGAACTGCTGGATCATTCGCAACAGCTGATCCGCGAAGCGCGTAAGCTTTCGGCCCCGCAAATTGCGACCCTGATGAGCATCAGTGACAAGCTGGCGGATCTCAATGCCACCCGTTTTCACGACTGGCAGCCGGATTTCACGCCGTCGAATGCGCGTCAGGCGATTCTGGCCTTCAAAGGCGACGTCTACACTGGCCTGCAGGCAGAAACCTTTAGCGAAGCGGATTTTGATTTCGCCCAGCAGCATTTGCGTATGCTCTCCGCCCTGTACGGCGTGCTGCGCCCGCTGGATCTGATGCAGCCTTACCGTCTGGAGATGGGGATCCGCCTGGAAAATGCGAAAGGGAAAGATCTCTATCAGTTCTGGGGCGAGACCATCACCAACAAGCTGAACGATGCCCTGGAAGTCCAGGGTGACAACATTGTCATCAATCTGGCGTCGGATGAGTATTTCAAAGCCGTCAAACCGAAGAAGCTGAATGCAGAGATTATTAAGCCGGTCTTCCTCGACGAGAAAAACGGCAAGTTTAAAGTCATCAGCTTCTATGCCAAGAAGGCGCGTGGACTGATGAGCCGCTACATCATTGAAAATCGCCTGACGAAGCCAGAGCAACTGACCGCCTTTAACAGCGAAGGTTATTTCTTTGATGAAGAAGCTTCAGGAAAAGGCGAGTTGGTCTTTAAGCGTCACGAGCAGTAATGCGAAACCCCGCCACCTGGCGGGGTTTTGTTAATGATGCTTCCAGCCCGGTCCCGGACGGTGATCGTCATGACGATCGTTGTGGCGATTATCATGATGTTCATCATGCGGGTGCCAGCGGTTGTCCCGCCACTCATAATGTGACTTCCACCAGTCATGGTCGCGCCAGCGGCCGCCATCCCAGTAGTGTCCCTGTTTATCCCGATCGCCAATCTGTAATTTGACCGCCGGAACCAGGGTGATTTCAGAGGCCTGAACCGCCATCGGAGCCACCAGCATCAGAGAAAGCGCGATAAGCACAGGTTTCAGTTTAGACATAGGTTACTCCTTATTAATCCTGCCCGTTGTGGGCCGATGTAAGGAGATTACGTGAGGGGCATGGAGGATGTTATTCTCTGCAATCCTATTCTGTAAGTGACCGCATTTATTGGGAATTTCTACTTTTTCCCTGCTATTTTTCTCCTTAATTTCTTCATAAAAAAGCCGGGTGGCGCAGAGGCGTACCCGGCTGGATTGTGCGGCCTGATGCCCGGCGGCGCGGTGCTTGCCGGGCCTACAACTCGAGCTCGTGTAGGCCGGGTAAGGCGAAGCCGCCACCCGGCAAAAAGCGCTTACCCGCGGGTCATCATCAACTTACGCAGCGCAGCAAAATCGGCCGGCAGGTTGTGCGACAGCAGCGGCAGATCGGCGCGCTCGGCCAGCTCTTTCGGCAGCGGCAGAGATTCACCGAGGATCTCGTCCACGCTCTCTTTGAACTTCGCCGGATGCGCCGTGCCGAGGAACAGGCCGTACTCGCCCGGGTTCAGCTGATCGCGCAGGGCACGATAGGCTACCGCAGCGTGCGGTTCAGAGGTATAACCCACCTGCTTCAGCTCACGCATGGTCTCTTTGGTGGTTTCGTCGGTCACCGCCGCGTAGCCCAGTTCGTTCAGACGCCAGATTTTACGGCGGAACAGCTCTTCCACACGCGGCCAGTTGTTAGGCTGGGATACATCCATCGCGTTAGACAGGGTGGCCTGCGTAACGTTTGGCGTCCACTTGCCCTCTTTCAGGAAGCGCGGAACGGTGTCGTTGGCGTTGGTGGCGGCGATAAAGCGTTTCACCGGCAGGCCCAGAGATTTCGCCAGCAGGCCTGCGGTCAGGTCGCCAAAGTTGCCGCTCGGCACCGAGATCACCAGCTGGTTACGCGCTTCCTGCGGCAACTGGGCCACCGCTTCGAAGTAGTAGCAGATCTGCGCCAGCAGGCGGCTGATATTGATGGAGTTCGCGGAGTTCAGACCCAGCGCCACCTTCAGCTCTTCATCATCGAAGGCCTGCTTAACCAGCGCCTGACAGGCATCGAAATCGCCGTCGATGGCGACGGTTTCAATGTTGCCGCCGAGAGTACAGAACAGTTTTTCCTGCAGCGGGCTGATTTTCCCCTGCGGATAGAGGATCACCACGCGGACGTTTTTCAGGCCGTAGAAGGCATGCGCAACCGCCGCACCGGTATCGCCGGAGGTGGCCGTCAGGATGGTCACCGGCTTATCGCCGCTGATGTGGGTCAGCATCTGCGCCATAAAGCGGCCGCCGAAATCTTTAAAGGCCAGCGTCGGGCCGTGGAACAGCTCAAGACAGCCAACGTCCGGCTCCACCTGGCTTACCGGTGCCGGGAAGGCAAAGGCCGCGCGGACGCGCTCTTCCAGCAGTTCCTGCGGGATCTCGTCGCCGATAAAGGCAGAGAGAATTTTGGTGCTGCGGGTGACGAAATCCTGCTTCAGCATGTCGTCGATTTCGGTCAGACCGAATTCCGGCAGGTCGTGCGGGAAGAACAGCCCCTGGTTTTTGCCCAGCCCCTGCGTTACGGCCTGTGCAAAGCTTACCTGCTCGTTATGATCTTTAAGATTGTAGAGTTTCATCGTTTATCCCAGTACTCGTGCGCCCGCCGTATCCAGACGGCAAATATGAACAAAGCCTTCCTGATTTTGCAGGTAGTTTTTCTCCAGCCAACCCGCAACCCGCTCAGCCGTATCCGGCTTGTCGCAGAGCGCAAACAGGGTTGGCCCGGAACCGGAAATACCGCAGGCCAGCGCGCCGATATCCAGCGCGGCGCTGCGGGCTTCATTGAAGCCAGGCAGCAGTTTGGTGCGGTACGGCTCAGCAATAACATCTTTCATCAGTTTTGCCGCCAGAAGCGGCTGACGGGTATAGCAGGCATGAATAAAGCCCGCCAGATGACGACCGTGCGCGATGCAGTCCTGACGGCGATACTGCGCCGGCAGAATGGCGCGCGCTTCCGCGGTCGACACTTTAATGCCCGGATACGCCAGTACCCACAGCCACTCGTCAAAGCCTGGCACCTGCTGGCTGATGATGCCGTTCTCTTCAATCATCAGCTGCATACCGCCCAGGAAACAAGGGGCGACGTTATCATAATGAATGCTGCCGGAGATGCGCCCTTCCAGCTCGCCCATCAGGGCCAGCAGACGGGTGTTATTCAGCGGTTTGCCGCAATGTTCGTTCATCGCCACCAGCCCGGCGACCACCGAACAGGCGCTCGAACCCAGCCCGGAGCCAATCGGCATGCTTTTTTCCAGCGTCATGGCGACCGGCACGTTTTTACCGATCTCCTGACAAAAACGCTCCCAGCACTGATAGACAATATTCTCGCGCGGGTCGGTCGGCAGCTTGCTGGCGAAACGCCCGACGTTGTTCAGACTGAAGCTCTCCGCGGCCTCTACCGTAACCGTATCACCCAGCAATGCGCCATTCACCGGCGTCACCGCCGCGCCCAGCACATCAAACCCGACGCTCATATTGGCGCTGGAAGCCGGGGCATAAACTTTGACCATGTTAAACTCCTAACTTCCATGACAGGGTACGCAGCAGATCGGCAAACACCCCCGCCGCCGTAACATCGTTCCCCGCGCCATAGCCGCGAAGGACCAACGGCAGTGGCTGATAATAGTGGCTGTAAAACGCGAGGGCGTTTTCGCCATTTTTCACTTTGAACAGCGGATCGTTACCGTCTACCGCCGCGACTTTGACCCGGCAGACGCCGTCTTCTTCGATGTTGCCAACATAGCGCAATACCTTGCCTTCATCACGGGCTTTTGCGACGCGGGACGCAAAAGCGTCATCCAGCTGCGGCAGGTTAGCCATAAAAGTCGCGACATCGCCCGAGTCGTCAAAACCTTCCGGCAGGACCGGTTCGATGACGATATCCGACAGCTCCAGCTCACGGCCCGTTTCGCGGGCGAGGATCAGCAGCTTGCGCGCCACATCCATGCCGGAGAGATCGTCACGCGGGTCGGGTTCGGTGTAACCCAGCTCACGCGCCACTTTGGTCGCTTCCGACAGGCTCATGCCCTCGTCCAGCTTGCCAAAGATAAAGGAGAGCGAGCCCGACAGGATGCCGGAAAAACGCTGGAGTTCATCACCGGCATTGAGCAGGTTTTGCAGGTTTTCGATAACCGGCAGCCCGGCACCAACGTTGGTGTCATACAGGAACTTACGCCGTGATTTCGCCGCCGCATGGCGCATCTGATGGTAGTAATCCATCGACGAGGTGTTGGCCTTTTTGTTTGGCGTCACCACGTGGAAACCTTCGCGCAGGAAGTCGGCATACTGATCGGCCACCGCCTGATGGGAGGTACAGTCGACAATCACCGGGTTCAGCAGATGGTACTCTTTCACAAGGTGGATCAGGCGGCCAAGATTAAACGGCTCTTTCGCTTCCGCCAGCTCTGCCTGCCAGTTCTCCAGATTTAGCCCGTGGACATTGGTCAGCAGGGCTCTGGAGTTGGCAATACCGCAGACGCGCAGGTCGATATGCTTTTTCTTGAGCCACTCCTGCTGGCGCTTAAGCTGCTCCAGTAACGCTCCACCGACGCCGCCGACGCCAATCAGGAATACCTCGATGACCTGATCGGTGTTGAACAGCATCTGGTGCGTCACGCGCACGCCGGTAGTGGCATCGTCATTATTCACCACCACGGAGATAGAACGCTCCGAGGAGCCCTGGGCAATGGCGACAATATTGATGTTCGCCCGCGCCAGCGCGGCAAAGAACTTCGCAGAGATGCCGCGCAGGGTGCGCATGCCGTCACCCACCACGGAGATGATCGCCAGATGCTCCTGAATTGCCATCGGCTCCAGAAGTTCTTCTTTCAGCTCCAGATAGAACTCTTCTTCCAGCGCGCGGCGGGCACGCAGGCAGTCCACCTGTGGGACGCAGAAGCTGATGCTGTATTCAGACGAGGACTGGGTGATGAGCACCACCGAGATACCGTTGCGCGACATAGCCGCAAACACGCGCGCCGCCATGCCGACCATGCCTTTCATGCCCGGCCCGGAGACGTTGAACATCGCCATGTTATTGAGGTTGGAGATGCCTTTCACCGGCAGCCCATCTTCATTGCTGCTGGCGCCAATCAGCGTACCTGGCGCCTGCGGATTGCCGGTATTTTTAATCAGGCAAGGGATCTGGAACTGGGCGATAGGGGCGATGGTACGAGGGTGAAGCACTTTGGCGCCGAAGTAGGAGAGCTCCATCGCTTCCTGATAAGACATCGACTTCAGCAGGCGGGCATCGGGCACCTGGCGCGGGTCGCAGGTATAGACGCCGTCGACGTCGGTCCAGATTTCACAGCAGTCGGCGCGCAGACAGGCGGCCAGCACGGCGGCGGAGTAGTCAGAGCCGTTACGGCCCAGCACCACCAGCTCCCCTTTCTCATTCCCGGCGGTGAAGCCCGCCATCAGGATCATATGGTCGGCAGGGATTTTGCCTGCCGCAATGCGGCGGGTAGATTCGGCGATATCTACGGTGGATTCGAGGTAATGACCAACAGCGAGCAGTTTTTCGACGGGATCGATCACCGTGACGTTATGGCCGCGCGCTTCCAGCAGGCCCGCCATGATGGCGATAGAGAGTTTTTCACCGCGGCAGATCAGCGCCGCGTTAATGCTGTCCGGGCACTGCCCCAACAGGCTGATACCATGCAGAACGTGTTTGATCTGGGCGAATTCTTGCTCAACAAAGGCCTTGAGCTGGGCGTGAGGAAAACCAGGTTGTGCATCTGCCAGGCCCTGCAACAGGCTGGCAAAAATCTGCTCAGCGTCGCTGATGTTCACCAGCGCATCCTGACCCCCGATGGTTTTCTCAATCATCGCCACCAGGTGATTGGTAATTTTAGCCGGGGCAGAGAGTACCGTCGCCACCTGCCCCTGCCTGGCATTACTCTCCAGGATATCGGCAACACGCAGAAATCGTTCTGCATTTGCCACTGATGTACCGCCGAACTTCAACACTCGCATGGTTGTTACCTCGTAATCTTTGGTCGAAAAAAAAGCCCGCACTGTTCAGGTGCGGGCTTTTTTCTGTGTTTCCTGTACGCGTCAGCCCGCACCGTTACCTGTGGTAATGGTGATGGTTGTGGTAATGGTGGTGATGCTGATGCGTTTCATGGATGTTGTGTACTCTGTAATTTTTATCTGTCTGTGCTGTCTGACTCTATTGGTTAAAGCAAACCTGCCGGTAAGTCAACGAATTTCTAATTTGATCACATTTTCCGGCCCTTTCACGTCTCTCTGCCTGAGTTTTTATTTCCGTCCAGATCAGACCGCGTACAGCTCACTTTTTGGAGCATTCAACCATAACGAAAAACTATGACAGCGTTTTACTCTGCCAGTTTTTTTTCGATATCGTGCAGTAATCTGTGCAACATTGCCGTGTCTCGCTGTCCTAACAGACCCAACCGCTGCTGTAACCACTCCGCCATTTTTTGGTCGTCGGCGACATTCAGCGACGTCAACAGACGTTCAGTGCGCGAACGCAAGGCAGAAAGTTGGTTTTCATCCACCTCAGCCGGAGGCGAAGCAGGGTTTTGCATCAAGGATGCTAATTGATAGCAGTAGACCATCACGGCCTGACCCAAATTCAGCGACGGATAATCTGCCACCATCGGCACGCCGGTCAGCACGTCCGCAAGTTCCAGTTCCTCGTTCGTCAGGCCGGAATCTTCGCGGCCAAAAACCAGCGCCATTTTGGGCAGCCACTGACTTTTTTCTGCCAGTAAAGGCACCAGCTCAGCGGGCGTGGCGTAGTAATGGAACTTTGAGCGACCGCGGGCGGTCGTCGCTACGGTAAAAGAAATATCGTGCAGCGCGTCGGCAAGCGTTTCGTAAGTGGTTAAATTATCGAGGATATCTCCCGATCCATGCGCGACACGACGCGCCGCAGGCTCAGCGTGCGCTTCACTGGCGACAATACGTAAATCGGTAAACCCCATGGTCTTCATGGCCCGTGCGGCGGCGCCGATATTCTCTGCTCTTGCTGGGGAAACCAGTACGATAGACAAATGCATTTACGCTCTCTTTTTAGGCAGTTAGCCGATAAAAATGTGATGGGCATCATCATATTACGCATCACGAATTTACAAATTTGCAACAGAAATCACCGAAATAGCGTTTCACTACAAATTAAAAACACTAAACTATTTCATGAATGAACTTTACGCGATAATGTTAAAGAACAACGCTTATCCTTATGTTTAATAATGATAATAGTTTCTCAGGCTCAATGTTGACATTGGATTCACCTTGTTTATTAATAAACAACTGCAACTAGTTGGTTTATTGAAAATTTGTGACAAAGGCTAGCAATCCGCTACGATGATTTCATCAAACTGTTAACGTGCTACAATTGAACTTGATATATGTCAACGAAGCGTAGTTTTATTGGGTGTCCGGTGTCACTTAGCCTGTTATGTTGCTGTTAAAATGGTTAGGATGACAGCCGTTTTTGACACTGTCGGGTCCAGAGGGAAAGTACCCACGACCAAGCTAATGATGTTGTTGACGTTGATGGAAAGTGCATCAAGAACGCAATTACGTACTTTAGTCACGTTACGCCGGTCATGTTAATTTGTGGCATGTATCAGGCAGGTCAGGGACTTTTGTACTTCCTGTTTCGATTTAGTTGGCAATTTAGGTAGCAAACATGCAGACCCCGCACATTCTTATCGTTGAAGACGAGTTGGTAACACGCAACACGTTAAAGAGCATTTTCGAAGCAGAAGGCTACGATGTCTTTGAAGCGACCGATGGCGCAGAGATGCATCAGATCCTTTCTGAAAATGATATCAACCTGGTTATCATGGACATTAACCTGCCGGGTAAAAACGGCCTTCTGCTGGCGCGTGAACTGCGTGAGCAGGCGAACGTTGCGTTAATGTTCCTGACCGGCCGCGACAACGAAGTTGATAAAATTCTTGGCCTGGAAATCGGCGCGGATGACTACATCACCAAACCGTTTAACCCACGCGAGTTAACCATTCGTGCACGCAACCTGCTGTCCCGCACCATGAACCTGGGCACGGTCAGCGAAGAGCGTCGTAGCGTAGAGAGCTACAAATTCAACGGCTGGGAACTTGATATCAATAGCCGTTCTCTGGTGAGCCCACAGGGCGACCAGTACAAGCTGCCGCGCAGTGAATTCCGCGCCATGCTGCACTTCTGCGAAAACCCGGGCAAGATCCAGTCCCGTGCAGAACTGCTGAAAAAAATGACCGGCCGTGAGCTGAAGCCGCACGACCGTACCGTCGATGTAACTATCCGCCGTATTCGTAAACACTTCGAATCCACGCCGGATACCCCAGAAATCATCGCCACCATTCATGGTGAAGGCTATCGTTTCTGCGGCGACCTGCAGGAGTAATCCCGCTCGCAAGCCATAAAAAACGGCGCTTTCGCGCCGTTTTTTTATTTCCATATCCGCATCGCATCTTTATCCGGTGACGCCGGTGGCTCCGTGCGTTTCGGCTGGGAGAGCGAGTACCAGTCAAAGTGCCGCGTAAGGTACATCACCGCAAACAGCGCCAGTGCCAGTACGGCTGAACCCAGCAGCAACGCGCTGTCTTCCGAACGCAGCAGGAACCACATCACCACGTCCAGCCCCAGCAGCGCCAGCACAAACAGGCCGCTGCGTTTCCAGCTTTTCAGCACCGCCTGCAGGTAGACACCGTTCATTAATGCTCCCACCAGGCTGGCGATAATCCACGCCGGGGTGAATCCCACATGCTCAGATAACGCCAGCAGCACCAGGTAGAACAGCACCAGCGCCAGCCCCACCAGCAGATACTGCATCGGGTGCAGCCGCAGCCCGGTTAAGGTTTCGAAGACGAAGAAGGCCATAAAGGTCAACGCAATCAGTAAAATGGCGTACTTAATCGCCCGGTCGGTCAGCTGATACTGGTCGGCAGGGGTCGCAACCGTGACGCTGAACGCCGGGATCGCGCTCCATTCTGGAACCTCATTGTCGTTGAACCAGCCCGCCAGATTGTTCGCAAACCAGCTGCTCTTCCAGTTCGCCTGGAAACCGGACGCGCTAATCTCATGCTTAACCGGCAGGTAATTGCCCATAAAGCCCGGGTGCGGCCAGTTGCTGGTAAGGGTCATCTCGCTGTTACGTCCCACCGGAACCACCGCAAAGCTGCCGGTGCCGGCCAGATTCAGCGACATCTCCAGTGAGAGGGTTTTAGACTCCAGCGCCTTGTCGGTCAGCGGAATATGAATGCCGGATAACGCCCCATACACGCCAGCGCCGGGCTCGATGTTAAGCGTCTCACCATTGATTTTTGAGATGCTCACTGCGCCAATCCCGCGCGCGTCACCCACGCCGACCACGATAAACGGCTTGCCGAGCGTCATCGTCTCACCCTCAAGCTCCGCCAGTTTTTCCGTGGTGAACTGCGCCTTAATGTTGAGATCGCTATTCCAGATTTGCCCGTCATAAATGCCGATGCTTCGCGTCTGCACGTGCTGCTTGCCGTTGACAAGCAGCGTCTCCGGCAGAATGAAGTGCATATAACGCTTCTTGTACTCCACCTTTTTCGCGTCCTCCTGCTTGTAATAGACCTCCGTCACCGGAATGGCG
Organism: Leclercia adecarboxylata; assembly: GCF_006171285.1. NCBI lineage: Bacteria > Pseudomonadati > Pseudomonadota > Gammaproteobacteria > Enterobacterales > Enterobacteriaceae > Leclercia > Leclercia adecarboxylata. Next base: position 2,774,682 of record NZ_CP040889.1, on the reverse strand, counting down.
ATCAGCGGGCCGACCAGCTGCTGCGGGCCGCTGGTGCTTTGACGCAGGGTATTTTCGACCTCGTCGCGGTAGCTCTCGCGCTCCGAAATCAGGTTGCCCACCATCATCAGCGGGACGAGTAACAGCAGGATGCACCCCAACAGGGTAGTGACTTTCCAGAACAGGGGGGATTTCATATCAGGTCTCCTTTGTGATGGGGAGAGCCTAACAACGCTATGTGGGGCCAGTTTGAAGTTATGTGAAGGGACGGTGAAGTGTCAGCGTGGCGATCACGCCGCCGTCAGTACGGTTTTGCAGATCGATACTCCCCTGATGCAGACGCGTCACCTCCTGCACAAACGCCAACCCCAGCCCGCTGCTTTTCAGCCCGTTCTGGCGCGGGAGCGAATAGAAGCGTTCAAAAATTCGCGGCCGGGCGTAATCCGGTATCCCACTTCCGGTATCGGTCACGGCGATCTCAACCTGCCTGTGAGACTGATTGGCCGCAAGCTGGATCGTTCCACCCTGCGGCGTGAAGTCGATAGCGTTATCCAGTAAATTGCCCAGCGCCTGCTCAAGGAGATCGGCATCCCCCTCCACGCAGCACCCGCTCTTATGCCAGTTCAGGGCGATCTGTGCGGAGGCCAGCGTCGCCGCGCGCGCATCGGCAAGTCGCGAGAACAGCTCGTCAATGCTGACGCTGACCGGAACAATCTCGACCCGATTTTCCAGCCGCGCCTGGGCGAGAAGTTTTTCCACCAGCGACTGCATGCGGGCGTTTTGCACCAGAATGTTATCGATAAACCGCCCCGCCACCTGCGGCGGGGGCTGCTCTGCCAGGATCTCCGCCGCCCCGCGAATGGCGGCCAGCGGGCTTTTCAGCTCGTGGGTGAGCGCGTGCACATAGTGTTCGATGTAATTTTTCCCCTCCAGGCGAACGCGCATATTCTCTAATGCCTGCGCCAGCTTGCGCAGTTCACTGCTGCCCGGATCGGGCAACGGCAGAGGGGTATCCGTGGTCACCGAGTCGGCATAGCGCGACAGGGTGTTAATCGAGCGGTTGATCCACCAGGCCACCGCCAGACCAATGAGCAACGCCAGGCCCAGTAACGCCCCGCCGGCCCACAGGATCCGCCGCTCGCTGCGCTGGATCACCGGCGCCATCGCGCTGTTGGGTTTTCCGACCGACAGCACGCCGATGATCTTGCCCTGATCCACCACCGGCGCGGCAACGTACATCACCGTGCTCTCAGGATCCTGCGGATTGCCCGGAGTGCTGCGGGCGCCGTACTCCCCGCGCAGGGTCAGCCAGACGTCGTTCCAGCGTGAGTAATCCTCGCCCACCGCACGTCCGGCGGAGTCAAATACCACCCTGCCGCGGGCATCGGTCATGTAGACGTGATACTCGTTACGCACTTTGTGGATGCCGCCAATATTGGCGCGAAACGGACGCTGATGGAGGCGGGAAAAGGCCTGGGCCAGCTTGCCTTCCTGCGGGTTGTCCGAGAGCAAGTCGTCTCGCCCCACCTCCGCCAGCAGCGTCGCGGTGTCAATCAGCGTCCCTTCGGTGGCCCTGCGCACGCCGGGCTTCACCTCCTGAACAAAGATCGACAGCACAAACCACGCGGCGATGGCCACGATCAGGAAGTAGCCCAGCAACAGCCGCATGCCGATGCGCATTAATACAGTCCCAGACTATAGCCCATGCCGCGATGGGTACTGATGGGGGAGAGCCGATCGTTTACCGCCCGAAGCTTGGCGCGCAGAGTTTTGATATGGGTGTCGACGGTGCGATCGAAACTGTCGCCCTCTTCCCCCCACACTTTATCCATCAGCTGCTGGCGAGAAAAGACGCGGCCCGGCGCGTTCAGCAGCGTTTTGAGCAGCAGAAACTCGTAGCGCGTCAGGGGTAAGGGCTCACCAAACCAGCTGATCCTGGCGGCAGATTCGTTCAGCTCAAACTGGCCGATACGAACGATCTCTGAAGGCGCGGCGGATTTTTGCATGCGCCGTAAAATGGTCCGCACCCGGGCGCATACCTCCCGGGGGGAAAAGGGTTTGGCGACGTAATCATCCGCGCCGATCTCCAGCCCGAGTAGCTTATCCACCTCATCGCTGCGGGCCGTCAGGAACAGCACCGGCAGCGAGGGATGCAGGGTCAGAAGCTGACGGCACAGTTCAAACCCGCTGATATCCGGCAGCCCCACGTCCAGGATGGCGATCGCCGGGATCTGTCGGCGCGCCTCCTCCAGCACCGGCAGGCCACGCTCAAAGGCCGTCACCGCAAACCCCTCCTGCTGGAGCATATAGATCAGCGTATCGGCAATGCTGATTTCATCTTCAACCAGCCAGACCACAGGTTGCTGCATGCTGTATCCCTGAATTAATGCCACGGCATAATTGGCACCGCGCTCAGCGCGTTTTTCGGCGAACCTTCGACGACTTTATCCGAGTAGGCCAGGTAAGCCAGGGTGTTACGTTTCGCATCATAGAAACGCACTACCTGCAGTTTTTTGAACACCAGCGAGGTGCGTTTCTGGAACACAACGTCACCCTGGGATTTACCGTTTTTGATCTTCTCGCTCAGCTCGACTGGCCCCACCTGCTGGCAGGAGATGGCGGCATCAGAGGTGTCTTCCGCCAGCCCAAGGCCCCCTTTTATCCCGCCGGTTTTTGCCCGGCTGATATAGCAGGTCACGTTCTTCACATCGGGATCGTCAAAGGCTTCAACGACAATTTTGTGGTCCGGCCCGAAAACCTTGAACACGGTATCAACAGAGCCAATTTCCTCTGCCTGCGCGGCCTGACCGGTTAATACCAGCAGCGCCGTGACGATCAATGTCTTGTATTTCATATTGTTACCATATTTGAAAATTGAACTGCGTAATTATTCAACAATCATATAAAAAAAGCAGCAAGATCACAGCATTAGAAAATATCCTTCCGGATCATCAGGAAAATCGCATTTAAGCGCAAAAAAAACACTGAATGCTAAAACATCAAAAAATGCTATTATCCGCTAACCTGTTAGCAGGGTACCTGCTGTTTTAAGGATGAGGATAGTATATGGATCAGGCTGGAATTATTCGCGATCTTCTTACCTGGCTGGAAGGCCATCTGGATCAGCCTTTGTCACTCGATAATGTAGCGGCAAAAGCGGGATATTCTAAGTGGCATTTACAGCGGATGTTTAAGGATGTCACCGGTCACGCCATTGGCGCCTATATCCGCGCCCGTCGTCTTTCCAAATCCGCCGTGGCGCTTCGCCTGACTGCGCGTCCCATTCTGGATATCGCCCTGCAGTACCGTTTTGATTCACAGCAGACCTTCACCCGCGCGTTCAAAAAACAGTTCTCGCTGACGCCTGCGCTCTATCGCCGCTCGCCGGACTGGAGCTCGTTCGGCATGCGTCCGCCGCTGCGCCTCGGCGAGTTCACCATGCCGCAGCATGAGTTCATCACTCTCCCAGAGACCCACCTGATCGGCACCACGCAGAGCTACTCCTGCTCGCTGGAGCAGATCTCCGAATTCCGTCATCAGATGCGCGTCCAGTTCTGGCGCGAGTTCCTCAGTCACGCGCCGGCCATCCCGCCGCTGCTGTATGGCCTGAACGAGACGCGTCCAAGTCTGGAAAAAGACGACGAGCAGGAGGTCTTCTACACCACCGCGTTAACGCCGGAAATGGCCAATGGCTATATTCAGGGGTCGAAACCGGTTGTGCTGGAAGGCGGTGAATACGTGATGTTCACCTACGAAGGGCTGGGGACCGGCGTGCAGGACTTTATCCTGACGGTCTACGGCACCTGCATGCCGATGCTGAACCTGAACCGCAGAAAGGGGCAGGATATTGAACGTTACTATCCTGCCACTGAGTTGAAACCGGAAGAAGGTCCTATCGAACTGCGTTGCGAATACCTGATTCCTGTCCGCCGTTAACGCTGCAGCTCATCTAGCGCAGGGGCATCGAGATGCGAGATATCCCCTGCCATCTCCACAATCCAGCCTGAAGCCAGCCACGGACTCTGCTGATAGTCGATGCGGGAAAGCGAGCAGTTGCGCAGACGCAGGCGGCGTTCAGCCCATGCCGGAAGCCCGAGAATGGTGCTGACCAGACAGCCCAACGCCATCCCGTGACTGACCAGCAGCGGTCGGCTCCCCTGCGGCAGATCCAGGCAGGCCGCCAGCGCCGCGTGCATACGCTCGCTCAGCTCCAGCATCGATTCGCCTTGCGGGATACGGCCATCTTCGCTGCCGTTGACCAGCGTACGACGCCAGCCCTCTTCTTCTTCGGTCAGGGTATCGATAAGACGCTGTTCCAGCACCCCCATATCCAGCTCGCGCAGGCGGGCATCCACAGTGACATCGCAGCCGCAGGCCTGCGCGATGATCTCCGCTGTGCGTCGCGTGCGGCCTAAATCGCTGGCGATGATGTGGGTGATGCCCAGTGTTTTGGCACGTTCGCCAACCTGCCAGGCCTGTTGCTCGCCCTTGGCAGTGAGTGGACTGTCTGACTGGCCTTGAATACGTCGCTCGGCGTTCCACTGCGTTTCACCGTGGCGAACAAGGTATACCTGTAACATGCTTTTTTTCCGTTATACTGCGATGATATTTTTAGAGTTAGGCTTAATTATGCACCAGGTTGTCTCAGCTACCACTAATCCTGCCAAAATTCAGGCAATTCTAAGGGCATTTGCCGAGATCTTCGGCGAAGGATCCTGCCATATCGAATCCGTCAACGTCGAGAGCGGCGTCCCGGAACAGCCAATCGGCAGCGAAGAAACCCGCGCTGGCGCACGGAATCGCGTGGCAAACGCCAGGCAGGCATATCCGCAAGCGGACTTTTGGGTCGCCATTGAAGCCGGGATCGACGAAGGCAGCACCTTCAGTTGGGTGGTGATCGAAAGCGCACATCAGCGCGGTGAAGCACGTTCCGCCACCCTGCCGTTACCGGCGATCATTCTGGATAAAGTACGCGAAGGGGAAGCCCTTGGGCCGGTGATGTCGAAATACACCGGCATCGATGAGATCGGACGTAAAGAGGGGGCGATTGGGGTGTTTACCGCCGGCGCGCTCACGCGTTCAAGCGTTTACCACCAGGCGGTGATCCTGGCGTTAAGCCCGTTTCATAACGCGATTTACCGTTAATTGCCTGATGGCGGCTTCGCCTTATCCGGCCTGGGGCGTAGGCCTGATAAGCGCAGCGCCATCAGGCGTTTTTCAGCAGCACATTCTCAAGCCACTGGCGTAATTCTACCGGCGCGGACTTCAGGCTGTTTGAGCCGCGGGTGATGGTCGCGATCCCCGCCCCCAGCTCGCTTTTCAGCTCGCGCTGGCTCATTTCACCGCGCAGCAACTCCTCAATGATGCGCACACGGGTACCCAGCGCCTCGCGCTCGTCGGGGGTGAGCATCAGCTGCAGCAGCGGCAGATGCAGATCCTGTTCATATGACTGGCGAAGCAGCTCCACAAAACGAAGCCACTCCTGATGACGCTGCTCGGCCATCGCCGATGAGTAAGGTGAATTCTGGGTCATGTTATGCCGCCTTTCGTACTCTTAAACGAGTACAAGCATAACATAACCCTCACCGATCAGTAACGTCGCTGCCACTCACTGTCGCTCATCAGGGTATCTTTCTGCCCCATGAAGTAGCGATAGTAAGCATCATACGCCAGCACGTTCTTCACATAGCCGCGGGTTTCCGAGAACGGAATGCTCTCAACAAACGCCACCGCGTCGATGCGTCCAGCGCTGTTGCCAAGCCAGGTGCGCACGCGTCCCGGCCCGGCGTTATAGGCCGCCGAGGCGAAGATGCGGTTGTCGCCGAACTGGTCGTAAACGCTCTGCAGATAGGTGGTGCCGATGTTGATATTGGTTTCTGGATCCAGCAGCTGCGACGGACTGGAGTAGCCCGGAATACCAAACTTCTTCACCGTGTGGGCAGCCGTAGCGGGCATTACCTGCATCAGACCGCTGGCCCCGACCGGCGAGCGCACTTTCGGGTTCCAGGCGCTCTCCTGACGGGCAATCGCCATCGCATAGCTCTGGGGAATGTCTTTCCCGCTGGTGTAACGATCGAACAGATCTTTATAGGCCAGCGGGAAACGCTCCTCGAGATGATCCCAAAGCTTGCCGGCGATCGTCGCCTGCACGCTGAGATCCCACCAGTGATTATCGAAGGCATAGCGCGCAAGCTGGGCTTTTTCATCTACGGTACGGCTGGTGACCAGGTTCGCCCATTCGCTGCGGGCGGTGTTATCCAGATTCCAGTACATCAGCTCGCGCACCCGCGCCATCTCCGGCCCTTGCACCAGCGCGGCGTTGACGCCGGACGGCGCTTTATCAATCTTAAGGGTGTACTCTTCGCCAAGCCGCTGGGCCGCCACCATCGGATAGAAACCGCGCTGCTGCATCAGGCTGCGCAGGATCGATTTTGCCTCCTCATTACGCCCCCGCTCCAGCAGCAGATCCGCCTGCCAGTAGCGCCATTCATCCTTCTCTTTTGCTTCCATCGGCAGACGCGCCAGCCAGGTGTTCAGGCCGCGGCGATCGCCGTTCCCCAATGCCATGCGCACACGACGCTCCACCAGCGAGGTGGAGTTTGAACGCATGATGGCGTCATCACGCCAGCGTGCCTGCTCGTCGGTGAGGTCATTGCCCATCAGTCGCCACGCCACGATATCGCGCAGCTCCTGGGTTTGATCCTCATTAAGCTGCTGCGCCTGAGCGAGGGTTGGGATCATCAGCCGGGCGTTTTCCACGTCATCCCGCGCCACGCTGGTGAAGGCCACCGCCGCCATCTGACGGGTAAAATCGGTCGCGCCGGTGTTGCGGGCGAAGTCCATCACCGTTTTCGGATCGTTCGCCAGCTGGATCAGGGCGCTGGAGATGGTCTGATAATCCGACGGCATCTGCCCGGCAAGGGTGGTGACCAGACGGGTATTACCCGCTTTCATCGCCAGACGAATACGCTCCAGATACGCCAGAGGATCCTGTTTGCCGGAAGCGCGCCAGGCGCCAAACAGCGAGTCGCAGGCGTTAGGCTGGCTTTTACCGGTGAGCCACAGCTCTTTGGCGCCGTTCCATGCCTCATCCTGCTGGCCCGTCGCCCATTTCGCGTAATAGTAGTTACACTGCGCTTCGGTGGTACCCGGTTTATCCGGGCTAAAGGCCAGCAGGCCGCGCCAGTCTTCACGTCGCGCCAGCTCGTTCACAAAGCGCGACTGCAGGGTGCGCGCCGGGGGCAGCGTCGGGTTGGCCTGAATAAAGTTTTTGACGGTGATCGTCGGCTGGTTCATCAGATCGTCGGTAAGCTGACGGTATTCCAGATAGGGATAGAGCGGATACGCTTTCAGCGTCGGCATCAGGGCCTGCACTGTCTCCATCTGTCGCTGATCCCATGCCTGTTTGATCTGTGCATAGCGGTTACGTTGTTCATCCAGTGAATCGGCTCGCGCTGCGCTGCTGATTGTCAGCACGCAGACGCTGGCAGCCAACAGTCGCCAGCCCACTTGTTTGGCTTTTACCACACGCTCATCCTCTGTTAATCGTCATTAAATGCAGCATCGTGCCGCGCAAAAGCGTAATTAACTTATGCTAACCAGGCATCCCCCAACGCGCCACGTTACCGACACATTTTTACCTTTCTTGCGCGTTTTAACACTCCAGACGTCGATGGCTGGGATTAGGCGGGGAAAAAGGCTACACTTCGCCACTATTCTCATCACGATAAAAGAGGCGAAGTCCAACGTGGCTCAATTCGTTTATACCATGCATCGTGTCGGCAAAGTGGTACCGCCGAAACGTCATATTCTTAAAAATATCTCGCTGAGCTTCTTCCCGGGCGCAAAAATTGGTGTGCTGGGTCTCAACGGTGCCGGTAAGTCCACCTTGCTGCGCATCATGGCGGGCATCGATACAGACATCGAAGGTGAAGCCCGCCCGCAGCCTGGCCTCAAAATCGGTTACCTGCCACAGGAACCGAAGCTGAACCCGGAACACACCGTTCGCGAATCCGTTGAAGAAGCCGTTTCCGAAGTGGTTAACGCGCTGAAGGGTCTGGACGAAGTGTACGCGAAGTACGCCGAGCCGGATGCGGACTTCGACAAGCTCGCTGCCCAGCAGGGTAAATATGAAGAGATCATCCAGGCACACGACGGTCACAACCTGAACGTGCAGCTGGAGCGTGCGGCCGATGCCCTGCGCCTGCCAGACTGGGATGCAAAAATTGAAAAGCTGTCCGGTGGTGAACGCCGCCGCGTCGCGCTGTGCCGTCTGCTGCTGGAAAAGCCAGACATGCTGCTGCTCGACGAACCAACGAACCACCTGGATGCGGAATCCGTAGCCTGGCTGGAACGCTTCCTGCACGACTTCGAAGGGACCGTTGTGGCGATCACCCACGACCGTTACTTCCTCGATAACGTTGCCGGTTGGATCCTGGAGCTGGACCGCGGTGAAGGTATTCCGTGGGAAGGTAACTACTCCTCCTGGCTGGAGCAGAAAGATCAGCGTCTGGCGCAGGAAGCTTCTCAGGAAGCGGCGCGTCGTAAGTCGATTGAGAAAGAGCTGGAGTGGGTTCGTCAGGGCACTAAAGGCCGTCAGTCTAAGGGCAAAGCCCGTCTGGCACGCTTTGAAGAGCTGAACAACACCGAATACCAGAAACGTAACGAAACCAACGAACTGTTTATTCCGCCTGGAGCACGTCTGGGGGATAAAGTCGTTGAGGTCAGCAACCTGCGTAAATCCTACGGCGACCGCGTTCTGATCGACGATCTGAGCTTCTCGGTACCGAAAGGCGCTATCGTTGGGATCATCGGTCCGAACGGCGCGGGTAAATCGACCCTGTTCCGCATGATGTCCGGTCAGGAACAGCCTGACAGCGGCACTATCACCCTCGGCGAAACCGTGAAGCTGGCATCCGTTGACCAGTTCCGTGACGCAATGGATAACAGCAAAACCGTCTGGGAAGAAGTTTCCGGCGGCCTGGATATCATGCGTATCGGCAACACTGAAATGCCAAGCCGTGCCTATGTAGGCCGCTTCAACTTCAAAGGTGTTGATCAGGGTAAACGCGTGGGCGAGCTGTCCGGCGGTGAGCGTGGTCGTCTGCATCTGGCGAAACTGCTGCAGGTTGGCGGTAACGTCCTGCTGCTCGATGAACCGACCAACGACCTGGACATCGAAACCCTGCGCGCGCTGGAAAACGCCATGCTGGAGTTCCCGGGCTGCGCAATGGTTATCTCCCACGACCGTTGGTTCCTCGACCGTATCGCTACCCACATTCTGGATTACCAGGATGAAGGTAAAGTGGAGTTCTTCGAAGGTAACTTCACCGAGTACGAAGAGTACAAGAAACGCACCCTGGGCGCCGACGCCCTGGAGCCGAAGCGTATCAAGTACAAGCGTATTTCGAAATAAACGCAAAAAGGCAACCTCGGTTGCCTTTTTTAGTGTTTGTGCCCTCTCCCTGTGGGAGAGGGCCAGGGTGAGGGCATCAGGCCGCACAAACCTACCCCTTCTCCCCCATCATCTCTTTCACCAGCTCCACGCAGCGCAGGAAGCGGTTGTCATAGTCCGCCTCTTCCACGTGCACAAAGTCGATATTGTTCGCGTCGAGCATCTCTACCAGCATGGTCTGGAACTCTTTTCTGTCCACCGAACTGCCGAGGCTGCGCATCCCGTCCGCCACCCAGGGGGTGTTGTTCTCCAGCAGGATCACCAGGTCGAAGCGGTACTCATCGATCAGCGCCTGCACAAACGGATGCTCGCGCCCTTCGTATTTTTTGCAGAACGCCTGGGTGGTGACGAAATCGGTATCGACAAACGCTACTTTATTGGCGTATTTCACCGCGAAATCAATGTACTGGGCGTGCCCCAGCGCAATCTTGTCGTAGTCGGAATACTGCAGCGCCATCTCATCGCCGCCAAGATGCGAGAAGACATAATCCCGGCCATACTCCCAGGCGCTGGTGGTATTGAAGATGTTGGCCAGCTTGTTGACCAGGGTCGATTTACCGCTGGACTCGCCGCCGAGGATCGCCACCGTGCGCACAAAGAACGGCTTCACTTCCGTCGGGATGTACTCCCAGTAGCGGAACGGGTTCTCACGGATCTGCGCCCCGCTGATGTTCATAAAGGTGCGTTTAGGGTCGATCAGCACCGTTTCCGTGCCCAGATGTTCGGGATATTGCGAGGCGTCAGACTCTTCAGAGGTGTAGATAAAGTTAGGCTGGATGCCCTTCTCTTCCATAAAGGCTTTGATGCCGTTGCTCCACACGTCCCAGCCGTGCGGATACGGCTCCATGCCCTCTTCGTTAAAGGCATGAATGCGGATATTTTTCTGGTACTTAAAGGTCTGCAACAGCCAGCGCAGGCGGTCGGGGACGGTGGGCTGCTGGGACATGGCGCTCGCTTCGAACAGCTCCCGATCGCGCTTCTCATCATAGCCCATGATGATATGCAGCTCGTCCACCTGGCTACAGGCGCGCTGGATCAGATAGATATGCCCGGTATGCAGCGGATAAAACTTGCCGAACACCACGCCGATGTTCTTCTGCATCCGCGGAAACTCAAGCCCCAGAAAGCGGTGCAGCGCTTCCAGCTTCTGCGCGCTGGGGCTTTTGATTTTGGCATTCAGCAGCTGGCTTAAATAGCCCTTGGTCATACCGCTGGCTTCCGCCACCTGCTGCAGGGTGCAGCCTTTCTGGCGGATTGCGGTCTTGATATAGTCAAATGACGACATAAATTACGGTGCCTCCTGCAACATCGAATAAATAATTATAAGTCGTCAAAGACGTTTAACGCATCTGCGAGTTTCTTCACCCCAAACACTTTCATCCCTTCGGGGATTTTTTTCGGCACGTTGGCGGCGGGCACAATCGCCCGGCGGAAGCCGTGTTTTGCCGCCTCGGAAATGCGCTCCTGACCGCTCGGCACCGGACGGATCTCTCCGGCCAGACCGACTTCGCCAAAGACCACCAGATCCTGCGGCAACGGACGGTCGCGCAGGCTGGATACCATCGCCAGCAGCAGCGCCAGGTCGGCGCTGGTTTCGGTGACTTTGACCCCACCGACCACGTTCACAAACACATCCTGATCCGCCATCTGCAGGCCGCCGTGACGGTGCAGTACCGCCAGCAGGATCGCCAGACGGTTTTGCTCAAGGCCCACCGCGACGCGACGGGGATTGCCCATCATCGAGTGATCGACCAGGGCCTGGATCTCCACCAGCAGCGGGCGCGTCCCTTCCCAGACCACCATCACCGAACTGCCGGAGGTGACTTCATCGCCGCGGCTCAGGAAGATGGCCGACGGGTTGCTGACTTCACGCAGCCCCTGCTCGGTCATGGCAAAGACGCCCAGCTCGTTCACCGCGCCAAAGCGGTTTTTGTGGCTGCGCAGGGTGCGGAAACGGGTATCAGCATCGCCATCCAGCATTACCGAGCAGTCGATACAGTGCTCGAGCACCTTCGGGCCGGCCAGGGCGCCATCTTTGGTGACGTGGCCGACCATGATGATTGCCACGCCGCGCGTTTTGGCAAAGCGCGTCAGGTAGGCGGCGGTTTCGCGCACCTGGGCGACGCTGCCCGGCGACGACTGGACGTCCGCCATGTGCATCACCTGAATGGAGTCGATCACCATCAGCTTCGGCTGCTCTTCTTCAGCAATCATGCAGATCTGCTCGATGCTGGTTTCAGAGAGCATATTGAGGTCGTTGGTGGGCAGCCCCAGCCGGTGGGCGCGCATCGCCACCTGCTGCAGCGACTCTTCCCCGGTGACGTAGAGCGTTTTCATCTGCGACGCGAGCTTGCAGAGGGTTTGCAGCAGCAGGGTCGATTTACCCGCCCCCGGGCTACCGCCAATCAGAATGGCGCTGCCCGGCACCACGCCGCCGCCCAGCACCCGGTCAAACTCTTTAAAACCGGTGGAGAAGCGCGGCAGGGCTTCGAGGCTGATCTCGGAGAGTTTCTGGACTTTCGATACGCCCGCATTGCCCGCATAACCGCTCAGACGCTCGTTACGGGCAACGGTTGGCGAAGCGGCAATGCCGCGCACTTCGGTGATGGTGTTCCAGGCATGACAGGCGCTGCACTGCCCCTGCCAGCGCGGATAATCCGCCCCACATTCATTACAGACAAATGCGCGTTTTGGAGCTTTCGCCACGTTTTACCTCTTTATTTCTGCGCGGCCTGCTTGCCGGGTGGCGCTTTCGCTTGCCCGGCAAGCAGGCCTATACAACTATTTCTGGTTTACGCTGCCGGAGAGAATGCAGAACACCCCCATCAGGTCAGCATGACGGATGATAACTTCCGTCTTTTCGTTGACGGTCGGTTTGGCATGATAGGCAATGCCAAGCCCGGCAACTTTAATCATCGGCAGATCGTTCGCGCCGTCGCCAATCGCCACCGTCTGGGCAACCGGGATGTCATATTTTTCCGCCAGACGCGTCAGGGTGTTGGCCTTGAACTGAGCATCGACAATCTCGCCAATCACGTTCCCGGTAAGTTTGCCGTCGCGGATCTCCAGCTCGTTGGCGACTACGGCGTCCAGACGCAGCTTGTCGCGCAGATACTCGGCAAAGAAGGTGAAGCCGCCGGAGGCGATAGCCACTTTCCAGCCCAGGGTCTCCAGCTTCAGCACCAGCTGCACCAGGCCCGGCATCAGGGGTAGCTTTTCACGCACCTGCATCAGGATATTCGCATCAGCATCTTTCAGGGTCGCCACGCGCTGTTTCAGGCTGGCGGTGAAGTCCAGTTCGCCACGCATGGCGCGCTCGGTCACTTCGGCCACCATCTCGCCCGTACCGGCAAGTTTAGCAATCTCGTCGATGCATTCGATCTGAATGGCGGTAGAATCCATGTCCATCACCAGCAGTCCTGGGGTTTTCAGGTGCGGGATTTTACCCAGCGGTGCCACATCGAGGCCCGCGTCGTGCGCCAGACGGGTGGCGCGCTGGGTCAGGGAGCCGGCCAGGCGGATCACCTGGTAGTCTTCCACGCACCAGGCCGCCACGATCACCATCGCCGCGCCCAGCTTGCGCTGATAGGTTGTTAACTGCTGTTTATCCAGGCCGCGTCCATACAGCAGCCAGCCGCTACGGCCAGCATGGTAATCCAGTGGCATTACCTCATCGCCACTTAATGAGAGCGGCAATCCTGGCCAGAGAGAGACATCATTGGGCAGGTCGCACCAGGTAATGTTTGGCATTAAAGCTCCTGTAAAATCGTTCGCGCCGGGAATCATCCAGGGGGTGAAAATAACGCATGAGGCTACCTTGTAACCATCACTTCTGGCAACATTAACCCCGAAAATTTTCAGCAGGTGGAATATGGCTCGTGCAAAACTGAAATTCCGGCTTCATCGTGCCGTGATTGTCCTCTCCTGTCTCGCCCTGTTAGTGGCGCTGATGCAGGGCGCATCGTGGTTCAGCCAGAATCATCAACGGCAGCGCAATCCGCAGCTTGAAGAGCTGGCGCACACGCTGGCGCGACAGGTGTCGCTCAACATCGCCCCGCTGATGCGAACCGAAACGCCGGATGAGAAGCGCATCAGCCAGGTGCTGCATGTTCTGACGGAAGAGAGCCGCATCCTCGACGCCAGCGTTTACGACGAAGAAGGTGGCTTGATTGCCCGCTCAGGGGAGCAGGTCGAGGTACGCGACCGGCTGGCACTGGACGGTAAAAAAGCCGGCGGCTACTTTAACCAGCAGCTGGTGGAGCCGATTCAGGGCAAAAACGGTCCGCTCGGCTATCTGCGCCTGACGCTCGACACCCATACCCTGGCCACCGAGGCCAAACAGGTGGATAACACCACCAATATTCTGCGCCTGATGCTGCTGCTGTCGCTGGCGATTGGCGTGGTGCTGACCCGCACGCTGCTGCAGGGCAAACGCACCCGCTGGCAGCAGTCGCCGTTCCTGCTCACCGCCAGTAAATCGGTACCCGAAGAGGAAGAGAGCGAAAAGAAAACCTAGTGGTTTTGTCGATAACCGTTTCAGGAAAGGAAATCTGCATGTCTACATTGCGTCTGCTTATCTCAGATTCATACGATCCCTGGTTTAACCTTGCGGTGGAAGAGTGCATCTTCCGCCAGATGCCCGCCACCCCGCGCGTGCTGTTCCTGTGGCGCAACGCCGACACGGTGGTGATTGGCCGGGCGCAAAACCCGTGGAAAGAGTGCAACACGCGACGCATGGAAGAGGACAACGTGCGCCTGGCGCGTCGCAGCAGCGGCGGCGGCGCGGTATTTCACGACCTCGGCAATACCTGCTTTACCTTTATGGCCGGAAAGCCGGAGTACGACAAAACCATCTCCACCCGCATTGTGCTGAATGCGCTGCAGGCGCTGGGCGCCACGACGGAAGCCTCCGGGCGTAACGACCTGGTGGTGAAAACGGCAGAGGGCGACCGGAAGGTCTCCGGCTCGGCCTACCGCGAAACTATGGACCGCGGTTTTCACCACGGTACCCTGCTGCTGAATGCCGATCTCAGCCGCCTGGCGAACTACCTCAATCCCGACCAGAAAAAGCTGCAGGCCAAGGGCATCACCTCCGTGCGTGGCCGGGTGGCGAATCTGGTGGATCTGCTGCCGGGCATCACCCATGAGCGGATCTGCGAGGCTGTTACAGAGGCGTTTTTTGCCCACTATGGCGAGCGCGTTGAAGCCGAAGTCATTTCACCTGACAAAACGCCGGATCTGCCGAACTTCGCCGAAACCTTTGCCCGCCAGAGCAGCTGGGAGTGGAACTTTGGTCAGGCGCCTGCCTTCTCGCATCTGCTGGATGAACGCTTTACCTGGGGCGGCGTAGAGCTGCACTTCGACGTCGAGAAGGGCCATATCTCACGCACGCAAGTCTTTACCGACAGCCTGAACCCGGCCCCGTTAGAGGCGCTGGCGGCGCGTCTGCAGGGCTGCCTGTATCGGGCGGATATGTTGCAGCAGGAGTGTGATGCCCTGACTGGCGACTTCCCGGAACAGGAAAAAGAGCTACGGGAGCTGTCGGCGTGGATTGCGGGGGCGGTGCGGTAATAAAAAAGCCGGATGGAAAACTGTACGCCCGGTAAGCGAAACGCCACCGGGCAGCTCTCCTCAGGCCATTCTCTGCACCATTCCCGCAATGTCATCTAACCGCGCTTTCATGCCCGCTGCGATTGTGCGGAAGTTTTCACTTATTCGTTTCTCCGCCGTTACCCGCTCCCAGAACTGTGTCGCCAGCGGCAGGGCAAACTCCCAGGCCTGACGCGATATCGTGCTGTCGAAACGCAACTCACATGCTTTTTCCCGCATCATACCTGCACTGGAAGGCGCAAACGCCATGGGCAACATGTCATAAACGGGCGTCAGGGATAACGGGAACGCAGAATAATAAAAAGAGAGGTTCCCCGCGTGCATATCGCTGTTAGCAATAAGGCGACCAAATGCCCAGATTTTTTCGACCTGCCCGGCGGCGGTGTCCTCCACGATCCCAGCCTGTACCAGCTTATCGACCGTGTGCGGCCATGCCCCACTGGCGGTGACAAATTCACTTTGTACTGCCTCCAGAGACACGATGGCCCGTCTGCCCGTTACGCCTTCGCAGTCAAAGCGTTTCGCCTCAAGAAAAACCTGTCCGTTTTCACCCTGCAGCACTGCGGCATCGCTGGCTGCCAGCCCCGCAGATGCCAGGGTTCTGAGGGCGATTGCCTCCGCCAGTAGCAGATCGCCCCAGCGTACTGAAACCGCGCTCAGTTGCGGGGCGGTAAACTTAACCAGCACATGCGCATCACCCGATACCGTTCGGGAAAAGCAGGAGAACTTAGGTTGTTCCCCGCCTGCCGAAGATCCCACGATCTCCCCCGCCAGCGCCTCGCGGGATAGCTGCGTATAAATCCGATTTTTTTGATCGTCGGCGATAGCATCAGGCGGCGTCGCAGAGAGCCAGCGTTGATAGTTTTCTTCCCCTACCAGCCAGCCGCCAGAGTGCTCACCTGAAAACTGGCTTAGCGCATAAAGCACATCGTTTTCCTGCCACAGGCGGATATCTTCCGGGAGTGAGAATTGCTGCGCCATACGACGACCCCAGGCGCGTCCTAAAAAGCCCTGAGGACGGAGATCGGTCAGGTACCAGGGAAGACCATCAAACCATTGCCATTGCCCATCAGCCTGCAGCACCAGACAACTTCCCTGGGGCCAGATAGGGTAAATCTCGCCACCTTTAACGGCCTTTCCCTGGGCATTCACCTGCCAGAATGGAAACGCGCTGACGCCCCGCACCGGCCTTATCAGGGCGTAGCGAGTGGCGCGTGCTTTTCCAAACTGGATCACTCGATCCTGGGCGGAAACCAGACGTGAAAATGTCGCTTGGCTGATGCCAAGCTGCTGGCGAAGCTCGGGAGCCGCACGCGGTCCCTGCAGTAACAGGTCACTTATCGTCGTCATCAGTGAATGGTTTCATGAATAGATACTTGAATAAATTTAGTACTATATTCAGCTGAAATGCAAAGAGAAATAGCTAAGCAGAAAGATAAAGATGAATAGATTGAAAAGCGGGGGCAGAACGCCCCCGAGGAAGAGTCTTACTCTTTATCGCCCAGCAGAACGGATTCCAGCGCGATTTTGATCATGTCGTTGAAGGTGGTCTGACGCTCAGCGGCAGTGGTCTGCTCGTGTGTACGGATGTGGTCAGACACGGTGCAGATGGTCAGGGCTTTCGCACCGAACTCAGCCGCTACGCCGTAGATACCTGCCGCTTCCATCTCCACGCCCAGGATGCCGTATTTCTCCATCACGTCGAACATCTCGCCGCCGTCTGGCGCGTAGAACAGGTCCGCGGAGAAGATGTTGCCCACGCGAGCGTCAACGCCCAGCGCTTTGGCTGCGTCAACGGCGTCGCGTACCATGCCGAAGTCAGCGATTGCCGCGAAGTCGTGGTCTTTGAAGCGCATGCGGTTAACTTTGGAGTCGGTGCAGGCACCCATCCCGATAACGATGTCACGCAGCTTCACGTCCATACGCACGGCGCCACAGGAGCCCACGCGGATGATCTTCTTCACGCCGAAATCGGTGATCAGCTCTTTGGTGTAGATGGAGCAGGATGGGATACCCATACCGTGACCCATTACGGAAATTTTGCGGCCTTTGTAGGTCCCGGTGAAGCCCAGCATGCCGCGAACGTTGTTCACTTCACGCACGTCTTCGAGGAAGGTTTCTGCAATGTGCTTCGCACGCAGCGGGTCGCCAGGCATCAATACGACGTCAGCGAAATCACCCATCTCTGCATTAATGTGAGGAGTTGCCATCTTCAGTTCCTTTTACATTGTTTATTCTTTTCACCCTCTCCCTGTGGGAGAGGGCCGGGGTGAGGGCATCAGACCGCACCCAACATAATTCAGAACATGGCCTTGCCATATTCCATATCAGACGTACCAAAGTATTTCGCAATGGTCTGGCCGATGTCCGCGAAGGATTCACGGTGACCCAGAGAGCCTGGTTTTACTTTCGGGCCGTACACCAGCACCGGAATGTGCTCGCGGGTGTGGTCGGTACCGGTCCAGGTCGGGTCGCAGCCGTGGTCGGCGGTCAGGATCAGAATGTCATCTTCACCCACCAGCTCCATCAGCTCCGGCAGACGGCGGTCGAACAGCTCCAGACCCGCAGCGTAGCCAGCGACGTCGCGACGGTGACCCCAGGAGGAGTCGAAATCGACGAAGTTGGTGAAGACGATAGTCTTGTCGCCCGCCTCTTTCATCTCTTTCACGGTAGCGTCAAACAGCGCGTCCAGACCGGTGGCTTTCACTTTTTTGGTGATGCCGCAGTTAGCGTAGATATCCGCAATCTTACCGACGGAAACCACCTGGCCGTCTTTCTCTTCAACCAGTTTCTGCAGCACGGTCGGCGCTGGCGGTTCTACGGCCAGATCGTGACGGTTGCCGGTACGCTGGAAGTTGCCCGGTTTGTCGCCCACAAACGGACGCGCGATCACGCGGCCAATGTTGTAGCCGCCTTCGGTCAGCTCTTCACGGGCGATTTCGCACAGCTCGTAAAGACGATCCAGGCCAAAGGTCTCTTCGTGGCAGGCAATCTGGAACACGGAGTCAGCAGAGGTGTAGAAAATCGGCTTGCCGGTTTTCATGTGCTCTTCGCCGAGCTGGTCCAGAATGACGGTGCCGGAAGAGTGGCAGTTGCCGAGATAGCCCGGCAGGTTTGCGCGCTCAACCAGCTTATCCAGCAACTCCTGCGGGAAGCTGTTCTCGTGATCGGAGAAATAGCCCCAGTCGAACAGAACCGGCACACCGGCGATTTCCCAGTGGCCTGACGGGGTGTCTTTCCCGGAAGAGAGCTCGTGCGCCCAGGCGTATGCGCCAACCACTTCGGCGTTGGCGTCCATACCGGCTGCCACTTTACCGGTGGAACCTTCATGGGCTTTAACCAGGCCCAGACGGGTCAGGTTTGGCAGATTCAGCGGGCCCTGACGACCGTTGTTCGCTTCGCCTTTTGCACAGGCTTCAGCAATGTGACCCATGGTGTCTGCACCGGTGTCACCAAAGCGATCTGCATCTTCTGTAGACCCGATGCCGAAAGAGTCCAGCACCATAATAAATGCACGTTTCATATGTTCTCCGTACTCAGTGCTTCATAAAAAAGCGATCAGATCAGTATACCGCTATTCGGTAATACGACGATAGACCGAAGGCGAGCTTTCTGGGGCATTATCCGCCAGAGTAATGGCAGCCTTCACGGCTTTCGCCGCTTCCTGCCAGCTGTTTTCATCTTTCGCGTGGATCACCGCCAGCGGACGTTGACCGTCAACGCTGTCGCCCAGACGGGCCATATCGGTGAAGCCGACGCTGTAATCAATGCTGTCGGAAGCCTGACGACGACCGCCGCCCATGGAGACCACCGCCATACCCAGCGCGCGAGTGTCCATCGCCGAGACGAAGCCTTCGGTATCCGCGTACACCGCTTTGCTGAGCATCGCGGTTGGCAGGTATTTGGCGTAGTTTTCCACGAAATCGGTCGGGCCTTTCTGGGCAGCAACCATGCGGCCAAAGATCTCCGCCGCTTTGCCGTTATCCAGCACCGCCTGCAGTTTCGCCCGGGCGTCGGCGTCATCGTTCGCCAGTTTGCCTGAAATGAGCATCTCGACGCACAGCGCCATGGTCACCTCGAACAGGCGCGGGTTGCGGTATTCACCTGTCAGGAACTGTACCGCTTCGCGCACTTCAACCGCGTTACCCGCGCTGGAAGCCAGCACCTGGTTCATGTCGGTAAGCAGTGCGGTGGTGCGCACGCCAGCGCCATTGGCAACGCCAACGATCGCTTCGGCAAGCGCCGCTGAGAGTTCGTAGGTCGGCATAAAGGCGCCGCTGCCCACTTTCACGTCCATCACCAGCGCATCCAGACCTTCGGCCAGTTTCTTGGCAAGGATCGAAGCGGTGATCAGCGGGATGGAGTCGACGGTCGCGGTAATGTCACGCGTGGCGTAAAAACGCTTGTCCGCCGGAGCAAGAGAGCTGGTCTGGCCGATAATCGCCACACCCACATCTTTAATAATGTCGCGGAAGCGGTTGTCATCCGGGAAGATATCGAAGCCCGGAATGGCTTCCAGTTTGTCGAGCGTGCCGCCGGTATGACCGAGGCCGCGCCCGGAAATCATTGGAATGTAGCCGCCGCAGGCAGCGACCATTGGCCCCAGCATCAGCGAGGTGACATCGCCCACGCCGCCGGTGGAGTGTTTGTCCACGATCGGGCCATTAAGGTTAAGGCTCTTCCAGTCCAGAACGGTTCCTGAATCCCGCATCGCCATGGTCAGCGACACGCGCTCCGGCATCGCCATATCGTGGAAGAAAATGGTCATCGCCAGGGCGGCAATCTGCCCTTCAGAGATGGTATTGTCGCGAATGCCGTTGATAAAGAAACGGATCTCTTCGTCGCTTAAAGCATGACCATCACGTTTTTTACGAATAATTTCTTGTGCGAGAAACAAAATAACCCCCTGAGGAAGTGAGTCGAAGGCTAACCGTAGGCCGGGTAAGCGTAGCGCCACCCGGCGAACCGGAACAACGCCGGATGGCGGCTACGCCTTATCCGGCCTACAACGAATAGTGCTATTAGTAGCTGCTTGCGCTCTTACCGTCGCCGTAGCCCAGTGCTTTCAGCAGGCTGGCCAGCAGGCTGGATGCGCCAAAACGGTAGTGGCGGGAATCAGCCCAGTCGGCACCGAACAGCTCATCGGCAATCGCCAGGAACTGCTGCGCGTCTTCTGCGGTACGCACGCCGCCCGCCGGTTTGAAGCCCACGGTTTTTTCCACGCCCATATCGCGGATCACTTCCATCATGATGCGTGCGCTTTCCGGGGTGGCATTGACCGGCACTTTACCGGTGGAGGTTTTAATGAAGTCTGCACCCGCTTTAATAGAGATTTCAGACGCTTTACGGATTAAAGCCTCTTCTTTCAGCTCGCCGGTTTCGATGATCACTTTCAGCAGCACGTTTGCCGCTGCGCAGGCCTCTTTACAGGCTTTCACCAGCTCAAAGCCCACCTGCTCGTTACCGGCAATCAGCGCGCGGTAAGGGAAGACCACGTCAACTTCGTCAGCGCCGTAAGCGATGGCGGCGCGGGTCTCTGCCAGCGCGATTTCGATGTCGTCGTTACCGTGTGGGAAGTTGGTCACGGTGGCAATACGCACGTCCGGCGTGCCCTGCTCTTTCAGGGTCTTACGCGCGATCGGAATGAAACGCGGATAGATACAGATAGCCGCCGTGGTGCCCACCGGGGTTTTCGCCTGATGACACAGGGCGATCACTTTCTCGTTCGTGTCGTCGTCATTCAGGGTGGTCAGATCCATCAGTTTTAAAGCACGCAGGCTGCTTGCGGTTAAATCGGTCATAACATTCTCCGGGCGTATAGCCGTAAAATTTCACCTTGCGGGTCTGTGAGTATTCTAACATTCACCCGCTTTCTCACTTCGACATTCATCACAGTTAATGAAATATGCATACAAATTTGCATAACCATAATGAGATCAACTTCAAATAATTTAGCTACAACTGCTGATTAAAGCGTCAGGCACCCGCGCAGGATCAAAAGCAGCTGGCAGGAGTCTTTCTACAATCTTCCCCTGTCCATGCAGAAGAATAAGGAAGCGACAATGTCCCCATCCACCCCCGCCGCCCTGCAACAACGTTGCCAGAAAATTGTGACAAGCCCGGTGTTAAGCCCCGAACAAAAACGCCACTTTCTGGCGCTGGAGGCGGAAAACAATCTGCCCTACCCGGCCCTGGATAATGATGCGCGTCTGGCCCTGGCCGGGGGATTTATCTGCGATATGTTTGAAGGCCACGCGCCTTACAAACCGCGCTACGTGTTGCCTGACTATGCGCTGTTTCTGAAACAGGGTTCAGAGTGGCTGGAACTGGAAGGCGCTCAGGATCTGGATGATGCGCTGTCGCTGCTGACCATCCTTTACCACCATGTTCCGTCCGTTACCGCCATGCCGGTGTTCCTCGGCCATCTCGATACGCTGCTGCAGCCATATGTTAGAATTCTAACACAAGAAGAAATCGATATTCGAATAAAACGTTTCTGGCGCTACCTCGATCGCACCCTGCCGGATGCCTTCGTCCATGCCAATATCGGCCCGGCAGACGGCCCGATAACGCGCGCCATTTTACGCGCCGATGCAGAGCTTAAGCAGGTTTCACCCAATCTCACCTTTATTTACGATCCCAAAATCACGCCGGACGATCTGCTGCTGGAGGTGGCGAAGAACATCTGCGAATGCAGTAAACCGCATATCTCCAACGGGCAGGTAAATGATAAAATTTTCACAAAAAATGGCTTTGGCGTGGTCAGCTGTTACAACTCGCTGCCGCTGGCAGGCGGGGGAAGCACCCTTGTGCGCCTCAACCTGAAGGCCATCGCGGAGCAGAGCGAAACCCTCGAGGCGTTCTTTACCCGCACCCTGCCGCACTACTGTCAGCAGCAGATCGCCATCATCGATGCCCGCTGCGAGTTCCTGTATCAGCGTTCCGGCTTCTTTGAGAATAGCTTCCTGGTGAAAGAAGGGCTGATCGATCCCAACCGTTTTGTGCCCATGTTCGGCATGTACGGCCTCGCCGAAGCGGTGAACGTGCTGTGCGAGAAAGCGGGGATTAACGGGCGCTACGGCAAAGATGACCAGGCCAATGCGCTGGGGTATCGCATCAGCGAGCAGCTGGCGGCCTTTGTGGAAGCCACCCCGGTCAAATATGGCTGGCGACACCGCGCCATGCTCCATGCCCAGTCGGGGATCAGCTCTGACGTGGACACCACGCCGGGGGCGCGTCTGCCGTATGGCGATGAGCCGGATCCGATTAGCCACCTGCTGGCGGTCGCGCCGCATCATCGCCACTATCGCGCCGGGATCAGCGACATCCTGACCCTGGACGAGACCGTGAAGCGCAATCCGCAGGCGGTGGTGGAACTCTGTCTGGGCGCTTTCCGCGCCGGGATGCGCGAATTCAGCGCTAACGTTTCAGGGAACGATCTGGTTCGTGTGACGGGGTATATGGTGCGGCTGTCCGATCTGGAAAAATACCGCGCCGAAGGCTCGCGCACCAACACCACCTGGCTGGGCGAAGAGGCCGCCCGCAACACCCGCATACTGGAGCGCCAGCCGCGCGTGATAAGCCATGAACAGCAGATGCGCTTTAGTCAGTAAGGTTATCCCGTTCTCCTGCGTTGACGGGCCCGGCAGCCGCCTGGCCCTGTTTCTGCAGGGGTGCAACCTGCGCTGCAAAACCTGCCACAACCCGTGGACCATCGGGCGCTGCAACGACTGCGCCGCCTGCGTGCCGCACTGCCCGCACGATGCGCTGAATATTCAGGCCGGACGGGTCTGGTGGGATGACGCGACCTGCCAGCAGTGCGATACCTGTCTGCAAATGTGCCCGCAGCAGGCGACGCCCATGGCGCAGCGGTTAAGCGTGGAGGAGGTCATCGTGCAGATCCGCAAGGTCGCGCCCTTTATCTCCGGCATCACCGTCAGCGGCGGGGAAGCCACCACCCAGCTGCCGTTTCTGGTGGCGCTGTTTTCCGCGCTGAAAGCCGATCCGCAGCTGCAGCATTTGTCCTGTCTGGTGGACAGTAACGGCCTGCTAAGCGAAACCGGCTGGCAAAAGCTGCTCCCGGTGTTTGATGGCGCAATGGTCGATCTTAAGGCCTGGGACAACGCCCATCACCGTTTTCTGACCGGGCGCGACAACGCGCTTATCAAGCACAGCATTCGCTGGCTGGCGGCACACCACCGGCTGAGCGAGCTGCGTTTACTGGTGATCCCGGATCGCTGTGATTACCTGACGCACCATCGCGAACTGGTCAAATTTATCCGTCAGCTGGGGGATGTTCCGGTCAGGATCAACGCTTTTCATGCCCATGGCGTCTACGGCGAAGCCCGTCACTGGCGCAGCGCGACGGCCGATGATGTCGAACCGCTGGCGCAGCTGCTGGAGCGGGAGCAGATCGCAGTGATCCGCCCGGCGCTCTATCTATAGCGGCAGGTTGAACAGCGCCCGGGTGTTATCCAGCAGCGCCTGGGCGATCTCATCCGCGGGCTCCGGGCGCAGTTCACACAGCGTGGTAAATACCCTCGCCGCCTGCTCGGGGCGGTTCGGCTGGCCCTGAAAACCGTTAAGCGGCATATCGGGGGCGTCGGTCTCCAGCAACAGGGCGGAGAGCGGTAGCTGCGCCATCACATCGCGGGTTTTACTCGCGCGGGGATAGGTGATGGTGCCCCCGACGCCAATTTTATAGCCCATCTCCACAAAACGCTGGGCCTGCTGCAGGCTTCCGGCAAAGCCATGGACCACCCCGGTTCGCGGCAGATTGTGGCGCCTGAGGTGCATCGCCAGCTTGTCGTGGGTGCGCCGGGAATGGAGGATCACCGGCAGATCGTAGCGTTTCGCCAGCTTCAGCTGGGCATCGAGGATCGCTTCCTGTCGTTCGAAGTGAGGATCCTCGCGATAGAGATCGAGGCCGATCTCCCCCACCGCCACCAGCCTTTCCGGCTTTGCCGCCAACGCCGCTTCCAGCGTGTCCAGATGCGCATCCTGATGGGATTCAATCACAATGGGATGCAGACCCAGGGCCATATACAGCGCCGGGTAGCGCGCCCCGAGATCCAGCACCCGATCGATGCTCGCCACATCTATGGCCGGAACCACGATGGCCATAACGCCCGCCTCAGCGGCACGCTGGATGCTGGCGGGCTCATCACCGGTAAAGGGGGAGAAATCAAAGTGACAATGGGTATCAATAAAGCGGTAAGTCACGCCAGATCCTCGTTATCAAACAGGGTGTCATTGGCCTGCGGGGCATCCACGAGCGGGGTGGTAAGCGCATCGCTGGCCACGCTTGCCGGAGGAACCACCACCGTGGCCGGGGCGATGATCCGCTGGTGGCGGCGCAGCGGCGGCTGTTCGGCCAGCAGTTTGCCCACCGTCGCCAGGAAATAGCGCCCGCACAGACGTCCGGTTTTGTAGTCGTCACGCAGAGCGGGGATGCGGCTGCCCAGCGCCATGCTGTTAAGCGGTTTTGGCGGATAGATTTCGAAGATCCTGAGTTTGCCCGGCGGCTTTTCAATAAAATGCTGGATGGCGTGATAGCTCGCCTCATGGTGCGAAACCAGGTTGAGCATCGGTTGCAGGCTGCTTTCACCCAGCCAGCGCTCCATCCGCTTAAACCACTGCGGCGTATAGTACATCTGCGACGGCACGGTGCGGATCACCACGATGGTATTCGCGCCGCGTCGGGCCGCCTCCTGCACCGGGATCGCATCGCTGACGCCGCCGTCCAGATAGCTAATCCCGTCCAGCAGCGCCCCCGTGCGGTAGAAACCGGGGATGGCGCTGCTGGCGCGAAGAATATCCAGCCAGTTCTCTTTTTGCGGCGAAAAGTAGCTTGCCGAGTAGTCATCGCCGCGACAGGCGCACATCCAGAAGGCTTTGCCGGCATCGAACAGGCGCGAGGCGCTGTCCATCGCCAGCGGCATTTTGCTGGCGGTGGCGTCCAGCAGCCAGTCGAGATCGATAAGATTGCCGCCGCGCACAAAGCGCACCGGATCGAAGAAATCGCGGGAGGTGGTGTAACGCATGATCACTTTGCGGGCGTAACCCGGCTGATTACAGACGTAGGCCGAGAGATTTTGCGCTCCGGCGGAAGTGCCAAAAAAGAGATCGAACGGGTTAAACTGCGCGCGCATAAACTCATCCAGCACGCCGGCTGTGAAGATCCCTCGCTGCCCACCGCCTTCACATACCAGCGCAATCTGGCCTGGCCGAAAGGGTTTCAGTGCTAACGGCGCAATATTGCCGAGCGTTACCGGAATTCGCTGCCCCACCTCTGCTTCCTGTTTTTTTATTTGTTATATCCCTACACAGTAGCGCACACCCGCCGGTTTTCCCAAACCGGATGTACGTCAAATAAAAAGGCCCATGCTTAACATGGGCCTTTTCTTCAGCATAACGGTTACCTGAGCTATGGACGACGGCGTCCGGTGAACAGGCTTACCAGGAACAGGATAATACCGACGACGAAGACAATTTTCGCCGCACCCGCCGCGGTACCCGCCAGACCACCAAAACCCAGAGCGGCGGCAATTAACGCGATAACCAGAAAAATGATGCCCCAACGAAACATATGACTCTCCTTTACCATAGTTAATGTCGACCGCATGGTGAGCGCTCAGGTTTGCTCACGGCGATATCTACATGTTTAATTCTTATCTCGCCTTCTGGCCTCAGCCAGAAGGACGAATTATCGATTTTTATTTCACTTTCAGATCGTTTTTAACGCTTTTCACGCCATCAATAGCTTTGGCGATGCTTTCAGCACGGTCGCTCTGTGCTTTTGACTCTACTTCACCGCTCAGCTGTACCACGCCGTCAGTGGTTTCCACTTTCACGTGACGTGATGGGACGATGTCATCGGCCAGCAGTTTGGCTTTAATTTCGCTGGTGGTCGCTGCGTCACCGGCATAGCCCTTGGCAGATTGCTCTTTGCCATCACGGACATGCAGTTTATCGCTGACGGATTTCACACCTTCAACACCTTTCGCCACGCTAACGGCTTTTTCAGCCTGCGCCTGGCTTTCTACAAAGCCACTCAGCGTAACGACGTTTTTATCGGTTTCTACGGAAATATCGGTGCTCTTAATGTCATCAGCATCCACCAGCGCAGCTTTTACTTTTGCTGTGATAGAGCTGTCATCCATGAAGTTACCGACTTTATTCATAGAGTTATCGATTTTTTCACCAGCGGTATTGGCTGTGGATTGCGCTTTGTCGGTTGCAGTGGTTTCCGCCATCGCAGAACCGCATACCAGTGCGCTACCCATCATTACCGCCAGCAGAGTTTTCGAAATCTTCAGTTTTTTAGTATTCATCGATGTATTCCTGTGTTTTGCTCCGACTTCGAGCGTCAATCATTACGTGCAAGTAGTCTTTATTACTACCAATCAACACTCGGGCGAGATGAGAACCTTATCAACACGCATTGAATGGAGCTTTCATCTGCGCCCGGTGTTAAACACTGAGTTAAATATAGATCACTCTCACAGGCGCGCTTTCAGAATCGGGCAAAAAACGAGCAATAAGCAGCAAAAGCCGTTGAATTAAGAACATTCCGCAAGGGATTAATAAGGCAGGGATTTAAAGAGATTTAAGCAGAGCACGGCGGCTGCCGTGCTCCGGGAAGGGATTAGTGCTCGCGGGTTTTGCGGAACTGAATATCCGGATAACGATCGTGCGCCAGGTTCAGGTTAACCATGGTCGGGGCGATATAGGTGAGGTTATCACCGCCGTCGAGCGCCAGCTGGATCTCGTTCTTACGCTTGAACTCTTCGAATTTCTTCACGTCAGAACACTCTACCCAGCGGGCGGTCGCCACGTTCACCGATTCGTAAATCGCTTCAACGTTGTACTCGCTCTTCAGGCGGGCAACCACCACGTCAAACTGCAGCACACCCACGGCGCCCACGATCAGGTCGTTGTTGGCGATTGGACGGAACACCTGTACCGCGCCCTCTTCCGACAGCTGAACCAGCCCTTTCAGCAGCTGTTTCTGCTTCAGCGGATCCTTCAGGCGGATACGGCGGAACAGTTCTGGTGCGAAGTTCGGAATACCGGTGAACTTCATCATCTCGCCCTGGGTAAAGGTGTCACCAATCTGGATGGTGCCGTGGTTATGCAGACCGATGATGTCGCCCGGGTACGCCTCTTCCACGTGGGAACGGTCGCCGGCCATAAAGGTCAGCGCATCCGAGATCACCACGTCTTTACCGGTGCGCACCTGGCGCAGCTTCATGCCTTTTTCATATTTGCCGGACACCACACGCATAAACGCCACGCGGTCGCGGTGTTTCGGGTCCATGTTGGCCTGAATCTTAAAGACGAAGCCGGTGAACTTCTCTTCACTGGCGACCACTTCACGGGTGTCTGTGTTGCGCGGCATCGGCTGCGGCGCCCACTCAACCAGGCCGTCAAGCATATGGTCTACGCCGAAGTTACCCAGTGCGGTACCGAAGAAGACCGGGGTAATTTCGCCGCTCAGGAACAGCTCCTGGTCAAATTCGTGGGAAGCGCCTTTGACCAGCTCCAGCTCATCACGCAGCTGGCCTGCCAGCTCTTCGCCTACCGCCGCGTCCAGATCCGGGTTATCCAGCCCTTTCACGACGCGCACTTCCTGGATGGTGTGACCTTTACCGGTCTGATACAGGTAGGTTTCGTCTTTGTAGAGGTGGTAAACGCCCTTGAACAGCTTGCCGCAGCCAATCGGCCAGGTGATTGGCGCACAGGCGATCTTCAGCTCACGCTCCACTTCATCCATCACTTCCATCGGATCGCGGATGTCGCGGTCGAGTTTGTTCATGAAGGTCAGGATCGGCGTATCGCGTAGACGGGTGACTTCCATCAGCTTACGGGTACGATCCTCAACGCCTTTTGCGGCATCGATAACCATCAGGCAGCAGTCCACCGCCGTCAGGGTACGGTAGGTATCTTCGGAGAAGTCTTCGTGACCCGGGGTGTCCAGCAGGTTCACCAGGCAGTCGTGATACGGGAACTGCATCACGGAGGTGGTAATCGAGATACCACGCTGCTTTTCCATCTCCATCCAGTCCGATTTTGCATGCTGGGCGGAGCCACGGCCTTTTACCGTACCGGCGGTCTGGATCGCCTGTCCGAACAGCAACACCTTCTCGGTGATTGTCGTTTTACCGGCATCCGGGTGAGAGATAATGGCAAAAGTACGGCGTTTCGCCACCTCTTGCAGATAAGGAGACAACGTCATAATTAAATCTTCTTTAAAAAGCGCGACAGCAGGCCGCGCATCATGAATACGAAAATGCGGCTATTTTACCCATCAATGGGGGGCAGGCAATCAATGTTTACACAGGAGTTGCTCCAGTTCGCCGAGGGAGGTCACGGTCCAGGTCGGTTTGATTCCCTCAGGCAGGGTGCGATTGTGCGCGTTCAGCCAGCAGGTTGACAGCCCGGCGTTCATCCCGCCAAGGATATCGGACTCCGCCGTGTCCCCTACCATCAGCACTTTTGACCGGTCAGGGTTCCCGGCCTGAGCCAGCGCATAATCGAAGATTTGCGGGGCCGGTTTTGCCACGCCCACCTGTTCTGAAATCACTAATAAATCAAAGTAGTCACGAAAACCGGTCCGCTCAAGGCGGATCTGCTGGAGCGCGGTAAAGCCGTTGGTGATGATCCCGAGCTTCGCCTTGCCCTTCAGGGAGGCGAGCAGCGACGCGGCGCCCGGCAGCGGGGCGCAGATCTCGGCCATCGCATTCAGGAAGGCATTGTTGAGATCGCCTGGCGGAACGTTAAGGCGATCCGACCACCCCTGGAAACGCTGGTGCTGAAGCTGTAACGCGGTGATAGCGCCGTTCTGGTAGTCCACCCACAGCGGTTTATTCACCGTCTGGTAATCCTGGAAGTCTTCAGCGGTAAAGGTCACGCTGTAGTCGAGAAACATCCGCTGTAAGCCGCCGTACGCGTCAAAGGTAAACAGCGTTTCGTCAGCATCAAAGAAAATCCAGTCCCAGTTCATCGTTACAACCTTTATAAGTTATCCAAGCGGCAGAGCCATGATGATGGCGTCTTCACGTCCTTCTGCGGTGGGGTAATAGTTACGGCGGATCGTCGCCTCGTTAAAGCCCAGGCTTTCATAGAGTGCGATGGCGGCGACGTTCGAGGCCCGTACTTCCAGCCACAGCGTGAACACGTCTCGTGCTTCCAGCTCGCGAATTAAATGTTCCAGCAGTTCTCTGCCCAGCCCACGGCGCTGGAAAGCAGGATCTACAGCGATGTTAAACAGCGTCGCTTCATCCAGAACGACCTGCGTGATGGCAAATGCCGCCAGCTGATTATCGACATCCAGCCGATAGTTCAGGTAACGCTCACCCTGGTTGCTGGCAAAGGTTTTTTCACTCCACGGAAAGGCGTGGGCGCGTTTTTCGATGTCAAAAGCCTGCGCTAAATCAGTCGTCGTGAGGGAAGAAATTGTGTTCATGTTCGCAGATTTGTTGCCACAGCGCGCGACGTGCCGCCGGGTTTACGTTAAGTTCGTCCAGGGCTGGCGTGGCCATGCTCGCGCCCTCCAGAGCAATCTCTTCCTGTACGCCAAGCTGCCAGCTGTTGCAGCGGCTGCCCTCGGGCAGCATGGCGACGCGATCGGGCGTCAGCTGCAGCACCTGATCGGCACCCAGCCTCAGCGCGCGCAGCACGTCGGCCACCACCGGCTCGCTCAGCGCGGGCAGGCTCTTCGCCACCATTACCAGACGAATATGCGCCGGAAGCGAGATGGCGATTTCGCCCTGCAATGCCGCCGGGCGGCGCAGCGCCCACTGGGTAATGCCCAGTTGCTGTAATTGCCTGTCTCGTCGGGATGCCATTGCCAAAACTCCTGTTTGTCAGGCGCGCAAATATACCAAATGTGTCGAATCTGCGCCATCTACCTACTATAATCCCCGCCTGAGTTTATAGAGGAACAATTCATGTCTGCATTTACCCCGGCAAGTGAAGTCTTGCTGCGCCACAGTGATGATTTCGAACAAAGCCGTATTCTGTTTGCCGGAGATATGCAGGATGACCTGCCTGCCCGTTTCGAGTGTGCCGACAGCCGTGCGCACACCCAGCAGTATCACCACTGGCAGGTGCTGAGCCGTCAGATGGGCGAGCGCGTCCGTTTCAGCCTGGTGGCCGAACAGGCCGACGTGGCCGACTGCGACACGCTGATCTACTACTGGCCGAAGAACAAACCCGAAGCCCAGTTCCAGCTGATGAACCTGCTCTCCCTGCTGCCGGTGGGTTGCGATATCTTCGTTGTCGGTGAAAACCGCAGCGGCGTGCGCAGCGCTGAGCAGATGCTGGCGGAGTACGCCACCCTGACCAAAATCGACAGCGCCCGTCGCTGCGGCTTCTATCATGGCCGTCTGGACAAAAAACCGTCCTTCGACGCGGAAAAATACTGGGGCGAATATCAGCTTGATGGCCTGACCATCAAAACCCTGCCGGGCGTCTTCAGCCGTGACGGTCTGGACGTGGGCAGCCAGCTGCTGCTCTCCACCTTCACGCCGCACACCAAAGGCAAAGTGCTGGACGTCGGCTGTGGCGCAGGCGTGCTCTCCGCCGTGCTGGCCAGCCACTCACCGAAAGTGCGTTTAACCCTGACGGATGTTGGCGCATCAGCCATCGAAGCCAGCCGCGCCACCCTTGCGGCCAACGGCATTGAAGGCGAAGTGTTTGCTTCCAACGTTCTGTCCGACGTGACCGGCCGTTTCGATATGATTATCTCTAACCCGCCGTTCCATGATGGGGTAGAAACCACCCTCGAAGCGGCGCAGACCCTGATCCGCACCGCGGTGCGTCATCTGAACAGCGGCGGCGAGCTGCGTATCGTGGCAAACGCCTTCCTGCCGTACCCGAAAGTGCTGGACGAAGTCTTTGGTTTCCACGAAGTGCTTGCGCAAACCGGCCGCTTTAAGATCTACCGCGCGATCATGACCCGCCAGGCGAAGAAATAACGCCCCCCAGGCCTGATCCGCCCGATCAGGCCATTTTTGCAACAAATAAAACATCCGGCACAATTATCTGTTGACGAACAGCTGAAAACATCTAGAATGCGCCTCCGTGGTTACGATACTTTTTTTGTATCGATGGTATGCGAAGGTGGCGGAATTGGTAGACGCGCTAGCTTCAGGTGTTAGTGTCCTTAGGATGTGGGGGTTCGAGTCCCCCCCCTCGCACCAATAACCATGATTGATATTGCTCGCACTGGGCGAAGGTGGCGGAATTGGTAGACGCGCTAGCTTCAGGTGTTAGTGTCCTTACGGATGTGGGGGTTCGAGTCCCCCCCCTCGCACCAACGAGGCGATATCAACAAAATAAGATGACTGTGCGAAGGTGGCGGAATTGGTAGACGCGCTAGCTTCAGGTGTTAGTGTCCTTAGGATGTGGGGGTTCGAGTCCCCCCCCTCGCACCAATTATCTTATCTCTCCTTAGAAATTCTCTCTTTCTCCCGTTAGTTCAGATTCATCACCAGAACCCACATGCCCGCAATCAGCGCGACACATGATGGCAGCAGCACGAAATGCCGCAGTTGTTTATGCCAGATCATGGCAGATGAAATCAGCAATCCCGACGCAATAATCACTTTCCAGACCGCCAGCGACAGATCGGTACACGCCAGCCCGGCAATCACCATTCCCGGCAGTATCACTCCCCATCCACTTCCTAACGCCCTGCTCAACATGATCCGTCTCTCAGCTCGATAATGATAACCAATATCATATGATAGATTTTCTCATTTGTCAGCGTTGAGTCTGAATACGTAAAATTCCTTGCGAACGGTTTTATCTATAGTTAGGATTGGAAATCATTATCATTTAGATTTTTATCCAGCTAACTTATGGCCATACGTTCTGCACAAGCCGTCGAGAATATCATCTGGCAAACTCCCCTCCCGACCAGGCCTTCAGGGCTTGCGGACGCGGTGCGTGAGACCATTGCCGGGACGCGTGCCTATCTGCTGGATGTCATCAAGCTGGACGAACCCCATCCGCATCACGCCCGGACGCTGGCACAGTGGCAACGCCCTGCCGAGCTGCAGTCGTTGCTGGCGACCTACTCCGATCATATTTACCGTAATCAGCCTACGCTGGCGCGCGAGAACAAGCCGCTGCTGTCGCTGTGGGCGCAGTGGTATATCGGGCTGATGGTGCCGCCATTGATGCTGGCCCTGCTTACCCAGGACGTGGCGCTGGATCTTTCTCCTGAGCACTTCCACGTTGAGTTCCATGAGACCGGGCGCGCCGCCTGCTTCTGGATCGACGTCCACGAAGACAGCCAGACGACCTCGCTTTCGGCGCAGCAGCGGATGGACGTGCTGATTACCCGCGCGCTGATCCCGGTTGTGGAAGCGCTGGAAGAGACGGGCGAGATCAACGCCAAACTTATCTGGAGCAATACCGGCTACTTAATTCACTGGTATCTGACCGAAATGAAAACCCTGCTGGGGGATGAGAAAGTGGACGCCCTGCGTCAGGGAATTTTCTTTGCCCGCCAGCTTTCTGATGGCCGTGACAACCCGCTTTACCGCACCGTCGTTCCACGCGACGGGCTGCTGGTGCGCCGCACCTGCTGTCAGCGCTATCGCCTGCCGGATGTTCAACAGTGCGGCGACTGTACGCTTAAGTAGCGTTGTGCGGTCTGTTGCCTTCTCCCATCGGGTTGAGGGATCCCCACAAAAAAATAGTGGCACGGTCGGCCCCCTCTCCATTCAGGGAGAGGGCTGGGGTGAGGGGGAGCATGCGACTGTGGTGGTGGTTCCGTTCACTGTATGTTTTGTGCTTCTCTGTCAGCTGCGTCACCCGTGAACGTGCCAGGGGGGCTCGCCGCCTCCCCCCTGGCTACCCCGGCTCCCGGCAAAGAAAATCGCCGCTACGCGGTGCACTCAGCTTATTCCCGCAGGCTTAGGGTCGGGGGCAATCCTACATCCATGTAGGTCGCCCCCTCTCGGCGCATCCCTGCGCCTCGCCCCGGCCTACAGGAAACGCTTCGTCGATTTTCAGCCGGACGAGGGAGTCGCTGTAGGTTCTTTATTATCCTGAAATTATTTTATCGCGATAAGCATACGAAATTACAGGTGCTCCCTCTCCCACCGGGAGAGAGTACAAACACCAAAAACGGCAACCTGTGAGTTGCCGTTTTGCGTTTACCTATGCCACCTGCTGGCTTTCCTCTTCTGTGCGCTGGGCCTCTTCGGCCTCCTGCGCCAGGAGCTGTTTCTCATACACCTTAAAGAACGGGTAGTAGATGATGGCGGAAACCACCGCGAGCAGCACCACGAGGATCGCCGCACGGAAGTCCCAGCCCAGCGCCCATGCGGCTCCTACAGGCGCAGGCGCGGTCCAGGGAACAACGGAAATTACACGGCCAATCAGATCCAGCTTCATCGCCGCCCACGCCAGCACGGCGTTAACCATTGGCGCCAGCAGGAACGGGATAAAGAACACCGGGTTCATGACGATTGGCGTACCGAAGATCACCGGTTCGTTGATGTTGAAAATGCTCGGTACCACGCTCAGACGCCCAATGGACCGCAGATGCGCCGAGCGACTACGCAGATAGCAGAACACCAGCCCCATTGTCGCCCCGGAACCGCCAATCACAATGAAGAAGGTCCAGAACGCCTCCATAAAGATGTGCGGCAGCGGCGTGCTTTGTGCCAGCGCGGTCTGGTTCATCCCCAGGTTGGTGAGCCAGAACATCTGCAGCATCCCGGAGACAATCGCCGCCCCGTGAATGCCCGCAAACCACAGCAGGTGACCAATCAGCACCGCCAGCAGTATCGCTGGCAGCGAGTCCGCCGCTGCCACCAGCGGTTTAAAGATGGCCATGATCGCCTGCGGGATCAGCATGCCAAACTGTGACTGAATAAGCAGGCTCAGCGGATAGAGGGTTAACACCACCACCAGCACCGGGATCAGCAGATCAAAAGAGTTTTTGATCATCGGCGGCACCTGATCGGGCAGGCGAATACCGATGTTGTGAGCCTTCAGAAAACGCATCATCTCAACACAGTAGATCGCCACCAGAATGGCGGTGAAGATCCCCGTGCCGCCGAGGCTATCCACCGGCAACGCACCTTTGGTTTTTGGCGCGGCAATCAGCAGGAAGGCCATCAGCGACAGCATGGCGCACATGAAGGGATCGAGCTGATGCGACTTAACGTAATGCTTGCCGAGGTTGTAAGCGATAGCGGCACAAATATAGAGGGACATCACGCCCATCGTCATATCGAAGGGGGTGAGGATCTGGCCTTCGAACTGTTTCGCCATATCCAGCCAGGCGCGGGCGAAGCCCAGGGTGGTGTCCGGTGAAAACGGCGGGTAGGCAAACACTAATAAGAACGAGCCGACAATCATAAACGGCATGGCGGAGATAAAGCCGTCGCGGATCGCCATCACGTGACGCTGGGAAGAGATGCGTCCGGCAATGGGGCTGACATAGTTTTCGACAAAGCGGAATATCAGGTTAAACGCAGCATGGTTGGCAGACATAACGGCTCTCCTGTCAGACGATCGGTTCGGGCGCTGTTACGCCGCACGTTGTTCCATATACCACTTTCACCACCTTGCTGGTTCGCATACCAGCGGTACTGCTCAAACGGATAGGTTTCATAATCGACTCTTATTATTGGATACAGGGGAAATGACGTAATCAGTATTAATCTCCGCATCATGGTCTGCAACCGGTTACTGTAACCGGTTTCCGTGATTGTGAAGAGGATCCAGAAATCGCTGATATCAGAAGTGGGTGACTTAGGAAATATTTACAGAGCATAATTTCTTATGACAGATTACGCAGAGTATTTTTCTGGAGGAAACAATGAGTTTGCAGTCTGTGCGCCAGTTTTTTGCTGATCACGCCCCGGATGTTGAAGTCATCGAGCTGGGTCAGAGTACCGCCACCGTTGCGCTGGCGGCCGAAGCGCACAACGTTGCGCCGGGACAGATAGCGAAAACGCTGTCGCTGAAAATTAAAGACGAGGTGATCCTCGTGGTCGCCAAAGGCGATGCGCGCCTTGATAACAAAAAGCTGAAGCAGACGTTTGGCGCAAAAGCCCGGATGCTTAGCAGCGATGAAGTGGTGACAGTAACGGGACATCCCGTTGGTGGCGTCTGCCCGTTTGGACTGGAAACGCCGCTGGCGGTTTACTGTGATATCTCGCTCAGGGAGTATGCGGAAGTTTTGCCTGCCGCCGGGGCGATCCACAGCGCGGTGCGCATTTCTCCGGAAAGAATGGCGGAGCTCACTCAGGCTACATGGGTGGACGTTTGTCTGTAAGACCCGCGCCAGACATTATTCTGGCGCAGTCTTATATGCCGATTATGAAAAATGCGGAACAATAAAGCGCGGCGCGCGGTGATCCGGTACGGGGAAATGCGTCAGGATATCTGCCGCGTGCAGTAACCCCACGTCAGAACGAACACCAAGCTTAAGCATGGCATTAAACTTATGCGCACGAATGGTTTTAATGTTGCGATCCAGTCGGATGGCGATTTCCGGGATGGAAAAGCCGCAAGACATGAACTGCAAAATGGCGCGTTCAGTCGGGCTTAGCAAACGCCCACGGTGAATATTCCAGTGGTTGTTGTGGCAGTCATTTACCCGCCGATTCTCGCTCAATAATTTGCTCAGTTGCTCCTGCAGGTCGGCCAGCGGCGCGGATTTCAGAAGGACCCCGTGCAGACGTGACGGCGAAAGCTGATTAATCAGGCTTGCTTCTGACGCATCCGATGCCAGCACAATTCGCTGGATAGCACCGTGAGTGGCTGAAATTTCCTTAATACATACCAGACAGTTACGCCGCTCTTCACGCTCATCAGAGAGCGAATAAATCAAAGACGCGTACGGAACAAAATTAAGTGAGGACTGAAAACTGGCAATATTACTAAACAGATGGACTTCATAACCTTTGAATGCCGGACTGGCAAAAAGATGCTTCAGCCCCATAGCACTCATCATGCACTTTTCGACGATAGCGATATGTCTTTTTGTAGCGCTCTTTTCCATTCGTCTTGCTCTCCATAGGCAGAGAATAAACTCAGCTCTTTCATTCCCTTGGTGCTGTTAATCCACGCATACATTTCGGCGTTACTCGTTAAGGCGAGTCTTCTCATTGCGCTATTTTTTTGCGCGCTTACCGTTTTATTACTCTTTTTGAGCAATGCGGCGATTTGATTAATTCCCC
The DNA here is from genome assembly GCF_006171285.1 of Leclercia adecarboxylata. Taxonomy (NCBI): domain Bacteria; kingdom Pseudomonadati; phylum Pseudomonadota; class Gammaproteobacteria; order Enterobacterales; family Enterobacteriaceae; genus Leclercia; species Leclercia adecarboxylata. The sequence continues at coordinate 2,738,427 of NZ_CP040889.1, read as the reverse complement.
ATCCTTTCCCAAGCAAGCGTAATACTTTACGCTCCGAGAACGTCAACATGACATCGTCCTGATTGTCATAAAACTCTTCCGGATCGGGTCTTAATAACGTCTGACTAATACGTTCGGCATGTTCACTGCCGGAACGAACTGCCTTAACCAGGCCTTCGACAGGTTCTGCGTCAGACAGTAACGTACTTTCTGGTCGCATAAGAAGTTCAACGGCAAGAGGATAAAATGCGCGAGAAACCAAAAATATCCAGTGAATATCTCTATACTGATTTTGTAATGCGTAATACTGATTGCAAATATTACGCGGATTATGCTGTTCACCTGAAATATCAACGATGATCACAATGGCGCGACGCAGTTGAAGAAGCGTGAGTTCTTCATGGGAGCGGCAGTATGAACGTTCGTAGTCTGGGAAATAGCGTGACATAATGCTCCCGATACCGGTTTGCATTATGGGTGATTTACCAATTATTATTACGCTTTTACAAGCTATTGTCGGTACTTGTGTTCCGAATCCATTCATACGGCCATTCCGTGTCTTTCATCCAGTTGAAATACCTGATCATTTAAAATGGCGACGTAAAAATGTAATGTTTTTCCTTTTTCGTTAGCTGAGCAAAATGAGAGTGCGATAAGAACCAGCATCACAAATGTATACACCGCCAAAACGGCGTTAATATCGCAAAATAATGACTAAATGTTAACCCTTGCCCCGTGATATTTTCAGAAAGAGTAAATTAGATACTCTAAATATAAATTTAATAAATATAAAAATATAAAAAACATAGAAATTAATAATTAATCATCTGAAAATAACGCCTGGTGACAGCACCAATCTGCTTAAACCTTGATCTGGCCCAGCGCAAGCGCCACAGGGTTGTGTGCTAAAAGTAGACATTCCGGCCATTCAACACCAACTCTCCCTCAGGGCAACAGATGCAGGCAGATCAGTCCCCACAACGCGCCGCCACGCGACTGTGTATTCAGTGCGGCCTTTTTTTATTACAACACGGCGCCGAAAGCGCCCTGGTCGAAGAGCTCTCCACCCGCCTGGGGCTGGCGCTGGGCATGGACAGCGTAGAAAGTTCCATCTCCTCCAACGCCATTGTGCTGACCACCATCAAAGGGGGCCAGTGCCTGACCTCAACGCGAAAAAACCACGATCGCGGGATCAACATGCACGTCGTCACCGAGGTGCAACACATCGTGATCATGGCGGAACACAAGCTACTGGATATGCAGGGCGTCGAAAAACGCTTTAGCCAGATCAGGCCGTTGCGCTATCCACGCTGGCTGGTGGTGCTGATGGTGGGCCTCTCCTGCGCCTGCTTCTGCAAGCTCAATAACGGCGGCTGGGACGGCGCCCTGATCACCTTTATCGCCAGTACCCTCGCCATGTACGTACGACAGGTGCTGACAGGCCGGCATCTGCACCCGCAAATAAACTTCTGCATCACCGCGTTCGTCGCAACCACCGTCTCAGGGCTGCTGCTGCGACTGCCGGGTTTCGCCACGACACCCACCATCGCCATGGCCGCCAGCGTGCTGCTGCTGGTGCCGGGCTTTCCGCTGATCAATGCCGTGGCGGATATGTTTAAAGGACACATTAATACCGGCCTGGCACGCTGGGCGATTGCCAGCTTACTGACCCTCGCCACCTGTATCGGGGTGGTGATGGCCATGACCTTATGGGGGCTTCGCGGATGGGCGTAATCGATTTTCTCTGGGCGCTGGCCCAGGACATGATCCTGGCGGCCATTCCGGCGGTGGGGTTTGCCATGGTGTTTAACGTTCCCCGTCGCGCCCTGCCGTGGTGCGCGCTGCTGGGGGCTATCGGCCACGGCTCGCGCATGGCGATGATGACCGCAGGAATGAATATCGAATGGTCGACCTTTATGGCCTCAATGCTGGTCGGTAGCATCGGGATCCAGTGGTCGCGCTGGTATCTGGCGCACCCGAAAGTCTTCACCGTCGCCGCGGTGATCCCGATGTTTCCGGGGATCTCAGCTTATACCGCGATGATTTCGGCGGTGAAGATTAGCCATTTTGGCTACAGCGAAGCGCAGATGATCATGCTGCTGACCAATTTCCTGAAGGCCTCGTCGATTGTCGGCGCCCTCTCAATCGGGCTGTCGATACCCGGACTCTGGCTCTACCGCAAGCGTCCCCGGGTCTGAGAGTTGTGTTCTCCCGCAGCCGTGGCGATAATCCTCTGTTCTCATATGGCTAAGTAAGGAGCGGATGTGGCTAACCCTGGCAGCGAAAACGCAGAAAACAGCGACGGATCCCGCCTGAAAGATAAAATCTTCCTCAGCGCCCTCTCGCTGTTTGCCGAGTACGGGCTTAACGGCGCGCGCATGGAGCAGATTGCTGAGAAAGCGGGCACCACCAAGCGAATGGTGGTGTATCACTTTAAGACCAAAGAGAACCTCTACCTGCTGGTACTGGAGTATGTCTACACCCAGATCCGCGCCAGTGAAAAGCAGCTCAGCCTGGAGGCGATGCCGCCGGTAGAAGCGCTGGTGCAGCTGGTGGAAACCACCTTTGACTATCACGCCGATCATCCCGACTACATTCGTATCATCTGCATGGAGAACATGCAGCGCGGCCGCTATATGCAGCAGTCGGCCTTATTGCGCCAGGTCAACCGCAGCGCCCTGGATCTGCTGGAAACCATCCTCAACCGCGGCAAAGAGAAGCAGCTGTTTAACGAAACGGTAAACGCCCGGGATCTGCACCGCCTGATCAGCAGCTTCAGCTTTCACTATGTGGCTAACAGCTACACCTTCACCCTGCTGTTTGAGGACGGGGCCGATGAACAGGCCCAGCGGCAACACTACCGAAAAATGGCGGTTCAGGTTGCCTTGCGTTATACCTGTCCTTAGCTCACACAACCCTGAGATAAGGAACCAACCATGTCTTTAGAAAAAGTTGTCTATACCGCCAAAGCCAAAGCCACCGGTGGCCGTGATGGTCGCGCCACCTCGTCCGATGGCGTACTCGATGTGAAGCTGGGCGTGCCCAAAGAGATGGGCGGCGCGGGCGGTGAAGTCACCAACCCGGAACAGCTATTTGCGGCGGGCTATTCAGCCTGTTTTCTCGGCGCGATGAAGTTCGTGGCCGGGCGCGACAAAATCACCATGCCGCAGGATGCCTTTATTGAAGGCGAAGTGGGAATTGGGCCGCTGCCAACCGGGTTTGGCATCGAAGCAAAACTGAATATTCACCTGCCGGGGATGGACGCCGCCGAGGCGAAAAAACTGGTCGATGCGGCACACATTGTCTGCCCGTATTCTAACGCCACCCGCAACAATATTGACGTGACGCTGAATATTATCTCCTGACTTTTCAGGGGGTCAGGGAGCGGGTCTCAGACCCCTGCCTGCCCCCTCCTCTCTGTGCTACCATAAGCCCATATCTCGTCCGCAGTAATTCAGTAGAGAAGTGCTATGTCCTCCAGAATCCTGACCACCAGCGTCACTGGCATTGATGCCTTTATGCACGATCCCCGCGGCGTGCTGGCGAATGCGCAAGGCGGTACCGTCGCCGTATTTGCCGATAACGCACCGGCGTTTTATGCGATCACGCCGCAGCGTCTGGCCGAGCTGCTGGAAACGGAAGCGCGCCTGTCGCGCCCGACCAGCGATGTCACTCTGGATACCCAATTCTTCGACGAACCCACCAGCGCGCCGGTTGCGGTGCCGATGGGGAAATTCGCCATGTATAACGGCTGGCAACCTGACCCGGACTTTCAACGCCAGGCGGCGCTGTGGGGCATCGCCCTCACCCAGCCTGTTGCCCCGGAAGAGCTGGCCGCCTTCACCGCCTACTGGCAGGCGGAAGGGAAAGTGTTTCATCATATCCAGTGGCAGCAAAAGCTGGCGCGCAGCGTGCAAATCAACCGGGCCAGCAACGGCGGTCAGGCCAAACGCGATGTGAATACCTTTTCAGAACCGGATAAACAGATCCCCCACGGATTCCGAGGTGCCAAATGAAAGAGTTCGGCGAACTGATGAAGCGTCTGCAAAAGATGATGCCGGCCAACGTCAAACCGGCCTTTACCACCGGCGAAGAGCTACTGGCGTGGCAAAAAGAGCAGGGAGAAATCCGCGCGGCGGCGCTGGCACGGGAAAACCGCGCCATGAAAATGCAGCGCACCTTTAACCGCTCCGGCATTCGTCCCCTGCATCAGAACTGCTCCTTCGATAACTACAAAGTGGAGAGTCAGGGGCAGCTGAAAGCCCTGCAGCAGGCGCGCCAGTACGTCGAAGAGTTCGACGGCAACATCGCCAGCTTTATCTTCAGCGGCAAGCCGGGCACCGGCAAAAATCATCTCGCGGCGGCCATCTGCAACGAGCTGCTGCTGCGCGGTAAATCGGTGCTGATTATCACCGTGGCCGACATCATGTCAGCCATGAAGGATACCTTCAGCAACCGGGAGACCAGCGAGGAGCAGCTGCTTAACGATCTCAGCAACGTCGACCTGCTGGTGATTGACGAGATTGGCGTGCAGACCGAATCGCGCTATGAAAAAGTGATCATCAACCAGATCGTCGATCGCCGCTCCTCTTCCAAGCGCCCGACCGGCATGCTCACCAACCATAACGTTGATGAAATGACGCGTCTGCTGGGCGAGCGGGTGATGGATCGCATGAAGCTCGGCAACAGCCTGTATGTGATTTTTGACTGGGAAAGCTATCGCAGCCGCGTTACCGGTAAAGAGTATTAGGATTGTTTACCGCGAAGCGCACAAGCATGAGGTTTATACTGGCTGCCATTCCGCCCGACGGGCAATCGACAGAGCATGCTTTATGAAAACACATTTTCTTCTCAGCGCCGCAGTCAGCGCCCTTCTGATGACGGGTGCAGCACAGGCAGCCTCCTCCTGGCAGGACACGCTTAACAGCGCCGCCAACCAGCTTAGCGCGGGCAGCACCTCTTCCCAGAGCGGCGGCCTCTCCGCTTCCGCATTGACCGGGCTGCTGAGCAGCGGCACCGAGTCGCTCTCCGCCAGCAACATGAATAACGCCGCCGGGATCCTCGAGTACTGCGCCAAAGAGAAGCTGGCCTCGATGACCGATGCCACCAATATTAAAAACCAGGTGCTGGGTAAACTGGGTATCGATACCCCGCAAGAGCAGCAGCAGGACACCAACTATCTGGAGGGCATCCAGGGTCTGCTGAATGCCAATAACGGCGAGCAGCTGAATCTGGAAACCATCGGCAACTCACCGCTGGCGAAAAAGGTCAAAGCCCAGGCCTGTGATTTTGTCCTGAAACAGGGCATGAGCTTTATCTCCTGATCCCCGAAACGCCGCGTCCCTTGCCGCGGCGTTTACCCCCATCCCCCTCAGAAAGCGACGCCGGTCAAACATTCGATTTTCTAAACCAAATCCTAACAACAGCACAATTACGTGACACTACAATTGCAGCTTGATGGCATCGCCATTACATTGGATCACCCAAAAATTAAACAGTTAATCCGCTGATCTGCGGATGCCTTTGTTGAGGATAAGCTGTTGTCAGAGTTTATTTCTGTTGCCCTGTTTATCGCCTCGGTCGTTATCTATTCCCGCAAAGCGGGTCGTAACACCTGGTGGTTTGCCGTCACCCTTATGGTGCTGGGGCTTTTTGTCGTTTTAAACATTACCCTCTACGCCAGTGATTACTTTACCGGCGACGGCATCAACGATGCTGTTCTCTACACCCTGACCAACAGCCTGACCGGCGCAGGGGTTAGTAAGTACATACTTCCTGGTGTTGGCATCGTGGTAGCGCTGGTGACGGTGTTCGGCCTGCTGGGCTGGATCCTGCGCCGCCGTCGCCATCATCCGCACCATCTCGGCTACAGCCTTCTGGCGCTGGTGCTGGCCCTCGCCTCGGTGGACGCCAGCCCGGCGTTTCACCAGATCACCGAGCTGGTGAAATCGCAGTCCCGCGATGGCGATCCGGACTTTGCTGCGTATTACAAAGAGCCGGGTAAAACCATTCCCAATCCGAAGCTCAATCTGGTCTATATCTACGGCGAAAGCCTGGAGCGGACCTATTTTGATAACGACGCCTTCCCGGATCTCGCCCCGGAGCTGGGTGCTATCAAGAACGAAGGGATCGATTTCAGCCATACCGCGCAGCTGCCCGGCACCGACTACACCATCGCCGGGATGGTTGCCTCCCAGTGCGGTATTCCGCTGTTCGCCCCGTTTGAAGGCAACGCCTCCGCGTCGGTGTCCAGCTTCTTCCCGCAGAATATCTGCCTCGGCGATATCCTGAAAAACTCCGGTTATCAGAACTATTTCATGCAGGGCGCCAACCTGCGTTTCGCCGGGAAAGACGTGTTCCTGCAGTCCCACGGCTTTGACCATCTGTATGGCGCAGAAGAGCTGAAAACCACCGTGGCAGACCCTAAGTACCGCAACGACTGGGGCTTCTACGACGATACGGTGCTGGATGAAACCTGGAAAAAATTCGAGGAGCTGTCGAAGTCCGGCAAGCGTTTCTCGCTGTTTGCCCTGACGGTAGACACCCACCACCCGGACGGCTTTATCTCCCGCACCTGTCAGCGCAAGCGCTACGCGATTGACGGCAAACCGAACCAGTCGTTCAGCGCGGTGGGCTGCAGCCAGGAGCATATCGCGGCGCTGATCGAAAAAATCAAAGCCTCGCCATACTTTAAAAACACGGTGATTGTGGTCTCTTCCGACCATCTGGCGATGAAAAACACCGCCTGGGATGCGCTGAACAAACTCGATCGCAGCAACCTGTTCTTTATTCTGCGTGGCGATAAGCCCCAGCAGGAGGTGATGGCGGTGAAGCGCAACACCATGGATAACGGCGCCACGGTGCTGGATATCCTCGGCGGGGATAACTTTATCGGCCTCGGGCGCAGTAGCCTCTCCGGGCAGTCGCTCTCCGAAGTGTTCCTTAACATGAAGGAAAAGGTGCTGGCGTGGAAACCGGACGTGATCCGTCTGTGGAACTTCCCGAAAGAGCTGAAAGACTTCACCATCGACAGCCAGAAAAACATGATGGCCTTCTCTGGCAGCCATTTCCGTCTGCCGCTGCTGCTGCGCGTCTCCGATAAGCGGGTCGAACCGCTGCCGGAAAGCGAGTACTCCGCTCCGCTGCGCTATCAGCTGGCGGACTTTGCCCCGCGGGACAACTTCGTCTGGGTCGATCGCTGCTACAAGATGGGCCAGCTGTGGTCGCAGCCGCTGGCGCTTTCCACCGACTGGTGCGTTTCTCAGGGCCAGCTGGGCGGCGAGCAGACCGTGCAGCACGTCGATAAAGCGCAGTGGAAAGGCAAGACGGCGTTTAAGGATACGGTGATCAGCACCGATCGCTATCAGCGTAACGTCGAGTTGTTGAAAGTGTCCGACAACGACATCCGCTACAAGGCCGACAGTTTTGTCTTTAACGTGGCCGGCGCGCCAGAAGAGGTGAAGCAGTTCAGCGGGATTTCACGTCCGGAAACCTGGGGCCGCTGGTCCAACGCCCAGTTGGGCAATGAGGTGAAGATCGAATACAACCAGCCGCTGCCGGCGAAATTCGATCTGGTGATCACCGCCAAAGCCTGGGGGCCGAACGTCAACAAGCCGATCCCGGTGCGCATTGGCGATAAAGAACAGACCCTGACGCTGGGTCATGACGTCACCACCACCACGCTGCATTTCGACAACCCGTCGCGCAGCAGCACGCTGGTGATTGTGCCGCCTGCACCGGAGTCCACCAACGAAGGGAATATTCTCGGCCACTCTCCGCGCCAGCTGGGGATTGGGATGGTGGAGATCAAAGTGGTTAACGCCGAAGGGTAATTGCGGTGTGGATGCCGGGTGGCGCTGCGCTTACCCGGCCTACAAAACCGTAGGCCCGTGCAAGCGAAGCGCCGCCGGGCACAAACAGCGCCCTGCCTGAACAGGGCGCTTTTTACATCAGAAGGTTTCCCAGTTATCACCGCTGTCGGTTACGGCCGCTTTACGCGTCGTGACCGGCGACACCACGGTTTTCACCGCTGCGTTGGCACGGGCTTTCTGCTGCTCCTGCTGAATACGGAACACCGCCACCGCCTGAGTCAGGCGGCTCGCCTGCTCTTCCAGTGCCGCCGCTGCCGCTGCAGATTCCTGCACCAGCGAGGCGTTCTGCTGCGTGACGCGATCCATCTCGGCCACCGCCAGACCCACCTGGTCGATACCGCGGCTCTGCTCGTCAGAGGCAGAGGCGATCTCGCCCATGATGTCGGTCACGCGGGTCACCGCGCTGACGATTTCACCCATGGTCTCACCGGCGCTTTCCACCAGCGTGGAGCCCAGCTCAACGCGACCTACAGAGTCTTCGATCAGGCTCTTAATTTCGCGTGCCGCCTGGGCGCTGCGCTGGGCCAGGTTACGCACTTCACCCGCCACCACCGCAAAACCACGACCCTGCTCACCGGCACGCGCCGCTTCGACCGCCGCGTTCAATGCCAGGATGTTGGTCTGGAAGGCAATACCGTCGATCACGCTGATGATGTCGGCAATCTTCTGCGAACTGCCGGCGATGTCACGCATGGTTTGCACCACGTTATCCACCACTTTACCGCCCTTCTGCGCGGTCTCGGACGCGCTCAGCGCCAGATGGCTCGCCTGACGGGCGTTTTCGGCGTTCTGCTTCACGGTGGCGGTCAGCTCTTCCATGCTCGCAGCGGTCTCTTCCAGCGAGGCCGCCTGCTGCTCGGTACGGGAGGAGAGATCGTTGTTACCCATGGAGATTTCGCTTGCGCCGCTGTAGATGGCGTTCGCGCCATTACGCACGTCGCCCACGGTACGCATCAGTTCAGCCTGCATATGACGCAGCGTATCGGCCAGCTGGCCCATCTCGTTAGAGCCGTCAACTTCGATGCGTTTCACCAGATCGCCGCTGGCGATGTGGCGAATGCTGTCGGTCAGGCGGTTCAGCGGAGAGATCAGCGAGTGACGGATACCCAGCCAGACGCCGACGATCACCACCAGCACCAGGATCAGCACGCTTAACAGGATCCAGATAGCCTGGCTGTAGGAGCTGTTGCTGTCATCCACGGCGGTCTGATACAGATGATCGTTCTGCTGCAGATAGTTCACGTACTGCTTCTCAAAGCCGTCCTGGTAGCTCTGGGTCGGCTGATCGAAGAACTCGTTGATCTTGCCCGCACCCAGGAGCTGGATCAGTTCGGCCAGCGCACCGTGATAGATATCATAGTTGCGTTTGATTTCCAGCGCGGCACCTTCACTCTGGCGCGGGTCGCGCGGCAGAGCTTCGTAATCCGCCCAGTTCTTTTCCGCCTGCTTCAGGGAAGCCGCCGCAATCTGCATCAGATCGTTTACGGTCGCGCCGCTACCGATGTTGTTCTGATCCATCATGTAGCGGATACCCGCGCGGTTCAGGGTGTTACGGGTTTGCAGCAACGCTACCCAGCTGCCGTTAAGCGTGGACTGTTGCTGACGAATGGTTTGCAGGACGGTGAAGTTTTCTTTGTCATGCTTCAGGGCATTAAAGAAAAGACCACCGGATGTGAGCTGTAAAAGGCCAAAAATAACTAAGACCAGCAATAAGCTGGTAACAATTTTGATACGTTTTAACATGATTTCTCTTTCCCACCAGACTGGTACAGAATTTTCGGCCTGAAACAGGAAAACTTTACGGAAATTGTGTTGATGACCGCAGCGATCTACTCCTCTTCTTCTGGCATCCCCGTTCCGTCACCCAGAGCAATAAACTCCTGCAGCAGCGCCGTCAGCTGCTGCATTTTCTCCGGCGTGTATTGCGCCTCAATCCGCTGATAGGCCTCTTCCACCTGCGCCTGGGCGCGTTCATACAGCGCGTTACCCTCGCTGGTAAGCGACACGTACAGCTTGCGCTGGTCGTTGAGCGGCTTTAAGCGCAGCACCAGCCCGTCACGCTCCATCCGCGTGAGAATGCCGGTCAGGCTCGGGCGCAGAATGCAGGTGCGAAACGCCAGGTCGTGAAAATCCATCGACGGATGTTCCGCCAGCACGCGCACGATCCGCCACTGCTGCTCCGTCAGATTCTGCTGCTTGATAATCGGGCGAAAAAAGGTCATCGCGGTTTCCCGCGCCTGGAGTAGTGCGATAGTTAACGAATCGTGCATGGCGCTCCCACCTCAACATCATTAATAACGAAACAATCAATGCATAATGCTGCATCTGCACGCCAGCGGCGCGACTGAAAAGTCTAACAGATATCACATTAAAAAATTAACTTACTGATATATAACACTAATTATATATACATGTAAATTTATTGTTATCACTATCACAAATTATTTACTTCTGTTTGCCAAACGCAGACCGGAGGGCTAAAACCTATTCATTAACATATTAATGAACTCAAAACCCGATTCGCGGGCCAGAGGAGAAAGGAATGAAAGGTACTGTTTTCGCGGTGGCACTCAATCACCGCAGCCAGCTCGACGCCTGGCGCGACGCATTTAACCAGCCCCCTTACAACACGCCGCCAAAAACCGCCGTCTGGTTTATCAAACCGCGCAACACCCTGGTCCGCTCCGGCGATGCCATCCCGCATCCGGAAGGGGAACAGGTGCTGAGCGGCGCCACGGTGGCGCTGATTGTGGGCAAAACCGCGACAAAAATCCGCCCGGAAGAGGCGGCGCAATACATCGCCGGTTACGCCCTCGCAAACGAAGTGAGCCTGCCGGAAGAGAGCTTCTACCGCCCGGCGATCAAAGCCAAATGCCGGGACGGTTTTTGCCCCGTAGGCGAGATGGCGACGATAAACAGCGTCGATAACCTGACCATCACTACCGAGATCAACGGCCGGGAAGTGGATCGCTGGAACACCGCCGATCTGCAGCGCAACGCCGCCACCCTGCTGAGCGAGCTGAGCGCCTTCGCCACCCTGAACCCCGGCGACGCCATTCTGCTGGGCACCCCGCAGTCCCGCGTGGCCCTGCACCCGGGCGACAGCGTACGCGTGCTGGCCGCAGGCCTGCCGACCCTGGAAAACAGCGTGATCAACGCCCGCGAGCTGCCGGAAAACCGCACCTTTGCCTGGCCGCTCTCCACCAGCGGCACCCTGTTTGCCCTGGGGCTGAACTACGCCGATCACGCCAGCGAGCTGGACTTTAAGCCGCCCACCGAGCCGCTGGTGTTTATCAAAGCGCCAAACACCTTTAACGAACATAACCAGACCTCGGTGCGCCCCGACAACGTCGAGTACATGCACTATGAAGCCGAGCTGGTGGTGGTGATCGGCAAAACCGCCCGCAACGTCTCTGAGGCCGACGCCATGGACTATGTGGCGGGCTACACGGTCTGTAACGACTACGCGATCCGCGACTATCTGGAGAATTACTACCGCCCCAACCTGCGGGTAAAAAGCCGCGACGGCCTGACGCCCATCGGCCCGGATATCGTGGATAAATCGGCGATTGCCGACCCGCACAACCTCACCCTGCGCACCTGGGTCAACGGCGAACTGCGCCAGCAGGGCAGCACCCGGGATCTGATCTTCAGCGTCCCGTTCCTGATCGCGTACCTGAGTGAATTTATGACCCTGCAGCCGGGGGACATGATCGCCACCGGCACGCCGAAAGGGCTGGCCGACGTACGCCCGGGGGATGAAGTGGTAGTGGAAGTGGAAGGCGTTGGCCGTCTGGTCAACCGGATTGTCAGCGAGGAGACACGGTAATGAAAAAGATTAACCACTGGATCAACGGTAAAAACGTAGCGGGTAACGACTACTTCCACACCACCAACCCGGCCACCGGCGAGGTGCTGGCGGAAGTGGCCTCCGGCGGCGAAGCCGAGATAAACCAGGCGGTAGAGGCGGCGAAAGCGGCGTTCCCGAAATGGGCCAACCTGCCGATGAAGGAGCGCGCGCGCCTGATGCGCCGTCTGGGCGATCTGATCGACCAGAACGTGCCGGAGATCGCCGCCATGGAGACCGCCGACACCGGCCTGCCGATCCACCAGACCAAAAACGTGCTGATCCCGCGCGCCTCGCACAACTTCGAGTTTTTTGCCGAAGTGTGCCAGCAGATGAACGGCAAGACCTACCCGGTCGACGACAAGATGCTGAACTACACCCTGGTGCAGCCGGTGGGGGTTTGCGCCCTGGTCTCGCCGTGGAACGTGCCCTTTATGACCGCCACCTGGAAGGTTGCGCCCTGCCTGGCGCTGGGCAACACCGCGGTACTGAAGATGTCGGAACTCTCGCCGCTGACCGCCGACCGTCTGGGGGAGCTGGCGCTGGAAGCCGGTATTCCGGCGGGCGTACTGAACGTGGTGCAGGGCTATGGCGCGACGGCGGGCGACGCACTGGTGCGTCATCATGACGTGCGCGCCGTGTCGTTCACCGGCGGCACCGCCACCGGACGCCGCATCATGCAGAGCGCCGGACTGAAAAAATACTCCATGGAGCTGGGCGGTAAATCGCCGGTGCTGGTGTTTGAAGATGCCGACATCGAACGCGCCCTGGACGCCGCCCTGTTCACCATCTTCTCCATCAACGGCGAACGCTGCACCGCGGGCTCGCGCATCTTTATTCAGCAGAGCATCTACCCGGAATTCGTCAAGCGCTTTGCCGAACGCGCCAACCGCCTGCGGGTGGGCGATCCGACCGATCCGAACACCCAGGTTGGGGCGCTTATCAGCCAACAGCACTGGGAGAAAGTCTCCGGCTATATCCGTCTCGGCATTGAAGAGGGCGCCACCCTGCTGGCGGGCGGCCCGGACAAACCATCCGATCTGCCTGCGCACCTGAAAAACGGCCACTTCCTGCGCCCGACGGTGCTGGCGGATGTCGACAACCGCATGCGCGTCGCCCAGGAAGAGATCTTCGGGCCGGTGGCCTGCCTGCTGCCGTTTAAGGATGAAGCCGAAGGGCTGCGTCTGGCTAACGACGTGGAATACGGCCTGGCGTCGTACATCTGGACTCAGGACATCAGCAAAGTGCTGCGCCTGGCGCGCAACATCGAAGCGGGCATGGTGTTTGTGAATACCCAGAACGTGCGCGATCTGCGTCAGCCGTTTGGCGGCGTGAAGGCCTCCGGTACCGGCCGCGAAGGCGGTGAGTACAGTTTTGAAGTGTTCGCCGAGATGAAAAACGTCTGTATCTCGATGGGCGACCATCCGATCCCAAAATGGGGGGTGTGAAATGGGCAAGTTAGCGTTAGCAGCAAAAATCACGCACGTTCCGTCGATGTATCTCTCTGAGATCCCGGGCAAAAACTTTGGCTGCCGTCAGGGGGCCATCGACGGACATAAAGAGATCGGCAGGCGCTGTCGCGAGATGGGTGTTGATACCATCATTGTGTTCGATACCCACTGGCTGGTGAACAGCGCCTATCACATCAACTGTGCGGATCATTTTAAAGGCGTCTACACCAGCAACGAGCTGCCGCACTTTATCCGCGACATGACCTACGACTACGACGGCAACCCGGCGCTGGGCCAGCTGATCGCCGACGAAGCGGTGGCAAAGGGCGTGCGCGCCAAAGCGCACAACATCCCGAGTCTGAAGCTGGAGTACGGCACCCTGGTGCCGATGCGCTACATGAACGCGGATAAGCACTTCAAAGTGGTGTCGATCTCCGCCTTCTGCACCGTGCATGACTTTGCCGACAGCCGCAGGCTGGGCGAGGCCATCGTCAGCGCCATCGAAAAATATGACGGCACCGTGGCGGTGCTCGCCAGCGGCTCGCTGTCGCACCGCTTTATTGACGACCAGCGCGCCGAAGAGGGGATGAACAGCTACACCCGCGAGTTCGACCGGCAGATGGACGAGCGCGTGGTGAAGCTGTGGCGCGAAGGCCAGTTCAAAGAGTTTTGCAGCATGCTGCCGGAGTACGCCGACTACTGTTACGGCGAGGGCAATATGCACGACACGGTGATGCTGCTGGGCATGCTCGGCTGGGACAGCTACGACGGCAAGGTGGAGTTTCTCACCGAGCTGTTCCCGAGCTCCGGCACCGGTCAGGTTAACGCCGTTTTCCCTCTGCCCGCATAAGGACGCCCCATGCCGCACTTTATTGTCGAATGTACCGAGAACATCCGCGACCAGGCGGACCTGCCGGGCCTGTTTGCTCAGGTTAACGAGGCGCTGGCCGCCACCGGGATCTTCCCCCTCGGCGGTATCCGCAGCCGCGCGCACTGGGTGGATACCTGGCAGATGGCCGACGGCAAGCACGATTATGCGTTTGTGCATATGACGCTGAAAATCGGCACCGGCCGCAGCCTGGAGAGCCGTCAGCAGGTGGGCGAGATGCTGTTTGGGTTGATTAAAGACCATTTCGCCGGGCTGATGGCGGCGCGCTATCTGGCGCTGTCGTTTGAGATCGAAGAGCTGCACCCGACGCTGAACTTCAAGCAGAACAACGTGCACGCCTTGTTTAAGTAGCCGTCTGCTTGCCCCTCACCCTGACCCTCTCCCCACAGGGGAGAGGGGATAATACCGTCACAGGATACCGCCATGCTCGATAAACACACCCATACCCTGATTGCCCATCGCCTGCATCAGGCGGAACAGACCCGGGAGCAGATCCGTGCGATCTCGCTGGATTACCCGTCCATCACCATCGAGGACGCCTACGCCGTCCAGCGCGAATGGGTGAGCCTGAAGATCGCCGAAGGCCGCGTGCTCAAGGGCCACAAAATCGGCCTGACCTCAAAAGCGATGCAGGCCAGCTCGCAGATCAGCGAGCCGGACTACGGCGCCCTGCTCGACGACATGTTTTTCCATGACGGCAGCGATATCCCCACCGACCGCTTTATCGTCCCGCGCATTGAAGTGGAGCTGGCCTTCGTGCTGGCCAAACCCCTGCGCGGCCCGAACTGCACGATGTTCGACGTCTACAACGCCACGGATTACGTGATCCCGGCGCTGGAGCTGATCGACGCCCGCTGCCACAACATCGACCCGGAAACCCAGCGCCCGCGCAAGGTGTTCGACACCATTTCCGATAACGCCGCCAACGCCGGGGTGATCCTCGGCGGTCGCCCGATCCGCCCTGACGAGCTGGATCTGCGCTGGATCTCCGCCCTGCTCTACCGCAACGGCGTGATCGAGGAGACCGGCGTCGCCGCTGGCGTGCTGAACCACCCGGCGAACGGCGTGGCGTGGCTGGCGAACAAGCTGGCACCCTACGACGTGCAGCTGGAACCCGGCCAGATCATCCTCGGCGGCTCCTTTACCCGTCCGGTGGCGGCGAGCAAGGGCGACACCTTCCATGTCGATTACGGCAACATGGGCTCCATCAGCTGCCGCTTTGTCTAAGGAGAAGCGCATGGAAAACAGATTCAAAGACGCGCTGAAAGCGGGCAAACCGCAGATCGGCTTATGGCTGGGGCTCACCAGCAGCTACAGCGCCGAACTGCTGGCCGGAGCCGGTTTCGACTGGCTGCTGATCGACGGCGAGCACGCGCCCAACAGCGTGCAGACCGTTCTGACCCAGCTGCAGGCCATCGCCCCCTACCCCAGCCAGCCGGTGGTGCGCCCGTCGTGGAACGATCCGGTGCAGATCAAACAGCTGCTGGACGTCGGGGCGCAAACCCTGCTGCTGCCGATGGTGCAAAACGCCGACGAAGCGCGGCTGGCGGTGCGCTCGACCCGTTATCCTCCCGCGGGCATTCGCGGCGTCGGCAGCGCTCTGGCCCGCGCCTCGCGCTGGAACCGCGTCCCGGATTACCTGCAACAGGCCAACGACGCCATGTGCGTGCTGGTGCAAATTGAAACCCGTGAGGCACTGAAAAATCTGCCGCAGATCCTGGATGTCGAAGGGGTGGACGGCGTCTTTATCGGCCCGGCGGATCTCAGCGCCGACATGGGCTTTGCCGGTAATCCGCAGCACCCGGAGGTGCAGGCCGCCATTGAACAGGCCATCGCGCAGATCCGTGCTGCGGGCAAAGCCCCCGGCATCCTGATGGCCAACGAACAGCTGGCCCGTCGCTACCTTGAACTCGGGGCGCTGTTTGTCGCCGTCGGCGTGGACACCACCCTGCTCGCCCGCGGCGCCGAAGCCCTGGCAGCACGCTTTATCGATACCCCGGTTACGTCAGTTAATAACAATAAATCCGTCTACTAAACGTAAGATCTGGAGCGCACCATGACGACCCTACAAACACAAGACAGTAAAGCCGTTGAACATCGCGTGATTAATAAGCTGTTTCGTCGCTTGATCGTGTTTCTCTTTATCCTGTTTGTCTTTTCGTTTCTCGACCGCATCAACATCGGCTTCGCCGGGCTGACGATGGGCAAAGATCTGGGTCTCACCTCCACCATGTTTGGCCTGGCCGCAACCCTGTTTTACGTTACCTACGTACTGTGCGGGATCCCCAGCAACATCATGCTGGCGAAGATCGGCGCCCGCCGCTGGATCGCCGGGATCATGGTGGTGTGGGGCATCGCCTCCACCTGCACCATGTTCGCCACCAGCCCGCAAACGCTCTACGTCCTGCGCATGCTGGTGGGCATTGCCGAAGCCGGTTTCCTGCCGGGGATCCTGGTCTATCTCACCTGGTGGTTCCCCGCCTATCACCGCGCCCGCGCCAACGCGCTGTTTATGATCGCCATGCCGGTGACCATGATGCTGGGCTCGATCCTCTCGGGCTACATTCTGGCGATGGACGGCCTGTGGAACCTGAAGGGCTGGCAGTGGCTGTTCCTGCTGGAGGGGCTGCCGTCGGTGGTGCTCGGCGTGGTGACCTGGTTCTTCCTCAACGACACACCGGATCAGGCCACCTGGCTGGACGATGAAGAGAAGCAGACTCTGAAGACGATGATCGCCCGGGAGCAGGAGAACGCCATTGCCCACGCCGCGACACCGCGCTCGACGCTTCGCGAGGTATTGACCCCGGCGGTGCTGCTCTACACCCTGGCCTATTTCTGCCTGACCAACACCCTGAGCGCCATCAACATCTGGACGCCGCAGATCCTGCAGAGCTTTAACACCGGCAGCAGCAATATCGTGATTGGCCTGCTGGCGGCGATCCCGCAGTTTTGCACCATCCTCGGGATGATCTGGTGGAGCCGCCGCTCCGACAGGCTGAAAGAGCGAAAAAAGCACACCATCCTGCCATACCTGTTCGCGGCGGCGGGATGGCTGCTGGCGTCGGCGACGGATCACAGTCTGATCCAGCTGCTTGGCATCATCATGGCCTCAACCGGGTCATTTACCGCCATGGCGATCTTCTGGACCACCCCGGATCAGGTTATTAGCCTGCAGTCCCGGGCGGTGGCGCTGGCGGTGATCAACGCCATCGGCAACGTCGGCTCCGCCGTCAGCCCGCTGCTGATCGGCATTCTGCGCGACGCCACCGGCAGCTTCAGTTCAGGATTGTGGTTTGTGGCCGGGCTGCTGGTGGTGGGTGCGCTGGTGCTGACGCGTATTCCGATGACCCGGCAGGAGAGCCGGGAAAGCGTGCCGGACATGGCGACGCAGAAGATCCACTGAGGAGCAGCTATGTGCCAGAGCCCGATTGCCAATATCGACATCAGCAAAGAGTACGACGAGAGTCTGGGTACTGACGATGTGCACTACCAGTCCTTTGCCCGCATGGCGGCCTTTTTTGGCCGCGATATGCAGGCCCATCGCCACGACCACTATTTTCAGATGCACTTTCTTGATACCGGGCAGATCGAGCTCCAGCTGGACGATCACCGCTACTCGGTGCAGGCCCCGCTGTTTGTCCTTACCCCGCCGTCGGTGCCGCACGCGTTTTTCACCGAATCGGACAGCGACGGGCACGTGCTGACGGTGCACGAAGATCTGATCTGGCCGCTGCTGGAAGTGCTCTACCCCGGGACCCGGGAGACCTTCGGGCTGCCGGGCATTTGCCTGTCACTCGCCGATAAACCGGACGAGCTGGCGGCGCTCAGCTATTACTGGCGGCTGATTGAACGGGAGTCCACCGGGGATCTGCCCGGACGGGAACACACCCTGGTCCTGCTGGCGCAGGCGGTGTTCACCCTGCTGCTGCGCAATGCGAAGCTCGACGATCATGCGGCTAACGGCATGCGCGGCGAACTGAAGCTGTTCCAGCGCTTCAACCAGATGGTCGACGGGCACTTCCACCAGCACTGGACGGTGCCCGATTACGCCAGCGAACTGCACCTTACCGAATCGCGCCTGACAGATATCTGCCGCCGCTTCGCCAACCGCCCGCCGAAACGGCTCATCTTCGACCGCCAGCTGCGCGAAGCCAAACGGCTGCTGGTCTTTTCCGACAGCGCGGTGAACGAGATCGCCTGGCTGCTGGGATTTAAAGACCCGGCCTATTTCGCGCGGTTTTTTAACCGGTTAGTGGGGTGCTCGCCGAGCATGTATCGGGCGCAGAAGGTGCCGGTGTCTTGACTCCTCTGCGGCCTTCTTCCCCGGTGGCGCTGCGCTTACCGGGGCTACGAATCGTAGGCCGGGTAAGCGTAGCGCCACCCGGCAGGCAAACCGCACAGGATCACTGCACGGTCAGGTGCATAAGCTACTCAACGAGATGCGGCCGTAAGTACTCTTCACACAGATAACGAAGCTGGTTTAGCGCCTGCAAAGCATGCTTCCAGAAGCAGGTGGTTATAGAGTGCGGCCTGATCCCCTCACCCTAACCCTCTCCCCACTGGGGAGAGGGAACAAACCCGCACACTCACGTAGGCCGGGATCGCTGCGCTTCACCCGGCAGGCAGGCCGCACAGGATCAATGTTTGAAAGCTGTTCATTCAGCGATTTCAGTGCAACTGAAAGGTACCGCGAAGCAGCGATTTTCTTGCCGGTAGCCCAGGTCGCCAGGGCGGTGGCGATTGAGCCGCCCTGGCACGTTCACCGGTTCCGTATTAACAAAGAAGCACGGCTCTGGAAGTGAACGGAACCCCCACCTGAGCCGCCTGTTCCCCTCACCCTAACCCTCTCCCCACTGGGGAGAGGGAACAAACCCGCACACTCACGTAGGCCGGGTAAGCGCAGCGCCACCCGGCAGGCAGACCGCACAGGATCACTGCACGGCCAGGTACACCAGTTGCTCGACGAGATGCGGTGCTAAATCGACATCACACAGATAACGAAGCTGGTTTAGCGCCTGCGAAGCATGCTTACAGAAGCAAGCTAATCAGGAGTTTGAAAGCTGTTAATTCAGCGATTTCAGTGCAGCTGAAAGCAACAAACCTGAAGCCGCCCCCTGGTCCGGCTGAAAATCGCTGAGTCGTTTCCTGCAGGCCGGGGCGAGGCGCATGGACGCGCCGAGAGGGCATAGCCTGCATGGATGCAGGCTGGTGCCCGACCCGAAAGCCGGAAGGAATAAGACGAAGGCACCGCGAAGCGGCGATTTTCTTGCCGGTAGCCCGGGTCGCCAGGGCGGTGGCGATTGAGCCGCCCTGGCACGTTCACCGGTTCCGTATTAACAGAGAAGCACGGCTCTGGAAGTGAACGGAACCACCACCTGAGCCGCCTGTTCCCCTCACCCTAACCCTCTCCCCATAGAGGAGAGGGAAAAACACAATTCCCACCCTCAAACCCCACCCCGATCACAATTCTCAAACCCGCCTGAAAAGTACCCGTCGTTGACCCATTCGTCCCTTCACGGCCCGCCTCTCTCACGCTTCAATTAAACAACAAAAACAACACATAAATTTAACAACCCTATTCCGATACGAGGTCCCTATGAAACCTGAAGATTTCCGCGCGAGCACCCAACGTCCGTTAACCGGCGAAGAGTATCTGAAGAGCCTGCAGGATGGCCGTGAGATCTACATCTACGGCGAGCGCGTGAAAGATGTGACCACCCATCCGGCGTTTCGCAATGCGGCGGCCTCAGTCGCGCAACTGTACGATGCGCTGCACAAACCTGACATGCAGGATACGCTGTGCTGGAACACCGATACCGGCAGCGGCGGTTACACCCATAAGTTCTTCCGCGTGGCGAAAAGTGCCAGCGATCTGCGCCAGCAGCGCGACGCCATCGCCGAGTGGTCCCGTCTGAGCTACGGCTGGATGGGACGCACCCCGGACTACAAAGCCGCCTTCGGCTGCGCGCTGGGCGCTAACCCGGCGTTTTATGGTCAATTCGAGCAGAACGCCCGGAACTGGTACACCCGCATTCAGGAAACCGGCCTGTACTTTAACCACGCTATCGTCAACCCGCCGATCGACCGCCATAAACCGGCCGACGAAGTGAAAGACGTCTACATCAAGCTGGAAAAAGAGACCGACGCGGGGATCATCGTCAGCGGCGCAAAAGTGGTTGCCACTAACTCGGCGCTGACCCACTACAACATGATCGGCTTTGGCTCGGCGCAGGTCATGGGCGATAACCCGGACTTCGCCCTGATGTTCGTCGCGCCGATGGATGCCGAAGGGGTGAAGCTGATCTCCCGCGCCTCTTACGAACTGGTGGCCGGCGCGACCGGCTCCCCTTACGACTACCCGCTCACCAGCCGCTTTGACGAGAACGATGCGATCCTGGTGATGGATAACGTGCTCATCCCCTGGGAGAACGTGCTGATTTACCGCGACTTCGACCGCTGCCGTCGCTGGACCATGGAAGGCGGTTTCGCCCGCATGTATCCCCTGCAGGCGTGCGTGCGCCTGGCGGTGAAGCTCGACTTCATCACCGGGCTGCTTAAAAAGTCGCTGGAATGTACCGGCACCGCCGAATTCCGCGGCGTGCAGGCCGATCTGGGCGAAGTGGTGGCCTGGCGCAACATGTTCTGGGCGCTGAGCGACTCCATGTGTTCAGAAGCCACCCCGTGGGTCAACGGCGCGTACCTGCCGGACCACGCGGCGCTGCAAACCTACCGCGTGATGGCCCCGATGGCCTACGCGAAGATCAAAAACATTATCGAGCGCAACGTCACCAGCGGCCTGATTTACCTGCCGTCCAGCGCCCGGGATCTGAACAATCCGCAGATCGACAAATACCTGGCGAAATACGTGCGCGGCTCTAACGGCATGGACCACGTGGAGCGCATCAAGATCTTAAAACTGATGTGGGATGCCATCGGCAGCGAGTTCGGCGGTCGCCACGAGCTGTACGAGATCAACTACTCCGGTAGCCAGGATGAGATCCGCCTGCAGTGCCTGCGCCAGGCGCAGACCTCCGGCAACATGGACAAGATGATGGCGATGGTCGACCGCTGCCTGTCTGAGTACGACCAGAACGGCTGGACGGTTCCGCACTTGCACAACAACACCGATATCAACCTGCTGGACAAGCTGCTGAAATAAGGCAGCGGGAGGTAAACATGCAACATGATGAACAACGCCTGCGTTTTCGCGACGCGATGGCCAGCCTCTCTGCGGCGGTCAACGTCATTACCACCGACGGCGAAGCCGGACGCTGCGGCATCACCGCTACCGCC
Organism: Leclercia adecarboxylata; assembly: GCF_006171285.1. NCBI lineage: Bacteria > Pseudomonadati > Pseudomonadota > Gammaproteobacteria > Enterobacterales > Enterobacteriaceae > Leclercia > Leclercia adecarboxylata. The sequence goes on along the minus strand of NZ_CP040889.1, from coordinate 2,717,097 downwards.
GTCTGCTCGGTAACGGATACCCCACCGTCGGTGATGGTGTGCCTGAATGCCAACAGCGCCATGAACCCGGTTTTCCAGGGGAACGGCAAGCTGTGCATTAACGTGCTCAACCACGAACAGGAGCTGATGGCGCGGCATTTTGCCGGAATGACCGGCATGGCGATGGAGGAGCGGTTCACCCTCTCCTGCTGGCAAAAAGGGGTGCTGGCCCAGCCGGTGTTAAGCGGAGCGCTGGCGAGCCTGGAAGGTGAGATTAGCCAGGTACAGACCATCGGCACCCACCTGGTCTACCTGGTGGCAATCAAAAATATCCACTTAAGTGAGGACGGACACGGGCTGATTTACTTTAAACGCAGATTTCATCCGGTGTTAATTGAGCAAGAATTAACCGTTTAATTCCCTCCCCCAGCCAGCCGCCTTCGCGGCTGGCTATTTTTCATACGATTTAGTTTACCTTAGAAATAATCACTGACATTAATTCTCATAGCCCAATAAGAATTTTCTCGCCCCCACCAGAGTTAATAGGCTTTTGCTATTTTTCCGCGATCGATACGCAAATTGAATGAATTTCAAATGACAGAATCGTCCTAATTATGTAATCTCCGTCACGCAAACATTTTAGTGAATAATAAAAGTCAAATTAGTTGTTGGCTGAATAGTACCCCTGCGTCATTACAATAAAAGCTGCACAATTTTTAGCCGGAATGGGACTTTTCCGTGCGGTAGCCTACCCTTTTTTTGGATTCTCTTACTTACGCCTGCGTTTTTGCATCTCCTGCGCCTGCAAGATTTCTCCGCTGATTTGCTATTAAAATCAGCCGAATATCATCAAAGTTTTATTTCACATTCCAGTTTTAGAATTGTTGGAAAATATTGATCTTATGAAGAATGCAACTCGCCTTCTGGTGATTTCGCTCGCCCTCATGCTGAGTGGCTGCGCATATTCCCCGAAGCAGGTTGAAGCATCCCGACCGCTTGTGAATCAGACTGCTTCTACCGACCTCCAGGCTATGGCAGCCAACCTGCAACAACCTCTGAACACGCTGCCGCAGGGCGCATCGCTCAGCGCCAATGGCAATACCTACACTTTAGGCCAGCGCTATGTCTCTGCCCTTGGGCTGGAATGCATTGAACTGCTGCGTAACCGCAACTACAACCAGTCCCAGCGCGGTGTGACCTGCAAGAACGGTGATACCTGGTATCTGGTACCGCAGCTGGAACAGGCTTCCGCCAGTAACCTGCTTGCCGTGCAATAATTTTGAAGAGAAATGTTGTGAAGATAACGAATTTACGGCAATTGAGTGCCGTTCTGTTGCTGGCCTGCGTCTCCTGCGCATCTTTAGCCGCCCCCACCCAGCAAGAAGCCCAGGCTTTTGGGATGAACACCCCGGCAGATAACGGCGATGGCCGACTGCAACTTGGCGGCGAGCAGGCGATGAGCGGCCAGGCGAACACCTCCTCCACCACCGGGACTTTCGCGCAGCAAAACCGTCAGGGCATGTTACTGCCGGGCGAGTCCGACGTGCGTAAACTCCTCCCGCAGTCCGAGTCCGGCCTGCCCCCTCCTTACGGTGCCAACCTGTTTGCCGGTGGCTATGAAACCGAGCGCAGCGACGGCCTGAACGATAATTACCTGATTGCCCCCGGCGACAAGCTGAATATCTGGATCTGGGGTGCAGTGAATTTCTCCAACGTCGTGACCGTGGATAATCAGGGTAATATTTTCATTCCTGATGTCGGGCCAATTAACGTTAAAAACGTTGCGGCGAGCAAGGTTAATAACTTAGTCACCAGCCACATCAGCGAAGTATTCACCAATAACGTTAATGTTTACGTTAATTTATTGACCGCGACGCCGGTCAGCGTATATGTCACCGGACCGGTGATCCGCCCTGGACAATATGCCGGACAGTCATCCGACAGCGTTTTATATTTTCTGAAACGCGCGGGAGGGATCGATTCCGACCGCGGAAGCTATCGTCACATTAAAGTATTGCGCCAGAACCGCGTGATCCAGCAGATCGACCTTTACGAGTTTATGCAGCAGGGCAGAATGCCGAAGCTGTCGCTGAAAGATCAGGACGTGATCCTGGTTGAACCTCAGGGGCCGATGATCAACGTGGCGGGGAAAGTGCGTAACCCGTTCCGCTTCGAGCTGAAGAACAGCACCGCGCTGGGCTCTGAGCTGATCGACTACGCCCTGCCGCTCGCCAAGGTGAGCCACGTGGGCGTGATTGGCGATCGCTCCAACGGTCCGTTCTCGGTCTATATGCCGTATAAAGATTTCGACCGCATTCAGCTGAGCGACGGCGACAAAGTGCTGTTCAACGACGACATGCATGCGCAGGTGTACGACGTGCAGGTGATGGGCAGCTACCGTGGGCCATCTTACTTCACCGTGCGTAAAGAGACCCGTCTGCACGATCTGCTGAACCACATCCCGATTGACCCGAACATGGCGGATTACGGCTCGATCTACATCATGCGTAAGAGCGTGGCCGCGCGGCAGAAAGAGATGCTGGAAGACTCCCTCAACCGCCTGGAGCGCAGCGTGTTTACCGCGCCAGCCAGCTCTGACGGTGAAGCCTCCATCCGTACCAAAGAAGCCGAGCTGGTGATGCGCTTTGTGGAAAAAGCCCGCAAGATCCAGCCGCTGGGTAAAGTGGTGGTGTCAGATAAGGGCGTGATCGCCAACATCCTGCTGGAACAGGGCGACCAGATTGTGATCCCGAACAAAACCGACCTGATTCAGGTGGGTGGCGAAGTGATGATGCCGCAGGCGGTGGTCTTCAACAAAAACGCCAGCCTGGAAGACTACGTGGCCTGGGCAGGCGGCTTTACCGACCGTGCGAACGACCAGCGTATTGCCGTGGTACATGCCAACGGGCTGATGGAGTTTAAAGACGGCGGTGATGTGATGCCGGGCGATCAGATTCTGGTCATGCCGAAAGTGGACAGCAAAATGATGCAGTCCATCAAGGACATCACTCAGGTCATCTATCAGGTTGCCGTGGCGGCCAACGTGGTCCTGAATTAACCCTCAAAGCGGGCTCGCGTCATCGCGGGCCCTTTCTGTTACATCGGCCTTCTTATGCTTAAACCTGTTCTCAATCAAACGCCCCGCAGCTCGTTCCAGGTGCTGCGCGATGTGACGTTTGGCCTGCTTATTCGTGAACTGAAAACGAGATTTGGGAGTTACCGGCTGGGGTATGCCTGGGCGCTGTTGGATCCGTTGTTGATGATTGGTTTGTTTAGCGCGATTTTTGGGATGCGTAGCCAGAGCGGTTTTGGTGGTGTGCCAGTGCAAATTTTTATAACTGCAGGCTATTTGCCTTTCATGTTTTTCAACAAAGTGGTCAGCCAGTTGAAATCTGCTGTTAATGCCAACATGGGACTTTTCTGCTACCGACAAGTTACACCCTTCGCAACTTTTATTGCCCGATTTATTCTTGAAGCTATTATTGGTTTGGTTGTAGGTTGTGTACTTGTATTAGGATTACTTTGGTTTGGTTTTGATGCTATCCCCAACGATCCTTTACAAGTTATTTTAATCTACTCTTTACTAATGATCTTTTCATTTTCGTTGGGTGTTATTTTTTGTGTTCTGGGCAGTTTATTTAAAGAAGCAGACAAGTTTCTAAGCTTAATTATGATGCCGCTAATGTTTGTTTCCTGTGTGATGTATCCCCTTGCGAGCATACCGGCGCAGTACCAACACTGGTTTTTATGGAATCCTTTGGTGCATGCTGTTGAGTTAATTCGTGCTGGCTGGATTGCTGGCTACGTCAGCCCTGATGTGAGCTGGCTTTTTTTATCGAGCGTTACCTTGGTAATACTGACATTTGCAATGAGTTGTTATCGTCTAAGCCACCGTCGTCTGATAGCCAGCTAAAGCTGAGTTAATATGATCATACTTGATAACGTATCTAAATATTACCCCACCAAATTTGGGCGTAATTATGTGTTGCGTGATGTGAATATCATCCTCCCTCGCGATCGAAATATAGGTATTTTAGGTGCCAATGGTGCAGGAAAATCAACGCTGCTCCGCCTGCTAGGTGGCATGGACGCGCCGAGTAAAGGAAAAGTTACCCGTCAATGTAGAGTCTCATGGCCTCTTGCATTAGGAGGGGGGTTTCAAGGCAGTATGACCGGAAGAGAAAACACTCGCTTTGTCTGCCGAATACATGGTGTACGTGATACGCAGGTCATTGAAGAATGGGTAAAAGATTTTTCTGAAATAGGCCAACATTTCGAATTACCTATTAAGGCCTATTCCAGCGGAATGCGTTCTAAATTCTCATTTGCTGTCAGTATGGCCTTTGATTTTGAAATCTATCTAACCGATGAAATTACTTCCGTAGGCGATGCCCGCTTCAAACAGAAATGCATTGATGTTTTTAACCAAAAGCGCGAAACAGCCAGCCTGATTATGGTGTCTCACGATATGAAAAACTTACGTCAACAATGTGACATGGGAATTGTGCTACGTAACAGCACTCTTGAGATGTTTGACAATATTGAAGATGCAATCAGCATTTATCAGAAACTATAACAAGCCCAAAAAAATGACCCAGCCATCCCGCTTTAATAAACATTCAGGTTTGATGCGCAAACTGAATAAATTAAAAACTAAACCTAAACATTTCATTATTGATTCCAGCGGTTATAAATTTGCTCACCGTTCATGGAAACAAAGCCTCAAGCTCGGTAGCTTTCAGTGGGTAGTGGCTTGCTTTGCCATCGCCGTTATCTACTTCGGGTTCATTGCCTCGGATCGTTATGTAAGCCGAGCGGAGTTAGTCGTGAAACAATCTGACCAGATTAAAATGCTGCCGGATGCCCTATCGATGTTGGGGCTGGGCGGCAACAATCATCAGGATATGCTACTGATTCAGGACTATCTTAAATCTGCCGATCTTCTTAATAAACTGGACAAAGAGCTTGGACTGAAAGCTCATTATCAAAGCCACAAAGTCGATTACTTCTCTCGCCTTCCAGACAATGTCAGCCGCGAAGAATTTCTTAAATACTACCGTGAACATCTTACATTGCGTCTGGATGATATCTCCGGTGTGCTGACGATTGAGCTTCAGGCCTTTGACCCTGCCTATGGGCAAAAAGTGGTTGGAGTAATGCTTAAAGAGTCCGAAGGCTTTATCAATAAACTAGGACACCAGGTCGCACTGGAACAATTGGCCTTTGTTGAAAAAGAAGTTGATCACGCCTATCAACGATTACAGACCGAAAAAGCCAAAGTGCTGGAGTTTCAAAATACCCATCACCTTATTAGTCCAGAATCAACCAGCACGGCCCGCATGGGTGTAGTAAGCCAGATTGAAGCTCAACTAGCACAGCAACAGGCCCAATTAAAACAGCTGCAAAGCTATATGAAATCAACCGCACCTGCTGTTGTTTCCGTTCAGGCTCGAGTCGATGCGTTAACCGAGCAGTTAGCGCAAGAACAAGCCCGACTCACCGGGGCGGATAAAAACTCAATGAACGAAGTGACCGCCAGCTATATGGATGTTCAAACGCAGGCCACACTTGCGGCGGACCTCTATAAAACAGGCCTTATCAGCCTGGAGCAAGCCAGAATTGAAGCGTACCGCAAACTTAAACACCTGCTGGTTATCAGTCAGCCAACGCTGGCTGAAGATGCCGAATACCCACGTCGCCTTTATAACCTGGCTACCATCGGCGTTCTGCTGTGCCTGTTATACGGTTTGATCGTGATGGGCCTGGCAACTCTGCGAGAGCATCAGGACTAACAACATCCTGTGATTGAGCCAGAACCCAACCAGGGGATCTGGCTCACACGCAACAATCATAAAGTGGTCAACCTGCCGATCACGCTAATTAACCATTGTTCTCATATTGAAGGGATATCCCATGGGCACTCAGCAAAGCAGCCGTTCACAGGCGCGCCTAAAACAAGCATCCGAAAAACAAACAAAAACCGAGCTGGATTTTATTTTTAAGCGCCCTATTTTTTGGCGCCCTTCCTACATTGCACAATCCGCCTGGTTAGAACATATTCCGTTTGCTTTCTGGTTAATTGACACCCTGCAACCCCGCAAGATTGTTGAGCTGGGTACCCATTACGGCAGCTCCTATTTTTCTTTCTGCCAGGCCGTGACGAAGCTGGATCTCCAAACCCAATGCTATGCGGTAGATACCTGGGGCGGTGATGAACATGCAGGCCAGTATGGCGAAGAGGTTTATCGTCAGGTTTCTGAATACAACCAGCAACACTACTCAGACTTCTCCACACTTGTGCGCAGCACATTCGATCAGGCACTGGAACACTTCCCGCAGGGCAGCATTGATTTGCTGCATATCGATGGCCTGCATACCCTGGAAGCTGTACGTCATGATTTTGAGAGCTGGTTGCCGAAGCTCTCTGATAGAGCCGTTGTCATCATGCATGACACCAACGTACGTGAGCGCGGCTTTGGGGTATTCCAGCTTCTGGATGAGCTTAAGCAGCAGTACCCTCATTTTGAGTTTGCCCATGGGCACGGGCTGGGCGTGATTGGTGTCGGCAGCGAGCAATCATCAGAGATGATGAGCCTGTATGGTCTCTCAGATAATCCGTCTGCTACCAGACAGGTACAAGAAGTCTTCTCTCGTCTCGGTAAAGCCTGTGGTTATAGCTGGGAAAACAGCGAAATAAAGCGCCAGATGGTTGCGCTGCAATCAAGCCAGCAAGCAGAAACTCAGAATGTGATGGAGCAACAGGCCCTGGAAAGGGGACGCCTGGCGGAGCGCATCACTGCTCAGAATCACACCATTAAAGCGCTGGAAGAAAAGCTCGCGCAACAGGCCGATCAAACCGCTGAACTTACTCTTCAGAAGCAGCAGATTAGTGCGTTAACCACAGAGCTGGAGACATCCAGCCAGCATGCCGCCGAACTGCAAACGACCCTCACACTTTGTGAACAACAACGAGACGAAAGTCTGGCAAGCCAGCAAAACCTGGAAACTCTGCTCGCAGAAACCCGAGAGCAATTTACCCAGGCGGTTGCCGAACGTGACCTGATTGCACAAGAAAAGCAAACGCTGCAGGAACAACAAACAGAAGCGCAGGAACAGCAGAACGCCCTGCAACAGCAACTGCATGAGCAAACATTGCACCTTAATGAAGAAACCCAGCGTGCCGCGCAACTGACCCTCGCACTCAATAAAAACAACGTAGTGCTCAGTGAGTATTCACAACAGCTCAGCGCATTGCAGCAGCAGATTGATGAGCTGACTACCGCACTGACTGCAGCACATCAGCAGCAGGATCAACTCAGCCAGACTCTGGCGACCGAAGCCAGCCAATGGCAACAGCAGAAACAAACACTGACTGAAGCGCATGATGAGCTACAGAATAAGTGTAACGCCCTGACCACCGATCTCGCGGCAAGTTGCGCTGTGCTGGAGCAGTTTGAAGCGGCACAGCAAATATGGCAGACGCGCGAGCAGGAGTTGGATGGCGCCTTAGATGCTCGTGATCGTGAAATTAATCATCTCACCCAGAGCCTCGCAGAAAGCACTCAGACAATCGATAAGCAGAATAATGAGCTTGAGCTGGCCCGTGATGAACTCGCGGTATTGCTGCAGCGACACCATGCGGAACAAGCGGAATCTCAGCAGCAGTTGAGCCAGCTAAATCAAAGCCTGAGCGAACGGTTTACGGAGATCGCAACGCTGACCCAATGGCTGGAAGAACGTGAGCAGACGTCAGTCAATGAACAGAGAAAACTGACAGAAGAACATCAACAGCAGCTGAACGTACTGAGACAAACGCTGAGTGAACAGGCTACTGAGATCGCAACACTGACCCGCTACCTGGAAGAGCGTGACCAGGCAGCAATTAAAGCGGCTGAAGAATACAACGATCATCAGCAAGCATGGCTCAAAGAGCAAGCCAGCCTGACCCAGAGTACTACAGACCTGCAACAGCAACTAACGACCCTCAAGCAGCAAGCCACGCAGCAGCAAGCTCAGCTTGGGTCGCGTATTAATGATCTGGTTAAGCAAAACGAAGCGCTGGAATCCAGTATCAGCGAACGTTTCCGCGAACTGGCAACCATGACACGCCATACCGAGCAATTAACTCGCGAACTGCAACAAAAAGAACAGCAACTTCAGAAAGCGAAAGATCGCGCTCAAAACCTGAAGCAGACCGTGTCCTGGAAACTGACCGCCCCCGTGCGCGCCCTGGGCCGCACATTTAAAGAAAATCCAACAGCCACACCAGCGGTTTCCATGAGCAATGCAGAACGTATTGCGGCATCTGGCCTGTTCGACGAACTCTGGTATTTGCATCGTTATCCGGAAGTTGCGGACTCCGGTCTGTCGGCCATTGAGCACTTTATCCAGATTGGTGCTGATAAAGGTTATAGCCCGAGTGCTTTATTTGATACGCGCTGGTACTTGCAGACTTATGCGGACGTAGCGCAAGGCTCTATCAATCCATTACTTCATTACATACTGCACGGAAAGGCAGAACAGCGTCATTGCCTGCCAGACAACACGAGAAAATAACAATGACAGTTGAATACAACAAGGACGAGCTGCTCACGCATTTTGATGAGCAATGGTATTTACAGACCTATCGGGACGTAAGCCAGACAGGATTACCTGCCAGAGAACATTTCAAACGCTATGGTAGGCTGCTGGGACGTAAACCTTGTGCTGACTGGGTAATTTCGGCACTGAGTCCAGTGGCACCAGCAGTACATCTACCCTGGATCGCACTGAACCAACTTTCCGTAGATCCTGAGCGCATGCATGGGTGGACTTCAGAAGGGAATGACCCTTATTTCATCCTTGATTTAGAGCACCTGTCTCAAACAGGAAAAGGGTGGTATCAGTTTAACCTGACGCTGGATTGCTCCGGAAAACAAGGGTTAGCCAAGTTCTATCTGGATACCGGAAAAGGATTTAATGAATTTGAAACCGTGACTCTGCCATACAAAAAAGCAGTAACGGCGAGCCGCCTTTTTTATCTCGATTCTCCGCTGGTTGCGCTGCGCTTTGATCCCCTGGAACAAGAAGGTGCATTCTCAGTTAGTCAGTTCGAAATCACGGCAATCAGCGACAGCCAAATAGAACCTGCATTGCTGGCACGCATTCAGCAGGAACACCAAAGCTATCGCAATATGGAATTGACGATGATCAAGGAGTCTGTCTCTTCTGAAAGCGGTAGCCTGTCGATGGATCGCCTTGTGTCCCTCTACAACGAGACCTTTAGTTTCACGCTACCTTCCGTGGACTATGAAGAGTGGATTGAAACCGTCGAAACGCCATCCCTGCCCAATCGGGAAGAAGTTGCCGCGATACTGGCGACGATGGCTACACCGCCCGTTATTTCAGTAGTGATGCCTGTCTATAACCCGGCAGAGATCTACCTACGCGCCTGCTTAGATTCAGTCATTGCACAAAGCTACCCTCGCTGGGAACTGTGCATCGCTGACGACAAATCCCCAAAAGAACATGTTCAGCGCGTGCTGCGGGAATACGAAGCCAAAGATAAGCGTATTAAAGTGGTCTACCGCCAACAGAATGGGCACATTTCAGCAGCGTCTAACAGTGCCCTGGAAATTGCCAAAGGCGATTTTGTGGCGTTACTGGATCACGATGATGCTCTCCCAGAGCATGCCCTACTGTTTATGGCTCAAAGCATTAGTGCGCAGCCAGAAACCCAGATTCTTTACAGCGATGAAGACAAGCTCAACGGCCGAGGTGAACGTTTTGATCCTCATTTCAAAAGCGACTGGAACCCGGATCTGTTCTTCTCACAAAACTACGTCTCTCACCTTGGGGTTTATCGCCGCAATCTGCTTCAGAAAATCGGTGGATTCCGTCTGGGTGTAGAAGGCAGCCAGGATCAGGATCTTCTGCTGCGTTGCCTGCCGCATGTGCAAGCAGATCAGATCGTACATATCCCTCGCGTGCTGTATCACTGGCGTACCATTGAAGGCTCTACAGCACTGGCTTCAGGTGAGAAAAGCTATACCACCGATGCGGGCATTAAAGCGTTACGCGATTATTTTGCAACCCAGCAACCAGGCGTAGAAGTTGATGCCGGTCTGGTACCAAACACCTATCGGGTACGTTACCCAATACCCAAGCCCGCACCATTGGTTAGCTTGTTAATTCCTACTCGTGACCGTCGTTCACTGACTGAGACGGCAGTGCGCAGTATCCTTGAGAAAAGTACCTATACCAATTTCGAGATTCTTATTCTGGATAACGGCAGCGTCGAAGCCGATACCCTGGAATTTTTCCGTGATATCCAGTTAGAAGATCGTCGCGTTAAAGTGCTGGCGTATGACTTCCCGTTTAACTACTCAGCGATTAACAACTTCGGTTCGCGCCATGCTAAAGGTTCCGTGATTGGCTTAGTAAATAATGATGTCGAAGTGATCAACCCAGAATGGTTAACCGAAATGGTAAGCCAATGTCTGCGACCTGAAATTGGTTGTGTCGGTGCCAAGCTCTACTACAGCAACGATACAGTACAGCACGGTGGCGTTATCCTTGGAATTGGTGGTGTCGGTGGGCATTCGCATAAACACTTCCCTCGCCAGCATCCTGGCTATTTTAGTCGGCTAGTACTGCCCCAATCACTCTCCGCAGTTACTGCCGCGTGTTTGCTGATTCGTAAAGAGATCTTCGATTTAGTTTCTGGCCTTGATGAAGAAAATCTCAAGGTTGCGTTTAACGATGTGGATTTTTGCCTCAAGGTACGTGAAGCCGGTTATCGCAACCTCTGGACGCCTTACGCAGAACTTTATCATTATGAGTCGATAAGTCGTGGCGCAGAAGACTCTCCTGAGAAAATTGCCCGTTTTGCTCAAGAAGTTAACTTTATGAAGACTAAATGGGGTAAATGTCTTGAGATTGATCCATTTTATAGCAACAATCTGACTAAAGACAAAGAAGACTTTTCTCTGTGAGAAGTATCAATAAAAATGAATAATCATTTAAAATATATTAATAACGCACTCCTATATCCTGCAACAAACGATTGGAAAGGTGGTTTATATACGCACGGCATCGATACCGAGGACAATCATGAAATAATGGTTGGTCAGTATAAGTTCGGACGTCAACTTATTGACATACAAAATAGAAAACACTTAAAAGATACTACTTGCCCTATCCGAATTCATGGCACCTATTTATATTTAGGAGCTGCCAGCTCTCATTTCGGTCATTTTTTTTCAGAATGTATATCACGATACTGGGCATTAGCGCCTAGCCTTAATTTAAAAATTGATGGGATAATTATATTACCAGATAGTGGTGGCCGTGGAGAAAAGTATGTTGAACTTACTCTTGAATTATTAAAACTTGTACGCAAAGATATTATATTTATAAAAGAATTCTCTGTTGTGGACACTATTATTGTGCCAGAACAAGGTTGTTTAACTGGAGATTTACCTCAGCAATATTATAAAGATTTTTTAAATGAGCAAGCTAACCCATGTTTTTTCGAGAACCCAACATTACCAAAAAAAATATTTATTTCTAGGCGTTACTTTAAAAACCATGGCCGTGTGGCTGGAATGGACTATGTTGTTGCAGAGCTTAGCAAAAAGGGTTTTTATGAATTCATACCTGAAAAGTATACAATTCCACAACAATTACAATTCATCTGCTCTGCAAAAGAAATCATTTGGGAAGAAGGGAGCGCTGTACATTTACTAGAACTGCTGCCTAATATAAATTCTCGTCAAATACTGATAATGCGAAGAGAATTAACTAACTTTGATTATATTAAATTCATTCTTGAGCATAAGTCAGTTGATGTAACAACTTATTCGAATGTTAGTTTTATAGAGTGCAATGCTCCTCCTCATAATAAAATGAGTAAATTTAATGATATGCAAGACTTCATTAAATTTATTGAGATTGAAACTGGAGCTATTATTGATCTTGAAAAACTTAAATATGAATCAATTTTAGATGAGATTGGCTTTTCGATATTTGAAGCAAAAAAAAGCTCAATCGACAATAATTCCACATTTAATAAAATCGAGAAATTGGTATTTAGAGATTTTTATTTACCCGAAAAGCATACTGTAATCCGAACAGAAAATGCTTCTTCCATAGGTCCACAACCAATTATTGCTTGGTGTATTGATTTCCCGCCTAAAGGCTCGAGCGAGACAATTAGCTATAAAGATATAAACATCAGCGGTTGGTTTATTTTAGATGAAGATTTGATCAATAAAGATGTTGATTATTCCTTGCAAATAGTTAGCAAGAGCGGGTCCATATATAATATCTCACCTAACATCAACAGACCAGATGTCGTAAAAGCCATACTAGGCCAACAAAGTAATGATAAGTTAAATAAGTGCGGGTTCTCAAAACTTGTGGAGTTTGATAGCGAATACTGTATTTCAGTAAGCTATCAAAGCAAATCAATAATATTATGCACAATAGAAGTTAAATCTTTAGCAAAAAATTAATTGATAAACATTTAACGGCATTCACTAATAACATGAAAATGGATTATGTATGAAGTTTGCTATAGATAAACTATTTGATATTGGTCTTATAAATGGTTGGGTTGCGGCAGATAATGGAAGTGCTGATATTGTTTTTAAAGTTATCATAAAGACGCCTAACGAAATCATTCATCAGCAATCCGCAAATAATATTCGACCTGATGTTAAATCTGTTGGTTTACATAAAACAGGAGCGTGTGGTTTCTCATTTAATGCGAAGGCATACGGGGTTAGGGAAGGCGACTTCATATTTATTGAACTAATGAGAGAGGATGGAGAGGAGAGAGTAACCCATTCATTTTTATATGCTGAAAAAGATGAAACAAAGCTTCAATTTGACAGATTTGAGGTTCCCCGCGATGATTTTTCCATTATGGAAAAATCTACTGAATTAGTATTAAAAGACTACCCTCATTTATTAGCATTAAAAATACTTCTAATTAGATTGCGTAGAAATAAAAGAGCTAAAGGATGGCGCGGCCAATTTTCAGGGATTAATTATAGTTATAAAGAGAGTGACTGGGAATTATTCTATAATATCATCTCAACCTTCAGGGAAACTATATTTAACAACCTTTCTGCTAGGAATTTATTTTCTATTACCGATACTATAGCTGATTTTTCAACACCTCTTGAACGATGCGCAGCACTTAATTTATCAATGTTTATGTTTCATGAACGTTTTTCTCAAACATTAAACCCCTTAAGTAAAGATAATAATTCAATTCATCTTAACCCTAAAATCCAACATACTATTTGGGATGGGATGCTTGCAAACAAATTAGAAGCAGATGATGCATTAGATGTATATTTAACTAGAGCCTATGAAAATTTGAAAAGTACCCCTTTAATTTTGAACTTTTTCCAAGTATTAATAAAAAAAGCCATGAATGAAAAAAACTCTATATTTCATGGAAACTTAAAAAATAGTGAATATTTCAGAGAGGCTTGGAGTTTTTATCAAACTAAGTTTTGTGATGATTTAAAAAGAGATTGTAGAAGCATAAATCAAAATTCAGTCTCTAAATAAAACAATGCGTTAAAAACCCCAATCGGAGATAAATAAATTGATAGTCTATGCATTAATCCCAGCCCGCTCAGGTTCAAAAGGATTACCCGATAAAAACATTCGCGACATTGATGGCAAGCCTTTATTATCTTATAGTATTGAATTTGCAAAAAAGCTCAAAAATGTTTCAAAAATCATCTGTTCTACTGATAGTGAACTGTACGCCAAAATAGCCAGAAAATATGGCGCAGATGTTCCTTTCCTACGTTCAAGCGAAGCTGCAGCAGATACGGCGATGGAAGAGCATATTCTTGCAGATTTACGAGTAAAGTTTGCTGAACATAATATTCCTGAACCCGATATTTTGGTTTGGCTCCGTCCAACTTTCGTTTTTCGCTCTGTATCTGATGTTGAACAATGTATTGAAATACTTAAATCCAATGCACAAGCTACCGCAGCAAGAACGGTAGTACGAGCAGAGAACAGACTTTATCATCTTAAAGAAGGCGTACTTACACCGGCTTTTGATGATTTAGGTAAATCCATGATGCGCCGACAGGATATGCGTCCAGAATATAAAGTATTCAGTACTGACGTATTCCGCTTCAAAGGCAATAATTTTGGTCCTGATTTCTTAGGTCGTTCAGTCTACGCAGTTGAAACAAACAGCAAATGTGGATTGGATATTGATGATCGTTTCGATTTCGAAGTGGTTAAAAACATCATTGAAAATAACCCGGAGTTAGTCAGTGAGTATCTCTAAAGAATTGGTCACATTGCTGTCAGCCCAACTGGATAAAATCGTTGCGCTTCGCTCCGATTTTTCGCAAAAACCAGATGGTAGTTATGTCAGCAAAGGAGATTTACTGGTACAAGATTTGGTTTTAGATTATCTAAACGAAGCCTTACCAGATCACCAATTAATCTCTGAAGAAATGGCACCGTTTACCGATGTTATTTGGAATGAACAAGGCAGTTATGTTGTTCTGGATCCTATTGATGGCACCGAAAATTTTGTGTCCGGGCTTAAAGAATGGGGTATTGGTATCAGTATATATACCAATGGTGTTCATCAAGAGTCTTGCATTTTCCTGCCTGAACTTAACGATTATCACATTACCGGCATGCCGATGATGCATCATCGTTCCCGAATTCGTGGGCTGTCCTCGTCTCTCACCAAGCAAGATTTATTACAGCTGGAAGAAGGCTTTGAATACCGCATTATCGGTTGCTCAATGTATAATATGCTCGCAGCAGTTCGTGGCGCTTATGCAAGCTTCGAAAACGTTAAGGGTGTTAACTGCTGGGATATTTTACCTGGTCTTAACTTTGCCCTGGAACATGATTGTGAAGCATTAGTTGATGGCAAGGCCTATCAAGGGCAAATACTGTTTCCTACTCAAAAATATAAGATCAACATTAAGAAACAGCATAAGGATATCGCATGAACCATATTTTAAAAGAGTCAATTTCTAATAAGTCTGGCCGTGATATTGTTATCATTGGTAAAGGGCCAAGCGTTGACAGTATTGATCTCTCTCTATTAAAAAATTGTATTGTTATTAACACCAACGATTCAGAACTTATTTACCCTGGGGATGTAGCTGTGTTCCACCACGGTTGGGTTCTCGATATCTTTGATGAGCATGCTCCACAATGTAAATTGTATGTTTCAGACCGTTCGTTGCCACCAGGCACGAAACATATTGCGGCTGAGTATGTACCATATACCCCGGAATCAGCAGACTTCCTGATTCATCGTTTCTTCGAAGAAACTATTTACATTGAAAGTGCTATCGTCGTATCGGCACTGAAGATCGCGAATCAAATTGCCAAACTAGAAAACGCCACTAAAAACGTCTACCTGCTTGGATTTGATTTCACGACGAAAGACGGCTTCACTAATAAAATCCCAACAGCAGCGATGCATGCTGAGCCTGAATATCAGGAACGCATCATCAGCAGTCAGGAACAACTTCTGAAGATGCTGTTGGCAGAGAAATCACGGCTGAATATCAATATCAGCCATGTGGGTAACAAACCTTATAGCGTCTATTCTGTTGATGCCTTTAACCAGGTCTTTACTGCTCGTCATCGTGGCGTGACGCTGCCACAAAGCAGTCCTGTACAAAACACAGCGAAAAACTATGACGTAAAAGTGATTGCAGAGATCACGACTAACCACTTCGGTGATATGGATCGCTTGAAGTCTATGATCGTTGCAGCTAAACAGGCAGGCGCCGATTACATCAAACTGCAGAAACGTGATGTAGAAAGTTTCTATAGTAAGGAAAAATTAGATTCTCCGTATAATTCGCCATTCGGAACGACTTTCCGCGAATACCGTCATGGTATTGAGTTGAATAAAGAGCAATTCGCTTTTGTTGATACGTTCTGTAAAGAGATTGGGATTGGCTGGTTTGCTTCGATTCTGGATATGCCTTCTTATGACTTTATCAGGCAGTTTGAGCCGGACATGATTAAGTTGCCGTCCACAATCTCTGAGCATAAAGATTATCTGGCCGCAGTTGCAGCCGACTTCACAAAAGACGTTGTAATTTCAACTGGTTATACAGATGAAGCTTACGAGGATTTCATTCTCAATAGCTTTACCAAGGCTCGAAACATCTATCTGTTGCAATGTACTTCTGCCTATCCAACACCGACTGAGGATACGCAGATTGGTGTAATCAGACACTATTACAATCTATCGAAAAAAGAACCACGTATTATCCCGGGTTTTTCCAGCCATGATATCGGTAGCCTTTGTTCTATGATGGCGATCGCAGCCGGTGCCAGAATGATTGAAAAGCACGTTAAGTTTGGCGATGTAGCCTGGTCTCACTTCGATGAAGTGGCTATTGACCTGGTTAATGGCGATTTCACCAAGTTTGTAACAGATGTGCGTAAGGCTGAACGTATTGTTGGAAGTGAAGTGAAAGAGATCCAGGCAACAGAGCACCATAAATATTGGATCGCTCCGAAATAACGCATTGAAGCTGATGTAATCATTTTCATACCTGGCTTGAACACTTTAGAAAAAACTAAGCCACTTGCTTTGCAAGTGGCTTATCCAACGATAATAATAATATTTATGATATCTAGAGTGTCGGAATAGAATGGCCAATAATTACTCGCTTATTACAACACCACTCATTACCTCGAATGCGCAGTTACGCTGGAACATTGATACCTCATCAAACCAGGGGCCTCTTCAGCTCGCGAATGGTCGTATCGAACTTCACGGCTGGCTACTGGCAGAAGGCGAACGTTCTCCACGTATCGCCATCAAGAATGATTACGCTACCTATAGCTATCCATTCAATGTCAAACGCCCTGATGTAATAGCTGCTATCCTGCAGCAACCTGAGGATAATCACCCTCGTTTAAGCTGTGGGTTCAGGATTAACGTGCCCTTCTCTTCTAAAATCACCCTCGGACTGGAGTCCGATGGCCTGATTACCTGGCTGACGGAGTTAAATTTCTCCCCAGCCTGATAACAGTTTTACCTTGTGCCAGCTTTCAGAGGTCTGCTGATGCTGGCACGGTATTCCGATAATCGGTTGGATAACAAAGTGAACCTCTATATTGCCGCCATCGTTAAAGATGAATTTGCAGGCCTGCTTGAATGGATAGCGTATCACCGGGTGTTGGGCGTAACCGGATTTATGATTGCCGACAATGGCAGTCGTGACGGAAGCCGCGAGTTGCTCTCTTCCCTGGCGCGTCTTGGGATAGTGACCGTTCTCGACCAACCGGATGTGATTAATCAAAAACCGCAGCTCCCGGCTTACGAGCGCATTTTACGTAGCTGCCCCCGCGATATTGACCTGCTGGCCTTTATCGATGCTGATGAATTTTTATTGCCCTTGTCGCCTGATGTAAACCTGGTCGATTTCTTCGCTAAACATTTTAATGACGAAAGCGTCAGCGCTATTGCGCTTAACTGGGCCATTTTTGGTTCCAGCGGCGAACTCTTTGCCGAAGAAGGCCTGGTGACGGAGCGTTTTACACATCGCGCCACTGTGAAATTTAACGTCCACCACAACATGAAAAGCGTGGTGAAACCCGAGCGCGTAAACCATTTTCATAACCCACATTATGCCGATCTGCGCTACGGTCGCTATATCGATGCGCTGGGCAATGACATGGTTTTACACCCAAAACATGGTCCTGGCGTCAGTGCCGAAGTGGTCTGGAACGGCGTGCGGGTCAACCATTACGCGGTCAAATCGCTGGAAGAGTTTTTACTCGGTAAACATTTGCGCGGCAGTGCAGCCTCGGCCAACCGCGTAAAACACAAAGCCTATTTCAAAGCCCACGATCGCAACGACGAGACCTGTCTGCTGGCGGCGGCTCTGGCCCCTAAAGTCAAAGCAGAAATGGCCGCGATACAGGCACAGCTGGATGCCTTGCCAGCAGAAGAGAGCCCACAGAAAAGCGACTCCTGGCTGGCAACGCGCGTCAAAAAATTAATCGGCTAATCTACGTTTTTTCATATTTCGACAGGAGTCAGAAGCGGGTCTCCCCCGCTTCCGGGTAGTGAATCCACTAATGCAAAGCGATTACCACTGGCACCCTCTGGCGCTGCCAGACTCTTCTTTATTGCGCGCGGGCTGGTTCCTGATCCAGGGCACCCTGCGCGCCCGTCAGCCGCGAGGTGAAACCCGCCTGCGCTGGCAGTGTCAGGGTGTCTGGCATGAGCAGATCCTCCCCATCACTCGTCGTGGCACCCTGCAGGAGCTGGTCTGGCTGCCGGTGGGTGCCTGTCAGGTGGGGCTGCTCGCCAGCAGCGAAGGGGCAGAATGCCAGCTTAATATTACCCGTTTTGCTCAGGTGTCAGCGGCCAACAGCGTCTGGCGTCGGTTGCGCCGGGTGTGGCCTTTTTATCAGCGTCTGAATGCGCAAAAGCGCCGGCGTCTGGGGCTGTCCTGGCACCTGTGGTTTACCGATTTACAGCAGGCCTACGACCTGGTGGGCAAGATCCGCGACGACAGGCCGCTGCACGCCTATGAACACTGGCTGGCGAATTTCGATATCGTGCAGCCCGGCGAACGCCGTCTGATCGACCGTCTGCTGGCCCGCTGGGGCAACCTGCCACGCGTCTGCCTGCATCTGGTGAACGGTGGCGATGAGGCGGCACGCCAGCGCACGCTCGCCAGCATCGAGGCGCTCTGTTATCCGGCCACCCATATCACCGTGCTGGAACAGCCCTCTGCCGAAGTCAGGCCAGTGGATGAATGGCAGTGGGCCATTCCGGTGGGGGCGGAACTCGCTCCGGCCGCGCTGGTATGGCTGGCGCACCAGCTGCGACAGACGCCAGAGGCAAAATGGATCTACGGCGATCACGATCTGCTGGATGAAAAAGGTAAGCGCCACTCGCCGGACTTCAAGCCAGACTGGAACGAAACCCTGCTGCACAGCCAGAACTATATCGGCTGGAGTGGCCTCTGGCGGGAACAGGGCACGTCAGCCATCCCGCAGGACGGAGCCGAAAGCTATCGCGGGTGGCTACAGCTGGCCCACCAGCTTGCCCCTAAAGAGATCGCGCACATCCCTGCCCTGCTGATGCACGTCCCGGACGCGCTTCCTCAGCAGGATGGCTATGAAACCCTGGCAAGCCAGCTGCAAAACCTGCCCGTCGGGGTCACGCTGGAGTCGGCTCCGCATGGCATCTGCCGCTGGCGCTGGCCGCTGCCGGAACAGCTTCCGCGGGTATCGGTGATCATTCCCACCCGCAATGGTCTGGCGCACCTTCGCCCATGTATTGAAAGCCTGGTGCAGCACACCCGTTACCCGAACATTGAAATCATGGTGATGGATAACCAGAGCGACGACCCCGATACGCTGGCCTATTTTGAGTGCATTACCCGGGAGTACGGGGTGCGGGTTATCTCCTGGGATCATCCGTTTAACTACTCGGCGATCAACAATGCCGGGGTGCGTGAGGCCACGGGCGAGCTTATCTGCCTGCTCAACAACGACACCGAAGTGATTAACCCCCTGTGGCTCGATGAGATGGTCTCTCACCTGCTGCGTCCGGGCGTCGGCATTGTTGGGGCGCGGCTCTTCTACGGTGATGGCCGCGTTCAGCATGCGGGCGATGCCGTCGGGCCGGGTGGCTGCGCCGATCATTTTCACAGTGGCCTGGCTGCCGATGAACCCGGCTACCAGCGCAGGGCGGTGAGTGCCCAGGAGCTGTCCGCCGTGACGGCGGCCTGCCTGCTCACCCATCGCCAGCTCTATTTGTCCCTTAACGGCTTAGATGAAGTGAACCTGCCGGTGGCCTTTAACGACGTGGATTACTGTCTGCGGGTCGGCGAGGCAGGCTGGCGGATCGTCTGGACGCCGTTTGCCGAGCTGTACCACCACGAGTCGGTATCGCGCGGCAAAGATGTCACGCCAGAACAGCTGGCGCGCTCCCAGGGTGAACTGCGTTACATGAAAAAGCGCTGGGCGCAGCGGCTCACACACGATCCTGCATACAATCCCAACCTGAGCTATGACCGACCCGATTTCTCGCTAAGTCATACTCCTAATGTGGTGCTGCCATGGACGAACTGATCAGAAAGGCACTCTTTAAACCCTATCTGAGGTTGAATAAGCAAAGCAGCGAGGCGCATCCGGACATCTGGCCTGAGTGCCGCTCGCTGTTGATTCTGCATGAAGGGAATTCACCGACGCTGGCCTATTTCGAAGCGGCCATCCGCAGCCGTTTCCCCGGCGCGGTCTGTCAGCTGGTGGATACCTTAACCACGCCCGCAATCGATGTGGATAAAGGGGCGGCCATTGTGGTTATTCGCTTTATCTCCACCCTGTGGCAGCGCGAGATTGCGCGCAATATCGACGATCTGTCGCAGGTGGTCTATTTCATGGATGACGACCTGTTCGATCCGTCCGCGTTAGGGGCGCTGCCGAAAGCCTACCGGACCAAAATCATCCGTCGCTCTGCGGCCCAGCATCGCTGGATCACCTCGCACTGCGACACCATCTGGGTGTCGACGCCGTACCTGGCCAATAAATATGCCCACCTCAACCCCGATGTGGTGCCCGCGCAGCCCACACCAAAGCTGCTGGCGGTTAAAAAGCCGGTGAAGATTGCCTACCACGGCTCAAGCTCGCACCAGGCAGAAAAGTACTGGCTGCGCGAGGTGATGGAAGGCGTGCTGGCCCAGTGTCCGCAGGCCAGTTTTGAGATCTTTGGCGAGCACGAAATCTATAAGCTCTATCGCGACCTGCCCCGCGTGACGGTCCTGCATCCCATGAGCTGGCAGAACTATCTGGATTACACCCAGCATCACCAGATCGATATCGGGCTGGCACCTTTACTCGAATCTGAATTTAATATGGCGCGCGGGCCGGTAAAATTTTATGATTTCGTCCGCATGGGCGCGGTGGGTGTTTACAGCAATTGCGCGCCCTACAGTGACTTTATCGAACAAAATATCAATGGCGTGCTGCTGAATAACGATCCGCAGAAGTGGATCGACACGCTGGCGCTGCTGGTAAATTCCGGGCAGAAACGTCAGACCCTGGCGAATAATGCGAAGGAATATTCATACTCGTTAATCAGTTAAAACTGCCTGACGCTAAAACACGGTCTGAACGGATAGCAGTGATTGTGTTCTGGTGACCATTTCATCCAATAGAAAAGTAAAAATCGCTTATGAAAATCCTTGTAACCGGTGGAGCCGGTTTTATCGGTTCTGCTGTTGTTCGCCATATCATCCGTGATACTCAGGATGCGGTGATCAACCTTGATAAGCTTACCTACGCGGGCAACCTGGAGTCGCTGGCCGAGGTCGCAGCAAGCGACCGTTACGCCTTTGAACAGGTGGATATCTGCAATCGTGCAGAGCTGGATCGGGTCTTTGCTGCCCATCAACCGGATGCCGTCATGCATCTGGCCGCCGAGAGCCACGTGGATCGCTCCATCACCGGCCCGGCCGATTTTATCGAAACCAATATCGTCGGCACCTACACGCTGCTGGAAGCGGCCCGCGCTTACTGGAGCGAGCTGGACGAAGCCCGCAAGCAGGCGTTCCGTTTCCACCACATTTCTACCGACGAAGTGTACGGCGATCTGCCACACCCGGATGAAGTGAGCGCGGGTACCGAGCTGCCGCTCTTTACCGAAACCACGCCATACGCGCCAAGCAGCCCGTACTCCGCGTCAAAAGCCTCCAGCGATCACCTGGTGCGCGCGTGGCGTCGTACCTATGGTCTGCCGACCATCGTCACCAACTGCTCCAACAACTACGGCCCGTATCACTTCCCTGAGAAGCTGATCCCGCTGGTGATCCTCAACGCGCTGGACGGCAAAGCGCTGCCAATCTACGGCAAAGGCGATCAGATCCGCGACTGGCTGTACGTGGAAGATCATGCCCGTGCCCTCTACACCGTGGTGACTACCGGCGTGGTGGGCGAGACCTACAACATCGGCGGCCATAACGAGAAGCAGAACCTGGACGTGGTCCACACCATCTGCGACCTGCTCGACGAGATAGTGCCGAAGACCGGTTCCTACCGCGACCAGATCACCTACGTGACTGACCGTCCGGGCCACGACCGCCGCTACGCTATCGATGCCAGCAAAATGAGCCACGAGCTGAACTGGCAGCCGCAGGAGACCTTCGAGTCCGGCATCCGCAAAACCGTGCAGTGGTACCTGGATAACCAGCAGTGGGTCAACAACGTCAAATGCGGCAGTTATCAGGACTGGATCGCGAAGAACTACCAGGAGCGTAACTGATGCATATTCTGCTGTTCGGCAAAAATGGCCAGGTGGGCTGGGAGCTGCAGCGCGCCCTGCTGCCGCTGGGTCGTATTACTGCGGTGGATTTTGACTCTACCGATTACTGTGGCGACTTCAGCAACCCGGAAGGCGTGGCCGAGACCGTGCGTCTGCTGAAGCCGGACGTCATCGTCAACGCCGCCGCCCATACCGCGGTGGATAAAGCCGAGAGCGAGCGCGACTTTGCCGAGCTGCTCAACGCCACAAGCGTAGCCGCCATCGCCAAAGAAGCCGAAGCGCTGGGCGCCTGGCTGGTGCATTACTCCACCGACTACGTCTTCAACGGCAGCGGTGAAAAACCCTGGGTAGAAACCGACCAGACCGCGCCGCTGAACGTCTACGGCGAAACCAAGCTGGCGGGGGAGCAGGCTGCGGCCCTCTGCTCCCGTCACCTGGTGTTCCGCACCAGCTGGGTCTATGCTGCCCGTGGCGCGAACTTCGCCAAAACCATGCTGCGCTTCGGTAAAGAGCGTAGCGAGATGTCGGTGATCAACGATCAGTTTGGTGCGCCGACCGGGGCAGAGCTGCTGGCCGACTGCACGGCGCATGCGATCCGTATCGCCCAGGATAAACCGGAGGTTGCCGGTCTTTATCACCTGATCGCCTCCGGCACCACCACCTGGTTCGACTATGCCCAGCGGGTGTTCGCAACCGCGCGTGCGGCAGGCGTTGAGCTGGCGGTGACTCAGGTCAATGCGGTGCCAACCAGCGCGTTCCCGACGCCGGCTAAACGTCCGCATAACTCCCGTCTCGATACCAGCAAGTTCCAGCGCACCTTCGGGATGACGCTGCCGGACTGGACTATCGGCGTCGATCGCATGCTTGCTGAAATCCTTGGCAAGTAAACGCATCAGGGTATGCTATGCATGCCTTGTTTTATCGACATGGACATTTGTCGGGGAGCGGCGTTTTTAGCTCCCTCTGCAGCAATCAAACATATGCCAGGGGTGGCGTTTCGCCGCCCTCCAGAGCAACAGAGAAGAATTGAAGGATTATGAGCAAGCGTAAAGGTATTATTCTGGCCGGTGGGTCAGGCACTCGTCTGTATCCGGTGACGATGGCGGTGAGCAAGCAGCTGCTGCCAATCTATGACAAACCCATGATCTACTACCCGCTGAGCACCCTGATGCTGGCCGGTATCCGCGACATTCTGATCATCAGCACCCCGCAGGACACCCCGCGCTTTGAGCAGCTGCTCGGCGACGGCAGCCAGTGGGGCCTGAACCTGCAGTACAAAGTGCAGCCAAGCCCGGACGGTCTGGCTCAGGCCTTTATCCTCGGCGAAGAGTTCATCGGCGACGACGACTGCGCGCTGGTGCTGGGCGATAACATCTTCTACGGTCACGACCTGCAGAAACAGCTGGAAGCCGCTGCGGCGAAACCCGCAGGCGCGACCGTCTTTGCCTATCACGTTCACGATCCTGAGCGTTACGGCGTGGTGGAGTTCGACCGCGAAGGCACCGCCATTTCTCTGGAAGAGAAACCGCTGGAGCCGAAGAGCAACTATGCTGTAACCGGGCTCTACTTCTACGACAACCGCGTGGTTGAGATTGCCAAAAGCCTGAAACCGTCCCCGCGCGGCGAGCTGGAAATCACCGACGTGAACCGTATCTACCTGGAGCAGGGGAACTTGTCGGTCGCCATGATGGGTCGTGGTTACGCCTGGCTTGATACCGGCACCCATGAGAGCCTGATTGAGGCCAGCAACTTCATCCAGACCATCGAAACCCGTCAGGGGCTGAAAGTGGCCTGTCCTGAAGAGATTGCCTACCGTCTGAAGTTTATCGATGCCGATCAGGTGCGCAAATTAGCCGCGCCGCTGGCCAAGAATGCTTACGGGCAATATCTGCTGAAAATGCTCAAGTAGTCATCATTAACTCCTGGGGCGTCATGCCCCATTTAAGAATCAGGCCGTAATCATGAACGTAATTCAGACCGCAATTCCCGACGTCTTCATCTTTGAGCCAAAAGTGTTTGGTGATGACCGTGGCTTCTTCTTCGAAAGCTTTAACCACCAGCAGTTCGAAGCCGCCATTGGCCGCAGCGTAAACTTCGTGCAGGACAACCACTCCAAATCGTCAAAAGGCGTGTTACGTGGTCTGCACTACCAGCTGGCGCCGCATGCGCAGGGCAAACTGGTCCGTTGCGTGGCCGGTGAAGTGTTCGACGTGGCGGTGGATATCCGTAAAAGCTCCCCGACCTTTGGTCAGTGGGTGGGCGTGCACCTGTCTGGCGAGAACAAGCGTCAGCTGTGGATCCCGGAAGGCTTCGCCCACGGCTTCATGACCCTGAGCGACACCGCCGAGTTCCTGTACAAAACCACCAACTACTATGCGCCGGAGAGCGACCGCGGCATCCGCTGGAACGATGAGACCATTGGTATTACCTGGCCTGAAATCGACACCGAGATCCTCACCTCCGCCAAAGACAGCGTTGCCAAATCCTTCCCTGACGCAGAGTACTTCTGAGTCCCACGCCCCGCAGTGACGCGGGGCGTTTTCTGACAGAGCACAAATGAAATTCTATACAGGTTCAGCCGGGATCCTGGCCCGAAAAGCGCAGCTCGAGCCGATGCTGGGCCGCCCGTTACACGCCTTCAAATCCAGCATGCCGCTGGCGCAAGACGATGTCCTGGTCGGCTGGGGCCAGAAAGCCAATACCCGCCAGATCAAACAAAAAGCCCATGAACTCGGGTTGCCGTACTGGCAGCTGGAAGATGGCTTTATCGGGTATATTGGCCATCCCGCCCGAGGGGGCAAAGCCGTCTCCCTGATCGCCGATCCTGTAGGTATTTACTACGACGCCCGCCAGCCGAGCCGCCTTGAGCAGCTGATTGCCACGCCATGCGATGACAAGATGCTGGTCCGCGCTGAGGCACTGGTGTCTGCGCTGCTGCGACACGGCATCACCAAGTACAACTGCTATGCCGCGGGCAGCGGTTTACCCGACGCCCTGGCGGCACGTCTGCACGGCGACGCGCGCCCGAAAATCTTGCTGATCGACCAGGTGGCGGGGGATCTCTCCATCCCCGGCGCGCTGGCGAGCGAAGACGATTTTGTTGAGATGGTGGCGGCGGCGCGACGTAACCACCCGGGCGCCCGCCTGCTGCTGCGTACCCATCCGGATACCCGGCTGGGTAAAAAGAGCGGCGTGCTGGCGCGTCTGGAACTGGATGACGTGGAAGTGGTGGCCGATCACTGCCATCCCCACGCCCTGCTGAACGAGGTGGAGGCGGTCTATACCGTCTCCTCCCAGATGGGCTTTGAAGCGCTGCTGCTCGGCAAAACGGTGTACTGCTTCGGCATGCCGTTTTACGCCGGGTGGGGATTAACCCACGACAGCAAATCCTGCCCGCGTCGCCAGACGCAGGTCAGCCTGCCCCAGCTGGTAGCGGCGGCGCTGATCCTCTATCCACGCTATCTGGACCCAGTGCTGGGCCAGCGCTGCGAAGTGGAGCAGGTACTGGAGATCGTTGCCGGTCAGCAGAGTCCTGCGCCACAGTATCGCCGCCTCTACATGGTGGGCTTCTCGCTGTGGAAGCGCGCCTTTATGCGCGCCTTCTGCCAGCCGCTGGCCGAGGAGCTGCGCTTTGTGCGCACGTTACCGCAACAGCTGGCCGCCGACGAGCAGGTGCTGGTGTGGGGCAGCCGCCACCCTGAACTCCAGAGCGCCATCCGGGTGGAAGATGGCTTTATCCGCTCCCGGGGGCTGGGCTCGAACCTGTGCCGCCCGTCGTCGCTCTCCATCGACCCGGTGGGGATCTACTTCGACAGCCGCCGTCCGAGCGGGCTGGAGCAGCTGCTTAATCAGCATCAGCTCACCGACCAGGAGTTAACCCGCGGTGCCGCGCTGGTGGATCTGCTTCGCCGGCACGGGGTGAGCAAATACAACGTTGGCACCGTCCAGCCGTTTACCCCACCGGGGGACGGTCGAACGCTGGTGCTGGTGGTGGGCCAGGTGGATGGCGATGCCTCGATCCTCACCGGCAGCCCGGTCGTGCGCAGCAACGAAGCGCTGCTGTGGGCGGTACGCGCCGCAAGACCGGAGGCGCACATCCTGTTTAAACCGCACCCGGACGTGGTGGCGGGCAACCGGGCAGGCGCCATCTCGGACGCCTGTCTGGCCAGCTGCGTCGACAGCCAGGTGCTGGATCTGGGTCTCACCAGCCTCTATCCCCACGTGGACGAGCTGCACACCATGACCTCGCTGAGCGGGTTCGAAGCGCTGGTGCAGGGGGTGAAGGTCACCACCTGGGGCCAGCCGTTCTACAGCGGCTGGGGGCTGACCGAAGATATGCACCCTGCCCCGCGTCGCCAGCGCACCTTGCCCCTGGCAGCGCTGGTCTATCTGACGCTGGTGGCCTATCCGCGCTACATCGACTGGCAGAGCGGGCTGTGGATGAGCCCGGAACAGTTAATACGCCAGCTGGCCGTGCAGGGTAACTCCTCATCGCAAAAAGCCAGCCGCTGGCAGCGCTGGCAGCTCAAACTGAGCTATCTGGCGCAGACGCTTCGTTAGAAAACTATTTATCCCTGAAAATTAAAGAAAAGCGGTCATCAAGCCGTTAACTCACCTGTCTCATCAAACGGATCTGGGAAACGAAATGGAAGAGCAAGCTATCCGCCATTTACTCAATGGCCGCCGATATCTTTTGTTACAAGGACCGATGGGCCCCTGCTTTGCGCGTCTGGCGACCTGGCTGCAGCACAGCCACCGCGAAGTGAAGCAGGTCTGCTTTAATGCCGGAGATGCCTGGTATGCCGCGAAAGAGACGTCGCTGCACTACACCGGCCCGGTGAAAAACTTTGCCTTCTGGCTGCGCGATCTGCACAAAGACTACGCCTTCGATACCATCGTCTGCTTCGGCGATTGCCGTCCGATGCATATCGAAGCGAAGAAGTGGGCGCGCAGTAAATCCATCGACTTTCTCGCGTTTGAGGAGGGGTATTTCCGTCCGTTCTATATCACCCTCGAAAAAGGCGGCGTGAACGCCTTCTCCTCGATGCCCATCGACGCGAAATACTACCGCGAACAGCCCCTGCCGGAGCTGCCGACCCCGACGCCGTGGAAGCCGAGCGCCTTTAACCGCGCCGCCCACGCCATGCTCTACTACGCGGCGGGCTGGTTTGGCCGCCATCGCTATCGCGGCTACCGCCACCACAAGTCGTTTTCCCCGTGGTATGAGATGCGCTGCTGGTTCCGTGCCGGTCGCCGCAAGCTGTGGTACCGCTGGAAGCAGCGCCACATGCTGAGCCATATCACCCAGACGCTGGATAACGAGTACTACCTGGCGATTTTGCAGGTCTATAACGACAGCCAGATTATTCACCACAGCCCGTATAAAGACGTGCGTGACTATATCGAAACCGTGATCCGCTCCTTTGCCCGCCATGCGCCGAAGGAGCGCCATCTGGTGTTCAAGCATCACCCGATGGATCGTGGTCACCGTTTTTATGGCGTGCTGATTAACACCCTGTGCGAGAAATACGGCATCGCTGGCCGGGTGATCTATATCCACGACCTCTCCCTGCCCGCCCTGTTGACCCACACCCGGGGGGTGATCACCGTTAACAGCACCGCCGGGCTGTCGGCGCTGATCCACAACAAACCGCTGAAGGTAATGGGCAAAGCGCTGTACGACATCGACGGCTTAACCTGGCAGGGGCCGCTGAACCAGTTCTGGCAGGCGAACTTCGCCCCGGACAAACAGCTGTTCCAGCGTTTTCGTACCCATCTGCTCTATCACACGCAGATCAACGCCGTGTTTTACGGGAAGTCCGACTGGCTCAACGTCCCGACGGCCCTTCCCCTGCCGGAAGCCCTTACCGATTCCGAACCCGAACACTAATTCGCTGCGCGCCGGGGAAATTGCCCCGGCGGATCCGATCTGCCCCTCGCTTTTATCCCCTCGTTGTAAAAATCCCTAATGTTTATCCTAAACCTGGCCGTTATAACCTAAGACAAATTTATTTGCCGAACCCTGCACTGACATATTTTGTCAGCCTGCACCGGCATAATTCACAGCAATGTTTTAGTTCACGGGAAAGCTTATATGACAATTCCGACCAGGAGTCGCTCGGCTGAAAGGTTGGTAGATATTCTGCTGGAGCTTCATTTACACGGCGTGGTTAACCGCCAGGCATTGATGCATAAATTTAATATTACTGAGCGCACCGTCTATCGCGATCTGAATGCACTTTCGCCGATTGTGGAGTACACCGGAGACGGGCAGTACCGGCTTATTCATGCCCCGCAGGGTCATGCCGGTCAGGGGCTGCATCACGTCATTGCTAACTTCCTGAATGTGGATGACTATTTCCCTGAAAAGGGGGGCGATTTCTGGGAGAAACTGGAGGCAAGAGCGGAAGAAAACCATATTATGATCCTCGGTGGCGATGCCGAGCGAAAAGAGAAATGGGATATTCACGCCCAGCTGGCGGCCTTCGAAAAGGCGATTAAGAGCCAGCAGGTTTGCCAGATCCTGTATAAAGGAAAGACCCGACAGGTTAATCCTTATAAAGTAATTAACAAAAAGAATATATGGTATTTACAAGCCACCGAAAACGGCAGATTGAAATCGTTTTCTTTAAGCCTGATCCAGTGGCTGGATATTCGCAGCGAAACCTTCACTCCGGATAACGACACCCTCGAATTGCTGGAAAAGAATCCCGACCCGTGGGTCAGCGAAGAGACTTTCGAAGTGGATGTCCTTATTCCCGCCGCCATCGCGCACTATTTTAAACGCCGCGATCTGCTGCCCGGCCAGGAGGTTCTGGCGGAAGACAAACACGGCATTACCCTGCGCTGCCACGCGGCCCATGAAAACCAGATCCTGCCCCTGCTCTTCTACTGGCTGCCCAACATTCAGGTGCTGGAACCGGCCTGGCTGAGGCAGAAGTTCGTTGCCACTCTGGAAACCTATCTGGCTGAGGTGGAGTGCTCCCCCTGACATCGTGATCCGCTTCACACTATTTCCCCTACCGACGGCGAGCCTGAACCACTCGCCCTCGCTGTTGACCGTTCATCCCGCCATATAACCACTCACAGATTTACCTTCCTTTACACGCGCGAGGCTCTGGCAAGATCGCCGCAGCAATAACCAACATCTCTCACAGCGAACCCTGACGCTTTTTTCATCTAAAAAACCAGGTCTTATTATGGATATCAAAAAACTACTTAAGCACGTTCCCTGGCTGCTGCTCGGGATCCTCGGTGCCTGTTGTCTGGCCGTCGTCGCCCTGCGCCGCGGCGAGCACATCAGCGCCCTGTGGATCGTCGTGGCCTCCGTGTCGGTCTATCTGGTGGCGTACCGCTACTACAGTCTCTACATCGCGCAGAAGGTCATGAAGCTCGACCCGACCCGCGCCACCCCGGCGGTCATCAACAATGACGGCCTGAACTACGTGCCAACCAACCGCTACGTGCTGTTTGGTCACCACTTTGCGGCCATCGCAGGCGCGGGTCCGCTGGTCGGCCCGGTCCTGGCGGCGCAGATGGGCTACCTGCCGGGTACCCTGTGGCTGCTCGCGGGCGTGGTGCTGGCGGGTGCGGTGCAGGACTTTATGGTGCTGTTTATCTCTTCCCGCCGTAACGGCGCATCTCTGGGTGAGATGATCAAAGAAGAGATGGGCCGCGTGCCGGGCACCATCGCCCTGTTCGGCTGCTTCCTGATCATGATCATCATCCTTGCGGTGCTGGCGCTGATCGTGGTGAAAGCGCTGGCGGAAAGCCCGTGGGGCGTGTTCACCGTCTGCTCAACCGTGCCGATTGCGCTGTTCATGGGGATCTACATGCGATTCCTGCGTCCTGGCCGCGTGGGTGAAGTGTCGGTGATCGGGATTGTGCTGCTGGTGGCGTCGATTTACTTCGGCGGCGTGATTGCCCACGACCCGTACTGGGGCCCGGCGCTGACCTTTAAAGACACCACCATCACCTTCGTACTGGTTGGCTATGCCTTTGTCTCTGCCCTGCTGCCGGTATGGCTGATTCTGGCGCCGCGCGACTATCTGGCGACCTTCCTGAAAATCGGCGTGATCGTCGGGCTGGCGATCGGCATCGTGATCATCAACCCTGAGTTGAAAATGCCTGCGGTGACCCAGTACGTTGACGGTACCGGTCCACTGTGGAAAGGCGCGCTGTTCCCGTTCCTGTTTATCACCATCGCCTGCGGTGCGGTCTCTGGCTTCCACGCCCTGATCGCCTCCGGCACCACGCCAAAACTGCTGGCGAACGAAAACGACGCCCGTCTGATCGGCTACGGCGCAATGCTGATGGAGTCCTTCGTGGCCATCATGGCGCTGGTGGCAGCGTCCATCATCGAGCCGGGTCTCTACTTCGCGATGAACACCCCACCAGCAGGCCTGGGCATCACCATGCCGAACCTGCATGAGATGGGCGGTGACAACGCGGCGCTGATCATGGCGCAGCTGAAAGATGCGAGCGCCCACGCGGCGGCGACCGTCAGTTCCTGGGGCTTTGTGATCTCCCCTGAGCAGATCATGCAGACCGCGAAGGACATCGGCGAACCGTCGGTTCTGAACCGTGCCGGTGGCGCACCGACCCTGGCGGTCGGTATCGCTCACGTGTTCCACAAAGTGCTGCCATGGGCGGACATGGGCTTCTGGTACCACTTCGGTATTCTGTTCGAGGCGCTGTTCATCCTCACCGCGCTGGACGCCGGTACCCGTGCAGGCCGATTTATGCTGCAGGATCTGCTGGGTAACTTCGTGCCGTTCCTGAAGAAAACCGACTCGCTGGTGGCGGGTATCCTGGGCACCGCGGGCTGCGTTGGCCTGTGGGGTTATCTGCTTTATCAGGGCGTTGTCGACCCGCTGGGCGGCGTGAAGAGCCTGTGGCCACTGTTCGGTATCTCTAACCAGATGCTGGCGGCGGTCGCCCTGGTGCTCGGCACCGTGGTGCTGGTGAAGATGAAGCGCACTAAATACATCTGGGTGACCGTGGTGCCAGCCCTCTGGCTGCTGCTCTGCACCACCTGGGCGCTGGGTCTGAAACTGTTCAGCACCAACCCGCAGCTGGAAGGCTTCTTCTTCATGGCTAACCAGTACAAAGAGAAGATTGCCGCAGGCGGCGGTGAGCTGACGGCCCAGCAGGTTGCCAACATGAACCATATCGTGGTGAACAACTACACCAACGCGGGTCTGAGCATTCTGTTCCTGGTGGTGGTCTACAGCATCATCTTCTACGGCATCAAAACCTGGATGAAAGTGCGTAACGCCGACGGCCGTACCGATAAAGAGACCCCGTACGTCCCGGTTCCTGAAGGCGGCGTGAAGACCTCTTCACACCATTAATCCACTCTCTTCCCCCTCTCCCCTTTGGGGAGAGGGCCGGGGTGAGGGGAAACAACGCCCGGCGATTCCCCCTCGCCGGGCTTTTTCTTATCAGGATGGGTTATGTTTGGTAACTTAGGCGAAGCAAAAAAATACCTCGGTCAGGCGGCGAAAATGCTGATTGGCATTCCGGACTATGACAACTACGTTGAGCATATGAAGACCAACCATCCGGATAAGCCGTACATGACCTACAACGAATTCTTCCGCGAGCGTCAGGAAGCGCGCTACGGCGGAGGTGGAGAAGGCGGCGTACGCTGCTGCTGAAGGAGAAACCATGACACCGATTGCAGTTACCCTACTCACCGGCTTTCTCGGCGCCGGCAAAACCACCCTGCTGCGCCACATCCTCAACGAACAGCACGGCTTCAAAATCGCGGTTATCGAGAACGAGTTCGGTGAAGTCTCGGTGGACGACCAGCTGATTGGCGATCGCGCAACCCAGATCAAAACCCTGACCAACGGCTGCATCTGCTGCACCCGCTCAAACGAACTTGAAGATGCCCTGCTCGACCTGCTCGACAGCCGCGATCGCGGTGAGATCGATTTCGACCGCCTGGTGATTGAGTGCACCGGCATGGCCGACCCTGGCCCGATTATCCAGACCTTTTTCTCCCACGAGCTCCTCTGTCAGCGCTATCTGCTGGACGGCGTGATCGCCCTGGTCGACGCGGTGCACGCCGACGACCAGATGAACCAGTTCACCATCGCCCAGTCGCAGGTGGGCTACGCCGACCGCATCCTGCTGACCAAAACCGACGTGGCGGGCGAGAGCGATAAACTCCGCGAACGCCTGACGCGCATCAACTCGCGCGCGCCAATCTATACCGTCACCTTTGGCGATATCGACCTGGCACAGCTGTTCAACACCAACGGCTTTATGCTGGAAGAGAACGTCACCACCAGACCGCGTTTCCACTTTATGGCCGACAAGCAGAACGACGTCTCCTCGATTGTCGTCGAGTTGGATTACCCGGTGGATATCAGCGAGGTCTCACGGGTAATGGAGAACCTGCTGCTGTCGTTTGCCGACAAACTACTGCGCTACAAAGGGATGCTGTGGATCGACGGCGAACCGAACCGCCTGCTGTTCCAGGGCGTGCAGCGCCTGTACAGCGCCGACTGGGACCGCCCGTGGGGCGACGAGCCGCCGCACAGCGTGATGGTGTTTATCGGTTTAGAATTGCCGGAAGATGAGATCCGGGCGGGGTTCGCGGCGTTGCGTAAATAGCCGCACAGACTGTCCCCTCTCCCCTATGGGGAGAGGGTTAGGGTGAGGGGAAAATGCCTGATGGCGCTGCGCTTATCAGGCCTACGGTCATGTAGCTCCGGTAAGCGCAGCGCCACCGGGGGCAGCCGGGCGAAAGGCAGTAAAGTTACCGCTCAAAATGTAAATCCACGTATTTATCTGTTACATCAGAAACATTATTGGAAATTATAAGAACTCCAATTAATTCATGGCTAACCAGTTTTTCCCCACCGTTCAGCTTCTATTTAGCCAATAATCTAAACCGCCTCTCAACGTGAAAAACTTAACGATTGACGCGGCGGTATCGAAACCTTTCAAACACATCATCAGCACAATTTCCAAACAAAATCAGCATAAAACCTCGCTCATGGTCACATTTGCAGCCGTAAACCTCGCCTGTTAGGGTGTGCGCAGACAAATTAGATGACGAGGCATAAAACATGAAAAAGCTTAATATCTTCATTCTTTCTGCACTGACCGCGATCTCTGGCTCCGCGATGGCGATGGGCGGCAGCATTGAGCAGAGCAAAAACTTTACCAACCTGAACCTTGAGATGGGTAAATCTTCCTCAGGTCTGTATGCCGAAAGCAACTGGCTGAAAAACACCGACGACGGCACCCAGACCGGCGGCGTTGGCGCGGGCTACAACGTTGAAGTGGGCCCGGTAATGCTGAATGCGGGGGCAAAAGCCATCTACATCGGGCCAAAAAAAGGCGATAACGGCGTGGCGTTCCCTGTCGGCGGCGGCGTAAACGTTGCTCTGACCGACAGCATTAACGTGTTCGGTGAAGGTTATGTCGCCCCGGAAGGGCTGAACAACAGCGTGAAAAACTACGTTGAAGCCAACGGCGGCGTGAGCTGGACCCCGGTCAAACCCGTCACGCTGAAAGTGGGTTACCGCCACGTGAGCGTTGATGGCAAAGACGGCCGCCCGAACCACACCCTGATTGACGGCGCCTACGTTGGCGGCGGCGTAAGCTTCTAAAGCACCTGATGGCGCTGCGCTTATCAAGCCTACGGATCACGTAGGCCCGTGCAAGCGCAGCGCCGCCGGGCAAAACTGCACTCACTCTTACCGTTGCACCTGCAACACTTCCTGCGACTCCTGATGCGCCGCCACCTCCTGCGGGGTTAACCACAGCGGTTTACGCCCGAAGGTTTCATACATCTTAAGCTGATCGCGATAGTGCTTATCCGGCGTACCGTCCGGAGCGATAAAACCGCTCTGCCCGGGGGCCATCACATCCCACGCCAGCACCGGCGCTTTTTGCGAGGTCGGCGAGAAGACAATCATGTCGTTCTCCGTACCGCGGTTCTGATACTCCGCCTGATGCACCGCCTCTTCCGGGGCCGCCTGGGGCACGCCAAAGAAGTTGTTCGCGCGGAAGGTCAGCGCCATCGCCGGGGTTTTCCACTGAGCGATGTCGTTGCCGTACTGCTTCGACAGCGTCTGCCAGGCCTCTTGCAGGGCGGCTAAAATCACCTCCTGCTGCGGCTTGCCGTTAAACAGATCCACCGTCTGCGGGATCGCGGACTTGTCCCCCTGCAATGCCTCATACAGCAGCTTCGCCCCCACGCTGATGTTCAGCGAACCGGTCGGCCCGTCCTGGGTGGTTTCATACCCGCTGGCGCTGTACCACTTGTCGAACGGCTGCGGTACCGCCGCCGCGACGGTCTGCTTCAGCATGCTGGTCAGCCAGGCATTGAGGATCGCCGAGCCCGGCTGTTGCAGGGTTTTGCCGTCGTCATTGAGCAGGTTCTCCCCGTCCCAGTCGCTGAGCAATTTCACCATCTGCTGACGCGGATCCTCTCCCGGCAGTTGCGCAGTGGCATTTTGCAGGGAAGGTAAAAACAGCCGACGGGTCAGATCCTGACGGCTGGTTTGCTTAATCAGATCCCAGGCCTGTTCGTAAGTGAAGGTGGGTTGTTTATCGATAAGCTGGCTGATCTCAGTCACGCGATCCGCACTGCCCCACAGGAAGGCAAAAAGATCCGAGGCCGGATACCCCTGCTGCGGAGAGTTGTTCCAGTTGGCGATATAGCCCGATTTCGGGTTGTAGACCTTTGGATTGAGATCGAACGACAGCAGCCCCTGCCAGTCCCACTTGCCGGTACCCGGCACCGGCAGGCGCGGATCGTGCCCCGGCTGGCGCTTCGGATAGGCCCCGCCATGGACATAGCCGATATTGCCGTCGATATCCGCGTAGTACCAGTTGATGGTCAGCGCCTGCTTCGCCGCCTGCTGCGTCCACTCCTGCCAGTTTTTGGCCTTCATCTGATGGGTCCAGGCCAGCAGAGACGCCACCTCTTTACCCTCCCAGGCGCGGGCTTTGGCATAGGCCGTCTGGGTGGCGGTGTCGGTCTTGATCACGTTGCCGTGAAGGGTGCGGTAAACGGTAAAGGTCTCCGGCTGCCCGTCTTTGACCTTGATCGTCTCTTCCCGGCTGAGCATCTTCACCCACTCGCCGTTATGCAGGTAGTAGCCGGGTTTATCGGCAGAGAGTTGTTCCGCAAAGATGTCGACATCATCGCCGAACCCGGCGGTCGATCCCCAGGAGATGGTGCCGTTATGGCCAAACACCAGCCCCGGATAGGCGAACGGCGTATTCCCCGTCACATCATAGCCCGCGCCGTGTAAGCCGATGCCGTAGGTGTAGGCTGGCGCATACCAGCCAAACTGCGGGCCATTGACCATGATCGCTTTGGCGTCCTGTGATTTGCTTTTGCCCAGCACCCACATGTTGCTGGTGGTGGGATACCCCGCCAGACCGTTAGCGCCACCGTGGACGAACTGCGCCATGATAGTCTCGCGGTTTTGCGCCGAGGTCAGCGCCAGCAGCCCGCCATCATCCCCTTTCGCTGGCCGGTCCAGCATCGGCGGCGTCATGTCGTAGCGCGGCAGCAGCGCGGCGGTCTGGGTGGTGGTCAGATCGAATTTAACCGGATACTGACTCTCCTGCGGGGCGATGGTGGTGGGCGCCGCCGGGTTCACCAGCCATTTCAGCTGGTTAAACACCGCCATCCCTTTTTCGCCGTATTTATCTTTTAGCGCGGTGAGCAGAGCCAGATTGTCGATTTCGCTATTAGCGTCCGAAAAACGGTTCGCCATGGTGCCAACAAACACCATCGCCACGTCGAAGGCTTCCCAGCGTTTTGGCGCAAAGCCGAAGGTGGTGAACTGCTTTGGCAGCAGCTTGCCGGGATCGCGGTTGACCTGGTCTATCCAGGCGTTCATCCCGTCGGCATAGCCCTGCAGAATGGCTTTGTCATCGGCGTCCAGGGCATCAATCTGCGCGCGGATCGTCTCCGGCCAGAAGTTCTGGCGAATGTCCTTGTCGAATTTAACAAAGGTTTGGCCCAGCACTTCCGCCACCTGTCCCTGGGTGCTGCGTCGCGCCATCTCCATCTGGAACAGGCGATCCTGGGCGACGACATAGCCGTAACCATAGAACAGGCGGTAGGTATCATCGGCGTAGATATGCGGCATGCCGTACTCATCGCGCACGATTTTGACTTCGGTTGAGGGGGTTTCAGCTCGCGCTGTCAGGGTCCATGTGCAGGCCAGGGATGCCACAATACAGTTCACGATCATACGGTTTCTGTTTATCATTGTATCCTCTTGCAGGTGTATGATTAGCGGTTTCATACTAGCAACAGGTCAATGCTTATCCAGAAACAGGGGATTGTTTCTCTGTGAATTGTGAGGGCGCTAGCTAATTAATGACACAGATATAATCTTATGTCACATTTATGCGAATCACTTTAAGGCGCGGGTTTATTCCCTCTCCCCTGTGGGGAGAGGGTCGGATAAATGCCTATCGGCGGATCACCACCAGCTTCTGGTTCACAAACTCTTTGATCCCCAGATCCGACAGCTCACGCCCGTAACCGGAACGCTTCACGCCGCCAAACGGCAGCTCTGCGGCGGTATCGGTGAGCCAGTTGATCCACACCATCCCGGTCTCGATTTTCGAGGCCATCTTTTTAGCGCGATCGGTGTCTTTGCTGAAGATCGCGCCGCCCAGACCGTAGTGCGAGTCGTTGGCGAGTTTGACCGCCTCCTCGTCGTCTTTCACCACGTAGATCTGCGCCACCGGCCCGAAGAACTCCTCGAAGTACGCCGGGTTATCGCGAGTGATGTTGGTCAGGATGGTCGGTTCAAAGAAGCTGCCCTCACCCTGCACCGGCTTGCCGCCGTAGTGCAGCGTCGCGCCGTTTTTCACCGCCTCTTCTACCTGTCTGGTCAGGGTTTCCAGCGCGTCTTTTGAGGAGAGCGGGCCAAGCGTGGTGCTCTCATCCAGCGGATCGCCGATCTTCACCTGCTTAAAGGCCTCGGTGTATTTAGTCAGGAACTGCTCCGCGATTTTCTCGTGCAGAATAAAGCGCTTAGCCGCGGTACAGACCTGCCCGGCGTTGGCAAGGCGCGCGTTGACGCCAATCTTCACCGCCTTCTCCAGGTCTGCATCGTCGAGCACTACGAATACGTCGTTACCGCCCAGTTCGAGGGTCGATTTTTTGATGTGCTTCGCCGCCTGAGCCGCCACCACGCTACCGGCCTTTTCAGACCCGGTGAGCGCTGCACCCTGCACACGGTCGTCCGCGATGATCTTCGCTACCTGATCTGAAGAGATAAACAGGTTGGTCCAGGCTCCGTCCGGGGCACCGGCTTCACGCACAAGGTGGGCGAAGGTTTCGGCACAGTGCGGCACGATGCTGGCATGTTTGGCGATCACCGGGTTACCTGCCGCGAGGTTCGGGGCCAGCACGCGCATCAGCTGGTAATAGGGGAAGTTCCACGGCTCCACGGCCATCACCACGCCGATGGGGTGATGCTCAACCCACGCCTCGCCGAGCTCCGACGGGTATTTCACCGGGGCGAGATGCTGCTTCGCGTTATCCGCATAGTAACGAGCGATCTGCGCGCAGAGTTTTACCTCGCCGCGGCTCTGGGCAATGAGTTTCCCCATCTCCACGCTGGCGATTTTTGCCAGCTCTTCGCTGCGGGAATCAATGAGATCCGCCAGCTTGTGCAGCACCGCCAGGCGCTTGTCGATGCTGCCTTTTGACCAGTCGGAATGGTAGAGCGCATCAGCCGTTTTCAGCGCCGCTTCGACGTCAGCATCAGTATGAGAAGGATATTCTTTGATGAGTTTGTTGTTGGCAGGATTCACTGTCTGATAGGCCATTGTTGCCTCCTTTTTTACCGCTTGGGGTATTAAGGGTAGTCAAAATAGCTGGGTATGAAGGTAAAGTTGGGTATAAAAGAGGGGGGCCACCCGGAGGTGGCATGTTTTTGTTGAGTACAGGGCACTCATGCCACACAGCGTTCGTTCCAGCTGTCCTTAAAGGCGATGTTTCCATCAACATACTTCCACTGAATAGACTCGTAGCGAAGCTCAATGTTTTCTAAATGTGTTCCAGTACCGGAACCCGGATGAAGGCTGGGTGTAATACCCGTGATTTTTACGTTTTCCATAAAGATATTAAAATATTCGACCTCCCTGCCTGCATCTACTATTTGATACATTTTTATTTCTGCTGATTTGAGGGTATATCCACGACTAATAGCGCGATATAAAAGAGGGGTTACCCGGTCAAACTCTTTTTGAAACAAAATTGGCGTATGGATACGCGTACCGGTTAACTTCCCCGTACTCGAATCTGTTGGAATAGTCATGTGATGTGACAACGACTTTATCTCGATAGATCCTACACGCCCCAGGACGCAACACCCTCCAACTACAGGAGAGCCATTTTCATCCGTTAACCATAAATAAGCTGGATTTGACATATCATTTCCCTCTTTTCAATTTTTCCTGTTACGATAATTTTCTAACATACCAACTACTTTCGAACATATGTAGAATAAGACCAGCCATACAGCAGCATAAAAAAACTTCATAGGCCATGCGACAGGCAGCATGATGCTCATTATTAAGCCACCTATAAATAATGCTGACTCGATGAAATTCCAGATAAAGACAATGCTTGATACAAGCGTGCGTGAAATTTTTTTAAAGCCTGAAGAGAGGTTGTTAATTGACATTTAATTGGCTCTCAACGATCTCAATTATTTTATTGAAGTAAGGCTGTCCCAGTTGATTAGCTATATGGATTGCTTCAACAAATGGTTTTACAGCAGGCTCAAAAAGAAAATAAGACAGATCGTAATCATGTGGACGAAGTAATTGATAAATTTCAGGCACTTTGATAGAAAGCTCTTCTGACACACTTATGGAACGCTCCGCCATCCCCCCTATAAGCAACAGCATGGTGACCTTACCGATCCAGCTGTTAGCGGACGCAGCGCCAATAAACGAGACACGTGTCAGAACGGCTGCTCCTATAGAAGAGATAATTTTCGCGGTGACTAAGCGACCTGCAACGGATGAAACAACGCCACGATAAACACTATTTTGCTGGCTTATAGAGAGATATTTATTAAATTTTTCAAAGATCATCACAACTGCGTTTGTAACGTGGTCATAATTTAAAATATCGTTATGAATTGCCTCCGCCATGCGGATTCGTTCAGTTTGATGCTTAAAGCGAGAGTCTGTGTCAAAATAGCCTATGGCAAGGTATCCAAGGTCAAGAGGAACAGTAAGCGCTCCATTTATTAAGCCAGGAATGACACCCGGTGATACAAGAATATCAACTATTCGGTTAGCGATTTTTTTCACATCATCTGTAGCTATATCTCCAATGAAAATAGCAGTATCTACCATGATATCTACCTCCTTTTTATAAGCCTTAAACTTTATATCACTTCATTCGCCTTAAACAAATAATTATTTGCGAGCTAAAAATAACATTCATGTCATCTATAAATAAATTATTTATATCACCAAAATTAGCCATATGTGTTTTTACTATTTTGGGTAATTAAAATAGTTGAGTATAAAACGGGGTCATCCAGAAACACAAAAGCAAACCGGCACACACTTTGTAGCCCCGGTAAGCGCAGCGCCACCGGGGGAAAAGCGCCTGATGGCGCTTCGCTTATCAGGCCTACGGGTCCTGTAGCCCCGGTAAGCAAAGCGCCACCGGGGGAAAGCGCCTGATGGCACTTCGTTTATCAGGCCTACGGGTCCTGTAGCCCCGGTAAGCGCAGCGCCACCGGGGGAAAGCGCCTGATGGCACTTCGTTTATCAGGCCTACGGGTCCTGTAGCCCCGGTTAGCGTAGCACCACCGGGGAAAAACGCCTGATGGCGCTTCGCTTATCAGGCCTACGGTCCTGTAGCCCCGGTAAGCACAGCGCCACCGGGGGGAAAATTCCACCGAGGTTAATTCTTGTTTTGATCGCACAGCATGTTATAACCCCCATACCCCTCCAACCGGTAGTCGCCATGACCCATACCCGTCACGTCAATCAGACCTTTATCCGCCAGCCCGGCGTGGAGTTGCGCAGTACCTGGCAGAGCACCCAGGCCTATAAGCGTCACAGCCATGCGCAGCTTTCTATTGGCGCGATCCTTGAGGGGCAAACCTGCTGCACCTGCAACGGCGAACCGTTCACCCTCTACCCGGGCGATCTGATTGTCATTCCGGCGCATATGGCCCACAGCTGTAACCCCGTTGAGGGGCAGC
Source organism: Leclercia adecarboxylata (assembly GCF_006171285.1). Taxonomy (NCBI): domain Bacteria; kingdom Pseudomonadati; phylum Pseudomonadota; class Gammaproteobacteria; order Enterobacterales; family Enterobacteriaceae; genus Leclercia; species Leclercia adecarboxylata. The sequence continues at coordinate 2,676,591 of NZ_CP040889.1, read as the reverse complement.
CCCGCAGCTATCACATGCTTTATCTCGATACCGATATTGAGCCCGCCATGCAGGTGATCCGCAGCGAGGCGCTGTTCCGCCAGTATCTGGCGGTGGTTGACACCCTCTCCCCCGAGGCGATCGCTACTCTGCTCTCGGGGCTTACAGAAAATAGCGCTCCGCCTGACCCTCTTCGTCCCTCAAGCCTTGCCCTGCTGCAGACCTTACGCCACAGCCTGCAGGAACCGCCCTCGCTGGATGTTCTGGCCCGGCGCTTTTCACTGCGCAAAGAGACACTTATCAGAACCTTTAAGCAGGATACCGGCCTGACGCCCGGCACTTTCCTGGCAATTTCCCGAGTCGAGTTCGCCAAAGCGCGTCTGCGCGCCGGGGATGACATCGCCGACGTCAGCTACCAGAGCGGCTTTGCCGATCAGAGCCATTTCCATAAAACCTTTGTCAGCTACGCTGCCGCCACGCCGCGCCAGTACGCCACCGGGCGATCAATATCCGACAATAATTAGCGCCCGCCCCTCTGTAGCCTGACCTCAGTTTTGCTGATGAGGTCACTATGGAACTGCTCACCACTCTCTTTCCGCCCGCTTTTCTGGCCCTTGCGCTGGCGCATTTCGTCGCCCTGCTCAGCCCAGGCCCGGACTTCTTTTTGCTGATGGGATTTGCCGCCCGCCACCGTCTGCGCGGCAGCGCCGGGCTGTGCGTGGGGATCGCCCTGGGTAACGGGCTCTACATCCTGCTGGTGATACTCGGCTGGAGCGCGCTGCGCCAGTTCACCCTGCTTTTTAACGTCATTGAGCTACTGGGAGCCCTGTATCTGCTGTGGATCGGCTGGCATCTGATCCACAGCCGCGCCCGTACTCTGGCGCTGGATAATTCGCAGACGGAGCGTCCAGGCTTACGCAGGCAACTCCTGCTTGGTCTGGGATCGGCGGTATTAAATCCGAAAAATGCGCTCTTCTATCTGGCGCTGATGACCGCGCTGCTGGGCCCGAACGTTACCCTGCTCCAGCAGTCGGTCAGCGGCATCTGGATGGTGACGGTGGTGCTGGTGTGGGATCTGGCGGTGGTTTCCGTTATCGCCTTGCCTGCCATTCAGCGGCGGCTAAGCAACCATATCTGGAAGATGGAGCGCGCGGCGGGGGTGGTGCTGATCGCGTTTGGCGGCTGGATCCTGTGGCAATTTTTTTACCTTCTTGCCGCTTCCCTCTATCCTTAACCCTATGGAAAAACTCGCTGAACTCAAACGCGCCAAGCTCCTGGCGCTGTCGCTGCTGCTGATTGCCGCCGCGACTTTTATCGTAACCCTGTTCCTGCCCCAGACCTTCTGGGTGCGCGGGGTGAAGGCCATTGCCGAAGCGGCGATGGTCGGCGCGCTGGCGGACTGGTTTGCCGTGGTAGCACTTTTTCGCCGGGTGCCGATCCCGTTTATCTCGAAACATACGGCAATTATCCCGCGCAATAAGGACCGGATTGGCGACAATCTCGGCCAGTTTGTACAGGAGAAATTTCTCGATACCCAGTCGCTGGTCGCGCTTATCCGTAAGCACGAACCGGCGCTGCTTATCGGCAACTGGTTCAGCAAGCCGGATAACGCCCAGCGCGTCGGGCTGCATATCATGCAGGTGATGAGCGGGTTCCTGGAGCTGACCGACGACGGACGCATTCAGCGCATGCTGAAACGGGCGGTGCATAAGGCGCTGGATAAGGTCGATTTCAGCGAAACCAGCGCCGCGATGCTGGAGAGCATGACCAAAAACAACCGTCACCAGGTGCTGCTGGACGCGGTGATTAACCGCATGATCACGCTCCTGCAGCGCGACAGCACCCGCGACTTAATCGCCGCGCAGATCGTTCACTGGCTGAAGACCGAGCACCCGCGTAAGGCGATGATTTTACCCACCGAATGGCTGGGGGATCAGAGCGCCGAGCTGGTGTCGAATGCGGTGAATGCCATTCTGGATGACGTCAGCCACGACCGCACCCATCAGATCCGTCAGGCCTTCGACCGCGCGGTGCTTAAGCTGGTCGATAACCTGAAAAACGATCCGGAAACCGCGGCCAAAGCCGAGAACATCAAAACCTATCTGAAGAACGACGAGGCCTTTAACCGCTATCTGGGCGAGATGTGGGCCGACCTGCGCCAGTGGCTGAAGGCCGATATGCAGCGCGACGACTCCCGCGTGAAGCAGCGCCTCGCCAACGCCGGGCTGTGGTTCGGTGAAACCCTGGTGGCGGACACCAACCTGCGCGCTTCGCTGAACGAACATCTGGAGCAGGCCGCGCACCGCGTGGCCCCGGATTTTGCCCGCTTCCTCACCCGCCACATCAGCGACACGGTCAAAGGCTGGGATGCCAAAGATATGTCCCGCCAGATTGAGCTGAACATCGGCAAGGATCTGCAGTTTATCCGCGTCAACGGCACCCTGGTGGGCGGCACCATCGGGCTGATTTTATTCCTGCTGTCAACTATCCCGACGTTTCTCCACTGAGACCTGAGGCGGGTTAATCATGTAGCGGGTAGGGCCAAAACAGTTGAGAAACAGGTGCATAAGGAACACCATCGTCAGGGTCGCCGCCAGCGCCACCGTCACCGAAACGATGCGGTAGAGATCGCTGAACACCAGGTCGCCGTCCGGGTGCATATTCTGGCCGAACATAATCCCGATGGTGGTGATGCTGGCAAAACCGACCCCGGCCCCCACCTTCTCCATCACGTGCAGGCGGGCGCCAAACCCCAGCCCGAGACCAATCAGCGGCATCATCAGCAGCATGTGGCTGCTGTGATCGTAGAGCACCATCTGCACCAGCAGAATATAGAGGCAGCCGAGCACCACCCCGACCACGCGCCACAGGGAGCTCATCACCGCGCCGCGATAGTGCATCGGGAAGAGGATCAGGATCCCCGCCATCAGCGCCGACAGCGAATCGCTGAGATCGCTTATCTGGAACACCACAAAAATCAGCGTCGCCACGCTGCCGGAGAGCAGCGATTCATGGCGCACCCGGGCGGCGTCTTTCTCCAGACGCGGTGGCGGCGTGCGCGGCTCAACGTCCGGCAGCAGATAGTGCATCAGCGCGCTTAAACATACCGCCATCACGCTGGCTTCAAGGTTGGAGAACAGCAGCGTGTGCCAGTTGGTGGTGGGATAGCTCATAAAGTTGAGCATGGTGCTCTGACACACCACCCCCATCGAGCCAAAGAGGAACAGCGGCCCCTGGCTCATAAAGCGAAAGCGCATCACGTAGAGACCAAACACCACCAGGGTCATAATCACCGGCCACTGCGCCAGATAACCGATGATAAGCACCATTTCGACGCAGTTCAGCGCCGAGCTAAACACAAACTGTTTTGCCACGTGGCGGTTAAAGACCGGCACCAGCGACAGGAGCATGATCGGGTAGATCACGAAAAAAACGCCGTAGCTGGTGTTGTAGAAGCTCGACACGCTGAGCGCGATCATCCCGGCAAAGACGATGCGCAGCGTCTGGCGAAAGTCGTTGGCGCTGTAGACGATGTTGCCGTGCGGGGTAAAAACCCGCGCCAGAGTGTTAATAGACATAATGCAGCAGGCTGACGAGGTGGATCTGCATGCCGGAGAAGAAGCGGGCAAACGGACCTTCGCTGTTATAGAGCTGCACGGTGGCGCGCGCCCCGGTCGGCAGATGCTTCGGCAGCGGCTCGTCCAGCGCCACGTGAATGCGCATGCGCTGCGCGTCACGCACCCAGCGGTTGGAGGTCTCCGGCTCTGACAGCTGGCCGTTCACCGCTTCCTGCCCGGCGAGAATACCGGCGTCGCTGCTGGTGACGTGGGCGCGGAAAACGTGGCCCGGGAAGGCGTCAAACACCACCGCAGCGTCGGTGCCCTGGCGGGTATGGCGCAGGCTCTTTTCACGGAAATCGGCGACGATATCGCTCTGGTTGTTCACCAGCGCCAGCGCCGCCGTGCCGGAGGTGGCGTAGAAGCCGGGGCTCAGCTGCACGTTGCTGACCGTCCCGTCCGCCTCGGCGTAGATCCTGGTCCAGCCCAGATTCAGCTCGGCCTCTTCCAGCGCGTTGCGGTATTTTTGCAGCGTCACGTTACGCTTTTCATCGCGCTCGCCGCGCTCAATGCGCAGCTGATGGATGTTGGCTTCCAGATTCGCCACGGCCTGCTCGCTGCCCTGCCAGGTGGTGCGGACTTTATCCAGATCCGCCTGCGAGACGTTCTGCAACGTGCTGAGTTTCTGATAGCGATCGAAGGTGACCTTGTCGTTGCGGGCGGTGAGCTGGGCGGTTTTCAGGTTCGCCTGGGCCGCGACGATTTGCGCGTCTAGCTGCTGGTTGGCGAGGCGGGCCTGCTCCAGCGCGATCTGCGCCGCATCCACCTTATTACGGAACGGAGTCGGATCGAGTTCAAACAGCAGATCGCCCTTCTTCACCTGGCTGTTATTGTGCACGTGTACCGCCGCCACATAGCCGGAGACGCGGGCGGACACCGGCGTGACCACGCGCATCACCGTGGAGTCCGGCGTCAGCGGGATCCAGATATCGGCGATAATGAAATAGACAAACATCAGCAGGAAAGAGGCAATACTTACCCTTACCCAGCGGGCAAACTTTTGTTCAGGGGTCATGATTAGTTGGTCTTGTTATCTTCTTCGCGGATAGTCCGCAGATTGCAGGCGATTTGATTAAGTGTGGCGCTGAAAATCTCGAGATGGTCCGGGGCGATATTCTGCGATACCCGCTCCTGGAACGTCTCGATAACCTGCGTCAGGGTTTTCAGCACCGCGTTACCCTCGGGTGTGAGGGTCAGCAGCCGGATACGCTTGTCATAAGGCGATGTGGTGCGCAGCAGGTAGCCCTGCTTTTCCAGCTGTGAAAGGGTGCGCATCAGCGGCGGCAGTTCGATACCCTGCACCTCCGCCAGTTCGCTCACCGAGACGTTATCCCCCAGTTGCTTAAGCTGCATCATCACCGTCCAGCTCGACTGGGTTAACCCGGTATCGAGAATGGCATCGTCAATGACCGCGCGCCACTGACGCACAATCATTGCCATCCGCATGCCCATCGGCCTGCGGCAGAACAGATCTTCTTCACGCATGGGGGATCCTCGCTTCACACGCTGAGAAGATAATAGTTATCAGGGTAAGTATCAAGAAACGAGGATGTTAAGAGCAGGAATTGCGAAACGGTCAGGCTAGTTGATCACTTTATGCAGGGTGCTATGAAACGCCTTTTGCTCCTGGGAAAACAGGAGAAACTCGGAAGCCGACAGATATTGCTCAACGGCATTCCACGCCACCACCTCGGTATAAAGTTCGGTGAGCAGGGTCATAAGCGTGTGGGTTTTATTTTCCCAGACTTCATGGGTGAAGGGCTGGTTCTTATTTTTATCACTCAGCCATATAAGATTTAATTTAATATCCTTAAGGGTTTTTCGCAGAGTGGCCGGCAGATCGTTACTGCCAAGGCGGGAAATATAGTTTTCTGACAATGCAGCAAGGCTATCCGGCGTACATGGCTTGCCCGAGTGTGAAATAACGCACTGGAATAACACGCTTTCTGCGTAATTTTTTAATTTTGACATGGTTTATAGCGTTCCCTGTTAATACATTCCATTATGCCAACAGCTCAATATTACGGCGGCTGTTGTGAGCGTTAACTTTTCATAAATATTGAGACCTGGCAATCGCAATAATATTAAATGTTGATATAAGACAATTCTAATTAAAAACACATAAGCAATAAGAATGAATTGAGTTTAAAGCATAGATGACCTGTATTATTTATCGTGCGGCCAGGCATGCTGCCGAAAATAATGCGTAATTGAAAAATCCCTCTTTAAGCGGTATAGTCAAATGTACGGAAGAAATCCGTACAAGAAAAAACGTGGAGTAAAAATGTCAGCACTGAAAAAACAGCGCATCGACCTCAGGTTAACGGATGAAGACAAGGATCTGATCGAAGAAGCTGCGGCGATGACTAACCAGACGATCACCCAGTTTATGGTTAACAGTGCCTCGGAACGTGCTGCAGAAGTCATTGAGCAGCACCGCCGTCTGATCCTCAATGAAAATTCGTGGAACAGAGTGATGGATGCACTCGACAACCCGCCAGAGCCGAACGACAGGCTGAAACGCGCAGCAAAACGTCTGCAAAACATGGAGTAAGGCGTGGCTAATCTGACGATAAGGATGTTTTCACATGAGACGCAATATGATTTAACCGAATTCGACTGCGGGGAAAGTACCCTGAACCGTTTTCTGTTTGATCACCTTGCGCGCCAACACGGCGGGCGCCTGCTGCGTGCTTACCTGCTCATCACCGACGATCCCGTGCCAAAAGTGCTGGGCTACTATACGTTGTCCGGCAGTTGTTTTGAGAAAGAGAGCCTGCCCTCGAAAACCCAACAGCGCAAAGTACCCTACGTCAATGTTCCCAGCGTCACGTTAGGGCGTCTCGCCATCCATCAGGATTTACAGGGCCAGGGCTGGGGAATGACGCTGGTGACCCATGCCATGAAAGTGGTGCACCTAGCCTCACAGGCTGTTGGCATTCATGGCATGTTTGTGGATGCGCTCAACGACAGGGCGAAAGATTTTTACCTGAAGCTCGGCTTTGTTGCTTTAACAGGCAGCAACGTTAATTCCCTTTTTTACCCGACAAAATCAATCGAGAAACTGTTTGCAGGGTAAGCGGTAATTCGCCGGGTGGCGCGACGCTTACCCGGCCTACGGCCACATGTAGGCCCGGCAAGCTTGCGCCGCCGGGCAATGTTTCAGCGGCCAAAGTGCTTATCAATGGCCCGTCGTCCTGACGCGGTTATTGTCACCTCGCGAAAGCCTGCTACTCGCTGGATCCAGCCTTGGGTTTCAAGATGAATCAGCAGCGCTGCGCCCGCCTCGCCGCCAAGATGAAAGCGGCGCTCGCTCCAGTCCAGGCAGGCGGAGCAGGCTTTACGCCGGGGGTTAGCCTTTAGCACAATCCCCATTGCCAGAAACGCCTCGCGACCTTTCACGGTGAGGGCTGAACCGTCCCCCATCAGCCAGCTATCCGCCTGCATAAAATCATAGATTTGCACGGCGACCGTGCCCGCCAGATGGTCGTAGCAGGTGCGCGCGAGACGCATCGACTCTGGCGCTGTTGTCTGCGGCGGCGTGATGCGCGCCCAGGACAGGCCCATCATCTGCTCCACCAGCTCCGCCACGTCGTGCCCCGCCAGGCGATAGTAGCGATGCCGACCCTGAGAAAGACAGGTTATCAGTCTGCCGTCCACCAGCCGGGCGAGATGTCCGCTGGCGGTTGAGGGGGCCACATCCGCCACGGCGCTGAGCTCTGTCGCGGTCCACGCCCGCCCGTCCATCAGCGCACAGAGCATTTTGACCCGCGACGGATCGGCCATCGCCGCCGCGACAGCAGCAACGGCCAGCTCCAGCGCGGCACTGTTATCAGGAGGTAAACTCGTCTTTAGCATGGGCAGCCCACGGCTCGGTGATCTCTGCGGCCAGCTTATCATTATCCGTCAGCAGAATAAGGTGATTCGCATGATCGCTGTACTGCGTCAGGATAGACACCCCCTGCGCTGCCAGCGCGGCGGCGATCTCGCCCAGTTCGCCAGGGCGCTCCTGCTTCAGCTTACGAATCAGCGGCTTTCGCACCATTTGCACGTTAAAACCGGCATCAACAAGCACGCGCCGGGCTTTTTCGCCCTCTGCCACCAGAAAGTGCGCATCCACGCCAAACACGCCGCCGCCCTCAAGCCCAACGCCGTTGCACCCCAGAAGCTGCCCAAAACGCGCCAGTTCGCCGGGAGTATCGTTGAATATCACATGAACGTCATACATCGGCGTGCCCTCCGGTTTCAGAGCTGTATTCCCTCACCACCTCCGCCACGCGGATGCGGTAGTGGGTAAAGATCGATGCCCGTCCTTCGGCCTGCGCCGCCTGATGAAATACGTTCTGCTTCCAGCGGCAGATCGCCTCCTCGTCCCGCCACCATGAGAGGGAGAGGATTTTGCCGTCAGTGGTCAGGCTCTGAAAACGTTCGATATCGATAAAACCGTCGATATCCGCCAGGAGTGGCTTTAGCTCGGCGGCCAGTTGCAGGTAGCGCGCCTGGTGCGCGGGGGCTGCTTTGGCTTCAAACAGGACTGCAATCATGATGTTCTCTCCATTGTGAGGTTAAGGAGAGAGTGCAGGAGTGAGCAGGAGAATGCTTCGGTGAAAAGCGAAATGTGGCATTTCTGCGCCGGGGATGCCGGGTGGCGCTGCGCTTACCCGGCCTACGGGCCACATGTAGGCCCGGCAAGCTTGTGCCGCCGGGCGTTTTTTAGCCGAGGACTGACTTCGGTTCCATAAATGCGCTGATGCCCCATGCGCCCATCTCGCGCCCTACACCGGAGTGCTTAAATCCGCCAAACGGCGCTTTGGGCTCGTGGGCGAGGGTGTTGACCAGCACGCGACCCGCGTGGATCTGCTGCGCCACCCGACGGGCGCGCTCCGCGTCGCCGCCCAGCACCATCGCGCTCAGGCCGTATTCTGTATCGTTGGCAATGGCGATGGCCTCTGCCTCATCGCGATACGCGATCACGCACAGCACCGGGCCAAAAATCTCTTCCCGGGCGATGGCCATCTGGTTGTGCACGTCGGTAAACAGCGTCGGGCGGACAAACCAGCCGTCACGGGTGCCCTCCGACCGCCCCTCCCCGCCCGCCAGCAGACGCGCCCCTTCCGCCAGCCCTTTCTGAATGTATCCCTGCACCCGCAGCCACTGTTTCTCGCTCACCATCGGGCCGACCTCGGTGGCCGCATCGCGCGGATCCCCCGACTGCACCGCCGCGATGGCCCGGGCCAGCGCCTGCTCGATTTCAGCCTTACGCGACTGCGGCACCAGAATGCGCGTTCCGGCCACGCACGCCTGGCCGCTGTTCATCAGCCCGGCCTGCACCGCCAGCGGAATGGCCTGCGACAAATCGGCATCATCCAGCACGACCGTCGGCGATTTACCGCCTAACTCCAGCGTGACGCGGGTAAAGTTCTCCGCCGCGTTGCGCAGGATCGCTTTGCCGGTCTGGGTCGAGCCGGTAAACGAGATTTTTGCCACATCCGGGTGACGACTTATCGTCTCCCCCACCGTGTCGCCGCGCCCGGTAACGATGTTAAACACCCCCGGCGGCAGATCTGCCGCGTGCAGCGCCTCGGTCACAATCTGCGTCTGCAGGGCGCTCATCTCGCTGGGTTTGATCACCGCAGTGCAGCCTGCCGTCAGCGCCGCCGCCAGTTTGCCGCAGATAAAGCCCGCATCGCTGTTCCAGGGGGTAATCAGCCCGGCCACGCCGAGCGGCGTCATCTCAACCTTTGCAGCACCCGCCGTCAGGGTGAACTCAAACGCCTCCAGCGCCTCAATGGCCTGGGCAATCACCTCGGCCGGATAGCTCGCCATCCACGCCGAGCGCGACGCGGGCGCGCCATACTCTTCAATCACCGCCTCCAGCAGATCGTCGTGGCGGGCGGCCACGGCAGCATGCATCCGTTGCAGGGCGGCGATGCGCTCCTGCTTTGTGGTTTTTGCCCATGCCGGAAACGCCGCGTTTGCTGCGGCAATGGCGCGTTCGGCATCCACCGCGTCGGCCAGACGTACCTGCCCGATAACCCGTGCCGTCGCCGGGTTAAACAGATCGAAGCGCTCGCTGCCGTGTGGGGTGACAAATTCACCGTTGATATAAATCTGTTCGATGTGATGCATAACGACCTCCTCAGACTGGATGGAGAGAGTCTGGCACGCCTTCTCCGTTACGATAATCCACGCTATGCTGCAAAGGTTGTTTCGATTTTCAGGATAATCTATGCACCGTTCAGGACTGACAGAGCTGGAAGTGGTGATGGCCGTCGTGCGTCGCGGCAGTTTTCGCGCCGCCGCACAGGAGCTGGGGATGTCGCCCACCGCCGCGAGTAACGCCGTTGCCGGGCTGGAAAGCCGCCTGCAAACCCGCCTGTTTCACCGTACCACCCGCAGCGTGGCGCTCACCGAGGCGGGGCAGCGCTTTGTGGCCCGCGTCGGCCCTGCGTTGCAGGAGATCCGCCAGGCAAGCAGTGAGATCCACAGCGATGCCGACGAACCTGCCGGCACCCTGCGTCTGAACGTGCCGAATAACGTGGGAACCCTGTTCCTGGACGAACTGCTGATCGACTACATGATCCGCTACCCGAAAATGCGCGTCGAAACGGTGAGCGAAGCGCGGATGATCGATATCGTGGCGGAAGGTTACGACGCGGGGGTGCGCCTGGCGGAGTCGGTGCCGCAGGACATGATCGCCATCAGGCTTACCCCGGATATCCGCCAGCTCGTCACCGCCACGCCGGACTATTTTGCCCGTCATGGCACGCCAGAAACTCCTGACGATCTGCTGCAGCATCAGGGTATCGGCATGCGCATGGCGCACGGGGGGATCTATCGCTGGGAGCTGGAGCGGCGCGGGGAGCAGATCGCCCTGGCGGTGCCGCCGCGTTTTGCCACCTCGGATCTGTTTGCCTCGATCCGGGCGGTAAAGGCCGGGCTGGGGGTGGGATTTTTACCGGAACTCTATATACAGCAGGAGCTGAAAAGCGGAGAGCTGGTGAGCGTGCTGGAGGAGTGGACGCAGCCCTTTGCCGGACTGCGGCTCTATTACCCCGGCCATCGCCACGTCCCGCCGGGTTTGCAGGCGCTGGTGGCAATGATCCGCGAGCGCGGTCTTACTCGAGGTTAGCCTTGTTCAGGCCGTAGGCGGCATCCAGCGAGCCCGGTTCCATGCGGGAGGTGATGCCTAAGCGGTTCCAGGCGTTGATCGCCACGATGGCGAAGTTCAGCTCCGAAATCTCCACTTCCGAATAATGTTCCGCCACGCTGCGGTAGAGCACGTCGCTGACCCCGTGCGGGCCGATCTGCGTCAGCGCTTCGGTGAAGGCCAGCGCCGCTTTTTCACGGGCGCTGAACAGCGGCGACTCGCGCCATGCGGTCAGATGGTAGAGACGCAGCTCGCGCTCACCGGCAATTTTGGCCTCTTTCGAATGCATATCCAGACAGAAGGTGCAGCCGTTGAGCTGGGAGACGCGGATGTCGATCAGGTGCTTCAGCGCCGGGTCGATGGAGGTCTGGCCCACCGCCATGCTCAGGTCGGACAGGGCTTTAGCGAGGGCAGGTGTGGCTTTATGGTGGTTAACGCGAGTGCTCATTGTCTTACCTCTTTTTGTGCGGGATGGGTCATGCGATGGGGTAAATTTACGCCGTTCATGACATAGTAAAAAGATACAAAAAGCGCGAAACGAGGTAGGACATGAAGCCGGGCTATCACCAGATCTACACCCGCTATCGGGACAACATCACCCGCGGCGTACTCAAGCCCGGCGACAAGGTACCTGCCATTCGCGTGCTGGCGGAAGAGCTGAAGGTGGCGCGCAAAACGGTTGAAACCGCCTATGCCATTCTGATCGGCGAGGGCTATCTGGTAAGCCAGGGGGCGCGCGGCACCCGGGTGAACCCGGACTTAAACCTGCCGGTCGCGGCCCCCGTGTCAGACGATCCCGTCACCGGCACGCTTCCGGAATCGCTGGTCAGCCAGCGGGAACGCGCGGGATTTTTGCGCCCCGGCATCCCGGCGCTGGACAGCTTTCCGTACAAGAAATGGCTGCTGCTGGCGGGACAGGCGGTGCGGGCCATGCGCCAGGAGGAGATGCTCAACCCGCCGGTGATGGGCTGGGCTCCCCTGCGCCAGGCCATCGCCAGCTACCTGAACATTTCCCGCGGGCTCGCCTGCACGCCGGATCAGGTGCTGATCACCAGCGGCTACAGCGGCAGCCTGCGCCTGATCCTCGACACTCTCGCCAGCCGCAACGACAAGGTGGTATTTGAAGATCCGGGCTATTTTATGGGCCAGCAGCTGCTCCGGCGCATCGTGCCGCGTCTGCATACGGTGCCGGTAGATCGCGCCGGGATGGACACGGAGTACCTGCTGCGCCACCACGCCGACGCCCGGTTTGCCATCGTCACGCCGTCGCACCAGAGCCCGCTGGCGGTCACTCTCTCATTGCCGCGAAGACAGCAGCTGCTCGACTGGGCCACCCGCAACGAGGCGTGGATAGTTGAAGATGACTATGACGGCGAGTTTCACTACACCCGCAAGGTGCTGCCGTCACTGAAAAGCCTCGATCGTCAGGATCGGGTGATCTACATGGGCACCTTCAGCAAAACTGTGATGCCGTCCCTGCGCCTGGGTTATGTGGTGATGCCCGCCAGCACGGTGTCGGCCTTTAACGACTGCGCCGATCTGCTCGCCAGCGGCCAGCCGGTGCTGACGCAAAAGATCCTCACCGCCTTTATCAACGAGGGTCATTTCTTCCGCCACCTGAAAAAGATGCGCGCCCTCTACCAGCAGCGGCGCGACTGGATGATCGCCGCCCTGCACGAGGTCTACGGGGATCGCTTCTTCACCGAGCAGAACGACGGCGGGATGCACATAGTGGCGTTCTTAACCAGAGGCAGCTGCGACCTGGAGATCGCCCGTTGCTGGCAACAGCAGCAGCTGCAGGTGAATGCCCTGTCGGCGTGGTACAGCGGGTCGGGCAAGCGCTACGGGCTGGTGATGGGGTATAACAACGTGCGGTCGTATCAGGAGGCAATCGCCCTGCTGGAACGGCCGAAGCAGCAGACGCTTGAACTGTTGCGCTGAAACGCGCCGGGTGGCGGCTACGCCTTACCCGGCCTACGAAACCCCAGGCCGCACGATCCGTAGGCCCGGTAAGTGTAGCGCCACCGGGCGATACCCCCGCAAGTTACAAATCATGTCGCGACAGTCCGATATCCTTCAGATGCTCATCGCTTAACTTGCTCAAAATCCTGCGCGTGCGGTTGATGCGATACCAGCGGGCAAAAATTCTTCCCGTCAGGATAAAAATGGCAAAAGGACGTCTGGCACGATTTTCATTGAATTCCATGATGTTCTCCTCAGGTTGTCTGAGGGGTTATCATCACGGATTACGCACCTTGCAATACAGATTCAAAAATTACTTTTTTTTAACATACAGATCGTCTAAAACAAGAACTGCATGGCGATTTTTATCGCCATCTGTACTGGTTTTATTTTCTGTATGGTGACAATAAGGGATACAGCATGACGCGCTACCAACATCTGGCCAATCTTCTGGCGGAACGCATTGAGCAGGGGCTGTATCGCAGCGGAGAGCGTTTACCCTCGGTGCGTGCGCTAAGCCAGGAGCACGGCGTCAGCATCAGCACCATACAGCAGGCCTATCAGATCCTCGAAAACTTACAGCTGATCACCCCCCAGCCGCGCTCGGGCTATTTTGTTGCTCCGCGTAAGGCCCAGCCGCCGGTGCCGGCGATGTCGCGCCCGGTGCAGCGTCCGGTGGAGGTGACCCAGTGGGATGAAGTGCTGACCCTGATGGAGGGGCGTACCAAAAACGACATCACCGCCTTTGGCGGCGGCCAGCCGGACCTGACCCAGCCGAGCCTCAAGCCCCTGTGGAAAGAGCTGAGCCGTTTGGCGCAGCACAGCGTCAAAGAGATCTTAAGCTACGACGAGCTCGCCGGGCGACGTGAGCTGCGCGAGCAGATCGCCCGCCTGATGCTGGACGCCGGATCGGTGGTCACCGCCGACGATCTCATCATCACCAGCGGCTGTCACAGCGCCCTCTCCCTGGCATTGCTGACGATCTGTAAGCCCGGCGACATCGTGGCGCTGGAATCCCCCTCGTTCTACGGCACCATGCAGATGCTGCGTGGTCTGGGGATCAAGGCGATCGAGATCCCCACCGATCCGGTGACCGGGATCAGCGTGGAAGCGCTGGAGCTGGCCCTGGAGCAGTGGCCGATCAAAGGGGTGATTGTGGTGCCCAACTGCAACAACCCGCTCGGGTTTATCATGCCCGAAGCCCGCAAGCGTCAGCTGCTGGCGCTGGCCCAGCGCCACGATATCGTGATCTTTGAAGACGATATTTACGGCGAGCTGGCGTTTGAATATCCGCGTCCCTGCAGCATCCACTCGCTGGACATCGATGGCCGGGTGCTGCTGTGCAACTCCTTTACCAAAACCGTCGCCCCCGGTCTGCGCGTGGGATGGATCGCCCCGGGCCGCTATCACGACCGGATCATGCACATGAAGTATGCCGCCAGCGGCACCAACGTACCCGTCAGCCAGCTGGCGCTGGCCGCCTTTATCCGGGAAGGGTATTACCATCGCCACGTGCGGCGGATGCGCCAGATCTACCAGCAGAATATTGATACCTACACCTGCTGGGTGCGGCAGTTTTTCCCCTGTGGGATTTGCGTGACGCGCCCGATGGGGGGTTACATGCTGTGGGTGGAGCTGCCTGAACATGTGGACATGGTTTGCGTTTCGCGGGAGTTAACCCGGTTTAACATTCAGATCGCCGCCGGATCGCTCTTTTCGGCTTCCGGCAAATACCGGAACTGTTTGCGGATTAACTGTGCCTTGCCGCCCAACGAGAAGCACCGCGCGGCGGTGGAACAGATGGGGGAAGCGGTGAATATCGCGATGGCAGGTTAGTGCGGCCTGTTCCCCTCACCCTGACCCTCTCCTCAAAGGGGAGAGGGAAAAAACCGTAGGCCCGGTAAGCGCAGCGCCACCGGGCAGTTTTACATCAGAACTTCCACGACACGCTGCCGACAATGCTGCGCTCGGCACCAAAGTAGCAGTAGGAGAGCGAGTTACAGGCCGCGACGTAGCTTTCGTCCGTCAGGTTGTTGACGTTCAACTGCGCGCTCACCCCGGTCAGCCCCACCTTCGACAGGTCATAGCCCACCGCCAGATCCACCAGCGTGTAGGACGGCAGCGTATGGGTGTTCATGCGATCGCTGGTCACGCCATTAACGTAACGCACGCCGGAGCCCACCGTCAGGCCATCGAGCGGCCCGGTTTTGACGTCATAGCTCAGCCAGCCGCTGGCCATATTGCGCGGGGCATAGACCGCACGCTTGCCCTCTTCCTCCGGGCTGCTCTTCTTGTAGCGGATGTCGGTATAGGTGTACGCCGCCTGCAGGCGCAGGCTGTCGGTTAGCTGCCCTACCGCTTCCAGCTCCACCCCTTCGGATTCGATCTCACCGATAGAGCGGTACGGATCGGTCGGCTCCTCTTTGGTGGCGATGTTTTTCTGGTTGATGCGGAACACCGAGGCGCTGAACTGGCTGTTCATCCCCTCCGGCTCAAACTTCACGCCCGCTTCCCACTGCTTGCCTTTCATCGGATCCAGCAGATCGCCGTTGGCATCGGCAAAGCTGGTCGGGGTGAAGGCGGTGGAGTAGCTGATGTACGGCGCGATCCCGTTATCAAACAGGTAGAGCAGCGCCGCACGGCTGCTGAAGTTGTTCTTGTCCAGATCGCTGCGGGTATCGTTCAGCTTGTCGATATTCGACACGCTCACCTGATCGTAGCGACCGCCCAGGGTCAGACGCCAGTTATCCAGCGAGAGCTGATCCTGCAGGTAGTAGCCGGTCTGACGCAGCTTGTGCTTCTCCTGGCTGTACATGGTGATGTAGTCCGGCTTCGCGCCATACACCGGGTGGAAGGCGTCGATCGGCGGGAAGCCGCCGTAGTAGCCGGTAGTATTGTTGCTGCGATCCTGGTAATCGAGGCCAATCAGCACGCGGTGGTTCACCGCCCAGGTGTCAAAGCTGCCGTCGACCTGGTTGTCGATGGTGATGGCATCCATCTTCTCGTCAGAGCCGGAGTAACCGCGGTTAAGTTCGGTATCGTTCAGCCAGCCTGCGGCATAGACCTGGTTCAGCTCCACTTTGGTGTGCAGATAGCGCAGCTTCTGGCGCACCGACCAGCCGCTGTCAAACATGTGCTCGATGTTGTAGCCGACCATCTCCTCGCGACGATCGTACTTGTCGTAGTCGTCCTCGCCCTCAAAGAAGGTGTTGGAGATCATCTTCCCGTTGTGCGGCACCACGGTGCCGTCGTATGGCAGGCCGGAGTGGCTGCCGCCCTCGGGATCGCGGTGCAGATAGGCCATCAGATCCAGACGGGTGTTATCGGTGATGCGCCAGGTCAGGCTTGGCATCAGAGCGTAACGCTCCTCTTTCAGCGGATCGAACTGAGAGTCGGCGTAGCGGGTCATGCCGCTCAGACGGGCCGCCACGCGGTCGTTGTCGTCCAGCGCGCCGGTGACGTCAAACATCGCCCCGCGCTGATCGTTATTCCCGGCGAAGAGCTTGATCTCACCGCCCGGATCGAACGAGGGTTTGCGCGAGGTGAGCGCCACGATCCCGCCCGGCGACGAGCGGCCATACAGCACCGAGGCCGGGCCGCGCACCACTTCGATATTTTCCAGGAACCAGGGATCAACCACCAGCGAGCTGTGGGAGTTGGTGTCGCCCATCATCTTCAGGCCGTCGAGATAGACGTTGTCCAGGCTGCCGTCGGAGAAGCCGCGCAGCACGATGTAGTCAAAGCGGTTCGAGGCACCAATCTGGTTGCTGTAGACGCCAGGCGTGTAGCTCACCGCCTGGCGAACGCTGGTGGCGCCCTGCTCTTCAAACTGCTCGCGGGTCACAATCGACACCGCCTGCGGGGTCTCGATATCCGGCGTCTCCAGCTTGGTCGCGCCGCTCTGCATCTGCGAGGTCACCACAACTGTTTCCGTTTTCGGCGTATCCTGCGCCATCAGGGGAAGCGCGACGCTCCCGGTTACCCATCCCACCAGCAGTGCCAGCCGCGATTTAGCGAACATGAAAATCTCCAGAGCTATTTCTAATTATTAATGAGAATTATTACCTTTTTCATTTAGAAGATAGCTATGCGCGCTGCCAGAGAACGTATGCGCAATGCCAAACCGCACGAATGGCGTTGGCGATTAGAGAAAAGCGGATTAGCAGCCTTTGCGGACCGCGCCGGGGCAGATACCGTAGCGACGGCGAAACGCGGTGGCAAAGTTGGTGGCGTGCTGATAGCCGGACATCCAGGCCGCCTGCTGCACGCTGTGGCCCTCCAGCAGATAGCGGCGCGCCAGCCCAAGGCGGCAGTCGCGCAGGTAGTCGAACACCGTACAGCCGTAGGCCTGGCGGAACTTGCTGCGCAGGCTGCTGGGGCTCATCGCCGCCCGGGCCGCCAGCTGGGCGAGGCTGTACTCCTGCTCCGGAGCACTCTCCAGCAGGTGGCGGATCTGCTCCAGCCGGGCATGCTCCCCGCCGGACGCGCTTACCCGCGCCGCACCCTCCTGCTCGCGCAGATGCAGGCCGTGGCCCAGCAGCTGATACATCACCCCTTCCAGCAGCAGCTGGCGCGACAGGCTGCTCCGCTCCCGCTGGCGGGCGTGCTGGATCCCGGCCAGCACAAAGTCCGGCACCTGCCAGACAAAGGTCGGCGCGTTGAGCCTCTCCCACTGCTTAAGCAGAGAGGCGAGGAGCGTTTCCCGGCGGGCATCGTCGGGGTAGACACCAAAAGAGAGGGTTTTCAGGGCGATATCCGCATCATGACGGGCCGACATCGCCTGCTGTTCGCTCAGCCTGGCGCTGAAGGCCATGCCCGGACGAACCGCATAAACTTCGCCGCTGAGGGTCAGGGTCACGCAGCCTTCCAGCACCACCAGCACATACAGCGGGCTGCTGTGGCGGGAGGTGGTTTCATAGGGTTGCAGAACGCGCACATCGGAGTGGGTTAAGGAGATGCCGGACGGCAGGGTCATCTCTTCGACATCGCCGTGCAGAACCGGGCTGGTGCTGGCACAGGTATCCGTCAGCAGCGGAAAACGGTAGTCGATGCCGTAGCGCTCGCCGAAGACCTTAAAGTCAGCAACGGAAAAGGTCTTTTTCGTTGTGGGGGTCGTTTGAGGGAGCATTGTGTTGGACATACCTGCGCCTGGAGAAGCATATTAAAAATAAAACAGTATCACTCCTTTAACGCGGCGGCAATGCAGGCTAATTTAATAAATATAAAGCTCCAACATATTGTCGGAGCTTAAATATGTTTACGTTGCGGCTTCGATTATCAGGCTTCTTGCCAGCCGGCAAAGACCTCTTTATGGTTTTTAGTCAGCACCACATTATTGCCGTCAATTTTATCGACCCACTCCAGCGGAATATAATGGTGTTTGCCGCCGGATTCAGAATCATTTTTTGCCAGCTTAATACGTTCACCGTCGAGATGGTCAACCGTGCCGACGTGGGTACCGCAGCTAGCCATTACCTGAGCATGGTCCTTGATTTCACTCTTGTTTACCATAATTAATTCTCCTCATTAGGTTTCCACGGGTTGTTGCACGAAACTAACTGTAGTCCATAAATAACGTTTCTACCGCTTCATTAGCATTTCGAAACATTATTTCCCGAAGCGTTTAAGGGTCTGGCGAAATATATAAGAATAAACTGAGAATATTATAGGGTGGCGATTATGCCTCATAATTAAAGTCACGCACTCAACACGGAGGCATATATGGTAGAAGCGAATCGCACCGAAATATCCCTGGCTCTTGGTGAAGCGGTTTTAGATGTCGTACAAAAAGGCCAGGAGGTGTCGAGAGAGAATCTGGCACGGGCCATGAAAACGAAAGCGGAGCGAGAGAAAGATGACGAGCGCCTTCTTGATTACTGGAAAGCCTGTCACATCCTCGCAGCGTAAGTCAGGCGGCGCGGGGTTTGTGTCCCGCGCCGTCTTTACGGTCCCTCGCAATCCATAAGGCTGGCGATGGTTTACAGACTGGTATCCTGCTCCTGACGCGCAGACGCATGCGTCAGGAACTGCACTTCAACCCGACGGTTGCGCTCATCTTCCGGCGAGATCCCTTTCAGAGGCTGGGAATCGCCAAAACCGGCCACAATGACCCGATGCGACTGTTGGTCATTGAGGTTAGCTATCAGGAGCTTACGTGCTTCACGTGCCCGGGCAGCTGACAGCGTGTAGTTGTCGTCATACACCGTGCAAAAACGGGCGTAATCCACTACCGGGTTATTCACACCGAGATTATCAGTATGGCCTTCCACAAAGACCTGCGTATTGGTTGAACCGCTAACGAACTCCTGAATCCGTGGTGCCAGTCTTGCCAGAGCATCTCTGGCCTGATCGGTAATGCAGGCGCTGCCGCGGGCAAAAATTTTATCACGCAGGGTGATTTTACCGGTGCCGATATCAAACCCCACCAGCGCCGCATCGCCCTTATCTTCCATCTCCTTTTGCATACTGTGCATCATGGCGTTCAGCTTTTGCTGAGCAGCCGCCTGGCCGCTATTTTTTTCCTGCTCGCGTTTCACTTCAGCCACTTTGTTTTGCAGCACCGATAACACCAGCATCAGCATCACCACAGCCATAACGCCTGCCATCAGATCGGAAATGGATATCCACTCATTCGGTTTTTCTTTCATAAAATATATCAGGCCTCAGCGCGTTCGGACTCAAGGAGCCCTCTGTAATACTGAGCATCAGTGGCCAGCGTGCTCATATTGCGGTTGATATCCATGAGAGAGCGGACGATCGTGCTGCGTTCGTCGGCCGACTGCTGTGCTGAAATCTGCTTATCGATGCGCGCGCACAGCTCAGTAACGTTTGTGGTGATGTGCTCAATGGTTGCAGGCAGCGTCCCCAGTAGATCAAAGGCCTCGCTGAAGCGTTTGATGTAGTACTCCATCTTGCGGTTACCTTCTGACACCGCCGCCAGGCCACCGGTGATCTCCTTCGTGACGCGCTCGATGTAGGTGGTCATCGAGGTGACCTTCTCATTCAACGTATCACTGGTTTCGGTGAATCCATACATCACCTTACGCTGAATATCGGCCGCTTTTTCGGTCGTCTCTTTCACCGTAGTCATGGTGGAGTGGATCTGTGACGACATGTTGTTGACCGATTCGCTGATCTGCGATGTCGCTGACTCCAGCTTGTCGGCCATCTGGACCATGTTGCCGCTGAATGACTCATCCATACTGGTGATGGCGTTGTTCAGAGAAATTTCAATCTGATTCATGGTAGTACTGAGCTGGCTGGTAGAATCCGCCAGCTTGTCACTCATTTGCTGCACGTTGCGGGTGAAGTCGGCATTCATGTCATTCACCACCTGCGACAGCTCACGCTTAATCTCGGTCATCACATCACCAAGATCGCTGCCCAGCGTCGAGACCACCTTTTCAAGACTCACCGCCGAACCGGAAACCTGCTGCGAAGCCGCGCTCATGGTTGCGGCCGCTTGTTGCAGTGCCGCCAGGTTCTCTTCACTGTTACGGGTGTAGGTTTCGAGCAGATTACGCGACTGGTTGTTGATCTCCGCAATCTCGTTCAATGCTGCGAGATGGTACTGATGGCGCTGTGCTTCCTGCTCTTCACTGCGTGCCGCCTGCTGGCGGAACTCTTCGCGCAGAGCGGTCGTTTGCAGTGCCATCGCCTCAACCAGACGCTCAGTTGCCGCGTTACGTCCGGCTTCTCGCAGCTGCTGACGGGAGACATTTTCCGCGGTCTGCAATGCATGTTCTTCAGTCAGCGTCTGTTGAAGTTTGGTCATACACCAGTTCAGACGGCGCTCTTCATAGCCATTTTTCGACTCCCAGATTTTGAGCACGATAAAGGCGATGATCCCCCAGGTGGAGGTTTTAAATTTCGTCCCGAGTCCTTGCATCATCTCCATCAGATCGCGCATTGAGGAATCCATCGCCCCGATACTGTTCCCGGAGTTATGCAAAATGCTTGAGGCTTTATCGAGCGCCAGCCCCAGCCCGAGGAACGTCCCCAGCAGGCCGAGGATCAACAGCATACCTGGCATGATAGCGGCCATTTTCTCGGCTTTGGTCGCCAGCGACTGGCTCAGCTCAGCGGCCGAACCCATTTCAGCGCTCATCCCCGGCTGCGCCGCCTGTAACCCACTTCGCTCCCAGGCCTGCTGCCAGTATGACTCCTGAGCATAACGTCTGACATTCAGCCAGGTATACAGTACGGCCAGCAGCATAACGGCAAAAAAGCCCAACTGCAGCGCATCGAAGCCAGGAATTAAAAAGTGACCAATCTCAATTAACAGATTCATGCCATCACCTCAACCAGCAGACCCGTTTCGGTACGTTTCTGGCAATCAGCGCCAAAGATATTGGCAAAATCGGTGATCAGGCTTTGTTCACTTAGCGAAAGTGAGGACCAGGCACGATCGTTCTGTGAGCAGTCGATCAGTAATGCGCCGACGGTAGCGCCCTGATCGAGCAGGTATTCTTTCCCTTCAGCAATCAGCTGCTGTTCATCTTTTTCCAGCATCTGCAGGAATCCTTCCGCCGCGTTCACATAGCTGCGACGCGCCTGCAGATCGTCACCTAATTGCTCCAGATCTACCGTGTCACGCGGCAGCGTGATTTTCAGATCGTTCAGGGCGCTCACTTCCGCAGGTTCCAGCTCCTCATATTTCTGTGCGCGAACCAGACGCTTATGCAGCAGTTGATCTTTTGCAAGGGCGCTGTTTTTCTTCTCCCACTCCTCTTCCAACAGCTGACGACTTTTCTCCCAGGCAATGATCATCTCTTCAAATACAAACGGGATAATCGGCTTGCCAAACTGGCGCTGAGTCAGTTCATCCAGGCGCATCGTGTCTGCGTCGCTGAACTCCGCATCCTGCTGGATCAGCGCGTTTGCCGCGTAAACCATAAAATGCATATCGGCATCAATATCGCTGATGGTATTAACGGCCTGCATACGGGTTTCATAGAAGGCCAGCAGCTTTTGCACCGCACGCAAACGCAGGAAATATTCGAAATCCTGCAGGGTGTCGCGTTTTACGGCGATGTTTACTTCCGCTTTGGCAATCAGGTAGTTATTCACGATGGAGAATGCCGATACCGCCTCTTTCTCTTCTCCGTTTAGTTCGCGTTCGGCTTCTGCCATCGCCTGCGCGTGACGACGCGCCTCTGCCAGTTCTTCCTCCTCCATCTGCTTCTGACGAGCGTCTTTGCACCAGTTAATGACCCACTCAAGCGCTTTTTGCAGCTTTTTCACCAGCGGTTGTTTATCGAGTTTTTCCAGCCACGCCAGGGCACGATCCAGCCCGACCAGCGCTGCTTTCACCCATGGATGGCCGATAAATCCGCCTAACACCTGGAGGATCTTTCGCCCGGTGGCGATATGAGGCTTAATGCGCTGCCACATCTGGCTGACTTTTCCGATGAAGCCTTCCGCTTTCTCTGCCATAAAATTGATCGCTCTACCGGCGACTTCTTTGGCTTTACTGACTACTGAAGAAACAGCACTGCTAAATGAAGACACGACAGAAGAAGCGAAAGAACCAATACTACTCCAGAAACCCATGACTAAATCCTTAGCTCAAACCGAGCATTTTTTTTGCTGTGTTAATGTGGGGAGGAATGGATGAGGACGCGTCTGAAATCGCGCCGTAGGCATCACGAATTTGCGTTAACGCGCTTTCGATATGCTTCAGCGTAAGTTGTTGTTCTGATTCCAGTACGGCCTTAGGCAATGCCAGACGCATAGCATTACGGATATCACGGCCAGACAAGCCTTCCGAGAGCGACGCGGCCTGTTCCAGCATGGTTTCCCGCGCTTCAGCAAGCGGGATAGCAGAGACGAACAGTTTCGCCCAAATGCGAAAACGTTCGTCGTCAGCAGGTAACGTGAAACCAATATGATGAGTGATGCGACTCAGGAAGGCGCTGTCGTAGTTTTTGACAAAGTTTGTGGCGAAGATGACGATACCGGTATGTTTTTCCAGTTCGATTAGCAAAGTCGATCGCATCGCATTCACTTCGTTATCGATCCCCTGGGTGACAGAGGAGAGACGTTTTCCCAACAAGGTGTCAGCTTCATCGAAGAATAGCACTGCATTTTCATCAGTAGCCTGACGGAAAAGCGCAGCAATATTTTTGGAGGTCTCCCCCATAAATTTGCTTTCGAGATCGGCGATACTGACAGTCATGATATTACGTTGAAGACTCCCCGCCAGCGCTTCAGCCGTCAGGGTCTTCCCGGTACCCGGTGGACCAAAGAAGTTAAGCACAATGCCATTGCCAACCGGGTCGACGGCCGCAAATCCCCATTCAACATAGATTTTATGGAAATAGTCGATTTTAGCCCTGGCTTCATCAAGCTGGGCAATGACCTGTGCCGTCAGTGCCACATCACCTTCCAGCGTAAATCGCGGGGTAACGGCGGAAGTAAACGCTTTTTTTTCTTCGTTGGCAGGTGGTTTATCTAGCCCCTGCGTAAATTGCGGCCGGATACGTCCCAGGGACATTTATTACCTCATCATGGGCTATAACAAATTTAAATTAAGTTACGGGCGTCATAGGGTTAACGGCAGCCTCTAAAAAAACTACAGTTAATTTTTATAATGTATTCAGCAGAACTACCAATATTGGTCTATGGAGTAAAAAGTAGAAGAGAGGACTGACATATCGTGTCAGAACATACCGGCAGAATAAAAATTTGATCAATGCCCGGACTGTTTCCAGGCATTATTGGGATCAGGCTTTCAGGGTGAGCGGTGCGAAAGAAACCAGTTCCTGCAACAACAGAGCGTTATCTTCCGATTTGAATAACAGGCGTAGATCCTCCTGTTTACGGGTAAATGCCAGCGCCTGCGGGTCGGCGCGCCCGCTGATACTATCCTTCACTTTGCCATTACACCATTGACGGTAATGTTCCAGCGTGGCGGCATAACGTCGCGAATTTTCACGCATCAGATGTTCAGCCAGCCTGAATTTCCCGTACCGGTCACAAAGCTGGCTTTCGATATAGATAGCCTTTGGCATTAGATCGAGCATGATGTTAATAAAATCCAGAACCTGATCTAAATGTCTGTCGCTGAGCTTACCAGCATAGGAGAGTAAGTTATCAATAAAAGAGAGAACCTCATTCCTCTCATTCCCCATCTGAGCGATAAGCGTTGCCGCAACGTCATGGGTTTCTTCTGCCACTCTTCTATCCAGTAACATCACCCGTGCAGACTCAACAACGCCATAATAGCGCGACAATTTTCCCATATAGAAAATGACGTTCTGGGCATGAACATCTTCTGAGATAAGGTCCATGCTTTGCTGCAACTTATCAATTTTTTGCGCCAGATACATGGTCTGCATAACCATCGCGCCCACAATGACGCCTGTTGATAAGCCCACCGCCGCCAGCTGCATGCTTTGCGCCATTTGCATCAACTGCTTGATTTCTCCGATAGAAGCGGTATCAAGCACCACCTCTTTTAGAGGAAGGTGCTGAGCGATACCGCTTTTTCCGGACAGGGAATGCCAATATGCGACACCATCCCGAATGACGGCATGCCCTGTTTCCAGAGCACTTTTCACTTCCTTATATACGTTGACCCAGTCAATGGTCAGTAAGGTCTCTTTCAAAAGAAATCCTCCTTTTTACTGAGCATTTGCTGACGCATTGCAGCAATTTGTACGACTGCGGGCAACGTCACACGAAACGCAGGACCACTGATTGCAGGGATAGTGAGTAAGGCTGTGATTGCCATGCCTACCGGGCCGGTAAAGATGCCAATCATTCGCGCAAGGCCAGCGTTCGCGGCGAACGTTAACCCTTTGCCGAGGATCGCTTTAGCTACGGCATTGGCCACAATCATCGCCACCTGATAAGACATAAAACCGCCCATACGAATAGACGTAATGATCGCAGTGAGCGCAGCGCTACTGGCAAGGTTGCCATCTATTTTGAATTGATTACGGATATTCCTGCGCTCATCCTCATTCATTTTTTCCCAGGAATCTGTGAACAATTTAGCCAGCAATGCCTGCTCAATATCCACGACGTCTACAGAGAAATGGCCTTGTTGATCAAATCCAAAGTCGGATACTCGCTCCCCAACCCGCCGGGCGGGCTTAGTTGACGGCCTGCCGAATGGGCATACCAAGCCCTATGACCTTGTTCATGACTTTTACCCCAGCCAGGATCTCACCCACCTGGGCGTTGTAGCTCCGCAGACTCAGTTTCGGACCGATGAGCTGCTTGAAGCGATACATGGCGGTCTCAGCTATCGAGCGCTGATGATAGCCAGAGTCCTTTTTCCATTGCTCCAGCTCTCCTGCCTTGAGCGCGGCAACCGCCTCGTTGCGTGGATGGCCTGTCTTCCAGAATGCCGCATTTTTTCTCGGCGGTATGGTGGCCTTGGCGCCCTTCTTTTGTAGTAGGGCATAACAGGCTTTGGTGTCATAGGCACCATCGGCGCTGACTTGTTCTATCTTGCGGCGCAAGGGGTTGAGCAGCGTGGGCAGCACCTCGTTATCGCCCACCGTTTCCAGGCTGACTTCGGCTGCGACGATGGCATGGGTCGCCGCATCTACGGCCAGGTGAAGCTTGCGCCAGACGCGGCGTTTCTCCTTGCCGTGCTTGCGAATTTTCCATTCGCCCTCGCCATAGACCTTGAGTCCGGTGGCATCGATGACCGTGAGCTACTGGGCCATGGCTCGGTAGGCGGTACTTGATTTCGACCGTCTTGGCGCGCTTGCTGATACAGCTGTAGTCCGGCGACTGTAAGGGCACATTCATCAGCTGGAACAGCGAGTTGATGAAGCCTTCCAAGGCACGCAGCGGTAGCTTGAATACCGCCTTGAGCATCAGCGCGGTTTCAATGGCGGAGTCGCTGTAATGGAAGCCTCGCCCTCGGCGGCCATGATGGGTCTGGCAATGCCACTGCTGGATGGCTTGCTCATCCATCCAGACGGTCAACGAACCACGTTGCACCAAGGCTTGGTTGTACTGTTTCCAGTTGCTGATCTTGTGCTTGGACTTGCCCATCTGGCGCTCCCGGTGGTGAACCTAAGAGATCAGATCACCAAACTGCGGGATAGTTCCCTGATTTGAGCAACAACGCCCAGAGAAATCGGTTTTAACAGATAATTTTTTGCACACATCGATAAGGATTTCTTTATAAACAACGCCATTCCCGCGGAAGAGATTAACAAAAGTATCCCCGCCAAAATGCTGCAACTCAGCCGCAATAAGCTGCCAGACCTGTTTATAATCTTTGCCTGCTTCCTGAAAAGCCTTATCTCCCGTTAATGATTCGGTGTAACGCGTCGAGCCGTCTTTATCCTTAGTAAGATAATTCACTAATACTTCCAGCATCTCATTATCCGAGTAGCGGAGCAGTTCCAGATCTTTATCTGTTCTGAATTTTCCCATTATTCTTTACCATCCGAATGCTGTTTTCATTTTTTATTGCGTAATTTGTTTTAAATCTGGTGCCCTGATAAGGGTTAACGGCATCTGCACCAAAAACTACAATGAAATTCCTTAGATTTTGCGAGGGATGAGAATAACCGCACAGGATGACAGAAAGTGTCAGTTGCTAACGGGCAAAAAAAACGGCCTTTGCAGTTAGCAAAAGCCGTATGTTTTAGGTACAAAATCACTCGTCGAAGAACCAGTACCCCTGGTTAATCAGTCCGGTCAGCTCTTCCACAAATGCCGGGTTTTGCAGGGCAGCGCCCAGCTCCGCCTGGCCCAGCTCGGTGTAGCGGCACAGCGCATCTGCCGCGTTGGCATCCACCGTCTCCAGCAGTTCGCTGTTGATAAAGACGCTGCCGCCGACGTTCAGCACCCGCAGTCCGCTCAGGCGGGTCAGGGTTTCGCCGCCCGTCAGCGCGTCGAGCACTTCTTCTGGTGAGTACTCTGGTTCCGCCGGGGCGATATCCAGCTCGTGACGCGGCGTGGAGATGAAGCTGCCAAACCACTGCTTAAAGTCTTCCGGCTTGCTGATCATGTCGATCATCATCTTGCGCAGACGCTCCAGCTCGTAAGCCTCCACCCGGCCCGGATGCTCGCGGCAGGTGAGATCCGGATCGCTGTAGTGCTCGCCGCCCAGATCGTTTTCCAGCGCGTAGTCGGCAAAGCTGCTGATCAGATCCCGGCCGTTTGGCCCACGGAAGCCGACGGAGTAGGTGAGCGCCGTCTCATGGGTAAAGCCGTCGTGCGGGAATCCAGGCGGAATGTAGAGGATATCCCCCGGGGCCAGATCTTCATCGATGATCGGCTCAAAGGGATCGACATGCAGCAGCGCCGGATGCGGACAGAACTGACGCATCGGCAGCTTGTCACCCACGCGCCAGCGACGGTTGCCCATCCCCTGGATGATAAACACATCGTACTGATCGATATGCGGGCCCACGCCGCCGCCCGGCACCGAGAAGGAGATCATCAGATCGTCCAGACGCCAGTCCGGCAGCACGCGGAACGGACGCACCAGCTCGGCGGCAGGCGCGTGCCAGTGGTTTACCGCCTGCGCCAGCAGCGACCAGCCGGTTTCGCCTAAGCCCTCGAAGTGCTCGAACGGACCATTGCTGGCCTGCCATTTGCCCTCTTTATGGCTGACCAGGCGACTGTCCACTTCCGGCTCCATCGCCAGCCCTGCCAGCTCATCCGGGCTGATTGGATCGATAAAATTCGGCAGTGCGTTCTTTAAGACAACGGGTTTCTTTTGCCAGTATTTTTCTAAAAATTCCGGCCAGTTCAGGTTGAGTTGATACGCCATGGTTAGCACCAGTTAAAAAGACAAACGGGTGTGATTATAGGAAGAGGCGGCAGCGTGCTGCCTTGTCGTGGGTCAAGCAGGGATGAAAACCTACCGCATTCAGCCATTCGTATGACACAGCCTGTCAGTTTCACGCTTTATCGTGAGCGCGAGTTACAGAGCGACTTATATCGTTAATCACTAAGAGCGTATTGTTATGAGGCGTGCCATGAGCCCATTCATTGAACTTCCGGTTTCCGCCAGCGTGAAGACCCTGATGGCGGTCTATACCCGTAAGGAGAGCCCGTCCGTTTACTCCCCGGTGGCCGGTGAACTGCCCGAGGGGAGCCTGGTGCGCATCCAGGCGGCGGTGCTGGGCGATGCGGTGCAGGGCAATCCGCACTGGTACCGGATTGATGATGAGACGTTTATCTGGGCGGGTGCCTGCACCCGCGTCGAGCCCTACCCCGAGTTTCCGCCGGTAACCCGCGTTAACTGGAAGGCGGTGGTATTTGAGGTGCGTTAGGCGCTGATCACCCGCACATCCTGCGCCGCGAACGCTTCGATCACTTCACCATCCATATCGGCTTCCACCACCAGCACGTCGATTTCGCTGCTTTTCGCGACCACAAAGCGCGCCACGCCGGGGATTTTGTCGGTGGTGAGCGCCACGATGGTCTGGCTGCTCTGGCTAATCACCGCTTTCTTGAACTCGCAGTCGGCAAAGTCGAACCCGGTCAGCCCCATGCCGGGATCCATCGCACAGCCACCGATAAACGCCTGATCGAAGATAATCCCCTGGATCTGGCTGGCCGCCGTGGTCCCCACCGCACCGCCAGACGAACGCTGGATCTGCCCGCCGGTGATGATCACCTCGCACAGCGGATGACGCAGCAGCTCGGCGGCGATGGCCGGAGAGTTGGTCACCACGGTAACGGCCAGATCTGACGGCAGCGCCTTCGCCAGGGCGAGGTTGGTTGTGCCGGTATCAATAAAAATGCAGCTATCGGCTTTGATTAGCGTTGCCGCTTTCTGCGCGATCGTGATTTTTTTTGCGTGGTTTTTCTGCTCGCGGCTGATGAAATTTCCGGCATCCGCCAACTGCAGCACCGCCCCACCGTAGACCTTCTTACAGATCCCTTCTTTACTAAGCTCATGTAAATCCCGGCGAATGGTGTGTTCCGACACCTGCATCCGGGTCGCCAGTTCGGCGCATACCACCCGGCCATTTTCCTGCAGGATCTGGCGGATCAGATCTTGTCGTTGTTCCGGGAAAGCTGCATAATCGAGCATAAATTATCTTCTCTGGATTTGAATCGAGCAACAACGTGCATAATGTTGCATGACGACGGGCTCTGTCAATTCCTGTCACCCTCATGGGAGCGTCACGATGAAGCGCTATGATGATTACCACCAGCAGGTACCCGCCACGAAACCGCACGACGGCTTCCTGTTTGAACCTGTGAACACACGCGCTCGTGCCGGGGAAAAGGTGCAGCAAAAGAGCGCGGCCTCCCCGTTACTGAAACCTTATAAGGATGTGAAATGACCTCTCAGACCACCGGAGCCGTCCAGCGGCTTGCCACCCGGATCGTCTTTTTTATTGCCGGTTACGTTACCGCCACCTGGGCGGTGCTAGTGCCTTACGCCAAAGCGAATACCGGCGTTAACGAGGCCACGCTCGGCTCGCTGCTGCTCTGTCTTGGGATGGGGGCGCTGATTGCGATGCCGCTCACCGGGATGCTCACCAGCCGCTACGGCTGCCGCCGGGTGATTATCACCGCGATGGCGATCGTCGTGCTCACCACCCCACTGCTTGCGATCATTCCCGATCCGCGCCTGCTCGCCGCTGCCCTGCTGCTGTTTGGCGTCGGAGTCGGGGTGACGGACTGCGCCATGAACATTCAGGCGATTATCGTCGAGCGCGACTCGCCAAAGCCGGTGATGTCCGGTTTCCACGGCATGTACAGCGTCGGTGGGATTGCCGGTGCCGGGGCGATGACCCTGCTGCTGACCCTCGGGGCCAGCGCCTTTGTCGCCTGCCTGGTTATCCTTCTCAGCGTGGTGATCCTGCTGGCCTTCAGCCTGAAAGGGCTGCTGCCCTGGGCCAATCCCGCATCCGGCCCGGCCTTCGCGGTGCCGCGCGGCGTGGTGCTGCTGATTGGCCTGATCTGCTTTGCGGTGTTTCTCGCCGAAGGCACGGTGCTGGACTGGAGCGCGGTATTCCTCACCGAGGTGCGCGGCGTGCCTGAATCGCTGGGCGGCCTCGGCTTCACCTGCTTCTCGATAGCGATGACCCTGTTCCGCTTAACCGGCGACAAACTGATCGCCCGCACCGGCCCCCTGCGCGCCGTGGTGGGTGGCGCGATCGTTGCCGCCGCAGGCTTTGCGCTGGTGACGTTTGTCCCGCAGTGGGAGCTGTCATTGCTGGGCTATGTGCTGGTGGGCGCCGGTTGCGCCAATATCGTGCCGGTGATGTTCTCCGCCGTTGGCCGCCAGACCCGCATGCCGCAGGCGGTTGCCGTCCCGGCCATCACCACGCTTGGCTATCTCGGCGTACTCGCCGGGCCCGCGATTATCGGTTACGTGGCCCACGCCACCTCGTTAACCCAGGCGTTTATGGTCATTATGGTGCTGATGCTGGTCGTCGCAGCGCTGTCCGTGACCGTCACCGCCTCTCAACCTGCCCGCAGCGAGGGATAAGATGAATATTGCACACGTCGCACTCTGGACCCGTAATCTGGACGCCCAAGTTCACTTCTGGCAGACCGTTTTTGGCGGCCAGAGTAACGAACGCTACCTCAGCAAAAATCGGCCGGGGTTTGAGTCGCACTTTATAACGCTTTCCGACGGGCCGACCATCGAGCTGATGACGGTGCCGGATCTGCCGGACAGCCCGTCGCACCCGGAGTTTGTCGGCTGGGCGCATATCGCCCTGAACGTCGGCAGCAAGGCGGATGTGGATCGGATGGCGGAGCAGGCGCGGGTGAGTAACACGCTCCTGAGCGCCCCACGAATGACGGGTGATGGTTATTATGAAGCGGTAATTGCGGACCCGGACGGGAACCGGATTGAGCTGGTGGGGGAGTGATCCACCGTGCCAATAAGGGAGCATCGCCGGGTGGCGGCTACGCCTTACCCGGCCTACAAAAGCCCCAGGCCCGGCAAGCAACGCGCCGCCGGGCGTTACCCAATCCGGGCACGGTGCGTAATAAAAAGCCGGGTGGCAGATCGACCATACCCCTCATCTTATTGACTACAATTCAACCATTTTTAACCTACGCTTACCCAATGTGAAAAGCGGTTTTGAAAACTCATCTACCGCATTCATACAGTTATCATATAGTTAAATGATAATGATAATGATAATTAATGTGTTAAAGTGACTGCGTTCATAAAACTGCCGCCATAACCGCTTGAACATGAGGGAGGTAGTTTTCACGCTGAGCGAAATCCTCTCATCTCTGTCAGGCTGAATCATTGGGGCTATTAATGGAACATATTGTCTACGTCGTTGATGATGATCACGCTGTCAGGCGGTCCGTGGTTGGGCTGCTGGAGTCTGCCGGGCTGAACGCCCTCGACTTTTCCTCGGCAGAATCCTTTTTACAACACACCTTTGAAGACGTGCCCTCCTGCGTGATCCTCGATATGCAGATGCCGACCATCAGCGGGTTTGAGGTGGCGGACTCCCTGAAGGCCAGCGGACGCGAAATCCCGATTATCTATCTTACCGGTCACGGCACCATCCCGATGACGGTGAAGGCGATGAAGGGCGGCGCGTACGAGTTTCTCACCAAACCGGTGGCGTCGAATGACCTGCTGAACTCCATTGGCGACGCGCTGAAGCTGGCGGAAGAGAACGCCATGCAACTGCGGGAGCAGTACTCCCTGAAGCAGCGCCATCTTTCGCTGACGCCGCGCGAGCAGGAGGTGTTGCAGCTGGCGATCAGCGGGATGCTGAACAAGCAGATCGCCGCCGAGCTGGGGGTAAGTGAAATTACCGTCAAAGTCCACCGCCGTCGGGTGATGGAGAAGATGCAGGCCCGCTCGCTGGCGGATCTGGTCAGGGCCGCAGAGCGCCTGACCAGAAGCCAGCCCTCAGAGTGACGTCTCGCCCTCTGCCAGCGGCAGGGTAAAGGCGAAGACGCAGCCGTGCGGCTGGCGGTTGCTGGCCGTCAGCTTGCCGCGGTGGCGCTCGATAATGCTGTAGCTGATGGTCAGCCCCACCCCCATCCCCTGGGCTTTGGTGGAGTAGAACGAGTCAAAAATGCGCTCGCCCTGCCCCGGCGCGATGCCGGTCCCGCTGTCGGCAATCTCAAATTTGATCCCGCCCTTTTCCGGATTCGACGTCGACAGCAGCAGCGTGCCGGGACGATCCTTGATCTCCGCCATCGCCTCCACCGCGTTCATCACCAGGTTCAGCAGCACCTGCTGGATCTGCACGCTGTCAGCCACGATAAAACTGTTTTCTGCCGCCAGGGCAAAGCTGACGCTGATACTCCGGCGATCCAGCTCGCTGCGCGACAGGGTGATGATGTGCCGCACCAGATGGTGCAGATCGATGCGGGTAAAGGCCGGATCCTGCTTGCGGGTGAGCGACTGCAGGCTACGGATGATCTCCCCCGCCCGCTCGCCCTCGGAGACAATCTCCTCCAGCCCAATTCGCGCCTTATCCAGCCGGGCCGGTTCGCGGTTCAGCCAGCGCAGGCTCGCTCCGGCGTTGGCAACAATCGACATCAGCGGCTGGTTGATCTCGTGGGCGATGGACGAGGTTAACTGCCCGACGGTAGTGGCGCGCGAGACGCGGGCCAGCTCCGCCTGGGCCACTCGCATGGCGTCTTCCGCCGTGCGCTGGGTGGTGATGTCGGTGATGATGCCGTAATACTCGTTCACTTCGCTGCCCACCCCCACCGGATCGCCAATCCCCAGGATAGTGCGCACGGCGCCGTCGGCGCGGATGATGCGGAACTCGGCGCGCATGGTCAGGCCGTCGCGCACGCTCTCGGTCACCAGGGTGCTGATGCGCGGATAGTCATCCTGATGCACAAACGTCAGGAACTCCGCCATCGAGATCATCTTCTGCTTCTCCGGCAGGCCCAGAATGCGGGCGTACTCCTCCGACATAAACATCAGATCCTGCTGCAGCTCCCAGCGCCAGCTGCCGGTGTGGCTGATTTGCTCCCCCAGCATCAGCGAGGTCTGGCTTGCCCGCAGCTCTTTCTCCACCCGGCGGCGCTGCTGGTTCTCCTCCAGCAGCTCGGCATAGAGCCGGGCGGTCTCCAGCGAGATGGCGGCATGGGCCCCCAGCAGGCTCACCACCCGGGAGTGCTCGACGGTAAAGACCTCCGGCATCAGGCGGTTTTCCAGATACAGCCCCCCCACCAGCCGCGCCTGCTTAAACATCGGGACGCACATCACCGCCGCGCCGGAGGTGACCAGATACGGATCCTGGCTGAAGGGGTGGAACTCCTCCGGTTTGCCGGTGTGGATCTCCTGCCCGGTGCGGATCACCGCCGCCAGCACCGTCAGCGGCATCTCGGTCGCCATCGGCACGTCTTTGCGGATCTGCACCCGCACCCCGTCGGTGGTGGTGCTGGCGCTGGCCTCGATCTCCGGAATGTTGTTGTCGTTCACCCGGATCAAAAAGCCGCGCTGCGCCCCGGCACGCTCCAGCAGGATAGTCATCAGGGTTTCGATCAGCCGTTCGAGGTTGATCTCCTCCGACAGAGCGCGCGACGCCTTGATCACGCTCTGCAGATCGCGGATCTCCTCGTTGCGGGCAAAGGCCACGGTGTCCCAGGCGTTGGCCTGCCCGGGCGCAATCAGCCAGGGGAAATCCCGCTCCAGCTGGCGCACCTTCGACTGCGCCCCCGCCCGCACCCAGGCGGTTATCGCCCCGCGGAAGTGGGCATCGGCGGCGGTGGTGTAGCCGCAGGCGTGGGCGAAGCGGCCCGCCAGCTCATGAGCCAGAGCGTTGAACGGGTTGAAGCCCCCTTCGCGGGACAGGCGCACCGCCTTTTCGTACTGTTCGAGGGCGATGCTGTTCATGCCGTCGAGGCGCACAATCTCGGCGTAGATCAGCGCCTCTTTATCGGCGAAGGTGCCGGGGTTGATCCGCGCCCAGAGGGCGATTTTGTCGTAATGGAGGTGGATCTGGCGACGCAGATCGGCGGTAAAGGTCTCCGGGGTCAGCTGCTGCGAGAGGGTTAGCGCGCTGTAGAGGTGGTAGTCCAGCAGATGAATATGGCCCGGCGCGGACCAGGCAAACCGCCCGGCCTGGGCCAGGTTCTCCGCCGCCTGCGGGAATTCGCCGCAGGCGAAGTGGGCCATTCCGCGATAGAGCCAGAACCAGAACAGCATGGTGGAGGTCTGCTCCGTGGCCTGCCCTGTAGCGCCGGGCAGCAGGGATTGCGGCAGCACCTCGCTGGCGCTCCAGGGGCCGCTCACCGGGGTGCGCAGGTGCTCCACGTAGTGGCGCTGCATCAGCAGGATCGCCTCCACGTCCTGGAAATGGGTTTTGCGCACGAAGGCCAGCCCGCGCTCGATGCTCATCAGTACCGCGTCGAGGTGATCGCCCCGGGTCAGGAAGTTGATCACCTGATGACAGGCGGCAAAGCAGGCCACGGTCATGTCCCCGTGGGTCACAGCGGAGGTGAAGCAGGCTTTAGCGCACTCGATGGTGTAGCCCAGCGGCTGGGTCCAGACGCTGAGCTGATCCAGCGGCAGCAGGGTTTTGGCCTCAAAGGCGTCGTAGCCGTGGCGGTTCACCAGCTCCCGGGCCAGGGTGCCATACTGGAAGCCGAGCCGGTATTCGGCGTAGCGGTGGCCAATCAGCACCCCGAACCACGCCATCGCAGTGGTGGAGGCACCGGTAATGCCGTGATCGAGGGTCAGGTGCATCATCCGGCACAGCAGCACGAAATGCAGGCGCGAGCTGGTAAAGCTGGCGAACAGGCTGGCGCTGTTGAGCAGGTTCATCACCGCCTCGGTATCGCCATCCTTCATCAGCGGCAGCCGGTTGAAATGGCTCTGCGGATTATCGCCAACGCGGTTGCACAGGCTCTGCCAGGCCTCGTCGCACTCGGCGGTCTCCGGGAAGCGGCTGACGTGAATGCCAAACACCGCCAGCCAGCACAGGGCCGCCTCCAGCGCCAGCCGGTTGTCGGACTGGCGCATATAGACTTCCGCCAGCAGGTTGGCCGCCAGCGCCTTCTCCGCCAGCCCGCCGGGGGAGCCGAGAATGCGGTCGCACAGCCTGCGGGTGGTCTCAAGATTACCCAGCGCGAACTCGCACCCGGCCTCTTCGCTGTCGAGGATAAAATCGCTGGCGCTCTCGGGCGCGGCACCGGCGTTGCCCAGCGCCCGGGCGGTCTGGATGTAGCTCAGGGCGGACAGATAATCCCCCGAGCGCCGGGCGCGTCGGGCGGCCAGCAGGCTCAGCTCGCGGAACATCTGGCGCTGGGGCGCAGGCTGGATGCAGTCCAGCGCCGCGGTGACGTGGTGGACGGCGCGGAACAGGATCTCGTTGCCCGCCGCCTGACGGGCCGACTCCGCCAGCAGGCTGGCGGTGGTCAGGTGCAGGCGGCTGCGCTCGGCGTTATCCAGCAGGGCAAATGCCGCCTCCTGAACCCGGTCGTGGGTAAAGGCATAGCCGTCGGCGCTGAGGGTGATCAGCTGCGCCGTCACCGCCGGGTGCAGGGCATAGCGGATCTCCGCCACCGACATCGACACCACCCGGCAGACCATCTCCAGCTCGCCGCTGCCGCCCAGACAGGCGATGCTGCCCAGCAGGCGGCGGGCCTCTTCAGGCATCTCCTCCAGCTGCTGCAGCACCAGGGTGACCACGTTTTCGGTGTAGTGCCGGGTGCGGATGGCGTGCAGATCGTAGTGCCACTTGTCCTGATATTTATTGTGCGTCACCAGCCCGTCATCGACGATGCGGCGGAAGAACTCATGCACGAACAGCGGGTTGCCGCCGGTTTTCTCGTGGATCAGCCCGGCCAGATCGGCGGTGCTGGCGGAGCGGGTATGGAAGATGTTCGCCAGCCAGCGGGAGACCGCCTTCACCGACAGCGGCTCCGGGCGCAGCTCGGTGGTGTTGCGCGACGCCAGGTGCAGGTTCGCCAGCTGCTGATGCAGGGTGTTATCCGGCAGCGAGCAGGCGTCCCGGTGCGCCACCACCATCAGCAGCGGCATATTAGTGCCGTGGGTCAGCAGGTATTCGAGAATTTGCAGGCTGGCGGGGTCGATCCAGTGGATATCGTCCAGCAGCAGCACCAGCGGAGCGCCCGCGCTGGCGAAGGTTTTGACCAGCGCCAGCACCATGTGGCTGAAGCGCGCCCGGGCGTCGATGGAGAAGGTATCGCTGGAGAAGCGCGGCTTGTTGTCCAGCAGCAGCCGCAGCTCCGGCACCAGGCTGACGGCCAGCTCTTCGTAGCCCTCCAGCTCCCTTGAGAGGCGGATCTTCCAGTGCGCCACCTCCACCGCCGGGAGCCCCAGCAGGTGCAGCGCCAGGGTGCGAAACGCCGAGGTCAGGGCGGCATAGGGCAGCGTAGGGGAAAACTGATCCACCTTGCCCACCGCCAGCAGCGCGCTGCGGTGCTGTAAGGCCTTCAGCGCCGAGGCGATCAGCGACGACTTACCGATCCCCGACGGGCCGCTGATGGCCACAAATCCGGCAATCCCATCCCGGCTCACCCGGTCAAAGGCGTGGATCAGATCCGCCGCCTGAGGATGGGCGGTGTAGAGGGTATCGGTGAGATGAAACGCCGGCGAGCGATCCTGCAAACCCGGCGTGAAGGCGGCAATATCCCCCTCGTCGCTCAGGGTGGCCTGGCAGCGGCGCAGGTCGGCAATCAGGCCATCGATGGTCTGGTAACGGTTCTCCGGTTTTTTCGCCAGCATTTTCAGCACGATGGCCGACAGCATGGCGGGCACGCCGGGGCTGACCTCTCCTGGCGATCGCGGTTCCGAGGCGATGTGATAGTGCGCCCACTTGCCCTGATCCTGGCCGCCCAGCTCAAACGGCAGGCTGCCGGTAAGCAGCTCGTAAAGCACCACCCCGAGGCTGTAGAGATCGCTGCGGCTGTCCACCGCGCGATGGGTGCGGGTGGTGTGTTCCGGCGACATGTAGGCAGGCGTGCCGCCCACCACCGCCAGCCTCGACTACTGCAGCTCTTCCGAGGTGCCGGACGACAGGCCAAAGCCCCCCAGCCGACAGGTATTGTCCTCGTGAATAAAGATATTTCCCGGTTTGATATCTCCATGCACCAGGTTGCGCAGATGCATCAGGCGCAGGGGCAGGCTGATGCGGATCGCCAGCTCCAGAAAGCTCTGGATGCAGGCCATCGGCGCGCCCACGATGCGCGTCAGCAGCACAAAGGAAAAAGGGGCATAAACCAGTGCAAAGCGCCC
Organism: Leclercia adecarboxylata; assembly: GCF_006171285.1. Classification (NCBI taxonomy): domain Bacteria; kingdom Pseudomonadati; phylum Pseudomonadota; class Gammaproteobacteria; order Enterobacterales; family Enterobacteriaceae; genus Leclercia; species Leclercia adecarboxylata. Next base: position 2,639,738 of record NZ_CP040889.1, on the reverse strand, counting down.
GTGGTACTGGGTGCTGGCGACCGGACGCACGGCCCAGTCGTCGCTCAGGTACTCCCGCAGGGCAAACTCGTTGCGCAGCAGGCGCGTTGCGCTGGCCTCTTCTTCATCACTCACGGCGGTGGCGATGATAAAGGCTCCGCCGGAACGGGGCAGTCGGGCGTTGAGCCAGCAGAGGCTCCCCTCCTGCCCCAGCGGGGTAAAAATAACGTCTTCTTTAAGCACAAAAGCCCGCCCTTCGGATAAATTTCCGGGGGCGGGCCAGATCTCAGGCAGCGATGGGTTAGTCATCCACGTTCCTTATTTTTCTTCATTAATGGTTCTCGTGGGAAACAGGTAAAGGTGTTGTCAGGTGGCGAGCGCGCGCTGAATATGCGCCAGCAGCACATCGACATTAATGGGTTTGCGCAGAAAAACAACGGCGCCATTCTCAACAGCGTAGCGCTCTATGTTGTCATCCGCATGACCAGAGATAAAAATGAGCGGCGGGGGCGAAGTGGCGATGAGGTGCAGCCTGTCGAGCATCTCCAGACCGTTCATCCCCCGCAGGCGGATGTCGGCAATCACCAGCGCCGCGTCGGTCAGCGCGGTGGGGTGGCTGAGAAACCCCTCCGCCGAGTCGAAGGCTTCGGTGGCGTACCCCTCCGACTGCAGCAGGTTGCTTAACCCGCTGCGAACAGACCGTTCATCATCAATGATGGCTATGCGCTGCGGCATGCTCGTGTTCCTCAAATGAATCGTGATTAACCCTCACTGCCGTCGCCGGGACGGGGTGGAGGCGGAGTGCCGCTGATTTTGGGAACGCATTCGTGACGAAACCAGGTCATCGTTAGCTGGCGGCTGAAAAGACGGCGGCCAATCGGGATCAGCTGCTCCCCCATCAGCATGCCAAACAGCCCCATCAGCGCAACAACGGGCGGCGCGGGCGAGTGTACATCAATTGCGGCATAAATAACCCCTGCCAGAATTCCACAGCTCAGTGAAATGACCCAGGCTTTCATGACGAGGCTCCTGTTGAGAGGGTGACGGGCGCTTTTTGCGCGGTGTCGTCAGCGTGCAGAAAATGGCGGGTCGCCTGTTCGCCGGCCAGCATTCCCAGCAGGCCAATCAGCGCCAGCGCGGGCGGCGCGGGGGAACGCACTTTCAGCAGCGCGTAGAGCAGGCCTATCAGCACGCCTGCCGCGAGGGAAATTAACCCAGTACTCATGGTGAACTCCAGGGAGGTCAGCGGCAGGCCGGATGAGGGCCCAGCCTGCCGCGTCGAACTTAGCGGACCGGGGCCGGAACCGGGGCCAGGGTTTCGTGCTCGCTCTTCTGGCGAGACGGTGCTTTGTGCACCATGGTGTAGGCGTAATCCACGCCCATGCCGTAGGCACCGGAGTGCTCACGCACGATATCCATTACCGCGTTGTAGGTCTCTTTACGCGCCCAGTCACGCTGCCACTCCAGCATCACCTGCTGCCAGGTTACCGGGATCACGCCGGCCTGGATCATGCGCTGCATCGCGAAGTCGTGGGCCTCTTTCGAGGTGCCGCCGGACGCATCCGCCACCATGTAGATCTCGTAGTCGCCTTCCAGCATCGCGCACAGGGCGAAGGTGTTGTTGCACACTTCGGTCCACAGGCCGGAGACCACCACTTTCTTCTTGCCGTTGGCTTTCAGGGCGTCACGCACTTTCTGGTCATCCCAGGAGTTCATGGAGGAGCGCTCAAGGATGTCTTTACCCGGGAAGACGTCCAGCAGTTCCGGGAAGGTGTTGCCGGAGAAGCTTTCGGTTTCAACGGTGGTGATGGTGGTCGGGATGTTGAACACTTTGGCCGATTTCGCCAGCGCTACCACGTTGTTTTTCAGCACCTGACGGTCGATAGACTGCACGCCAAACGCCATCTGCGGCTGCTGGTCGATGAAGATAATCTGACAGTTATCCGGGGTTAACACTTCGAGCTTTGAGTTAGACATAATGGTATCCAGTGAGGTTAACAGGTGAAATCCGCCGCACCACCTTTGACGATGCGTTGACTGCATCCTATGTCTCTCTCGCCCCGGAGGTAATTATCTCTTTGTATAATTAACCTTTCGTATAGTTATACGTCAGTATAGTTATACTTTGGTATACCTATCCCTTTGTATAACTGGTTTTTTTCGGTAACCGGTTCCAATAATCCTGACCAAACCCCTCTCAGTCAGGAGCAGTTATGACTTCCTCTGCTAAAGCAGATCTGATTCTGGTGAATGGCCAGTTTCATACCGTCGACCGTGAAAATCCCCTCGCCGAAGCGGTGGCCGTACGTGACGGCAAATTCCTTGCCGTCGGCACCGTTGCCGACGTGATGCAGTACCACGACGAGGCCACCAAAGTGGTGGATCTCAAAGGCCATACCGCCATCCCCGGTCTTAACGATTCGCACCTGCACCTGATCCGCGGCGGGCTGAACTACAACCTCGAGCTGCGCTGGGAAGGGGTGCCATCCCTCGCCGATGCCCTGCGGATGCTGAAAGAGCAGGCCCTGCGCACCCCGTCACCGCAGTGGGTGCGCGTGGTGGGCGGCTGGAGCGAGTTCCAGTTTGCCGAGCGCCGCATGCCGACCCTGGATGAGATCAACGAGGCCGCGCCGGATACCCCGGTCTTTATCCTGCACCTCTACGATCGCGCCCTGCTCAACCGCGCGGCGCTGAAGGTGGTGGGCTACACCAAAGAGACGCCGAACCCGCCGGGCGGCGAGATCCAGCGCGACGCCAACGGCAACCCGACCGGGATGCTGATCGCCCGTCCGAATGCCATGATCCTTTACGCCACCCTCGCCAAAGGGCCGAAACTGCCTCTGGAGCAGCAGGTGAACTCCACCCGCCAGTTTATGCGCGAGCTGAACCGTCTGGGGCTGACCAGCGCCATCGACGCGGGCGGCGGTTTCCAGAACTACCCGGAAGACTACGAGGTGATCGCCGAGCTGCACGACAAAAAGCAGATGACCATCCGCATCGCCTACAACCTCTTCACCCAGCGTCCCGGCCACGAGCTGGAGGACTTCGAGAAGTGGACCGACATGCTCAAGCCGGGCCAGGGCACCGACTTCTTCCGCCATAACGGCGCGGGGGAGATGCTGGTCTTCTCCGCCGCCGACTTCGAGGATTTCCTCGAGCCGCGCCCGGATCTGGCCCCCGGCATGGAGGACGAGCTGGAGCGCGTGGTGCGCCATCTGGTGGAACACCGCTGGCCGTTCCGCCTGCACGCCACCTATGACGAGTCCATCAGCCGGATGCTCGACGTTTTCGAGAAGGTGAACCGCGAGATCCCGTTCGACGGCCTGCACTGGTTCTTCGACCACGCCGAGACCGTCACCCAGCGCAACATCGACCGCATCAAGGCCCTGGGCGGCGGCATCGCCGTGCAGCACCGCATGGCCTTCCAGGGCGAGTACTTCGCCGAGCGCTACGGGATGGAGGCTGTCCGCCATACCCCGCCGGTAACCCGCATGCTGGAGACCGGCGTGCCGGTAGGCTTAGGGACCGACGCCACCCGCGTGGCGAGCTACAACCCCTGGACCGCGCTCTACTGGCTGGTCTCCGGGCGCACCGTGGGCGGCATGCAGATGTACGATCACAGCGCCCGTCTGGATCGCGATACCGCCCTGATGCTCTGGACCCAGGGCAGCGCGTGGTTCTCGAACGAGCAGAACCAGAAAGGGCAGATCAAAAAGGGCCAGCTCGCGGATCTCGCGGTGCTGAGCAAAGACTTCTTCCGCGTACCGGAAGAGGAGATCAAGGGCATCGAGTCGGTGCTGACGGTGGTGGACGGCGATATCGTCTATGCCGCAGGCGCTTTCGGCCCGCTGGCGCCGCCTGCCATCCCGGTACTGCCGGAGTGGTCGCCGGTGGTCAAGGTGCCGGGACACTACCGATCCGCGCCACCGCAGGCCGCCCGGGTGGGGATGAGCGCCGTGCACCACTGCAGCGGGCCGTGCGGCGTGCATAACCACGCCCACGATTTTGCCCGCAGCGCAGAGATGCCGGTGGCCGACGATAACGCCTTCTGGGGAGCGCTGGGCTGCAGCTGCTTCGCGTTCTGATCATGATGAACTCAACTCAACCCCTGCCCCGGATCGACCTGGGGCTGTTCTTCCTGCGCATCACCGGCAGCCTGCTGTTGCTCTACGTTCACGGCCTGCCGAAGGTGCTGCACTTTAGCGAAGAACTGACGCGGATCGAAGATCCCTTTGGCTTCGGGCCGTATTTCAGCCTGATCCCGGCGATCTTCGCCGAGGTGATCTGCCCGATCCTGATCCTGTTCGGCGTGGCGACCCGGCTGGCCTGCGTGCCGATTATCGCCGTGCTGCTGGTGGCGATGCTGGCGGTGCACCCTGACTGGTCGATTGCCGAAGGTCAGTTTGGCTGGCTGCTGCTGATTATCTTCACCACCCTTGCCATCACCGGCCCCGGCGCGTGGCGGTTACGCTCGCGTGCCACGGAGAGATTCGCATGACCCAGGTGACCGACGCGCACATTGAGCACCCGCCTGCCCCGGCGATGTCGACGTGGCAGCCGCTGCACCAGCGGGTGTTCCGCATGCTGTGGATCGCCACGGTGGTGTCGAACGTTGGTTCGTGGATGAGCGACGTCGGGATCAACTGGAGCATGCTGACGCTGAGCGCCGACCCGCTGGATATCGCCATGGTGCAGGCGGCGAGCAGCCTGCCGATGTTCCTCTTCGCCCTGCCCTCCGGGGTGATGGCGGACATCGTCGACCGGCGCAAGTACCTGCTGTTTTCGCAACTGTGGGTGTTTATCGCCGCCGCCGGGCTGACCATTCTGTCGTTTACCGGCCAGGTGACGCCGACGGTGCTGCTGGTGGCGGCGTTTCTGCTGAGCGTCGGCAGCGCCATGAGCTCGCCGCCGTTCCAGGCGGTGGTGCCGGATCTGGTGAGCAAGGCGGAGCTGGGCCCGGCGATTGCCCTCAACTCGCTGGGGGTGAACATCAGTCGCGCCATCGGCCCGGCGCTGGGCGGCTTTTTGCTCTCGCTGGCCGGGCCGTGGATGGTGTTTCTGCTCAATGCCCTGTCGGTGCTGGGCGTGGCCTGGGTGCTGTGGCGCTGGAAGCCTGCGCTCTCGGTGCAGCGCCTGCCGCCGGAGCACTTTTTCTCGGCAGTGCGCGCCGGGGTGCGCTACGTCCACGCCGCCCCGGTGCTGCGTAATGTGTTGATTCGCACCGTGGCGTTTTTCGTGTTCGCCAGCGCGGGCTGGGCGCTGCTGCCGCTGGTGGCGCGCCGGGAGCTGGGCCTTGGCCCGGCGGGGTACGGCATCATGCTGGCCTGCATCGGGCTGGGGGCGATTGCCGGGGCGGTGCTGCTGCCGCGACTGCGCCAGCGCCTGAACGCCGACCGGCTGATGGTGGCGGCAAGCCTGGTCTTCGCCCTCACCATGCTGGCCCTGGCCTTCGTGCGCCACTTCTGGCTGCTGAACCTGTTTGAGTTTTTCACCGGCTTTGCGTGGATTGCGGTGCTGTCCACGCTCAACCTGGGGGCGCAACGCAGCGCCGCACGCTGGGTGAAGGCCCGGGCGCTGGCGGTCTATCTGACGGTCTTTTTCGGCTCGATGACCGCGGGCAGCGCCCTGTGGGGACAGATTGCCTCGCACTTCAACACCTATACGTCACTCTGCGTGGCGACGGTGGGGATGCTGCTGGCGAGCGCCACGGTGCTGCGCTGGAAGCTGGAGAAAGATCCCAACCTGAACCTCGACACCAGCGGCCTGATTGCCGACGACGCCCGGGAGAACATCCCCAACGAGCGCGGCCCGGTGCTGGTCTCCTGCGAATATCTGGTTGATCCCGACGCGGTAAACGATTTTCTGCAGGCGGTCCACGAGCTGCGCCGGGTCAGGCGGCGGGCGGGCGCCATGAGCTGGGCGGTGTATGAGGATATCGACCGGCCGGGCCTCTATATCGAGACCTTCCTGCTGGGCTCGTGGGTTGAACACCTGCGTCTGCAGGAGCGCCACACCATGAACGACCACCTGCTGCAAAGCCGCGTGCTGGCTTTTCATCAGGGCGATGCACCCCCGGCGACCCGTTATCTGGTGGCGCCGGTTTAAAACCTAAAACAACATTTTGAGGAAGAGACTATGGCTACGATCAAAGCGAAAGACGGCACGCAGATTTACTACAAAGACTGGGGCGCGGGTAAGCCGGTGCTGTTCAGCCACGGCTGGCCGCTGGATGCCGACATGTGGGACAGCCAGCTTAACTATCTGGCCGAGCGCGGCTTCCGCGCCATCGCCTTCGACCGTCGCGGCTTTGGCCGTTCGGATCAGCCGTGGAACGGCTATGACTACGACACCTTTGCCTCCGACATCAACGACCTGATCACGGCGCTCGATCTGCGCGACGTGACCCTGGTGGGCTTCTCCATGGGCGGCGGCGACGTGAGCCGCTATATCGGCACTTACGGCACCGACCGCGTGGCCGGGCTGGCGCTGCTGGGTGCGGTAACGCCGATCTTCGGTAAGTCTGACTCTTATCCGCAGGGTGTGGATCAGTCGGTCTTCGCCGGCATTCGCGACGGGCTGCTGAAAGATCGCGCCCAGTTCATCAGCGATTTCGCCACCCCGTTCTACGGCCTCAACGCCGGACAGAAAGTGTCTGAAGGCGGCCTGACCCAGACCCTGAACATCGCCCTGCTGGCCTCCCTGAAAGGGACGCTGGACTGCGTGACCGCCTTTGCCGAAACCGACTTCCGTGCGGATATGGCCAAAGTCGACGTGCCGACGCTGGTGATCCACGGCAGCAACGACCAGATCGTCCCGTTCGAAACCACCGGTAAAGTGGCGGCGGAGCTGATTAGCAATGCGGAGCTGAAAGTGTACGACAACGCGCCGCACGGCTTTGCGCTGACGCATCAGGACCAGTTGAACGAAGACCTGCTGACGTTTGTGAAGGGGCTGTAAGGCTGTGGATCGGGGGGCACTGGCTCCCCGGTTACCTTTTTTCCTGTCACGTTCACACTCGTCGCTGCCGACAATACTTTTCCTCCCCTTCTCCCCTTACACTTAAGACACTGAATACATTCCCGGAAGGTGAGATGAACAGCACTGTCTTTGACGCATTTCGTTGCCTTAATCTGCTGGCGACGGGTAATCGCGCTTTTGGTATTCGCGAAATTGGCCGTGAGATGGGGCTGGATCCGGCGAAAGTCTCCCGCCTGATGCAAACCCTGCTGGCGCTGGAGATGGTGCAGCAGGACGCCAGACGCAAGTACAGCCTGGGAATGGGTATCCACCGGCTCTCGGCGAACGCGATCCATAATTCGGCGTTTTATACCGCCGTGCTGGAGATGCTGGAGGAGACCGGCAGCCACTCGGTGTCGATTGTCGTGGGGGTGCTGAGCGGCAAAAACGTGGTCTATCTCATCCACACTCGCGGCGGCAAAAGCATCGCCAGGGCCATCGGAAACTACGAATCTTTTCCGGTGCATGACTCGGTGATTGGCATCAAATTGCTGTCGGCGATGAGTGACGAGGAGATCGTGGCTCGCCTCGGCGTACACGATTACCAGTTGCTCAGGCGCGATATCGAAGAAGCCCGGCGTCATCAGGTGTTTGGTAAAACCTTTAACGAAACAGATTACCGCATGGCCTGCATTATTCCGGGCATGCAGGCCGCCATCGCCCTGTCGAACATTCAGGGCGATAAGCTGGACATCGACAAACTACGCCATTTCCTGATCTCTGCCGCGCGTAAAATCAGCGGCTCCGCGCTCCCGGCGCTCCAGCAGTAGCGCGCAACGCGCTGCGGTGATCGCCACTGTCTGCCCGGGCTTGTAGAGCGCGCTGCCGATCCCGACGCTGTCGTAGTAGCGCAGGTAGTCGGCGGCGTTATTAACGTCCACCCCGCCTACCGCCGAAAAGCGTACCGGCGCGGAGAGCGGGCCCTTGATCAATTGCGGATAGTTTTGCGGCATGACGCTGGCCGGAAAAATCTTCAGCACGTCGGCCCCCGCCTCGCAGGCGCTGAAAATCTCGCTGGGGGTCATCACCCCTGCGCACACCCCCAGATCGTGACGTTTTGCCGCGTGGATCACCTCCGGATCAAGATTGGGAGTGAGGATAAACCGCGCCCCGGCGGCGGCGCTGGCGGCAACATGTTCCGGGGTTAAGACCGTTCCCGCCCCCACCGTCACCTCATCGCCAAAGGCGGCACGCAGCCGTCGCAGGCTGGCGATCCACTCCGGCGAGTTGGTGGTGATCTCAACGGTGGTGAGGCCATGATGCCGCAGGCAGGCCACCTGCTCCACGCACTCGGCAGGGGTGATGCCACGTAAAATGGCAATAATGTCGGCGTTAGCGATCATGGCGGAATACCTCGTTCAGCCCGGCAATCAGCGCGGTTTCCGCCCCCAGCGTGGCGCAGGGCAGCCCGATTTGCTCGCAGGCTTGCTGGTAGAGAGGAAGCAGGGCCTGGCTGCCGATAAAACAGACCTTCTCTTTCACCGGATGACCGCGCAGAACCTCGTGGCCTATCAGCAGGCCGGAGAGCCAGCTTGCGGCGAAAGCCGGGTCGAGTTTCCCCAGAATGTACCGCCCCCGACAGCGAAACAGCTCGCTCACCAGATCGCCCTGTCCGGCCTCTGTCGATTGCGCCACGCCAACCCCCTCGCTGAAGGCGCTGGCGGAAGTAACCTGTGGAGGAAGGCCTTTGCCCACCACCGAGTGATTGAGCACCAGGTGATAGAGCTCGCCGGTCATCAGGGTACGCAGACCCGTCACGCGCTGCTGCGGGCGATCGATGGTCATCCATTTGCTGTGGGTGCCCACTGCGGCAAAGGTGCTGGCGTCCGTCAGGGCGATGGCCCCGGCTAGCTGCATCTCTTCGCCCCGGCAGATCTCGTTGGCCTGCGGATCGCAGATGCCTGGCCGCAGGGTCAGCGGGTTTTTGAGGATGCCGGGCAGTTCGCGTCCCTTGCCCAGCAGCTCGCGGAAGCTGAGCGGTAAGGTCATATAGCCCGCATCGGCAATACCAATATTGCTGCCAATCATGCCGCATAGCAGCACGGGCAGATGCGGGTCCCAGGCCTCTTCCAGCCGCAACAGCTGCTGGCGCAAAATCGCCGGTAATTCGCCGCGCTCGCAGGTTGCCACGCCGCAGGTGTCCTGCACGGTGCGGATCACCTGGCCGTCACGCACGCTGATTGCCCGAAAATTGCTGGTTCCCCAGTCAACGGCGATGTAATTCATACCCGCGCTCCGAACACCGCCAGCGGCAGCGCGTCAGTGAGATCCTGCAACTCGTCGCGGGTGACCGCGTCCAGCCGTTTGGCCGGTTCGCGCACCACGTCGGTTGTGAAGATCCCCGCCCGGTGCAGGACGGTTTTGTGGATCGCCACGCCGATCCCCGGCTGCACGCCGTAGCGCAGGAACGGCAGATAGCGGTAGAAGAGCGACTGTGCTTCCCGCGGGTTGTGCTGCCAGGCCTGCAAAATCATGTTGATGACGTCCGGGAATTCGCAGGCGGGCATGGTGCCGATCACGCCGCGACGCAGCTCTTCGTAGAGAAAACCGGCGTTCAGGCCGCCGAACAAGCCCACGCTGTCGCCCAGAGCCTGCTTCAGGGCGGAGATTTTCAACGTGGTAGGCGGTTGCTCCACTTTGATGTACTTGATGGCCGGAAACGACTGGCAGAGCTTAACCAGCGTGGCCACCGGGATGTTGACCCCGGTCATCAGTGGCGCATCCTGAATCATGATCTCAATGTCGCAGGCCTCGCAGATATCCCGGTAAAAACTGACGATCTCCTCAGGGCCCGGCTTTACCACCGACGGGGGATTCACCATCGCGACCTGAGCCCCCCAGCGCTGTACCCGGGTGATCTCTTCAATCGCCACCCCAGAGGCAGCGCCCCCGGCGGCGGCCACCAGCGGCAGATCGCCGGTCAGCCTCCTGACGCAGGCGAACAGCGCCTCTTTTTCACCCTGGGTCAGGGCATAGCCTTCGGAGGCATTGCCGAACAGCGCCAGGCCATCTATGCCCTGTTGCAGCAGGAATTTCACCAGCCGCTCAATCGAGGCGAAATCCACCTCGCCTTCAGCATCAAACGCGGTGGCCAGAATCGGTACGTTGCCTTTTAACATGTTGCCTCCATGACGGCGTCTTCATTGATTTCAATACCCAGCCCCGGCCCCTGCGGCAGCTGATACGCCCCCTGCTGGCAGACGAGCGGCGTGGTGAGAAGCTGGTTGGCAATCTCAAAGACCGGGGGCTGATACTCCAGCATGTAGAGATTGGGGATGGCGGCCGCGACGTGCAGCGAGGCGGCGATACAGGGCGCAAGCCCGACGCTCAGATGCGGGGCGACCAACAGGTTCCAGGTCTCCGCCAGCGAGGCGATGTGCATTAGCTCGCTGATGCCGGTGCGGCCCACGTCCGGCTGCAAAATGTCGGCCGCACGCTGTTCGATAAAGGGTTTGAACTGGTAGCGGGTGCGCTCGGTTTCGCCCAGCGCGATCGCCACCGGGCTTTTGCTGCGCAGCTCGCGGTGCCCTGCCACGTCCTCCGGCAACAGCGGTGCTTCAAGGAAACCGACGCCGAATTCGCGCAGCGCCGTGGCCAGCTCTGCGGCGTCCGCCACGCTGTAATTCCAGTGGGCATCGAGGAAGATTTTCGCCTCGTCGCCCAGGGTTTCACGAATGGCCCGCACGTTGGCAATGTCTTCCCGCACGCCGTAGCCAAGCGCCAGCTTGACGGCGTTAAAGCCTTTCTCCTGCCAGCGTTTCGCCAGCTGGCAACGCGCAGGCAGGTCGGGCTCAGGCAGGCCTGAAACGTAGCAAGGAATGGTGTCACGGTACGCGCCGCCCAGCAGTTGCCAGACCGGCTGGCCGAGCAGCTTGCCTTTGAGATCCCACAGGGCGATATCCACGGCCGCAAGGGCGTCGATGTGGTAGCCGGTGATATGGCCGCGATCGCGCATTGCGTCGTACATGCGGGCGTTCAGCACGCCGCTTGAGAGAGGCGATTGCCCTTTCAGCAGCGGTGCGAAGAGCTGGGTTATCAGCTCCGCAATCACCTGCGGCACTACCGGGGCCAGCGCTTCACCCCAGCCGACGCAGCCGTCGTCGGTGGTGATTTTGACCAGGCAGGTCTCCATTTTGCGCGAGTAGACGCAGCGGTACTCCGGGCGATAGTAGTAATCACTCTCATGCCCTTCGACGCTGCCCCCCAGATAGGCCTGCTTTGGGGTGATCTTCAGCGGAAAACATTCAACGCGACTAATTTTCATAATAACTCCGGGACGGTTAATCCAGCACTTTGCCGGCGGTCTCTTTCGCCAGCCACACGGCAATGAATGAGATAAGCGCGGTGATCATCACGTACCACGCAGGCGAGAGCGGATCGCCGGTTAACGAGATCAGGCTGGCAGAGGCCAGTGGCGTAACGCCACCGAAGATCGCCACCGTGAGGTTGTAGGCGATGGCGATGCTGCCGTAGCGAATGGCGGTCGGGAACAGTTCAACCATCGCCGCACCGCAGCCGCCGTTAAACATGGCGACAAAGACGCCCAGCATGCTCATCGCCGCGATAGAGGTGCCCACCGAGCCCTGGCTCATCACCAGCATCGCCGGGTAGGTCAGCAGAATGAAACCGCCGCACCCCATCAGCATCAGCGGGCGGCGCCCCCAGATATCGGAGAGGTAGCCGGTGATCGGCATACAGACCGCGACGCTCAGTAAGCCGAGGGTGGTAATGAGATACGAGTCGGTTTTGCTGTAGTGCAAATGGGTGGAGAGATAGCCCGGCATAAAGGACTGCAATACCCAGCTGCTGACCGCTTTTACCACCACGAAGCCGGTGCAGAACAACAGGGCGCGTGAAGAGGTGGCGAGCGATTTGCGCAGGGGGGATTTCTCCAGCTTGCCGGTCTGTTTGAGCTTTTTAAATTCGCTGGAGTCTTCCATATTGCGGCGCATATAGAGCCCGCCTAATCCCAGCGGGGCCGCCAGCAGGAACGGAATGCGCCAGCCCCAGTCGTTCATGGCGCTTTCGCCGAGCGTATGGGTGAGAAACAGCACCAGCCCCGAGCCACAGACGAAGGCCATAAAACTGAAGTTTTCGCTCCAGCAGGTCAGCGTGGCGCGACGGCTGGGTTTGGCGCTTTCGGCCAGATAGGTAATGACGCCAGAACTTTCACCGCCAGCGGCAAAGCCCTGCACCAGGCGGGTGATGACCAACAGCACCGGGGCAAGGATCCCCACCTGATGCCAGGTGGGCAAAATGCCCATCACGAAGGTGGAGCAGGAGGTGATGACGATGACGGTCACCAGCACTTTGCGCCGCCCTAAGCGATCGCCCATCGAGCCAAAGAAGAGCCCGCCCAGGGGACGCATCAGAAAGCCGGAGCCGAAGACCGCGAAGGATTTCAGCAGTCCGATAACCGGATCGCCGCTGGCGAAAAAGTTAGTGGCGATAATCGCCGCCAGCGTGCCGTAAAGACCGAAATCAAACCACTCGATAAAATGGCCGATGCCCGCCGAGAGCATCATTTTGGTTCTGGTTTGGGCTGGCGCGTGCTGCCCGGCAGATGCGTAATCACCCGCGAATTCAGAGTCGGTATTAGCCATGTAACCTCCTGAGGCCAGGAAAGGTGTCAACGAATGTGACGTGTTTGTTATGAAGCTGAGTGTAAGGAATTCGCAGAGGCTGACGAGCGGGGGTTCGGGATGCGTGAGGGGTATCAAAGAAGCGTTGCGGGAAATGTTTCACATAGTGAAACAGTGGGAGAAAAGTGGTCGCTGGCCTACAAAACCGTAGGCCCGTGCAAGCGAAGCGCCGCCGGGCAAATTATGTGTCGTCTGAGGTAAAAACCATCCCCGCATAAGGCTTATCCCGACACGCCGCCAGAAGGGCGTTAAGCATGAGGTTCAGTTCCGTATAGAGGTTAACCTCACTTCTTTAGCATGTTTATCGACGTATATATAGAAGCGGGACCTGCACGCGTTTTTGGGCTGGCACCACACTTCCATTTCACGCGCCTTTCGTTGCTCCCGGACGTAACCTGAACCAGCAAGATAATCCCGAAGCAGTCCGGGGTTAGTGGCGTCCTTGAAAATAATGGCATTTGAAGGCGCATATCCATCGCCGGGTTGAGATTCGAAATAATAGTTTTGCGATATTCTCGGTGCGTTTTTAATTTCTTTGTCGGTGAGCGAGTAATAGCGGTAGCGGTCGGTTTCTTTGTAGACCATCATCTCGTTAATGTCAGATGCGATGAGGTAGATGAACAGAAAGCAGAGAATTAAGGCTGTGAGGGATAGAGCTATGAGGTAGCGGATAAATTTAGAGAGCATCATCTTATCCCTGTATACCCAAATGATGTACCATTTTCGGTAAGAACATTAACGATGCCAGAGGTAAAGTCATCCCAGGGATACAACCATTTCATAAACATTGGGAGTTCAGCGATGTATGGCTCATGCTTAACGCAGGGGTCGTCCAGATCGGGAAAAATAATGGGTTTAAAACCTGGATTTTTAAAAGAACCGACAGCGCCATAATAATCCCAACGCCGTAACGCAGACTCATGACTCACTGGTTTCACCTGATGGGAATAGAATCAGGTCTGATAGTACGTACTCTATTTTGGAATTGTCTATATCAGACTTAATCATTCGGAATTTAACCCGATAAAGATAATTGATCGTTTATAACGTCTGCTTAAGGCGGAATATACAGTTACCATAGTTTTCTTAATTATTTCGGGGTTATGGAGGAAGGGAAAATATCTTTCTACTACTCATCAGTCTTCACGCCGGGTGTCGCTGCGCTTACCCGGCCTACTCTCCCTCTTAACCCTTATCCGACGTAAAAACCATCCCCGCATAAGGCTTATCCCGACACGCCGCCAGCCGCGCGGCCAGATCCCCCACGTGCAATTCCAGCTTGTGCCCGTCCGGGTCGAGAAAATAGAACGACGCCCCTTCGCTTTTGTTCTCTTTCCAGACCGTTACGCCAGCGTCTATCAGCTTTTGCGCGACAACTTCGAAGTTTTCCGGTGCAACTGAGAAGGCGTAGTGGGTGTAGTCGCTGTTTTGCGGCGGGATGAATGTTCGTGTTTCGTCATAAGACAGGCAGAGCCAGAGATCGCCGCAGGTAAGGTAAGCCCCGGTGTGCCATTCGGCGTGCAGCCGCAGGCCGAGAAGATCGCGCCAGAATGCGATGCTGGCAGGCAGGTTGCTGACGGCAAGGGTCAGATGGTTAAGGGCGTTGAGCATGAGGTCAGTTCCGTATAGAGGTTAACCTCACTTCTTTAGCATGTTTATTGACGTATAAACAGAAGCGCCGGGTGTCGCTGCGCTTACCCGGCCTACGAAATGACAAAACCGTAGGCCCGTGCAAGCGAAGCGCCGCCGGGCAATGGCTGCTACCGTCTTTTAGACCAGGCGGCACGCATTACGGGAATAAACACCGGTGGAATGACGCCCATTTTGGGCAACGGTGAAGCAATCTCCACGCCTGGTGCCACCGCAAACCACTCGGTATTAAAAGGCAATTTTTGCAGGCGATTAAGATCAAACTTTGTCGGCCAGCTTAGCCCTGCCGTATCAAGCTGATCGTCGATGACAAATTCGCCCTGATAGACGTGGTCCGTCCGGGAGGTTCCATAGACAATCAGGACGGCATGCAGATCCGGAAAGACGTTCAAAATCAGTCCGGGACGCGCTTTCGGCCCCGGATGCCCCAGATCCTCATGTTGAGGAAATCGACACCAGATGATGTCACCGATTGCCGGTAACGGGTTGTAATTATTAGTCATAAGCGTCCTGCTTATTTAAATAATGGAGAGTCCAGATCGTCCTCTGAGATATCGAGGCCTGACATTTTTCTGACCGCGTTGTGTTGCGCTTCGGTCAACGGGCCATCGTCCTGTTCGTAGGCGGGCAACACCTCTTTGGCGAGGTTGCGTAACGCCTTGTGGACTAACTCAGTCTGGTTCAGGGATAGCTCAGCCATCAGGCGGGCAAACGTCTCTTCACTTACGCCGAATTCGTTGTCAACGGAACGGAGCTGGAACAGGAATTTTTTAGGTGCAGTGCGTGTTGGGGTGGGCATGATAACCTCTCTTCTTTACCGCTATATGCAAAGTATATAGAGAGGTGAAAAAATGATCCATATAGAATGTATATAACCCTATCGATGATCCCTGTTTTCGGTAGTTAGGCATTGTGTCTTATGATCCCGTAAAATTCCGGCAACAGAATGATAAGTACATAAAATTTACTGGAGAGCATATGGACGCGGCTGAACATGATACCCGGTTTGCCTGGGCGGCTTTTTATCAGGCTTTTGCGAGTAAACTGCTGACCTGGCAAGACCGAAGAGAAGAGCTGGTCGCAGGTATTCATCGGATTGCCGCTGACGTCGGCGGCATGTCCCATCTGCAGGATAAGCCTGCTGAGGGCGAACCTCATCCTCTAAAAGATATTTGCCCCTTCACCACGATGGGGTTATTCAATCGCAATCTCACCGTTGGTAATCGACAAATTATTGCCGCCAGGCTGGCGGATTTGCTGGGCGTAGACGAACCTGTACCCGATTCATTTGACGGCATCCCCGTGCTCAATAACCAAAAGTCGTGGTTTTTTGCGTATGAGAGAACCCGTACCACTGATGACATCGATATTCTCTGGGCAATGTTTTCGCTGGCTATCAGGCTAGCGGATAATATAGATGCAGCAGAGAATGAGGATGATAAAACTAAAGGTTTTTCAATCGTATATGATGCCACGTCAAATATACACAACGTCGGCTGGAACCTGACGATGGGTTTATACTGGGCTCGTCCGTGGTTCTACCCCACGTTAGATAGCCAGTCGCAGAAGTACATCCAGAAAGTTTTAAACATCCAGATCCTCAAAAACGGCGTAAAAGGCCGCTGTAGCGCGCATGACTATCTGAACATTACACGTGCGCTTAAACAGGCCTTTACCCAGCCAAATTTCCCTGTGCATAGTTTCCCGGAACTCTCGTTGACCGCGTGGAATACGGATGTCACCCAGTCAAAAGATGAGGTAGAAAATCGGACATGGAAAGTTTATCTGCTCAACAAAATTAAGGCGTTATGCCTGAAAAAAGACAGCCCTTATTTCACCTATCAGGAACTCAAAGAAAACTATCTGGACGAAATAAAAGCCGATCATCCGAATAACAATACGGTTGAAAATTCTATTTATTATTATCTGCAGATATTACGTAAGGATGATGAATTAAAGTTCCTCAATGCTGGCAATTATGAATACCTGAACTTTGATAAAACCGAGACGCAGAATATTACCGAGGATACGGTCGAAGAGAGCGCGCCGCCCCCTAAAAACCCTCATTTACCTTACGACACTAGTAAACTGCTGGAAGAAGGCTGCTTCCTGGATGAAGAGAAGATTCAATTCACCCTTCAACGGTTAAAAGACAAAAAGAACCTGATCCTGCAAGGTCCCCCTGGCACCGGAAAAACCTGGCTGGCGCGCCGTCTGGCGTACTGCCTGATGGGTGAGCAAGCCCCCGAGCGGATTAGCGCGGTGCAGTTCCATCCAAACCTCTCTTATGAAGACTTTATTCGCGGCTGGCGCCCGGGAAAAGAGGGGCGCCTGGAGCTGATCGATGGACCCTTCGTGAACGCTATTAACAAAGCGCTTAATAATCCTGCAGCGAAATATGTGGTGATTATTGAAGAGATCAATCGCGGCAATCCGGCGCAAATTTTCGGTGAAACGCTCACCCTGATGGAGGCCGATAAACGCACCCCGACTGAGGCGCTTGAGCTCTCCTATCGCAAGGAGCCGGATGAAAAAA
This sequence comes from Leclercia adecarboxylata, assembly GCF_006171285.1. Lineage (NCBI taxonomy): Bacteria > Pseudomonadati > Pseudomonadota > Gammaproteobacteria > Enterobacterales > Enterobacteriaceae > Leclercia > Leclercia adecarboxylata. The sequence continues at coordinate 2,622,914 of NZ_CP040889.1, read as the reverse complement.
TCTATATTCCCGAAAACTTATACATCATCGGCACGATGAATATAGCCGACCGTTCTCTGGCGTTACTCGATTTAGCCTTGCGCCGTCGTTTCGCGTTTATCGACCTGAAGCCAATGTTTAACGATGCGTGGAAAAAATGGGTAAACCAAAAATTTGCGGTCGACTTAGACGTTTTAAATTTAATCGAATCGCGACTGACAGCATTAAACGAGAAACTGGCAGATGACGTCGCCCTGGGGCCACAATTCTGTATCGGACACAGCTATGTCACCCCGGCAACCGGCCAGAAGATTGGTGAAGCCCTTGCCTGGTATGAACAGGTAGTCGAGACGGAGATTTGCCCGTTACTCGCCGAATACTGGTTCGATGCTCCGAGCAAGGTCAACGACGCAAGAAAAGTATTATTAGCACCATGACTTCCGGGAGCGAGCAACATAAGACGGCACGCATTCCCGTGCGTAATCTCTGGCTACTGATGCTGTACGCTTCCGACTTGTTTCGGGAGCTGGGGCGGCGCAATGTGGCCGTGGAAGATAACCCGGATGAGATCCCCGATCTGGTGGCGAAGATCCTGCTTCATGAAATTGCGCTGCGCCGCCGTCGTAATTTAAGCATGGGTTATCAAACCCGGCATGCCTCTCTGAACCGGGTGCGGGGACGCATTGATATTTTGCATACGGCCAGCCATCAGCTGTTAGATCGGGGCCGGGTCGCCTGTGAGTTCCAGGAGATGACGCTCGATACCCCACGAAATCGCTTCGTTCGCTGTGCGTTAGAACGCCTCACCTCGCTCATTACCAAACCTGCACTGGCCGCAGATTGCCGCTTTGCGGCAATGGCGCTGCGCCGGGAAGGTATAAACGGTGAGTACCCTGACAACCGTGAACTGCCCTCGGTGACGCGCTTTGGTCGCCATGACGCGGCCGATAAACCGATGGTAGATGCCGCGCAGCTGGCCTTTCAGTTGCTGTTACCTACCGAGGATCAAGGGCTACACCTTTTACCCGCCCCTTCAAATAATCAGGCCTGGATGAGAAGACTATTTGAGAAAGGTATTGCGGGCTTTTATCGCGTCCATCTGGAAAAAGCGATCTGGCATGTCGCGGCCGGGAAAGAGCTGAAATGGGCATTGAGCGATCAAAGCGCGCGGAGCGCCGATATCTTTCCGACGATGCAGTCAGATATCGTTCTTGAACACCGGGTGAATGAGAAACGCATCATTATTGATACCAAATTTAATGCGATCCTCACGAAGGGCTGGCACCGTGATACCACGTTGCGCAGTGGCTATATTTATCAGCTGTATACTTATCTGCGCACGCAGGAGAACAATGACGATCCGTTATCCCTTCAGGCTGCAGGCATGCTGTTGCACCCTGCCGTTGGGTATATGCTGCATGAATTTATCGTCACGCAAGGACATAAGATCCATTTTGCGACAGTCGATATGGCGGCGGATGCACAATCGATAAAAAACCAGTTACTGGATTTGGTTCATCGTTGCGCACAGTCATGACCTTTACGCCGGGTGGCGCTGCGCTTACCCGGCCTACGAAAGGACAAAACCGTAGCGCCGGGCAATGCCGTTAGTGCTTCACCATCACATGCCGTACCACGGTGTAATCTTCCAGCCCGTACATCGACATATCCTTGCCGTAACCGGAGAGCTTCTGCCCGCCGTGCGGCATTTCGCTTACCAGCATAAAGTGCGTGTTCACCCAGGTGCAGCCGTACTGCAGGCGGGCGCTCATGCGGTGTGCCCGGCCAACGTCCTGGGTCCAGACCGATGAGGCCAGGCCGTACTGGGAGTCATTGGCCCACTCCAGAACCTGCTCTTCGTCGTCGAACACGCTGACGCTCACCACCGGGCCGAAGACTTCGCGCTGGATGATCTCATCCCCCTGCTTCGCCCCGGCCAGCAGGGTCGGCTGATAGTAATACCCCTTACCTTCGGCCTTGTTGCCGCCGGTGACCACGTGAATGTGCGGCAGGGCTTTCGCGCGCTCGACCGCCTCGCTGACGCGGGTCAGATGGGCGGCGGAACTGACCGGGCCAAGCTCGGTGGTTTCATCATCCGGAGCGCCCATTTTCAGGCTGGCGACGGCGACGCCCAGTTTTTCGACCAGCGCGTTATAGACCTCTTTTTGCGCGTAGATCCGGCAGGCGGCGGTGCAGTCCTGCCCGGCGTTGTAGAAGCCAAAGGTGCGCACGCCCTCCACCACCGCATCGATGTCGGCGTCGTTAAAGACGATCACCGGCGCTTTACCGCCCAGCTCCATATGGGTGCGCTTAATCGACGGCGCGGTGTGGGCAATAATATGCTCCCCGGTGGCGATGGAGCCGGTCAGGGAGACCATGCGCACTTTGTCGTGGCCGGTCAGCGGGTCGCCGACGGTTTTACCCCTGCCAAACAGCACGTTAATCACCCCGGCCGGGAAGATATCTTTCGCCAGTTCGGCCAGCTTCAGGGCGGTGAGTGGGGTGATTTCAGAGGGTTTGAGCACCACGCAGTTGCCCGCCGCCAGCGCCGGGCCCAGCTTCCAGGCCGCCATCATCAGCGGGTAGTTCCAGGGGGCGATAGAGGCGACGACGCCCACCGGGTCGCGGCGGATCATCGAGGTGTGTCCCTCCATATACTCCCCGGCGGCCAGGCCGTTCAGGCAGCGGGTTGCCCCCGCGAAGAAGCGGAACACATCGACAATGGCCGGGATCTCGTCGTTCAGCACGCAGTGCAGCGGTTTGCCGCAGTTCTGCGACTCCAGGCGGGCGAAGCTGTCGGCGTTCTGCTCAATCACGTCCGCCAGCTTCAGCAGGCATTCGGCACGCGCTTTTGGCGTGGTCTGACCCCAGGTGCGGAAAGCGCGATCGGCGGCCTGCACCGCGGCGTCTACCTGCTCCGGGCTGGCTTCGGCGATCTCCAGCAGCACCTCGCCGGTGGTCGGGTTGTACACGGGTTGCATCTCACCTGAACCCGCAACCAGTTCGCCATTAATCAGTAAGTTGTGTTGCATAGCCGACTCCATTGTTTTTATGTTCTGAGTGATTAGAGAGATTGTCCCGCGTTCAGGCGTTTTGCATGCTCGATCGCGTCGTTTTCCGGCGCGTTTGAGCGTCCGAACGGTCGGGCCAGCGCCATGTACACCAGCCCGGAAATCACCACCACCGACAGCCCCACCAGCACCGTCCAGCGGTCGATAAAGTCGCTGCTCTCGGCAGGTTGTGCCAGCAGCCAGATGCCGCACAGGCCATAGGCCAGCGCCAGCACGTTAACCAGCATTCCCCAGCCACCGACGCTCCACTCCCCGGCCGGTTTCCAGCCTTTCAGACGCTGGCGCAGCGCCGCCAGCACCACCATCTGGAACGAAATGTAGATGCCGATAACCGCAAAGGCGGTGATGCGCGCCAGGTTATCCGGCTGGAAGTAAACCCACACGCAGATAAGCACCGGCAGCAGGCAGCTGACGATCATCGCGTTGTCAGGAACGCTGTTTTTCGACAGCTTCGACATCCAGGCGCTGCCCGGCAGCATCTGGTCGCGGGAGAAGGAGAAGATCAGGCGGCTCAGCGCGGCCTGCAGGGAGAGAATGCACGACAGCATGGCGATCACCGCGATGATGATAAACACCGTGGCGCCGGTTTCCCCCAGGGCCTCGTTGAGGATCGCCGGGATCGGATCGGCAATCTTACCGTTGACGATGTTCATCAGATTCGGGGAGGCCAGCAGGTAGCCGAGGATCGAGATAATCGCCGAGATAGCGCCAAACACGATGCTGAGGATCATCGCCACCGGGATCTTCCTGCTCGGGTTTTTCACCTCTTCCGCCACGTTGCCGCAGGCCTCAAAGCCGAAGAACATGAACAGGCCGATCAGCGCCGCCGCCATAAACGCCGGCTGGTAGCTACCGTCTTTGGCAATCACCCCCATCGAATCAAACACCACCGAGAACGGCTGGGCGCGGTGGAAAATCAGCAGGTAGATCCCGAGCGCAATCACGCTGACGATCTCGCACCAAAAGCCAATCCTGGCGACCCGGGCGAGGTTTTTAGTGCCCGACATGTTTATCGCCATCATCATCAGCAGCAGCACGACCGAGGTGATCAGCATGTTACCGGGCGAGATTTCAAAGCCGAACAGGGAGCCGACGAAGGTGGCGGTGTATTCCGCGACCGAGGTGATGGTCACCACCAGCGCCCAGAGGTAGATCCAGGCGGCGATCCACGCATATTTTTTGCCCCACAGACGGCGCGCCCAGGGGTACAACCCGCCGGTAATGGGGTACTGCGACGCCACTTCGCCAAACACCAGCGCCACCAGCAGTTGCCCGCAGGCGACAATCGGGATCCACCAGATGGCCGGAGGCCCCGCCAGCGTCACCGCCAGCGCAAACAGGGAGTAGACCGCCGTCAGCGGCGAGAGGTAGGTGAACCCAAGCGAAAAGTTAGAGATGAGACCGATGGAGCGGTTAAATTGCTGTGTAGTATCGCTATGAATTGCTTCACTTTTCTTGCCAGAAGTCTGTTCCATACGTTTATTCTCTGTGTTGAGTTGGTGTCGCAGGTAACACGAATCAAGGTATAGAAGAGCGCCTGAACGCCGTACAGCACCGCCCTCGCGATTTGTTAAGATTTGTATGGATATGTCACGTTTTTGTTAAGGTCACACCGCATTTTCCGTGAGCGCCATCACTGCGCCAGGTTCACATCCCCCTCTTTTCCCGTTTTTTCCGCTCAATTCGGTCAATTTTTACGCCTGCATCACAAAATCTAAACAATCTGCCTGGTATGTGCCCATTTATCCAAAATGTAGATATTTTTAATTTATGGCTACGAAACACCCCGTTCCCTGAATACTTTCTGAGAGGATTGATTCTGATGAATGCACTGACCGCCGTAAAACAGCCCGACGAGGCGTTATCCCGCACCATCACCGGTTTTCGTATCGCGCCCTCCGTGCAGTCTCCGCGCCTGCTGGAGCTGACGTTCTCAGCGGACGTCACGCAGCAGTTCCTGCGGGAGGTGGAGCAGTGGCCCATCCAGGCGCTGGAGTACAAATCCTTCCTGCGCTTTCGGGTGGCGAAGATCCTCGATGACCTGTGCGGCAACCAGCTCCAGCCCCTGCTGCTGAACACGATCCTCAGCCGCAGCGAGGGTGCCCTGCTGATTGACGCCGAGGGAGTGGATAACGTCGCCCTGGCCGACGAGATGGTGAAGATCGCCACCGCCGTGGCGCACCTGATCGGACGCTCGAACTATGACGCCATGAGCGGCCAGTATTATGCCCGCTTTACGGTGAAAAACGTCGATAACTCAGACAGCTATCTGCGCCAGCCCCATCGCGTGCTGGAGCTGCACAACGACGGCACCTTCGTCGATGAAGTGACCGACTACGTGCTGATGATGAAAATCGACGAGCAGAACATGCAGGGCGGCAACTCTCTGCTGCTGCACCTTGATGACTGGGAGTCGCTGGAAAAATTCTTCAGCCATCCGCTGGCCCGCCGCCCGTTACGCTGGACGGCACCGCCAAGCAAAAACGTCGCGCAGGATGTGTTTCATCCGGTGTTCGACGTCGACCAGCAGGGCCGCCCGGTAATGCGCTATATCGACCAGTTCGTGCAGCCGAAAGATTTTGAAGAGGGGGTGTGGCTGAGCGAACTTTCTGACGCACTGGAGAGCAGTAAACACATCATTTCCATTCCGGTGCCGGTGGGTAAATTCCTGCTGATCAACAACATGTTCTGGCTGCACGGCCGGGACCGCTTCACCCCGCACCCGGATCTGCGTCGGGAGCTGATGCGCCAGCGGGGGTATATCAGTTACGCCACCAGCCACTATCAGACTCATCAGTAGGGATTGCGCGGATGTATGATTTCGTGATTACCGGCGGCGGCATCATCGGCATGTCGACCGCCATGCAGCTGATGGAGCTCTACCCGGACGCCCGCATCGCGCTGCTGGAAAAGGAGGCAGGCCCGGCCTGCCACCAGACCGGGCGCAACAGCGGCGTGATCCATGCCGGGGTCTATTACACCCCCGGCAGCCTGAAGGCGCAGTTTTGCCTGGCCGGGAACCGGGCCACCAAAGCCTTTTGCGATGAGAACCAGATTCGCTATGACACCTGCGGCAAGATGCTGGTTGCCACCTCTGCGCTTGAGATGGAACGGATGCAGGCCCTGTGGGATCGCACCGCCGCCAACGGGATCGAGCGCGAGTGGCTGAGCGCCGCCGAACTGCGCGAGCGCGAGCCTAACATCACCGGGCTGGGCGGGATTTTTGTCCCCTCCAGCGGGATTGTCAGCTATCGCGAGGTGACAGCGGCGATGGCAAAACGCTTCCAGGCGAAAGGCGGCGAGGTGATTTTCAACGCCGAGGTCAGCGCCCTGAAGGAGCACGCCAGCGGCGTAGTCATCCACACCCGCGACGGGCGCGAGTTTGAAACTATGACCATGATTGCCTGCGCCGGGCTGATGGCCGACAGGCTGGTCAACATGCTCGGCATCGATCCGGGCTTTATTATCTGCCCGTTCCGGGGGGAGTATTTCCGCCTCGCGCCGGAACATAATCAGATCGTTAACCACCTGATCTACCCGATCCCCGATCCGGCCATGCCGTTTTTGGGCGTGCATCTCACCCGCATGATCGACGGCAGCGTCACGGTGGGGCCCAACGCGGTGCTGGCTTTTAAGCGCGAGGGCTATCGCAAGGGGGATATCTCCTTAACCGATATGCTGGAAATTATCGGCTCCTCCGGCATTCGCCGGGTGCTGCAAAACAACCTGCGCTCGGGCTTAAGCGAGATGAAAAACTCCCTGTGCAAAAGCGGCTACCTGCGGCTGGTGCAAAAATATTGCCCGAGCCTGACGGTGAAAGATCTGCACCCCTGGCCTGCGGGTGTGAGGGCGCAAGCAGTTTCGCCAGACGGGAAGCTCATCGACGACTTTTTATTTGTCACCACGCCGCGAACCATTCATACCTGTAATGCGCCCTCACCGGCGGCGACCTCGGCGATCCCCATTGGCGCGCATATTGTCAGCAAGGTTCAGACCCTGCTCGCCAGTCAACACAACCCCGGCCGCGCACTGCGGGCAGCCAGAAGCGTGGACACACTCCACGCCGCCTGTACCCGTTAAACATTCTGAGACAGGAAGCCATCATGCAACTCAACGATCCCAGCTTATTCCGCCAGCAGGCCTATATAGAAGGAAAGTGGTGCGACGCGCACCGCGGCGAGGCGATTACCGTCTCCAACCCGGCAAACGGCCAGACCCTGGGCAGCGTGCCGAAGATGGGCGCCGATGAAACCCGCACCGCGATTGAGGCGGCGAACCGCGCCCTGCCCGCCTGGCGAGCGCTCACTGCCAAAGAACGCGCCAACATCCTGCGCCGCTGGTTCGAGTTGATGATGGCCAACCAGGACGATCTGGCTCAGCTGATGACCCTCGAACAGGGCAAACCGCTGGCGGAAGCGAAAGGTGAAATCAGCTATGCCGCCTCCTTTATAGAGTGGTTCGCCGAAGAGGGAAAACGCGTCTACGGCGACACCATTCCCGGCCATCAGGCGGACAAGCGCTTGATTGTGATAAAGCAGCCGATTGGCGTCACCGCCGCCATCACCCCGTGGAACTTCCCGGCGGCGATGATCACCCGCAAGGCGGGCCCGGCGCTGGCGGCAGGCTGCACCATGGTGCTCAAACCCGCCAGCCAGACCCCCTACTCCGCCCTGGCGCTGGCCGAACTGGCGAGCCGCGCGGGCATCCCCGAAGGGGTGTTCAACGTGGTGACCGGCTCAGCGTCGGACATCGGTAACGAGCTGACCAGCAACCCGCTGGTACGCAAGCTCTCCTTTACCGGCTCGACCGAGATTGGTCGCCAGCTGATGGCCCAGTGCGCAAAAGACATCAAAAAAGTGTCGCTGGAACTGGGCGGCAACGCGCCCTTTATCGTCTTTGACGATGCCGACCTGGACAAAGCCGTGGAAGGGGCGCTGGCCTCCAAGTTCCGCAACGCCGGGCAGACCTGCGTGTGCGCCAACCGCCTGTACGTACAGGACGGCGTTTACGATCGCTTTGCCGAAAAACTCCAGCAGGCGGTGAATAAACTCCAGCTCGGCGACGGCATGACGCCGGGTGTGACCACCGGGCCGCTGATCGACAGCAAGGCGGTGGCGAAAGTTGAAGAACACATTGCTGACGCGGTGGATAAAGGCGCGCGGGTAATTACCGGCGGATCGCTGCATAAACTGGGCGGCAACTTCTTCCAGCCGACTATTCTTGTAGATGTGCCCGGTGATGCCAAAGTGGCGAAAGAGGAGACCTTCGGCCCGCTGGCCCCGCTGTTCCGTTTTCAGGATGAGGCGGACGTTATCGCGATGGCCAACGATACCGAGTTCGGCCTCGCCGCCTATTTCTATGCCCGCGATTTGAGCCGCGTGTTCCGCGTCGGCGAGTCGCTGGAGTACGGCATCGTCGGCATTAACACCGGCATTATCTCTAACGAAGTGGCCCCGTTCGGCGGGATCAAAGCCTCCGGTCTGGGTCGGGAAGGTTCTAAATACGGCATCGAAGATTACTTAGAAATCAAATATATGTGCATCGGCCTTTAACTTATGTGATTCAGGAGATTTCAATGAGCAGCAATAAAGAGTTAATGCAGCGTCGTAGCAATGCCATTCCCCGCGGCGTGGGCCAGATCCACCCGATTTTTGCCGCCCGCGCCGAGAACAGCCGGGTGTGGGACGTTGAAGGCCGTGAATATCTTGATTTCGCCGGCGGCATCGCGGTGCTGAACACCGGGCACTTGCACCCGGAGGTGGTCAGCGCCGTGGAAGAGCAGCTGAAAAAGCTGACGCATACCTGCTTCCAGGTGCTGGCCTACGAGCCCTATCTGGAGCTTTGCGAAACCCTGAACCAGAAAGTGCCGGGCGATTTCCCGAAAAAAACCCTGCTGGTGACCACCGGCTCCGAAGCGGTGGAGAACGCGGTGAAAATTGCCCGCGCCGCCACGAAGCGCAACGGCACCATCGCCTTTACCGGGGCCTATCACGGCCGCACCCACTACACCCTCTCGCTGACCGGGAAAGTGAACCCTTACTCAGCGGGCATGGGGCTGATGCCGGGCCACGTCTATCGCGCGCTCTATCCGTGCGCCCTGCACGGCGTGAGCGATGACGACGCCATCGCCAGCATCCACCGCATCTTTAAAAACGATGCCGCGCCAGAAGATATCGCCGCCATCGTGATCGAACCCGTGCAGGGTGAAGGCGGATTCTATGCCGCCTCCCCTGCCTTTATGCAACGCCTGCGCGATCTATGCGACGAGCACGGCATTATGCTGATCGCCGACGAAGTGCAGAGCGGCGCGGGCCGGACCGGGACCTTCTTCGCTATGGAGCAGATGGGCGTGGCGGCGGATATCACCACCTTCGCTAAATCCATTGCCGGCGGCTTCCCGCTGGCGGGCGTCACCGGACGCGCCGACGTGATGGACGCCATCGCCCCGGGCGGGCTGGGCGGTACCTACGCCGGGAGCCCCATCGCCTGTGCCGCCGCGCTGGCGGTGATGAAGGTGTTCGAGCAGGAAGATCTGCTGGGCAAAGCCAATAAGCTGGGCAACACCCTGCGCGAGGGACTGCTGGCTATCGCCGAAAAACACTCTGAGATCGGCGACGTGCGCGGCCTGGGGGCGATGATCGCCATCGAGCTGTTTGAAGACGGCGACCACAATAAACCGAACGCTGCCCTGACGGCGCAGATTGTCGCCCGGGCGCGGGATAAAGGGTTGATCCTGCTCTCCTGCGGCCCATACTACAACGTGCTGCGCATCCTGGTGCCGCTGACCGTGGAAGAGGCGCAGCTTCAGCAGGGGCTGGCGATCATCGCCGCGTGTTTTGACGAGGCGAAGCAGGGTTAGATTTTACGCCCGGTGTAAGCCGGGCAGTTTTTAAGGAGCAGGACCATGACCATCATTTCCCAGGCGACGGCCATAGACGGATACCGCTGGCTGAAAAACGACATTATCCGCGGCGTTTATCAGCCGGATGAGAAGCTGCGCATGAGCCTGCTGACCTCCCGCTATGAGCTGGGCGTCGGCCCGCTGCGTGAAGCGCTGTCGCAGCTGGTTGCCGAAGGGCTGGTCACGGTCATCAACCAGAAAGGCTACCGGGTGGCGCCGATGTCCGAACAGGAGCTGCTCGATATCTTTGACGCGCGCGCCAACATGGAGGCGATGCTGGTCCGCCTCGCCATCGAACGCGGCGGCGAAGAGTGGGAAGCCGACCTCCTGGCCCGCATGCATCTGCTGAACAAGCTGGAATCCCGCGACGCCAGCGAGACCATGCTGGACGAGTGGGACCAGCGGCATCAGGCGTTTCATACCGCCATTGTGGCGGGGTGTGGATCGCAGTATTTGATGCAGATGCGGGAAAGATTGTTCGATCTGGCGGCAAGGTATCGGTATGTGTGGTTGCGGAAGACGGTGCTGTCGGTGGCGATGTTAGAAGAGAAGCATGTGGAGCATCAGAAGCTGATGGACGCGGTGCTGGCGCGGGATGCGGATAAGGCGGGGGAATTGATGTATCAGCATTTGCTGACGCCGATTCCTATAATCAGGGGGGCGATGGGGGACAGTACATATATCTTACCTGGGTAATATATATTTCTTGAATGACGAGAACTGCCTGATACATTTTCACTTAAGTTTAATGCGTATTGTTCTTATGGTTAATGATTGTAAAATGACCATCAGGATAACATTAACAATACGCAGAGGGACTTATGCAGCAATATATCGATAAACTTTCTTCCAATATGCTGGTTGGATTTGACCTGACTCCTTTCACCATCGCCTCTCTTACAATTACGAGCGAAAAATTCAGACCTCTTTGCGCTCAAATAAATGCTTTCGACCTCATCGCAGGAAATAAAGGAGCTCTGCGATGATAACGGTAAATAGAGGCTGTATTGTTCATGATAAAAACGCTGGCCTTGATGGTGATAAAACGTCGACGGGCGCAACGTGTTACGCAAGCCGAACCGGGTTTTCAGTGATGGGAAAACTACAACTCTATATCGGCGACAAAACTTCCCCCTGCCCCAAATGTGGAGAACCTGGAGTCATAGCAGCAGGTGATGTAAGACAGTCTAATATGGGGATAGAAGTTGCCGTAGATGGTTCCCCTGTTGCCTGCGGTTGCCCTGCCGGAACAAACTTCCTGATTGCTCCAGCCACAGTTGAAGTTAATTCTCCTTCATGGGCTGATATATCTGTTGAACCGGAACAGCATGCTCAAACGATGAATAAGCAAAATCATTTTGCTGGCACTTGCAAGCCAGAAGATAACGCGCTGTTGAACGGCGTGTATATCTGGACTGAAACCAAAAATGCAGGTCACGCTTTTGTTTCGGTGCATGAGAATAACAATATATCTCTCTACACATACGGGCGTTACGGAAGAACCGATCCTGGAGGGTTTACCGGGGATGGTATTCTTAACTTCCTGCAGGATGAAGACGCAAGGGTTTATTATCGTGGTGAATTGTATCAAATGGGTGCCCGTGTATTTCGCATAAACGACGCAGATCCGGTGAGGACAAGACAGTTTTTTGAAAACCTGTGGAACAACGGCAAGCCAGCTATCCAAACGGCAAATATGCCTGAAACGACCCGAAGAAGAGGCCGTACTATTAACGGGTATGATGTGACTGGTAGTAACTGCACCACTCATTCAGTTGCAGGCATTAAATTTGCTGGTTCGGCAGTATTCGAACACGGCTACACGTCAATGACTACACAACTTTCTGTCGAAGCCGAAGAAGACTTCACCGTTCCGGTCTCTCTGCAAAAATTCCTCGCCGCTAGGGGTAGTGATATGTCATCAATGCTTGTCGTTGAAATGACGAATGCATTCAAAGAGCAATATCCAAATTCAGGAAACTTGCAACCTTTCCAGGAAAATCCCGGTGGTAAATTTCAGCATATCGTTGCGGATGGTGCAGCTGCAGGAGATTCATTATCTCCCTATTCAGGCGGTACAGTGGGCGGCGTATTAGGTGGATCCTATGACAATGACAAGTAGAACTAAAACTGTGCTCCGATGGGGCGGAATTTGCCTCGTATCGCTTTGCTACTTTATCGGGTTGGCGCTGGCTACATTCTCATTTTCTGCTTTTAGTGAAAGGGAAAGTATGCGCTTTTCTAATCCAGTGCCATTGAATGAATACCATGCTTCTGTTGATTCTATCCTGCAAGCTACGGATATAGTTTTTAATGCAGCGATTTACGGGTTTGTGATTTGCGTACCCCTCATTCTGCTTATTTTTAAAAAGGTAAGATGATGTGGGATATCGCATGAAAGTAAAATTATAGAGTCACCATCGATCGCGCAAGTGTGCAGCCTCAACAAGCAACTGCTAATGCTTCTGCTGTTGTGGGTTCAGCTTCACCCTATTCAGGCGGGGCAGTAGGTGGCTCATTAGGTAGTACTTATGATAATGAATAAAAAATTTTGGTTCAGATGGGTCAGCATCCTGCTGATCTGCGCGGTGTACTACCTTGTCGTCTTTTATTACGATCTGGTCTTCGCTGTTAACTTTTCTGAAACCATGAGCCAGGGAGGGGATTTAAGGTCCTCGCAATGTGCCTGGCTCGTGAAAACACTTCTTCAAAACCATAATGACTCTGCATTAGCGTCTTCTCTGGGATTTGCTGTGTGCGTTCCTTTGATCATTTTTATCTTCAAAAAGGTAAGATGATATGGAATACCACATGCAAGTAAAATTTTAGAGTCATCTTATATTTAGGTTCTGATAAGGCTGGTGAATACTGGCCTTTTTTAGCGCTAATTCTGGTTATAAAGTGAGTGTTAGATTGGCGAGCCGAAGAGGAGAATGCACCTTAAAAAAGACATTATCCAGTTAAAGCGCTTTTTCAGGTGCAATTAACTCATTCCCGGTTCCGCTCCACCCGGATGTTCTAAAAAATCATATTCTTTCAGTTCCTTGTTACTCAATGGCCGTGCCCGACGCGGGCGGCGAAGACTATCCGCAGCCCCAGGCGTCCGGGGCAGCATCACGTAATGCACTCGCCTGTTGCAGACCCGGTGCCGTGAAAATCGCGCCCCGGACCAGCGGGAGTTCCGGTTCATAGACAGGGATCGCATCCTCCCTTTCCAGATAGCTGCGCCCGTAGTTAAATATAAACCTGTCACCATCCCGGTTAAGCACCCCCGCAACAACCGGCTGCGTTGCACCAGGCAACCAGATCCATACATAGGCGCGGTCAGAATTGTTATCAGAAATCATCATCTATCACCTTCCTGAAGCGATGCACTGAACGTGGCATCAGAGATAATGTTTTCTCTGCATTTGCGGTATGTAATGCCATTGATGCCGGGTCAGGGATAAAAAGTGGAACGCCTAAAATGGTCGCCAGCTCGAACACCGCGCCAATTGCACACCCCATGTCACCTTCTTCAGCACGATAAACAAGCCCGCTTGAGACGCCTGCACGTTCAGCAAGCCCTTCAACCGTGAGCTGACGTTCAATACGCGCAGTACGAAGCATTAACCCCAGCAGTCGTGCAGCGTCGCGGCTATGGCGGGAATAATTTCGGGTAGAGGGTTTTGCCATCACAGGCCTCTTTGTTCCATTAACAGGTCATTTGAGGTAGTTATAATCCGTTTATGGAACAATAAAACTCCTTCGCTTTCACGGTACCTTTGGGTTGTGATTAGTCGAACAAGGCCTTGTTGATCAAATCCAAAGTCGGATACTCGCTCCCCAACCCGCCGGGCGGGCTTAGTTGACGGCCTGCCGAATGGGCATACCAAGCCCTATGACCTTGTTCATGACTTTTACCCCAGCCAGGATCTCACCCACCTGGGCGTTGTAGCTCCGCAGACTCAGTTTCGGACCGATGAGCTGCTTGAAGCGATACATGGCGGTCTCAGCTATCGAGCGCTGATGATAGCCAGAGTCCTTTTTCCATTGCTCCAGCTCTCCTGCCTTGAGCGCGGCAACCGCCTCGTTGCGTGGATGGCCTGTCTTCCAGAATGCCGCATTTTTTCTCGGCGGTATGGTGGCCTTGGCGCCCTTCTTTTGTAGTAGGGCATAACAGGCTTTGGTGTCATAGGCACCATCGGCGCTGACTTGTTCTATCTTGCGGCGCAAGGGGTTGAGCAGCGTGGGCAGCACCTCGTTATCGCCCACCGTTTCCAGGCTGACTTCGGCTGCGACGATGGCATGGGTCGCCGCATCTACGGCCAGGTGAAGCTTGCGCCAGACGCGGCGTTTCTCCTTGCCGTGCTTGCGAATTTTCCATTCGCCCTCGCCATAGACCTTGAGTCCGGTGGCATCGATGACCAGGTGAGCTACTGGGCCATGGCTCGGTAGGCGGTACTTGATTTCGACCGTCTTGGCGCGCTTGCTGATACAGCTGTAGTCCGGCGACTGTAAGGGCACATTCATCAGCTGGAACAGCGAGTTGATGAAGCCTTCCAAGGCACGCAGCGGTAGCTTGAATACCGCCTTGAGCATCAGCGCGGTTTCAATGGCGGAGTCGCTGTAATGGAAGCCTCGCCCTCGGCGGCCATGATGGGTCTGGCAATGCCACTGCTGGATGGCTTGCTCATCCATCCAGACGGTCAACGAACCACGTTGCACCAAGGCTTGGTTGTACTGTTTCCAGTTGCTGATCTTGTGCTTGGACTTGCCCATCTGGCGCTCCCGGTGGTGAACCTAAGAGATCAGATCACCAAACTGCGGGATAGTTCCCTGATTTGAGCAACAACGCCGTCGAACAACCATTTCCCGGCTTTAGCTGATTCGATCAACATGCTAATCGTAAAATCGGGAACAGGAACATGGGCTGATTTCTTGAATGGATTCCAGGAAAAAGGCACGTCGGGATAATAGCTTTTTATATTAAAGCTCCCTCTATTAACGTCAAATTCTCTAAAAAATTCCTCCATAAGTTCTTCAGCTTCGTCGACATCCAGCAACATATCCGTATCGAGGTCTATACTGGCATTGAGTAATTGTTGGTTTTTCTCGTTATTAATGAGGTACACGCCGTTATAACGTCTGGCAAGCGCATAGATACGTTGTTCGATATTCCCGGTCATAACTTATCATTTCCTTATGCGTCAAATTATAAATCACAGCGAATTAATATATTTAATGGACATTCGAAAACAGCCGAATAACGCTTATTACGTTTTATATTAATCTGGACTTATTTATATTTACTGGTTAGATTCACAGGCTAATTTAACGCAATACGGGCATGCGCCAACATGCCCGTATCGCTCATCACAATCACTATTTAGAGAGAATAGTAACCATGACTAATATCGATTGTATTGCAGAATCACTGCAACCAGAAGTCTTTGCCGCTGACGACCGCGTTTTTACCGTAAGTTATGCGACGCGCTATGGGGATTACACCCGCATACCCGCCTTCATCATGAAAGGCCTGTGGCTAAATGAAGCCGGATTCAGCACCGGAACGAAGGTGGACGTGAAGGTGATGAAGGGCTGCATGATACTGACGTCCCGGGAGTCCGAACCGGAGATTGAGACGCTGATGCGCGAGGTGAGCCAGCTGTCCGCGAGTAAGCAGAAACAGGTGATGGACTTTGTTGGGGTGATATCGGGGCAGCTTCGAAAGGCTGAATAAAAGATTGAATGACTAAGGCGCCGATGGGCGCCTTTTTTGTTGGTTGCGAAAAGCTCCCTGAAAACATACCGGGAGCCATGGTCGTATTATTATCTTATGAACTGAGCAACCCAGCTGAAGTGGTTTACTGAATTTGGCCACCTGAACAGAGGTGATATGCTCACCTCAGAACAACACAGGTGCCATAATGAAAAAAAGAAATTTCAGCGCAGAGTTTAAACGCGAATCCGCTCAACTGGTCGTTGACCAGAATTACACCGTGGCAGATGCAGCCAGCGCTATGGATGTCGGCCTTTCCACAATGACGCGATGGGTGAAACAATTACGTGATGAGCGGCAGGGAAAAACACCAAAAGCCTCCCCCATTACCCCGGAACAAATTGAAATCCGTGAGCTCAGGAAAAAGCTACAACGTATTGAAATGGAAAATGAAATATTAAAAAAGGCTACCGCGCTCTTGATGTCAGACTCCCTGAACAGTTCTCGATAATCGGGAAACTCAGGGCGCGTTATCCTGTGGCCACTCTCTGCCATGTGTTCGGGGTCCATCGCAGCAGCTACAAATACTGGAAAAACCGTCCTGAAAAGCCAGACGGCAGACGGGCTGTATTACGCAGCCAGGTACTTGAACTGCATGGCATCAGCCACGGCTCTGCCGGAGCAAGAAGCATCGCCACAATGGCAACCCAGAGAGGCTACCAGATGGGGCGCTGGCTTGCTGGCAGACTCATGAAAGAGCTGGGGCTGGTCAGTTGCCAGCAGCCGACTCACCGGTATAAGCGTGGCGGTCATGAGCACGTTGCTATCCCGAATCATCTTGAGCGACAGTTCGCCGTAACGGAACCAAATCAGGTGTGGTGCGGTGATGTGACCTATATCTGGACGGGTAAGCGCTGGGCGTACCTCGCCGTTGTTCTCGACCTGTTCGCAAGAAAACCAGTGGGCTGGGCCATGTCGTTCTCGCCGGACAGCAGGCTTACCATGAAAGCACTGGAAATGGCATGGGAAACCCGTGGTAAGCCCGTCGGGGTGATGTTCCACAGCGATCAAGGCAGTCATTATACGAGCAGGCAGTTCCGGCAGTTACTGTGGCGATACCGGATCAGGCAGAGTATGAGTCGGCGTGGAAACTGCTGGGATAACAGCCCAATGGAGCGCTTCTTCAGGAGTCTGAAGAACGAATGGGTGCCAGCGACGGGCTATGTAAGCTTCAGCGATGCAGCTCACGCAATAACGGACTATATCGTTGGATATTACAGCGCACTAAGACCGCACGAATATAATGGTGGGTTACCACCAAACGAATCAGAAAACCGATACTGGAAAAACTCTAACGCGGTGGCCAGTTTTAGTTGACCACAACACAGCGAAGTAATTCAATTAAGGAATACTGTCCAAAGAGTTCTCCCTCATTTGTCACCCAGATCGGGAAAAAGAGTAACAGACAAACAGTAAGCAAGCTGGTCAGAAGAAGGCTCATAAACCAACCGCTACGTAAAATCTTTTTATTCACCGCCCAGCTAGCCAGATGCTGGCCCATTCGCCAGCGGACCCAGCCCCTGCGCCATAAATACCCCAGGAAAGAGATAACAACGGCAGCGATAGCAATAAACAAGCCACAGTAACGCGCCAGCACCTCCAGGGAAGCGAGTAAATTATGCTGGTTATCCCAGCGCAGGAGCGGGGTAAGATAGACCCGTCCTGTCATGTCGTTGAACCAGAAGTCGCCATAGGCCGTGTACAGAGGCATAAATAGATAGATAATGACCGCGCTGAAGATTGCCCACTTCACCACCGACCAGTTCTGGACCGCCTGCGTAATGGCTTTCAGGCTGGTCAGGGCTTCATCAATATAGGTCGTAGTGACCCCACGATTCATCGCTTCGCGGAGCATCTCCCCGGATTTACCCTTGCGGTTCGCATCCAGCATCTCCTGATGGGCTTCCGATTCCATAAATGTGGCCACCGTTTTACGGCTACACGCAGCAACAAGCGGGTTCAGCAACTTTCCTTTTGTGCTTCGATAGACAAGCTCATTGAGATCGTTTTTCAGCATCAACTCAACGA
Source organism: Leclercia adecarboxylata (assembly GCF_006171285.1). NCBI lineage: Bacteria > Pseudomonadati > Pseudomonadota > Gammaproteobacteria > Enterobacterales > Enterobacteriaceae > Leclercia > Leclercia adecarboxylata. Next base: position 2,605,174 of record NZ_CP040889.1, on the reverse strand, counting down.
CATGTCCCGCATCCAGTATCTGCGGATGACGACCGTAAACGATCCAGTTAACAGGTTGTTCAGCAAGCTGAGCCTGGCGCAGCTGACTCGTAAATCGGGCAAAGGGTACGCTGGCGCTGTAGATAAAGTTAACGTTACGCAACCCCTCATCAATACTGGAATCTGCCAGCTCAACGGCACCATAACTTGCCAGTTCCGGGATGCCCGCTTTGTAGAGGCCATCTTTAATGAACGTCGGCACATCCTCACGATGGTAGATCAACTGGTAATGAGGCACGGCAACACTGGAAAGCCGGGTAATGCGGGTTGTTTCGCCCGTTCCCTCACAGGGTGAACAGCGCTGGTTTCCCGAACCGCTACAGTGGTTGCAGTTCACCCTACCGCCTGTGCAGGTGTAACACATCCGGTAATGGCTCTCCGTGCGGTACTGATTGGTGTAGTGATCGAAATGGCTTCGCTGTTCCAGTACCTGTCCACTTCCTCCACAGGTTGTGCAGCTCACGCGACCAGAGCCATAGCACCAGGAGCAATTGACCTGTCCGCGTCCATTACAGTTAGTGCAGTTTTCAGTTAAACAGAGGCGCGTAGGATGGGAATAGATTTCTTGCTCTTTTTGAAGCGCACCGTAAGGGTGGGAAAGCACCAGTGCCTGAGCTTCACGAAGTGTTTCTGCTCGAGATAAAACAGCGCTGGTTTCAGCCTGGAGAGCCTCGGCGTACTGGAAAGTACTGGTAAAAACGCGGGTGCCGCTTCCGGCGCTGACTCTTCCCACCTGAGTGTGATCTGTCGTCTCAATACGAAAATGGAGACTTAAGTTAATCTGGTAGTCAAAATCGATTTTTTCGACCAGGTCCAGTTCAAGATTATCTGGCTGTAGCCTCGTCGAGCGTTCCACGAAGTTTTGAATGGTTGTAGAGCACGTATCCAGCCACGCGTCTTTCATCTTTATTACCTGGAGTGAGATTTGTTATCAGCAGAATGATAGGGTTTTGCATACGTCAGGCAACTACTAATTGAATCGCCACGGGTTTAACAGACACCTCAGAGTCATTTAAGATGGCTTAAAGAGAGGTGCCCATGAGCGGTAAGCGTTATCCCGAAGAGTTTAAAACTGAAGCAGTCAAACAGGTTGTTGATCGCGGTTATTCTGTTGCCAGCGTTGCAACACGTCTCGATATCACCACCCACAGCCTTTATGCCTGGATAAAGAAGTACGGTCCGGATTCTTCCGCTAATAAAGAACAGTCAGATGCTCAGGCCGAGATCCGCCGTCTCCAGAAAGAGCTGAAGCGGGTTACCGACGAACGGGACATATTAAAAAAAGCCGCGGCGTACTTCGCAAAGCTGTCCGACTGAGGTACGCCTTTATCCGTGACAACACCTGTTGCTGGCCTGTTCGCCTGCTCTGTCGGGTGCTGGATGTTCATCCCAGTGGTTTTTACGCCTGGCTTCAGCAGCCGCATTCACAACGCCATCAGGCAGACCTGAGACTGACAGGACAGATTAAACAGTTCTGGCTGGAATCGGGATGCGTCTATGGTTATCGCAAAATCCATCTGGATCTGCGGGACAGCGGGCAACAGTGCGGAGTGAACAGAGTCTGGCGACTGATGAAACGTGTCGGGATAAAGGCTCAGGTCGGATACCGGAGCCCGCGGGCACGTAAAGGCGAGGCCAGTATCGTGTCGCCCAACAGGCTCCAGCGACAGTTCAATCCGGATGCTCCGGATAAGCGTTGGGTAACGGACATAACCTACATCAGGACCCACGAAGGCTGGCTGTATCTTGCCGTGGTTGTTGATCTGTTCTCACGCAAAATTATCGGCTGGTCCATGCAATCCCGGATGACAAAGGACATTGTCCTGAACGCACTGCTGATGGCTGTATGGCGCCGTAATCCCCAAAAACAGGTGCTGGTTCATTCGGATCAGGGCAGTCAGTACACAAGCCATGAGTGGCAGTCGTTCCTGAAATCACACGGCCTGGAGGGCAGCATGAGCCGTCGCGGTAACTGCCATGATAATGCGGTTGCAGAAAGCTTTTTCCAGTTGTTGAAACGCGAACGGATAAAGAAAAAGATCTACGGAACGCGGGAAGAAGCCCGCAGCGATATTTTTGATTACATCGAAATGTTTTATAACAGTAAGCGTCGGCATGGTTCCAGCGATCAGATGTCACCGACCGAATATGAAAACCAGTATTATCAACGGCTAGGAAGTGTCTAGATTATCCGTGGCGATTCAAATAAACGGAGTTGGGGAGTAAATATGGGGTGTTTAGCGTATATAAAATGCGTTGGAATGGATATGAAATACTAGTTGTTTAGCGTTAAGAATTAATTTGGCCGTGCGTTTGATTAGACTGAAAAAAGCCTTGTAAATATGAATTGTTGTTAGTGCACTCTTACTGCTTCAGCCATTTAATACGAGAACGACAGCATGGGTGAAGGCTGCATGCAACTAATGTCGCGTAAGACGCCGATGGTCGCCTTTCCAGTGTGCCACTCGTCCGGTGCATCACTTTTCCACTGCACCCGGTCACAAATTCATCAAATCCATTGATTCACGGTTTACATCACCTTTCATTTGTTATGTGATCCCGTTACAGGTTTCGGTAGTTAGCTACCTCTCCCACCGTAACAGGATTTCATTGATGGAATTTTACCAGGCTGACCCAACGCTGGAGAACTACTGGCGCGGGGTGATTCTTTTTGGAAAGAACGTCGCATCCTACAAGTTCGCGCTTGCCCATGCTCTGTATGAGATCGATAAGTCGGGCAGCGACATCATCACCCTCGACGAACTCGCCGTGCCGTTCAGCCGCCATCTTTGCGAGCACCTGAAACACGCTCCAAAGCAGATCACCTCGAGCCGCAGCCAGTTTTTGGAAACCTGCGTGCAGTTTAATAACAATGAAATTTCTCATAACCAGCTGATTGAAACCACGGTACGGCGCGGCTTTGTCAACGTGATTGATGCCTTCCACAATGTGAATGGCGGCGAGATCGAAAAACGGTTTTTCATTGATGAGCGTAAAACCCATAACGGCATCCGCCTGACGGATAATTTCTTCCATCTGGGCGAGCGTCTGCAGTATCAGAACCTGGCTTTTGAAACCACTGCGCGCTGGAACATGGTTGAACAGGCCTGGGCGATGGGCGTTTCCCGCAACCTTGTTGGCGTTGAGTTCGATGTAGACAATCAGTTGCTGTTTAGCCGCGTGAATGCGCGTCGGGTTGATATCACCAGCTGTCGCGATAGTCTCAACGGCTACCAGAAAGGACGCTGCTTCTACTGTTTCAAACCCATCAGCCTGATACCGGGCGATCCTGAACTGGCTGATGTTGACCACTTCATTCCGTGGGCGGCACGCGATGAAGTCGCCAATATCAATGGTGTGTGGAATCTTGTGCTGGCCTGCAAATGCTGCAATCGCGGCGTTGAGGGCAAATCCGCTCGCCTGCCGGGAAGCAGACTGCTGGGACGGTTAAATGCGCGCAACGAGTATTTCATCCAGAGCAAACTTCCACTGCATGAAACCATTGTCCAGCAGACCGGAAAGCAGCCCGCCACGCGGAAAAACTTTCTTGAAAATAACTGGAACACTGCCAAAGTGAGGCTATTCCATACCTGGGAACCTAAAGCTGAAGGCGAGGCCACATTCTAATGACGCTTAAATACTATCAGGACAATGCGCAAACCTTCTTCGACGGGACAGTGAATGTCGATATGTCGTCGCTCTACGAGACCTTTACTCGCCATCTTGCACCTGGAGCTCGGGTACTGGATGCAGGGTGCGGTTCAGGACGCGATGCAAAGGCGTTCAAAGTGATGGGATATCAGGTCGAGGCTTTTGATGCATCCTCTGCGATGGTTGAACTGGCGCGGGAGCATACCGGGTTGCCTGTTCAGCTGATGACCTTTGCAGATGTGGACTGGAAGGAAGAGTTTGACGGGATTTGGTGCTGTGCGTCGTTGTTGCATGTTCCCTCGCTTGAGCTTCCCGTGGTAATGAAGAGGCTTGCGGATGCGCTGAAGCCGGGTGGGGTTTGGTATGTGTCGTTTAAGTATGGGGAGGGAGAGCGGGAGGTCGATGGAAGGAGGTTTACGGATATGGATGAGGGAAGGTTACGAGCGCTTTTGAACACTGTTGCGATGATAGACGTGATTTCACTCTGGGCCACTCAAGACAAACGCCCTTTGAGGGATGAGGTTTGGATTAATGGTGTGCTGAGAAAGGAGTAATGACATATTTACTCAGTGTCATCATTCCAAGAATCAGTATCTTCTGCATTTGCAAAAAACACTACGTAATTTTTGATAACTCATTAAATTTTAAATAGATTAATAAGTTATAAGCTTGTCTATTTCGTAATCGAAAGTTAAGATGTGAAAACTTTAAATCCTTTTAGTGTATAGGATAATAACGCCATTTTTACCGCAAAGCTGTGGATTAAAAATAATGAATAAATCCAATTTCGATTTCCTGAAAGGCGCAAACGACTTTATTTACGCCATCGCCTGCGCCGCTGAAAACAACTATCCGGATGATCCTAATACAACACTTGTAAAAATGCGTATGTTTGGCGAAGCGACGGCTAAACATCTGGGTCAGCTACTGGATATTCCCTCCTGCGAGAATCAACACGATCTCCTGCGCGAACTCGGTAAAATCGCCTTCGTTGATGACAGCATCCTTAATGAGATGGTCACTCCCTCCTTCCCGGTACTATGCTGAGGATAGGCTTTCATTCGGAGAACTATCATGGAAAACATTGCGCTCATTGGTATCGATCTGGGTAAAAACTCTTTCCATATTCATTGCCAAGATCGTCGCGGCAAGGCTGTTTACCGTAAAAAATTTACACGGCCAAAGTTAATCGAATTTTTGGCGACATGCCCCGCTACAACCATCGCAATGGAAGCCTGTGGTGGCTCTCACTTTATGGCACGCAAGTTGGAAGAGTTGGGGCATTTTCCTAAGCTGATATCACCACAATTTGTCCGTCCATTCGTTAAAAGTAACAAAAACGACTTTGTCGACGCCGAAGCTATTTGTGAAGCTGCATCGCGTCCGTCTATGCGTTTTGTACAGCCCAGAACTGAATCTCAGCAGGCAATGCGTGCGCTGCATCGTGTCCGTGAATCCTTGGTTCAGGATAAGGTAAAAACAACCAATCAGATGCATGCTTTTCTGCTGGAATTTGGCATCAGCGTTCCACGAGGAGCTGCCGTTATTAGCCGACTGAGTACCCTTCTTGAGGACAATAGTTTGCCTCTATACCTCAGCCAGTTATTGCTGAAATTACAACAGCATTATCACTATCTTGTTGAGCAGATTAAAGATTTGGAATCCCAGTTGAAACGAAAGTTGGACGAAGATGAGATTGGACAGCGCTTGCTGAGCATTCCCTGCGTCGGAACACTGACAGCGAGTACTATTTCAACTGAGATTGGCGACGGGAAGCAGTACGCCAGCAGTCGTGACTTTGCGGCGGCAACAGGGCTAGTGCCTCGACAGTACAGCACGGGAGGTCGGACGACATTGCTGGGAATTAGTAAGCGAGGTAACAAAAAGATCCGAACTTTGTTGGTTCAATGTGCCAGGGTATTCATACAAAAACTGGAACACCAGTCTGGCAAATTGGCCGATTGGGTCAGGGATCTACTGTGTAGGAAAAGCAACTTTGTCGTCACTTGTGCTCTGGCAAACAAGCTGGCCAGAATAGCCTGGGCCCTAACGGCACGACAGCAAACTTATGTAGCATAACGGCAGAAATACACCGGTTTAAAGAATCACTGATCTGGTTTTGCGAATACTGATATTGATGATACTAACGGCCCACCGGCCTGTTGAGGAACCTGTAAAACGGAAAGGCTCATTGAAGCCGTATATTTTCTGGAGGTTCATCAGGCGCGGAACTCATCGAGGCGCGGGAATAAAATCCCATTCAGACGCCGGATAGATTCAAGCAAGCCAATTTATCGTCAAAATCGGTGTTGCAAAAACGGGAGTGACCATAGATTCCGTTTTCCATAAGCTGCGCCGTATCGGTAATCAAGCCGTTCACGAATATCATAACGATCTTGACGATGCCCAGATGTGCCTACGTCTCGGTTTTCGTCTTGGCGTCTGGTACTACCGACTGGTGACCAAGGACTACGATTTCCCGGTTCCGGTCTTTGTTCTGCCTGAACATGGCGAGAATCTTTATCATGCAGAAGTCCTCATGCTCAAACAGCAACTGGAACAACAAGCCCAGGAAAAAGCGCATAGTCAGGCTGAACTGGAAGCTCAGCAACAGAGGCTAGTTGCGCTCAATGGCTATATTGCCATTCTAGAAGGCAAACAGCAGGAAACCGAGGCGCAAACCAAAGCTCGTGTTGCCGCGCTGGAAGCTCAACTTGCGGTAAAAGATGCAGAACTGGCGAAACAGACTGAACGTGAGCGCAAAGCATATCATAAAGAAATTACAGACCAGGCCGTTAAGCGCACCCTTAATCTCAGCGAGGAAGAAAGCCGCTTCCTGATTGATGCCCAACTGCGTAAAGCGGGCTGGCAGGCCGATAGTAAAACGTTACGTTTCTCCAAAGGCGAGCGTCCAGAACCGGGTGTAAATAAAGCCATTGCCGAATGGCCAACTGGCAAAGATGAAACCGGGAAGCAAGGTTTTGCGGATTATGTTCTGTTCGTGGGCCTTAAGCCTATCGCAGTGGTCGAAGCAAAACGTAAAAATATCGATATTCCCGGCAAACTCAACGAATCGTATCGCTACAGTAAATACTTCGATAACGCGTTCTTACGCGACACGCTGTTAGAACACTACTCTCCTGATGAAGTACATGAAGCGGTACCTGCTTACGAAATTAGCTGGCAGGACACCAGCGGCACACAGCGTTTTAAAATCCCCTTTTGCTACTCCACCAACGGGCGCGAATATCGCGCGGCGATGAAGACCAAAAGCGGTATCTGGTATCGCGACGTACGCCACGCGACCAACATGTCGAAAGCGCTGCCAGAATGGCATCGCCCTGAAGAGTTAGTCACCATGCTGGGTAGCGATCCTCAGCTTCAGAACCAATGGTTCACAGATAACCCTGATATGAGCGAGCTGGGCTTGCGCTATTATCAGGAAGATGCCGTCCGCGCGGTAGAGAACGCTATTGTTAACGGCCAGCAAGAAATCCTGCTGGCGATGGCGACCGGTACCGGTAAAACCCGTACCGCCATCGCCATGATGTTCCGCCTTATCCAGTCTCAGCGTTTCAAGCGCGTCCTGTTCCTGGTCGATCGCCGCTCACTTGGCGAGCAGGCGCTGGGTGCGTTTGAAGACACGCGAATTAATGGTGATACCTTTAATAGCATTTTCGATATCAAAGGCTTGACCGATAAATTCCCGGAAGACAGCACCAAAATTCATGTCGCCACGGTTCAGTCGCTGGTCAAACGCACGCTGCAATCCGATGAACCGATGCCGGTCGGCCGCTACGACTGTATTGTCGTCGACGAAGCACACCGCGGCTACATTCTCGATAAAGAGCAGACTGAAGGTGAGCTGCAGTTCCGCAGCCAGCTGGATTATGTTTCCGCTTACCGCCGCATTCTTGATCATTTTGATGCGGTGAAGATTGCGCTGACCGCCACGCCAGCCCTGCATACGGTGGATATTTTCGGCGAACCGGTTTATCGCTACACCTACCGTACGGCGGTTATCGACGGCTTCTTAATTGATCAAGATCCGCCGATTCAGATCGTGACCCGCAACGCGCAGGACGGAGTTTATCTTTCTGAAGGCGAGCAGGTGGAACGCCTGAACCCACAGGGCGAGCTGATCAACGACACGCTGGCCGACGATCAGGATTTTGAGGTCGCCGATTTTAACCGCGGCCTGGTGATCCCGGCGTTTAACCGTGCGGTATGCGGTGAGCTCACTAAATACCTAGATCCCACCGGACAGCAAAAAACGCTGGTGTTCTGCGTCACCAACGCCCATGCCGACATGGTGGTTGACGAGCTGCGCACCGCGTTTAAGAAAAAGTATCCGCAGCTTGAGCACGACGCTATTATCAAGATTACTGGCGATGCCGATAAAGACGCGAAGAAAGTGCAAAGCATGATCGTTCGCTTCAACAAAGAGCGGTTGCCCAATATTGTGGTCACCGTCGATCTGCTGACCACCGGTGTGGATATTCCGTCTATCTGCAATATTGTGTTCCTGCGCAAAGTCAAAAGCCGCATTCTCTACGAGCAGATGAAGGGCCGCGCCACGCGTCTGTGCCCGTCAGTAGGGAAAACCAGCTTTAAGATTTTCGACTGTGTCGATATCTACAGCTCGCTGGAAAGCGTCGATACCATGCGCCCGGTGGTTGTGCGTCCGCAGGTTGAGCTGCAAACGCTGGTCAATGAAATTACCGACTCAGAAACGTATAAAACCATCGAAGCGGATGGCCGCAGCTTTGCCGAACACAGCCATGAACAGCTGGTCGCCAAGCTGCAGCGGATCATCGGCCTCGCCACTTTTAACCGCGACCGTAGCGAAGCGGTAGATAAGCAGGTTCGCCGCCTAGACGAGCTGTGCCTGGATGCTGCGGGCGTCAACTTTGGCGGTCTGGCTTCGCGCCTGCGGGAAAAAGGGCCGCACTGGAGCGCCGAGATTTTCAATAAGCTTCCCGGCTTTATCGCCCGCCTCGAAAGGCTGAAAACCGATATCAACGCCCTGCGCGATGCGCCGATCTTCCTCGACATTGACGATGAGGTGGTGAGCGTCAAATCGCTGTACGGTGACTACGACACGCCGCAGGATTTCCTCGAAGCGTTCGATGCGCTGGTGCAGCGCGCCCCGAACGCCCAGCCCGCACTGCAGGCGGTAATCAATCGCCCGCGCGATCTTACCCGTAAGGGGCTGGTAGAATTGCAGGAGTGGTTTGACCGCCAGCATTTTGAAGAGTCCTCCCTGCGCAGCGCGTGGAAAGCGACGCGCAATCAGGATATCGCCGCTAGGTTGATCGGCCACATCCGCCGCGCGGCGGTGGGCGATGCGCTCAAACAGTTCGACGAGCGTGTCGACCACGCGCTGGCGCGCATCAAAGGCGAGAACGACTGGAGCGACGAACAGTTAAGCTGGCTCGACCGCTTAGCGCAGGCGCTGAAAGAGAAAGTGGTGCTCGACGACGAAGTTTTCAAAACCGGCAATTTCCACCGCCGCGGCGGTAAGCCAATGTTACAGCGCACCTTTGACGACAATCTCGACAGTGTGCTGGATAAGTTCAGCGATTACATCTGGGATGAGCTCGCCTGACGCGTTATCATCCCCGGCTATTTCTTCTTCTGCGGCCCCGATAAGGGCCGCTGTTTTACATGGGATCTTCAATGAACAATAACGATCTGGTCGCCAAACTGTGGAAACTGTGCGACAACCTGCGCGACGGCGGCGTCTCCTATCAAAACTACGTCAATGAACTCGCCTCGCTGCTGTTTTTGAAAATGTGTAAAGAGACCGGCCAGGAAGCGGACTACCTCCCGGAAGGCTACCGCTGGGATGATCTGAAATCGCGCATTGGTCAGGATCAGATGCAGTTCTACCGTAACCTGCTGGTTCAGCTTGGCGCAGACGACAAAAAGCTGGTGCAGGCGGTATTTCATAATGTCAGCACCACCATTGAACATCCAAAACAGCTGACTGAACTGGTCAGCTATATGGACTCGCTGGACTGGTATAACGGAAGTCACGGTAAGTCCCGCGACGACTTCGGCGATATGTACGAAGGGCTGCTGCAGAAGAACGCCAACGAAACAAAATCCGGCGCGGGCCAGTACTTCACCCCACGTCCGCTGATTAAAACCATTATCCATCTGCTGAAGCCGCAGCCACGCGAAGTGGTGCAGGATCCGGCCGCCGGAACCGCGGGCTTTTTGATTGAAGCCGACCGCTACGTAAAATCACAGACCAACGATCTCGATGACCTTGATGGCGATACTCAGGATTTTCAGATCCACCGCGCCTTTGTCGGCCTCGAACTGGTGCCCGGCACTCGTCGTCTGGCACTGATGAACTGCCTGCTGCACGATATTGAAGGTAACCTCGACCACGGCGGTGCCATCCGTCTGGGCAACACACTGGGCAGCGACGGCGAAAATCTGCCGAAAGCGCATATTGTCGCTACCAACCCACCTTTTGGCAGCGCCGCAGGCACCAACATTACCCGCACCTTCGTGCATCCGACCAGCAACAAACAGCTGTGCTTTATGCAGCATATTGTTGAAACTCTGCACCCCGGCGGCCGTGCGGCGGTGGTTGTGCCGGATAACGTCCTGTTTGAAGGCGGCAGAGGCACCGACATTCGTCGCGACCTGATGGACAAGTGCCATTTGCATACCATCCTGCGGCTGCCGACCGGCATCTTTTACGCCCAGGGCGTCAAAACCAACGTGCTGTTCTTTACCAAAGGCACGGTCGCTAATCCGCATCAGGATAAAAACTGCACCGATGACGTGTGGGTGTATGACCTGCGTACCAATATGCCGAGCTTCGGCAAACGTACGCCGTTTACCGAACTGCACCTGCAGCCGTTTGAAACCGTCTACGGTGAAGATCCGCACGGCTTAAGCCCGCGTACCGAGGGCGAGTGGAGCTTTAACGCCGAAGAGAGCGAAGTCGCCGACAGTGAAGAGAATAAAAACACTGACCAGCATCAGGCCACCAGCCGCTGGCGTAAGTTCAGTCGCGAATGGATCCGCACGGCAAAATCCGATTCGCTAGATATCTCCTGGCTGAAGGATAAGGACAGCATCGATGCCGATAATCTGCCGGAGCCGGACGTGCTGGCAGCAGAAGCGATGGGTGAGCTAGTGCAGGCGCTGGGTGAGCTGGATGCGCTGATGCGCGAGCTGGGTGCGGGCGATGAAGCGGATGCACAACGCCAGTTACTGAGTGAAGCGTTTGGTGAGGTGAAGGCATGAGTAAAAATTGGCAAAGATGCCAGTTGGGTGATGTTTTAAAACTCATCAATGGCCGAGCATATAAGAAAGAAGAGATGCTCACTGAAGGTGTGCCTATTCTCAGAATTCAAAATTTGAATGGAGGAAATAAATGGTTTTACTCTAACTTAGACCTAGCGGAAGATAAATATTGCTACAAAGATGATCTTCTTTATGCTTGGTCCGCTACATTTGGTCCATATTGGTCGAAGTGGGATCACAAACTAATTTACCATTACCATATCTGGAAAATTGAAACATCCTCAGTACTATATAAGCAATTTGCTTATTATGCATTGTGGAATATTACAGAAGCACTTAAGGCATCAGCTCATGGCGTAGCCATGCCGCATATAACTAAAGCAGGAATGGAGGCTTGGGAAATAGATCTCCCTCGGTAATCCTCCCGAAAAAGCAGTGTGTTCATAAGTAGAATTTTCTCGTAATCTCAACTGAGGAGATCTCTATGAAAAAATCACGTTTCACCGACAGCCAAATCATGACCATTCTGAAACAGGCTGAAGCCGGAACACCGGTCCCTGAGCTGTGCCGGGAACATGGCTTCAGCAGCGCCAGCTTCTATAAATGGCGGTCAAAGTTTGGCGGGATGGATGCCTCTCTGATGGCGCGTCTCAAAGAACTGGAAGATGAAAATCGGCGTCTTAAGAAAATGTATGCCGAAGAGCGACTTAAAGCTGAAGTTATTCAGGAAGCTATGTCAAAAAAGTGGTGAGGCCATCTCAACGCCGACAGATGGCCAGACACGCCGTCAGCACGCAGCAAATCAGTATCCGCCTGGCCTGCCAGATTTTTTCTGTCAGTGAAACGTGCTATCGATATCTGCCACGTCTTTCTGTAGAAAATCAGCGTATTGCTGGCTGGCTACTGCGCATTACAGGCAGCCAGCGGAACTGGGGTTTTGGTTTGTGCTTTTTGTACCTGCGTAATGTGAAAGGTTTTCGCTGGAACCATAAACGCGTTTATCGAATTTACTGCGAATTATCACTGAATATGCGGATCAAACCTAAAAAGAGGCTGAAGCGTGATAAGCCAGAGCCGCTTGCGGTGCCGGAATACAGCAACGAATGCTGGTCAATGGACTTCATGCATGATCAGCTTTCAGATGGCCGTTCAGTTCGGCTTTTGAACATTATTGATGACTTCAACCGGGAAGCCCTGGCAATAGAAGTGGACTTCTCGCTGCCGTCCAGTCGGGTAAAACGCACACTTGAGCAGATCATTGAATGGCGAGGTAAACCCGCCGCAATCAGATGTGACAACGGCCCGGAATACACGAGCCACGAATTAATAAACTGGGCGGAGGATAACGGAATAAAACTCAACTTTATTCAGCCGGGAAATCCGCAACAAAACGCTTATATTGAGCGCTATAACCGGACAGTGCGTTATGACTGGCTGGGGCAGTATTTATTTTGTTCGCTGGATGAATTACAACGCTACGCGACAGAATGGCAGTGGTTTTATAATCACGAAAGGCCGAATATGGCACTGGGTGGTTATACGCCAAGACAACATGAGCTGCGCACAGCCTAAGTTCTACTATTGACCTCTGCTAAAAATGGGGGGATTACCAGCCGATTTCATGGCATGCCCGAACGTGGAATGTTCCTAACCGCAGTAACCCGCGTCAAAAGCAGAAAACGACTTATTCGGCCACAACGTCCCCTTTTACACACGCCCCTTATTTCCATTATTGAAAGAGAAACCGATGAACAATTGCGCTGAAAATGAAGCGTTAAAGACGAACTCTGATGGTAACAATGTCATGCTTATTCGTAGAGTGTTGCAGCAGGCGACTGATCATTACCCACGACTGGCTGCGCTGGGGTTTACTCTACAGTATGCGAATTGCCACTCCTGCGACAACGAACAACAAAGTAATGCCCAGTTGCTACGTTTTCACGCTGAAGCCTATTGCAGAATTGGCGATTATTCAAAGATACGTATTGAAGCGGGTAAACCGTCTCAGCCTACGCTTCTTCGCTGGTTGTGGGAGGCTGAAAGTATTTCAACATGTCGGATGATGATGCTATTCAATCAGACTGTTTGCAGTCATCCCCGACATGACTCTTCTGCATCGGATGGAATTCAGGAAGTCATGTCGTTGCTGGTGGCTGCATGGCGTGAAGCAGAACCGGGCGGGGAATTAACGGAAATAAAAGCACATCGGGTAGAGAGAACGATGCCAACAGCTTTCGATAAACGTTATGCAGAGTTACGAGATGCAGCATTGCAAATAACCTCACCTGTTGCTTTTGCCAAGAGTTGTCCGACTATGTAATTGATATGCGTTCTTCGTTTCATGGCAACGTTCTCCTTCGATTAAGGCTAGCGTTGCATCGCCCCGTTGAACTCACAATGCGTGGTGGACAGTGGCAGGAGCGGATGATAACGTTACCAGCATGTCATCTTTCATCATCAGCCGTTCAGATAAGAACGCTTTTACAGTGCCATTTAGCCGGTTGAAAGCCAGAATTGATAACATGTTACCTCCCGTTACTACGGCCAGAACGAGTGTTATTTGCCCGCGAGCGAACTGGTTACCGTGATAATGTTGCATCTGCCCCCACGACCGCTTTTTGGTCTTTTCGGTAAAGCCATAGTCCAAAATCAGCGAGCCATCTAAAGACCTCCAAAAATCAGTAGATGAATATTTCGACATACTACTGAAACTGGGTTTTCCGATGATCGCATGGCTACAACTTGCTATAAATCAATACCTTATGATATTCCCCATAAGGGCAATGGGAGGAGAATTCCCAATATCTAAATAAAACCCCGCATATTAGCGGGGCTTATATATTAAGTAGCTACGGAGGTGTTTAACTAGTTATTAGTCAAATCACAGCAGTGTTTGTTTGTATGATGACGCATATTAGCCAAAATTTTTATACTTATAAATTGAAACCAAGTTGCCGCCCTGAGGAACTATCGGTCTGTTAATATCGAAGTTGTCACGTACAAATTCGGGCTTAATCATTGCATCTTCCAATACAGCTTCCCAAGAATAATCATCAAGCATACTGATAGCTTGTTGTATCATCCCTGGAGAGTCCCCAGTGATGCGATCGTCCCCTTTCTCTGTAGATACAAAACCTTTAGAGTTGAGATGAATAAACCCCGTCCTCATTTTTTCTGGGGTTATTAACCCTAACAAACAGGCGCGATATAGGGACATACGCAAGCTTATTTTCCAACGAACTTTGAAATCCTCCAGAGCGTTCCAATCCAAATGAGACCCTCGCATTTTGGGAAACTCATTGATAAATGAAACCCTTGGAATCATGAAAGCACTTGAAAAATGGTCAGCTTGGTTCTCGGTTACTTTATCGCCAGTAATTACCCCCTCATGCAGAACTAGGTGACCTAACTCATGCCCAATATCTGACCGGTAACGACAAATGCTCTTTTTTGCGTTGTTACGAATTATGATTGGACGAACGTTGTTAACGGTAAAAGCATCAATTCTGTCATCAACATCTGAAACATGAGCAATTACAATACCTATGCTTTCGACGAAATTAGACATTGAGTTAATCGGGCCTAAGCCCAACCCCCAATAACGTCGACACTCCTCAGCGATACGTTCAATATCAGAAGGTGACTGCAACGGCAATTCTGAGACATCTGGTAAATCTAGAACCGGAAACTCAACTTCAATCTCTAACCTGCGAATAAATTCATCCAGTATCTCCGCCCTAGCCATGACAGTATTCGCCAATGTCTGAGTTCTTGAGCGTTTACTGCGAAAATGACAATGCTCCCCATCCAGAGGATGGGGGCGAGGCGTAAAGAAAAATGAATCATATACGCCCAAAACATTAGCAAGTTGCGACAACATGGCATCCGCAGGCGGGTAGCCTCTTTCAAGTTTCGAAATAAATTGCTTGGTAACACCGAGGGCGTTAGCCACATCCTCTCCGGACATGCCCTTAGCTAACCTGGCTAATTTCACGCGGTCGCCCCGGTACTGAGTTAGAGAGTCAAAGAGTCCCATTTTTACCACTTTGGTCTTTGTCGTCTTTTATGCTTCTACGTTTGAGTTTAGTAGGAGGTATTTCATTAGGCGCTGGAAGCTGATTAATTTGATCTGAATTTATATCTTCAGATGCAGAAGATATAGGCGTAATTACTTTAGATATATGCTCATAAAGACTAACCTTGCGGCCCGTTTCATCTAAGCCAACCATAGTAATTATCCAAGTAGGAGGTGCATCTTTGTCCGTAACATCATCGATAAACCTTTCAGCATAAACGCGCCAAATTAAACTATTGCTGGTATCTTCCTCATCGAAAATGGATATCTGGCGCTGTTCTTTTTCATTACGAAGAAGGCGGTGGAGCTTTCTTGGACGATCCAGTCTATCAGTGACAAACTGCAATGGAACCTCATTAAGCGAAAAGACAAAATCCATAGAAGTACTGACAACCTTAACTCCAGGTAAACTAAGGTGATTTTGTTCGATATACTCTTTTACCCAACCATACGCACGGCAGCCTGTAATCCAATTTGAATCGAGCTTGTGCTTGTTGGCCCAAAGTTGCCCAAGTACATCAGCGATGTTCGACAGTAAGATATCAACAGATATTTGGTCTAAATTAGTATTGATAGCAAAGCAAGGCTTCAAATTTTTCGAATACGCTGACATAATCTTTTCGCCATATCGTGAATTAGTAAACCATATCTTTTCGTTTTTTTCTTGGTTTGTCAACTAGTCATTTTTGACTTGTCTACCGCGTAGAATCTTTCAGGATTAGCCTTAAAAGCTTTTCTCACAGGGAGATACAGCATCGACTAAGCAGGTCGCCTCGTCAGATTGCCTCATACAAATCTGCTCTCCTGCGACCGAAAGGTTTAAGTGCTTATAGCTATCTGAAATCTAGCAGCAACACCGACAGGCCTGAATGGATACTAACCAACGATTCAGCAAGCGCGCCCCCAAGACCAAATAGCCATTGCAGTCGGATAATTCAGACGCTTTTTTTGTAGGTAACCCTAGACGGACTAAGCACTGCGCTGGTACCGGAATGGCTAACGGCAGCCGAACTGCGCGAGAGAAAACTTTAACGGGCTCTTCTAAACTGGTAGAGAAATCAGAAAGGTGGAGCCTACATCATTGTGCCACCGGGCAGGCTGATTCCGACGAAAACGCGCATTTTTTAGAGCATATTACCAGCCATATGCGGAAACAATAGATATCTAACATCCTGAAAAAGAATGCTTATCAATACGCACCCACTAACCTATAAAAATATTTTCCGACAGTTTACCTTAGCTCGGTAAGTGCCGTGTCCTTGCTCAGATGACGGCCTCTTACTCTCTCGGTTAATATCCGCTTTTCGCCGTGAGTTCATTTGATGGATGCATCACACTTATTAAAACGTTCTGTGGGGGCTGGTCAGCTCAATAAGGCAACATACAGTGCCGTCGTGACAATAACTTGTAAAGTAGTATGAGTTCTTCTTCTGTCACACTTTTGATGCAATCTACTTTTATAGAACGCACCAACAATAGTTATTTACAATAGATCATGTATGCATGTACAGGGTTTGTTTTTGTGATATCATGTCACTAATTTAACCCAGAAGATGAATAAAATGAAAGAATTGCAGCCAATCGTCAAACAGTTGATGGAAGAATCTCAGCAAGCCTCCCAAGCACGTATGGCAGAAGATTTCGCGCTTCTCAAGCAAGTTCTTGAAATCTATGATCAAAAAACTGTCGCAGAATGCTTACGCTCTGTCAGCGGTAATGATTGGACAAGGGAATCCATTAATCGATGGATAAATGGGAAAGTGGCTCCCAAGCAGCTCATTGAAGTTGAAATAAAAATGCTACGTAACCTGCTACCTCAGCCGCCCTCTTGTCATCCTAATTACCAATTTCGCTTTATTGATCTATTCGCTGGAATTGGAGGTATTCGTAGCGGATTTGAATCTATAGGAGGACAGTGTGTGTTTACCAGTGAATGGAATGAGCAAGCGGTCAGGACATACAAAGCGAACTGGTATAGTGACCCTCAGGAGCATATTTTCAACTCCGATATCCGCGAAATTACGCTGAGTGACAAGAGTGACGTTCCAGAACAAGAAGCTTATGAGAATATTGATAAAAATATTCCTCAGCATGATGTGCTGCTTGCGGGGTTCCCTTGCCAACCATTTAGTCTCGCAGGCGTTAGTAAAAAAAATTCTTTAGGAAGGGCTCACGGATTCGAATGTGAGACTCAAGGTACGCTATTCTTCGATGTAGCTCGAATAATAGCAGTTAAAAAACCATCAATCTTCGTCCTTGAAAATGTAAAAAATCTAAAAAGCCATGATAAAGGTAAGACTTTTAAAGTGATTCAAGAAACATTAGATGAACTGGGCTACGATATAGCCGATGTAGATTGTACCGGCTCTGCAGACCCTAAAATAATTGATGGTAAACATTTTCTTCCTCAACATCGTGAGCGAATTGTTCTAGTTGGTTTTCGTAGAGATCTTGAATTAGCTGAGAATTTCACTCTACAAAATATAAAAAGCTTCTATCCTCAAAATAGGCCAATGTTTAAGGAACTGCTTGATGATGATGTTGATAATAAGTACGTCCTGACAGTTAAACTCTGGGAATACCTTTATAATTACGCTAAAAAACATCAAGCGAAAGGAAATGGCTTTGGTTTCGGTTTGGTATCTCCAGAAGATGAACAGGCCGTAGCTAGAACGCTTTCTGCCCGATATCATAAAGATGGTTCAGAAATCCTCATTGATAGAGGATGGAATAAAGCTATAGGTGAACAAAACTTTCATGATGAAGATAACCTTGTTAAGAGACCACGCCGTTTAACACCACGCGAATGTGCTCGGTTAATGGGATTTGAAAAACCAGGTGAGTGCAAATTTCGTATCCCAGTATCTGATACACAAGCCTATCGCCAGTTTGGTAATTCAGTCGTAGTCCCTGTCTTTGAGGCTGTAGCTAAGTTACTTGAACCCTACATTCTAAAAGCGGTCAACAAAACCGATAAAGATCTAAAAAAAGCAGGATAACATGCAATGTGCCTGCAAAATGCAGGCACATTGCATTTCATTTTTTTTTCTAAAAGGTTAGATTAGTATTTCTTCTGTTAGAGGATAAATCCTTATGGATCACAGGCTAAGAGATATTTTTCGAGTCGCTGCAGGCAAGCATTTAAGTGCTGTGGATGCTGATCTTTCTCGATCTCATCAACATGAGATAGGAGGGCTTGTAAAAGTCGGTTTTGGTGAGGTGCTCGGCAGGCCAGGGAAAGAAGAAGCATTTAGATTTGCCTGTAAGATGGTTTACATCACTGATGAAATGGAAGAACCACTGATAGAAGACGATCATGTCACTTGGTATGATTCTCGACGTAAATCCCCCCACCGTTCTCCTGAATACAGGCTTTACTATCATGACAATTCTGTCACTGAACTAATACAAGAAGGGGACTTTTTCCTAATCGCTCAGCAAACAAATGGTAATTTCTTGATGTGTTTTGCCCCTGCTGACACAAGCATAGAAGCTCAGCTAAGGAATCTATTCGGACTTACTAACCAGCTTGAAGAAAAATTTCAATCTTCTAAAATTAGCGACAAGCAACTTCTTCTTCCAGTACAGCTTTTACTGGAGCAGGTAGGTATAAACTTTGAACTAGAACATGAAGAAAATGAAGTTTTACTAGGAACTTTACTTGAGCTCTTTCCACAAGGTTTACCTAAATCACATGAATTTTCAGAACTGGCGAGGAGTCGTCGACCAGCAAGTCCATTAGCCCACCCCGATGAAGCATTAATGACCTGGTTAGCAGAAGAAGAACTTCTATTTAGGACTTATGAGCGGTATCTTGTTCGCAATCGATTACTCCAAGGATTTGGGCATGATGGGGGTGATGTTGATGCGTTCGTCGATTTCTCTTTAAGCGTTCAAAATCGAAGAAAATCACGAGTTGGTTTTGCCTTCGAAAACCATTTAAGCCATTTATTCAAATTACACGGCTTAACGTTTGAAAAAGGTTCATCAAAAAATACAACTGAAAACAAGTCAAAACCTGATTTCCTTTTTCCATCATTTAAGGCATACCATGATATATCTTATCCTCCTGAGAAACTTATTTTACTTGGTGCAAAGACAACATGTAAAGATAGATGGAGGCAAGTTTTAGCTGAAGGCGATCGAGTGCCCAACAAGCATCTTGTAACAATACAGCCAGGCATAAGTCACTCACAATTATCAGAAATGAAGAGTAAATCTCTTCAACTCGTTGTTCCATATCAATTATGGGAGTCCTACCCTGAGAGCGTAAGGGTTGAACTAATTAGTTTAAAGCAATTCATAGCTTTAGTTTTAGCCAAAAATTAAGTACAGAATTGACTTAACAAAGTAAAGACCATTACAAACAAACTGCACTGGAGGCATAATGTTAAACTTTGATAAAATAGGTGTTGGCAATGTAGTAAACACATCATATTCACCACGTGAGATATTTCAAGCATTACCTAAAAAGGATAATGCAAACTTTCAATACCCAAGAGATGTTCAATCGGAAGTATGGACTAAATGGCAGGACAGCAGGGATTCAACGAATACTATTATAAAAATGAATACAGGAGGTGGGAAAACAGTTGTTGGCCTAATAATCCTAAAAAGTTGCTTAAATGAAAAAAAAGGGCCTGCTGTCTATTTAGTTCCAGACAATTATCTAGTTCAACAAGTTATTAATGAAGCAAATAAGCTAGGAATATCAGTTACAACCGATGAGACATCTGTAGGTTTTTTAGCCGGAAATGATATTTTAGTAGCGAACATTTATAAGTTAGTAAATGGAAAAAGCAGGTTCGGAGTTGGTAGCGAAGGAATTAAGATCCCAATTGGTAGCATTATTATTGATGATGCGCATGCTTGCCTCAACACTGTTGAATCTCAATTTACAGCCCGCATAATTAAAAGAGAGAAAGGTGATTTATATCATCAACTACTATCTATTTTCTCACATGACATGGCAAATCAAAATTATGTAAAATATAGTGAGATACTAAATGATGATTATGCTGCACTGCAGGAAATTTCATTTTGGGCTTGGCAACAAAAAATAGAGGAAGTCACCCAGTTATTAGTCCAGCATAATAAATGCGAAGACCTTTTATTTTCATTACCCCTCATAAAAGAAAAACTTAGCCTTTGCAAATGTGTAATTAGTGCTAAAAGTATAGAAATCACTCCTCATATTGTACCTATTGATATTTTTCCTTCTCTAGAGAATGCCTACCGAAAAATATATATGACAGCAACACTCGCAGACGATAGTATCTTATCAACACATTTCGGAGTGCAGCCTAATGAGGTAAAAAATTGTATAACTCCAGAAAGAGCAGGTGATATTGGTGAACGCCTAATCATCTTACCTCAAGTCCTCAACCCTAAAATATATGATAAAGATATTAAAGAAATATGTCAGAAAATTTCATCAAGGCATAATGTTGTCGTTATTTGCCCTTCTGAATATAGAGCAAAAGAGTGGGCTGATATTTCACACCAAACACTGAAAGGAGAAAATTTAAATGATGGAATCCATAAACTAAAAACTAGTCATGTTGGCTTAACCGTTTTAATAAATCGCTATGATGGAATTGATTTACCTAAAGATGCTTGCCGTTTACTTGTCGTCGATGGGTTACCTAATGACGGAAATAACATTGAAAAAATTAAAAATGGTATATTGTTAGGAAGCAAAGAAGGAAGTATTAGAACCATTCAGCGGATTGAGCAGGGTATGGGGAGAGGGGTTAGATCTAATGATGACTATTGTGTTGTGATGTTGTTAGGACCGCAACTAGCTAATTTATTATATGTTAATGATGCTAAAAATTATTTTTCACCTGCCACTAAATCTCAAATTGAATTATCTGAACAAATTGCACAGCAATTAACATCTCCTAGTCCAGATGAAATAATCCAAGTTATGGATTATTGTTTATCACGTAATGAACAATGGATGGCAGCAAGTAAAGGTGTCCTATCTAAATTAACATACCAACAGCCACTAAACGAAAATAACTTTAATAACATGCTGTTTAAGGCTTTTTCCTTAGCTAGCAGAAATAGTTACCCAGCCGCATGCAGAATAATTGAAGACTATTGTAACTCTTGTTCAGATAAAAAGCTAAAGGGATATGCTAAACAAATACTAGCTGAATATACTAATTTTTACGACCCAAGCGAATCACAAAAAATATTAAAGTCGGCTAATGAATTAAATCAAAGACTTCTAAAACCTATTCAAGGTATACAATTCAATAAAATCGATCAAGAATTACAAGTTCAAGCGTTGAAACTAAATAATTACGTACAAGAACGATATAATTCAAGCAACAACCTTCTCATTCATTTAAATTCTATATTAGATGATCTTCAATTCAAACCTAGCTCATCTAATCGATTTGAAGCTGCTATTTATGAGATTGGAAAGCTAATCGGTTATGAAAGTGAAAGACCTGAAGAGAAATACAAGGAAGGCCCCGATAACCTTTGGGCAATTAATAAAGGAGAGTATCTGGTTATTGAATGTAAAAATGAAGCTACTAATGAAACCATTTCAAAGTATTATTGCAATCAACTTAATGGCTCAGGAATTTGGTTTAAAAATAATTATGATCATTTTAGCAAAATGACTCCAATATTAATCCATCCATCCATAAATATCGAGTCAGCCGCATCTTTGGAACCAAACTCTAGAATCATGGACGCTGAAAAACTGAGCTATTTTAAAAGCAATATCCAATCTTTCTTTAATGCTCTTGTAGCCAATAGCGAACTCGGTAATATTGATGCAATAAGACAAAAACTGGCTTTCTTTAAATTGCAATCAACGGATCTTGTTGAACAATATACAAAACCATTCAATCAAAGATAGTAATACCCTCCCTCCTATTGTTTGGGAGGGAGGGGTATTAAACTACATGAAGAAGCCTTGAGATACTAATTAAGGATTTAACCGCATTTCTAGAAATTTCTTGTCGTAATATTACAAAACTTTTTCTTTATTAAATAACACTTGTATCTTAACGATTGAAACAAATCAATATCCTACTTTTCAAAACTAAATGGGCTAACTTCCTTTGTTCGGTTTGCATCTAAATAATCAGCCCACCATTGCAACATCAATCTTCGCTCATCTAAGTGCTCCGCCTTATGAATGTAAGCAGCCCGCACTGAGTTACGTTCCATATGGCTCATCTGCCGTTCAACTGCATCTCTCGACCAAAGCCCTGACTCAATCAGCGAGCTACAGGCCATTGTCCTGAATCCATGCCCACAAACCTCTACCTTAGTGTCATATCCCATAACGCGCAGTGCCTTATTGACCGTATTTTCACTCATGGGCTTACGAGGGTTATGATCGCCAACAAAAACAAAATCACGATTTCCACTGAGCTTATGAACCTGTTTGAGGATGTCCAGTGCTTGCCGAGATAACGGCACAAGATGAGGTGTGCGCATTTTAGACCCTCGTTGTGAATGCTTCACTCCTTCGATAGCTTCTCGTTCTGCCGGTATAGTCCACATTGCCGTTTCAAAATCGATTTCAGACCAACGCGCAAAGCGCAATTCACTGGAACGAATAAAGATCAACAAGGTGAGCTCAACGGCCAAGCGGGTCATAGCTCGTCCCGTGTAACCGTCAATTCGGTGGAGCAGTTCAGGTAGGCGTTTCAGCTCAAGTGCAGGGCGATGGACACGGTTACTAGAAACAACTGCTCCAGCCATCTCTTGGGCCGGGTTGTAATCAATCAAGCCACTTTGAACTGCATACCGCATGATGGCAGTTGT
Source organism: Leclercia adecarboxylata (assembly GCF_006171285.1). NCBI lineage: Bacteria > Pseudomonadati > Pseudomonadota > Gammaproteobacteria > Enterobacterales > Enterobacteriaceae > Leclercia > Leclercia adecarboxylata. The sequence continues at coordinate 2,582,343 of NZ_CP040889.1, read as the reverse complement.
CCGTTGCTGAAGACGAGAAGCAACTTCAAAACGGCCTGTAGTTTCTACAACTTTAATAGGAGCAAGCAGATCGCGGGTTCTCAGCTTCTCAATACTACATTTGCCAATTGCATGGAACAGATTATCTTCAAGACTTTTAAGCACCCGTCGACTGTGTTCCTCTGACCATTTCTTGTTAGTTGCATGCCACTCTCTGGCAACTGACTCAAAGGTAATGGCTTCTTTCGCCTGCTCTTCTTTCACCGCACGTTTGTGTTGACGGGGATCGATGCCTGCAGCAACAAGCTTTCTGGCCTCTTCCCTCTTTTGGCGAGCATCAGCTAATGACGTTTCAGGATAAACCCCAAACGCCATCAGATGCTGCTTTCCACCAAAGCGAAAGCGGAACCGCCAGTATTTTGAGCCGTTAGGGTGAATAAGCAAAAACATGCCATCCCCATCGACAAGGGTGTACTCCTTTTCCTGCGGTTTCGCAGAACGCACTTTGATATCTGTCAGAGCCATAAAAGTTATCCTTCCATGTACTGATGTGAGTATACAACCATTATCGAACCAGCATATATACTCGGTTCTATACTCACAAGCGACTTGATGTGGGTTGACTCAGATTGACTTCTGTTGAAAGGAAAATCGCGGAAAGCCTTGTGTGGCGCGGATTTCAGGCACAAAAAAAGACGTCCGTTGACGTCTATTGATGTTCCGATGGTGCCGAAGGCCGGACTCGAACCGGCACGTATTTCTACGGTTGATTTTGAATCAACTGCGTCTACCGATTTCGCCACTTCGGCACTGAAGGGGATGCGGAAACGTTGTGGATTATACCTGTCGCACGCCGCCATGCAAGCGGCGACGTACGGTTGTTTCGCTAAGTGTCCAAAAAACCAGCGTAACCTATCTTGCCCTTACAGGTCCGACACCGCATAGCGTATCAGCCCGGCGGCGTTCGGTTCCGGCAGGGCCAGCACGTTGTTCCACAGATCCTGCACCAGGTCGCAGCTCTGCTTCTCTTTGCCCTGCCCTTTTTGCGGGGCCTGCAGCAGCTCGATATCGTCGCCGTACTTCGTCGTCAGCTTCTGGACAATCGGTACCACATCCGTCTCGGCCTGTTTAATCTCCTGCGGCGTCACCGTGTGTTTATGCGGCCCAACGGCGGCGCGCATCATGTCGACGTCGGCCTGCATGCGGCGTTGCATCAGATCCTTATCCAGCAGACGCATCGGGTTGACGCCGCCCTTCACCTCCGGGTAGAGGAAGCGGAAGCAGCTGTCATCGCTCACCTTCTGCATGGCGGCGGTCTGCTCCATGTTGAGCTTCATATACGCCACCACGTTGGCGTCCGGAGCGGTTTGCAGGCGCGCCATCTGCAGCTTCAGAATCTTTGGCTGCAGGGTGTCGATAATCTGCTGCTCATTTTTACCCGCTTTCTGTAGAGCCAGCATCTCGTCCTGCACCTGTTTGCGGAAGGCCGGCTCCTGCTCCTTGATCACCTGCCACACCGGCATGCTGCTGAGCGCGGTATCCAGCTGCTGTTCGGTGCTGGGCGCGTTGTCGCGATAAAACCAACCTGCTGCCACCATACCCACCACGACGGCGATGGCGATACGTAAACCCTTTTTCATCATTCCCTGCCTTTTGTTATTAAACCGGCACCCCGCTGTGGAAGCGGAACTCGGTATCGGGCGATAAGATAAGTTCCGCCTCCACCTCGCCAAACAGCTTCACGCGTGGGGTGATGTCGTCATCGCTGACCTGCTGCGCCAGACGCAAATAGTCCTGATAGTGCCGCGCCTCGGAGCGCAGCAGCGACAGATAAAACTTCTGCAGATCCTCGTCGAGGAACGGCGCCAGCGCGGCGAAGCGTTCACAGGAGCGCGCTTCGATATAGGCGCCGCAAATCAGCTTGTCGATTAGCGTCAGCGGCTCGTGGGTGCGCACGGCTTTCAGCATCCCTTTAGCGTAGCGGCTGGCGGTGATTTTGATGTAGGGAATGTTACGCATCAGCATCGCCTCCCGCACCTGCCAGAAATGGTGCAGCTCCTCTTTAATCAACAGCACCATGCTGTCGATGAGCGCCTGGCCCCAGGGATCGTCGGTCTTGGGCATCACGCTTTTGCCAATCTGCTTGTGCAGGGCGACAAAATCCGGTTCCGGACCTTCGCGGAAGGTAAAAGCTTCGTAGGGTCTGAGCCACTCGAGCAGTGCGTCGGCTCCGCTCTCATCGGCGACGTATTTTCGCACTAATAGCAGCGCGGTCTGGGCGGCTTTGAGCTCGCACACCATGTGGTCGGTGAGCAGCAGCGGCAGGTTCGCCGGGTCGCGGGCTTTATCAATCCACGCTGGCGGGGTCGGACACTGGAGGAAGTTTAAAACAGGGGCGAGTATCTGCGGGTAATCCATTTTCTGCCTTAAGATAGCGGCAGCCGAAGCTGCCGCAAATAACACTTAGTGACGCACGCCGTCGTCATCTTCGTCGATGAAATCTTCGTCGTCTTCCTCGTCACCCTCTTCGCCGTTCGGATCTTCGAAGTAGGTGCCCCAGCCGTCGTATTCCACTTCAAAACGTTCGGCCAGGTCCATCAGCTGTTCAACCTGGGCGTCGATCAGCTCTGCCTTCAGCGCGCCTTCGCTCAGGATATCGCAGCAGATGACGGTATCGCCCTCTTCCACTTCCAGCTCTTCCGGCTCCGTCACTTCGTAACCCAGGCGGAACGCTTCAACCGCCAGCTTTTCCAGCGCTTCGAAATCATCCGCAGAGAAATGATGCTCGATGGTGTACAGCGCATCCGGATCGCTGCCGTCTTCCAGCAGTTCTTCAATAATCAGTCGCGTCTCTTCGCGCTGTTCTTCCAGCAGTTCTGGGTTTGCCATGGCTCGTTCCTCTTTAAAGTGCGGCAGATACTTCTATTTTCACACACGGATGTGTTTGCCTCCACCTTTGTAAGAAAGATTTGTGAAACGGGGTTGCAAGTGAATATTAATACTTATAAAGTGAATTTTAATTCAATAAGTGGCCTTTGCCATGTGAGGATAAAATGTCTGAACTGTATAAAAAACACTTCCTGAAATTGCTCGATTTTACCCCTGCACAACTCACGTCTCTTCTTGCGCTGGCGGCACAGCTGAAGTCCGATAAGAAAAAAGGCACTGAAGTACAGAAACTTACTGGCAAAAACATCGCGCTCATCTTCGAAAAAGACTCGACCCGTACCCGATGCTCTTTCGAAGTTGCCGCATTTGACCAGGGCGCACGCGTCACTTATCTCGGGCCGAGCGGCAGCCAGATTGGGCATAAAGAATCAATTAAAGATACCGCTCGCGTGCTGGGCCGGATGTACGACGGCATTCAGTATCGCGGTCATGGTCAGGAAGTGGTCGAAACCCTGGCGGAATTTGCCGGTGTGCCGGTGTGGAACGGGCTGACCAACGAGTTCCATCCGACCCAGCTGCTGGCGGACCTGCTCACCATGCAGGAGCATCTGCCGGGCAAGGCGTTTAACGAGATGGTGCTGGTCTATACCGGCGATGCGCGTAACAACATGGGTAACTCGATGCTGGAAGCGGCGGCGCTCACCGGGCTGGATCTGCGTCTGGTTGCGCCACAAGCCTGCTGGCCGGAAGCGAGCCTGGTAGCAGAGTGCAGCGCGCTGGCAGAAAAGAACGGCGGCAAAATCACCCTGACGGAAGACGTGGCGGCAGGTGTGAAGGGCGCGGACTTTATCTACACCGACGTGTGGGTGTCGATGGGCGAGCCCAAAGAGAAGTGGGCTGAACGTATCGCCCTGCTGCGTGGCTATCAGGTGAATGCCCAAATGATGGCGCTCACCGGCAACCCGGACGTCAAGTTCCTGCACTGTCTGCCAGCGTTCCACGACGATCAGACGACGCTCGGCAAGCAGATGGCGAAAGAGTTCGATCTGCACGGCGGGATGGAAGTGACGGACGAGGTATTTGAATCTGCGGCAAGCGTGGTATTTGATCAGGCTGAAAACCGCATGCACACCATTAAGGCAGTGATGGTAGCGACGCTTGGGGGTTAAGTCCTCTGCGGTCTGGTGCCCTCACCCTGACCCTCTCCCACAGGGAGAGGGAATAAACACTAAAAACGGCAACGATGTTGCCGTTTTGCGTTTACCTTGCACAGGTACAGGGGCAGATCGTGCCACTCAATTGATTTTCCTGCCCAAAAAAGGTACGTTTTCGCCTTAATTCCAGCGCAGATAAGCCGATCTCATGCCTATTATTCAATCTGTTGAACGTGCCTTGCAGATCCTCGATCTGTTTAACGAACAGGCGACGGAACTTAAAATCACCGACATCAGTAAACAGATGGGCCTGAGTAAAAGCACCCTTCACTCGCTGCTCAAAACGCTGCAGCTGCACGGCTATATCGATCAGAACCCGGAGAACGGCAAATATCGCCCGGGCATGAAGCTGGTCGAGCGCGGTCACTTCGTGGTGAGCACCATGGATATTCGCCAGAAGGCGAAGCATTTTCTGACCGAGCTGTCGGAGCGCACCGGGCAGACCACCCATCTGGGCATTCTGGACGGGCGCGAAGGGGTCTATATCGAAAAGATTGAAGGCAAGCTGGCGGCCATCGCCTATTCGCGCATTGGCCGTCGCCTGCCGGTACATGCCACCGCCATCGGCAAAGTGCTGATCGCCTGGCTGAGCGACGCTGAGCTGAACACCCTGCTGGAAGGCTATCAGTACACCACCTTTACTCCGGCGACGCTGGCCTCCCGCGAGGCGCTGCTGGCCGCGCTGGCGCAAACCCGCGAGCAGGGTTATGCCCTGGACAGCGAAGAGAACGAACAGGGGGTGCGCTGCGTGTCGGTCCCGGTGCGTAACCATGAGTCCCGGGTCATCGCCGCCCTGAGCCTGTCGACCTTAACCTCCCGCGTGGACGACGACGAACTGGCCCGCTTTCGCGAGCAGCTGCAGGAGGCCGGGCGCCAGCTCTCACGCGCGCTGGGCTACCCGGCCTGAGCCGTTATACCGGCTCGTAGGTGAAGTAGTCGAAGTCGGCGTGACACCCGTCGCCGCTGATATCTTCGCAGTGCAGCCCGACAAAGGCCCCGGTAAAGAATCCACGCCCGCCGATATAGTCATCCGACAGCTTCCACGCCTCATACGTGACCGGCACGGTCTGCCACGTCTCGCCGTCAAAGGAGTAGCTGTAGCGGTAGACCAGACGATCGACATCCACCCGCAGCCACACACTTTGCGCCTCATCCGGTACCGGGATCGGCTGCTCGTGCAGCGGCCATGACGGCACGTTGTGGTCGAGCTGGATAACCTTCAGGGTTCTGCCCTTCCCCTCCTCATAATCGACAAAGCAGTAGCTCCAGTTTTTGCTGTTGTAGTAGCAGGTTAACCCGGCGCTCTGCTGGAAGTGACGCGGCGAAAACGCCATGCGCGTCTCGGCGCGAAAGGCGACGTGCTGCCAGCGGCGCGCCACGGTGGACTGGGTAAAGGTCGAGTTAAGCGAGTCGTTGCCGTACAGCCGCAGGAAGCCTTTACGCGCCCGCAGCGAGCCAAGTGAGTCGTCGAACGGAATACGCAACGTCTGCAGCTCCGGGTCGAGGCGCTCGCCGTCGAAGTCGTCCCGCCAGGCGTCCTGCGTCACGGCTGCGCTCTCGGTCATCTGCGGGCCCGGCACCGTCACCTGAGCATGTTTACCCCCTTCGACGTATGGCCAGCCGTCGCGCCATTCGATGCGCGCGATCCCCGTCTCACGCCCCAGGGAGCAGTAGCCCCGCCCGCCGGAGGCCAGCAGCGGAATGCCCGGCAGGCGCTGGGGGCGGCTGGTGAGATACGCCATATACCACTCGCCGGTGTGGGTTTCCAGAAGCGAGCCGTGGCCGCTTTTTTGCAGCGGATTTTCCGGCAGGTGCCAGCTGGTCATCATCGTCACATCGGGGTGCAGCTCATAAGGCCCGTCGATGTTTCTGGCCCGCAGCACCACCACTGCGTGCTCGTAGCTGGTGCCCCCCTCGGCGACCAGCAGATAGTACCAGCCCTCCTTGCGGTAGAGATGCGCCCCTTCGGTGTAGCACAGCGGCGTGCCGGTGAAGAGGGTTTTCCGCTCGGGCGACAGCGTGCGGGTCTGCGGATCAAACTCCTGCATCACGATGGTGTTATGCGGATTGCTGTGGTGGCGCGGCCCCCACGGGCGGTAGAGGTAGTATTTGCGGCCATCGTCGTCATGGAACAGAGACGGATCGAACCCGCCGTTGCCCATCGGGATCGGCTCGCTCCACGGCCCCTCAATGGAGGGAGCGGTCACAAGGAAGTTGCGCCCGTTTTTCCACGGGGAATCGACAATTTTCACATCAGTGTAGAGCAGCCAGAACTGCCCGTCGGCGTAGCTCAGGCACGGGGCCCAGATCCCACCGGAGTCCGGGTTGCCCTTCATATCCAGCATCGATACGCGATCCAGCGGGGTGCTCACCAGCCGCCAGTTTTTCAGGTCGCGGGAGTGGTAAATACGCACGCCCGGAAACCACTCAAAGGTCGAGGTGGCGATGAAGTAATCCTCGCCCTGACGGCACATCGACGGGTCCGGGTTGAAGCCGGTCAGGATCGGGTTGGTAATGGTGTACATAGTGCCTCCTGCTTAATGAGATGCCGCCGTCGCCGCGTCAGGGATCGCATCCCCCTGTGCCGCGCGATGCTTAAGTAACTGCTTGCTGATGGCTTCGACCCGCGCATCCGAGAGCTTATAGAACGACAGCATGGTGAACATGCCCACGTAGAGCACCACCGGCACCACGCAGAACAGAATTTTGATGGTGGTTAGCACCTCAACCGGCTGCACGCTGTTGCTGGCGGAGTAGTTCACGTACGCCAGAATCCAACCCACCACCGCGCCGCCAATAGCCAGGCCAATCTTCAGGCTGAACAGATAGGTGGAGAACACCAGCCCGTCCAGACGACGGCCGCTGCGGCTCTCTTCGTAATCCACCACGTCGGAGGCCATCAGCCACTGCAGCGGCGTGGTGGTGTTAAAGACGAACAGGAACAGGATGTTGAGGGCAAAAATCAGGGCCATGTGTTCGGCCGGGGTGAAGAAGATCAGCAGGCTGATCAGGGAGTAAATGACGATGATCCACTTGAAGGCCTTCACCCGGTCGAAACGGCCCAGCAGGCGCGAGGAGCAGAGCGAGCCAAACATGGTGGCGATGCTGCCGTAGAGCAGGAACTGGGTCGCCATCTCCGGGTGATCCATCACGTATTTCACGAAGTAGAGCGTCGCCCCGCCGCGCACCACGTTGGAACAGGTCGCCATCATCTTGAAGGCGCACATGATCCGCCACTGGCTGTTGCCGAGCAGCAGCTTGAGATCTTTTTTGACCGACGAGCCCGGCTGTACCTCAAAGGTGTAGCGCTCTTTGGTGGTGAAGAAGCAGACGTAGAGCAGCACCACGCCACAGAGCCCCAGCACGCACATCGCGCCAAAGTAGCCGAGCTGTTCGTTGCCTTTACCGATGATCCCCACCAGCGGCAGGGCAATGCCGCTGATCGCCAGCGATCCGGCTGCCGCAAGGAAGAATCGCCACGACTGCATAGCGTGACGCTCTTTCGGATCGGCGGTGATCACCCCCGGCATGGCGCAGTACGGCACGTTAACGAAGGTATAAACCAGGGTCAGCAGGATGTAGGTGACGCAGGCGTAGATAATTTTGCCGTTGGCGGAGAAATCCGGGGTGTAGAAGGTGAGCATGCAGACGATGCCAAACGGGATCGCCCCCCACAGCAGGAACGGGCGGAACTGGCCGTGGCGGGTGCGGGTGCGGTCCACCAGCAGCCCCATCAGCGGGTCGGTCACCGCATCCAGCACGCGGGAGACCAAAAACAGCGTGCCCATAATCCCGGCCGACAGGCCAAACACATCGGTGTAGAAATAGGCGAGCAGGAACATGGTCGCCTGCCAGACAAAGCCGCAGGCGGTGTCACCCAGCCCGTAGCCAATTTTATCTTTCATGGTTAATTGCATCATCAGAAATACACCCTTATTTAGTGTGCTGAATTCACAACATCGTGTTAATAGAGTGTAATGAGCTGTTCAATTAACCAGCAATGGTCATATCTTGTTTCTGAATTATGTTATTTTGCTTTTGTGATACTCCTCGAAATAAGATAAATGACTGTTTTTATGTAATTAACGACAGACACAACAAAGCCGTCCGCGGAATATTTCCGCAGACGACAAAAGTGATAAATATAATTAAAGTCCGAGCGCTTTTTTGCCGGCGTTAATTACCTCAATGATTTTATCGGTGTCGTAAATACAGCCTTTCCAGGTGCCGCCGCTGACCGACTGTAATGCGGCCCACAGGCGCGTATCGTCCGGTAAAAATTCATGGGCGTGCAGTTCAGGGTGTGGCTCACGACGGGCCAGCTCCATCGCCCCCTCCAGCGGGGTGAGCGGTACCTGTGCCGTGCCGATAAAATTCACGCTGCCGGTCAGGGCCAGACGGTCCACCGCGATTTCGATAATGTCGTTGTCCCGCAGCTTGCCAATCGGCCCGCCGGCCAGCGCTTCGGGGGCGACGTGACCAAAACAGGCGCCGGTGGAGACGCCCGAGAAGCGGGCATCGGTGATCAGCGACACCGTTTTACCCCAGGAGATGTGTTTCAGCGCCGAGGTCAGCTGGTAGGTCTCTTCCATGCCAGTACCGGACGGCCCGCCGCCGATCACCACCATGATGTCGCCCTGCTCAATCTCGCCGCTTTTGATCGCCTTGATCGCCCGGGCTTCCGAGACAAACACCCGCGCCCGGCCGGTGTGACGGTAGACGCCGTCCTCACCCACCACCGACGGGTCGATGGCCGTGGCCTTGATCACCGAGCCTTCCGGGGCGATGTTGCCCATCGGGAAGGCCACCGTGGAGGTGAGCCCGCGGGCTTTAGCGCGCTCCGGCGGCAGGATCACATCATCCGGTTCGACGCCGTCCTGCTCGCGCAGGCACTGGCGGAAGCGTTCCCGCCGTTCAGAGCCCTGCCACCAGTCGAGGTTTTCCCCCACCGTCTGGCCGGTAACGGTCATGGCATCCAGATGCAGCAGGCCGAGATCGCGCAGATGGAGCATCACCTCCGGCACGCCGCCCGCGAGGAACGCCCGCACCGTCGGGTGATAATCCGGCCCGTTCGGCAGGACGCTCACCAGCCGCGGCACCTTGCGGTTGATCCGCGTCCAGTGCTCCACGTCAGGAATGGTGCAGCCCGCCGCGTGGGCGATGGCCGGTATGTGCAGCAGCAGGTTGGTGGAGCCCCCGAACGCGGCGTGGATCACCATCGCGTTCTCAATCGCTTTATCGGTGAGAATATCCCGGGTGGTGATGCCGCGGTTATCCAGCTCAAATACCGCCCGGGCGGACTGGCGGGAGATCTCCAGCCACACGTCCTGGCCTGACGGCGCCAGCGCCGAGTGCGGCAGCGCCAGGCCTAAGGCTTCGGCCACCACCTGTGAGGTGCCTGCGGTGCCGAGGAACTGACAGCCGCCGCCCGGCGAGGCGCAGGCGCGGCAGCCCAGTTCGGCGGCCTCCTGCAAAGAGAGTTCATGGTTGGCGTAGCGCGCGCCGATGGTCTGCACTTTACCCGCATCTTCGCCGAACGTCGGCGGCAGCGTGGCGCCACCCAGCACCAGAATGGTCGGCAGGTTGTGCATCGCGGCCAGGGCGATCATGGTGGCGGGCAGGCCTTTGTCGCAGGTGGCGACGCCAATCACCGCCCGGCGCGTGGGCAGGGAGCGGATCAGGCGGCGAAACACGATTGCCGCATCGTTGCGGTACGGCAGGGAGTCAAACATCCCGTGGGTGCCCTGGGAGCGGCCGTCGCACGGATCGCTGACGAAGGCGGCAAAGGGGATACCGCCGTTGCGGGTGATCTCTTTTGCCGCCGCCTGCATCTGCAGGCCAATCTCCCAGTGTCCGGTGTGGTAACCCAGCGCGACGGGGCGGCCATCTCCCGCGCGGATCCCGCCCTGGGTGCCGATAATCAGCACCTCTTTGCCGGTGAGCTTATTCGCATCCCAGCCCATTCCGGCGTTTTGCGTCATGCCAAACAGATTGCCGCTGGGGGATTCCATCAGCATCTGCGGGGTCAGGGGCAGCGCCCCCTGCGGCCCGGCCGCGTGGGTGATCACCGAATAGAAGGCGTCATCCTGCGGGGTAAAAATGGTTTCTATCGACATCGTGACCTTCCGGCTTCAGCAGAGCTTGAGCTGTTGCAGCAGCGTTTTCAGCTGCGCCTTGCGCGCGTCGTTCAGCGGACCGGCTGGCGGCAGCACGTGGGTGGAGACCGGGCGTACGCAGAGGGCAATCGCCTCTTTGATCACGTTCACAAACGGTGTATCCAGCTGATACATCTGCGGAATTTGCAGCATGGTTTGATGATACTGCGCCGCCCGGGCCAGGTCGCCGTCGCGGAACGCCTGCAGCAGTTTGACCGACACCTGCGGCGCGAAGTTACCGCTGGCGGAGATCGCCCCGTCGCCGCCCAGCAGCAGGGTGTTGAACAGGTGATCGTCGTAGCCGCACAGCACCACAAAGTGCGGATGCGCCGCTTTAACGGTGAGGACCATGCTGCGCAGATGAGCCACGGAATCGATGGTGTCTTTGATCCCGACGATATTGGCGCGGGCGTCCACCAGGGTTTTGACCAGCTGCGGGGTCAGATCCTGCCCGGTCAGCGCCGGGAAGTTATAGAGGATCACCGGCAGGGTCACGCTGTCGGCCACCTGTTCAAAGTAGCGGATCAGGTTCGCTTCAGAGACTTTCCAGTAGTAGGGGTTGATCACCACGATGCCGTCGGCACCCGCCTGCTGGGCGTGCTGGCTCAGCTCGATAGTCTCCCGGGCGTTAGTGCCTCCGGTGCCGATCAGCACCGGCACGCGACGGTTCACGTGGGCGATGGCAAATTCAGCAATCGCTTTGCGCTCGGCGGTGTTGAGCTGCGAAAACTCGCCGCCGCTGCCCAGGAAGAACAGGCCATCGACACCGGCGTCGATCATATGGTCGATGAGCGCGGCGCTGCCCGGTTTATCCAGCTTACCGTCGGCGGTGAAGATGGTGGAGACAGGGGGGATAATCCCCGAGAACTGCACGGTCTGCTGCATGAGATCTCCTTGCTGAATCATTTTGTTCTACATTATAGAACAGCGTTCGTTTATTTAACGATCATACTATGACGCAGAAAAAGCGCAGGTAAATGAGAGGAGAACAGGGAGTGCGGGAAATTTAAGCTGGATCACAAATTTTTTTTCCCCTCACCCCGGCCCTCTCCCCATAGGGGCGAGGGGGAAAAGACCGCACCGTGCAGTCCCCTTTCCCCAAAGGGGTGAGGGGGAAAAGACCGCACCGTGCAGTCCCTTCTCCCCAAAGGGCCGAGGGGAAAAGACCGCATCGTGCAGTCCCCTCTCCCCTCTGGGGAGAGGGTTAGGGTGAGGGGTGATGGTGAAGGGTATTTACCCTACCAACATCTTCACCACCACCTTGCGCACCTGCGCCGGGTTGCCCACCGCGCACAGCGGCTTGTGAACTTCGCCCGGGTAGAAGACCACAAAATCGCCTTCGCTCAGCACCAGGGTTTTCTCCTGCTCGCCTTCCGGCAGGAACGCGATGTCTTTGTCCGCCAGCCAGTCGGTGTCCGGCGTGCCGTTTGGCAAGGTGCTGAAGGTCATCCCTTCCTGGCCTTTCAGCACGATCTGAATGTCCAGATAGCGGGCGTGATACTCCGCGCGACGCTCGGCGAACGGCTGGGTCATGTCTTCGGAGACCAGATAGAACAGGTTGTTGCCGTCGATGTCGTGTTTGCCGGTCGGGGTGGCGTCTGTCACATGCGCTTTAACGTGTTCGATCGCCTGACGCAGCGCTTGCGGCAGCCAGGACTGGAGGTTGTGGATGTTGCCAACGATCATGTTTAAATCCTCAATATAAAACACCGTTTCATTTTCAACTTTTATACGAGAATTTCAGCTGCCATACCACCACTTTTTAGTGGGGATTTGCTCTTGCGCATAACCATGCATGCGGAAACCTTTACGTTGCGTAAAGTGTGCATTATTCGCTTGATCGATGATTCAGGCTGCGTATAATGCCCCACAATTTGCCAGGAGGAAGCATGCTCAAACATGTTCGACAGAGTGCCCCAGCGCGTCTTAAATCAGACGCTGGCCTGCCGTTTTTCTTCCCGTTGCAATCCCTATTCCAGAAGCCCCTCATTTGAGGGGCTTTTTTTTGCCCGGCGTCAGGAGAGAAAAATGAATCCGCTTTATCAAAAACACATCATTTCCATCAACGACCTCAGCCGTGAAGAGCTGGAGCTGGTTCTGGCAACCGCGGCAAAACTGAAAGCCAATCCGCAACCGGAGCTGCTGAAGCACAAGGTGATCGCCAGCTGCTTCTTCGAAGCCTCCACCCGTACCCGCCTGTCGTTTGAGACCTCCATTCACCGTCTGGGCGCAAGCGTCGTGGGCTTCTCCGACAGCAGCAACACGTCGCTCGGTAAAAAAGGCGAAACCCTGGCGGACACCATCTCGGTGATCAGCACCTACGTCGACGCTATCGTGATGCGTCACCCGCAGGAGGGCGCGGCCCGTCTGGCGACCGAGTTTTCCGGCGGTATTCCAGTGCTGAACGCCGGTGACGGGGCTAACCAGCATCCGACCCAGACCCTGCTGGATCTGTTCACCATTCAGGAGACCCAGGGCACGCTTGAGAACCTGAACATCGCCATGGTCGGCGACCTGAAATATGGCCGGACCGTGCACTCCCTGACCCAGGCGCTGGCGAAGTTCAACGGCAACCGCTTTTACTTTATCGCCCCGGACGCGCTGGCGATGCCGCAATACATCCTCGATATGCTGGATGAGAAAGGGATCCCGTGGAGCCTGCACGCCAGCATCGAAGAGGTGATGGGCGACGTGGATATTCTCTATATGACCCGCGTGCAGAAAGAGCGTCTGGATCCGTCGGAGTACGCCAACGTCAAGGCGCAGTTCGTTCTGCGCGCCAGCGACCTCGAAGGCGCACGCAACAACATGAAGGTGCTGCACCCGCTGCCGCGTATCGATGAGATCACCACCGACGTGGATAAGACGCCGCACGCCTGGTACTTCCAGCAGGCCGGGAACGGCATCTTCGCCCGCCAGGCGTTACTGGCACTGGTTCTGAATCGCGATTTAGCTCTGTAAGGGGAAATGACAATGACACACGATAACAAACTCCAGGTCGAAGCCATCAAACGCGGCACCGTAATTGACCACATCCCCGCGCAGGTGGGCTTTAAGCTGCTGACCCTGTTCAAACTGACCGAAACCGACCAGCGTATCACCATCGGCCTGAACCTGCCTTCCGGCGAGATGGGCCGTAAGGACCTGATTAAAATCGAAAACACCTTCCTGACCGACGAGCAGGTAAACCAGCTGTCGCTGTACGCCCCGGAAGCCACCGTCAACCGCATCGACGACTACGAAGTGGTGGGTAAATCCCGCCCGAGCCTGCCGGAGCGCATTGAGAGCGTGCTGGTGTGCCCGAACAGCAACTGCATCAGCCACGCTGAGCCGGTAAATTCCAGTTTTGCAGTGAAAAAACGCGCCGATGACATCGCGCTCAAATGCAAATACTGTGAAAAAGAGTTTTCCCACAATGTGGTGCTGGCCAACTAATCCCGGTGGTAATGCCTTCCCGGCTCTTTATAATGGCCGGGACATTCATAACGCTGTTATTCAGGAGAAATCATGACCAAAGTACTCGCGACGGAAAATGCACCTGCAGCTATCGGCCCATACGTTCAGGGCGTTGATCTTGGCAGCATGATCATCACCTCCGGCCAGATCCCGGTAAACCCAAAAACCGGTGAAGTGCCGGAAGACGTCTCCGCTCAGGCGCGTCAGTCGCTGGAAAACGTCAAAGCGATCGTCGAATCCGCTGGCCTGAAAGTGGGCGATATCGTTAAAACAACGGTATTCGTAAAAGATCTCAACGACTTCGCCACCGTTAACGCTACATACGAAGCCTTCTTCACCGAGCATAACGCCAGCTTCCCGGCGCGCTCCTGCGTGGAAGTGGCGCGTCTGCCAAAAGACGTGAAAATCGAAATCGAAGCGATCGCCGTGCGCCGCTAATTATTGATTTTGATGAATAAAAAGGCAGCCTGCGCTGCCTTTTTTATTTTCTGAATACACAGCAAATAATATTCTTCAAGCATTTTCACCGTTATTTTTCGCCGCCGCTTGAAATGATTAATTTTTTATTCCAGAGGAGACTAGCCCTGCCTAAATAATTAATCCCCTCTTTAATGGAATAAAAATGAAACTGTCTAAAATTGCGTTGGCACTTGCCACACTCACGGTTGCTTCATCGGCTTTAGCGCATGGTTATGTTGATACTCCGGCCAGCCGTGCCTATATGTGTAAGCTCGGTAAGAATATCGATTGCGGTTCTGTACAATATGAACCACAGAGTGTTGAACGCACATCTGGCTTCCCGACGGGCGCACTGCCGCCAGATGGTCAGCTGGCCAGCGCCGGTATCTCCCAGTATTCCCAGCTCGATCGTCAGAGCATGAACGCCTGGACTAAAACGCCTATTACTGCGGGTGCGAATAAATTTACCTGGTATCACACCGCTCCGCATAAAACCACCAACTGGCGCTGGTATATTACCAAACAAGACTGGAATCCTAATAAACCGCTGACCCGCGATCAATTTGAATCCACACCATTCTGTACCGTTAACGGTAATGGCCAGACGCCAGCTGTTCGTCAGGATATGACCTGTAACGTGCCACAGCGTACCGGCTACCAGGTTATTTACGCGGTATGGGAAATTGCAGATACCACTAACAGCTTCTATCAGGCTATCGACGTTGATTTCGGTAACGGCGGCAACGTGATCCCTGACGATGAGACTCCGGCTCAGGTATCCGAGTGGACGAAAACCCTGGACGGCCAGATCGCCGGGAATAACGTGAATGCAGGCGATAAAATCATTGCCCGCTTCTTCGATGCTAACGGCGAAGTCGCCTCCATGCGTACCGAACTGACCGTGGCTTCTGCATCCCAGGGTCAGGCAAGCCAGTGGTCCTTCGATCTGGCGCAGGCGATTAACGCCGCGCACAGCGATGTCCGTGTCGGTGTGAAGGACGAAAGCGGCGTGGTGAACCCGGTTCACGGCGCGAACAACGTCTATGTGAAAGATGGCAGCACGCTGAAATCCGTGGCGATCTCCTATGAAGAGCAGCAGGCGCAGGTGAGCGAAAACATCGCCGTCACCAACGTGCAGTTCTCCAAAATCAAGAACGGCGCAGCAACCGTAACCTTCCACGTGAACACCCAGGGTGATGTCAGCCTGGAAGCCAGTGCGTTAAACCACGCGGGTGCGGAAAAAGGCTACCTGAAGCAGGACATGAACAACGCCAACCAGGACGTGACCATGAACCTGACTGACGTGACTGCCGGACACCACATGCTGAAATACTTCGCCACCAACAAAGATGGCGTGCTGTTCGCGCAGGATGTGATCGATATGATGCTGGAAAACGAAGCGTCATCCGATACCGCGGGTAAATACGACTATACCTTCCCGCAGAACCTCTCTTCCTACAAGGCAGGCACCGTGGTACTGCAGCCGAAAAATGGCAAAACGTACCAGTGTAAGAAAGCGCCATACAGCGGCTACTGCGTGCAGTATTCCGCTGGTTCTAACCAGTTCGAACCGGGTGTCGGTTCTCACTGGCAGATGGCGTGGACTCTGAAGTAATACGTTGAGGATTGTGCGGTCTGTGTGCCGGGCGGCGCTTCGCTTGCCCGGCCTACGTGACTGCGCTTTTCCAGGCCCGGTAAGGCGAAGCCGCCACCGGGCGTTTTTCACTGATTGCGCGTTGCGCGCAGCAGTTTCTCCAGCGGATAGACCGCCGCGATCACCACTTCATCCTGAATCTGCGCCGCTTTATCCAGCTCCCCCTGAATCGACGCAATCTCCGTATCATCCAGCGTGCCCTGACGCGCCACCAGATCCGTTAAGCGCAGCCCAATTGTTGCCAGCTTATCCACCGTCTGAATCACCGGTTTGATCGCTTTCAGCTGATAGCTGTTTTCAGCCAGCGCCAGCGCGTCCGGAGTGTTGGTCTGCCAGCGGGTAAAGAGATGGCGCAGCGACTCCGCGCTTTCGCTGTCTTCGGCATCGCTCACCAGCCGTTCCACCCAGTGGTTCATCTGCCGCACCGTATTGCTCTCGGGCGATAGCGCGTCGGCCAGGCGGTTCAGCGGCTCAAACAGATCGTAATTCCCGGCCTGGAACTTGAGATGGTTACGGGTGTAATACTGCGCAGGCTCCAGCGCCTGGGCGAGGATCGTCAGCGCCAGCGTGTCGGTGGTGTTGCCGAGCCGCGTGAACTGCACCTGCTGGCGGGCATGCTGCTGCAGCCCCACCGACACTGTCGACCAGCTGTCCATCGCCTGCAGGCGGGTGTACATGTTGTCGATATCGTTCACCTCCTGGGCCGACCACAGCCGCTCCGCCACCGCAAACGCCCGCGGCCAGAGCTTGATATCCAGCACCGGTGCAGAGACGTTTTCCGCCCACAGCGCCGCCTCGCCGCCCAGCAGATTGGCCTGCTGGCTGGCATCCGGCACCGCCGGGGCGATCCCTTCCGGCACCGCGTCCAGCCGCTGGCCCGTCACCGGGTAACGGCTGTTGCCCAGCAGGAAATAGCCCTCAATCTTGTCGTCTTTCACCGTCACCACCGGACGGGTCTCCCCCATCCAGGTGTCCACGGTGAAGCTCACCTGGTTGTCGCTGCGCCATTCAATATCCTGCACCGCCCGCCGGGATTTGCCGCTGAAATCGATAAAGCCGCGCCAGCCCGCCTCGCCTTTCACCAGCGTAAAGCTGCCCTCCACCGGCTTGCCCTTCAGGCGCGGCAGGGTGAATGACCAGCTCTGGGCGCTGTCGCTGTCGGTAATGACGTCCACATTGTTCAGCCCCTGCGGCACGATCTCATTGCGGTAGTGATAGGCCGTGTACTGGGGCTGATCGAGGTAAAAGCCCGTCGAGAGGATCCCCTTGTAGCCTTTTTTTGCCACCTCGCCCAGCGCGTCCTGCCCCTGCCAGGACTGGATCAGAATGCTTTTCGGCAGATCCGGGTGGTAGATCTCATCCCAGCCCACCATCTGGCGCTGGTTTTTCTCGAGGATCGTCTCCAGCTTGCGGTTGAAGTACGCCTGCAGTGCGTGGCTGTCGGCCAGCTTGTTTTCGCGCATAAACTGCTGGATGGCCGGGTTGGCTTTCCACTGAGTATCGTCCACCTCATCGCCGCCGATGTGCAGATAGGGATCCGGGAAGATCGCCGCCAGTTCGGCGATCATCGCCCCGGCAAAGGCGTAGGTGGCCTCTTTGGTGGGATCCATCACCGGCTTGAGCACGCCCCAGTGGCGCTCCATCTGATACGGCCCCGTGGCGCTCATCAGCTCCGGATAGGCCACCGCAATGGCCGAGGCGTGGCCGGGCATGTCAATTTCCGGCACCACGCGAACGCCACGCGCGGCGGCGTAGCGCACCACGTCGCGCATCTGATCCTGGGTGTAGAACAGTCCGTCGCTGGCAAGTTCGGTCAGTTTCGGGTAGCGCTTCGAGGCAAATCGCCAGCCCTGATCGTCGGTTAAATGCCAGTGCAGCACGTTGAGCTTCGCCGCCGCCATGCCGTCGATCTGGCGTTTGATGTCATCCAGCGGAATAAAGTGGCGGGCGGAGTCGAGCAGCAGGCCGCGCCACGGGAAGCGTGGGGCATCCTCAATGGCGACCCACGGCAGAAAGGTATTTTCAGGCCCGTTCTGGATCAGCTGGAGCAGGGTTTCCATCCCCCGCAGCGCGCCGAAACGTGTGTTGGCAGTAATGGAAACTCCGCTGGCGTCGACGGTGAGCTTATAGCTTTCATCGCTGTCCGGTTTCGGCAGCGGGGCCACCTTACGGGCGATGGCGATGGTGACGGTCGGTTTTTCCGGCTTATCCGCCTGAGGCTGGAGCGTCCAGCCGGTTTGCAGCGCCAAGCGCTGGCGCAGACGGGCAACCGCATCGCCGAGATCGTCCCCGGAAACGCTGACCTGGAAATTATTGTTGATGACCAGCGCCCCCTGGGTCGCAGGACGTTCAACCTTTGCAGGCCAGGGCATCAGGGGGAGATCGCCTGCCGGGGCGGCAAACGCAGAAAAGCCGAGCATAAGCCCGGCGGTTAAGAGGCTGTACCGTAACATGAATGTTCCTTATTTGACGGGCCGAAAAAAGGCAAAACATTCTGTTAACATGTGTGCAAATTAGCGTCAAGCACGGCGGATGACGGAGATCACAGGTTGTTGAATTTGGGAGAAAACGGAGCCCCTCACCCCGGCCCTCTCCCCAAAGGGGCGAGGGTGTAATCGTCCCCTCTCCCCTATGGGGAGAGGGTTAGGGTGAGGGGTAGATTTTTCACTGCCACCCGTACCGGCGGCTATAGAATCCTTTCACCAGCTGCGTCAGCACCATATACCCGGCGAGGATCGCCACCAGCCACGGGAAGTAGCTGAGCGGCAGCGCCTGCAGTTGCAGATAGCCCGCCAGCGGCGAGAACGGCAGCGCGATGCCGAGCACCATCACCAGGCCGGTCATCAGGATCAGCGGCCAGGCGGCACGGCTCTGGAGGAACGGAATGCGGCGGGTGCGGATCATATGCACAATCAGCGTTTGCGACAGCAGCCCGACCACGAACCAGCCGGACTGGAACAGGGTCTGCTGTTCCGGGGTATTAGCGTGGAACACAAACCACATCAGGCAGAAGGTCAGAATGTCGAAGATGGAGCTGATCGGGCCGAAAAAGAGCATGAAACGGCCCAGTTCTGCCGGATCCCAGCGCTGCGGCTTCTGGATCTGATCCTCGTCGACGTTATCAAACGGGATCGCTACCTGGGAGATGTCGTACATCAGGTTCTGGATCAGCAGATGCAGCGGCAGCATCGGCAGGAACGGCAGGAACGCGCTCGCCACCAGCACGCTGAAGACGTTGCCGAAGTTGGAGCTGGCGGTCATTTTGATGTACTTGAGCATGTTGGCGAAGGTGCGGCGGCCTTCGATCACCCCCTCTTCCAGCACCATCAGGCTCTTCTCCAGCAGAATGATATCCGCCGCTTCCCGGGCGATATCCACCGCCCCGTCCACCGAAATACCGATATCCGCCGCACGCAGCGCGGGGGCATCGTTGATGCCATCCCCCATAAAGCCCACCACGTGCCCCTCGCGCTTCAGCAGGGTGACGATGCGCTCTTTGTGCATCGGGGTCAGGCGCGCAAACAGCGTGGTGCGCTTCGCCAGCAGTGCCAGCGCGTCGTCAGTCAGCGCTTCAATCTCGCTGCCCGTCACCACCTCGCCCGCATCCAGACCCACTTCGCGGCACACTTTCGCTGCCACCAGCTCGCTGTCGCCGGTGAGGATTTTCACCGTGATGCCGCTCTCTTTCAGCGCCTTTAACGCTGGCGCCGTGGTCTCTTTCGGCGGATCGAGGAAGGCGATGTAGCCCTCGAGGATCAGATCCGATTCATCGATGCGCTGGTAATCGCCCTCGCGGGCCGGCAGAAACTTGCTGGCCACCGCCACCACGCGCAGCCCCTGGCGGTTGAGGTTGTCGGTCACGCGCCGGATGCGCCGCAGCATGCTCTCGTCCAGCGGGACAATCTCCCCGTGATGCCGTACCTGGGTAGAGACATTCAGGATCTCCTGCAGCGCCCCTTTGCAGAGCAGCAGATGCACGCCCTGCTCTTCACTCACCACCACCGACATGCGGCGACGCTCGAAGTCAAAGGGGATCTCATCCACTTTTTGCCAGCGGGTCGAGAGGGTGCGGGCGGCGGCTTCGTCCACCCCTTCCAGCACCGCAACGTCGAGCAGGTTTTTCAGCCCGGTCTGGTAGTGGCTGTTCAGCCACGCGGTTTCCAGCACCCGCTCGCAAATCTTGCCCGAAACGTCGGTGTGGTGCTCCAGCACGATCTTGTCCTGGGTCAGGGTCCCGGTTTTGTCGGTGCAGAGGATGTCCATCGCGCCAAAGTTCTGAATGGCGTCGAGGTGTTTGACGATCACCTTTTGCTTCGAGAGTTTTACCGCCCCGCGCGCCAGGGTCGAGGTGACAATCATCGGCAGCATCTCCGGGGTGAGCCCCACCGCCACCGAGAGGGCAAACAGCGCCGCTTCCCACCAGTCGCCTTTGGTGTAGCCGTTAATCAGCAGCACGATGGGGGTCATCGCCAGCATAAAGCGGATCAGCAGCATGCTGACGCGGCCAATCCCCTGCTGGAAG
The DNA here is from genome assembly GCF_006171285.1 of Leclercia adecarboxylata. NCBI lineage: Bacteria > Pseudomonadati > Pseudomonadota > Gammaproteobacteria > Enterobacterales > Enterobacteriaceae > Leclercia > Leclercia adecarboxylata. The sequence continues at coordinate 2,562,015 of NZ_CP040889.1, read as the reverse complement.
GCGTTCGGCTCGCTCTCCTGCTCGCTGACCCGCCCGGCCAGCTGTCCAAACCAGGTGTTGCCCCCGGTGGCGATCACCATTGCCTGCGCCGTACCGCTCACCACCGTGGTGCCCATAAAGCACAGGGTGTCGCACTCCAGCGGGTTGCTCTGCTGCGGATCGCGGCTGTGGGCCACTTTCTCCACCGGCAGGGATTCGCCGGTCAGCGAGGCCTGCGCCACGAACAGGTCGCGTGCCTGGAGGATACGCAGGTCCGCCGGGATCATGTCCCCGGCCGCCAGCTTGACCAGATCCCCTGGCACCAGCTGATCGATGGGTATCTCCTGCCAGCCGCTTTCGCCTTTGTCGTTGAGGGTGCGCAGGACGGTGGCGGTGTTGCTGACCATCGCCTTGAGGGCATCCGCCGCGCGGGTTGAGCGGGCTTCCTGAATGAAGTTCAGCAGCGTGGAGATGCCCACCATCAGGGCGATCACCCCGGCGGCAAACAGGTCTTCGGTGGCATAGGAGATAACCCCCAGCACCGTCAGCAGCAGGTTGAAGGGATTGCGGTAGCAGGTCCAGAGATGAACCCACCAGCGGGCCGGCTTTTGCGCCGGGATTTCATTCTTGCCATGGCGGGCGCGGGCGATCCCCACCTCTGTGGCATTCAACCCTTCCGGGTGGCTGGCGAATGCGTGCCAGAGCGCATTCTCTTTCATTGCGGCGACCCGCAGGCAGTGGGCGGCAAGCGCGCCGGGAACGGCGGCATCGGTTTTACCGGTTGCCATTGGCGCACGCTGCACCAGACGACGCGGCAGATGGCGGCTCAGCCGGGTGAACAGCTGTTGGGTGAAATTTTTGAACATAATAAGTCCCCCGCACCCGTAAAAAACGGGCGCAGTCTTGCCATCAGACGTGACAAAGCCACGCCTGAGCGGCGATATCAATTATGCAGGGACGGATAAAACGTCACTGCCTTACGCATCCGGTAAGGCAGGAAGAGACTTACCGGAGTAAAAGGGTTCTCCCTGTCGGGAGAGGGGTGGGATCGGGATCCATACGGCCTCCGGTAAGTAAAAAAAGGTAAGTCGGCGCGCAGTATAGTGTTTTAACCATACCGTGAGTGACAATTCGGGCGGTATGATACCGCCCTGGCATTAAACCAAACGTAAACCAGACATTGCCCATTGCACATCGCGATACCCGATTTAGGCTTACTGATTATTTCATTGATGCATAACAGGATATAAAGCATGCAGAACCGCCTCACCATTAAAGACATTGCCCGTCTGAGCGGCGTGGGTAAATCCACCGTCTCGCGGGTGCTGAATAACGAAAGTGGTGTCAGCCAGCGCACGCGCGAGCGCGTCGAGGCGGTAATGGATCAGCACGGCTTTTCCCCTTCCCGCTCGGCGCGCGCCATGCGTGGCCAGAGCGACAAGGTGGTGGCAATCATCGTCACCCGTCTGGATTCGCTGTCGGAAAACCTGGCCGTCCAGACCATGCTGCCCGCCTTCTACGAACAGGGCTACGATCCGATCATGATGGAGAGTAAGTTCTCGCCGCAGATGGTGGAAGAGCATCTCGGGATGCTCAAGCGCCGCAATATCGACGGCGTGGTGCTGTTTGGCTTTACCGGCATCAGTGAAGAGATGCTCACCCCGTGGCAGTCCTCGCTGGTACTGCTGGCGCGCGATGCCCGCGGGTTTGCCTCGGTATGCTATGACGATGAAGGGGCGATCCACATCCTGATGCAGCGCCTGTATGAGAGCGGCCATCGCCATATCAGCTATCTTGGCGTGCCCCACAGCGACGTCACCACCGGCCAGCGCCGCCATGCTGCGTATCTGGAATTCTGCAAACAGCACGCGCTGCCTGCGGTCGCCGCCTTACCCGGTCTGGGGATGAAACAGGGCTATGAGAAGGTAGCCGACGTGCTGACCCCGCAGACCACCGCGCTGGTCTGTGCCACGGATACACTGGCTCTGGGCGCAAGTAAGTACTTACAAGAACAGCGCATCGACAGCCTGCAACTGGCAAGCGTGGGCAACACGCCGCTGATGAAGTTCCTGCACCCGGAGATCATCACCGTCGATCCCGGCTACGCCGACTCCGGCCGTCAGGCCGCTCTGCAACTGATCGAGCAGATCAACGGCCGCAGCAAACCACGCCAGATCGTCATTCCCGCCACCCTTTCCTGAGCGTCAAAAGACGCTTTATTGTGATCCTCGCCCGATTTCGGGAACGTTCCCATTTTCGTTAATTGAGGTTAAGAGTAGGCTTGCCACCAGTTATCTTCCTCCCCCTGAACGAGTGTCATGAGGTTTCATGATGAGCAAAGTAAAACAAACGGATATCGACCAGCTGATCGTGCTGGTTGGCGGACGTGACAATATCGCCACGGTCAGCCATTGCATTACCCGCCTGCGTTTTGTGTTAAACGACCCGGCCAAAGCCGACCCCAAAGCCATCGAAGATCTGTCGATGGTAAAAGGCTGCTTCACCAATGCCGGACAGTTCCAGGTCGTGATCGGCACCGAAGTGGGCGACTACTACAAGGCGCTGCTGGCGACCACCGGCCACTCCTCGGCTGATAAAGAGCAGGCCAAGAAAGCGGCGCGCCAGAACATGAAGTGGCATGAACAGCTCATTTCACATTTCGCAGAGATTTTCTTCCCGCTGCTGCCGGCGCTGATCAGCGGAGGCCTGATCCTCGGCTTCCGTAACGTGATTGGCGATGTGCCGATGAGCGACGGCAAAACCCTGGCCCAGATGTATCCGGCTCTACAGAGCATCTATGACTTCCTGTGGCTGATTGGCGAGGCCATCTTCTTCTATCTGCCGGTGGGCATCTGCTGGTCGGCGGTGCGCAAAATGGGCGGTACGCCGATCCTGGGTATCGTGCTGGGCGTGACGCTGGTCTCTCCGCAGTTAATGAACGCTTACTTACTTGGACAGCAGGTGCCTGAGGTGTGGAACTTCGGCCTGTTTACCATCGCCAAAGTGGGCTATCAGGCGCAGGTGATCCCGGCCCTGCTGGCTGGCCTGGCGCTGGGGATGATTGAAACCCGCCTCAAGCGCATGGTGCCGGACTATCTCTATCTGGTGGTGGTGCCGGTCTGCTCCCTGATCCTCGCGGTGTTCCTCGCCCACGCCTTTATAGGTCCGTTTGGCCGCATGATTGGCGACGGCGTTGCTTACGCGGTGCGTCACCTGATGACCGGCAGCTTCGCCCCGATTGGCGCCGCGCTGTTTGGCTTCCTGTATGCCCCGCTGGTGATCACCGGCGTGCATCAGACCACCCTGGCCATTGATATGCAGATGATCCAGAGCCTCGGCGGTACCCCGGTGTGGCCGCTGATTGCCCTGTCGAACATTGCCCAGGCCTCGGCGGTCACCGGCATCATCATCGTCAGCCGCAAGCATAACGAGCGTGAAATCTCGGTTCCGGCGGCCATCTCCGCCTACCTCGGGGTCACCGAACCGGCGATGTACGGTATCAACCTGAAGTACCGCTTCCCGATGCTGTGCGCGATGATCGGCTCCGGGCTGGCGGGCCTGCTGTGCGGACTGAACGGCGTGATGGCCAACGGCATTGGCGTCGGCGGCCTGCCGGGCATCCTCTCCATCCAGCCGACCTACTGGCAGGTGTTCTCCCTGGCAATGGCCGTAGCGATCATCGTTCCGATGGCGCTGACCACCGTTGTCTATCAGCGCAAGTACCGTCAGGGCGCGTTACAGGCGGTTTAATCTTCTTCGGGGCGCAGTTGCGCCCCCTTCGCATTTGCAGGAACGCATAATGAATACCCTTCCTCACTGGTGGCAAAACGGCGTCATCTATCAGATCTACCCGAAGAGCTTCCAGGACACCACCGGGCGCGGCACCGGGGATCTGCGCGGCGTGACGTCGCGTCTCGACTACCTCAAAACCCTCGGCATTGATGCCCTCTGGCTGACGCCGTTCTATATCTCTCCGCAGGTGGATAACGGCTACGACGTGGCGAACTACATCAGCATCGATCCGGCCTACGGCACGCTGGACGACTTCGACGAGCTGGTGGCCGAAGCCCATCGCCGCGGAATGCGCATCGTGCTGGATATGGTGTTTAACCACACCTCCACCCAGCACGCGTGGTTCCGCGAGTCGCTGAACCCGCAAAGCCCGTACCGCGAGTTCTATATCTGGCGCGACGGCACCCCGGAGCAGGCGCCTAATAACTGGCGCTCCAAGTTTGGCGGCAACGCCTGGCGCTGGCATGCCGAGAGCGAGCAGTACTATCTGCACCTTTTTGCCCCGGAACAGGCGGACCTGAACTGGGAGAACCCCGAGGTGCGCGCCGAGCTGAAAAAGGTGTGCGAGTTCTGGGCCGATCGCGGCGTGGACGGCCTGCGCCTCGACGTGATCAACCTGATTTCAAAAGATCAGGATTTCCCGGAAGACAACATCGGCGACGGTCGCCGCTTCTATACCGACGGGCCGCGCATTCACAACTACCTGCAGGAGATGAGCCGGGACGTCTTCATCCCGCGCAACCTGATGACGGTGGGCGAGATGTCCTCTACCAGCCTGGAACACTGCCAGCAGTACGCGGCGCTGGACGGGCGCGAGCTGTCGATGACCTTTAACTTCCATCATCTGAAGGTAGATTATCCCAACGGCGAGAAGTGGACCCTGGCAAAGCCGGACTATGTGGCGCTGAAAAGCCTGTTCAGCCACTGGCAGCAGGGGATGCACAACCGGGCGTGGAACGCGCTGTTCTGGTGTAACCACGATCAGCCGCGCATCGTCTCGCGCTTTGGCGATGAGGGAGAGTACCGCGTCCCGGCGGCGAAGATGCTGGCGATGGTGCTGCACGGGATGCAGGGCACGCCCTACATCTACCAGGGTGAAGAGATTGGCATGACCAACCCGCACTTCAGCCGCATCACCGATTATCGCGACGTGGAGAGCCACAACATGTTCGCCGAACTGCGCAACCAGGGACGGGATGCCGACGACCTGCTGGCGATCCTCGCAAGTAAGTCCCGGGATAACAGCCGCACGCCGATGCAGTGGGATGCCTCCCCCAACGCCGGATTCACCACCGGCGAGCCGTGGATTGGGCTGGGCGATAACGCAGAGGCGATCAACGTTGACGCGGCGCTGGCCGATCCCGACTCGGTGTTTTACACCTACCAGGCGCTTATCCAGCTGCGTAAAACCCTGCCGGTGCTGACCTGGGGGGATTATCAGGATCTGCTCCCGGATCACCCGTCGCTGTGGTGCTATCGCCGCCAGTGGCAGGGCCAGACGCTAATGGTGGTCGCGAACCTGAGCCGCGAGTGCCAGCCGTGGCAGCCGCATTCGGTGGACGGCAAATGGCAGGTGGCGATGAGCAACTATGCCGAGGTGTCCCGGCAGCCTGGCGCCATGACCCTGCGTCCCTTTGAAGCGGTGTGGTGGCTGCAAAACTGATGTTATCCGCCGGGCAGCGCACCCTTGCCCGGCGCACGCTTTTTTTGGTGGAAAATCAACCAGATTAGCGCTTGAAGAATTTACAAATCCCGGATCGCCCGTCATCTGTACACTTCGTTTTTTACCTTGTCCTGAATCAAATAAATCGCAAACAAGTTTGATGCAAATCACTACATATAGAACTTAGAATGCTCGCCGACCCAAGATGTTGTATTCATCGTCTATTATTGCCACAAGACTTTGCAACCCAGACTGCACCCGTTTGTGGATAAAAAGGGTCGATATCAGGAGAAATCGCGCGCGCGTCGGCAGTTACGGCCCCGACCCTTTTCCCTGCTTCTGTGGATAACCTGTTCTTAAAATGGAGTGATCATGACACCGCATGTGATGAAACGAGATGGCTGTAACGTGCCTTTCAAATCAGAGCGCATCAAGGAAGCGATTCTGCGTGCAGCTAAAGCAGCGGGAGTCGATGACGCAGACTATTGCGCCACCGTCGCAGAAGTCGTCAGCAATCAGATGCATGACCGCAGCAAGGTCGACATCAACGAGATCCAGACCGCGGTGGAAAACCAGCTGATGTCTGGCCCGTACAAGCAGCTGGCGCGCGCCTACATTGAATACCGTCACGACCGGGATATCGAACGTGAAAAACGCGGTCGTCTGAACCAGGAGATCCGTGGCCTGGTCGAACAGACCAACTCCGCGCTGCTCAACGAAAACGCCAACAAAGACAGCAAGGTGATCCCGACCCAGCGCGACCTGCTGGCGGGTATCGTCGCCAAACACTATGCCCGTCAGCACCTGCTGCCGCGCGACGTGGTGCAGGCCCACGAGCGCGGGGATATTCACTATCACGATCTCGACTACTCCCCGTTCTTCCCGATGTTCAACTGCATGCTGATCGACCTGAAAGGCATGCTGACCCACGGCTTTAAGATGGGCAACGCAGAGATTGAGCCGCCAAAGTCGATCTCCACCGCCACTGCGGTAACCGCGCAGATCATCGCCCAGGTTGCCAGCCATATTTATGGCGGGACCACCATCAACCGTATCGACGAAGTGCTGGCCCCGTTTGTGACCGCCAGCTTTAACAAGCACCGTCAGGTGGCAGAAGAGTGGCAGATCCCGGATGCGGACGGCTATGCCCGCTCCCGCACCGAGAAAGAGTGCTACGACGCCTTCCAGTCGCTGGAATACGAAGTGAACACCCTGCACACCGCCAACGGCCAGACGCCGTTTGTCACCTTTGGCTTTGGCCTGGGCACCAGCTGGGAGTCGCGCCTGATCCAGCAGTCTATTCTGCGCAACCGTATCTCCGGCCTCGGCAAAAACCGCAAAACCGCGGTGTTCCCGAAGCTGGTGTTCGCCATCCGCGACGGCCTGAACCACAAGTTCGGCGATGCCAACTACGACATCAAGCAGCTGGCGCTGGAGTGCGCGAGCAAGCGCATGTACCCGGACATTCTGAACCATGACCAGGTGGTGAAAGTCACCGGCTCGTTCAAAACCCCGATGGGCTGCCGCAGCTTCCTCGGCGTCTACGAAGATGAAAACGGCGAGCAGATCCACGACGGGCGTAACAACCTGGGCGTCATCAGCCTCAACCTGCCGCGCATCGCGCTGGAAGCCAAAGGCGACGAAGCGGCCTTCTGGAAACTGCTGGACGAGCGTCTGGTGCTGGCGCGTAAAGCGCTGATGACCCGTATCGCCCGTCTGGAAGGGGTCAAGGCCCGCGTCGCGCCAATTCTGTATATGGAAGGGGCCTGTGGCGTGCGTCTGAAGGCCGACGACGATGTGTCTGAGATCTTCAAGAATGGCCGGGCGTCCATTTCGCTGGGCTATATCGGCATTCATGAAACCATTAATGCGCTCTGTGGTGACAAGCACATCTATGACAGCGAAGCCCTGCGTGAGAAAGGCATCGCTATCGTGCAGCGCCTTCGCGACGCGGTGGATCGGTGGAAAGACGAAACCGGCTACGGCTTCAGCCTCTACAGCACCCCGAGCGAAAACCTGTGCGACCGCTTCTGCCGTCTGGATACCGCCGAGTTTGGCGTGGTGGAGGGTGTGACCGATAAAGGCTACTACACCAACAGCTTCCACCTCGACGTGGAGAAGAAGGTGAACCCGTACGACAAGATCGATTTCGAAGCGGCCTACCCACCGGTGGCGAGCGGCGGATTTATCTGTTACGGCGAATACCCGAACATCCAGCACAACCTGAAGGCGCTGGAAGACGTGTGGGATTACAGCTATCAGCACGTGCCTTATTACGGCACCAACACGCCAATCGACGAGTGCTACGAGTGCGGCTTTACCGGTGAGTTCGAATGCACCAGCAAAGGCTTCACCTGCCCGAAATGCGGTAACCACGACGCCGCCCGCGTCTCCGTGACCCGCCGCGTGTGCGGTTATCTGGGTAGCCCGGACGCCCGTCCGTTCAACGCCGGTAAGCAGGAAGAGGTGAAGCGCCGGGTTAAGCATTTAGGGAATGGGCAGATCGGGTAATTCGCTGCCGCCTTCATGCCCGGTGGCGCTGCGCTTACCGGGCCTACGGACCGCGCTCTTTTGTAGGCCGGGTAAGCGTAGCGCCACCCGGCGTTTTCGCAAAGCAGCTCGCGCCAGGACAAGGCGGCAAGCGAGTGCAGCCAACGCAGTAATGGCGTTAATTGAGAAGCGAAAATGAACTTCCACCAATACTACCCCGTCGACATCGTCAACGGCCCCGGCACCCGCTGCACTCTGTTTGTTTCGGGCTGCATCCACGAATGCCCCGGCTGCTACAACAAAAGCACCTGGCGGCTGAACTCCGGGATGCCGTTTACCGCAGAGATGGAGCAGCGGATCATCGACGATCTCAACGACACGCGCATTAAACGTCAGGGCATTTCGTTATCCGGCGGCGATCCGCTGCATCCGCAAAACGTGCCGGATATCTTAAAACTGGTACAGCGCATCCGCGCCGAATGCCCGGGAAAAGATATCTGGATGTGGACCGGCTACAAGCTGGACGAACTGAACGACGCCCAGCTGCAGGTGGTGGATCTCATCAACGTGCTGATCGACGGCAAGTTCGTGCAGGATCTGAAAGATCCGATGCTTATCTGGCGCGGCAGCAGTAACCAGGTGGTGCATCATTTGCGTTGAGTGTCAGAGACGTCTGTCGGCGTCCTGATAGACGGCGGATCTTTCACGCTTACCTATCGCCACCACGTAAACGGTCACGATCTTATCTCTGACCTGATATACCAGCCGATAGCCGGACGATTTGAGCTTTATTTTGTAGCAGTCAGGTAAATCATGGAGTCTGGAAGATTCTATCCGCGGGTTGGACAGTATAAGAGCCAGTTTCTTTTTAAACTGGCTCTTAACGGTTTCGCCCAGCTTCTGCCACTCCTTTAGCGCACGCGGATCGAATTCCAGCTCATAGATCATCCAGACTAACCTTGATCCCTTTTTGCGGATCCGCCAGCCGCTCCCTGACCGTCCTGAGCAGTTGATCTTCGCTGTCGCTCACCGTTACGGTTTTAACCGGCATACGGCCATTTTCCGCGACATACTGGAACAGAAGCCGGACGGCTTCCGTCGGGGTAATATTCAGTTTTTCCAGCACGGCATAAGCCTCGTTTTTGAGCGTGTCATCCAGACGGACGTTAAGTGTGGCCATTATGCCTCCGGTAAAAGCGAAATTGTAATGCAGTTTAGCATTACATTCGCATTACATCGAATTCTGGATAGTGCCTCTCAAAACCGGCTCAAACACTCCATTGCCACGGATTTAAATTCCGCAAAGTCTTGGCAGCCGCACAGCCGGGTCATTGCCCGTTCGCGCAGGAAGGTGACGAAGATATCGTAGATGGCCATTGCCTCTTCATACTCGCTTTTGCTGATGGCAAGCAGGAAGATGACGTGCGCGGTTTCATCCCCCCACTGGATGCCCTGTGGGGCCAGCACGGTGTAAACCACGGTCTTTTGCGCCAGCAAACCGAGGGAGTGCGGCAGGGCGATGCCGTCGCCGAGCAGGGTGCTGACGATGGCCTCACGCTCGACCACCGAGTCGAGAAACTCCGCATCGACGAACCCCTCCTCCTGCAGCTGGCCGCACAGCTCCTGGAACAGCGTCTGCTGGTCGATGGGTTTTTCAATCACGCGGAAGTGGCTGGCGTCGAAATACTTCTCCAGCATCCACGGGCGGGTTCTGTCCACCAGCACCAGCTTGCCAATCTGCTCTAACTGATAGTCGGTTGGGAACGGGGCGATCATCACCACCGGCTTGGCTTTTTCGCCGACGCGCGCGGTGGAAATGACAAAATCTTCGCTGATGCTTTCGCACTGCTCATATTCCCGCAGCGTCAGAACGCGGGTGACCTCGATTTGCGGATACTTGCGCTGCAACACCGCCTCGATCATCCGCACCATGGCGTTGCCCGCGTCGCACACCAGCATCACCCGCGGCTGGCGCTGATAGCCGATGTTGTAGTGGCGCTCCAGCCCGACGCCGATATGCAGCACCAGGAAGCCAATCTCGTTTTCGCTGATCGCATACGGAGTGTATTTGCCCCAGCTGGAGACCGCCGCGAGGGTCATGTCCCAGGCCATCGGGTAGTGCTGCTTGATGTTATCCAGCAGCGGATTGGGGATCATGATCTGGTAGCGCACCCGGGTAATCATGGTCTTAATGTGGGTCAGCAGATCCGCGTGCAGCTGGGCGTCGTCGAGCAGGTTGTAGTTATAGTGGGTGTTGATATAGCGCAGGATGTAGTTCACCAGCGCCTCTTCATCATCGGCGTTGATGGCGCTGGGGGAGATCTCCTGCACCTGGCGCGCGGCGATATGCACCCCCAGCCAGGTCACTTCCGACGGTGCCAGCGTTTTATCTGCCAGCCGGGCGATGGCGCTGGCGATATCCCGCGCGGCGTCGCGCACGTTCTCGGCCACCTCTTCGGCGTTAAATTCCGGCAGCGGATAGCCTTCGCTGATGCGCCGCACCGTCACCGCGCCGTAGAGGCGTAAAAACAGCTCGCCCTCATCGGTGAGGCGAATATGGTGCCGGGTAAAGGTCTCATGCAGGACGGCGGCAAGCTGCTCCGGCACGCCCGCATTCAGCGCCACCTCCGTCACCAGCGGGTTGAGATTGTCCTGCTGCGCCAGCTGCCACAGCAGATCGGTCAGGCAGGCGCGGATCGCCATCTCGCTGCCAAACAGCTTCATGCCGTGACGCGGACGGGTCTCCAGGGTCAGGCGGTAGCGGTGAAACCACTCCCGCACCTCCGCCATATCGCTCTGCAGCGTAGCGCGGCTGACGAACCACTCGTCGGCCAGATCTTCCAGCTTGAGGGAGAACGCCGAGGTGAGAAAACGCACCACCAGGTAGTGCACCCGCTCCGGGCCGGTGCGCGGAATACGCAGCATCCGTGGGTGGGAATCCTGCAGCAGCTGATAGCGCGCCGGATCGTCGATCTTCAGCTGGTAGCCGTTCCCGCGGCTGAGGATAAACTGCGCCCCGTTCCCCGCCAGCAGCGCGTTGAGCGCGGAAATGTCCGCCCGGACGGTACGCGTGGATACCGACAACCGCTGCGCCAGTTCATCCTGCGGCAGCGTTTCGTTTTGCAACATCTCGAACAGTTGCGCTAAACGTTGGTTGGGAAATCGCACGGGGTTGTCCTCTTACTGCTCAGGGTGAAATGACCATCTGGGATGGACTGCCTACCGGGGTGTAGTCTGGCTCAAAGCTCAGCCTGCCGTCCTGCGCCACGCGAAAACGGGTGATGTTGTCGCTGCGCTGGTTCATGACGTACAGCCAGCGTCCCTCTTTATCCAGCGTCAGGGTGCGCGGGTAATCGCCCCGCGTCCAGACATCGTCCTGATGGGTCAGGATGCCGTCCGCCGTTACGGTAAAGTGCCCGATGCTGTTATGCAAACGGTTAGCAACATACAGCTGTTTTCCATCGGTGCTTAATGCCAGCCCGGCGGCAAAACTGGTGCCTTTGTAACCTTCCGGCAGCGCGGAGACCGTTTTGCCCTCTTTCAGCGTGCCCCTGGCATCCACGGCATAATGGGTCAGCGTAGACGCCTCTTCGTTAATCAGCCACAGGGCATCACCTTTTGGCGTAAAGACGAAATGGCGCGGCCCAGCCCCTTTCGAGGAGGCGCTGATAAACGGCGGATCGTTCGGGGTGAGCTTGCCGCTTTGATCGTCAAAACGGTACTGATGGATGCGATCCAGCCCCAGATCGGTTGAAAAAACGAACTTCCCGCGCGGATCGGCGGCGATCATGTGGGCATGCGGGCCGCTATGCCCGCAGATGGCAAAACTGCCCTCCACGGCGGCTTCCGGTTTTGCCACACCCGGTTCGCCCCGATGCAGATGAACGTCGCTGGCCTCACTCAGGCTGCCATCTGCCTTCACCGGCAGAACGGCCACCGACCCGCTCCCGTAGTTGGCCACCAGCAGGTAACGTCCGGTAGGGGTCAACGACAGGGATACCGGGCCTGCGCCGCCGGACGCCACCTCGTTCAGCAGATGCAATTCTCCGGCGTCATCAATACGCAGCGCCTGAACAACGCCCTGCTCTACTTCGCTTGCCAGATAGAGCGTATTGCCATCCGGCGCAATAGCCAGCTGCGCGGCGTTTGTCAGGGTATGCGCCAGGGTTTTGTTGCTGAGCGCGCCGGTGATGGGGTCGAGGGTAAAGCGGTATAAGCCTTCGCCGTGGGTATGGTAAGTGCCGACCCAGGCGTATTGCTGATGTTGGGTATGCATGGGGATCCTGAGATTGTGCGGTTTGTTCCCCTCACCCTAACCCTCTCCCCACAGGGGAGAGGGGACGATTACACCGCTGGGGTGAGGGGTAAGTTTCGCTCTATTTAACCAGTTTCTTCGTCATTTCCAGCAGCGTGCGCACGTCTTCCGGACGCGTGTCGCCGCTGGCTTTGTCGATGATCGAACTGTAGATATGCGGGATGATCTTGCTCACGCCCGCATCCAGGGCGATCTGCAGAATCTCTTCGTAGTTTTCCAGATCGATGCCGCCGGTCGGCTCCAGCCAGAAATCGTGACGGGCGCAGGCTTCCGCCACCGCTTTGTATTCGTCACGGCACTTCAGGCCGCCCATCGGGAAGTATTTGATCGAGCTGCCGCCGAAATCCTTCAGCAGGGCAATCGCCGTCTCTACAGGGACAATGCCGTCCGGCGACGCGCTGCTCAGCGGGCCGGTGGAGATTTTCACCATGCCGACGGTGCCGGTCGGCGAGACCAGACCGTTGACCACGGACTCGCTCTGCCCCAGCAGCGCGCGGCTGGTCGCCACGCCGGTAAAGACCTGGTTGACGTGCTGCGGCTGTACCTGGCGGGAGATTTCGCTCACCATCGCCGACTGGTTCGGATCGCCCGCGCCCAGGCCCACGGAGAGCGCGTTATCGATTAGCGCGGCATACTCGCGCATATCGGCCACGGCGCTGTCGACGTCCGGGTAGTTTTTGGAGAGCACGCCCACCAGCACATGGCCTTCTGCCGCTTCATAGATGGCGCTGGCGTTGGCTTTCGATCCGGCCAGCACGTTCAGGCAGACGCGGTCACGGTAAAAATTGGGGGTCAGTTTCATGCCTTTTTCTCCTGGCCTAATACTTCGCTGATGCGGCGATAGACAATATTCAGTTGGTCGGCGCTGACGCTGCGCACGTCCGCTTCGATGATCCCTTCGTTGGCCTTGTAGCCACGGAAATAGATGGCGTATTCGCCCTGCTTCAGGGCGTGCACCAGGTCGCCGGTGCCGACGCCGGTGGCGGCTTCGTCGAACTTGATTTCGGTACGGGCGATATCGCGACCGGCGCTGTCCCAGACCACGCGGGCGGTGACGCCGTTCAGGGTGTTGAGCGCGTCAATAAACGGGGTCATCTTCGCCACCATCTCAGCACCGCTCTCTTTGGTGGCCGTCAGGTAGTGTTCGATGGCGCAGGTCAGGCCGAGAATCCCCTCTTTGCCCACCTTCATGGCGCGGCCAATGCCCGCCGTCTGGCGCTTCACCCACTCCACGTACTGGGTCCTGCCGATCACCAGGCCGCTGGTTGGGCCTTCAATGGCCTTTGCGCCGCTGTAAATCACCAGGTCCGCGCCGGAGCGGTAGTAGGTATGCAGATCCTCTTCCGCCGCCGCATCGACGATCAGCGGCAGGTCGTGCTTACGCGCCACCACGGCCGCCTGCTCCACGCTGAGCATGCTCTTCTGCACGCAGTGGTGAGATTTGATGTAGAGGATCGCCGCGGTGCGCGGAGTGATCGCCGCCGCCAGCTGATCGGCGGAGCATTCGTTGGCATAGCCCGCTTCCACCAGTTTGCCGCCGCCCAGCGCCACCATGGTGCCGACCGGGGCACCAAAGTTGACGTTATGGCCCTTCGGCAGGACGATCTCGTTGTTCTCAATCGGGGTGACGTGCAGGTTTTCCAGCAGCCAGTCGCTGTCTTTTACCAGCACGGCCGCCACCGACTGGGCGATGCCCGCCGAGGCGCAGGAGACGACGGTCGCCCCTTCCACATCCAGCAGTTTCGCGATGTATTCGCCGGTTTTGTTCACCAGATCCTTCATCTCGAAGTACTGGTTCATGCCGTCCATTGCCGCCTGCACCACTTCCGGGCGCGGGGTGGAGACGCCGAGCGCGGTCATGCGTCCGGAGGTGTTAATCACCTGTTTTAAATTGTATTTCTCAAAAATTGAAGGCATGTTCCGTGCTCCCTTGTTCGGTCATGTAGCCCTTGCCCGCGCGGATCGCGGCAAGCGGCACCAGAATGTGTTCAGCCTGCAGGCTGTCGTTTTCGGCATCCACCAGCACCGTCGGCTGGCGCTTAAGGGTGAACAGCGTCAGGTCAGCATCGAGACCCGGCTGAATGCGCCCTTTCTGCGTCAGACGCAGGCCGTCGGCGGCGTTGGCGGTCACGCACTCAATCACCTGCGGCAGCGACATGCCGATGGCGAGGAATTTCGACATCACGCTTGCCAGCGAGCCCACCGGACCGTTGATGCGGTTGCGGCAGTAGATATCCGAGCTGATGGTGTGCGGCAGAATGCCCATCGCGATGGCGCGTTTCGCCACTTCAAAGCTGAAGCTCGCCGTGCCGTGGCCCACGTCCAGACGCACGCCGCGCTTCAGGGCGGAGGTGATGGAGGCGCGCAGTTCGCCGGATGGCGTCAGAATGCGGTTCGGTTTGCCGTTGTAGCAGTGGGTAATGATGTCCCCGGAACTCAGCAGGTCGGCAATCTCATCGAGGTTCGGCGGGTTGTTGCCGATGTGGACCATCAGCGGCAGGTCGCCGTTCTCTTTCTGGATGGTTTTGGCGCGCTCCAGCGGCGTAATGCCGTTCTCGCCCACCACGCTGCTGCTCATGCGCGCTTTCAGGCCGACGATAAAATTCGGGTGGCGTTGTACCGCCTGCTTCACCGCGTCGGCGTCGATGTTGGCCATGTTCGCCAGCTCGTTCTGGGCAATCAGCCCCACGCGGGAGATGTTCAGCAGGGCAAAGACCTCGGTGGAGGCTTTGCGGGTGATGGCGTAGAAATCGTCCACGTCGTCCGCCCCGGTGCTGCCCGCGTCGACCACGGAGGTGACGCCGGTGGCGATGCCGACGCTGTCAGGCTCGTCGTGGTAAATCGGCGAGTTCGGGTAGCAGTGGACGTGGGAGTCGATCCAGCCTGCGCTGACGTAAGTGTCGCCGTTAAGCTCAACGGTGCGGTGGGCGGGCTCGGTGATGTCGCCCGTCGCCGCGATCTTCCCGTCCTGAATGGCGATATCGGTCAGGGTATCGTCGGTGAGGCGCGCACGGCGCAGGAGTAAATCAAACATGGGGTTCTCCTGATAAGTCGGGCGCCTGAGCGCCCGCGGGTATTAAAGGGCGACCGGGAACAGCCAGCCCAACAGCATTGCACCGAGGATGGCGCCGCCGGTGATCGGCTTCTGCCAGATATAGAACAGCAGTGCGCCCGCCAGCGAACCAATGCCGATAGGAATCGACGCGGTCATCGCGCTGAGGATAATCAACGGCCCGAGGAAGCGGCCGGAGGCGTTACCGGCCCCCATCATCACGTCTGCCCCGTAGGTGGAGTTGCTCTGGTTGATGGTGAACTTACGCGCCAGGATGATGACGTAACCAATCGCCAGGCCAATCACCAGGCCGGTTGCCAGCGAGGCGGCAAAGTTGGTCACCGGGAACATGATGCCCGCGCCCAGCAGCAGCGCCGGAACGCCTAAGCCCACGCCGGTCTGGATCGCGCCGCCGATATCGAGGATCCCCACCAGCGAACCTTCGATAATACGGGCGAACAGGAAACTGGCGCCAAACGCCGCCACCGCGCCGTAAGCCCCGGTATCGATCCCCGCTTTCAGCATCGCCACGAAGGCCACTTCGTTAAAGGCACCGATGCCGTAGAGGTAGTACATGTGCGTCCCGGCGAACACGCCGGAGGAGAGCAGGCCAACGAAGATCGGGAACGACCAGTCGGCATACCAAAAACCTTTATTCTGTTCCATTTAGAGGCTCCTGTTACTTGCCGCTGAGCGAGTTGTGGATCATGTCGAGCCAGTTCGGCACGGTCAGATGGAAGGATTCAATCATCTTCATGTCGAAGCCGCGGAAGAAACCGCTCAGCACGAACAGCAGAACGATGGCCGCCATCATCACTTTGGTGACGTGGTTCCAGCCGCTCTCTTCCACGCCCTTGCCGATCAGGATGCCCAGCACCAGACCCGGTACGGCGTTACCCATAATCAGCTGCGCCGCGCCGCCAAAGACGGTGGCCCAGAAGCCCGATTTTTTGCCCGCGTCGATGGCCGCCAGCCAGAAGATCACCGGCATCACGGTGTTGACCAGCAGGTTAGCCGCCGGCACCAGCACCTTAACGGCGGTTACCTGCAGCGCGGCCGGAACGGACGAGGCGGTGAGGTTCAGGAAGGTGACGACAATCATGCCGATCACCCCGCAGGCAATCGCCATTTTGCGGGGATCGTGCAGGGTCTCGCCGACGTTGCGGTTTTTGATCATCAATGCCGCGGCACCCCAGTTAGGGATGATGCGGTGGTCTACGTCCTGGGTGAAGGAACCGGCCGCCACTGACGACGCCCAGGCGTTAAAGAAGAAGCCTAACCCAAAGGAGAAGTGGGACGCCGGATCCCCTTCACAGGAGTTCAGCTCCCCCAACGTACGAAACGCGCCCATACCTTGTGTGGTAGGCGCATGAAACATGCGTGCAGCCCCGGCACCAACGCCGACGCCAACCAGGCCGCCGATGATGAGCGATTTTATTAAAATTATCAGGAACATTAGTCTGCCCTATTAGTAAGAATCAGCGTTGCGTGACAAAGTCCACCTGGTCGAGATTGATGGCAGTCACGTTGACGGTCACGTCCAGCTCCACGCTGTAGGTGCGTCTTTCCCGGCGCAAAAAGAAGAACAGAAACGCCTCTTTACGCACCGCTTCTTGCGCCTGAACAACCTGCACATCCTGTGGCTCAATACGCAGTAAGATATGCGGCGATGCTTTCATCACCGCGGCCTGAACGTGGTTCAGCGCGTCGGCAAAGGCGCGCGCTTTGGCGTCACCTTTGCCTTTCACTCTCACCGTGGTGGTGAACTGTTCTTTCATGCTTATGCGCCGTGCTTCTTCTGCCACGCCTGAACCAGACGCTCGCCAAGCTCTTCTTTATCCATAAAGCCAAAGCCCAGCACGTTGCAGCCTTCGTTGATGGCGGTCACGCCCTCTTCCACCGAACGCATGCCGTACTTCGCTTTGTAGCCATATTTGGTCTGGGCGGTGATAGCACCCGCGCCGCCGCTGCCGCAGAAAGAGATACCGAAGGTGGCGTTTTCCGCTTTCATCACGTCGCCGAGCTTCATATCCGCCGCCATGCCAGGGACCACGACCGCGCGGCCACCTGCTTTTTCAACCCCTGCTGCAACCTTCTGGCCTTTGCCCAGGCGATCGCCGATGACAACTGTAATTTGTTCCATGATGTGCTCCTTAAAGGTTGTCTTTTGCGACTTCGAAGTGAACGGAGAGCAGCCAGGCCTCTTCATCAGGAAGATTGCCAAACTGCGCGACCACTTCACGGGCAAGCCGCATGGATTCTGGTGAGATTTCGTCAAACAGGTCAGCTTCGACCTCCGGCAAGGGTTCGCCGGTAACTGACCGGTGCGCCATGGCGCGAACGTGGGAGGTCAGCATCTGCTCCTGAACGGCATTGGGGATAATGTTGTGATGACTAAGCAGCGCGAAAGTCTGCCTGAGCATGCTGTCGGCGAGCTGTTCAGTTTGTGCCGCCTGGTCTCCAGTGTCGTTTATTACCGTTCCGTTAATCACTCGTCTTACCCCGTTATTGGCTCTGGGATAAAACTAACGCCAGCTGTTATGGGTTTGTAGCGAGTTATTTTCCACTTCGAAGTGGAAAGGAGAGCGGCACCAGTGATCTGTGCCACATAATTGCTCTGAATAATGATTTTGAACTGGATTTACGTGACGAATATCACGCATCTGAACGGCGAATACGGCGGTCTGGAAGTGGAAAAGTTTACGAGCAGACTCGTAGAAATGTGAGCTGGATAAGGTTTTCTTATGCGGATTGGGTAGAGTGGCCCTGGGTGCTTGAGACTGACCGTCTCTTGCATGGGACGGAAAGTGGAAAGCCCCGCCTGACTAAAAATCAGGGCGGGGGCTCGAAACGACACGTCCAACCACGTGGAGTTCGCTACCTCGCCCGCTTTTAAAGCAAGGAGGCATCCATGAAACGCAGAGATCCCAGTATCGGGGTTTTGATGATTATTTCTTTGACGATAATCATCTTAACTCTGGTGACGCGGAAAACGCTGTGCGAGATCCGTTTTCGAAACGGTTCGCTTGAAGTGATTGCGCAAATGGAGTGTCGCTCCGGATCGTAGGAGCAAACAGGCGGAGGCGTTTAGTGCGCCTCCGCACACGGGGACAGGGCGTAAGGCTCAGGCACCCATTAACGGTATTTTTTGTGATAGGTATTGCGCGTGGTGACAAACCCGTCGGCTGCCGCCTGGGCCTCTTTCACTTTGCCTTCGTTCGCCAGCTTCAGCGCGCCGTCGATCTGGCCCACCAGCGTCTCAAGACCGTGGCGGAAATCTTTCATCTCCGGGCTGTCTTCCGCTTTGCCTTCCAGCTTCGGCGGGGTCTCTTTCTGCGCATCCACCGCCGCGGTACGCATTTTGGTTAACGCCTCTTTCATCTCTCCGGCATTATCGGTTTTTTGCACCACCTTCAGGTTTTCGCTGAGGGTGTCCATATTGTCTTCCAGGTCGGCAAAGACCGACGTACTCATTACCAGCGATGACGCTGCGAGGATAGCTAACAGGGTTTTACGCATTGCTCACTTCCTTTTTTATTATCAAAAAAAAGCGCACCGGAGTGCGCTTGAATGTTACTGACCGGCGATCTTCATCTCCGGTAACAGTACGGATCCGCACTGAATATTACTGCGCGTCTCGATATCGTTGCCCACGGTCACGATATTGCGCCACATATCCTTTAAGTTACCGGCGATGGTAATTTCGCTCACCGGATACTGAATCTCACCGTTTTCCACCCAGAAGCCAGACGCCCCGCGCGAGTAGTCGCCGGTCACGCCGCTGACGCCCTGGCCCATCAACTCGGTCACCACCAGCCCGGTGCCCATCTCTTTGAGCATCTGCTCAAAGCTCAGGCCACGGCCCGGAATGCGCCAGTTGTGGATCCCGCCCGCATGGCCGGTGCTCTTAAGACCCAGTTTGCGCGCGGAATAGCTGGTCAGCAGCCACTGGGTCAGGATGCCGTCTTTGATGATATCGCGACGCTCCGTGCGCACGCCTTCGCTGTCGAACGGCGTGGAGGCCAGCCCTTTCAGCAGGTGCGGGTGCTCTTCAATGGTCAGCCACTCCGGCAGGATCTGCGTGCCCAGCGCATCGAGGAGGAAGGTAGATTTACGGTACACCGCTCCACCCGCAATGGCGCCCACCAGATGTCCGAACAGCCCGGTCGCCACTTCATTGGCGAAGATCACCGGTGCTTTCATGGTAGACAGTTTTCGCGGAGCGAGGCGGGATAATGTGCGTTTTGCGCACTCCATCCCAACCCACTCAGGCGACTGCAAATCGCCCATCGCGCGGCCAATGGTGTAGGCGTAGTCGCGCTCCATGTCGCCGTTCTCTTCGGCAATCACGCAGCTGGAGAGCGAGTGACGGGTTGAGCTGTAGCCCTGCAGCATGCCGTGGCTGTTGCCGAAGACTTTGATGCCGTAGTGGCTGTTAAAGCTGCCGCCTTCGGTGTTGGTGATGCGCTTATCGGCGTTAAGGGAGGCCTGTTCCGCGCGGGCCGCAAACTCAATGGCTTCGTCCGGGGTCACTTCCGCCGGGTGGAACAGATCCAGATCCGGGGCCTCGAAAGCCAACAATTCCCGATCTGCGACGCCAGCGTAAGGGTCCGGGGAGGTATAGCTGGCGATATCCAGCGCCGCCTGCACGGTGCGGGCAATAGCGTCCGGGCTTAAGTCGGTCGAGGAGGCGCTGCCTTTACGGTTCTGGTGATAAACAGTAATCCCTAACGCGCCATCGCTATTAAATTCAACGGTTTCCACTTCACCATAGCGGGTGCTGACGCTCAGGCCGGTGGTCTTGCTGACGGCGACTTCTGCCCCGTCGGATTTCGCTGACGCCAGCTCCAGGGCCATGGAGACGGCCTCTTCCAGTGCTTTACGCTGCGCTGCAACTTGTGAGATCACTTTCATCGTAAATGCCATAATGTAAGGTGTAGTTAGCTGAAGTCTAACAGAGAACCGTTTCTCAGTACGCGTCTAAACTGGTAACATTAGCCTCTTTTTTTAAGGAGCCTGACATGACTAAGCAGCCCGAAGACTGGCTCGACGACGTTCCCGGTGATGACATCGAAGACGAAGATGATGAGATCATCTGGGTCAGTAAAAGTGAAATTAAACGCGACGCCGAAGAGTTAAAACAGCTTGGTGCGGAAATGGTAGAGCTGGGTAAAAACGCGCTGGACAAAATCCCGCTCGATCCCGATCTGCGTGCCGCCATCGAACTGGCACAACGCATCAAGAAAGAGGGCCGCCGTCGCCAGCTTCAGTTGATTGGTAAATTGCTGCGTCAGCGCGATGTGGATCCGATCCGCCAGGCGCTGGATAAGCTGAAAAACCGCCACAACCAGCAGGTTGCGCTGTTCCATAAGCTGGAGCAGATCCGCGATCGCCTTATTGATAATGGTGATGATGCCCTGGCAGAAGTGCTGAACCTGTGGCCGGACGCCGACCGCCAGCAGCTGCGAACGCTTATCCGCAACGCGAAGAAAGAGAAAGAGGGAAACAAGCCGCCGAAATCTGCGCGTCTGATTTTCCAGTATCTGCGCGAACTGGCGGAAGCGGAAGGTTAAGAACCGAGCCGTTTGTTTCCCCTCACCCCGGCCCTCTCCCCAAAGGGGCGAGGGAGGAATTGTTCCCTCTCCCTTTTAGGGAGAGGGTTAGGGTGAGGGTTATTCTGCGGCCTGTGCTTTCTTCGCCAGACCGTCCAGCAGCTTCTGATGGATCCCACCAAACCCGCCGTTGCTCATCACCAGAATGTGATCGCCCGGCTGCGCGGTCTTCACCACCATCTCCGCTAAGGTATCCACATCGGCGCTCCAGTGCGCTGGCTGGACGCAGGCTTCCGCCACTTCCGCCACCTGCCACGGAATGTGCTGCGGCTGCAGGAGGAAGACCTCATCCGCACGGCCCAGAGAAGGCGCCAGATCGTCTTTGCAGACGCCCATTTTCATGGTGTTTGAGCGCGGTTCCAGTACGGCCAGGATGCGTGCCGTGCCGCCCACTTTGCCGCGCAGGGCAGCCAGGGTCGCCAGGATCGCGGTCGGGTGATGGGCAAAATCGTCATACACCGTGACGCCATGAGCTTCGCCGCGCAGCTCAAGACGGCGACGGGCGTTGATAAAGGAGCCCAGCGCATTGGCCGCATCGGCAGGCAGCACGCCCACATGACGGGCAGCGGCAATCGCCATCAGGCCGTTATGCATGTTGTGTTCGCCCACCAGCGCCCAGTTCACTTCCCCGACCTTTTCGCCTTCCAGCAGCACTTCCCACTGAGAGGCATCGTTGGTCATCTTTTTCGCCTGCCAGTGGCCCTGCTCGCCCACCAGTTCCTGCTCGCTCCAGCAACCCATCGCCATGGTCTGCTTCAGGTTGATGTCGTTTTCCGGCAGGATGATCCGCCCCTGTCCCGGCACGATGCGCACCAGGTGGTGGAACTGTTTCTGGATCGCTTTCAGGTCGTCGAAAATGTCCGCGTGATCGAACTCAAGGTTGTTGAGGATCAGCGTGCGCGGGCAGTAGTGGACAAATTTGGAGCGTTTATCAAAGAACGCGCAGTCGTATTCGTCTGCTTCAATGACAAAGAACGGGCTCTCGCCCAGGCGGGCAGAGACGTCGAAATTACCCGGTACGCCGCCGATCACAAAGCCCGGCTTGTAGCCACAGGCTTCGAGGATCCAGGTCGCCATTCCGGCGGTGGTGGTTTTACCGTGCGTCCCCGCAACAGCAACAACCCAGCGATCGCGCAGGACAAAATCATGCAGCCACTGCGGGCCTGACATGTAGGGAATATTCCTTTCCAGCACGGCTTCTACGCAGGGATTACCACGGGTCATGGCGTTACCGATGATCACCAGATCCGGCTGCGGCTCCAGCTGGCTGGCGTCGTAACCCTGAATCAAATCGATGCCCTGGTTTTCCAGCAGCGTGCTCATCGGCGGATACACATTGGCGTCCGAACCTGTCACCTCATGGCCAAGAGCGCGCGCCAGCATAGCCAGGCCGCCCATGAAAGTGCCACAAATCCCCAATATATGAATGCGCATACGTCACTATCCTTCTTCAATGTGGCGCACATTTTACGCATATGTCAGCAGCAGAGAAACGCATTTCAGGAAAATCTGTAGCAAGCTGGCGCGATTCACCTCTGCGACACTATTTGAAAGTTTGTTAAGATTGTTGGGCATCAACAACTTTACTCAACATCCAATGCAGGGAAAGTGTTATGAAAACGTTAGGTGAATTTATTGTCGAAAAGCAGCACGAGTTCTCGCATGCTACCGGTGAGCTCACTGCTTTGTTGTCGGCAATAAAGCTGGGCGCCAAGATCATCCATCGCGATATCAACAAGGCCGGTCTGGTCGATATCCTGGGTGCCAGCGGTGCTGAGAACGTGCAGGGCGAAGTTCAACAGAAACTCGATCTGTTCGCGAACGAAAAACTGAAAGCTGCACTGCGCGCACGCGACATCGTTGCGGGGATCGCCTCGGAAGAAGAAGATGAAATCGTCGTCTTTGAAGGGTGTGAACACGCGAAGTATGTCGTACTGATGGATCCGCTGGATGGCTCCTCCAACATCGACGTTAACGTCTCTGTCGGCACGATCTTCTCCATTTACCGTCGCGTTACCCCTGTCGGCACGCCGGTAACCGAAGAAGATTTCCTGCAGCCGGGCAACAAGCAGGTTGCTGCGGGCTATGTGGTTTACGGCTCCTCCACCATGCTGGTCTACACCACCGGCTGCGGCGTACATGCCTTCACCTACGATCCGTCGCTGGGCGTGTTCTGCCTGTGTCAGGAGCGCATGCGCTATCCGCAGAAAGGCAGCACTTACTCCATCAACGAAGGGAACTACATTAAATTCCCGTCGGGCGTGAAGAAGTACATTAAATTCTGCCAGGAAGAGGATAAAGCCACCCAGCGCCCTTATACCTCGCGCTATATCGGCTCCCTGGTGGCGGATTTCCACCGCAACCTGCTGAAGGGCGGTATCTACCTCTACCCAAGCACCGCCAGCCACCCGGAAGGCAAGCTGCGCCTGCTGTACGAGTGCAACCCGATGGCCTTCCTCGCCGAGCAGGCGGGTGGTAAAGCCAGCGACGGCAAAGAGCGGATTATGGATATCATTCCTGAAAGCCTGCACCAGCGCCGCTCGTTCTTCGTCGGCAACGATCATATGGTTGAAGACGTCGAACGTTTGATCCGCGAATACCCGGACGCCTGAGTTTGACCAAAAGGGCCGCCAGGCCCTTTTGTTTTTCCAAAGATTTATACCTGTGTCGGTATAACACTATATAAAAATGCTGCTGTAACCCTCCGGCGCTATCCGTCATCATTACGGCGTTCAAATAGTGTTCAACGGGAATCAGCAGAAATGAAAAACTACTCTCGCTCATCCACTGGAATCGATCTCAATCTTATTCCGGTATTTATTGAAGTCGTCAGATGCGGGAGCATGGCCAAAGCCTCTTTACGTCTAGATATGTCCAGGCCCGCCGTGAGCCTGGCGCTGAAACGCTTTGGTATGCTGTTTAATGAGCCGCTGTTTACCCGCAAGGGGCTGTTCCTGGAGCCAACGCCACACGCGCTGAAGCTGACCGCCGAGATGGAAAAGCTGCTGGCTTCAATTCACGATCATATCGCCAGCACCCCGGAGAACGCGGAGAGCGTCCCGACGCCAGCGGCGCCGGAACGTGATAAGGCTACGCCTGCTGTAACGACAGCTTAAACGATGACATCGCCTCGATGAGCTCGCGGGATTGTTCTTCCAGCGAGCGCGTCGCGGCGGAGGATTGCTGGACCAGCGCCGCGTTTTGCTGCGCGGTTTCATCCATCTGATTGACCGCGATATTCACCTGCTCAATACCGCGACTCTGCTCGTGCGACGCGTTGGCGATCTCACGCATCAGGCGGGTCATGCGCATCACCTCGGTCGCGATCTCGTCCATCGTTTCACCCGCCTGCTGGGCCAGCTCGCTGCCTTCGCTGACGTGTGCCTGTGAATCGCTAATCAGGGTGCGGATCTCTTTTGCCGCATCGGCGCTGCGGCTGGCGAGGATACGTACTTCCCCGGCGACGACCGCAAAACCGCGCCCCTGCTCACCCGCGCGGGCGGCCTCGACCGAGGCGTTCAGCGCCAGAATATTGGTCTGGAAGGCAATGCCGTCAATGACGCTGAGAATGTCGGCGATGCGGTCGGCGCTGCCGGAGATGTCGCGCATCTTCTCAATCACGTAGCACACCATTTCGCTGCCGCGGTCGGCAGTATCGGACATCGTCTTCGCCACCTGATGCGCCTGCTCGGCGTTGTGGGCGTTCTGTTTCACCGTGGCGGTGAGCTCTTCCATGCTGGCGGCAGTCTGCTCAAGGGAAGTGGCGGTGGATTCGGTCCGCTGGGCAAGGTGCATGTTGCCTGCGGTCAGCTCCCGGCTGCCGGTGTCGATTTGCGAGCTGGCGTCGCGCACCCGCAGCACCGAGCCCATCAGCGACTGGCGCATCTCCTCGATGGCGGCATTCAGACGATTAAACTCCTGGCTGGCGGGGCGGGTCAGGGCGTGGGTCAGATCCCCGGCGGCCACGTGTTCAAGCTGGGCGATAGAGGTGGAGAGTGGCTTGAGCAACATATGGCGCAGCGCCAGCCAGGCCAGCACGATAATGCCGGCGGTCAGCAGCGCGGCGACGATAATCAGCATCATCACCCGGTCTTTACTCGCCTGCACCGCGGCGACTTCGGCTTTGCCCCGGGCGTCGCTCCAGATCTGGAAGGCCTGCATGTCGTTGTCAAACTGACGCGCTACCGGCACCAGACGGTTCTCCAGCAGATCGTAATAGTCATCCGCATTCTGCGCATTCAGGGCGTTCTGCATCGGCACAATCCCCTGGGCGTTGTATGCCGCCAGGCTCTCCGCCACCTTCTTCAGCAGCTGCTCCCCTTCGGGATCGTTCACGCCGCCATCGATCACGCTTTTCAGCGTGGCTTGCGCCTGTTTGATTTCGTCATTGATGTTCTTCACCGATTTGGCGGCGTCATCCAGCAGGCCCACCTCCATCATGCGGACGGCCTGCCCCGCCTCGTTGCGCGCGCGCAAAATCAGGGTGTAGCCCGAATTGAGCTGCACCAGCTGTTCACCCTGAAGGTGATTAATGCGCTGCAGGGAGGAGGAACTCTGCGTGAGGGCATAAATGCCAATACCGCTGACGAGCAGCAGCAGGAGGGTCATGACGGCCAGTAATGAAAGCAAGCCGGTACGAATCGATAGCGTTTTAAGCATGATGTAATTTCCGGTAGCGAGATAAATCTGGACAGAATTAAGGGTTATCGGCCGCTACCGGAAAAGATTTAGACTTTACGCAAATTCAGGGAGTTATCCCTTACTGGTGGTGATGCTCACCCGGGTGACAGGCGAGCTCTGGCGGTTCTCCCAGAGTACGGTCAGGCCGCGCTGCAGGGCGATAAAGATGAACAGCAGAATGCCAATCGCAATCTTGGTCCACCACGAGCTGAGCGTGCCGTCGAAGTTGATATAGGTCTGGATCAGCCCCTGGATCGCCACCCCGAACAGCGTGCCCAGCACCGTGCCGACCCCGCCGCTGAGCAGCGTGCCGCCAATCACCACCGAGGCAATCGCGTCCAGCTCCACGCCAACCCCTGCCAGGGCGTAGCCCGCCTGGGTATAGATAGAGAAGACAATCCCCGCCAGCGTCGCCAGCCCGGTAGAGAGCATGTAGATCCGGATGGTGGTGCTGCGGGTGGAGATCCCCATCAGATTAGCCGAGGTGGCGCTGCCGCCTATGGCATACACTTCGTTGCCGAAACGGGTGCGGTGAGCGAGGAAAATACCGATCACCACCACGCCCAGCATCACCAGACCGAGAATACTCAGACGGCCGCCGCCGGGGATTTTCCACGCCAGGCTGGAGAGGGTGTCGTATACCGGATGGTTAATCGGGATCGACTCCTCCGACACCAGATAGCTGACGCCGCGCAGGAAGAACATCCCGGCGAGGGTGATAATGAATGCCGGAATTTTCAGGGCGTCGATCAGCAGCCCCATAAAGGCGCCAAAGGCGCAGCCCATCGCCAGCACCAGCGGGAAGGCCAGCAGCGGGGAGATCCCCCAGTAGCCAATCGCTTTTGCCAGAAAGACGCCGGTAAAGGCGATGACCGACCCGACGGAGAGGTCGATCCCGCCGGAGAGGATCACGAAGGTCATGCCGACGGCGATGATCCCCAGAAAGGCGTTATCGGTCAGGATATTGCAGATCACCCGCGTTGAGGCAAAGCCGGGGAACTGCGTCAGACAGTAGAGATACCCCAGCACAAACACGCCCAGGGTTATCATGAGCGGTAAATTACGTTTTATCATGACCACGCATCCCCTTAATGAGACTGATAAAGCGCGGCGACTGCACGATGAGCACGCAGAGCACCACCACCGCTTTCACCACCTGGTTGAGTTCCGGCGGGAAGCCAGACAGCAGAATACCGGTGTTCATCCCCTGGATAATCAGCGCCCCCACCACCGACAGCAGCAGGTTGAAGCGCCCGCCCATCAGCGAGCCGCCGCCAATCACCACCGCGAGGATCGCGTCCAGCTCCAGCCACAGACCGGCGTTATTGGCATCCGCCCCGCGAATATCGGCCGCGACAATCACCCCGGCAATGGCGGCGCACACCCCGCTTAAGACGTAGGTCAGCATCACCATCAGGCGGGTGCTGACCCCGGCGTTTTTCGCGGCGCGTATGTTGATCCCTACCGCTTCGATAAACATCCCGAGGGCGGTTTTGCGGGTAAAGAGCCAGAAGGCGATCAGCGTGACCACCACGATAATCACCGGCGTCGGGAAGAACAGCAGCGAACCGCTGCCGATCCACGCCAGATTAGGGGCGTTAAAGGTGACGATCTGCCCGGAGGTGATCAGCTGCGCCACCCCGCGTCCGGCGACCATTAAAATCAGGGTCGCAACGAAGGGCTGTATCTTGAGGAGCGCCACCAGGATGCCGTTCCATAGTCCCGCCAGCACCCCGGTGCCGAGGGTTACCAGCAGCACCACCGGCAGGCTGTGTCCAGCCACGGTCATCGACGCCGCCGTCGCGCCCGCAATGGCCATCACCGCCCCCACCGACAGGTCGATACCGCCGGTGGCAATCACCAGCGTCATGCCGATCGCCAGCAGGGCCACCGGCGCGGCGCGGTTTAAGATATCAATCGGACTGCCGAACAGGCGGCCATCCTGGAGGATAATCTGATAAAAATGCGGCGAAACGAGGCTATCCACCAGCAATACCAGCACCAGGGCAATGATTTGCGGCGTGCCGGTGGGCCAGCTGAAGCGGCGCTTCGGCTCGCCGGTTTGAGAAAGTGAACGTGGCATCACGATCTACTCCTTATGCCGCAATGGCGTTCATGATGGCCGGAACGGAGAGCGCGTCCAGCGGGATCTCGGCCACCTGCTGACGGTCGCGCATGATGATCACCCGATCGGCATACCCCACCAGCTCCTCCAGCTCCGAGGAGATAACCAGCAGCGCCAGACCGTCGGCGCAGAGGGTTTCGATCAGGCGGATAATTTCCGCGTGCGCCCCCACGTCGATACCACGGGTCGGTTCGTCGAGGATCAGGAACTGCGGTTTGGTCAGCAGCCAGCGCGACAGCAGCACCTTCTGCTGGTTACCGCCGGAGAGGAACTCGATAGGCTGCTCCGCGCTCGGGGTACGAATACCGAGCTGGCGAATGAAGCGCTCGGCAATGGCGTTTTGCTCTTTACGCGGAATGGGCCGCAGCCAGCCGCGCTGGGCCTGCAGGGCCAGAATGATGTTCTCGCGCACCGAGGCGGCGGCAATAATACCGTCGGTTTTACGGTCTTCCGGGCAGAAGCCGATCCCGAGGCTGGAAGCCTGATGCGGAGAGCGCAGCGCCTGGGGTTTGCCTTTGATCATCGCCGTGCCGCTGTCGGCAGGTTTGATCCCGAAGATCACCTCCGCCGTTTCGGTACGGCCTGAGCCTAACAGACCCGCCAGACCGACAATCTCGCCCGGACGCACCTCAAGGTCAAAGGGCGCGATGGTGCCCTTCCTGCCGTAATCCTTGAACGCCGCAATAGGTTTCTCGCTAAGCAGCGTGCGGCCCGCCCGTTGCAGGGCGTTGGTCTCCAGCTCGCGGCCGAGCATCATTTTGACCAGCTCGATCTGCGGCAGCTCGCGGGTTTCGCGGCAGCCGACAAAACTGCCGTTACGCAGGACGGTAATGCGGTCGCTCACCTCATACACCTGATCGAGGAAATGAGTGACGAAAATCAGGCTTACCCCCTGGTCGCGCAGCTGGCGCATCAGGGTGAAAAGCATCTCCACCTCCTGGGTATCCAGGCTGGCGGTGGGTTCATCGAGGATCAGCACTTTGGCGGAGAGATCGATGGCGCGGCAGATGGCGACGATCTGCTGCATCGCCACCGAAAAACGGTTCAGCGGCTCGCGCACGTCGAGGGAGAAGCCGTAAGACTCCATCAGCCTGGTGGCGCGGGCTTCCATCTCTTTGCGGCGCAAAAAGCCAAAACGTCGCGGCTCGCGGCC
Source organism: Leclercia adecarboxylata (assembly GCF_006171285.1). Taxonomy (NCBI): domain Bacteria; kingdom Pseudomonadati; phylum Pseudomonadota; class Gammaproteobacteria; order Enterobacterales; family Enterobacteriaceae; genus Leclercia; species Leclercia adecarboxylata. The sequence goes on along the minus strand of NZ_CP040889.1, from coordinate 2,533,154 downwards.
GATAAACAGGTTATCCGCTACCGACATGTTCGGCAGCAGGTTCACTTCCTGGTAGACCGTCCCGATCCCCAGCTGCTGGGCATGGGCGGTATTTCTTGGCGATATAGCATGGCCTTCCAGCCAGATAGTGCCGCGATCGGCGTGATACACGCCGGTCAGGGCTTTAATCAGGGTCGATTTCCCGGCGCCGTTCTCTCCCAGCAGGGCCATGATCTCGCCACGGCGCAGACTGAAATCGACGCTATCCAGCGCTTTTACGCCGGGAAAGTACTTGCTCAATCCTTCTGTGCGGAGGATTTCCTGGTGTTGGTTGGTGGTCATGATTTCCCCCTCACCCTAACCCTCTCCCCGGAGGGGAGAGGGGATTGATCGTGCCAATTGTTAATTTCCAGCTCCGCCCTGCCTTTCTCCCTCTCCCCTCTGGGGAGAGGGCGGGGTGAGGGGCAAGGGATCAGTAGCCCATATTTTTCTTTTTCTCTAACTCTTCTTTAGCCGTATCAGGCAGATAGAGCGTGGATTTGGTGATGGTGACTTTCTCCGGCATGGTGCCGTCTTTCTTGAATTTCTCCAGCGCGTCGAAGGCCGGGCCTGCCATGTTTGGCGTCAGCTCAACGCTGGCGTTGGCCTCTTTGTCGATCATCGCTTTATAGATATCCGGAACGCCGTCGATGGAGCCGGTCAGGATGTCGGTACCCGGCTTCAGGCCCGCTTCTTTAATGGCCTGGATGGCACCGATCACCATGTCGTCGTTATGGGCGTAAACCATGCAGATGTTCTTGCCGTTGTTCTCAGCTTTGATAAAGCTTTCCATAACCTCTTTACCTTTACTGCGGGTAAAGTCGCCGGACTGGGAGCGGATGATTTTGATGTTTGACGCTTTGGAGATGGCGTCGGCAAAGCCTTTCTTACGGTCGATAGCCACGCTGGCGCCGACGGTGCCCTGCAGCTCAACCACGTTACACGGCTTGCCATCCACCTGTTTCACCAGCCACTCACCGATCAATTTGCCTTCCAGCACGTTGTCGGCGGTGACGGTGGTCATATAGAGAGATTTGTCTTTTACATCGATGGAACGATCGAGCAGGAAGACCGGAATTTCAGCATCTTTCGCTTCTTTCAGGACCGGTTCCCAGCCCGTCGCCACGACCGGGGCAATGAAGATGGCGTCAACGCCCTGGGCGATAAAAGAGCGTACCGCTTTGATCTGGTTTTCCTGTTTTTGCTGACCATCGGCGATTTTCAGCGTGATACCGCGCTTTTCGGCCTCGCTCTTCGCGACGTTGGTCTCAGCGGCGCGCCAGCCGGACTCGGAGCCGACCTGCGCAAATCCTACGGTTAAAGGGGCGGCCATCGCCATAGACGACATGGCTGCCGAAACTGCTGTGACAAGAAGTAAGCGCTTCCACATAAGTGCGTCCTCGTAGGGTAGTTTATTGTTGGGTAAAAGATGTTCTGCGACCAAACTATAGACAATGCGAGATGTAACGGAGTGTGTTACATCACACTTCGGAAAAGTGAATAAAACGTTAATCACAAGTTTGTAATCGCTTTCACTCACCCATGAAAAAAGCGGCTGAGTTTATGGATTATCTTGTCATGAGAATGGGCTGATAGTGGCCTTCAGGTGAAGGGAATGGCGAAAACAGGCGGAGACATTCCGCGCCAGTTGGCTATAATACTCGCCACTTGATTACCAATCATTTTAAAGGACACAGACATGAGCTTACTCAACGTCCCAGCGGGTAAAGAACTGCCGGAAGACATCTACGTAGTTATCGAAATCCCGGCGAACGCTGATCCTATCAAATACGAAATCGACAAAGACACCGGCGCACTGTTCGTTGACCGTTTCATGTCTACCGCGATGTTCTATCCGTGCAACTACGGTTACATCAACCACACCCTGTCTCTGGACGGTGACCCGGTAGACGTTCTGGTCCCAACGCCGTACCCACTGCAGCCGGGCTCCGTCATTCGCTGCCGTCCAGTTGGCGTGCTGAAAATGACCGACGAAGCCGGTGAAGATGCGAAACTGGTTGCGGTACCGCACACCAAGCTGAGCAAAGAGTACGATCACATCAAAGATGTGAACGACCTGCCAGAGCTGCTGAAAGCGCAGATCGCCCACTTCTTCGAGCACTATAAAGATCTCGAGAAAGGCAAATGGGTGAAAGTGGAAGGCTGGGACAATGCAGAAGCGGCGAAAGCCGAAATCATTGCCTCCTTCGAGCGCGCTAAGAAGTAATTCTTACCGCTGCTAATAAAGCCCCGCGAGCCGGGGCTTTTTTGTGCCTGTCGGTTGCCGGGTGGCGGCTGCGCCTTACCCGGCCTACCAACCATTAATCAACGATTGCCTGCAGGCGCATAAGCGCATCCTGCACGACGTCATCCGTCGCAACCGCAATCTTTATGGCCTGCCGGGCCTTCAGGTCCATCATGCGGATCTGATTGACCATAATGACGCCCTGCACGTCTCCCTCCTCACAGCTGACGGGCACACAAAACCCAGCGTAGCGGGCAAAATTCCCGCCCTGGGTAATGGGCGCGACGAGCACCATGCCGAGCTGATTGAATGCGCTGACGGAAAGCACCAGCGCCGGACGGCCTTCGCCTTGCTGCTCATGGCCCGATGAAGGTGAAAACCTGACCCGGACGATATCGCCCCGCTCAAAACCACGGGCCTTTACCATACTTCATTGCCTGTCGGGTCTGACTTGCCCCACAGCGCTTCTTCGCCAATCTCTGGCGCAGTCATATCGCATTGCGCCAGCAACGCCTCCAGAGAATAACCTTTACTTACCGGCGTCAGCACCAGCTGATTGTCTACCACCTGAGCATCCATACTTTGGCCCACCTGCATATTGAGTTCCTGCATGACAACGCCGGGAATGACCACACCCGCACTGTTGCCCCATTTTTTGATTGTAATACGCATCACAGCTCCTCCAGAGTTATACAAAGTATAACTCAAAAAGGTGCGATGACTGTTTTACGCCAGTGCAGATTTGCAGGCCAGCACAAAATTTATTTGCAGAGTGATTCAGGAAAGCGCGGCAAAGAAAAATGAGAGAAAGCCAAAACTTGCAGGGCAAAATACGAGGTAACGCGCAAAAAACAACGCCACCCGAAGGTGGCGTTATCCGTATCAGTACTGGTCTCTGTCTAACCAGTTACCGCTTTCAATCAGCGTTAAACCTTCCACCGAACGTTGGTACACGTACATCCATGCACTGCCGTAGGGCGTCTGGATCAACCGGCGAGCGTATTCCCCGCCTTTGGTGCGCAAGGCATCAAGTTCGGCCAGCGTGGCATTATCAATACGATAAACCTCACCCTGTACTGCTCCTTCCCCCGGAACGGCGCCTGGATAGTGGCCCAGGCTGTACAGCTGGTAGTTTTCGATACTGTAATCACCCAGCAACTGGGCGTTGGTCATCCAGTGGCTGTTGCCCTGCTTCGTTCTTAAACTGCCGTAGACAAATATTCGCATTGCTAAAACTCAAACTGATAGAGCAAATCGAGTGCCTGGTCTACGCCAGACACCGCTTCCAGATATAGCTTAGGCATCAGGCGATAGCGTAACGTGAGCGTCGCCAGCGAGTCAAAGATCCCCACACCATATTTCACCTGCAGACCCGGCAGTACATAACCGCTGACCACCACCTGAGAGGAGTCACCGACCCCCTGGGTGTCCAGCGCCAGGTTGCTTACGCCAAAGGTCTCGCCGATTTTACCCACAACCTGACCACTTTGTGCAACCCCCAGGCCGACTAACATTGAGGTCATCGCCGCGCTGTCGCTCTGATTGCTGTCCAGCCCCTGCCCGCGCAGCAGGTATGAGAGCGCTTCCTGCTGGGACATTGCCGGGTCGGAGAAAATTTCCGCTTTCGGTTCATCCGCGGTGCCGGTCACGCGCACCCCGGCGATCACGTCATTTTCGGTGGCCTCAGGATTACGGATCGCTTCGATATTCAGCAGCGGCTGGTCCGGCGGACCGGAGAACAGCAGCTCGCCTTTACGCACAATCAAATCCTGGCCGTAGGCATGGAAGCGCCCTTCCGGGATGTTGATCTGCCCGTTCAGGCCCAGACCCTGCTTATCCTGCGCGACTTTCAGATCGCCGGTCAGCCTTGCCTTCAGCCCAAACGCATCCAGACGGACGTTGTTGCCCACGTGCACAATCAGGTTGCTGTTGATCGGGATAGAGGCGCTCTGCGGCTCCTCCGGCTGCAGGTTGTTGTTGAGCATCACCTCATCGCTGGAGACGCCCACCGCGCTTTCCGGCAGCTCATGCACCACGATACGCGCCCACGGCACATCAACGCGGCCATCAAGGGTGAACAGCTGTGGCGTGGCCTCAAAGACCACGTCCGGCGAGACGTCTAAACGCACCATCGGCGGCACGGTGATACGCACCTTGCTGCCTTTGGCCGCGACGCGCGCGCGCCAGTTATCAAGCTGGCTCCAGTCCGCATCGCCGCTGAGGTTGATCTGCCCTTGCTGGGTGCGCACGGTGCCCGCCAGGGTCGAGCTCATGCCGTTGAAGTTCATCGCCAGCTGGCTCGGCAGCATATCGAACGGCATAAAGTTGCCGTCGATATCCACCCCGTTCAGCTGCAACTGACCAAACAGCTGCGGGCTTTGCGCGCTGCACGCCAGACGTAAGTTGGCATTCAGCATGCCTGCCGCCTTCTCACCGCGGGAGAAGATGGCGTTGGCCATCGCCAGGTTGAGATTGCGGATATTAACGTTGCCGCCCAGATTGCGCCGTCCCTGCGGATCGGTCACCTGGATCTGGCCGTCCAGTTGGCCGTTGTTGGCAAGACGGATCAGCCAGCCCAGCTCGGCGCGGTTGTTATGCAGATCGGCGGTGAGATTCAGGGTATCGAACGCCAGCGGTAGCGGCGCATCGTTCACCACCTGGGTCACCTTCACGTTACGCCCGGCGAGCGTGACGTTACCCTCCGGCAGCCCCGGTTTGGTGGCATCCCAGGAGACATCCGCCTTGCCGCTGAAGACGCCGCTCGCCTGGGTGGTGTCCGGCATGAACGGCTTGAGCATCGCCAGATCGAAGCGGTTGAGGTTAACCACCGCCCGCCCTTCTGCGCCCGCGTCAATGGTCTGAGGCACGCACAGCTCGGCGTTCGGGTTGGTCCAGCAGTGTGGCCCGATGCTGATTTTCTGCTCCGCGTTGCGGTAATCCAGGGCAATCGACCGGGTTAACGACCACGGCCCCACCGGGGTGGCGAAGCGGGTGTTATCCAGAGTCCCTTTCCAGCGCGTCTCTTTGCGGTCAAAACTGCCCGCCAGATGCAGCTGGCCGGAAACCGGTTCACCCTGAATGCGCAGCTGCAGGTCGTGCTGCTTCTCGCTGCCCTTGGCCTCCAGCGTCACCTGGTCAAGGTTAACGCCCGGCTGGGAAATCCGATCCACCCGCAGGTTCAAATGCCCGGCGATCTGGTCGGTGGATTTCACGTCGCCGTCCACCCGCACGCGGGCGATGGTGAGCTCCTGCCAGCGCAGGCTGTTGGCGGTGATATCCGCCAGCAGCTGTGGCGCTTCGACCGTACCGCGCACCTTAACCAGTCCTTTCGCGGTGCCGCCCAGTCCAGGCAGGGCATTATCAAGATTCGGCGCGTCGATGGTGGCGTCGAGATCGAGATCTTTCACCCCCAGCTCGCCCTTGATGTCGGCGGTGTTGCGACCGAGCGCGACGTGCAGGCCCGGGATCACCCACTGCAGGTAGCTGTTGCCCCTCAGCGAGCCGTTCACATCCACTTTATTCTGCTTCACGTTGCCGGTGATTTTCAGCTCCGGCACCTCCATCTGCCAGCTGCCGCCGTACAGACTGCCGCGCGTCTTAATCAGGCCGTCGAGCTTCGAAGGCCAGTCCGGCACCTCTTTGGCGGTGTTGATCCCGGTGAGCTTCAGCTCGCCGCGCCAGCTGATCGCTTTCTGCCAGTCGAGCAGCGCCGTCAGCTCGGTTTTGCCCTCCAGCGCCGCGACCGTCAGCTTATCGAGGTTAATCTGCTGCTCGTTGCCTTTCGCATCCAGGGTGATACCCGCAGGCGGCAGCCCCTCCCCCTTCACTGACGTGCGGAACGACAGGGTGTAGTCGGTCATCTTGCCGGTGAGCTTCAGCTTCACGTCATCGGCCTGGTACTGCTTCTCGCCGGTAAACGGCCAGTACAGCTGCTCGCTGACCACCTCCAGGTTGAGCGGCAGGCCCGCCTCCGCCAGCCGGGTCTGGCCGCGCAGCACCACGTCTACGGGGCCGGAGAGGTTAACGCCAAACTCCAGCTGGTCGCGCAGGGCGCCGCCAACCTTCAGCTTCACCTTCTCGCCTTTAATCGGGTCGATGTTCAGGGTGCTGTTGAGAGTGATATCGACCGGCCAGTTATCCTTCAGAAGTGCATTGCCGGTGGCGTTGACGCTGCCCTGGTTGGTGTCGATATCCAGCGCGTCGAGCTTCATGTTGCCGTCGATGCTGCTCACTTTCAGCAGCATGTTGAAGACCGTCAGATCGGTGTCACCGGTCAGGCGCAGCTGCTCGCCCTTGAACTCTTCGATATTGAGGTTCAGCGGCAGATGGACGTCGGTCATCTCCGGCAGGACCGGTTTAGAGAAGAGATCTTTCAGAGTTTCGCCGAGCGGTTTCTCTTCCGGCTGCGGGTTCTGAATTTTTGGCTCGACGATCTCCTCCTGCGCCACTTCCGCCACTTTCGGCAGGGCAATCAGCAGCCCCTGCAGGTTGGTCGGGGTTAAGGTCAGGTTTTTCTCCTGCCAGCGCAGGCCGGAGGTGAAATCCATCACCGATACGGTGGTGTCGTCGATTTTGACGTTGACGTTATTCAGCGCCACCCGGTAGAGCGCAATCGGGTACGGCGTGGAGAGATCCAGCGGCCCGCTCTCCTCTTCGGCGACCGGCGCCGACGGCGGCATTTTTTTCGAATCTATCGTCACAAATACATCTTTTAACGACAGATCGTTAATGCACAGGCTGCTGTCGCGCAGGCAGCCGAGCTTCACCGCCAGATGCAGATCCCCGGCATTCACCGCCACGCCCGGCTGGTCGTAGCGGACGTTTTTCAGATGCAGGTCGCGCCAGCCGCCGGTGACCTGGCCGATCTCCAGCCCCGGCACCCAGCGGTCTGCCGCCTTAAACAGCAGATGCAGGCCGCTGGTGGTCCCCACCAGATAAGCCACCGCAGCCAGCAGCAGCAGGATAAACACCAGTACGCCGAGGCTGATTTTCTTCCATAAACTCATAATTCAGGCCCCAGACCGATGTAGAACTGCAAACCGTGTTCCTCTTTGTCGCCCACCGGCACGGCGAAATCGAGCTTGATTGGCCCGACCGGTGATTCCCAGCGCACCCCGACGCCCGCGCCGGTTTTAAAGTCGCTGCGGCGGATATCGCTCACCGCCTCTCCGCTGTCGATAAAGGTCGCACCCCACCACTTTCCGGTGACGTTGTACTGATACTCCAGCGAGCCGGTGGCCAGCTTCGAGGCCCCGATCAGCTTGCCGTCGTCATCTTTTGGCGCGATGGATTTGTATTTATAACCACGAATGCTGCGATCGCCCCCGGCGAAGAAGCGCAGATCCGGCGGCACTTTTTCAAAATCACCGGTTTCGATCCAGCCGAGGTTGCCGCGCACCACAAAGCGATGGCGGTCATAGAAGGTGCGGATCCAGACGTTCTGCGCCTGTACCACGGAGAAATCCACATCCGAGCCCCAGGCGGTATTGGAGTAGTCTATCGAATAGCGCTGGGAGTCGCCCCAGTCCGGCATCAGCCCGCCGCGGGAGCGGGTCCGGCTGATCATCACCCCCGGATAGAGCAGCATGGTGGTGTTGGTGACGTTGGCCTGGGTAAAGTGGTCGAGGCTCCAGCGCAGGTTAATGGCGCGCTGCCAGCCGCTGGAGAGATCCCAGTAGCGCGACACGGCGAGGGTCGTGGAGTCCGCTTCGGTATCGTTAAGATCGGTGCGCTTAAAGCCGCCCTGCACCAGGTAATATTGCTCAAGCGGGTTTTTCAGCAGCGGCATTTTATAGCTGAAATCGAGCTGCTGTTCCGGCGCGGAAAGGCTGAGGTTGCTGGTCAGGCTGTGGCCGTAGGAGTTCATCCACGGCTTTTTCCACGACGCTTTTACGCGCGGGCCGACGTCGGTGGAGTAGCCCACCCCGGTCTCGATGGTGTTCTCGGTGCGCGGCGAAACCACGCCGTGCAGCGGCAGCACTTTTGTCTGCCGCGACTTATCAAACTCCGGCGCCACGACCACCGAATTAAACCAGCCGGTGGCTGACAGACGGCGGTTCAGCTCCGCCAGATCTTTTGATTCATAGTAATCCCCCTCTTCAAAGGGGATCAGGCTTTGCAGGTACTCGTCGCGGATCTGCGAGCCTTCGAAGGTGACGTCGCCAAAGCGGTAGCGTTCCCCGCTGTCGTAGTCGATATCCCAGAACGCCTGATGCCTGTCGAGGGCGATGCCGAGCTGGCTTTTATTGAACTGGCTGTCGAAGTAACCTTTGCGCAGCGCGACCTTAGTCAGATCTTTTTTGAAGCCGTCATAGTCGCTGTGGTTGAGCACGGTGCCGTTTTTTGGCCGCGTGTTCAGCAGATCCAGATAGTCATGATCCGTGCGCGCGCCGCCGCGCAGCACCACGTCCGTGCCGCCGATCAGTACCGGTACGCCCGGCTTGACGCGGGCAATCAACACCTGCCGCCCTTTGGCAGGAGGTGGACGCAGATCGAAGTCGATGGTCGGTTCGTAATAGCCGAGCGCTTTTAAACCGCCGCGGATGGCGTCGTCCACGCGCGCGCGAAAGCGACGGTCTGGCGTCACTTCGTCGCTCTGGATCGTGGAGAGCTGTGCGCGTACGTTTTTTTCCAGCGCCCCGGATAGCCCCTCAACCTGCAAACGAACATTCGCCGCGCTGGCGACTCCGCTTGTCAGCAAGACACTGACTAAACATAACTGGCGGATTTTTGGCACGTTTTCTCCTGAATATCCTTGTTTCCACCCCTGGAAGCATATGAAGTGCCGCTCCGCAGCAAATCACGGCATTAAGCCCAAAACCCAATAGACGGGTTGAAAAATGGTTAAACAACCTAATATTTCTTATGTTTAAATCTAGACTCATTCACCGCATTTATTGTGTTCAATTAAACGCGTCGTGACAACCTTAACCCAAACATCACCTACCCGGAGGCCACACCGTGAGTTTATTTGATAAAAAAAACCTTGTTGCTCAGGCGGATGCATTACCGGGACGTAACACCCCTATGCCAGTCGCCACCCTGCACGCGGTTAACGGACACTCCATGACCAACGTTCCGGACGGTATGGCGGTCGCCCTGTTCGCGATGGGCTGCTTCTGGGGCGTCGAGCGCCTGTTCTGGCAGCTGCCGGGCGTCTACAGCACCGCGGCCGGCTACACCGGCGGTTATACCCCGAACCCGACCTACCGTGAAGTCTGCTCCGGCCAGACCGGCCACGCCGAGGCGGTACGCGTGGTGTATGACCCGAACGTCATCAGCTACGAACAGCTGCTGCAGGTGTTCTGGGAAAACCACGACCCGGCGCAGGGTATGCGTCAGGGCAACGACCACGGTACCCAGTACCGCTCGGCGATCTATCCGCTCACGCCAGAGCAGGATGCCGCCGCCCGCGACAGCCTGGCGCGTTTCCAGCAGGCGATGCATGCTTCCGGTGACGATCGCCCTGTGACCACTGAGATCGCCAGCGCGCTGCCGTTCTACTACGCGGAAGACGACCACCAGCAGTATCTGCATAAAAATCCGTACGGCTACTGCGGTATCGGCGGCATCGGCGTTTGCCTGCCACCTCAACTGGCATAACAGTAAGCCGGTTTTGCCCGTTTACGAGCAAAACCGGCTCAAAAAGTGATCTCTGGCGGGTTTACAGACATTTACGCTATACTAGCCGCTGAAATAACCGGCCTACTGCTTCGGACCGGTGTTCAAAATCTCTACACACCTGTATGACCAACTTCCCTCCGAGGATCCGGCGATAAGCTGGATAAGATATGTTAAACAGTATTTTAGTAATACTTTGTCTCATTGCCGTCAGTGCATTTTTCTCAATTTCAGAAATCTCGCTGGCCGCATCCCGTAAAATCAAACTTAAACTGCTCGCCGATGATGGCGACCTGAATGCCCAACGCGTCCTGAAAATGCAGGAAAACCCGGGGATGTTCTTTACCGTGGTGCAGATCGGCCTCAACGCGGTCGCCATACTTGGCGGTATTGTCGGTGATGCTGCTTTCTCGCCGGTATTCCACGCCCTTTTCTCAAAGTACTTCTCTCCGGAGCTTTCCGAGCAGCTGAGCTTTATTCTCTCCTTCTCGCTGGTGACGGGCCTGTTCATTCTGTTTGCCGACCTGACCCCGAAACGCATCGGTATGATTGCGCCCGAAGCCGTGGCTTTGCGCATCATCAACCCGATGCGCTTCTGTCTGTTCGTGTTCCGCCCGCTGGTGTGGTTCTTTAACGGCCTGGCCAATACCATATTCCGCCTGTTTAAGCTGCCGATGGTGCGTAAAGATGACATCACCTCTGATGACGTTTACGCGGTATTCGAAGCCGGCGCGCTGGCGGGGGTGCTGCGTAAGCAGGAGCATGAGCTGATCGAGAACGTGTTTGAGCTGGAATCCCGTACCGTGCCGTCATCCATGACCGGGCGTGAGAACGTGATCTGGTTCGATCTGCACGAAGACGAGCAGAGCCTGAAGACCAAGGTGGCGGAACATCCGCACTCCAAGTTCCTGGTGTGTAATGAAGATATCGACCACATCATCGGCTATGTCGACTCCAAAGACCTGCTCAACCGCGTGCTGGCAAACCAGAGCCTGGCGCTGAACAGCGGCGTGCAGATCCGCAATACCCTGATTGTCCCGGACACCCTGACGCTCTCCGAAGCGCTGGAAAGTTTCAAAACCGCCGGGGAAGACTTCGCGGTGATCATGAACGAATACGCGCTGGTGGTGGGTATCATCACCCTGAATGACGTGATGACCACCCTGATGGGCGATCTGGTGGGCCAGGGTCTGGAAGAGCAGATTGTGGCCCGCGATGAGAACTCATGGCTGGTGGACGGCGGCACGCCTATCGACGACGTCATGCGCGTGCTGGATATCGACGAGTTCCCGCAGTCGGGCAACTACGAGACCATCGGCGGCTTTATGATGTTCATGCTGCGTAAGATCCCGAAACGCACCGACTCGGTGAAGTTCTCGGGCTACAAGTTCGAGGTGGTGGATATCGACAACTACCGCATCGACCAGCTGCTGGTGACCCGCATCGACAACAAGCCGACGGTGCTGGTACCAAAACTGCCGGACGCCGAAGAGAACGTATCGGCCTAAGCCAGAAACATCAACGGCTCCCATCGGGAGCCGTTTCTTTTACTGCATAGCACGTTGGTTAAGCCATCTCAGTTTGCAGACGCATAACCTGACGGTTGACTTCGGACATCACAGAAAAGTGCTGTTTATCCTTCACTTTTGGGACAAGGATTTTGCCCTTATCAAACTCAAAAGCGCCAACATCCTTGATATACAACCGTCCACGGAACAGGATTTTTACGTATTTAGCTACCTGAAGCGGATTGTAGCGTTGGAAAATTTTCATTCTATTATCTCCTGCGAATCATACGCTCTTGCGGCACCACAATCGGGCCGACCCTCTGGAGCGCAAATTTTGTTGCCCAATGACTATAGACGAGAAAAAAGGTGATACCCAGTCTGCATAAGTTTATTTACCTTTTGATGACAAATAATCAGAATATTCTTTGCAAACGTAACTTTCAGGCAGTATAAGCCATCGTTTTTGTGCAGATATGTGCGTTCCCCCTCACTCTGGCACCGGGATTGCGGGTAAAGCGCCGCGATCGCACTTATGATTAAAACGTCAGACCAAGTGGTCGGATCACCTGCTAAAAACAAAAAGGAAAACACCATGACCTTACGTAACATCCTGGCAACTGCCTGCCTGATGCTGCCACTGATGGCTTCCGCACATAATTTTGAGAAGGGACAACGTGTGCCGCCGGTGGGCATTGCCGACCGGGGAGAATTGATCCTCGACAATAATGAGTTTAGCTATAAAACCTGGAATAGCGCGCAGCTCGTGGGCAAAGTGCGAGTGGTGCTACATATTGCCGGTCGCACATCGGCAAAAGAGAAAAACGCAACCCTGATTGAAGCGATCAAGGCGGCACATTTACCAAAAGATACTTATCAGACCACTACCGTCGTGAACACCGATGATGCGATCCCGGGCTCCGGCATGTTCGTGCGCAGTAGCCTCGAGAGCAATAAAAAGCTCTATCCGTGGTCACAGTTCATCGTCGACAGCAACGGTGCCGCGCGCAGTGCCTGGCAGCTGGAAGAAGAGAGTTCGGCAGTCGTGGTGCTGGATAAAAACGGTAACGTGCAGTGGGCGAAAGACGGTGCCCTGACCCAGGAAGAGGTGCAGCAGGTGGTTGCCCTGCTGCACAAGCTGCTCGGTCAGTAAAGCGAGACCCGGAAGCCCGGATTGAGGAAAGATTCACGCGGGGTATAGTCGAGCGGCTTGCCCTGCCAGTCGTGAACGTGTGCACCCGCAGCGGCGGCAACGGCATGGCCTGCCGCCGTATCCCAGACGTTGGTCGGCCCGAAGCGCGGGTAAAGCTGCGCCTGCCCTTCTGCCACCAGGCAGAACTTCAGCGATGAGCCGATGGACGTCGTCTGGTGCTCACCCAGCTGATGCAGATACTCCTCCAGCTCATTATCCGAATGCGAGCGGCTGATCACCACCAGCGGTGGCCGGGCGTCACGGACCTGGATCTGCTTGCGCACCCCGCACTCTTCTTTCCACGCTTTTCCTTCTGCGGCGCTGTACATCACCTTCAGCACCGGGGCATAGACCACGCCCAGCACCGCTTTGCCCTTATCAATCAGAGCAATGTTTACCGTGAATTCACCGTTACGTTTGATGAACTCCTTGGTGCCGTCCAGCGGATCCACCAGCCAGTAACGCTGCCAGTGCTGGCGCAGGTCCCAGGGCTGAGGATCTTCTTCGGACAGCACCGGAATATCGGGCGTCAACGCCTGCAGACCCTGCAGGATCACCCCGTGCGCCGCGAGATCGGCTGCAGTGACCGGGGAGTCGTCGATTTTACGGATCGTGTCCATTGGGATCTTGCCATCGTAGACCTGCATAATGGCATCGCCCGCATCCCGTGCGAGCTGACAAATTTTATCTAACATTCTCCACCTCTTTGTTAACACAGTGGGTTTAACTCTTTGTTTTATTTATATCGCATTGTGAATAAATCCGCTATCTGTGAAGCAATTCCGGTTTCAGGGCCCTTTTTTCTGGCAGGATTCACAATTCTGTAAGCAAAAAAATATAGATACATATTCTTTTGTGGCCTGGATCTAAAAAAGGACTCCTCTGATGATTAAGTTTAGCGCAACGCTCCTGGCGACGCTGATTGCAGCGAGCGTACAGGCGGCGACGGTCGATCTCCGCATAATGGAAACCACCGACCTGCACAGCAATATGATGGACTTCGACTACTACAAAGACGCCCCGACGGAAAAGTTTGGCCTGGTGCGCACCGCCAGCCTGATTAATGCCGCCCGTAGCGAAGTGAAAAACAGCGTGCTGGTCGATAACGGCGATTTAATTCAGGGTAGTCCGCTTGGGGATTACATGGCGGCGAAAGGTCTGAAAAAGGGCGATGTGCATCCGGTTTATAAGGCGCTGAACACCCTGGATTACGCAGTGGGCAACCTCGGTAACCACGAGTTTAACTACGGGCTGGATTATCTGCACATGGCGCTCTCCGGGGCCAAATTCCCGTACGTTAACGCCAATATCATCGACGTTAAGACCAACAAACCGCTGTTTACGCCTTACTTAATTAAAGAAACGACAGTCGTCGATCAGGATGGCAAACAGCAGACCCTGAAGATCGGCTATATCGGTTTTGTCCCGCCGCAGATCATGACCTGGGATAAGGCTAACCTGAGCGGCAAAGTGACGGTCAACGACATCACCGAAACCGCCCGCAAGTATGTGCCGGAGATGCGCGAGAAAGGCGCCGATCTGGTGGTAGTGGTGGCGCACTCGGGTCTCTCTGCCGACCCATACCAGGCGATGGCGGAAAACTCGGTCTACTACCTCAGCGAAGTCAAAGGGGTGGACGCCATTCTCTTCGGCCACGCCCACGCGGTGTTCCCGGGCAAAGATTTCGCCAGCATCAAAGGGGCCGACATTGCGAAAGGAACCCTGAACGGCGTGCCAGCGGTGATGCCGGGCATGTGGGGGGATCACCTTGGGGTGGTCGATCTGGTGCTGAATAACGACGCCGGGAAATGGCAGGTCACGCAGTCGAAAGCCGAAGCCCGACCGATTTACGATCTGGCCGCCAAAAAAGCGCTGGTGGCCGAGGATAAGCACATCGTTGAGGTGCTGAAGCACGATCACGACGCCACCCGCGAGTTTGTCAGCAAACCGATCGGTAAATCCGCCGACAACATGTACAGCTACCTGTCACTGGTGCAGGACGATCCTACCGTACAGGTTGTGAACATGGCGCAGAAAGCCTACGTGGAGAAATATATTCAGGGCGACCCGGACCTGGCGAAACTGCCGGTGCTCTCCGCCGCCGCGCCGTTTAAGGTGGGTGGACGTAAAAACGATCCGGCCAGCTACGTCGAAGTGGAGAAAGGCCAGCTGACCTTCCGTAACGCCGCCGATCTCTATCTCTATCCGAACACCCTGGTGGTGGTCAAAGCCACAGGCCAGGAGGTGAAGGAGTGGCTGGAGTGTTCCGCCGGACAGTTCAACCAGATCGATACCCACAGCAGCAAACCGCAGTCGCTGATTAACTGGGACGGTTTCCGCACCTATAACTTCGACGTGATCGACGGCGTGGAGTACCAGATTGACGTGTCGCAGCCGGCGAAATATGACGGCGAATGCCAGGTGGTGAATGCCCAGGCCGAGCGCATCAGGAACCTGACCTTTAACGGCAAGCCGATCGACCCGAAAGCGACCTTCCTGGTGGCGACCAACAACTACCGCGCCTACGGCGGGAAGTTTGCCGGAACCGGCGACAGCCATATCGCCTTCGCCTCACCGGATGAGAACCGCTCGGTGCTGGCGGCGTGGATTGGCGAGCAGTCGAAGAAGCGTGGCGAAATCCATCCGGCAGCGGACAACAACTGGCGTCTGGCCCCCATCCACAGCGACGTGAAGCTGGATGTTCGCTTTGAGACCGCGCCAACGGAAAAAGCGGCGGCGTTTATCAAAGAGAAAGCGCAGTACCCGATGCAGCAGGTCGCCACCGATGAGATCGGATTTGCGATTTATCAATTAGATTTGAGCAAATAGTCGTTTATGTAGGCCGGGTAAGGCGAGGTAAAAGCAAAACGGCAACGCAAGTTGCCGTTTTTAGTGTTTGCGCCCTCGGACCAAAGGAGAGGGTTGGGGTGAGGGCATCAGGCCGCACAATTTTATATAATCACGCCGCCCGCTCCCCCCTGTTACTCATCACCTGCGGTAAGTTCAGCTCTATCCAGTCGGCCAGCGCCGCCACCTTCTCGCTTACCTCTTCCCCCAGCGGGGTCAGGCTGTACTCCACGTGCGGGGGCACCACCGGATACGACACCCGGTTGATAAAGCCATCCTGCTCCAGCGCCTGCAGCGACTGGGCCAGCATCTTCTCGCTCACCCCACCCATCTTGCGACGCAGATCGCTGAAGCGATGCGTTCCATCACGCAGCGCCACCAGAATCAGCACGCCCCAGCGGCTGGTCACATGCTTGAGCACATCCCGGGAAGGACACTGCTCGGCAAACAGGTTGCCGTCGCGCAGCTGCTCGCTGAGGGTCTGATTCGTCATTTGATACTTACCTTTTTGTGCGTACTTACTAAAAGTTAGTTTGAGTGATAGTGTGCCACAACAGTCACCCGATACGAAGGATAATCATCATGATCGCAATCACCGGCGCTACCGGCCAGCTCGGCCAACTCGTTATTGAACAGCTCCTGAAAACCGTTCCGGCCAGCCAACTGGTCGCCATTGTACGCAACCCGGCAAAGGCTGAGGCGTTGAGCCAGCAGGGCGTGACCGTGCGTCAGGCCGATTACACCGACCAGGCCGCCTTCACCCGTGCGCTCGCAGGGGTGGATAAGCTGCTGCTCATCTCCTCCAGCGAAGTGGGCCAGCGCGCCCCGCAGCATCAGAACGTTATTAACGCGGCAAAAGCGGCGGACGTGAAGTTCATCGCCTATACCAGCCTGCTGCATGCCGATACCTCGCCGCTGGGCCTGCACGTGGAGCATGTCGCCACCGAACGCGCCCTGGCAGAGTCGGGCATTCCTTATGCCCTGCTGCGTAACGGCTGGTATACCGAAAACTATCTCGCCAGCGCCCCGCCTGCACTGGAGCACGGCGTCTTCATCGGTGCCGCCGGTGAAGGCAAAATCGCCTCTGCCACCCGCGCCGACTATGCCGCTGCCGCCGCCCGCGTCATCAGCGAAGAGGGCCATGCCGGTAAAGTATATGAGCTGGCGGGCGACCACGCGTGGACATTAGGAGAACTTGCAGCCGAACTCAGCCGCCAGAGCGGTAAAAACGTGGTCTATCAGAACCTGAGCGAAGCCGATTTTGCCGCCGCGCTGAAGGGCGTTGGCTTACCGGCGGGCCTGGCGGATATGCTGGCCGACTCCGACGTGGGCGCCTCGAAAGGCGGTCTGTTTGATGAAAGCCGCACCCTGAGCGCGCTGCTGGGTCGCCCGACCACAACGCTTGCTGAGAGCGTGAAGGGCATCCTGTAATTGTTAAAATGTCGTTAATTAGTGTGGCATCCCCGCGGGTCATCTCTGATAATGACAGTCTGACCCGCGAGGAGGCTCACCGTGCAAGGCGTACCCGAACAGTTCTTCGATGAGAGAGACAGCGCGCGCTTTCGCCATCTGGCGCAGGTGCCTGGCGTCGAACTGTATCACGCCCATATCTCCCGCTACGCGTTTGAGCCCCATACCCACGAGGCCTTCGGGATCGGCGCCATTGAAGCCGGTGCCGAACGCTTTCGCTATCGCGGGACGCAGTATGTCGCCCCGGTCCACTCCGTCGTCACCATGAACCCTGATGAACTTCACACCGGCGAGGCCGAGACCGCCGACGGCTGGCGCTACCGGATGATCTATCTCGAACCGGATCTGCTTGAAGAGGTGACCGGCATCCGCCACTGGTGGTTCAGCGACGTAACCCGCCACGATCCCCGCCGTTCGCAGCAGATTTGCCAGCTCATTTATGGCCTGTGGCACACCGACGATCCGCTGGCGCAAAAAGGCTTGCTGCTGGACCTGATTGATACCTTTAAACCGCTGGCGCGCCATGCGCCTGTCCTGCACGAAGGGGCACATCGCTTCGAGCGGGTGCGCGACTATCTGCATGACAACTATATGCACTCCCTGACCCTCGATGAGCTGGCGCAGGTGGTGTCGCTCAGTCCGTACCATTTCCAGCGCCAGTTCAAGGCCCATTTTCACGTCACACCCCATCAGATGCTGATGGCCATCCGCCTGTGGCGCGCCAAAGCCTTTCTCACCCAGGGACTGCCTGCGGCAGAAGTTGCCGCTGCGACGGGCCTGACCGATCAGTCGCACCTGACCCGGGCGTTTACGCGTCGGTACGGCATCACTCCCGTGCGCTACCAGAAACAGGTAACGCAGCGCTAATGCGCAATCTCATACAATACGTCCCCCCTTTTGTCTTTCTACACTGCCAGTAGGTTCAAATAAGATGGATGGAAAAATGATTAGCGGCGTGTTGTATGCCCTGCTTGCAGGGTTGATGTGGGGGCTGATTTTTGTTGGTCCGCTGATCGTCCCGGAATACCCGGCGGCGTTGCAGTCGATGGGACGCTATCTGGCGCTGGGGCTTATCGCCCTGCCAATCGCCTGGCTGGGCCGGGTACGGTTGCGCCAGCTTAAAGGCCGGGACTGGCTGACCGCGCTGTCGCTGACCATGATGGGCAATGTGATCTATTACATCTGCCTGGCAAGCGCAATCCAGCGTACCGGGGCACCCGTCTCGACGATGATCATTGGCACCCTGCCGGTGGTGATCCCGGTGTTCGCCAATCTGCTCTACAGCCAGCGCGACGGTAAACTGCCGTGGTCGAAGATGGTCCCCGGACTGCTTGCCATTGCGCTGGGGCTGGTGTGCGTGAATATCGCCGAGCTGCGTCATGGTGTGGCCGGGGGCAGCGGCTGGCGCTATGTGTCCGGGATCCTGCTGGCGTCGGTGTCGGTGGTCTGCTGGGCATGGTATGCCCTGCGTAACGCCCGCTGGCTGCGGGAAAACCCCGACAAGCATCCGATGATGTGGGCCACCGCCCAGGCGCTGGTGACGCTGCCGGTCTCGGTGGTGGGGTATCTCGCCGCCTGCGCATGGCTGAACGTGCAGCAGCCGGACTTTGCGCTTCCGCTGGGGCCGCGCCCGTGGGTCTTCCTTGGGCTGATGGTTGCGATTGCCGTCTGTTGCTCGTGGGTGGGTGCGCTATGCTGGAACGTTGCCAGCCAGAAATTACCGACGGTGGTTTTAGGGCCGCTGATTGTCTTCGAAACCCTGGCCGGGCTGCTGTATACCTTCCTGATGCGCCAGAGTCTGCCGCCGCTGTTAACCGGCACGGGGATTGTGTTGCTGGTGGTAGGCGTGGTGATTGCGGTGAGCGCGAAACCGGAAAAACCCCTGGTTGTTCCGGCTTCGGAGCTGTAGGTATCGCCCGGCGGCGAGGTAAAAGCAAAACGGCAACCCCGGGGTTGCCGTTTTTAATGTGTGCTCCCTCTCCCGGTGGGAGAGGGTTGGGGTGAGGGCAACAGGCCGCACACTTCCCAGGCCGGGTAAGGCGAAGCGCCACCCGGCAGGTTTTAGAAGGTTTCCCAGTTCGCGTCCGTCGTCGCCAGCACCGGCTTCGCTTTTGCGGTATAGGTTTTCACCGGCGCGGCCTTCGCCGTCTGGCTCTTCGTAATCTTAAACACCGCCACCGCCTCGTTCAGGCGCGCTGCCTGCTCTTCCAGCGCCGCCGCCGCCGCCGCAGACTCCTCAACCAGCGAGGCGTTCTGCTGGGTCACGCGATCCATCTCGGCCACCGCCTGACCGACCTGATCGATACCCCGGCTCTGCTCATCAGAAGCGGAAGCAATTTCGCCCATGATATCGGTAACGCGGGTAACGGCGCTGACGATCTCCGCCATCGTCTCCCCGGCTTCGTTCACCAGCGCGGAACCGGCGCTGACGCGCGCGCCAGAGTCGTCGATCAGCCCTTTAATCTCTTTCGCCGCCTGGGCGCTGCGCTGGGCCAGCGTACGCACTTCCCCAGCCACCACCGCAAACCCGCGTCCCTGCTCTCCGGCACGCGCCGCTTCTACCGCCGCGTTCAGCGCCAGGATGTTGGTCTGGAAGGCGATACCGTCAATCACGTTGGTGATCTGGGCGATTTTGCTGGAGCTGTTGGCAATCTCGTCCATGGTGCGCACTACGCCTTCAACCACGTTCCCGCCCTTCTTCGCGGTACTGGAGGCATCCAGCGCCAGGCGTGACGCCTGACGGGCGTTATCGGCGTTCTGCTTCACGGTGGCGGTCAGCTGTTCCATGCTGGCGGCGGTCTCTTCCAGCGAGGCCGCCTGCTGCTCGGTACGGGAAGAGAGGTCGTTGCTGCCTGCGGAGATTTCACCGGCACCGGTATAGATGGTATCTGCCCCATCGCGAACCACGCCCACGGTGTTAGCCAGCGCCTTCTGCATCTCGTGTACGTTATGCGCCAGCATCGCCATTTCATTGTGACCTTCGGCGTTAACGGGCTGGGTCAGATCCCCTGCGGCAATGGCGCGAATATGGGCAATCACCTCGTGCAGCGGCTTCAGCAGCACGTTGCGCATGGCGATCCAGCTGGCGACAATCACCGCCACCACAATCACCATAATTGCCGTCAGGATCCACAGAATCCGCTGGTAGTCGTTCTCGTTGTCGACAATGCCTGCGCTGGCCAGCTTCGCCTGGGCTTCACGCCATTCACGATAAACAGCCTGCATTGCCACCTGCTTCTGCTCGGCATTCTGCCTGAACATGTCGTCTAGGTTGCCCTGGGCCAGCAGCTCGTTCATTTTTGTCAGCGTGGTGTGGTAAGCGCGGTACTGCTCTTCCAGCCGATCGGCCAGCTTCTCATCCAGACCCGGCGTTTCCGGCAGGGCGTAATATTTGTCGTAGTGTCCCTGGGCTTCTGCCAGCAGGTTTTTGCCCGCCGTCACCAGCTCGCCCAACTGGCCGCCGTTGATTTCGCTCGCCGTGCTGCTCTGCAGACGGAGCATGCCGCGGTTAAGGGTGACGCGCGCCTGGTTCAGGCTGATCCACGCGTCGGTAAACTCCGCCACGTTCTGGCTTGAGAGCTGGGAGACGGTGAAATTGTCCTTATCGTTATTCAGGGCATTGATAAATACCGACGCCGCGATGATTTGCATCACCCCCAGCACCAGCAGCACCGAGACTAACAGGGTGATTACTTTAATACGTTTAAACATTCTCAGTCTTCTTTAGCAGGATATTGTCTGAGGGGTATATCGGCAGGGAGGGCGTGTTATTTAACAAATCGTGGTCTAACCACCCCTATTATTTGGAAATTATCAAATCCATTCAGCAAGTTAAATCATAAGAAACTTTTGTGAATTGCCCCCTTTTTAATCCTCTGCTCCTAAAGGGTTATATCTTCACCTTAAAGATGCATTTAAAATACATCTTATCAAGTAACGATGAGGTAACGACCATGGCCTTCCGCGACCAACCTTTAGGCGAGCTGGCGCTCTCCATCCCACGCGCTTCCGCGCTGTTTCGTAAATACGATATGGATTACTGCTGCGGCGGTAAGCAGACCCTGGCGCGTGCCGCATCGCGCAAGGAACTGGATCTGGACCTCATCGAAGCTGAACTGGCAAAACTGGCCGAGCAGCCGCTGGAAAAAGACTGGCGCAGCGTGGCGCTGGCAGAGATCATCGACCACATCATCGTGCGTTTCCATGACCGCCACCGCGAACAGCTGCCGGAGCTGATCCTGCAGGCCACCAAGGTTGAGCGCGTCCATGCCGAAAAAGCCTCCGTTCCGCGCGGCCTGGCGAAAAACCTGACCCTGCTGCATGAAGAGCTCTCCAGCCACATGATGAAAGAGGAGCAGATCCTGTTCCCGATGATCAAACAGGGGATGGGTAGCCAGGCGATGGGGCCTATCAGCGTGATGGAAAGCGAACACGACGACGCCGGTGAACTGGTCGAAGTGATTAAGCACATCACCCATAACGTGACCCCGCCTGCGGATGCCTGCACCACCTGGCGCGCGATGTATAACGGGATTAACGAGATGATTGACGACCTGATGGAACACATTAGTCTTGAGAATAACGTGCTGTTCCCGCGGGCGCTTGCCGGGGAATAAAAAAGCCCGGTAGCGCTAACGCTTACCGGGCCTATAAACGGCAACCGAAGTTGCCGTTTTGCTTTTACCTTACACCTGCCATACGTTTCTTACCGATAAACAGCCAGCCCAGCCCCAGCGCGATAAACCACAGCGGCGTAACGATCAGCGCCTGACGGGTATCCTCTTCCAGCGTCAGCAGAACCAGTACGAACACGAAGAATGCCATGCAGACCCAGCACATCAGCTTGCCAAGCGGCATCTTGTAGATCGATTTTTCATGCAGGTGCGGACGCTGTTTGCGGTACACCAGGTACGAGCACAGGATGATGGTCCAGACGAACATGAACAGGATCGCAGAGACGGTGGTGATCATGGTGAACGCGCCAATCACGCTTGGGTTCACGTAGAGCATCACCACGCCGCCCAGCAGGCAGATACAGGAGAAGGTCAGCCCTTTCGCCGGAACTGCACGCTTAGAGAGCTTCGCGAACGCGCTCGGCGCTACGCCTTCCTGGGCCAGACCAAACAGCATACGGCTGGTGGAGAACACGCCGCTGTTGGCCGAAGAGGCCGCTGACGTCAGCACCACGAAGTTAATCAGGCTCGCCGCAGCCGGCAGGCCTACCAGCACAAACAGCTCAACGAACGGGCTCTTGGTAGGGACGACGGAGCTCCACGGCGTAACCGACATAATGACGATCAGCGCGAAGACGTAGAACATGATGATACGCACGGGAATGGAGTTAATTGCCCGTGGCAGCGACTTCTCAGGATCTTTGGTTTCTGCGGCAGTGGTGCCCACCAGCTCAATCCCCACGAAGGCAAAGACCGCAATCTGGAAGCCGGCGAAGAATCCGCTCAGCCCTTTCGGGAACCAGCCGCCGTCATTCCACAGATGGGTAAACGAAGCCTGCACGCCGCTCGGAGAGGTGAAGTGCGTCATCACCATCACCAGGCCGACCACGATCAGGCCAACGATGGCGACAATTTTGATCATCGCGAACCAGAACTCCATTTCACCGAACATTTTCACGGTGGCGAGGTTAAGGCTCAGCAGCAGGACGATGACCGCCAGCGAGGCTACCCAGTCAGACAGCCCCGGGAACCAGAACTGCGCATAGGCCGTAATGGCGACCACGTCGGCCATGCCGGTAACAACCCAGCAGAACCAGTAGGTCCAGCCGGTAAAGTAACCCGCCCACGGCCCGAGCAGGTCGGAGGCAAAGTCGCTGAAGGATTTGTATTCGAGATTCGAGAGCAGCAGCTCTCCCATTGCACGCATCACGAAAAAGAGCATGAAGCCGATGATCATATAGACAAAAATGATCGACGGACCGGCAAGGCTAATGGTTTTACCTGACCCCATAAACAGCCCGGTGCCGATAGCACCGCCGATGGCGATAAGCTGAATATGACGGTTTGTGAGATTGCGCCGTAGCGACTGTTCAGACGGTGCCTCTTCGTCGGCAACGACTTTTACCTGATCTACCATGTGATGTTTTCCTGTTGTGACTACCTGTGTTGTTCAGGCTCTTCTGGCCCTTTATTACATCGAAAAGCGACGGCCCCGATTAAGGACTCATCGATATTAGGTAAGAATCGGCGGGATGAATACTATGATTTAAATATTATGTTAACAACATGTTGAAACTGAGTGTCATATCACTTAAACAACGCAAAACAGCTCACAAAAATACACTTACTGTGACCTTTTGCAAGATAATCTGTTGATTGGCGCGTAACTATAGGTTTTTTAACTGATTTCCCCTCCCCTGTCGGGGAGAGGAAGAGGCAGGTCGCTTACAGGATTTCCAGCAGCTCAACTTCGAAGACCAGGGTGCTGAATGGCGGGATGGACGCGCCAGCGCCGCGCTCGCCGTAGGCCAGGTTCTGCGGAATAGTCAGTTCCCATTTAGAGCCAACCGGCATCAGGGTCAGGGCTTCGATCCAGCCTGGGATCACGCCATTTACCGGGAATTCTGCCGGTTCGCCGCGGGCAACGGAGCTGTCGAACACGGTACCGTCGATCAGTTTACCGGTGTAATGCACGCGGACGTGGTCGGTACGCGCCGGGATTGGGCCTTCACCCTGAGTCAGTACGCGGAACTGCAGGCCGGTTTCGGTGCTGTTCACGCCTTCACGCTCACGGTTCTCTTCGAGGAATTTTTCGCCTGCCGCAGCCATCTCTTCGAAACGAGCGCGACGCACGGAGTCAGCACGTTCGTGGATTTCACGCAGCGCGCGGTGAACCACATCTACCGGAACCGCCGGTTGTTTACCTTCCAGCGCATCGGCGATACCCGCCACCAGCGCTTCAGGTAGCAGACCCTGCAGACCTGATTCGCTCAGCTGCTGTCCTACCTGCAAACCAATGCCGTAGCTTGCTTGCGCTTCGATTGTGTCAAAAGTCGGGGTGGTCATGGGATTTCCTTCCATCACATTTAAAGTAGCGGGCAGCATAACAGCCACCTTCCATCCGGTAAAACTTTGTCTTATGGAAAGATGACAAATTGCGACGAAACGGAAACAATAGAGACTATCTGGATTTTTCCCGAATGCGTGTCACGGAAGCCGGCTTTGTTACGCTCATCAGGCAGTTAGCAAACTATACTTCTCGGGACAGGAAAAAAGACGCGGAGCAGGAGGAGAGCCATGCCCGGGCCATTTGAACTAAAACCTACCCTGACGAAAATCTGGCATGCGCCGGATAACTTTCGCATCATGGACCCGCTGCCGCCCCTGCACCGCAGAGGCATTATTATTGGTGCGTTGATGGTGATTGTCGGATTTCTGCTGCCAGGCGGCGCGGACGACAGCGCGACGACGCCGGTTCGTCGCGATGCCGAACTGGATATTCGTTCGCAGACGCAGCCGCAGCCCGACGCACAGCCGATGCAGACGCAGCTGGTGGCCCCGTCTAACGATCCCGGCCAGATCGCCCCTGTTGAGCCGGAGCCGATTCAGGAGGATCAACCCCAGGAGCAGGCCGCCGCGCCTGTCCAGTCCCGGCAATCCCCTCCCGGTATTGAGCAGCAGTGGCGGACCTATCGGGTAGAGCCGGGGAAAACCCTGGCGCAGCTGTTCCGCGATCATAACCTGCCGCCGACCGATGTCTATGCCATGGCGCAGGTTGAAGGTGCTGGCAAGCCGCTGAGCAATCTGCAAAACGGCCAGATGGTGCAGATCCGCCAGAATGCGAGCGGCGTGGTAACCGGGCTGACCATTGACAGCGGAAACGGCCAGCAGGTGCTGTTTACCCGTCAGTCTGACGGCAGCTTTATCCGCGCTAAATAGCAGTTCGCCCGGTGGCGTAAGGCTTACCGGGCCTGCTTTCCACTCTCTTTATTGACCCACCAGATCCCTGAGCAGACCAGCACCAGCGCCACGGCATATTTGATCTCGAGGATATTTTCACCGAGGAAAATGGCCGAGAGCACGGTTCCGGCGACCGGCACTAAAAAGTTGAATGGGGCGATCATGCTTACGCGGTTATGTTTCAGCAGCAAACTCCACAGAGCAAACGCCACCGAGGAGAGCAGGGTCAGATAGCCGAGGATAGCCGCCGCCTTGAAGCTGGGGACGGCCAGCGTTCCGCCGGTGATGTAACCGCCCACCACCAGCATCACCCCGCCAATCGCCAGCTGCCAGCCGGTCATCACCATCGGGTCGACCGTCTGAGAAATGCGTTTACCGTAGAGCGTGGCGGCAGAGAGAATAAACGCCGCCAGCACCACAAAACCGTCCCCGTTCCAGACAAAGTGGAAGTCCTGCAAGCCGCTGTTAAAGTTCACGATCATCACCCCGGCAAAACCGAGGATACACCCGAGGGCCTTGTTGTAGCTGATCCTGTCGTTCTGATAGATGAAGTGCGCCAGCAAAACGCTGAAGAAGGTGGCGGTCGCGTTCATGATCGAGCCTTTAGCACCCGTTGTGTAGGCGAGGCCGATATAAAAGAAGGTGTACTGAATGGCAGTCTGCGTCAGGCCAAGGGCCGTCAGCTGTCCGAACTGTCGCGGGCTGAGCCGACCAATCGGCTTGCGCTGAGCCAGGGCTAACAGCAGCAATAGCAGGCCTGCAAAAACAAAGCGATAACCGGCAAAGACCACTTTTGACGGAATGTCGTTGGCGGCGATCTGAAAGAGTTCATAGCCACTCTTAATGGCGGGATAGGAGCTACCCCATAACAGGCAGCACAGCGTCGCGCTGGCGAAGACGATGTTTTTACGAGAGAAAAGCGGTGCAGGCAGAGCGGTGTCCATGACAAATCCCAAAGATAAAATGTCGTTTCATTTTATTATCAGGGAATGCGCAAGGAATAGCCACCATACAAGTCACAAAGAGGGGGGCAGGTCGCGTTAAAAAGCAAAACGCCGGCACAAGGCCGGCGCTTCGACGTGGTGAAGAGTAATTACTTACTCAGCAACAACGTTAACAACCAGTTTCGCGAATACTTCGCTGTGAACCTGGAAGTCCACTTCGTGCTCACCGGTGGTACGCAGAACGCCGTTCGGCATACGAACTTCGCTCTTAGCCACTTTAACGCCAGCTGCAGTTACTGCATCAGCGATATCGCGGGTACCGATGGAACCGAACAGTTTACCTTCGTCGCCTGATTTAGACGCGATAGTAACGGTGCCCAGTGCGTTGATTTCTTCAGCGCGAGCGTTAGCAGCCGCCAGAACGTCAGCCAGTTTGGCTTCCAGTTCAGCACGACGTGCTTCGAAAAACTCTACGTTTTTCTTGGTAGCAGGAACAGCTTTACCCTGTGGAACCAGGAAGTTACGAGCGTAGCCCGCTTTAACGTTTACCTGATCACCCAGGCTGCCCAGGTTTGCTACTTTATCAAGCAGAATAACTTGCATTACCTTATCCTCTTAAAGTCGTATTAATGGACCGTGCCCGATTACTGATGACGATCAGTGTACGGCAGCAGGGACAGGTAGCGAGCGCGTTTGATAGCGCGAGCCAGCTGACGCTGGTATTTTGCACGAGTACCGGTGATACGGCTTGGGACAATCTTACCGCTTTCGGTGATGTAGTTTTTCAGCGTTGCGATATCTTTATAGTCGATCTCTTGAACGCCTTCCGCGGTGAAACGGCAGAACTTGCGACGACGGAAATAACGTGCCATTTGGCTAGTCTCCAGAATCTATCAAATCAATCTGCTCGGCATGCAGAACTAGTTTGCTCAGGCCGTTCTTTGCCTTGTGGCAAGAGATGAACCCCTGAACCGTTACTGCACTACCGACCGTTATACTGTGAGTAATGGCCTGGTTTTCGTGTCCGCTAATAATAACGGGCATTTGGCACCACGCCTGCCGGTGAAACCCGGCTTCCTCCTGCACTGAACGATGCTCAAGCACGAACTGGCAGTGAGGAATTCCTGATGGGCTGACCTTGCGAAGTGGGGTCCTGCACACGGTACCGGACAACACCAGACGGTTGGTCATCAGAAATTACTCTTCAGAATCCCCAGCATCAGAATCATCTGCGGTTTCGTTTGCGAAATCATCGCGACGCTCACGGCGCTCGTCTTTCGCTTTAACCATCGGAGATGCTTCGGTCACTGCGTTTTTGGTACGCATAACCATGCTGCGGATAACGGCATCGTTGAAGCGGAAGTTAGTTTCCAGCTCATCGATCGCTTCCTGCGGCGCTTCAACGTTCAGCAGAACGTAGTGAGCTTTGTGCAGTTTGTTGATCGGATAAGCCAGCTGACGGCGGCCCCAGTCTTCCAGACGGTGGATCGTGCCTTCTGCTGCAGTGATTGCACCAGTGTAGCGCTCGATCATACCCGGAACCTGTTCGCTCTGGTCAGGATGGACCATAAAAACGATTTCGTAATGACGCATCGAATTGCTCCTTACGGATTATTCAGCCTCCTGTCTGGGTCAGCCGAGGCCCGGGGAGGCAAGGAACGTGTTAAAGGTCGGCTGAAAAATTGACGCGTCATAATACTTGCGCACCCCAGGAAACTCAAGCTGATTGCGCAAATAATTCGCACAAAGCGCAAAGCGGGTCTAAGTGGGTGATTTACCATTGCTCACGGACGATCGCGGCGTTTTTTTGAACAACAGCATCAGAAATGGTCGCCATAGCCTGTGAGATTCATGCTTACACTTTAATCAGACCCTGTCTCAGGACAAAAGACAGCCGTGAATATCGTCGCACCGTAGTTTGTCGTGGAGCGCATATCATGAAAAAGATCACCATTGCCCTTCTGGCTGCGCTTTTGCTGAGTGCAAACGCGACTGCAGCCATTCAGGTTGACGGCCGACAGGCCAGAAATATGGATGATGTGCAAAGCCTGGGCGTCATTTATATCAACCATAACTTCGCCACGGAAAGTGAAGCGACTGAAGCCATTAATGCAGAAGCCGATGCGCGGGATGCCCGCTACTATCACGTCATGCTCACCCGTGAACCGGGCAGCAACGGCAATATGCACGTCAGCGCAGATATCTATCGGTAACGCTTTGACGCTAGCACCAGGAAAGCCAACAACGAAAAAATTGTCATAGTCTGATTAGCCCCCTGCCCGGGGGCTTTTTTTCTTCTTTTACTTCTCTTACTTCTGGCCGTAATAGGCATTGGCACCATGCTTGCGCATAAAATGTTTGTTCATCAGATAGCTGTCGACGGGCTTCAGGTGCGGATTAATGCCGCGAGCTATCCACGCCATTTTCGCAACCTCTTCCATGACTACGGCATTATGCACGGCATCGTGAGCATCGCTTCCCCAGGCAAAGGGGCCATGCTGATACACCACAATGCCCGGTCTGTGCAGCGGTTCACCCTCTCCCAGCGTTTCAATGATCACCTTGCCGGTGTTGAGCTCGTACTCGCCCTGCACTTCTGCTTCGGTTAGGGCCCGGGTACAGGGGATATCGCCAAAGAAGTAGTCGGCATGGGTAGTGCCGAGCGCCGGGATCGCCAGCCCTGCCTGCGCCCAGGCGGTCGCATGGGTCGAGTGGGTATGCACCACCCCGCCAAGAGAGGGGTAACGCCGGTACAGCGCCAGATGGGTCGCGGTATCAGACGAAGGGCGCCATTGCCCTTCCACCACGTTGCCGCTGAGGTCCACCACCACCATGTCATCGACGCGCATGGTCTCGTAGGCGACCCCGCTGGGTTTGATCGCCACCAGCCCACGCTCCCGATCGATGGCGCTGACGTTTCCCCAGGTGAAAGTGACCAGACCGTAGTGAGGCAAATCCATGTTTGCCTCAAATACCTGCTGTTTAAGCTGCTTCATGCTGATCCTCTCCGAGCCCGGCTCGCGCCATCCGCTCACGCACCCAGTCGCGCGCCAGCGCCACTTCGCGAACCGGATCGGCTGAGGTTTCGCTCCACATTTCGATCAGATAAGGCCCGCAGTAGCCGCTCTGTTTTAGCGTCTGGAAGCAGCGTTCAAAATCGACTATCCCGCTGCCGAAAGGCACGTTTTTGAAGACGCCGGGGCGGGTGTCTTTCACATGGACCGCCACGATATGGCCGATGCCTGCCTGCAGTTCCATCTGCACGTCGTTATCCCACGCCGAGAGATTGCCGATATCGGGATAGAGCTGGAACCACGGATTATTCAGGTAGTGGGCATAGCCCAGCGCCTTGCTGATGGAGTTCATCAGCGGGTAATCCATGATCTCCATCGCCAGCGTCACCTGCGCACGGCTGGCCATTTCCACGCTCTCTTTCAGCCCATCCCGGAAACGGCGGCGCGTTTCGTCATTGGCTTCCTGATAGTAGACGTCATAACCGGCCAGCTGGATAACGCGGATCCCTACGTCCTGGGCAAAGCGAATCGCTTTACGCATGATCTCAAGGCCCTCTGCCCGCACGGCGTCATCTTCACTGCCGAGCGGGAAGCGACGGTGGGCGCTAAGGCACATGGATGGCACGCGCACGCCGGTTTCGGCGACGGCGTTCACCAGCGCCAGACGCTGTTCGCGGCTCCAGTCGAGACGGGAGAGGCGCTCGTCCGTCTCATCCACCGACATCTCGACGAAATCGAACCCCAGCGACTGCGCCAGTTTCAGTCGTTCGAGCCAGCACTCCCCCGAGGGGAGCGCCTTTTCATAGATGCCAAGCGGCACCTGTTTGCTTAACATAGCCGCTCCTTATCCCCACAGTTGGGCGATGGAACGTTTGAACTGGCGTGCCGCTTCTACCGGCGAGGCGGCATCGCGGATGCTGCGACCGGCAATAAAGACGTGAATCGGAATCCCCGCGAACAGCGGCAGATCTTCCAGCGCCAGTCCGCCGGTAACCGTCACCTTAAAGCCCATCTCCGCCAGACGCTTAACGGCGCTAATATCCGCTTCGCCCCAGGCAACGCCCGCGGCCTGCGCATCGCGGCTGCGGTGATAGACCACCTGCTGAATGCCTGCGGCGCGCCACTCTTCGGCCTGCTCCCAGGTCCAGAAGCCGGTAAGTTCGATCTGCACGTCACCGTTAAACTCTTTTGCCACTTCCAGCGCGCCTTTGGCGGTGTTGATATCCGCGCAACAGATCACCGTGACCCAGTCGGCGTTGGCTTCGAAGCACATCCGCGACAGGATTTTGCCCGCATCGGCAATTTTGGCGTCGGCCAGCACAATTTTATGCGGATAGAGGGCTTTCAGGTCGCGGACGGCGCGAACCCCCTCGCCGACACACAGGATGGTGCCCACTTCGATGATGTCTACTTCTTCGGCGATAAGACGCGTGGTTTCGTAAGCGTGGTTCAGGGTCTGGTTATCCAGGGCAACCTGCAACATAGGTAATGACATTTTCAAATCCCTCTTAAACTGCCGCCGCTGTGGCGTTGTCGATTAAATCCAGCACTTCCTGCGCGGTGCGGCAGGCGCGTAAACGGTCAAAATTGGCTTCATCTTCAAACAGATTGACGATCTGCATAATGCCCACTTCCTGATGGGTGTTGGCATCCACGGCGGCCATGGTGATCAGGATGTCCACCGGGTCGTTATCGTCATGGTTAAACATCAGCGGCGTTTTCAGGGTGACCAGGGCGAAACCGGTTTTTTTGACGCCCTCTTCCGGACGGCCATGCGGCATGGCCAGCCCCGGGGCAATCACAAAGTACGGCCCGAACTGCTCGACGCCATCAAGAATGGCCTGGTAATAGCGCGGCTCTACAACGTCAGCCTTAACCAGCAGATCGACGCTCAGCTTTACCGCCTCCTGCCAGGTACTGGCCTCGGCCTGTAAAAGGATGGAGTTATTCTCTGCCAGCGAATCACGTAGTTTCATAAAGCCTCTTTACTTCACGTCTTGCGGGAAATGCGCTTTGATCACTTCCAGCAGTTTTGGGCCAAAGTCCGCAGGCGACAGCATGTTGCGCACGCCCACCACGTATTTATTGCCAGTAACGTTAATCTCACCGGCGATGTGGGTTGAGGCGATGATGATGTCCGCGCCGTTCAGTTCACTTTTGTATTCACCCACCGCGCAGCTGTTCACCGTGTGGTCAATTTTTGACTGGGTTAAAAACTGGTCCACTTTCATCTTCATGATCATGGAGCTCCCTTGCCCATTGCCACACACGGCCAGGATACGTACGGTCATAATCAAAACTCCTTAGTGAGCAGAAACTTCTGCTGTTTGTTGTTCCGCATCTTCTTCAGCCCGCAGCGAACGGCCAGCGAAGAACATATAAGCCAGTGCAATCAGAATGATGACGCCCATAAAGATCAGGCCGACAGAGGCGAAGCCCTGCATCATCGGCGGCGCCAGAATCGACCAGTCCGCCATCCCCATCCAGGCGCTCATACCGGTGAGCTTGACCGCCCACACGCAGCCGAAGATTTCAATCATGCCCATCACCAGGCAGATCTTGAGCGCCGCGCGCCAGCCGCCGAAGTGGTTAGCAAACACGCCGATGGTGGCGTTTGAGAAGAACATCGGGATAAAGCCAGGAATAATCAGGATGGACGAGCCGCAGCCCACCAGGATGCCAACCGCAATCAGCTGGCCGATGGTGCCCCACATAAAGCCCCACACCACCGCGTTCGGCGCGAAGCTATAAATCGCCGCACAGTCAATCGCTAACACCGCGCCGGGAATCAGACGCTGAGAGATACCGTTGAAGGCCTCAGACAGCTCCGCTACGAACATGCGGACGCCCTGGGTGATGATGAAAATCGCCACGGCGAAGGAGAAGCCGGTTTGCAGGATGTAGATGGTCCAGTGGGTTTTACCCGCCATGGCCTGCACAACGTCAATGCCGAAGGAGAGCAGGATGGCGCCAAAGAAGATGGTCATCACGATCGCCGTAGAGACGATGTTGTCGTGGAAGATATTCAGCCAGCCGGGCAGCTTCAGATCCTCAACGCTCTCCTCTTTTTTACCCAGATACGGGGCAACCTTATAGGCAATCCATGAGGCAAACTGCTGCTGGTGGCCGATGGAGAAACCGCAGCCGTCGGTCACTTCCTGTGTGGGTTTGTACATCATATTGGAGGTGATCCCCCAATAGAGTGAGACCAGCACCGCCGTACAGATAATGGTGGTCCACATCGAATAGCCGAAAATATAGAGGGAAACCGCAATCAACCCGGCCTGCTGGAACATGATGTGGCCGGTCAGCATGATGGTGCGGATGCCGGTGATCCGACGCAGCAGAACGTAAATGATGTTCAACGCCAGGGCGAGCAGGACGGCGTATCCCACCCAGCTATAGGCATCGCCCATGCGTTCGATGGTGGCCATCATTGAGGCGTAGGTGTCTGAAATCGCGCCGTTAATGCCATAAACTTCCGACATTTTGGCGACAACGGGCTTAAAGGTGCTGGTTAAAATGCCTGAACCCGCCTGAAGCAGCATAAAACCGATGATGGTTTTGATGGTGCCTTTGATTATCACGCTCACGCTTTTACGCAGCAGGATATAACCCAGGCAGGTCACGATACCCAGCAGCAGCGGGGCATTGGTCATTACCTGATTAAAAAAGACGGTAAAGACGCTGTAGAGGATCTCCATAACACTCTCCGGTAAAGGCAGTACGATGCGTAATGCTCGTACAACAGCCCCCACTCTATTAATCACAAATAATCACCACAAGATTGATTTTGATTATTTGTGACGCATCACGCAAATTATTTCCCCGTAAAGATTAATGCCTTTATATGCATTCACAGCCACTCTATAAATTCATTGTAAATCAATAAATTATATAAATATAAGTAACAAAATCACATTCAGGAATTTTCAGGGTAGTCGCCTGAGTTTGCCGCAACCCTCGCAAAACGGCATTGCATTGCTGATTCATCGGTGACACTATAAATCAAAACACATCACCAAATGATTACTTTTGATAGATAGGGAGTCTGACAATGAGTAAAGTGAATACCATTACCCGCGAATCATGGATCCTGAGCACTTTCCCGGAATGGGGTAGCTGGCTGAATGAAGAGATCGAACAGGAGCAGGTCGCGCCGGGCACATTCGCGATGTGGTGGCTGGGCTGTACCGGCATCTGGCTGAAGTCTCAGGGCGGCGCCAATGTCTGCGTTGATTTCTGGTGCGGCACCGGCAAACAGAGCCATGGCAACCCGCTGATGAAAAAAGGCCATCAGATGCAGCGTATGGCAGGTGTCGAGAAACTGCAGCCGAACCTTCGCACCACGCCGTTTGTCCTCGATCCTTTTGCGATTCGTCAGATCGACGCCGTTCTTTCGACCCACGATCATAACGATCATATCGACGTCAACGTTGCGGCAGCGGTAATGCAGAACTGTCCGCAAGACGTGCCCTTTATCGGGCCACAAACCTGTGTCGATTTATGGATCGGCTGGGGCGTGCCAAAAGAGCGCTGCATCGTCATGAAACCGGGTGACGTGGTAAAAATCAAAGACATCGAAATTCATGCCCTTGACGCGTTTGACCGCACCGCACTGATTACCCTGCCGGCCGATCGGAAGGCAGCCGGCGTGTTACCGGACGGGATGGACGAGCGCGCGGTGAACTATCTGTTCAAGACCCCGGGCGGCACGCTGTACCACAGCGGTGACTCACACTACTCCAACTATTACGCCAAACACGGTAATGAGCACCATATCGACGTGGCGCTGGGCTCTTACGGCGAGAACCCGCGCGGCATCACCGACAAGATGACCAGCGCCGACATTCTGCGCATGGCGGAAGCCCTGAACACCCAGGTGGTGATCCCGTTCCATCACGATATCTGGTCAAATTTCCAGGCCGATCCGCAGGAGATCCGCGTGCTGTGGGAGATGAAAAAAGACCGGCTGAAGTATGGCTTTAAGCCGTTTATCTGGCAGGTGGGCGGCAAATTTACCTGGCCGCTGGATAAAGACAATTTTGAGTATCACTACCCGCGCGGCTTTGATGATTGCTTCACCATTGAGCCCGACCTGCCATTTAAATCTTTCCTGTAATCTTTCAGGCGATCGCCAGGCGCCTTGCCTGGCGATAGAACATTTTGCTTAGTATTTTCAGGCTATTTCAAATATCATCTTTTAACATCAATTTATTTCGGAATAGCTCATGACGGAAGCACAGCGGCATCAAATTTTACTGGATCTCCTGGCGCAAACCGGGTTTGTCACCGTTGAGCAGGTGATTGCCCGGCTGGGCGTTTCTCCCGCCACCGCGCGCCGGGATATCAACAAACTTGATGAAAGCGGCAAGCTGAAAAAGGTGCGTAACGGCGCCGAAGGGATCAGCCAGCAGCGCCCACGCTGGTCGCCGATGAATATTCATCAGGCGCAGAACCACGACGAGAAAGTGCGTATCGCCAGAGCCGCCTCCCAGCTGGTCAATCCCGGCGAAAGCGTGGTGATTAACTGCGGTTCCACCGCTTTCCTGCTGGGCCGTGAAATGTGCGGCAAACCGGTGCAGATCATCACTAACTACCTGCCGCTGGCCAACTACCTGATCGATCAGGAGCATGAAAGCGTGGTGATCATGGGCGGCCAGTACAATAAGAGCCAGTCCATCACCTTAAGCCCGCAGGACAGCGAGAACACGCTCTATGCCGGGCACTGGATGTTTACCAGCGGCAAAGGGCTCACCGCCGAAGGGCTGTATAAAACCGATATGCTGACGGCGATGGCGGAGCAGAACATGCTGAACGTGGTCGGCAAGCTGGTGGTGCTGGTGGACAGCAGCAAGGTCGGCGAGCGTGCGGGCATGCTGTTCAGCCGTGCCGAGCAGATAGACATGGTGATCACCGGCAAAAATGCCAACCCGCAGATCCTCCAGAAACTGGAAGATCAGGGCGTGACGATCCTGCGCGTTTAAAGGTGCTGGCGGAAAAACGCCACCGTGGCGTCGAGCGCGGTCGGGGTAATGCGGTGTTTCACCCCCGCCTCCCACAGGCAGGTCAGATTTTTATCCAGCCCTTCCTGCCGTAACGCCTGCTGCAGACGGAATGTTCCTCCGGCAGGCACTACATCATCTTCCTCACCATGCCACAGCAGCAGCGGGCGGTCGGCCAGACGCGGTAGCGCGGTTGTCACTTCCCAGTCGGCAAGCGGAGAGACCATCGCCGCGAATGCCTCAGGCTGCAGCGGCGGAAACAGCGTCCGGGCCAGCGACGTAAAGTAGCCAGAGCCCATCAGGCTTGCCACACACTTCACCTCAGGGTGGCGCGTCATAATCCCCAGCGCGGTCATGCCGCCCATCGAGGCCCCGGCCACCGCAAGGCGTTCATCGGCCACCAGCCCGGCCTGATACAGGGCATCCCGCAGCGCGGCAAACTCGGTGAGGCTGCCATGCAGGATCGGCCAGAACTGCCCCAGACGGGCCTGCTCATCACCCGTAAAGCGCGCGCCGTGGTCGGGCGCATCCGGCATCACCACTCTGAAACCTGCCTGTGCCAGCGCCACCGCAAAATAGCTGTAGACCAGCTTTGATGAGGTAAAGCCATGATAAAAAATAACAACCGGCAACGGTTCAGTCCGTTTTCCCGCCGGAACGGCATGTACAATCTCATGGTCGCCAAGCTGCCGGACTTCAATTTCAATCATCAGTGAGCCTCATACTTTAGGGTGAATCATAATGTTGAGAACTGGCTTACGTTTTCACACAATTTTCATTCGAAATTTACGTCTCAGATAACAATTTGGGAACATTCCCCCAATGTCAAATCAACAGAGATCTACACTATGGCTATCAGGAAACGAGATATGGTTATGCGAAGGGTTGCTGCTTTAACGCTGATGCTGCTGTTAGCCGGATGTAGCGTGCTGGAAGGTACGCCACAGCCCGCACCACCGGTCGCCGATCACCCCCAGGAAATTCGTCGCAATCAGACGGAAGGATTACAGCGAATGGGTACCGTGACCGCACTTGAGCGCGGCTCTCCCGACGATGTGGAAGATGCCATTAAAGCAAAAGCTGTCGCCGCGAATGCAGATTATTACGTCATTACCCTTATCGATGAAACTATCGTAACAGGGCAGTGGTATTCGCAGGCCATTTTATACCGTAAATAACGCGCGGTATTTAAACGACATTTACACTGCTTTGCGTCCATAGACGTTTTCCTGTCCACAATAAACTCCATGCCTGTGACAATGGAAGTGAGTTTATTAGCGAAGGATTGCCCGGCGGATTCCGGGGATACGTAAAATGGAGCTAACGATGAAACGATCTCTTGCTTTGACCTCACTGCTGCTCTCAGCGGGTCTGCTGAGTACGGCTGCACAGTCAGCTGAATTTGCCAGCGCGGATTGTGTGACAGGTTTAAATGAAATTGGATTGATCTCCGTGAGTGATATCTCAGGGAGCCCGCAGGACGTAGAGCGCATGATTGCGCTAAAAGCTGATGAGCAGGGTGCCTCCTGGTATCGCATCATTAAAATGCAGGAAGAGAGCCATGTCGATCGCTGGCGGGCACAGGCCATTATCTATGCCTGAAAAGCGCCAATAAAAAGCCACTAAAAAGGAGTGGCTTTTTAATATTTACAATTTTATTATCCTTGCCGTTACTGCCCAGAGATATCTTTGTAACATTTTGTTACATAAACCAAATAAATGTTATCCCCGCTCTGCCGTTGAAAAGCGATACCTTTTTAACAATGAGCAATTTATGATCAATTTTTTTCGCCGTGCAGGTCTGGGCACTAAGCTGTCGCTGCTTACCGGCTTGAGCGTTGCCACGCTCTTTCTGCTTTTCACTTTTCTCCTTAGCTACAACACCAGTCAAAAACTCGAATCGCTGGCCATTGAAGACCTGCATAATCAATCCACCGGCGTGATGGATATGGTGCAGATGTTCAATGCCAGCCTCACCGAAGAGGTGGAGAGCTATACCCGTCTGTTCACCACCTTCTTGCCGCAGCCGCTGAACCTTGATGCCAGCCAGACCCGCGCGATTAACGGTCAGAACGTTCCGCTGCTGAAGGGCGGCGAGACGGAACTCCACGAGAACAACGCCACGCCGGATGATTTTCAGAATCACACCGGGGCCATCTCGACCCTGTTTGTTCGCAGCGGCGACGATTTTGTCCGCGTGGCGACCTCGCTGCGTAAAGAGAACGGCGACCGGGCTATCGGCACCGTTCTCGATCGTGCCAGCCCGGCCTGGGCGGTGGTCAACACAGGCGAGGTCTATCGCGGCCTCGCCCTGCTGTTCGGCAAACGCTATATCACCCAGTATCAGCCGGTAAAAGACGCGGGCGGACAGGTGATCGCCATTATCTTCGTCGGCGTCGACATTACCCACTCGTGGAACGTCATGCGCGAGAAGATCCTCAGCCGCCGTCTGGGCGAAAGCGGTCACTTCTTTGTGCTGGACCGCAGCAATGGCAAAAATCACGGCCAATATCTGTTCCACAGCGCCGAAGAGGGGCAACTGCCGAAGTGGGATAACGCCGTTCAGCAACAGCTGCTGGGGGATCACTCCGGTACCCTGGAGCGCAAGAGCGCTGATGGCAGCACGCTGATTATGGCCTGGACGCCGCTGCCGGGCTGGAACTGGACGATAGTGGGAGAAGTGGATAAAAGCGTACTGCTGGCCGACGTGACCCGCCTGCGCGATCGCTTCCTGCTGGCGGGTGTGGCGCTGTCGGCGCTCTTTGCCATGCTGTTCGTGTTTATTATCCGCCGCTGGCTGTCACGCCCGCTGCGCGATGTCATTGGTCTGGCGGAACAGTATGCCGCAGGCGATCTGCGCGCCACCCTGCCTGCCACCCGTCAGGATGAGGTTGGCCAGCTGATCAACGCCATCAACGGCATTGGCGGCGGCCTGCAAAAAATCGTGCTGCAGGTGCGGGAAGCCGCGGGGGATATTCATCTGGGAACCAACGCCCTGGCGGCGGATACCGGCGAGATCTCCGAGCAGATCAACAAGCAGGCCAGCAGCGTGGAAGAGACTTCTGCCAGTATGGAGCAGCTGGCGGCCACCGTGCAGCAGAACGCGGCCAATATGGAGCAGACTCAGCAGCTGGTGGGCGAAACCTCCCGGGCGGTGCATCAGGGCGGGGAGACCGTCAGCAATGCTGTCTCCACCATGGATGATATTCGCGAGGCATCGAAACGTATCGAAGCCATCACGCGGGTGATTGAGAGCATTGCCTTCCAGACCAATATTCTGGCGCTGAACGCCGCCGTAGAAGCGGCCCGGGCAGGTGAGCACGGTAAAGGCTTCGCCGTGGTCGCCCAGGAAGTTCGCGCCCTGGCGGCACGCAGCGCCAACGCGGTGAAGGAGATTGAACAGCTGATTGGCGATACGCTCAGTAAGGTGAGCGAGGGCCACGCCCTGTCGGAGCAGACCCGTCAGGCGATGGAGAGCATCATCGAGCACATCGACAACATCAACCAGCTGGTCACGGAAATTAACCACGCCTCCCGCGAGCAGTCGGCAGGTATCGGTCAGGTGAATCTGGCGATGACGCACATCGGCGAAGCGTCGCACATCAACGCCGACCGCGTCTCGCGCAGCGAACAGACGGCGCAAACCCTGCGGGAGAAGGGTTCGCACCTGACCGATCTGGTCAGTCTGTTCCGCCTGTAAAACTCAGGCCACGCCGCCCGTGGCGCGCAGCAGCAGGTCGTCCTGTATCTGCTCGCTGAGCAGGGATCTGCCCCGGGCGTCGAGCATTTCACGGCACCAGGCCTGCGCCAGCGGCGGGGAGGCATGGCGCAGCATCTGCGCGCCCGCGCCCAGCAGGTATATCTGCCGGGCGATCTCCCTGCCCTGCGCCTCCTGCGGTTTGCGCAGTTTCTGCTGGAGCTGCCGCCAGCTGCGATCGAAATGGCGATCCTGGCCTTTGACCTCGGCAAAATCCGCCGCGAGCAGATCGAGCACACCTGGCTGCTTGGCCAGCACCCGCAGCACGTCCAGCCCCATAATGTTGCCCGAGCCTTCCCAGATGCTGTTGACCGGCATTTCGCGGTACAGGCGCGGCAATTCGCTCTCTTCGCAATAGCCGATCCCCCCTAACACCTCCATCGCTTCCGCTACGAACGGGATGCCCGCTTTACAGATCGCCAGCTTCGCGGCCGGGGTAAACAGCCGCGCCCACAGCGCCTCGTGCTCGTTATCCCGGCGATCCCAGGCCCGCGCCAGGCGGAACAGAAACGCCGTCTGGCCTTCCAGTTGCAGCGCCATGCGGCTTAACACGTCGCGCATCAGCGGCTGATCGATCAGGTTTTTACCAAAGGTCTGTCGCTGGTGGGCGTGGTACAACGCCACTGAGAAGGCCCGGCGCATCAGGCCGTGGCTGCCGAGGGCGCAGTCGAAACGGGTGAGGCCGCCCATCTTCAGGATCTGGCGCACCCCTTCCCCCTCTTCCCCCAGCAGCCAGCCGGTGGCGTCGAGAAACTCGGCTTCGCTGCTGGCGTTCGAGCGGTTTCCCAGCTTGTCTTTCAGACGCTCCAGATGCACGGCATTGCGCAGGCCGTCGGGCAGAAAACGGGGAACGAAGAAGCACGACAGGCCGCCTTTGGCCTGGGCCAGCACCAGGTGCGCATCGCTTTGCGGCACCGAGAAAAACCACTTATGCCCCACCAGCCGGTAGCTACCGTCGCTGCAGCGCTCTGCCCGGGTGGTGTTGCTCAGGACATCCGACCCGCCCTGCTTCTCCGTCATCCCCATCCCGATTAACAGGCCGCGCTTCTGGTTGCCCGGCGCGAGATGCGAGTCGTAGCGGTCGCTCAGCAACGGCGTCAGCCAGTCGTGAAACGCCCGCGGTAGGGCCTGCTGCAACAGCGGCGTGGCGGCATGGGTCATGGTGATCGGGCAGAGCGTGCCGGCTTCCACCTGGGCATGCAGAATAAAACGTGCCGCCCGGGCCACGAAGGCCCCTTTTCGCGCCTCCTCTTCCCACGCCAGGTTATGTACCCGGTTGGCGCAGAGCCCCTGCATCAGCAGGTGCCAGGCGGGGTGAAAGCGCACATCGTCCAGCCGGGTTCCGCTGGCATCATAGCGCAGCAGTTCGGGCGGATTGACGTTAGCCAGGCGACCAAGCTCCAGAGATTCTGCCGTCCCCAGCTGTTGGCCGATGCTGGCGAGCAGGTCAGCGTCCCAGTCGGCACCTTCACGATTGACCGCTTCACACAGGGCACGATCGGAAAGAAAAAGGTTGCTGTTGGTGAGTGGCGCAGGCTGATTAAAAACAGTGTGTGTCTGCCAGTGCATAGTGTATCCCTCCATCTGTGGCAACGGAGTAAGTATGGACAGACCGGGCCACATTACCGCCACTCTCAAGCGTGAACATGGTCACACAATGAGCGAATAATAAATTTCTTATCGGATGTTATGGTGAATAATTTATTCTCGACTCATGGAGAGAATAACAATGCACAACACACAACGGGCGCCGGATGCCCACAAACGCGCTTTGATTGCTGGCTCCATCGGCAACTTCATAGAATGGTACGAATTTGCGGTGTACGGTTTTCTGGCCACCGTGATTGCGAAAAACTTCTTTCAGCTCAGCGGTGAAGCGGGGCTGACCAGCCTGATCCTCACCTACGCCTCGTTCGCCATCGCCTTTTTCTTCCGCCCGCTGGGTGCCATCGTATTTGGCCGGATTGGCGATCGCATCGGGCGCAAGCCCACGCTGATTATCGTGCTGGTGATGATGACGCTGGCAACGGCGGCAATCGGCCTCGTGCCGGTGTATGCCAGCATCGGCATTGCCGCACCGCTGATTATCACCGGCCTGCGGATCCTGCAGGGGCTTTTCGCTGGCGGCGAATATGGCGGTGCGGTGTCGCTGATGACCGAGTTCGCCCCGCGCGGTAAGCGCGGGCTGTACGGCGCCTGGCAGTCCTTTACCGTTGCGCTGGGCCTGCTGGCCGGAGCGGGCATCGTGGCGCTGCTCTCTGCGCTGCTGACGCCAGAAGCTCTGCACGACTGGGGCTGGCGCATTCCGTTCTTTATCGCCCTGCCGCTGGGGGCGGTGGCCCTGTGGCTGCGGGTGAGCATGGAAGAGACGCCGAGCTTCGTGAAGCAGCAAACCAAACCGGTGGCCGTAAAGGCGCGCACCCGCGACACGCTGAAGGCCATTGTCATGGGCATCGGCCGGGTGATGGTGTGATCCGCCGCGGGCTATACCTATCTGGTGATCATGCCCGCCTACCTGCAATCAGCCCTGCATACCGGCTTTAACCAGGCGCTGCTGATTGCGGTGATCTCGAATATCGGCTTTGCGCTGACCATTATCCCGTCGGGCATGCTCAGCGACCGCATCGGACGCCGGACGGTAATGGTGATTGCCGCCGCGTTGCTGCTGATCCTCGCCCTGCCGCTGCTGAAAATTCTGCAGGCGGAGTCCAGCACGCTGGCGGTGAAAGCGATAGTGGTGCTCATTGCCGGTGGTCTGGTGGGGATGCTGGCAGGACCAGGACCGGCCATGCTGTCAGAGATGTTCCCGACGCGGGTGCGCTATACCGGGCTGGGGCTGGCCTATTCCCTGTCGAACGCTATTTTCTCGGGCTGTGCGGGGTTAATCATTACCGGGCTGATTAAAGAGACGGGGAACCTGGATATTCCGGCGTATTACGTAATGGCGACGGCGGTGGTAAGTATTTTTGCGCTGATGACGCTGAAGAAGGATGACCATTTGCGGTCGCTGGAGGAGTGACAGTGCCGGGTGGCGCTGCGCTTACCCAGCCTACGGGACCGTGCATATTGTTGTGCCGGGTTTATGTTTTGTAGGCCGGGTAAGGCGTAGCCGCCACCCGGCAAAACCACAAAGCCTTACCCGCGCTGGCGCACCGCTTCAAACAGGCAGATGCCGGTTGCTACGGAGACGTTCAGGGACGAGACGCTGCCCGCCATCGGAATGCTGATCAGCTCGTCGCAGTGCTCGCGCGTCAGGCGGCGCATGCCTTCCCCTTCAGCACCCATCACCAGCGCCAGACGGCCGGTCATTTTGCTCTGGAACAGGGTATGGTCCGCTTCACCCGCGGTGCCGACAATCCAGATGTTCTCTTCCTGCAGCTGACGCATGGTGCGCGCCAGGTTGGTCACGCGGATCAGCGGCACGTTCTCCGCCGCGCCGCAGGCCACTTTTTTGGCCGTCGCGTTGAGCTGCGCGGAGCGGTCTTTCGGCACGATCACCGCATGGACGCCCGCCGCATCGGCGCTACGCAGGCAGGCACCGAGGTTGTGCGGATCGGTCACGCCGTCGAGGATCAGGAAGAACGGGTTATCCAGCGCGGCAATGAGATCCGGCAGATCGTTCTCCTGATACTGGCGGCCCGGCTTCACGCGGGCGATGATCCCCTGGTGTACCGCGCCTTCGCTTTTCTCATCCAGATACTGACGGTTCGCCAGCTGGATCACCACGCCCTGCACTTCCAGCGCGTGGATCAGCGGCATCAGGCGTTTGTCTTCACGCCCTTTCAGAATAAATACTTCCTGAAAACGCTCCGGTGCGCGCTCCAGCAGGGCCTGCACCGCGTGGATGCCGTAAATCATTTCACTCATTGATGGTTCTCATTAATTACTGTTCACCTCTCCCTGCCGGGAGAGGATCATGGTCAGGGGAGAATTACTCCGCCACTTTTTTCTTCGCTGCCCGCTTCGCTTTGGTCGCGGCAGCTATTTTCTGGGTCTTTGCCGACGGCTTTTTCGCCGCTCTGGCCTCTTTCTTCGCGGCCTTCGGCTTCTGTTTTTTCT
Source organism: Leclercia adecarboxylata (assembly GCF_006171285.1). Taxonomy (NCBI): domain Bacteria; kingdom Pseudomonadati; phylum Pseudomonadota; class Gammaproteobacteria; order Enterobacterales; family Enterobacteriaceae; genus Leclercia; species Leclercia adecarboxylata. The sequence continues at coordinate 2,490,565 of NZ_CP040889.1, read as the reverse complement.
CACCGCGGAACGCACTATCCGGCTCGAAGTTTACTCTCTTACCGGCCTGACGGCGTTTGCCGCTGGTTTTACCGGCAGCGCCTTTCTTCGCTTTCTCGCGCTCGGTTTTACCCACGTTGCGCGGCGCACGTTCGCTGGAGATCAGGCTAAAGTCGATTTTACGCTCGTCCATGTTGACGGCTTCAACCTTCACTTCAACGCGATCGCCCAGGCGATACGTTTGACCGCCAGATTCACCAATCAGGCGCTGACCGACCTGGTCAAACCGGTAGTAGTCGTTGTCCAGGGATGAAACATGAACCAGGCCATCAATAAACAGTTCATCAAGGCGGACAAAGAAGCCAAAGCCGGTGACGCTGGCAATCACGCCTTTAAACACGTTTCCAACCTGATCCAACATGAAGTCACACTTCAGCCAGTCAGCAACGTCGCGCGTCGCTTCATCAGCACGGCGTTCGGTCATTGAACAGTGCTGGCCCAGCTGCAGCATCTCTTCCATGGAGTAGTGGTAACCACCGGTCTCCGTGGTGTTGCCCTTATGCCCCTGCTCATGCGCCAGCAGATACTTAATGGCACGGTGCAGGGAGAGATCCGGATAGCGACGGATAGGCGAGGTGAAGTGCGCATACGACTGCAGCGCCAGACCAAAGTGACCGCGGTTTTCAGGATCGTAAATCGCCTGCTTCATAGAGCGCAGCAGCATGGTTTGCAGCATTTCTGCGTCAGGACGATCGGCGATAGATTCCAGCAGCTCGGCGTAATCGCGCGGCTCCGGCTTATTGCCGCCGGGCAGCTCAAGGCCCAGCTCCGCCAGTACGGTGCGGAAGGAGGTGATTGCCTCGGTGGTCGGTTTATCGTGAATACGGAACAGCGCAGCCTCTTTGGCTTTCTCAACAAAGCGTGCCGCAGAGATGTTCGCCAGGATCATGCACTCTTCAATCAGCTTGTGAGCATCGTTACGCTGGGTCTGTTCGATACGCTCAATACGACGCTCGGCGTTAAAGATGAACTTCGCCTCTTCACTCTCAAATGAGATACCGCCGCGCTCTTCACGTGCCTGATCCAGCACCTTATAGAGGTTGTGCAACTCCTCGATGTGCTTCACCAGCGGAGCATACTGCTCACGCAGATCCTGGTCACCCTGCAGCATATGCCACACTTTGGTGTAGGTCAGACGCGCATGTGAACTCATCACCGCTTCATAGAATTTGTAACCGGTTAAACGCCCTTTGTTGGAGATGGTCATTTCACAAACCATGCACAGACGGTCAACCTGCGGGTTGAGCGAGCACAGACCGTTAGAGAGCACTTCCGGCAGCATCGGCACTACCTGCGACGGGAAGTAAACCGAGGTGCCGCGGTTACGCGCTTCACCGTCCAGCGGCGTACCGGTACGGACGTAGTAGCTCACATCGGCAATGGCTACCCACAGACGCCAGCCGCCACCGCGTTTTTTCTCGCAGTACACGGCGTCATCAAAGTCGCGGGCGTCTTCGCCATCAATGGTAACCAGCGGCAGGCTGCGCAGATCCACGCGGCCCGCTTTTGCCGACTCCGGCACCTGCTCTTTCAGGCCTTCAACCTGCTCTTCAACCGCTTTTGGCCAGACGTGTGGGATTTCATGGGTGCGAAGCGCCATATCCACGGCCATGCCGGTACCCATGTTATCGCCCAGCACCTCGACAATCTTACCGATCGCTTTGGTGCGGCGGGTTGGACGCTGGGTCAGTTCAACGACCACCACAAAGCCCATTCGCGCGCCCATCACCTCTTCAGGTGGAATAAGGATGTCAAAGCTCAGGCGGCTGTCGTCCGGTACCACAAAACCTACACCGGCATCGGTGAAGTAGCGGCCCACAATCTGGCTGGTTTTTGGCACCAGCACGCGCACGACGCGCGCTTCACGACGGCCTTTGCGGTCTGCACCCAGCGGCTGGGCCAGGATCTGGTCGCCGTGAATGCACATCTTCATCTGTTCAGAGGAGAGGTACAGGTCGTCCTTGCGACCTTCGACGCGCAGGAAACCGAAACCATCACGGTGGCCAATCACCATGCCTTTCAGCAGATCGAGACGTTCTGGCAGGGCATAGCACTGGCGGCGGGTAAAGACGAGTTGCCCATCGCGCTCCATTGCGCGCAGACGACGGCGAAGGGCTTCGATTTGCTCTTCGCCTTCAATGTTTAATTCAACGGCAAGTTCTTCACGGTTGGCAGGCTTTTCGCGTTTTGTGAGGTGTTCAATGATGAACTCGCGGCTGGGGATAGGGTTCGCGTATTTTTCAGCTTCGCGTTCCTGGAAAGGATCTTGTGACATATCGGTTCCTCCGTTGTCATCTCCGGTGGACGTTTTCTTCATTCCACCAGCAATAATTTATACAGCGGTTGATTCTCTTCAACCAAATCGGCCAGCGTGTAGTTATCCAGCTCCATGAGAAAACTTTGCACGGCCTTAGAAAGCGCCTGTTTCAGTCGACAGGCGGGGGTAATGTGGCAGAACGCGCTGCTGCAGTTCACCAGAGACAATGGCTCCAGTTCGCGCACCACATCACCAACACGAATACTCTGTGCCGGTTTACCCAGGCGAATGCCGCCATTTTTCCCGCGGACGGCAGCAACGTATCCGGCACGGCTAAGTTGATTGATTATTTTGACCATATGATTACGGGACACACCGTACACCTCTGTCACCTCAGAGATACTGGTCATTTTCCCATCGGGTAACGACGCCATGTAGATCAGCGCGCGTAATCCGTAATCGGTGAAACTTGTTAACTGCACATCAACCTCAGGAAAGGGTAAAACGCGGGAGTTCCGCAGAGATATTCATTAATGATGATAAACCAGCCAGATAGTCAACGGCGAATTTATTTGACAGACGGGGCGAAAAAGCGGGGATCCAGAAGCGGTCGCCGGATGGCGCTACGCTTATCCGGCCTACGGGTCACCCCGCAGGCCAGTATTCACGAAGATTATGCGTCGAACGGGTCGCGCAGGATCATCGTTTCAGAACGATCCGGGCCGGTAGAGATAATATCAATCGGCACACCGGTCAGTTCTTCAATACGCTGGATGTAGTCCAGCGCCGCCTGCGGCAGGCCGCTACGCTCTTTCACGCCAAAGGTGGTCTCAGACCAGCCTGGCATGGTTTCGTAGATTGGCTCAATACCCTGCCAGTCGTCTGCAGCCAGCGGAGTGGTCGTCACTTCGCGGCCATCCGGCATACGGTAGGCAACACAGATTTTCACTTCTTTCAGGCCGTCCAGCACGTCCAGCTTGGTCAGGCAGAAGCCAGACAGGGAGTTGATCTGCACCGCACGGCGCACAGCAACTGCATCCAGCCAGCCGGTACGACGACGACGACCGGTGGTCGCGCCAAACTCGTTACCTTGCTTGCACAGGAACTCGCCGGTTTCATCAAACAGCTCGGTCGGGAATGGACCGGCACCCACGCGAGTGGAGTAAGCTTTGATGATCCCCAGAACGTAATCCACATAACGCGGACCCAGGCCAGAGCCGGTTGCCACGCCACCTGCGGTGGTGTTAGAGGAGGTTACGTAGGGATAGGTACCGTGGTCGATATCCAGCAGCGTACCCTGCGCACCTTCGAACATGACGAAATCGCCACGTTTGCGCGCCTGGTCCAGCAGATCGGACACATCAACAACCATACCGGTCAGGATGTCAGCGATTGCCATGACATCATCCAGCACTTTCTGGTAGTCAACAGCGTCAACTTTGTAGAAATTCACCAGCTGGAAGTTGTGATATTCCATCACTTCTTTCAGTTTTTCAGCAAAAGTGGCTTTGTCGAACAGGTCGCCAACGCGCAGGCCGCGACGGGCAACTTTATCTTCGTAAGCCGGGCCAATACCACGACCGGTTGTACCGATCGCTTTCGCGCCGCGCGCTTTTTCACGCGCCAGGTCCAGCGCAACGTGGTAGTCGAGGATCAGCGGACAGGCTTCGGAGAGCAGCAGACGCTCGCGAACCGGGATGCCACGGTCTTCCAGGCCTTTCATCTCTTTCATCAGCGCAGCAGGAGACAGCACAACACCGTTACCGATGATGCTGGTCACATTGTCACGAAGAATACCTGATGGAATAAGATGGAGGACGGTTTTTTCACCGTTGATTACGAGAGTATGGCCAGCGTTATGACCACCCTGATAGCGTACAACAAATTTAGCACGTTCAGTCAGAAGATCGACGATCTTCCCTTTACCTTCGTCACCCCATTGGGTGCCCAGTACGACGACGTTGTTACCCATTTTCAAAATCACCGATTGCTTAAAAATGGATTCTACCATCGGTTTTGATGATGTTCAGCTTTTTTTGTATACAAATTTCGGCGAAATTGGCGGGTTCCTCGCCAGTTAAACGATTACCTCAATATCTTGTGTGACGTGCCGATTTTCATCACAAGCGGTGCGGTACAGACCGCATAAAAACAGGATGAAGTGATAACCGCTTTTGTTTCATCGTTAGACGTTACCGCTTCCTGTTATGAGTAAATGTGATTTAACGAGATGAAATAAAATTCATAAACCACTGGTATTGCTGAATATTTAAAAGGTTGTCAGGATCCTTTCGCGCCCCATGAGGGGGCGGCATAAACTCATTAATTAGGATGATTAAAATGAAAGAATTAACAATCGTAGAAATGGAATACGTTGGTGGTGCGGGCTGGCTGCAGGATGGACTGGCATCTCTGGGCGGTAAAATTGGTGAAAAAGCGTGGTCAATGGGCTCTGATCAGCTGACAGTTGAGCTGCCGCTGTTTGGTACCATCAATCTTGCCACTCTTGCCCCGGATCTGGGCAAAAACTTGGGTACTTCTGTTGGCAAAACCGTGGGCGGAACCATTGAATCTACCCTGGCAAATCTTCCGGTTGTCGGTAACCTGCTGAATAAATGGCTTGGCAACTGAGTGACACAGTAGCATGCAAAAAAATGGCGCCTTAGAGAGGCGCCATTATCATTTTTTGAAGCCGGGAAATCAGCGAGTGGTTGTCGGTGACTTCATATAGCGGAAGAAATCGCTGTCCGGGCTTAGAACCATCACGTCCTGATTGCTCTTAAAGCTGCTCTCATAAGCACGCAGGCTACGGATAAAGGCGTAGAAGTCCGGATCCTGGCTGAACGCATCGGCGAACAGTTTCGCGGCTTCGGCATCGCCTTCACCACGCTGGATACGACCCTGACGCTCCGCTTCTGCCAGCGTTTTGGTCACTTCATAGTCCGCGGTCGCACGCAGTTTCTCTGCCTCTTCCTGACCTTGTGAACGATGCCGACGCGCTACCGCTTCACGTTCTGCACGCATACGGTTGTAGATCGCTTCAGACACTTCAGTCGGCAGGTTGATCTGCTTGATACGCACGTCAACCACTTCAATACCTAACGCCGCCATACTGTTCGGGTTAATGACCGCGACTTTACCGTTGGTTTCAGCCTGAACACGCTCAGCCGCTTTCGCAATCGCATCGTCAGCCGCTGGCGTTGTCACTTCATCTTCCGTGCCCGCAGAGCCGGAGTTCAGTGCATCGCGCACTTCCAGGGTCAGACGGCCGCGGGAGTCGGTGACGATGTCTTTCACGTCCAGACGGCCGATTTCAGAACGCAGACGGTCAGAGAACTTACGTTTCAGCAGCACTTCTGCCTGTGAAACATCGCCACCGCCTGTCGCCAGGTAGTAACGGCTGAAGTCGCTGATACGCCATTTGATATAGGAGTCGACGATCAGGTCTTTCTTCTCTTTGGTCACAAAGCGATCGGCCTGGTTATCCATAGTCTGGATACGGGCATCCAAGGTTTTTACCGATTCGATCATTGGGATCTTAAAGTGCAGACCCGGCTCGTAAACCAGCGGTTTGTTTTCGTTGTCACGCAGAACTTTGCCAAAACGCAGGGTAATACCGCGCTCACCCTCTTTTACGACAAAAATAGAGGTATAAAGCACGACCAGCACGATGATGATGATCGCAATAACTGACTTACGCATCGTTATTCCCCCTGACGCTGGTAGTCGTTACGCTGCGCGTTGGCGCGGCGTTGGTCCATGATGTCACCATCGCTTGAAGAAGAGCTGGTGTTGGCGCTGGAATTACCCGTTGACGCAGGTGGCAGACGCAGCAGGTTATTCGCCCCGCTGTTGTCGTTCTTCGCGCCCGCGGCGTTACCGCCTTTCAGCATCTGATCCAGCGGCAGAACCATCAGGTTGCCATTTTTGCTGTCATTGACCAGCACCTTACGGGTGTGGCTCAGCACTTTCTCCATGGTCTCGATATACAGACGCTCACGGGTAATTTCCGGTGCGGCTTTATATTCAGGCAGCAGCTTCGCAAAACGCGCCACTTCACCCTGTGCTTCGAGGATGGTCTGAGTCTTGTAGGCGCGCGCCTCTTCGAGGATACGCTGTGCCTGACCGTTAGCACGCGGCTGTACTTCGTTGATGTACGCTTCCGCTTCACGGATGTACTGCTGTTCGTTTTCACGTGCAGCAATCGCATCATCAAACGCGGCCTTCACCTCTTCCGGCGGACGAGCGGCCTGGAAGTTGACGTCCAGCAGGGTGATACCCATGTTGTACGGACGAATGGTCTCTTCCAGCTCGCGCTGGGTATCGCTACGAATAACGGTACGACCTTCGGTCAGAATGCGATCCATGGTGTATTTGCCGATTACGCCACGCAGGGCGCTGTCGGTAGCCTGACGCAGGCTGTCATCTGCGCTGGTCACGCTGAACAGATAGTGTTGCGGATCGGTTACGCGATACTGCACGTTCATCTCAACGCGCACGACGTTCTCATCGGACGTCAGCATCACGCCAGAAGCCGCCAGTTCACGTACCGATTCAACGTTCACCGCCGTGACGTCATCGATAAAGGTTGGCTTCCAGTTCAGGCCAGGCTCAACCAGATGGCTGAATTTACCAAAACGGGTGACAACACCGCGCTCGGCTTCTTTGATTGTGTAGAATCCGCTGGCTGCCCAGATGATCACCGCTGCTGCTGCAACAATGCCCACCACGCGACCGCCCATATGAGGACGCGGCCCCTGGCCAGTACCACCGCCAGTGCCTTTACCACCGCCAAGTCCGCCCAGCTTTTTACTCAGCTTGCGGAAGATATCATCCAGATCGGGTGGCCCCTGCTCGCGACCACCTTTGTTGCCATTTCCCCCGGAGTTGCCGCCTTGATTATTGCTGCTCCCCCACGGGTCGCGGTCTTGTCCGTTATTACCGGGCTGATTCCACGCCATGTATGTGCTCCATATTTGTTATGCGGTGATATACCCTCAAACGCCTGTGCAGCGATGCGGGTATCCCAAAGGGCAAAATCCTTCAGGCATCTCCTTTCCGGTCAGACGACGTAGTCGACCAGCGCAGGTTCTTGTTTACAGAGGCGACGCCAGTCAACGATTGGCATACGTACCTGCAACCCCACGCTGCCGTCATCCTCCATCCACTCTTTTTCTATCGCCTGAAGCTGATAAAAACGGCTGCGCAGTCGGCCTTCTTCTGGCGGGAGACGCAGCGTGTGCTGAGCCACTTCACCAGAAAGACGTTCTGTTAAGGCCTGGAAAAGCAGTGGTACACCAACACCGGTCTGAGCAGATAGCCAGACCCGAATCGGTATGTTCTCTTCATTCCTGTCGATACGTGGCTCAAAACCGTCCAGCATATCGATCTTGTTCATTACCAGCAGCGTCGGGATCTCGTGGGCATCAATCTCTTCCAGCACGATATTCACTGCATCAATATTTTCCTGCAGGCGGACATCCGCAGCGTCAATGACGTGTAACAGCAACGTCGCCTGACGGGTCTCCTGCAAAGTCGCTTTAAACGCGGCCACCAGATCGTGCGGCAGATGACGGATAAACCCAACGGTATCCGCCAGCACAGTTTCACCGACGTCCGTCACGTCTATGCGGCGCAGCGTCGGATCCAGGGTCGCAAACAGCTGGTCTGCGGCGTAAACCTGGGCTTCGGTTATCTGGTTAAACAGGGTGGATTTACCGGCGTTGGTATAACCGACCAGCGACACCGTCGGGATGTCAGCTTTCTGTCGGGAGCGGCGCCCCTGCTCGCGTTGCTTCTCAACTTTTTCCAGTCGTGAGAGGATCTGGGTAATACGGCCGCGCAGCAAGCGACGGTCGGTTTCGAGCTGGGTTTCACCCGGGCCGCGCAAACCAATCCCGCCCTTTTGTCGTTCAAGGTGTGTCCAGCCACGCACCAGGCGCGTCGCCAGATGGCGCAGCTGCGCCAGCTCAACCTGCAGTTTCCCTTCATGGGTACGTGCACGTTGGGCAAAAATGTCTAAAATCAAACCCGTCCGATCGATAACCCGGCATTCGCACAGACGTTCCAGGTTGCGTTCCTGGGCCGGTGTCAACGCGTGATCGAACAGCACGACTGATGCGCCAGTCGCTTTAACGGCATCCGCAATCTCTACTGCTTTACCTTCACCAACAAAATACTTTGGGTGCGGCGCTTTACGGCTACCGGTAATCACCTGCATTGCTTCGACACCGGCGGAAGAGACCAGAGATTCAAACTCCTGGAGATCTTCCATATCTTTGTCTTGCGAAAAATAGATGTGTACCAGCACCGCCTGCTCACCGGCATCGTAACGGTCAAACAAGCGTAAACCCCTCAAAAAAGATCAGCGGGGAACGCAGAAAACCTGGCTCCCCGATATGGAAATAACAGCCAGTAACCTTATTCGGTTTCTTCGCTGTCCTGCGCAGGCGCTGAAGAGCCCTGTGCGTTGCTGCCGTGATGGTAGTTACTGGAGCCGCCGCCAGCGTTATTGCTGTGATGAGATACCGGGCGAGACGGAACAACAGTAGAAATCGCGTGCTTGTAGACCATCTGGCTGACCGTGTTTTTCAACAGGATCACGAACTGATCGAAAGATTCAATCTGACCTTGCAGCTTAATACCATTCACCAAATAAATAGAAACTGGAACACGTTCCCGACGCAGTGCGTTCAAGAACGGATCTTGTAAAGATTGCCCCTTAGCCATTCTATCTTTTCCTTATATGCTTGTTTTGTACTTAGAACCTTGCGATTCTGAAAAATTGCGCACGATACGGCTTAATTGTACACATTCAGTCTGCGATATCACCAACAACCTGTAATACATCGTGTAACGCCTGTTGCGGCTTTTCACTGTCTAACCAGTGAACCCCGTCCCAACCGCGCAACCAGGTTATCTGGCGCTTCGCCAACTGTCTCGTGGCGCAAATACCTCGATAAACCATTTCATCATGTGATATTTCACCTTCAATGTATGACCACATCTGGCGATAACCCACACAACGAATGGAAGGCATGTCCGTATGCAAATCTCCACGGGCAAATAGCGCCCGCACTTCTGCTTCAAAATCTGAAGCCAACATCTGATGAAAACGCTGCTCAATTCGCTGATGGAGCAGTTCACGGCTCGCCGGGGCGATGGCGAACTGATGCACCTGATACGGCAGAGCCTCTCCTGACGTTTGCGTCAGTTCCGTTAAAGTTTTACCCGAAATGAAAAAAACTTCCAGTGCCCGGGAAAGCCTTTGCGGATCATTTGGATGAATACGTGCTGCAGCAACCGGATCGATCTCTGCCAGTTGCTCATGCAGCGCACCCCACCCCTGCTCTGCTGCCTGATGCTCAATCTTTGCTCTTACTGCGGGATCGGCCGAAGGTAACGGTGACAGCCCTTCCAGTAAGGCTTTGAAATACAGCATTGTTCCGCCCACCAGCAGCGGGATACGTCCTGCTGCTGTGATCTCAGCCATATGCGCCAGCGCATCGCGACGAAAATCAGCCGCCGAATAAGCCTGCGCCGGGTCGAGAATGTCCAGTAATCGGTGCGGTGCCGCGCGTAACTCGTCTGCGTTAGGCTTTGCCGTACCAATATCCATCCCCTGATAAATAAGGGCGGAATCAACGCTAATCAACTCTACTGGCAAAACTTTACGTAACTCAATGGCTAACGCAGTTTTGCCCGAGGCCGTTGGCCCCATCAAAAATATCGCCTTTGGCAGGCTGGTATTACTCAAGTTACTCATTTTTAAGGGCGGTCTTTGCCGGTTGTAAATCTATAAGTTGCAACAAACCACCCGGCGGCGCTTTCACCAGATGCGGACAGAGACGTTCGACCTCTGCCAGCACGGTGATAGCCTGCGCCATGCTCCACGTCAGGTGGTCGCTTGCCAGCTGGCGGGCGATCCACTGCGCGGTATTGGCGGCATCAAACGTTGTCTGCTGCGCCAGGTAGCCTATCAGTTCAGGAATCAAGTTTTGTAAATTTTGTTGGCGTAAGGGTAAAGGCACGGCACGAAGCGTGACATGATGCGACTCCTGCACCATTTCAATACCCATTTCAGCAAGGGCAGCCTGATGACGCTGCACAACCTGCGTCTCCTGCGGTGAGATTTTTATCCGCACCGGGATCAGCAACGGCTGTGCGCAGGCCTGATGCGGACCCGGCGCCAGCTGCGCCTGTTTCAGCCAGCGTTCGGCGACCGGCAGGGAGAGCAGCGCCAGCTGACCGTCACGCTCCAGCAGCGCCGCATCGGGCGCGACGATGGTCAGCACCCGGCCAAAACTCTGGCTATGGCTCGCCAGCGCTGGCGTCGTGGGGACGACCTCATCCGCTTTTTGCGCCGGAGCAGGAGTGTCGAGCAAGGTGCGATATACCGCTCCCGCCTGCTTCTGGTAGCCCGGCTGGGCATGAGGATAATTCGCGCCAGACGCCCGGGGGGCTGAGCCGCCAGACGAAAAACGCGGGGCGGCAGGTTCCCGCGCCACCGCGGGTTCAGCAAACTGGTTTCTGCCCGCCGCAACACGGTTCTCCGGGATCGGACGTGGAGCGGGCACCTCTTCGCTCAACGGCAAGCCCGGCTCGGCCTGCTGCTGCAATACGCTCAGCACGCCCTGATAGATAAAGTCATGTACCAGCCGCGACTGATGAAAACGCACTTCATGTTTCGCCGGATGGACGTTGACGTCCACCTGATGCGGGTCGATCTCCAGATACAGCACAAAAGCGGGCTGCTCGCCGGCGCCCAGTTTATCCTCGCACGCCTGGCGGATCGCATGGTTGATGAGACGGTCACGCATCATGCGGCCGTTCACGTAGCAATACTGGATCTCGGCAAATGCGGAACTGTTCGCTTTCGGATCCGCTACCCAGCCGCGCAGGGTCAGATCGCCATGCTGCCACTCAATGGCCAGCGCCTGTTCCAGGAACGGGGTTCCGCAGATGGCGCCAAGCCGACGCTCTTTCTGCCCGCCCTGCGCCACGGCGCGGTACTGACGCATCACCTTGCCGTTGTGGCTCAAATTGATGGTGACATCGAAGCGCGCCAGGGCGATACGGCGAATGATCTCGTCGATGTGGCCGAATTCGGTTTTCTCGGTACGCATAAACTTGCGCCGCGCGGGGGTGTTATAGAAGAGATCCAGCACTTCCAGCGTTGTACCCACCGGGTGCGCGGCAGGTTTCACCGTCACGTCCATATCCCGGCCTTCGGCGTAAGCCTGCCAGGCTTCCTGCTGTTCAGCGGTGCGGGAGGTGAGCGTCAGGCGGGAGACAGAGCTAATACTGGCCAGCGCTTCGCCGCGAAAACCGAGGCTGATGATGGCTTCAAGGTCGTCGAGGGAGGCAATTTTACTGGTGGCGTGGCGAGCCAGCGCCAGTGCCAGCTCCTCTTTTTTAATACCGCAGCCGTTATCGCGAATTCGAATGAGTTTCGCACCGCCGCGTTCGATATCAATATCGATGCGGGTCGCGCCCGCATCGAGACTGTTTTCCACCAGTTCTTTCACGACCGATGCAGGACGTTCCACCACCTCACCGGCGGCGATTTGGTTCGCAAGCTGCGGCGGCAGAACCTGAATCGGCATGAAATCTCCTTAATGGGTCGAGGACGACTCGCCCGGTAACATGGCGGTCTGCTCCGCGCCACCCTGTGGTGCAGACTGGAGCGGATGCGCATCAAAGTACTTACGCAGGCCCTTGTAAATCGCTTCGGCAATCTGCTGCTGATAGCTGTCGCTGGCCAGCAGGCGCTCTTCACCGTTATTACTGATAAAGCCCGTCTCCACCAGGATGGACGGGATATCCGGAGAGCGCAGCACGCCCAGGCTGGCATGTTCCGGACGGCGCTTATGCAGGGAACCCACGCTTTGCAGTTGGCTCAGGACGTTAGTCGCCACATCATACCCGACGCGCTGGGAATGGCCGAACTGTAAATCCAGCACCGCCTGGCTCAGGTAGGGATCCGACTGGCTGTTCGCCAGTACGTCACCTGCCCCGCCTAACAGCTCGGATTGCTTTTCATGTTCCTCAAGCCAGTTTGCCATTTCGCTGTTAGCACGACGGTTGGAAAGCACCCATACGGATGCCCCCGTCGCGTTGCGGTTGGGAGCGGCATCGGCGTGCACAGAGACGAGGAAATTAGCGTTCTGCTGGCGCGCCACGTCTGAGCGGCCCATGACCGAGATAAAATAATCGCCGTCACGGGTTAACACACCTTTAAACATCGGGTCGTCGTTCAGCAAGGTCCGCAGCTTACGGGCAATGGCAATGGTCACGTTCTTCTCACGCGTACCACCCGGTCCGATGGCGCCAGGATCATCGCCACCGTGTCCGGCATCAATCGCAATAATGACTTTATCGCCGTTTACCTGACGGCGCGCCTGCGCTGCCGGACGGGTCACCGTGTTGCTGCTGGTGACGCTGGTAATACGATCGCTGCCGGATTTAAACGGATTTCGCGCTGGCTCTGAAGGGCGCGGCGCAACGACAGGCTCCTCCATACGCTTCACCACCACCGGTGGCGGAGGAGGCGGCGGTGGCGCATCGGCGTTGATGGTAAAGACCACCATGTAGTTCGCACCGTTCTGCTGCTTCACCGCCCGGGTCTTGCCGTTTTGGGTTAAATCGACCACCAGACGCAGGGACTGCGCGTCTTTTGGCGTACCTGAACGGATGCTTTGCACCAGGTTATTGCCGCTGAACTGGAGCGGCAGCCCTTTGATGACGCCGGTCTGTTTGATATCCAGCGCAACGCTGCGCTTATCGACCTGCGAAAACGCATACTCAGGATCGCCCATAAAGCTGAAGGTGATCCGGGCCTGATTGTCTCCGTTGGAAACCTGAATATCGGACAATGTTGCCGCCCCGGCCTGTGCACAAAACAGCACCGTTGCTGCTATCAACCAACTTTTAACGCGATTAATCATCCCGTTATCTCTTAACTTAACCGGCTAAACGCGCCAGTATCGATTTTCCTGATGCAGAGACAGCAGTCACGCGGGCCTCACGCCCTTGCGCCTGATACTCCAGGTGAATTTCAACGTCGGGTTCAGGCAAGACGCCGGTACCCTGCTGCGGCCATTCGACGAGGCAAATGGCATCGTTGGCGAAGTAGTCACGGATCCCCATAAATTCCAGCTCTTCAGGATCGGCAAGGCGATAGAGATCGAAGTGGTACACCATCAGGTTTTCCAGGGTGTAGGGCTCAACCAGCGTGTAGGTTGGGCTTTTCACATTTCCCTGATGCCCCAGCGCCTGCAAGAAGCCCCGGCTAAAGGTGGTCTTACCCGCACCAAGATCGCCATACAGATAGATGACGGTTGCGCCCTCGCAGGCCTGCGCCACGCGCTGGCCGAGATCTAAAGTTGCCTGTTCGTCGGGTAAAGGGATCACTCGATTAATCATTTTCTACGTCAATTATTCTTGGGTTAACGACACGCCGCAGCGCGTCAAAAAGATCGGTTGCCAGCATGCCGCGCGTGCCGTACTGGTCCGCCAGCCTGTCGGCAGCTGCACCATGCGCGACGCAGCCTGCGCAGGCGGCATCATAAAGCGCCAGTTTCTGTCCGAGCAACGCTCCGATAATACCCGAGAGCACGTCGCCCATTCCGCCGCTCGCCATTCCGGCATTGCCGACATCCACGATGCCTGCCACTCCGCTCTCGCTGGCGACGACGGTACCGGCGCCTTTCAGAACCACAACACCACCGTAACGTTTTACCAGACGCTGGGCAGAATGTAAGCGATCGCTTTCAATTTCTGCAACGCTGCAGTTAAGCAGCCGCGCGGCTTCGCCGGGGTGCGGCGTCAGGATGCGATTGTGACGTTTATCCGGGTTGATTGCCAGAAGGTTCAGCGCGTCAGCGTCCCACAGCATCGCATGCCGGAAATTCCCGACCTTGCGTAATGCCTCTTTCCCCCATGACTCCTGCCCCAGACCAGGTCCAATCACCACCACATCGGCCCAATCCAGGCTGTCGTCCAGCGACTCTGGCGTCAGCTCATGCACCATAAGTTCAGGCCGGGCGGTGACGATCGGCGCGATATTTTCGCTGCGCGTCAGCACGCGCACCAGCCCCGCCCCCGTACGCAGTGCCGCTTCGCCGGTCATGCGGATAGCGCCCGCAGTGCCGTGGTCGCCGCCGATAATCACCAGCCTGCCGTGATCGCCCTTATGGGATGTGGGACGGCGTGGCGGCAGCCACTGCGCCAGATGCGAGGCATCAAAGCGCGTAATACCCGTCTCCTGCCCGGCGAGCCACCCCTCCAGTCCAAGGGCGTTATGATGCAACGTCCCGACCACATCGCGCGCTTTACCGGTCAGCAGGCCGGGTTTAAGGGCGATAAAGGTCACCGTATGGTCGGCTTGTATGACCGCACCCGGCGTGGTGCCCGTCTGGGCAACCAGCCCGGAGGGAATATCCAGCGCCACGATGGGCGCTTTATGTTGGTTTGCATGGGTGATTAATCCGGCGACCTCATCGCGAGGTGCGCTGTGTAAACCGGTTCCCAGCAGGCCGTCGACGATCAGGTCGATACCTTCCGGCCAGGGCGTATCCGCAGCGTGGATCACTCCCGCCGCGTCCAGCCAGGCTTGCCGCGCGTTGGTTGCCTCTTCCGGAAGGGGTTTGTCGCTTTCCAGCGCCAGCAGCGTGACGGTAATGCCTGCGGCAAGCGCCAGGCGGGCAACCACATAGCCATCGCCGCCGTTATTGCCATGACCGCACAGGATCAGCCAGTGGCGGGACTGCGGGTATGCCGTGCGGGCAACGGTAAAAGCCGCCTCGCCCGCGCGCTGCATCAGTTCGTAAAGGGTTATGCCGAGACTGTCTGCCGCCTCTTTTTCGGCGCGCCGCAGGTCATCCGCGGGCCAGACAGAGTGTGGTATACTTGCAGGGTTTTTCTTCACAGTATGGTCCGTCATGTCACAGCCCCTCGATCTCAATCAGTTAGCGCAAAACATTAAACAGTGGGGCGCTGAGCTTAGTTTTCAACACGTGGGTATCACCGATACCGATCTCTCTGCCAGCGAGCCAAAGCTGCAGGCATGGCTGGATAATCAATACCACGGCGAGATGGAGTGGATGGCGCGCCACGGCATGATGCGCGCCCGCCCGCATGAACTCTTGCCGGGAACCCTGCGCGTGATCAGCGTGCGTATGAACTACCTTCCCACCGGGGCTGCTTTTGCCAGTACGCTGAAAAATCCGTCGCTGGGCTATGTCAGCCGTTATGCCCTGGGGCGTGATTATCATAAACTTTTGCGTAACCGACTCAAAAAGCTTGGGGAAAGGATTCAGGAGCAGTGCGCCACGCTGAATTTTAGACCCTTTGTCGATTCTGCGCCTGTTCTCGAGCGCCCGCTGGCTGAAAAAGCCGGGCTCGGCTGGACAGGTAAGCACTCACTTATCCTCAGCCGCGACGCCGGCTCTTTCTTCTTCCTTGGCGAGTTGCTGGTTGATATCCCTTTACCGGTGGATAAACCGGTCGAAGAAGGCTGCGGCCGCTGCGTGGCCTGTATGACTATCTGCCCCACCGGGGCCATTGTCGAGCCGTATACCGTCGATGCCCGCCGCTGCATCTCGTACCTGACCATTGAACTTGAAGGGGCCATCCCGGAAGAGTTTCGTCCCTTAATCGGCAATCGCATCTACGGTTGCGATGACTGTCAGTTGATCTGCCCGTGGAACCGTTACTCGCAGTTAACGGAAGAGGACGACTTCAGCCCCCGCAAGGCATTGCACGCGCCTCCGCTGATCGAACTGTTCGCCTGGAGCGAAGCCTGGTTCCTGAAAGTGACAGAAGGATCGGCGATTCGCCGTATTGGTCACCTGCGCTGGCTGCGTAATGTCGCCGTTGCGCTGGGAAATGCCCCCTGGGATGAGGCCAATATTCAGGCGCTGGAAAGTCGCCGGGGTGAGCACCCACTTCTCGATGAGCACATAGAGTGGGCGGTTGCGCAGCAAATAGACAAGCGAAACGCCTGTGTGGTGGAGGTGCAATTACCGCAGAAAATCAGGCTGGTACGCGTGATCGAAAAAGGGCTGCCGCGCGATGCATGATGTTTCCACAGGCTGTGAATAAAAATTAAAAGCCAGAAGTACTCTGGGTGCGGCTACAGGTCAAGTGATCGGCTTAACAATTTGAAATGAAATTTTATTTATAATTTTCAAGGAATTATAAAGTTACTATTCATCAGGCGAAGTAATTGAGTAATCGTCAGAAAAAGACAAAGCTGTGGATAAGTCTGTTAAGAAGAGTTTGTCAGAAATGAAACAAATCATCCCTGGCGGGGCTTTCCGCTGTGGATATCTGGAGGAGGAGATAAAATTTGGAGCGGGAAACGAGACTCGAACTCGCGACCCCGACCTTGGCAAGGTCGTGCTCTACCAACTGAGCTATTCCCGCTTAATCTTCGTCTTTCAAGCCGCCTTGTTGCAACTCGAAATCCTGCGATTTTGGTGGTGTGTATCTTGCGATACCTTTTAAATTTTGGAGCGGGAAACGAGACTCGAACTCGCGACCCCGACCTTGGCAAGGTCGTGCTCTACCAACTGAGCTATTCCCGCTTAATCTTCGTCTTTCAAGCCGCCTTGTTGCAACTCGAAATCCTGCGATTGGTGGTCTTACTGCGCAGCAAACAGATTTGGAGCGGGAAACGAGACTCGAACTCGCGACCCCGACCTTGGCAAGGTCGTGCTCTACCAACTGAGCTATTCCCGCAAAATCTGTGCTGTCGTAACGATGAATTCTCTGTCGTTACGGGAGGCGCATTATACGAGAAATCCTTTCTGCTGCAACCCCCCAAAAAGCGTTTTTTTATAAATTTAGTTCAAGTGCTGCAATATTCATCACATTGCGCAGTTTTAAAGCATTATGACCCGGCAGGCGCAGTGCTGCCGGGAAGAGTGCTTATAAATTAATAAAATGTTCGCGGTAGTAAGCCAGTTCCGCCACAGACTCACGGATGTCGTCCATGGCCTGATGGGTGCCCTGCTTCTTAAAGCCGTCGAGGATTTCTGGTTTCCAGCGACGCGCCAGCTCTTTCAGGGTGCTGACATCAAGATAACGGTAGTGGAAATAAGCCTCCAGCTCCGGCATGTACTTAAACAGGAAGCGGCGATCCTGGCCGATGCTGTTGCCACAAATCGGCGACTTGCCCTGCGGCACCCACTGCTTCAGAAATTCGATTGTTGCCAGCTCAGCTTCGCGGTCGCCCTGGGTACTGGCTTTCACGCGATCCACCAGCCCGCTGCCGGTGTGGGTACGCACGTTCCAGTCATCCATCAGCGCCAGCTGTTCGTCGGACTGATGTACGGCAATGGTTGGCCCTTCCGCCAGGATATTCAGGTTCGCGTCGGTCACCAGCGTGGCGATCTCGATAATGCGATCGCGCTCGGGATCCAGTCCGGTCATCTCCAGATCGATCCAAATCAGATTGTTTTCATCTGCACTCATGTTATTTTCCACCCTTCTCGCATAACCGGCCGTGGCAGGTTAACTAGTATTAATTAGTGTGTATCATAGAGGTTTTGCCCAATATGGGCGACCAGGAGCCAGCACGATTGAGTAAAAATAAACTCTCCAAAGGGCAGCAGCGCCGCGTAAAAGCCAATCATCAGCGCCGCCTTAAAACCACTTCGGAGAAGGTCGACTACGACGACAACCTGTTTGGCGAGCCCGCGGAAGGCGTCGTGATTAGCCGCTTCGGTATGCATGCCGACGTGGAGTCTGCCGATGGCGACGTTCACCGCTGTAACATTCGCCGCACCATCCGCTCGCTGGTCACCGGTGACCGCGTGGTATGGCGTCCGGGCAAAGCTGCCGCAGAAGGCGTAGCGGTGAAAGGGATCGTGGAAGCCGTGCATGAGCGCACGTCGGTATTAACGCGCCCTGACTTCTACGACGGCGTAAAACCGATTGCCGCCAATATCAATCAGATCGTGATTGTCTCTGCCATTTTGCCGGAACTGTCGCTGAACATTATCGACCGTTATCTCGTCGCCTGTGAAACTCTGCAGGTAGAACCGTTGATCGTGCTGAACAAGATTGATTTACTCGACGACGACGGCATGAGCTTCGTTAACGAGCAGATGGATATCTATCGCAAGATTGGCTACCGCGTGCTGATGGTTTCAAGCCGTACGCAGGATGGGCTGACGCCGCTCGAAGAGGCGTTGACCGACCGCATCAGCATTTTTGCCGGCCAGTCCGGGGTGGGTAAATCCAGCCTGCTGAACAACCTGCTCGGCTTGCAGCAAGAAATCCTGACTAACGACGTTTCTGATAACTCGGGTCTGGGTCAGCACACCACTACCGCCTCACGTCTGTATCACTTCCCGCACGGCGGGGACGTGATCGACTCCCCGGGGGTGCGTGAATTTGGTCTGTGGCATCTCGAACCCGATCAGATCTTTAACGGCTTTGTCGAATTCCTCGACTATCTAGGCGCGTGTAAATACCGCGACTGTAAGCATGATAACGACCCCGGCTGCGCCATTCGTGCCGCGGTTGAAAACGGTGAAATTGCGGAAACCCGCTTTGCGAATTATCACCATATTCTAGAAAGCATGGCGCAGGTAAAAACGCGTAAAAGCTTTTCTGAATCTGATGACTGACAACTAAGCTAAGCGTCGCTAAAATCGTCCCCTTTTTTCAGGTTCCGGCTGTCTGACGGCCGGATCAGGAACGACAAAACAATGGCCTGGAGGCTACCTTGTTAAACTCATTTAAACTTTCGCTTCAATACATTCTGCCGAAACTGTGGCTCACTCGCCTGGCGGGCTGGGGCGCGAGCAAACGAGCGGGCTGGCTGACGAAGCTGGTAATCGATCTGTTCGTGAAATACTACAAGGTCGATATGAAGGAAGCGCAGAAGCCGGATACTGCCAGCTACCGCACCTTCAATGATTTCTTTGTCCGCCCACTGCGCGACGAAGTGCGTCCCCTGAATACTGACCCGAACGTGCTGGTGATGCCTGCCGACGGCGTGATCAGCCAGCTGGGCGCTATCGAAAACGACAAGATTTTGCAGGCTAAAGGCCACAACTACAGCCTCGAAGCCCTGCTGGCCGGTAACTACATAATGGCGGATCTGTTCCGCAACGGTACGTTTGCCACCACCTACCTGTCGCCGCGCGACTATCACCGCGTGCATATGCCGTGCAACGGCATCCTGCGCGAGATGATCTACGTGCCGGGCGACCTGTTCTCGGTTAACCACCTGACGGCGCAAAACGTACCGAACCTGTTCGCCCGTAACGAGCGCGTTATCTGCCTGTTCGATACCGAGTTTGGCCCGATGGCGCAGATTCTGGTGGGTGCGACCATTGTTGGCAGCATTGAAACGGTCTGGGCTGGCACCATTACGCCACCGCGTGAAGGCGTGATCAAACGCTGGACGTGGCCTGCGGGCGAAAGCGAAGGCTCGGTGGCGTTGCTGAAAGGCCAGGAGATGGGACGCTTCAAGCTCGGCTCCACCGTTATCAACCTGTTTGCCCCAGGCAAAGTGCAGCTGGCAGAGCAGCTCGAAAGCCTCTCCGTGACCAAACTCGGCCAGCCGCTGGCGGTATCGACGGAACCCTTCGTCACGCCGGATGCAGAGCCTGCGCCGCTGTCAGAAGAAGAAATTGCCGCCGAACTCGACGCCAGCCCGCTGGTTGACGACAAGAAAGACGAAAGCTAAGTAAAGGTAAACTGACGTGCGCCTGATTATCACTTTTCTGATGGCCTGGTGCCTCAGCATGGGGGCGTACGCAGCGACGGCCCCCGATACCAAACAAATCACCCAAGAACTGGAGCAGGCGAAGGCGGCAAAACCCGCCCAGCCGGAAGCCGTCGAGGCGCTCCAGGCTGCGCTGAACGCCCTTGAGGAGCGGAAAGGCTCCCTTGAGCGCGCCACGCAGTATCAGCAAGTTATCGATAATTTCCCCAAACTTTCACAGACCCTGCGCACGCAGCTGAGCGATATTCGTGAAGAGCCGCGCCAGGTGCCTGCGGGCCTGACCTCAGACGCACTCAATCAGGAGATCCTGCAGGTCAGCAGCCAGTTACTGGAAAAAACCCGCCAGGCGCAGCAGGAGCAGGAACGTGCCCGTGATATCGCCGACTCCCTGAGCCAGCTGCCCCAGCAGCAAACCGATGCCCGTCGTCAGCTTAATGAGGTAGAACGCCGGGCCGGGGCGCAAACCGGCAATACGCCTCTTAACCAGGCGCAGAGTCTCGGCATGCAGGCGGAATCCGCCAGGTTAAAAGCCCTTGTGGATGAGCTGGAGCTGGCGCAACTGTCGGCCAACAACCGTCAGGAGCTGGCGCGTATGCGCTCTGAGCTGGCGAAGAAGCAGGGTGAACAGCTGGATGCTTATCTCCAGGCGCTGCGCAATCAGTTGAACAGCCAGCGCCAGCGCGAAGCAGAACGGGCGCTGGAAAGCACCGAGTTGCTGGCGGAAAACAGCGAGAACCTGCCGGCCGGCATCGTTGAGCAATTCAAGGTTAACCGTGAGCTTTCGGCCGCGCTGAACCAGCAGGCGCAGCGCATGGATCTGGTGGCCTCGCAGCAACGCCAGGCCACGAACCAGACCCTGCAGGTGCGTCAGGCACTGAACACCCTGCGCGAACAGTCCCAGTGGCTGGGTTCGTCGAATCTGCTCGGCGAAGCGCTGCGCGCACAGGTGGCTCGTCTGCCCGAGATGCCTAAACCCCAGCAGCTCGACACCGAAATGGCGCAGCTTCGCGTCCAGCGCCTGCACTTTGAAGATCTGCTCAACAAGCAGCCTCAGCTGCGACAAGTCCACCAGCCGGACGGCAAACCGCTGACCGCCGAGCAAAACCGGATCCTGGAAGCCCAGTTACGAACGCAGCGCGAGCTGCTGAACTCTCTGCTGCAGGGCGGCGATACCCTCCTGCTTGAGCTGACCAAACTGAAAGTCTCCAACAGCCAGCTGGAAGATGCGTTAAAAGAGGTCAACGAGGCGACGCACCGCTATCTGTTCTGGACCTCGGACGTGCGGCCGGTCTCCTTCTCCTGGCCGATTGATATTGTTCAGGATCTGCGGCGCTTAATTTCGCTGGATACCTTCAGCCAGCTCGGCAAAGCCAGCGTCATGATGCTCACCAGCAAGGAGACGATTTTCCCGCTGCTGGGGGCACTGATTCTGGTGGGGTTCAGCATTTACTCGCGCCGCCACTTCACCCGCTTCCTTGACCGTTCCAGCGCGCGGGTCGGCAAAGTGACCCAAGATCATTTCTGGCTCACGCTGCGCACGGTCTTCTGGTCGATTCTGGTCGCCTCCCCGCTGCCGGTACTGTGGATGACGCTGGGTTATGGCCTGCGCGAAGCCTGGCCTTATCCGCTGGCGGTGGCCATTGGCGCCGGGGTGACGGCCACCGTGCCGCTGCTGTGGGTGGTGATGATCTGTGCCACCTTCGCCCGTCCTAACGGGCTGTTCGTCGCCCACTTTGGCTGGCCGCGTAATCGCGTGGCGCGAGCCATGCGCTACTACCTGATGAGCATCGGGCTGATCGTGCCGCTGATTATGGC
Source organism: Leclercia adecarboxylata (assembly GCF_006171285.1). Lineage (NCBI taxonomy): Bacteria > Pseudomonadati > Pseudomonadota > Gammaproteobacteria > Enterobacterales > Enterobacteriaceae > Leclercia > Leclercia adecarboxylata. The sequence goes on along the minus strand of NZ_CP040889.1, from coordinate 2,468,711 downwards.
GCTGATCATGTTCGATAACCTGAACGACCGGGAGTTTTCCGGCTCGCTCGGTCGCCTCTGCTTTATGCTGATTTGCGGTGCGCTGGCGGTGGTGACGCTGAGCCTGAAGAAGGCCGGGATCCCGCTCTACCTCGACAAAGAGGGCAGCGGCGATAACATGCTTAACCGTATGCTGTGGAACCTGCTGCTCAGCGCCCCGCTGGCGGCGATTCTCGCGGCGGCCGTTGGCTATCTGGCCACCGCCCAGGCGCTGCTGGCGCGCCTCGAGACATCGGTGGCGATCTGGTTCCTGCTGCTGGTGGTCTATCACGTCATTCGCCGCTGGATGCTGATTCAGCGCCGTCGTCTGGCCTTTGATCGGGCCAAGAACCGCCGGGCCGAAATACTCGCCCAGCGTGCGCGCGGTGAAGAAGAGCCGGCCCATACGCTCAGCACCGAAGGGGCGATAGAGGTCGATGAAACCGAGCTGGATCTGGATGCCATCAGTACCCAGTCACTGCGCCTGGTGCGCTCCATCCTGATGCTGGTCGCCCTGCTCTCCGTTATCGTGCTGTGGTCGGAAATTCACTCGGCGTTTGGCTTCCTCGAGAACATCACCCTCTGGGATGTGACCTCGACGGTACAGGGCGTGGAGAGCCTGGAACCTATTACGCTCGGGGCCGTACTGATTGCGATTCTGGTGTTCATCATCACTACTCAGCTGATCCGTAACTTCCCGGCGCTGCTGGAGCTGGCCCTGTTGCAGCACCTGGATTTAACCCCCGGAACCGGATACGCCATCACCACCATCACCAAATACCTGCTGATGCTGTTTGGCGGGCTGGTGGGCTTCTCGATGATCGGGATTGAGTGGTCGAAGCTGCAGTGGCTGGTTGCCGCACTGGGTGTCGGGCTCGGGTTTGGGCTGCAGGAGATCTTCGCCAACTTTATCTCTGGCCTGATTATCCTGTTTGAAAAGCCGATCCGTATCGGCGATACCGTGACGATCCGCGATCTGACCGGGAGCATCTCCAAAATCAACACCCGTGCCACCACCATTAGTGACTGGGACCGTAAAGAGATCATCGTCCCTAATAAGGCGTTTATCACCGAGCAGTTTATTAACTGGTCGCTGTCCGACTCCGTCACGCGTGTGGTCCTGACCGTACCTGCCCCGTCGGATGCCAACAGCGAAGAGGTGACGCAGATCCTTTACACGGCGGCGGAGCGCTGCTCGCTGGTGATCAGCACACCAGAGCCGGAAGTGTTCCTGGTAGATTTACAGCAGGGGATCCAGATTTTCGAGCTGCGTATTTATGCTGCGGAAATGGGGCATCGTATGCCGCTGCGTCATGAAATCCACCAGCTGATTCTGGCGGGCTTCCGTGAACACGGTATTGATTTGCCGTTCCCACCGTTCCAGATGCGTCTGGAAAGTCTGGACGGACGTAAGACGGGAAGAACCTTGACGTCAGCGGCGAAGACGCGCCCGGCGGGGAGTTTGTAGTGCAAATGCCGGGTGGCGCCTCGCTTACCCGGCCTACGAAAATAGTAAGCCCGTGCAAACGCAGCGCCGCCGGGCAAAAAAACCGTCAGGCGCGATCTACAGTAAACGCAATCACATCACCCAGCTGCTCGGCGCCCAGCGCCAGCATCACCAGACGATCGACACCCAGCGCCACGCCGGAGCAGTCCGGCAGGCCGGCTTTTAACGCGCCCAGCAAATTGTGGTCGATTGGCTGCTGCGGCAGGCCGCGCGCGGCACGCTTGCGGTTATCCTGATCGAAACGCTGCTGCTGTTCACGGGCATCGGTCAGCTCATGGAAACCATTCGCCAGTTCAATACCTTTAAAGTAAACCTCGAAACGCTCCGCCACGCGGTGGTCTTCCGTGCTGATCTGCGCCAGTGACGCCTGACTTGCCGGGAAGTGATAGACGAAGGTCGGGCGATCTTTGCCAATCTGCGGCTCAACGCCAAAGGTAAAGAGCATCGTCAGCAGCGTGTCGCGATCTTCTTCGGTATCGGCAATATTGCTGAGATCCAGCTTCGCTGCCGCTTCACGCAGCTGGGTTTTGTCCGCAGAGAGCGGATCAATCTCCAGATAGCGCTGGAAAGCCTGCTGATAAGAGAGCGTCTCGGCTTCCGGGCACTCCAGCACCTGCTGCAGCAGATCGTCCACCTCGTTCATCAGGCGATACATATCATAATGCGGGCGGTACCACTCCAGCATGGTGAATTCCGGGTTGTGATGACGTCCCATCTCTTCATTACGGAAGCTGCGGCACAGCTGATAAACCGGTCCACACCCCGCTGCCAGCAGGCGCTTCATGTGGTATTCCGGGCTGGTCATCAGGTAGAGATTCATCCCCTGGGAGTGACCAGGGCCAACAAAACGGGTTTCAAACGGCACAAGATGAATGTCGGTCACCGTCGCCTGACTCATGCAGGGCGTTTCCACCTCCAGCACACCGCGGTCGGCAAAGAAGCGGCGGATCTCCGCCATAATTGCTGCGCGTTTTAACAGATTGGGGATGGATGCGCTCGGCTGCCAGGTGGCCGTTTCGCTCATGAGAATTTCTCCGATTTCAGACAAGGGGACGAAGTCTACTCGTAACCCATGGCGGAGACAAATTTTGCACAGTGAATTTTGGGGTTTTCATAACCGACAATAATTACGTGACGCAATTCATCAATTGCGGTGATAAATCCAGAGAAATAACCGCAAAAAAATCGAACACGTCAAATTTCCCTTCTTTCCCTGCGGCTATACTGCGTTACCCATAAAGGAGCAGTGGAATCGCTTTCGCATTCGCCCTCCCGGGCCGTGCACTACCTTAGGTCGTTACGATGCGAAATATCAAAAATCTGGAGGAATGTCGTGCATACCTTTCAAGCCGATCTTGCCATAATTGGCGCTGGCGGAGCAGGATTACGCGCAGCAATAGCTGCAGCCCAGGCTAATCCAAACGCTAAAATCGCCCTGATTTCAAAAGTATACCCTATGCGCAGCCATACGGTTGCCGCTGAGGGGGGATCCGCCGCCGTTGCGCAGGATCATGACAGCTTTGATTATCACTTTCACGACACAGTGGCCGGCGGTGACTGGCTGTGCGAACAGGATGTCGTCGATTATTTCGTCCACCATTGCCCGACGGAAATGACCCAGCTGGAGCAGTGGGGTTGCCCGTGGAGCCGCCGGGATGACGGCAGCGTCAACGTGCGTCGCTTCGGCGGTATGAAGATTGAGCGTACCTGGTTTGCCGCCGATAAGACCGGCTTCCATATGCTCCACACCCTGTTCCAGACTTCACTGCAGTTCCCCCAGATCCAGCGCTTCGACGAGCACTTCGTCCTCGATATTCTGGTTGATGACGGTCAGGCTCGCGGCCTGGTGGCCATGAACATGATGGAAGGTACGCTGGTCCAGATCCGCGCCAATGCTGTGGTGATGGCGACCGGCGGGGCCGGACGTGTCTATCGCTACAACACCAACGGCGGCATCGTAACGGGCGACGGAATGGGTATGGCGCTCAGCCACGGCGTACCGCTGCGCGATATGGAGTTTGTGCAGTATCATCCAACCGGTCTGCCGGGTTCCGGCATTCTGATGACCGAAGGCTGCCGCGGTGAAGGCGGTATTCTGGTCAATAAAGACGGCTACCGCTATCTGCAGGATTACGGCATGGGCCCTGAAACCCCGCTCGGCGAGCCGAAGAACAAATACATGGAGCTTGGCCCGCGCGATAAAGTCTCTCAGGCCTTCTGGCATGAGTGGCGCAAAGGCAACACTATCCCAACTCCACGCGGCGATGTGGTCTACCTCGATCTGCGTCACCTGGGTGAGAAAAAGCTGCTGGAGCGTCTGCCGTTCATCTGCGAGCTGTCCAGGGCCTATGTCGGCGTCGACCCGGTTAAAGAGCCAATTCCTGTACGCCCAACCGCGCACTACACCATGGGCGGTATCGAAACCGATCAGCAGTGTGAAACCCGAATTCAGGGCCTGTTTGCGGTGGGCGAATGTTCCTCCGTCGGCCTGCACGGGGCTAACCGCCTGGGTTCAAACTCGCTCGCGGAGCTCGTGGTATTTGGTCGTCTGGCCGGTGAGCAGGCCATGGCGCGCGCCGCGACTGCCGGGGTAGCGAACGATGCCGCGCTCGATGCGCAGGCAGCAGATGTCGAGCAGGGTCTGAAAAAACTGGTTAATCAGGAAGGCAGTGAAAACTGGGCGAAGATCCGCGATGAGATGGGTCTTTCCATGGAGGAAGGCTGCGGGATCTACCGTACGCCGGAGCTGATGCAGAAAACCATCGATAAGCTGGCCGAGCTGCAGGAGCGCTTCAAACGCGTGCGGGTGACCGACACCTCCAGCGTGTTCAACACCGATCTGCTCTACACCATTGAGTTGGGCCACGGTCTGAACGTTGCCGAATGTATGGCGCACTCCGCCATGGCGCGTAAAGAATCACGCGGTGCACACCAGCGTCTGGACGAAGGCTGCACGGAGCGTGACGACGTTAACTTCCTCAAGCATACCCTCGCTTATCGCGACGCGGACGGCTCAACCCGTCTGGACTACAGCGACGTGAAGATCACCACGCTGCCACCGGCGAAACGCGTTTACGGTGCAGAAGCGGAAGCAGCCGATAAGAAGGAGACGGCGAATGGCTGAGATGCAAACTCTGAAAGTTGAAGTGGTGCGCTATAACCCGGAAGTGGACAGCGCTCCGCACAGCACTTTCTATGAAGTCCCTTACGATGAGCAGACCTCCCTGCTGGATGCGCTGGGTTACATCAAAGACAACCTGGCACCGGATCTGAGCTACCGCTGGTCCTGCCGTATGGCGATCTGCGGCTCCTGCGGGATGATGGTCAACAAGGTGCCTAAGCTGGCCTGTAAAACCTTCCTGCGTGAATACCCGAAGGGGATGAAAGTCGAAGCCCTGGCCAATTTCCCGATTGAGCGCGATCTGGTGGTCGACATGACCCACTTTATCGAAAGTCTGGAAGCCATTAAGCCGTACATCATTGGTAACCCGCGCACGCCGGATCAAGGGCCTAACAAGCAGACCCCGGCGCAGATGGCCAAGTATCACCAGTTCTCCGGCTGTATTAACTGCGGCCTGTGCTATGCCGCCTGCCCGCAGTTTGGTCTGAATCCGGAGTTTATCGGACCGGCAGCCATTACCCTGGCGCATCGCTACAACGAAGACAGCCGCGATCACGGTAAGAAAGAACGTATGGCGCAGCTGAACGGTCAGAACGGCGTATGGACCTGTACCTTTGTCGGCTACTGCTCGGAAGTCTGTCCGAAGCACGTCGACCCGGCCGCCGCGATCCAGCAGGGTAAAGTGGAAAGCTCGAAAGACTTTCTTATTGCCACCCTGAAACCACGCTAAGGAGTGCATGATGACGACTAAACGCAAAGCCTATGTGCGGCCGATGCCGTCCACCTGGTGGAAAAATCTGCCGTTTTATCGCTTCTATATGCTGCGTGAAGGCACGGCAGTACCGGCGGTGTGGTTCAGTATTGAACTGATGTACGGCCTGTTTGCCCTCAAACACGGCCCTGAAACCTGGGCCGGTTTTGTCGGGTTCCTGCAGAACCCGATTGTGGTGATCCTGAACATCATCGTGCTGGCAGCGGCGCTGTTGCATACCAAAACCTGGTTTGAACTCGCGCCAAAAGCAGCAAATATTATCGTGAAAAACGAAAAACTTGGGCCAGAGCCAATTATCAAAGGACTCTGGGTGGTGACTGCGGTGGTGACCGTGGTAATGCTCGGCGTAGCCCTGTTCTGGTAAGGAGACCACTGTGATTAATCCAAATCCAAAACGTTCCGATGAGCCCGTCTTCTGGGGGCTCTTTGGGGCAGGCGGCATGTGGTGCGCCATTATCGCGCCGGTCATCATTCTGCTGGTGGGCATTATGCTGCCGCTGGGGCTCTATCCCGGGGATGCGCTGAGCTACGAGCGGGTGCTGGCCTTTGCCCACAGCTTTATTGGCAGGGTATTCATCTTTCTGATGATTGTTCTGCCGCTGTGGTGTGGTTTGCACCGTATTCATCACGCCATGCATGACCTGAAGATCCACGTTCCTAACGGTAAATGGGTGTTCTACGGTCTGGCGGCTATCCTGAGCGTGGTTACGCTGGTTGCCGTAGTCTTTATGTAATGCTTCCTCGCTCTCCCGCCCACCGGTGGGAGAGCAAAATTCCTGACAGGTTCTACACTTAACAAAAATCCTGTAAGGATAATCCTATGCGCATCCTGCCTGTCATCGCCGCAGTTACCGTTGCGTTTCTGGTTGTTGCCTGCAGCTCCCCTATCCCACCCCGGGGCGTGACGGTTGTCCATCCCTTCGACGTCCAGCGATATCTGGGCACATGGTATGAAATTGCCCGCTTTGACCACCGTTTTGAGCGTGGTCTGGAAAAAGTGACAGCGAATTACAGCCAGATGAACGACGGCGGCATTCAGGTTATCAACCGGGGTTATAATCCTGAACGTGGCATGTGGCAAAAGGTGACGGGAAAAGCGTACTTTACCGGCGCGTCTGATACTGCAGCGCTGAAAGTCTCTTTCATTGGCCCCTTTTATGGCAGCTATAACGTGATTGGGCTGGATAAAAATTACCGCCATGCGCTGGTGTGCGGGCCGGATCGCGATTACCTGTGGATCCTCTCCCGCACACCGACGATTTCAGATGAGATGAAACAGACGTTACTGAATTCTGCAACGCGTCAGGGATTTGATGTCAGCAAACTCATCTGGGTTGAGCAGACCCATTAATGGGTGCTGAGCTTCAGCCCGATAATACCGGCAACAATCAACGCGAGACTGGCAATACGCGCCAGGCTTGCAGATTCGCCCAGCAGTAAAATGCCGGTAATGGCTGCGCCTACCGCACCAATCCCCGTCCAAACGGCATAAGCCGTTCCTACAGGCAGCGAACGCATCGCCCACGAGAGCAGCACAATGCTTACAATCATGGCGGAAACGGTAATGATGCTGGGCGTAAGACGCGTAAACCCGTGGGTATATTTCAGGCCGATGGCCCATACCACTTCGAGTAAACCGGCAATAAAAAGAATGATCCAGGACATATCAGGCTCCTTAACTTAAATAACAGTCTGGGGCCGTCCCCGGTGAGAGAAATGCTTACAGGTCGTCCTGCAAGATATATGAATTACTTATTGTGAAGAGCATGAACTCTTTTTTCAACTTGTTTGTTTAAGGTAGCAGTTGCGGCATTGAAGCCCAGAAATAGGCGCAATTCGAAGCGAAATTCAGTCATTTATTACTCATCCGACTTCTTTATGATGAGGCTCTTCCTGATAGCAGGAAGCGACTACACTTTGCCGATTGCGAAATAACATGTTCAAAATTCTCTTGATTGACCGGTGTCATTACACCCGCATGGGCCTGGAAATGTGGATCAATCATTCAGGGCTGTTTCCTTCACCTGTGTTGGTGACAGGCCTTAATAACCTCTTTCTTGCCAAAGAGCATATCCTGCAGTGGAAACCAGCGTTAGTTATCGCAGATTTTCAGGGGTTCGCCTCCGACATCCAGCAACTCTCTTCAGTGATGAACGCCAGCGAAACCGTGCCTTTCATTTTGCTTCACACAGATGAGACGCCTGAAATGTCAGCCTTCACGGGCACATTTCCTTTATGCGCATCGTTACCTAAAACGACCCCGCTGGAGGCGCTTGCAAAGGTGATTAATGAGGCGCTGGCAGCACATGAGGGTAGTGAATCCGGGCCTGTCGCTACGCCATTATTGACGCGTCAGGAGGAAAAAGTGTTAACGCTGTGGATGGATGGAGCCAGCAACCAGAAAATTGCCAGCAAGCTGAGTATTCATGGAAAAACGGTTTATACCTACAAGCGCAATATCAGGATGAAATTGCACATGGATACGCGGTACTCGCCGTTTCTGTCGCTACCGTGATGAGCAAAACTGAGGGTACGGCGACTCGATATTTAGCACCGTACCGCCCAAAATTATGCCTGTGCTTTAGTTCTGTGCTTTAGTTGCTGCGCCAGAGATTGCGCTACCACCCTGAGAGATATCCTCACCAACACCACGGGTGGTGTTACAGGCGGTTAAAACTGAAGAAAGCACGAGGACAGAAAAGATCGCTACAAATGTTTTCTTAAGCATAATGTCTTCCTTTTTTAGCCAAAGTTATTGTGTACAGCCACATAAGCATAGGACAGGATTTCGTCAGATGACGGAAAAGGAAGAATTTTTAAGAAAAGTAGAAAGTATCAGGAGGCGGCGTGCGAAATAGCATTGCCCAGGCTTTTAATGTCTTCCCCAACGCCACGGGCCGTGTTGCATCCGGAAAGCATTGTGCTGGCAATAACCATCATCAGAACAATTTTGATTGTGCGCTGCATCGTCCATGAGCCTTTTTAAGGTCGGAAAGGCGCAGCAAAAGTGCTGCGCCCTGCATCCCGAGATGAATTACTTCACGCGAGAAACGTATTCACCAGAGCGGGTGTCTACTTTGATCACTTCGCCAGTCTGTACGAACAGTGGAACTTTAACCACTGCACCGGTAGACAGCTTAGCTGGCTTGCCGCCAGTACCTGCGGTATCACCTTTCAGACCTGGATCGGTTTCAACGATTTCCAGCTCAACGAAGTTTGGCGGGGTCACAGCGATAGGCTGGCCGTTCCACAGAGTCACGATGCACTCAGCCTGATCCAGCAGCCATTTAGCGCTGTCACCGACCGCTTTCTCATCAGCGGAGAGCTGTTCGAAAGTAGAGTTGTTCATGAAGTGATAGAACTCACCGTCGTTGTACAGGTAGGTGAGGTTCATATCCACTACGTCTGCGCCTTCAGCGGAGTCGGTGGATTTGAAGGTTTTCTCAACACGGGTACCGGTCAGCAGGCGGCGCAGCTTAACGCGTGCGAAAGCCTGGCCTTTACCTGGTTTCACGAATTCACTGGCTTCAACCGCGTACGGTTCGCCGTCCATCATGATTTTAAGACCGGCACGAAAATCGTTGCTATAGTAAGTCGCCATAAGGCCCTCTGAAATTGTTAACTGGTAGCTAAGCCACAAAATGGCGCATATTGTAACCCTAAACACCCCATCCAGAGAAGATTGGTTATTGCAACTTGCAGATGTAATCACCAGTCCGGATGAACTGCTGCGTCTCTTAAATGTAGACGCTGACGAAAAACTTCTTGCAGGACGAGAAGCGAAGCGCCTCTTTGCGCTGCGTGTTCCACGTGCTTTTGTTGCACGTATGGAGAAAGGTAATCCTGAGGATCCACTCTTAAAACAGGTGCTTACTTCGCAGGAAGAGTTTATCGCCGCCCCCGGTTTCAGCACCGATCCCCTTGAAGAGCAGAACAGCGTGGTGCCCGGTTTACTGCACAAGTACCGCAATCGCGCCCTGCTGCTGGTTAAAGGCGGTTGTGCGGTAAATTGCCGGTACTGTTTCCGTCGCCACTTCCCCTACGCCGATAATCAGGGCAACAAACGTAACTGGCAGACGGCGCTTGATTACATTGCCTCCCATCCTGAGCTGGATGAGATCATCTTCTCCGGTGGCGATCCATTGATGGCGAAAGATCACGAACTGGACTGGCTGATTACAGAGCTGGAAGCGATCCCGCATATTAAACGGTTACGAATTCATAGCCGTTTACCGATTGTTATCCCGGCGCGTATTACCGATGAGCTGGCCCATCGCCTGGAACAGTCATCACTACAAATCCTGTTGGTGAACCATATCAACCATGCCAACGAGATTGATGAGGCGTTCCGGGACGCAATGGGTCGTCTGCGCCGGGCCGGCGTGACCCTGCTCAACCAAAGCGTCCTGCTGCGTGGTGTGAATGACAATGCCGCGACGTTAGCCGATCTGAGTAATGCGCTGTTTGATGCCGGAGTAATGCCCTACTACATCCACGTGCTGGATAAAGTACAGGGTGCTGCGCACTTTATGGTGGGTGATGATGAAGCTCGCGCCATTATGCGCGAACTGCTTACCCTGGTATCCGGTTACATGGTGCCGAAGCTGGCACGTGAAATTGGCGGGGAGCCGAGCAAAACACCATTAGACCTTCATTTAACACAACGCTAACTCATTATTTATAAAAGATTTTCGCGAGCGCTAGTGATTTGGTGAGCATCTATGAAATCAAAGTATGTTTTAAGGGGATAGATGCTCACTATTTTACTAACGAGCAAGAGTGCCAGCCTGTGCAAGCACGTCCTGCTCTTCCGTCAATATTATATCAACTTAAAGCAATCGCTATAAGCAACACTACAAATCGCCCTCATAATGAATTATTTGAAAAATAAAGTAAAAATATCGATAATAATCAATATAAAACAGGCAATTAATATCCATTTAGATAAGCGGAAAGTGTTAAATGTTTCCCTATTTTTCATCTCCCCCTTAAAATTATTATTTGATAATATCTCAGATGCATCATCTTCAATTTGCTCATGATATGTAGACAAGGAATATTCCGTTTTCTCATGAGCAATGGGAGTGATATTAGAACTTTCAGAAATGATGAAACCTTTTTGTCTGATTGTAACGATAATATCTTCTGTTATCCCCACCCTTATTAACGACTTCCTTAGTAAGGATATATTCTGATAAAAAGTATTTTCAGATACTACGATACCTCTTGAGCGCCACACCTCCTCAAGAAAGACCTCACGGGAAATCACTTGATCTCGCCTTTCCAATAATAACTGTAAGCAACGCGCTGTTGGTGCATTCAGCATGATGCATTCTTCATTTCCGATGATTGATTTCAACTCATTTGAATCAGCATCAAAAATAACTTCACCATTAATCATAAATTTCTTGAATGCCATATATCCCCTCAGTTATCCATACTGAATCACGCAAATAAAAAAGCAAACTACTTCATCAAATGGCGCGATAAAAATCCAAATTATACAAAGAGTTAAGCGCAGCACTTTTTAAAAGCAAACAGCCGTGATCTTTGTTAAAATTAGAATATCACGGCCACATGAGATTAACATAATCATATATATTAACATTACACCACGCTTAAAATTAGTTTAAGAAATTCTTAATGCAACCAAAACCCACACCTGAATAGAACATTCAACATAATTCACAAACACCCACCAAGTTATTGCATTATATTATCTTCGCTCTTAAGGGGGCTAAATAGCTGCGCCTAATACCGCTACACTTTTGCCTGACCATGTTTTCCTCCGGGGAATGGGCTGGCGGTTTCCATAAAATGGCGGACCTTTTTCAGTAACTGCCACATTGAGCGGCACTGATGATTACGGGTTATCGTGTCATGAAGTGCCTGCCATAGCCGTTCCACATGATTCACCCACGGCGAGTAAACCGGCTGGTAAATTACCCTGAACTTGGGATTTGCTTTCAACCAGCGCTGTGTTTCGCGGCTTTTATGGATAATGTAGTTATCAACGATCAGCGTGATTGTTTTCGCCCGCCGGTAAGTGGCTTTCAGGTGCTTCAGCAGAGCGATAAACAGCGCTGAACTTTTGCTGTTGCCGCCCACGTAGCTGACTTTACCCGTGCCACTGTGCAGTGCGCCGGCCAGATAGTATTTTTCGTTCTGCCCCGGCGTCACTACCCGTTTCTGCTGTCCGCGCAACTGCCAGTCCGCACCGATTTTAGGATTAAGGTGAATATCCACTTCATCTTCATAAAATACCGGATGCTCTGCGTTGCATTCATCCAGCGCTTTGTGGATTACCGCCATCTTTTCATCTTTATGTGGGTCACGGATGCGCAGAGTTGGCGCGGCCCTGCGCCATACAAGCCCCGCAGATGGCAACCAGCGGCGAACGGTTCCTGCATGTAACTGGCAACCGGTTATCTCATTGATTTTTATTGCCAGTAATTCGGTGCTCCAGCGTGAACGTTGATAACCAAAATCGCCGGGAGAATGCTTTATCAGCTCACGTAACAGGGTGCAGATATGTTCAAAAGGCCAGCGTCGGGAGCGCCCTGCGGGTAAGGATTTCAGGCCTTCAATACCTGAGTGCGTAAACCAGTTAATCCAGCGACCAACGGATGAACGGGCACAACAGAGAGTTCTGGCAACATCGCTGACCCGTTCACCCCGATGAAGCATCAGCATGGCCGTGAGTCTGCGGGCATGATTTTTATCGCGCGTTTTATGAATAGCTTTCTGCATCAGGCGTCGTTCGCCACGGGGTATTGGTGCTATGATCGGCATCGCTCAGTCCGGTTGGTGGTTTTGGTTGGTTTGGCGAATGATCAGATCGCGCAATCCGGGCTGAGTTCCCTTTCAGTGATCTACTATTCCGCGCAGCTATTTAGATGTTTATGCAGCAAACTACAATGCGCTTAACCTAATCCCTGCAAGTTGAAAATGTCATGTCCATGTCGAACGGTATTATTACAACCTTTAGTAAGACTGTAATCGTGGTACATAGCATTTTAAGGACAATGTAACTTCAATATATGGAATACTAAAATGAAAAAATCAATTGTAGCTGTAATGGTCGCTGCATCTGCAGTATTAAGCGCACAAGCACTGGCAAACAATACCGCTGAAGTGACTGTTCTGGGTGAAGTATCCGACTCCGCCACTTCCTGCGTTGTTACTCCGACTGGTACCCTCAATAATGGCGTTGTACGCCTGGCAACCGTAACAACCAGCGAAGCAAACTCTCAGGCAGCTAACACTCTCTTTAAACCACAGAAGTTCGGTTTTGAAGTTAAGGATTGTGCTCTGGGTAGCACCAATGCCGCTAACGTTAACGGCCTGACTGTAGCAGTTAATGGCACCAGCAGCGCCAACAATAATATTCTTGATAACACAGCTGAAAGCGGAGCTGAAGGTATCGGCATTGGCATGCAGAAGGTCAGTGATGCTAGTCGTATCTCTTTCGATGGCACTTCAATGTCAGAAACATACACCGTAGGCAATGTGACTGCGCTGGAATACCTGGCTGGCTATGTCAAAGTAAATGCTGCGACTCCAGTGACCGAAGGCCCGGTTAAAGCTGTAGCAACCTTCACCATTGATTACACCACCAAGTAATGACACCCGAGAGCCTGGGCAATGCTCGGGCTCTCTTTATTTTTGAGAAACACATATGTTTAGGACACTATTTAATGCCACCATTGCATATATACTGCTGGCAGGTAGCCTCGCTCATGCGGGAATTGTGATTGAATCAACCCGTTATCTTTATAAAGAAGGCGCGAGGGAAATTACCTCACAAATTGAAAATAAAGATGATATGCCCTATTTAATAAAATCTTGGGTAGAAACTAACCTTGGAAGCTCACCAGCATTTACGGCTACACCTCCACTATTTCGCCTGGAAGCTAAGCAGCAAAACACGGTACGTATTTTTTCAGCCGGTAATATTAACGCTCCAAAGGACCGTGAGTCATTATTCTATTTTAATGTCATGGCGATCCCACCATCAGATGAAGCGCAGGCAAGAAACAATACCATTCAACTTGCAGTTCGACATCGTATGCGTTTGATTTTTCGCCCGAAATCGCTTCTTAGCTTAACCCCTAACATAGAAGCTAAAAAACTTGAGTGGCGTAAAACTGGTAATAAAATAATCCTGAAAAACCCTACACCATTCTTTTTTTACTTTAATACTGTAAAACTAGGGAACATGGAAATAAAAAAAGATATCAAAACAATTCCACCATTTACAACACAAGAAATCACCGTTAAACAAAGTAACGAATCTAAAATCACTTGGAAAATAGTGAACGATTATGGCGGTGCTGGCTCTCTATATTCTTCTTCGCTGTGATAGCGGCTTGTATATATAAGGGATGTATCTATGCAACATAGAAAAAAAGATCTGTTAAGATTATCGACCCTTTGTCTGGCAACGATCTCCGCATTATATCCTGATCTGAATAACAAAGTACATGCGCGCGATTTTTTTGACCCGGCATTCATTAATGCTGTAAATAATAATTCATCTGATACGCTAGACTTATCAGTATTCCAGACAAAATATGCCCAAGCACCAGGCGAGTACCGTGTTGATATCATTTTAAACGGTCGATATCTGGAGACGAAGAACATCACCTTCATTATTGATGAAGAAGATAATAAAAGTGATGATCAAATCAAACTTGCCCCTTGTATAAGTCTGCAGACGCTATCTGAATATGGCGTTAAGGTAAATTCTTTTACTATGTTAAAAGAAAATTCGCAAGGTTGCGCCAGACTAAATGCTATCCCGGATACCAAAGCTGTATTTGACTTTACAACACAACGACTGAGCATCTCTATTCCTCAGGCTGCCTTATTGAATATTGCGCAGGGATACATTCCTCCCGAGCAATTTGATGATGGTATAAATGCCTTAATGGTGAACTACCAGTTCAGCGGCTCAGAGGATTATGAAGCCAAAGATGAGTATTACAGTTTGAATCTTCAGTCTGGTCTAAACATCGGACCGTGGCGCGTACGTAATTTAAGCACCTGGAATAAAAGTCAAAGTGATTCTGGAAAGTGGGATTCTGCCTATCTTTATATGCAGCGTAGTATTCACAAGCTTAATAGTAATCTCGTTTTAGGTGAAAGCTCATCCTTATCAAGTATTTTTGACAGTGTGCCATTTACTGGTATTCAACTGGCGACAGATACCTCCATGCTGCCAGAAAGTATGCGTGGCTACGCTCCAGTTGTGCGCGGTATTGCAAAAACAAATGCCCGGGTGGTTATTAAACAAAACGGCTATCAGGTCTATCAGACCTATGTCGCTCCGGGTGCTTTTGAAATAACAGACATGTATCCAAGTGGGGGTAGCGGCGATCTCTACGTTTCAGTCGAGGAAACCGACGGGACGACTCAGAACTTTATCGTCCCATTCGCCACACTACCGCTCATGCTCAGAGAGAACCAATTTGAGTATGAAGTTACCTCGGGTAAATATCGTCCATACGATAACAAAGTCGATGAAACGCCATTCACACAGGCGACAGCGAGCTATGGTGCTACCAGTAGCACGACTGTCTATGGCGGCACACAGTTTTCTTCGCACTACCAATCACTGTCAGCAGGCCTGGGCTATAACTTAGGTGATTTAGGTGCGATTTCTGCGGATGTCATTCAAGCATGGTCCAAAAAACAAGATCAAGATAAAACGTCGGGTCAATCTTGGCGAATTCGCTATGGTAAAAATATATTAGAAACAGGAACTAACGTGACCATCGCTGGTTATCGCTACTCTACAAAGGGCTTTAATTCGCTTAGCGATGTACTTGATACTTATTCGAACGACGGCAGCAATGCTACTAGTCGTTCATTACGTAACAGAACAAATCTTACCGTAAACCAAAGCTTGGGTTACGGTCTTGGAAGCATATCGGTTAGCGGACTGATTGAAGATTATTGGGATAACAAGCGAACCAACAAGTCTATTAGCATCGGTTATAACGGTGGCTGGAGAAATATAAATTACTATATCGGCTACAGCTACAACCGCTACACCTGGAACAGCAGTAATTCAGACAAGACAGCCCAGGACGACCAGCGTATCAGTTTTACTCTTACAGTTCCGATGAGTAACTGGCTACCTAGCACCTATACCAGTTATCAGCTTACAAACAGTAATCCGGGGGCTACCGATCAATCAGTTGCCATTGGAGGTGTTGCTCTTGAAAACGATAGCCTGGACTGGAGTATTCAACAGGGATACAGCAACCGTGAATACTACAGTGGAGATATGCGCGCAACCTATAATGGCTCTCGAGGCAGTATTAATGCAGGGTATAGCTATGATCGTGATAGCCAGCGTATTGATTACGGTGCGAGTGGAAGTCTGATCGCTCATAGGGACGGCATTACCTTTGGTCAGGATATTACCGATGCGGCGGTACTGGTTAAAGCACCTGGATTAAATGATGTCAGATTAGTAACGGATAATTCGATCTCTACAGATCATCGCGGCTATGCCATCGTTCCGTATGTCACTCCATACCGCCGGACAGATATTACTCTGGATAGCGCTACCCTTAGCGATAACATGGAGTTACCTCAAACTACACAGTCTGTCGTTCCAACTCGCGGTGCTATTGTGCGCGCGAATTATGCAGGAAGTATCGGCCAGCGCGCCTTTATTCATCTCAAAAATTCTGAAGGAAAAGATATTCCATTTGGAGCCACAGTATTGCTTGATGCCGACTTAACCAAAAAAACGAATATCGTCAGTGATGCCGGAATAGTCTATATGTCCGGCTTAAAACAGACCGGTATTCTTAATGTGCAATGGGGAAAAAACGAAAATCAGCAATGCCGGGCCCCCTTTAAGTTACCGTTAAGGGAAGACACAGCTACCGGCATCATCCAAACCGAAGCAATTTGTCGCTAATCATTAGTCAAGGAATTACAAATGATTAACAAGATCGTCTTTATATTAGGGCTAGTCTGTTACTACGGCGAAGCTGTAGCGAAGTGTACTTACAATGGCACTTCCGAAATTGTCACTATATCTTTATCCCCTAAAATAGCAACCGACCCCACTATTCCTGTGGGTTCAATACTTTATACAAAAAAAATAACTACCGGTCCTTATAAAACTTTTGAATGCAAAAAAATTATGAGCGATCAGTACATTATTGAATCCTCCACACCTGTAGTAGCTGGAGTAACCGGTATTCAAGGAAAACCTGTGTATGAAACTGGTATAGATGGTCTCGGTTTTCAAGTGTCTGATATTTTAACCAGCAAAAATGGCTCACTTACTCCCGCAGTTGCGGGTTCAGTATGGCCTTGTTGATCAAATCCAAAGTCGGATACTCGCTCCCCAACCCGCCGGGCGGGCTTAGTTGACGGCCTGCCGAATGGGCATACCAAGCCCTATGACCTTGTTCATGACTTTTACCCCAGCCAGGATCTCACCCACCTGGGCGTTGTAGCTCCGCAGACTCAGTTTCGGACCGATGAGCTGCTTGAAGCGATACATGGCGGTCTCAGCTATCGAGCGCTGATGATAGCCAGAGTCCTTTTTCCATTGCTCCAGCTCTCCTGCCTTGAGCGCGGCAACCGCCTCGTTGCGTGGATGGCCTGTCTTCCAGAATGCCGCATTTTTTCTCGGCGGTATGGTGGCCTTGGCGCCCTTCTTTTGTAGTAGGGCATAACAGGCTTTGGTGTCATAGGCACCATCGGCGCTGACTTGTTCTATCTTGCGGCGCAAGGGGTTGAGCAGCGTGGGCAGCACCTCGTTATCGCCCACCGTTTCCAGGCTGACTTCGGCTGCGACGATGGCATGGGTCGCCGCATCTACGGCCAGGTGAAGCTTGCGCCAGACGCGGCGTTTCTCCTTGCCGTGCTTGCGAATTTTCCATTCGCCCTCGCCATAGACCTTGAGTCCGGTGGCATCGATGACCAGGTGAGCTACTGGGCCATGGCTCGGTAGGCGGTACTTGATTTCGACCGTCTTGGCGCGCTTGCTGATACAGCTGTAGTCCGGCGACTGTAAGGGCACATTCATCAGCTGGAACAGCGAGTTGATGAAGCCTTCCAAGGCACGCAGCGGTAGCTTGAATACCGCCTTGAGCATCAGCGCGGTTTCAATGGCGGAGTCGCTGTAATGGAAGCCTCGCCCTCGGCGGCCATGATGGGTCTGGCAATGCCACTGCTGGATGGCTTGCTCATCCATCCAGACGGTCAACGAACCACGTTGCACCAAGGCTTGGTTGTACTGTTTCCAGTTGCTGATCTTGTGCTTGGACTTGCCCATCTGGCGCTCCCGGTGGTGAACCTAAGAGATCAGATCACCAAACTGCGGGATAGTTCCCTGATTTGAGCAACAACGCCGTTCAGTATTGGTGCCGAAAGAGAAATCTGATAACGATTACAAATTTATCACACTATGGCTGGTAAAAACGAAAGCAGTAATCGATACAGCAGGAACGTCATCGAATCCCTATATAAAATTTTCTGCGGGAAATTTAAACACCAACCCGAGACCCAGTGATAGGTTGCTACTAACTGCAAATGTAAAGTTTCAGAGTATAAACTTTCAGGATAGTTCTTGTGATATCTCAGTTTCAGGCCCTAAACAAATAACCTTAAACAAAATTGAAAAGAATGTTCTTTTATCAGTTTCTCGGGGTGCAGCTACACCATCGCAGAAAACAATTACAATGAATATAATTTGCCCAATGAACTCAATTGGCAATACCTTAAGTTATTGGTTCAACCCAATATCAGGAAGCAGTTCATCAGGAAATGGCATAATAGAAAATATGCTAACAGGAGCGACGGCAGCTACCATGGTTGGTATTATCTTTAAAAAAGATAACAATCCGATAGTCTTTTACGATACGGATAAATATCGTATTGACAGCTTAAAAAACTCTCAATCGATAAATTTTACTGCGGATTATTACAAACTTAGTGATAATGCATCAGAAATAACATCAGGGAATGTCAAGGCAATGATGGAAGTCATTATTCAGGAGGAGTAGTGCTATCCTAAATTTCAGAGAGTGGTATTCACGCCACTCTTTTTTTTATAAAAAGAAAAAATACTCTGACTGTTACTTTTCAATGTTTCTTCATAATTAATTCAGTTGCCAATACTTACTACAACCGTTATCTTATCGGCGGACCAAACGTCATGGTCTATTAATTAATAATATATTTCATTAAAGGATTAAACATGAAACAATTAACTGTATTTGAAATGGAATCAATCGCTGGTGGCGCCTATACTTGGGATTTTTCTTCTGTCAGCAGCACACTATCTACCCTGGCTGGTAATGCAATCTCTGCTACAACTGGTGCCATTGGTGGAGCTGCTGCTGCAGGCATGATCGGTTCTATTATCGGTGGTCGTTGGGGTGGTGCAGGCGGTGGACTTCTGGGTGTTGGTAGCATCGGTCAGGGTGTAGGCATGATTTGGGGCCTGGTTGTCGGCATTATCGGTGGCGGAGTCTGTGGCGCTTTAATCGGCTTCGATGATGTTTATAAATACGGTACGATGGCTCTCGAAGGTGGTATCAACGGCACCATTAACTTCTGGTCCTAATACTTAAAATCTAACTATAAATTCTCATGGTTAGAATTTGAATTAGGTTTATTCTAAATTATTTAAGATAGAAATTTGGTTCCCAAATTTCTATCTTTTTATTAAAAGTAAGTGAAAATGTTGAAAAATATTTATCGCAAGGAAGCGATTGATTATAAAAGAGCCCACTGGAAGGGAAAAGCTCTCTTATTAGCCGGATTACCTGTATGGCTAATTTGCCTCATCGCAAGTGTTTTTTTATTTTACTTCTTTCTGCGCTTATTTTTTGCACATTCACTCAACGTATAGACGTCAGTGGAGAAGTGATTACTTTACCTCATTCTGTTAACGTGTTTGCTCCACAGCATGGATTTGTCGTTAATCAGCATGTCCAGATTGGAGCATTAGTAAAAAAAGGACAGCCTTTATATGAAATCGATGTTTCACGTTCAACGATAACCGGAAACGTAAGCAAAGCACAGACTGCTGTTATCAATGAAAAAATCAACAACTCTCAAGACATAATTTCAAAATTACAGCACAATAAGCTTGAAACAATAAAGGCATTAGATAAGCAACTTAAAACAGTCAGTGATTCGCTTAATGAAACCAACCGCATGCTGAAAAACACCCAATCTGGGTTAAAAAAAATGCAGGATAACTTATCTAGTTATAATGATTATCTAAAACGGGGTTTAATTAACAAAGACCAATATAATTATCAACACTCACTTTACTTTCAACAACAAAGTGCGTACCAGTCACTGGTGAGCCAGAAGTTACAGCTTGAATCACAGATCACACAGCTTAATAGCGACAAAATAACTAAGAATGCCGATTTTGATAACCAAATTTCCAGCCAGCTCAATCAAACAAATGACTATAAAAATCAACTCGTTGAGTCCAATGCGAATGGTAATTTAGTTATCAAAGCAACTATCGATGGTCGCATCGAATCGCTTTCAGTCACAAAAGGTCAAATGGTAGAAAATGGCAGTAGTTTGGCACAAATAAAACCAACCGGTAACGTTGAATATTTTCTTGTTTTATGGCTACCAAATAACACTATACCTTACGTTAAGCCTGGAGACACTATTAACATCCGTTATGACGCATTTCCATCGGATAAATTTGGACAATTCCCAGGAGAGATACTTTCTATATCTTCCGTGCCGACTTCTCGTCAAGAGATGTCTGAATACACTAATGTCAACAATGGTACTAATCAGCAAGAATTTGCTCTTTATAAAACAATAGTAAAAATTAAAAATAAGACATTTAGTTATAATGGAAAAAACCTCAATTTATCGAACGGATTAAAAGCACGGGCGATAGTATTTCTTGAAGAGCGTCCTCTTTATATGTGGATGTTTACCCCATTTTATAAAATTGCCCAGAGCGTAAGCGGACCTATTCATGACTAAAGATCTTTTTGAATCTATTGTAGCCAAACTTAATTTTTCATTTACAAAGAAAATACCGGTCATTCTGCAAGCAGAAGCTACCGAATGCGGAATAGCCAGTTTGGCGATGATTTGTAGCTTTTATGGGCTAGATATTGACCTGTTTAACTTTCGCCAACGCTTCGGCAGCCCATCTCAAGGAACGACATTAGTATCTCTGAGTAAAACTGCAGAGAATGCTGGCTTAAAAAGCCGTGCCCTTGCTCTTGATCTGGATGAAATAAACCAGCTTAAGTTGCCGTGCATTCTTCACTGGGGTATGAACCACTTTGTGGTCCTGACTAAGGTGCGTAAATCCAGCTTCATCGTACACGATCCGGCACTTGGTAAACGCATCATTAGTCTGCAGGAAATGTCTAATAATTTCACTGGTGTAGCCTTAGAGCTATGGCCCGATCACAGTTTTCAGCAAGAGCAAGCTAAATCCCGCCTGCGCCTAATCGATTTGATGCGTAATATTGTGGGCTTGAAATCTGCTCTGGTAAAAATATTCGCCTTTTCCGTGGTCATTGAAACTATCGGCTTACTAATGCCTATTGGCACCCAACTGGTAACGGACCATGTCATTATGGCTCATGACCAGAGCCTGCTTTCAGTTATTTGTATTGGCCTGGTGATTTTTACCCTGTTTCGCACTTTTATCAGCATGCTACGTGCCTGGACATCTCTCACCCTAAATACGTTGACCGATATCCAATGGAAAACGACTCTCTTTGACCATTTAAGTAGCTTACCGTTATCTTTTTTCGAGAAGCGGCATTTGGGCGATATTCAATCTCGTTTTTCGTCGTTGGATACTATTCGCTCAATCTTTACCAACAGTATAGTTAGCGGCATTATAGACTCTATAATGACGATTGGTTTGCTGGTGATGCTCACCCTTTACGGTGGCTGGTTAGTGTGGGTAGTGGTAGGCTTCACCTTATGTTACGCAATCATGCGTCTGATTACCTATCGTTTCTATCGCCAGGTGGCCGAAGAGCAAGTAGTAAAAGGTGCACGTTCCGGTTCGCATTTCATGGAATCTCTGTACGGTATTTCAACCATTAAGGCATTAAACTTAAAAGAACGTCGATCTAAACATTGGCTTAATATAAATATTGATGCCTGTAACGCCGGTATAAAACAAACCCGTTTCGATATGATGTTTGGTGGTATTAATACCTTTATTACTTCAATCGATCAGGTCGCGGTTTTATGGTTGGGTGCCATTATGGTTATTGATAATGAGATGACCCTCGGGATGTTTATGGCCTTTAATGCATATCGTGGTCAATTTTCTCAGCGAGCATCAAGTTCAATCGATTTGATAATGCAATTGCGAATGCTTTCCTTGCATAATGAACGTCTTTCTGAAATTGTTTTTAGCGAGCCAGAAAAAGAACTTCCTTTCCGCAAGGTATTCGATGAGAATAAAGGTGCAAAGCTTGAAGTTAAAAATTTAACTTATCAATATGATCCATTTTCTCAGCCGATATTTTCTAATTTAAATATTACTGTTGAGCCGGGCGAATCCGTAGCACTTATTGGTCCCTCTGGTGTGGGTAAAACAACACTCCTGAAAGTGATGTGTGGCCTGCTCACTCCGACGAGTGGCGATATAATGGCGGATAATCTGGACATTACTAAAATTGGTCTTAATAACTATCGACTAGGAACGGCCTGCGTACTTCAAGAGGATCGCTTATTCTCCGGTTCGCTTATTGATAATATTAGCGGTTTTGAAGATAATGCTGATCTTGATTTTATTATTGAGTGTGCCCAACGCTGCAATATTCATGAAGAAATCATGAAAATGCCAATGGGTTATGAAACCATTGTTGGTGAGTTAGGCCTGGGGATTTCTGGTGGTCAAAAGCAACGCATACTAATTGCTCGAGCGCTCTACCGTAAACCAAGTATTTTATTTATGGATGAAGCAACCAGTCATCTCGATCTTAGTAATGAGTCTGTAATCAATGAATCCATATCCTCTTTAAGTATTACCAGGATCATTGTAGCCCATAGACCATCAACTATTGCTTCAGCTGATCGTATTATCGATCTGTCTAAAGCTCATTCGCTGTTAACAGTATAGTTATCGGGAAAAAGGAAAAGCCCATGCAAGAAAAATTTATCGGATTCAATACTGCAAGTATTACGCATGCTGGAAATTTTCTAGCGTTAATGTTAAAAATCAAGCTTAATAACCAATTTTGCCAGACATATTATTTACAGGCAAATATTCTTTCGGATCTTCTATTAATTTTGCAAAGCCGCCTTCAGATTATTATTCAGCGCCTTGAACATAAAGGTGATGATTATAAATCTGAACTGATTACCTATAATGAAGATTTTGTAACACATACCCCATTGATTGATATGTCTGAAATTGAGCAACCAAATCCTGCTCAGCGTATTATGTCTATTACTCTGAAACCTGCTGAAACATGGTGCACCATTATTTTGGTTTTACAAAATGAAGAAGTCGTATCATTACGTATTGATGATATGCAGGTGGAAGCATTGTTGGTAGGTATTCGGCAGGCATTAGAAAATTCTGAAGATAATAATATAATTAAATACCTAAGTTCAAATCTTGAATTTCTGATGTTATATGCAGTGGATTTAACAAAAGTCCCAAATATTGATTATCAGCAGTATACGCAGGATAGTTGGAAACTTAACTTATTTACCCATTACCTTGGAGTATTATTCTGTTGTGAAACAACAGCCGGTAAAAAGATAATTTCTGGTGCAGTGATCAAAACTAGTGCCCCGCATTTATCTGAAACTGAAAATAGTATTGTAATGAGTTTAATCGACAAAAGCCCTAAACTAAAATCAATGCATAACGACGCTGAACCCTGCCAGATATTTAGCAGAATTATTTCTTCACATTCCGGAAAAATGCTGACCCTGGAAGAGTGCCTGCGGCCTCTTCACGCTTTCTACCTTGAAACACAAGCTACGCTTAATTCATGATAGCCATACTCCTCTCTCTACTCAAACGGAGAGAGGAGTATCACCTTAGTTCGGGCACTTATAAACCTGACCCTGCATCTCGCTGGCGGTCGGGACAAAGCTCGACAACATCCCTTGTGTCGGACTGCTCACGCCATAAATCACGTTTCCGCCCATCTCTGCCGCCTGATTACGCAGCGCGTTTGCCGCGCCGCGCATCGAACCGCCCTCTTCGCCATGCTGCCCTGAGAGCCAGTTACTTTGTTTACCGGTTGCGGTACCGACCAGCTGACATTCACTGCCCGGCTTATCTTCCACAAAGCGAACGCTCTGCCCACCAGCAGACAGTTCGTTACCGGAACTACAACCCGCCAGCAGCAACGCTGCTGCTACTATCCCTGCACCCACTTTAACGCGCATGTTATTCCTCGTTTTCAATAAGCTGGGCACGTGCTGCCCGCGTCTAAACCTTATACTAAAAAGATGACCAAAAGAAAAACCCCCGATCATTTCTGACCGGGGGTTTATTCATTTCTGCGAGGTGCAGAACAACATGATTACATCATGCCGCCCATACCACCCATGCCGCCCATACCACCAGCAGCACCTAAGTCAGGCGCATCGCCTTTCGGCAGGTCAGTGACCATGCACTCGGTGGTGATCATCAGGCCAGCAACAGATGCCGCGTACTGCAGAGCAGAACGGGTCACTTTAGTTGGGTCCAGGATACCGAAGTCGATCATGTTGCCGTACTCTTCGGTAGCAGCGTTGTAACCGTAGTTACCTTCGCCCGCTTTCACCATGTTTGCCACAACAGACGGCTCTTCACCGGCGTTGGAAACGATCTGACGCAGTGGAGCTTCCATTGCGCGCAGCGCAACTTTGATACCCACGTTCTGGTCTTCGTTCTGAGCGGTCAGGCCAGCCAGTTTCGCTGCAACGCGAACCAGAGCAACGCCACCACCAGCAACCACGCCTTCTTCTACCGCAGCACGGGTCGCGTGCAGGGCATCGTCAACGCGTGCTTTCTTCTCTTTCATTTCAACTTCGGTAGCTGCACCGACTTTGATAACTGCAACGCCGCCTGCCAGTTTAGCAACACGTTCCTGCAGTTTTTCACGGTCATAGTCAGAGGTCGCTTCTTCGATCTGCTTACGGATCTGAGTCACACGGCCCTGGATTGCATCTTCTTCACCCACGCCATCGATGATGGTGGTGGTGTCTTTGTTGATAACAACACGTTTCGCCTGACCCAGGTCTTCCAGGGTCGCTTTTTCCAGCTCCATACCGATCTCTTCAGAGATCACGGTACCGCCAGTCAGGGTCGCGATATCCTGCAGCATAGCTTTACGACGATCGCCGAAGCCAGGTGCTTTAACCGCAGCCACTTTCACGATGCCACGCATGGTGTTAACCACCAGGGTCGCCAGCGCTTCGCCTTCAACGTCTTCAGCGATAATAACCAGCGGCTTGCCTGCTTTCGCAACGGCTTCCAGAACTGGCAGCATTTCGCGGATGTTGGAGATTTTTTTGTCAGCCAGCAGGATGAACGGGCTTTCCAGCTCAACAGCGCCAGTTTCTGGCTTGTTGATGAAGTATGGGGACAGGTAGCCGCGGTCGAACTGCATACCTTCAACCACGTCCAGTTCGTCTTCCAGACCGGTACCGTCTTCAACGGTGATCACGCCTTCTTTACCGACTTTATCCATCGCTTCTGCGATCAGTTTACCTACGGTTTCGTCGGAGTTAGCGGAGATAGTACCAACCTGAGCAATGGCTTTAGAGTCAGAGCACGGTACGGACAGCGCTTTCAGCTCTTCAACAGCAGCAAGGACAGCTTTGTCGATACCACGTTTCAGATCCATCGGGTTCATGCCCGCAGCAACGGCTTTCAGACCTTCGGTGATGATTGCCTGCGCCAGTACGGTTGCAGTAGTGGTGCCGTCGCCTGCAGCGTCGTTCGCTTTAGAGGCAACTTCTTTCACCATCTGGGCACCCATGTTTTCGAACTTGTCTTCCAGTTCGATTTCACGCGCTACGGAAACGCCATCTTTGGTGATGGTCGGTGCGCCGAAGGATTTGTCCAGAACCACGTTACGGCCTTTCGGGCCCAGGGTTACTTTAACTGCGTCTGCCAGTACGTTTACGCCGCGCAGCATTTTCACACGAGCGTCGTTACCGAATTTTACGTCTTTAGCTGCCATTTTAATCTTTCCCTTAAATTCGTATGTTCAGTGTCGTTCGCGGATTACGCTTCAACAATTGCCAGAATGTCGCTTTCGGACATGATCAGCACTTCTTCGTTGTCGATCTTCTCGGACTTAACACCGTAGCCATCGTTGAAAATGACGATGTCACCAACTTTAACGTCCAGCGGCTGCACATTACCGTTTTCCAGAATGCGACCTTTACCGACAGCGATGATTTCGCCACGAGTTGATTTTGCTGCTGCAGAACCGGTCAGAACGATGCCGCCCGCAGATTTGGTTTCAACTTCTTTACGTTTGACGATCACACGATCATGTAACGGACGAATACTCATTGATAGCTCTCCTTTGAGAAAGTCATTATCAGTTATGGGTGACGCCGGGCCGTAAGCGGTTTTCCGGCTAGTGCCCTGAGAGATGGGGATGGGGTTTTACCCCTTCAAGGGGTAGTCGAAAAAAAATTTGTGAAAGTGTTACCATCGCCTCTCTTTTGTTGGCGGCAGGACAATGGAATGAGTGGACTCAAACAGGAGCTGGGACTCGCGCAGGGTGTTGGCTTACTTTCAACGTCTTTATTAGGTACGGGGGTTTTTGCCGTGCCTGCGCTGGCAGCCCTGGTGGCGGGTGATAACAGCCTGTGGGCGTGGCCGGTGCTCATCGTGCTGGTCTTCCCGGTGGCAATTGTCTTTGCCATTCTCGGGCGTCACTTCCCGAGCGCGGGTGGTGTAGCGCACTTTGTCGGGATGGCGTTTGGCCCGCGTCTGGAGCGCGTCACCGGCTGGCTGTTCCTTTCCGTCATTCCCGTGGGTTTGCCTGCCGCTCTGCATATCGCGACGGGCTTCGGTCAGGCCCTCTTTGGCTGGCACGACGCGCAGCTGTTACTGGCCGAGTTGGGCACCCTGGCCATCGTCTGGTGGGTTGGCTCACGTGGAGCCAGCTCCAGCGCCAACCTGCAAACCCTGGTCGCCATTCTGATTGTGGCGCTGATTGCCGCCATCTGGTGGGCGGGAGATATTGAAGTTTCAAAGATCCCCTTCCCTGCGGTCACAGATATCAACCACTCGCAGCTTTTCGCGGCGCTTTCTGTGATGTTCTGGTGTTTTGTCGGCCTCGAGGCTTTTGCCCATCTGGCTTCCGAATTTAAACAGCCGGAACGGGATTTTCCGCGCGCCCTGATGATCGGTCTGCTGCTGGCAGGCACGGTCTACTGGGCCTGTACGGTGCTGGTACTCCACTTTACCGCCTACGGTGCCGAGATGGCGGCAGCGGCTTCGCTTCCTGCCATCGTGGTACAGTTGTTTGGCGTGAAGGCGCTGTGGATTGCCTGCGTCATTGGCTATCTGGCCTGCTTTGCCAGCCTGAATATTTACATCCAGAGCTTTGCCCGACTGGTCTGGTCCCAGGCCCTATACAAGCCGGAAAGCCGTCTCGCACGACTGTCGAAACGTCAGCTGCCGCTCAACGCCCTGAATACGGTGCTGGGCTGCTGTGTGCTAAGTACGCTGGCTATCTACTGGCTGGACATCAACCTCGACGCGCTTATCGTCTATGCCAACGGCATTTTCATTATGATCTACCTGCTGTGCATGCTGGCGGGATGTCGTCTGCTGAAAGGCCGCTATAAAGCGCTGGCGGTGATTGGCGGAGTACTCTGTTTGCTGCTGCTGGCGATGGTGGGATGGAAGAGTCTCTACGCTATCGTGATGCTGGCGGGATTGTGGCTGTTTTTGCCGAAGCGGAGTGCGGTGTAAGTTACGCCCGGTGGCGCTTCGCTTACCGGGCCTACAGATTCCCCAGGCCGGATAAGCGCAGCGCCATCCGGCAAAAAATCAACGGTCGTCTTTATGGTCCAGACGGTCGCGCTGATCATCCTTACGGTGATATTCCCCGTCAAACGTCTCGCCACCGCCCGTACCGGTGCTGAAACCACCGCCCGGCATACGGTTAAAACGCAAATGCGGCATCAGCTTCAGCGTCAGGAGCTTTTGCACTGGCGGGACAAGCAGCAGCAGGCCGAGGAAGTCGGTGAAAAATCCGGGAATAATCAGCAAAATACCGCCGATAATCAGCGATACGCTTTTGATCATCTCCGCAGCCGGACTCTCCCCTGCGGCCATCTTCTGCTGCATTAACAGGAAGTTTTTGAAACCCTGATTGCGCACCAGCGACATGCCAATTACCGAGGTAAAAATCACCAGTATCAGCGTCAGCAGGACGCCCAATACGTGGGCGACCTGAATAAAAATAGAAATCTCTATGTAAACATAGAGAAAGATTGCAGCTAACGGTATCCAGCGCACTGGCTTCTCCTGTGTGGCAGACGCCTTTATGGCCCCTGTCGGTATCAATTTGCGATTCGCGTCTGTCAGAAATGGAGGCGTTTAGTCAAAATTCAATCGGTTTGCACGGATATTTTTTCTGGAAATATTAAAGCGGTGATTCATTTCACAGATTAATAAATATCATGTCGCGGGCTCCATAATAAGTGATCCAGGTTACGGCATTTCGCTATCATCAGCATATCATTCCGGGTATCTGGTCGATTCAGGGGATAATCGTCGGTCAGAAAATAGACATAACCACATATGTACTGTGTGTTTAGTACATCAATCGGCAGCTTGAAAAGAAGGTTCACATGTTAAACAACATTCGTATCGAAGAAGATTTGTTGGGTACCAGGGAAGTTCCAGCGGATGCCTACTATGGTGTTCACACTCTGAGAGCGATTGAAAACTTCTACATCAGCAACAGCAAAATCAGCGACATCCCTGAGTTTGTCCGTGGCATGGTGATGGTGAAGAAAGCGGCAGCCATGGCGAACAAAGAGCTGCAAACCATTCCTAAAAACATCGCCAATACCATCATCGCCGCCTGCGATGAAGTGCTGAACAACGGCAAGTGCATGGACCAATTCCCGGTCGACGTCTATCAGGGCGGCGCGGGTACATCAGTGAACATGAATACCAACGAGGTACTGGCAAACATCGGCCTTGAGCTGATGGGCCACCAGAAAGGTGAGTACCAGTACCTGAACCCGAACGATCACGTCAATAAATGCCAGTCCACCAACGACGCCTACCCGACCGGTTTCCGTATCGCCGTGTACGCCTCTGTCGTGAAGCTGGTTGATGCGATTAACCAGCTGGGGGAAGGTTTCCAGAACAAGGCTGTCGAATTCCAGGACATCCTGAAAATGGGGCGTACCCAGCTGCAGGACGCGGTACCAATGACCCTCGGTCAGGAGTTCCACGCGTTTAACGTGCTGCTGAATGAAGAGACCCGCAACCTGATGCGCACCTCTGAACTGCTGCTTGAGGTGAACCTTGGGGCAACGGCGATTGGTACGCGCCTGAATACCCCGGATGGCTATCAGCAGCTGGCGGTGCAGAAGCTGGCCGAAGTCTCCAACCTGGCCGTTGTGCCGGCGGAAGACCTGATTGAAGCCACCTCCGACTGCGGTGCCTACGTAATGGTGCACAGCGCGCTGAAACGCCTGGCGGTGAAACTGTCCAAAATCTGTAATGACCTGCGTCTGCTCTCTTCCGGGCCACGTGCCGGTCTGAACGAAATCAACCTGCCGGAACTGCAGGCGGGCTCGTCCATCATGCCAGCCAAAGTGAACCCGGTCGTGCCGGAAGTGGTAAACCAGGTGTGCTTTAAAGTCATCGGCAACGACATTACCGTTACCATGGCCTCCGAAGCGGGCCAGCTGCAGCTGAACGTAATGGAGCCAGTGATTGGCCAGGCGATGTTCGAATCCATCCACATCCTGACTAACGCCTGCTACAACCTGCTGGAAAAATGCGTTAACGGCATCACGGCCAACAAAGCGGTTTGTGAAAGTTATGTATATAACTCTATCGGTATCGTGACTTACCTTAACCCGTTCATCGGTCACCACAACGGCGACATCGTCGGTAAAATCTGTGCTGAAACCGGTAAGAGCGTACGAGAGGTCGTACTTGAGCGCGGACTGCTGACAGAAGCCGAGCTGGATGATATCTTCTCGGCGCAAAACTTAATGCACCCGGCCTATAAAGCAAAAAGATATACGGATGAAAGTGAACAATAACAGTTCAGGTTAAACTTCATGAAGGCACGTCAGATGACGTGCCTTTTTTCTTTTTAGGCGTTACCAAAACACAACAATTTAATATCAACTTGTTAATAAGCAAGGTAGGCACTTATGTTCGGAGCAGAACTCGTCATCGTCTTGTTGGCGATATACTTAGGCGCAAGGCTCGGAGGGATCGGTATCGGTTTCGCCGGCGGCCTCGGCGTGCTTGTCCTCACTCTCTTTTTTCAAATTAAACCAGGCGCTATCCCGTTTGACGTTATTGAAATCATCATGGCGGTTATCGCCGCTATCGCAGCCATGCAGGTTGCAGGCGGTATGGATTACCTGGTGAGCCTGGCGGAGCGTATGCTGCGCCGCCACCCGAAATACATCACCTTCCTTGCTCCGCTGGTCACCTGGTTTATGACCATCCTGGCCGGTACCGGCCATACCGCGTTCTCTACCCTGCCGGTGATTACCGAAGTGGCGAAAGAGCAGGGCATCCGTCCGTCCCGTCCGCTTTCTATTGCCGTTGTCGCCTCGCAGATTGCGATTACCGCCTCGCCAATCTCGGCGGCAGTGGTGTTCTTTGCCGGTATTCTTGAACCGCTGGGCGTGAGCTACCTGACGCTGCTGGCGATCTGTATTCCGGTGACCCTGATTGCGGTGATGATCACCGCAGTGGTCTGTAACTTCCTCGGCGCCGAACTGAAAGACGATCCGGTTTATCAGGAGCGTCTGGCAAAAGGTGAAGTGAAACTGCGCGGTAGCCAGGCGTTTATCCTGAAGCCACACGCTAAACGCTCCGTGCTGCTGTTCCTGATCGGCATCGTCGCGGTGATGTTCTATGCAACCGCCATCAGCGATACCGTTGGGCTGATCCAGAATCCGGTCCTGCCGCGTAACGAAGCCATCGTGGTGTTCATGCTGACCATCGCTACGCTGATTAGCATCACCTGTAAAATCGACACCAGCGAAGTGCTTAATGCCAGCACCTTCAAATCCGGTATGAGCGCCTGCGTGTGCGTACTGGGCGTGGCCTGGCTGGGCGATACCTTCGTCAAAGCCCACATCACCGATATCCAGACCGTTGCGGGCGACCTGCTGCATAACTACCCGTGGTTGCTGGCGGTGGTGCTGTTCTTTGCGGCTACCCTGCTCTACTCTCAGGCGGCCACCACCAAGGCGCTGATGCCTGCGGCACTGATGCTGGGCGTTTCTCCGCTGACTGCAATCGCCTCGTTTGCTGCCGTTTCCGCGCTGTTTGTGCTGCCAACCTACCCGACCCTGCTTGCAGCCGTCGAAATGGATGACACCGGCTCGACCCGCATTGGTAAATACGTGTTTAACCACGCCTTCCTGATCCCGGGCGTGATTGCTATTACCCTGTGCGTGATCCTCGGCTTCATCATCGGCGGGATTGTGCTGTAAACCTTTTTTGGCTGTAAAAAGAGTTAAAGTCGGGCCGCTTAGCGGCCCGATTCATTAATGAGCAGCGGCCCGTCGTGATATAGTGATTTTTTTTCGCGATAACGAGGTCGACCTGTGAATATGCCTGACACTGTTGTTGTACTCTGTACCGCCCCTGATGAAGCTACCGCTCAGGATCTGGCTGCCAAAGTCCTGGCAGAAAAGCTCGCGGCCTGCGTGACCATCCTCCCCGGCGCCACCTCCCTTTACTACTGGGAAGGCAAGCTGGAACAGGAGTATGAAGTGCAGATGCTGCTTAAATCCAGCGTGGCCCATCAGCAAGCACTCCTCGACTGCCTCAAATCGCATCATCCTTACCAGACCCCGGAACTGCTGGTGCTGCCAGTGCTCCACGGTGATAACGACTATCTCTCATGGCTCAACGCGTCCTTACGCTGATCCTGCTGCTGTGCAGCACATCAGTTTTTGCCGGGTTGTTTGATGCACCCGGCCGCTCGAACTTCACGCCAGCCGATCAGGCTTTCGTGTTCGACTTTCAGCAAAACCAACATGAACTGAATCTCAACTGGACTGTGAAGGAGGGTTACTACCTCTATCGCAAACAGATCAGCATTACGCCCGCTCAGGCACAGGTCGGTGAGCTCCAGCTGCCCGCAGGCGTGGCGCACGAAGACGAATTTTACGGTAAAAGCGAAATCTACCGCGGCCAGCTGTCTGTCCCGGTAACGGTCACTCAGGCTGATAAAGGTGCCACCCTGACGGTCACCTATCAGGGCTGTGCCGACGCGGGCTTATGCTATCCGCCAGAAACCAAAGTCGTGCCGCTGAGCGAAGTTACCGCAACTGACCAACCGGCAGTTTCCCCTCTCCCCTCAGGGGTGACGGGCGAAAGCGGCAGTGAACTGCCCTTCTCCGCCCTCTGGGCCCTTCTGATCGGCATCGGCATCGCCTTCACCCCCTGCGTATTGCCGATGTATCCGCTTATCTCCGGCATCGTGCTCGGGGGCAAGCAACGTCTCTCCACCGCCCGCGCGCTGCTGCTGGCGTTTATCTACGTACAGGGGATGGCGCTTACCTATACCGCGCTTGGCCTGATCGTGGCGGCAGCCGGGCTCCAGTTCCAGGCCGCACTGCAGCATCCGTGGGTGCTTATCGGGCTGTCAGTGGTGTTTATCCTGCTGGCGATCTCCATGTTTGGCCTCTTCAGCCTGCAGCTGCCCTCTTCCCTGCAAACCCGCTTAACCCTGATGAGTAACCGTCAGCAGGGTGGTTCCATGAGCGGGGTATTTGCGATGGGCGCTATCGCCGGGCTGATCTGTTCGCCCTGCACCACCGCCCCGCTCAGCGCGATCCTGCTCTATATCGCCCAGAGCGGTAATATGTGGCTCGGCGGCGGCACGCTCTATCTTTACGCCTTGGGAATGGGTCTGCCGCTGATTCTGGTGACGGTATTCGGCAACCGCCTGCTGCCCAAAAGTGGCCCGTGGATGGAAACGGTCAAAACCGCGTTTGGCTTTGTGATCCTGGCGCTGCCGGTGTTCCTGCTGGAACGCGTGATCGGCGATGTCTGGGGGATGCGCCTGTGGGCCATGCTGGGGGTGGCATTCTTTAGTTGGGCATTTATCAGCAGCCTCAGTGCCCGCAAGCCGTGGGTCCGCGTTGTGCAGATCCTGCTGCTGGCTGCCGCGCTGGTTAGCGTGCGCCCGCTACAGGACTGGGTGTTTGGCGCGCCGGCCGCGCAAAGCCAGGCGCACCTGAATTTCACGCCGGTCAGGAACGTCGACGAATTACATCACGCGCTGGCGCAGGCGCAGGGCAAACCGGTGATGCTCGACCTCTACGCCGACTGGTGCGTCGCCTGCAAAGAGTTTGAAAAATACACCTTTAGCGACCCACAGGTGCAAAACGCGCTGAAAGATACCGTCCTCCTGCAGGCTAACGTCACGGCGAACGGCCCGGAGGATAAGGTCCTGCTGAATGAGCTTAAGGTGCTCGGCCTGCCTACCATCCTGTTTTTTAATGCTCAGGGTAAGGAGCAGTCCGCTCAACGGGTAACGGGCTTTATGGATGCCGCCGCATTCAGCGCGCATTTGCGCGATCGCCAACCGTAAACGACACTTTAAGCGGGAAAGTACGAAAGTAACGGAGGAGAAAACCGTGCAACGTGAAGATGTTCTGGGCGCAACCCTGCAATTGCTTGAAATTCAAGGGATAGCCAGTACCTCGCTGGAAATGGTCGCTGAACGTATTAATTATCCTCTGGATGAACTCCGCCGTTTCTGGCCCGATAAAGAGGCTCTGCTGTACGATGCCCTGCGCTACCTCAGCCAGCAGGTGGACATCTGGCGCAGGCAGCTGATGCTTAACCCTGACCTCTCGGCGGAACAAAAGTTAATGGCGCGCTATTCCGCGCTCACCGACTGCGTGCGCAATCACCGCTACCCAGGCTGTCTGTTTATTGCCGCCTGTACCTTTTTCCCGGATCCGGGCCACCCTATTCACCAGCTTGCCGACCAGCAAAAACGCGCCTCACATGACTTTACCCATGAGCTGCTGACCACGCTTGAAGTGGACGACCCGGCGATGGTGGCAAAGCAGATGGATCTAATCCTGGAGGGCTGCCTCAGCCGGATGCTGGTGAACCGCAGCCAGGCAGATGTCGACACCGCCCAGCGACTGGCGGAGGACATTCTGCACTTCGCACAATGTCGTAAAGGGGGGGCGCTGACTTAAGCCAGCATTCCCGCCCAGGCAGAAATAAAGAGGCACAGCGCCATCAGGCGCTGGAAACGCACCATTGCCGCAGTGGTGCGAAACAGCCTGTTCACTGCTTTTCCCAGCCATGCCCAGCACAGCAGGCAGGCCACTGAAATCAGTAAAAACCAGAGCGCCATCAGCGCGACGTCCCGTAATACATGCCCCCCCGCAGGAGCAAACAGGCTGACTACCGCCAGCGCCATCATCCAGGTTTTAGGATTGATCACCTGCAAGAGTGCCGCCGCACGCGCGGTAAACCGGGTAGGCGTATTACCGGATAAGTTAGCCGCGGGTGCGCAAAACAACTGCCAGCTCATCCAGCTCAACCACAACACCCCGGCCCAGCTCATCCCCTGACGCACCAGCGGATACTGATGCAGCAGCTCACCCGCTCCGGCCCCCGAAATCAGCACAATGGCACTGGCTGCCGCGCAGGCGCTAACCAGCGCAGGCAGGGTTGCCTTCACACCGTGGTGCTGACTGTTGGTCAGAATCAGGATATTGGTAGGGCCCGGCGTTATCGAGGCGACAAAAGCAAACAGCAGAAACGGGATCAGATTCACAGGTGGCTCCTTTTGATAAGAGCCCTGACATTGCCGCTATTTTCTGGAAACGTCTGGAAGGTTTGTGCATAACCGCCGGTAGTGGGCGGGCGTAATGCGATAGGCACGCTGGAACCAGCGCCCTAAATGGCTTTGATCGGCAAACCCCAGCGCCGCCGCCACATCGACAGGCTGATCCCCACGCGCCAGAAGCTGCCGTGCTTTTGCCAGCCGCAGCTGAATGAGCCAGGCATGGGGCGCCAGATGAAACTCGCGCTTGAAGCAGCGGGTAAGCGTAAAGCGATCGGTGCCGGTCTCCCGTGCCAGATCGGAAAGACCAATATTGTCGCCCAGATGCGCATAGAGATAGTCCCGCGCCCGGTGCGCTACCGCCGCGCTCTGCAGTTGCGAGGGGAGTTTTTTGCGCCAGTAGCAGTGTGACGTGAGCTGGGCCAGCAGATTATCCATCGTGCTTTGCTGCACGATTTTCATCTCGTCGTTGTGCAGCGTGGCAAAGGTGTCGCCAATGATACGCACAAGCTGCGGCTCGCGGGTCAAGGTTTGCGTGAAATGCAGGGAATAACTGCCGGGGGTGGATTCATACAGGCCATGCAGGGTATCGGTCAGCCAGCGCTCGTCGAGGTAGAAGGTCAGATAGGTGAAGCCGCCTGCGACAGGAGCGTCGCCGTCGTGGATCTCACCCGGCTCAAGCAGAAACGCATCACCCGGATGGCTACGATGGCGCTCACGACGGCAATGGAACTGCTGGGTACCGCTCAGGGTGATGCCCACCAGATAGCTGTCGTGCCAGTGCGGATCGTAGGCATGCCCTTCAAAGTGCGCCTTGATCGTTTCAATTCCTGTATCCGCATGCTGTCGCAGTTCAAGCCAGTCGTTCACTGTCGCTCCCCTTTTTCGCTGCCAGCATTGCCCGAGCGTATCTTTCTGTCTGGAAGATTTGTGCAAAATCGCCGCGCAAACCGACAGATTGCCGCAATCTTAAGCAGTTGAACAGGGTTTCCCGAAATAAGGTTGACGACCGTACGCGATTACGGTTTAATGCGCCTCGTTGCCCGGATAGCTCAGTCGGTAGAGCAGGGGATTGAAAATCCCCGTGTCCTTGGTTCGATTCCGAGTCCGGGCACCACTATTTAAAGAACCCGCCTTTTAGGCGGGTTTTTGCTTTTACAGAGCCGGACTGGCACCACTATTTAGAAAAACCAGCCTTAGGGCTGGTTTTTTGCTTTTCAGCTTTCAGCCAAATCCTTCAGTTAATCACGACCGACGACAGCCGATACCAGCCATCACTCAGTTTCCCCTCGTTAGCGAGCTGGATCCGCGCTGTGTTGTTTTTATCCACCAGCGCCACGTCCAGCTGATAGCGTCCGGCCGAAAGGTTACGCGGCGTTGCCAGCTGATAAGCCGAACTGTGCCTGCCCGGCAGCCACTGGCGGATATCATCCCCGGCGCTGCCCTGGGCGACCGTGCTCCCGCGCTGGTCCTGCAGGCGCCAGGCGAGGGTATAACGCAGATAAATCGGCGCCACGCCATCGTTTGACCATTGACTGGTGAGCGACAGGGCCTGCCCCGCACGCGCACTCGCCGGATGCGTCAGCGACACCACCCGGAAGCGGTAACCTATTTTAGTCAGCGCCTTGTCGACGATATCGCGATACACCTTCGGTATTTCAGTGGATTTGATATTCAGGGTGCTGGCATGCTGCGCCAGCGCCCAGTCAAAGGTCGCCTGTACCTCTTCGCGAGAGTACTTTTGCTCGGTCAGCCATTCCGCCATATGGCCGCAAATCTCCAGGCTGACGGGCGCTTTTTTCCAGGCGTCGTTGAATCCCGGCCAGGCCGCCTGCGCCGCCGTAATACGCTCCGGGTAATCATTGGCCATATGGCTCCAGGTAGGGCTGAAGTTGCGCCAGTCTCCCCAGCAGTCCGCCCGCCAGCCCGCCCCTTTTTTCGCTGCATAGGCGACGGAATCATAGCCGTTGATCAGCATGATCTTAGGCGTGTCAGGGAAGGCACTGAAATGCATATCAACGTAACGGTTGAGCAGCGCGGGGGAATAGCGCTCCTGCAACGGCGGCAGGTTCGGGAAGTTGCTGTTATGCCACTCCCCCCAGGCGCCCACCATCCCAATGTCGATGAAAGCCAGCTCCGGGTTATTGTTGTACCGCGCGCCAAACGCCTGCAGAAGCCGCCGGGCGTAGGCAATATAGGTAGGATCGTCCAGATCGGGGGCAAAGGTTTTATGATCCGGCGTCCAGGTGCCTTTAATCCCTTTGTCGATCAGCCACTGGGGGATCTCAGAGCCTGACTCCGGCCCATCGAGGATCATAAAGCGCAGCCCGACGTTCATGGGCGGTTGATGCGCAGCCGCCGCCGCAAACCCCTCATCCACCAGCGCAAAATTGTACTGCCCTTCTCGCGGTTCAACCTCGCTCCAGTAATAGCGCCGATATTCGAGGCCCGTCGCCGGATAATCCGCAAGGTTTAAGTCCTGATCGTGAAAACGGGCCACGCCGTTCCCGGGATTAGCCAGGGGGCCGCTAATGGCGGGCGGATTCACCGTCTGCAAGGTTTCTGCACTTTCAGCGCAGGCCCAACCCGAAGAGAACATCAGCGCTCCGGCGATAAGCAGTAACAAC
The DNA here is from genome assembly GCF_006171285.1 of Leclercia adecarboxylata. Taxonomy (NCBI): domain Bacteria; kingdom Pseudomonadati; phylum Pseudomonadota; class Gammaproteobacteria; order Enterobacterales; family Enterobacteriaceae; genus Leclercia; species Leclercia adecarboxylata. The sequence goes on along the minus strand of NZ_CP040889.1, from coordinate 2,431,657 downwards.
CCATTTTTACTGCATGGCAGATCGTTTAAGCGCATTGAATCCCCTTTTTACAGTGACTTACTTCTTATAAATAACATTTTATTTCACAGAATATATTCCCGGACTCACACGAATTGACTATTTCCATAAACCTGAAAGGAACTAATGTTGATATGTTACTGCGCGGGAAAAGTGAGTGTCAGGATTCATCTATCATACCTCTGGGCTAACAGACACCGCTTATTTCTGGTTTTATCAATTTTTATCATGAGTAGCATGGTGAAATGTTCAATAAAAATAACAAGCTAATCAAAAAGCTGTTCTTCCATGAGTCCTGGGACATCATGGTCATAAACAGCCACGGCCAGCATGTTTTCCCGGAAAACACGCTGGATATTCTTTGTAACGCTAAAGCACAGCAGCTTGATAAAAAATATATCTTCCAGGCCGATCCTTTTATTATAGATAAAGGCGATCGACTGTATGTTTTTTATGAAGCTTTCTCCTTCCTCAACTCTAAGGGCATTCTGCGTTGCCGTATCCTGAATAAAGACCTTCAGGAGATGGACGACGTTAAGCTTGAAGGCTTTGACGACTTAAAATGCCATCTCTCTTTTCCGTTCCTGTTTGAACTCGAGGGTAAACTGTTCATGATCCCCGAGTCGTCAGAGAGAAAAGAGGTCATTCTTTTCCAGTCCGTCGATTTCCCCGCGCGCTGGGAAAAGGTCAAAGTGCTGGTCTCCGATATAGCCGTGACGGATAACGTGGTCTTTGAGCTGAACGGCGTGAACTACCTGGTCTCCACCACGCTGGATAACGAGCTGGTGATCCACACCTCAGAGGGCATTCTCGGCGACTGGAAGCAAATCTCCCCGGCCCTGGATATCTGTAATGTTCATGCCAGAGGTGCCGGCAAGCCGTACTCGATCAACGACAAAACCTACCTCTTTACCCAGGAGTGCAATCCTGGCTTTTATGGAAAGTCTATCTTCATCAAGGAATTGACCAGCCTGACTCCGCATAAATATGAAGAGAAACTGGTAGGCAAAATAAGTTCGTCGATTAATAACAGTGACGGTATTCACACCTTAAACTTTACCGATAACTATATTGTCTACGATACAAAACACCTGACCTTCAGCCTGCTCTCCACGCTTAAAAAGCTGACGTATAAAGTTATGGTTAATCACCGAAAGCGTCTTTTTAGCTAAGTGACAATATGGGGAATTAGCACTAACCTAACCAGTGTCACAGGATAAAAAACTGCAAAAGAGCGTCTATATTCCGCCACCCCGGTGCGCGGACGGATGCGGGCTTTTTGGGGGATTTATTATGGCAATTCTGGTTACGGGCGGTGCAGGCTATATTGGTTCACATACGGTGCTGACATTACTGGAGCGAGGAGAAGAGGTCGTTGTCATAGATAATCTCTCTAATGCTTCGCAGGAGTCGTTAATCCGGGTTGCAGAATTAACGGGAAAACAGCCGGTGGTTCATATCGCTGATATTCTCGATCGCGACGCGTTAAAAACGCTTTTCACTCAACATACCATTACCGACGTTATCCACTTCGCGGGCCTTAAATCTGTTTCCGAATCTATCGCCCAGCCGCTCGCCTATTATGAAAACAATGTGGTCGGGACGATGGTCCTTCTGGATGAAATGCAGCGGGCAGGCGTGACCAGTTTAATATTCAGCTCGTCGGCCACGGTTTATGGCAATCCTGACGCCGTTCCCCTGAGCGAGAAGTCCCGCACCGGCGGTACCACGAACCCGTACGGCACCTCCAAGCTGATGGTAGAGCAGATTTTGCGGGATTTCGCGGCCGCGCAACCGCAATTCAGGATCACCTGTCTGCGCTATTTTAATCCGGTGGGTGCGCACCCTTCCGGGCGCCTGGGAGAAGATCCGAACGGTATTCCCAATAATCTTGTGCCCTATATTTCTCAGGTTGCTATCGGCAAGCTGGAGTGCCTGACCGTCTTCGGCGACGACTATCCGACGCCTGACGGAACCGGCGTTCGGGATTACATTCATGTGATGGATCTGGCCCACGGCCATCTGGCCGCGCTGGATCATAAAGACGAAGGCGAGGCGTTCAAGGTCATCAACCTCGGCACCGGCGTCGGGTATTCGGTAATTGACCTGATCAAGGCATTCGAAAAAGCCGCCCAGACCAGGATCAATTACCGCATCGTCGGCAGGCGTTCCGGCGACGTGGCAGAGTGCTGGTCGGATTCGTCGCTGGCGCGCCAGCAGCTGGGATGGCAGGCCACGCGCAACCTGGACGAGATGATGCGCGACGCCTGGAACTGGCAGAAGAACAATCCCGGGGGTTACAACGCCTGACGTTCAGCTGAGCAAACAGGTGCCATCAGGCACCTGTTTTTTTACTGATATTTAAGACTGAGCCACCAGTCCCAGATCCCGACGTGGAAGTTCTGGAAGACGTCTATTCCCAGCGCCGATTTGATCATGTACAGCGTCAGCAGCACGCAGCACAGCAGGAACAGCGTGGCGAACAGGATGAGGAAGGTCACCACGATGCGTGACAGTTTTGACTCCGGGCGGGAACGCGCGCGGAGGTCCCGTCCCAGTAAGAACACCATATAGAGGCGTTTGCCGAAGAAAGGAAAACTTTTACGGAAATCGATCCTATGCCGCGATGCCAGGGTAATCGAAACGATGGCGTCCTCAATCTCCTCTTTTTGCTCTGGGGTCAGCTGAGCGGCAACGTTCTTATCAAGCACTTCATAAAAACGATCGATAACTATCGGGTTTCTGGGCTTACTGGTCAATTTTAACCTATTGTTTTATCTATTTTATGGTAGACAGAGACGGTTTTTCTGGCGATTTCGTCCCAGTTGTAACGCTTCAGAAAATCACCGTAATCCACGCGCGGCAGGTTCGCCTGGCTTGCCATTTTCCGGGCTAAATCCGCGATGTTCCCCAGCTTAAAGCTGGTCTCATCCGGTAAGCCGACCTCGAGATTGGGCAGAATATCGCTTACCACCACCGGGAGCGAGTAGGACATCGCCTCCAGTAGCGCAATGGGCAGCCCCTCATGGTACGACGGCATCACAAAGAGTGAAGCCTGAGAGAAGACAACCTGCAACTCCTCACCTTTTAAAAATCCCGTCATCACCACGCCCGGCGTCTCAAACGCGAGCTGCTTCAGACGCAAACTGTATTCCGAGGGGTGATCCGAATCCCCCACCAGCACCAGCGGCAACGTCAGGCCCGACTGTTGATACGCGGCGATGGCGTCATGCATCCCCTTCTCTTCAACGAATCGCCCGACCATCACGATATAGCCCCCGGGCTGCAGATCATACCGCCCGAGGATCCTGTCAATCGTCTCGTTATCCAGCGGTTCTGGCACCTTCACGCCGTTATAAATCAGATGCGCATCATAGCGGTAGTATTTCTGCTGGATCAGCTGGTTGATCACCTCGGAAATCACAATCACTTCACTGGCGTACTTCACCGCCACTTTCTCACCGAGCATCAGGATTTTTTTCGCCGTCTTGCCCCACTTCTGGCGATCGTAGTCCGGCCCATGATGGGTAAAGACCACGCGTTTGCCCAGCAGGCGTAACAGCGGCACCACGAGGCCGGGTCCGATGGCGTGAACATGAACAATATCGGATCGATCGAAGAATGTCCTCAACGCAGCGATAACAGAGTGCACGATGGCCTCAAAACTGCGTTTTTTAGGTGCCCACAGCGCCAGCGTCTCGACGTTTTTGTAGCTCGAGCGCCGGTAAGGTACATAGGGAGACCGGGCAATGACGCAAATCTCCACGTCATACTGCTGGCGAATAGCCGGATAGAGATGCTGACAGTGGGTTTCGACGCCGCCCAATACATCGGGGATCCCGCGGGTACCCAACACCGTGATTTTTTTTGCCATGTTATCGCCCGTCGAGCAGCTCGCGGTACAGCGACTGCAACGTTTCCATGTGCTTACGCAGTGAGTATTTCTGGCAAAGCCGTTCCCGGCCTCTCAGCCCCATCTCCCGGGCCTGCTGCGGGTTTTCCGCTATCACGTCCAGCGCATCGGCCAGATCCTGAGCGTTGCCAGGTTCAAACAGCAATCCTTCCACACCGTGTCGAATCTGCTCCGGGATGCCGCCAATGCGGGCCCCCACCACCGGCCGGGCGAACGACATCGCCTCCAGCACCGCCATCGAGCAGTTCTCATAACATTCTGAGGGCAGCACCACCGCCCGGGCGTTTTTAATCAACGCATCCAGCCCCGGTCCCTGCTGCACATAGCCCAGGAATTCCGCATCGGGGAAGTTCTTAACCATGTCGTCATGCAGCGGCCCGTGGCCGACCACTTTTAACGGCATTTTGTTGCGCATAAGCTGATGCGCCCGGGTCAGCGTCGGCACCCCTTTTTCGCGGCTCAGGCGCCCGACGTAGAGCAGATACGACTCATCGGGGCTCTCTTCTGGCGGCTTACCGTCGTCGATGCCGTTCACAATGACCTCGATACGGGACTTCGGCAGCGAGCGCTTCAGCTCGTTACGCAAAAATTCGCTCGGGGAGACAATCACGTCCAGCGCCTGGTAATTTTGCGCGATGTACTGCCAGGTGGCCTCTAAGGAGAGCAGCAGGCTCTTCGCCGCCGAACCCTCCTGGCAGCGATAGCGAAACGCATTGAACACGGTGCCGGTCACGCAGGCATCGCACACCTTGCCGTCGCGCAGCATGGAGTACGACGGGCACATAATTTTATAGTCGTGGGCGGTTAACACCGTCTTACAGCCAAAATCCCGGGCGACCTTGATCAGCGCTGGCGTCAGCTGGTGATAGATATTGTGGAAGTGGACGATCTCCGGGCGCGTCTGCTCCAGCAGCGCCCGCATTTTTTTGCAGGCTTCCCGGTTGTGAATAAAGTTGATGGCGGTTTTAGCCCCCGCCAGCAGACCACCCTCTGTATGGTAATCCACGTTGGTGACAAAGTAGTCCGCATAGTCAGAGGGAAAGTTTTTCTCATGCTGCATCGAGAAATCGATCACCTCCACGCCGGCCTCTTTCAGCATGTTGCGTTCCTGAAAATAGACCGTTTCAGCTCCTCCTTTGATAAAGAAGAACTTATTCACCAGTAAGACTTTCATTACTCTCCCTGCTCACGAATAACTTTATTGCCCGGTGGCACCCTGGGGTCGCGGAGCGGATGAAAAAGCCCTTTGACCAGCCCGGCAGAGAGCACCGCCAGATTGATTACGCTGTTGAGGCCGTTTTTTAATGAGCGGTTGCGAATGGTTTTCAGCAGGATAAAGGCCAGCAGCGGCAACAGCGCGATATCGATCAGGCTGACGTCGAAGGTAAAGAACACAATCAGCACGATAAGAATGTAACTTGCGAAGATGACTTCGTTTTTCACCAGCATCAGCGCGTCGCGGAACCAGGGTTTACCCCACGCGCTGCGCAGCAGCTCCCCCGGCGCCTGATGGAAACCGCTCTTCCAGCGATAGCGCAGCATTTTGAAGGTCGGCATTGTGTAGGAGGTGTGCCGGAAATAGGGCACGTTCAGGCGATGCAGTTTGTAACCCGCAGTCAACAGGCGGATCCCCAGCTCCGCCTCTTCATAGGCGTGCAGGCTGCGGTTGGTTAAGTAGCCAATATCGGCAATCGCCGACAGGCGGTACAGTCCGCCGCCGCCCAGATGGTCGCAGTCGCCCAGGGGGTAGATCTTATTGATGCGCTGCTTGCGGGAGGTGAATTCATAGTTTGAAGCGTCGTCCATCTCCACCGTTCCGGCCACGCCAGCGTACCCAGGATTTTCCTGCAGAAACGCCACCGCCCGATCGATGAACCCCGGCTCCAGCTCCATATCGCCATCCATCAGCAGGATGAACTCACCTTCGCTGTGAAGGTAGCCCAGCTGATGCCCGACGCCGCAGCAGCGGTCTGCCGGTTCGGTTAACGACACCACCATCACTCCTTTATCGCTGGCCAACTGCTGGGTGTTATCCGTCGAAAGACTGTCGGCAACGATAATTTTATGCGGATACTCAGCAATCTGGCTGCGAATACTGTCGATGGTTTTCTCTATACATTCGGCTTCGTTAAACGTCTTAATACTTACGGTAATAAACGGTTTGTACATCAATAGAGCCCCGTATAACGGCGTACGGTCCGGCGAATGATCAAGCTGGAACCTAATGATAAATAGAACAAGAATTGCAGCATTGGCACGATCATCAGTATCTGGCTGTAGGGAATACTGAGCAGACAGGCGATTGAAAAAACGTTAAAGGCCGGCGCAAAGCTCAGCAGCCGGAGATCCTGCTCATCAATCTGGTCAACCGACAGCAGCGGTTCAGGCTGAACCACTTTCAGAATATAGACAAACAGCCCGATAAAGATGACGGTCCCCACCACCCCGACTTCCCAGAGCAGCATACTCATGGCGGTACTGTCGAGGGTCAGGTTGTAGATCTGGTTCAGGAAACCCGGCGAGAGGAAGCTGCCGCTGTTGGTGGCATTCAGCCCGTAGCCGAACAGCGTGCCCGGCAACCCCGACAGGTCGTTATGCTGTAACCAGAACGTCAGGGTGGTAAAACGCCCTATCTCCCCGCCCGGCAGGATGAAGTTCGGGTCGAAAATGTAGCCCAGTGAGTCAAAGAACACGGCGAAGGGGTTTTCCGACGTGTCGATGCCATAGGCGGCGCTATAGCTGTAGGCCAGGATGACAATGGCCAGGCCGATCAACAGCACCATCGACACCAGAATAGACAGCAGCACGGCCAGATTCACCTTGCTCGCCTCTTTGACCCAGGAAGGCATGATCCACACCCACCCCAGCAATAACGGCGACAGCAGGATCACGAACTTCACTTCACCAATAATGCACATCACAAAACCCAGGATGATATGCAAGGCCATGTTTTTAAAGCTGGTCAGCCCATGCTTATACTCCGAGACTTTCAGCAGCATGATCAGCAGGCAGAACAAGCCCATCGCTGCGGTGTTTCCCCCACCCATCGGGTCGCCCCCGAACGTTCCCACCACGGAGTCCCATTTTTCCTCTTCGCCATGCAACGCCACGCGCTGCGGCACCACAAAGATGAGCTGGTAGAGCGCAACCGGGAACTGGAGATAAAAAATCCAGTACAGGCCGCGCGTGACCTGGTAGATCTGCGATTCCCGGCAGAACCCCAGCAGCAGGCAGAGCATCACCAGCGAGAGGGCAATCTCATTCTTAAACCCGATAAGGGTGATGAGCGCCCCGCCCTGAAACAGGGTCGAGATCCCTGCGAGCAGGATAAAAGAGAGATACAGCGTCAGGACAATGGCTTCCTGCGCATCGAGGCGCACGGGTTCGTGACGGGTCTGCAGAAGCAGGAAAGCCGCCATCAGCATCGTTAAGAAGAAGGGCAGCCACAGCACCGTCAGCTCACCGGTAAAATACTGCACCAGCCCGCAGAAGATGAGTGTCAGCAGGGTGAACGTTTGTAGGTAATGTCCGGTATTAAGATTCATGATGCCACTGACCCGTTTTTCAGAATATCGGCGCGCTTATTCACCTTCAGATAGATGAAGGCGTAGCGAATGAACGTCAGAATCGAAAATATGATGATGGAGGTCGCATAGTCATTGTAGAAGTACGGGACAACGACAAACGCGATCCCCACGATCGCCAGTTGTTCGAGCTGGATCCGCAGGAAGTAGCGGTGCGAGCCGAAAATCAGCTCGATTACCGTCAGCGGACAGACCGCCAGCGCCGGGAACAGGTACGGCAGCATGTAGCGCGAGGTGGGTACGGAGGCGATCCACTCCTCGCTGAAACCGAGATTCATCACAATCGGATAGAAGATAAAGACGCCCAGGGTGCAGATCACGCCCAGCACCAACAGCAGCAGGCGGACCTTTGTGTACTCTTCGTAGTTGAAGACGTTGTTTCTGAAATCAATCGACCATTTCGAGAAAATGGTATTGCGCACCGCATTGCCGACAATCACCACCGGGGCCAGGCAGAAGCGGCTGACCACCGAGAAGTAGCCCGCCGTTAAGGCTGAGAACCAGAAGTTGATCAGCATGATCGGCAGGTTGTTGTTAGCCATCGCCAGCACTTCGGCACTGCCCACTTTGGTGATGTGGTGGATATTTTTTTGCAGGAACGCCAGGTTACTGGAGGGCGACAGGTGATGCAGCGCGACGGTGCGAATATCAAATGCCCGCAGGATGCAGGCGCTGGTCAGCGCCATCATCAGGATCGCCCACATCCAGTAAAACGCCATCACCTGGTGGGTGAGCAGCACGGACACCACCACCACCACCGAGACGGAGATGCGTTGCACCACCAGAAAGCGAAAGTTCGCCGTGCGCAGCGACAGGTTCTCGGCTATCAGCACCCAGGTATTCGAGAGCGTGAGCAGGTAGAGGAAAAGGATATTCTGATGAAACAGCCAGCCCGTCAGTACGGCATACGGAATGGCGACGGTCAGGCTTTGCAGGAGACAAAAGACCACGTTCTGGGCCAGCTCGTCATCCTGTTGCCTGGGGATCAACAGCTGCGAGGCAAAGGTACAGACCTGGGCCCCGATCAGGGCAATGCTGTAGTTGAGCGCGTAGAGCCCCACCTCGCCAAGATCGTACTTATGCGAAATGAGCCAGATCGACAGGGCACCAATCAGTTGTGATATGACTGATGACCCCGCGATCGTGGAGGCGCTCTTAAGGAGACTCATGCCTGGCCTGTGTTATTCATCAGTTCGTGGGTATGGTAATTCAGCGAACGCAGCCCCTCTTTGCTCTCCAGATTTTTATCCACCACCTGATTCAGCACCCCGCCGATAATCACGTTGTGGTCGTTGGTCGCTTTCTCAATGGCTGGTCCAATCGTGTCGGCCGCGTTCAGACCCGCTTTCAGGACAAAGATCAGGCCATCCGTCACCTGGCTCACCAGCTGGACTTCCTGGCTCTGATTCACCGCCGCCACATCGACGATAATGCGCTGGTAGCGGCCACGCAGCGAATCGATCAGCGGTTTCAGCCGTTCAGGCGACAGCAGCAGCAGCGCCGAGACCGGGGTATTGCCGCGCGGCAGGAAGTCGAGATTCTCGCTCATCTTCACCAGCACGTTTTCGGTCGCACTGTCGCCGCGCAGCACTTCTGCCACGCCCGGCGCCTTCGGTGAGCCCAGCTCGCCCGACAGACCGTCGCTGTTGAAGAAATCCATATCGATAAGCAGCGTTTTCTGGTCGAAGCTGAAGGAGTTGGCCAGCAGGTTCGCCAGCAGCGTCCGCCCCTCTCCGCCTTCCGCCGACGTCACGGCAATGACCTGCAGCGGATGGCTGTTCAGCATGATCTGCGTGCGCATGCTGTGAATGATGTCGGCATTCAGCGGATCGCTGGCGATCAGATCGCGGATTTTGCTGCGCCCGCCCACCCCTTTAAAGCGGCGGATCTCACCCAGCGGCAGCAGATTCAGTCGTTTCTGCATCTGGCTGAGGGTATTCACCGATTTGTCCGTGGCGGTTTTCACCATGATGTACATCGTGTAGAAAAGCATCACCAGCAGCACAATCATCAACATCAGCAGCGGCTTATTCGGTTTGGCCGGAAGCGCAGCGGGTACGGCCGGATCGTAGATCTCCGCATCGGCATCGGAATAAGAGCCGGGTAACGCCAGCTCCTGCGTGCGCTGATAGGCCATCTTGTACATCTCTTCCGTTTTATCCAGCGCCAGCTTCAGGTCGTTGTATCCATCACGTTTCATAGACAACTTCTGGAAGTTCGCTTTCTGTTCTTCCAGCTGCTTCTGATAATTTCTTTCGTCCGCCAGCGCCGCCTCGTAGTTCTGGCGTAATCCGGCTTCCTGCTCCCTGAGCGTCATCGCCGTTTGCGCCTGGATCGCGCTGATACGGGCCCGGGCCTGGATCACTTTGTCGTACTGGGGCCCGTAGGTTTTTTCCAGCTGCGAAAGCTCGCTGTTGGCCTGGATCAGGGCGATGCGTAAATCCTGGATCTGGGCATGGTTTGAAATCGACGGCAGCGAGATGGCTCTCCCCCCGCCGGAACGAATCTCGTTATAGACAGATTCAGCCGCCACCCGGCGCTCGGTCGCATTCGCCAGACGGTTGGTAATAATGCCCATCTGTTCCGTCTCAAAACCATCCACGCCGCGGAAGGTCAATAACCCCTCTTTCGCCAGATAGCCATCCAGAGCGGACTTTTGTTGCGCCATCTGCTGCTGAAGTTCCTGCAGCTTCTGCTGGTTATCATCTCTCGCCTTCGCCGTTTTTTGCTGCTTGAGGGCCAGGGTGTAATTGATAAACGACTCGGCGACGCCGTTAGCCACATCCGCCGCCAGCTGCGGCGACGTGGATTCATAGGAGACGGTGGACAGATGGGTGGTGCGCACGTTGCTGATGGTGAGATCTTTCATCAGCGTTTTCAGGGCATGATCTACCCGCTGCTGTTCGTTCTCAGGGGTTGCGCCAATGCCCGCCCCCTCGCCGTTAAACGCGGGGTTCTGATCGAGTTTCAGCGTGCGAATGGCCTGCTCAAGCACCACGCGCGACTGCATCAGCGCGGTTTGCGTTTCGTAATATCCGTTACGGGTGGAGTCATAGCCTTCCACTTTCTGGAATGGTGAAACATTGTCCGGCTGAGCTTTGATCAGTACCGTGGCGGTGGAAACGTACTTCGATGACATCAAACTCATTAGTGGCCAGGCAATCGCTCCGGCAACGATGCCGGAGAGAAGGATTTTCCAGGAGTTCTTTTTAATTTCTCTGGCAAATCTTGCGATATCGATAGCGCTTTCTCGCTTTTTGCCATTTTCCACTATTGATAGTTTCATGGTCAGAAGAATCCTGTGCCAATAATGACGAGATCGCCCGGGAGTACGGAGTGCGTAACATCAACATTTTCGAGTAACTCACCGGTGGATGATTGACGAATTTTGAGATCCGTACGGTCTGCACGATCGGTATAACCCCCAGCAAGGGCGATGGATTTCTCCACGGTCATACCTGGCTCGTAGGAATAGCCATTCGGGTTCTCAACTTCACCAGAGATATAAAACTTACGGAATTCAGCGATATTGACCGTCACCATGGGATTAAGCACAAAACCTTTGCGCAGGCGTTGCGTAATTTCCGCATCCACCTGGCTGGCGGTTTTGCCCTTTAATTCCAGCTTGCCAATATAGGGGTAATTAATAGCCCCACTGTTATCAAGTACTACTTTCATGGTCAGGTCAGGCTGCCCGGCAACGTTAATGTTGACGATATCACCCGAGCCCAGTAAATAATTTCCTGAATCCACTACGCTATTGTCCATTAACGTCGGCTGCGGTGATTTGCAGCCAGCGAAAACAAGGCTGAGGAGTAAAAATGCGCACAGTTTCATTATTTTCATTTTAAATCTGAACCTTAGCTGTAAGCATAATCAAAGATTGATCATAGCCCAACGTTTCAGTCACGATGCGATCGTCGTTGGGGCCGATGGTAAACGTATCTGTATCTTTATTAGACTTAAGCGTATCAAAATGATATTCCACACCAACGTTAAACGATGGGGTGAAGTCATAACCTACGATAATTGAAAACACGCTATTTTTGTCGTGGCGGTCCTTGTTCTGATCTTTGTAATCCTCTGTAATATATGCGTAATCAAGCAACGTCGTTAACCGGTCGTTCATCCATAAATGTTTGTAGGAAATGCCGTACTCAGTAAGTAAATTATATCCGCCCGCTTCGGAAGGATCCTTAATACTTTGTGATGTTCTTAACGTAAACAGCGACTGCTGAAGCGGTCTCCACTCACCCAATATATCCCAGTTAATCCCGTTGAAATCCTTCGAACCGGGGTTATTCTCAAAAGTTTTATAGAGCCACGACACGTTCATATCAACATTCGTTTTGCCCGTAAGCTGGGACTGAATGCCGTAACGCAAATAATATTCATTACTGTCTTTTTGTGAGTCATGATCGTAATGAAACTGGTTAGTAATAAAACTATAGCGAAAACGCGTCTTAGATGTGTACTGATCGAAAATTTCTGCAATCAGGGTATTTTCGGTCCACTCCTGCTCGCGGATATATTGTGCAAAGTCCTCATCCTTGCTTTCAACCTGGCCGGTATTACCAAAAGACCATCTGCGGTGCATTAACGCCAGGTCAGCCCTTCCCCGTCCGTCGGGTGCACCATAACTATAGCGCAGCTCGCTGTTGAACAAATTGGTGGTTAACGGCGACGTTACGCCAAATTCCCGGAACTGTTCCGGCAGGAACCCTTCCGTCACGCCACGCCCGCGCTCCTCATGGCCGAGGGAATCTTCCAGCGTCAGGCTCAGGCCATGCATCAGACCATAACGCCAGTCGCCCTTGAAGCGGAAAAAGTGATCGTCATAATCATCCGCAGAATCGCTGGAGTAGTGACGATAATCCCCCGTGTACATCAGCAGATACTTGTCCTGGCCACGCTCGCCGTTCAGGGACAAGACCGGCTTGAGGCTCTGAAAGTCGGAGCCTTTCGCGTCGCTATCCTGAGGCTGGAAGGTCACATTATCGTTATGCCCATAGTTCACCCCGACATTGCTTTGAAAGTCGATACCCGCCCAGCCAATGTGTGATTTTGGCGTTAATTCTGCTAACGCGACCGGAGACGCCATAATCCCAGCGATAATAATAATTTTAGTATGCATTCTTACCGACAAATCCCTTAAAAATGGTTTTGATGATGATTTTTATATCTAACCAAAAGGACCAGTTCTGAATATATTCAATGTCGTACTGGACTCGCTTTTCCATTTTATATAGCGCATCAATTTCGCCACGATAGCCATTAATTTGCGCTAAACCTGTGATCCCAGGCTTCACTTTATGGCGAATCATGTAGTTCTCGACCTGCTTACGGTAAAGCTCGTTGTGCGCCACGGCATGGGGCCGTGGGCCGACAATCGACATATTTCCCTGAATAACATTGATGAACTGCGGTAGCTCATCCAGAGATGTCCGACGTAAGAATGCTCCAAAGCGCGTGACCCGGGGGTCATCTCGTGTCGCCTGTTTCACCGTGTCGGTATTTTCCATAACTTTCATGGTCCGGAACTTCCAGACTTTGATCTTCTGCCCGCTCAGACCATAGCGATCCTGTTTGAAGAAAACCGGCCCGCGTGAGGTGAGCTTGATACCAATGGCAATGACGATCATTAACGAGACAATCATTACCATAATCGCGCTGCCGAGCACCAGATCTTCTGCGCGTTTTATAAACGCCCCTCCGCCATCCAGAGGCGAGGTAAAAATACCGATGGTTTGTAAGTTATGGATGGAGCGTATCTGCGAGGTATTGGTGCTGTAGGCGTAAAAGTCCGGCACGATCCAGGTATTTACCGTGGTATCGGACATCATGGCCAGGAAATGGCGTATGCGCTCCAGCGCCACCATCGGCAGGGCAATGTAGATTTCGTCGACCCTGCCAGCCTTGGCTTCTTCGACCAGTTTAATTACGGGCCCGTTATAAGGACTGGTAATTCTTTTCGCCAGTTCGCCCAGTCGCTCCGGGCCGCGTTCATCGTAGAAGGCCAGCTCCAGCTGCACGTCCGCATATTCCAGACGCAACGCCTTTTCCGCGGCCAGGCCGTTATCGGTAATCCCGATAATGGCAACTCTGATGCGCTTTTTAGCGGAAAGTTTGAAAATAATCAGGCGGACGACATAAAGAAAAGGGATTGGCGAGGCATACCATAACGGCATCGCGGGAATGTTGCGCACGTCGATAAAGGTTAAGTAGCCCAACGAATATAATTTGGCAACGAGAATGCGTACCATGCCGATAAACAGAATGGCGAAAAAAGCCGTCAGGAAAAGCCGCCGTTGGTTGCGTAACTTGTTGTTTTTAGGTCGATACAAATAACACTGCGTGTACTCGCCAAACAGTAAAAATGCGGTGGAGTATAATAGGCTGATCAAAATTACAGTGTCGAAAGACTCCATTTTCAACCACCAACCACTGAGCATCAGAATTAAATTAATTGAGAAGAAATCAATTAATTTAATGAATACTGAGTAACCTCCATGGGTGATCTTTTGCGAATTTCTCAGCATGTCCTGACCTACTTATAATTAAGCATCGGTATTATTTTTTTGTTGTGCTAATTGCACCGGTAAGCGTAGTAAAATAATAAAACACGGGTCCGCGCAGGGAGGCGCAACCTAAATGAGTCAGCATTTTAGGGTCTGGCTGGGTTCACTGCTATGTCGGTGTAAGACTCGGCATACACATCCCTTATAGCGCTGAAGCGTCGGTGTTATAGAGACATCTGTTTATATACAGCGTAAGCACTATTCAATAAAACCGCCAACAAACTTTAGTTGTATTCCGTTCAGGAATGAAAAAAGCGATTACGCAAACTAAAGGCATAAAAAAACCCGGCCGAGGCCGGGTTTTTAATTTACTCGTTTATGCGGGGGTGTTGGTCCACCAGCCGGGACCGCTTCGCCTGCAGCTCCGCGATTTCAGCATCGATATCTTCAATCTTCTGCTCGATATTGTCGTGATGCTCACGCAGGATCTCCTTCGCTTCCTGGAGGTCAGACGCAGCAGGCGTCGCCCCTTTCAGCGGCAGGTTCGCCGTCTCTTTCATATAAATGCCGGTAACCAGGCCGATGACCGCAATCACCATCAGGTAGTACGCGGGCATCATCAGGTTCTGGGTACTCTCTACCAGCGATGCCGCCAGCGTAGGGGTAATACCGGCAATCAGCACCGAGATATTAAACGCCGCTGCCAGCGCACTGTAGCGAATGTGCGTCGGGAACATCGCTGGCAGGGTCGAGGCCATCACGCCGATAAAGCAGTTGAGGATCACCGCCAGCATCAGCAGACCGGCAAAAATCAGGCCGATCACATTACTGTTGATCATAATGAAGGCCGGGATAGCCAGCACGAACAGCGCGACACTGCCGAAAATAATGAAGGGACGACGGCCGAAGCGGTCGCTCAGCAGGCCCATAATCGGCTGCACAAACAGCATCCCGACCATGATAGCGATGATGATTAGCACGCCGTGATCTTCTGAGTAGTGCAGGTTATGCGACAGGTAGCTCGGCATGTAGGTGAGCAGCATGTAATAGGTCACGTTGGTGGAGATCACCAGACCGATACAGGTCAGCAGGCTGCGCCAGTGACGGGTGGCAATCTCTTTGAACGAGACTTTAGGCCCTTCCTGCAGACCTTCGCGATCGCCCTGCTCCAGCTTATCAACGTGCTGCTGGAACGCCGGGGTCTCTTCTAACGCGTGGCGCAGATAGAGGCCGATGATGCCTAACGGCAGCGCCAGGAAGAACGGAATACGCCAGCCCCAGGAGAGGAAGTTCTCTTCGCCCACCACGGTGGAGAGTAACACCACCACGCCCGCGCCGAGCACGAACCCGGCAATGGAGCCAAAGTCGAGCCAGCTGCCCATAAAGCCGCGCTTACGGTCCGGAGAGTACTCGGCGACGAAGATCGACGCACCGGTGTACTCGCCCCCAACCGAGAAGCCCTGAGCCATCTTACACAGCAGCAGCAGGATCGGCGCCCAGATACCAATGCTCTCATACGACGGGATCAGGCCGATACAGAAGGTACTGACCGACATAATCACAATGGTTATCGCGAGGATTTTCTGACGTCCGTACTTGTCCCCCAGCATCCCGAAGAACAGGCCGCCCAGCGGACGAATAAGGAAAGGCACAGAGAAGGTCCCGAGGGCGGCAATCATCTGCACGCTGGGATCGGCACCGGGGAAGAAGACTTTACCCAGCGCATAGGCCACAAAGCCATACACGCCAAAATCGAACCACTCCATCGCATTACCGAGCGAGGCGGCGGTGATCGCTTTGCGCAGTTTGCCGTCATCAATAATGGTGACGTCGCGCAGGGTGATCGGTTTAACTTTTTTCCTTTTAAGCATTGCTATCCTCGTAGACTGAGCCCAGCTCTCCCCACAGCGCTCAAAAAAAGCACTCTGTGGAACCCGGGAAGCGCCTCATGCGCATTCTCCTCACTCAAGCGTAGCAGGTTTACTTACACTGACCTTTTTTGACCGGTACAACCGAACCTGTTGACGCCTGTCTGGGCTTGTTGATGACCTCAATACCCTACCAGCGTTTATATGTGTGATCAACTTCACATATATTTTTCAGTTTATCACCAGAAGTGTAAAAACTGTAAAACCATGACCATTAGTTGTTTCTTATGTCTGCCTCTGTAAATACCCTTCCGCGCGTTATTATTTGCGGTGAAATTAAAAAAGAACGACATTTTTTTACAAGACATTCACAGCCGCTTTAATAATCAAGAGGCAAATATCCTGTTTCCTTAAAATATGTGATGAAGATAACTAAAACGGTGTTTTATTTTGATTGAATCATCATTCCAACGATCGCATCATAAGTCCGTCAGAACGAGTCAGGCCTCCTTCAAATGAAGGTTTAATGAGCCGAACTGTTTTATATCTGCTGTATGAATAACGAATCGCCTGACGTCAATGAGCAGCAATTCGTTGTATTCATTAGATTATTAATTATGACTTGTCCGCCGGCGATGCGCGATGAGATGTGAGGGTTGATGATGAAGATTAAAGCCGCGATTGAACGCATCCCCGGTGGGATGATGCTGGTTCCGCTGGTTCTGGGCGCAATTTTAAATACCTTAGCACCAAATACCGGGGCCTATTTTGGTGGGTTCACCAAAGGTATGATTACCGGCACAGTTCCAATTCTTGCGGTATGGTTCTTCTGTATCGGCGCCTCCATTAATTTACGTGCAACGGGTACGGTATTACGTAAATCCGGTACGCTGGTTATTACCAAAATTGCCGTGGCGTGGATTGTGGCGATGGTTTGCGCGATGTTTATTCCGGAAAACGGCATTCAGACCGGCTTCTTCGCGGGCCTCTCGGTGCTGGCGATTGTCTCTGCAATGGACATGACCAACGGCGGTCTGTACGCCAGCCTGATGAACCAGTACGGCACCAAAGAAGAGTCCGGTGCTTTCGTTCTGATGTCTCTGGAGTCCGGCCCGCTGATGACCATGCTGATCCTCGGCTCCGCAGGTCTGGCGTCCTTTGAACCACACCACTTTGTTGGCGCCGTCCTGCCGTTCCTGATCGGTTTTGCCCTCGGCAACCTCGACCACGATCTGCGCGACTTCTTCAGCAAAGCAACACCGGTTCTGATCCCGTTCTTCGGCTTCGCGCTGGGTAACACCATCAACCTGAACGTGATCCTCGACACTGGCCTGCTGGGTATTGTTCTGGGTGTGGCGGTTATCGTTATCACCGGTATTCCGCTGATTATTGCCGACCGTGTTATCGGTGGGGGGAACGGTACTGCGGGTGTGGCCGCCTCTTCAGCAGCAGGCGCTGCGGTGGCAAACCCGGTGATTATCGCCCAGATTAACCCGGCGTTCGAACCGGTTGCCGCTTCCGCTACCGCACTGGTTGCCGCAAGCGTCATCGTCACCGCGATTCTGGTTCCGATTATTACCGCGCTGTATGCCAAACGCTTTGGTCAGGTCCCGGCAAAAGCCGAAGAACCGCAAGCGGTGGAGTCACTGCACCACTAACAGGTAAACCCTAAACGTTAGCCCTCTCCCCTACAGGGAGGGGGCTTTGTATTTGTAGCAAGGAAGTCATTACAGGATAATAAATGACTTACAGCGGCGCCCTGGTCCGGCTGAAAATCGCCGAAGCGTTGACCGCAGGCCGGGGCGAGGCGCATGGATGCGCCGAGAGGGCGTGACCTACAGGGATGTAGGATCACGCCCGACCCTAAGCCTGCGGGAATAAGCTGAGGGTACCGCGAAGCGGCGATTTTCTTGCCGGGAGCCGGGATTGTTAAGGGGCGCGATAGCCCCCTTAACACGTTCACAGTTGACGTTGTTTACAAAGGAGCGCTGCTCTGGAAGTGAACGGAAAAACCATCGGTGCCGCATATTCCCCCTCACCCCAACCCTCTCCCTCAAGGGAGAGGGGGCTAACCGTGCCAACCCTTACTCCCCAAACACCTCACCCACCATCGCTTTTGCCAGCCTGGCCGCCGAACACAGCCTCGGCATCCCCAATGCCACGTTCTGCCAGCTCTGCGTCACCGACCAGCACACCGGATGCCTGTCGGTATCACACCAGTCCCCCAGCCAGCCCAGCATGTCTTTATGATCGATAATCCCCGGCGTACCGGGCGTGGTCAGCCACTGGTGATAGAAATGACGGGTGTTGGGCGCGGCGTTGATCCCCTGTGCCAGATAGTTCGCCACCATGCTGCACAGGTTATCTTTCAGCATGGCGCTGACGTCCGCATTCGCCAGCCGGCAGGCGTCACCAAACGCTCCCCAGCGCAGCTCCTCCAGCGCCACATAACCGCGCCCGGCCAGCGACCAGCCGTCATAGTGTCCGGCCCGCCAGCGGGTAAAAATCTGCTCGCTGTGAACGCCGGCCTGCACCGTTAATCCGCGCTGGGTTAAGGCTTTCTCTTTAAACTGTGCACGTTGCTGGAAATGGGCAGCGAGGGTCTCGTACTGATGCACCAGCCCGATGGCTGGCTGATTACGCAGGCTGGCCTGCTGGCGCAGGGTGGTGAGGATTTGCGTCATCCGGGTCAATGCCAGATGGCCGGGGTCAAACATCCCCGCCAGCTTCTCTGCCAGCCCGAGCCGCAGCACAGCATTTTCGCTGAACATTCCCCCCATGGCCCACTGGCGAAGCTGAGTCTGCGCCATGATCTCCTGGGTTAAACGTTCACGAAAGTGCTGCTGTTGCGACGCCACAGAGGTATGACGCTGCGCGTCAGCCCCCTGTACCAGGTCGACCATAAATTTAGGATGGATACATTCCAGCGTCCGTCCGGGACCGTCCAGTAAGTGTTTTGTCATGGTTGCTCTGCCGCGAATAGCGTTTGAATATCATCGCGTAACAGTCGGGTATCTTCCTGAATCCACGTCGCAGTGGTAATACATTGCTGCAGCAGCTGGCTGAGCGCCCGTGTGGCATGCTCATTTTGCTGGCGCACTGCGAGGCTATCACGCAAGCTTTCCTGTAACCCAGCAAGGCATAACGAGAATTCCGCAAAGAATGTTGCCATACCTGCTGTAACAGAGACATCGACCTGCGCCGCCAAAGCTTTACGAATTTGTTCACAAAAGTGATCTATATGCTGTTTAAATTTTTCATGAAGCTGTGACACGTTGATAACGTATCGCGTCCGCGTCATCACGTAATCTTCCCAGCCCCAGCCCGGATTGTTCAACCAGCGGGAGACCGTCTCGCGCAACGCGCTGCTGGCTCCCTGCGCCTGGCTGGCGGGCTGACTCTCCTGGGCGATAGCGTCGCTGAACAGGCTCCGGGTGTTGAAGTTAAGCTGGTTCGCCTGAAACGCCGGGAAGCTGATCCGCGCGCGGAAACCGGCGTGGCTTAACTCCTCTTTAATGCGCGTCTCAATCGGACGCATGGCGTCGTTCAGCGAGCGGGCCAGAGTGGTTTCCAGCTGGTCAAACCGCAGCGCCAGCTCGCGGCCGATTTTGGCCTGCGCATCCAGCATGATCATTTCGCAGGAGGAGCGGATTTTGCTCAGCAGGATCTGCGCCTGGCCTTCATCCTCAAGCACCAGCTGGCCGGGCGTCGCTAACGCATCGGCATGCAGCGTATGCGGATTAAACCCGGCCAGATCCAGCAAATTGTCCGGGTTGAAGATGTGCTTTACCGCAAGTTTGATATCGCTCTGCTGGGTGCTGATAAACAGATCGGTTGCCGTCAGCGCCTGGCTAACCTCATGCCTCACCTCATCGCTCACCGACGCCTGGCGGGACTGCAGCAGCGCCATATCCTCTTCCAGCCGGGCGATATTTAGCTCCAGCTCCTCAAAGGCCACCGTCAGCCCCTGATAGCGGAAATCCAGATATTCGCGGGCGTTCTGGGCATAGTTCAGCAGCTTATGCGACGCCGAACGTAGCGCGTAGAGCGAGGCGTTAGCGTAGGCGGCGTGAATCAGCTTGCGGATCGGCTGCTCGAAGAGGGAGTCCTCCCACAGCAGATCGGCGGAGTGGCGAACATGTTCAATATCGTCCAGATCGGCAGTCCGCCAGCGGCGGCCCAGCGCGGCTTCGGCAAAATCCTGCACCCAGCGCTGCTCCTGGTGATCCGGCAGCTTACCGTGCTGCGTCAGCTCATGACGGGCGCGGTTCGCCAGGTATCCCCACATCGACGACACCGGGAAGATCTGGCCCGGAGAGATGTGGCCTTTCATCAGGGTGCCGGATATCATCGCCCGCACCTGCTCTTCATCGTCGCTGTTACGGTCTTTCTGATCGAATTTATTGACCAGCGCATACAGCGGGACCGATTTGCTGACGGCAGAAATAGCCAGCCGCACTTCGGCATCCGAAATCGACTTCAGCTGCGTATAGTCCATCACCGCCAGCACCGCCGAGGCACGTGAGAGCTGCTCGGTGAGCATTTTTTGCAGATGAGGCTGCCCGGCCTCGTTCGGCCCCGGGGTGTCCAGCAGGGTTAATTGCCCCAGATGCGCGTCCAGCCCGGCCAGATGAACAAATTCCACTTCAATAACCGGGATATTTTCAATTGCGGCATAGGCCGAAAACGGAAAATCGGTTCCCAGCGCCTGGGAAAGGCGCACTAAATCGTTAAGGTTTTTTAAACAGTTAAATATTGGCTGCGCACCCAAATAATGTTTTTCAAATGCCTCGCCGGATTCAATGCGCCCCAGCAGCGCATTCATATCTTTATCAATTTCAAGTTGCTGGGCCAGCTTGCCACGATCGAAATTGGCGAGCTTCTTTTGCATCTGTTTTATTAATGTATCGATCGGCGCCACGTGAGAAAAATGCAGCACCGGCTCTTTCTGGCCCGGGGTATGGCGGATCAGCGTCGGCAACGCGGTCATCGGGCGGTTGCGGTTGGGCAACACCTCGGTGCCCACGATGGCGTTGATGGTGGTGGACTTCCCGGCTTTCATGGTGCCCACGATCGCCAGCACCATCTCCAGACGGGTAATTTTGCGCAGCTCATTATTCAGCATCGACTGCTGCGCTTCTAAGCCACGGGCACTAAAGTGCAGAGGTAATATGTTACTGGTTTCGCCGGTAAGGGCCGACGTCGCGTTGTCCAGCATCGCAACAGGCATGGCGCTCAGCGCATCGAGATTCTGCAAGGAGAGTTGCAGCAGCCTTTCTGCTTCCTGGCTTAACTCAAATATTGTTTGTGTGTGCATGGTAAAAGCCTTCCCTTAACACAAATTTTATATAACCGAATTATTTTAAGAATGAAGGATCGGCTTATATGATTCCGTGTAGCAAATATGTTCGACGCAATATAATTGCTTGATGGCAATAAAATATATTCTTCCGGCGCGTAAAGCAGCGGAGCACGCTCCTTCGGTCAGGGAAACCGAAAGATAAAGAGCGTAGCTCAAATTGACGAAATTTCAGGATAAACCATCTTTAATCGCCCACCAAAAATGAGGGGTAATTCACCCCTTTGTGGATCGGGGATGGCTTTAAAAACATTTACGGTGAATATCATTAGCACCTTAACCTTATCTGAAATAGTACGGCGTATCAATTTGCCGCAATAAATATTATTGCTTTCATTCATAAGAGTTTCTCCTCCTGTGCCTGAGACTTATCATTACCTGAGTCACTGACAAACAATGTCACTGAAAACGCTTTTTTGGACAAAAGCGAAAAATAATATCACCGACAACAGTAAGGACATGCGCTATACTTGCCGCCTTTTTCGACAACCTGTCGATTTTTGGCGGGCCTTATTGCCGCCGGTTCGCACTATTTTGAGGAGAACACCATGCAGCTTCCACACTGTCCAAAATGCAACTCTGAATACACCTACGAAGATAACGGTATGTTTATCTGCCCGGAATGCGCTTACGAATGGAATAACGCAGAGCCCGCAGCAGAGAGCGACGAACTGATCGTCAAAGATGCCAACGGCAATCTGCTGGCGGATGGCGATAACGTCACCGTCATTAAAGATCTGAAGGTAAAAGGCAGCTCGTCAATGCTGAAGATCGGCACCAAAGTGAAAGGCATTCGTCTGGTCGAGGGCGATCACAACATAGACTGCAAAATTGACGGCTTCGGCCCAATGAAGCTCAAATCCGAGTTCGTGAAAAAGAACTGATTTGTTTTGTAGTTTTGTAGGCCGGATAAGCGTAGCGCATCCGGCAAAAGCGCCCGGTGGCGCGCAGCGATCCGGGCCTACAATGACTAGACTTACTGAGCTTCTCTTACCTGAGGTAACGATTATGCCGTTAAGTCCCTACATCTCTTTCGCCGGCAACTGCGAAGAGGCCATCGCCTTCTACCAGCAGGCCATTGGCGCAGAACTCCTTTATAAAATGACCTTCGGTGACATGCCCAAAGACGACAACAGCGAAGAGGGCTGTCCGTCCGGCATGCAGTTCCCCGACTCCGCTATCGCCCACTCCAACGTCCGCATCGCCGGCAGCGACATCATGATGAGCGACGGCACGCTCAGCGGTAATGGCACCTACGCCGGGTTTACCCTGGTACTTGATACCCAGGACGTGGCCGAGGGCAAACGCTGGTTCGACAGCCTTGCCGCAGGCGGCACGGTTGATATGGCCTGGCAGGAGACCTTCTGGGCGCACGGTTTCGGTAAAGTGACCGATAAGTTCGGCGTTCCCTGGATGATCAACGTCGTTAAACAACCGTGATCCCGTCGGCGGGGGCCATGCCTCCGCCTGTCATCGCTTTCACCTCAACTCTTCAAACTCCCGCAACTAACACTTAACCTAAATGTCACATTGATCCGCCAGCATGAGGCCACATTCGAATCGAGGCCTCACCCATGCACACTGTCATCCGCGTCGAGAAGCTGAGCAAGACCTTCCATCATAACAAGGCTCTGCATGCCGTTGATCTGACCGTCCATCAGGGCGAAATGGTAGCGCTGCTCGGGCCGTCCGGTTCCGGTAAATCCACCCTTCTGCGCCACCTAAGCGGCCTTATCACCTGCGATAAAACGTCGGAAAGCTTTGTAGAGCTGCTGGGCAACACCGTGCAGCGCGCGGGCCGTCTGGCGAGTGATATCCGTAAAAGCCGCGCCCAGACCGGCTACATCTTCCAGCAGTTCAACCTGGTGAATCGCCTGACGGTGCTGGAGAACGTGCTGATCGGCGCCCTCGGCAGCACCCCGTTCTGGCGCACCTGCCTGCGCTGGTTCTCCCCAGCCCAGAAGCAGGAGGCGCTGCAGGCGCTGGCCCGCGTCGGCATGGCCCATTTCGCCCACCAGCGCGTCTCCACCCTGTCCGGTGGACAACAGCAGCGCGTGGCAATTGCCCGGGCGCTGATGCAGAAAGCCAAAATCATTCTCGCCGATGAGCCGATTGCCTCGCTGGATCCGGAGTCGGCGCGCATCGTCATGGAGACCCTGCGCGACATCAACCAGAAAGACGGCATCACCATCGTGGTGACGCTGCATCAGGTGGATTACGCCCTGCGCTACTGCGAGCGCATCGTCGCCCTGCGTCAGGACCACGTCTTCTTCGATGGCGCCAGCCATCAGTTTGATAACGAACGTTTTGACCATCTCTACCGCAGCATAAATCGCGTCGAAGAGAGCGCGCAGGCTGCTTAACGTCCCCACAATGAGGAATGGAAATGAGCTATAAAACGGTTGCCGCGCTGGCCTTCACCAGCATGTTCAGCATCAGCACCCTGTTAAGCCCGGCGTTCGCTGAGGAGCAGGAAAAAGCGCTGAACTTCGGCATCATTTCGACGGAATCACAGCAGAACCTGAAGCCACAGTGGGAACCTTTCCTGAAGGATATGGAAACCAAACTGGGGATCAAAGTGAACGCCTTCTTCGCCCCGGACTACGCGGGCATCATCCAGGGAATGCGCTTTAACAAAGTGGACATCGCCTGGTACGGCAACCTCTCCGCCATGGAAGCGGTGGATCGCGCTAACGGTCAGGTCTTTGCGCAAACCGTCGCCGCCGACGGCTCCCCGGGTTACTGGAGCGTGCTGATCGTCAACAAAGACAGCCCGATCAACAACCTTCAGGACATGCTCGCAAAACGTAAAGAGCTCACCTTTGGCAACGGCGACCCGAACTCCACCTCGGGCTTCCTGGTCCCTGGCTACTACGTCTTCGCCAAAAACAACGTCTCCACCAGCGAATTCAAACGCACGGTCAACGCCGGGCATGAAACCAATGCCCTGGCCGTCGCCAACAAGCAGGTGGATGTGGCCACCAACAACACCGAAAACCTCGACAAGCTGAAGACGTCCGCTCCGGACAAGCTGAAAGAGCTGAAGGTAATCTGGAAATCTCCGCTGATCCCGGGCGACCCGATTGTGTGGCGTAAAAACCTCTCCGAAAGCACCAAGGACAAGGTGTACGACTTCTTTATGAACTACGGCAAAACGCCGGAAGAGAAAACCGTGCTGGAACGTCTGGGCTGGGCACCGTTCCGCGCCTCCAGCGACCTTCAGCTGGTACCTATCCGCCAGCTGGCGCTGTTCAAACAGATCCAGGGCGTGAAGGACAACAAGGGTCTGAAAGAGGAAGAGAAGAGCAGCAAGATGTCTGAAATTCAGGCCCAGCTGGACGATCTCGACCGCCTGACCGCCGCGCTGGGCGCCATGACAAGCGTAAGTAAAGCGGTGCAATAACCCCTTGCCCGGTGGCGCTTCGCTTACCGGGCCTACGTTACGGATCGTAGGCCGGATAAGCGTAGCGCCATCCGGCACACAAAGAGCCACGGAATAACACATGCAAACCATCACTCTCCCACCGCCAAAGCGCGGCTGGTTTTCGCTGATCGGCTGGGCCGTTCTGCTGGCGGTGCTCGTCGTCTCCTGGAAAGGCGCGGAAATGGACCCGCTGACGCTGGTACGTGACTCCGGCAACATGGCGACCTTCGCCGCCGACTTCTTCCCGCCGGACTTCAGCCAGTGGCAGGACTACCTCGGCGAAATGGCCGTCACCCTGCAAATCGCCGTCTGGGGCACCGCCCTGGCCGTGGTGCTCTCCATTCCGTTTGGCCTGATGAGCGCCGATAACATTGTGCCCTGGTGGATTTACCAGCCGGTGCGTCGCCTGATGGACGCCTGCCGCGCCATCAACGAAATGGTCTTTGCGATGCTGTTCGTGGTCGCCGTCGGTCTCGGTCCCTTCGCCGGGGTGCTGGCGCTTTTTATTCACACCACCGGCGTGCTCTCCAAACTGCTTTCGGAAGCGGTGGAAGCCATCGAGCCCGGCCCGGTCGAAGGCATTCGCGCCACCGGCGCCAACAAGCTGGAAGAGATCCTCTACGGCGTCCTGCCGCAGGTCATGCCGCTGCTCATCTCCTACTCCCTCTACCGCTTTGAGTCCAACGTCCGCTCGGCGACGGTGGTCGGCATGGTGGGCGCGGGCGGAATTGGCGTCACCCTGTGGGAAGCGATTCGCGGCTTCCAGTTCCAGCAAACCTGCGCCCTGATGGTGCTCATCATCATCACCGTCAGCCTGCTGGACTTCCTCTCTCAACGTTTGCGTAAGCACTTCATCTGAGTAGCGAGGCATTGTTTTATATGCACTTATCCAGACATCCGACCAGTTACCCGACCCGCTGGCAAGAGATCGCCGCGAAGCTTGAAGTGGAGCTGCGTACCCACTACCGCTGCGGCGACTACCTGCCTGCGGAACAGCAGCTTGCCGACCGCTATGAGGTCAACCGCCATACTCTGCGCCGCGCCATTGACCAGCTGGTGGAGCGCGGCTGGGTCCAGCGCCGTCAGGGCATCGGCGTGCTGGTGCTGATGCGTCCGTTCGACTACCCGCTCAACGCCCAGGCGCGCTTCAGCCAGAACCTGCTCGATCAGGGCAGCCACCCCACCAGCGAAAAACTGCTCTCGGTGCTGCGTCCGGCCTCCAGCCACGTCGCCGACGCGCTGGGGATTTCGGAGGGCGACAACGTCGTTCACCTGCGCACCCTGCGCCGGGTCAACGGCGTGGCGGTCTGCCAGATCGACCACTACTTCGCGGACCTGGCCCTCTGGCCGGTGCTGCAAAATTTCACCAGCGGCTCGCTGCACGACTTTCTGTTCGACGCCACCGGGATCGCCCTGAAGCGTACCCAGACGCGGATCAGCGCCCGCCGCGCCCAGGCTAAAGAGAGCAAGGTGCTGGAGATCCCCAACATGGCGCCCCTGCTCTGCGTGCGCACCCTTAACCACCGTGACGACGAGGTGAACGCGACGGAGTACTCCGTCAGCCTGACCCGCGCCGACATGATTGAATTCACCATGGAGCACTGAATGCACTTCGATACCTCCACCCGTCAGCACTGGATGGCCGTGCTCGCCCACAGCCAGCCTGCGGCACTTGCGGCGCGGATGTCGGCCCTGAGCCTGACCCCGGTTTATGAGCTGATCCGCGCCCCACAGAGCGGGCTGGTGCAGATCCAGGCCCGGATGGGCGGCACCGGCGCACGCTACTTTGCCGGCGACGCCACCCTGACCCGCGCCGTGGTGCGCCTCGCCAGCGGCACGCTCGGCTACAGCTACCTGCTCGGGCGCAACAAAACCCACGCCGAGCAGTGCGCCGTCGTGGACGCCCTGCTGCAGGAAGCCCCCCATTTTCAGGCCCTGATGGAAACCGTTATTGCCCCGCTGGAAGCCGATCGCGCCGCACGCCTTGCTGCCCGTCAGGCCGAAGTGAACACCAGCCGGGTCGACTTCTTTACGCTCGTTCGCGGAGACAACGCATGACCCTTCATCCCGCTTTTACCCTCGCCGTGCAGGATGCCCAGCACAGTTTTCGTCGTCTGCTGAAAGCCATGAGCGAACCGGGCGTCATCGTCTCGCTGCATCAGCTCAAGCATGGCTGGCAGCCGCTGAACCTTGCCACCACCAGCGTGCTGCTGACCCTGGCCGATAACGACACCCCGGTGTGGCTGTCGGGCGCCGTCAGCAACGATATCGTCAGCAGCAACCTGCGTTTTCATACCAGCGCCCCGCTGGTGGATCAGCCCCAGCAGGCGGTGTTCGCCGTCGCCGACGAGCACATCAGCCACGAGCAGCTCAACGCCCTGAGCGAAGGCACCGCCGTGGCCCCCGTGACCAGCGCCACCCTGATTTTGCAGGTCTCCAGCCTGAGCGGCGGACGCATGCTGCGCCTGACCGGCGCCGGGATCGCCGAAGAACGGATGGTCGCCCCGCAGCTGCCGGAGTGCATCATTCATGAGCTGACCGAGCGCCCGCACCCGTTCCCGCTGGGGATCGACCTGCTGCTGACCTGCGGCGAGCGCCTGCTGGCGATCCCGCGTACCACCCACGTGGAGGTGTGCTGATGTACGTTGCCGTCAAAGGGGGCGAGAAGGCGATCGCCGCCGCCCACGCGCTGCAGGAGCACCGACGCCGGGGGGATGACCAGCTTCCCGAGCTGAGCGTGGCCCAGATTGAACAACAGTTGAACCTCGCCGTCGACCGGGTAATGACCGAAGGCGGCATTGCCGACCGCGAGCTGGCGGCGCTGGCGCTGAAGCAGGCCAGCGGCGATAACGTCGAAGCCATCTTCCTGCTGCGCGCCTACCGCACCACCCTGGCAAAGCTGGCGGTGAGCGAGCCGGTGAATACCGCAGAGATGCGCCTCGAGCGCCGGATTTCTGCCGTCTATAAAGACATCCCCGGCGGCCAGCTGCTCGGCCCGACCTACGACTACACCCATCGCCTGCTCGATTTCACCCTGCTGGCAAACGGTGAAACGCCGGAACTGAACAGGGCAGAGCCGCAGCAGGACGCCGCCCCGCACGTCTTTAGCCTGCTGGCCAGCCAGGGGCTGGCGAAGGCGGAAGAGGACAGCGGCGAGGAGCCGGACGACATCACCCGCACCCCGCCAGTCTACCCCTGCTCCCGCGCCTCGCGCCTGCAGCAGCTGATGCGCGGCGACGAGGGCTACCTGCTGGCGCTGGCCTACTCCACCCAGCGCGGCTACGGACGCAATCACCCCTTTGCCGGTGAAATTCGCAGCGGCCACATCGATATCAACATTGTGCCGGAAGAGCTGGGTTTTGCGGTGAACGTCGGCGAACTGCTGGTGACCGAGTGCGAAATGGTTAACGGCTTCGTCACCCCGGACAACAACGCGCCGCACTTTACCCGCGGCTACGGGCTGGTGTTTGGCATGGGCGAGCGCAAGGCGATGGCGATGGCGCTGGTTGACCGCGCCCTCCAGGCGCCGGACTACGACGAGAACCTCGCAGGCCCCGCGCAGGACGAGGAGTTCGTGCTGGCCCACGCGGATAACGTCGAGGCTGCCGGGTTCGTCTCGCACCTCAAGCTGCCGCACTACGTCGATTTCCAGGCTGAACTGGAGCTGCTTAAACGTCTGCAACAGGAGCGCAAAAATGGCTAACCTCAGCGGCTACAACTTTGCTTATCTGGATGAGCAAACCAAACGCATGATCCGCCGCGCCATTTTAAAAGCGGTAGCCATCCCCGGCTATCAGGTGCCGTTCGGTGGCCGTGAAATGCCGATGCCTTACGGCTGGGGCACCGGCGGCATTCAAATCACCGCCAGCGTGATTGGCGAGGCGGACGTGCTGAAGGTCATCGACCAGGGGGCCGACGACACCACCAACGCCGTGTCGATCCGCCAGTTCTTTCAGCGCGTGACCGGGGTGAACACCACCGAGCGCACCGAAGACGCCACCCTGATCCAGACCCGCCACCGCATCCCGGAAACCCCGCTCACCGAAGATCAGATTTTGATTTTCCAGGTGCCGATCCCGGAGCCGCTGCGCTTTATCGAGCCGCGCGAGACCGAAACCCGCACCATGCACGCCCTGGAAGAGTACGGCGTGATGCAGGTGAAGCTGTACGAGGACATCGCCCGCTTCGGCCATATCGCCACCACCTACGCCTACCCGGTGAAGGTCAACGGCCGCTACGTCATGGACCCGTCGCCGATCCCGAAATTCGATAACCCGAAGATGGACATGATGCCTGCACTGCAGCTGTTCGGTGCCGGGCGCGAGAAACGCATCTACGCCGTGCCGCCCTACACGCGTGTCGAAAGCCTCGATTTCGACGACCACCCGTTTACCGTGCAGGAGTGGGACGAGCCCTGCGCCATCTGCGGATCGAAACACAGCTATCTGGATGAAGTGGTGCTGGATGACACCGGCAAGCGGATGTTTGTCTGCTCCGACACCGATTTTTGCCGCCAACAGAGCGAGGCCAACAGCCAATGAAACCGCTGCTTTCGGTCAATAACCTGACCCACCTTTATGCGCCGGGCAAAGGCTTCAGCGACGTGTCGTTCGACCTGTGGCCGGGCGAAGTGCTGGGGATTGTCGGCGAGTCCGGCTCCGGCAAAACCACCCTGCTGAAGTCCATCTCCGCCCGTCTGGCCCCGCAGAACGGCGAGATTCTCTATGACGGCGATTCGCTGTACGGCATGAGCGAGGCGGAGCGCCGCCGCCTGCTGCGCACCGAATGGGGCGTGGTGCACCAGCACCCGATGGACGGCCTGCGCCGCCAGGTGTCGGCGGGGGGCAATATCGGCGAACGGTTGATGGCCACCGGCGCGCGCCATTACGGTGAGATCCGCGCGACGGCGAAACACTGGCTCGAGGAGGTGGAGATCCCGTCCTCGCGCATCGACGACCTGCCCACCACCTTCTCCGGCGGCATGCAGCAGCGTCTGCAGATCGCCCGCAACCTGGTCACCCATCCGAAGCTGGTGTTTATGGACGAACCCACCGGCGGGCTCGACGTCTCGGTGCAGGCCCGTCTGCTGGATCTGCTGCGTGGTCTGGTGGTGGAGCTGAACCTGGCGGTGGTGATTGTCACCCACGATCTGGGCGTCGCCCGCCTGCTGGCGGACCGTCTGCTGGTGATGAAGAGCGGCGAGGTGGTGGAAAGTGGGCTGACCGACCGGGTACTCGACGACCCGCATCACCCTTACACCCAGCTGCTGGTGTCGTCCGTTTTGCAGAATTGAGATTGCTGTTGCCCGGCGGCGCTTCGCTTGCACGGGCCTACGATTTTGTAGGCCGGGTAAGGCCTAGCCGCCACCCGGCAATTAATCCAGCACCTTGTAGGCCGGGTAAGGCGCAGCCGCCACCCGGCAATGAATCCAGCACCTTGTAGGCCGGGTAAGGCGCAGCCGCCACCCGGCAATAAATCCAGCTCCTTGTAGGCCGGGTAAGCGAAGCGCCACCCGGCATCCCGAACCACGAGGCCAACATGATCCGCGTTGAAAACGTCAGTAAAACCTTTGTGCTCCACCAGCAAAACGGCGTCCGCCTGCCGGTGCTGCAAAACGCCTCCCTTGAGGTAAAAAATGGCGAATGCGTGGTGCTGCACGGCCACTCCGGCAGCGGCAAATCGACCCTGCTGCGCTCGCTGTACGCCAACTATCTGCCGGACGAAGGCCATATCCATATCCGCCACGGCGACGAATGGGTGGATCTGGTGCAGGCCCCGGCGCGCAAGGTGCGCGATGTGCGCCGTACCACCATCGGCTGGGTCAGCCAGTTTTTACGGGTGATCCCGCGCGTTCCGGCCCTGGAAGTGGTGATGCAGCCCCTGCTGGATCTCGGCGTGCCGCGCGACACCTGCGCCGCCAAGGCCGCCAGCCTGCTGACGCGCCTGAACGTGCCGGATCGCCTGTGGCATCTCGCCCCCTCCACCTTCTCCGGCGGGGAGCAGCAGCGGGTGAACATCGCCCGCGGCTTTATCGTCGATTACCCGATTTTACTGCTCGATGAACCGACCGCCTCGCTGGATGCGAAAAACAGCGCCGCGGTGATTGAACTGATCGAAGAAGCCAAAGCGCGCGGCGCGGCGATCGTCGGGATCTTCCACGACGACGCCGTGCGGGATCGCGTGGCGGATCGTCTGCACCCGATGGGGATCACAGCATGATCGTAAACAACGTAAAACTGGTGCTGGAAAACGAAGTCGTTGACGGCTCCATCGACGTTCAGGACGGCGTCATTCGCGCCTTTGCCGAAACCCAGAGCCGCCTGCCCGAGGCGATGGACGGTGAAGGCGGCTGGCTGCTACCGGGGCTGATCGAGCTGCACACCGACAACATGGACAAGTTCTTCACCCCGCGCCCCAAAGTTGACTGGCCCGCCCATTCGGCGATGAGCAGCCACGACGGGATGATGGTCGCCAGCGGCATCACCACCGTGCTGGACGCGGTGGCGATTGGCGACGTGCGCGACGGCGGCGACCGTCTGGAGAATCTGGAGAAGATGATCAACGCCGTGGAAGAGACGCAGAAGCGCGGCCTCAACCGCGCCGAGCACCGTCTGCACCTGCGCTGCGAACTGCCCCATCACACCACCCTGCCGCTGTTCGAAAAGCTGGCGGGCCGCGAGCCGGTGACCCTGGTATCGCTGATGGACCACTCCCCGGGTCAGCGCCAGTTCGCCAACATCGAAAAGTATCGCGAATACTATCAGGGCAAGTACTCCCTCAACGACGCGCAGATGGCGCGCTACGAAGAGGAGCAGCTGGCGCTTGCCGCCCGCTGGTCGCAGCCCAATCGTCAGGCCATTGCCGCGCTGTGCCGGGAGCGCAATATCGCTCTTGCCAGCCATGACGACGCCACGGCGGATCATGTCCGGGAATCCCACCAGCTTGGCAGCGTTATCGCCGAATTTCCCACCACGTTCGAGGCCGCAGAGGCTTCGCGCCAGCACGGAATGAACGTGCTGATGGGCGCCCCGAACATCGTGCGCGGCGGATCGCACTCCGGCAACGTGGCGGCAAGCAGGCTGGCGTCCCTCGGCCTGCTGGATATCCTGTCGTCCGATTACTACCCCGCCAGCCTGCTGGATGCCGCGTTCGGCGTGGCGGATGACGAAGGCAACGGATTTACCCTGCCGCAGGCGATCCGCCTGGTGACCCGAAACCCGGCGCAGGCGCTGAACCTGCACGATCGCGGGGTGATTGGCGAAGGCAAGCGGGCCGACCTGGTGCTGGCGCACCGTAAAGGCGAGCACATTCATATCGACCACGTCTGGCGTCAGGGAAAACGGGTGTTCTGATGGGAAGAGTGATCTGGTTAATGGGGCCGTCCGGCTCCGGAAAGGATAGCCTGCTGGCGGCGTTGCGCCAGCAGTCACAGCCGCAGATGCTGGTGGCGCATCGCTACATTACCCGCCCCGCCAGCGCCGGGAGCGAAAACCATATCGCCCTCAGCGAGCCCGAGTTTTTTACCCGCGCCGGGCAGCAGCTGTTTGCCCTGAGCTGGCACGCCAACGGCTATTATTATGGGGTGGGCCTGGAGATCGACCTGTGGCTGCATGCCGGGTTTGACGTGGTGGTAAACGGCTCGCGCGCCCATCTGCCCCAGGCGCAGGCGCGGTATGCGCAGGCATTGCTGCCGATCTGCCTGCAGGTGTCGCCGGAGATCCTGCGTCAACGCCTGCAGGACCGGGGTCGGGAGAGCGCAAAAGAGATCGACCAGCGGCTGGAGCGCGCCGCCCGCTATACGCCCTCCCACTGCCCTGTTCTGAATAACGACGGAAGTTTGCATCAGTCTGTCGATAACTTCCTGTCACTCATTAGCCAGAAGGAGAAAAACCATGCCTGAGTGTGAGTTGCGTCCCGCCACCCCGGAGGACGTCGATGCGGTCTATGGCCTGATCTGCGAATTAAAACAGGCGGAGCTTGATCGGTCGGCGTTTCATGCCGGGTTCGCGGCCAATCTGCAGGATCACAATATGCGTTACCAGCTGGCCGAACGGGATGGACACATCATCGGGATGATCGGCCTGCACATGCAGTTTCATCTCCATCACGCCAACTGGATCGGTGAAATCCAGGAGCTGGTGGTGATGCCCCAGGCGCGCGGCCTGAAGGTTGGCAGCCAGCTGCTGGCCTGGGCGGAAGAGGAGGCCCGCCATGCCGGGGCGGAGATGACCGAGCTTTCCACCAGCGTCAGGCGCCTCGACGCGCACCGTTTTTATCTTCGTGAAGGGTACACACAGAGCCATTTCCGCTTTACCAAACCGCTGTAAGGGGGCGCTATGAGTCTGACCATTACGTTAACAGGAACCGGTGGCGCCCAGCTGGTGCCCGCCTTTGGCTGCGACTGTCCGGCCTGTCGCCGGGCGCGTTTGCAGGAGGATCATCGCCGTCGCCCCTGTAGCGCGGTGGTCAAATTCAATGATGCGGTGACGCTGCTCGATGCGGGGATCCCGCACCTGATGGACGACTGGCCAGCGGGCAGTTTTCAGCAGATTTTGCTCACCCATTACCACATGGATCATGTCCAGGGGCTGTTCCCGCTGCGCTGGGGCGTGGGAGCGACCATTCCGGTGTACGGCCCACCGGACGACAGCGGCTGCGACGATCTGTTTAAGCATCCCGGCATCCTCGACTTTAGCCACACCCTGGAGCCCTTTGTGGTGTTTGAACTGCAGGGCCTGCGGGTAACGCCGCTGCCGCTCAACCATTCGAAGCTGACCTTTGGCTATCTGCTGGAGAGCGCCCACAGCCGAGTGGCCTGGCTGTCCGATACCGCCGGACTGCCGGATAAAACGGTGAAGTTTTTACTCAACAACCAGCCGCAGGCCATCGTGATTGACTGCAGCCACCCGCCGCGGGAAGAGACGCCGCGCAACCATTGCGACCTGAATACGGTTATCGCGCTCAATCAGGTGATTGGCTGTCCGCAGGTGATCCTGACCCATATCAGCCATGAGTTTGACGTCTGGATGATGGACAACCCGCTGCCGGAGGGGTTTGAGGCGGGGTATGACGGGATGGTATTGATGCTGGATTGAGGCATCGCATCGCCGGGTGGCGCTGCGCTTACCCGGCCTACGGTTTTGTAGGCCCGTGCAAGCGAAGCGCCGCCGGGCGTTACCGCCGATCGTAATCATCCTCCAAACGACGCTCGTCATCTTCTAAACGACGTCGCTCTTCATCCAACTGCCGCTGACGATCGTCCAGCTGACGGCGCCGGTCCTCAAGCTGTCTGCGACGATCTTCATACTGTCGGCTGTCATTACTGCGACGGCTATCTTCGTAGCGATCGTCGTCGGAATTACGATTATTGCTGTCAGGATTGTAAGCGTCGTTGATGGCCTGCTGAATATTGCCGATCGTATCGTCAACGATATCGGCATGAGCCAGATGGCTGGTTAAAGAGAGCAGACCAAATAACAGAGCGGTAGAGTAACGTTTCATAAAGCCAGTCTCGCAGGGGGGCTGGCTTTACGGTAATAAACGGCGGGTGGAGCGAGTAGCGGAGGAATCTCAAATTCTCATCGCTTTTTGTAGCGCCTGCGCCAGCTGCGCCCGGGTAAAGGGTTTGCGCAGCAGCTCCACGTCCGGGAGCTGCGGGTTGTGAGCCGGACGCAGATCCTGGCCGCTCATCAACAGCGCCGGCAGATGCGGGAACTGCTGGCGGACCTGCTGGATCACCTCCGCGCCGCTCAGCGTGCCGGGTAGCATTAAGTCGCTGATAAACATCTCGATATCCGCCGAGGCGCTCAGCATCTGTAATGCTTGCTCGCCGGTTTCGGCCTCCAGCGTCAGATAGCCCAGCTGGTGCAGCTGTTCGCACAGGGTCTGGCGGACATCGCTCTGATCGTCCAGCACCAGTACCAGCCGGTCGCTTTGCGCCGCTGCGGCTGCCGCCAGCGTTTCCGGCTGGGGAAGCGCCTGCTGCGTGGCGCGAGGCAGATGCAGCCGCACGGTGGTGCCCTGTCCGGGAGCGCTTTCGATCTCCACCCGCCCGCCGGACTGGCGCACGAAACCATATACCATCGACAGCCCCAGCCCGCTGCCGCTCCCGGTCTGCTTGGTGGTGAAGAAGGGTTCAAAGACCCGGGATTTGATGGCCTGCGACATGCCGCTGCCGTGGTCGATCACCTCCAGCGCCACCATATCCTGCCTGCGGCCGTCGCTGCGGGTGACGCGCTGGTTCCAGGTGCGGATTTTGATGGTGCCGGCGTGCCCTTCCATCGCATCGCGGGCGTTCATCACCAGGTTGATAATGGCGTTCTCGAGTTGGCTGACGTCAATCCACGCTGGCCACGCCGGGGTTTGCGCTTCGATCTCCAGGGCGATAGTGGCGGGCAGAGAGTGGCGCATCAGCTCGGCCAGGTTCTCCAGCAGGGGCTTCATCTCCACCGCGTGCGGGTTCAGGGACTGCTTGCGGGAGAAGGCCAGCAGGCGCTGGGTTAACAGCGCCCCGCGCTCGGCGGCCTTCAGCGCCCGGCTGATGCGCGGCGCGTCCGGCGAATGGGGATCGGCAAGCTCCAGGCTGCCGATGATCACCGCCAGCAGATTGTTGAAATCATGCGCCAGCCCGCCCGTCAGCTGGCCCACCGCCTTCATCTTCTGGCTGTGCAGCAGCGCCTCTTCCAGCCCCTGACGTTCAATGCGATCCACCTCCATCTGCGAAGTCTTCTCTTTTAACAGCCGGGTGGTGTGCTCCAGCGACGCGGTATTGCGGGCAAAGACGTTGAACGCCCTCGCCAGCTCGCCCAGCTCATCCCGGCGCTGCAGCGCAGGCACCGAGACATCCTGCTCGCCGTGAGCCAGCCGCGACATCGCCCGGGAGATGGCGGTCAGGTTGGTGCCCAGGTTGCGGTAGATGTACCAGCAGGCAAAGGCGGTGATGATCAGCGCCAGCACGGCAAAAACAGTGATAAAGACGCTGATGGAGCGCAGCTCCTGATAGCTCTCGGCGGTGCGCAGCTGCGAGGCCTGCGCCACCTGCTCCACGTACTGATTGATGTCGCTGTTGAGGATCGCCACCAGCGCTTTGATGTGGAACATATACCAGCTGATGGAGAGATCGCTCTCCTCCAGCTGCCTGGAGAGCGGGCCGAGCTTGTTCAGCTCGGCGTTAAAATCAGGCAGGACGAGGCTCACCACCGGCTGCGTGACCCCCTGAGGCAACATCGCCGTCACCCTGTCCAGCTGCTGAATGGTCGCCCGCGGCGAGGGGGTTTCGATGGCGGCGACGATAAGGCGGTCCATCTCGCTGAGCAACCGGGCGTCGGGGACGTTGCTGGCGAAGCGACGGTTGATGTCCTGCAGATGACGGAGATAGCTCTGGCTCTGGTAGAGCGAGCTCAGCAGGGCGTTACGCTCCAGATGGCGACGCTGCCCGCGCTCCAGCATCCCGGTTACGCTTCGCTGCAGCTCGTTGCTGCGCCGGATGATCCGCGCCACCAGCGCCGGCTCCTGCTGCGCCAGAGGAGCCCAGGCAA
The DNA here is from genome assembly GCF_006171285.1 of Leclercia adecarboxylata. Taxonomy (NCBI): domain Bacteria; kingdom Pseudomonadati; phylum Pseudomonadota; class Gammaproteobacteria; order Enterobacterales; family Enterobacteriaceae; genus Leclercia; species Leclercia adecarboxylata. The sequence goes on along the minus strand of NZ_CP040889.1, from coordinate 2,395,436 downwards.
GCTGCTCCAGCGAATGGCCCAGCGCGGTCTGGGTCTGCTTGAGCCGGTTGGCTTCGTCTTTATACTCCAGCGCCCCCACCACCTGCGACAGCCGCACCGCCGCCGTCGCCACGTTGGCGGTTTCCCGCGCCAGGTTCATGCTGCCGTTCATGTCGTCCAGGGTCTGGCGCTGCACCTCCTCCTGAATATGGCTGGCGTGGCGAAAGCCCAGCACTGCCACGCCGCTGACCATTAACGTCACCGCCACCACCAGCAGATTAAAGATCAGCAGGCGGCCACGGGCGCTGGCGAAGAAGGGGGGACGGCGTGAGGGCATTAATTTTAGCTCCGCTGTAAGCATGTATTTTCCCCTCACCCCTCACCCTAGCCCTCTCCGCATAGGGGAGAGGGAACTTGAACACCCTCTCCCACAGGGAGAGGGGGAAAAAGCGGGGAATTGTGACGGCGGTTAACTATTCAGAACTATGACAAATATGAACGACTTCTGACATTTTGCATTTACCGGGCTGTGATGAAGTGCGGATATCGAACGTCACAGGAGATCCGCCATGAGCAGGACCCCGGTTTTAGAGATGCGCAACATTGCCAAAACCTTTGGCAGCTTCCACGCGCTGAAGGGTGTGGATCTGACGGTCTTTCCCGGTGAGATCCACGCTTTAATGGGTGAAAACGGCGCCGGAAAAAGCACGCTGATGAAAATTCTCGCCGGGGCTTACATCGCCACCAGCGGCGAGATCCTGATCGACGGCAAGCCGTTTCACATCAAAGGCCCGAAGGACGCGCTGGCGGCGGGCATCACCCTGATTTATCAGGAGATGCAGCTGGCACCGAATCTCACCGTGGCCGAAAACATCTTCCTCGGCAGCGAGCTGTCGCGCGGCGGGCTGGTGCAGCGCAGAGAGATGGCGGCCCAGGCCCAGGCGGTGATTGACCGCCTCGGCGCTCACTTTAAGGCCACCGACCTGGTGATGAAACTGACCATCGCCGAGCAGCAGCAGGTGGAGATTGCCCGGGCGCTGCACCGCAACAGCCGCATTCTGGTGATGGATGAACCCACCGCCGCCCTCTCGTCACGCGAAACCCACCGTCTGTTTGAGCTGATTATGCGTCTGCGCGATGAGGGGATGGCGATTATCTATATCAGCCACCGTATGGCGGAGGTCTATGAACTGTCGGACCGCGTCAGCGTGCTGCGTGACGGCCAGTATGTCGGCAGCCTGACCCGCGACAAGCTCAACGCCTCCGAGCTGGTGCGGATGATGGTCGGACGGCCCTTAAGCGATCTGTTTAACAAGGAGCGCGATATCCCGCTCGGCAGCCCGCGTCTTAACGTCCATCACCTCACCGACGGCAGCAAAGTTCAGCCCTGCAGCCTGCTGGTGCGCTCCGGCGAAATCGTCGGCCTCGCCGGGCTGGTGGGGGCCGGGCGTTCGGAGCTGGCCCAGCTGATTTTCGGCGTGCGCAAAGCGACGGGCGGCATGATAGAGGTGGATGGCGAACCGGTGGTGATCCACTCCCCGCGCGCCGCCATCGACCACGGGATCGGTTTTTTAACCGAGAACCGCAAGGAGCAGGGGCTGTTTCTCGAGCTGGCGGCGCAGGAGAACATCACCATGGCGACGCTGGAGCGTGACGCCACTTTCGGCTGGCTCAACCGCAAAAAAGCGCAGTCGATCTCCGATGACGCCATCGCCCTGCTCAATATTCGCGTGCCGCATTCCCAGGTGCGGGCGGGCGGGCTCTCCGGCGGCAATCAGCAAAAGCTGCTTATCTCCCGCTGGGTGGCGATTGGCCCGCGCATTCTGATCCTCGATGAACCGACCCGCGGCGTGGACGTCGGCGCCAAAAGCGAGATCTACCGGATCATGAACCAGATGGCGCGCAAAGGGGTGGCGATCCTGATGATCTCCAGCGAACTGCCGGAAGTGGTCGGCATGAGCGATCGCGTGTATGTGATGCGCGAAGGGAGCATTGCCGGGGAGCTGCACCGGAGCGATATCTCTCAGGAAAATATAATGACGCTGGCAACCGGCGTGAACGACTCTCATCACCAGGCGGTAAAATCATGAGCCAACAAAACAGTCCGCAACAGGTGGCCAAAGCGGCCTCCGCTAAAAAAATGCTGATGGGCGATCTGATGCAAACCATCGGTATCCTGCCGATATTGATCCTGATTGTCGCGGTATTTGGCTTTATCGCGCCTAACTTCTTTACCGAAAGCAACCTGCTGAACATCACCCGTCAGGCGTCGATCAACATCGTGTTGGCGGCGGGGATGACCTTCATCATTCTGACCGGCGGCATTGACCTCTCGGTGGGGTCGATTCTGGGCACCACGGCGGTGGCGGCGATGGTGGTGTCGCTGATGCCGGAGCTGTCCATGCTCTCGGTCCCGGCGGCACTGATGCTCGGTATGGTGCTGGGGCTGTTCAACGGGGCGCTGGTGGCCTTTGCCGGGCTACCGCCCTTTATCGTCACGCTCGGCACCTATACGGCGCTGCGCGGGGCGGCCTACCTGCTGGCCGATGGCACGACGGTTATCAACTCCAGCATCAGCTTTGAGTGGATCGGCAATAACTACCTCGGGCCGGTGCCGTGGCTGGTGGTGATTGCCCTGGCGGTGATTGCCGTCTGCTGGTTCATCCTGCGCCGCACCACCCTTGGAGTACATATCTACGCGGTGGGCGGCAACATGCAGGCCGCGCGCTTAACGGGGATTAAGGTCTGGCTGGTGCTGCTGTTTGTCTACGGCATGAGCGGCCTGCTGTCGGGTCTCGGCGGGGTGATGAGCGCCTCCAGGCTCTACAGCGCCAACGGCAACCTGGGCACCGGCTATGAGCTGGACGCCATCGCGGCGGTGATCCTCGGCGGCACCAGCTTCGTCGGCGGCATCGGCACCATCACCGGCACGCTGGTGGGGGCGCTGATCATCGCTACCCTCAACAACGGCATGACGCTGATGGGCGTCTCCTACTTCTGGCAACTGGTGATCAAAGGGGCGGTGATCATCATTGCGGTACTGATCGACAAATACCGTACCCGACACCATCAAAGTGCATAACAACAATACCCTACGTGAGGAATACAGCATGAAATTGAAGCCCTTAGTTACCGCGCTCTGCGCTGGCGCACTGCTTGCAGCAAGCCCGTTTGTCCAGGCCAAAGAGCTGAAATCCATCGGCGTGACGGTGGGCGATCTGGCGAACCCGTTCTTTGTGCAGATCACCAAGGGGGCGGAGCTGGAAGCGCGCAAGCTGGCAGGCGATAACGTAAAAGTGACCCTGGTCTCCAGCGGTTACGATCTCGGCCAGCAGGTTTCTCAGATTGATAATTTTATCGCGGCGAAGGTCGATATGATAATTCTCAACGCCGCAGACTCGAAAGGGATCGGCCCGGCGGTGAAGCGCGCGAAAGATGCCGGGATTGTGGTGGTGGCGGTTGACGTGGCGGCAGAAGGTGCCGATGCCACTATCACCTCCAACAACACCCAGGCCGGTGAGATAGCCTGTAAGCTGATTACCGACCGTCTGAAAGGCAAAGGCAACGTGGTGATCATCAACGGACCGCCGGTCTCTGCGGTACAGAACCGTGTGGAAGGGTGCCAGAATGAGTTCAAAAAGCATCCGGATATCAAGGTGCTCTCGGATAACCAGAACGCCAAAGGCAGCCGCGAAGGCGGGCTGGAAGTCATGACCTCCCTGCTGGCGGCCAATCCGAAGATCGACGGCGTGTTTGCGATCAACGATCCAACGGCGATCGGTGCCGATCTGGCAGCCAAACAGGCGCAACGTAGCGAGTTCTTTATCGTTGGCGTGGATGGCTCACCGGATGCCGAAGAGGCCCTGAAGCGTGAAAACTCTCTATTTATCGCAACACCTGCCCAGGATCCGCAGGTGATGGCGGCGAAAGCGGTGGAGATCGGCTACGACATTCTGCAGGGCAAACCTGCGCCGAAAGAGCCGGTTCTGATCCCGGTGACGATGATCGATAAGAGCAGCGTCGGCACCTATAAGGGCTGGACGGTGAAGTAAATGTTCACGTTCCCTCTCCCCTGTGGGGAGAGGGTCAGGGTGAGGGGTCTTTATGAAACGCTCCGAAATCAACGAAATCCTCGGCCACACGCGGCAGTTTTTCTCCATGCACGATGTGCATCTGCCCCCTTTTGCCAGCTTTCCCCCTGCCCGCTGGCAGCAGCTTGAGGCTGACGCCTGGCGCGAAGTGTTCGAGCTACGTCTCGGCTGGGACGTGACCGCCTTCGGCGGGGACAATTTTGCGGCGCAGGGGCTGACCCTGTTTACCCTGCGTAACGGTTCGCCCGGCGGCAAGCCGTGGGCCAGATGCTACGCGGAAAAGATCATGCACGTGCGCGACGGCCAGGTAACGCCCCTGCACTTCCACTGGCGCAAGCGCGAGGACATCATTAACCGCGGCGGCGGCAATCTGATTGTGGAGTTGTGGAACGCCGATGAGAACGAGCAGAAAGAGGATGGCGATATCATCGTCTCCGTCGACGGATGCCAGCAGACCCACGTCGCGGGCAGCCATATCCGTCTCACACCGGGAGAGAGCATCTGCCTGCCGCCCGGTTTGTACCACAGCTTCTGGGGTGAAGCGGGCTTTGGTGATGTGCTGGTGGGAGAGGTCTCTTCGGTGAATGACGACGACACCGACAACCACTTCCTGCAACCCACCGCCCGCTATAACCACATTGATGAAGACGAACCGGCCGTGCTGGTGTTGTGTAACGAGTACAGCCTGTTTCGCCCGTAAGGAGTCACTGATGCCGCTTATCTCTCTTGCTGAAGGGCTGGCGCACGCCCGGGAACACCGTTACGCGCTGGGGGCCTTTAACGTCCTCGACTCTCACTTCCTGCGCGCGCTGTTTGCCGCGGCCCGCCAGGAGAACTCGCCTTTTATCATCAACATTGCCGAAGTGCATTTTAAGTACGTCTCGCTCGACTCCCTGGTGGAGGCGGTGAAGTTCGAAGCCGCCCGGCATGACATTCCGGTGGTGCTCAATCTCGATCACGGCCTGCATTTCGAGGCGGTGGTACGGGCGCTGCGCTTAGGGTTCAGCTCGGTGATGTTCGATGGCTCAGCGCTCAGCTACGAGGAGAATATTCGCCAGACGCGGGAGGTAGTGAAGATGTGCCACGCGGTTGGCGTGTCGGTGGAGGCGGAGCTGGGCGCGGTAGGTGGCGATGAGGGCGGTGCCCTGTACGGCCACGCCGACGAAGCCTTTTTCACCGACCCTGCCCTGGCGCGGGAGTATGTCGACCAGACCGGCATCGACGCCCTGGCGGTGGCCATCGGCAATGCCCACGGCAAGTACAAGGGCGAGCCAAAACTCGATTTTGCGCGCCTTGACGCCATCCGCCAGCAGACCGGCCTGCCGCTGGTACTCCACGGCGGCTCCGGGATCAGCGACGCCGATTTCCGCCGCGCCATTGAGCTCGGGATCCACAAAATCAACTTCTACACCGGCATGTCCCAGGCGGCGCTGGCGGCGGTGGAACAGCGCATGGCCAACCGACAGCCGCTGTACGATGAGTTTGCCGAACTGCTGCTGGGCATCGAAGAGGCCATTACCGACACCGTCGCCGCGCAGATGCGAACCTTTGGCAGCGCGGGGTTTGCCTGATGGAACGCCGGGGGATTATCGCAGCGGGGAATATGCTGGTGGATCACGTCCACCAGATTGTGCAGTGGCCGGAGCGCGGCTGGCTGGCGGAGATCACCCACAGCGAGCGCGCTACCGGCGGCGCACCGCTCAACGTGCTGTTAACCCTGGCGAAAATGCACGCCGGGATGCCACTGCAGGCGGTCGGGCTGGTAGGAGACGATCACGACGGGGATTATATTCTCGCCATGCTCGACCAGTATCACGTCAACCGCCAGCGGGTGCAGCGCACCACCTTCGCCCCGACCTCCATGTCGCAGGTGATGACCGACCCCAGCGGCCAGCGCACCTTTTTCCACTCGCCGGGGGCCAACCGCCTGCTGGATCTGCCCGCCTTTGACCGGCTCGATCTCAGCATGAAGATTTTCCATCTGGGCTATCTGCTGCTGCTCGACAGCCTGGATATGCCGGACGAGGAGTTCGGCACCCGCAGCGCGCGGCTGCTGGCCCAGATGCGCGCTGCGGGGTTTAAGACCTCTCTCGACCTGGTGTCGCGCAAGGGCGATCCGCGCTATCAGCCGCTGGTGCTCCCTGCCCTGCGTCATCTCGACTATCTGGTGATCAACGAGCTGGAGGCGGGCGAATTCAGCGGCCTGCACATGCGTGACGATAACGATGCCCCGGCGATCGCCCACATCGCCACTGCCGCAGAGCAACTGCTGAAGGCGGGGGTCAACGCCAGGGTGGTGATCCACTGTCCGGAAGGGGCATGGGGTCAGGAGCCGGGCCAGGAAGGGAGCTGGATCCCCTCGTGGCGGCTGACGCAGGCGGAGATTGTCGGCAGCGTCGGCGCGGGCGATGCCTTCTGCGCCGGTTTTTTATATGGCTGTCACGAGTCGATGTCGCTGACGGAGAGTATTCAGCTGGCGCACGCCTGCGCGCGGGCGAGCCTTTTGGCGGCTAACGCCATCGACGGGGCGAAAACGTTGCAGGAATTACAGCTGTTTATCGCCGAAAACCGTCTGGTTTAGGCCGCCCTGTCGCCATGCTGGACGTCGGCGGCAAACACGTAACCCAGCCCGCGGATGGTTTTAATCAACAGCGGCTGGTGGGGGTTGATTTCGATTTTGCGGCGCAGGCGCATGATCAACACATCAATGGTGCGGTCAAACACCTCCGCGCTTTCGCTGTGGGTCAGCTCCAGAAGCTGTTCCCGGCTCAGCACCCGACGGGCGTTTTGCGTCAGCGCCAGCAGCAGACCGTATTCACCCTGGGTCAGGGGGACCACGCTGCGCGCGGCGTCAATCAGCTCACAGCGGGCGGTATCCAGCGTCCAGCCGTTAAAGCTGATCCCTCCCGCCCGGGCGACGGCCGCGGGTTCCGCCGCCAGCGCGCCGGTGCGGCGCAGCACGGCTTTGACGCGGGCCACCACCACCCGGGGGTTGAAGGGTTTACCGATATAATCGTCGGCCCCCATCTCAAGGCCCACCACCACATCCGACTCGCTGCCAAGGCCCGTGAGCATGATCACCGGCAGCTCAGGACGCTGCTTTTGCAGCTGCTGCAACACCTGCAGGCCGTTGATATCCGGCAGCATCATATCCAGCAGCACCAGGGCAATATCCGGCTGCCGGGCCAGACGCAGGGCATCCTGACCGTTGTGGCACACATGGACGGTAAAGACGTGCTCGTTGAGGACGTCCTGCAACAGTTCGCAGACCGCGGTGTCGTCATCGACCACCAGAATTGCTGGTTTCATCACGGGATCCCATAGAGAAGATAACAATCAGTCTGGCCCATTCTGTGCAAGGCTCCAGCCCAAACGCCCTTTCCGTCTCGGATCTTCAACCGCCGTCACATCCCCGTCACTTCCGCTGCGACATTTTTTGCAGCTCGCCTGCTTCTGGTCAGGGTTTTGACCAGGATTCCCCCGTAAAGTCTGGGAAAAACCACAACAAGGATGTGGCATAGAAGCTGCATACTACACCGACACATCAGCATCATTTGACATGGAGCGAGAGCGATGAAAAACGTCATCACGGTTTGCCCCTATTGTGCATCAGGTTGCAAGATCAACCTGGTGGTCGATAACGGCAATATTGTCCGGGCGGAGGCCGCCGACGGCAAAACCAACCAGGGCAAGCTGTGCCTGAAGGGCTACTTTGGCTGGGATTTTATCAACGATACCCAAATCCTGACCCCGCGCCTGAAAACCCCGATGATCCGCAGAAAACGCGGCGGCAAGCTGGAAGCCGTCTCCTGGGATGACGCGCTGGATTATGTCGCCAGCCGTCTCAGCGCTATCAAAGCAAAGCACGGCCCCGACGCGATCCAGACCACCGGCTCCTCACGCGGCACCGGGAATGAAACCAACTACCTGATGCAGAAGTTTGCCCGCGCCGTTATCGGCACCAATAACGTCGACTGCTGCGCGCGCGTCTGACACGGCCCCTCGGTTGCAGGTCTGCACCAGTCGGTCGGTAATGGCGCCATGAGCAATGCCATCAACGAGATTGATAATACTGCGTTAGTGTTTATTTTCGGCTATAACCCGGCGGATTCGCACCCCATCGTTGCGAATCACATTCTGCGCGCAAAGCAGAACGGGGCGAAAATTATCGTCTGCGATCCGCGGCGCATTGAAACCGCGCGCATTGCCGATATGCATATCGCGTTGCGAAACGGCTCGAATATCGCCCTGCTCAATGCCATCGGGCAGGTGATTATTGCAGAGGATCTCTACGATCGGGCTTTCGTTGCCACCCGCACGGAAGGCTTTGAGGAATACAGAAAAATCGTCGAAAGCTATACGCCGGAGTCGGTGGAAGCCATTACCGGCGTAAGCGCCCGGGAGATCCGTCAGGCCGCGCGCCTGTATGCCGGGGCGGAAACGGCCACCCTGCTGTGGGGAATGGGCGTCACCCAGTTCTGGCAGGGTGTGGAGACGGTGCGGGCGCTGACCAGCCTCGCCATGCTGACCGGTAATCTTGGCAAAGCCCATGTCGGGGTCAACCCGGTGCGCGGGCAGAATAACGTTCAGGGGGCCTGCGATATGGGAGCCCTGCCGGATACCTATCCAGGCTATCAGTACGTTAAGTTTCCGGAAAACCGCGAGAAATTCGCCAAAGCCTGGGGCGTGGAGAGCCTGCCTGCGCACACCGGCTACCGTATCAGCGAACTGCCACACCGCGCTGCCCACAAAGAGGTGCGGGCGGCGTACATCATGGGTGAAGATCCGCTGCAAACGGATGCCGAACTGTCGGCGGTGCGTAAGGCCTTTGACGATCTGGAGCTGGTGATTGTCCAGGATATCTTTATGACCAAAACCGCGGCGGCGGCGGATGTTATCCTGCCGTCCACCTCCTGGGGCGAGCATGAAGGGGTCTACACCGCAGCCGATCGCGGCTTCCAGCGCTTCTTCAAAGCGGTGGATCCGAAGTGGGATCTGAAAACCGACTGGCAGATTATCAGCGAGATCGCGACCCGGATGGGTTATCCGATGCACTACGACAACACGCAGCAGATCTGGGATGAGCTGCGCCAGCTCTGTCCGGGCTTCAAAGGGGCGACCTACGAGAAGATGGGCGAGCTGGGTTATATCCAGTGGCCGTGCCGGGACGAGTCCCCGGAGGACCAGGGCACCTCGTACCTGTTCGCGGAGAAATTTGATACCCCGAACGGGCTGGCGCAGTTCTTCACCTGCGACTGGATGGCGCCGATGGACAAGCTCTCGCCGGAGTATCCGATGGTGCTCTCCACCGTGCGCGAAGTGGGCCATTACTCCTGCCGCTCCATGACCGGCAACTGTGCGGCGCTGTCGGCGCTGGCCGATGAGCCCGGCTATGTGCAAATCAACACTGAAGATGCCAAACAGCTGGGCATTGAGGATGAGGCGCTGGTATGGGTTAACTCCTGCAAGGGCCGGGTGATCACCCGGGCGCAGGTGAGCGATCGTCCCAACAAAGGTGCGGTCTATATGACCTACCAGTGGTGGATTGGCGCCTGCAACGAGCTGGTGACGGAAAACCTGAGCCCGATAACCAAAACGCCGGAATATAAATATTGTGCCGTACGCGTCGAGCCGATAGCGGATCAGGCTGCCGCCGAGCAGTATGTTATCGATGAATATAACGCGCTGAAAAAACGGTTACGGGAAACCGCAATGGGTTAATTTAATTAACGGAACCACGAATAAAAGGGGGTGAAATATTCACTCCTTTTTTATTTGGGCTTTTAGAATTTAAAAAACGAATATTATTTTGCGAGCATGATTCCAGAGAAATGTAATTTCGCACAAAGTGGATTACATCTTTTCTTTTTACTTCATGAGGATAAGATTAACGGCGGGTGCTTAAGACTTTCTGTCTTAAGCCGTGTTGAGGGACAGAAAGTGGAAAGCCCCGGTAATGTTTCCATTAACCGAGGCTACCCCTCAACACCAACAAGTTGAGAGTAGCCTCTTATTCTTTTATTAGCAAGGAGTAAAAGGCATGACGCCATTAAAAACTACGTTAGGCATCGTTATTATTGTCTGCCTGACCATAGTGATATTCGCCTTTATTAATCGCGGTACGTTATGCGAACTGACAATAAAGAGCGAACACCATGAAGTGGCGGCTAAATTAGCCTGCGCTGCAGGCTAACTTTAGTGGGCGGGGAAACCCGCCCGGCTTGTGGGAGGTTGAGGTCTTAATGCACCCATTTTTTTCTTCACATAGCGCGCTTATACTGCCCGCTATGTACCCCTAAGAAAATAACGCATGAAACACCTTTATCTGTTGTTGATACTTTTTACTTCACTTGCGAACGCCGAGGAGATTGGCGGTCAGTACCTGAAGCAGGCCGAGGCGGGCGACAGCCGTGCCCAGTATTATCTTGCCGAAACGTATTACAGTTCGGGCGATGATAAGCAGGCCGAAATGTGGGCCGAAAAAGCGGCCAAAGGCGGCGACGTGGACGCCATGGCGCTGCTGTCACAGATTAAGTTTAAGCACGGCGATCTGGCGCAGGCGAAAGGGCTGGCGCAGCAGGCCACCGTGGCGGACAGTTCGCCGGGGGCCGTGATGCTGGCGCGGCTGCTGGTCAATACCAGGGCGGGGAAAACCGACTATCCGCAGGCGCTGAGCTTGCTGCATAAAGTCGCAGAGAATACCGAAGATGACGCCGCCGTCGATGCCCGGTTGCTGCTGGGGCTGATCTACGCCAACGGCGTGGAGGTGGCGCAGGATGACGTGCAGGCCGCGCAGTGGTTTAAGCAGAGCTCTACCCTCTCGCGTACGGGCTACGCGGAATACTGGGCGGGTCAGGTGTTTCAGCAGGGCGAGGCCGGGTTTATCACTCCAAATAAACAGAAGGCGCTGTACTGGTTAAATCTGAGCTGTAGCGAAGGGTTTGATACCGGATGCGAGGAGTTTGATGCGTTAAGCGGGGAGTAACCGTGCGGTCTGTCTGCCGGGGGCGCTTCGCTTGCCCGGCCTACAGGACCGTAGGCCGGGTTAGCGCTAGCGCCACCCGGCTTTTTTATTTACTGGTCAGCGGTCTTATCAAAACGACCCAGCACTTCGCGCTCGTACGCCAGCGCTTTCTTACGGTCGAATTTGTGTTCCCACTTGGCAATCACCAGCACTGCCAGGGCATTACCCACCACGTTCAGCGCGGTACGCGCCATGTCGAGGATACGGTCAACACCGGCAATAAACGCCAGACCTTCCAGCGGAATACCCACGCTTCCCAGGGTCGCCAGCAGCACCACAAAGGACACGCCCGGCACGCCGGCAATCCCTTTTGAGGTCACCATCAGGGTCAGCACCAGCACGATCTCCTGCCACAGGGAGAGGTCGATCCCGTACAGCTGGGCGATGAAGATAGCGGCGATACTCTGGTACAGCGTCGAACCGTCGAGGTTAAAGGAGTACCCGGTCGGCACCACGAAGCTGGTGATCGACGCCGGTGCCCCGTAGGCTTCCATCTTCTCGATAATACGCGGCAGTACGCTTTCGGAGCTGGCGGTAGAGTACGCCAGAATCAGCTCGTCTTTCAGGATGCGGATCAGGATCCAGATGCTCAGCCCGCACATGCGCGCCACCAGCCCCAGCACCACCAGCGCGAAGAAGATAATCGCGAAGTGAACCAGGATCACCAGCTTCGCCAGCGGCCACAGGGAGGCAAAACCGAAGTTCGCCACCGTCACCGAGATCAGCGCAAAGACGCCGACCGGGGCATAGCGCATCACCATGTGGGTCACTTTGAACATGGTTTCAGAGATGGAGCGGAACACGGTCACCAGCGGCTCGCGGTGGGTGGACGGCAGCGACGCCAGCCCCAGACCGAACAGCACCGAGAAGAAGATGATCGGCAGCATTTCGCCCTTCGCCATCGACGCCACGATATTGGTCGGCACCAGCGACAGGATAGTGCCCATCAGGCCATGAGAATGGCTTTGCACATCGGCGGTCGTGCTTTGGTATTTCGAAATATCCACCGTCGCCAGCTGCGACATATCAATGCCAGCGCCAGGCTGGAACACATTCGCCAGCGTGATACCAAGAATGATGGCCACCGTAGTGATCACTTCGAAATAAAGGATGGTTTTTGCGCCGATGCGACCCAGTTGCTTCGCGTCACCGACCCCGGCAATCCCTACCACCAGCGTCGAGATGACAATCGGCACCACAATCATCTTGATCAGATGAATAAAGATATCACCGGCAGGCGACAGGAGGTTGGCGATCAGCCATTCGCGGCTGTCACTGTGATAATGCAGATAACTACCCAGCAAGATACCCAGCACAAGGGCCAGCAAAATTTGCCAGGCCAGGCTGACTTTCAAATTTTTCATGACAAGAAACTTCCTCAATGAAGTGTTCGTACTCGTAAAACGAAGGGGACGACACATACTGAAAGGGTATGAATTGTGTTGCGTTCATTTATGGGGTTTTTTAACGCGCGGTATCAGTACCACTTGCACGGCATGCTGCGCAAGCCTTTCAGAACAAGGCATTTGACTGACAAAAGAGGTTGTTACGCTAATTTGTGTTGATGATGAAAAATAACCTTTTGTTATAAAAAAACTTTTTTATCCATAAAAGCAAATAATCCTTAAGAGCAATTATTTTTCTTCAAAGTGTCATTTGCTCGTTTTTTGTACTCTGTAACATTTGCGTGATCTGTCGCCCAAAAAGTAAACAAAGCTGGCAAAGCCCCTACAATTAACGTTTTTGCGACATATTATTAACATCCTACAAGGAGAACAAAAACCATGAGCCAAGTCCATAAACACGACATTCCCGCAAATATTGCGGACCGCTGCCTGATTAACCCGGAGCAGTACCAGGAGAAGTATCAGCAGTCCATCACCAACCCTGACGCCTTCTGGGGCGAGCAGGGCAAAATCCTTGACTGGATCACCCCGTACCAGACGGTCAAGAACACCTCTTTTGCCCCAGGCAACGTCTCGATTAAATGGTATGAAGACGGCACCCTGAACCTGGCCGCTAACTGCCTGGATCGCCATCTTGCCGAGCGCGGGGACCAGACGGCAATCATCTGGGAAGGCGACGACGCCACCCAGAGCAAAAATATCACCTACCGCGAACTGCACCGCGACGTCTGCCGCTTTGCCAACGTGCTGTTGGCCCAGGGCATCCGGAAAGGCGACGTGGTGGCTATCTATATGCCGATGGTGCCGGAAGCGGCCGTGGCGATGCTGGCCTGCGCCCGCATCGGTGCGGTGCATTCCGTAATCTTTGGCGGCTTTTCACCGGAAGCGGTGGCCGGACGTATTATCGACTCCAGTTCAAAACTGGTGATCACCGCCGACGAAGGCGTGCGTGCAGGCCGTGCCGTTCCGCTGAAAAAGAACGTCGATGACGCGCTGAAAAACCCGAATGTGAACAGCGTTAACAGCGTGATTGTGCTGAAGCGCACCGGCAATGCCATTGAATGGCATGAAGGCCGCGACCTGTGGTGGAGCGACCTGATTGAGCAGGCCAGCGACCAGCACCAGCCGGAAGCGATGAACGCCGAAGATCCGCTGTTTATCCTTTATACCTCCGGCTCTACCGGCAAGCCGAAGGGCGTGCTGCACACCACCGGCGGCTATCTGGTCTATGCGGCCACCACCTTTAAGTATGTCTTTGATTATCATCAGGGCGATATCTACTGGTGCACCGCCGACGTGGGCTGGGTCACCGGTCACAGCTACCTGCTCTACGGCCCGCTGGCGTGTGGCGCTACCACCCTGATGTTCGAAGGCGTACCAAACTGGCCGACCCCGGCGCGTATGAGCCAGGTGGTGGACAAACATCAGGTCAATATTCTCTACACCGCCCCGACCGCTATTCGCGCCCTGATGGCGGAAGGCGACAAGGCGATCGAAGGCACCGACCGCTCCTCCCTGCGCATCCTCGGGTCCGTGGGCGAGCCGATCAACCCGGAAGCCTGGGAGTGGTACTGGAAGAAGATCGGTAATGAGAAGTGCCCGGTGGTCGACACCTGGTGGCAGACCGAAACCGGCGGGTTCATGATCACCCCGCTGCCGGGGGCGACCCGGCTGAAAGCCGGCTCTGCGACCCGTCCGTTCTTTGGCGTCCAGCCTGCGCTGGTAGATAACGAAGGCACACCGCTGGAAGGTGCCACCGAGGGCAACCTGGTGATCGTCGACTCCTGGCCTGGCCAGGCGCGTACCCTGTTTGGCGATCACGATCGCTTTGAGCAGACCTACTTCTCCACCTTCAAAAACATGTACTTCAGCGGCGACGGCGCGCGCCGTGATGAAGATGGTTACTACTGGATCACCGGTCGCGTGGACGACGTGCTCAACGTCTCCGGCCACCGTCTGGGTACCGCAGAGATTGAATCGGCGCTGGTGTCGCATCCGAAGATTGCCGAAGCGGCCGTGGTCGGTATTCCGCACAACATCAAAGGCCAGGCGATCTACGCCTACGTCACGCTGAACCACGGCGAAGAGCCGTCGCCGGAGCTGTATACCGAAGTGCGTAACTGGGTGCGTAAAGAGATTGGCCCGCTTGCCACCCCGGACGTGCTGCACTGGACCGACTCGCTGCCGAAAACCCGCTCCGGCAAGATCATGCGCCGTATTCTGCGCAAGATTGCGGCGGGCGATACCAGCAATTTAGGCGACACATCAACGCTCGCCGATCCTGGCGTGGTGGACAAGCTGCTCGAAGAGAAGCAGGCCATCGCAATGCCATCGTAATTTGTTTTCTCCCTCTCCCCTCACCCTAACCCTCTCCCCAAAGGGGAGAGGGGACTAAAAAAAACCAACCTTACCTTTGGAGATTCTGTGATGAATGAAAATATTTGTCAGCAGATAGAGAACAGTGCGCACTACAGGGAGCTCGTGGATAAACGGCAACGGTTTGCCTTCATGTTATCTATCATCATGTTAATCATTTACGTTGGCTTTATTCTGCTTATTGCCTTCGCCCCACACTGGCTCGGTACCCCATTACATGCGGGTACCAGCGTGACCCGCGGCATCCCTATCGGTATCGGCGTGATCGTGATTTCGTTCGTGCTGACCGCGGTGTATGTCATTCGTGCTAACGGTGAGTTCGACCGTCTGAATAAAGCGGTTCTGCGTGAGGTAAAAGCATCATGAAGAGAGTCCTGACGGCGCTTGCCGCCACCCTCCCCTTTGCGGCAAATGCCGCCGATGCCATTGGCGGCGCGGTGGAACGCCAGCCAACCAACTGGCAGGCGATTGTGATGTTCCTGATCTTCGTGGTGCTGACGCTGTACATTACTTACTGGGCGTCAAAACGCGTGCGCTCCCGCAACGATTACTATACCGCGGGCGGCAACATTACCGGTTTCCAGAACGGGCTGGCGATTGCCGGTGACTTTATGTCGGCGGCCTCGTTCCTTGGCATCTCCGCGCTGGTCTACACCTCCGGCTACGACGGGCTGATTTACTCCCTCGGCTTCCTCGTCGGCTGGCCAATTATTCTGTTCCTGATCGCCGAACGTCTGCGTAACCTCGGGCGCTACACCTTTGCCGACGTGGCCTCCTATCGCCTGAAGCAGGGGCCGATCCGTACCCTTTCCGCCTGCGGCTCGCTGGTGGTGGTGGCCCTGTACCTGATCGCCCAGATGGTAGGTGCCGGTAAGCTGATCCAGCTGCTGTTCGGCCTGAACTACCATGTCGCGGTGGTGCTGGTGGGCGTGCTGATGGTGATGTACGTCCTGTTTGGCGGCATGCTCGCCACCACCTGGGTGCAGATCATCAAAGCTGTGCTGCTGCTGTTCGGTGCCAGCTTTATGGCCTTTATGGTGATGAAGCACGTCGGCTTCAGCTTCAATAACCTGTTCAGCGAAGCAATGGCGGTTCACCCGAAAGGCGAAGCCATCATGAGCCCGGGCGGGCTGGTGAAAGATCCGATCTCGGCGCTGTCGTTAGGCCTCGGCCTGATGTTTGGTACTGCGGGCCTGCCGCACATTCTGATGCGTTTCTTCACCGTGTCAGATGCGCGTGAAGCGCGTAAGAGCGTGCTCTATGCCACCGGCTTTATGGGTTACTTCTATATCCTGACCTTTATCATCGGCTTCGGCGCCATCATGCTGGTGGGTGCAAACCCGGCCTTCAAGGATGCGGCGGGCGCGCTGATTGGCGGCAACAACATGGCGGCGGTGCACCTGGCTGACGCGGTGGGCGGCAACCTGTTCCTCGGCTTTATCTCCGCCGTGGCCTTCGCCACCATCCTGGCGGTGGTGGCGGGCCTGACCCTGGCCGGAGCCTCTGCGGTCTCCCACGACCTCTATGCCAACGTCTGGCGTAAAGGCGCTTCCGAGCGCGATGAGCTGAAAGTCTCCAAAATCACCGTCCTGGTGCTGGGTGTGGTGGCGATCCTGTTGGGTATCCTGTTCGAAAACCAGAACATCGCCTTTATGGTGGGACTGGCCTTCTCGATTGCGGCGAGCTGTAACTTCCCGATCATTCTGCTCTCCATGTACTGGTCAAAACTGACCACCCGTGGTGCGATGGTTGGCGGCTGGCTGGGCCTGCTGACGGCGGTGATCCTGATGATCCTCGGCCCGACCATCTGGGTGCAGATCCTCGGTCACGAAAAAGCCATCTTCCCTTACGAATACCCGGCGCTGTTCTCCATCGCGGTGGCGTTCATTGGGATCTGGATCTTCTCCGCCACGGATAACTCGGCGGAAGGGAATCTGGAGCGTGAGAAGTTCCGCGCCCAGTTTATCCGTTCCCAGACTGGCCTCGGCGTTGAGCAGGGCCGCGCGCACTAAAATCCCCTCCCCGGCCGCTGGTCGGGGATCACATTTTTTCCCCCTTCAGGTGACGTTAATCACGTCACCAAAACAGAAAAAGCCGACGCGCATCACAGGCTTTATCTGCAATCCGCTAAGACCATCACACTTTTCCCGATTTCATGCCGTTCCTCCGCTTTCCCTCCGCGCGCAATACAGACAACCCTGGCCGCAGTTTTTATGCTTTAGTTACCGCGACTCGCTGAGGCTTCTGGCAAAGCGCTGCAGGCGCTCCGGGCTCAGCAGCAGCGGCAGGAACAAAGGGCCGCTGCCGGGCGGGTTCGCCAGCCAGCGTTCCAGGGTATGGGCGTAGTGCAGCAGGCGCTGCTGATGCTTCTGCAGGGTATCAGCGGGCAGGCTGCTTGCGCCGTAGTGGTCAAGCCACAGCACGTCGGTAACGGCGGCGGCCACATGGGAAAACATCTGGCTGTAGATCTCCGCGCTGCGCCAGGCGGCCAGCAGGATCTCCAGGGTGTCGTCCGGGCAGGTCATGCGCGGCATCAGCTCCCGCAGGTTTTGCAGCGTGCGTGATGCGAGGAAGCAGGCGGCCTCTTTTTCCAGCGCCACCCGCTCACGCTGCTCTTTGCCAGCCGCAGGATCGTCAGCGGGCATCAGCGGCTGCCAGGCGTGCAGCCAGTTGGCGCTGCGGGTATCCATATGCAGCAGCTGCTGCGCCTGGGCAATGCTCTCCGGGATCTGGCTCTGGTAGTGCAGCCGTCGGCCAAGAAAGTTTGGCGTTTTACACAGCCAGTCGTAGCTGGCGTGGAGGATAGTCGCGAGCTGATGCTTGTCCTGCAGGGAGCGAAAGCCCAGCTGATGATGCTCGGCCCAGCGCGTGAAAGTACCCGGCAGCGCCGCATCGGCGGCCTGGTTGGCGGCAGAGAGGCCGAAGAGGTTGATGGCGTTGACGGAGTCCATCACCCGGCTGTCGGGCAGCCACTGCCAGCTCACCCGGGAGGTGATGGCTTCGATTTCGTTCTCTGCGGCGCTGAGCGCCCAGCTTAAGCGGCCGCCGATCTCATCGGCCAGATAGCACGGCAGCGCGGTCCAGCCGTAGCCGGTGCCGAAGAGATCGTACTCGATCCACTTTTTATGCCCCGGCAGGGTAGCGATGTGCGGGTGGTTGGCAAAGCCGGGATGGTAATC
Source organism: Leclercia adecarboxylata (assembly GCF_006171285.1). Taxonomy (NCBI): domain Bacteria; kingdom Pseudomonadati; phylum Pseudomonadota; class Gammaproteobacteria; order Enterobacterales; family Enterobacteriaceae; genus Leclercia; species Leclercia adecarboxylata. The sequence continues at coordinate 2,377,381 of NZ_CP040889.1, read as the reverse complement.
CAGCTCGGTGGCTTTTACCGATGCGCGCACGTCGTCCGGGAGCGTCGCCAGCATGTTTGAGAGCTGCTGCCGCGGCCAGCTGTTGTCGATAAAGTCGCGCAGGATGAGCTTCTTTCCCCGGGCGCGCAGCAGGCTCCAGACATCATGCAGGCTTTGCTGCCAGCGGCTGGTCTGAAAGTCCGGCGTCGTCAGGCTGAGAATAATTCCGCCGAGATGGGGCAGCGCAGGTAATAACGGATGCAATATCGCGGCATAAAAATGCTGCCAGAAATCGGGCGCGCTTTTTTCGTCGAAGGTCAGTTCAGGAAATTTACGCTTAATAATGTCGTCATTGGGCGCGGCCTCACCCTGAAGCCAGAACGATAAATTATTTTCCGCCAGATAACTGTCGACCCGCTTTAAATAGTGCAGGGCGTAATGTTGCTGATGAATAAGGTTCTCGACGTTGAGTTTCTGGCTTAACGGCGAGGGCGTCGCAAGTACTGAAAGCAGTTCCTGTTGGTGCAGGATGATGCCGGTGAAGCCGTGCTGTTTCGCGCTTTTTACGCCCTGAATAAACCAGGGCCAGTGCCAGATAAAAGTGCTGTTCAGCTCCATCAGTTGATGGGGAATACGTTTCATTGCGTCACCTTGCTGATATTTATTTCGCTATTCAATCGAGGATGCCATGAAAAAATATGCTCTGGTCGGAACCGGCGGTCGCGCGGGTTTATATATTTCCGCCATCGGTGGCGCCTGGCGGGAAAATGCCAGACTGGTCGCGTTCTGTGATACTAACAAGACGCGCATGCACTACGCCAACCAGTTATTAAAAAACGAAGGGGCGGCGCCGGTTTCCACCTGGCAGGCAACCCAGTTTGAAGAGATGATCCGCGAGACGCGTCCCGATGTGGTTATTGTCACCACCATGGACCGCACCCACGATGATTACATCGTGCGCGCGCTGCACGCCGGATGCGATGTGATCACCGAAAAGCCGATGACCATCGACGAGCAGCGCGCCCTGCGCATTCTCGACGCCATCGAAGAGACCGGCCGCACCGTGCGCGTGGCCTTCAACTACCGCTACGCCCCGCACCACAGCAAAGTGCGCGAACTGCTGATGCAGGGGGTGATTGGCAAGGTGACCTCCGTTCACTTTGAGTGGCTGCTCAACACCGAACACGGCGCGGATTACTTCCGCCGCTGGCACCGGGAAAAACGCAACAGCGGCGGCCTGCTGGTGCATAAATCCACCCACCACTTCGACCTGATGAACTTCTGGCTCGGCAGCTACCCGGAGCGGGTTTACGCCGAGGGCAGCCTGCAGTTCTACGGCAGGGAGAATGCTGAGCAGCGCGGCGTGACGCAGTTCTACCCGCGCGCCCACGGCTTTGCCGAAGCCAAAGACGATCCTTTTGCGCTGAATATGGCAGAGAACGCGCAGCTTAAGGCGCTCTATCTGGATGCCGAGCATGAAGATAATTACTTCCGCGACCAGAGCGTGTTCAGCGACGGGATCACCATCGAAGACACCCTATCGGTGCTGGTGAAATACCAGAACCAGGTCCAGCTCACCTACTCCCTCAACGCCTATCTGCCGTGGGAAGGGCTGAACGTGGTCTTTAACGGCACCGAAGGGCGACTGGAGATGAAAATCGTTGAGAAGTCCTACGTCAACGCCGGGGGCGAACGGGAAAACGAGGGCAGCCTCGAGCAGTGCGATCTCACCGTCTTCCCGATGTTCGCCGAACCGTGGAAAGCGGAGTTCAGCCTCGGTGAAGGGGGCCACGGCGGCGGCGACAATGCCATGCTGGCCGACCTGTTTGGCACGCCGGGAGAGGATCCGCTCCAGCGCGCGGCCGACCATCGCGCCGGTGCCATGTCTATCCTTACCGGGATTGCGGGCAACCTCTCCATGCAGCAGCAGCGCCCGGTGAACTTCAAGGAGTTTGAGCTGGTTTCCCGTCTGACGAAACGTTAAGAGCATGACAAAGGCGCGGCAGAAGGCTGCGCCGTTACTCACCTGTTTACGAATAAAAGTCCCGGAGAAAAATAATGAATAAACTCCTGTCAGGTGTCATCGCATCGCTGTTATTTTCCTGTACCTCTGTCTGGGCGCAGTCGCCCGTTGAATTACGCATGTCGTGGTGGGGTGGCAACAGCCGTCACCAGGCCACATTAAAGGCGCTGGAAGCCTTTGAGAAAGCTCATCCGGAGATCAAAGTGAAGGCCGAATACACCGGCTGGGACGGACATCTTTCGCGCCTGACCACCCAGATGGCGAGCGGCACCGAGCCGGATGTGATGCAGACCAACTGGCCGTGGCTGATTATTTTTTCCAAAAACGGCGAAGGGTATTACGACCTGGATAAGCTGAAAGCGGAGCTCGATTTAAGTCAGTACCAGGCGCAGGATCTGCAGTCGACCACGGTGAAAGGCAAGCTCAACGGCCTGCCGATTTCGGTCAACGCTCCGGTCTTTTATTATAACGACGTTACCTGGCAGAAAGCCGGGCTGGCGTATCCTAAAACCTGGGATGACTTCTTCGCCGCCGGGAAGATCTTCCAGCAGAAGCTGGGCAACAACTACTACCCCTACGCCATGGTCGATCAGGATGTCATTCTGCTGCTCAATGCATACATGATGCAGATCCATCAGAAGCCGATGTTCAACAGCGACGGCACCTTCGCCTGGAACGACGCCCAGTGGGTCGAGGCCTTCGGCTTTGTGAAGCGCCTGAGCGACGACCACATTCTGCCGTCGCCAAAAACCCTCTCCTCCTACGGCAAAGGCAACCTCTATGAAATGAAGCCGTGGATCAACGGCGAGTGGGGCGGCCTGTTCACCTGGAACATCACCATCCGCATGTTTGCCAACAACATGACGCCACCGGCGAAGCTGGTGCTGGGCGACTACGTGATGCAGCCCGGCACGCAGGAGTCCGGGGTATACTTCAAAACGGCGCAGATGCTGTCGGTGGCGAAATCCACTAAACACCCGAAAGAGGCGGCCATTCTGGTGAACTACCTGCTCAACGATCCGCAGTCGGTGCAGGCTCTGGGGCTGGAACGGGGCATTCCGCTCAACAAGGCGGCAAAAACGCAGCTAACGGAGAAAGGGGTGATTGACCCGGGCGATCCGGTAATTGCGGGCCTGCGTCAGGCGCAGTCCCTGCACACCACGGTCGTCGCCACGCCCTACATCGAAGATTTGCAGGTGATCGACCAGTTCACCTCGGCGCGGGAAAAGCTGGAGCAGGGTCAGCCGCCCGCCCAGGTCGCGGCAGATTTCCGCCAGAAGGTGGAGCGGATTGTGCGCAGACTTAACCGTTAGCGTATTGCCCGGCGGCGCTGCGCTTGCACGGGCCTACGGTTCTGTAGGCCGGGTAAGCGCAGCGCCACCCGGCAATAAAAGTCTCAGAACATCAACCAGCCCACCAATGGCGCCACCAGCACCATCACCACGCCGGAGAGCATCATCACCAGGCTGGCGACAACGCCCTCCTGCTGGCCCAGCTCGTAAGAGCGGGCGGTGCCTGCGCCGTGGGATGCCGCGCCAAATCCGGCCCCTTTCGCCATCCCTTCGCGGATGGAGAGGCGCAGAAAAAGCATGTCCCCTACCGCCATGCCAAACACCCCGGTCACCACCACGAACAGCGCCACCAGATCCGGCTGTCCGCCGAGCGGTTTTGCCGCCGCCAGGGCAAAGGGCGTGGTGACGGAGCGTACCGCCAGGCTGCGCTGGATCTCATCCGACAGGGTAAATAACCGCGCCAGCCAGACGGAGCTGGTGACGGCCACCACCGTGGCGGTGATCACCCCGGCGGAGAGCGACATCCAGTGGCGTTTGATCACCGCGAGATTGTCGTACACCGGCACCGCAAAGGCGATGGTCGCCGGGCCCAGCAGCCACAGCAGCCAGTGCGCTTCACCGATATAGTTCTGCCAGGAGATATGGCCCCACACCAGCATCATCACCAGCAAAATCGGGGTGAAAACCAGCGGCATCAGGGGCAGTTTGCGAAAGCGGCGATAGAGGCGTTTGTTGGCGAAGTAGATCGCCAGCGTCACCACCAGGCAGAGGACGCTGACCTGAAAGTTAGTCATGTTTCTGCCTGCTGATTTCGAAGCGGTACACTTTATCCACCACCCACGCGGTCGCACCCAGCACCATCAGGGTGCTCAGGGCGATCACCGCAAAGATGCGCCAGCCATCCACCATCAGCAGCTGAACGTAATTGACCACCGCCACCACCGCCGGAACGAAAAACAGCAGCATCTCGGCCAGCAGCCAGCGCGAGCCCGCCCGCACCCAGTTGAGAGGAATAACGCGACAGAGGATCAGGCTGAACATCAGCACCATCCCGACCAGATTGGCCGGCAGCGGCAGGTGCAGCCAGCTCACAAGATATTCAGCGAAGACAAACAGACCCGCATAAAGCAGTACCTGAACCGGTACCTGGAGTCGTTGCACGACGGCAGGCGTAACGCGACTTAGCGCCACGGTCATGGGAGATTTCCTCAAAATGAGATGAAGCGCCAGTATAGTCAGCGCCCGTAATTCACTGAAATGAATTAAAATCATCAAAGGTATAGTTTCGAGGAATAGTCATGGACATACGCACGTTGCGTTACTTTGTCGAAGTGGTCCGCCAGCAGAGTTTTACCCGCGCCGCGGAGAAGCTCTTTGTCACCCAGCCCACCATCAGCAAAATGCTAAAAAACCTCGAAGATGAACTGAACTGTACCCTGCTGATCCGCGACGGCCGCAAGCTGCTCTTAACCGACACCGGGCGCGTGGTGTTTGAGCGCGGGCTGGCGATCCTGGCGGAGTTTCGCCAGCTGGAGGCGGAGCTTGGTGACATCAACCATCTGAACAAAGGCGTCCTGCGCCTCGGCATCCCGCCGATGGTGGGCATGATGATGGCCGGGCCCATCAGCCTGTTTCGCCAGCGCTATCCCGGCGTGGAGCTGAAAATTTCTGAATTTGGCGGCTTAACCGTCCAGCAGGCGGTGATCAACGGCGAGCTGGATCTGGCAATGACCGCCCTGCCGGTGGAGGAGGATAGCGGCCTGACCGCCCTGCCGCTGTTCAGCCATCCGCTGTGTGTGCTGGTGCCGCGCTCCGGCAACTGGCTGAAGCTTGACGCCATCAATCCTGAACTGCTGGCCGAGCATCCTTTGCTGATCTACAACGAAGATTTTGCCCTCAGCCGTCAGCTGATGCAGCTGTTCAACCAGCACGGCGTCAAGCCGCGCATCGCGGTGCGCAGCGGGCAGTGGGATTTTCTGGCGGCGATGGTGCAGGCGGGAGTCGGGATTGCGATATTGCCCCAGCCCATCTGCGAGCGGCTGGATAAAAACACGCTGCGCTGGATCCCCCTGCAGAGCGATCTGCACTGGCAGCTGGGGATGATCTGGCGGGAAGGGGTGTACCTGTCGCACAGCGCCCAGGCGTGGTTAAAATGTTGTGAGGGGTTTTGGGGCCCCTCACCCTAGCCCTCTCCCCATAGGGGAGAGGGAAAAAAGCCGCACCGTGCCCGATTATCCCCTCTCCTCTATGGGGAGAGGGTCAGGGTGAGGGGTATTCGCGGCTACTGCTTCTCTATCAGCAATGCTTCCATCAAATCGAGATCGTGCAGCAGTTTTTGCAGCGTCTCGTTGCTGATCTCCCGGGTGGCGCGCAGGTGGTACAGCTCCGCGCGTTCAGCGCGCAGCGCGGCCAGGCGGAAGCGGCGTTCGAGGTTCTCCTCCTGCAGCGAGCTCTCAACGTCATTGCGGCCATCCGCACGGCGGCGCAGGTTACCAATCACCCGCGAGCTCACCTCTTTCAGTAGCTGGGTATCGATGTTCTCTTCGGTATCGGCCGCCAGACGCTCCTCCATCTTCTGAATGGTGACAATCGCCACCTCAGCGGTCGCTGCCCGGGCAATGCGCGCCTCTTTATGCTGCTGGACGTGGTCGGCCACCTCCATGTGTTGCATCAGGATCGGCAGCATCACCACGCCGACAAACAGTGAGAACAGGATCACCCCCGCCGCCAGGAACACCAGCTCGTAGCGCGCCGGGAAGACGTCGCCGGTCGGCAGCAGCAGCGGAATGGAGAGCACACCGGCCAGGGTGATCGCCCCACGCACACCCGCAAAGGTCGAGATCAGCAGCTCGCGCGTGGTCCAGGAGCCAAACTCCATCGGTTTCTTTTTCAGGAAACGCACGCTGAAGTTTTTCATCGTCCACAGCCAGCCGAAGCGCACCAGCATCAGCGCGGCGTAAATCAGCACGATGTCGGCAAACAGCATCCAGGTTTCGACGTTCGGGTCGGCCTCTGCCGCCACCAGCGAGGATTCGAGAATGCCCGGCAGCTGCAGGCCCAACAGCAGGAACACCATGCCGTTAAAGACAAACTCCAGCATCGCCCAGGTGCTGTTGGCGCGCAGGCGCATCGCCAGCGGCGCGGTACGCATCACGCCGGAACGGGTGATGGTCATCCCCGCCGCCACCGCGGCCAGAATGCCCGACACGCCAATATGTTCCGCAATCAGATAAGAGGCGAACGGCAGCAGGAACAGCAGGACAATCTGCGTAGCGGGTTCATCGCCGCCCCAGCGGCTGAGGAAGCGCAGCGAACGGCCGTACAGCCAGCTCACCACAAACCCGGCGAGGATGCCGCCGATTGCCACTTTGAAGAACTCGACGGTGGCGCCGCCGACGGTAAAGATCATGGTGCCCATCGCCACGGCGACGGCAAACTTCAGGGCCACCAGGCCGGAGGCGTCGTTCATCAGCGCCTCGCCCTGCAAAATCCCCATGATTTTTTTCGGCATCCGTCCTTCACCGACGATGCCGGACAGCGCCACGGCATCGGTTGGCGACAGCACCGCCGCCAGCGCAAAGGCAGGTATCAGCGGGATACCCGGCACCACCCAGTAGATGAGAAAACCGATCCCCACCACGGTGACAACCACCAGCGCCAGCGCCAGGCCGAAGATCTCGCGCCCGTGTTCGAGAAACTCGCGCGTGGGCGTTTTCCAGCCGTCGGCAAACAGCAAAGGAGGAATAAACAGCACCAGAAACAGTTCCGGATCAAACTCGACATGCAATCCGAACGTCGGCCACGCCAGCAGAGCACCGATGGCAATCTGCATGAGCGGCAGCGGTAGCTGAAAGGGCAGTACGCGGGTGACTACCCCGGAAAGTGAGACCACAAGGGTCATGATGAGTATTGTGAAGAAAATTTCCATGCGTTCCCTGTTTGCGATGATTCGGTTCGTTTAGGCCATGGGCATCTTGCCTTAATGTACCTTTCCCAGAGTAACGCATAAGACAACGAGATGTGTCCTGAAAATAAAAACGGGCGGCCTGAGCCACCCGTCTTTTTATGCAGTTGACAGCTTAGATCGCCCAGCCGCCCGCGTAGAACGCCACCAGCGCGACGGCAATCACCACCGTACCGATGTTCAGCTTGCGCCATTCGCCTGAAACCACACGGCCAATCACCAGGGAGGCGAAACCGATCATGATGCCGGTAACGATGTTACAGGTCAGCACGATGAAGACCGCCGTGATGAGGCCAGCCATCGCATCAACGAAGTCGGCAAAATCAATTTTCGCCACGTTGCTCAGCATCAGCAGGCCAACGTACATCAGCGCAGGGGCGGTAGCGTAGGCCGGCACCAGATACGAAAGCGGAGCAAGGAACAGGATCAGCAGGAACAGCACGCCAATGGTGACAGCCGTCAGACCGGTTTTACCGCCTGCCGCTGTACCCGCCGCCGATTCGATGTATACCGCCGCCGGGGCTGCACCCACCAGGCCCGAGAAGACGCTGCTCAGGGAGTCGGTGGTCAGCGCTTTGCCGCCATCGATAATCTGACCATCTTTATCCAGCAGGTTAGCCTGACCGGCTACCGCGCGGATGGTGCCGGTGGCATCGAAGACCGCGGTCATCACCAGCGCCAGCACGCTTGGCAGCACCACGGGATTCAGCGCGCCCATGATATCCAGGCTGCCGATCAGCGATTTGCCGTTTTCATCACTCAGGGAAGGCATCGCGAACACGCCGGAGAAGTGCACGGCAGGATCGAAAATCAGGCCAACAATAGAGACGCCAATGATGGTCAGCAGGATGCCGCCCGGCACTTTCAGTTTTTCCAGACCGATGATGACCGCGAGGCCAATCAGCGACATGATCACCGGGAAGCTGGCGAAATTACCCAGCGCAACCGGCAGACCGTCCAGCGGGTTTTTGATAACCAGGCCCACGCCGTTAGCGGCAATCAGCAGCAGGAACAGGCCGATACCGATCCCCGTTCCGTGCGCAACGCCCTGCGGCAGATTGCGGAGGATCCAGCTGCGGATACCGGTGGCAGAGATGATGGTAAAGAGCACACCCATCAGGAACACGGCGCCCAGCGCAACCGGGACGCTGATCTGCTGGCCCAGCACCAGGCTGAAAGCGGTGAAGGCAGTCAGCGAGATAGCACAGCCGATCGCCAGCGGCAGGTTAGCCCACAGACCCATCACGATAGAGCCGACACCGGCAACCAGACAGGTAGCGACAAAGACTGCCGCCGGTGGGAAACCGGCTTTGCCCAGCATGCCCGGCACGACGATCACCGAGTAGACCATGGCCAGGAAGGTCGTCAGACCGGCAACGATCTCCTGACGTGGGGTACTGCCGCGGGCAGAAATTTTAAAGAAGGCGTCGAGTGAACCGCCGGTACGCGCAGATGGCGTAGACATAGAAAACATCCCCTGAAAATTATAATTGTCGTCTGTCAGCGTGACGGACACTCCACGACCGGCAAAACGTCATATCCATGTGCTGCGTTTATGACAAATAGGGGCGTCATAAAAAAAGCAAACGTTTAGCTTTGCGCTGACAAAACGGGTGTAAAAATGAAGGCAAACGATTATCCGGTCTAAACGCGGGCCTTTTCAACTTAACTTTGACGTTTTTCGCCAAATTGCGTGCGAGGCGGTGAAGAAGTGAGCAGAGTATGCGCAAACGTTATCGTGAATGCGCAATTTGATAACATTTTCATGGTTCGCCAGGGATTTCGAACGGACCGCCCTGCTGGATCGCCCGCTGCCAGGCGGGACGCATTTCGACGTTTTTCTTCCAGGCTTGCAGGCGAGGCAGATCCTCTATACCGCCACGTTCAAGCAGGGCGAAAACGGGAAAGCTCATCTGCACGTCCGCCATGCTGAGATGATCCCCGGCGAACCAGCGGTGATCCGCAAGTGAGGACTCCAGAAAACGGGCGTGGGTTTCCAGCTGACGGTTGAGATACGCCTTCTGCACCCCCTGCCCCAGCACCTTGCCAAGCGAACGCAGGCCAAACGGGATGGGCGGTTTACCGAGGCTGGCAAAGACCAGCTTCATCAGCAGCAGCGGCATCAGCGAGCCTTCCGCGTAATGGAGCCAGAAACGGTATTGCAGCTTCAGCTCGCGATCCTGCGGCTTTAACTGAGAACCGTGGTCGTAAGTCTCCTGCAAATATTCGAGGATAGCGCCCGATTCCGCCAGGATCAGGCCGTTGTCCTCCAGCACCGGGGATTTCCCCAGCGGATGGACTTTGCGCAGCGTGGCGGGGGCCATCATGGTTTTATCGCGCTGATAACGAACGATCTGGTAAGGCAGAGAGAGCTCTTCCAGCGCCCAGAGCACGCGCTGCGATCGGGACTGATTGAGGTGGTGGACCGTAATCATCGTTATCTCCAGTTAGATGTACTCACTAACTATAGAAAATTGCACAACCCGGCGAAAAAATTTTGCCGAGATTTTGCGCGATGAGGCTGGAAAACCTGATGCTGCGGCCTAGACTTAAATTGTCAGCACAAACCGGAACCTCCACCAGATGCTCGACTGAGGGGTGTTGATGTCGGGGGAAACCCTCCTGTGAACCAGCGGGATAGAGAGAAAGACAAAGACCGGGAATAAACTAAAGCGCCCTGTTGTGGCGCTTTAGTTTTTTATGCGCCGGGCTAATCCTCTTCCAGCAGTCGCGCGCCGGTTCCCTGTTCGCCCAGCTTATCCCCCGGGTTACGCAGCGGGCAGTCGCTGCGCGACAGGCATCCGCAGCCGATGCAGCCGTCCAGTTCATCACGCAGCGCCACCAGGGTATGAATACGCCGGTCCAGCTCATCGCGCCACTGGGAGGACAAGGCTTTCCACTCCTTCGCGCTCAGGGTATGCCCCTCCGGCAAAATGCCGAACGCCTCGCCGATGGTCGCCAGCGGAATGCCAATGCGCTGGGCGATCTTAATGATGGCGACATAGCGCAGCACGTCGCGGGTATAGCGCCGCTGGTTGCCGGTGTTGCGGATGCTCTTAATTAACCCTTTGCTTTCATAGAAATGCAGTGCGGAGACCGCCACGCCGCTACGCCTTGCCACCTCGCCCGGGGACAGCAGCGGTTTAATCCGCGGTAATTTCTTTTCCATAAAACCTCTTTACCTCAAGTTAACTTGAGGAATTATACTCGCCCGCAGACAAAACCACGAATCAACCGATACAGGTGTATCCAGAGAGAGGCTACTCTATGTCGCATCAACAAATTATTCAGACACTTATTGAATGGATGGATGACCATATCGATCAACCTTTGAGTATCGATGTGGTGGCTAAGAAGTCGGGTTACTCGAAGTGGTATTTACAGAGAATGTTCCGCGCGGTCATGCACCAGACGCTGGGCGAGTACATTCGTCAGCGCAGATTATTGCTGGCTGCCCAGGCGCTACGCACCACCCAGCGGCCCATTTTTGATATCGCGATGGATTTAGGCTATGTCTCCCAGCAGACCTTCTCCCGCGTCTTCCGCCGCGAGTTTGATCGCACCCCCAGCGACTATCGCCATCAGCTCAACTAGTGGCTATGGGCAAGGGCTGCCGCGACGGGCTGATGTTGCCAGGTCATGAAATCCTGCGGTGACATCGCCCTGGCAAAGTGCCAGCCCTGGCAATACTGCACGCCGCGCTTGTTCAGCCACATTACCTGCTCAACGGTTTCCACCCCTTCCGCGATGGTTTTCAGGCGCAGGCTCTGGGCCATTTCGATAATGTGCTCGACGATGAGATGGCTGGTGCTGTTGGTGGTCAGCGTATCGATAAAGGTCTTGTCGATCTTCAGGATGTCCACGTTCAGCGAGTAGAGGTTGTGCAGGTTGGAATAGCCGGTACCAAAATCATCAATCGCTACTTCGTATCCCGCCTGGCGGAAGGCCTGAATCACCGGCGTGGTTTTGGGGACGTCGATAAAACCGCGCTCCGTTACTTCGATCTTAATCTGCTGCGCCCGCACGTTGTAGTGCCGGGCCTTATCGGTGATCATCGCAATCAGGCGTGAAGAGTGGAAGTCCGTCGCCGAGAGGTTAATGGAGATATAGAGATGCGGGTTACAGGCCAGGAAATGGCCCAGGTCGTTGAATACTTCTTCTACGACGTAGTCGGTGATGCGTTCACTCATCCCCTCTTTTTCTGCCAGCGGGATAAACTCTACCGGACTCATTACCGGGCCGTTAAACCCCGGCCAGCGTAACAGCGCTTCTGCCCCTACACACTCATTGGTTTTGATGTCGATAATCGGCTGGTAATGCAGACAAAGCTGTCTCTTATTTAGTGCCCGATGCAATAAGCGACCCGGCGAATTAAATTCGCGTCGCGTTCGCGACCACATCAGTAAAATAATAATGCTGCTGATCATCCCCAGCGGCAGAGTTAATGTTGCCTGATGATAAAGCACTTCATAAAAGCGCTGACTGGTGGTGGAAACAATCGCGGCAATCGGACGTTTGTCCGAGCGAACGATGGTGTAAAAGCGGCCTTCGTTCTGGAAAATAGCGTCATTATCACCAGTCAGCTTTTTTAATTCATTCTCATTGGCCTGTTCGCTGATAGAGAAAAAATCGTTATTCACCGTGTCAAATACGCCCCATGCCAGGGAACGGTCTGATGACATCACTTCGCTATAGGTCAGGGGATTAACCACCACCACATAATTACCGACCTGCATATAGGTCATTTTATATCCCGCGTAAAACGGCGTATCGCGATAATAATAGATAGAGACGTCAGGCGCGCGTTGGTAATTGGCAGCAGAAATTATATAGGGGTTTTCAGGGGTGCTGGTCGTTGAACAGAGAAACTCTTTACCCTGGGCATACACCAGGTCGGCAATGTAGAGTCGTCCACGGACAACATTTAACATATATTGCCGGTGTTCCGGTGTGCAAATATCACCCGAGTATTTTTCCGCCTCATGACGGGCCAGTTCAACCTGCTGAATAACCAGTTCAGTTTTGTCTAAAGCAAGGGCAGCAAATGAGCGAAGTTGACTGCCTGTTTCGTTGACCGCGCGTTGCTGAGCAAACCATAGCGCAAGCATCACAGGTAGCAAAACTACCATGATAACCCCGACTATCTTCAGCACCTTGTCCCGTGCGTTACGATTCATTTCCGCCCTATTATCCCTGCTTTTTATGTGCCTGTAGTCATGAAGGCCGGATGCTTTGCTAAACAGGTGATTACGTTGCATGAATCATGCGAAGTTAGCAACTGACTTTTAACGCCAATAACCTAATATTTAGTTATGCCGATAATATTTGTCCGTAAGCCAAACTGAAAGTATTCGTTTCGTCTTTATTCAGAAAAATAATTATCGGACGACAAAGCCAAGCTCCCGGATTACTCAACAGAACGTTGTTGATTAAGGCAAACTACCGGGAGAGTGAAAGAAGCGCAACTTCATCATGAAATTTTGTGCTATTTATCCCGTGAGCCTCATTAAAGTGATTTATAAATAATCAACCGCGACGATTGTTTTTCCTCTTCCGCCGCGCTTGGCATCGTAAAGTGCCTTATCTGCGCTAATGAGTAGCGATGAGGTATCGCGCGGTTTTCCGCACACCTCCACCACGCCAGCGCTGAAAGAGAGGGTTAAGGATCGGCTGCCGACCTTAAGCGGCGTAAGCGAGAGCGCCTGGCGCAGCGCTATTGAGAGCTGCACCGCCGCGTCGCTGCGGGTTTTGGGCAGCAGCAGTAGAAACTCCTCGCCGCCAACCCGACCCAACGCCGAGCCCGGCGGCATCAGCGCCCGCAGGCAGTCGCAAAAATGGACCAGCGCGGCATCGCCCACCAGATGGCCCCACTTGTCGTTAATCTGTTTGAAGAAATCCAGGTCGAGCATCATAACGCAGAAGTGGCTGTCGGCCTCCTCGCGTCGGCAGGCCTCCAGCGCCGCGCCAATCTGCTGCAGGATGGCAAAGCGGTTCAGGCAGCGCGTCAGATCGTCGGTGGTGGCCTTCATATGCAGCTGCTGCTCCGCTTTCTTACGCGCAGTAATATCGAGCCCGATATTAAGGATGGAGCCGTCCGGCAGGGAGATGTTCGACCAGAGGATCGTCAGCTGCACGCCGTCCCGCCGCACCGGATGCCATTCGTACATGTCGTTCAGGGGCGTGGTATTGACCGACTCGCGCACCCGGCGGCGCACCTCAGGGTCAGGATAAAAGAGCGCCAGCGGATCGGTATGGGCGTTGATTTCCGCCATCGTCCAGCCAAATACCTTTTCGCACTCGGCATTCCATAATACGCAGCGGCTGTGCCGGTCAAACGAGTTCATCAGCACCGGTGCCCGTTCAAACAGCGTTTTATACTGGGTGATCACTCGCTGCATCTCTTTGGCCGTGCGCTCGCGGGCAACGAGACCGGTCAGATAGTCCTTCAGCTTTTCAACCAGAATTACCACCACCTCTTTCAGCACGGTGATGCTCTCTTGCGGTTGCGTAAAACCGAGGAAGAAGTAGCCGTTGCACGGGTCATGTTGCGGGGACAATTTATACAGCACGCCGCACTGTAATTGCGTATGTCCCGGATGCGAGGGAGGGAATATCAGCGTGCCTGAATTTTCTTTCCAGCAGATTACCCGCCACGCCTGGTGATGACGCTGCAATAACGTGCTGGCGAGAAAGGCTTTAATTTCCGTTGGATAACAGGTTAATTCACCAGTACTGACAAACTGCTGCTGGCCTGCTTCATCCTCCATCATTACCCAACTGAGCTGGGCGCCAAAGGTATGATTAATCGTCTGCAGGAGATCCATTAAGGTCCGCTGCGACGATAGTTTTGGCATTAATTTAGCTAATGCGTGCAGGGCCCGTGCACTGTCATTTATATTCTCTCGATTTGCTTGCTTCATCGTTTTATTCGTAGCTCGTTAACGAGATAAAAAATGTCGCAACGAATAAATCAGGGGTGCAGGGTAATTCAGTCAGCATCAATTAATGCGGCTGTAGGCCTGTCGAATAAGAACGCGTGTGTAAAATTAAAAGTACAGAAAAATAATAACCAGTTAAAACCTGATTTATTTATTACGGGCAAATTAAGTAACCGGATGAAGCATAATCTATAGCCCTGAGGCTGTAAATATTGTACATCGCCCCGTGGCCTGTACATGTTTTCTTATCTCAATGAATTATCAATGAAGTTATCGCGACTACGGCACTTAGCAGACTAAAGATATATTCTTCGGCGATATATCCACAATCATCGAGTGGTTAAAAAACGCTTTTTTCGTGCGTTTGCCCACTGGCGAATAAAAGAACAAGTGTGATATAGTTCACACATTCCGATGTAACACAAAACATCGTTTCATTTTGATGAGTCTGAGCTTGCCGATAGCCAGTTTGCCATGTCCGGGCAACGTCGCGCTATACCCGGCGGCGGTTATCTTTGAGGATCGTTTTATGGCAGCTATTACCACCGGTGTTGTCCTGGCACGCTGGGAGTTGTTGAGCGCTGTGCTGATGTTTCTGGCCAGCACGCTGAACATTCAGTTTAAAAAATCAGATTACGCGGCGCTGGCGGTGATCAGCACCTGTCTGGGGCTGGCGGCGGCATGCTGGTTTGCCACCGGCCTGCTGGGCATTACCCTGCTGGATATGGCTGCGGTCTGGAATAACGTCAAAACGATCATGGTAGAGGCGATGAGCCACACCCCGCCGGACTGGCCGATGATGTACACCTGATGCCTGCGGGCATTTACGCTGAATATAAAAAAACCCAGACGCTTGTCTGGGTTTTTTGTTTTTGCGAATCGCAGGTTCTGGCGATCAGAACGGGATATCGTCGTCGAAATCCATTGGCGGTTCGTTGGACTGCGCTGGCGCAGACGGCTGCTGCGGACGAGACTGCGCGCCGCCGCTGAACTGGTTGCCGCCCTGTGGCTGCTGAGGCTGACCCCAACCGCCCTGCTGCTGCTGGCCGCCACCTGCCGGTGCGCCGCCGCCCTGACGGCCACCCAGCATCTGCATGGTGCCGCCGACGTTGACCACCACTTCGGTGGTGTATTTTTCTGCGCCGGACTGATCGGTCCATTTACGGGTACGCAGCTGGCCTTCGATATAGACCTGAGAACCTTTACGCAGATACTCACCGGCCACCTCGGCCAGTTTGCCAAACAGCACAACGCGGTGCCATTCGGTCTGCTCTTTCATCTCACCGGTCGCTTTATCACGCCAGGATTCGGAAGTAGCCAGCGTAATGTTGGCCACTGCACCACCACTCGGCATATAGCGTACTTCCGGGTCCTGGCCCAGATTACCGACGAGAATCACCTTGTTTACGCCTCTGCTGGCCATGATCGTGTCTCCTGAAAACATTTCTGAATAGTGTAAGCGCGCGAGTGTACCATTTCCACGTGGTCTTCCGATAGTTGCGGAGCATCTTCCAGAGTTCTCACGAACTGTACATTGTTGCACACTTAATCAGAGTTTGCATTCCAATACTGTATATCCAGCCAGTTCAATTTGTGTCATAATTAGCCGTTTCTGCCGGTTGTCCTTCAAACAAACCAGGCATTCCGTGTATCTACCTACCGGGAAAGGTGAATGGATAAGATCGAAGTTCGGGGCGCCCGCACCCACAATCTCAAGAATATCAACCTCGTCATCCCTCGCGACAAACTGATCGTCGTGACCGGGCTGTCAGGCTCAGGCAAATCTTCTCTGGCTTTCGACACGCTGTATGCCGAAGGACAGCGTCGTTACGTTGAATCGCTCTCTGCTTATGCGCGTCAGTTCCTGTCGCTGATGGAAAAACCGGACGTCGACCATATCGAAGGGTTGTCGCCGGCTATCTCTATTGAGCAGAAGTCGACCTCCCATAACCCGCGCTCCACCGTCGGTACCATCACCGAAATCCATGACTACCTGCGTCTGCTCTATGCCCGCGTAGGCGAGCCGCGCTGTCCGGACCACGACGTCCCGCTGGCGGCGCAGACCGTCAGCCAGATGGTGGATAACGTGCTGGCGCAGCCGGAAGGCCGACGCCTGATGCTGCTTGCGCCAATCATTAAAGAGCGTAAGGGCGAGCACACCAAAACGCTGGAGAACCTGGCAAGCCAGGGTTATATCCGCGCCCGTATCGACGGCGAAGTGTGCGATCTCTCCGATCCGCCGAAGCTGGAGCTGCAAAAGAAACACACTATCGAGGTGGTGATCGACCGCTTCAAGGTGCGTGACGACATGACCCAGCGCCTGGCGGAGTCGTTCGAAACCGCGCTGGATCTCTCCGGCGGTACGGCGGTGGTCGCCGATATGGACGATCCGAAAGCGGAAGAGCTGCTCTTTTCCGCCAACTTCGCCTGCCCGATTTGCGGCTACAGCATGCGCGAGCTGGAACCACGTCTGTTCTCGTTCAACAACCCGGCGGGCGCCTGCCCGACCTGTGATGGCCTGGGCGTGCAGCAGTACTTCGATCCTGACCGGGTGATCCAGAACCCGGAACTGTCGCTGGCTGGCGGCGCGATCCGCGGCTGGGATAAGCGTAACTTCTACTATTTCCAGATGCTGAAGTCGCTGGCGGAACACTATAAGTTCGACGTCGAAGCGCCGTGGGGCAGCCTGAGCCCAACCGTGCACAAAGTGATCCTGTCCGGTTCCGGCAAAGAGAACATCGAGTTCAAATACATGAACGATCGCGGCGATACGTCGGTGCGCCGTCATCCGTTCGAAGGCGTGCTGCACAATATGGAGCGTCGTTACAAAGAGACGGAATCCAGCGCGGTGCGTGAAGAGCTGGCGAAGTTCATCAGCAACCGCTCCTGCGCCACCTGTGACGGCACCCGCCTGCGTCGCGAAGCGCGTCACGTGTATGTAGAAAACACGCCGCTGCCGACCATCTCAGACATGAGCATCGGCCACGCGATGGACTTCTTCAACAACCTGAAGCTCTCCGGCCAGCGGGCTAAAATCGCCGAGAAAGTGCTGAAAGAGATCGGCGATCGCCTCAAGTTCCTGGTCAACGTCGGCCTGAACTACCTGACGCTTTCCCGCTCCGCAGAAACGCTCTCCGGCGGCGAAGCCCAGCGTATCCGTCTGGCGAGCCAGATTGGTGCGGGTCTGGTGGGCGTCATGTACGTGCTGGATGAACCCTCTATCGGTCTGCACCAGCGCGACAACGAGCGCCTGCTCGGGACGCTGATCCACCTGCGTAACCTTGGCAACACGGTGATTGTGGTTGAGCACGATGAAGACGCCATCCGCGCGGCAGACCACGTGATCGACATCGGTCCGGGCGCTGGCGTCCATGGTGGTGAGGTGGTGGCGGAAGGGCCTCTGGACGCCATTATGGCGGTACCGGAATCCCTTACCGGCCAGTACATGAGCGGCAAGCGGAAGATTGAAGTGCCGAAACAGCGTGTCCCTGCCGACCCGGAAAAAGTGCTGAAACTGACCGGCGCGCGCGGCAACAACCTGAAAGACGTCACGCTCACCCTGCCGGTCGGCCTGTTCACCTGCATTACCGGGGTGTCGGGTTCCGGTAAATCAACGCTGATTAACGACACCCTGTTCCCGATTGCGCAGACTCAGCTTAACGGCGCAACCCTGGCTGAACCGGCGCCGTATCGCGAGATCCACGGCCTGGAGCATTTCGACAAGGTGATCGATATCGATCAGAGCCCGATTGGCCGCACCCCGCGCTCCAACCCGGCCACCTATACCGGCGTGTTTACGCCAGTACGTGAACTTTTTGCCGGCGTGCCGGAATCGCGTTCACGCGGCTATACGCCGGGCCGCTTCAGCTTTAACGTGCGCGGCGGACGCTGTGAAGCCTGTCAGGGCGATGGGGTGATCAAAGTTGAGATGCACTTCCTGCCGGATATCTACGTGCCGTGCGACCAGTGCAAAGGCAAGCGCTATAACCGCGAAACGCTGGAGATTAAGTACAAAGGCAAGACCATCCACGAAGTGCTGGATATGACCATCGAAGAAGCACGCGAGTTCTTTGATGCCGTCCCGGCGCTGGCGCGTAAGCTCCAGACCCTGATGGATGTCGGTCTGACCTACATTCGTCTGGGCCAGTCGGCGACCACGCTGTCGGGCGGGGAGGCGCAGCGCGTGAAGCTGGCGCGTGAGCTCTCCAAACGCGGCACCGGTCAGACGCTGTACATTCTGGATGAACCGACCACCGGTCTGCACTTTGCCGATATCCAGCAGCTGCTTGACGTGCTGCACCAGCTGCGCGATCAGGGCAACACCATCGTGGTGATTGAGCATAACCTGGACGTGATTAAAACCGCGGACTGGATTGTCGATCTCGGCCCGGAAGGCGGCAGCGGTGGCGGCGAAATCCTGGTTTCCGGCACCCCGGAAACCGTCGCGGAGTGCGAAGCCTCGCACACCGCCCGCTTCCTTAAACCTCTTCTGAAGTAGTTACACTGACAGCTGCTGCCGGGTCATCTCCGGCAGCAGTTCCACCGCCTGCTTGTAAGACGCATCCACCAGATAGTAAATCTGCGAATCCGGAATCGACCCGTCCAGATAGACCGTGCTCCAGTGCGCTTTATTCAGGTGCTTGCTGGGACGCACGTCGTTGTGCTGCTGGCGCAGCAGATCCGCCAGTTCAGGGCTGGTTTTTAGCGAGGCCGCCGGACGCCCCTCCACATCTTTCACCATCGCAAACAGCACATCTGCGACCTTAATCTGGGTGGCCTTCCAGTCGCTGTGCACGCTTTGCTCCGCACCTGGCTTGTTCATGCAGTACTGAAGTATCTCCGAAATTGTCATCATTATTCCCCTTGTAGCGTGGCGATGATTTTGCGCGACCCGCCGTGGATACGATGTTCTCCCAGCCAGATCCCCTGCCAGGTGCCGAGCTGCACGCGCCCGTGATTCACCGGCAGCAGCAAAGAGACGCCCAGCATGGAGGATTTAATATGGGAAGGCATGTCGTCTGGCCCCTCGTCATCATGTTCCCAGCGGGCATTATCGGGAACGGATTTGAGAAAATGCTGTTCCATATCGGAACGGACGGTAGGATCGCAATTCTCATTAAGCGTGAGAGAGGCTGACGTGTGTTGCAGCAACAGATGCAGTAAACCGACGTTGATGCGGGGAAGATCGCGGATCTGTCCAATGACCTCGTCCGTCACCAGATGAAAACCGCGAGACCTGGCGCGCAGGGTCAGGGTTTGCTGATACCACATGTGCTGCTCCGTTTTGCAGGATAATCCTTCTAAGTGTGCAGCAATACGACGAAAGGTAAAACCCGTAGCGGGTAAATCTGCTTAAAAAGTGTTCTTTCCTGCACCAAACAGGCATTCAGTATTCTGAATTAACGATCACCTCTTCCCCAAACGCCCCCGCCTGCGGCAGCGGTTTATACGTTGAGTTGGAGGCGCGCAGCACCCGAATACCTCTGGCCCCGGCTTCGCGGGCGGCAGTAATGTCGCTATCCGCATCGCCGTAGTAAATCTTGATCTGTTTCTGTTCGATCCACGGGGTTTTGTTATTCTTGCCGGACTTCTCCCCGGCAAAAATCACCGGATTCATCTGCGCCGCAGGGATCAGAAAAGCCTGCTGCAGGGTTTTGGTGAGGGTTTCGGTTTTAGTGGGATGACGCCCGGTAATAAACCAGATGTTGTCGCCGCGCTTCAGATGAAGGGCAATCAGCGCCCGGGCAACCTCTTTGGGAATGCTGAACTCATCCCAGCCGTTGTTCATCTGCTGCCAGAAGGCCGGGTTTTTCAGGTAATCCTCGCTATCCGGTGACCAGGTTTTTTTACCCCGCCAGAAGCCGGGGCTGGAGAACAACACGGTGTCATCAATATCAAACCCCACCGACATGGGCGGGCGGCCCGTCAGGCTGTTCTCAATTTGCGCGATGGAAACCCAATGAATGGGGGCCTGCTCAGCCAGTCGGGCAACGGTCGTGCCGGGATATAACGGTGGAGGTGAAGAGGGACGAGCCGCGACCGGATGACTGAGCGAGAGCAATAAGCAGGCAGCGCTGAGCGCCAGTGTGATCTTGCGCATATTTTCCCCTGAATATTCAAACCGTTATTTTATTTTGAATGGATGGTCAAAACCTCATCGAAAATAACCGCTGAGGGAGGGGAATGAAAGAAGAATTTTTATCTAAGCCGCAATAAAAGAGGAGTATAACAACGCGCGGTTTGACCCATTACAGCCTCCTTCACTGAAGGAAGGAGGCCGTGAGTAAGTGCTTACATTACAGCAGCAAAGGCCTTCGCCACGCGTTGAACGTTGCTGCTGTTCAGGCCGGCAACGCACATACGCCCGCTGGCTATCAGATAGACGCCAAACTCCTCGCGCAGGCGATCCACCTGCTGCGCGCTGAAGCCGGTATAGCTGAACATGCCGCGCTGCTGCAGCAGGTAGTCGAAATTGTGCCCCGGAACGGCGTCCTTCAGCACATCCACCAGCGTCTGACGCATGGCCAGAATGCGGGTACGCATCGCTTCCACCTCTGCCAGCCACTCGGCTTTGAGTTCGTCATCGCCCAGTACGGTCGCCACCACCTGCGCACCAAAGTTTGGCGGGCTGGAGTAGATGCGGCGTACGGTGGCTTTCAGCTGGCCGAGCACGCGCCCGGCGGCTTCCTGATCTTCGCAGACCACGGACAGGCCACCGACACGTTCGCCGTACAGCGAGAAAATTTTGGAGAAGGAGTTGCTGACCAGCGCCGGCAGGCCTGCGCTGGCGATGGCGCGAATGGCGTAGGCATCCTCTTCCATCCCGGCGCCAAAGCCCTGATAGGCAATGTCGAGGAACGGGATCAGGTTGCGGGCTTTCAGCACCTCGATAACCGCATCCCACTGATCGTTAGTCAGGTCGGCCCCGGTCGGGTTATGGCAGCACGGATGGAGCAGCACAATGCTGCGCTCCGGCAGGGTGTTCAGTTTTTCCAGCAGCGCGGCCACGCGCACGCCGTTGGTCTGGTCGTCGAACCACGGATAGGTGTTCACCGTAAAACCTGCGCCTTCAAAGATGGCAACATGGTTTTCCCAGGTCGGATCGCTTACCCAGACGCCGGATTCCGGAAAATACTTGTGCAGGAAGTCGGCACCGACTTTCAGCGCACCGGAACCGCCCAGGGTCTGGATAGTGGCGACACGCTTCTGTGCCAGCACCGGATGGTCTGCACCAAACAGCAGCGGGGCAATGGTGTGACGGTAGCTGTTAAGCCCTTCCATCGGCAGATAGAGCGACGCGCCGTGCGGCGTGGCGTTCAGACGCGCTTCGGCTTTGGCCACCGCCTGCAGCTGCGGAATAATGCCCGCTTCGTTGTAGTACAGACCGATGCTGAGGTTAACTTTATCGCTGCGCGGATCTTCTTTGAAACGCTCCATTAAGGAGAGGATGGGGTCGCCAGCATAGGCGTCGACTTTCTGGAACACGCGATGGTTCTCCGGATAATAATGAGGCAGGGAATTCAACAATAAACCGGAAGCGGCAGAAGATCGAGAGGATGTTAAGGAAGATGGGGTGTGGGCGACAGAACCTGCGGTGCGGTCTGTTTCCCCTCAGCCTGACCCTCTCCCCACAGGGGAGAGGGAACATAGCCATCAGTCGAGATAGTGCATCGCGACCCGCGACGTCAGTCGCGTGATAAGTTCGTAAGCACTTACTTTTGTGATTTCTGCAATCCGTTCGACGGGTAAACCTTCGCCCCACAGGGTCACCGGATCGCCCGCTTTCTCCTGCGCCTCTGGCCCGAGGTCAACGCAGATCATGTCCATCGCCACGCGCCCAACAATCGTAACTTCACGGCCATTCACCAGTACCGGGGTACCGGATGGCGCCGCGCGGGGATAGCCGTCGCCGTAGCCCATCGCCACCACGCCCAGACGGGTGTCGCGCTCGCTGATCCAGGTTCCGCCGTAGCCGACCGGCTCCCCGGCTTTGTGCTCGCGCACCGCAATCAGGCTGGAGGTGAGCGACATCACCGGCTGAAAACCGAAATCTTGCCCCCAGGGTTTACCCTCCAGCGGCGAGACGCCGTAGAGAATAATGCCCGGACGCGCCCAGTCGAAATGGGACTGCGGCCAGAGCAAAATGCCGCCGGATGCCGCGATAGAGCGCTTCCCTGGCTTGCCTTCGCAGAAGGTGTTGAAGATATCGAGCTGCTGCTCGGTGGCACCGCATTCGGGCTCATCGGCGCGGGCAAAATGGCTGACGATATTGACCGGCTGGCGAACGTTTTTGCACTGGCTCAAGCGCTGATAAAACGCCTCTGCCTGCTCCGGGCGCACGCCCAGACGGTGCATGCCGGTGTCGAGCTTCATCCACACGGTAACGGGCTCGCTGAGCGCGGCGTTTTCCAGCGCCTCGAGCTGTTCCCTATTGTGCACGGCGGTATGCAGCTTTTGCACT
Source organism: Leclercia adecarboxylata (assembly GCF_006171285.1). Lineage (NCBI taxonomy): Bacteria > Pseudomonadati > Pseudomonadota > Gammaproteobacteria > Enterobacterales > Enterobacteriaceae > Leclercia > Leclercia adecarboxylata. Next base: position 2,354,724 of record NZ_CP040889.1, on the reverse strand, counting down.
GCAATGGTCGGCAGATCGGCGGCATTGAAGAAGCCTTCGAGCAGCAGGATCGGCTGGGTGATTCCCCCTTCGCGCAGGCGCAGGGCTTCTTCGAGACGGGCGACGCCAAAGGCGTCGGCATCGGGGAGCGTTCGCGCGGTCTCGATGAGACCGTGTCCGTAAGCGTTCGCTTTCACGACTGCAACCAGTTTGCTGGCGGGCGCCAGTTCACGCAGGCGTTGCAGGTTGTGACGCAGAGCGCGGCGGTTAATAACTACTGTTGCCGCTTGCATTTGATTTCCTTAATAAAAAGACTCACCAAAATCATTCGCGTTGCAGGGACGTGAAGGATGACGGAGAGTTACTCATCATCATATTGAGGACCGGCATAGTTGTCGAAACGCGACCACTGTCCGTTAAAGGTCAGACGCACCGTACCGATTGGGCCGTTACGCTGCTTACCGATAATAATTTCCGCGATACCTTTCAGGTCGCTGTTCTCGTGATAAACCTCGTCACGGTAGATGAACATGATCAAGTCGGCATCCTGCTCGATGGAGCCGGATTCACGCAGGTCGGAGTTGACCGGACGCTTGTCGGCGCGCTGTTCCAGGGAGCGGTTAAGCTGCGACAGCGCCACGACCGGCACCTGCAGCTCTTTCGCCAGCGCTTTCAGCGAGCGGGAGATTTCGGCGATCTCCAGCGTACGGTTGTCAGAGAGAGACGGGACGCGCATCAGCTGGAGGTAGTCGATCATGATAAGGCCGATGCCGCCATGTTCACGGGCAATACGGCGCGCGCGGGAGCGCACTTCCGTTGGCGTCAGGCCGGAGGAGTCATCGATATAGATGTTCCGTTTTTCCAGCAGAATGCCCATGGTGCCGGAGATCCGCGCCCAGTCTTCGTCGTCCAGCTGGCCGGTACGGATCCGGGTCTGGTCCACGCGCGACAGCGAGGCCAGAGAACGCATCATGATCTGCTCGGAGGGCATCTCCAGACTAAAGATGAGTACCGGCTTATCCTGCAACATCGCCGCGTTTTCGACGAGGTTCATCGCAAATGTCGTTTTACCCATCGATGGACGCGCAGCGACGATAATCAGATCCGAGGGCTGCAGTCCCGCGGTCTTTTTATTCAGATCGTCATAGCCGGTGTTAACCCCGGTCACGCCGTCATGCGGTTGCTGGAACAACTGTTCGATACGCGAGACGGTGGCGTCCAGCACTTCGGCGATGTTCTTCGGCCCTTCGTCCTTATTGGCGCGGCTTTCGGCGATTTTAAACACCCGGGACTCGGCCAGGTCGAGCAGTTCGTCGCTGTTTCGGCCCTGGGGATCGAAACCGGCTTCGGCGATTTCGTTGGCAACGGAGATCATGTCGCGCACGACGGCACGTTCGCGCACGATATCGGCATAGGCGCTGATGTTCGCCGCACTTGGCGTGTTTTTCGACAGTTCAGCCAGATAGGCAAAGCCGCCGACTGACTCCAGTTGCCCCTGACGCTCCAGCGATTCCGCGAGCGTGATCAGGTCGATGGGGCTGCCGGATTCCTGCAGTCGCGCCATTTCGGTAAAGATATGGCGGTGCGGACGGGTATAGAAATCGTCGGTGACCACGCGCTCGGCGACGTCGTCCCAGCGCTCATTATCCAGCATTAAACCGCCCAACACCGACTGTTCCGCTTCAATCGAGTGCGGCGGGACCTTTAACCCGGCTAACTGCGGATCGCGTTCACGGGGTTCAGTCTGTTTGTTGAAGGGTTTGTTTCCTGCCATAGTGAATGGAGTTACCGAGATAGAGAGTGGGTCGAAAGATTACCATATTTTCTAATTCTAATGGAGGGAGCATGGCAACGCGTATTGAATTTCATAAGCACGGTGGCCCGGACGTTCTCAGGGCAGTAGAGTTCACTCCTGCCGCGCCTGGTGATAACGAAATCCAGGTCGAAAACAAAGCCATTGGTATTAACTATATCGACACCTACATCCGCAGCGGGCTCTATCCGCCCCCTGCTCTGCCAAGCGGTCTGGGCACCGAGGCGGCGGGCGTGGTGGTTAAAGTCGGCAGCGCGGTAAAACATATTAAAGAGGGCGATCGCGTGGTGTATGCGCAATCGGCTCTCGGGGCCTACAGCTCCGTTCACAACGTCCCGGCTGACAAAGCCGCGATCCTCCCCGGCGCCATCTCGTATGAGCAGGCAGCAGCTTCCTTCCTGAAGGGGCTGACGGTCTTCTACCTGCTGCGCAAAACCTATGAGATCAAACCTGACGAACAGTTCCTGTTCCACGCCGCCGCCGGTGGTGTGGGCCTCATCGCCTGCCAGTGGGCCAAAGCGCTGGGGGCAAAACTGATCGGTACGGTCGGCAATGCGCAAAAGGCCCAGCGGGCGCTGCAGGCGGGTGCCTGGCAGGTGATTAACTACCGCGAAGAGAGCATTGTCGAACGCGTGAAAGAGATCACCGGCGGCAAGAAGGTGCGCGTGGTGTATGACTCGGTGGGGAAAGACACCTGGGAAGCCTCGCTGGACTGTCTGCAACGCCGCGGGCTGATGGTCAGCTTCGGCAACGCCTCCGGCCCGGTGACCGGGGTGAACCTGGGCATTCTGAACCAGAAGGGTTCGCTGTTCGCCACCCGCCCTTCGCTGCAGGGCTATATCACCAACCACGACGAACTGGTTGAGGCCAGCAACGAGCTGTTCTCGCTGATTGCCAGCGGGGTGATAAAGGTGGATGTGGCAGAGGCGCAGAAGTATCCGCTGAGCGATGCGCAACGTGCGCATGAAGTGCTGGAGAGCCGGGCGACACAGGGGTCGAGTTTACTGATCCCCTAATAAGAAATTGGGCTTCCCGTGGGAAGCCCTTTTCTTTTCTTTTTTTGTTCGGCTGTATGTAGGGTACAGCTCGATGAATTCTTTAACGGCGGTCATAGTGACAGATTCGATAACTAAATCCTATTCTGTTCTAAGGAATGCTGCCGTAAAAGTTGCAAGGATGTGACGAACCGCTCAATACCTTAGTAACGAAAACGGTTATTGCGCTGATAGCGTGGGAGTTTTGGCGATTTAATCGCCCGTATCGCCCACACCACCGCCACTGCCAGCAGTAGCCACGGCAACAGTTTCAGCATCAGGGCAAATAATCCCCCGATAAACATCACCACAGTGGCGACCACCAGTGCGGCAATGATCCCTAACAGCGAGACGCCGGTTGCCAACAGCATGACAAAAAATCCAATCACAAAAAGTAGTTCCAGCATGGCTCTCTCCCCAAATGCATCACAACGATACGCTGCTATGACCATTACAAGATCCATGCCAAAAATAAGATATTGATATGAAAGCAAAACGCCCGGCGATGCGGCGCCGGGCGTGGTGAATTTGACGAAGTTTTGGTGAAAATTATCGCTTGTCTGCCACCAGACGCAGCGCCTGCTCCAGCACCTCGATATCGGCACCCGCTTTATGGGCATTTTCACTCAGGTAACGTCGCCACTGGCGCGCGCCCGGTATACCCTGGAACAGGCCCAGCATATGGCGGGTGATATGGCCCAGATAGGTTCCGTTGCTCAGCTCGCGCTCGATGTAAGGGAACATCGCCCGTACCACCGCCACCGGATCGCGATCGGCAACATCCATACCAAAGATTTCACGGTCCACCGCCGCCAGCACGCCCGGATTCTGGTACGCCTCACGGCCCACCATCACGCCATCCATATGCTGCAGGTGCGCTTTCGCCTCTTCCAGCGACTTGATGCCGCCGTTAATGGACATCGTCAGCTGCGGGAAATCGCGCTTCAGCTGATAGACGCGGGGGTAGTCCAGAGGCGGGATCTCACGGTTCTCTTTCGGGCTCAGGCCAGAGAGCCAGGCTTTACGGGCATGAATGATAAACATCTCGCACTCGCCCTTCCCGGCCACCGTGCCGATGAAATCACAGAGAAACTCGTAGCTGTCCTGGTCGTCGATGCCGATACGGGTTTTGACCGTCACCGGAATGGAGACCACGTCGCGCATCGCTTTCACGCAGTCGGCCACCAGCTGCGCATTGCCCATCAGGCAGGCGCCAAACATGCCGTTCTGCACGCGGTCGGAAGGACAGCCGACGTTGAGGTTGATCTCGTCGTAACCCCGCTCCTCTGCCAGCTTCGCGCAGTGCGCCAGCGCGGCCGGATCGCTGCCGCCCAGCTGCAACGCCACCGGATGTTCCTCTTCGCTGTAGGCGAGATAGTCGCCCTTGCCATGAATAATTGCCCCGGTGGTCACCATCTCGGTATAGAGCAGGGTGTGGCGCGACAGCTGGCGCAGGAAGTAGCGGCAATGTCTGTCTGTCCAGTCGAGCATCGGCGCGATGGAAAAACGGTGGGCTAGGTAGATGGACGAGTTTTCTGACGACATGGCGAAGTTTTAAGCATCTGGTGAAAATGGGGCGCTACTATAGCACATACTTCGCCGGAGGCAGAGCGCCTCCGGATCCCGTCAGAAGGACACGCTGAACTGCGCTCCGGCGCCCCAGGTTTCGTCTTCGCCGTAAATGCCGGTCAGATCGATATGGACCGTATTAAAGGGCGCAAAGCCTAACCCGCCGGTAAAGACGTTACTGTCGTTGCCCCTCACGTCAGCGCGAAAGCCGCCGCGCACCGCCAGCCAGCCCAGTGGGGTGATTTCCGCCCCCACGCCGACGTACTGGGCGTTATCTTCACTTTTGAAGCCTTTGGTTTCGGTCAGATCGCCATCGGCGCTGAGGGTGAGCAGACCGGTGTGCCAGGCCACGCCGGCCGTAACCAGAGGGCGGATCTGGTAGGTGTCCTGATAGCTCACCTCCTGCCCGGTACGACCGTTGAGAATGCGGATGTCTTTGGTATCGATATCACGCGAGAAGAGGTTTTGCCCGCTCAGGCCCACCGTCCAGTTTTCACCGAAGTCCACCGCGACGCCGACATCGACGTTAAAGCTGGTATCGTCATTACGGTAGCGGCTGCTGCTAAAGTCGCTGCTGTCGTAGGTATAAATGGAGGTGGTGTAGTTCCAGAGCCAGGTTTGCTGCAGCTTTGGCGTCACGCCCACCGAAACCGGCAGGTCGTTGAATTCAAACTGACGGGCGATTGCCACACCGTAGTCGGAGACGATAGCCCCCCGGCCCATGGCGACAGAGTTAAGATTGCGGGTAATCACGTCACTGCCGTTTCGCGCCGCCCCGAGCGCCATCTGGTTAGTCATCACCGGGCTACCCTGCAGTCGGCGCAAAAAATCGATATCCTGCCGATCGATCTCCGAGCTGACACGCCCGTGGGCATTGGCCTTGGCGACAAACGCCATCGACAGTCCCGAGCCCGGTATACTGACGGCTATCCCACCTCCGGCGTTGGCGTGGGCGGTTTTACCTTCGAGAAACTCCAGCTGGTCGGCCAGGTTGCCTGCAGCCCCCTGCAGCTCCCTGAGCGTGCCCTGAGGATCGGCCAGGATCCCCGCCACGGTGAGATCGTCGATCATCTGCCGATCCTCGCTGATCTCATCGCTGATTTCGTCGATCTTATCCTGCAAATTATCTTTATCGCTTATTTGCGCCCCCACCGAGGGGAAAATAATCGCAATATCATCTTCATCTTTCGATTTTGCCAGCAGGGCCGGATTAATTAATACCCCGCTGCTATAATGCGCCGACGCAACGCCTGTCCCGCCCATTGCATCACCACGTGCTTCCGTCCAGGTATTGGCTGCTCCAGCCTGATTAGCCAATAGAAAGGTGGTGGCAATTCCAGCCACAGAAAGTTTGAATTTTATTTTCACAGGACACCTGACTTATTTTGGGTGAATTAACCCCCGCGGCTATATGCCGCGCAGGGGAATACGTCCTCTGTGAAAAAAGTATTAGGAGCCGAATATATCTTAAACTTTCGTATTAGATTAAGCTGTTGATTTCCTTATGGCTTTAAGTAGGTATAGAACAAGAAATTAATTTCGCCCTGGTTTTCCATCATGAGGACCAAAAAATTGTGGCGGATGATCTATCCAGCGATCTTCCCGAGTAGCGGCATATACCGCATTCAGCGGATAATAAATTCGGTTATATTTTTTATTCGCTTCGCCCACGACTAATAACCGCACTTCTTCCGTGGTGTTATTAATAAAGGTGTGGCAGACGCCCGTTCCGGCCGGAAATCCCACGCTGTCTCCCGGTTCAAGTTTCCATAAATAACCGTTGATCCAGGCTTCAGGATAACCCTCCAGTACAAAGATAAATTCTTCTTCATCGCTTTCGGCATGCGGATAGGAGGTGCGACGTCCCGGCGGCAGACGTTCGTGGTGGATACCGAGACGGCTGAGCCCCAGCGCGCGGGCCAGCGGCGCACCAATGGAAAAATGCTCTGTGCTGTCGGGATAGGTGGAGTTGTCCGGGCCTTCGACGTCGCGCCAGTGTCGAATGCAGTCAGGTCTTTTCATGGTTTTATTCTCCTGCGGGTTTTCGTCAGGTATAGCATACCCGGTGGATCTCGGCGTTTGGACCAGAACATGATAAAGTGAGGGTTTCTCATTCGACGTTATTCGAGGTGCAAAATGGAAACGACCACAATGCAGGCACTGTTAGCGCAAGCCGAAAAGCTCTGCGCGCAACGCAATGTGCGCCTGACTCCGCAGCGCCTTGAAGTGTTGCGTCTGTTGAGCCTGCAGAACGGGGCCATCAGCGCCTACGATCTGCTCGACCTGCTGCGCGAAAGCGAGCCGCAGGCGAAGCCTCCAACCGTTTATCGGGCGCTCGATTTTTTACTCGAGCAGGGCTTTGTGCATAAGGTGGAATCGACCAACAGCTACGTGCTGTGTCACCTGTTCGATCAGCCGACCCACACCTCAGCGATGTTTATCTGCGATCGCTGCGGCAGCGTGAAGGAAGAAGGTGCCGAAGGGGTGGAAGATATTATGCATACTCTGGCGGCAAAGATGGGCTTTGCCCTACGCCACAACGTGATTGAAGCGCACGGCCTGTGCCGCAACTGCGTTGAAGTCGAGGCCTGCCGCCATCAGGAAAATTGTCAACACGATCACTCTATCCAGCTGAAAAAGAAGCCGCGCTGAGCACAAAAAAACGGGCGACCTTAAGGTCGCCCTGGGCGCACATCCATGTACCTGCGGGTAGTAGTTACTTACCAGCGGTAGTTGTTACGGGTTTCCCAGTCACCAACTTCTTTCTCCGCCTGGTCTTTCTCGTATCCATAGCGTTCCTGAATTTTACCCACCAGCTGGTCACGTTTACCTTCGATAACGGTCATGTCATCGTCAGTCAGGTCACCCCACTGTTCTTTTACTTTACCTTTGAATTGCTTCCAGTTACCGCCGACTTGGTCTTTATTCATCATCGATTCCTCTTCGTTCGGTCGTTAAGGTTAAGTTCGTCCTGAAGTTCATTTCGTGCTGGACGTGATAATAATTATAGATAAGCCTGCGGCGTTGGGTTTGTTATTCGGAATCTTTTACCATTTCGTCAGACGAAGCCGCTACTGAAACCAGGTGCCGTTGCGCCAGTGACGCCGCCAGATCCAGGCCAGAGACAGGCCCCGCAGGGCCAGGAAGACGCTCAACGCCAACCACAGGCCGTGGTTGCCGAGCCACGGCAGGGTAAAGAGCGTGAGGCCAAAACCGGCGGCCGCGACGGCCATGCTGTTGCGCATCTCGGCTCCCCGGGTTGCGCCGATAAACATGCCATCCAGCAGATAGCACCAGACGCCCACCATCGGCAGAACCACCTGCCAGATAAGGTAATGGCTCGCCAGCGCCCGCAGCTCGGGCAAAGAGGTCAGCAGCGCAACGATTTGGTTGCCAGCCAGAGCATAGACAAGGGCGAAGGCCAGCGCCACCATACCAGACTGACGGCAGGCTGCCCGCCACACCTCGCGCAGCTGGCCGCTTTCGCGTGCGCCATAGGCCTGCCCGGAGTGCGCCTCAACCGCATAGGCAAAGCCATCCAGCGCGTAGGCGGTAAAGGTCAACAGCGTCATCAGAACGGCGTTGACGGCGATAATCTCCGGCCCCAGCCGCGCGCCCAGCACCGTCAGCGCCCCGAAGCAGAGTTGTAGCAACAGCGAGCGCAGCATGATGTCGCGATTGAGGGCCAGCAGCTTGCGGATATTCCCGCGCCAGCTCGCCTTCAGCAGCGCCAGCGAAATACCGCGCAGGGCCAGTACCCGCCAGACCATCCACAGGCCTATGAGCAAAGTGGCGTATTCGGCGATAGCGGTCGCCAGGGCTGCGCCCTGGACGTTCATCTGTAGCCCCATCACCAGCCACAGATCCAGCACGATATTGAGCAGGTTCCCCACCACCAGCAGGATCACCGGCGCGCGGGCATACTGGACCCCCAGCAGCCAGCCGAGCAGCACCAGATTAGCCAGCGATGCCGGGGCGCTGAGCCAGCGGATCTCAAGGAAGCGTCGCGCCTGATGCAGTACATCCTCGCTGCCGCCTACGATATGCAGCGCCAGGTCGATAAGCGGCGTGCGCAGCAGCACAATCAGCAGCCCGGCACCGAGAGCCAGGATCAGCGGCTGCACCAGCGCCCGGGCCAGACGCAGCGGATCTTTCGCGCCATACGCCTGGGCAGTCAGGCCGGTGGTGCTCATGCGCAAAAAGAGCAGCAGCATAAACAGGAAGCTGGTCGCCGTCGCACCGATGGCGACACCGCCAAGATAGACAGGAGAATCCAGATGACCGATGACGGCAGTGTCCACCAGCCCCAGCAGAGGGACGCTGATATTGGAGACGATCATCGGGAGGGCAAGACGCCATAACGCCTTGTCTGAAGCAGTCAGCAGAGACATGTGTATGACCGGGAGAGACGGGAAAAGCAGACTGCGGCGTTGCCGCAGTCTGTCAGGAAGACGTTATAACCATTCACCGTTGCGGATGACGCCTACCGCCAGCCCTTCGATGGAGAAGTTATGTTCACGCAGATCGACAACAATCGGGGAAAACTCGTTGTTTTCCGGCAGGAGCTGCACCGTGTTGCCCTGTTTCTTCAGGCGCTTAACGGTGACTTCGTCATCGATGCGCGCCACAACGACCTGGCCGTTGCGCACGTCCTGCGTTTTATGTACCGCCAGCAGATCGCCGTCCAGAATCCCGATATCCTTCATGGACATCCCGCTGACGCGCAGCAAGAAGTCCGCGCTCGGTTTGAACATGCCAGGATCGACCTGATAGTGGCCTTCAATGTGCTGTTGCGCCAGCAGCGGTTCCCCCGCAGCGACGCGACCGACGAGCGGAAGGCCCTCTTCTGCTTCAACCAGCAGACGGATACCACGCGAAGCGCCGGACACAATCTCAAGCACACCCTTACGCGCCAGGGCTTTAAGGTGCTCTTCAGCGGCGTTTGGAGAACGGAAGCCCAGACGCTGCGCAATTTCTGCACGCGTCGGCGGCATTCCCGTCTGGCCGATATGATCCCGAATGAGATCAAACACCTCTTGCTGCCTGGTCGTTAACGCTTTCATTCCGCCCCCTGGGTGTATATACAGTTATGCTGTGAGTATATACAGCTAAAGGTGATTTTGGAACCACAAACCGCATAAAAAACCAGAGACTTGTTCGGTTTCTGAAGGCTTATCGCAAATGTCCCCAAAGCAGCGTGACCCAGGTAAACAGGGCAACGATAATCGCCATCAGCACAGCGGCGGAGCCCATGTCTTTCGCCCGCCCCGACAGCTCGTGGTAGTCACTACCAATACGATCGACCACCGCCTCGATCGCGCTGTTCAGAATTTCGACTATCATCACCAACATCACCGAGCCAATCAGCAGTACGCGGGTGATGGGATCAACGTCCAGCCAGCAGGCAATAATAATCGCCGCGATGACAGCAACCCCCTCCTGGCGAAAAGCGGCTTCATTGATCCAGGCAGCACGAATGCCTTTCCATGAATAGCCGGCAGCTTTAATAATTCGGGTTAACCCAGTGGTATTGTTGGCCATTAAAAGAAACCTTTCTTCGAAAATAGCGTCAGAAACGGTGGTTTAAGCGCCTGGCGCAGCCACCGGAAGTATGACGGGTAACAACAGAAATTTTGCGCGCTTTCTGTTATCCTTGCGCCGCAATTGCATTTTTAACCAGAGGCTTTACATCGTTTATGTCTGGCTGGCCACGAATTTACTACAAATTACTTAATTTACCATTAAGCGTCCTGGTAAAAAGCAAGTCTATTCCGGCGGTTCCAACCCTGGAATTGGGACTCGATACCTCGCGTCCTATTATGTACGTTTTGCCTTACAACTCGAAGGCCGACTTGCTGACGCTGCGCGCCCAGTGCCTGGCGCACGATCTCCCGGATCCGCTGGAGCCGCTGGAGATCGACGGCACCCTGCTGCCACGCTACATCTTTATCCACGGCGGTCCTCGCGTCTTCACCTGGTACACGCCGAAAGAAGAGTCGATCAAGCTGTTCCATGACTACCTCGACCTGCACCGCAGCAATCCGCTGCTGGATGTGCAGATGGTGCCGGTATCAGTGATGTTTGGCCGTCGCCCGGGGCGCGACAAAGGCGAAGAGAACCCGCCGTTGCGCATGCTTAACGGGGTACAGAAGTTTTTCGCCGTCAACTGGCTGGGCCGCGACAGCTTTGTCCGTTTTTCACCGTCGGTTTCACTGCGCCGCATGGCCGATGAGCACGGTACGGATAAAACCATCGCCCAGAAGCTGGCCCGCGTGGCGCGTATGCACTTTGCCCGTCAGCGTCTTGCCGCGGTAGGCCCGCGCCTGCCTGCTCGCCAGGATCTGTTCAACAAACTGCTGGCGTCAAAAGCCATCGCCCGTGCCGTCGAAGACGAAGCGCGCAGCAAAAAGATCTCCCATGAGAAGGCGCAACAAAACGCCATCGCCCTGATGGAAGAGATTGCCGCCAACTTCTCCTACGAGATGATCCGCCTGAGCGACCGTATCCTGAGCTTCACCTGGAACCGTCTCTATCAGGGCATCAACGTGCACAACGCCGAGCGCGTGCGCCAGCTGGCCCACGACGGCCATGAGATCGTCTACGTGCCCTGCCACCGCAGCCACATGGACTATCTGCTGCTCTCGTACGTGCTCTACCATCAGGGGCTGGTGCCACCGCACATTGCGGCGGGCATTAACCTCAACTTCTGGCCAGCAGGCCCGATCTTCCGTCGACTGGGTGCGTTCTTTATTCGTCGTACCTTCAAAGGCAACAAGCTCTACTCCACCGTGTTCCGTGAATACCTTGGTGAGCTGTTCAGCCGCGGCTATTCCGTCGAGTACTTCGTGGAGGGCGGCCGTTCCCGTACCGGGCGTCTGCTCGATCCGAAGACTGGCACCCTGTCGATGACCATTCAGGCGATGCTGCGCGGCGGCACGCGCCCTATCACCCTGGTGCCGATTTACATCGGTTACGAGCACGTGATGGAAGTGGGCACTTACGCCAAAGAGCTGCGCGGTGCTACCAAAGAAAAAGAGAGCCTGCTGCAGATGCTGCGCGGCTTAAGCAAGCTGCGTAACCTCGGCCAGGGGTATGTTAACTTCGGCGAACCGATGCCGCTGATGACCTACCTTAACAACCGGGTACCGGAGTGGCGCGAGTCTATCGATCCCATCGAAGCGGTGCGTCCGGCCTGGCTGACGCCGACGGTTAACGCCATTGCTGCCGATCTGATGGTGCGGATTAACAACGCCGGGGCGGCCAACGCCATGAACCTGTGCTGCACCGCCCTGCTTGCCTCGCGCCAGCGTTCGCTCACCCGCGAGCAGCTGACCGAGCAGATCGACTGCTACCTGAACCTGATGCGCAACGTGCCCTATGCCTCAGACGCCACGGTACCCACCGCCAGCGCCAGCGAGCTCATCGATCACGCCCTGCAGATGAACAAGTTCGAGGTCGAGAAAGACACCATCGGCGATATCATCATTCTGCCGCGCGAGCAGGCGGTACTGATGACCTACTACCGCAACAACATCGCCCATATGCTGATGGTGCCATCGCTGATGGCGGCCATCGTGACCCAACATCGCCAGATCACCCGTCAGGCGCTGCTGGATAATGTCACGACGCTCTATCCGATGCTGAAAGCCGAACTGTTCCTGCGCTGGAACAGCGACGAGCTGGCTGAGGTGCTGGATAAGCATATCGAAGAGCTGGTTCGCCAGGGGCTGATAACGCTGAAAGATGACGTGCTGGTGATCAACACCGCCCACTCACGTACGCTGCAGCTGCTGGCAGCGGGTGCACGCGAAACCGTCCAGCGCTACGCCATTACCTTCTGGCTGCTGAGCGCCAACCCGTCGATCAACCGCGGGACGCTGGAGAAAGAGAGCCGCACGCTGGCACAGCGCCTGTCGATGCTGCACGGCATCAACGCACCGGAGTTCTTCGACAAAGCGGTCTTCAGTTCACTGGTGTTGACGCTGCGTGACGAGGGTTATATCAGTGACAGCGGCGATGCCGAGCCGGAAGAGACAATGAAGGTTTACCAGATGCTGGCGGACCTGATTACCTCCGATGTGCGCTTAACGATTGAGAGCGCGACGCAGGGCGAGTAGTGCATAAAAAATGCCGGGTGGCGGCTTCGCCTTACCCGGCCTACGATACAGAACCTGTAGGCCCGGTAAGCGCTAGCGCCACCGGGCTTTTTTATGCCCAGTAGCTAATCGCTAACCCGACAAACAACACCAGCCCCACATAGTTGTTATTCAAAAACGCTTTAAAACAGGCTTCGCGCTCGCGGTTGGCAATCAGCTTTTGCTGGTAGATAAACAGCACGCCCGCCGCCGCAACCGCCGCGTAGAACGCTCCGCCAAGCTGGTTCAGGTAGCCAATCGCCACCATCAGCGCCAGCACCGCCACCTGCAAAATCCCGATAATCAGTTTGTCCTGACGACCAAACAGAATGGCGGTCGATTTGATGCCAATCTTCAGATCGTCGTCGCGATCCACCATCGCGTACTGGGTGTCGTAGGCCACCGCCCAGAGGATGTTAGCCAGGAACATCAGCCAGCAGCTCAGCGGCACACTTTCGCTGACGGCGGCAAACGCCATCGGAATCGACCAGCCAAAGGCGGCTCCCAGCACCACCTGCGGCAGATGGGTGTAGCGCTTCATAAACGGATAGACCCAGGCCAGAGCCAGCGCTGCCACGGAGAGCAGAATAGTCATGGTGTTCAGGGTTAACACCAGCAGGAACGAGAGCAGGACCAGCACCACAAACAGCGTGCGCGCCTCTTTCTCGGTGACGTCGCCGCTCGGCAGCGGGCGGTTGGCCGTGCGTTTCACGTGGCCGTCAAATTTGCGATCGGCATAGTCGTTAACCACACAGCCTGCGGCACGCATCAGCCAGACGCCCGCCACGAATACCGCCAGGATCCACAGCGGCGGCAGCCCGGGGGTAGCCACCCACAGCGCCCACAAGGTCGGCCACAGCAGCAATAAGGCACCGATCGGCTTATCCGTTCGCATCAGGCGGTGGTACGCCAGCAGCTTGTTCTGCTTCAGACTCCACTCCATTTTCTCTTCCTCTTAATACAACGGTGACGCCGGTAAAAACAGCTCGGTCAGCATCAAGGGTTTACCACTTAAGCGCAGGCGGGAACGGCGTCCCCACAGCCCGGCATCGCGCCCAATTTCAATAAAATCACGGGTCAGCTCGGAGGAGGTGAACAGATAACGTCCCAGCGGGGTTTTGCCCATCTGCTGCAGCGCCATCTCCGGCCCGGTGAGGGTGGACTCTGGCACCACGGTGCGCCCGGCCAGCCACGGCTCGCCGTCGGCACACAGCAGGATCTCCCGCAGCCAGTAGCGCGCCTCTTTCGGCAGTAACGGCAGTTCATCCGCAACCGCGTCAGGCGTGACAAACCCCTCCTGAATGAGGGTAACGGTGACTTTCTTGCCCTGCTGCTCAAAACGTTTGGTCATGGAATCTTCCAGCAGCAGCCAGTCGAGCTGCTCCGGTTCCAGCGCGGGGATTTCGTCGAAATAGCGCAGCGCACGCAGGAGCAAAAGCGCGGGGTGTGACATGCCAGACTCTCCGATACATAACGTAAAGCTATTGTATCGCAGAAACGGGCAATGAGGGCGGGCAAACGCAAGTTAGCGATCATTATCGCAACAGAGATGCAACAGCAGCATCCCGCGCAAAAAAAGTGCGCCCGGAAGGGCGCACCAAACTACTGACAAAATCAGCACTGTGGGGAGACGGTCACCCCTTGCCTTTTACACTGCTGATAAAGGTGGAACGGGCAGTGGTTGAGCCTAAACGCTCTGCTTCATCAAGCAGTTTCAGCGCTTTATCGACGTCACCTTTTGCGACTGCCTGTTTAATGGCCTGATTGAAGTAGGTTTCGGTATCGTTCAGTACCGGCTCGCTCTTCTTCGCCGGAGCCGGAGTCGGGGCAACGGCTGGCGCGGCAACCGGGGCGGCGGCTTGCGCTGGGGCCGGTGCGGCATATACAGGTGCAGGTGCGGCGGTATTACCGACCGTGACCGGGCCCGGGCCGGAAGAGCCAAACAGTGGGCCAACCAGCACGCTGGAGGCGTTATTGGTAGACACTTTCAGCTTCAGCTGGCCATCCGTCACGTGACGGGCAATCGGGTCCGGGATATCCGGTACGGCGTTGCCGGTGCCTTTGGCATAGGCTTTAGCCGGATCGAGAAGTTTGGTGGTTTGCTGCAGATCTTTATCGGTGGTGAACACCAGCACATACAATTTCTGCTGGCCCAGCGCTGGCGTCAGGCGCATCACCCCTTCCAGGCGATCGGCGCTCATCACGCCCGGTTCCTGGTAGGTGAAGTATTCGCTCGGGAAGTAGGCCGATGGTGTCAGATTCTGGTCCAGAATCAGCACGTTCGGTGCAAATACGCTGGTCTGTTTATCCACAACGCTTGTCAGCGTCAGAGTGATTTCGCCAATGTTAGCCGGCACGCTGTAGGCAGCCACCGGACCGGCGATCCCCGCCACGTTTAAGGTCTGGCCACCGGTAGAGAGTTGGGTTGTCTGGGCTTTGGACTGATCAACAGGCGTCCAGACCAGCTGCTGGAGCGCGGCTCCCGGAATAGCAGGCGCGGCGCTGGTGTTTTGCGGTACGAAATTGACGCTGGCGAGGGTAACGGCTGGAACGCTTGCCAGCAGCCCTGCAGAGAGGCACAGCGCGACGAGACTTTTTTTCATTTTCATTGTTATTACCTCAGATTGCGTTAGCACTGCGTTGGCCAGGCAATAGCGCGCAGTACCCTAAGAAGAGAGGGGCTTGCGCCCCTCTTTTAGGTCAGTTACGTATTACCACCAGATTTCCATCTGGGCACCGAAGGTCCACTCATCGTTGTCGCCACGGCTGAAGGTTTTCGCAGAGGTGTCGTTATACGCTACGCCAGAGGTGTAGCCAGTGTCACCGTTGTCTGCGTAACCCCATTTCTCATCCCACTTGGCGTAGGTTGCGAAGACGCGGATAGCCGGACGGGACCAGATGCTGTCGCCTGCCTGCCACTGTTGCGCCAGGGTGATTTTGTACTGGCTGTTGGTGTCGTCAGTTTTCTGAGACTTGACGTTGTCGTAGCCAACTTCCAGCAGGGTGGACATGATTGGTGTCCATTTGAACATCGGACGAACACCCACGGTCCACCATTCGGTACCGTTGTTGTTGTCGCGGTCGATGTTCTGGTACATACCGACGTACATCAGATCCCACTGGTCAGCCAGGGTGATCGCACCGTGGTCGAGAACGCGGATCAGAGAACCGTCGTTGTTCAGGCTCGCACCCTGCGGGATACCTTTACCGTTGGAGGTCATAGAGTCCGTTGCGTACTGAACCACAAACTTGTTAAAGCCTTTCAGCATGCTCTGGGTGTGTTCAGCGGTGAACATCCAGCCATCTTTAGAGGCGCCAGGCTGCAGGTAGTAGTCGTCAGGAATGTTGGTGTGACCGTAGTCAACGCCCAGCTCCAGGGTACCGCCCGGGTTGATTTCCATGCCCGCTAAACGAACGTCAAAGACGTCGTTTGGCACGATATTGTCGTAAACGCGGTTGCCATCAGTATCGAAGTCTGAGAACGCGGAAGAGCCGCCGGACTCAGAAGAACGGGTCGCTGCCAGAGACAGTTTACCGAAGCCCAGATCGATGTTTTCGATACCTGCACCAGGACCGGAGATATCCCAGTAGTAGAAGTCGATCATGTGAACGTCATGACGCTGATAGAAGCGCTTACCGGCCCAGATAGTGGAGCCTGGCAGCCATTCGATCAGGTTTTTACCCTGCACGTTTGCTTCACGGAAGGCCGGGCTGGTCGCTTCCCAGTCATTCTGCTGTGCAACGGAGTAGGCTACGTTGGTGTCGAAGTAGAAGCTCTTGTCGCCCTCTTTCCACACTTCCTGGCCCAGTTTAATCTCAGCATAGGTTTCACATTCGTTACCGAGACGGTATTTACTTTGTGCACCTGTTGCCTGGAAACACTGCTGTTCGCCACCACTCCCGGTCCAGCCAATGCCGGAACGAGCATAACCTTTAAAGTCTACAGCGCCGGCCTGGGCAGACATGATGCCTGCCGCAATGGCGAGTGCCAGAGGGACTTTGCGCAGAGTAATCATTATTCTATCTCCTGAGATCATTGCTTTTCTTTGAACACTTCACCTGATGGTTTCGTGCTTATTATTGGGATTGCTTAAACGCCGGGCTCCTGATGCAGCCGACGACATGCGGTGCCATCCTCACGGAACAGATGGCAGCGCTCTGGCGGCAAGCCGATAGCGAATGTGGCACCCTCTTTTACCAACACCACGTCGTTCTGGCGGTAGACCAGGTTCTGACGAATGGCTGGGATCTGGATATGAATCTGTGTTTCATGACCTAACTGCTCAACCACCTGAACCTCGCCTTCAAGAGTCACATCGGCGATGTGGCTTGGCAGCAGATGCTCAGGGCGGATACCAAGGGACATGTTGGCCCCTACGTTGACGTTCGCGCTGTCTACCGGTAACCACACCTGCTGGCGGTTAGGCAGTTCGACCTGAACCTGATCGATGGCGGTCGCGGTGACTTTCACCGGCAGGAAGTTCATCTTTGGCGAGCCAATAAAGCCCGCAACAAAGCGGTCTGCCGGGTAGTGATAGAGCTCCAGCGGTTTACCGACCTGCGCCACGCGACCGGCATCCAGCACCACAATCTTGTCGGCCAGGGTCATCGCTTCGACCTGATCGTGGGTGACGTAAATCATGGTGCGCCCAAGGCGTTTGTGCAGACGGGAGATCTCAATACGCATCTGCACGCGCAGCGCGGCGTCGAGGTTCGACAGCGGCTCATCGAGCAGGAACACGCGCGGCTCTGCCACCAGCGTACGGCCAATCGCCACACGCTGACGCTGACCACCGGAGAGCGCCTTCGGCTTACGCTCCAGCAGGTGCGCCAGCTGCAGCACTTCGGCAACCTGGGTCACGCGCTGGTTAATGGTCTCTTTTTTTGCGCCAGCCAGCTTGAGGCCGAACGACATGTTCTCGGCAACGGAGAGATGGGGATAAAGTGCGTAAGACTGGAATACCATCCCGACGCCGCGCTCCGCAGGCGGGATATCGTTCATCCGGGTATCGCCAATCATCAGATCGCCGCTGGTGATGGTCTCCAGACCGGCAATCATGCGCAGCAGCGTGGATTTACCACAGCCTGACGGGCCAACAAAAACCACGAATTCACCTTCCTGGATATCGAGATTGATATCTTTCGATACCACCACGTCGCCCCAGGCTTTCGTTACGTTACGCAGTTCTACGCTCGCCATGCCCTACTCCCTTGTTACAGCCTGTCATCAACAGAAACATTCAATATGGGCTGACTATGCGGTATCGGGCCGCCTCGCGAATCCTCCACCCCCAGCCTTTTTTATGGGGGAGGAGGCGGGAGGATGAGAGAGTGGACTCAGACAGCGCGCCCAGGGGGCTGAGGCTAAATTCGTGATGTCACTGGCAAAATTGACCGCGGTTTTATGTGCGCTGGGACACATAACTGAAAGTTATGCAACGCAGATCACATAAAGAGGGGGTGGGGCGTAGGGGACAGGAGGATGGAAAGAGGATGTCAAATAAGGAGACTGAGCGACGTTGAACCACCTTAATGTATCCACAGCACATCACCAAAAAGGATGGCAGATATGAATATCAAGACTGGCGCACGCGTTTTCGCATTGTCCGCCCTGGCAGCAATGATGATTTCCGCTCCGGCGCTCGCCAAAATTGAAGAAGGTAAGCTGGTAATCTGGATTAACGGCGACAAAGGCTATAACGGTCTGGCCGAAGTGGGTAAAAAATTCGAGAAAGATACCGGCATCAAAGTCACCGTTGAGCACCCGGACAAGCTGGAAGAGAAATTCCCGCAGGTTGCGGCCACCGGCGACGGCCCGGACATTATCTTCTGGGCGCATGACCGTTTCGGCGGCTACGCGCAGTCTGGCCTGCTGGCGGAAGTGTCTCCGGATAAAGCCTTCCAGGACAAGCTGTTCCCGTTCACCTGGGACGCCGTGCGTTACAACGGCAAGCTGATTGCTTACCCGGTCGCGGTTGAATCGCTCTCCCTGATCTACAACAAAGACCTGGTACCGAACCCGCCAAAAACCTGGGAAGAGATCCCGGCGCTGGATAAAGAGCTGAAGGCGAAAGGTAAGAGCGCGCTGATGTTCAACCTGCAGGAGCCGTACTTCACCTGGCCGCTGATTGCTGCCGACGGCGGTTATGCGTTCAAGTTTGAAAACGGCAAATACGACGTGAAAGACGTCGGCGTGGACAGCGCAGGCGCGAAAGCGGGTCTGACCTTCCTGGTTGACCTGATCAAGAACAAACAGATGAACGCGGATACCGATTACTCCATCGCCGAAGCGGCCTTCAACAAGGGCGAAACCGCGATGACCATCAACGGTCCGTGGGCGTGGTCCAACATCGACAAGAGCAAAATCAACTACGGCGTCGCGGTGCTGCCAACCTTCAAAGGCAAGCCGTCTAAACCATTCGTTGGCGTGCTGAGTGCCGGTATCAACGCCGCCAGCCCGAACAAAGAGCTGGCGAAAGAGTTCCTCGAAAACTACCTGCTGACCGATCAGGGTCTGGAAGAAGTTAACAAGGACAAACCGCTGGGCGCTGTCGCGCTGAAATCCTTCCAGGAAACCCTGGCGAAAGATCCACGTATCGCGGCAACCATGAGCAACGCCGAGAAAGGCGAAATCATGCCGAACATCCCGCAGATGGCTGCCTTCTGGTATGCCACCCGTACTGCGGTCATCAACGCAGCAAGCGGTCGTCAGACCGTGGATGCCGCGCTGAAAGATGCACAGGGCCGTATTACCAAGTAAGTCACAGTGGCGGGTGGCGCTTCGCTTACCCGCCCTACAACTACGGCTCGGACCGTAGGTCAGGTAAGCGGAGCGCCACCTGACAATAAGTTTTCACAGTTGTAGAGGAAGAACCCCATGGATGTCGTTAAAAAGAAACACTGGTGGCAAAGCGACACGCTGAAATGGTCAGTGATTGGTCTGCTGGGCTTGCTGGTGGGTTACCTTGTTGTTTTGATGTACGCCCAGGGGGAGTACCTGTTTGCCGCGATGACGCTGATTTTAAGCTCAATCGGCCTCTATATTTTTGCTAACCGCAAAGCCTATGCCTGGCGCTATGTTTATCCGGGTGTGGCCGGGATGGGGCTGTTTGTCCTGTTCCCCCTCATTTGCACCATCGCCATCGCCTTTACCAACTACAGCAGCACCAACCAGCTCGCTCAGGAGCGCGCCCAGCAGGTGCTGATGGATCGCTCCTATCAGGCCGGTAAGACCTTTAACTTTGGTCTCTACCCTGCTGGCGACGAGTGGAAGCTGGCGCTGACCGACGATGCCGCGGGCAAATACTACGTCTCCGACGCCTTTAAATTTGGCGGCGAGCAGAAACTGGCGCTGAAAGAAGCCGACGCGCTGCCGGAAGGCGAACGCGCCAACCTGCGTATCATCACCCAGAATCGTCAGGCGCTGACCCAGCTGACCGCTGAGCTGCCGGACGAAAGCAAAGTCATTATGAGCTCGCTGCGCCAGTTCTCCGGCACCCGCCCGCTGTATACGCTGGGCGATGACAGCACGCTTACCAACAACCAGACCGGCGTGAAGTACCGCCCGAATAACGACATCGGCTTCTACCAGTCCGTGAATGCCGACGGCAACTGGGGTGACGATAAGCTCAGCCCGGGCTACACCGTGACCATCGGCTGGGACAACTTCACCCGCGTCTTTACCGACGAAGGCATCCAGAAACCGTTCTTCGCTATCTTTGTCTGGACCGTGGTCTTCTCGGTACTCACCGTGATCCTGACCGTGGCGGTGGGCATGGTGCTGGCCTGCCTGGTGCAGTGGGAGTCCCTGAAAGGCAAAGCGATCTATCGCGTCCTGCTGATCCTGCCGTACGCCGTACCGTCGTTCATCTCGATTCTGATTTTCAAAGGGCTGTTCAACCAGAGCTTTGGTGAGATCAACATGATGCTGAGCAGCCTGTTTGGCATCAAACCGGCGTGGTTCAGCGACCCGACCACCGCCCGCAGCATGATCGTCATCGTTAACACCTGGCTCGGCTATCCGTACATGATGATCCTGTGCATGGGGCTGCTGAAGGCGATCCCGGATGACCTGTACGAAGCCTCGGCCATGGACGGTGCGACCCCGTTCCAGAACTTCTTCAAGATTACGCTTCCGCTGCTGATCAAGCCGCTGACGCCGCTGATGATCGCCAGCTTCGCCTTTAACTTTAACAACTTCGTGCTGATTCAGCTGTTGACCAACGGTGGCCCGGACCGTCTCGGCACCACCACGCCAGCAGGCTACACCGACCTGCTCGTCAGCTACACCTACCGTATCGCCTTCGAAGGCGGCGGTGGTCAGGACTTCGGTCTGGCGGCGGCCATCGCCACCCTGATCTTCCTGCTGGTAGGCGCGCTGGCTATCGTGAACCTGAAAGCCACCCGCATGAAATTTGACTAAGGAGGGCACATATTATGGCTATGGTACAACCCAAATCTCAGAAACTGCGCCTCCTCGTGACGCACTTAGGGCTGCTGATTTTTATCGCGGCGATCATGTTCCCGCTGCTGATGGTTATCGCCATCTCCCTGCGTTCGGGGAACTTCGCCACCGGCAGCCTGATCCCGGACGAAATCTCCTGGGAGCACTGGAAGCTGGCGCTGGGCTTCAGCGTTGAGCACGCCGACGGCCGCGTCACGCCGCCGCCGTTCCCGGTGCTGCTGTGGCTGTGGAACTCGGTGAAAGTCGCCACCATTACCGCGATCGGTATCGTGACGCTCTCCACCACCTGCGCCTACGCCTTTGCCCGTATGCGCTTCCCGGGTAAAGCGACGCTGCTGAAAGGGATGCTGATTTTCCAGATGTTCCCTGCGGTGCTGTCGCTGGTGGCCCTGTACGCGTTGTTTGACCGCCTCGGCCAGTACGTGCCGTTTATCGGTCTGAACACCCACGGCGGGGTGATCTTCGCCTACCTCGGCGGGATTGCGCTGCACGTCTGGACCATCAAAGGCTATTTCGAAACCATCGACAACTCGCTGGAAGAAGCGGCCTCGCTGGATGGCGCGACGCCGTGGCAGGCGTTCCGTCTGGTGCTGCTGCCGCTCTCGGTCCCGATTCTGGCGGTGGTGTTTATTCTGTCGTTTATCGCCGCCATCACCGAAGTGCCGGTGGCCTCGCTGCTGCTGCGTGATGTGAACAGCTACACGCTGGCGGTAGGGATGCAGCAATACCTCAACCCGCAAAACTACCTGTGGGGCGACTTTGCCGCAGCCGCCGTGCTCTCTGCTATCCCGATCACCGTCGTGTTCCTGCTGGCCCAGCGCTGGCTGGTGAACGGCCTGACGGCGGGGGGCGTGAAAGGTTAAGTTTCATTGTTATTCCACTGCAACCCTCAACTTTGCCTTGATGTATTAATCCAAAACTTGTGACTGTTTTCGGCGGCCCTCGGGCCGCCCTTTTTTATTCCCGTTTCAGTCGCTTCGAGTTGCACAGCCAGAGCGTCACTACCAGCAGCAGGATCGCCGCCGAATAGAGCAACACGTCGAGGGGCGATTTATGATCGACGATAATCAGTCGCACAATCGCGGTAATGCCAATGTAGACAAAGTAACGCAGCGGGAAGTGAAAGCCAGACTGAAAGTACTTCACGATCAAGGCGATAAATTCAAAGTAGAGGAAGTAGACCACCAGCCCTTCAACCAGCTCGTATTTGCTGGTTTGCTCAGGGGCAAAAAGCACATCAGCCAGATGCACCGTCTCTTTACCGAGGAAGACGACCAGGATCAGGCCAAGGCTCAGCAGACCCAGGTTCAGCACGGTCTGCAGAATGGTTGAGATGAACTCAACACGCGGGCGAGTCAGGGATGTCATACAGCACCTCATTCTCCGGGGCGAGGTTCCTGTATAACGCAAAAATGTGACGGGGATCTATATTTTTTGTTTATATTTTGTGCAAAAAAGCCCGGTGGCGCTGCGCTTACCGGGCCTACAAGACCTGTAGGCCGGGCAAACGGAGTGCCGCCCGGCGTTGTTCACAACCGCAAAATTATGCGCGCCAGGCTTTATAACGGTTAATCAGACCGTTAGTAGAGCTGTCATGGCTATTGATGTCCTTATCGTCACCCAGCTCCGGCAGAATGCGGTTCGCCAGCTGTTTGCCCAGCTCTACGCCCCACTGGTCAAAGGTGAAGATATTCAGGATTGCGCCCTGGGTGAAGATTTTGTGCTCATACAGGGCAATCAGCGCGCCCAGGCTGAACGGGGTGATCTCACGCAGCAGGATGGAGTTGGTTGGACGGTTACCTTCGAACACTTTGAACGGCACCACGTGATCCAGGGTTGCCGGATCTTTACCCTGATCGCGATACTCCTGCTCAACCACATCACGCGCTTTCCCGAACGCCAGCGCTTCAGTTTGCGCGAAGAAGTTCGACAGCAGCTTCGGATGGTGGTCAGACAGCGCGTTATGGGTGATGGCCGGGGCGATGAAATCGCAAGGTACCATTTTGGTGCCCTGGTGGATCAGCTGGTAGAACGCGTGCTGGCCGTTGGTGCCTGGCTCACCCCAGATGATTGGGCCAGTCTGGTAATCCACGGCGTTGCCGTTACGGTCAACGTATTTGCCGTTGGATTCCATGTTGCCCTGCTGGAAGTAGGCTGCGAAACGGTGCATGTACTGGTCGTACGGCAGGATCGCTTCGGTTTCTGCACCAAAGAAGTTGTTGTACCAGATCCCGATCAGCGCCAGCAGCACCGGCAGGTTTTTCTCGGGGGCGGTGGTGGAGAAGTGCTTATCCATCGCATGCGCGCCGGAGAGCAGCTCAACAAAGTTGTCGTAGCCCACGGAGAGGATGATGGACAGGCCGATTGCGGACCACAGGGAGTAGCGACCGCCAACCCAGTCCCAGAATTCAAACATGTTGGCGGTGTCGATACCGAACTCGCCTACGGCTTTAGCGTTGGTGGAGAGCGCCGCGAAGTGTTTCGCCACGTGCTGCTCGTCACCGGCCGTTTTCAGGAACCAGTCGCGCGCGCTGTGGGCGTTGGTCATGGTTTCCTGGGTGGTGAAGGTTTTGGACGCCACCAGGAACAGGGTGCTTTCCGGGTTCACTTTTTTCAGCACTTCGGCGATGTGGGTACCATCAACGTTAGAGACAAAGTGCATGTTGAGGTGGTTTTTGTACGGACGCAGCGCTTCGGTCACCATGAAGGGGCCGAGGTCGGAGCCGCCGATACCGATGTTCACCACGTCGGTGATCGGTTTGCCGGTGTAGCCTTTCCACTGGCCTGAGATGATTGCTTCAGAGAAGGTTTTCATCTTTTCCAGCACGGCGTTGACTTCCGGCATCACGTCTTTGCCGTCAACGATAATCGGAGTATTGCTACGGTTACGCAGTGCCACATGCAGCACGGCACGATCTTCGGTGCGGTTGATCTTCTCGCCGGAGAACATGGACTTGATGGCACCGCTCAGATCGGTCTCTTTCGCCAGATCCTGCAGTTTTGCCAGCGTCTCTTCGGTGATGCGGTTTTTGGAAAAATCCACCAGCATCCGATCGTCGAAGGTCGCGGAGAACTTATTGAAACGATCGCCGTCTTTCGCGAACAGCTCCGCGATAGTGACGTCTTTCATCTCATCAAAGTGTTTCTGTAATGCCTGCCAGGCTGCAGTCTGCGTTGGATTGATATTTTTCATAGCAATACTCTTCTGAATTGAGAATTGTGACCTCGGTCGATTGTAGCCTCTGTCGCTAAAAATTGTGATGGTTTTTATGCCATTGGCCTGGCCTGCATCAAGTGCAGCGCAAAAGCTCCAAAAGTATAGCTGTTATAAGTCCTGTTTCTCATATGGAATGCAGCATGAAAAATCCGCATAATCCCGGCGTTGACAGGATCCTTCACACATTTTATTTATACACACGGTATTTGCGCCTGCACCGATAAAGCTATTTTGTCCTTGTGCCATGGTCGCTCTTTTCCTTCCCTGACACGAGGTTGTTATGACGAGTTTTGTTGTCGCCAAATTTGGCGGTACCAGCGTGGCCGATTTTGATGCCATGAACCGCAGCGCCGATGTGGTGCTGGCCGATCCTGATACCCGGCTGGTGGTGTTGTCCGCTTCGGCTGGCGTCACTAATCTGCTGGTTGCCCTGGCAGAAGGGCTGGAAGCGAGCGAGCGCCAGGAGAAGCTGGCTGCCCTGCACAAAATTCAGTTCGACATCCTTGGCCGTCTGCGCGATCCGAGCGTGATCAGCGAAGAGATTGAGCGCCTGCTGGAAAATATCATCACCCTGGCCGAAGCCGCCTCTCTGGCCACCTCCACCGCCCTGACCGACGAGCTGGTCAGCCACGGTGAGCTGATGTCCACCCTGCTGTTTGTTGAAGTGCTGCGCGAGCGTAACGTGCAGTCGCTGTGGTTCGACGCGCGTAAAGTGCTGCGCACCAGCGACCGTTTTGGTCGCGCCGAGCCGGACGTTGCCGCCATCGCCGAACTGACCACCCAACAGCTGGCACCGCGTCTGGCGGAAGGGATTGTCATCACCCAGGGCTTTATCGGTAGCGAAGCGAAAGGCCGTACCACCACCCTGGGCCGTGGCGGCAGCGACTACACCGCCGCCCTGCTGGGCGAAGCGCTGCAGGCCTCCCGCGTGGATATCTGGACGGACGTGCCGGGTATCTACACCACCGATCCACGCGTGGTGCCTACCGCAAAACGTATTGACGTGATCGCCTTTGAAGAAGCCGCCGAGATGGCGACCTTTGGCGCGAAAGTGCTGCACCCGGCGACGTTGCTGCCGGCAGTGCGCAGCGACATTCCGGTGTTCGTCGGCTCCAGTAAAGATCCAAAAGCGGGCGGCACCATGGTGTGCAATACCACCGAAAACCCACCGCTGTTCCGCGCCCTGGCGCTGCGCCGCAAGCAGACCCTGCTCACCCTGCATAGCCTGAGCATGCTCCACTCCCGCGGCTTCCTGGCCGAAGTGTTCAGCATTCTGGCGCGCCATAGCATCTCCGTGGACCTGGTAACCACCTCAGAAGTGAACATCGCCCTGACGCTGGATACCACCGGCTCAACCTCCACCGGCGACACCCTGCTGACGCAGTCCCTGCTGATGGAGCTCTCTGAGCTGTGCCGCGTTGAGGTGGAAGAAGATCTCGCCCTGGTGGCAATCATCGGTAACGAACTGTCCCGCGCCAGCGGCGTGGGCAAAGAGGTGTTTGGCGTGCTGGAGCCGTTCAACATCCGCATGATTTGCTACGGCGCATCCAGCTACAACCTGTGCTTCCTGGTGCCGGGCGCCGAAGCGGAGCAGGTTGTGCAGAAACTGCATCATAATCTGTTCGAATAACAGAAAAATGGCCCGGATATCCGGGCCATTTTTTTATTCTGCCAGCACCGTTCTCATCAGGAGCGAATCCAGCGATCTGATATCACCGTCGCGGCTGTCAGGCAGCGTCGGCGGGTTTTCGCCTCGCGCCAGCTCCCGGGTGATGAAAGCATGCAACAAAGGGCGTCTGGAGCCGTATTGCGCTTCTCCGGCACGCTGCTTTATCGCCACTAAGTCATCGATTTCCTGACGTAACGGCGCATCAAGCCCACTTCCCGCCAGCAGTTCGGCAAAGCGCATCGGCGGCACACCTTTCCCGGCTTCCACCCACCGCACCGCTAACAGTGGACGTAAGACGTAAAAGTACTTCTTCAGCCTAACCTCTTCCCCCTGTAAGTATCCACGGAAGTTTTTGCGCGCCATAGAGTAGTAGTGCCAGCGCGCGCGCACCGGGGAAAACCAGGCGGGCACCTGCGCGCGTAACTGCGTTACCACCGTTTCGTTCTGCTGATAGACAACCGGCGAATCCAGCCACTCGATAAGCGTGGGGTTGGCCGCTTTCAGCAAGCCAAGCGCCTTACGCCACTCCCAGCCGCTCACGTCCAGTTCGTCATCGATGGGCAGTTCGATGACGTCCCGCTGCGGCTCCACGCGCAAGTACCAGTCCGGTTTATGCACATACAGGAATCGCACGTCATAATCGCTGTCCGGCGACGCAAAGCCCCAGCCCCGGCTGCCCGATTCACAGGCGTACAGCACGGTCACATTGAATCGTTGCTCTATTTCATTGAGCTGCTGCCGCACGCGCTCGCGCATGGCGGCATCTACACCGTTATTAGCCATCTTTTTATCCTTTTACACAGACCACCTGGCGCAAGGTATGGACGATTTCGACCAGTGAAGCTTGCGCCGCCATGACGGCATCGATGTCTTTATAGGCCATCGGGATCTCATCGATGACCTCGCTGTCTTTTCTGCACTCGACGTGGGCCGTGGCGCGGATCTGATCCGCAACGGTGAAGCGTTTTTTGGCCGCCGTGCGGCTCATCACCCGCCCTGCGCCGTGACTGCAGGAGCAGAAGCTCTCTTCATTGCCCAGGCCGCGCACGATAAAGCTCTTCGCCCCCATCGAGCCGGGGATGATCCCCATCTCGCCCTTCTGCGCCGACACCGCCCCTTTGCGCGTGACGAGTACGTCCTCACCAAAATGACGCTCTTTCTGCACATAGTTGTGATGGCAATTCACCGCCTCCTGCTGGGTCAGGAACGGCTTTGGCACACTGCGCGAGAGCGCGGCCAGCACGCGCGACATCATCACCTCGCGGTTATGGCGGGCAAAATCCTGCGCCCACTCCACGGCTTCGATGTAGTCGTTGTAGTGCCGGCTTCCCTCCTGGAAATAGGCCAGATTTCTGTCAGGCAGGTTGGCGATGTGCTGCTGCATATCCTGCTGCGCCAGGGCGATAAACACATTGCCGATCGCATTGCCCACACCACGCGAGCCGCTGTGCAGCATGACCCAGACGCGATCCGCTTCGTCCAGACAGATTTCAATAAAGTGGTTACCGGTCCCCAGCGTTCCCAGATGCTGATGGTTATTGGTTTTCAGCAGCTGGGGATATTTATCCGTCAGCCGTTTAAAGCGCGGGGCCAGCTGCGCCCAGTGGCTATCCACAACATCCGGGGTCTTTTCCCACGCCCCTTTGTCTCGACGGGAGCGGGTACTGGTGCGCCCATGCGGCACCGCCTGTTCAATGGCGCTGCGCAATCCGTGGAGGTTGTCCGGCAGATCGCCTGCCAGCAGCGATGTCCGCACGGCGATCATCCCGCAGCCGATATCTACACCCACCGCCGCGGGAATAATGGCCCCTTTGGTGGGGATCACGCTGCCAATGGTGGAACCTTTGCCGAGATGCACATCCGGCATCACCGCCAGATGTTTAAAAATAAAGGGCATCTTTGCGGTATTCAGCAGTTGCTCACGCGCCTCTGGCTCAACGGGCACCCCGTGCGTCCACATTTTTACCGGTGCGCTGTGCTGCGCCGTTAAAACGTCAAAATCGTTCTGTTTCATTTGCTCATCCTCAGGGCGGTCTGTTACCAGTAGTATTGCCAGAAGCGTGCCAGAATCTTCATACTGCATAAAAAAATCTATCCGTATGATTATATTGCTATTTATTTTATCTCTTTCGCCGGAGATTGCTTAACCTACAGATTATTTTTATCTTTTAGTATCGAACTTTATCTTGCAGGATAAACATGAAAAAGCGGCGGGTAGTGATTGGGGTACTGGGCACGGTGATGGACAAACGCGGGAAGCGGGCCAACCGCCTGCGCAAATGGCGCCCGACGGTCGGGCTTTGCCAGCAGCCCGATCTCCCTGTCGACCGGCTTGAACTGCTCCACCAGCCCCAGGATCGGGGGATGGCGGAACAGATAACGGAAGATATCAGGCTGCTTTCACCCCATACCACTGTGCGCCCGTATCCCGTTACTATTGCCGATCCCTGGGATTTTGAAGAGGTCTACGCCGCGTTTCTCGACTTCGCCACACACTACAAGTTTGACACCGAACATGAAGAGTACCTGGTGCATATCACCACCGGCACCCACGTGGCGCAGATCTGCTGGTTTTTGTTAACCGAAGCGCGGTATCTCCCCGCCAGCCTGATCCAGACCGGTCCCGCCAGCAGGGATGCGCCCGAAGAGGCCGTCCCCGTCGGACGTTACTCAATCATCGACCTGGATTTAAGCCGCTACGCCACATTGACCAGCCGCTTTCAGCGCGAACAGCAGGAATCCGTTTCGTTCCTGAAAGCCGGAATTGATACCCGCAATGCCACTTTCAACGCCCTGATCGATCAGATTGAGCGTGTGGCGCTGCGCTCGACCGCCCCGGTTCTGCTGACTGGCCCAACGGGGGCCGGAAAATCCTTTCTCGCAAACCGCATCTATCAGCTGAAGCAATCCCGCCATCAGCTGGCTGGCAGGCTGGTCGCGGTAAACTGCGCCACGCTGCGGGGTGATAACGCCATGTCGACACTTTTCGGCCATGTCAAAGGGGCATTTACCGGGGCAGCCACGGCCCGCGCCGGGCTGCTACGCGAGGCGGACGGCGGCGTGCTATTTTTAGATGAAATAGCCGAGCTTGGCCTCGACGAACAAGCCATGCTGTTGAAAGCTATCGAAGAAAAAACCTTCTTTCCGTTTGGCTCCGATAAAGAGGTCAGGAGCGATTTTCAGCTGATTGCCGGCACGCACCGGGATATGCGCCAGTGGGTGGCGGAAGGTCGCTTCCGCGAAGATCTCTACGCCCGGATCAATATGTGGAGTTTTGCCCTGCCCGGCCTGGCGCAGCGCCGGGAAGATATCGCCCCGAACGTGGAGTACGAACTGCAGCGCTTTGCGGCCGAAGCGCAATCTCAGGTTCGCTTCGATAAAGAGGCACGAGAGCGCTATCTGCGTTTTGCTGACTCGCCTCAGGCGTTATGGCGCGGTAACTTTCGTGAACTGGGTTCCTCCGTGGCGCGAATGGCCACGCTTGCCGAACAGGGGCGCATCACCTTAGCGCTTGTTGAGGAAGAGATCCTCAGGCTGCAGGAGAGCTGGCAAACCGCCACACCGTTAGCGGCGATGGCGCTGGATCTCTTTGACCAGCGACAGCTGGAAACCGTGCTGGAGGTGTGTCGCCGTAGCGCCTCATTATCCGAGGCAGGACGCGAGCTCTTTGCCGTCTCCCGAATGAAAAAGGCCGTGCCTAACGATGCCGACAGGCTGCGCAAATATCTCACCCGTTTTGGCCTGAGCTGGGAAGGCCTCCATCCGGGATCATGAAGAAAATTTGGTTGAACAAAATTCATTAGCAGGATAAACACTATCTCTAAGCCGGGCTCGATCCCGGCTTTTTTATAACTACATGACACAACAAATCGCAAGGAATCCGTATGTTATCCGCCATCACCCGGCTGTTCCCGTTATGGGCGCTGCTGCTCTCTGTTTTAGCCTATTATACGCCATCCACCTTTACCGCTATCGGTCCGTGGGTCACCACGCTGCTGATGCTGATCATGTTCGGCATGGGCGTGCACCTGAAGATCGACGACTTCAAACGCGTGCTGTCGCGTCCGGCCCCGGTGGCGGCAGGTATTTTCCTGCACTATCTGGTGATGCCGCTGGCGGCATGGGCGCTGGCTATCGCCTTTAAGATGCCGCCTGACCTCTCCGCAGGCATGGTGCTGGTGGGCAGCGTGGCCAGCGGCACCGCCTCCAACGTGATGATCTATCTGGCAAAAGGGGATGTGGCGCTGTCGGTGACCATCTCCTCCGTCTCCACCCTGGTGGGCGTGGTTGCCACCCCGCTGCTGACGCGTCTGTATGTGGATGCCCACATTCAGGTGGACGTGATGGGGATGCTGCTGAGCATTCTGCAAATCGTGGTGATCCCGATTGCGCTGGGGCTGGTTATCCATCACCTGTTCCCGCGGGTAGTGAAAGCCGTTGAGCCGTACCTGCCAGCGTTTTCCATGATCTGTATTCTGGCAATCATCAGCGCGGTGGTGGCCGGTTCTGCGGCGCATATCGCCTCTGTGGGCTTCGTGGTGATTATCGCCGTGGTGCTGCATAACACAATCGGTCTGCTGGGCGGTTACTGGGGCGGGAAGCTGTTCGGCTTTGACGAATCCACCTGCCGCACGCTGGCGATTGAGGTCGGGATGCAGAACTCGGGTCTGGCCGCTGCGCTGGGCAAAATTTACTTCTCACCGCTGGCGGCTCTGCCTGGCGCGCTGTTCTCGGTATGGCATAACCTTTCCGGCTCCCTGCTGGCGGGTTACTGGTCGGGTAAGCCCCTCGATGAACAAAAGAAAAGCGATGTGGTGAAGGAAGGTTAATTCAGCTTCGCCGCAGCGAAGGCATGCTTTACACTGAAGCCTCTTTCACAGGAGGCTTCAGGTATGTCCACACCAAGATTGACCCAGAAAGAGATGACGGAAAGCGAGCAGCGCGAACTGAAAACCCTGCTCGATCGCGCGCGTATCGCCCATGGCCGTCTGCTGACCAACGCCGAAACCAATCACCTCAAAAAAGAGTACATCGACAAACTGATGGCGCAGCGTGAGCTGGACGCTAAAAAAGCCCGCAAACTTCGCAAAGAGCAGGCTTATAAGGTGGATAAAGAGGCGACGTTTTCCTGGTCGGCCAATACTCCAACCCGTGGAAGGCGCTGATCAGCGCCCTTTCTTTTTGCGTCCTGGCGAAGTAAAGCGTTTTCCGTTTCCGGCAGGCTTCGCCCGGCTTTTCTCTTCTGATTGCGGCGCTTTAACCACCGGGCGTTTGATGCCCTGGGTTTTCGGTTTCGCTTTGGCTTTTGGCTTCGCTTCAGAGGATGAGTTCTCAATCAGCTTAAACAGCTCAATCAGTTCGTCATCGGTCAGATCGCGCCACTCGCCCAGCGGGATGCCGGTAAGGCTGACGTTCATGATGCGCGTGCGTTCCAGCTTCGTCACTTCAAAACCGAAATGCTCGCACATGCGGCGGATCTGGCGGTTTAACCCCTGAACGAGGGTGATGCGGAACGCGAACGGCGCCTCTTTCTTCACCTTGCACTTTTTCGTCACCGTGCCGAGGATCGGTACTCCCGCCCCCATCCCGCGAATGAATTCGTCAGTTACCGGTTTGTTGACCGTGACGATGTACTCTTTCTCGTGGTCGTTACCGGCCCGCAGGATTTTGTTCACCAGATCGCCGTGGTTGGTGAGGAAAATCAGCCCCTGAGAGTCTTTGTCCAGGCGGCCAATCGGGAAAATACGGCTGCTGTGGTTAACGAAATCAACGATGTTGTCGCGCTCGCCATCTTCCGTGGTACTGACAATGCCAACCGGTTTATTCAGCGCGATAAATACCAGGTCTTCTGCGTTACGCGGCTCGATCGCCTGACCATTTACTTTGACCACGTCGCCAGGGGCGACCTGATCGCCAATGGTGGCGCGTTTACCGTTGATAAACACGTTGCCCTGTTCGATATAACGGTCAGCCTCGCGACGCGAGCAGATCCCGCTCTCGCTAATATATTTGTTTAATCGGGTGGATTGAGTTGGCAGCATAATTTCTCCTGTAGAGGCGAAATATACCTTAGGTTTGGGCTGGTAAAAAGATCAGCCGCTGGCGAAAAAGCGAGGTTGAGTTGTTTGCGAAGCGCTTTCAGCATTTGAAGTTTGAGGCTTTACGGGTTCACCCTATCACTTTTATTTTCATTCCCTGTGCATATAGTTTTGTAGTTTATAAACAACAGGGAGTAGTATGAAAGAGCTCGTTCAGACAGAACCCTTTCGCTGCTGGGAGCAAAATTTAAAAGACCGACGTGCGAAAACAGTGATAGCAGCCCGCCTGTTCCGGCTGGCAAACGGATTACCGGGTGACGTGAAACCTGTAGGTGAAGGCGTAAGCGAGCTTAGGATCCACGTCGGTCCTGGTTACAGGATCTACTTCAAACAGCATGGCAAGCGCATCATTCTGCTGTTATGCGGCGGCGACAAAAGTAGTCAGGACAAAGATATCCTTCTGGCCAGGGTGCTTGCCAGAACCTTAAAACTGCAGGAGTAATCCTCCATGAATAAATTAACCTCCTACGATCCCGCGAATGCTCTGATAGACGATGAGCAGATCGCCATCTTTATAACTGACGCGCTCGAAACTGGCGATCCTGCCTTTATCGCTGAGGCACTGGGAGTGGTTGCTCGCGCTAAAGGCATGTCGACCATTGCAGAACAAACGGGATTATCACGAGAGCAGCTCTACCGCTCGTTCAGTGAAAAAGGCAACCCAACGCTTAAAACCACGCTCGCCGTGATGAAAGCGCTGGGCCTTGGCTTAACCATCAAACATGTGAACAGTTAATACTCATCCCGATCGTCGTCCTCATCCGGCTGCTCCATCACGCTGTACGCCACCGCGCAGAACAGGGAGTTGAGGCGTTTCATGTCGCCCAGCAGCCCCAGGTGCAGGGAACTGGTCTCGATGCTCTGCACGTTCTGCTGGTGCAGTCGGTCAACGTGCGCGTGGGAATAGCGGCGGTTGAGGATACGGAACCGGTGTTTGTTGCGGCGCAGACGACGGGCGCTGGGCAGATCCCCGGAGAAAAAGACCGACATCGCCAGCTTCAGGTTAGCAAGCAGCTGATCGTGCAGTGCATCCAGCTCTTTGACGCCCTCAAGGGAGAACGCCCGGCGGGCCGCCAGCGATTTGTCGGCGATTTCACTTCCCATGCGCTCGACGATATCGGAGGCCTGCTCAAGGTTGAGGGACATCTCGATGATCTCCGCCCAGCGGCGGGACTCCTCTTCCGCCAGCTCGTCTTTCGGCATCCGCGCCAGATAGAGTTTGATGGCGGTATAAAGCACGTTGATATCGTCGGCGAGCTTACGCAGATCTTTCTCTTCCCGCGGCTCGCCATGCATCACCTTTTTCAGCCCTTCCAGCATCAGCTCCATCGCATCGCCCATGCGCAGCGTTTCGCGGGCGGCATTGGCCAGCGCCAGCGCCGGCGTATCAAGGGCGGATGAGTCCAGATGTTTTGGCTTGAGTCGCATATCCAGCTCAGGCTGGTCGCGGATAATACGTTCACAAAAGCGCGCCATCGGCCCGGCAAAAGGCACCATCGCCACGCAGCGCACCAGGTTGTAGAAGACGTGGAAGTAGATCACCATCTCCGATTCCGGCAGCGACAGGTTATCCATCAGATTCGCCAGCGGGTTAACGAACGGCAGAATGATCAGGCTCCCCACCAGCTTAAACAGCAGGCTGCCGAGCGCCACGCGACGGGCTGCGGCGTTGGCGGCGCTGTTATTGAGCATCGCCAGCAGGCCGGAGCCAAGGTTCGCGCCAATCACCAGACAGAGGGCTACCGGGAAGGAGATAATCCCCGCCGCGGTCAGCGTCGCGGTTAACAGCACCGCCGCCAGGCTGGAGTAGCTGATAAGCGCAAACACCGCACCAATCAACGCATCCAGCATGATGTCGCCGGTCAGCGAGGCGAAAATCACCTGCACGCCGCTCGCCTGCGTAATGGGGGTGACGGCCTGGACGATCAGTTCCAGCGCCAGCAGAATCAGCCCCAGGCCGATCCCGACGCGCCCGAGCTGTCCGGCCCGGGTCTGTTTCCGGCCAAGGAAAAATATCACGCCGATGAAGATTAGCAGCGGCGACAGCCAGGAGAGATCGAAGGTTAACACCCGCGCCATCAGCGCGGTCCCTACATCGGCACCGAGAACAATCACCAGCGCAGGCGTCAGCGCCACCAGATCCTGGGCCACAAACGAGGTGACCAGCATAGTCGTGGCGTTGCTGCTTTGCACCAGCGCGGTTACGCCAATGCCGGAACAGAACGCGAGCGGTTTTTTCTCAACGCTGCGGCTGAGAACGGTACGTAAGCGGGCGCCAAAAACGCGCATTACGCCGGTACGGACAATATGAGTGCCCCAGACCAGCAGCGCCACGGCAGAAAGCAGATGTAGCAGAGTCAGCACGGATACAGGTTCTCCTTTTCGTCATACGTTTTCCTGAGGTTCGTTGCGCGCGGTATTGCCGGATGGCGGCTACGCCTTATCCGGCCTGGGTTGTAGCGCAGATTGCTGAACCTTCTTCCAGTATAAGGGCTTAAATGTAATAAAGAGACAGGGCACCCATTGGGTGCCCTGTTTGTTGTAAGGAAACGTGACGTGAACCAGACACTGACCGTCGGCGGCGCAGTCAGATTGCACACGGACTGCCCGCAGTGAGGGGAGCGTACACAAAGTACGTGACCCGAGTGAGGACAGCCCTGGTGTAAGCTGGCAAGTAAGCCAGGTCAGTCTGCGTCGTAGCCGAGGTTAGGTGCCAGCCAGCGCTCCACTTCTGCCACGCTCATCCCTTTACGCAGGGCATAATCTTCCACCTGATCGCGCTGGATCTGCGCCACAGCGTAGTACTTGCTGTCTGGATGGCTGAAATACCAGCCGGAAACCGAGGCGCCCGGCCACATGGCGAAAGACTCGGTGAGCTTCATGCCGGTATGGGCCTCGACATCCAGAAGCTGCCAGATGGTGCCTTTCTCGGTATGCTCCGGGCAGGCCGGGTAGCCTGGTGCCGGGCGAATGCCCTGGTAGTTCTCGCGGATCAGCTCCTCATTGCTGAGGTTCTCATTGGCCGCGTAGCCCCAGTGCACCTTACGCACCCGCTCATGCAGGTATTCAGCAAAGGCTTCTGCCAGACGGTCGGCAATCGCCTTGATCATGATTTTGTTGTAATCATCATGCTGCGCTTCGAAGGCGTCCGCCAGCGCGTCCTCCTCCAGCCCGCCGGTCACGGCAAACGCGCCGATGTAGTCGGCTTTACCGCTCAGCTTCGGCGCGACGAAATCCGCCAGACAGTAGTTAGCAAAGCCAATCTTCTCGGTCTGCTGACGCAAGTGATGGCTGACCGCCAGCACGTGCGTGCGGGTTTCATCCCGGTAGATTTCGATGTCATCGCCCACCCGGTTCGCCGGGAACAGCCCCACCACGCCGCGCGGGTTTAGAGTCTTCTCCTCGCTGAGCTTGTCGAGCAGATCGTTGGCATCCTTGAACAGGCGCTGCGCCTCTTCACCTACCACTTCATCTTCCAGAATGCGCGGGTATTTCCCGGCCAGCGACCAGGTCATAAAGAACGGCGTCCAGTCGATGTAGTTACGCAGGGTTTCGATGCTGGCCGTCACCGCCTGAACGCCCAGGCGATGGGCGACCGGCGGCGTATAGCTTGACCAGTCAAAGGCCAGATCGTTATCCCGCGCCGCCGCCAGGGTCACCGGCGGGGTGCGCGGCTTTTTGCGCCCGTGCTGAATGCGCACCGTTTCATACTCTTTGCGGGTTCTGGCGACAAAGTCGTCGCGCTGGGTCGCTGACAGCAGCGCTGAGACCACGCCAACCGTGCGTGAGGCGTTCTGCACGTACACCGTCGGCCCGCTGTAGTTTTGCTCGATCTTCACCGCCGTATGCGCTTTCGAGGTGGTTGCGCCGCCAATCAGCAGCGGCAGGGTAAAGCCCTGACGCTCCATCTCTTTCGCCACGTTAACCATCTCATCCAGCGACGGGGTGATGAGCCCCGAGAGGCCAATCAGGTCGGCATTCACTTCGCGCGCGGTTTTGAGGATTTTCTCCGCCGGCACCATCACGCCAAGATCGATAATCTCGTAGTTATTACACTGCAGCACCACGCCGACGATGTTTTTGCCGATGTCATGCACGTCGCCTTTCACGGTGGCGATCACCATCTTGCCGTTACTGGAGCCTTTTTCTTTGCTGGCTTCAATATAGGGTTCCAGATAGGCCACCGCCTGCTTCATTACGCGGGCGGATTTCACCACCTGCGGCAGGAACATTTTGCCTTCGCCGAACAGGTCGCCGACCACGTTCATGCCGTCCATTAGCGGCCCTTCGATCACTTCAATCGGACGCGCGGCCTGCTGGCGTGCCTCTTCGGTATCCAGTTCGATAAACTCGGTGATGCCTTTTACCAGCGAGTATTCGAGGCGTTTTTTCACGTCCCAGGAGCGCCATTCCGCCTGCTGCACGTTGGCGCTGTCATCGGATTTGCTGCCGCGATACTTTTCAGCCAGTTCCAGCATGCGCTCGGTAGCATCGTCGCGGCGGTTCAGGATCACATCCTCCACCGCGTCGCGCAGCTCCGCCGGCAGGTCGTCATAAATCGCCAGCTGACCGGCGTTAACGATCCCCATGTCCATCCCGTTACGAATGGCGTAATAGAGGAACACCGCGTGGATCGCCTCACGCACCGGGTCGTTGCCGCGGAACGAGAACGAGACGTTGGAAACCCCGCCGGAGATCAGCGCGTGCGGCAATTCGCGTTTGATGTCTTCACAGGCGCCGATAAAGTCCTGGGCGTAGTTGTTGTGCTCCTCGATACCGGTGGCGACAGCAAAGATGTTCGGGTCAAAGATAATGTCTTCCGGCGGGAAGCCGACCTCTTCGGTCAGAATCTGATACGCGCGGCGGCAAATCTCTATTTTGCGCTCGCGGGTATCCGCCTGCCCGACCTCGTCAAAGGCCATTACCACCACGGCGGCACCGTAGCGGCGCACCATCTTCGCGTGATGGATGAAAGGCTCAACCCCCTCTTTCATCGAGATGGAGTTAACGATGCCCTTGCCCTGAATGCACTTCAGCCCTTTTTCGATCACTTCCCATTTCGAGGAGTCGATCATAATCGGCACGCGGGCAATGTCCGGCTCACCGGCAATCAGGTTGAGGAAACGCACCATCGCCGCTTCGGCGTCGAGCATCCCCTCGTCCATGTTGATATCAATGATCTGCGCGCCGCTCTCCACCTGCTGGCGGGCAACGTCCAGCGCTTCGCTGTACTTCTCTTCTTTGATCAGGCGCTTGAACTTCGCGGAGCCGGTCACGTTGGTACGTTCACCGACGTTCACAAACAGGCTGTCATCGCCGATGTTCAGCGGCTCGAGACCGGCCAGTCGGCAGGCCACCGGTAGCTCAGGTAGCTTGCGTGGCGCCAGGCCCGCGACTGCATTGCTCATGGCAGCGATGTGCTCCGGCGTGGTGCCGCAGCAGCCGCCGACGATATTCAGGAACCCGGATTCGGCCCACTCGCGGATCTGCGCCGCCATGGTCGCGGCGTCGAGATCGTACTCACCAAAGGCGTTCGGCAGGCCGGCGTTCGGGTGAGCGGTGACGTAGCATTCCGCAATGCGCGACAGCTCCTGCACATACTGGCGCAGTTCATCCGGCCCCAGGGCACAGTTCAGGCCAAAGGTCAGGGCATCGGCGTGGCGCAGGGAGTTATAAAATGCTTCGGTCGTCTGGCCGGATAGCGTACGGCCAGAGGCATCGGTGATGGTGCCGGAGATCATGATCGGCAGATCGACACCCAGGGCTTCGAACTCCTCTTTTACCGCATAGATGGCAGCTTTGGCGTTGAGGGTATCGAAGACCGTTTCAATCATGATCAGATCGGAACCGCCTTCTACCAGCGCTTTTGTGGATTCGCGGTACGCGGCCACCAGCTGGTCAAAGGTGATATTTCGAAAAGCCGGATCGTTTACGTCCGGTGAGATAGAGGCGGTGCGGTTGGTCGGGCCGAGCACGCCCGCCACGTAACGTGGTTTCTCTGGCGTGCGGGCCGTCCACTCATCGGCACAGGCACGCGCGAGTCTGGCCGCCTCGTAGTTGATCTCCGCCGAGAGGGATTCCATCTCGTAATCCGCCATGGCGATGGTTGTCGAGTTAAAGGTGTTGGTCTCAACGATATCCGCGCCCGCCTCGAAGTAGGCGTAGTGAATGGCGGCGATAATCTCTGGCTTGCTGAGCACCAGCAGGTCATTGTTACCTTTCAGATCGCAGGGCCAGTCGGCGAAGCGGTCGCCGCGAAAGTCGTCTTCACTCAGACGATAGCTCTGGATCATGGTGCCCATACCGCCATCCAGCACCAGAATGCGTTCATTTAACTGCGCACGCAGTTGATCTACTTTGCTGCTCACACTTGCTCCCGACAACGCTCAACCAGGCCAAAAGGCCAGCAGACCATACTGGCATAATCTTGCAAAGGGGAAAAGTCACACCAGGGTAACATGAGACATGTTCACCATAACTCCTCCGATCAGTGCGGATAGCGGTTGCAAAACAGCCAAATAAAACGAAAATGATTTCCACGATACAGAAAAAAGGAGCTCGCCATGGTCGCCACCGTTCCCGCTAAACGCGGCAGAAAACCCGCCGCCGCGACCGCCCAGGCGGGCGGTCAAGTTCAGTCCCTGACCCGGGGATTAAAGCTCCTTGAATGGATAGCCGAGTCGCACAGCAGCGTGGCGCTGACCGAGCTGGCCCAGCAGGCAGGCCTGCCGAACTCCACCACCCACCGCCTGCTGACCACCATGCAGCAGCTGGGCTTTGTCCGTCAGGTGGGCGAGCTGGGCCACTGGTCCGTAGGTGCCCATGCATTTATCGTCGGCAGCAGCTTTTTACAGAGCCGAAATCTGCTCGCTATCGTCCACCCGATCCTGCGCAAGCTGATGGAAGACTCCGGCGAGACGGTTAACCTGGCGGTGCTCGACCAGAGCGATCATCAGGCGATTATTATCGACCAGGTCCAGTGCACGCAGCTGATGCGCATGTCTGCCCCGATTGGCGGCAAACTGCCGATGCACGCCTCCGGGGCGGGGAAAGCGTTCCTGTCCCAGCTCAGCGAAGAGCAGGTCACGGGTCTGCTGCACCGCAAAGGTTTACACGCCTACACCCACGCGACGCTGGTTTCCCCGGTCCATCTGAAAGAGGATTTGGCTCTGACGCGTAAGCGCGGCTACTCCTTTGATGACGAAGAGCATGCGCTCGGTCTGCGCTGTCTTGCCGCCTGCATTTTTGACGAGCACCGCGAGCCGTTCGCCGCCATCTCCATCTCCGGCCCTATCTCACGCATGACCGATGACCGTGTGACCGAACTGGGGGCGCTGGTGATTAAGGCGGCGAAAGAGGTGACGCTGGCGTATGGTGGGTTGC
Organism: Leclercia adecarboxylata; assembly: GCF_006171285.1. Taxonomy (NCBI): domain Bacteria; kingdom Pseudomonadati; phylum Pseudomonadota; class Gammaproteobacteria; order Enterobacterales; family Enterobacteriaceae; genus Leclercia; species Leclercia adecarboxylata. Next base: position 2,315,363 of record NZ_CP040889.1, on the reverse strand, counting down.
GTTAAGTCTTTAATGCCCGGCGGCGCTGCGCTTGCACGGGCCTACAACTACATTCGAACCGTAGGCCCGGTAAGCGCAGCGCCACCGGGCGTTAAATGCCAAATCTGATGCTAAACCGCTGCTTACGCCGGTAAGCGTAGACATCTTCCACATGGCCGTTCTTGATCCGCGTCTGCAGGCCACGCCAGTAATCGGCGCGAAACAGATCGGCGTGCATCTCTTCAAACAGCCTTCCAATGCGCGGGTCAGCGCATAGCCAGTGGCGAAACTCCTCCGGAAAGACATCCCCCGGCGAAACGCTGTACCACGGCTCGCTGGCGAGTTCATCTTCCGGATAACGCGGCGGCGGGATCTCGCGGAAATTCACCTCCGTCATGTAGCAGATTTCGTCGTAATCGTAGAACACGACCCGCCCGTGCCGGGTGACGCCGAAGTTCTTGAACAGCATGTCCCCCGGGAAGATATTGGCTGCCGCCAGCTGACGGATAGCGTTGCCGTACTCTTCTATCGCATCGTGCAGCGCCTGCCCTTCCGACTGCGCCAGCCAGATGTTGAGCGGCACCATCCGCCGTTCAATGTAGAGATGGCTGATGACGATTTTGTCCCCCAGATCGCTGATTTTTTCTGGCGCTTCCTGGAGCAGCAGCGCCATCAGTTCTGGCGCGATCTGCCGCTTATCGAGAACGAAGTTTTCAAACTCCTGGGTATCCGCCATGCGCCCGACGCGATCGTGCTCCTTAACCAGTTGATAGCAGGCGCGCACGTGGGCGGCAGACATCTCTTTCTGCGGGGCGAATTTATCCTTAATCACCTTAAAGACCCGGTCAAAACCCGGCAGGGTAAAGACCAGCATCACCATGCCGCGAATGCCTGGCGCCTCGATAAACTGCTCATCCGCATGGGCGATATAGTGCAGGTATTCCCGATAGCTCTCAGTTTTGGCGTGCTTCTGACACCCTATCGCCATATACAACTCGGCGGTGGTTTTACCGGGCAGGATCTCGCGCAGCCACTCCACCAGCGCGCCCGGCAGCGGGGCATAAACCATAAAATAGGAACGGGCGAAGCCGAAAACAATGCTGGCTTCGGCGCTGGTGGTCAGGCAGGTATCTACCGCCAGTTCCCCTTCATCGCTGCGGTGAATGGGCAGTAAAAATGGCAGCGTGGCGTCCGGGGTTATCAGTTTCCCGACCAGCCAGGCGGCTTTGTTGCGGTAAAACAGCTCGTTCGCGACCTGCAGATGGCAATTTTGCAGCTTATCCGCACCGAGCGTTTCAGACAGATGGGCGATGATATACCCGACATCACGCGGACGGTTTTGCCAGGGCAGACGCAAGGGCAGATCGGCCAACACTTTGGTTAACAACGCCTCCCAGCCCTGATCGGGAAAGAAGTCTTTCGCCAGCGGACGCGGCAGGGTACGAAAACGTTGTCCGGGCTGAGAGCTGAAAATAAAGAGCCGCTCCGGTGACAGCGAGCGGTGATCAAACAGCCGACAGTAAACGGAATTGAAAAAGCTTTCCGCAATCTCATAACGCGGGTAATCCGGCAGCAACTGGGTGTAATGGGTTTTCACCCGCAGCAAAAAAGCAGCATCAATAGTGATGCTGCCTGTAATGCAGCGCAGTTGTTCCACCACGAGGCCCACATGGTGATCGTAGAGGTGAATACGCTGTTTCATGGCCTGCTGCACGGCGTGCCAGTCCGCCTGCTCGAAGCGCTGCTGCGCCCCGCCCGTCACTTCCAGAAAACGGCCATACTGCGCGTCGAAGCCCTGCAGGATGGTTTGGGCAATCAGTAATTCCAGACCACGCGACATAGATTCCCCTCACCCTGACCCTCTCCCCTGGGGGAGAGGGGAAAAAGATTAAAACTGCGCTTCTTCGGTCGACCCGGTCAGGGCCGTCACAGAGGAAGCGCCGCCCTGGATGATGGTGGTCACTTTATCGAAGTAGCCCGTTCCCACTTCCTGCTGGTGTGAGGCGAAGGTATAGCCCTTCTGGCTGGCCGAGAACTCCGGCTGCTGGACTTTCTCGACGTAGTGCTTCATGCCCTCGCCCTGGGCGTAGGCGTGCGCCAGGTCGAACATGTTGAACCACATGCTGTGAATGCCCGCGAGGGTGATGAACTGATACTTGTAGCCCATGTCCGACAGCTCCTGCTGGAAGCTGGCGATAGTTTTATCGTCCAGATTTTTCTGCCAGTTGAAGGATGGCGAGCAGTTGTAGGCCAGCAGTTTGCCCGGGTATTTGGCATGGATGGCATCAGCAAAGCGTTTCGCCAGCGCCAGGTCCGGGGTGGAGGTTTCACACCACACCAGGTCAGCATACGGAGCGTAGGCCAGGCCGCGACTGATCGCCTGCTCGATGCCGGCATGGGTACGATAGAACCCTTCGCTGGTGCGTTCGCCGGTAATGAACTGGCTGTCGTAGGGATCGCAATCGGAGGTGATCAGGTCTGCGGCATCGGCGTCGGTACGCGCAATTACCAGCGTAGGGACACCCATCACGTCAGCAGCCAGGCGCGCAGCCACCAGTTTCTGGATCGCTTCCTGCGTCGGGACCAGCACTTTGCCGCCCATATGCCCGCACTTCTTCACGGATGCCAGCTGATCTTCGAAGTGTACGGCCGCTGCACCGGCTTCAATCATCGATTTCATCAGCTCAAAGGCGTTCAGCACCCCACCAAAGCCCGCCTCGGCGTCGGCCACAATCGGCAGGAAGTAGTCCACAAAGCGCGGATCCTGCGGCTCGATGCCGGATGCCCACTGGATCTGATCCGCTCGGCGGAAGGTGTTGTTGATCCGCTCCACCACTGCCGGGACCGAGTTTGCCGGATAGAGCGACTGATCCGGGTACATGCTGGAAGCCAGGTTAGCGTCGGCCGCTACCTGCCAGCCAGACAGATAGACCGCCTCAATCCCCGCTTTCGCCTGCTGCAGCGCCTGGCCGCCCGTCAGCGCGCCGAGGCTGTTGATGTAGCCTTTCTTCGACTCACCGTGCAGCAGACGCCACATTTTGGCGGCACCCAACTGGGCCAGGGTGCATTCCGGATTAACCGAACCGCGTAATTTCACCACGTCCTCGGCGCTATAAGGACGTTCAATGCCCTCCCAGCGCGGTTGAGTCCACTCGTTTTGTAATGCTTCGATTTGTTGGGTACGGGTTTTCATGTGCAGATGCTCCATATTGTTATGTGGTGAAATCAGGCCAGCAGGCGGTAGCCAGGCAGCGTCAGGAAGTCGATTAAGTCATCTGAAGTGGTTATCTGTTCCATCAGGCGCGCGGCGGCGTCGAAGCGACCACTGCTGAAGCGGTGCTCGCCCAGCTCCTCCTGAATGTTCAGCATCTCTTCCGAAAGCATCTGGCGGAACAGGGCTTTGGTAACGGGCTTGCCGTTGCTGAGCGTTTTCTGATGATGGATCCACTGCCAGATAGAGGTACGGGAAATCTCGGCGGTAGCGGCATCTTCCATCAGACCGTAAATCGGCACACAGCCGTTACCGGAGATCCACGCTTCGATGTACTGCACGGCCACGCGGATATTGGCGCGCATCCCCTCTTCGGTGCGCTCGCCCTGGCAGGGCTCCAGGAGCTGTGCTGCGGTGACGGGGACGTCTTCTTCGCGGGTCACGTGGAGCTGGTTTTTGTTATCGCCCAGGATGCGGTTAAACACCTCCATAGCGGTATCTGCCAGCCCCGGATGAGCCACCCAGGTGCCGTCATGGCCGTTGCTGGCTTCCAGCTCTTTATCGGCCTTCACTTTATTCAGCACCTGGGCGTTACGTTCGCTGTCTTTGCTGGGAATAAACGCCGCCATTCCCCCCATCGCAAAGGCGCCGCGTTTGTGGCAGGTTTTGATCAGCAGGCGCGAGTAGGCATTCAGGAAGGATTTGTCCATTGTCACCACCTGACGATCCGGCAGAACGCGATCCGAGTGATTCTTCAGCGTCTTGATATAGCTGAAAATGTAATCCCAGCGACCACAGTTCAGGCCCACAATATGGTCACGCAGGGCATGCAGAATTTCGTCCATCTGGAAAACCGCCGGCAGGGTTTCAATCAGCAGCGTGGCCTTGATGGTGCCGCGCGGCAGTTCAAAACGATCCTCGGTATAACTGAACACCTCACTCCACCAGGCCGCTTCCTGCCAGGACTGCGTTTTGGGCAGATAGAAGTAAGGCCCGCTGCCTTTTGCCAGCAGGTTTTTGTGGTTATGGAAGAAGTACAACGCAAAGTCGAACAGGCTGCCGGGGATCGCTTCACCGTTCCAGGTGACATGTTTTTCCGGTAAATGCAGGCCACGCACGCGGCAGACCAGTACCGCCGGGTTGGGCTTAAGCTGATAGATTTTCCCGGCTTCATTGGTGTGGCTGATGGTGCCGTCAACCGCATCACGCAGGTTGATCTGGCCTTCAATCACTTTGTTCCAGTCTGGCGCCAGTGAATCCTCAAAGTCCGCCATAAAGACCTTCACATTGGCATTCAGGGCGTTGATCACCATTTTGCGCTCTACCGGGCCGGTGATCTCGACGCGTCGGTCCTGCAGATCCTGCGGAATACCACGGATCGTCCAGTCACCTTCACGAATGGAAGCGGTTTCCGAAATAAAATCAGGCAGCTTTCCGTTATCAATGTCTTGCTGCTGCTGGATACGTGCCGCCAGTAATTTATTACGTTTTGGCGTGAAGCGGGTCACCAGCTCGGTAAGGAACTCAACGGCTTCGGCGGTCAGGATCTGCTTTTCCTGCTCGCCATGAGGTTGAGTAAAGGCCAGTTCATCGATAATGATTGCCTGTTGATTCATTGCACTGCTCCTCGTCGTTGATCCGAATTCATTTCCCCCACGCGAACGAAAGATCGTTGTGTAGTTTTCGTTCAGCAAAATTAAGACTATCTTGCTTTGCGTCAAAATCAAAAACTATTTCCATTTTTAATTTAAATAGCAATTAACCTATTGATATAAATGAAATTAAAAATATTTATTGAGACGGAGTGAATTTCGGAAATAAAAAAGGCACCCGAAGGTGCCTTAACTGGAGAGCTGAAACGCTACAGGACGAAGATCGTCAGAGGATTAATCCAGCGTTGGATTCATGTGGCGCAGATCGTATGGTGTGATCTGGTAGACGTAGTAGTTGAGCCAGTTAGTAAACAGCAGGTTGCCATGGCTGCGCCAGGTCGCACGCGGTTTGTTCTGCGGATCGTTTTGCGGGAAATAGTTGTACGGTATGTCCGGATTTAAACCCGCCTCTTCATCACGGAAATATTCGCTCGCCAGGGTATCAGGATCGTATTCCGGATGGCCGGTGACGAAGGCAATGCGCTTGTCTTTGCTGGCAAACAGATAGGCATCGCCCTCTTCGCTTTCCGCCAGGATCTCCAGATCGGTGTAGTCACGAATCAATGCCGCCGGGAAATCGGCATAGCGCGAGTGAGGGGCGAGGAAGGAGTCATCAAAACCCCGGGTCAGCAGCGCATGAGGATGCAGAATATGGTGCTCGTAGACGCCAGAGAGCTTTTCGGTGCGGGTTTGCTTAGGGATGCCGTACAGAATGTTGAGTGCCGCCTGGACAGCCCAACAGACGAACAGCGTCGAGGTAACATGATCTTTGGCCCACTCCAGCACCTGCTTGATCTGCGGCCAGTAGGCAACGTCGTTGAATTCCACCAGGCCAAGCGGTGCGCCGGTCACGATCAGTCCATCGAAGTTCTCGTTACGGATGTCGTCAAAATTACAGTAGAAGTTATTGAGATGCTCTGAGGGCGTATTGCGGGACTCGCGCGCATCAATACGCAGCAGCTGTATATCGACCTGCAATGGAGAGTTCGACAGCAAGCGGAGGAACTGATTTTCCGTCTCGATCTTCTTTGGCATCAGGTTAAGGATAAGCACCTTCAGAGGACGAATTTCCTGACCTGTAGCGCGCGAAGCCGTCATGACAAAGACGTTTTCTTCACGCAAGAAATTGACGGCTGGTAGCTCGTCCTGCACCCGAATCGGCATAACCTTATATCCTCACAGCATACGTATAAACGTTTAGACATCCAGATAGCTGACAATAACCAGGAATCAGGCAAATGTCGAGTACGCAGACGAAAGGTGAGAAAGTTTCAAGGAAGGTAGATCGTAGGCCGGGTAAGGCGGAGCCGCCACCCGGCTTTTCCGCGCATACGGCAAAAAACCCCGTACCTTGCGGTACGGGGTTTTTTTAATTGATGCCTGGCAGTTCCCTACTCTCGCATGGGGAGGCCCCACACTACCATCGGCGCTACGGCGTTTCACTTCTGAGTTCGGCATGGGGTCAGGTGGGACCACCGCGCTACAGCCGCCAGGCAAATTCTGTAATCTGTATCAGCTGAAAATCGTCTCAAATCCACCGAAACAGCTTCGGCGTTGTAAGGTTAAGCCTCACGGTTCATTAGTACCGGTTAGCTCAACGCATCGCTGCGCTTACACACCCGGCCTATCAACGTCGTCGTCTTCAACGTTCCTTCAGGACCCTTGAAGGGTCAGGGAGAACTCATCTCGGGGCAAGTTTCGTGCTTAGATGCTTTCAGCACTTATCTCTTCCGCATTTAGCTACCGGGCAGTGCCATTGGCATGACAACCCGAACACCAGTGATGCGTCCACTCCGGTCCTCTCGTACTAGGAGCAGCCCCCCTCAATTCTCCAGCGCCCACGGCAGATAGGGACCGAACTGTCTCACGACGTTCTAAACCCAGCTCGCGTACCACTTTAAATGGCGAACAGCCATACCCTTGGGACCTACTTCAGCCCCAGGATGTGATGAGCCGACATCGAGGTGCCAAACACCGCCGTCGATATGAACTCTTGGGCGGTATCAGCCTGTTATCCCCGGAGTACCTTTTATCCGTTGAGCGATGGCCCTTCCATACAGAACCACCGGATCACTATGACCTGCTTTCGCACCTGCTCGAGCCGTCACTCTCGCAGTCAAGCTAGCTTATGCCATTGCACTAACCTCCTGATGTCCGACCAGGATTAGCTAACCTTCGTGCTCCTCCGTTACTCTTTAGGAGGAGACCGCCCCAGTCAAACTACCCACCAGACACTGTCCGCAACCCGGATTACGGGTCCACGTTAGAACACCAGCCATTAAAGGGTGGTATTTCAAGGATGGCTCCACGCAGACTGGCGTCCACGCTTCAAAGCCTCCCACCTATCCTACACATCAAGGACCAGTGTTCAGTGTCAAGCTATAGTAAAGGTTCACGGGGTCTTTCCGTCTTGCCGCGGGTACACTGCATCTTCACAGCGATTTCAATTTCACTGAGTCTCGGGTGGAGACAGCCTGGCCATCATTACGCCATTCGTGCAGGTCGGAACTTACCCGACAAGGAATTTCGCTACCTTAGGACCGTTATAGTTACGGCCGCCGTTTACCGGGGCTTCGATCAAGAGCTTCTCCTTACGGATAACCCCATCAATTAACCTTCCGGCACCGGGCAGGCGTCACACCGTATACGTCCACTTTCGTGTTTGCACAGTGCTGTGTTTTTAATAAACAGTTGCAGCCAGCTGGTATCTTCGACTGATTTCAGCTCCACCCGCAGGGGCTTCACCTACATATCAGCGTGCCTTCTCCCGAAGTTACGGCACCATTTTGCCTAGTTCCTTCACCCGAGTTCTCTCAAGCGCCTTGGTATTCTCTACCTGACCACCTGTGTCGGTTTGGGGTACGATTTGATGTTACCTGATGCTTAGAGGCTTTTCCTGGAAGCAGGGCATTTGTTGCTTCAGCACCGTAGTGCCTCGTCATCACACCTCAGCGTTAATAAGGTACCGGATTTACCTGGAACCTCCGCCTACATGCTTAAACCGGGACAACCGTCGCCCGGCCAACATAGCCTTCTCCGTCCCCCCTTCGCAGTAACACCGAGTACAGGAATATTAACCTGTTTCCCATCGACTACGCCTTTCGGCCTCGCCTTAGGGGTCGACTCACCCTGCCCCGATTAACGTTGGACAGGAACCCTTGGTCTTCCGGCGAGCGGGCTTTTCACCCGCTTTATCGTTACTTATGTCAGCATTCGCACTTCTGATACCTCCAGCAAACCTCACAGTTCACCTTCAACGGCTTACAGAACGCTCCCCTACCCAACAACACATAGTGTCGCTGCCGCAGCTTCGGTGCATGGTTTAGCCCCGTTACATCTTCCGCGCAGGCCGACTCGACCAGTGAGCTATTACGCTTTCTTTAAATGATGGCTGCTTCTAAGCCAACATCCTGGCTGTCTGTGCCTTCCCACATCGTTTCCCACTTAACCATGACTTTGGGACCTTAGCTGGCGGTCTGGGTTGTTTCCCTCTTCACGACGGACGTTAGCACCCGCCGTGTGTCTCCCGTGATAACATTCTCCGGTATTCGCAGTTTGCATCGGGTTGGTAAGCCGGGATGGCCCCCTAGCCGAAACAGTGCTCTACCCCCGGAGATGAGTTCACGAGGCGCTACCTAAATAGCTTTCGGGGAGAACCAGCTATCTCCCGGTTTGATTGGCCTTTCACCCCCAGCCACAAGTCATCCGCTAATTTTTCAACATTAGTCGGTTCGGTCCTCCAGTTAGTGTTACCCAACCTTCAACCTGCCCATGGCTAGATCACCGGGTTTCGGGTCTATACCCTGCAACTTAACGCCCAGTTAAGACTCGGTTTCCCTGCGGCTCCCCTATACGGTTAACCTTGCTACAGAATATAAGTCGCTGACCCATTATACAAAAGGTACGCAGTCACACCACAAGGGTGCTCCCACTGCTTGTACGTACACGGTTTCAGGTTCTTTTCACTCCCCTCGCCGGGGTTCTTTTCGCCTTTCCCTCACGGTACTGGTTCACTATCGGTCAGTCAGGAGTATTTAGCCTTGGAGGATGGTCCCCCCATATTCAGACAGGATACCACGTGTCCCGCCCTACTCTTCGAGTTCACAGCAAGTGTGCTTTCATGTACGGGACTATCACCCTGTACCGTCGGACTTTCCAGACCGTTCCACTAACACACAAGCTGATTCAGACTCCGGGCTGCTCCCCGTTCGCTCGCCGCTACTGGGGGAATCTCGGTTGATTTCTTTTCCTCGGGGTACTTAGATGTTTCAGTTCCCCCGGTTCGCCTCGTTAACCTATGTATTCAGTTAACGATAGTGTGTCGGAACACACTGGGTTTCCCCATTCGGACATCGCCGGGTCAAAGGTTCATATCACCTCGCCGGCGCTTTTCGCAGATTAGCACGTCCTTCATCGCCTCTGACTGCCAGGGCATCCACCGTGTACGCTTAGTCGCTTAACCTCACAACTCGAAGCTGTTTCACTTCGCGTTGTGAAAATTTGAGAGACTCGAACACACCTTCATCTGTTCCTGTTACGGAGAACAGACACAGTGTGTCGTTTCAATTTTCAGCTTGATCCAGATTTTTAAAGAGCAAATATCTCAAACATAACTCAGAGAGTCAGTTTTGAGATACTGATTGGTTGTGCCTTTCACTCACACCCAGCAAGTGGCGTCCCCTAGGGGATTCGAACCCCTGTTGCCGCCGTGAAAGGGCGGAGTCCTAACCGCTAGACGAAGGGGACACGATGTGTCACGACTTCGCAGCCGTCTTGCTCGTTACTTTTCATCAGACAATCTGTGTGGACACTACAAAGGCAGGTTCTTTAAGGTAAGGAGGTGATCCAACCGCAGGTTCCCCTACGGTTACCTTGTTACGACTTCACCCCAGTCATGAATCACAAAGTGGTAAGCGCCCTCCCGAAGGTTAAGCTACCTACTTCTTTTGCAACCCACTCCCATGGTGTGACGGGCGGTGTGTACAAGGCCCGGGAACGTATTCACCGTAGCATTCTGATCTACGATTACTAGCGATTCCGACTTCATGGAGTCGAGTTGCAGACTCCAATCCGGACTACGACGCACTTTATGAGGTCCGCTTGCTCTCGCGAGGTCGCTTCTCTTTGTATGCGCCATTGTAGCACGTGTGTAGCCCTACTCGTAAGGGCCATGATGACTTGACGTCATCCCCACCTTCCTCCAGTTTATCACTGGCAGTCTCCTTTGAGTTCCCGGCCTAACCGCTGGCAACAAAGGATAAGGGTTGCGCTCGTTGCGGGACTTAACCCAACATTTCACAACACGAGCTGACGACAGCCATGCAGCACCTGTCTCAGAGTTCCCGAAGGCACCAAAGCATCTCTGCTAAGTTCTCTGGATGTCAAGAGTAGGTAAGGTTCTTCGCGTTGCATCGAATTAAACCACATGCTCCACCGCTTGTGCGGGCCCCCGTCAATTCATTTGAGTTTTAACCTTGCGGCCGTACTCCCCAGGCGGTCGACTTAACGCGTTAGCTCCGGAAGCCACGCCTCAAGGGCACAACCTCCAAGTCGACATCGTTTACGGCGTGGACTACCAGGGTATCTAATCCTGTTTGCTCCCCACGCTTTCGCACCTGAGCGTCAGTCTTTGTCCAGGGGGCCGCCTTCGCCACCGGTATTCCTCCAGATCTCTACGCATTTCACCGCTACACCTGGAATTCTACCCCCCTCTACAAGACTCTAGCCTGCCAGTTTCGAATGCAGTTCCCAGGTTGAGCCCGGGGATTTCACATCCGACTTGACAGACCGCCTGCGTGCGCTTTACGCCCAGTAATTCCGATTAACGCTTGCACCCTCCGTATTACCGCGGCTGCTGGCACGGAGTTAGCCGGTGCTTCTTCTGCGAGTAACGTCAATTGCTGAGGTTATTAACCTCAACACCTTCCTCCTCGCTGAAAGTACTTTACAACCCGAAGGCCTTCTTCATACACGCGGCATGGCTGCATCAGGCTTGCGCCCATTGTGCAATATTCCCCACTGCTGCCTCCCGTAGGAGTCTGGACCGTGTCTCAGTTCCAGTGTGGCTGGTCATCCTCTCAGACCAGCTAGGGATCGTCGCCTAGGTGAGCCGTTACCCCACCTACTAGCTAATCCCATCTGGGCACATCTGATGGCAAGAGGCCCGAAGGTCCCCTCTTTGGTCTTGCGACGTTATGCGGTATTAGCTACCGTTTCCAGTAGTTATCCCCCTCCATCAGGCAGTTTCCCAGACATTACTCACCCGTCCGCCACTCGTCACCCGAAGAGCAAGCTCTTCTGTGCTACCGTTCGACTTGCATGTGTTAGGCCTGCCGCCAGCGTTCAATCTGAGCCATGATCAAACTCTTCAATTTAAGTTTGATGCTCATGAATTAAACTTCGTAATGAATTACGTATGTTCACTCAGAGACTTGGTATTCATTTATTGTCCGGAGACATTAAGAATCCATGTCACTTTGAGTGCCCACACAGATTGTCTGATAAATTGTTAAAGAGCAGTGCAACGCGGCTTTCGCTCACCGTTGCGAGGTGGCGTATATTACGCCTTCCTCTTTCAGAGTCAAGCGATTATTTCACGCTTTTCTCCTCAACCGGCCCGGCTGTTTGTGTGAAGTGATTCACATCCGCCGTGTCGATGGAGGCGCATTATAGGGAGTTCTCTTCAGGCCGCAACCCTTAAATGACAGAAAAATGACTGACTGCTGCATTCCCCAGCAAAACCCCGCCTTATACCTGTTTACACACAGACTTATCCACAATGCGACGAAAAAGTGAAAATGTGCGAGCGTTGCGCAAACGTTTTCGTTAAAATGCTCGCGCTTAATAAAGCGACCCCGCCAGGTGTGTTAGTTGAGTTTTTATGAGGAAAATTCACCTAACGCTCTCTGTAATCGTCAAATCCAGGGGATTTACCATGCAACAACGTCGTCCAGTCCGCCGCGCTCTGCTCAGTGTTTCTGATAAAGCCGGTATCGTCGAATTCGCTCAGGCACTTTCTGCACGTGGCGTAGAGCTGCTGTCTACGGGTGGCACTGCTCGCCTGTTAGCAGATAAAGGCCTGCCGGTAACCGAAGTGTCCGATTACACCGGTTTCCCGGAAATGATGGATGGACGCGTCAAAACCCTGCACCCGAAAGTTCACGGCGGCATTCTGGGTCGTCGCGGTCAGGACGACGGAATTATGGAGCAACATGGGATCGCGCCGATCGACATGGTCGTTGTTAACCTTTATCCGTTCGCCCAGACCGTTGCCCGTGAAGGCTGCTCTCTGGAAGATGCGGTAGAGAACATCGATATCGGCGGCCCAACCATGGTGCGCTCCGCGGCGAAGAACCATAAAGATGTCGCCATCGTCGTAAAGAGCAGTGACTACGATGCCATTATTAAAGAGATGGATGCCAACGAAGGTTCGCTGGATCTCGGGACCCGTTTCGACCTCGCCATTAAGGCCTTCGAACATACCGCCGCGTACGACAGCATGATCGCCAACTACTTCGGTAGCCTGGTACCTGCCTATCACGGCGAAAGCAACGAACCTTCCGGCCGCTTCTCCCGCACCTTAAACCTGAACTTCATCAAGAAGCAGGATATGCGCTACGGTGAGAACAGCCACCAGCAGGCAGCCTTCTATATAGAAGAAGAGGTAAAAGAAGCCTCCGTTGCCACGGCACAGCAGGTTCAGGGCAAGGCGCTCTCCTATAACAACATCGCTGACACCGACGCGGCGCTGGAGTGCGTGAAAGAGTTCAGCGAGCCAGCATGCGTTATCGTTAAGCATGCAAACCCATGCGGCGTGGCGGTAAGCACCTCTATTCTGGATGCTTACGATCGCGCTTATAAAACCGACCCGACCTCTGCGTTTGGCGGCATTATTGCCTTTAACCGCGAGCTGGATGCCGAAACCGCCCAGGCGATCATCTCCCGCCAGTTCGTTGAAGTGATCATCGCCCCTTCTGCCACCGAAGAAGCGCTGAAAATCACTGCGGCAAAACAGAACGTGCGCGTACTGGTTTGCGGTCAGTGGGCGGAACGCGTTCCGGGCCTGGACTTCAAGCGTGTGAACGGCGGTCTGCTGGTTCAGGATCGTGACCTGGGTATGGTGACAGAAGCCGACCTGCGCGTGGTTACTAAGCGTCAGCCGAGCGAGCAGGAGCTGCGTGATGCGCTGTTCTGCTGGAAAGTGGCTAAGTTCGTGAAATCCAACGCCATCGTATATGCCAAAGAGAACATGACTATCGGCATAGGCGCAGGCCAGATGAGCCGCGTCTACTCCGCGAAAATCGCCGGTATTAAAGCGGGCGATGAAGGTCTGGAAGTGAAAGGGTCTGCTATGGCCTCTGACGCCTTCTTCCCGTTCCGTGACGGCATCGACGCGGCTGCCGCTGTGGGTATCACCTGTGTGATCCAGCCTGGCGGCTCTATCCGTGATGACGAAGTGATTGCTGCCGCTGATGAACACGGCATCGCGATGATCTTCACCGACATGCGTCATTTCCGCCATTAATTTCCGGAGCAGAGAATGAAAGTATTAGTGATTGGTAACGGCGGGCGTGAGCACGCCCTGGCGTGGAAAGCGGCGCAGTCTCCGCAGGTAAAAACCGTCTTTGTGGCGCCGGGTAACGCCGGTACGGCTCTCGAGCCTGCCCTGCAGAACGTGGCTATCGGCGTAACCGATATCCCGGCGCTGCTGAACTTCGCCCGGAACGAGAAAATCGACCTGACCATCGTCGGCCCGGAAGCGCCGCTGGTGATTGGCGTGGTTGACGCGTTCCGCGCGGCGGGCCTGACCATCTTCGGGCCGACCGAAGGCGCCGCGCAGCTCGAGGGCTCGAAGGCCTTCACCAAAGATTTCCTGGCGCGTCATAACATTCCGACCGCGGAATACCAGAACTTCACCGAAGTGGAGCCAGCGCTGGCTTACTTACGTGAAAAAGGCGCGCCGATTGTGATCAAGGCCGACGGCCTGGCCGCCGGTAAAGGCGTTATCGTGGCGATGACTCTCGAAGAAGCAGAAGCCGCTGTCCAGGACATGCTGGCAGGGAACGCTTTTGGCGATGCGGGCCACCGTATCGTGATCGAAGAGTTCCTCGACGGGGAAGAGGCGAGCTTTATCGTCATGGTCGACGGCGAGCACGTCCTGCCGATGGCCACCAGTCAGGATCATAAGCGCGTCGGCGATGCCGATACCGGCCCGAATACCGGCGGCATGGGCGCATACTCCCCTGCTCCGGTGGTCACCGACGAAGTACACCAGCGCACCATGGATCGCATCATCTGGCCAACCGTGAAAGGAATGGCTGCGGAAGGTAACACCTACACCGGCTTCCTGTACGCGGGCCTGATGATCGACAAACAGGGCAACCCTAAGGTTATCGAGTTCAACTGCCGCTTTGGCGATCCGGAAACTCAGCCGATCATGCTGCGCATGAAATCCGATCTGGTGGAGCTGTGCCTGGCCGCCTGCGAAGGCAAGCTGGACCAGAAAACCTCTGAGTGGGATGAGCGCGCGTCTCTGGGCGTGGTGATTGCTGCGGGCGGTTATCCGGGCAACTACAACACCGGCGATCAAATCCACGGCCTGCCGCTGGAAGAAATCGATGGTGCGAAAGTGTTCCACGCAGGCACCAGGCTCTCTGATGACGAACTTGTGCTGACCAACGGTGGACGCGTCCTGTGCGCCACGGCGCTGGGCAATACCGTTGCAGAAGCGCAGCAACGCGCCTATGCGCTGATGGCGGATATTCACTGGAACGGCAGCTTCAGCCGTAATGATATTGGTTATCGTGCGATTGCGCGCGAGCAGGGGAAGTAATTTTTCTCCTCACCCTGACCCTCTCCCCATCGGGGGGAGGGAACTTAAAAACTCTTCTCTGTCGGCTGCCAGGTACAGAAATCTTCGTTAGCCACCAGCAGCAGCTGTGACCCTTCAGGCGCTTCCAGCCACGCCACGCTCACTTCCATAGAGGAGTGGCTCTGACGGCGTGCAATGTGTTCCGTTGCCCAGCTATCGAGATCCGGTTTCAGGGTCTGGCCTTCGCACGTAGTGACGGTGCCGTCGGCATGCCAGCGCCCCTGATGCAGCACCACCCTTCCCTGTCGCAGCGCATCGCTGGTCTGGCGAATTTGATCGGCCCGGTAGCGGTAAAGTTCGATTTGATCGGTAGAAAGCTGCTGTTTAAGACCGCCGATTTCGCGCTGCATAAAGCTCAGCTCACCGTGGTCGTCAAAACGTACCCGCACATGCTCGGGGACTTTGCTGTAGATGTTTACGTCGATATAAGCGAGCGTATCGCCCTGCCAGCGGTATTCACTGGTAGTAGTACTTCCGCTATGCCAGGGGCTAAAAGCGGAGAGGAGATGCACTTCGTCGTCTGAGTCTTTACGCCAGACGCGTACCGCGCCCTGATTGTCAGCGTAGCCGCTGGCAGTAAAAGCCGGCAGGGAGGAGTCATGACTGCAGGCGGTCAGTACAAGCACGCCCGCCAGCGCCAGTGCCTGGCGCCAGACAGACAAAAGGGGCGAAACCGCCCCCTCGATAAAACTGTTCACTGCTACGCGGCTTACTTAACTGCGTCTTTCAGTGCTTTGCCAGAAACAAATGCTGGCACGTTAGCTGCAGCGATTTTGATTTCTTTACCGGTCTGCGGGTTGCGGCCAGTACGCTCAGCGCGGTGGTTCACTTTGAAGGTACCGAAACCTACCAGTTGTACAGCATCGCCTTCTTTCAGAGACTCAGTAATTGCAGCCAGGGTGGATTCCAGAGCAGCTTTAGCCTGTACTTTAGACAGGTCAGCTTTGTCCGCAATTACATCAATCAGTTGAGTCTTGTTCATAAGTTATCCTTTCAATGTGTTTATCGCTTGCTAAGCATCGAGTGCGACGAAAATGCCAAAAAAGCACTCTCCTGCATACACGCACCGATAGCCACTTATTTTCGCCCCCCAAATGTAGACCAGACGGGGGGCAGAAGGGAAGAGTAGAGGCATGACAAATCAGGCGTTAAATCACGTTTTGTTGTCTCACTGGTTAAGATTTATACCAATGTTACTCTCGCCTGCCTCACGCAAGTCTGCACGCAGACCTTTAATCAGTTCGATATCGCGTTCTTCACACTCGGCCAGCAAACGGAAAATTTCCCACTGGATATCCCATTCCTGCTCAACGGCCGGGTTCAGACGGAGCTCTTCATCGGTCATTTCACGCTCTGCCTGAGTCATCTCCAGCATCGCCACAGTGGTGATAGAGGCCTTGCTGACTTCGATGGCATGTTCCAGAGTTTCGCCACTCAGACGCGAGTGAATCAGTTCACTTAAGGCCACACAGGCATCAATGGCCGGGTAGACGCCATAGACATCATAGTCATCAGCAACCGGGATCGCCTCTTCCAGCTTATCGAGCTGGGAGTCGAAGTTCACCTTGGCATCTTTGACCGTCAGCGTTTCCCACACCAGATCGAGAATACGGCGATACAGTTGACCATCACCAAATTCAGTCTGCTTGCAGAACATGGCGTAGTTCGGATACATACGTTCGCACAGACAGGCCATAAAAGTGACGTGCTGCCAGCTTTCCAGCTTCTCAAGGCGCAGATGAATCGGGTTTTGTAACATGATGATGTCTCGAATCGAAAATTGGCCGCAGTTTACCTGAATCAGCGCTGAATTTCCTGCCAACGAACAAAAGCCGGACGCCCGGAAGCCACCGCATCGGCCCAGCGGGTCGGTTCCGGCAGCCGATAGCCCCGCATACAGCGCTGGACCCACGCCAGGGCGCTGTCGGTACTGACGCGATGACCGGTGGCGATGAACAGCGGATTGCAGCGGGCTTTGCTGCGCCAGACCCAAGCCAGCTGCTCGCCTTTATCCATCAATGGCGCCAGCGCCCCGGGTTCGGGCGACAGAGGCTCAAACTTGCCGCAGAGGCGTTTCTTCGCCACGCCGATGGTCGGCACATCCACCAGCAGGCCAAAATGGCTGGCGACGCCGAGACGGCGCGGATGGGAGATCCCATGCCCGTCAACGAACAGCAGATCGGGCCTTTGCGAGAGCTGATCCCACGCGGCCAGCAGCGCGGGATACTCACGAAATGAGAGGAAGCCGGGAATATAGGGCATGGTCGTGGCGATGCGCGCCACCTGGTATTCGACCAGCTCCAGCCCGGGGTACGTCAGGAGCACTATCGCCGCCCGCGTCACCTCTCCGCCCTGCTCAAACCCGACATCGGCCCCCGCAATCAGCGTGGGCGGGTCTTTATCCAGACGATCCTCACGGGATACAGACGCAGCGAGTTTAAGTTGTTGAGCGCGAAGTGACGCAAGATCCATAACGACTCCTTACGGGTGATACTGGGCAGAAAGTCGGTGTACCGCCTCCACAAACACGCCTGCATGCTCTGGCGGAACATCCTGATGAATACCGTGCCCCAGGTTAAAGACATGGCCCTCGCCCTGACCGAAGCCTGCCAGAATGGTCGAGACTTCTTCTTCAATACGGGCGGCCGGAGCATACAGCATAGACGGATCCATGTTGCCCTGCAGGGCGACTTTGTCCCCCACGCGACGGCGCGCATCGGCGATATCGGTGGTCCAGTCGAGGCCCAGCGCATCACAGCCGGTCTCTGCCATCGCTTCCAGCCACTGGCCTCCGCCTTTGGTGAACAGCGTTACCGGCACGCGGCGCCCTTCGTTTTCACGCAGCAGGCCATCGACGATTTTATGCATGTAGTAGAGCGAGAACTGCTGATAATCGCGGCCCGTCAGCACTCCGCCCCAGGTGTCGAAGATCATCACCGACTGCGCGCCCGCTTTGATCTGCGCGTTCAGATAGAGGGTGACGCTTTTCGCCAGCTTTTCGAGCAGGGCATGGAGCGCCAGCGGATCGGCGTACATCATCTTCTTGATAACGGTAAAGGCTTTGCTGCTGCCGCCTTCGACCATGTAGGTCGCCAGCGTCCACGGACTGCCGGAGAAACCAATCAGCGGTACTTCGCCTTTCAGCTCGCGGCGAATAGTGCGCACCGCGTTCATCACATAACCGAGTTCCTGCTCCGGGTCCGGGATCGGCAGGTTGTCGATGTCCGCTTTGCTCTTGATGGGAGAAGAGAAGCGCGGACCTTCGCCGGTTTCAAAGTACAGACCAAGCCCCATCGCATCCGGGATGGTCAGGATATCTGAGAAGAGGATCGCCGCGTCCAGCGGATAGCGGCGCAGCGGCTGAAGGGTCACTTCGCAGGCCAGCTCCGCATTTTTGCACAGCGACATAAAATCGCCCGCCTGCGCACGCGTGGCTTTATATTCCGGCAAATAGCGGCCCGCCTGGCGCATCATCCATACCGGGGTGATATCAACGGGTTGGCGCAGCAGCGCACGCAGATAACGATCGTTCTTCAGTTCGGTCATTTTTGCAGTTCCTTAAGCGTCTTATTCCCAGTGTATCACGTCTCAGATATCGTCAGCCCGACACATTGCCACGGTATCTTCTATCAGGCGGCGCGCCACGGTGCCGGGCGGTGGGAGCAGCGGTAAATCGTCGTAACGATACCAGTCGGCTGACAGCAACTCTTTCGGGTCGATGACGATCTCGCCGCTGTCGTACTCGGCCATAAAGGCGGTCATCAGCGATTGCGGGAACGGCCACGGCTGGGAGGTGACGTAGCGCAGGTTCTTCACTTTGATACCGCTCTCTTCCATCACTTCACGCGCAACGGCCTGCTCCAGCGTTTCGCCCACTTCCACAAACCCGGCCAGCACGGTATGCACCCCGTTGCGATGACGGGTATGTTGCGCCAGCAGGATGGTGTCTTCACGACGGATAGCGACGATGATGCACGGCGCGATTTGCGGATAGTAGCGTTCGCGGCAGTGGCTGCAGAGCATGGCCCATTCGGTTTTGCTTGGGTGCATGGTGTGGCCGCAGTAGCCGCAGTATTTATGCGAGCGATAAAACTCGGCCAACTGCACAGCGCGGCCGGCCAGCTGGAACAGGCCGACATCGAGATCGAGCACCTGGCGAACCGATCCCATATCGTGGCGACGATTTTGTTGGATCAACCACACAGAATCGCCCTGCCACTCGCCAATGTTTAGTGCGGGTTGACCCGCAAGATCGAAATTTCCGGCTTCGCCATGTGGTAATTCACCACCGGGCAACCATAATTTTTGTTCATGGCTGACTAACCACCAGCCGCGATCCGATTTTTCAATTATACGATCCATATCTATTGCACTACCTTTGCTTCACAGGCATGTTGGTAACAATACTATTACATTTTGGGTGGGCAGCTTTTAATCTTAACCTTGCGGAGTCAAACATGCTAAACCAGCTAGAAAACCTGACAGAGCGCGTTGGCGGAAGTAACAAACTGGTCGATCGCTGGCTGCACGTACGTAAACATCTGCTCGTTGCCTACTACAATCTCGTTGGCATTAAGCCGGGTAAAGAGTCCTACATGCGCCTGAATGAAAAAGCGCTGGACGATTTTTGCCAGAGCCTGGTCGACTACCTTTCCAATGGTCATTTCAATATTTATGAACGCATTATCGGTGAAATGGAAGGTAACAGCCCGTTTTTAGCGGCCACCAAACTCTACCCTCTGCTGGAAGCCAACACTCAGCAGATCATGGATTATTACGACTCCACGCTCGAAAATGCCATCGATCAGGACAACTATCTGGAATTTCAGCAGGCACTTTCTGATATCGGCGAGGCGCTGGAGCAACGATTTACGCTGGAAGACAACCTGATCGCCCTCGCGCTGGATCACAATCTGAAAGCCAGCAACGAAGATAACGTCGCCCGACCGGCTTGAGTTATTTATCGTTAACGCGTAATTTACATTTACTGCTCCCGCTGTAGGGGAGCAAATTCTTGTCGGAGTGCCCAGTGCGAAAGCCGGGCTGAGACCGTTAATTCGGGATCCGCGGAACCTGATCAGGTTAAGACCTGCGAAGGGAACAAGAGTCAATTTACTGTATCGCCCCCGGGCGATCCTCTCTTGCTTCATCCGTCGTCTGACAAGCCACTTCCTGAACTTACTGGAACGAGCTATGTCTGCCACAAAAATGACCCGCCGCGAACAGCGCGCACACGCCCAACACTTCATCGATACCCTGGAAGGCACCGCTTTCCCAAACTCTAAACGCATCTATCTGACCGGCTCCCGGGATGATATCCGCGTACCGATGCGCGAGATCCAGCTCAGCCCGACGCTCATCGGCGGCAGTAAAGAAAACCCGCAGTTTGAAGAGAACGAAGCGGTGCCGGTCTACGACACCTCCGGGCCTTACGGCGATCCGGCGGTGGCCATTAATGTCCAGCAGGGGCTGGCGAAACTGCGCCAGCCGTGGATTGACGCGCGTGACGACAGCGAAGCGCTGAACGAGCAAAGCTCGGCTTATACCCGCGAACGCCTGGCCGATGATGGCCTGGACGAGCTGCGCTTCACCGGTCTTCTCACGCCGAAGCGTGCCAGGGTGGGCAAATGCGTCACCCAGCTGCACTACGCCCGTCAGGGGATCGTCACGCCGGAGATGGAGTTTATCGCCATTCGCGAAAACATGGGCCGCGAGCGCATCCGTGGCGAGGTGCTGCGCCACCAGCATCCGGGTGAAGGCTTTGGGGCTCGTCTGCCGGAGAACATCACCCCGGAGTTTGTGCGTGACGAAGTGGCCGCCGGCCGCGCCATCATCCCCGCCAACATCAACCATCCGGAATCGGAGCCGATGATCATCGGGCGTAACTTCCTGGTGAAAGTGAATGCCAATATCGGTAACTCAGCGGTCACCTCCTCCATCGAAGAAGAGGTGGAAAAACTGGTCTGGTCGACGCGCTGGGGGGCGGACACCGTCATGGACCTCTCCACCGGTCGCTATATTCACGAGACCCGTGAGTGGATCCTGCGTAACAGCCCGGTGCCGATTGGTACCGTCCCCATCTACCAGGCGCTGGAGAAGGTGAACGGCATCGCGGAAGACCTCACCTGGGAGGCTTTCCGGGATACCCTGCTGGAGCAGGCCGAACAGGGTGTGGATTACTTCACCATCCATGCGGGCGTGCTGCTGCGCTACGTGCCGATGACCGCTAAACGCCTGACCGGCATCGTCTCACGTGGCGGTTCTATCATGGCGAAATGGTGCCTGTCCCATCATCAGGAGAACTTCCTGTATGAGCACTTCCGCGAAATCTGCGAGATCTGCGCCGCCTACGACGTTTCGCTGTCGCTGGGCGATGGCCTGCGTCCGGGCTCCATTCGCGACGCCAACGACGAAGCGCAGTTTGCCGAACTGCACACTTTGGGCGAGCTGACCAAAATTGCCTGGGAGTATGACGTTCAGGTGATGATTGAAGGCCCGGGCCATGTGCCGATGCAGATGATCCGCCGCAACATGACCGAAGAGCTTGAGCACTGCCACGAAGCGCCGTTCTATACCCTGGGGCCGTTGACCACCGATATCGCACCGGGTTACGACCACTTCACCTCCGGCATTGGCGCGGCGATGATTGGCTGGTTCGGCTGCGCGATGCTTTGCTACGTGACGCCGAAAGAGCATCTCGGTCTGCCGAACAAAGAGGACGTGAAGCAGGGGCTGATCACCTACAAAATTGCCGCCCACGCCGCCGACCTGGCGAAGGGCCATCCGGGGGCGCAGATCCGCGATAACGCCATGTCGAAAGCGCGCTTCGAATTCCGCTGGGAAGATCAGTTCAACCTCGCCCTCGACCCGTTCACCGCCCGCGCCTATCACGACGAAACCCTGCCGCAGGAGTCCGGTAAAGTGGCGCACTTCTGCTCCATGTGCGGGCCGAAATTCTGCTCGATGAAAATCAGCCAGGAGGTGCGTGATTACGCCGCGGCGCAGACTATCGAAGTGGGAATGGCCGATATGTCAGAGACCTTCCGCGCCCGGGGCGGCGAAATCTACCTCAAAAAAGAGGAGGCGTAATGTATCAGCCCAACTTTCCGCCAGTGCCGTTTCGTCTGGGGCTTTACCCGGTGGTCGACAGCGTGGCGTGGCTTGAGCGTCTGCTGACCGCCGGGGTAAAAACCCTGCAGCTGCGCATCAAGGATAAGCAGGATGATGAGGTTGAGGCCGATATTGTGGCGGCCATTGCCCTGGGGCGTCGCTATGACGCCCGCCTGTTTATCAATGACTACTGGCGTCTGGCGATTAAGCACCAGGCTTACGGCGTGCATCTGGGTCAGGAGGATCTGGAGACCACCGATCTGGAAGCCATTCGTCGCGCCGGCTTGCGTCTTGGCGTGTCGACGCATGACGACATGGAGATCGACGTGGCGCTGGCGGCACGTCCGTCTTACATCGCCCTGGGACACGTTTTTCCGACCCAGACCAAGCAGATGCCTTCAGCTCCGCAAGGGCTTGAACAGCTGGCCCGTCATATCGAACGGCTCGGGGATTATCCCACCGTCGCCATCGGCGGTATAAGCCTCGAACGCGCGCCTGCGGTCCTGGCGACCGGCGTGGGAAGCATCGCGGTGGTGAGCGCCATCACCCAGGCCGGGGACTGGCAGGCAGCGACGGCGCAGCTGCTGCAACTGGCGGGGACAGGCGATGAATGACCGTGACTTTATGCGCTACAGCCGCCAGATCCTGCTGGACGATATCGCCATCGACGGGCAGCAAAAGCTGCTCGCCAGCCGGGTGTTGCTGATCGGCCTCGGTGGACTGGGCGCCCCGGCGGCGCTATACCTGGCCGGAGCCGGGATCGGCACGCTGGTGCTGGCCGACGATGACGAGGTTCATCTGAGCAATTTGCAGCGGCAGATCCTCTTCACCACCGACGATATTGCCCAGCCGAAAGCGCAGGTAACGCAGCGTCGCCTGCAGCAGCTCAACCCCGATATCCGGCTGATTGCCCTGCAGACCCGGCTGGAAGGCAACGCGCTGCAGGAGGAGATCGCCCGCGCCGACGTGGTGCTGGACTGCACCGACAACATGGCCACCCGCCAGGCGATCAACGCCGCCTGCGTGATGCTCAACACTCCGCTTATCACCGCCAGCGCCGTGGGCTTTGGCGGACAGATGATGGTGCTGACGCCTCCCTGGACGCAGGGCTGCTACCGCTGCCTTTGGCCGGATGATGACGAGCCGCAGCGCAACTGCCGCACCGCCGGTGTTGTCGGGCCGGTGGTTGGCGTGATGGGCACCCTGCAGGCGCTGGAGGCGATCAAGCTGCTCAGCGGCATCGAGGCCCCGCGCAATGCGCTACGTCTGTTCGACGCCCGGGCAGGAAGCTGGCGGCAGCTGGCTTTGCAGCGCGCCAGCGGCTGTCAGGTATGTGGGGGGCAGCATGCGGATCCAGTTTAACGACGAACCGATGCAGTGCGTGGAAGGCATCACCGTCGCCACCCTGCTCTCCCAGCTGCGCCAGTTAAAACCCGGGGTCGCGCTGGCCCTGAATCAACAGATCCTGCCGCGCGAGCAGTGGGAAAAACAGCAGGTACGCGAAGGCGATCAGATCCTGCTCTTTCAGGTGATTGCCGGAGGCTGAGATGTTACGTATTGCTGATAAAACCTTTGATTCACATCTGTTTACCGGTACCGGCAAATTTGCCTCGCCGCAGCTGATGGTAGGCGCGATCCGGGAGAGCGGCAGCCAGCTGGTGACGCTGGCTATGAAGCGGGTCGATCTGCGTAATCACAACGACGCTATCCTGGCACCGCTGCTGGACGCGGGCGTGAGCCTGCTGCCCAACACCTCCGGGGCCAAAACTGCGGAAGAGGCGGTGTTCGCTGCCCGGCTGGCGCGCGAGGCGCTGGGCACGCACTGGCTCAAGCTGGAGATCCATCCCGATGCCCGCTGGCTGCTGCCCGATCCCATCGAGACGCTGAGAGCGGCGGAGATACTGGTTAAAGAAGGGTTCACGGTGTTGCCCTACTGTGGTGCCGATCCGGTGCTGTGCAAGCGGCTAGAAGAGGCTGGCTGTGCGGCGGTAATGCCCCTCGGCGCGCCGATAGGCTCCAATCAGGGGCTGGAAACCCGGGCGATGCTGGAGATTATCATCCAGCAGGCGACCGTGCCGGTGATCGTGGATGCCGGGATCGGCGTGCCCAGCCATGCCGCTCAGGCGCTGGAAATGGGCGCCGACGCCGTGCTGGTGAATACCGCCATGGCGGTCGCGGACGATCCGGTCACCATGGCGCGGGCGTTTCGTCTGGCGGTAGAGGCTGGCCTACTGGCTCGCCAGTCTGGTCCCGGCGCCCGGAGCGTTGAAGCCCATGCCACCAGCCCGTTAACCGGGTTTCTGGAGGCGTTATCATGAAAACCTTTACCGATCGCTGGCGCCAGCTCGACTGGGACGATATTCGCCTGCGCATCAACGCAAAAACGCCTGTGGACGTGGAGCGGGCATTAAACGCCCGTCAGCCGACCCGGGAGGATATGATGGCCCTGCTCTCCCCTGCCGCCAGCGGCTATCTGGAGCAGATGGCGCAGCGGGCGCAGCGCCTTACCCGCCAGCGCTTTGGCAACACGGTGAGCTTTTATGTCCCGCTCTATCTCTCCAATCTGTGCGCCAACGACTGCACCTACTGTGGCTTCTCAATGAGCAACCACATCAAGCGCAAAACGCTGGATGAAAACGAGATTGCCCGGGAGTGCACCGCGATCCGCGAGATGGGTTTTGAGCATCTGTTGCTGGTCACCGGCGAACATCAGACTAAAGTCGGGATGGACTATTTTCGCCGTCATATGCCAGCCATTCGCCGCCGGTTCGCCTCTTTACAGATGGAAGTTCAACCGCTTTCAGAGGCAGAGTATGGCGAGCTGAAAACGCTGGGGCTGGATGGCGTGCTGGTCTATCAGGAGACCTACCACGAAGCGGTGTATGCCCGGCACCATCTGAAAGGTAAAAAACAGGACTTCTTCTGGCGGCTGGAGACCCCGGATCGGCTGGGCCGCGCCGGGATCGACAAGATCGGCCTCGGGGCGCTGACCGGGCTTTCTGACAGCTGGCGGGTGGATAACTTTATGGTGGCGGAGCATCTGCTGTGGCTACAGCAGCACTACTGGCAGAGCCGGTACTCGATCTCTTTTCCCCGGCTGCGCCCCTGCGCCGGAGGGATCCAGCCCGCGTCGATCATGGATGAACGCCAGCTGGTGCAGACCATCTGCGCGTTTCGTCTGCTGGCACAGGAGGTGGAGCTGTCGCTGTCGACCCGGGAATCTCCCGCGTTTCGCGATCGCGTCATTCCTCTGGCCATCAACAACGTCAGCGCATTTTCAAAAACTCAGCCTGGCGGCTATGCCGATGACCATCCCGAGCTGGAGCAGTTTGCGCCGCACGACAACCGCCGTCCGGAAGACGTTGCCGCAGCGCTCAGCCATCAGGGATTGCAGCCCGTCTGGAAAGACTGGGACAGCTGGCTGGGACGCGCCTCGCAACATGGCTGAAAAAAGCGGTAACGCAGAGAAGTTATTACGAGGCGTCACGTAACCTTATCAACGGGCCATTGTCATAACGCGCCCGTTTTTTTTACGCTTATTTCGTCAGCAGGGGATGCTGACCAGGGCGGAAAGCTTCTTCCTCGTTTCGCCCTGCCTTTCCCCATGCTGTTACAGTTGTAACCGGTTTCAGAAAATGCAGGTTTCTTTGTGATGACTCACACACAATCGCGGTAACGCGGTTGTCGAAGCGGACGGTGCAGGATAATTATCAATAAACACATGTACATTGAGGCTGACTATGAAGAACATCGTTTTATGCTGTGCAGCGGGAATGTCCACCAGCATGCTGGTTCAACGCATGAAAGACGCCGCGCAGAAAAAAGGGGTCGAAGTAACCATTAAAGCCGTACCGGTTGCTGAGTTTAAAGATGAAATCGCCGCAGCCGACATTGTGTTGCTTGGCCCGCAGGTCAAATACGAACTTAATAATCTTCAGGCTCAGGCTGAACCGCTGGGTAAAAAGGTCGCGGTTATCGACATGATGGATTACGGCATGATGAAAGGTGATGCCGTACTGGAAAAAGCCCTCAAACTGCTGGAGTGACCCGTGGAAGATTTAGAAACGATCATTATGGAGCTGCTGGTCAACGCCGGTGCAGCCCGTAGCTCAGCATTAACCGCGCTGCAGATGGCGCGTAAAGGTGATTTTGCCGAAGCTGAAAAAGCGATGGAAGAGTCACGGGAATTCGTTAAGCAGGCGCACTCTATCCAGACGAAACTGATTGGTCTTGATGAAGGTACCGGTAAGTTGCCGGTAAACCTGATCACCGTTCACTCGCAGGATCACCTGATGAACGCGATGGTGATTCAGGATCTGGCGGGAGATATGATCGAGCTTTATCGCCGCTTGCCGCTGGTGAACTAAAACGCCCCGACCCGAACCGTAGGTCGGGTAAGCGCAGCGCCACCCGGCAACAGCCGTATCAGTTAAGCAAAAAAAAACCCGCCGAAGCGGGTTTTTTTATGGGCTGACGATACGATTACTCGTTGTCAGAACCGCCCAGGCCTGCGTTCAGCAGCTCTGCCAGGCTGGCAGATGCATCTTCAGCAGTAACCTGCGGTGCAGCTGGGATTTCGCCTGCTGCGCGACGGCGCATACGATCCTGGTGGTACGCATAACCGGTACCAGCCGGGATCAGACGACCCACGATAACGTTCTCTTTCAGACCACGCAGTTCGTCGCGTTTGCCCGCAACGGCTGCTTCGGTAAGCACACGAGTGGTCTCCTGGAACGATGCCGCGGAGATGAAGGACTCGGTTGCCAGAGACGCTTTGGTGATACCCAGCAGGTCACGTGCGAAGGTCGCACTGAGTTTGCCGTTCGCTTCCAGATCGCGGTTAGCAATCTTAACGCGAGAGTATTCAACCTGCTCACCTTCGAGGAAGTCGGAGCTACCGGCATTCACGATGGTGGCTTTACGCAGCATCTGACGAACGATAACTTCGATGTGCTTATCGTTGATCTTAACGCCTTGCAGACGGTAAACGTCCTGTACTTCGTTGGTGATGTAACGCGTTACCGCGTGGACGCCACGAAGACGCAGAATGTCGTGTGGCGCTTCCGGACCGTCGGAAACCACGTCACCACGTTCTACACGTTCACCTTCAAACACGTTGAGCTGACGCCATTTTGGAATCATCTCTTCGTACGGATCGCTGCCATCCAGCGGCGTGATCACCAGACGGCGCTTCCCTTTGGTCTCTTTACCGAAGGAAATGATACCGCTGATTTCAGCCAGGATTGCCGGCTCTTTCGGACGACGTGCTTCGAACAGGTCCGCAACGCGTGGCAGACCACCGGTAATATCCTTGGTACCGCTGGATTCCTGAGGAATACGCGCCAGGGCATCACCCGCACCGATCTGAATACCATCTTCCAGCTGAACAATCGCTTTACCTGGCAGGAAGTACTGAGCCGGCATATCGGTGCCAGGGATCAGAACGTCGTTGCCGTTAGCATCAACGATTTTCAGTGCTGGACGCAGATCTTTACCACCCGCGGTACGTTCTGCAGAATCCAGAACCACCAGGGAAGAGAGACCGGTCAGTTCGTCGGTCTGACGAGTAATCGTCTGGCCGTCGATCATATCGGTAAAGCGAATGAAGCCCGCCACTTCGGTGATAACCGGCATGGTGTGCGGATCCCAGTTTGCTACGGTTTCGCCGCCTGCAACCTGCTCGCCGTCGCCTTTCGCCATTACGGCGCCGTAAGGCACTTTATAGCTCTCTTTGGTACGGCCGAATTCGTCGATCAGCTTCAGCTCGGTGTTACGGGAGGTGATAACCAGTTTACCGCTGGAGTTCACAACCGACTTCGCGTTGCTGAGCTTGATGCTACCTTTGTTTTTCACCTGGATGCTGGATTCAGCAGCCGCACGAGATGCCGCACCACCGATGTGGAACGTACGCATCGTCAGCTGTGTACCCGGTTCACCGATGGACTGTGCCGCGATAACACCGATTGCTTCACCTTTGTTGATGATGTGGCCACGCGCCAGGTCACGACCATAGCAGTGCGCACATACACCAAAGTCGGTGTCACAAGATACAACGGAACGTACCTTCACGGAGTCAACAGAGTTCACTTCCAGCAGATCACACCACTGCTCGTTCAGCAGGGTGTTACGCGGAACCAGAATGTCTGCAGTACCCGGCTTCAGAACGTCTTCAGCGGTCACACGACCCAGTACGCGATCGCGCAGCGGCTCTTTAACATCACCACCCTCGATAACTGGGGTCATGGTGATACCTTCGAGGGTGCCACAATCGTCTTCGGTAACAACCAGATCCTGCGCAACGTCTACCAGACGACGCGTCAGATAACCGGAGTTAGCTGTTTTCAGTGCGGTATCCGCCAGACCTTTACGCGCACCGTGAGTGGAGATGAAGTACTGGAGTACGTTCAGACCTTCACGGAAGTTCGCGGTGATTGGCGTTTCGATGATGGAGCCATCTGGCTTCGCCATCAGACCACGCATACCTGCCAGCTGACGAATCTGTGCTGCGGAACCACGCGCACCGGAGTCGGCCATCATGTAGATGCTGTTGAAGGAGACCTGCTGCTCTTCGACGCCGTCACGGTTAATAACGGTTTCGGTCTGCAGGTTATCCATCATCGCTTTGGATACACGATCGTTCGCCGCAGCCCAGATATCGATAACTTTGTTATAGCGTTCGCCCGCGGTTACCAGACCAGACTGGAACTGCTCCTGGATCTCGGCAACTTCAGCTTCTGCTTCAGAGATGATCTCGTGTTTCTTCTCTGGGATGACCATGTCATCAATACCAACAGAGGCACCTGAACGCGCTGCATAAGCAAAGCCGGTGTACATTGTCTGGTCAGCGAAGATAACGGTCGGCTTCAGGCCCAGAATGCGGTAACAGGTGTTCAGCATTTTGGAGATAGCTTTCTTGCCCAGCGCCTGGTTGACGATGGAGAAAGGCAGACCTTTCGGTACGATCATCCACAGAATGGCACGGCCAATAGTCGTGTCTTTCAGGCTGGTTTTCGCCACGAATTCGCCGTTTTCATCTTTTTCATATTCGGTGATACGCACTTTAACGCGCGCATGCAGAGAGGCCAGGCCAGCGCGATAAATACGCTCAGCTTCTTTCGGGCCAGTCAGCACCATGCCTTCGCCTTTGGCGTTAACACAGTCACGGGTCATGTAGTACAGACCCAGTACAACGTCCTGAGAAGGAACGATGATTGGTTCACCGTTCGCTGGAGACAGGATGTTGTTGGTAGACATCATCAGCGCACGCGCTTCGAGCTGGGCTTCCAGCGTCAGCGGTACGTGAACAGCCATCTGGTCACCATCGAAGTCGGCGTTATATGCCGCACAAACCAGCGGGTGCAGCTGGATAGCTTTACCTTCGATCAGGACTGGCTCAAAGGCCTGAATACCCAGACGGTGCAGGGTTGGTGCACGGTTCAGCAGTACCGGGTGTTCGCGGATAACTTCGTCCAGGATATCCCAAACGACAGCTTCTTCACGCTCAACCATTTTCTTAGCGGCTTTGATGGTGGTGGCGAGACCACGCAGTTCCAGCTTGCCGTAGATGAACGGTTTGAACAGCTCCAGTGCCATTTTCTTCGGCAGACCGCACTGATGCAGACGCAGGTATGGACCTACGGTGATTACAGAACGACCGGAGTAGTCAACACGTTTACCGAGCAGGTTCTGACGGAAACGACCCTGTTTACCTTTGATCATATCGGCCAAAGATTTCAGAGGACGTTTGTTAGAACCGGTGATCGCACGACCGCGACGACCGTTATCCAGCAGGGCATCTACCGCTTCCTGCAGCATACGTTTTTCGTTGCGTACGATGATGTCCGGCGCAGCCAGATCCAGCAGACGTTTCAGACGGTTGTTACGGTTAATGACGCGACGATAGAGATCGTTCAGGTCAGAAGTCGCGAAACGACCACCATCCAGTGGAACCAGCGGACGCAGATCTGGCGGCAGAACCGGCAGAACGGTCAGGATCATCCACTCTGGTTTGTTACCAGACTGAACGAACGCTTCCAGCAGTTTGATACGCTTGGTCAGCTTTTTACGCTTGGTTTCGGAGTTGGTTTCGTTCAGCTCTTCGCGCAGCTGCTCGCACTCTTGCTCCAGATCCATGCTTTTCAGCAGGGCCTGGATAGCTTCCGCACCCATCTTCGCGTCGAATTCGTCACCGAACTCTTCCAGCGCGTCCAGATACTGTTCTTCGGTCAGAATCTGGTTACGTTCCAGGTTCGTCATCCCGCCTTCGATAACAACATAAGATTCGAAGTACAGAACACGTTCGATATCGCGCAGCGGCATATCCAGCAGCAGACCGATACGGGACGGCAGAGATTTCAGGAACCAGATGTGGGCAGTCGGAGACGCCAGCTCGATGTGGCCCATGCGCTCACGACGCACTTTAGTCTGGGTCACTTCAACGCCGCACTTCTCACAGATCACACCACGGTGTTTCAGGCGCTTGTACTTACCGCACAGGCACTCGTAATCTTTTACTGGCCCGAAAATACGCGCACAGAAAAGGCCGTCACGCTCAGGTTTGAACGTACGGTAGTTGATGGTTTCTGGCTTTTTAACTTCACCAAAAGACCATGAACGGATCATGTCTGGCGAGGCCAGAGCAATTTTGATCGCATCAAACTCTTCGGTTTTAGTTTGCGCTTTCAGAAACTTTAATAAGTCTTTCACGGATTTGCTCCCGTCGGAGTTAGCACAATCTGATGCCGGAAATGACTCCGGCACCAGTGACCTGTTTGAGCGAGAGTTACTCGTCTTCCAGTTCGATGTTGATACCCAGCGAACGAATCTCTTTCAACAGTACGTTGAAGGACTCTGGCATGCCCGGTTCCATCTGATGGTTGCCGTCCACGATGTTTTTATACATCTTGGTACGACCGTTCACGTCATCAGACTTAACGGTGAGCATTTCCTGCAGGGTGTATGCCGCGCCGTATGCTTCAAGCGCCCACACTTCCATCTCCCCGAAGCGCTGACCACCGAACTGCGCCTTACCACCCAGCGGCTGCTGAGTAACCAGGCTATAAGAACCGGTAGAACGCGCGTGCATCTTGTCATCAACCAGGTGGTTCAGTTTCAGCATATACATGTAGCCAACGGTAACCTGGCGCTCGAATTGCTCACCGGTACGACCGTCGAACAGAGTGATCTGGCCAGAACTTGGCAGGCCACCCAGCTGTAACAGTTCCTTGATTTCAGACTCTTTCGCACCATCGAAGACAGGCGTTGCGATTGGCATACCTTTTTTCAGGTTCTCTGCCAGACGCAGCACTTCTTCATCGCTGAAGGTGTTCAGGTCGACTTTCTGACGAACATCAGTACCCAGATCATACGCACGCTGGATGAATTCGCGCAGTTTCGCGACTTCCTGCTGCTGTTTCAGCATGGCGTTGATCTTGTCGCCGATACCTTTAGCAGCCATACCCAGGTGGGTTTCAAGGATCTGACCAATGTTCATACGAGACGGTACGCCCAGCGGGTTCAGTACGATATCTACCGGCGTACCGTTAGCATCGTGCGGCATATCTTCGATCGGGTTGATCTTAGAGATAACACCCTTGTTACCGTGACGACCTGCCATCTTATCACCAGGCTGGATCTGACGTTTAACGGCCAGATAGACCTTAACAATCTTCAGCACGCCCGGTGCCAGATCGTCGCCCTGAGTGATTTTGCGGCGTTTCGCTTCGAGTTTTTTCTCGAACTCGTGTTTCAGTTCGTCATACTGCTCAGCCAGCTGTTCCAGCTGATTCTGTTTCTCTTCGTCGGCCAGGCCCAGTTCCAGCCAGCGGTCACGCGGCAGCTTGTCGAGCTTCTCAGCTTCAACACCACCGGAAACCAGCACCGCGTAGATACGACCAAACAGGCCAGCTTCAAGGATCTGCAGCTCTTCAGACAGGTCTTTCTTAGCCTGCTTCAGCTGCATCTCTTCGATTTCCAGCGCACGTTTGTCTTTTTCTACGCCATCGCGAGTAAAGACCTGAACGTCGATAACCGTACCGGAAACACCGTTTGGTACGCGCAGAGAAGAGTCCTTAACGTCAGACGCTTTCTCACCGAAGATCGCGCGCAGCAGTTTCTCTTCTGGCGTCAGTTGGGTTTCACCTTTCGGCGTTACCTTACCAACCAGAATGTCGCCGCCGGTCACTTCCGCACCGATGTAAACGATACCGGATTCATCCAGTTTGGAGAGCGCAGCTTCACCCACGTTAGGGATGTCAGCAGTGATCTCTTCTGGCCCCAGCTTGGTGTCACGGGACACACAGGCCAGTTCCTGGATGTGAATAGTGGTGAAACGATCTTCCTGAACCACACGCTCGGAGACAAGAATGGAGTCTTCGAAGTTGTAACCGTTCCACGGCATGAACGCTACGCGCATGTTCTGACCGAGCGCCAGTTCACCGAGGTCGGTGGACGGACCGTCTGCCAGCACGTCGCCGCGCTCAACTGGCTCGCCCAGAGACACACATGGCATCTGGTTGATACAGGTGTTCTGGTTAGAACGGGTGTATTTGGTCAGGTTATAGATGTCGATACCCGCTTCGCCTGGGTACATTTCGTCTTCGTTAACTTTGATAACGATACGGGAAGCATCCACGTACTGAACGGTACCGCCACGTTTAGCAACTGCAGTTACACCGGAGTCAACGGCAACAGCACGTTCCATACCGGTACCAACCAGCGGCTTATCAGCGCGCAGAGTTGGAACCGCCTGACGTTGCATGTTCGCACCCATCAATGCACGGTTGGCGTCATCGTGTTCCAGGAACGGGATCAGGGACGCACCGACGGAAACCACCTGCTGGGTGGAAACGTCCATGTAGTCAACCTGGTCGTTGCTGAACAAGCTGGATTCACCTTTGCTACGGCAGGTAACGAGGTCATCAACAAAGCGACCTTCTTCGTCCAGGTTGGTGTTCGCCTGGGCGATAACGTAGTTACCTTCTTCGATAGCAGACAGGTAGTGAATTTCGTCGGTTACAACACCGTCAGTCACTTTACGATACGGGGTCTCAAGGAAACCGTATTCGTTAGTCTGTGCGTACACGGACAGGGAGTTGATCAGACCGATGTTTGGACCTTCAGGCGTTTCGATTGGACATACGCGACCGTAGTGAGTCGGATGTACGTCTCGTACTTCGAAGCCTGCGCGTTCACGGGTCAGACCGCCTGGGCCAAGTGCAGAGATACGACGCTTGTGCGTGATCTCAGACAGCGGGTTGTTCTGGTCCATAAACTGAGACAGCTGGCTGGAACCAAAGAACTCTTTCACTGCTGCGGAGATCGGCTTGGCGTTGATCATATCCTGAGGCATCAGGGTATCCAGATCGCCCAGAGACAGACGCTCTTTAACCGCACGCTCAACACGTACCAGGCCAACGCGGAACTGGTTTTCCGCCATTTCGCCTACGGAACGGATACGACGGTTGCCGAGGTGGTCGATATCGTCCACTTCGCCTTTACCGTTACGGATATCGATGAGCTTCTTCATCACTTCGATGATGTCTTCTTTGCTCAGGATACCGGAACCTTCGATCGCGTCACGCAGCAGAGAACGGTTGAACTTCATACGACCAACCGCGGACAGATCGTAGCGGTCTTCGGAGAAGAACAGGTTCTCGAACAGGCTTTCAGCCGCTTCGCGAGTTGGTGGCTCACCCGGGCGCATCATGCGGTAGATTTCTACCAGCGCGCTCAGACGATCTGTGGTTGGGTCGACACGTACGGTTTCGGACATGTACGGACCGTGGTCCAGATCGTTGGTGAACAGCGTTTCGATACGCTTGTGGCCAGACTGGCTCAGCTTAGCCAGCAGATCCAGGCTCAGCTCCATGTTAGCCGGGCAGATCAGCTCGCCAGTTGATGCATCAACGTAGTCTTTTGCTGCAACTTTGCCAGCAATGTATTCAACCGGAACTTCGATGTGTTTGATTTCATCTTTTTCCAGCTGACGGATGTGGCGCGCAGTAATACGGCGGCCTTTTTCCACATACACTTTGCCGTCGGCTTCGATGTCGAACGACGCGGTATCACCACGCAGACGCTCTGGCACCAGCTCCATTTGCAGCTTGTTGTCGCGAATTTCAAAGACAACTTTCTCAAAGAACAGGTCAAGGATCTGCTCAGTGGTGTAGTTCAGTGCACGCAGAATGATGGTCGCAGGCAGTTTACGACGACGGTCGATACGGACAAACAGGTTGTCTTTCGGATCGAACTCGAAGTCCAGCCAGGAACCACGGTAAGGAATGATACGCGCGTTATAGAGTACTTTACCGGATGAGTGCGTTTTACCTTTATCGCTGTCGAAGAAGACGCCCGGGCTACGGTGCAGCTGGGAAACGATAACACGCTCAGTACCGTTGATAACGAAAGTACCGTTGTCAGTCATGAGCGGGATTTCGCCCATATAGACTTCTTGTTCTTTAATGTCTTTAACGGTGCCTTCCGGCGCTTCGCGCTCGTAGATCACCAGACGCAGTTTAACGCGCAGCGGTGCCGAGTAGGTCACGCCACGGATTTGACATTCCTGAACGTCAAATACCGGTTCGCCAAGGCGGTAGCTGACGTATTGCAGCTCGGAATTACCGCTGTAGCTTTTAATCGGGAACACGGAACGGAAGGCTGCTTCCAGGCCGTACTGCCCTTCAGGATCTTGCTCGATAAACTTCTGGAACGAGTCAAGCTGGATAGAAAGGAGATATGGAATGTCCAGAACTTGTGGACGTTTACCAAAATCCTTACGAATACGTTTTTTCTCGGTATAGGAGTAAACCATAGGGTTCCTCAGCTCGCTGACAAGTCGACCCATCTGTCCATTGGCGGACAGTTTGTGCAACACCATTTTGTTGATCGGAAAATCGAACACTTTCCGCAATGCCTGTTGCTATCACGCTTAAACCATTTCATTGCGATTTACCCAGAGCGAGCACCCTGTCGCAGTATATTAAGACGTCGATAGAAACAAGCATTGTCAGGACAACCAGCAGTCAAACAGTGTGAAACGCTACTGGCGCCTTACAGCGCAAAAAGGCTGGTGACTAAAAAGTCACCAGCCATCAGCCTAATTTCTCAGGCTGCAACCGGAAGGGTTGGCTTATTTAACTTCAACTTCAGCGCCAGCTTCTTCCAGAGATTTTTTCAGTGCTTCTGCGTCGTCTTTGCTCACGCCTTCTTTCAGCGCAGCTGGAGCAGATTCTACCAGGTCTTTAGCTTCTTTCAGACCCAGGCCAGTTGCAGCACGTACTGCTTTGATTACGGCAACTTTGTTAGCGCCAGCAGCTTTCAGAATTACGTCGAATTCAGTTTTTTCTTCAGCAGCTTCAGCCGGGCCAGCAGCTACAGCTACAGCAGCAGCAGCAGAAACACCGAATTTTTCTTCCATTGCAGAAATCAGTTCTACAACGTCCATTACGGACATAGCTGCAACTGCTTCAATGATTTGATCTTTAGTGATAGACATTTAAATTGTTCCTGAAAATCAGAATAAGTTTATACGTAAGCGAATACTTGATAAAGATGACTGCTATTAAGCAGCTTCTTTCGCATCGCGAACAGCAGCCAGAGTGCGAACCAGTTTGCCAGCCGAAGCTTCTTTCATGGTTGCCATCAGGCGTGCAATTGCTTCTTCGTAGGTCGGCAGGGTTGCCAGGCGATCGATTTGCGATGCCGGGATCAACTCACCTTCAAAGGCTGCAGCTTTAACCTCGAATTTTGCATTCGCTTTCGCGAACTCTTTGAACAGACGAGCAGCAGCGCCCGGGTGTTCCATAGAGTATGCAATCAAGGTTGGACCAACAAACGTGTCTTTCAGGCACTCGAACTGAGTACCTTCAACTACGCGGCGCAGCAGGGTGTTACGAACAACACGCATGTAAACGCCAGCTTCACGACCTGCTTTACGCAGTTCAGTCATTTTATCTACAGTAACGCCACGGGAATCCGCAACTACTGCAGACAGCGCGCCTTTGGCTACTTCGCTGACTTCAGCAACAATCGCTTGTTTGTCTTGAAGATTTAAAGCCATTAGCTTTGCTCCTGGATGTTTGCCGGAACTCATGTTCCGGAACTCACTTCACTCTTCCCAACGGGAGGAGCGTCTTAATACGGTGAGCAGAAACAAGCCAGAGTATCCAAAAATAATCTTAGCGTTCTGTCACCGTCTACGCAGGGGATTAAGTCTCTTACGAAACACCTGCGGTCTTCGACGGAGGCCTGGATTAGGCCAGGCTCCAACGAACAAATCTTTTAGCCGCTAACTATTGTTAGCAAACGTGGGGGTAAGATTGTAGACAAATCCACCGCCCACGTAAAGGCATTAGTTTGCAGCAGCGCTCAGGCCAGCCTGGTCAACTGCAACACCTGCACCCATGGTGGTGGAGATGCTAACTTTCTTGATGTACACGCCTTTCGCCTGAGTTGGTTTAGCTTTTTTCAGCGCAACCAGCAGAGATTCCAGGTTTTCTTTCAGTTTGTCAGCGTCAAAGTCCACTTTACCGATGGTGGTGTGGATGATGCCGTTTTTGTCGTTACGATAACGAACCTGACCTGCTTTAGCGTTCTTAACCGCTTCAGCAACGTTAGGGGTTACAGTACCAACTTTCGGGTTTGGCATCAGGCCGCGTGGACCCAGAACCTGGCCCAGCTGGCCAACAACGCGCATTGCATCTGGAGATGCAATAACAACGTCAAAGTTCATTTCGCCTTTCTTGATCTGATCGGCCAGATCTTCCATACCTACCAGTTCAGCGCCGGCAGCTTTAGCAGCTTCAGCGTTTGCACCCTGAGCAAATACAGCTACGCGAACGGAACGGCCAGTACCGTGTGGCAGTACAGTTGCGCCACGAACGTTCTGATCGGATTTACGAGCGTCGATGCCCAGGTTAACGGCAACGTCAACGCTTTCAACGAACTTAGCGGTAGCCAGTTCTTTCAGCAGAGCGATAGCTTCGTTGATGTCGTACTGTTTGGTCGCATCAACTTTGTCACGGATCACGGACATGCGCTTGGTCAGTTTAGCCATTTCTTAGTCCTCCACTACCAGGCCCATGGAACGTGCAGTACCTTCGATGGAGCGAGTCATCGCTTCAACGTCGGAACCAGTCATGTCGGCAGCTTTGGTCTGCGCGATTTCCTGCAGCTGAGCGCGGGAAATTTTACCAACTTTGTCTTTGTTCGGCTTGCCGGAACCAGACTTGATACCAGCCGCTTTTTTCAGCAGAACTGCTGCCGGCGGGGTCTTGGTAACGAAAGTGAAAGAACGGTCAGCGTAAACAGTGATTACAACTGGGATTGGCAGACCTTTTTCCAGGGATTCGGTTTTCGCGTTGAACGCTTTACAGAATTCCATGATGTTCACACCCTGCTGACCCAGAGCTGGACCAACTGGTGGACTTGGGTTCGCCATACCAGCTGCAACCTGCAGCTTGACGTAGGCTTGTACTTTCTTAGCCATTCTAAAATCCTCTGATTGGGTTATAGCGCCTCAAGGAGGCTCCCCGTGATAAAATTCGTTTTACGGATACGATCCATAAAAACAAAAGGCGCGAAATTGTATTCCAATCTCGCGCCCTGTGCAACGTTTAAATCGTCGCTTTTTTGATCGGCTTCTTAGGCTTTTTCTACCTGGGCAAAGTCCAGTTCTACCGGGGTCGCACGACCGAAGATAGAAACAGAAACTTTCAGGCGGGACTTTTCGTAGTCCACTTCTTCAACCACGCCGTTAAAGTCAGCAAACGGACCGTCATTAACACGTACCATTTCACCCGGTTCAAACAGCGTTTTCGGACGCGGCTTATCACCAACCTGCTGCAGGCGGTTCATAATCGCATCAACTTCTTTATCGCTGATTGGCGCCGGACGGTCAGACGTGCCGCCGATAAAGCCCATTACGCGCGGGACGCTGCGCACTAAGTGCCAGCTTGCATCGTTCATCACCATCTGAACAAGCACGTAACCCGGGAAGAATTTGCGCTCGCTTTTGCGACGCTGGCCGCCACGGATCTCGACCACTTCTTCGGTCGGAACCATAACTTCACCAAACAACTCTTCCATGTTGTGTAATTTGATATGCTCACGCAGCGACGTTGCTACGCGGCCTTCAAAACCGGAAAACGCCTGAACGACGTACCAGCGCTTTTTAGGGGCTTCAGACATCTCAGAACCTCAGGCCAGTGATAAAGGATACCAGGCGAACCAGAATACCATCCAGTCCCCACAGGATCAGTGACATTACAGCGGTAACCGCAGCTACGATCAGCGTGGTGTGCAATGTTTCCTGGCGAGTCGGCCAAATGACCTTACGGACTTCCGTTCTCGCTTCGCGGGCAAAAGCGACGGTCGCTTTACCTTTGGTCGTCAACAGCGCGACACCACCCGCTGCAGCAATCAGAATTACCACTGCAAGCGCGCGTAGCGGCAGCATCATGTCGCGATACAGGTAGTTGCCAACGATTGCCACGATCAACAATACGGCTACCACTACCCATTTCATCGCTTCCAGGCCGCGCCCGCTCCCTTGAGCTTCGGTATTCGCACTCATAAACCAACCTGTCAGAAGTATTCTACAAACATTTTCACCCCGCGAGCGCGAGGCAAACCAAATCGAAACGCTTAATCGCTTTTCGGATTATACGCTCTCTGCAGAGCCTGTCTCAGCAATGATTATGACAAAAATAATCACTGATGAGCCAGGTTCTGATGTGAAAGCGTGCAAAAAGGGCATCAAATGATGCCCTTTTCATGCGCATTGCGTCAAATGTTATCAGCAATTAGCCGAGAACTTTAGCAACCACGCCCGCGCCAACGGTACGGCCACCTTCACGGATTGCGAAACGCAGACCGTCGTCCATCGCGATTGGGTGGATCAGGGTAACAACCATTTTGATGTTGTCGCCTGGCATTACCATCTCAACGCCTTCTGGCAGTTCGATGGTACCGGTCACGTCAGTAGTACGGAAGTAGAACTGTGGACGGTAGCCTTTGAAGAACGGAGTATGACGGCCGCCTTCGTCTTTGGACAGAATGTACACTTCAGATTCGAACTTGGTGTGTGGCTTGATTGAGCCTGGCTTAGCCAGAACCTGACCACGTTCGATTTCTTCACGTTTGATACCACGCAGCAGAACACCAACGTTCTCACCGGCACGGCCTTCGTCCAGCAGTTTGCGGAACATTTCAACGCCGGTACAGGTAGACTTCGCAGTCTCTTTGATACCAACGATTTCAACTTCTTCACCAACCTTGATGATACCGCGCTCTACACGACCGGTAACAACGGTACCACGACCGGAGATGGAGAATACGTCTTCGATTGGCAGCAGGAATGGCTTGTCAATCGCACGCTCTGGTTCCGGGATGTAAGAATCCAGGTAGCCAGCCAGTTCGATGATTTTCTCTTCCCACTCAGCTTCGCCTTCCAGCGCTTTCAGAGCAGAACCACGAACGATTGGAGTGTCGTCGCCCGGGAAGTCGTACTGGGACAGAAGTTCACGAACTTCCATTTCTACCAGTTCCAGCAGCTCTTCGTCATCAACCATGTCGCATTTGTTCAGGAACACGATGATGAAAGGAACGCCTACCTGACGACCCAGCAGGATGTGCTCACGGGTCTGAGGCATCGGGCCGTCAGTCGCAGCAACAACCAGGATCGCGCCGTCCATCTGCGCAGCACCGGTGATCATGTTTTTAACATAGTCGGCGTGGCCCGGGCAGTCTACGTGTGCGTAGTGGCGAGTCGGGGTGTCGTATTCAACGTGGGAAGTGTTGATGGTGATACCACGAGCTTTTTCTTCTGGTGCGTTATCGATCTGGTCGAATGCACGAGCAGAACCACCGTAGGTTTTTGCCAGAACGGTAGTGATTGCAGCGGTCAGCGTTGTTTTACCATGGTCAACGTGGCCGATAGTACCGACGTTAACGTGCGGTTTTGTACGTTCAAACTTTTCTTTAGACATCGATTGTCCCTCTAAGACACGGATAAATCGGTGATATCACCACATCAACCAGGCGAAATGCCTGAACTGTTGAATACATTTAAATTGAAACAGAGAGAAACGGGAGGGAGAAGTGAAGTGGTGCTGATACCCAGAGTCGAACTGGGGACCTCACCCTTACCAAGGGTGCGCTCTACCAACTGAGCCATATCAGCACGTATTGGAGCGGGCAGCGGGAATCGAACCCGCATCATCAGCTTGGAAGGCTGAGGTAATAGCCATTATACGATGCCCGCATCCTGAAACTCGGCTACCCAGTTCTTTCTGTAACAAAAAAAGAGATTTCTCTCTTTTTAAGTTCGAGCTGGTTAATTTTTTCAACCAACTCCGGCGGCGTTAACGCTGCCAGAAAGTGGTGGTGGGGGAAGGATTCGAACCTTCGAAGTCTGTGACGGCAGATTTACAGTCTGCTCCCTTTGGCCGCTCGGGAACCCCACCGGACTTGATGGTGCCGACTACCGGAATCGAACTGGTGACCTACTGATTACAAGTCAGTTGCTCTACCTACTGAGCTAAGTCGGCATCAAGTAGCGCGCATTCTATGGAGACATGGGCAGTCATGCAACTAAAAATTTGCATAAATTGTTCTTTCGCTCACATTTTGTGCGAGAAGAGAGAATAACGCTGTATTTTCAGGCAAGCACGCGCAAATATTCACCATATACTGCCGTGAAAGGGGCCCAAACCCGGTCTGTGACGATTCCCGCTTAACGTAACATGGAGCCATATTTTTTCTTATTATTCGGCTCATCTGGTGTTACCCTCCTGCCCATTGTCCAAAATTAACTATTATGTGATGCGCCATACCCCGCATGGCTAGCCTCTGTTGTGGGATGAGACGCCTCACTCAAGCATGCTTATGAGCAAAAAAGAGCAAACGTTAATGACGCCTTATCTCCAGTTTAGCCGCAGCCAGTGGGCTGCTCTGCGTGATTCCGTCCCGATGACCTTAACGGAAGGCGAAATCGCACGGTTAAAAGGGATAAACGAAGACCTGTCGCTTGAAGAAGTCGCCGAAATTTATTTGCCTCTGTCGCGTTTGCTGAATTTCTATATCAGTTCCAACCTTCGTCGACAGGCCGTCCTGGAGCAGTTCCTCGGGACTAATGGGCAGCGCATTCCTTATATCATCAGTATCGCCGGCAGCGTGGCCGTGGGTAAAAGCACCACCGCGCGCGTGCTGCAGGCGCTGCTGAGCCGTTGGCCGGAGCATCGCAGCGTTGAGCTGATCACCACCGACGGCTTCCTGCACCCCAACGAAGTGTTAAAAGAACGCGGCCTGATGAAGAAGAAAGGCTTCCCGCTCTCTTATGATATGCATCGTCTGGTGAAATTCGTTTCAGATTTGAAATCCGGCGCGCCGAACGTTACGGCTCCGGTCTATTCGCATCTGATCTACGACCGCATCCCGGACGGGGACAAAACGGTGGTGCAGCCGGACATTCTGATTCTGGAAGGGTTAAATGTTCTGCAAAGCGGGATGGACTACCCTCATGACCCGCATCATGTCTTTGTCTCTGACTTTGTCGACTTCTCTATTTATGTCGATGCCCCGGAAGACTTATTGCAAAACTGGTACATCAACCGCTTCCTGAAGTTCCGCGAAGGGGCGTTCACCGATCCTGACTCTTATTTCCACAACTACGCCCAGCTCTCAAAAGAAGAGGCTGTTAATGTGGCGACCGCACTGTGGAATGAGATCAACTACGTGAACCTGAAAGAGAACATTCTCCCGACGCGTGAGCGCGCCAGCCTGATCCTCACCAAAAGTGAAAAACACGCTGTCGACCAGATCCGATTACGAAAATAGTGTCGCGCATCCAATAAAAAACCGGCGAATTCGCCGGTTTTTTTATGACTTACGCCTGAGGCTTCTCCCCGTTTTCGTCCTGGTCGACCGCAAAGCAGGCTACCAGTTGTCCGCCGTAGTCTTTTAACTGCGGTTGCAGCTGGGTGCACGGCCCAAAGCGACGACGGCAGCGGGCGTTGAAGGCACAACCCGGCGGCGGATTAAGCGGGCTTGGCAGCTCGCCGGTCAGCTTAATGCGCTCCAGACGTGCATCCGGGTTCAGACGTGGCGTCGCAGAGAGCAACGCCTGCGTATACGGATGGCGCGGGTTATTAAAGATCTGATCCTTGGTTCCCTTCTCCACGCAGCGGCCCAGATACATCACCATCACTTCATCCGCAATGTGTTCCACCACCGACAGGTCGTGAGAGATGAAGACGTACGACAGACCTAAATCCTGCTGCAGATCCATCATCAGGTTCAGCACCTGCGCACGGACGGAAACGTCCAGCGCGGAGACCGGTTCATCGGCGATCACCACGTCCGGGTCGAGCATCAGACCACGGGCGATAGCGATACGCTGACGCTGGCCGCCGGAGAACATATGCGGATAGCGATCGTAGTGCTCGGTCTTGAGCCCCACCTTGGCCATCATCGCCAGCGCCTTCTCGCGACGCTGCTCTTTGCTCAGCGTAGAGTTGATCTGCAGTGGCTCCTCCAGAATCTGCCCCACCTTTTTACGCGGGTTCAGCGAACCATACGGGTTCTGGAACACAATCTGGATTTTCTGGCGACGCAGTTTCTGCGCGTTAGGATCGTGCTTGAGCAGATCCTGCCCCTGATAGTAAAGCTCGCCCCCAGTCGGGGTTTCAATCATGGTCAGCAGACGGCCCAGCGTGGATTTCCCACAGCCGGACTCCCCCACCACCGCCAGCGTTTTACCGCGCTCGAGGGTAAAGGAGACGCCATCCAGCGCTTTCACCAGGCGCTCAGGGGCAAACATCCCCTTCTTCACCGGATAGTGTTTTTTCAGATCGATAGCCTGCAACAGCGGCTGTTGCATGGTGGCCTCTTGCGTACTCATAGTGTGGGCCTCCCGGCATCATCGAGTGGGTAGTGACATTTAGACTGACGACCGTCGCTGAGCGTATAGAGATCCGGCTCATCGGTGCGGCATTTGTCCGTGGCATACGGGCAACGCGGGTTCAGCAGACAGCCGGTCGGGCGGTCGTATTTCCCCGGTACCACGCCCGGCAGTGACGCCAGACGCGCCTTATCCTGGGCAAACTCCGGCAAGGCACGCAGCAGCGCCTGGGTATAGGGGTGACGCGGCGCGCGGAAGATATCGTGCGAACTGCCGGTTTCCACTACCTGCCCGGCATACATCACGATGATCTTATGCGCCGCTTCGGCCACTAACGCCAGGTCATGGGTGATCAGGATCAGCGCCATGTTCTCTTTCTGCTGTAACTCCAGCAGCAGCTCGATGATCTGTGCCTGAATGGTCACGTCCAGCGCGGTTGTCGGTTCATCGGCAATCAGCAGTTTTGGACGGCAGGCGATCGCCATAGCGATCATCACACGCTGGCTCATCCCGCCGGAGAGCTGGTGCGGATAGACATCCAGACGCGAGGCCGGGTCAGGAATACCCACCTGGTTCAGCAGGTCGATCGCCCGCTGGCGACGGGTTTTCTTGTTACCGCCCTGATGCACCTTGATCGCTTCCATGATCTGGAAGCCGACGGTGTAGCACGGATTAAGGCTGGTCATCGGATCCTGGAAGATCATCGCCACTTCGGCGCCGACCAGATTGCGGCGCTCTTTTTCAGAAATGCGCTTCAGATCCTGCCCGTTAAATTCCAGGTTTTCCGCCATCACGCGGCCGGGAAAATCAATCAGTCCCATGATAGCCAATGAGCTCACCGACTTACCGGAACCAGACTCACCAACAATGCCGACCACTTCACCCTGATTTACGCTGTAGCTAACACGGTCTACGGCGCGAAACTCGGAGCCTACGTCACCGAAGTGCACCGATAATTTATCTACATTTAATAACGCCATCTCGTGCCTCTTACTGCTTCAGTTTGGGATCAAGTGCATCACGCAGACCATCACCCATCAGGTTAAATGCCAGCACCGTCAGCAGGATCGCCAGACCCGGGAAGGTCACGACCCACCAGGCGCTTTGCG
This sequence comes from Leclercia adecarboxylata, assembly GCF_006171285.1. Lineage (NCBI taxonomy): Bacteria > Pseudomonadati > Pseudomonadota > Gammaproteobacteria > Enterobacterales > Enterobacteriaceae > Leclercia > Leclercia adecarboxylata. The sequence goes on along the minus strand of NZ_CP040889.1, from coordinate 2,271,532 downwards.
CGAACTGCAACACGTCGGAGAGCATGGTGCCCCACTCCGGTGTTGGCGGCTGCGCACCCATGCCAAGGAAGCCAAGAGCGGCCATATCGAGAATGGCGTTAGAGAAACCGAGCGACGCCTGGACAATCAGCGGCGCAAGGCAGTTAGGAAGAATGTTGACGAACATCTGGCGCATCGCACCGGCACCCGCCACGCGAGACGCGGTGACGTAGTCGCGGTTCACTTCCACCAGCACCGCCGCACGGGTTAATCGCACGTAGTGTGGGAGCGCAACGAACGTCAGGGCGAGCGCGGCGTTGCCGATTGACGGGCCGAAGATCGCCACCAGCACCAGCGCCAGCAGCAAGCTTGGCAGGGCCAGCATGATGTCGACAACACGCATAATGGTGTTATCAATCAGGCCGCCAAAGTAACCGGCGATCAGGCCCAGCACCACGCCGAGGATCAGCGAGAGTACCACCACCAGACAGCCAACCAGCAGTGACAAACGTGCACCGTACATCAGACGGGAGAGCACGTCGCGGCCCACGTCGTCGGTCCCCAGCAGGTGGGCAAATGTTCCACCCTCCTGCCAGGCTGGCGGGGCCAGCAGCACGTCGCGGAACTGATCCGCCGGGTTATACGGCGCCAGCACGTTCGCAAACACCGCAATCAAAATCATGATGGAAACGTAAACCAGCCCCACCACTGCGCCTTTGTTGCGCTTGAAGTAGTGCCAGAACTCCTGCAGCGGCGTCATTGGCACCGGTGCAGCTTTATTTGCAGTAACTTGTGACATGATGGCCCCTTACTTCTTATGACGAATACGCGGGTTCACCACGCCGTACAGCAAATCGACCAGCAGGTTAACGAGGATAATCATCGTCGCCACCAGCAGCACACCGCCCTGCACAACCGGATAGTCACGGCGCTGCAGTGCGTCAATCAGCCAGCGACCCAGGCCCGGCCAGGAGAAAATAGTTTCGGTCAGGATCGCCCCTGCCAGCAGCGTACCCACCTGCAGGCCGATAACCGTTACCACCGGCAGCATGGCGTTACGCAGCGCATGGACGATAATCACGCGCATGCGGGTCAGCCCTTTGGCGCGGGCAGTACGGATATAATCCTCGCCCAGCACTTCCAGCATCGACGAACGGGTCATACGCACGATAACCGCCAGCGGGATTGTCCCGAGCACCATCGCAGGCAGGATCATGTGCGCCAGCGCATCAATAAAGTTGCCCTCTTCGCCCCAGATAGCCGTGTCGATCAGCATAAAGCCGGTCAGCGGGTTGGTGTCATCAAGGAAGACCATATCGCTGACGCGCCCTGAGACCGGAGTCAGGTTCAACTGCACCGATACCAGCATGATCAGCATCATGCCCCACCAGAAGATAGGCATGGAGTAACCGGTCAGCGCCAGGCCAACGGCGGTGTGATCAAAGATAGAGCCACGTTTTACTGCAGCCAGCACGCCCACCGGGATACCCACGGCGACGGCAAAAATCATGGCGCAGACACCGAGTTCCAGCGTCGCTTTAAATCGTGGTACGAACTCTTCCCACACCGGAAGACGGCTTTTCAGCGAGATACCTAAATCACCATGCATCACACCCCAGATATAGTGGAGATACTGCTGCCACATCGGCTTATCCAGCCCCAGTTCGGCCAACAGCTGTGCATGACGTTCAGGAGAAATGCCACGCTCGCCCGCCATAATCATTACCGGGTCACCGGGGATCATATGGACAAAAGCGAAGGTGAGAAGGGTGATACCGATAAACGTGGGGATAACAAGTCCCAGACGTCGGAGGATGAACTGCAACATAACCCGGATTCTCTCTAATGACGCTCGCCGGAAGGCGTGACGTCTGTATTGCTCACAAATCTTATTCCCTCCCCTTTCAGAGAGGGAATAAAGCACTGCTGCCGGGTGGCGCTACGCTTACCCGGCCTACATGCCGTAGGCCAGTGCAAGCGCAGCGCCGCCTGGCGTTGCTTTTAATTATTCAACAGAGACGTTTTCGAAGTGGTGTTTACCCAGTGGGTCAACCACGTAGCCTTTAACTTCTTTACGCACTGGCTCATATACGGTGGAGTGAGCCACGATCAGCGCCGGAGCCTGGTCATGCATCACAACCTGAGCCTGTTTGTACAGCTCGATACGCTTGTTGTGATCTTCTGCAGCACGTGCCGGCTGAATCAGGTCTTCAAACGGCTTGTAGCACCAGCGAGAGTAGTTAGAACCGTCTTTCGCCGCGGCGCAGCTGAACAGGGTTGCGAAGAAGTTATCCGGATCCCCGTTGTCACCGGTCCAGCCCATCATCACAGCCTGGTGTTCACCGGCTTTAGCACGCTTCAGGTACTCGCCCCACTCGTAGGTCACGATCTTGGCCTGGACGCCGATCTTAGCCCAGTCAGCCTGAACCATCTCGGCCATACGGCGAGCGTTCGGGTTGTATGGACGCTGGACTGGCATTGCCCACAGCTCAACGGTGAAGCCTTTATCCTGGCCTGCTTCTTTCAGCAGCGCTTTCGCTTTCTCAACGTCATAGGTGTAATCCTTAACGTCGTCGTTGTAGCCCCACATGGTTGGTGGGATCAGGTTCTTGGCAGCAACGCCAGCGCCCTGGTAAACCGCTTTAATGATCGCTTCTTTGTTCACCGCGTAGGTCAGCGCCTGACGCACTTTCACGTCATCAAACGGTTTCTTCTCGGTGTTGAAGGAGAGATAGCCAACGTTCAGACCCGCCTGCTCCAGCAGGTTGATGTTTTTGTCCTGCTTCATGCGCGCGATGTCTGCCGGGTTCGGGTACGGCATAACCTGGCATTCGTTCTTCTGCAGCTTGGCGTAACGCACGGAGGCGTCAGGCGTGATGGAGAAGACCAGACGGTCGATCTGCGGCTTGGTGCCCCAGTAGCCTTCGAACGCTTTGTACAGGATGCGGGAGTCTTTCTGGTACTGCAACAGCTGGAACGGACCGGTACCGATTGGGTTCAGGTCAACTTTTTCCGGGGTGCCGGCTTTCAGCATGTTGTCCGCATACTCTTTAGAGAGAATAGAGGCGAAGTCCATGGCCAGGTCAGCCAGGAATGGCGCTTCCGGACGGGTCAGCACGAACTGAACGGTTTTGTCGTCCACTTTTTTGATTTCGCTGATCAGATCCGGCAGACCCATACCTTCGAAGTACTCATAGCTGCCGCCGGAGACTTTGTGGTACGGGTTCTGGGCATTTTTCTGGCGGTCGAAGGAGAACACCACGTCGTCTGCATTCAGATCGCGCGTAGGTTTGAATTCTTTGCTGTCCTGCCACTTCACGCCCTGACGCAGGTGGAAGGTATAGGTTTTACCGTCTTCGCTGACTTCCCACTTCTCTGCCAGACCCGGAATAACTTCCGTGGTACCGGTTTTGAATTCAACCAGACGGTTATAGATAGGTACAGAGCTTGCATCGTACGTTGTACCAGAGGTAAAGAGCTGTGGGTTAAAGCCTTCCGGCGAGCCTTCAGAACAGTAGACCAGGGTTTTTGCCTGTACGCTTGCTGCGACAGTCATGGCTACCAGGCTCAGACCAAGCTTCAGCATCCCTGACTTCTTCAAGGAAATACTCATTGTTATTCTGCTCCAATGTGATGTTTTTTGTTGTGTTACTCCGCCTGACCTTTAATTTATTTTTTACCCGGTCCGGTCGGTGCTGCCCTAAGGCGTTATAAGGGATGGAGATTCCTTTCAGAAGAGCGACTGAGTTGCAGCGCAGATCCTCCCTGAATTGCCCCTCGTGCCCTACAATCTGTCAACAGAATGTGAAAACGTCAATACAGGTGACGGGGATTTACGCTAAGTGTGAGAATCGGCAAACAAAGATTAAAAAAACTACCGGGGCGTATTTTCAGCAGGGAAATTTATGCTACCCGCCATGATGCAGCACAACTCTCTGCGCATTCTCCTACAACCAGTGATTAACATTTATCCAACCCGCGTAAATTTTCTTACAGAATGGCGATTATCTGCGCACTAAATGCCGTGAACGTTAAAACGCACAGGGGAAAATGCTGAGGTTATGTATAAGCAACGCGAAAAAAGATCATTCCATATATAAAAAAATACAATGGAATATGTCACATAATCGTTACCAGGCAGAGTGAAACTAAGGTAAAGCGTATTTTGGCTAATTAAGAGAATTAAGTCTTTTGAGGAAGTAATTTCTGCGGGTGATAAATGCAAAAAACCCCGCTCAAAAAGCGGGGTTTTCGAATGTGGTCGGCGAGAGAGGATAACTCGTCACTTCGTGACTCGCCCTTCGGGCCGTTGCTGAAGCAACGTTCTCTCGCTTCGCTCGAGTCGAACCTCCTGCCCCGGAGGTCCTCATCCTCATAACCTTCAGATGCAAAAAACCCCTGCTCAAAGAGCAGGGGTTTCGAATGTGGTCGGCGAGAGAGGATTCGAACCTCCGACCCACTGGTCCCAAACCAGTTGCGCTACCAAGCTGCGCTACTCGCCGAATGCGGAGCGCATCTTACTGCTACGCTGCAACCCCGTCAATCCCTTATTCTGAAAAAGCCATTCGATCGGCTATAAAGTCGCCAGGCCCGTTACTTCGCGGCTTTCGCAGCGCTGTCCGGCACTTTACACCAGTTGTTATTCTCGTTAATCCCACCGTCTGGCGAGGTATAACCGAGGCAACCGAGAATGGTGTCATACAGCTCCACATGACGACGCGCCACTTTCATATCCGCCTGCTCTTTGAGGTGGGCAAACATTTTAGCTTTCTCCGGGTTCTCCAGATACTTGTCAGACATCCATACCATCATCGGGACGCGGAACTGCTCCGGCGGCGCCATCTTGCGCGGCGTACCGTGCAGGTGCTCTTTCTCGTTAATCGACTCACCGTGATCGGCGGCGTAGAAGACAATGGCTTTCTTATCACGCACCTGGTCAATCACGCTGTCGATAAAGTGATCCACATAGGTCACCGAGTTGTCATAGGAGTTAATCAGCTGCTGTTTGCTGCAGTCTTTATCCACACCCTTACACTCCGGCGTCCATTTCGCAAAGCTGCGCGGATAACGCTGGGTATAGTTAAAGTGCGACCCTTTGGTATGCAGGATGATCATATGCTTACCGTCCTGGTTGCCCTGCAGGGAGCGCTGCATCTCGTCGATCAGCAGCATATCGTCCACGCTCTTACCGCGGTTACGCGGCTCAGCGCCAATCTGCTCACGATAGGCGATGTTGTTGGCCATGGTGTTGCTGTAGAACCACATCTCGCTTTGCATCGCGTAGAGGTCGGAGCTAAAGCCCAGCTGGCGCAGCACCGCGAAGACATTCTGCTCTTTCAACGTACGCTGTGGATTATCGCTTGCCCCACCCTCACGCACGAACATGCAGCGCAGCGAGAGCTTGGTGGCGGTATCGCAGGAGTAACCGCGGAAGGCGACGAGGTTTTTCTCCTGCGCCAGCTTCGGCGTAGTATCCCGTTCATAGCCCAGCATACCCATATGATCCCAGCGCGTGGTTTCACCAATAATGAAGATCACATAGGTGTCATCAATATCCGCAGGCGCCTGATAGGTAAATTTCTTCGCCGGGTTCATCAGCGATTTGTTGTCGGACGACTCGTCCACCTGCGCCCAGGCGTATAACCCCAGCGCGGAGATCCAGTTGGACGGCAGATAGGAGTTCGCCACCACGCCGCCGTAGCTCGGCATATCCACGCCGGAGGTACGTTCAACGTTCTTCTGCTGTAAATCCAGCAGGCGGATAGGTCCCCAGACCATCAGTCCCGCCAGGACGACCACCGCGGCGCTTCTGATGCGCTGCCCTGGGGTACGCAGCTGGCGCAACAGCGTATAGCGGCAGCGGTTGTTCCAGATAAGCAGCAGCGGCAGGATGCTGACGCAAACCAGCCAGAGAACAAAGTGGATACCGACCACCTCTTTCGAGAGGTCAATATCCGTGGTCATCACCGAGGCAATAATGCCGTAGCCGATCACCACGTTCATAAAAGTCATGTAATAGCTGGCACCCGCCGAGCACAGCACCACCAGCGTGGCGAGAACGCGCCATATCCGGCGGCCAAACAGCGACAGCAAACGCAGTAAAAAGAAGGTGACCAGCACAGTGGCAACCAGTTCAACGACCGCAGCGATTCCTTTCCAGGCGGTAAAGTCTTGCGCATAACCGTCAAACCGACGGAAAAAAACCGCGCCATTCATAAACAGACCGATGTACAACGCGAGCAAAAAGCTGAGCTTTTGTTGCGTCATCGCTTTGATATATTTCATTAATGCAACCTGGAAAAAGATAATGTAGAGCCGTCTCACTCTTGGTTAAAAAGTGAACAACATATTTCATTGCCTGGGAGTACGTTATAGGAAACGTCTGTAAGCGCGGTAAGTAGACCACAGGGAAAAGAAAAAGTGGCAGCAGAGAATGTGATCCCTGCAAATATTTACAAAAAAACAAGTCCGATGACATACCACCGGCCTGTTTTTTACGGAGTGCAGCGAAAAAAAAAGGCCGGAATATCCGGCCCTTAGAGGGAATTTACTCAGGCATGCGCTTGTTTAAATATTTCGCGCTGCGGTTGGCGAATGGTGGTGGAAAGCGCCAAGGAAAGGATAAGCAGGGCGAATATTACGCAGAAGGTCACATAAAAGCCGCCGAACAGCGAAGCAATAAGCGAACCGCAAATACTGCCGATACCAAAGCCTAAATAAATAACGCCGTAGTTTTTCGCCAGGTTATTAAGGCCGAAGAACTCACTCACCAGCGACGGGAAGACGGTGATGGTGCCGCCAAAGTTAAACGCGACGCAGGCAATAGCCGCAAAGAAGGTCACTTCGTTGAGCGGGGCGAAGAGCAGTGCCGCCATCCCCACCAGCGAAACCACCTGGCCGATAGTAATGACGCGGATTCGGGCAATTTTATCAGACAGGATCCCCAGCACCAGGCGGCCAGAAAGGTTGGCGATAGAGATAATGGTCACCGCGTTGGCCGCTGTTGCCGCGTCCAGTTTTACCATCCCCTGGGCGATATCTTTTGCCACGCCAATCACATACAAACCACTCATGCAGGCGGTCAGGAACATCACTGCCAGCATCCAGTACTGCGGCTTACGCATTGACTGGGCCAGCGTAAAGTCGTTCTCGACCACACCGTTAACGGATTTCACTTCCTGCTGCGGGGCATCTTTCATCAGGGTGGCACCGAACAGGATCATCACCAGCACGATGGCGCCCCAGATCATAAAGGTCTTTTCAAGGCCGACGGTGGCGAGCAAATGGCTGTCGATAAATTTGAAGCCCAGGCTGCCAAGACCGTAAGAACCAATGGCAAAGGCGGAGATCAGCCCTTTACGTTCCGGGAACCATTTCACACAGTTCGACAGGGTTAACAGATAGCCCGCGCCATCCGCCAGCCCTACCAGCACCCCGGCGCTCAGCCACAGCATCATCAGATTGCTGGAGTGCGCGATCAGGAAGAAGCCAACCCCCAGTAAAATCCCGGAGGCCATGGTGACGCGCTTAACGCCGAAGCGCTCCTGTAATTTACCGGCAATGGACGAGGAGAGCGCCAGGCCCAGGCTCAGCAAGCCAAAGGAGAAAGCCACCTGGCTGACCGGTGCATCGAGTTTATCGGAGAGCGCGCTGTTAAACAGGCTCCAGGTGTAGACCGAACCCAGCGCAAACTGGGTCACGATGGTGCCGATAAGGGTCAGCCAGCGAGTGCGGTTGTAAGATGATGTGTTCATGGCAGTTGTCCTGCAGCAGAAGAAAGGGAAATTCACTGCTGACAACGATAACTAAAACCCCAACTTACCAGGGGTAAAACGGCATGAAATGCAGAGGGCGTGGAATGAAATGCCGAAAATCAGGAATGAATGACCTGGACTCCCGTCTGAACCGCACCGGAGAAGGCTAACTTCCGGTGCTGCACAGGTCACTTATGCGCTCAATTCAGAACCTGGCGCTAACGCCGAGGGTATAAAGATAATCTTCGCCGGTGGTCATATTTTCGGCCTGCGACATGGAAGCATAGGCCGCCATATACGGGTTGATCAGCATGTCGGCCCCGACGGTGACATCCATCCAGTTACCATATTGCGTGGACGGTGCCAGGCGTCCCAGGCCGGACTGCATTTTCCACTGATTATCGCCGAACTGCTGGTTATAGCTGATTTGCGCCCAGGGTCGCAGATCGCCCACGCGCGTATCAACGCGCCAGCCGAGCGTACTGACGCTGGCATGCCATAGCGGATCGATTAGCGACTGCGTGTTCACGCTATCGCCAAACTCGTTGTACATATTGGGCGTGGAGCCGTCATAGTGCCAGGCGGCAACCGGTCCGGTGGTAAAACGGCGGGCCACGGGAATACTCCAGCCCACGCTCATGGAGCTGGTCGCTTCCACGGGCGACGCATCTGGTAAATTCAGCGCTAAACCGGACGTATTCTGCGAAGAGAGGATCCGCTCTTTGAGAATGTCCTCATAACGCGGTTGGTGATCGTCGTCCCATGTATAACGCTCAGTGGTATTACTTTTTGTATCCGAAACGATATATTCCTGTTGCCAGGCGTTTGCTGTGTTGCCTGTCAGCAGACAGGCGAGGAAACTCACCAGACCGGTAACGGCATGGCGGCCACTTATTTTTTTTATAATCATCAAAGCGACTCCAGAGAAGAGCCGAATTCGGCGATATTTGTGATTGTATAATTGAGGCCAGGTTGCGACATGAGGGATGTTGCGTATCAGCCTGTATTAACTATTGTCTCTTTAGATGACACGTCAAGCCGGGTCGATTGAAATTTTTGTCATTTCAGTAGCAAAAGGGAGAGAACCGATGCAACGTTGTGGCTGGGTTAGCCAGGATCCGCTTTATATCGCCTATCACGATAAAGAGTGGGGAGTGCCGGAAACTGACGGAAAACATTTATTCGAGATGATCTGTCTCGAGGGCCAGCAGGCCGGTTTATCCTGGATCACCGTGCTTAAAAAGCGGGAAAATTATCGTCAGGCTTTTCACCAGTTCGATCCGGCTCTGGTCGCCGGGATGACAACTGCCGATGTCGACAGGTTAGTGCTGGATGCCGGCATTATTCGCCACCGGGGTAAAATCGAAGCCATTATCGGCAACGCCCGGGCTTATCTGGCAATGGAAGAGAACGGCGAGCGGTTCTCCGATTTTGTCTGGTCCTTTGTTGATAACACCCCGCAGGTGACCCGGGCGGCAACGCTGGCGGAGATCCCTACCTCGACGCCCGCCTCGGACGCCCTCTCTAAGGCGCTGAAAAAGCGCGGCTTCAAGTTCGTCGGCACCACCATCTGTTACTCCTTTATGCAGGCCTGCGGGCTGGTCAACGATCACGTCACCACCTGCCACTGCTACCCGGGAGGTCATACATGATCCGCAAATGGCTCAGCGACGACGTCGAGCCCCTGCTGACGCTCTGGCTGGAGAGCACCACCGTCGCCCATCCGTTTATCGATGCGCAGTACTGGGTAGAGAGCGAGGAGGTGGTGCGAGAAGTTTACCTGCCTTCGGCCGAGACATGGGTATGGGAAGAGGAAGGCGCGCTTCGCGGGTTTATCAGCGTGATGGAGTCAAAGTTCATCGGGGCGCTGTTTGTCGATCCCGCCTGGGCCGGCCAGGGCATCGGGCATGCGCTGATAAACCATGTTCAGCAGCGCCACCCGTATTTAAGCCTTGAGGTCTACCAGAAGAACAATCGGGCGGTGAATTTCTATCATGCTCAGGGCTTTCGCATTGAAGACAGCGCCTGGCAGGAAGATACCCAGCACCCAACCTGGCTTATGAGCTGGCAGGCGGATCAAACGCCGTCAGCGTAAGCGTCGGCCCCTGGTATTTTTCCAGCCACGCCAGCGCGGTATTCCCCGCGCAGCCATTCCCCAGCTTCGAGCTGGGGAGATCTTTGGTCAGCACGTTGACCGCCCCGTTCTTACAAATCCCGTCGTTATCAGGATCCAGGTCTGGCCATGCCCCCTGGTGAATGCAGATCACCCCCGGCTTGATGCCCTCGCTGACCACCGCGCCTGCCAGCACCTGGCCGCGATGGTTCCAGACGCGAACCACGTCGCCGTCGGCAATGCCGCGCGCCTTCGCATCATCCGGGTGCAGCGTCACCGGCTCGCGCCCGGCCACCGCGTACTGCTCGCGCAGGGAAGAGTAGTTAAGCTGGCTGTGCAGACGGTGCGCCGGGTGAGCAGAAAGAATTTGCAGTTGCCCCGGCTCGGCGTTGCCATGCCACTCGTCCGGCTCCAGCCACATCGGGTGAGGCGGACAGTCGGCGTAGCCGAAGCCGGCAATGCGATCTGAATAAATCACGAGTTTGCCGCTCTCGGTTTTAAGCGGATGACTTTCAGGATCGCGACGAAAATCAGCGAAGCGCACGAATTTCGCGTTGTCCTCGGATTCCGGCATTTCGACGATGGCATTGGCCTCCCAGAATTCGGCAAAGGGCGCTAAGGTCACGCCCTGAGCCGCACCGCGCTGCCCGGCAATCTCATAAAACGTTTCCAGCCACTCCAGATCGGTTTTGCCTTCGGTGAAACGCTCGCCGCCGCCCTGCTCCCAGCGTTCGCTCAGCTCGGCAAACACATCAAGATCGTCACGCGCTTCATCGCGCGGGGCCACAACCCGCTTCATCGGCACCATATGCTGGTTGCTGTAGTCCCCGGTCATGGTCATGTCGTTGCGCTCAAACGAGGTGGTGGCCGGCAGCACGATATCGGCATGCTTCGCCGCCGCCGTCCAGAAGCACTCGGAGATGACCACCAGCTCCGGTTTTTGCCAGGCGCGGATCAGGCGGTTGGTGTCCTGATGGTGAGTAAAGTTGGCACCGCCCGCCCACCAGACAAAGCGAATATCCGGGAAATGGCGATCCAGACCGTTGTGCTGATAAAAACCGCCGGGATTTTCCAGGGCTTCAACAATGCGGGCGACCGGGAATTTATCCACCGCGTCGGTACCGCCCTTGACCGAACCCTGCATCGAGGCCAGCACCGCCGCGCGACGCGTCGGGTTACCGCCGTTGGCAAAGTGATACGAAAGCCCAAATCCGCCGCCGGGCGTACCAATCTGGCCGAGCATTGCCGCAAGCGTAACCAGCATCCAGTGTTTCTGCTCGCCAAACTGCTGACGCTGCATGCCCCAGCCGGACATCAGCATCGTGGTGTTATGGTGGAACAACGCCGCCAGTTCTCGAATTTTATCGGCCGGAACGCCACAGATGTCGGCAGCCCATTCGGCGGTTTTGGCGATACCGTCTGTCGCCCCGGTCAGGTAGTCGGCAAACTTTTCATAGCCAGAGGTGCAGCGCGCCAGGAAGGCTTCATCCTGCCAGCCGTTTTCTACCAGCGTATGGGCGATACCGAGCATCATTGCCACATCGGTGCCCATGTGCGGGGCGATCCACTCGGCGCTGTCGCCAAAGAAATCCATGGTTTCGGAGCGCATCGGATCGATGCAGATCAGGCGCTTGCCGCTTTTACGCAGCGCGTCAAAATACGGTATTCCCTGCTCGTCGCTGGCGTTCCACGCAATCTTGAGGGTGTTGAGCGGGTTAGCGCTCCACAGCACCACCACCTCGGCGTGCTCCAGCACCAGCGGCCAGCTGGTCTGCTGCTGATAGACTTCGTTGCCGCCCACCACATACGGCATGATGGCCTGCGCCGCGCCGGTTGAGTAATCCCCCAGATGGCCGGTGTAGCCGCCCGCCAGGCTCATATAGCGCTGAAGCAGGGTGGCCGCTTTGTGCAGCACGCCGTTGGAGCGCCAGCCGTACGAACCGGCGAAAATGGACGATGGACCATAGCTCTGGCGAATGCGTTTATGCTGCGCATCGATAAGCGTCAGCGCCTCGTCCCAGCTGACGCGCACGAATTCATCCTGTCCGCGCACCCCTTGTGGATTATCCGGCGAGGCGAGAAAGCCTTTACGCACCATCGGCCAGCGCACGCGTGTTTTGCTGTGCACCTGGTCGCGCACCGCGGTCTGCAGGGAATTCGGATGCTTTGTCGGCAACGCGCCACGGGAAGAGAGCACCCTGTCGCCGTCGGTATCGACCAGCATGGGCCCCCAGTGGGCTGCAGTCAGAATGGTTTTTGTTGAAGTGGTCACAGCGTGTGCTCCTGGATTGCCGGTTGCAGGTTTTCTCAGCCTTCATTGAGACTGTTTATGATTTGACACAAATTTAAGAGTTATCCCCGGAATTTTCTCCGTAACTGGACGTCATAATCAACCGCCACGCCCGTCGTGGCAAAGAATAAAAAAGCTTAAGGAAAGAAGATGAAAAAAAGCGCACTTATGATTGCCGCCGTAGTGAGCGGCGCCCTGGCTGTTTCAGGCTGCACAACGAACCCTTACACCGGCGAACGCGAAGCGGGTAAATCAGGCATTGGCGCAGGCATCGGCTCCCTGGTGGGCGCAGGTGTTGGCGCGCTCTCCTCCTCGAAGAAAGATCGCGGCAAAGGCGCCCTGATTGGTGCCGCAGCAGGCGCAGCGCTGGGCGGCGGCGCGGGTTATTACATGGACGTGCAGGAAGCGAAGCTGCGCGACAAAATGCAGGGTACCGGCGTAAGCGTGACCCGCAGCGGCGATAACATCATTCTGAACATGCCAAACAACGTTACCTTCGACAGCAGCAGCGCAACGCTGAAACCGGCGGGTGCCAACACCCTGACCGGCGTGGCGATGGTGCTGAAAGAGTACGAAAAAACCGCGGTGAACGTGCTGGGCTATACCGACAGCACCGGCAGCCAGGATCTGAACATGCGTCTCTCCCAGCAGCGTGCTGACGCGGTGGCCAGCTCGCTCATCACCCAGGGCGTGGCGGTGAACCGCATTCGCACCAGCGGCATGGGCCCGGCGAATCCGATCGCCAGCAACAGCACGGCGGAAGGCAAAGCGCAGAACCGCCGCGTTGAGATCACTTTAAGTCCGGTGCAGTAGGTAAAAGCAAAACGGCAACCTGTTTGCCGTTTTTAGTGTTTGCGCCCTCTCCCCGTGGGAGAGGGTCGGGGTGAGGGCATCAGGCCGCACAAACCCCAGGCCCGGTAAGCGTAGCGCCACCGGGCATTTTCGCGCTAAGGTATGCTCAACCAAGGCAAGGAAATCAGCGATGAGCAAATCAACACGGCCCACCATCAGCGACGTAGCGAAAGCCGCAAAAACCGGTAAAACCAGTATTTCCCGTTACCTCAACGGTGAAAAAAACCTGCTTTCCGACGCGCTGCTGGCCCGCATTGAACAGGCTATCGCCGACCTCGACTATCGCCCAAGCCTGATGGCCCGGGGCCTGAAGCGTGGCCGTACCCGCCTGATCGGGCTCATCATCGCCGACATCACCAACCCCTACTCTGTTAACGTCCTCAGCGGCATCGAAGCGGCCTGCCGGGAAAAAGGCTTCACCCCACTGGTATGTAACACCAACAACGAACTCGACCAGGAGCTGCACTACCTCGATCTGCTGCGCAGCTATCAGGTAGAGGGCATCGTGGTTAACGCCGTGGGAATGCGCGAAGAGGGGCTGAACCGCCTGCAACAGTCCGCCCTGCCGATGGTGCTGATTGACCGCAAAATCCCGGACTTCGCCTGTGATGTGGTCGGGCTGGATAATACTCAGGCCGCTACCACCGCCACCGAACACTTGATAGAACAAGGCTTTGAAGCGATTCTGTTCCTGAGCGAGCCGCTGGGAATGGTCAATACCCGCCGCGAACGCCTGAGCGCATTCCGCGCCACCCTCGCCCGCTATGCTGGCGTGGTCGCCGAGAACGTCGAAATCCCGCTTCATGAGTCTGAGCAACTGGACAACGCCCTGCGCCAGTTCCATACCCGCCACCGCGGGATGCGCAAGGCGGTCATCTCCGCCAACGGCGCATTGACGCTGCAGGTTGCCCGATCGCTCAAGCGCATTGGCCTGCACTGGGGCAGCGATATCGGTCTGCTGGGCTTTGACGAGCTGGAGTGGGCCGAGCTGGCCGGTGTCGGCATTACCACCCTCAAACAGCCCACCTGGCAGATTGGCTTCGCCGCCGTCGAGCAGGTCGTGCGCCGGATCAACGGTGCCGATGATGCCGTCCGCGAGCAGGTCTTCTCCGGCGAGCTAATCGTCCGCGGCTCCACGGCCCGTTAACCCCCCTTCGTGATGGCGATCATAAATCCAGCATCCTGAACTTTTCTTTGGAACCGGTTCCATCTAGCGTAAAGAGTATCAGCTACGTGATGGAGTCCGCCGATGGGCAGAAAAATTATTGTCGTCACCGCCGCCTATGGCGCTGACAAGGTACGTGAAGCAGGGGGCCAGCGCGCCATGCTGCACGTGATCGCCGGAGCAGGCGCCGATGGCGTCGAGATCCGCCGGGAGTTATTCAGCGATGCCGAACTGGCATCCTTACCCACGCTTGCCGGATCCATTGAACTGCTCGGCCTGCTGGCCTGCTATTCCGCCCCGGATGCCCTGTTTACCCCGGATGGCGCTCTCAACCCGATGCTGCCCCGCTACCTTGCCGAAGCCGCGACACTCAACGCCCTGTGGCTGAAAGTCTCCCTTGGTAACTTCAGCGACAAGCAGCAGCTTGACGCGCTCCGTGCCCTGCTGGATGAAACCGGTATGACGCTGGTGGTAGAAAACGACCAGACCCGTTGCGGCCAGCTGGCACCGATGCAGCGCTTCAAAGCGGCCTGCCGGGTGATGAGCCTACCGGTCACGCTGACGTTTGATATGGGCAACTGGCTGTGGGTGGGCGAATCTCCGGAAGAGGCCGCGAAGCATCTGGCTCCTGCGGTGAGCTACATTCACGTTAAGGCTGCCGTCCCGCATAAGCAGCAGTATCGCGCCGTGCCGCCGGACAACGACAGCACCCGCTGGCAGGCCCTGCTGGAGCAACTCCCCGCCGATGTGCCGCGTGGGATCGAATTTCCTCTTGAAGGGCCAGACCTGACGGCTGTCACCCGTCACTACGTCAATTTGCTGCGTGAGGAGTAACGCGATGCCGAATGCTCTGGATGTCATCACCATTGGTGAAGCTATGGCCATGTTTGTGGCTACCAACACCGGCGACTTAAGCGAAGTCGACCACTTTATGAAGCGCGTTGCGGGTGCGGAATTGAACGTTGCCACCGGGCTGGCACGCCTTGGCCTGAAGGTGGGCTGGGTGAGCCGCGTCGGCAATGACAGCTTCGGCCAGTTCGTGCTCGACACCCTGAAAAAAGAGGGTATCGACACCGCAGGCGTGACCCTGGATGGACGCTACCCCACCGGTTTTCAGCTGAAATCGAAAGTCACCGATGGAACCGATCCCACTGTGGAGTATTTCCGCAAAGGCTCTGCTGCCAGCCATCTGTCCGTAGAAGATTTCAATCCGATCTGGTTTACCGCCGCAAGGCATCTGCACCTGAGCGGCGTGGCGGCGGCGTTGTCCACCAGCTCTTACGCCCTGCTCGATCACGCGGCGGGCGCGATGAAAGCCGCAGGTAAAACCATCTCATTCGATCCGAACCTGCGTCCGGTGCTGTGGAAGAGCGAAGCGGAGATGGTGGAAAAGCTGAACCATCTCGCCTTCCAGGCCGACTGGGTGTTACCCGGCCTGAAAGAGGGTTTCATCCTGACCGGGGAAAAAACCCCGGAAGGGATCGCTGATTTTTATCTGAACAAGGGCGTGAAAGCCGTGATCCTGAAAACCGGTGCCGATGGAGCCTGGTATAAAACCGCCGACGGCGAGCAGGGTGCGGTGGCGGCGGTGAAGGTCGAGAACGTTGTCGATACCGTCGGCGCGGGTGACGGCTTCGCGGTGGGCGTGGTCAGCGCTCTGCTGGAAGGCAAAACGCTGCATCAGGCCGTCACGCGCGGCAATGTTATTGGTTCGCTGGCGATTCAGGTTCAGGGCGACAGCGAAGGACTCCCCACCCGGGAACAGTTAGGGGAATAAATCCCCTCTCGGGAATAAACATACAGACTACCCTGTACCCTACAGACAGCGGCGGTCATATCCTCAACCACAGAGGCAAGCCTATGAACAGTGCAACAAACGCAGTAAAACGCTGGTGGTACATCATGCCCGTCGTGTTTATCACGTACAGTCTGGCATATCTTGATCGTGCGAACTTCAGCTTCGCGTCTGCCGCAGGCATTACGGAAGATTTGGGGATCACCAAAGGCGTCTCCTCGCTGCTGGGCGCCCTCTTCTTCCTCGGTTACTTCTTTTTCCAGATCCCCGGCGCGATTTATGCCGAACGCCGCAGCGTCCGCAAGCTGATCTTCATCTGCCTGATCCTCTGGGGTGCCTGTGCGTCACTCACCGGGGTGGTGAATAACATCCCGGCGCTGGCGGCCATTCGCTTTATTCTCGGCGTGGTGGAAGCGGCGGTAATGCCGGCGATGCTGATCTACATCAGCAACTGGTTTACCAAATCCGAACGTTCGCGTGCCAACACCTTCCTTATTCTTGGCAACCCGGTCACGGTGCTGTGGATGTCGGTGGTCTCCGGATATCTGATCCAGTCCTTCGGCTGGCGCGAAATGTTCATTATTGAAGGCGTGCCGGCGGTGATCTGGGCCTTCTGCTGGTGGGTGCTGGTCAAAGACAAACCGGCCCAGGCCAAATGGCTTTCGGAAGATGAAAAAGCAGCCCTGCAGGCGCAACTGGATAAAGAGCAGCAGGGTCTGAAAGCGGTGCGTAACTACGGCGAAGCCTTCCGCTCCCGTAACGTGGTGCTGCTGTGCATGCAATACTTCACCTGGAGCATCGGGGTTTACGGTTTTGTGCTGTGGCTGCCGTCCATCATCCGTAGCGCGGGCGACAACCTCGGTATGGTCGAGGTGGGCTGGCTCTCTTCCGTGCCGTATCTGGCGGCAACCATCGCCATGATTGTGGTCTCCTGGGCGTCGGATAAACTGCAAAACCGCAAGCTGTTCGTCTGGCCGCTGCTGTTGATTGCTGCCTGTGCCTTTATTGGTTCCTGGGCGGTGGGCGCAAACCACTTCTGGGTCTCTTACACCCTGCTGGTGATCGCCGGTGCTGCCATGTACGCCCCGTACGGTCCGTTCTTTGCCATCATCCCGGAAATGCTGCCGCGTAACGTGGCGGGCGGCGCGATGGCGCTGATCAACAGCATGGGTGCGCTGGGTTCATTCTTTGGTTCATGGTTTGTGGGGTATCTGAACGGTGTGACCGGCGGCCCGTCGGCCTCGTACATCTTTATGGGGGTGGCGCTTTTTGCCTCAGTGTGGCTTACTTTAATTGTTAAGCCTGCTAATAATCAAAACATTCCCGTCGGCGCACGCCACGCCTGAATCCTTTTAAAATCAACGGAGATTAGCATGAAGCCGTCCGTCATTTTGTATAAAGCCCTGCCTGATGCGTTACAGCAGCGCCTTGAAGATCATTTCACTGTTACCCGGGTCAACAACCTGAGCCCGGAGACGGTGCAGCAGCATGCTGAGGCGTTCGCCGGTGCTGTCGGGCTGCTCGGCTCCAGCGAAAAAGTGGATGCCGCGCTGCTGGAGAAAATGCCTGCGCTGCGTGCAACCTCAACCATTTCGGTGGGCTATGACAACTTCGACGTCGATGCGCTGAATGCCCGCAATGTCGTGCTGATGCATACGCCAACCGTACTCACCGAAACCGTGGCGGATACGCTGATGGCGCTGGTGCTCAGCACCGCGCGTCGCGTGGTGGAAGTGGCCGAACGCGTCAAAGCCGGCGAATGGACCAAAAGCATTGGTCCGGACTGGTTCGGCACCGACGTGCATGGCAAAACGCTGGGTATCGTTGGCATGGGCCGCATCGGCCTGGCGCTGGCCCAGCGCGCCCACTTTGGTTTCAACATGCCGATTCTGTATAACGCGCGCCGCCAGCATAAAGAAGCCGAGGAACGTTTTAACGCCCGCCACTGTGACCTGGATACCCTGTTGCAGGAAGCGGACTTTGTCTGCCTGATCCTGCCGCTGACGGATGAAACGCACCATATGATCGGCAAAGCGCAGTTTGAGAAGATGAAGAAGTCCGCCATCTTTATTAATGCGGGACGCGGGCCGGTAGTGGATGAGGGGGCGCTGATTGCGGCGCTGAAAAACGGCGAGATCCACGCGGCGGGGCTGGATGTGTTCGAGCAGGAGCCGCTGCCGGCCAGCTCAGAGCTGCTGAAGCTGCCTAACGTGGTGGCGCTGCCGCACATTGGCTCTGCCACGCACGAAACACGCTACAACATGGCGGCCTGTGCGGTGGATAACCTGATCGACGCCCTGCAGGGCAAGGTCGATAAAAACTGCGTCAATCCGCAGGCAAAACCCTGAACGAAAAAAACCCGCCAGAGGCGGGTTTTTAAATTCTTGTAGCTGAGTTGGAAGCTTACAGGCTTACAACGTTACCAGCTGCTGGGCCTTTAGCGCCGCTTTCGATGGTGAAGGAAACTTTCTGACCTTCGTCCAGAGATTTGTAGCCATCGTTCTGGATAGCAGAGAAGTGTACGAACACGTCTTTTGAGCCATCGTCAGGAGTGATGAAGCCGAAACCTTTATCAGCGTTGAACCATTTTACCAGACCAGTCATTTTACCAGACATAGAGATTACCTTTTAAAAATTTGTTTTGCCTTCCGGCGCGATGATGGAATGTGTTACAGATTTTTAAGCGATGAAGGAAGGGTCACTACGAAGGGTATCTAAGGATAACGCATCTGGACTGCTTTACTAAACTGCTTTAGGTCTGTGTAACAAACCGACGGGGTGTATTAAGACATAGTTAGCGGATCAAAGACAAGCTTTATTTTCTGAGAACATAAAAAACCCGCTTTTCAGCGGGGTTTTTATTCATGCAATCTGGACGTCTGACGTTATTCCGTGGCGGCCATCGCCGCGCCCCACGCCTGGCTGAACGCCTGGTGCTGCGCTGCCAGCGGCCCAATCAGCGCATTGTACTGGCTGGCCTGCTGCGAGGTCGGGAACTGAATGCCGTTAGAGACAAAGCTCACCTGGGTGCCTTGCTGCGAAATAAAGTCCGCCACCTGCACCAGCTGCTGCGTGAAGATCTGCGCGGCCGGAATCAGCGGCTGCAGCGCATCGGCAGGTTTGGTCACGACCTTGTCATACACTTTGTCGAACACAGGTTTCAGATCGTCGCCCTGCTTCAGCGCGGAGTGCGCGCCATCAGCCTGCATTTTGGCGTTTTGCAGCTGCTGGCCCAGCACACCCAGTGCGCCGTTTGACTGGCTCAGCGGCTCACGCTGGGTCACATAATCCTGCGGCACGCGAATCGCATTCACGCTGTCCACCACCGGACGCAGACCGGCGTCCATCGCCTGATTCACCTGCTGTGAATAGCCATACAAAATCGCATAGTCAGAAACGAAGGGACCAAACTGTTTTTTCTGATCCGCAGTCAACGTTGGCAAACGCTCGCCGCTGCGCATCGCAGTATTTTGCAGGAAATCGATAAACGCTTTGCGTTGATCGCCTTCCTTATCGAAACACCCACTCAGGCTCACTACCATTAACAACGCCGCAAGCGGCGCAAACCAGCGAGAGCAGGGCTTTCCTGTCGCCATTGTTATTACTCCTTTCACCCAAAAAAGCGCACACCGGCACACGCGTGCCCAACGGTGACAAGAATAGTCCAGGTCAGGCCGGCAAGATACTCTTTTCATGTAAAACGACTATTGCCATATAAATTCTTACGATTTACAAAAAAATACCTGGTGCTATGGCGCTACTGAATAATCAAGTCATTAGC
Organism: Leclercia adecarboxylata; assembly: GCF_006171285.1. Classification (NCBI taxonomy): domain Bacteria; kingdom Pseudomonadati; phylum Pseudomonadota; class Gammaproteobacteria; order Enterobacterales; family Enterobacteriaceae; genus Leclercia; species Leclercia adecarboxylata. The sequence continues at coordinate 2,251,803 of NZ_CP040889.1, read as the reverse complement.
ATAGTTAATCGCTTCGAAAAACCCGCCAGCGAAACGTATCTCTGACAATTAATCACGCACGTTACGATCTCCTGTGAGTTTTAGCGACTATTCTTAAATTGCTCTCTATGTTCACGATCCCGCAGTGTGATTTAAGAGGAGTTCTCAATGGAATTAAAAGATCCTATGTTCGATCTGTTAAGCAGTCTGGAGCAGATTGTTTTTAAAGATGTACCGCAGACGGTTGCCCTTAAGCAAAAGTCTAACCCCTTTACGGAATTTGAGCGCTTACGCAAAGGGACAGGGATGAAAACTGATGATTTCGCCCGAGCAATGGGTGTCAGCGTAGCGATGGTTCAGGAGTGGGAATCGAAAAGAGTGAAGCCCTCCATGACCGAGCTGAAGCTGATGAGTCTGATTCAGGCTAACCCGGCACTCCGCAAGCAGTTGACTGAATAGTTTTGATTTAGCCCCCGCATTTGCGGGGGTTTGTGTTTACCGTCTTTCACCGCGCCACTCCCCGTCCAGCCACACCAGTTCATGCGTCAGCTTCAATCCATCCAGAAAAGCCTCGTCATGGGACACCACCAGCAGTGCGCCTGCAAAGCCTGCCAGCGCCGCCTCGATAGCCGTTGTGGATGCCAGATCCAGGTGATTGGTGGGTTCATCAAGCAGCAGGAGCTGCGTCGCCTCTTCCCGCCACAGCACGCAGGCCAGCGCCGCTTTTAAGCGCTCGCCGCCGCTGAGCGCTGAGAGCGGAAGCGTAACCCGATCGGCACCCAGTTGAAGCTGAGCCAGGCGACTGCGCAGTACCCCCTCCTCCAGCGGCGTGTTATGCAGATTGAGATGGGAGATAACGGATTGCGTCAGATCCAGCTGGGATAAATGCTGGTCGAGGTACGCCACGTTGACCGACACCCGGCAGGAACCGGCGATGGGCTGGCACTCGCCGAGGATCGCTTTCAGCAGGGTAGATTTCCCGCAGCCGTTAGGCCCGCGCAACGCCACCCGCATCGGCCCATCCATGCGCCAGTTGAGCGGCGCCATCGTGACGTGCTGCAGCACCATCTCTTCAAGCACCAGCACCTGCTTGCCCTCTGCTATCTGGCTGCCCGGCAGGGTAAACATCACCGGGTTATCCTCCTCCACCCGATCCCGCGCCTGGTTAACCGCCGCGTTCAGCGCATCCTGCTGGTCATGATGCTGTTTGCGCCACGCACCCGGGCGCTCCTTTGCCGCCCCTTTATATTTGACGCGCTCAAAGGAGGCGATATTGAGCGTATCGACCGTACGCAGGGTTTTCGCCGAACGGCGCAGGCTGTCGTCATGCTCCTTTTGCTGACGTGCGCGGGTGCGTTTACGCTCGGTCGTTGCATGCTCCAGCGCCGCGCGGGCGGCCTGCTGCTCCGCATTCCGCTGGCGCTGATAGTCCGCGTAGTTTCCGCCGTAGCTGTGCAAACCGGACGCGCTGAGTTCCAGAATGCGCGGCACCTGAGTCAGCAACTCACGATCGTGTGACGCGATCAGCACGCCGCCGGTCTGCCGGGCAAGCTGGGCGTAAAACCACGCCCGCCCCTGCCGGTCGAGGTGGTTGGTGGGCTCATCCAGCAGAAGATAATCCGCATTCGCCGTAAACGCGCCGCACAGCAGAGCGCGGACCCGCTCGCCGCCGCTCAGTTCAGAGGCCAGCCTGTCGGGCTCAAACGCCGGAAGTCCGGCACTGATAAATGCCTCGCTCAGCCGTTCGGCTAAGTCCCAGTAACCGTCCAGGCACTCCAGATCCTCAGGCAGATACTCCCCGCTGTCGATGCGTTTGCGGGCCGCGAAGATAGCCTCGTAGCCAAGCAGTTGCGCCAGCGTGGTGTGCGGGGAGATATCGTGCTGTTGCGCCACATAGCTGTGCGTGCCGAAGCGTTCGATATGGCCGCTGGCGGGTGTGTCCAGACCGGCCAGCAGACGCAGGAGACGGGTCTTGCCGCTGCCGTTACGGCCCACCAGCGCGCACAGCGCCGGCTCAAGTGATAAATTCAGCGGACCAAAAAGGGTATCGCCTGTCGGAAACTGGCAGGTGACCTGATGCAAAATAAAAGAAGGGGACTGCGCAAAATGAGCCATAAGCACTCCTGAATGAAATCAAAACATCCCCTGCCGACGCGGTGGCGTTTAGCAAGGATCGAAATTCATCAGTCGTGGTTGTTCATTTTTGGGGGGCGCTCCAGGGAGAGAAAGTTAACGGGGACCAGAATAACGGTTTTTTATTGACCGTTTCAACCATAAAAAAACCCGCCGAAGCGGGTTTAAGCATCTGTAGGCCCGTGCAGGCATAGCGCCGCCGGGCATTCGCACCTTACTGCAGCAGCGAAATATCCGCCACGCGCAGGAACAGCTCGCGCAGTTTTTCGAGCATGGAGAGACGGTTAATACGCAGATCTTTATCCTCTACGTTTACCATCACTTTCTCGAAGAAGGCGTCGATGACATCACGCAGTTCGGCCAGTTCCACCAGCGCTTCCTGGTAGCGACCTTCCGCGAAGACCGGCTCCAGCTTGTCGCGCAGCACCACAACCTGCATCGCCAGGGCGATCTCTTCCGGCTCTTTCAGCGTCGCGGCGTTAACGCGCTCGTTCAGCTTCTCATCGGACTTGGCCAGGATGTTGGAGACACGCTTGTTGGCCGCAGCCAGCGCCGATGCCGCTTCCAGGGTACGGAAGTGGGACACCGCCTTCATACGTGCATCGAAGTCTGCCGGACGGGTCGGACGACGCGCCAGAACGGCCTGAATGGTGTCGACGGTATAGCCTTCGTCCTGATACCAGGCACGGAAACGGCCCAGCATAAAGTCGATGACGTCATCCACCACCCTGGCGTTGGTCAGCTTCTCACCGTACAGACGCACCGCTTCTTCAGTCAGGGTCTGCAGATCCAGGTTCAGGTTCTTCTCAACGATGATACGCAGCACGCCCAGCGCAGCACGACGCAGCGCGAACGGGTCTTTGTCGCCTTTCGGATGCTGTCCGATACCGAAGATACCCGCCAGGGTGTCCATCTTATCGGCAATCGCCACCGCACAGGCAACCGGGTTGGACGGCAGATCGTCACCGGCAAAGCGCGGCTGATACTGCTCATTCAGGGCCACGGCGACGTCTTCCGCTTCGCCATCGTGACGCGCGTAGTGCATGCCCATCACACCCTGGGTGTCGGTAAATTCGAACACCATGTTGGTCATCAGGTCGCACTTGGAGAGCAGGCCTGCGCGGGTAGCGTGGTTAACGTCAGCCCCGATTTCACGGGCGATCCAGCCGGACAGCTCCGCGATACGATCGGTCTTGTCGCGCAGCGTTCCCAGCTGTTGCTGGAACAGCACGGTCTGCAGGCGCGGGAGGTGATCTTCCAGGCGCTTTTTACGGTCGGTATTAAAGAAGAACTCCGCATCCGCCAGACGCGGGCGAACCACTTTCTCGTTACCGGAGATGATCTGGATCGGATCTTTGGATTCGATGTTCGCCACGAAGATGAAGTTCGGCAGCAGCTTGCCGTCGTTAGCATAGACCGGGAAGTACTTCTGGTCGCCCTTCATGGTGTGAACCAGCGCTTCGGCCGGAACGGCGAGGAATTTCTCTTCGAACTTCGCGGTCAGCACGACTGGCCACTCTACCAGCGAGGTCACTTCTTCCAGCAGGCTGTCGCTCAGGTCAGCGTTACCGCCAATCTTACGTGCCGCTTCTTCCGCGTCCGCTTTAATACGGGCTTTACGCTGTTCGTAGTCAGCAATGACTTTACCGCGTTCCAGCAGGATTTCAGGGTACTGATCGGCGTTATCGATGGTGAACTCCGGCTCGCCCATAAAGCGGTGGCCGCGGATCACGCGATCGGATGCGACACCCAGAATGGTGGCAGGAATAACGGTATCACCCAGCAGCAGGGTCACGGTGTGAACCGGACGCACGAAGTGCACGTCGCTTGCGCCCCAGCGCATCAGTTTTGGAATTGGCAGCTTCGCCAGCGATGTGGCGATCATGTTTGGCAGCAGCGCTTCTGCGCTTTCGCCTTTCACGTGGGCGCGATAGAGCAGCCATTCGCCTTTGTCGGTGGTCAGACGCTCGGCCTGGTCAACGGTGATCCCGCAGCCACGCGCCCAGCCTTCTGCCGCTTTGCTCGGTTTACCTTCGGCGTCAAACGCCTGGGCAATCGCCGGGCCGCGCTTTTCTACTTCGCGATCGGGCTGGGAAGCGGCCAGATTTGCCACTTTCAGCGCCAGACGACGCGGAGCAGCAAACCATTCAATTTTGCCGTGTGCGAGGCCAGCATTGTCCAGCTCCGCGGTGACGTTCGCAGCAAAGGATTCCGCCAGGCTGCGCAGGGCTTTTGGTGGCAGCTCTTCGGTGCCGATTTCCACCAGGAAAGTTTTCTCAGACATGGCCGCCTCTTATTTGTTTCGGTTGCACATCGGGAAGCCAAGGGCTTCACGGGACGCGTAGTAAGCTTCTGCAACGGCTTTGGTCAGGGTACGAATACGCAGAATGTAGCGCTGACGTTCAGTGACAGAGATCGCTTTACGGGCGTCCAGCAGGTTGAAGCTGTGGGCGGCCTTCAGAATACGCTCGTAGGCTGGCAGCGGCAGTGGAGTTTCCAGCGCCAGCAGCTGCTGGGCTTCTTTCTCGTACTGCTCGAAGCAGGTGAACAGGAAGTCCACGTCCGCGTATTCGAAGTTATAGGTGGATTGCTCCACTTCGTTCTGATGGAACACGTCGCCGTAGGTGGTTTTACCCAGCGGGCCGTCGCTCCAGACCAGGTCGTAAACGCTGTCTACGCCCTGAATGTACATGGCCAGACGTTCCAGACCGTAGGTGATTTCACCGGTGATCGGTTTACATTCAAGACCGCCAACCTGCTGGAAGTAGGTGAACTGCGTCACTTCCATACCGTTCAGCCACACTTCCCAACCCAGACCCCAGGCACCCAGCGTCGGGTTTTCCCAGTTATCTTCCACGAAACGAATGTCGTGAATGGTCGGATCCATACCCAGCTCTTTCAGCGACCCGAGGTACAACTCCTGAATATTGTCCGGAGACGGCTTAATCACCACCTGGAACTGATAGTAGTGCTGTAAGCGGTTCGGGTTTTCACCGTAGCGACCATCGGTCGGGCGGCGGGATGGCTGTACATAGGCGGTTGCCATCGGCTCTGGCCCCAGTGCACGCAGGCTGGTCATCGGGTGTGAGGTGCCGGCGCCCACTTCCATGTCCAATGGTTGAACGATGGTGCAGCCCTGGCGAGCCCAGTAATCCTGTAAGGTCAGGATCAGGCCCTGGAAGGTCTTAGTATCAAACTTTTGCATAGGATTTCGTGCTGGATACGTGTGGTTTTAAATGGAAGGGTTCAGTATACCCGCTGAGTGCAAGATATACAGTACGAAACGGGGTTGTTTAGGGAAAATTGGGAAATAAGCATAGCTGACAGCGCCCTGCAGACGCAGCCAGCTCGTTACGCGGCGCTATTAACGCATCGAAAGGTGTAAAAAATGGCCGTCTGCGTCGAAAGAACAGATGAAACTCTCATTGCGGGCAGTAAAGCCCTGCATTTCATAGCTGCCCTGAAACTGCTCGAAGGCAGTGACGTCTATCTTTTGCGCGCCGGTATTGTAGCGCTGCGCCGCCCGATCCTTACACAGCTGTTCCATATCCAGCGAACGCACCGGACTGACTTTTTTGGTTTGCGCTTTTTGCGCCGGGGACGTCTCCTGAGCCGCGCAACCGGCCAGTAACGCCGGAAGCAGAAGCAACATCGCGCGTATCATCATTTATATTACCGCCCTGTGCTGTGGCTGTTATTTTTAATATCTAAACTTTATAGAGTATGGCCCGGCATTCTGCGAATCTCACCGTTCCGGCACAAGCAGGACGATGCAAACTCAGAATTTTCCAACGAGCGTCTGAATCAATATCACGGTCAGACTCTTTTTAATGCGTAAACAGAGGGATGGATGCAGGACAAAATTAACTGGATTGATAATTTGCGGGGGATCGCCTGTTTGATGGTGGTAATGATCCATACCACCACCTGGTACATTACTAATGCCCCGAGCATCAGCCTCGTTAACTGGGATGTTGCCAACGTTCTCAACTCTGCCTCGCGTGTGAGCGTACCGCTGTTTTTCATGATCTCCGGCTATCTCTTTTTTGGCGAACGGAGCGCGCAGCCGCGCCACTTTTTACGTATCGCCCTCTGTCTGCTGTTTTACAGCACCGTGGCGTTTCTCTATATCGTGCTGTTCACGTCCATTAACAGCGAGCTGTCGCTGAAATACCTGCTGCAAAAACCGGTGTTCTATCACCTGTGGTTTTTCTTCGCCATTATCGTGATTTACCTGCTCTCCCCGCTGCTGCAGGTAAAAAGCGCGAGCGGCAAAATGCTGTTGGCGCTAATGATCGTTATCGGCATCGTGGCAAATCCCAACACGGTCTCGCAAAAAATTGGCGGATTTGAGTGGCTGCCGATCAATCTCTATATCAACGGCGACACCTTTTATTACGTGCTTTACGGCATGCTGGGCCGCGCGCTGGGCATGATGGATACCCGCAGACGCTGGATGAATGTTCTTTGCGCCGCCCTGTTTATTGCTGCGGTCGCCGTTATCTCCCGCGGTACGCTGCATGAACTGCAGTGGCGCGGCACCTTCGCTGACACCTGGTATCTCTACTGCGGCCCGATGGTCTTTATCTGCGCCGTTTCGCTGTTCACGCTGGTGAAAAACACCCTGAATACACGCCCGCTGCCGCTGCTGGGGTTAATTTCACGTAACTCGCTTGGGATCTACGGTTTTCATGCGCTGGTGATCCACGCCCTGCGCACCCGTGGCGTGGAGTTAAAAAGCTGGCCGCTGTTAGATATCGTCTGGATCTTCTCGATTACGGTGGCGGTTAGCCTGCTGCTGTCGATGCTGCTGCAGCGGATTGATACGCGCAGGTTTGTCAGTTAGATGCGGCCTGCTTGCCCGGCGGCGCTTCGCTTGCCGGGCCTACAAAACCTCGCTTGCCGGGCAAGCAACGATCGTAGGCCGGGTAAGGCGAAGCCGCCACCCGGCGCTGTTTCACGACATCAGTGGCAGAAGCTGCTGATAGATCTTGCGGAACACTTCGCGACGTTCGGCATAGCGAGCATGCCTGACCGGGTCCGGGGTGTGCTGCTGTTCCAGCGCCAGCTGTGGCAACAGCTCTGACAGCGGCTTACCCGGATTCATCGCAATCTGCGCCAGACGTGCAGCTCCGAGCGCAGGCCCGACATCCCCGCCGGTACGGTAATCCAGCTTCTGCCCGCTGATATCCGCGAGCATCTGCCGCCAGTAAGGGCTGCGTGCCCCCCCGCCAATCAGCGTAATGCTGGTCGGCTGTAGCCCGCACTCATGCACCACATCCATGCCATCGGCCAACGCATAGCCCACCCCTTCGAGGACGGCGCGCGCCAGTTCGGCCGGGCCGTGCTGATGGGTTAAGCCAAAAAATACCCCTTTTGCCTGGGGGTTGTTATGCGGCGTGCGCTCGCCGGAAAGATAAGGCAGGAACCAGAGGGTACCCGCGTTTTCATCGGCCTGCTGCGCGGCATCGAGCAGAGCCGGCACGCTCTCTAGCCCGGTCAGCTTAGCCGCCCAGTCCAGACAGGACGCCGCGCTGAGCATCACCGACATCAGATGCCATTTCCCCGGCAACGCATGGCAGAAGCTGTGTACCGCGCTGTCAGGATTACTGCGATAGCCGTCGCTCACGGCGAAATAGACGCCGGAGGTGCCCAGCGACAGCATCGCCTGTCCGGCATCGGCCATGCCCACGCCAACCGCGCCCGCAGCGTTATCTCCGCCACCGGCCACGACCGGAACGGCGGGCATATTCCACTGTTCAGCCACCGACGGCAGCAGCGTACCGGTCTTCTCACAGCCTTCGAACAGCGCGGGCATATGGTCGCGGGTGAGATGGCAGGCTTCGAGCATCGTCTCGCTCCAGTCGCGTTTTGCCACGTCGAGCCACATCGTGCCTGCGGCATCGGACATATCGCTGGCGTACTCGCCGGTGATACGCAGACGCAGATAATCTTTTGGCAGCAGCACCTTCGCCACCTGGCTAAAAATCTCGGGTTCATGACGCTGGACCCACAGCAATTTCGGGGCGGTAAAGCCCGGCATCATCAGGTTGCCGGTGATCTCACGCGAGGTCGGCACCCGCTCTTCCAGCAGGGCGCACTCTTCAGCGCAGCGGCCATCGTTCCATAGAATCGCCGGGCGCAGGACGCGGTTGTCCTTATCCAGCAGCGTGGCGCCATGCATCTGTCCGGCAATCCCCAGCGCTTTCACTTCGCGCAGGGAGTGTTTCTCGCCAAGCGCTTTCAGGGCGCGATCCGTGGCCAGCCACCAGGCTTCAGGATCCTGTTCAGACCAGAGCGGATGTGGCCGTGAAACGTGCAGTTTTTCTGTTTGCGTTGCCAGCACCTCGCCCTGTTCATTTAACAGAATGGCTTTCACACCCGACGTGCCAAGATCGATCCCGATATACATGCCCTGGGCTCCTTAAAAAATGTAGGCCGGGCAAGCGAAGCGCCGCCCGGCAATACCTATTACTTATCAAACAGGTAATGATTCACCAGGTTTTCCAGCAGCTCCTGATGACCGCTCTGGTGCTGCGGCGCCAGGTTATGCTGTTCAGCGTACTTCGCCAGCTCGGTAAGCGATAACTGGCCTTTCAAAATTTGCTGGCCCAGCTCACTGTTCCAGCCGCCGTAGCGTTTCGCCACGCGCTTATCCAGCTCACCATCTTCAATCATGCGGGCAGCCACTTTCAGCGACAGCGCCATGGTGTCCATGGCCCCAATATGACCATAGAAGAGATCGTACTTATCGGTACTCTGACGACGCACTTTGGCGTCAAAGTTCAGGCCACCGGTGGTAAAGCCGCCCGCTTTGATAATTTCGTACATCACCAGCGCATTCTCTTCCACGCTGACCGGGAACTGGTCGGTATCCCAGCCCAGCTGCGGATCGCCGCGGTTGGCATCCACGGAGCCGAAAATGCCCAGCGCGATAGCGGAGGCGATCTCGTGATGGAACGAGTGACCAGCCAGGGTCGCGTGGTTGGCTTCGATATTCACTTTGATCTCTTTTTCCAGCCCGAACTGCTTCAGGAAGCCGTACACCGTCGCCACGTCGTAGTCGTACTGATGCTTGGTCGGCTCCTGCGGTTTCGGCTCGATCAGCAGCGTGCCCTGGAAACCGATCTTGTGTTTATGCTCCACCACCATCTGCATGAAGCGGCCAATCTGCTCACGCTCCTGGCGCAAGTCGGTGTTCAGCAGCGTTTCGTAACCTTCACGTCCGCCCCACAGCACGTAGTTTTCACCGCCCAGCTTGTGGGTGGCGTTCATCGCCGTCACCACCTGGGTGGCCGCCCAGCTGAACACTTCCGGGTCCGGGTTAGTGGCAGCGCCTGCACCATAGCGTGGATGGGTAAAGCAGTTGGCGGTACCCCACAGCAGCTTCACGCCGCTCTGCTGCTGTTTTTCGCCCAGCACATCGACCATCTGCGCAAAGTTATTCAGATACTCTTTCAGCGATGCGCCTTCCGGTGAGACGTCCACGTCGTGGAAGCAGTAGTAAGGCACGTTCAGCTTATGGAAGAACTCAAAGGCGACATCCGCTTTACGTTTCGCCAGCTCCAGCGCTTCGCCTGGCTGCTGCCATGGACGGTCGAACGAGCCCGCGCCAAACATGTCGGCACCGTTCCAGCAGAAGGTGTGCCAGTAGCAGGCAGCGAAACGCAGGTGATCTTCCATGCGCTTGCCCAGCACCAGCTCGTCCGGGTTGTAATGACGAAACGCTAAAGGATTAGAGGATTTCGGGCCTTCATAACGAACGCGCTCGAGTTGATCGAAATAAGCTTGCATATTGAGCTCCATAATAAGGGGTGCGGCGAAAAGTAGATACTGGAGTAATAGTGAATAGTGATCGCAGGTTGCTCAATTACGTTATTTCACACTGCTATTGAGAGAATGCACAAACGTGCGCTGGCTCGCAAAATCAATTTGTAGACAAACGAATTTCACAGCGCAAATTCCATAATCATGTGTAATTAAGAAGTTATGTAATTTAAAATTCGATCGCGGTCATAAATTCGAAAATAAACCAAATATCATAACGAGAAGATAAAAATCTGTAATTGCCAGCCTGCCATTCCCCGTTAAGAATTTGCTACGTCTCTTGCAATGATTGTTTCTTTTATCTCAGCAACCTAACCCTACAAAAAGGCAATACAATTATGAAGATAAAGAACCTGTGCCTCACTCTTTGTGCATCGCTGCTGCTGGCGAGTACGGCGAGTCATGCAAAAGAAGTAAAAATCGGCATGGCGATTGATGACCTCCGTCTGGAGCGCTGGCAAAAAGATCGCGATATTTTTGTCAATAAGGCAGAGGCATTAGGTGCAAAAGTTTTTGTACAATCTGCCAATGGCAATGAAGAAACGCAGATGTCGCAAATCGAAAATATGATAAACCGTGGCGTCGATGTGCTGGTTATTATTCCCTATAACGGCCAGGTTTTAAGTAACGTGGTAAAAGAGGCCAAACAAGAAGGCATTAAAGTGCTGGCCTATGACCGCATGATTAATAATGCGGATATCGATTATTATATTTCCTTCGACAATGAAAAAGTCGGTGAATTACAGGCGCAAAGCCTGGTCGCAAAAGTGCCGCAGGGTAATTACTTCCTGATGGGCGGCTCGCCGGTAGATAACAACGCCAAACTCTTCCGCGCCGGACAGATGAAGGTGCTGAAGCCCTATGTTGATGAGGGCAAAATCAAGATCGTTGGCGACCAGTGGGCGGACGGCTGGTTACCTGAAAACGCGTTGAAAATTATGGAAAACGCCTTAACAGCTAACAATAACAAAATCGATGCCGTGGTGGCTTCTAACGATGCAACCGCTGGCGGCGCCATTCAGGCACTCAGCGCCCAAGGGCTGGCCGGAAAAGTGGCGATCTCCGGGCAGGATGCAGACCTGGCCGGGGTGAAACGCATCGTGGCGGGCACCCAGACCATGACCGTGTATAAGCCGATCACCGAACTTGCCACCACCGCGGCGGAAATTGCCGTTGAGCTGGGCAATGGCCAACAGCCTAAAGCAGACGCCAGCTTAAACAATGGCCTGAAGGATGTACCATCCCGTCTGCTCACCCCTATCGAAGTCAATAAAGAGAATATTGACGCCACCGTTGTGAAAGACGGTTTCCACAAAAAGAGCGAACTGTAATCCATTATCGCCCCTGCCTTGCGGGGGCGCATCGACTTGTACCGTTTTCACCGGGTCATGCGGGGCAGTTATGTCTTATTTACTTGAAATGAAAAGTATCACCAAAGCGTTTGGCGCGGTGAAAGCCGTCGACAACGTCAGCCTGCGCTTAAACCCCGGCGAGATCGTGTCGCTGTGCGGCGAAAATGGCTCGGGCAAATCCACCCTAATGAAGGTGCTGTGCGGCATCTATCCTCACGGCAGCTACGAGGGTGAGATTGTTTTTGCTGGCGAAACGCTGCAGGCCACGCACATTCGCGACACCGAGCGCAAAGGGATCGCCATCATTCACCAGGAGCTGGCGCTGGTGAAGCATCTGACCGTGCTGGAGAATATCTTCCTCGGCGCGGAGATCGCCCGTCATGGCGTGCTGGATTACGACACCATGACCCTGCGCTGTGAAAAGCTGCTGGCGCAGGTGAGCCTGGCGATCTCCCCCGATACCCGGGTGGGCGATTTAGGCCTGGGGCAGCAGCAGCTGGTGGAGATCGCCAAAGCGCTGAATAAGCAGGTGCGCCTGCTGATCCTCGATGAGCCGACAGCCTCGCTGACGGAACAGGAAACCGCGGTATTGCTGGACATCATTCGTGACCTGCAACACCACGGGATTGCCTGCATCTATATCTCCCACAAGCTCAACGAAGTGAAAGCGATTTCGGACACGGTGTGCGTCATTCGCGACGGGCAGCATATCGGCACCCGCGAAGCGCAGGGGATGAGCGAGGACGACATTATCACCATGATGGTGGGACGTGAGCTGACCGCGCTCTACCCGAACGAACCCCATACCCTGGGGGAAGAGGTGCTGCGCGTGGAGCATCTTACCGCCTGGCATCCGGTGAACCGCCATATCAAACGGGTGAATGACGTCTCCTTCTCGCTGCATCGCGGGGAAATCCTTGGCGTGGCCGGGCTGGTCGGTGCCGGACGCACCGAGGCCGTACAGTGCCTGTTCGGCGTCTGGCCCGGTCGCTGGGAAGGCAGCATCTTTATTGATGGCAAGCCGGTTGAGATTAAAAACTGTCAGCAGGCCATTGCCCAGGGGATCGCGATGGTGCCGGAAGACAGGAAAAAAGATGGCATCGTGCCGGTCATGGCGGTGGGCAAAAATATCACCCTTGCCGCCTTAGATCAGTTCAGCGGCAAGTTGAGCAGCCTCGATGACGCTGCGGAACAACACTGCATTCTGCAGTCTTTACAGCGGCTGAAAGTCAAAACGTCCTCGCCGGAGCTGGCGATTGGGCGTCTGAGCGGCGGTAATCAGCAGAAGGCGATCCTCGCCCGCTGCCTGCTGCTCAACCCGCGCATCCTGATCCTCGATGAACCCACCCGCGGGATCGATATCGGTGCCAAATATGAAATCTATAAGCTGATCAACCAGCTGGTCCAGCAGGGTATCGCCGTGATTGTCATCTCCTCGGAGCTGCCCGAAGTGCTGGGTCTGAGCGACCGGGTACTGGTGATGCACGAAGGAAAACTGAAAGCCAACCTGATAAACCAGAACCTGACGCAGGAACAGGTGATGGAAGCCGCACTAAGGAGCGAACGCCATGTCGAAAAGCAACCCCTCTGAGTTAAAGGTTACGGCACCCGCGCCGGGCCTGTTTTCCGGGCTGAAATCGCTCAATCTGCAGGTATTCGTCATGATTGCCGCCATTGTGGCGATCATGCTGTTCTTCACCTGGATGACCGATGGCTCTTACCTCAGCGCGCGTAACGTCTCCAACCTGCTCCGCCAGACCGCCATTACCGGCATTCTGGCGGTCGGGATGGTGTTTGTAATTATCTCTGCGGAAATCGACCTCTCCGTGGGCTCGATGATGGGCTTGCTTGGCGGCGTGGCGGCGATTTTCGACGTCTGGCTGGGCTGGCCGCTACCGCTGACTATCGTAGTCACCTTGCTGCTTGGTTTACTGCTCGGCACCTGGAACGGCTGGTGGGTGGCCTACCGCAAGGTGCCGTCGTTTATCGTCACGCTGGCGGGGATGCTGGCCTTCCGCGGCATCCTGATCGGCATCACCAACGGTACCACCGTCTCTCCTACCAGCGCATCCATGTCGCAGATTGGTCAGAGTTATCTCTCCGGCGGCGTCGGTTTTACCCTGGGCGCGATTGGCCTGATGGCATTTGTCGCCTGGCAGTGGCGCGGCAGAATGCGCCGTCAGACGTTAGGTTTAGCCACCACCCCTTCCACCTCTGTCGTCGGGCGTCAGGCGTTAACGGCGGTGATTGTTCTTGGGGCGATCTGGCTGCTGAACGACTACCGTGGCGTGCCGACCCCGGTGCTGCTACTGGTTCTGCTGCTGCTGGCGGGGATGTTTATGGCTACCCGCACCGCCTTTGGTCGTCGGATCTATGCCATTGGGGGCAACCTCGAAGCCGCACGTCTGTCCGGTATCAATGTTGAACGCACCAAGCTGGCTGTCTTTGCTATCAATGGCCTGATGGTTGCCGTGGCGGGTCTGATCTTAAGCTCGCGTCTGGGTGCGGGTTCACCGTCTGCAGGGAATATTGCCGAACTCGACGCCATCGCCGCCTGCGTCATCGGCGGAACCAGTCTTGCCGGGGGGATCGGCAGCGTCGCCGGGGCGGTCATGGGGGCATTTATAATGGCGTCGCTGGATAACGGAATGAGTATGATGGACGTCCCGACATTCTGGCAATATATCGTCAAGGGTGCCATTTTGCTGCTGGCGGTATGGATGGATTCCGCAACCAAACGGCGCGCCTGAGGATGCCCTATCATCTGTCACTGATTCTGGAAAAATAGCGCCATGTTTGAGAAGCGTCACCGCATTACGTTGTTATTCAATGCCAACAAAGCTTACGACCGCCAGGTAGTCGAAGGCGTTGGAGAATATTTGCAGGCGTCGCAATCCGAGTGGGATATTTTCGTCGAAGAAGATTTCCGCACGCGAATCGAAAATATCAAAGACTGGCTGGGTGACGGCGTCATTGCGGATTTTGACGACGCCGTTATCCAGCAAATGCTGGTCGATGTCGACGTCCCCATCGTCGGCGTCGGCGGCTCTTACCACAAGCCGGATAACTACCCTGCCGTTCACTATATCGCGACCGACAACCACGCCCTGGTAGAGAGCGCGTTTCTTCATCTCAAAGAAAAAGGGGTTCACCGCTTCGCCTTTTATGGCCTGCCCGCGTCCAGCGGTAAACGCTGGGCTGCGGAACGGGAGTATGCCTTCTGCCAGCTGGTGGCAAAGGAGAAGTATCGCGGCGTGGTTTATCAGGGGCTGGAAACGGCACCGGAAAACTGGCAACACGCGCAGAATCGTCTCGCCGACTGGCTGCAAACCCTGCCGCCGCAGACCGGTATTATCGCCGTGACCGATGCCCGTGCCCGTCACGTGCTGCAGGTATGCGAACATCTGCATATCCCGGTGCCGGAAAAGCTGTGCGTCATTGGGATCGATAATGAAGAGCTCACCCGCTACCTGTCACGCGTGGCGCTGTCGTCCGTAGCCCAGGGAACACGTCAGATGGGCTATCAGGCAGCCAAGCTGCTGCACCGACTGCTGGATAACGAAAATCTGCCTCTGCAGCGTCTGCTGGTGCCGCCGGTCCGCGTTGTGGAGCGGCGCTCAACCGATTACCGTTCGCTGAACGATCCGGCCGTCATTCAGGCGATGCATTACATTCGTAACCACGCCTGCAAAGGCATCAAAGTGGATCAGGTGCTGGATGCGGTAGGCATTTCTCGTTCAAACCTGGAGAAGCGCTTTAAAGAAGAGGTGGGGGAGACGATTCATGCGGTTATTCATGCGGAGAAACTGGAGAAAGCCCGCAGCCTGCTGATTTCGACGTCGCTGTCTATTAACGAGATTTCACAGATGTGCGGTTATCCATCGCTGCAGTATTTCTATTCGGTGTTTAAAAAAGAGTATGACACCACGCCGAAAGAGTATCGCGACCGCTACAGTGAAGTGCTGATATAAAAAAAGGCCTTCCGGATGGAAGGCCTTTTTTACGATTACATATGTGCGGCAATTAAGCGCTGGTTATCCTGGTACATCGCAAACAGATAGTTGTTATAGCGCTGGCCCTGGGTTGAGTAACCTTTCAGCTTATGGATCATGTTGCTCGCCGTCACTTCCTGGTCTGCTTTACGCAGCTGCGCACGAGACTTACGGAAGGATTTGTAAGCGGGGTGCGTGTTCAGGTTCACAACATACGCACTCACGGAATCTTTTACCGATTCAAACTGTGAGTAGCCTTTCACTTTGCCCGGCGCATTGTTACAACGACCTTTCGCACATTTCATGCCGAAGAGGTTGTTATTACTGCGTGCGAGCTTCGAGGTGCCCCAGCCACTTTCGGCTGCAGCCATCGTTGCGACCATGCTGCCTGGAATAATATCTACGCGCTCTAACAGTGAGTTCCACGGCACACGACGCGTGTTTCCGTTCCAGCTCACCTTATAGCGTTTTGATATTTCTTTCAGACGCGTGCGTTCTGATGGCGACCAGCGGCTATCGTACTGTTTGGAGATCAACCAATTACGATCCGCAGTAATCGCGGCATTTTGACTTGTTATGTAAGGCATTACCGTCCGGAGAAACGCTTTTTTCCTTGGTGTCCCGGAAGGGTATTTTCGCAAATCAGGAAGTGAACTACTCTTTGCACTATTGCGAGAATACTCTTGTTTACTGCTAACCTTACTACTTGTCGTCTTTATGACGTGGGCTTTCTTACTCGTTGTATCCGTGTGCGTCTTCGCAAGCACCTCACCAGAAATTGCCATGGTGAGTAACATGAGTATCGCGGCCCCATATCGTCGAATGGGAGTCGATATCATTAGGTCTCCTGGTCGGATAGAAACATTCCAACACCTTATTTTTTTCGTAAAATGAGAGGCGAATCTCAGATCCTAGCAAAAATAGTCGAGAAGAGCATCCAAATAAATAGTCCAAATCCGAAACCCTGTCACCTGAAATTCGCTCGCTTAAGCATCATTTTCATCAAAATGTGCTCAATATCGCAGTTAATCTGCGTATTTAGCGTGAGATCACTCACCCTCTTTGCTCCTCCCTGCGCGTTAGTGCCAGGGGATGAGTCTGCCCACTAAAATAGATGGCAAACTGAGCAAAATGCTGTGACAGGAAAATGGTATGAAACGTTCTGCTCTCGCTCTTCTGTTCTTGCCTGCAATAGCCAGCGCCGACTGGTCCGTCCCGGGTTTTCTGGCCTTTACCGCTGAAGGTTCGGGGATTTTCACGTCACAGGCAAAGCTGACGAAGGGTACCCGGCCGCTCACGCTGAATCTTGACAAGGCGTGCTGGCAGCCCACAAACGCCATTAAACTCAACGAGATGATGTCCCTGAAGCCGTGCGAAGGCGATCCGGTGCAGTGGCGCATCTTCCGCGATGGTGATTATCAGGCACGGATTGATACCCGTTCCGGCACGCCAACGCTGATGTTGACCGTCGCCAGCACAAGCGAAAAAGCGGTGACCTCGGTGGTTCGCCAGTGCCCCAAATGGGATGGCAAACCCTTAACGCTCGACGTCGGCAATACCTTCCCGGAAGGGAGCGTGGTGCGGGATTTCTACAGCAAACAGACCGCCACCGTGCAGCAGGGCAAAATCACCCTGCAACCTGCACCGGGCAGCAACGGCCTGCTGTTACTCGAGCGTGCAGAGACAGACAAGCCTGCCCCGTTCAGCTGGCAAAACGCCACCGTCTATTTTGTCCTTACCGACCGGTTTGAGAATGGCGACCCGTCTAACGACAATAGTTATGGACGCCATAAGGACGGCATGCAGGAGATCGGCACCTTCCATGGCGGCGATCTGAAAGGGCTCACCAGCAAGCTGGATTACCTGCAACAGCTCGGGGTTAACGCCCTGTGGATCAGCTCCCCGCTGGAGCAGATCCACGGCTGGGTCGGCGGCGGCACAAAGGGGGATTTCCCCCATTACGCCTATCACGGTTACTACACCCAGGACTGGACCCGGCTCGATGCCAACATGGGCACCGAGGACGATTTACGCAAGCTGGTGGATGAAGCCCATCGCCGGGGGATCCGTATCCTGTTTGACGTGGTGATGAACCACACCGGTTATGCGACGCTGGCAGACATGCAGGAGTATCAGTTCGGTGCCCTCTATCTGCAGGGCGACGAGCTGAAGAAAACCCTCGGTGAACGCTGGACCGACTGGAAACCGGCCGCCGGACAGAGCTGGCACAGCTTTAACGACTACATCAACTTCAGCGATAAAGCGGGCTGGGAAAAGTGGTGGGGCAAGAAGTGGGTGCGCACCGACATTGGCGATTACGACAACCCCGGCTTTGACGATCTGACCATGTCGCTGGCCTTCCTGCCGGATCTGAAAACGGAATCCACCACCCCATCGGGCCTGCCGAATTTCTATCGCCATAAACCTGATACCGGTGCAAAAGCCATCGACGGCTACACGCCCAGGGATTACCTTACCCACTGGCTGAGCCAATGGGTGCGTGAATACGGTATTGACGGTTTCCGGGTCGATACCGCGAAGCACGTTGAGCTGGCCGGCTGGCAGCAGCTGAAGGATCGGGCCAGTGAGGCGCTAAAGGCATGGAAAGCGGCCAACCCGGATAAAAAACTCGACGATGCGCCGTTCTGGATGACCGGTGAATCCTGGGGGCACGGGGTAATGCAGAGCGATTACT
Source organism: Leclercia adecarboxylata (assembly GCF_006171285.1). NCBI lineage: Bacteria > Pseudomonadati > Pseudomonadota > Gammaproteobacteria > Enterobacterales > Enterobacteriaceae > Leclercia > Leclercia adecarboxylata. The sequence goes on along the minus strand of NZ_CP040889.1, from coordinate 2,233,825 downwards.
ACCGTCATGGCTTCGATGCGATGATCAATTTTGATTATCAGGAGCAGGCGGCCAAAGCGGTGGATTGCCTGTCCAGTATGGACCTCACCTGGCAGCAGATGGCAGAGAAGCTGCAGAGCTTTAACGTCCTGAGCTACCTCTCCTCCCACGATACCCGCCTGTTCCGCGAGGGCGACCAGCGTGCGGCCGAGCTGCTGTTACTGGCGCCGGGTAGTGTGCAGATCTATTACGGGGATGAATCAGCAAGACCCTTTGGCCCAACGGGCTCCGACCCCTTACAGGGTACGCGCTCGGACATGAACTGGCAGGATATCAGCGGTTCGCAGGCAGAAACCGTCGCCCACTGGCAAAGGCTCGGCCAGTTCCGGGCCCGCCATCCGGCGGTGGGCGCAGGCACACAAACCACGCTGACGATGCCGCAGGGCTACGGCTTTGTGCGTGAGCATCAGGGCGATAAGGTGATGGTGGTGTGGGCGGGCAATCGCTGATCGTCATCGATAACCCCCTCTACCATCAGGAGAGGGGGTTACAGGATAATTCGCTACCTGATGGCAAACTGGCAACACAAAGCCACCCTTCTTCGTTTCGACGCTGATTTGCACCCGCGCAGTTGTAGCGTTATGGTGAGCCACACTTAGAATAGGCTCGACAGAACACCTGCTATGACTTTTTCACTTTTCGGCGACAAATTCACCCGCCATTCAGGCATCACCCGCCTGATGGAGGATCTCAACGACGGGCTGCGCACACCGGGCGCCATCATGCTCGGCGGCGGTAATCCGGCACAAATCCCCGAGATGAACGCCTATTTTCAGACGCTCCTCGCGGATATGCTGGAAAATGGCAAAGCCACTGATGCGCTGTGCAATTACGACGGCCCGCAGGGCAAAACCGAGCTGCTTGCCACGCTGGCGGAGATGCTGCGCGACACCCTCGGCTGGGAGATCGAACCACAGAACATTGCACTGACAAACGGCAGCCAGAGCGCGTTTTTCTACTTATTTAACCTCTTCGCGGGCCGGCGCGCCGACGGCACCACCAAAAAGGTGCTGTTCCCGCTGACGCCGGAGTATATCGGCTATGCCGATTCCGGCCTGGAGGACGATCTTTTCGTCTCCGCGCGTCCGAACATTGAGCTGTTGCCGGAAGGCCAGTTCAAGTATCACGTCGATTTTGAGCATCTGCATATTGGCGAAGAGACCGGGATGATCTGCGTCTCGCGCCCAACCAACCCGACCGGCAACGTCATCACCGATGAAGAGCTGATCAAGCTGGATGCGCTGGCGAACCAGCACGGTATTCCGCTGGTGATTGATAACGCTTATGGCGTGCCCTTCCCGGGCATCATCTTCAGCGAAGCGCGCCCGCTGTGGAACCCGAACATTGTGCTGTGCATGAGCCTGTCCAAGCTGGGGCTGCCGGGCAGTCGCTGCGGGATCATCATCGCCAACGAGAAAATCATCACCGCCATCACCAATATGAACGGTATCATCAGCCTCTCCCCTGGCGGGATTGGTCCGGCAATGATGTGCGAGATGATTAAGCGCAACGACCTGCTGCGCCTGTCCAACGAGGTGATTAAGCCGTTCTATTATCAGCGCGTCCACGAGACCATCGCGACCATCCGCCGCTATCTGCCGGAAGAGCGCTGCCTGATCCACAAACCCGAAGGGGCGATTTTCCTCTGGCTGTGGTTTAAGGATCTACCCATCACCACCGAGCTGCTGTACCAGCGCCTGAAAAAGCGTGGGGTATTGATGGTGCCGGGAGATTACTTCTTCCCGGGGCTGGATAAGCCGTGGCCGCACACTCACCAGTGCATGCGCATGAATTACGTCCCAGACCCGGAGAAAATCGAAGCCGGTGTGAAGATCCTTGCAGAAGAGATCGACATCGCCTGGCGGGAAAACGGTCAGTAGCGATTTACGCCAGATAACGCAGCCGTTCGGCGCGTAATCTGGCAGGATCGACGCAGCTTAACGCGCGGGTCGGGCACGCCTCCACACAGGCGGGTCCGCCTTCGCGGTGCGAGCAGCGGTCGCACTTCAGGGCCTGAACCCGCCCCGCATCCGCCGTCACCTGCATCGCCCCGAACGGGCAGGCAACCATACAGCTTTTACAGCCGATACAGCGTTGCTGATCTACCTGCCAGACGCCCTTCTCACGCTGAATCGCCTGGGTCGGGCAGACGTTAGCACAGGGGGCATCTTCACACTGGTGACAGGTAACCGCCGTAGTAAAAGTTCCGCCTTTCACCACCCGAATGCGGGAGCTGAACGTCCTTGCCGTCACTGCCGCACAATTCTGACTCTCCTGATGGGACACCACGCAGGCCACTTCGCAGGTGCGACAGCCAATACATTTTGCCGGGTCCGCAACAATAAACGGGTTCATCGCCTGCTCCATCCTTGCTGAAAAAATGCAGGTTGCCAGAGTGTTCAGGGAGTGCGCTTTGATCAGACAGGGAAAAAGACCACTTTTGTGCACCCTGCCGCGAAAACTGGCCATCTGCCCCAGAAATCAGGTGGAATTAATGTGCTCCTTGCAGTAGCGACGCTTCCAGACGCCGGGCGTTAGCCCCGTGTGTTTGCGAAAGATCTGCCGGAAATAGCCTACATCGTTAAACCCGCAGCGCATCGCGACCTCCTTGAGCGACACGGCGTCGTTGAGGAGTAACTTTTCCGCAGCCCTGACCCGCTGACGGTGGATCGCCTCGGTCAGCGTCAGATGAAAGACCCGACGAAACACCCGCCCGAGATAGTCGGCGTTGCAGTGCAGCTCCCGGGCGAGCTGCGACGTCGACAGCGGCAGGTGAAACTGGGTGCCGATCAGCTGCCGCGCCTTCCACGCCAGGTTGACGCCCGCTTCATCCGGCGACGGCTCCTGCCCGGCCGTGAGGGAGAGCTGCTGGAGGATCAGCAGCAAAATAAACTCCAGCGCCGGGCTGCGCTGAAGTTTCTCCTGTTCGCTCAGAAACTGGCGGAAAAGCGCGGTCATCGCCTGCGGATCGCTGGTTTTACCATGCTGCTGCACCGACAGCAGCGTGCTCCAGGGTGACGCTGAGGCCTGTTCCTGCACCTCAAAATGCAGCCAGTAAAAGCGTAAGTCGGCGGGAAAATCCTCGATACCTTTATGCCGACGATGAGGCCAGAGGAGCAAACTTTCCCCCGCATGGACCTCAAAAACCGTTGTCTCCTCCTGGATCGTTAACGTCCCCTTTTCCACAAAGATGACTTCCCACGAGTCGAGCCTGCGCGCCGGGTGTCGCCCTACGCCACGGGAGATGAAGTAGCCGCCGTTTTGCACCTGAAGCGGAAGCGCTATGGATAATTCGAGCATGGTTATTCACTTTCTCGCTATTAATGAACGATTTATTTTTCTTTATCCCTGATTATTAACAGCTATTTCCCCTTCTTCCCGATCTAAATCACATTTTGCGAACAAGGTCGGAATCCTTATCTTTTTATACTTTTCCCTTACCTTGTTGGACCCGGGGAAGAGTGCAAAATTAATCGGGTACTCTGCAAAACAACATAAAAAATCCGATAACCCGAGGAGTTACCTCATGACTTCTACTCCGATTACACAGACAGAGCTTGCCCAACAGACCGTCAACGATCGCCTGACGGTGCGAGAAAAAATCGGTTACGGCCTGGGCGATGCCGGCGGAACGGTGATCACCTGTCTGATCATGAACTTCCTGACCTTTTTCTATACCGATGTCTTTGGCTTAACCCCGGCGCTGGTCGGTACGCTGTTTATCGCCCTGCGCGTGTTTGATGCGATATCCGATCCGGTAATGGGGGTCATCGCCGACCGGACCCAAAGCCGCTGGGGGCGCTTTCGCCCGTGGCAGCTCTGGGTCGCCCTGCCGATTGGCATTATCGGCGTGCTGACCTTCACCGTGCCGGACGCGGGCATGGGGGTCAAAATCGCCTGGGCCTTCGGCACCTATCTGCTGCTCTCGGTGGGTTATACCGCCATCAACGTGCCCTACTGCGCGCTGATCAACACCATGACCACCCGCCACAGCGAAGTGCTCTCCTGCCAGTCCTGGCGCTTTGTGCTGTGCGGCGTGGCCGGTTTCCTGGTCTCCGTCGGCCTGCCTTGGCTGGTTGATCTGCTCGGCAAGGGCAACGTGGCGCAGGGGTATCAGCTGGGCGTCGGGGTGCTGTGCGCCATTGCGGTGGTGATGTTCCTGTGCTGCTTCTTCTGGGTGCGCGAGCGGGTACCGCTGGCGATGATGGGAAGATTTACGCTCAGGGAGCACCTCGCCGGTCTGCGTCAGAACGACCAGCTGCTGCTGATGCTGGTGATGTCCTTCCTGCTGATCAACGTCTTTAACATTCGCGGCGGCGGCTATATGTATTTCATCACCTACGTGCTGGAAGGCAGCACCGCCTACACCTCGCTGTTCTTCACCATGGTGACCTTTGCCGCCATTCTGGGGGCGGTGATCGTTAACCTGCTGTCGCGCCGCAGCGATACCGTCAAACTCTACTACTACACCAACCTGGTGCTGGCAGTACTGGCGCTGGGGATGTGGTTCCTGCCCGGCGGCCCGGCGCATCAGACCCTGTGGCTGGTGGTTATTCTGGCGAACGGCGTGATCCTCGGCTTTACCCTGCCGCTGCACTTCGCGCTGATGGCCTTTGCCGATGACTACGGCGAGTGGAAAACCCGCGTGCGTTCCTCCGGCATGAACTTCGCCTTTAACCTGTTCTTTATCAAGCTGGCATGGGCCTCCAGCGCCGGGATCATCAGCCTGGTGTTTATCTTCGTGGCCTACCAGCCGGGCGCGGGCAACCAGACTCCCGCTTCGTTGCAGGGCATCACCGCCATGGAAACCCTGCTGCCTGCCCTTTTCCATCTGCTGCTGGCGCTGGCGATCCGCAAGTGCCGACTCGATAACCCGATGATGGCGCGCATTGCCACCGACCTGCGCCAGCGTCACGCTCACTCCTGAGGAGAACATGATGTCCATAATGGAACCCGACCTGCATAAACTGAAAATCAGCGACCCGTTTCTGGGGCAGTATCAACAGCTGGTGCGCGACGTCGTTATTCCCTACCAGTGGGATGCCCTGAACGATCGCATCGAGGAGGCCGAACCGAGCCATGCCATCAGCAACTTTCGCATCGCGGCAGGCCAGCAGAGCGGTGAGTTTTACGGAATGGTCTTTCAGGACAGCGACGTGGCGAAATGGCTGGAGGCGGTCGCCTGGTCGCTGTGCCAGAAGCCCGACGCGGAACTGGAAAAGACCGCCGATGAGGTGATCGAGCTGGTGGCCGCCGCGCAGTGCGACGATGGCTATCTGAACACCTACTTCACGGTAAAAGCGCCGGAAGAACGCTGGACCAATCTGGCGGAGTGCCATGAACTTTACTGCGCCGGACACATGATTGAAGCAGGCGTGGCCTACTTCCAGGGCACCGGCAAACGCCGTCTGCTGGAGGTGGTGTGCAGGCTGGCCGACCATATCGACAGCGTCTTTGGCCCGGGCGAGCAGCAGCTGCACGGCTATCCCGGCCACCCGGAGATCGAGCTGGCGCTGATGCGCCTGTTCGATGTCACCCAGGAGCCGCGCTATCTGGCGCTGGTGAAGTATTTCGTCGAGGAGCGCGGCACCCAGCCGCACTTCTACGACATTGAATATGAGAAGCGGGGCAAAACCTCCTACTGGAACACCTACGGCCCGGCGTGGATGGTGCAGGATAAAGCCTACAGCCAGGCGCATCAGCCGCTGGCCGAACAGCAAACGGCGATCGGCCATGCGGTGCGCTTCGTCTATCTGATGACCGGCGTCGCGCACCTGGCCCGTCTGAGCCAGGACGAAGGCAAACGCCAGGACTGCCTGCGCCTGTGGAACAATATGGCCCGACGCCAGCTGTATATCACCGGCGGGATTGGTTCCCAGAGCAGCGGCGAGGCCTTCAGCAGCGATTACGATCTGCCCAACGACACCGTGTATGCCGAAAGCTGCGCCTCGATCGGCCTGATGATGTTTGCCCGCCGGATGCTGGAGATGGAGGCCAACAGCCAGTACGCCGACGTGATGGAGCGCGCGCTCTACAACACCGTTCTCGGCGGCATGGCGCTGGACGGCAAGCACTTCTTCTACGTCAATCCGCTGGAAGTGCATCCGAAGACGCTGAAGTTTAACCATATCTACGATCACGTGAAGCCGGTTCGCCAGCGCTGGTTCGGCTGCGCCTGCTGTCCGCCGAACATCGCCCGCGTCCTGACCTCGATTGGTCACTACATCTATACCCTTCGCGACGACGCCCTGTTTATTAACCTCTACATCGGCAACAGCATGGCGTTCCCGGTGGGCGAGGAGGAGTTGCAGGTGCGGATTAGCGGGAATTATCCGTGGCAGGAGCAGGTCAAAATTGAGATCGTCTCACCTGTGGCCATCGACCATACCCTGGCCCTGCGTCTGCCGGACTGGTGCGACGCGCCACGGCTCACGCTGAATGGCGAAGCCGTCACGGGAGAAGTGCGTCAGGGCTATCTCTACCTGACCCGCCGCTGGCAGGAGGGCGATACGCTGCTCTTAACCCTGCCGATGCCGGTCCGCCGGGTTTACGGTAATCCGCAGGTGCGCCAGCAGGCCGGGAAAGTGGCCCTGCAGCGCGGACCGCTGGTTTACTGTCTTGAAGAAGCGGATAACGGCGCGGGGCTGCACAACCTGGCGCTTCCGGCGGACAGCGAATTTAAGCTGTTTGAAGGCAAAGGGATTTTTGCTCACAAGATGCTGATCCAGACGCAAGGCTTTACCCGCCATGCCGCGGACGCTGAACAACAGCCGCTGTGGCAGTACGACAGGGCACCCACCACGCAACAGGCGCAGACCCTGACCTTTATTCCGTGGTTTAGCTGGGCGAACCGTGGCGAAGGGGAGATGCGGATCTGGGTGGATGAGGCGTAAGCAGTAACCGCTGAGGCAGCCCTCGTCCCTGAGGGCTGATTTTTGGAAACTCAGAATTTCCAGCTAAGCCCGGTCATCAGCGCGAAGCTGTCGTCACGGTCGATCATCGGGCTGTTTTTCACGTCGTCAGGCAGCACGGTATAGACGGCGCTGGCGTTCAGCCAGAGGTTCTGCGTCAGCTGGTATTTCGCCGCTACGCCCAGGTACGGGGTGACGGTTTCACCTGCGGTGTACTGCTGCAGACCGCTGCGACGGGACTCTTTCGCAGAGACGCCGTAGTAATAGTCGTTGAAGCTCTCATCGTGGAAGAGCACGCCCACCGATGGCGTCAGGGTCAGGCGCTCCATGCGGAACGGACGGAAGTAAGACATTTCACCCATCACGCCACCGCTCTCATCCATCGCATCGGCGGCAAGCGCAAACTTCAGGCTACCCCAGCTTTCGTGATGGTAGTACGCACCGCCCAGCATCGCGGAGGCTTTGCGCTCGTCCAGCTGCTTCATGGCATGGTCGTCGTTATCTTCCGGGTCGAAGCTCAGCGGCATCCAGGAGGCGGTGAGGCTGAATTCGTTTTTGGCATCTTTCCAGACGATCCAGCCGCCGGTAGCCTGACGCACGTAGAAGTGTTCCCCTTCGTAGCTAATTAACGGAACCGCGGAGACATTCTCGTTATAGCCTTTATAAGGTGACTCATTAAACACGGCGCCCGCGCCAATTGAAAAATCATCGGCCATTGCGGACGTCGCCGTAAATAAAGCGGCCGCGATAAGTAAATTATTTTTTAACTTCATTGTTTGTAATCCATTAAATGTCATACGACCCGGCGCATAATAATGGTTACAAAAATCGCAATGCAATTTTGATATTTGTATAATATTATATATAAATTCATATAGATGAGCGTCAGGCAATGAACAAGCTGCAAATCAAACCGAGAGAATTAAAAATTGTTTCCGTCATTGCCGCGACGCACAGTATCGGTGACGCTGCCGCATTGTTAGGCATGGCCCAGGCCAATGTGAGTAAATATCTCTCTGATTTTGAGACCCGCGTTGGGCTGAAGGTGTTTGAGCGCACCACCCGCCATCTGGCGCTTACCCAGTTCGGCGAGGCACTGCTGCCCTTCATCAACGCCTCGCTGGAAAAGAACGACCAACTGGTTAATTTTATTGCAGATTATAAGCATGAAAAACGCGGCAAGGTGACCATTTATGGGCCGACGGGGATCATTACCTATCTGGCCCGCCACGTGATTCATGAGATCGAAAATATCGGCGATATTCGCATTAGCCTGAAAACCTGCAACCTCGACCGGAATGAATATTTCGAAGGCGTCATTTTTCCCGACGATTGCGATATTTTAATTTCCTATGCTCAACCGAAAGATGAAAACCTGGTTGCCACGACCTTAACGAAATATTCTGTTACCGCTTTTGCCACCCCAGAATATATTAAGAAGCACCCTATTAATCACCCTGACGATTTAATTAACCACTCCTGCATTCTTATTGATTCAATGATCGTCGATGACGCTAACATCTGGCGTTTTCGCTCGAATCACAGCAAGCAGGTCCAGGATTATAAAGTCACCGGAAACTATATTTGCGACAACACCCAGACGGCGCTGGAACTGGCGCGCAATCATCTGGGGATCGTCTTTGCGCCCAAAGAGAGCCTGAACAAGGAGATTGAACAGGGCTTGATGGTGCCCTGCTTCACCCATCAGGAGGAGTGGTGGCTGGATCTGGTGGCTATCTTCCGTAAACGTGACTATCAGCCGTGGCGGGTGCAGTTTGTGCTGGATGGCGTGCTGAATACCCTGCGTAAGCAGATTGAGCAGGCCACCCATGGGCGGCCTGCGCTGAAAGGTTAGAACAGGCCGAGCGGTTTATCGGAGTAGCTGACCAGCAGGCACTTGGTCTGCTGGTAGTGTTCCAGCATCATCTTGTGCGTTTCACGGCCAATACCCGACTGCTTATACCCGCCAAACGCGGCATGGGCAGGGTAAGCGTGATAGCAGTTGGTCCACACGCGACCCGCCTGGATCCCGCGCCCCATCTGATACGCCAGATTGCCGTTACGGCTCCAGACGCCCGCCCCCAGGCCATACTGCGTATCGTTAGCCAGCTCCAGCGCCTCCTCCATGGTTTTGAAGGTGGTTACCGCCAGCACCGGGCCAAAGATCTCCTCCTGGAAAACGCGCATGTTGTTTTTACCGGAGAGGATGGTCGGCTCGAGGTAGTACCCCTCTTTCAGCTCACCGGCCAGCATCTTGCGCCGTCCGCCGGTCAGGATATCCGCCCCCTCTTTCTTGCCGATATCGATGTAGTTGAGGATCGTCTCCAGCTGCCCGTGGGAGACCTGCGCCCCCATCTGGGTGACGTTATCCAGCGGGTTGCCGCTGAGGATCGACTCCACGCGGCGAATGGCGCGCTCCATAAAGCGCTCGTAAATGGACTCCTGTACCAGCGCCCGGCTTGGACAGGTACAGACTTCGCCCTGGTTGAAGGCAAAGAGCGCAAAGCCTTCCAGCGCCTTATCAAAGAAGGCGTCCTCTTCGTCCATCACGTCGGCGAAGAAGATATTCGGCGATTTACCGCCCAGCTCCAGCGTCACCGGGATGATGTTCTGGGTGGCGTACTGCATGATCTGCTGGCCCACTTCGGTGGAGCCGGTAAACGCCACCTTGGCAATCCGTTTGGAGGTCGCCAGATATTCACCGATTTCGCCACCCGCGCCGTTCACCACGTTCACCACGCCCGGCGGGAGCAGGTCGCCCACCACTTCCATCAGCAGCAGTATCGACAGCGGCGTCAAGCGCGCCGGCTTCAGCACCACGCAGTTCCCTGCCGCCAGCGCGGGGGCCATTTTCCAGGCGGCCATCAGCAGCGGGAAGTTCCAGGGGATGATCTGCCCGACCACGCCCAGCGGCTCATGGAAGTGATAGGCCACGGTGTCTTTATCCACCTCACTGATCCCCCCTTCCTGGGCACGAATACAGGAGGCGAAATAGCGGAAATGGTCGATAGCCAGCGGCACGTCGGCGGCCATGGTTTCACGGATCGGTTTCCCGTTGTCCCAGGTTTCTGCCGTCGCCAGCAACTCCAGATTCTGCTCCATGCGATCGGCGATTTTGAACAATACCGCGGCGCGATCCTGCACCGAGGTGTGCGCCCATTTCTCTTTCGCTTTATGGGCGGCGTCCAGCGCCAGATCGATATCGCGCTTACCGGAACTGGCGATTTCGCACAGCGGCTGGCCGGTCACCGGGGTGAGGTTCTGGTAGTAATCGCCGTCGGCCGGAGGAACCCAGTCGCCGCCGATAAAGTTGTCATAACGGGCTTTAAGCTTGAGAGGAAAACCATATTCGCCAGGCAGGATACGTGCTGATGGAGGGTTGTTCGTCATGACTGTCTCCTTGTGTGTAGTGTCATTCAAAGGTAGACCGCGACGGTGAAAATATCGCCAGTTGTCATCTGCTTTGCGAGCCCCTTCACGCATTACCTTACTTTACGTTTGGTTTCCGGCGCTGAGCCATACTTAAAGCGCATAAACCGGGCGGAGGTAAGGATAAATGCGGCTTTTTATCGGCTTTGACGTGGGCGGAACCCACATTAAACACGGCGTGATCGACGAGGACGGCAACGAACTCACCACCGATCAGTTTGATACGCCAGAGGATGAAGAGAGTTTCAAAAAACAGTGGCGTGAGGTGGTCAAAGCTTACCAGGACGAACATGAGATCGTGGCGATCGGAGTGAGCATCCCGGGGCACATCAATACCCATACCGGCGAGGCCGCGAAGGCGGGCGCGCTGGAGTACCTGGATAACGTCAACCTGTATGACCTTTTCGCAGAGCTGACCGATCTGCCGCTGGTGGCCGACAATGACGCCAGCTGCGCCGCCCTGGGTGAGCGCTGGCGCGGCGCGGGGCGTGAGTATGAGAATTTTGTCTGCATGACGCTCGGTACCGGGATCGGCGGCGGCATTGTGCTCGGGGGCGATCTCTACCGCGGCTCGCACTACCGCGCCGGGGAGTTCGGGGTGATACCGGTCGGTAAGAACGGCGAAGGGATGCATGAGGTCGCCTCGGCCAAAGGGCTGATGGAGACCTGCCGCCGGGCGCTGGGGGTTTCCGGGGATGATATGCCGAAAGGCGAAGAGCTGTTCGAGCGCATGGAGAACGACCTGCACCTGCGCGAAGCCGTTGAAGAGTGGGCGCTGTTTCTGGCGCGCGGGGTCTACAGCGTGATTTCGATGTTCGACCCGCAGGTAGTGCTGATTGGCGGCGGTATCAGCGAGCAGGAGAAAATTTATCAGCTGCTCGACAGGCACCTGCGAACCTTTGAAGAGTGGGAATCGCTGCAGGTGCCGATCCTGCCCTGCCAGTTGGGTAACCAGGCGGGCAGGCTGGGCGCCGTGTGGCTGGCAAAACAGAAGCTTGCCAGAAGCGAGACTTAAGGCTGTGCCTCCCCGCTAAAGAGCAGCGCGTCACGCAGGAGGTGATCGTTGCCTCGGCGGCGGGTGAAGCCAATGCGGTTGAAGTACTCGAGGATCTGGATCGCCAGCTTGCGCCCGACGTTAAGCCGATCGCGGAAATCCGCCGCGCAGGTGGAGCCGCGCTCGCTGTCCAGCTCCCGGATCAGGTTGGCGAAGGTGACGATGCGATCGTGGCGGTAGTAGCGATCTTTGACGATCGCCGTGATCAGCCCCTGCTGCGCCGCATGCTTCAACACCTGACGCATGGTCTGCTCATCGGTGGCGGTTTCACGCGCCAGGTCGCGTACCCACCAGGGTTCGTCCCCAAACAGCGCCTCCGCTTTTTGCCAGATGGCCTGCTGCTCCGGGGTAAAGCCTGCTTTATGATCCGGCAGATGCAGCCAGCCGTGGTAGCTGTGCAGCTCCCCGCTCTCGCGCATCCGCTCGATCAGCAGCAGCACCAGGGCTTCATCTTCCATCGGCAGCGCCATGCGACGCAGGCGCTCACGTCCGGGTCCGGGCTCATCCTGATGCTGCTGATGGTAGGTCGCCAGCACATCCAGAATTTTACGCTGCCAGCGGGCGGCAACAGGGGTATTGAGCAGGCTGGAACCGGCCTGGATAAAACCCGGCTGCTGGACCAGCTGGCGCAGACCTTCCCCGCTGAGCTGGCGTGCCCAGCCAAACTCATCCAGATTAACCGCCCCGCGCGCCAGATGCGCCAGCAGCGCGTCGTGGTCATCCGTCGCCGTTGCCAGCGTCGCCAGCCAGCTCAGGTACTCCGGCTTACGCTTCCCGCGACGCGGTGGATTGAGTGTCACGACCCGCGCCCCGGCCAGGGTGACGCGGGCAGAGATATCGCGCAGCACCAGACGATCGTTGTCGGCCAGCCACAACGGGGTATCGAAGACCAGCTCCGCAAGACGGCCTTCCAGCAGCGAGACGCGGCCGGTAACGTGGCTGGCGGCATGGTGAATATGCAGCGGCTGCCACTGGGTGAGCGGCACGTCGCTCTGCAGGGTGACAATCACGCGCGTGGTCGGCTCTGGTGGTGCGTCGGCCAGCAGCCAGTCGCCGCGGTTAAGCTCGGCTTTTTCCGTATCACCCACCAGGTTCAGGGCGATGCGCTGCCCGGCGTGGGCCTGTTCCACAGGCTGATTCTGCGCGTGAAGGCCACGAATACGCACCGGCTTATTAACTCCGGTCAGCCACAGGCTGTCGCCCACGCGCACTTCGCCAGAGAGCGCCGTACCGGTCACCACCAGCCCCGCCCCTTTAACGGTGAAGGCGCGGTCGATAGCCAGGCGAAAACGGTGATGATCCGCATGGGCGCGGTCAGGAAGCTGTTGCAGATGGGTGCGCAGGGCATCAATGCCCCGCCCTTCGGTGGCGACGGTGACAAACAGTGTGGCATCCGCGAAGCCATAGTCGCGCAGGGTGGCCAGCACCTCTTCGCGCACCTCCTCCACCCGGGCGTCATCAACGCGGTCGGCTTTTGTCAGCGCCACCGTCAGCTGCGGATTGCCGGTGAGATTGAGGATCTGCAGGTGCTCGCGCGTCTGCGCCATCACCCCGTCATCGCAGGCCACCACCAGCAGGGCGTGATCGATACCGCCCACCCCCGCCAGCATGTTGGACAGAAACTTTTCGTGCCCCGGCACGTCGATAAACCCCAGCACCCGGCCATCCGGCTGCGGCCAGTAGGCATAACCCAGATCGATGGTCATGCCGCGCTTTTTCTCTTCCGGCAGGCGGTCGGCGTTGACGCCGGTGATCGCCTGCAACAACGTCGTTTTGCCGTGGTCAACGTGACCGGCAGTGGCAATAATCATTTCAACAACATCTCCAGAAACAGTGCTTCATCTTCCAGACAGCGTAAATCCAGCCACAGTCGCCCGTCCTTGATCCGCCCCAGCACCGGCACGGGCAGCGATCGCCAGCGCAACGCCAGCGCATCCAGCTGACCGCCGCGCCCGTCGCGCGGGGTGAAGGTCAGAGCGGCGCCCGACAGACGATCCACCGGCAGCGACCCGCTGCCCGGCTGGGACAGGCACTCTTCCACACGAACCTCAAAATCCGGGTAGTGGGCGGCGACCTGCGTCAGCAGCCGCTCCCCCTGACGGTGAATAGCGGCGGCATCGCGACTCAGCAGGCGCAGCGTCGGCAGCCGTTCGGCCAGCGTCTCCGGGTGGAGATAGAGGCGCAAGGTCGCCTCCAGCGCGGCGAGGGTCATTTTATCCGCCCGCAGGGCGCGTTTCAGTGGGTGCTGTTGCAATCTGGCAATCAGATCGCGCTTGCCCACGATAATCCCGGCCTGCGGACCGCCCAGTAATTTGTCCCCCGAGAAGCTCACCAGGCTGACGCCTGCGGCAATCAGCGCCTGCGGCATCGGCTCTTTTGGCAGGCCGTAGCGGGTGAGATCCACCAGCGAACCGCTGCCCAGATCGACAATCACCGGCACGCTCTTCTCCTGCCCGATACGCACCAGCTCCGCCTCGTCGACGGCATGGGTGAAGCCTTCGATCTGGTAATTACTGGTATGGACCTTCATCAGCAGGGCGGTATTTTCATTGATGGCTGCGGCGTAATCCCGGTCGTGGGTGCGGTTGGTGGTGCCCACCTCCCGAAGCTGGCACCCGGCCTGGGTCATCACATCCGGGATGCGAAACGCGCCGCCAATCTCCACCAGCTCACCGCGCGAGACCACCACCTCTTTACCGCTCGCGGTGGCAGCCAGCATCAGCAGCACCGCCGCGGCGTTATTATTCACGATGCAGGCATCTTCCGCCCCGGTGAGCTGGCACAGCAGCGCCGCCAGGGCCCGGTCGCGGTGGCCGCGTCCGGCGCCGTCGAGATCGTACTCCAGGGTCACCGGGACCTGCATCGCCTGGGTAACGGCGGCAACCGCTTCCTCAGGCAGCAGCGCGCGCCCCAGATTGGTATGCAGCACCGTACCCGTCAGGTTCAGCACCTGCCGCAGCCCCTGGGCTTCATCCTGCGCCAGCCGTTTTTCGGTCTCCTGCGCCCAGTCGTCACACCAGGCCGGCAGGTGATTGTCGGCGCGGATCCCGGCGCGGGCTTCGTCCTGGAGCAGGCGCAAGGTCTCCACCGTTCGGCTGTGACCAAAGCGGGCAATAACGGGAGTAAGACGGGCATCGCGAAGCAGACGATCGGTCGCGGGGAGTTGGCTGTAGAGAGCGTGCTGAATAGTCATGAATGCGCCTGACGGTTAGGTATCTTCCCCCCTCCCGACGGGAGAGGGAGTCAATGTCAGGTGCGATTGTAGCGCGTCCGGCAGGGAAGTGTTAACGGGCTACGTCAAGCCTTTGGCGGTTCGGTACGGGCGAAACTTTCGCGCTGGAAGAGGGTTTCCGCCAGCTTAACCAGCAGCGGACGATCGACGCACCAGCCCGGCGAAACGCGGCGGAAATTGAGGTAGCCGATGGCGCAGGCGATAGCGATGGTCGCCAGATTGACGCTGTCGGTGGCAATTTTCCCCTCGCGGATCAGCTGTTCACAGTGGTCGAGACTGCGGACAATTTTTTCGCGCTGGCGCAGCAGCTCCGTTTCAGACTGCTGTGCCGCCGGACGGGCCTGTTCACGCACGGAAGCCAGCGCCGCATCCATAATCCCGTCCGCCAGCGCCTCAATTTGCCGGATAACGAGCGCCGCTTTGGGTTCACGGGGGATCATAGCCGGGGCGATATCCAGCAGTTCGATGTAGCTGGCAATGATCGGCGAGTCGAACCAGTGCTCACCCTCGTCGGTGACCAGGGCCGGGACTTTACCCAGGGGATTGTACTGCGCGACACCGCTTTCAGCCTGATAGGGCTGTTCATTAATAAATTCAAAAGTGATGCCTTTCTCCAGCAGGAGAATGGAGATTTTACGCACGAAGGGACTGGTATAACTGCCGATGAGTTTCATTGCCTGCTCCTTATCCGCCAACAAAAGGATAAGTATGGCCCAGGCATAGAAAAAAAGGCAGGGACGCGGATCGCATACCTGCCTTTTTGGGGATTAATGGTCGAGATAGAGGTAGTGCATCCAGCTGGTCATACGCAGCAGGACTTTACGCATCACGGAAACGTGGGCGAAGTGATCGGAATAGACCGCCACCTGGGCGTAAATGCCGTCAGGCAGGGCGTCCACGTCGGCGTTCGGATCCAGTTCGATGGTACCAATCACACCGTCGGTACCCGGCACCACCGTCAGCGCCTGCAGCACCCCCTGCGCTTGGTAGGAACCGCCGGGCACCACCGGCAGAATGCTGGTCAGCTTACCGGAGAAGACCTGGCCCGGCAGGGCATTAAATACCACTTCGGCTTCATCGCCTGGTTTCAGACGCAGTAACGAGTTCTGGCGGAACTGCGCCACAATCTGGCGTTTCTGCTCAGGGATAAAGACCATCACCGGACGCAGCGGCAGTGAAGCCGCGTAGGTACCTGGGCGAATCAGCACCTGGGTGATGTAGCCGTTGCTCGGCGCACGGATGACGGTCTGGTCCAGGTTGTATTGCGCTTCCGCTAACTGGGCGCGCAGGGAGGCAATCTGCGACTGCTCACCGTTAGACATGCTCTCTAACTGGCTCTGGATCTGAACCTGTTCCGCCACCGACGCTTTCACCATGGCGTCCTGCGCCAGGTAATTTTGCCGCGCGTTATCAATATCGCTTTCTGAGAAGGGATTCACCTTCGCCTGGCTGCCTTTTACATAACGCTGATAGTCTTTTAACAGACGATCGCGTTCGGCCGACACGCGGGTGGTATTCGATTGGGCTTCCGCCAGCTGAGCTTTCAGGACATCAATATTGTGTGTCGCCGTCACCAGGTCCGCCTGCAGGCGATCGACGCGGGCTTTATACCTGCCCGGATCGATTTTAAATAACACTTCGCCTTTTTTAATAAGCTGGTTATTTTTATCCGTGACTTCCGTAACAACTCCCGTTACCTGCGGCGTAATCGGAATAGAGATAACCGCTTTCTGCGCCGTGAACGTATACGGGTGGTTATAGTTCATTAATAAAATAAGCCCGGCCACGAGAAATACCCCGCCCAGGGTTGCAGTTGCCAGCGTCCACTGGTTTACCGGGATTCGGAATATTTTAAAGATGGCCCATGCAAACGCGACATAGGTCAATACGATCAACAGATCCATGATTAGTGCTCCGGCGTATTCTTATCAGCAGTGGGGGGCACTGCGGCCAGTTTTTGTTCCAGCTCGGCTACGCGCTTCGCCAGCGCATCAACGTCCGGGCTGCGGTCCGGCGGCGGTTGGATGTGGTTTTGCATACCCCAGCCGCGCTCTGGCTGATAGAGCGTTGCCCAAATCCACAGAAACGGCCAGATAGCATGGAGCGTAAACAGGCTAATCCACCCCGCCGTATGAATAGCATCAGCATGGGGATGATTGCGCTTTTTGGCCATGTTATACGGAATATCATGGATAGCGATGATCCCATAAAAAAGAACCACGAAGACAAAGATCAACACACCCAGCGCAAAATAGTTGAGAAACATATTTGCCTCACTAAATAAAACGTAAACTCATTAAATTAATAAAATGGTAAGCAGCCACATTAATTCATTGGTAAGAACAAGAGCTTAAACTCATTAATTTCAGAGCCGGGGAGTATGGTTTTTTCTTATATCTCCATGCAAGTTTAGAAGCGTGACAAAATATATCCTGAATAATAATAGACTTAAGTTTACAGTTGAGCTTAATCCAGCTTAGAACTTTTCGCCATACCACATTAAGGCTACGCTTTTTTAGCGATACGTGTTGCTGAGTTACAGCCTGGCGTCGATTGCAAGAGCAGATGTTGCCAGCGATCACATCCAGAGAAATCCGCATAAAAATATTTTGTGGAATTGATCACACTCCGGAAACAAACTCGCGACGACGAAATGTGATTTATTTCACATTTAATGACCTGAAGTGCCGCTTTTACGCGCATTGTATTTTTTTTACACGTCCGTTTTGTGATATTGATCACTTCATTTCTCACCACACCCCCTACATTTACGTGACTCAGATCACACAAATTTGGCCTGTCTGGACAGCTAAACAATTAAGTGCCAGATTTCACGCATCAGAACAGGGCAACCTCTGCCGCCGCATTAACAACAAACCTCGGGCTCAAGGCCTGCGTAAACAGAAGAAGGGGTGTTTTATGTCATCCGATTTTAAGATCAAAGTACAAAGCTTTGGTCGATTCCTCAGCAACATGGTGATGCCAAATATCGGCGCGTTTATCGCGTGGGGTATCATCACCGCGTTATTTATTCCGACAGGGTGGTTGCCTAACGAAACGCTGGCGAAACTTGTTGGCCCAATGATCACCTATCTGCTGCCGCTGCTCATCGGTTATACCGGTGGTCGTCTGGTAGGCGGTGACCGTGGCGGCGTGGTCGGTGCGATCACCACCATGGGTGTTATCGTCGGTGCGGATATGCCGATGTTCCTCGGCGCAATGATTGCCGGTCCTCTGGGCGGCTGGGCCATTAAGAAATTTGACGTCTGGGTTGATGGCAAGATCAAATCCGGCTTCGAAATGCTGGTGAACAACTTCTCTGCCGGCATCATCGGTATGATCCTGGCGATTCTGGCGTTCCTCGGCATTGGCCCGGCAGTTGAAGTGCTCTCCAAAATTCTGGCGGCGGGCGTTAACTTCATGGTTGCCCACGACATGCTGCCGCTGGCGTCCATCTTTGTTGAACCGGCGAAAATCCTGTTCCTGAACAACGCCATTAACCACGGTATCTTCTCACCGCTGGGTATTCAGCAGTCTCACGATCTCGGCAAGTCTATCTTCTTCCTGATCGAAGCTAACCCGGGTCCGGGTATGGGCGTCCTGCTGGCGTACATCTTCTTCGGTCGCGGTAGCGCTAAACAGTCTGCGGGCGGTGCGGCAATCATCCACTTCCTGGGCGGTATCCACGAAATTTACTTCCCGTACGTGCTGATGAACCCACGTCTGATCCTCGCCGTTATCCTCGGCGGTATGACTGGCGTGTTCACCCTGAGCGTGCTGGGTGGCGGCCTGGTTTCTCCGGCATCCCCGGGTTCTATCCTGGCGGTACTGGCGATGACCCCGAAAGGCGCTTACTTCGCTAACCTGGCGGCAATCTTCGCGGCCATGGCGGTCTCCTTCGTGGTCTCTGCAATCCTGCTGAAAACCAGCAAGGTGAAAGAAGAAGACGATATCGAAGCGGCAACCCGTCGTATGCAGGACATGAAATCCCAGTCTAAAGGTGTTGCTGCAACGCCGCTGGCGGCGGGCGATGTCTCTAACGACCTGAGCCACGTACGTAAAATCATCGTCGCCTGCGACGCCGGTATGGGTTCCAGCGCCATGGGTGCAGGCGTCCTGCGTAAGAAAGTGGCGGATGCGGGTCTGACCCAGATCTCCGTAACCAACAGCGCGATTAACAGCCTGCCGCCGGATGTTGACCTGGTCATCACCCACCGCGATCTGACCGAGCGTGCGATGCGTCAGGTACCGCAGGCGCAGCATATTTCTCTGACCAACTTCCTCGACAGCGGCCTGTACACCAGCCTGACCGAACGTCTGGTTGCGGCGCAGCGCCACGAAGATAACGAAGTGAAAGTGCGTACCAGCCTGCAGGACAGCTTCGACGAGAGCAACAGCCACCTGTTCAAGCTGGGTGCGGAGAACATCTTCCTTGGCCGTACCGCGAGTCATAAAGAAGAAGCGATTCGCTTCGCCGGTGAGCAGCTGGTGAAAGGCGGCTACGTTCAGCCAGAATATGTTGAAGCGATGCTGGAACGTGAAAAACTGACCCCGACCTACCTGGGCGAATCCATTGCGGTGCCGCACGGTACGGTTGAAGCGAAAGATCGCGTCCTGAAAACCGGCGTGGTGTTCTGTCAGTACCCGGCAGGCGTGCGCTTCGGTGAAGAAGAAGACGACATCGCCCGTCTGGTGATTGGTATCGCGGCCCGTAACAACGAGCACATCCAGGTGATTACCAGCCTGACCAATGCCCTGGACGACGAGACCGTTATCGAACGTCTTGCTAACACCTCCAGCGTCGAAGAAGTTCTGGCGCTGCTGAACAAGTAAGTTCTGTACCTCCCTCTCCCCGTTGGGGAGAGGGCTAGGGTGAGGGGAAATTAACGTGGTTCCTCACCCCAGCCCTCTCGGGTAAAAACATTGATGAAGGTTAATACTATGAAAGCATTACATTTTGGCGCAGGTAACATCGGTCGTGGCTTTATCGGCAAACTGCTGGCAGACGCGGGCATTACGCTGACATTCGCCGATGTAAATCAGACGGTACTTGATGCCCTGAATGCACGTCATAGCTATCAGGTGCATGTGGTAGGTGAAAACGAGCAGGTCGAAACCGTAAGCGGCGTGAACGCGGTTAGCAGCATTGGCGACGACGTTATCGATCTGATTGCCGGGGTTGACCTGGTCACCACCGCCGTCGGTCCGGTGGTTCTGGAGCGTATCGCGCCGGCGGTGGCGAAAGGTCTGGCAAAACGTAAAGCTCAGGGCAACGAGGCCCCGCTGAACATCATCGCCTGTGAAAACATGGTGCGCGGCACCACCCAACTGAAAGGCCACGTCATGGCCGCAGTGGCTGAAGAAGATAAAGCCTGGGTTGAAGAGCATGTCGGCTTTGTCGATTCCGCCGTGGACCGCATCGTTCCCCCGTCAGAATCCGCCACTAACGATCCGCTGGAAGTGACCGTTGAGACCTTCAGCGAGTGGATCGTCGATAAAACCCAGTTCAAGGGCGCGCTGCCTGAGATCGCCGGGATGGAATTAACTGATAACCTGATGGCATTTGTCGAGCGTAAGCTCTTCACGCTGAACACCGGGCATGCTATAACCGCCTACCTCGGTAAATTAGCCGGTCATCAGACCATTCGTGACGCCATTCTCGATGAGAACGTCCGCGCCGTGGTAAAAGGTGCAATGGATGAGAGCGGCGCGGTACTGATTAAACGCTACGGTTTTGATGCCGATAAGCATGCGGCATATATTCAGAAAATCCTCGGTCGTTTTGAAAACCCGTATCTGAAAGATGACGTTGAGCGCGTTGGCCGTCAGCCGCTGCGCAAACTGAGTGCGGGCGATCGCCTGATCAAACCGCTGCTTGGCACCCTGGAATACGGTCTGCCGCACAGCAACCTGGTTCAGGGCATTGCCGCCGCGATGCACTACCGCAGCGAAGAAGATCCGCAGGCGCAGGAGCTGGCGCAGCTAATTGCCGAGAAAGGTCCACAGGCCGCGCTGGCGCAGGTATCCGGTCTGGATGCCAACAGCAACGTGGTTGTGGAGGCGGTGAACGTTTATAACGCAACCAAATGATGCAGGAACTGGCGCAGGTCATCCTGCGCCCGGAAGATAGATTGTCAGATATGCAGGCAATAATGGAACAAACCCAGGCCTTTGAAAACCGTGTGCTGGAGCGTCTGAATGCTGGCAAAACCGTACGAAGCTTCCTGATATCCGCCGTCGAGTTATTAACCGAGGCGGTGAATATCCTGGTGCTTCAGGTGTTTCGCAAAGACGACTACGCGGTGAAATACGCAGTTGAACCGTTGCTCGACGGTGACGGCCCCTTGGGCGATTTATCCGTGCGTATGAAACTGATCTATGGCCTGGGCGTCATCAGCCGTCACGAGTATGAAGATGCCGAACTGCTGATGGCATTGCGTGAAGAGCTGAATCACGACGGCAACGAGTATGCCTTTACCGACGATGAGATCCTCGGCCCGCTGGGCGAGTTGCACTGCGTCACCTCCCTGCCCCCGGCACCGCATTTTGATACCAGCGATCCTGAGCTGTACGCCATGCAGAAACAGCGTTACCAGCAGATCGTTCGCTCCACGATGGTACTCTCCCTGACCGAGCTGATTTCCCGAATCAGCTTAAAAAAAGCGTTTCAGAAGTAAGCCTGCGCACATTCGTGTATCATTTGTAGTAATTCCCCCTGTTTTTAGAGCCATTTGTCATGAAAGAAGTCGAAAAGAGTGAAATCAAACGCCTGAGCGATCGCCTGGATCTGATCCGCCACCAGCAGGCCAGCCTGTCGCTGGTTGACGCCGCCGAGAAGTACGCCGAGCTGGAAAAAGAGAAAGCGACGCTGGAAACCGAAATCGAGCGCCTGCGCGGCGTGAAAGAGCAGAAGCTGAGCAAAGAAGCGCAGAAGTTGTCCAAACTGCCTTTCCGCCGTGCCATCACCAAAAAAGAGCAGGCCGATATGGGCAAGCTGAAGAAAAGCGTGCGTGGCCTGGTGGTTGTACACCCGATGACCGAGCTGGGTCGTGAAATGGGTCTGAAAGAGATGACCGGTTTTTGCAAGACTGAGTTCTGATTTTTGCCGGGTGGCGCTGCGCTTACCCGGCCTACCTTTCTGTCACGTCTAAAATTGGCCCAACCAATTCCGCAACCAACCCTTCCCTGGTTCACACTTCCATAATCTTCACTTACAAAATCATTGCCGACCAATAACATTTGGTTAACCATTTGTTGTCATTAACCCTACATCATACTATTGGCAGGACCACTTTTACACTGAATGTGACGCAGAGATGAGCACAGACTCACCGCCTCACAACGGGTGTGGTCCTCAGGAGACCTGCAATGAGCCTCTGGCAACAAAACTACGATCCGGCAGGAAACATCTGGCTGTCGAGCCTGATCGCCTCGCTTCCTATCCTGTTTTTCTTCTTCGCCCTGATTAAACTCAAGCTGAAGGGATACCTTGCCGCGACGTACACCGTCGCTATTGCCCTGATGGTCGCGCTGTTCTTCTACAAAATGCCGGTCGATCGCGCGCTGGCCTCTGTCGTCTATGGCTTCTTCTACGGCCTGTGGCCGATCGCCTGGATAATCATTGCTGCGGTCTTCGTCTATAAAATCTCGGTCAAGACCGGGCAGTTCGACATTATCCGCTCGTCGATTCTTTCCATTACGCCGGACCAGCGCCTGCAGATGCTGATCGTCGGCTTCTCCTTCGGCGCGTTCCTTGAAGGGGCCGCCGGATTCGGTGCGCCGGTGGCCATCACCGCCGCCCTGCTGGTCGGGCTGGGCTTTAACCCGCTGTATGCCGCCGGGCTGTGTCTGATCGTTAACACCGCGCCGGTGGCGTTTGGTGCGATGGGCATTCCGATTCTGGTCGCCGGGCAGGTGACCGGGCTGGACAGCTTTGAGATTGGCCAGATGGTGGGCCGTCAGCTGCCGTTCCTGACCATTATCGTGCTGTTCTGGATCATGGCGATTATGGACGGCTGGCGCGGCGTGAAGGAGACCTGGCCTGCGGTGATGGTCGCCGGTGGCTCGTTCGCTATCGCCCAGTACCTGAGCTCCAACTTCCTCGGCCCGGAACTGCCGGACATTATCTCGTCCCTGGTTTCTCTGGTCTGCCTGACGCTGTTCCTGAAACGCTGGCAGCCGGTGCGTATCTTCCGCTTTGCCGATATGGGCGCCTCGCAGGTCGATCAGACCCTGGCCCGCACCGGCTACACGCCGGGACAGATTGTCCGCGCCTGGTCGCCGTTCCTGTTCCTGACCGCGACCGTTACCCTGTGGAGTATTCCGCCGTTTAAAGCCCTGTTCGCTCCGAACGGCGCGCTGTACGACATGGTGGTGAATATCTCCGTGCCGTTCCTCGACAAGATGGTCGCGCGTATGCCGCCGGTGGTGCACGACGCCACGCCGTACGCGGCGGTATTCAAGTTCGACTGGTTCTCTGCCACCGGCACGGCAATCCTGTTTGCCGCTCTCCTTTCCGTGGTGTGGCTGCGCATGAAGCCGGCTGCTGCGGTGCAGACGTTTGCCGCTACCCTTAAAGAGCTGATGCTGCCGATCTACTCCATCGGCATGGTGCTGGCGTTCGCGTTTATCTCGAACTATTCCGGCCTGTCATCGACGCTGGCGCTGGCGCTGGCCCATACCGGCTCCGCGTTTACCTTCTTCTCGCCGTTCCTCGGCTGGTTGGGGGTGTTCCTGACCGGGTCAGATACCTCGTCGAACGCCCTGTTTGCGGCCCTGCAGGCCACGGCCGCCCAGCAGATTGGCGTGTCGGATGTGCTGCTGGTGGCGGCCAACACCACCGGCGGCGTGACCGGCAAGATGATCTCGCCTCAGTCCATCGCCATTGCCTGTGCGGCGGTAGGCCTGGTGGGCAAAGAGTCGGATCTGTTCCGCTTTACCGTTAAACACAGCCTGATATTTACCTGCATGGTCGGGGTGATCACCACCCTGCAGGCCTATGTCTTAACCTGGATGATCCCATGATAGTGATGCCCAGACGCCTGTCCGACGAGATCGCTTCTCGCGTGCGGGCGCTGATTGAAGAGATGCAGCTGGAGGCGGGCATGAAGTTGCCCGCCGAGCGCCAGCTTGCCACCCAGCTTGGCGTGTCGCGCAACTCGCTGCGCGAAGCCTTAGCGACCCTGGTCAGCGAAGGGGTTCTGGTGAGCCGCCGCGGTGGCGGCACCTTTGTGCGCTGGCAGCATGATGACTGGTCCGGACAGAACATTGTTCAGCCGTTGAAAACCCTGATGGAGAACGACCCGGACTACAGCTTCGATATCCTCGAAGCCCGCCACGCCATCGAAACCAGCACCGCCTGGCATGCGGCCATGCGGGCGACCGAGGCGGATAAAGAGAAGCTCAAGGCCTGCTTTGACGCCACGCAAAGCAGCGATCCGGATATCGCCTCGCAGGCGGACGTGCGTTTTCATCTGGCCATCGCCGAGGCCTCGCACAACGTCGTTCTGCTCCAGACCATGCGCGGCTTCTTCGACCTGCTGCAATCCTCCGTTAAGCAGAGCCGCCAGCGCATGTACCTGGTGCCCCCCGTTTTTGCCAGGCTGACCGAGCAGCACGAGGCGGTACTCAACGCCATTCTTGCCGGTGATGCCGAAGCCGCACGCGCAGCGATGATGGCGCATCTGGGCTTCGTCCACACCACCATTAAACGATTCGATGAAGATCAGGCCCGGCAGGCGCGTATTACCCGTCTGCCTGGCGACAACGCTATTTCCAGGGAGAACAATCCATGATCATTTCCGCAGCCAGTGATTATCGCGCCGCCGCCCAGCGCATTCTGCCGCCGTTCCTGTTTCACTATATCGACGGCGGAGCCTATTCCGAATACACCCTGCGTCGCAACGTGGAAGACCTGTCGGAAGTGGCCCTGCGTCAGCGCGTGCTGAAGAATATGTCTGACCTGAGCCTTGAGACAAAACTGTTCAACGAAACGCTCTCCATGCCGGTGGCCCTCGCCCCGGTCGGGCTGTGCGGCATGTACGCCCGCCGCGGTGAAGTGCAGGCCGCAGCGGCGGCGGATGCGAAAGGCATTCCCTTTACCCTCTCCACCGTCTCGGTCTGCCCGATTGAAGAGGTCGCCCCGACCATCAAGCGCCCGATGTGGTTCCAGCTTTACGTCCTGCGCGATCGCGGGTTTATGCGCAATGCCCTGGAGCGCGCCAAAGCGGCAGGCTGTTCGACCCTGGTCTTTACCGTGGATATGCCGACGCCCGGCGCACGTTACCGCGATGCCCACTCCGGGATGAGCGGTGCGAACGCAGCGATGCGCCGCTACTGGCAGGCGGTGACGCATCCGCAATGGGCCTGGGATGTGGGGGTGAACGGTCGCCCGCATGACCTGGGGAATATCTCCGCCTATCTGGGTAAACCGACGGGACTGGAAGATTACATTGGCTGGCTGGCGAATAACTTCGATCCGTCGATCTCGTGGAAAGACCTGGAGTGGATCCGCGAGTTCTGGGATGGCCCAATGGTGATCAAAGGGATCCTCGATCCGGAAGATGCCCGGGATGCGGTGCGCTTTGGCGCGGACGGGATTGTGGTGTCGAATCACGGCGGTCGCCAGCTCGACGGCGTGCTCTCCTCGGCCCGCGCCCTGCCCGCCATTGCCGATGCGGTTAAGGGCGATATCGCCATTCTGGCAGATTCCGGGATCCGCAACGGTCTGGACGTGGTGCGCATGATTGCCCTCGGGGCCGACACCGTCCTGCTGGGCCGGGCGTATCTGTACGCTCTGGCGACCCACGGTCAGGCGGGAGTAGCGAATCTGCTGAATCTGATCGAGAAAGAGATGAAGGTGGCGATGACGCTGACCGGCGCGAAAACCATCCCGGAAATCAGCAAGGAGATGCTGGTGCAGGAGTTGAGTAAGATCCCTGCCGGGCTGGCACCGCTGGCGCAGGGAAATGCGGCTTAGGTTGATGCGGTCTGATCCCCTCACCCTGACCCTCTCCCCAAAGGGGAGAGGGGATGGTAAGCTGCCCCCCGCAATTTCAGAGCCTAATGAAATGGGGCAGCATGCTTAACATCGTCTTATTCGAACCAGAAATTCCGCCTAATACCGGCAATATTATCCGCCTGTGCGCCAACACCGGTTTTCGTCTGCACATCATCGAGCCGATGGGCTTTACGTGGGACGACAAGCGTCTGCGCCGCGCCGGGCTGGATTATCATGAGTTTACCGCCGTGATCCGCCATAAGGATCAGGCCGCATTTATGGAAGCGGAAAAGCCGGAACGGATCTTTGCCCTGACCACTAAAGGCACGCCTGCCCACAGCGCGGTTAGCTATCAGGAAGGCGACTATCTGCTGTTTGGCCCGGAAACGCGCGGCCTGCCGGCCACCATTCTTGATGCCCTGCCCGCTGAACAAAAAATCCGTATTCCGATGATGCCGGACAGCCGCAGCATGAACCTGTCGAACGCGGTGTCGGTGGTGGTGTATGAGGCCTGGCGCCAGCTGGGATACCCTGGCGCCATTCTCAGACGTTAAATCCCGTCACCATACTCAAAGGTATGGTGGATGCCGTTGAAGAACTGATCCATATCCATCGCCGGTTTATCGCTGTCCGGCTTGCCGACGATACGCGCCGGAACGCCTGCGGCGGTGGTATGCGGGGGCACAGGTTGCAGCACGACTGAACCGGCGCCAATCTTCGCGCCGCGTCCCACTTCGATATTGCCGAGGATCTTCGCGCCTGCGCCAATCATCACCCCTTCACGAATTTTCGGGTGACGGTCGCCACTGGTTTTCCCGGTCCCGCCGAGGGTTACGGACTGCAGGATCGAGACGTCGTTTTCAATCACCGCCGTTTCACCCACCACAATACCGGTCGCGTGGTCGAGCATGATGCCACGACCAATTTTCGCCGCCGGGTGGATATCCACCTGGAAGGTCACGGAAACCTGGTTTTGCAGGAAGATGGCCAGCGCGCGGCGACCTTCGTTCCACAGCCAGTGGCCGATACGGTAGGACTGCAGGGCGTGAAAACCTTTCAGATAGAGCAGCGGCGTGGAGTATTTATCCACCGCCGGGTCGCGGTTGCGTACCGCCTGAATATCACAGGCGGCGGAGGCGATCATCTCCGGGTCTGCCGCATAGGCCTCTTCCACTACTTCGCGAATGGCGATAGCGGGCATGATCGGTGAAGCCAGTTTATTGGCGAGCATATAGCTCAGGGCGCTGCCGAGGTTTTCGTGCTTGAGTAGCGTCGCGTGGTAGAAGCTGGCCAGCATAGGCTCACAGTCAGCCAGAGCCCGGGCTTCGGCTTTAATATTGTTCCAGACGATATCCAGTTCTTCACACGGCATTGCTTACTCCAGACGTAATGATAATGACCGGCCAGTTCTTTGCCAGCCGGGTCATTCAGGTGACAACGCTTTCCTGCAGTTAACTGCTGCTACGCTCGTCCTTGCGTGCACGACCTAATAAGGTCAATGCTGCCTCGCGCGCATTTTTTCCGCAATACAATACCTGATAAATTTCCTCGGTTATTGGCATTTCGACACCAAAACGGTGTGCCAGCTCGCGGACTTCTTTGGTATTGCGGTAGCCTTCCACCACCTGGCCGATCTTCTCCTGCGCGCCGATCACGTCCATGCCCTGGCCGAGCATCATGCCGAAACGACGGTTACGGGACTGGTTGTCGGTACAAGTCAGCACCAGATCGCCTAACCCTGCCATCCCCATAAAGGTGGCCGGATCGGCACCGAGCGCCGCGCCAAGGCGGGACATTTCAGTCAGCCCGCGGGTGATCAGGGCGGTACGCGCGTTCGCGCCAAAGCCGATGCCGTCGGACATGCCCGCGCCGATAGCGATCACGTTCTTCACCGCGCCGCCAAGCTGGACGCCGATAAAATCGGGGTTGCTGTAGACGCGGAAGCTTTTACCGCAGTGCAGCAGCTGCTGCAGATCGTCAGCGAAGGTCTCGTCGGTGGACGCCAGCGAGATAGCCGTTGGCAGCCCTGCCGCCAGCTCTTTCGCAAAGGTCGGGCCGGAGATCACCGCCAGCGGAATAGCATCCCCAAGCGCTTCACGGGCGACATCCTGCAGCAGGCGGCCAGTCTCGGCTTCCAGCCCTTTGGTCGCCCAGACCACGCGGGCATCATCACGCATCAGCGGTTTAATCTGACGCAGCACTTCGCCAAAGACATGGCTCGGCACCACGATCAGAATATTACGGCTGGCAGCAAGCGCAGTCGCAAGGTCGCTTTCAAGATGTAGTGAGTCAGGGAAAGGCACATCGGGGAGAAACGCAACGTTGCAGCGATCGGCTTCTAACGTCGCGATATGTTCAGGATTGTGGCCCCAGAGAACCACTTCGTGACCATTTCTTGCCAGGGTGATAGCAAGAGCGGTGCCGTAAGAGCCGGCACCGATCACAGTCATTGACGCATTGACAGTACTCATCAGGCATCCTGATGTTGGTCAGTACCTTCGCCAGCTTGCTGCTGCAGATAGTTCATAAACAGCGCATCGAAGTTCACCGGCGCAAGGTTCAGTTGCGGGAACGTACCGCGGGAAACCAGGCTGGTGATGCATTCACGGGCATACGGGAACAGGATGTTCGGGCAGTATGCGCCCAGGCAATGCGCCATCTGATTACCTTCGATGCCGCCGATGGAGAAGATGCCGCCCTGCTGTACTTCACACAGGAATGCAGTCTCTTCGCCCAGAGAGGCGGTTACGGTAACACGCAGCACGACTTCATACACATCTTCCGCCAGCTGGGTGGAAGCGGTATCCAGATCAAGTTTAACCTCTGGCTGCCAGTCTTTCTGGAAAACGTGCGGCGCATTAGGTGCTTCGTAGGAGACATCTTTGGTGTAGATGCGCTGGATCTGGAAAGTCATTTCGGTATTGTTTTGTTCTGACATGGAAAAACCCTTTTTAATTGTCCTAAAACGCCTTAGCGCAGCAGGGGATCAAGTCCACCACGCGCATCAAGCGCATACAAGTCATCACAGCCACCAATGTGCTGCGCATCGATAAAAATCTGCGGAACCGTCGTACGGCCACTACGTTTAATCATCTCTTCACGCTTTGCAGCATCGCCATCAATAGGCAACTCCTGAAAAGCAACGCCTTTGCTGTCCAGCAGCGCTTTTGCACGATGGCAGAACGGGCAGGTCGCTTTGGTGTAGATCTCGATATTGGCCATGACTCAACTCCTGTTTATTTACCGCGAACCAGAGGCAGATTCTCGCCGCTCCAGCCAGAGATGCCGTCTTTCAGGACAGTGACGTTAGCAAAGCCTGCTTTGACGAGGTTATTTGCCGGCTCCTGAGCCTGCATACCGGTGCCATCAACGACAATAACGGGTTTATCTTTATGCTTTTCCAGTTCGCCAAGGTTATTGGCTTTGATTTCGGTCGGCAGCAGGTTAATGGCGCCTGCAATGTGACCTTTACGGAAATCGTCGCGCTGACGCAGGTCGACAACGACGGCCTCTTCTTTATTGATGAGACGCGTTGCTTCGCCGCGGTTGATCACCTTCACTTTCGAAGTGAGGCCTTTAAAAGTGGTGAACAGTACTGCTGCCAGTAGACCAATCCACGCGATACAAAGTATGGGGTGGCGGCTGACAAATTGCATAATTTCTTGCATGGGGGGTAACGACTCCCGACTGAGTGAATAAAAAACCAGGACAGGAGTATACCTGTGCGTTGTGGCAAATACAGCCAGCGACAATAAGCTAATCCATTTTCTGCGTACTGCCACGAAAAAAAAGACCAAAATTCCCCTATCCTTACCCTTGGCCCGGCGGTTTCTTTGATCTTCTGCGGCTATTTGATCGATTCAGCTGTAGTAAAATTACGCAAATTTTTTGTCTTTTGAGCAAAGAGGTTGTCGCAATGTCGGTTTCTAAAAAACCTATGGTACTGATGATTCTGGACGGCTATGGCTATCGCGAAGATCAGCAGGATAACGCCATTTTCAACGCTAAAACCCCGGTCATGGATGCGCTGTGGGCAAAACGTCCACATACGCTGATCGATGCTTCCGGCCTGGAAGTGGGTCTGCCGGATCGCCAGATGGGCAACTCCGAAGTTGGACACGTCAACCTGGGCGCGGGCCGCATTGTTTATCAGGATCTGACCCGTCTGGATGTTGAAATTAAAGAACGTACCTTCTTTGCTAACCCGGTCCTGACCGGCGCGGTTGAGAAAGCGGCGGCAGCGGGCAAAGCCGTGCACATTATGGGCCTGCTCTCTGCGGGCGGCGTTCACAGCCACGAAGATCACATCATGGCGATGGTGGAGCTGGCTGCGGAAAAAGGGGCGGACAAAATCTATCTGCACGCCTTCCTCGATGGCCGCGATACCCCGCCGCGCAGCGCTGAATCTTCCCTGAAAGCTTTTGAAGAGAAGTTTGCCGCGCTGGGCAAAGGCCGCGTGGCCTCCATCATTGGCCGCTACTATGCCATGGACCGCGACAACCGTTGGGATCGCGTTGAGCAGGCCTACAACCTGCTGGTTGAAGCCAAAGGCGAGTTCCAGGCAGACACCGCCGTTGCCGCGCTGGAAGCCGCTTACGCCCGCGATGAAAACGACGAATTCGTGAAAGCGACCGTCATCCGTGCTGAAGGCCAGGCCGATGCCGCGATGGAAGATGGCGATGCGCTGATCTTCATGAACTTCCGCGCCGACCGCGCCCGCGAAATTACCCGCGCCTTCGTGAATGCCGACTTCGACGGCTTCGCCCGTAAAAAAGAGGTTAAGCTCGGCGATTTCGTGATGCTGACCGAATACGCGGCCGACATCAAAGCGCCATGCGCCTATCCGCCGTCTTCCCTGGCGAACACCTTCGGCGAGTGGATGGCGAAGCACGACAAGACCCAGCTGCGCATCTCCGAAACCGAGAAATATGCTCACGTTACCTTCTTCTTTAACGGCGGCGTTGAAGAGTCGTTCAAAGGCGAAGATCGCATTCTGATCAACTCGCCGAAAGTAGCGACCTACGATCTGCAGCCAGAGATGAGCTCTGCCGAGCTGACCGAGAAGCTGATCGCGGCTATCGAAAGCGGCAAATATGACACCATCATCTGTAACTACCCGAACGGCGACATGGTTGGCCACACCGGTGTGATGGAAGCGGCAATCAAAGCCATTGAAGCGCTGGACGAGTGCATTGCGAAGGTGACCAAAGCAGTAGAAGCGGCGGGCGGCCAGATGCTGATCACCGCCGACCACGGAAACGCCGAACAGATGCGCGACCCGGCCACCGGCCAGGCGCACACTGCGCATACTAACCTGCCGGTACCAATGATTTATGTCGGTGATAAATCAGTCAAAGCAGTGGATGGCGGTAAGCTTTCGGACGTTGCCCCGACCATGCTGGCCCTGATGGGCATGGAAATCCCGCAAGAGATGACTGGTAAGCCGCTGTTCATCGTGGAATAATCCCTCCCCATGAGGGGAAAGGCGATTGTTTCAATCACATGGGTCGTGAAGCCGTTACGGTTATCAGTCAGGCCTTTACTGTACGCCAGCGCACTCAGCGCTGGCGTATTGTTGTGCGCTGCATCCGTACACGCGGACGAGCGCGATCAGCTCAAAACCATTCAGGCCGATATCGCCGCCAAAGAGCGCGCGGTACGCCAGCAGCAGCAGCAGCGCTCCTCCCTGCTTGCCCAGCTTAAAAAGCAGGAAGAGGCCATCTCCGCCGCCGCACGTCAGCTACGAGAAACCCAGAACACCCTCGCCCAGTTGAATAAACAAATAGACGAGATGAATGCGTCTATCGCCAAACTTGAGCGCCAGCGTGCGGCTCAGGAGCGCAGCCTTGCCGCCCAGTTAGACGCGGCCTTTCGCCAGGGTGAACACACCGGCGTTCAGTTGATCCTCAGCGGCGAAGAGAGCCAGCGCGGTCAGCGCCTGCAGGCCTATTTCGGCTATCTCAACCAGTCCCGCCAGGAGACCATCGCCCAGCTGAAGCAGACGCGGGAAGAGGTCACCACGCAAAAAGCGGAGCTGGAAGAGAAGCAGAGCCAGCAGCAAACTCTGCTTTACGATCAGCAGGCCCAGCAGGCCAAACTCGAGCAGGCGCGCAACGAGCGTAAGAAAACCCTTGCCGGGCTGGAGTCCTCCATTCAGGAAGGCCAGAGCCAGCTGAGCGAAATGCGCGCTAACGAATCTAAACTGCGCAACAGCATCGCCCGCGCGGCAGCGGCCGCCAAAGCGCGCGCCGAGAAAGAGGCCCGTGAAGCGCAGGCCGTGCGCGACAAGCAGCAGGAAGCCTCCCGCAAAGGCACCACCTACAAACCCACCGAAAACGAACGCTCGCTGATGTCCCGCACCGGCGGTCTGGGCTCTCCGCGTGGTCAGGCCTACTGGCCGGTACGGGGCTCAATTCTGCATCGCTATGGCGAACAGCTGCAGGGTGAGCTACGTTGGAAGGGGATTGTAATCGGCGCATCGGAAGGCAGCGAAGTGAAAGCTATCGCCGATGGCCGGGTGATCCTCGCCGACTGGCTGCAGGGTTACGGCCTGGTGGTCGTGGTTGAGCACGGTAAAGGCGACATGAGTCTTTACGGCTACAACCAGAGCGCGCTGGTCAGCGTTGGTACCCAGGTGCGGGCCGGTCAGGCTATCGCCCTTGTGGGCAGCAGTGGCGGTCAGGGCCGCCCGTCACTCTATTTCGAAATTCGTCGCCAGGGTCAGGCGGTCAATCCACAGCCGTGGTTGGGAAGATAAGTTTTGCTTCAATTTCGTCGTATGGTTTTTCCCCTCGTCAGCGCACTGGCGCTGGCGATGCCGGTTTACGCAGGTAAACTCGCTATCGTTATTGATGACTTCGGTTATCGTCCACACACAGAAAATCAGGTCCTGGCGATGCCGTCCGCCGTCTCTGTCGCCGTCCTGCCAAACGCGCCTCACGCGCATGAAATGGCCACCAAAGCCCATAACAGCGGGCACGAAGTGTTGATCCATCTGCCGATGGCGCCGCTCAGTAAACAGCCGCTGGAAAAAGACACGCTGCGCCCGGAGATGAGCAGTGACGAGATCGACCGCATCATCCGCGAGGCGTACAACAAAGTGCCTTACGCGGTAGGGTTGAACAACCATATGGGCAGCGCCATGACCTCCAGCCTGTTTGGCATGCAGAAGGTGATGCAGTCCCTGGCGCGCTATAACCTCTACTTTCTGGACAGC
The DNA here is from genome assembly GCF_006171285.1 of Leclercia adecarboxylata. NCBI lineage: Bacteria > Pseudomonadati > Pseudomonadota > Gammaproteobacteria > Enterobacterales > Enterobacteriaceae > Leclercia > Leclercia adecarboxylata. The sequence continues at coordinate 2,200,945 of NZ_CP040889.1, read as the reverse complement.
ATGACCATCGGCAACAGCCAGGCGATGCGCGCTGCCCAGGGCACCGGCGTGAAGGTGATTAAGCGCAAAGTGTTCCTCGATGACACGCAGAACGAAGCCGATATCCGCTTCCAGTTTAACCGCGCCGTGCAGGTAGCCCGTCGCTCAGGTTCGGCTATCGCTATTGGTCACCCGCATCCGTCCACCGTTCGCGTATTGCAGCAGATGCTGCCATCCCTGCCTGCGGATATCACCCTGGTTCCGGCGAGCAGCCTGCTCAACGAGCCGCAGGTGGATACCTCCCGGCCGGTCAGCCCGCCGCCCGCCGGCGCTGCGCCTGGCACAAAACCGCGTAACCCTTTCCGTGGCGTGACGCTTTGCGCACCTAAACAGCCGCCGGAGCCGGTCTACGTTACCCGCTACTTCTCGGTGATTGGTGAAAGCATCAGCCAGAGCACGCTGGTGAAATATGTTCAGCTGCAGTGGCAGGGATGGGGTAAGAAAAGTTAATTCCACCTCAGGCGGGATGGCTTACTCAATGACGTGGGAGTCCGCGTGCTTTTTTTTGCTCGCGGACGCCTTTTGTTCCTTATGCTGATACCAGGCTTTGAAATATTTCAGAAAGCTGTAAAAGGTGGCGTAAAGACCAGTCACTACGCCGACTCTCCCCTGGCGCCACGCGCCGCTGAACAGATACCACTTGAAGAACGCGCCGATGGCGCTGATTGCACCGCGCGCAATCGACGGCCTGATGGTCTGGTACTTCACCAGGCGAGTGGTGTAGCTGTTGAGCTTGTTGAACACTTCATGCAGGGAATAGAAGGTGTCATGGCGCACGCGGCCCGGGATTTTTACCGACTGGATCGCCCCTTCCACTTTGTCATCCACCGGCCGCTGATTAAAGCGCGCCTGGGTGCGGTTAAACAGCCGTACCGGGAAGTCAGGTGAAGAGATGGGATAAATAGTGCGTACCTCTTCCCCCAGCACGTGCCAGTAGCGGGAGATGCGCCACGCCAGCTGCGGATGAGGTTCCTCGCCCGCCTTCAGCTGCAGGATGAAATCCACGGTTTCCGCATCCAGAATCTCATCGCTGTCCATGCATAACACCCAGTCGTTGCTCGCCAGATCGATGGCGTGATTCATCTGTACGCCATGCATGGCATAAGGGTGATGATGGGTGCTGATGCCGTACTCCTGGCAAATGGCTAACGTGCCGTCGTGACTGCCGGAGTCGAGGACAACGATCTCATCGGCGACCACCATCAACGGAGGCAATACCTCTCGCAGCAGTCGCGCTGAGTTACAGGTCAATAAACAAACGGTGAGCTTGAACATAGGCGCTGTAAAGTTGAGTAAACTTCCAAAGACTCTATAAGCGCAGGGGGAAAAAAGCGAAGAAAAGTTGGTGGCATTCCGGTTGTGGACTAAAAAACGTGAGGCCAGCGAAAAAAAAGCGCCCGCAGGCGCTTTTTTACTTAATTCCAGCTCAGGATAACTTTCCCTGACTGGCCTGAACGCATCGCGTCAAAGCCCTGCTGGAACTCATCGATGGAGAAGCGATGAGTAATGATTGGGGAGAGATCCAGACCAGACTGGATCAGCGCCGCCATCTTGTACCAGGTTTCGAACATCTCGCGGCCGTAAATACCCTTGATGAACAGACCCTTGAAGATGACTTTGTTCCAGTCGATGGACATGTCCGACGGCGGAATACCTAACATTGCAATACGTCCGCCGTGGTTCATGGTGTCGAGCATAGTGCGGAACGCCGGCGGCGCACCGGACATCTCCAGACCGACGTCAAAGCCCTCGGTCATGCCCAGCTCTTCCATCACGTCGTTCAGGTTCTCTTTAGAGACGTCCACCGCACGGGTAACGCCCATTTTGCGCGCCAGGGACAGACGGTATTCGTTCACATCGGTGATCACCACGTTACGCGCACCGACGTGTTTCGCCACGGCAGCCGCCATGATGCCGATTGGGCCTGCACCGGAAACCAGTACGTCTTCGCCCACCAGATCGAACGACAGCGCGGTGTGCACCGCATTACCAAATGGGTCGAAGATGGAGGCCAGATCGTCAGAGATGTTGTCCGGGATTTTGAAGGCGTTGAACGCCGGGATCACCAGGTATTCTGCGAAGCAGCCCGGGCGGTTAACGCCCACGCCGACGGTGTTGCGGCACAGGTGGGTGCGTCCGCCGCGGCAGTTACGGCAGTGGCCGCAGGTGATATGGCCTTCGCCGGAGACGCGATCGCCAATTTTAAAGCCTTTCACTTCCTGACCGATGCCAACCACTTCGCCGACGTATTCGTGACCGACCACCATCGGGACCGGAATGGTTTTCTGCGACCACTGGTCCCAGTTGTAGATATGTACGTCAGTACCGCAGATGGCGGTTTTACGAATTTTAATCAGCAGATCGTTATGACCGACTTCCGGCTCCGGAACGTCGGTCATCCAGATGCCTTCTTCCGCTTTCAGTTTGGATAACGCTTTCATCACACGTCCTCAGGCAATCACGCCCAGTTGTTTGCCGATGCGGGTAAAGGCTTCCACCGCACGCTCAATTTGTTCAGGGGAATGCGCCGCAGACATCTGGGTGCGGATACGCGCCTGACCTTTTGGCACCACCGGGAAGAAGAAACCGGTGACGTAAATACCCTCTTTCTGCAGTTCGCGGGCGAAGTTCTGCGCCACCACGGCGTCACCCAGCATGACCGGGATAATGGCGTGATCGGCACCGGCCAGCGTAAAGCCTGCGGCGGTCATTTTTTCGCGGAACAGACGGGCGTTGGCCCACAGTTTGTCGCGCAGATCGGCACCCGATTCCACCATCTCCAGCACTTTAATGGAGGCGGAAACGATGGCCGGGGCCAGGGAGTTGGAGAAGAGATACGGACGGGAACGCTGACGCAGCCACTCCACCACCTCTTTGCGCGCCGCGGTATAGCCGCCAGACGCGCCGCCGAGGGCTTTCCCCAGGGTGCCGGTGATGATGTCCACGCGGCCCATCACGTCGCAGTATTCGTGGGATCCACGGCCGTTTTCGCCGACAAAGCCGACGGCGTGGGAGTCATCAACCATCACCAGCGCATCGTATTTGTCCGCCAGGTCGCAGACGCCTTTCAGGTTGGCGATCACGCCGTCCATGGAGAACACGCCGTCGGTGGCGATCAGCACGTGACGCGCACCGGCTTCACGGGCCTCTTTCAGACGCGCTTCCAGCTCAACCATGTCGTTATTGGCGTAGCGGAAACGCTTCGCTTTACACAGACGCACGCCGTCGATGATCGACGCGTGGTTCAGGGCATCGGAAATAATCGCATCTTCCGCGCCGAGCAGGGTCTCGAACAGACCGCCGTTGGCGTCAAAGCAGGACGAGTACAGAATGGCGTCTTCCATCCCGAGGAAGGCGGCCAGCTTGCTCTCCAGCGCCTTGTGGCTGTCCTGGGTACCGCAGATGAAACGCACGGAGGCCATGCCAAAACCGTGGGTGTCCATGCCCGCTTTCGCAGCGGCAATCAGCTCAGGGTGATTCGCAAGACCCAGGTAGTTGTTGGCGCAGAAGTTAATCACCTGGCTGCCGTCGGCAACGGTGATATCCGCCTGCTGAGCGGAAGTAATGATTCGCTCTTCTTTGAACAACCCTTCCGCCCGCGCGGTTTCCAGGTCACTGGTTAACTGTTTGTAAAAATCACCACGCATTGCAATTCTCCAGACTCAACAAATTTTGGCACATATTACCCAAAGCTATACGTTGATACGAGATGACGCTTTAACTGTTATCGTTTTTGCAGCATAAATCACGTGTACCCCTGCGCTAAGTCGGTGAATGGCTGAAGGGTGGTCATACTAATGATATGATATGAATATTAGTGCCCGGGATTGTCCCCGGGCTCCACACTTCAAAGGTTACAGTTATGATCATCGTTACCGGCGGCGCGGGCTTTATCGGCAGCAACATTATCAAGGCCCTCAATGACAAAGGCATCACCGACATTCTGGTGGTGGACAACCTGAAAGACGGCACCAAGTTCGTAAACCTGGTGGATCTGAACATTGCCGACTACATGGATAAAGAAGACTTTCTGATCCAGATTATGGCGGGCGAAGAGTTCGGCGATATCGACGCAATCTTCCATGAAGGTGCTTGCTCCTCCACCACCGAGTGGGACGGCAAGTATATGATGGACAATAACTACCAGTACTCTAAAGAGATCCTGCACTACTGCCTGGAGCGCGAAATTCCGTTCCTGTACGCCTCTTCTGCGGCGACCTACGGCGGACGCACCTCCGACTTCATCGAATCCCGCGAATACGAGCAGCCGCTGAACGTTTATGGCTACTCCAAGTTCCTGTTCGACGAATACGTGCGCCAGGTGCTGCCAGAAGCGAACTCCCAGATTGTCGGCTTCCGCTACTTCAACGTCTACGGACCGCGCGAAGGCCACAAAGGCAGCATGGCGAGCGTGGCCTTCCACCTCAATACCCAGTTGAACAACGGCGAAACCCCGAAACTGTTCGAAGGCAGCGATGGCTTCAAGCGTGACTTCGTCTACGTGGGTGACGTGGCGGCAGTTAACCTGTGGTTCTGGGAAAACGGCGTTTCCGGCATTTTCAACCTGGGGACCGGTCGCGCAGAGTCCTTCCAGGCGGTGGCTGACGCAACCCTGGCGTACCACCAGAAAGGCAGCATTGAGTACATCCCGTTCCCGGATAAGCTGAAAGGCCGCTATCAGGCATTTACTCAGGCAGATCTGACCAACCTGCGCGCTGCGGGCTATGACAAGCCGTTCAAGACCGTTGCCGAAGGGGTAACGGAATATATGGCCTGGCTGAACCGCAAGGCGTAAGAAATAAGCATGAAGATACTGGTGATCGGCCCGTCATGGGTGGGCGACATGATGATGTCGCAAAGTCTCTATCGCACGCTCAAGGCGCGCTATCCCCAGGCGATAATTGACGTGATGGCACCCGCGTGGTGCCGTCCGCTGTTATCGCGGATGCCAGAAGTTAACGAGGCGATCCCGATGCCGCTCGGCCACGGGGCGCTGGAGCTCGCAGAGCGCCGCAAGCTCGGCCATAACCTGCGCGACAAACGCTACGACCGCGCCTTCGTGCTGCCTAACTCCTTTAAGTCTGCCCTTGTCCCGTTCTTTGCGGGGGTGCCGCACCGCACCGGCTGGCGCGGCGAGATGCGCTACGGCCTGCTGAATGACGCCCGCGTACTGGATAAAGAGGCCTGGCCGCTGATGGTAGAGCGCTACGTGGCGCTGGCCTACGACAAAGGGGTGATGCGCAGCGCGAAAGATCTGCCGCAGCCGCTGCTCTGGCCGCAGCTTCAGGTCAACGAGGGTGAGAAATCCCACACCTGCAACACCTTTGGCCTGCTGGCCGATCGCCCGATGATTGGCTTCTGCCCCGGCGCGGAGTTCGGCCCGGCGAAGCGCTGGCCGCACTATCACTATGCCGATCTGGCGAAGCAGCTGATCGATGAAGGCTATCAGATTGTCCTGTTCGGCTCGGCGAAAGATCACGAGGCGGGCAATGAAATTCTCGCCGCCCTGAGCATCGAGCAGCAGGCCTGGTGCCGTAACCTGGCCGGGGAGACCCAGCTGGAGCAGGCGGTGATCCTGCTCGCCGCCTGTAAGGCGGTGGTGACAAACGACTCCGGCCTGATGCACGTAGCCGCGGCGCTGAATCGCCCGCTGGTGGCGCTGTACGGCCCGAGCAGCCCGGACTTCACGCCGCCGCTGTCCAGTAAGGCGCGCGTCATTCGTCTAATCACCGGCTACCACAAAGTGCGTAAAGGTGACGCCGCCGAAGGCTATCACCAGAGCCTGATCGACATTACCCCGCAGCGTGTCCTCGACGAGCTCAACGAACTGCTGTTGAGCGAAGAAGGGTAACGGATGCGGGTACTGATCGTTAAAACCTCCTCCATGGGCGATGTGCTGCACACCCTGCCCGCGCTCACTGACGCCATGCAGGCGATTCCGGGCATCCGTTTTGACTGGGTAGTTGAAGAAGGCTTCGCGCAGATCCCCACCTGGCATGCCGCCGTCGACCGGGTGATCCCGGTGGCGATCCGTCGCTGGCGCAAAGCCTGGTTCTCCGCCCCGATCAAGGCCGAGCGTAAGGCCTTTCGCGACGCGGTGCAGGCGCAGCGTTACGACGCCATTATCGATGCCCAGGGGCTGGTGAAAAGCGCGGCGCTGGTCACCCGGCTGGCGCACGGCGTGAAGCACGGCATGGACTGGCAGAGCGCCCGCGAACCGCTGGCCAGCCTGTTCTACAACCGCCGTCACGCCATCGCTAAACAGCAGCACGCGGTAGAACGCACCCGGGAGCTGTTCGCCAAAAGCCTGGGTTATGCCAGACCAGAGATGCAGGGCGACTATGCGATTTCGCAGCATTTCCTGCACGATGCAAAACCAGACGCGCCTTATCTCATCTTCCTGCACGCCACCACCCGGGATGATAAACACTGGCCGGAAGCGCACTGGCGTGAGCTTATCGGCCTGCTGGGCAACGCGGGCCTGCGCATCCGGCTGCCATGGGGCGCCCCGCACGAAGAGGCGAGGGCGAAACGTCTGGCAGAAGGGTTTGCATACGTGGACGTGCTGCCCCGCATGAAGCTGGATGGCGTCGCGCAGGAGCTGGCGGGAGCAACGGCAGTCGTCTCGGTTGATACCGGACTCAGCCACCTGACGGCGGCGCTGGATCGTCCTAATATTACGCTTTACGGCCCGACGGATCCGGGTCTGATTGGCGGCTACGGCAAAAATCAATATATCTGCCGCCCGGAACATTCATCGCAGCTGAGCGACCTGTCCGCCACTGCGGTATTTGCGCAATTAGAGCCTTTGCTGGCAGCAGAGAGAGCCTATGTCTGATTTTTTCTCAGCGGAGCGCCCACCGAAGCGCGTGCTGATCGTTAAGCTGCGTCATCACGGTGACGTTCTGCTGACCTCGCCGGTCTTTACGGTGTTGAAAACTAACTATCCCAACGTCGAAGTGGATGCCCTGGTGTATGACGACACCCAGGCGATGCTCACCAGCCATCCGTTTATCGACCAGGTGCACACCATCGGGCGTAACTGGCGTAAAAAAGGCTGGTTCGCGCAGTTCCGGCTGTACCGTGCGTTGCTGAACACCCTGAAAGGGCGTGACTACGACGTGCTGATCAACCTGACCGAACACTGGCACGGCGCCCGTCTGGCGCGTCGGCTGAAGCCCCGCGTCTCCGTCGGCTTTAAGCCTGATAAGCGTGGCGGGCTGGCGCGTCGTCGCTGGGTGAAATCCTTTACCACCCTCTATCCGGCGATCCAGGATAACAGCCGCCATATGGTGGAGGTGAACCTGGATGCGCTGCGGCGGATCGGCATTCATCCGCAGACCGATGCCGACAAACATACCCTGTTTGTGCCGGGCGACGCGGCAGAAGCGTCGATTGCGGAGAAACTGGCCGGATTCGGGCTGAGCAGCGGCTCTTATATTCTGGTCCATCCCACGTCGCGCTGGATGTTTAAGGCCTGGGATATCAACAAGCTGGCGGCGACCATCGATACGCTGGCGGCCCGCGGCCTGCCCATTATCCTCTCCGCCGCGCCGTCAAAAGAAGAGACCGCCTATATGGATGAGCTGCGCGCCGCGCTCACCCAGCCGGTGTTTGATTTGAGCGGCCAGCTGAACCTGAAAGAGCTGGGTGCGCTGATGAAGCATGCACGGATCTATTTCGGCGTCGACTCTATGCCGATGCACCTCGCCAGCGCCGTGGGCACCCCGACCGTCGCCATCTTCGGCCCGACCGGGGCGATCAAATGGGCGCCGTGGGGGGTGAACTACCGCGTCATCACCGCCGGATTTACCTGTCAGCCCTGCGGTAAAGCGGGCTGCGGCGACAGCGGCGTCTCCGACTGTATTACGGCCATCACCCCGCAAATGGTGCTGAGCGCCATTGATACCCTGCTGCTGGAAAATCCGGCATGAAGCTGGCTATCGTCCGACAGACCTATAACCCTAACGGCGGCGCGGAGCGCTTCGTCTCCCGCGCGCTGAACGTCCTGGCTCAGGATACGGCCCTGGACGTCACGCTGATCGCCCGCCAGTGGGAAGATGCCGCTGGCTGGAAAACGCTGACCGTTAATCCCTCATTCCGTAACCGCCTTGACCGCGAATCGGGCTTTGCCGACGCCGCGGCGGCGCAGTTTGCGCAGTTCGATATCGTGCAGAGCCACGAGCGCATTCCGGGGGCAACCATCTTCCGGGCCGGTGACGGCGTACACGCCACCTGGCTTGAGCAGTACAACCGCATCCAGTCGCCGCTGGCGCGCTGGGCGCAGTCCCTGAGCCGCTACCATCGCTATATTTTGCGGGCGGAAGCGCAGATGTTTACTCACCCTGCACTGCGCAAAGTGATCTGCAACTCGAAGATGGTGCGGGACGATATTGCCCGCCGCTTTGGCCTGACGGATGACAAGCTGACGGTGATCTACAACGGTGTGGATACCAACCACTTCAGCCCGGCGGTGCGCACGCACTCTCTGCGCGATGCGCAGGGGATCCCACAGAATGCGCCTGTTCTGGCCTATGTGGGTTCCGGCTTCAGCCGTAAAGGGGTGGCGACGGCGCTGCGGGCCATTGTGCCGCATCCTGACGTCTGGCTGCTGATTGCCGGGCGCGACAAGCACGCCCGCAAATTTGAAAAGCTGGCGCAGACGCTCGGTGTGGCATCCCGGGTACGTTTTCTGGGGCCGGTTGCCGACGTGCGCCAGGTTTACGGCACCGCCGACGCGCTGATCCTGCCGACGCTTTACGATCCCTTCCCGAACGTCTGTGTCGAAGCGCTGGCCTGCGGCCTGCCGCTGCTCACCAGCCATGGCTGCGGTGCGGCGGAGTGGATTGAAGAGGGGGTAAACGGCTGGGTACGCGACGCGCTCGACAGCGACGGTTATCAGCAGACAATCGGACTCTGGCTTGAAGGACGCAGGCAGGGCACTGATTACTCAGCAGCAGCACGCGCGACTGCTGAGCCTTATACCCTGGAGCGAATGGCGAAAGAGCTGCAGGCACTCTATCGCGAACTGCTGCGCTGAGCCGCGGTGGAGAAGACCTTCTCCATCGACTCAAGCATGCACTCCCGGGTAAAATGGCTGCACAGGTAATCGTAACCCTGCTGCGCCAGCGTTTCGCGCAGCAAAGCGTCCTCATACAGCTTCACAATCGCCTCGCGCAGCGCCGCTTCGTCGCGCTGCGCAATCAACATCCCGGTCTGGCCGTTAATCACCGCATCTGCCGTGCCGCCTGCGTCGGTGGCAATGGTCGCGATCCGCGAGGCCAGCGATTGCAGTACCCCCTGCGGAACGCCCTCCATATCGTGCGAAGGACTGAGCGCGATATCAAACGCCGGGAACCAGCGCTCCGGATCGCTGCGGTGCCCCGCCATCACCACCCGCTCCTGTAACCCCTGCGCCACGATCTCCTGCTCCAGCGTCGCTTTATGCGGCCCTTCACCGACAATCGCCAGCTTAATGTGCGGGTTATCAATGGCAGCGAGAGCGCGTAACAGCACGCTATGGCCTTTGTTTGGACGCAGATGCGACACTACCCCCAGCCAGAAATCCTCCTGCGACAGACCGCAGTGCGCCCGGGCCTGCTGTTTATCCGCCGGATGAAAACGCTGCGTATCCACGCCGCTGGGTACTGACGTGCTCTGGGCCATCGGCACGCCGATGTCCGCCATTTGCTGACGCAGCGCCTCTCCGGTGGTCACGATATGGGCGCAGGCTTTACGAAACAGCCAGCGGGTGGTCCAGTTATTGCGCGGGACGCCGGAGGCATGACGGGTACGCACCAGCGGGACCGGATTCGACAGGGTGAGATTAGCCAGCGCCACCAGCCAGGTATCGGCAGAATTGTGACTGTTTATGACATCAACAGAGTGGCGGTTCGCTTTCAGCCAGCCGCGCAGCTGCTGCAGGCTATGAAGATTTTTACGCCTTAACGGCATGGTGACCACCGTTAACCCGGCATCGCGTGCCAGGGCGTGCAGCGGGGCACTTTCCGGGCAAAGTATGGTCACCTGATGGCCGTGCTGAATCATCCCAAGAGATTCATTAATAATGCGTAACGGCTGGCCGCCCTTACCCCCGTCTGCTTCAGTGTGAACAATATGCATACTTTTCCTGGTTATTGTGCAATAGCTGGCATAACAACAAATTATAACCGTTACGGCCCCGGTAATACATAAACTCCCGGTACCTGAAGGCGCGATAGGGATTATTCTTGCTTACAAACATTGTCCTTCTGTAGGTCAGGTATTTGTGATAGTTTTCTTTGGCTTTTTATTTCCCACTGAAAAACCGTGGAAATCGCTCACTGCATTGTTAATTAGCCGGTAAGAACCGAAAATCCTTAACCAGCCCAAAATATATGACAAATACTCGTAACATTCTGACAGGTCTGTTAGTCCTTGCTGTACTGGCTTTATGTTTTGTCTGGCCTATTCCCAACGATCAGCTGCCGTTTCACCGCAATGGTTTGATTTATCCCATTGTTGCTGTCGCCCTTGGTCTGTTTTTTAGCAAAAGCACTACCAGACAACGGCTGGATTTAAGCAAAATTAAGTTCGTTCTTATTGTTATATGGGCGTTAACTTTCTTTATTCTGATTAATGGTTTTTTTGTCGCGCCAGACATAAAAGAGATGGTTTCTGCCTGGAGCGGCCAGTGGTTACGTCCGGTATTACTGTTCTGTGCGGGCCTGGTACTATTACCGGCGATCCAAAGGACATACCCTTCCGTGACCGCCGCGCGCTACTTTACGCTGGTGATCCTCTTTTTCTGGGGCGTGGTCTGCGTCCATCTGCTTGATACTCTCTGGCTCTACTGGCGTGACGGCTTTATTCACTGGGGCGAAACGCGGATTGTCTATAACCGCACCCGCATGAGCTTCCAGATCAACATGATCACCGGCTTTATCCTTGCGGAGTTGCTGGCGCGCGGTCTGTTAAAACAACGCTTCCTGCGCCTGAAAACCCCGTTCCTGACGCTGATCCTGTTGAGCAACCTGGTCTGTACCGCGCTGGTGGATACCCGCTGGGGCACCATCGGTCTGGTCGGTAGCCTTTTCTCTACATTTATCCTGCTGAGCCTGCACAGCATGCGCCGCAGCCGGGTTATCGTCACCGGTGGTATTCTGGTTGGCCTTATTGTTGCCTCTGCGCTGCTCGGCTATGCCTCCTGGAAAACTGACCCACGCTGGCAAACCCTTGAAAGTGATGCCATTGCTGGCTGGAATGCTCCTTTCACCAGCTTTTGCTATAACAAAACAGACGGTGCCGTACCGGTAAACAGTCTGGGTGTACCGATGAACCATTCTAATGGCTGTCGGGCCAGCTTCTTCCACCAGGGCTGGATGTTAATTGCCGAACACCCGGCAGGCGTAGGAGCCAAAAAAGAGGCCTTCCGCTATGTGCTGCGCCGGGATACCCAGGATAACCGCATTAACATTCCCCACAGCCACTACGGCCTGATTGAATTCGGTATTCAGAACGGTGTTGTCGGCATCGCGGGCTGGCTGCTCCTGCTGGTGGGCTGCTGGTATATCGGTTGGCGGGAGTTCCGTCGCGGTAAAATGATGGTAGGGATGTTCCTGCTGCTCTTTACCGTCGGCTTCTTCTGCCGAACCATGGTCGACCATAACCTCAAAGATCACTATCTTGAGCAGTATATGTTACTGACCGGCCTGCTGGTTGGCATGTGCGCGCTACGCCCTGCGCCGACTGAAAAGCTAACATCCTGATAATTTATCCGCGCCAGAGGTGTTTAACACTCTGGCGCGGAACGCTTTAGCCTGTCGGCTGTCGAAATGCCGTTGAATGTAATGGTTATACCCTTTTAATTGCTGCGTATTTTTACGGAGAAAGCATGTCTGAAACGCCTCAATTAAGCCTCATCGTTGCCGTTTATAATGGCGAAAAATTCCTGAGCGCTTTTTTTGACAGCATTAAACAGCAGAATTTACCGAGTCTGGAACTGATTATTGTTAATGACGGCTCGACGGATCGCTCAGCTGAAATTATTTCCCGCTATGCCGACGAATTTACCCATTTTCAGGTCATTAACCAGCCTAATGGCGGCGTATCAGCCGCGCGCAATACCGGCCTTGCCGTGGCTACCGGCGAATACGTTGCGTTCCCGGATATTGATGACGTTATTTACCCTGGCATGTATCCGCGCCTGCTGGAGATCGCCTTTGCGGGCCAGCTGGATGTCGCGACCTGCAACGGCACCTATATTTATGACGATGGCCGCCCGTCGAAAAAGATTTTCCCATCCGACAAACTGGCCTCAACCGGCGTACTGGACGGCCCCGAATGGCTGCAGATGGCGCTGGCCTCGCGCAAATTCCTGCATGTCACCTGGCTGAATATTTATCGCCACGCCTTTATCAAAGCCCAGGGTTTTACCTTCGAGCATGGCCTGCGCCATCAGGATATTCCCTGGACTACAGAAGTGCTGCTTACCGCGAAACGCGTTCAGTATATTGACGAAGTCTATTACGACTATCTGATCCACTCTGCATCGGTCTCCCATACGCCTGGCACCGACGACACCCGTATGCGTTCGTCACGTCACTATATGAAGATCCTCGAAATGCTGGACGCCATTAATAAGCGCCACCCGGAACAGGTGAAGCGTGTCCCGGCCTGTCAGTGGCAAATCGCCAAAGAGGGTCTGGGTATTCTGCACAGCATTAACAACATCGAAGACAGCGCGAAAAAACGTGAAATCACCCAGGAACTGTTCGATCGCGGCATCTGGTCGATGATCTGGCAAAACGCGCGTGGTTTGCGTCAGCGCTGGCGCCTGGGGCGTCGTTACTTCCGTCTTAAGAAAATCATCGGCTAACGGATATTATGAGCAAACTTAAATTACACGCAGTCTCCCGCGCTGATTTCATCGCTAAAAACTATGCAGATTTCCAGACGCTGCTGGATAACCGCGTAAACCCGGACACCATTCCGGAGCGTTTTTACTGTGGCGGGCGCGGCGGCTGGACGTTCCAGACCACCCTGGCGCTGAAGCACTATTACGGCGATGACATTGAGTGTTCTTTTGGATCAGAGTGTCGCCCGGATGCCATCAACCTGATGCACAACGATGATTTTGGCTCGCGCGTTAAACCCTGGCGTGGCGTGACCGTCGTGGCCCGTGCTGACCGCCCACCGGTGATTGGCGCTGACGTGGTGGTGGATCAGAACCCGGAAGCCGGCAACCGCAGCAACGGCGTTTTCGTCCCCTACTGGCCGCAGCCGGGGGTGAAACCGCGCGAACGTACCGATGAAACCATTAAAACCGTGGCCTTTTTTGGCCGCGTGGACAGCTTCCCGGAGGCGTTCCGCAGCGAGGCTTTCAAACAGCGTCTGGCTGAGCAAGGCATAGACCTGCGTATCTCCTTCGATAACTGGACCAACTACCAGGACGTCGACGTCTGTATCAGTTTCCGTAAATCACATGACCACAAACTGGCCCGCAAACCTGCCAGCAAGCTGATTAACAACTGGCTCGGCAAAACGGTGATGATCTGCGACGATGAACCGTCCTATCGCGCTATTCGCGAAAGCGAACTCGATTACCTGATCGCCAAAACGCCTGATGAAGCCTTCGATGCCATTATGCGGCTGAAAAACCACCCTGAACTCTATCGTCAGATGCGTGAGCAGGGTGACAAGCGTCTGCAGGTCTACTCCCGCGAAGCGGTCGCCGCGCGCTGGTTCAGCCTGTTTGAAGATATCTGGCGTAAAGGACTGCATAAACGCCCTACCCTGGTTCGTGCACTGCGTTTTGGTTTCGGTAAAGCCATTCGCCCGCTGACTAAGAAGTTTTGAGTTACTTTGAGTCCATTTATGTTTAAAGCATCCTTACGATCGTCATTGACGCCACGCCGCAATATTCTGCGTACTCTGATATTAACCCTGGTATTCCTGGTGCTGTTTTCACTGTGTGAAATCATCATCCTGCTGAAAGACCATGTGTACCAGCCGAAATCCAGCGACATGTCGCTGTACCTGATTATCTCCCTGCTGGCGGCCGTCAGCGCCCGTTACTTCCTGACCCGGCTCCTGCTGGCGGTCACCTTTATCGTGCAGATATCGGAAGCGGTCTATTACCAGTTCTACGGCCAGTTTTATGGCCCGAGCGAAGTGTGGCTGGCCTTTGTCGAAACCAAAGATATCGCCAGCGGCATTACGGACAGTCTGGGATCGCTTGGGATCTACTTTATCATCATGGCCGTCGCGGTGATCTTCGCGCTGGTCTTTACCCGTCGCCTTGCGCCGCAGTGGCATAAGTGGGTGGCTATGCCGTGCCTGCTGGCTATCGTGGTGATGTTTGCCGGTCAGTTCTACAAAGCCATCGACGGGCAGATGTACAAATTCAACCCGGATCTGCGCCACTCCCTGCTGCGTAACGGTTTGTCGGCCATGAGCTACAGCGCCATTCGCCTGATCCCGGAAGCCCTTTCCGGTGAGAACCAGAACATCGCGCACTATGAGCCCTATGAGGTTAAGCCGGTTGAAGGCAGCCAGGTCGGGAAATACTCCATCATCCTGGCGATTGGCGAGAGCCTGAATCCGCACCACGTCAGCGCGCTGGGCTATGAGCGCGACACCACGCCTGAGCTGAACGCGCTGATGCAGCAGTATCAGGGGACCGGCCGTCTGATCGTCTCGAACGCGGTCTCCACACGTGTGGCGATCCCGATGCTGGTCAACAACCTGCGCGAGCCGGACAACTACGCCGCCTATAAGTCGAAGTCGACCAACATCTTCACCAATGCCAAAAAGCAGGGCTACCAGACGGCGTTTATCTCCGCCCAGGGCCTGGAAGGGCTGAGCAACTGGATTGGCATCCACGATATCGACCTGTGGGAAGATACGCAGATCCGCCCGGCGCCGGACGTGGGTGCCGATGTGGTGCTGACCCCTTCCGTTGAGCAGGCGAAGCTGGACTGGAACAAACCCTTCCTGATGGTGCTGAACAGCCGTGCGCCGCACATCCCTTACGAGCGCAATATCCCGCAGGGCTTTGCCAAATTCTCTACCCCACGCCTGAGTGATGACGTGGCGCAGAAGAAGAACGAGTACGATGATGCCGTGCGCCTGTATGACAAAGAGCTGGCGTCGGCGATCCGGACTGCGATGGCAAAATCCAAACTGCCGGTACTGGTCTTTATTACCTCGGATCACGGCGAACGCGTGGGCGATGGCGGTCTGTTCGGTCACTCCATCGTCGAGATGCCCATTGCCCAGGTGCCGTTCCTCTACTTCAGCAACGACCCGGCGTATACGATGAGCGACATTAGCCCGCAGGTCCCGCTCAACCATTACCAGATGGCGACGCTGATCAACAAGATGCTGGGGTATGCGGTCAGTAACCCGAACCAGAAAGACGACAGCTACTACATCACCGGGGGTGATATTCGGGGACTGTCGGAGCGCGTCACCTATCACCTGAACGAGCTGCCGGAAGCGGAACGTTAAGCAGAAATAATTAAACGGGCAGCTAATGCCCGTTTTTTTATCTGTGAACGCACGTAACACAGGCAAATGGCTGAGCAAAAGCGCCAAAGGGATAGCTTTAAACGGCCTAAATGCTTAGAATTTGCCCGCCGAAACTGAAAAAACGGATAATCGCTTGGAATTGTTGTATACCGCTCTGCTCTATATTATTCAGCCACTGGTGTGGCTACGACTGCTACTGCGTAGCCGTAAAGCGCCTGCCTACCGTAAACGCTGGGCTGAACGCTATGGTTATTGCCGCAACAAAGTTGCGCCGGACGGTATCCTGCTCCACTCCGTTTCGGTGGGCGAAACGCTGGCCGCTATTCCGCTGGT
The DNA here is from genome assembly GCF_006171285.1 of Leclercia adecarboxylata. Taxonomy (NCBI): domain Bacteria; kingdom Pseudomonadati; phylum Pseudomonadota; class Gammaproteobacteria; order Enterobacterales; family Enterobacteriaceae; genus Leclercia; species Leclercia adecarboxylata. Next base: position 2,185,063 of record NZ_CP040889.1, on the reverse strand, counting down.
CCGCGCCCTGCGCCACCGCTATCCGTCTTTGCCGATCACCGTCACCACCATGACGCCAACCGGTTCCGAACGCGCCATGTCCGCCTTTGGCAAAGACGTGCATCACGTCTATCTGCCGTATGATTTACCCTGCGCCATGAACCGTTTCCTCAACACCGTGCGCCCTAAGCTTGTGATCGTGATGGAAACCGAGCTGTGGCCGAATATGATTTCCGCCCTGCACGCCCGCAAAATTCCGCTGGTGGTAGCCAACGCCCGTCTGTCGGAGCGCTCCGCGAAGGGGTACGGCAAGCTGGGCAACTTTATGCGCCGCCTGCTGAGCAAAATCACCCTGATTGCGGCACAAAATGAAGAAGATGGCGCCCGGTTCCTGTCGCTGGGCCTGAAGCGCAACCAGCTGGCGGTCACCGGCAGCCTGAAGTTTGATATTTCGGTTACGCCGGAGCTGGCAGCCCGTGCAGTGACCCTGCGTCGCCAGTGGGCACCGCGCCGCAAAGTGTGGATCGCCACCAGCACCCACGACGGTGAAGAAGAGATTATCCTGCAGGCGCATCGCCAGCTTCTGGAAACCTTCCCGGATCTGCTGTTAATTCTGGTGCCACGTCATCCTGAGCGATTTAAAGACGCCCGCGAGATGGTGCAAAAGGGCGGGTTCAGCTTCACGATGCGCAGCAGCGGTGAAATCCCGTCCGCCAGCACCCAGGTGGTGATTGGCGATACCATGGGTGAACTGATGCTGCTGTACGGTATTGCCGACCTGGCGTTTGTTGGCGGCAGCCTCGTGGAGCGTGGCGGGCATAACCCGCTGGAGCCCGCAGCCCACGCCATTCCGGTGCTGATGGGGCCGCATACTTTCAACTTCAAAGATATCTGCGCCAAACTGCAGCAGGCTGACGGGCTGATTACGGTCACCGATGCGAACTCTGTCGTGAAGGAAATTTCCACCCTGCTGACCGACGAAGACTATCGTCTGTGGTATGGCCGCCACGCCGTTGAAGTGCTTCATCAGAACCAGGGGGCGCTGACCCGCCTGCTGCAACTTCTGCAGCCTTACCTGCCCGTGCGGAGCCATTGATGCCTGCGCGTCTTTCGGTGGTCATGATCGCCAAAAACGCCGCTGACCTGCTGCCGGACTGCCTTGCCTCCGTGGCATGGGCCGATGAGATTGTCCTGCTTGATTCCGGCAGTACCGACGACACGGTTAACGTCGCCCGCGCCGCCGGTGTACAGGTGCATGTTAATACCGACTGGCAGGGTTATGGCATCCAGCGCCAGCGGGCGCAGCAGTTCGCCACCGGCGATTACGTCCTGATGATCGACACCGACGAGCGCGTCACGCCTGAGCTTCAACAGGCCATCCAGCGCGTACTGGCTGCCCCTCAGCCCGACGCCGTCTACAGCATCGCCCGGCGCAACTACTTCCTCGGCCGCTTTATGCGACACAGCGGCTGGTATCCCGATCGCGTGATGCGCCTTTACCCGCGCACGCGCTATCAGTACAACGATAACCTGGTTCATGAATCGCTGGCCTGCGACGGTTCGACCGTGATTGCCCTCGACGGCGATCTGCTGCATCTCACCTGCCGTGATTTCGCCAGCTTCCAGCGTAAACAGCTTAATTACGCCACGGCGTGGGCCCAGGAGCGTCACCAGCGCGGCAAGAGAACCTCACTGGCAGGAATTTTCAGCCACACCGCAGGGGCGTTTCTGAAGACGCTGGTGCTGCGTGGTGGCGTGCTGGACGGGAAACAGGGCTGGTTACTGGCGGTGGTTAACGCCCAGTATACTTTTAATAAATACACCGAGCTGTGGGCGCTGAGCCGCGGCTACTCAGAGAAAGCGTGAGCCATGAGCACAAAAGCGATTTATCCGGGTACCTTCGATCCCATCACCAACGGCCATATTGATATCGTCACCCGTGCCGCCAGCATGTTTGATACGGTGATCCTGGCGATTGCCGCCAGCCCCAGCAAAAAGCCGCTGTTTGATCTCGATGAGCGCGTTGCGCTGGCAAAAGCCGCAACGGCGCACCTGCCCAATGTGGACGTGGTGGGCTTTAGCGATCTGATGGCGAATTTTGCCCGCGCTCAGCAGGCCAATATCTTAATTCGTGGGCTGCGCGCGGTGGCCGACTTTGAATATGAGATGCAGCTGGCGCACATGAACCGCCACCTGATGCCCGAGCTGGAAAGCGTCTTCCTGATGCCATCCAAAGAGTGGTCGTTTATCTCTTCGTCCCTGGTGAAAGAGGTGGCGCGCCACGAGGGCGATGTCACCCATTTCTTACCGGCCAGCGTGCATCAGGCGCTGATGGATAAGCTGAAATAACTCTTCTTGCCGGGCGGCGCTGCGCTTGCCCGGCCTGCTCATCACTTCTGACACTGACGGCAATAGAACGTGGCGCGCTGGGCGTGCTTCGTTGCCACAATCGGCGTACCGCACACCCGGCACGGCTCATCTTTACGGCCATAGACCTGCAGCTCCTGGGCAAAGTAGCCCGGCTTGCCGTCGCTTTGCAGGAAATCCTTCAGGGTGGTTCCGCCCTGCTCAATTGAGCGCAGCAGCACCGCCTTAATTACCCTGACCAGCAGTTCGCACTCCTGGGCGGAAAGCGATGAGGCTAACCGATCGGGATGGATCCCGGCGGCAAACAGCGATTCGCTGGCGTAGATATTCCCCACGCCGACCACCAGCTTGTTATCCATCAGCCAGGGTTTGATAGGGGTTTTCTTCTTTGCGCACTTCGCCTTCAGGTACTCCGCGTTGAACGCGTCTGAGAGCGGCTCCGGCCCCAGGTGCGCCAGCACGTTATGCCCTTCCAGCTCCTTCGTCCACAGCCAGGCCCCGAAGCGGCGCGGATCGGTATAGCGCAGCACTTTGCCGTTGCTCATCACCAGATCGACGTGGTCGTGCTTTTCAGCAGGCAGTTCTTCGCTGAGGATGCGCAGGCTCCCGGACATCCCCAGGTGAATGATGATCCAGCCGTCGGGCAGCTCCAGCAGCAGGTATTTTGCACGGCGCTGCACGCTAAGGACGGGTTTATCGCTCAGGGCGTGGATCTCATCAGACACCGGCCAGCGCAGACGACCGTTGCGGACAACAGCATGAAGAATGGTCGCACCGACCAGGTGAGGCTCAATGCCACGGCGGCTGGTCTCTACCTCAGGTAATTCAGGCATGGTTCCTCCGTTGGGATGCAGAATGCAAAAAACCCCGCAGATGCGGGGTTTTTCAATACAAGGATTCTAAAATTATTTAATTTTAGCTTCTTTGTACAGTACGTGCTGGCGTACAACTGGATCGAATTTTTTCAGTTCCAGTTTTTCCGGCTTAGTACGTTTGTTCTTCGTGGTGGTGTAGAAGTGACCTGTACCAGCAGAAGAAACCAGCTTGATTTTCTCGCGAATACCTTTAGCCATGATTTATTTCCTCTTTAAGTACTTAGTACTTTTCGCCACGGGCACGCAGTTCGGACAGAACTGTATCGATGCCTTTCTTATCAATAACACGCATACCTTTAGCAGATACACGCAGGGTGACAAAACGCTTCTCGCTCTCAACCCAGAAACGGTGAGAGTGCAGGTTCGGCAGGAAACGGCGTTTAGTCGCGTTCAGTGCGTGGGAACGGTTGTTACCGGTCACCGGACGCTTGCCAGTAACTTGGCAGACTCGGGACATGTCTATTCTCCAAAAATCAAATTAGCTCGAGCTTCGTATGGGGTATCGGCGCCTCGTCAGGCTTTACAGCCCAGTCATCGCGATTCTAAGTGAACCATCGATTGCCAGGCCCAAATGCCAAACCCGAGATTCTCAAAGGTGGCGTAGTATACGCTGACTCGAGGATGTGCTCAAGTCCCGAACAGACAAAGATCCCGATGGATCGCGAGAAATGGCTTAAATCCACCCACGTTCAGCAAACGAAACGTACTCTCCGCGGCCAATGACCAGATGATCAAGAACACGAATGTCCATGAATTGACAGCATTTGATGATGCGTGCGGTCACGTCTCTGTCGGCTTTGCTCGGTTCGGCGCGCCCTGAGGGGTGATTATGCGCGAGGATCACGCCCGCGGCATTCACTTTTATCGCTTCGCGTGCAATTTCCCGTGGATGCACCTCAACATGGCTCAGGGTTCCTGAAAATAAGCGGCTGTGGCTCAGTACCCGATTTTGATTATCGAGGAAGATAACCATAAAGATCTCGCGCTCCTCTTCCGCCAGCTGGCTGCGCACAAACTCCCGGGTCATCTGCGGATCTTTCAGCGGGTTGATGCCTCGTATCCCCGAGCAGTAGTAGCGTTGAGCAAGCTCAGCAATGCCTTTCAGCTGAGCGAATGTCGCCAGACCAATACCCTCTACCCGCCGGAAATCCTTCATCTCTGCGGACAACAAACCATGCAGAGAGCCGAAATGCTGCAAAAGATCTCTGGCAAGGGCAAACACATTTTTACTCCGGGTCCCGGTACGCAGGAACAGCGCCAGCAGCTCTTCGTCCGTCAGCAGCATCGCGCCATCGCGCAGCAGTTTTTCCCGCGGCAACAGCGGGGATAACGTCTCCATACTCTCTCCTCCTCCATGACCAGGCTATGCTGCCACAGACCCCGACGCCTCACGACGACGGATTTCTCGTCTTGCGTAACGCCTCGCAAAGTGGCGGATGGACAACATCACGATGCTTTTCGGATTGTGATAAAATGCCCGCCTCTCAGGTGAACCCAACAGGAAAGAATCATGATGAGCCTGGCCGGTAAAAAAATCGTTCTTGGCGTGAGCGGCGGCATTGCAGCCTACAAAGCGCCAGAACTGGTGCGCCGTTTACGCGAGCGCGGGGCGGACGTGCGGGTGGCAATAACCGAAGGGGGCAAAGCGTTTATTACGCCAATGAGCCTGCAGGCCGTTTCAGGCTACCCGGTCTCGGACAGCCTGCTCGATCCTGCGGCAGAGGCCGCGATGGGCCACATCGAGCTGGGTAAGTGGGCCGATTTAGTCATCCTCGCCCCGGCTACCGCCGATCTCATCGCCCGCGTTGCCGCCGGCATGGCCAACGACCTGGTTTCCACTATCTGCCTGGCCACGCCGGCGCCTGTCGCCGTGGTCCCTGCCATGAACCAGCAGATGTACCGCAACGCCGCAACCCAGCATAACCTGGCGACCCTCGCCTCTCGCGGACTGCTGATTTGGGGGCCGGACAGCGGCAGCCAGGCCTGTGGCGACATCGGCCCGGGCCGCATGCTGGATCCGCTGGCAATTGTGGATCTGGCCGCCAGCCATTTTTCACCTGTCAACGATCTGCAACATCTCAGCATCATGATTACCGCGGGTCCGACGCGTGAACCGCTGGATCCGGTGCGCTATATCACCAACCAGAGCTCCGGCAAGATGGGCTTTGCGATTGCCGCCGCCGCCGCACTGCGCGGGGCAAAGGTCACGCTGGTGAGCGGCCCGGTGTCGCTACCTACACCGCCGGGCGTGCAGCGCATCGACGTTACCACCGCGCTGGAAATGGAAGCCGCAGTGCAGGCCCAGGCGCAACAGCAGCAGATTTTTATTGGCTGTGCCGCCGTGGCGGACTACCGCGCTGCCGCCATAGCGGATGAGAAAATCAAAAAGCAAGGCGATGAAATCACACTGAAAATGGTGAAAAATCCCGATATTGTTGCCGGGGTCGCCGCACTAAAAGATCGTCGCCCTTACGTCGTTGGGTTTGCCGCTGAAACGAATAATGTGGAAGAATATGCCCGGCAAAAACGTACCCGCAAAAACCTCGATTTGATTTGCGCGAACGACGTATCGCTGGCCTCACAAGGATTCAACAGCGACAGCAACGCATTGCACCTTTTCTGGCAGGATGGAGATAAAGTCTTACCGCTTGAGCGCAAGGAACTCCTGGGCCAACAATTACTGGACGAGATCGTTACCCGTTATGATGAAAAAAATCGACGTTAAGATTCTGGACCCGCGTGTTGGTCAGCAATTTCCACTGCCGACCTATGCCACTTCCGGCTCTGCCGGTCTTGACCTGCGTGCCTGCCTCGACGACGCCGTAGAGCTGGCACCGGGCGCCACCACGCTGCTGCCGACCGGCCTTGCGATCCACATTGCCGATGCCTCTCTGGCAGCGGTGATCCTGCCGCGTTCCGGCCTGGGCCATAAGCATGGTATCGTGCTGGGCAACCTGGTGGGACTTATCGATTCTGACTATCAGGGTCAGCTGATGGTTTCCGTCTGGAACCGTGGCCAGGACAGCTTCACCATTCAGCCCGGCGAGCGTGTCGCCCAGATGGTGTTCGTCCCGGTGGTACAGGCTGAATTTAATCTGGTAGAAGATTTCGACGCGACCGATCGCGGCGAAGGCGGCTTTGGCCATTCCGGGCGTAAATAAACCCGGCTATACGCATTCCACAACGCATAACGTAATAACAAACCGCAAACATCCGTTTGCGGTCGTTGTGTGGATGCCAGCCTGACAGGTGCTTATTTTCAGGGGTATTTTGTAACATGGCAGAAAAACAAACAGCGAAAAGGAATCGTCGCGAAGAAATACTTCAATCTCTGGCTCTGATGCTTGAATCCAGCGATGGTAGTCAACGCATCACCACCGCAAAACTGGCCGCCTCAGTGGGCGTGTCAGAAGCGGCGCTTTACCGTCATTTTCCCAGCAAAACGCGGATGTTCGACAGCCTGATCGAGTTTATCGAAGATAGCCTGATCACGCGTATCAACCTGATCCTGAAGGATGAAAAAGACACCACCGCACGGCTGCGTCTGATTGTCCTGCTGATCCTCGGTTTCGGCGAGCGCAATCCGGGTTTAACCCGTATCCTGACCGGCCACGCGCTGATGTTTGAACAGGACAGACTGCAGGGGCGTATCAACCAGCTTTTCGAACGTATTGAAGCGCAGCTGCGCCAGGTATTACGCGAAAAGAAGATGCGCGAAGGCGAAGGTTTCAGCACAGATGAATCGCTGCTTGCGGGACAAGTACTGGCGTTCTGTGAAGGGATGCTCTCTCGCTTTGTGCGCAGCGAATTCAAATATCGTCCAACGGACGATTTCGATGCTCGCTGGCCGTTAGTGGCGGCCCAGCTGCAATAACATTGCAGGCCCGGTAAGCGAAACGCCACCGGGCAATTAACTCAGACGCCGAACTCTTCGCGATACGCACGCACCGCCGTCAGGCTGTCAGCCATCTCCGGCTTCTCCTCCAGATAGGCAATCAGGTCTTTCAGGGTGATGATTGAGGTCACTTTGCAGTTGTAGTCGCGCTCCACTTCCTGGATAGCGGAGATGTCGCCACGTCCGCGCTCCTGGCGGTCCAGCGAGATCAGCACGCCCGCAAGCGTGGCATTGTTGGCCTGAATAATCTCCATGGATTCTCGGATAGCGGTACCGGCGGTGATCACGTCGTCTACCAGCATCACACGGCCCTGCAGCGCGCTACCGACCAGGTTACCGCCTTCACCGTGGGTTTTGGCCTCTTTACGGTTAAAGCAGTACGGCACGTCGCGATCGTGATGCTCCGCCAGCGCCACGGCGGTGGTGGTTGCAATCGGGATGCCCTTATACGCCGGGCCAAACAGCAGATCGAACTCAATTCCGGAATCCACCAGCGCTTCGGCGTAGAAGCGGCCTAACAGTGCCAGATCGCGCCCGGTATTAAACAGCCCGGCGTTAAAGAAATAGGGGCTCTTGCGCCCGGATTTCAGCGTGAATTCGCCAAACTTAAGTACCTGCTTGCTAAGCGCAAACTCAATAAACTGGCGCTGATACGGTTTCATGGATTCGCTCCTCATCTTACTTTTGCTTTTCTACGGACAAAAAAAAGGCGACTCATCAGTCGCCTTTAAAATCAATTTTCTAACGCCGCCTTCTGCGTCGTTACGATAGATTCGATTCCCCCTCGGGCTAGCGCCAGCAGGGAGAGCAGCTCTTCGTGGGTAAACGGCTCACCTTCTGCGGTGCCCTGAACCTCGATGATACGACCGTCTTCGGTCATCACCACGTTCATGTCGGTTTCTGCCGCCGAGTCTTCAACGTACTCCAGATCGCACAGCGCTTCGCCGTTGACGATACCCACAGACACCGCCGCAACCATGCCTTTCATCGGGTTCGCTTTCAGCTTACCGGCTGCAACCAGCTTGTTCAGGGCATCGGCCAGCGCCACACAGGCACCGGTAATAGAGGCAGTTCGGGTGCCGCCGTCCGCCTGGATCACGTCGCAGTCCAGGGTAATGGTAAACTCGCCCAGGGTTTTCAGATCAACCGCGGCGCGCAGGGCACGTGCGATCAGACGCTGGATCTCCATGGTACGGCCACCCTGCTTACCCTTCGCCGCTTCGCGAGCGTTACGGGTGTGGGTGGAACGCGGCAGCATGCCGTATTCGGCAGTGATCCAGCCCTGACCCTGGCCTTTCAGAAAGCGCGGCACGCCCTCTTCGATGGAGGCGGTGCACAGCACTTTGGTATCACCAAATTCAACCAGCACGGAGCCTTCAGCGTGTTTTGTATAGTTACGGGTCAGGGTGACGGGGCGCACCTGATTAGCGCTACGGCCTGATGGACGCATGATGATATCTCCGGCTTGAAACGAATGTGTGGGCGGCATTATACGAATTTCATGGCTAAAAGCCTATGCCAACCCCTGCCGGGCACACACATAATGTCAGTCCAGCGTTTTGCGATAGGATTTCAAGCCTATGGCAATCACACCCACCGCAAGGCCAATCAGCGGCAAAAGATCGGGTAGCAATGCCGCTGCAGAATATCCTTTCAGCATAATGCCCTTAACCAGCCGGATAAAATAGGTCAGCGGTAAACAGGAGCCAATCGCTTTCGCCCAATCCGGCATACTAATAAAGGGGCTGATAAAGCCGGAAAGCATGATTGAAGGGATAAAGTAAAAGGACGACATTTGCAGCGCCTGCAACTGATTTTGCGCCAGGCCAGAAATGCCAATGCCAATGGAAAGGCAAAGAAAAACATAAATCAATAACACCATAAACAGCAGGAAAACGCTGCCGTGAAGAGGGATATCGAACAACAGAACGGCGGCGATCAGTATTAACGTCGCCTGAAAAAGGCCAATGATAACAAAAGGCGTTATTTTCCCAACAATCACTTCCAACCCGGTCAACGGAGAGACCAGCAAATTTTCTAACGCGCCGTTTTCTCGTTCACGCGTAATAGACAAGGCTGTCATGAGAATCAATGTCGTGCTGAGTATCGACCCCATAATACCGGGTATAGTATTAAACTGGGTAATTCCTTCTGGGTTAAACATTCGATGTATAACCAGATCGAAATCATCCTCTTTTTGCGCTACGCGCATGTTTCCCGGCAAATCTTGCCGAAATGCCGATTTTGCAACCTGTACCAGCGCGCTTAGCGCATTCCCCGTTGTCATTGGGTCGATAGCATCGCCCTGAATTAACAGTTGAGGCTTGTCGCCGCGGAGCAGGTTACGTGTAAACCCTTCCGGAATAGTCACGATAAAGGTGACGTCTCCCCGGACAAACGCTTTATGCGCAGCCTCTTCAGACTCAACAGGTATCATCGAAAAGTATCCGGTATTTTGCGCACTCGTCACAAAAACCTGGCTCATGCGTTCGGTATCGTAATTTAATAACGCAGTTGGCAAATTATGGGGATCCATATTTATTGCATAGCCAAGGATAATCAGCTGAAAAATAGGCGTAAGGATCACCATGCCGATACTGACTTTATCACGACGCAATTCGTGAATTTCCTTGATAACCACGCCAATCCAGCGGGTTATGGAGAAGTTTATATTAATTTTTTTCACAGTCACTTTTCATTAAATAGGTAAATGCATCTTCCAGATTGGTATCAACCTGGCAGAACTCATAGCCCTTTTGGGTAAATGCAAAAAGCGTGGCTTTTAACTTCGCCTCATCTGTGGAGGTAATATAAAGCTGATTGCCAAAAATAACGGTTTGTTCAATCTCCGGTAGACGCTGCAACTGGCTTTCAAGTGCCGTCAATCCGGCACCGCTGGTTCTCACGGTAATCAGATTCTGCGCCGCGATAATGGAAGGAATAGTCCCATTCGCCAGTAATCGGCCATAAGACAGATAGGCAACCTTATGGCAGCGCTCAGCCTCATCCATATAGTGCGTGCTGACCAGTATCGATATTCCCCTGTCAGATAGCTGATGCAGCATCTGCCAGAACTCGCGTCGCGCCTTTGGATCCACGCCAGCGGTAGGTTCATCCAGAAACAGCAAAACAGGCTCATGCAGCATGCATGCCGCAAGGGCCATTCTCTGCTTCCAGCCGCCAGAAAGGACCTTCGCCAGTTGATGCTGTCGGGAGGTAAGACCTAACTCTGAAAGTGCGCGTTCAACCCGTGCTTTAGGTTGGTCGAGACTATATAACCGGGCGATAAAAAGTAAGTTTTCCCGAATAGTCAAACTTCCCCACATGGAGAAATACTGGGTCATGTAGCCAATATTTCTTTTGATTTCTTCCCGTTGGGTAAAAATGTCCATATCCAGACAAGAGCCTTCTCCTGAATCTGGGGTGATCAAACCGCACATCATCCGGATAGACGTTGTTTTTCCGCTACCGTTTGGGCCGAGGAAACCATAAATTTCCCCTTTTGCCACCTGAAGAGAAAAATCTTTTACGGCATGATGCTCGCCAAAATGCTTATTGAGGTTTTTTACATCAATACAAAGATTATGCATCCGGAATGATTTCCACATCAAACGGTTGACCGATTTTCATACGCGCAGCCTGTTCCCGGGCAGGAATAGCCTCAGCCATGAAAATGAGTTTCTCGCGGCGTTTCGTGCTGTAAATAACGGGGGGCGTAAATTCGGCTTCAGGATTTATATAATTAATTATGCCAGGGATTGCCTCTGAACAGCCATCACATGAAAGCTTAACTTTCGTTCCGACTTTAAATTTACCGAGCATCGCTTCGGGTATAAAGAAGCGTACCTTGATATTATCGGGCGGTAGCAGGCTGATTATTGGGCTGCCCGCAGAAGGGCGTTCCCCGGCTCGATAAATGGTATCAAAGACCCTGGCATTAACCGGAGAAACAATTGTAGTCTGCTGAACATCCCAAAGAGCCTTATCCCGTTCAAGCCTGACGGCTTCTACCTGCGCAAGCTGTTTATTAATCTCATCCTGACGGGCAGGCAGCTGGCGCGCTTTTAACTGGTTAATTAACTCTTCAACCTGTGCGCCTTTTTGCGTTAATTCATCGCTGATATCTTCCCATTCCGCCCGTGATATGGCTTGTTTGGCATAAAGATCACGATAACGTTCAAGCTGGCGCTTAACCTGTGATTCTGAAGATCGTGATTTTTTAATCTGAGCACGTATTATATCTAACTCTTCAGGCCGTTCTCCCGATGCTAAATTTCGCAATAATGCGTTTTCAGCTGACAGCTTTTCCTCAACCTGCAAGAGAGTATTTTGGGCATCAAATGACTCAATCTTAACCAACTCTTGCCCGCTTGTGACTTCATCTCCTTTGTTTACTAACAACCGTTCAATTCTCGCAGTACCAGAATAAGAGAGGTATACAAATTCTCCATGTGAATATCCAGAGAAAATGTTGTCTGGTTTGCTATCACAGCCTGTTATTACCAGTACCGCTATCAGCGCTAAAAATGTCTTTTTTGGCTTTTGCATCATCACACATCCATATGCCTATAATATTTATACAGTGATGTATAATTTAATCCTTAAAATAATGTTTGAAATAAATTTGATTTAGCTTTTCAATATCGCTAAGGTTCAATCCTGCTATGGAGTTAAAAGAGACGTCTTTTGTAAAACATATGACCGCCGATCCTCCAGGCGAAAACCACTTAGCACACTGCTTGAAAGGCCATGGCAGTTCATAACCTCTTTCTCTCAGGAGATTGTTGAGCATGATCCAGTCATTTTTGAAATCTTTACCGGAGAAATGGTTAGAGAACTGAGGCTCGTCTGCCGTAAACAAATCTACAGGCGTGCAAAATTGATTTGTCGTTGAAAAATATATGTTATAAAAGTTCACGATGAGCTTTTGTATATCTTCTGGAAAAGATCCTGGAATCGTCAAAACACCTAACAAATATTTATAGACAGGATATTTTTTAACAAAATCAAAAATTCCTCGCCATAAATAATCAAGTGCGATACTTTTTTGATAGGGTTTCTGGATAAATCCACGACCAATTTCCACAGATTTTTCTAAGCAGGTGTAGGCCCCTTCGTGATATTCAAACAAGCTATTGCTGTAGAGACCTGTGACTCCCTTACGGGCTAATTGCTCGCCGACGGGTATCACTCGATACGCACCGAGGATTTCTGTGTCAGAGGGGTCCCATAAAATGACATGAAAATAGCTATCATCAAAAATATCGTTATCTTTATCTTTACCAGAACCTGATCCAATATCGCGGTAACAGCGTTCACGTAAGCGCCCTAATTCATCAATAATTGGCGAGTTACCGGCAGTGTTGCGACGATAAATCAGTAACTTTTTACCATCATTAAACTGTCTCAGGATTTCGCACTCATTTATCGCATTGATTAATGCACTTTTGCTTTCGATATGTTCTTGCGGGGAGACAGTATCCAGTAGCGCAGGTCCATTCTTACCGGTGCTCTGGAGATGCATTGAACACGCATTGGCTGCTGCAGAGAGATCTTTGTTATATTTCTCGAAGGACGATAAGCAAATTTGCTGTCCTATTTTAACCTTAATGGTTTTTCCGCGATGGCGTAAAGACTCGCGAATAATCATAAGGTTGGATAACTGTCGCCAGATTGTTGCCATAAAATAATAGGTTTTACTATTCGCACCAGTAATATGAACAGGCACTAGCGCCGCATCATTTCGCATCGCCAACTGTAAAAAACCAGGATTCCATGCATGCTCTTGTAATCCAGAAAGTGACCAACTGGCCAATTTGCCAGCGGGACAAATAATTAATACACCACCATTTTTTAGATGGTCGTTCATCTCTCGGAACTTCTTATGACTCATTTTTCCAGCCATATTTTTAATTCCAATCTTAAGCTCTGATACCTGTGGGAAGATAATAGGTAAAATGTGGTTCGCAACTATTTTTATATCTTTACGGACCCTGGACACAGTATGTATTAAGGACAAACCATCCATAACGGTGGGATGGTTTGAAATAACAACCGCAGCACCATGTCGAGGGATGTTATTGTAATCGCAGATATCCGTTACACAATTTACTTTGAAAAAATCAATAACTGAATTAACCCAGGAGATCCCTTTTTTATTAAAAATTTGATCATCATGAATCAAACGTGAAAACGCTTTATTACAAAATGCTCGTCTGAAAAGCCAATTTTTCCAAAAAGGTAGTTTAGTATCGGGGAAGAATTCCCTGATGACTTTGTTAAAAATAACATCCATCTTAAAATCCTTTTTATAATAACTTTCCTGACAGGGACTATACCCGGTATCCTATCTGCGAGCAATACTACGAAAACTTAAAAAAACCTTATGCAAAATCATACTTATAATTAAATTGATAGTATTCATAAAGGAAATAAAATTAATGCGCGACTTAATTTCACTTGTATGAATAGTTTTGAACAATATATATAAAATGCTTAATGCAAACCCCCATTTCATTTTTCAAGATTATGTTTTGATTGTGAGTAACGAAATATATTTGCAACAAGCATGAATAATAGAATAAAAACATTAACCTGTTATTTAGCATATCAAATATCGCTAAACTTTAAGCAGCTACTTTTAAGCACATTATACCCTTGCGGTAGAAAAGAATTCATATCCAAGTATTTCATCACTATTCCTGTTAAGTCCTCGTTCGCATAGCTATAATCCTCTGCATTCATTATTACGAAAACAGGAACATCTATGATCCGCAGTATGACCGCCTACGCCCGCCGTGAAATCAAGGGTAGCTGGGGCAGCGCTACCTGGGAAATGCGCTCGGTAAACCAACGCTATCTTGAAACCTATTTCCGTATGCCAGAGCAGTTCCGCAGCCTTGAGCCGGTGGTGCGTGAGCGTATTCGCGCTCGCCTGACCCGCGGAAAGATTGAATGCAATCTGCGTTTTGAGCCCGATGCGAGCGCACAAGGGGAACTGATCCTCAACGAGAAGCTGGCTAAACAGCTGGTGAATGCGGCTAACTGGGTCAAAATGCAGAGCGACGAAGGCGAAATCAACCCGGTGGATATTCTGCGCTGGCCTGGCGTGATGGCCGCAGGCGAACAGGATCTGGATGCAATTACCGCCGAGATCCTTAGCGCGCTGGACAGCACGCTGGACGATTTCATCCTCGCCCGTGAAACCGAAGGTCAGGCGTTGAAAACGCTCATCGAGCAGCGTCTGGAAGGCGTTAGCGGCGAAGTGGCGAAAGTCCGCGCCCACATGCCGGAGATCCTCCAGTGGCAGCGCGAGCGTCTGGTTGCCAAGCTGGAAGATGCCGAAGTCCAGTTGGAGAACAACCGCCTCGAGCAGGAGCTGGTGTTGATGGCTCAGCGTATCGATGTTGCGGAAGAGCTCGACCGTCTGGAAGCGCACGTCAAAGAGACCTACAACATTCTGAAGAAGAAAGAGGCCGTCGGTCGTCGTCTCGACTTTATGATGCAGGAGTTCAACCGTGAGTCGAACACCCTGGCGTCTAAGTCAATCAATGCCGAAGTAACCAACTCTGCGATTGAACTGAAAGTGCTGATTGAACAAATGCGCGAGCAGATCCAGAACATCGAATAAACCGTAACGTGCGTTATTGTTTTATTAATGGTCCCGCTAAGGGACCATTGTCAATTACTGGCTTGAGTATGTCCTGAATCCCACCTGCGCATCAGAACATAAGAACTCTTTTACTGTTTTTGTTAGAATGCATCCCGCATTCACTATTCTGATCTCTCCCTTCAGGAATCATAATGGCAAACATCAACTTATCCTTAGAGGAAGCCTCAAGCCTCTCAGTTGACCGCGATTTCCGGCAGGACATTAACCTGCTGCGCGGAATAGCCATTCTATCTGTCGTGTTTTACCACTTTACCGCCACGCTGCTGCCCGGCGGCTTCGCTGGCGTGGATGTGTTTTTCGTTATCTCCGGCTTTTTGATGACCAAAATCATCGCTACCGGACTGGAACGAAACAGCTTTAATCTTCTTCAGTTTTATGCCGCCCGCTGCAAAAGAATAATTCCCGCGCTGCTGGCGATGTGCCTGATTGTCGCCGTTACGACGTTTTTCTGGTTACCGACAAATGAGTATCAGAAGCTCGGAAATTACATTGGCTATGCCGCCTTATTTATTTCCAATTTGAAACTGAATAAAGAGTCCGGGGACTATTTTGCCCTCGACTCCCATGAGAACTGGTTTTTACATACCTGGTCTTTGTCCGTTGAATGGCAATTTTATCTGGTATTGCCTTTCATTATGATGGCGCTCTATCCCCTGCGAAAAAAGCTGAACACCGGCTCATATACAGGACCTTAAGAAAACACTTCATTTGAAACTCCTTCTAAGGTCCTGTTCTGTATCGATTTTCGCTGCTTGGTTCGACGGGCATTTTTCGCCAAGTAAACGGCAGCCCATTCCAGACGCTCTCTTATTTCCTCCAACGCCCGATGAGCAACCGCTTCCAATAACGGGAACCACCAGGTTCCGCTATTTTTCGCCGCTTTCAGTGTGGATAAACCGTCCCCCATCAGCGTCTGAGCTACCCGTCTTTTCATCACCAGCGACAACAGGCTGGCCCACACCAGCCCCTCGGCAATGGCTTTCTGACCTGTCACAAAGCCCTTGAGCCGGTTGTGCGACTTCCACTCCTTAAACAGCAGCTCCACCTGCCAACGACAGCGGTACAGGCTCATCACCCGCTCTGCTGGCCATGCCTCTCGTGGCAGATTGGTCATCCAGATACAGAACCGTTTCTCCTCGGCAAACCAGCGTCGGATCAGCCGATACTCGAACTTGCCCGATTTCACCACCATATCCAGTACCTCTGCCCGACAGTGCCGCCGTCCAGCATCCTTGAGTGACAGGCCCGCCAGCTTCGGCACTTCCCGTTCGGCACCGCGCCATGCCCGGATAATCTTCGGGTTCAGGCTCTTACTACCCCTGACCAGATAGAAACCGCCCGCCTCGTTTACCTTCGCAAAGTAGGCCATATCGATGTAACCCGCGTCCGCCAACAGCAGGCTGTTATTGAGCCGCTCGGGCTCAGGCAGGAACTGGCGCTCTGACGCCGTATCGGCAGAGACCTGCATGCAAACTGGACGCTGCTCCAATAGAGACATGAGCATATGACACTCGATTGCCGCCGGGCTAATGGTCTTGAACCTTCCGGAAACACTTCGGCCGCTTTTGTGGACGGCAAAGGAAGTACCATCCTGCAACAACACCTGTTTGAATGCGCCAAGGGATGCAGTCTTCATCTGTTGGCCGATACGCAAGGCGATAGCCCGTTCAACCAGCGCCTTCATGAACAGGGCGAACGACGCTTTGCGCAACTGGTTGTGAAAGGGCTTGTAGGAAACCTGATGGGCATCAACCAGTTGCAAGGCATTGAAATGATGGTGCAATCCAGCGATACCATCGACCTGGTCGCAGCCAAGTGCCCGCAAGAGTGCAGTCACCAGCATGGCAGGCGTAATGGCTCGTTTGCGCAAGCAAAATTGGCAGTCACGGGCAATGCGGTCGAGTTCGGCAGGAGAGAGAAGTTGCTCAAGATAGTGGTTGGCATCGATAATGGTCATGGCTTCGTGCGTGGCGGTTTTGTTTGGCGATAAAATCAGATCACAATCGAAGCCATTTTTATATCTATTTCAATTTGTTGCTGCTAAAGATCCTGTACATGAATGTGTTTAGACCACCATGCCATCATCTCTCGGCGTCGTTCCAGATAATCTGTGCGGTTGTAGGCGCTACGCACTTCGTCTTTATCTGAGTGTGCCAGCGCAGCTTCGATAACATCCGCATCAAACCCCTTCTCGTTGAGGGTTGTACTGCCCAAAGCTCGTAGACCGTGAGCAACCAGCTGCCCTTTTAGCCCCATACGCTTAAGCGCGGCATTAGCTGTCTGTTCATTGGTATGGGTCTTCGGATCTCGTTGCCCAGGAAAGAGAAATTCGCGATGACCGCTGATTGGCCGTAACAACTCCAGTAGTGCCAAGCTCTGTTCGGTAAGAGGAATATTGTGCGACTTGCGTTTCTTCATCCGCTCGGCAGGGATCCGCCAAAGTTTGTTTTCGAAGTCAATTTCCTTCCAGCTGGCTCCTGCCGCTTCGCTTGGCCGGACGAGAGTATGCAGACTCCATTCGATCAGCAGCCTTGTCTGCAGACTGATACTGGCCTTGGCAAGTTTGTTCATTAGTTCTGGTAACTGATTAGGGGTCAGCGTTGGCATGTGGTTTTTCTCGGGTTTTTGAAAAACCTTGCTGATCCCCGCGCAGGGATTGGCATCTATCAGCCCTGAGTTCACGGCATACGTCATGATCTCATTTACTCTCTGGGCTAAACGCCGGACGGTTTCCAGTTTGCCTGCAGCGGCAATCGGCTGGATGATCTGAATAGTCGTTTGGGCTTTAACCTCAGTGATTGGTTTTTGGCCGATATCAGGAAATAGATATAGCTCAAGCGAGCGCCATAGATCTTCAGCATAAGCTGGTGTAACCGATGACCTCTTGACGTTGAACCAGCGTTCGGCAACAGCAAAAAAAGTATTTTCGGTCTCAGCTTTGACTGCCGCCAGTTTTTCTTCGCGATGCGATTGCGGATCTATATCTTGCTGCAAGAGTGACTTCGCTTTACTGCGGGCATCTCTGGCTTCTGATAGGCCCATCTCTGGCCATGAGCCAAAGCTGATCATGTTCCGCTGTTTGGAGACTGGGCGGTAGTAACGGAACCGCCATAGCTTGGAGCCATTAGCCTTGATGCAGATCTCCAGACCACCACCATCACAGAGGGAATAGTCCTTTTCCTTTGGCTTAGCAGCTTTGATCTCTGTTGTACTGAGTGGACGAGTGACTCGAGGCATAGGCATACGCTCCTGAAGGCATACAGTGCTATATGCCTAACGATATGCCTAAAAGGGTTGGTTCGCAATGGATGTCATCGGACAGTACCGGATAAGAAAAAACCCGCAAGGCCTTATGCCATGCGGGTTTTCGTATCGCTTTGGTCCTCATCGGACCGGTATTTGGTGGTGGAACACGGAACCGAACCCGCGTCCGCTTTCAGAGCTGAATGGTAACACTTAGGCCTTGAGAGCATGGATTTGACGATTTGGCCGAATTGGTCACAGAAGCGAAACGTCTTTGATCAAACGAGATCGGCGAGCTTGCCGCTTGACTTGATCATCAGAATCGTCAGCCCATGCATGGGGAGAACTTCCCCAAGACCAATCAGTGCCAGTGACACCGAGAAGTTTGACGTCCCCCGTAAGCCCATTGACTGTTCGGTCATAGGATTTCCCGGCCACCGCAAAGGAAATTCGATGGCTTCCCGGCCTTAGTCGCAACCGAATCATTGAGTTTGGGACAGTCTCCATCGACGTCGCACCATCGATCAATATGTCCAAAGGATGGTGTCCGTCACCCCAGTAACGAACGACATATACGGTGAGTGCGCCAGGATCAGAGGGAAATAGCTTTGCCTCCTCGTCTTTGCTGAGACTCGGTGCATTTTCCTTGGTGCAGTAGGCGTTTCTGCCACGGTCTGTGTGACAGTAGGGTTTCTCAGCATACCGATCAACCGGCGTCGCACAGCCAGCCAAAGCAAGTATTGCGAGTGATAAAAAAATACCTTTAACAAGCGTTTTCATAGTTGCCTCTCAAGAGCGTTGGAAAGAAATGCCGAGAAGGCCGTTCTCGGCCCTGAATTCATTTCAGAACAAATCGTGCCGTCGCTGCCTTGCTTGCAAGATTCACCTGCGCGACAACCTTCGTGCCGGGCGCGACTTTGAAACTGCCTTTTGCTTCAAGCTTGTCACCCGATGGTTTCAAATCAATCTCTTGCTTGTCGCTGCCTGAGAGCAAAGTGATTTTTGCTGTTGCCTTGCTGACATCAACCGGTTTCCCGTGATCGCGCACGTACAGCTGCAGCACATCGGGTTTGGCTACAAGCTCGTAGTCCACATCCTTGATTTCCGTGATCAAGCCTCCGTGGAGGGGCTTGTCCTCATGGCCATGAGCATGTTTGTCTGCAGCGAATGCGGTGCCAGATGTCATCAACATTAACGCCAGTGTGGTGGAGATCAGTTTCATGAGTTTTCCTTTCAAAAGTACAGGTTAAGAATCAGATCTAAAGACTGGCTTATGAATTCTGCGAAGCAGCCGCAGCCTGCGGATGCACCGGTTCGGCAGTGACGTCCTCCAATTCCTCGTCCGGACGATGGGCCAGCCGATACAGAATCGGAAGCACGAGCAGCGTCAGCAATGTGGAGGACAGGATGCCGCCAATCACCACGGTGGCCAAAGGACGCTGTACCTCCGCGCCGGTTCCCGTGGCGATTGCCATTGGAATGAAGCCCAACGATGCCACCAAGGCTGTCATCAATACAGGGCGCAAACGAGTCAACGCTCCCTCACGGATGGCTGCGTCCAATTGGGCTCCCTCTTCTCGCAAGCTGCGGATGTAAGAAATCATCACGAGGCCATTGAGCACTGCAACACCTGACAGGGCGATAAAACCCACTGCGGCGGAAATCGACATTGGAATGTCACGCAGCCACAGCGCCAAAATGCCGCCGGTCAACGCAAATGGAATGCCGGTAAATACCAGCAGGCCATCC
Organism: Leclercia adecarboxylata; assembly: GCF_006171285.1. Taxonomy (NCBI): domain Bacteria; kingdom Pseudomonadati; phylum Pseudomonadota; class Gammaproteobacteria; order Enterobacterales; family Enterobacteriaceae; genus Leclercia; species Leclercia adecarboxylata. Next base: position 2,165,283 of record NZ_CP040889.1, on the reverse strand, counting down.
TTGACGTTGCCGAACATTGCAAACAGCAACACGAAGACCAGGAGCAACGACACAGGGACGACGATTTGCAATCGCTGTGTCGCGGACTGCAGGTTTTCAAATGTGCCACCCCAGCTCGTCCAGTAGCCTGCGGGAATCTTGACCTGCGCCAAAGCAGCTTCCGCGTCGGCCACAAAGGAACCGACATCACGGCCACGCACGTTTGCACTCACCACAATGCGACGCTTGCCGTTCTCGCGGCTAACCTGATTAGGCCCCGGTGCCAGCTCGAAGCTAGCCACTTCGGCCAGTTGGATGAAATTGGTTCGTCCTTCGACGCCGCCCGAACCGCGTTGCAAAGGAATCGGCAAACGTTTCATGCTCTCCAGGTCGTTGCGCAGGGACTCTGGCAAGCGAACCAGGATGTCGAATCGACGGTCGCCTTCAAACAGGGTACCGGCTTCACGCCCTCCGATAGCCGTGGCCACAGCATCTTGGATGTCAGCCACATTGAGCCCGTAGCGCGCAGACTTCTGACGATCAATGTTGACCGTGAGCATCGGCAATCCGGTGGTCTGCTCCACCTTGACCTCTGACGCACCAGGGATTTTTTCCAACTTGGACGAGACTTCTTCGGCTGTTTTGTTCAAGACATCCATGTCGTCCCCGAAAATCTTCACCGCCACATCGCTTCGCACACCCGAGATCAGTTCGTTGAATCGAAGTTGGATCGGCTGGGAGAACTCGTAGTTGTTACCCGGTATCTTGCCCACGACCTCCTGCACGGCGGCCAGCAACTCGTCACGAGACTTCCGCGGCTCGGGCCACTCAGACATTGGCTTGAGCATGATGTAGCCATCAGAAATGTTCGGCGGCATGGGGTCGGAGGCAATTTCCGCCGTTCCAGTGCGCGCAAAGACACGGTCGATCTCTGGAAATTTGGCTTTCAGCGTTGCTTCCAGTTGCTGCTGCATCGCCACCGATTGCGACAAACTGGTGCCAGGAATGCGCAAGGCCTGAATGGCGAAGTCTCCTTCGTTCAAGCTGGGCACGAACTCACTGCCCATGCGCGTTGCGATCAAACCGCACAACACCACTGCCACGGCTGCGGCAGCCAACACAACAGCCTTGGCTGCCATCACGCGATCTAGCAAGGGACCGAACCAGCGCTTGGCTTGCACCATCAAGAAGTTTTCCTTTTCGCTGACACGGTTGTCAATGAACAGTGCGACCGCAGCCGGAATGAAGGTCACCGACAAAATCATGGCTCCCACAAGCGCCGCCACCACCGTGAACGCCATCGGATGAAACATCTTCCCTTCGACGCCGGTCAGGGCAAAGATGGGCAAGTACACCACCATGATGATCAACTGCCCAAATAGCAGCGGGCGACGTGATTCCTTGGATGCAAGGAAAACCTCGTGAAAACGTTCCGCCCGAGTCAATGGCCTGCCGTAGTGAGCTTGCGCATGGGCAAGACGGCGAACACAGTTTTCGACGATCACCACCGCACCATCAATGATGATGCCGAAGTCCAGTGCGCCGAGGCTCATTAAATTAGCGCTGACCTTGTAGCTCACCATTCCTGTGAAGGTGAACAGCATCGATAAGGGAATCACGGTGGCCGTGATGATGGCGGCGCGGATGTTGCCGAGGAACAAGAACAGGATCACGATCACCAGGATCGCGCCTTCTAACAAGTTCTTTTTGACCGTGTTGATGGCCTTATCCACTAGGACGGTGCGGTCGTATACGGTCACCGCATGTACACCCTCGGGCAGGCTGCGGTTGACCTCGATCATCTTCTTGTCGACGGCTGTTGATACCGTTCGGCTGTTTTGACCGATGAGCATGAAGACGGTACCCAGCACCACTTCACGGCCGTTGTCAGTAGCAGCACCGGTGCGAAGTTCACGTCCGATGCCGACCTCGGCAACATCACGCACCCGAATCGGCACGCCACCCGCACTGCTGAGGATGACATTGCCGATGTCCTCAAGTGTCTTAACCTGCCCGGGGGCTCGAATTAGGTACTGCTCACCTCGCTTTTCGATATAACCTGCGCCCACGTTGCCGTTGTTGCGATCCAGAGCCGTCACAATGTCCTGCAGGGTGACGCCCAACGAGGCCAGTCGCTCGGGTATCGGTGAGATTTGGTATTCCTTTGCAAAACCACCAATCGAATTGATTTCCGTCACGCCGGGCACATTGCGCAACTGTGGCTTGATGATCCAGTCTTGAATCTCGCGCAGATCGGTGGCCGTGTAGGGCTGGCCATCAGGTTTTTTCGCACCATCCTTGGCCTCGACTGTCCAGAGGTAAATCTCACCCAAGCCTGTCGATATGGGCCCCATCGCAGGAGTGATTCCGGGAGGCAGTTTGTCGCGGGCCTCCTGGATGCGTTCATTGACCAACTGGCGCGCGAAGTAGATGTCGGTGCCGTCCTTGAAGATCACAGTCACTTGCGACAGCCCGTAGCGAGACAAGGAACGGGTCTGCTCCAGATTGGGAAGACCCGCCATCACGGTTTCAATCGGGTAAGTCACCCGCTGCTCGGTTTCCATAGGGGAATATCCCGGCGCTTGGGTGTTAATCTGCACTTGGACATTGGTGATGTCCGGGACGGCATCGATAGGTAACTTTTGGTAGTTGAACACGCCGATGGCAGCCATACCAAAGACCGCCAGCAACACCAACCATCGGTGCTCAATGGCTGCGCGAATAAGTTTTTCAAACATGTATGTCGCTCCGGTATCAATGGGTGTGTTCGGCAGAGGCTTTGCCAAGCTCTGACTTCACGACAAAACTGCCTGCCGACGCATAAGGTGCCCCGGCTCTGAGCCCTTGCAACACCTCGACACGCTTGCCATCACTGCGGCCCAACTGCACAGGCTGAGCGATGAATCCCCCATTCACCTTCAGGAATACGACCGGCTTGTCGCCAACGGTCTGAATGGCGTCACTGGCCACTGTCACGGGTACGTCAGCCTCTAAGGAGGTCACTTCCACGTTGACAAACAGCCCAGGACGCCAAGCACCTTTCGGGTTGGACAAGACCACTCGGGCTTTGGCCATACGGGTTTGTTCGCCAATCAGCGACCCAACAAAGGTGATAACGCCAGTAGCGCTGGCATCGAATGCAGTGGCCTTGATGGTCACTTTTTCGCCGACTCTGACCAGCGGCAAGTCCTTGGCTGGCACGTTGATTTCAGCCCAAACCTGCCCCAGATCGGAGACGGTAAACACGGCAGCATCCTCCTTGACGGCTTCGCCGAGGCTGAGATGCTTTTCAATCACTAAGCCATCGAAGGGCGCACGCAATTCAAAGCGGTTAAGCCCCCCCTTAGAAACGGTGGCTAGGCCCAAAGCGGAGAGCTTCTGTTGAGCGTTGGCCACAGCTACTTCAGCCTCGTGCAGCGCTTGCCCTGCTTGCTGGTAGTCCTGCTCTGCGGAAATCTTTTGCTCCCAGAGCCGCTTTTCACGCTCAAACGTGGTACTGGCCAAGGTCAGGCGCTTTTGCGCTGTTTGCAACTCGCTGCGCTGCTCAGACGCAGCCGGGCTGGCAATGACGGCCAGGACCTGCCCCTTCTTGACGGCTTGTCCCAAGCTGGCCTGCACGCTCTCGACCACACCCGCAATGCGTGGGACAACGTGGGACGTCCGGTCTTCGTTCAAGCGAATTTCCCCCGGCATTAGCAGGGCTGTCTTGATTCGTGCAGCACCTGCTGTGTCGATGCCAATAGATGCCGCTTTAATTTGCGCATCACTGAGTTCGACTTTCCCCTCTTCTTGTTTGAGAACGAACATGAAGGGTTCGTTGGCTGTCTGGGCAACGATGCTGATCTCGAACGCGTGCGGCTCCGGCACGACCTCCCGGCTCAACAGGCTGTCTTTTTCAGTCGCGAAATTGAGTGTCTGTTTCTCTCCGGTCAAACGCGTGATGGTCGCGCTGACCTTTGCAGCGCTGGTGGGAAGAGGCTTGCCTTTGTCATACAACCAGACTCGCAAACGAGGCTCACCGCCTTCCTCAGCGAGTAACGCTTCCAGCCCGAAATCCCCCTCCTTGAACAGCTTGCCTCCATGCGGCCCCTTGGTCGGGGCCTCGTGGTGTTCGCCGTCCGCATGACCCTTGTCGTGGTCGTGTTTGTCTCCACTCTCCTTGCCGTGATGCTCACCATCACTGTGTGCCTTGGCTTCAACGTGGCTGCCGTGACCGTGGCCGTCATCTTCGGCTGTCTTGGTTGCTTTGCCGCCGAGAATGGCGCTGCCCAGTACAACGCCCGTCGCAACGATCACGGCAATGGCGATCAGATGCTTCTTGCTGACATTCAGTTTGTTGGTATCGATTTTCATGTTTATTCCTTATTCGCTGGCTGGGTAGCATTTGCGCCAGATTCGCCGAGCACGCGGTCAATGTCCGCAGCCGTGCGATGCGCCTCAGCCAATGCTTTGAGGTATTGAGACTTGGCGGCAAAGTAGGTGCGCTGTGCGTCCAGCACTTCCAAGAAGTTGAACTTGCCGTTTTCAAATCCGACGGTGGCCGCGTCGTAGGCACTTTTGGCCCCAGGTAAAACATCTTGTTGCAAGACGTCGACTTCCCTACGAATGGATTCCAGCCGCTCGCGGGCTTGCAATACGTCCGTGCTGACTCGTATGTTCAAAGCTTGGAGTTCGTCCCGCGCCTTGTCTTCGCGCTTCAACGCTTCCAACAAGTTCCCCTGATTGCGATCAAACAGCGGCAAGGGGACGGAAACACCGAACAGCAGTTGATCGCGCTGCAGTTCGGTGGGGCGTTTCACCCCTAGGCTGAATGTGACGTCGGGTATCTGTTTGCTGCGCTCTACATCGACCAACGACCTGCGGCGCTCAACCTCCAGCTGCATACGGCGCAGCGTTGGCGAAGTGGACAGGCGCTGCTGGACGTTGTCGAGCGAAGGGACAGCCGGAAGCTCTTCCACGTTGCCCGACACGAGAGTAAATCGCGGTGGGTTGGCCCCTAGCAAACTGGCCAAGCGTGCCCGAGCATTGCGTTGCTCGCTCTGGGCCTGTGCCAATTCGACTCGCACACCTGCTTCGGCTACCCGTGCCTTGGTTTCTACGACCGGCGAAACCTTGCCAGCTGCCACGCGTTTGGCAACGGCGTCCGTGGCGCGCTGTGCCAGTTCGACGCTGGCTTGAGCCAATGCAGCGCGTTCCTGTGCCGCCAAAGTGTCGAAGAAGGCAGCGACCACGGCGGCACGAATTTCGACGCGGCGCACGTTAAGTTCTTCGACCGCAATGTCACGTCCTCGCTCTGCCGCCGTGATACGGGCAGCGCGCTTGCCACCCATTTCGACCGGCAGATTGATCTGCACGCTTTGTGTCCGGGTCGGTGCCCGTTGGTCTTCCAGTGAGTACGCCAGTTCGGGATTGGGATGCGCTTGCCCCTGGATCACCTGACCTTGCGTTGCCTCGATTTCCCGCCTTGCGACAGCCAGATCAAGATTGCTGTCCAGGGCTAAATCGATGGCCTTTTGCAGCGTCAGGATGGTTGCCGCTTCGCTCTGCAAGCCGCTTCTGACGGCTGGATGATTGTCTCGTGCTGCTGGCAGCGCCTGAGCGAAAGCTGCCCCTGCAGTGAGCGCTACGAGCAAACTCGTAGCAGCCGCAACTCTTAATGTGCAGAGGACGGAAACTGACTTCCGTCGTTTGTAATTGTAATGACTCTTCAACATCCGATTCTCCAGTGATATTCAAATACACGAGGGAATCGGCGGAGAGCGATCCAAATGATCGCCTACGACGCCATCACATCAACCGCACGAAGTCGGCTTGACACGGTCACGCGCTAGGCGTATCCATGCATTGGTGATGACGAAGGGAAAGGAACGCGCTCCCCGCCGATCAGGCGAGGACACGCCACTGAGGGCGTTCGAGGCGTTCAAAAGGGGGCGACGTGAGACGAGCCCAATAATCTGCTGCGCCCAGAGACGAGTCTGCCAGCGCTGCAATCGTGACTGCCCCAGGCAAGGCTGACAAACATCCCGCGTGACAGGACGCGCAATCAGGATCACCACCGGTGGTCTTGGCTGGATCGGAGGATGCGTCTTTGCCATCCGCAGTCTTGTGCTGGTGGTCATGGTGACCAAAGTGCTTGGCTGCGGTTCCGCTTTCGTGCTGGCAATAGCTGGCTGCAGCCGCCCAGCTAAGCTGAAGCGGCATAAATACCAACAAAAGGATTGCCAACCATTTACGCATATGTGAAACAGTGTAGCAGCTATAGACTTCCCCGTCCATCTTTTCTACTTGCTCGATTGCTTTCCAAGCAACCTTAGCCCATTGAAGACCACCAGTAAGCTTGCCCCCATGTCCGCAAACACCGCCATCCACATGGAGGCGTTGTCGAACTGAAGCGGCAACACAGCGAGCATGAGGATGGCAAGCGGGCTGCGCATGTGGAAGAGTCTAGCCGCTACAGGGTTCGGGCATGGGTCACTAGCTGATCGCCGTGACCGGCATCACCACTTTTCGACACGGATGCGCCGAACCTGAGCGTTCATGCGGTGCCGGATCACATGCGAGTACAGCCATCGCTTAAGCCCGGAGAGGTTCGAGCCGTGCCGGGCATAGAACTCGTCGGGACTGTCGAAGACACCGAAGTCGTCGGCAATGCCGTCCCTCTGGATGTAAGTGTCCTGGCCGCGCCACTCGACCGCGGGCGCGGACAGGTCGGGCGTGGCGGCCCCGTAGCCGCAGAAGCGCCGGCGGTCCGGAAACCGCCGCTGGAGGCTGGTTAAGTAGGGTGCGTCCAGGATGAAGCCTTCGAGGTTGACCCAGCGCCCGTCGAAGTCGACTTCCACCCAACTGTGGATGATCCGCGGGGGGCCAGCGCGTAGGCGATGCCGGTGATCGCGCCCTTCTGCAGCGGCTTGTCGATGGTGAAGCCGTGGTATCGGCAGCGGATGCCGACGGCGCGCATCAGGGCCATCAGCAGCGTGCTCTTCGTGTTGCACTGGCCGACTCCGTCGGCGAGCACGGCCGAGGCAGGCAGTTCGTCGCGGGCGTTGTAGCCAAAGGCGATCTCGTTGCGCACGAAGTCGTAGACCGCACCGATCCGATCGAACGCGGGCAGCTGTCGCCAGCCCCGCCTCTCGACCAGGGTATCGATGGCAGGGTGCGTGAAGTCGAGAAGTCGGGTGGGCTGCAGCAGGCGCGGTTCGGTGTCCATGATCGACTCAGTTTCGTTGGGCGCTGCGCAGCAGGCGCAGGCCGTTGAAGACCACCAGCAGACTGGCCCCCATGTCGGCGAAGACGGCCATCCACATGGAGGCATTGTCGAAGATGGCCAGAAGTAAGAACACCAACTTGATGCCTAGCGCGAGACTGATGTTCTGCCACAGAACAGCGTGGGTGCGCTTCGAGAGTCGAATCGTTTCCGGCAGGCGGCGCAGATCGTCATTCATGACCACCACGTCGGCAGCCTCCATCGCCGTGTGGGTGCCCGCGCCGCCCATTGCGAATCCGATGTCGGCCTTAGCAAGTGCTGGCGCATCATTGATGCCATCACCTGTCATCGCCGTGATGCCCAGGCGTTGTTGAAGTTCGCCGATGGCCTGCAACTTGTCTTCGGGTAGCAAGTTGCCTCGCACCTCGCCTATGCCCGCCTGTGAGCCGACGGTGCGCGCAGTCGCGATGTTGTCCCCTGTCAGCATGACCGGTGTCACACCAAGCAACTTCAGGTCGGCTACGGCTTGCGCGGATGTTGGCTTGATGGTGTCCGCCACCGCACAGATCGCCATAACACGTTCGCTGTTAGCAAGGAGTGTGACCGTGCGACCTGCCTTCTCATGAACTGCGAGGCGGGTTTCGAGTTCAGTCGAACATTGCCCACGCTCCTCGATCCAACGGTGGTTGGCCAGCGCATAGGAATGATTGCCGATGACACCTTGCACTCCACGCCCTGCAACGGCTTGAAACTCTCCTACTTCTTGAGCGATGGTTGACAGCCCCTCTGCGATGGCTTTGGATACTGGGTGATCCGACCGGCCCGCGAGACTCTTTGCAAGACCCTCCAGCACCCGTTGATCAAGACCTGTATCTACGGGCTCGAAGGCCACCAGTTTGGGCTTACCTTCCGTGATCGTGCCTGTCTTGTCCAGGGCCACAGCTTTGATCTTTCGCGCATCCTCCAAGTAAACGCCGCCTTTGATCAAAATCCCCCGTCTTGCCCCGGCCGCCAAGCCACTGACGACCGTGACAGGCGTGGAAATAACCAGGGCACAGGGGCAGGCGATGACCAACAACACCAAGGCTTTGTAAACAGCCTGCATCCAGGTTAAATCCGTGATCCACGGTGCTAACAGCGCGACGGAGACAGCCAGGATGAACACTGCCGGGGTGTAGATCGCGGCAAACCGATCTACAAAGCGCTGAGTTGGCGCGCGTGACGACTGCGCTTGCTCGACCGCGTGAATGATGCGAGCCAGGGTACTGTCCGAAGCGGGCGCGGTAACCCGGAATTCCAAGGCGGCAGACTGGTTGATGGTGCCTGCGTACACTTCGTCGCCAGGAACCTTGTCTACAGGCAGGCTTTCCCCAGTCACGGGAGACTGGTCGATGGCACTCTGTCCAAGCGTCACGACGCCATCGAGCGGAACGCGCTCTCCTGGACGGATGCGCACTATCGCATCGACGGCGACCCCTTTGACGCCGACGCGCGTCCAACTGCCGTCACCTTGACGCACCTCGGCTTGCTCCGGTGCCAGCGCCAACAAGCTCTTGATGGCGTTACGCGCCCGATCCACCGCTCGAGCCTCGATGGCCTCGGCTATGGCATACAAGGCCATCACCATGGCAGCTTCTGGCCACTGGCCTATCAAAAAGGCGCCTGTCACGGCCACCGTCATCAGGGCGTTGATGTTCAAGCGACCTTGCCGCAGTGCGGAAAGCCCTTTACCGTAGACAGAAAAGCCCGCCAGGGCGATGGCCACTGCGGCCAGCCCCATTCCAAGGGCTTTTCCTGACCAACTATCTGGAAAAGCGAAGGCCAAGCCTTCAGCCGCCACGGCCAGTCCCAATGCAGCAATCAATTTGCCCCATGAGGCCCAGAAACCTGTTGGCGGTGCCTTATTAGCACCCTCGGATTTGTCTTTGACCTTGATAGGTTCTGGTTTGAAGCCTGCCTTGCGAATCGCATCCAGTGCCAACCGCAGAGCATGATCCTCAGCAGCGATGCCCAACTCGCGGTTGCCCAAGTCGAACTGCAAGCCGTGAATACCTGCCACGCCATCCAGCGCTCGACGGATTTCTGACTCTTCCGACGCGCAGTCCATGTTTGCGATCCGGAATCGCCGTGACTCAACAGCCGTTGCAGCAGACGCCACTGGCCCACCCACAGCAGGCGATGCAGCGCATCCACTCCCACAACCGCAGGCAGTGTCAACTTGTTGGGATTGGTGAGTAGGGTTCATGATCTTCTCCTTGTAGGATGGATTAAAAAACCTGTAGCCACTACAATGTCAAGCGCCTACAAAATAAGACTATGCAACTTTCCTGCCACTGCGCAAGGTGAAGATATGAAAATCGGCGAACTGGCCAAGGCTGCTCACACTCAGGTTGAGACTATCCGGTATTACGAACGCGAAGGATTGCTGCCAGAAACGGCTCGCACTGAAGGAAACTATCGGGTATACGGCAGCGAACACGTTGACCGGCTATCCTTCATTCGGCACTGCCGAGGGTTGGATATGACGCTGGATGAAATCCGAGTCCTACTGCGCTTCAAGGACTCGCCTCACGAGAACTGTGCTCAGGTAAACGACCTGCTTGACGAACACATTGGCCATGTGGCCTCCCGCATCAAAGAGTTGAAAGCGCTGGAACGACAACTTAAGGCGTTGAGAGAAAACTGCCGTGAGTCTCAACAGGCCAGCCAATGCGGAATTTTGACCGAATTGTCCACAGCATCACGCAGCGATTGCGAGTCAGCTACCAGCAGAGTGCATGTTCACGGGGCACACAGCCTCAAAGGAAAGCGTTGAACGAACAGCGTCAGCCAAGTAGTAGTCGTACCTCGGCGTCACGTCGGGAGACAAGTCCTGGCAGCACACGTCCGCCACCATAGATCCAGCGCTGCAGCTCGTGCGTTACGCTCGGCCAGTCTCGTTGATTCACTCGTTGCCGAAGCGTCGATGTCTGTAGCCGCCCCGCACCAAGGTTGAAGGTGAAATCAACGATGGCCGCGAGTCGTCCCTCGGGTTCGGTAGCCAACACCGGGCAGTAGCGCAGCGTCGCGGCGAGCGCTGTTTGCAGGTCGCGGGCCAGATAGACCTCGGCTTCGGTTTCCGTGATCGGCGGATGCTTCGGATCACACAGATGGCCGTACCCAATCGTCCAGTACCCTGCAGGACAGATGTACGGGTGTGCCCGTCCAGGATCGGCCTTCGGCACGCGGTGGAACCCCTCGAAGCGTTTGGCCAGCTCGATGGCCGCTTTCGGCACCTCGCTCACGAACGCACCCGGTCGAACACGCGCCCGAGGAACCAGAAGTTCAGCACCCCGGCCCATAGGGCTTGGTCTGCCTCCGTCCAGGCATACAGGATGGCCACACCCCATCCTGCGCCCCCTGTCACGGCGGCAGCGACTGTTCATGTACAGGATCTTTAGCAGCAACAAATTGAAATAGATATAAAAATGGCTTCGATTGTGATCTGATTTTATCGCCAAACAAAACCGCCACGCACGAAGCCATGACCATTATCGATGCCAACCACTATCTTGAGCAACTTCTCTCTCCTGCCGAACTCGACCGCATTGCCCGTGACTGCCAATTTTGCTTGCGCAAACGAGCCATTACGCCTGCCATGCTGGTGACTGCACTCTTGCGGGCACTTGGCTGCGACCAGGTCGATGGTATCGCTGGATTGCACCATCATTTCAATGCCTTGCAACTGGTTGATGCCCATCAGGTTTCCTACAAGCCCTTTCACAACCAGTTGCGCAAAGCGTCGTTCGCCCTGTTCATGAAGGCGCTGGTTGAACGGGCTATCGCCTTGCGTATCGGCCAACAGATGAAGACTGCATCCCTTGGCGCATTCAAACAGGTGTTGTTGCAGGATGGTACTTCCTTTGCCGTCCACAAAAGCCTGGCCGAAGTGTTTCCGGGAAGGTTCAAGACCATTAGCCCGGCGGCAATCGAGTGTCATATGCTCATGTCTCTATTGGAGCAGCGTCCAGTTTGCATGCAGGTCTCTGCCGATACGGCGTCAGAGCGCCAGTTCCTGCCTGAGCCCGAGCGGCTCAATAACAGCCTGCTGTTGGCGGACGCGGGTTACATCGATATGGCCTACTTTGCGAAGGTAAACGAGGCGGGCGGTTTCTATCTGGTCAGGGGTAGTAAGAGCCTGAACCCGAAGATTATCCGGGCATGGCGCGGTGCCGAACGGGAAGTGCCGAAGCTGGCGGGCCTGTCACTCAAGGATGCTGGACGGCGGCACTGTCGGGCAGAGGTACTGGATATGGTGGTGAAATCGGGCAAGTTCGAGTATCGGCTGATCCGACGCTGGTTTGCCGAGGAGAAACGGTTCTGTATCTGGATGACCAATCTGCCACGAGAGGCATGGCCAGCAGAGCGGGTGATGAGCCTGTACCGCTGTCGTTGGCAGGTGGAGCTGCTGTTTAAGGAGTGGAAGTCGCACAACCGGCTCAAGGGCTTTGTGACAGGTCAGAAAGCCATTGCCGAGGGGCTGGTGTGGGCCAGCCTGTTGTCGCTGGTGATGAAAAGACGGGTAGCTCAGACGCTGATGGGGGACGGTTTATCCACACTGAAAGCGGCGAAAAATAGCGGAACCTGGTGGTTCCCGTTATTGGAAGCGGTTGCTCATCGGGCGTTGGAGGAAATAAGAGAGCGTCTGGAATGGGCTGCCGTTTACTTGGCGAAAAATGCCCGTCGAACCAAGCAGCGAAAATCGATACAGAACAGGACCTTAGAAGGAGTTTCAAATGAAGTGTTTTCTTAAGGTCCTGTATATGAACACCGGCTTATGCCTGGCGGTGCTCACCATCGCGGCGTTTATCGTGAGTATTACGCACACGCCCACCAATGCGGCCACCAGCTTTTACCTGATGCCTTATCGCGCCTGGGAGATGCTGTGTGGTGGACTGGTGTGGTACGCCGCTCAGCGCTTTGTCATGCCGTTTATGCTTCGCCCGGTTGCGGCGCTTGCGGGCTACGCACTGATCCTGTTTTCTCTCTTTTTCATCACCGCTGAGCAAGCCTGGCCGGGGCCCCTGACCTTACTGCCCGTCATGGGCGCGATGCTGGTGATCTACAGTGACTACCAGCCGTTGGTGAGTCTGTTTGACCGCAATTTTCGCTGGGCGGGGCTGAGCTCGTATTCCGTCTATTTATGGCACTGGCCTGTTGCGGTGTTTCTGCTCTACTGCGGAAAGCAGCATAACGGGCTGTGGGTCATGAGCGCGATTGCGCTCTCCTTTGCTGCCGGCTGGCTGTCGTGGGTGCTTATCGAGCAACCCGGCAAAAATTACCTTAGCCAGCGTTCAACTCGCGCCTTCTGGCTGATCCTGTTTGCCTGCGTGGGTGTCGCCTGGCTGTTTAGTTATCTGGTGAAAAACCAGATTGTTGTCAGCCAGCCCGACCCGCTGGTGAACAAAATCGCGCTGGAAGCCACCAATAAAAACTACGCTGCCAACCCTAAAACGCACCTGAGCACTTACGGTACAGGTCAGCCTGTGGCCATCATCGTTGGTGACAGCCATGCGGAAGCTACCGCCACCGCGCTGGCAGAAGCAGCAAAAGATAAAGGTTCGGTTATCGGGATCACCTCCTCTGGTTGTCCGACGCTGGCGAGAGGCGAACTGGGAGAACAAAATCGCTGCGGGGCATTTAACCGCTCTCTTCCTTCAAGGCTGAAGGATTACCCGCCTGACGTGCCGGTGGTGATTGTGAACCGACTCACGCACTATGCCGAAAAGCGCCTCGTCAACTTCGGTACCGGGTCGCAAAACCAGCAGGACTACCTGCGTCAGTATTCGGATGCGATAGTGGACATGGCATGCTCGCTTAACAGCACGCGCCCCGTATATCTGGTCAACCCGATCCCGGAAATGGCGCAGAATGTGCCTCGCACGTTATCTCATCGGCTGATGACCGGCAGAACCACGCACGACTTATCCATCCCCACTGCGACTTACACTAAACAAAACGCGGTCATTCTGCAGGCACAGGCACGTGCAGCTAAACAGTGTGGCGTTCAGGTTCTCGATCCCACCGCATGGCTCTGTACGGCGAGCCGCTGTATGGGCAGCAAAAACTTACAGCCGTGGTATTTCGATGATAACCACCTCAGCGAAACCGGTAATAAAGTTCTGGTGCCGATGTTCCGGCAGGTTTTTACCCGCCAACGGGATTAAAAGCTAAATAAATCTAATGCTATTTCTGAAGTAAAAACCCCGAATCGCTCTATTTAAGCCAAAGTGTCATTAGATAAAATAAGGCTTAACCACTCGCACAAGAAAATCTAAATCGTGAGCCAGAGCACAAAACGTTACCCTGACGGCCTTAACTCTGGGGGTAACATGCTGCTGCATATCCTGTATCTGATCGGTATTACCGCTGAAGCCATGACCGGTGCCCTGGCCGCCGGGCGTCGTCGTATGGATACCTTTGGCGTCATTATTATTGCCACCGCCACGGCGCTGGGCGGCGGGTCTGTCCGGGATATCCTGCTGGGCCACTATCCGCTCGGCTGGGTACAACACCCTGAATACGTGATTATCGTGGCCGTCGCCGCCGTGCTGACAACCATTGCCGCCCCGGTTATGCCCCATCTGCGCCGTCTGTTTCTGGTGCTGGATGCCCTCGGTCTGATCGTATTCTCCATTATTGGCGCCCAGGTCGCGCTGGATATGGGTCATGGCCCGGTCATCGCCACTATCGCGGCGGTGATCACCGGCGTATTTGGCGGTGTGCTGCGCGACATGTTCTGCAAGCGTATTCCGCTGGTCTTCCAGAAAGAGCTCTATGCTGGCGTTTCCTTTGCCTCCGCCGTGCTGTACGTCGCACTTCAGCACTACGTGAGCAATCAGGACGTGGTGATCATCTCCACGCTGTTGTTTGGCTTTACCGCCCGCCTGCTGGCGCTGCGTTTGAAGCTGGGATTACCCGTGTTTTATTACACACACGACAGCCATTAAAAACCCTGCACGCCCTGCTCGCCCAGCCAGGACGTCAGGGCATTCACGGTGGGATGATGCACAAACTCCACCAGCCTGCGCGCCTTTTCCGGGCCGACGCCCGGAACCTGATGCCAGCGTAACGCATCCCTGCTCTGCAACTGCTGCCAGTGCCGATCGCTGAGCGCGCGCATGGCCATGCGCGGCAGGGGAACGCCCAGCGCATCAAGCCAGCGAGTAAAAGGTTGGCGACGGGCCAGATTGAACTGATGCCAGAGCCGCAGGCCGCGCTGCGACGTTATACCGGGCGTCTGCTGCAACTGTTCCTGACTGAGCGCCAGCCATGAAAAAAGGTGATCAAAATGGTGCGCCTGATGCAGCGACTGCCAGCCAGCCTCACTCAGCCCTTCGATATTCAACACTGACGATGAACTCAACCACGTCAGCCGGGCCATAAACTGCCCGTGACATTCCGGCGTGGCATAAAAACAGGTGAGCGGCGTAAAGCGCGTTTCGGGCGGCACGGGTTTGCGTCGTTCGCTCCCTCGCCAGACGACTTTATCGACGCGCGGTATCCCCTGCCCGGCCAGGCTGACCTGAATCTGATCCCCCGGCGCAATATCCAGCGTCTGCCAGCGCCTCACCGATCCCAGGTTGACGCGTTGCACCCTTTTATCATCAAGCTGCACGGGCTCAAGAGTGGCGACCACCGCAATCCTGCCGGTACGCCCCACGGTAAAATGGATGGCCCGAACCTCAGCAACCCGCGCGACCGGCGCATATTTCCATGCCACCACCCAGCTGCCTTCACCGGGCAGCCAGCGGTTGCCTGCGGGCTCCTGCGCCGCGCGGATCACAATGCCATCGGTCACAAAGGGCAGCGGTGACTTATGCCAGCGGTCACGTAATTTTTCAGCCTCCTCTACCGAACTGACTTTATGCGTCCACTGACCGGTAAGGGTGAAGCCCGCCCGGGTTAACGCCTGCAGACGTTCAGGCATCGAGGCGGGGCCATCCGGCCACGCCCAGATGAAGATACCGATGTTATCCAGCCCTGCGCCGGTGTCGTGTCGCATCATCGTCCCGGCGACTTTTGCCCGGGCATTCATTCCCCCCATCTGTTGCTGGATATGGTTATCGCGCATCAGGAAGAGTTCGCCCTGCAGCACGCTATTTGCGAGCGGGCCTTTTACCTGCCCGGGCACCGAGGCGATACGTTTGACCTTCTCCGTCCAGTCTTCACCTTTCAGGCCGTTACCCCGGCTTGTCGCCTGCACAAGCTGCCCCTGCCGGTAGACCAGCGTCACCGCCACGCCATCCACTTTCGGCTGGATCCACAGGTCACGGCGCGCCTGTATCCACTGCCGGAGTGCCGCTTTATCGGCTATCTTTGGAACCCCGGTATGGCTTACCGGGTGTTTAACCGCGCCCCCCACACCCGCCAGCGCCTCTGACGCTTGCTCATCGCCAAAGCAGTGCCGCCACTGTTTCAGCCTCGCCGCCAGCTGGTCATACACTTCGTCATTCACGTCGCTGACGCCCTGCTGCCAGTACGCCTTATCCCAGCGGGCGATTTGCGCGCTAAGCCTGGCTATCTCCTGTTCTGCCTGCATTGGAGACCAGACCGGGCATACCGCCAGCCCCACGCTGCTCCAGATCCACAACAGCACGCCAACATATCGCCACATCGTTATCCCTCCCTATTTTACAAGGGATATAACGCGATGCGCCGCCGCAGGCGACACCCAAAACCCGACTTTACGAGGCAACATCAGAATTGAATTTTTGTTGCAGCAAACACCACAGAAAACAGGAAAAAGGCTCGCAAAAATCAACCAAAGCGTGGAAAAAGTGTGACAAAGGCTACGTCACGCAGCGGCGACGTGTATAATAAGCCCGTATGTAGGACTTTCTTCGCTAACACATACAAAAGACTCTCATGGCTCAAGGCACGCTTTATATTGTTTCTGCCCCAAGTGGCGCGGGTAAATCCAGCCTGATTCAGGCGCTGTTAAAAACCCAACCGTTGTATGATACGCAGGTTTCTGTTTCTCACACCACGCGCGCGCCGCGTCCGGGTGAGGTACACGGTGAACATTATTTCTTTGTCGATCACGACGAATTCAGAACGATGATTGGCAGAGACGCGTTTCTTGAACACGCTGAGGTCTTCGGGAACTATTACGGCACCTCGCGTGAAACCATTGAGCAGGTATTATCGACCGGCGTAAACGTGTTCCTTGATATCGACTGGCAGGGCGCACAGCAGATCCGCAAGAAAATGCCTGATTCACGCAGCATCTTTATTTTACCGCCGTCAAAAGATGAGCTGGATCGTCGTCTCCGCGGCCGCGGTCAGGATAGCGAAGAGGTTATCGCAAAACGTATGGCCCAGGCAGTTGCGGAAATGAGCCATTACGCCGAATATGATTACCTGATTGTGAATGATGATTTTGATGCCGCCCTGAGCGATCTCAAAACTATCCTTCGCGCCGAACGTCTGCGCATGTGCCGCCAGAAGCAGCGACATGACGCATTAATCACCAAACTGTTGGCAGACTGAACCCACATTCAGTATCATGCCCAGTCATTTCTTCATCTGTGGAGCATTTTAAGTATGGCACGCGTAACTGTTCAGGACGCTGTAGAGAAAATTGGTAACCGTTTTGACCTGGTGCTGGTCGCCGCGCGTCGCGCTCGTCAGATGCAGTCAGGCGGTAAAGATCCACTGGTACCGGAAGAAAACGATAAAACTACCGTTATCGCACTGCGCGAAATCGAAGAAGGCCTGATCAACAGCCAGATCCTCGATGTTCGTGAGCGCCAGGAGCAGCAAGAGCAGGAAGCCGCAGAACTGCAGGCCGTTACCGCCATTGCTGAAGGTCGTCGTTAGTTAAACCTGCGGGTCGCCCTTGTATCTGTTTGAAAGCCTGAATCAACTGATTCAAACCTACCTGCCGGTAGATCAGATTAAACGTCTCCAGCAGGCGTATCTCGTTGCACGTGACGCTCACGAGGGCCAGACACGTTCAAGCGGTGAACCCTATATCACGCACCCGGTAGCGGTGGCCTGTATTCTGGCCGAGATGAAACTCGACTATGAAACGCTGATGGCCGCCCTGCTGCATGACGTGATCGAAGATACCCCTGCCACCTACCAGGATATGGAACAGCTGTTTGGCAAAAGCGTTGCCGAGCTGGTGGAAGGGGTCTCTAAACTTGATAAGCTGAATTTCCGCGACAAGAAAGAGGCGCAGGCCGAAAACTTCCGCAAGATGATCATGGCGATGGTGCAGGATATCCGCGTCATTCTGATCAAACTCGCCGACCGTACCCACAATATGCGCACGCTGGGCTCTCTTCGCCCGGACAAACGTCGTCGCATTGCCCGTGAAACCCTCGAAATCTATAGCCCGCTGGCGCACCGTTTAGGTATTCATCACATTAAAACCGAGCTGGAAGAGCTGGGTTTTGAAGCGTTGTACCCGAACCGCTTCCGCGTGATTAAAGAGGTGGTGAAAGCCGCGCGTGGCAACCGTAAAGAGATGATTCAGAAGATCCTCTCAGAAATCGAAGGACGGTTGCAGGAAGCCGGTATCCCCTGCCGCGTCAGCGGTCGCGAAAAGCATTTGTACTCGATCTACTGCAAAATGGTGCTCAAAGAGCAGCGTTTTCACTCGATCATGGATATCTACGCGTTTCGCGTGATCGTCCACGACTCCGACACCTGCTATCGCGTACTCGGTCAGATGCACAGCCTGTACAAACCGCGTCCAGGTCGGATGAAAGATTACATCGCTATTCCAAAAGCGAACGGATATCAGTCTCTGCACACCTCAATGATTGGCCCGCACGGCGTGCCGGTTGAAGTGCAAATCCGTACCGAAGATATGGATCAGATGGCCGAGATGGGTGTTGCCGCGCAC
Source organism: Leclercia adecarboxylata (assembly GCF_006171285.1). Lineage (NCBI taxonomy): Bacteria > Pseudomonadati > Pseudomonadota > Gammaproteobacteria > Enterobacterales > Enterobacteriaceae > Leclercia > Leclercia adecarboxylata. The sequence goes on along the minus strand of NZ_CP040889.1, from coordinate 2,147,206 downwards.
TGGGCCTATAAAGAGCACGGTGAAACCAGCACCACCGCGCAGATCCGCGCCCAGCGCTGGATGCAAAGCCTGCTGGAACTGCAGCAGAGCGCCGGTAGCTCGTTTGAATTTATCGAGAGCGTTAAATCCGATCTCTTCCCGGATGAGATTTACGTTTTCACACCAGAAGGGCGCATTGTTGAACTGCCTGCTGGTGCCACGCCGGTCGACTTCGCCTACGCCGTGCATACCGATATCGGTCATGCCTGCGTGGGGGCACGTGTCGACCGCCAGCCGTACCCGCTGTCACAGCCGCTGACCAGCGGCCAGACAGTAGAAATTATTACGGCGCCTGGCGCACGTCCGAACGCGGCGTGGCTCAACTTTGTTGTGAGCTCAAAAGCTCGCGCCAAGATCCGCCAGCTGCTGAAAAACCTCAAACGCGACGACTCCGTTAGCCTGGGCCGCCGTCTGCTCAACCATGCACTTGGCGGAAGCCGCAAGCTGGCCGAGATCCCGAAAGAGAACGTGCAGCGTGAAATCGAGCGTATGAAGCTCGCCACGCTTGACGATCTGCTGGCGGAGATCGGTCTTGGTAATGCAATGAGCGTCGTGGTGGCGAAGAACCTGCAGCAGGGTGAAACCTCTGTACCGCAGCCGTCGTCCACCAGCCACGGGCATCTGCCGATCAAGGGCGCCGACGGCGTGCTGATCACCTTTGCCAAGTGCTGCCGCCCTATCCCTGGCGACCCGATTATTGCCCACGTCAGCCCGGGTAAAGGTCTGGTTATCCATCACGAATCCTGTCGTAACATTCGCGGCTACCAGAAAGAGCCCGAGAAGTTTATGGCGGTCGAGTGGGATAAAGAGACCGAGCAGGAATTTATCACCGAGATCAAGGTGGATATGTTCAACCACCAGGGCGCACTGGCGAACCTGACGGCGGCAATCAATACCGCCTCTTCCAATATTCATAGCCTGAATACCGAAGAGAAGGATGGCCGTGTGTACAGCGCCTTTATTCGTCTGACGGCGCGGGACCGCGTGCATCTGGCGAATATCATGCGCAAAATCCGCGTGATGGCCGACGTCATTAAAGTCACCCGTAACCGAAACTAGTGTTATGAATGCAACGCGTTATGCACGTATCTGTGAGATGCTCGCCAGGCGTCAGCCCGATCTTACGGTCTGCATGGAGCAGGTCCATAAACCTCATAACGTCGCTGCTATCGTCCGTACCGCAGACGCCGTCGGTGTGCATGAAGTGCACGCCGTCTGGAAGGGGACGCGAATGCGTCCTATGGCCTCGGCTGCCGCAGGCAGCAACAGTTGGGTACAGGTCAAAGCCCACGACACCATTGGCGAAGCTATTTCGCATCTGAAAGGGCGCGGCATGCAGGTACTGGCGACGCATCTTTCCGACAAAGCCGTCGATTTCCGCGAAATTGATTACACCCGCCCGACCTGCATTCTGATGGGTCAGGAGAAAACGGGGATCACCCGGGAAGCGTTAGATCTGGCGGATCAGGACATCATCATTCCGATGATCGGCATGGTGCAGTCCCTGAACGTTTCCGTGGCCTCGGCGCTCATTCTGTATGAAGCCCAGCGTCAGCGACAAAATGCCGGGATGTACGAACGCGAGAACAGCATGCTGCCGGAGGACGAACAGCAGCGCCTGCTGTTTGAAGGCGGTTATCCGGTGCTGGCCAGAGTGGCGAAGCAGAAAAAATTACCCTACCCCCACGTGAATCTGCAGGGCGAAATTGAAGCCGATGCGACGTGGTGGGCCACCATGCAGGCGGCGAAGTAAATCATGCAAGGCCGCCTGCTGGATGCTGTGCCGCTCAATTCCCTGACGGGCGTTGGCGCGGCCCAGAGCAGCAAACTGGCAAAAATTGGCCTGCATACCGTGCAGGATCTCCTCCTGCACCTCCCCCTGCGTTACGAAGACCGTACCCAGCTTTATCAGATTGGCGAACTTCTGCCTGGCATTTACGCCACCGTTGAAGGCGAAGTCCTCAACTGCAACATCACCTTCGGCGGCCGCCGGATGATGACCTGCCAGATCAGCGACGGCTCCGGCATTCTGACGATGCGTTTCTTTAACTTCAGCGCGGCAATGAAAAACAGCCTCGCTACCGGGCGACGGGTGCTGGCCTACGGCGAAGCCAAACGCGGCAAATACGGCGCGGAGATGATCCACCCGGAGTACCGCGTACAGGGCGATCTCAGCACGCCGGAGCTGCAGGAGACGCTGACCCCGGTCTACCCGACGACTGAAGGCGTGAAGCAGGCGACGCTGCGCAAGCTGACCGATCAGGCGCTGGAGCTGCTCGACACCTGCGCCATAGCCGAACTGCTGCCGCCCGAGCTGGCACAGGGGATGATGAGTCTGCCGGACGCGTTGCGCACCCTGCACCGACCACCGCCGACGCTGCAGCTCAGCGATTTAGAGAGCGGGCAGCATCCGGCACAGCGACGCCTTATCCTCGAAGAGCTGCTGGCGCATAACCTGAGCATGCTGGCGTTACGCGCCGGCGCACAGCGTTTTCATGCCCTGCCGCTCCCGGCCCGTAATGATTTAAAAGATAAACTGCTGGCCTCGCTGCCGTTTAAACCCACCGGGGCCCAGGCCCGCGTCACCGCCGAGATCGAGCGCGATATGGCGCTGGACGTGCCGATGATGCGCCTGGTTCAGGGCGATGTGGGCTCGGGCAAAACGCTGGTGGCCGCCCTGGCCGCTCTGCGCGCCATTGCTCACGGCAGACAGGTGGCCCTGATGGCGCCGACCGAACTGCTGGCCGAGCAGCACGCGAACAATTTCCGCAACTGGTTTGCGCCGCTGGGCGTTGAAGTGGGCTGGCTGGCCGGGAAGCAAAAAGGCAAGGCGCGACAGGCGCAGCAGGAGGCGATTGCCAGCGGTCAGGTGCAGATGATTGTCGGCACCCATGCCATCTTCCAGGAGCAGGTGCAGTTTCACGGGCTGGCGCTGGTGATCATTGATGAGCAGCACCGCTTCGGCGTGCATCAACGTCTGGCGCTGTGGGAGAAAGGGCTCCAGCAGGGATACCATCCGCATCAGCTGATCATGACCGCGACGCCAATCCCGCGCACCCTGGCGATGACCGCCTATGCCGATCTCGACACCTCCGTCATCGACGAACTGCCTCCGGGGCGTACGCCGGTAACCACCGTCGCTATCCCGGACACGCGCCGCAGCGACATCATCGAGCGCGTGCGCAACGCCTGTCTGCAGGAAGGCCGTCAGGCTTACTGGGTCTGCACGCTGATTGAGGAGTCCGACCTGCTGGAAGCGCAGGCGGCGGAAGCCACCTGGGAAGAGCTTAAGCTGGCCCTGCCGGAGCTGAACGTCGGGCTGGTGCATGGCCGCATGAAGCCTGCGGAGAAACAGGCGGTAATGCAGGCCTTCAAGCAGGGCGAACTGCATCTGCTGATCGCCACCACGGTAATTGAAGTGGGGGTAGACGTGCCTAACGCCAGCCTGATGATCATCGAGAACCCGGAGCGTCTGGGTCTGGCCCAGCTGCACCAGTTGCGTGGTCGCGTCGGACGTGGCGCGGTGGCCTCTCACTGCGTGCTGCTCTACAAAGCACCGCTGTCGAAAACGGCACAGAAGCGCCTGCAGGTATTGCGCGACAGCAACGACGGCTTTGTGATTGCGCAACAGGATCTGGAGATCCGCGGGCCGGGTGAGCTACTCGGCACCCGTCAGACCGGTAACGCCGAGTTTAAAGTGGCAGATTTACTGCGCGATCAGGGCATGATCCCTGAAGTTCAGCGTCTGGCACGCCATATTCATGAACGCTACCTCGAACAGGCGGCAGCGTTAATCGACCGCTGGATGCCAGAGACCGGGCGTTACTCGAACGCCTGATCAGCCAAACATCGGCAGCATCAGATAGAGTTTGATGACCAGCGCGTTGACGATATCAATAAAGAACGCCCCCACCATCGGCACCACCAGAAACGCCATATGCGACGGGCCAAAGCGCTCGGTAATGGCCTGCATGTTGGCGATCGCCGTCGGCGTTGCCCCCATACCAAAGCCACAGTGTCCTGCCGCCAGCACTGCCGCATCGTAGTTTTTACCCATCAGTCGCCAGGTGACGAAGACAGCGTAGAGTGCCATAAACAGGGTTTGTACCCCCAGAATCGCCAGCATTGGCAGGGCCAGCGACGCCAGCTCCCACAGCTTGAGGCTCATCAGCGCCATCGCCAGGAACAGCGACAGGCAAACGTTACCCAATACCGATACCGCCCGCTCAAAGACGCGATAAAAGCCCAGCAGTGAGAGACTGTTGCTGAGGATCACCCCGACAAAGAGCACACAAACAAAGACCGGCAGCTCCAGCGCGGAACCCGCCAGCAATTGTGCAATCACTTTACCTACCGTCAGGCAGATGGCGATCAGCGCAATGGTTTCAATCAGCACCAGAGAGGTGATCATGCGCCCGACGTCCGGTTTTTCAAATGCCGACGGCACCATTTCGTCATCCGGCCTGCCGTCCGGCGTGGTGGAGTGTTTCACCAGATAGCGAGCCACCGGCCCGCCAATCAGGCCGCCCAGCACCAGCCCGAAGGTGGCGCAGGCCATAGCTACTTCAGTGGCATTCTGGAAGCCGTAGCGTTCAGTAAACAGCTTGCTCCAGGCCGCGCCGGTACCGTGACCGCCCGACAGGGTGATCGAACCGGCCAGCAGACCCATCAGCGGATCCAGTCCCAGCAGCGACGCCATACCGATACCGATGGCGTTCTGCATTACCAGCAGTCCAACCACCACAATTAAGAACACCCCCAGCACCTTACCGCCAGATCTCAGGCTGGCAAGGTTGGCGTTCAGGCCGATAGTGGCGAAAAAGGCCAGCATCAGCGGGTCTTTTAAGGTCATATCGAAGTTGATTTCCCAACCCATGCTTTTTTTCAGCACCAGCAGCGCAATGGCTGCCAGTAATCCGCCCGCGACGGGCTCCGGGATGGTGTATTTTTTGAGAAAAGGGACGCTGTGAACCAGTTTACGGCCAAGCAGTAAAACGAGTGTTGCCGCAACGAGGGTCGACAACGTATCGAGATGAATCATAGTGGGCTCCTTTAAAGGCACGTGCTCCATCAACATGCGCGTTTTCCTGTAACGATTGCGCGTTATAACCACAATCGGGAGCAGGAGTGTAATGAACTTTGCCGCCCCGGGACAGAAAAAGGCGTATTTTGCAGTAGAATTTCTCTGCGTTTTTTGTTGGCAATCGTTTGCTTTTCTCATCCACTCGGCTAAAATGCCCGCTTTTCCTCCAGGGGTCGCAGCAGATGTCCGTTAACGCCGTTGAACAGCAGGATGCGCAACCGATTGCGCAGACGCAAAACAGTGAACTGATTTACCGTCTTGAAGACCGTCCGCCGCTGGCGCAGACCTTGTTCGCCGCCTGTCAGCATCTGCTGGCCATGTTTGTGGCCGTGATTACTCCCGCTCTGCTGATCTGCCAGGCGCTCGGTTTACCGGCGCAGGACACGCAACACATCATCAGCATGTCGCTGTTTGCCTCGGGCGTGGCGTCCATCATTCAGATTAAAGCCTGGGGCCCGGTGGGTTCCGGTTTGCTGTCGATCCAGGGCACCAGCTTTAACTTTGTCGCCCCGCTGATCATGGGCGGTACGGCGCTGAAAACCGGCGGCGCGGATGTGCCAACGATGATGGCGGCGCTGTTCGGCACCCTGATGCTGGCGAGCTGCACCGAGATGGTCATCTCTCGCGTTCTGCACCTGGCGCGCCGCATCATTACCCCGCTGGTCTCCGGCGTAGTGGTGATGATTATCGGCCTGTCGCTGATTCAGGTGGGCCTGACCTCCATCGGCGGCGGCTATGCGGCGATGAATGATCACACCTTCGGCGCGCCGAAAAACCTGCTGCTGGCGGGTATCGTGCTGGCGATCATTATTCTGCTCAACCGTCAGCGTAACCCGTACCTGCGCGTCGCGTCGCTGGTGATTGCCATGGCCGCAGGCTACCTGGCAGCCTGGGCGATGGGCATGCTGCCGCAGTCCGGCGCACCGACCGACAGCCCGCTGATTATGGTCCCGACGCCGCTTTACTACGGCCTGGGCATTGACTGGAACCTGCTCCTGCCGCTGATGCTGGTATTCATGATCACCTCCCTGGAAACTATCGGCGACATCACCGCAACGTCTGACGTTTCTGAACAACCGGTCTCTGGCCCGCTGTACATGAAGCGCCTGAAGGGCGGCGTACTGGCAAACGGCCTGAACTCCTTTGTATCCGGCGTGTTCAACACCTTCCCGAACTCCTGCTTCGGCCAGAACAACGGCGTGATCCAGCTGACCGGCGTTGCCAGCCGCTACGTGGGCTTTGTCGTGGCGCTGATGCTGATCGTGCTCGGTCTTTTCCCGGCGGTGAGCGGCTTTGTGCAGCACATCCCTGAGCCGGTCCTGGGCGGCGCAACGCTGGTGATGTTCGGCACCATCGCGGCATCGGGCGTGCGTATCGTCTCCCGCGAGCCGCTGAACCGCCGCGCCATCATGATCATCGCCCTGTCGCTGGCGGTGGGTCTGGGTGTGTCTCAGCAGCCGCTGATCCTGCAGTTCGCCCCGGACTGGGTGAAGAACCTGCTCTCTTCCGGCATCGCCGCCGGTGGGATCACCGCTATCGTCCTGAACCTGATTTTCCCGCCAGAAAAGAACTGATCCCCTTTTACGGCAGCAGGCAACTGCTGCCGTGACACGTAATTACACCATTCCCGCCTTGAGCATTGCGCATAAATCGTGCATAACTCCTTTATGTGCGTTTTACGTGATGGAAGACCATGAAATTTATTGGAAAGCTTCTCGTCGGTATTCTGGCCGTTCTGCTTATTGCGATCCTCGCGCTCTATATCCTTGTCCAGACGCGCTGGGGCGCAGCGCAGGTCAGCAGCTGGATCACGGTAAACACCGATTACGAACTCAACTTCGACCTGATGGATCACCGCTTCTCGTCGCCCACGCACCTGGTACTGAAAAATGTCACCTTCGGGCGCGACGGCCAGCCCGCGACGCTGGTCGCAAAAATGGTCGATATTGGCGTGAGCAGCCGCCAGCTCACCGATCCGCTGCACATGGATACCATCACCCTGTTTGACGGCACGCTGAACCTCTCGCCGCAGACCGCCCCTCTTCCCTTCCAGGCCGATCGCCTGCTGCTGAATAACATGGCGTTCAACAGCCCGAATACCGCGTGGGATCTGAGCGCCCAGAAGGTGACCGGCGGCGTGCGTCCCTGGGACCCTGAAGCGGGTAACGTACTGGGCAAAAAAGCGCAGATCCAGATCAGCGCCGGGTCGCTGACGCTGAATGGCGTACCGGCCAGCAACGTGCTGATTGAAGGCGAGCTGAGTGATAAAGAGGTGGTGCTGACCACCATCGGCGCAGATATGGCCCGGGGCTCGCTCACCGGCACCGCGCGGCGCGACGCCAACGGCGGCTGGAAGGTGGACAACATGCGCCTGAACGATATCCGCCTGCAGAGCGATAAATCCCTGGCCGACTTCTTTGCCCCCATCACCACCCTGCCGTCATTGCAGATTGGTCGCCTGGACGTGACCGACGCCCGCCTGCAGGGTCCGGACTGGGCGGTCACCGATCTCGATTTAAGCCTGCGCAACCTTACGTTGAGCCAGGGCGACTGGCAGAGCGAGGACGGTCGCCTGTCGATGAACGCCAGCGAATTTATCTATGGTTCCCTGCACCTGTTCGACCCGATCCTGAACGCCGAATTCTCCCCGCAGGGGATTGCCCTGCGTCAGTTCACCTCGCGCTGGGAAGGCGGGATGGTGCGCACTTCCGGCAACTGGTTGCGCAGCGGTAAAGCGCTGGTGCTGGATGATGTCGCCGTCGCCGGGCTGGAATACACCCTGCCGGAAAACTGGAAAACGCAGTGGCTGGATACCCTGCCGGAGTGGCTGAACAGCGTCACGCTGCGCAAGTTTGGCCTGAGCCGTAACCTGGTGATCGACGTCGACACCCTGTTCCCGTGGCAGATCACCGCCCTGGACGGCTACGGCACCAACCTGCAGCTGGCGAAAGATCGCCAGTGGGGCGTATGGGCGGGTACCGCCACGCTGAACGGCGCGGCCGCCACCTTTAACCGCGTGGACGTGCGCCGTCCGTCGCTCTCCTTGTCAGCCAACGCTTCGACAATTTCTATCAATGAACTGAGCGCCTTTACCGAAAAAGGCATTCTGGAAGCGAAAGCGACGGTATCGCAGACGCCGGTGCGCCAGACCACCGTCAACCTGACCGGGCGCGGCGTGCCGCTGAATGTGATCCAGCAGTGGGGCTGGCCAGCGCTGCCGATCGCAGGCGATGGCAATATTCAGCTCACCGCCAGCGGCAACGTGCAGAAGGATTCCCCGCTGAAACCGACGGTCAACGGCAGACTTAGCGCAGTAAATATGGATAAACAGCAGGTGACGCAGACGATGACGGGCGGAGCGGTGAGCACGGTTGCAGAACCCTCACCCCTGCCCTCTCCCTAAAAGGGAGAGGGAGAAAACCCGTCCTCACCCGCTTAAAGATGAGCACTCACTATTCCCTCTCCCCTATGGGGAGAGGGTTAGGGTGAGGGGACTCAGAGGTGAACCACCACCTCGTTCCCCTCCGCTTTCACCACCACCCCCCACTCGCTGCCGACGTTTGACGCCCCTTTCACCCCGCCGATCTGCTGCACATTGCGCAAACAGACCGACCAGCCCCGCGCCTCGCCGCTCCCTTTTAGCGTCAGGGTATCGCCGCTACGCGTTGCGGTAAGCGTAAAGGCGACGGCACCGTTTGCCGCAGGGACTTCACTCACCGCCGTAGCGCCATCGGCCAGGTTAAACAGCTGGAAGGCGGTGCCTTCGTTCCAGGCATAGTCCGGCTTCTGGTCGTTATTGCCCAACGCCAGCAGGGTGTTGTCCCGCACGTAGACCGGCAGGCTCTGGAAATCATGCTGCTGTTTGTGCCAGCGGCTGCCCTGGATTTCGTCGTTATGCCACAGGTGCGTCCAGCGCCCTTCCGGCAGGTAAAACTGCACGTCCCCCGCCTCGCTGAACACCGGTGCAACCAGCACTGAATCCCCCAGCATGTACTGGCGGTCGAGGTAGTCGCAGGCCGGATCGTCCGGGAACTCCAGCATCATCGCCCGCAGCATCGGCGTGCCGAACTCACGGGCCAGCGCCGCCTGGCGATAGAGGTACGGCATCATCCGGCATTTCAGCTGGGTGAAGTGACGCACCACGTCGCAGGACTCGTCGTCATACGCCCACGGCACGCGGTAGGATTTGCTGCCGTGCAGGCGGCTGTGGCTGGAGAACAGCCCGAACGCGCACCAGCGTTTATAGACGTGTGCCGGAGCGGTGTTCTCGAACCCGCCGATATCGTGGCTCCAGAACCCGAACCCGGAGAGCCCGATCGACAGCCCGCCGCGCAGGCTTTCGGCCATCGACTCATAGTTGGCGTAGCAGTCGCCGCCCCAGTGCACCGGGAACTGTTGCGCACCCACCGACGCCGAACGGGCAAACAGCACCGCCTCTTCCTCGCCTACCGTCTCTTTCAGCACGTTCCACACCAGTTCGTTGTAGATGTAGGCGTAGTGGTTGTGCATCTTCTGCGGATCGGAGCCGTCGAACCACTGCACGTCCGTCGGGATGCGCTCGCCGAAGTCGGTTTTGAAGCAGTCGACGCCAATATCCACCAGGCCTTTCAGCTTGTCGGCGTACCATTTGCAGGCTTCGGGGTTAGTGAAGTCGTAGATCGCCAGCCCCGGCTGCCATTTATCCCACTGCCACAGGGAGCCGTCCGGGCGTTTCAGCAGATAGCCCTTCTCTTTCAACTCTTTAAAGACGGGCGATTTCTGCCCGATGTACGGGTTGATCCACACGCAGACCTTCAGCCCTTTCTCCTTCAGGCGGCGGATCATCCCTTCCGGGTCCGGGAAGGTCACCGGGTCCCACTCGAAGTCGCACCACTGGAAGGCCTTCATCCAGAAGCAGTCGAAGTGGAAGACGTGCAGGGGCAGGTCGCGCTCGGCCATGCCGTCGATAAAGCTGTTCACCGTCGCTTCGTCGTAGTTGGTGGTGAATGAGGTAGTGAGCCACAGGCCGAACGACCACGCAGGCGGCAGCGCCGGACGGCCGGTGAACTGCGTATAGCGGTTCAGGACCTCTTTCGGCGTCGGGCCGTCGATGACGAAATACTCCAGATACTCGCCCTCGACGCTGAACTGCACCTTCGACACCTTCTCGGAGCCGATTTCAAACGAGACGTTTTCCGGATGGTTCACCAGCACGCCGTAGCCGCGGTTGGTGAGATAGAACGGGATATTCTTGTACGACTGCTCGGTGCTGGTGCCGCCGTCGCGGTTCCAGGTTTCGACCGTCTGGCCGTTGCGCACCAGGGCGGTAAAGCGCTCGCCGAGGCCGTAGACGGTTTCGCCCACGCCCAGATCCAGACGCTCAAACATGTAGTTGCGATCGGTGTTGCCGTCCTGCACGTAGCCGTTGTTTTTCAGCTGGCTGCCGGTGATGCGCTGCCCGTTCCTGAAGAAATCCAGCGACCAGAACTCGCCTTTGGTGACGCGCACGCTGACGTTGCCGCTTTTCAGCTCAGCCAACTCCGCGTTGTTTTCAATCTGCACGTTAACGTCTTTCAGAACGTTGAGCGGGTAGTGCGGGCCGTTATTGAGCGCGCCCTGGAAGTGCTCGATCCTCACCCCGACAATCCCCTCCTGCGGCGAGAACAGGCGCACCGTGAACATCAGGGTATCCAGCTGCCAGGTGCGCTCACGCACGTCGCGCGGGGCGACATAGACCACCAGATCGTTGCCCTGCTGTTCCACATCAAACACCTGAACCGGACAGGTTACGTTCAGGCCCGGTTGAATGAGCCAGTTTCCGTCACTGATTTTCATGCTTTCGTCCTCTTAGTTCTGCAATTCTTTGCTGACCGGCAGGGTATTAAACTCCTGCTCATTACGACGCGCGCCCTGCGCCAGATCGCTCATGATTTTGACCAGGAATGGCGTTTTCAGGCTGTAGTAGCGTTTGGCGATCACCGCGCTCAGCAGGTAGCACGCGGCCGGTACCAGGGTGAACAGAGCGATGATGATGCTGATGGTGGCGCTGTTCTGGGTTTTGGCTGCGGCATCGTAGCCGCCGCCTGCCAGCATCCAGCCGATTAACGCCCCGCCCAGCGCCAGGCCCAGCTTCAGCACGAACAGCGTCCCCGCGAAGCTGATGCCGGTGAGGCGTTTGCCGTTGGTCCACTCGCCATAATCGACGGTATCGGACATCATTACCCACTGGATCGGCGTCACCAGCTGGTGCAGCACGCCAATCACGAAGATAAAGCCGAACATGGTGATGCTGGCCTGCATCGGCACGAAGAACATCGCCACGCTTGCCACCGCCAGCAGGGCGTTGGTCCACCAGAAGACGCTGACTTTGCACTTCCAGTCGGTGAGGGGTTTCGCCAGCGCGGAGCCAATCAGGTTGCCGACGCAGTAGGTGGTGAGGAAGGCGACGAACAGCTCCGGCGAGCCCATGATCCAGGTGACGTAATACATCATCGCGCCGCCGCGCACGCACACCGCCAGAATGTTGAGGATGGTGAGCAGCCCGACGATGCGCCACTGGTCGTTGTGCCAGATGTCGCGCAGATCTTCACGCATGGAGGTGGTGCTCGGCGGCACCTGGATGCGCTCTTTGGTGGTGAAGAAGCAGAACGCCAGCATCAGGAATGCCACCACCGACAGCACCGCGATGCCGCCCTGGAAGCCGAACGCTTTATCCTCGCCGCCAATCATATTCACCAGCGGCATCATCAGCACTGTGGAGAGCATGCCGCCCGCCGTCGCCAGCACAAAGCGCCATGACTGGAGGGAGATACGCTGCGTCGGGTCGTTGGTGATCACCCCGCCCAGCGCGCAGTAAGGGATGTTGACCACGGTATAGAGCAGGGTCAGCAGGGTGTAGGTGACGGCGGCGTAGATCATTTTGCCGTTCAGGCTGAGGTCCGGCGTGGTGTAGGCCAGCACGCAGACCAGGCCAAACGGGATGGCACCGAACAATATCCACGGGCGGAACTTACCCCAGCGGCTGCGGGTGCGGTCGGCAATCAGCCCCATGCACGGGTCGGATATGGCATCCAGCGCGCGCGCCAGCAGGAACATGGTGCCGACAAACCCGGCGGGAATACCGAAGATATCGGTGTAGAAGAACATCATGTAGAGCATGACGTTGTCGAAGATGATGTGACTTGCGGCGTCACCCATGCCGTAACCAATTTTCTCTTTGACGGATAAGACTTCGCTTTTCATTATTTTTCCTTCACGCGTAGGGCGCTGAGACCGGTTACATGTTTTGTAAACCATGCCCCGCCCGTCAGGTATTGCGTTTTCTGGTTACGTTTTTACGATTCTTGTTTTTTGTGATCGCGTTAAAAGTGCGTGGAAGGAAAATGTAACCTGAGGATTTTCTTAAGAATTGCCTTAAAAGGGGGGATGCAGGTCAAAAGAGGACTAAAAAATGTGTGCGAAAGGTTGGGGTAAATGATTGAAAGTAGATATAATGCGCCCCGCCTCCATGTAGCAATCGAGGCGCGGAAGATCGTCATCTCCGGTGAGGTGGCTGGACTTCAAATCCAGTTGGGGCCGCCAGCGGTCCTGGGCAGGTTCGACTCCTGTGATCTTCCGCCAAAATTTCTATTTATCCCATATTCGATTTTTATCTCTCTAGTCCTAAATTTCCTGATGCATAAAATGATATGCAATGAAGATAATTTTTTTGCTATTTTATTGCACCCGTTTCTCGCTGTAAGAATACAAAAAAATTTTGGAAAACATTTCTAAAAAAAGAAGCTTAAAATCTTTATTTTTAGTAGGTTAAGCGTTACTTGAGAAAATGTATCTCTCTTTCTTAAAGATCATGCCAGGGCTTTTAATATTACTCCCTTCGCATTCTATGAATAACTTAAAAAATGGATGTTGATTCTATTATGAAAACCATCATAATAAAATGTAACTGATGGATAATTAATTTAAGATTTTGGCTCAATGCCTAAATTATTTAATTCTTTTCGTCCCAAGGTCTTTAGCCAATTCCCCAAACTCATCCCCTCCGCCTTAGCCGCCGCCTCAAACTGCGCCTTCAACTCTGGCGTAATTCGAATCTGAAAAGTCGGTGCCTTACCGGATTTTGACTGATTTGGATCGCGTTTAGCTGTTGACATGTACGTACCTGTAAGAGCAATATCTAACCATTCAGGTACGTACCTTATCACAGTATAACCTGAGTCGAAACGCCCTCGTCCGGTAGTTGCAATACCCGACGAGAGCTAACCTCACCAACTATCAAGGAGTTGATTATGGCTGATTCGCATTCTACCCCAGACACCACCGCAACCGGAACTGAGCGTACATTAATAGTGGGATATCGCCCGCAAGGTCGCGATCGCAGTACGCCAAACCTGATCCTTTCCGGCAAATGGCTGCGTGCGGCGGGGTTTGATACTGGCGATAAGGTGACGTTAAAAGTCATGGATGGCTGTATCGTCGTGATGGCGCACAACCCATATGAAAAGATGCTGCTGAGCGAATTAAAACAGGCGCAGCAGAAATTAAAAGGCATTGAAGGAGCGCTGGCTCTGGCTTAAATACCTGATAACGAACTCACAGCAACGAATAAACCACAATAAATCAAAAAACTAACCGCGGCGCCATGGTCCGACTGAAAATCGCCGAAGCGTTTCCTGTAGGCCGGGGCGAGGCGCAGGGACGCGCCGAGAGGGCGTGACCTGGATGGATCCAGGATCACGCCCGACCCGAAAGCCGGAGGGAATAAGCTGAGGACAAAATTTCCGGGAGCAATTTTGGACAGCGCTTGCGCTGGCCCCAAAGGGGTGAGCCCCAGGGGTGGGGCGAACAATCCGCGAAGCGGCGATTTTCTTTGCCGGGAGCCGGGATTGTAAAGGGGGCGCGATACGCACTGAACCCCATAACCTCCGGTGCGGCATGCTCCCCCTCACCCCATCCCTCTCCCCAAAGAGGAGAGGGAGCCGATCGTGCCAATGCTCAGGCATCACCCCCAGTAATTCCTGATTAAATATTCGGTATTTCCTATACCACCACCAAAAAATATTTAACCTCGTTAATAATGAATCAACCCATCGATATTACCTGTGTATTTCATCCGTTATATTTCCACTATTAATAATTCGCACATCATGCTTCTTAAATAAATTTAACCCAGCGCACAAAAAGCGACACAAATTCATCGTCTGCGGAAAAAGTGTGACGCAGATTATCCATTGCTGTCTGACAACCAGGATAAGATGTCATACAGAAATAGTTTAATAGCCACCAGATATAAACCAAACGTATATAATTTCAGCATGGAGCACATCATGAAATCACCTTTATTCACCCGAACTCTTCTGGGCGCATCTCTGTTTGCACTGCTGGCTACCGGGGCGAGTGCAGCAGAAAAAGTCACGTTAAAACTGGCACATAATCTTGAACGCAGCCACGTCGTTCATCAGGCCTTTGAGCAGATGGCTAAAGAGGTCAAACAACTTTCCAATGGCAATATGACGCTGCGTATTTATCCGAGCAGTCAAATGGGCAGCGCCCGAGAAACCATGGAATTACTGCAAAACGGCGCGCTGGATATGACCAAAGGCTCCGCCAGCGATCTGGAGTCATTTGATAATACGTATGCCATTTATAATTTGCCGTACCTGTTTAAGGATCAGGCGCATTTTAATAAAGTGGTCTTTGGCAGCGTCGGCAAAGAAATTATGGATGCCAGTAAAGATAAAGGTTTCTTTGCGCTTTCCGCCTATGTCGCCGGGACCCGCAGCTTCTATGCTAAAAAACCCATTACCACGCCAGCCGATTTAAAAGGGCTGAAAATTCGTGTTCAGGCAAGCCCGACGACCCTGAAAATGGTTGAGCTGATGGGCGGTTCCCCGACGCCAATCTCGTTCGGCGAAGTCTATACCGCCATGCAGCAGGGTGTGGTGGATGGCGCTGAAAATAACGTCCCGTCCTGGGTGCAGACCCGTCACATTGAAATCGCTAACGTCTTTTCCGAAGACGAGCATGCTTCCATTCCGGACTTCCTGGTTATCTCCACGAAAACCTGGAACAAGCTGACGCCGGAGCAGCAGCAGGTCCTTACTAAAGCCGCGAAGGACTCTGAGGCCTGGCAGCAGAAAGCCTGGGATAAGATCGAAGCAGAAACGCGTGCGCAGGCCACAGCGATGGGCGGTAAGTTTGTTACGGTCGATAAAGCGCCGTTCCGCGCAGCCGTACAGCCGCTGTACGACGACTTCAAAAAAGATCCTAAGCAGGCCGCCCTGCTCGCAAAATTCGAACAAGCCGCTGAATAACGCACCTCCGGGCCTGCCTGCAGGCCCGCTTCTCCAGGGAATAACCTATGATAATTGACCGCATAAAAACGCTGGTTGATCGCACTATTGCGGCCTTTTCCGTCGCAGTGATGATCGCGCTGGTGGTCTGCGTGGTGTGGCAGGTGTTCAGCCGCTATGTGCTGAACAAGCCAAGCACGATGACCGATGAACTGGCCCGCTACCTGATGATTTGGGTAGGGCTCCTGGGCGCGGCGTATACCGTCGGGGCGCAGCGGCATCTCTCTATCGATCTGTTCGCCATGATGCTGAAAGGCCCAAAGCAGGCGCTTCTGAATATTGTCATTAACGTGCTGATTTTCCTCTTCTCAGGATTGGTTATCGTTACCGGCGGCCTGAAGCTGATTGATAAAACCCTGGCGACATCCCAGGTCTCCGCCGCCATGCAAATCCCGATGGGTTACGTCTACGTCATCCTGCCCCTGTGCGGCGCGGTAATGATGTTCTACGCCCTGTACTTTATCGCTACCGGCATTCGCGGCCTGTCCCGGCCGCAGGAAGGAGTTCACTGATGGATGGAACGATCGCATTAACACTGTTCGGCACTTTCTTTGTGCTGGTGTTTATCGGCTTGCCTATTTCGTTTTCTATCGGCATTGCCACCTTCGCCTCGATGCTGTTGATGTTCCCGTGGGACATCGCGGTGATCACCGTCTCCCAGCGTCTGGCAAACGGGCTGGATAACTTCGCCCTGCTGGCGATCCCGTTCTTTATTTTCGCCGGGACGCTGATGAACAGTGGGGGAATAGCGATACGGCTGATTAACCTGGCGCAGGTGATGGTCGGCCGCGTGCCGGGTTCGCTGGGCCACGTAAACGTGCTGGCGAATATGATGTTCGGCTCAATCTCAGGTTCAGCCGTTGCCGCCGCGGCGGCAGTGGGCGGGACGCTCAACCCAATCCAGACAAAGCAGGGCTACGATCCGGCATTCTCAACGGCGGTGAACGTCTCTTCCTGTATTACCGGGCTGCTGATCCCACCGTCAAACGTGCTGATTGTCTTCTCGCTGACGGCGGGTGGCGTGTCGGTCGCGTCCCTGTTTATGGCGGGCTATCTGCCAGGCATTCTGATGGGGCTGGCCATCATGGTGGTCTGCGCCATCATCGCCAAACGACGCAATTACCCCCTCTCCGAACGCCCGACCTGCGCCCAGGCGGCGAAAGCGCTGCTGGACGCCCTGCCAAGCCTGCTGCTGGTGGTCATCGTGATGGGCGGCATTCTGGGCGGCGTGTTTACCGCCACGGAAGCCTCGGCGATTGCGGTGGTGTATACCTTCATCCTGTCGGTGTTGATCTACCGTGAAGTGAAGTGGCATCAGCTGCCGAAGCTGATTCTGGAATCGGTGGTCACCACGTCCATCGTGTTGTTGCTGATTGGTTTTTCGGTAGGTATGTCATGGGCGATGACCAATGCCGATATCCCGTACATGATCAGCGACACGCTGATGGGGATTTCGGATAACCCACTGATCATCCTGCTGCTGATCAACATCGTGCTGTTAATTGTCGGCATCTTCATGGATATGACGCCTGCGGTGCTGATCTTCACCCCGATTTTCCTGCCTATTGCTCAGGAGCTGGGGATGGACCCGGTCCACTTCGGCATCATGATGGTGGCGAACCTGTGTATCGGCCTGCTGACGCCGCCGGTGGGCAGCGCCCTGTTCGTCGGCTGTTCGATTTCAGGGGTGAAAATCCAGCACCTGATCAAGCCGCTGCTGCCGTTCTATGCCGCACTGCTGATCGCGCTGATGCTGATCACCTACATCCCGCAGATTTCCCTGTTTATTCCCCGGACGCTGGGGCTGATGTAACGTTCGCGCTGGCACGATGCTTACCCGGCCTACGGTTTTGGTTTTTGTAGGCCGGGTAAGGCGAAGCCGCCACCCGGCGTTGGGCGGGAATTAGCCCTCGTACCGCATACGCAGTAATGGAAATGGATTACCCTACCCGTCCAGCTCTAAGCGACCAGTCTGCTCAAACCCCATAGGACGATAGAACCCAACGCCCTGAGGGTTCGATTTTCATGATGCGAGCATGGTCGTAAAAAGGATCTCATTCAGGTGTTAGTACGTGCATTGATAAGTTGTAGCTTATACGATTCCTGGTATAAGCTACAACTTATCAAGGATGACATCATGTGGACGGTACTCTTAGGAAAAGTGTTTGAAACGTGGCTGCAGGACCAGGAAGAAGGCGTTCAGGAAAAGGTATTCGCAGATCTCATTAACCTGCAAACCTATGGGCCCAGTCTTTCACGCCCCTATGCCGACACAATCAGAGGATCACGACATAACAATATGAAAGAATTACGTATTCAATATGCTGGCCGTCCGATTCGTGCACTCTTTGCCTTCGATACCGTTCGCCAGGCTATTGTGCTTTGCGCTGGCGATAAAAGTAACGACAAAAAATTCTATGAGCGACTCATCCGTATCGCAGATGATGAATTTTCAGCTCATCTGGCAGCAATGGAGACAAGAAATTGAAAAGTCTGAATGAAGCGATCGCTTCTCGTTCACCGGAAAGCCAAAAACGTATCAAAGAAATGGCTGACGAAATGATTCTGGAAACGGGTCTGCAAATGATGCGCGAAGAACTGAAGCTGTCTCAAAAACACGTTGCGGAGGTGATGGGGATCAGCCAGCCCGCTATCACACAGCTTGAGCAGCGTGGCAATGAGCTCAAAATCGCCACGCTGAAACGCTACATCGAGGCAATGGGCGGTAAATTAAGCCTGGATGTTGAACTCCCGACCGGAAAACGCGTGGCTTTTCACATTTAGGAAATCATTGGTGAACTTGCCCTTTTTGACCCTCACCCAGCCCCTCTCTCCAACGGGAGAGGGAATCTAAACCCGCACCTCCATCACCGCATACACCCCATCCTTCGGCACGATCACCGTGACGTTTTCCGCCGGAATGCCCGCCGCCAGGTGGATATCCTGGAGCTGTTGCAGAGTACGGGGAAATATTGGCGTCCAGCCGATACAGCGCAGGGCAAAATCGATCTGCGGGCTGCTGGTCAGCATGTTCGAGACGATGATCGCCCCGCCGGGTTTCACCAGCCGCAGGACGTGTTTCAGGAAGGTCACCGCCTCGGTGTCGTTGAAATATTCGAAGATCCCCAGCGCATCCACCAGCTCGACGTGGCCTTCGCCCAATTCCTGCACCAGTTTGTCGCTGTGGATCAGGCAATCTTTCAGATCGCGCTGCAATATCGTGACCTGCTCTCCGACGCTCAGCCCCTCGGCGGCGGTCATTTTCTCCGCCCATTTCAGGGAGACGGGATCGTAGTCCACCAGGGTTAGATGCACCTTTTGCCCGTCGAGATGCGCGCCGCGCAGCGCCTCCAGCACCGGAACGGCCGCCCCGCTGGCGAGGCTGACCCAGACGTTGTCGATATCGTTACGCAGGTACTGTTCCGCCAGCACGGCCATCACCTTCGCGCGGGAGCGGATGCCGATAGCGTCGTTGGCGTGAATAAACCACTGGCGGCTGTTGCTGTCCATCCGGGTGCCGTCGGGAAGGTGTTCGTCCAGCGGGTTCTGGATGGCGTACAGAGCCAGCGCCGTGGGCACCAGCCGGGTGCGCCAGGCCACAACGGCGGGGCGATTGGTAAAAGCCTTTTCAGACCAGCTGTGCTGGCATTTGAGGGTTTTCTCTCCGCGGGCATCCTTTTCCACGATGGGCGGCATCAGCTGCGGGTCCGCTTTTAACGCCCGGTCGAAGGCGTTGAGTTCGCGCGTCACCTCGTCTTTCATCGGCCAGTTATCGCTGATATCGGGAAACGACGCGCTGTGGATGGTCATGGTGGACGGCGCG
This sequence comes from Leclercia adecarboxylata, assembly GCF_006171285.1. NCBI lineage: Bacteria > Pseudomonadati > Pseudomonadota > Gammaproteobacteria > Enterobacterales > Enterobacteriaceae > Leclercia > Leclercia adecarboxylata. The sequence goes on along the minus strand of NZ_CP040889.1, from coordinate 2,127,930 downwards.
GTGCCGCGAAAGGGTTGCCAGTGCATAAGTTCATCTCCCATGTGCCCATGACGGAAGTCTACTTCCCTGTTCGCTCACCGCCCCAGGAAGAAAGCACGATCTTTAGTGCTTCACCCATACCAGCTGATCGACCCGGAAGCCCAGGCTGCGCGCGGTGTTCAGGTAATCCTGTTTCACTGCGTCCGGAATGGTCGGCGTACGCGACAGGATCCACAGGTAGTCGCGGTTCGGGCCGCTGACCAGCGCGTACTGGTAGTCGTCGTCCAGCTTGATCACGTTATATCCGCCGTAGAACGGGCCGAAGAACGAGACCTTCAGCGCGGCGGTCGTTGGCGCACCGGTGTAATAGGCTTTCCCCTCGCTCTCATTCCATTTGCGCTTCACCGGATCGTATCCCCGGTTGAGCACGCTGATCCCGCCGTCGCTGCGCTTGCCGTAGGTGGCGGTCACCTGCTCCATCCCACGCTCGAAGCGGTTTTCGAGACGGGCGATTTCATACCATTTGCCGAGATAGCGGCTGGCGTCAAAATTGGTGATCGGCTGCACGCCTTTCGGCGGCGTTGGGGATTTGCAGGCAACCAGAGTCAGCGCAATGGCGACACCGGTCACAACAGGCCATAGTTTCATGAGAACTCCTTTCATTTGCGCGTATGGAAGTAAAGTGTAGTGCACCGGTCTGGTGCTTCATCCCGCAGGCAAATATTCGTAGTATATTGAGATTATTCCATCCCTTCGGACGCAGACATGGCCTACTCCATCGGCGAATTCGCCAGACTCAGCGGCATCACCGCCACCACCCTGCGCGCGTGGCAGCGCCGCTACGGTTTACTCAAGCCGCAGCGCACCGAGGGCGGCCATCGCCAGTACAGCGAAGAGGACGTCCAGCAGGCGCTGAAGATCCTCGACTGGGTGAAAAAAGGCGTCCCCATTGGTCAGGTGAAGCCGCTGCTGGAGCGCCCTTCCCCGAACCGCACCAACAACTGGCTGACGCTGCAAATGAGCATGCTGCAACGTCTGCAGGAAGGGAAAATAGAATCCCTGCGCCAGATGATTTACGACGCCGGTCGCGAATATCCGCGGCCGGAACTGGTGGCGAAGGTGTTACGCCCCCTGCGCAGCCAGGTCTCGGCCAACGTTGCCGCCGCCATGACCCTGCGCGAGATCCTCGACGGCATCATCATCGCCTACACCTCGTTTTGTCTTGAGGGCGATAAGAAAGCGCCGGGCGATAACCTTCTGCTCAGCGGCTGGCACCTGAACGACCCGTGCGAAATCTGGCTCGAGGCCTTAAGCCGTACCGGTCAGGGCCATCGGATCAACATCCTGCCCATTCCCCCTGCCGCGCTGGCCCCGGAGATTTTCCCGGACCGCCAGTGGCTGCTGGTCACCAGCGGTAAACTCAACGCCGCGCGCAAAAAGCAGGTTGAGCAGTGGCAGCAGCAGGTTTCCCTTGAGGTGATTATCCTCTGATGATTTTCTCCTGTGGGAATCTTCACGAAAAGTTGAATATTTTCCCGCGCGGCAGATGCTAACGTTTTCCTGTGACTAACCACTCCACAGGAAAACCCAATGAAAAAGACTGCCCCTCTGCTGATCCTGGCCTCTCTGGCCTTCGCCCCTGTCGCCTTTAGTGCCCCTGTCGGCACGCTGAGCGTGCATATTCTTGACCAGCAAACCGGCACGCCGCCGCCGGGCGTCAGCGTCACGCTGGAAAAACAGCAGCAGGACAAATGGACCACCGTCGCCAGCGGTAAAACCGACCAGGACGGCCGCATCAAGTCGCTCTATCCCGAAGATCAGGATATGCAGCCTGGCGTCTATAAAGTGACCTTTAAAACCGCCGACTACTTCCAGGCGAACAAGCTGACCTCGTTCTTCCCGGAGATCCCTGTGCTGTTTACCGTGACCCGCACCAACGAAAAGCTGCACATTCCGCTGCTGCTCAGCCAGTACGGTTATTCGACCTATAAGGGCAGTTAAAAGCCATTGATATTTATCGGTAATAAAAAATAACCCTGCCAATACTTGGACAAAATAGTCAATTTGTGTAACTTTTAGATATCGGCTCTGGAGGTACACACCATGACAACGAAACCTGTGCTGGGTATTAGCGGATGTTTGACCGGTTCCGCCGTTCGCTTCGACGGCGGGCATAAGCGTATGGGCTTTGTCATGGACGAGCTGGCCCAGTGGGTCACCTTCAGGCCCGTCTGTCCGGAAATGGCCATTGGCCTGCCGACGCCGCGTCCGGCGCTGCGCCTGACGCTGACCGACAGCGGTGAGACGCAGATGCGGTTCAGCAAAGCACCTCATGAAGACGTTACGCAAAAGATGGCCGACTTTGCGGCGGGTTATCTGCCGAAGATCGGCGATCTGGACGGATTTATCGTTTGTGCCAAATCCCCAAGCTGCGGCATGGAGCGCGTGCGGCTGTATGATGAAAACGGCAACCGGGGCCGCAAGGAGGGGGTCGGGCTGTTCACCGCCGCCCTTCTTGAAACCTGGCCGTGGCTCCCCGTGGAGGAAGATGGACGCCTGCACGATCCGGTGCTGCGGGAGAACTTCGTGGAGCGCGTCTTCGCCCTTCACGAACTGAATACCTTGCGCGCCCAGGGACTGACGCGCCGCGCGCTGCTGGATTTCCACAGCCGTTACAAACTCCAGCTGCTGGCCCACCATCAGGCAGGCTATCGTGAGATTGGCCCGTTTGTCGCCTCGCTGCACGAGTGGGAAGACCTGGACGCGTTCTTCGAGGCGTACCGCGAAAAGCTGATGGCGATCCTTAAGCAGCCCGCCTCGCGGAAAAATCACACCAACGTGCTGATGCATATTCAGGGCTATTTCCGTAATCAGCTGAACAGCCGTCAGCGCGGCGAACTCCGGGACGTGATCCTGCACTATCGCGACGGGCTGCTGCCCATTCTCGCCCCGCTCACGCTGCTGAAGCACTACCTGGCGGAATACCCCGACCGCTATCTGATGACGCAAAACTACTTTGATCCCTATCCTGATGATTTGGGTCTGCGTCTGGCCGTGACATGAAGATAAAAATGCGAAGGCCCCGTTGACCCACAGAGGCCCGAACAATACCCCTTTTAGACGACACCCTCACTGTCGTCTTTTTTTTGCAGTTTACTTAAAATACTGTAACTTTATACAGTTCTAAGACCGCAAAGGGGTACGCTGATGATCAACACCCTGCACATTCAAAACTATCGCTCGATCCGCGACATGTCGCTGGATCTGGAGCAGCTCAACATCGTTTTCGGCCCGAACGGCACCGGAAAATCCAACATCTATAAGGCGATCCACCTGATGCACAGCGCGGCGCAGGGGCAGTTTTCCCAGGCGCTGGCGAACGAAGGCGGCATTCTTAAGGTGTTCTGGGCGGGCAAAACCCGCAGCGACCAGCTGCGGCGCATGAACCTAGCGGTGGAAACCGAGACCTGGGAATACGAACTGCAGGTGGGCTTTGTTGAGAAGCTGCCCTATCCCTCGCAGTTTCAACTCGATCCGGTGATCAAAGAGGAGTCCATCTGGCTGAGCGGCCATCAGCGCCGCCCCTCTGCGCGCCTGATGCAACGTAAAAACCAGACGGTGTTTCTCAATAACGTTCACCACGAGAAGGTGACCCACAGCGGCACCCTCTATGAAAACGAATCGGTGTTCGGGCAGCTCGGCGAGCCGCACCTCTACCCGGAGGTGTCGCAGATGCGCGAGTCCCTGCGTAACTGGCGCTTTTATCATGAGTTTTCCGTCGCGTCCGGTTCGGCCATGCGCGCCCCGCAGGTGGGGTTCCGCTCGCCGGTGCTGGCAAGCGACGGCGCAAACCTGGCGGCCGCGTTTCAGACCATCGTCGAGATTGGCGACGAGCTGCTGCTGATGCGCATTCTCGACCAGGCGTTCCCGGGCTGCGTGTTTTACAGCGACAACACCGGGGGGCGCTTTCGCATGATGATGCAGCGCGAAGGTTTAAGCCGACCGCTGGAGCCTGCGGAGTTTTCCGACGGCACGCTGCGTTTTCTGTGCCTGGCGGTGGCGCTGCTCAGCCCGCGTCCGCCCGCCTTTATCGCCCTCAACGAACCGGAAAACAGCCTGCACCCGCAGATGCTGCCTGCCCTGGCGAGCCTGATTGCCGAGGCCAGCCGCTATTCGCAGATCTGGCTTACCAGCCACTCGCCGGAGCTGGCGAACCTGATCGAGAAGCACCGGTCGTTTTCGCTCTATCAGCTCTCGATGGTGGAGGGAGAGACGAAGATGGCGCGGCTGGGGTAAATGCCGGGTGGCGCTACGCTTACCCGGCCTACGATCGCATACGAAAGGTTTTGCGCCACTCCGCCGGGCTGACGCCAAAGCGGGCCTTAAACTGCTGACGCCAGGTCACTGCTGAAAGATATCCCACCTGCTCTGCCACTGCTTCCATCGGCAGATTGCTGCTCTCCAGCAGCAGCTGGCTACGCCGCAGGCGTTCGGCGGTGATCCACTCGATGACGCTCATCCCGGTGGCTTTCATAAAATGGCGGGTCAGCGTGCGGCGGCTCATCGCCACGCTGTCTGCCAGGACATCCAGACTGAGCGGCTGGCTGATATTACGCTGGAGATAGTCGATCAGGTTGTTAATCCGCACATCCCGGGTCGTTTCCGGCACCGGCTGGGCAATAAACTGCGCCTGCCCGCCCTCGCGGTGCGGCGGCACGATCATCCGCCGGGCGATCTGGTTTGCCACCGCGCCGCCAAAGCGCTGACGGATGAGATACAGGCAGCAGTCCAGCGCGGCGGCGGTGCCGGCAGAGGTAATGATACGGTCGTCGTCGACGTAAAGGGCGTTGATATCGAGCTGCACGTCCGGGAAAAGCGTCTGAAACTGGCGCTCGAACTCCCAGTGTGTAGCCGCGCGTTTACCGTCGAGAATGCCTGCGTATCCGAGAACAAACGACCCCAGACAGAGCCCGACAATCTCCGCCCCGTTGTCCCTAGCCTGCACCAGGCTGTCGAGCAGCGCCTGCGGCGGACGCTCCAGCACGTGTTGCCAGTAAGGCACCACCACGATATCCGCCTGCCCAATCGCAGAATAATCCTGCGTGGCGTTGAGTGCGAAGCCGTCTGGCGAAGTCAGTAATCCCGGTTTTTCGGCGCAGATCGTGACATTAAAGCGCTTTTCACCCGAAACCGAATCACCAAACAGAATGCAGGGGACGGAGTAGTGGAACGGGCTAAAGCCGTCCACGGCGACAATCGCGACCTTTGTAAGCGGCATTGTTCTCTCCTTTCCCCTGAAAACCTCAGAATATAACGGTTTCGCCGTCCTGGGGAATGGTCAGCACCTCGCTGACCTGGTTGTCCTCTGCGTACTGGCGCAACGCGCTGCGGGTCAGCAGGCAGTGGTTGATGGCCTCCATGTGGACCGCCACAATTTTCGCCTGCGGTAACAGGAAGTGGACGTTGAGCACATCCTCCTGACCCATAATGATCGGCCCAAAACCGATGACATGGGCATAACCGGCATTGATTACCACCACATCCGGCTGATGCTTTTGCAGATCGGTCGCCACCGCCTCGCGCCAGATGGTATCCCCGGCAATGCAGAGCGTCTTTTCGTCAGGGTGACGAAACACCACACCGCAGGCTTCGCCCAGCCGCTCCGCCAGCTCCGGCACCGCATAGGCGCGATCGGTACCGTGCTGACCGCCGTCGGTTTTACTGAGCTGGATGTCGCCAAACCGGCTGTTGTCCGTCAGCACCGTCAGTTTGGTAAAACCCTGGCTGCGCAGCAGCTGCGCGTCCTCATCGTTCTGCACGAAGATCGGCTTGTCTTTGGCGATCTGCTCAATCGCATACTGATCCCAGTGATCGGGGTGGGTATGGGTCACGATAACGGCATCGACATCCAGCAGGGTCTCAACCGCGCAGGGCAGCTCTACCATCGGGTTGCGAATCTCCTCCCGCGCGGTGCCGGGGAAACCAGGGTATGCGTCTTTGGGTGCCAGCATCGGGTCAACCAGAAAGCGCTTTCCGGCGTAGGTAATGAGCTGTGTCGCGTTACGAATGTGGGTGATGTTCATGGGCTGTTCTCCGGTCTGTGATGCAAAAAGAATAGCTGGAGGGCCAACAGCAGGATGTGGGCTAAAGGGCATTAAGCGATGGGATTGGGCCAAAAGTTACTGAACTATGTTCATGCTGCGATTCCCGCCAAAGCTATGCTAAATTAATAAAAGTTATTAACTGTTATTAAGTGAGGTCAATCATGCCTTCGCATGCTAAACAGACCATCAGCGCCCAAATTCCTGTAGAGCTGGCGCTGGCTATCGAAAAGCTGGCTCAGGAGCTGGATCGCTCAAAAAGCTGGATCATCAAAGAGGCGCTGACGTTTATGCTCGCTGAACGGGAACGCCGCCATAACGATATTCTGTCCGGAATGGCCGATGTCGATGCCGGGCGGGTAGTCAGCCACTCAGAAATTCTGGATTTTGCGGCACGCCTGAAAAAAGAGTAATTCATGGAAATATTCTGGACACGGAAAGCTCAGGACGATCTTGAAAGGATTTACCAGTTTGCACTTCAGTACAGTCGTCAACACGCCAATAACGTACTCGACAGGCTTATGGAAGGAACAACGAACCTCGGAGAGTGCCCTGCTATGGGTGTTTATCAACCCCGCTATGCACCGCGTGAAGTCAGAAAAATGCTTTTTGATGAATATGAAGTGCATTATGAAATACAGGGCACTGCACTCTATATTCTCGACCTCTGGCATCGTCGGGAAGATCGCTAGCGCCCTGCATTATTTTATTCCCAGCCCGGCACAGCGCCGCCGTTAAAGATGGTCTCTGCGGCCTTCGCCACCTCAGGTGACTGATAAGACTGGATAAACTCCTTCACGTTTTCCGCATCTTTATTGTCTTCCCGCGTCACCACGATGTTCACGTACGGCGAGTTTTTATCTTCGATAAAGACGCTGTCATGCACCGGCGACAGCCCGGTTTGCTGGAGATAGGTGGTGCTGATAATCGCCACATCCACTTTCGGATCGTCCAGCACGCGCGGCAGTTGCGCCCCTTCCAGCTCCATGATTTTCAGGTTTTTTGGGTTAGCGGTGATGTCCAGCGCTGTCGGCAGCAGACCCACGTCCGGCTTCAGGGCGATCAGCTTTTCGTTTTGCAGCAGCAACAGCGCGCGGCCCAGGTTGGTGGGGTCGTTGGGGATGGCGATGGTTGCGCCATCTTTGAGCTCAGACACCGATTTGATCTTGCGGGAATAGCCCGCCATCGGGAAGACAAAGGTATTACCGACGGCCACCAGCTTGTAGCCGTGCGCTTTGTTGTCTTCCGCCAGGAATGGGCGATGCTGGAACACGTTGGCATCCAGCTCGCCGTGGTTGGTCGCGTCGTTTGGCAGCAGCGAGCCGCTAAACCCCACCAGCTCGACGTCGAGGCCGAACTTCTCTTTCGCCACTTTTTTGGCGACTTCCGCCACGTCCTGCTCGGCGCCGTTAATCACGCCGACTTTAATGTGTTTAGCATCGCTGCTGCTTTGGTCACAGCCCGCCAGCAGCAGGCCAGCGAGAAGAAGCGCACCCAATCGAAGTTTCACCGGTCAGTCCTTTTGATAAATGTTTTATCGACTATATCGGCAACCCAGCGGCAGGTTAAAAAACGAAAAGGAATCAATAAGAAGGATAAGTTATATGCAGGTTTTGCCGGGTGACTGCGTGCCGGGGTTTTGTAGGCCCGGTAAGCGTAGCGCCACCGGGCGTGGTACGTCATGCTGCGGTAGTCCAGTCTTCGACTGTCAGTTCCTGCACCATCCCAAAGGCCTGATCGTTAGTCACAATCGTCGTTCCCCGACTGAGCGCATGCGCTGCGATCAACTGATCGAGATCGCCCATGACTTTCCCGCGCTTTTCCATATCGGCACGTAGCTTGCCGTATATTGCCGCGGCGTCACTGTCCCAGTCACAGATGGTGATAGTGCTAAGAAATTCCCTTATAGTCTTTTTTAACTCACCGCTTTGTTTTTTATCTGCACCATACAGCAATTCCGCTTCTGTGATGCTTGAAATACACACGTCTGCAGGTGCCAGGTTGGCCATTCTGTTTACGACACCGGGATGCCTTCTAAATAAATGGCTCACAATATTCGTATCCAGCATATGCCTCATACCTGAACTCCATCCAGAGGGTCCCTCTTTGTAATGCTCTGATTTCTCTCCTCTGGACTCAAAAATGAATCGGGTACGGTTAGGTTTTCCAACAACCTGAAAAACTTATCCCAGCTTTTTTCCTGAGCAGGTTCTGCAGCCAAAACAACATTCCCCTCTTCATCCCGCCGGATGTACACACTCTCCGTCTCAAAGGCGAATTCATCAGGCAGGAGCACCGCCTGATTGCGTCCCTTTTTGATCACTTTTGCTTTGCGTTCCATTGCCACCTCTGCTGCTTTATTGACCAAGCCAAAGCATGCGCCAGCACAGGGAAGGAAGACAAGCCGCAGCGTTCAAATTCGGAAAGCGACTCGCAACAAATAGCCGAATCGCTAACTCCTTGCTTCTCCCTTGCGCAGCGGCGCCTCGCGCAAAAACCACGACAGCACAAAAGCCAGCACCATAATCCCGGCAGCCATCAGGAACACCGCATGAATGGCGGAGCCAAAGGCGTCCAGATAGTCCAGGCGCAGAGCATCCGGCAGGTGATGGATGGCAGTCGGGTTCATCTCCCGCGGCAACTCGGTGCCCTCGGGAATGCGCGCCATCAGGCCCGACTGCAACACGTGGGTGAAGACCGCGCCAAACAGCGCCACGCCAATTGCCCCGCCGATGGAGCGGAACAGGGTCACGCCGGACGTCGCCACTCCGTACTGATCCGCAGACACGCTGTTCTGCACCGCCAGCACCAGCACCTGCATTACCAGGCCCAGCCCCGCCCCCAGTACGCCGGTAAACAGGTACAGCTGCCAGACAGGCGACGCAATAGTGATCCGCGTAAGCAAGGCCATGCCCACCACACCCAGCAGCGTGCCGAGGATCGGGAACAGGCGGTATTTCCCGGTGCGGCTGATAATGCGCCCGCTGATAATCGAGGTCAGCAACAGCCCACCCATTAGAGGGATGAGCTGTAGACCGGCCTCGGTCGGGGTGGCCTCTTTGACAATCTGCAGATAGAGCGGGAGGAAGGTCACCGAGCCAAACAGCGACATACCGATGATAAAGCCAATCAGGCTGCAGAGCAGGAAGCTGCGATCCCGGAAGAGCGACAGCGGAATAATCGGCTCCCAGGCCAGCCGCTCCTCATAGATAAACCCGGCGATCCCCGTCAGGCCAAAGGCCAGAATGCACCACAGCTGCGGGTCGCTCCACTCGCGTACCGTGCCCCCTTCGCTGGTAAACAGGATGATGCACAGCAGCGCCATGCTGAGGTAAATCGCCCCCAGATAGTCGATCTCATGCTTGTTGCGCTTCGCGCTGCCGTGGAATACCGCGCCGATCACCAGCAGGGCAAACAGCCCCAGCGGCAGGTTGATGTAGAAGATCCAGCGCCAGGAGGCATGCTGCACCAGAAAGCCGCCCACCAGCGGGCCGATCACCGTCGCGAGACCAAAGACCCCGCCGAATAAACCCTGATAACGACCGCGCTCCGCAGGGGGGATCACGTCGGCCACCGCCGCCATGCTGATCACCATCAGCCCGCCGCCGCCCAGCCCTTGCAGGGCGCGCATCAGCACCAGCTGGGTCATGTTCTGCGCCAGCCCGCACAGGGCTGAGCCCACCAGAAACAGGACAATGGCGATCTGCAGGACAATTTTGCGGCCAAAGAGATCGCCAAACTTGCCGTATAGCGGCACCACTATCGTGGAACTCAGAATATAGGCCGTAACGACCCAGGAGAGCTTATCCAGCCCTCCCAGCTCACCCACAATGGTGGGCAGCGCCGTGGAGACGATGGTCTGATCGAGGGCCGAGAGCAGCATCACCAGCAGCAGCGCGCTGAACAGCAGCCGCACCGAGGGCGCGTTTTTGGTTTGCGTTGTCGAATCGGACACCATGAAACACCGCTTGAAATTAATTAATTGGATAATTAATATTTAATGAAGTTATGAATCAGGTCAAGGGATCCTCCGCGCATGTCAGCACATAAAGATAATTCTGAGCCCACGCCACAGGCCCGCCGCCCCGGTCGTCCGCGCGGGAGCAAACCCACCGCCACCAGCCGGGAACAGCTGCTGGATATCGCCCTGGATCTCTTTGCCCGTCAGGGGATTGCCCGCACGTCACTCAACGCCATTGCCAGAGAGGCCGGTGTGACGCCCGCGATGCTCCACTACTACTTTAACTCCCGGGAGCAACTGCTCGACGCAATGATCGAGGAGCGCTTTTTGCCGCTGCGCAGCGCCATCGCCACGCTTTTCAGCGCCCACCCGGACGATCCGGTGACTGCCCTAACGTTAATGGTTGAAAAGCTGGCCGAACTGGCCGTGGAACACCACTGGTTCGCACCGCTGTGGATGCAGGAGGTGATTGGTGAAATGCCGGTGCTGCGTGCGCATCTGCAGGCCCGGTTTGGCGATGAGAAATATCAGGCGACGCTCGAAACCGTCGCCCGCTGGCAGCAGGAGGGCAAACTGAACCGCGACCTGGCGCCGGAGCTGCTGTTCACCACCCTGTTAAGCCTGGTGCTGGTGCCCTTTTCGCGGATGCGCAATGACGAGAGGTTACGCGTCCTCTCGCCTGAGCAGATCGTACGTCATGCGCTGGCGGTGATCGGTAGCGGTATTGGCGCTTAAAGCGCCTTCGACAGGTAATGGCTCTGTATTCCCTCGTACGGAAAATCTTCCAGCGTCATGGTCACCTGATAGCCCTGCTTTTCATAAAACGGACGCGCCTGGAAACTGAAGGTATCCACCAGCGCATGCCGGCATCCCTGTTTCCGCGCTTCGTCTTCGGCGACCTGCATCAGCTGGCCCCCAAGCCCGTTGCCGCGTATTTCGTCGCTAACCCACAGATATTTAATGTTCAGCCACTCGCCCTGACGGTTGCCGATCAGACCCCCGCGCATTTTTCCGTTCTCATCACGGGCATAAACGGCGATATCACTCGCCACGCGGGAGAAACTAATAAACTGGCTGTTATAGATCCGCAGTCCCTGCAGTAACTCTTCCTGTTCATGTTCAGTAATGGTGTCGGTAATACTCAGTTGCATATCATTCCCCCGTTACGTTGCACATCGACTATCGCACACTGAGCCCAGGATACAATCGCTAAATTCTGGCGTTGTGCTGGCAAAAAAATGTAAGTGCAATCAACGTAAAACCCCCTTTGCGAGCAGCATCACCCTTTGTTCGCTGTCCGTCCCCCGCCGTCACAAATTTTTCTTCCGGGCTTGCCTGTACCCCAAATTCTGCGGCTACGCTTAGTCGTACCCCTGCGCAACTATTGGCAAAATTAATACTTTCGGCTTGGGTCGCAAAGGCGGATGTAACGATATATTTCATAAACGTGTGTGTTTTTTTCCGGAGGTTTCCATGAAGTCAGCGCACCTGTTTTGCCTCATCGTCTGCCTGCTTTTCGCCGCCTTCGTTCATGCTCAGGAGATGAACGACCCGGTAAAATTAGAGCAGATGAAACAGGCGGTTTTAAAGGATGTGAAGAAAGCCTGTTCCCCGCAACGCAAGCAAACCGATAAAGAGTGGCAGGCGATGATCATGGCTTCTGAGGCGAATCAGATGCTGGTCAAAAACGCGGTGGTGGCGATGGAGCGGAACAATCAGGAAGGTTACTGGGATGCCGTCAATCAGGTGGACTGCATGGAGGATTACTGATTACGCATAAAGGGGCCATTAAGCCCCCTTAGTTTTTTAGCGCCGCACATCCGGAATAATTAAATCCCCGCGCAGCACATACGACCCGAGCATCTGGGTCTTCTCATTCAGCCAGCTGACGATCCGTGCCGCCATGGCATCCATCGAGTACTCAATCGCCGGAATGGTCGGAATACCCGGCAGATGCAGCGATCCCGCAAGGCTGAACACCATGATGTCCCCCGGTACGGACCGGTTGAAAGCCTGCAGCTGCGGGATCACCCGCTGTGCTTCCTGCTCGTCGGCCACCAGTAAGGCGTTGAAATTGACCGTACTGGCGTTGTTGAGCAGCTCCTGCAGCGCCACGGAGGAGGAGGTGGCGTCCATAAAGACCAGGTTGCGATTAAACGGCAGGAAGTTTTTCTCCAGCCCATGCTTGTAGCCCAGCAGCACCTGATCGGCAAAACCGCTGCCGTGCGGGTGGATCAGGGCAATCTGACGGCGCCCCTGGCTGGCGAGAAAGTTACAGGCGGTTTCCGCGGCAAAAGCATGGTCGTACTGGATGCTGTTGACGTTGTTGGTTTCCATGCAGTCCACCAGGATGACGTTCTCCTGATCGATGTGCAGCGGGAAACGGGCGCCGATAATCAGAATGTCATCGCATAACCCGCAGGAGAGCTCTTCCAGCGCGTTCATGACGTCGGCTTTGGAATTGGCGAAGCGAAGCAGCAGGTGCTTCTGGTGCTGGCTGAGATGTTTTTCCAGCGCGTACAGATAACCGGTGGTCTGATTAATGTTGTCCTGGGCGCAGATCACCCCGATACAGCCGGTTGACTGGCTGAGCAGCGACTGGGCAATCACGTTTGGCCGATAGTTCAGCTCTTCCACTGCTTTCAGTACGGCCTGGCGGCTGGCTTCCTTCACGCCGCGCGACCCGCTCAACACCCGTGATACCGTGGCTTTAGACACCCCGGCCAGACGTGATACATCGTTGATTGTAGACATCTTTTTCCCCTGACAGGTCTCTCCTGGCCCCTGTAATTCCCGATCCCACTTCGGCTCATATTATAGCCATTCAGGAGTATATCTGTTTCCGTTTTCCATGGAAACCGATTTTCCGTTTCCACTCTAACTGATGCAAAAGCAGCCAAAATATGTGACCCAAATCCGATTAACAGGCCCCATAAGTAATGGATCTTGATGGCTGTCACACTTCTGTCTTATATGGATGGAAACCGGTTTCCATATGTTATCCAATCATCTCCGCAATAACTATTTACATTTTGAGGATGGTTGTCGATGTTCAAGATTATGCTGTGCTGTTCTGCCGGGATGTCCACCAGTCTGCTGGTACGGAAAATGGTCGAAGCCGCGGACGAACGCGGTTTACCTGTCAAAATCGATGCTTACGGTGTTGCAGAATTTGATACACAGTTTCCGCAATACCAGGTCGTGCTTCTCGGACCGCAAGTCAAATACATGTTAAAAACGCTCTCAGACAAGGCTGCTACGCAAGGTGTGCCGGTACAAGCCATTGATATGATGGACTACGGTATGCAACGTGGTGATAAGGTGCTGGACTATGCTCTGTCGCTCATTGAAGCGGCACACTAAGAAGGTGTTCTCATGAGTTCGTTATATCAATCTATGGTTGCCGTCATTGAGCAGTCCATCGCGCCGCTGGCGGGCAAGCTGGGCCAGCAGAAGTACGTGATTGCCATCCGCGACGGTTTTACCGCCGCGCTGCCGTTCATGATCATCGGCTCGTTTATGCTGGTGTTCATCTTCCCGCCGTTCTCCGCGGATACCACCAACAGCTTTGCCCGCGGCTGGCTGGACTTTTCTGAGACCTACCGTGAACAGCTGATGCTGCCGTTTAACCTCAGCATGGGCGTGATGACCTTCTTTATCTCCGTGGGCATTGGTGCGAGCCTCGGGCGTCAGTTTAACCTGGATCCGGTGATGTCCGGCCTGCTGGCGTTTATGGCGTTCCTGCTGGTGGCCGCCCCGTATGCCGACGGCAAAATCTCCACCCAGTATCTGTCGGGCCAGGGGATCTTCACCGCGCTTATCACCTCTATCTATGCCACCCGCGTTTACGCGTGGCTGAAGGATCACAAAGTCACCATCCGTCTGCCGAAGGAAGTGCCGACCGGCGTGGCGCGTTCGTTTGAGATCCTGATCCCGGTCGTGGTCATTATCGGTACCCTGCACCCGCTGAACCTGTTTATCGAAGCCCAGACCGGTATGATCATCCCGCAGGCGATTATGCACCTGCTGGAGCCGCTGGTTTCCGCTTCGGATTCCCTGCCCGCTATCCTGCTCTCCGTGCTGCTGTGCCAGATCTTCTGGTTCGCTGGCATCCACGGCGCGCTGATCGTGACCGGGATTATGAACCCATTCTGGATGGCTAACCTCTCCGCCAACCAGGCCGCGCTGGCTGCCGGCGCTGCGCTGCCGCACGTCTATCTGCAGGGCTTCTGGGACCACTACCTGCTGATCGGCGGCGTTGGCTCTACCCTGCCGCTGGCCTTCCTGCTGCTGCGTAGCCGCGTAACGCACCTGCGTACCATTGGTAAAATGGGCGTGGTGCCAAGTTTCTTTAACATCAACGAGCCTATTCTGTTCGGTGCGCCGATCATCATGAACCCGATGCTGTTTATTCCGTTCGTGTTCGTTCCGATGATCAACGCTTGTCTGGCGTATACCGCCACCAAACTCGGCTGGCTGGCACAGGTTGTGTCGCTGACGCCGTGGACGACCCCGGCTCCGATTGGTGCCTCCTGGGCGGCAAACTGGGCCCTGAGTCCGGTGGTGATGTGCGTCATTTGTATGGTGATGTCGGCGCTGATGTATTTACCGTTCCTGCGTGCTTATGAGCGTTCTCTGGTGAAAACCGAAGAGCAGAAAGCGCAGGCGACCGTAGGTGCAGCAGAGACCGTCGGCAATTAAGTCAAAGAGGACGATTTATGAAATATGCATTTCCCGAGAACTTCTGGTGGGGTAGCGCCTGTTCTGCAACTCAAACCGAAGGGGAAAGCCAAAGCAGTGGTAAAGGATTATCCATCTGGGATCACTGGTTTGCCACAGAGCCGAATCGCTTTCACAACGGGGTGGGGCCGCAGAATACGTCCACGTTTTATCAGCACTGGAAAGCCGACATTCAGCTGTTAAAGCAGCTGAACCACAATAGCTTTCGCACCTCGATAAGCTGGGCGCGCCTGATCCCGGACGGCACCGGGGAAGTGAATCAGGAGGCGGTGGCCTTCTACAACCAGGTGATCGACGAACTGATCGCCCAGGGCATCAAGCCGTTTATCACCCTGTTCCACTTCGACATGCCGATGGCGATGCAGGAGATTGGCGGCTGGGAAAACCGGGATGTAGTGGCGGCCTACGGTCGTTACGCAGAAACCTGCTTTAAGCTTTTTGGCGATCGGGTAATGCACTGGTTTACCTTTAACGAGCCGATTGTGCCGGTAGAGGGCGGGTATCTGTATGATTTCCACTACCCGAACGTGGTCGATTTCCGTCGTGCGGCCACGGTGGCTTATCACACCGTACTGGCCCATGCGCAGGCGGTTCGCGCCTTTCGCGCCGGGCATCACCCCGGTGAGATTGGCATCGTGCTGAACCTGACCCCGTCCTATCCGCGTTCACAGAACCCGGCGGACGTGAAAGCCGCGCACCATTGCGATCTGCTGTTTAACCGCAGCTTCCTCGACCCGGTGCTGTGCGGTGAATACCCGGCGGACCTGGTGGCGATGCTGAAAGCGCACGATCAGCTGCCAGCCTGTTTGCCAGAAGACAGCGCGCTGATTGCTGACGGTAAAATCGACCTGCTGGGCATTAACTACTACCAGCCGCGTCGGGTGAAGTGTCGTGATACGGCCATTAATCCGAACGCGCCGTTTATGCCGGAATGGTTCTTCGACAGCTACGAGATGCCGGGACGCAAGATGAACCCGTATCGCGGCTGGGAAATCTACGAGCCGGGTATTTACGATATTCTCATTAACCTGCGCGATAATTACGGCAACCCACGCTGTTTTATTTCTGAAAATGGAATGGGCGTCGAAAACGAGCAGCGTTTTATTGAGAACGGCCAGATTAACGACCAATATCGTATCGACTTTATTTCTGAACATCTTAAATGGCTGCATAAAGGTATTAGCGAAGGCAGTAATTGTCTTGGCTACCATATGTGGACATTTATTGATAACTGGTCGTGGTGCAACGCATATAAAAACCGCTATGGTTTTGTCCAGCTCGATTTAGAGACGCAGCAGCGCACCATTAAAAAGAGCGGAGAATGGTTTGCCCAAACCTCTCTGAATAATAGTTTCGATAAATAGAGTAAGAGATGATGATTGCCTTAGAAGAAGCCGTAATGGAAATCATCGTCAATGCTGGTCAGTCGCGCAGCCTGTGCTTTGAAGCACTGCATGCTGCGCGGCAGGGCAACTTTGACGAAGCGAAAAGCCTGCTGCGCGAAGCCGATGGTTACGCGCGCCAGGCGCACCATATGCAGACCAAACTCATCGAGCAGGACGCGGGCGAAGCCCGTCAGCCGATGACCTTAATTATGGTGCACGCTCAGGATCATTTAATGAACTCGCTGCTGGCCCGTGAATTATCCGAAGAGATTATTCATTTATATCAGCGCTAATATTTAAATATCAGTGATGGAGATAGTCTTACGATAATAGTGTAAAGCCTCTGTACCCATAAAATATAAAATCAACTTGTTCTGATGATAGCGACATATTCTGTCAATCCGGAACGGGGTGGTTATTGTCTGAATAAAATTTAAATATATTGAGATAACCATGAATATGATTAAAAAACTTCCATTAACAATGGCGGTTATCGCCGCGCTTTGCCCGATTTCTGTCCTCGCCCAAGAATTTACTCAGGAGCAAATCGACGCCATTGTGGCCAAAGCGGTGGATAAAGCCCTGGCAGAACGCCAGGCGAAAATGGATGCCGCGGTGGCGAAAAAAGCCGACGTTATTAACGAGCCGCAGAGCGCCGCCCAGTCCCCGGATATGGCTATTCCGTTCGGGATTAAATTTACCGGCTATGCCCGCTACGGGGCGCACTTCCAGGCTGCGGATCAGAAGTACGTGGCGGTGGACGGCTCCTACAACGGCGCCTCGGCAATCGGCCGTCTGGGTAACGAAGGCAACGGCGGTGAGTTCCAGCTCTCCAAGGCCTTCAAGGGCGAAAACGGCGCCATCTGGGACGTCAACGTGATGATCGACCACTGGGGCGACGAAGTTAACCTGAAAAAAGCCTACGCGGGGGTGACCAACATTCTGGAATCCAACCCGAACGCCTATATCTGGGCGGGGCGTGACTTCCACCAGCGTCCGCAGCAGGGCATCAACGACTACTTCTGGATGAACCACGACGGCCAGGGCGCCGGGGTGAAGAACTTCGACATCGGCGGCGTGCAGTTTGACGTGGCCACCGTGGCGGCGGTCGAATCCTGCAGCCCGGAAGTGATGGACGATGAGGCCAACCCGTCGCGCATCACCTGTACCGGCGGCTCCGGCACCGGGGACAAGGGCAACTACGCGGCCACCTCCAAAATTCACGGCATGAAGCTCGGCCCGATCGACCTCGAGCTGTACGCCAACTACGGCTTTGACTCGAAGGCCATCGACACCGAAGAGCGGACCAACGCCTGGCAGGGCGGCGTGGTGCTGAGCCACACCAACGACAGCGGCGTGAACAAGGTGATCGCCCGCTACTCCGATAACTCGGACAACAGCGTGTTCAACAAAACCGAGGATCTGACCACGGTGTACGCCAGCTTCGAAGGGCTGCACAAGTTCACCCAGGCGACCCAGGTGGAGTACATTCTGGCCTTCCACGACTTTGATAACAGCCGCGACAAGACCGACAACCGCAAGAACTACAATGCCATCGTGCGCCCGATGCACTGGTGGAACGACGTGCACTCCACCTGGCTGGAAGCGGGCTGGCAGCATGTTGATTACGACAACGGCGGCGACAACAAGGGCTGGAAGCTGACCCTGTCGCAGAACATGTCCATCGCCATGGGCCCGGAATTCCGCCCGATGCTGCGCTTCTACGTCACCGGCGGCAAGGTGGATAACGAACGCACCGCCCGCGTGAACAACACCAAAGACGAAACCCTCGACGACTTCAACGTCGGCGCGATGTGGGAGGCGTGGTTCTGAGGTAAAAGCAAAACGGCAACCAGGTTGCCGTTTTTAGTGTTTGCACCCTCTCCCGGTGGGAGAGGGCCGGGGTGAGGGCATCAGGCCGCACACCCCCATTGCACCCGGCGGCGCTGCGCTTGCACGGGCCTACTAAATTCGTAGGCCGGGTAAGCGTAGCGCCACCCGGCAAGACCCGTGTTATGCTGCTGGCCTTTGAAAAGCCAATATTGCAGGGGAGAACATGGGTGCCACAAAAAAAGGGATGCTGAACGTCCTGATCGCCGCCATTTTATGGGGCAGTTCGGGGGTTTGCGCGCAGTACATCATGGAGAAAAGTCAGATCCCTTCGCCGTATCTGACCATGATCCGCCTGCTGTTTGCCGGCGTGATCCTGCTGACACTCTCATTCGTCCACGGTGACAAGATTTTCACGGTCATCAAAAATCGCAAAGACGCCCTCAGCCTGCTGATTTTTTCCCTGTTCGGGGCGCTTATCGTCCAGCTCACCTTCCTGGTGACGATTGAAAAATCCAACGCCGCTACCGCCACCGTGCTGCAGTTCCTGTCGCCGACCATTATCGTGGCGTGGTTCGCGCTGGCGCGCAAAAAGCGACCGGGCATCTTTGTGCTGGCGGCGATCATGACCTCGCTTATCGGCACCTTTTTACTGGTCACCCACGGCGATCCCACCTCGCTGACCATCTCTCCGGCCGCGCTGGCCTGGGGTATCGCCTCCGCCTTCGCCGCAGCGTTTTACACCACCTACCCGTCCACGCTGATCGCCCGCTACGGCACGCTGCCGATTGTCGGCTGGAGTATGCTGCTGGCCGGATTAATGCTGACGCCGTTCTACGCCGGGCGCGGCACCAGCTTCGTCATCGACGGCAGCATACTGCTGGCGTTCTTCTATCTGGTGGTGATCGGCACGGCGGTGACCTTCAGCCTGTATCTGAAAGGCGCCCAGATGATTGGCGGGCCGAAAGCGAGCATTCTGAGCTGCGCCGAGCCGCTGAGCAGCGCTCTGCTGTCAGTGATTTTACTGGGGGTGGCGTTTACCCTGCCGGACTGGCTGGGCACGCTGCTGATTGTGTCGTCGGTGGTGCTGATTTCGATGGATTCGAGAAGACGGGTTCAGAAGTCTGGGTAGCCATTACCCCTCACCCTAACCCTCTCCCCACAGGGGAGAGGGAACTGTCTTTTCTCCCTCGCCCCGTTGGGGAGAGGGCCGGGGTGAGGGGAAAATTACCTACTGCGCCTTCACTTTCCCCGCCACCAGCAGGGCCGTCAGCAGCATCAGCGTACCGGAAATCACCAGCGGTGATGTCAGCCCCAAATTATCCAGCGCGATACCGCCCACCGCCGCGCCGCAGGTGTTCGCCAGCTGGATCACCGCCACCTGAATGGAACCGGCTTTTTCGGCCTGATCGGCAAGGGAACGGGTGATCCACGTCGACCAGCCCACCGGGATCAGCGCAAAGGCAAAGCCCCAAATAATGGCAATCGCCGAGGCCACCCACTTGTCACTCCCCCACAGGATCAGCACGGCAGCGCTAATGGCCAGTACCAGCGGTGCGCCCGCCAGCGCCACTTTCAGGGAACGTTTCAGGAACTGCGCCGAGAGCGAAGTGCCGACAAAGCTGGCGATACCGAAGCTTAAAAGCACCAGCGTCAGGCCGTCGACATTAAATCCGGCCAGGGTCGTAAACACCGGACGGATATAGGTAAAGAAGGCGAACTGCCCGGCGAAGGCCATAAAGATGGCGGTCATCCCCGCCAGCACGCCGGGGCGTTTCAGCAGGCTGAACATGTTCTGCTTGTGATGCGCGGCTTCGCCCGGCAGCGACGGCAGCGCTTTCCACACCCACAGAATACAGAGCACGCCCATCACCGCCGCGCCGTTAAAGACGTTGCGCCAGCCGATGATGCCCCCGAGGAAACTGCCCAGCGGCGCGGCAATCACCAGCGCGATGGAAACAGCACCGAAGATCACCGACAGCGCTTTTGGCACGGTACGCGCCGGCACCAGGCGCATGGTGAGCGAGGCGGACATCGCCCAGAACCCACCGAGTCCCAGCCCGAGGCAGGCACGCCCTAACAGCAGCAGGGTGAAGTTATCGGCAAACGAGACCAGCAGACAGGAGAGCGTCAGCAGGACAGAAAAGAGGATCACCACCTTGCGGCGATCGGTGGTGCCAATCGCCTGAGTGATGAACAGGCTGGCAAACATGGCGACAAACGCGGTAACGGTGACGGACTGACCCGCCAACCCTTCGGAAATGCCCAGATCCTGCGCCATCGGCGTCAGCAGGCTGACCGGCAAAAACTCCACGGTAATCAGGCAGGCGACGCAAAACGCCACGGAAAAAACCGCCGACCAGTTTGGGCGGGAGACCGCTTTGGCATGGGGCGAAGGGGCGGATTGGATCTGTTCTGTCATGGCATCACCTGAGGAGAAAACGAGCGGGAAAGCCGTGCAGTTTAACAGTTAAAGTGTGATCTATTTAACGTTTAGACAACTTTTGGCACTTTTTGCCGGGCGGCGCTGCGCTTGCACCGGCCTACAGGTCTCGTAGGCCCGGTAAGCGTAGCGCCACCGGGCAAAAAATTACCCTCGCGCCGCCTTCGCCAGCCCGACAATCCACTCCTGATGGCCGTTGATCATCGGATTCGGCACGGTGCGCGCCAACTCCTGCGCCGGAACGCCTTTCTGCGACTCCTGGGTCAGGATGCGTACCCGGTTGCCGGGCAAGTCTTCAAACAGCCAGGCGTGGATAACGTCGAGGCGCGAATTCGCATCCCCTTCCACCCAGCCGTGCCAGGCAATACGCGCGGCCTGCCCTGCCACCGGCGGCACGTATTCAGTGATCTGCGCTTCTACCGGGAAGCCAAAGGTAGTGAAGCGAAAGCGGGCGTTGGCGCTTAACGCCGGGCCGCTGCCGTCGTGAAAGCGAATGTCTTCGGCATTGCTGTAGTATCCCGGCCACCGGGAGGTGTCATTGAGCTGATCCCAGACTGCCTGGGCGGTCAGCCCGGCGACGATGATTTCGTTGGATGCAAAGTTGTCGGTCGTGCCTGGCAGGAAGTCCTGCGGCCAGATAATGGCTGATTGTTTCATGGTTCACCTCATCCTGTTGTTGATGAGGCAATGGTGCGCCGGGCAGTGGTATAAATCTAATGACGATGATTTATAATCCTCATCACGGTTGGTGATATCAGTGCAGGAAAAAGACCCCCTCTTCCGGCAGGAAGAGCTGGTTATAGCGCAGCTGGAAGGCGTTAAGGTCGTACGGATCGGGCTCCATTTCGCGCATAAAGCCGAGCGCCAGGCGAACCTGGGCATCGGTGATGGGCGCGGCGAGACGCGCCTTGCGCAGCAGGCGATACCAGGTAAGAAGATTATTTTCGCTGCTGTCGACAATGCACACCTGCCAGATCAGCAGCACCTGGGCGGCATTTTGCAGATGCGCTTCGTCGGGGCGTTCAAGGTAGCGGATAAACTCATTGCCGGCGCTTTTGCCAAACTGGTCGATCATCGACTCCAGCGGCACAGGGGTGATCCCCAGACGTTCGCTGAGACGACGAATGGCGCGCCGGGAACCCGACGTCATTACGCGAAAGCCCACCATAAACACCACGGCAAGCGTAGCCAGCATTATCCAGACCATGCACTCTCCTTACGATTAGGCGAGCATAATATCGGGAAACGCAGCGCGTCGACAGCGTACAAAGTCGTATTAATGCGCACAAAACAGGTGGTACAAGGCGATGAAAACGGATATCCGCACCCTGGAAGAACGCACCGCAATCCCGCGCAGGCGTGGCTGCGCGGGTTGCTGCTGGAGACCAGTCAGCGCGTCTGAAGCCCCTTCAGCAGCGCCTCATGGAAACGCGAAGGATCCTGCATCTGCGGGGCGTGACCCATATCGTTAAACTCGACAAGCGTGGCCTGTGGGATCCGCTTCGCCGTCTCTTTGCCCAGCACCGCGTAGTTGCCAAGGGTTTTGCGGATCTCAGGCGGGGCGAGATCTTTTCCGATGGCGGTATTGTCCTTCGTGCCGATCATCAATAACACCGGCATCTTCAGCTCGCTGAATTCATAGATAACCGGCTGGGTGTAGATCATGTCGTAGAGCAGCGCCGAGTTCCAGGCCACGCGCTCTTTGCCCGGCCCGTTATTCAGCCCGGCGAGCATAGTGACCCAGCGTTCATATTCCGGCTTCCACTCCCCGGCGTAGTAGGTGTTTTTCTCGTACTGGCGGATGCCGTCGGCGCTGGTTTTCAGCTCGCGCTGATACCACTGGTCAACGGTGATATGCGGCACGCCGCGCGCCTTCCAGTCCTCAAGGCCAATCGGGTTGACCATCACCAGTTGCTCTACCTGCTGCGGCCACATCAGCGCATAGCGGGTGGCCAGCATGCCGCCAGTGGAGTGCCCGATGACGGTGACACGATCGATACCCAGCTCTTTCAGCAAGGCATGGGTGTTATCCGCCAACTGCTGGAAAGTGTACTGATACCGCTCGGGCTTGGTGGATTTGCAAAAACCGATCTGATCGGGAGCCACCACGCGGTAGCCGCTGGCGGTAAGGGCCCGGATGGTGGCATCCCAGGTACCGGCGCAGAAGTTTTTACCGTGCATCAGCACTACGGTGCGGCCGTTGGCTTTTTCCGGCTTCACGTCCAGATAAGCCATATCCAGAGACTGGTTTTGCGAGGTAAAGGTGAAGTGTTTCACCGGCCAGGCGTAGTCAAAACCTTCCAGCTTCTCGCCGTAGGCGGGGGTATCCGCAGCCATCGCGGGTGAGGCAAGCGCCACCAGCAGCGCCAGGCAGGACAATCGTCGGGTCAACATGCAAGCTCTCCATTAGCAAAGGGGCTAAGGCTGCGCGAAAGGCGGCAGCAAAATAAAACTGTAGAGCATGAGGCGGGGCGGGTGTGTAAAGCGGGGTAAAGCCAGGGCAAGGGTGTGAAAGCGCCGGATGGCGGCGTAACGCCATCCGGCACTGTCGCCGTCAGAGGATCCCGGTTGTCACCGTAAAACGGCGGGTTTCAGCCGGAGCCAGTTCAATAAGGCTGCCGCTGCGCCGGGCCGCGAGGAACCCTTCCGGGCGACAGGTGGCGGGAAGCACAAAGGCCGCCACCTGCTGGTCGCTGTTGTAGAGGATCCAGCGGGTGGCGTAATTCAACTCCGCGCTGGCAAAGCGGGTCACGAACGTGACGCCATCCGGGGCGGTCATGCGAAACTCCGGTTGTGCGGTGTAGCGATCGAGCCTGTCGGCAAAAAAGACGATTTCCGGATCGTAATAGTGCGGCTCGTCCAGCGCCTTCAGGGAGGCTTCGCCCTGCTGCAAACGCTGATTGAACGCCAGCCACTGTTCTGTGGGCTTCACGTGTGCCGGAACCGACTCCCGCAGCGCGATCGCCTCATCCGGCACGTTCTGGCTGAAGGTCGCCCCCGCCACGTAGGCATAGTTCATGTGGCACATGTACTGGAGCGGCATCGGCACCGACGCCAGGTTGGTTACCGACATGGCGATATCGAACAGAGCGCTGTCCTTGCGCAGCGTGACGGCGGGCTGCGCCTGGTAGTGATGACCAAATCCCATCACATACTCATAGCGCCCGGTCACCGTCAGGCTGTCGTCGGTCAGCACCAGCCAGGCTTCATCCATGGGCGCACAGGGCATTTCGCCGTGCAGCGGATGGCTGTCCTCCGGCGACGGGCAGCCGTTTGCCAGCAGGCCAGAGTGGAAGGCGAAGCAGCCATAGGTTTCGACCACCTCTTTTGCCGCTTTGGGCTGGCTGAACATATTGCGCATCGTCAGGTCGTGACCGTCGAACTCCGCATCCCAGATCATCTGCCCCAGCCAGGGCAGGATCACCAGATGTCCACGGCGGTTTTGCACCCGCAGCCCCTCCACGCCGCTGGCGTAGCGAAACGCCGTTACCGTGAAGTCATCGTTTTGCAGCAGGGTGCGCGGCTGTTCGGTAAAGAGCGCGCGCCACAGGGGAAGTTGCGTCATGGTGATCCTCCTCAGGAAGCGGTGGCTTCGGTCAGCTCGCGGCGCACTTTGCTCTCACGCCAGAAGTAGAAGCCCACATAAACAAAGCACAGCATTGATACCAGGAACGAGGCCTGCAGGGAGTGGAACAGATCGGCCACGTAGCCCTGAACCGCTGGCACTACCGCCGCGCCGACAATCGCCATCACGATCACCGCCCCGGCCATTTCGGTATGCTCGTTGTCCACGGTATCAAGGGTACCGGCGTAGATGGTTGCCCAGCATGGCCCGAAGAGAATGCTCACCAGCACCGCGACATAGACCGCGCTGAAGCTCGGGGCCAGCGCCACGTAAGCCAGGAACAGCGCGCCGATCACCGAGTACATGATCAGCACCTTCGCCGGGTTAAAGCGGGTCATCAGAATGTTGGCGACAAACTTGCCGATGAAGAAGCAGGCAAAGCTGTAGACCATGAAGTTAGAGGCGTCGCGCTCGTTGATATCGCCCAGCTCCAGCGCCAGACGGATGGTGAACGACCACACCGCCACCTGCATGCCCACATAGAGGAACTGCGCCACAATACCGCGACGGAAGCGGGCATTGGTGGCGAGGTAGCGCAGGGTATCCATCGCCGACGGGCGTTTATGCTCCGCGGTTTGTGCCACTTTGCAGGTCGGAAAGCGGGTTAACAGGAACAGAACCATCACCACCACCAGGACCATAATCATGTACCTGTAGGGCTCCAGGGTGTTCTCCAGCATCAAAATCTTAAAGTTGTGGATCTGCTCGGCGTTCATGCCCGCCATCTGTTTTTCCAGGCTGTCGCCTTCGGAGAAGACCAGATATTTACCCAGCAGGATGCCGGCGGCAGCGCCAATCGGGTAGAAGGTCTGGCTGACGTTCAGGCGCAGCGTGGCGTAGGCTTTCGGGCCGATCATCGAGCTATAGGTGTTAGCCGCCGTTTCGAGGAAGCTCAGACCGATAGCGATGGCAAATATCGCCGCCAGGAACATGGTGTAGGTTGCCATGTGCGAGGCGGGGAAAAAGAGCGTGCAGCCCACAATATAAAGCGTTAAGCCGATTAAGATCGCCACTTTATAGCTGGTCTTTTTAATGACCAGAGAGGCAGGAATAGCAATAAGGAAATAGCCGCCATAAAACGCGCTTTGCACCAGCGCTGAAGCAAAATTACTCAGTGCAAAGACGCTTTTAAATTGCGTAATTAAAATATCATTTAAAGCAGCAGCGCATCCCCATAACGGGAATAAGCAGGATAACAAAATAAACTGGAACAGAGGGGTTTTATTCAGATAGCCGTCAGGCATCTGAATGATGTTTTTATCGTTCATAGTGCTACCTTTTATTTCGCAGGGTTTTATTATTCGTTCAATGCCAGGAACTCATTGAATTGTTCAATGCTGGGGTAAGACGACTGAGTACCTTTCCCGGTGACGCTGAACGCGGCAAAGAGAGCGGCTTTTTTCATGGCGGCTTCGACGTTGCCGCTCTGGACGTAATAGTGGGCAAAGCAGCCAATAAAGGCATCGCCCGCTCCGCTGGTGTCAACGGCATTCACTTTAAAGGCCGGGACCACGACTTCTTTATCACGGGTGAGCCACAGCGCCCCTTTTTCACCCATGGTGACGATAATATTGTTCAGCCCTTTATCCACCAGCGAGCGGGCAGCCAGGCAAATATTCTCGTAAGTGTTTACCGGCATACCGGTCAGAATTTCCAGCTCGGTTTCATTCGGCACAAAGAAATCACATTTACAGGCGTAGGACATGTCTAATTCACGCAGCGCCGGGGCCGGATTTAATAAAACCTGAATACCGTGCTTTTTACCAAACTCAATGGCGTGATAAACCGTCTCAAGCTGCACTTCGAGCTGCAGGACAATAAGCTGACACTTTTTCAGATCGTCTGCCGCGCGGTCGATATCTTCCGGCGAGAGGAATTTATTGGCACCCTTCACAATCAGAATGCTGTTGCTGGAGTTGGCGTTCACAAAGATGGGCGCCACGCCGCTGCTGGTGCACGGCACTTTTTCCACATAGGTGGTATTGATGCCCCAGGATTCCAGGTTACGGATGGTGTTATCGGCAAAGATATCGTCACCGACTTTGGTGAGCATCATCACTTTTGAGTTGAGCTTGGCCGCTGCCACCGCCTGATTCGCCCCTTTGCCGCCACAGCCAATCTTAAAGGCCGGGGCTTCGAGGGTTTCGCCCTCTTTCGGCATCTGATTAATGTAGGTGATGAGATCCACCATGTTGGAGCCGATAACCGCGATATCCATGTTTACTACCTCTCTGAAACAATCACATAACAATGATATTATCGTAACATTATCATGTTATTTCCGTATCATTTGTGACTGCGATCGCGATTAGCAGATCCATTAACGCTGTTTAATGATTAATCAACTCGCGGAGTAGAAAGTGAGATGGAACGACGGGAATTCAAAATTAAACCATTAATTACAATAGATTGAGTGGTAAACGCAGTTTGAGAAGTGACTTTTCTTTCCGGCCGGGCGGCAGTATAGTATGACGCAACAAAAATGTTCCTGACGCATCATCAATGTGTTTTAAGGAACATCACACCGTGCGGAGAGGGTGAATGGAGACGAAGCAAAAAGAACGAATCCGGCGTCTGGTTGAGCTGTTAAAGAAAACCGACCGCATTCACCTGAAAGATGCCGCCCGGATGCTGGAAGTCTCCGTCATGACCATCCGACGCGATCTCAGCCCGGACAACCATGATACCGTCCTGCCCCTCACCCTGCTGGGCGGCTATATCGTGATGGTCAATAAACCGGCCACCGCCCCCACAGCACCCGTGATGCGCAGCCAGACGCATCATCCCGACGACCTGCCGATCGCCATTCTGGCGGCCGGCATGGTGGCGGAAAACGATTTAGTGTTTTTCGATAATGGCCCGGAAATGCCGCTGGTCATCAGCATGATCCCCGACGACATCACCTTTACCGGCATCTGCTATTCCCATCGCGTGTTTATGGCGCTCAATGAGAAACCGAACGCCACCGCGATCCTGTGCGGCGGCACCTACCGGGCAAAAAGCGATGCGTTTTACGACACCAGCAACCCGTCGGTGCTGGACTCCCTCAACCCGCGCAAGGTGTTTATCTCGGCCAGCGGCGTGCATGAGCACTACGGCGTGACCTGGTTTAACCTTGACGACCTGGCCACCAAGCGCAAAGCCATTCAGCACGGTATCCGTAAGATCCTGCTGGCCCGCTACGCCCTGTTTGATGAAGTGGCGCCCGCCAGCATCGGGCCGCTGTCGGCGTTTGACGTGCTGATCAGCGACCGCCCGCTTCCGGCAGACTATCCGGCCCACTGCCGGAACGGTTTTGTGAAGATTATTACCCCGGACGCCGCCGGGGAGTAAGTTACTCGAAGAACACCGCAATTTTGTTAAACATGGTCGGATCGGACTGGTTACGCACCACTTTCACCACGTCTTCCAGCTTGTCGATCTGCGCCATCATCTGCTCCAGACGCTGATCGTCATTCACCAGCAGCCAGATGCGACTGTGCTCGCTGCCCTGAATGGGCAAACAAAGAATGCCTTCCACGTTGAACGCCCGGCGGGCAAACAGCCCGCAGACGTGGGTCATGACGCCAGGGTGGTTGCGGACGGTGAGTTCCAGAATGACGTTATCATTTTGCTTCTGCATGGCTTATTCCCCCACCATTTCTGTATTGGCCGCACCCGGCGGTACCATCGGATAAACTTTTTGTAGTGGATCGATACGCACGTGGATCAGGGCCGGGCCCGGACGTGAAATCGCCTCCTGCAGCGCGGCCTGCGCATCCGCTTCGGCGTTCAGATCGCAGGTGTAAAGGCCAAACCCGGCGGCAATCTGCATAAAGTTGATCGTGCCCGGATAGGTGGCGGCAAACACCCCCTGCTTGTAGAACAGGCTCTGCTGCTGATGCACCAGGCCCAGCGCCTCGTTATTCATCAGGATGATTTTCACATCCAGCTGGTTTTCCGCCGCGGTGGCCATCTCCTGAATGTTCATCATCAGGCTGCCGTCGCCGGAGAAGCAGATCACCTTGCGATCCGGGTTCGCCAGCGCCGCACCCACCGCCGCAGGCAGGCCAAAGCCCATGGTGCCCAGACCGCCGGAGGTCAGCCACTGGCGCGGACGGTTCAGCGGATAGGCCTGGGCGGTCCACATCTGATGCTGGCCCACGTCGGTGGTGATGATGGCGCTGTCGTCCACGCAGGCGGCTACGGCGTTAATCAGCCCGTAGTGGCTGAGTGGATCGCCTTCAGTCGGGATGGCCCCCGGGAACTCCTGCTGCAGGCCGGTCACCTGCTCACGCCACGCGGTGCGCGGAGTGGCGTCAATGTGCGGCAGCAGCTGCGCCAGCACCTCGTTAACATCGCCCTGAATCGCGACGTGCGGCTGCTTGATTTTACCCAGCTCCGCGCGGTCGATATCCACGTGAATGATTTTGGCGTTCGGGCAGAACTGCTCGGTTTTGCCAATCGCCCGGTCATCAAAACGCGCCCCGAGAACGATCAGCAGATCGGCTTCCTGCAGAATAAAGTTGGTGCTGCGCGCGCCGTGCATCCCGAGCATGCCCAGCGACAGCGGGTGCGCTTTTGGCAGCATGCCCAGCGCCATCAGGGTCATGGTGGTCGGCAGATTCGCTTTTTCAGCCAGGCTGCGCACCGCGTCAGGCGCATCAATCACCCCGCCGCCCAGATAGAGCACCGGGCGCTGCGCGGCGTTAATCATGGCTGCGGCTTCGCGCACGCTGTCAGCGCTGAATTCCGGCGATGGCGCGCGGGTGCCCGGCTCAGGCAGCACGTCGATCTCAATTTCAGCGGTCTGCACATCCTTAGGAATGTCTATCCACACCGGACCCGGACGACCGGACTGGGCGATGCGGAACGCATCGCTGATAACCTGCGGTAATTCGCTGATATCACGCACTAAGTAGTTGTGCTTGGTGATGGGGATAGAGATGCCGTAGGTGTCTACTTCCTGAAATGCGTCGGTGCCGATCATCGAGGCGGGCACCTGGCCGGTAATGCAGACTAACGGGATGGAGTCGAGGCGCGCATCGGCGATGGCGGTCACCAGATTGGTGGCCCCTGGCCCGCTACAGGCCATACAGACCGCCGGTTTGCCCTGCGTACGCGCCATGCCCTGGGCGATAAAGCCTGCGCCCTGCTCGTGTCGCGCCAGCACGTGGCGGATCTGCGTGCTCTGGCTTAAAGCGTCATACAGCGGGAGTACCGTCCCGCCAGGAATACCCGCAACCGTGGTAATGCCCTGACGTTCCAGCAGATGAACGATTAACTGCGCGCCTGTGAAACGCGTCTTGTGTGATGTTGTGCCCGAACTTGCCATGCTCCAGTCCTTCTTATGGGCCGACTTTCCGGGAGGCTTTAAACAAAAACCCCGCCGGTTTGCGCCGGCGGGGTTTGGAATCGTGTGTTGATCCAGTCCCTACGGCGCATTGCCGACGACGACCACCACACGCACGACGACCACTGCGGCTGGGTGCGCAGTTTTTAGTAGGGTCGAGGTCAGCATGGAAGAGGTCATTAGGAACCTGTCTCTGGAATCATTGAGTGGATTTATACAAGCACAGGTTTACAGACGAGACAATGGAATTATTTTCATCTGCCTGAAAATGTGTCAGGGATCACGTTTCGTTTGTCGGGTGATGAAAACAAAAAACCCCGCCGGAGCGAGGTTTTTTTTACAGCGTTTGCGGCTGGTGACCGCAGAGCACACTGTGTTACGTCAACGCACGAAGTATACGCGATCGCACAGGAACGCGCAATTTTCGGCACGAATTTTGACGCATTTGAGTATGGATCGCTCTTCACGTTTTGTCCATAAATTACTGTTCATATATACAGTATTTATCTATACTGGGTGTGTTCACAGGGTGTGAGGGGAGCCGCTCGTAGTACACCGGCGCAACGAAGTCCTGGCTGAAACGGGTGGTGCCGTCAGCGCCTCCACTCCCCACCTGAGCACACTGTGTTACGTCAACAAAGGTGCTGGTCACAGGCGGCGGAAAGGTACGCCAGCATCGTGCTCCTTAACCAGAGGAGACGCGTATGAGCGTAGTGGATATGGTTGTACTTATCCTCAAACTCATTGTTGCAGCACTGCAACTGCTTGATGCTGTCCTGAAATACGTTAAGTGATTCAGGTTCAAGCCGCACCGAAGAGGGGCGGGAAACCGCCCCTCTTTAATAACGAGGGAATGCGCTATGTTGCGTTTGTTAATTGAGCCCGTTACGCCGGACGAACCGGGGTATATCGCGCTGAAAACCGAGAGCACCGCGCGCAACTTCAATATGTTGCGCAGGCTCGAAGAGAACTGGGAACGGGGTGAAAATCGCTTTAACGCCCCGGGTGAAAAGCTGCTGGGGGCGTTTCTGAACGGCAAACTGGTGGGAATTTGCGGGCTAAACCGCGATCCGTTCAGCCAGCAGCCGCGGGCTGGTCGTATCCGCCATCTCTATATCAGCGAAAGCTGCCGGGGGCTGGGTATCGGCAAACAGCTGCTCGCCGTGGTGATGGCCGATGCCAGCGTCTGGTTCGATTTTCTCAATACCCATGCGCCCCAGACCGCCTGGGCCTTCTACCAGCGGGCTGGCTTTACGCTGGTCGTGGATGAGCCGCGCGTGACGCACCGCCTGTTCTGCGCGGTGTAACTGGCTGGCACACCTCAGCCATGAATGTTAAGTTCTGGTGACAATACATCACCAGACACGCCATGACCCTGACCGTTTTCTGCATTCTGCTTTTTGCCGCGCTGCTGCACGCCAGCTGGAACGCCATCGTCAAAGCCGGGACGGACAAACTCTACTCCGCCATCAGTGTGAGCGGCTCCGCAACGCTTATCGCCCTGATCTGCCTCCCTTTCTCGCCCCAGCCCTCGGCGGCCAGCTGGCCTTATTTGATCGTCTCCTGTGCACTGCAGGTGGTCTACACGGTGCTGGTGGCGAAGACCTATCAGGTCTCCGATATGAGCCAGACCTACCCGCTGATGCGCGGCACCGCGCCGCTGCTGGTGGCCTTGATTAGCGTGTTCACCCTGGGCGATACGTTATCCGGGCTGGCATGGGCTGGCATCGCCGTTATCTGTCTGTCGATTCTGGTGATGGCGATAAACGGCCGAATGCAATCGCGCAAGGGGATCTGGCTGGCGCTGATTAACGCCTGCTTTATCGCCGGATATACCCTGGTGGACGGCACCGGAGTACGGTTATCGAATACCGCCCTGGGCTACACGTTCTGGACCTTCTTTATGAACGGCTTCTGCCTGCTGTGCTGGGCGATGGTGACGCACCGCCGGGAGGCGTCCGGCTACCTGCGCCTGCACTGGAAAAAGGGGCTGCTCGGCGGCGTGGCCACCATGGGCTCCTAAGGGCTGGCGCTCTGGGCGATGACTCAGGCACCGCTGGCGGTAGTGGCGGCTTTGCGTGAAACCTCTATTCTCTTTGGCGCGCTTATCGCTTTTATACTTTTAAAAGAGCTGGTTGCCGCACTGCGCATCGCGGCCGCGGTGGGCATTGCCGCTGGCGCAATATTGCTGCGCCTGGCCTGATCCGCTGGCAACATTAGTTGCCGTTCTTGTTTACTTATCCTGCCTTTCTGCCCTCCTCCATTCACCACCGCAAGGCTTAACTTGTCATCTCACTGTGGTAGATTCCTCGCGCATTTATGGGAATGCGCAGTCACTTATTCTTTATTTCTCACTTTTGGCAAAAGTATTCAGCGACATGAAAAGGCAGCGGAACGTTAATTTACTCTTGATGTTGATCTTGCTGGTGGCCGTCGGTCAGATGGCGCAAACCATCTATATCCCGGCCATTGCGGACATGGCGAAGGAACTCCAGGTGCGTGAAGGGGCGGTCCAGAGCGTGATGGGCGCCTATCTGCTGACCTATGGCGTGTCGCAGCTCTTTTACGGCCCGCTCTCGGATCGCGTCGGCCGCCGTCCGGTGATCCTGGTCGGGATGACCATTTTTATGGTAGCTACGGTCATCGCCATGACCACCCACAGCCTGAGCGTGCTGATTGCCGCCAGCGCGCTGCAGGGCGTTGGCACCGGCGTCGGCGGCGTGATGGCGCGCACCCTGCCGCGCGATCTCTATGAAGGCAGCCAGCTGCGTCATGCCAACAGCCTGCTGAACATGGGCATTCTGGTCAGCCCGCTGCTGGCCCCGCTGATTGGCGGCCTGCTGGATACCGCCTGGTCCTGGCGCGCCTGCTATGGTTTTCTGCTGGTGCTGTGCGTCATCGTCACCTTCAGCATGGCGCGCTGGATGCCGGAAACCCGGCCCGCCGAAGCGCCGCGCACAAAGCTTCTCACCAGCTACAAAATCCTCTTCGGCAACGGGGCGTTTAACTGCTACGTGCTGATGCTGGTGGGGGGCCTGGCGGGTATCGCGGTATTCGAAGCCAGTTCGGGCGTGTTGCTGGGTGCCGGGCTCGGTCTCAGCAGTATGGTGGTGAGCATTCTGTTTATCCTGCCGATCCCGGCGGCGTTTTTCGGCGCCTGGTTTGCCGGTCGCGCCAACAAAAGGTTCTCCACCCTGATGTGGCAGTCGGTGCTGAGCTGCCTGCTGGCGGGGCTGATGATGTGGATCCCGGGGCTGTTCGGGGTAATGAACGTCTGGACCCTGCTGATCCCGGCCGCGCTGTTCTTCTTTGGCGCGGGGATGCTGTTCCCGCTGGCGACCAGCGGCGCGATGGAGCCGTTCCCGTACCTCGCCGGCACCGCCGGGGCGCTGGTGGGGGGTTTGCAGAATATCGGCTCCGGCGCGCTGGCCTGGCTCTCGGCGATGATGCCGCAAAACGGCCAGGCGAGCCTCGGGCTGCTAATGTTGCTTATGGGCCTGCTGATTGTGCTCTGCTGGCTGCCGCTGGCCTCCCGCGCCTCGCACCACGAGCAGGCGGTGTGATCAGCCAGCTTTTTCCTTGAGCCAGTGGATAAAGGCATCAATCTTTGGCCACTGGCGCCCGGGGAGCGTGGAGACGTAATAGTGCTGGTGGCATTTCAGCGTCTTCTCGCCAAAGGGCGCAATCAGTTCCCCGCGCTCAAGAAGCTTTTGCACCAGCCGCTTGCGCCCCATCGCCACCCCGACATGATTTATCGCCGCATTTACCGCCAAATCGGAACGATCGAAACCCATCCCCGATGATGGCGGCAAATTCACCGCATAATGACGCGCCCAGCTACACCACTCGTCCGTACCGGAATCGTTGCTCCATGCCTGTCGGTCATGCAGCAGAGTGCAGTGACGTAGATTATCCAGGCTGGCGGGCAGCTGACGCTCCCGGGCATACTCCGGTGAGCAGACCGGCAGGATTTCCTCGTCCATCAAAAAGTGATGGGAGAGCTGGTTTGGCGGCATATCGTCGAAATAAATCGCCAGGTCGACGCCGGTTCGCTGCATATTGACGTAATCATTGCCGGTCAACAGCGTGAGAGAGATCGACGGATAGCTGCGGGTGAAGTCTCCCAGCATGGGCACCAGCCACCACTGGGCGAGTGACGGACGTGAGTAGACGGTCAGGCTGCCGGACAGGGCCTGGTTCCTGATGTCGAGGATCTCCTGATTCAGCGTATCCAGCGACGATTTCAGGGTCCAGTAAATGCGTTTTCCCTCCTGGGTCAGCTCCACTTTGCGGTGCGAGCGAATAAACAACGCAATCCCCAACTCCTCTTCCAGCAGGTTGATTCGGTGGCTTACCGCGCTCGGGCTGAGGGAAAGCTCTTCCGCCGCCAGCGCGAACGACTCATGGCGTGCCGCCACCTCAAAGGTATGCATCTTCGACAGCTGCCAGCCGTTCAGTAAGCGATTCTTCGCCTCTCTCCCCTCGTTCATCACGCCGCCCTCCTTCCTCTCTTTATCGCGCCCAGAATAGCGGTTCAGGGTGAAAAAATGTGACCCAGCGACGATAAAAATACATTTTTTATCGCAGTGTTATTCTTTTGATTCAATCTGGCTCATGTGAACCGCCATTAATATCGTTTGTCATCCCGGTGCCATTGGCTGCACGATCCTGCTTTCATTTTCTGGCGCGAAGAGATCTCGTATGGAAAACGCAAACATCACCACCTTAATCGCACAGTATCCTCTGGTTGAGGATCTGATCGCCCTGAAAGAGACCACCTGGCTTAACCCGAAAGCCACTACCCTGGCCGAAGGGCTGCCGCATGTCGGCCTGACCCAGGCCGATGTGGATGATGCCCACGCGCGCCTGGCGCGCTTTGCGCCGTATCTGGCGAAGGCGTTCCCGGAAACGGCGGCCACTCAGGGGATTATTGAGTCTGAGCTGGTGGCTATCCCGGCAATGCATAAACGGCTGGAAGCGGAGTTCGATACCCCCCTTCCCGGCACGCTGCTGCTGAAAAAAGACAGCCATCTGCCGATCTCCGGCTCCATTAAAGCTCGCGGTGGGATTTATGAAGTGCTGACCCACGCGGAGAAACTGGCCCTGGCCGCCGGGTTGCTCAGCGTCGACGACGATTACAGCATTCTGCTGGAGCCGCGCTTTAAAGACTTCTTCAGCCAGTACAGCATCGCCGTAGGCTCGACCGGTAACCTGGGGATGTCCATCGGCATTATGAGCGCCCGCCTCGGCTTTAAGGTGACGGTGCATATGTCCGCCGACGCCCGTGAATGGAAAAAGGCCAAACTGCGCAGCCACGGCGTGACGGTGGTGGAATATGAGCAAGATTACGGCGTGGCGGTGGAGCAAGGACGCAAAGCGGCAGAGAGCGATGCCAACTGCTTTTTCATTGACGACGAAAACTCCCGCACCCTGTTTTTAGGCTATGCCGTGGCAGGCGCGCGACTGAAAGCGCAGTTTTCAGCGCAGGGCCGCGTGGTGGATGCGGATCATCCCCTGTTTGTCTATCTGCCGTGCGGCGTGGGCGGCGGCCCTGGCGGGGTGGCGTTTGGGTTGAAGCTGGCCTTTGGCGACCACGTTCACTGCTTCTTTGCCGAACCGACCCACTCGCCGTGCATGCTGCTGGGGGTCTATACCGGGCTGCATGACCAGATTGCGGTGCAGGATCTCGGCATTGATAACGTGACGGCAGCGGATGGTCTGGCGGTAGGCCGCGCATCCGGTTTTGTCGGCCGCGCCATGGAGCGCCTGCTCGACGGGTTCTACACCCTCTCGGATCGGAGCATGTACGACATGCTGGGCTGGCTGGCGCAGGAGGAGAATATCCGTCTTGAACCATCCGCGCTGGCGGGCATGGCCGGGCAGGTACGCCTCGCCGCATCCGGACACTATGCGCTGGATAATGCCACCCACCTCGTATGGGCGACCGGCGGCGGCATGGTGCCGGAAGAGGAGATGGCGACGTATCTGGCGAAGGGGCGGTAACTTACTGGCTCTGGCGTAACAGGGCCATGAGTTCCATGGGCGAGCGGTGATGGCTAAGCAGATCGCGCATCACCCGCATATGCGGGGCTGAGTGGCGGAAAAATGCCTGATACCCCGCACAGAGCGCGCTTTTGCCTTCTTCAGCCGTTGAGCCGTCGCCGCAGCACAGATACCGCACCGGGCAGGCCCGGCATTCGTCAGGCGGGGAGAAATCATCCGGCTGTGGTGGCTGGCCTCGCCATATTCCCAGCGTCGAATCAAAGGGTTGCACAAAGACGCGGCCAATATCTTCCCGCACCCAGACATCAAACACGCCTGTGAGAAAATCGCCCCACTGCCGATCGGTGATCGATTCCGGGTTATCGCCCGCCTGTAACGGAATAAAATGCAGGTACGGCGTGCCCAGATCGCGCAGATAGCGGTACATCTGCTCCGGCTGATGACAGTTATGGCGGTTAATAACCGTGACGAGCACTCTGGCCTGACATCCGATCATGCAATATCCCTGATAAAGATAATGAGATGGTGAACATGACTGGCAGCAAACAGTAATGCGAGGGATAACACTGCGAGGGAGATCATAAATTTAATACGTACGGGTCGGGATGCTGAAAAATCGTACAGCGAGACGTCCATCTTTGCGCGGCTGCGGGTGTAATGCCAGAGCAGTAGCGCCACCGTCGCCAGTACGCCCAGCGCCACCCAGAACAGCGGGCCCGCCTGCTGCCAGTTATGCCTGACCGCCAGCACCATCAGCGCACCGTAGCCCAGCAACGTGCGCAGCCAGGCCAGCGAAGTGCGTTCCGGCTGTAGCCCCGGATCGGCCAGACGGCGGGCTTTACGGCTATCCGCCATACAGCACCAGGCCCATCGCAACCCCCGCGACCACCATCAGGATCAGGCTGATAATCAGCAGGCTGCGGGTATAGGGCAGATCTTCCTTCAGGCGCATCGCCTTTTCGTTACGCAGCCAGCGCAGGTAGCCGTAAATTGCCAGCCCACCGGAAAAGAGACACAGCAGCAGCGCCAGCAGCTGGCGGATCACAGGCGTTGCGAAATCGGGGGCCAGTTGGTCAAGACCCACGCCGGCCGCCAGGAAACCCAGCGCGGTGCGGATCCACGCCAGGAAGGTACGCTCGTTTGCCAGCGAGAAGCGATAATCCGGCGCTTCGCCGAGGCGGGAAATTTTCATGACTACTCCTGTCTGGCTAACATCGTACAAAACTCCGGCAATGTTAACGCATCCAGGCGCGTAATGCCTGCCCTAACCCATCCCCCAGAACAGCACCGCCAGCAGTTGCGGGGTGATAATGCGCATAAACATCACCAGCGGATAGACCGTGGCGTAGGAGAGCGCCGCCGCGCCGCTGGTGGCATGCAGGTTGTTGGCGAAGGCCAGCGCCGGGGGATCGGTCATCGAACCGGCCAGCATGCCGCACAGGGTCAGGTAGTTCATCTTCGCGAGCAGCCGCGCCAGAAGCCCCATGGTGATCAGCGGGACGGCGGTAATGAGGATACCGTAGCCAATCCAGCTCACCCCGTCGCCGCGGGCCAGCGTCTCGACAAAATCGCCGCCCGATTTGAGCCCCACCACCGCCAGAAACAGCACAATCCCCAGCTCGCGCAGGGCAAGGTTAGCGCTCGGGGGCATAAACCAGTAGAGCTTACCCACGCAGCCGATACGTCCGAGGATCAGCGCCATAATCAGCGGTCCGCCAGCCAGCCCCAGCTTGAGCGCCACCGGGAATCCGGGCACGTAGAGCGGGATGGAGCCGAGCAGGACGCCGAGCCCGATGCCGATAAACACCGGCAGCATCTGCACCTGCTGCAGTTTTTGTTGCGCGTTGCCCACCATATTGGCGACGGCGTCGATGGAGGCCGGGCGTCCGACGAGGTTGAGAATGTCGCCAAACTGCAGGCTGGCATCCGGGCTTGCCACCAGCTCGATCCCGGCGCGGTTCAGGCGGGAGATCACCACGTCATAACGCTCTTTTACCTGCAGTTCGCGGATTTTCTTGCCTAAAACCTTCTCATTGGTGACCACTACGCGCTCGACGCGCATATCGGTGCCGCGGGTGGAAAGCGAGGTATCGACCTCCTGACCAATTACCAGCTGTGCATTGTGCAGGTCTGCCGGCTGCCCCACCAGGTGCAGCAGGTCTCCCGTCTGGATCACCGTGCCGGGCAGGGGCACCATCAGCGTCTCCTCCCGCTTCAGCCGCGAGCAGATAATGTTGGCGCTGTTGAGGATCGGCACATCCTGGATCGGCATGTTGTTCAGATTGGGGTTTTCAACGCGGATGTTGATGGTCTTAATCAGCGCCTGTCCCTGGGTGAGAGTAGATTCGTGTTCCCGGGCTTCCTGCTCGACGTCCACGCGAAAGAAGATGCGCATCAGCCACATGGTGAGCAGGATGCCGCAGATGCCGAACGGGTAGGCCATGGCGTAGCTCATGCCCATCTGATCCACAATGTCGGGCGCGATGCCCAGATCGCGCAGGATTTGCTGCCCGGCACCCAGCGCGGGCGTGTTGGTTACCGCCCCGGAGAAGATGCCAAGCACCACCGGGAGCGGGATGGCGAAGAGTTTGTGCAGCAGGGCGGTGACCAGCCCGCCCATCACCACAATGCCCATCGCGAAAAGGTTCAGGCGCAGGCCGGAGACGCGAAGCGAGGCGAAAAAGCCGGGCCCGACCTGAATGCCGATGGTGTAAACGAAGAGGATCAGGCCAAATTCCTGAATGAAGTGCAGCATTTCCGCGCTGAGCGTGATGCCCAACTGGTCGGCAAAGTGGCCGACAAAAATTCCGCCAAACAGCACGCCGCCAATGCCAAAGCCGACGCCCCGGATTTTGACATTGCCTATCCACAGCCCGACCACCGCAACCAACGCCAGAATACTGACAGTTAACGCTATATCACTCATGACGGCATCCCTGTGAATAACATTATTATTAGCAGGGATTCTCGCAGAGCACAGGCGGGTTGTATGGGCGATGGCGCACAAAAAAGCCCGAGGTAAAAGCAAAACGGCCACCCGAAGGTGGCCGTTTTTGGTGTTTGCGCCCTCTCCCTGTGGGAGAGGGTTGGGGTGAGGGCATCAGGCCGCACAAACCCAAATTAACTGTTCAACGCCGGGCGTTCGCTGATGGCGATCCGCTGCGGAGCAACCTCATCCGGCACGTTACGGGTGATATCGATATGCAGCAGCCCGTTGGTGAAGGTGGCGCCCGTCACTTCCATATGTTCAGCAAGGGTAAAGCTCAGGCTAAACGGCTGGGTCACCAGCCCCTGGTGCAGCCATTTGGTTTCGGTTTCCGGTTTTTCCGGAGTGCCTTTCACCGTCAGGCGCGTGCCTTCCAGCTGAATATCGAGGTTTTGCTGGCTGAAGCCGGCCACCGCGAGCGTAATGCGATAGTGGTTATCGTCGCTCTTTTCAATGTTATACGGCGGGAAGGTCTGGCTTTCGGTGGTGCTTTGCAGCGCGGAGGCCAGTTTGTCAAAACCGATCCACTGACGCAGCAGCGGGGATAAATCGTAATTACGCATACTAAATCTCCTTCTGAGAAGCGAGTTCCGTACAATTTATTTTTGTACGCAGTTGTTCCTGCAAATCCGAATGGATTCACATATGCTCCCGATATCGGCAAGCATTCCTGTTTGGGCCGCAGCGGCGACCCGGATAATTAATTAATTTCGATACGGCGCGGTTTTTTCGCTTCCGGAATCACACGTTCCAGATCGATATACAGCAGGCCGTTAACCAGGTTCGCGCCGTGAACGTGAATGTTCTCAGCTAACTGGAACTTACGTTCAAAGTTACGTTCCGCGATGCCCTGATACAGGTAGGTACGTTCTTTCTGCTCGCCCGCATGCGCGCCTTTCACCACCAGCAGGTTGTCCTGGGCGGTGATCTCCAGTTCGCTTTCCGCGAAACCGGCCACGGCAATCGCAATGCGGTAGTGGTTTTCATCAACCAGCTCAACATTGTATGGAGGGTAGCCATTGCTCTGGCTTTGGTTGTTTTCTAAATGACTGAACAGACGGTCGAAACCAATGGCTGAACGATAAAGCGGAGAAAGATCAAAGTTACGCATACAGTTAAAACTCCTGAAATCAGCAAGAATTGTCGCCTTCCACCGTGGACAGGCTGGGGTATCACAAACGCCCCTCAGGCACGCTTGTTCATCGATACACTCTTAAAATGGGTCCGCTTGTGGCCTTTTCAAGCGTGCCGATGCGAGATTTTTTTGCACTTTGCGGGTACTGGAATAGACTGAGTCCACAGCACGTAAGGTTAAATTGCGATAGGTGCCACAGAGCGGTACTTTTCAACTATTCATTTTAAGAATGGCCCGTTATAAACCGGGTTGCAGGTCTTACTGCCATTAATGATGACTGACTAATGATGAAAAATGTTCTGATAAAGCTGACGACGTTCAGTACGGTGGTTTTACTTTGCGGGTGTTCGAGCGTGATGTCTCACACCGGCGGTAAAGAAGGAACCTATCCCGGGACCCGAGCCAGCGCGAACATGCTGGCCGATGACGACACCAACTGGGGCACCAAATCCCTGGTAGTGCTGGATATGCCGTTTACGGCGGTTGTTGATACCCTGCTGCTGCCGTGGGACTTCTTCCGTACCGATAGTTCCGTTCGTTCCCGCGTGGAGCAGAGCGAGCAGGAGACGCTGGCGACCAACGCCGTGATCCCGCCCGCCGGAATGCCCGCGCGCTGATTAGCGTCCGGTCTCTGTTACCCACAGCTGCCGGAAACCGTCTGTCTCTTCCATCCAGGCAATGGTGTGCCCGTCCGGGGAGTAAACCACCGCATCGCCCGACGGCGGATTGCCGTGATCGGACGTCAAAAACGTCACCGCGCCGGACGCCGCATCACAGGTCGCAATGCGATCTTCCAGCACAAACCCCAGCGAATGACCCGCCGGATGCCAGTTAAAGGCCGACTGGATATCACTTGCGTTATGGGTGAGCTGACGGGGCTCTCCCCCTTCTGGCGCAATCAGCCACAGCTGCACCACGCCGTTATCATCCCGCATCAGAAACGCGATTTGCGTCGCCTGCGTATTGCTGCGCACCCAGTGGCGCGGCACGTTCACCAGCCCCGGATAGCGGCTGTCGTGGGTAAAGGTTAACCGGCGCTGCATCACCCCGGCAGGGGGAGCGGGCATACGATCCGCTGTGCCCTGAAGCGGTGTCTCGCCCGCCTGTTTCCAGCCCTGTTCGTCTTTTGGCAGATCGACGATAAACAGCTCTGGCACTTTGTCGCCGCTGGTGGAAAGGGTATCGCCGATAAAGGCCAGACGGCTGTTACCCACCCAGCCTTCCTCATAGGCGCGGTTTATCTCATCGCTGCCCGGCTGCGGCACAGGCGTGGTGCTGCTGACCAGCACGCTCCAGTGCGTTCCGGCATATTCTCGCGGATGGTGGCCCGCAGGCGTCACCGGACCAAAAGGCGCGGCCACCCCCACGTTGCGTAAATCCAGCTTCGGATCGCGCTCATGCAGCACATGGTCGTTATAGGTAAAGCTGACGAACTGCCCGTCCGGGCTGTACACATGGACATGGCTGCCGCCGCGCAGCGCGCCGGGGGTAAAGGGCGCGGTGATATCCATCGCATCGAGATTGCTCACCTGCCCGTGCGCTGCAATCACCCCC
Source organism: Leclercia adecarboxylata (assembly GCF_006171285.1). Lineage (NCBI taxonomy): Bacteria > Pseudomonadati > Pseudomonadota > Gammaproteobacteria > Enterobacterales > Enterobacteriaceae > Leclercia > Leclercia adecarboxylata. The sequence goes on along the minus strand of NZ_CP040889.1, from coordinate 2,086,856 downwards.
TGGCGGTGGTGAAAATCGTACTGCCAGTGGGCATCCGGATGCTGGGGGCCGTGGATGAAAACATACTTATTGTCCGTTGGATGGACAGTGACAACCCCCACATGGGCGCCGTTGCTGGCGCGATAAATCACCTCGACTTCGCCGGTTTTAACATTAACCCGCTCAATGGTTTCGCCGGTAAATGACGCCCCGGAAGGACGGACGTCAAAGGCCAGCCACTGGCTGTCTGCACTCCAGGTGCGGGTGTTGGTGAGCTGATGGTTGCGGGGTGCGAAAGTGATTTGTTTCATGAGGATACCCTGATGCGCGGATGTCGCATCAGGGTATAGCATTGCCGGGGATTAGCCTACCCGTTTCACGTCGCCCACCAGCAGGATGTAGGAGAGCGCGCCGATCAGGGCTACCGCAGAGATATAGACCAGCGCCGGACCGAAACCATAGTCCTGCGCCAGATAGCCAATCACCAGCGGAACGGTGATCCCGCCCAGGCCGCCAACGAAGTTAAACACGCCACCGGTCAGGCCGATCAGACGCATCGGCGCCAGGGACGACACCAGCGACCAGGTAATAGAGGCAAAGCCATTACCAAAGAAGGCGACCGCCATCAGGGTCATAATCCACACCGGATCGTTGGTGTAGTTTGCGCCCATGATGCAGGTGGAGATCAGCAGCCCGCAGATGATCGGCGTTTTACGCGCCACGCCGAGGGAGTAACCTTTTTTCACCAGCTTGTCCGCCAGCCAGCCGGAGAGCAGCACGCCAAAGAAGGCCGCCAGGAACGGCACGGTGGTCATGAAGCCCGCCTTCAGCGCGGTGATGCCTTTCTCCTGGGTCAGATAGTTCGGGAACCAGGTGAGGAAGAACCACAGCGTGGAGGTCACGGCGAACTGGCCCAGGTACACGCCCACCAGCTTACGGTGGAACACCAGCTTCCAGTCAGCTTTGGTCAGCGGCTGACGCGCCTCTTTTTTCACCGGCGCATCGCCATCTACCAGGCCGCCGCCGTCGCGGATGTAATCCAGCTCGGCTTTGCTGATGCTTTTGGTCAGACGGGGCGGCTGATAGACCTTAATCCAGATAAACGACCAGATGATGCCGATCCCACCGGTGACGATAAACACCCAGTGCCAGCTCAGCAGCTCCTGGATCCAGATCAGCAGCGGGGTCAGGAACGCGAGGCCCACAAACTGGCCGGAGGTATAGAACCCGACGGCAGAGGCGCGCTCATGTTCCGGGAACCAGCTGGTCACCATGCGGTTATTGGTCGGGAACGCCGGTGCCTCAAAAATCCCGGTGATGGCGCGCAGGCCAATCAGCGACATTAAGCCGGTAGCAAACCCCTGGAACAGGGTCGCCACGGACCAGCCGAAAATGGCGATAAAGTAGGTCAGGCGCGAGCCGACGCGGTCGAGGAACCAGCCGCCCGGGATCTGGCACAGCGTATAGAGCCAGGCAAACGCCGAGAAGACGTAGCCCATCTCCGCTTTGGTAATACCGAACTCTTCCTGAATATGGGCCGATGCCACGGCGAGGTTGGCACGGTCGACATAGCAGATGACCACGGTAATAAAGATCATAATCAGCGTCAGGTAACGGCGACGCCCGGTTTTGGTAGCTGTAACTGGAATATCCATCGCAATCTGTCTCCAGATTTTGGGCATAGCGAAGCCGCTCACCATGCCCTGTAATTTACAGAGGGTGTGTTTGATTTTTTTAATTAAAAACGTAACCGGAATGCGCTAAATAATTCGTATCGGGGGAAGGCGGCAAGTTTTCGCATCCCCGGGAGCATACAAAAGTATGTGACCGGGGTAAGAAAACGCAGCCAACGCACCACCGGCGCGAAGTATGACGCGCATTACCACTCGGCTACGGAGCCGTCTTCATGACGCCATAAAGGGTTACGCCAGTCCGGCGCATTTTTACTCAGCTCAATGACTTTGGCTTCGTCGATGTCCACGCCAAGGCCCGGCTTCGTTAACGGTCTAAAGAAACCGCCCTCCATGTTGAAATCTTCTTTGTTCTTCACAAAGTCGAGCAGCTCCGCGCCCTTGTTGTAGTGAATGCCCATGCTCTGCTCCTGGAACACCGCGTTGCGCGAGACAAAGTCCACGTGCAGACAGGCTGCCAGCGCAATCGGGCCCAGCGGGCAGTGCGGCGCCAGCGCCACGTCATAGGCTTCTGCCATCCCGGCAATTTTGTAGCATTCGGTGATGCCGCCCGCGTGGGAGAGATCCGGCTGCAGGATGGCAATCCCGCCCGCTTCCAGTACGCGTTTGAACTCGAAGCGCGAGAACATACGTTCACCCGCTGCGATAGGAATATGGGTCTGTTCCGCCAGTTTCGGATAGTACTCGGCCTGCTCGGCCAGCACCGGCTCCTCGATAAACAGCGGCCGATACTGCTCCAGCTCTTTGATCAGCACTTTCGCCATCGGCGCGCTGACGCGACCGTGGAAATCGAGTCCAAACTCAATCTCATTGCCGAAGGCTTCGCGGATTTGCGCTACGGTATTCACCGCCCGATCCACCGCCCGCGAATTGTCGATAACGCCCATCTCTTCGCAGCCGTTGAGCTTGAAGGTGTCGAAACCGATGCCGCGCAGCTTGTTGATACCGTCGATCACCTCTGCCGGACGGTCACCGCCCACCCAGCTGTAGGCTTTAATCTTGTCGCGTACCAGGCCACCCATCAGCTGCCAGACCGGGGCATTCAGCACTTTGCCTTTAATGTCCCACAGCGCCTGGTCGATACCGGCGATGGCGCTCATCAGGATCGGGCCGCCGCGGTAGAAGCCCGCACGGTACATCACCTGCCACAGGTCGTTAATGCGCGCCGGATCCTGACCAATCAGGTATTCGCCCAGCTCATGCACCGCCGCTTCCACGGTGCGCGCGCGGCCCTCAATCACCGGCTCGCCCCAGCCAACCACCCCTTCGTCGGTTTCGATTTTCAGGAACATCCAACGCGGCGGTAAACGGTAGGTGGTGAGTTTGGTTATTTTCATTGCATTGCCTCTCGATACGCTTTTACAAATGCTGCCGCCTGCTGCGCGGTACGTTCAACGGACTGCCCGGCGCGATAGAGATCGCTGCCAAGGCCCGCGCCCACACAGCCGGCTTTCATCCACCGGGCCAGGTTTTCTGGCGTGACGCCGCCCACGGCAAAGACTGGTACGCTGGCGGGTAACACCGCTTTCAGCGCTTTGATGTAATCCGGGCCAAAGGCCGACGACGGGAAAATTTTCAGCGACTGCGCGCCCGCATCGAGGGCAGTAAAGGCCTCTGTCGCCGTGGCGCATCCCGGGCAGACGGTCATGCCGTAGCCCACCGCGCGGCGGATCACCTCAGGGTTGATATTAGGCGTGACGATAAGCCTGCAGCCCATCTTCGCCAGGCGGTCCACCTGCTCCGGTTTCAGCACGGTGCCCGCGCCGATCAGCGCTCTGTCGCCATACGCGTCCACAACCGCCGGAATGCTTTTTTCCCACTCCGGGGAGTTGAGCGGGATTTCCACCGCGTCGAATCCGGCGTCAATCACCGCGCCAACGTGGGCTAAGGCCTCGTCAGGGGTGATGCCGCGCAGGATCGCGATAAGGGGAAGATTAGTTTGCCACTGCATGAGCGATGCTCCTTATACCAGCCTGAAATGCCGTGTCGCCCTCCACCGCCTGCACGTCCCGGCCGATGGCGTGGAACGCCTGGCGGTAGCGTGCGGTCAGCGATGAACCCGCGACGAGGGTGATGGCCTGCTGCCCGGCGAACTGCTCGCTCAGGGTGGCGACTTCTGCGCCAATCAGCAGGCCCGATAAAAATTCGCTCACCTGCTCGCGGGGAAGGTTTCCCAGCACGTGCGAGGCGCGAACCTCAAAAAGCTGCGGCAAAACGGCAGGGGATGCGATCCCGCGCTCAAGCCCGGCGGCAAATGCTTCCGGTGAGGCTGACTGCTCCGGCAGACCGGCACCCACCAGCGAGTGCTTAAGCAGCAAATGGTGCAGTTCGCCGGTCATCACGGTGCGAAAATCAACGATCTGCTCAGTATCGGCCTGCACCCATTTGCAGTGTGTACCGGGCATGACGTAGACAGAAGAAGGAGAGAGCGTGCGTGCGCCGAGTAGCTGGGTCTCTTCGCCGCGCATCACGTTGTGGTTATCGTCGCGGGAGACACACAGCCCTGGCACGATCCAGATATTGTCGCCAACGGACGTTAACTGTTCGCCAATGGCAGAGAAATGGGCAGGAACCGGCAGATAAGGAGCAACCTTCCAGCCCACGTTGCTGCCAACCATCCCCGCCATCACCACCGGCGTGGCGCTGTCGCGCCAGTTTTGTGTCACCTCTGCTAACACCGCTTCAGGGGATCTGCCGTTCAGGCGCGTGACGCCTGCTTCTGATTGCCTGCTCTCCAGGCACTGCTCGCCCTGGTACAGCCAGGCGCGCAGATTGGTCGATCCCCAGTCAATTGCGATGTAGCGAGATGTCATGTGATTTCCTTCAACCTTCGTGTCGAGCTGGCGATCATGGTGAGCGCCGCCTGCTCTGCCGCATCGCTGTCCTGATGGCGTATCGCATCGAACAGCGCTTTATGTTCCTGGAGCGTCTTCGGCATGTTGGCCTCATCACCCATCCAGGTTCGTTCAAATACTGCTCGCTGTAGCGAGCTGATCGCCACGCTCAGCTGCTGTAACACCGGGTTATGCACCGACTGCAGCACCGCTTCGTGGTAACGGATATCCGCCTCGTTAAAGGCATCCCGGTCCTGGTTGTTGGCGATCATGTCGTTCAGGGCCGACTCAATCTGCGCCAGGTCGCCTGAGGTGGCGCGTTCTGCCGCCCAGCGGGCTATCGCGGGCTCTACCAGGTTTCGTACCTCACTCATCGCCCCGATGAGTCGCGGGTCATAGTCGTTTTCCAGCACCCACTGCAGGACGTCGGTATCGAGGTAGTTCCACTGGTTACGCGGGGCGACAAAGGCACCGCGATAACGCTTCATTTCAATCAGCCGCTTCGCCATCAGCGAGCGGAACACTTCCCGGATGATGTTGCGCGAGGTTTCAAACTCTTCGCACAGCTCGGCCTCTGCGGGCAGCGGTGACCCGGGAACGTACTTGCCACCCACAATTTGGGTGCCCAGCGTGATGACGATGCGATCGGTTTTATTGAGAGTCATGGAGAGTCCTTGTGCTCTGTAGGTCCACCACTACTTTACCGCGACCGCTGAATTTCGCCTCAATTTTGCAGTACAAACGTGATGCCATTCGTCATTGCCGTGGTTGTAATGTAGTACAATCACATTGTGTTGTACTACAATCTGGATCACAAAAAGAACAATCAGTGAAAGGAATGTTAAAGAAAGGTTCCTGCGGGGATAAAAAAACCCGCAACGGGTGCGGGTTATGGGACGCGCATTTTGCGGGGTCTTAATTCAGAACAAACTTCTCAATGGCATACGCCACGCCGTCCTCGAGGTTAGATTTGGTAACGAAGTTAGCCACCTCTTTCACCGACGGGATTGCGTTTTCCATCGCCACACCTAAGCCAGCATATTCCAGCATCGCAATGTCGTTTTCCTGATCGCCCAGGGTCATGATCTCTTCCGGCTTGATCCCCAGCGTTTCGGCCAGCGACTTCACGCCGGTGCCTTTATTGACGCGTTTATCGAGGATTTCGAGGAAGTACGGCGCACTTTTCAGCACGGTGTACTTCTCTTTGACTTCTTCCGGGATACGGGCGATAGCTTTGTCGAGGATCTCTGGCTCATCAATCATCATCACTTTCAGGAACTGGGTGGCCGGGTCCATCTTCTCTGCTTCGCAGAACACCAGCGGGATGGTGGCAACGAAGGATTCATGCACCGTGTAGTAGCTGATGTCGCGGTTAGCGGTGTAGAGCGTGTTGCGATCAAGCGCGTGGAAGTGTGAGCCCACCTCGCGGGAGAGTTGTTCCAGATAGCGGTAATCGTCATAGCTCAGCGCCGTTTGCGCCACGGTGCTACCGTCGGCCGCTTTCTGCACCAGCGCGCCGTTGTAGGTAATGCAGTAATCACCCGGTTCATTCATGTGCAGCTCTTTGAGGTAGTTATGAACACCTGCGTACGGACGACCGGTGCACAGCACCACGTTCACGCCCTTGGCACGGGCTGCGGCAATCGCGCTTTTAACGGCGGGAGAGATGGTGTGGTCCGGCAGCAGCAGGGTGCCGTCCATATCGATTGCAATGAGTTTGATAGCCATGGGATCCCCGGTTGGAATGAGTCTTTCCTCATGCTAACGCGATTCCGCTCAAAAAACAGTAAAGAAAAGGGGGATGGGGTTCAGAGGAGGATTCCTCTTTTGCGCAGCATTATTCCCTTCACCCCGGCCCTCTCCCCATAGGGGCGAGAGAGCAAAGACCGCACCGGGCAGTCCCCTCTCCCCTATGGGAGAGGGTTAGGGTGAGGGGAACAAACGACTTAGATGTCGATATTCGCCGCTTTCAGGGCGTTCTCTTCAATGAAGGCACGACGTGGTTCAACCGCATCGCCCATCAGGGTGGTGAACAGCTGATCCGCAGCAATGGCGTCTTTCACGGTCACGCGCAGCATGCGGCGGCTTTCCGGATCCATGGTGGTTTCCCACAGCTGATCCGGGTTCATTTCGCCCAGACCTTTATAACGCTGAATGGAGAGGCCACGACGGGACTCTTTCACCAGCCACTCCAGCGCCTGCTCGAAGCTGGCAACCGGCTGACGGCGTTCGCCACGCTCGATGAAGGCATCGTCTTCGATCAGGCCGCGCAGCTTCTCGCCGAGCGTACAGATACGACGGTACTCCGCACCGGTCACAAACTCGTGATCCAGCGGGTAGTCGGTATCCACACCGTGGGTGCGCACGCGGATCACCGGCTCGAACTGCTGCAGCTCGGTGTTCTCGTTGATATCGAACTTCCACTGGCTGCCGTGCTGCTCGTTCTCGTTCAGATCGGTCACCAGGGTGTTCACCCAACGGGTCACGGCCTGCTCGTTACCGAGATCGGCTTCGGACAGCGTCGGCTGATAGACCAGCGCTTTCAGCAGCGTGCGCGGGAAGCGACGCTCCATGCGGCCAATCATCTTCTGGGTCGCGTTGTACTCAGACACCAGACGCTCCAGCGGTTCACCCGCCAGCGCCGGGGCGCTTGAGTTGGCGTGCAGCGTCGCGCCATCCAGGGCGATAGCGATCTGGTACTGATCCATCGCTTCGTCGTCTTTGATGTACTGCTCCTGCTTGCCTTTCTTCACTTTGTACAGCGGCGGCTGGGCGATGTAGACGTGGCCACGCTCGACGATTTCCGGCATCTGACGGTAGAAGAAGGTCAACAGCAGCGTACGAATGTGCGAGCCGTCGACGTCCGCATCGGTCATGATGATGATGCTGTGATAGCGCAGCTTGTCCGGGTTGTACTCGTCACGGCCAATGCCGCAGCCCAGAGCGGTGATCAGCGTCGCCACTTCCTGAGAAGAGAGCATCTTGTCGAAGCGCGCTTTCTCAACGTTGAGGATTTTACCCTTCAGCGGCAGGATCGCCTGGTTCTTACGGTTACGGCCCTGCTTCGCAGAACCGCCCGCGGAGTCCCCTTCCACGAGGTACAGTTCGGACAGCGCCGGGTCGCGTTCCTGGCAGTCTGCCAGTTTGCCCGGCAGGCCTGCTAAGTCCAGCGCGCCTTTACGACGGGTCATTTCACGGGCTTTACGCGCCGCTTCACGGGCACGCGCCGCATCGATAATTTTGCCAACCACGATTTTGGCGTCGGACGGGTTTTCCAGCAGGTATTCGCTCAGCAGTTCGTTCATCTGCTGCTCAACCGCCGATTTCACCTCTGAGGAGACCAGCTTGTCTTTGGTCTGAGAGGAGAACTTCGGATCCGGCACTTTTACCGAGACCACAGCGATCAGGCCTTCACGGGCATCGTCACCGGTGGCGCTGACTTTCGCTTTTTTGCTGTAGCCTTCTTTGTCCATGTAGGCGTTCAGGGTACGGGTCATCGCCGTACGGAAGCCCACCAGGTGCGTACCGCCGTCGCGCTGCGGGATGTTATTGGTGAAGCAGTAGATGTTTTCCTGGAAACCGTCGTTCCACTGCAGCGCCACTTCCACGCCGATACCGTCTTTCTCGGTGGAGAAATAGAAGATGTTCGGGTGAATGGGCGTTTTGTTCTTGTTCAGGTACTCAACGAACGCCTTGATACCACCTTCGTAATGGAAGTGGTCTTCTTTGCCGTCGCGCTTGTCGCGCAGGCGGATAGAGACGCCGGAGTTCAGGAATGACAGCTCGCGCAGACGCTTGGCCAGAATGTCATATTCAAACTCGGTGACGTTGGTGAAGGTTTCGAGGCTTGGCCAGAAACGGACCTGAGTCCCGGTCACGTCAGTTTCACCGGTAACCGCCAGCGGAGCCTGAGGTACGCCGTGGACGTAGGTTTGCTGATGCACTTTGCCTTCGCGGCGGATCAGCAGCTCCAGCTTCTGCGACAGGGCGTTAACCACAGAGACGCCCACGCCGTGCAGGCCGCCGGACACTTTATAGGAGTTATCATCGAACTTACCGCCTGCGTGCAGGACGGTCATGATCACTTCCGCCGCAGAGACGCCCTCTTCCGGGTGAATACCGGTCGGGATGCCACGGCCATCATCGGTAACGGAGACGGAGTTGTCGGCGTGGATGGTCACCACGATGTCTTTACAGTGACCCGCGAGCGCTTCGTCGATAGCGTTATCTACCACCTCAAATACCATGTGGTGCAGACCGGTGCCGTCATCCGTGTCGCCGATATACATACCCGGGCGCTTACGCACCGCATCCAGCCCTTTCAGGACTTTGATACTGGAGGAGTCATAAGAATTCGACATCAACGTTTCTCGCTCATTTATTCTTGGGTTAATCCGTTATTTTACCCTTTTCCACGTTAAACATCTTCGAATTTTCGTCCGACATGTCCATTACGTGTTCAGCGCTAATCGCGCTGACGAAAACCTGCGACTGTGTGGCTTTTAAGCGGCTGGCAAGCAGTCCGCGCCGCGCGTCGTCAAGTTCCGAGGCAAAATCATCAATCAGATACAGACAGCGTCGCCCGCTTTCACGGGTTAAGTACTCGCCCTGCGCCAGGCGCAGCGCGCACATCAGGAGCTTGAGCTGCCCGCGTGATAAGGTGTCCTCTACCGGCGCACCGTCGGCACGAATGCGGAAATCCGCCTTGTGCGGGCCGTGCGCGGTGTAGGTCAGCATGCGATCGCGCTCGAAGCTTCGCTCCAGCACCTCGGCATAATCCGTCTCTTTCTCCCAGCCGCGCTGGAAGGAGAAGCTCAGGGAGAACTCGGGTAAAAACTGCTGGCAGGTATCCGCCATGTCTTCCGCGATCCCGGCGCTGTATTCCGCACGCCAGCGGCTGATCTGCTCCGCCAGCGGGATAAGTTCTTTGTCCCACGCCCGCAGTTGGGCGTAGCGGGTCACCTGGCGCAGTGCGGCATTGCGCTGCTTCAGCAGCCGTTTCAGGTTGCTCCAGGCGGTGAAGAAGCCAGCTTCGTTATGGAAGCATCCCCAGTCGAGGAAGGCTCTTCTGTATTTGGGGCCGCCGTTGAGTAAAGTAAACCCCTCGGGAGTGATTAGCTGCATCGGCATCAGCAGCGCCAGCTCCGCCACTTTGTGGCCGTCGGTGCCGTCGATGCGCACCTTGCTGTCGCCATGCTTGTCTTTGGTCAGCCCGATGGCCGTCTCGTGCTCTTCGCCGTGCAATCGACCATGAAGCACGAACGCTTCCTGCTCGTGGCGAATAACGCGACCAATCTGCAAACTGCGAAACGCCCGGCCATGGCCGAGCGTATAGATGGCTTCCAGCACGCTGGTTTTGCCGCTGCCGTTGGCGCCAACCAGAAAATTAAAGCCGGGGGATAAAGCAAGATCCGCGCTTTCGATATTGCGAAAGTCGCGGATCAACAGGCGGGTGAGCGACATTACAGTCTCATTGGCATGACAACATAAGCCGCGCTTTGGCTGGCCGCATCTTCAATTTGTACGCTCGACACGGAGTCGGTCAGCAGAATACGTACGTTCTCGCACTTCAGCGCGTTCAGCACATCCAGCACGTAACTGACGTTAAAGCCGATTTCCATTTCGGTGCCCGCCGCGTAGGTGACATCGAGGATCTCTTCGGCCTCTTCCTGCTCCGGGTTGTTCGCCGTGATTTTCAACTGGTTTTCGCTCACGTACAGACGCACGCCGCGGAACTTCTCGTTGGAGAGGATCGCCGCACGGGCAAACGCCTGCTTGAGGATATCGCAGCCCGCTTCCAGCGTTTTGTCCGGGTTCTTCGGCAATACGCGGCGATAATCCGGGAAGCGACCGTCCACCAGCTTAGAGGTAAAGATGAAATCACCGACATGGGCGCGGATGTTGTTGCTGCCAATCTGCACGCGCAGCGGGGTTTCGCCGCCGTCGAGCATACGCATCAGCTCAATCACGCCTTTACGCGGTACGATCACCGAATGGTTCGGCAGCGTCACGCCAACCGGCATGGAGCAGACCGCCAGGCGGTGGCCGTCGGTGGCCACGGTACGCAGCTCTTCCCCTTCGGTTTCGAACAGCATGCCGTTTAAGTAGTAACGAACGTCCTGATGCGCCATGGAGAACTGAGTGGCTTCGATCAGGCGTTTCATGGTGGCCTGCGGCAGGGTGAATTCGACTTCACTCTGCCAGTCGTCCAGGTTCGGGAAATCAGCAGCAGGCAGCGTGGAGAGCGAGAAACGGCTGCGGCCGGAGCGCACCAGCATGCGGTCGCCTTCCAGCTGCACGGCAATTTCTGCCCCTTCAGGCAGGCCACGGCAGATATCAAAGAACTTACGCGCCGGAACGGTGGTTGCGCCCGCTTCGTGAGGCTGGGAAAGCGTCACGCGTGCGACCATCTCCATCTCGAGGTCGGTGCCGGTCAGCGACAGCGTGCCGTCTGCGACCTGCAGCAGCAGGTTACCGAGGATTGGCAGCGTCGGGCGGCCGCCTAAGGGGCCACTCACCTGTTGCAGCGGTTTTAATAAGTGTTCACGTTCAACGGTAAATTTCATAGCATCACGATGATAATGTTCTGATTAAATTGGAGAAGTCTTCTTTTATGTCGTGGCTTTCTTCACGCAGCTGCTCAATCTTACGGCAGGCGTGCAGCACGGTGGTGTGGTCACGGCCACCAAACGCATCGCCGATCTCCGGCAGACTGTGGTTGGTTAATTCCTTTGCCAGCGCCATCGCCATCTGACGCGGTCTCGCTACCGAGCGGGAACGGCGTTTCGACAGCAAATCTGCCACTTTAATTTTGTAATACTCCGCCACCGTCTTCTGAATATTGTCGATGGTGACCAATTTTTCCTGCAGCGCCAGCAGATCGCGCAGCGCTTCACGCACGAAATCGATGGTGATCGCCCGTCCGGTGAAGTTGGCGTTAGCGATGACGCGGTTCAGCGCGCCTTCCAGCTCACGAACGTTGGAACGCAGACGCTTGGCGATAAAGAACGCTACCTCGCCCGGCAGGCGAATGTCGTTCTCGTCCGCTTTTTTCATCAGGATCGCCACGCGGGTTTCCAGCTCCGGCGGCTCGATCGCCACGGTCAGACCCCAGCCGAAGCGGGATTTGAGACGATCTTCAACGCCGTTGATCTCTTTTGGATAGCGATCCGAGGTCAAAATGATCTGCTGATTGCCTTCCAGCAGCGCATTGAAGGTGTGGAAAAACTCTTCCTGGGATCGTTCCTTATTAGCAAAGAACTGAATGTCATCGATCAGCAGCGCATCAACGGAACGGTAGTAGCGTTTAAACTCTTCGATCGCGTTGTTTTGCAGGGCTTTTACCATGTCCTGAACGAAGCGCTCGGAGTGCATATACACCACTTTGGCATTAGGCTTGCGCGCCATGATGCCGTTGCCCACCGCGTGCAGCAGGTGCGTTTTACCCAGACCGGTTCCGCCATAAAGGAACAGCGGGTTATAGGCGCCGCCCGGGTTATCCGCTACCTGACGGGCGGCCGCGCGGGCCAGCTGGTTCGATTTACCTTCGACGAAGTTATCAAAGGTGTGTTTGACGTTAACGTTAGAGCGGTAGGTCGGCTCTGCCGGTGCCGGGACGTTATCCCAGCCAGCCCGCGGCGCAGGCGCGACGCGCGGCATATGAACCTGCGCGGTTTGCGCGGGTGCAGCGGCGACGTTAACGGTCTCTTTGAGAGTTTGGGTGACCGGTTTAGTGCCCACTTCAAAACGCAGCTGTGGGGCATCGGCACCGCAAAATTCGTTTAGCAGTCCATTGATGTTATTGAGGTATTTGTCCCTGACCCAATCGAGCACAAAACGGTTTGGCGCATACAAAGCCAGCGTGTTATCGCTCAGTTCCGCCTGCAACGGGCGGATCCACATACTGAATTCTGTGGCTGGTAACTCATCCTGCAATCGGGCAAGACACTGCTGCCAAAGCGAAAGTGACACGGCGGACTCCACTCGAACATAAAAAGAAAGCTATTGAATAGTCGTGATTGTAGACACACGTCGAAAGAACCCGGCGTTAAGGGGGACGTGCGAACCGCTATCTGCGGTTTTTTTACCTGCTCTGGATCCTGGGATCGCGATCAGGACCGCGGATCATAGCCTAAACTGCGCCAGAGATCTTCTGTTTCTCACAGTTTCTTCCAGATTTATCCACAGGAGGATCCGAAACCGGGTAAGTGTAAACGATCCTGGCGAAGCGACCCCGCGATTTAGGCCGCATATTGGAAAAATTAATGAGTAACGACAATTTTTTGCTTAAATGATCTAACGAAGATCCTGGACGATCCTTGCGATTTGCCCTGGAGCCCGTATAATTCCCCACCCGGCGCGTGGGACTCGATTTCCTGCGTCTGACGCAGCTCAATTTGCACGCTAAAAACGTGCGGAAAGACGCGGGAAATAAGGAAAGAGAATTGACTCCGGAGTGTACAATTATTACAATCCGGCCTCTTTAATCACCCATGGCTTCGGCGTCCATCGTTCGTTATTCGTTCGGACTCCATAAAAAGTCATTGAATTTATTCAAGTTTAGGTAGAAATCGCCATGAAACGCACTTTTCAACCGTCTGTACTGAAGCGCAACCGTTCTCACGGCTTCCGTGCTCGTATGGCTACTAAAAATGGTCGTCAGGTTCTGGCACGTCGTCGTGCTAAAGGCCGTTCACGTCTGACCGTTTCCAAGTAATTAAGCTAACCCCTGAGTGGTTAAGCTAGCATTTCCCAGGGAGTTACGTTTGTTAACTCCCACTCATTTCACTTTCGTCTTCCAGCAGCCACAACGGGCTGGCACGCCGCAAATCACCATCCTCGGCCGCCAAAATTCGCTGGGGCATCCCCGTATCGGTCTCACTGTCGCCAAGAAAAACGTTAAGCGTGCGCATGAACGCAACCGGATTAAACGTCTGACGCGTGAAAGCTTCCGTTTACGTCAACATGAACTGCCTTCAATGGATTTCGTGGTGGTGGCTAAAAAAGGGGTTGCCGACCTCGATAACCGTGCTCTCTCGGAAGCGTTGGAAAAATTATGGCGCCGCCACTGTCGCCTGGCTCACGGGTCCTGATCGGCCTTATCCGGGTCTATCAACGCCTGATTAGTCCGCTACTCGGGCCACACTGCCGTTTCAGACCGACCTGTTCGCAATACGGAATTGAGGCATTGCGCAGGTTTGGAGTGATAAAAGGCAGTTGGTTGACGGTGAAACGCGTATTAAAATGCCACCCTTTACACCCAGGTGGAGACGATCCCGTCCCTCCAGGACCTTTTGATACCAGAGAACACTAACGATGGATTCGCAACGCAATCTTCTTATCATCGCTTTGTTGTTCGTGTCTTTCATGATCTTCCAGGCTTGGGAGCAGGACAAAAATCCTCAACCTCAGCAGCAGGTCACGCAGACAACGACCACCGCAGCGGGTAGCGCCGCCGACCAGGGCGTACCGGCCAGTGGCCAGGGTAAACTGATTACGGTTAAGACCGATGTGCTTGAGCTGACTATCAACACCCGTGGTGGTGATGTTGAGCAGGCGCAGCTGGTGACTTACCCGAAAGAGCTCGGTTCTAACGAGCCGTTCCAGTTACTGGAAACCACGCCGCAGTTTATCTACCAGGCACAGAGCGGCCTGACCGGTCGTGATGCAGCAACTTCGCGCTGCACACCTTCCGTGGCGCGGCGTACTCCACGCCAGATACCAAGTACGAGAAATACAAATTCGACACCATCGCCGATAACGAAAACCTGAACGTCAGCTCGAAAGGCGGTTGGGTGGCGATGCTGCAACAGTATTTCGCGACCGCATGGGTACCGAATAACGCGGGTTCCAATAATTTCTACACTGCGAACCTCGGTAACGGTATTGCCGCGATCGGCTATAAGTCTGAGCCGGTTCTGGTTCAGCCGGGTCAAACCGGTAGCCTGGCCAGCACCCTGTGGGTTGGTCCGGAAATCCAGGACAAAATGGCTGCCGTGGCACCGCACCTGGATCTGACCGTAGACTACGGTTGGTTGTGGTTCATCTCTCAGCCGCTGTTCAAACTGCTGAAGTGGATCCACAGCTTCCTGGGTAACTGGGGCTTCTCCATCATCGTTATCACCTTTATCGTTCGTGGCATCATGTACCCGCTGACCAAAGCGCAGTACACCTCCATGGCGAAGATGCGTATGCTGCAGCCGAAGATTGCGGCGATGCGTGAGCGTCTGGGCGATGACAAACAGCGTCAGAGCCAGGAGATGATGGCCCTGTACAAAGCCGAGAAAGTGAACCCACTGGGTGGCTGCTTCCCGCTGCTGATCCAGATGCCAATCTTCCTTGCGCTGTACTACATGCTGATGGGCTCCGTTGAGCTGCGCCATGCGCCGTTCGCTCTGTGGATCCATGACCTGTCCGCACAGGACCCGTACTACATCCTGCCGATCCTGATGGGCGTGACGATGTTCTTCATCCAGAAGATGTCGCCAACCACCGTGACCGACCCGATGCAGCAGAAGATCATGACCTTTATGCCGGTCATCTTCACCGTGTTCTTCCTGTGGTTCCCGTCAGGTCTGGTGCTGTACTATATCGTCAGCAACCTGGTGACCATCCTTCAGCAGCAGCTGATCTACCGTGGTCTGGAAAAACGTGGCCTGCATAGCCGCGAAAAGAAAAATTCCTGATCCTCAGTAGGCCGGGTAAGCGAAGCGCCACCCGGCATAAAGAACAGTGATGACAGGGCGGTCTATTGACCGCCTTTTTTATTGCATTAAGAAGAGACAAACCATGAGCCATAACGACACTATCGTCGCCCAGGCAACCCCACCGGGACGCGGTGGTGTGGGTATTCTGCGTATCTCCGGCCTGAAGGCGCGCGAGGTGGCAGAAGCGGTGCTGGGCAAACTGCCAAAGCCACGCTACGCCGACTATCTGCCTTTCAAGGATAACGACGGTACGGCGCTGGATCAGGGTATCGCGCTGTGGTTCCCGGGCCCGAACTCCTTCACCGGTGAAGACGTGCTCGAACTGCAGGGCCACGGCGGGCCGGTGATCCTCGACCTGCTGCTGAAACGCATTCTGACCCTGCCGGGCGTGCGCATCGCCAAACCGGGCGAGTTCTCCGAGCGGGCGTTTCTCAACGACAAGCTGGATCTGGCCCAGGCTGAAGCGATTGCCGATTTGATCGACGCCAGCTCCGAGCAGGCCGCGCGCTCCGCGCTGAACTCGCTGCAGGGGGCGTTCTCCGCTCGCGTAAACCATCTTGTGGAAGCACTCACTCACCTACGGATCTACGTGGAAGCGGCCATTGATTTCCCGGATGAGGAGATCGACTTCCTCTCCGACGGCAAAATCGAAGCCCAGCTTAACGACGTGATGGCCGATCTCGACGCGGTGCGCGCCGAGGCGCGTCAGGGCAGCCTGCTGCGTGAAGGGATGAAGGTGGTAATTGCCGGACGTCCGAACGCCGGGAAATCGAGCCTGCTGAATGCCCTGGCGGGGCGTGAAGCGGCGATTGTGACCGACATAGCCGGTACTACCCGCGACGTGCTGCGGGAACATATTCATATCGACGGTATGCCGCTGCATATCATCGACACCGCGGGACTGCGTGATGCCAGCGACGAAGTGGAGCGCATCGGTATCGAGCGCGCCTGGCAGGAGATCGAGCAGGCCGATCGGGTGCTGTTTATGGTGGACGGTACCACCACCGCCGCCGTCGACCCGGCAGAGATCTGGCCGGACTTTATCGCCCGCCTGCCGGCAAAACTGCCGATCACCGTGGTGCGTAACAAAGCGGACGTGACCGGTGAAACGCTGGGCCTCAGCGATGTGAACGGTCACTCACTCATTCGCCTGTCGGCGCGTACCGGCGAGGGTGTGGATGAGCTGCGCAACCATCTGAAGCAGAGCATGGGCTTCGATACCAGCATGGAGGGCGGCTTCCTCGCCCGTCGTCGCCATCTGCAGGCGCTGGAAGAGGCGGCACAGCATCTGGATCAGGGCAAAGCGCAGCTGCTCGGCGCCTGGGCCGGAGAACTGCTGGCGGAAGAGCTGCGTCTGGCCCAGCAGGCGTTAAGCGAAATCACCGGGGAGTTTACCTCGGATGATTTGCTGGGGCGGATCTTCTCCAGCTTCTGTATCGGGAAATAAGTCCGTTTCAGCCCTCTGTTAAAAAGCCGCATAACGTTCATGTTATTGCGGCTTTTTTCTTTTCTGTATTACCCGAATAAATACCAAATATATCAGCTATATTCTCTGTGATTACAATCACAATTAATATCTCTGCACATAGACAAATATTCTCATTCGAATAATGTAGTAGCGTGTCTAATGAGGATAAATCAATGACGATTATCTTAAATACATACATCACCTCTAAGTGGTTCAATATTGACAATAAAATTGTCAATCACCATCCGTAATCTCCCTTCGCCTCATTTTCTCTATGCAACCTGAATAGACTAACACTCTATTTATCCGGTATGCCTGAAATCATTGCGCTTGTAGAACCGCAATAGCGCCTCTGCACGTCTGTGTTGGTGAGAATTATTCTCCCTACTGCGTGGCGTTATATCCAGCTCAGGCTTGCCGCTATTTATGGTTATTTAAAATAACCACCAGCACCGCTGCGATAAAAACAGGAATTATATAATGGAAAACTTCAAACATTTACCAGAGCCATTTCGCATCAGAGTTATTGAGCCGGTTAAACGTACCACAAGGGAGCATCGCGAAAACGCTATTATTAAATCAGGCATGAACCCGTTCCTGCTGGATAGCGAAGACGTGTTTATTGATTTACTGACCGACAGCGGCACCGGCGCGGTCACCCAAAATATGCAGGCCGCCATGCTGCGCGGTGACGAAGCCTATAGCGGAAGCCGCAGCTACTATGCGCTGTCCAACGCCGTGAATGAGATTTTCGGCTATCAATATACTATCCCAACCCACCAGGGTCGCGGCGCTGAGCAGATTTATATTCCTGTCTTAATCAAAAAACGCGAGCAGGAAAAGGGGTTAGACCGCTCGAAGATGGTCGCCTTCTCAAATTACTTCTTTGATACCACCCAGGGCCACAGCCAGATAAACGGCTGCACCGTGCGCAACGTCTATATCAAGGAAGCCTTTGATACCGGCATCCGTTACGATTTTAAAGGCAACTTTGACCTGCAGGGTCTGGAAAACGGCATCGAGGAAGTGGGTGCGAGCAATGTGCCTTATATTGTCGCGACCATCACCAGCAACTCCGCCGGTGGGCAGCCGGTGTCGCTGGCAAACCTGAAGGCGATGTATGCGATTGCCAGAAAATACGATATCCCGGTGGTCATGGATTCCGCGCGCTTCGCTGAAAACGCGTACTTTATTCAGAAACGTGAGGCGGAATATAAAGACTGGACCATCGCGGAAATTACCCGCGAAACCTACAAGTATGCGGATATGCTGGCCATGTCGGCGAAAAAAGATGCCATGGTGCCGATGGGTGGGCTGCTGTGCATCAAGAATGACGACTACTTCGACGTCTATACCGAATGCAGAACCTTGTGCGTCGTTCAGGAAGGCTTCCCGACTTACGGCGGCCTTGAAGGGGGCGCCATGGAGCGTCTGGCTGTCGGCCTGCATGACGGCATGGGCCAGGACTGGCTGGCATACCGCATTAATCAGGTGCAATACCTGGTCGACGGTCTGGAAGCCATCGGCGTGGTTTGCCAGCAGGCGGGCGGCCATGCTGCCTTTGTGGATGCGGGCAAGCTGTTGCCGCATATTCCGGCAGAGCAGTTCCCGGCGCAGGCGCTGGCCTGTGAGCTCTATAAAGTCGCAGGTATTCGCGCAGTTGAAATCGGTTCGTTCCTGTTAGGCCGCGATCCGAAAACCGGCAAACAGTTACCCTGCCCGGCAGAGTTGCTGCGTTTAACCATTCCGCGCGCAACCTACACGCAATCCCATATGGATTTCATCGTCGAAGCCTTTAAGCACGTTAAAGAAAATGCGATGAATATTAAGGGATTAACCTTTACCTACGAACCGAAAGTATTGCGCCACTTCACTGCAAAACTCAAAGAAGTTTAACGTCTCTCCCCGGGTGGCTAAATAACGTTAGCCACCCGCAAAAAACGATTAACAACGTCAAGCTTGCCACATTGATGGGGGCACCATGGAACAGACTTTAGAGTTAGAGACTAAACACTCCTCGGTGTGGGGTGTCATGGTTATAGCAGGTACGGTTATTGGCGGGGGGGATGTTTGCTTTACCCGTGGATTTGGCAGGGGCGTGGTTTTTTTGGGGCGCGTTTATTTTAATTATTGCCTGGTTTTCGATGCTTCACTCCGGGCTGTTATTACTGGAAGCAAATTTAAATTATCCTGTCGGCTCAAGTTTTAATACGGTCACCAAAGATCTGATTGGTAACAAGTGGAATATAGTCAGCGGTTTAACGGTTGCATTTGTTCTTTATATCCTGACGTATGCCTATATTTCCGCCAACGGCGCAATAATCAGCGAAACCATCGCCATGAATCAGGGGACGCACGTCAATCCCCGCATTGTGGGTGTCAGTACAGCGCTCTTCGTCGCTGCCGTATTGTGGTTTAGCTCATTAGCCGCCAGTAGAATTACCTCGCTGT
Source organism: Leclercia adecarboxylata (assembly GCF_006171285.1). Lineage (NCBI taxonomy): Bacteria > Pseudomonadati > Pseudomonadota > Gammaproteobacteria > Enterobacterales > Enterobacteriaceae > Leclercia > Leclercia adecarboxylata. Next base: position 2,067,727 of record NZ_CP040889.1, on the reverse strand, counting down.
TTTTAGGCATTAAGATCATCGCCTTTATCGTTGTATTTGGCTCCTTTTTCTTCCAGGTTGACTACTCGATATTAAGAGATATCAACGTCACCTCAGCCAGCAACAACTCCTACTTCCCCTATATCTTTATGGCCCTGCCCGTCTGTCTGGCGTCCTTTGGTTTTCATGGCAACATTCCCAGTCTCATCATCTGCTATGGCAAGCGGAAAGATAAGCTGATCAAAAGCCTGGTGTTCGGCTCGCTGCTGGCGCTGTTTATCTACCTGTTCTGGCTGTACTGCACGATGGGGAATATTACCCGCGACAGCTTCAACGAGATCATCTCGTCAGGGGGCAACGTCGATTCACTGGTGAAATCCTTCCTCGGTACCCGGCAGCACGGGGTTATCGAATTTTGCTTACTGGTATTCTCCAATTTGGCCGTAGCCAGCTCCTTCTTTGGCGTTACATTGGGGTTATTCGACTATCTTGCCGACCTCTTTAAGCTCGACAATTCCCCGTCAGGTCGTCTGAAAACAGTCATGCTGACCTTCCTGCCCCCTACGATTCTGTACCTGATCTTCCCGAACGGGTTTATCTACGGTATTGGCGGCGCAGGGTTGTGTGCGACCATCTGGGCGGTGATTATCCCAGCGGTTCTGGCGTTGAAAGCGCGAAAGAAGTTCCCGAATAAGATGTTTACCGTCTGGGGCGGGATGATGATCCCCTCGCTGGTGATCCTGTTCGGGGTCGCGGTCATTGTTTGCTGGTTCGGCAATGTCTTTAATTTCCTGCCGCGCTTTGGTTGAGCCCGCCCCTTTTCTGAGGTGATTTCCTGCGAGGAAATCACCTTTGTCCAAATGGCAACTCGCTAATAACGCTCTCTCCCCCTATTCTTCTTGCCTGCATTTATGGGGGTTTTATGGCTCGTTTTCTGTTTTGTAGTTTTGCGCTGGTGCTGCTTTATCCATCAGGCATCGATATGTATCTGGTGGGGCTGCCGCACATCGCCCGGGATCTGGGCGCCAGCGAAGCGCAGCTGCATATCGCGTTTTCAGCCTACCTTGCGGGGATGGCGTCATCGATGGTGTTTGCCGGAAAGATTGCCGACAAAGCCGGGCGACAGCCCATCGCCATTACCGGTGCCGTGATTTTCGCCCTCGCCTCGGTGCTCTGTTCAATGGCGCAGGAGAGCACCCTGTTCCTGTCCGGGCGCTTTATCCAGGGCATCGGCGCGGGCGGTTGCTACGTGGTGGCCTTTGCGATTTTGCGCGATACCTTAAGCACCCAGCGCCGCGCCAAAGTGCTCTCCATGATGAACGGCATCACCTGCATTATCCCGGTGCTGGCGCCGGTGGTGGGCTACCTGATCATGCTGCAATTTCCGTGGCAGAGCCTGTTCTGGACGATGGCGGCAATGGGGATGCTGGTCTTTATCCTGTCGATCGCGGTGCTGAAAGAGACCCATCCCGGGGCACAAAACCGGGGTCATACCGCGTCGGTGCCGCCGGAAGAGAAGCTGCTCAACCGCTTCTTCATCAGCCGGTTGCTGATCACCACCCTGAGCGTGGCGGTGATCCTGACCTATGTAAACGTTTCCCCGGTGTTATTAATGGAAATCATGGGTTTTGATCGCGGGGAATATTCCACGGTGATGGCGTTAACCGCCCTGGTCAGCATGGCCGTATCCTTCTCGACGCCGTTTGCGCTGAATATCTTCAGCCAGCGCACGCTGATGCTCACCTCTCAGGTGCTGTTCCTGGCGGCAGGCATGCTTCTGGCGACCGCCAGCTCATCAGCCCTGATGCTGGCAGGTATCACCCTGATTTGCGCCGGGTTCTCGGTGGGCTTTGGCGTGGCGATGAGCCAGGCGTTAGGCCCGTTTGCGCTGCGCGCGGGCGTGGCCAGTTCGGTGCTGGGCATCACTCAGGTTTGCGGCTCATCGCTGTGGATTTGGCTGGCAGCAATAATTGGGCTGAATGCATTGAATATGCTGATCGGGGTTCTGATTGGCTGTAGCATGCTCTGCATCATCCTACTTATGGTCATTCGGCCCGCAGCGCAACATGAAGAAGCCCCTCAGCAATCTCGATCTTAACCTGTTGTTGTGCCTGCAGCTTTTGCTACAGGAGCGCAGCGTCACCAAAGCCGCGAAACGGATGAACGTCACGCCGTCCGCGGTGAGTAAATCGCTGGCGAAGCTGCGCGACTGGTTCGACGATCCGCTGTTTGTGAAGACCCCGCTGGGGCTGCTGCCAACCCCGCTGACGGTGAGTCTGGAGCAGGATCTGGCCGACTGGATGCAGATTGGCAACCAGATCCTCGATAAATTCCACCATGACTCCCCCGGCGGCCTGACCTTTGAGCTGGCGGCAGAAACGCCGCTAATGCTGATCCGCTTTAACGCCCTGCTGGAGCAGGTGAATCAGCGTTATCCCCAGGCGACCGTGAAGATGCGCCACTGGGATTACGATTCGCTGGACGCTATTACCCGCGGAGAGGTCGACCTCGGTTTTACCGGCCGTGAAACGCACCCCCGCTCCCGCGAATTGCTGAAGCTGATGCCGTCGAAATTCTGTTCAGCGACCGTCCGTGCGTCTATCTGCGCGAGGATCACCCGGCCCTCCAGGAAGAGTGGAACCTGGAGACGTTCCTGCGCTATCCGCATATCAGCATTTTCTGGGAGCGTAGCGACACCTGGGCGCTGGATGAGGTGCTGAGAGAGATGGGGCGGACGCGTAATATCGCCATGAGCTTGCCCGGATTCGAGCAGTCGATGTTTATGGCGGCGCAGCCGGGTCATAACTACATTGCGACGGCACCGCACTACTGCCATCACTATAATCAGCTTCACCAGCGTAAGCTGGTTACCCTGCCGATCCCCATTGATGAAGCGCAGGCGCAAAAGCTCACCGTGCCTTTTACCCTGATCTGGCATAAGCGTAACAGCCACAACCCCAAAACCCTCTGGCTGAGAGAAACCATTAAGGCGCTGTATGGTTCGCCGTTGCGCTAAATGTCTGGTTTTTGGCTAAGAAAATGTAAAGTTCCGCCGCAAAACTTCCATTACCCCCATTTAGCCATTAAAACAGTAAGCAAGTTAAGCGATAATCATGTAACCGTTTAACCTGACGACTAACCATTATCATGGAGTGAAAAATGGCTACGCATTTTGCAAGAGGGACGCTGACCGAGGGATGGGTGGTTTCGACCAGGCTCTCGCCATCCTGCCACAACGAAGCGCGAAAGCTTCCTGAACATCGTCGAATACGTTTTTTGGCCTCCCGGGCGCTGCTCGCGGAGCTGATGTTTATGCTTTACGGCACCAGCGAGCTGCCGGAAGTGATTACCGAACCTGAGGGTCGCCCGGTGTTTGCCGATCCAGAGCTTCCCCGTTTTTCCATTGCCTACGCCGGCAATATCGTGGGCCTGGTGCTGACCACCGAGGGCGACTGCGGTCTGGATATGGAGCTGCAGCGAACCATTCGCAGCCTGGATGGTACCCACGCGCATGACACCTACCCGCTGTCCAGCAACGAGAACTTATGGGTGCGTAATCAGAACGACCCCAATGAAGCCAGAGCGCAGCTGATTACCCTGCGCCAGTGCATCCGTAAGCTGTCAGGCGAGGCCAACGACTGCGCCAGCCTGCTGCAACTGTTACCGGGCTCCGGTCGTCTGCGGGCCTCCAGAGCCGCGCAGGTCGAAGCCTTAAGCGACGCCGAAGACGTGCTGATCTGGTCGATTGCCGTCACCCCGGCCATTGAAAGGCTAAAAATCTGGGAGTTCGACGGCCGCCTTGGATGGCAAAGCCTGCCGGACGTTCCCGCCCGCGCCAACGAACCGGCGGCTCGCCTGATGCGGCTGACCAGTCTACCGGCGGAAAAAGCGATTATCCTCACCTGACCCTTCAGCAGGGCCATCATGATGAAGAAGGAGTAGTGATGTCTGATACGTTGAATGTTGTTACGTTACTGGGAAGCCTGCGCAAGGGTTCATTTAACGGGATGGTTGCCCGCACCCTGCCGAAGCTGGCACCTGAGGGGATGGAAATTACCGCCCTGCCGTCGATCGGTGATATTCCGCTGTACGACGCGGATGTGCAGCAGGAAGAGGGATTCCCGGCTGCGGTAGAAGCGCTGGCAGAGCAGATCCGTCAGGCAGACGGCGTGGTGATTGTCACCCCGGAATACAACTATTCCGTGCCGGGTGGCCTGAAGAACGCCATTGACTGGCTCTCTCGCCTGCCGGAACAGCCGCTGGCGGGTAAACCGGTGCTGATCCAGACCAGCTCAATGGGGGCTATCGGCGGCGCGCGTTGCCAGTATCACCTGCGTCAGATCCTGGTGTTCATGGATGCGATGGTGATGAACAAGCCGGAGTTTATGGGCGGTGTGATTCAGAACAAGGTCGACCCACAGACGGGTGAAGTTGTTGACCAGAGCACGCTGGATCATCTGAGCGGCCAGCTGAGCGCATTCGGGAAGTATATTCAGCGGGTTAAAGCGTAAGGTGGGTTCGAGGTAAGGGGTGGGTGCGGCCTGATGCCCTCACCCTCGGCCCTCTCCCACAGGGAGAGGGTGCAAACACTAAAAACAGCAACTTACGTTGCTGTTTTGCTTTTGTTAAGCATCAATAAACGCAATCTTCAGAATGAACAGCAGCGCAACGACCATCACGCACGGGCTGATCTCACGCCAGCGTCCGGTACCCGCCTTCATCACACAGTAAGAGATAAAGCCCAGCGCAATCCCTTCGGTAATGGAGAAGCTGAACGGCATCATCACTGCGGTAATAAAGGCCGGAACCGCTTCGGTCAGGTCATCCCACTTCACGCGCGCCAGGCTGGAGGTCATCAGCACGCCCACGTAGATCAGCGCACCGGCGGCGGCGTATGGCGGCACCATACCGGCCAGCGGGGAGAGGAAGATCACCAGCAGGAACAGCAGGCCGACAACCACCGCGGTCAGACCGGTACGGCCACCGACAGAAACCCCGGAAGAAGATTCGATGTAGGCGGTTACAGAGGATGTACCGATAAAGGAGCCGGTCACGGAGGAGATACTGTCCACGAACAGCGCCTGCTTCATGCGCGGGAATTTGCCTTTTTCATCTGCCAGACCGGCTTTGTCAGTCACGCCAATCAGCGTACCGGAGGAGTCAAACAGGTTCACCAGCATGAAGGAGAAGATCACTCCAGCCAGACCCAGGTTCAGCGAGCCCGCCAGATCGACATGGCCAATCACCGTGGTGACGCTCGGCGGCGCGGAGACGATGCCGTTATAGTGCACGTCGCCCAGCATCCAGCCCAGCAGGGTGGTGACGATGATCGACACCAGCACCGCCGCGTGGATATTACGCGAGGCCAGAATAGCGATGATGAAGAAGCCCAGCACCCCCAGCAGCACGCTGTGGGAGGTCAGTTTACCGATGCTGACCAGCGTTTCCGGGTTCGCCACGATCACACCGGCGTTTTTCAGCCCCATCATGCCGATGAACAGGCCGATACCGCTGGTGATGCCCACGCGCAGGCTGACCGGGATATTGGCAATCATCCAGTAACGCACGCGGAAAATGGTCAGGATCAGCAGACCGACGGCACCCCAGAAGATAGCCCCCATGCCCACCTGCCACGGCAGGCCCATCGCCTGAACCACGACGAAGGCGAAGAAGGCGTTCAGACCCATCGCCGGTGCCAGAGCAACCGGCAGGTTAGCGAACAGCCCCATCAGGATGCTGCCGAAGGCGGCGATAAGACAGGTAGTAACAAAGACGGCGCTGGTATCCATGCCAGCAACGCCCAGAATTTGTGGGTTCACGAAAACGATATAGACCATCGTCAGGAAGGTAGTGAAACCGGCGATCACTTCGGTGCGTGCCGTCGTGCCGTGTTCGCGCAGTTTAAACACGCGCTCAAGCAAACCCGCGCCAGAAGACTGGGTAGTGTGTTGTTGACTCATCATCTATTTCCGAACAAGGAGGGAAAATCCGTCGCTATCCTATACCAAAATGCGACAATAAGGGCGGTTGAGAGGCACTTTTTTTCATTGAATTTGCTTATACGGCAACGATTGCGTCTCAACGTTATGTAGTACGTAAACGTTAAACTTGTTAAAAAAAGGGAAATGCATGTCTCAGATTGAAGCGGTATTTTTCGACTGCGACGGTACGCTGGTCGACAGTGAGGTCATCTGTTCCCGGGCGTATGTCACCATGTTCCAGGAATTTGGTATCACGCTCGATCTCGAAGAGACGTTCAAACGCTTTAAGGGCGTGAAGCTCTACGAGATCATCGACATCATCAACGCTGAACACGGCGTTAGCCTCGCGAAAGCGGATCTGGAGCCTGTTTACCGCGCCGAGGTCGCACGCCTTTTCGACTCCGAACTGGAAGTCATCGCAGGTGCGAACACCCTGCTGGATGCCATGGCGGTGCCGATGTGCGTGGTCTCTAACGGCCCGGTCAGCAAAATGCAGCACTCCCTTGGCAAGCTGCAGATGCTGCACCATTTCCCGGAAAAACTGTTCAGCGGTTACGATATCCAGCGCTGGAAGCCGGATCCGGCGATGATGTTCCATGCGGCGAAAGCGATGAACGTCAACGTGGAGAACTGCATCCTGGTGGATGACTCCAGCGCAGGCGCGCAGGCGGGGATCGCCGCAGGCATGGAGGTATTCTACTTCTGTGCCGATCCGCACAACCCGCCGCTCGACCATCCAAAGGTCACTGTCTTCACCGAGCTGGCGCAGCTGCCGGAACTGTGGAAAGCGCGCGGCTGGAATATCACCCGCTAAAAAAACAAAGCCGGATAGCGTTAGCGCTTATCCGGCCTGTGAATGATGTCAGCCCGGTTAGCGCAGCGCCACCGGGCATGTTAAAGCAAGTTACTCTTTCGGATCTTTACCCGCGAGCATTTTATCCAGTTCATCCCCGCCGACGTGACGGAAATCCTGCCCCTTCACGAAGTAGAAGATGTATTCGCAGATGTTCTGGCAACGGTCACCGATACGCTCGATAGAGCGAGCGCAGAACAGCGCGGTCAGTACGCTTGGAATGGTACGCGTGTCTTCCATCATGTAGGTCATCAGCTGACGCACAATGCCTTCATATTCCTGGTCGACTTTCTTGTCTTCGCGGTAAATACGCACCGCTTCATCCAGATCCATACGCGCAAAGGCATCCAGCACGTCATGCAGCATCTGCACGGTGTGGCGGCCCAGCGACTCCAGGCTCACCAGCAGCGGCTGGTGCTGCTGGGAGAATTTTTCCAGCGCAGTACGGCAGATTTTGTCCGCCACGTCGCCAATACGTTCCAGCTCGGCGATGGTTTTGATGATCGCCATAACCAGACGCAGGTCGCTCGCCGTTGGCTGACGCTTGGCGATAATGCGCACGCAGGCCTCATCGATAGCGACTTCCATCATGTTGACGTTTTTGTCGCCTTCCACCACGCGCTTCGCCAGCTCGCTGTCCTGGTTGTGCATCGCGGTGATCGCGTCAGAGAGCTGCTGCTCTACCATACCGCCCATGGTCATCACCTGGGTGCGGATACTTTCCAGCTCGGCGTTAAACTGGCCGGAAATGTGTTTATTAAGATTGAGATTATCCATTGCGCACTCCTGAATCAGCCGTAGCGTCCGGTGATGTAGTCTTCTGTTTGTTTCTTCGCAGGCTTGGTGAACAGGTCGTCCGTTTTACTGAACTCAATCAACTCGCCCAGGTACATAAATGCAGTGTGGTCGGAACAACGGGCAGCCTGCTGCATGTTGTGCGTCACGATCACCACGGTGTAATCCGCTTTCAGCTCGGTGATCAGCTCTTCGATACGCCCGGTGGAGATCGGGTCCAGCGCTGAGCACGGCTCATCCAGCAGCAACACTTCAGGACGGATAGCGATACCGCGCGCAATGCACAGACGCTGCTGCTGACCACCGGAGAGAGAGTACCCGCTCTGGTGAAGTTTATCTTTGGTTTCGTTCCATAATGCGGCCTTGGTCAATGCCCACTGCACGCGCTCATCCATATCGGCGCGGGAGAGCTTCTCAAACAGGCGCACACCAAAAGCGATGTTGTCATAAATGGACATCGGGAACGGCGTCGGTTTCTGGAACACCATACCCACTTTCGCGCGCAGCAGGGCGATATCCTGGGTATTGGTGAGAATGTTGTCGCCATCCAGCAGGATTTCGCCTTCGGCACGCTGCTCCGGATAGAGCGAATACATTTTGTTAAAGGTACGCAGCAGCGTGGACTTACCGCAGCCAGACGGACCGATAAACGCCGTTACCTGGTTTTTGGCAATATCCAGATTGATGTTCTTCAGGGCATGGAACTTACCGTAGTAAAAGTTCAGATCACGAACCGAAAGAATACCCGGGGCAGTATCAACCATACTCATTGACTCATTTCCTCATCCGGCGCCGCAGAGTGCCACGCCGTCAATAATTAACCGTGTTTCTTCTTCGCGAAAATAACGCGCGCCAGAATGTTCAGTAACAGTACGCACAGGGTAATAATCAGTACCCCGGCCCAGGCCAGTGACTGCCATTCGGCAAACGGGCTCATCGCAAATTTAAAGATCGTCACCGGCAGGTTGGCGATCGGCTGCATCATGTCCGTGCTCCAGAACTGGTTGGAGAGCGCGGTGAAGAGCAGCGGGGCCGTTTCACCGGCGATACGGGCAACGGCCAGCAGCACGCCTGTCAGGATCCCCGAGACGGAGGCTTTCAGGGTGATGGCAGAAATCATCTTCCACTTTGGCGTGCCCAGAGCGTAGGCCGCTTCACGCAGGCTGTCCGGCACCAGTTTCAGCATGTTCTCGGTGGTACGGATGACGATAGGCACCTGCAGCAGCGCCAGCGCAATCACGCCCGCCCAGCCGGAGAAATGTTCCATCTGCGCCACTACGATGGTGTAAACGAACAGGCCGACCACAATCGATGGGGCAGAGAGCAGGATGTCGTTGATAAAACGAATCACCTCCGCAATCCAGGATTTACGGCCGTACTCCGCCAGATAAATCCCCGCCATGATGCCAAGCGGCGTGCCGAAGACGGTCGCCCAGAGGATCAGCAGGCCGCTGCCCGCCAGGGCGTTAGCCAGACCGCCACCCGCCGTATTTGGCGGCGGCGTCATCTCGGTGAACAGCGCCAGGGACATACCGTCGATACCGCGCGTCACCGTGGAGAACAAAATCCAGATCAGCCAGAACAGACCAAATGCCATGGTTGCCATGGAGAGCGTCAGGGCGAGGCGGTTTTTCATGCGGCGTTTTGCCTGCATTTTGCGGCGGGATTCCGCCAGCGCCACGGTATTTTGCATTTCGAGCGTAGCCATCAGCGTGCCCCCTCATTTTTCGCCAGGCGCATGATCATCACTTTAGAGATCGCCAGAACGATGAAGGTGATAACAAACAGAATTAAGCCCAGTTCCATCAGCGCAGCAACGTGCAGGCCGGATTCCGCTTCGGCGAATTCGTTAGCCAGCGCAGAGGTGATGCTGTTACCCGGCATATAGAGCGAGGCGCTGTCGAGCTGGTAGGTATTACCGATGATAAAGGTCACCGCCATGGTTTCACCCAGCGCCCGACCCAGACCCAGCATAATGCCGCCGATCACCCCATTTTTGGTGAACGGCAGGACGATACGCCAGATAACTTCCCAGGTGGTGCAGCCGATACCGTAGGCCGACTCTTTCATCATCACCGGGGTCTGTTCAAAGACATCGCGCATAACCGCCGCAATGTACGGAATAATCATGATGGCGAGGATCACGCCTGCCGCCAGGATGCCGATACCGAAAGCCGGACCGGAGAACAGGGCGCCCACGAACGGGATAGCGGAAAGGACGTTGCCCACAGGCTCCTGGAAGTAGGTCGCAAACAGCGGGGCAAAAATAAACAGGCCCCACATGCCGTAAACGATACTTGGGATCGCCGCCAGCAGCTCAATGGCGATACCGAGCGGACGCTTCAGCCAGTTCGGCGCCAGTTCGGTCAGGAACAGGGCGATACCGAAGCTCACCGGCACTGCAATCAGCAGGGCGATAAACGAGGTGACCAGAGTGCCGTAGATCGGTACCAGCGCACCGTAGATATCGTTCGGCGCATCCCACTCTTTGGTCCACAGGAAGGAGAAACCAAATTTCTGGATGCTCGGCCAGGAGGAGAAAATCAGGGACACGATAATGCCACCCAGCAGCAATAGCACAATCAGCGCAGCCAGTTTTACCAGCGCGCTGAAAATCATGTCACCTTTTTTACCCGGAGGGTTAAATGCAGGCTTGGTTGCAGCCATAAATTACTCTTCTGTTTGAGACGTCTTACGAATATGCCCGGCGGCGCTGGCGCTTACCGGGCCTACAGTCGGAACCGTAGGGCGGGTTAGCGTTAGCGCCACCCGCCATCTTCGTCAAAAATATCCTGTTAGTACAGCGCTTTACCGCTGCTGTCTTTCACGTTGGTTTTCCATGCAGCACGAATCTGCTCAACCACGCTGTCCGGCAGGCTGGCGTAATCCAGGTCGTTAGCCTGTTTGCCGCCGTTTTTGTATGCCCAGTCGAAGAACTTCAGCACTTCAGCGCCCTGCTCTGGCTTCTTCTGATCTTTGTGGACCAGGATGAAGGTGGTAGAGGTGATTGGCCATGCGTCTTCGCCTTTCTGGTTCGTCAGATCCTGAGCGAAAGATTTGCTCCAGTCAGCGCCTTTGGCAGCGTTAGCAAAGTTCTCTTCGGTCGGGCTGACAGGTTTGCCGTCGGCAGAAACCAGTTTGGTGTAGGCCAGGTTGTTCTGCTTGGCGTAAGCGTATTCTACGTAGCCGATTGAGCCAGGCAGACGCTGTACGAACGCGGCGATACCGTCGTTACCTTTACCGCCCAGACCGGTTGGCCAGTTAACGGTAGAGCCAGAACCGACTTTGGATTTCCACTCTTCGTTCACTTTCGCCAGGTAGCTGGTGAAGACGAAGGAGGTACCGGAGCCGTCAGCACGACGAACCACAGCGATGTTCTGCGAAGGCAGTTTCACGCCCGGGTTCAGTTTAGTGATGGCTTCGTCATCCCATTTTTTGATTTTGCCGAGGTAGATATCACCCAGGGTTTTGCCATCGAGCACCAGTTCGCCGGACTTCAGGCCAGGGATATTCACCGCCAGCACAACACCACCGATAACGGTCGGGAACTGGAACAGGCCTTCCTGCGTCAGTTTTTCATCAGACAGCGGAGCGTCAGATGCGCCGAAATCAACGGTATTTGCGGTAATTTGTTTAACGCCACCGGAGGAGCCGATACCCTGGTAGTTCACCTTGTTACCAGTCTCTTTCTGGTAGGTATCAGCCCATTTGGCATACACCGGCGCAGGGAAGGTTGCACCAGCGCCAGTCAGGCTTGCCTCTGCAAACACAGAGAACGCGCTCATCGATAAGGTCGCGGCGACAACAGTTGCGACAGTGGTACGCATAACTTTCATAATGTCTCCTGCAAGATTTTCGTAAATCGTTGTTTAGTGGCTACGATGAGCAAAATAGGACAAAGAGGTGACAGATAAATGTACGAATTATGACAGTTTTATGACAGCGAGAATTTCGCTTTGGGAATATTAAAATAACTCTTTAATATCAGTATCTTGAGCATCATTATGACATTAAGATTTCAGAAAAATTTTCTTTCTGTGACACTGAAAAAGTTAGCTGAAGATGACAGTTTGTCATTAAAAAAGGCGGGATAAAGCGGATAAAAAAGCTCCACCCGAAGGTGGAGCCTGAAGGGATTACTCTACGGTCACGGACTTCGCCAGGTTACGCGGCTGGTCGACGTCGGTGCCTTTGATCAGCGCGACGTGGTAGGCCAGCAGCTGCAGCGGAACGGTATAGAAGATTGGCGCAATCACCTCTTCCACATGCGGCATCTCGATGATGTGCATGTTGTCGCTGCTGGTAAAGCCGGCATCGCTATCGGCGAAGACATACAGCACACCGCCACGGGCACGCACTTCTTCGATGTTGGACTTCAGTTTTTCCAGCAGTTCGTTATTCGGTGCCACAACAATAACCGGCATATCCGCGTCGATCAGCGCCAGCGGGCCGTGCTTCAGCTCGCCTGCCGCATAGGCTTCTGCGTGGATATAGGAGATCTCTTTGAGCTTCAGCGCGCCTTCCAGGGCAATCGGATACTGATCGCCACGTCCGAGGAACAGAGCGTGATGCTTGTCGGAGAAATCTTCCGCCAGAGCTTCAATGCGCTTGTCCTGGGAGAGCATCTGCTCAATACGGCTTGGCAGCGCCTGGAGACCATGAACGATGTCATGCTCAATCGCCGCATCCTGGCCTTTCAGACGGGCCAGTTTCGCCACCAGCATCAGCAGTACCGTCAGCTGGGTGGTGAACGCTTTGGTGGAGGCCACGCCGATTTCGGTGCCGGCTTTGGTCATCAGCGCCAGGTCGGATTCACGCACCAGCGAGGAGCCCGGCACGTTACAGATTGCCAGCGAGCCCAGATAACCCAGCTCTTTAGACAGACGCAGCGCCGCCAGGGTATCAGCCGTTTCGCCGGACTGGGACAGGGTGATCATCAGGCTGTTACGACGCACGGCCGATTTGCGATAGCGGAATTCGGAGGCGATCTCCACATCACAGGGTACGCCTGCCAGGGCTTCGAACCAGTAGCGGGAAACCATACCGGAGTTGTAGGAGGTGCCGCAGGCCACGATCTGAATGTGCTCAACGTTTGCCAGCATTTCGTTGGCGTTAGCGCCCAGCTCGCTCAGATCCACTTCACCGTGGCTGATGCGCCCGGTCAGGGTGTTTTTGATGGCGTTCGGCTGTTCGTAAATCTCTTTCTGCATGTAGTGACGGTAAGCGCCTTTGTCGCCCGCGTCGTACTGCAGGTTGGATTCGATATCCTGACGTTTTACCGGCGCGCCAGATTTATCAAAGATTTTAACGTCGCGACGGGTCACTTCCGCAATATCACCCTCTTCCATGAAGATGAAGCGACGGGTTACCGGCAGCAGCGCCAGCTGATCGGAAGCGATAAAGTTCTCACCCATCCCCAGACCAATCACCATCGGGCTGCCAGAGCGGGCTGCCAGCAGGGTGGACGGATCGCGGCTGTCCATGATCACGGTGCCGTAGGCGCCGCGAAGCTGTGGGATGGCGCGCAGGACGGCTTCACGCAGCGTACCGCCCTGCTCCAGCTCCCAGTGAACCAGGTGGGCGATCACTTCGGTGTCGGTTTCAGAGACGAAGGTATAACCACGCTCGGTAAGCGCTTCGCGCAGCGGTTCGTGGTTTTCAATGATGCCGTTATGCACCACCACAATGTGTTCAGAGACGTGCGGGTGCGCGTTGCCTTCCGAAGGTTCACCGTGGGTCGCCCAGCGGGTATGGGCAATGCCTGTACCACCGTGCAGCGGGTTCTCTTCTGCGGCCTGCGCCAGCATGTTTACTTTACCGAGACGACGCAGACGGGCCATATTCCCTTCGGCATCCACCACTGCCAGACCGGCAGAGTCATAACCACGGTACTCCAGACGACGTAACCCTTCGAGAAGGATTTCAGCAATATCACGCTGCGCGACTGCGCCAACAATTCCACACATAGTTAGATTTCCTGATTTTGGCATTATGCCATGCGTTGTCGCTGACCTGTTTTGCCCTTTTTACGGGCGCCCCGAGCCTTGTAGAGAGTGGGGTTATATTTTTAGTTACTGCCTTTGGGCGGGGGATTATGTTATCCCCTCAACCCTGTCTGCCTGATGCAGCTACGCCTTATCAGGCCTACAAAAATCTTACTTCTTCACCGGACGTTTCCAGCCCTGCTTGTGCACCTGCGGCACACGGCTGATCACCAGCTCGTTATCCGCCACATTGCGGGTGACGGTGGTCCCGGCGGCAATGGTGACCCCTTTACCGATGGTCACTGGCGCCACCAGCTGGGAATCTGAACCTACAAACACATCGTCACCGATGATGGTTTTAAACTTGTTTGCGCCATCGTAGTTACAGGTGATGGTACCCGCGCCAATATTGACGTTGTCGCCGATCTCCGCATCACCCAGATAGGTCAGGTGCCCGGCTTTGGAGCCTTTGCCCAGACGCGCTTTTTTCATTTCAACGAAGTTGCCGACGTGTGCGCCTTCCAGCAGCTCAGCGCCCGGACGCAGACGGGCAAAAGGCCCGATGGTGCAGGCGGCTTCCAGATGGGCATCTTCCACCACGCTGTACGGGCTGATTTCGCAGTCATCGCCAATCACGCTGTTTTTGATCACGCAACCAGTACCGATTTTGACGCGGTTACCCAGCGTTACGTTGCCTTCCAGAATAACGTTAGTATCGATTTCGACGTCGCGCCCGTGGTTAAGCACCCCACGCAGATCGAAACGCGACGGATCGCGCAGCATAACCCCAGCCAGCAGCAGTTTTTCAGCCTGCTCGGACTGGTAAATACGTTCAAGACGGGAAAGCTGGAGGCGGTTATTCACGCCGTCCGTTTCGCTGATGCGCGCCGGATGAACGGCAACGATCTCACGCCCTTCCTGATACGCCATCGCGATGATATCGGTGATGTAGAACTCGCCCTGGGCGTTGTTATTGTTCAACTGCGACAGCCAGCGCTTCATGTCTGCGCCGTTGGCGATCAGTATACCGGTGTTAATTTCCTGGATTTCACGCTGCGCATCGGTGGCATCTTTATGCTCGACAATGCCCGTCACTTTGCCGTTTTCACGCGTGATACGGCCATACCCGGACGGATCGTCCAGCTTGACGGTCAGCAGACCAATGCCGCCCTGCGGCTTCGCGGCACGCAGGCGAACCAGCGTCTCGACGGAGATCAGCGGCACGTCGCCGTAGAGCATCAGAATGTCTTCGTCGTCGGAGAAGAACGGGGCAGCCTGCTGCATGGCGTGGCCGGTACCCAGCTGTTCAGCCTGCAGCACCCAATTGAGCTTGTCATCACGCAGCGTCTGCTTCAGCAGATCGCCGCCGTGGCCGTAAACCAGATGCACCTGGCTCGCGCCCATTTCATTAGCGGCATCAATAACATGCTGCACCATCGCTTTCCCTGCCAGGGTGTGCAGCACTTTAGGAAGATCGGAATACATGCGGGTGCCTTTGCCTGCGGCAAGAATGACCACGCTCATTGCAGTGTTCAACATACACGTCCTGACTGTAATTTGAGTGAAAAGTAAAACCCTTTGGCGTTGAAAATTCTACATATTTTGCGCCATAAAATGGAGTGGTGGTAAAGCGCGCAATGTCGCCTGCTTCGGGCGTTATAAAGGTTCTTTTTACCGCAAATTAAGGGGCTTTGCCTGTGAAATATAGCCTCCTTTAGCGAAGTCTCCAGCCCTCACAACACGTTAGTGATTTTTTCGCTGCAGAAATAAAGCCTTCCGTAACCAAAACGCTGTTTTAATTATCGAAATGTGTGACGCGTAAAAAAGAAACACCGTTTTATTCTGATAATAATAGCGCTCAATTATTACTCAGGAGAATAAGATGAAGTCTACAATACCTCTGGCCCTGATGATGTGTAGCGCCTTTTCCGCGATGGCAACGGAACAACCGCATGTCTGGAAAGCCATTGCCTTTGGGCAATCAACGGATCTGAATTTTTCCTCGAACGTCCTGCCCGAAAAAATCGGCACTAACGATGTCACCATCGACGGGAAAAAGCTTTCCGTGCAGGAGAGCGCCGATCTGACAAAAGCCATTACCCTGGAAAGTCGGGGCGGCAAAATCGCCAACTCCCACGACGGATTAACCTTTTTCTATACCGAGTTACCTGCGAGCGAGAATTTCGTGTTGCAGGCCAATATTCGGGTCGACCAGTTTGGACCGGAGAACGGCGCAAAACCCGCCGCGCAGGAAGGCGCCGGGCTGCTGGTACGCGATGTCCTCGGCAACCCGCGTCAGGAGCCGCTGAAAACCGGCTATGAAGAGTTCCCGGCGGCATCGAACCAGGTGATGAACGCCATCATGACCCAGGATAAAAAAGATCATCAGCGGGTGAAGCTGCAGGCCATCACCCGGGAGGGGATCAGCCATCCCTGGGGAGATGCCGGGGCCGCGATTAAAAAACAGAGTTACAAGGAAGAGGTGGACCTGAGCCAGACACCAGAGTTTCGTCTCAAACTCCAGCGAACCGACGACGGGTTTATTACCGCCTGGGCTCCGCTGGACAGCGACGCCTGGGTCAGCAAGAGCGTGCCGCGCGCCGACCTGATTTCGGTGCAAAACAAGGATCACTATTACGTCGGCTTCTTTGCGTCCCGCAATGCCAAAATTACGGTGACTAACGCCTCGCTGACCACCACCAGCGCCCATACCGTGCCTTCCGCGCCCTGGCAGGCAGAGCCGCTGCCGGTCGTGGTGCAGCTGGCGTCCGGCACCGTGAGTACTTCGTCAGATTATCTGCTGCAGGCCCGGGCCAATGAGGACGGGGTATTCAGCGTAAGACAAAACGAAGTGGTGATCGGTAATGAGAAAGCGGTGAAAGCGGGTGAGATGTATACCCTGCCAGCCCGCGTCGAGCAGACCAGCACCTTTACGCTGACCTTCACCCCTGCTGACGGAAAATCCGTAAATCAGCAACTTACCGTGGAACGCGTTGCGGACAGAGATACGGCGCTGCTGTACGTCGCCCCGGAAGGAAAAGCAGATGCGAAAGGCACAGCCGATGCGCCACTGGATCTCGCCACCGCCATCACGCTGGTGGCACCCGGCGGCAAACTGATGCTAAAAAGCGGCGATTACCCGCGCAGCGAAATCCCGCTCTCTGCCAGCGGCACCCACGACAAGCTCAAAACGCTGGAGGCTGACGGGAAAGTGGTGATCCACGGTCTGCTGCTGGATGCCAGCTACTGGCATATCAAGGGTATCGACGTCACCGGGAAAAGCCTGCGCGTCCAGGGCAGCCATAACCTGATCGAGCGCGTCACGGCATACCGCAATGACGACACCGGGATCCAGATCTCCTCTCCGGAGAAGATCGGCCGGCCACTATGGGCGAGCTACAACCGGGTCGTGGATTCCGAATCTTATGCCAATGAGGATCCCGGCAAGATTAACGCCGATGGCTTTGCGGTGAAGATGCGGGTCGGGGAAGGTAACCGGCTGGAGCATTGCTATGCCCACGATAATATCGACGACGGTTTTGATCTGTTCAACAAGATTGAAGATGGCGCAAACGGCGTGGTGGTGATCGAGAACTCGGTGGCCAGCAATAACACCAGTAACGGCTTTAAGCTCGGCGGGGAAGGGCAGCCGGTGGCGCACCAGATCCGCAACAGCAAAGCCACGGGCAATCACCTGGACGGTTTCACCGATAACTTTAACCCCGGCAAGCTGGTGGTGGAGAACAACATCGCTGTGGATAACCAGCGCTTCAACTATATCTTCCGCCCGAGCCCGTACGGAGATGTCTCAACCCAGGGAATCTTTACCGGCAACCTGTCGATTCGTAATAAGCCAGGCGAGTATGACGATGCGGTGGTGGGAACCGTTGATAACACCAACTACTTTATTGCGAAGGGTAAAAGCGTGAACAGTGACGGGAAGGAACTGGATAAAACGCAGGTAAAAATGTAATCGCCAGAGAGGCGCTTCGCTTATCACACTACGGTAAGCGTGGCGCCACCCGGCATATCAGCACTTAGTTATTGAACGTACCGAAAGAGACGTTCATGTTGCTGAAAAGGGCGATGATTTTGTTGATGGTTTTCATGATGGCATCCTGATATTTTTGGAGTTCAGTTTTGTGATATTCATCACAAAACGAAGTCTACTCCTGACCATTTCGCCGATCAATCTTTTTGTGACGTAAATCACAAAATAATAAAACATCGTTTTAGTTTCAGATTTAGTGAAACGGAACCATAAAAAAAGCCAGTCTGGAGACCAGACTGGCTTTCGTACTTTCAAGCCGGTGTTACATCGCTTTTTTGGTCAACTCGATAACGCGCAGTTTCGCGATCGCTTTGGCCAGCTCTGCAGACGCCTGAGCGTAATCCACGTCGCCATGAGAGCTCTTAATGTGCTCTTCTGCTTTACGCTTCGATTCCAGAGCTCGCGCTTCGTCGAGATCCTGGCCACGAATTGCGGTATCAGCCAGTACGGTCACGCTGCCAGGCTGCACTTCAATAATGCCGCCAGACAGATAGATAAACTCTTCATGACCGAACTGTTTAACGATGCGGATCATACCAGGCTTAATGGCGGTGAGCAGCGGGGCGTGACCCGGGAAAATACCCAGTTCACCTTCGCTACCCGTTACCTGGATTTTCTCGACCAGACCAGAGAACATTTGTTGCTCTGCGCTGACGACGTCCAGGTGGTAAGTCATTGCCATATCACCCTCCGATTAAGGCGTTAAAGTTTTTTGGCTTTTTCCACGGCTTCGTCGATGGAACCCACCATATAGAACGCCTGCTCCGGCAGGTGATCGTATTCGCCTTCCATGATGCCTTTAAAGCCACGGATGGTGTCTTTCAGCGCAACGTATTTGCCCGGGGAACCGGTAAATACTTCTGCTACGAAGAACGGCTGGGACAGGAAGCGCTGGATCTTACGCGCACGTGCTACCACCAGTTTGTCTTCTTCAGACAGTTCATCCATACCCAGGATGGCGATGATGTCTTTCAGTTCCTGATAACGCTGCAGCAGGGACTGTACGCCACGCGCGGTGTCGTAGTGTTCCTGACCAACAACCAGAGGATCCAGCTGACGGCTGGTGGAGTCCAGCGGGTCAACGGCCGGGTAGATACCCAGAGACGCGATCTGACGGCTCAGTACCACGGTTGCATCTAAGTGAGCAAAGGTGGTTGCTGGAGATGGGTCAGTCAGGTCATCCGCAGGTACGTATACCGCCTGAACGGAGGTAATAGAACCGGTTTTAGTAGAGGTGATACGTTCCTGAAGAACACCCATCTCTTCCGCCAGCGTTGGCTGATAACCTACCGCAGAAGGCATACGACCCAGCAGTGCGGATACTTCCGTACCGGCCAGGGTATAACGGTAGATGTTGTCAACGAACAGCAGTACGTCACGACCTTCGTCACGGAACTTCTCAGCCATGGTCAGACCGGTCAGCGCAACGCGCAGACGGTTTCCAGGTGGCTCGTTCATCTGGCCGTAAACCAGGGATACTTTGTCCAGAACGTTGGAGTCGGTCATTTCGTGGTAGAAGTCGTTACCCTCACGAGTACGCTCACCCACGCCTGCAAACACGGAGTAACCGGAGTGCTCGATCGCGATGTTACGGATCAGCTCCATCATGTTTACGGTTTTACCTACACCCGCACCACCGAACAGACCAACTTTACCGCCCTTCGCAAACGGACACATCAGGTCGATAACTTTGATGCCGGTTTCCAGCAGTTCCTGAGAGCTTGACAGCTCTTCGTAGGAAGGTGCTGCGCGGTGGATAGCCCAACGCTCTTCTTCGCCGATATCGCCTTTCATGTCGATCGGCTGACCCAGGACGTTCATGATACGACCCAGGGTTGCTTTACCTACTGGTACTTCGATTGGGTGTTCGAGGTCTTTAACTTCCAGACCACGACGCAGACCGTCGGAAGAACCCATGGCGATGGTACGCACGATACCGCCGCCGAGCTGCTGCTGAACTTCCAGCACCAGGCTCTCATTACCATTCTGAACCTCAAGAGCATCGTACACGCGCGGTACGGCATCCTGAGGGAATTCGACGTCAACCACGGCGCCGATTACCTGGACAATTTTTCCAGTAGCCATCTTGAATCCTCTACGAATTAACCTGGTTATACCGCGGATGCACCACCGACGATCTCGGTGAGTTCCTGAGTAATGCTGGCCTGACGAGCTTTGTTGTATACCAACTGCAGCTCTTTAATCAGGCTGCCGCCATTGTCGGTCGCGGCTTTCATCGCCACCATACGTGCGGCCTGCTCGCTGGCCAGGTTTTCTACCACGCCCTGATAAACCTGGGATTCAACATAACGACGCAGCAGGGTATCCAGCAGCGGTTTTGGATCCGGTTCATACAGGTAATCCCAGGATTTATGCTTCAACTCTGGCTCGTCTGACGCCGGTAACGGCAGCAGCTGAGTGAGGGTCGGAGCCTGAGACATGGTGTTAATAAATTTGTTGCTGACAACGTACAGCCTGTCCAGACGGCCTTCATCATAGGCCTGCAACATCACTTTAACCGGGCCGATCAGTTCGGACAGGGACGGGTTATCACCCATACCGGTCACCTGGGCGACAATATTGCCACCTACGGAATTAAAGAAAGAGACGCCCTTAGAGCCGATCATCGCGATATCGCTCTGAACGCCTTTATCGGACCAAGCTTTCATATCCGCCAGCAGCTTTTTGAACAGGTTAATGTTCAAGCCGCCGCACAAACCACTGTCGGTCGACACCACCAGGTAGCCCACGCGCTTAACGTCGCGTTCTTCCAGGTAAGGGTGCTTATATTCCAGATTACCGCTCGCAAGGTGACCAATCACTTTGCGCATGGTATCTGCATAAGGACGGCTGGCCGCCATACGCTCCTGCGATTTACGCATTTTGGAAGCGGCGACCATCTCCATCGCTTTAGTGATCTTTTGCGTGTTCTGGACGCTTGCGATCTTACTACGTATCTCTTTTGCGCCGGCCATGAGCTTCTCCTCAATGCCTTGCGGTCTGCCCTAAGACAGACCGCCAGACGTTACCAGGACTGGGTTGCTTTGAAGGAATCGAGCAGGCTCTTCAGCTTGCCTTCGATTTCGTCGTTATAGCCACCGGACTGGTTAATCTCTTGCATCAGTGAAGCATGGTCACGGTCAGCGTAAGCCAGCAGAGCGGCTTCGAAGCTACCGATTTTCGCCAGTTCTACATCCCCCAGATAACCACGTTCTGCTGCGAACAGTACCAGACCCTGCTGTGCGACTGACATCGGGGCATACTGTTTCTGTTTCAGCAGTTCGGTCACTTTCTGACCGTGGTCAAGCTGTTTACGGGTTGCATCGTCAAGGTCGGATGCAAACTGGGAGAACGCTGCCAGTTCACGATACTGTGCCAGCGCGGTACGGATACCACCGGACAGTTTCTTGATGATCTTGGTCTGCGCTGCACCACCAACACGGGATACGGAGATACCCGGGTTAACCGCCGGACGAATACCGGAGTTAAACAGGTTGGTTTCCAGGAAGATCTGACCATCGGTAATGGAGATTACGTTGGTCGGAACGAACGCAGAAACGTCACCCGCCTGGGTTTCAATGATTGGCAGCGCGGTCAGAGAACCGGTTTGGCCTTTCACTGCACCTTTGGTGAAGTTCTCAACGTATTCCGCGTTAACGCGGGATGCACGCTCCAGCAGACGGGAGTGCAGATAGAATACGTCGCCCGGGAATGCTTCACGTCCTGGTGGACGACGGAGCAGCAGGGAAACCTGACGGTAAGCAACGGCCTGTTTAGACAGGTCATCATAAACGATCAGTGCATCTTCACCGCGGTCACGGAAGTATTCGCCCATTGCGCAACCGGCATACGGTGCCAGGTATTGCAGTGCAGCAGATTCAGAAGCGGTCGCCACAACAACGATGGTGTTGGACAGCGCGCCGTGCTCTTCCAGTTTACGAACCACGTTAGAAATGGTGGACGCTTTCTGGCCGATAGCCACGTACACACATTTGATGCCGGAATCGCGCTGGTTGATGATCGCATCGATTGCCATCGCGGTTTTACCGGTCTGACGGTCACCGATGATCAGCTCACGCTGGCCACGGCCGATTGGGATCATGGCGTCGACGGATTTATAACCGGTCTGAACCGGCTGGTCGACGGACTGACGGTCGATTACGCCTGGTGCGATAACTTCGATTGGCGAGAAGCCATCGTTATCAACCGGGCCTTTACCGTCGATTGGCGCACCCAGGGTGTTCACCACGCGACCCAGCAGGCCACGGCCAACTGGAACTTCAAGAATACGGCCAGTACACTTAACCTTCATGCCTTCGGCGAGGTCAGCATACGGACCCATCACAACTGCACCTACGGAGTCGCGCTCCAGGTTCAGTGCGATAGCGTAACGGTTACCCGGCAGGGAGATCATTTCACCCTGCATACAATCGGCCAGGCCGTGGATGCGGATAACACCGTCGCTTACAGAAACAATAGTACCTTCGTTGTGAGCTTCACTCACAATACTGAACTGAGCAATGCGCTGCTTGATCAGTTCGCTGATTTCGGTGGAATTCAGTTGCATGCTCCAGTCCCCTTAAGACTGCAAGACGTCTGCAAGGCGCTCAAGACGGCCGCGTACGCTGCCATCAATGACCATATCACCCGCTCGGATGATTACGCCCGCCATTACAGACTTATCGATATTGCAATTCAGCTTCACTTTGCGTGACAGACGTTTTTCCATCGCGGCGGTGATTTTCGCAAGCTGTTCGTTACTCAGTTCAGTCGCAGAAGTTACATCAACTTCAACGGTGGCTTCACTGAGGGCACGCAGGTGCTCGAACTGCTCGAGAACATCCGGGAGCGCTTTCAGACGACCATTTTCAGCCATTACCCGAATCAGGTTCTGGCCGTTGGCGTCCAGCTGCTCACCGCAAATGGCGATGAACGAATCGGCGAGGGTTACAGGCGCCAGGGCGCCAGAAAGCATCTCAGCCATGTGTTCGTTTTTCGTTACCTCAGCGGCAAACGCCAGCATGTTCTGCCAGCGATCGACATTTTGGTGTTCGATAGCAAAGTCAAAAGCTGCTTTGGCGTAGGGGCGAGCTACCGTAACAAATTCAGACATCAGCCCCTCCCTCCTTACAGTTCAGCGACAAGTTTGTCCACGATGTCGCTGTTAGCAGCTTCATCCACGGAACGTTCGATGATCTTCTCGGCGCCAGCAACAGCCAGAATCGCGACCTGCTTACGCAGCTCTTCGCGAGCACGTTTACGCTCGGCATCAATTTCTGCCTGCGCTTGTGTCACGATTTTAGTACGTTCCTGTTCTGCTTCAGCTTTCGCTTCGTCCAGGATCTGAGAACGACGTTTGTTCGCCTGCTCGATGATTACCTGGGCTTCCGCTTTCGCTTTTTTCAGCTGGTCGGTCGCGTTGGCCTGTGCAAGGTCCAAATCTTTCTTAGCGCGTTCTGCAGAAGCCAGACCGTCAGAAATTTCTTTCTGACGTTTTTCGATGGCAGCCATTAAAGGCGGCCATACATACTTCATGCAGAACCAGACAAAGATAACAAACGCGATGGCCTGGCCGAGGATTGTTGCGTTCATGTTCACAGCACAATACCTCTTTAAATTTACAACTGTGGCTTAGGGTTTAAACGACTTACTACGCGACAGCAAACATCACGTACAGACCCAGACCTACAGCGATCATCGGGATAGCATCCACCAGACCCATAACGATAAAGAACTGAGTACGCAGCAGAGGAATCAGATCCGGTTGACGCGCTGCGCCTTCCAGGAATTTGCCCCCGAGGATGCCGATACCGATCGCAGCACCGATAGCCGCCAGACCCATCATCACAGCGGCAGCCATGTACAGCAGATCCATATTCAGGTTTTCCATGACAGTCTCCAGTTTGTTTCAGTTAAAACGTAGTAGTGTTGGTAAAGAATCAGTGCTCTTCAGACGCCATCGACAGATAGACGATCGTCAGAACCATGAAGATAAAGGCTTGCAGCGTAATGATCAGGATGTGGAAAATGGCCCATGGCACATTCAGAACCCACTGTGACCACCACGGCAGAAGACCCGCGATCAGAATGAAAATCAGCTCACCCGCATACATGTTGCCGAACAGTCGCAGACCGAGGGAAATCGGTTTGGACAGCAGGCTAACGCCTTCCAGGATCAGGTTGACCGGAATAAACGCCCAGTGGTTGAACGGCTGCAAGGTAAGCTCTTTCACGAAGCCGCCTACGCCTTTCATTTTGATGCTGTAGAAAAGAATCAGGATGAATACGCCCAGTGCCATAGACAGGGTGATGTTCACGTCAGCAGACGGCACCACACGCAGGGCAGGCAGACCGAAGATATGCTCGCCGATAAACGGCAGCAGGTCGATCGGCAGCAGGTCCATCAGGTTCATCAGGAAGACCCAGACAAAGACGGTCAGCGCCAGCGGTGCAATCACCTTGCTCTTGCCGTGGTACATGTCTTTGACGCTACCGTGGACGAAGCCAATGATCATTTCGATGAACGTCTGGAATTTCCCTGGAACGCCGCTGGTCGCACGTTTCGCAACGCCGCGGAAAATGGCCAGGAACAACAGACCCAGTACCACCGAGAAGAACATGGAGTCGATATTAATCGTCCAGAAGGTGGCTGGGGGGTTATGCGGATCCACCAGCGAGAATGTACGTAAGTCCAACTGAAGGTTGTTCAGATGGTGACTTATGTAATCCTGCGGCGTCATATTTTCTGAAGCCATGATGCCTTTTACCCTTTGTTATTGATTACAGCTGGCGCCAGAATTTGTACCACCAGCACCAAAACCCACGTCACTATCAGCGGCAAAAATACCACTTTAAAAACCGCCAGCACCACCACCAGAAGGGCAAAGGTCAGCAACACCTTACACACTTCGCCGAGGGCGAAGGACCAGGCCACGCGGCCTTTGGCAGGTGTATGCGCCTGATGACGCCAGGCAAAAATCATAAACAACATGTTTGGCACAACCACTGCCAAACCTCCGCTTACCGCAGAGATGCCCCAGAAGGGGTCTTTGAGGCAGAACAGCAATCCGCTTGCTATCACCGCCAGAAACTGAATGAACAGAAGCTTACGAGCAACGTTTCGACTCAAGAGCGACACTGACATCACGTTTTTACTCCTGCTCACTTCGAGGTATGTCGCGTGTCGTATAAAACGTCCTTTAGGGCTCAGAGTCAAGCAGCAAAAAGCGGACAAATTATACGGTGCGTCCCCGTGATTTCAAACAATAAGTAGCGAAAAGGTGAATAAATGTTTAAATATTTTTCCCCGGCGCTATTTCTTAACTTTTCGACAAACGAAGAATGAGACGTGAAAACTGCAAACAACGCGGAAACGTTGACGATAAAGCGTGCACGAGATCACAAAATACACATTTACGATAAGGTCGAATAAATCAAAGCAGTAAATCTTTATATTTCATCTTTTTGATATTAAAGATTAATTTCAGCAACTATTCTCAAAACAGCCCTGTATACAACAAAAACCTTTTATTGACATTTTTAATAAATATTTAACATTACAATCTGGTTACTCTGACCTACTTTTAGCAAGCTGATATTTTCATGGTTTATTATATTTTGGGTTAACTACAGGCCCTGGTTAACCCAAAGAAAATCCATAGTAAAAAAGCGGTTAAATTAGTGCTGTTTATTTCTTAGCCTGCCGCGTAATTTTTAACATACTAAGAACAGCACAAATTCCACATTTTTTATTATATTTTTAAAAATTGTTTGGCTTAACTATCACCAGATGACGCTCACCTTCCAGCTGCGGAACGTGCAATTTGATCGCGTCCTCAACCACAAAGCCTTCAGGCATCTGCGCAATCTCATCTTCCGGTAACACGCCTTTCAGGGCATAAAAGCGACCATTTTCCGCAGGCAGGTGCTTACACCAGCTAATCATGTCATCAAGTGAGGCAAAGGCCCGGCTGATCACGCCGTCAAACGGCGGCTCGGCGGGAAACTCCTCTACCCTGCTCTGCACCGGATGAATATTTTCCAGCTTCAGCTCATGCTGAACCTGGCGCAGGAAGCGTACGCGCTTACCCAGGCTGTCCAGCAGCGTGAAATGGCTCTCAGGACGCACGATAGAGAGCGGAATGCCAGGCAGGCCCGGACCAGTACCCACATCAATAAAACGCTCACCTTTGAGATGCGGCGCCACCACGATGCTGTCGAGGATGTGACGAATCAGCATCTCGTTCGG
Organism: Leclercia adecarboxylata; assembly: GCF_006171285.1. Classification (NCBI taxonomy): domain Bacteria; kingdom Pseudomonadati; phylum Pseudomonadota; class Gammaproteobacteria; order Enterobacterales; family Enterobacteriaceae; genus Leclercia; species Leclercia adecarboxylata. The sequence continues at coordinate 2,041,836 of NZ_CP040889.1, read as the reverse complement.
GTCACGAACCGAAGTAAGGTTGTAGGCCTTGTTCCATTTGTTCAGCATGTCGACATACCCCACCAGCTGATTTTTCTGGTGATCGGTGAGCGAAATACCGGCTTGATCCAGCAGTCGAGTGAGTTTGTTGAGCACGGTGAATACCTGTTGAGATAGGTGTTGGCGGGTGGCGCTACGCAGACCCGCCCTACGGAGTTCTGTTGGCCCGGTAAGCTCAGCGCCACCGGGCAATTTTACACATTATGCGCTGCGGCGCAGCATACCCTGTTTTTTCAGCCACACCAGCAGAATGGAGATAGCCGCAGGCGTGACGCCTGAAATACGCGATGCCTGACCGATGGACGACGGTTTATGGTCATTCAGCTTGGCGATCACCTCGTTAGAGAGGCCGTTAACCAGGCGGTAATCCAGCGTGGCCGGCAGGATCGTGCTCTCGTTACGCTGCTGTTTCTCGATCTCATCCTGCTGACGGGCGATATAGCCTTCGTATTTCACCTGGATTTCAACCTGCTCAGCAGCCTGAACGTCCTCCAGACCCGGCGCGAATGGCGTCATCTGGATCAGCTGGTCGTAGGTCATTTCCGGACGACGGAGCAGATCTTCCCCGCTGGCTTCACGCGACAGCGGCGCAGACAGGTGAGCATTCACTTCGTCTACAGACTCGGCAGTTGGGTTGACCCAGGTCGACTTCAGGCGCTGACGTTCGCGCTCGATGTTCTCCAGCTTCTCGTTGAAGCGCGCCCAGCGGGCATCGTCCACCAGACCCAGCTCGCGACCGATTTCGGTCAGGCGCAGGTCGGCGTTATCTTCACGCAGCATCAGACGATATTCCGCGCGAGAGGTAAACATGCGGTACGGCTCTTTGGTACCCAGGGTGCAGAGGTCATCCACCAGCACGCCCAGATAAGCCTGAGAACGACCCGGCGCCCAGCCCTCTTTCTCGGCAGAGAAGCGCGCGGCGTTCAGACCGGCCAGCAGTCCCTGCGCGGCGGCCTCTTCGTAACCGGTGGTGCCGTTGATCTGGCCCGCGAAGAACAGCCCCTGGATAAATTTGCTCTCCAGGGTCGGCTTCAGGTCGCGCGGATCGAAGAAGTCATACTCAATGGCATAGCCCGGACGGACGATCTTCGCATTTTCCATCCCCTGCATGGAGCGGACGATCTGCATCTGCACGTCGAACGGCAGGCTGGTGGAGATACCGTTCGGGTAGATCTCGTTGGAGGTCAGCCCTTCCGGCTCCAGGAAAATCTGGTGCTGGTTACGATCGGCAAAGCGCATCACTTTGTCTTCGATCGACGGGCAGTAACGTGGGCCGATCCCTTCGATCACACCGGCATACATCGGGCTGCGATCGAGGTTACTGCGGATCACGTCATGGGTTTTCTCGTTGGTGTGCGTGACATAGCACGGCACCTGGCGCGGGTGTTGATCCACGTTGCCCATGAACGAGAAGACCGGCATCGGGTTATCACCGTGCTGTTGAGCCAGCACGCTGAAATCGATAGTACGGGCGTCGATACGCGGCGGCGTACCGGTTTTCAGGCGGCTGACGCGCAGCGGCAGCTCGCGCAGACGGCGCGAAAGCGGAATAGACGGCGGATCGCCAGCACGGCCACCGCTGTAGTTGTCCAGTCCAATATGAATTTTGCCATCGAGGAAAGTCCCGACGGTCAGCACGACGGCTTTGGCACGGAACTTCAGACCCATCTGGGTCACGGCGCCGACAACACGATCGTTTTCAACAATCAGATCCTCAACCGCCTGCTGGAAGATCATCAGGTTAGGCTGGTTCTCCAGTGCGGTACGTACGGCCTGGCGATAGAGCACGCGGTCGGCCTGAGCCCGGGTCGCACGAACGGCGGGGCCTTTGCTCGCGTTTAGTATCCTAAACTGGATGCCCGCATGATCGATCGCGGTTGCCATCAGGCCGCCAAGTGCATCCACTTCTTTTACCAGGTGTCCTTTCCCAATGCCGCCAATCGCCGGATTACAGGACATCTGTCCTAGCGTGTCGATATTGTGTGTCAAAAGCAGGGTCTGTTGACCCATTCGCGCCGCGGCCATTGCGGCCTCGGTGCCTGCATGACCCCCGCCAATGATAATGACGTCAAAAGGATCCTGATAAAACATGGTGGTCTGCCTCGCGTAAAGCGGTAAGAAAATGGATTGAAGCCCGGGCCGTGGATTCTACTCAACTTTAGTCGATCGAGAAAGCACTGGGATCCTGGCTATTAAAAAGAAGATCTTTTTATTTAGAGATCTGTTTTATTGTGATCTCTTATTAGGATCGCGGGTTTCTGTGGATAAGCCGGATCTCCCAAAGAAGATCATGTGCTTAGAGAGGATCGTTTGCTGTGAATGATCGGTGATCCTGCAACGTATAAGCTGGGATCAGATCGCGATGTTATACACAGCACAAAAAGTCATCAAGGGTTGTTCTTGGGATAACTACCGGTTGATCCAAGGTTTTAACCAGAGTTATCCACATCTGATCGCACGATCTTTAATCGTTTTTGAGTAAATTTTTCCATTCAGCCAGCCAAAGTTCCGCTGGATCTTCCGGAATATCATGATCGAGGATGTTGATCTTCAGCGTTTCACCGATCTGTTGAGCCCCACAGGACTTCAGTTCGGTCTCAACCTTCTCAACCGCACCGCAGAAGGTATCGTACTCCCGGCTGCCAATGCCGATGGCGCCGAAGCGGACGTTCGCCAGGTCAGGCTGCTGCTCTTTTAACTCTTCATATAAAGGAAGAAGGTTATCCGGAAGATCGCCCGCGCCGTGCGTGGAGGTGATCAACAGCCAGATCCCGTCGAGCGGGAGATCCTCTAATAACGGTCCGTGCAGCGTTTCAGTAGAAAAGCCTGCGTCTTCCAGCTTTTCGGCCAGGTGTTCCGCGACATATTCAGCGCCGCCAAGGGTGCTGCCGCTAATAAGAGTAATGTCCGCCATTGATCGCTCGCTCAGATAAACAGGCGAACATTGTACGCTGTGAGCGAGCTGGGATCTACCTGTGGAAAATGTGGTAATTATTTTGCCCTGTTACGGGCGGATGGTACGCATGATCGGGTTCTGCAGGGAGATCAACGTCTCGGTGGACTGAATTTCATCGATTGTTTGGATCTTGTTGATAAGTACCTGCTGCAGGGCGTCGATCGATCGGCACATCACCTTAATAAAGATGCTGTAGTGGCCGGTGGTGTAGTAAGCCTCGGTCACTTCATCCAGGGCGTTCAGCTTTGCCAGCGCGGAAGGATAGTCTTTGGCGCTCTTGAGGATAATGCCAATAAAGCAGCAGACATCGTAACCCAGCTGTTTCGGGCTGACGTCGATATGGGCACCGGTGATGATTCCCGCCTGCTTCATCTTCTCTACGCGCACGTGAATGGTTCCCGGGCTGACGCCAAACTGTTTGGCCAGTTCGGCGTAGGCCGTACGCGCATTGGCCATCAGGGCCTCAAGAATGCCGCGGTCCAGATTGTCGATCTGATAATTTTCCATAGCTTTTTCTTATGAAGATTAATGAATCACTCTATTTTAGCGGGTAATTTTATCGATTTAAAAGTGAGGTGGGAGTTTTATTGTTGGATTATTGAAAGAGACTCTTTTTTGTTGCTTAATCAATGCCAACAGGACGCAGGAGTATAAATAATGAAAACCGCTTACATCGCACAACAACGCCAGATCAGTTTCGTAAAATCCCACTTTTCCCGCCAGCTGGAAGAGAAGCTGGGCCTGATTGAAGTCCAGGCTCCTATCTTAAGCCGCGTGGGCGACGGGACGCAGGACAACCTGTCTGGTTGCGAAAAAGCGGTACAGGTGAAAGTGAAAACACTGCCAGACGCCCAGTTCGAAGTGGTTCATTCCCTGGCGAAGTGGAAGCGTCAAACCCTGGGACAACACGACTTCAGCGCGGGCGAAGGGCTTTACACGCACATGAAAGCTCTTCGCCCCGATGAAGACCGCCTTACCGCTATTCACTCTGTCTACGTTGACCAGTGGGACTGGGAACGCGTAATGGGTGATGGCGAACGTCATACCGGTACGCTGAAAGCGACGGTAGAAGCCATTTATGCCGGGATCAAAGAAACCGAAGCGGCGGTCAGCAAAGAGTTTGGTCTGACCCCGTTCCTGCCGGAGACGATCCACTTTGTCCACAGCCAGGAGCTGCTGAGCCGCTTCCCGGATCTGGATGCCAAAGGCCGTGAACGTACGATCGCCAAAGAGCTGGGCGCCGTATTCCTGATTGGGATCGGCGGCCAGCTGTCTCACGGTCAGCGCCACGACGTTCGTGCGCCGGATTATGATGACTGGAGCAGCGAAGGTGAAAGCGGCCTGGCGGGCCTGAACGGCGATATTCTGGTCTGGAACCCGGTTCTGGAAGATGCGTTTGAGCTCTCTTCTATGGGGATCCGCGTGGATGCCGACGCGCTGCAGCGTCAGCTGGGGATCACCGGTGACGAAGATCGTCTCAAGCTGGAGTGGCACCAGGCGCTGCTGCGTGGCGAGATGCCGCAGACCATCGGCGGCGGTATCGGCCAGTCTCGTCTGACCATGTTACTGCTGCAGCTCTCTCATATCGGCCAGGTTCAGTGTGGCGTATGGCCGCAGCAGGTTCGTGACAGCGTCGACGCCCTGCTGTAATTAGCGTTTCCAGCGCCGCAGCAGGCGGCTACGCAACCCGGTATCAAAGCGCCAGATATGATCGAAGATGCGCATGATGCCGGGTTTTCCATGTGTGGACATCGCCACGGCATGAAAACGATGCTGATGGACCTGCTGCAGCACCTTTACCTTGCTCACCACCTCATCCGGCAGCCGCTGGGCAATAAAGTCTGAGATCACCACCGCGTCGGCGTCATACCACTCCCCACCCTGCATCCGCTCGATAATGGCGCGAAAACAGCTGGCGAGATCGGTGCCGCCACGAAAGCGCTGGCTCAGGAAGCGGATCGCCTGCTCTAGACCGTGCTGGCCCGAGAGTTCGTAGCCCACCACCTCGCTGGAAAACAGCATGATAAAGCAGCGCCGCCTGTCGGCGAGCGCCACGCGCATCAGCGCCAGACAAAAGGCTTTGGCGCACTGCTCATTGAAACCGCCCATCGAACCGGATGTATCCACGCAGACGATAAACGGCCCGCGGGGCTGTTCGTCGAAATCCTGATGCACCGCCGGGCGCTGGCTCACCTTCTCGCGCCAGGCATCGCCGTGCAGACGGTAGGTAAGAAGCTGTTTCTCCACCAGCCGACGGTAAAATTCGTACTCAAGTTCCGTTATGCCGAGGGTGGCCAGCTCGGGCGGCAACAGGCGCAGAATGTCATCGCTCTGCTGCAGGCCGTCTACCTGCTCCGGTACCGTCGCCGGTTCGCGCACCAGGGTGCGGAAGGTTTCAAGCGGGGCATCCTTTTTTGGCACCGACTTCGCCTCCCGCGAACGGCCCAGCTGTTCCGCCAGCTGCATCAGCTCCGGCTGCTGCGCCAGAAAATCGCCATAGCGAACGATAAGCTGATAATCCCCCCGCTTAAGCTGGCCGGCGCTCATATCCCAGAGGCGGCCAGCGGCGTTTTCGTTCTCCACCAGCACCGGCTCCAGCGCCCCGGCCAGGGTCATGCGCTCCTGCACTTCGCTGAGCAGCTGTTCGCGCTCCTCTTCCAGCAGCTGCTGATTAAGCGACGTGGCCTGTACCACCAGGCTCAGCCGCCAGCGCTGTAAAAACAGGGTATGCAGGGCGGGAGTAAAGGTGGCGTTATCCACCACCAGCTGCCGCGCCTGGCTGGCGAACGGGGAGTGTACCTTATCCAGCAGGGTTAAAATCTGCGGCAGCTGGACGATCAGCTGGGGCGTGGAGAGCAGCTGGCTCTGCTGATAGCACATCACCTCCTCGGTGAGCTCCGGCGGCACGCGGGTATCTTTCAGCCTTTTGCGTAAATTCTCCCGCCAGCGCGGGAGATCGTCGGTAATGGCCGTTTTAAGCCGGGGGAATTTTTCGAAAAAGATCGCCAGCTGCGGCGAGGCCAGCAGGGTGAGGATGATCTCTTCGATCAACCCCTCCTCGCCGACGGCAAGCATCACATTGAGGGTATCCAGCGTCAGCATTGACGCGCCTGTTTGATCTGCGCGCTCACATCCTGCAGGCTGGATTCAATTCGCCCCAGCCAGTCGCTGTGGATAAACAGGCATTTTTGCTGCTCGCTGAAGCGCGTGTGCTGCAGATGCCACTGGTTATCCAGCGCTTCCAGCTGCTGTTTGATCTCTTCCGGCACGCTTTCAGAGGCGGTGCCGGGCAGGGCAAGGCGCGATCCCTGCAGGCTGACGTCGCGGATAACCAGATGCAGGCTGCCGTCTACCTCCATATTAAGCTGCTGGGCAAAACCGATGCCGTTGAGTTTGCCGCGGATCTCACCGCCTTTGCTCAGCCACTGCGCCAGGGCTTCACGCTCGATGGTGATGTGAATAACCTGCATATCATGGAGCTTAAGCGGCTGCTGGAGAAGCAGCGTCAGGGTGGTATCGCTCAGTTCGGCCGGTAATTCGTAGTGCGGACGACGGGCGAACATGCCGCTCTGACGATTGACGCGCAGGGCGGTTTTATCGCTTTGCTGCTGCTGGAGCTGAAGACGGCGCTGGGTAATGGCCCCGAGCTGGTTCAGCATCTCCTGCTGCCCCCATGCGTGCCCGGTCATCAATACTTCCAGCTGCTGCTGCATCAGATTCATGCCGCTGGCGTCATGCCAGAGGCAATCTTTCAGCAGAATCAGATCGATTGGGGCAACCGCGTCGCGACCGCTGAACAGGGCGCTGGCCTGCAGCAGGCGAATGGCTTTCTTCCAGCGGCGATCGGAGACGTAAGGCGCACCCGGCAGGGCATCCAGCTGCTGGCGTAGCATGAACACCAGATCGAACACCGCATCCGGCAGTTTGATTTTGCCGATGTCCTGCTGCCACTGCTGATACTCCTCGTCGGTGACCTGCAGCCCGGCAGGCACCGGGTTATCGTTCTCATCCTGCTGGCTTATCAGCAGAGAGCGGAAATTGGCTTTGTCCTGCACCTTGTCGAGCCACAGGCGAATCAACATGCGGTCGTAAAGCGCCTCCAGGCTGCTGTCGGCTTCAGGCAGTTCGTTGGAGGCCGCCACCAGCAGGCGCATCGGGATTTTCCCCTCATGCGCCCCGTTGCGAAACCGGCGTTCGTTAATGGCGGTGAGCAGGGTATTGAGGATCGCCGGGCCGGCTTTCCAGATCTCATCGAGAAAGACGATTTCCGCCTCCGGCAGATAGCCTGCGGTTAAACGTTCGTACCGCCCTTCATCTTTTAACGCCTGAATAGAGAGCGGGCCAAAGACCTCTTCCGGCGTGGAAAAGCGGGTCATCAGGTATTCAAACGCTCTGGCGTGCTGAAAGGCGAACTTCAGCCTGCGGGCAATCAGACTTTTTGCGATGCCGGGCGGCCCCAGCAGAAATACGCTTTCGCCGCTCAGGGCCGCCAGTAAACAGAGGCGAATGGCGTGGCTACGTTCGTAGAGCCCTTTCTCCAGTGCGCCGCTGAGGCGGGAAATTCTTTCTGCTAATAAATGAGTGTGAGCCATAATTGTTTTGCATCCTTTCGCCGTAACCCCGGCTAATTGAAGCGAGTATAGACGTTTCGTTCCGGGCTGGTAATAGACTGAACTGCGGTGCTATTTTCTTTGCGCTACGTTAATGAGGTTGCATTTAGGGGTACGATTCTAAGATTAATCGTGCATACTGTGCGCTTTTTGTGGGCCAAGGGACTAAGCACACATTTGTTATTCAAACGAAAAGACTAGTCTATGAGCACTGATAATAAGCAATCATTACCCGCAGTTACGCTCGCGGCGATCGGGGTTGTCTACGGTGATATCGGCACCAGCCCGCTTTATACGTTGCGTGAATGTCTGTCCGGCCAGTTTGGTTTTGGCGTTGAACGCGACGCGGTGTTTGGTTTTCTGTCCCTGATTTTCTGGCTGCTGATCCTGGTGGTTTCCGTTAAATATCTCTCCTTCGTCATGCGCGCAGATAACGCCGGTGAAGGTGGGATCCTGACCCTGATGTCGCTTGCCGGACGCAATACGTCCGCCAGGATGACCTCGTTCCTGGTGATTATTGGCCTGGTAGGGGGCAGCTTCTTCTATGGTGAAGTGGTGATCACTCCGGCCATCTCGGTACTCTCGGCGATAGAGGGGCTTGAGATTATCGCGCCGCAGCTCGATGAATGGGTGGTCCCGCTGGCCATCATCGTTCTGACCCTGCTGTTTGTCATCCAGAAACACGGGACCGGGCTGGTGGGCAAACTCTTCGCCCCGATTATGCTCTCCTGGTTCCTGATCCTGGCGGCGCTGGGGTTACGCAGCATTATTGCTAACCCGGACGTGCTGCACGCGCTCAATCCAATGTGGGCGGTGCACTTCTTCCTTGAATATAAAGTCGTGTCGTTTGTGGCGCTGGGCGCGGTCGTGCTCTCTATTACCGGCGTTGAAGCGCTGTATGCGGATATGGGCCACTTCGGCAAGCTGCCTATCCGCGTGGCGTGGTTTATTGTGGTGCTGCCGTCGCTGGTGCTGAACTACTTTGGCCAGGGCGCGCTGCTGCTCAAACACCCGGAAGCGATTAAAAACCCGTTCTTCCTGCTGGCGCCGGACTGGGCGCTGGTACCGATGCTTATCCTCGCCACGCTGGCAACGGTGATCGCCTCCCAGGCGGTCATTTCCGGGGTCTTCTCCCTTACCCGTCAGGCGGTGCGCCTGGGCTATCTGTCGCCGATGCGCATCATCCACACCTCCGAGATGGAGTCGGGCCAGATCTACATACCTTTCGTTAACTGGCTGCTCTACTTCGCGGTAGTGATTGTTATCGTCAGCTTCGAGCACTCCAGCAACCTGGCGGCGGCGTACGGTATTGCCGTCACCGGTACCATGGTGCTGACCTCAATCCTCTCTACCACGGTGGCGTACCGGAACTGGCACTGGAATAAATTCCTCGTGGCGATGATTCTGGTCGGCTTCCTCTGTATTGACGTGCCGTTGTTCTCCGCCAATCTCGACAAGATTGTCTCCGGCGGCTGGCTGCCGCTGACGCTGGGTCTGGTGATGTTCATTGTGATGACCACCTGGAAGAGCGAGCGTTTCCGCCTGCTGCGCCGGATGCACGAGCACGGTAACTCTCTGGAGGCGATGATTGCCTCGCTGGAGAAATCGCCGCCGGTACGCGTGCCGGGCACCGCTGTCTATATGTCCCGCGCGCTGAACGTGATCCCGTTTGCCCTGATGCATAACCTCAAGCACAACAAGGTGCTGCACGAGCGGGTGATCCTGCTGACCCTGCGCACCGAAGATGCGCCGTATGTGCATAACGTCCGTCGCGTGCAGATAGAGCAGCTGTCGCCTACCTTCTGGCGCGTGGTGGCCAGCTACGGCTGGCGTGAGACTCCGAACGTGGAAGAGGTATTCCACCGCTGCGGTCTTGAGGGCTTAAGCTGCCGGATGATGGAGACCTCGTTCTTCATGTCGCACGAGTCGCTGATTGTCGGCAAACGGCCGTGGTATCTACGCCTGCGCGGTAAGCTCTATCTTATCCTCCAGCGTAACGCCCTGCGTGCGCCCGACCAGTTCGAAATCCCGCCTAACCGCGTGATCGAGTTAGGAACCCAGGTCGAGATTTAACCTTTCAACATGCCGGGTGGCGCTTCGCTTACCCGGCCTACCATACCCGTAGGCCCGCGCAAGCGGAGCGCCGCCGGGCAAATTCTCCGGTCCGCATTTCACTTAGCGAAACGTTTCGACGACGATCACAAATCTGCAACGCCATGGTGGTTTTCTGCGCATCGGTAAGATTAAACTGACGTCAGCGAAACGTTTCGCTAGTGGAGCAAGAATATGAAGAAAGGCACAGTACTCAACTCTGAAGTCTCATCGGTCATCTCCCGTCTCGGGCATACCGATACGCTGGTGGTATGTGATGCGGGTTTACCCATTCCCCACAGCACAACGCGTATCGATCTGGCATTAACGCAGGGCGTGCCCACGTTTATGCAGGTGCTGGATGTGGTGACAACCGAGATGCAGGTTGAGGAAGCCATTCTCGCTACGGAAATCCAACAACATAATCCGCAGCTCCACGAAACGTTGCTTGGCCATATCAAGCAACTGCAACAACACCAGGGAAACACCATAAAAATAAGTTACATAACGCACGAGCAGTTCAAGAAAAACACCGCTGACAGCCAGGCGGTTATCCGCAGCGGGGAGTGTTCCCCGTATGCGAATATCATTCTCTGTGCTGGCGTCACCTTCTGAGGCCACCATGGACGCACTACTGCAACTGAAAGGGATCGATAAATCGTTCCCGGGCGTCAAAGCCCTCTCCGGCGCAGCGCTGAATGTCTACCCCGGACGCGTCATGGCGCTGGTGGGCGAAAACGGCGCTGGCAAATCCACGATGATGAAAGTGCTTACCGGTATCTATCAACGCGATGCCGGTTCGCTGCTGTGGCTGGGAAAAGAGACCACCTTTAACGGCCCGAAATCCTCTCAGGAAGCCGGGATCGGCATCATCCACCAGGAGCTGAACCTGATCCCGCAGCTGTCCGTCGCGGAGAACATCTTCCTGGGGCGCGAGTTCGTGAACCGCTTCGGCAAAATCGACTGGAAGCAGATGTATGCCGAAGCCGACAAACTGCTGGCGAAGCTGAACCTACGCTTTAAAAGCGATCGTCTGGTGGGCGAACTCTCTATCGGCGATCAGCAGATGGTCGAAATCGCCAAGGTCCTGAGTTTTGAATCCCGGGTTATCGTGATGGATGAACCGACCGACGCCCTCACCGATACCGAAACCGACTCCCTGTTCCGCGTCATCCGTGAGCTGAAAGCGCAGGGGCGCGGCATTGTCTATATCTCTCACCGCATGAAAGAGATCTTCGAGATTTGCGATGATGTCACTGTTTTCCGCGACGGGCAGTTTATTGCCGAGCGTGAAGTGGCGACGCTGACCGAAGACACGCTGATTGAGATGATGGTGGGACGTAAGCTGGAAGACCAGTATCCACGCATCGATAAAGCCCCGGGCGATATCCGCCTGAAGGTCGATAACCTGTGTGGTCCTGGGGTGAATGATGTCAGCTTTACCCTGCGCCAGGGGGAGATCCTCGGCGTGGCCGGGCTGATGGGGGCCGGACGTACCGAGCTGATGAAGGTGCTGTATGGTGCGTATCCACGCACCAGCGGCTATGTCACCCTCGATGGTCACGAAGTTGTCACCCGCTCTCCGCAGGATGGTCTGGCGAACGGCATCGTCTATATCTCCGAAGACCGTAAGCGCGATGGCCTGGTGCTGGGCATGTCGGTGAAAGAGAACATGTCCTTAACCGCGCTGCGCTACTTCAGCCGCAGCGGCGGAAGCCTGAAGCACAAAGACGAACAGCAGGCCGTCAGCGATTTTATCCGCCTGTTTAACGTCAAAACGCCGTCGATGGAACAGGCCATCGGGCTGCTCTCCGGCGGCAACCAGCAGAAGGTGGCGATTGCCCGCGGTCTGATGACCCGTCCGAAGGTGCTGATCCTCGATGAACCGACGCGCGGCGTGGATGTTGGCGCCAAAAAAGAGATTTATCAGCTCATTAACCAGTTTAAGGCTGACGGGCTGAGCATCATTCTGGTCTCTTCCGAGATGCCAGAAGTATTAGGCATGAGCGATCGCATTATCGTCATGCATGAAGGGCATCTCGGCGGTGAATTCAGTCGCGAGCAGGCCACCCAGGAAATTCTGATGGCTGCCGCTGTGGGCAAGCTTAATCGCGTGGATCAGGAGTAAGAAGATGACTACCCAGGCTGTTTCTGGACGCCGTTATTTCACTAAGGCATGGTTGATGGAACAAAAATCGCTGATTGCCCTGCTGGTGCTGATCGCGATTGTTTCCACCATGAGCCCGAACTTTTTTACCGTTAATAACCTGTTCAACATCCTCCAGCAGACGTCCGTGAACGCCATTATGGCGGTGGGCATGACGCTGGTGATCCTGACCTCGGGTATCGACCTGTCCGTCGGTTCCCTGCTGGCGCTCACCGGCGCGGTGGCCGCTTCGATCGTCGGGATTGAAGTCAACGCGCTGGTGGCCGTTGCAGCTGCGCTGGCGCTGGGCGCGGCGATCGGTGCGGTCACCGGGATGATCGTGGCGAAAGGCCGCGTTCAGGCCTTTATCGCCACCCTGGTGATGATGCTGCTGCTGCGCGGTGTGACGATGGTGTATACCAACGGCAGCCCGGTCAACACCGGCTTTACCGACAACGCCGATCTGTTTGGCTGGTTTGGTATCGGCCGCCCGCTGGGAATTCCGACGCCGGTCTGGATCATGGGTCTGGTCTTCCTGGCGGCGTGGTACATGTTGCATCACACCCGTCTGGGTCGCTATGTCTATGCCCTGGGCGGTAACGAAGCGGCGACGCGTCTGTCCGGCATCAGCGTCAATAAAGTCAAAATTATCGTCTACTCCCTGTGCGGCCTGCTGGCTTCGCTGGCGGGGATTATCGAAGTGGCGCGTCTCTCCTCTGCGCAACCGACGGCGGGTACAGGCTATGAACTGGATGCCATCGCCGCGGTCGTGCTGGGCGGCACCAGCCTGGCAGGCGGTAAAGGTCGTATCGTGGGGACGCTGATCGGTGCGCTGATCCTCGGCTTCCTGAACAATGGTTTGAATTTGTTAGGTGTTTCTTCCTATTACCAGATGATCGTCAAAGCGGTAGTGATTTTGCTGGCGGTACTGGTAGACAACAAAAAACAGTAACTGACGACACTACAGGACATCTTTGATATGAACATGAAAAAACTGGCTACCCTGGTTTCTGCTGTCGCGCTGAGCGCAACTGTGAGTGCAAACGCCATGGCGAAAGACACCATCGCGCTGGTGGTTTCTACCCTGAACAATCCGTTCTTCGTCTCCCTGAAGGATGGCGCGCAGAAAGAAGCCGACAAACTGGGCTACAACCTGGTGATCCTCGACTCCCAGAACAACCCGGCCAAAGAGCTGGCTAACGTGCAGGACTTAACCGTTCGCGGCACCAAAATTCTGCTGATCAACCCGACCGATTCCGATGCGGTAGGTAACGCCGTGAAGATGGCGAACCAGGCGAACATCCCGGTGATCACCCTGGACCGTCAGGCGAACAAAGGCGAAGTGGTCAGCCACATTGCGTCTGACAACGTGCTGGGCGGCAAAATCGCCGGTGACTACATCGCCAAGAAAGCGGGCGAAGGCGCCAAAGTTATCGAACTGCAGGGCATCGCCGGGACTTCCGCAGCGCGTGAGCGTGGCGAAGGCTTCCAGCAGGCCGTTGCGGCTCACAAATTCAACGTACTGGCCAGCCAGCCGGCAGACTTCGACCGTACTAAAGGTCTGAACGTTATGCAGAACCTGCTGACCGCGCATCCGGACGTTAAAGCAGTATTCGCCCAGAACGACGAAATGGCGCTGGGCGCGCTGCGTGCCCTGCAGACTGCGGGTAAATCTGATGTGATGGTGGTTGGATTTGACGGCACGCCTGATGGTGAAAAAGCCGTAAACGATGGCAAACTGGCTGCGACCATTGCTCAGCTGCCGGAGCAGATCGGCGCGACTGGCGTGCAGACTGCTGACAAAGTGCTGAAGGGCGAGAAAGTTCAGGCTAAATACCCTGTTGACCTGAAGCTGGTCATCAAGCAGTAATATGCGATTCAGGCGGTCGTTAGCTGCCTGAAGGACAACATATAAAGAAAAGAGTGGCATACGCCACCGGGGCATCCCGGTGGCACTCTCTGATGGACATCTCCAATATGAAAACCGCAGGCAAGCTCGTCGTCCTTGGCAGTATTAATGCCGATCACATTCTCAACCTTGATACTTTCCCTACCCCGGGCGAAACCGTAACCGGCAATCGCTACCAGGTCGCCTTTGGCGGCAAAGGCGCTAACCAGGCGGTCGCCGCCGGGCGCAGCGGGGCAAACATCGCCTTTATCGCCTGTACGGGTGATGACGATACCGGGGAGCGCGTTCGCAACCAGCTGGCAAGCGACAACATCGACATTGCGCCAGTGAGCGTGGTCGAAGGCGAATCAACCGGCGTGGCACTGATTTTTGTCAACGCGGAAGGTGAGAATGTCATCGGTATTCATGCGGGAGCAAACGCGGCGCTGACGCCAGATCGTGTGGTGGCGCAAAAGGCGCTTATCGCCGGTGCCGATGCCCTGCTGATGCAGCTGGAATCGCCGGTAGAAAGCGTGCTGGCGGCAGCTAAAATTGCGCATAAAAATCATACCACTGTCGTACTAAATCCTGCGCCGGCCCGTGTATTATCAGACGAGCTTCTGGCGCTGGTGGACATCATCACCCCGAATGAAACCGAAGCCGAAAAGCTGACGGGCATTCGCGTTGAAAACGATGAGGATGCGGCGCGCGCGGCGAAAGCCCTGCACGATAAAGGCATCAATACCGTTATCATCACCCTTGGCAGCCGTGGCGTATGGGCCAGCGTCGAGGGAGAAGGTCGCCGCGTTCCTGGCTTTAAGGTGAAAGCGGTCGATACCATTGCCGCGGGCGATACCTTTAATGGCGCGCTGGTGACGGCGCTGCTGGAAGGTGAGCAGCTGGATACCGCGATTCGCTTTGCCCATGCGGCGGCAGCCATTGCGGTCACCCGCCCGGGCGCGCAGCCTTCTGTTCCATGGCGCAATGAGATCGATGAATTTTTAAGTCAGCAGAGGTAACGCTTGGCCACAATGAAAGATGTCGCCCGCATGGCGGGCGTCTCTACTTCGACGGTCTCCCACGTCATCAATAACGATCGCTTCGTCAGCGACGCGATCCGGGAGAAGGTCGAGGCTGCCGTTAAATCCCTCAATTATGCGCCTTCCGCCCTGGCACGCAGTCTGAAGCTCAACCAGACGCGCACCATTGGCATGCTCATTACCGCCAGTACTAACCCCTTTTACTCCGAGCTGGTGCGCGGCGTGGAGCGCAGCTGTTTTGAGCGCGGCTACAGCCTGGTGTTATGCAATACTGAAGGTGACGAACAGCGTATGAACCGCAATCTGGAGACGCTGATGCAAAAGCGCGTCGACGGATTGCTGTTACTGTGCACCGAAACGCATCAACCCTCCCCCGAGATTATGCAGCGCTACCCTTCTGTTCCCACGGTGATGATGGACTGGGCGCCGTTCGACGGTACCAGCGATCTGATCCAGGATAACTCGCTGCTGGGCGGAGACATGGCGACGCAGCATCTGATTGATAAAGGCCACACCCGCATCGCCTGCATTACCGGTCCGCTGGATAAAACCCCCGCCCGCCTGCGGCTGGAAGGTTTTTTGGTTGCTATGGCGCGCGCCGGTTTGCCGGTGCCTGAAGGGTATCAAATTACCGGTGACTTCGAATTTAGCGGCGGGTATGAGGCGATGCAGGCGCTACTGGCGCAGAAAGAGCGCCCGCAGGCGGTCTTTATTGGTAATGATGCCATGGCAGTGGGCGCTTATAAGGCGCTATATCAGGCGGGACTGCGTATTCCGGACGATATCGCCGTGGTGGGTTATGACGATATCGAACTGGCGCAGTATATGACGCCGCCGCTCACCACCATTCATCAGCCTAAAGATGAACTGGGCGAGCTGGCGATTGATGTGCTGATCCACCGTATCGCCCAGCCCGCCCTGCAACAGCAGCGGCTGCAGCTTACTCCTGTTCTGATGGAACGGGGGTCTGTTTAGTTTTGTGGCGCTCTTTAATGAGGTTGCGACCGTCCTTCGGCTTTAACAGCATAAACACAAGGGCAGAGACAACCGTCAGTACGCCCATGGTGATAAAGGTCGAGTGAAACTGTTCGACAGTATTCGTGCTGTCGAACCCTTCGTAAAAACGCAGGACCGCCGCACTCACCGCCACCCCCAGACTGATCGACAGCTGCTGCGTGACCGCCAGGACGCTGTTACCGCCGCTGGCATTCTCATCGTTGAGATCGGCAAGGGTAATAGTGTTCATCGAGGTGAACTGGATCGACATCGCCATCCCCAGCACAAACAGCGGCAGGATCAGCATCCACACCGGCAGTGCAGCCGACTGCAGTGAGAACTGCGCAATCATCACCCCGATAAATATCGTCACCCCAACCAGCGTCCTGCGGTAGCCCATCCGGCGTAACAGCTGCGTCACGCCGGACTTGGCCAGGATCGAACCCACCGCCGTAGGTGCCATCATGCAGCCCGCAATCAGCGCCGGATAACCAAACCCGACCTGCAGCATCAGCGGCATCAGGAAAGGAACACAGCCAGTGCCCAGCCGCGAAGCGATGTTGCCGGCAATACCTACCGAGAAGGTGCGGGTGTTAAACAGCGAGAGGGAAATGAGCGGCGTCGGGTGGCGGCGTGCATGACGTATATAGAGAAGAAAAAGAAGAATGCCGCTGAAGATAATGGAGATGGCCAGCCAGGTCGCCACCACCTTCTCACCGAACAGTTCCATACCGCTGGAGAACAGCACCAGGCTTAGGCCAAACAGGAAGAACCCGCCCATATCGAATTTACGCCGCGGGGTGGTGAAGTTCGGCATAAATTTGCGGGCATAGAAAATCCCGGCAACCCCAATGGGAATATTAATCAGGAATATCCAGTGCCAGCTGGCCCAGGTAACCAGCACCCCGCCCAGCACCGGCCCGAGGATCGGCCCGACCAGGCCCGGCATGGTGACAAAGTTAAGCACCGGCAACAGCTCGCTGCGTGGATAAGCACGTAACAACGCCAGACGCGCGACCGGCATCATCATCGCGCCGCCAATCCCCTGAATCACACGAAAGACAACCAGCTCGCCCAACGAACTGGAAAGGGCGCAGGCCAGTGAACCCAGCGTAAACAGGGATACCGCCATCATAAAGACACGGCGGGTGCCGAAACGATCGGCCAGCCAGCCGCTAACCGGGATCAGCATCGCCACGGTCAGGGTATAACTGATGATGGCCGACTGCATGGCCAGCGGAGAACGGTTCAGGCTTTGGGCTATTGCCGGAAGGGCGGTGTTAAGGATGGTCGCATCAAGCGCCTGCATAAAGAAGGCCATCGCCGCTATCCACGGCAGGCCCGCCATACTGCGTGCTTTTTTTACTGTCATTCGTATTCCTGTTGTTATTGCTACCGTGCTGGTGGGGCAAGCAGTGCCTGGCTGGCTGCCATAGCGCGTAGCCCATCACTGTCCTGAATGGCGTCGACAATTGCTTGGTGTAAATCCAGCTTCACTACCTCATCCTGAGTAATAGAGGTAAAGTAGGTGTGATAAACAGAGTGAAAGAGCGAGGCAAAAGAGGTCAGGAACGGATTACCGCTCATCTCATAGATATGTTCGTGCCAGGCCATATCCACATCTATCCAGCGTTCCCGATTGAAGTTCTTCTTCAGATGAACCATCTCATCCATCAGGGTATTTAAGCGGGCCTTCTGCTCAGCCGTTCCGAGCGTGGCGGCCAGCAGGCAGGCCTGCGGCTCGAGGCTGCTGCGCATGACAAGGAAATGCTCTATGACCTGCTGGAAGTTATCTTCTGTCATCCACCAGGAGAGCAGCTCCTGATCGAGGAAGTTCCAGTTACCCTGGGGCATGACGCGTGTACCGATGCGCGGACGGGGAAGTACCATCCCTTTCGCAGTCAGGGTTTTCACGGCTTCACGGACGGCGGTTCGGCTCACGCCAAACTGTTCACCCAGTTCCAGCTCGCCCGGCAGGATGCTACCTGGTGCGTAAACACCTTCCAGGATCCGCTGGGCCAGCTTTTCTGCCAGCACATAAGAGAGGTTTTTTTGGGCCGCCAGCTGTTGCGCGCTTAAAGGCATAACGCAGATTCCTTAAGTCTTGATGCCAGTAAGTATGCCACCTGCAGGCGGGTTGTGGTTGCTAAAACGACAATTAGGGTGATTTCTGGCTAAAAGATGAGGCTTTTGGTGAAAAAAAGCACGGTCGGTAATTTATTTTAATTTTGCTCTTGTCAGCGCCGGAGAACTCCCTATAATGCGCCTCCACTGACACGGAACAACGGCACGCAAGCCGCCGGGTCAGCGGGGTTCAGCGATGAACGCCGGCAGAGAAAAGTGAAAATAATCGCTTGACTCTGAATGAGGAAAACGTAATATACGGGACCTCGCAACGGTGAGCGAAAGCCGCGTTGCACTGCTCTTTAACAATTTATCAGACAATCTGTGTGGGCACTCAAAGTGACATGGATTCTTAATGTCTCCGGACAATAAATGAATACCAAGTCTCTGAGTGAACATACGTAATTCATTACGAAGTTTAATTCACGAGCATCAAACTTAAATTGAAGAGTTTGATCATGGCTCAGATTGAACGCTGGCGGCAGGCCTAACACATGCAAGTCGAACGGTAGCACAGAGAGCTTGCTCTCGGGTGACGAGTGGCGGACGGGTGAGTAATGTCTGGGAAACTGCCTGATGGAGGGGGATAACTACTGGAAACGGTAGCTAATACCGCATAACGTCGCAAGACCAAAGAGGGGGACCTTCGGGCCTCTTGCCATCAGATGTGCCCAGATGGGATTAGCTAGTAGGTGGGGTAACGGCTCACCTAGGCGACGATCCCTAGCTGGTCTGAGAGGATGACCAGCCACACTGGAACTGAGACACGGTCCAGACTCCTACGGGAGGCAGCAGTGGGGAATATTGCACAATGGGCGCAAGCCTGATGCAGCCATGCCGCGTGTATGAAGAAGGCCTTCGGGTTGTAAAGTACTTTCAGCGAGGAGGAAGGTGTTGAGGTTAATAACCTCAGCAATTGACGTTACTCGCAGAAGAAGCACCGGCTAACTCCGTGCCAGCAGCCGCGGTAATACGGAGGGTGCAAGCGTTAATCGGAATTACTGGGCGTAAAGCGCACGCAGGCGGTCTGTCAAGTCGGATGTGAAATCCCCGGGCTCAACCTGGGAACTGCATTCGAAACTGGCAGGCTAGAGTCTTGTAGAGGGGGGTAGAATTCCAGGTGTAGCGGTGAAATGCGTAGAGATCTGGAGGAATACCGGTGGCGAAGGCGGCCCCCTGGACAAAGACTGACGCTCAGGTGCGAAAGCGTGGGGAGCAAACAGGATTAGATACCCTGGTAGTCCACGCCGTAAACGATGTCGACTTGGAGGTTGTGCCCTTGAGGCGTGGCTTCCGGAGCTAACGCGTTAAGTCGACCGCCTGGGGAGTACGGCCGCAAGGTTAAAACTCAAATGAATTGACGGGGGCCCGCACAAGCGGTGGAGCATGTGGTTTAATTCGATGCAACGCGAAGAACCTTACCTACTCTTGACATCCAGAGAACTTAGCAGAGATGCTTTGGTGCCTTCGGGAACTCTGAGACAGGTGCTGCATGGCTGTCGTCAGCTCGTGTTGTGAAATGTTGGGTTAAGTCCCGCAACGAGCGCAACCCTTATCCTTTGTTGCCAGCGGTTAGGCCGGGAACTCAAAGGAGACTGCCAGTGATAAACTGGAGGAAGGTGGGGATGACGTCAAGTCATCATGGCCCTTACGAGTAGGGCTACACACGTGCTACAATGGCGCATACAAAGAGAAGCGACCTCGCGAGAGCAAGCGGACCTCATAAAGTGCGTCGTAGTCCGGATTGAGTCTGCAACTCGACTCCATGAAGTCGGAATCGCTAGTAATCGTAGATCAGAATGCTACGGTGAATACGTTCCCGGGCCTTGTACACACCGCCCGTCACACCATGGGAGTGGGTTGCAAAAGAAGTAGGTAGCTTAACCTTCGGGAGGGCGCTTACCACTTTGTGATTCATGACTGGGGTGAAGTCGTAACAAGGTAACCGTAGGGGAACCTGCGGTTGGATCACCTCCTTACCTTAAAGAACCTGCCTTTGCAGTGCTCACACAGATTGTCTGATGAAAATTAGCAGTAAAAAATCTCTGCAGGCTTGTAGCTCAGGTGGTTAGAGCGCACCCCTGATAAGGGTGAGGTCGGTGGTTCAAGTCCACTCAGGCCTACCAAATTTTTACTGATGCTGCGTTGCGGCGACACTCACATACTTCAGTATGCTTCGTGTCACCACGCCTTGCCTCAGAAAAAATTACCGGTACAGAGATGACCACGATGGGGCTATAGCTCAGCTGGGAGAGCGCCTGCCTTGCACGCAGGAGGTCTGCGGTTCGATCCCGCATAGCTCCACCATCTTTACTGCGACAACATGAAAACTTCAGAGTGTACCTGCGAAGGTGCGCTGCGAAGTTTTGCTCTTTAAAAATCTGGATCAAGCTGAAAATTGAAACGACACACTGTGTCTGTTCTCCGTAATAAGAACAGATGGTAAGTGTGTTCGAGTCTCTCAAATTTTCACAACGCGAAGTGAAACAGCTTCGGGTTGTGAGGTTAAGCGACTAAGCGTACACGGTGGATGCCCTGGCAGTCAGAGGCGATGAAGGACGTGCTAATCTGCGAAAAGCGCCGGCGAGGTGATATGAACCTTTGACCCGGCGATGTCCGAATGGGGAAACCCAGTGCAATCCGTTGCACTATCGTTAACTGAATACATAGGTTAACGAGGCGAACCGGGGGAACTGAAACATCTAAGTACCCCGAGGAAAAGAAATCAACCGAGATTCCCCCAGTAGCGGCGAGCGAACGGGGAGCAGCCCGGAGTCTGAATCAGCTTGTGTGTTAGTGGAACGGTCTGGAAAGTCCGACGGTACAGGGTGATAGTCCCGTACATGAAAGCACACTTGCTGTGAACTCGAAGAGTAGGGCGGGACACGTGGTATCCTGTCTGAATATGGGGGGACCATCCTCCAAGGCTAAATACTCCTGACTGACCGATAGTGAACCAGTACCGTGAGGGAAAGGCGAAAAGAACCCCGGCGAGGGGAGTGAAAAGAACCTGAAACCGTGTACGTACAAGCAGTGGGAGCACCCTTGTGGTGTGACTGCGTACCTTTTGTATAATGGGTCAGCGACTTATATTCTGTAGCAAGGTTAACCGTATAGGGGAGCCGAAGGGAAACCGAGTCTTAACTGGGCGTTAAGTTGCAGGGTATAGACCCGAAACCCGGTGATCTAGCCATGGGCAGGTTGAAGGTTGGGTAACACTAACTGGAGGACCGAACCGACTAATGTTGAAAAATTAGCGGATGACTTGTGGCTGGGGGTGAAAGGCCAATCAAACCGGGAGATAGCTGGTTCTCCCCGAAAGCTATTTAGGTAGCGCCTCGTGAACTCATCTCCGGGGGTAGAGCACTGTTTCGGCTAGGGGGCCATCCCGGCTTACCAACCCGATGCAAACTGCGAATACCGGAGAATGTTATCACGGGAGACACACGGCGGGTGCTAACGTCCGTCGTGAAGAGGGAAACAACCCAGACCGCCAGCTAAGGTCCCAAAGTCATGGTTAAGTGGGAAACGATGTGGGAAGGCACAGACAGCCAGGATGTTGGCTTAGAAGCAGCCATCATTTAAAGAAAGCGTAATAGCTCACTGGTCGAGTCGGCCTGCGCGGAAGATGTAAC
Source organism: Leclercia adecarboxylata (assembly GCF_006171285.1). Taxonomy (NCBI): domain Bacteria; kingdom Pseudomonadati; phylum Pseudomonadota; class Gammaproteobacteria; order Enterobacterales; family Enterobacteriaceae; genus Leclercia; species Leclercia adecarboxylata. The sequence goes on along the minus strand of NZ_CP040889.1, from coordinate 2,020,311 downwards.
GGGGCTAAACCATGCACCGAAGCTGCGGCAGCGACGCTATGCGTTGTTGGGTAGGGGAGCGTTCTGTAAGCCGTTGAAGGTGAACTGTGAGGTTTGCTGGAGGTATCAGAAGTGCGAATGCTGACATAAGTAACGATAAAGCGGGTGAAAAGCCCGCTCGCCGGAAGACCAAGGGTTCCTGTCCAACGTTAATCGGGGCAGGGTGAGTCGACCCCTAAGGCGAGGCCGAAAGGCGTAGTCGATGGGAAACAGGTTAATATTCCTGTACTCGGTGTTACTGCGAAGGGGGGACGGAGAAGGCTATGTTGGCCGGGCGACGGTTGTCCCGGTTTAAGCATGTAGGCGGAGGTTCCAGGTAAATCCGGTACCTTGTTAACGCTGAGGTGTGATGACGAGGCACTACGGTGCTGAAGCAACAAATGCCCTGCTTCCAGGAAAAGCCTCTAAGCATCAGGTAACATCAAATCGTACCCCAAACCGACACAGGTGGTCAGGTAGAGAATACCAAGGCGCTTGAGAGAACTCGGGTGAAGGAACTAGGCAAAATGGTGCCGTAACTTCGGGAGAAGGCACGCTGATATGTAGGTGAAGCCCCTGCGGGTGGAGCTGAAATCAGTCGAAGATACCAGCTGGCTGCAACTGTTTATTAAAAACACAGCACTGTGCAAACACGAAAGTGGACGTATACGGTGTGACGCCTGCCCGGTGCCGGAAGGTTAATTGATGGGGTTATCCGTAAGGAGAAGCTCTTGATCGAAGCCCCGGTAAACGGCGGCCGTAACTATAACGGTCCTAAGGTAGCGAAATTCCTTGTCGGGTAAGTTCCGACCTGCACGAATGGCGTAATGATGGCCAGGCTGTCTCCACCCGAGACTCAGTGAAATTGAAATCGCTGTGAAGATGCAGTGTACCCGCGGCAAGACGGAAAGACCCCGTGAACCTTTACTATAGCTTGACACTGAACACTGGTCCTTGATGTGTAGGATAGGTGGGAGGCTTTGAAGCGTGGACGCCAGTCTGCGTGGAGCCATCCTTGAAATACCACCCTTTAATGGCTGGTGTTCTAACGTGGACCCGTAATCCGGGTTGCGGACAGTGTCTGGTGGGTAGTTTGACTGGGGCGGTCTCCTCCTAAAGAGTAACGGAGGAGCACGAAGGTTAGCTAATCGGTCGGACATCAGGAGGTTAGTGCAATGGCATAAGCTAGCTTGACTGCGAGAGTGACGGCTCGAGCAGGTGCGAAAGCAGGTCATAGTGATCCGGTGGTTCTGTATGGAAGGGCCATCGCTCAACGGATAAAAGGTACTCCGGGGATAACAGGCTGATACCGCCCAAGAGTTCATATCGACGGCGGTGTTTGGCACCTCGATGTCGGCTCATCACATCCTGGGGCTGAAGTAGGTCCCAAGGGTATGGCTGTTCGCCATTTAAAGTGGTACGCGAGCTGGGTTTAGAACGTCGTGAGACAGTTCGGTCCCTATCTGCCGTGGGCGCTGGAGAATTGAGGGGGGCTGCTCCTAGTACGAGAGGACCGGAGTGGACGCATCACTGGTGTTCGGGTTGTCATGCCAATGGCACTGCCCGGTAGCTAAATGCGGAAGAGATAAGTGCTGAAAGCATCTAAGCACGAAACTTGCCCCGAGATGAGTTCTCCCTGACCCTTCAAGGGTCCTGAAGGAACGTTGAAGACGACGACGTTGATAGGCCGGGTGTGTAAGCGCAGCGATGCGTTGAGCTAACCGGTACTAATGAACCGTGAGGCTTAACCTTACAACGCCGAAGCTGTTTCGGTGGGATTTGAGACGATTTTCAGCTGATACAGATTACAGAATTTGCCTGGCGGCTGTAGCGCGGTGGTCCCACCTGACCCCATGCCGAACTCAGAAGTGAAACGCCGTAGCGCCGATGGTAGTGTGGGGTCTCCCCATGCGAGAGTAGGGAACTGCCAGGCATCAATTAAAGAAACCCCGTACCGCAAGGTGCGGGGTTTTTTGCCGTATGCGCGGAAAAGCCGGGTGGCGGCTCCGCCTTACCCGGCCTGGAAAGACCTCATCCATTGTTGAATGAAATCGACAACGCCCTCCACATCATTGATATCTAATACCGGTACCTGAAGCGACAGTGAAATGTCGCTGGCTACCGCGATAACATGTTCATCAAGCGTTAATTCATTAATGTCATGCCCTGTATCGCTGCGAAACAGCAGGATCTTTGCCACGGGCTCATGCTTAAAACCTTCAACCAGAACCAGATCCAGCGTCGAATGATCCATCCGGCTAATGAGATAAGGAAGATCAACGTCCCTTTCATCCGGCGTCTCGGTCATCAATGCCCAACGCTGACTGCTGGCGACAATAGTTTGTGCCGCGCCAGCTTTGCGTAGTTCATAACTGTCTTTACCGGGAATATCGACATCCATATTGTGGTGGGTATGTTTGATAAGCCCCGGACGCACGCCCCTGGCACAAAGTGCCGGAATAATGGCTTTTAGAAGGGTGGTTTTACCCGTACCGCTCCAGGCGGCGATCGCTAAAACAGGTATCATTGGTGCCTCTGCATAGTGTCTATCTGTTCGAGGGTATTTATATTAATAAATGCCTGTTTCATCTCGCTAAAATCGACAGGATGTCCGCCAGCCTGCCGCATGAAGACCATCACCCGACGCTCTCCCGCAGCCAGGTAGTTCTGTAATTCTGGCATCAGCCTACGGTGCATTAGCGCGATGGTTGGATGATCGCGCTCGCCGTCATGCGCCCAGACAACGGCTGCCGCTTCCCTCTGTTGAACAAAGCGTTCAGCCAGATAATCAGGAATGAACGGCGTATCGCAGGGGCAAAACAGAAACCACTCCGCGTCACACTGCTGCATAACGGAAAGCATGCCAGCCAGCGGCCCGGGGAAATCTGCCAGCAAATCGGGATAGACGGGATATCCACTTGCCTGATAAACGGCGAGATTTTTGTTGGCACTAATAGCGAGTGAGCTCACTTGTTTACTTAGCCTCTGTGCAACATGCTGCCATAACGGTATGCCGTTCAGCTCCTGCAGACCTTTATCAACTCCGCCCATACGGGACGCCTTGCCGCCGGCTAAAATCACACCGGTGATCGTGCTTATCTGGCTCACGAATATCGCCTCTTTTCTTGTGGGATTGACCCTGATAACGTGTCACTCTAAATGAAAGGAGTATTACCATGAAATGTAAACGTCTGAATGAAGTTATCGAACTTCTCCAGCCAGCCTGGCAAAAAGAGCCAGAACTTAACCTGGTGCAATTCTTACAGAAACTGGCGCAGGAGTCAGGCTACGAGGGTGAACTGGCCGACCTTTCTGATGACATCCTGATCTATCACCTGAAAATGCGCGATTCCGGCAAAGATGCCGTGATCCCCGGTATTCAGAAAGATTATGAAGAGGATTTCAAAACAGCCCTGCTGCGCGCGCGTGGCGTAATTAAAGAGTAAAAGCTTGTAAGAGGCGCCACCGTAATCGCCGTTAAATGATATCCTGAATCATTCGTATAATTTCCGGATGATCGGATGAACGACCAGGCCTTTACTTTCCAGACCTTACACCCGGATACCATTATGGATGCTCTGTTTGAGCAGGGCATCCGGGTGGACTCAGGTCTGACCCCATTAAACAGCTATGAAAACCGCGTCTACCAGTTTCAGGATGAGGATCGTCAGCGCTTCGTCGTGAAATTTTATCGCCCGCAGCGTTGGTCAGCCGATCAGATTCAGGAAGAGCATCAGTTCGCGCTCGACATGGTCGCCGATGATGTTCCCGTTGCTGCACCCATTAAATTCAATGACCAGACGCTGCTGTCGCACCAGGGATTTTATTTTTCTGTATTCCCAAGCCTCGGTGGCCGACAATTTGAAGCCGATAATATCGATCAGATGGAATGGGTTGCCCGTTATTTAGGGCGCATTCACCAGACGGGAAAGAAAAGCGCCTTTACCTCACGCCCCACCATCGGGATACAGGAATATCTCCTCGAACCGCGTCAGGTATTTGAAACATCCTCGCTTATCCCTTCAGGTCTGAAAGCTGATTTTCTTGCCGCGACGGACGGCTTAATTAATGCCGTTATCGCGCGCTGGGATAACAACGTCAAAACGCTGCGCCTGCACGGCGATTGCCATGCCGGAAATATCCTCTGGCGTGACGGGCCATTATTTGTCGATCTCGATGATGCGAGAATGGGACCTGCTATTCAGGATCTCTGGATGCTGCTGAATGGCGATAAAGCCGAGCAGCGGATGCAGCTTGAGACGATTATCGAAGCTTATGAAGAGTTCAGCCCCTTTAATTCAGACGAAATTGCATTAATCGAACCTTTACGCGCCATGCGTTTTGTTTATTATCTTGCATGGTTAATCAGGCGTTGGGACGACCCCGCGTTCCCCAGAAACTTCCCGTGGCTTACCGGGGAAGATTACTGGCGTAACCAGATATCCACATTTATTGAACAGGTAAAGGTTCTGCAGGAACCCCCTTTGCAATTAACGCCAATGTATTAATCGAACACATCCAGGAGAGAGTTGATCATGAAAAAAATATGGCTGGCGCTGGCAGGTATGATTCTGGCATTTAGCGCTTCGGCTGCACAGTTCACCGATGGTAAGCAGTACATTACCCTCGACAAACCTGTTGCCGGAGAACCTCAGGTTCTCGAGTTCTTCTCATTCTATTGCCCGCACTGCTATGAGTTCGAGCAGGTTCTTCATGTTTCCGATAACGTGAAGAAAAAGCTGCCAGAAGGCACCAAAATGACCAAGTATCACGTTGAGTTCCTTGGCCCGCTGGGTAAAGACTTAACGCAGGCGTGGGCGGTAGCGATGGCCCTGGGTGTGGAAGACAAAATCACTGCGCCAATGTTTGAAGCCGTGCAGAAAACTCAGGCCGTACAAACCACTGCCGATATCCGTAAAGTATTTGTCGATGCGGGTGTGAAGGGTGAAGAATACGATGCAGCCTGGAATAGCTTTGTGGTGAAATCCCTGGTCGCGCAGCAGGAAAAAGCGGCGGCCGATCTGCAACTGCGTGGTGTTCCGGCCATGTACGTTAACGGTAAATACCAGCTGAATATGCAGGGTATGGATACCAGCAGCATGGACATCTTCGTGCAGCAGTATGCTGACACCGTGAAATATCTGGTTGAGAAGAAGTAATAAAGAAAACGCCGGTCAATGACCGGCGTTTTTGTATTGGGCTTTAATCCTGGTGATTAGCGCGTCTTTTTCCGTCCATAGCGTATTCAGCCAGAGCTGGAAACGTCGCTTAAAGTTTTTATCGTTAACATAATCCCCATGTAACTCTTCCGCCACTGGCACCAGATTAATACGCACCACGATCCGCGTTAACTTACCGCTGAGCATATCGTAAAACGGGGTCTTATCGTTTTCCGGATAACACAGCGTCACGTCCAGTAATTTATCGAACTGTTGACCCAGTACGTTCAGCGCCATGGCGATGCCGGCCGCTTTTGGTGGCAGGAGGTTGCTATAGGATGAGCGGGTCTGCTGCTTTTTCTCTTCGGTAAAGCGAGAGCCTTCAACAAAATTGACGATGGTGGTGGGGTGCGCGCGAAACTTCTCGCAAGAGCGACGGGTTGTTTCAACATCTTTGCCGCGGCGTTCAGGATGGCGAATCAGATAGCTGCGGGAGTAGCGCTTCATGAAAGGCATATCCAGCGCCCAACAGGCCAGTCCAATAAAGGGTACCCAGGCAAGCTGCTGCTTGAGGAAATACTTGTTCATCGGAATATGTTTGCGGAACAGCACGCATAACACCACGATATCGGCCCAGCTGTGGTGGTTGCAGATGAGCAAATACCAGTTTTTCTTGTTGAGACCATCCAGACCCTGAACGTCCCATTTCAGATGCGGGTTAAGGCGGAGCAGTACCGCCAGGCCTTCACACCAGCAGTACATCATAAAGTTGCAGAATGCAGATACAGCACGCCAGACGACGGGAATGGGTAAAAGCAGTTTAATTATTCCGGCGATGATGATCGGCACAGAACAGGCAATGGTGACCAGAATAGTTAATGCGATGCTTAACAGGAGTATGATCGCAGCCAGCAGTCTAGGCATGATGAATGTTTTCAGGTAGTTAGCTATGGTAAGCGCCTGATAAACAGACACCGGGCGCTGATTTTACCAGAAAACTGCCAAATGATGGCGCTTTAACTTGGCGGGACGAATGATTTGCACGCGTTGTGGAGAAAAATCCTGTGTCGCCAAAATGGCGTGGCTTATATCCACATGGAGTAAATTGTCATCAACCGAAAATATGAGATCGCGATCGAATGATAATTATCTGATTATTAATAATAATATTTAGATAAACGATCCACTTTCAGCACAATTAATCCAGGTGTTAGAAAGTATTCACAAACTTATCCACAGATTTGATTTGCGAGCGATCCTGAGGATCACAAAATCTTTGGCTGTATTGACCGTGAAAAACTGATGTTTTCATCCTTCTGTGGCATCCTTTATCCATAAATTCCTTAAAGGCACGGACATTATGGTTCAGATCCCCGAAAATCCGCTTATTCTCGTCGACGGTTCGTCTTACCTCTACCGGGCGTATCATGCGTTTCCTCCGCTGACTAACAGCGCAGGAGAGCCTACGGGCGCAATGTATGGCGTGCTGAATATGCTGCGTAGTCTGATCATGCAGTATCAGCCGAGCCATGCTGCCGTAGTCTTCGATGCGAAAGGCAAAACTTTCCGGGATGAGCTGTTCGAGCATTACAAATCCCATCGTCCGCCGATGCCGGACGATCTGCGCGCGCAGATTGAACCCTTGCATAAGATGGTAAAAGCGATGGGGCTGCCTTTAATGGCCGTCTCGGGCGTAGAGGCTGACGACGTTATCGGTACGCTGGCGCGAGAAGCCGAGAAGATGGGCCGTCCGGTACTGATCAGTACTGGCGATAAAGACATGGCGCAGCTGGTCACGCCGGGGATCACCCTGATTAATACCATGACCAACACCATTCTTGGACCGGAAGAGGTGGTGGCGAAGTATGGCGTGCCGCCAGAACTGATCATCGATTTCCTCGCATTGATGGGCGACTCCTCCGATAACATTCCTGGCGTGCCGGGCGTGGGTGAGAAGACGGCTCAGGCGCTGCTGCAGGGGCTGGGCGGGCTGGATACGCTGTACAGCGAGCAGGATAAAATTGCCGGGTTGACCTTCCGCGGTGCAAAAACCATGGCCGCGAAGCTTGAGCAGAACAAAGAGGTGGCATACCTCTCCTATCAGCTGGCAACCATCAAAACGGACGTCGAACTGGAACTGACCTGCGATCAGCTTGAAGTGCAGCAACCTGCTGCCGAAGAGCTGCTGGGTCTGTTTAAGCAATATGAGTTCAAACGCTGGATCACCGATGTTGAAGCGGGGAAATGGCTGCAGGCGAAAGGGGCTAAACCGGCGATCAAGCCAAAAGAGACCCTGGTGATTGATGCAGAAGATGCGGTAGAAGAAGCCGCCAGCATTCTCTCTTCCGAGCATTACGAAACCGTCCTTGATGAAGCGCAGCTGTTGGGCTGGATCGAAAAATTAAAGCAGGCGCCGGTATTCGCGTTTGATACCGAAACCGACAGCCTTGATAACGTCTCCGCCAATATGGTGGGCCTCTCATTTGCAACAGAACCTGGCGTCGCCGCCTATGTGCCGGTGGCTCACGACTATCTCGACGCACCTGTGCAGCTCACACGTGAACGCGTGCTCGAACTCCTCAAGCCGCTCCTTGAAGATGAAAAAGCACTGAAGGTTGGGCAAAACCTGAAGTTCGATCGCGGTATCCTGCAAAACTACGGCATCGAGCTGCGCGGTATTGCGTTCGATACCATGCTGGAGTCTTATATCCTCGACAGCGTAGCCGGTCGTCACGATATGGATTCCCTCTCTGACCGCTGGCTAAAGCATAAAACCGTTACCTTTGAACAGATCGCGGGTAAGGGCAAGAATCAGCTGACCTTTAACCAGATCGCGCTGGAAGAGGCCGGACACTATGCTGCGGAAGATGCCGATGTCACCCTGCAACTGCATTTGAAGATGTGGCCTAAGCTCGAAAAAGACGCCGGGCCGCTGAACGTGTTCCAGAATATCGAGATGCCGCTGGTGCCGGTGCTGTCCCGCATCGAGCGCAACGGCGTTAAGATCGATCCGGCTGTATTGCATAAGCACTCGGAGGAGATCGCCCTGCGCCTGAACGAGCTGGAGCAAAAAGCGCATGAGATTGCCGGCGAGCCGTTCAACCTCTCGTCCACCAAACAACTGCAGACCATCCTGTTTGAAAAGCAGGGTATCAAGCCGCTGAAGAAAACCCCTGGCGGCGCGCCGTCCACCTCAGAAGAGGTGCTTGAGGAGCTGGCGCTGGACTATCCGCTGCCAAAAGTGATCCTTCAGTACCGTGGCCTGGCAAAGCTGAAATCGACCTACACCGATAAGCTGCCGCTGATGATCAACCCGAAGACGGGCCGCGTGCATACTTCTTATCATCAGGCCGTGGCGGCCACCGGGCGCCTGTCCTCAACCGATCCTAACCTGCAAAACATTCCGGTGCGTAATGAAGAAGGGCGTCGTATTCGTCAGGCGTTTATTGCGCCAGAGGATTACATCATTGTCTCTGCTGACTATTCACAGATTGAGCTGCGCATCATGGCGCACCTCTCCCGGGATAAAGGCCTGTTGACCGCCTTTGCTGAAGGGCAGGACATTCACCGGGCAACGGCGGCGGAAGTATTTGGTATGTCGCTGGAGAGCGTTACCGGCGAACAGCGTCGCAGTGCTAAAGCGATCAACTTTGGTCTGATCTACGGCATGAGCGCCTTTGGTCTCTCCCGCCAGCTCAACATTCCGCGTAAAGAGTCGCAGAAGTATATGGATCTCTATTTCGAGCGATATCCGGGCGTTCTGCAATATATGGAAAATACGCGTGCTCAGGCGAAAGAAAAAGGCTATGTCGAGACCCTGGAAGGGCGTCGCCTCTATCTGCCGGACATCAAATCCAGCAATGCTGCCCGACGTGCCGGCGCTGAGCGTGCTGCAATCAACGCCCCAATGCAGGGAACGGCTGCGGACATCATTAAACGTGCAATGATCGCTGTTGACGCCTGGCTGGAGAAAGAGCAGCCGCGGGTGCGGATGATCATGCAGGTTCACGATGAACTGGTGTTCGAAGTGCATAAAGACGATCTGGAATCCGTGTCGAAAAAGATCCACGAATTGATGGAGAACAGCGTGAAACTGGACGTGCCGTTGCTGGTGGAAGTGGGTCACGGAGAAAACTGGGATCAAGCTCACTAAGTGTTTATGGCATATCAACTGTTTCTGTAAGTAAGCAACATATCCATGAACGTTTTGTGATGATCATTAGAATTCCCTATGTAAAGAATGAAAAAAAACTACAAAAAGTGCTTTGTCTGTAGTCTAAAAAAGGGTAGAGTTATTCACGTAGGGTACAGAGGTAAGATGTTCTATCTTTCAGACCTTTTACTTCACGTAATCGGATTTGGCTGAATATTTTAGCCGCCCCAGTCAGTAATGACTGGGGCGTTTTTTATTGCGGCAAAGAAAATAACAGCGCAAAAAAAAGCGCGGACATCGCCGCGCTCATCTTTACTGATCCCCTTTTGTAGCGGGTTCCAGTTCGCTATACCACGTATCCAGTTTCTCACGCAGTTTATCCACGCCCTGCTTCTTCAGCGAAGAAAACGCTTCGACCTGGATGTCACCGTTAAACGCCAGAACCGCTTCGCGCACCATGTTTACCTGCGCTTTACGCGCGCCGCTGGCCAGCTTGTCGGCTTTGGTGAGCAACACCAGCACCTGGATCCCGCTTTCGACGGCCCAGTAGATCATCTGCTGATCGAGATCTTTAAGCGGATGACGAATATCCATCAGGACAACCAGGCCCTTCAGGCACAGGCGTTTTTCCAGATATTCACCCAGGGCGCGCTGCCACTTGAGCTTCATCTCTTCCGGAACTTCTGCATAGCCGTAACCTGGCAGGTCCACCAGGCGCTTGCCCGGCGCGACTTCGAACAGGTTGATTAGCTGGGTACGGCCAGGCGTTTTAGAGATACGGGCCAGGCTTTTCTGATTGGTCAGGGTATTCAGAGCGCTGGATTTCCCCGCGTTAGACCGGCCAGCAAATGCCACTTCGAGACCCGTATCGGCGGGTAAATGGCGAATATCAGGCGCACTAAGAACAAAATGCGTCTGGTGATAATTCAGGTTGGTCACGTGGTTGTCTCCAGAAATTCGTAACGTTGGGGGGATTATACCTGAACAGAGAGAAAAGGCTTTTCCCATCGGCAATACGGCTGTAAGTAAAAACCCCTGGCTTTGTGAGAGATCTGCCATTTGAACTATGGGAGATTTAAGAAAAATCGCAGAGCTCTAAAATTTCAAAACCATTAAAATCAATCTATTAACGTTTAGTCTTAGTCTGAAAGTCGTGGATAAACGGCCTTTGTGGCTTGTGCGTACAGCTGGAAACGGTAAAGTAGCGCTCAACGGCGAGGATGCCGACAGGAACCGGACTCAAGGATGAGGGTCAGGAGCGCCAGGAGGCGAAGACACAGGACAGTCAGGAAGACGTACGCCTGGAGGCGTTTTAAAGGGAAACGGAACATATCACGGACGGTACCTGCTAACGGACAAACAGGGTGAGTTGTAAGCAAACAGGGATTGTCAGACCCGTAATGGGTTATGAGTCAGGAAAAAAGGCGACAGATTGCTCTGTCGCCTTTTTTCTTTGCTTGCTTTCTGCTAGATTTCGCCGCAATTCTATACTGAAGAAAACGACTTAAAGACAAAACAACATGAAAAAACCGACCTCCGCTGCAGGCGCTAAACGTCCTGCAAAAGCACGCCGCAAAACGCGCGAAGAACTGAATCAGGAAGCGCGCGATCGCAAACGCGATAAAAAGCATCGTGGTCATGCTGCGGGTAGCCGCGCGAGTGGCGGTACTTCGGGCGCGTCTGCGAAGAACAAACAGCAGAAAGACCCGCGTATCGGCAGTAAAACACCTGTTCCATTAGGCGTGACCGATGCCCCGGTCACCAGGCAGCACAAACCGAAGAGCGAGAAACCTATGCTTTCACCGCAGGCCGAGCTGGATATGCTGGAGAACGATGAGCGCCTGGACGCGCTGCTGGAACGTCTTGAAGAGGGCGAAGCCCTGAATGCTGAAGAGCAATCATGGGTTGATGCCAAACTGGATCGTATCGATGAACTGATGCAACAGTTGGGTCTCTCCTATGATGATGAAGACGAAGATGAAGAAGAAGAGAAACAGGAAGATATGATGCGCCTGTTGAAAGGTGGAAACTAACATTTGCACCCGGCAGGCTCACTCGTCCTGCTTATAACCCTTCCGGTTATATGTTATCTGGTGTGGTTATTCGTTAAACTACGGCGGTTGTCGCGGCGACAGAAGTGGCTGCGCACCCGATTCGTGGCCCGCACAGGGGTCAGAACGGGCCGCCGTATACGAACGCGACACCAACGGAAGGAGTGAGCATGTCTGTACCAACCATCGACTGGGATCTGGCCCTCATCCAGAAATATAACTATTCCGGGCCGCGTTATACCTCTTATCCTACTGCGCTGGAGTTTTCCGACGCCTTCGGTGATAGCCAATTTCAGCAGGCCGTGGCGCGTTATCCTGACCGCCCGCTTTCTCTGTACGTTCATATCCCGTTCTGTCACAAGCTCTGCTATTTCTGTGGCTGCAATAAAATTGTGACCCGTCAGCAGCATAAGGCGGACCAATATCTGGATGCGCTTGAACAGGAGATCCTGCATCGTGCGCCGCAGTTTGCCGGCCGTCATGTCAGCCAACTGCACTGGGGCGGCGGTACGCCAACCTATCTGAATAAAGCGCAAATCAGCCGCCTGATGACCCTGCTGCGGGATAACTTCCGTTTCAATGCGGATGCTGAGATCTCTATCGAAGTGGATCCGCGCGAAATCGAGCTGGATGTGCTCGATCATCTGCGTGCCGAAGGTTTTAACCGCCTGAGTATGGGCGTGCAGGACTTTAACAAAGAGGTCCAGCGCCTGGTCAACCGCGAGCAGGATGAAGAGTTTATCTTTGCCCTGTTGAATCATGCCCGGGAGATTGGCTTCACCTCCACCAATATTGACCTGATTTATGGCCTGCCGAAGCAGACGCCTGAGAGCTTTGCCTTTACGCTGAAGCGCGTGGCGGAGCTGAATCCGGATCGCCTGAGCGTGTTTAACTATGCACATCTGCCGACGCTGTTTGCTGCCCAACGTAAAATCAAGGATGCCGACCTGCCTTCCGCCCAGCAAAAGCTGGATATCCTGCAGGAAACCATCACCTCGTTGACCCAGACCGGCTACCAGTTTATCGGTATGGATCACTTCGCCCGTCCGGATGACGAACTGGCCATTGCCCAGCGCGAAGGTGTCCTGCACCGCAACTTCCAGGGTTATACCACTCAGGGCGATACGGATCTGCTGGGGATGGGCGTCTCGGCCATCAGTATGATTGGCGACTGCTATGCGCAAAACCAGAAAGAGCTGAAGCTCTACTACCAGCAGGTGGATGCGACCGGCAACGCCCTGTGGCGCGGCATCGCGCTAACCCGCGACGACTGCATTCGCCGGGACGTGATCAAAGCGCTGATCTGCAACTTCCGTCTCGACTTCAGCGCGGTCGAAGCGCAGTGGGATCTCAACTTTACCGATTACTTTGTGGAAGACATGAAGCTGCTGGCGCCGCTGGCGAAAGACGGGCTGGTGGATGTGACGGAGAGTGCGATTGAGGTGACGCCGAAAGGACGCCTGTTGATTCGTAATATCTGTATGTGCTTTGACGCCTATCTGCGGCAGAAAGCCCGTATGCAGCAGTTCTCGCGCGTGATTTAAGCCGTACTGTCGGGTGGCGGCCTCGCCTTACCCGGCCTACAAAAGCGCGAAATGCAGGCCGGGTAAGCGAAGCATCTAACTAAACAGCCCAACCAGCGCCGCACACAATACCGCGGCAACGGCCGTTTGCGGCGTATGGCTTTCGACTGCTGCGCCAGACAACATATTCACGATTGATTCCAGCATGATGATCCCCCCGTTTTCCCGGGCGAGATCATACTTAACTCATCGGAACAGTAAAGCGCAAAATAACACCAGTTTGCGTTCGATTAACTCTCTTTACACTGCAAGAGAGCATCACTCCATCCCCAGCTCTTTTAACTTACGCGTCAGGGTATTGCGACCCCAACCAAGCAGGCGTGCTGCCTCTTGTTTATGGCCCTGAGTATGGCGCAGCGCGGTGATAAGCAGCGTGCGTTCCATCTCGGGCTGTGCCTCAGAAAGCAGGTTTTGATGACCGGAACGCAGGGCGCGATCGGCCCATTGCGCCAGCAGCGTCGCCCAGCTGTCGGGCAGGCTCTGCCCGGTGCTGCTTTCCGGAACATGGGTTTCGAAAAGCTCTGGCGGGAGATCCTGAATCAATACTTCCTGACCGGCAGCCATCACCGTCAGCCAGCGACAGGTATTCTCCAGCTGACGCACGTTGCCCGGCCAGGCCAGACGCGTCAGCGCCGCTTCGGTTTCCGGGTGCAGCAGTTTGGCTTCGACACCCAGTTCGCGGGCGGCATCCTGCAGGAAATGGCGCGCCAGACGCGGAATATCTTCACGACGCTCACGCAGCGGCGGGAGGTGAACGCGAATGACGTTCAGGCGGTGGAATAAATCTTCACGGAATTTCCCCTCCTGGACGCGCAGTTCGAGGTTCTGGTGGGTGGCGGCAATAATGCGCACATCCACTTTAACCGGCGCATAGCCGCCCACGCGGTAAAACTGTCCGTCCGCCAGCACGCGCAGCAGACGTGTCTGGACGTCGAGGGGCATATCCCCAATCTCATCCAGGAACAGCGTCCCGCCGTCGGCCTGCTCAAAGCGACCCTGACGGATGGTATTGGCCCCGGTAAAGGCGCCTTTTTCATGGCCGAACAGTTCGGACTCAATCAAATCCTTGGGGATCGCCGCCATATTCAGGGCGATAAACGGGGCTTTGGCACGCGGACTGTGGCGATGCAGGGCATGCGCGACCAGCTCCTTACCGGTACCTGACTCACCGTTAATCAATACGCTGATGGACGAGCGCGACAGGCGGCCAATGATGCGAAACACATCCTGCATTGCCGGCGCTTCGCCAATGATGTCGGTGGTGGGGCCGAAAACCGGGGCATTGCGCGGCTGCTGCTGCTCCTGATAGTGGCTAATGGCGCGCTCAACCAGCGCCACCGCTTCGTCAATATCGAACGGTTTTGGCAGATAATCGAACGCCCCCTGCTGATAGGCGCTGACGGCCGCATCCAGATCGGAGTGGGCGGTCATTATGATGACCGGAAGCATCGGATGGCGCTGCTTGATCTGTTTTAACAGCGCCAGCCCGTCCATCCCCGGCATACGGATATCGGACAGCAGCACATCCGGGGTTTTGGTGGTGAGGGCATCAAGCACCTCAGCGCCACTTTCAAACGCGGTGCAGCTTAAACCTGCTCCGGTAAGCGCCCGTTCGAGCACCCAGCGGATGGAGCTATCGTCATCAACTACCCAGACTATCCCTCGTTGCATAACCTAACCCTCTATTTCCTGATTGGCAGGTAAACCGAAAACTCGGTATGACCCGGCCAACTGGTAAATTCAATTTTGCCGGAATGCTGATCTATCAAATTACGGGCAATCGATAAGCCAAGCCCGGTCCCGCCTTCACGGCCGCTGACCATCGGGTAAAACAGCGTGTCCTGTAAATGGGAAGGGATGCCCGGACCGTTATCTTCAACGTCGATACGTGCCGCCAGGCGGTAGCGCGTGCCGTGCAGCGTCAGCTGGAACGCGGTGCGGGTGCGCAGAATAATTTCTCCGCCTTCCGCGCCTAATGCCTGCAGGGCATTGCGCACGATATTCAGCAATACCTGCTCAATCTGGTCGGGATCGTGCGGCAGTTCCGGCAGGCTGGGATCGTAATCGCGAATCAGCCTGACGTTGTCCGGCAACTCCATCGACACCAGCTTCACGACGCGCTCGGCCACTTTGTGAATGCTTTCGGTAACGTGCATGCCGGGCTGCTGCGGCCCTAACAGGCGGTCCACCAGGTTACGCAGGCGATCGGCCTGCTCAATAATAACGTTGGTGTATTCCGCCAGCGCCGGGTCGGGCAGGGCTTTGGTGAGCAGCTGTGCCGCACCGCGCAGGCCGCCAAGCGGATTTTTAATCTCATGGGCGAGGCCACGCACCAGATCGCGGGCCGCAATCTGCTGGGCATGCTGAAGCTGCTCCTGGCTCAGGCGGCGCTGGTTATCCATGGGCGCCATTTCCAGCAGAATCAGCCCTTCCGGCAGCCGCTGCGCGGTCAGGGACAGAATATGCGAGCGCCCGTCGATCACCAGCGTAACTTCGTTATCGGTAAAGCCCTGTCCTGCCTGCAGGCTCTCCTGCATCAGGCCGATGTTCAGGGAAAAATAACTCAACAGCTCGGGCAGCGGCGCGCCAAACAGTTTGCGCGAGCTTTGCGCCAGCAACTGCTGGGCCGCGGGATTGGCGTAATGCACCGCCAGCTCGTCGTCGACCAGTAATATGCTGTTGATGAGAGAATTGAGGATCTGCCCAGCATCGGGCAGCGTGCCAGTTGCCATTCAGCAGTCTCCTGGAGTCGTTTGCACCATTTTAGTGCAGTATAGCGTTTCCGCGGTAAAAAGCGCGTGAGATCAGCTTGTTGACGGTGAAAAAAGCCCATCCGAAGATGGGCTGAAAAGTTTCCACGGCAACAAAAAAACGGCTATCAATCTCGCGCGGAAAAAGGCCGCGCGACAGGGATTAATGATTAGACGCTGTAGTACAGTTCGAACTCAACCGGGTGCGGAGTCATGCGAACGCGGTCGTTCTCTTCCATACGCAGGGCGATGTAAGCGTCGATCGCTTCGTCAGTGAACACGCCGCCTGCAGTCAGGAACTCACGGTCTTTGTCCAGCTCCAGCAGGGCTTCTTCCAGAGAACCTGCAACCTGTGGGATCTCTTTCGCTTCTTCTGGCGGCAGGTCGTACAGGTTTTTGTCCATTGCTTCGCCCGGGTGGATCTTGTTCTTGATACCGTCAAGACCAGCCATCAGCAGCGCTGCGAAGCACAGGTATGGGTTAGCAGCCGGGTCCGGGAAGCGCACTTCGATACGACGCGCTTTCGGGGAAGCAACCACTGGAATACGGATAGAAGCAGAACGGTTACGGGCAGAGTACGCCAGCATAACTGGAGCTTCGTAGCCTGGGACCAGACGCTTGTAGGAGTTAGTGGTTGGGTTCGCCAGGGCGTTGATCGCTTTAGCGTGTTTGATTACGCCGCCAATGTAGTGCAGAGCCTGCTCGGACAGACCCGCATACTTGTCACCAGCGAACAGGTTAGTCCCGTTCTTGGACAGGGACATGTGGCAGTGCATACCGGAACCGTTGTCGCCAAACATTGGTTTTGGCATGAAGGTCGCGGTTTTACCGAAGCGGTGCGCAACGTTGTGAACAACGTATTTGTAGATCTGAATTTCGTCCGCTTTTTTGGTCATGGTGTTGAAACGGGTGGCGATTTCGTTCTGGCCAGCAGTTGCAACTTCATGGTGGTGCGCTTCAACAACCAGGCCCATCTCTTCCATGATCAGACACATGGTAGAACGGATGTCCTGTGAAGAGTCAACCGGTGGAACCGGGAAGTAACCGCCTTTGACTGCTGGACGGTGACCTTTGTTACCGCCTTCGTATTTGGTGGAGGAGTTCCATGCGCCTTCGATATCATCGATAGCAACGTGGGAACCGGACGTGGTCGCACCAAAACGGATGTCGTCGAACAGGAAGAACTCTGGCTCTGGCCCGAACAGAACGGTGTCTGCGATGCCGGTGGAGCGCAGGTACTCTTCAGCGCGTTTAGCGATGGAGCGTGGGTCGCGGTCGTAGCCCTGCAGGGTGCCTGGCTCGAGGATGTCGCAACGGATGATAAGGGTAGACTCTTCGAAGAACGGGTCAATGAGCGCGGTAGATGCGTCAGGCATCAGTACCATGTCGGATTCGTTGATACCTTTCCAGCCACCAATCGAGGAGCCGTCAAACATTTTGCCTTCTTCAAAGAATTCGGCATTCACCTGATGAGCAGGAATAGTGACGTGCTGTTCTTTACCTTTGGTATCGGTGAAGCGCAGATCAACAAACTTCACTTCATGTTCGTTCAGCATCGTCAAAACGTGTTCAGCGGACATACTTAACTCTCCAGATTGGTCATTGTCGTCGTGGTAACGAGGTCTTCAAATTCTGTGTAAGGCAGGCGATGTTGCCTTTTGTTGCCGTATTTTTACTAAGCGAAATCTGTGCCAACTTTTAAAACACCCCAAAAAGGCGTTATCATGCGCACCATAGTGCAAAAGGGCTGCACCAGGATGGTTTTGTTGCACCAGTATAGTGCTTCAATGTGAACATTGAGCACCATATTGGTGCAATTTACGTTAAAGTGCCCCTTTACCGCTCCGTGAAAGCGATCACAAAGCATCTCTGCGATACTTGTTTGCGGGGGATGTTTGTGATCCTGTTTTGTAGTGCGATTAATCCGTGTACAATAACGCGCTATTTCTAAATGCCTGAGGCAAAGTTGTGATCGAAAATCTGCGTAATATCGCCATCATCGCGCACGTTGACCATGGAAAAACTACCCTGGTTGATAAGCTGCTGCAGCAATCCGGTACGTTCGATGCGCGTGCCGAAACTCAAGAACGCGTGATGGACTCCAACGATTTGGAGAAAGAGCGTGGGATTACCATCCTCGCTAAAAACACCGCTATCAAATGGAATGACTACCGTATCAACATCGTTGATACCCCGGGGCACGCCGACTTCGGTGGTGAAGTTGAACGTGTAATGTCCATGGTCGATTCCGTGCTGCTGGTCGTTGACGCAATGGATGGCCCAATGCCGCAGACGCGCTTCGTAACCAAAAAGGCATTTGCCCATGGTCTGAAGCCAATCGTGGTTATCAACAAAGTTGACCGCCCTGGCGCGCGTCCTGACTGGGTTGTTGATCAGGTCTTCGACCTGTTCGTAAACCTGGACGCCACCGACGAACAGCTGGACTTCCCGATCGTTTACGCTTCTGCGCTGAACGGTATCGCAGGTCTGGACCACGAAGACATGGCTGAAGACATGACCCCGCTGTACCAGGCGATTGTTGACCGTGTTCCTGCGCCAAACGTCGATCTCGACGGTACCCTGCAGATGCAGATCTCTCAGCTCGACTACAACAACTACGTTGGTGTAATCGGCATTGGTCGTATCAAGCGCGGTAAAGTGAAGCCTAACCAGCAGGTTACTATCATCGATAGCGAAGGCAAAACCCGTAACGGTAAAGTCGGTAAAGTTCTGACTCACCTGGGTCTGGAGCGTATCGATAGCGACATCGCTGAAGCGGGCGACATCATCGCCATCACCGGTCTGGGTGAGCTGAACATCTCCGACACCATCTGCGATCCGCAGAACGTCGAAGCGCTGCCGGCCCTGTCCGTTGATGAACCAACCGTATCCATGTTCTTCAACGTCAACACCTCTCCGTTCTGTGGTAAAGAAGGTAAGTTCGTTACCTCCCGTCAGATCCTTGACCGCCTGAACAAAGAGCTGGTGCACAACGTTGCGCTGCGTGTTGAAGAAACGCCGGATGCTGACGCATTCCGTGTTTCCGGTCGTGGTGAGCTGCACCTGTCAGTTCTGATCGAAAACATGCGTCGTGAAGGTTTCGAGATGGCGGTTTCCCGTCCGAAAGTTATCTTCCGCGAAATCGACGGCCGTAAACAAGAGCCGTTCGAAAACGTAACGCTGGACGTCGAAGAGCAGCACCAGGGTTCTGTAATGCAGGCACTGGGTGAGCGTAAAGGCGACCTGAAAAACATGAATCCAGATGGCAAAGGCCGCGTACGTCTCGACTACGTGATCCCAAGCCGTGGTCTGATCGGCTTCCGTTCAGAGTTCATGACCATGACTTCCGGTACTGGTCTGCTGTACTCCACCTTCAGCCACTACGACGACGTTCGTCCGGGCGAAGTTGGCCAGCGTAACAACGGCGTTCTGATCTCCAACGGTCAGGGTAAAGCGGTTGCGTTCGCCCTGTTCAGCCTGCAGGATCGCGGTAAGCTGTTCCTGGGTCACGGTGCAGAAGTTTATGAAGGCCAGATCATCGGTATTCACAGCCGTTCTAACGACCTGACTGTAAACTGCCTGACCGGTAAGAAACTGACCAACATGCGTGCGTCCGGTACTGACGAAGCAACGGTTCTGGTTCCACCGGTTAAGATGACTCTGGAACAGGCTCTGGAATTCATCGATGACGACGAACTGGTAGAAGTGACTCCACAGTCTATCCGTATCCGTAAACGTCACCTGACTGAGAACGATCGTAAACGCGCAATGCGCGGTCCGAAAGAAGATTAATTTTCTTCTCTCCGTCCTCTGAAACCCCGCCTTCTGGCGGGGTTTTTTCTTTTCAGGGGTGCTCCGCGCCTCATAGCCAAACATCTTCTTTCCCGCTACAGTTACTTTTCACGGCGAAAAGGAGAAATACATGCTCTATATCTTTGATTTAGGAAACGTAATCGTCGATATCGACTTCAATCGTGTGCTGGGTGCATGGAGTAATTTCAGCCGCGTTCCGCTGGCCACGCTAAAGCAAAGTTTTACCATGGGCGAGGCTTTCCATCAGCATGAGCGCGGGGAGATATCCGATGAAGTCTTTGCCGAAAAGCTCTGTCAGGAGATGGAGCTTTCGCTCAGTTACGAACAATTTTCCCACGGCTGGCAGGCTATCTTTGTCGGTATCCGCCCTGACGTGATTGCCATCATGCACAAACTGCGCGAGCAGGGGCATCGGGTGGTGGTGCTCTCCAATACCAATCGTCTGCACACTACCTTCTGGCCGGAAGAGTATCCAGAAGTGAAGGCAGCAGCGGACAAGATCTATCTCTCCCAGGAGATGGGAATGCGTAAGCCGGAAGCGCGCATCTACCAGGCCGTTCTACAGGCTGAAGGATTCTCTGCCGGGGATGCCGTCTTTTTTGACGATAACGTCGATAATATAGAGGGAGCTAACCAGTTGGGTATCACGTCAATTCTGGTGACCGGAAAACAGACGATACCCGACTACTTTGCGAAGCAGTTATGCTAAAAAACGTTCATCAAAAAGCAAGCCACCACACCAGGCCGTTTCGTGCGTGGCTAAAACTTCTCTGGCACCGCATCGACGAGGACAACATGACGACGCTGGCAGGCAATCTTGCCTACGTGTCGCTGCTCTCCCTTGTGCCGCTGGTGGCTGTCATCTTTGCCCTTTTTGCCGCCTTTCCGATGTTTTCTGATGTCAGCCTGCAGCTGCGGCATTTTGTGTTTGCTAATTTCATGCCGGCAACCGGTGATGTCATCCAGAATTACATTGAGCAGTTTGTTGCTAACTCCAGCAAGATGACGGCGGTAGGTGCCTGCGGGCTTATCGTCACCGCGCTGCTGCTGATGTATGCCATTGACAGTGCGCTGAATACTATCTGGCGCAGCACCCGCGCGCGTCCGAAAGTGTATTCGTTTGCGGTTTACTGGATGATCCTGACCCTGGGGCCGCTGCTGGCCGGGGCCAGCCTGGCGATCAGCTCCTATCTGCTCTCGTTACGCTGGGCCAGCGAACTCAACAGCGTGATTGACGATGTGCTGCGTATCTTCCCGCTTCTCCTCTCGTGGCTCTCTTTCTGGCTGCTTTACAGCATTGTTCCGACGACGCGCGTGCCTAACCGGGATGCGATGACAGGGGCGCTGGTTGCCGCTCTGCTGTTTGAACTGGGCAAGAAAGGGTTCGCGCTTTACATCACCATGTTCCCCTCCTATCAGCTGATTTATGGCGTGCTGGCGGTGATCCCCATTTTATTCGTCTGGGTATACTGGACCTGGTGTATCGTCTTGCTTGGCGCGGAAATTACTGTCACTCTCGGGGTATACCGCGAGCTAAAAAAAGCAGCAGAAGCCGAAAAACAACGAGAAGCAGACCAACCATGATTGCATTGATTCAGCGCGTAACCCGTGCCAGCGTCACCGTGGAGGGGGACGTGACGGGCGAAATTGGTCCGGGACTTTTAGTCCTGTTGGGTGTCGAAAGGGATGACGACGAGCAAAAAGCCAACCGCCTGTGCGAGCGCGTGTTGGGTTACCGCATCTTCAGCGATGCGGATGGCAAAATGAACCTTAACGTCCAGCAGGCGGGTGGCAGCGTGCTGGTGGTGTCACAGTTTACGCTGGCAGCCGATACCGAGCGCGGCATGCGCCCGGGCTTCTCTAAAGGGGCTGCGCCGGATCGGGCAGAAGCGCTTTATGACTATTTTGTCGGGCGTTGCCGCCAGCAAGAGATGCATACACAGACCGGACGATTCGCTGCAGATATGCAGGTTTCGCTGGTCAATGATGGCCCTGTCACTTTCTGGCTCCAGATATGAGTGAGCTGACGGTATGGCCGCGGGTAACCAGAGAGAGTACAGCTATGTATCACCTTCGAGTACCGCAAACAGAAGAAGAGTTAGCGCTTTACTACCAGTTCCGCTGGGAGATGCTGCGTAAGCCATTACATCAGCCGAAAGGGTCGGAACGCGACGCCTGGGACGCCATGGCGCATCACCAGATGGTGATGGATGAAGAGGGCAACCTTGTCGCCGTAGGACGGCTGTATATCAATGCCGATAATGAAGCCTCTATCCGCTTTATGGCGGTGCACCCTTCCGTGCAGGATAAAGGTCTCGGCACGCTGATGGCGATGACGCTGGAGTCCGTGGCCCGTCAGGAGGGCGTGAAGCGCGTCACCTGTAGCGCGCGTGAAGACGCGGTGGAGTTCTTTGCCAAGCTGGGTTTCATTAATCAGGGCGAAATCACCGCGCCGCAAACCACCCCGATTCGTCACTTTTTGATGATCAAACCTATCGCCTCGCTGGATGATATTCTCCATCGCGCCGACTGGTGCGGTCAGCTGCAGCAGGCCTGGTATCAGCACATTCCCCTGAGTGAAAAGATGGGTGTGCGCATTCA
This sequence comes from Leclercia adecarboxylata, assembly GCF_006171285.1. Lineage (NCBI taxonomy): Bacteria > Pseudomonadati > Pseudomonadota > Gammaproteobacteria > Enterobacterales > Enterobacteriaceae > Leclercia > Leclercia adecarboxylata. The sequence goes on along the minus strand of NZ_CP040889.1, from coordinate 1,998,183 downwards.
GCAGTATACCGGGCAGAAATTTATCACCACCATGCCGGAAATCGGCAACCAGAATCCGCACCACACGCTGTTTGCCGGCAGCCTGTTCTCGCTGGCCACGCTTACCGGCTGGGGGCTTATCTGGCTGATGCTGCGTGAGCGCCACCTTGGCGGCACCATCATTCTGGCCGACGCCCATATCCGCTACAGTCGTCCCATCACCGGTAAACCGAGTGCCGTGGCTGATTTAGGCTCCCTGAGCGGCGATCTCGATCGCCTGGCGCGCGGTCGCAAAGCCCGCGTGCAGATGCTGGTGGAGCTGTTCGGCGACGAGACCTCAGGCGCGGTGTTTGAAGGAACCTATATCGTGCTGCCCGCGAAGCCGTTTGGCGCCTATGAAGAGGGCGGGAACGAGGAAGAGTAATATCCAGCGTTGAGAGTTACCCAGGTGAAACGGGTAACTCTCGTTTAAAGCCAGCCCGCTGGTTTAAAAACGGTAGCCCATGCCGACGTTGAAACCATTTATTGCTTTGTTGCGATCCAGATTTGCTTTCGTGCCTTCATAGCCGAGATTAATAGAGAGCGCGTTGAACGGGTTCATTACCATTCCGACGCCCCACGCAAAAGACGCTGATTTTTCAGAAATACCGTTATGGTTCACTTCATTATTACCGTAAGTCATCCAGCGAGTATTTCCGGTTGCCTTCACCCAGGCTGTGCCGCCAACGGCATAGAAAGAGACGTAATCATTTAAACGATACGCCGGGCCTGCCAGCAAAGAGTAATAATTCAGATCTATATCATTATGAACAATATCGCTGCCCGTTAAATATGCCTGCTTAGCGTGCGCTTTCATCCAGGAGAACGAGCCAAGCAGGCTAAATGGTGAGCTGAATTCATAGCGGTACTGGGCATTTACGCCGTTCAGGTTGTCAAAGCCGTGCACTTCGCTGTGCGCAAAACCAACAGAAAAAGTGTGATTATTTGCCAGTGCCATACTGCTGGTGAGGGAGGCTGTCAGTAAAATCGCCAGAGAAAATTTATTCATTGATATAATCCATTAATCAAAGAAGTTAGATAATTAACAATAATGGTGGGAGGGGAATGTGATGATTATTCTTCCTTTATCACATTGCTTTGGGCGATTTATTCTGCTGTGCAGATTTTGGCGGTGCAAACTTTAATTACTTTATCGTCATTATGGTTATTCTTAATTTATTCCCCTTACTGACAAAACACCCGCCGTGATAATAGATAATGGCGGGCAGCCTTTCAGGTGCGTTGAGCGGCGAAAAAAATGCGAAAAGTGATTCCGTCGAGCTCCTGCGTTGTTGCCTGAACACGAGTTTCACTCTCCCCGGCAAGCACCGTACTGGCAACGTAGCCTGCTCTCCGGTCATCAATACTCTGGCTACGCGAAGAGGGTTTCCCTGCGGCGATAAACTCCTGAACCAGTTGATCAATACCTTTTTCCAGTGCCATGAGTGCTTTCCTTTACCTGTATGAATAAACAGTTTTATAGCCTGGTTTTATGCAGATGATAACAGAGGATTTTGGTGGGGATTTAAATCTGGAAAGCGGCTCGCAAAAGCGCGCGCTGCCTCAATAATTCGCTTTAACCACAAATTAATAACGTGTATTTTGCCTGAAAATTAACCGTTGACGAGATGCTGGGATGATATATGACTCTATTGGCGAAACTTGAAATGGGCAGAATACTGATCGATTTGTCGGATAACGTCATTCAGCGACTCGATAACCTCAAACAACTGCGAAACCAGCCTCGCGCTGAGTTGCTACGAGAAGCAATAGAGCAGTATCTCGACCAGCAAAGTTCTTCAGTTATTCGTGATGCGCTGGGTCTTTGGGGTAATGAGCAAGAAGACGGGCTTGAGTACGAGCGTAAACTGCGTGATGAGTGGTGAGCATGGAATGAAACTGCCGGATGCCATCATTCTGGCTACAGCTCAAAGCAGAAATTGCCCATTAATCTCACGAAATACAAAAGATTTCGCCGGGATAGCAGGGGTCGTTTCGCCTTATCAACTGTAGGCCGGGCAAGCCTGCGCCGCCCGGCACGATTACAGGAAATTACTCCCCTTCACCCGGGAACAGGAACGGGTTGATAGAGCTGCGGGCAAAGCCTTCCTGCTCCATTTTTGCGTCCAGAATCAGCGTGGCGAGATCGTCGGCGACGGCCTCCACCTTCGGGTCTTTTTCCTGATAAAGAATCTTCAGGTAGGTGCCGCAATCGCCGCAGCTTTCGGCTTTCACCGCAGACTGTTCGTTTTCCAGCGACCAGTAGTGCAGGTCGCGGGTCTGCTCGCAGTTGCTGCATTTGATGCGCACCACGTGCCACTCGGTTTCACACAGGTTGCAGTGCAGATAGCGCAGGCCCTGGGTGGTACCGATTTGCACCATGCTCGACACCGGCATCGAACCGCACACCGGGCAGAACTGACGCGCTTCGCCGTACTCAGCACGAGCTTTTCCGGGGATCAGGCTGGCCATTTGCGCCCAGTAGAGCGACAGCGCCGCCCAGATGAACGGGGCCTTGTCGCTGCTGACGGAGGCAAAATCTGAGGCAAACAGCGCGCTCGCCATCAGCTCCAGCTCCTGCTCAGAGGCTTTTTCGAGGTTCTCGATCACCGCCAGCGCCGGGCCGCTCATCTCTGGCTTCAGCTCGGCAATCAGGGAGTGCAGTAGCTTGTGCCAGTGTTTATCGCGCGGCAGAACGTGGATATCCAGCGGCGGTTTGCCCTGCGCGTTCGCCTCTTTGATGCGCGCGGTCAGGTCCATCTGCAGCGGATGGTCGTACAGCACCACTTCCTGGGCGTGGGCGATCAGCGCCGCAAAGCGCAGATAGTCGCCGAGTGGGTTGCTCTCAGCCAGCTCGCGCAGGCGTTCCGCGCGGCGGTTGTAGAGGTTTTTAAGTCTGGGGAACAGTAACGGCGGAATCACTTCCGCCGTGCGTTTCTCGCTCGAACCCAGCTCATCTTGCGGGATTATGCGAATACTCATTCAGATGGCTTTTCCTGTTTCTGGCGGACTTCCCGGTACCAGCGTGGGTGATGTTTCTTCGCCCACGTCTTGGTTACCCAGCCTTCCACCATCGCGGTAATGGTGCCTTTCACCCAGAGGGCGGCGTAAATATGCACCATGATAACCACAATTAACGCCACTGCTGCAAATGAATGCAGCATTAACGCAAATCGGATCACCGGGATTGAGAAAGCAGGTGCGAAATACGGACGCCAGATGATCACGCCACTCACCAGCAGCAGTACCAGGAAGATAATCGCCGCCCAGAATACGCATTTCTGGCCGAAGTTATAGCGCCCGGTATCACCCACTTCCTCGTTGACGACGATCTTACGAATATTCTTCGCCCAAAAGATATCATCCCGATTGATTAGGTTGTGGTGCCAGTAGCGGAAAAACATGATGATGAATGAAGCGAACATCACCACCCCGACGAACGGGTGCAGGATGCGCGCCAGCTGCGGCGTACCCAGGATCTGCATCAACCAGTTGAAGGAGGGGAAGAAGAACCCCAGTCCGCTTATCGCCGCCAGCATGAAGCAGAAGGCGGTGACCCAGTGGTTGATACGTTCCGGCGCCGTGTAGCGCACGATGGTGTCACGTCTTTTCATTTGCGCACCTCGTCTTTCTCTTCATGCAGGTTGTCTTCATCCTCGTCTGCACGGTTCGGACCGACACCGACATAGTGGAAGATGCTGGCAGCGAAGGTTGCCGCAAAGCCAACGGCGGCCAGAGGTTTCCAGATGCCTTTCCAGAATTTAACCGTGGCGCTGATTTCCGGGTTCTCCGGCAGGCCGTGATAGAGATTCGGCTTGTCGGCGTGGTGCAGCACGTACATCACGTGCGTACCGCCAACACCGGCCGGATCGTACAGGCCTGCGTTGTCGTAACCACGGGTTTTCAGCTCGGCTACGCGCTCGCCCGCCAGCGTTTTCATATCCTCTTTGGAGCCAAAGTGGATAGCGCCGGTTGGGCAGGTCTTCACGCAGGCCGGCTCCTGGCCGACGTTCACGCGGTCGACGCACAGCGTACATTTGTAGACGCGGTTGTCTTCCGGGTTCAGTCGCGGCACGTCAAACGGACAGCCGGCGATGCAGTAGCCGCAGCCAATGCATTGCTCAGACTGGAAGTCGACGATACCGTTGGCATACTGAATGATAGCGCCTTCAGACGGACAGGCCTTCAGGCAGCCCGGATCGGCGCAGTGCATACAGCCATCCTTGCGGATCAGCCATTCCAGTTTGTCGTTCTGCTCCACTTCCGAGAAGCGCATTACCGTCCAGGATTTGGCGGTCAGATCGGCAGGGTTATCGTAAACCCCGACGTTGTGACCCACTTCATCACGCAGATCGTTCCACTCCGAACAGGCCACCTGACAGGCTTTACAGCCGATACAGGTGGTCACGTCGATAAGCTTCGCCACTTCCTGCTGGTGGTCCCGCGCCTGAGGCGCGGGGGTAAGACCGTTAGTCGCGGAACGACGAATAATGTCTTGCGATTGATAAGCCATAAGTCGTCTCCGTTACACCTTTTCCACGTTCACGAGGAAGGCCTTAAACTCCGGCGTCTGCGTGTTCGCATCGCCGACGAAAGGCGTCAGGGTGTTGGCAATAAACCCTTTCTTCGCCACCCCTTCGTAACCCCAGTGGATCGGGATACCGATGGTATCCACCTGCTGTCCGTGAACGTTCAGGGTACGAATACGCTTGGTCACCACCGCTTTGGCCTTGATATAGCCGCGGTTGGAGGAGACCTTCACGGTATCGCCCTGAACGATGCCAAGCTTGTTCGCCAGCTTCTCGCCGATCTCCACGAACTGTTCCGGCTGCGCGATAGCGTTGAGCAGCGCGTGCTTGGTCCAGTAGTGGAAGTGCTCGGTCAGACGGTAGGTGGTGCCCACGTACGGGAACTTGTCCTTTTTACCCAGCGCTTCAAGATCGCCCTTAAAGATACGGGCTGCCGGGTTAGAGATCACGTTCGGGTGCAGCGGGTTAGTGCCCAGTGGCGTCTCAAACGGCTCGTAGTGTTCCGGGAACGGCCCTTCCGCCATCTTATCGATGGCAAACAGGCGGCCCATCCCTTCCGGCTGCATGATAAACGGCCCGACATCGCTGCCCGGTGCGGCGGCGCTGTAGTCCGGAATATCCACGCCGCCCCACTTCGCGCCGTCCCACTTCAGCAGCTGACGCTTCGGATCCCACGGCTTGCCCTGTGGGTCTGCGGAGGCACGGTTATAGAGAATGCGGCGGTTCAGCGGCCACGCCCATGCCCAGCCCAGCGTATTGCCGAGGCCCGACGGGTCGGCGTTATCGCGGTTGGCCATCTGGTTGCCTTTCGGCGTCCAGCTACCGGCGAAGATCCAGCAGCCGCTGGAGGTGGTGCCGTCATCGCGCAGGTGGGCGAAGGTGTTGAGCTGATCGCCTTTCTTCGCCAGCACGGTGCCGGTGGCCGGGTCGATCACGTCCGCCAGCGCCTTGCCGTTGCTCTCCATCGCCACTTCTTCTGGCTGCGGATTTTCCGGCGTCGCGTAGTTCCAGGTCATGTTCAGCACCGGCTCCGGATTAGCGCCGCCTTCAGCCGCGTACATCTTACGCATACGCAAGAAGATACCGGCCAGGATCTCGCCGTCGTTCATGGCGATACCCGGGGCGTCCGCACCTTTCCAGTGCCACTGTAGCCAGCGACCGGAGTTAACGATAGAGCCGTTCTCTTCCGCGAAGCAGGTGGAGGGCAGACGGAACACTTCGGTCTGAATCTTCGACGGATCAACGTCGTTCGACTCGCCGTGGTTCTGCCAGAAGGTCGAGGTTTCGGTGTTGAGCGGGTCAATGGTCACCAGGAACTTCAGCTTCGACAGCGACGCCACAACCTTGTTCTTGTTCGGGAACGAGGCCACCGGGTTAAAGCCCTGGCACAGATAGCCGTTGACCTTGCCCTGGTTCATCATCTCGAAGTACTGCAGGACGTCGTAACCCTTGTCCCACTTCGGCAACCAGTCAAAGCCCCAGCTGTTCTCGGCTGTGGCTTTATCCCCATAGAAAGCCTTCATCATCGAGACGAAGAATTTCGGGTAGTTGCTCCAGTAGTTAACCTGGCCTTCCAGCAGCGGCTTAGGCGTGCTGGCCGTCAGGTAGGTCTGAAGATCGGTCTGTTTCTCGCTCGGCAGGTTCATATAGCCCGGCAGGCTTTGCGACAGCAGGCCGAGGTCGGTCAGGCCCTGAATGTTGGAGTGACCGCGCAGGGCGTTAACGCCGCCGCCTGCCATCCCCATGTTGCCGAGCAGCAGCTGCACCATCGCCATGGTACGGATGTTCTGCGCGCCGACGGAGTGCTGCGTCCAGCCCAGGGCATAGAGGAACGACGCGGTTTTGTCGTGAGCGCTGGTTTCGGCGATGTACTCGCACACCTTCAGGAAGTCGGCCTTCGGCGTACCACAGATGGTCTCGACCATCTCCGGCGTATAGCGGGAGACGTGCGTTTTCAGCAGGTTCCACACGCAGCGCGGATGTTGCAGGGTGGTATCGCGTTTCGCAAAGCCGTTTTCATCCAGCTCGTAGTTCCAGCTGGTTCTGTCGTACTTGCGTGCCTGCGCGTCATAGCCGCTGAAAAGGCCGTCGTCGAAGCTGTAATCCTCACGCACGATCAGGCTGGCGTTGGTGTAGGCCTCGGTGTATTCACGGTTATATTTTTCGTTAGTCAGCAGGTACAGCAATACCCCTGACAGGAAGGTAATGTCAGTACCGGAACGAATTGGAGCATAGAAGTCGGCAACCGACGCCGTACGCGTGAAACGCGGATCGACGACAATCAGCTTCGCGCCATTGTGGATTTTGGCTTCCATCGCCCAGCGGAACCCCACCGGATGCGCTTCTGCCGCGTTCCCACCCATCACAACGATGAGGTTGGCGTTTTTCATGTCGACCCAGTGGTTGGTCATCGCACCGCGACCAAATGTTGGAGCAAGACTTGCTACCGTTGGTCCGTGTCAGACACGCGCCTGGTTGTCGACCGCGAGCATACCGAGTGCGCGCGTGAATTTCTGCGTTAAATAGCCGGTTTCGTTACTGGAGGCAGACGCACACAGCATGCCGGTGGAGAGCCAGCGGTTGACGGTGGTGCCTTCGGCGTTTTGCGCTATAAAGTTAGCATCGCGGTCTTGCTTCATGAGCTTAGCAATGCGATCGAACGCCTCTTCCCAGCTAATTTGCTGCCATTTGTCGGAGCCAGGAGCGCGATATTCCGGGAATTTCAGACGACTTTCCGAGTGGATGAAGTCCACCAGACCTGCCCCTTTCGGGCACAGCGCGCCGCGGTTAACCGGGTGATCCGGGTCGCCTTCGATATGGAAAATAAATGCTTTGGCGTTTTTCGCACCGTCGCCGAGGCTATACATTAACAGCCCACAACCGACGGAGCAGTACGTACAGGTATTACGGGTTTCGCGGGTGCGCAGCAGTTTGTACTGCCGTGTTTCCGCCAGCGCGACGCCGGGCGCAAAGCCCAGTGCTGCTGCCGTGGTGCCTGCCATACCGCCAGCGCAGATCTTAAAGAACTGCCTTCTGCTGACCTGCATGGGTCACTCCTTGTTTCGACATTGCCACCTTTTACAGGGCGTGTCGCAGGTGCGTTTTGCTGCTTACCTGCAACGCGCATTATTCAGGTGCATATAGTTTTACTTTACGGTTACAAAATAACCGGAAAGGGATGGGATCTTTTATTCCCTCAATTCCGCGAGGGATATGGCTCAGAATACCACATTGTCGGTAGGCTTGTTTGAATGGAGTTAAAACAACGTGAACGAAATCTAAGCGTGCTAATTTAAAAATGTGAACTAAATCACTTTATTAACCCTGCGTGTTACAAGGCTGTAGCAACCCGCGCGAGGGGCTCCCCCACAGGGAGTAACGCCGCCTGACAGTTGCTCTACTGAAAAATTGATCCATCTCCGGCGCGAAGTCCCGCTATTTATGGTGCAATAGCGCCCTTACTTGCGAAGTTGCCCAGGAATGAAGTCGTGTCAAAAGAGAACCGAGATACCCCCTCCCAGCCCGTCGGCGTTGTGACCTGTGAGGTGCGCAGACCCCCGCAGCTCAACCAGCCCGTTGCGGACTGGCTGGCGCAGGAAGTGCCCGTGGCGCTGGTTTATAACGGTATCTCGCACGTCGTGATGATGGCTTCGCCAAAAGATCTGCCCCTGTTTGCCCTCGGTTTTTCCCTCTCGGAAGGGATTATCGACCACCCGCAGGAGATCTACGGGATGGATGTGGTCCCGGTCTGCAACGGCATGGAAGTGCAAATCGAGCTCTCTAGCCGACGCTTTATGGCCCTCAAGGAGCGCCGCCGCGCGCTGGCCGGGCGGACCGGCTGCGGTGTTTGCGGTGTGGAGCAGTTGAACGACATCGGCAAACCCATCTCGCCGCTGCCCTTCACCCAGACCTTTACCCTGACCAACCTCAATATTGCGCTGCAAAATCTTAACTCGGTACAGCCGGTAGGGAACCTGAGCGGGTGTACCCACGCCGCCGCCTGGGTACTACCGTCGGGCGAAATTGCGGGCGGGCATGAAGATGTCGGACGCCACGTGGCGCTGGATAAGCTGCTGGGCCGTCGGGCTGGCGAAAGCGCCGTCTGGCAGCAGGGGGCCGCGCTGGTCTCCAGCCGGGCAAGCTATGAGATGGTGCAAAAAGCGGCGATGTGCGGCGTGGAGATCCTGTTTGCGGTATCCGCAGCCACCACCCTGGCGGTTGAGGTGGCCGAGCGCTGCAACCTGACGTTGGTGGGTTTCTGTAAGCCAGGAAAAGCCACGGTATATACCCATCCGCAACGCCTGATTATTGATCAGTAATTTTGAATGATATTAGCAAATCCTTCCGCTATCAGTTGTCGGTGATGAGGCCTATTATTTATCACATCAAGGCAAAACGCCTTACAACAAACAACTTATCGCAAGGGTTTCTATCATGAAAAACATCAAAAATTTTGTCGCTGTTATCGCTCTGGCTACTTCTTTCGGTTCTTTCGCTGCTCAGTCTGTCACCGCATCTGCCAGCACCATTGACGGCGCAGAAGCGAAAATTGCCGCTCAGGCTCAGCAGGCTGGCGCATCGTCTTACACTATTACTCAGGCTTTCACCGGTAACCGTGTGCACATGACCGCTGAACTGAGCAAATAAGCACAAAGCATCTGTCGAAAGAGCGCCCCAGGGGCGCTTTTTTTGTGTCTAAATCATGGTTAATCCATTGTTTAGTAATGTTATTTTTTGATGGTCTGAAAATTGCAGCGCAGGGAAGATTAACTAACATAAGGTTCCGATATGCCGCTGCTCTACCAAAATCCGATTATTCATGCCGATTTTGCCGACCCTGATGTCATTCGACAGGGGGACGACTTCTGGATGGTGACGTCCAGTTTTCATCTGTTGCCTGGTTTACCGCTGCTCCATTCACGCGATCTCATTCACTGGAGAATCGTCAACCACATTGTAAAAAGACTCCAGTCGCCTGAATACGATGCCCCCCAGCCGGGCAAAGGCGTCTGGGCTCCGGCGATCCGCTTTCATAACAGCCGTTATTGGGTGTTTTACAGTCTACCGGATGAAGGGATCTATGTTTCACATGCTGATGATCCGCTGGGTGAGTGGAGTGAACCTTATTGCCTTAAAGCGGCCCCGGGCTGGATAGATCCCTGTCCGTTCTGGGACGATGATGGCCGCGCATGGCTGATCCATGCATTTGCTTTCAGCCGCAGCGGCGTGAAAAACAAGCTGCAGCTTTTCGAAATGTCACCCGATGCGACCAGGCTGCTCGACGATGGTCGCATTATTTTTGATGGCACACCCTCGCTTCCTACCCTGGAAGGGCCGAAGCTGTATAAGCGTAACGGCGAGTACTGGATATTTGCACCGGCAGGCGGCGTGAAACGTGGCTGGCAGACGGTGCTACGTGCTGCCACCCTGGAGGGACCATGGGAAAGTCGTGATGTGCTGCATCAGGGAAATAGTGCCGTTAACGGTCCGCATCAGGGTGCCTGGATCGAACTGGAAAATGGCGAAAACTGGTTTTTCCACTTTCAGGATAAGGGGGTCTACGGGCGCATTATTCACCTTCAGCCGCTGCGCTGGATGAGCGACGGTTGGCCACAGATTGGGGAATGTCTTGATGGCATGCATAAAGGGCAGCCCGTCGGTGTTCATCTGGTGCCTCAGCTTCCGCTGTCACCCTGTTCGCTACAAACCAGTGATGATTTTGCTAACGGGCAGCCTGGGCTACAGTGGCAGTGGCAGGCGAACCCCCAAAAGGAGTGGTTAACCGAGGGGGAGAAAGGTCTGCATTTAACCTGTACCTCGTCAGAAAACAATCACGCTATTTATCATCTTCCACAGCTTTTATTGCAAAACTTCCCGGCCGAACGTTTTTCGGTGCGAACTCCCCTGTCGCTTGAGTTTTGTCATGATATGGAGGAGGGCGGGCTGGTGGTATACGGTCAGCGCTTTGCTGCCCTGCGTGCCGTGAATGGCAAAACAGGGGCGCAACTTTGTCTGGATCACGGCTGGATAGACGATAAAGGCGAGCTGAATTCGACGTCTATACCCATCGTCGATATGTTTGATGAAAAGCAGGTTGTGCTTGGTTTACGGGTTGATTATGACGGCATCGTGCATTTCGGCTATCAACTGCCAGGCGCGGAATGGAATGAAGTCGCCCCACAATTTTCAGCAGCGGCAGGGAAATGGATTGGTGCCAGGATGGGCATTTACGCCCGCGGTCAGAACAGCGATCGCCCTGGCTACGTGCGCTTTTCCCGCTTTACGGTGGCTATGCGTTGAAACAGGGGCAGCATTGCTGCCCCAAAATATTTAGTCCAGGTAATAGCGAATACCGAGGCGGAAGCGAACCTGATCGTCATGGTTCTGATCCTGATCCAGCCAGGCGATTTCCGCATAAGGTAGCCAGTGTTTATCCATGCGATAGCGGGCAACAATACTCGGCTCCCAGTGGGTTTTTTGGCCGTTGGCAGCATTAAAATCATTGGTATTAACGAAAAATTCCGGGTTGAGTTGTAACCATAATTTCTCGGTTGCCTGATAGTTCATAAATAAATCGAACTGGTGGCTGTCGTTATAATCCATCTCACCTTTAAAATCGCGTTCTTTATGGGTCATATGGTTATAACGATAACGACCGCTGAAGCTTAACTGTTTGCTGAACTTATAATCCAGACTGATATATGGAGCCAGTTTAGTTCCGTTTGAATCAATATCCGTCAAGCCGCCAGGTGTCACGGACCATTTTTCATTTAATGGTAAGGGGTACCAGCCCTCAAATTCCTGAAAGGTGCTTTTCATTTGATCAAAGTCCTGGCCTAAATCGTACATAGCGGAGGCTAAAACGCCTGCACCATTATCAAAAATATGCCCAAGACCGACTTTATATTGATTCTTTTCTGAGGCGGTTGTATGGGCATATCGATTATCAATCCAGGTAGCGGCTGCCAGCGTGTTCAGTGAAAAACAGGCAAGCGGAAATCCAAGCACTAACGCATGTGACTTTTTCATTTTTATTCCTGTCGTTATTTAAAATAGGGTAATGCTCTGAATAAATAGCAAGGAGCATGCCAGGAAATTATTTCTATTGTTTATAGGGGGTTATGGCTGACAGTTAGACACTTTATAAATAAAGTCGCGATTTTCATTTTTTTTAGACGCAATACAAACACTCTTTGAGAATGTCATCACATTTAATTGAGACAATGAGTTTTTTAGCCACAGCAGAAACTGGTCAAAAATATAATTAACCAGGCGACGCGTTTCATTAATCTGAGAACCTAAAATATGGCTGATGAGATGGACATTTGGCAGAGCATAGAGAAGTGAAGATGCTACTGGTGGTTCTGGCTTAGTGACAGCCGGTATTGATAAATATGGCGCCGTAGCGCAGGAAAAAGTGTCGATGTTTTCTATTGAAATAAGATCCGGTAAGAAGTTGATACGGGAGCTGATGTGATCGATACGAAGAGGAAGGTAAACCTGATGAAACTTCTCAGGCTGATTTGAAAAGCAAGCGGCTTGTCAGGTCATTTTCACTCCAGATAATTAGCCCCTTCCTGAGAAAGGGGCTGAGGATTTTAGATTATTCCAATCCCCGCAGCGGCAAAGCCAAGGGCGATTAACAGCAGTAGCACTTTATTTGGGCTGACTTTCTTATTGAGAAGTTTCAGGCATCCCAGAACCAATATCAGCGGTATTAAGCCTACACAAATTTTATCGAGAATATCCTGTAAGACAAAAGGCTGCCCGGCAATGGTGGTCTGAAAGGTGGTGGTGAACTTCACCATGCTGGCGCTCATTGCGCCCACCATCATTAATCCCATTATCGATGAGGCTTTGGTAATGCAACTTAATAATCCCGACTGCGTCGCTTCGGCAATATATTTTGAGCCGAGACGATAACCCATTACGCCGCCGTAATAACGCAGCAGATAGCTTGGAATGTTATAAAGCAACAGGAACAGTAAGGGACCCAGCGGATTCCCCTGAGATGCCAGGCCGATTGCAATGCCGGTGGCAATAATACGCAGCACACCATAGAAGAAGGAGTCGCCCACACCGGCAAAAGGACCCATCAGCGCCACTTTGATCCCGTTAATACTGGAGGTATCAAAGTTGGGATTAGCCGCGTTCTCTTTTTCCATCGACAGCGTCAGGCCCATAATAAACGGCGCCAGATGCTGGTTGGTATTGAAAAACTGGCTGTTGCGTTTAAGCGCCTCAAGATAGCGATGGGGATCGTTGGCATAGATTTTTTTCAACATCGGTGCCAGCGCCCAGCCGTAGCTTAACCCTTCCATACGGGTAAAATTCATGGTTCCCAGCAGCGGGAACTGACGAATAAAAAGCTGACGGAATAATTGTTTCTCGCTTCTGTCCTCGCGACTATCAGTAACGTCTTTCATCTGGATATCAGTCATTGAAGAACCCATCCTTATCATCAACAGAAGCTGGTGCGGCTACCCCTGCCTGTTTGTTTGCTTTTAGCTGGTTGAACTCGTTGAAGCAGAGATAGACTGCGACAGAGGCGGCAATAATGGCGATGCCCATAATCGGCAGTTTCAAATAAGCTGCCATGGCGAAACCAATAAAGAAGAAGGCGGCAATATTTCTGTTCCACAGCGCTTTCAACAGAATGGCAAAACCCAGTGCGGGCAAAATGCCGCCAACAGCCGTCATACCGCGCATTACGGTGCCCGGAATGCTTTCGACCAGGCTACGAATGACATCGGTGCCAAACAGAATGCCAAAGAAGGCGATCAGGGCGAAGGGGACACCGTAAAACAACGTCATGCCCAGCGTTAGCGCCAGGGCGGTACGGTCCCGGCCTTGATCGAGTAAGGCGTCATATTTTTCGACCAGTCCGGTATAGACCAGCTTCAGCACCTGATAAACGAAGACCGCCAGCAGACTGATAGGTAACGCCAGCGCCACGGCGACCGGGGGTTCGGCGTGGGTGAGGATAGTAAAGGCCGTCGCCAGTACGGAGCCCACGGCCAGATCGGCCGGAACAGAGCCACCAATGGTGATGGTGCCCAGGAAAATTAGCTCCAGCGTGGCCCCGATAATAATACCCTGCTCAAGATCGCCCAGTACCAGGCCGACCAGCGCGCCACAGACAAGTGGACGCTCAATCAGAGGCTGGCCCAGCGTATGGTCAGCGGTTTTAACCAGAAACATGATCAACGCGACAAGAAATGCAGACGTTAACATAGCGACCTCGATTAATTGACGGCGCTTGCCAGCATCTCAATCAGGTTTTTCACCGGATGAGAGGGCAGAACCTGATATTCAACAGCGACATGGCGTGCGGCAATAGCCTGAAAGTCAGCCACATCTTCTGGCGTGACATAGACGGTATCGCTGATACGTGTTTTCGCAGCAAGGTTGTCAGTAATACGCCCGAAATTGGCGACGTTCAGTGTTTTAATACCGGGAACCTGCTCCACCAGACGGCGCGCATCCGCAGCGTTATTCACGATCACCATTATTTTCATGCTTTCTGAACGCGGATCGTTCAGCACATCACCTGCGTCTTTGACCGCCATAATGGCGCATTTGGCCGTGTCGGGTGCCGCCATGCGTAGCGACATTTTCTGCACGTCGTTATTCACGATCTGGTCGTTGGCAACAAGAATGCGGTTTACGCCCAGATGTTTGGTCCAGACCACGGCAACCTGGCCGTGTATCAAACGATCATCAATACGAACTAAAGAAATCATGGTATAGCTCCGGTTTAGCAGAAGTAGGGTGTCCAGACGCGGGAAAGGCGAACCAGGGCTTCAAAATAGAAGTAGTCGCCCCACAGGTTAGGTTCGTTAATCCCCATATTGCGGCCAAAGTTATAAACGCCTTCGCGAAGCAGGCCGTCTTGCGGATCCGCGAAGTAATGTTGATGTAAATTTTGCATAATCAGCGTGATAGCATTGCCATACGCAGGCCGTAGCGGATCCGTCAGGGGAAGCTGTTTAAGCAACTCAGCCAGCCCACAAACGGCAATCGCTGCTGCTGAAGTATCGCGCCAGGCCTTATCGTCGGGCGTGAAGATCAGATCCCAGTAGCAGACGAAATCCTCGGGCAAGCGGTTGAGGAAATAGTGAGCCAGGCGGCGAGAAAGCTCCGGCTGGGTGGTGTCGCCGGTGTGGGTGAAGCTCAGGGCAAAACCATAAATGCCCCACGCCTGGCCGCGAGCCCAGCACGAGCTGTCGCTAAAGCCCTGATGGGTATCTCCGCGCAGCGGCTTGCCGCTGTGGATATCCATATAAAAGGTGTGAAACGTTGAAGCGTCATCGCGCACCAGGTAGCGTGCCGCCTGCGCCAGGTGCCGGGTGGCTGCTTCACGCCAGGCCTGGTTACCCGTCTCGTCGGCAGCCCAGAACAGCAGGGGAACATTGAGATTGCAGTCGATAATCATCCGGCCCTGGCGCGCCGGATCGCTCAGATCACCCCATGCCTGAATCACGCCTGCCGTGGCGTTAAAGCGCTGGTACAGCAACTCTGCGGCGCGTAATGCCAGGTTGCGGGCGCGGGTATTGCCAGTGAGTTTCCAGGCGTTCACGCAGGAGAGCGAATACAGGAAACCCAGGTCGTGAGTATCAACTTTAATTCTGCGATCGAGGCGCTCTTCGAAGCTGTCGAGCAGGCCCTCTGCCACCGCGCGATATTTGTTATCGCCGGTGACTTCCCAGGCCAGCCACAGCATTCCGGTCCAGAATCCTTCCGTCCAGTCGACCTTTTCGACAGCCGGATAGCGGCCCTCCGTCGCGCTGGCGGCAGGGAAGGTGGTTGTAAATCGTGGCAGCATCACATCTACCTGACGAATAACCTGAGCAAGCACGTCCTGTAACCAGCGAGGATCCAGACCGGGTTGCGGCAGGCTATATCGCGTATCCAGCGTTTCGAGTGCGACCTTCACTGGCTATCCTCCAGGGTAAAGAAATCGTCAATGCCATCCCGGGCATCTGCATGTTGCGCCTGACGGGCCGAAGCGATCTCAGGTAAGACGTTCATGTATTGCATTGCCCCGCTGGCCGCCGCTATCGCGTCCTGGAGGCGCAGAGCCGTTTCGTCATGTTCGGACATGCAGAATTCCATCAGCATGATCAGGTTTGCCCCGCTGACGACCTGCACGTGGGGATATTTGATCATCATCTGTACGGCCGTGTTGTTGACGCTGCCGCCAGGCATATCGGTAAACAGCACCAGCTCGTTGCCTCGACTGGCTGCCTGCCGGGCCATCGCATCAAAGCGAACGGCCAGCTCTGCTGTGGATCCAATCTCGCCGCAGTATGCACAAACCGGTGTGATGCCATGATCGTCGCCAATTAACAAATTCAGAGCCGAAATAATGCCTTCGGCATAGCGGCCATGGGTTGCGACATACATCTCTCGCATGGGGTATTCCTTACGCTTTCCAGGGTATCTGATGATGGATGTGCAAACCCTGTGCCATATTTTCAATTTATTGATATATATGATTTAATTTGCATTTCTGGACGCTGATTTTAGTGTCGGAAAGAGGTGTTAACGCAGTGTCGAAGCATGCGCCAGCCTGCGCTGGCGACACGTATCACGAAAGAGCATCGGGGGCGATCCACGGTTCCATAATTTCGTAAATCATCAGCACTTCAGTGAGAGGGAGGGTGATGTTGTATTTGCGATTCAGCGCCTGGAAAAAGGTGTCATGCACGGCAACGAAGGCTGTCTGCTCTGGCGTGAGTTGCGCCTCTTCGCGCTGGCGTACGCCGTTATTGACCATGACCCGTTCAATCATCAGCGCAATGTGCATAAAGAGGTTGATGCGCAGATAGCTCTCGAAATGGATTTTATAGAATGCTTCGTACTGTTTAATCACCGCTTCCACTTCATCGATGATGACGACGGGATTGAGGAAGTTCAGCCGGCTGGCCACGCCTTCTACGGTAAAGAGTTTCACCACCTCTTCCACCATCGGCTCAAGTCCGCCGTCCGTCAGCAGCCCGTGAAAGTAGTCGCGTTTCAGGACCTGGGTCTTCTCTTTAATCAATTGCTCGACGCTGATCAGCGGGATGTAGCCCGCTTCCAGATCGGTGGTGGTAATGATCAGGCGCGTGCCGTTCAGCGCCGGGTCGGCGCGGGTAATTTTCCATTTCAGGTCGTCATATTCCATCGTGATGATGTCGATGCTTTCCTGAACGAGGTAACGCTGGACAATATCTTTTAACTTTCGTGAGATGCCTTCACCAGAGATGCAGGAAATGATGATTTTATTGCCGGGCTGCATCCCCGCGTAGTAGCGTGCTTCCACCTCATAAGCGCCTTTCGTCTCTTCGATAATGGCTTCCATCGACTGCTGCTCCTGAATTCTGGAGGCAATATCCAGCGCCATTGCGGTGCTGACGTTATTAATCACCAGCAGCTCGCCGTGCAGATGAAGCTTAATCTCTTCGTAGATCTCCTTCAGCGACCCCATATCCACCAGGATGATTAATCCCGCTCCTTGCCTGAGGCGGGAAAGATGCGTGATCAATAAATCGATAATTTCCCGTGTAGATGTCGCATTGGGCATATCAAACGCTTTGAAGTAATAGCCGCCGGTAAGCTGGTTGGCTATGCCAGCAATACTGGAGGCGGTAGAACGGCCATGCGAGACAATAATGCCCTGGATAAGGTCATCTTCTCCGGCCTGGGTGTGAAACGCGCAGCTCAGAAGCGGCATCAGCAAGGGCAGAGGCTGATTAACTACATGCTTTGCCAGCAGCGCGAGGCACTCTTCGGCCAGCAGTCGGGCTTTGCCTGAGACGTAATCTGATATGTTTAGCAGCTCACTGACCGCGTCTGGCTGATGGGGCGTATTTAACGCATAGCTCATACAGAGCCAGACCGCTTTACGGATCTCCTGCCCGCACGGAATACCGGTCTGGATTTCCAGTTCATTTATTGCGTGCATAGTGTTTTGCCACAAATAGCCGCTATAAATGGCATCCGGCGCCATGATACCGCTCACCGAGGTCAGCAACTGTTCCATCTTACGGTTCAATAACAGGACGTTGCCGCTATGGCAGAACTCGCGAAAGATCACCGCATCGTGCATGGCTTTCGGGATCACTATGCTGGCATCAGGCGCATTACCAGGCTGGCGGGCAGAAATCACCAGGGTTTCGCCGCTGGTCTGTGCGCTCCGTAGCGAGATGACCTCCGCCTCGCGACGATCGCTCCACGCGCTGGCGCACATCACTTTGATCTGGTTTTTAAGCTCGCCGATATTCCCGCGTACCGGGGAGGTCACCAACTGGTGCATAAGTGAATTATCGAGGTGAATATCCCGCCGCAAGCTGCGTGCTTCCTGCTGTAAAAAATGGCTAACGTGGGCAACCCGTTCGGTTAGCGAACGCGACAGGTAGTTGGGTAGCGTCACGCGTACCGGGATCCGTCGGCGGAAGGTATTGAGTAATACCGTATCGATGTTTTCAGTGGTGGCGAAGATAAAACGCAGCGAGGCGGGGTGGCGGGTTCGGTTATCCCCCAGACGATAGAAATAACCTTTATCCATGAACAGGAAGAGCTTCTCCTGATTCTCCGCCGACAGGCGATGTACTTCATCCAGAAACAGAAAACCACCGTCGGCCTCATCAAAGGCGCCGCGCTTCTCACGATCGGCCCCCGTAAAAGCACCACGGGTATAGCCAAAAAGGGTGGCTGACAGTAACTCAGGATTATTGGCGTAATCTGCGCAGTTAAGCTCAACAAAAGGTTTCTCCGCAGCAACGACGCTACGCTCCACCGCATAACGATGAATGAGCATCGCCAGATGGCTTTTTCCCACACCGCTTTCACCTGAGATCAAAACCGGCAAACCTTCACCCGGGTAATCAACTGCAGAACGACAGAGCGCCACTGCCTCTGCCAGGCTCCCTTGCGCACCAATCAGATTCTGGAATACGTCCTCTCTTTTCGACACTAAATGCGAAGTCGATGACATTTCGGAGGGGTTCTGGCGCACATAGAAGCGTACGGGACGGGTATTTTCCTTACTTAACTGACCGTCATCGCACAGTCTGTTCAGGTAATGACTCAGAACGCTGCGGTTAACCGGCATAAAGTCAGCGCAGTCCTGAGCCGTGAAACCAGAAGGGCTGGCAGCATAATGCGTTAAAATTTTGTGGAATAACTTTTCTTTCGCTGACAGAGCCATCAGTTATCGTCCTGCGTAGAGTAGAAAAAAGTGTCGAAAGTAGTTAGACGCTAGACACTAACTTTATGATTCGACACTGATTACTTTCCCCGTCGTGACGTGAAAATGAAACCCTGTTTTGACTGGAATGTGATCCCGATCGCCGGGAATTTTGTATGGGATTAAAAGCAGGAATTTAAATCAGTAATTTTGAATGATATTAGCAAATCCTTCCGCTTTCAGTTGTCGGTGATGAGGCCTATTATTTATCACATCAAGGCACAACGCCTTACAACAAACAACTTATCGCAAGGGTCTCTATCATGAAAAACATCAAAACTTTTGTCGCTGTTATCGCTCTGGCTACTTCTTTCGGTTCTTTCGCTGCTCAGACTGTCACCGCATCTGCCAGCACCATTGACGGCGCCGAAGCGAAAATTGCCGCTCAGGCTCAGCAGGCGGGCGCATCGTCTTACACCATTACTCAGGCTTTCACCGGTAACCGTGTGCACATGACCGCTGAACTGAGCAAATAAGCACAAAGCATCTGTCGAAAGAGCGCCCCCGGGGCGCTTTTTTAGTTTATGCCCGCCAGGCGTAACAGCGCCGTCACCACTGCCGCCGCCACGATCACGAAAATCAACGGCACCTTGCGCCAGGCGAGGAATACCGCAAACGCCACGCCCAACACCCGCGCCATTCCGGCAAAATGTTCCCCTTCGTAGAAGGTGGTCGCCAGCGCCACCGAAAACAACAATACCGTTGCCGCATCCGAGAGCAGCGCCTGGGAGCGTTCCGACAGCGCTAACCGGCTGCCCAGTTTTGCTCCACCGAGACGCATCAGATAGGTGCCCGCAGAGAGCAGGGCAATGCCGAGAATAAAGACGGTCATGTTTTCCATTATTTCTTCCTCGTCGCAAGGCCAAGCAGAGAGAGCAACACCGGCAGGCCCACCGGCGCAAAGGGAACCGCGGCCAGCGACAGCGCCGCACCGCTACAGGCGCGGATAAGCGTCGTGCGGTTCTTAAAGGCGGGCACCACTAAGGCCAGCAAAATGGCCGGGAATACCGCATCCAGCCCGATGGTTTCCGGGTCGGGCAGCAGCTTGCCGACCATCGCCCCCAGCAGGGTGCCCAGCGGCCAGATGATTGCCACGCCCAGACCGCAGAGCCAGTAGGCGGCTTTGCGCTGTTCCGGCGTTTTTTGCGACAGGCCAAACACCACGCTTTCGTCGTTCATAATGTGGCAGCCCAGCAAACTGGCGCCGCGCTTGCCGACCAGCTCGCGCACCGTTACGCCAAAGGGCATATGGCGGGCATTAACCAGTAGCCCGGCGGCCGCAGCGGCAAGCGGATTGCCGCCGCTGGCAACAATGCCGATAAACATAAATTCCGACGCGCCCGCCAGCACCGAAATGGAGAGCACAAACGGCACCCACAGCGGAAAGCCATACGCCATCGCCAGCGAGCCGTAGGACATTCCCACGACCCCCACCGCCAGGCACACCAGAATAATCGCTTTGATGGTGTCGCCTTTAAGACTTGAGAGAGAGTGTTTCATACAAATTTAGCCATATCGAACGAGTATCCATTATAATGAACGCAATAAATTCGTTTATCAAGATGAACGATTCGTTCGATATAACAGTAAAAGAGACCGTTTTATGACGCAGCCAATTAGCGTGATCGCGAAAAGTCTGGTGCGAGAACGCATGCGAACCGGGCTTTCACTGGCGGAAATTGCCCGTCGTGCCGGGATCGCCAAATCCACACTCTCGCAGCTGGAGTCCGGCAACGGCAATCCCAGCCTCGAAACCCTGTGGTCGCTGTGCGTGGCGCTGGATATCCCCTTTGCCCGTTTGCTTGAACCTCATCAGCCTGCCACCCAGGTTATCCGCCTCGGCGAAGGCACCAAAGTGGTGGCTGAACAGGCAAACTATGAGGCAATTTTACTGGCGGCCTGCCCGCCGGGGGCCCGACGCGATATCTACATCCTGATGGCCCAGCCCGGCGCCGACCGTATCTCGCATCCGCACCCGCCGGGTTCGGTCGAACATATTATTGTGATGAAGGGGCGGGCGCTGATTGGCCTGATCGACGCACCCGAGGAACTGGGGCAGGGGGACTATATTTGCTATCCTGCCGACCAGGCGCACATCTTCAAAGCCCTTGAGCCCGATACCTATGCGCTCATGGTGTCGGAACAAAACTAATACCCAAAGACACGGATAATCATGTCGCTTAAAGCCATTGCTAAAGAACTGGGACTGTCGGTAACGACGGTAAGCCGCGCCCTCAACGGCTATTTTGACGTTTCCAGCGAGACGCGCGCCCGCGTGGAGGCCGAAGCGCAGCGACGTGGCTATCGGCCGAACACCCTTGCCCGCCGCCTGAAGATGGGCAAAATCGACGCCGTGGGTCTGGTCTTTCCGGTGCATCCCGTTCCGCTCAATAACAGCGTTTTTATGGAGATGGTCGGCGAAATTAGCCACGAGTTAGCGCGTCATGAGATCGACTTACTGCTGATTGCCGACGACGACCTGGCCGACAAGCACAGCTATATGCGCATGGTGCAAAGCCGTCGCGTGGATGCGCTGATTGTGGCGCACACGCTCGATAACGATCCGCGTCTCGAACAGCTGCAGGCCGCCGGGTTCCCCTTCCTGGCGCTCGGTCGTAGCCATCTGCCGGAGCCCTACGCCTGGTTTGATTTTGATAACTATGCGGGCACCCACACCGCCGCCCAGCGTCTGATTGCGCGCGGGCATCAGCGCATCGCCTACCTGGGGGAAAGCCACAATCAGGCGTTCATCACCCAGCGCCGTCAGGGCTACCTTGCTGCCCTGAAAGAGGCGGGACTCTCCAGCGAATGGCTGCGCACCATGCCGCCTTCACGCCGCGCGGGCTACACCACCACGCAGGAACTGCTGGCGCTGGATGTCCCGCCGACGGCGATCGTCACCGACTGCAACACCCACGGCGATGGCGCGGCGATGGCGCTGGCGCAGATGGGGCGTTTAACCGGCGAGCACGCCGTATCGCTGGTGGTCTACGATGGCCTGCCGCAGGACAGCATTGTCGATATCGACGTGGCGGCGGTGATCCAGTCCACTCGTCAGGGGGTGGGCAAGCAGATTGCCGACATGGTGCTGCAGCTGATTAACGGCGGCGAACTCAGCCAGCTGCAGGTGCTGTGGCAGCCGGAATTCTCTCCGGGCCAGACGGCATAATTTTCCCCAATTTCTAAAGCCGATCACAAAACCGAAACGTTTTGGTTTGTATCCGAAACGTTTCGGATCAAAACTCAGGATATCCCGATGACAGGAGATGTCCGATGCAAGAGGCTATTTTACGACTGGCGAGCGAAACGGTGGATGTGGTGATCAAAACCCACCCGTTCGCCGAAATTCTTTACTGGGGACCCCACCTTCGCCACTTTTCGCCGCAGGATGCGGCCACGCTTTCCCGCCCGGTTGCCAACGGCAGACTGGACGTTGACTCGCCGGTTACACTGATGGCGGAGCTGGCCCACGGCCTGTTTGGCGCGCCGGGCATTGAAGGCCACCGCCAGGGGCTGGATGGTTCGCCGAAGTTCAGTACCGTTGCGGTATCGCAGCAGGGGCAAACCCTGACCCTAACCGCCGAAGACCAAAATGCCGGTCTGCGTCTGACCAGCGAGATTGCCCTTGATGACAGCGGCGTGCTGGCCGTTCGCCACGGCCTGACCAATCTCAAAAGCCAGCCGTGGCAGGTTGAGCGCCTGGCCGTCACCCTGCCGCTGGCGGAACGTGCCCGAGAAGTGATGGCGTTTCATGGCCGCTGGATCCGCGAGTTCCAGCCGCATCGCCTGCTGCTGGAGCACGACAGCTTTGTTCTCGAAAACCGCCGGGGGAAAACCTCCCACGAACATTTCCCGGCGCTGATTAGCGGCACGCCGGGCTTTAGCGAAATGCAGGGCGACGTCTGGGGCGTGCATCTGGGCTGGAGCGGCAACCATCGCCTGCGCGCCGAGGCCAAAACCGATGGCCGTCGTTATCTGCAGGCCGAAGCGCTTTATCTGCCGGGTGAGATGGCGATTAGCGAGGGCGAAACCCTCTGGACGCCACGCCTCTACGCCAGCTACTCCGCGCAAGGGCTGAACGGCATGAGCCAGCAGTTCCACCGCTATCTGCGCAGCAACATCATTCGCTTCCCGGAGAACAAACCGCGCCCGGTGCATCTCAACACCTGGGAGGGGATCTACTTCAACCACGATCCTGAGTACATCATGCGCATGGCCACCGAGGCGGCTTCGCTGGGCGTCGAGCGCTTTATCATTGATGATGGCTGGTTCAAGGGGCGTAACAATGACCAGGCCGCGCTGGGCGACTGGTATCTCGACGAGCAAAAATACCCCAACGGCTTAACGCCGGTGATTAACCACGTGAAAGATCTCGGGATGGAGTTTGGTATCTGGGTCGAGCCGGAGATGATTAACCCCAACTCCGATCTCTACCGCGCACACCCGGACTGGGTGCTGGCCCTACCGGGGTACGAACAGGCCACCGGACGCCATCAGTGGGTGCTGAACCTTAACATTCCTGCCGCCTTCAACTACCTTCTGGAGCGGATGAGCTGGCTGCTGGGTGAGCATAAGATTGACTATGTGAAGTGGGACATGAACCGCGAGCTGGTGCAGCCGGGGCATAACGGCAAGGCCGCCGCCGACGCCCAGACCCGACAGTTCTACCGCCTGCTGGATGCTCTGGGCGAGCGCTTCCCGCACGTGGAGTTTGAGTCCTGCTCCTCCGGCGGGGGACGTATCGACTATGAAGTGCTGACCCGCTGCCATCGCTTCTGGGCGTCCGACAACAACGACGCCCTGGAACGGAATACTATCCAGCGCGGCATGAGCTACTTCTTCCCACCGGAGGTGATGGGCGCGCATATCGGTCATCATAAATGCCACGCCACCTTCCGCCAGCACAGCATCGCCTTCCGCGGCCTGACGGCATTGTTCGGGCATATGGGGCTGGAGCTGGACCCGCTGGCCGTGGACGAGCAGGAGCGCGAGGGCTACCGGCACTATGCGGCGCTGCATAAGCAGTGGCGCGAGGTGATCCATCGCGGCACCCAGTGGCGCGTGGACATGCCCGACAGCACCACCCTGGCGCAGGGGATTGTGAGCCAGGATCAGGCCCAGGGGCTGTTTATTGTCACTCAGATGGCGATGCCGGATTACACCCTGATGATGCCGCTGCGCATGCCGGGACTGGCGGCCAACGCCCGGTACCGCATCACGCTGCTGGATCACCCCAATATCCGCCTGACCGGCGAAGGGGGACATACCATGCGCAAGCTGCCGGCCTGGATGGAGGCACCGCAAACGGTGAGCGGCGAATGGCTGATGCAGGCGGGGCTGGCGCTGCCGGTTCTGGATCCGGAAACCGCCATTCTGATTGGCGTTGAACGCGTATAAGGGCAATGGGCCGGGCAAGCGGCCCTGAGTTGAGGATAAAAATAATGAACACGACTGCCTGTACCCACAAAGACAATCCGAACTTCTGGATCTTCGGATCGTTCTTCTTTCTCTACTTCTTCATCATGGCCACCTGCTTTCCGTTCCTGCCGATCTGGCTGTCGGATATCATCGGCCTGAATAAAACCCATACCGGGATTGTCTTCTCCTGCATCTCGCTCTCCGCCATCTCGTTCCAGCCGGTGCTGGGCGTGGTGTCCGACAAGCTGGGGCTGAAAAAACACCTGCTGTGGATAATCGCGGTGCTGCTGTTTCTTTTCGCGCCGTTCTTCCTCTACGTTTTCGCTCCGCTGCTGAAAACCAACATCTGGCTCGGGGCGCTGAGTGGCGGGCTCTATATCGGCTTTGTCTTCTCGGCGGGATCGGGGGCTATTGAGGCCTACATCGAGCGCGTAAGCCGCAACAGCTACTTTGAATACGGCAAGGCGCGCATGTTCGGCTGCCTGGGGTGGGGGCTGTGCGCCTCGACGGGCGGCATCCTGTTCGGCATTGATCCCTCGTATGTGTTCTGGATGGGGTCCGCCGCGGCGCTGGTGCTGATGGTGCTGTTAGTGGTGGCAAAACCGAAGCCCAACCAGACCGCCCAGGTGATGAACGCATTAGGCGCTAACCAGCCGCAGATCACCGTCAGAACGGTGATTAACCTGTTCCGCCAGCGCAAAATGTGGATGTTCATTCTGTACGTGATTGGCGTGGCCTGCGTGTATGACGTCTTCGATCAGCAGTTCGCCACCTTCTTTAAAACCTTCTTCGCCACACCGGAGGCGGGCACACGGGCGTTTGGTTTTGCGACCACCGCGGGCGAAATCTGCAACGCCATCATCATGTTCTGCTCGCCGTGGATCATTAACCGCATTGGCGCGAAAAATACGCTGCTGATTGCGGGGCTGATTATGGCGACGCGCATTATCGGGTCGTCATTTGCCACCACCGCCATGGAAGTGGTAGCCCTGAAGATGCTGCACGCGCTGGAAGTGCCGTTCCTGCTGGTGGGCGCATTTAAGTACATCACCGGGGTGTTCGATACCCGGCTGTCAGCGACCATCTACCTGATTGGCTTTAACTTTGCCAAGCAGCTGGCGGCGATTTTCCTCTCCGCTTTTGCCGGGAATATGTATGACCGGATCGGCTTCCAGGATACCTATCTGATGCTGGGCTGTTTTGTGCTGGCGATTACGCTGGTGTCGGCGTTTACGTTGAGCGGTAGGCGGGAGATCGCTGCCGCGAGCGCGGCAGCGTTAACACATCAGGCCAGGTAAAACACCTCTTTCAGCCCGGCGCTCACCGGGCTGTTATCCGGGTTAGAGGGCATCACTTCTCCCATATATTTCCACCAGCGCTGGCAGACGTCGGTGTTGGCCACCGCATTCCAGCGCTCTTCCGATTCAATCTCCACCGTGGCAAACAGCAGGTTACGCTCTTTATCGAGCCAGATGGCGTAATGGTGCGCGCCGTGGTCTTTCAGCACCGCTTCCAGTTCGGGCCAGATCGGATTGTGGCGACGTTCGTACTCCTCGTGTGCGTCAGGGTTTACCTGCATCACAAAGGCTTTGCGGATCATAATGCCTCCAGATAGAGTTCGCGCACCTCGTCGCGGCTGGCGCTGCGCGGGTTGCAGGGGGCGCAAGGATCGGCGAGGGCTTTGTCGAGCCAGCTTTCGATGTCGGCTTTGGTCACGCCCAGCTTGCTGAAGCCGGACGGGATCCCGACGCGGGTGCTCAGGGCGCGAATGGCGTTGATCGCCTCCATGCTGGCGGTTTCGTCGCTCATGTCGCGGGTATCCACGCCCATCGCCTGCGCCACGCGGGCAAAGCGTTCCACGGCGTTCGGGCGGTTAAAGTTTTCGATGATCGGCAGCAGGATGGCGTTGCAGACGCCGTGCGGCAGGTTGTGCGTGGCTCCCGGCTGGTGGGCCAGGGCATGCACCAGCCCCAGACCGGCGCTGTTAAAGGCCATCCCCGCCAGATACTGGCCGAAGGCCATCTGCTCCCGCGCCACGAGGTTGTGGCCGTTGCTGACCGCCTCCGGCAGCCAATGGGCGATCAGGCGAATCGCCTCCAGCGCGTTGGCGTCGGTGAGCGGGTGGGCGCCGACGGAGACATAGGCCTCGATGGCGTGGGTCAGGGCATCCATGCCGGTGGCTGCCGTCACGGCGGCCGGAATATCGAGCATCACGCTGGCGTCATCCACGGCAATGTCCGGGATAATGTTCGGGTCGATGATCACCTCTTTGACCTGACGCGCCGAATCGATGATCACCGCGTTGCTGGTCATTTCTGCCGCCGTGCCTGCGGTGGTGTTGATCGCTACCAGCGGCACGCCGGGGTTGAGCACTTTGCCGACGCCGGAGTAAGCAGTAGACGGGCCAGGATTGGCGGTGAGGATCTTAATCGCCTTGGCGGTGTCGATCGGGCTGCCGCCGCCGAAGGCAATAATGTAATCACACTGCCCATCCTGGAACGCGGCAAAGCCCTGCTGCACCAGCGCTTCCGTCGGGTTCGGGAACACCGCGTCGAACAGGCCCATTTTCACCAGCTGACCGTCGGTGACAATCAGCGCGGTGCCCCACTGTTTGTTCGCCACCAGCTTGACCATATCGCCGATTGCGCCTGCGCCGTGCAGGCTGATTTTCGGCAGCGCCAACATAAAGCTCATGATAATTCTCCTTAATTACGGTGATTTTTATGCCCGGCGGCGCTGCGCTTGCGCGGGCCTACGGTTCGTAGGCCGGGTAAACGCAGTGCCACCCGGCATTTAGATCCGTCTTCGCTGCATAATCCGGCGGGTGATAATCGGCAGGGAGATCACCACAATCAGCATCGCGCCGATAATCACCGACATCACGATGCCCGGCACGTTGAGCAGGCTCAGGCCGAAGGTGACCAGCCCCATCAGGAAGGCGGCGATAATCACGCCCACCATGCTGCCGGAACCGCCGAGAATATTGACCCCGCCGAGCACCGCCATGGTCACCACCGCCAGCTCCCAGCCCATCGCAATGGTCGGGCGGGTACTGCCCAGACGCGAGGTGAGCAGCACCGAGGCCAGCCCGGCCATCAGCCCCACCAGGGCAAAGAGGATCAGGTTGTGACGCTTGACGTTGATGCCGGAATACCATGCTCCGGTCGGGTTATTGCCGATGGCGTAGGTGCGACGCCCGAAGTTGGTTTTGTGCAGCACGAAGGCAAACACCACCCCCAGCACGATAAACAGCGCGAACTCAAACGACAGCGCACCCCAGACGTACCCCTGGCCAAACCAGGCGAAGCTCTCCGGCCAGGTGTTTAACGCCTGATCGCCCAAAAGGATGTAGGTGATGCCGCGATAGAGGCTCATGGTGCCGATGGTGATGACAATCGACGACAGGTTGAAGCGGGTCACCAGCAGACCGTTGAACAGCCCGCACAGCAGGCCCACGCCTAATCCCACGCAGACCAGCAACGGCGTATCCAGCCCGGCGGCCGCGCAAAAGCCCATCACCGTGGAGCTGAGCGCGATGGTGGAGGCCACCGACAGGTCAATTTCACGGGCGATAATCAGCATCGCCATGGGCAGCACGATGATCGCTTTCTCGGTGAAGTTGAACGTGGCGTCCGACAGGTTCCAGATATTAAGGAAGTAGGGGGAGGCCAGCGCGTTGACCACGAACACGGCCAGGGTGACCGCCAGCAGAAAACCTTCCCAGCACAGCAGGCGCTGGAAAATGCCCGACGCAGCGGGCGTATTTTTGATCTCTTCAGACGTCATAATTTTACTCATGATCTCACCGCCTGTTTTTGACGTGCCAGCGCCGCATCGCGCAGGATCAGCCGTCCTTTGCGTTTGTTGCCGCGTTCATTGAGCAGCACCGCAATCACAATCACCGTCCCGGAAATCGCCATCTGCCAGAACGGCGACACGCCGATCACCGGCAGGGCATTGTTGATGACCCCGAGGAACAGCGCGCCGCACAGGCAACCTAACACCCGGCCCGTACCGCCCATGGTGCTGATGCCGCCAATCACGCAGGCCGCCACCACCTGAAGCTCGAAGCCGTTCGCCACATCGACATAGGCCACCGCGAAGCGCGAGATCCACAGATAGCCGCAGAACCCGGCCAGCGCCCCGGAGAGGCAGAAGCTGACGAACTGCATTTTGCCGGCGTTGATCCCGGTGTAGTACGCCGCCGTGGCGTTACCGCCCGCGGTGTAGAGCGCGCGTCCGGTACGGCTGTAGCGCAGGAAATAGCCCACCAGCAGCAGGGCGGCAATGGCGCACCAGCTCAGTACCGGTAACCCCAGCACCGACGCACGCGGCAAGCCGAGAAAATCAGCCCCCATCTGGTTAGAGTTGACCCAGCCGCCGCCGGAGAGCAAAAAGATGATCCCGCGGTAGATGCTCATGGTGCCGAGCGTCACCACAATCGCCGGAATGCCCATCTTCCACACCAGCAGGCCGTTGATGACCCCCATCAGCAGCCCTAAGGCGGTGGCCAGGATCAGCAGCACCCAGACCGGCACCTCGGGATAGTTAAAGTTGATCAGGGCGACAATCATCCCGGTCAGGGCCAGGTTTGCCGCCATCGACAGGTCGATGCCTTTGGTCAGCAGCACCATCATCTGCCCGAGAGCGAGAATGACCAGAATCGAGGTGTCGTTGAACATCTCTACCAGGTTGCCCGGGGCGATAAACGACGGGACGCGGGTGCCGATGGCGATGACCATCAGCACGATCACCGCCGCCAGCAGCGCTTCGCGGTGTTTAAGCAGTTGTTGCACCATTATGCGGCCTCCTGTCTGGCACCGCTGGCGGCGCTGACGATGGTTTCCGCCGTCGCGCCCCCCGCCTGGTATTCCGCCACCATTAACCCTTCATGCATGACGATAATTCTGTCGGCCATGCCCATCACTTCCGGCAGTTCGGAGGAGACCATGATCACCGCCAGCCCCTGACCCACCAGCTCGGACATAAACTGGTGCACCGCCGCCTTGGAGCCGATATCGATCCCTTTGGTCGGTTCATCGAGAATGATGACGTCCGGGTGGGTCGCCAGCCATTTGCCGATCACCACTTTCTGCTGGTTGCCGCCGGAAAGGGTCTCCACCGCCTGTTTCCAGCTAAAGGCTTTCACCTGCAGGCGTTTTGCGTATTCGTCTGCCAGCTGCCACTCGCGATCGTCGTTCAGCACGCCGTTGGCGTTGAGCTTGCTGAGCTGCGGCAGGCTGATGTTCTGCGCAATCGACAGCTCAATAATCGCCCCCTGCTTCTGGCGCTCTTCCGGCACGCAGACGATCCCGGCTTTGATGGCGTCCGCCGGCTGGCGGAAATGCTGTTCTTTACCGTTCAGCACAATGCTGCCGGAAGAGGGACGCGAAACGCCGGAGAGCGCCTGCATCAGTTCGGTACGTCCGGCGCCCACCAGCCCGTAGAAGCCGAGGATTTCGCCTTTGCGCAGGGTAAAGGAGATGTTGGCGAACTCGGTCGGGTGGCAGAGATCCTTCACCTCCAGCACGATGTCGCCTTTTTCGCATTCCACTTTCGGGAAGGTCTGGGTTATCGCGCGGCCCACCATCATCGCCACCATCCGCTCTTCGGTGATGTCGTTGATGGCCCCGGCGCCGACAAACACGCCGTCGCGCAGGATGGTGTAGTGATCCGCCAGCTCAAAAATCTCGTCGAACTTGTGGGAGATAAACAGGATGGCTTTTCCCTCCTGCTTTAAGCGTTCGACGATCTGGTAGAACTCGAGGATTTCGTGCTGGGACAGGGCGGCGGTGGGTTCATCGAGGATCACCACCTGGGCGTCAAACGACAGCGCCCGGGCGATCGCCACCATATGCCGCTGGGCGATGCTCAGGGTTTTCAGCGTCGCGCGCGGATCAATCTGCACCTCCAGACGGGTGAGGATCGCCTGCGCCCGGCGGTGCATCTCCGGCCAGTCGAGCTTTTTGAAAATGCCTTTATAGAGGTACTGGCCGACAAAAATGTTTTCGGTGACCGACAGCTCATCGAACAGCACGGTCTCCTGGTGAATGGCGGTAATGCCCACCTTATGCGCCGAGTCGGGGGTTGGCAGCTGAATGGGGATCGCTTTATAGAGGATTTCGCCCGCGTCGGGCTGGTAGATGCCGGTCATCACTTTGACCAGCGTCGATTTGCCCGCGCCGTTTTCACCGATCAATGCGGTGACTTTGCCGGGCCAGAGCTCAAGCTGCACGTTCTCAAGGGCGCGCACACCAGGGAAAACCTTAGTAATGCCGTTGAGCGCCAATAATGGGGTCATGATAGTTCTCCGGAAATTCCATTACCCCTCACCCTAACCCTCTCCCCAAAGGGGAGAGGGAACAATTACACCCTCTCCCCTATGGGGAGAGGGCCGGGGTGAGGGGCGAAGTTGTTAGAAGATTTTCGAGAACTTATCAATATTGCTGGCATCGTAAACAAACGGCTCAGCCATGGCGCCGCTGCCGTCGGCATCCAGCTTCACTTTGCCCAGTTTACCCATGCTGGCTTCCTCTTTGGTTGCCGTGCCTTTCACCAGGTCATCCGCTAAGTAGGTAGCGGCATACCCGAGGTCGATCGGGTTCCAGATGGCGAAGCTCTTGCTGGCGCCGGATTTCACCGCGCCGGCCATTTCAGACGGCAGCCCTAAGCCGGTGACATACACCTTGCCGATTTTGCCCTGATCTTTCACCGCCTGCGCCGCCGCCACGATGCCCACCGACGATGGCGAGACGATCACTTTCAGATCCGGGTAGGTTTTCAGCAGGCCTACCGCTTCGCGGTAGCTCTTGTCAGAGAGATCGTCGCCATAGGCCACGGTCACCAGATTGACGGACGGGTACTGCGGCAGCACCTTTTTCATCTCGGCAATCCAGGTGTTCTGGTTGGTTGAGGTTGGCGTGGCGCTCAGCACCGCCACGTCGCCTTTCTCCACGTTCAGCGCTTTCAGCGCCTCAGCTGCCAGCTTGACGTTGGTCTCGCCAATCAGCGCGTTGTTAGACGGATTGAGATGGATCTGGCGACCGGCTTTCGCCACGCCGGAATCCCACGACACCACTTTGATCCCGCGCTGCATCGCTTTTTTCAGCACCGGCACCACGGCATCAGGATCGTTGGCGGAGATGGCGATCGCATCCACGCCCTGGGCGATCAACCCGTTCAGCACTTCGATCTGGGCTTCGGCGGTGGTGGTGGTCGGGCCGGTATAGATCACTTTTACATCACCCAACTCTTTGGCTGCCTCCTGGGCACCCACGTTTGCCGCTTCGAAGAAGCCATTACCTAACGATTTCGCCACCAGGGCGATTTTCACTTCAGCTAAAGCAGAACCGGACAACGCCAGGGCGGCAACGGTGAGGATCAAGCTTGTCTTTATTTTCATTGCTTTTACTCCACTTAATTGAGTTTTGTAGGGTTTGCAGGTGTAGGTTCGCCCCGTCCCGATGAGCGGGGCGCGATGTTCTTATTTGTACAGATCTAACGCTGACTGCACAGGGTTAACGCCAAAGCGTTTGCCCAGCGCAATCAGTTCTTCCCGGGTGATGGTCTGCTTCATGCCACCCATCGAATAGACTTTTACCAGCACTTCGGCAGATTTCTCGGCAGTGTCGATCAGACCAAAGGTCTCATCCAGCGTCGGGCCGCTGCCGAACACGCCGTGGAACGGCCACAGCACCAGGGAGCGTTTTTGCATCTCGGCCGCCGTGGCTTCGCCGATTTCGTCGGTACCCGGCACCATCCACGGCAGAATGCCTACGCCATCCGGGAACACCACCAGACACTCGGTGCTGCCTTCCCACAGCTGGCGGGTGATGACGTCTGAGTTGTTCTCCAGTACAAAAGTCAGGGCGATCAGGTTGGTGGCGTGACAGTGCATGATCACGCGATCTTTCCCATTGGTGGCCTTGATACGCTCGCAGTGGGAGAGGAAGTGGGCCGGCAGTTCAGAGGTTGGTACCGCTTCGTCAGTCAGCCCCCAAAGAATGTGGTAGCCCGCGCCGTCGCTGTCCACTTTTACCACCCCTAAATTCGCGGTGGGGTCGAGCTGCACGTTGCGGAAGAATTTGCCGGAACCGGTGACGATAAACGGCGTGTTGGCGAGCAGCGGCATCGGCTGGCTCAGGGCGATGTAGCGCGGTTTGGCGTGGAAATCCGCCTCAAACGGGGCGATATCCGCTTCATCCAGGCGCAGCGTCAGGTTGCCGCCGTTGCGCTCGTCCCAGCCTTTCAGCCAGGCGTCGGAGGTGGCTTTGATCATGCCCTGGACGAACCAGGATTGAGTGATGGTCTGCATTCTGTGTTTCCTTTGAAAATGCCCGGCGGCGCTTCGCTTGCCGGGCCTACAGCTAAACGTAGGCCGGGTAAGCGAAGCGCCACCCGGCAATGTTGTTTACTTGCGAATTCTGAGAACGTCCTGCTCGTACGCCCGGACGTTATCCAGCCACTGGCTGCCCGCCGGGGCATCGTTACGCTGGCAGTACATCTCCCATACCGCCTGCCACGGCAGTGATTTTTGCTCTTCCAGCAGGGCCAGGCGCGAGGTGTAATCCCCTGCGGCTTCCAGCGCGCGCAGCTCGGCGGTAGGCTCCAGCAGGGCGCGCAGCAGGGCTTTTTTCATGTTGCGGGTGCCGATAACCCATGCCGCGATGCGGTTGATGGAGGCGTCGAAGAAGTCGAGGCCGATGTGCACCCGGTCGAACAGGTCATGGCGGATAATCTCGCTGGCGATGGCCTGGGTTTCGTCATCCAGCAGCACCACGTGGTCGCTGTCCCAGCGCACCGGGCGGCTGACGTGCAGCAGCAGGTGCGGCACGTACAGCATCGCGGCGGAGATCTTGTCGGAAATCACTTCGGTTGGATGGAAGTGACCCGCATCCAGGCACAGCGCGGTCTGGCGGCTGGTGGCGTAACCCATGTAGAACTCGTTAGAGCCGACGGTGTAGCTTTCGGCGCCAATGCCGAACAGCTTGCTCTCCACGGCGTCGATGTGGTGCGCCGGGTTGAGTTTTTCGCTGATGATTTCATCCAGCGCCGCCAGCAGACGCTGACGCGGGGCGAGACGGTCAACGGTAATGTCTTTCATTCCGTCCGGGATCCAGATGTTCATCACCGACGGGGTGCCCAGCTGCTCACCAAAGTACGCCGACACGCGACGGCTGGCCTTCACGTGGTCAATCCAGAACTGGCGGATCTCTTCATCGGCGTGGGCGAGGGTGAACCCGTCGGCGCTCAGGGGATGCGAGAAGCAGGAGGGGTTAAAATCCAGCCCCAGCTTGTTGGTTTTCGCCCATTCAACCCAGTTCTTAAAATGTTCCGGCTTGATGGCATTACGCTCGACGGGCTCGTCGGACTCCAGATAGATGGCGTGCAGGTTCAGGCGTTTCGGGCCCGGGATCAGGCTCAGGGCCAGCTCCAGATCGGCACGCAGTTCGGCGGCGTTACGCGCCTTGCCCGGATAGTTACCGGTGGCCTGGATCCCGCCGGTCAGCGCGCCGCCCGGGTTCTCAAAACCGGCGACGTCGTCGCCCTGCCAGCAGTGCATAGAGACGGGCAGACGGTCGAGTTGACGCAGAGCCTCCTCGACATCCACGCCCACGGCGGCGAAACGCTGTTTAGCCAGTTCCCAGGCTTGTTCAAGTTGAGTGGTCATGCGCAAAGCTCCTTAGTCGGTCGTTGTTGCTGAAACTGCGCCTGGTAGCGGGCAATCTCATGATCGGGATTCGGGTTAAAGGTGGTCAGGCCGTAGTTGCCGGTCACCACCTGGCGGAACTGGTCGACGTTGGTCAATTCATCGAGAGTCATCAGCTGGATGCCGATATTGCCGAGGGTCGAGGCCTCAACCGGCCCGGCTAACACAGGAATGCCGCAGGCGTCGGCGCACAGCTGGTTGAGCAGCTGGTTCTGGCAGCCGCCGCCGACAATGTGCAGCTCGCTGAACGGCTTCCCGCGCAGGGTCGCCAGCTCGTGCAGCACCTCGGCATACAGCAGGGCGAGGCTGTCGAAGATGCAGCGCGCCAGTTCGGCGGCGCTCTCCGGCACCGGCTGGGCGGTGTCGCGGCAGGCGGCCTGGATCTCGGCGCTCATGTTGGCCGGGTTGATAAAGCGGTCGTCGTTAGGGTTGATCAGGAAACGGCACGCCGGCAGGGCTTCCGTCTCGCTAATCAGGGTCGCCAGGTCGCTGATGCGATGCTCCTTCAGCACCCGCTGCAGCAGCCACAGGCCCATAATATTTTTCAGCACCCGGTAGCGACCCTCTGCGCCGCCCTCATTGGTGATGTTGGCTGCCAGGGCCCTATCGCTGGTGTAGGGGGTTTTGCTCTCAAAGCCCATCAGCGACCAGGTGCCGGAGGAGAGATACGCCGCATCCTTTGAGGCCAGCGGCGCGGCAATCACCGCGCTGGCGGTATCGTGACTGGCCACGGCCACCACCGGGATGGCATGCTTCTGCGGGCAGATCCAGTGACCGATCACATTGCCGGGATGGGTCGGGGTGCCAAACCAGTCGCGCGGCGCGCCGGTCCAGCGGAGCAGGTTCTCGTCCCAGTTATCGGAATTGATGTTCACCAGCTGGGTAGTGGTGGCGTTGGTATATTCCCAGTTCATCTGGCCGGTGAGGCGGTAGCTAAAGTAGTCCGGGATCAGCAGGGCGTGGGCGACGTTCGCCACCAGTTCCGGCTGCTGTTCCACCAGGGCGCGCAGCTGATAGAGCGTGTTAAAGGGCAGGAACTGAATGCCGCTGCGGCCATAGATCTCCGCTTTGCCGAGCTGCTCCAGGGCGTGGGTCATCACTCCGTCGGTGCGGTCATCACGGTAGGAGACCGGCAGGCCCACGCGCTGGCCGTTGCTGTCCAGCAGCACGTAATCCACGCCCCAGGTGTCAATCCCGATGCTGTCGATGCGAATGCCCTCTTCACATACCTTATTCAGCCCGGCGCGGATCTCCGCTTCCAGAGTGTCGATATCCCAGCAGTCAAAACCATCCTGCTTCTGCAGGCAGTTAATGAAACGGTGGATTTCGCGAAGCACAAGCGTGCGCTCCTCGCGGTGGTAGCTTGCCAGCATCACCCGGCCGCTGGAGGCTCCTAAATCGACAGCCACACAATGGCGGAAAGTCATGGTCCGATCCTTATTGAAGTCATTGCCGGTGAGTGTAAAAAAGGGAAGGGAAAGCGACCTTCTTGCCAGTGACAGCGCATTTCAGGCGCTGGCAAGAATTCAAAGATGAACGTGAGAGAGTTCACAATTTCGGTTTTTAGCGGCAAAAACAGGCGGTGTGACGGTGTCCGCATTTCCGGATCTTTCCCGCCGTTTCTTGAAAAAGCGACAGGGTTTGCGCCATTTGCTGTCGAAAATTTAAGGTGAGCCGGGGAACCCTAAATTACTATTTTGAGAACTCTTATCATCTGGTGGTGACCCGTTATGACCGTACTGCACAGCGTGGATTTTTTCCCTTCAGGCCACTCGCCTGTGGCGATTGAGCCGCGGCTGCCCCAGGCTGCGTTTCCGGAACATCATCATGATTTTCATGAGATTGTGATCGTGGAGCACGGGACGGGCATCCATGTCTTTAACGGGCAGCCGTACACCATCAGCGGCGGGACGGTGTGCTTTGTGCGCGATCACGACCGGCACATGTACGAACATACCGACAACCTGTGCCTGACAAATGTGCTCTATCGCTCTCCGGAAGCGTTCCAGTTTTTGTCGGGATTGAACCAGCTGTTGCCTCAGGAGCAGGATGGCCACTACCCGTCACACTGGCGGGTAAACCAGTCCACGCTGCAACAGGTGCGCCAGCTGGTAAGCCAGATGGAGCAGTCGGAAGAGGGCCAGGAGACCCACGCTCTCGCCAGCCGCGAAATCCTGTTTATGCAGCTGCTGGTGCTGCTGCGCCGGGGCAGTCTGGTGGAAGGGGCCGCGAATAACGACGCCCGGCTCAATCAGCTGATGGCCTGGCTGGAAGATCACTATGCGGAAGATGTCTGCTGGGAGACGCTGGCGGATAACTTCTCGCTGTCGCTGCGCACCCTGCATCGTCAGCTGAAGCAGCACACCGGTCAGACGCCCCAGCGCTACCTGAACCGTCTGCGGCTGATCAAAGCCCGCCATTTGCTGCGCCATACCGATGACAGCGTCACGGATATCGCTTATCGCTGCGGTTTTGGCGACAGTAACCACTTTTCGACCCTGTTTCGCCGTGAGTTCAACTGGTCGCCGCGCGATATTCGCCAGGGCCGGGATGCCTCCCTTCAGTAACGCGAGGAAAATCACCGTTTTATTGCCGCAAAGCGGGTAATAATGTCAGGTTATTCCCCGGTAGAGGTTGTGACGTGGCAGGACAGTTGATTCTTCGCAGAGCCGATTTTTTTGCATCCGCTGCTCAGGCCGTCGCGGTGGCGGACCGCTATCCGCAAAATGTCTTTGCCGAACACACCCATGATTTCTGCGAGCTGGTGCTGGTGTGGCGCGGCAACGGCCTGCATATCCTCAACGATCGCCCTTATCGCATCACCCGCGGCGACCTGTTTTATATCCGCGCCGAGGACAAACACTCCTACGCCTCGGTGAACGATCTGGTGCTGCAGAACATCATCTACTGCCCCGACCGGCTGAAGCTCAACGTGGACTGGGGGGCCAACATCCCCGGCTTTCTGAATGCCCGCGGCGCGGCGCACTGGCGGCTCGGCAGCAACGGCATGGCTCAGGTGCGCCAGGTCATCGCCCAGCTGGAGCAGGAGAGCCTGAAGGACGACCCTCATGCGTTTGAACTGGCGGAACTGCTGTTTGCCCAGCTGACGATCATGCTCAGACGCTACCGCTACGCCCCGGACAACCCCGAAGCCAGCGAGCCGGAAGCGCTGCTGGATAAGCTCATCACCGCCCTTTCCGGCAGCCTGAACCGCAGCTTTGTATTGGAGAAGTTTTGCGAGCAGGAGCAGTGCAGCGAGCGCGCCCTGCGCCAGCAGTTTCGTACCCAGACCGGCATGACGGTCAACCACTATCTGCGCCAGCTGCGCATCTGCCATGCGCAGTATCTGCTGCAGCATACCGAGCTGATGGTCAGCGAAGTGGCCATGCAGTGCGGCTTTGAGGACAGCAACTACTTCTCGGTGGTGTTTAACCGCGAGGTGGGGATGACGCCGGTTCAGTGGCGGCATCGCAGCCATAACGCAGCGTAATAGAATATTCACCAACCCCCTGAGTTCTCCACACGCCCCGCCAGATCAGTGACATAACGAAAAGTTATAACCTTATTAAAACTACGGCATTGATAAACATTTTCAATATCATTTAATTAACTATAATGAACCAACTGCTTACGCGGCATTAACACGTTTGCCGCCCGACAATAATGGAGATGATTATGAGCTATACCCTGCCATCCCTGCCGTACGCTTACGACGCCCTTGAGCCGCATTTCGACAAGCAGACGATGGAGATCCATCACACCAAACACCACCAGACTTACGTTAACAACGCCAACGCGGCGCTGGAAAGCCTGCCAGAATTCGCCAACCTGTCTGCTGAAGAGCTGATCACCAAACTGGATCAGCTGCCAGCTGACAAGAAAACCGTACTGCGTAACAACGCGGGCGGCCACGCTAACCACAGCTTCTTCTGGAAAGGCCTGAAAACCGGCACCACCCTGCAGGGCGACCTGAAATCCGCTATCGAGCGCGACTTCGGCTCCGTTGAGAACTTCAAAGCTGAGTTCGAAAAAGCGGCTGCTACCCGTTTCGGCTCTGGCTGGGCGTGGCTGGTTCTGAAAGGCGACAAGCTGGCGGTAGTTTCTACTGCTAACCAGGA
Source organism: Leclercia adecarboxylata (assembly GCF_006171285.1). Lineage (NCBI taxonomy): Bacteria > Pseudomonadati > Pseudomonadota > Gammaproteobacteria > Enterobacterales > Enterobacteriaceae > Leclercia > Leclercia adecarboxylata. The sequence goes on along the minus strand of NZ_CP040889.1, from coordinate 1,960,158 downwards.
CTCCCCGCTGATGGGTGAAGCGATCTCTGGCGCATCCGGCTTCCCAATCCTGGGCCTGGACGTATGGGAACACGCTTACTACCTGAAATTCCAGAACCGTCGCCCGGACTACATCAAAGCCTTCTGGGACGTTGTAAACTGGGACGAAGCTGCGGCACGTTTCGCTGCTAAAAAATAAGGTTGCAAAGCCTTCTGTGAGAAGCGAGTCTGATGACTCGCTTTTTTTATACCCACAATCTGCACAAGGAGCCGCGATGGACTATCACGTTAATGTATTCACCGGAAAAATAAGGGACTACGAGGGTAGCCGCCCGAGCGCGATTGCCAAACTGCAGGTTGATGGCGAACTGACGTTAACCGAGCTGGGTCTGGCGGGCGATGAGCAGGCGGAAAAGAAAATCCACGGCGGGCCAGAGCGCGCGCTGTGTCACTATCCGCGCGAGCATTATCAGCACTGGGCGAGCGAATATCCCGCTCAGGCCGATCTGTTCGTCGCTCCGGCGTTTGGCGAAAACCTGTCAACCGAGGGGCTGACGGAGAAGAACGTCTTTATCGGCGATATCTTTCGCTGGGGCGAGGCCCTGATCCAGGTGACCCAGCCGCGTTCCCCTTGCTTCAAGCTCAACTTCCATTTCGGCATTAACGACATGGCCACGCAAATGCAGAACGCGGCGAAAACCGGCTGGCTCTATCGCGTGGTGCTGGCAGGGCAGGTATCGGCGGATGCGCCGCTGACGCTCGTCTCCCGCCTGAGCGACGTTTCGGTGCATGACGCCTGCGCCATCGCCTGGCATATGCCCTTTGACGACGAACAGTATCAGCGCCTGCTGTCTGCGGCGGGCCTGTCGACCAGCTGGACGCGAACCATGCAGAAGCGGCGTCTTAGCAACAAGATTGAAGACAATTCCCGGAGATTGTGGGGAAACCAGGCCGGGTAAGCGAAGCCGCTACCCGGCACAACAGTTACGAACGTTTGTAGAGCGGCAGCCAGAGGGTTAACCGCAGCCCACCGAGCGGGCTGTCGTCCGCTTTGACCCAGCCGCGATGCTGCTGCATGGCGGTCTCGACAATCGCCAGACCCAGCCCGGTGCCGCCAGATTCACGGTCGCGGGCTTCGTCGGTACGGTAGAACGGACGGAAAATCTGCTCACGATCTTCCGGGCTGACGCCAGGACCATCGTCATCCACGTTAATGGTGATGCCGTCTTTATCCACCGAGAACGCCACCTCGATTTTGGTATGCGAATAGCGCAGGGCGTTACGGACGATATTCTCCAGCGCGCTTTCCAGCGTGTTGGGGTTACCGTACAGCGGCCACGGGCCCGGCGGGAAGTTGACGGTGAAGGATTTCCCCATCTGCTCCGCTTCGAATGCCGCGTTATCCAGCACCTCATGCCACAGGTGGTTGGCTTTCACCGTTTCGCTGACCAGGGCGTTTTTCTGCTGATTGCGCGACATCACCAGCAGGTCGTTGATCATGCTGTCCAGACGGTGCGCTTCCGTTTCGATACGCTCCAGCTCCTTGCTCTCACCGCTGCGACGACGCAGCAGGGCGGTACCCAGCTGCAGGCGCGTCAGCGGAGTGCGCAGTTCGTGGGAGATATCCGAGAGCAGGCGCTGCTGGGTGGTCATCATCCGCTCCAGCGCCGTTACCATCTGATTAAAGCTGGCACCCGCCGCCAGGAACTCCTGCGGCCCGGCTTCCAGCTCAGGATGCTGTCGCAGGTTGCCCTGTGCCACTTCATCCGCAGCGTTTTTCAGTTTGCGAGCCGGCTTCGCCAGACTCCAGGCGAGCCATAACAACAGCGGTGAACTCACCAGCATGGTGACAATCAGCAGCAACAGCGGGCGGTCGAACAGCAGGTTGATAAAGTCGGACTGGGAACTGCTCGCCGGGCGAATCAGGTAGAGCTGGTAATTATCCTCCCCGTCATTGACGGAGAACGGCCCCACCATCTCCACACGACCGTATTTCTTCTTCTGCGGATGATCGGCATTATCGGCCTGGCCAATGAAGTTACGGATGATCTGCATTTCATTGCGGTCCGCACCAATCACGCGGCCTTCGCTGGTGACCAACAGAAGGCGCTGCCCGGGAGGCGCCCATTTTTCAATCGCGCGAAACAGCCTGCGCCACCACATCAAATCGTTGGGCGGATCGATGGCCAGCTCTGCTTCTACGTGTTGCTCGATCATCACACCCTGACGTTGCTCGCTATCAAGGAGCTCCGTCATCTGGCGTGAGTCGAGTTTTGGCAACATCAAAACCAGCATTAAAACCAGTGCCAGCGTCAGCCAGAAAATGGCGAAGATGCGGGCGGTTAAGCTGCCTATCATGAAGCGGAAACCATCAGATAACCGCGTCCACGCAGGGTTTTAAACCACGGGTGACCGTCTTTGCGTTCCGGCAATTTACGGCGCAGGTTGGAAATGTGCATATCAATGGCGCGGTCGAACGGCGTCAGGCGTTTACCCAGCACTTCCTGGCTCAGATGTTCACGTGATACCACCTGGCCGAGATGCTGTGCCAGCAGGTAGAGCAGGGTGAATTCGGTGCCGGTCAGCTCCAGCGCCTGGCCGTCAAAGCTGGCTTCCTGGCGGCCTGGGTTCAGGCTCAGGGAGTCCACTTCGAGCGTAGGTGAGCCGTTGTCGGTGTTCTGCTGCTGCTCGCTCCAGTGGGAACGGCGCAGGATCGCACGAATACGGGCAACCAGTTCGCGGTCGTTAAAAGGTTTAGGCAGATAGTCATCCGCGCCCAGCTCAAGGCCGAGTACGCGGTCAAGTTCGCTGCCGCGTGCGGTCAGCATAATGACAGGTGTCTGGTGTGTCTGGCGTAGCTCTTTAAGGGTGTCGATACCGTTTTTCTTCGGCATCATGACGTCGAGCAAAAGCAAGTCGATGCTATCGTCGAGTAGACTCAGCGCCTGTTCCCCATCATGGGCAACCGACACGTCAAAGCCTTCCATGTCGAGCAACTCCTTTAAAAGGGATGTCAGCTCTCGGTCATCATCAACTAACAGGATTTTATTCATTGTTTAAATACCTCCGAGGCAGAAATTACGTCATCAAGGCTCTCTAATCCATGACTTTACGTTGTTTTACACCCCCTGACGCATGTTTGCAGCCTGAATCGTAGACTGTCTCTCGTTGAATCGCGACACGAAAGATTTTGGGAGTAAGTGATGCGCATAGTTACCGCTGCCGTCATGGCCTCAACGCTGGCGTTTAGTGCATTTAGCCAGGCTGCTGGAGCTATCACCGGCGATAACCGTTCCTCAGCAGAGGGGATTGCGCAGCAAAGCGGCCAGGGCCATATGTTTGACGGCATAAGTTTAACCGAACATCAGCGTCAACAGATGCGAGATCTGATGCAGCGGGCCCGGCATGACCAGCCCCCTGTTAATGTTAGCGAAATGGAGACAATGCATCGCCTTGTCACCGCAGAAAATTTTGACGAAAACGCTGTACGCGCTCAGGCAGATAAGATGGCGCAGGAACAGGTTGCCCGCCAGGTCGAGATGGCCCGGGTCCGCAACCAGATGTTTCACCTGCTAACGCCAGAGCAGCAAGCGGTTTTGAACCAGAAACACCAGCAACGTATGGATCAGTTGCGCGAGGTTGCACGGATGCAGAAGAACGCCGAATCGACGCTTTTTAGTAGCAATACCCGTAGTAACCAGTAGACCCTGTTTTCCTTGCCATAGACACCATCCCTGTCTTCCCCCTCATGATGAGGGGGTTTTTTTTGCCCATCATTAAAATGCGTTAACCCTTTATTCATCTTATTGACTCCCCTGCATCCGTTATACTAGCGGCATAGCATGACAGGAGTGTTTATGAATCAATCCTATGGACGGCTGGTCAGCCGGGCCGCAATCGCCGCGACGATCATGGCGTCGTGCCTGTTAGTGATTAAAATCTTCGCGTGGTGGTATACCGGTTCGGTCAGTATTCTGGCGGCGCTGGTCGACTCCCTGGTGGATATTGCCGCCTCGGTCACTAACCTCTGGGTGGTGCGCTACTCTCTGCAGCCGGCAGATGAAGAGCATACCTTTGGCCATGGCAAAGCGGAGTCGCTGGCGGCGCTGGCGCAAAGTATGTTTATCTCCGGTTCGGCGCTGTTTCTCTTTTTGACCGGTATTCAGCACCTGTATACCCCGTCGCCAATGAAAGATCCCGGCGTTGGCGTAGTGGTGACAATAATTGCACTTATAAGCACATTAGTTCTGGTAACGTTCCAGCGCTGGGTGGTACGCAAAACCCAAAGTCAGGCGGTACGGGCGGATATGCTTCATTATCAGTCTGATGTTATGATGAACGGCGCGATTCTTATTGCGCTCGGTCTGGCCTGGTATGGCTGGCACCGGGCCGATGCGCTGTTTGCGTTAGGGATTGGATTCTATATTTTATACAGTGCGTTACGTATGGGGTACGATGCGGTGCAATCGCTGCTCGATCGCGCACTGCCAGACGCAGAACGGCATGATATCTTTGAAATTGTGACCTCCTGGCCAGGCGTCAGTGGCGCTCACGATCTTCGCACGCGGCAGTCAGGGCCGACCCGCTTTATTCAGATTCATTTAGAAATGGAAGATAACCTGCCGCTCGTTCAGGCACATCTGGTGGCTGAACAGGTTGAGCAGGCGATTTTGCAGCGTTTCCCGGGGTCAGACGTCATTATTCACCAGGATCCCTGCTCAGTCGTACCTAAGCCAGGCAATGGACATTTTGAGCTTTCGTAATTCGTTGTAAAAAAGTGAACCAGGGCAGCATTTTGTGGAAAAATAACCGCCATTTGGTCTGACCTGAATCAATTCAGCTGGAAGTGGTTGATATACTATTTGCAGTATTCGTTGGTCGATAGACGTCTTCCGGCAACAGATTTCATTTTTGCATTCCTAAGTTCAGAGGTAGTCATGATTAAGAAAATCGGTGTGTTGACAAGCGGCGGTGATGCGCCCGGCATGAACGCAGCAATTCGTGGCGTGGTTCGTGCTGCGTTGACGGAAGGTCTGGAAGTTTTTGGTATCTATGACGGTTATCTGGGCCTGTATGAAGATCGTATGGTGCAGCTCGACCGCTACAGTGTTTCCGACATGATTAACCGTGGCGGCACCTTCCTGGGCTCCGCACGCTTCCCGGAATTCCGCGACGAGCGCATCCGTGAAGTGGCTATCGAGAACATGAAAAAACGTGGTCTGGACGCGCTGGTTGTTATCGGCGGCGACGGCTCCTACATGGGTGCAAAACGCCTGACTGAAATGGGCTTCCCGTGCATCGGTCTGCCAGGCACCATCGACAACGACATCAAAGGTACCGACTACACCATCGGTTACTTCACTGCGCTGGGTACCGTTGTTGAAGCGATTGACCGTCTGCGCGACACCTCTTCTTCTCACCAGCGTATCTCTATCGTTGAAGTAATGGGCCGCTACTGTGGCGACCTGACCCTGGCGGCAGCCATTGCTGGTGGCTGTGAGTTCGTGGTGGTTCCGGAAGTGGAATTCAGCCGTGAAGACCTGGTGGCAGAAATCAAAGCCGGTATCGCCAAAGGTAAGAAACACGCTATCGTTGCCATCACCGAGCACATCTGCGACGTGGACGAGCTGGCGAAGTACATCGAAACCGAAACCAAACGCGAAACCCGCGCTACCGTTCTCGGCCACATCCAGCGCGGCGGCTCACCGGGTCCTTACGACCGTATCCTGGCTTCCCGTATGGGTGCCTACGCGATTGAGCTGCTGCAGCAGGGCTTCGGCGGTCGTTGCGTCGGTATTCAGAACGAAAAACTGGTTCACCATGACATCATCGACGCTATCGAAAACATGAAGCGTCCGTTCAAAGGTGACTGGCTAGACTGCGCGAAAAAGCTTTACTAATCAGCCTCTTGTTGCCGGGTGGCGGCTGCGCCTTACCCGGCCTACAAAAGCAGGGTTCGTAGGCCCGGATCGCTGTGCGCCACCGGGCTTTTTTCTGTGCACAATACTGCTTTTTATTCCCGCAAGTTATAGCCAATCTTTTTTTATTCTTTAATCATTGGTTTGCTTTCTGGCACGCTGCATTCATCAAACACAACATTAAGAGAGTTGGACGATGAACAAATGGGGCGTGGGGTTAACTTTATTGCTGGCATCGACCAGCGTTCTGGCAAAGGATATCCAGTTACTGAACGTGTCTTACGATCCGACGCGTGAGCTGTACGACCAGTACAACAAAGCGTTCGCCGCACACTGGAAACAGGAAACCGGCGATAACGTCGTGATCCGCCAGTCTCACGGCGGCTCCGGCAAGCAGGCGACCTCGGTGATTAACGGTATCGAAGCCGACGTCGTGACCCTGGCGCTGGCGTATGACGTGGATGCCATTGCAGAACGCGGCCGTATCGATAAAAACTGGATCAAACGCCTGCCGGACAACTCTGCACCTTATACCTCCACCATCGTGTTCCTGGTGCGCAAAGGCAACCCGAAACAGATCCATGACTGGAACGATCTGGTTAAGCCGGGCGTGTCGGTCATCACCCCGAACCCAAAAAGCTCTGGCGGCGCACGCTGGAACTATCTGGCGGCATGGGGTTACGCCCTGCACCATAACAATGGGGATCAGGCCAAGGCTCAGGAGTTCGTAAAAGCGCTGTTTAAGAACGTCGAAGTGCTGGATTCCGGTGCGCGCGGCGCGACTAACACCTTCGTTGAACGCGGCATTGGCGATGTGCTGATTGCGTGGGAAAACGAAGCGCTGCTGGCAACCAACGAGCTGGGCAAAGACAAGTTTGAAATCGTCACTCCAAGCGAATCCATTCTGGCTGAGCCAACCGTCTCCGTTGTCGACAAAGTAGTGGACAAGAAAGGCACCCAGGCCGTGGCTGAAGCCTACCTGAAGTACCTTTACACCCCGGAAGGCCAGGAGATCGCCGCGAAGAACTTCTACCGTCCTCGTGATGAGGCGGTGGCGAAGAAATATGAGAACGCGTTCCCGAAACTGAAGCTGTTCACTATCGATCAGGTCTTCGGCGGCTGGACGAAAGCGCAGAAAGATCACTTCTCGAATGGCGGCACCTTCGATCAGATCAACCAGCGTTAATCGTCTCTTAAAGAACGACACGGTGACCCGGTGCGAGAAATCCGCCGGGTTTTTTATTTGGTCATCTTTATGCGTTACTCTTTCACTTCAAATGGATACAGGTAACGCGCTGTGAAAAAAATAATCGTGCTGGTGCTGGTTATCATCGTACTCGCTGCGGGCGGCTGGCTGTGGATGAAAACGGGTAACCCAAATGCGCTACGGCATATTGTTCTTGACCAGTGTGTGCCCAATCAGATGCAAAACCGTAACCCGGCACCCTGCGCGCAGGTTAAGACGGATGCGGGATATGTGGTGTTTAAAGACCGCAACGGGCCGCTGCAGTATCTGCTGATGCCAACGTACCGCATCAACGGTACCGAAAGCCCGCTTCTGATCGAGGCTCATACGCCGAATTTCTTCTGGCTGGCGTGGCAGTCGCGCAACTTTATGAGCATGAAGCGGGGGAGCAGCGTGCCTGACAGCGCGGTTTCGCTGACCATCAACTCCCCGACCGGGCGCACGCAAAACCATTTTCATATCCACATCTCCTGCCTGCACCCGGACGTGCGCGAGAAGCTCAATGCGAATCAGGGCCAAATCAGCACCCAGTGGCTGCCGTTCCCCGGCGGGCTGGAAGGGCATGAGTATCTGGCGCGTCGGGTAACGGAGGCTGAGCTGGTGAAGCGCAGTCCGTTTATGATGCTGGCAGAAGAGCTGCCGGAAGCGCGCGACCATATGGGGCGTTTTGCGCTGGCGATGGCGCAGCAGTCCGACGGGTCGTTTGTGCTGCTGGCAACCGAGCGAAATCTGCTGACGCTTAACCGCGCATCTGCTGAGGAATTGCAGGATCATCAATGCGATATCCTGAATTGACCCCACCATAAATAGCGTTTACTCGCCCTGCCTGTCGCCGTAGACTTGCTGAAAAATTCTACAGGAGACAGGTATGTCGCTCTGGTTAACTCATCCGCTGTTTCTGCCCTCGCTGATCGTCGGCGTCACTATTGTGCTCTGGGCCACCTCGCTGCTGCCGGAATTTATCACCGCGCTGCTGTTTTTTACCGCGGCGATGATCGCCAGAATTGCGCCGCCGGAGGTGATCTTTGGCGGTTTTGCATCGTCGGCGTTCTGGCTGGTATTCAGCGGGTTTGTGCTGGGCGTGGCGATCCGCAAAACCGGGCTGGCGGACAGGGCGGCGCGGGCATTATCCTCCAGGCTGACCGACTCCTGGCCGCTGATGGTGGCAAGCGTGGTGCTGCTCACCTATGCGCTGGCGTTTGTTATGCCTTCCAACATGGGGCGTATTGCGCTGCTGATGCCCATTGTGGCGGCGATGGCGAAGCGGGCGGGCATTGCCGACGGCTCCCGGGCATGGTTCGGCCTGGCGCTGGCGGTGGGGTTTGGCACCTTCCAGCTGTCGGCCACTATCCTGCCTGCCAACGTGCCCAATCTGGTGATGAGCGGGGCGGCGGAGGGCTCGTACGGGATCCATCTCAACTATGTTCCCTACCTGCTGTTGCATACCCCGGTGCTGGGCATTCTCAAGGGCCTGATTCTGATCGGCCTGATTTGCTGGCTGTTTCCTGGTGCGCCCAAACCGGCGCAGGATCTGACTTCGTCGGAGCCTATGGGCCGCGACGAAAAACGCCTCGCCTGGCTGCTGGCGGTGGTGCTGGTGATGTGGGTGACCGAAAGCTGGCACGGCATTGGCCCGGCGTGGACGGGGCTTGCGGCGTCGGTTGTGGTGATGCTGCCGCGCGTGGGTTTTATTACCGGGGAGGAGTTCTCGGCCGGGGTGAATATGCGCACCTGTATCTATGTGGCGGGCATTCTGGGGCTGGCGATCACCGTGACGCAGACCGGGATTGGCAATGCCGTGGGTGAGGCGTTGATGCGGGTGATGCCGCTGGATGCCGACGCGCCGTTCACCAGTTTCCTCGCGCTGACCGGCATCACCACCGCGCTGAACTTCATCATGACTGCCAACGGCGTGCCGGCCCTGTACACCACGCTGGCGCAAAGCTTCTCGGATGCCACCGGCTTTCCGTTATTATCGGTGATCATGATTCAGGTGCTGGGGTATTCCACGCCGCTGCTGCCGTATCAGGCGTCGCCGATTGTGGTGGCGATGGGGCTGGGAAGGGTGCCTGCGCGGGCGGGGATGCTGCTCTGTCTGGCGCTGGCGGTGGCAACGTATCTGGTGCTGCTGCCGCTGGATTATCTGTGGTTTAGCATGTTGGGACGGCTGTAAAAAAGCCCGGTGGCGCTGGCGCTTACCGGGCCTACAGAACCGTAGGGCGGGTTAGCGAAGCGCCACCCGCCACAAAGGCAATTACGCCTTTTTAGCGGCTTCTGCTGCTTTAACGATCACCGCGAAAGCGTCTGCTTTCAGGGATGCGCCGCCAACCAGCGCGCCGTCGATGTCAGGCTGGGTGAACAGCTCTGCGGCGTTCGCTGCGTTTACGGAACCGCCGTACTGGATGATCACTTGCTCAGCAACTTTCGCGTCGGCTTTCGCAATGTGGTCACGGATGAATTTGTGAACGGCCTGAGCCTGTGCTGGGGTTGCAGATTTGCCGGTACCGATCGCCCATACTGGCTCGTAAGCAATGACCGCGCCTTCGAACGCTGCCGCGCCCTGAGTGGTCAGCACTGCGTCGATCTGACGTGCGCACACTTCTTCAGTTTTGCCCGCTTCGTTTTCTGCTTCGGTTTCACCGATGCACAGAACCGGGATCAGACCCTGCTCTTTCAGCACCGCGAATTTCTTAGCGATGAACTCGTCGGACTCTTTGTGATAGGTGCGACGCTCAGAGTGGCCGATGATGATGTATTTCGCGCCGATATCTTTCAGCATTTCAGCGGAGGTTTCACCGGTGAACGCGCCAGACAGGTTAACGTCAACGTTCTGAGCACCCAGAACGATGTGGCTGCCGTCAGCCGCTTTCTTAGCCATATCCAGGTACATGTCCGGCGGAGCGATAGCAACAGCACAGCCAGTCACGCCAGCCAGCTCTTTACGCAGGTTAGCTACCAGCTCGTTTACCATGTGGCGGCTGCCGTTCAGTTTCCAGTTACCCATCACTAAAGGATGTCGCATTTCAATTCTCCACGCTCAAGAGCGAATTAAGGAATATGGCCACCCGATTGGGCAGCATGGTCTGTGAATCAGTATAGAGATTTTCCCTCGAAAGGCTTTGCTTTTTGTCATTAATTCGAGCCGCCGAGAGTCTCAGATAACGCCAGCTTAATCGGTTCAACAGCGAAGGTCAGCCCCTTTTCGCCGTTATCTGCCACCACATAGCGAACCGCACCTTCCGTTTCGGCGTAGTAGCGTTTGTTTTTACCGGCGGTGAGCAGCTTTTGCAGTTTTTGCTGGCTCTGGGATTTGGTCAGCGCAGGGGTGAACGCGCGTAATATCGCGCTCATATACTCCAGCGCTTTGGCTTTGGCGGCTTTCTGTTCCGGCCCCTGAATCGGCAGCCAGGTGACCTGCATACTCTTAATTTTGAGGGTTCCACGCTCCAGCGCCGTGGAGGCGTACAGATTCTCATTAATTTTGCTGGCAGCCCGGGTCAGGTTCGGGGTATCGCGGGCGCCGTCGATGGAGCGAAACTCACTGAGCGGCAGGGTTGGATTATCCTGATTAAAGGCTTCACGGAACAGGCTAATGGACTGATCGAACGTCGGCGCGCCCGGCATCACGTAGGGTGCGGTAGCCGGTGCGGAGGTCTCGGCAGCACGCAGAGAAAAGCTCGCACTTAACAGTGTTAAACCCAGCCAAATAAGGTGAAACCACATCTTCATCAATAAAGTCTCTGAATGTTACTGCCCACGATTAAAACGGGATCCGGCTGGCTTGTCAAAAGGATGCGACTCCAGGGTAAACTACGCTCCGCAATGATTTTAAGGAACCTGACATGACCATACAGCAGTGGTTGTTTGCATTCAAAGGGCGTATTGGACGCCGTGATTTCTGGATCTGGATTGGTGTATGGATTGTCGCCATGCTGGCTCTGTTTATTTTTGCCAATAACGCGTGGCTGAGCACCCAGACGGCGGCCTTCGCGCTGGTGTCGCTGCTATGGCCGACCGCAGCGGTGTTAGTGAAACGTCTGCACGATCGTGGACGTTCGGGGCTGTGGGCGCTGCTGGTGGTGCTGGCGTGGATGCTGCTGGCTGGCAACTGGTCGATGCTCCCTTCCATGCTGCCGTGGGTGGTTGGCAGGCTGATCCCCACCGTTATTTTTGTGATGATGATTGTCGACCTGGGCGCGTTCGTTGGCACCCAGGGCGAGAATAAATACGGTAAAGATACGATCGACGTGAAGTACCGCTGATTACCAGTAGTGCTCTGCGGTCATATGGCCCGGCCGACGGCGTAAATGTTTGGTCATCTGCCGGGTCTCTTTCAGCAGCTGCTGGGTGTCGCGCACCATCTGCGGGTTACCGCACAGCATCACATGGCTGGTGGCTGCATCCATTTTCAGACCTACGGCGGCTTCCAGTTCGCCATTTTCAATCAGGGCCGGGACGCGCCCGTTGAGTGACCCCGCTACCGTTTCACGGCTCACTACCGTCTGGATTTTCACTTTCCCTTCATAGCGCTTCTGCAGCTCCTGCATCAGCGGCAGGTAGCTCAGGTCTGCGGCATAGCGCGCGGCATGCACCAGCACGATATTCTTGAAGCGGTCGAGGTCTTGCCCATACTGCAGGATCGACAGGTAAGGGCCGATGGCGGTACCGGTCGCCAGCATCCACAGCGTTTCGCAGTCGGGTACTTCATCCAGCACGAAGAAGCCAGCGGCTTCGCTGACAATCTGGATCTCATCGTCGGGTTTTAGTGCCGCCAGACGCGGGCTGAGTTTGCCGTCGGGGACGGTGACAAGATAGAACTCGAGATCCGGGTTATCCGGCGCGTTGACATAGGAGTAGGCGCGCTGCACGCGTTCGCCGTCGATCTCCAGCCCCAGCTTGGCAAACTGCCCCGCCGTGAAGGGGTGGATGGGCGCATGAACGGTGAGACTAAATAGTGCATCGGTCCAGAATTCTACCTTTTTAACTTTGCCTGTTACCCAGTCAGCCATGATGTTCTCCTGTGCTTATGTCGGGATCTATCTTCCTTTCCTGGAGGGGAGATTTCCAGCCCGGGCGGGCCGGAAAGCTCAATTGATCAAACGGTTTTACAGAATGTGGGTCTGCACGTCGGGATCTTTGCGGTCCAGATAGTGAATTGACTGGATGCGGCGAATGGTGCGTGATTTACCCCGGATCAGCAGCGTTTCGGTGGTCGCCATGTTGCCTTTGCGGCTGATGCCGTCCAGCAGATCGCCTTTGGTGATCCCGGTGGCGGAGAAGATGACGTTATCGTTGCGGGCCATATCGTCCAGACGCAGCACGGTGTTGGCTGCAATCCCCATTGCCGCACAGCGGGCCAGCTCCTGCTCGCCGATACGGCGGTTCTCTTCGCTGTCGCCTTTCACCTCATGGCGCGCCAGCAGACGCCCGTGCATATCCCCGTCGAGGGCGCGGATCACCGCGGCAGAGACCACCCCTTCCGGTGCGCCGCCGATGCCGTACAGCACGTCGACTTCGCTGTCCGGCATGCAGGTAAGAATGGAGGCCGCCACGTCGCCGTCGGGGATGGCGAAGACGCGCACGCCGAGCTGCTGCATCTGGGCAATCACCGCATCGTGGCGCGGTTTAGCCAGGATAGTGACCGTCAGTTCGCTCAACGGTTTATTGAGCGCGGCGGCGATGTTACGCAGGTTATCCGCCAGCGGCAGATTGAGGTCGATAACCCCTTTTGCGCCAGGGCCGACAATCAGCTTTTCCATATACATATCCGGCGCGTTGAGGAAGGTGCCTTTATCGCCCACGGCCAGCACCGCCAGCGCGTTAGCCTGGCCCATGGCGGTCATGCGGGTGCCTTCAATCGGATCCACGGCGATATCCACCGCATCGCCTTTGCCGGTCCCGACTTTTTCACCGATAAAGAGCATTGGCGCTTCGTCGATTTCACCTTCGCCAATCACGATGGTGCCGTCGATGTTGACCTGGTTAAGCATGATGCGCATGGCATGGACGGCTGCGCCGTCAGCGGTATTTTTGTCGCCACGGCCAAGCCACTTATAGCCTGCCAGGGCGGCAGCTTCGGTTACGCGGGAAAACTCGATAGCAAGTTCACGTTTCATCAGATACTCGTGCAATCAAAAGGAATTGCACGAAGTTTATCACAGAGTGGGGTGGGGTGCGGGCTGGGTCCCCCTCACCCCGGCCCTCTCCCCAAAGGGGCGAGGGTGTTCAAGTTCCCTCTCCCCTTTGGGGAGAGGGTTAGGGTGAGGGGTAAGGGGTAAGGCTTGTCTTACTCGTCGTGCTCTTCCCACGCCAGGGCGCGTTTCACCGCTTTCTTCCAGCCGCTGTAGCGGTAGTTGCGCTCGGTGGTTTCGATGCCCGGGCGGAATTCGCGTTCAATGACCGCTTTTTCCTGCAGTTCATCCAGGTTCTGCCAGAAGCCCACCGCCAGACCGGCAAGATAAGCCGCACCCAGCGCCGTCACTTCACGCACTTCCGGGCGCTCCACGCGGGTACCCAGAATGTCGGACTGGAACTGCATCAGGAAGTTGTTGGCAACCGCGCCGCCGTCCACACGCAGGGCGTGCAGGCGAATGCCGGAGTCGGCCTGCATCGCTTCCAGCACGTCGCGGGTCTGATAGGCAATCGACTCCAGCGTGGCGCGAATGATGTGGTTGGAGTTTACCCCACGCGTCAGGCCGAAAATCGCCCCGCGCGCATACGGATCCCAGTACGGCGCACCCAGCCCGGTAAAGGCCGGCACCACGTACACGCCGTTGGTATCTTTCACCTTGGTGGCGAAATACTCTGAGTCAAAGGCGTCGCTGATCAGCTTCATCTCGTCGCGTAGCCACTGGATGGAGGCCCCCGCCATAAACACCGCGCCTTCCAGGGCGTAGTTCACTTCCCCGCGCGGGCCGCAGGCGATGGTAGTCAGCAGGCCGTGCTCTGATTTCACCGCCTTCTCGCCGGTATTCATCAGCATGAAGCAGCCGGTGCCGTAGGTGTTTTTCGCCATCCCCTCCTTCACGCACAGCTGGCCAAACAGCGCCGCCTGCTGGTCACCGGCGATCCCGGCGATAGGAATACGCGTGCCGCCTTTACCGCCGATATTGGTCTGGCCGTAGATTTCCGAGGATTTACGCACCTGCGGCAGCATGGCGCGCGGGATATCCAGCGCCTCCAGCATCTTGTCATCCCATTCCAGGGTGTTGATGTTGAACAGCATGGTACGCGAGGCGTTGGTGTAGTCGGTCACGTGGACGCGGCCCTGGGTCATCTTCCAGATAAGCCAGGTATCCACGGTGCCGAACAGCAGTTCGCCGCGTTTTGCCCGCTCGCGGGAGCCTTCAACGTGGTCGAGGATCCATTTCACCTTGGTGCCGGAGAAGTACGGGTCCACCACCAGGCCGGTGGCGCTACGCACGTACTCTTCCATACCGTCGCGCTTGAGCTTCTCGCAGATATCCGCGGTGCGGCGGCACTGCCAGACGATAGCGTTGTAAATCGGCTTACCGGTTTCGCGCTCCCAGACGATGGCCGTTTCACGCTGGTTGGTGATACCGATAGCGGCAATCTCATCGGAACTGATATCGGCTTTCGCCAGCACTTCAACCAGCGTCGAGCTTTGCGACGCCCAGATTTCCATTGGATCGTGCTCGACCCAGCCTGGCTTCGGATAAATTTGCTCGAATTCGCGCTGTGACACGCTGACGATGTTCGCGTCATGATCCATAACGACAGCGCGGGAGCTGGTCGTGCCCTGGTCGAGCGCAACGATATATTTTTTGTCGGTCATAGTTGTGGTCCCGTAGTCAGATTACAGCGAAGCGTTTTGTTGTGTGGCGGAGGAGGTGTCCTTCTCCTCGGCGACACAGGTGTCACACGGCAGGTGGCGGCCAATCAGTTTACGATAGCCGAAGGCACCCAGCGCAGCACCTACAATGGGGCCGAACAGCGGCACCAGGAAATAAGGAATATCTTTACCGCCGGTGAAGGCAACGTCGCCCCAGCCCGCGAAGAAGGCAAACGTCTTGGGTCCCAGGTCGCGCGCCGGGTTCATGGCAAAGCCCGTCAGCGGTCCCATTGATGCACCGATTACCGCAATCAGCAGGCCAATCAGCAGCGGTGCCAGCGGCCCGCGTGGAATGCCGTTGCCGTCATCCCCCAGGGCCATAATAACGCCCATCAGGATCGCGGTAATCACCATTTCCACCGCGAAGGCCTGCACAAAGTTAATGTGCGGGTTCGGATAGGTGGAGAAGATACCCGCCAGCTCAAGGCTTTCGGTACTGCCGCGCACCATCTGGTGCGTCTGTTCAAAGTCGATAAACAGATTGTAATAGAGCCCGTAAACTAACGCTGCTGCACAAAAGGCACCGGCAAACTGCGCAACAATGAAGGGGATCACCTTGCGTTTGTCGAAGCAGGCAAACAGCCACAGCGCGATGGTGACCGCAGGGTTGAGATGCGCACCAGAAACACCCGCCGTCAGGTAGATGGCCATCGCCACGCCCAGACCCCAGATGATGCTGATTTCCCACTGCCCGAAACTGGCGCCCGCCACTTTCAATGCAGCCACACATCCTACGCCAAAGAAAATCAACAACCCAGTACCCAGGAACTCTGCGATGCACTGGCCTTTTAAGGTTGATGTTTCACTCATAATCGGATCCTGAAAAGAATTAATGGTTATTGTTGGCGCGACGATTGTCGAAACCGCCACGATGTCCTGTAGACATAGTGTTAATTTATCGTTAACGAGCAAAAACGAGAAATATCGAACTTAAAATGTGTGTGCCGCGTCAACAAAATGAGCGATAACGCGCCATAAAGTGTGTGCGAGCGTTAATGAGCGAATGCGGGTTGAAGCATCCCGTTAACTAAAGTGTTAACAATTTAGGGGTATATGGTGCGAACGCACCAGGAGGAGGCTGAAAAGTGTTGCAAACCGCAATCTGCGCGGTCTGCCGCTGGACAGGGAGGGCGGGGCTCCATACAATCGACACCAGGTGTTGTGCGCGTTTACGTCAAGCGTCGCCTTGCAAATTCAGGAGAGGTAGGATTATGTCGTTAGAAGTGTTTGAGAAACTGGAATCCAAAGTACAGCAGGCGATTGATACCATCACCCTGCTGCAGATGGAAATCGAAGAGCTGAAAGAAAAAAACAACGCGCTGTCGCAGGAAATTCAGACTGCTCAGCACGGTCGCGAAGAGCTGGAGCGTGAAAACCACCACCTGCGCGAACAGCAGAACGGCTGGCAGGATCGTCTGCATGCCCTGCTGGGACGTATGGAAGAAGTCTGATTCCCGTTATCTTTTACGCTTAACGGCGTGAGAGAGAATGAGCAGGCCGGGTAAGGCGAAGCCGCCACCCGGCTTTTTTATTACTCGATATCCAGCGGATCTTCAGAGAGGATAATGCCGGTATTATCGGCATAGAGATGGTCGCCGGAGAAGAACGTCACACCGCCGAAATTGACGCGCACGTCGCTTTCGCCAATGCCTTCCCCTGCGGCACCCACCGGGATTGCAGCAATCGCCTGAATGCCCAGATCGAGCTCTTCGAGGTCATCCACCTGACGCACCGCGCCATAGACCACAATGCCTTCCCATTCGTTTTGCATGGCAAGACGGGCCAGTTCGGCATCAATTAACGCGCGACGCACGGAGCCGCCGCCGTCGATCAGCAGAATGCGACCACGGCCGTTCTGTTCGAGCAGATCGTACAGCAACCCGTTATCCTCAAAACATTTAACCGTGATGATTTGTCCGCCAAATGACGACCGTCCACCAAAGTTGGAGAACAGCGGTTCTACGACGTTAACATCTTCCTGGTAGATGTCACAAAGCTCGGAGGTATCGTATTTCATAGGTTTAACGCTCTGTTGCTGCAAGTGATTTCAGTATATCGCGCGAAATGCATTGTTTGCAAAATCATCAATTGTTAATTGATATTTGTCAGCTAATTTAGCGTCTGGCTGAGAACAATCCCTATCACGAACAACAGGTTAGTCAGCAGCGCCCCTTTTACCGTGCGCTCCAGCATTGGCGGCATGGCCGAGGCGCTCTGCTCGCGCATCACGTAGCGTGCCTGTTTGAACAGCAGCGGCGCGGCAAGGATGAACAGCCAGCCCCACAGACTGTGCAGCGAGAGCAGATTAAACAGCGCCAGACAGAACAGCGCACCCATCAGCAGGCAGGCATGGTAGCGGCGCGCGTTCACCGGCCCTAAACGGACCGCCAGGGTGTTTTTACCGTTCTGCCGATCGCTGTCGATATCGCGCAGGTTATTGATATTGAGTACCGCCGTCGCCAGCAGGCCGCAGGCGGTGGCCGGCAGGAACAGGGCAGGGATTAGCGTGTGCGCCTGCAGATACCAGCTGCCCATCACGCTCAGCCAGCCGAAGAACACCAGCACGGAAATATCACCCAGACCAATGTATCCGTAGGGGCGGGTGCCAACGGTATAGGTGATCGCCGCGACGATGGCCAGCAGGCCGAGCACCAGGAAGCCAACCGCATCCGCCGGCGTTTTACAGGCCACCAGCACCAGTGCAATTCCGGAAAGACAGATCAGCGCGACGGTGATAATCAGCGCCCGTTTCATCTGCTCCTGGGTGATCACCCCTTTTTGCATCCCGCGCAGGGGCCCGATACGGTCAGGCTTATCGCTGCCCTTAACGGCATCGCCATAATCGTTGGCAAGGTTAGAGAGGATTTGCAGCAGACCGGCGGTAACCAGCGCCAGTGCGGCCACCAGCGGGTCGAAATGTCCCTGCCACCACGCGAGGGCGGTGCCGACAATAATGGCGGCGAAAGCGAGAGGAAGAGTTTTAGGACGCAGGCTTTCCAGCCAGGCACGTGTACGGCTGATTTCAGTCATAGTTATTTAGCCAATAAAAATGGGGCTTTTCAGCCCCATCATCAGTGATGAATATGCAATGACCGCGATTATAGGATAAAACGGCTCAGATCTTCATCTGCTACTAAAGCATCAAGGTGCTTACTCACATAGTCGGCATCAATGGTAATGCTCTCGCCGTTAAGGTCGCTGGCATCATAAGAGATGTCTTCCATCAGGCGTTCCAGCACGGTATGCAGACGACGCGCACCGATGTTCTCGGTGGTTTCGTTAACCTGCCATGCGGCCTGTGCGATACGCTTGATACCGTCTTCGGTGAACTCGATGTTCACGCCTTCGGTCGCCATCAGCGCTTTGTACTGCACGGTGATGGAGGCGTTCGGCTCGGTCAGGATGCGCTCGAAATCTTCAGTGGTCAGCGCCTGGAGCTCAACGCGGATCGGCAGACGACCCTGCAGTTCCGGGATCAGGTCAGACGGCTTGGCCACCTGGAACGCGCCGGAGGCGATAAACAGAATGTGGTCGGTTTTCACCATGCCGTGCTTGGTGGAGACGGTGCAGCCTTCAACCAGCGGCAGCAGGTCGCGCTGTACGCCTTCACGGGAAACGTCCGGGCCGGAGGATTCGCCGCGCTTACAGATTTTATCGATCTCATCGATAAACACGATGCCGTGCTGCTCAACCGCGTCGATAGCGTCCTGCTTCAGCTCTTCCGGGTTCACCAGCTTCGCCGCTTCTTCTTCAATCAGCAGCTTCATCGCGTCTTTGATTTTCAGCTTACGCGGCTTCTGCTTCTGCCCGCCCAGGTTCTGGAACATGGACTGTAGCTGGCTGGTCATCTCTTCCATGCCTGGCGGAGACATAATTTCTACGCCCATTGGCGCGGCAGCGAGATCGATCTCAATCTCTTTGTCATCCAGCTGGCCTTCACGCAGTTTTTTGCGGAACGCCTGGCGCGCGGCAGACGGCTCGGCAGGCTGTTCTGCCTGGCCCCAGTTGTTTTTCGCCGGTGGGATCAGCACATCCAGGACGCGCTCTTCCGCCATCTCTTCGGCGCGATAGCGGTTTTTCTCGATGGACTGGACGCGAACCATTTTGATCGCGGAATCGGTCAGATCGCGGATGATAGAGTCCACTTCTTTCCCGACATAGCCCACTTCGGTGAACTTAGTCGCTTCGACTTTGATGAACGGCGCGTTGGCCAGTTTCGCCAGACGACGGGCGATCTCGGTTTTACCGACACCGGTCGGGCCGATCATCAGAATGTTTTTTGGCGTCACTTCATGGCGCAGCACTTCGTCCAGCTGCATACGACGCCAGCGGTTACGCAGGGCGATCGCCACAGAACGCTTGGCGTTATCCTGGCCGATAATGTGTTTGTTCAGTTCGCTGACAATTTCGCGTGGGGTCATTTCAGACATGAGAAATCCTTACGCCTTAGACGGCAATTCTTCGATGGTGTGGAAGTGGTTGGTATAGATGCAGATATCCCCTGCAATATCCAACGCCTTCACAGCGATATCGCGCGCGCTCAGGTCGGAGTTTTCCAACAGCGCACGGGCGGCGGCCTGGGCGTACGGGCCACCGGAACCGATAGCAATCAGGTCATTTTCTGGCTGCACCACGTCACCGTTACCGGTGATGATCAGCGAGGCATTTTCATCGGCAACCGCCAGCAGCGCTTCCAGCTTGCGCAGCATACGGTCGGTACGCCAGTCTTTCGCCAGCTCAACGGCGGCTTTCACCAGATGTCCCTGATGCATTTCCAGTTTACGTTCAAACAGCTCAAACAGCGTGAAGGCGTCAGCGGTACCGCCCGCAAAACCGGCGATCACTTTGTCGTTATACAGACGACGCACTTTTTTCACGTTGCCTTTCATGACGGTATTACCCAGCGTGGCCTGGCCATCACCGGCAATCACCACCTGGCCGTTACGGCGTACACTTACTATTGTTGTCACGAGCAGACCCCCTGGTTACAAATTCGGAATAGAGGCCCCGAGCCAGTGCTCAGGGCTGAATAGAATGATAGATGGGGGGGATTTTGGGGGTTTCAACCCCCGGAAGCGAGTCGAATGCAGTTTGCGTGACCTGCCATCTTCAGACGAGAGATGGTGCCATCGGCATTTTCTTTGCCTTTTACCGGGCCGATCACCACGCGATTCCAGCCGTTATTGGTGGTGATGCGTGAGTCAAAGCCCTCAAAGGCCAGCTGGGCACGCACGGTTTCCGCCTGCTCCGCGCCTTTAAATGAACCGCACTGTACCATCCAGCGACGTTCGTCTTTCTTCTCTGCCGTCTGCTTCGGTGCTTCGGTCTCTTTAGTGACCGGCGCGGCCTTCGGCTGCTGGGCGGTGGTATGCGCAGGCGTTTGCAGCAGATCCTGATACGGCTGTGCGTTGCTATTTTGCTTCGAAGGCTGCGTCTTCGGCTGTTGCGCCGGTTGCGTCTGCGCGGTACGTGGCTGCTGGTACGGCTGTTCCGTTGCCCGCGGCTGCGCTTTCTGCTGCTGTACCGTCTGGGTCTGCGCCCACTGCTGTTGTTGCTGAACCTGTTGCTGCGCCTGGCGCTGACGCTGCAGCGTTTGCTGGCGCTGTGCCGGCGTTTGCTCGTTCCACGGCACTTCGTTGAGCTGAGTAGGCTGCTGGCGCATATCGGCCTGCATCTGGGCCAGCAACTGGCGCTGTTCATTGGTTAACTGGGTAGGATCCACCACCTCGCCACCGGCAGAAGGCTCGGTTGGTGCACGCACGCCCGGCTGGCGGCTTTCAAGCTCTTTAATATAGCGCCAGCGCTCTTCCGGTTTCGGAGGCAAGCCGTTGCCGACAACTTTATTGCCCTGCAGCGCTTCTGCTTCTTCTTTTTTATGGTGCGTAATGAACCAGAGGCCGCCGATGAATGCCACCAGTACCGCCGCCGCAATCGCGACCATGGCAGGCGAGACCGCAGGCAGGCTGCGTTGTGGTTTCCGTGAGCTACTCTTTTTGCGTCGCGAAGGTGCCGGCTGGCCGCGACGTACATAATCTCGTTGTGCCACTATCGTTTCGCTGTATTTTTTCGTTTGTCAGCCCGTCATGTTACTTAAGCGACGGGCCTTTGACCAGATGAGGACGTCTGAAAGGCGTTTACTTTAAGTCAGTGCCTGGGTTGAACCCCGAACAATCAATTCACAGTCCAGTAAACGGGAGCCGCTGCTGACTGTTTGTCCGTTCAGCTGATCCAGCAGCAACAGCATCGCTTCCCGGCCAATATCATAGCGGGGTTGCGCCACCGTCGAGAGCGGCGGATCGCAAAATTCAGACAGAGAAATGTTATCGAAGCCAATAATCGACAGGTCTTTCGGCACATTCAGGCCGCGCCGTTTGGCGTAAGAGAGTGCGCCCAGCGCCATTACGTCGCTATGGCAGAACACCGCAGTAGGCGGTTGCGGCAGCGACAACAGTTTTTCCAGCGCCAGGCCGCCTGCGGCATAGGTAAAGTCGCCCCGGGCGATATAGTGCGGATCCACCGTCGCCCCGGTGCGGCGCAGCGCCTGAACATAGCCCTGCAGGCGATAGTGGCACAGCGGCATCTCTTCCGGCCCGGCGATGCAGCCGATGCGTTTATGACCGAGCTCCTGCAGATAATTCACGGCGTTGAACGCGGCGGTGAGGTTATCGATATGGACGGTCGGCAGCTCCAGTTCAGGAGCGAACTCGTTGGCCATCACCATTGGCGGTAAATTGCGCTGCTCTTCAATGCTGGCATCAAAAGGCAGACGGGAACCGAGCAGCAGCATGCCGTCGATCTGCTTGGTGATAATCAGGTCGATGAAGGTCTTTTCCTGCTGGTTCTGGTGCGCGCAGTCGCCAATCAGCACCAGGTAGCCCTGGGCGGCGGCGGTCACTTCGATGCCGCGGATGATTTCGCTGAAAAAGGGATCGCAGATGTCGGGCACAATGACCAGAATGGTGCGGGATTCGTTTCGTTTGACGTTTCGGCCCATGGCCTGGGGCAGATAACCCACCTCCAGCGCAGCCTGCTCAACGCGATTACGCGTGCTTTGCGAGACTTTGTCGGGATTCATTAAGGCTCGGGATACCGTTGCCGTTGAGACTTTTGCTTTCAGGGCAACATCTTTCATGGTCGCCGAGGCAACCTCTTTCCTGGACTTCAACCTCTTCTCCTCGCAGGCGTATCACCGCTCTTCTGACTGAATCAGTTTTATCAGATTGCGAATGGAAGCGGTTACAGAATTTTCATAAAAAGTGTGAGTCATGTTGAATTTTTCGATCTGCCTCCCACCATTTTTTAGCTTTCAATGGGATCGACGTCCAGCACCCACTTCACCTTACGTGCTTCCGGCAGGGTATTTATTAACGCCAGTGTTCCGCTGACGATATGTTGCAGACGCACCCGGGAAGGGTGTTGCAGCAGAATTTGCCAACGATAGCGTCCGCCGCGTTTGGGCGCTAATGCCGGAACCGGACCTAAAATCCACAGCTGATTATCCACCAGCGGGCTGGCCTGCAGCAGATTGCGCAGCTGCTGGAGGAACAGCGGCGCCTGCTGGTTGTTGTGATCCTCGGCGCGGATAATCACATGGCTGGTCCACGGCGGGAGTTGCAGGGTCTGACGCTCCGCCAGGGCCTGCTCGGCAAAGGCATCGTAGCCTTTATGCAGCAGGGTTTGCAGCAGCGGATGCTCGGGATGGTGGGTCTGCAGCACCACTTCGCCCTGTTTACCGGCGCGCCCGGCACGGCCAGCCACCTGGGTATAGAGCTGGGCAAAGCGCTCTGCAGAACGGAAATCCGCCGAGAACAGCGCGCCGTCAACGTCCAGCAGCGCCACCAGGGTGACGTCCGGGAAGTGATGCCCTTTCGCCAGCATCTGGGTACCAATCAGGATGCGCGCCCCGCCGCGATGCACCTCCGCCAGCTGCTGCTCAAGCGCCCCTTTGCGGCTGGTGGTATCGCGGTCGATTCGCGAGATGGCCACGCCGGGGAAGAAGGGGGTCAGCGCCTGCTCCAGCTGCTCTGTGCCCAGCCCGACCGGCACCATATGGGTGGAGCCGCAGGAAGGGCACTGGCGCGGCACCGGACGCTGGCTGTCGCAGTGGTGACAGCGCAAATGGTGCTGCGCCTGATGCAGGGTGTAGTAGTGATCGCAGCGCGGGCACTCGGCTATCCAGCCGCAGTCGTGACAAAGCAGTGCCGGGGCAAAGCCGCGACGGTTGAGAAACAGGATCACCTGGTTGTTGGCCTGCAGATGCTGGCGCATGCGGGTAATTAACGCCGGGGCTAATCCCGCCTGCACCTGCTGACCTTTCAGATCCAGCACGTGCTGCATGGCTGGCCGGGCATTACCCGCCCGTCGCGTCAGGCGTAATAGATGATATTTTCGCTGGCGCACATTATGCAGCGTCTCCAGCGCAGGGGTCGCCGAGCCAAGAATAATCGGGATCTGCTCGCTGTGGGCGCGGTACACCGCCAGGTCGCGGGCGTGATAGCGCCAGCCTTCCTGCTGTTTATAAGAGCTGTCGTGCTCTTCGTCGATAACGATGACGCCAAGATTTTTAAACGGCGTGAACAGGGATGAGCGGGTGCCAATCACAATCGCCGCTTCGCCATTTTTGGCTTTCAGCCAGGCGCTGAGGCGCTCGCTGTCGTTTAACCCGGAGTGCAGCACCTCGACCGGAGCATTAAACCGCTCGCGAAAACGGGCGATGGTCTGCGGCGTCAGGCCGATTTCCGGCACCATCACCAGCGCCTGTTTTCCCTGAGCCAGCACATTTTCCAGCACGCTCAGATAGACTTCGGTCTTACCGGAACCGGTGACGCCCGCCAGCAGCCAGGCCGAGAAGCGATCGGAGGCGCTGTGGATCGCGCCAACGGCGGTTGCCTGTTCGGTATTCAGCCGCAGACGGTCGCCCGCCACGCTAAAGCCGTCGCGCCAGTCGATAAGCGCCGGCGCTTCGCAGGCCAACTCGCTCAGCCCTTTTTTGCGCAAGCTCTGCAGCGCCGCGTCGTTAAAATCGAGGCTCTCAACCTGATGCCGCCAGATCCGGCCCTGGCGTAACGCCGCCAGCGCCTGCTGCTGTTTCGGGGAGCGTTTCAGGCTGTTAATGTCCACCGCCTGGCCCTGCTCGGTGGCAAACCAGTACCACATCGGCGCGTGGCTGGCGCTTTTGCCCTGACGTAACAGAATGGGTAGAGCGTGAAACAGCACGTCGCCAATGGGATGATGATAATAGTCGGCGGCCCACAGCAGCAGTCGCCAGACGCTGGAGGAATAGACCGGTTCGCTGTCCAGCACCTCAACCACGCTCTTCAGGTCACTGAGAGGCAGTTCGCTTTGCTGGCTGACGGAAACCACAACGCCCACACGCTGCTGTTTGCCAAACGGCACCGTCACGCGACAGCCCGCTACGGCCTGCATGCCGTCCGGCAGCAGGTAGTCGAAGGTGCGGGGAAGCGGAACGGGCAGGGCAACGTGAGCAACGGGCATCGAATCTTCCTGACTTGAAAAGTGGCGCGTTAGTATACACATTAGTGAAAGGCGGCGTGCGGATCAGTTTGCATACCCTGGTTAAATTCTGTATGATTCGCCGCCTTTGGTGCACTTTGCATCAAAGAACTTACATTCAACATCGCGTGGTGTCTGGCGTTAGGGCTGGAAGAGCGACGCGGCCTTAACTGAGGTTCTCCCATGAAAAAAGATATCCATCCTAAATACGAAATGATTACTGCAAACTGTTCTTGCGGTAACTCTATCCAGATCCGCTCCACCGTGGGTCACGATCTGAACCTGGACGTGTGCGGCCAGTGCCACCCGTTCTACACTGGTAAGCAGCGTGATGTTGCAACCGGTGGCCGTGTTGACCGCTTCAACAAGCGTTTCAGCATCCCGGGCTCTTCTAAGTAAGATGCATCCCGAAAAAAAAGCGCCGCAAGGCGCTTTTTTTGTATCTGCAAATCAGTATTCCCACGTATCCGGGTCGATACCCAGTTCACGCATGATCACCTTCGCCTCTTCCGGAATTTCATCGCTACGCTCTTTGCGCAGGTCTTCATCGTTCGGCAAAGGTTGGCCGGTAAACGCGTGCAGGAACGCTTCGCACAGCAGCTCGCTGTTGGTAGCGTGACGCAGGTTATTCACCTGACGACGCGTGCGCTCATCGGTGAGGATTTTTAACACCTTCAGAGGAATGGAAACCGTAATTTTTTTTACTTGTTCACTCTTCTTACCGTGCTCAGCGTATGGGCTGATATATTCGCCGCTCCATTCAGCCATGAGATACCTTTAATCCTCTCTGTCATTAATATGAGGCCGACACCGCAGCGGTTCGCAGGGTTTCGCGCCATAATCTCGCGTAGTTTACCGTAGAGACGCCGTCGTGACACGGATATTGCCTCTGCGGTATGCGCTAAAGCATATAATTTTAACGGCTATTTGCGCATTGCTCAATCTATACGCAAAGAAGTTTAGATGTCCAGATGTATTGACGTCCATATAATCAATGTTTACTCTGGTGCCTGACTTTTCATCTATTAAGCCAGGAAGCCTTCACCATGACGCGTAAACAGGCCACCATCGCAGTGCGTAGCGGATTGAATGACGACGAACAGTACGGCTGCGTTGTCCCGCCGATTCATCTCTCCAGTACCTATAACTTCACCGGATTTAATGAACCACGCGCCCATGACTACTCGCGCCGTGGCAACCCTACGCGTGATGTCACCCAGCGTGCGCTGGCGGAACTGGAAGGTGGCGCAGGCGCGGTGATGACCAACACCGGCATGTCGGCGATTCATCTGGTGACCACCGTGTTCCTGAAACCTGGCGATCTGCTGGTGGCCCCGCACGACTGTTACGGCGGCAGCTACCGTCTGTTCGACAGCCTGGCGAAGCGCGGTTGCTATCGCGTGCTGTTTGTCGATCAGGGTGATGAGCAGGCGCTGAAACAGGCGCTGGCAGAAAAACCGAAGCTGTTATTAATCGAAAGTCCAAGCAACCCGCTGCTGCGCGTTGTGGACATCGCAAAAATTTGTCAGCTTTCGAGGGATGCGGGAGCGATAAGTGTAGTGGATAATACGTTCCTCAGTCCGGCGCTGCAGAACCCGCTGGCACTGGGAGCAGATCTGGTATTGCATTCATGCACCAAATATCTGAACGGCCACTCGGATGTGGTTGCCGGGGTGGTGATTGCAAAAGATCCGGAAGTTGTCACCGAACTGGCATGGTGGGCGAATAACATCGGCGTCACCGGCAGCGCGTTCGACAGCTATCTGCTGCTGCGTGGTCTGCGCACCCTGTCGCCGCGTATGGACGTGGCGCAGCGTAATGCCCAGGCGATTGTCGATTTCCTGAAGACCCAGCCGCTGGTGAAAAAGCTTTATCACCCGTCGCTGCCGGAGAATCAGGGGCACGAGATTGCGGCGCGTCAGCAAAAGGGTTTTGGCGCGATGTTAAGCTTTGAACTGGATGGCGATGAGCAGACGCTGCGTCGCTTCCTGAGCGGGTTGTCACTGTTTACGCTGGCGGAATCTTTAGGTGGGGTTGAAAGCTTGATCTCCCACGCCGCCACCATGACGCACGCAGGCATGGCGCCAGAAGCGCGTGCCGCCGCCGGGATCTCCGAGACGCTGTTGCGTATCTCAACCGGTATTGAAGATTGTGAAGATTTAATTGCCGATCTGGAAAATGGCTTCCAGGTCGCAGCCAAGGGGTAATCATGAGTGTGATAGCGCAGGCAGGGGCGAAGGGTCGTCAGCTGCACAAGTTTGGTGGTAGTAGTCTTGCTGATGTGAAATGTTACCTGCGGGTCGCGGGGATCATGGCAGAGTATTCGATGCCGGGGGACATGATGGTTGTCTCCGCGGCGGGCAGCACCACCAACCAGTTGATTAGCTGGCTGAAGTTAAGCCAGACCGATCGTCTCTCTGCGCATCAGGTTCAACAAGCGTTACGCCGTTATCAGAGTGAACTGATCGCCGGTTTATTACCTGCTGACGTAGCCGATGGCCTGATTAGCAACTTTATCCAGGATCTGGAGCGGCTGGCCGCGTTACTCGACAGCGGCGTGACCGATGCCGTCTACGCAGAAGTGGTGGGCCACGGCGAAGTGTGGTCTGCCCGTCTGATGGCGGCCGTCCTGCAACAGCAGGGGCTGGAGGCCGCATGGCTGGACGCGCGTGATTTCCTGCGCGCCGAACGTGGCGCTCAGCCGCAGGTGGATGAAGGCCTCTCCTATCCGCTGCTTCAGCAACTGCTGGTGCAGCATCCGAATAAACGTATTGTCGTGACCGGCTTTATCAGCCGCAGCAACGCGGGTGAAACCGTGCTGCTGGGACGTAACGGCTCTGACTACTCTGCGACGCAGATCGGTGCCCTGGCGGGCGTGTCTCGCGTCACCATCTGGAGCGACGTGGCCGGCGTCTACAGTGCCGACCCGCGTAAGGTGAAAGATGCGTGCCTGCTGCCGCTGCTGCGTCTCGACGAAGCCAGCGAACTGGCGCGCCTCGCGGCCCCGGTTCTTCACGCCCGTACCTTACAGCCGGTCTCCGGCAGCGATATCGACCTGCAGCTGCGCTGTAGCTATACGCCGGATCAGGGGTCAACCCGCATTGAGCGCGTGCTGGCCTCCGGCACGGGGGCGCGTATCGTTACCAGCCATGACGATATCTGTCTGATCGAGTTCCTCGTTCCGGCCGGGCAGGATTTCAAACAGGCGCATAAAGAGATTGATCTGATCCTCAAGCGTGCTCAGGTGCGTCCGCTGGCCGTGGGTGTGCATACCGACCGTCACCTGCTGCAGTTCTGCTACACCGCAGAAGTGGCCGACAGCGCGCTGAAAATTCTCGATGAAGCGGGCCTGCCGGGCGAGCTTCGTCTGCGTCAGGGGCTGGCGCTGATCGCCATGGTCGGCGCGGGCGTCACCCGTAACCCGCTGCACTGCCACCGTTTCTGGCAGCAGCTGAAAGGCCAGCCGGTTGAATTTACCTGGCAGTCGGAAGAGGGCATCAGCCTGGTGGCGGTGATGCGTACCGGGCCAACGGAGAGCCTGATCCAGGGGCTGCACCAGTCGCTGTTCCGCGCCGAAAAACGTATCGGCCTGATGCTGTTCGGGAAAGGCAATATCGGTTCCCGCTGGCTGGAGCTGTTTGCCCGCGAACAGACCACGCTTTCCGCGCGTACCGGCTTTGAATTTGTGCTGGCGGGGGTAGTGGACAGCCGCCGCAGCCTGCTCAGCTATGAAGGGCTGGACGCCAGCCGTGCGCTGGCCTTCTTCAACGACGAAGCCATTGAGCAGGATGAAGAGTCGCTGTTCCTGTGGATGCGTGCCCATCCGTATGACGACCTGGTGGTGCTGGATGTGACCGCCAGCGAGCAGCTGGCCGATCAGTATCTTGATTTTGCCAGCCACGGTTTCCACGTCATCAGCGCCAACAAACTGGCGGGTGCAAGCAATACCCGCAACTACCGTCAGATTCATGACGCGTTTGAAAAAACGGGCCGTCACTGGCTGTACAATGCCACCGTCGGCGCGGGTCTGCCGGTTAACCACACCGTGCGCGACCTGATCGAAAGCGGCGACAGCATTCTGGCGATCAGCGGTATTTTCTCCGGCACTCTCTCCTGGCTGTTCCTGCAGTTTGATGGCACCGTGCCGTTCACCGACCTGGTGGATCAGGCGTGGCAGCAGGGGCTGACCGAGCCGGACCCACGCGTTGACCTCTCCGGGAAAGACGTGATGCGTAAGCTGGTGATTGTGGCGCGTGAGGCGGGCTACGACATCGAGCCGAATCAGGTACGTGTGGAGTCGCTGGTGCCAGCGGGCTGCGAAGAGGGATCTGTCGATCACTTCTTCGAGAACGGCGATGCGCTGAACGAGCAGATGCTACAGCGTCTGGAAGCGGCGCGCGAAATGGGTCTGGTGCTGCGCTACGTGGCGCGTTTCGATGCCAACGGCAAAGCGCGCGTTGGGGTTGAGGCCGTACGTCCTGAACATCCGCTGGCGGCGCTGCTGCCGTGCGATAACGTCTTTGCCATCGAAAGCCGCTGGTATCGCGATAACCCGCTGGTTATCCGTGGTCCGGGTGCGGGCCGCGACGTGACCGCCGGGGCAATCCAGTCAGATATCAACCGTCTGGCGCAGCTGCTGTAATCTTTGTGTTTTCCCCCTCTCCCCTAAGGGGAGAGGGAATAGTCACCCCATCCTGAACGTTTTTCACTTTCCCTGAGCATTCCTCACCGTTATTGATGATATTTTCAGTTGACGCCAGTCCGCTTTTCCGTCATTTTTGCATCTGGACGTCTAAACGTATAGAAGTTCGAATACAACAAACAACGACACGCGATTGATGAGGTAAGGTATGAGCTTTTTTCACGCCAACCAGCGGGAAGCCCTGAATCAGAGCCTGGCTGAAGTAAACGGCCAGATTAACGTCTCTTTTGAATTTTTCCCGCCGCGCACCAGTGAAATGGAGCAGACCCTGTGGGCCTCTATCGATCGCCTGAGCAGCCTGAAGCCAAAATTTGTCTCCGTAACTTACGGCGCCAACTCCGGCGAGCGCGACCGCACGCACAGCATCATCAAGGGGATTAAGGACCGTACCGGTCTGGAAGCTGCCCCGCATCTGACCTGTATCGATGCCACCCGTGATGAGCTGCGCGCCATCGCCCAGGATTACTGGAACAACGGTATTCGTCATATCGTGGCCCTGCGCGGCGACCTGCCGCCAGGCAGCGGCAAGCCGGAGATGTACGCCACCGATCTGGTTGCCCTGTTGAAAGAGGTTGGTGACTTCGATATCTCCGTCGCGGCCTACCCGGAAGTTCACCCGGAGGCGAAAAGCGCCCAGGCGGATCTGCTCAACCTGAAACGCAAAGTGGATGCCGGTGCGAACCGCGCTATCACCCAGTTCTTCTTTGATGTGGAAAGTTACCTGCGCTTCCGTGACCGCTGTGTTTCAGCCGGTATCGACGTGGAGATTATTCCGGGGATCCTGCCGGTCTCTAACTTCAAACAGGCGAAGAAATTTGCCGACATGACCAACGTGCGTATCCCGCTGTGGATGGCAAAAATGTATGAAGGTCTGGACGATGACGCTGAAACCCGCAAGCTGGTGGGCGCGAATATCGCTATGGACATGGTGAAAATTCTCAGCCGCGAAGGGGTAAAAGATTTCCATTTCTATACCCTCAACCGCGCCGAAATGAGCTACGCGATCTGCCACACTTTGGGGGTTCGCCCGGGCCTGTAAAAGCAAATCCCTCATAAATATGAGGGATTTTTTGTTTTCGTCCGATTTCGACGGAAATAACTATCAAATCTGTGGATGGTTTCAATTATCTCTTGCTCCCGGTGGTGTATATCCTAACGGTAAAATCATAGAGGGAGCAGAGCGATGAGTAAGTCCGACGAGAATCAGAATTCAGGTAAATGCCCATTCCACCAGGGCAGTTATGACAAGAGTGCGGGTGCTGGCACCAACAGCCGGGACTGGTGGCCTAAACAACTTCGTATCGACCTTCTCAATCAGCATTCCGAACGTTCTAACCCCCTGGGTAAAGATTTCAATTACCGCAAAGAGTTCAGCAAACTCGATTATTCCGCGCTGAAGGGCGATCTTAAAGCCCTGCTGACCGATTCACAGCCATGGTGGCCTGCGGACTGGGGCAGCTATGCCGGTCTGTTCATTCGTATGGCGTGGCACGGTGCGGGCACCTATCGTTCAGTCGACGGACGCGGCGGCGCGGGCCGTGGTCAGCAGCGTTTCTCTCCGCTCAACTCCTGGCCGGATAACGTCAGCCTCGATAAGGCGCGTCGTCTGCTGTGGCCGATCAAACAAAAATATGGCCAGAAAATTTCCTGGGCTGACCTGTTTATTCTCGCGGGCAACGTAGCGCTGGAAAACTCCGGCTTCAGAACCTTTGGCTTTGGTGCCGGACGTGAAGACGTGTGGGAACCGGATCTGGACGTTAACTGGGGGGATGAAAAAGCCTGGTTAACCCATCGTGACCCGGAAGCGCTGGCGAAGAATCCGCTGTCAGCTACCGAAATGGGGCTGATTTACGTGAACCCGGAAGGGCCAAACGCCAGCGGCGAACCGCTGTCGGCGGCGGCGGCTATTCGCGCCACCTTCGGCAATATGGGGATGAACGATGAAGAGACCGTCGCGCTGATCGCCGGTGGTCATACCCTGGGTAAAACTCACGGGGCAGGGGAAGCCAGCCATGTGGGTGTCGATCCGGAAGGCGGTCCGCTTGAGGCGCAGGGCCTGGGCTGGACCAGCACCCACGGTACCGGTATCGGGGCGGATGCGATTACCTCCGGTCTGGAGGTGATCTGGTCGCAGACGCCGACCCAGTGGAGCAACTACTTCTTCGAGAACCTCTATAAATACGACTGGGTGCAAACCCGCAGCCCGGCCGGGGCGATTCAGTTTGAAGCGGTGAACGCGCCGGAAATCATGCCCGATCCGTTCGACCCGTCGAAAAAACGTAAGCCGACCATGCTGGTTACCGACCTGACGCTGCGCTTCGATCCTGAGTTCGACAAGATCTCACGCCGCTTCCTGAACGATCCGCAGGCATTTAACGAAGCCTTCGCCCGGGCGTGGTTCAAACTGACCCACCGTGATATGGGGCCGATTTCCCGTTATATCGGACCGGAAGTACCGAAAGAAGAGTTGATTTGGCAGGATCCGCTGCCGCAGCCATTCTTCCACCCGTCCGCTGACGATATCCAGAGCCTGAAAGAAGATATTGCGGCTTCCGAACTGTCGGTGAGTGAACTGGTGTCCGTAGCATGGGCGTCGGCCTCCACCTTCCGCGGTGGCGATAAGCGTGGCGGTGCCAACGGCGCACGTCTGGCACTGGCGCCGCAGCGCAGCTGGGATGTTAACGCCGTAGCGGCACGCGTTCTGCCGGTGCTGGAAGGCATCTATAAATCTGCGCATAAAGCGTCGCTGGCGGACATCATCGTGCTGGCCGGTGTGGTGGGCGTCGAGCAGGCGGCGAAAGCGGCGGGCTTCAACATCACCGTTCCCTTTACGCCAGGCCGCGTAGATGCGCGTCAGGATCAGACCGATATCGGCATGTTCTCGCTGCTGCAGCCGGTTGCCGATGGCTTCCGTAACTACCGCGCGGCCATCGACGTGTCGACTACCGAATCACTGCTGATTGATAAAGCGCAGCAGCTGACGCTGACCGCGCCAGAGATGACGGTGTTGCTGGGCGGGCTGCGTGTGCTGGGCGCTAACTTTGACGGCGGTAAGAGCGGCGTCTTTACCGATCGCGTGGGCGTACTCAGCACTGACTTCTTCGTCAATCTGCTGGATATGGGCACGCAGTGGAAAGCTACTGATGAATCCAGCGAGCTGTTTGAAGGCCGCGACCGCGTAAGTGGTGAAGTGAAATACCAGGCAAGCCGTGCCGACCTGGTATTTGGTTCTAACTCCGTACTGCGTGCCCTGGCAGAGGTTTACGCCAGCAGCGATGCTCACGAGAAGTTCGTGAACGACTTTGTCGCGGCATGGGTGAAAGTGATGAACCTCGACCGGTTTGATCTGCTGTAAAAGGAAAATCCCCGCTTCGGCGGGGATTTTTTTGCCGGGTGGCGGCTACGCCTTACCCGGCCTACAAAACCCGTAGGCCCGTGCAAGCGCAGCGCCGCCGGGCAACAGCCGCTACTCCCACTCCTGCATAAATCGCTGACCGTACTGGTCGGCAACCAGCAGTGCCGCATATACCTGATCCGGCGTGGTGCCGCCCGGCATGTTGTGGATGGTTTCATCTTTCGCGCAGGATGCAGTCGCCACCAGGCGCATTTTGGCCGGGATATCGGTGGTGATATCCAGCTGTGCCAGGGTGATGGGTAACCCCACGCTGTGGCAGAGCGCCGCGACGGTTTCTATCTCTTCAACCGGGGCATTCTCCAGTACCAGCTGGGTCAGGGTGCCGAACGCCACTTTCTCGCCGTGATAGTAATGATGGGCATCCGGGATGGCGGTCAGCCCGTTGTGAATGGCGTGCGCCGCCGCCAGCCCGCCGCTCTCAAAGCCGACGCCGCTCAGATAGGTATTCGCTTCAATCACCCGCTCAAGGGCGGGGGTCACCACATGCTGTTCCGCGGCCAGCATCGCTTTTTCACCCTCTTCAATCAGGGTGTTGTAGCACAGCTCGGCCAGCGCCAGGGCCGCCTGTGTGCATTTACCGCCCGCCATGGTGGTGGCACCGCTGCGCGAGCAGGCCCGGGCTTCGAACCAGGTCGCCAGCGCGTCGCCAATACCGGCTGCCAGCAGGCGCGCAGGGGCACCGGCCACCACTTTGGTATCCACAATCACGATGTTCGGGTTGTGGGGCAGCATCAGGTAGCGATCGAATTCCCCGCTGTCGGTGTAGATGACGGAGAGCGCGCTGCAGGGCGCATCGGTGGAGGCGATAGTCGGGGCGATAGCAACCGGAACGTCCATAAAATGCGCCAGCGCTTTAGCGGTATCCAGCGTTTTACCGCCGCCGATGCCGAGAATCGCCTGGCAGTCGGCGCTCTTCGCCAACTGACGCAGTCGGTCAATCTCGTTCTGCGAACATTCGCCGCCAAAGGGCGCGATTTCTACGTACAGTTCCGCTTGTTTAAAGCTCTGGCGCAGCGTCTCTTCGGCAAAGCCCAGCACAAATTTATCGCCCACCACCAGCCAGCGTGCGGCCAGCGGTTTCAGGTAATCACCGAGGCGTGAGAGCACGTCTGCACCCTGAATGTATTTGCCGGGCGATTGAATAATACGATCCATCACATATCTCCTTTACAGGTTGAGGCTACCAAACGTGTTTTTCCAGTCCTGCTCGAACTTGTCTATGGCTGACTCTACCGCTGGCGTATTGAGCATTTGTTGCGCGACATCAGTGGGCAGGGTGATTGCCTCACAGCCGGCGAGCAGGCAGTCGAGCGCCTGACGCGGCGTTTTGAAGCTGGCAGCCAGCACCATGCTGTCTGGCGCATGCAGTTCCAGCAGGGTTTGCAGCTCCTGCACCGTGCGGATCCCGTCTCCGCCCTGAGCATCCACGCGATTAACGTACGGCGCGATGTACTTCGCCCCGGCCAGCGCCGCCAGCAGACCCTGAGATGCGCTGTACACTGCGGTGCCGAGCGTGGTAATGCCCTCTTTTTTAAGCGCTTTGATGGCGACAAGCCCTTCTGCGGTTACCGGGATTTTGACCACGATGTCGGGGATCGCATCACGCAGGCGTCTGGCTTCGGCAACCATCCCTTCGGCG
Source organism: Leclercia adecarboxylata (assembly GCF_006171285.1). Taxonomy (NCBI): domain Bacteria; kingdom Pseudomonadati; phylum Pseudomonadota; class Gammaproteobacteria; order Enterobacterales; family Enterobacteriaceae; genus Leclercia; species Leclercia adecarboxylata. Next base: position 1,925,894 of record NZ_CP040889.1, on the reverse strand, counting down.
CTGCGGCTCATGGTCTGGGCGAACAGGGTCCCCTGGGGGCCGATGGCTTTCTGCAGGCGCGGCAGGACATCCCAGAGCGGTTCACCGCTGGCGGCAATAATGCTCGGATTGGTAGTGACACCCGCAATGGGGAAGATGCGGGCGAGGCGTTCAACGTCCGCCACGTTAGCGGTATCGAGATACAATTCCATTATTTTTCCTTAAGTCAGCGGGTATGAATTAAGGATACGGCGGGCCTGACGGGGTGAGCCAGAGGTCAAATTTGCCAAATACTGGACAAATGTAAGGTCCTTAGCGAAGTGAGAGGGCGATCACAATGCTAGTTTTTGGCGGTAAGCTGGCTGTGATACTGGCGGCGATATTCCGAAGGTGAGCGCTCGGTGTGCCTGCGAAACAGGCGGCAAAAGTAGTTGCTGTCCGTGAAGCCGCAGTGCGCAGCAATATCTTTAATTTTCAGGTCATAGCCTTTGAGAAGCTGTCGGGCATGCTCGAGACGGGTTCTGGTCAGGTATTCATTGAACCCCACGCTGCCGGTCTTTTGAAAAAGGTGAGAAAGGTAGTTGGGTGAAATGTAAAACGCCTGCGCCACCGACTCACGGGTAAGCGGTGCGGCATGATGTTCTTCGATATGGCTGCGAATAGCTTCAAAAAGTGCCCGACTGCGGGAGGCGGTGTGAATGTCGCTGCCCAGCAGATCGCGGCAGTGGCTGAGCAGACTTAAGACCACCAGTCTCGCCGTGGCCTGCTCGTCCGGCTGCATTTGCAATTCAGCGAGGGTTTGCAGCAAAAAGGCACCGATTCTTGGCCCGCGTCTGGCGACCTGCTGCTGAAGCAACACGGTGGTGTCGCGCTGGAGCTGAAGCGTCAGTTGCTGCTTCCCGAAAATGATGCTGAGCAGGGTGGCGGGCTGAAGGTCAGCAATAAACCCGACGGAAGAGAACACCGCGTCATGGGTTCCGCCTTCAAGAACAATCGTAAGACGAGGAGAAGCGTTGGGGATCGGGTCGACCGGAGATGCAAATCGCACCTGATGCAGGGGCGACGTGCCGTTGATCAGATCGGTCAGGATTGAGGTGATATCGTGGGGCATGGTGGGAGTACCAGAATAGCCGGGTGGCGCTAACGCTTACCTGGCCTACTTATCGTAGGCCCGTGCAAGCGCAGCGCCGCCGGGCATAAAACATTAACCGGTGTTACGCATCCCCGCCGCAACGCCCGCGATGGTCACCATCAGCGCTTGTTCCACACGTGGATCCGGCTCCTGACCCTCTTCTTCTGCTTTACGCGAACGGTACAGCAGTTCGGCCTGCAGAACGTTCAGCGGATCGGTGTAGATGTTACGCAGCTGGATAGACTCCGCAATCCACGGCAGGTCGGCCATCAGATGGGAATCGTTGGCGATAGCCAGCACTACTTTGATGTCGCCTTCCAGCAGTTCACGCAGTTCGGTACCCAGCTTCCACAGCTCCGGTTTCACCAGACGCTGATCGTAGTACTCCGCCAGCCACAGGTCGACTTTGGAGAACACCATCTCCAGCATGCCCAGACGGGTGGAGAAGAACGGCCAGTCGCGGCACATGGTTTCCAGTTCGCTCTGCTTACCGTCATCCACCACTTTCTGCAGGGCGGCGCCGGCACCCAGCCAGGCCGGGAGCATCAGGCGGTTTTGCGTCCACGCGAAGATCCACGGGATGGCACGCAGGGACTCAACGCCACCGGTCGGACGACGCTTGGCCGGACGGGAACCGAGCGGCAGTTTACCCAGCTCCTGCTCAGGTGTGGCCGAGCGGAAGTAAGGCACGAAGTCTTTGTTTTCACGCACGTAGCCGCGGTACAGATCGCAGGAGATATCTGACAGCTCGTCCATGATATGGCACCAGGCCTCTTTCGGCTCCGGCGGTGGCAGCAGGTTGGCTTCCAGAATGGCGCTGGTGTACAGCGACAGGCTGCTGATGGTCACTTCCGGCAGGCCGTACTTGAAGCGGATCATCTCGCCCTGTTCGGTCACACGCAGACCGCCTTTCAGGCTGCCCGGTGGCTGTGAAAGCAGCGCCGCATGCGCTGGCGCGCCGCCACGACCGATAGAGCCGCCGCGACCGTGGAAAAGGGTCAGTTCAATACCCGCTTTCTCGCAGGTTTTGATCAGGGAGTCCTGCGCCTGATACTGCGCCCAGGAGGCTGCCATTACGCCCGCGTCTTTTGCGGAGTCGGAATAGCCAATCATCACCATCTGTTTGCCCTGAATAAAGCCGCGATACCAGTCGATGTTCAGCAGCTGGGTCATCACGTCATTGGCGTTGTTCAGGTCATCAAGGGTTTCGAACAGCGGTGCCACCGGCAGGGCATAGTCGATACCGGCTTCTTTCAGCAGCAGATGAACGCCCAGCACGTCGGACGGGGTCTTCGCCATGGAGATCACATAGGCGGCCACCGATCCTTTCGGCGCATCAACGATCGCTTTGCAGGTGTTGAGCACTTCGCGGGTGTCGTTGCTCGGCTCCCAGTTGCGTGGCAGCAGAGGACGTTTGGAGTTCAGCTCGCGGATCAGGAAGGCCTGTTTGTCGGCTTCTGACCAGCTTTCGTAGTCGCCGATGCCAAGGTAGCGGGTCAGCTCGCCCAGCGCTTCGGTATGACGGGTGCTTTCCTGACGTACGTCGATACGCACCAGCGGCACGCCAAAACACTTCACGCGACGCAGGGTGTCGAGCAGTTCGCCGTTGGCGATGATGCCCATGCCGCACGCCTGCAGAGATTTATAACAGGCGTACAGCGGATCCCAGAGCTGCTCGTTCTGGCTCAGCAGTCCTTCCGGCTTCGGCAGGCGCTGGCCTTTCAGACGCGCTTCCAGCCAGGCCTGCGTTGCCAGCAGCTGGCCGCGCAGCTTTTTCATCAGATAGCGGTAAGGCTCGCTCGCACCCTCTTCACCGGCCAGCTCGCGCAGTTCCGGGGTGGCTTCAACCATCGACAGCTCAGAGATCAGCACCTGAATATCTTTCAGGAATAGATCGGTCGCTTTCCAGCGGCTCAGCAGCAGCACGTGGCGGGTGATGTCGGCAGTGACGTTCGGGTTGCCGTCGCGGTCGCCGCCCATCCAGGAGGTGAAGCGGACCGGGACAAAATCCACCGGCAGGCGATAGCCGAGGTTCTCTTCCAGCTGTTCATTCAGCTCGCGCAGGTAGTTTGGCACCCCTTCCCACAGGCTGTTTTCCACCACCGCAAAGCCCCACTTGGCTTCATCTACCGGGCTTGGGCGGTGCTTACGAATTTCATCGGTATGCCAGGACTGGGCAATCAGCTGGCGCAGGCGGCGCATCAGCTGGTTACGTTCGTAGTCAACGATCTCTTTGTTATCCAGCTGCTTCAGGCAGTTGTTCACTTCCACCATTTTGTGGATCAGGGTACGACGGGTGATCTCGGTCGGGTGGGCGGTGAGCACCAGCTCCAGCGACAGGGATTCGACGGCCTTTTTAATGGTGGCTTCGTTGAGATCGGGTTGGTCCTTGAGCTTTCTGAGCGTACGGGCAATCACTTCCGGGTTGCTTGCCGCTTCGCCGTTCGGCGAAATGCTGTGGTACTGCTCGGCGGTGTTCGCCAGATTCAGAAACTGGCTGAAGGCACGGGCAACAGGCAGCAGTTCGTCATTGGAGAGGTTCTGCAGAGTGGTGAGCAGCTCCTGACGATTGGCTTCGTTACCTGCACGGGAAGATTTGGACAGCTTGCGGATAGTTTCAACGCGATCGAGGATGTTTTCCCCCAACGCGTCTTTGATGGTATCTCCAAGCACTTTGCCGAGCATACTGACATTACTACGCAACGCGGAATATTGTTCGTTCATAAAAACCCAGTCACCCCATCATTTTTGTTTATGCCCTGCCAGACATCTAACGGACATTATTTTGTCATCTCCCTTTATAAAGCCACGTAAAACCCCCGTCGTCAATTGCTGCGAAAACGGTTCAGCAAACGAATAAATGCGGGCAATTTACGAAATTTAATTCGCTTTGCGTCAGATAAGAGATGCTTATGAGAATGTGACGAAGATCGCGGGATTTTCCCCTCTCCGAAGAGAGGGGAGGCGTGATTAATGCCAGCAGAAGTGATGCACAACCTGGGTAATCAGTTCGCGGGTGGGCTTGATAAAGCGCGTTTCCAGATACTCATCCGGCTGATGGGCCTGGTTAATGGAGCCCGGGCCGAGCACCAGGGTCGGGCACAGGGTCTGAATAAACGGCGCTTCGGTGCAGTAGTTCACCACGTCGGTTTTCTCGCCGAGCAGTTTCTCCACCACTTCCACCAGCTGGTGGTCCGGCGGGCATTCATAACCCGGGATCGGCGGATGCAGGTCGGACACCGTCAGACGGCCCGGCCAGCGTTCACTCACCGGTGCCAGCGCTTCGGTCAGTAAGCCATTCAGATCGCTCAGAGTCATGCCCGGCAGCGGACGGATATCCATATGCAGTTCACAGCAGGCGCAGATACGGTTAGACGCATCGCCGCCGTGCAGGCTGCCGAGGTTCAGCGTGGGATACGGCACGGTGAAGGCGTCGTAGTGATAGCGCTCTTTCAAATCGTCACGCAGGGTCATGATGCGGCCGATGGCGTCGTGCATCAGTTCAATGGCGTTGACGCCGCGCGCCGGATCGCTGGAGTGGCCGGACTGGCCCAGCACGCGCACCGCCGTAGAGATATGGCCTTTGTGGGCACGGATCGGTTGCAGGGAGGTCGGCTCGCCGATAATCGCGCAATCCGGGCGAATCGCCGTGTTTTCCGAGAAGTATCGCGCGCCCGCCATGCTGGTCTCTTCGTCGGCGGTAGCCAGAATATAGAGCGGCTTTTTCAGAGTGGTGACGTCAACGTCACGCAGCGCGTCGAGGATAAAGGCGAAGAAGCCTTTCATGTCGGCGGTGCCCAGCCCGTAGAGCTTGTTGTCGTGCTCTGTCAGGGTGAAGGGATCGCGCGTCCAGCGCCCGTCATCAAACGGAACGGTGTCGGTGTGTCCCGCCAGCAGCAGACCGCCCGCGCCCTGGCCGGTACTGGCGAGCAGGTTAAATTTATTACGGGTTCCCGGTACCGGCTGAACCTCCACCTTAAAGCCGAGATCGCTGAACCACCCCGCCAGCAGATTGATTAAAGTCTCATTACTCTGATCCAGCGCTTCTTCCGTTGCGCTGATGGACGGCGTGGCAATCAGGGCGCGGTAGATCTCGATAAATGGCGGTAAATTCATTTTCATTGTTGACACACCTTAGGTCGTGATAGTATCAATATTCATGCAATAAATGTGAATAAAAATACATTAACGTTGAGCATAAAGGAACCCGATGTTGAATACGCTGATTGTAGGCGCTAGCGGTTATGCGGGCGCAGAGCTTGTAAGCTACGTGAATCGCCATCCTCATATGACCATAACCGCTTTGACTGTCTCAGCGCAAAGCAATGATGCAGGAAAGTTAATTTCCGATTTACATCCGCAACTTAAAGGGGTTGTCGATCTGCCATTGCAGCCGATGTCGGATATCAGCGAGTTTACCGACGGCGTGGACGTGGTGTTTTTAGCCACCGCTCACGAAGTCAGCCACGATCTGGCGCCGCAGTTCCTGGCGGCCGGTTGCGTGGTATTCGATCTCTCCGGTGCGTTCCGTGTGAACGACGCCGCGTTCTATGAAAAATACTACGGTTTCACTCATCAGCACCCGGATCTGCTTGAAAAGGCGGTGTATGGTCTGGCGGAGTGGAGCGCAGATGCGCTGAAAGAGGTGAACCTGATCGCTGTACCGGGTTGCTACCCTACGGCAGCGCAGCTCGCCCTGAAACCCCTGATCGACGCAGGCCTGCTGGATCTGAACCAGTGGCCGGTGATCAACGCCACCAGCGGCGTGAGCGGAGCCGGGCGCAAGGCGGCTATCTCCAACAGCTTCTGCGAAGTGAGCCTGCAACCGTATGGCGTGTTTAACCACCGCCATCATCCCGAAATCACCACTCATCTGGGTACGGACGTGATTTTCACTCCGCATCTGGGCAGCTTCCCGCGTGGCATCCTCGAAACTATTACCTGCCGCCTGAAACCGGGCGTGACCCAAGACCAGGTGAAAGAGGTCTTCACGAGGGCGTACGCGGATAAGCCGCTGGTGCGTCTGTATGACAAAGGCGTGCCGGCGCTTAAAAACGTGGTTGGCCTGCCATTCTGCGATATCGGCTTTGCCGTGCAGGGCGAGCACCTGATTGTGGTGGCCGCAGAAGATAACTTACTCAAAGGCGCAGCCGCCCAGGCAATGCAGTGCGCAAATATTCGTTTTGGCTATGCTGAAACGCAGTCTCTTATTTAAGGTGTGATGATGAACCCATTAATTATCAAGCTTGGTGGTGTACTGCTGGACAGCGAAGAGGCGCTGGAGCGTCTGTTTACCGCGCTGGTCAACTATCGCGAATCACATCAACGTCCGCTGGTGATTGTTCACGGCGGCGGCTGTGTGGTGGATGAGTTAATGAAAGGCCTGAACCTGCCGGTGAAAAAGAAGAACGGCCTGCGCGTGACGCCTGCCGATCAGATTGACATCATTACCGGTGCGCTGGCGGGTACGGCCAACAAAACCCTGCTGTCATGGGCGAAGAAACACCACATCGCATCCGTGGGCCTCTACCTGGGCGATGGCGACAGCGTTAAAGTGACCCAGCTCGACGAAGAGCTTGGCCACGTTGGGCTGGCGCAGCCGGGTTCGCCAAAACTGATTTATACGCTGCTGGAAGGCGGTTTCCTGCCGGTGGTGAGCTCTATCGGCGTGACCGAAGAAGGCCAGCTGATGAACGTCAACGCTGATCAGGCGGCAACCGCGCTGGCGGCGACGCTGGGTGCAGACCTGATCCTGCTCTCTGACGTGAGCGGAATTCTGGACGGCAAAGGCCAGCGCATCGCGGAGATGACCGCGGCGAAAGCCGAACAGCTGATCGACCAGGGGATTATCACCGACGGCATGATCGTGAAAGTGAACGCGGCGCTGGACGCTGCGCGCACGCTGGGTCGCCCGGTGGATATCGCCTCCTGGCGTCACGCGGACCAGCTGCCGGCGCTGTTTAACGGCACGCCGATCGGCACGCGTATTCTGGCGTAAGATTTTATTGAATGACCGTAGGCCGGGTAAGCGTAGCGCCAACCGGCGGAACTAACGAATAAAGGAAGCATGTTATGGCACTTTGGGGTGGGCGTTTTACACAGGCAGCGGATCAACGGTTCAAACAGTTCAACGACTCTTTGCGCTTCGACTACCGCCTGGCCGAACAGGATATCGTCGGCTCTGTGGCCTGGTCCAAAGCGCTGGTCACCGTTGGCGTGCTGACCGCAGACGAACAGCTGCAGCTGGAAGAGGCGTTGAATAATCTGCTGGAAGAGGTGCGTCTTAACCCGCAGCAAATCCTCGAAAGCGACGCCGAAGATATTCACAGCTGGGTGGAAGGGAAGCTCATCGACAAAGTCGGCCAGCTGGGTAAAAAGCTGCATACCGGCCGGAGCCGTAACGACCAGGTGGCGACCGATCTGAAGCTGTGGTGCAAAGATACCGTGGTGGAACTGCTGGCGGCTAACCGTCAGCTGCAGAGCGCGCTGGTGGAAACCGCGCAGAACAACCAGGATGCGGTGATGCCGGGTTATACCCACCTGCAGCGTGCGCAGCCTGTTACCTTTGCCCACTGGTCGCTGGCCTATGTTGAGATGCTGGCGCGTGATGAAAGCCGTCTGCAGGATACCTTAAAGCGTCTGGACGTGAGCCCGCTGGGCAGCGGCGCGCTGGCCGGTACTGCCTATGAAATCGACCGCGAACAGCTGGCGGGCTGGCTGGGCTTCGCCTCCGCCACCCGCAACAGCCTGGACAGCGTCTCCGATCGCGACCACGTGCTGGAACTGCTTTCTAATGCCTCTATCGGCATGGTGCACCTGTCGCGTTTCGCCGAAGACCTGATCTTCTTCAACTCTGGTGAAGCCGGGTTTGTTGAGCTGTCGGATCGGGTAACCTCCGGCTCTTCCCTGATGCCGCAGAAGAAAAACCCGGATGCGCTGGAGTTGATCCGCGGCAAGTGTGGCCGTGTGCAGGGCGCGCTGACCGGTATGATGATGACCCTGAAAGGGCTGCCGCTGGCGTATAACAAAGATATGCAGGAAGACAAAGAGGGCCTGTTCGACGCGCTCGACACCTGGCTGGACTGCCTGCATATGGCGACCCTGGTGCTGGACGGCATCCAGGTGAAACGTCCGCGCTGTCAGGAAGCGGCTCAGCAGGGCTATGCTAACTCCACCGAGCTGGCGGATTACCTCGTGTCTAAAGGCGTGCCTTTCCGTGAAGCGCACCATATTGTGGGTGAAGCGGTAGTGGAAGCCATTCGTCAGGGCAAAGCGCTGGAAGACCTGCCGCTTTCCGATCTGCAGAAATTCAGCAGCGTGATTGGCGATGATGTCTATCCGATCCTGGCGCTGCAGTCGTGCCTGGACAAGCGTGCCGCAAAAGGCGGTGTGTCGCCGAAGCAGGTGGCGCAGGCCATCGCGGATGCGAAAAACCGTCTGGTGTGATCCGTGATATGTCGGGTGGCGGCTTTGCCTTACCCGACCTACAAAATGAGTAGCCCTGGCAAGCGTAGCGCCGCCGGGGAAAAGGCCAGCCATACGCTGGCTTTTTTACGCAAAAAAAATGCGGACCACGGGGTCCGCAAAAGTTCACGTTGGCTTTAGTTGTTCGAGTTTTGAGAGAAACTCGTGAGACGGGACAGGACTTCAAGGGTAATCGGTGCCGCCTCGTCTCTGTGATGCATTATTCAACAGAACGCTTGATAGGGATAATCGTTCGTTGCTATGCTATCTATCGCCATGAACTATCGTGGCGACGGAGGATGAATAATGAATATTCGTGATCTTGAATACCTGGTGGCGTTAGCCGAACATCGCCATTTCCGCCGCGCGGCAGATTCCTGCCACGTCAGTCAGCCTACGCTTAGCGGTCAGATCCGTAAGCTGGAAGACGAGCTTGGCGTAATGCTGCTGGAGCGCACCAGTCGTAAAGTGCTGTTCACCCAGGCAGGCCTCCTGCTGGTGGATCAGGCGCGCACCGTGTTGCGCGAGGTCAAAGTGCTCAAGGAAATGGCAAGCCAGCAGGGGGAGACCATGTCCGGCCCGCTGCATATTGGCCTGATCCCAACCGTTGGCCCGTACCTGCTGCCGCACATCATTCCGATGCTGCATCAGACCTTCCCGAAACTCGAAATGTACCTGCATGAAGCGCAAACCCATCAGCTGCTGGCGCAGCTTGATAGCGGCAAGCTCGACTGTGCCATTCTGGCGCTGGTTAAAGAGAGCGAAGCCTTTATCGAAGTGCCGCTGTTTGATGAGCCGATGATGCTGGCGATCTATGAAGATCATCCGTGGGCGAGCCGCGATCGCGTCCCGATGGCCGATCTGGCCGGCGAAAAGCTGCTGATGCTGGAAGATGGTCACTGTCTGCGCGATCAGGCGATGGGCTTCTGCTTTGAAGCGGGTGCTGATGAAGATACCCACTTCCGCGCAACCAGCCTGGAAACGCTGCGTAATATGGTCGCGGCGGGAAGCGGCATTACGCTGCTGCCTGCGCTGGCCGTGCCGCGCGAGCGTAAGCGTGACGGCGTGGTCTATCTGCCGTGCATTAAGCCGGAACCGCGCCGTACCATTGGTCTGGTTTATCGCCCGGGTTCCCCGCTGCGCAGCCGCTATGAGCAGCTGGCAGAGGCCATCCGTGGTGCAATGGATGGCCATTTCGACGGTAAGTTAAAACAGGCGGTTTAAGCCGTTCAGCGCCGCTACCCGATAAGCTTCTGCCATGGTCGGGTAGTTAAAGGTGGTATTAACAAAGTATTCGATGGTGTTACCACCACCTTTTTGCTCCATGATCGCCTGGCCGATATGAATGATTTCCGCCGCCCGCTCACCGAAGCAGTGAATGCCGAGGATCTCTTTCGTCTCGCGATGGAACAAAATCTTCAGCGTACCCACGCTCATCCCCACGATTTGCGCCCGCGCCAGATGTTTAAACTGGGCGCGACCCACCTCGTAAGGCACCTTCATGGCCGTCAGCTGCTGCTCGGTTTTCCCGACAGAGCTGATTTCCGGAATGGTATAAATGCCGGTCGGAATATCTTCGATCAGATGCGCCGTCGCTTCACCTTTCACCAGCGCCTGAGCCGCAATGCGTCCCTGGTCGTAAGCCGCTGACGCCAGGCTTGGATAGCCAATCACATCGCCTACGGCATAAATATGCGGCAGAGCGGTCTGGTACATGCTGTTAACCTTGATTTGCCCGCGGCTGTCGGTGGTGAGACCGATGTTCTCCAGCGCCAGCGAATCGGTGTTACCCGTACGGCCGTTAGCGTACAGCAGGCAGTCTGCTTTCAGCTTTTTACCGGATTTCAGGTGCATGATCACGCCATCATCGCAGGGTTCGATCTTCTCGTACTCTTCGTTGTGGCGAATCACCACGCCGCTGTTCCAGAAGTGATACGAGAGCGAGTCGGACATCTCCTGATCGAGGAAGGCCAGCAGACGGTCGCGGGTGTTAATCAGGTCGACCTTCACGTTCATGCCGCGGAAGATAGAGGCATATTCGCAGCCGATCACCCCGGCACCGTAGATCAGCACGTGGCGCGGCTCATGATGCAGGCTCAGAATGGAGTCGCTGTCGTAGACGCGCGGGTGTGAGAAATCGACATCGGCCGGACGATACGGGCGTGAGCCACAGGCGATAACAAATTTCTCTGCGGTGATCGTCTCAACAGAACCGTCATGGCACTCCAGCGCCAGCGTATGCTCATCTACAAAATGCGCGCTGCCCTGCAGAATTTCGCAGTGGTTACGTTCATAAAAACCCTGGCGCATCCGCGTCTGCTGGTTAATCACGTTATCCGCGTGATTGAGAATATCGGCAAAAGAAGAGCGGAGGAGACGGGAGTGATCGCTGTAGAGAGGGTTCTGGTTGAATTCAATAATGCGGCTGACGGCGTGGCGGAGGGCTTTGGAAGGGATGGTGCCCCAGTGGGTACAGCCGCCGCCAACGTTATGGTAGCGCTCAATAACCGCTACTCTGGCTCCCTGTTTAACCAGTCCCATAGCAGCGCCTTCGCCGCCGGGGCCGGAACCAATAACTATTGCGTCGTAATCGTAGGAATGTGACATGGTAAGGCTTACCTGTTCTTATACATAAAAGCAACAGAATAGTAACATCATTGGCGGGATAACCCAATTATCGTTGTGCTCTTTTCGCGTGGTGGAGCACAAACCACATGGAAACCTTCATTCTGTAAGCCAGGTAAACCGATTAATTTTATTCTCTGGTATAGTGCCAGCGGGCCTTTGGAAGGATTCAACTATCGTGATGGGCGTAAGAGCACAACAAAAAGAGAAAACCCGGCGTTCGCTGGTGGAAGCCGCATTCAGTCAACTGAGTGCTGAGCGGAGTTTTGCCAGTCTGAGCCTGCGCGAGGTCGCACGCGAAGCCGGGATTGCGCCTACCTCTTTCTATCGTCATTTCCGTGACGTAGATGAACTGGGTCTGACCATGGTGGATGAGAGCGGGCTGATGCTGCGCCAGCTGATGCGCCAGGCGCGTCAGCGTATCGCTAAAGGGGGCAGCGTGATCCGCACCTCCGTTTCCACTTTTATGGAGTTTATCGGCAATAATCCCAACGCGTTTCGTTTATTGTTACGGGAACGTTCTGGCACCTCGGCAGCATTCCGTGCCGCAGTGGCCCGCGAGATTCAGCATTTTATTGCGGAACTTGCCGACTATCTTGAACTCGAAAACCATATGCCGCGCGCCTTCACTGAGGCGCAGGCCGAGGCGATGGTCACAATAGTCTTCAGTGCGGGCGCCGAAGCACTGGATGTGAGCGTTGAACAACGCAAGCAACTCGAAGAGCGACTGGTATTGCAACTGCGGATGATCTCTAAAGGGGCTTATTACTGGTATCGCCGTGAACAAGAAAAACTGGCGCATCAATCCGATGAGTGAAAGGTGAGTAATGAAACAGACAGGACAGGATAAAGGAACATTGTTGCTGGCATTGATCGCTGGCTTATCCATTAACGGTACGTTCGCAGCGATTTTTAGCTCCATTGTACCGTTCTCGGTTTTCCCGATGATCTCTCTGGTGCTGACGGTCTACTGTCTGCATCAGCGTTATCAGAATCGCACCATGCCGGTAGGCTTACCGGCGCTGTCGGCAGCGTTCTTTGTTCTGGGCGTCCTGCTGTACAGCACCGTAGTGCGCGCAGAGTACCCGGACATTGGCTCTAACTTCCTGCCGGCTGTACTGTCGGTGGCGCTGGTGTTCTGGATTGGCTTTAAAATGCGTAACCGTAAGCAGCAGCTGCCAGAGTAACGGTTCTGTTTTGTAGTTGTAGGCCGGGTAAGCGCAGCGCCACCCGGCAATAACGGGTTACCGCGCCGTCAGTAACACCCCGCACTCCATATGGTGCGTATACGGGAACTGATCGAACAATGCCAGACGTTCAACCTTGTGCGTCTGGCTTAATGTTTCCAGGTTCTTGCATAAGGTTTCCGGGTTACAGGAGATATAAAGAATACGCGGGTACGCCTGCACCATCTTCTCGGTTTCGCTGTCCAGCCCGCTGCGCGGCGGATCGACGAAAATCGTTTCACACTGATAGCTCTTCAGATCGATCCCCTGCAGACGGTTAAAGTCCCGCACGCCGTTCATCGCCTGAGTAAACTCTTCCGCCGACATACGAATGATCTGCACATTATCAATGTGGTTTGCTGCAATGTTGTATTGCGCGGCGGCGACCGACGGCTTGGCAATTTCGGTAGCCAGCACGCGTTCGAAGTTACGCGCCAGCGCCAGGGAGAAGTTGCCGTTACCGCAGTACAGCTCCAGCAGATCGCCGGTTGAACCTTCGGTGGCCTTCAGCGCCCACTCCAGCATCTGCACGTTCATGGCGGCGTTCGGTTGCGTAAAGCTGTTCTCAACCTGGCGGTAGATCATCTCTTTTCCCGCTACCGGCAGGCGTTCATCGATGTAATCCTGATCCAGGGCAATTTTGGTTTTTGTCGCGCGGCCAATCAGATGCACATTAATGTTCTGCGCGCGCAGCGCATCGCGCAGGGCTTCTGCCGCCTGGCGCCACTCGTCATTCAGCGCTTTATGGTACAGCAGCGAGACGATAGCCTGATTGCTTTGGGTACTCAGGTAGTCAATCTGAAACAGCTTATGGCGCAGAACAGGATTATTGCGCACGCCGTCCATCATCAGGGTCATCAGCTGGTTAATCAGCTCGCTGGCCGCCGGGAAGCTGTCCACGCGGATACGGCTTTTGGTCTGCTGATCGAAAATGATGTGGTACAGGTCGTCGCCGTCATGCCAGATACGGAATTCGGCACGCATACGGTAATGGCTGACCGGGGAGCGGAACACCTCAGGCGCAGGCGCAGCAAAAGGCGTCATCATACTTTGCAGGCGGACGACTTTCTCTGCCAGTTGCGCGTCGTACTGTTCTGTCGGGAGGTGTTCTGGAGTCATGATGCTTCCTGTTGAAGATGAATTACGCGGGGATTGTAGGGATTGTACAGGGGATGTCCAGCCCTAATGGTTAACGGCAGTCTGGACATCTATACGTGTCTAAATGTAGCATTATGTTTCCGGTCTCTTATGAGTGAAAAGGGAATCCAGTGCAAATCTGGAGCTGACGCGCAGCGGTAAAGACTGGCGGGATGAGTTAATCGACACTGTGAAAATGGGAAGTCGTCATCCAGTTAACGCCACCTAGCCCGAAGACCTGCCGGGATCACGTCGCATTTGGTTTCATCATCGCGTGCTATGGGTGGGGCCTGCGGCATCCTTCTTATATTGTGGATGCTTTTACAATGATAAAAAAAGTATCGCTGTTGACGGCGCTTTCCGTCACGGCATTTTCGGGCTGGGCGCAGGATAGCGCAGACTCGTTGGTGGTGACGGCAAACCGTGTTGCACAGCCTGCTAATACCGTCCTGGCCCCAAGCTCTGTCGTTACCCGGGAAGATATCGAGCGCTGGCAGGCGAAAAGCGTCGTTGAGGTGATGTCGCGCTTACCGGGCGTTGATATTGCACAAAGCGGTGGAATGGGTGCCAACTCTTCTACTTTTATTCGCGGTACAGAATCTCGTCATGTGCTGGTTCTTATCGACGGCATTCCACTGAATAACGCCGGGATCAGCAACTCACCGGATCTCAGCCAGATTCCCGTTTCGCTCATTCAGCGTGTCGAATACATTCGTGGTCCGCGCTCGGCCCTGTACGGTTCAGATGCGATTGGCGGTGTGATTAACATCATCACTGGCCGTGATAAGCCAGGGGCAGAAATTAACGCCAGCGTAGGTTCGAAAGGCTATCAATCCTACGATGGCTCCTTCCAGCTGGTGCTGGATAAAACCAAAATCACCCTGGGCGGCAATTATAACTATACCCGCGGCTTTGATATTGATGCGGCAGATGCCCCGCGTCAGCCAGACCGTGACGGCTTTATGAGTAAGTCGCTGTTCGGCTCCGTTGAGCAGCAGATCACTGACAACCTGAGCGGCTTCGTGCGTGGCCTCGGCTACGACAACCGCACGGCGTATGACGGTTATGAGCATTACGACGATAACTTTATGGTCGATGGCACCCCTGATACGCGTCAGCTTTACAGCCAGAACTGGGATACCGGTCTTCGCTATAACCAGGGAATTTATCAGACCCAGCTGGTGGCTGGTTATGGTCGCAGTAAAGACCAGAACTACGATCCGAGCAAAGGCCGTTATGCGTCCTCTGCCACCATGGATGACGTTAAGCAGTACACCGCTCAGTGGCTGAACACCGTTACTGTCGGCCACGGCAATATTGGCGCAGGTCTGGACTGGCAGAAGCAAAAAACCCAGGCGGGAACGGGCTATCTGGATAAAGGCTACGAACAGCGCAACACGGGTGTGTTCCTGTCTGCCCTGCAGCAGTTCGATAGCGTCACCCTGGAAGCCGCCGCGCGTAATGACGACAACTCTAACTTTGGTAACCATAACACCTGGCAGACCAGCGCCGGATGGGAGTTTATCGACGGTTACCGGATCATTGGTTCTTATGGTACAGCCTATAAAGCGCCGACCATGAGTCAGATCCACAGTGCGAGCTATGGCAACCCGGACCTGAAACCGGAAGAGAGCAAGCAGTGGGAGGGCGGCTTCGAGGGGCTGACCGGTCCGGTGAACTGGCGTGTGTCAGGCTATCGTAACGACATCGACAACCTGATTAGCAGCGACCCGCGGACTTTCCGCTACTACAACGTCGACAAAGCGCGTATCAAAGGTATTGAAGCGACGGCGCAGTTTGATACTGGCTCGGTAGGGCATCAGGTTTCCTATGACTACGTCGATCCACGCAATGCGAAAACGAACGAAGTGCTTGCCCGCCGTTCGAAACAGCAGGTGAAATACCAGCTGGACATGCAGGTGTGGGATCTCGACTGGAATCTGGCCTACCGCTATCTGGGAACCCGTTATGACGTGGCGTACGATCCTGATACCTTTACTTCAGAGCGCGTGAAACTGGGTGGAGTAAGCCTGTGGGATCTCGCCGTTTCATATCCTGTCACCTCTCACCTTACAGTTCGTGGTAAAATAGCCAACCTGTTCGATAAAGACTACGAGACAGTTTATGGCTACCAAACTGCAGGACGGGAATACACCTTGTCTGGCAGCTACACCTTCTGACCCACGTCCCACCGTACTGGTGTTTGACTCCGGTGTCGGTGGGCTTTCAGTCTATGATGAGATTCGGCAACTTCTGCCGGATCTTCATTATATCTATGCGTTCGATAACGTGGCTTTCCCGTATGGGGAAAAGAGCGAAGCGTTTATTGTCGAGCGCGTCGTCGAGATCGTTACCGCCGTACAACAGCAGTATCCTCTCGCACTGGCAGTGATTGCCTGCAATACCGCCAGTACAGTCTCCCTTCCGGCACTGCGTGAAAAATTCCCGTTCCCGGTTGTCGGCGTCGTTCCGGCGATTAAACCTGCCGCGCGCCTGACGGCGAATGGCGTGGTGGGACTGCTGGCGACGCGCGGGACGGTTAAACGTCCTTATACCCGTGAGCTGATCGAGCGCTTTGCCAATGAATGCCAGATTGCGATGTTAGGTTCTGCTGAGCTGGTTGAGATGGCCGAAGCTAAACTGCACGGCCAGGCGGTATCGCTGGAAGAGCTGCGCCGTATTCTGCGTCCATGGCTGCGGATGGCGGAGCCACCAGATACGGTGGTGCTGGGCTGCACGCATTTCCCGCTATTACAGGAAGAGCTGCTTGCCGTACTTCCGGAAGGTACCCGGTTGGTGGATTCGGGAGCGGCAATTGCCCGTCGCACGGCATGGCTGCTTGAACATGAAGCGCCAGATGCGAAATCCACCGACGCGAATATCGCTTATTGCATGGCATTGACCCCGGTAACTGAGCAACTTTTACCCGTTTTGCATCGTTATGGCTTCGAAACGCTCGAAAAACTAGCGCTATAGCACGGTTTTGAGCAAAAAACAGACGGTTGAAAGTTTTTTTTAATTTAGCGCTTGTCACCGTCCGAGAACTCCCTATAATGCGCCTCCACTGACACGGAACAACGGCACGCAAGCCGCCGGGTCAGCGGGGTTCAGCGATGAACGCTGGCAGAGAAAAGTGAAAATAATCGCTTGACTCTGAATGAGGAAAACGTAATATACGGGACCTCGCAACGGTGAGCGAAAGCCGCGTTGCACTGCTCTTTAACAATTTATCAGACAATCTGTGTGGGCACTCAAAGTGACATGGATTCTTAATGTCGCAAGACAATAAATGAATACCAAGTCTCTGAGTGAACATACGTAATTCATTACGAAGTTTAATTCACGAGCATCAAACTTAAATTGAAGAGTTTGATCATGGCTCAGATTGAACGCTGGCGGCAGGCCTAACACATGCAAGTCGAACGGTAGCACAGAAGAGCTTGCTCTTCGGGTGACGAGTGGCGGACGGGTGAGTAATGTCTGGGAAACTGCCTGATGGAGGGGGATAACTACTGGAAACGGTAGCTAATACCGCATAACGTCGCAAGACCAAAGAGGGGGACCTTCGGGCCTCTTGCCATCAGATGTGCCCAGATGGGATTAGCTAGTAGGTGGGGTAACGGCTCACCTAGGCGACGATCCCTAGCTGGTCTGAGAGGATGACCAGCCACACTGGAACTGAGACACGGTCCAGACTCCTACGGGAGGCAGCAGTGGGGAATATTGCACAATGGGCGCAAGCCTGATGCAGCCATGCCGCGTGTATGAAGAAGGCCTTCGGGTTGTAAAGTACTTTCAGCGAGGAGGAAGGTGTTGAGGTTAATAACCTCAGCAATTGACGTTACTCGCAGAAGAAGCACCGGCTAACTCCGTGCCAGCAGCCGCGGTAATACGGAGGGTGCAAGCGTTAATCGGAATTACTGGGCGTAAAGCGCACGCAGGCGGTCTGTCAAGTCGGATGTGAAATCCCCGGGCTCAACCGGGAACTGCATTCGAAACTGGCAGGCTAGAGTCTTGTAGAGGGGGTAGAATTCGTGTAGCGGTGAAATGCGTAGAGATCTGGAGGAATACCGGTGGCGAAGGCGGCCCCCGGACAAAGACTGACGCTCAGGTGCGAAAGCGTGGGGAGCAAACAGGATTAGATACCCGGTAGTCCACGCCGTAAA
Organism: Leclercia adecarboxylata; assembly: GCF_006171285.1. NCBI lineage: Bacteria > Pseudomonadati > Pseudomonadota > Gammaproteobacteria > Enterobacterales > Enterobacteriaceae > Leclercia > Leclercia adecarboxylata. The sequence goes on along the minus strand of NZ_CP040889.1, from coordinate 1,908,165 downwards.
CGATGTCGACTTGGAGGTTGTGCCCTTGAGGCGTGGCTTCCGGAGCTAACGCGTTAAGTCGACCGCACGGGAGTACGGCCGCAAGGTTAAAACTCAAATGAATTGACGGGGGCCCGCACAAGCGGTGGAGCATGTGGTTTAATTCGATGCAACGCGAAGAACCTTACCTACTCTTGACATCCAGAGAACTTTCCAGAGATGGATTGGTGCCTTCGGGAACTCTGAGACAGGTGCTGCATGGCTGTCGTCAGCTCGTGTTGTGAAATGTTGGGTTAAGTCCCGCAACGAGCGCAACCCTTATCCTTTGTTGCCAGCGGTTAGGCCGGGAACTCAAAGGAGACTGCCAGTGATAAACTGGAGGAAGGTGGGGATGACGTCAAGTCATCATGGCCCTTACGAGTAGGGCTACACACGTGCTACAATGGCGCATACAAAGAGAAGCGACCTCGCGAGAGCAAGCGGACCTCATAAAGTGCGTCGTAGTCCGGATTGGAGTCTGCAACTCGACTCCATGAAGTCGGAATCGCTAGTAATCGTAGATCAGAATGCTACGGTGAATACGTTCCCGGGCCTTGTACACACCGCCCGTCACACCATGGGAGTGGGTTGCAAAAGAAGTAGGTAGCTTAACCTTCGGGAGGGCGCTTACCACTTTGTGATTCATGACTGGGGTGAAGTCGTAACAAGGTAACCGTAGGGGAACCTGCGGTTGGATCACCTCCTTACCTTAAAGAACCTGCCTTTGTAGTGCTCACACAGATTGTCTGATGAAAAGTAACGAGCAAGACGGCTGCGAAGTCGTGACACATCGTGTCCCCTTCGTCTAGCGGTTAGGACTCCGCCCTTTCACGGCGGCAACAGGGGTTCGAATCCCCTAGGGGACGCCACTTGCTGGGTGTGAGTGAAAGGCACAACCAATCAGTATCTCAAAACTGACTTCAGAGTCACGTTTGAGATATTTGCTCTTTAAAAATCTGGATCAAGCTGAAAATTGAAACGACACACTGTGTCTGTTCTCCGTAACAGGAACAGATGGAAAGTGTGTTCGAGTCTCTCAAATTTTCACAACGCGAAGTGAAACAGCTTCGGGTTGTGAGGTTAAGCGACTAAGCGTACACGGTGGATGCCCTGGCAGTCAGAGGCGATGAAGGACGTGCTAATCTGCGAAAAGCGCCGGCGAGGTGATATGAACCTTTGACCCGGCGATGTCCGAATGGGGAAACCCAGTGTGTTCCGACACACTATCGTTAACTGAATACATAGGTTAACGAGGCGAACCGGGGGAACTGAAACATCTAAGTACCCCGAGGAAAAGAAATCAACCGAGATTCCCCCAGTAGCGGCGAGCGAACGGGGAGCAGCCCGGAGTCTGAATCAGCTTGTGTGTTAGTGGAACGGTCTGGAAAGTCCGACGGTACAGGGTGATAGTCCCGTACATGAAAGCACACTTGCTGTGAACTCGAAGAGTAGGGCGGGACACGTGGTATCCTGTCTGAATATGGGGGGACCATCCTCCAAGGCTAAATACTCCTGACTGACCGATAGTGAACCAGTACCGTGAGGGAAAGGCGAAAAGAACCCCGGCGAGGGAGTGAAAAAGAACCTGAAACCGTGTACGTACAAGCAGTGGGAGCACCCTTGTGGTGTGACTGCGTACCTTTTGTATAATGGGTCAGCGACTTATATTCTGTAGCAAGGTTAACCGTATAGGGGAGCCGAAGGGAAACCGAGTCTTAACTGGGCGTTAAGTTGCAGGGTATAGACCCGAAACCCGGTGATCTAGCCATGGGCAGGTTGAAGGTTGGGTAACACTAACTGGAGGACCGAACCGACTAATGTTGAAAAATTAGCGGATGACTTGTGGCTGGGGGTGAAAGGCCAATCAAACCGGGAGATAGCTGGTTCTCCCCGAAAGCTATTTAGGTAGCGCCTCGTGAACTCATCTCCGGGGGGTAGAGCACTGTTTCGGCTAGGGGGCCATCCCGGCTTACCAACCCGATGCAAACTGCGAATACCGGAGAATGTTATCACGGGAGACACACGGCGGGTGCTAACGTCCGTCGTGAAGAGGGAAACAACCCAGACCGCCAGCTAAGGTCCCAAAGTCATGGTTAAGTGGGAAACGATGTGGGAAGGCACAGACAGCCAGGATGTTGGCTTAGAAGCAGCCATCATTTAAAGAAAGCGTAATAGCTCACTGGTCGAGTCGGCCTGCGCGGAAGATGTAACGGGGCTAAACCATGCACCGAAGCTGCGGCAGCGACACTATGTGTTGTTGGGTAGGGGAGCGTTCTGTAAGCCGTTGAAGGTGTGCTGTGAGGCATGCTGGAGGTATCAGAAGTGCGAATGCTGACATAAGTAACGATAAAGCGGGTGAAAAGCCCGCTCGCCGGAAGACCAAGGGTTCCTGTCCAACGTTAATCGGGGCAGGGTGAGTCGACCCCTAAGGCGAGGCCGAAAGGCGTAGTCGATGGGAAACAGGTTAATATTCCTGTACTCGGTGTTACTGCGAAGGGGGGACGGAGAAGGCTATGTTGGCCGGGCGACGGTTGTCCCGGTTTAAGCATGTAGGCGGAGGTTCCAGGTAAATCCGGTACCTTGTTAACGCTGAGGTGTGATGACGAGGCACTACGGTGCTGAAGCAACAAATGCTCTGCTTCCAGGAAAAGCCTCTAAGCATCAGGTAACATCAAATCGTACCCCAAACCGACACAGGTGGTCAGGTAGAGAATACCAAGGCGCTTGAGAGAACTCGGGTGAAGGAACTAGGCAAAATGGTGCCGTAACTTCGGGAGAAGGCACGCTGATATGTAGGTGAAGCCCCTGCGGGTGGAGCTGAAATCAGTCGAAGATACCAGCTGGCTGCAACTGTTTATTAAAAACACAGCACTGTGCAAACACGAAAGTGGACGTATACGGTGTGACGCCTGCCCGGTGCCGGAAGGTTAATTGATGGGGTTATCCGTAAGGAGAAGCTCTTGATCGAAGCCCCGGTAAACGGCGGCCGTAACTATAACGGTCCTAAGGTAGCGAAATTCCTTGTCGGGTAAGTTCCGACCTGCACGAATGGCGTAATGATGGCCAGGCTGTCTCCACCCGAGACTCAGTGAAATTGAAATCGCTGTGAAGATGCAGTGTACCCGCGGCAAGACGGAAAGACCCCGTGAACCTTTACTATAGCTTGACACTGAACACTGGTCCTTGATGTGTAGGATAGGTGGGAGGCTTTGAAGCGTGGACGCCAGTCTGCGTGGAGCCATCCTTGAAATACCACCCTTTAATGGCTGGTGTTCTAACGTGGACCCGTAATCCGGGTTGCGGACAGTGTCTGGTGGGTAGTTTGACTGGGGCGGTCTCCTCCTAAAGAGTAACGGAGGAGCACGAAGGTTAGCTAATCCTGGTCGGACATCAGGAGGTTAGTGCAATGGCATAAGCTAGCTTGACTGCGAGAGTGACGGCTCGAGCAGGTGCGAAAGCAGGTCATAGTGATCCGGTGGTTCTGTATGGAAGGGCCATCGCTCAACGGATAAAAGGTACTCCGGGGATAACAGGCTGATACCGCCCAAGAGTTCATATCGACGGCGGTGTTTGGCACCTCGATGTCGGCTCATCACATCCTGGGGCTGAAGTAGGTCCCAAGGGTATGGCTGTTCGCCATTTAAAGTGGTACGCGAGCTGGGTTTAGAACGTCGTGAGACAGTTCGGTCCCTATCTGCCGTGGGCGCTGGAGAATTGAGGGGGGCTGCTCCTAGTACGAGAGGACCGGAGTGGACGCATCACTGGTGTTCGGGTTGTCATGCCAATGGCACTGCCCGGTAGCTAAATGCGGAAGAGATAAGTGCTGAAAGCATCTAAGCACGAAACTTGCCCCGAGATGAGTTCTCCCTGACCCTTCAAGGGTCCTGAAGGAACGTTGAAGACGACGACGTTGATAGGCCGGGTGTGTAAGCGCAGCGATGCGTTGAGCTAACCGGTACTAATGAACCGTGAGGCTTAACCTTACAACGCCGAAGCTGTTTCGGTGGGATTTGAGACGATTTTCAGCTGATACAGATTACAGAATTTGCCTGGCGGCTGTAGCGCGGTGGTCCCACCTGACCCCATGCCGAACTCAGAAGTGAAACGCCGTAGCGCCGATGGTAGTGTGGGGCCTCCCCATGCGAGAGTAGGGAACTGCCAGGCATCAAATTACGCAGTGAACCGGGGCAATAAACCGGTGGTTGTAGAAGTATTCGGTGGAGCGGTAGTTCAGTCGGTTAGAATACCTGCCTGTCACGCAGGGGGTCGCGGGTTCGAGTCCCGTCCGTTCCGCCACTTATTTAAACTAAGCCTGCTACATTAGCAGGCTTAGTAGTAAGAAATTTAGGGGCGTAGCTCAGTTGGTAGAGCACCGGTCTCCAAAACCGGGTGTCGCGAGTTCGAGTCTCTCCGCCCCTGCCATATAAAGGATCCTTTGCTTCGGCGAAGGATTTTTTTTTGCCTGCAATAAATCCCACTTTCTCCTCTCTAAGCCTTAATTGCGTCCCTGCAACCGGCTCAATTACTCCATCACACTGATTTTTAGCAGATCTTTGATTTGCACTTGCTTGTCACTGTTCTGAAGCCAGATGGCATAAAGCGGTCTCTGAAGCAGGGCTGAATCTGTCACCGTATACAAACCCTGTTTATTACTTGCCCAGCATTGCGGCAACCAAGTGCAACCTTTGAGTGCTGCGAGTTGTTGGCATGCTATTTCTGCAGAACTGGTAGTCAGCACCGGCACATCATCAGTCGCAATCAGACCTGCCTCGTGCGGCTGGAAATCGGGACCCCATTCAAGGCGCAGATAATTCAGATCGCTTTTGATAGCTGAGGGTTCAGCCGCATACAGCCCAAGGCTAAATTGCCCGAGGACCTGGCTACTGAATTCATCCATCTTCGGTGCTTCTGTCGTGATCAGCAGATCCAGTTGTCTTTCATGCAGCTGCTTAACCAGCGACTGCCGTTGCGCAATACGCGCCTCAAACTGTAAGTGGCCATAAGAGCGATACAATCGACTAAGCCATGGGCTGAGCATGCACTCCCATAGCGAGGCGCTGGCTCCGATAGAAAACTCATTATGCTTTGAGGTATGGGCAACCTCTTTGCGCGCGGCTTGCCAGGTGTTCATCAGCGTTTCTGCATAGGGCAGAAGTTTCTCTCCCGCTGGCGTTAAGCGTATGTTGTTGCGATGACGGGTAAAAAGGTTCACGCCGAGCTGATTTTCAAGCTGTCGAATACGAAAGCTCACTGCCGATTGCGTCAGATAAAGCGCTTCTGCGGCGCGCCCAAAGTGGCGAGTTCTGCTCACTTCGAGGAAAGTTTTTAGCAATTCCGTATCCACGGCTTTCTCCGCAAAATTATTTGTCGTAATGATTTAAATCTTTTGTTGGACGCTCTGTCAAGCGTAACTAATACTCCGCGCCATAAATAGCTCGGCCAAAGATATAGGAGCGTGTAGGATGGCGGAAAGCTTTACGACGACTAATCGTTTTTTCGACAATAAAAATTATCCACGCGGATTTTCTCGCCACGGTGATTTCACCATCAAAGAAGCACAACTGCTTGAGCGCCACGGTTATGCCTTCAATGAACTGGATTTGGGGAAACGTGAACCCTCCACTGAAGACGAAAAATCTTTTGTTGCCGTCTGCCGTGGTGAACGTGAGCCGGTAACGGAAGCGGAGCGCGTATGGATCAAGTATATGGCGCGTATTAAGCGTCCAAAGCGTTTCCATACTCTGTCTGGTGGTAAGCCACAGATGGAAGGTGCAGAAGACTACACCGATTCAGACGATTAAAAAGAAGGGGCTACGGCCCCTTTTTTTATGTCAGCATCTTCTGCAGATGCAACAGCAGACGGTCAATAGCCCGATAGCTCAGGGCCTCCTGCAGGTGCCTGCGTTCAATCTTCTCACACTCTTCAAGATCGGCAATCGTACGCGCAACCTTTAATAACCGCTGCCAGGCACGCACGGACAGGCCGAAGCGGGTCAGTGTCTCCTCCAGCCACAGCGCGTCATCTGCGGTTAGCTGGCAAAAGGTGCGGATCTCCGCGTTATCCAGATGTGCATTGCGTTTATTCTGTCGCGCCAGCTGTCTTTCCTGCGCAGCGATCACTCTGTTTCGTACGGTGAGGCTGGATTCTCCCGTTTTATGCGCCTGACTTAATAAGCCTGGCGGCGGGAGAGGGATCTCAAGCGATAAATCAAAACGATCGAGGAACGGGCCCGATAAGCGCCCAAGATAGCGAAGCGTCTGTTCGGGCGTGCAGCGATTATGATTGCCCTGATAGTGCCCTGTCGGACTGGGATTCATGGCGGCGATAAGCTGGAAGCGCGCCGGGTAGCTGATCTTGGCGCGCGTACGGGAGATATTGATTTGACCGGATTCGATGGGCTCGCGTAAAGCATCCAGCACGCGGCGTTCAAACTCGGGGAGCTCATCCAGAAAGAGGATACCATTATGCGCCAGCGAGATTTCTCCCGGGCCGGGGATAGCGCCTCCGCCCACCATCGCCACCAGCGAGGCGCTATGATGCGGTGCGCGAAAGGGGCGCTGGCGCCACTGCTTATACATGGATGTGGCGCTAACCAGACTCACGATCGCAGCGCTCTCCAGCGCCTCATGGTTGCTGAGCGGCGGAAGCAGGGTGTTAAGCCGGCTCGCGAGCATGGTCTTGCCGGTGCCGGGTGGACCAATAAGCAGCAGGTTATGCGCACCGGCAGCGGTGATCTCCAGCGCCCTTTTACCCTGTTCCTGACCGATGATATCGCTGATGTCACAATCGTTATGCTCTGCAACGAAAGGCTCACCAGCGGGCGCTGCCAGCTCATGACGCCCTTCCAGAAAGGCACAAACCTCCTGCAGATGTTCTGCCACCAGACAGCCTTTTTCTTCGATAAGGCTAACTTCGGCAGCATTATCTCTGGCAACTATAATCTCTCTACCAGCGCGTATAGCCGCCAGAGCACCAGATATCGCGCCAGGAACCCCTCTTAATGCTCCTGTAAGCGCCAGTTCCCCCACAAACTCATATGCACTTATCCTCGAGGAGGAGAGTTGCTCAGAGGCTGCGAGAAGCGCAATGGCGATAGGTAAGTCGTATCTTCCCCCTTCCTTGGGGAGATCGGCAGGTGCCAGATTAATAGTGATCTTTTTGGCCGGAAAGGTGTAGCCGCTATTGATGATCGCGCTGCGTACCCGGTCTCTGGCTTCCTTGACGGTGGTTTCGGGCAAGCCGACCAGCGTTAAGCCAGGCAGGCCATTACTGAGATGAACTTCAACGGAAATAAGCGGCGCTTTTACGCCTAACGCAGCGCGGGTATAGACAACCGACAATGACATATATGGCCTCCTTGATGAGTCACTATGTCATTTGTGTATCGCAATTTTTATCGGCAAATCGTGTTTTTACGCGGTATGTTCCTGAAAACTCACCTCAGATTGCAATATTTTCATTGTCATGGAATTCGGCTCGCAAAAGGTGATAAGGATGCCTTCTGACCGTTGCTGCGCATGAAAAAAATGAAAATAATTCATTTTCTATTTTTATCATAAAAAACAATGATTTTTATCTAAACTATTAGCCTCATAATAAAATCATTTATAAAAAAATGTTGTGTTTCATTCAGTATCTGTGATAACTCTTTAGGTATTCCTTCGAACAAGATGCAAAAAGAACAGCAAATGACAGCCCTTCTACTAGTGATTAGCCTGGTCGTGATTAGCGTGGTGGTAATTATTATCCCACCGTGCGGGGCTGCACTTGGACGAGGAAAGGCTTAATAATCAAGCCTTAACGAACTAAGACCCCCGCACCGAAAGGTCCGGGGGTTTTTTTATGACCTTAAAACATAAGCGAGGAGCAGACGATGAGTAGTAGCATAAAATTCTGTTTCTCCCGATTTACGACGGGGAACTAACTATGAATGGCGCACAGTGGGTAGTACATGCGTTGCGAGCGCAGGGAGTCGAGACAGTATTCGGTTACCCGGGTGGCGCAATTATGCCGATTTACGATGCTCTGTATGACGGCGGCGTGGAACATCTGTTGTGCCGACACGAGCAGGGTGCGGCGATGGCGGCCATTGGCTATGCGCGTGCTACGGGTAAAACGGGCGTCTGTATGGCGACCTCTGGCCCGGGCGCAACCAATCTGATCACCGGTCTGGCTGATGCACTGCTTGATTCTGTTCCCGTTGTAGCCATCACCGGTCAGGTGGCTTCTCCCTTCATCGGCACCGATGCTTTTCAGGAAGTGGACGTTCTCGGTTTGTCACTGGCGTGTACTAAACACAGCTTCCTCGTCCAGTCGCTGGAAGAGTTGCCCCGCGTAATGGCAGAGGCATTTGAGGTGGCAAACTCAGGCCGTCCTGGCCCGGTTCTGGTTGATATTCCAAAAGATATTCAGGTGGCGCTGGGTGAACTGGAGCCTCACTTCTCCACCGTTGAAGACGCAGATGACTTCCCACATGCCGAAGTACAAGAGGCATATCAGATGCTGGCCCATGCGCAAAAGCCCATTCTGTATGTTGGCGGCGGCGTGGGGATGGCGCAGGCCGTTCCGGCCCTGCGTGAATTTATCGCAGTAACCCAAATGCCTGCGACCTGCACGCTGAAAGGGCTGGGCGCAGTGGATGCCGATTACCCGTACTATCTGGGCATGCTGGGAATGCACGGCACCAAAGCCGCTAACCTCGCGGTGCAGGAGTGTGATCTGCTGATCGCTGTGGGCGCACGCTTCGACGATCGCGTTACCGGCAAGCTGAACACCTTCGCGCCGAATGCCAAAGTTATCCATATGGATATCGACCCGGCAGAAATGAACAAACTCCGTCAGGCGCACGTGGCTCTGCAGGGCGATCTCAATGCGCTGCTGCCTGCGTTACAGCAGCCATTAACTATCGACGCCTGGCGCCAGCATGCGGCAGAGATGCGCCGCGAACATGCCTGGCGCTACGACCATCCGGGCGACGCCATCTATGCGCCGTTGCTGCTGAAGCAGCTGTCAGATCGTAAACCTGCTGACAGCGTAGTAACCACCGATGTGGGCCAACACCAGATGTGGTCAGCCCAGCACATGACCTACACGCGTCCGGAAAACTTCATCACTTCCAGTGGCTTAGGCACGATGGGCTTTGGTCTGCCTGCCGCCGTTGGGGCACAGGTAGCGCGCCCGGACGATACGGTCATCTGTATCTCCGGTGACGGCTCTTTCATGATGAACGTGCAGGAGCTCGGCACCATCAAGCGTAAGCAGTTGCCGGTGAAGATCGTGCTGCTGGACAACCAACGTTTGGGCATGGTTCGCCAGTGGCAACAGCTCTTTTTCCAGGAGCGTTACAGCGAAACCACCCTGACCGATAACCCCGATTTCCTCGTTCTGGCCAGCGCCTTCGGCATTCCTGGCCAGCACATCACCCGTAAAGACCAGGTTGAAGCGGCACTTGATGAAATGCTGTCAAGCAAGGGGCCTTACCTGCTTCATGTCTCAATCGACGAGCTTGAGAATGTCTGGCCGTTGGTGCCGCCCGGCGCCAGTAACTCACAAATGCTGGAGAAATTATCATGATGCAACATCAGGTCGCCGTGCAGGCTCGCTTCAACCCGGAAACGTTAGAACGTGTATTGCGCGTGGTGCGCCATCGTGGGTTCCAGATCTGTTCAATGAACATGGAAACCGCCACCGATGCACAGAACATAAATATTGAATTGACCGTTGCCAGCCAGCGCCCCGTCGACTTACTGTTTAGCCAGTTGAGCAAACTTGTCGACGTCGCTCGGGTTGATATCCAGCAGCGTGCCGCTTCATCACAAACACAACAAATCCGCGCCTGAGCGCAAAGGAAGAAAAATGACGACGAAAAAAGCTGACTTCATTTGGTCCAATGGTGAGATGATTCGCTGGGAGGACGCTAAAGTCCACGTGATGTCCCACGCGCTTCACTACGGTACTTCTGTCTTTGAAGGTATCCGTTGCTACGACTCACACAAAGGCCCGGTGGTGTTCCGTCATCGTGAACACATGCAGCGTCTGCGTGATTCAGCCAAAATTTATCGTTTCCCGGTTTCTCAGAGCGTCGACGAGCTGATGGAAGCCTGTCGCGCGGTACTGCGCAAAAACAACCTGACCAGCGCCTATATTCGCCCGCTGGTGTTCGTGGGTGATGTGGGCATGGGCGTGAACCCGCCAGCCGGTTACACCACCGATGTGATCATCGCCGCGTTCCCGTGGGGGGCATACCTGGGCGCAGAAGCGCTGGAACAGGGGATCGACGCAATGGTCTCCTCCTGGAACCGTGTGGCGCCAAACACCATCCCAACCGCAGCCAAAGCGGGCGGTAACTACCTTTCCTCCCTGCTGGTTGGCAGCGAAGCACGTCGCCATGGCTATCAGGAAGGTATCGCCCTGGATGTGAACGGCTATATCTCTGAAGGTGCGGGTGAAAACCTGTTCGAAGTGAAAGACGGCATCCTGTTTACCCCACCGTTCACCTCTTCCGCCCTGCCGGGTATCACCCGTGACGCCATCATCAAGCTGGCGCAGGATCTGGGCATTGAAGTTCGTGAGCAGGTGCTGTCCCGTGAATCTCTGTATCTGGCCGATGAAGTATTCATGTCCGGCACGGCAGCTGAGATCACCCCGGTACGCAGCGTTGACGGTATCCAGGTAGGCGAAGGCCGCCGTGGTCCGGTCACCAAACGTATCCAGGAAGCTTTCTTTGGCCTCTTTACCGGTGAAACCGAAGATAAATGGGGTTGGTTGGATCAGGTTAATCCATAAGCATAAATATGGGACGGCACGCACCGTCCCATTTACCAGATAGACGGGAGTAAATAACGCATGCCTAAGTACCGTTCCGCCACCACCACTCACGGCCGTAATATGGCGGGTGCCCGCGCATTGTGGCGCGCCACCGGAATGACCGACGCCGATTTCGGGAAACCGATTATTGCCGTGGTCAACTCTTTTACCCAGTTTGTGCCGGGCCACGTGCACCTGCGCGATCTCGGGAAGCTGGTTGCCGAGCAGATTGAAGCCTCCGGCGGCGTGGCGAAAGAGTTCAACACCATCGCCGTGGATGACGGGATCGCGATGGGGCACGGGGGCATGCTTTATTCACTGCCGTCGCGCGAGCTGATTGCCGACTCGGTGGAATACATGGTCAACGCCCACTGCGCCGATGCCATGGTCTGTATCTCCAACTGCGACAAAATCACCCCGGGGATGCTGATGGCCTCCCTGCGCCTGAACATTCCGGTGATCTTCGTTTCCGGCGGCCCAATGGAAGCAGGTAAAACCAAGCTCTCCGACAAAATCATCAAGCTCGACCTGGTCGATGCGATGATTCAGGGCGCTGACCCGAAAGTTTCCGACGAGCAGAGCGATCAGGTTGAGCGTTCAGCCTGCCCGACCTGCGGTTCCTGCTCCGGTATGTTCACCGCCAACTCGATGAACTGCCTGACCGAAGCGCTGGGCCTGTCTCAGCCGGGCAACGGCTCGCTGCTGGCGACCCACGCCGATCGTAAACAGCTGTTCCTCAACGCCGGTAAACGCATCGTTGAGCTGACCAAGCGCTACTACGAGCAGGACGACGCCAGCGCGCTGCCGCGCAATATTGCCAGCAAAGCGGCATTTGAGAACGCCATGACCCTGGATATCGCCATGGGCGGTTCCACTAACACCGTTCTGCACCTGCTGGCTGCCGCTCAGGAAGCGGAAATCGACTTCACCATGAGTGATATCGACAAGCTCTCCCGCAAAGTGCCGCAGCTGTGTAAGGTTGCGCCGAGCACGCAGAAATACCATATGGAAGACGTTCACCGCGCCGGTGGCGTGCTGGGGATCCTCGGCGAGCTGGATCGCGCCGGACTGATGAACCGTGACGTGAAAAACGTGCTGGGCCTGACGCTGCCGCAGTCGTTGGATCAGTACGACGTGATGCTGACCAAAGACGAAGCCGTGAAAAAAATGTTCCGCGCGGGTCCTGCCGGCATCCGTACCACCCAGGCGTTCTCGCAGGATTGTCGCTGGGATACCCTGGATGACGATCGCGCTGAAGGCTGTATCCGCTCGCTGGAAAATGCCTACAGCAAAGACGGCGGCCTGGCGGTTCTGTATGGCAACTTCGCGGAAAATGGCTGTATCGTTAAAACCGCAGGCGTGGATGACAGCATCCTGAAATTTACCGGCCCGGCAAAAGTCTATGAAAGCCAGGACGACGCGGTAGAAGCGATCCTCGGCGGCAAAGTGGTTGAGGGCGACGTCGTGGTGATCCGCTACGAAGGGCCGAAAGGCGGGCCAGGCATGCAGGAGATGCTCTACCCGACCACCTTCCTGAAATCGATGGGTCTGGGTAAAGCCTGCGCGCTGATCACCGACGGTCGTTTCTCAGGCGGCACATCCGGTCTCTCTATCGGCCACGTTTCGCCGGAAGCGGCAAGCGGCGGCAACATTGCCATCATCGAAGACGGCGACCTGATCGAAATCGACATTCCGAATCGCGGTATTCAGCTGAAGCTGAGCGACCAGGAAATTGCAGCCCGCCGCGAAGCACAGGAAGCGCGTGGGGATAAAGCCTGGACGCCGAAAGATCGTCAGCGTGAAGTCTCCTTCGCCCTGCGCGCTTACGCTACCCTCGCCACCAGTGCAGATAAAGGCGCAGTGCGCGATAAATCTAAACTTGGGGGCTAATGATGGCCGAATCCCAACCCTTATCCGCCGCCCCCGAGGGGGCGGAATATCTCAGGGCGGTGCTACGTGCGCCGGTCTATGAAGCGGTGCAGGTAACGCCGCTGCAAAAAATGGACAAGCTCTCCTCGCGCCTCGATAACGTCATCCTGGTCAAACGCGAAGATCGTCAGCCGGTGCACAGCTTCAAGCTGCGCGGTGCCTACGCGATGATGGCTGGCTTAACCGACGAGCAAAAAGCGCGTGGCGTGATCACCGCGTCGGCGGGGAATCATGCTCAGGGCGTGGCGTTCTCGTCTGCGCGTCTGGGGTTGAAAGCGCTGATCGTGATGCCGGTGGCCACGGCGGATATCAAAGTCGATGCCGTGCGCGGTTTTGGCGGCGAAGTGCTGCTCCACGGCGCCAATTTTGACGAAGCCAAAGCCAAAGCGATTGAGCTGGCGCAGCAGCAGGGCTTTACCTGGGTGCCACCGTTCGATCACCCGATGGTGATTGCGGGTCAGGGTACGCTGGCGCTGGAACTACTGCAGCAGGATGCCCATCTTGACCGGGTGTTTGTCCCGGTCGGCGGCGGCGGCCTTGCGGCAGGCGTGGCGGTACTCATCAAGCAGCTGATGCCGCAAATCAAAGTGATTGCCGTTGAAGCGGAAGATTCTGCCTGCCTGAAGGCGGCGCTGGATGCCGGACATCCGGTCGACCTGCCGCGCGTCGGACTGTTTGCCGAAGGGGTGGCGGTTAAACGCATCGGGGATGAAACCTTCCGCGTTTGCCAGGAGTATCTCGACGACATCATCACCGTCGACAGCGATGCGATCTGCGCGGCAATGAAAGATCTGTTCGAGGATGTGCGCGCGGTGGCAGAGCCGTCCGGCGCGCTGGCGCTGGCGGGAATGAAAAAATACATCGCTCAGCACAACATTCGCGGCGAGCGTCTGGCCCATGTGCTTTCTGGCGCTAACGTGAACTTCCACGGCCTGCGCTACGTCTCTGAGCGTTGCGAGCTGGGCGAGCAGCGTGAAGCGCTGCTGGCGGTGACCATCCCGGAAGAGAAGGGCAGCTTCCTCAAGTTCTGCCAGCTGCTGGGCGGCCGTTCGGTGACGGAGTTTAACTACCGTTTTGCCGATGCCAAAGATGCCTGCATTTTTGTTGGCGTGCGCCTGAGCCGGGGTCTGGAAGAGCGTAAAGAGATCCTCAACCTGCTGTACGACGGCGGCTATAGCGTGGTGGATCTTTCCGACGATGAAATGGCGAAGCTGCACGTGCGTTACATGGTGGGCGGCCGTCCATCGAAGCCGTTACGGGAGCGTCTGTTCAGCTTTGAGTTCCCGGAATCACCCGGCGCGCTGTTGAAGTTCCTGCATACCTTGGGCACGCACTGGAACATCTCCCTGTTCCACTACCGTAGCCACGGTACCGACTACGGTCGGGTGCTGGCGGCGTTCGAACTGGGCGAGCATGAACCAGATTTCGAAACCCGGCTGAACGAACTGGGCTATGAGTGTCATGATGAGACCCATAACCCGGCCTTCAGATTCTTCCTCGCGGGTTAATTGCGCACAGGCCGGGTAAGCGCATCACACCCGGCATTAGTGGTTCGGCAATATCTTCCAGAACGCATCAATAAGCGGCTCCTGTAGCCGCTTTTTTTGTGCGCACACGCCAAGCTCGAACGGCGTTTTCTCGTCGCTGCGTTCCAGAATCATCACGCGATTGCGAACCGGTTCCGGGCTGTTCTCCAGCACCACTTCCGGCAGCAGCGCCACGCCGCAGCCCAGGGCCACCATTGACACCATCGCCTCGTGGCCGCCGACCGTCGCGTAAATTGAAGGATTACTGATCTTCTGACGGCGAAACCACAGCTCAATGCGCCGACGCACCGGCCCCTGATCGGCCATGATAAACGGCACCGTCGACCAGTCGGGCTTCTCCACCGACACCTGATTGCGCACCGGGCAGGGCAGCGCCGGAGCAATCAACACCACCGCCAGATTTTCCAGCATTGAGAATGCCACCGCGCCTGGCAGCGTTTCCGGTTTGCCGGCAATCGCCAGATCCGCTTCACCCGTCACAACCTTTTCCATCGCATCGGCGGCATCGCCGGTGGTGAGTTTAATTTCGACCGAGGGATGTTCGGCGCGGAACCTGTCAAGGATCGGCGGCAGGTGGCTGTAGGCGGCGGTAACGGAACAGAAAATATGCAGCTCACCGGAAAGCGACGGCCCCTGCTGATCGATGGTGTGGCGCAGCTGCTGATATTGCAACAGCGTCTGCTGGGCAAAGACGCGCAACTCTTCCCCGGCTTCGGTGAGCGTCACCGTGCGGTTATCACGCACAAACAGCGGCTGGCCGAGGTCCTCCTCCAGGCGCTGGATCTGGCGGGAAAGCGTGGAGGGGCTGACGTGCATCGCCCGCGCGCTGCGGCCAAAGTGGCGGCTTTCCGCCAGATGCAGAAACATTTTGAGATCGCGTAAATCCACTGATTCCACTCCACCATTTTACATTGCAAATATTGCAACGTGACGTTGTGAATATATCAATTTCCGCAATAAATTTCCTGTCATATAGTAAGTTCATTCTCGCATAAGCGAACCGAACAATAAGACGCACAACATCACGAGGTATCACCATGGCTAACTACTTCAACACACTGAACTTGCGCCAGCAGCTGGCGCAGCTGGGCAAATGCCGCTTCATGGCGCGCGATGAATTTGCTGATGGCGCAAGCTACCTTCAGGGTAAGAAAGTGGTCATTGTCGGCTGTGGCGCACAGGGCCTGAACCAGGGTCTGAACATGCGTGACTCCGGTCTGGATATCTCCTACGCCCTGCGTAAAGAAGCCATTGCTGAGAAGCGTGCTTCCTGGCGCAAAGCGACCGAAAACGGCTTCAAAGTAGGCACCTACGAAGAGCTGATCCCACAGGCGGATCTGGTTGTTAACCTGACGCCAGACAAGCAGCACTCTGACGTTGTGCGTTCCGTACAGCCGATGATGAAAGACGGTGCGGCGCTGGGTTACTCCCACGGCTTCAACATCGTTGAAGTGGGTGAGCAGATCCGTAAAGACATCACCGTTGTGATGGTGGCACCGAAGTGCCCAGGTACCGAAGTGCGTGAAGAGTACAAACGTGGTTTCGGCGTTCCAACCCTGATCGCGGTTCACCCGGAAAACGATCCGAAAGGCGAAGGCATGGCGATTGCCAAAGCATGGGCAGCGGCGACCGGCGGCCACCGTGCAGGCGTGCTGGAATCCTCCTTCGTTGCGGAAGTGAAATCTGACCTGATGGGCGAGCAGACTATCCTCTGCGGCATGCTGCAGGCCGGTTCTCTGCTGTGTTTCGACAAGCTGGTGGAAGAGGGTACCGACCCGGCATATGCTGAAAAACTGATTCAGTTCGGCTGGGAAACCATCACCGAAGCGCTGAAGCAGGGCGGCATCACCCTGATGATGGATCGCCTGTCTAACCCGGCGAAACTGCGTGCCTTCGCGCTGTCCGAGCAGCTGAAAACCATCATGGCACCGCTGTTCCAGAAACATATGGACGACATCATCTCCGGCGAGTTCTCTTCCGGCATGATGGCTGACTGGGCGAACGACGACAAAAACCTGCTGACCTGGCGTGAAGAGACCGGTAAAACCGCGTTCGAAACCGCCGCGCAGTTTGAAGGCAAAATCAGCGAGCAGGAGTACTTCGATAAAGGCGTTCTGATGATTGCGATGGTGAAAGCGGGCGTTGAGCTGGCGTTCGAAACCATGGTTGATTCCGGCATCATCGAAGAGTCTGCTTACTACGAATCACTGCACGAGCTGCCGCTGATCGCGAACACCATCGCCCGTAAGCGTCTGTATGAGATGAACGTGGTTATCTCCGATACCGCTGAGTACGGTAACTACCTGTTCTCTTACGCTTGCGTACCGCTGCTGAAAGAGTTCATGACCACCCTGCAGGCAGGCGATCTGGGCAAAGCCATCGCTGAAGGTGCGGTAGATAATGCCCAGCTGCGTGACGTGAACGAAGCGATTCGCAGCCACGAGATCGAGAAAGTGGGCCAGAAACTGCGTGGCTACATGACCGATATGAAACGTATTGCGGTTGCTGGCTAAATGCCAATGTCGGGTGGCGCTTCGCTTACCCGACCTACAAAATCGCATCAAGTAGGCCGGGTAAGGCGAAGCCGCCACCCGGCTTTTTATTTCCGGTACAGAACCTTGACGACGTGGTAACCGAACTGGGTGTGCAGTGGGCCGACAGGCTCCAGCTCAGGGCAGGAGAACACCAGTTTGTCGAACGCCGGAACCATCTGACCCTGGCGGAATTCACCTAAGTCACCGCCGCGTTTGCCTGACGGGCAAATAGAATGTTTTTTTGCCAGTTTGCCGAAGTCGGCGCCGTTTTTGAGCTGCTCCAGAAGATCCAGAGCCAGTTTCTCTTCTTTAACAAGAATATGCAGTGCTGCTGCTGTTTTTGCCATGATCGTGCCTTGAAGGGTTGAGTTAAATCGGGGCGCAATATACCACGCGTTAGCGGCGATACAGCACCTTAATGATGTGGTAGCCATACTTGGTTTTGACCGGGCCGCAGGGCTTCAGGAGCGGACAGCTAAAGACCGCTTCATCGAAAGGCCCTACCATCACACCCTGCTTAAATTCCCCTAAATCGCCGCCGTTACGCCCGGACGGGCATTTAGAATAGCGCTTTGCCAGATGATCAAAGCTGATGCCGCGCTCCAGTTTGGTGAGGATCTCCTGCGCCAGCTTCTCTTCTTTTACCAGAATGTGCAGGGCGGCTGCGGTCTTTTTCATGGTTTTGTTCTCGGGGTTAATCGCGTTTTCTTCACTTTATCATTAGCCGTTAAATCTGCGCCCGGCTTTCTGCTACAATCCCCACCCCGTTCGAAGATTGAGCAATATTCCCATGCGTTTAAACCCTGGACAACAACAAGCGGTCGAATTCGTTACTGGACCATGCCTGGTGCTGGCAGGGGCGGGTTCTGGTAAAACCCGCGTCATCACCAACAAAATCGCCCACCTGATCCGCGGCTGCGGCTATCAGGCCCGCCATATCGCGGCGGTGACCTTTACTAACAAAGCGGCGCGCGAGATGAAAGAGCGTGTCGGTCAGACGTTAGGGCGCAAAGAGGCGCGCGGCCTGATGATCTCCACCTTCCATACCCTGGGGCTGGATATCATTAAGCGTGAATACGCTGCGTTGGGGATGAAAGCTAACTTCTCGCTGTTTGACGATACCGATCAGGTGGCGCTGCTCAAGGAGCTGACCGAAGGGCTGATCGAAGACGACAAAGTGGTGCTGCAGCAGCTGATCTCCACGATCTCAAACTGGAAAAACGATCTGATGAACCCGGCCCAGGCCGCGGCAAGCGCCAAAGGGGAGCGGGATCGGATCTTTGCCCACTGCTACAGCCTGTATAACGATCATCTCAAAGCCTGTAACGTGCTCGACTTCGACGACCTGATCCTGCTGCCCACGCTGCTGCTGCAGAGTAATGTAGAGGTGCGCGAGCGCTGGCAGAACAAGATCCGCTACCTGCTGGTGGATGAATATCAGGACACCAACACCAGCCAGTACGAGCTGGTGAAATTGCTGGTAGGCCAGCGGGCGCGTTTTACCGTGGTGGGCGACGACGATCAGTCGATCTACTCCTGGCGCGGCGCACGTCCGCAAAACCTGGTCCTGCTCAGCAAAGACTTCCCGGCGCTGCAGGTAATTAAACTGGAGCAGAACTACCGTTCATCCGGGCGCATTCTGAAGGCGGCCAACATCCTGATTGCCAATAACCCACATGTGTTTGAAAAACGCCTGTTCTCCGAACTCGGGTATGGCACTGAGCTGAAGGTGCTCAGCGCCAATAACGAAGATCACGAAGCCGAACGCGTCGCGGGTGAACTGATTGCTCACCACTTTGTGAATAAAACCAACTATAAAGACTACGCCATTCTCTATCGCGGGAATCACCAGTCGCGCGTCTTTGAAAAGATGCTGATGCAGAACCGCATCCCGTACAAAATTTCTGGCGGGACGTCGTTCTTCTCGCGTCCGGAAATTAAAGATCTGCTTGCCTACCTGCGGGTGCTGACCAATTCGGATGATGACAGCGCCTTTTTGCGGATCGTGAATACGCCTAAGCGTGAGATTGGCCCGGCGACGCTGCAAAAACTGGGCGAGTGGGCAATGACCCGCAACAAGAGCCTGCTTACGGCCAGTTTCGATATGGGCCTGAGCCATACGCTAACCGGGCGCGGCTATGAATCGCTGACCCGTTTTACCCACTGGCTGCGCGAGATCCAGCAGCTGAGCGAGCGGGAACCGATCAATGCGGTGCGGGATCTGATCCGCGGCATCGACTATGAATCCTGGCTGTATGAGACCTCCGCCAGCCCGAAAGCGGCCGAGATGCGGATGAAGAACGTCAACCAGCTTTTCAGCTGGATGACCGAAATGCTGGAAGGTTCAGACATCGACGAGCCGATGACCCTGACCCAGGTCGTCACCCGCTTTACCCTTCGCGATATGATGGAACGCGGCGAAAGCGAAGAAGAGGCGGACCAGGTGCAGCTGATGACCCTACATGCCTCGAAGGGGCTGGAGTTCCCGTACGTCTATCTGGTGGGGATGGAAGAGGGCTTACTGCCGCACCAGAGCAGCATCGACGAAGACAACGTCGATGAAGAGCGTCGTTTGGCCTACGTGGGCATTACGCGAGCGCAGAAAGAGCTGACCTTTACGCTGTGTAAGGAGCGGCGTCAGTATGGTGAGCTGGTACGGCCGGAGCCGAGCCGCTTCCTGCTGGAGCTACCTCAGGATGATGTGCTCTGGGAGCAGGAGCGCAAAGTGATTACCGCCGAAGAGCGGATGCACAAAGGGCAGGCCAGTATCGCCAATATTCGTGCGATGATGGAAAAGGCTAAAAATCGTTAGTCTGAAGGCCCGGTAAGCGTAGCGCTGCCGGGCAGAGTGGTGGTTAGTGGACTTCAAGCACCCAGTGGACGTAGCTCTGCCACTGACACTCCTGCATCAGCATTTCGGCACCCAGCGGGTGCGTATCCAGCCAGTTTTCCGGCAGGGTTAGCGTCAGCGTTTCACCTTCCGCTATCAGCGTGATGGCCGGCAGTAAATCATCCCGGCGACGGCTGGCAAACAGGATCGCCAGACGCAGCAGGCGGCACAGATGTTCCGCCACGCGTGGCGGTACCGCGTTTTGCTGGTGGAGCGAAGAGAGATCGACAGGGTTGGTCTGGTTTAACAGCAGCGTGGCCAGGAGTTTCTTTTGCGCAGGGGTAAAACCCGGCAAATCGAGATTGCGAACCAGATACGCCGCGTGCAGCGGTGCCTGCTTGAAGTCGACGCTCAGGCCAATTTCATGCAGCTGACAGGCGCTAATCAGTAATTCGCGACAGATCGGCTCAATATGCCACTCGTTTTCGACCATATCGAGGAAATGGTCGGCAAGATTGGCAACCCGGTGTGCCTGAGCAATATCGACCATAAACCGACGCTGAATGTTGCGCAGGGTGTGGTCGCGAATATCCTGATCGACCGCCAGATGCAGCATGCCATAGACAAGACCTTCACGCAGCGCGCCGCCCGCAAGCGTCATGCACTGAATGTTCAGCTCGGTGAAAATGGCAATCAGGATCGCCAGTCCGCTGGGGAATACCAGGGCGCGCTCAAGGGTGAGGCCTTCAATTTCCAGCTCTTCCAGGCGGCCACAGAGGATCGCACGCTGTTTTAACTGCTGAAGTTTCGCCAGCGTGATGCGCTCATCCATCCCCTGCGCCATCATGATTTCCTGCAGCGCCTGAACGGTGCCGGAAGCACCTACGCAGACTTTCCAGCCGTGATAGCGCAGCTCATCCGCCACCGGACGCAGCACTTCGCGTGCGGCTTTTTCCGCCTCATCGAAGTTTTCCTGAGCCAGATTGCGATCGGTGAAGTAGCGTTCAAGCCAGGTGACGCAGCCCATGGATAAGCTGTTCAGGGATGTCGCCTGGGCGCCATTTCCGGTAACCAGTTCAGTGCTTGCGCCACCGATATCCACCACCAGACGACGCTCATCACCGCCCGTGGTATGCGCCACACCCTGATAAATCAGGCGGGCTTCTTCTTCACCGCTGATCACCTGTATCGGGCAACCGAGGATTTGCTGGGCGGTAGCAATAAACTCTCCGGCATTCACCGCCAGACGCAGGGTTGCGGTGGCGACAACGCGGATTTGCTGAGGTGGGATATCCTGCAGACGTTCGGCAAACAGGCGTAGGCATTGCCAGCCGCGCTCCATGGCCTCTGGCGAGAGCTGATTATCAGCACTCAGGCCCGCCGCGAGGCGGACCTTGCGCTTAATACGCGTCAGCGTTTGTACACTTCCCGCTACCTCGCGTACAACTAGCATATGAAAACTATTTGAACCTAAATCAATAGCTGCATAAAGCGAGGTAGACCGGAGCATATTATTTAGCCTGAACGACGACGATTACGCGGTGCGCTGTTACGGCGCGGGCCATTGCCGGAACGGGCGCGGGTCAGGCGCTTCGGCGGTGGAAGTTCGCTTAACAGCGCTTCCGGCTTGTACTTGCTCTGCGGAATTGAGTGCCCGATATAGGTCTCAATCGCTGGCAGGTTCAGCGCGTACTCTTCACAGGCCAGGCTGATGGAGTGACCGCTGGCGCCCGCACGACCGGTACGACCTATACGGTGAACGTAATCTTCGCAATCATCAGGCAGGTCATAGTTGAAGACGTGCGTTACCGCCGGGATGTGCAGACCACGTGCGGCGACGTCCGTTGCAACCAGAATATCCAGATCGCCACGGGTGAACTCTTCAAGAATGCGCAGACGTTTTTTCTGTGCGACATCGCCGGTCAACAGACCAACGCGGTGTCCATCCGCAGCCAGGTGGCCCCAGATATCTTCGCAACGGTGTTTGGTGTTGGCGAAAACGATCGCGCGATCTGGCCACTCTTCTTCAATAAGCGTTTGCAGTAAACGCATTTTCTCTTCGTTAGAAGGGTAGAAGAGCTCTTCTTTAATACGGTGGCCGGTTTTCTGTTCCGGTTCCACTTCAACGTATTCGGCGTTGTTCATCTGTTCGAACGCCAGTTCACGGACGCGGTATGACAGCGTTGCCGAGAACAGCATGTTCAGACGCTGGTTAGCGGCAGGCATGCGGCGGAACAGCCAGCGGATATCTTTGATAAAGCCCAGATCGTACATACGATCGGCTTCGTCCAGTACCACAACCTGGATAGCGCCGAGGTTAATGTGGTTCTGTTTCGCGTAATCGATAAGACGGCCAGTGGTGCCGATCAGGATATCGACGCCGCTCTCCAGCACTTTCAGCTGTTTGTCATAACCGTCGCCGCCGTAGGCCAGGCCGAGCTTCAGGCCAGTAGCCTGCGCCAGCGGTTCTGCGTCAGCGTGGATCTGTACCGCCAGTTCTCGCGTCGGCGCCATAATCAGCGCGCGCGGTTGGTTAACTTTGCGGTCATCAATTGCCGGATGAGAAAGTAAATAATGAAACGTTGACGTCAGAAACGCCATCGTTTTGCCGGTACCGGTTTGCGCCTGCCCTGCAACATCGCGGCCCGCCAGCGTCAGCGGAAGGGCGAGAGCCTGAATGGGCGTGCAGTTATGAAACCCTTTATTTTCAAGGGCTTCGATGACTTTTGGGTGCAGGGCGAAGTCGGAAAACTTCTGTTCTGTTAAATGTGTTTTGCTCATAGTGTGGTAGAATATCAGCTATCTATTGCTTTACGAAAGCGTATCCGGTGAAATAAAGTCAACCTTTAGTTGGTTAATGCTACATCAACAGGTCGTTGATGAAAGCGAGATCAACGCACCAGGCTTATTCCTGTGGAGTTATATATGAGCGATAAAATTATTCACCTGACTGACGACAGTTTTGACACGGACGTACTTAAAGCTGACGGGCTGATCCTCGTCGATTTCTGGGCTGAATGGTGTGGTCCTTGCAAAATGATCGCCCCGATTCTGGATGAGATCGCCGACGAATATCAGGGCAAACTGACCGTGGCTAAACTGAACATCGACCAGAACCCGGGCACCGCGCCAAAATATGGCATCCGCGGCATCCCGACTCTGCTGCTGTTTAAAAACGGTGAAGTGGCAGCGACCAAAGTGGGCGCACTGTCCAAAGGTCAGCTGAAAGAGTTCCTGGACGCCAACCTGGCGTAAGGTTCTCGTCTGTGCGTCCAGGGTTTCTAAATTGTTTGGATCTCTGGACGCCCGGCTAGAGTCGTGCTAAGTTACCTATGACTTCGTTTTAAACATACCTTGTTGTTTGAATCTTGTTTTACCCGATACTTCCCGTTGTTTCCTTTTAAACAGTGCGTGAAGTGGATAGATTCCGGGCTTGTCACTCAATCCGTCTTGTCGTTTCAGTTCTGTGCTTTCCCTGTGACCAGACAGCGAACAGACATGAGTTGATGGCCGTTAACAGGCATGGATGATCCTGCCATACCATTCACAAATTAAGTTCGAGTATCACCCCGAGTTTAAGAACCCACACCATTATGAATCTTACCGAATTAAAGAATACGCCGGTTTCTGAGCTGATCACTCTCGGCGAAAATATGGGACTGGAAAACCAGGCCCGTATGCGCAAGCAGGACATCATTTTTGCCATCCTGAAGCAGCACGCAAAGAGTGGCGAAGATATCTTTGGCGACGGTGTGCTGGAGATATTGCAGGACGGATTTGGTTTCCTCCGCTCTGCAGACAGCTCCTACCTCGCCGGTCCTGATGATATCTACGTTTCCCCCAGCCAAATCCGCCGTTTCAACCTCCGCACTGGTGACACCATTTCAGGTAAGATTCGTCCTCCTAAAGAGGGTGAACGCTACTTTGCGCTGTTGAAAGTTAACGAAGTTAACTACGACAAACCAGAAAACTCGCGCAATAAGATCCTGTTTGAAAACTTAACGCCGCTGCACGCGAACTCTCGCCTGCGCATGGAGCGTGGTAACGGGTCTACCGAAGACTTAACCGCTCGCGTTCTGGATCTGGCATCTCCAATTGGTCGTGGTCAGCGTGGTCTGATTGTTGCGCCGCCAAAAGCAGGTAAAACCATGCTGCTGCAGAACATCGCGCAGAGCATCGCTTACAACCACCCAGACTGCGTGCTGATGGTACTGCTGATTGACGAACGTCCGGAAGAAGTTACCGAGATGCAGCGTCTGGTGAAAGGTGAAGTGGTTGCGTCTACCTTTGACGAACCGGCTTCCCGCCACGTTCAGGTTGCTGAAATGGTTATCGAGAAGGCGAAGCGTCTGGTTGAGCACAAAAAAGACGTTATTATCCTGCTCGACTCCATTACCCGTCTGGCGCGTGCCTACAACACCGTGGTCCCGGCTTCCGGTAAAGTACTGACCGGTGGTGTGGATGCCAACGCCCTGCATCGTCCGAAGCGTTTCTTCGGTGCTGCGCGTAACGTGGAAGAGGGCGGTAGCCTGACCATCATCGCAACTGCGCTGATCGACACCGGTTCGAAGATGGATGAAGTTATTTACGAAGAGTTTAAAGGTACAGGCAACATGGAACTGCACCTCTCCCGTAAAATCGCTGAAAAACGCGTCTTCCCGGCTATCGATTACAACCGTTCCGGTACCCGTAAAGAAGAGCTGCTCACCACTCAGGAAGAGCTGCAGAAAATGTGGATCCTGCGCAAAATTATCCATCCAATGGGTGAAATCGACGCTATGGAGTTCCTCATTAACAAGCTGGCGATGACCAAAACTAACGATGATTTCTTCGATATGATGAAACGCTCGTAAAGTAAATAAAGCGCCGAAACGCCACGTTTTTACGTGGCGTTTTTCTTTTATGGCTTATACGCTGTAAACGTAAGCTGTCAAATTATACTGCCGGGGACGAAAATCGGAATGTTCGTCAAAGCAGAAAAGTAATTGTCTGAAAAATAAACAAAGGGACTTGGGTGAGGCCTGCTTTTTCCTTCTGGAGCTGAGCCTTCAAGGTTATACTTCCGGGATTAACATTTGTTGAGAGCATCCATTGTGAATCTACTCACTGCGGTGACTGAGCTAATCAGTATTTTTCTTTTCACCACCTGCTTTTTATTCCTCGCCCGTAAGGTGGCGAAGAGAGTAGGACTGGTGGATAAGCCCAATTATCGTAAACGCCATCAAGGCTTGATTCCGCTGGTTGGTGGGATCTCTGTTTACGCGGGTATCTGCTTCACCTTCAGCATTGCGGATTATTATATCCCTCATGCGGCCCTCTATCTGGCCTGTGCCGGTGTGCTGGTGCTGGTCGGGGCGCTGGACGACCGATACGACATCAGCGTCAAATTCCGTGCCGCGGTTCAGGCGGCTATTGGCGTCATTATGATGGTGGTGGGGAAGCTGTACCTCAGCAGCCTCGGCTACATCTTTGGCACCTGGGAGATGGTACTGGGGCCATTCGGCTACTTCCTGACGCTGTTTGCCGTGTGGGCGGCGATTAACGCCTTTAATATGGTAGACGGCATCGACGGCCTGCTCGGCGGGCTCTCAAGCGTCTCGTTCGCGGCTATCGGTATCATCCTGTGGTTCGACGGCCAGTACAGCCTGTCGATGTGGTGTTTCGCGATGATCGCCGCCATTCTGCCTTATATCTGTCTTAACCTCGGTGTGCTGGGGCGTCGCTACAAAGTCTTTATGGGCGATGCCGGAAGTACGCTGATTGGTTTTACCGTTATCTGGATCCTGCTGGAAACCACCCAGGGTAATACCCATCCCATCAGTCCGGTGACGGCCCTGTGGATTATTGCCATTCCGCTGATGGATATGGTGGCGATTATGTACCGCCGTCTGCGCAAAGGGATGAGCCCGTTCTCCCCGGACCGCCAGCATATTCACCATCTTATTATGCGCGCGGGTTTCACCTCACGTCAGGCATTTGTCCTCATTACGCTGGCCGCTGCGCTGCTAGCCGGGATTGGCGTTGCCGCAGAATATGCGCATTTCATTCCTGAATGGGTAATGTTGGTATTATTCTTGCTTGCATTTTTCCTGTACGGCTACTGTATTAAACGTGCATGGAAAGTGGCGCGCTTTATCAAACGTGTAAAACGCCGTATGCGTAGAAATGGTAATAACCCAACTTTAACTAAGTAAATCGGGACTGTAATGACTCAACCGTTGGCGGGAGCAAAATCAGTGGTAACTGAGAATGAGCTGGATGTTCGTGGCTTGTTCCGCGTGTTATGGGCGGGCAAGTTTTGGATTGCAGGTATTGCGCTGGGCTTTGCACTTATCGCCCTGGCTTATACCTTTTTCGCCAGACAAGAGTGGAGCGCGACGGCAATTACCGACCGTCCTACGGTGAACATGCTCGGAGGCTTCTACTCTCAGCAACAGTTTCTGCGTAACCTGGATGTAAAAGCAAATCCGGCCTCCGCTGACCAGCCTTCGGTGATGGATGAGTCCTACAAAGAGTTCGTTATGCAGCTCGCCTCCTGGGATACACGCCGCGATTTCTGGAACCAGACCGACTATTTCAAACAGCGGATGGTCGGCAACAGCAAAGCGGATGCGGCCCTGCTGGATGAACTGATCAACAACATTCAGTTTATGGCGGGCGACCCGCTGCGCAACATCAACGATAGCGTCAAGCTGATCGCTGAAACCGCGCCGGATGCGAATAACCTGCTGCGTCAGTACGTTGCTTTCGCCAGCCAGCGTGCGGCAAGCCATCTTAATGATGAGCTGAAAGGTGCCTGGTCGGCGCGTACCGTACAGACGAAAGCCCAGGTCAAACGTCAGGAAGAGGTGGCGAAAGCTATCTTTAATCGTCGGGTGCATAACATCGAGCAGGCGCTGAAGATTGCCGAAAAGAGCAATATCTCCCGCAGCGAAACCGACGTGCCTGCCGATGAACTGCCAGATTCTGAAATGTTCCTGCTGGGCCGTCCTATGCTCCAGGCGCGCCTGGAAAATCTGCAGGCCGTAGGGCCAGATTTTGACCTCGATTACGATCAGAACCGCGCCATGCTCACGACCCTCAACGTCGGTCCGACACTGGACCCACGTTTTCAGACCTATCGTTATTTGCGTACACCTGAAGAACCTGTAAAACGCGATAGTCCACGTCGCGCATTCCTGATGATTATGTGGGGGATTGTGGGTGCTTTAATTGGCGCAGGCGTGGCATTAACCCGTCGTCGCAAAATTTAAGAACGCCATCTACGATGAAGGCTGCTGGCCTTCATCGCTTAATCGAAGAGAATCGATGTGAAAGTACTCACTGTCTTTGGTACAAGGCCGGAAGCCATCAAGATGGCGCCTCTGGTTCATGCGCTGGCAAACGACCCTTATTTTGAGGCGAAAGTTTGCGTTACCGCGCAGCATCGGGAGATGCTGGATCAGGTCCTTAAACTCTTCTCCATTGTTCCCGACTACGACCTCAATATTATGAAGCCGGGGCAAGGATTAACTGAAATCACCTGCCGTATTCTGGAAGGGTTAAAGCCTATTCTGGAGTCGTTCAGACCGGATGTCGTGCTGGTGCATGGCGATACCACCACTACCATCGCCACCAGTCTGGCGGCGTTCTATCAACGTATTCCGGTTGGTCATGTCGAAGCCGGCTTACGTACCGGGGATCTCTCCTCTCCGTGGCCTGAAGAGGCCAACCGGACCCTGACCGGCCATCTGGCGATGTATCACTTTGCGCCAACCGAAAATTCCCGGCAGAACCTGCTGCGTGAAAACGTCAACGACCAGCATATTTTTGTCACTGGCAATACGGTGATCGACGCGCTGATCTGGGTGCGCGACCGGGTGCTGGCGAACGAGAGCCTGCGCGGACACCTGGCCGAGCAGTATCCCTTCCTCGCCAACGGTAAAAAGATGATTCTGGTCACCGGGCACCGGCGGGAAAGCTTTGGTCAGGGCTTTGAGCAAATTTGCCATGCGCTGGCCGAAATCGCCGCGCAGAACGAAGATGTCCAGATCGTCTATCCGGTGCATCTGAACCCTAACGTCAGCGAGCCGGTTAATCGCATCCTGGGGCACGTCAAAAACGTCATACTTATTGAGCCGCAGGACTATCTGCCTTTCGTCTGGCTGATGAACCATGCCTGGCTGATCCTGACGGATTCAGGCGGTATTCAGGAAGAAGCCCCTTCACTCGGGAAGCCGGTGCTGGTGATGCGTGAAACCACCGAGCGTCCTGAAGCGGTTAAAGCGGGAACGGTAAGGCTGGTGGGCACCGATTCGCGAACCATCGTTGAAGAGGTGACGCGTCTGCTGCACAACAACGAAGAGTATCAGGCCATGAGCCGGGCCCATAATCCGTATGGTGATGGCCAGGCCTGTGACCGTATTTTGTTCGCACTCAAACACAATCGGGTATCGCTATGAGTTTTACTACCATTTCTGTCATTGGTCTTGGCTATATCGGGCTGCCAACGGCGGCGGCATTTGCCTCCCGTCAAAAACAGGTAGTGGGTGTTGATATCAACCAGCATGCGGTTGCCACTATCAACAAGGGTGAAATTCATATCGTTGAGCCGGATCTCGACAAGGTAGTAAAAACGGCCGTTGAAGGGGGATACCTGAAGGCCAGCACCACGCCGGTGGTCGCCGATGCCTATCTCATCGCCGTGCCGACGCCGTTTAAGGGCGATCACGAGCCGGATATGGTGTATGTCGAAGCGGCAGCGAAATGTATCGCCCCGGTGTTAAAGAAAGGCGCACTGGTGATCCTCGAGTCCACCTCGCCGGTCGGCGCTACCGAGCAGATGGCCGAGTGGCTGGCGGAGGCCCGCCCGGACCTGACCTTCCCGCAGCAGGCGGGCGAGCAGGCCGATATCAACGTCGCCTACTGTCCGGAGCGCGTGCTGCCGGGGCAGGTGATGGTCGAGCTGATTAAAAACGATCGCGTGATTGGCGGGATGACCCCGGTCTGTTCCGCCCGCGCCAGCGAGCTGTACAACATCTTCCTGGAAGGCGAGTGTGTGGTAACCAACTCCCGCACCGCCGAGATGTGCAAACTGACCGAAAACAGCTTCCGCGACGTCAACATCGCGTTTGCCAATGAACTGTCGCTCATCTGTGCCGATCAGGGGATTAACGTCTGGGAACTGATTCGCCTCGCGAACCGCCACCCGCGCGTAAATATCCTGCAACCGGGACCGGGCGTGGGCGGTCACTGTATTGCGGTCGACCCGTGGTTTATCGTGGCGCAGAACCCGCAGCAGGCGCGTCTTATCCGTACCGCGCGCGAAGTGAACGACAGCAAACCTCACTGGGTGCTGAATCAGGTGAAAGCCACGCTGGCAGATTACCTGACCCAGAGCGGCAAGCGGGCCAGTGAAGTGACCATCGCCTGTTTCGGTCTGGCCTTTAAGCCGAACATTGACGATCTGCGTGAAAGTCCGGCGATGGAAATTGCCGAAATGATTGCCCAGTGGCACAGCGGCGAAACCCAGGTGGTTGAACCCAATATCCACGAGCTGCCGAAAAAACTGGCCGGCCACTGCACCCTGGTAAGCGTTGATGATGCGCTGGCCACCGCCGATGTGCTGGTGCTGCTGGTGGATCACAGCGAGTTTAAAGCCATCAAGGGCGAGGCTGTGCGTCAGGATTATATCGTTGATACCAAAGGTGTCTGGCGTTGAGCCAGCTCTTCGGCGAATTACAGCCGCTGGCGTGGGAGAGTGAGTTTTTTGCCCTCCCCACGGCGATTGTGCGCCTCTCTGATGATGCGCCGTTGCTGGCGGTCTCCGGTTTAGACGCCTGGCAGCGGGTGCAGGCCAAAATTCCGGCCACCCGCGCCGACTGGCTGGATGCGCTGCAGCAGCTGGGGTTCAGGCTGGTAGAAGGCGAAGTCGATCTTGCCATTACCGTAACGCAGCATGCCTGCCCGGGTGCTGTACCCGCAACCGAACAGGATATTCCGGCGCTGCGCCAGCTGGCCGCGCAGGCCTTTGCCCAGAGCCGTTTTCGCGCGCCCTGGTACGCCCCGGACGACAGCGGCCGCTTCTATGCCCAATGGATCGAAAATGCGGTAAAAGGCACCTTCGACCATCTTTGCCTGGTGTTCCGTGCGCCGGATGGTGCCATCGAGGGCTTTGTATCCCTGCGTAAGCTCAGCGACGACGAGGCGCGTATCGGCCTGCTGGCCGGGCGCGGCATGGGCGAAAAGTTAATGCAGGCGGCGCTGCACTGGGCGCAGCAACAGCAGATTTCTACTTTGCGGGTGGCGACCCAGATGGGCAACACCGCCGCGCTTAAACGTTACATCGCAAGCGGCGGCAACATCGAATCGACCGCTTACTGGCTATACAGGTGACAAGATGATCCCATTTAATGCGCCTCCTGTGGTGGGCACCGAACTCGATTACATGCAGTCTGCGATGGGCAGCGGCAAACTTTGTGGCGATGGCGGCTATACGCGTCGTTGCCAGCAGTGGATGGAGCAGCGTTTCCAGAGTCCTAAAGTTCTGCTGACCCCGTCCTGCACGGCGTCGCTGGAGATGGCGGCGCTGCTGCTTGATCTGGGTCCCGGTGATGAAGTGATCATGCCGAGCTATACCTTCGTCTCTACCGCCAACGCCTTCGTGCTGCGCGGAGCGAAAATCGTCTTTGTGGATATCCGCCCGGATACCATGAACATCGACGAAACGCTGATTGAAGCGGCGATCACCGACAAAACCCGCGCCATCGTGCCGGTTCACTATGCCGGTGTAGCGTGCGAGATGGACACCATCATGGCGATTGCCAAAAAGCACAACCTGTTCGTGGTGGAAGACGCCGCCCAGGGGGTGATGTCCACCTACAAAGGCCGCGCGCTGGGCACCATCGGGCACATTGGCTGCTTCAGCTTCCACGAAACCAAAAACTACACCGCGGGCGGTGAAGGCGGGGCGACGCTGATTAACGATCGTGCCCTGGTGGAGCGCGCAGAGATCATCCGTGAGAAAGGCACCAACCGCAGCCAGTTCTTCCGCGGGCAGGTGGATAAGTACACCTGGCGCGATATTGGCTCCAGCTACCTGATGGCGGATCTGCAGGCGGCGTACCTTTGGGCCCAGCTGGAGGCGGCAGACCGCATCAACCAGCAACGTCTGGCCCTGTGGCAGACCTATCACGATGCGCTTGCCCCGCTGGCGCGCAAAGGCCGTATCGAACTGCCGACCATCCCGGCGGACTGCGTGCACAACGCCCATATGTTCTACATCAAGCTGCGGGATAACGACGATCGCAGCGCGCTTATCGCGTATCTGAAAGAGGCTGAGATCCTGGCGGTGTTCCACTATATTCCGCTGCACTCGAGCCCGGCGGGCGAAGCCTTTGGCGAGTTCGTGGGTGAAGATCGCTTCACAACGAAAGAAAGTGAGCGGTTACTCCGCTTACCGCTGTTCTACAACCTCGCTGCGGTTAACCAGCGCACGGTGATTAATACCCTTCTGAGTTATTTCGGCTGATATGTCTCTGGCGAAAGCATCGGTGTGGACCGCCGCGTCCACACTCGTCAAGATCGGCGTGGGATTGCTGGTCGTAAAACTGCTGGCCGTCTCCTTTGGTCCTTCCGGTGTCGGGCAGGCGGGTAACTTCCGCCAGCTGGTTACCGTACTGGGCGTACTGGCCGGGGCGGGGATCTTCAACGGCGTGACCAAGTACGTCGCGCAGTATCATGACGATGCGGCGCAGCTGCGCACGGTTGTCGGCACCTCATCGGCGATGGTACTGGGCTTTTCCACCCTGCTGGCGGTCATCTTTTTACTGGCGGCGGCGCCCATCAGTCAGGGCCTGTTTGGTCATCCAAATTATCAGGGCCTGGTGCGGCTGGTGGCGCTGGTTCAAATGGGCATCGCCTGGGCGAACCTGCTGCTGGCGCTGATGAAGGGCTTTCGCGATGCCGCGGGCAATGCGCTGGCGCTGATTATCGGCAGCGTAATTGGGGTCATTGCCTATTACTTCTGCTACCGGCTGGGCGGCTACGAAGGCGCGCTGCTGGGGCTGGCGCTGGTGCCAGCGCTGGTGGTTGTTCCGGCGGCCTTTATGCTGATGCGCAGGGGCACCATTCCGCTGCACTATCTCAAGCCCAAATGGGACAACATCCTCGCGGGCCAGCTGGGCAAATTTACCCTGATGGCGCTCATCACCTCCGTCACCCTGCCGGTGGCCTATGTGATGATGCGAAACCTGCTGGCGGCGCACTACAGCTGGGACGAAGTGGGGATCTGGCAGGGGGTCAGCAGTATCTCCGATGCCTACCTGCAGTTTATTACCGCCTCCTTTAGCGTCTACCTGCTGCCAACCCTGTCTCGCCTGACGGCGCGGCAGGAGATCACCCGCGAAATTCTCCGCTCGCTGCGCTTCGTCTTACCGGCGGTCGCGGTGGCCAGTTTTACCGTCTGGTTGCTGCGCGATGTCGCCATCTGGCTGCTGTTCTCTGACAAATTTACCGCGATGCGCGATCTGTTCGCCTGGCAGCTGGTGGGGGACGTGCTGAAAGTAGGCGCTTACGTCTTTGGCTATCTGGTGATCGCCAAAGCGTCGCTGCGGCTCTATATCCTGGCGGAAATCAGCCAGTTTGCGTTGCTCACCGCATTCTCGCACTGGCTGATCCCTGCGCACGGCGCGCTGGGGGCGGCTCAGGCCTACATGGCCACCTACATTGTCTATTTTGCTGCCTGTTGCGGCGTCTTTTTACTTTGGCATAAACGCGCATGACTGCACTGATTCACGTCCTGGGATCGGATATCCCACATCATAACCAGACCGTACTGCGGTTCTTCAACGATGAACTGGCACCCGGCAGCGCGCTGGCGCGCGAATTTATGGTGGTGGGCAAGGACACCGGCCTCAGCGCCGCCTGCCCGGCACTGCAGCTGACCTTCTGGCCGGACAAAGCCTCGCTTGCGAAAGCGGTGATCGCCAAAGCCA
Organism: Leclercia adecarboxylata; assembly: GCF_006171285.1. NCBI lineage: Bacteria > Pseudomonadati > Pseudomonadota > Gammaproteobacteria > Enterobacterales > Enterobacteriaceae > Leclercia > Leclercia adecarboxylata. Next base: position 1,875,526 of record NZ_CP040889.1, on the reverse strand, counting down.
AAGCGAATCGTCAGCAGCGCTTCTTTTTCCACGGCCAGTTTAATACCGGCCTGTGGCTGGCATTGCTGAACGGCGGGATCAAGCCCGCGCAGTTTAACTGGCATATCTGGGGCGCTGATCTGTATGAAGTCTCCCGGGGCTGGAAATTCCGTCTCTTCTACCCGCTGCGGCGCATGGCGCAGGGCCGGGTGGGTTGTATCTTTGCCACCCGCGGCGATCTGAACTACTTCGCGAAACAGCATCCGAACGTGCGCGGCGAGCTGCTCTATTTCCCGACCCGCATGGACCCGGCGCTGAACGGTTTAGCCAGTGACGTGAAACGCGAGGGCAAGCTGACGATTCTGGTGGGCAACTCCGGGGATCGCAGCAACGAGCACGTTGCGGCTCTGAAGGCGGTACATCAGCAATTTGGCGATACGGTCAACGTGATCGTGCCGATGGGCTATCCTGCTAATAATGCGGCGTACATCGATGAAGTCCGTCAGAGCGGGCTGGCGCTGTTCAGCCCTGACAACCTGCAGATCCTCAGCGATAAGCTGGCCTTTGACGACTACCTGGCGCTGCTGCGCCAGTGCGATCTGGGCTATTTCATCTTTGCGCGCCAGCAGGGGATTGGCACGCTGTGTCTGCTGATCCAGGCGGGCGTACCCTGCGTGCTTAATCGCGAAAACCCGTTCTGGCAGGATATGGCTGAGCAGCACATTCCGGTGCTGTTCACCACGGATGACCTGAGCGAAGAAGTGGTGCGTGAAGCTCAGCGACAGCTGGCGCAGGTGGATAAAAACGCCATCGACTTCTTCAGCCCGAACTACCTCACGCCGTGGCATCAGGCGCTGCGGATCGCCTCAGGAGAGAATGCATGAGCCAGTTGCAATTTAGCGGCCTGCTGGTCATCTGGCTTCTGAGCACCTTGTTTATCGCCACCCTGACGTGGTTCGAGTTCCGCCGGGTGCGCTTCAACTTTAACGTCTTCTTCTCGCTGCTGTTTCTGCTGACCTTTTACTTCGGCTTCCCGCTGACCAGCATTCTGGTCTTCCGCTTCGATGTGGCCGTCGTCCCGCCGGAGATCCTGATGCAGGCGCTGCTGTCGGCCACCTGCTTCTATGGGGTCTATTACGTCGCCTATAAGACGCGGCTAAAACCGGCCAGCAGCAATGTATCGCGACGGCCGCTGTTCACCATGAACCGGGTCGAGACGCACCTGGCCTGGATGATGCTGATGGGGATTGCGCTTGTCACCGTCGGTATCTTCTTCATGCACAACGGATTTCTGCTGTTTAAGCTGCACTCTTACAGCCAGATCTTCTCCAGCGAAGTCTCCGGCGTGGCGCTCAAGCGCTTCTTCTATTTCTTCATTCCGGCGATGCTGGTGGTCTATTTTCTGCGTCAGGATGCCCGGGCGTGGCTGTTCTTCCTGGTCAGCACCGTGGCGTTTGGCCTGCTGACCTACATGATTGTTGGCGGCACGCGCGCGAACATCATTATCGCCTTCGCCATCTTCCTGTTTATCGGCATCATTCGCGGCTGGATCTCGCTGTGGATGCTGGCTGCGGCGGGCGTCATGGGGATCGTGGGGATGTTCTGGCTGGCGCTGAAGCGCTATGGCATGGATGTCAGCGGCGACGAGGCGTTTTACACCTTCCTCTACCTCACCCGCGACACCTTTTCGCCGTGGGAAAACCTGGCCCTGCTGCTGCAGAACTACGACAAAATCGACTTCCAGGGGCTGGCGCCCATCGTGCGCGATTTTTATGTCTTTATCCCCACCTGGCTGTGGCCGGACAGGCCCGGCGTGGTGCTGAACACCGCGAACTACTTTACCTGGGAAGTGCTGAACAACCACTCCGGGCTGGCGATTTCACCGACGCTGATCGGCTCGCTGGTGGTAATGGGCGGCGGCTGGTTTATCCTGCCGGGCGCCATTGCCGTGGGGCTGATTATCAAGTGGTTTGACTGGCTCTATACCCTGGGCAATCAGGAGACCAACCGCTACAAGGCAGCGATTTTGCATAGTTTCTGTTTCGGTGCCATTTTCAATATGATCGTGCTGGCGCGAGAAGGACTGGATTCATTCGTCTCCCGCGTGGTCTTTTTCATGGTGGTTTTTGGCGCCTGTCTGCTGCTGGCGAAGCTGCTGTACTGGCTGCTCGACAGCGCCGGGTTAGTGCATAAGCGCGAACCGGCTGGCGGCAGGGCGCTTTCGCGAGTCTGAGTAAGGATAATAATGACTGACAATACCTCTGCACCGCAGTATGACCTGCGGGGGCTGAAGCTGATCGGCTGGCGTGATATGCAGCATGCGCTGGACTATCTGTGCGCCGGGGATGGGATCAAAACCGGCACGCTGGTGGCCATCAATGCAGAAAAAATGCTTACCATTGAGGATAACGCCCAGGTGCGGGAACTTATCGAAGCGGCCGAGTTTAAATACGCTGACGGGATCAGCGTGGTTCGCTCCGTGCGTAAGAAATACCCGTCTGCCAATATCTCCCGCGTGGCAGGTGCCGATCTCTGGGAAGCGCTGATGGCGCGGGCGGGCGTAGACGGCACGCCGGTGTTTCTCGTCGGCGGCAAGCCTGAGGTGCTGGCGCAAACCGAGCAGAAGCTGCGTGCGCAGTGGCAGGTGAATATTGTTGGTAGCCAGGACGGTTATTTCAGCGCGGACGATCAGCAGGCGCTGTTTGCCCGCATTCGTGACAGCGGAGCGAAGATTATCACCGTCGCCATGGGGTCTCCGCGCCAGGAGATCCTGATGCGCGACTGCCGCCTGGTCTACCCGGACGCGCTCTATATGGGCGTGGGCGGCACCTATGATGTCTTTACCGGCCATGTGAAGCGTGCGCCAAAAGTGTGGCAGAACCTGGGGCTGGAGTGGCTGTATCGTCTGTTATCCCAGCCCAGCCGCATCACCCGCCAGCTACGTCTGCTGCGTTATCTCGGCTGGCACTACTCAGGACGGCTTTAATATCTTATTAGCAGCGCGATATGCTGTTCGCGCTGCAACTCACCTGCAAACATGCTGCTTTTATGTGCAATACATTCATTTTTTTAACGCATCGTTTGCCATTTCACAAAATTTAAGAAACCATTCCCCCCCGTCACTACCGTACCAGGCTGTTTTTGCATCAACCGTTAACATAAACGGTCCATTACGCACAGCCTGTGATAGCGCATCTGTACCTATAACAATAACCGGCTAAGGCCGGGAGAGTCGCAAGCACAACCGAGGATTTATGGCAGAGAAAAAATCGGAGCTTCAGCGTGGGCTGGAAGCTCGTCATATTGAACTTATCGCCCTTGGCGGGACGATTGGCGTGGGCCTGTTTATGGGCTCCGCCAGTACCCTGAAATGGGCCGGACCGTCGGTCCTGCTGGCGTATATCATCGCCGGGCTGTTCGTCTTCTTTATCATGCGCTCCATGGGCGAGATGTTGTTCCTTGAACCGGTCGCCGGTTCGTTTGCCGTCTATGCGCACCGCTACATGAGCCCGTTTTTTGGCTATCTCACGGCGTGGTCGTACTGGTTTATGTGGATGGCGGTGGGGATATCGGAGATCACCGCCATTGGGGTCTACGTGCAGTTCTGGTTCCCGGAGATGGCGCAATGGATACCCGCGCTGATCGCCGTGGGGCTGGTGGCGCTGGCGAACCTGGCCGCCGTGCGTCTGTACGGTGAGATCGAGTTCTGGTTCGCGATGATCAAAGTCACCACCATTATCGTGATGATTGTCATCGGCGTGGGGGTGATTTTCTTCGGTTTGGGTAACGGCGGCCAGGCGATTGGCTTTAGTAATCTGACTGAACACGGCGGCTTCTTTGCCGGCGGCTGGAAAGGCTTCCTGACCGCGCTCTGTATCGTGGTGGCGTCCTATCAGGGCGTTGAGCTGATTGGGATTACTGCCGGTGAAGCGAAAAATCCGCAGGTGACCCTGCGCAGCGCGGTAGGCAAGGTGCTGTGGCGTATCCTGATCTTCTACGTGGGCGCGATTTTCGTCATCGTTACTATCTTCCCGTGGAATGAGATTGGCAGTAACGGTAGCCCGTTCGTGCTGACCTTTGCCAAAATCGGCATTACCGCGGCGGCGGCGATTATCAACTTTGTGGTGCTGACGGCGGCGCTGTCTGGCTGTAACAGCGGCATGTACAGCTGCGGACGTATGCTCTACGCCCTGGCAAAAAATCGCCAGCTTCCGGCGGCGGTGGGCAAAGTTTCCCGCGCGGGCGTGCCGGTGGCGGGTGTAGCTATCTCGATTGTCATCCTGCTGGTGGGGTCATGCCTGAACTACATCATCCCGAACCCGCAGCGTGTCTTTGTTTACGTGTACAGCGCCAGCGTTCTGCCGGGCATGGTGCCGTGGTTTGTGATCCTGATTAGCCAGCTGCGTTTTCGCCAGGCACACAAAAAAGCGATTGCCAGCCATCCGTTCCGCTCCATTCTGTTCCCGTGGGCGAACTACGTAACGATGGCGTTCCTGATCTGCGTGCTGATCGGCATGTACTTCAACCAAGACACCCGCATGTCGCTGTATGTCGGGATGATCTTCCTGGCGGCCGTGAGCGCGGGATATAAGCTTTTTGGCCTGGGTCGACACATAGATCGGACAAAAACGCAGTAATATGCGGCAAAGTGCGCAAAGTCTAAGCAAACGCGCATTTATTTTTAAAAAAGCACTAGACAGCAGACCGAGACCTCCGTAATATCCAGCCCCGCAACGGCGCTAAGCGCCCGTAGCTCAGCTGGATAGAGCGCTGCCCTCCGGAGGCAGAGGTCTCAGGTTCGAATCCTGTCGGGCGCACCATTTACCCGGTGCTCGAGCTGCGGTGGTCTGTGAAGTAGGCAGAACCGCGTGAAAGAATACAGTGGTGGCTATAGCTCAGTTGGTAGAGCCCTGGATTGTGATTCCAGTTGTCGTGGGTTCGAATCCCATTAGCCACCCCATTATTTAAAGAGTTGTGAATTGCGAAGGTGGCGGAATTGGTAGACGCGCTAGCTTCAGGTGTTAGTGTCCTTAGGATGTGGGGGTTCGAGTCCCCCCCCTCGCACCACGACTTTTAATGAATTGAACTAAAAATTCAAAAAAGCAGTATTTCGGCGAGTAGCGCAGCTTGGTAGCGCAACTGGTTTGGGACCAGTGGGTCGGAGGTTCGAATCCTCTCTCGCCGACCAATTTTGAACCCCGCTTCGGCGGGGTTTTTTGTTTTCTGTCATTCCTGCCACTGTTGCTTATTGCCGACAGCGATATGCTGGCCTGTCGTGAATAAGTGACACTTAACCATTTGAAATATATAAATATATTCCTTTTGCGTTATGGGCGTCTCTCCCAGGAGACAGTTTCCCCCATTTGACGAAGCATTCTGCTGCCTGTTTACCGCCTTACAGGGATAATTTCCTTTTATCTTAAAAAGTTGGGATACATACAACTTCGGGATGCAACTTTGGCACGTTGCGTGCAATAATATACCTGTAGATGCTCATTCCACCTCTTATGTTCGCCTTAGCGCCTCATAAACTCCGGAATGACGCAGAGCCATTTACGGTGCTTATCGTCCACTGACAGATGTCGCTTCGGCCTCATCAAACACCATGGGCACAACGTTGAGTGAAGCACCACAAGTTGTCAAACAGACCTGTTTAACGCCTGCTTTTTAGCAGGCGTTTTTTTATGCCTTATTTGCGGTATCGCATCATGATCCCCACTACAATCAGCAAGGCACCGCCTGAAACGCCGTACAGCGCTTCTACCGGTCCCAGCGCGTCAGCCGCCACGGCGGTAACGCAGGTAAAGAGGGCAGCGCTGATGGTTTGCCATCGCCATGCCTTACCGCTGGCAGCAGAGACTTGTGCTGCCTGAAAGCTACTCAATACGCTGTAGGTTCCGGCCGCAAAGACGATGTTCGAGGCCAGATGGGCGATAAATACGACCCCCAGCGCCTGCATCCCGGGCAACAGCGGGATCGCGCCATAAGAGAGTAAAAACAGCCCCAGGCAGGCCAGCAGACGGCGGTTTTGTCCGGTGTAGCGGGCCAGACTTTCTCTTTTGAGCAGCAGCGGGCCGCACAGTTGCCCCATGCTGCGGGCAAACAGCAGAGGCAGAGCCAGACCGGTGGCATCATCCGGTTCAATATGCTGCGCCAGGGCAGGCAACAGCGCAATGGCAGGCGATCCCACTGCGGCGAGTGCCGGGAGCAATAACAGGCTGCGCTTTTGCTGCGAAACCAGCGTCTGCCAGCGTACCGCCACCGGTTTTTCTGCTTCGGCTGCGTGCTCGGGTGCCAGAGAGGGTAACGCCTTGCCCGTGAGTACTAACATCAGCAGCGAGCCGGCAAAGGTGAGCGCGTCGATCCCCACCAAAGCCAGCGCAGGCAGTTGGTGAAACAGCATGATGCCCAGCCCCGTCCCGGCCAATACCTGCGAAGCAAAAATCATATTCTCCAGACAGGTGGCCGCAGGCAGTTCGGCTTCTGACAGGCCGCGTCTGAACAGCAGGGTCAGGGCTGGCCAGGTCATGCCCATCAGAAAGGCCTCGGTAGACTGTACCGCCAGCAGCGCCGTAACGCTGTGATACTGAATACCCAGCAGAGGGAACAGCAGGGCGAGCAGACCCAGCCCCTCCGTCAGGAGCAGCAGGTGGACAGGGGAATAGCGCATACAGAGCTTTTCCCCGACGAAGCTGCCGAGAAACCCCGGCAGGGTGGCAAACAGGTATGCCATTGTCAGTAAGGATGCGGGTGCCTGCCAGTCAAGCAGCAGGCCAAAGACCATCACCTGGGTTAAGCCATTGCCCAGCGAGGTGAAGAGAAAAGCGCAGGCCAGCAGGCGCAGCCAGCGATGGCAGCGCAGCGCGTCAAAAAGCGCATACAGAAGCGTGTTCATGAAACGATCCTTTCAAAAACGATATAGTCCACGCCGTAAAAGGCGTGTGCAGAAAATTGTTTAATGAAAGGAGTTCGTTACATTGGCGGAGTCGGTCTCTGAAGATGATGCAGAGAATGTAGCAAATAAAAAAGGAGGCCGTCAGGCCTCCTGTTAAATTATTGTTGCGGGGGATTATTCTGTAGCGTCAGCAGCAGGCCATCGCGGCGCATCGCGGCGGCCTCTTCCGGCAGATGCAGTTTATCCAGCGTATCCGCCAGCCAGGCGTAGTCGAAGGCATCCGGGCGCTGTTTTAACGCGGCGCGGAAGGCGAGACTGGCCTCTTTCCACTCGCCATGTCTTGCCAGCGACTGACCCAGGGTGCTCCACAGCAGGGGGCGATCGCCCACGGCTTTGATCTGCTGGCGAAGCATTTTTTCGATCTGCTCCGGATTATTGGTTTTCAGGCGCGGGATCACCATCACCAGACGATCGTCATACTGACGCTTCAGGCCATCAACGATGATGCTCTGGGCGGTATCATGATCGTCACACTCAATCAGGTGCTCCGCCATGGCAACCTGCAGTGGCACCTGCTGACGGGTTTTGCGGCTCTGATTTTTCCACCACTCTTTCAGGCCATCGCTGCCCTGATCGGCACGCGCCTGGTCCATGAGACCAATCCAGGCCTGACGTTGCAGGCTGTCGCGCTGCTCTTCGTCTCCCACGTCGGCTTTCGCCATCGACGGGATGATATCCAGCAGCGAGCCCCAGGCGCCGGTGCGGATGTAGGCCTGCTCTGCCAGACGCAGCACTTCCGGATGACGGGGGGTGATCTCCAGCAGGCGATCAACGCCGTGACGGGCGGCATGATTCTCGTTGCGCGCCAGCTGCAGGCGCACGCGGGTGATCTCAACCGGGATCGGGTCGTTTTCAGCAAGCTCAGCGGCGCGCTCCAGATGCTGATTGGCGCGCACTTCATCGCCGCGCTGCTGTGCAGCCTCTGCAGCCAGGAGATAGTTCACTACCGGTTGTTCAGCGTGATCGGCGTTCTTCGACATCAGCTTTTCAACCTGCTGATAGTCACCTTCAGCCAGCTTCAGCAGCGCCTGTTCGGTCTGCTTGCGGGCACGGCGGCGCTTGCGACCGACAAACCAGCTGCGGGTATGCGCGCCGGTACGGAAGATGCGGCGCAGGATCCATTCGATCGCCAGAAACGCCACCATCGCCAGGATCAGAATGATCACCAGGCCCGTGACGCTGGTTTCGATATTGTAGTTATCGGTCTGGATCAGCACGTAACCCTGATGACCTGCCAGGATAGGGCCGAGAACGATCCCTGCGATCAGCAGTGCGAAGAGTAACAGGACTTTTAACATAATTACTCTCCTTGCGGCGCGCTGTCAGGGGCCGGAGCCGGGGCAGGAGTCTGCGCCGCCGCTTCGCCCGGCTGTGCCAGCAGGTTACGCACGCGCGTCTGCATCAATTTCTCCAGAATCGGCTGGCTCTCCAGCTTATCCGGTACGTTCATGGTGATGTTCTGCTGGCTCAGCTTATCCACGTCTTCGAGGAAGGCCGTAGTAGTGGCATCGTCGGTATCGTAATAGGCGCGTACCCAGGTGGAGACGTTATCCAGCGCCTGTTTGTAGGTCTCTTCCTGATGACGCGGCACGGCCTGTGCGGCTACCAGCAGGCGTGAACGCAGGTTCTCGCGCAGGTAGACGTCCTGATTCGGGGCTAACAGCGGCACGGCGGTCTCATCGCGGCGGCGGACGGTGATAAAGCTGTCCATAAAGTTCTGCCAGCTTTTTTGCAGGTTGATACGCCACTCGCTCAGCGAACTGGAGAGTTCGCTGCTGTCGGAATCCATCGGGGAGTCGTCGTCATTATTGTCTGCCAGACGCAGGTTATCGATCTGGTTCGACAGCTGATTCACTTTCAGAATAATGCCGTCGTAATCCACCTGCGAAACGGTCGACAGGCTGGCGATATCCGCAGTGAGCGCGCGGCGGGCGGTAATCAGGCTCGGGTCGTTCATATCGCCCAGGCTGGCATCGGCGCTTTTCAGCAGCGCGGCAGCGGTGGTGACATCCTGATCGCTCCACAGCTTGCGTCCGGCCAGTTTAACCAGGAAATCAGCCTGCGCCAGCAGCCAGGTTTTGGCGTCGGTACCCGAAATAGCCGCCACTTTCTGCTGCATCTCATCCAGCTGTTTGACCAGCTCGTCCTGTTTGTGAGTGGCTGCAGCCAGCTGGTCGGCCTGCTGTTTGATGACGCCGTCCAGCTCGGTTTTCTGCGACTGCTGCGCCTGTTGTAAGGCGGTGATTTGCGTCACCAGCTCATCGTTCGTCGCAACCTGATTGGTCGCCTGTTTTTTCACCAGACCATACAGGCCCACGCCTGCGGCCAGCGCAATGGCGATGGCAATCGCGCTCAACGCCAGACTGGTTTTATTGCTGCCATGCTTTTTCTCTGTCGTTTCTGGCTGTGGCGTGGTGTCCACGGTCTCCCTGGTCTCTTCAACCACGGCGGAGGATTTTTCTTGTTCCGTCATTATGGCTTCCCATTATGAGAGTTATTGTAATGCGCGCAGCAGCGCATCGTTGTCGGCGTTATCAGCGATCCGAATATCTTGCCAGCCCAGTTCCCGGGCGAGGTTCGCCAGACGCTCACTGACGACCAGAAGCCGACAGCGGAGTAACCAGTTTTCACGATACCATTGTGGGATGAGTGTCCAGAGCTGTTGCAGCATCTCCCCGCTGGTTACCACCAGGGTGGTGACGCCGCGAGCCTGCCAGCGCATCGCCTCTTCCGCACCGTCATAATGTTTATGACTACGTTGATAACATTCACAAAATGTCACTTCTGCTCCACGCTCACGCAGCGTGTCGCCCAGCAATTCTCGCCCACCGTTGCCGCGCAAAATCAGCGCGCGTTTCCCCACAACAGTTTGTAATTCAGGTAATTGTAGCAACACTTCGCTGGTTTCCCGATCCAACGGATAGCGAATGTGCTGGCCGCTTTCGGTATGCAGCGCCAGGGCAGTGGTTCTGCCGATGGCGAAATAGCGCGGCGCATCAGGCCAGCGCTGGCCGTCCTGTTGCAGCCGGGCGTGGGCAAACTCCACGGCATGTTGTGACAGGGCAAACAGCAGATCGCCAGTCTGCAGCGCGCCAAGATGACCGGCGAGCTGGGGCAGCTCCCGGCCCGGAGAAAACTCAATCAGTGGAAAGCTCCACGCCACCTGCCCCAGTGCGCGCAGTCGGCTCACTAACTGATCTCCAGCGGGAGAAGGGCGGGTGACGAGAATACTCATGCCGGGGGTTCTCCATTATAGACGTCCGCGAGAATTTCACGGGCGCCGTTATTCAGCAGCTCTTCCGCCAGTGAAATCCCCAGCTGTTCTGCATCCTGTGGTTTACCGCGACGTTCGCCGCGCACCATCTGCGAACCGTCCGGCGCGCCAACCAGCGCGCGCAGCCACAGTTCGCCATCGGTTAATTCAGCATAGCTGCCAATCGGCACCTGACATCCCCCTTCAAGGCGGGTGTTCATGGCACGCTCCGCCTGGACGCGGATTGCGGTCTCGTCGTGATTGAGCGGCGCCAGCAGCGCATGGGTACGGGCGTCATCGAGTCGGCACTCAATGCCCACCGCGCCCTGACCGACGGCCGGCAGCGACTGTTCCGGGGAGAGCGCCGCCTTAATACGCGACTCCAGGCCCAGGCGTTTCAGGCCGGCAACCGCCAGAATAATGGCATCATATTCACCGTTATCCAGCTTGCCGAGACGGGTACCGACGTTACCGCGCAGGGAGCGGATGATCAGGTCCGGGCGGTACTCGGCCAGCTGGCACTGGCGGCGTAAACTTGACGTGCCAACAATGCTCCCCTGAGGCAGGGCATCCAGAGAGTCGTAGTGACTGGAGACAAAGGCATCGCGCGGATCTTCACGCTCGCAAATGGTGACCAGCCCCAGCCCTTCAGGGAAATCAACCGGGACGTCCTTCATAGAGTGGACCGCGATATCAGCACGACCGTCAAGCAGTGCCAGCTCAAGCTCTTTCACGAACAGGCCTTTACCGCCCACTTTCGCCAGAGGCGTATCAAGAATGACATCACCGCGCGTCACCATGGGCACCAGCTCTACACGCAAATCGGCATGACAGGCCTCGAGGCGCTGCTTAACATAATGTGCCTGCCAGAGCGCAAGGGGGCTTTGGCGTGTGGCAATTCTTAAAACATTGTCTAACATGCTTGTTACCGTCTTAATCGTCTGTTGACCATCCTAACATTGTTGTCTCAGCACTGTCAGGTTTACGGACGTTGAGGGGGACAGGACAAGGCTGCGATAGAAGTTGCCTGCTGCCGTATTCAGGAATTTACACGTACAGAACGGTGCTACACTTGTATGTAGCGCATCTTTCTTTACGGTCAAACGGCAAGGTGTTAAATTGATCACGTTTTAGACCATTTTTTCGTCTCCATGACCATAAAGATAAGGGCGAAAAAAGGCGACGGCTACTTTCGAAATACTGTGAACGCCTAATCCTCAGTCTGACTGGCGATTAGAGCCTTCTGAACATCAGGCGATACGTCTTGTACCTCTATATTGAGACTCTGAAACAGCGACTGGATGCCATCAATCAACTGCGCGTCGATCGTGCGCTTGCTGCCATGGGACCTGCTTTTCAACAGGTTTACAGTCTACTGCCGACATTGCTGCACTATCACCATCCGCTGATGCCGGGTTACCTTGACGGTAACGTTCCCAAGGGCATCTGCCTTTTCACGCCTGATGAAACCCAACAGCACTATCTGAAAGAGCTGGAACTCTATCGTGGCATGCCGGCACAAGAGTCCCCGAAAGGCGAACTGCCGATCACCGGCGTCTACACCATGGGCAGCACCTCTTCGGTGGGGCAAAGCTGTTCGTCGGATCTCGATATCTGGGTTTGCCATCAATCCTGGCTCGATAACGAAGAGCGCCAGCTGCTGCAGCGTAAATGCAGCCTGCTTGAGAGCTGGGCGGCATCGCTCGGTGTGGAAGTCAGCTTCTTCCTGATTGATGAAAACCGTTTCCGCCATAATGAAAGCGGCAGTCTGGGTGGTGAAGACTGCGGCTCGACTCAGCACATCCTGTTGCTGGATGAGTTTTACCGTACCGCCGTGCGCCTGGCCGGGAAGCGTATACTGTGGAGCATGGTGCCGTGCGACGAAGAAGAGCACTACGACGACTACGTCATGAAGCTCTACGCCCAGGGTGTCCTGACGCCAAACGAATGGCTGGATCTGGGCGGCCTGAGCTCGCTGTCTGCGGAAGAGTACTTCGGTGCCAGCCTGTGGCAGCTGTATAAAAGTATTGATTCCCCGTATAAAGCAGTGCTGAAAACCCTGCTGCTCGAAGCCTATTCCTGGGAATACCCGACGCCGCGCCTGCTGGCGAAAGACATCAAACAGCGTCTGCATGATGGCGAGATCGTCTCTTACGGTCTTGATGCCTACTGCATGATGCTCGAGCGCGTCACCGAATACCTGAAAGCCATCGACGATCCCACCCGTCTGGATCTGGTCCGTCGATGTTTCTATCTCAAAGTGTGTGAGAAGCTCAGCCGTGAACGCGCCTGCGTTGGCTGGCGTCGTGAAGTGGTCAGTCAGTTAGTCAAAGAGTGGGGATGGGACGAAGAGCGTCTGTCGATGCTCGATAACCGCGCCAACTGGAAGATCGATCAGGTGCGTGAAGCGCACAACGAGCTGCTCGATGCGATGATGCAGAGCTACCGTAACCTGATCCGCTTTGCCCGTCGTAACAACCTCAGCGTTTCCGCCAGCCCGCAGGACATCGGGGTGTTGACCCGTAAGCTGTACGCCGCGTTTGAAGCGCTGCCGGGTAAAGTGACGCTGGTGAACCCGCAGATTTCGCCTGACCTGTCTGAACCGAACCTGACCTTTATCTATGTGCCGCCGGGCCGCGCGAACCGCACCGGGTGGTATCTCTACAACCGTGCGCCAAGCATGGATTCGATCATCAGCCATCAGCCGCTGGAATATAACCGCTACCTGAACAAGCTGGTGGCCTGGGCCTGGTTTAACGGCCTGCTGACCTCCCGCACGCGCCTGTTTATCAAAGGCAACGAGATTGTCGATTTAGCCAAATTGCAGGAAATGGTCGCCGACGTTTCGCACCACTTCCCGCTGCGTCTGCCTGCGCCGACGCCAAAAGCGCTCTACAGCCCATGCGAAATTCGCCATCTGGCGATTATCGTCAACCTGGAATATGACCCGACGGCGGCCTTCCGCAATCAGGTGGTCCATTTCGATTTCCGTAAGCTGGATGTGTTCAGCTTTGGCGAGCAGCAAAACTGCCTGGTGGGCAGCGTCGATCTGCTGTACCGCAACTCGTGGAACGAAGTGCGTACCCTGCACTTCAACGGCGAGCAGGCGATGATCGAAGCGCTGAAAACAATCCTCGGCAAGATGCATCAGGATGCCGCACCGCCGGACAGCGTTGAGGTGTTCTGCTACAGCCAGCATCTGCGCGGCCTGATCCGTACCCGCGTGCAGCAGCTGGTTTCCGAATGCATCGATCTGCGCCTCTCCAGCACCCGTCAGGAAACCGGGCGCTTCAAAGCGCTGCGCGTCTCCGGCCAGACCTGGGGCCTGTTCTTTGAACGCCTGAACGTCTCGGTGCAGAAGCTGGAAAACGCCATCGAGTTCTACGGCGCTATTTCGCACAACAAGCTGCACGGTCTGTCGGTGCAGGTTGAGACCAACCACGTCAAACTGCCGCAGGTAGTGGACGGTTTTGCCAGCGAAGGGATTATTCAGTTCTTCTTTGAAGAGTCGGGGGATGACGCCGGGTTCAACATCTACATCCTCGATGAAACCAACCGCGCCGAAGTGTATCACCACTGTGAAGGCAGCAAAGAGGAGCTGGTGCGCGACGTCAGCCGCTTCTACTCTTCTTCACACGATCGCTTCACCTACGGCTCAAGTTTCATCAACTTCAACCTGCCGCAGTTCTATCAGATTGTGAAGGTGGATGGCCGCGCGCAGGTGATCCCGTTCCGCACCCAGGCGATTACGCCGGTCGTGCCTGACAGACAGGACGCCAGCACCCCGCTGTTGCAGCAGTATTTCTCCTGACGACCATTGCCCGGATGTACGGTCCGGGCCATTGTAGGCCCGGTAAGCGCAGCGCCACCGGGCAAAACAGCCCTAGCGGAAGCTAACTTCTTCCCCTGACTGCGCGGTCGCTGCCTGCTCCAGCAGATCCCAGAACGTCTCACCGCTACGATCGCAAACCCACTCGTCGCCCTTCAGGTCGAAATGGTAGCCGCCCTGTTTGGTGGCGAGCCAGACCTGGTGAAGCGGCTCCTGGCGGTTAATAATGATTTTGCTGCCGTTTTCAAAGCTGATGGTCAGCACCCCGCCGTTGATTTCACAATCGATGTCGCTATCGCCGTCCCAGTCATCAAGGCGTTCTTCGATGGTTTGCCACAGGTTATCGGCAAGGCGATGGAATTCACTGTCATTCATGGTTCTGTTCCTGTTTTTCGTGATGGCGGCAGTATAACGCTAAATAATTCCGGTTGCAGGTTAGCGGCTAACTCTTGCTTTTGTGCCTTCTCCTGCGATGATAGAACACATAAAGCACGAACTTACAGGCAACCAATAATGAAAAACGTTTTTCGAACGCTTGCCGTTCTCCTCACGCTGTTTAGCCTGACCGGTTGTGGTCTTAAAGGGCCGCTCTATTTCCCGCCAGCAGATAAAACCGCACCGCCGCCGACTAAAAAAGTGGAAAGTCCTGTTGAGTCCACCATGCCGGGTCGTAACGATCGTGGCGATAACAATGGTCCAAGCCAGGTCAATTACTGACAAGCGCTCCGATCCGCGCAATGGAGTAAATAATGCAGTTCTCTAAGATGCATGGCCTTGGCAATGACTTTATGGTTGTCGACGCGGTAACGCAGAATGTCTTCTTTTCTCCGGAGCTGATCCGCCGTCTGGCCGATCGGCACCTTGGCGTCGGCTTTGATCAGCTGCTGGTGGTTGAGCCGCCTTACGATCCGGATCTCGATTTCCACTACCGGATATTCAATGCCGACGGCAGCGAAGTGTCCCAGTGTGGCAACGGCGCGCGCTGTTTTGCCCGTTTTGTCCGCCTGAAGGGGCTCACCAACAAGCGTGATATCCGCGTCAGCACCGCCAACGGACGGATGGTACTGAGCGTGACCGACGACGAACTGGTGCGGGTCAACATGGGCGAGCCGAACTTCGAGCCGTCCCAGGTGCCGTTCCGCGCCAACAAAGCGGAAAAGACCTATATCATGCGCGCCGCGGAACAGACAGTCTTGTGCGGCGTGGTCTCCATGGGCAATCCGCACTGCGTGATTCAGGTTGATGACGTGGCGACCGCGCCCGTCGAGACGCTCGGACCGGTGCTGGAAAGCCACGAACGTTTCCCGGAACGCGCCAATATTGGATTTATGCAGGTTCTCACTCGCGAACACATCCGCCTGCGCGTTTTTGAACGTGGGGCAGGTGAGACGCAGGCGTGCGGCAGCGGTGCCTGTGCGGCCGTCGCGGTGGGGATTACGCAGGGGTTACTGGCGCAGGAGGTTCGCGTGGATTTGCCAGGCGGGCGTCTTGATATCGCCTGGAAAGGCCCGGGCCAGCCGCTGTATATGACGGGTCCGGCGACACAAGTTTACGACGGGTTTATCCATCTATGAAACAACCAGGAGAAGAACTGCAGGAGACGCTGACGGAGATGGACGACCGGGCGGTTGTTGATTATCTGCTGCGCCATCCTGACTTTTTCATTCGCAATGCACGTGTCGTGGAAGACATGCGCGTCCCGCACCCGGTTCGCGGGACGGTCTCGCTGGTTGAGTGGCATATGGCGCGCGCGCGCAACCATATCAACCATCTTGAAGAAAACATCTCGCTGCTGATGGAGCAGGCCAGCAGTAATGAAGGCCTGTTCTATCGCCTGCTGCACCTGCAGTCCCGGCTGGCCTCGGCCAGCAGCCTCGACGAATTTCTTCTCCGCCTGCATCGCTGGGCGCGTGACATGGGGCTGGCAGGGGCAACCCTGCGCCTGTTCCCGGATCGCTGGCGCATTGGCGCACCGTCCAGTTTTACCCATCTGGCCTTATCGCGTCAGGCGTTTGAACCCCTGCGCATTCAGCGTATGGGGCAGGAGAACCACTACCTTGGGCAGCTGAATGGCCCAGAGCTGCTGGTGGTGCTGCCGGAGGCCAAAGCGATCGGATCGGTCGCCATGTCCCTGATGGGGCGCGACGGCGAGCTTGGCGTGATGCTGTTTACCAGCCGCGATCCGCACCATTACCAGCAGGGACAAGGCACACAGCTGCTGCAGGAGATCGCGCAGATGCTGCCCGAGCTGCTGGAGCGCTGGATTGAGCGCGTATGACGGACGCTCTGCTGTCACCGGCCGTCACGCGTTTTCTGCGCTATCTGGGCGTTGAGCGCCAGCTCAGCCCGATCACCCTGTTGAACTATCAGCGTCAGCTTGATGCCATCATGCAGTTAGCCAATGAGATCGGCCTGACGAGCTGGCAACAATGTGATGCCGCCACGGTGCGGACCTTTGCCGTGCGTAGCCGCCGTAAAGGGCTTGGCCCGGCCAGCCTTGCGCTGCGTCTGTCGGCGCTGCGCAGCTTCTTCGACTGGCTGGTCAGCCAGGGCGAACTCAACGCCAACCCGGCGAAAGGGATTGCCGCGCCGAAAGCGCCGCGCCATCTGCCCAAAAATATCGACGTTGATGACGTTAACCGCCTGCTGGATATCGATCTTAACGATCCGCTGGCGGTGCGCGACCGCGCCATGCTGGAGGTGATGTACGGCGCTGGTCTGCGACTTTCCGAGCTGGTCAATCTGGATATTAAACATCTCGATCTGGAGTCCGGCGAAGTGTGGGTGATGGGCAAAGGCAGCAAAGAGCGCCGCCTGCCCATTGGCCGTAACGCCGTGGTATGGATTGAACACTGGCTCGACTTGCGCGGCCTGTTTGGCACCGAGGAAGAGGCGCTGTTCCTCTCGAAGCTGGGCAAGCGCATCTCGGCGCGTAACGTGCAAAAGCGGTTTGCCGAGTGGGGGATCAAGCAGGGGCTGAACAGCCATGTTCATCCGCATAAACTGCGCCATTCGTTCGCCACGCACATGCTGGAATCCAGCGGCGACCTGCGTGGCGTCCAGGAGCTGTTGGGCCACGCTAATCTCTCCACCACCCAAATCTATACCCATCTCGATTTTCAACACCTTGCCTCGGTGTACGACGCGGCGCATCCACGCGCCAAACGGGGGAAATAATGCGTTTTTATCGTCCATTAGGCCAAATCTCTGCCCTGACATTCGACCTTGATGACACCCTTTACGACAACCGTCAGGTGATTCTGCGTACCGAGCAGGAAGCGCTGACGTTTGTACAAAACTATCACCCGGCCTTAAAAACGCTGGAAAACAAAGAGTTCCACCGCCTGCGCCAGGCGTTACGCCAGACCGAGCCGGAAATCTATCACGACGTGACCGAATGGCGTCGCCGTGCCGTGGAGCTGGCGATGCTGAACGCGGGGCTGACCGCGGCCGAGGCTGCGCTGGGTGCCGAGGCCTCAATGGCGCACTTTGCCCAGTGGCGCAGCCGCATCGACGTCCCGCAGGAGACGCACGACACGCTGGCTGCGCTGGCCGAAAAGTGGCCGCTGGTAGCCATCACCAATGGTAACGCCCAGCCGGAGCTGTTCGGCCTTGGCGATTACTTCCAGTTTGTACTGCGCGCAGGCCCGCACGGGCGCTCCAAGCCGTTCAACGATATGTACCATCTGGCGGCGGAGAAGCTTAGCCTGCCGCTGGGGCAAATTCTTCACGTGGGCGATGACCTGACGACCGACGTCGCAGGGGCGATCCGCTGCGGGATGCAGGCCTGCTGGATCAAGCCGGAAAATGCCGATCTGATGCAGACCGCCGACAGCCGCCTGTTGCCGCACATCGAAATTTCACGGTTGGCATCCCTCACCACGCTGATATAATCACCAGCAGTTCTGTATAAATTAACAGTGTATCCGGCGGCTAAATGCCGCCGGATTACCTCTTTGCGGCGGTGCCCAATGGACGTTTCTTACCTGCTCGACAGCCTTAATGACAAACAGCGTGACGCGGTTGCCGCGACGCGCACCAATATGCTGGTGCTGGCAGGGGCGGGCAGTGGTAAGACACGCGTGCTGGTTCACCGTATCGCCTGGCTGCAGAGCGTGGAAAACTGCTCGCCGTACTCCATTATGGCGGTGACGTTCACCAACAAGGCGGCGGCGGAGATGCGCCACCGTATCGCCCAGCTGATGGGCACCAGCCAGGGCGGCATGTGGGTCGGCACCTTCCACGGGCTGGCGCACCGCCTGCTGCGTGCGCACCATATGGACGCCAACCTGCCGCAGGATTTTCAGATCCTCGACAGCGAAGACCAGCTGCGTCTGCTCAAACGCCTGATCAAGGCGATGAACCTCGACGAGAAACAGTGGCCGCCGCGTCAGGCGATGTGGTACATCAACAGCCAGAAAGACGAAGGGCTGCGCCCGCATCACATCCAGAGCTTTGGCAACCCGATTGAGCAGACCTGGCAGAAGGTCTATCAGGCCTATCAGGAAGCCTGCGATCGCGCCGGGCTGGTGGATTTCGCCGAGTTGCTGCTGCGCGCCCACGAGCTGTGGCTGAACAAGCCGCATATCCTGCAACACTATCGCGAACGCTTTACCAATATCCTGGTCGACGAATTCCAGGATACCAACAACATTCAGTACGCCTGGATCCGCCTGCTGGCGGGCGACTCCAGCAAAGTGATGATCGTCGGCGACGACGACCAGTCGATCTACGGCTGGCGCGGCGCCCAGGTCGAGAACATCCAGCGTTTCCTGAAAGATTTTCCGGGCGCAGAGACCATTCGCCTGGAACAAAACTACCGCTCCACCAGCAACATTCTGAGCGCGGCCAACGCCCTGATTGAAAACAATAACGGGCGTCTGGGCAAAAAGCTGTGGACCGACGGCGTCGACGGTGAGCCGATCTCTCTCTACTGCGCGTTTAACGAGCTGGACGAAGCCCGCTTCGTGGTTAACCGGATCAAAACCTGGCAGGACAACGGCGGCGCGCTTGAGCAGTGCGCCATTCTCTATCGCAGCAACGCCCAGTCGCGTGTGCTGGAAGAGGCGTTGCTCCAGGTGGGGATGCCGTACCGCATCTATGGCGGCATGCGCTTCTTCGAACGCCAGGAGATTAAAGACGCGCTCTCGTATCTGCGCCTGATTGCCAACCGCAACGACGACGCGGCGTTTGAGCGCGTGGTCAACACGCCAACCCGCGGCATAGGCGATCGCACCCTCGACGTGGTGCGTCAGACCTCCCGCGACAGGCAGCTGACCCTGTGGCAGGCGTGTCGCGAGCTGTTGCAGGAGCGGGCGCTCGCCGGGCGTGCCGCCAGCGCGCTGCAGCGCTTCCTGGAGCTTATCGACGCGCTGGCCCAGGAAACCGCCGATATGCCGCTGCACGTTCAGACCGACCGGGTGATCAAAGATTCCGGCCTGCGCATGATGTACGAGCAGGAGAAGGGCGAGAAGGGCCAGACGCGTATTGAGAACTTAGAGGAACTGGTGACGGCGACGCGCCAGTTCAGCTACAACGAAGAAGACGAAGACCTGATGCCGCTGCAGGCGTTCCTGTCCCATGCCGCGCTGGAAGCGGGCGAAGGGCAGGCCGACACCTGGCAGGATGCGGTTCAACTGATGACCCTGCACTCCGCCAAAGGTCTGGAGTTCCCGCAGGTGTTTATCGTCGGTATGGAAGAGGGGATGTTCCCGAGCCAGATGTCGCTGGATGAAGGCGGGCGTCTGGAAGAGGAGCGGCGTCTGGCCTACGTGGGCGTGACCCGCGCGATGCAAAAGCTGACCCTGACCTACGCCGAAACCCGCCGTCTGTACGGCAAAGAGGTTTATCACCGTCCGTCGCGCTTCGTCGGTGAACTGCCGGAGGAGTGCGTGGAAGAGGTGCGCCTGCGCGCCAGCATCAGCCGCCCGGTGAGCCATCAGCGTCTGGGTACGCCGGTGTCGGAAAGCGACAGCGGATTCAAGCTGGGTCAGCGCGTACGTCATGCTAAATTTGGCGAAGGCACCATTGTGAATCTGGAAGGCAGCGGCGAGCACAGTCGCCTGCAGGTGGCGTTCCAGGGCCAGGGGATCAAATGGCTGGTTGCGGCTTACGCCAGGCTTGAAGCGGTTTAAGATTCAGAAAAATATCACTATTTTGTAATAATCTGCCAGGCTTATACGTTGAAGGGCATTTAATGTTCTTCAGCGTTTCGTTGCGAGTTGACGCCGCCGTTACTGCTGGCGTAACATGCGCGCACGATTACGCTAAGAGGACATTCGCCTTGGACACACCCAGTAAATACTGGCTCAATTCCCTGTCATCCAGGAACAACTCCTAAGGCTATCTCCTCTTGCTGATGGCCTTAGTGGTTGTCAGCGACCTGCATTATTCCCGTCGCGCTGAGTCAGGCTGTTTAATGGTCTGAAACCCAATATGTTTCTGTGTGCCCACCGAACTGTCCGATATTTTTTGCATTGGGAGTCCCGGTCATGCTGAGCGCATTTCAACTGGAAAAGAACCGACTGATTCGGCTTGAAGCTGAAGAGTCACAACCCCTCATTGATGCCGTATGGGTGGATCTGGTCGAGCCGGATGACGACGAACGCCTGCGCGTGCAATCTGAGCTCGGACAAAGCCTGGCAACCCGCCCGGAACTGGAAGACATCGAAGCATCCGCCCGTTTCTTCGAAGACGAAGACGGCCTGCACATTCACTCCTTTTTCTTCTTTGAAGACGCCGAAGATCACGCCGGTAACTCCACCGTCGCATTTACCATCCGCGATGGCCGCCTGTTTACCCTGCGCGAGCGCGAGCTGCCTGCGTTCCGTCTCTACCGTATGCGCGCCCGTAACCAGGCGATGGTGGACGGCAACGCCTACGAGCTGCTGCTGGACCTGTTTGAAACCAAAATCGAACAGCTGGCGGATGAGATTGAAAACATCTACAGCGATCTGGAAGAGCTGAGCCGGGTGATCATGGAAGGGCACCAGGGCGATGAGTACGACGAAGCGCTGTCAACGCTGGCAGAGCTGGAAGATATCGGCTGGAAAGTGCGTCTGTGCCTGATGGATACCCAGCGCGCGCTGAACTTCCTGGTGCGCAAGGCGCGTCTGCCGGGCGGTCAGCTGGAGCAGGCGCGCGAGATCCTGCGTGATATCGAATCCCTGCTGCCGCACAACGAATCCCTGTTCCAGAAGGTGAACTTCCTGATGCAGGCGGCGATGGGCTTTATCAACATCGAGCAGAACCGCATCATCAAGATCTTCTCGGTGGTTTCGGTGGTGTTCCTGCCGCCTACGCTGGTGGCGTCGAGCTACGGGATGAACTTCGAGTTTATGCCGGAGCTGAAATGGAGCTTTGGTTACCCTGGCGCAATTGTCTTTATGGTGCTCGCGGGACTGGCGCCGTATCTCTACTTCAAGCGCCGTAACTGGTTATGACGGTTATGCCGGGTGGCGGCTACGCCTTACCCGGCCTACGCCAAATGTAGGCCGGATAAGCGAAGCGCATCCGGCAAAAATCAAAGCCCTTTGCGCGTCCTGCGCTGGGTATAGATCGCATCCGCCACAAACACCGCCAGCGCGACCCAGATAAACCCAAAGGTCACCATCTTATCCGCCCCCGGTACTTCACCGTAGAACAGCACCGCCAGCAGGAACATCAGCGTCGGGCCGATGTACTGGAAGAAGCCCAGCGTTGACAGGCGCAGACGCGTCGCGGCCCCGGTAAAGCACAGCAGCGGGATGGTGGTGACCACACCGGCCGCCATCAGCATCAGGTTCAGCGTCCACGGGTTACTGCCCATATGGCTGGTGCTGCTGTCGGCAATGCCGAACAGGTAAATCGCAGCGACCGGCAGCAGCCACAGGGTCTCAAACAGCATCCCGGTTTGTGCTTCCACGGCGATTTTCTTACGCACCAGGCCATAGAAGGCAAAACTGAACGCCAGTCCCAGGGCGATGACCGGCAGCGAGCCGAAGGTCCAGAGCTGAACCAGTACGCCGCAGAGGGCGAGGATCACCGCCAGCCACTGCATCCGGCGGAAGCGCTCGCCGAGGAACAGCATCCCCAGCACGATATTCACCAGCGGGTTAATGAAGTAGCCGAGGCTCGCCTCCAGCATGTGCTGGTTGTTCACCGCCCAGATGAACAGCAGCCAGTTGCCGCCAATCAGCACGGCGGACAGCGCCAGCAGGAAGATCTTTTTCGGCGTTTGCAGGAGCGTTTTAACCCCAGACCACTGACGGCTCACGCTCATCAGCGCCACCATGAAGAAAAACGACCAGATCACGCGGTGGGTAAGAATTTCGTCGGCAGGGACGTAGTGAATCAGCTTGAAGTACGCGGGCGCGATACCCCAAATAAAATAAGCGGCAAGAGCGAGTAAAACGCCCTGCCGCGTCTGTTTAGCATCCATCAGGAAAACCCGTTACAAAAAAGTAACGCAATTTTACCCGATTTTACCTTCTCAACCCACCATATAAGTGGCAGTTGCGCTGGCGATATAGACCTGCTCTTCGTTATGCAGCTCCACGCGGGCGACGGCGACTTTGTTACCCGCGCGCAGCAGGCTGCTGCTGGCGGTAAAGCGGTTGCCGCGGCCAGGGCGCAGATAGTCTACGCGCAGGTCGATGGTGCCCATCCGCGACAGGCGCTGGCGCAGCTCATCTTCATTGATGGTGTCGTGGCGGGTCAGGGTGCTGCCGACGCAGACCAGGCCGGCGGCGACGTCGAGGGCAGAGGCGATCACGCCGCCGTGGAGAATGCTTTGCGCCCAGTTGCCGACCATCATCGGCTGGTTGTTAAAACTGAGCCGGGCGAAATCTTTCTCGTAGCGCTCCAGCTCCAGCCCCAGCGCGCGGTTGAACGGCATATGGTAGACGAAAATCTCGCCGACAAGCTTCAGCGCTTCTTCGGCAGTAAGCGTGGCAGACATAGCACGTCACATCCTTATTGTTAAAAGAATGTTGATTTTATTCCTCAGCAATATGAATTGCCAGATTCGGAGCGCAGGTGAAGCCACTAATAATTAAATATGTTAAAAGGGATCCAAATAATTCTTCATTAAAACGCTTTTGCAGGAGAGCATCACCGATGCGGACATATCTGGCCGGGCTAACGGCGGCGGCTGCGCTGCCCTTTACGGCATTTGCACAGGAAGCGACAACGCAGGAGGTGCCTGCCGTGCGGGGCAGCATCATCGCTAACCTGCTGGAGGAGCACGATAATCCTTTCACGCTCTATCCTTACGACAGCAATTATCTGATCTATACCGCCACCAGCGACCTCAACAAAGAGGCGATCAAAACCTACGACTGGGCCGACGATTCGCATAAAGATGAGGTGAAATTCCAGCTGAGTCTCGCCTTCCCGCTGTGGCGCGGCATTCTGGGGCCGAATTCCATTCTGGGTGGCTCCTACACGCAGAAATCCTGGTGGCAGTTATCCAACAGCGATGAATCCTCGCCGTTTCGTGAAACCAACTACGAGCCTCAGCTGTTCCTCGGCTTTGCCACCGATTACTCGCTGGCGGGCTGGACGCTGCGGGACGTGGAGTTTGGCTATAACCATCAATCCAACGGTCGCTCCGACCCGACGTCACGCAGCTGGAACCGTCTCTATACCCGCCTGATGGCGCAGAACGGTAACTGGCTGGTGGAGGTGAAGCCCTGGTACGTGGTGGGCAATACCGACGATAACCCGGATATCACCAAATACATGGGCTACTACCAGCTGCGGGTGGGGTATCAGCTGGGCGAGGCGGTGCTGAGCGTGAAGGGGCAGTACAACTGGAACACCGGCTATGGCGGCGCCGAGATGGGCGTCAGCTACCCGCTGACCAAACATGTTCGTCTCTATACGCAGGTCTACAGCGGCTATGGCGAATCCCTGATCGACTACAACTTCAACCAGACCCGTGTCGGTGTGGGCGTGATGCTGAACGATCTTTTCTAGCCTCCTCGAATGTTTTTGTCTTAAACGTTGAAGTTTCTCTCGCAGGCGCTGAAAATAGCGCCTGTTTTTATTTCGGGCAAATGGGGTTGATGTGGTGCAGGCGGAAGTCGTTAATCAGGAGTCGCTGGCTAAACAGGTTTTGCATGAAACCTTTGGCTATCACCAGTTCCGCCCGGGCCAGGAAACCATCATCAACACCGCCCTTAAGGGCCGTGACTGCCTGGTGGTCATGCCGACCGGTGGCGGCAAATCGCTGTGCTATCAGGTTCCCGCGCTGGTTCTGAATGGCCTGACGGTGGTGGTTTCACCGCTGATCTCGCTGATGAAAGACCAGGTCGACCAGCTGCTGGCAAACGGCGTGGCGGCGGCCTGTCTTAACTCCACCCAGACCCGCGAGCAGCAGCAGGAGGTGATGGCCGGGTGCCGTACCGGGCAGGTTCGTCTGCTGTATATCGCCCCGGAACGCCTGATGCTGGATAACTTCCTTGACCATCTGGCCCACTGGAACCCGGTGCTGCTGGCGGTGGACGAAGCGCACTGTATTTCCCAGTGGGGGCATGATTTCCGTCCGGAATATGCCGCGCTCGGCCAGCTGCGTCAGCGTTTCCCCGAGCTGCCGTTTATGGCGCTCACCGCTACCGCCGACGACACCACCCGGCTGGATATCGTGCGCCTGCTGGGGCTCAACGATCCGCTGATTCAGGTCAGCAGCTTCGACCGTCCGAATATCCGCTATATGCTGATGGAGAAGTTCAAGCCGCTCGATCAGCTGCTGCGCTATGTCCAGGAGCAGCGCGGTAAGTCCGGCATCATCTACTGTAATAGCCGGGCGAAGGTCGAAGACACCGCCGCCCGTCTGCAAAGCCGCGGGTTCAGCGCCGCCGCCTATCATGCGGGGCTGGAAAACCACATTCGTGCCGACGTGCAGGAGAAATTCCAGCGCGACGACCTGCAGATCGTGGTGGCCACCGTCGCCTTCGGGATGGGCATCAACAAGCCGAACGTGCGCTTTGTGGTGCATTTCGACATCCCGCGCAATATCGAATCCTACTATCAGGAGACCGGCCGCGCCGGGCGTGACGGCCTGCCTGCCGAGGCGATGCTGTTCTACGATCCGGCGGATATGGCCTGGCTACGCCGCTGCCTGGAGGAGAAGCCCCAGGGGGCGCTGCAGGATATCGAACGCCACAAGCTCAACGCGATGGGCGCGTTTGCCGAAGCGCAAACCTGCCGTCGTCTGGTGCTGCTGAACTACTTTGGCGAGGGCCGACAGGAGTCGTGCGGCAACTGCGATATCTGCCTCGATCCGCCGAAGCAGTATGACGGCCTGATGGACGCACGTAAGGCGCTCTCCACCATTGGTCGCGTCAACCAGCGCTTCGGGATGGGCTACGTGGTGGAAGTGCTGCGCGGGGCTAATAACCAGCGTATCCGCGAGATGGGGCATGACAAGCTGCCGGTCTACGGCATTGGCCGCGAGCAGAGCCACGAGCACTGGGTCAGCGTGATCCGCCAGCTTATCCACCTCGGCTTTGCCACCCAGAATATTGCCCAGCATTCGGCGCTGCAGCTCACCGAAGCCGCCCGTCCGGTGCTGCGCGGTGAGGTCGAATTACAGCTCGCCGTGCCGCGCGTGGTGGCGCTGAAACCGCGGGTGATGCAGAAATCCTACGGCGGCAACTATGACCGTAAGCTGTTCGCCAAGCTGCGTAAGCTGCGCAAAGCCATCGCCGACGAAGAAAATATCCCGCCGTATGTGGTGTTCAATGATGCCACCCTGATTGAGATGGCCGAGCAGATGCCGCTCAGCGCCAGCGAAATGCTCAGCGTCAACGGCGTCGGAACGCGCAAACTGGAGCGCTTTGGCAAAGAGTTTATGGCGCTTATTCGCTCCCATGCCGATGGTGATGATGAGGAGTAGTCAGCCCGGCAAAAAAGTGCCAGGATGATTGCTCCCTGAACTATTCCCCCGCGAGTTAATTATGTTAACCCTGTTTCTGACCGTGGCGCTGGTGCATATTGTGGCGCTGATGAGCCCTGGCCCCGACTTTTTCTTCGTTTCACAAACGGCGGTGAGCCGTTCGCGCAAAGAGGCGATGATGGGCGTGCTGGGCATTACCCTTGGCGTAATGGTCTGGGCCGCTCTGGCACTGCTGGGCCTGAACCTGATCCTCGCTAAGATGGCCTGGCTGCATAACATCATTATGGTCGGCGGCGGTCTGTATCTGTGCTGGATGGGTTACCAGATGCTGCGTGGGGCGTTTAAGAAAGACGATCACGAAGCGCCAGAGCCAAAAATGGAGCTGGCGGCTGGCGGACGCAGCTTCGTGAAAGGGCTGCTGACCAACCTCGCCAATCCAAAAGCGATTATCTATTTCGGGTCGGTATTTTCACTGTTCGTGGGTGAAGACGTCGGCGCCGGTGCGCGCTGGGGCATTTTCCTGCTGATCGTGGTGGAGACCTTCGCCTGGTTCACCGTGGTGGCAAGCCTGTTTGCGCTGCCGTCGATGCGTCGTGGCTATCAGCGTCTGGCGAAGTGGATTGACGGCGTTGCCGGCGCGCTGTTCGCCGGCTTCGGCATTCACCTGATCCTGTCGCGTTAAGCGTGCCTTGCTGAAGCCAGCAGCGCGCCTACCAGCATAAACAGCGAACCAAACACTTTATTCAGGGCCTTCATCTGGCGAGGCCCTTTAATCCATACCGCAATCCGCGTCGCCAGCGTCGCATAGCCAATCATCACAATGATATCCACCACGATGGTCGTTACGCCGAGCACCACGTACTGCATGATCTGCGGCTGGTGCGGCACGATGAACTGCGGAAACAGGGCAGCCAGAAAGACGATGCTTTTCGGGTTGGTCAGATTCACAAACACCGCCCGTTTAAACAGCTTGCCCCGGCTTTGCGTGTGGGCGAGCGTGTTCAGATCGAGTGCTCCCGCGGCGCGCCACTGCTGAATACCCAGCCAGATAAGATAGGCGGCCCCGGCCCATTTCAGCACTTCGAAGGCCAGCACCGAACGGGAGAACAGCGTGCCGAGCCCCACGCCCACCAGCACGATGTGAATGCCCAGCCCGGTCTGCAACCCGGCAATCGATGCCGCTGCGCCGCGATAGCCGTGGTTCATGGCGGTGGTCATGGTATTGATCGCCCCGGAGCCCGGCGAAAGGCTGAGGATAATGGATGTCAGCAGGTAAGCGAACCACCACTCGAAGGACATTTGAAACTCCCGAATCGTCTATTTTTATGCCACAATACGCTAATGTTACGTCATTATGCGGCCTGTCCCGAAAAAACGATATTCCTTGGCTTACAGGGGCGTAAACCCGATGTTTCAGCAGAATAAAGACTGGGAAACGCGAGAAAAGGCATTTGCTGCTTTCTCCATGGGGCCATTGACCGATTTCTGGCGTCAGCGTGAGGAAGATGCGTTTACGGGCGTCGGGGATATTCCGGTACGCTTCGTTCGTTTCCGTGATGAAAAAAATGACCGGGTGATTGTAGTCTGCCCCGGGCGTATCGAAAGTTACGTCAAATATGCCGAGCTGGCGTACGATCTGTTCCATCTGGGTTTTGATGTGTTAATTATCGACCATCGCGGACAGGGGCTTTCCGGTCGGATGTTGCCGGATACCCATCGTGGTCACGTGGATAACTTCAGTGATTACGTCGACGATCTGGCCGCATTCTGGCAACAGGAAGTGCAGCCCGGCCCGTGGCGCAAGCGCTATATTCTTGCGCACTCCATGGGCGGTGCTATTTCTACGCTCTTTTTGCAGCGCTACGATCACCAGTGCGATGCCATTGCGCTTACCGCGCCGATGTATGGCATTGTGATACGTTTTCCGGACTGGATGGTGCGCCATCTTCTCGACTGGGCTGAGGGCCATCAGCGCATTCGTGAAAGCTACGCCATCGGAACAGGGCGTTGGCGGGCTTTGCCTTTTGCCATCAACGTCTTAACTCACAGCCAGCAGCGTTATCGCCGTAACCTGCGTTTCTATGCCGATGAACCGCGCTTGCGCGTTGGCGGCCCCACCTGGCACTGGGTTCGCGAAGGCATACTGGCAGGGGAACAGGCGCTGGCGGGTGCCGGTCAGGACGACACGCCAACGCTCATCCTTCAGGCTGAAGAGGAGCGGGTGGTGGATAACCGCATGCACGACCGCTTTTGTGAACTGCGAGCCGCAGCCGGACACCCTTGTGAAGGGGGTAAACCGCTGGTCATAAACGGCGCGTACCATGAGATCCTTTTCGAAAAGGACGCCATGCGCTCAGTCGCACTCCACGCCATCGTCGACTTTTTCGGCAGGCATAACTGATATTCACCAGAGGTTAAATTTTTCTATGTACCAGGTTGTCGCGTCTGATTTAGATGGCACGCTGCTCTCTCCCGACCACACTTTATCGCCTTACGCGAAAGAGACCTTAAAACTCCTGACCGCCCGTGGCGTGAACTTTGTCTTCGCTACCGGCCGCCACCACGTCGATGTGGGGCAGATCCGCGATAATCTGGAGATCAAATCTTACATGATCACCTCCAACGGTGCCCGCGTGCACGATCTGGACGGGAATCTGATCTTCACCCATAACCTCGATCGCGACATTGCCACCGATCTGTTCGGTATCATGCATAACAGCCCCGACATCATCACTAACGTGTATCGCGATGATGAGTGGTTTATGAACCGTCACCGCCCGGACGAGATGCGTTTCTTCAAAGAGGCGGTCTTTAACTATTCGCTGTATGAACCGGGCCTGCTGGATCCGGAAGGCATCAGCAAAGTGTTCTTCACCTCCGACAACCACGAAGCGCTGCTTCCACTGGAGCAGGCGATTAATGCCCGCTGGGGCGACCGGGTTAACGTCAGCTTCTCCACGCTGACCTGTCTGGAAGTGATGGCGGGCGGTGTCTCCAAGGGGCATGCCCTGGAAGCGGTGGCTAAACGTCTGGGCTTTGATCTGCGGGACTGCATCGCCTTTGGCGACGGCATGAACGACGCCGAGATGCTGTCGATGGCGGGTAAGGGCTGCATCATGGAAAACGCTCACCAGCGCCTGAAAGATCTCCACCCGGAGCTGGAAGTGATCGGCACCAACGCTGACAACGCGGTGCCAAAATACCTGCGTAAGCTGTTTCTTGAATAATCTTCACCTGGTTATTTAACGTTCAGTTGTCAACCGAAGAGTTCGCTACAATGCCTGTCCATCTTTTCAAGAGACAAGCATTGTGGCGCTACTCATTATCACCACTATCCTGTGGGCCTTCTCTTTTAGCCTGATCGGCGAATACCTTGCCGGCCATGTCGACAGCTACTTCTCGGTGCTGATGCGCGTGGGGCTGGCGGCGCTGGTGTTCCTGCCGTTCCTGCGTACGCGCGGGCAAACGTTGAAAACCATTCTGCTCTACATGCTGGTGGGGGCGATGCAGCTCGGCATCATGTATCTGTTCAGCTTCCGGGCTTACGTCTACCTGTCGGTATCGGAATTCCTGCTGTTCACCGTTCTCACCCCGCTCTATATCACCCTGATTTACGATCTGCTCAGCAAACGCCGCCTGCGCTGGGGCTATCTGCTGAGCGCGGCGCTGGCGGTGGTGGGCGCGGCGATCATTCGCTACGACAAAGTAAGCGACCATTTCTGGACCGGGCTGATGTTCGTCCAGCTCGCCAATATCAGCTTTGCCATCGGCATGGTGGGCTACAAACGTCTGATGGAAACCCGTCCGATGCCGCAGCATAACGCCTTTGCCTGGTTCTATATGGGAGCGGCAATCGTTGCGGTTGCGGCGTGGTTCATGCTGGGGAACCCACAGAAGCTGCCGACCACCACGCTGCAGTGGAGCGTGCTGGTGTGGCTGGGCGTAGTGGCATCGGGGCTGGGTTACTTCATGTGGAACTATGGCGCCACGCAGGTGGACGCCGGGACGCTCGGGATTATGAACAACGTTCACGTCCCTGCGGGCCTGCTGGTGAACCTCGCCATCTGGCAGGAACAGCCGCACTGGCCTAGTTTCATTATTGGGGGGACGGTGATCCTGGCTTCACTGTGGGTACATCGCCGTTGGGTCGCTCCGCGCTCCGGACAAATGGCAGATGATCGCAAGCGTGATTCCGCGCTGAGCGAATAAAGGCTTCGGTAATCGGTTGTCGCTGCTCGCCGTCGCGCACGGCGGCGTACAACCGGCTCCACAATCCCTCGCCCAGGGTTTTGGTCACCACCAGACCCTGGCGTTCAAAGCTCTCCACCACCCAGTGCGGCAGCGCCGCGATACCCATTCTGGCCGCCACCATCTGAATCAGCAGCAGGGTGTTATCCACGCTTTTCAGCTGCGGGCTGATGCCGGCCGGCTGCAGGAAGTGACGCCAGATATCCAGACGACTGCGCTGAACCGGGTAGATCAGCAGCGTTTCGGTCGCCAGATCTTCCGGCGTAATGCGCGTTCTGGAGGCCAGCGGGTGATCCGGGGCCAGCACCAGGCGCACTTCAAAATCAAACATTGGCGAATAGTGCAGGCCACTGCGCGGCAGAATATCCGAGGTCATGACCAGATCCAGCTCGCCCTGCTGGAGGGAGGGCTGTGGATCAAAGGTCACCCCGGATTTAAAGTCCATCTCCACCTGCGGCCACCGCTGGCGGAAGTTCTCAAGCGCGGGGGTCAGCCACTGGATACAGCTGTGACACTCGATGGCGATGCGCAGTCGGGTCTGCTGCGGTTCATGGCAGGCCTGCAACGCGCTGGCGATCTGCGGCAACACCTGATTCGCCAGCTGCAGCAGGATCTCACCCTGCGGCGTAAAGCGTAGTGGCTGACTCTTACGCACAAACAGACGAAAGCCAAGGCGCTGTTCCAGATCGCTGAACTGGTGGGAAAGGGCGGACTGGGTCTGATGCAGCGTGGCCGCTGCCGCCGCAAGAGAACCGCAGTTCCGCAACGCCTGGAGCGTTTTCAGGTGTTTAATCTCGATCATGAATGTCCTTCACTTCGCCATGAGCAATTTGCGCTTGAGGAATATACAGTACCTTCACATTATGGAAGTGTAAACATCTGGACGGCTAAATCCTAAAAATTCACAGGGGACATATCATGACAATCATTAATCACACCCTCGGTTTCCCGCGCGTCGGTCTTCGTCGCGAGCTGAAAAAAGCGCAAGAGAGCTACTGGGCGGGCAGCGCCACCCGTGACGAGCTGCTGGCCGTCGGCCGCGAGCTGCGCGCCCGTCACTGGGATCAGCAAAAACAGGCAGGCGTGGATCTGCTGCCGGTGGGCGATTTCGCCTGGTACGACCATGTTCTGACTACCAGCCTGCTGCTTGGCAACGTGCCGGCTCGTCATCAGAACAAAGATGGATCGGTCGATCTTGACACCCTGTTCCGCATTGGCCGTGGCCGCGCCCCCACCGGTGAACCGGCAGCCGCAGCGGAAATGACCAAATGGTTCAACACCAACTACCACTACATGGTGCCGGAATTTGTGAAAGGCCAGCAGTTCAGACTGACCTGGACCCAACTGCTGGACGAAGTGGACGAAGCGCTGGCCCTGGGCCACAAGGTAAAACCTGTTCTGCTGGGGCCGGTCACTTATCTCTGGCTGGGCAAGGTGAAGGGCGAGCAGTTTGACCGCCTGAGCCTGCTGAATGACATCCTCCCGGTGTACCAGCAGGTGCTGGGCGAGCTGGCAAAACGCGGCGTGGAGTGGGTACAGATCGACGAGCCGGCCCTGGTGCTGGAGCTACCGCAGGCGTGGCTGGATGCCTTCAAACCGGCTTACGACACCCTCGCGGGTCAGGTGAAGCTGCTGCTCACCACCTATTTTGAAGGCGTCACGCCGAACCTCGACACCATCACCGCGCTGCCGGTGCAGGGCCTGCACGTTGACCTGGTGCAGGGTAAAGATGATGTGGCGGAACTGAATGCCCGCCTGCCGTC
Organism: Leclercia adecarboxylata; assembly: GCF_006171285.1. Taxonomy (NCBI): domain Bacteria; kingdom Pseudomonadati; phylum Pseudomonadota; class Gammaproteobacteria; order Enterobacterales; family Enterobacteriaceae; genus Leclercia; species Leclercia adecarboxylata. The sequence continues at coordinate 1,843,621 of NZ_CP040889.1, read as the reverse complement.
CGACTGGCTGCTCTCTGCGGGTCTGGTAAATGGTCGTAACGTCTGGCGTGCCGATCTGACCGAAAAATATGCTCAGATTAAAGACATCGCAGGCGTTCGTGATCTGTGGGTGGCCTCATCCTGCTCTCTGCTGCACAGCCCGATCGATCTGAGCGTCGAAACCCGGCTGGATGAGGAAGTGAAGAGCTGGTTTGCCTTCGCCCTGCAAAAGTGTGAAGAGCTGGCCCTGCTGCGCGATGCGCTGAACAGCGGCGATACCACGGCGATTACCGCGTGGAGCGCGCCAATCCAGGCCCGTCGCCACTCGACCCGCGTGCACAATGCGGCGGTGGCGAAGCGTCTGGCCGCTATCACCGCTCAGGACAGCCAGCGCCAGAGCGCCTATGAAGTGCGTGCTGAAGCCCAGCGCGCGCGCTTTAAGCTTCCGGCATGGCCGACCACCACTATCGGCTCCTTCCCGCAGACCACCGAGATCCGCGGCCTGCGGCTGGACTTCAAAAAGGGCAACCTGGATGCGGGCAACTACCGCACCGGCATCGCTGAACACATCAAACAGGCGATTGTGGAGCAGGAGCGCCTGGGTCTGGACGTGCTGGTTCACGGCGAAGCCGAGCGTAACGACATGGTTGAATACTTCGGTGAACACCTGGACGGCTTCGTCTTTACCCAGAACGGCTGGGTGCAGAGCTACGGCTCCCGCTGCGTGAAGCCGCCGGTGGTGATCGGCGACGTCAGCCGCCCGGAAGCGATCACCGTGGAGTGGGCGAAGTATGCCCAGTCCCTGACCGACAAGCCGGTGAAGGGCATGCTGACCGGTCCGGTGACCATCCTCTGCTGGTCCTTCCCGCGTGAAGACGTGACCCGTGAAACCATCGCCAAGCAAATCGCCCTGGCGCTGCGCGATGAAGTGGCGGATCTGGAAGCGGCGGGCATCGGCATTATCCAGATTGACGAACCGGCGCTGCGCGAAGGTCTGCCGCTGCGTCGCAGCGACTGGGATGCCTATCTGGCATGGGGCGTGGAGGCCTTCCGCATTAACGCCGCGGTGGCCAAGGATGATACCCAGATCCACACCCACATGTGTTACTGCGAGTTCAACGACATCATGGATTCCATCGCCGCGCTGGATGCCGACGTGATCACCATCGAAACCTCACGGTCCGATATGGAGCTGCTGGAGTCGTTTGAAGAGTTCAACTACCCGAACGAAATCGGGCCGGGCGTATACGACATTCACTCCCCGAACGTGCCCAGCGTAGAGTGGATCGAAGCCCTGCTGCAGAAAGCGGCCCAGCGTATCCCGGCCGGGCGCCTGTGGGTGAACCCGGACTGCGGCCTCAAAACCCGCGGCTGGCCAGAAACCCGCGCCGCGCTGGCGAACATGGTTAAAGCAGCGCAGAATTTGCGCCAGGGTTAATCCCGGCGGCACGATTGCCGGGCGGCGCATTCGCTTGCCCGGCCTACGATTCGCTGCCGTTGTAGGTCCGGTAGGGCCTTTCAGAGAGATTAAAATTCTCTTGATAGCACAATATAACCATTAAACCTGACAGAACATTCGTCTTTATTTATAAGGCTGGAAGCAATAAAGACATCTTTCTTCATTTCTTTATTAATGTATGAATATTTTGCTGTAAGTGATTGGGTGTTGTTTTCGTAATAGCTATCAAGATAAGCACTCTGAGGTATATTCGCTTTACCCTGTGTCATAGCACTTTCATAATCAAATCTGGCAAGTGTTGCAGCATACAGCCTGGATACGGGAGAAATATCGATAATATCAACGACTGTTTTGTTTCGATGAATAGTCGAAGTGTCAATCTGTAAATCACGAGATAGCGCATTGAATAAAGTTGTTTCCATTGTCGCTCCGACAATAGCACATCTATTACTTTGCGCTTGTGAGAACAGAGGAATAATGATTATCATACACAAGAGTATTTTATTAAGCATTTAATCCTCCACGACTAATATTTTATCACTGCTTGCAGCGATAATTTTACGACCAGAAATATTCAGAATGATACAACCATCGGATGCTTCCCCCGGATGCAATGAACTTTCTCCATGTATCATGAAACTATCCCTGCCGCACATGTCATTCCCGTCATAAGGTGTTAGCCTCATTGTCCATGCTTTAGTTTTAGGGTGATAGAAGGCAGCCCCAATGGTATAGGTTCCTCTTGGCAACGGGCCTTTATTTTTTACACACTCATATTCAGAATTATTCTTAAAGCCAGGCCTACCCGCATACTGGCCATCAAATTGATAGGTGCCATCCAGATAAAAAGAATGTGAACTAACTTTATAAACCCAGGTCATACTCTGGCCTCCTGCTTGGCATCCCAGCTATCTGAATGAATAATATTTCCATCCAGGTAATGCCATGTGATTTTTTCATAAGCCAAATAAAAAGCTTCAAGATGATTATGTCTTTCAAAGGTGGCGTTTTTGATGTCGAACATTAATGGCTCTATTCCATTCACTCTGACATCCATCATCGTTATCCGGAAGTACTCTTCTTCCTGACCATTATGGTTTATATGATAAAATTTAAGTTCTGCTTGCTTGAATTTACTACCGGTAGATACGCCTTTATAAAGGTAAGGTGAAGAACTATCTATTTCTTTAATTAAAGCAAAATCACCATGAATTCGTTTGCCAGTAATTTTACCGGTAAGGTTGTCTATGGGAAGATCGACAGAATGCATAAACTCTACAATTTCAATGCTTCCTTCTCTTCCTCGTATATCAACGGAACCTTTAATCTGATTGCCTGCGTAATCTGTTAACCAAAGATAGACTTGAATAGCCATCTTATAACCTCCTGTTTTAAGAGTAGATATTAAAATCAGCGTACGCCTGACATGCCGAATAGAGAACCCTAAAAGTCTGGTTAATTTCTTAAAGCGTTTGTATTTGGTGATGGCTCACAAAATCAGGCGGCGAACATGGTGAAGGCGGCGCAGAATTTGCGCCAGGGTTAATCCCGGCGGCACGATTGCCGGGCGGCGCGTTCGCTTGCCCGGCCTACGGTTCGCTGTCGTTGTAGGCCCGGTAAGGCGTAGCCGCCACCGGGCATTTTACGCCTGCCCGTCCATCAGGCGGCTGATATGAATGCTTAACCACGTCAGCTCATCTTTCGGCAGGGTGAGCTGATATTTATCCTGCACGTAATCGCGGATCGCCCATGCCACGGTCATCGCGTCCGGGCGGTGGCGCATCAGCTCCTGATAAAAATCTTCGGTCTCGCTGAGGGCGATTTTCCCGGCCAGTACCCGCTCCGCAAAGTAACGCAGATGGGTGATAAAGCGCATGTAGTTAACCGACCGGGTATCGACGGCTTTGCCCAGTTTATAGCGCACGATATCGGCGATGCGGTTGACCAGTTCAACCTGCTGATGAGCGGTGCTGTCGTCGTCCTGGCTGCTGGCGTTGATCAGATGAAAGGCGATGTTTACCGCCTCGTCTTCAGGTAACGCAACGTCAAACTTCTCATTGACCTGCGCGCGCGCCTGCAACCCCACGCTGTACTCCTGCGGATAGTAGCGCTTCACTTCCCAGCTCAGCTTATTCAGGATCGTCTGCCCGCTCCGGCTGCGCTCAACCGCAAAATGCAGATGCTCCGCCAGGGTAAACAGCAAGACGGAATTGAGCTTATCCCCGCACAGGCTGCGCGCGAGGGTAAGAATGTCATGGCTAATGTCGAAGAAGGCCGCAGGAATAGTGTCCGTCAGGGATAAAAAATGGCGGGATTTAAGATCGCTCAGCGGCAGGAACACTTTCTCCACCTGCGTCAGGTCGATATTGGTACCGGGTTTCGCTCCAAAGCCGATCCCCTTGCCGAACAAAATCATCTCCCGCTGGTCGTTGTCGACCAGCAGCATACTGTTATTAAGCGACTTTTTTATCGTTATCACGGTTATTCCTGCGGCATGGCCGGTTAGCTCATGTCTGCGCCATTGCTGGCGATCACTTTTTTGTACCACCAGAAGGAGTCTTTTTTCAGGCGTTTTAGCGTGCCGTTGCCTTCATCATCCTGATCGACATAGATAAAACCGTAGCGCTTGGACATCTGCGAGGTGCCCGCACTGATAATGTCGATGCATCCCCAGGTGGTGAATCCCATCACATCCACCCCTTCATTAATAGCTGCCAAAGTTTGCTCGAAGTGGGCGCGGAAATAGTCGATACGGTAGCTGTCGTGGATCTCGCCGTTTTCGACCACATCCTTCGCGCCCAGACCGTTCTCAACGATAAACAGCGGCTTCTGGTAACGGTCGTATAGCTCCAGCAGGGAGATTTTCAGCCCGACAGGATCGATCTGCCAACCCCATTCGGACGCGGGCAGGTAGGGGTTTTTCACCCCGAGAACGGTATTGCCCGGGATGCGCTCAACGTCCGGCTGGGTCGATTCGGTCATCGACATGTAGTAACTAAAGGAGACGAAGTCGACGGTATGATCCTTTAAAATACGCCGATCGTCGGCCTGCATCTGGATCTGGATATCCCGACGCGCAAGATCGCGCAGGATCAACGGCGGATATTCGCCAAATACCTGAACGTCGGCGTAGAAGTAGTTCTCCAGATTCTTTTTCAGCGTCGCTTCCACATCTTCGGGACGACAACTGTGGGGATAGGTCGTGAGCTTGGTCAGCATGCACCCGACCTGGCTACCCGGGATTTTGGCATGGCAGTCGCGTGTCACCAGCGCAGAGGCGACAAACTGGTGATGCAGCCCCTGGTAGATATCCTGCTGCGCTTTGCCGGGGGCGCTTTTCTCTTCGCGGATGCCCGCGGTGGTAAACGGGTGGCGGTGGATACTGTCGATCTCATTGAACGTCAGCCAGTAGCGCACCAGCTCTTTGTAGCGGTCAAAACAGACGTTGCTGAAGCGCACGAAAGCATCCACCACGTTGCGGTGCACCCAACCGTTATATTTTTCGCTCAGGGCCAGCGGCATCTCGTAGTGAGAAAGCGTCACCAGCGGCTCAATATTATGGCGACGCAATTCGCGGAACATGTCTTCATAAAACTGCAGTCCCGCCTCATTGGGCGCGCTGTCTTCGCCGGTGGGGAAGATACGTGACCAGGCGATGGACACGCGCAGCACCTTATAGCCCATCTCGGCAAACAGGGCGATATCATCCTTATAGTGGTGATAAAAATCGATGCCGCGGCGTTTGGGATAGCGCGCGTCGCTTTTACCTTCAAACGCGTCGCGGATATTCTCGTCCGTCAGCGCCATATGGCCACTGTAATCCTTCACGGACAGGTTGGGCTTCCAGGTGATGGCGTCAGCGACGGACGGCCCTTTGCCATCCACATTCCATGCCCCTTCGGCCTGATTGGCGGCTATCGCGCCGCCCCATAAAAAACCTTGCGGAAACGGGAGGGATTTTTCCATTACACGGACTCCTTAAGCGTCATGATGATATGCGGGTCTGGATTCTTATCGTCGGTATTACCTGGTGTCAGCGAAAAGCGTTCGCCGTTAGTGACCACCATCATCACCACCGGATCGAGCCCGGCGGCCGTGATGGTATCAAGAGAAAATTCAATGAGCGTGTCGCCGCTCTTCACGTGCTGGCCTTCCACCACCCGTGGGGAAAAGCCTTCGCCCTGCAGTCTGATGGTGTCGATACCAATGTGGAAAATCAGCTCGACGCCCGCATCGGTGAGCAGGCTCAGCGCATGGCCGCTTTCAAATACGTTCACGATGGTTCCATCCGCCGGGGCACGCAGCACCCCCTGAGAAGGGATAATGGCGATCCCATCGCCCATGATCTTGCGGGAGAAAACGTCATCGTTAACCTTCTCAAGCGGGATGATTTGCCCCTCGACCGGACGGGTGAAACTCAGCGCGTCGCTTTTTTCAGGCGCTTTATCGCGCCAGAGCAGCAGAGCGCTGATAAACGCCACGGCAAAAGATAACCCTGCCCCGGCGAAGGCCCAGACGATATTCATGGCGTTATCCGGCGAGACAAACATCGAGATGCTGGCAAGCCCAGGGCCGACGAGCGCAAAGGCCTCAATCGCCATCCAGCCGATAAATGCCCCGCCCACGATGCTGCCGAGGATCACGCTGTAGAGCGCTTTTTTATTCAGCAAAGTGACGCCATAGAGTGCCGGTTCGGTAATGCCGAACAGCGCGGAGATCCCGGCGGAGAAGGCGGTGGATTTCAGCACCTTATCTTTGCTTTTGAGCGCAATCGCCAGACAGGCCCCGGACTCGGCAATGTTGTGCGCCAGAGAGGCCGGCAGATAGAGCATCTCGCGCCCGAACTGGCTCATGGAGGCCACGGCGTACGGCAGCATCGGCTTGTGCATCCCGGCGGCGACCATAAAGGGCAGGGCGGCGGCCAGCAGCCCGGTTGCCACAAAGCCAAGTTTGCCGTACAGCCACAAAATCACCGTTGCCAGACCAGCACCTAACTCATAACCCAGCGGCCCCAGGATCAGCAGCGTGACCGGGACCGTCACCAGAAGAGAGAGCATCGGCGAGAGGAAAATGCGCAGCGCGCCGGGGGAATAGCGGTTAAATAGCTTCTCCGTCTGGGCGTAAAAGAGTACGCACAGAATGGCGGGGAAGACCTGCGATGCATAGGCCACGTTGCGCAGATCAAACGACATGAACGCCGTGCCGTCTGCCAGCTGTTTGGTCATTGCCGGCAGCACCATGACGGAGACCGCCGAGACGGCAACCAGCACGTTCACCTTCAGCTTCATCGCCGTGGTGATCGCCACCAGAATGGGCAGGAAGTAGAGTGGCGCAGAGCCGATGTTATCCAGCACCTTGTAGGTTGAACTGTCGCGGCTGAGCCAGCCCATGACGTCCAGCAACAGCAGTAGCGACTTCAGCACGCCGCCACCGGCAATGGCAGGCACCAGCGGCTGAAAAACGCTGATGACGAAATCGACAATCTGCGCGCCACGCGAGGTTTTAGCCGCCGCGTGTTGGCCTGCGGACTGAGGCGACCCCACCAGCGAGCGCACCGCTTCAAAAACCTGCACCACGTCATGACCGATAATCACCTGACACTGCACGTTCACCCGCACGCCCAGGACGCCGTCGACCTTTGCCAGTGCCGTCTCATTGACCTTGTTATTGTCATACAGGCTCAGCCGCAAGCGGGTAGAGCAGTGTTCGATATGTTCGATATTCTCAGCACCGCCGACCTGGGCGATGATTTCCAGCGCTGTTTGCAAGTGGTTCATGTTCTGGCCCCTGTCTCCAGAGCAAAAAAAAAGACCTGAACCCCCTCTGCGCTCGAAAACGGAGAGGGGGTTCAGGTCTTGCCTACGGATCGTAGTTACACGCCTGTGGTTTTTATATCGTCCGGATTGTGATTAAAAGTCAAACGGTCACGTCTCTTTGCGTATTGAAATGTGAGCCGCTTAACTTTTTTTACCGCCGTACTGGCGGAACCACGCCAGCATTCGCTGCCAGCCATCTTTCGCTGACTCTTCGTGATAGCTCGGACGATAATCGGCATTAAACGCGTGTCCCGCGCCCGGATAGACCACAATCTCCGCCGTTGCGTTTGCCGCCCGCAGGGCATGACGCATCGTCTCGACGGTATCCAGCGGAATGCCGGTGTCTTCGGCACCATAGAGCCCAAGCACGGGGGCGTTTAAATCGGTGGCAATATCAACCGGATGCTTCGGTGAATTCAGGGTCTTCTCGCCGACCAGCTTGCCATACCACGCCACGGCCGCTTTCAGCTGCGGGTTGTGCGCGGCATACAGCCAATTGATGCGCCCGCCCCAGCAGAAGCCGGTCGCCAGCAGGCGATGGGGATCGCCGCCATTGCGCGCTGCCCAGTTGGCGACGTGATCGAGATCCGCCAGCACCTGTGCGTCCGGCACTTTGCTCACCAGGTTGCTGAACAGGGTGGGGATGTCGCTGTACTCGTTCGGATCGCCCTGGCGGAAATAGAGCTCCGGTGCGACCGCCAGATACCCTTCCAGCGCCAGACGACGGCAGAGGTCGCGAATATGTTCATGCACGCCGAAAATTTCCTGAATCACAATGACGATCGGCAGCGGCCCTTCCGCCTCTTTTGGCCGGGCATGATAAGCGGGCATATTGTCGCCCTGAGTCGGAATGGAGGTCTCTCCGGCGGAAATCGCATCGCCGGCGGTGGTGACTACGGTTGACGTTTGTAGGTCAGCAGCAGGTGCAAATCCAGTTTTTCCAGTCATGGCATTCTCCGTACCAATTAGCGCAAAGGTAAATATAGTCCGCAGGTTATCAATCCACAGTGCCCGAAACAGGCTATCTTTTGTGCAAGCGTGATCGATATAACTTGTTAATGTGATGTTAGTCACATTTTTGTGGTAATTAACTGCAATCAATTTCATTCCCGGTGATGTCTGTCACGAAAATAAGCTGTTTGCTTCGGTAAAGTACCGCTTTGCTTCTGCTGACAAACTGACCCACAGAGGAGTTTTCTATGTCTAAGTCTGATGTTTTTCATCTCGGCCTCACTAAAAACGATTTACAAGGGGCTACGCTCGCTATCGTCCCTGGCGATCCAGAGCGTGTGGAAAAGATCGCCGCGCTGATGGATAAGCCGGTTAAGCTGGCATCTCATCGTGAATTCACCACCTGGCGCGCAGAGCTGGACGGAAAACCGGTGATCGTCTGTTCAACCGGTATCGGCGGTCCGTCTACCTCTATCGCCGTTGAAGAGCTGGCGCAGCTGGGCATCCGTACTTTCCTGCGTATCGGTACCACCGGCGCAATCCAGCCGCATATCAATGTTGGCGACGTGCTGGTCACCACGGCGTCCGTTCGTCTGGATGGCGCAAGCCTGCACTTTGCGCCGATGGAGTTCCCGGCAGTGGCCGATTTCGAGTGCACCACCGCGCTGGTGGAAGCGGCGAAATCCGTTGGCGCAACCACCCACGTGGGCGTAACCGCCTCGTCTGACACCTTCTACCCGGGCCAGGAGCGCTACGACACCTTCTCCGGTCGCGTGGTTAGCCGCTTCAAAGGCTCGATGGAAGAGTGGCAGTCCATGGGCGTGATGAACTATGAAATGGAATCCGCCACGCTGCTGACCATGTGCGCAAGCCAGGGTCTGCGTGCCGGTATGGTTGCAGGTGTCATTGTTAACCGGACTCAGCAAGAGATCCCGAACGCCGAGACCATGAAGCAGACCGAAAGCCACGCGGTGAAAATCGTGGTGGAAGCGGCCCGCCGCCTGCTGTAATTCTCCCCTTTTCTACGCTAAAGGCCGACCCGTTCGGCCTTTTTCTTTGCGTAACGCCTCGCAGAAAACTCTTTTCAAACTGGACGTTTATACAGCACAATTCTATTTTGTGCGGGTCATACCTTGATGCAGGGGGCGTCGTGGATATCTCTGTCCTTTTTTATGCCGTTATTGCGCTGGTTAGCGTCGGCGTGGGCTGGCTGTTCGCCAGCTACCAGCATGCGCAGCAAAAAGCCGATCAGCTGGCCGAACGTGAAGAGATGGTGGCCGATCTCAGCGCATTGCGACAGAACATTGCCCAAAGCGGGCACTGGCGCGACGAGTGCGAGCTGCTCAATAACGAACTGCGCAATCTGCGGGATATCAACACCTCGCTGGAAGCCGACCTGCGCGAAGTCACCACCCGCCTGGAATCGACCCAGCTGCATGCGGAAGACAAAATCCGCCAGATGATCAACAGCGAACAGCGCCTGAGCGAGCAGTTCGAAAACCTGGCGAACCGCATCTTTGAGCAGAGCAATCGCCGTGTCGATGAACAAAACCGCCAGAGCCTGAACGGCCTGCTGACGCCTCTGCGTGAACAGCTGGACGGTTTTCGTCGCCAGGTGCAGGACAGCTTTGGCCAGGAGGCGCGGGAGCGGCACACTCTGGCCCATGAGATCCGCAATCTCCAGCAGCTGAATGCCCAGATGGCGCAGGAGGCAATCAACCTCACCAAAGCGCTGAAAGGCGACAATAAAACCCAGGGCAACTGGGGGGAAGTGGTGCTGACTCGCGTGCTGGAAGCCTCCGGTCTGCGTGAAGGGCATGAATACCAGACCCAGGTCAGCATTGAAACGGAGAATCGCGCGCGAATGCAGCCCGACGTCATCGTCCGTCTGCCGCAGGAAAAAGACGTGGTCATCGACGCCAAAATGACGCTGGTGGCCTATGAGCGCTACTTCAACGCCGAGGACGACTACACCCGCGAGGCGGCGCTGCAGGAGCATATTGCCTCGGTGCGTAACCATATCCGTCTGCTGGGACGCAAAGATTATCAGCAGCTTCCCGGACTGCGTTCGCTGGACTACGTGCTGATGTTTATCCCGGTTGAGCCGGCCTTCTTACTGGCGCTGGACCGTCAGCCGGAGCTGATCTCCGAGGCGCTGAAAAACAACATTATGCTGGTGAGCCCGACCACGCTGCTGGTGGCGCTGCGCACCATCGCCAACCTCTGGCGCTACGAGCACCAGAGCCGCAATGCCCAGCAGATTGCCGATCGCGCCAGCCGCCTGTACGACAAAATGCGCCTGTTCGTCGATGATATGTCTTCGGTCGGACAGAGCCTGGATCGCGCCCAGGAGAACTATCGCCAGGCGATGAAAAAGCTGGCGTCCGGGCGCGGAAACCTGCTGGCACAGGCCGAATCCTTCCGCAGCCTTGGCGTGGAAGTTAAACGCGAGATTAATCCGGAATTGGTCGAACAGGCCACCGCGCAGGATGAAGAGTACCGGCTGCGCAGTGACGGGGCTGTTCAAAAGACAAACAACACCTTAGCGGATGCTCACGCACCGGCAGACCCCCTGGAGCGTTATTCCCGGGGAGGTTGAATCGTAGGGCAAATGCGCCCAATCTGTTACACTTCTCGTACATTTGACTGATAAGCAGGCTCTGAGATGGTTGAAGATTCACAAGACACAACGCACTTTGGCTTTCAGACTGTCGCTAAAGCGCAGAAAGCTGACATGGTGGCCCACGTATTCCATTCCGTGGCGGCGAAGTACGATGTAATGAATGACCTGATGTCATTTGGCATTCATCGCTTGTGGAAGCGCTTCACTATTGACTGTAGCGGCGTACGTCGTGAGCAAACCGTGCTGGATCTGGCGGGCGGTACCGGCGACCTGACGGCGAAATTCTCGCGTCTGGTGGGTGAAACCGGCCGCGTTGTGCTGGCTGACATCAACGACTCCATGCTGAAAATGGGTCGTGAAAAACTGCGCAATATCGGCGTGGTCGGCAACGTTGAATATGTCCAGGCTAACGCCGAGGCGCTGCCTTTCCCGGATAACACCTTTGACTGCATCACCATCTCGTTCGGTCTGCGTAACGTCACCGATAAAGAGAAAGCGCTGCGTTCCATGTACCGTGTCCTGAAACCGGGTGGACGTCTGCTGGTGCTGGAGTTCTCCAAACCGATTATTGAGCCGCTGAGCAAAGCGTACGACGCCTATTCGTTCCACATTCTGCCGCGCATTGGCGAAGTGGTGGCTAACGACGCCGACAGCTATCGCTACCTGGCCGAATCTATCCGTATGCACCCCAACCAGGACACCCTGAAAGCCATGATGCAGGACGCAGGCTTCGACAATGTTAATTACTTCAACATGACGGCGGGCGTTGTGGCGCTGCATCGCGGTTACAAGTTCTGAGTGGAGGTGGCGAATGCCGTTTAAACCCTTGATCACAGCGGGCGTTGAGAACGTACTCAATACTTTTCTGTATCGCTCACCTGCGCTGAAAACGGCGCGTCAGCGGCTGAACGGCAAGGTGCTGCGGGTGGTGGTAAAAGAGTTTTCGACCCCTCTGGTGCTGGTTTTCAGCGAGCGCCAACTCGACGTGCTGGGCGAGTGGGAAGGCGAGGCGGACTGCTCCGTTATCACCCATATGAGCACGCTGCCTAAACTGCGCGATCGCCAGCAGCTCACTGCTCTGATCCGCAGCGGTGAGCTGGAGGTCGAAGGCGACATTCAGGTGGTGCAGAACTTCGTTGCGCTGGCCGATCTGGCGGAATTCGATCCGGCCGAGCTGCTGGCCCCCTGGACGGGCGATATTGCCGCAGAGGGGATCGGTAAAGTGCTGCGCGGCGGCGCCTCTTTTCTGAAGAAAGGTTTTCAGCGTCAGCAGCGCTATGCTGCGGAAGTGCTTACCGAAGAGTGGCGCATGGCGCCCGGGCCGCTGGAAGCGGCATGGTTTGCAGAAGAAACCGCCGCGGTTGAGCGTTCGGTTGACGCACTGACAAAACGGCTTGAAAAGCTGGAGGGCAAATGACGCCAGGTGAAATTCGGCGCCTCTATTTTATCATCCGCACCTTTTTGAGCTACGGGCTCGATGAGTTGATCCCTCGAATGCGCATCACGTTGCCGCTGCGCCTCTGGCGGCAAACGCTTTTCTGGATGCCAAATCGTCATAAAGACAAGCTGCTTGGTGAACGGCTGCGTCTGGCGCTGCAGGAGCTGGGTCCGGTGTGGATCAAGTTCGGCCAGATGCTCTCGACCCGCCGCGATCTCTTCCCACCCCTGATTGCCGATCAGCTGGCCCTGCTGCAGGACAAAGTTGCCCCGTTCGACGGTCGGCTGGCAAAGCAGCAGATCGAAAAAGCGATGGGCGATATCCCGGTAGAGAGCTGGTTTGATGATTTTGACATTCAACCGCTGGCCTCGGCCTCCATTGCCCAGGTTCATACCGCACGGCTGAAAGAGAATGGCAAAGAGGTGGTCATCAAGGTGATCCGCCCTGACATTCTGCCAATCATCAGGGCCGACATGAAGCTTATCTACCGTCTGGCCCGCTGGGTGCCGCGCCTGCTGCCGGATGGCCGCCGCCTGCGCCCGTTGGAAGTGGTGCGCGAATATGAAAAGACGCTGATTGATGAGCTGAACCTGCTGCGTGAATCGGCAAACGCCATTCAACTGCGCCGTAACTTTGAAAACAGCCCGATGCTGTACGTGCCGGAAGTCTATTCCGACTACTGCAGCCAGGACATGATGGTGATGGAGCGCATCTACGGGATCCCGGTCTCTGATGTCGCGACCCTGGAAAAGCAGGGCACCAACATGAAATTACTCGCTGAGCGTGGCGTGCAGGTCTTCTTCACCCAGGTGTTCCGCGACAGCTTCTTCCATGCCGACATGCACCCGGGCAATATCTTCGTCAGCTACGAACATCCTGAAGATCCGCAATACATTGGCATCGACTGCGGTATCGTCGGCTCGCTGAACAAAGAAGATAAGCGCTACCTGGCGGAGAACTTTATCGCCTTCTTTAACCGCGATTACCGCAAAGTGGCCGAACTGCACGTCGACTCCGGCTGGGTTCCGCCGGATACCAACGTTGAAGAGTTTGAGTTCGCCATTCGTACGGTGTGCGAGCCGATCTTCGAGAAGCCGCTGGCTGAGATCTCGTTTGGCCATGTGCTGCTGAACCTGTTCAACACCGCCCGCCGCTTTAATATGGAAGTGCAGCCGCAGTTAGTTTTACTTCAGAAAACACTACTTTACGTTGAAGGGGTGGGGAGACAACTCTATCCTCAGTTAGACTTATGGAAAACGGCAAAACCTTTCCTTGAGTCATGGATCAAAGACCAGGTGGGTCTGCCTGCCCTGTTCCGCTCCCTGAAAGAGAAAGCGCCGTTCTGGATTGAAAAAATGCCAGAATTGCCGGAACTGGTGTATGACAGTTTGCGTCAGAGCAAGAACCTGGAACACAGCGTGGATAAAATTGCTCGCGAACTGCAAACCAACCATGTGCGTCAGGGCCAGTCCCGGTATCTGTTTGGCATTGGCGCCACGCTGCTGTTAAGCGGCACGCTGTTGCTGATAAACCGCCCTGACTGGGAGTTAATGCCCGCCTGGCTGATGGCCGGCGGCGTGGTGGTCTGGCTGGCGGGATGGCGTAAAACGCGCTGAATTGCATCGCTATCGCAGGGCCGCATAACGTATAATGCGGCCTGATTAATTTATCATCTACAACTGAGGAAGATGTATGGGTGGTATCAGTATCTGGCAATTAGTGATCATTGCCGTCATCGTCGTGCTGCTGTTCGGTACCAAAAAGCTTGGCTCTATCGGTTCCGATCTGGGCGCGTCCATTAAAGGCTTCAAGAAAGCGATCAAAGATGATGACGAGAAGCAGGATAAATCCAGCCAGGATGCGGATTTCACTGCTAAATCCATCGCCGATAAACAAGACGATGTCAAAAAGGAAAATGCTAAACGCCACGATAACGAGCAGGTGTAATACGTGTTTGATATCGGTTTTAGCGAACTGCTGCTGGTATTCGTGATTGGCCTCATCGTTCTGGGGCCTCAGCGTCTGCCGGTGGCAGTCAAAACAATTGCAGGCTGGGTGCGCGCGCTACGATCGCTGGCGACAACGGTTCAGAATGAGCTGGCGCAGGAGCTTAAGCTGCAGGAGTTTCAGGATAGCCTGAAAAAAGTAGAGAAGGCGAGCATGGATAACCTGACGCCGGAACTCAAAGCCTCTATGGACGAACTGCGCGAAGCGGCGGAATCCATGAAGCGCTCCTACAGCGTCAACGATCCGGAAAAATCGAGTGATGAAGCCAATACCATTCGCAATCCGCTGGTCAAAGATAACGAAGCGCAGCACGAAGGCGTGACGCCTGCCACTGCTGAACACCAGGCCAGTGCGCCCGAACAGACGCCTTCAGAGCCGGTGATCAAAAAACAAGAACCGACGCCAGCGCCTGCAGAGAAGAAACCTGCACCCGCCGCTGAGCCGTCCTCCTCGTCGAGTGATAAATCGTAAACATGGCAGTAGATGAAACTCAACCGCTGATTACGCACCTGATCGAGCTGCGTAAGCGCCTGATGAACTGCATTATTGCGGTTTGCCTCATTTTTTTAGGCCTGGTCTATTTCGCCAACGACATCTATCAGGTGGTCTCTGCGCCGCTGATTAAGCAGATGCCGCTCGGCGCGACCATGATTGCGACCGACGTCGCCTCGCCGTTCTTCACGCCGATCAAGCTGACCTTCTGGGTATCGCTGATTGCCTCTGCGCCGGTGATCCTTTATCAGGTCTGGGCCTTTATCGCCCCGGCGCTGTATAAGCATGAACGCCGTCTGGTGATCCCGCTGCTGGTCTCCAGCTCGCTGCTGTTCTATATCGGCATGGCCTTTGCCTACTTCGTGGTCTTCCCGCTGGCGTTTGGCTTCCTGGCAAATACCGCGCCGGTAGGGGTGCAGGTTTCAACCGATATCGCCAGCTATCTGAGCTTCGTCATGGCGCTGTTTATGGCGTTTGGCGTGGCGTTTGAGGTGCCGGTTGCCATCGTGCTGCTCTGCTGGGTAGGGGTCACCACCCCGGAAGATTTACGTAAAAAACGCCCGTACATTCTGGTGGGCGCCTTTGTGGTTGGCATGCTGTTAACGCCGCCGGATGTTTTCTCGCAAACCCTGCTGGCGATCCCGATGTATTGCCTGTTTGAGGTGGGTGTCTTCTTCTCGCGCTTCTATACCGGCAAGCGACGTGAAGATCACGAGGAAGAGTCAGAAGAGTAATATCAACCGCCCGCCAGGGCGGTTGTCATATGGGAGCGAGCATGTTTGATATCGGTCTGAACCTGACCAGCCCGCAGTTTGCCCAGGATCGCGATGAGGTCGTCGCCCGGGCCTTCGCCGCAGGCGTAAACGGATTACTGCTGACGGGCACCAACCTGCATGAAAGTGAGCAGGCGCACCAGCTGGCGCAGCGTTACGACCGTTGCTGGTCAACGGCGGGCGTCCATCCTCATGACAGCAGTCAATGGACGGCCGAAAGCGCAGACAGGCTGCGGGCACTGGCCGCCTCGCCGGAAGTGGTGGCTATCGGCGAGTGTGGCCTCGACTTTAATCGCAACTTCTCGACCCCCGCCGAGCAGGAACACGCCTTCAGCGCCCAGCTTGCGCTGGCAGCAGAGCTGGGGATGCCGGTGTTTATGCACTGCCGCGACGCCCATGAACGTTTTCTGGCGCTGCTGGAACCCTGGCTGAATAAGCTGCCCGGTGCGGTGCTGCACTGTTTTACCGGCACGCGGCAGGAGGCGGCAGACTGTCTGGATCGCGGTCTGTATCTGGGGATAACCGGATGGGTCTGCGATGAACGACGCGGGCTGGAGTTACGCGAGCTGCTGCCGGTTATTCCTGCCGATCGTCTACTGATTGAGACCGATGCGCCGTACCTGCTGCCGCGCGATCTCAGCCCCAAACCGGCATCACGCCGCAACGAACCGGCGTATTTAGGGCATATCCTTGAGCGGGTTGCGCACTGGCGCACAGAGGATGCGCAGTGGCTGGCTGCACAGACGGATGACAACGTGTGTCGTCTGTTTGGCGTTGAATTTTAAACTTTGCGGAAGCTGGTATTTTTCACGCTCTGCTTCACTTCTTTATTCAGTAAGTTCAGCAGCAGCATGGAGCGGGCTTCACCGTCCGGCTCAGCGAAAATCGCCACCAGCCCTTCGAACGCTCCTTCGGTGATCACCACATCATCGCCGGAGAAGGGCGTATCAGGATCGGTAATGTCTTCTGGCTGTTTATAGACCGAGAGCTGGTGGATGACGGAAGAGGGCACCGTAGCCGGATGCACGCCAAAGCGCACGAAGTGGCTGACACCGCGCGTCGCATTGATGGTGGTGGTGTGGATCACTTCGGGGTCGAATTCAACAAACAGATAGTTCGGGAACAGCGGCTCGCTGACCGTTGTGCGTCTACCGCGGACCATTTTTTCAAGCGTGATCATGGGCGTCAGGCAGTTCACCGCCTGGCGTTCCAGATGTTCCTGAGCACGCTGAAGTTGCCCGCGCTTGCAATACAGTAAATACCAGGCCTGCATAATGACTCTTTTCCGCTTGTTATGCCGGCAAGCATATCAAAACCCTGGCGGGATCGCTAAGCTGATTATAATGGCAGTACGCAGAAGAAGGCATGAATCTTCACGCTAATTTAACAAAAATACAGCATCACGCAGTCTTACGCCGTATAATGAAACGCTTACAGAGAGAGCTTGACTAACTGCATGAAATACAACGATCTACGCGACTTCCTGGAACTGCTGGAAAAGCAGGGCGAACTCAAACGTATTACCCTTCCTGTCGATCCTTATCTGGAGATGACAGAGATTGCCGACCGCACCCTCCGTGCCGGTGGGCCCGCGCTCCTGTTTGAAAACCCGAAAGGCTACACCATGCCGGTGCTTTGTAACCTGTTTGGCACACCAAAGCGTGTGGCGATGGGCATGGGCCAGGAGGATGTCAGCGCGTTGCGTGAAGTGGGTAAGCTGCTGGCTTTTCTGAAAGAGCCTGAGCCGCCAAAAGGTTTTCGCGATCTCTTTGATAAGCTGCCGCAGTTTAAGCAGGTGCTGAACATGCCGACCAAACGTCTGCGCGGCGCGCCCTGCCAGCAGAAAATTGTGGAAGGCGACGCGGTCGATCTGACGCGTATTCCGATCATGCAGTGCTGGCCCGAAGACGCCGCCCCGCTGATCACCTGGGGTCTGACCGTGACGCGCGGTCCGCATAAAGAGCGCCAGAATCTCGGGATCTACCGTCAGCAGCTGATCGGCAAGAACAAACTTATCATGCGCTGGCTGTCGCATCGCGGCGGCGCGCTTGATTTCCAGGAGTGGTGTGCGGCGCATCCGGGCGAACGCTTCCCGGTATCCGTAGCGCTGGGTGCCGATCCGGCCACCATCCTCGGCGCGGTGACGCCGGTGCCGGACACGCTGTCCGAATACGCCTTTGCCGGGTTACTGCGCGGCACCAAAACCGAAGTGGTGAAGTGCATTTCTAACGATCTGGAAGTGCCCGCCAGCGCCGAAATTGTCCTCGAAGGCTACATCGAGGCGGGTGAGATGGCACCGGAAGGGCCGTATGGCGACCACACCGGCTATTACAATGAAATTGACAACTTCCCGGTGTTTACCGTGACGCACATTACCCAGCGGGAAGATGCAATTTACCACTCCACCTACACCGGACGTCCGCCGGATGAACCTGCCGTACTCGGCGTGGCGCTCAACGAAGTGTTTGTGCCTATTTTGCAAAAGCAGTTCCCGGAAATTGTTGATTTTTATCTGCCTCCGGAAGGATGCTCTTATCGCCTGGCGGTGGTGACTATTAAGAAGCAGTACGCGGGTCACGCAAAACGGGTGATGATGGGCGTATGGTCTTTCCTGCGCCAGTTTATGTATACCAAGTTTGTGATCGTTTGCGATGATGACGTCAATGCCCGTGACTGGAATGACGTTATCTGGGCCATCACCACCCGTATGGACCCGGCACGCGATACCGTGTTAGTTGAAAACACGCCGATTGATTACCTGGATTTTGCCTCGCCGGTTTCCGGTCTTGGCTCAAAAATGGGACTGGATGCCACCAATAAATGGCCCGGCGAAACCCAACGTGAATGGGGTCGACCGATCAAAAAGGATCCTGAGGTGACTGCGCGAATTGACGCGATCTGGGATGAACTGGCCATAATGAATAACGGTACGCCGGATTCCGACCGTTAAGCCTCATAGACTTACCGACTGACAGAGAGAGCGAATGACAACCTTAAGCTGTAAAGTGACCTCGGTAGACGCTATCACCGACACTGTATATCGCGTCCGTTTAGTACCTGAATCGGCGTTCTCCTTCCGCGCTGGCCAGTATCTGATGGTGGTGATGGATGAGCGGGATAAGCGTCCTTTCTCAATGGCCTCCACGCCGGACGAGCAAGAGTTTATCGAGCTGCACATTGGGGCGTCAGAGCTCAACCTGTATGCGATGGCGGTGATGGATCGCATTCTGAAAGAGAACGAGATCGAGATTGATATCCCTCACGGGGAAGCCTGGCTGCGCGATGATGAAGAGCGTCCGCTGATCCTGATTGCCGGCGGCACCGGTTTCTCCTACGCACGCTCCATCCTGCTGACGGCGCTGGCGCGTAACCCGGACCGCGATATCACCATCTACTGGGGTGGCCGTGAGTCGAAGCACCTTTACGATCTCTCCGAGCTGGAAGCGCTGAGCGTGACCCATCCTAACCTGCGCGTTGAGCCAGTGGTGGAGCAGCCTGAAGAGGGCTGGCGCGGTCGCAGCGGCACCGTGTTAACGGCGGTACTGCAGGATCATGGCACTCTGGTAAACCACGATATCTACATTGCCGGTCGTTTCGAGATGGCGAAAATTGCCCGCGACCTGTTCTGCAACGAGCGTGGCGCGCGTGAAGATCGTCTGTTTGGCGACGCGTTTGCGTTTATTTGAGACGAAAAAAACCCGCCCCTGACAGGCGGGAAAACGGCAACTAAACCTTTCCCCGTCATCATTCACGCTGCCTCTTTGTTGGCTGCCTTTGCTCACCCCGGTCACATAGTTAACTATGTTCCCGGGGATTCGCGCAGTTGCCGCCGCGATGCAACGCGAATGATTTAGGGGAATATTCTTCGATTACACCCTCTCAAATACCGTCGCGATCCCCTGACCCAACCCGATACACATGGTCGCCAGACCAAACTGGGCATCTTTTCGTTCCATCAGGTTGATAAGCGTGGTGCTGATACGCGCCCCGGAACAGCCCAGCGGGTGACCCAGTGCGATGGCGCCGCCGTTGAGGTTAATCTTCTCGTCGATCTGATCCATCAGTCCCAGATCCTTAATGCACGGCAGGATCTGCGCGGCGAAGGCTTCGTTCATCTCGAAAACGTCGATATCGCTGGTGGTAAGCCCGGCTTTTTTCAGCGCCAGCTTCGACGCCGGTACCGGGCCGTAACCCATAATTGACGGATCGCAGCCGACCACCGCCATCGAGCGGATGCGCGCCCGCGGCGTCAGCCCCAGTTCGCGGGCGCGGCTTTCGCTCATTACCAGCATAGCGGCTGCACCATCGGACAGAGCGGAAGAACTGCCCGCCGTCACGGTGCCGGTCACCGGATCAAAGGCCGGTTTCAGCGTCGAGAGCGCTTCGACGGTGGTTTCCGGGCGGATCACTTCGTCGAAGTAGAACTGCTTGAGCACGCCATCGGCGTCGTGACCGCCGGTTGGCAGAATTTCATTTTTGAAGGCGCCGGACTGCGTCGCGGCCCAGGCGCGGGCGTGCGAGCGGGCGGCAAAGCTGTCCTGCATTTCGCGACTGATACCGTGCAGGCGGGAGAGCATCTCCGCCGTCAGCCCCATCATGCCCGCGGCTTTTGCCACGTTGCGGCTCATGCCGGGATGGAAATCGACGCCGTGGCTCATCGGCACGTGGCCCATGTGCTCTACGCCGCCAATCATGCACACCTGCGCGTCGCCGGTCATGATCATGCGTGCCGCATCGTGCAGGGCCTGCATCGACGAACCGCACAGGCGGTTGACGGTAACAGCCGGTACCGAGTGCGGAATTTCCGCCAGCAGCGCGGCGTTACGGGCGATGTTGAAGCCCTGTTCCAGGGTCTGCTGCACGCAGCCCCAGTAGATATCGTCCAGCGCGGTAGCCTCCAGCGCCGGGTTGCGCGCCAGCAGGCTACGCATTAAATGTGCGGAGAGATCTTCCGCGCGCACGTGACGAAATGCGCCGCCCTTCGAACGGCCCATCGGGGTGCGAATTGCATCGACAATGACAACCTGTTCCATTGTGACTCCTTAAGCCGTTTTCAGTGCGCCAACCGGACGGGCAGGCTCAACCGGGGGATAGTACGCTTCGTTGTGACGCGCTTTATTACGCAGACCTTCCGGAGCCTGATACAGCGGGCCGAGATGCTCGTACTGCTGCGTCATATCCAGATAGCGGGCGCTGCCGAGCGTATCCAGCCAGCGGAACGCGCCGCCGTGGAACGGAGGGAAGCCCAGGCCGTAGACCAGCGCCATATCGGCTTCCGCCGGGCTGGCGATAATGCCCTCTTCGAGACAGCGCACCACTTCGTTGACCATCGGGATCATCATGCGGGCAACGATCTCTTCGTCGCTGAAATCGCGCTTCGCGTTGCTGACGTCTGCCAGCAGGCTATCCACGGTGGCGTCTTCCTCTTTCTTCGGCTTGCCTTTGCTGTCTTCTTTATAACGCCAGAAGCCGAGGCCGTTTTTCTGACCGTAGCGACTGGATTCGAAGAGCGCGTCGATAGCATCGCGATAATCTTTCTGCATCCGCTCCGGGAAACCTGCCGCCATCACCGCCTGGGCGTGATGGGCGGTATCAATGCCGACGACGTCCAGCAGATAGGCCGGGCCCATTGGCCAGCCAAACTGTTTTTCCATCACTTTATCGATCTTGCGGAAGTCAGCCCCGTCGCGCAGCAGCTGGCTGAAACCGGCAAAGTACGGGAACAGCACGCGGTTGACGAAGAAGCCCGGGCAGTCGTTAACCACAATCGGGGTTTTGCCCATCTTGCTGGCCCACGCCACCACTTTGGCGATGGTTGCATCGGAGGTTTTCTCTCCGCGGATCACTTCAACCAGCGGCATGCGGTGCACCGGGTTAAAGAAGTGCATCCCGCAGAAGTTTTCCGGGCGCTTCAGGACGCTGGCCAGTTCGCCGATGGGAATAGTCGAGGTATTGGACGCCAGCACGGTATCCGGGCGCACCTTGTCTTCTGTTTCCGCCAGCACCGCTTTTTTCACTTTCGGGTTTTCGACGACCGCTTCAACAACCACGTCCACGCGATCGAACCCGCTGTATTCCAGGGTCGGATGGATGGTGGAGATCACCCCGGAGAGCTTCAGGCCGTCAATCTTGCCGCGTTCCAGCTGTTTGTTCAGCAGCTTGGCCGCTTCGGTCATGCCCAGGGTCAGCGATTTGTCGTTGATATCTTTCATGACTACAGGCACGCCTTTCCAGGCGGACTGATATGCGATGCCGCCGCCCATGATGCCTGCGCCCAGCACTGCGGCCTGTTTTGGCGTCTCGACATTTTTGGTGAGCTGCTTCGCTTTGCCCTTCACGAACTGGTCGTTGAGGAAAATACCCACCAGAGCACGCGCTTCGTTAGTGTGAGCCAGCGGGACGAAACTTTGATTTTCTAATTTCAGTGCTTCGTCACGGCCCAGACGTGCGGCAGCTTCGATGGTTTTCACCGCCGTAACAGGCGCCGGATAGTGTTTACCCGCCGTCTGCATCACCATGCCTTTGGCGATGGTGAAGCTCATGGTGGCTTCAATCTTACTTAAGTGCAGTGGCTCCAGTTTCGGCTGGCGTTTCGCTTTCCAGTCGAGATCGCCGTTAATCGCCTGGCGCAGGATCGCCACTGCCCCTTCGCGCAGTTTTTCAGGCTTCACCACGCCATCAACCAGACCAAGCTTCAGCGCCTGATCGGCACCGACATCTTTACCGGCGGCGATGATCTCAAGGGCGCTGTCGGCACCCAGCAGGCGCGGCAGACGGACCGAGCCGCCAAAGCCCGGCATAATGCCCAGTTTGGTTTCCGGCAGGCCGATGCGCAGATCCGGCGTCGCCAGACGGTAATCGGTGGCCAGTACGCATTCGCAGCCGCCGCCCAGCGCATAGCCATTGACTGCGGAAATCGTCGGGACCGGGAGATCTTCCAGACGGTTAAAGACGCTGTTGGCGAAATGCAGCCACTGGCTCAGCTGCTCCTGAGGCACCAGGAACAGCGAGAGGAATTCGGTAATGTCCGCGCCGACGATAAATGCCGCTTTTTCGGAACGCAGCAGCAGACCTTTTAAATCGGTTTGTTTTTCAAGAACGTCCAGAGCATTTCCAAGGCTGGCCACGGTTGCGGTGTCCAGCTTATTCACTGAGCCGGGGGCGTCGAATACCAGTTCGGCAATGCCACCTTCCAGCCAGTCTACGTACAGGGTGTCGCCTTTGTAGAGCATGTCAGTCTCCTGAATCCAGCAATTGGATCTGGTCATACCAGATGAATCGGAGTGTGGGTTTTGTGTTAATGAAATGCAAATTAGTCATTAAATAATTGTAGGCCCGATCACGCTCGGTGAAGATCACGCAGCCTTTCTGAGGTGTGCTAAGATGCGGAGACTTGAGGTCAAAACGAAAGGAATAATGATGGACTCACTGGCCGCGCTCTACAAAAATCATATTGTTACCTTACAGGAACGTACCCGCGACGTACTGGCTCGCTTTAAGCTGGATGCCCTACTTATCCACTCCGGCGAGCTGTTCAATGTCTTCCTCGACGATCATGCTTATCCCTTCAAGGTGAACCCGCAATTTAAAGCCTGGGTGCCGGTTACGCAGGTTCCCAACTGCTGGTTGCTGGTGGATGGCGTGAACAAGCCGAAACTGTGGTTCTACCTGCCGGTGGATTACTGGCACAACGTGGAACCGCTGCCGACCTCCTTCTGGACGGATGAAGTCGAGGTGATTGCCCTGCCGAAAGCTGACGGCATTGGCAGCCAGTTACCTGCAGCACGCGGCAACATCGCCTATATCGGCCCGGTGCCTGAACGCGCGCGCGGTCTGGAGATCGCTGCGGATAACATCAACCCGAAAGGCGTTATCGACTATCTGCATTACTACCGCTCTTATAAGACCGACTATGAACTGGCGTGCATGCGTGAAGCGCAAAAAACCGCGGTGAACGGCCATCGAGCGGCCCATGAAGCCTTCCTGTCCGGCATGAGCGAGTTTGATATTAACCAGGCCTACCTGACGGCCACCGGCCATCGTGATACCGACGTTCCTTACAGCAACATCGTGGCGCTGAACGAGCACGCGGCGGTACTGCACTACACCAAACTCGATCACCGCGCGCCGTCCGAAATGCGCAGCTTCCTGCTGGATGCCGGTGCGGAATATAACGGCTACGCCGCTGACCTCACCCGTACCTGGGCCGGAAACAGCGACACCGAGTTCGCTGCGCTTATCAAAGACGTGAACGACGAGCAGTTGGCCCTCATCGCTACCATGAAGGCGGGCGTAAGCTACGTGGATTACCATGTCCAGTTCCATCAGCGCATTGCCAAACTGCTGCGCAAGCACCAGATCGTCAGCGATATGAGCGAAGAGGCGATGGTGGAAAACGACCTGACCGGGCCATTTATGCCGCACGGCATCGGTCACCCGTTGGGTTTGCAGGTACACGACACCGCAGGCTTTATGCAGGATGACACCGGTACGCATCTGGCAGCGCCGTCCAAATATCCGTACCTGCGCTGTACGCGCATCCTGCAGCCGCGCATGGTGCTGACCATCGAGCCGGGCATCTACTTTATTGAGTCGCTGCTGGCACCGTGGCGTGAAGGGCAGTTCAGCAAACACTTCAACTGGCAGAAAATTGAAGCGCTGAAGCCGTTTGGCGGGATCCGTATCGAAGATAACGTGGTGATCCACGAAAACGGTACTGAAAACATGACGCGAGACCTGAAGCTGGCGTAATGGAAAGCTGGCTCATACCGGCAGCGCCGGTCACCTTTACGGAAGAGATCAAGAAAAGTCGTTTTATCACGCTGTTGGCCCATACCGACGGCGTGGAGGCGGCAAAAGCCTTTGTTGAGTCGGTACGCGCGGAACATCCTGACGCCCGCCACCACTGTGTGGCGTGGGTGGCCGGGCCGCCTGACGACTCGCAAAAACTCGGCTTCTCGGATGATGGTGAACCGGCGGGCACGGCGGGCAAACCCATGCTCTCTCAGCTAATGGGCAGCGGCGTTGGCGAAATCACCGCCGTCGTGGTGCGATACTACGGCGGCGTACTGTTAGGAACGGGCGGGCTGGTCAAGGCCTATGGCGGTGGGGTCCAGCAGGCGCTGAATCATCTGACTACCCTCCGCAAAACACCACTTACCGAATATACTTTATTGTGCGATTACGCCCAGTTATCCGGCATCGAAGCGTTGCTGAAGCAGTATCAGGGCCTGATCGTGCACAGTGATTACCAGGCGATGGTGCAATTGCGGGTGGCGCTACCCCAGGCGTCGCTTCCGGCATTCTCAGCAAAACTGGCTGATTTTAGTCGTGGTTCGTTGCAATTACGGCCGATTGAAGAATAATCCCCACCTTACTTTTTGAATACCTAAGGAAGCGGCAGAGATGCATTTTCGTGCCATAACCCGAATCGTTGGATTGCTGGTCATACTTTTTTCCGGGACGATGATCCTCCCTGGACTGGTGGCGCTTATTTATCGGGATGGTGCGGGCCGCGCCTTTACGCAGACCTTTTTTGTCGCGCTGATGATTGGTTCCCTGCTGTGGTGGCCTAACCGTCGTCAGAAAGGGGAGCTGAAATCCCGCGAAGGTTTCCTTATCGTGGTGCTGTTCTGGACCGTACTGGGAAGCGTGGGTTCGCTGCCCTTTATCTTCTCCGAACAACCCAACCTGAGCGTTACGGATGCGTTTTTTGAATCCTTCTCTGGCCTGACAACAACCGGGGCCACGACGCTGGTGGGGCTGGACTCGTTACCCCATGCCATCCTCTTCTACCGGCAGATGCTGCAGTGGTTCGGCGGTATGGGGATCATCGTATTGGCCGTGGCTATCCTGCCCATACTGGGCGTCGGGGGGATGCAGCTCTATCGTGCCGAGATGCCGGGGCCGCTGAAAGATAACAAAATGCGCCCGCGTATTGCCGAGACGGCCAAAACGTTATGGCTTATCTATGTATTGCTGACGGTGGCCTGCGCGCTGGCGCTGTGGTTCGCCGGGATGCCCGCCTTTGATGCTATCGGCCATAGCTTTGCCACCATCGCTATTGGCGGGTTCTCTACCCATGACGCCAGCGTTGGCTACTTTGACAGCCCGACGATCAACACCATTATTGCGGTCTTCCTGCTGATCTCCGGCTGTAACTATGGCCTGCACTTCTCTTTATTAAGCGGCCGTAATCTGAAGGTGTACTGGCGCGACCCGGAATTCCGCATGTTTATCGGCGTGCAGCTGACGCTGGTGGCTATCTGTACCCTGGTGTTGTGGCTACACGATGTCTATAACTCGGCGCTCACTACTCTTAACCAGGCGTTCTTCCAGGTCGTGTCGATGGCGACCACGGCAGGGTTTACCACCGACAGTATTGCGCGCTGGCCGCTCTTCCTGCCTGTCCTGCTGCTCTGTTCGGCTTTCATCGGCGGCTGCGCCGGTTCGACGGGTGGTGGCCTGAAGGTGATCCGCATCCTGCTGCTGTTTAAACAGGGGAACCGCGAGCTGAAACGTCTGGTCCACCCGAATGCGGTTTACAGCATCAAGCTGGGTAACCGCGCGCTGCCGGAACGTATTCTGGAAGCGGTATGGGGCTTCTTCTCCGCCTACGCGCTGGTCTTTATTGTCAGCATGCTGGCGATTATCGCGACCGGCGTCGATGACTTCTCGGCGTTTGCCTCCGTTGTCGCCACACTGAACAACCTGGGACCAGGCCTTGGCGTGGTTGCAGATAACTTTGCCAGCATGAATCCAGTCGCGAAGTGGATCCTGATTGCTAACATGCTGTTCGGACGTCTTGAGGTCTTTACGCTGTTGGTCCTCTTTACACCAACATTCTGGCGCGAATAAGGGAACCGTTTATGAAAACATTAATTCTATTTTCAACGCGCGACGGGCAGACGCGGGAGATTGCCGCCTTTCTGGCTTCGGAGTTAAAAGAGCAGGGTATCTATTCAGATGTCATCAATCTGAACCGCACCGAAGAGATTGCGTGGCAGGAGTATGACCGCGTGGTGATCGGCGCCTCAATTCGTTATGGCCATTTCCATCCGGCGGTGGATCGCTTTGTGAAAAAACATACGGCAACGCTGAACAGCCTGCCGGGCGCTTTCTACTCGGTGAACCTGGTGGCACGTAAAGCGGAAAAGCGTACGCCGCAGACCAATAGCTATACGCGCAAGTTTTTGCTGAGCTCCCCCTGGAAGCCAGTTGCCTGCGCTGTCTTTGCCGGTGCCCTGCGTTACCCACGCTATCGCTGGTACGATCGCTTTATGATCCGTCTTATTATGAAGATGACCGGCGGCGAAACGGATACCCGTAAAGAAGTGGTCTACACCGACTGGTCGCAGGTCGCCAGTTTCGCCCGGGAAATTGCGCAATTAACCCGCACATCGCGGCTTTAATAAACGTAAAGGACGAAAAGTAAGCGAACGGAAAACTTTTTAAGATTTATGCTTGTCACCGTCAGATAACTCCCTATAATGCGCCTCCACTGACACGGAACAACGGCAAACAAGCCGCCGGGTCAGCGGGGTTCGATAAGAACCTCACGGAGAAAAGCAAAAATAATTGCTTGACTCTGAGGCGGGAAAGCGTAATATGCACACCCCGCGCCGCAGCGAAAAAGCGAAGCGGCACTGCTCTTTAACAATTTATCAGACAATCTGTGTGGGCACTCAAAGTGACATGGATTCTTAATGTCGCAAGACAATAAATGAATACCAAGTCTCTGAGTGAACATACGTAATTCATTACGAAGTTTAATTCACGAGCATCAAACTTAAATTGAAGAGTTTGATCATGGCTCAGATTGAACGCTGGCGGCAGGCCTAACACATGCAAGTCGAACGGTAGCACAGAAGAGCTTGCTCTTCGGGTGACGAGTGGCGGACGGGTGAGTAATGTCTGGGAAACTGCCTGATGGAGGGGATAACTACTGGAAACGGTAGCTAATACCGCATAACGTCGCAAGACCAAAGAGGGGACCTTCGGGCCTCTTGCCATCAGATGTGCCCAGATGGGATTAGCTAGTAGGTGGGGTAACGGCTCACCTAGGCGACGATCCCTAGCTGGTCTGAGAGGATGACCAGCCACACTGGAACTGAGACACGGTCCAGACTCCTACGGGAGGCAGCAGTGGGGAATATTGCACAATGGGCGCAAGCCTGATGCAGCCATGCCGCGTGTATGAAGAAGGCCTTCGGGTTGTAAAGTACTTTCAGCGAGGAGGAAGGTGTTGAGGTTAATAACCTCAGCAATTGACGTTACTCGCAGAAGAAGCACCGGCTAACTCCGTGCCAGCAGCCGCGGTAATACGGAGGGTGCAAGCGTTAATCGGAATTACTGGGCGTAAAGCGCACGCAGGCGGTCTGTCAAGTCGGATGTGAAATCCCCGGGCTCAACCTTGGGAACTGCATTCGAAACTGGCAGGCTAGAGTCTTGTAGAGGGGGGTAGAATTCCAGGTGTAGCGGTGAAATGCGTAGAGATCTGGAGGAATACCGGTGGCGAAGGCGGCCCCCTGGACAAAGACTGACGCTCAGGTGCGAAAGCGTGGGGAGCAAACAGGATTAGATACCCTGGTAGTCCACGCCGTAAACGATGTCGACTTGGAGGTTGTGCCCTTGAGGCGTGGCTTCCGGAGCTAACGCGTTAAGTCGACCGCCTGGGGAGTACGGCCGCAAGGTTAAAACTCAAATGAATTGACGGGGGGCCCGCACAAGCGGTGGAGCATGTGGTTTAATTCGATGCAACGCGAAGAACCTTACCTACTCTTGACATCCAGAGAACTTTCCAGAGATGGATTGGTGCCTTCGGGAACTCTGAGACAGGTGCTGCATGGCTGTCGTCAGCTCGTGTTGTGAAATGTTGGGTTAAGTCCCGCAACGAGCGCAACCCTTATCCTTTGTTGCCAGCGGTTAGGCCGGGAACTCAAAGGAGACTGCCAGTGATAAACTGGAGGAAGGTGGGGATGACGTCAAGTCATCATGGCCCTTACGAGTAGGGCTACACACGTGCTACAATGGCGCATACAAAGAGAAGCGACCTCGCGAGAGCAAGCGGACCTCATAAAGTGCGTCGTAGTCCGGATTGGAGTCTGCAACTCGACTCCATGAAGTCGGAATCGCTAGTAATCGTAGATCAGAATGCTACGGTGAATACGTTCCCGGGCCTTGTACACACCGCCCGTCACACCATGGGAGTGGGTTGCAAAAGAAGTAGGTAGCTTAACCTTCGGGAGGGCGCTTACCACTTTGTGATTCATGACTGGGGTGAAGTCGTAACAAGGTAACCGTAGGGGAACCTGCGGTTGGATCACCTCCTTACCTTAAAGAACCTGCCTTTGTAGTGCTCACACAGATTGTCTGATGAAAAGTAACGAGCAAGACGGCTGCGAAGTCGTGACACATCGTGTCCCCTTCGTCTAGCGGTTAGGACTCCGCCCTTTCACGGCGGCAACAGGGGTTCGAATCCCCTAGGGGACGCCACTTGCTGGGTGTGAGTGAAAGGCACAACCAATCAGTATCTCAAAACTGACTTCAGAGTCACGTTTGAGATATTTGCTCTTTAAAAATCTGGATCAAGCTGAAAATTGAAACGACACACTGTGTCTGTTCTCCGTAACAGGAACAGATGGAAAGTGTGTTCGAGTCTTCAAATTTTCACAACGCGAAGTGAAACAGCTTCGGGTTGTGAGGTTAAGCGACTAAGCGTACACGGTGGATGCCCTGGCAGTCAGAGGCGATGAAGGACGTGCTAATCTGCGAAAAGCGCCGGCGAGGTGATATGAACCTTTGACCCGGCGATGTCCGAATGGGGAAACCCAGTGTGTTCCGACACACTATCGTTAACTGAATACATAGGTTAACGAGGCGAACCGGGGGAACTGAAACATCTAAGTACCCCGAGGAAAAGAAATCAACCGAGATTCCCCCAGTAGCGGCGAGCGAACGGGGAGCAGCCCGGAGTCTGAATCAGCTTGTGTGTTAGTGGAACGGTCTGGAAAGTCCGACGGTACAGGGTGATAGTCCCGTACATGAAAGCACACTTGCTGTGAACTCGAAGAGTAGGGCGGGACACGTGGTATCCTGTCTGAATATGGGGGGACCATCCTCCAAGGCTAAATACTCCTGACTGACCGATAGTGAACCAGTACCGTGAGGGAAAGGCGAAAAGAACCCCGGCGAGGGAGTGAAAAAGAACCTGAAACCGTGTACGTACAAGCAGTGGGAGCACCCTTGTGGTGTGACTGCGTACCTTTTGTATAATGGGTCAGCGACTTATATTCTGTAGCAAGGTTAACCGTATAGGGGAGCCGAAGGGAAACCGAGTCTTAACTGGGCGTTAAGTTGCAGGGTATAGACCCGAAACCCGGTGATCTAGCCATGGGCAGGTTGAAGGTTGGGTAACACTAACTGGAGGACCGAACCGACTAATGTTGAAAAATTAGCGGATGACTTGTGGCTGGGGGTGAAAGGCCAATCAAACCGGGAGATAGCTGGTTCTCCCCGAAAGCTATTTAGGTAGCGCCTCGTGAACTCATCTCCGGGGGTAGAGCACTGTTTCGGCTAGGGGGCCATCCCGGCTTACCAACCCGATGCAAACTGCGAATACCGGAGAATGTTATCACGGGAGACACACGGCGGGTGCTAACGTCCGTCGTGAAGAGGGAAACAACCCAGACCGCCAGCTAAGGTCCCAAAGTCATGGTTAAGTGGGAAACGATGTGGGAAGGCACAGACAGCCGTGATGTTGGCTTAGAAGCAGCCATCATTTAAAGAAAGCGTAATAGCTCACTGGTCGAGTCGGCCTGCGCGGAAGATGTAACGGGGCTAAACCATGCACCGAAGCTGCGGCAGCGACACTATGTGTTGTTGGGTAGGGGAGCGTTCTGTAAGCCGTTGAAGGTGTGCTGTGAGGCATGCTGGAGGTATCAGAAGTGCGAATGCTGACATAAGTAACGATAAAGCGGGTGAAAAGCCCGCTCGCCGGAAGACCAAGGGTTCCTGTCCAACGTTAATCGGGGCAGGGTGAGTCGACCCCTAAGGCGAGGCCGAAAGGCGTAGTCGATGGGAAACAGGTTAATATTCCTGTACTCGGTGTTACTGCGAAGGGGGGGACGGAGAAGGCTATGTTGGCCGGGCGACGGTTGTCCCGGTTTAAGCATGTAGGCGGAGGTTCCAGGTAAATCCGGTACCTTGTTAACGCTGAGGTGTGATGACGAGGCACTACGGTGCTGAAGCAACAAATGCCCTGCTTCCAGGGAAAAGCCTCTAAGCATCAGGTAACATCAAATCGTACCCCAAACCGACACAGGTGGTCAGGTAGAGAATACCAAGGCGCTTGAGAGAACTCGGGTGAAGGAACTAGGCAAAATGGTGCCGTAACTTCGGGAGAAGGCACGCTGATATGTAGGTGAAGCCCCTGCGGGTGGAGCTGAAATCAGTCGAAGATACCAGCTGGCTGCAACTGTTTATTAAAAACACAGCACTGTGCAAACACGAAAGTGGACGTATACGGTGTGACGCCTGCCCGGTGCCGGAAGGTTAATTGATGGGGTTATCCGTAAGGAGAAGCTCTTGATCGAAGCCCCGGTAAACGGCGGCCGTAACTATAACGGTCCTAAGGTAGCGAAATTCCTTGTCGGGTAAGTTCCGACCTGCACGAATGGCGTAATGATGGCCAGGCTGTCTCCACCCGAGACTCAGTGAAATTGAAATCGCTGTGAAGATGCAGTGTACCCGCGGCAAGACGGAAAGACCCCGTGAACCTTTACTATAGCTTGACACTGAACACTGGTCCTTGATGTGTAGGATAGGTGGGAGGCTTTGAAGCGTGGACGCCAGTCTGCGTGGAGCCATCCTTGAAATACCACCCTTTAATGGCTGGTGTTCTAACGTGGACCCGTAATCCGGGTTGCGGACAGTGTCTGGTGGGTAGTTTGACTGGGGCGGTCTCCTCCTAAAGAGTAACGGAGGAGCACGAAGGTTAGCTAATCGGTCGGACATCAGGAGGTTAGTGCAATGGCATAAGCTAGCTTGACTGCGAGAGTGACGGCTCGAGCAGGTGCGAAAGCAGGTCATAGTGATCCGGTGGTTCTGTATGGAAGGGCCATCGCTCAACGGATAAAAGGTACTCCGGGGATAACAGGCTGATACCGCCCAAGAGTTCATATCGACGGCGGTGTTTGGCACCTCGATGTCGGCTCATCACATCCGGGGCTGAAGTAGGTCCCAAGGGTATGGCTGTTCGCCATTTAAAGTGGTACGCGAGCTGGGTTTAGAACGTCGTGAGACAGTTCGGTCCCTATCTGCCGTGGGCGCTGGAGAATTGAGGGGGGCTGCTCCTAGTACGAGAGGACCGGAGTGGACGCATCACTGGTGTTCGGGTTGTCATGCCAATGGCACTGCCCGGTAGCTAAATGCGGAAGAGATAAGTGCTGAAAGCATCTAAGCACGAAACTTGCCCCGAGATGAGTTCTCCCTGACCCTTCAAGGGTCCTGAAGGAACGTTAAAGACGATGACGTTGATAGGCCGGGTGTGTAAGCGCAGCGATGCGTTGAGCTAACCGGTACTAATGAACCGTGAGGCTTAACCTTACAACGCCGAAGCTGTTTCGGTGGATTTGAGATGATTTTCAGCTGATACAGATTACAGAATTTGCCTGGCGGCTGTAGCGCGGTGGTCCCACCTGACCCCATGCCGAACTCAGAAGTGAAACGCCGTAGCGCCGATGGTAGTGTGGGGTCTCCCCATGCGAGAGTAGGGAACTGCCAGGCATCAATTAAAGAAACCCCGTACCGCAAGGTACGGGGTTTTTTGCCGTATACGCGAAAAAGCCGGGTGGCGGCTCCACCTTACCCGGCCTACATGTCCCGATTCCAGCCGACAAAGATCCCCCGATGGGGTAAACTATCCCGGTTTTTGCATCTGGATAGCCTCTATGAATCACTCCCTTAAGCCCTGGAATACCTTCGGTATTGACCGAAATGCCCGACAGATCGTGCGGGCCGACGATGCGCAGCAACTGCTGGCCGCATGGAATCACGCGACGCAACACCAACAGCCTGTTCTTATTCTGGGCGAAGGCAGCAACGTTCTTTTTCTGGAAGACTTTTCTGGCACAGTGATCGTTAACCGCATCAGCGGGATCGAGGTTGAAGAGACGCAGGATTGCTGGCGTCTGCACGTGGGCGCCGGAGAGAACTGGCATAACCTGGTGCAGTTTACCCTTGAAAACAACATGCCGGGGCTGGAAAACCTCGCCCTGATCCCCGGTTGCGCGGGTTCATCTCCTATTCAGAACATAGGTGCCTATGGCATCGAACTCAAACACGTCTGCGACTATGTCGATTGCATCGAGCTTGCAACGGGCAACGCGCTGCGTTTAAGCGCAGAACAGTGCCGTTTTGGCTATCGTGACAGCATTTTCAAACATGAGTATCAGGATAAATATGTCATCGTCGCGGTTGGCCTGCGCCTGACAAAAAACTGGCAGCCTGTTCTCACCTACGGCGATCTCACCCGGCTGGACCCTGCAACCGTCACTGCGAAAGACATTTTCGATTCGGTTTGCCACATGCGCATGAGTAAACTGCCCGACCCGAAAGTGAACGGCAATGCCGGGAGTTTCTTTAAAAACCCGGTGATCTCCGGCGAAAAAGCTGATGCCTTAATCGCACAGTGGCCGAATGCACCGCACTATCCCCAGGCCGACGGCAGCGTCAAGCTGGCTGCGGGCTGGCTGATCGATCAGTGTCAGCTTAAAGGCACAACCTGTGGCGGCGCGGCGGTACATCGCCAGCAGGCACTAGTACTGATCAATGAAAACAATGCGACCAGCGACGATGTCGTACAGCTGGCTCATCAGGTGCGTCAGCGCGTAGGTGATAAATTTGATGTCTGGCTGGAGCCAGAGGTGCGCTTTATCGGCCATCATGGCGAAGTGAATGCGGTGGAGGCCATTGCATGAAAGACCATACCGTCCCCCTGAAGCTGATCTCTATTCTGGCCGACGGCGATTTTCATTCCGGTGAGCAGCTGGGTGAACAGCTCGGCATGAGCCGCGCCGCCATCAATAAACATATTCAGACCCTGCGTGACTGGGGAGTGGATGTTTTTACCGTGCCGGGCAAGGGCTACAGCCTGCCGGAGCCAATCCAGCTGCTGGATGAAGGCTTTATCCACAGTCAAATTACCGACAACAGCGTCGCCGTTCTGCCGGTGATCGACTCTACCAACCAGTATCTGCTCAACAGGCTCAACGAGCTAAAGTCCGGTGACTGCTGCGTAGCAGAGTATCAGCAGGCGGGTCGTGGCCGTCGGGGACGTAAATGGTTTTCGCCTTTTGGCGCTAACCTTTATCTCTCTATGTACTGGCGTCTGGAACAAGGGCCTGCCGCGGCGATCGGCCTGAGTCTGGTGATTGGCATTGTGCTGGCAGAAGTTCTGCAGTCGCTGGGCGCCGATAAAGTGCGCGTGAAGTGGCCAAACGATCTCTATCTGAACGATCGTAAACTGGCCGGTATCCTCGTGGAACTGACGGGGAAAACCGGTGATGCTGCGCAGATCGTCATGGGAGCCGGGATCAACCTGATGATGCGCAACGTGCAGGCCGAAGACATCAATCAGGGCTGGATCAACCTGCAGGAAGCGGGGATCGCTATCGATCGTAATGTCCTCGCCGTGCGTGTTATCAATGAGCTGCGCCACTCGCTGAAAATCTTCGAACAGGAGGGGTTAACGCCGTTCCTGCCTCGCTGGGAAAAGCTGGATAACTTTGCCCACCGTGCGGTAAAACTGATCATCGGCGACAAAGAGATTTACGGCACGTCGCGCGGTATCAACGAGCAGGGCGCGTTGTTACTGGAGCAGGATGGGGTGATTAAACCCTGGGTCGGCGGCGAGATTTCGCTGCGCAGCGCCGAATAAATTACCGGGAGCCGCTGGCTCCCGCGTTCTGAAGCTATACCGCCGCCAGCCTCTGTGCGAAGCGGCAACCAGAATAATCCCTAAACACCTGGTTACACTCTCTTAATCAGTTCCCGATAAGGTATACTCTCAAAGCAGCAGGGCACTCGTAGATTAACCTGCCTTTCGCGTTTCTGGAGATACATTTTGCGTGTCAGCCGCTCTTTAACTATCAAACAAATGGCGATGGTCACTGCCGTTACCATGGTGTTTGTTTTCGTCTTTTGCGTCATTTTGCTGTTTCATGCCATTCAGCAGAATCGCTACAACACGGCTACACAACTCGAGAGCATCGCCCGCTCAATCCGTGAGCCCCTTTCTGCCGCCATTCTGAAGGGTGATATCCCCCAGGCGGAGGCCATTATTAAAAGCATCAAGCCGGCAGGCGTCGTCAGCCAGGCGGATGTCGTACTGCCGAACCAGTTTCAGGCGCTGCGCATGAACTTTATCCCGGAGCGTCCGGTACCGGTGATGATGAAACGCCTGTTTGAGATGCCGGTGCAAATCTCTTTGCCGGTCTATTCGCTGCAGCGGCCGGCCAACCCGCAGCCGCTGGCCTATCTGGTGCTGCAGTCTGACTCCTGGCGGATGTACAAATTCGTTATCAGCTGGGTCTCCACGTTGGTAACCACTTACTTATTATTGACGCTGATGCTGACCGTGGCGCTGACCTGGTGCATTAACCGGTTGATTGTCCACCCGTTACGTCGAATTGCCCGCGAGCTCGACTCCCTCTCGCCGCAGCAACAGATGGGGCACCAGCTGCCCCTGCAGCGCCTGCACCATGATGACGAAATCGGTATGCTGGTACGCAGCTACAACCTCAATCAGCAGCGCATGATGCGCCAGAATGATGAGCTCAACCACAATGCCACCCGCTTCCCGGTGTCGGATCTGCCCAACAAGGCGTTTCTGATGGTGCTGCTGGAGCAGGCGGTGAAGCGTCAGCACACCATGGCGCTGATGGTGGTGGCCTGCGAAACCTTGCAGGATACCGCCGGCGTGCTGAAAGAGAGCCAGCGGGAAATGGTGTTACTGACGCTGGTCGAAAAGCTGAAAACTGTGCTGGCGCCCCGCATGGTGCTGACCCAGGTAAGCGGCTATGACTTCGTCATTATCGCCAATGGCGTTAAGGAGCCGTGGCACGCCATCACATTAGGTCAGCAAGTGCTCACTGTTATTAATGAGCGGTTGCCGGTGCAGGGGATCCAGCTGCGTCCGAGCGCCAGTATTGGTATCGCGATGTTTTACGGCAACCTGACCGCAGAACAACTTTACCGCCGGGCGTTTTCCGCCGCGTTTACCGCTCGCCAGAAGGGTAAAAATCAGATTCAGTTCTTCGAACCTGAGCAGATGGAGAAGGCGCAGCAGCGGCTGTCAGAAGAGAACGATATCCTCACCGCGCTGGACAGCAACCATTTCGCCATCTGGCTGCAGCCGCAGGTCGATCTGCGCACCGGCAAGGTTCATAGCGCCGAAGCGCTGCTGCGGGTGCGGCAGGCGGATGGCAACTGGGCGCTTCCGGAAGGGCTGATTGACCGTATTGAGAACTGCGGCCTGATTGTGACCGTGGGTCACTGGGTGCTGGAAGAGTCCTGCCGCTTGCTGTCAGCCTGGCAGTCGCGGGGGATGATGATGCCACTGTCGGTCAACCTGTCGGCGCTACAGCTGATGCATCCGAACATGGTCCCGGACCTGCTGGCGCTGATTCACCGCTACCAGATCAAGCCCGATACCCTAATTCTTGAGGTCACCGAGAGCCGCCGGATTGACGATCCTAACGAAGCCGTGGCAATCCTTCGCCCGCTGCGCAATGCCGGGGTGCGTATTGCGCTGGATGACTTTGGCATGGGATACGCCGGGCTGCGTCAGCTGCAGCATATGAAAACCCTGCCGGTAGACGTGCTGAAGATTGATAAGGCCTTCGTGGAGGGGCTACCGGACGACAGCAGCATGGTCGAGGCGATTATCCAGCTGGCGCGTAGCCTGAAGTTGAGGATTATCGCGGAAGGTATCGAAACCGAAGCCCAGCGTCGCTGGCTGGCCGATGCCGGGGTTGAATGCGGACAAGGATACCTGTTCGACAAAGCGGTGCCGGGCGATATTTTTGAAAGTCGTTATCTGAAACAGGATGACAATAGCGCAGATGACTGAAATGTTGCTGGCTTGTGCGAGCCAGCTCAAAATTCTTAACATTTTCGTTTCAAATTCAGCCTGAACTCCTATCTGTCCTGATTTATGGGTGGTATTTTAAGGCCGCAGGTGAGCAGCAACCCTACAAAACCTGTGGCTTTTCTTCCCAAGGACACCTTATGAAAACCTCTCTCTTCAAAAGTCTTTATTTTCAGGTCTTAACCGCGATTGCCATCGGTATTCTGCTTGGTCATTACTACCCTGAATTAGGCGCCCAGATGAAACCGCTTGGTGATGCCTTCGTTAAGCTGATTAAGATGGTTATCGCGCCGGTTATTTTCTGTACCGTTGTGACCGGCATCGCAGGCATGGAAAGCATGAAAGCCGTTGGCCGCACCGGTGCGGTAGCGCTGCTCTATTTCGAAGTGGTCAGTACCCTGGCGCTTATCATTGGTCTGGTGATTGTTAACGTCGTGCAGCCCGGCGCGGGCATGAACGTTGACCCCTCGACGCTGGATGCAAAAGCAGTCGCGGTTTACGCCGATCAGGCAAAAGATCAGGGCGTGGTCGCCTTCCTGCTGGATGTGATCCCCGGCAGCGTGATTGGTGCCTTCGCCAGCGGGAATATCCTGCAGGTGCTGCTGTTTGCCGTGATGTTTGGTTTTGCCCTGCATCGTCTCGGCAGCAAAGGCCAGCTGATTTTCAACGTCATTGAGAGCTTCTCGCAGGTGATCTTCGGCATCATCAATATGATCATGCGTCTGGCACCTATTGGCGCCTTCGGGGCGATGGCATTTACTATCGGTAAATATGGCGTTGGTACCCTGGTGCAGCTGGGCCAGCTGATTATCTGTTTCTACATCACCTGTATTCTGTTTGTGGTGGTGGTACTGGGAAGCATTGCGCGCGCGACCGGCTTCAGCATCTTCAAGTTCATCCGCTACATCCGTGAAGAGCTGCTGATTGTGCTGGGCACCTCCTCGTCCGAGTCGGCGCTGCCGCGCATGCTCGACAAGATGGAGAAGCTGGGCTGCCGTAAATCGGTGGTGGGACTGGTTATTCCGACCGGGTACTCCTTCAACCTCGACGGAACGTCCATCTACCTGACGATGGCGGCGGTGTTTATTGCCCAGGCCACCAACAGCCATATGGATATCTTCCATCAAATCACGCTGCTGGTGGTGCTGTTGCTCTCCTCGAAAGGGGCGGCAGGGGTGACGGGAAGCGGCTTTATCGTGCTGGCGGCAACGATCTCCGCCGTCGGACACCTGCCGGTGGCCGGGCTGGCGCTGATCCTCGGTATCGACCGCTTTATGTCTGAAGCCCGTGCCCTGACTAACCTGGTCGGCAACGGTGTGGCGACGGTGGTTGTGGCGAAGTGGGTGAAAGAGCTGGACCACAAAAAGCTCGACGATACGCTGAATAATCGTGCGCCAGACGGCAAAACACACGGTTTGTCCTCCTAAAATCTTCCCTCTGGCCCGCATTCCCTTGTCGGGGTGCGGGCTCCTGCGCATAATGGCCCAGCATACTTGTCATAATTCGATAAGATTTATTTCGGGTAAATTTCACTTCATGCCGTGACGTTTCGCTTCATGCGCGGTCTAATCGGAGTGTTTTGAACATCATCTTTAGAGTGCTACAGGGCGTGTGGCACTCTTTGTAACCAGGAATGTTGATCAGGGGTTCACATGCAGGGCACAAAAATTCGACTCTTAACCGGCGGTTTGCTTATGATGGCAGCAGCCAGTTACGTGCAGGCTGACGCGCTCCAGCCGGACCCGGCCTGGCAACAGGGAACGCTGGCGAATGGGTTTCAGTGGCAGGTATTAGCCACCCCACAACGCCCCAGCGACCGCATTGAAATCCGCCTTTCCGTCAATACCGGCTCCCTGACCGAGAGCACGCAACAGAGCGGTTTCAGCCACTTTCTGCCCCGCCTGGCGCTGACGCAAAGCGGCAGCCTGCAGGCCGTGCAGGCCCGTTCATTATGGCAACAGGGCATCGATCCAAAGCGCCCGCTGCCGCCTGCAGTCGTCTCCTACGACTACACCATGTTTAACCTCAGCCTGCCAAACAACCGCAACGATCTGCTCAAAGAGGCGCTGACCTGGCTTTCCGATACCGCCGGTAGCGTCTCCATTACCCCTGAAACGGTGAATTACGCCCTGAGCAACAGCGATATGGTGGCGACCTGGCCGGCGGATACCAAAGAGGGCTGGTGGCGTTATCGCCTGAAAGGATCTGCGCTGCTCGGCCACGACCCGGCAGAGCCGCTAAAGCAGCCGGTTGATATTGAGCAGGTGAAGTCCTTCTACCAGACCTGGTACACCCCGGATGCCATGACCCTGATTGTGGTCGGCAACGTAGATAGCCGCGCGGTGATTGAGCAAATCAGCAAAACCTTTGGCGAGCTGAAGGGCAAACGCAGTACGCCTGCGCCAGTGCCAACGCTTTCGCCTCTGCGCGCAGAGCCGGTGAGCATCATGACCGATGCCGTGCGTCAGGATCGTCTCTCTATTATGTGGGACAGCCCGTGGCAGCCGATTCGCGAGTCTGCCGCGCTGCTGCGTTACTGGCGCGCCGATCTGGCCCGTGAAGCGCTGTTCTGGCATGTTCAGCAAACCCTGAGTAAGAACAACGCCAAAGACATTGGTCTGGGCTTTGATTGCCGGGTGCTGTTCCAGCGTGCCCAGTGCGCCATTAACGTTGAGTCGCCGGGCGACAAGCTGAACGCCAATATGGCGGTGGTGGCGAAAGAGCTGGCGAAAGTGCGCGACAACGGCCTGAGCGAAGAGGAGTTCAACGCGCTGGTGGCGCAGAAAAACCTCGAGCTGCAAAAACTGTTCGCCACCTACGCCCGCACCGATACTGATATCCTGATCAGCCAGCGTATTCGCTCCCTGCAAAATCAGGTGGTGGATATCGCGCCAGAACAGTATCAGAAACTGCGTCAGGATTTCCTTAACAGCCTGACCGCGGATATGCTGAGCCAGGATCTGCGTCAGCAGCTTTCTCAGGATATGTCGCTGATTCTAATGCAGCCGAAAGGTGAGCCGGAATATGACATGAAGGATCTGCAGGCGACGTGGGACGGAATTATGGCGCCAGCGAAATAAAAGCAAAAAGGCAACGTAAGTTGCTTTTTTAGTGTTTGCTCCCTCTCCCTGTGGGAGAGGGCCGGGGTGAGGGCATCAGACCGTAGTTACTCCGGCATCGCTTCCCGTGGAATAATGGCGCCGCGATACTGGATCACCGTGCTGGCGGTGAGGTGGCCGCGCTGGGCTGCTGCCTGTGGCGTACCGCCCGTCAGACGCACTGCCAGATATCCGGCGCTGAAGGAGTCACCCGCCGCGGTGGTATCAATCACTTTCTCTTTCGCCAGCTTCACTGCAGGCACTTCGATAACCGCTTCACCGGTAATCGCCACCAGGCAGGAATCCGCGCCGCGCTTAATCACCACTTCGCTGACACCGGCGGCCTGCGTGCGGGCAATCACCTCATCAACCGGCTTCTCGCCCCACAGCGCATCTTCGTCGTCGAGGGTCAGGAAGGCGATGTCGGTGCACTCCAGCATCTGGCTATAGACCTGCTGCGTCTCTTCGCGGCTGGCCCACAGGCGTGGACGGTAGTTATTGTCAAAAATCACCTTCCCGCCGTTGGCGCGACATTCGCGCAGCAGGGAGAGCAGTTTTTCGCGGCTGCTCTGGCTGAGGATCGCCAGGCTGATGCCGCTCAGGTAGATATAGTCGAAGTGGGCCAGCGTTTCGCAGATCTGCGCCGCGCTGTCGCTCTCCAGCCAGAATTTGGCGGCAGCCTCGTTACGCCAGTAGTAGAAGGTACGCTCGCCGGTGCTGTCGGTTTCGATGTAATAGAGACCCGGCAGGCGGTTCTCCATCCGCTGGGTCAGCGAGGTATCGACGTTCTCACTCTGCCATGCGTCCAGCATCTGCTGGCTGAAGTTATCGGTGCCCAGGGCAGTAACATAGTTTACCGCCAGCGCGTCAGCATCGACCTGACGGGCAATATACACCGAGGTGTTTAAGGTATCGCCGCCGAAACCGCGGCTGACTTCCGCCCCTTTCTGGGACAGTTCGATCATACATTCGCCGATCACGGCAATTTTCTTGGACATAGTCGTGAACCTGGATAATTAAACTGCGGTTAGTTTGCGCTGGAGGCCGGGAGCGGTCAACTGTATTAAAACGACGTTCCATTATTTTTTTGAACTCGGACAAGTTCCTGGCGGGTAAGAGATCCCAGATTTTCATTTTCGTCGGCAACCGGACATAAAGTTCTCTTCCCTGAGGCCGATAATCCTTTGACCAGTCCCGACAGGCTATTCCCCATTCAACAGGATATGTGAAATGAAGTTAAGGCAGGACATCCAGCTGCTGAGCATCCCTGAAGCGAGTATTGAGAACTTACAGGAACATCGCTACTGGCTGCAATGTGAGCGCGCTTACACTTATCAGCCGATCTACCGCACCGACGGTAAGCTGATGGCGATTGAGATCCTGACCGTCGTGACTCATCCTTCAAATCCGGCTCAGCGGATCGCCCCGGATCGCTACTTCGCGGAAGTACCCGTGCGCCATCGTCTGGATATTCTGGAAGAGCAGCTCACCATGCTGGCGGCCAGGCAGGCGTTTTTCGCCGACAATAACATTCTGGCTTCGGTTAACGTCGATGGTCCAACCCTGCTGGCGGTGCGTCAGGATGAGAGTCTGCAGAAGCTGATCCAGCGGCTGCCGTGGCTGCGCTTTGAGCTGGTGGAACATGTTCGTCTGCCGCAGGACTCCTCGTTTGCCACCATGTGCGAGTTTGGTCCACTGTGGCTGGACGATTTCGGCACCGGCATGGCGAACTTCTCCGCCCTGAGTGAAGTGCGTTACGACTACATCAAAGTGGCGCGTGACCTGTTCATCATGCTGCGCCAGACCCCGGAAGGCCGTAATCTGTTCACGCTCCTGCTGCAGCTGATGAACCGCTACTGCCAGGGCGTGATCGTCGAAGGCGTCGAGACGCTGGAAGAGTGGCGCGATGTTCAGAACTCACCAGCCGCCGCCGCGCAGGGCTATTTCCTCTCCCGTCCGGTGTCGATGGAGACGCTCGACAACGTTATCATCACCCTCTGAATTCCGGCAGCTTCCCATAATAGCGCGTGCTTAACGCGTTATTACCGGACGCTGCCGCCCCTTTCCCCTTGTCTGGACTATATTCATGAAAGGCAAGTGATTACTGAAAGGGAGAATGGAATGACAAAAACAACAAAGATTATCACCTGGATCCTGGGGGTCTTCTTGTTGTTGATTGTGGTGGCAATCGTCATCATTGCGACGTTTGACTGGAACCGCCTCAAACCGACCATCAACCAGAAAGTCTCAACCGAACTTAACCGACCTTTCGCCATTCGCGGCGATCTGGGCGTCGTGTGGGAGCGCCAGAAGGGCGAAACGGGCTGGCGCAGCTGGATCCCCTGGCCGCACGTTCACGCTAACGATGTCCTCCTCGGCAATCCGCCGGAGATACCCGATATCACGATGGTCCATCTGCCGCGCGTTGAAGCCACGCTGGCGCCGCTGGCGCTGCTCACCAAAACGGTCTATCTGCCGTGGATCAAACTGCAACAGCCCGATGCCCGGCTGATCCGCCTGTCGGAAAAAACCAACAACTGGACCTTTGATCTCGCTGATAGCAAAGACAAAGAGGAAAACGCGCAGCCTTCGGCCTGGTCGTTCCGGCTCGACAACATTATTTTCGATCGCGGTCGCGTCGCCATTGATGATGCAGTGAGCAAAGCCGACCTCGAGATCTTTGTCGATCCGCTCGGTAAACCGCTGCCGTTCAGCGAAGTGACCGGCGCGAAGGGGAAAGATGAGAAGGGCAAGGTGGGGGATTACGTCTTTGGCCTGAAGGCCGAAGGGCGCTATAACGATCAGCCGTTACGTGGCACCGGTAAAATTGGCGGCATGCTGGCGCTGCGCAGCGAAGGCACGCCGTTCCCGGTGCAGGCCGACTTCCGCTCCGGTAATACCCGGGTGGCCTTTGTCGGCACGGTGAACGACCCGATGAAAATGGGGGGCGTTGACCTGCGGCTTAAATTCGCCGGGGATTCACTGGGTGAACTCTATAAGCTGACCGGCGTTCTGCTGCCGGATACCCCGCCGTTTGAAACGGACGGCCATCTGGTGGCGAAAATCGATACGGAAAAATCCTCGGTCTACGATTACCGCGACTTTAATGGCCGGATCGGTGACAGCGATATTCACGGCTCGCTGACCTACAGCACCGGTAAACCGCGACCGAAGCTGGAAGGCGACGTGGAATCACGTCAGCTGCGCCTTGCCGATTTAGGGCCGCTGATTGGCGTCGATTCCGGTAAAGGCACGAAAGCGCAGAAGGTCAGAAAGGAGGCACCGCCGTCGGGCAAAGTGCTGCCGAATGACCGCTTCGAAACCGATAAGTGGGACGTGATGGATGCCGACGTGCGCTTCAAGGGGCGTCGAATCGAGCATGGCAGCAGCCTGCCCATCAGCAACCTCTCTACCCATATCATTCTGAAAAATGCCGATCTGCGCCTGGAGCCGCTGAAGTTCGGCCTGGCCGGGGGGACCATCTCGTCAAATATTCATCTGGAAGGGGATAAAAACCCGATGCGGGGTCAGGCGGATATTCAGGCGCGACGGCTGAAGCTGAAAGAGCTGATGCCGGATGTGGAACTGATGCAGAAAACCCTCGGCGAAATGAACGGCGATGCCAAAATTCGCGGCACCGGCAACTCGGTGGCGGCCCTGCTGGGTAACGGCAACGGCAACCTGAAGCTGCTGATGAATGACGGGCTGGTGAGCCGTAACCTGATGGAGATCCTCGGTCTGAACGTCGGCAACTTTATTATCGGGCAGATCTTTGGCGATGATGAAGTGCGGGTGAACTGTGCCGCCGCCAATATCGACCTGGTGAACGGCGTGGCGCGTCCGCAAATCTTTGCCTTTGATACCGAAAATGCGGTGATCAACATTACCGGCACGGCCAGTATGGCCTCGGAGCAGCTCGATCTCACCATCAACCCGGAAAGCAAGGGTATTCGCATCGTGACGCTGCGCTCGCCGCTGTACGTGCGCGGTAGCTTTAAAGATCCGGATGCGGGGGTGAAAGCAGGGCCGTTGATTGCTCGCGGCGCGGTGGCTGCTGCGCTGGCGACGCTGGTGACCCCGGCGGCGGCACTGCTGGCGCTGATCTCGCCGTCAGAGGGGCAGGCTAACCAGTGTCAGACCATTCTGTCGCAGATGAAGAAATAGTGCGGGAGTTGTTGCCCGGCGGCGCGATGCTTGCCGGGCCTTGAGTTTTACAGGCCGGGTAAGGCGTAGCTGCCACCCGGCCTTGTCATATTACAGCGACTGGTGACGGGTTTCGTGGGTCAGCAGCAGCGCAATCAGCGTCAGTGCCGCCATCGCTGCCAGGTAGAACCCCACATACTGCAGACCATAATTCGCCTGTAACCAGGTGGCGATATACGGCGCCACGGACGCGCCCAGAATCGAGGAGACGTTATAGGAGAAGGATGCTCCGGTATAACGCACTTCGGTCGGGAACAGCTCTGGCAGCAGCGCGCCCATCGGGCCGAAAGTCAGCCCCATCAGGCTCAGACCAATCAGCAGATACGCCATCACCAGGGCCGGGTTAC
Organism: Leclercia adecarboxylata; assembly: GCF_006171285.1. NCBI lineage: Bacteria > Pseudomonadati > Pseudomonadota > Gammaproteobacteria > Enterobacterales > Enterobacteriaceae > Leclercia > Leclercia adecarboxylata. Next base: position 1,799,287 of record NZ_CP040889.1, on the reverse strand, counting down.
CGGAACCGAGCAGCGGCGGGAAAACGAACAGCGCAAACACGATAATCAGCGAGGTGATGACGATCATGCTCGGGCGACGACCAAAGCGGTCGGCCAGCAGGCCCGCGATCGGCACCATCACACCAAAACCGATTACCGCCATCATCAGCATCCACAGCACTTCGTTACGCGGCAGACCCAGACCCACCGGCGCAGCCGTGGTGCTGAAGGTCATGGAGTAGACGGTCATGATGTAGAACAGCGTATAGGTCGCCAGCATGATGAAGGTGCCCAGCACGGTCACGCGAACGTGTTTGGTCAGCAGCGTGCCCAGCGGAACTTTTACCTGTTTCTTCGCAGCGGCCACTTTGGCAAACACCGGCGTTTCGTGCAGGGAGACGCGCACATACAGGCCGATCAGCACCAGCACCGCCGAGAAGATAAACGGAATACGCCAGCCCCAGGTCATGAACTGCTCGTCGGTCAGCAGCCAGGAGAGCAGCAGGAAGGTGCCGTTGGCAAAGAAGAAGCCAATCGGCGCGCCCAGCTGCGGGAAGGAGCCATACAGCGCACGCTTGCGCGGCGGCGCGTTTTCGGTGGCCAGCAGCGCCGCACCACCCCATTCACCACCCAGCCCCAGACCCTGACCAAAACGGGCCAGCGCCAGCAGCAGCGGAGCCAGAATACCGATGGTTTCATAGGTCGGCAGCAGGCCGATGGCAACGGTAGAGATCCCCATGGTCAGCAGCGAGGCGACCAGGGTCACCTTACGTCCGACGCGATCGCCGAAGTGACCGAACAGCGCAGAGCCGATAGGACGCGCGACGAAGGCGATGGCGAAGGTTGCCAGCGACTGCAGCGTTGCCGCCGTCGGGTCGCCCTGCGGGAAGAAGATATGCGGGAAAACGATAACCGCAGCGGTAGCGTAAATATAGAAGTCGAAGAATTCGATGGCGGTGCCAATCAGTGACGCGACGACGACTTTATTGCGCGAGTTAACCGGGACGTTTTCCTGCTCTGAATTGAGTGTTGTGGCTGTGGCTTGCATAAACTTTTCTTATTTTTGGCGAACGAAAGGCCATATTACGCACAGCAAAAGCGACATTTCAATCTGTAACAAACGCAGCGGGCGGTGAAAAAGGCAGCAAAAAGCGGATAATTTTCAGACCAGGAAAATCACATCTATGAAATGCTTCACAGAAATTAAAAGTTAGAGGATAAAACTGGTTTTCGGTTAAATAAAAGTTACAGGCTGGATTTATATGCTGAAATGATGAATCGGGCTGATATATTTCATTCTTATTCAGCCCGATGGGGTATTTAACGGTGCGTTTTGCCGGGCATTCGCCGGTCATCCGGGTACTCGGCGGTGGCGATCCAGGCCGCGCAGAACAGGGTCAGTCTGGCGAAGAAGTAGAAGAAGGCCATCAGCCCCAGCACGGAGCCAAACGCCGCCCCGGACGGGGAGGTCATCAGCGATGGCAGGGTGTACGTCATCACGATTTTGATCACCTCAAAGCCGATAGCGGCAATGAACGTGCCGCGGATCAGCGCCTTGCGGCGAGGCCGGTGACGCGGCAGACGCCAGAAGATCCAGAAGAACAACAGATAGTTCGCCAGCATCGAGATACCTAACCCCACCAGATGCCAGACGGGTTTCAGCCACTCAATAGTGTCGAGATAGAGCGCGGAGATGATCATCTGCTGCGCCGAGCCCGCCACGGAGGTGATGGTGAGGGTGATAACCAGCGCCACCAGCAGCCCAATCAGCGAGACGAAGTCGCGGAAATATTTGGTCCAGATCTTCTCCTCATCCTGCGGCTTACGTTCCCAGACGTCGCGCGACTGGGCGCGGATCGCCTCCCGCAGGTTACCCATCCAGTTAACGCCGGAGTAGAGCGCCACAAACAGCCCGACAATCCCCACGGTAGTACGCTGCTGGACGGCGGTACTGATGGTGCTTTTCAGGGTGGTGGCCAGCGTCGGATCGCTGACGTTCTGCAGGATTTTAGTGAAGATGTCCTGCAGCAGCGTCGGATGCGACACCAGCACAAACCCTGCTGCGGCAAAGGAGAGCATCAGGATGGGGATCATCGACAGAAATGAGAAGTAGGTGATCGCCGCGCCAAACTGATTGCCCAGCCGATCGTTAAACCGCTCGGTCGCGCGCAGCAGGTGGGCAATCATCGGCCTTTGCTGAATCAGCTGAATGACGTCTTTCGCCTTGTCGAGCAGACTGCCCGTTTTACGCACGGCGGTAATTTTGGCTTCAGCTGGCTTCGGGGGCGGGCTGTTTTCCAGTTTCTTAATCGGCTCGTAATCCAGATCCTGGGTGGGACGTTGCGGGTTGCTATCCGGCATCAGTCACGTTTTCCTTATCGTTTAGCGAGTAGTCCCTGCAATTATAGCCTGCGCTCAGTCAACGTAGGTTTTCATGATTTCCGTGAGCCAGGCCATAAACAGATGCACCCGGCGGGAAAGATTGCGGCGATGGGGATAAATGAGCGACACCGGCATCGGTCTGGCGCGGTACTGCGGCAGGATCTCCAGCAGCTTTTTGGCGCGCAGCGCGTCACGCACGCCGACCCTTGGAACCTGAATAATCCCGAGTCCAGCGAGGGCCGAGGCGTGGTAGGTTTCGGTGCTGTTGACCGTCAGGACGCCGCCGGTCTTGATCCAGTGGCTAATGTCGCCATCAAAATATTCGAACCCCTGAGGCCGGGTGCCGAGATGCGTCGCGTAGTGCACCACTGCATGGGAGGCTAAATCATCCAGCCCGTCCGGATAGCCAAAACGCGACAGATAATCGGGGCTGGCGCAGTTAATCACCGACAGCCTGCCGAGCGGGCGGGCGATTAAGCCGGAGTCCTTCAGGGTGCCGACGCGCACCACGCAGTCAAATCCTTCGCGGATCACATCCACCAGCCGGTCGCTGCTGCTCAGCTCCAGTTCAATGCCGGGATACTGCTGTAAAAAAAGCGGCAGTTTGGGGATGACTAAATTTCGCGCAACGCCTGCCGGCATATCCACTCGGATCCTTCCGCTGACGCTGGCAGGGTCGTGCAAAAAAAGACCATCCAGTTCATCCATGTTTGCCAGCAGATCTTTGGCCCGCTCGTAATAGACCATGCCGTCCTGCGTCAGGCTGACGCGCCGCGTGGTGCGGTGCAGCAACTGCGTGCCAAGCCCGTTCTCCAGCGCCTGAATCTGGCGCGATACGCTACCTTTAGGAAGGCCCATTGAGTCCGCGGCGCGGGAAAAACTCTCCAGTTCAGCGACGCGAATGAACAGCTGCATTGCGTGAATTTTATCCATAGGGAGCGCTCATTGTTGTTAAGTTTGAAACAGTGAAGCGTTGCAGAGCGTATTTATTGATTTTCTATCACCTAATAAGCTCTTTCTCAATCACCACAACAGCCGAAACGAGGTTTCTTATGACTGAACGTATTGCAATAGTGACTGGCGGCAGCCGCGGGCTCGGTAAAAACGCGGCATTGAAGCTGGCAGCGAAAGGTGTCGGGATCCTGCTCACCTTCAACCGCAGCGAGCAGGAAGCGCTTGATGTTGTACGCGAAATTGAGCAAAAAGGGGTGAAAGCGGCAGCATTGCAGCTGAACGTCGGCGATGTCGCCAGCTTTGAGCGTTTCGTTACTCAGGTGACCGAAAAACTGCATTCGGTATGGCAGCGTAACACCTTCGATTATTTGTTGAACAACGCCGGCGTGGGTTTATACGCCCCTTATGTGGAGACCACGGAAGCCCAGTTTGATGAAGTGATGAACATCCATTTCAAAGGACCCTTCTTTCTGACCCAGGGCCTGTTACCGCTGATGAAAAACGGCGGGCGGATCTTCAACGTCTCATCCGGTCTGGCCCGTTTTGCCCTGCCGGGCTCCAGCACCTATGCGGCGATGAAAGGGGCGATGGAAGTGCTCACCCGCTATCAGGCCAAAGAGCTGGGCGCGCGTGGCATCACCGCCAATATTATCGCCCCCGGGGCCATCGAAACCGATTTTGGTGGCGGTCGCGTGCGTGATAATAAAGAGATCAATCAGCAGATTGCCTCCCAGACGGCGCTGGGACGCGTCGGGCTGCCGGACGATATCGGCGATGCGATTGCCGCGCTGCTCAGTGACGAACTCGGCTGGATGAATGCCCAGCGCATTGAAGTTTCCGGAGGGATGTTCCTGTAAGAAGGTGCCGGGGAGGGATCCCCGCGGCACGTTTAGTCGTACTCTTTTCTTAACAGCCCAAACAGCCAGTCGTTATGCCACTCGCCTGCCAGCCAGTAGCTTTCGCGCAGTTCACCTTCCAGCACAAACCCCACTTTTTCCAGCAGGCGTTTCGACGCCACATTGCCCGCCGTCACCGTGGCGGTTAAGCGGCGGATGCCCCCCTGAGTAAAGGCGTAATCGCACACTCCCTGTAAAGACTCAAAGCCGTAGCCTTTTCCCTGCGCCTGCGGAGCAAACAGAAAGCCCACTTCGGCGCAGTCATCATCATGATGGATATAGCCCGTGACCCCGAGCGGCGTCTGGCTGGCGTTATCGCGCACTACCAGGCACAACCAGTGGGCGCTGCCCGGCGTCCACGCGGGCAGACGCGCCGTAAAGGCTTGGCGGATGGCCTCTTCCGGGCGGGCTTCGGCGACGTAGCGCATCACATCGGGGTGTTGCTGCAGCGAGAGAAAAAAGGGCCAGTCTTCTTCCTGTAACGGGGAGCAGGTTAAACGCGGGGTGTGCAACACAGGCATGCCAGATCTCCGGGAGCTTTTGTAAATGATTTTAACATTATCACTGAAATAGTAGCGGTTATCGGTTATGTTTAATCTGGTATAACCACTTAAAAAATAAACGCTCTCCGTTAGCTGCGCCTGAATCTTTGCGCGGCATTTAAAGGAAAATGATGACCCTCAGTAATTCGCACGTGATCCGCGAGCAGTTTGAACGCTGTCTGGGAATTATTCGTCAGGCCTCCGTGGAGATCCTGCTCCTGTTAAAGGTGCATGTTGCCGAAGGCAAAGATCCCCGTTGGTTCCTTGAGCAGCTGGATTCCGCCAGGCTGGCGTTGGGCGGCTGGGCGAGCGTGGCGAAACGGCTGAACCTCAACGATGCCGAGCTGTCGCAGTTCACCCTGCAGCTGCGGCTTTTACAGCAGCGGGTGCCGCAGTATGAGAGCGGGCAGGAGGTGAGCGATAACCAGCTGATTGCCGCGATGCGCTTCGTCACGGCGCTGGAACACCTGCGTTTGCAGCAGCCGCTGCTGACCTACAGTACGGAATTGAGCCCCGGCGATGAGCTTCGCCAGCAGCACGCCCAGAAACAGGTGCGGGCGCTGGAGCTGATGATGAAAGGGCTGATCGTGCAGGCCTGGCCAGACCCGACGCGCCTGAACAATCATCTGAAAACCTTGTTTGGTGCCGATCGGGTTCGTCGCTGGCTGCAGCAGGGCGAACGCAACGACGCCCTCGGCGGCATGATGTTTAGCGAGCTGGCGCTGATGCTGGTGGATAAAAAAGAGTATTCCCGCTCTTATTCGGCGCTGTTCAGCGATCCGGCCCTGCTGACGTTAATGGTGGAGCCGCGTAAAACGCTCCAGTCCTTTCTTGATGATATCCGCCTGATCCGCAATAACATTATTGCCCGGCAGCCGCTGACCTCCGCGCAACTCCTTCTGCTGGATAACTATTACGCCCAGATCGCCAGCCCTGTTCAGCGCGCCTTTAACGAGGGCCGCACCACCGTGAACCCGACGGGGCTGATGGCAGAGGGCACCCACGAGCTGGATCTCTTTTGGGAGAACGCGAGGAAAAAAAATCAGCTCACAGGCGACGACATCTTTGAGGTGCGCGACACCATCGATAAACCGAACCGTCGGCCTGCGCGTACCCCGGAGCAGCGCGATTACCTGATCTCGGTTGTGCTGTGGGGCGCGGTCGGGGTGATGGTGATGGGCATGCTGATGATGGGCACCTGGCTGTTAATTGAGAGCAGCGGCCCGACCCAGGCGGCCAGCACCGTGGCACCCCCTGTGAAGACGGTGGCAACGGAAGAGATGCGCGAGACGCCTTCCTCCCGCGAAACGCTGACGCGTATGGGCGTCACCTGGGATGAAAATAACTTCCGCGCGGCAATCGACAGAAACGACACCCGCGTGGCGAAGCTGTTCCTGAAGGCGGGAATGGAGTGGAAACTCTCCTGGACCGAGCATGCGCTCTCCATGAACCATCGCGAGGTGCTGGACCTGCTGATGCGCTACCGTCTGCAAATGGGGCAGGAGAAGCCCTGCCGGCAATTTATCAATACCCTCGGGCACGCGATGGCAGGCGGAGAGCCGCTGACGGATCTGCGTAAAGAGTATCTCCAGGCCTTCTGTACCGTTCCGGCGGTGGTTGAGCGCCAGCGGCATGATATGGACCAGGCGAAGCGGCGGGCGCAGGCCCAGCCGGACGCCAGCACCAAAAAATGGCAGACCATTCAGACGGCCATTTATGAGGTCATCCGCTGACCAGGAGGGGAGTTACGGCTCCCCGTACAGGCCAATCAGTCTGCGCACCACGCCGTTGGTCCAGCCAAACCCATCCTGCAGGGGATACTCACCCCCGCCACCTTCCCGGGGCTGGCTGCTGGCGATGTGATACTTCTCAATCAGCTTGTGATGCGTTTTGTAGAAGTGGTTTACCGTGTGCAGCCAGCTCCAGGCAATTTCATCCCCCAGGGAGTCGTTACCGTATTGCTTGAACCCCTGGATCGCCATCCACTGCAGCGGTGCCCAGCCGTTGGGTTTATCCCACTGTTCGCCGGTTTCGTACTCGGTGGCAAGAATACCGCCCGGCGTCAGGAGCCGCGCTTTTACCGCATCGGACAGGCGTTCAGCCTGTTCATGGGTGCACATGCCGACGTACAGCGGCACGATGCTGGCCGCGGAGAACAGCGCCAGCTGCTCCCGACGCCAGTCGTAATCGCGATAGCAGCCGTTCTCGTCATCCCACAGATAGCGGTTAACCGCCGCGCGGCGATCGCTCGCCTTCTGGCGGAAGAGTTCTGCGGTCTCTTTATCCCCTTTCGATGCCGAAATATTGGCGATGGCGCTCTCCAGCTTGAACAGGAAGGCGTTGAGATCGATAGGGATAAACTGGGTGGTGCGAATACTTGCCAGCCGGCTCGGATCCCGCAGCCAGCGGGAGGAGTAGTCCCAGCCGGAAGCGGCCCCGGCGCGCAGGTCGCGGTAGACCTCGTTAGGCGGACGTCCGGAGTGGCGGGCGGTTTCGACGTCCTCTATCCAGGATTCGTCACGCGGCGTGTCACGGTCATCCCAGTAGCGGTTGAGCAGAGAGCCGTCCGGCATACGTACCGCGCTACGGTAGGCCTGGTTGAGCAGCAGCGACTCCGCGCCGTCCATCCAGAAGGCGTACTCCATTTTCAGGTGATCCAGATAGCGCTTGGCGCCGCGCACGCCATCCTCTTCAAACAGCTCCACCATCAGGGCAAACACCGGCGGCTGGGAGCGGCTCAGGTAGTAGGTGCGGTTCCCGTTAGGAATATGGCCGTACCTTTCGATCATCCACGCAAAGTTATCCGCCATGCACTTAAGCATGTCGTGGCGGCCGCTCTCGGCCAGCCCCAGCATGGTGAAGTAGGAGTCCCAGTAGTAGGTTTCGCTGAACCGCCCGCCGGGCACAATGTAGGCCTGCGGCAGCGCCAGCAGCGATGACCAGGGGATGTGATCCTGCGGCTCGCGGGTCAGCACCGGCCACAGGGTGTCGATATGGTCTTTGAGCGAGAACGAAGGATCCGAAACATATTCGCTCGACATGACTTCCGGCAGCCAGAAGTGGTTTTCCACGAACTGGCGCAGGTCAAAGTCCCGGTGGCGTCTCACCTTCCGGTAACGGATGAGAATATCCAGCGGATCCATCTTGGGCGCGCAGTCGGGGAAAGTTTTGCTGTCGGCAAAGAGTCGCGACGACTGCACATGCTCGAAGAGCTCAAGGTAGCGATCGGCAGGGGTGAGCGCATCGGATGCGGGCAGCCCTTCAATCATTTCGGGTTCCGGTTCCGCCTCGAGCATTTCATCCAGTTTTAACTCGCAGGGATCGATTTCGTAGAGAAGTTCTTGTTCTATGTCGAACTCTACGGTCTCTACAGTGCGTATATTCTGGTTGAACATGGTGGTCAGGACCTCCGGTTTACGTTGTCTCAGGTCTGGTTTTATCCGGTTGCCTACTAATCTTAGACATTCGCTTCGGTCTGTGGTGAGGGAAATGTGCGGTAGATCACGTTTTGTGATTGAGGGAAATAAGAGGTTGCTGGAGCCATGTTGATGTTTTTAGGGCAGTAAACAGGGCATCCAGCAGTAAAAAGGGCAGATAAAATTCGGATCTTTCGCTATGCATTAGCGCGCTTATGAGGAGGCCGTTTCCGTCTCTTCATTCAAGCGATACCCTAGCGCCCGTTCAAACACGTTGTTTGATGAGCACTGCGCGCGAAAGCCTCTGCCTTCCGGCTGTATAACAAACTGTAGGGAGTCAGACAGCGCCACATCTTCATCTTTCGCGTTTGAGCCGATGACCGCATTTGGGGCGAATGGCGCGACCGCAGCGGCAAAAGTCTCTTCCATCTCTTCACGCGTTTTATATTGTTCGTCTTCAATATTGAGCGCGCTATGAATGATGGCGCAGTCAAGCATCGTTCCCTGAAGCCAGTAACATGAAGATGAATAGCCTGCGCACCAGGTCAGTTTACTGCCTTCGATAAAAGCTTCCAGGTGTTCGATTTTACTGCCCGCAAAGCATGAGCCAAGCATCAGGCCTTTGATATTAAATTTCTTCGATTTTTCATTAATGGCATAGAGGAGATGGTCCAGGGAAACATCTCCAATATGAGTTCTACTGCCATGCGCCGCCACATAAACGATGGTGTTGTCGAACTTCTGACGACACAGGCATTCCAGCGCAACATCAAAGCTGCTTTTGTTGTAGAAGTTCAGGCAATAGACCTCGGTATTGCCATGCATCTTCGCGATCCCTTGCACAAACGGCAATACCGACGAGCGATGGGCATCGTGATCGTCGAGCTTCCACGGAGATTCCAGAACCAGAATGGCATTCTTATTGCTGTTAATTGGCATAAAATAGACACCTAAGTGAAATTAATTATTTATTGGATTAATAACGCTATGTATTTGAACTTTTATCTCATCGGCCAACTCTGCAAATAATTGTCCAAAATCGATATTGTTTCGCCACGCTGAAATAAGTAATTAAGAGATTCCACTCCGTCGTCATCGTTTCAGATGACAACTTCAAACCAGGGATCCTTATGAACCTTAACGCGAAGCGTCAGGGCGTTACGCCTTTTTCTTTTGAAAAACCTGAAGAATATAAATCCACTATAACAGAACTGGAGGGGTTGCTGGAAAGCCGCCATTTTGCGTGGCTGGATATTTGTGAAGGAGAGAACAAAGCGATTATTTTTCGCAGCAATCTGAAGAAAAGTGTATTCCGCAATATTCAGTTTGGCAGTTTATTAATTAACCGTTGTTATATCGACGGGCTCTGTTTTGAGAGTTGTGATTTGCGCAATGTCTTTTTCTCAAATAGTACCGTGACGCAGCCCATTCATTTACGTCACTGTGATGTTGCGGGGATGCGTCTGTTAAATATGTCGTTAAGGATGTTTATTTTTGAGGAGTGTACCGGCGTCGGGCAGATTGTGATTGCCTGACACCGGTCGCTATGCGTGATTAACGCATGGTCACAAACTCTTCTGCCGCCGTCGGGTGAATAGCCACGGTATTATCAAAGTCTTTCTTAGTCGCACCCATTTTCAGCGCCACCGCAAAGCCCTGCAGGATCTCATCCATACCAAAGCCGATACCATGAATGCCGACGATCTTCTCGTCCGGGCCGACGCAGACTAATTTCATGCGGCACGGCTGGCGGTGAGAGGTCACTGCGGTATACATGGCGGTGAAGGCGGATTTATACACTTTCACCTGGTCGTCGCCATAGTGCGCGCGCGCCTGCGGTTCGGTTAAACCGACGGTGCCGATTGGCGGGTGGCTGAAGACCACGGTCGGGATGTTGCTGTAATCCAGGTGCTCTTCCGGTTTGTTGTTAAACAGACGCTCGGAAAGACGACGACCCGCGGCCACGGCCACCGGGGTCAGTTCGACTGCGCCGGTGTTATCGCCCACGGCGTAGATGCCTGATACGCTGGTGTTCTGGAACTTATCGACAACGATATAGCCTTTCTCGTTGGTTTCAACGCCCGTGACGGCCAGGTTGAAGTTGTCGTTTGCCGGTTCACGACCAATGGCCCAGATCAGGCAATCCACGGTCTGGCTGCGGCCATCTTCCAGCTCCAGGGTCAGGCTGCCGTCGGCGTTTTTCACTACTGCCTTCGGAATCGCTTCAGTGTGCAGATGCGGGCCTTCGGCGTTCATCACTTCTACCAGCGTATCCACAATCAGCGGGTCGAAGTTGCGCAGCGGGGCGTGTTTACGCACAAACAGGTGCGCTTCAGCGCCCAGACCGTTAATCACACCCGCCAGCTCCACGGCGATATAACCTGCGCCCACGATAGCGACGCGTTTCGGCAGGGCAGGCAGTTCGAAGAAACCGTCAGAGTCGATGCCGTATTCCGCACCCGGAATAGCCGGGTGGCTCGGACGGCCACCGGTAGCGATCAGGATATGATCGGCGGTGATCGTCTCGCCGTTGACTTCGATCGTCTTCGCATCCACAAAGCGGGCAAAACCACGGATCACGTCGACGTTGTTCTTGCCCAGCACGTTATCGTAGGAGGTGTGAATACGATCGATGTAGGCGGTACGGCTGGCGATCAGGCGATCCCAGTCGAAGTTGTTGATGGTGGTGTCAAAACCGTAATCCGGGCCATAAAGATGGATAGCCTCGCGGATCTGCGCCGCATGCCACATCACCTTTTTCGGTACACAACCGACGTTGACGCAGGTGCCGCCGAGGTCTTTCGCTTCAATCAGCGCGCACTTCTGGCCATACATGGCCGCACGGTTAATCGAGGCGATGCCGCCGCTGCCGCCACCGATAGCGATGTAGTCATAATGCTTAGTCATGGTCTTATCCTTAATCGTTAATTGCCGCGATTGTATACTTGAAATCAATAGTTTCCATCGATGGCTGCGATTACTCTGGCACGATCCAGCTGACGGTCATGTGGCCCGTTCCGGCCGGAACCAGCTTTTTGTGCAGCCACGGCAGAACGTTATTCATCTGCGCTTCGAGCTTCCACGGCGGGTTAACCACGATCATGCCGGAGGCAGTCATGCCGCGTCGATCGCTATCCGGAAGAACCGCCAGTTCAATTTGCAGGATCTTACGGATGCCGGTGGCTTCCAGGTCTTTTATCATGCGCTTGATCTGCGAACGCAGCACCACCGGATACCACAGGGCATAGGTGCCGGTGGCAAAGCGTTTATAACCCTCGTTGATGCCCGCAACCACCGCCTGATAGTCGCTTTTGATTTCGTAAGGCGGGTCGATCAGCACCAGGCCGCGACGGGAAACCGGCGGCAGCTTCGCTTTCAGCTGCTGGTAGCCGTCCGATTTCTCCACGCGCGCGCGGCTGTCTTTCTGGAATTCGGATCGCAGCAGCGGATAATCGCTCGGGTGCAGTTCGGTGAGCTGAATGCTGTCCTGCTCGCGCAGCAGCTGGCGGGCAATCAGCGGCGAGCCCGGGTAGTAGCGTAACTGGCCGCTGCGGTTGAAGTGGTTGATCACGCTGATGTAGGGCTCAAGCTCTGCCGGCAGGTCGTCCTGCTGCCAGATACGGGCGATACCTTCCAGATACTCCCCGGTGCGCTCGGCGTGTTCGCCGCTCAGCTGATAGCGGCCCGCGCCAGCATGGGTGTCCAGATAGAGAAAAGGCTTATCTTTCTCTTTCAGCGCTTCGATAATCAGGCTCTGAACGGTATGTTTAAGGACGTCGGCGTGGTTGCCCGCGTGAAAGCTGTGGCGATAACTGAACATGGGTAGATAAATTCCAGATAATGTCGATTGGCCACAGTTTACAGCAGAACGGCACAGATTACCCGTAGGCCCGGCACGCGGCGTCGCAGCGGCTGCTTTTCTGTCACCGCAGCCATTGAAATTCACTACACTTAACCCCATCCTGGAACAATATGCTCGCGCAGGATGCGCGCTTCATTCACTCATTTAACAGGACAGTGTTTATGACCAACCCATTACTGACGCCTTTTTCGTTGCCACCGTTCTCCTCCATTCTGCCTGAACATGTTGTCCCCGCGGTCACTAAAGCACTGGACGATTGCCGTACCGCAGTCGAGAGCGTGGTTGCGCAAGGCGCGCCCTATACCTGGGAAAACCTGTGTCAGCCGCTGGCGGAAGTGGATGATGTGCTTGGCCGCATCTTCTCCCCGGTCAGCCACCTGAACTCGGTGAAAAACAGCCCGGAACTGCGTGAAGCCTACGAACAAACCCTGCCGCTGCTGTCGGAATACAGCACCTGGGTCGGGCAGCACGAGGGGCTGTACAAAGCGTACCGCGACCTGCGCGATGGCGATCACTATGCGACGCTGAACATCGCCCAGAAAAAGTCTGTCGATAACGCCCTGCGTGACTTTGAACTGTCGGGCATCGGCCTCGCGAAAGAGAAACAGCAGCGCTACGGCGAAATTGCCACCCGCCTGTCTGAGCTTGGTAACCAGTACAGCAATAATGTCCTGGATGCCACCATGGGCTGGACGAAGCTGATTACCGACGAAGCCGAGCTTGCGGGCATGCCGGAGAGCGCGCTGGCGGCAGCAAAAGCCCAGGCCGAAGCAAAAGAGCAGGAAGGCTACCTGTTGACCCTGGATATCCCGAGCTATCTGCCGGTGATGACCTACTGCGACAACCAGGCTCTGCGTGAAGAGATGTATCGCGCCTACAGCACCCGTGCCTCCGATCAGGGCCCGAACGCCGGTAAATGGGACAACAGCCCGGTAATGGCCGAAATCCTCGCCCTGCGTCACGAGCTGGCGCAGCTGCTGGGCTTTGACAGCTACGCGGATAAATCCCTCGCCACCAAAATGGCCGAGAACCCACAGCAGGTGCTCGATTTCTTAACCGATCTTGCAAAACGCGCCCGTCCACAGGGTGAGAAAGAGCTGGCCCAGCTGCGCGCCTTCGCGAAAGCGGAGTTCGGCGTGGATGAGCTGCAGCCGTGGGATATCGCGTACTACAGCGAGAAGCAGAAACAGCACCTCTACAGCATCAGCGATGAGCAGCTGCGCCCGTACTTCCCGGAAAACAAAGCCGTTAACGGCCTGTTCGAAGTGGTCAAACGCATTTACGGCATCACCGCGAAAGAGCGTAACGATGTGGACGTATGGCACGACGACGTGCGTTTCTTCGAGCTGTATGACGACAAAAACGAACTGCGCGGCAGCTTCTATCTCGACCTGTACGCCCGCGAAAATAAACGCGGCGGCGCGTGGATGGACGACTGCGTGGGCCAGATGCGTAAAGCCGACGGCTCGCTGCAGAAGCCGGTGGCCTACCTGACCTGTAACTTCAACCGTCCGGTAAACGGCAAACCTGCGCTGTTCACCCATGACGAAGTGATCACCCTGTTCCACGAGTTCGGCCACGGCCTGCACCATATGCTGACCCGTATTGAAGCGGCAGGCGTTGCCGGTATCAGCGGTGTGCCGTGGGATGCCGTCGAACTGCCAAGCCAGTTTATGGAAAACTGGTGCTGGGAGCCGGACGCGCTGGCGTTTATCTCCGGCCACTATGAGACCGGCGAGCCGCTGCCAAAAGCGCTGCTGGATAAGATGCTGGAAGCGAAAAACTACCAGGCGGCGATGTTTATCCTGCGCCAGCTGGAGTTCGGCCTGTTCGATTTCCGCCTGCATGCCGAGTTCAGCCCGGAGCAGGGCGCGAAGGTGCTCGAAACCCTCGCGGAGATCAAAAAGCAGGTTGCCCTTATTCCAGGCCCGGCCTGGGGTCGCTTCCCACACGCGTTCAGCCACATCTTTGCTGGCGGTTATGCGGCAGGGTACTACAGCTACCTGTGGGCGGACGTGCTGGCGGCAGACGCTTACTCCCGCTTCGAAGAAGAGGGGATTTTCAACCGCGAAACCGGTCAGTCGTTCCTGGATAACATCCTGACCCGCGGCGGTTCCGAAGAGCCAATGGAGCTGTTCAAACGCTTCCGTGGCCGCGAACCGCAGCTGGATGCGATGCTGGAGCATTACGGCATCAAGGGTTAATTGATTCGTGAAGATTCATTTAGTAGATGAAACAGGCGCCGGAGACGGCGCCTTATCTGTTCTGGCGGCCCGCTGGGGGCTGGAGCACGATGAAGAGAACCTGATGGCGCTGGTGATGACTACAGCGCATCTGGAATTACGCAAACGCGACGAGCCCAAACTCGGCGGCATTTTTGTCGATTTCGTCGGCGGGGCGATGGCGCACCGGCGTAAGTTCGGCGGCGGCCGCGGTGAAGCGGTGGCAAAAGCCGTGGGGATTAAGGGCAGCTATCTGCCGGATGTGGTGGATGCCACGGCGGGACTCGGGCGCGATGCCTTTGTGCTGGCCTCGGTGGGCTGTCGGGTGCGGATGCTGGAGCGTAACCCGGTTGTGGCTGCGTTACTGGATGATGGCCTGGCGCGCGGCTATGCGGACCCGGAAATCGGCGGCTGGCTCCAGGAGCGGCTGCAGCTGATCCACGCCTCAAGCCTGACGGCGCTGACCGACATCACTCCGCGTCCGCAGGTGGTCTATCTCGACCCGATGTTCCCGCACAAGCAGAAAAGCGCGCTGGTGAAAAAGGAGATGCGGGTATTTCAGTCGCTGGTGGGGCCGGATCTGGATGCGGACGGCTTGCTGGAGCCTGCCCGTCTGCTGGCAACGAAGCGCGTGGTGGTGAAGCGCCCGGATTACGCACCGCCGCTGGCGGATGTTGCGACGACCAATGCGGTGGTGACCAAAGGCCACCGGTTTGATATTTACTCCGGCACGCCGGAGGAGGGTGCGGCCTGATGCCCCTCACCCCAACCCCTCTCCCCATAGGGGCGAGGGGCTCGATCGTTCCCTCTCCCCTATGGGGAGAGGGCCAGGGTGAGGGGTATTTCCCACTTACTCGTCGTCTTCGTCGCGCAGCGGCACAATCAACATATCAACGTGCACGGTGTTAATCAGCTGGCGGGCTGACGACATCAGCTTGCTCCAGAAGTCCTGGTGATGGCCGCAGACCACCAGATCCATATCGTATTTCTTGATGGCATCAACCAGCACCTGGCCCAGATCGCCGCTGCCGCTCAGGGTTTCGGTGATCGGATAGCCGGCATTGGTGGAGAGTTCGGTCAGCGCCTGGTGGGTCTCTTCGGAGATACGCTTCTGCATATCCCCCAGATTCACGTCAATCAGGCCGGTATAGAGATCGGAGTAATTCACGTCCACGTGAATCAAGGAAACTTTCGCATTGTACGGACGCGCCATGGATACCGCTTTATCAACCAGCACTTTGCTCTCCGGGGAGAGGTCAACAGCGATCAGAATATGTTTATAAGCCATAGTGTTACTCCTTCCTTAAGTTATCGATGACCAATGCGTGTAGCAGTCGTCTACCTGCTTTCATTACGGCCCAGTTAAACAAAATTTTCAAGCATTGGTGTTGATAACGATTAACCTTGTGGCAAAAAAATTAACGGATCTCCTACACTATTGAATAAGCCGTTCGGATAATAAAATGTGAAGCCGATCCGCTTTTGAGTCTCTCTTTCACTGAACCGTCTGTCAGGGCATGGGTGCGGTAGTCCCGAAGCGTTGCTTCGTGGGCGGACGCCGGGGAGGAAGTATGATTAGCACCGTCGCATTGTTTTGGGCGTTATGTGTGGTTTGCATTGTGAATATGGCGCGTTATTTCTCATCCTTGCGCGCGCTGTTAGTGGTACTGCGTGGCTGCGATCCGTTGCTTTATCAATATGTGGACGGCGGGGGCTTCTTCACCTCGCACGGGCAGCCCAGCAAACAGATGCGCCTGGTGTGGTATATCTACGCCCAGCGCTATCGCGATCATCATGATGATGAGTTTATCCGTCGCTGTGAACGCCTGCGTCGTCAGTTCATTCTGACCAGCGCGCTGTGCGGCCTGGTGGTGGTGAGCATGATTGCTCTCCTCATCTGGCATTGAGCGCAAAAAAAAGCGGGCCAGTTACCTGACCCGCTCTTATCGTTATCTGCCTGCGATTAGATGAATTGCAGGGAGATCCAGTACAGACCGCCAGACAGCAGAATCGATGCCGGCAGGGTAAATACCCAGGCCATCAGAATGCTGGTCACGGTTTTGCGTTGCAGACCGCCGCCATCAACCAGCATAGTACCCGCCACGGACGAAGAGAGAACGTGGGTTGTGGATACCGGCATACCGGTGTAGCTGGCCAGACCGATAGAGACTGCCGCCGTCATCTGAGCGGACATCCCCTGGGCATAGGTCATGCCTTTCTTACCGATCTTCTCGCCAATGGTTGTCGCCACGCGACGCCAGCCAACCATCGTACCCAGACCCAGCGCCAGTGCGACCGCCATGATGATCCAGATAGGTGCGTACTCGATGGTGTTCAGCATGTCCACTTTCAGTTTCTTCAGCAGACGTTGGTCGTCAGAAGAGACTTCAGGCAGCTTAGACACTTTATCAGTCACGTCGGAGATGCACAGCATGATGCGACGCATCTGGCCACGCTGCTCTGGAGTGAGCTTGTCGTAGCTTTCGACGTCCGTCAGCATGCCTTTAGCGCGCTCCAGGGCATTGATCGCATTGGCCGGGTGGCAGTGGAACTCGCCTGGGGCGGTGGTTGCACCTGCTTCCGGAGAAGGGATCAGCTGATCAACGCCGGTCGCTTTTTTCAACAGATCAGGACGCTGCTGGAAATAGGTTTCAACGTTGTTAATGGCGTCACGGGTACGGGTAATTTCGTAACCGGTAGCATTCATATTCACCACGAAGCCAGCAGGTGCCACGCCAATCAGCACCAGCATCACCAGACCAATGCCTTTCTGACCGTCGTTAGCGCCGTGAGAGAAGGCCACGCCGATAGCAGAGATGATCAGGGCGATACGCGTCCAGAATGGCGGCTTTTTCTTACCGTCTTTCTTTTCACGCTCGGCTGGCGTCAGGTGGATACGGGCACGTTTTTTGGTGCCGCTCCAGTAACGACGCAGCAGGAAGATTAAACCACCCGCCACAACCAGACCGACAATCGGGGAGATAATCAGTGAACCGAAAATACCCAGAACTTTAGGGATGTTCAGCGCGTCCACCACAGACGTACCGGTCATCAGCGCATTGGTTAAACCAATCCCGATGATAGCGCCGATCAGCGTGTGAGAACTGGATGCTGGCAGGCCGAAATACCAGGTACCGAGGTTCCAGATAATTGCAGCAAACAGCAGAGAGAACACCATAGCAAGGCCATGGCCGGAGCTGACATTCAACAGCAGATCCGTTGGCAGCATATGCACAATCGCGTAGGCTACGCTCAGACCCCCCAGAAGAACGCCAAAGAAGTTAAACACCGCAGCCATCACTACCGCAACCTGCGATCGTAATGCCCGAGTGTAGATAACCGTTGCGACTGCGTTCGCAGTGTCATGGAAGCCGTTAATCGCTTCGTAGAACAATACAAAGGCCAGAGCAAGCAAGAGTAAAAGCCCGGTATGTAAATCCAGGCCGGCAAACAAATGTAGCATAGGACGTTACGCCATCTTGAGGACATGAACGCGGCGCATTATCCAGGACAAATGCGCAACGGGCAAAGTGAAATATAGCTTTTTTTTGATTTGCCTACTGACATAAGCGTAGCAGTAAAAGAATTATTTTTTAGATTTCAATTAAATGAATGAAATTGCAGATCTTTGCGCTGGTGCGTTTCTTGAGGAAACTTTACAATTCGCGCCCCCAAAACAGGAGGATCGAGACGTGGAAAAGTATGATGCCATCATTATTGGCGCCGGTGCGGCAGGTTTATTCTGTGCGGCGATGGCCGGACAGGCAGGGCGCCGGGTTCTGCTACTCGATAACGGCAAAAAACCAGGCCGAAAAATCCTGATGTCGGGCGGCGGGCGCTGCAACTTTACTAACCTTTATATCGAGCCTGCGGCTTATCTGAGCCAGAACCGTCATTTTTGCAAATCTGCGCTGGCACGTTATACCCAGTGGGACTTCATTGACCTCGTAGGGAAACACGGCATCGCCTGGCATGAGAAAACGCTGGGGCAACTTTTTTGCGACGATTCTGCGCAACAAATCGTTGATATGCTGGTGGCGGAGTGTGAAAAAGGCGAGGTTACCCTACGACTGCGCAGCGAAGTGCTGGAAGTGGCGCGAGACGATGCGGGATATACCCTGCAACTGAACGGTGAAACCGTGAGCGCCGAAAAGCTGGTGATCGCCAGTGGCGGCCTCTCGATGCCGGGACTGGGTGCGACGCCGTTTGGCTATAAAATTGCCGAACAGTTTGGCCTGAAGGTTTTGCCCACCCGCGCCGGGCTGGTGCCCTTCACCCTGCACAAACCGCTGCTGGAACAGCTGCAGACGCTGTCCGGGGTCTCTGTACCTTCAGTTATCACTGCCGAAGACGGGACGGTGTTCCGTGAGAATCTGCTGTTCACCCATCGCGGCCTCTCCGGTCCGGCGGTGCTGCAAATCTCCAGCTACTGGCAGCCGGGCGAGTTCGTCACCATCAATTTAGTACCGGATTGCGATCTGGAGAGTTTCCTCGACGAGCAGCGCGCGGCACACCCTAATCAGAGCCTGAAAAATACCCTGGCGATGCAGCTGCCGAAGCGGCTGGTGGAGTGTCTGCAACTGCTGGGGCAGATCCCTGACGTATCCCTGAAGCAGCTCAACACCCGCGAGCAGCAGGCGCTGGTCGACACCTTAACCGCCTGGCGCGTACAGCCGAACGGCACCGAAGGCTACCGCACCGCGGAAGTGACGCTGGGCGGGGTGGACACCAACGAGCTCTCCTCGCGCACCATGGAAGCGCGCAACGTGCCGGGACTCTACTTTATCGGCGAAGTGATGGACGTGACAGGCTGGCTGGGCGGCTATAACTTCCAGTGGGCGTGGGCCAGCGCCTGGGCCTGCGCAGAAGCGCTGGCGGAGAAGTAGTCCCCCGGCGCAACTATTGCCCCTTTTGTTTCATCCACATCCGCTACACTGCATCTCAAACGTGCCTCTATCCTGCGCCCTGTTCTGCTGAACAGGGCGTATTTCGTTGCCAGCAGAGAGTGTGATATGCAGCTTGTCAGCATTATTATCCTGATTAACCTGACGGTAATCATTCATTCCATATGGATGTTTTTTGTCCTGAAAGTCATCAACCTGAATGTGGAATCGGTTATCCGCATTGTGTTTCGCAATATCGCCATCATCATGACCGCGCTATTCGCCCATCTGCTTGAAGCCGGCCTGTTTGCCGCCTTTTATCGCTATGTGGAGGCGTTTTCTGACTGGAATACCAGCCTCTATTTCTCACTGGTCAGCTACGCTACGGTGGGGTACGGCGACGTCACCTTGCCGGAGCACTGGCGGCTGATCGGCGGGATAGAAGGACTGACTGGCGCGCTGATGGTTGGCTGGTCGGTGGCGGTGCTGGTGGCCGTCCTGCAGCGGCTGCGCGGCATGAGCCAGTAAAGCGCCGATGGCAGAACCTCCGCATTGTGAGGTAAAGTACACTCCCTCACGCAGGGTTATGCGTTTTAAGGGAGAAGCCGGTAAACGGTCCCCCTTTTTCTTCACTGGCCTCGCCAGTCTGCATGGTATGTATTTTGTCTTCAAAAAGGGTTGTCTATGTCATCTGCTCATCTCGGTTTCCCGACGGAAACCGTTGTTGTTTTTGTGGTGATGGCTGTCGGGGCGATGTTTATCGACCTCTTCATGCATCGCCATGACAAACCAATTTCACTAAAAAGTGCCTCGTTGTGGTCCCTGTTCTGGGTGATGATGGCGATGGCGTTCGCCGGGTTCCTCTACGTTCATCACGGTGCCGAAGTGGCGAGCCTGTTCCTCACCGGTTATGCGCTGGAAGAGGTGCTCTCCGTTGATAACCTGTTCGTGATGATGGCGATCTTCGCCTGGTTTGGCGTACCGGATCAGTATCGTCACCGGGTGCTTTACTGGGGGGTGATCGGCGCTATCGTCTTCCGCGGTATTTTCGTTGCCATCGGTACCAGCCTGCTGAGTCTCGGGCCTTACGTTGAAGTGGTCTTTGCCCTGATTGTGGCCTGGACGGCGGTGATGATGCTCAAGCGCGGCGAAGAGCAGGACGAGATCGAGGATTACTCCCAGCATCTGGCCTATCGCGCGGTAAAACGCTTCTATCCAATCTGGCCAAAAATCACCGGTAACGCCTTCCTGCTGAGCCAGAAAGAGGTGGACGCCGAGCTGGAAAAACCCGAGAACCAGGACGTGATGGTTGGACGGGTGAAGAAGGCGAAGCGCTACGCCACGCCGCTGCTGCTTTGTGTGGCGGTGGTTGAGCTTTCAGACGTGATGTTCGCCTTTGACTCCGTACCGGCGATCATCGCCGTCAGCCGCGAGCCGCTGATTATCTACAGCGCCATGATGTTCGCCATCCTCGGCCTGCGTACCCTCTATTTCGTGCTGGAAGCGCTGAAGCAGTATCTGGTGCATCTGGAGAAAGCGGTGATTGCGCTGCTGTTCTTCGTGGCCTTTAAGCTCGGCCTGAACGCCACGGATCACTTCTGGCATCACGGCTACGGCATCGGCGCCACGGCGAGTCTGCTGGTGGTGTTGGGCGTACTGGCGGCGGGGATCGTGGCGAGCCTGCTGTTCCCGGGGAAACGGGAAGCCTGAGTTTTTTGCCCGGCGGCACTTCGTTTGCCGGGCCTACGGAGGGTGGTTTTGCCCGGCGGCGCTGTGCTTGCCGGGCCTACGGATGGTGGTTTTGCCCGGCGGCACTTCGTTTGCCGGGCCTACGACGGGATATGCAGTTGTAGGCCGGGTAAGGCGAAGCCGCCACCCGGCATGGTTTACGGCTTGATGGGTGAATTACGACGCGCACGCGGCGGATGGAAATGACGCCAGTGCGGATCCTGCGCCGCCGCCAGCAGCTCGTGATCGCCACGGGTGTCGCCCCAGGCGCGCACGTGATAGTTGGTCAGGCTGCCGTAGACGTGCTCCAGCCGCGCCACTTTCTGCGCACAGCGGCAGTTATGGCCGGTGATCCGCCCGGTCAGCTTGCCGTTTTTCACTTCCAGCTGGGTGCCAATCAGTTTAATGCCGAGCTTGTCGGCCCACGGCTGCAGCACCAGCGCCGGGGAAGCGGAACAGATCGTCACTTCCGCACCGGAGTTCACCTCCGCCGCGACCGCCAGCACGCCCTGCGGGCGCATCAGTCTGTCCCAGTACTTTTCGCAGAACCGCTCGGCCTGCTCGCGCAGCCAGTGCTCATCCACGCCGGTCAGGAAGGTTTTGATCAGCACCTCTTTCAGCTCGTCGCGGGTCAGCTTGCGGCGCACGCAGTGAATGGTCGGCAGGGCCATTCGCACCAGGCGACCGGCAAAGTAGCGTTTACCGAACGCAAAGCGTAAGAACGGGATAAAGCTGTCGTGATGCGTCAGCGTACCATCAAAGTCGAACACGGAGAGGACGCGGGATTTCGCCACGGCCTCATCGGCAATCATATTGGTCATAACAGGGTCTTAGCGTAAAGAGACATTCTGCCCTCAGTTTACCTGCTTTAGCGGCAGATGCCACCCGCCAGCGGGCGGGCGGCCTTCGGGCGGCTAGATGATGTCGTCCACCACGCCGCCATCCACGCGCAGCGCCGCGCCGGAGGTAGCTGAAGCCTGCTGGGAACAGACGTAAACCACCATGTTCGCCACTTCGTCCACCGTGGCGGCCCGCTGGATCACCGAGCTTGGGCGGTTGGCCATCACGAACTCTTTCGCCAGCGTCTCCAGCGACTTGCCGGTTTTCTCTATCTCGTCTTTCATCATCTCCGCAAAGCCATCCGACATCGTCGGGCCAGGCAGGACGCTGTTGACGGTGACGCCGCTGCCGGCGACAAATTTTGCCAGCCCGCGCGCCAGCGACAGCTGCGCGGTTTTGGTCACGCCGTAGTGGATCATGTCTGCGGGAATATTGCAGGCCGACTCTGAGGAGATAAACACCACCCGGCCCCAGCCTTTTTGCACCATGCCGGGCAGCAGGGCGCGTGAGAGGTGCACGCCGGACATCACGTTGGTTTGCCAGTAGTTATTCCAGGTCTCATCGTCGGTGGCGTAGAAATCCTGGGGTCCGTAGATCCCGGCATTGTTGACGAGAATATCGACGCCCGAGGCGACCTTCAGCAGGGCATCCACCCCCTCAGCCGTACTGAGATCGGCAATCGCCGCCCGCACCTGAACGCCGGGGATCTGCTGTTGCAGCTGCTGGATGCCCCGGTTGACCGAGTCGATGCTGCGTCCGTTAACAATCACCTCTGCGCCGCTTTCCGCCAGCCCTCTGGCGATGGCGAAGCCAATGCCGCCGTTGGAGGCGGTCACTAACGCCACTTTCCCCGTAAGATCGATTTTCACGGTCTGCTCCTTGTCATATTTGAAGTTCAGACCGTTAAGCGTAGCAGTTCACCTCTACGACGGCTGTCTGAAGAGGTGCAGTAAGGTTTCAACCTGTTCGTCGAGCGGGGCGAGCGTGCGTTTTACAATCAGATGCAGCGGTGTCGCACGGCGCGTGCCATGGGTCAGGGGCACTGTTTTCAGCACACCGCTTTCCAGCTGCTGCTGAATTCGCTCTTCCGGTAGCCAGCCATACCCCACCTGATACATCACCGCATCGATAGCGGCATCAATGGTGGAGAAGGTCCAGGCTTCGCCGCCGGGAGGCGCGGCGTAATCCTGCCCGGCGATCTGGATGAGTGGCCAGGGGCGTAGCATTTCATCAGTGAGCGGCGTGCCGTGTTCAAACAGTGGATGCTCCCGATGCGCCACGGCGACAAAATCGATATTCATCAGCCATTCGCCGCGCCCGGTCACATCCTGGCGGCGGGTTAGCACCATCACGTCGGCTTCGCTCTGGTTCAGCGCCTCACCGGTGTTCTCAAGTATTTCAGTCAGATGCACCTCGGTTTGCGGATAGCGCTGTTGAAACTGGCGCAGAATGGCAAACAGATGACGGCGAGGGAAAATGCTGTCCACCACCACATCCAGTCGGGTACGCATCCCGTTGCGCAGCGTCGCGGCGCGAGTCTCCAGCAGGGTAAAAGCGTTCAGCAGCGGTTTAACCTGATTTAACAGCAGCTCCCCTTCCGGGGTCAGCACCGCCTTACGCCCCACCTGAACCAGCAGCGACACGCCCAGCCGCTCCTGTAACAACGCCAGGTTATAACTGACGGAGGACTGGCTGCGATGCGTCTCCTCTGCGGCGCGGGCAAAGCTGCCCAACTCAACGACGCGTTCAAGCAGTGACCACTGCTCAAGGGTAGTTTTGTGCATAACTCATCTGATTTTTGAATGAATTTGATTAAATCATAGCGTTATTCATCCATTTTTTGCAGGCGTAAGATGGGCTCATTGAAACAGAGGAGAAAAACTATGAGCCATTTTGATAAACATGATTTGAGCGGTTTCGTCGGCAAACATCTGGTCTACACCTACGACAACGGCTGGAACTACGAGATTTATGTCAAAAACGAGCAGACCCTCGACTACCGTATCCACAGCGGGATCGTGGCAAACCGTTGGGTAAAAGATCAGCAGGCTTATATCGTTCGCGTGGGCGAGAGTATTTATAAAATTTCGTGGACTGAACCGACCGGTACCGATGTGAGCCTGATTGTGAACCTCGGCGACAGGCTGTTCCACGGCACTATCTTCTTCCCGCGCTGGGTGATTAATAACCCGGAAAAAACCGTCTGCTTCCAGAACGATCATATTCCGCTGATGGTCTCTTATCGCGAGGCGGGCCCGGCCTACCCAACCGAGGTCATTGATGAGTTCGCCACCATTACTTTTGTGCGCGACTGCGGTGCCAATAACGATGCTGTCATTGACTGTGCTGCCAGCGAGCTGCCGGCAGACTTTCCGAATAATTTGAAATAAGCAGGTTACAGAACCCGCAGCGCGTCGTTATGCAGGGTGAAGGGGGTAGGGGTACAGACCGCGAGACTCAGTTCGCCGTACTGAAAATGGCTGACGCTGAGCGCTGAAGGAAAGGTGCTGTCGATACTGACAATCTGCCAGGCGCTGCCGCCGCGCTGTTTGACGATAGCCTCTTTGCGCGTCCAGATGCGCCAGAAGGCCGACAGTTTTGCCTCAGGCAACTCCCGCTCCAGCTCGTCATGTTCGGCGACGCTAAAGACGGCATTGGCCAGCGCCTGCCAGTTATCCCGCGGGCGGATCACTTCGATATCGCAGCCCACTTCGCCCTCGTCGCTTAGCAGCAGGGCAATATCATCCCCGCTGTGGCTCAGGTTGAACCAGTATGGCCTGGCATCGACAAACGCCGGTTTGCCCTGTTCACCAAAGACAATTTCCGGTACCGGGGCGGGGGATAAGGCCCGGGCGAGCAGCGTCCGCCCGGCCAGCCAGGGGATGCGGCGCGCGCCTTCCGGCGCCTGCTCAGAAAGCGCTGACGCCAGAGGGTCAGCGCTGAGGGTAGAAATCTTTCCCAGAAGGAACTGGTACATAGTCACGCCCAGCGTTTAATGATGATGGAGGTATTAATGCCGCCGAACGCGAAGTTGTTGCTTTGAAGGTATTCGCAGTCAAGGTGACGGACTTCCCCCATAATATAATCTAACGCGCCGCATTGCTCATCCGGTTGTCTTAAATTGACGGTGGGCGCGAACCAGCCCTCGCGCATCATTTGCAGACTCATCCACGCCTCCAGCGCGCCGCAGGCCCCCAGGGTATGGCCGAAATAGCTCTTCAGAGATGAGATCGGCACACTGTCGCCAAACACTGCGGCGGTGGCCTGGCTTTCGGCGATATCCCCCCGGTCGGTGGCGGTGCCGTGCGCCGAAATATAGCCGATATCCTGCGGGCTCAGCCCGGCTGACGTCAGCGACTTCTCCATGCAGATCTGCATGGTTTCCCGCTGCGGCTGGGTGATATGCGCCGCGTCGCAGTTGGTGGCGAAGCCCACAATCTCGCCGTAGATGGTGGCACCCCGCGCCTTCGCATGCTCCAGCTCCTCCAGGATCAGGGTGCCTGCCCCCTCGCCAATCACCAGCCCGTCGCGCTGGATATCGAAGGGAGACGGCGTGGATTGCGGGGCATCGTTACGCTGGCTGGTGGCGAACAAGGTATCAAACACCGCCGCTTCCGATGGGCAGAGCTCTTCGGCTCCGCCTGCCACCATCACCGTCTGATAGCCGTGGCGGATGGCCTCCCACGCATAGCCAATCGCCTGGCTGCCGGAGGTACAGGCGCTGGAGGTGGGGATCACCCGCCCGCGCAGGCCGAAGAACAGGCCGGTATTCACCGCCGTGGTGTGCGGCATCATCTGCACGTAGGTGGTGCCGGTGATGTTGTTGGTGTGCTTCTCGGTGAGCATGGTGGCAAATTCGCTGACCGGGCCGGTGCTGCCGGTGGACGAACCGTAGGCAATGCCGGTTTCGCCCTGGGTGAGGATCGGATCGTCAATCAGCCCCGCCTGCTCCAGGGCCAGTTCGGTGGCGCGGGTCGACAGTAAAGAGACGCGGCCCATAGCGCGGATGCGCTTGCGGGTGTAGTGATCCGGCAGAGTAAAATCATCGATCGGTGCGGCCAGCAGGGTGTGCAGACCCTCATAGATCGTCCACTCCGGCATCCTGCGTACCGCGTTTTTATACTCCCGTAAGCGGGCCGCCACCGACCCCCACGACTCCCCGAAGGCGGTGACGCCGCCCATGCCCGTGATCACCACCCGACGCGTCATAACATTCCCCCGTTAATGGAGATAACCTGGCGGGTCACATAGCCCGCGATATCCGACATCAGGTAGCTGGCAAGGCCGGCCACCTCGTCCGCCTGACCCATCCGTTTCATGGGGATGCTGGCCATCGCCTCTTTCAGCGCGGCCTCTTCCATCTCGATCATCCCGGTATCAATCAGACCGGGCGCGATGCAGTTTACGGTGATTTTGCGCTTCGCCAGCTCAACCGCCAGGGCTTTGGTGGCCCCGATAATGCCCGCTTTTGCCGCGCTGTAGTTCACCTGGCCGCGATTGCCCATCACCCCGGACACCGACGAGATGGTGATGATCCGCCCGCCCTGACGCGCGCCAATCATCGGCATCATGCAGGGGTGAATGACGTTGTAAAAGCTGTCGAGGTTGGTGTGGATTACGCTATCCCAGTCCTCTTCGCTGAGTGCCGGGAAAGCACCGTCCCGGGCGATCCCGGCGTTGCTCACCACGCCATACCAGGGGCCGTTGGCCGCCATATCCTGCTCCAGCACCTCGCGACACTGCGCCCGGTTGCCCACGTCAAACGCCAGCAGACGCCCGCTGCCGCCAGCCTGCTTGATAGCTTCAAGGGTGGCCTCTGCGCCTTCAGCGTCGCGGTGGTAGTGCACGCCGAGGGTAAACCCGTCCGCGGCAAGTTTCAGGGCGATAGCCCGGCCAATGCCTTTGCTGGCGCCGGTAACCAGAACGGAACGACTCATTGACTCACTCCCGTCTTAAACAGTGAAGCTAACTCCTGCTGGCTGGGCTGGAAGGTGTTCACCCGCCCGGTGGCCAGGGTGGAATCATCAAGGGTGATGGCGCACTCGAAGCTGCTGAAGCGCTCATCCTCCATCAGCAGGGTGGCGGTGACGGTTAACGCGCTGCTGGCCGGAAAAAGCCCGGCGGCGCAGACCAGTTCCCGCGCCCCCAGCACCATGCCCAGCGTGCTGCTCTGCAGGCCCTTCTGCTCACGGTGCCAGCCAGACCAGATGCCCACCGTCTGGGCCATCAGCTCAAGGGCGTACCAGCCGGGCAGATCGCCTGCGGTATTTAAAAACGGCGCCAGCACCCCCTGCGGGCTGACGGTGACGCGGCAGACGGCGGATTCAGCGGTGACGCTCTCCACCGACTCCAGCAGCAGCATGGGGGCATCGTGGGGCAGGTACGCTGCCGGGGCTAAATAACTCATGACACTCTCCCCAGCAGGATGCTGGCGTTATTGCCGCCAAAGGCGAACGAATTAGACAAAATCACCGCTTTTTTCAGCGCGGTGGGCTGATGCAGCACGCCGCACGCGGCGAGGGTCGGGTCCGGCGCATAGCGGCTGAAATCCTGGGCGGGCAGGGGGAGATCGCGGGTCAGGATCAGCCAGCTTAGCGCCGTCTCGGTGATCCCCGCCGCCCCCAGCGTATGCCCGGTTAAATGCTTGGTGGAACTGCAGGGCACCGCCTCGCCAAACAGGTCGTGGATCACCTGAGATTCAATCTGGTCATTGAGCGGCGTTGCCGTGCCGTGCAGGTTGATATAGCCCACGTCATCCGGCTTCAGCCCGGCTTCGTTCAGCGCCTGGTGAATGGCGCTGATGGCCCCTTCGCCCTGGGGATGTGGGGCAGAAATATGGTACGCATCGCTCGACTCGCCGCTGCCCAGCAGCGCCACGGGCTGCGGCTCCCGGGTGAGCAGCATCAGGGCCGCCGCTTCGCCAATGGTGATCCCCCGGCGCTCAAGGCCAAAGGGCTCGCACAGCGTGGTGGAGAGCGATTCGAGACTGTTAAAACCGTTCACCGGCATCCTGCTCAGCGTATCTGCGCCGCCAACGATAGCGACATCCACCAGCCCGGCGTCAATCAGCCGACGCCCGCTGATGATGGCCCGCGCGCTGGAGGAGCAGGCGGTGGACAGGGTAAAGGCCGGGCCGTCCAGACCGAGCCAGTTCGCCAGAAAGCGTGACGGATCGCCCAGCTCCTGCTGCGCGTACCGCCAGTGGCTACTCTCTTCGCCGCTGTGCGACAGGCGCACGTGCGCGTCGCCCTCGTCGAGCCCGGAGGTGCTGGTGCCCATCACCACCGCCACCCGGTCGCGGCCGTAGCGGGCAATGGCCTCGTCAACGGCAGGCTGGATCTGCGCCAGCGCCGCCAGCAGCAGCTGATTGTTCCGCGAGCGGTGGGTGGCAAAGCTGTCCGGGATCGCGGGCAGCTCGCCATCGACGCCCCCCAGCACCGCATCCTGCCCCTGCAGCCAGCCGCTGCGCGGGCGCATGCCGGGGGCGACGCCGCGCGTCAGGTTAGCGGCAATCTCGTCGGGAGAGTTGCCCAGGGCGTTGACCAGGCCAACGGCAGAAATGTAGATCATCTCAGTCATCCAGATATTGAATGGTGATGTGGTAGTGGAACACATGCTGTTCGATGCTGATCGGCTCGCGCTTGCCTTTGCGCTGCAGGTAGACAATCTCCGTCACCAGCCTGCCGTCGGCATTGCGCAGCTCACGCCGGTCGCCTTGATCCTTTAACGTCCAGCCTTGTGGCAGCTGCGGCAGCCAGGCGCTGACCGGCCAGTGGCTCAGCATCACGTCCGCCAGCACCTGGCTGGCCGGAGGCAGTTCTGGCGCAACAATCGACTGTTCAGTATGGATGCCCGTTTCATTATAGGTGGCGAGGAACAGACGGATACCCACCGACGACAGCCCGGCCAGCGTGACCTTCTGCGCGTCGGCATTGAGCATCACCAGCAGCGACTGGGTTTTGCCATTAACGCTGGCGGTCAGCAGCTGCTGGGAGCTCAGCGCCGGGGTAATACCCGGCGGCGGCAGCGTGACCCGGGTGCCCGGCTGGAGCCAGGCCTGCGGGCGGGTATCGTCACGCTCCTGGGCATTGTGGCTGCAACCGGCCAGCAGCAGCGCGCCGATCAGAGCGGCGGCGCGGTAAAAAGGGGTGATCATCATGTTCTCTCTTTTTTGTCTGGCATCGCCAGCGGGGCCAGCAGAAAGGCGGTGAAAATCCCGCTGACCAGCACGATCCCGAAACTGCTGATGGCCTGGGTGGCGCTGAAGACCAGCATGCCGAGGGTCAACAGGGTGGTCATCATCGCCAGGCTGATGGCCAGCATCGAGGTCAACGGCGTACCGCGCGGGTTGTTGAAGAATAGCGTGTAGTTGATGCCGATGCCGAGGACCAGCACCAGCGCCAGAAGCGAAAACAGGTTAACCGGATGGCCCGTTAGCGTCAGCGCGGCCAGGCCGCAGCCCAGCGACAGCAGGGAGGGCACCAGGGTAATCAGCCCCTTGCGCCAGCCGAGTCGCAGCATCGCGCCACAGGCAATCACTCCCAGCGCGACCGCCAGCAGGCCGGTCAGCACGTTGCGGTAGAGGGCAAACAGGCTGTCGAAACTCGCCTTGCGATCCACCCACACCACGCCCGGATGTTGCTCCGCCAGCTTGCCCAGCGCCGGGCTGTTTTTCACCCCATCCACCGTCACCAGCACGCCGCTTTCGCCGTTGGGCAGGGTGAGCCACAGCAGACGCCAGCCTTCACTGGCGGGGCTGGCAAGCCAGGTTTTGACGTCCACCGGCATCGGGCGCAGATCCGGCGATACGGCGGTCAGCCCGGCGCTTTGCAGCACCTTAATCACCGCCGGGGCCGCTTCACGCAGCAGGGCCAGATCGCGCGCCTGCTGCGCCCGCGAGTTCAGCGGCAGGCTGCGCCAGGATTTAAGCTCACCCGCCTGCTGCGCCCGGGCCAGCGCCGGGGTAAAGGCCTCCAGCCGCTCCAGTGTCTGCTGGGCCGAGTCGCCATGCACCACGAACCATTTTTGATCGACGCCCTGGCCGGTAAGCGCCGTGATGGCTTTCTCCTGGGCGAGGATATCCTGCGGCAGGGCCTGGAGCTGGGCGATATCATCATCGATGCGCAGCGTAGCAATCCCTGCCACAGCAACAAGCGTAAGCGCCACCGGCAGCCCCACCGACAGACGTCGGTGGCGCCATGCCGCCAGCCAGCGCCGCATCGGGGTTTTCAGCGGCACCGGGCGCACCGGTAAGCCGCGACAGAGCCACGGATGCCAGAAGATCGCCGTCAGGCATGAGGCACTCAGCCCCGCGGCGGCAAACACCGCCATCTGGCGAATGCCCGGGAACGGCGCCAGCATCATAATGAGATAGGCCGCCACGGTGGTAAGCAGCGCCAGCACCAGGGCGTTGCGCACCTTTACCAGGCTCTGCCAGGGTGAATGCTGATCCCCGTGAACCATCCGCTCGGTCAGGTAATAAAGGGTGTAATCCGCCGAGATGCCGATGATGCTCATGCTCATCACCAGGGTCATCAGATGCAGCTCGCCAGAGAGCAGCAGGGTCGCCACCGTCCCCGCCAGCGCGCCAATCGCGATGGAGAGCAGGCACAGCAGGAGCGGGCGCAGGGAGCGGAATACCGCCACAATCAGCAGGATCACCCCGAGGATAGTGGCCACGCCGAGCGTGGAGATGTCCCGTTTCGCCTGCTGGCTGGCGTAGTCGCTGTAAAACGCCGTCCCGCGCGACAGCAGCTGCGCCTGCGGGTAGTGCGTTTTGAGCTGGCCTTCGAGGTCGTGGAGAGTGGTCACCAGCCGGTGGGTTTGCTGCATATCGAACGACGAACCGGACAGCTCGCCGTGCAGCAGATACCAGTAATTTCCGGCCTCGTCTTTGGTCACCAGCCAGCCGTCCATCAGCCGCAGCTTCTGGCTGTTTTGCGCCAGTGAAAGCTGCGAGCCGCGCATCAGCATCAGCGGGTCGTTTTGCAGCTCTTTGCCGCTGACGCCGGAGAAGGCCGAGTACAGCTGGGACAAAATCCACTGGGCCTGCGCCTCGCCGCCGTTTTGCAGCCGCGTGCGGGTGGCGGGGTCGATCAGGCCGTTACGGTGCTGCCAGAAGAACTCGCCCCAGGCCTTCTGCCCGGCGGCGTCCATCGGCCCTTTCACCTTGCGCAGGGAACCTGACTGCTGCAACAGGCTCAGCCACTGCTGGGCCACCTGCGGGTCGGGCCGTTTGCCGGGGCTGACCAGCCACACCAGCTGCCTGTCGAGGCGTTCGATAAAGCCGTCGTTCAGGGCCGGGGGGATCGCCCCGAGGCTCTGTTTGGGCAGCATCGCCAGCACGCTGCTGTTGAGCCGCGCCCCGGGCAACAGCGTGAGCAGCACCCCCAGCAGTGCCAGGCAGATCAGCGCCCAGACCAGCGCCGGGCGACGGGAATTACGGTGCGGCAAAGCGTTGGCGTTCGGCATCGGTCAGGCTGGCGGGCGTGAGCTGGTGGCGGGATAGGGTGATATCGGTGCGGTCGCCCTGCTTGTCGTTCAGCACAATGGACTCCAGGTAGGTCGCGCCACCCAGATCCATCGAGGCGAAAATCTTGTCCAGCGGCGTGGTGGTGGGGGTCAGCACCAGCGACCAGCGGCCATTACCGAGGTCTTTAAAATCGATGCGGAAGTTCTCCTCCAGTACCTTGCGATCGGCCTGGAACAGGGCGCGCAGCAGATGGTTGAACTGGAACATCTGCGGATTATTGTCGGCGGTGATGGTCTGCGGCGGCTGTCCATTGATGGTCTGCACCATCCGCTTGTCGTCCAGCAGCAGCGTCATCGGAAAGGGCGCTTTTTGATCCCACAGCAGGCCGTTATCCCGGGCGATCAGCATCTCGCCGCTGGAGCGCAGCGGCTGGGGCAGGTCCTTGATGGTGCGGGTCTGCTCAAAGTGGGCGCGCACCACCGGCTGTTCGGTAAAGCGTTGCTGCAGCTCATCCAGCGTCACGGCGCTGACCCACGGGCTGACCAGCAGGGCAAGCAGGGGTAACCACTTCATGGCGTCACTCCCATGCGCTCGAACAGCACGGCCGGGCTGACAAAGCAGAGCTCGCGGCTCTTCTCCTCTACCGCCACCTGAATGGTGTAACCGGTGGTGGTTCGCTTGCCGCTGGCGGCGTCAAAAATCTGATAGACAATGCGCAGGCGGTTCTCGAACTCGTCGATATGGGCCCGGACGCGGATGCGCTGCTCGAAGGTCAGGACATCGCGGTATTTCACCCGGGTATCCACCACCGGCCAGAGATAGCCGGACGCTTTCATCTGGCGATAGCCATAATCGAACTGGTTGAGCAGGGCCTCGCGGGCGACCTCAAAATAGCGGAAATAGTTGCCGTGCCACACCACGCCCATCATATCGACGTCGTGAAACGGTATGGTCAGCTCTACTTCAGTGGTAAAGCGGGGATCGGTCAGCACCCTTTACTCCTTCTCTTTGGCATCCGGCAGACGCCAGAAATCGAAAAAATTAAACCAGTCGAGCGGGGCCTGCAGGGCATAGTGCTCCAGCCGCTTAGCATAGCGGTCGACGGTCTGCTGTAACGCCTGCTGGCGCTCGCCGCGCGGTAACAGCAGCGGATCGGCAAAGTCTTCGCAGTGGATATGCAGCTTCTGCTGCTGGCGCAGGGCGAAGATCAGCACCACCGGGCAGCGCATCAGCGAGGCGAGGATAAACGGCCCCTCGGGGAACGGCGCGGGCTGGCCCATGAATTCGCTCCACACCACGCGCCAGTTGCCGCCGCGCTGCGGATCGACGGCGATCCGATCCCCGACGATCGTTACCCACTCCCCGCGATCGATCTTCTCTTTCAGCAGGATGGCGGTTTCCGGGCCGATGTCGGTCACCGGGATCAGGTTTAGTCCGGCCTGGGGGGCCATCTCCTGCATGATCTGTTTGAAACGCTGGGCGTTATCGCTGAACACCAGCGCATTGACGGTTTTGCCCCCTTTGATCTGGGCCAGGGCGCGGCACGCCTCGACATCCCCGAGATGGGAGGCCAGCAGCAGCTTGCCCTGCGGCACGGTCAAATCGAGCTTTTCCCGGGCGCCCGGCGCAAAAAGTATGTCCCGGTCCAGTTTGAGTTCGCCCTGCCAGCTGGCGACTTTGTCCAGCATCGCATTGCCAAAGCGCATGAAGTGGAAAAAGCTGTTCAGGCGCGCGGGCTTTGGCTGCTGGCGCTGGGCCAGCGTCTCGCTCACCCGGGCGATCCACTGCTGCGACGCCTGCCGCGCCGGACGGGCGGTAAGCCAGTAGACGGCAATCACCGGCCACAGCAGAAGGGTAAAGGCCCGGCGGCCCAGCAGCTGCCAGACCCGCAGCATCAGGCGCATGCCGTACAGCCCTTTCACCTCCTGCTGCTTCGCCCAGTGCTGAGTGCGGCGGCGGAACAGCAGAGAAGGGATGCGCGGCAGCATGCCGCAGAACAGCCGGGTGTGCATCCACGAGATACGCAGGTTGTCGTGCAGGGCATCGAAATGGGAGACGCCATTCTCGGGGTAGGTCACCCGGGTGGGCAGGAAATAGCTGGTATTGCCCTGCCAGTAGAGGCGGACCATCACTTCGGTGTCAAAATCCATCCGCTTGCCAAGGGGCACGCTGTTTACCAGCCGTAGCGTGGGGGCTACCGGGTAGACCCGAAAGCCGCACATGCTGTCCTTAAGCTGTAATGACAGGGTTTCGATCCACACCCAGACGTGGGTGACCCAGCGGCCATACAGGCGCGAGCGGGGGATCGAGGCATCAAAGATTGGCTGGCCGGAGATCAGCGCCGTCGGGTGGCGTTCGGCCAGCGCCAGCAGCCGGGGAATGTCCTCCAGCGCGTGCTGACCGTCGGCATCCACCTGCACCGCATGGGTAAAACCGGCCCCGGCGCAGACCTTCAGGCCGCGGATCACCGCCGCGCCTTTGCCGCTGTTGTGGGTCAGCCGCACCAGCGTCATCTGCGGATCTTCGGCGGCCAGCCTGTCCAGTTCCTGACGGGTGCTGAGGTCGCTGCCGTCATCCACCACAATCACCGGCAGCTGATAGGGCGCCAGGCAGGCCAGCACGCTCGCCATTGTCGCCCCGTGGTTGTAGCAGGGGATCAGGATGCAGGGGCGGAAGGTTAACGGCACAGGCGAATCTTCCCGCTGCTGGCCGTGTGGCGCGCGTCGCCATCGTGGCGCTGATAGCTGAAGGTGAGCATCTGGCGCTCCGCGTTCCAGTCGAGGAGCAGCGTCACGGTGGCGTCAGGCAGCAGCGGTGCCTGGAACTTCACGTTCTGAATGCTGTGAAAACGGTACTCCGGGGCCAGCAGCGTGGTGGCGTAGTGCATCACCCAGTCGAGCTGGGCCACGCCCGGCAGCAGCGGCTGCACGGCAAAATGGCCCTGGAACCAGAACAGCGCCGGGTCGAGGTGCAGGACGATCTCAAGATGCTGAGGTTGTGCCTGATGGCGCCCGATTTCATGGATCTTCATGAAATAACTCCTGTAACTGCGCATAGACACGCTTGTTCATACTGTTCACCGGCATCTCATCAACAATGCGCCAGTAGCGGGGGATGGCGACCGGCTCCAGCCACGGCCGCAGGGCGCGTCGCCAGGCGAGGATCTGCGTTTTACTGCTGCGCTGGCGAGCGGCTTCGCTCAGGACCAGCAGCACGCCAATCCCCTGTCGTCCGCCGCGGGTCACCGGCAGCGCCGCCGCCTCGCGGATGCCGTCCAGCGCCAGCAGACGCTGCTCGATCTCATTGAGCGAAATGCGCTTCTCTTCGATTTTCACCACCCGGCCCCGGCGGCCGACAATGCTGAACTGGCCATTATCGGCAAACTGCAACCTGTCGTCGAGCAGCACGCCGTCCGCATCAATCAGCAGGGAGCTGACGCGCAGGGCGTCATTATCGCGGGTAAATATGACACCCGGAAAAGGCTGCCAGAGATCCGCCTCCGCCTGACGATAGCGCCAGGCGAGCACCCCGGTTTCGCTGCTGCCGTAAATTTCATCCGGCCACAGCCCCAGCCAGCGCTGGGTTTCACAGGCTGCTGCCCATTCCAGCACGCCCCCGGCCGAAACCAGCACCGCGACGGGCGGCGGAGCAAGCTGTGGATCAAGCCGCTTCAGAAACGCCGGGCTGCTGATGAACAGGTAGCGCTTATCGCCCTCCAGCGCCGCCAGCTGCTCGGCGTAGGCGAGCATCCCTGTGTGTAGTACCAGCCCCAGCGCCATCGGCAGCACGATACGAAACGTCAGGCCGTAAAGATGCTGCGGCACCACCGAGGAGACGACGGAGCAACCCTGAATTCGCTCCCCGAAGCGGGCCGCCAGCAGGCGGGCTTCCTGGTCAAGCTGGGCGATGGTTTTGCCTATCCGCTCGGGCACCCCGGTCGAACCGGAGGTGAACAGCTCGATAACGCGGGCGTCTTCAATAAGCGGCAGCGGCGTGAAGGTGGTGGCACGGCGACAGGCAGAGCTGACCACCAGCAGGGGACCACTGACGTTAAGCGTTCTGTCGCTCAGCACGCCGCTGAACAGCGCCTTTTGTTCGTCGAGCTGCGATTCGCGGCTGTGGCCGGGCAGCACCGGGGTTTTGCCCGCGTGCAGGGTCGCCAGCAGGGCGACGATAAACAGATAACTGTCGTCAAAGCAGAGCGCCCAGCGCTCGCCTTCCTGCTGCTGTAAACGAGCCATCAGGGCGTGGACGTCGTAGCGCAGCTCCCCCAGCGTCCAGCGACGATCGCCGGACCAGGCGACAGGGGTGTCGTCCGGGCGGGGGGCGTTCAGCCACTGGTTCAAAGGCAGAGGGTTATGCATCTTTTTTGATCCGCTGACGTACCAGCCACTCGCATGCCATTAAGGTTCCCATCAGGATGTAGGCGATCATGCCGTTCCACAGCGTCCAGAGCCGCATATCCCCGTGCAATACGGTGAACAGCGCCACGCTGCCGTTAAAGATGAAAAAGCCGCACCATACCCGGGTCACAACGCGGGTATAGCGCACCCCGGCAGGGGGTAAGTTGGGTTCACGCAGGCGCGCCAGCCGCTCGACCAGCGGCATCGCCGTCCACAGCGAGCCGCCAAACACCGCCAGCATCGCGAGGTTCACCACCACCGGATAGAGCAGCAGCCAGTGGTGCGCCTTCAGCAGGTAGCTGGCCGCGCACAGGGCGATACCCACCAGCGCCACGCTCTGGATCACATAGCGCAGCGGCCCGGCGTTGCGCCGCGCCTGGTAAAAACGGCACAGCAGCAGGATGGCCATCAGCGGCAACAGCCAGTGCAGGTTGTTGTGCGTCAGCCCAAAGCCCACCAGAAAGGGCCAGCCGAGCAGCATCAGCCCCGTCAGCAGCGGGATCGCCGGAAATGACTTGCCGCCACGCATGAGGTATCAGGCTTCGCGCAGCAGTTTTTCTACCGCATCCACCACGTCCTGCACGGTACGCACCGACTTGAAGGTTTCCGGTTTGATGCGGGCACCGGTGCGCTTCTGCAGATGCACTACCATGTCGACGGCGTCGATGCTGTCCAGCTCAAGATCTTCGTACAGGCGCGCCTCAGGGGTGATGTCATCGGGCGCAACTTCAAACAGGGTGATCAGCAGGGAGGTCACTTCCTGATAAACGGATTTTTGTTCAGTCGTCATGTTCAGTTCAATCTCAGGCGCGTTGGGCAGTAATGAAAGAGGCCAGGGTGGCAACGGAATAGAAGTGCTGACGCATCTCTTCGCTTTCGGCAGATAACACCACGCCGTACTGGTTTTTTACCGCCAGACCCAGTTCAAGGGCATCGATCGAGTCGAGCCCCAACCCATCGCCAAACAACGGGGCATCCGTATCGATATCCTCTGCGGTCAATTCGTCCAGATTCAGGGTCGTAATAATAAGATTTTTAATTTCCAGGTAGAGCGCTTGCATCATTAATTCCTGACAAAGATTGAAGACCGGCTGTTAAGCGATGCTGCAGGTGCCGGTTGAGCTGTCTGGCCGCCAGAGCGGGCTCCTGAACTGCTGCATCGTAAAAATCATTAATATTCACCCGCTCACGGACATCGACCGTGAAAAAGGGTTTGTTCGGCGGTATGTCATACCACCGGCTCTGTTTATCGAGCAGATGCTCGCTGCAGTGGATCAGCACCAGCCGCAGGTCGCTGGCGCACCGCACCGCAATGTTCGCCGCGCCGCGCTGCAGGGTAATGGCTTTTCCCGCCTGCGTGCGCGTCCCTTCCGGGAAGATCAGCAGGGTGTCGCCCTGGCTCAGCCGCTGCTGACAGGCGCTCAGAAGCGTGTCGGCCTCGCTGTTGATCAGGTAATCCGCCGCCCGGATCGCCCCGCTGAGAAAGGGGTTGCGCAGCAGGGCGCCTTTCACCAGGCAGTCGGTTTCCGGCATCACCGAGGCGATAAGCACGTAGTCGATCAGCGTCGGATGGTTCGCCACCACCAGACAGCCGCGCTCCTGGCGCAGCACGTCGAGATTGTCGAAGCGGTAATCCAGCACGCCGAGCGCGCGCGCCACGGTTAAAAACGTCCGGAAGCTGGCGGCAATGCTGCGTCGGGCGAGGCGACGACGACGGGCGCGATCCCGCTGGACCAGGTTCAGCAGGTTGAACCACACCAGGGACAGCAGCAGCCCGCCCACGCCAAACAGCACGAAGCACAGACCGGTCATCACCAGCCGCCAGCCGCGGCTCAGCGCCGCCCGGACAGCGTTCATGCCCGCGTCCACTGCCACCGCAGGCGCTCGCCAGGCACCGCAAACTGCGCATCGTCACCCAGGTAGTGGCGCAGGAACAGCAGGCTCTGCGGCAGGGGGAGCTCTTCGTCGCAGCGGGCAGGGCGGGTTTCGCAGCACAGGTCGTTACCGGCCTCGATAACCAGCGCCAGGGCATAGGGCCAGGCGGGCATCTGCTCTGGAAGCGAAGGGCGGTAAAAGTCGGGCAGGGCGCCGTCGAAATCCACCATCAACACCCGCTTATACCCGGCATGCAGCAGGCTCAGCACCTCGCACAGCCCCTGCTGGAAGGTGTCCATGCCGGCGGAGAGCGACGAGGAGACAATCGGCTGACGCGCGGCGATGGTGAGATTGCCCACCGCGGAGTTGTGCACCGACATGGCGAAGTCGGTGGGGGAGACATCCTGCCCGGTCGCCAGGGCATGCAGGAGACGATAGTTACGCTCCAGCTCGCCATGACGGCTGGTGTAGACCACGGCGTCGATGGCGTGCTTTCTCACCATCGCCATCCCGCACTCCACCGCCAGCTTGCTGCCCGAGCTCAGGCGGCGGGCGGTCATCATCGGCAGTTCGGACAGTTTGGCCTGCGGCGCAGCAGGATCGATGGCGTGCAGACCCTGTGACCATGCCTGCCACTGACTGGCATCACAAAGGCCTGGCGCTCTGGCTTGCCAGTCGAGAATGTTAAGTGCAAATTTCATCTGCGCGCGTCCGCGAAAACCCGTCATCCGGTAGCGCCGCCAGGATCAGGCGGCGTTATTAGTCATTTTTCTGGCAAATCAACAGGGTGTGGCCCACTCCGAGATTGTCATGCCGCTCTTCTACCCGGAATCCTGCTTGTTCCAGATAGTGATAAAATTTCTCTGCGCTGTAAAAACGGCTGTTGCCGTTCGCCATGCAGGTGAAATAGAGCGAGGTGGCGTTCAGGCTGAAGGCGGCCGCTTCGAATCGTTGCGCATCCCAGAACGGTTCCAGGATGCACAGGCGGGCACCCGGCTTCATCACCTTCGCCACGTTGCTCAGCAGGGTCACAATCTGATCGGGAGAGAAGCAGTCCAGAAACTGGCTCATCCACCAGACATCAGCGTCATCCGGCAGAGCAGCGTCGCTAAGCATATCGACAGGATGGAACCCAATACGATGAGATAATCCTGCTTTTGCGATATTTTCCTGGGCCAGTGCAATTTGCTGCGGCAGATCGAGCAGCGTAACGGCGACATTTTCATCGTATCTACAGCAGCGTAGCGCCCATTTACCCGTATTGCCGCCGACATCGTACAATTTTGTCGGCTTGCTTGCGAATATAAGGGGCAACGCGGCGTCGAATGCGCCGTCGGAATAGAAGTGATCGAACGCAAACCAGCTCCGTCGCGCCTGGTCGGGCAGGGCAGAGAGCGCCGGATAAATGGTCGGCCAGTCGCCAAAGACCGCAAGCCCCGCCGGTCTCTCCGCTTTCAGGGAATCGGCAAGGTGAAACAGCCCCTGGTAGCAAACGTCCTGGGTGAAATCCATGTTTACGCGGGTCATGCTGTCGTGCAGCAGATAGTGGCCGATTTTCGCCAGATAGTAGCGGCCGTCGCTGTGGGTCACTATCCGCCCGCTTAACCCCATATCCAGCAGAACCCCGACGCCATAGTCGCCGAGGGTGCTGTTGGCCACGATCTCCTCAAGCGTCGCGCCGCGCTGGCCCTGTTGGTCCAGCCAGGCGAGTACCCCGGAATTACGCAGGCAGAGCGCGGTCTGGAACAGCATCGGGGCAAAGGCGATACGTTGCGCTTCAGTGATAGCCTCAAGCGCGCTGAGGCTGTCTTTTTCGTACATGAATGTTATCCCGGTAGCCTGCTTTTCGGTCTGCCTGGCCCGAGCAGGATCGCCAGTTTGCTCCCGCCCTTGGTGGTCTCCATCCAGATCTTACAGACGCTGGTGAGCGGCACGGACAGTAACATTCCTACCGGACCGAGTAACCAGCCCCAGATCAATAACGACAGAAATACCACCAGGGTGGACATCCCCAGCCGGTGGCCCATCATGCGCGGCTCGACGATATTGCCCAGCACCATGTGGACCACCAGGAACAGCGCGCCCACCATCATGCATTCGTAAAAACCGTTAAACAGAAACGCCTGGATCATCGGCGGCACGGCGGAAATCACCGCCCCGATGTTGGGAACATAGTTCAGCAGGAAGGCCAGCACGCCCCACATCAGGGCAAACTGTACCCCCAGCAGCGCCAGCCCCAGCCAGACGATGGCCCCGGTCCACAGGCTTAACAGCGTTTTCAGCGCCAGATAGTGGGAAACGCCCTTCAGCGCGCGGTGTAAACCGGCGATATGGATCTGCGGATTATTGAGGGCGAAACGCATTTTGTACGGCACGTGG
Organism: Leclercia adecarboxylata; assembly: GCF_006171285.1. Classification (NCBI taxonomy): domain Bacteria; kingdom Pseudomonadati; phylum Pseudomonadota; class Gammaproteobacteria; order Enterobacterales; family Enterobacteriaceae; genus Leclercia; species Leclercia adecarboxylata. Next base: position 1,759,454 of record NZ_CP040889.1, on the reverse strand, counting down.
CGCACTTCAAACAGCATAAACACCACGGTCATCACCAGCAGCAGGATGCTGGCCATCGCCCCGGACAGCTGGGTCATCAGCGCCGTGGCAAAGGTCATCACCTTTTCCGAGTCCATCCGTCTCAGCATGCGCTCCGGGGAGATATGCAGGTTGAGGAACGGGAACATCTGCTGCAGATCGACAATCTTGCGCGTCAGCTCTTTGTTGTATTTCGGCAGCATGGCGGCAAATTCATTGAGCGAGGCCGCCAGCACCCCAAACAGCGCCGTCAGGCCAATCAGCATCACCAGCACCACAATGGTGATGGCGACAGGACGGCTCACCCCCCGGCGCAAAAACCAGGTGACGAGAGGGTTAAGGACGATGGCGAAAAAGAGCGCCAGCAAGAGCTGTACGAGAATATCTGCTGCGGCGTGAATGCCTGCCAGGATGATGACCAGACAGGCCAGCTTCATCAAAATATGGAGACCCGCTTTATCAGTGGGCGGAAGACCCGTTTTATCGGGTGGTGTGATGATCATGGTTTTTCCTCTTATAAGATGCTCATAAGTGTAGTGCGCGCGCGGCGCTTCGGCTGACGCTGTTATTCTTAAAGTCACTGCTGCATTTCTGCCCCTGGCATGGTAATAGTGAAACACTGTTGTAAAAATTCTGGTGAACCTGATGCCCGAACCTGCCGCCGAACCGGCACTGAGTGGATTACGCCTCAACCTGCGTATTGTTTCCGTCGTTATTTTCAACTTTGCCAGCTACCTGACCATCGGCCTGCCGCTGGCCGTCCTGCCGGGCTATGTGCATGACATCATGGGCTTTAGCGCCTTCTGGGCGGGCCTGGTAATCAGCCTGCAATACTTCGCCACCCTGCTAAGCCGCCCCTATGCCGGGCGCTATGCCGATCTGTTCGGGCCAAAAAGCATCGTGGTGCTGGGGCTGTGCGGCTGCTTCCTCAGTGGGGTGAGCTATTTTCTCGCCGGACTCACCAGCGGCTGGCCGGTGGTGAGCCTTGCGTTGCTCTGTTTTGGTCGGGTGATTTTAGGCGTCGGGCAGAGCCTTGCCGGCACCGGCTCCACCCTGTGGGGCGTGGGCGTGGTGGGAGCCTCGCACATCGAGCGGGTGATCTCCTGGAACGGGATTGTCACCTACGGGGCGATGGCGATGGGGGCCCCGCTGGGCGTGCTTTGCTATCGCTACACCGGCCTGAACGGGCTGGCGCTGACCATCATGGGGGTAGCGCTGCTGGCGATATTGTTCGCCCTGCCGCGCCCGAAAGTCAAAGCCAGCAAGGGCAAGCCGATGCCGTTTCGCGCGGTGCTGGGGCGCGTCTGGCCCTACGGTATGGCGCTGGCCCTCGGCTCGGCGGGCTTTGGGGTGATCGCCACCTTCATTACGCTGTTCTACGCCGATAAAGGCTGGGACGGGGCGGCCTTTGCGCTGACCCTGTTTAGCTGCGCCTTCGTCGGTACGCGTCTGCTGTTCCCGAACGGCATCAACCGGCTGGGCGGGCTGAATGTGGCGATGATCTGCTTTGGCGTCGAGATTATCGGCTTGCTGCTGACCGGCATCGCCGGGGAGCCGTGGGTGGCGCGGATCGGGGTGTTCCTCGCCGGGGCAGGTTTCTCGCTGGTCTTCCCGGCGCTGGGCGTGGTGGCGGTAAAGGCCGTGCCGCAGCAGAATCAGGGCGCGGCGCTGGCGACCTATACGGTGTTTATGGATATGTCGCTGGGGATCACCGGGCCGCTGGCCGGGCTGGTAATGGCGTGGGCCGGCGTGCCGGTTATCTATCTGGCAGCGGCGGGGCTGGTGGCGGTGGCGTTACTGCTGACGTGGCGGCTAAAAAAATGGCCTCCGGAGGAGGCCATTTCATCGTGATAACTTACTGAATCACGAGGGTATTGATGATGTTCTCTGCGGCGGTCTGCGCTTTCTGCTGATCGTCAGCAGGCAGCGTGATCTGCAGGGTCAGCAGCTTGTTGTCCACTTTTCCCAGCACCACGGAAGAGTAGGCGGTCTGGCCTTTGGCAGAGATGATGCTGTCCAGCTGCTGCAGGTTGTGGCCTTTCAGCTCGATGGTTTTGTTGGTGACCACCTGCAGCTGCGGGTCGCGGCTGCGCTGCTGATCTTCCAGACGTTTCGCCAGCACGCCCAGGTCTTCGCTGGTGTCGTCGCCGACGATCACAATCACCGCTTTTTGCCCGGTGGCATCGGAGTAGACGTGCATGTTATTCGACTGGGTGCCCAGCTTGCCGCTCTGATCGGTCATATCCGCAGGCAGCGAGAAGCTGAGTTTGCCATCCATCAGGCTGACCGGCTGACCCGTGGCATTGCTTTCAGCAGACGCACCCTGAGCAGGCGTTTTGGTGTCGCTGTTGTCACAAGCAGCAAGCCCCATCACCAGCAGGCCAATCCCGACATATTTAACCAGATTGCGCATTGAATTCTTCCTTTCGATAAACGGCCATAACGGCGCATCTGCTCATCTTAACACAACTGTTCAGGGGAACCCTTAACCTGCCCGCAATGCTGAGATTTCAGATTTATCCGCGAATCTTTTCAGCAACATATTCAGCAGCACGCCGTACATCGGCAGGAAGAAGACCAGGCTGATAAGCACCTTGAAGGCGTAATCCACCAGCGCGATTTCCATCCAGTGTTCGGCCATAAAGGCATCCGGGCTACGCCAGAAAGCGATAAAGAAGAAGGCCAGCGTATCGCTGACGTTGCCAAACAGCGTGGAGGCGGTCGGTGCCATCCACCAGCGATGGTTCTGGCGCAGGCGGTTAAACACATGCACGTCGAGGATCTGCCCCAGCGCGTAGGCCATAAAGCTGGCGGCGGCGATACGGGCGACAAACAGGTTAAAGTGCGCCAGCGCCCCGAAGCCCTGCCAGCTTCCCATGTAGAACAGCGAGGAGATCACGTACGAGACAAACAGCGCCGGCAGCATGACGGCAAAAATAATGCGTCGGGCCAGAGGTGCGCCAAAGATACGGACGGTGAGGTCGGTCGCGAGGAAGATAAACGGGAAACTGAACGCGCCCCAGGTGGTATGAAAACCAAAAATGGAGATCGGGAGCTGCACAAGGTAGTTACTGGAGGTGATCACCAGCAGATGAAAAAGCGAAAGCCAGAACAACGCTTTTACGCGCTGCGATTGAGAGAACTGCGTCATATTGTGACCTTTTTGATTAAAAATTTGGGGTGAGGGAACCCAATAAAACCGCCGCATCATACTGCTTTCACTATGCTTTGCAACGGCTAATTTTTACGCAATCGTTAACCTGGTTTGCATTGCCCGGTCCGGGGCGTAAACTACTGCCGTTTTTATCTGGACGAGACGACGATGACCGATCTGTTAACCCACCCGGACCACACCCTTGATGCCCAGGGCCTGCGCTGCCCGGAACCCGTCATGATGGTGCGCAAAACCGTGCGCACGATGCAAACCGGCGAAACGCTGTTAATTATTGCCGACGATCCGGCTACCACCCGCGATATTCCCGGCTTCTGTACCTTTATGGAACATGAGCTGCTGGCGCAGGAGACCGCGTCGCTGCCGTATCGGTATCTTATCCGCAAAGGCTAATGCCATTTTGCCCGGCGGCGCTTCGCTTGCACGGGCCTACGTGTAGGCCGGGGGTAGGCGCAGCCGCCACCCGGCATGACCGCCGCCACAAATTTAAACCACCATTTCATTTTTTAGCGCTTTTTGTGAAGTGCTTCACCCACGTTTTCCAGGCAGTAGGCTAGTTTTGAAGCGTTAATAATTAAAACAACGTTCCGATACTCACCCTCACTACCCTGGAGTTGACTCAATGAAAACGACCCTCAAGCCGTTGCTGGCTGCTCTGTGCCTGTCAGCTTTTGCTGCCTCCGTCTCTGCGCAAACCATTAAAGCCGCTGATGTGCATCCCGAAGGCTACCCCAACGTGGTGGCGGTACAGCATATGGGTGAAAAACTCAAACAACAAACCGACGGCAAGCTGGATATCAAAGTCTTCCCGGGCGGCGTGTTGGGTGATGAGAAGCAGATGATCGAGCAGGCGCAAATGGGCGCCATCGACATGATCCGCGTCTCTATGGCGCCGGTTGCGGCGATTCTGCCGGATATCGAAGTCTTTACCCTGCCCTACGTTTTCCGCGATGAAGACCATATGCACAAAGTGATCGACGGCGATATCGGCAAATCCATCGGCGAGAAGCTCACGAATAACCCGAAATCCCGTCTCGTCTTCCTCGGCTGGATGGACTCCGGCACCCGTAACCTGATCACCAAGAACCCGGTGGTGAAACCTGAAGATCTGAAAGGGATGAAGATCCGCGTTCAGGGTAGCCCGGTGGCGCTGGCCACGCTGAAAGATATGGGCGCCAACTCGGTCGCGATGGGGGTCAGTGAAGTGTACAGCGGCATGCAGACCGGCGTTATCGACGGCGCAGAGAATAACCCACCGACCTTTATCGCCCACAACTACATGCCGGTTGCCAAAAACTACACCCTCAGCGGCCACTTTATCACCCCGGAAATGCTGCTCTACTCCAAAGTGAAGTGGGACAAGCTGAGCGCCGACGAGCAGGAGAAGATTAAGACTCTGGCCCGTGAAGCCCAGATGGAGCAACGCAAACTGTGGCAGGAATACAACGCCCAGGCGCTGGAAAAAATGAAGGCCGGCGGCGTGCAGTTCCATGACATCGACAAGGCCGTCTTTATCAAAGCGACAGAGCCGGTGCGCGCCCAGTATGGCGAGAAGCATCAGGATCTGATGAAAGCGATCGCTGACGTTCAGTAAGCCGGAGTCTCTATGTCCGAACTTTATCTAAAGTGGATGGACCGTCTCTACCTGCTGGCGATGGCCGTAGCCGGGCTGTCGCTGCTGGTGATGACTATCGTTATCCCCATTGGCATCTTTTCGCGCTACGTACTCAACCGCGGTGAGTCGTGGCCGGAGCCGATTGCCATTATCTGCATGGTGACGTTCACCTTTATCGGCGCGGCGGTGAGCTACCGCGCCGGCTCGCATATTGCGGTGAATATGCTTACTGACAGATTACCGGCTTCACTGAAAACGCTCTGCGCGCGCGCGGTGGATCTGCTGATGCTGGCGATCTCGGGGATCATGTTCTGGTACAGCTACCTGCTGTGCATTGAACTCTGGGAGCAACCGGTGGCGGAGTTCCCGATCATGACCTCCGGCGAAAGCTATCTGCCATTGCCGATCGGATCGGCGGTGTTAATCCTGTTTGTGCTTGAGCGCCTGATGTTTGGCTCTCAGGAACATCGCCCGGTCGTCCTGATCGGCAACCACAGTTAAGGGGTGAACAATGGATGCATTTGTTTTGTTATTCACCCTCGCCATTCTGCTGGCGCTGGGGATGCCGGTGGCCTTTGCCGTCGGCTTAAGTGCCGTGGCCGGTGCGCTGTGGATTGACCTGCCGCTGGAAGCGCTGATGATCCAGATAACCAGCGGGGTGAATAAGTTCACCCTGCTGGCGATCCCGTTCTTTATCCTCGCCGGGGCGATCATGGCGGAAGGGGGGATTGCCCGCCGTCTGGTGAACTTTGCCTACATCTTTGTCGGCTTTATTCGCGGCGGGCTGTCGCTGGTGAATATCGTCGCCTCGACCTTCTTCGGCGCGATTTCCGGCTCGTCGGTGGCGGATACTGCCTCCATCGGGACCGTGATGATCCCCGAGATGGAGAAGAAGGGCTATCCACGCGAATACGCGGCGGCGGTGACCGCCAGCGGTTCGGTGCAGGCGATTTTGATCCCGCCCAGCCACAACTCGGTGATTTACTCGCTGGCGGCCGGGGGGACCGTCTCCATCGCCACGCTGTTTATCGCGGGCGTGCTGCCGGGGCTGATCCTCGGGTTAAGCCTGATGGTGCTGTGCCTGGGCTTTGCCCACAAACGGGGTTATCCAAAAGGCGAAAGGGTGCCTTTTAAACAGGCGCTGAAGATCTTCTTCGATGCCCTGTGGGGGCTGATGACGGTGGTGATTATCCTTGGCGGTATCCTGTCGGGGATCTTTACCGCCACGGAATCTGCGGCGGTCGCCTGTCTGTGGGCATTCTTTGTCACCATGTTTATCTATCGCGACTACAAGTGGAACGAGCTGCCGAAGCTGATGTGCCGCACGGTGAAGACGGTAACCATCGTGATGATCCTGATTGGCTTTGCGGCGGCGTTTGGCGCGGTGATGACCTACATGCAGCTGCCGATGCGGATCACCGAGTTCTTTACTTCACTCTCGGATAACAAGTACGTGATCCTGATGTACCTCAACATCATGCTGCTGCTGATTGGCACCCTGATGGACATGGCGCCGATCATCCTGATCCTGACCCCTGTCCTGCTGCCGGTGACCAATTCGCTGGGCATCGATCCGGTGCATTTCGGCATGATCATGATGGTTAACCTTGGGATCGGCCTGATTACCCCGCCGGTAGGATCGGTGCTGTTTGTTGCCAGTGCGGTGAGCAAGCAGAAGATTGAGGTGGTGGTGCGGGAGATGCTGCCATTCTACGGCATGTTGCTGGTGGTGCTGGGGATGGTGACCTACATTCCGGCGATATCGTTGTGGTTGCCGAGGATGTTGGGTATGCAGTAGTGAAAATGCCGGGCGGCGCTGCGCTTGCCCGGCCTACGGTTCGAGGACGTTGTAGGCCCGGTAAGGCGCAGCCGCCACCGGGCGTTTTACGGCCAGTGCAAATGTTTTGTAGGCCCGGTAAGGCGTAGCCGCCACCGGGCGTTTTCTTACCGACGACGCAACAACCGCAACGCGTTCGCCGTCACTAACACCGTCGCCCCGGTATCCGCCAGCACCGCCAGCCACAATCCCGTTATTCCCAGTAGCGTGGTCACCAGGAAAATCCCCTTTAACCCCAGCGCGATAGCGATGTTCTGCCGGATATTGGCCCGGGCGGCGCGGGAAAGAGCAATCATCTGCGCCAGCCCGGTCAGGCGGTTGTGGGTGAGCGCCGCGTCGGCGGTCTCCAGCGCCACGTCGGTGCCGCTGCCCATCGCGATCCCAATCGTAGCTGCCTTCATCGCCGGGGCGTCGTTGATCCCGTCCCCGACCATCGCCAGCGGCGCTTGCGCATTCAGCGCCGTCACCGCCTGCACTTTATCGGCGGGCAGCAGGCCAGCGCGGAAGTCCAGCCCCAGCTCCCCGGCAATGGCGGCGGCCGCGCGCGGGTTATCCCCGGTCAAAATCACCCCGTTGACCCCAAGCTGGTGCAGGGCCTGAACCGCCTCCTTCGCATCCTCACGCAAAGTGTCGCGCAGGGTAATCAGCCCTTTTGCCACGCCATCCTGCACGAGCATGACCACAGTTTGTCCGGCCTGCTCAAGAGACGCGATTTGCGCCGTCAACGGCGGGGCAGGGAATTTATCCGCCGCACAAATCAGGATCGTGCTGTCCGCTACCCTGGCCTCGATGCCCGAACCCATCAGCGCGCGCTGGGCACTCGCTGCCGCAATCGTCAGACTCCGGGCCTTTGCTTCACGCACAATTGCCTGCGCCAGCGGGTGGGTGGAACCTTGCTCCACCGCCGCCGCCAGCGCCAGCAGATCGTTTTCGCTGATGTCGAGAGGATAAACGCCCGTCACCTGCGGCTTGCCGACCGTCAGAGTGCCGGTTTTATCAAAGGCCACCTGCTGCACCTGCGCCAGCTGCTCCAGTGCCGCGCCGCCCTTAATCAACGCGCCACGTCGCGCCGCCGCCGCCAGCCCGGAGGTGATGGCCGCCGGGGTGGAGATCACCAGCGCGCATGGACAGCCAATCAGCAGCAGGGTCAGCCCCTTATAGATCCAGCCCTCCCACGGGGCGCTGAACAGCAGCGGCGGCACCACGGCCACCAGCAGGGCAACCAGCATAATCACCGGGGTATAGATGCGGCTGAAACGGTCGATGAAACGCTCCACCGGGGCGCGGCGCTCTTCGGCCTCTTCGATCAGCTTCAGGATGCGGTCGATGGCGCTGTCACCGGGTTCGGACAATACCCTCAGCTCGACCAGCCGATCGACGCTGGTGGCGCCTGCCGGGACTTTTTCACCCGCTGCACGGTCGACCGGGATGGATTCGCCGGTCAGCGCGCTTTCGTCAAAGCTGGCCGCGGCGGTAAGCAGCGTTCCGTCAGCGGGCAGACGGCCCCCGGCGGCGACTTCGATCACATCCCCCGGACGCAGCGCGGCAATGGGCACGGTTTTGCGCTCGCCGTTAATCACCTGGGTGGCGGTCTCGGGCTTCAGCGCCATCAGCGCGCTCACCCCTTTACGCGCCCGGCTCGCCGCCCAGCCTTCGAGCCGCTCGCCAATCAGAAACAGCAGCAGCACCATCGCCGCTTCCGCCGTGGCGCCGATAAACAGCGCCCCGATGGCGGCCACGCTCATCAGCGTTTCGATGGCGAACCAGCTGCCGCTTTTCATCAGGCGCAGCGCCTGACGGGCTACCGGCCATAGCCCGACGAGGGTGGTGGCGATAAAGGCAAGGTTGCCGAGCGGGTGGTTGAACTGCGTAAGGCTCCAGCTCAGCGCCATCAGCACCACCAGCGTGATGAGCGGCAGGTTATCGCGCAGCAGGGAGGTTTTTTCGGCCGGGGTGTTTTCGTTGCGCAGGGTGTAGCCCGCTTTCACCACTGCGGCCTCGACCTGGGTGCTGACGTTGCTTGCCGCATCCACCAGCAGTTTTTCCGTGGCAAACAGCACCTGGACATGATTCACGCCCGGCACCTGGCGAACGGCGGTTTCTACTTTGCGGGCGCAGGCGGCGCAGTCCATGCCGTTGACCACCCAGCTGTAACGCTGGCCGTCTTCGGGCGGCACGGTTTCGGCCTGCGGCGCAGCGTGATCCACGGCGCAACAGGCGTCTTTAGCGGGAAGGGGGGCAAGTTTAAGCGCCGAGAACTGCGGCACTTTTTTCGGTGTTTCTGGAGTCGACATGGCACTCTCCGGCAATGATAATTTTCTCATTAACCGCAGTATGCACTCTGGAGTCGACTCCAGAGTCAAGCGTTAAATATAGAGCGAACGCACAATCAGGAAGTGCCCGGCAAAGTAGCACGCGGCGGCAATGGCGTTATCGGCGCGGAAACGGCGACGATAGTGGCTCCCCAGCCAGACGATATTGCCCAGCAGCAGGAGCGTAGCGCCGATGAAGGCCGACAGCGCCGGAGCCGTTGGACGGAAGAACCACAGTTCGCCCGCAAGCCACACCATCACCAGGGTCATGGCGATAAAAGTACACACCGCCCAGCGCAGCTCTTCCAGACGCGACCAGATCACCGCGATCAGCAGCGCGCCAATCACCAGCAGCGCCAGCGGCAGCGGCCAGAAGAAGGAGAGCGTCATCTGGCTGGCAAAATAGATGGTGTAGAGCAGGTGGGATAAGAAGAACGCCCCCACGGCATACAGTAGACGCTGGCGCGGCAGCAGAGTCAGGGCATCGCCTGCCAGCGAGGCGCAGAGCCCGGCGAGTACCAGGTAGCTGATCGCGTTAAACATCGGCGCCTGCCAGGCCAGCAGCAGCAGGAGCAACAGGGTGACGGGTTTAAAAAGCCAGCGCTGCCAGGCAGGGCCGCGGTAGGACGCATCGACATACAGCCATGCGGAGAAACAGACAGCGATAAATGACCAAAGCATATTAAGTCCCTGTATCTGTTATTGTTGAATAAACAGTTTCACTTCAGTGTAGTGGTGCAGACGGGCCAATAGCAATGCCTGACGCGGCACGCTATTCTGATTTCAGCCTGGTCTTATAGGATGGTCTAATGAGCAAGATGCCGCTCTTTTTTATTATCGTGCTGGCGATTATCGTCGTTGCAGCGTCATTTCGCTTTGTGCAGCAGCGCCGGGAAAAGGCCGATAACGACGCCGCGCCGCTGCTGCAAAAGCGGGTGGTGGTGAGCAATAAACGGGAAAAAGCCCTCAACGACAGGCGCTCGCGCCAGCAGCAGGTGACGCCTGTCGGCACCACCATGCGCTATGAAGCGAGCTTTAAGCCGGAAAGCGGCGGTCTGGAGATGACCTTTCGCCTCGACGAGAAGCAGTACCATCAACTGACGGTGGGGGATAAAGGGGTGCTGAGCTACAAGGGATCGCGGTTTGAGGGGTTTGATCCGGCGCCGTGATGTGCGGCGAACCCGTAGGCCCGGTAAGCGAAGCGCCACCGGGCAACAGCGCGCACGTTACTTCTTCGCCTGCGCCTTAAACTTATTCATCCATACCAGCAGCTCAAACACGCCAAAAACAAAGACCCGGAACTGCTGCCAGCCGGTCATTTTCGGGCCATCTTTCGGCATCCCGTTTTTCAGCATCACCATCTGCAGGGCGTGCATGAATGAGGTAAAAATCAACGCCACGTTGACGAAAATGTTCATTGGGCGCGGGAACGGGTGGACGAGGTTGAGCAGTAAAAATGCCCAGACCCCAATCATCAGCAAACGACCCAGATTAATCAGTACCGGCATCAGTCTCTCCTTGTGATTGTCGGTGATAAAGACGATAGGCGACCTGTCCGGCCACTTTTTCCCGGTGCAGATCCCAGTGGGCAGGCACCGGCGGTAAACCGTTTTCTACCTCGCTCTCGACGTAGATTAGCGCATCATTCGCCAGCCAGCCGTTGTTTTCCAGCAGCGTTAACGTCTCTTCCAGCAGCCCTTTACGAAACGGCGGATCGACAAACACCACATCGTGCGGCGTGCCCGCCTGGGCCAGAAACGCGAGGGAGTTGGTGTTAACGACGCGGGCGTGCGCCGCTTTTAACGTAACGAGGTTTTGCTGCAGCTGCTGGGCGACGCTGCGATCCATCTCCAGCAGCGTGGCGCTGGCGGCGTAGCGCGACAGGGCTTCGATGCCGAGCGCGCCGCTTCCGGCGAAGCAGTCCAGGCAGCGGGCATCTACCATTGAAGGTGCCAGCCAGTTAAACAGCGTCTCGCGGACGCGGTCGGTGGTCGGGCGCAGGCCGGGGCTGTCCGGTACGGGAAGTTTACGGCCTCGCCACTGGCCGCCGATAATGCGGATCTGGCCAGCGGCGGCACGGTTGGGTTTCTTCATATTGTTGCTCAGGTCACTCGTACGGCCTGCGCTTGCAGGCGGTGATGTGCGTTAAGTTAAGTGATAAACTATTTCATCATTTTTTTAGCTTCCATGTATATAGCGCCAGTAATTAACCGCGAGGGGTGTAGTCGCAGATGGCAAAAGAGAAAAAACGTGGCTTCTTTTCCTGGCTGGGATTTGGTCAAAAAGAGCAGGAAACCGAGCAGCAGAACGAAGAACAACAGGTCGCAGAGCAGCCGGCGGTTGTTGAACAGCCGCAGCCTGAAACCCCTGTTGAAACCGTCGCTGACGTAGAAGCAGAAGAACACGCCCACAGCCAGCAAGAGACTGAAGCCTTTGCTGAAGAGGTGGTTGAGGTTACTGAGCAGGTTCAGGAGAGCGAAAAACCGCAGCCGGTCGAGCCGGAGCCTGTCGCCGTAGAACCAGAACCTGTCGCCATTGTGCCGGAACCGGTTGTCGAGCCCGAGCCTGAAGCCGAGCCGGTGCAGGCGGTTGAGCATGAAGAGCTGCCGCTGCCGGAAGAGATCGCCGAACAGATTGAAGAAGTCATTCCGGAAGAGTATCTGCCAGAGTCTGAAGAAGAGGTAATCAGCGACGAAGAGCTGGAAGCTCAGGCGCTGGCGGCCGAGGCGGCAGAAGAGGCGGTGATCGTTGTTCCGGTCGCTGAAGAAGACGAGCCGGTCGAAGAGATTGTTCAGGAGCAGGAAAAACCGACTAAAGAAGGGTTCTTCGCCCGCCTGAAACGCAGCCTGATCAAGACCAAAGAGAACCTCGGTTCCGGATTTATCAGCCTGTTCCGCGGCAAGAAAATCGACGATGATCTCTTTGAAGAGCTGGAAGAACAGCTCCTGATTGCCGACGTTGGTGTGGAAACTACCCGCAAAATCATCAGCAGCCTGACCGAGAGCGCCAGCCGTAAGCAGCTGCGCGACGCCGAAGCGCTGTACGGACTGCTGAAAGAAGAGATGGGCGAAATCCTCGCAAAAGTTGACGAACCGCTTAATATTGAAGGCAAAATGCCTTTTGTTATTCTGATGGTCGGCGTTAACGGCGTGGGTAAAACCACCACCATCGGCAAGCTGGCGCGTCAGTTTGAGCAGCAGGGCAAATCGGTGATGCTGGCCGCGGGGGATACCTTCCGTGCTGCCGCCGTTGAGCAGCTGCAGGTGTGGGGCCAGCGCAACAATATTCCGGTGATTGCCCAGCACACTGGCGCAGACTCCGCATCGGTAATTTTTGACGCCATTCAGGCGGCGAAAGCGCGTAATGTGGATGTCCTGATTGCCGATACCGCAGGGCGTTTGCAGAATAAATCGCACCTGATGGAAGAACTGAAGAAGATCGTCCGCGTCATGAAGAAGCTGGACGAAGATGCACCGCATGAAATTATGCTGACTATTGATGCCAGCACCGGGCAGAACGCCATCAGCCAGGCGAAGCTGTTCCATGAAGCGGTAGGGCTGACCGGGATCACGCTGACCAAGCTGGATGGCACCGCGAAAGGCGGGGTGATCTTCTCGGTGGCGGACCAGTTTGGTATTCCTATCCGTTACATCGGTGTTGGCGAACGTATCGAGGATTTACGTCCGTTTAAATCGGGCGACTTTATTGAGGCACTTTTTGCCCGAGAGGATTAACAATGATTCGCTTTGAACACGTCAGCAAGGCCTATCTCGGTGGGAGACAAGCGCTGCAGGGGGTTAATTTCCACCTGCAGCCGGGCGAGATGGCATTTCTGACCGGCCACTCCGGCGCGGGGAAAAGTACCCTGCTCAAGCTTATCTGCGGGATCGAACGGCCCAGCGCCGGGAAAATCTGGTTCAGCGGCCATGACATCAGCCGCCTGAAAAACCGCGAAGTGCCGTTCCTGCGTCGGCAGATCGGCATGATTTTTCAGGATCACCATCTGCTGATGGACCGCACGGTATTCGACAACGTGGCGATCCCGCTGATTATCGCGGGCGCAAGCGGGGATGATATTCGTCGTCGCGTGTCGGCGGCGCTGGATAAGGTCGGGCTGCTGGACAAAGCGAAGAACTTCCCTATCCAGCTCTCCGGCGGTGAACAGCAGCGCGTCGGCATTGCCCGTGCGGTGGTGAACAAACCGGCGGTGCTGCTGGCGGATGAACCGACCGGTAACCTGGACGACGCCCTTTCCGAAGGGATCCTGCGTCTGTTTGAGGAGTTTAACCGCGTGGGAGTGACAGTACTGATGGCGACGCACGACATGGGGCTTATCTCCCGTCGTTCGTACCGCATGCTGACGCTCAGCGACGGGCATTTGCACGGAGGCCTCGGTGAATAAGCGTGACGCAATGAACCAGATGCGGCAGTTTGGTAGCAAACTCGACCGTTTTCGTAAATCGGCAGGCGGCCCGGGTGACGGCAACCGCAACGTGCCGAAGCGCAGCAAATCCTCGCCAAAACCCAACTCGCGCAAGACGAACGTCTTTAACGAGCAGGTGCGTTACGCCTTCCAGGGCGCGCTGCAGGATCTGAAAAGCAAACCCTTCGCTACCTTCCTGACGGTGATGGTTATCGCCATCTCCCTGACCCTGCCCAGCGTCTGCTACATGGTTTACAAAAACGTCAATGAGGCGGCATCGCAGTACTATCCTTCCCCGCAGATCACCGTCTATCTCGATAAATCCCTCGACGATAACGCCGCTGCGCAGGTCGTAGGGCAGCTGCAGGCCGAGCAGGGCGTCGAGAAGGTGAACTACCTGTCGCGGGAAGACGCGCTGGGTGAGTTCCGTAACTGGTCCGGGTTTGGCGGCGCGCTGGATATGCTGGAAGAGAACCCGCTGCCGGCGGTGGCGGTGGTGATCCCGAAACTGGATTTCCAGGGCACCGAGTCGCTGAATACTCTGCGCGATCGCGTTTCCCGTATTCATGGTATTGATGAAGTGCGGATGGACGACAGCTGGTTCGCCCGCCTCACGGCGTTAACCGGTCTGGTCGGACGCGTGGCGGCGATGATCGGCGTGCTGATGGTGGCGGCGGTGTTCCTGGTGATCGGTAACAGCGTGCGTCTGAGCATCTTCGCCCGTCGCGACACCATCAACGTGCAGAAGCTGATTGGCGCCACCGATGGTTTCATCCTGCGTCCGTTCCTTTATGGCGGCGCACTGCTCGGTTTTGTCGGCGCATTTCTTTCACTGATTTTGTCAGAAATTTTGGTGATGCGTCTTTCCGCTGCGGTGACCGATGTGGCGCAGGTTTTCGGAACCAAGTTTAATATCAGTGGCTTATCCTTCGATGAGTGCCTGTTACTGCTGCTGGTTTGCTCGATGATTGGCTGGATAGCCGCCTGGTTAGCAACTGTGCAACATTTACGTCACTTTACCCCTGACTAAAAAATCTCTGGTATAATCTTTCCCTGCATTGAGAATCACCGTGCAGGGAAAGAGTCCCCCTGTTGTCTCTGACCCGCATTATCATCCCCGTGTCACAATTTGTGCGTAATTTATTCACAGTTACACACGGAACTTGTGGATAAAATCACTGTCTGATAAAAGAGTGAATGATATTCTCGTTGCTCATTAATTCTGGCATGTTCGTTGCCTGATGGGGACAAACCGCCGCCAGAAAGAATAGATTGAGAGGAATGAATGACCAAAGAAATGCAAACTTTAGCTTTAGCCCCTGTTGGTAACCTGGAATCTTACATCCGGGCCGCTAACACCTGGCCGATGTTGACGGCTGAGGAAGAAAAGGAGCTTGCTGAAAAGCTGCATTACCAGGGCGATCTGGAAGCAGCTAAGACGCTGATCCTGTCTCACCTGCGCTTTGTTGTTCACGTTGCTCGTAACTACGCGGGCTACGGCCTGCCGCAGGCAGACCTGATCCAGGAAGGTAACATCGGCCTGATGAAGGCGGTGCGTCGCTTTAACCCGGAAGTGGGTGTGCGTCTGGTCTCCTTTGCTGTGCACTGGATCAAAGCGGAAATCCACGAATACGTGCTGCGTAACTGGCGTATCGTGAAGGTCGCGACCACCAAAGCACAGCGTAAGCTGTTCTTTAACCTGCGTAAAACCAAGCAGCGTCTGGGCTGGTTCAACCAGGATGAAGTTGAAATGGTTGCCCGCGAGCTGGGTGTTTCCAGCAAAGACGTGCGTGAAATGGAATCGCGGATGGCCGCGCAGGACATGACCTTTGATATGTCCTCCGACGACGATGCCTCCGACAGCCAGCCGATGGCCCCGGTCCTGTATCTGCAGGATAAATCGTCCAACTTTGCTGACGGCATTGAAGACGACAACTGGGAAGAGCAGGCCGCTAACAAGCTGACCTATGCAATGGAAGGCCTCGACGAGCGTAGTCAGGATATTATCCGTGCCCGCTGGCTGGACGAAGACAACAAGTCCACCCTGCAGGAGCTGGCCGACCGCTACGGCGTCTCCGCTGAACGTGTACGTCAGCTGGAAAAGAACGCCATGAAAAAACTTCGCGCCGCTATCGAAGCCTAATCCTCGCGAAGTGCCCCGATAACCCTCGAATGCAAATTCGGGGGTTTTGTTTTTTTAGCCCCTCTCCTGGCGAATTCTCCCTCCTTCGCAAACACTTATCGCAGCGTTGTGTGCTGACTCGTTAAAGCCTCGCTTACCTTATATACATTTCAAAATAGCTATTCCAAATAGATAAAAATGGGGTATGTTTTAGCAGAGTATGCTGAAAAGGCGCGCACGGCAGACACATAATCGAAATAAAGCGCCATAAAACAACATCACAACAAACACAATAACCATCACAATGGGGATTCTCAGGATGAATATGAAGGGTAAAGCCTTACTGGCAGGATGTATCGCGCTGGCATTCAGCACTATGGCTCAGGCGGATATCAAAGTGGCCGTGGTTGGCGCCATGTCCGGTCCGGTAGCGCAGTACGGCGACCAGGAATTTACTGGTGCAGAGCAGGCGGTTGCCGACATTAATGCCAAGGGCGGAATCAAAGGCGAAAAGCTGCAGATCGTAAAATATGATGATGCCTGTGACCCGAAACAAGCGGTTGCGGTTGCCAACAAAGTGGTGAATGACGGCATCAAATATGTTATCGGCCACCTGTGCTCCTCTTCCACACAGCCAGCGTCTGACATCTACGAAGACGAAGGCATTCTGATGATCACCCCTGCCGCCACCGCGCCGGAGCTGACTTCCCGTGGCTATAAGATGGTGATGCGTACCACCGGTCTGGACTCCGACCAGGGCCCAACTGCGGCGAAATACATCGTCGATAAAGTGAAGCCGAAGCGTATCGCAATCGTTCATGACAAACAGCAGTACGGTGAAGGCCTGGCGCGTTCCGTGCAGGACAACCTGAAAAAATCTAACGCCAACGTGGTGTTCTTCGACGGTATCACCGCCGGTGAGAAAGACTTCTCTACCCTGGTGGCGCGCCTGAAGAAAGAGAACATCGATTTCGTTTACTACGGTGGCTACCATCCGGAGATGGGCCAGATCCTGCGTCAGTCTCGTGCGGCCGGTCTGAAAACCCAGTTCATGGGTCCGGAAGGCGTTGCGAACGTCTCCCTGTCTAACATCGCCGGTGAATCTGCTGAAGGTCTGCTGGTGACCAAGCCGAAGAACTACGACCAGGTTCCTGCGAACAAACCTATCGTAGATGCCATCAAGGCGAAGAAACAGGATCCAAGCGGTGCTTTCGTATGGACCACCTACGCTGCGCTGCAAACCCTGCAGGCGGGCCTGAATCAGTCAGCTGAACCGGCTGAAATCGCCACCTGGCTGAAAGCGAACTCCGTTGAAACCGTAATGGGGCCGCTGTCCTGGGATGAGAAGGGTGACCTGAAAGGCTTCGAGTTTGGTGTATTCGACTGGCATGCTAACGGTACAGCGACCGACGCCAAATAATTTTCCCGTCGCCTTTCGCGCCGCAGGTGCGTTGGCTGCGTTATTCAACCCCGGTCACTTACTTATGTAAGCTCCCGGGGATTTCATAACTTGCCGCCTTCCTGCAACACGAAATTCTTGGGAAAATGCTGCGGAGCATGTAGGCCGGGTAAGCGTAGCGCCACCCGGCTTTTTTAACGCTTCTCCCAACCATTACTTTGCGCCGTGAACCCCAGCGCCTGCATAAAGGCCGCCATCACGCCCCTGTCTTCCACGCCGACGTCCGCCATCCACCACGAGGCCACGCTCGGGTTGTCGCGAATCACTTCCTCAATCAAATATTGCCCCACGCCGCGACGGCGGGTGACTTCGCGCACGCGCAGGGAATCCAGCGCCCCTTGCGTCCCGCTCAGCGTTACCCGCACCGCGCCTAACAGCCGCTCGTTAAAGCGCGCAGCATAAATACGGTGGGTGTCGTCAACGTTGAGGGAGGAGGGGGAATATTCCGGCCAGATCTTGTTGAGGTCGATATGATCCTGGTCGCTAAAGTTCTCCAGACGGTGGATGGTCAGTTTCATTAGCCGCTTGTCCAAATCAAAAAGAGTGCAGGCAGTGTACTCAATTTATTCTGTCAGACGCTTCCACTTTTTAAACCCATTACCTAGCTGATTACTTTTTTAGCGTTGCGTTGCGTAGTTTTAAAACGCAGGGATCGAAAAATAAGCAGAATTTTAACCTAAAAGGCAGCGTTTTATTCGGCGCAATGTACCGTTATTTTATGCTGCAATTCGTACTTTTATTTGTTTATCTCTGCCTGATTTCAGAATATTATCTTTGCTTAATCGCCTGAAATATAGAGATTTTAGTCTGATTTTTGTGAAAAAACTGCGCTAAACCATTAAAGGCAATAGCAAAAGTTGCGTTGTTTATTAAAAGTACAGAATGCTTTTTAACCATAATAAAACAAAATATATACATCACGTCACGAATGGGGATTCACCGATGAAAAGGAACGCGAAAGCATTACTCGCGGGAATGGTTGCACTGGCAGTTTCACAGGCGGCCATGGCGGAAGATATTAAAGTTGCCGTAGTAGGTGCGTTGTCCGGCCCTGTTGCCCAATGGGGTGATATGGAGTTCAATGGCGCGCGCCAGGCAATTAAAGACATCAACGCCAAAGGCGGCATCAAAGGCGACAAACTGGTTGCCGTGGAATATGACGATGCCTGCGACCCGAAACAGGCCGTTGCCGTTGCTAACAAAATTGTTAACGATGGCATTCAGTATGTGATTGGCCATCTCTGCTCCTCCTCCACCCAGCCAGCGTCCGATATCTACGAGGACGAAGGCATTCTGATGATCACGCCGGGCGCCACTAACCCGGAACTGACCCAGCGCGGCTATCAGTACATCATGCGTACCGCCGGGCTCGACTCGTCTCAGGGGCCGACCGCGGCGAAGTACATCCTCGAAAGCGTTAAGCCGCAGCGTATTGCCATCATTCACGATAAGCAGCAGTACGGCGAAGGGCTGGCCCGCTCCGTCCAGGACGGCCTGAAGAAAGGCGGCGCTAACGTGGTCTTCTTCGACGGCATTACCGCGGGCGAAAAAGACTTCTCCGCGCTGCTGGCGCGACTGCAAAAAGAGAATATTGACTTCGTTTACTACGGCGGCTACTACCCGGAAATGGGGCAGATGCTGCGCCAGGCGCGTTCTATCGGCCTGAAAACCCAGTTTATGGGGCCGGAAGGGGTGGGTAACGCCTCGCTGTCGAACATTGCGGGCGATGCGGGCGAAGGCATGCTGGTGACGATGCCAAAACGCTATGACCAGGATCCGGCGAACAGCGCTATCGTGAACGCGCTGAAAGCCGAGAAGAAAGACGCAAGTGGTCCTTACGTCTGGATCACCTATGCCGCCGTACAGTCTCTGGCCACCGCCATGGATCGTACCGGCAGCAAAGCGCCGCAGGATCTGATTAAAGATTTAAAAGCACACGGGGCAGATACCGTGATTGGGCCGCTGAACTGGGATGAGAAAGGCGATCTGAAGGGATTTGAGTTTGGTGTCTTTAAGTGGCACGCCGACGGGTCATCCTCGGTCGCCAAATAATCATGATCCCACCGCCCGGCAGGTCCGGGCGGGAATAGAAAGGTTACCTTATGTCCGAGCAGTTTCTCTATTTTCTGCAGCAGATGTTTAACGGCGTTACGCTGGGAAGCACCTATGCACTGATCGCCATCGGCTACACGATGGTGTATGGCATTATCGGCATGATCAACTTCGCCCACGGCGAGGTGTATATGATCGGCAGTTATGTCTCCTTTATGATTATCGCCGCACTGATGATGATGGGGATCGACAGCAGCTGGCTGCTGGTGGCCGCCGGATTTGTCGGGGCGATTGTCATTGCCAGCGCCTACGGCTGGAGTATCGAACGGGTGGCCTATCGCCCGGTGCGTAGCTCCAAGCGTCTGATTGCGCTGATCTCCGCGATTGGTATGTCCATCTTCCTGCAGAACTACGTCAGCCTGACCGAAGGGTCCCGCGACGTGGCGCTGCCAAGCCTGTTTAACGGCCAGTGGATTGTAGGTGCCAGCGAGAACTTCTCGGCGTCGATTACCACCATGCAGCTGGTGATCTGGATTGTGACCTTCCTCGCCATGCTGGCGCTGACCCTGTTTATCCGCTACTCCCGTATGGGCCGCGCCTGCCGCGCCTGTGCGGAAGATCTGAAAATGGCGAGCCTGCTCGGCATCAACACCGACCGCGTGATCGCCCTGACCTTCGTGATTGGTGCGGCGATGGCGGCCGTCGCGGGTGTTCTGCTCGGCCAGTTCTACGGCGTGATCAACCCGTACATCGGCTTTATGGCCGGGATGAAAGCCTTCACCGCAGCGGTACTGGGCGGTATCGGCAGCATTCCGGGCGCGATGATCGGCGGCCTGATTCTGGGCGTGGCCGAAGCGCTCTCCTCTGCTTACCTGAGTACCGAATATAAAGATGTGGTGTCATTTGCCCTGCTGATTCTGGTTCTGCTGGTTATGCCTACCGGTATTCTGGGTCGTCCGGAGGTAGAGAAAGTATGAAACCGATGCATTTTGCGATGGCGCTGCTTTCTGCGGCGATGTTCTTCCTGCTGGCGGGCGTCTTTATGGGCGTGCAGCTGCAGCTGAGCGGCACAAAGCTGGTGGTGGATTCCGCCTCTGATATCCGCTGGCAGTGGGTGTTTGTCGGCACCGCGGTGGTCTTCTTCTTCCAGCTGCTGCGTCCGCTGTTCCAGAAGGCGCTGAAAAACGTCTCCGGGCCGAAGTTTGTTCTGCCGGCGATTGACGGCTCGACCGTTAAACAGAAGCTGTTCCTGGTGGCACTGCTGGTGGCTGCCGTGGCGTGGCCGTTCGTGGTCTCGCGCGGGACGGTGGACATCGCCACCCTGACCATGATTTACGTCATTCTGGGCCTCGGCCTGAACGTGGTGGTAGGTCTGTCTGGCCTGCTGGTGCTGGGCTACGGCGGCTTCTACGCCATCGGCGCGTATACTTTTGCCCTGTTGAACCACTATTACGGTCTCGGCTTCTGGACCTGTCTGCCGTTGGCGGGGCTGGTCTCTGCGGCGGCGGGCTTCCTGCTCGGCTTCCCGGTGCTGCGCCTGCGCGGTGACTATCTGGCGATTGTGACCTTAGGCTTCGGCGAAATCGTCCGTATCCTGCTGCTCAACAATACCGAAGTGACCGGCGGCCCGAACGGTATCAGCCAGATCCCAAAACCGACCTTCTTCGGTCTGGAGTTCAGCCGTTCCGCCCGTGAAGGCGGCTGGGATACCTTCAGCAACTTCTTCGGCGTGAAGTACGATCCGTCCGACCGCGTGATCTGGCTCTACCTGGTGGCGCTGCTGCTGGTGGTCATCACCCTGTTCGTGATTAACCGCCTGCTGCGCATGCCGCTGGGACGTGCGTGGGAAGCGCTGCGTGAAGATGAGATCGCCTGTCGCTCTCTGGGCCTGAACCCGACCCGCATCAAGCTGACCGCCTTTACCATCAGCGCCGCGTTTGCCGGTTTTGCCGGAACGCTGTTTGCCGCGCGCCAGGGCTTCGTCAGCCCGGAATCCTTTACCTTTGCGGAATCCGCATTCGTGCTGGCTATCGTGGTGCTCGGCGGGATGGGCTCGCAGTTTGCCGTTATTCTCGCGGCCATCCTGCTGGTGGTCTCCCGTGAGCTGATGCGCGACTTTAACGAGTACAGCATGCTGATGCTCGGTGGTTTGATGGTACTGATGATGATCTGGCGTCCGCAGGGCTTGCTGCCGATGACCCGTCCACAGCTGAAACTGAAAAACGGGCAAGCGAAAGGAGAGCAGGCATGAGTCAGCCATTATTATCCGTTAACGGCCTGATGATGCGTTTTGGCGGCCTGCTGGCGGTCAACAATGTGTCTCTGGATCTGCATCAAAAAGAGATTGTTTCGCTGATCGGCCCGAATGGTGCCGGTAAAACCACGGTCTTTAACTGCCTGACCGGTTTCTACAAACCGACGGGCGGCACCATCATGCTGCGCGACCAGCACCTGGAAGGGCTGCCGGGCCAGCAGATTGCCCGCATGGGCGTGGTGCGTACCTTCCAGCACGTGCGTCTGTTCCGCGAGATGACGGTGATCGAGAACCTGCTGGTGGCGCAACATCAGCAGCTGAAAACCGGGCTCTTCTCCGGCCTGCTGAAAACCCCGGCGTTTCGCCGTGCCCAGGATGAAGCTTTAGATCGCGCCGCCACCTGGCTCGACCGTATCGGCCTGCTGCAGCACGCTAACCGTCAGGCCAGCAACCTGGCCTACGGTGACCAGCGTCGTCTGGAGATTATCCGCTGCATGGTGACTCAGCCGGAGATCCTGATGCTCGACGAACCGGCGGCAGGGCTTAACCCGAAAGAGACCAAAGAGCTGGACGAGCTGATTGTCGAGCTGCGTAACCATCACGACACCACCATCCTGCTGATTGAGCATGATATGAAGCTGGTGATGGGCATTTCGGATCGTATTTACGTGGTGAACCAGGGCACGCCGCTGGCGAACGGGACGCCGGAAGAGATCCGCAACAACCCGGACGTGATCCGCGCTTATCTGGGTGAGGCATAAGATGGAAAAAGCGATGTTATCTTTTGACAAGGTTAATGCCCACTACGGCAAGATCCAGGCGCTGCACGACGTCAGCCTGCACATCAACCAGGGGGAGATCGTCACCCTGATTGGGGCCAACGGCGCGGGGAAAACCACCCTGCTCGGCACCCTGTGCGGCGATCCGCGCGCCACCAGCGGGCGTATCGTTTTTGATGGTAAAGACATCACCGACTGGCAGACCGCCAGAATCATGCGTGAAGCAGTGGCGATTGTCCCGGAAGGGCGTCGCGTCTTCTCCCGCATGACGGTGGAAGAGAACCTGGCGATGGGCGGTTTCTTTGCCGAGCGCGAGCAGTTCCAGACCCGCATCAAGCGCGTGTATGACCTGTTCCCGCGTCTGTTTGAGCGTCGTATTCAGCGAGCGGGCACCATGTCCGGCGGTGAACAGCAGATGCTGGCCATTGGCCGTGCGCTGATGAGCCAGCCGCGCCTGCTGCTGCTCGACGAACCGTCCCTCGGGCTGGCGCCAATCATCATTCAGCAGATCTTCGACACCATCGAGCAGTTGCGTAGCGAAGGGATGACCATCTTCCTCGTGGAGCAGAACGCCAACCAGGCGCTGAAGCTCGCGGATCGCGGCTACGTGCTGGAGAACGGTCGCGTGGTGCTGGAAGACACCGGCGACGCGCTGCTGGCGAACGAAGCGGTGCGGAGTGCGTACCTGGGCGGGTAGGTAAAAGCAAAAAGGCAACGCAAGTTGCCTTTTTTAATGTTTGCACCCTCTCCCTGTGGGAGAGGGCCGGGGTGAGGGCAACCGACCGCACCCAACTTTTTCATATTTCCATCATCCCCCTGACGCCTTGCTGTCATCTCTCTGTAAACAAAAAGTTATTTTTCTGTAATTCGAGCATGTCATGTTACCTCGCGAGCACAAAACGCGTGATATCGCGCATCCGGCACAATAAGAGAGATGACAATGACATCGTTACGACACACAGCTTTGGGTCTGGCAATGGGTCTGGCGTTTGCGACTAACGCAATGGCCGTCACCACTATTCCGTTCTGGCATTCCATGGAAGGGGAGTTGGGTAAAGAAGTTGACTCCCTGGCGCAACGTTTCAACGACAGCCACCCGGACTACAAGATTGTGCCGGTGTATAAAGGCAACTACGAGCAGAGCCTGAGCGCGGGCATTGCCGCATTCCGTACCGGCAACGCCCCTGCGCTGCTGCAGGTTTACGAAGTGGGCACCGCCACCATGATGGCCTCCAAAGCCATCAAGCCGGTCTATGAAGTGTTTAAAGATGCGGGCATCAACTTCGACGAATCCCAGTTCGTGCCGACCGTCTCCGGTTACTACACCGACTCAAAATCCGGCCATCTGCTCTCCCAGCCGTTTAACAGCTCCACCCCGGTGCTGTACTACAACAAAGACGCCTTCAAAAAAGCCGGTTTAGATCCGGAGCAGCCGCCGAAAACCTGGCAGGATCTGGCGGCGTACACCGCCAAACTGAAAGCGGCCGGCATGAAGTGTGGCTACGCGAGCGGCTGGCAGGGCTGGATCCAGATCGAGAACTTCAGCGCCTGGCACGGCAAGCCGGTGGCGACCGAAAACAACGGTTTCAACGGCACCAACGCGGTACTGGAATTCAACAAGCCGGAGCAGGTGAAGCACATCGCCCTGCTGGAAGAACTAAACAAGAAGGGCGATTTCAGCTACTTCGGGCGTAAAGACGAATCCACCGAGAAGTTCTACAGCGGCGACTGCGCCATCACCACCGCCTCATCCGGCTCGCTGGCGGATATTCGCCACTACGCCAAATTCAACTACGGCGTGGGGATGATGCCGTACGACGCTGATTCTGAAGGCGCGCCGCAGAACGCCATCATCGGCGGGGCAAGCCTGTGGGTGATGCAGGGCAAAGACAAGGAGACCTACAAAGGCGTAGCCGAGTTCCTCGACTTCCTGGCGAAACCAGAAAACGCGGCGGAATGGCACCAGAAGACCGGCTACCTGCCGATCACCAAAGCCGCCTATGACCTGACCCGCGAGCAGGGCTTCTACGACAAGAACCCAGGGGCGGATATCGCCACGCGCCAGATGCTGAACA
Source organism: Leclercia adecarboxylata (assembly GCF_006171285.1). Lineage (NCBI taxonomy): Bacteria > Pseudomonadati > Pseudomonadota > Gammaproteobacteria > Enterobacterales > Enterobacteriaceae > Leclercia > Leclercia adecarboxylata. The sequence continues at coordinate 1,735,336 of NZ_CP040889.1, read as the reverse complement.
AGCCGCCGTTGCCGTACACCAAAGGCCTGCGCCTGGGCAACATGCCGCAGATCCGTACCATCGTGGATGAAGAGCTGGAGAGCGTATGGACCGGTAAGAAAACCCCACAGCAGGCGCTGGATGCGGCTGTAGAGCGTGGTAACCAGCTGCTGCGCCGCTTTGAGCAGTCGACTAAATCGTAATTAAAACCTGCCCCTCACCCCGGCCCTCTCCCCATAGGGGAGAGGGTGTAATCGTTCCCTCTCCCCTATGGGGAGAGGGTTAGGGTGAGGGGAAACCAACTTGAGCTAACCTATGTCCTCATCCCGTCCGGTGTTTCGTTCCCGTTGGCTGCCGTACCTGCTGGTCGCGCCGCAACTGGTCATCACCGTTATCTTCTTTATCTGGCCTGCGGGCGAAGCGCTGTGGTACTCGGTGCAGAGCGTCGATCCGTTCGGGCTCTCCAGCCAGTTTGTTGGCCTGGATAATTTCGCTGCCCTGTGGCACGACAGCTACTACATCGACGCCTTCTGGACGACGATCAAGTTCAGCACCCTGGTTACCTTCAGCGGCCTGATCGCCTCGCTGTTTTTCGCCGCGCTGGTGGATTACGTGGTGCGCGGCAGCCGTCTCTATCAGACCCTGATGCTGCTGCCCTACGCCGTGGCGCCCGCCGTCGCCGCCGTGCTGTGGATCTTCCTCTTCAACCCCGGGCGCGGGCTGATCACCCATTTTCTCGGTGAATTCGGCTATGACTGGAACCACGCCCAGAACAGCGGCCAGGCGATGTTCCTGGTCGTGTTCGCCTCGGTATGGAAGCAGATCAGCTACAACTTCCTGTTCTTCTTTGCCGCGCTGCAGTCCATCCCGCGCTCGCTGGTGGAAGCCGCCGCGATTGACGGCGCAGGCCCGATCCGCCGCTTCTTTAAACTGGCGCTGCCGCTGATCGCCCCGGTGAGTTTCTTCCTGCTGGTGGTCAACCTGGTCTACGCCTTCTTCGACACCTTCCCGGTGATCGACGCCGCCACCGCAGGCGGCCCGGTGCAGGCGACCACCACGCTTATCTATAAGATCTACCGCGAAGGGTTTGCCGGTCTGGATCTCTCGGCCTCTGCCGCCCAGTCGGTGGTGCTGATGTTCCTTGTCATCATCCTCACGGTGGTGCAGTTCCGCTATGTCGAAAGTAAGGTGCGCTACCAATGATTGAGAACCGTCGCTGGCTGACGATTTTCAGCCACACCATGCTGATTCTGGGGATCGTCGTCATCCTGTTCCCGCTGTACGTGGCCTTTGTTGCCGCCACGCTGGATCGCAACGCCATATTCGAAACCCCGATGACGCTTATCCCCGGCGGCCATCTTTTCGAGAACATGGCAACCATCTGGACCCAGGGCGTCGGCGTTAACAGCGCCCCGTTCTGGCTGATGATGCTCAACAGCTTCATCATGGCGCTGGGCATTACGATCGGCAAAATCACGGTGTCGATGCTCTCGGCTTTCGCCATCGTCTGGTTCCGCTTTCCGCTGCGTAACCTGTTTTTCTGGATGATCTTTATCACCCTGATGCTGCCGGTTGAGGTGCGTATCTTCCCGACGGTGGAGGTGATCGCCAACCTCGGGATGCTGGACAGCTATGCGGGCTTAACCCTGCCGCTGATGGCCTCGGCCACCGCCACCTTCCTGTTCCGCCAGTTCTTTATGACCCTGCCGGACGAACTGATTGAGGCCGCGCGTATCGACGGCGCGTCACCGATGCGCTTCTTCCGCGACATCGTGCTGCCGCTGTCGAGAACCAACCTCGCGGCGCTGTTTGTGATCACCTTTATCTACGGCTGGAACCAGTACCTGTGGCCGCTGCTGATTATCCAGGACGTCAACCTCGGCACCGCCGTGGCGGGCATCAAAGGCATGATCGCCACCGGCGAAGGCACCACCCTCTGGAACCAGGTGATGGCGGCGATGCTGCTCACCCTTATCCCACCCGTAGTCATTGTTTTAGCCATGCAGCGTGCGTTTGTCCGCGGCCTGGTCGATAGCGAGAAATAAGATGGCAGGTTTAAAACTACAGGCAGTTACCAAAAGCTGGGACGGCAAAACCCAGGTCATTCAGCCCCTCACCCTCGACGTGGCGGACGGAGAATTTATCGTGATGGTCGGCCCGTCGGGCTGCGGCAAATCAACCCTGCTGCGGATGGTGGCTGGCCTTGAGCGCGTCACTTCGGGCGATATCTGGATCGACCGCAAGCGCGTCACCGAGATGGAGCCGAAAGACAGGGGCATCGCGATGGTGTTCCAGAACTACGCGCTTTATCCGCACATGAGCGTGGAGGAGAACATGGCCTGGGGGCTGAAAATCCGCGGCATGGGCAAGGGCCACATTGAGGAGCGCGTCAAAGAGGCGGCGCGCATTCTGGAGCTGGACGGCCTGCTGAAGCGCCGCCCGCGCGAGCTCTCCGGCGGCCAGCGTCAGCGCGTGGCGATGGGCCGCGCCATCGTGCGCGACCCGGCGGTATTCCTCTTCGACGAACCGCTCTCGAACCTCGACGCCAAGCTGCGCGTGCAGATGCGTCTTGAGCTGCAGCAGCTGCACCGCCGCCTGAAAACCACCTCCCTGTACGTCACCCACGATCAGGTCGAGGCGATGACCCTCGCCCAGCGGGTGATGGTGATGAACAAAGGTGTCGCCGAGCAGATTGGCACCCCGGTGGAGGTGTACGAAAAGCCTGCCAGCCGCTTTGTGGCGAGCTTTATCGGCAGCCCGGCGATGAACCTGCTGGAGGGGCGCATCAGCGCTGCGGGCACCCATTTTGAAATGGACAGCGGCATGGCGCTGCCCATCAACTGGTTCTATCGCGGCTATGCCGGACGCAAGATGACCCTGGGTATCCGCCCGGAACATATTGCGCTAAGCTCGCAGGCGGAAGGCGGCGTACCGCTGGTGATGGACACCCTGGAGATGCTGGGGGCCGATAACCTGGCGCACGGACGCTGGGGCGAGCAGAAGCTGGTGGTGCGCATGTCGCATCAGGAGCGCCCGAAAGCGGGCAGCACGCTGTGGCTGCACCTGCCGGAAAATCATCTGCACTTATTTGATGGTGAAACAGGACAACGCATATGAGTAACTGGCCTTATCCCCGCATCGTCGCCCACCGGGGCGGCGGTAAACTGGCCCCGGAAAACACGCTGGCGGCCATCGACACCGGCGCACGCTACGGTCACACCATGATCGAGTTCGACGCCAAGCTGTCGAAAGACGGGGAGATCTTCCTCCTGCATGATGACAACCTCGAGCGTACCAGCAACGGCTGGGGCGTGGCGGGGGATCTGCCGTGGCGCGACCTGCTGAAAGTGGATGCCGGAAGCTGGTTCAGCGGCGAATTCACAGGCGAGCCGCTGCCGCTGCTTGCGGAAGTGGCCGATCGCTGTCGCCAGCACGGGATGATGGCCAACATCGAAATTAAACCGACCACCGGCACGGGGCCGTTAACCGGCAAGGTGATTGCGTTAGCGGCCCGGGAGCTGTGGGCAGGCATGACGCCGCCGCTGCTGTCGTCGTTTGAAATGGATGCGCTGGAAGCGGCCCAGGCTGCGGCTCCGGAACTGCCGCGCGGGCTATTGCTGGACGAGTGGCGGGAAGACTGGCGCGAACTGACCACCCGGCTGGGCTGCGTGTCGATTCACCTGAACCATCGTCTGCTGAATGAAGGGCGGGTAGAGGCGCTGAAAGCCGCGGGATTACATATCCTGGTTTATACCGTCAACCAGCCCCAGCGTGCAGCCGAACTGCTGCGCTGGGGTGTGGATTGTATCTGTACCGATGCGATTGCCCTTATTGGCCCGGACTTTCAGCCCTAAGGGTTATTCAGCATCGAGCCATTCTGCGGCTGCGGCAGCATATGTTGCTGCTGCACGCCGCTGGCATCGACCCCACCGCCGCTGAGCATCCCGCCGTTGGTGTTAGGCAGAACCTGCGCCCCCGGCTGGCTCTGCTGAATCCGCTGGGTGTTGTTATTCATCTGGGTTTGCAGATGCTGCTGCTGGACGCGGGTCTGCGTCTGCAGCTGCTGGTTGAGCATCCCTGTCTGCCGCTGCTGCTGGATCATCATCTGATTTTGCATTCGCTGCTGGCTGGGGTTCTGATAGCCCGGCTGGTTGGGGTTATTCAGGGTGTTGATCGGCTGCGCGAACACGGCAAACGGCAGTAACGCCGCAACAAGAATGAGTCGTTTCATGGTCATTCCCTCCTTCTGAGGCCTTACCTAAGTTTACCTCGAATCCGCCATTACGATGATTTTTTAAGAGTTATGAACCAGGATTAAGCGGGAGCCCGAGTCCCATCACCTGGAGAATTATAAAGATGAAACCAACGTTTATACGCTGGGTAGCGATTGCTGCCCTGACGGCAGGCGGTACGTTTTGCGTGGCGGCGAATCCTCCGGCGGCACCGCCGGTATCCTACGGCGTGGAGGAGGATGTGTTCCATCCCGTACGGGCGCAGAAGGGGATGGTTGCCTCGGTAGATGCTCTCGCCACCCAGGTCGGGGTGGATATCCTCAGGCAGGGCGGTAATGCGGTAGATGCGGCGGTGGCGGTGGGTTACGCGCTGGCGGTCACCCACCCGCAGGCTGGTAACCTCGGCGGCGGCGGTTTCATGATGCTGCGCACCAAAGAGGGCGTGACCACGGCCATCGACTTCCGTGAAATGGCCCCGGATCAGGCGACGCGCGACATGTTCCTCGACGAGCAGGGCAACGCCGACAGTAAAAAATCCCTCACCTCCCATCTGGCGACCGGTACGCCGGGCACCGTGGCGGGCTTCTCGCTGGCGCTGGATAAATACGGCACTCTGCCGCTGAACAAGGTGGTGCAGCCGGCCATCAAGCTGGCGCGCGACGGCTTTGAGGTCAACGACGCCCTGGCCGACGATCTGAAAACCTACGGCAGCGAAGTGATCCCCAACCATGAGAACAGCAAAGCGATCTTCTGGAAGGATGGCGAGCCGCTGAAGAAGGGCGACAAGCTGGTGCAGACCAACCTCGCCAAAAGCCTGGAGATGATCGCGGAGAACGGCCCGGATGCCTTCTATAAAGGTCCGATTGCCGACCAGATTGCCGAAGAGATGAGTAAAAATGGCGGGCTGATCACCAAAGCGGATCTGGCCGCCTACAAAGCGGTGGAGCGCACGCCAATCAGCGGCGACTATCGCGGGTATCAGGTCTACTCCATGCCGCCGCCGTCTTCCGGGGGCATCCATATCGTGCAGATCCTCAACATTCTTGAAAACTTCGATATGCACAAATTTGGCTTCGGCAGCGCGGATACGTTGCAGGTGATGGCCGAGGCAGAGAAGTATGCCTATGCCGACCGCTCGGAGTATCTGGGCGACCCGGACTTCGTCAAGGTGCCGTGGCAGGCGCTGACCAACAAAGCCTATGCCAAATCCCTGGCCGATCAGATCGATATCAACAAAGCCAAACCCTCGAGCGAGATCCGCCCCGGCAAGCTGGCGCCGTATGAGAGCAACCAGACCACCCACTTCTCGGTGGTGGATAAAGACGGAAACGCGGTGGCGGTGACCTATACGCTCAACACCACCTTCGGGACCGGGATCGTGGCGGGCAACAGCGGCATTCTGCTGAACAACGAGATGGATGACTTCTCGGCCAAGCCGGGCGTGCCGAACGTTTACGGGCTGGTGGGCGGGGATGCCAACGCCGTCGGGCCGAAGAAGCGTCCGCTGTCGTCGATGTCGCCGACCATCGTGGTGAAAGACGGTAAAACCTGGCTGGTGACCGGCAGCCCGGGCGGGAGCCGCATTATCACCACCGTCCTGCAGATGGTGGTCAACAGCATCGATTTCGGGATGAACGTGGCGGAAGCTACCAACGCGCCGCGCTTCCATCACCAGTGGCTGCCGGATGAGCTGCGGGTGGAGAAGGGCTTCAGCCCGGATACCCTGAAACTGCTGGAGCAGCGCGGGCAGAAAGTGGCGGTGAAAGAGGCGATGGGCAGCACCCAGAGCATTATGGTCGGGCCGGATGGCACGCTGTATGGGGCATCGGATCCGCGTACGCCAGGGGATTTAACGGCGGGGTATTGAGTTATTCCCCTCACCCCGGCCCTCTCCCCATAGGGGAGAGGGTGTTCAAGTTCCCTCTCCCCTATGGGGAGAGGGTTAGGGTGAGGGGCTACTTCACCCGCGCCATATAAAGCGCATCCACAAATTCGCCGTCGCGCAGGGCAAACTTATTCCCGGTGCCTTCCACGACAAAGCCGTATTTGCGGTACAGGGCAACGGCGGACGGATTGTCGGAAAATACCGTCAGCTCAATGCGTTCGATGCGCAGCCAGTTGTCGCACAGGTTGATCATCTCCCGCATTAACGCGCTGCCCACACCGTGGCCCTGCACGTCGGCAGAAACGCCGATGCCAAAGGTTGCCACATGGCTGCGGCGCGGGTTTTCCATCACATCCAGCACCAGATGACCGACTACCTTATCGTCCAGGCAGGCCACCAGTTGGCGTCTGCCTGGCTTTCTCATCACCCGTTCCTGCCACATCTCCATCGAAGGATGAGGAAGTTGTAGTGTGTTGTGATACACCCCTGGATGGGCATTTAGCTGGCGTAAAGCTTCGGCATCGGCGGCTTCAACGTGGCGTATCACTATCTCACTCATTCCTTCGTCCTCAGTTAGTTAGGTTCCTTTCCAACATCCATGAGATTGAAATGTGAGTCAACTAGCATTTTTTGCAAAAAATGAGTGGACAAGTGCGAATGAGAATGATTATTATTGTCCTGCATTCAGGAAGTCCGCGACGGAAACCTGAAAGCACGACATTGCTCACATTGCTTCCAGTATTATTTTAGCCAGCGTTTCGCTGGCTTTTTTTTGCCTAAAGCTTTTGCAACGGTATGAGTTCAGGCGCGTCAGGCACGTTCTCTTTCACCATGCCCACCACGTTATTCTTCTCCACAATAGCGGGTAACACCTCCGCCTGGCCGGAAAACACACCGCCCTTTTTGACCGCCAGCGTCCGGTAGAGCAGGGTGCCCGTGACCTGACCGTTTTCGCAGATCTCAATGGCATCGCCGCTGCACTGGCCGATAACCTTGCCATCGACAATCAGCTCCCGGCAGGTGATGTTTCCCTCCACCTGGCCGCCGCGCATGATTTTTATCAGGCTCTCTTTGGAGTCGATATTGCCGGTCAGCGTACCGTGAACGTAGACGTGTCCGCCTGAGACGATATTGCCTTCAAAGTGCACATCGCTGGCGATAACGGTGGTGCCGTGTTTCTCCACCGCGGTGGGCTCTTTCTCGCTGACCGGGGCCGGTGCGATCATCTCTGGCTTGTCAATTTCGGTGATTTTTTGCTTTTTAAACATAAGGTTGACCTGATTAGATAAGAGGGGAATAGCAAAAGCCATTAGGGTCAATGCCGCGAACAGCCACGTCAGGGAGCGGGCGTTAAAGCACCAGGCGACCAGGGCGAGCAGCCAGAAGAGAAGTGCGCTATTCAACGCGAGATATTTTCTGTCCATAGAAAATGAGCGCGACTCCGTTCGCGAGCAGATTGATTTGACCGCCTCCTTATCCTGATAATTTCGGCCAGGATCAAGGTCCTGGCTGCCATTTTAGGATTCTTTATAGAAATATATTTCAGCGTCATGTTGCGCTATGGTTGAAAGCAGAGACCTTAGCCAGGAACAACACCATGACACTACATTGCGCATTTATTGGATTTGGCAAAAGCACCACCCGCTATCACCTTCCGTATGTTCTTACCCGTAAAGCCAGCTGGCACGTGGCGCACATCTTCCGCCGCCACCCGAAACCGGAAGAGCAGTCCCCGCAGTACTCCCATATTCACTTCACCAGCGATCTCGACGAGGTACTGAACGATCCTGAAGTGAAGCTGGTGATCGTCTGTACTCATGCCGACAGCCATTTTGAGTACGCGAAACGCGCCCTGGAAGCCGGTAAAAACGTGCTGGTGGAAAAGCCGTTCACCCCGACGATGGCCGAAGCAAAAGAGCTCTTCGAGCTGGCCCGCAGCAAAGGGCTGACCGTCAGCCCGTATCAGAACCGCCGCTTCGACACCTGCTTCCTCACCGCGAAACAGGCCATTGAGAGCGGCAAGCTGGGCAACATCGTCGAAGTTGAAAGCCACTTCGATTACTACCGTCCGGTGGCCGAGACCAAACCCGGCCTGCCGCAGGACGGCTCGTTCTACGGCCTCGGCGTGCACACCATGGATCAAATCATCTCCCTGTTCGGTCGCCCGGACCACGTGGCCTATGACATCCGCAGCCTGCGTAACAAAGCTAATCCTGACGATACCTTTGAAGCGCAGCTGTTCTACGGCGACCTGAAGGCAATCGTCAAAACCAGCCATCTGGTGAAAATCGACTACCCGAAATTCATCGTCCACGGCACCAAAGGCTCGTTTATCAAATACGGTATCGACCAGCAGGAGACCAGCCTGAAAGCCAACATCATGCCGGGCGAGCCAGGGTTTGCGGCGGATGATTCCGTGGGCGTGCTGGAGTACGTTAACGACGCGGGCGTGACGGTGAAAGAGGAGATCAAACCGGGCACCGGCGACTACGGTCAGGTCTACGACGCGCTGTTTGAAACCCTCACCAGCGGCGCCCCTAATTACGTCAAGGAAATTGAAGTGATGACCAACCTTGAAATCCTTGAACGGGCCTTTGAACAGGCTTCACCTGCCACAGTAACCCTTGCCAGATAAGCCTGAATGACTCCTCTGTGTTTGTTCAGATATTTTGAACAGAGGAGTCAATTTTCACCCTCTATGATCCCAGGTCGATTGCGTCCACACTTACTCCATCGAAACGAACTGAGGGTAAAAACAATGATCTTCTTACGCAAAGCAAACGACCGCGGTCACGCAAACCATGGCTGGCTGGACTCATGGCACAGCTTCTCGTTCGCCGATTATTACGACCCGAATTTTATGGGTTTCTCGGCACTGCGCGTGATTAACGATGACGTGATCGATGGCGGCCAGGGCTTTGGTACCCACCCGCACAAAGACATGGAAATCCTGACCTACGTGCTGGAAGGGGCGGTTGAGCACCAGGACAGCATGGGTAACAAAGAGCAGGTTCCGGCGGGCGAGTTTCAGATTATGAGCGCGGGTACCGGGGTGCGTCACTCCGAGTACAACCCAAGCAAAACCGACCGTCTGCGTCTGTACCAGATCTGGATCATTCCGGAAGCGAAAGGCATCACCCCGCGCTACGAGCAACGCCGCTTTGACGCGCAGCAGGGTAAACAGCTGGTGCTTTCCCCGGATGCCCGTGACGGCTCGCTGAAAGTGCATCAGGACATGGAGCTCTACCGCTGGGCGCTGGCGAAAGACGAGCAGTCCGTGCACCAGATTGCCGCCAACCGCAAAGTGTGGATCCAGGTGGTGAAAGGCGAAGTGACCATCAACGGCACTAAAGCCACCACCAGCGATGGTCTGGCTATCTGGGATGAGCAGGCGATCTCCGTGCATGCCGACAGCGCTGCTGAAATCCTGCTGTTCGACCTGCCGCCGGTCTAAATCATAAATAATTTCCAGCCTTCTCCTTTCGCAGGGGAAGGTTGGTCTTTGTCCGTGATAAACTGAGGAAATCTATTGCTACCGATTTCTCTCAGGACGATGAAAAAGAAAAGACCCGTACTTCAGGATGTAGCCGATCGCGTCGGTGTGACTAAAATGACGGTCAGCCGTTTCTTACGTAACCCGGAGCAGGTCTCCGTGGCGTTACGTGGCAAGATTGCCGCTGCTCTCGATGAACTGGGTTATATTCCTAACCGCGCCCCGGATATTCTCTCCAACGCCACCAGCCGCGCGGTGGGTGTCCTGCTTCCCTCCCTGACCAACCAGGTTTTCGCCGAAGTGCTTCGCGGCATTGAAAGCGTGACCGACGCCTTTGGCTATCAGACCATGCTCGCCCACTACGGCTACAAGCCGGAGCTGGAAGAGGAGCGTCTGGAGTCGATGCTCTCCTGGAACATTGACGGCCTGATCCTTACCGAGCGCACCCACACCCCCCGCACCCTGAAGATGATCGAAGTGGCGGGTATTCCGGTGGTGGAGCTGATGGACAGCCAGTCACCCTGTCTCGATATCGCGGTCGGATTCGACAACTTTGAAGCCGCACGCCAGATGACGGCGGCGATCATCGCCCGCGGCCATCGTCATGTCGCCTATCTTGGCGCACGTCTGGATGAACGTACTATCATCAAACAGAAGGGGTACGAGCAGGCGATGCTCGACGCGAACTTAACGCCGTACAGTGTGATGGTCGAGCAATCCTCTTCCTACACCTCCGGCATTGAGCTGATGCGTCAGGCGCGTCGTGAATATCCGCAGCTTGATGGCATCTTCTGTACCAACGATGACCTCGCGGTGGGCGCCGCTTTTGAATGCCAGCGTCTGGGGCTTTCCATCCCGCAGGATATGGCGATCGCCGGTTTCCACGGTCATGACATCGGCCAGGTGATGGAGCCACGTCTGGCGAGCGTCCTGACGCCGCGCGAGCGCATGGGCCGTATCGGTGCGGAACGCCTGCTGGCGCGCATTCGCGGTGAGACGGTGACGCCTAAAATGTTAGATTTAGGTTTCACGCTGTCACCAGGTGGATCTATTTAGCCTGACAAGTTTGAACTAGCTCACACTTATTCACTTCGCGCACGTTTGGATATTGCTTCTCGATAGCCCCGGCAGGACAATGTTACCGATAACTGTTACCCGTAACAATCGACTGAGGGACATACCTTGAGCACCACTAATCCTGATCACCACGTTTATGTCCTGATGGGCGTTTCCGGTAGCGGTAAGTCCGCCGTTGCCAGTGAAGTGGCGCATCAAATTCATGCCGCGTTCCTTGATGGTGATTTTCTCCATCCGCGCAGCAACATCACCAAAATGGCCTCCGGTGAGCCGCTGAACGACGACGATCGTAAGCCGTGGCTGCAGGCGCTGAACGATGCCGCCTTTGCCATGCAGCGCACCAATAAAGTGTCGCTGATCGTCTGCTCCGCGCTGAAAAAGACCTACCGCGACCAGCTGCGCGAAGGTAACGCCAATCTCTCCTTTATCTACCTGAAGGGCGATTTCGATGTGATCGAAACCCGTCTGAAAGCGCGCAAAGGGCACTTCTTCAAAACCCAGATGCTGGTGACGCAGTTCGAAACGCTGCAGGAACCGGGCGCTGACGAAAGCGATGTGCTGGTGGTGGATATCGATCAACCGCTGGACGGTGTTGTAGCAAGCACCATCGAGGTCATTAACAAAAGGCAGTAAGTTTTGAGTACGTTAACGCTTGTTTTAACAGCAGTCGGCTCCGTGCTGTTACTGCTGTTTTTAGTGATGAAGGCCCGTATGCACGCCTTCGTTGCTTTGATGGTGGTCTCTATTGGTGCAGGTCTCTTTTCCGGAATGCCGCTCGATAAAATCGCAGCGACCATGGAAAAAGGGATGGGAGGCACGTTAGGCTTCCTGGCGATTGTGGTCGCGCTTGGCGCGATGTTCGGCAAAATCCTGCATGAAACCGGCGCGGTCGATCAGATCGCCGTCAAAATGCTGAAATCCTTCGGTCACAGCCGGGCGCACTACGCCATTGGTCTGGCCGGTCTGATCTGCGCGCTGCCGCTGTTCTTCGAAGTGGCGGTGGTGCTGCTGATTAGCGTGGCCTTCTCCATGGCCCGCCATACCGGCACCAACCTGGTGAAGCTGGTGATCCCGCTGTTTGCCGGTGTGGCCGCCGCCGCGGCGTTCCTGCTGCCGGGGCCTGCTCCGATGCTGCTGGCCTCGCAGATGCACGCTGATTTTGGCTGGATGATCCTGATTGGTCTGTGCGCGGCGATCCCGGGGATGCTGATTGCCGGTCCGCTGTGGGGCAATTTCATCAGCCGTTACGTTGAGTTGCACATTCCTGATGACGTCTCCGAGCCGCATCTGGGCGAGAACAAAATGCCGTCCTTCGGCTTTAGCCTCGCGCTGATCCTGCTGCCGCTGGTGCTGGTGGGGCTGAAAACCATCGCCGCGCGCTTTGTGCCGGTGGGCTCGAGTGCTTACGAGTGGTTTGAGTTTATCGGCCATCCGTTCACCGCGATCCTGGTGGCCTGTCTGGTGGCGATTTACGGTCTGGCGATGCGCCAGGGGATGGCGAAAGACAGAGTGATGGAGATCTGCGGTCACGCGCTGCAGCCGGCGGGCATTATCCTGCTGGTGATCGGTGCGGGCGGGGTATTCAAGCAGGTGCTGGTCGATTCCGGCGTTGGCCCGGCATTGGGTGGGGCGCTCACCGGAATGGGCCTGCCGGTTGCGGTGACCTGCTTCGTGCTTGCTGCGGCGGTGCGTATCATTCAGGGCTCTGCAACCGTGGCCTGTTTAACCGCCGTCGGGCTGGTGATGCCGGTGATTGAGCAGCTGAACTACTCCGGCGCGCAGATGGCAGCACTGTCTATCTGTATCGCGGGTGGGTCGATTGTGGTGTCGCACGTTAACGACGCCGGTTTCTGGCTGTTCGGTAAATTTACCGGGGCGACGGAAGCGCAAACCCTGAAAACCTGGACGATGATGGAAACCATCCTCGGGACGACCGGGGCGATTGTGGGGATGATTGCGTTTACGCTGTTGAGCTAGCGGCTACAAAGCCAGACCGTAAACCGTAGGCCGGGTAAGGCGCAGCCGCCACCCGGCTTCTGGCACCCCGCACTGGGGTGAACATGTGGCAACGGTGGTGGTTCCGTTCACTTTACGTTCCTTGCTTCTCTGTATGCCACGTCACCCGTGAACGTGTCAGGGGGGCTTGCCGCCGCCCCCCTGACCACCCCGGCTCCCGGCAAAGAAAATCGCCGCTTCGCGGTACCCTCAGCTTATTCCTTCCGGCTATCGGGTCGGGGGCGATCCTACATCCCTGTAGGTCGCCCCCTCCCGGCGCATCCATGCGCCTCGCCCCGGCCTCCAGTCAACGCTTCGGCGATTTTCAGCCGGACCAGGGAGCCGCTGCGGGTGTTTTGCTTACCTGACTATTTTCGCGGCTGGAGATTTAATTTCTGGATATGAGGGCAGGGACGTAGGCCGGGTAAGGCGTAGCCGCCACCCGGCGTGAACATGTGGCAACGGTGGTGGTTCCGTTCACTTTACGTTCCTTGCTTCTCTGTATGCCACGTCACCCGTGAACGTGTCAGGGGGGCTTGCCGCCGCCCCCCTGACCACCCCGGCTCCCGGCAAAGAAAATCGCCGCTTCGCGGTACCCTCAGCTTATTCCTTCCGGCTATCGGGTCGGGGGCGATCCTACATCCCTGTAGGTCGCCCCCTCTCTGCGCATCCATGCGCCTCGCCCCGGCCTCCAGTCAACGCTTCGGCGATTTTCAGCCGGACCAGGGAGCCGCTGCGGGTGTTTTGCTTACCTGACTATTTTCGCGGCTGGAGATTTAATTTCTGGTTATGCGAGCAGCCTTCCAGAGCCTCGCTTGATACACAAACGGCAACGCGTTATCTTCTCGCCACGCCTGCAAAATCAGGCGTCAGGGTTGGTCCCCTGTTATTCTCATCCGTGATAAAGCTCATTTTTATCGCGCAGCCCGTTACATCTCAATGATGGGCTGGACGGTGGCGCCGTAAGGCGCGCCGGTAGCTGATGAGGCCGGTAGGACCAACTCCGTTCAGTCCATCGCCAGTAAGGTTGGTCCCTTCTGCGGTGGTTAAATAAACTCATCAGAGGCTGTCTTATGACTACTACCCTTAGCTTTTCTCACTCTTTATTCACCACACCATTCGATCACAACACCGATTTCACCGATCTGGCAGACAACTGCGCGCAATTCGTTGATGCATTGGTTGAATGCGACGATCCCGCCGAAAAAATGGCGCTGTGTGGGCGGCTTTCCGCCTGTCTTGCGCTGCTTCAGCCAACGCTGCTTGAACCTGTTCCCGAGCATTTAAAGGCGAGCCTGACGGTGGATGACTTACCGCTGGAACAGCCTGTATTTGAACCGGCAGCGGATCAGTTAGGGCGTTTTTGCCAGCTTTTAACCCAGCTGATGCTGAATCAATCGCTGTCAAAAAATGATGAAAGAGTGGCAGGAGATTTACTTCAGGAACTGGTTGGGTTTTATAGCGATACGCTAAAAGCACCGCGCTGGCTGCGTACAGATGAAGGTGTCGTGCTGCTGTAAAAAGCCGGGTGGCGCTAGCGCTTACCCGGCCTACATTTCGTGCCTGACGGTTTTGTAGGCCGGGTAAGGCGTAGCCGCCACCCGGCGTCTGGCACCGGGATGAACGGAACGACCTGGAAAGCCGCATGTTCCCCTCACCCTAACCCTCTCCCCAAAGGGGCGAGGGGATCGTTCGTCACCCCTTCATCCACGCCCTAATCCCATCCAAAAACATCTGCGTTGCCATCATCACCAGTATCAACCCCATCAATCGCTCCAGCGCATTCACCCCTTTCTCCCCCAGCAGGCGCAAAAACAGCGACGACTGCAGCAGGATGATAAAGGTCCCGCCCCAGGCTATCAGCAGGGCAATCACCAGATGGCTCATCTGATTTGGATACTGATGCGACAGCAGCATCAGCGTCGCCAGAATGGTCGGCCCGGCGACCAGCGGGATCGCCAGCGGCACAATAAACGGCTCCTCACCCGCAGGCAGGCCGCTGCTGTTGCCTTCGCTGCTCGGGAAAATCATTTTAATGGCGATCAGGAACAGAATAATCCCGCCGGAAATCGAGACCGTTTCAGCGCGTAAATTCAGGAACGCGAGAATTTTCTCGCCGGCAAACAGGAAGATAAACATCACCAGCAGGGCGATGAGCAGCTCGCGGATCATGATGGCCCGACGGCGCTTCGGCTCGGTGTGCTTCAGCACCGACATGAAAATAGGCAGGTTTCCGAGTGGATCCATAATTAGGATCAATAAAACAGCTGCGGAAATGATTTCGCTCATCGTAGGTTATCCCTGATACTTGTATGGTTTCTCGGATGATTAGCTCTTTTTCTGATAGCCGGGCAATCATCGATTAATTTCGCTTGCGACTTTGGCAGCATTTTGTAATGTGAAGCATATCCCAGTTCAATACTGGCTTGCATAAACAGCACACACCCTCTGCAGGAAAAAAATGCTATGAAAAACGTTGGTTTTATCGGCTGGCGCGGTATGGTCGGCTCTGTACTCATGCAACGCATGGTTGAAGAGCGCGACTTCGACGCTATCCGCCCGGTCTTCTTCTCCACTTCCCAGCTCGGCCAGGCTGCTCCGTCCTTTGGGGGTTCCACAGGCACGTTGCAGGATGCTTTTGATCTGGAAGCGTTGAAGGCGCTGGACATTATCGTGACCTGCCAGGGCGGCGATTATACCAACGAAATTTATCCAAAGCTCCGTGAAAGCGGCTGGCAGGGCTACTGGATTGACGCGGCCTCTTCGCTGCGCATGAAAGACGACGCCATCATTATTCTTGACCCGGTTAACCAGGATGTCATCACCGATGGCCTGAACAAGGGCGTGAAAACCTTCGTCGGCGGCAACTGCACCGTCAGCCTGATGCTGATGTCGCTGGGCGGCCTGTTTGCTCAGGATCTGGTGGAGTGGGTCTCGGTTGCCACCTATCAGGCAGCCTCCGGCGGCGGCGCGCGTCATATGCGCGAGCTGCTGACCCAGATGGGCCAGCTGCACGCAAGCGTTGCGCAAGAGCTGGCAAATCCGGCGTCCGCCATTCTCGATATCGAGCGTAAAGTGACTCAGCTGACCCGCAGCGGCGAGCTGCCGGTGGATAACTTCGGCGTACCGCTGGCCGGTGGTCTGATCCCGTGGATCGACAAACAGCTGGATAACGGCCAGACCCGCGAAGAGTGGAAAGGCCAGGCCGAGACCAACAAGATCCTGCGTACCTCTTCCGTGATCCCGGTTGACGGCCTGTGCGTGCGCATCGGCGCGCTGCGCTGCCACAGCCAGGCATTCACCATCAAACTGAAAAAAGATGTGTCTATTCCGACGGTGGAAGAGCTGCTCGCATCGCACAATCAGTGGGCGAAAGTGGTGCCAAACGACCGCGACATCACCATGCGCGAGCTGACCCCTGCGGCAGTGACCGGCACACTATCTACCCCTGTTGGACGTCTGCGTAAACTAAATATGGGGCCAGAATACCTTTCCGCCTTTACCGTCGGCGACCAGCTGTTATGGGGTGCCGCCGAGCCGCTGCGCAGGATGCTGCGTCAGCTGGCGTAATAAATACTTAATACTAAGGGGTGATTTATCACCCCTTTTTTTGCGTACTAAAGGACGAAAACGCAAATGATCCATTATTTTTCGGGAGTCATATAAAGCGTTGGCTATGCTTTATGCGGGATGCCACATATTCCGCCTGGAGGTTGGATGGAACAGAGAGGATGCACAGTGTGCTGTTCCATTCAGGTCACATCAAGGTCGTACCCGGCGCGCGAAAGGGGCGGCAACTAAAAAAACAGGATGAACACCATGTCTGTTCGTATTGATAGAGACGTGATTAATGCGCTTATTGCGGGTCACTTTGCGGATCCGTTTTCTGTACTTGGCATGCACCGCACTGACGCCGGGCTGGAAGTCCGGGCACTGTTACCTGACGCAACGGAAGTGTGGGTGATTGAACCCAAAACCGGTCGCAAGGTCGGTAAACTCGAATGTATCGATTCACGCGGCTTCTTCGCTGGCGTGATGGCCCGCCGTAAAAACTTCTTCCGCTATCAGCTCGCCGTGATCTGGCATGGTCAGCAGAATCTGATCGACGATCCCTATCGCTTTGGTCCGCTGTTACAGGAGATGGACGCCTGGCTGCTGTCGGAAGGTACGCACCTGCGGCCTTATGAAACCCTCGGCGCGCACGCCGACACGATGGACGGCGTCACCGGCACCCGCTTTACCGTCTGGGCACCGAATGCCCAACGCGTCTCCGTGGTGGGGCAGTTCAACTACTGGGATGGCCGCCGCCACCCGATGCGCCTGCGCCGTGAAACCGGCATCTGGGAGCTGTTTATCCCCGGCGCGCAAAACGGCCAGCTGTACAAATATGAGATGATCGATGCTCACGGCAAGCTGCGCATCAAGGCCGACCCCTATGCCTTCGAGGCACAGATGCGCCCGGAAACGGCGTCACTGATTTGCGGCCTGCCGGAGAAAGTCGCCCAGAGCGAAGAGCGCGCCCGGGCCAACCAGTTCGATATGCCGATCTCCATTTACGAAGTCCATCTTGGCTCCTGGCGTCGTCATACCGATAACAACTTCTGGCTCAGCTACCGGGAGCTTGCCGACCAGCTGATCCCCTATGTGAAATGGATGGGCTTTACCCATCTGGAGCTGCTGCCGATCAACGAGCACCCGTTTGACGGCAGCTGGGGCTACCAGCCGACCGGGATGTATGCCCCGACCCGCCGTTTCGGCACCCGGGATGACTTCCGCTACTTTATCAACGCCGCGCACGCCGCCGGGCTGAACGTGATCCTCGACTGGGTCCCGGGCCACTTCCCGTCTGATGATTTTGGCCTGGCGCAGTTTGACGGCACCAGCCTGTATGAGCACAGCGATCCGCGGGAAGGCTATCACCAGGACTGGAATACCCTGATCTACAACTATGGTCGTCGGGAAGTGACCAACTACCTGGTGGGCAATGCGCTCTACTGGATCGAGCGTTTCGGCATTGACGCCCTGCGCGTGGATGCGGTGGCGTCGATGATCTACCGTGACTACAGCCGCAAAGAGGGGGAGTGGATCCCGAACGAATTCGGCGGCCGCGAAAACCTCGAAGCGATCGAGTTCCTGCGCAACACCAACCGCATTCTCGGCGAGCAGTCGCCGGGCGCGGTGACGATGGCTGAAGAGTCCACCGACTTCCCGGGCGTCTCCCGTCCGCCTTCAATGGGCGGCCTCGGCTTCTGGTACAAGTGGAACCTCGGCTGGATGCACGATACCCTGGATTACATGAAGCTGGATCCGGTGCATCGCCAGTATCACCACAACAAGCTGACCTTCGGCATGCTCTATAACGGCACCGAAAACTTTGTCCTGCCGCTCTCCCACGACGAAGTGGTTCACGGCAAAAAATCGATTCTCGACCGTATGCCGGGCGACGCATGGCAAAAATTTGCCAACCTGCGCGCCTACTACGGCTGGATGTTCGCCTTCCCGGGCAAAAAGCTGCTGTTTATGGGCAACGAGTTCGCCCAGGGCCGCGAGTGGAACCACGACTCCAGCCTCGACTGGCATCTGCTGGAAGGGGGCGACAACTGGCACCACGGCGTTCAGCGCCTGGTTCGCGACCTCAACCATACCTACCGTCATCACAAGGCCCTGCACGAGCTGGACTTCGATGATTACGGCTTTGAGTGGCTGGTGGTGGATGACCACGAACGCTCGGTGCTGATCTTTGTCCGTCGTGATAAAGCGGGCAACGAAATCATCGTCGCCAGCAACTTCACCCCGGTGACGCGCCATCACTACCGGTTCGGCATCAATCAGCCGGGCAAATGGCGCGAGGTGCTGAACACCGACTCCATGCACTACCACGGCAGCAATGCGGGTAACGGTGGGCTGGTGCAGAGCGATGAACAGGAGAGCCATGGTCGTCCACAATCCCTGAGCCTGACGCTGCCGCCGCTGTCCACTATCTGGCTGGTCCGGGAGGGGGAATGACGCAACTCACTGCCGGTAAACCCGCCCCGCTCGGTGCGTGCTACGACGGGAAGGGGGTGAACTTCACGATCTTCTCCGCCCACGCGGATCGGGTTGAACTCTGTGTGTTTGACGGCAAAGGCATTGAACATCGCTACGATCTGGTGGCGCGCAGCGGCGATATCTGGCACGGCTATCTGGAACATGCCCGCCCCGGCATGCGCTACGGCTATCGGGTTTATGGGCCCTGGGATCCGGCCAAAGGGCTGCGCTTTAACCCGGCGAAACTGCTGCTCGACCCCTGCGCGTATCAGGTCGATGGCACGCTGAATGACGACGTTCTACTGCACAGCGGCAAAGAGACCCCGGATCACCGCGACAGCGCCGCCGTCGCGCCGAAAAGCGTGGTGGTCAACGATCATTACGACTGGGAAGAGGATGCCCCGCCCAACACGCCGTGGGGCAACACGGTCATCTATGAAGCGCACGTCAAAGGGCTGACCTGGCTGCACCCTGAAATCCCGGAAGAGATCCGCGGCACCTATCAGGCGCTCAGCCATCCGGTGATGATTGCCTATTTTAAGCAGCTCGGCATCACGGCTCTGGAGTTATTGCCGGTGGCCCATTTCGCCAGCGAGCCGCGCCTGCAACGCCTCGGCCTCAGCAACTACTGGGGCTATAACCCGATGGCGATGTTTGCCCTCGAGCCGCGCTACGCCTCGCATCCCGACCGGGCGCGGGATGAGTTTCGTGACGCGGTGAAGGCGCTACACGAAGCGGGTATCGAGGTCATTCTGGATATCGTTCTCAACCACAGCGCCGAGCTGGATCTTGAGGGGCCGACCTTCTCCCTGCGCGGAATTGATAACCCTAGCTATTATTGGTTAAGAGAGGACGGGGATTATCACAACTGGACCGGGTGCGGTAACACCCTCAACCTCAGCCATCCGGCGGTAACAGATTACGCGTATGCGTGCCTGAAATACTGGGTTGAAACCTTCCACATCGACGGTTTTCGTTTTGACCTGGCCCCGGTGATGGGACGCACGCCGGAATACAGCCAGCAGGCGCCGCTGTTTGAGGCCATCAAAAACTGCCCGCTGCTCTCGGGCGTGAAGCTGATTGCTGAACCCTGGGATGTCGGCCCGGGCGGTTACCAGGTGGGGAATTTCCCGCCGCTGTTTGCCGAGTGGAACGATCACTATCGTGATGCGGCGCGCCGCTTCTGGCTGGCGCGCGATCTGTCGCTGGGGGCCTTTGCCGGACGTTTCGCGGCGTCCAGCGATCTGTTTAAACGCAACGGGCGTTTGCCTTCTGCATCGGTCAATTTGCTGACGGCGCACGACGGATTCACCCTGCGTGACTGCGTTTGTTTCAATCAGAAACACAATGAAGCAAACGGCGAAGAAAACCGTGACGGCACCTTCAATAACCACAGTTTTAACCATGGTGTTGAAGGATTAAGTGGCAATCTGGATGTGATTGAACGGCGGCGCGCCAGCGTGCATGCGCTGCTGACCACCCTTTTGCTGTCACAGGGGACGCCGATGCTGCTGGCGGGCGATGAACATGGCCACAGTCAGCACGGCAACAACAACGCGTATTGCCAGGATAACGCGTTAACCTGGCTGGACTGGCAACAGGCCAACGAGGGATTGGTCGCCTTTACGGCCGCGCTGGTGCATCTGCGCAAGCAGATCCCGGCGCTCACCCTGAATCAGTGGTGGGAAGAGGGCGATGGCAATGTTCGCTGGTTAAATAAAAAGGCGCAACCCCTGGACGCGCACGAGTGGCAGAGCGGCGTGCCGTGCCTGCAGATCCTGCTTTCGGATTGCTGGCTCATCACCTTCAACGCCACCAATGAGGTCGCAGAAATTGCTTTACCCGAAGGGGAGTGGCGGGCTATCCCCCCCTTTGCCGGAGAGGATAATCCGGTCGTTATGACTGCCTGGCATGGGCCTGCGCACGGTGTATGTGTATTCCAGAGATGATAATAAAAGGAGTTGATCATGGTTAGGTTAGATAAGAACGACCCTCTAATGTTGGCGCGTCAGCTGCCATTGAAGTCTGTTGCCCTGATTCTTGCTGGTGGACGCGGTACCCGATTAAAAGATTTAACGATTAAACGTGCCAAACCCGCCGTCCACTTCGGCGGTAAATTCCGTATTATCGATTTTGCTCTGTCAAACTGCCTTAACTCCGGTATTCGCCGTATTGGCGTGATCACCCAGTATCAGTCCCACACCCTGGTGCAGCACATTCAGCGCGGCTGGTCGTTCTTCAGTGAGGAGATGAACGAGTTTGTCGATCTGCTGCCTGCCCAGCAGCGCGTACACGGCGAAAACTGGTATCGCGGCACCGCCGATGCGGTCACGCAGAACCTCGACATTATTCGTCGCTACGACGCCGAGTATGTGGTGATCCTTGCCGGGGACCACATCTACAAGCAGGACTACTCGCGCATGCTGATCGACCATGTCGAAAAAGGGGCGCGCTGCACCGTGGCCTGTATGCCGGTGCCCGTTGCCGAGGCGACGGCGTTTGGCGTTATGGCGGTGGATGAAAACGACAAAGTCATCGAGTTCGTGGAAAAACCGGCGAACCCGCCTTCAATGCCGGGGGATGACACTAAGTCGCTCGCCAGTATGGGTATCTATGTCTTTGATGCCGATTACCTTTACCAGCTGCTGGAAGAGGATGACAAGGACGAGAAATCCAGCCACGACTTCGGCAAAGATATTATCCCGAAAATCACCAAATCTGGCATGGCCTATGCACATCCGTTCCCACTCTCCTGCGTACAGTCCGATCCGAATTCAGAACCGTACTGGCGCGATGTGGGCACCCTGGAAGCGTACTGGAAGGCCAACCTCGACCTGGCCTCTGTAACGCCAGAACTCGACATGTACGACCATAACTGGCCGATCCGCACCCACATGGAGTCTCTGCCTCCTGCGAAATTTGTGCAGGACCGCTCGGGCAGCCACGGCATGACGCTGAACTCGCTGGTTTCTGGCGGGTGCATTATTTCGGGCTCGGTGGTGGTGCAGTCGGTGTTGTTCCCGCGCGTGCGGGTGAACTCCTTCTGCAACATTGATTCGTCAGTACTGTTACCCGACGTCTGGGTGGGCCGCTCGTGCCGCCTGCGTCGTTGCGTTATCGACCGTGCCTGCGTCATCCCGGAAGGCATGGTAATTGGAGAAAATGCGGAAGAGGACGCGCGCCGTTTCTACCGCTCAGAAGAAGGTATCGTGCTGGTTACGCGTGAAATGCTGCGTAAACTGCAGATCAAACAGGAGCGATGATGCAGGTTTTACACGTTTGTTCTGAGATGTTCCCGTTGCTAAAAACCGGCGGGTTGGCGGATGTGATTGGGGCGTTACCGGCGGCGCAAATCGCCGGTGGGGTCGATACTCGCGTGCTTCTCCCTGCTTTTCCGGATATTCGTCGCGGCGTGCCTGACGCGCAGATTGTCAGCCGCCGTGAGACCTTTGCCGGGCGCATCACATTACTGTTTGGCCATTACAACGGCGTGGGCATCTACCTGATTGATGCCCCGCATCTTTATGACCGCCCAGGGAGCCCGTACCACGACACTAACCTGTTTGCCTATACCGACAACGTGCTGCGTTTCGCGCTGCTCGGCTGGGTCGGTGCGGAGATGGCCTGCGGGCTGGATCCGTTCTGGCGTCCGGACATCGTGCATGCCCACGACTGGCACGCCGGGTTAGCCCCGGCGTATCTGGCGGTGCGTGGCCATCCGGCAAAATCGGTCTTTACCGTGCATAACCTGGCGTATCAGGGGATGTATTTAGCCAAACACATGGATGAAATAGAACTGCCATGGTCGTTCTTTAATATCCATGGGCTGGAGTTCAACGGGCAGATTTCGTTCCTCAAGGCCGGGCTGTACTACGCCGATCACATCACCGCCGTAAGTCCGACCTACGCGCGGGAGATCACCGAAGCGCAGTTTGGCTACGGCATGGAAGGGCTGCTGACCCAGCGCCACCGCGAAGGCCGCCTTTCGGGCATTCTCAACGGCGTGGATGAAAAAATCTGGAGCCCGGAGACCGATCTGCTGCTGAGCGCGCGCTATAACCGCGACTCGGTGGAAGATAAGGCCGAGAACAAACGTCAGCTGCAGATTGCTATGGGGCTGAAGGTCAACGACAAGGTGCCGCTGTTTGCGGTGGTGAGCCGTCTGACCAGCCAGAAAGGGCTCGATCTGGTGCTTGAAGCGCTGCCGGGTCTGCTGGAGCAGGGCGGACAGCTGGCGCTGCTGGGGGCCGGCGATCCGGTGCTACAGGAGGGCTTCCTCGCCGCCGCCGCCGAGCATCCGGGGCAGGTGGGGGTGCAGATTGGCTATCACGAAGCCTTCTCCCATCGCATCATGGGTGGCGCCGACGTTATCCTGGTGCCGAGCCGATTTGAGCCCTGCGGCTTAACCCAGCTGTATGGCCTGAAGTACGGCACGCTGCCTCTGGTGCGCCGTACCGGCGGGCTGGCGGATACCGTATCCGACACCTCGCTGGAGAACCTGGCAGACGGAATAGCCAGCGGATTTGTCTTCGAGGACAGTAATGCCTGGTCGCTGTTACGCGCGATTCGTCGTGCCTTCGTGTTGTGGTCACGTCCCTCTTTATGGCGTTTTGTTCAACGCCAGGCGATGGCCATGGATTTTAGCTGGCAAGTTGCGGCGCAGTCCTACCGCGATCTTTATCAACGCTTGATGTAACAACGCTGGAATCAGAGATATGAATGCACCCTTTTCCTATGCGTCTCCCACGGTAAGCATTGAGGCGTTAAAGCACTCTATCGCTTACAAGCTGATGTTCACCATCGGCAAAGATCCGGTCATCGCCAACAAACACGAATGGCTTAACGCCACGCTGTTTGCGGTGCGTGACCGGCTGGTTGAACCCTGGCTGCGCTCCAACCGCGCCCAGCTCTCACAGGAGACTCGCCAGGTTTACTATCTGTCGATGGAGTTTTTGATTGGCCGCACCCTTTCCAACGCGCTGTTGTCGCTGGGTATTTATGACGACGTCAAAACCGCGCTGGAAGAGATGGGGCTGGATTTAGAAGAGCTGATTGACGAAGAGAACGACCCCGGCTTAGGCAACGGCGGTCTGGGTCGTCTGGCGGCCTGCTTCCTCGATTCGCTGGCGACCCTCGCCCTGCCGGGGCGTGGCTACGGCATCCGCTACGATTACGGCATGTTCAAACAGAACATCGTCGATGGCCGACAGAAAGAGTCCCCGGACTACTGGCTGGAGTACGGCAACCCGTGGGAGTTCAAGCGCCACAACACCCGCTATAAGGTCCGCTTTGGGGGTCGTATTCAGCAGGAAGGCAAAAAGAGCCGCTGGGTCGAGACCGAAGAGATCCTCGCCGTGGCCTACGACCAGATTATCCCCGGCTACGACACCGATGCCACCAACACGCTGCGCCTGTGGAACGCTCAGGCCAGTAGCGAGATCAACCTCGGTAAATTCAACCAGGGCGACTACTTCGCGGCGGTGGAAGATAAAAACCACTCCGAGAACGTCTCCCGTGTGCTTTACCCGGACGACTCCACCTACTCGGGGCGCGAGCTGCGTCTGCGCCAGGAGTACTTCCTGGTCTCCGCGACCATACAGGATATCCTGAGCCGCCACTACCAGCTGCACAAAACCTACGCCAACCTGGCCGAGAAGACCTGTATCCACCTGAATGACACCCATCCGGTGCTGTCGATCCCCGAGCTGATGCGTCTGCTGATCGACGAGCATAAGTTCAGCTGGGACGAGGCCTTCGAGGTGACCTGCCAGGTCTTCTCCTACACCAACCACACGTTGATGAGCGAAGCCCTGGAGACCTGGCCGGTGGATATGCTCGGCAAAATCCTGCCGCGCCACCTGCAGATCATCTTTGAGATTAACGACTTCTTCCTGAAAACGTTGCAGGAGCAGTATCCGCACGACACCGGCCTGCTGAGCCGCACCTCCATCATTGATGAATCCAATGGCCGCCGGGTGCGCATGGCGTGGCTGGCGGTGGTGATCAGCCACAAGGTCAACGGCGTGTCTGAGCTGCACTCTAACCTGATGGTGCAGTCGCTGTTCGCCGACTTTGCAAAAATCTTCCCGATGCGGTTCTGCAACGTCACCAACGGGGTGACGCCGCGCCGCTGGCTGGCGCTGGCTAACCAGCCGCTCTCCGAGGTGCTCGACGAGAACATTGGCCGTACCTGGCGCACCGATTTAAGCCAGCTGAGCGAGCTGGAGCAGCACGCTGATTTCCCGACGGTGAATAAAGCGGTGCGCGACGCCAAGCTGCTGAACAAAAAGCGGCTGGCGGTGTGGATGGCGCTGCATCTGAACGTGGTCGCCAACCCGAAAGCGCTGTTCGACGTGCAGATCAAACGTATTCACGAGTACAAGCGTCAGCTGATGAACGTGCTGCACGTGATCACCCGCTACAACCGCATCAAGGCCGATCCGGATGCCGAGTGGGTGCCGCGCGTGAACATCTTCGCCGGTAAAGCGGCCTCGGCCTACTACATGGCGAAGCACATCATTCATCTGATCAACGACGTGGCGAAGGTGATCAATAACGATCCGCAGATTGGTGACAAGCTGAAGGTCGTCTTTATCCCGAACTACAGCGTGAGTCTGGCGCAGCTGATCATTCCGGCGGCCGATCTCTCGGAGCAGATCTCGACCGCAGGCACTGAGGCCTCCGGCACCAGTAATATGAAGTTTGCCCTGAACGGGGCGCTGACCATCGGCACGCTGGACGGCGCCAACGTTGAGATGCTGGAGCACGTGGGTGAAGAGAACATCTTTATCTTCGGCAACACCACGGAAGAGGTTGAGGCGCTGCGTGCGAAGGGCTACTCGCCGCGTGACTATTACGAGAAGGATGAAGAGCTTCGTCAGGTGCTGACCCAGATCGCCACCGGGGTATTTAACCCGGACGAGCCTGGCCGTTACCGCGACCTGGTGGATTCACTGATTAACTTCGGGGATCACTATCAGGTGCTGGCGGACTACCGCAGCTATGTGGATTGTCAGGACCGCGTGGACGAGCTGTACCGCAAGCCGGAAGAGTGGGCCACCAAAGCGATGCATAACATCGCCAACATGGGCTACTTCTCGTCGGATCGCACCATCAAAGAGTATGCCGAGACGATCTGGCATATTGATCCGGTGCGGTTGTAAAAGCAAAAAGGCAACGAAAGTTGCCTTTTTTAGTGTTTGCACCCTCTCCCTGTGGGAGAGGGCCGGGGTGAGGGCATCAGGCCGCACCGCTGTTTTTTTGCCGGGTGGCGGCTTCGCCTTACCCGGCCTACGTTCCTTAGTCTTTTATAGGCCCGGTAAGCGTCAGCGCCACCGGGCATTTCCTCACGACGCTAACGACAGCTCACGCTTTCCCGTCTGCTCAGCCAGCCACTGCGCAACGCGCGACTGCTGCTCCGCGTTCAGCCACATTCCCTCTTTGGTGCGACGCCACAGCGCATCGTCCGCGCGGCGTACCCACTCATGGTCGACTAAATAACGCAGCTCCGCCTCGTAGAACTCATGACCAAAATGTTCGCCCAGATCGGTCAGATCCTTGGCTTCTTTCAGGATCAACTCGCAGTTGCTGCCGTAGGTGCGGGCAAAGTGGCGGGCCATGGATTCGCTGATAAACGGATAGCGACGGCGCAGTTTGGCCGCGTAGTCATCGCGGTTGCCGCCGAGATCGCCGCCAGGCAGCACTGCCCCTTTGGTCCAGGCCGGGCCGATACCTTTATAATACGGCGCCAGTTTTTCCATCGCGTGCTCCGCCAGCTTACGGTAGGTGGTCAGCTTGCCGCCAAACACCGACAGCAGCGGTGCGTTGCCGTGGTCATCGTGAATATCAAGCGTGTAATCGCGGGTGATGGCCTGCGGTGAGTCGGACTCGTCATCGCACAGCGGACGCACGCCGGAGTAAGTCCAGACCACGTCGTCGCGCCCCAGGGTCTTATTAAAGTGCGCGTTATAGACCTTCAGCAGATAGCTGATTTCGCTCTCGTCGATCTCGACGTTCTTCGGATCGCCTTTGTACTCCACGTCGGTGGTGCCGATGATGGAGAACTCATCCATCCACGGGATCACAAACACGATACGTTTGTCTTCGTTTTGCAGAATGTAGGCCTGCTTCTGGGTGTGCACGCGCGGCACCACGATATGGCTGCCCTTGATCAGGCGGATACCATATGGCGACGGCAGCTGCATCCCGTGGTCAAAGAAGTGTTTCACCCACGGACCGGTGGCGTTGACCAGGCCACGCGCCTGCCAGCTGAAACGCTCGCCGGTATCGATATCTTCGGCTTCAACGATCCACAGCCCGTTTTCCCGGCGCGCCGAGACCGCGCGGGTGCGGGTTTTGACCTCGCCGCCTTTGCGTTCAACCATTTGCGCGTTAGCGAGCACCAGACGGGCATCGTCCACCCAGCAGTCGGAATATTCGAATCCGCGCACGATCTCCGGCTTCAGCACCGAGTCTGCGCCAAAACGCACACCGGCAGAGGCCGGCAGGCTGGTGCGTTTGCCCAGGTGATCATACATAAACAGACCAATGCGGATCATCCATGCCGGACGCAGATGCGGACGGTGCGGGAGACGAAAACGCATCGGCGTGGCGATATGCGGGGCCATTTTCAGCAGCACTTCACGTTCGGCCAGGGCTTCACTCACCAGGCGGAACTCGTAGTGTTCCAGGTAACGCAGGCCACCGTGGATCAATTTGGAGCTGGCGGAGGAGGTGGCACAGGCGAGATCCTGCGCTTCCAGCATCAGGACAGATAGCCCGCGCCCTGCGGCATCCGCCGCAATGCCCGCACCGTTGATACCGCCACCTATTACAATCAGATCTTTGGTTTCCATTGTATCCTCACGCCGCTTTCGTTAAAGCTCAAAAATGTTCGATATCGCTCATACTAGCAAAGGAAATGGATTTTTGTAACATCAAAAAAACAATTTTGAGTGATAGAGCTAACATAATGGCGTTTACCCGCCGCCACGACGTACACTACGCGGTATATTTTTCCCCTCACCCCGGCCCTCTCCCCAAAGGGGCGAGGGAGCAAACAGATAAGAGAGCACCATGGAACAATTTGAATGTATTAACGTAGAAGAAGCCCATCAGAAGATGCACCAGGGAACGGCGGTGCTGGTGGATATTCGCGATCCGCAAAGTTTTGCCATGGGCCACACGCCGGGCGCATTCCATCTGACCAATGCCTCGCTGAGCGAGTTTATGCGCGACAACGATTTCGATACCCCGGTGATGGTGATGTGCTATCACGGCAACAGCAGCAAGGGTGCGGCGCAGTATCTGCTGCAACAGGGCTATGACGCGGTTTACAGCGTGGACGGCGGATTCGATGCCTGGCACCGTCATTTCCCGGCAGAAGTCGAGCACGCCGGCATTTAGGGTATATACTGTCCCCTTTTGTGTGGAATAAGCGACTGCCGCCGATGCTACTGATTACCTCTTTTAACAACCCGCGCGTTGCCCAGGCGTTTGTCGACTACATGGCGACGCAGGGGGTTATCCTCACCATTCAACAACATACGCAGACCGACGTCTGGCTGGCGGATGAGAGCCAGGCCGACCGGGTTAACGCTGAACTGGCGCGCTTTATGGAAAACCCCGGCGATGCGCGCTATCTGGCGGCGAGCTGGCAGTCCGGCCATACCGGGAGCGGTTTGCGTTACCAGCGCTTTCCTTTCCTTGCGACCGTGCGCGAACGCGCGGGGCCGTTCACCCTGGTGTTGATGGCGGCCTGTATTCTGGTCTTCATTATGATGAACGTGGTGGGCGATCAGCAGGTGATGCTGATGCTCTCCTGGCCGTATGACGCCTCGGTAGAGTTCGAATTCTGGCGCTACTTTACCCACGCGCTGATGCACTTCTCGTTCCTGCATATTCTCTTTAACCTGCTGTGGTGGTGGTATCTCGGCGGGGCGGTGGAGAAGCGGCTCGGCAGCGGCAAGCTCATCGTACTCACCCTTATCAGCGCGCTGCTCAGCGGCTTTATCCAGCATAAGTTTGGCGGCCCGTGGTTCGGGGGGCTTTCCGGCGTGGTCTACGCGCTGATGGGCTACGTCTGGCTGCGCGGCGAGCGCGATCCCCAGAGCGGCATCTACCTGCAGCGCGGGTTGATGACCTTTGCCTTAATCTGGATTATTGCCGGATGGTTTGATCTATTTGGAATGGCGATTGCCAATGGCGCACACGTAGCCGGGCTGGCGGTCGGGCTGGCGATGGCGTTTGCCGATACGCTAAATGCGCGAAAACGAACATAATTCTGGCAGGGAACTCCGATGAAACAAACACAACGTCATGACGCCATTATCGATCTGGTGAAAAAGCAGGGATACGTCAGTACCGAAGAGCTGGTGGAGCAGTTTGCCGTCAGCCCGCAGACCATCCGCCGCGACCTTAACGACCTGGCCGATCAGAACCGCATCCTGCGCCACCACGGCGGCGCGGCGCTGCCGTCCAGCTCGGTGAATACCTCCTGGCACGACCGCAAGGCGACGCAGACCTCCGAGAAGGAGCGCATCGCCCGTAAGGTGGCGAGCCAGATCCCCAACGGCGCGACGCTGTTTATCGACATCGGCACCACGCCGGAAGCGGTGGCTCATGCTCTGCTCGGGCATGAAAACCTGCGCATCGTTACCAACAACCTGAACGTGGCCACCACCCTGATGCAGAAAGAGGATTTTCGCATCATTCTGGCGGGCGGTGAGCTGCGCAGCCGCGACGGCGGCATTATCGGTGAGGCGACCCTCGACTTCATCTCCCAGTTCCGCCTCGACTTTGGCATCCTGGGTATCAGCGGCATCGACAGCGACGGCTCGCTGCTGGAGTTTGACTACCACGAAGTGCGCACCAAGCGGGCGATCATTGAGAACTCGCGGCACGTGATGCTGGTGGTGGATCACTCCAAGTTTGGCCGTAACGCGATGGTGAATATGGGCAGCATCAGCATGGTGAATGCGGTCTATACGGACGTGATGCCGCCGGAAGGGGTATTAAAAGTGATTCGGGATAATAAGTTGCAGTTAGAACTGTGCTGACTGTGGTGTCGGGTGGCGCTGCGCTTACCCGACGCTACGAAAAGCGTAGGCCCGGCAAGCGTAGCGCCGCCGGGCAATGAATTACACGCCGTACCCCATCATCTTCAACAGCTGCTGCGCATGCAGCACCGCATCCTGACGGTGGGCAACCCCCAGCTTCTGATACAGATTACGAATGTGCGTTTTAATGGTGGTGGCCGCCACGGCCAGCTCACCGGCGATCTGCTCGTTGCTGTAACCTGAGTAAATCAGCCCCAGAACCTGCCACTCGCGCTGGGTCAGCGGGCTGGTGCGGATCAGCTCCGGCACTTCCGGGTGGGTCAGCAGACGCTCGACAAAGGTCTCATCGAAGTGGGCAAACTTGTGACGGTGATGCTGGTTAATCTCCCGCAGGATGCGCTGGGCGCGGTGCTGATCCAGCTCCGGCAGGGTGTTGAGCTGAATCAGCTGGCGCAACTGCTGCGCCATGGTCTCGCCTTCAATCACAAAGTGGCTGATAAACCCGGTACGGTTCGCCAGCTGCAGCGCTTCGAGCAGCACGCGCTGGGCGTCATTTTTACGACCTGCCTGCCAGTAGAGCTGGTTTTGCAGCAGCAGGTTGCGGTTGAGATCGCTCATCAGACGCAGGCTGCGGGCATTCTCGTTCAGCTCTTCCAGCACCATCTCTGCCGGTTCGAACTCACCTAACAGGATCTGCGCCCGGGCAATGTTGCGCCACTGGCTCTGCAGGAAATGGTTATTGGCGAACGCCGGCTTCGGCGTCTGGCGCAGCCAGTTGGCCGCCGATTTTTTGTCACCGGTCATCTGCCAGTAGATCACCCGCACCTTATCGGCGTTGGATACCCAGTCGCTGTGGTACTGACCGTTGCCGAGCAGGTTTTCCAGACGGTTAAGGTGGTTACGGGCATTGTCCAGATCGCCGCGCGCCAGGGAACACTGCACCAGCAGGCCCAGACACTGTAACTGCTGCTGCGGCTGGTAGGTGGAGAGCACGTCGACCCCGTGACGGGCGGTGCTTTCGGCTTCGTCCAGACGCGCCCACGCCCACAGCAGCTGGGCGCGAATGCGCAGCAGAAACTCGTGCATCGGCAGCTGTTCCAGATGCTGATCGCGGATCAGGTTGAACGCTTTTTCCTGCGTCTCCCAGGCGGCCTGCAGGAAGCCCTGGGCAAATAAAATTTCGCTCTGCTGGATCATGCTCCACAGGGCGTAGTGCCAGACGTCGTGACGGCGCGCCATCTGCTCGGTCTGCTGCATCAGCGACAGGGAGCGGGTGAGATCGCCCTTACAGTGCAGCACTTCGCCATGCACCGAGGTGGCAACGATACGGCTGTAGAAGTTTGCCAGCGGCAGCTCTTCCAGCGCGACCATCGCCAGCCGCTCGGCCTCTTCCTGGTCGCCGTCGTTAATGGCCACCTGCGCGCGCAGGGCGTTAAATTCGCCGTGCAGGGCGGCGTCCATCTCGCCTTTCATCTCCTGCTCGGCGCGGGCCAGCAGGGTGTTCACTTCGCTGTAGCGATGCTGGCTCTGCATCAGCCAGGCCTGCAGCAGTACCAGACGCGGGTTTTCCAGCAGGCTTTCCCACGGCAGGGCGCGCAGCGACTCCTCCAGCAGGGCCAGTTCGCTGTGATTAAACAGGCTCCAGGCGTGGTTGAGCAGGATATCGCGCAGCATATGGGCGTCGCCCGCTGCCAGCGCGTGGTGGATAGCCTCGCTCGGGAAACCCTGTGCCATCCAGCTCTCGGCGGCGGCGCGGTGGATTTCCGGCAGTTCGGTCGCCAGCTCCCACTGACAGCGCTGGCGCAGGAAGCTGCCAAACAGCGGGTGGTAGCTGAACCATTCGCCGGAGTCGTCCATGCGCTGCAGGAACAATCCCTGGCGTTCAATCTCTTCCAGGCGCATCTGGCCGTTGTCTTCGCCGGTGACGCGCACGATCAGCGCATCGTTCATCGAGCGCAGCAGGGAGCTTTTTAACAGGAACTGGCGGGTGGATTGATCGACGCTGTCGAGCACTTCATCCACCAGGTAATCGGAGAGGTGGCTGGCGTTGATCCCCGACAGGCGGCGGGCGGACTGCTGCGTCGAGCTGTTGTTATGCCGTGCGGAGAGGGCAATCAGCTGCAGGGCGGTCGCCCAGCCTGCCACGTCGTCGCACAGACGGCTGCTCTCGGCCACCTCGATAGGGGATTTCAGACGGCAGTCGAAGAACTGCTTCGCTTCCTGATGGGTAAAGGAGAGCTGCTGGCTGCCCACTTCCAGCAGCTGGTCGCGCACGCGCAGGTTGGCAATGCCCAACTGCGGCAGGTTGCGCGACAGAACCACCAGGGTCAGGTTCTCCGGCTGATGGCGCAGGAAGAAGCGCATCGACTCATGAATGACCGGGTTGGTGATCAGGTGGTAATCGTCAATGACCAGATAAAGCGGGCGATGCCATTCGGCCAGCTCGATAAACAGTTG
This sequence comes from Leclercia adecarboxylata, assembly GCF_006171285.1. Taxonomy (NCBI): domain Bacteria; kingdom Pseudomonadati; phylum Pseudomonadota; class Gammaproteobacteria; order Enterobacterales; family Enterobacteriaceae; genus Leclercia; species Leclercia adecarboxylata. The sequence continues at coordinate 1,703,134 of NZ_CP040889.1, read as the reverse complement.
AGAAAACAGCGAGGAGAGGCTGGCGTACTGCCGCTTTTGCACCATGCTTTCGCTGGTCACGCAGTGTCCGTTGGTCGCCTGCTGAATGGCGGCGATCAGGTAACTGGCGAAACGCTCCTGCTGGTTATCGCCCTCATCCAGGGAGTACCAGCCGAGATCGGTTTTGCCGGATGCCCACTGCGAAATGAGCGTTGTTTTGCCGTACCCGGCAGGGCTCGTTACCAGCGCCAGTCGAAAATTGTTCGCGCCGGAAAGTTTCGCCAGCAACCGTTCGCGGACCACAGTATGGTCAAGACGAACCGGGCGACTTAATTTGGACGGAATCAACATAGGTTTCACTTCACTGTGTGGAAATCGAGATTTTTGATTTTTTTTGCGCTTCGTAATTAATGCATATAAGGTCGGTCAGAAACCTTTTTATTGCAAGTTATGTCCGGGTTTTATGTCCCTGAATTTGCACTCTGTCACAAAAAGTTATGTGGGGGGAAGGGAACTTTTCCAGTGAGCCTCCAAAGCGCATGGATACTGGCCTGGCGAGTTTTCGGACGGTTAAGCATAAAAAGGAATATAGAAGCGTAAATGCTGTGAAAAGTTAATTAAGTCGTGGAATGATTACTTTCCTGAAATAACGATTTGAGATGCAGTAAATTCTGAGTGATATTACGTCGGGTAAGTAATTATTTCCGTGCGGTATATTTCAGGCGAAACCGCATTTCATTTTTTTGAGCCTCTTCCCGTTAATTTCATCCTCAATGCCCCACACTCCGGCAGCAGAAAGTGGCCGCGATCACACTTTATCGCTCATCCCCGCTACTCCTCCCCGCCTAATCCCCGGCGGGAGGAGGAAGAGCCATAAGGAGCCAGGCACACTAGCACCAACGTGTTAATTTCTCTCTACAGGATGCAGATTCCCTATGTCACAGCCTACTTTCAACAAAGCTCAATTCCAGGCTGCCCTGACGCGTCAGTGGCAGCGTTTTGGACTACATGCCGCTGAAGAGATGACCTCCCGCCAGTGGTGGCAGGCCGTCAGCGGAGCGCTCGCCGAGCTGCTGAGCGCCCAACCCGCGGTAAAACCGGTGAAAGGTCAGCGCCACGTCAACTATATTTCGATGGAGTTCCTGATTGGCCGTCTGACCGGCAACAACCTGCTGAACCTCGGCTGGTATCAGGAGGTGAGCGACGTGCTGAGCACGCACAACATCCACCTGACCGACCTGCTGGAAGAGGAGATCGATCCGGCGCTGGGCAACGGCGGCCTGGGTCGTCTGGCGGCCTGTTTCCTCGACTCGATGGCGACGGTAGGCCAGTCGGCTACTGGCTATGGTCTGAACTACCAGTACGGTCTGTTCCGCCAGTCATTCGCCGACGGCCAGCAGATGGAAGCCCCGGATGACTGGCATCGCGGCAGCTACCCGTGGTTCCGCCACAACGAAGCGCTGGATGTGCAGGTGGGCATTGGCGGTAAAGTGACGAAAGCGGGCCAGTGGGAGCCGGGCTTCACCATCACCGGCCAGGCCTGGGATCTGCCGGTGCTGGGCTACCGTAACGGCGTGGCGCAGCCGCTGCGCCTGTGGCAGGCGACGCACGCTCATCCGTTCAACCTGACCCGATTCAACGACGGCGATTTCCTGCGTGCCGAGCAGCAGGGCATCGACGCCGACAAGCTGACCAAAGTTCTCTACCCGAACGACAACCATCTGGCGGGTAAAAAGCTGCGCCTGATGCAGCAGTACTTCCAGTGCGCCTGTTCCGTGGCCGATATCCTGCGTCGCCATCACCTGGCGGGCCGCAAACTCACCGAACTGGCGGATTACGAAGTGATCCAGCTGAACGACACCCACCCGACCATCGCCATCCCGGAACTGCTGCGCGTGCTGATCGATGAGCATCAGCTGAGCTGGGACGACGCCTGGGCCATCACCAGCAAGACCTTCGCCTACACCAACCACACCCTGATGCCAGAGGCGCTGGAGTGCTGGGACGAGAAGCTGATTAAAACCCTGCTGCCTCGTCATATGCAGATCATCAACGAGATCAACAACCGCTTTAAGAAGCTGGTTGATAAAACCTGGCCGGGCGATAAAGCGGTCTGGGCGAAGCTGGCGGTGGTCTTCGACAAGCAGGTTCGCATGGCTAACCTGTGCGTGGTGAGCGGTTTTGCGGTGAACGGCGTGGCGGCACTGCACTCCGACCTGGTGGTGAAAGATCTGTTCCCGGAATATCACCAGCTGTGGCCGAACAAGTTCCACAACGTCACCAACGGCATCACGCCGCGTCGCTGGATCAAACAGTGCAACCCGAAACTGGCCGCGCTGCTGGACGCCTCGCTCGACAAAGAGTGGGCTAACGATCTCGACCAGCTGATCAACCTGGAAAAGTATGCTGACGATGCGGCGTTTCGCGAGACCTACCGCACCATCAAGCAGGACAACAAAGTGCGCCTGGCGGCGTTCGTCAAAACCCGCACCGGGATTGAGATCAACCCGAACGCGATTTTTGATATCCAGATTAAACGTCTGCACGAGTACAAGCGTCAGCACCTGAACCTGCTGCACATTCTGGCGCTCTACAAAGAGATCCGCGAGAACCCGCAGGCCGACCGCGTGCCGCGCGTGTTCCTGTTTGGCGCGAAAGCGGCGCCGGGTTACTACCTGGCAAAAAACATCATCTTCGCTATCAATAAAGTGGCCGACGCGGTGAATAACGATCCGAAAGTGGGCGACAAGTTGAAAGTGGTCTTCCTGCCGGATTACTGCGTCTCTGCGGCTGAGCTGCTGATCCCGGCGGCGGATGTCTCCGAGCAGATTTCGACCGCCGGTAAAGAGGCCTCCGGCACCGGCAACATGAAGCTGGCCCTGAACGGCGCGCTGACCGTGGGTACGCTGGACGGCGCGAACGTGGAGATCGCCGAGCAGGTGGGCGACGAGAACATCTTTATCTTCGGCCATACTGTGGAAGAGGTGAAAGCCATCAAAGCCAAAGGTTACGACCCGGTGAAATGGCGTAAAAAAGACAAACTGCTGGATGCGGTACTGAAAGAGCTGGAGAGCGGCAAATACAGCGACGGCGACAAGCACGCATTCGACCAGATGCTGCACAGCATCGGCAAGCAGGGCGGCGACCCGTACCTGCTGATGGCGGACTTTGCCGGCTACGTCGAGGCGCAGAAGCAGGTTGATGTTCTGTACCGTGACCAGGAAGCCTGGACCCGGGCGTGCATTCTGAACACCGCGCGCTGCGGCATGTTCAGCTCCGACCGTTCAATCCGCGACTACCAGGCCCGCATCTGGCAGGCAAAACGCTAAGGAAGCGCGATGGAAAGTAAACGTCTCGATAATGCCGCGCTGGCGGCGGGGATCAGCCCCAGCTACATCAATGCTCATGGTAAACCGCAGTCTATTGGTGCTGAAACCAAGAGACGTTTGCTGGATGCCATGCATAAAGCCAAACCCGTCGCGAAAGCGGCGGTGACTCCCGTCCCGAACGTGATGGTCTACACCACCGGGAAAAAGATGCCGCTGACCCTCGAAGGCAGCGGCGAATTTAGCTGGCTGCTGACCACTGAAGAGGGGCATCAGCACAAAGGCCATGCCACGGGCGGTAAAAAACTCAACCTTCCGGCAAAACTGCCGGAGGGCTACCACACCCTGACGCTGACCCAGGACGGCAGTCGCTGGCACTGTCGGGTGATTGTGGCGCCAAAACGCTGCTACGAGCCGCAGGCGCTGAAAGAGGGCAAGAAGCTGTGGGGCGCCTGCGTGCAGCTCTACACCCTGCGCTCTGAGGCTAACTGGGGGATCGGCGATTTCGGCGATCTGAAAAAGATGCTGACCGATGTCGGCAAGCGCAGCGGGGCCTTTATCGGCCTCAACCCTATTCACGCGCTCTATCCGGCCAACCCGGAGAGCGCCAGCCCGTACAGCCCGTCGTCCCGTCGCTGGCTGAACGTGATTTACATCGACGTGAACGCCGTTGAAGATTTCCGCAACAGCGACGAGGCCCAGGCGTGGTGGGGCATGGAGACCACCCGTCAGGCGCTGCAGCGCGCCCGCGATGCCGAGTGGGTGGATTACGCCAGCGTCACCGCGCTGAAGATGGCCGCCCTGCGCATGGCGTGGAAAGGCTTTGCGCAGCGTGAGGACGACCAGATGGCGGCGTTCCGCGAGTTTGTTACCCGGGAAGGGGAGAGCCTCTACTGGCAGGCGGCGTTTGACGCGCTGCATGCGTATCAGGTGAAAGAGGACGAAATGCGCTGGGGCTGGCCGGTCTGGCCTGAGCAGTATCAGTCCGTCAATTCCCCTGCGGTGAAAGCGTTTTGCGAAGAGCATGCCGAAGAGGTCGATTTCTACCTCTGGTTGCAGTGGCTGGCTTACAGCCAGTTTGCGGCCTGCTGGCAGGAGAGCCAGGGCTACGACATGCCGATTGGTCTTTACCGCGACCTGGCGGTGGGCGTGGCCGAGGGCGGGGCGGAGACCTGGTGCGATCGCGAGCTCTACTGCCTGAAAGCGTCTGTCGGTGCGCCGCCGGATATTCTTGGCCCGCTGGGTCAGAACTGGGGCCTGCCGCCGATGGATCCCCATGTGATTGCGGCCCGCGCCTATGAGCCCTTTATCGAGCTGCTGCGCGCCAACATGCAGAACTGCGGCGCGCTGCGTATCGACCACGTGATGTCGGTCCTGCGTCTGTGGTGGATCCCATATGGCGAAACCGCCGACCACGGGGCCTATGTGCATTATCCGGTGGACGATCTGCTCTCTATCCTTGCCCTCGAGAGTAAGCGCCACAACTGCATGGTGATTGGCGAAGATCTCGGCACCGTGCCGGTGGAAATCGTCAGCAAGCTGCGTGACAGCGGCGTTTACTCCTACAAAGTGCTCTATTTTGAAAACGACCTTGAGAAGAACTTCCGCGCGCCGGAGGCGTATCCAGAACAATCAATGGCAGTCGCGACGACGCATGACCTTCCTACGCTTCGGGGCTGGTGGGACAGCGGTGACCTTACCCTGGGCAAGACGCTGGGTCTCTACCCTGACGACGTGATGCTGCGCGGCCTGTACCAGGATCGCGAGCTGTCGAAGCAGGGTTTGCTGGATGCGCTGCACGCGCACGGTTGCCTGCCGAAACGCACCGGGCATAAGGCGTCGATGATGTCGATGACCGCCACGCTTAACCGCGGCCTGCAGCGTTACATCGCCGACAGTAACAGCGCCCTGTTAGGGCTACAGCCGGAAGACTGGATCGATATGGCGGAGCCGGTGAACATTCCGGGCACCAGCTACCAGTACAAAAACTGGCGGCGTAAGTTGTCCACCTCGCTTGAAGCGATGTTTGCTGACGAAGGGGTGAACAAGCTGATTAAGGACCTGGACAAGCGGCGAAAAGCGGCTGCGAAGAAGTAAAACAAAAACCCGCCAGATGGCGGGTTTTTTATTGCCCGGTGGCGCTGCGCTTACCGGGCCTACGGGGATTAGGCGGATAATTGTCGCACGTTCACCGGTTCAGTTTTGTAGGCCGGGTAAGGCGTAGCCGCCACCCGGCAATGTCACATCAGACAACCATACCCAGCAGCAGACACCCGATCAGCCCGCAAACCGAGATGATGGTTTCCAGCATGGACCAGGATTTGATGGTCTCACCGATGGTCAGGTTGAAGTACTCCTTGAACAGCCAGAAGCCCGGATCGTTTACGTGGGAGAAAATCACGCTACCGGAACCGACCGCGATAACCATCAGCTCAGGGCTAACGCCGGTGGTCGCAATCAGCGGAGCAACGATACCACCCGCGGTGATAGCCGCAACGGTTGCGGAACCCAGCGCGATACGCAGGACCGCCGCGATAGACCATGCCATCAGGATGGGGGAGATGTTGGTTTCATGCATCATGGAAGCGATGTACTTGTCCACGCCGCTATCAACCAGAACCTGTTTGAACGCACCGCCACCACCGATGATCAGCAGCATCATGGCGATGATTTTGATCGAAGAGCTCAGGGTGTCGTTGATCTGGTCCATGGAACGGCCACGGTTCAGACCGAAGGTGAACAGCGCAATCAGAACGGCAATCAGGGTTGCCATCACCGGGTCACCCAGGAACTCGGCGACGCCCAGAACCGGATGGCCTTTCGGCAGGATCATCTCGCAGACGGCACGCATAGCCATCAGCACGACCGGTACCAGAGAGGTCCAGACGCTGACCGCAAAGCTTGGCATCTCGGCTTCGGTAAAGGTTTTCGCGCTGTACAGACCTTCCGGGATCGGCTTGTCGATACCTTTCAGGCAGCGGGCAAAGACCGGGCCGGCCAGAATAACTGTCGGGATCGCAAGGATGGTACCGAACAGCAGGGTTTTACCCATGTCCGCATGGAAGATGGTGGCGATAGCGGTTGGGCCCGGGTGCGGCGGCAGGAAGCCGTGGGTTACGGACAGCGCAGCGGCCATCGGTACGCCCACATACAGCAGCGGGATGCTGGCAGACGCGGCGATGGTAAACACCAGCGGCAGCATCAGCACGAAGCCCACTTCGTAGAACAGGGCGAAACCCACGGTGAAGCCGGTTAAAACCACCGCCCACTGAATGTTATTTTTGCCGAATTTGGCAATCAGCGTGGTCGCGATGCGCTGTGCGCCACCGCAGTCAGCCAGCATTTTACCGAGCATGGCGCCGAAGCCCATGATCAGCGCCAGGCTACCGAGCGTACCGCCCACCCCAGCTTTAATGGAGCTGATAACTTTTACCAGCGGCATACCCTGCATCAGGCCGACAGCAAGTGCCACCAGAACAAGGGCGATAAAACCGTTCATTTTGAAACGGATCATCAAGAGCAGTAACAGGATTACACCGATAGCGACGATGACTAATGGCATGATTATCTGGCCTTAAAATTGTTATGGGTAACGTCATTGTTTCAACGACATATTAATGTTGCCCCAACTGGGAACGGCTAACTGATGGCACACAGGCTGGCTGCCTTCTAAATCTTAAGTTTAGTCGGTCGGCGTAAAGCTGTTTTAGTGCCCACGAGAATGATACGGGTAACATGTGCGGCTTGAGAATGACCCTGGCGGTCAAAATGTGAATTCTGAGACGCAGGTCATGTTATGAGGCAGGGAAAGCAGGGGAGTTTGCCCGGCAGCGTTTAGCGCCGGGCAACAGATAGCGGAAACTTAATAGTAAGAGTGTTCGCCGCGCTGGTGTTCTGTCAGATCGCGTACGCCTTTCAGCTCCGGGAACTCGTTCAGCAGCTGCTTCTCGATCCCTTCTTTCAGGGTGACGTCGACCATGGAACAGCCGTTACAGCCGCCGCCAAACTGCAGAATGGCCAGACCGTCTTCGGTGATCTCCATCAGGGAGACGCGACCACCGTGGCCAGCCAGCTGCGGGTTAATCTGGGACTGCAGCAGGTACTCAACGCGCTCCATCAGCGGGGCATCGTCGGTCACTTTACGCATTTTGGCGTTTGGCGCTTTCAGCGTTAACTGTGAACCCAACTGGTCGGTTACAAAATCAATTTCCGCATCTTCCAGATACGGTGAGCTCAGCTCATCGACATAGGCAGTGAGTTGCTCAAACTTCAGGGCGGTGTCAGTTGCTTCCACAGCATCCGGTGGGCAATAAGAGACGCCGCATTCTGCATTCGGGGTGCCCGGGTTGATCACGAATACGCGGATCTGGGTCCCTTCTTCCTGATTTGCCAGCAGTTTGGCAAAGTGCGCTTGTGCAGCATCGGAAATACGGATCATAGCATTGGCCTAATAGTTGACTAAATTACCTGGGTATAATACGCCCAACCAGAGGGCGCTACAAGGTTCGACACAGACACCATACCTGAACCGACGCCGCGCCGCTTCGCAAAAGCAGGCGGGAGAGTTCCGCGACGGTAGCGCCTGTTGTCACGACATCATCCACCAGAGCGATATGGCGTCCCGCCACCGGTAATTCAAGCGCAAAAGCGTGCTGCAGGTTGCGTTTACGTAATCTCGCGCTGAGCTGATGCTGCGCCGGAGTGGCGCGGATACGGCGAATGGCATCGGGAACATAGCGGCAGTTCAGCCAGCGGGCCAGCGGACGACAGAGCAGATCGCTCTGGTTAAACCCGCGCCGCCAGTGGCGCCGGGACCAGAGCGGCACGCAGACCATCATATCGACACGCGGCAAAGCCCGGCTGCGTCTGGCAAGCAACAGCGCCAGCAGTAACAGTCTAGCCAGCGGCTGTGCCAGCTGGGTGCGGCGGGAAAATTTGAACTGATGCACCAGCGGGCTCACCGGCGGTGTATAGCCACACACCGCCACCAGGGCCTGCCACGGCGGCGGCTTGCGCAGGCAGCGTCCGCAGGGCAGGTGAGGGTTGAAGGCCGGTAAGCCGCACTGGGGGCAACAGCACGTCCGGGCCGCAATCCCTCTTTCGCACAGGGAACAGACTCCCCAGTGGCCGAGCGCAAGCGGCATCCGGCATAGCCAGCACAAGCCGGGCACTGTTAGCATAGACATCCTCCTTGTGAAAAAAGAGAACAGTAATCGATGAACACGCTTTGGTGGCAGACCGTTGGGACAGGAAATTGTCATCTTGTGCTGCTGCACGGATGGGGACTGAATGCTGAAGTCTGGCGTTGCGTCAGTGAGGAACTGGCCTCGCAATTTACGCTGCACCTGGTGGACCTGCCGGGCTTTGGCCGCAGCCGCGATTTTGGGGCGATGTCGCTTGAGGAGATGGCGGAGCAGGTATTGGCCCAGGCGCCGGATAAGGCGATCTGGTTGGGCTGGAGCCTCGGCGGGCTGGTGGCGAGCCAGATCGCCCTTGACCACCCGGAACGCGTCCAGGCGCTGGTGACGGTAGCGTCATCCCCCTGTTTTAGCGCCCGCGACGGGTGGCCAGGCATTAAGCCTGAGGTATTAGCCGGTTTTCAGCAGCAGCTGAGCGACGATTTTCAGCGCACGGTGGAGCGGTTTCTTGCGCTGCAAACCATGGGGACCGAAAGCGCGCGGCAGGATGCGCGTCTGCTGAAAAGCACGGTCCTCGCCCTGCCGATGCCTGAGGTGAACGTACTCAACGGCGGGCTGGAGATCCTGAAAACGGCCGATCTGCGGGAGCCGCTGGCGGCATTGTCGCTGCCGCATCTGCGTATTTATGGTTATCTTGACGGGCTGGTACCGCGCAAAATCGTGCCGCTGCTGGATGCGCAGTGGCCGCAGAGCGAAGCCCTGATCCTGGCCAAAGCGGCGCATGCGCCCTTTATCTCTCACCCCGCTGAATTTTGCGCGGCGTTGATGGCCCTAAGTCAGCGTTTAAACTGATTATTTTCTTTTCCACCTGGAAAAAGTGACGTACCGCAACAATACTCACTATATCGTTGCGGTTGCCCCGCTTTCGATAATCAAAATTACAATCCTTCTTTGGGAGTCATAACTATGAAACTTGTCACAGGTATTGTTGCTTCTCTGGTTATTGGATCACTCTCTTTTGGCGTGATGGCGGCAGAAGAGATCCAGAAAGATAAAGTGAAAGAGATGAATTTGACGAAGGTTGGTACTGTCTCTACGTCTGACACCACTGCGCCAATGGATGCCAGAAAAGAGCTTTCACAGAAAGCAGATGAGCTGGGCGGTAAGTACTATGTCGTCACCAGCGCCAACAAAGATCAGAAAGACATCCGCGCGACCGCAGAAGTCTACAAATAAACAGATGAAGCCGGGCAGCCCTGCCCGGCTTTATTACGATTAACGCAGCGCCCACCACTCCCTGAGGCAGGCTTTTCCTTCAGGGCAGCTTTTACAGCTGCCGGTTAAGCAGCCGTCGGCATCCTCCTGAATGCGCTTCGCTTTGCCCATCGCCTCAAGTCGTTGCAGCATGGCCTCGATCATCGCCTGCGGAGTATGCAGGATCTGGCTGAGCTGGGTGGCCTCCATTCGTCCCTGCAACGCCAGCAAATCACGCACTTCAATTAACGATGCCATGCCGCCTCCTAATGACAGTCGCTGGCCGGACTTTCGCAGCAGGCCGCCGCGGTCCTGCCTTTCACCAGCAGATTGACGTCCACGCGGCTGCGAGCCCGGCGCAACAGGCCAATCACCAGCACGTTAAACAGCACCACCGCCAGGATACACGCCAGGCTGTACTGCGGATGCTGGTTGAAATTGACCGTCTGGTAGTAGACCGTTGCCAGCGAGTAGGCGATATTCAGCCCCCACAGCACGGAGAAGCCCATCCAGCCGCGGCTGGATTCGCGGGCGATGGCGCCCATCACCGAGATGCACGGAATGTAGAGCAGAACGAAGATCAGGTAGCTGTAGGCCGCCGAAGCGCTGCCGAATTTCTCGCTCATCACGCCCATGGCGCCGGTCGCCATCTCGCCGTCGCCTTTGCTGGCTTCAATCGGGTTCGCCAGCACGCTCAGGCTGAAGGTCTCTTTCAGGCTCTGCCAGGTTTCATCCACGGCGCTGAACAGTTCGTCGCCGAGGTGGAAATCGGCCGGGTTAAACTCCGCTTCCTGAATATTTTCAGCGGTATAGAGGGTGTTCAGGGTACCGACCACCACCTCTTTTGCCATCGCGCCGGTGAACAGCCCGACGGTGGCCTGCCAGTTGTCTTCGTGCACGCCAATCGGCTTGAACAGCGGGGTGATGACGCGGCTGACGGAGGCCAGCGCGGAGTCGTTAATGTTATCCGCCGCCTGGCCGCTGAGGGTAAAGCTGTTCAGCGCGCTCAGGAAAATACTCACCACCACAATCACTTTACCCGCCCGCAGGACAAAGCCTTTCAGGCGCTGCCAGGTCTGGATCAGCAGGCTTTTCAGGTGCGGAACGTGGTAGACCGGCAGCTCCATCACGAACGGCGTGGCTTCCCCGCGCATGATGGTGTGTTTGAGCATCAGGCCGGTGAGGATCGCCATGACGATGCCCAGCACGTAGAGCGAGAAGACCGCCAGCGCCCCCTCCTGACCGAAGAAGGCGGCGGCAAAGACCGCAAAAATCGCCAGCCGCGCGCCGCAGGACATAAATGGCGCCATCATGATGGTCATCAGGCGTTCGCGCGGCGCATCCAGCGTGCGGGCGCCCATCACCGACGGCACGTTGCAGCCGAAGCCCACGATCAGCGGCACGAAGGATTTACCCGGCAGGCCGAGAGCCTGCATCAGGCGATCCATCACGAAGGCCGCGCGGGCCATGTAACCGGAGTCCTCCAGGAAGGAGAGGAACAGATACATCATGCCGATCTGCGGCACCAGCGGCAGGACGGTGTTGATCCCGCCGCCCAGCCCCTGGGCGAGGAAAATGGTCAGCCATTCCGGCAGGTGCAGCGTATAGCCCAGCCACTGAATGCCGTGAATGAAGATCGCCACGGAGCCGACGTCAAACAGCGGCTGCAGCGCGCCGCCAATGTTGATGGCCAGCAGGAACATCACGTACATCACCAGCAGAAACACCGGCAGGCCGAGGAAACGGTTGAGGATCACCCTGTCCATCGCCCGGGTAAAGCGGCTTGGCTCGGCGGTGAGGGCGTTGCTGACCACGTCGCAAATGGCATTGATGCTTTGATAGCGGGCATCGGCGATGTGCAGGGCAGGATCGTCCAGTTCGTCGTTCAGGCGCGCCAGGGACGCATCAAGCTGTTGCGCGGCATCACCGGCGTAGGCGCGGCTGTAGATATCGCCTTCCAGCATCTGCAGGCCGAGCCAGTTGCGCTGTTTTAACGGCATGCTGTGCGCCATTTCCTGAGCGAGGATCCCGGCTTCACGCAGCAGCGGCTGGGGGTAGTGCACCAGCTCCACGTCGGCGTTACGGCTGTGTCGGTCAATGGCGAGCTTCAGGGCGTCGATACCGCGGGCGCGTGTAGAAACCAGCGGCACCACCGGGCAACCCAGGCGAGCAGAGAGGGCGTCGACGTCGATGCGGATCTGCTGCTTCTCGGCAATATCGAGCATATTCAACGCCACCACGCAGGGGATGCCCAGCTCGAGAAGCTGCAGCGTCAGGTAGAGATTGCGCTCGAGGTTCGAGGCATCCACCACGTTGATCAGCAGGTCGGCGTCGCCGCTCAGAATATAGTGGCAGGCGATCTGCTCATCCAGCGAGGTCTGGGAGGAAATAGTGGTTAACGAGTAGGTGCCGGGCAGATCGACGAGCGTAACCTGGTTGTCGGTAGTGGTGAACAAACCCTCTTTACGCTCGACCGTGACGCCCGCCCAGTTACCGACGCGCTGACGTGCGCCGGTAAGCTGATTAAATAAGGTGGTCTTGCCGGAATTGGGATTGCCAATTAAGCCAATGGTTAATTTTTTCATTCTTTTAGACTCGCTACGAAAGCTGGCGTTTTATTGAGACAGAGCTTCAACTTCTATTAATGCGAGATCTTTCTTACGCAGAACCAGATTCACACGTCGGGTTTCGATATGGATCGGATCGCCCAGCGGGGCAACGCGAACAACGTTAAAAGAGGAGCCGGGAAGCATTCCTAAAGAGAGCAGTTTCTGGCGATAGGCCGGGCTGATTTCGCGCGTGAAACCGGTAATTTTCCACGCGCTGTCTGGAGTGAATTGCATAGTGCCTACTTAACGAAAGGTTAAATAATCTACAGGCACAATGGTAATGAGAATAGTTTCTATCATCAATGCTAAATATGTGACGGAATGTACATGGCGCTATTAATTTGCAGCCGGATTGACCTTGCTCAATATTTGCGAAGACTGCTGGTGAGAGAAAAAAAGACTTATTGTTAATAGAGTGATAATTATCGGTTTAAATATGGGTATGCAATCGGTTCCATATTTATTTAATTCCTGCGCTCTGTTTGCCGGGCGGCACAGCGCTTGCCCGGCCTACGGTTTTACAGGCCCGGTAAGCGAAGCGCCACCGGGCACTGCCAATATTAACGCTTCTTACCCATTGCCGCTGCCAGCGCATCCATCATCGCGCTGTTACCGGATGGCTGTGCTTCACGACCGCGCGGTTTCGCTGCCGGACGCTGCTGGCGCGCCTCGCTGTTTCCGCCGCCGCGACGGGCGTTGGTCTCGCCAGGCTGCTCGTCCAGACGCATGGTCAGGGCGATACGCTTGCGCTGCAGATCCACTTCCAGCACTTTCACCTTCACGATGTCGCCGGCTTTCACCACGGTATGCGGATCCTGCACGAACTTGTCGGCCAGAGAGGAGATGTGCACCAGGCCATCCTGATGAACGCCGATATCCACAAACGCACCGAAGTTGGTGACGTTGGTGACGGCGCCTTCCAGCACCATACCCGGCAGCAGGTCGTTCATCGTCTCGACGCCATCCGCAAACTGCGCGGTTTTGAACTCCGGACGCGGGTCGCGACCCGGTTTCTCCAGCTCTTTGATGATGTCGGACACCGTCGGCACACCAAATTTCTCATCGGTGAAGTCGACCGCTTTCAGGTTACGCAGTTCGCTGCTGTTACCCATCAGCGCGTTCAGCGCCTGCTGGGTGGCCGCCAGAATGCGCTCCACCACCGGATAGGCTTCCGGGTGAACGGTGGAGGCGTCCAGCGGGTTGTCGCCGTGGTTGATACGCAGGAAGCCCGCGCACTGCTCGAACGCTTTAGGTCCCAGACGGCTCACCTTCAGCAGCTGCTGGCGGTTCTGGAACTGCCCGTTCTCATCGCGCCAGGCAACAATGTTCTGCGCCATCATCCGGGTTAAACCCGCCACGCGGGTCAGCAGGGCGACGGAGGCGGTATTCAGGTCAACGCCAACGGCGTTTACGCAGTCTTCCACCACCGCATCCAGCTTACGCGCCAGCTGCGTCTGGCTGACGTCGTGCTGGTACTGGCCCACGCCGATGGATTTCGGGTCGATCTTCACCAGCTCCGCCAGCGGATCCTGCAGACGGCGGGCGATAGAGACCGCACCGCGCAGGGAGACGTCCAGATCCGGGAACTCCTGCGCTGCCAGCTCGGACGCCGAGTACACCGACGCACCCGCTTCGCTGACAATCACTTTTTGCGCCGTCACTTTCGGGAACTGCTTTTGCAAATCGAGGAAGAAACGTTCGGTTTCGCGGGAGGCGGTGCCGTTGCCGATCGCCACCAGCTCAACGTTGTGCTTCTCGCACAGCGCCGCCACGGCAACCGCGGCTTTCGCTGCCTGACCGGTATGAGGATAGATGGTATCGGTAGCCACCAGCTTGCCGGTACCATCCACTACGGCCACCTTCACGCCGGTACGCAGGCCCGGATCGAGGCCCATGGTGGCGCGCAGGCCCGCCGGGGCAGCCATCAGCAGATCGTGCAGGTTACGGGCAAAGACATTGATCGCCTCGTCTTCGGCGCGTTCGCGCACGGTGCCCATCAGTTCGGTTTCGAGGTGCATCAGCACCTTGATACGCCAGGTCCAGCTCACCACGCCTTTGCGCCAGCTGTCCGCCGGAGCGTTGTTCAGGCGCAGGCCGAGATGGTCAATGATGATCTGCTCGCCGTGGCTCTCTTTTGGCGGCTCGTCAAACTGCGGGTCGGCGTTCAGGGAGAGCTGCAGAATGCCCTCGTTGCGACCGCGGAACATCGCCAGCGCGCGGTGGGACGGCACGGTTGAGATCGGTTCATGGTGATCGAAGTAGTCGCGGAATTTCGCCCCTTCTTCCTCTTTGCCGCTGACCACGGTGGAGACGATATGGGCGTTCTTCCACAGATAATCACGCACTTTTGCCAGCAGGGCAGCGTCTTCGGCAAAGCGCTCCATCAGGATGTAGCGGGCGCCATCGAGGGCGGCTTTGGTGTCGGCCACGCCTTTATCGGCATCGATAAACTTCGCGGCTTCGGTTTCCGGGTCGTGGGACGGCGTCGTCCACAGCAGATCGGCCAGCGGCTCCAGGCCTGCTTCAATGGCGATCTGTCCACGGGTGCGGCGTTTTTGTTTATACGGCAGATAGAGATCTTCGAGTTCGGTTTTATTCAGGGTGCCGTTGATGGCTGCTTCCAGTTCGCTGGTCAGCTTGCCCTGTTCGCCGATGGATTTCAGAATCGCCTGGCGCCTGTCTTCCAGTTCACGGAGATAGCCGAGGCGGGTCTCCAGGTTACGCAGCTGCGTATCATCCAGACCGCCAGTCACTTCCTTACGATAACGTGCAATAAACGGCACGGTGTTCCCTTCATCAAGCAGGCGAACGGCAGCTTCTACCTGTTCAGCCCTTGCCTGAAGTTCACCCGCAATAATGCGGCAGAGCGAATCTTTCATCATGGCTATTTCATCTTGTGGGTCGAAAAATCAGGGGATAGTTATACGGACTGGCACTGCAAAATGCCAGTCGTGGAGGGCGCTCTCGGACTATTTTACGTACTCGATTTCATTGACGTACCAGCTGGCTTCACCCGCCGGGGTATGGACGACAGCCAGATCGCCCACCTCTTTTTTCAGCAGCGCCCGGGCCATCGGTGAATCGATGGAGATGTAATCCTTACGACCAAAAATTTCATCGTAGCCGACAATACGAAAGCGCTTGAGATCGCCCTCGTCATTTTCGATCTCGACCCACGCGCCGAAGAAGACCTTGCCCTCCTGCTGCGGGGAATAATCGACGATTTTCAGGTTCTCGAGGCATTTGGTCAGATAACGCACCCGGCGGTCGATTTCACGCAGTCGCTTCTTGTTGTACTGGTAGTCGGCATTCTCACTGCGGTCGCCGAGGCTCGCTGCCCAGGTCACTTTTTTTGTCACCTCCGGGCGCTCTTCACGCCACAGGGTGTCCAGCTCTTTCTTCAGATTTTCATACCCTTCGCGGGTGATCAGGGGCGTTTTCATTCTCTGGCCTTACAACAGGGTTGCTTACCTTGCGCACATTACGTATCACTTATCTTATCAGACAGGATTAATAATGAGTTATGTGACGGAATGTACAGATAAGCTGCTGTTAAATATGCTTTGTAACAATTTCGACTAGAATTTATACCAGAATTAGCTGGTCGTGGACGCGCACTTTTTTAGAATACGCTGTTCAAGATTATCCGAACCTTTGGGAGTACTGACAATGCAAGAGAATTATAAGATTCTGGTGGTGGATGACGACATGCGCCTGCGTGCGCTCCTTGAGCGTTATCTGACCGAGCAGGGCTTCCAGGTTCGTAGCGTCGCCAACGCCGAACAGATGGACCGCCTGCTGACCCGCGAATCCTTCCACCTGATGGTGCTGGATCTGATGCTGCCGGGCGAGGATGGCCTTTCCATCTGCCGTCGTCTGCGTAGCCAGAGCAACCCGATGCCGATCATTATGGTGACGGCGAAAGGGGAAGAGGTTGACCGTATCGTGGGCCTGGAAATTGGCGCCGACGACTACATTCCAAAACCGTTTAACCCGCGCGAGCTGCTGGCCCGTATCCGTGCCGTGCTGCGCCGTCAGGCGAACGAACTGCCGGGCGCGCCGTCCCAGGAAGAGGCGGTGATTGCCTTCGGCAAGTTCAAGCTGAACCTCGGCACCCGCGAGATGTTCCGTGAAGATGAGCCAATGCCGCTGACCAGCGGTGAGTTCGCGGTACTGAAAGCCCTGGTCAGCCATCCGCGTGAGCCGCTCTCCCGCGATAAGCTGATGAACCTGGCGCGTGGCCGTGAATATTCCGCGATGGAGCGTTCCATCGACGTACAGATCTCCCGCCTGCGCCGCATGGTGGAAGAGGATCCGGCGCACCCGCGCTATATCCAGACCGTCTGGGGTCTGGGCTACGTGTTTGTCCCGGACGGCTCTAAAGCATGAGGCGAATGCGTTTCTCGCCGCGTAGCTCGTTTGCCCGCACCCTGTTACTGATCGTCACCCTGCTGTTTGTCAGCCTGGTGACGACCTATCTGGTCGTGCTGAACTTTGCGATCCTGCCGAGCCTGCAGCAGTTTAATAAGGTCCTGGCCTACGAAGTCCGTATGCTGATGACCGATAAACTGCAGCTGGAAGATGGCACGC
The DNA here is from genome assembly GCF_006171285.1 of Leclercia adecarboxylata. Classification (NCBI taxonomy): domain Bacteria; kingdom Pseudomonadati; phylum Pseudomonadota; class Gammaproteobacteria; order Enterobacterales; family Enterobacteriaceae; genus Leclercia; species Leclercia adecarboxylata. The sequence continues at coordinate 1,686,238 of NZ_CP040889.1, read as the reverse complement.
AGCTGGTGGTTCCTCCGGCATTTCGCCGTGAGATCTACCGTGAGCTGGGGATATCGCTCTATTCTAACGAAGCGGCGGAAGACGCAGGCCTGCGCTGGGCTCAGCATTATGAATTCCTTAGCCAGCAGATGGCGCAGCAGCTGGGCGGCCCAACGGAAGTGCGCGTTGAGGTCAACAAAAGCTCGCCGGTCGTCTGGCTGAAAACCTGGCTGTCACCCAATATCTGGGTGCGCGTGCCGCTGACCGAAATCCATCAGGGCGACTTCTCGCCACTGTTCCGTTACACCCTGGCGATCATGCTGCTGGCGATAGGCGGCGCGTGGCTGTTTATCCGTATTCAGAACCGACCGCTGGTCGACCTGGAGCACGCGGCGCTTCAGGTCGGTAAAGGGATTATTCCGCCTCCGCTGCGCGAGTATGGCGCGTCGGAAGTGCGTTCGGTGACCCGCGCCTTCAACCATATGGCGGCCGGGGTGAAGCAGCTGGCGGATGACCGTACCCTGTTGATGGCCGGGGTCAGCCACGACCTGCGCACCCCGCTGACGCGTATTCGCCTCGCCACTGAAATGATGGGCGAGGAGGACGGCTACCTGGCGGAGTCCATTAACAAGGACATCGAAGAGTGCAACGCCATTATCGAGCAGTTCATCGACTACCTGCGTACCGGGCAGGAGATGCCGATGGAGATCGCGGAACTTAACGCGGTGCTGGGCGAAGTGGTGGCGGCCGAGAGCGGCTACGAGCGTGAAATCGAAACCGATCTGCAGCCGGGCGATATCACCGTGCGGATGCATCCGCTCTCCATCAAGCGCGCCGTGGCGAATATGGTGGTCAACGCCGCCCGCTACGGTAACGGCTGGATCAAGGTCAGCAGTGGCTCCGAACTGAATCGCGCCTGGTTCCAGGTGGAAGATGACGGCCCGGGGATCAAACCGGAACAGCGTAAACATCTGTTCCAGCCGTTTGTGCGTGGCGACAGCGCGCGCAGCACCAGCGGCACCGGTTTAGGCCTGGCGATTGTGCAGCGTATCGTGGATAACCATAACGGTCTGCTGGAGATTGGCACCAGCGAGCGGGGCGGGTTGAGTATCCGCGCGTGGCTGCCGGTTCCGTTTCCGCGCAGGCAGGTGAAAGAGAGCTAAAAAATAAGCCGGGTGGCGGCTTCGCCTTACCCGGCCTACATTCAGGGTTTTTGTAGGACGGGTAAGCGCAGCGCCACCCGGCACAATCTCTACAGCTTAGGTCCTGCAACAACCAACGCCGCACCCGCTGGCGTGTCGGTGTACTTCTCAAAGTTTTCCACGAACAGTTTCGCAAGCTGAGTGGCTTTTTCCTGCCACTGCTCCGGCGACGCGTAGGTGTTACGCGGATCGAGGATGTGGCTGTCCACGCCTGGCAGTTCGGTCGGGATCGCCAGATCGAACATCGGCAGGGTGAAGGTTTCCGCATCATCCAGCGAACCGTTCAGAATGGCGTCGATAATGGCGCGGGTATCTTTGATAGAGATACGCTTGCCGGTGCCGTTCCAGCCGGTGTTGACCAGGTACGCCTGGGCGCCTGAGGCCTGCATGCGTTTCACCAGCACTTCGGCGTACTGCGTCGGGTGCAGCGACAGGAAGGCTGCGCCGAAGCAGGCGGAGAAGGTTGGCGTTGGCTCAGTGACACCCCGCTCGGTACCGGCCAGCTTGGCGGTAAAACCGGAGAGGAAGTGGTACTGTGTCTGGCTGGCGGTCAGGCGTGAAACCGGCGGCAGCACGCCAAACGCGTCGGCGGTGAGGAAGATCACCTTGGTCGCGTGGCCCGCTTTTGAGACCGGCTTAACGATGTTGTCGATGTGGTAGATCGGGTAGCTGACGCGGGTGTTTTCGGTTTTTGACGCATCGTCAAAATCCACCGAGCCGTCGGCGCGTACCGTCACGTTCTCCAGCAGCGCATCGCGGCGGATCGCCTGGAAGATATCCGGCTCCGCTTCTGCCGACAGACGAATGGTCTTGGCGTAGCAGCCGCCTTCAAAGTTAAACACCCCGTCATCGTCCCAGCCGTGTTCGTCGTCGCCAATCAGGCGGCGTTTCGGGTCGGTGGAGAGGGTGGTTTTACCGGTGCCGGAGAGGCCAAAGAAGACCGCCACATCGCCTTTCTCGCCGACGTTCGCCGAGCAGTGCATGGAGGCAATGCCCTGCAACGGCAGCAGGTAGTTCATCACCGAGAACATCCCTTTCTTCATTTCGCCGCCGTACCATGTGCCGCCGATCAGCTGGATACGTTCCGTCAGGTTAAAGGCGACAAAGTTTTCGGAGTTCAGCCCCTGCTCTTTCCAGTTCGGGTTGGTGCACTTCGCACCGTTCATCACCACAAAGTCAGGCTCGAAGCTCTGCAGCTCTTCTTCGGTGGGGCGAATGAACATGTTCTTCACGAAATGCGCCTGCCAGGCCACCTCGGTGATAAAGCGAACGGAAAGACGGGTGTCGGCGTTGGCGCCGCAGTAAGCGTCGATAATGAACAGACGCTTGCCGGAAAGTTGTTGGGTGACGAGGGTCTTCAGGTGCTGCCAGGTTTCAGGGGAGATCGCTTTGTTGTCGTTCTTCCCTTTGCCATGATCGGCCCACCACAGGGTGTCGCGGGTGGTGTCGTCACGGACAATGTATTTATCCTTCGGCGAACGACCGGTAAAGATACCGGTATCGACAGCAATGGCGCCGGTCGTCGTCAGGATCCCGCGCTCGTAGCCTTCCAGCGCTGGATTGAGCTCTTCCTGATACAGCGTATCGTAATCGGGGTTGTAGACGATATCCTGAGCATCGTTGATACCATAAGCCATGAGATCTTGCGGGGTTAAACCATTAACACGCATATCACTGCTCCTTAGCCAATTTATACTGCCTGAAATTGTAGGGTTTTTCTTCGAATGTTAACCGCGACCGGGCTCATAGATTTGCGTATCTGGACAAAAACCCTTAATGACGGAAAACGCTGTGACTCCTGTCACTCGCGGAGCAGATTATGGCAGGAATCACTTTTCGGTTGGGGAAAATGTTCTTAAAAGGTTAATGGGCGGTAAATTTAACTACGAGAATGTGAATGTAAGCGCATACATGAAAGAAAATTACGAAAGCCTTACATGACTGGTAACGATTCAGCAGGGGGAGGAGGAATAGTGAATGAAATTAAAGAGTAGCGGGAAAGGGAAGAAGGTCAACTGCCCCCACAGGAGGGCAGTTAACGACAGGGCTTAGTGCAGCTGAGGATCGGCCGGAGAGGCGTTGTTGCGGATCTCGGCAATGTCCATTGCGTTGAAGACGTAGTGAGACCCACAGTAATCGCAGTGCATGTCGATCTCGCCATCTTCCGCCAGGATGCTGTCGATCTCTTCATCCGGCAGCGTTTTCAGGGCACCCGCACAGCGTTCACGGGAACAGGTGCACTTGAACTCAACGTCCTGCGGATCGTACAGGGTCACCTCTTCTTCGTGGTACAGACGCCAAAGCACGTCGTTCGCCGGCAGGGTGAGCAGCTCTTCGGCTTTGATGGTTTCGGTCAGGGTCGCCAGGTGCTCAAAATCATTGGTCTGAGCGTCCTGTGCAGGCAGAACCTGCAGCAGCATCCCGCCTGCCGCCGGCTGGCCATCGACTTCGCCGGTACGGATAAACAGGCGCGTCGGCAGCTGTTCGGAACGCATGAAGTAATCTTCCAGACAGGCCGCCAGGGTATCGCCCTCCAGACCCACAACGCCCTGATAGCGCTCGCCCTCTTCCGGGGAGATGGTGATCACCAGATAGCCGTTGCCGACCAGCGTTTTCAGATCGGCATTTTCCGGGACGTCGCCCTGAACGCGCGCCACGCCGCGCATCTGCTGCTGGTTGTTGCCGTTGATCACCGCCAGGCTCATCGGGCCATCACCCTGCAGCTGCACGGTGATGTCACCGGCAAATTTCAGGGTCGCAGTCAGCAGGCTGGTGGCGACCAGCAGCTCACCCAGCACGGTCTTAACCGGCAGCGGATAGTTGTGGTTTTCCAGGATCTGTTTCCAGGTTTCGGATACCGTAACCAGCTCGCCGCGAACGGCAAATTGTTCAAACAGATAGCGGTGTAATTGGTCGTGTTGGGCCATAGTCATCTCTCGTTCGGCAAGAATCACTCATTCTCGCCATTTTTAAATTTAATCAGATCGCGACGCTCTTTCTTGTCCGGTCGCCTGTCGGGATGCGGCATGGTCAGGGCATTAAGCTTGCGCGCCTGGGCCATCTTCTCGCGTTTTTCAACGCTTTCTGCCGTCTCTTCGTACAGGGTGCTGGCTTCCGCTGCCGGGCGACGCTGTTCGGTGACGTTTTTTACGATCACCGTTCGTTCGTCATTGCCCTGACGCAGCGTCAGGGTGGCGTTCAGCTCCACGAGCTTGCTCGGTTTGCTGCGCTGCCCGTTGTAATGCACCTTGCCGCCTTCAATCATTTCGCGGGCGAGGGCGCGCGTTTTGTAAAAGCGGGCAGCCCACAGCCATTTATCCAGTCTTACCCCTTCGGAGGGTTTCTCTTTCATGGCTTCTCCTTCACGGTGAGTGAGGGGATCATCCGGCGATAGTCGTTCATCCCCGGATGGCGAAGATAGCTTTTTTCAGCCAGGCCAGAATCAGGATTGGTCACGCCAAGGCAATAACGAATGCCAAATTTTGCCGCCGCATCCAGAATGGGTTCGCTGTCATCAATGAACAACGTTCTCTCTGGCTGCAGGCCGGTCTCTTCTGCCACCGCCTGCCACAGTCGCTGATCCTCTTTCGGATAACCAAATGTGTGGGTGGAAAGTAATAAATCAAGGTGTGAACCCAGTCCGGTATGTTCCAGCTTCACCGCCAGATTATGTGGGTGCGCGTTGGTCAACAGAATGCGCCGCTTACCGCTGGCTTTGAGCGCGTCCAGAAAGGGAACAGTATCTTCACGCAGTACGGCGCGCACGCCCTGAGCGGTAGTCATCGCGCAAATATCCAGTCCGAGGCGTTCGCTCCAGTAGTCCAGGCAGTACCAGTTTAGCGTATGTTGTACGGCGGTATATTGCTGGCGTATGAATTCCTGCGCCTCCAGCGGGGTGATCCCTTGCTGCTCGCCGTAGGTCTCCGGCACCAGTTTTTGCCAGAAGTAGTTATCAAACGCGAGATCGAGCAGCGTGCCGTCCATATCCAGCAGGACGGTATCAACGTCCTGCCAGGCGATATCAAGATGCATGGGGAATACTCCAGCCAGAAGAAACGTGCGCGACAGGGTAGCATATCTTGTCGCGCACAGAAGTTATCCGATCAGGCTCTCAGGGGTGGGGATCAGCTTCGGATTGAGGCAATTTTCGTAGTACTGCTGGATCTCGGCCAGGCGGGTGCGCGAGCGCTGGTAGCGGCGCAGGGCCATCACGCCGTTCCAGATAATGCACAGCACCATCGCCAGCATCAGCAGTGAGGTGGCGATGTAGCGCCATAAAGCGGCGCTATCCGGTATGCGGTGCAGTTCGATATGGCGGGTGCCGTTGGCATCGGTAAAGATGTTGGTCACAATCCCTTCCGCGCTGAACGGCGTGCGCATCAGCATCTGCGCCAGCCGCTGAAACTCACCCCACTGCTCCTGGGCCGGGTAGTCGTACAGCGCTACCGGCGGATAAGGCTGATCGACCAGATCGCTGCCCTCATCGCTGACAATCACAAAGCCGCCGGGCGCCGGGCTGTTAAGGGCCTGTGCGGCACGGGAGGTTTCGCGCATCACGAACGGCGCGGTAGAGGTGGCGACCAGGTTTTCCAGCGACTCGGCGCTCACCGGACGCAGCAGGACGTTAACGCCATCAAGACGGCCAGCGGTAGCGCGCTTGACCAGCGCTTCCCAGTCCTTGCTGTTACCGAGATTCACCAGGGCGTTCTTCAGCCTGACGCATTCGTCCGCCTCTGCGCACAGATCCTGGGTTTTCAGGACGATATCGCCAAAATCATCCAGCAGGATCATGCCCGATTTCTGAATGGCGGAGCGTAATGCCGGGCTGACGCGCGTCTCATCTTCCGGTTTAGGATGGAGCTGGCGGCTCAGGGCCTGAGTCAGCGCCGTGGCTTTGTTAACGGTATCCGATTCAGGCAGCGGCAGCGGGGCCGCGTCATTCCAGATCAGCTGCGAGCAGTCAAAAGGTGCAAAAGGCGAGCTCTGGCGCGCGTTCCAGTTGCCCGCCGCGTGGATATTACACATCCCGGTGCCCTGCAGATGCAGGGTATCACCGATGCGCACCCCGGCGTTTTCAAGCTGATCGACGCTGGTTGCCTCGATGGTCTGGGCGCCCTTGATCCATGAGAGGGTAAATTTGATCGGCATATCCAGCGGCACGAGGAGAACAAGCATCGCCAGTACGAGCCCTGCGCCAACCGCAATTACCGTGCTGCGCAGCCAGTGCTGCAGCGGGAAGTTCTTCACCTCGTCATGCAGGGATAAATAGCGCCCCTGGCGCACCACGTGGCGGTCCAGATAGATATCAACGTCGGTCTTTTGCCCTAAATCCTGGGCCAGCCACGGCTGCCAGTGGCGCGGGTAGATCAGGTCAATAATGCCCATCGAGATATTATTGACGTGGTCCTGATCGTTCTCGCCAAACAGACCCCAGCGCTTTGGCGTCCCGCGCAGGCAGTGGATCTCACGCAGGGCGTTTTTCGCCGGTGGGGCGAAGAGTCCCCATAAGCCCGCCGCCAGCAGCAGCACGCCGCCACCGGCAAGCCAGGGGGCAAAGACATCCGGGCTCATCAGGCAGAAGAAGAACAGCAGGAAGGCGGCGACAATCAGCAGCGCTTCACGAATGCCGTCCGGGCGACTGAGAGCGTACTCTTCGTGGGTCTCCTGGCGAATGTTCAGCAGCTCAATCTGCTCGGTCTCTTCGCCACGAATCGAGGCCTGGGTTGAGCTGACATGTTCCAGTGCCAGGTGCGGGGCTTCCTGAACATACTCGGCGATGGAGTGGCCGTTCAGGGCAATCACCAGCGGGATAGAGTCGGTGTGGATCAGCTCAACACTGTTTTCATCGTTGATGTACTGTTCCCAGAACGGCGGCAGATGCACTTCGACGGAGTCGAGGTAGTAGCGCCATTTATTGGGATCGTCGGTGGTAATACCGTAGCGGGTAATGGAGCGCGTCAGGCTGTGCACGGTATTGCTCTGGGCATTCAGGCTTAACGATACTGGCGCGGCGCTGGCACCTGTTGCAGGTGTCTGCTGGATACGGTTAAACGACTCGAGATATTGCTCGATCGCGCTGCGCTCTTCTGCGGTGAGTTTGCGTGTGCTCGCCCCGGTAAAGGCATTGAGATAAGGCAGGCGATATCGATGCTGCGCCCGACGTCTGTACAACCACCCTGCAATGAATGCGCAGGCCAGCATAGCAGCGATGACAATCAAAATGGTGCTCATGCTTTCCCCATCTTACTTTTTCTTACAGGTGTAGTCAGTAGCACCTTAACAGTGAATGCGTGTCTGTGGTTGGCTATCGGCATGTAAGGCGTTGAACTTGAGCAATTTGAAGCGCATCCCAGTGATCGCAGATGATAGCAAAGGCAACCGTGGCGGAATATCAGCAAATTCCTGGAACAATTTCAACCTATTGACTTTTGACTTGAAATGAGGAATGAATCTCATAAAGTTGCAATAATGTAAATAAAGCGCGATTGACATTGCCGAAACCGTGCGGCATATCGCACAATGACGCCAGTTCACCCAGCAAAGACCCGTCAAAATGAGCAAACCCTTACAAAAGCCCACCATCCTGAATGTTGAAACCGTCGCCAAATCGCGCCTGTTTAACGTTGAGAGCGTGGACCTGGAGTTTAGTAACGGCGTGCGCCGCGTCTACGAGCGTATGCGTCCCTCCACGCGCGAAGCCGTCATGATTGTGCCTATTGTCGACGAGCACCTGATTTTAATCCGCGAATACGCGGTGGGAACGGAATCTTACGAGCTGGGCTTTTCAAAGGGACTTATCGATCCCGGCGAGTCGGTTTATGAAGCCGCAAACCGTGAGCTGAAAGAAGAGGTCGGTTTTGGTGCGAAAGAGCTCACTTTCCTGAAAAAGCTCAGCATGGCACCGTCTTATTTCTCCAGCAAAATGAATATCGTGCTGGCGGAAGATCTCTACCCTGAGTCGCTGGAAGGGGATGAACCGGAACCGCTGCCGCAGGTACGCTGGCCGCTGGCGCATCTGATGGATCTGCTGGAAGAGCCTGATTTTAACGAAGCCCGGAACGTAAGCGCGCTGTTCCTGGTGCGTGAATGGCTGAAAGGACAGGGAAGGCTGTAGCGGAAAATCCCCCTCTCCACAGGGAAAGGGGGAAGATGTATCAGAAGAGCTCCTGCGTTTCGCCGTTATCAATCAAGGTTGTACCCACCTCATGCACCACCTGATGCGTTGGCTGCGTGCCTTCGATGAAATACTCTTCACGACTGTTACCGCCGTTAGCCAGCTGACCGCTGCTGCGATCGATATTGACCGTGACGATACCCGGCGGTGGCGTGAGCGGCTGTTCCGGTACGCCATCAAGAACGACTTTCATAAAGGCATCCCACGCCGGCTGAGCGCTTTTGGCTCCGCCTTCGTAACCGGAAATCTGATCTTTAATCGCTCCGGACGCCGTGGTACGGCCTAAATCACGACGGTGATCGTCAAAGCCGATCCACACCGACGTTACCGCACCCGGACCGTAACCCGAGAACCAGGCATCTTTCGAGCTGTTGGTGGTCCCGGTTTTGCCGCCGATGTCCTTGCGCTGCAAATCACGACCGGCACGCCAGCCCGTGCCCTGCCAGCCTGGTTCACCAAAGATGTTGCTGTTCAGCGCGCTTTTGATCAGGAACGCCAGCGGGGTGTTAATCACGTGCGGGGCATACTCCTGAGCACCGGTCTGGGCAACCAGCGCCTGGTTCGCCTGCTGGAGCTGCGGCATCGGCACCGCCGCATTCTGCTGCTCCTGAGAAATCGCGACATCTTCCATGTCCTGGTTGTTCAGCGCCTCTGACTTAGGCGTGTCACCGTAGATCACCGGAATATCACACTCTGCGCAGGCGATTTTCGGTCGGGCGTCAAACAGGACACCGCCCTGATCGTTCTCGATTTTGCTGATGAAGAACGGATCGACCAGGAAGCCGCCGTTGGCCATCACCGCATAGCCGCGCGCGACCTGCAGCGGGGTAAAGGAGGCGGAGCCCAGCGCCAGCGACTCGGTATGCACGATATTTTGCGCCGGGAAGCCGAAGCGCTGCAGATATTCCGCCGCATAATCGACGCCCATGGCACGCATGGCGCGCACCATCACCACGTTTTTCGACTGTCCCAGCCCCTGACGCAGGCGAATCGGACCGGCGTACTCTGCGGGTGAGTTTTTCGGACGCCAGTCGGAACCGGCCCCGGCATCCCAGCGGGAGATCGGCACGTCATTGAGGATACTGGCGAGGGTCAGACCCTTATCCATTGCCGCGGTGTAGAGGAAGGGTTTGATATTGGAACCGACCTGACGCAGCGCCTGAGTGGCACGGTTAAATTTGCTCTGGTTAAAGTCGAAGCCGCCAACCAGCGCGAGCACCGCGCCGTTATGCGGATCGATGGAGACCAGCGCCGAGTTAACGTCCGGGATCTGCCCCAGCCACCAGGCGTCGTTCACCTGGCGAACCCAGATTTGCTGACCTACCTGTACCGCATCGGTCACTTTACGCGGCGTCACGCCCTGCTGCGTATCAGAGCGATACGGACGCGCCCAGCGCACCCCTTCCATCCGCAGCGACACCGAAGTGCCGTCGGCGAGCATCGCCGTGGCTTCCTGCGGATTGGCCTGGGTCACCACCGCCGCCACGAACGGCCCGTAGCCCGGAAGCGGCTTCAGGGTATCGGTGATTTTTTTGCTGTTCCACGCCGATTCACCCACTTTCCACAGCACGTTTGACGGACCGCGGTAGCCGTGACGCATATCGTAATCAATCACGTTGTTACGCACCGCCTGCTGCGCGCCCTGCTGGACGTTGCGGCTGATGGTGGTGTAAACGCGGTAACCATCTTCGTAGGCCTGCTCGCCGTAGCGGGAAACCATCTCCTGACGAACCATCTCGCTGAGGTACGGCGCGGAGAAGGCAATTTCCGGGGCATGGTAGTTGGCGTCAATCACATCGTTGCGCGCCTGATCGTACTGGGTCTGGCTGATATAGCCCTCGCTCAGCATACGCGACAGCACCACGTTGCGACGCGCCGTAGCGCGATCCAGCGAGTAGAGCGGGTTAAAGGTGGAAGGCGCCTTCGGCAGACCGGCGATGGTGGCCATCTCACTCAGGGTGAGCTGCTCGATGGATTTACCGAAATAGACCTGCGCCGCCGCGCCCACGCCATAGGCACGGTAGCCGAGATAGATCTTGTTGAGGTAAAGCTCAAGGATCTCATCTTTGTTCAGCAACTGCTCAATGCGGATCGCCAGGAACACTTCCTTAACCTTACGCATCAGCGTTTTTTCAGGGCTCAGGAAGAAGTTACGCGCCAGCTGCTGGGTGATGGTACTTGCCCCCTGCGAAGCATGGCCGGAGAACAGCGCTACGCTTGCAGCACGGAAAATCCCCACCGGGTCAACGCCGTGGTGCTCATAAAAGCGGCTGTCTTCTGTGGCAATAAAGGCTTTCACCATGACTGGCGGAATTTGATTCAGCGTCAGCGGGATACGGCGCTTTTCACCGTACTGGGCAATCAGCTCGCCATCGGCGCTATAAACCTGCATCGGGATCTGAAGTCGTACGTCACGAAGCGTAGCGACATCAGGCAGTTGCGGCTCAATATATTTGTACAAACCAAAAATCGAGCCTGCTCCAAGCAGAATGCAACAGACTGCAAGGATCAATAAATACTTTACGAACTTCACTGGAGATTTCCCATTTAGTTTGAACTGGGCAGTTTCTAAACAATCGCGCGGTAGTATAAAGGCAAGCCTGTAGCATTGATATAGCCGTCATCCCCAGGGACGATAAGGAGATCGTGAAACATGGCGTTTAAAACATGGCGAACAGGCGTTCATATTCAACAGGATAAGGTTCTGGCCGTCGCGCTGGTGCGCGAAAAGTCGGGGTGGGGTCTGCGCCGCTGGTGGCAGCTCCCCCTGGCGGAGGGCATTATCCACGACGGGCAAATTCTTCAGCCCGAACAACTGGCTGCGGCCCTGCGCGAATGGCGTCAGACGCTGCCGCATCAGCATCAAATATTTCTCGCCTTTCCGGCTGCCCGCACCCTGCAGCGCACGCTGCCGCGCCCGGCGATGACCCTGCGCGACAGCGAGCAGACGGCCTGGATTGCATCCGCGTTGAGCCGTGAACTGGAGATGGCGCCCGAAGCCCTGCGTTTTGACTATGCAGAAGATACCTTCAGCCAGACATTTCAGATTACTGCCGCACAAAATAAGGAGATCGACGCGCTTCTGGAGCTGGCCCGGGTCCTGCGCCTGCAACTCACCACCATCACGCCCGATGCCGGAGCGCTGACGCATCTGCTGCCTTTTGTGCAGGCGCCCGCCCAGTGTATCGCCTGGCGCGATCGGGACCAGTGGCTCTGGGCGATGCGCCACCAGTGGGGCAGGCGCGGGCTGGCGGAAGCCCCCGACGTCGAACGGCTGGCCGCGCTGCTGGCGCTCAGGGTTGAGGAGATCGCCTGCTGCGATATGGCCAGTTTCGATCCCTGGTGCGTGGTACCCCACCGGCAGCCGCCGCTGCCTGAAAATGGCGCGGATTTTAGCGTCGCGCTGGCGCTGGCGGCGGGAGTCTATCCGGTATGAGGACCGCAAACCTGCTGCCGTGGCGTCAGCAACAAAAACGCCACTGCCTGCGCTTCTGGGGCCTGCTGTTTACCGGCTCGCTGCTCTTAACGCTGGTGCTCTGGACGGCCCTTCGGGCCAGCTCATCTCTGCAGACGGATGTTTACGCCCATAGGCAGGCCAGCGATCTGGCGCTGCGACAGGCGCTGGAGCAGCGGCAAAAGCAGTGGGCGGCGCGTGTTGTTCAGCGCCAGCAACGCCAGCGCTGGGCGCGGCAAAAAGCCAGCACGGAGGCCTGGCAGGCGGAACTGATCGCCCTGGCCCACGCCCTGCCGGAGCAGGCATGGCTGGCGCAGCTTCGCTTTAAGCAGTCCACGCTCTCGCTCCACGGATACGCCACTACCTTACCGGCGCTTGCGGCGCTGGAGACGGCACTACGCCTGCTGCCCGGATTCGGGCCGGGAACGCCGGGGGAGATGCGCCAGGACGCGCAGGGACGCTGGGAGTTTAGCTGGACGCTGACCCGCAAGGAGCAGGCTTATGCGGATCCATCCTGACATCTGGTACAGGCTGTCTCCGCGCTGGCGCGGCCTGTGCTGGGGCGTCAGTTCCGGGCTGATGCTGTTCGGCGTCACCGGTGTGCAGCTACACATACAGCATCAACAGCTCACGACGCAGCAGGCTCAGCATGAACAAGATGCGGCGATCAACGCCCGCTTATGGACCGCAGTGCGTAAGCTCTTCCCCGAGGATGACGTCCCAGCGTCCGTGGCAACGCGCCCTTTTTCGCCGCTGGAGTTCGATACCGGTGAGATGCGGATGGTGCGCTGGCAGCCCGTCAGCGCAGGCGGGGAGCTGGTGGTCGATGCGGTGTGGGCGCAGATCCCCACGCTGTTTGCCACCCTCGCCCGGCGCGATGTGGCGGTCGGGCGTTTTACCATCCAGCCAGAGCAGCAAAAGCTACGGATTACCCTCCAGCTGGAGCGGCAGAATGCGGGTTAACAGGGGCGTGCTGCTTTTACTGCCGCTGCTTCTCGGCATGCGCGATCCGTTTCAGGCCCCGGTATCACGCTGCCCCGACGCCGTCCTGAGCCAGTGGCGTTATGCCGGGCTGGTGTCCGGCGCGGTGCCGGTGGGGATCGTCAGGGATGAAACGTCGCGCTGGCTGCGGGTGCGCCGCGGCGAGACGCTGCCTCAGGGTGGGCGGGTAATGACGCTGGATGAAAAGGAGCTGGTCATCGACACCTCTGAGGTCTGTGAACAGCCGCTGTGGCGATGGCAACGACAAGGAACGAAACATGAAAACAGGGATCGTGGCACTGCTGCTGATCGCCAGCCAGGCGCTGGCAGCGGAAACGGCGGCCGTCAATCTGGTGGTGGATGATGTGCCGGTCGCCCAGCTTCTGCAGGCTCTGGCGGAGCAGGAGAACCGCAACATGATTATCGCCCCGGACGTGAGCGGCAACGTCTCGCTGCGTCTGCAGAAGGTGCCCTGGCTACAGGCGCTACAGACGGTAGTGACCAGCGCCGGGCTGGTGATGCGCCAGCAGGAGGGCATCTTTTATATTCACAGCGCCGCCTGGCAACAGCAGCAGCAGGCCAGAAAAGAGGCGGAGCGCGCAAAGCGCCAGCTCAGCGTGCCGCTGGAGGCGCGCAGCTTCCCTCTCTCGTATGCGGATGCGAGCGATCTCCAGCAGGCGGCCGAAAAGCTCCTTAGCCCGAAAGGCAGCCTTGCGGTGGACAAGCGCACCAATCGTCTGCTGGTGCGCGACACCCGGGCAGCGCTGGACGCACTACAGCACTGGGTGACGCAGATGGATCTGCCGGTAGCGCAGGTCGAGCTCGCGGCGCACATCGTCAGCATGAGTGAAAAAAGCCTGCGCGAGTTAGGGGTGAAGTGGAGTCTGGCCCAGGCTCAGCAGGCGGGTAAGCCCGGACAGCTGACGATACTCAGCGCCGATCTTGCGGTTAACGCCGCGACCACGCAGGTGGGCTTTAATATCGGGCGGATTAATGGCCGGCTGCTGGACATTGAGCTCTCCGCCCTCGAACAAAAGCAGCAGGTAGATATCATCGCCAGCCCGCGGCTGTTGGCATCCCACATGCAGCCCGCCAGCATCAAACAGGGGAGCGAGATCCCTTATCAGGTCTCCAGCGGAGAGAGCGGGGCGACGTCGGTAGAGTTTAAAGAGGCGGTGCTGGGCATGGAGGTGACGCCGGTGGTGCTGGCCAACGGTCGGGTACGCCTGAAGCTGCGTATCAGCGAGAACAGCCCGGGCCAGGTGTTGCAGCAGGCCGACAGTGAAACCCTGACCATCGATAAGCAGGAGATTGAAACCCAGGTTGAAGTTAAAAGTGGTGAAACGCTGGCCTTAGGGGGAATTTTTTCTCAGAGGCATAAAAGCGGCAGCGAAAATGTGCCAGGCTTGAGCCGTATTCCTCTCCTGGGGCAACTTTTCCGCCATCAGGGTAAAGACAACGAGCGCCGGGAATTAGTGGTTTTTATCACCCCACGTCTGGTTGCAACGCCATACTGGGCAGTAATGCCCCGCGTGATTTTGCATTCTGTTTGTTGCAGATGTTTGACGTGGGGCATGAATTAGCATACAAGGAGTACCGATTTGAGAATCAGCTTACACAATCTCACCCCTTAATAACTTAAGCGGCAAGCCTGGTGATTTATTCTGTTGCCAAACAAGCTGGAGTACTGAGATAATTTTTAGTCTGACTCTCGCTCTATCGCATATGAGGTTTCAGTTCATGTCCTGTTACGCCAGGTATCGGCGAAGCGGGTTTACCATTAACGAATAGTCTTAGTAGTACCGAAAAAATGGCAGAGAAACGCAATATCTTTCTGGTTGGGCCTATGGGTGCCGGCAAAAGCACTATTGGGCGCCAGTTAGCTCAACAACTCAATATGGAATTTTACGATTCTGATCAAGAGATTGAGAAACGAACCGGAGCTGATGTGGGCTGGGTCTTCGACGTAGAAGGCGAAGAGGGTTTCCGTGACCGTGAAGAAAAAGTCATCAATGAACTTACGGAAAAGCAGGGCATTGTGCTGGCTACCGGCGGCGGCTCTGTAAAATCTCGCGAAACTCGCAACCGTCTCTCCGCCCGCGGTGTCGTGGTCTATCTCGAAACGACCATCGAAAAACAACTGGCGCGTACGCAGCGTGATAAAAAACGCCCGTTGCTACAGGTTGAGACGCCTCCACGCGAAGTTCTGGAAGCACTGGCTGGTGAACGCAATCCGCTGTACGAAGAGATTGCTGACGTCACCATTCGCACAGACGACCAGAGCGCAAAAGTGGTCGCAAACCAGATTATTCATATGCTGGAAAGCAACTGATTCTGGCTTTATATACACTCGCCTGCGGGTAAAAGCATTTAAGGTGGATGTCGCGTTATGGAGAGGATTACAGTCACTCTCGGTGAACGGAGTTACCCTATCACTATCGCGGCTGGTTTGTTTAACGACCCAGCTTCCTTCTTACCACTGAAAGCGGGTGATCAGGCAATGCTGGTCACCAATGAGACTCTGGCTCCGCTTTATCTCGACCGCGTACGTCAGCTGCTCGAACAGGCTGGCGTGAAGGTCGACAGTGTGATTCTGCCTGATGGCGAGCAGTATAAAAGCCTGACGGTACTCGATACCGTCTTCACCGCATTACTGCAAAAACCGCACGGTCGCGACACTACACTGCTGGCTTTAGGCGGCGGTGTCGTTGGCGATCTGACGGGGTTTGCTGCGGCAAGCTATCAGCGCGGTGTCCGTTTTATTCAAATTCCTACCACGCTGTTGTCGCAGGTCGACTCTTCCGTTGGTGGCAAAACCGCCGTTAACCATCCGCTTGGCAAAAACATGATTGGCGCGTTCTACCAGCCCGCTTCGGTGGTGGTGGATCTCGACTGTCTGCAAACGCTGCCTCAGCGCGAGCTGGCCTCTGGCCTGGCGGAAGTGATCAAGTACGGCATTATTCTGGACGGCGAGTTCTTTAGCTGGCTTGAAGAGAATATGGACGCCCTGTTGCGCCTGGATGGTCAGGCGATGGCGTACTGTATTCGCCGTTGTTGTGAGCTGAAAGCAGAAGTGGTTGCCGCAGACGAGCGCGAAACAGGCTTACGTGCTTTACTGAATCTGGGGCACACCTACGGTCATGCTATCGAAGCCGAAATGGGCTACGGTAACTGGCTGCATGGCGAGGCCGTGGCGGCGGGAATGGTAATGGCCGCACGCACCTCGGAGCGTCTGGGTCAGTTCAGCAAGGCGGATACACAACGCATTATCACGCTGCTTGAGCGCGCCGGTTTGCCGGTGACGGGGCCGCGAGAAATGTCAGCGCAGGCCTACTTGCCGCACATGATGCGTGATAAAAAAGTATTAGCAGGCGAGATGCGTCTGGTACTCCCGCTTGCCATCGGAAAGAGTGAAGTTCGTGGCGGTGTGCCGCACGATGTCGTTCTTGGCGCTATTGCTGATTGCCAGCAAGCGTAACTATTAGAAAGGTCCGGCTGCGGTAACACGTAGCCAGTTTGCTTCAGGTGATGTGCAAAGTTGTAGGCATAAGCCTTTTAGTGGGGTGTTAAATGGATGAATTCAAACCAGAAGACGAGCTGAAACCCGATCCCAGCGATCGTCGTACTGGTCGTACTCGCCAGTCTTCAGAACGTGATAACGATCCGCAAATTAACTTTGATGAGGTCGATCTGGACAATGACGATCCTCGTCCTTCGCGTGGCCGCGCCGCCCGCGACGAGCGTGAAGAAGAGGATTATGAGTCCGAAGAAGATTCAATGGACGAAGAGCCCGTAGAGCGTCGCCCGCGTAAGCGTAAAGCCGCTCCGGCGAAGCCCGCTTCCCGCCAGTACATTATGATGGGTCTGGGCGTGCTGGTCCTGCTGCTGCTGATTATCGGCGTCGGCTCTGCACTCAAAGCCCCGTCAACCACGCCTGCTGAACAAACCGCGTCCGGCGAGAAGAGCATCGATCTCTCCGGCAGTGCTGCCGATCAGGCGAATGGCACCCAGCCTGCGCCAGGCACCACTTCTGCAGAGAATACTGCCGGGAATACCCAGCAGGAGATCTCTCTGCCGCCAGTTGCCTCCACGCCAACTCAGGGCCAGTCTCCGGCGACCCCGGAAGGCCAGCAGCGTGTTGAAGTGCAGGGCGATCTGAATAATGCCCTGACGCAGCCGCAGAGCCAGCAGCAGGTCAACAACGTGGTGGTTAACTCCACGCTGCCGACCGAGCCTGCGACCGTCGCGCCAGTTCGTGGTGCCACCGGGCAGCAGCAGACGGCGGCTACAGAAACTGCGCCACGTCAGACTAAACCTGCACAGCATCAGGAACGTAAGCAGACGGTTATCGAGCCGAAGCGTGAAGTGAAGCCACAGCCAGTTGCCAAAGCCGAAGCGCCGAAAGCCGCCGCGCAGCCGAAGCACACTGAAACGGCAACCAGCGCCCCGGCCAAAGCGCCAGCGGCAACCGCGGCGGCACCGAAAGCGACGGCTACGCCAGCGCCGGCGGCAACCGCCTCGACGCCAGCAGCAACCGCGCCTGCGGCAACCGCCTCGACGCCAGCAGCAACCGCGCCTGCGGCTTCTGCCAGCACCGGTAAATCTACAGGGAATGTGAGTTCACTGAAGTCTGCGCCGTCCAGCAACTACACGTTGCAGCTGAGCAGCTCTTCCAGCTATGACAACCTCAACGGCTGGGCGAAAAAATCAAACCTGAAAAACTTCGTTGTTTACGAGACCACCCGTAACGGTCAGCCATGGTATGTGCTGGTGAGCGGTGTGTACTCTTCTAAAGATGAAGCAAAACGCGCGGTTGCCACGCTGCCAGCCGACGTTCAGGCGAAAAATCCGTGGGCGAAGCCGATCCGTCAGGTTCAGTCCGATTTGAAGTAATCTGTGAAGCGCAGGATGCTGTCGGAGCTTTCTCCACAGCCGGAGAAGGTGTAATCAGTTAGTCAGCATGAAAAAAAATCGCGCTTTTCTGAAATGGGCAGGGGGGAAATACCCCCTGCTCGATGATATTCAAAAACACCTGCCAGACGGCGAGTGTCTTGTCGAACCCTTTGTTGGC
This sequence comes from Leclercia adecarboxylata, assembly GCF_006171285.1. Classification (NCBI taxonomy): domain Bacteria; kingdom Pseudomonadati; phylum Pseudomonadota; class Gammaproteobacteria; order Enterobacterales; family Enterobacteriaceae; genus Leclercia; species Leclercia adecarboxylata. Next base: position 1,668,377 of record NZ_CP040889.1, on the reverse strand, counting down.
GCGGGCTCGGTATTTCTCAATACCCACTACTCCCGCTATATCCTTGCGGATATCAACAGCGATCTGATCAGCCTCTATACCATCGTAAAAGAGCGTACCGATGAGTACGTCGATGAGGCGCGCAAGCTGTTTACGCCAGAGAACAACAACCCGGACGTTTACTATCAGCATCGCGCTGAGTTTAATCAGAGCCAGGACAAGTTCCGCCGTGCGCTGTTGTTCCTCTATCTTAACCGCCATGGCTACAACGGCCTGTGCCGGTACAACCTGCGTGGTGAATTCAACGTGCCCTTTGGTCGCTACAAGCGCCCGTACTTCCCGCAGGCCGAGCTGTATCACTTTGCTGAAAAAGCGCAGAATGCGGAGTTCCATTGCCTCTCGTATGAAGAGTGTATGGATAAAGCTGACGCTAACTCGGTGGTCTACTGCGATCCGCCTTATGCTCCACTGTCGGCAACGGCGAACTTCACCGCCTATCATACCAACAGCTTCAGTCCCGCCGAGCAGGCGCGTCTGGCGGAGATGGCGGAAAAACTGGTCAGCAAAAGTATCCCGGTGTTAATTTCGAATCACGACACGCCCGATACGCGCGAATGGTACAAGGCCGCTGAGCATTTTCAGGTCAAGGTCCGGCGCAGCATCAGCAGCAACGGCGGTACACGTAAAAAGGTGGACGAACTGCTGGCTCTCTATCTGCCCTGAGCCGTTTCGCCCGCCGTTAAACAAAGTTCAAGGAGATGCGGATGAAACAGTATTTGATTGCACCCTCAATTCTTTCGGCTGATTTTGCCCGGCTGGGCGAAGACACCGCGAAAGCCCTGGCTGCCGGTGCGGATGTCGTTCATTTCGACGTTATGGATAACCACTACGTGCCTAACCTGACCATCGGCCCGATGGTCCTGAAGGCGCTGCGCAACTATGGCGTCACCGCACCCATTGATGTGCATCTGATGGTGAAGCCGGTTGATCGCATCGTGCCGGATTTTGCCGCCGCGGGCGCCAGCATCATCACCTTCCATCCTGAAGCCTCCGAACACGTTGACCGCACGCTGCAGCTGATCAAAGAGCACGGTTGTAAGGCGGGCCTGGTCTTTAACCCGGCCACGCCGCTGAGCTACCTTGATTACGTTATGGATAAGCTGGACGTGATCCTGCTGATGTCCGTGAACCCGGGCTTTGGCGGGCAGTCCTTCATTCCACAAACGCTGGATAAGCTGCGTGAAGTGCGCCGCCGTATCGACGAGTCTGGCTTTGATATCCGCCTCGAAGTGGACGGTGGCGTGAAGGTCAACAACATCGGCGAAATCGCTGCGGCGGGCGCGGATATGTTTGTCGCGGGTTCGGCTATTTTCGATCAGCCGGACTACAAAAAAGTCATTGATGAAATGCGCAGTGAACTGGCGAAGGTAAGTCATGGATAATTTGCAGGCAATTCGGGGCGTTGCATTTGACCTCGACGGCACGCTGGTGGACAGCGCGCCGGGTTTAACAGCGGCAGTGGATCAGGCGCTGTACGCGCTGGAACTGCCGGTCGCGGGCGAAGAGCGCGTGGTTACGTGGATCGGTAACGGGGCGGACGTGCTGATGGAACGCGCGCTGACCTGGGCGCGTCAGGAACGGGCGATCCAACGTGCGGCGCAGGGCAAGCCGGGTGTCGATCATGCGGATATCCCGCAGGAAGAGCAGGTTCGTGTCCTGCGTAAGCTGTTTAACCGTTTTTATGAAGAGACGGTGGAAGAGGGCAGCTTCCTGTTCCCGGATGTGGCCGGTACGCTGGGCGCGCTGCATGCTAAGGGTATGCCGCTGGCGCTGGTGACCAATAAGCCGACAGCGTTCGTCGCGCCGTTGCTGGAAGCGCTGGATATTGCCCACTATTTCTCGGTGATTGTCGGTGGCGATGACGTGCAGAACAAGAAGCCGCATCCCGAACCGCTACTGCTGGTGGCAGGAAAATTATCTTTATCGCCTGAAGCACTGCTCTTTGTAGGTGATTCGCGCAATGATATTCTGGCTGCCAGGGCCGCAGGCTGCCCGTCCGTTGGCCTCACCTATGGTTATAACTACGGTGAATCCATTACGCTGAGTGAGCCGGATTTTGTCTTCGACCACTTCAAAGATTTACTGCCCGTTCTCGGGCTTTCGCACAGTGAAAATCAGGAATTGAAAAATGACTAAGCCCATCGTATTTAGTGGCGCACAGCCCTCAGGTGAACTGACCATTGGCAACTATATGGGTGCGCTGCGTCAGTGGGTGAACATGCAGGATGAGTATCACTGTATCTACTGCATCGTTGACCAGCACGCCATTACCGTGCGCCAGGATCCGCAGCAGTTGCGTAAAGCGACGCTCGACACCCTTGCGCTCTATCTGGCCTGCGGTATCGATCCTGAGAAAAGCACCATTTTCGTTCAGTCCCATGTGCCGGAACACGCGCAGCTGGGCTGGGCCCTGAACTGCTACACCTATTTCGGCGAACTGAGCCGTATGACCCAGTTCAAGGATAAATCTTCCCGTTACGCCGAAAACATCAACGCCGGTCTGTTTGACTATCCGGTGCTGATGGCCGCTGACATCCTGCTGTACCAGACCAACCAGGTTCCGGTGGGTGAAGACCAGAAGCAGCACCTGGAGCTGAGCCGCGATGTCGCCCAGCGCTTCAATGCGATCTACGGCGACATCTTCAAGGTGCCAGAGCCGTTTATTCCGAAGTCCGGCGCTCGCGTGATGTCCCTGCTGGAGCCAACCAAGAAGATGTCCAAGTCAGACGATAACCGCAACAACGTTATCGGCCTGCTGGAAGATCCGAAAGCGGTGGTTAAGAAGCTCAAGCGTGCGGTTACCGACTCGGACGAGCCGCCTGTGGTGCGTTACGACGTGCAGAACAAAGCGGGCGTCTCTAACCTGCTGGATATTCTCTCCGCCGTGACGGGGCGCAGCATTCCTGAGCTGGAGCAGCACTTCGAAGGCAAAATGTATGGTCATCTGAAAGGCGAAGTGGCTGACGCGGTTTCCGGCATGTTGACCGAACTGCAGGCGCGTTATCACCAGTTCCGTAATGACGAAGCCTTCCTGCAGAAAGTGATGAAAGAGGGTGCCGAGAAGGCCAGCGCACGCGCCTCTGAAACGCTGAAAGCGGTGTACGAAGCGATTGGGTTTGTGGCGAAACCTTAAGCTTGTTTGCCGGGTGGCGGCTTTGCCTTACCCGGCCTACGGGGTAGTGTAATAGCGCCACTCTGCGAAAAAAAACCGGGAACTCCCCGGTTTTTTTATGCCTGAAAAACGCTTACTGACTCGCTGCCGGGCCACAGCCGCCGATGATCTTGGAGATAGAGATCGCCGGGTGCAGCAGGTAATCGTAGCTGCAGTTATTTTTGGTGTTTTCAACACGGCCGGTACATGCCGTAAGAGTCGTTAAGATGCCTGCAACCAGGGCAATCTTTGCCAGTTTGAACATAACGCTTCCTTGTCTGTAACATGAGGGAATATATGAAAATATGCTTTCACGGAAGGTATGTTATCGACAGGGGTAAGAGAGGAGTAGTCCATAACAGGACTACTCATTGAGCGGGGAATATGTTCAGTCTGGCTCAGTGGTTGGAGAACCAGTTTAGTCTGTCACGCAACGCCACCACGCGGCCTACCACGATCAGCGCCGGGCTTTCAACCTGTTGGGCAAGCTCGCCCAACTGGGTTAATACACCGCTGACCACACGCTGTTTGATCGACGTGCCGTTCTCCACCAGCGCAACCGGCATTTCTGCATCCATGCCGTGTTCAAGCAGTTTCGCCTGAATGGTCGCCGCCTGGTTCAGCCCCATATAGAACACCAGGGTCTGTTTTTCCGCGGCCAGGTTATGCCAGTCCAGTTCGCAGCCGGTTTTCAGGTGGCCGGTAACCAGACGCACGCTTTGGGCGTAATCACGGTGGGTCAGTGGGATACCGGAATAGGCCGAGCAGCCAGAGGCGGCGGTAATGCCCGGCACCACCGAGAACGGAATGCCTGCGTCACACAGCGTCTCCAGCTCTTCGCCGCCGCGCCCGAAGATAAAGGGATCGCCGCCTTTCAGACGCACCACGCGTTTCCCCTTTTGCGCTTCACGCAGCAGGATCTGGTTAATCTCTTCCTGCGGTACGCAGTGATATCCGGCGCGCTTGCCGACAAACACCCGGTCGGCATCCCGGCGCACCAGGTTCATGATGTCATCAGAGACCAGACGGTCATAAACCACGATATCCGCCTGCTGGATCTGCTGCAGCCCTTTCAGGGTTAACAGGCCGGCATCGCCCGGACCTGCGCCCACCAGCACCACCTCGCCACGGTGATCGAGCGGTGCACTCAGCAGCTGCTCGGTGGTGTCATCCACGGCTTTGCGATCCTGGTTAGCCAGCGACTGCGCCAGCCGGTCGTTGACAAAGAATTTTTCCCAGAAGCGGCGGCGTTCGCCGACGGTGGCGTACTGCTTTTTCACCCGGGCGCGCAACTGACCCGCATAGTGGGCTACATGGCCTAAGTGCTGCGGCAGAATGGCTTCGAGCTTTTCGCGCAGCAGGCGCGCCAGCACCGGCGAGGTACCGCCGGAGGAGACGGCGACCATCAGCGGCGAGCGGTCGATAATCGACGGCATGATGAAACTCGCCTCTTTCGGCGCATCCACCACGTTGCAGAAGATCCGCCGGGTTTCACAGGCGTCGCTGACGCGCTGGTTAACCACATCGTCGTCGGTAGCGGCGATGGTCAGCCAGCAGGTATCGAGCAGAGATTCGTTGAACTCACCCTCAACCAGGGTGAGCATCCCTTCCTGCGCCCACACGGTAAACTGCGGGGCGAAGTCGAGGGCGTTTACGGTGAGTCGGGCCCCTGCCTCTAACAGCAGGCGGGCTTTACGTTCAGCCACATCGCCACCGCCCACGAGCAGGCAGTCACGATTGCGTAATTGACAGAATATTGGCAGGTGATCCACGACATTACCTCTTACTGGTTGGCTTTCGCCTGAACGGTTGCGATGGTGGCAGGAGTTGGACGCTCCGCTTTAGGGGTAGCATACCAGTAACCCCAACCCATAAATACAACCCCAGAAAGGGTATTGCCTAGCGTTACCCACAACAGGTTATGACCGATGCCTGACAGGGTATAGGCTTCGCTGTGGTGACCAAACCAGGAGAGGGCAAACAGCGTCATGTTGGCAACGGAGTGTTCGTAACCGGAGGCGATAAAGGCCAGCAGGCACCACCAGATCGCGATGAACTTCGCGGCACCTTCAGTACGGATTGCCATCCAGATCGCAAGACACACCAGCCAGTTACAGAGCGCGCCTTTAAAGAACAGGACCATCGCCGGGGCGGTGGTTTTCGCCAGGGCGACGGTGTGAACGAGGCTGGTATCCACCGGCAGCAGGCTACCGCCACCCCAGCTGTAAAGCAGCGCGACAAACACGGAGCCCACCAGGTTACCGAGCCAGGTCTGCGGCAGAATGCCCCACATCTGGCTCTGGGTGATGGTGCCGGCTTTCACGCCCAGCGTCAGGAACATGGTGTGACCGGTGAAAAGCTCAGAACCTGCGATGATGACCAGGGTCAGCGCGATCCCGAAGGTAGCGCCCATCACCAGCGGACGAACGGATGGGTCGACGAGATTACCGAGGGTGAAAATTAAAATGATCCCCAGGCCCACATAGGCACCGGCCATCGCGGAACTGATCCAGAATCCGAGAGGACTATTTTTGCTGAGGCGTGCGATACGCGCAGCGTTAGCCGCACACTTATTAATAGTGTCTGTAAACATTTGATTATCCAAAATAATAATTAAAGAAATAATAAATAAACCGTAGGCCGGATAAGAAGCTTGCTTCGCCATCCGGCAACGCCCGGCGGCGCTGTGCTTGCCGGGCCTACAAAATCAAAATCAAATAACGGAGGGCATTGCACCCTCCGGTTTTATCAGCCTCTCAGCTGCACCTTGCCGTCTTTGACGCGGACGTCATAGTGCTTCACGGAGTGGCTCTCATCTTCCATGCAGTGGCCGTCGCTCAGGCGGAAACGCTGCTTTTTCAGCGGGCTGGCAACCCACAGCTCGCCCTGATGTTCCGCGATGATCCCGCGGGAAAGCACGCTGGCCTCAAAGAACGGGTCGATATTGCTGATGGCAAAAACCTGTTCGTCGTGACGTGGACGGAAAATGGCAACCTGCTCATGACCCAACAGCGCACACACGCCGGTGGCTGGCAGGATCTCGTCGATTTTGCAGATGTTTACCCACTGGCTCATGCGTTTTCCTCCACCAGAGTCACCGGAATGCGTTCATACGGCGTCGCCGGACGATGCTGTTCGCGCTCAGGCACGACCTGCACGCTCGGGTCGCGCTGGTTGCTGTTGATAAAGTGTTTGAAGCGAACCTGCGCCGACGGGGTGTTGACGGTTTCGGTCCATTCGCAAATCACGGCATCGCGCAGGCGAGCCATCTCTTCTTCCAGCGTCGCGTTCAGGCCCAGCTTGTCGTCGATGATAACGGACTTCAGGTAGTCAATGCCGCCTTCCAGGTTATCCAGCCACGGCGCGGTACGGGTCAGTTTGTCCGCGGTACGGATGTAGAACATCATGAAGCGGTCGAGGTACTTAATCAGCGTTTCACGGTCGATATCCGCCGCCAGCAGGTCCGCGTGACGCGGTTTCATCCCGCCGTTACCACAGACATACAGGTTCCAGCCTTTCTCAGTGGCGATGATCCCCACGTCTTTACCCTGCGCTTCAGCACATTCACGGGTACAGCCAGAGACGCCGAACTTCATTTTGTGCGGGGTGCGGATGCCTTTGTAGCGGTTTTCCAGCTCGACGCCGAAACCGACGCTGTCGCCCACGCCGTAGCGGCACCAGGTGCTGCCCACGCAGGTTTTCGCCATACGCAGCGCTTTGGCATAGGCGTGACCGGTTTCGAAGCCCGCTTCAATCAGCTGACGCCAGATTTCCGGCAGGTCGTCTTTCTGCGCACCAAACAGGCCGATACGCTGGGAACCGGTGATTTTGGTGTAGAGGTTAAACTCGCGTGCGATGCGACCGACAGCCACCAGCCCTTCCGGGGTGATTTCACCGCCGGCAGAACGTGGAATGACGGAGTAGGTACCGTCTTTCTGGATGTTCGCCAGGAAGTTGTCGTTGGTGTCCTGTAGCGGAGTGTGCTGCGGCTTGAGCACGTACTCATTCCAGCAGGAGGCCAGCAGAGAACCGACGGTCGGTTTACAGACTTCACAGCCATAGCCCTGACCGTGTTTTTGCAGCAGCTCGTCGAAGGATTTGATGCCTTCAACGCGGATCAGGTGGTACAGCTCCTGGCGAGAGTAAGCGAAGTGCTCGCACAGGTTGTTGTTGACTTCGATGCCCTGTTTCGCCAGCTCGGCGTTCAGCACCTGGGTCACCAGCGGGATACAGCCGCCGCAGCCGGTACCGGCTTTGGTTTCAGCTTTCAGCGCCGCAACGGTGTGGCAGCCTTTGTTGATGGCGGCAACCAGCATGCCTTTAGTGACGTCGAAGCAGGAGCAAATCTGCGCGCTGTCCGGCAGCTTATCAACCCCGATGGACGGCTTGCCGCTGGCCGCGTGGGCTGGCAGGATCAGCGCGTCCGGATTCTCCGGCAGCTCAATGGCGTTCAGCACCAGCTGCAGCAGGTTGCCGAAATCGCTGGTATCACCCACCAGCACCGCGCCGAGCAGGGTTTTGTTATCCGGGCTGACGATAAGACGTTTATAAACTTCTTTGCTTTCGTCGAGGTAGACGTAGCTGCGGGAGTTCGGCGTGCGACCGTGCGCATCGCCGATACCGCCTACGTCCACGCCCAGCAGCTTCAGCTTGGCGCTCATGTCCGCGCCGGTGAAGGCGTTTTCATTGCCGAGGATATGGTCGGCAGTCACCTGCGCCATCTTGTAGCCCGGGGCAACCAGACCGTAGACGTGATTTTCCCAACTGGCGCATTCACCGATGGCGTAGATATCCGGATCGGAGGTCTGGCAGGTGGAGTTGATCATGATCCCGCCGCGCTGGGCAACGGCCAGACCGCACTGAGTGGCCAGCTTGTCGCGCGGGCGAATACCGGTGGAGAAGACGATAAAGTCGACTTCCAGCTCGCTGCCGTCGGCGAAGCGCATGGTTTTACGCGCCTCGGTGCCTTCCTGCACGATCTCTTTGGTATTTTTGCTGGTGTGAACTTTCACACCCATGCTTTCAATTTTGCGTTTCAGCTGCTCGCCACCCATGTGGTCGAGCTGCTCTGCCATCAGCATCGGGGCAAATTCGATGACGTGGGTTTCAACGCCTAAGTTTTTCAGCGCGCCAGCGGCTTCGAGGCCGAGCAGGCCGCCGCCGACAACCGCGCCGCGTTTGCTGCGACGGGCGCAGGATTCAATGGCGTTCAGATCTTCAATGGTACGATAGACGAAGCAATCCTGAGTTTCAGACCCTTTGATCGGCGGGATCCACGGGTATGAGCCAGTCGCCATGATCAGCTTGTCGTAAAAAACCGTGCGTCCCGCACTGGAATGAATCACTTTTTCCTGACGGTTGATGGTGATAGCGCGCTCGCCCACCAGAACCTTCACGCCATGTTTCTCGTAAAAACCTTCGCGCACTAAAGAGAGCTCTTCGGCGGTGTGGTGAGAGAAATAGGAGGAGAGGTGCACGCGGTCGTACGCCTTACGGGGTTCTTCACAGAACACGGTAATGTCGAACCGGTTGGCATCGGCTTTATCAAGGAGATCCTCAATAAAGCGGTGGCCGACCATGCCGTTACCGATGATAGCGAGTCTGACTTTGCTCATTTTTGCCTCGATTTCTTTTCTATTACTGCCTACCTTAACGATTCAGCAAAGCCGCTTATTGATGCAAATCAAATACGCCTTCAACTACTCCTTAGTGGGTAGTTTGTTGATTTGTCAGGTTTTTTATAAGTACTGGAAATCTCAGGCTTTTCGTAATCGATGATTTTGTGTACAAAATAGGAGGCTAATTTTTAATTTCAGCTACTCCTGAATTTCAGCCCTCATTTTAGGGAGAACATGATGTCTACAGCACCGCTTTGGCTTATCCAGAACGTCCGTTTACCGGGACGGGATGGCTTATGGCAACTGGCTATTGAGAACGGTCGTTTTGGCGAAATCACCCCAACGGGCGAGAAGCAGAGCGAGAGCTATGAGGTGTTAAACGCTCGCGGCGGGCTGGCCATTCCGCCCTTTATCGAGCCGCATATCCACCTGGATACCACCCAGACCGCGGGTGAGCCGAACTGGAACCAGTCCGGGACGCTGTTTGAGGGCATCGAAAGATGGGCGGAGCGCAAGGCGCTGCTTAGCCACGAGGATGTTAAAGCCCGGGCCTGGAAGACCCTGAAGTGGCAGATCGCCAACGGCATCCAGTTTGTGCGCACCCATGTGGATGTCTCGGATCCGACCCTCACCGCCCTGAAGGCGATGCTGGAGGTGAAGCAGGAGGTCGCGCCATGGGTCGACCTGCAAATCGTCGCGTTCCCGCAGGAGGGGATCCTCTCCTATCCCAACGGCGCCGCACTGCTGGAAGAGGCGTTACGGCTGGGGGCTGACGTGGTAGGCGCTATCCCGCACTTTGAGTTCACCCGGGAATATGGCGTGCAGTCGCTGCATATCGCCTTTGAACTGGCGAAGAAGTACGACCGTCCGCTGGATATTCACTGCGATGAGATCGACGACGAGCAGTCGCGGTTTGTCGAAACGGTGGCCGCGCTGGCGTATGAGGCCGGGATCGGCCCGCGCGTTACCGCCAGCCATACCACCGCGATGCACTCCTATAACGGGGCTTATACCTCGCGGCTGTTTCGTCTGCTGAAGCTCTCCGGGATTAACTTTGTCGCCAATCCGCTGGTGAATATCCATCTGCAGGGGCGCTTTGACGACTATCCAAAGCGGCGCGGCATTACCCGGGTGAAGGAGTTGCTGGAGGCGGGGGTTAACGTCTGCTTCGGCCATGACGACGTGTTTGACCCCTGGTATCCGCTGGGTACCGGCAATATGCTGCAGGTTCTGCACATGGGGCTGCACGTCTGTCAGATGATGGGCTATCAGCAAATTGATAGCGGACTCAACCTCATCACCCACAACAGCGCGCGCACGTTTGGGCTGAGCGATTACGGTATCGAAACGGGGAACCCGGCAAACTTAATTATCTTGCCAGCGGAAAGCGGCTTTGAAGCGGTGCGCTGCCAGGTGCCGGTGCGCTGGTCGATTCGTCAGGGCAGGGTGATTGCGACGACCCAGCTGGCGCAGACCTGGGTACAGACGGACAGCGGCGGAGAAGAAGTGTTCTTTACCAAAAACAGCCCCTTTACCGAGCGCAAAGGGGCTTAAGAGTTAGTGTGCCGCTGCTGCCTTGTGCTGGCGGTGGCGGGTCACAAAGCCCAGCACCAGACACATCACAAACACCACCGCATAGAGGCCGTTCGCGGTGTGTAACGCTGCCAGCGGGCCGCTGTGGGCAACAATCGGGCCGGTAACCACGAAGGTCAGCATGGTGCCGATGGTGCCGCAGGTCAGCACGAAGTTAACCAGCTTAGGCGAAGCCACTTTGGTCTGCAGGGAGCCCAGGGTGATGATCGAGGTGTAAATGGCGCTGGAGAAGAAGCCGAGCGTCAGAATGAACCACGGCATCTGCTCCGGGGAACCGTTGATGAACAGGTACATCAGCACGGTGGCAGCGCCTGCCAGCACGGTGAGGATGCGCTGCAGATCGAAGAAGCGCAGGATAAAGCTGAACGCCCACATGCCGAACATGTACGACATCCAGAAGTCACTGACCAGCTTGCCGGCATCGTTCAGGCTCATCCCCAGACCTTTGGCGTACTCCGGCACCCAGGAGATAAAGCCCAGCTGGCCCAGGATGTAGCACAGGGCGGCAACGGAGAGGAACAGGACGCCAATACCCCATTTTTCTTTCGCAACCGGCTCGCTGGTGGTCTGCGCTTTTTTGCCCAGAACCGGGAAGTCACAGCCGAAGGTCAGAACAAAGATCGCCACGTAGACCACACCGATGCAGGCATAGACCCAGTACCACTCGATGCTGCGGGCCAGCAGCGCGGCGGCCACCATCGGGAAGATCATCCCGGCCATGCTGAAGAAGGAGTCGGTGAACAGCAGGCGCGCGCCGCGCTGGCGACCTTCATACATGTGGGTGATGAGGAATGTCCCGATGGACATGGTGATCCCGCTGACCAGACCCAGCACAAACATGGCGGCGGAGAAGAGGGCGATGCTGTGGCTGAGCATCAGACCCGCCACGGCAAGCACCATCAGCACAAAGCCAAAACGCAGCTGGGTTTTCAGCGGGACGATTTCCATCAGCCAGGCATTGAGGAAAATGGAGATCAGGATCCCGGCGTTAAGGAAGGTAAAGGTGTTACTCATGCTGGAAACGGGCAGGTTGAAATAGTCTGCGATATTTCCCATCACCATCCCGGTGACAATTACCAACGCACCGGTGAGGGCGTAGGAGAAGAAGCTGATCCATGTGAGCTTGATACGATTGCTGTTAGTCATGACTGGCCTGTGAATAGAGATGTAAAGCGCGTTGACTGCGCTGCGGGCGGCCAGATTTTAATCGTGAATGTGATCTAATTAAATCTTTTAAGATAAATTATTCATCAATTGCATAGAAAAGAGTGATATTAATCACGTTAACTTCACTGGCCTGAGTTTGCCCGGCGGTTACATCTGTTTCAAATTGGTAAAATTAGGTAAATGGCTGGCCTAGGTTCATACTGCTCTTTAGAATCAAGCCATTCGCTTTCTTTACTGCGCTTTGTTAAGGAATTCTCATGCTCAAATCAACCCTGGCGGCTGTCGCGGCTGTACTTGCTCTCTCAGCCCTCTCTCCTGCTGCGCTGGCAGCGAAAGGAGACCCGCACGTTCTGTTGACCACCTCTGCCGGCAACATTGAGCTGGAACTGAACAGTCAGAAAGCCCCAATTTCTGTGAAAAACTTCCTCGATTACGTGAACAGCGGTTTCTATAACGGCACCACTTTCCACCGTGTGATCCCAGGCTTCATGCTGCAGGGCGGCGGCTTCAACGAGCAGATGCAGCAGAAGCAGCCTAACCCGCCAATCAAGAACGAAGCGGATAACGGCCTGCGCAACAGCCGCGGTACCATCTCGATGGCGCGTACCGCCGATAAAGACAGCGCCACCAGCCAGTTCTTCCTCAACGTGGCGGACAACGCCTTCCTCGACCACGGCCAGCGTGATTTTGGCTATGCGGTATTTGGTAAAGTTGTGAAAGGCATGGATGTGGCCGATAAAATTTCTCAGGTGCAGACGCACGACGTCGGCCCTTACCAGAATGTGCCGACAAAACCGGTAGTTATCCTCTCTGCGAAAGTCCTGCCTTAATCCCTGCTGGCGCGGGCAGTCTTTGCCCGCGTTGCCTTTACCTCCCTGCGAAACTGCAGTTTGCTGCTTATACTTGTGGCAACACGGGCACAAGCAGGGAGGTAACAGGTGAAAAAACTCACTGAGAAACAAAAATCCCGTCTCTGGGAACAACAGCGAAACGCGAATTTTCAGGCCAGTCGCCGTCTTGAAGGGGTCGACAGTCCGCTAGTCACGCTCAGCGCCGACGAGGCACAGTTGCGTCTTGAGGAACTCAGGAGGCACTATGAGCGATAAATACGGCAACGATCGCGATCCCTATCTCTATCCCGGACTGAATGTGATGCGTAACCGGCTGGGCATCCGCCAGGCGGAGCGTCTTGCGCAGGCGGCGTATGAACTCACTGCCCTGCGCGCGGCTACCCTCGGCCTGGGGCCGCTGCTGCGCGGACTGCCGCATCTGTGCGCCATTCATCAGCATATCTATCAGGATATCTTCGACTGGGCAGGTGATATTCGTGAAATGGATATCTACCAGGGCGATACCCGCTTCTGCCACTTCGCCTACATCGAAAAAGAGGGCAACGCCCTGATGCAGGATCTGGAAGAAGAGGGGTATCTCGTCGGGCTTGAGAAAGCGGACTTCATCAACCGCCTCAGCCACTACTATTGCGAAATCAACGTCCTGCACCCGTTCCGCATCGGCAACGGCATTGTTCAGCGCATCTTCTTTGAGCAGCTGGCGATCCATGCGGGCTATCAGCTCGACTGGCGCGATATCGATCCTGAGGCGTGGGCGCAGGCCAACCAGAGCGGGGCGATGGGGGATCTGAGCGCGTTGAACGCAATCTTCAGTAAAGTGGTAAGCGAAGCCCGGGAAACTGAGTAGAATAGGGCGGCCATTTTTTCGGGAGCCGCCATGATTCTGCTGATTGATAACTACGATTCCTTCACCTGGAACCTGTACCAGTATTTTTGCGAACTGGGGGCGGAGGTGGAGGTCCGGCGCAACGACGTGCTCTCTCTGGAGGATGTCGCGGCGCTCAATCCGCAGAAAATTGTGATCTCTCCCGGACCCTGCACGCCAGATGAGTCCGGCATTTCGCTGGCGGTGATCCGCCACTATGCCGGTAAATTGCCGATTCTGGGCGTCTGCCTCGGACATCAGGCTATCGCCCAGGTCTTTGGCGCCACCATCGTGCGGGCCGCCAAAGTGATGCACGGCAAAACCTCCCCGGTAACGCACACCGGCACGGGAGTGTTCCTTGGCCTGAATAACCCGCTTACCGTCACCCGCTACCACTCCCTGGTCATCGATCCGCCTACCTTACCCGACTGCTTTGAGGTCACCGCCTGGAGCGAAACGCAGGAGATCATGGGTATCCGCCACCGGGAATGGGATCTGGAGGGGGTGCAGTTCCACCCGGAAAGCATTCTCAGCGAGCAGGGCCACCAGCTGCTGGCTAATTTCCTCAATCGTTGATTTTTAGTTGCCATGAAGTGATTTTTTAAGCATATTTCGTGATTATATTTTCACTTCTGCTTTTTGCTTAAAAAAGGGTGGGGTTACATGGCAACTGAACAATCTGCAATTACGCGCGCGACATTCGATGAGGTGATTCTGCCAATTTATGCACCGGCTGAGTTTATCCCGGTGAAAGGGAAAGGTAGCCGCGTCTGGGATCAACAGGGCAAAGAGTACATTGATTTTGCGGGCGGCATTGCAGTGACGGCGTTAGGTCACTGTCACCCGGCGCTGGTCGAGGCGCTGAAAAGCCAGGGCGAAACCCTGTGGCACACCAGCAACGTCTTTACCAACGAACCCGCGCTACGTCTGGGTCGTAAAATCATCGACGCCACCTTTGCCGAACGCGTGCTGTTTATGAATTCCGGCACCGAAGCCAACGAAACGGCCTTTAAGCTGGCCCGGTATTACGCGTCCACCCGCCACAGCCCGTTTAAAAGCAAAATCATCGCTTTCCATAACGCGTTCCACGGTCGTTCGCTGTTTACCGTGACCGTGGGCGGTCAGCCAAAATATTCCGACGGCTTTGGCCCGAAACCGGCCGACATCATCCACGTGCCGTTTAACGATCTGCATGCGGTAAAAGCGGTGATGGACGATCACACCTGCGCGGTAGTTGTCGAGCCCATCCAGGGCGAAGGCGGCGTGATGGCGGCAACGCCAGAATTCCTGCAGGGACTGCGCGATCTGTGCGATCAGCACCAGGCGCTGCTGGTCTTTGATGAAGTGCAGAGCGGCATGGGGCGCACCGGAGATCTGTTTGCCTATATGCACTACGGCGTGACGCCGGACATCCTGACCAGCGCCAAGGCACTCGGCGGCGGTTTCCCGGTCAGCGCGGTGCTCACCACCCAGGATATCGCCTCGGCGTTCCACGTGGGCTCTCACGGCTCCACCTACGGCGGCAACCCGCTGGCGTGTGCGGTCGCAGGGGCGGCGTTCGATATCATCAATACCCCGGAAGTGCTGAGCGGCGTTAATACGAAGCGCGAGCAGTTCGTGAAGCATCTCCAGCAGATCGATGCCCAGTACGATGTCTTCAGCGATATCCGTGGCATGGGGCTGCTGATTGGCGCCGAGCTGAAGCCGCAGTACAAAGGCCGGGCGCGTGATTTCCTCTATGCCGCCGCCAGCGAAGGGGCGATGGTGCTCAACGCCGGACCGGACGTGATGCGCTTTGCGCCGTCGCTGCTGGTGGAAAGCGCGGATATCGACGAAGGGATGAACCGCTTTGCGAACGCGGTGAAGCGGGTGGTTCAGGCGTAGTTGTGTTGCCCGGCGGCGCTGCGCTTGCACGGGCCTACGGATTTGTAGGCCGGGTAAGCGCAGCGCCACCCGGCAATTAATACGGCGTGCGTTTCAGCCGCCGGATCAACCAGATACCGTGATGCGGGCGCTGGCGCCACGCCACCGACGAAATGGTGTGCATGGTGTTCAGATGCCCCAGAATACGCTGCAGATGCTGTTCCAGCGTGCTCATGGGGCCGTGCGTCAGGGTCTCTGGCGCTTCCAGAATATTACTGTCTCCGCTCTCCCCCGGCGCGTCATACTCCAGACGCTGCTGACAGCGCTGAAGCGCAATTTCACACGACTGCAAATACCGCTGCGCCAGATCGGGCGTCAGCATCGTATGTTCCCGCGCCAGCGTCGTCATCGCATTGATATGTTCGACGATAAACTGGCTGTGCGTCACCCACAGCCGCATATCCGCCAGATAGGCTGAATTGAAGCCCGGCTCCTGCATCGCCTGATTCAGGGAGTTGAACAGCGCGTTGTGCGCCTGGTTAACCTTCATGCGCTGCCACGCCAGCGGTGTGGGTTGCGGATCGTCGCTGAGGATCAGGCGGATGGCCTCCTGATCGGCCTCCAGCGCGTCGTGGGCGTTCTGGCGCAGCAGCCCGCTTTGCCATTGCGGCCACAGCCATACCATCCCGCCGAAAGCGATTAAACAGCCAATCAGGGTGTCGGCCAGTCGGGCGATAATAAACTGCTCCCCGTTCAGCGTGATCAGCTGAAGGGTGTACACGGCGGTCACCGTGAAGCCCACCGTCGCCCAGCCGTAGTTCTTACGAATGAACAGATAACTTACCAGGGTGACCATCAGCATCCCCGTCAGGGTGTAGCCTTCCGGAACGTGGAAGTGCAGGGTAACGCCGGCAATAACCAGCCCCGCCAGGGTACCGGCCGCCCGGTGGAGAATGCGTACCCGCGTGGCGCTGTAGCCGTTTTGCGTCACCAGCAGGACGGTCATTAAGATCCAGTAAGGCTTAGGCAGATGCAGCGCCACGCCCATCAGGCTGGCGATACTCAGCATCACGCTGATGCGGGCCGCATTGCGCAGGGCGGCAGATTTAAGCGACAGATAGCTTCTCAGGGCGGGGATCAGCGGCAGGCGCTTCTGCTTGTCCGCCATCAGATCGCGCGGATAGAGCGGACGCTGGGTGCGGAGCACGCGGGCAATCCGGCTGAAGTGCCATGCGCAGAACTGACCCACCGGGTTATCCGGGTGCTGGCGGGCGATTTTTTCCAGCGCGCCAAGCTGCTTGTCCATGTTGAAGCGGGTGGGATAGCGATGATAGAGAATGTCATCCGCCAGCACGCGCAGACGGGCGGCGACGGTCAGGGCGTTCCAGCGGATCACCGCTTCGGCGTGGCTGCGCTCCACCAGCGTTTGCACCTCCTTCGGATGATGCAGGCTGACGGAGATGTGCTCCTGCAGATCCAGACCCACCTGGAAGGTACGCAGCAGCCGCTTGTATTCATGATTTTTGTTCGCGGCAAGCATGTGCAACTGCTGATAACACTGGCTAATCAGGTCGACCACCTTCTGCTGGCGGGCCAGCAGCGGCGGTAACGATTTTTCAGGGTCGGTATGCTGGGTCAGCAGGGTGTATTTGGCTTCGCAGTAATCGGCCAGTTGGCGGTAGAGCACGCTCAGGGATTCACGCAACGGCTGCTCGCGCCACATCCAGAACCAGAACCAGTTGAACAGCCCGTACCACAGGGTGCCCAGCGCGTAGATGAGCAGCGGCGCCCAGATCGGCATATTTCCCGCCAGGCTCAGGGTAAAGATGGCGGCAATCAGCGAGGCGGGCAGCAGGCGGGCATGCAGGGCGCTGATCTCTGCCGTGACCCCTAACGTCATCGCCAGCACCGTCAGAATGAGGGGCAACGGTATATCGCGCGCCAGCAACAGCTGCACGGCCAGGCTACAGCCGGCAAACAGCGAGCCGCCAATAATCAGGCGTTTAAAAAAGCGTTTATGGGGCGTGTCGAGGCCAGCAATGTTGCAGCAGGCGGGGACGAGGGAGAACAGCAGACCGTATTGCAGATAACCGAGAACTAAACCCACAGCCACAGGGAGACACAACACCAGGGTTTGCCGCAGTGCGTAGTTAACTTCCGGGTGATAGATGAGCCTGCGCCACATGGGTGAGAGAGACAAAAACGGCGTGTCATCGTGCGATGCCACGCCGTCTGAGTGGAATTAACGTGTTCCGTAAACCACGATGGTTTTACCGTGGGCGGAAATCAGGTTCTGATCTTCCAGCATTTTCAGAATACGGCCCACCGTCTCACGAGAACATCCGACGATCTGACCAATTTCCTGACGGGTGATTTTAATTTGCATACCGTCCGGGTGGGTCATGGCGTCTGGCTGTTTCGCCAGGTTCAGCAGAGTCTGAGCGATACGGCCCGTCACGTCCAGGAAGGCGAGGTTGCCCACTTTCTCGGAAGTGACCTGCAGACGGCGAGCCATCTGCGAAGAGAGGCGCATCAGGATATCCGGGTTAACCTGGATCAGCTGGCGGAATTTCTTATAAGAGATCTCAGCCACTTCACACGCGGTTTTCGCACGGACCCAGGCGCTACGCTCCTGACCTTCTTCAAACAGGCCCAGTTCACCGATAAAGTCTCCCTGATTCAGGTAAGAGAGGATCATCTCTTTGCCTTCTTCATCTTTGATCAGCACTGCTACTGAGCCTTTGACGATGTAATACAACGTTTCCGCTTTTTCACCCTGGTGAATCAGCGTGCTCTTCGATGGGTACTTATGAATATGGCAATGAGACAAGAACCATTCGAGAGTCGGGTCTGTTTGCGGTTTGCCAAGCACCATGCGCTGTTATCCTCTGTTATAAGCTGTCTCCAGAGTCTGGCTGTGTACCTGTACTCTGGGGGTTGCAATCGAATTCTTCCCCCTGCCTGGGGAGCGGCTGTCACAATAATTAGCAGCCTGTAATGTGTGATGTCCTCTGCATACATGTGTAACGTCAATGTATTACTGTAGCATCTCGACTGTTTTAGCATAGGTTTTGCCGCGTGTCTCCTGGTGTCTCGCTTCAGCTTGATGCAGGTCGACTTCCGTTGCCAGAATTGTTACTGGCGCGTAATCTGACAGGAAAAATGCAATCCTGGAGTTAATAA
Organism: Leclercia adecarboxylata; assembly: GCF_006171285.1. Lineage (NCBI taxonomy): Bacteria > Pseudomonadati > Pseudomonadota > Gammaproteobacteria > Enterobacterales > Enterobacteriaceae > Leclercia > Leclercia adecarboxylata. Next base: position 1,650,047 of record NZ_CP040889.1, on the reverse strand, counting down.
AAATGCAAGCACGTGTGAAATGGGTTGAAGGGTTAACCTTTCTCGGTGAGTCTGCCTCGGGCCACCAGATACTGATGGATGGCAACTCCGGTGACAAAGCGCCAAGTCCGATGGAAGTGGTTCTGATGGCGGCGGGTGGATGCAGCGCAATCGACGTGGTATCGATTCTGCAAAAAGGCCGTCACGACGTGACTGACTGCGAAGTAAAGCTGACCTCAGAACGCCGGGATGAAGCGCCGCGCCTGTTTACCCATATCAATCTTCACTTCGTGGTGACCGGCAAAGAGCTGAAAGACGCTGCGGTCTCCCGCGCGGTGGATCTCTCTGCGGAGAAGTACTGCTCCGTGGCGCTGATGCTGGAAAAAGCGGTCAAAATTACCCATTCGTATGAAGTGATCGAGGCATAAGCTTGTGGGGCATCGTGCGGTCTGATGCCCTCACCCCGACCCTCTCCCACAGGGAGAGGGAGAACAGATTAAGCGATCTTCTTGCCTTCCATCAGCCGCTGCACCAGCGGCGTCATGATTAACTCCATCGCCAGCCCCATCTTGCCGCCCGGCACCACCAGCGTATTCATGTGCGAAATAAACGAGCCCTGCAGCATCGCCAGCAGCCAGGGGTAATCGATCTCGTCCAGATTGCGGAAATGGATCACCACAAAGCTCTCGTCCAGCGAAGGGATGGCTTTTGCCGCAAACGGGTTCGAGGTGTCCACGGTCGGGACGCGCTGAAAGTTAATATGGGTGCGGGAAAACTGCGGCGTGAGGAAGTTAATGTAATCCTCCATGGAGCGAACCACGGAATCCATCACCGCTTCACGGGAGTGGCCGCGCTCGCTGGTATCCCGCGTCAGCTTCTGGATCCACTCCAGGTTAACGATAGGCACCACGCCCACCAGCAGATCGACATGGCGCGCCACGTCGTGTTGCGGCGTGACGACCCCGCCGTGCAGACCTTCATAAAACAGCACGTCGGTGGGTTCCGGCAGCGGCTGCCAGGGAGTAAAGGTACCCGGCACCTGGTTCCACGGCACCGCTTCGTCATAGGTATGCAGGTATTTGCGCGACTGGCCGGTCCCGCTGCGTCCGTATTCCGCGAAGGTCTGCTCCAGCATGCCAAAGTCGTTGGCATCGGGGCCAAAGTAGCTGATATGTTTGCCGAGATCGCGCGCTTTGCGGATTGCCATATCCATCTCAGGACGGGTGTAGCGGTGAAAGCTGTCGCCCTCTACCTCTGCAGCACGCAGATGCAGTTGCGAGAAGATCTTACGGAAGGCGAGGCTGGTGGTGGTGGTGCCTGCACCACTCGACCCTGTAACGGCAATAACCGGATGTCTGGCGGACATAGCAACTCCCTGAGTGGAAAGAGTGTGCGATCAGTCGCGAAACTGACCACGGGGCATGATATTCACCGTCTCGTGCAGTTCGGACCACACCAGAACGGCCTCACCGCTTTTAAGCTGCTGTTTAACATCGGCGACTTTCATTTCAAGCGTGCGTTCATGTTCACCATAATCTGTGCCCTCACGCAATACAAAGCTTTCAATCAGATTATCCAGCGTTTCGGGAGCCAGATCCTGCCAGGGAATGATCATGTTTACTTTTCCAGATATGTGGTCAGCCAGTCCGGGATACGTGTCTCCAGCCACATCTGCGGTCGACGCAGCGTGCCGCCGATAAAGCCCACGTGTCCGCCATGTTCGGTTAGTTGATACTGCACGTTGGCCGGTAAATGGTCCGGCGCCGGGATCGAGTGATGATCCATAAAGGGATCGTCTTTCGCATGAATAATCAGCGTAGGCCGGGTGATTTGATTCAGCAACGGCATGGCGCTGCACTGGCGATAGTAGTCTATAGCATCGGCAAAACCGTGGATTTTCGCGGTGATCAGATCGTCAAATTCGCGCAGGCGACGCACCCGTTTCAACTGCTGAAGGCTGACAGGCAACGTGTCCGGGTAGGCCTTGAGCTTACGGGCGGCGTTGGCTTTCAGTAAGTTCAGCAGATAGCGCTGATAAACGCGGGAAAACCCCTTCTCCATATGATAGCTACACTGCTCAAGCATGAACGGCGCAGAGACAATGACCGCCGCGTCGAGCGGGACGTTATCACCCTCTTTTGCCAGCAGGCAGGCGAGCATATTGCCGCCCAGTGAATAGCCTACCGCCGCGGTGGGTGCCGGGCCGTGGGTCTGCACCAGCCAGTTCAGGAACCAGCGACCATCTTCGATCTCGCCGGAGTGGTAGATCCGTTTTTGCCGGTTCGGTTCGCCGCTGCAGCCGCGAAAATGCATCACCACGCCAAGCCAGCCGCGCTCTTTCGCGGCATGGATCAAACCGTGGGCATAAGGGCTGTGCAGGCTCCCCTCCAGACCATGAAACACCACCAGTCGCGGTTTATGCTGCGCCTGAGAGGGATCTTCACTCCAGGCGAGATCCACGAAGTCATCATCCGGCAGGTCGAGCCGCTGCCAGTGGGGCGTGAACTGTAACTTCCGGCGCAGCAGGCGCGGGAGCATGGTTTGCAGATGCGGGTTCGCCACGCCGCGCATGGGGACAAATGTCGCGCTCTCGTCGTGGGGAAAATTGAAATCAGATGGGATTGTTTGTGTCATAGGGATGCGAGCATGTCCTCAAGCTGCTCCTGCGCGTCGAGCCAGGCCATTTCACACTCTTCAAGGCTGGATTTGGTTTTTGCCTGAACCTGCAGACACTCTGTCAGTTCGGCTTTGCGGCTCTGGTCGTACAGACCGCTGTCACTGAGCTTCTCTTCCACCGTGACAAGCGTGGCGTTGAGCTTCTCCATCTCTTTTTCCAGACGGGTAATCTCTTTACGCAGCGGCTGGGTCTGGGTGCGCAGCTCTGCTTCGCGACGCTTCTGATCCTTACGGGCCTGGGCGCTGTTGACGTTCTCTTTAGCCCCTTCCACAGGCTGGCTTTCCTGCTTCTGAATGTCGCTCAGCCACTGCTGATAATCCTCCAGATCGCCATCGAACGGCTCGACTTTGCCGTCATGCACCAGATAGAGATCGTCGGTGGTGGAGCGCAGCAGGTGACGGTCGTGCGAAACGACCACCAGCGCGCCTTCGAATTCGATTAACGCTTCGGTCAGCGCCTGACGCATGTCGAGATCGAGGTGGTTAGTCGGTTCATCGAGCAGGAGCAGGTTAGGGCGCTGCCAGACGATCAGCGCCAGCACCAGACGGGCTTTTTCACCGCCGGAGAAGCGTTCGGTATTCTCGCTGACTTTATCGCCCTGGAAACCGAAGCCGCCCAGATAATCACGCAGCTTCTGCTCCAGCTCCTGCGGGGCCAGACGCGCCAGGTGCTGCAGCGGTGATTCATCAGCGCGTAAAAATTCCAGCTGATGCTGGGCGAAGTAGCCGAGCTTAATACCCTTCGCCAGACCGATGTCGCCACGCACAGGCGCAAGCTCACCTGCCAGCAGCTTAATCAGCGTCGATTTACCGGCGCCATTGCGCCCGAGCAGACCGATACGGGAACCCGGCACCAGGTTGAGCTTGATAGAATCCAGGATAATGCGATCGCCATAGCCGGCGCTGACCTTTTCCATTTTCAGCAGCGGGTTGGGCAGGCTTTCCGGAGCCCGGAAGTTAAAGTGGAACGGGTTATCGACGTGCGCCGGGGCAATCATCTCCATGCGTTCCAGCATCTTAATGCGGCTCTGAGCCTGTTTAGCTTTTGACGCCTTCGCCTTGAAGCGATCGACAAAGCTCTGCAGGTGCGCCACGCGCTGCTGCTGGCTTTCGTACATCGCCTGTTGCTGGGAGAGACGGACCGCACGCTGACGCTCAAACGAGCTGTAGTTGCCGGTGTACTCGAACATGGTTTCCTGTTCGATATGAATAATTTTGTACACTACCGGATCGAGGAAGTCGCGATCGTGGGAGATCAGGATCAGCGTGCCCTGATAGCTCTTCAGCCACTTTTCCAGCCAGATGACCGCATCCAGATCGAGGTGGTTAGTCGGTTCATCAAGCAGCAGCAGGTCAGAGCGGCAGATCAGCGCCTGGGCCAGGTTAAGGCGCATGCGCCAGCCACCGGAGAAATCACTTACCGGACGCTCCAACTGCTCGTTGCTGAACCCCAGACCGTGCAGCAGGCTGGCGGCGCGGGAGCGGATGGTCCAGGCATCAATGGCGTCGAGTTTGCCGTGTACGGTGGCGATCGCATGACCGTCGTTACGTTCGTTGGCGGCGTGCAGTTCGGCTTCGAGCTTGCGGTACTCCCGGTCGCCGTCGATAACATAGTCCATCGCCGGGACGCTCAGGGCAGGCGTCTCCTGGTTTACCCAGGCCAGCTGCCAGTTGCCAGGGTAGGTGAAGTTACCGCCGTCGGCAGTGATTTCGTTTTTCAGCAATGACAGTAACGTGGATTTACCACAGCCGTTTTTGCCCACCAGGCCCACTTTCTGGCCCGGGTTGATGGTGGCTGTAGCGTTGTCCAGCAGGACACGTACGCCGCGACGAATTTGTAATGAGGAGAAAACAATCATAGAGCGCCGTATGTTCCGACTATGTTAAGTTGTCATTATAATCAGGTTAAATGTGCCGCCACGCGCCGCGTGGGTGTGCCATGGTAGCCCAAAATAACAGTGATGACGACCCGGGAGAGGAATGATGTCCCAGACAGCAAAAGTGCTGCTGCTGTATGCCCATCCGGAGTCTCAGGACTCGGTCGCCAACCGGGTTTTGCTACAACCGGCATTACAGCTCAGTAATGTGACGGTGCACGATCTTTACGCGCACTACCCCGATTTTTTTATCGATATCCCTCGTGAACAGGAGCTGCTGCGCCAGCACGACGTTATCGTGTTCCAGCATCCTCTCTATACCTACAGCTGCCCGGCGCTGCTGAAGGAGTGGCTGGATCGCGTGCTGAGCCGCGGGTTTTCCAGTGGCCCGGGAGGAAACCAGCTGGCGGGAAAGTACTGGCGGAACGTCATTACCACCGGCGAGCCGGAGAGTGCTTACCGCCACGATGGGCTTAACCGCTATTCAATGAACGATATTTTACGCCCGTTCGAGCTGACGGCGGCCATGTGCCGCATGCACTGGCTGAGCCCAATCGTCGTTTACTGGGCTCGTCGGCAGCCTCAGGACGAGCTCGCCAGCCATGCAAGAGCGTACGGCGACTGGCTGGCAGCGCCAACGCTGACGGGAGGCCACTGATGGAAGGCTCGGATCTTTTGCTGGCAGGGGTGTTGTTCCTGCTCGCCGCGGTGGTGGCGGTGCCGCTGGCGTCGCGTCTGGGGATTGGCGCGGTGCTCGGGTATCTGCTGGCGGGCATTGCCATCGGACCGTGGGGGCTGGGGTTCATCAGCGACGTCGACGAAATCCTGCACTTCTCCGAGCTGGGCGTCGTCTTTCTGATGTTTATCATCGGCCTCGAGCTGAACCCGGCGAAGCTCTGGCAGCTGCGGCGCTCTATCTTCGGCGTTGGCGCCGCGCAGGTGTTGTGCAGCGCGGTGATCCTCGGCGGACTCCTGATGCTGACCCAGTTCTCATGGCAGGCCGCGGTGGTCGGCGGGATTGGTCTGGCGATGTCCTCCACGGCGATGGCGTTACAGCTGATGCGCGATAAGGGCATGAACCGCAGCGAGGCGGGACAGCTGGGCTTCTCGATCCTGCTGTTCCAGGATCTGGCGGTGATCCCGGCGCTGGCCCTGGTTCCGCTGCTGGCGGGGTCGGGAGATGAACATTTCGACTGGATGAAGATCGGCATGAAGGTGCTGGCCTTTGCCGGCATGCTGGTGGGCGGGCGCTATCTGCTCCGTCCGGTGTTCCGCTTTATTGCGGCGTCCGGAGTGCGGGAAGTGTTTACCGCCGCGACGCTGCTGCTGGTGCTGGGCTCGGCGCTGTTTATGGACGCGCTGGGGCTGTCGATGGCGCTGGGCACCTTCATTGCGGGGGTGCTGCTGGCGGAGAGTGAGTACCGGCACGAACTGGAAATTGCCATCGATCCCTTTAAAGGGCTGCTGTTAGGGCTGTTCTTTATCTCTGTCGGCATGGCGCTGAATCTTGGCGTGCTCTACACCCATATCCTGTGGGTCGTGATGAGTGTTGTCGTGCTGGTGGCGGTCAAAATGCTGGTGCTCTACGTGCTGGCGCGGGTTTACGGTTTGCGTCAGACGGAGCGGGCACAGCTTGCCGGGGTGCTGAGCCAGGGGGGAGAGTTTGCTTTTGTGCTCTTCTCCACAGCATCATCCCAGAGATTGTTCCAGCATGATCAGATGGCCTTGCTGCTGGTGACCGTTACGCTGTCGATGATGACTACCCCGCTGTTGATGAAGCTTATCGATAAGCAGTTATCCCGCCGCATCAATGCCCCGGAAGATGAGCATGAAGCCCCGTGGGTGGAAGATGATAAACCCCAGGTTATTGTAGTGGGCTTCGGACGTTTTGGGCAGGTCATCGGGCGTTTGCTGATGGCGAATAAAAAGCGCGTGACGGTGCTGGAGCGCGACATCAGCGCGGTCAACCTGATGCGCAAATACGGTTACAAGGTCTATTACGGTGACGCCACTCAGGTCGAACTGCTGCGCTCCGCAGGGGCAGAGGCGGCAGAGTCGATCGTCATCACCTGTAACGATCCTGAAGACACCATGAAGCTGGTGGAGATCTGCCAGCAGCATTTTCCGCATCTGCATATTCTTGCCCGTGCGCGAGGACGTGTTGAGGCACACGAGCTGCTCCAGGCCGGGGTAAAGTATTTTACCCGCGAGACCTTCTCCAGTGCGCTGGAGCTGGGGCGTAAAACATTAGTGACGCTGGGGATGCATCCGCATCAGGCCCAGCGCGCGCAGTTACATTTTCGTCGTCTGGATATGCGCATGCTGCGCGAACTGATGCCGGTGCATACCGATACGGTGCAGATCTCTCGCGTACGGGAGGCGCGTCGTGAGCTGGAAGAGATTTTCCAGCGAGAGATGCAGCAGGAGCGTCGGCAGCTGGATGGCTGGGATGAGTTTGAATAACGAGGTAGAGAATGGCGGTACGTAAACGTTTTATCGCCGGCGCGAAATGCCCGGCCTGTCAGGCTCAGGATTCACTGGCCATGTGGCGTGAGAACAATATCGATATTGTTGAGTGTGTTAAGTGCGGGCACCAGATGCGTGAGGCCGATAAAGAGGCGCGCGAGCACGTTCGCAAAGAAGAACAAGTGATCGGCATTTTTCATCCGGACTAGCGATATGTCCCGAGTTTTTTTAAGCTAAAGGGTACACGGGTGCAGAATTCGGCTACAATCTGCGCCAGCAATTTTCCCACGCTCAGGAGATATCATGAAAGTAGCAAAAGACCTGGTGGTCAGCCTGGCCTATCAGGTACGTACAGAAGACGGTGTGTTGGTTGATGAGTCTCCGGTGAGTGCGCCGCTGGACTACCTGCACGGTCACGGTTCCCTGATTTCCGGTCTGGAAAACGCGTTGAACGGTCATGAAGTTGGCGACAAATTTGACGTAGAAGTTGCGTCTAACGATGCTTACGGTCAGTACGATGAAAACCTGGTGCAGCGTGTTCCTAAAGACGTCTTCATGGGCGTTGACGAGCTGCAGGTTGGCATGCGTTTCCTGGCTGAAACTGACCAGGGTCCGGTTCCAGTAGAAATCACTGAAGTTGAAGACGACCACGTTGTGGTTGACGGCAACCACATGCTGGCTGGCCAGAACCTGAAGTTCAACGTTGAAGTGGTTGCCATCCGCGAAGCCACTGAAGAAGAGCTGGCTCACGGCCACGTTCACGGTGCGCACGGTCATGACCACGATCACGGTCACGACGGCTGCTGCGGCGGTCACGGCCACGATCACGACCATGGTCACGACCACGGTAAAGGCGGTTGCGGCGGTAACGGCGGCTGCGGTTGCCACTAATCGTTACGCCTTAAGCGCAAAAAAGCGGGATATTCCCGCTTTTTTTACGTCTTAATAGTGGGGCGGCGGCGTCTCTTCTGACTGCGACGCGATGTGCGAGGCCTGCGACGCTTTCACTTTTTCGGTTAACAGACGCAGCAGATCCCGCAGCTTGGCCATTTCCAGTTCGTGTGCGGTGACGGTCTGATTCAGCTCATCGATGGTGATCTCCTGAAAAGCCAGACGGCTTTCAAGCTCAGCCAGACGCGCTTCCATTTCTGTATTCTGCATGATTCACCTCGTTTGTCTCTTTAACCCCGACCGGGGCTGGCGGCGGCGAATATTACCCGAGATTATCCCCGCGCGCAGTAAACATCCCATTGCTGCGAAACTAATTTAAACAAAAATAGTCTGAAATGTGGTGCTAATCAGGGGTGTCTACCTGTAGATTTGTTCCTCAACGTTTTATAGTACGCTACTCATTTACGCTTAACACGGGGTGAGAGTCCCCGGCCCTGGAGAAATGGATGAAATCACTGTTTAAAGTAACGCTGCTGGCGACCACGATGGCTGTCGCTCTGCATGCGCCGCTGACTTTCGCTGCTGATACTGCTGCGAAACCTGCTGCGACTGCTGACAGCAATGCGGCGTTCAAAAATGACGACCAGAAATCAGCCTACGCATTGGGCGCATCTCTGGGCCGTTACATGGAAAACTCTCTGAAAGAGCAGGAAAAACTGGGCATCAAACTGGACCAGGCTCAGCTGATCGCGGGCGTTCAGGATGCGTTTGCGGACAAGAGCAAACTGTCTGACCAGGAAATCGAGCAGACTCTGCAGGCTTTCGAAGCGCGCGTGAAAGGCGCAGCGCAGGAGAAGATGGAGAAAGACGCGTCTGAGAACGAAACGAAAGGCAAAACCTACCGTGACGCTTTCGCTAAAGAGAAAGGCGCGAAAACCTCTCCTACTGGCCTGGTCTACAAAGTAGAGAAAGAAGGTACCGGCGACGCACCGAAGGACAGCGATACCGTTGTTGTTAACTACAAAGGTACGCTGACCGACGGTAAAGAGTTCGATAACTCTTACACCCGTGGTGAGCCGCTCTCCTTCCGTCTGGATGGGGTTATTCCTGGCTGGACTGAAGGCCTGAAGAACATCAAGAAAGGCGGTAAAATCAAGCTGGTCATCCCACCTGATCTGGCTTATGGCAAAACTGGCGTCCCGGGTATCCCGGCTAACTCCACGCTGGTATTCGACGTAGAGCTGCTGGACATCAAGCCAGCGCCGAAAGCGGATGCTAAGCCTGACGCGAAGCCAGAAGCGCCGGCAGAAGCCACCAAGAAGTAAACCGGTAAAAACCGCCGCCCCTGAAGCGGCGGTTTTTTTATTGTGGTGTAGATATAATTAACACTGGAAGCGCTACCTACGCTGTATTAATTTAATTGCCCGTGTAAATAATGAGCCTGCCCTGAAAACCTACCGACAGGCTCCTGAAAAGGAGTGTTTTTTTCATGACCAGGTCGCTTTTAACCAACGAAACCAGCGAACTTGATTTGCTGGATCAACGTCCTTTCGATCAGACCGATTTCGATATTCTGAAATCCTACGAAGCGGTAGTGGACGGGTTAGCGATGCTCATTGGGTCCCACTGCGAAATCGTTTTGCACTCCCTGCAAGATCTGAAATGTTCTGCCATCCGCATTGCCAATGGTGAGCATACTGGCCGTAAAATTGGCTCGCCGATCACCGACCTTGCACTGCGTATGCTGCACGACATGACCGGCGCGGACAGCAGCGTCTCCAAATGCTATTTCACCCGCGCGAAGAGCGGCGTTCTCATGAAGTCCGTGACCATCGCCATCCGCAACCGTGATCATCGCGTGATTGGCTTACTGTGCATCAACATGAACCTTGATGTGCCGTTCTCCCAGATCATGAGCACGTTTATTCCGCCAGAAACGCCGGATGTCGGATCCTCTGTCAACTTTGCCTCTTCCGTTGAAGATCTCGTCACCCAGACGCTGGAATTCACCATCGAAGAAGTTAATGCCGATCGCAATGTCTCTAACAATGCCAAGAATCGTCAGATCGTGCTTAACCTCTATGAAAAAGGCATCTTCGATATTAAAGACGCTATTAACCAGGTGGCCGATCGTCTCAATATCTCCAAGCACACGGTCTATCTCTACATCCGTCAGTTCAAAAGCGGCGATTTCCTGGGGCAAGAGAAGTAATGCGTTTTGCACTCATGGTGACAGGCCCGGCGTACGGTACACAGCAGGCCAGCAGCGCGTTGCAGTTTGCCCGCGCACTGCTGGCGGCCGGTCATGAGCTTGTCAGCGTCTTTTTTTATCGGGAAGGCGTATATAACGCTAACCAGCTGACGTCGCCGGCATCAGACGAGTTCGATCTGGTGCGTGCCTGGCAGGCGCTGAACCAGGAGCACGGCGTTGACCTGCATATCTGCGTGGCGGCGGCGCTACGTCGGGGCGTGAGCGATGCGAACGAAGCGCAACGCCTGGGCTTGCCGGCTGCGAATCTTAATGACGGCTTTTCCCTCAGCGGCCTCGGGGCGCTGGCTCAGGCTGCATTAACCTGCGACCGGATGGTGCAATTCTGATGAACCGCGTTGCGTTTGTATTTAATTCTGCCCCGCATGGCAGTGCTTCCGGAAGGGAAGGGCTGGATGCGTTACTGGCTACTTCTGCGCTGACGGAAGAGATCGGTGTTTTCTTCATTGGCGACGGCGTGTTTCAGCTGCTTGCCGGTCAGCAGCCGCAGGTGGTGCTGGCGCGCGATTACATCGCGACATTTAAAGTCCTGCCGCTGTATGACATCGAAACGTTCTACGTCTGTGCGGCTTCCCTGCAGGCGCGTGGCCTGAATGAGAGCACGCCCTTTGTTCTGGACGCTACCGTACTCGCACCGGCGTTACTGCGTGAACAGCTTTCCCATTACGACACCATACTGACATTCTGAGGCGGTCATGCTCCATACCCTGAGCCACTCCCCCTGGCACTGCGACATCGAGAGCCTGTTAAACATGCTGCGAGAGGGCGATGCCGTGCTGCTTATTCAGGATGGCATTCTGGCGGCAGTAGAAGGCAGCCGTTTTGTTGATATTCTCTGCAATGCCCCCATCTCTGTCTCAGCGCTTAAAGATGACATCGATGCACGCGGTCTCTCTGGTCAAATTTCAACCAAAATTGACGTGGTTAGCTATACTGATTTCGTCAATCTGGCCATTCAGCACACCGGCCAACTGAACTGGTGATCTGAGATCGCTGTATAATTCTTGACACCTTTTCGACGTAGCCCTAAAATTTCGCGTCCTCATATTGTATGAGGTCGTTTTATTACGTGTTTACGAAGCAAAAGCTAAAACCAGGAGCTATTTAATGGCAACAGTTAACCAGCTGGTACGCAAACCACGCGCTCGCAAAGTTGCAAAAAGCAACGTGCCTGCGCTGGAAGCCTGCCCGCAGAAACGTGGCGTATGTACTCGTGTATATACCACCACTCCTAAGAAACCAAACTCCGCACTGCGTAAAGTATGCCGTGTGCGTTTGACCAACGGTTTTGAAGTGACTTCCTACATCGGTGGTGAAGGTCACAACCTGCAGGAGCACTCCGTGATCCTGATCCGTGGCGGTCGTGTAAAAGACCTCCCGGGTGTTCGTTACCACACCGTTCGTGGTGCGCTTGACTGCTCCGGCGTTAAAGACCGTAAGCAATCTCGCTCCAAATACGGCGTGAAACGTCCTAAGGCTTAATGGTTCTCCGTTAAGTAAGGCCAAACTGATTTATCTTAATGTCACACTAAACTCTTAGAGTTTTGGACAATCCTGAATTAACAACGGAGTATTCCCATGCCACGTCGTCGCGTCATTGGTCAGCGTAAAATTCTTCCAGATCCGAAATTCGGATCAGAACTGCTGGCAAAATTTGTAAATATCCTGATGGTAGATGGTAAAAAATCTACTGCAGAAGCAATCGTATACAGCGCGCTGGAGACCCTGGCTCAGCGTTCTGGTAAAAATGAACTGGAAGCTTTCGAAGTCGCTCTCGACAACGTGCGCCCGACTGTAGAAGTTAAGTCTCGCCGCGTTGGTGGTTCTACTTATCAGGTACCAGTTGAAGTTCGTCCGGTTCGTCGTAATGCTCTGGCAATGCGTTGGATCGTTGAAGCTGCTCGTAAACGCGGTGATAAATCCATGGCTCTGCGTCTGGCGAACGAACTTTCTGATGCTGCAGACAACAAAGGTACTGCAGTTAAGAAACGTGAAGACGTTCACCGTATGGCAGAAGCCAACAAGGCGTTCGCACACTACCGTTGGTAATCCCTTCGGAGTATTAGTCACCAGGCGGGCGCTTCAGCGAAGCAGCCCGCTTTGGGTTACTTAACTGAACGCCTAAAAAGATAAACGAGGAATCAAATGGCTCGTACAACACCCATCGCACGCTACCGTAACATTGGTATCAGTGCGCACATCGACGCCGGTAAAACCACTACCACCGAACGTATTCTGTTCTACACCGGTGTAAACCACAAAATCGGTGAAGTTCATGACGGCGCCGCTACCATGGACTGGATGGAGCAGGAGCAGGAGCGTGGTATTACCATCACCTCTGCAGCGACTACTGCATTCTGGTCTGGTATGGCTAAGCAGTATGAACCGCATCGCGTAAACATCATCGACACCCCGGGCCACGTTGACTTCACTATCGAAGTAGAACGTTCCATGCGTGTTCTTGATGGTGCGGTAATGGTTTACTGCGCAGTTGGTGGTGTTCAGCCACAGTCTGAAACCGTATGGCGTCAGGCAAACAAATATAAAGTTCCACGCATTGCGTTCGTTAACAAAATGGACCGTATGGGTGCGAACTTCCTGAAAGTTGTTGGTCAGATCAAATCCCGTCTGGGCGCGAACCCTGTTCCGCTGCAGCTGGCAATTGGTGCTGAAGAAGGTTTCACCGGTGTTATCGACCTGGTGAAAATGAAAGCCATCAACTGGAATGAAGAAGACGCAGGCGTTACCTTCACTTATGAAGATATTCCGGCTGACATGCAGGACCTGGCTGACGAATGGCACCAGAACCTGATCGAGTCCGCTGCTGAAGCTTCAGAAGACCTGATGGAGAAATACCTGGGTGGTGAAGAACTGACTGAAGAAGAGATCAAAAAAGCTCTGCGTCAGCGTGTTCTTAACAACGAGATCATCCTGGTAACCTGTGGTTCTGCGTTCAAGAACAAAGGTGTTCAGGCGATGCTGGATGCGGTAGTTGACTACCTGCCATCCCCGGTAGACGTTCCTGCGATCAACGGTATCCTGGACGACGGTAAAGACACGCCGGCTGAGCGTCACGCAAGTGATGACGAGCCGTTTGCTGCTCTGGCGTTCAAAATCGCTACCGACCCGTTCGTGGGTAACCTGACGTTCTTCCGCGTGTACTCTGGTGTGGTTAACTCCGGTGACACCATCCTGAACTCCGTGAAAGCTGCACGTGAGCGTTTCGGTCGTATCGTACAGATGCACGCGAACAAACGTGAAGAGATCAAAGAAGTTCGTGCGGGCGACATCGCTGCTGCTATCGGTCTGAAAGACGTGACTACTGGTGACACCCTGTGTAACCCAGATCACCCAATCATTCTGGAGCGCATGGAGTTCCCAGAGCCGGTAATCTCTATCGCCGTTGAACCAAAAACCAAAGCTGACCAGGAAAAAATGGGTCTGGCTCTGGGCCGTCTGGCTAAAGAAGACCCATCATTCCGCGTATGGACTGATGAAGAATCTAACCAGACCATCATCGCCGGTATGGGTGAACTGCACCTGGACATCATCGTTGACCGTATGAAGCGTGAATTCAACGTTGAAGCTAACGTAGGTAAACCTCAGGTTGCTTATCGCGAAGCGATTCGTCAGAAAGTTACCGATGTTGAAGGTAAACACGCTAAGCAGTCTGGTGGTCGTGGTCAGTATGGTCACGTTGTGATCGACATGTACCCACTGGAGCCGGGCTCTAATCCGAAAGGTTACGAGTTCATCAACGACATCAAAGGTGGTGTAATTCCTGGCGAATACATCCCTGCCGTTGATAAAGGTATCCAGGAGCAGCTGAAGTCTGGTCCACTGGCTGGTTATCCGGTAGTAGACATGGGTGTTCGTCTGCACTTCGGTTCTTACCATGACGTTGACTCCTCTGAACTGGCGTTTAAACTGGCAGCTTCTATCGCCTTTAAAGAAGGCTTTAAGAAAGCGAAACCAGTTCTGCTTGAGCCGATCATGAAGGTTGAAGTAGAAACTCCTGAAGAGAACACCGGTGACGTTATCGGTGACTTGAGCCGTCGTCGCGGTATGCTGCGTGGTCAGGAATCTGAAGTAACTGGCGTTAAGATCCACGCTGAAGTTCCGCTGTCTGAAATGTTCGGATATGCAACTCAGCTGCGTTCTCTGACCAAAGGTCGTGCATCATACACTATGGAATTCCTGAAGTATGATGATGCGCCGAACAACGTTGCTCAGGCCGTAATTGAAGCCCGTGGTAAATAATCCACAGGATTAAAACCTAAGTCCCGTGCTCTCTCCAAAGGGGAGAGCACTATAGTAAGGAATATAGCCGTGTCTAAAGAAAAATTTGAACGTACAAAACCGCACGTCAACGTTGGTACTATCGGCCACGTTGACCACGGTAAAACTACCCTGACTGCTGCAATCACTACCGTTCTGGCAAAAACCTACGGTGGTTCTGCTCGTGCATTCGACCAGATCGATAACGCACCAGAAGAAAAAGCTCGTGGTATCACCATCAACACTTCCCACGTTGAATACGACACCCCGACTCGCCACTACGCACACGTAGACTGCCCGGGCCACGCCGACTATGTTAAAAACATGATCACCGGTGCTGCGCAGATGGACGGCGCGATCCTGGTTGTTGCTGCGACTGACGGCCCGATGCCTCAGACCCGTGAGCACATCCTGCTGGGTCGTCAGGTAGGCGTTCCTTTCATCATCGTGTTCCTGAACAAATGCGACATGGTTGATGACGAAGAGCTGCTGGAACTGGTAGAAATGGAAGTTCGTGAACTTCTGTCCCAGTACGACTTCCCGGGCGACGACACTCCAATCGTTCGTGGTTCTGCTCTGAAAGCGCTGGAAGGCGAAGCTGAGTGGGAAGAGAAAATCATCGAACTGGCTGGCTACCTGGATTCTTACATCCCGGAACCAGAGCGTGCGATTGACAAGCCATTCCTGCTGCCAATCGAAGACGTATTCTCCATCTCCGGTCGTGGTACCGTTGTTACCGGTCGTGTAGAGCGCGGTATCATCAAAGTTGGTGAAGAAGTTGAAATCGTTGGTATCAAAGAGACTGCGAAGTCTACCTGTACCGGCGTTGAAATGTTCCGCAAACTGCTGGACGAAGGCCGTGCCGGTGAGAACGTTGGTGTTCTGCTGCGTGGTATCAAACGTGAAGAAATCGAACGTGGTCAGGTTCTGGCTAAGCCAGGCTCAATCAAGCCACACACCAAGTTCGAATCTGAAGTGTACATTCTGTCCAAAGACGAAGGCGGCCGTCATACTCCGTTCTTCAAAGGCTACCGTCCACAGTTCTACTTCCGTACTACTGACGTGACCGGTACCATCGAACTGCCAGAAGGCGTTGAGATGGTAATGCCAGGCGACAACATCAAAATGGTTGTTACCCTGATCCACCCAATCGCGATGGACGACGGTCTGCGTTTCGCAATCCGTGAAGGCGGCCGTACCGTTGGCGCGGGTGTTGTTGCTAAAGTTCTGGGCTAATTAATTATCCCTGAATTAAAAAGGACGCTTCGGCGTCCTTTTTTGTTTTTGCAGGATTGTCCCTGTCACAAATTTTCGCATTTTTTGTTCGCTCCCGCCCCGTATCATGGCGATTGTGCTATTGTAATCATAATTATTCTCACTTACACTTTGCGCATATTTTGAACGGGAGTGGTTATGTACGTTTGTTTATGTAACGGTGTAAGCGATAAAAAAATTCGGCAGGCCGTTCGCCAGTTTCAACCTCAATCTTTTCAGCAGCTGCGTAAGTTTATTCCAGTAGGAAATCAATGCGGTAAGTGCGTTCGTGCTGCCCGTGAAATCATGCAGGATGAATTGATGCAGATCCCGGAATACAAAGAGATTGCCTGAGACTCACTCTTTTTTTTGACATCCCTGTAGCCCCATCTACGCTTCAATGAGTGGAAGCGGAGGGACTATAATGAAAGGTGATATTAAAATCATAAGTTATCTCAATAAATTATTGGGAAATGAGCTTGTCGCAATCAATCAATACTTTCTCCATGCGAGAATGTTCAAAAACTGGGGGCTGACTCGCCTCAACGACGTTGAATACCATGAATCTATCGACGAGATGAAACATGCCGATAAGTACATCGAGCGTATTTTATTTCTCGAAGGTATCCCCAACCTGCAGGATCTTGGCAAGCTGGGCATTGGTGAAGATGTCGAAGAAATGCTGCGTTCGGATCTGGCACTGGAACTTGAGGGTGCGAAAGACTTGCGTGAAGCTATCGCTTATGCGGACAGCGTTCACGATTACGTCAGCCGCGACATGATGATTCAGATCCTGGCCGATGAAGAAGGTCATATTGACTGGCTCGAAACTGAACTGGATCTTATTGGTAAAATTGGGCTGCAAAATTACCTCCAGTCGCAGATTAAAGTGGAAAGCTGATCAGGCTGTCCATGCCCAGCATTAAACCCGCTGCCGCCATAAAAGGCCCAAATGGTAGCGGGTTTTTTAATACCTGTTTTTCAGGTTTGCACATCGCAAGTATCAAAAGATAAAGCGTTGCCAACAGGGCAGCTGATAAAGCCAGTACAGGAAGCACGCACCACCCATGCCAGGCACCCAGTGCACCCAGATACTTCACATCACCATATCCCAGACCTTCACGTTTTCGAATCAATTTATAAGTCCAATAAATAATCGCGAAACCAGCATAGCCCGCTATCGCGCCCGCCACTGCGGCAGGCAACTGCTCGGGACGAAGACAAAGGTGATAAAGCAGACCAGCCCAGAGCAGAGGACACAGGTATTTATCCGGAAGCAAATGCGATCGGATATCCTCACGAACAAGCAGGATGGTTAAACCCAGGTAGGTTATCAGAAAGGGTAGGGTAGTGAGCATTGGCCTTGACCTCCATGTAATGTGTGCGGCCATACTCCTCTCAAACCTGAAGGCTAAACAAATAAAAAAACATAACTCTGCGAGACGCCTTCCTGACTGTTATCGCGACGCGGTAATTTTGCAGCACGTTTACGAGGCGCCTCGCAAAAAGTGAGCGCTACCGTCTATTTTCTAAACCAGGCTTGCGTCTTGCGCAGATTTACGTATAATGCGCGGGCTTGTCGTAATTGACAGCTGGTTCAATCTGAACCCCGGGCAACAATCTTTTTCAGTTGCCTAACAACGCTCCCAATCGGGGGGCTACGTAAGAACGGTTACACTCTCCCATCAATCGTAATGGGTCTGAGTAGTGATCATTTTCGTTTATAAAATAATTGGAGCTCTGGTCTCATGCAGAACCAAAGAATCCGTATCCGCCTTAAAGCGTTTGATCATCGTCTGATCGATCAATCAACCGCGGAAATCGTCGAGACTGCTAAGCGCACTGGTGCGCAAGTCCGTGGTCCGATCCCGCTGCCGACCCGCAAAGAGCGCTTTACCGTTCTGATCTCTCCGCACGTTAACAAAGACGCGCGTGATCAGTACGAGATCCGCACTCACAAGCGTCTGGTTGACATCGTTGAGCCAACTGAGAAAACCGTTGATGCTCTGATGCGTCTGGATCTGGCTGCCGGTGTAGACGTGCAGATCAGCCTGGGTTAATCAGGTCATCGAGCGATTGAGAGGTTGATACAATGATTGGTTTAGTCGGTAAAAAAGTGGGTATGACCCGCATCTTCACTGAAGATGGCGTTTCTATCCCAGTAACCGTAATCGAAGTTGAAGCAAACCGCGTTACTCAGGTTAAAGATCTGGCTAACGATGGCTACCGTGCCGTTCAGGTTACCACTGGTGCTAAAAAAGCTAACCGTGTAACCAAGCCGGAAGCTGGTCACTTCGCTAAAGCTGGCGTAGAAGCTGGCCGTGGTCTGTGGGAATTCCGTCTTGCTGAAGGCGAAGAGTTCACCGTAGGTCAGGACATTAGCGTTGAGCTGTTTGCAGAAGTTAAAAAAGTTGACGTAACCGGTACCTCTAAAGGTAAAGGTTTTGCTGGTACCGTTAAGCGCTGGAACTTCCGTACCCAGGACGCTACTCACGGTAACTCCTTGTCTCACCGCGTTCCGGGTTCTATCGGTCAGAACCAGACTCCGGGCAAAGTGTTCAAAGGCAAGAAAATGGCAGGTCAGCTGGGTAACGAACGTGTAACCGTTCAGAGCCTGGACGTAGTACGTGTTGACGCTGAGCGCAACCTGCTGCTGGTTAAAGGTGCGGTTCCGGGTGCAACCGGTAGCGACCTGATCGTTAAACCAGCTGTGAAGGCGTAAGGGGATAGCAATGGAATTAGTATTGAAAGACGCGCAGAGCGCGCTGACTGTTTCCGAAACTACCTTCGGTCGTGATTTCAACGAAGCGCTGGTTCACCAGGTTGTTGTTGCTTATGCAGCTGGTGCTCGTCAGGGTACTCGTGCTCAGAAGACTCGTGCTGAAGTAACTGGTTCCGGCAAAAAGCCGTGGCGCCAGAAAGGTACCGGCCGTGCGCGTTCAGGTTCTATCAAGAGCCCGATCTGGCGTTCCGGTGGCGTGACCTTCGCTGCTCGCCCGCAGGACCACAGTCAAAAAGTTAACAAAAAGATGTACCGCGGCGCGCTGAAAAGCATCCTGTCCGAACTGGTACGTCAGGATCGTCTGATCGTTGTCGAATCTTTCTCTGTAGAAGCGCCTAAAACTAAGCTGCTGGCACAGAAACTGAAAGACATGGCTCTGGAAGATGTGCTGATCATCACCGGTGAGCTGGACGAGAACCTGTTCCTGGCTGCGCGCAACCTGCACAAGGTTGACGTACGCGATGCAACTGGTATCGACCCGGTTAGCCTGATCGCCTTCGACAAAGTCGTAATGACTGCTGATGCTGTTAAGCAAGTTGAGGAGATGCTGGCATGATTCGTGAAGAACGTCTGCTGAAGGTGCTGCGTGCACCGCACGTTTCTGAAAAAGCGTCTGCTGCGATGGAAAAAAGTAACACCATCGTTCTCAAAGTTGCTAAAGACGCGACCAAAGCAGAAATCAAAGCTGCTGTGCAGAAACTGTTTGAAGTCGAAGTCGAAGTCGTTAACACCCTGGTAGTTAAAGGGAAAGTTAAACGTCACGGACAGCGTATCGGTCGTCGTAGCGACTGGAAAAAAGCTTACGTCACCCTGAAAGAAGGCCAGAATCTGGACTTCGTTGGCGGCGCTGAGTAAGTCGGAGGAGTAATACAATGGCAGTTGTTAAATGTAAACCGACATCTCCGGGTCGTCGCCACGTTGTTAAAGTGGTTAACCCTGAGCTGCACAAGGGCAAGCCTTTTGCTCCGTTGCTGGAAAAGAACAGCAAATCCGGTGGTCGTAACAACAATGGCCGTATCACCACTCGTCACATCGGTGGTGGCCACAAGCAGGCTTATCGTATTGTTGACTTTAAACGCAACAAAGACGGTATCCCAGCAGTTGTTGAGCGTCTTGAGTACGATCCGAACCGTTCCGCGAACATCGCGCTGGTTCTGTACAAAGATGGCGAACGCCGTTACATCCTGGCCCCTAAAGGCCTGAAAGCTGGCGACCAGATTCAGTCTGGCGTTGATGCTGCAATCAAAGCAGGTAACACCCTGCCGATGCGCAATATCCCGGTTGGTTCTACCGTTCATAACGTAGAAATGAAACCAGGTAAAGGCGGTCAGCTGGCACGTTCCGCTGGTACTTACGTTCAGATCGTTGCGCGTGATGGTGCTTATGTCACCCTGCGTCTGCGTTCTGGTGAAATGCGTAAAGTCGAAGCAGACTGCCGCGCTACTCTGGGCGAAGTTGGCAATGCTGAGCATATGCTGCGCGTTCTGGGTAAAGCAGGTGCTGCACGCTGGCGTGGTGTTCGTCCTACCGTTCGCGGTACTGCGATGAACCCAGTCGACCACCCACATGGTGGTGGTGAAGGTCGTAACTTTGGTAAGCACCCGGTAACTCCGTGGGGCGTTCAGACCAAAGGTAAGAAGACCCGCAGCAACAAGCGTACTGATAAATTTATCGTACGTCGCCGTAGCAAATAATATTAGAGGATAAGCCATGCCACGTTCTCTCAAGAAAGGTCCTTTTATTGACCTGCACTTGCTGAAGAAGGTAGAGAAAGCGGTGGAAAGCGGAGACAAGAAGCCCCTGCGCACTTGGTCCCGTCGTTCAACGATCTTTCCTAACATGATCGGTTTGACCATCGCTGTCCATAATGGTCGTCAGCACGTTCCAGTATTTGTTTCCGACGAAATGGTCGGTCACAAACTGGGTGAATTCGCACCGACTCGTACTTATCGCGGCCACGCTGCTGATAAAAAAGCGAAGAAGAAATAAGGTAGGAGGAAGAGATGGAAACTTTAGCTCAACATCGCCATGCTCGTTCTTCTGCTCAGAAGGTTCGCCTTGTTGCTGACCTGATTCGCGGTAAGAAAGTGTCGCAGGCCCTGGATATTCTGACCTACACCAATAAGAAAGCGGCTGTACTGGTCAAGAAAGTTCTGGAATCTGCCATTGCTAACGCTGAACACAACGATGGCGCTGACATTGACGATCTGAAAGTCGCGAAAATCTTCGTAGACGAAGGCCCGAGCATGAAGCGCATTATGCCGCGTGCGAAAGGTCGTGCAGATCGCATCCTGAAGCGCACCAGCCACATTACTGTGGTTGTGTCCGATCGCTGAGACTCTGGAGACTAGCAATGGGTCAGAAAGTACATCCTAATGGTATTCGCCTGGGTATTGTAAAACCATGGAACTCAACCTGGTTTGCGAACACCAAAGAATTCGCTGACAACCTGGACAGCGATTTTAAAGTACGTCAGTACCTGACTAAGGAACTGGCTAAAGCGTCTGTATCTCGTATCGTTATCGAGCGTCCAGCTAAGAGCATCCGTGTGACCATTCACACTGCTCGCCCTGGCATCGTAATCGGTAAGAAAGGCGAAGACGTAGAAAAACTGCGCAAGGTCGTAGCGGATATCGCTGGCGTTCCTGCACAGATCAATATCGCTGAAGTTCGTAAGCCTGAACTGGACGCTAAATTGGTTGCTGACAGCATCACTTCACAGCTGGAACGTCGCGTTATGTTCCGTCGTGCTATGAAGCGTGCCGTACAGAACGCAATGCGTCTGGGCGCTAAAGGTATCAAAGTTGAAGTTAGCGGCCGTCTGGGCGGCGCGGAAATCGCACGTACCGAATGGTACCGCGAAGGTCGCGTACCGCTGCACACTCTGCGTGCTGACATCGACTACAACACCTCTGAAGCGCACACCACTTACGGTGTAATCGGCGTTAAGGTATGGATCTTCAAAGGTGAGATCCTGGGTGGTATGGCTGCTGTTGAACAACCGGAAAAACCGGCTGCGCAACCTAAAAAGCAGCAGCGTAAAGGCCGTAAATAAGGAGCGTCGCTGATGTTACAACCAAAGCGTACAAAATTCCGTAAAGTGCACAAAGGCCGCAACCGTGGTCTGGCGCAGGGTACGGATGTTAGCTTCGGCACTTTCGGTCTGAAAGCTGTTGGCCGTGGTCGTCTGACTGCACGTCAGATCGAAGCAGCACGTCGTGCTATGACCCGTGCAGTTAAGCGTCAAGGTAAAATTTGGATCCGTGTATTCCCGGACAAACCAATTACCGAGAAGCCGCTGGAAGTTCGTATGGGTAAAGGTAAAGGTAACGTGGAGTACTGGGTTGCCTTGATTCAGCCGGGCAAAGTCCTGTATGAAATGGACGGTGTTCCGGAAGAGCTGGCCCGTGAAGCCTTCGGCCTGGCAGCAGCGAAACTGCCTATCAAAACCACCTTTGTAACTAAGACGGTGATGTAATGAAAGCAAATGAGCTGCGTGAAAAAAGCGTAGAAGAGCTGAACGCTGAGCTGCTGAACCTGCTGCGTGAGCAGTTCAACCTGCGTATGCAGGCTGCAAGTGGCCAGCTGCAACAGACTCACCTGCTGAAGCAAGTGCGTCGTGATGTTGCACGCGTTAAGACTTTACTGACTCAGAAGGCGGGTGCGTAATGACCGATAAAATCCGTACTCTGCAAGGTCGTGTTGTTAGCGACAAAATGGAGAAATCCATCGTTGTTGCTATCGAACGTATTGTGAAACACCCGATCTACGGTAAATTCATCAAGCGTACGACCAAACTGCACGTACATGACGAGAACAACGAATGTGGTATCGGCGACAAGGTTGAAATCCGTGAATGCCGTCCACTGTCCAAGACTAAGTCCTGGACGCTGGTTCGCGTTGTAGAGAAAGCGGTTCTGTAATAGAGTAGCCTTCTCGATACGAATAAACGGCTCAGCAATGGGCCGTTTATTTTTTCTACCCATATTGCAGAAGCGGTGTTATAATGCCGCGCCCTCGATATGGGGCTTTTTAACGGCTCTGATTTTAGAGTCTCAGGTAGTAGTTGACATTAGCGGAGCACTGAAATGATCCAAGAACAGACTATGCTGAACGTCGCCGACAACTCCGGTGCACGTCGCGTAATGTGTATCAAGGTTCTGGGTGGCTCGCACCGTCGCTACGCAGGCGTAGGCGACATCATCAAGATCACCATCAAGGAAGCAATTCCACGTGGTAAGGTCAAGAAAGGTGATGTGCTGAAAGCGGTAGTGGTGCGCACCAGGAAGGGTGTTCGTCGCCCTGACGGTTCTGTCATTCGCTTCGATGGTAATGCATGCGTTATTTTAAACAATAACAGCGAGCAGCCTATCGGCACGCGTATCTTTGGGCCGGTAACTCGTGAACTTCGTACTGAAAAGTTCATGAAAATTATCTCTCTGGCACCAGAAGTACTCTAAGGAGCGAATCATGGCAGCGAAAATCCGTCGTGATGACGAAGTTATCGTGTTAACCGGTAAAGATAAAGGTAAACGCGGTAAAGTAAAAAATGTTCTGTCTTCCGGCAAACTCGTCGTTGAAGGTATCAACCTGGTCAAGAAACATCAGAAGCCGGTTCCGGCCCTGAACCAGCCAGGTGGCATCGTTGAAAAAGAAGCTGCAATTCAGGTTTCTAACGTTGCAATCTTCAATGCGGCAACCGGTAAGGCTGACCGTGTAGGCTTTAGATTCGAAGACGGCAAAAAAGTCCGTTTCTTCAAGTCTAACAGCGAAACTATCAAGTAATTTGGAGTAGTACGATGGCGAAACTGCATGATTACTACAAAGACGAAGTAGTTAACAAACTCATGACTGAGTTTAACTACAATTCTGTCATGCAAGTCCCTCGGGTCGAGAAGATCACCCTGAACATGGGTGTTGGTGAAGCGATCGCTGACAAGAAACTGCTGGATAACGCAGCAGCTGATCTGACAGCAATCTCCGGTCAAAAACCGCTGATCACCAAAGCACGCAAATCTGTTGCAGGCTTCAAAATCCGTCAGGGCTATCCGATCGGCTGTAAAGTAACTCTGCGTGGCGAACGCATGTGGGAGTTCCTTGAGCGCCTGATCTCTATTGCTGTTCCTCGTATCCGTGACTTCCGTGGCCTGTCCGCAAAGTCTTTCGACGGTCGTGGCAACTACAGCATGGGTGTCCGTGAGCAGATCATCTTCCCAGAGATCGACTACGATAAAGTCGATCGCGTGCGTGGTTTGGATATTACCATTACCACTACTGCGAAATCTGACGAAGAAGGCCGCGCTCTGCTGGCTGCGTTTGACTTCCCGTTCCGCAAGTAAGGTAGGGTTACTGAATGGCTAAGCAATCAATGAAAGCACGCGAAGTAAAGCGCGTGGCTTTAGCTGATAAATTCTTCGCTAAACGCGCTGAACTGAAAGCGATCATTTCTGATGTGAACGCTTCCGACGAAGATCGTTGGAATGCTGTTCTCAAGCTGCAGTCTCTGCCGCGTGATTCCAGCCCGTCTCGTCAGCGTAACCGCTGTCGTCAAACAGGTCGTCCACATGGTTTCGTGGGCAAGTTCGGGTTGAGCCGTATCAAACTGCGTGAAGCCGCCATGCGCGGTGAAGTACCAGGCTTGAAAAAGGCTAGCTGGTAATTACCAATTGAATCACGGGAGTAAAGACAGATGAGCATGCAAGATCCGATCGCGGATATGCTGACCCGTATCCGTAACGGTCAGGCCGCGAACAAAGTTGCGGTCACCATGCCTTCCGCCAAGCTGAAAGTGGCAATTGCCAACGTGCTGAAGGAAGAAGGTTTTATCGAAGATTTTAAAGTTGAAGGCGACACCAAGCCGGAACTGGAACTTACTCTTAAGTATTTCCAGGGTAAAGCTGTTGTAGAAAGCATTCAGCGTGTCAGCCGCCCAGGCCTGCGCATCTATAAGAAAAAAGATGAGCTGCCAAAAGTTATGGCCGGCATGGGTATCGCAGTTGTTTCTACCTCTAAAGGTGTTATGACTGATCGTGCAGCGCGCCAGGCTGGTCTTGGTGGCGAAATTATCTGCTACGTAGCCTAATCGGAGGAAAAAATGTCTCGTGTTGCTAAAGCACCGGTCGTTATTCCTGCCGGCGTTGATGTAAAAATCGACGGTCAGGTTATTACGATCAAAGGTAAAAATGGCGAGCTGACTCGTACCCTCAACGATGCTGTTGAAGTTAATCATGCAGACAACGCTCTGACCTTCGGCCCACGTACTGGTTACGTTGATGGCTGGGCTCAGGCTGGTACCGCGCGTGCCCTGCTGAACTCAATGGTTGTTGGTGTTACCGAAGGCTTCACTAAAAAGCTTCAGCTGGTTGGTGTAGGTTACCGTGCAGCGATCAAAGGGAATGCAGTAGGCCTGTCTCTGGGCTTCTCACACCCTGTTGAACATCAGCTGCCAGCAGGTATTACTGCAGAATGTCCGACTCAGACTGAAATCGTGCTGAAAGGCGCTGATAAACAGCTGATCGGTCAGGTTGCAGCAGATCTGCGCGCCTACCGTCGTCCTGAGCCTTATAAAGGCAAGGGTGTTCGTTACGCCGACGAAGTCGTGCGTACCAAAGAGGCTAAGAAGAAGTAAGGTAACACTATGGATAAGAAATCTGCTCGTATCCGTCGTGCGACCCGCGCACGCCGCAAGCTCAAAGAGCTGGGTGCAACTCGCCTGGTGGTACATCGTACCCCGCGTCACATTTACGCACAGGTCATTGCACCAAACGGTTCTGAAGTTCTGGTAGCTGCTTCTACTGTAGAAAAAGCTATTACAGAACAATTGAAGTACACCGGTAACAAAGACGCTGCTGCAGCTGTAGGTAAAGCTGTTGCTGAACGCGCTCTGGAAAAAGGCATCACAGTTGTGTCCTTTGACCGTTCCGGGTTCCAATATCATGGTCGCGTCCAGGCACTGGCAGATGCTGCCCGTGAAGCTGGCCTTCAGTTCTAAGGTAGAGGTGTAAGATGGCTCACATCGAAAAACAGGCTGGCGAACTGCAGGAAAAGCTGATCGCGGTTAACCGCGTATCTAAAACCGTTAAAGGTGGTCGTATTTTCTCCTTCACAGCTCTGACTGTAGTTGGTGACGGTAACGGTCGCGTTGGTTTTGGTTACGGTAAAGCGCGTGAAGTTCCAGCAGCGATCCAGAAAGCGATGGAAAAAGCCCGTCGCAATATGATTAACGTCGCGCTGAACCACGGCACCCTGCAGCACCCTGTTAAGGGTACTCACACGGGTTCTCGTGTCTTCATGCAGCCAGCTTCCGAAGGTACCGGTATCATCGCCGGTGGTGCAATGCGCGCCGTTCTGGAAGTTGCTGGAGTTCATAACGTTCTGGCTAAAGCATATGGTTCCACCAACCCGATTAACGTGGTTCGTGCAACTATTGATGGCCTGGAAAATATGAAATCTCCAGAAATGGTCGCTGCCAAGCGTGGTAAATCCGTTGAAGAAATTCTGGGGTAATTGACCATGGCAAAGACTATTAAAATTACACAAACCCGCAGTGCAATCGGACGTCTGCCGAAACACAAGGCAACGCTGCTTGGCCTGGGTCTGCGTCGTATTGGTCATACCGTTGAGCGCGAGGATACTCCTGCTGTTCGTGGTATGGTCAACGCGGTTTACTTCATGGTTAAAGTTGAGGAGTAAGAGATGCGTTTAAATACTCTGTCTCCGGCCGAAGGCTCTAAAAAGGCGGGTAAACGCCTGGGTCGTGGTATCGGTTCTGGCCTCGGTAAAACCGGTGGTCGTGGTCACAAAGGTCAGAACTCTCGTTCTGGCGGTGGCGTACGTCGCGGTTTCGAGGGTGGTCAGATGCCACTGTACCGTCGTCTGCCGAAGTTCGGCTTCACTTCTCGCAAATCAGCGATCACAGCCGAAGTTCGTCTGTCTGACCTGGCGAAAGTTGAAGGCGGCGTTGTAGACCTGAACACGCTGAAAGCAGCAAACATTATCGGTATTCAGATCGAGTTCGCGAAAGTGATCCTGTCTGGTGAAGTTTCTACTCCGGTAACTGTTCGTGGCCTGCGTGTTACTAAAGGTGCTCGTGCTGCTATCGAAGCTGCTGGCGGTAAAATTGAGGAATAAGTAGCAGATGGCTAAACAACCGGGATTAGATTTTCAAAGTGCCAAAGGTGGGCTTGGCGAACTGAAACGCAGACTTTTGTTTGTGATCGGTGCGCTGATTGTTTTCCGTATTGGCTCTTTCATTCCGATCCCTGGTATTGATGCCGCTGTACTTGCCAAACTGCTTGAGCAACAGCGTGGCACCATCATTGAAATGTTTAACATGTTCTCTGGTGGTGCTCTCAGCCGTGCTTCTATCTTTGCTCTGGGTATCATGCCGTACATTTCGGCATCGATTATTATCCAGCTGCTGACTGTCGTTCATCCGACTCTGGCAGAACTGAAGAAAGAAGGGGAGTCTGGTCGTCGTAAGATCAGCCAGTACACCCGTTACGGCACTCTGGTGCTGGCAATATTTCAGTCGATCGGTATTGCTACCGGTCTTCCGAATATGCCTGGTATGCAGGGCCTGGTTATTAACCCGGGCTTTGCATTCTATTTCACCGCTGTTGTAAGTCTGGTCTCAGGAACAATGTTCCTGATGTGGCTCGGCGAACAAATTACTGAACGTGGTATCGGTAACGGTATTTCGATCATTATTTTCGCTGGTATTGTTGCGGGACTCCCGCCAGCCATTGCCCATACGATCGAGCAAGCGCGTCAAGGCGACCTGCACTTCCTCCTGTTGCTGTTGGTTGCAGTATTAGTATTTGCAGTGACGTTCTTTGTTATCTTCGTTGAACGTGGTCAACGCCGCATTGTGGTAAACTACGCAAAACGTCAGCAAGGTCGTCGTGTCTATGCTGCACAGAGCACACATTTACCGCTGAAAGTGAATATGGCAGGGGTAATCCCGGCAATCTTCGCTTCCAGTATTATTCTGTTCCCGGCAACCATCGCGTCATGGTTCGGGGGCGGTACTGGTTGGAACTGGCTGACAACAATTTCGCTGTATTTGCAGCCTGGGCAACCGCTTTATGTGTTACTCTATGCGTCTGCGATCATCTTCTTCTGTTTCTTCTACACGGCGTTGGTCTTCAACCCACGTGAAACAGCAGATAACCTGAAGAAGTCCGGTGCATTTGTACCAGGAATTCGTCCGGGAGAGCAAACGGCGAAGTATATCGATAAAGTAATGACTCGCCTGACTTTGGTTGGTGCGCTTTATATTACTTTTATTTGCCTGATCCCGGAGTTCATGCGTGATGCGATGAAAGTACCGTTCTACTTCGGTGGAACCTCACTGCTTATCGTTGTTGTCGTGATTATGGACTTTATGGCTCAAGTGCAAACTCTGATGATGTCAAGTCAGTACGAGTCTGCATTGAAGAAGGCGAACCTGAAAGGCTACGGCCGCTAAAAGGTCGCCCGAGAAGTTACGGAGAGTAAAAATGAAAGTTCGTGCTTCCGTCAAGAAATTATGCCGTAACTGCAAAATCGTTAAGCGTGATGGTGTCATCCGTGTGATTTGCAGTGCCGAGCCGAAGCATAAACAGCGCCAAGGCTGATTATTTCGCATATTTTTCTTGCAAAGTTGGGTTGAGCTGGCTAGATTAGCCAGCCAATCTTTTGTATGTCTGTACGTTTCCATTTGAGTATCCTGAAAACGGGCTTTTCAGCATGGTGCGTACATATTAAATAGTAGGAGTGCATAGTGGCCCGTATAGCAGGCATTAACATTCCTGATCAGAAACATGCTGTGATCGCATTAACTTCGATCTATGGCGTCGGCAAGACCCGTTCTAAAGCCATTCTGGCTGCAGCGGGTATCGCTGAAGATGTTAAGATCAGTGAGCTGTCTGAAGAACAAATCGACACGCTGCGTGACGAAGTTGCCAAATTTGTCGTTGAAGGTGATCTGCGCCGTGAAGTTAGCATGAGCATCAAGCGCCTTATGGACCTTGGTTGCTATCGCGGTTTGCGTCATCGTCGTGGTCTGCCAGTGCGCGGTCAGCGTACTAAGACCAACGCACGTACCCGTAAGGGTCCGCGCAAACCGATCAAGAAATAATCGGGGTGATTGAATAATGGCAAAGGCACCAGTTCGTGCACGTAAGCGTGTAAGAAAACAAGTCTCTGACGGCGTGGCTCATATCCATGCTTCTTTCAACAACACCATCGTTACTATTACTGATCGTCAGGGTAACGCACTGGGTTGGGCAACAGCCGGTGGTTCCGGTTTCCGTGGTTCTCGCAAATCCACTCCGTTCGCAGCTCAGGTTGCAGCAGAGCGTTGCGCTGAAGCCGTAAAAGAATACGGCATCAAGAATCTGGAAGTTATGGTAAAAGGTCCGGGTCCGGGTCGCGAATCTACCGTTCGTGCTCTGAACGCCGCTGGTTTCCGCATCACTAATATTACTGATGTGACTCCGATCCCTCATAACGGTTGTCGTCCGCCGAAAAAACGTCGCGTATAACGCGTTCGTTTTCCAGGTTTGTTGGAGATAGAAAATGGCAAGATATTTGGGTCCTAAGCTCAAGCTGAGCCGTCGTGAGGGCACCGACTTATTCCTTAAGTCTGGCGTTCGCGCGATCGATACCAAGTGTAAAATTGAACAAGCTCCTGGCCAGCACGGTGCGCGTAAACCGCGTCTGTCTGACTATGGTGTGCAGTTGCGTGAAAAGCAGAAAGTTCGCCGTATGTACGGTGTGCTGGAGCGTCAGTTCCGTAACTACTATAAAGAAGCAGCACGTCTGAAAGGCAACACCGGTGAAAACCTGTTGGCTCTGCTGGAAGGTCGTCTGGACAACGTTGTATACCGTATGGGCTTTGGCGCCACTCGTGCTGAAGCACGTCAGATGGTTAGCCATAAAGCAATCATGGTAAACGGTCGTGTTGTTAACATCGCTTCTTATCAGGTTAAAGCGAATGACGTTGTTAGCATTCGTGAGAAAGCGAAAAAGCAATCTCGCGTGAAAGCCGCTCTGGAGCTGGCTGAGCAGCGTGAAAAGCCAACCTGGCTGGAAGTTGATGCTGGCAAGATGGAAGGTACGTTCAAGCGTCAGCCGGAACGTTCTGATCTGTCTGCGGACATTAACGAACACCTGATCGTCGAGCTTTACTCCAAGTAAAGCTTAGTACCAAAGAGAGGACACAATGCAGGGTTCTGTGACAGAGTTTCTAAAACCGCGCCTGGTAGATATCGAGCAAGTGAGTTCGACGCACGCCAAGGTGACCCTTGAGCCTTTAGAGCGTGGCTTTGGCCATACTCTGGGTAACGCACTGCGCCGTATTCTGCTCTCATCGATGCCGGGTTGCGCGGTGACCGAGGTTGAGATTGATGGTGTACTTCATGAGTACAGCACCAAAGAAGGCGTTCAGGAAGATATCCTTGAAATCCTGCTCAACCTGAAAGGGCTGGCGGTGAGAGTTCAGGGTAAAGATGAAGTTATTCTTACTCTGAATAAATCTGGCATTGGCCCTGTGACTGCAGCCGACATCACCCATGATGGTGATGTCGAAATCGTCAAGCCGCAGCACGTGATCTGCCACCTGACCGATGAGAACGCAGCTATTAGCATGCGTATCAAAGTTCAGCGCGGTCGTGGTTATGTGCCGGCTTCTGCCCGAATTCATTCGGAAGAAGATGAGCGCCCAATCGGCCGTCTGCTGGTCGACGCATGCTACAGCCCTGTAGAGCGTATTGCCTACAATGTTGAAGCAGCGCGTGTAGAACAGCGTACCGACCTGGACAAGCTGGTCATCGAAATGGAAACCAACGGCACAATCGATCCTGAAGAGGCGATTCGTCGTGCGGCAACCATCCTGGCAGAACAACTGGAAGCTTTCGTTGACTTACGTGATGTACGTCAGCCGGAAGTGAAAGAAGAGAAACCAGAATTCGATCCGATCCTGCTGCGCCCTGTTGACGATCTGGAATTGACTGTCCGCTCTGCTAACTGCCTCAAGGCAGAAGCTATCCACTATATCGGTGATCTGGTACAGCGTACCGAGGTTGAGTTGCTGAAAACGCCGAACCTGGGTAAAAAATCTCTTACTGAGATTAAAGACGTGCTGGCTTCACGTGGTCTGTCTCTGGGCATGCGCCTGGAAAACTGGCCACCGGCAAGCATTGCTGACGAGTAACCGGATCACAGGTTAAGGTTTTACTGAGAAGGATAAGGTCATGCGCCATCGTAAGAGTGGTCGTCAACTGAACCGCAACAGCAGCCATCGCCAGGCTATGTTCCGCAACATGGCAGGTTCACTGGTTCGTCATGAAATCATCAAGACGACCCTGCCTAAAGCGAAAGAGCTGCGTCGCGTAGTTGAGCCGCTGATTACTCTTGCCAAGACTGACAGCGTTGCTAATCGTCGTCTGGCATTCGCCCGCACTCGTGATAACGAGATCGTGGCAAAACTGTTTAATGAACTGGGCCCGCGTTTCGCGAGCCGTGCCGGTGGTTACACTCGCATTCTGAAGTGTGGCTTCCGTGCAGGCGACAACGCTCCGATGGCTTACATCGAGCTGGTTGATCGTTCAGAGAAAGCAGAAGCTGCTGCAGAGTAATCTGTAGTATCGTAAAAAAACCCGCCTCGGCGGGTTTTTTTATATCTGCTGCATCCCCACTTTTCTACAATAGTCATATTCTTTTCCTTCTCTCCGGAGTTTTGCTATGTGGCTACTCGACCAATGGGCAGAGAGACACATTCAGGATGCCCAACGGCAGGGTGAATTCGATAACCTACCCGGCAATGGCCAGCCTTTGGTACTGGATGACGATTCGCATGTACCTCCTGAACTGCGCGCCGGCTATCGCATGTTGAAAAATGCCGGTTGTCTCCCTCCTGAACTTGAACAGCGTAAACAGGCGCTCGAGCTGTCTCAACTCCTCGCCACCGTCAGGGAAGGATCTGCAGAGTATACGGATTACACTCGTCGTCTTGCTCTCCTGGAGCTTAAACTTCGTCAGGCAGGAGTAAGTACTGAGTTTCTGCATGGTGATTACGCCGGGCGGTTGATGCAAAAAATTAAGGAGGACTAGAAATGTATCGTATTGGCGAAATTGCGAAGCTGGCAGACGTCACACCCGATACCATTCGGTATTACGAAAAGCAGCAGATGATGGAACATGAAATACGCACGGAGGGCGGTTTTCGGTTGTACACCGACAGGGATCTTCAACGCCTGAAGTTTATTCGCCATGCGCGACAGCTGGGTTTCACGCTGGAGTCGATCCGCGAGTTACTGTCGATCCGCATCGATCCTGAACACCACACCTGTCAGGAATCCAAAAGCATTGTGCAGGCAAGATTGAGTGAGGTTGAAGCGCGCATCGAAGAGCTTCAAACCATGCGGCTGTCATTACAGCGACTGAATGATGCGTGTTGTGGTACCGCACACAGCAGTGTTTATTGTTCTATTCTGGAAACCCTTGAACAAGGGGCAAATGGCGGGTCTGGCGGATGTTGATTTTATTATCAACTCCACCTACACTCGCGTTGATATTTTGAACACTGGAGAGAGTATGAGCCATTATCAACACAAGAAAGGGCAGATCAACGATAACGCCATTGAAGCACTATTGCATGATCCCTTATTCAGACAGCGAATCGAGAAAAATAAGAAAGGGAAAGGAAGTTATCTGCGTAAAACTAAACATGCAAAACGGGGTAACTGGGAGGCCAGTGGCAAGCAAGCGAATCGCTTTCTTACCACTGGCCTTCTTGCTTTAAGGGGATTACAAAGTGCGATTGTTCTGCGCTTTCAGTAAATCGCGGATTTCAGTAAGCAAGACTTCTTCTTTCGATGGTGCTGGCGGGGCTGCCGGTTCTTCTTTTTTCTTACGATTTAATCTGTTGATGAGCTTGATGGCCATGAAGATGGCGAAAGCAACAATCACAAAATCAAATACATTTTGAATAAATACGCCATAGTGCATTACCACAGCAGGGATATCACCCTGTGCTTCACGTAGCGTTACGGCGAATTGTTTAAAATCGATCCCGCCAATCAACAGCCCCAGTGGTGGCATGATGATATCGGCAACCAGTGATGAAACGATCTTGCCAAACGCCGCACCAATAATGACACCCACAGCCAAATCCACTACATTTCCGCGCATCGCAAATTCGCGAAATTCTTTGATAAAACTCATTTTGTTCTCCTTGTGCCAGCTGACAAATACAAGTTTAACAAATCATTAGCGGATTGCCATTGAAGAGAGACATGCGTCACAGAAATATAACCCTTACATATTATTGGGTTAAATAGAAAAGGTGCTGCTAACAGCACCTTTTTGGCGATCACAGGAAGAAAGGACTTGGCTGGAACAAACGTTCGACGTCGGTAATAAACTTTTTATCCGTCAGGAACATAATGACGTGATCGCCTTGCTCAATACGTAAATTGTCATTGGCAATCATCACATCATTACCGCGCACTACTGCACCAATAATGGTGCCCGGCGGGAGTTTAATTTCATCAATAGTACGTCCAACCACACGTGATGTACTCTCATCACCATGCGCCACGGCTTCGATCGCTTCTGCCACACCACGACGCAGGGAAGAAACTCCCACAATATCTGCTTTTCGCACATGGCTCAGCAGGGCAGAGATGGTTGCCTGTTGCGGCGAAATCGCAATATCAATCACGCTGCCCTGCACCAGATCGACATAGGCCCGACGCTGGATCAGCACCATGACCTTTTTCGCACCCATCCGTTTAGCCAGCATTGCTGACATGATGTTCGCTTCATCATCGTTGGTAACAGCAATGAAAAGATCGACTTGATCGATATGCTCTTCGGCAAGCAGCTCCTGATCCGACGCATCGCCATAAAAAACGATCGTATTTTGCAGTTTTTCTGCCAGTTCAGCGGCGCGCTGTTGATCGCGTTCGATCAATTTGACGCTGTAATCTTTTTCCAGCTGTCGTGCCAGGCCGGCACCGATATTACCGCCACCGACCAGCATGATGCGCTTATAGGGTTTTTCCAGCCGCTGGAGCTCACTCATTACCGCACGGATATGCTGTGATGCGGCGATAAAGAAGACTTCGTCCCCGGCTTCGACAATGGTTGAACCTTGCGGACGGATAGGGCGGTCATGACGGAAAATCGCGGCGACGCGCGTGTCAATGTGTGGCATATGTTCGCGCATCGTTGAGAGTGCGTTACCGATCAATGGGCCGCCATAGTAGGCTTTGACCACCGCGAGACTGACCTTGCCTTCCGCAAAATTAACAACCTGCAGTGCGCCCGGGTATTCGATCAACCGGTAGATACTGTCGATAACCAGCTGCTCTGGCGCGATCAAATGGTCGATCGGAACCGCTTCGGAATTAAACAACTTGTCGGCATCGCGAACATAATCCGGAGAACGGATGCGCGCGATTCGGTTTGGAGTGTTAAATAACGAATAGGCAACCTGACAGGCAACCATATTGGTTTCATCAGAACTGGTGACAGCTACCAGCATGTCTGCGTCATCAGCCCCGGCTTCTCGCAACACCCGCGGGTGAGAGCCATGACCCTGTACCACACGCAGATCGAATTTATCCTGCAGCCCGCGCAGACGATCGCCGTTGGTATCAACGATAGTGATGTCGTTATTCTCACCGACCAGGTTTTCTGCCAGCGTACCGCCTACCTGTCCCGCGCCCAGAATGATTATCTTCATATCTTGTGACCCGTTATCAACATCACTCTTTGATTAGCTTAGCGTAAAAGAAGCCATCGCCTTCTTCTGCCCCGGGCAGGTTTTGTTTGCCGGGTAACTCTGGCGTGCCGGTCAGATGCAGACGGGCATCAGGGGTACGCTTCAGGAACGCGGCGATCTGCTGGCTATTCTCTTCTGGCAGCACAGAACAGGTGGCATAAACCAGCGTCCCGCCTGATTTCAGATGTGGCCAGATGGCGTCTAGGATCTCTGACTGCAGCTGTGCCAGTTCCTTGATATCCCGGTCACGGCGCAACCATTTAATATCCGGGTGACGGCGTATAACACCGGTAGCTGAGCAAGGGGCATCCAGTAAAATACGATCGAACTGCTCATCCCCACACCAATGGGCAGGCGTCCGCCCGTCCCCTTGCTTCACCTCGGCCTTCATGCCCAGACGTTTGAGGTTATCGTAGACACGAGAAAGACGCTGTTCGTCAACGTCGATGGCCATCACGCTTGCCTGCGGCGCGACTTCCAGAATGTGTGTGGTTTTACCGCCCGGCGCGGCGCAGAGATCAAGGATCCGCTCGCCATTCTGCGGTTCAAGCCAGGTCATACAGCCTTGTGCTGAAGCGTCCTGAACGGTCACCCAGCCCTGTTCAAACCCTGGAAGGGCATGCACCGGAGCTGGCGCAGCCAGACGCACCGCGTCGCTATATTCAGGATGAGAGAACCCGGTCATCCCGGCTTCTTCCAGCAATGCCAGCCAGGCATCGCGTGAGTGGTGATTGCGGTTAACGCGCAGCCACATCGGTGGACGCTGGTTATTGGCCTCAATCAGCGTTTCCCACTGCTGGGGATAGGCCTTCTGCAGACGTTTTAATAACCAGTCGGGATGCAGGAAACGTTTTTCCGTACGGGCAAACTCAGCCAGCAGCTCATCTTGCTGACGCTGAAACTGACGCAAAACGCCATTAATCAGCCCTTTAAGCTGCGGGCGCTTTACTGCAACCGCGCCTTCTACGGTTTCTGCCAGTGCAGCATGAGGAGGAATACGGGTATGCAGCAACTGATAGAAGCCAACCATGATCAGATAGTGAACGACGCGCTGCTTGCCCGCCATCGGGCGCGCCATGAGTTTGCCGATCAACCATTCCAGCTGGGGTAACGTGCGCAGGACACCAAAGCACAGCTCCTGAAGCAGTGCCTTATCTTTATCGGAAACTTTTTGCTGTAACGGTGGCAGAACATTGCTCAGTGACTGGCCCTGTTCGACCACTTGCTCGATTGCCTGTGCTGCCAGGCTGCGTAAATTTTGTTTTTTCATAACCGCAAAAATAAAAATGCCCGGAAACTCCGGGCCTTAAATTGAGATGATCTCAGGCGAGACTGTTGCCAGGCGTAAACCATTCACGGCGAGAGTTCAGAAGGTCCTGCGCGCTCATGGCTTTTTTACCTGCAGGTTGTAAGGATTCCAGATTAAGGATCCCTTCAACTGTCGCGACCTGAATACCCTGCTTACTGGCTTCGATAATTGTTCCAGGTGCAGCGTTGGTGTTGCTATCAATCACGGAAGCCTTCCAGACTTTCACCGGCTGCCCGTCTATTTCCAGCCAGCTCATTGGCCACGGATTAAATGCCCGGATGCAGCGCTCAAGCTGAGCAGCAGAAAGAGACCAGTCGAGGCGGGCCTCTTCTTTGCTGAGCTTTTCAGCATGTGTCACTAACGCTTCGTCCTGGACTTCGGGTTGAGTCCGACTCTCTGCCAATTGTTGCAGAGTATCAATCAGGCCTTTAGGCCCAAGTTCAGCCAGTTTGTCATACAGGGTGCCACTGGTGTCTTCGGCAGTAATTGGGCAAGAGAGCTTATACAGCATGTCGCCGGTATCCAGACCTACGTCCATCTGCATAATCGTCACGCCAGTTTCGGCATCGCCGGCCCATAAAGAACGCTGGATTGGCGCCGCGCCGCGCCAGCGTGGGAGCAGTGAACCATGGACATTAATGCAGCCCAGGCGAGGCATATCAAGAACCGCCTTTGGTAGGATAAGGCCATACGCCACAACCACCATGACATCTGCATTCAACTGAGCAACCAGCTGCTGATTTTCCTGCGGCCGTAACGACGCGGGCTGAAACACCGGTAAACCGTGCTCTTCTGCCAGCACTTTAACCGGGCTCGGCATCAGTTTTTTGCCACGGCCTGCCGGACGGTCGGGCTGGGTAAATACGCCAACAACCTGATGGCCAGACGACAACAGCGCGTCCAGATGACGCGCTGCAAAGTCAGGTGTACCTGCGAAGATGATACGTAGTGATGTAGACACGTTATTCCTTGTATCCGGGGTCACATTAAGCGCGAGCGCGCATGCGATCCAGTTTCTCTACTTTCTGACGAATACGCTGCTGCTTCAGTGGAGAGAGATAATCGATAAAGAGTTTACCGACCAGATGATCCATCTCATGCTGAATGCAGATGGCCAGCAGATCATCCGCTTCCAGTTCGAACGGCTTACCGTCGCGATCGAGCGCGCGGATTTTGACTTTTTCTGCACGCGGTACCAGCGCTCTCTGCTCAGGAATAGAGAGACAACCTTCTTCAATACCGGTTTCGCCGCTTTTTTCCAGGAGCTCCGGATTGATTAACACCAGGCGCCCGTCGCGGTTTTCAGAAACGTCGATGACGATGATGCGCTGGTGAATGTCCACCTGCGTAGCCGCGAGACCAATGCCTTCTTCGGCGTACATCGTATCGAACATATCATCAATGATACGTTGAGTTTCTGCATTCACTTCTTTAACCGGTTCGGCGACTTTGCGAAGGCGCTCGTCCGGGATATGTAACACTTGCAAAACTGCCATATATTTCCAGAGTCGTGTTCAGGAGTTGATAAGAATATAACCTCTATTCTAGACAAAACCCCCTCTGATTGACAGCATCAGTGACCAATCGCAAAGATTGCTATAGCGGCTTGTGGCAGGGGAAAGGATGACATCCACAGAGATTTGGCTACGCCTGATAAGCACGGGAGAATTGTACGGCGACAAGATGGTGGCGATAGCGCAGCGGATGCAGCGCGAGCCCCATATTGATGACGCTCTGCTGGTGGAAATGGGGCTCACCCATAAGCAAAAGGCGAAGTTTTTATCAGTTCCGCCTAATGAAATCGATCGCAGCATGGAGTGGCTGGCAGAGCAAGGGCATCACCTGATAAGTGCGGATAGTGCCCTGTATCCAGGCCAGCTACGCGCTATCACAGATTACCCGGGCGCTTTGTTTGTCAGGGGAAACCCCTCGTTGCTGTCGAGCCTGCAACTGGCCGTCGTAGGCAGCCGTACTCACTCCTGGTATGGGGAGCGCTGGGGGAAGATTCTTTGTGAGCAGCTGGCTCAGGCGGGGCTTACGATCACCAGCGGCCTCGCCTGTGGTATCGATGGTATCGCGCATCGCGCTGCGCTTAACGTTAAAGGTAAAAGCGTTGCAGTTCTGGGAAACGGGCTGGCAGATGTCTATCCTCGTCGCCATAAGGCGTTGGCTTCGCAACTTGTTGAGAGTGGCGGGGCTGTTATTTCTGAGTTTTCACTCGCGACACCTCCGTGGCCGGGGAATTTCCCTCGGCGTAACCGCATTATTAGCGGCCTCAGTCAGGGGGTATTCGTTATAGAAGCGCTGATAAGAAGTGGTTCGCTTGTGACG
Source organism: Leclercia adecarboxylata (assembly GCF_006171285.1). Classification (NCBI taxonomy): domain Bacteria; kingdom Pseudomonadati; phylum Pseudomonadota; class Gammaproteobacteria; order Enterobacterales; family Enterobacteriaceae; genus Leclercia; species Leclercia adecarboxylata. The sequence continues at coordinate 1,612,163 of NZ_CP040889.1, read as the reverse complement.
GCCAAATGTGCGCTTGAACAGGGGCGTGAAGTCTTCGCATTACCGGGAGCAATAGGGAGCCCGGGAAGTGAAGGTCCTCACTGGTTAATAAAGCAAGGCGCGACGCCCGTGACGGCGGTAGACGATATTCTGGAAAGTTTGCAATCTGGACTGAAATGGTTGCCAGAGGATCCCGAAAATTGGCTTTATTCATCAGATCAGGACCAGGTAGCATTGCCATTTCCTGAGCTCCTGGCTAACGTAGGAGATGAGGTAACACCTGTTGACGTTGTCGCTGAACGTGCCGGCCAACCTGTGCCAGTAACGGTAGCACAGCTACTGGAATTGGAGTTAGCAGGATGGATCGCAGCTGTACCCGGCGGCTATGTCCGATTAAGGAGGGCAAGCCATGTTCGACGTACTCATGTATTTGTTTGAGACTTACATCCATAACGAAGCTGAAGCACGCGTGGATCAGGACAAACTCACACGCGATCTCACCGATGCAGGTTTCGAACGGGAAGATATTTACAACGCGTTAATATGGCTGGAAAAACTGGCTGATTATCAGGAAGGCCTTGCCGAACCGATGCAGTTAGTTTCCGATCCACTGTCTGTACGCATCTATACGGCTGAAGAGTGTGAAAGGCTGGATGCCAGTTGCCGGGGATTTATCTTATTCCTGGAGCAGATTCAGGTGCTGAACCTCGAAACGCGAGAAATGGTGATAGAGCGCGTCATGGCGCTGGATACGGCAGAATTTGAGCTGGAAGATCTGAAGTGGGTCATCCTGATGGTTCTGTTCAATATTCCAGGGTGTGAAAATGCCTATCAGCAAATGGAAGAATTACTCTTTGAAGTGAATGAAGGTATGCTGCATTAATTCATCATGCAGCACCAAGAGTTGTTATGGCCAAATCAGCACTATTTACGGTGCGTAAAAATGAGTCCTGCCCGCAGTGTGGGGCAGAACTTGTTATCCGGTCCGGTAAACACGGGCCGTTTCTCGGTTGTTCGCACTATCCAGAATGTGATTATGTCCGTCCCCTGAAAAATCAGGCGGACGGGCATATTGTTAAAGTTCTGGAGGGACAGGCATGCCCGCAATGTGGTGGCGATCTGGCGCTGCGCCAGGGGCGTTTTGGCATGTTTATCGGCTGCAGCCGCTATCCCGAGTGCGATCACACTGAACAAATCGATAAACCAGATGAAACAGCCTTAGCCTGTCCGCAATGCGACAGCGGTCATCTCGTTCAACGCCGCTCACGCTATGGTAAGACATTCCACTCCTGCGATCGTTATCCTGAATGTCAGTTTGTTACCAATTTCAAACCGGTGGCGGGGAGCTGCCCTGAGTGCCATTACCCGCTACTTATCGAGAAAAAAACGGCGCAAGGGATGAAGCGCTTTTGCGCCAGTAAACAATGTGGAAAGCCGGTTTCGGCGGAATAATAAAGTGAAGAATAACCTGCAACCAGGCTCCGTTGCGTATGCAGTGGACGTGCTGAAGAATGAAGAAGTCATCGCCTATCCAACAGAAGCTGTTTTTGGGGTGGGATGCGATCCCGACAGCGAATTAGCCGTAACACGCTTATTAACACTGAAACAGCGTCCGGTCGAAAAAGGCCTGATTTTAATCGCTGCCAGTTTTGAACAGCTTAAGCCTTATATTGATGATTCCATGTTGACGTCAGCGCAGCGTGAAACCATTTTTTCAGCCTGGCCGGGGCCGGTAACCTTTGTGTTTCCTGCTTTGCCGACAACGCCACGATGGCTGACGGGGCGTTTCGACTCCCTTGCGGTGCGCGTGACGGACCATCCACTGGTTATCGAATTATGTAATCATTTTGGTAAGCCGCTGGTTTCAACCAGCGCCAACCTGACGGGATTGCCTCCTTGCCGCACCTCAGAAGAGGTGGTAGCGCAGTTTGGCAGCGATTTCCCTGTGGTTATCGGTAATACCGGTGGCCGGCAGAATCCGTCAGAAATTCGTGATGCTTTGACCGGCGAGCGTTTTCGCCAGGGGTAACAGATGGAAACCTACGCCGTTTTTGGTAATCCAATTGCGCATAGCAAGTCGCCGTTTATTCATCAGCAGTTCGCGCAACAACTGCATATCGATCACCCTTATGGCCGCGTACTTGCGCCCGTTGATGCCTTTGTAACGACGCTGGAGGCTTTTTTTGCTGGTGGCGGAAAAGGAGCGAATGTCACGGTGCCTTTTAAAGAAGAGGCTTTCGGGCGCGCCGATGAGTTAACAGAGCGGGCTTCCCTTGCGGGAGCCGTGAATACCCTCAAGCGTCTTGAAGACGGCCGAATTTTGGGGGACAACACAGATGGTATTGGCCTGCTGAGCGATCTGGAACGTTTATCATTTATCAAACCCGGCGCGCGGATCCTGTTGATTGGCGCAGGCGGCGCGGCGCGGGGTGTGATTTTACCTCTGCTTTCGCTGGATTGCGCAGTGACCATAACGAACCGTACTTATTCCCGGGCAGAAGAGTTGGCCGCACTTTTCGCTCATACCGGCAGCATTCATGCTGTCGCCATGGACGCGTTGAGCAACCATGAATTCGACCTGATCGTTAATGCGACTTCAAGTGGCATCGGCGGTGAAATTCCTGCAATCCCCTCGTCATTAGTCAGTGAACATGTTTATTGCTATGACATGTTCTATCAGAAAGGCAAAACACCTTTTCTTAACTGGTGCGAGCAGCAAGGCGCAAAACATGTTGCTGATGGGCTGGGTATGCTGGTGGGGCAAGCCGCGCATGCGGTGATGCTCTGGCACGGTGTTCTGCCAGAAGTGGAGCCGGTCATTGAAAAACTTAAACTGGAGCTATCGGCATGAATCAGGCGATCCAGTTTCCGGATCGAGAAATCTGGGATGAAGAAAAGCTGGCCGTCTGTTTTCCGGCGCTGGTTAATGGTATGCAAATGATGTGTGCCATTGAAGGGGTAACGTTGGCCCGTCGTTTTGGGGATGGCCTTCCCCTTGATAGGTTTCGTGAACATCGCTGGGATCTGGAAGAAGAAGCCAGCGATGCCATCCGTAATGGTGATGAGGACGATCAGGGTTGGTTCTGGCTTTCCTGATCCAGATAGTCATTCTTCCATTTAACGTAGTTATTGGCCGAGTACTTCAAACCTTCTATTTCCGCTTCCGTCAGGGGGCGGATCTGTTTTACCGGACTTCCTAAATAGAGAAAGCCACTTTCGAGCCTCTTGTTTTGTGGAACCAGGCTGCCGGCACCAATCATCACGTTATCTTCTACTACCACACCATCCAGCAAAATAGACCCCATGCCAACCAGAACGCGATTGCCTATCGTGCAGCCGTGCAACATCACTTTATGACCGACGGTAACTTCTTCACCCACGATCAGCGGATTACCTTCCGGGTTATAAGAGGATTTATGGGTGACATGCAGTACGCTGCCATCCTGAATATTGGTACGTGCGCCGATAGCGACATAGTTAACGTCACCACGAATGGCGACCAGTGGCCAGATACTGACATCATCACCCAGCCGGACATCGCCAATGACTACGCTACTGCTGTCGATCATTACGCGATCGCCTTGTTTCGGGAAAAGATCTTTGTAGGGACGGATTACTGCAGACATATCAACCTCGACTGATGTGCGTTCTACAGAAGACTTTGATCCTATTACTCGGCTTGATCAAGGGGGATTTACGTCATTATTTGAGCATATCGGATGGGATTTCGGCGAAAAGAACGAAAAAAGAACAGTCGGAATAAAAGATCGAAAAAATGCTTGTGCTAAAAACTGGGATCCCTATAATGCGCCTCCATCGACACGGCGGATGTGAATCACTTCACACAAACAGCCGGGCCGGTTGAGGAGAAAAGCGTGAAATAATCGCTTGACTCTGAAAGAGGAAAGCGTAATATACGCCACCTCGCAACGGTGAGCGAAAGCCGCGTTGCACTGCTCTTTAACAATTTATCAGACAATCTGTGTGGGCACTCAAAGTGACATGGATTCTTAATGTCTCCGGACAATAAATGAATACCAAGTCTCTGAGTGAACATACGTAATTCATTACGAAGTTTAATTCACGAGCATCAAACTTAAATTGAAGAGTTTGATCATGGCTCAGATTGAACGCTGGCGGCAGGCCTAACACATGCAAGTCGAACGGTAGCACAGAGAGCTTGCTCTCGGGTGACGAGTGGCGGACGGGTGAGTAATGTCTGGGAAACTGCCTGATGGAGGGGGATAACTACTGGAAACGGTAGCTAATACCGCATAACGTCGCAAGACCAAAGAGGGGGACCTTCGGGCCTCTTGCCATCAGATGTGCCCAGATGGGATTAGCTAGTAGGTGGGGTAACGGCTCACCTAGGCGACGATCCCTAGCTGGTCTGAGAGGATGACCAGCCACACTGGAACTGAGACACGGTCCAGACTCCTACGGGAGGCAGCAGTGGGGAATATTGCACAATGGGCGCAAGCCTGATGCAGCCATGCCGCGTGTATGAAGAAGGCCTTCGGGTTGTAAAGTACTTTCAGCGAGGAGGAAGGTGTTGAGGTTAATAACCTCAGCAATTGACGTTACTCGCAGAAGAAGCACCGGCTAACTCCGTGCCAGCAGCCGCGGTAATACGGAGGGTGCAAGCGTTAATCGGAATTACTGGGCGTAAAGCGCACGCAGGCGGTCTGTCAAGTCGGATGTGAAATCCCCGGGCTCAACCGGGAACTGCATTCGAAACTGGCAGGCTAGAGTCTTGTAGAGGGGGTAGAATTCGTGTAGCGGTGAAATGCGTAGAGATCTGGAGGAATACCGGTGGCGAAGGCGGCCCCCGGACAAAGACTGACGCTCAGGTGCGAAAGCGTGGGGAGCAAACAGGATTAGATACCCTGGTAGTCCACGCCGTAAACGATGTCGACTTGGAGGTTGTGCCCTTGAGGCGTGGCTTCCGGAGCTAACGCGTTAAGTCGACCGCCTGGGGAGTACGGCCGCAAGGTTAAAACTCAAATGAATTGACGGGGGCCCGCACAAGCGGTGGAGCATGTGGTTTAATTCGATGCAACGCGAAGAACCTTACCTACTCTTGACATCCAGAGAACTTTCCAGAGATGGATTGGTGCCTTCGGGAACTCTGAGACAGGTGCTGCATGGCTGTCGTCAGCTCGTGTTGTGAAATGTTGGGTTAAGTCCCGCAACGAGCGCAACCCTTATCCTTTGTTGCCAGCGGTTAGGCCGGGAACTCAAAGGAGACTGCCAGTGATAAACTGGAGGAAGGTGGGGATGACGTCAAGTCATCATGGCCCTTACGAGTAGGGCTACACACGTGCTACAATGGCGCATACAAAGAGAAGCGACCTCGCGAGAGCAAGCGGACCTCATAAAGTGCGTCGTAGTCCGGATTGGAGTCTGCAACTCGACTCCATGAAGTCGGAATCGCTAGTAATCGTAGATCAGAATGCTACGGTGAATACGTTCCCGGGCCTTGTACACACCGCCCGTCACACCATGGGAGTGGGTTGCAAAAGAAGTAGGTAGCTTAACCTTCGGGAGGGCGCTTACCACTTTGTGATTCATGACTGGGGTGAAGTCGTAACAAGGTAACCGTAGGGGAACCTGCGGTTGGATCACCTCCTTACCTTAAAGAACCTGCCTTTGCAGTGCTCACACAGATTGTCTGATGAAAATTAGCAGTAAAAAATCTCTGCAGGCTTGTAGCTCAGGTGGTTAGAGCGCACCCCTGATAAGGGTGAGGTCGGTGGTTCAAGTCCACTCAGGCCTACCAAATTTTTACTGATGCTGCGTTGCGGCGACACTCACATACTTCAGTATGCTTCGTGTCACCACGCCTTGCCTCAGAAAAAATTACCGGTACAGAGATGACCACGATGGGGCTATAGCTCAGCTGGGAGAGCGCCTGCCTTGCACGCAGGAGGTCTGCGGTTCGATCCCGCATAGCTCCACCATCCTTTACTGCGACAACATGAAAACTTCAGAGTGTACCTGCGAAGGTGCGCTGCGAAGTTTTGCTCTTTAAAAATCTGGATCAAGCTGAAAATTGAAACGACACACTGTGTCTGTTCTCCGTAACAGGAACAGATGGAAAGTGTGTTCGAGTCTCTCAAATTTTCACAACGCGAAGTGAAACAGCTTCGGGTTGTGAGGTTAAGCGACTAAGCGTACACGGTGGATGCCCTGGCAGTCAGAGGCGATGAAGGACGTGCTAATCTGCGAAAAGCGCCGGCGAGGTGATATGAACCTTTGACCCGGCGATGTCCGAATGGGGAAACCCAGTGTGTTCCGACACACTATCGTTAACTGAATACATAGGTTAACGAGGCGAACCGGGGGAACTGAAACATCTAAGTACCCCGAGGAAAAGAAATCAACCGAGATTCCCCCAGTAGCGGCGAGCGAACGGGGAGCAGCCCGGAGTCTGAATCAGCTTGTGTGTTAGTGGAACGGTCTGGAAAGTCCGACGGTACAGGGTGATAGTCCCGTACATGAAAGCACACTTGCTGTGAACTCGAAGAGTAGGGCGGGACACGTGGTATCCTGTCTGAATATGGGGGGACCATCCTCCAAGGCTAAATACTCCTGACTGACCGATAGTGAACCAGTACCGTGAGGGAAAGGCGAAAAGAACCCCGGCGAGGGGAGTGAAAAAGAACCTGAAACCGTGTACGTACAAGCAGTGGGAGCACCCTTGTGGTGTGACTGCGTACCTTTTGTATAATGGGTCAGCGACTTATATTCTGTAGCAAGGTTAACCGTATAGGGGAGCCGCAGGGAAACCGAGTCTTAACTGGGCGTTAAGTTGCAGGGTATAGACCCGAAACCCGGTGATCTAGCCATGGGCAGGTTGAAGGTTGGGTAACACTAACTGGAGGACCGAACCGACTAATGTTGAAAAATTAGCGGATGACTTGTGGCTGGGGGTGAAAGGCCAATCAAACCGGGAGATAGCTGGTTCTCCCCGAAAGCTATTTAGGTAGCGCCTCGTGAACTCATCTCCGGGGGTAGAGCACTGTTTCGGCTAGGGGGGCCATCCCGGCTTACCAACCCGATGCAAACTGCGAATACCGGAGAATGTTATCACGGGAGACACACGGCGGGTGCTAACGTCCGTCGTGAAGAGGGAAACAACCCAGACCGCCAGCTAAGGTCCCAAAGTCATGGTTAAGTGGGAAACGATGTGGGAAGGCACAGACAGCCAGGATGTTGGCTTAGAAGCAGCCATCATTTAAAGAAAGCGTAATAGCTCACTGGTCGAGTCGGCCTGCGCGGAAGATGTAACGGGGCTAAACCATGCACCGAAGCTGCGGCAGCGACACTATGTGTTGTTGGGTAGGGGAGCGTTCTGTAAGCCGTTGAAGGTGAACTGTGAGGTTTGCTGGAGGTATCAGAAGTGCGAATGCTGACATAAGTAACGATAAAGCGGGTGAAAAGCCCGCTCGCCGGAAGACCAAGGGTTCCTGTCCAACGTTAATCGGGGCAGGGTGAGTCGACCCCTAAGGCGAGGCCGAAAGGCGTAGTCGATGGGAAACAGGTTAATATTCCTGTACTCGGTGTTACTGCGAAGGGGGGACGGAGAAGGCTATGTTGGCCGGGCGACGGTTGTCCCGGTTTAAGCATGTAGGCGGAGGTTCGGTAAATCCGGTACCTTATTAACGCTGAGGTGTGATGACGAGGCACTACGGTGCTGAAGCAACAAATGCCCTGCTTCCAGGAAAAGCCTCTAAGCATCAGGTAACATCAAATCGTACCCCAAACCGACACAGGTGGTCAGGTAGAGAATACCAAGGCGCTTGAGAGAACTCGGGTGAAGGAACTAGGCAAAATGGTGCCGTAACTTCGGGAGAAGGCACGCTGATATGTAGGTGAAGCCCCTGCGGGTGGAGCTGAAATCAGTCGAAGATACCAGCTGGCTGCAACTGTTTATTAAAAACACAGCACTGTGCAAACACGAAAGTGGACGTATACGGTGTGACGCCTGCCCGGTGCCGGAAGGTTAATTGATGGGGTTATCCGTAAGGAGAAGCTCTTGATCGAAGCCCCGGTAAACGGCGGCCGTAACTATAACGGTCCTAAGGTAGCGAAATTCCTTGTCGGGTAAGTTCCGACCTGCACGAATGGCGTAATGATGGCCAGGCTGTCTCCACCCGAGACTCAGTGAAATTGAAATCGCTGTGAAGATGCAGTGTACCCGCGGCAAGACGGAAAGACCCCGTGAACCTTTACTATAGCTTGACACTGAACACTGGTCCTTGATGTGTAGGATAGGTGGGAGGCTTTGAAGCGTGGACGCCAGTCTGCGTGGAGCCATCCTTGAAATACCACCCTTTAATGGCTGGTGTTCTAACGTGGACCCGTAATCCGGGTTGCGGACAGTGTCTGGTGGGTAGTTTGACTGGGGCGGTCTCCTCCTAAAGAGTAACGGAGGAGCACGAAGGTTAGCTAATCCTGGTCGGACATCAGGAGGTTAGTGCAATGGCATAAGCTAGCTTGACTGCGAGAGTGACGGCTCGAGCAGGTGCGAAAGCAGGTCATAGTGATCCGGTGGTTCTGTATGGAAGGGCCATCGCTCAACGGATAAAAGGTACTCCGGGGATAACAGGCTGATACCGCCCAAGAGTTCATATCGACGGCGGTGTTTGGCACCTCGATGTCGGCTCATCACATCCTGGGGCTGAAGTAGGTCCCAAGGGTATGGCTGTTCGCCATTTAAAGTGGTACGCGAGCTGGGTTTAGAACGTCGTGAGACAGTTCGGTCCCTATCTGCCGTGGGCGCTGGAGAATTGAGGGGGGCTGCTCCTAGTACGAGAGGACCGGAGTGGACGCATCACTGGTGTTCGGGTTGTCATGCCAATGGCACTGCCCGGTAGCTAAATGCGGAAGAGATAAGTGCTGAAAGCATCTAAGCACGAAACTTGCCCCGAGATGAGTTCTCCCTGACCCTTCAAGGGTCCTGAAGGAACGTTGAAGACGACGACGTTGATAGGCCGGGTGTGTAAGCGCAGCGATGCGTTGAGCTAACCGGTACTAATGAACCGTGAGGCTTAACCTTACAACGCCGAAGCTGTTTCGGTGGGTTTGAGACGATTTTCAGCTGATACAGATTACAGAATTTGCCTGGCGGCTGTAGCGCGGTGGTCCCACCTGACCCCATGCCGAACTCAGAAGTGAAACGCCGTAGCGCCGATGGTAGTGTGGGGCCTCCCCATGCGAGAGTAGGGAACTGCCAGGCATCAAATTTAGCGTGCTGATATGGCTCAGTTGGTAGAGCGCACCCTTGGTAAGGGTGAGGTCCCCAGTTCGACTCTGGGTATCAGCACCACTTTATACTTAGGTTAAAGTTCGGCAAGAAGTAAAAGAATTTGTCTGGCGGCTGTAGCGCGGTGGTCCCACCTGACCCCATGCCGAACTCAGAAGTGAAACGCCGTAGCGCCGATGGTAGTGTGGGGTCTCCCCATGCGAGAGTAGGGAACTGCCAGACATCAATTAAGTGAAAAGGCCATCCGAAAGGATGGCCTTTTTGCATTTCTGCGCCCTAAAAACGTAAAGCCCGGGACGCATGCGCCACCGGGCCGGCTAGCATTAGTGAATAACCTGCGACAAAAATGCCCGCGTACGTTCTGATTTTGGATTGGAGAAAAACTCCTCCGGCGGGGCCTGCTCAACAATCTCTCCGCGATCCATAAAGATCACCCGGTCTGCAACGGTTCTGGCGAAACCCATCTCGTGCGTGACGCAGAGCATGGTCATTCCCGATTGCGCCAGCCCTATCATCGTATCCAGCACCTCTTTAACCATCTCAGGATCGAGCGCTGAGGTGGGTTCATCAAACAGCATGATTTTAGGTTTCATGCACAGAGAGCGGGCGATGGCCACGCGCTGCTGCTGTCCACCTGAAATCTGCCCCGGAAACTTGTGGGCATGTTCTGCAATGCGTACCCGCTCCAGGTAATGCATGGCGAGTGCTTCAGCCTCCTTTTTCGGCATCTTACGCACCCAGATGGGCGCCAGGGTACAGTTCTGCAGCACGGTCAGATGGGGGAATAAATTGAAATGCTGGAACACCATCCCCACTTCCTGGCGGACACGCTCAACGTTGCGCATATCGTCGTTCAGCTCGATACCATCCACCACAATCCGTCCCTGCTGATGCTCTTCCAGATGGTTGATACAGCGAATAGTTGTTGATTTACCCGACCCTGAAGGTCCACAAAGGACAATACGCTCGCCTTGTTTTACCTTCAGGTTAATGTCTTTCAGAACGTGAAATTGCCCGTACCACTTATTCACATTATCCAGCGTAATCATCGCGTCAGCGGGGGTCATAGTTATCTGGCTCATAGGTTCCTCAGTGCGGTGTACGCCCGGTGTTAAAGCGCTTTTCCAGATGCTGGCTGTAGCGCGACATGCTAAAACAGAAAATCCAGTAGATAAGTGCTGCAAAAACATAGCCTTCTGTCGACATGCCCAGCCAGGCAGGGTCGACGGTAGCCTGCTGCACGCTACTGAAAAGATCGAATAATCCGATGATGATCACCAGACTGGTGTCCTTGAACAGCGCAATGATGGTATTCACCAGGCCCGGGATCACCAGCTTCAGCGCCTGGGGCAGGATCACCAGTCCCTGCGTTTTCCAGTAACCCAGCGCCAGCGATTCGGCGGCTTCATACTGGCCCTTTGGCAGCGCCTGCAACCCGCCGCGCACGACCTCGGCAACATAGGCGGACTGGAACAGAATGACGCCGACCAAAGCACGGATCAGTTTGTCGATAGTGGTGCCTTCCGCCATAAACAGCGGCAGCATCACCGAAGACATAAACAGCACGGTGATAAGCGGAACGCCGCGCCAGAACTCGATGAAAATGACCGAGAGGACGCGCACGACCGGCATGGTTGACCGGCGTCCCAGCGCCAGCAAAATCCCTAACGGCAGTGCGCCGGCAATCCCCACCGAGGCGATAATTAACGTCAGCGTCAGGCCGCCCCACTGGCGGGTTTCAACGCGATCCAGCCCCAGAATGCCGCCATATAACAGTCCCCAGACGATCAGGGGATAGATCACCGCCCAACAGGCGATGTAGCGTCCCCGATGCGGCAACCGCTTCCAGAACATGGGGATGATGGAGAGTAACCCGGCAAGCAGCGCGAGATTGATGCGCCAGCGCTGGTCGTGCGGGTAGAGCCCATACATAAACTGGCCGAAGCGCTGGTGAATAAAGACCCAGCAGGCCCCCTCTTTCGTGCAGTCGGCGCGGGTGGTTCCGACCCAGTTAGCCTGCAAAAATGCCCAGTTGATGAGCGGCGGGATGAGTTCCCACATCAGCCAGAAGCACAGCAAAGTCAGCAAGCTGTTGCTCCAGCTGGAAAACAGGTTTTTACGAGCCCATGTAATGGCGCGTCCGTTGCCGGTTGTGGCCGGACGCGCAGGGTGAGACAAGACGGCTTTTGTCATCATGGTTCCTTAGCGTTCAACCAGAGCGATGCGACGGTTATAGATATTCATCAACAGTGAAATAGTCAGGCTGATAATCAGGTAAACCGACATCGTAATGGCGATAGTTTCGATGGCCTGTCCGGTCTGGTTAAGAACGGTTCCGGCAAACAGCGAGACCATATCGGGATAGCCAATCGCAGCCGCGAGGGACGAGTTTTTCACGATATTGAGATACTGACTGGTCAGCGGCGGAATGATCACCCGCAGCGCCTGGGGAATGATGACCTGGCGCAAAGTGACCGGGTTCGGAAGCCCAAGCGAGCGTGCGGCCTCATGCTGACCATGCGGAACGGCCTGAATACCGGCGCGAATAATTTCTGCGATAAAGGCCGAGGTATAGATCGAAAGCGCCAGCGTCAGGGCGGCCAGCTCGGGGATCAATACCATGCCGCCGCGGAAGTTAAATCCTTTCAGCTGCGGAACATCCCAGTGTATCGCCGGGCCGAATACCGTATGTGCAATCCATGGCAGGATCACCAGCAAGGCCAGTGTGACAGGCCAGGTGCGCCGGAGCTGCCCGGTTTTAATCTGATGCATGCGGTTATAGCGAAACAGCGCAACCGACACCATGATCGTGCACGCCAGCGCGGCCAGCAATGCCAGCACCCCTTCGGCAATTTGCGGCGCCGGTATATAGAGGCCGCGGTTGCTTAAAAAGGCCAGATCGAAAGCATCTACTGCCTGACGCGGGCCAGGCAGGTTGCGCAGTACGGCGAAATACCAGAAGAAGATCTGCAGCAGCGGCGGGATGTTACGGAACGTCTCAATATAAAGTGTGGAGAGCTTACGCAGCAGCCAGTTATCAGAGAGACGCGCGAGCCCGAGGAAAAAGCCCAGCAGGGAAGCAAACACAATGCATAGCGCTGAGACCAGCAGGGTATTCATCAGGCCAACCAGGAATACGCGGCCGTAGGTATCGCCTTCACTGTAATCAATAAGATGCTGAACAATGCCAAACCCTGCACTTCGGTCCAGAAAGGCAAAGCCCGACGTAATGCCGCGTGTGCTCAGGTTGGTAACAGTGTTGTGGAACAGGTAGATCGCGACGGCCAGAACAGCGAGAACAGCGAGGATCTGAAACAGCCAGGCGCGAACCGCAGGATTAGAAAAGGAGAGGGCTCCTTTCAGGGCTGAGCGGCGATGGGACATATAAAACCTCGGGTAACCATGACTCTGGACTGGGCACCGCGCTGGCAGTGCCCGTTACAGCAAGATGCTTAGCGTACTGGCGGTGCGTACTGAATGCCGCCATTGTTCCAGAGGTTGTTCTGACCACGGCTGATCTTCAGCGCGCTCTCAGAACCCACATTGCGCTCGAAGATTTCCGCGTAGTTACCCACTTTTTTAATGATGTTGTACGCCCACTTGTTATCCAGCTTCAGATCCTTGCCGTAGTCACCCTCTTTACCCAGCAGATGGGCCATATCCGGCGTGGTCGGATTGGCGGCTTTCTCATCGACGTTCTTCGAGTTAACGCCCATCTCTTCAGCATTGAGCATGGCGAACAGCGTCCAGCGAACCACCGAGTTCCATTCATCATCACCGCGGCGGACCACCGGGCCCAGCGGCTCTTTGGAGATCACTTCTGGCAGCACAATCCATTCCGCCGGATTGCTCAGCTTGATCCGCAGCGCGTACAGCTGTGACTGATCCGACGCGAGAGTATCGCAGCGACCCGATTCCAGCGCTTTGGCGGATTCGTCAGATCGGTCGAAGGTCACCGGGGTATATTTCATGTTATTGGCTTTGAAATAATCGGCGACGTTCAGTTCAGTGTCAGTGCCAGCCTGAATACAAACCGTCGCACCATCCAGCTCTTTCGCACTTTTCAGGCCCGCTTTATTGTGCGTCAGGAAACCAATGCCGTCGTAATAGGTCACGCCGGTGAATGACATGCCCATTCCGGTATCACGTGATGAGGTCCAGGTAGTATTACGTGAAAGCATATCCACTTCGCCGGATTGCAGGGCGGTAAAGCGCTCTTTAGCCGTCAGCGGGGTATATTTTACCTTCGTATCATCGCCAAATACCGCAGCGGCAACGCCGCGACATACGTCGACATCAATACCGGAGAACTTACCGTTGGCGTCTGCGTAAGAGAAACCTGGCAGGCCGTCACTGATCCCGCACTGCACAAAACCTTTCTGCTTAACCGCGTCCAGAGTCGCACCCGCCTGAGCCTGGCCGGAAATCGCAATAAGCACACCTGCAGCGGCGAGGCTAGCCATCATCATCTTTTTCATAATGCATCCTGTGTGGCGAAAATTATCGTTATAGTGAGGCGTTTATAAACGCTTTAACCTGTCTGTGGCTGTGGCCGACGTTAATAAAGCAAACGTGATGCCAGTTTTTGCATTTAACGTAAGAATTGATTACGCAACGCGTAAAGCAGAGTGTAGACAGTGATAATTAAATCGAGCGCCCTGAAATGGTGCGAAATTACAACCTGCGCCACAAATCAGAGCAAAAGTCGGATGATGAAACACATTAATGACGTGATGATTTAGTGCGTGAATAGCGAAAGAAAATAATGCGGGAAAAAGATGTGAGCAGATTCAGATTTATTAATTAACCTAAATTTGAAAAGCAAAAGCGCGGCCGGAGCCGCGCTTTCTGGATTACTTGGATACGGCAATGATACCCAGTGTCAGGCCTGCAATGGCCGCTGCGCCACCTGCGATCGCCCCGGCGGTTTCCCAGTTATCCTGCGTGGTGCCCTTCATACAGGTATTGGTGTGAACCAGTCTGCCCTGATCGTCGTATACCGGTACGCACGGAGAATCATGCGCGCAACCAGCAAGCAACGCAGCAAGGAGTGCAACCGAAATGAATCTTTTCATGGTGTTACCTCAAAATGAAATCTAACTTTGCGATATAGTCAGGAACGTCTTCTGCAAAGCTGGTGGCTATTTTACCACCGCTGCAAATTCGCCATGTAGAGTGAATAATCTCAAATTATTTGGATTGTAAAAAATATGGAGAAATACCCAGCCTGACGCGTTAAAAATGGAGAGATTAGGGAGAGCGGAAGATTAAAAAGAAGACTCTTAAACCCATAAGCAAACAATTCATTGTGCCGCTAATTAATAAGTTAAATAAATAGGTAAGCCTAACTCTCTGTTTATTATCATAAGAAAAGACGCCGAAGCGCCTTTATCTGTTACTGCTCATGATGACGCGTAAAGCGTCTTCGCACCACTACAAAGAAGACCGGCACAAAGAATATCGCCAGCAGGGTTGCCGAAAGCATGCCGCCCATCACCCCGGTACCGACGGCGTTTTGCGCGCCGCTGCCCGCCCCGTGGCTGATAACCAGCGGCAATACGCCAAGGATAAACGCCAGCGAGGTCATCAGGATGGGACGAAGACGCATACGTGACGCCTCCAGCGTGGCTTCAATAATGCTTTTGCCCTCCTTCTCCATCAGATCTTTGGCAAACTCGACAATCAGGATGGCGTTCTTCGCCGACAGGCCGATAGTGGTGAGCAGCCCCACCTGGAAATAGACATCATTATTCAGCCCACGCAGGGAAGCGGCCAGCAGAGCACCCACCACCCCCAGTGGCACCACCAGCATTACCGAGAACGGAATAGACCAGCTCTCATACAGCGCCGCCAGGCAGAGGAACACCACCACCAGCGAGATGGCATACAGGGCAGGCGCCTGGTTGCCGGAGAGCCGCTCCTGGTAAGACATGCCCGTCCAGTCATAGCCGATCCCGGTCGGCAGTTTCGCCGCCAGTTTTTCCATTAGCACCATGGCTTCACCGGTACTCTTCCCAGGTGCGGCTTCGCCGAGGATCTCCATCGAAGGGGAGCCGTTATAACGCTCCAGGCGCGGCGAGCCGTAGATCCAGTGCGACTGGCTGAATGCGGAGAGCGGCACCATTTGACCACTGGCGCTGCGAACATACAGGCGATTGATATCCTCCGGCAGCATTCTGAAGCGGGCATCCGCCTGGACATAGACCTTTTTCACCCGGCCACGGTCAATGTAGTCGTTCACATAAGTTCCACCCAGCGCGGTGGAGATGGTCTGGTTGATGTCCGCCACGCTGACGCCCAGCGCCTGCGCTTTCTCCTGATCGATATCCAGCTTGAACTGCGGGGTATCCTCAAGTCCATTGGGTCGCACGCGCACCAGCATATCGGGATGCTCTTTAATCATGCCCAGCAGTTGGTTTCGGGCCTGCGTCAGCTGGTTATGTCCCAGGTTGGCCTGGTCAATCAGTTCGAAATCGAAGCCCGTTGCGGTACCCAGTTCGATGATTGCGGGCAGGTTGAACGGGAAGACCAGCCCGTCTTTAATCTGGCTGAAGGCCCGCGTTGCCCGGCTGACGATAGCACCGACGCTGTTTTCGGCACCCGGGCGTTCCTCCCATGGCTTAAGGCTGATAAACGCCACCCCGGCATTCTGGCCCTGGCCGCTGAAGCTAAAGCCGTTAACGGTAAAGACCGACGCCACGTTGGCCTTCTCATTGTTGAGGTAGTAGTGCTCAACCTGATCCAGCACCTTTTGGGTGCGGGTTTGGGTGGCACCCGCCGGGAGCTGCACCATCGTCATAAACACGCCCTGATCCTCTTCCGGCAGGAACGAGGTAGGCAGACGCAGGAACAGCACCGCCATGCCGCCGACAATCAGGACATAGACCACCAGATAGCGACCGGTCTTGCGCAGAATATGGCTGACGCTATTGCTGTAATGCGCCACACTCTTGTCGAACAGGGCGTTGAACCAGCCGAAGAAGCCGCCTTTGTTCTCATGATGCTCGCTGGGGGCTTTAAGCAGGGTGGCACACAGGGCGGGCGTCAGGATTAGCGCTACCAGCACCGAAAGCGCCATCGCCGAGACGATGGTCAGGGAGAACTGGCGATAGATCGCCCCGGTGGAACCGCCGAAAAAGGCCATTGGGATAAATACCGCCGACAGCACCATGGCGATACCGACCAGCGCCCCCTGAATTTGCGACATCGATTTTTGCGTCGCCTCTTTCGGCGGGAGCTTCTCTTCCACCATGACGCGCTCGACGTTCTCCACCACCACGATGGCATCATCCACCAGCAAGCCTATCGCCAGCACCATGCCAAACATGGTCAGGGTGTTTATTGAGAAGCCAAACGCCGCCAGCACCGCAAAAGTACCCAACAGCACCACCGGTACGGCAATGGTCGGGATCAGCGTGGCGCGCAGGTTTTGCAGGAACAGGTACATCACGAGGAAAACGAGAATGATGGCTTCAAACAGCGTCTTCACCACTTCATGAATGGAGATCTTCACAAACGGCGTGGTGTCATAGGGATAGACCACCTTCAGCCCCTGCGGGAAGAAGGTCTGCAGCTGCGCCAGCTTGGTTTTGATCGCCGCGGCGGTATCCAGCGCGTTGGCACCGGTAGCCAGCTTGATGCCAAGCCCGGTCGCCGCCTGACCATTGATTTTGGTCACCATGTTGTAGTTTTCACCGCCGGGCGCAATGCGGGCGACATCTTTCAGATGCACCATCGACCCGTCCTGGTTGACCTTCAGGGTGATGTTGCCGAACTCTTCGGCGGTTTTCAGTCGCGTCTGGGCGATGATCGAGGCGTTGAGCTGCTGGCCCGGCACCGACGGCGTACCGCCAAGCTGACCGGCCGCAATCTGGTTGTTCTGGGTTTTTAACTGGTTAATCACGTCTACTGGCGTCAGCTGGTAGGCATTCAGCTTATTCGCATCCAGCCAGATACGCATCGCATACTGGGCGCCAAACAGCTGAACGTCGCCCACCCCGGAGGTGCGGCTGATCGCATCCTTGACGTTAGAGGCCACATAGTCAGAGATATCGTCCTGGCTCAGGTTTTTATTGTCCGAGACAAAACCGGCCACCAGCAGGAAGCTGCTGCTCGACTTCTCCACGCCAATCCCTTGCTGCTGCACTTCCTGCGGCAGTAAGGGCATCGCCAGCTGCAATTTGTTCTGCACCTGCACCTGGGCAATATCAGGGTCGGTGCCGGACTGGAAGGTAAGGGTGATGGTCACGCTGCCCGCAGAGTCGCTGGTGGAGGACATGTACATCAGGTTATCGATGCCGTTCATGTTCTGCTCGATAACCTGGGTCACCGTGTCCTGCACCGTCTGAGCATCCGCGCCGGGATAGGTGGCCGAAATAGCCACGGCAGGGGGCGCGATGGTGGGATACTGCGCCACCGGCAGCTTCAGGATCGCCAGCCCGCCCGCCATCATCAGGATGATGGCAAGCACCCACGCAAAGATCGGGCGCTGAATAAAGAAGTTAGCCATGCTCTGTTCCTTATCCCGCTTTCTGCGCGGCGGTGTCCGGCGTTGCCACTACCGCGACGCCAGGACGCACTTTTTGCAGCCCGCTGATAATCACCCGATCGCCTTCCTGCAAGCCATCCGTGACCAGCCATTGATCGCCAATCGCCTGAGGGGCGACAACGTTACGGGCTTCGGCCTGGTTTTTAGCGTTCACCACCATCACGCTGGCCTCACCGCGCGGAGTGCGGGTGACGCCCTGCTGCGGAACCAGGATCGCGTGCGGCTGGGTACCTTCATTGATGCGCGCGCGGACAAACATGCCGGGCAGCAGGATGTGTTGCGGGTTGGGGAAAATCGCCCGCAGGGTAATTGAGCCGGTGCTCTCATCCACGGTGACATCTGAGAACTGCAGCGAGCCTTTCAGCGGGTACGGCTGACCATTCTCCATCAGCAACTGTACGCTGCTGGTGCCTTCGCCGGTCTGCAGGCTGGACTGCTTGAGGCGCATAAAATCGTTGCTGGACTGCGTGACATCGACATAAATCGGATCGAGCTGCTGGACCGTGGCCAGCGCCGTGGCCTGTCCGTTAGCGACCAGCGCCCCCTCGGTGACGCTGGATTTACCAATCCGCCCGCTGATGGGCGACGTCACTTTGGTGTAGGCCAGGTTGATGCGTGCAGTTTCGACCGCAGCCTGAGCCGCCATCACCGAGGCATCAGCCTGGCGGGCGTTAGCCACGGACTGGTCATATTCCTGCTTACTGACGTACTGCGTACCGACCAGGGGGACATAGCGTTTCACCGTCAGGTGGGCAATGCTGGCGGCGGCTTTGGCTTTGGCCAGCTCGCCCATAGCACTGTCATAGGCCGCCTGGTAGGTGGCCGGATCGATCTGATATAGCGACTCACCGGCTTTTACATCGCTGCCTTCCGTGAAGTTGCGCTTCAGCACAATGCCGCTGACCTGCGGGCGAACTTCGGCGACGCGGTAAGCGTCGGTCCGGCCTGGCAGCTCGGTGGTCACCGCCAGGGGGGCGCTTTTCACTACATGTACCATCACCTGCGGCGTCGGCGGCAGCTGTGCCTGTCCGGCATGATCGTCACAACCCACGAGCAATGCGGCACCGATGATAAAACCGGATAAAGGTAAAAACCTGAAATTAGGCGTCATGACTATTCCTTCAAAATCATCAATCCGCATTAACCCACAGGGTTAAGCGTTAAGGAGAGGTAAACGGAAAACGGCGGGCGCCATAATAAAGAATGGCCGGGCGAGTTTTTGATTTATAAGTGCTGAGAATGAAATGAGGATAAAAAAATTGGCGCGGAGTGAGAGTAAACAACGGTATAGCACGTCTGGCTATGTATCGTTGCCACTTTTGCTTTAGATGGGTTCATATATTTTATGAATTAAATATAGAGTAAACATCACGGTGATTTATAAATTAATTGAGTTAACTTTTTTTGTTCATCATTATTTTCCAGACTGATGGATAATTGGCCCTCTGACGGTCATCACCGTTGTTCTGTAAAAGTCATTAACCTGTTAAATGAGCGATTTTCTATGGCGCGCAAAACCAAGGCCGAGGCACAGAAGACACGTCAGTTACTGATTGAGGCTGCGATAGAACAGTTTGCCGCGCGGGGCGTTGCCAGCACCACGCTGACGGATATCGCCGATGCCGCCTGCCTGACGCGGGGGGCCGTTTACTGGCACTTCACCAGTAAAGCCGAAATATTCAACGCTATCTGGCAGGAGCAACGACCGCTGCGCGAGATAATTCATGCCCGGCTATCGCAGGTTGAACAAAGCGATCCGTTATTAATTTTGCGTGAGCAGTTTGTTACGGCTTTGCAATATATTGCCCGGGATCGACGCCAGCGAGCTTTATTGCAGATCCTCTATCACAAATGTGAATTTGACCGGGGGATGATTTTAGAGAGTCAAATTCGGGAAAGGATCGGTTTCAACTATGAAAACGTTCGTGAAATGTTGCAGCAATGCATTATTCTCGGGAGCGTCTCCGCAGAGATCAATATCGACACGACGTTAATTGTTTTTCATGGTTTTTTTTCCGGGCTCATTAAAAACTGGCTAATGAACCCGGAAAGAGTGGATCTGTATCAGCAGGCCCCTGAGCTGGTGGACAATATCTTCTCAACGTTACCGGTTGCCCACCGACCACACAGGTTATACGACGCCGCATCGTAGCGGCATCGCGTTACATTTGCTGTGCCAGCATCGCCTGCGGATCGTGGCTCAGGGCGTTGATGGTCTGCGCCGAGACGGGTTTACCCAGCAGATAGCCCTGCAGCGTATTGCATCCGAGTTCGGTCAAAAAGTTCTGCTGCTCCTCGGTTTCCACCCCTTCGGCCACCACCTTCAGGTTGAGCGTCTTTGCCAGCGCGACAATGGCAGACACGATAGTCGCATCATCACCCGCGCCGTTGAGATCTTTTACAAACGCCCGATCGATTTTCAGCTCGCAGGCGGGCAGCTTTTTCAGATACAGCAGGCTGGAATAGCCGGTGCCGAAATCATCGATTGAGGCTTTTACCCCGGCCTGGGTCAGTTCCGTCAGCACCCGTACGCTCTCATCAGGGTTGTTCATGGCCGTGGTTTCGGTCACTTCCAGAATCAAGGTATGCGGCGGAATTGAGTGCCGCGCCAGGCTGCCCATGACCGTGTCAACCAGCTGGGGCTGCTCAAACTGTAGCGTGGAGAGGTTCACCGCCATCGACCATTCGCTATGGCCTTCAAGATGCCAGGCGCGCAGCTGACGACAGGCCTCATCAATCACCCAGTTGCCGATAGGAATGATCAGCCCGCTCTTTTCCGCCATCGGCAGGAACTGATCGGGAGATAACAGACCCTGCGTAGGATGCTGCCAGCGCAGCAGGGCTTCAAAGCCGACAATGGGGCCAACCGGTGCCTGGAACTTGGGCTGATATACCAGATGCAGCTCCTTGCGCTCCAGCGCCAGCCACAGATCGTTCATCAGCTGCAGCTGATTTTGTGCCAGGGCATTCATCGACGGCTGGAAGAAGTGGTAGCCGTTACGCCCCATATGCTTGGTGTGATACATTGCCGCATCGGCGTTAAACATCAGCTCGCGCTGGTTTTTGCCATCGTGAGGATAGATGGCAATCCCTACGCTGAGGGTCACCACCAGATCGTACAGCTCAAGGCTGAAGGGCTGATCGATAACATGCACCAGCGAGCTGGCAAGCGATGCGGCATCGTTCGGCGCGTCGATCTCGGCGAGCAGCACAAACTCATCGCCGCCAATACGGGCGAGGGTGTACTGGCCCTTCAGCGGCTGTTCGAGACGCTCCGTGACCGCCACCAGCAGCTTGTCGCCCGTATCATGTCCGTAGGCATCGTTAACGGCTTTGAAGCCATCCAGATCCATAAACAGCAGGGCAAACAGTTTCCCTTCGCGATCGGCTTTGTTAATCGCCTGATCGAGACGGTCTTCCAGCAGCACGCGGTTCGGCAAGCGGGTCAGCGTATCGTGCAGTGCCAGCTGTGCCAGCTCGCGGTTGGCTTCCGCCAGCGATGAGGCGAGCAGGGAGGTGCGGGCCTGCAGTCGGGCATCAAACATCGAGACCAGCAGCGTGATGCCCAGAATAGAGAGCGCGACGACGCTCACCAGCACCGCCAGCCAGCTGCCGTTCACTCCCTGATGATGCATATGCACCTGCAACGGGAACTGGGCGGCCTTCATGCCGGTATAGTGCATGCCGGCAATGGCAACGCCCATCAGCACGGCGGCGCCCGCACGCATCAGCGCCACCTGGGCGGCATCGCGACGCAGACGAAACGTCAGCCACAGGGCAGCCAGCGAGGCGAGCAGGGCGATAACCACCGACAGCGCAACCCAGCGCATGTGCCAGACGATAGCAGGCTCAACCTGTAATGCGGCCATGCCGGTGTAGTGCATCGCCACGATGCCCGCACCCAGAATCACCGCACCGGTAAACAAGCGCCGCCTGCGTAAATGGTCGCGGCTCACCAGCCAGAGGGCGAACAGAGAGGCGAAGATGGCGATCAGCATGGAGAGGGCGGTTACCAGCAGGTCGTAGTTCATCCGCATGGAGATATCCATCGCCAGCATGCCGATAAAGTGCATGGCCCAGATCCCGATCCCCATGGCGATACCACCGCCCGTCAGCCAGACATGTGCCGCGACGCCGGTGCTGCCGGCAACCCGCCCTGCCATATTCAGCGCGGTATAGGATGCAAGGATCGCGACAACAAAAGAGATAACCACAAGAAGTTGGTCGTATTGGCTAACCAGCATGATCTCATCAACTCATACACAGTGGGGTATTACGTGATACCGGGTGAGACGGGCTGAGACATTATCATCCAATGGAGATGCCTCAAAGGGTTTTAAACCCGCACATTTTTCGAGGAAAAACGGGTGCTTAATCCAGATCTGAGCAATTGACCAGCTTGAGTGGATTCACCGAATTCATGTTGCGGCATTGGTCTGTTTCCGTAGACATCAACTCAATCCACTGCATTAACAGCGCATCGAAAAGGAAAACGCTAATCGCGAAGACGACTAACCACCAATACTTACGGATCATTCGGAATTTCCGGGAACAATTGACAAGAGTGCAGGAAATATACACGAAAAATAGCGGCTGAGAAGTGGGCAGACGGATGTTTACGTTTCGCTTTGAAACGGCGTCACGGGGGTTAAAAAATGGGGGAAAGCGGGGCATAAAAAAAGGCGCGTCCCCATGCCGAGTAGCGCCTTTTTATACAAGCATTTAGCTAATCGAAATTAGTTCATGCCGTACTTTTTCAGTTTCTTACGCAGCGTACCACGGTTGATGCCCATCATCAGAGCAGCACGGGTCTGGTTACCACGGGTGTATTGCATCACCATGTCCAACAGGGGCTGTTCAACTTCAGCCAGTACCAGCTCATACAGGTCGTTGACGTCCTGACCATTCAGTTGAGCAAAATAGTTCTTCAGTGCCTGTTTAACCGAGTCACGCAGGGGCTTTTGAGTTACCTGGTCCTGAGAGTTAACGGTGGAAACGGTCAGTACGTCAGAATTTACGCGTTGTTCGAACATAGTTCTGTCAGCTCTTTATTTCATTACGCAAGATTTTCGAAGTATGCCTCCAACGCCTCCAGCTGTTCGCTGGCATCCTCTATGGCGTTGAATGTGCGCCGAAACTGGTCATCCGGAGCGTGTTCCTGGAGATACCAGGATACGTGTTTACGCGCGATTCGGTACCCTTTAGCCTGACCATAAAAGTCGTGCAGTTCCCGAATATGTGCGCATAGCAAGTGCTTAACCTCTGCCAGAGGCAGCGGGGCAAGCAGCTCCCCAGTGTCCAGATAATGCTGGATTTCCCGAAAGATCCAGGGTCTTCCCTGAGCCGCACGTCCTATCATCAGAGCATCAGCCCCTGTATAGTCGAGCACAGCTCTGGCTTTAAGCGGGTCAGTAATGTCGCCATTCGCGATAATCGGAATGGAAACTTTCTGCTTAACTGCCCGAATGCTGTCGTATTCAGCTTCGCCGTTGAACAAACAGGCGCGTGTGCGTCCATGTATGGTCAGGGCCTGAATGCCACAGTCTTCGGCCAGTTGGGCAATCTCTACACAGTTACGGTGATCCGGCGACCAACCCGTGCGAATCTTTAACGTAACAGGAACGTCCACTGCGCTGACAACCGCCGTCAGGATTGACTTCACCTGGTCGGGGTATTGCAGAAGGGCTGAACCTGCAAGCTTGCGATTCACTTTTTTGGCCGGGCAACCCATATTGATATCAATAATCTGGGCGCCACTCTCCACGTTGATACGCGCGGCATCTGCCATCTCTTCAGGCACGCTCCCGGCGATTTGCACGGTGCGGATACCTGGTTCGTCAATATGCACCATCCGAAGACGGGATTTATCGCTTTCCCAAACCTGCGGGTTAGACGACATCATCTCTGAAACGGTTAGTCCTGCTCCCATCTCATAGCACAGCGTCCTGAATGGTCGGTCGGTAATACCTGCCATAGGTGCTGCGATCAGGCGATTTCTGAGCTGGTGGTTTCCGATGCGCATGAGTTAAGAAATGACCATACTGTGACTGCAAGGCGGCGTATCTTACGCATTTTTTGCACGAGATGAAAGGCCAAACTTTGAACAATCCCCTGTTACAGATCATGGAATCAGGGACAAAGCACAACAGCCAAAATTATATGCGATATAAATCATTCACTTAAATGTGAGTGGCGATTTTATGGCCGCTTACAATTTCCTAAAACTTCTCGTTTTTTCTTAATTAATGAAACCTAAAGCCGAATAATCTGCTGTTTTTAACAGCAGATTTCCCCGGTTCTTTGCGATCTGCGTCTCATTTTAGAACATGATCTTCGTCTATGGGTTGCCTGGTCTTTAACCATAGGAGCGGTTTAAAAAACAGGCAAACGAATAACGCTCTATTTTTTACGACCGGTTATGCGGCACCACTCTTCTTTCTCCACCACCGGATCGAGAGTGAACAGATCGGCGTACGCCTCGCATACGCTCTCAGCCTGGCTGGCGAGAATACCGGAAAGGCCCAACAGACCGCCCTCAACGGGCAGCACGCTGATTAACGGCGCCAGTTCACGTAACGGACCGGCCAGAATGTTTGCGACCACCACGTCGGCTTTCATGGCCTGTGGCTGGTCATTCGGTAGATAAAGTTCAAGACGATCGGAGACGCCGTTGCGTTCGGCGTTATCGCGGCTGGCCTGAATCGCCTGCGGATCGATGTCGATCCCGATGGCTTTTGCCGCGCCCAGCTTCAGGGCGGCAATGGCGAGGATCCCGGAGCCGCAGCCAAAGTCGATCACCGTCTTACCGTCCAGATCCAGACCATCCAGCCACTGCAGGCACAGAGAGGTCGTCGGGTGCGTGCCAGTGCCAAACGCGAGGCCCGGATCGAGCATGACGTTGACCGCATTTTCATCCGGCACGTCGCGCCAGCTTGGGCAGATCCACAGACGCTTGCCGAACTGCATCGGGTGGAAGTTATCCATCCACTCGCGTTCCCAGTCTTTATCTTCCAGCTGCTCGATTTTGTGCGCAAAGCCTGCGCCCAGCAGCGGATGATTTTCCAGAATCATGACCACGTCGGCCATATCGGTTTCAGCATCAAACAGCCCGATGACGTCGGTATCGCCCCACAGGCGCGTTTCACCCGGCAGCGGTTCAAACACCGGCGTGTCATGCGTGTCCTGGAAGGTGATTGAGACCGCACCAGCCTCCATCAGCGCATCGCTCATCTCTTCGGCGTTAGCGCCGGTCGTATTCAGTTTCAGTTGGATCCACGGCATGGCAAAACTCTTTATTTATCAGTAGAAATGACGGCGGTCTGCGGAGCGGGTTGACCGAAACGGTTCCCCACCACAAACGCCAGCAAACTTAGCAGTAACGAAGGCACAATCGGATGGAAGCCCAGGTACTGGATCTTAAAGGAGGCGAGCACGGCATACAGCACGCCACCGACGATCATCGCGCTCAGCGCACCGGCAGCATTGGCGCGCTCCCAGTAGAGGCCAAGCACCAGCGGCCAGAGAAACACGGCTTCCAGGCCGCCAAACGCAAGCAGGTTCAGCCAGATGATCATCTCTGGCGGTCTCCACGCGGCCAGCAGCAGCAACGCGCCCAGAACCAGGGTGATTGCAGCGGACATCCGCTTCAGGCGGCGCTCGTTGTTCATCTGCTCCGGGTGCATGTTCAGGTAGAGATCTTTAATGATCGTAGCGGAACTTTGCAGCAGTTGAGCATTAATTGTCGACATGATCGCCGCCATTGGCGCGGCAAGGAAGATCCCGGCAGCAAAAGGGGGCAGCACTTTTACCATCAGGGTCGGAATGACCAGATCCGGCACGGTCAGGTCCGGGATCACCGCCCGGCCCAGAGCGCCGGCAAGGTGCATACCGAACATCAGGATCGCCACCACGATGGTGCCAATGATAATCCCGCGATGCACCGCTTTACTGTCTTTATAGGAGATGCAGCGCACGGCGGTATGCGGTAAGCCAATCACTCCGAAGCAGACCAGCACCCAGAAGGAGGTCATAAAGGTCGGGGACAGAATGTCGTCCGCGCCCTGCGGTGAAACCAGTTTCGGGTCGATAGTCTGCAGGGTTTCCACCGCGTGGGTTAACCCGCCCGCCGCATGGACCACGCCCACCAGCAGCACGATGGTGCCAATCAGCATTACCATGCCCTGCATGGTGTCGTTGAGCACGCTGGCGCGGAAGCCGCCAAAGGCAGTGTACAGCGCGATACTGATACCAAAAATCAGCAGGCCCGTTTCATAGGGAATACCGGCTGCGGTTTCAAGCAGGCGCGCGCCGCCGATGAACTGTACGGTCATGGCGCCCACGAAGGCCACCAGCAGG
Organism: Leclercia adecarboxylata; assembly: GCF_006171285.1. Taxonomy (NCBI): domain Bacteria; kingdom Pseudomonadati; phylum Pseudomonadota; class Gammaproteobacteria; order Enterobacterales; family Enterobacteriaceae; genus Leclercia; species Leclercia adecarboxylata. Next base: position 1,586,013 of record NZ_CP040889.1, on the reverse strand, counting down.
CTCAGGCTGGCAAGCCAGACCAGCAGGCGGCTCTGATAGCGGGCAAACAGCATGTCGTTGAGGGTCAAGGCATTGTAGCGACGCGCCAGGATAGCGAATTTTTTCCCCAGAATGCCGAGCGAAAGCCAGATGGCGGGCAGCTGGATCATCGCCAGCAGCACCCAGCCCAGGCCATATTTATAGGCCGCACCCGGGCCGCCAATAAAGGAACTCGCGCTGATATAGGTGGCGGTCAGGGTCATCGCCAGCACAATGCCGCCCATTGAGCGGCTGCCGAGGAAATACTCGTTCAGGAAGGTGCCGGTGGTACGTTTGCGCATGGCGTAAACGGACAGGCCAAAAACAATGAACAGATACGCGACGAGCGGCAGGATCACTTCAAGCTGCATTATCGTCATCCTCCAGCGGAATATCGCGATAGATGAATTTCACCATCGCCCAGCAGAGCACAATAAACACCAGCGGGATGAGCAGGCAGGCCATCTCAAACCAGTGAGGGAGACCGGTGATACCAATTGCAGAACCAGGTAGGTAAGCGCCCACTAACCATGCAGCGAGATAAAGAAGGGTTAACCACAGCGCCCATCGCGCTTCTTTATGGGCCTGAACAAAACGTTTGTCCATTTTTTGTCCCTTGTGGAAAAAGAAAGCGGGGATTGTACCTTATGGGGCTTCGCAACCCCCAGAAATAAAAAAGGCCGGATTAACCGGCCTTTTGCTGCTTATCTGTGCTTATTTTTCATTAAGACCGAGTTTCTTCTCCAGATAGTGGATGTTGGTGCCACCATGCTGGAAGTTCTCGTCAGTCATAATACGCATCTGCAGATCGACGTTGGTTTTGATGCCGTCGATGATCAGCTCCTGCAGGGCGTTCTTCATGCGGGCAATCGCCACGTCACGGGATTCGCCGTAGCAGATCAGCTTGCCGATCATTGAGTCATAGTACGGCGGTACGGTGTAACCGGCGTAGATATGAGACTCCCAGCGCACACCAAAACCACCCGGCGCGTGGAAACGCGTGATTTTACCCGGGCTTGGCAGGAAGGTGTTCGGGTCTTCGGCGTTGATACGGCATTCCACCGCATGGCCTTTGACGATCACTTCTTCCTGTTTGATGGACAGTGGCTGACCCGCAGCGATACGCAGCTGCTCTTTGATCAGGTCAACGCCGGTGATCATTTCGGTAACCGGGTGTTCAACCTGAATACGGGTGTTCATCTCGATGAAGTAGAACTCGCCGTTTTCGAACAGGAACTCGAAAGTACCTGCACCGCGATAGCCGATATCCACACAGGCTTTAGAGCAGCGCTCGCCGATGTAGCGACGCAGTTCCGGGGTGATGCCCGGTGCTGGTGCCTCTTCGACCACTTTCTGGTGACGACGCTGCATGGAGCAGTCGCGTTCTGCCAGATAGATAGCGTTACCCTGACCGTCTGCCAGCACCTGAATTTCGATGTGGCGTGGGTTTTCGAGGTATTTTTCCATATAAACCATGTCATTGCTGAAAGCTGCTTTTGCTTCCGCTTTGGTCATGGAGATGGACTGGGCCAGTTCAGCGTCGCTGCGCACAACGCGCATACCACGACCGCCGCCGCCGCCGGACGCTTTGATGATAACCGGGTAGCCAATGCGTTTTGCATGGGCACGGTTAGCATCCATATCGTCGCCCAGTGGGCCGTCGGAGCCTGGTACGGTAGGAACGCCTGCTTTCTTCATGGCGGTGATCGCAGACACTTTGTCGCCCATCAGGCGGATGGTGTCAGCTTTCGGACCGATGAAGATAAAGCCGGAACGCTCTACCTGTTCAGCAAAGTTGGCGTTCTCAGAGAGGAAGCCGTAACCCGGGTGAATAGCCACCGCGCCGGTGATTTCAGCGGCGCTGATGATTGCCGGGATATTCAGATAGCTTTTTACGGACGGAGCCGGGCCAATACAGACCGTCTCATCCGCCAGTAATACGTGTTTCAGATCGCGGTCCGCGCTTGAGTGCACAGCGACGGTCTTGATGCCCAGTTCTTTACAGGCACGAAGGATTCGCAGGGCAATCTCGCCGCGGTTGGCGATAACAATTTTATCCAGCATGTTCGCCTCGTTACTCGATGACGACCAGCGGCTCGTCAAATTCAACCGGCTGACCACTTTCGACCAGAATCGCTTTCACAGTACCTGACTTGTCAGCTTCGATCTGGTTCATCATTTTCATGGCTTCAACGATGCACAGGGTATCGCCCGCGTTAACTTTCTGGCCCACTTCGATGAACGCTTTAGCGTCCGGGCTCGGGGTGCGGTAGAAAGTACCAACCATTGGGGAACGTACGATGTGGCCACTGATTTCTGCTGCTGCTGGCGCTTCCATTGCTGGAGTAGCCGCTGGCGCGACAGCGTTAGACAGAGCTGGTTGCTGCATCATTGGTGCAGCGTAAGCTTGTTGCATAACCGGGAAGCTTGCGTTTGGCGCTGCACGGCTGATGCGTACAGACTCTTCGCCTTCAGAAATTTCCAGTTCGGAGATGCCTGATTCTTCAACCAGCTCGATCAGTTTTTTAATCTTACGAATATCCATGAGTGGGTTCCGTACTCTTTGTTTAGTGTGATTGTGACAGGCGTTTTACCGCTGTCTGTAAAGCGAATGAATAACCGTCAGCCCCCAGTCCACAGATAACGCCAGCGGCGATATCCGACAGGTAGGAGTGGTGGCGGAACGGCTCCCGCGCATGCACGTTGCTGAGGTGGATCTCAATAAACGGGATGCTCACTGCCAGCAGCGCGTCGCGAATAGCAACACTGGTGTGCGTAAACGCGGCCGGATTGATCAGGATATAGTCCGTGGTGTCTTTAGCCTGATGAATTCGGTCGATGAGTGCGTACTCCGCGTTCGACTGAAAATGGTCAAGTTCCACATTAAGCGCCGCTGCTTCGCTATCCAAACGGTTAACAATCTCGGTTAACGTCAGCGTGCCGTACTTCTCGGGTTCACGGGTGCCGAGCATATTCAGGTTCGGCCCGTTCAAAACTAAGATGTGAAACTTGTCAGCCATTGTGCCGCTATCTCCTGCGAATCTACGGTAAAAAACAAAATATACCTTCGATGCGCGATTGTCACCCTCTCAGGCTACGAAAAACCCGTCGGGGAAACCAAAGTGGCACATTATAACGATTTCGTAGCATTTGGCAGCTAAATACTGGTCTTATCAGGGAAGATTATCAACAGCATTCGGATAAATGCCCGGGAAGGGTAAACGATCTGCGGGAATACGCACAGTTTCGTTCATTATCGCCACCACTGGCGAAACTTCTTATATCGCCACGCCAGAAGCCCCACAGCCAGCAGCGCATAGACGATCGGCTGCGGCGAGAGGATTTTCACTGACCAAAGGTAGTGGATGGGCGCGAGGATCGCGACAAGATAGACAAAATTATGCAGAAGTTGCCAGCGCCTTCCCAGTTTTCGCTGGGCGTACTGCGTGGATGTGAGGGTTAATGCCAGCAAAATCACCCAGCTAACAATCCCGAGCGTCAGGTAAGGACGGGTCACCAGTTCGCTCCCCAGCAGGGCCAGATTATTAATGCCCAGCTCCAGTAACGCATAGCTGGTGAGATGTAACGTCGCCCAGGCGAAGCACCACAGGCCTAACAGACGGCGGGTGCGGATCAGCAGCGGCTGTTTTGCGTAGCGCGCCAGGGGCGACACCAGCAGGGTCGCCAGTAAAAACTTCAGCGCGGTCCTGCCGGTAAAGTGCTGGATATCTTTGGCCGGGTCGGCGCTGAAGCCGCCGTGGCTGACGGCCCAGAATAGCCATATAAAAGGAAGCAACCCTGCAAGATGCAGGGCCACTTTCAGCCAGGTAGTCTGTTTTGCCGTCAGACGCACTTAGAAAAACTCCTTTAAGTCGAGGCCGCGATAGAGTGATGCGACCTGATCGGCATAGCCGTTAAACAGCAGCGTGGGCTGGCGCTTCACGTCCAGCGCACCGCCTGAGCCGATAAAGCGCTCCGTGGCCTGCGACCAGCGCGGATGATCGACATGCGGGTTCACGTTGGCGTAAAAACCGTACTCGTTCGGTGCGGCCAGGTTCCAGGTAGTCGGCGGGCGCTCGCGGGTCAGCTTGATGCTGACGATAGATTTAATCCCCTTGAAGCCATACTTCCAGGGTACGGTCAGGCGGATGGGCGCGCCGTTTTGCGGCGGGAGCGCTTTACCATACACGCCGACGGTGAGCAGCGTGAGGGGATGCATCGCCTCATCAATACGTAACCCTTCTACATACGGGTAATCGAGCCCGCCGCCGATAAACCGATCTTTCTGGCCGGGCATATCTTCCGGGGCGTAAAGGGTCTGGAAGGCGACATACTTCGCATCGCTGGTGGGCTCCACCAGGGCCAGCAGTTTATGCAGCGGAAAACCGATCCACGGCACCACCATCGACCAGGCCTCGACGCAGCGCATGCGGTAGATGCGCTCCTCCAGCGGGAAGCGCTTAGTGAGATCGTCGTAATCCAGGGTCAGCGGTTTTGCCACTTCGCCGTCGATTTTCAGCGTCCAGGGGTTGGTTTTCAGGCTTCCGGCATTGGCGGCAGGATCGGCTTTATCCAGGCCAAACTCATAGAAGTTGTTGTAGCCCGTCACTTTTTCTTCCGGGGTTTTCGCCAGCTGGCTTTGCCACTGCGCGGGCTGGGTAAAGGTGAGGGGCTTTCCTGGGGGCGCTTTCGGACGATCGTTGCCCTTAAACCAGTCCAGCAGATCGGCCTGGGCGAGGGGTGAGAGCGTCAGCGCACCGGCGCCTATCCCCAGCATCTTGAGGATCTGGCGGCGCTTGAGCATAAAAACGGATTCCGCAGTGATATCGGCTTCCGTCAGGGGTTTCACTTTCATGGCTTCCTCCGTCATGCATTTTTCTAAGCATGACGGAGGAGCAGGGTTAAAGCGAATATGTCACGAAAATTTGAAGATTAGGCGAGCTTCACCAGGGTACGGCCCTGGATCTGGTTGCTGATGATTTTCGCGGCATACTCCGGTGCCTGTTCAAGGCTAATCTGCGTGGCACTTTGCGCGTAGAAGGAGGCAGGCAGATCGCGAACCAGTCGCTCCCAGGCCTGTGTCCGGCGCTCAGCGGGGGTCATCACGGAATCGACTCCCTGCAAACGGACGTTGCGAAGAATAAACGGCATCACCGTGGTCGGCAGGGCAAAACCGCCCGCCAGACCGCATGCCGCCACGCAGCCGCCGTAGTTCATCTGCGCCAGCACTTTCGCCAGCACTTTGTCGCCCACGGTATCAACGGCCCCGGCCCAGATCTGTTTTTCCAGCGGACGGGTCTCGGCGAACTCATCCCGGCCCAGAATGCGGCTGGCACCAAGGCTTCGCAGATAGTCGTGGGTGCTTTCGCGGCCGGATACCGCCGCGACCTGGTAACCCAGCTTATGCAGCAGGGCAACCGCCGTGCTGCCGACGCCGCCGCTGGCGCCCGTCACCACCACTTCACCAGATTCAGGGCGTACGCCGGCCTCTTCCAGCGCCATCACGCACAGCATGGCGGTAAAACCGGCGGTGCCGATGATCATCGCTTTGCGGCCATCGAGCCCGTCTGGCATTGGCACCAGCCAGTCGCCATTGACGCGCGCCTGTGCCGCCAGTCCGCCCCAGTGATTCTCGCCCACGCCCCAGCCGGTCAGCAGCACCTGCTGGCCCACATGAAAACGCGGATCTTCGCTGGCGTGTACACGCCCGGCAAAATCGATACCTGGAACCATTGGGAAATTGCGGATGATTTTGCCTGTGCCCGTTATGGCGAGGGCGTCTTTGTAATTAAGGCTGGACCAGTCGATGTCAACGGTCACGGCACCTTCAGGCAGACGGCTCTCCTCAATAGATTGCACTGATGCAAGAGTTTTGCCTTCCTGCTGTTCTAAGATCAAAGCCTGCATACGAATTCCTTACCTGGGATGATGATTGGAAAAAAATTTTTGAAGACTATACTCGCTCAATGACATGCGATGCCGATTTAACGCAATAAATTGCCAGATACACCTGATTTGGTAGTATGCCGATGCCGTATTGCAAGTTAGTACTCACTTGCTATCCTCACCAACTCACGGAGTAATCTCAAGGATGCGATTATCGACGAAGTTCTCCGCTTTTATCTCCCTGCTTACCGGGATGACCATTTTTGTCATCTTTATTGGCTGCTCGCTCAGTTTCTATAATGCGATCCAGGGGAAGCTGGCGAACCGCGTCCATTCCGTGGCGTCGGTGATTGATGCCCGCCTTGTCAGCACCCCCTTTCCAGAACTTACCCGCGAGCTGGATGAACTCATGGCCCCGGTGGATATCACGCGGGTGGAGATTAAGCAGGGCGATCACATCCTTCTAAGCCATACCGGGCAAACCTATTACCGGCAGGCGGGTTCTCCTCTCCAGACGCTCGAGCTCACCGTCCCCTCCCTGAAAAATCCCGGTCTGACGATAAGCCTGGTCTATCAGGACCCAATGACCAGTTATTTTCGTTCCATGATGACCACCGCGCCGCTCACTCTGGCGGTATTCTTCGTGGTGGTGCTGATCTTCCTGGCGGTGCGCTGGCTACGGCGTCAGCTCTCCGGGCAGGAGTTGCTGGAGTCGCGTTCAGCGCGGATCCTCAACGGGGAACGCGGCGCGCAGGTGCGCGGCTCGGTCTATGAATGGCCATCGCGCACCAGCAGCGCGCTGGACGTCCTGCTCTCTGAAATCCAGTTTGCCAGCGACCAGCGTAGCCGCATCGACACGCTGATCCGCTCCTATGCCGCCCAGGACAACAAAACCGGCCTTAATAATCGCCTGTTCTTTGATAACCAGCTGGGGACTTTGCTGGAAGATCAGGAGAACGTGGGTACCCACGGGGTGGTGATGATTGTCCGTCTGCCGGACTTCGATCTGCTGAAAGATAACTGGGGGCGGGCGGTAGCAGAGGAGCACCTGTTTACGCTCATCAATATGCTCTCCACCTTTATTATGCGCTATCCCGGCGCACTGCTGGCACGCTATCACCGCAGTGATTACGCCGTGTTACTGCCGCACCGCACCCTGAAAGAGTCCGAAAGTATCGCCAGCCTGCTGTTGAAATCAGTGGATGCGCTGCCGCCGAGCAAAATGCTCGATCGCGAAGACATGGTGCATATTGGCATTTGCGCCTGGCGCGGGGGACAGTCCACCGAGCAGGTGATGGAGCATGCCGAAGCCGCCACCCGCAATGCGGTGTTGCAGGGGGCGAACGGCTGGGCGGTTTATGATGACTCCCTGCCTGAAAAAGGGCGCGGCAACGTGCGCTGGCGAACCTTAATTGAGCAGATGCTTACCCGCGGTGGCCCGCGGATTTATCAAAAACCGGCGGTGCTGACCAGCGGCCAGGTTCATCACCGGGAATTGCTGTGCCGGATCTTCGACGGCAACGAAGAGGTGGTGTCGGCGGAGTATCTCCCGATGGTGCTGCAGTTTGGCCTGTCCGAAGAGTACGATCGCCAGCAAATATCGCGATTGATGCCATTCTTATCCTTCTGGCCCGAAGAGCACCTGGCATTGCAGGTCACGGTTGAGTCCCTGATCCGCCCGCGATTCCAGCGCTGGCTGCGGGATGTGTTGATGCAATGTGAAAAATCGCAGCGCAAGCGGATTATTTTTGAACTTGCAGAGGCGGATGTTTGTCAACACATCAGTCGGTTACAGCCGGTCGTTCGGTTGATTAATGCGTTGGGCGCGCGCGTGGCGGTTACGCAGGCGGGTTTAACGCTGGTCAGCACCAGCTGGATCAAGGCGCTGGAGGTGGAGTTACTGAAGCTGCATCCGGGGCTGGTAAGGAATATCGAAAAACGCACGGAAAACCAGCTGCTGGTGCAGAGCCTGGTGGAAGCGTGCAAAGGAACGCAAACACGTGTATTTGCTACAGGTGTGCGGTCGCGAACGGAATGGCAGACGTTGACAGAGCGCGGTGTGACAGGGGGTCAGGGGGATTTTTTTGCGGCCTCTCAGCCTCTTGACAGCAATGTGAAAAAATATTCGCAAAGATACTCTGTTTAACCTGCCGTTTGGTAAGTTTTCACGTAGAATATCGCGCCTGTAGCGTGATGTATGACGAGCAAAATGACAGTGAACGACCTTTAACGGGTTACAAATGAACGTGAGGAAGGCTGTTTTTTCTCAGCCCTGAGGGAGTCAGGCGACGATTTGTAACAAAGGAAACGTGCTGCACAAATTTTCACCGTAGCAGGCGATTTTTGCGCCTTGTCGCTGCTGCGTGTGGTTGGTAAAGTAAGCGGATTTTGTTTTCCGCCCCAGCTTTCAGGATTATCCCTTAGTATGTTGAAAAAATTTCGTGGCATGTTTTCCAATGACCTGTCCATTGACCTGGGTACCGCGAATACCCTCATTTATGTAAAAGGACAAGGCATCGTACTGAATGAGCCTTCAGTTGTGGCCATTCGTCAGGATCGTGCTGGTTCACCGAAAAGCGTAGCGGCTGTAGGCCATGACGCTAAGCAGATGCTTGGCCGTACGCCGGGTAATATCGCTGCCATTCGTCCGATGAAAGACGGCGTTATCGCTGACTTCTTCGTGACTGAGAAAATGCTTCAGCACTTTATCAAGCAAGTGCACAGCAACAGCTTTATGCGTCCGAGCCCACGTGTTCTGGTGTGTGTGCCGGTTGGCGCTACCCAGGTTGAACGTCGTGCTATTCGTGAATCCGCTCAGGGCGCTGGTGCGCGTGAAGTCTTCCTGATCGAAGAGCCAATGGCTGCAGCAATCGGTGCCGGTCTGCCGGTCTCCGAAGCAACCGGTTCCATGGTCGTCGATATCGGTGGCGGTACCACTGAAGTGGCCGTTATTTCCCTGAACGGTGTGGTTTACTCCTCTTCCGTACGTATCGGCGGCGACCGCTTCGACGAAGCGATCATCAATTACGTTCGCCGTAACTACGGCTCTCTGATCGGTGAAGCCACCGCAGAGCGTATCAAGCACGAGATCGGTTCTGCTTACCCGGGTGACGAAGTTCGCGAGATCGAAGTTCGCGGCCGTAACCTGGCAGAAGGCGTTCCGCGTGGCTTTACCCTGAATTCCAACGAGATCCTCGAAGCGCTGCAGGAGCCGTTAACCGGTATCGTCAGCGCCGTCATGGTTGCCCTCGAGCAGTGCCCGCCGGAACTGGCTTCCGATATCTCCGAGCGCGGTATGGTTCTGACCGGTGGTGGTGCGCTGCTGCGTAACCTCGACCGCCTGTTGATGGAAGAGACAGGTATTCCTGTCGTAGTTGCTGAAGATCCACTGACTTGCGTAGCCCGTGGCGGCGGCAAGGCGCTGGAAATGATCGACATGCACGGCGGCGACTTGTTCAGCGAAGAGTAGTCAGGTGTGAAAGGGTAGCGGATGGCTACCCTTTCTCTCTGACGCGAGAGTACGCATAGCCTATGAAGCCAATTTTTAGCCGTGGCCCGTCGCTACAGTTTCGCCTCATCCTTGGGGTGCTGGTAGCGCTTGGTGTCATTATTGCCGATAGCCGCCTCGGTACGTTCAGCCAGATCAGAACGTACATGGATACCGCCGTCAGTCCTTTCTACTTTGTATCAAATGGTCCCCGTGAATTACTCGACAGCGTCTCGCAAACCCTGTCCTCACGCGATCAACTCGAACTTGAAAACCGCGCGTTACGCCAGGAACTGCTGCTGAAAAACAGCGAACTGCTGATGCTTGGCCAGTACAAGCAGGAGAACGCCCGTCTGCGCGAACTCTTAGGCTCCCCGCTGCGTCAGGATGAGCAGAAGATGGTGACCCAGGTGATCTCCACCGTTAACGATCCCTACAGCGATCAGGTGGTCATCGACAAGGGCAGCGTCAATGGCGTATACGAAGGCCAGCCTGTTATCAGCGATAAAGGCGTCGTCGGTCAGGTGGTGGCCGTTGCCAAGCTCACCAGCCGCGTATTGCTGATTTGCGATGCGACCCATGCGCTGCCGATTCAGGTGCTGCGTAACGACATCCGCGTGATTGCCGCCGGTAACGGCTGTACGGACGATCTGCAGCTGGAACATCTGCCGGCGAATACCGATATTCGCGTGGGCGATGTGCTGGTGACGTCTGGTCTGGGCGGTCGTTTCCCGGAAGGGTATCCGGTTGGGGTGGTCTCCTCCGTGAAGCTGGACACCCAGCGCGCCTACACCGTGATTCAGGCACGTCCAACGGCGGGTCTGCAGCGCCTGCGCTATCTGCTGCTGTTGTGGGGTGCCGATCGTAACGGCAGCAACCCAATGACGCCGGAAGATGTGCATCGCGTGGCGAATGAACGCCTGATGCAGATGATGCCGCAGGTTCTGCCTGCGCCAAACTCGATGGGGCCGCCAGCGCCAGTTCCTGCGCCGGCAACAGGGCTGACCCAGCCACCGCCTGATGCGCCGCCGCCACCGCAACTCTCCCCGGGAGGGCAATAGTGGCAAGCTACCGTAGCCAGGGACGCTGGGTTATCTGGCTCTCGTTTTTGATCGCGCTGTTGCTGCAAGTCATGCCCTGGCCGGATGACATTCTCGTTTTCCGGCCAAACTGGGTGCTGCTGATTTTGCTCTACTGGATCCTCGCCCTGCCGCACCGCGTAAATGTGGGCACAGGTTTTGTGATGGGTGCCATACTGGATCTGATCAGTGGCTCGACGCTTGGCGTACGCGCGCTGTCCATGAGTATCATCGCATACCTGGTCGCACTGAAATTCCAGCTCTTTCGTAATCTGGCGCTCTGGCAACAGGCGCTGGTGGTGATGTTGTTATCTATGGCCGCGGATATCATTGTTTTCTGGGCAGAGTTTTTAGTGATCAACGTCTCTTTCCGTCCGGAAGTGTTCTGGAGTAGTGTAGTAAACGGTGTGCTCTGGCCATGGTTATTCCTGCTGATGCGTAAGGTCCGCCAGCAATTTGCCGTGCAATAAAAGGTTTCTATGACGTCTTTGTATCTCGCTTCCGGCTCCCCACGCCGTCAGGAACTCCTGACACAGTTAGGGGTATCTTTTGAACGCATCGTTACCGGCATTGAAGAGAAACGTGCCGAGGGCGAAAGTGCTCAGCAGTATGTTTCCCGCCTGGCGCGGGAGAAAGCCCAGGCAGGCGTGGCGCAGGTGCCGCGTGATTTACCGGTGCTGGGCGCAGATACCATCGTGATCCTTAACGGTGAAGTCCTCGAGAAACCGCACGACAGCGAGCATGCGTTCAGGATGCTGCGCAAATTGTCCGGGCAAACGCATCAGGTGATGACCGCCGTCGCGCTGGCAGACAGTCAGCATGTGCTCGACTGCCTGGTTGTCACTGAGGTCACGTTCAGAGTACTCACTGATGAGGATATCGCCGGTTATATCGCCAGCGGTGAACCTATGGATAAAGCAGGTGCATACGGTATTCAAGGGTTGGGTGGCTGTTTTGTCAGGAAGATCAATGGCAGCTATCACGCCGTAGTCGGCTTACCGCTGGTGGAAACGTATGAGTTGCTGAGCAATTTTAACTCACTGCGTGAGGGAAGGGATAATTATGACGGCTGAATTGTTGGTAAACGTAACGCCCTCGGAAACCCGTGTGGCCTACATTGATGGCGGCATTCTTCAGGAAATCCATATTGAGCGTGAAGCGCGACGCGGAATAGTAGGCAATATCTACAAAGGTCGTGTCAGTCGTGTACTACCGGGTATGCAGGCGGCATTTGTAGATATTGGACTCGATAAAGCGGCCTTCCTGCACGCCTCGGATATCATGCCGCACACCGAGTGCGTGGCAGGAGAAGAGCAAAAGCAGTTCACCGTTCGTGATATCTCCGAGCTGGTGCGTCAGGGCCAGGATCTGATGGTGCAGGTGGTGAAAGATCCGCTGGGTACCAAAGGCGCGCGTCTGACCACCGACATCACCTTACCCTCCCGTTATCTGGTCTTTATGCCTGGCGCCTCTCACGTGGGCGTTTCTCAGCGTATCGAGAGCGAAAGCGAGCGCGAGCGGCTGAAAAAGGTGGTGGGCGCTTACTGCGACGAGCAGGGCGGCTTTATTATTCGCACCGCCGCAGAGGGGATCAGCGAAGAAGATCTGGCCTCGGATGCCGCCTACCTGAAACGCGTCTGGACCAAAGTGATGGAGCGTAAAAAACGCAACCAGACGCGCTATCAGCTGTACGGCGAGCTGGCGCTGGCCCAGCGTGTGCTGCGCGACTTCGCCGATGCCCAACTGGACCGTATCCGCGTCGACTCCCGTCTGACCTATGACGCGTTGCTCGAGTTTACCGCCGAGTACATTCCTGAAATGCCGGGCCTGCTGGAGCACTACACCGGACGCCAGCCGATTTTCGATCTGTATGACGTCGAGAACGAAATCCAGCGCGCGCTGGAGCGTAAGGTCGAACTCAAATCCGGCGGCTATCTGATTATCGACCAGACCGAAGCGATGACCACCGTGGATATCAATACCGGGGCGTTTGTCGGGCATCGCAATCTGGACGACACCATTTTTAACACCAATATTGAAGCGACGCAGGCCATTGCGCGTCAGCTTCGTCTGCGCAATCTGGGTGGCATCATCATCATCGACTTTATCGATATGAGTAACGAAGACCACCGCCGCCGCGTGCTGCATTCCCTGGAGCAGGCGCTGAGTAAAGATCGCGTCAAAACCAGCATCAACGGCTTCTCCCAGCTTGGGCTGGTGGAAATGACCCGCAAGCGCACCCGCGAAAGCGTGGAGCATGTACTGTGCAACGAGTGCCCGACCTGCCATGGCCGCGGCACGGTGAAGACGGTTGAAACGGTCTGCTATGAGATCATGCGTGAGATCGTCCGCGTTCATCACGCCTACGACTCCGACCGTTTCCTGGTCTATGCTTCTCCTTCGGTGGCGGAAGCCCTGAAAGGGGAAGAGTCACACGCCCTTGCGGAAGTGGAAATCTTTGTCGGCAAACAGGTGAAAGTACAAATCGAGCCGCTCTATAACCCGGAGCAGTTTGACGTGGTGATGATGTAACACGCAGCGTGCTGCGAGAAAACGGCTGACAAGGAGAGAGGCGTGAGGCGACTGCCGGGGATTTTACTGCTTACAGGGGCAACGCTGATAGTGATTGTCGCGTTGCTCGTAAGCGGGCTGCGTCTCGCATTGCCGCATCTGGACAACTGGCGCCCGCAGCTGCTGGCGAAGATAGAGTCCGCAACCGGCTTACCCATTACGGCAGGCCAGCTTGACGCGAGCTGGCAGAATTTTGGCCCGACGCTGGAAGTGCGCGACATTGACGCGCAGCTGAAAGACGGCGGCCACCTTAAAATCAGTCGTTTGACCCTGGCGCTGGACGTGTGGCAAAGCCTGCTGCACCTGCGCTGGCAGTTTCGCGATCTCACCTTCTATCAGCTGCAGTTTCTGACCAATTCCCCGTTGCGCAGCAACGAACAGGGTGAGGGCTTCGAAGCAAGCCGTGTCAGCGATCTTTTTCTGCGCCAGTTCGATCATTTCGATCTGCGTGACAGCAAAATTAGCTTTATTACCCTCTCAGGGCAGCGCGCCGAGCTGGCGATCCCCCAGTTAACCTGGCTTAACGGCAAAGAGCGCCATCGTGCAGAGGGACAGGTCAGCCTCTCCAGCCTGAACGGTCAGCACGGCGTGATGCAGGTGCGCATGGATCTGCGTGACGATAATGGTCTGCTGAATAACGGCAAAGTGTGGATGCAGGCCGATGACGTGGACGTCAAACCCTGGCTGGGGGACTGGCTGCAGCAGAATATGCAGCTCGAAACCGCACAGTTCAGCATTGAAGGCTGGATGACACTCACTAACGGTCAGATCGCCAGCGGGGATCTCTGGCTGAAGCAGGGCGGCGCCACCTGGCCGGGCAAAACGCGTCAGCATGAGCTCTCTGTTGATAACCTCACCGCCCACGTAACCCGCGAGAAAGAGGGCTGGCAGTTCGCCATTCCAGATACCCGTATTACCCTGGACGACAAAGCATGGCCGCGCGGAGCGCTGTCGCTGGCCTGGATCCCTGAGCAGGACGTGGGCGGGGCCGACAGCAAACGCAGCGATGAGCTGCGTATTCGCGCCAGCAATCTGGAGCTGTCCGGCCTCGACGGGCTGCGGACCATTGCGGCGAAACTCTCTCCGGCGCTGGGCGACGTCTGGCAGGCCACCCAGCCGGTGGGAGCAATCAATGCTCTGGCGCTGGATATTCCGCTGCAGGCCACGGAAAAGACCCGCTTCAACATCGCCTGGACCGATCTCGCCTGGAAGCAGTGGGAGATGCTGCCGGGTGCCGAGCACTTCAGCGGCACGCTGGAAGGCAGCATGGAAGATGGCCGTCTGGTGGCCCACATTAACGATGCAAAAATGCCGTATGAAACCGTCTTCCGCGCGCCGCTGGAGATCGAAAAAGGCACGGCGACCCTTCACTGGCTTAAAAACGAGAAAGGCTTCCAGCTCGACGGGCGCGACATCGACGTGAAGGCCAAAGCGGTGCACGCCCGGGGGGATTTCCGCTATCTGCAGCCGGCGGGCGATGAACCCTGGCTGGGGATCCTGGCGGGCATCAGCACCGACGACGGTTCTCAGGCCTGGCGCTATTTTCCTGAAAATCTGATGGGCAAAGCGCTGGTGGATTACCTGAGCGGCGCCATTCAGGGCGGGCAGGCGGACAGCGCGACCCTGGCCTATGGCGGCAATCCCCATCTGTTCCCCTATAAGCACAACGAAGGTCAGTTCCAGGTGCTGGTGCCGTTACGCAACGCCACCTATGCCTTCCAGCCCGACTGGCCGGCGCTGAAAAACCTTGATATTGAGCTCAACTTCATCAACGACGGCTTGTGGATGAAAACCGACGGTGTGGCGCTGGGCGGCGTGAAGGCCAGCAATCTGACCGCGGTGATCCCCGACTATTCAAAAGAAAAACTGCTGATCGACGCCGATATCAACGGGCCCGGAAAAGCCGTCGGGCCGTACTTCGAAGAGACGCCGCTGGATGATTCGCTGGGCGCCACCCTTCAGCAGCTCCAGTTAGATGGCGATGTGAATGCTCGCTTACATCTGGATATCCCGTTTGACGGCACCATGACCACCGCCAAAGGTGACGTCAGGCTGAAAAACAACAGCCTGTTCATCAAGCCGCTGGACAGCACGCTGAAAAATCTGACCGGCCAGTTCAGCTTCGTGAATGGCGATCTGAAAAGCGGGCCGCTGACCGCAAACTGGTTCAGCCAGCCGGTGAATATCGATTTCTCTACCACCGAAGGCGAGAAAGCCTACCAGGTGGCGGTCAATATGGATGCCAGCTGGCAGCCTGCGCGAATGGATGTGCTGCCAAAAGTGGTCAGCCAGTCCCTTGAAGGTCGCGTGCCCTGGAACGGCAAAGTGGCGATCGATCTGCCTTACCGTGGCAGCGCGCATTACAAGGTGGATATCAGCAGCGACCTGAAGAGCGTCAGCAGCGATCTGCCTTCACCGCTGAATAAGAGCGCGGGCGAGCCGCTGCCGGTGAAGCTGAACGTCGACGGGGATCTCAACAGCTTTACCCTCACCGGCAATGCCGGTGGGGATAATCACTTTAACAGCCGCTGGCTGCTGAACCGCAAGCTGACGCTGGATAAGGCTATCTGGACCACCGACAGCCGCACCCTGCCGCCGCTGCCGGAGCAGGCGGGCGTGGAGCTGAATCTCCCGCCGCTGGACGGGGCAGAATGGCTGGCGCTTTTCCAGAGCGGAGTCGGGCAAAATGTCGATGATGCGGCGCAGTTCCCGCAGCACATCACGGTACGCACGCCAGCCCTGACGCTGGGTGGCCAGCAGTGGAACAACCTGAGCATTGTCTCGCAGCCTACCATCAACGGTTCCAAGGTCGAGGCCCAGGGGCGGGAGATCAACGCCAGCCTGCTGATGCGTGATACCGCGCCGTGGCAGGCAGATATCCGCTATCTCTATTACAACCCGGCCACCGTCACGGGCGGAAAGGGCAATAACGTTTCACCGTTAGCCAGCACTACGCGGATGAATTTTAGCGGCTGGCCTGACTTACAGCTGCGCTGTGCCGAGTGCTGGCTGTGGGGCCAGAAGTATGGCCGTATTAATGGCGATTTCACCATCAAGGGCGATACCCTGACCCTGGCGGGCGGATTGATTGATACCGGCTTCGGACGCCTGACCGCTAACGGCGAGTGGGTGAACGGCGCCCGCGAGCAGCGCACCTCCCTGAAGGGGCAAATCAAGGGTAACAAGCTGGATGCCGCCGCAAACTATTTTGGCATTGCCACTCCGGTTCGCGGCTCATCATTTGACGTCGATTACGATCTGCACTGGCGCGACATGCCCTGGAAGCCTGACGAAGCATCGCTGAACGGCATTCTGAAAGCGCGGCTGGGTAAAGGTGAAATTGCCGATCTCAGCACCGGCCATGCCGGGCAGCTGCTGCGTTTACTCAGTTTCGACGCCCTGCTGCGCAAGCTGCGCTTTGACTTCAGCGATACCTTTAATGAAGGCTTCTACTTCGATTCTATTCGCAGCACCGCGTGGATCAAGGACGGGGTTCTGCACACCGACGATACGCTGGTTGACGGGCTGGAAGCGGATATCGCCATGAAAGGCTCCGTCAATCTGGTGCGGCGTGAACTGGATATGGAAGCCGTGGTGGCACCGGAAATTTCCGCGACCGTGGGCGTGGCGGCGGCCTTTGCCGTTAACCCGATTGTCGGCGCGGCGGTATTTGCCGCCAGTAAAGTGCTGGGGCCGCTGTGGAGCAAAGTCTCCATTCTGCGCTATCACATCACCGGCCCGGTGGATAAACCACAGATTAATGAAGTGCTGCGTCAGCCACGCAAAGATGCACAGCAATGATTTGACGCGGGCAATTAATTGCCTCACTCTCAATAGATAAGATCTTAGATACGTCCTGTGGACGGCAACGAACGAGTAGCAAAACGATGAGTCTGAACCTGGTAAGTGAACATCTGCTGGCAGCGAACGGCCTGAGCCATCAGGACCTGTTTTCCATTCTTGGTCAACTGACCGAACGCCGTCTCGACTACGGCGATCTCTACTTTCAGTCGAGCTATCACGAATCCTGGGTTTTAGAAGACAGCATCATTAAAGATGGCTCTTACAACATCGACCAGGGCGTCGGCGTGCGTGCCATCAGCGGTGAGAAAACCGGTTTTGCCTATGCGGACCAGATCAGCCTGACTGCCCTGGAGCAAAGCGCCCAGGCGGCCCGCACCATCGTGCGCGATCACGGCGATGGCCGGGTGAAAACCCTGGGCGAAGTGCAGCACTCCGCGCTCTATACCAGCGTCGATCCGCTGCAAAGCATGAGCCGTGAAGAGAAGCTGGATATCCTGCGTCGGGTGGACAAAGTGGCCCGCGCGGAAGACAAGCGCGTGCAGGAAGTCTCTGCCAGCCTGAGCGGCGTGTACGAGCTGATCCTGGTGGCGGCGACGGACGGCACTCTGGCCGCCGACGTGCGTCCGCTGGTGCGTCTCTCCGTCAGCGTGCTGGTGGAAGAGGACGGCAAACGCGAGCGCGGCTCCAGCGGCGGCGGCGGACGTTTCGGTTACGAATGGTTCCTGAACCCGGTGGACGGTGAAGTCCGTGCCGACGCCTGGGCGAAAGAGGCAGTGCGTATGGCGCTGGTGAACCTTTCTGCCGTCGCGGCACCTGCGGGTACGCTGCCGGTGGTGCTGGGCGCGGGCTGGCCTGGCGTGCTGCTGCATGAAGCGGTCGGCCACGGTCTGGAAGGTGACTTCAACCGTCGCGGAACCTCCGTATTCAGCGGTCAGGTTGGGGAGCTGGTCGCTTCTGAGCTCTGCACCGTGGTGGATGACGGGACGATGATCGATCGTCGTGGCTCGATCTCCATCGATGATGAAGGCACCCCGGGTCAGTACAATGTGCTAATCGAAAACGGCATCCTGAAAGGCTACATGCAGGACAAAATGAATGCGCGCCTGATGGGCGTTGCGCCAACCGGTAATGGCCGTCGCGAATCCTACGCGCACCTGCCGATGCCGCGTATGACCAACACCTATATGCTGGCGGGCAAATCCACGCCGCAGGAAATTATCGAATCCGTTGAGTACGGGATCTACGCCCCGAACTTCGGCGGCGGCCAGGTGGATATCACCTCCGGTAAATTTGTCTTCTCGACTTCAGAAGCCTATCTGATCGAGAAGGGCAAAGTGACCAAAGCGGTGAAAGGTGCCACCCTGATTGGCTCCGGTATTGAAGCGATGCAGCAGATCTCGATGGTCGGTAACGACCTGAAGCTGGACAACGGCGTCGGTGTCTGCGGTAAAGAGGGGCAGAGCCTGCCGGTGGGTGTCGGCCAGCCAACCCTGAAGGTGGATAACCTGACCGTCGGCGGTACCGCGTAAATTTATCACCCTCACCCTAACCCTCTCCCTTAAAGGGAGAGGGGATTGTTAGGCGTCACTCCTTCCGTCCCCGCATCTCCTGAAACAGCGCCGCCACCTTCACAAAATAGTCCGTCAGATAGTTAATGCACACCTGCACCTTCAGCGGCAGTTTGTCCTTTTCGGTGTAGACCGCATACACCGGACGCGGATCCGACTGATAGCGCGGGAAGAGGATCTCCAGCTCACCGCTGTTGATCTCGTTGATCACCCACATCAACGGCACATAGGCGATCCCGGCCCCGGCCACCAGCCAGCGGGAGATGGTCATCGGATCGTTGGTCACAAAGCGCCCCTGCGGCAGCAGTTTGGTCGAGAGCCCTTCCGGCGCGACCAGTTCAAACTCGTTATCCGGGCGCACGCTGTACTCCAGCCAGGCGTGATTGCTGAGATCCGCCGGTTTCTCCGGGCTTCCCGCTCTGGCGAGGTACTTTTTCGCCGCGCATACCACCATCGGCATACTGCCCAGACGACGCGAAAAGAGGCTGGAGTCCTGCAGGGCTCCCACGCGGATCACCACGTCCAGCCCGTCGGCAATCAGATCCGGGGCGGGAATGCCGGTGACCAGATTCACCGTCAGCCCCGGATACTCCTGCAACATATCGGCGGTCATTTCGGCCAGGACATTTTGTGCCATAGTTGAAGAGCAGCCGATGCGCAGCGTGCCGATAGGGGTGTTGTTGAAGGCATAGAGTTGCTCATGCACCGACTGGGCTTCATACAACATTCGCCGACAGCCCTGGTAATAAATTTTGCCGGCTTCCGTCAGGCCGAGGCTGCGGGTGCTGCGGTTGAGCAGCTTCACCTGGAGGTCATCTTCCAGTTTGGCAACGGTCTGGCTTATCGACGATACGCTCATCTGTAGTTGCCTCGCCGCGGCGGTAAAGGAGCCCAGCTCAACGACTTTGGCAAAAACTGACATCCGTTTTAGACGTTCCATTATTCACTCTGAGTTAAAAGTGATTTAGATCACATATGATAGATAACAGCATAACAGTTACGTTAATATATTATTAATACATTATAGCTACGCCACTCTCGCCCGGCTTTTCTGGCCACTTCTGCGGTGCCGTACGCTGAATAATTCTTTCGCCTGCTCGCTCTAATCAAGGTCAACATGAGTCTGTTTCCCGTTATCGTGGTGTTCGGATTGTCGTTCCCACCGATATTCTTCGAACTACTTTTATCACTGGCAATTTTTTGGCTGGTGCGAAAGGTGCTGGCTCCAACCGGGATCTATGATTTCGTCTGGCACCCTGCATTGTTCAATTCCGCGCTCTATTGCTGCCTGTTCTATCTCGTATCGCGCATGTTTGTTTGAGGTAGATGTGAAAACACTAACAAGAAAAATCTCCCGTACCGCCATTACGCTGGCACTGGTCATCCTCGCGTTCATCGCTATTTTCCGCGCGTGGGTCTATTACACCGAGTCGCCGTGGACGCGTGACGCGCGCTTTAGCGCCGACATCGTGGCCATCGCCCCGGACGTGGCGGGGCTGATCACCGCCGTTAACGTGCATGACAACCAGCTGGTCAAAAAAGATCAGGTGCTGTTCACCATCGACCAGCCACGTTACCAGAAAGCGCTGGAACAGGCCGAAGCGGATGTCTCCTACTACCAGGCGCTGGCGGCGGAAAAGCGTCGTGAAGCCGGACGCCGTAATAAGCTGGGGGTGCAGGCGATGTCCCGGGAGGAGATCGACCAGTCCAACAACGTGCTGCAAACCGTTCTGCATCAACAGGCGAAAGCCGAAGCGACCCGCGATCTGGCGAAGCTCGATCTCGAGCGTACCGTGATCCGCGCACCGTCCGACGGCTGGGTGACCAACCTTAACGTCTACACCGGCGAATTTATTACCCGCGGCTCCACCGCCGTGGCGCTAGTCAAACAGCACTCCTTCTACGTGCTCGCCTATATGGAAGAGACCAAGCTGGAAAGCGTTCGTCCGGGTTACCGGGCGGAAATCACCCCCCTTGGCAGCAACCGGGTGCTGAAAGGCACCGTCGACAGCGTGTCGGCAGGGGTGACCAACTCCAGCGCCACCCGCGACAGCAAGGGGATGGCGACGGTCGATTCCAATCTGGAGTGGGTACGTCTGGCCCAGCGCGTGCCGGTACGCATTCGTCTGGATGAACAGCAGGGTGACCTGTGGCCTGCGGGGACAACGGCAACGGTGGTGATCACCGGTGAGAAAGACCGGGATGCCAGCCACGACTCGCTGTTCCGCAAAATTGCCCACCGCCTGCGTGAGTTTGGTTAATCGCCATGGGTATCTTCTCCATCGCCAACCAGCACCTGCGCTTTGCGGTTAAGCTGGCCTTCGCCATCGTGCTGGCGCTGTTTGTCGGGTTCCACTTTCAGCTGGAAACGCCCCGCTGGGCGGTGTTAACGGCGGCGATTGTCGCCGCGGGCCCGGCGTTTGCAGCGGGTGGTGAACCTTACTCCGGCGCTATTCGCTATCGCGGGATGCTGCGTATCGTCGGCACCTTTATCGGCTGTATCGCCGCGCTGACTATCGTTATCCTGATGATCCGCACCCCGCTGCTGATGCTGATGGTGTGCTGTATCTGGGCTGGCTTTTGTACCTGGATCTCCTCCCTGGTACGGGTGGAGAACTCCTACGCCTGGGGCCTTTCCGGCTATACGGCGCTGATCATTATCATCACCATCCAGACCAACCCTCTGCTGGCGCCGCAGTTTGCCGTGGAGCGCTGCAGCGAGATCGTCATGGGGATCGTCTGTGCGATCGTGGCGGATCTGCTGTTCTCCCCGCGCTCGATAAAACAGGAAGTGGATCGCGAACTGGACGCGCTGATCGTTGCCCAGTATCAGCTCATGCAGCTGTGCATTAAGCACGGCGACAGTGAAGAGGTGGATAACGCCTGGAGCGCGCTGGTGCGTCGTACCACCGCCCTGGAAGGGATGCGCAGCAACCTCAATATGGAGTCGTCCCGCTGGTCGCGGGCTAACCGCCGCCTGAAGGCGCTCAATACCGTCTCCTTAACGCTGATCACCCAGGCCTGCGAAACCTACCTGATCCAGAACACGCGCCCGGAGGCAATCACCGATACCTTCCGGGAGCAGTTTGCCGTCCCCGTCACCACCGTTCAGGATGTGCATAAACAGCTCAAACGTATGCGCCGGGTCATCGCCTGGACCGGCGAGCGCGACACCCCGGTGACCATCTATACCTGGGTCGGGGCGGCGACGCGCTATCTGCTGCTCAAACGTGGGGTGATCGGCAATACCAAAATCAGTGCCACCGAAGAGGAGGTGCTGCAGGGCGAAGTGGTAGTCAAGGCCGAGTCGGCGGAACGTCACCATGCGATGGTGAACTTCTGGCGGACCACTCTCGCCTGTATGCTCGGGACGCTGTTCTGGCTGTGGACCGGCTGGACCTCCGGTAGCGGTGCGATGGTGATGATTGCGGTGGTGACTTCGCTGGCGATGCGTCTGCCAAATCCCCGGATGGTGGCGCTCGATTTCCTGTACGGCACCCTGGCAGCGCTGCCGCTTGGCGCCTTCTATTTCCTGGTGGTTCTTCCGTCGACCCAGCAAAGCATGCTGCTGCTCTGTATCAGTCTTGCCGTGATGGCCTTCTTTATTGGTATCGAGGTACAGAAGCGCCGCCTGGGTTCGCTGGGGGCGCTGGCCAGTACCATCAATATTCTGGTGCTGGATAACCCGATGACCTTCCACTTCAGCCAGTTTCTCGACAGCGCGCTGGGGCAGATTGTCGGCTGCTTCCTGGCGATGATGGTGATCCTGCTGGTGCGCGATAACTCCCAGGCCAGAACCGGCCGCGTGCTGCTGAACCAGTTTGTATCTGCTGCCGTCTCGGCGATGACGACCAATACCGCCCGGCGCAAAGAGAACCACCTGCCTGCGCTCTACCAGCAGCTCTTTTTACTGCTGACCAAGTTCCCGGGGGATATCGCCAAGTTCCGCCTGGCCCTGACGCTGATCATCGCCCACCAGCGTCTGCGCAATGCCCCGATCCCGGTGAATGACGATCTCTCGGCGTTCCACCGCCAGCTGCGACGTACTGCGGATCATGTGATATCCGCCTCCAGCGACGACAAGCGCCGACGCTACTTTACCCAGCTGTTGGGCGAACTGGAGATCTACCAGGAAAAACTGCGCATCTGGGAGGCGCCGCGACAGGTGACCGAACCGGTGCAGCGGCTGGTGGGCATGCTCCATCGCTACCAGAATGCCCTCACCGACAGCTGATCCTCCTGAAAACCGACGCCATAAGCGTCGGTTTTTTTATGGCTATACTTATTCGGGCAAGTACTTAAACCCGGATTGGGAGGATACATGACTACCCAGGCTCTACAGGACAGTGCGCTATTTCAGACCGGATATTTAGTCGATGGCGTATGGAAAACGCTCGATACAACATTCGATGTACTTAACCCGGCTACCGGGGCGGCGATCGCCCAGGTGGCAAAAGCAGGTAAAAAAGAGACCGAAGAGGCTATCGCCGCCGCGAGCCGTGCTTTCCCGGCCTGGCGTGCCAGAACCGCAAAAGAGCGGTCGGCCATCCTCTATCGCTGGTATGAACTCATCATTGAAAACAAGCAGTGGCTTGGCCAGCTGATGACCACCGAGCAGGGCAAACCGCTGAAAGAGGCGGAAGGGGAAGTGGAGTACGCGGCGAGCTTTATCCAGTGGTTTGCCGAGGAGGCCAAACGCGCCAACGGCGAAATCATCCCACCGGTTAAACCCGGCTCCCGCATTCTTGCCACCCGCGAACCGATTGGCGTCGTGGCGGCCATCACGCCGTGGAATTTCCCCATGGCGATGCTGACCCGCAAGCTGGGCCCGGCCCTGGCTGCCGGCTGTACCGGCGTAATAAAACCGGCCAACAACACGCCGCTGAGCGCCTTTGCGCTGCTGACGCTGGCTAAAAAAGCGGGCGTACCGGACGGCGTGCTTAACGCAGTGGCGGGCAATACCGCAGAGATAAGCGACGCGATCATGTCTAGCCCGGAGGTGCGCAAAATCTCCTTTACCGGCTCGACGGCGGTCGGCAAAACCTTAATGCGCAATGCCGCCGAAACCATGAAAAAAGTGTCGATGGAGCTGGGCGGCAACGCACCCTATATCGTCTTTGAGGATGCCGACATTGATGCTGCGGTGAAAGGGGCGATTGCCAACAAGTTTCGCAATGCGGGCCAGGTCTGCGTCAGCGTTAACCGCTTCTATATTCAGGAGTCGGTGTACGAAGCGTTCGTCAGCAAACTCGCCGCCGCCGTAAACGACTTAAAAGTCGGTGATGGCCTGGAAGAGGGCACCGTTGTCGGGCCGCTGATTGAAGCTTCCGCGGTGAAAAAAGTGCGTGAGCACGTTGAGGACGCGGTTGCCAAAGGGGCGACGGTGCTGGCGGGCGGCAAGGCTCATTCCTTGGGTGGAAACTTCTGGCAGCCAACGGTACTGGGGGATTGCCATGAAGGGATGGCACTTGCCAGCGAAGAGACCTTTGGACCCGTGGCGGCCTGCTTCCGCTTTACCTCGGAAGAGGAGGTGATCCAGCGCGCCAACAATACGCCCTATGGCCTGGCCGCCTATTTCTATACCCAGAATTTGCAGCGGGTGTTCCGCGTGTCGCAGGCCATTGAGAGCGGCATGATTGGGATTAACGAATGCGCGGTTTCTACAGAGCTTGGGCCTTTTGGCGGGGTGAAAGAGTCGGGACTGGGTCGCGAAGGGTCAGTACTGGGACTGGAGGAGTTCCTGGAAGTGAAAACCCTGCATATCGGGGGATTATAATCGACAGGGCGGCTTAAGCCGCCCACCTGGACGGGGTGGCTGGCAATGAATATCTATACGTTTGATTTTGATGAAATCGACAGTCAGGAAGACTTCTACCGTGAATTTTCACGAGCCTTTGGCATGGGACAGGAGAGCGTGACGGATCTGGACTCCCTGTGGGACATCGTCACCAGCAGCCAGTTGCCGCTACCGCTTGAAATCGAATTTATCCATTTGCCGGAAAAGCTGCGCAGGCGTTTTGGCGCGCTGATCCTGCTGTTTGATGAGGCGGAAGAGGAGCTGGAAGGGCAGATTCGCTTTAACGTACGTTAGTGAAGGGCATAAAAAAGCCCCTGCGGAGCAGGGGCAAGTCGTAAATCAATACGACGAGGGTTTATTTGTACAGCTCGGCGGTCGCATGCCAGTGGTCGCCGGTGTTCAGTTCGGTAACGCGGTAGCTGCTGGCGCCCGCTTTTTCAGCTTTTGCTGCCAGTGCCTCACGGACATCCATCGGAGAACCAGCAACTGCACCTACAGAGATGCTTCCCATTGGTTGCAGGCTTTGTGCCTGATCGGCATTCACCTGATGTACAGCTGCGCTGGCACCAAATGAGAGAACGGAAGCGAAACCTGCGGCGATGATTAATTTAGTGTTCATAGTCTTTACTCCTTACAGGGCAAGCTCAACGGCGAGAAGGGTTGTGCTGCTATTTTTATGCCTGGTGCCGTTGAACAGAGATATCGGGTAGTTCGGGTCGTGCCTGGTAAAACTTATTTGTACAGCTCAGCAGTCGCATGCCAGTGGTCACCGGTACGCGCTTCGATCACGCGGTAGGAAGACGCACCCTGCTCCTGGGCTTTTTTGTTCAGCATCTGGTTCATGTCCATCGGCGAAGTACCGATTGCACCGATTGAAACGGTACCGATAGATTCACGAGACTGAGCCTGATCGGCGTTGATTGAATCGGCGGCAAAGGCACCGAAAGAGAGAACAGACAGAATGCTTAGCGTGGCTACGGTAGTTTTGATTTTCATGATTCTTTTCCTCGTCATATTCTTTACTGGGGTCTTCGTTTCGTGACCCTCATCACAAAATCAAGTATACACTAATAACGGCAAAAATTAATACCATGCTAATTGTTTCTTGTGTAATCACGTATTAAGCAAAAGCATTTTTATAACTACAGGGAATAAAAAATCGGGGTTTAAGCGGGGTTTTGTCACTTATTTCTAATAAAATTAATGGGATACGGGACTTTGATTATTCGTGCGATTTTGCGTTTTATCATTCACTGAGTGAATGTATTTGGGCAGAAAATCGCACTATTTGTTAAATTGCAGATAACAGATTGTAGGGGTGAACGAGGCGGGAGCAGAAGATTCCCCGCCGCGACGGCAGCAGGGAAGGGGATCAGAGTTCCTGTTCGAACAGCACCAGGATGGCTTCGTAGAGGTCTTTCACCGAGAAACCGTTGGCCGGGGTGGTGAAGATAGTATCGTCACCGGCGATGGTGCCGAGGATACCTTCCGCTTTACCCAGCGAGTCGAGCAGGCGGGCAATCAGTTGAGCCGCACCCGGGCTGGTGTGGATCACCACCACGGCATCGTTATAGTCGATGTCCAGCACCAGGTTCTTCAGCGGGCTCGAGGTTGTCGGCACACCCAGTTCGGCAGGCAGACAGTAGACCATCTCCATTTTGGCGTTGCGGGTACGCACCGCGCCGAATTTGGTTAACATGCGGGAGACTTTCGACTGGTTGATGTTTTCGAAACCCTCTTCCTGCAGGGCCTGGACGATCTCACCCTGAGAACTAAATTTTTCTTCTTTAAGCAGCGCTTTGAACGCTTTAACCAATTCTTCTTGTTTAGAAGAGATTCGCATAAATCACCCGAAATATAGCGGTAGAAACAACATTATTATGCACATGGATGAATTTTTATGCAAATTATCTGCCCAATCTTAGGCTGAAATAATGTTATGAAAGGGAGTGATTTTATCAAAATTCGTTATCAAGGAACATGCCTGCGTCACGCCTCGCAAATAAGCTTAAAAGTAAATTAAATGTTATCAAATTGATGTTGTTTTGGTGGCTTGCGAGGGTGTATTGTAACCACCTCTTGATTCGTTGCTTAGTCACCGCATAACGCCCGATAGCCTTGCGGCAGATGCGAAAAGCGCGTGACCGCTAATTCTTAGAACACCACGATTGTAATTATTGATCTGCTGAATTAAGGTCGCCGCGACGGAGTAACAGAAAGTTAGCTCACCATAATAAGGAGTTTAGGATGAAAGTCGCAGTCCTCGGCGCTGCTGGCGGTATCGGCCAGGCGCTTGCCCTACTACTGAAAACTCAGCTGCCTGCAGGCTCAGAACTCTCTCTGTATGATATCGCCCCGGTAACCCCTGGTGTGGCGGTTGACCTTAGCCACATCCCTACGGCTGTCAAAATCAAAGGCTTCTCCGGTGAAGATGCTCGCCCGGCCCTCGAAGGCGCGGACGTTGTGCTGATCTCCGCAGGCGTTGCGCGTAAGCCAGGTATGGATCGTTCCGACCTGTTCAACGTGAACGCGGGTATCGTTAAGAACCTGATTCAGCAGGTAGCGACTACCTGCCCGAAAGCCTGCATCGGTATCATCACTAACCCGGTTAACACCACCGTTGCTATCGCGGCAGAAGTGCTGAAAAAAGCGGGCGTGTATGACAAGAACAAACTGTTTGGCGTGACCACGCTGGACATCATCCGCTCCAACACCTTTGTTGCGGAACTGAAAGGCAAGCAGCCAACCGAACTCGACGTGCCGGTTATCGGCGGCCACTCTGGCGTGACCATTTTGCCACTGCTGTCCCAGATCCCAGGCGTGAGCTTCACCGAGCAGGAAGTGGCTGACCTGACCAAACGTATCCAGAACGCCGGCACCGAAGTGGTGGAAGCGAAGGCGGGTGGCGGTTCTGCAACCCTGTCTATGGGCCAGGCTGCGGCACGTTTCGGTCTGTCTCTGGTACGCGCGCTGCAGGGCGAGCAAGGCGTGGTGGAATGCGCTTACGTTGAAGGTGACGGCGAGCACGCACGCTTCTTCTCTCAGCCGCTGCTGCTGGGTAAAAACGGTATCGAAGAGCGTAAATCTATCGGCACCCTGAGCGCGTTTGAACAGCAGGCGATGGCCGGCATGCTGGATACTCTGAAGAACGATATCGTTCTGGGCGAAGAGTTCGTTAACAAATAAGCGACGCTCTTCCCTCGGGGCAATAAAAAACCGGAGTCGATGCTCCGGTTTTTTTATGCCTGCTGACTCAGTTGGTGGCCGGATATTCCTGAATGGTCACCTGCAGGGTCAGTTTCTTATCATCACGCATCACTTCCACCGGGATGATTGAGCCAGGCCTGATCTCCGCCACCTGGTCCATGGTTTCCAGCGCCGACAGCGCCGGTTTACCGTTCACCGAGACGATCACATCGTTGACCTTAATGCCTGCTTCTGCCGCCGGTCCGCCGGAGGTGACTTCGTTCACCACAATCCCCTGAATCTGATCGATGCCGCCACCCTGAGCGTGCAGCGGAGCAATCTCACGCCCGCCGATGCCAATGTAGCCGCGGATCACGCGTCCGTCGCGAATCAGCTTATCCATAATCTTGTTGGCCAACTGGAACGGGATCGCGAAGCCGATACCTTCGGGAGTTTCGCCGTCGTTGCTTTTATCAAACGACAGGGTGTTGATGCCCATCAGTTCGCCCAGCGAGTTCACCAGCGCGCCGCCGGAGTTGCCGTGGTTGATGGAGGCATCGGTTTGCAGGAAGTTCTGACGTCCGGAAGGGTTCAGGCCGATACGCCCGGTGGCGCTGATAATCCCCTGAGTAATGGTCTGCCCGAGGTTATAGGGGTTACCAATCGCCAGCACCACGTCGCCGATATGCGGCGTCCGTTTACGATTGATGGGGATAACCGGCAGACCGCCCGTGGCGTTGATTTTGAGGACTGCCAGATCCGTCAGGCTGTCTGAACCAACGAGCAGGGCTTCAAAGACGCGGCCATCCTGCAGCGCAACGATGATCTGGTCGGCATCGTTGATGACATGTTTGTTGGTAATAATGTAGCCGCGTTCATCCATGATCACCCCGGAGCCCAGGGTGCGGATCTCCAGCTGGTTATGGCTGGTGCTGTTCAGCCCACGGTTATAAACGTTGACCACCGCAGGGGCGGCGCGGCGTACTGCCTGATTGTAGCTGGCAGGCGTTTCATCAGCGCTGTCGAACTGCGGCGCAGCCAGCTGATTGAACTGACGTAAAGAGGGCATCGCGGCCAGTAACAGGCCACCTACAACCAGGCCGATGGCGACCGAACGAATTAGCTTCAAAACCATGATACGGGCGTCGTTAAAGGGAGAACGCAAGCAGCATAGCATGACTTATCCGGACATCACACGGGTCGATGTCCGGACAGGTACAGGCTTAACGCAGCAAGATATAGAGCGTGTCGTTGCCGCGCACGATCTGCAGGGCGATAACGGTCGGTTTAGTTTCCAGCACTTTGCGCATTTCGGCGATAGACTGCACGCGAACGCGGTTCACCCCAATAATCACATCATTCTCATGCAGACCCGCCTGTGCGGCAGGGCTGCTCTTCTCGACGCTATCAAGGGTGATGCCTTTGGTGCCGTCTTTTAACTGCCCGTCACTCAAGGTCGCCCCCTGCAGCGCCGGGGCAATCATCTCTGCGCTGGCCGATGACGAGGTGCTTTTATCCAGTGTAACCTGCAGATCCAGCGGTTTTCCGTCACGTAAAATGCCGAGCTTAACCGTGGCGCCAGGCTCGGTGGTGGCGATGCGCGAGCGCAGTTCGGCAAAGCTGCTCAGCGGTTTATCGTTCAGGCTGACGATGACGTCCCCGGATTTCACGCCCGCTTTTGCAGAGCCGGAATTCGGCAGCACTTCGCTGACGAAGGCACCGCGCTGCACGTTCAGGTTGAACGCTTTGGCGATATCGGCGCTCATTTCCGTGCCTTTAATGCCCAGCAGGCCGCGCTTCACTTCGCCAAACTCAATCAGCTGCTGCGCCAGGGTACGGGCCATATTGCTGGGGATGGCAAAGCCAATCCCGACGCTGCCGCCGCCAGGGGCGAGGATCGCGGTGTTAATACCAATCAGCTCGCCGTTGAGATTCAGCAGCGCGCCGCCGGAGTTGCCCCGGTTAATGGAGGCGTCGGTCTGGATAAAGTTTTCCAGCCCTTCGAGATTCAGACCACTGCGACCCAGCGCAGAGACGATGCCGGACGTGGCGGTCTGCCCGAGGCCGAAGGGGTTACCTACCGCCACCGCGAAATCACCCACGCGCAGCTTATCGGAATCAGCAATAGCGATTTGCGTCAGGCCGGTGGGATTCTGCAGCTGCAGCAATGCGATGTCGCTCTGATCGTCACCGCCAATCAGTTTGGCGTCGAACTCCCGGCCATCGTTCATCTGCACGCTGATTTTATCGGCATGGCTGATAACGTGGTTATTGGTCAGGACATAGCCCTTGGCGGCGTCAATCACCACGCCGGAGCCCAGCCCTTCAAAAGGCTGCGCCTGTTCGGGGGCTTCGTCGCCAAAATATTTTTTCAGCTCTTCCGGAATGCGCTGGCTCTGCACGGCGGTACCTTCGACCTGCACGCTCACCACAGCGGGGAGGACCTTTTCCAGCATCGGGGCCAGGCTCGGCAGCGCGGCCTCGCCCGGAACCTGCGAAGGGAGTGCGGCGGCCAGCGGATAAGAGGCCGACAGGGATAATCCGATGCTCAATGCTAACGCGCTCAACAGCTGATTTTTCTTGTTCATTTATGCTGGCTCTCGCAACCTGGAATGAAGGAATAACGGCCCTAAAACAGTCTGATGTTATTGAATTTTAAAACGCTGAACAATGAGGTGTTTGACTAAATAATAGCTGGGGTCGGGAAGAAAGGACGGGCGCAAGGGCTGCGCCCGTAAAATTTATTTTCGATATGCGATTATTCGCGCTTTGCGCCACCGCGCAGCAGGCCGGATGCACCTTCGGAGTAGTCACGTGGCATCTGGACCGGGGCCTGATCGTTACCGGCTTCGGATTCCGCCAGACGGTTGCGGAACGGATTGTTTTCCGCGCTCATCTCCGGCAACAGGCTGCTGGAGCTTTTCGCCATGTGCTGATAAAGCTGACGGTAATCATGCGCCATGTTGTCCAGCAACTCGGCGCTCTGAGCAAAGTGGCTTACCAGCTCTTCACGATACTCTTCCAGCTCAGCTTTGTTCTTTTCCAGTTCGTACTGCAACGCCTGTTGCTGACGCAGTTTGCGATTTCCAAAACGCATGGCCACGGCGCCAATAGCGATGCCGACGACTAAACCAATTAGCGCATATTCCCAGGTCATGAACTTCTCCCGTTGTCTTGTGGTTCCGTAGGGTGTTGGCTCGGCTCCATGCCAGGGCCTGATTATGCCACTATAACCGCTATTTCCTTAGAAGTGGAATCCCGCCGCATCATCGCGTACTGTAGAACGGCCTTTTTTTCGTCAACTGCGCAGTCTGACGGGTATTAATTGAAGGAATAACAATAACATCATGCAGAACCTCTCCCCAACATCGCGTTACCAACAGGCCCTGAATGAGGGCACCCATCAGCCAGATAACGTCCAGCGTGAAGCGGTAAGTCGTCTGGACAGCATCTGGCATGCACTGACAACAAAGCCGGTTGAGGCCGCGCCTGCCGGGGGGTTAAAAGCCGCATTTGGACGACTGCTGGGCAAGAAAGAGCTCCAGAGTGTGGCGCCGGTACGCGGCTTATATATGTGGGGAGGCGTCGGACGCGGCAAAACCTGGCTGATGGATCTGTTTTATCAGAGCCTGCCCGGCACGCGTAAACAGCGCCTGCACTTTCACCGCTTTATGCTGCGGGTGCATGAGGAGCTGACGGCTCTGCAGGGGCAGAGCGATCCGCTGGATATCGTCGCCGAACGCTTTAAAGCCGAAACCGATGTGCTGTGCTTCGATGAGTTTTTTGTCTCGGACATTACCGACGCCATGCTGCTGGGCGGCTTAATGAAAGCGCTGTTTGCCCGGGGCATTACCCTGGTGGCGACGTCAAACATTCCGCCGGATGAGCTCTACCGAAACGGCCTGCAACGCGCTCGTTTCCTGCCCGCTATCACGGCGATTAAAGAGCATTGCGACATCATGAACGTGGATGCTGGCGTCGATTACCGTCTGCGTACCCTGACCCAGGCCCATCTGTGGATTTCGCCGTTAAATCAAGAGACACAGCAGCAGATGGACAAACTGTGGCTGGCGCTGGCCGGTGCGGAACGGGGTGACGCCCCGGTGCTGGAGGTAAACCATCGTCCGTTGCAAACGCTGGGCGTCGTCAACCAGACCCTCGCCGTGTCGTTTGATACCCTCTGTGTCGATGCCCGCAGCCAGCACGACTATATTGCGCTCTCGCGCCTGTTCCATACGGTAATGCTGTTTCATGTGCCGGTGATGACCACGCTAATGGAGAGCGAAGCCCGACGTTTTATCGCGCTGGTGGATGAGTTTTACGAGCGCCACGTTAAGCTGGTGGTGAGCGCCGCCGTGCCTTTATATGAGATCTATCAGGGGGAGCGGCTGAAGTTTGAGTTCCAGCGCTGCCTGTCACGCCTGCAGGAGATGCAGAGCGAAGAGTACCTCAAGCGCGAACACATGCCTTAAAGATAGCTACCCTCTCCCCGTGGGAGAGGGGCTGGGGGTGAGGGCACCAGAGCGCACTTTCCACACCCCGGAAAAACCCGCGTCAAATCACAATTAGGGGTCGATCTTTACCCCTGACTTCTCTATAATCTTGCGACCCCACGTTACAAGAAGGTTTTTTTCCCAAAACTTTCTCTGCGCCGGCATAGGCTATTCGAAGGGGTAGGTTTGCTGGACAATGTCGTGTGAACCTCAACTACTAAACGTTTGGGTGTTCACCAACGTGTAACTTATTTATTTGGGTAAGCTTTTAATGAAAACTTTTACAGCTAAACCAGAAACCGTAAAACGCGACTGGTATGTTGTTGACGCGACCGGTAAAACTCTGGGCCGTCTGGCTACCGAACTGGCTCGTCGCCTGCGCGGTAAGCACAAAGCGGAATACACTCCGCACGTCGATACCGGTGATTACATCATCGTTCTGAACGCTGACAAAGTTGCTGTAACCGGCAACAAGCGTACTGACAAAGTGTACTATCACCACACCGGCCACATCGGCGGTATCAAACAAGCGACCTTTGAAGAGATGATTGCCCGCCGTCCTGAGCGTGTGATTGAAATCGCGGTTAAAGGCATGCTGCCAAAAGGCCCGCTGGGTCGTGCTATGTACCGTAAACTGAAAGTTTACGCAGGTAACGAGCACAACCACGCGGCACAGCAACCGCAAGTTCTTGACATCTAATCGGGATTATAGGCAATGGCTGAAAATCAATACTACGGCACTGGTCGCCGCAAAAGCTCCGCCGCTCGCGTGTTCATCAAACCGGGCAGTGGTAAAATCGTTATCAACCAACGTTCTCTGGAACAGTACTTCGGTCGTGAAACTGCCCGCATGGTAGTTCGTCAGCCGCTGGAACTGGTCGACATGGTTGAGAAACTGGATCTGTACATCACTGTTAAAGGTGGTGGTATCTCTGGTCAGGCTGGTGCGATCCGTCACGGTATCACCCGCGCTCTGATGGAGTACGATGAGTCCCTGCGTGGCGAACTGCGTAAAGCTGGCTTCGTTACTCGTGATGCTCGTCAGGTTGAACGTAAGAAAGTCGGTCTGCGTAAAGCACGTCGTCGTCCACAGTTCTCCAAACGTTAATTGGTTTCTGCTTCGGCAGACAACAATTTGCGAAAAACCCGCTTCGGCGGGTTTTTTTATGGCGAAAGCGCAACGCCTTCCCTTGCAGACTTCCTTTCTGACCTCTTTTTCCGCATTTCCAGAATCCCCTCACCACAAAGGTCGCAAAATCTGGTAAACTATCATCCACTTTTGTGTCCAAATAACGGTGAATGCTCGATTTTTGTTCTCTTTTTGAACAGGATTAAGAATTCCCTGGGATGGGCAGTAAAACATCTGGCTGGCCTGTATGGCCGGTAGCAGTAAAAATTCTGAATATACCTGGAGGTTTTCATGGCTGTCGCTGCCAACAAACGTTCGGTAATGACGCTGTTTTCTGGTCCTACTGACATTTATAGCCATCAGGTTCGTATCGTGCTGGCCGAGAAGGGTGTCAGTTTTGAGATCGAGCATGTGGAAAAGGATAACCCGCCTCAGGATCTGATCGATCTCAACCCAAGCCAGAGCGTGCCAACGCTGGTGGATCGTGAGCTGACCCTGTGGGAATCCCGTATCATTATGGAATATCTGGATGAGCGTTTCCCGCATCCGCCGCTGATGCCGGTCTACCCGGTTGCGCGTGGGGAAAGCCGTCTGTACATGCAGCGTATCGAGAAAGACTGGTATACGCTGATGAACGTTATTGCTAACGGTTCCTCCTCAGAAGCCGATGCCGCGCGTAAACAGCTGCGTGAAGAGCTGCTGGCCATCGCACCGGTGTTCGGTCAGCGTCCATTCTTCCTGAGCGACGAGTTCAGCCTGGTAGACTGCTACCTGGCTCCGCTGCTGTGGCGTCTGCCGATTCTGGGCGTTGAGTTCAGCGGTCCGGGCGCGAAAGAGCTGAAAGGCTATATGACGCGCGTATTTGAACGCGACTCTTTCCTGGCTTCTCTGACTGAAGCTGAACGTGAAATGCGTCTCGGCCGGGGCTAATGATTGTGGAAATGTCACAGCTGTCTCCGCGCCGTCCGTATCTGCTGCGTGCCTTCTATGAATGGCTGCTGGATAACCAGCTCACGCCGCACCTGGTAGTGGATGTGACGTTACCGGGCGTGCAGGTTCCTATGGAATACGCACGTGACGGGCAAATTGTGCTGAACATCGCGCCGCGCGCGGTGGGCGGTCTTGAGCTGGCGAACGACGAAGTGCGCTTCAATGCCCGCTTCGGCGGCGTTCCGCGTCAGGTTTCTGTGCCGCTGGCTGCCGTACTGGCAATCTATGCGCGTGAAAACGGCGCGGGCACCATGTTTGAGCCGGAAGCGGCTTATGATGAAGACGTTTCCAGCCTCAACGATGAAAATGGCGCGACCGAGAGCGAAAGCGAGCCGGTCATGTCGATTATCGACGGCGATAAACCCGATCACGACGATGATCCTGACGATACACCGCCGCCGCGCGGTGGGCGTCCATCGTTACGCGTTGTGAAATAAAAAAAGGGCCATTGGCCCTTTTTTTTGTCCTGTGCGGCCCGACGAGAGTGGATCCCGCCGGACCGTAGTGTTTACACTTCCAGGAAGTTCATGATGCCCTCAGCCGCTTTACGGCCTTCGGCAATGGCGGTAACTACCAGGTCTGAACCGCGAACGATATCGCCACCGGCGAAGATTTTCGGGTTGCTGGTCTGGAAGGCGTTATCGCTGCCTTCCGGGGCAATGATGCGGCCCTGAGAATCCAGCTCAACGCTGTGTTTCGCCAGCCACTCCATGCTGTGTGGACGGAAACCAAACGCCATCACCACCGCATCGGCCGGGATCACATACTCGGAACCGGCAACGATTTCCGCGCGACGACGGCCTTTCGCATCCGGCGCACCCATCTCAGTACGCGCCATCTTCACGCCGCTGACTTTACCGTTGGCATTCACTTCAATACCCAGAGGCTGGATGTTGAACTGGAACTCCACGCCCTCTTCACGCGCGTTTTTCACTTCGCGTTTGGAGCCCGGCATGTTCTCTTCGTCACGACGATAGGCACAGATAACGTGCGTGGCATTCTGACGAATGGAGGTACGCACGCAGTCCATCGCGGTATCACCACCGCCCAGAACCACCACGCGTTTGCCTTCCATGCTGACGTACGGCTCATCAGCGGTTTCGCCGTAACCCATCATCTGCTTGGTGTTGGCAATCAGGAACGGCAGCGCGTCATATACGCCCGACGCGTCTTCGTTTTCCAGCCCACCGCGCATCGACTGATAGGTGCCCACGCCCAGGAATACCGAGTCGTAATCTTTGAGCAGATCGTCGAGCTGTACGTCACGGCCCACTTCGGTGTTGAGTTTGAACTCAATGCCCATGCCGGTGAAGATTTCACGGCGGCGGGTCATCACCTCTTTTTCCAGCTTGAAGGCCGGGATGCCGAAGGTGAGCAGACCGCCGATCTCCGGGTGACGGTCAAACACCACGGCTTTCACGCCGTTGCGGGTCAGCACGTCGGCACAGGCCAGGCCCGCCGGACCGGCACCGATAATCGCCACGCGTTTGTCGGTCTGACGCACGCCGGTCATATCCGGACGCCATCCCATTTCGAACGCTTTATCATTGATATAGCGTTCGATATTGCCGATAGTCACCGCACCGAACTCGTCGTTCAGGGTGCAGGAGCCTTCACACAGACGGTCCTGAGGACACACGCGGCCGCACACTTCCGGCAGGGTGTTGGTCTGGTGAGACAGCTCGGCTGCCTCAAAAATACGCCCTTCGTTGGCCAGCTTTAGCCAGTTTGGGATGTAGTTATGGACCGGACATTTCCACTCGCAGTACGGGTTACCGCAGGACAGGCAGCGGTCTGCCTGTGCTTTGGCCTGGCCTTCGGAAAACGGCTCGTAGATTTCAACAAATTCAATTTTACGGATCTTCAGCGGCTTCTTCGGCGGATCAACGCGCTGCAAGTCGATAAACTGGTAAACATTCTGGCTCATCTGAATTCCTTACTGCGCCTGCACACGCAGCTCTGCTGCGCTACGACTACGGTGACCCAACAGGGCTTTAACATCGCTGGACTTCGGTTTAACCAGCGCGAATTTCGCTGAGAACGCCGGCCAGTTCGCCAGGATCTCTTCGCCGCGCACGGAACCGGTGTGGTGCACGTGCTCGGTAATCAACCCACGCAGGTGCTCCTCGTGGATCGCCAGGCTTTCAACATCCAGCACTTCCACCAGCTCCGGGTTCACGCGTTTACGGAAGTCACCGCTTTCATCCAGGACATAGGCGAAACCACCGGTCATACCCGCACCGAAGTTAACGCCCGTTTTACCCAGTACGCAGACAATCCCGCCGGTCATGTATTCACAGCCGTTATCGCCGATGCCTTCAACCACGGTGATAGCACCGGAGTTACGCACCGCGAAACGCTCGCCCGCACGACCTGCGGCGAACAGACGACCACCGGTTGCACCGTACAGACAGGTGTTGCCGATGATGCTGGCATCACAGCTGCGGAAGGCTGAACCCACCGGAGGACGTACCGCCAGCAGACCGCCCGCCATGCCTTTGCCGACGTAGTCGTTGGCATCGCCGGTCAGGTAGAGCTCAACGCCGCCTGCGTTCCAGACGCCGAAGCTCTGGCCCGCGGTGCCGCTGAAGTGCGCGGTAATCGGATCGGCAGCCAGACCCTGGTCGCCGTGCGTCTGTGCGATATAACCCGAGAGGCTTGCGCCCACGGAACGGTCGGTGTTGCGAATATCAAACCAGAAGGTTTTGCTCTGCTTCTCATCCACAAACGACTTCGCCTGCTGCAACAGTTGAGCGTTCAGCACGCCATTGTCGAACGGCGGGTTGTTCTCGGTGCAGTACACCGCTTTGCCTGCCTTAGGCTCAGCCGTTTCCAGCAGACGGGACAGCTTCAGGTTCTGCTGTTTGGCGGTGAACCCGTCCAGCTCTTTCAGCAGGTCGGTACGGCCAATCAGATCCACCAGACGCGTCACGCCCAGCTGCGCCATCAGCTCGCGGGTTTCGCGGGCGATGAAGTCAAAGTAGTTAGTCACTTTGAACGGCAGACCGTGGTAGTGGTTCTTACGCAGCTTCTCGTCCTGGGTTGCAACACCGGTTGCGCAGTTGTTCAGGTGGCAAATACGCAGGTATTTACAGCCCAGCGCGACCATCGGACCGGTACCGAAACCGAAGCTCTCTGCACCCAGAATCGCCGCTTTAATGATGTCGAGGCCGGTTTTCAGGCCACCGTCCACCTGCAGGCGGATCTTGTGACGCAGACCGTTAGCCACCAGGGCCTGCTGGGTTTCAACCAGACCCAGCTCCCACGGACAGCCCGCATATTTCACGGAGGAGAGCGGGCTTGCGCCAGTACCACCGTCGTAACCGGCGATGGTAATCAGGTCGGCATAGGCTTTCGCCACGCCGGTGGCGATAGTGCCCACACCCGGCTCGGAAACCAGCTTCACGGAGATCATCGCTTTCGGGTTGACCTGTTTCAGGTCGAAAATCAGCTGCGCCAGATCCTCGATAGAGTAGATATCGTGGTGCGGCGGCGGGGAGATCAGCGTCACGCCCGGTACCGAGTAGCGCAGTTTGGCGATGTACGGGGTCACTTTGTCACCCGGCAACTGACCGCCCTCGCCCGGTTTTGCACCCTGAGCGACTTTAATCTGAATCACGTCAGCGTTGACCAGGTAGGCAGGCGTCACACCGAAGCGACCGGAAGCAACCTGCTTAATGCGCGACACTTTATTGGTGCCGTAGCGCGCCGGATCTTCACCGCCTTCGCCGGAGTTAGAGTTCCCGCCGATGCTGTTCATCGCTTCTGCCAGCGCCTCGTGGGCTTCCGGACTTAACGCGCCGATAGACATCGCGGCGGTATCAAAGCGCTTGAACAGCTCGGTCGCCGGTTCAACGTCGTTGATGCTGACGGCGGTATCACCCGGGTTCAGCGCCAGCAGATCACGCAGCGTGGCCGCCGGACGGTTGTTTACCAGTTCAGCATACTGTTGATAATCGCTGTACTCGCCGCTCTGAACGGCCTGCTGCAGGGTGCGCACCACGTCCGGGTTATAGGCGTGGTATTCGCCGCCGTGCACGTACTTCAGCTGTCCGCCCTGATCCAGCGGCTTACGCGCCAGCCAGGCGCGTTTGGAGAGGTTCAGCAGATCCTGCTGGAAGTCGCTGAAGTCCGCTCCGCCGATACGGCTGATCACGCCCTGGAAGCACAGATCCGCGACATCATCATGCAGACCCACGGCTTCGAACAGCTTCGAGCAGCGGTAAGAGGCGATGGTCGAGATGCCCATTTTGGACATGATCTTGTACAGACCTTTGTTGATGCCGTTACGGTAGTTCAGCATCACGGTACGGTAGTCTTTTTCGATGGCGTTGGTGTCCACCAGTTTTGCCAGCGTTTCGTAGGCAAGGTACGGGTAGATCGCCGTCGCGCCAAAGCCCAGCAGCACGGCAAAGTGGTGCGGATCGCGGGCGCTTGCGGTCTCAACAATGATGTTGGCGTCGCAGCGCAGGCTCTTGTCCACCAGGCGAGTCTGGATTGCACCCACCGCCATTGGCGCCGGAACCGGCAGGCGGTTCTTCGCAATGTTACGGTCGGAGAGGACCAGCAGGACGGTACCGTTACGCACCATCTGTTCGGCCTTATCACACAGCGCTTTCACCGTCTCTTCGAGGCTCGCTTCGGTCACGTCAAAGGTAATATCGAGCGTGTCGGCGCGATAATGTTCCTCTTTCATGGTGGTCAGCTGGGTGAAATCGGAGTAGAGCAGAATCGGCGATTTAAAGGTCAGACGGTGGGCCTGGCCTTCGGCTTCGCAGAAGACGTTCATCTCACGGCCGATGCTGGTGGCCAGCGACATCACGTGTGCTTCACGCAGCGGATCGATTGGCGGGTTGGTAACCTGCGCAAACTGCTGACGGAAGTAGTCGTAAATGATACGCGGCTGGCTGGAGAGCACGGCGAATGGGGTGTCGTCGCCCATGGAGCCGACCGCTTCCTGGCCATTTTCACCGAGCACGCGGATAACGGAGTCCAGCTCTTCCGCGCTGTAGTTAAACTGTTTCTGGTAGCTGGCAAGAGTATCATCATCCAGCTCGCGGCTGCCCACGTCCTGATCCGACAGATCTTCGAACGGCACCAGACGGCGGACGTTTTTCTCCATCCACTCTTTATACGGATGACGGCTCTTCAGATCGTTATCGGTTTCCGCAGAGTGCAGAATGCGACCGACACGGGTATCGATAACCATCAGCTCGCCAGGCCCAACGCGGCCTTTTTCCACCACTTCGTCAGGCTGGTAATCCCAGATACCTACTTCAGAGGCACAGGTAATCAGCTTGTCTTTAGTGATGACGTAGCGCGCAGGGCGCAGGCCGTTACGGTCCAGGTTACAGGCGGCAAAGCGGCCGTCGGACATGACGATGCCGGCCGGGCCATCCCACGGCTCCATGTGCATGGAGTTAAAGTCGAAGAAGGAACGCAGCTCCGGATCCATATCCGGGTTGTTCTGCCAGGCTGGCGGAACGAGCAGACGCATGGCGCGGACGATATCCATCCCGCCGGCAAGCAGCAGTTCCAGCATGTTATCCATGGAGCTGGAGTCAGAGCCGGTTTCGTTCACGAACGGCGCGGCATCGTGCAGATCCGGGATCAGCGGGGTCTGGAATTTATAGGTACGGGCGCGTGCCCACTGGCGGTTACCGGTAATGGTATTGATTTCGCCGTTGTGCGCCAGGTAGCGGAACGGCTGAGCCAGCGGCCAGCGTGGTACGGTGTTGGTGGAGAAGCGCTGGTGGAACAGGCAAATGGCCGATTCCAGACGCAGGTCCGCCAGGTCCAGGTAGAAGCGCGGCAGGTCAGCCGGCATACACAGACCTTTATAGATGTTCACCAGGTTCGAGAGGCTACAAACGTAGAACTCTTTATCGTCCTGCAGGCGTTTTTCAATGCGGCGGCGGGCGATGAACAGGCGGCGTTCCATATCACGCGGACGCCAGCCCGCAGGCG
Organism: Leclercia adecarboxylata; assembly: GCF_006171285.1. Classification (NCBI taxonomy): domain Bacteria; kingdom Pseudomonadati; phylum Pseudomonadota; class Gammaproteobacteria; order Enterobacterales; family Enterobacteriaceae; genus Leclercia; species Leclercia adecarboxylata. The sequence goes on along the minus strand of NZ_CP040889.1, from coordinate 1,546,038 downwards.
CGTTGACAAAGATTTGCTCGATACGAGGCAGCGAGGAGAGGGCGATTTCACCGAGGACCCCTTCGTTGGTTGGCACATCGCGCCAGCCGACAATAGACAGGGTTTCGCGTTGAAGTTCTTCTTCGACGATGCGGCGTGATACGGCTGCTTTTTCAGCGTCCTGATTCAGGAACAGCATGCCGACGGCGTAGTTTTTAGCTAAACGCCAGCCGCGCTCTTCCGCCACGATGCGGAAGAAACGATCCGGTTTTTGCAGCAGCAGACCGCAACCGTCGCCGGTTTTACCATCCGCGAGGATAGCGCCACGGTGCTGCATACGGGCCAGTGCGTGTATAGCGGTACGCACTACCTTGTGGCTAGGTTCGCCTTCTATGTGGGCGATCAGGCCGAAACCACAGTTATCCTTCTCAAGGGATTTATCGTACAACATATCAGTGAACCTCCCCAGGCTCGTCGGGCTTCCCACTGAACCGTGGCGCACAGGCACAGAAAGAGCATGGCGACGGGGTTTGCGTTTCATACGCGTACCTCGCATTCGCCCTCTTAATATCCTTTTCGCGCAGGTAAACAAGTTTGAGGACTTGCTTCAGAGGGAATCTCAATTACTGCATAAATATGATGAGCAGGCTGCTCATCCAGAAAGCTTCCAGCGGATTTCCAACTTATCGGGAATCTGTACACAGGTCAAATGGCAATCTTATTTATACAAAAATGTGCTAAAGAAAGGTTAGTGAGTTGATTTGTATGGATATTTAACCTCTTTCACATCCCTGTAACCTTGCTGTGGGCTTTGGGGTAGTGTGATCTGACTCACTATATGAAAGCGGTATTATCGCTGTAGCATGCTAAATAGTGCGATTTAAGCAGGATATAATGCCGCCGCATGGGAATAACCCGCATGATGTCACTGTTTTTTAGCACGGACGATATAAATGAAAAAAACCATCAGAACATAAGGAAAAGTAATTAAGCAGGCGATGAATGAAATTGCAATTATCTTGGTTATTTATGCAAAGGATAAAAGCGCACCGTGGCGATTGATCCAGGTCATCGCCGACGGCGGTTAAAAATGGCAGGCTTGTCCCCTTTCTACGGGGCGGTCTAACAGATTATGCAGTTACAGAAATTAGTCAATATGTTTGGTGGGGATCTTTCACGCCGGTACGGGCAAAAGGTCCATAAGCTGTCGCTCCACGGGGGTTTTAGCTGCCCGAATCGCGACGGCACTATCGGACGCGGCGGCTGCACCTTCTGTAATGTAGCCTCCTTTGCTGACGAAGCGCAGCAGCATCAGTCCATTGCCGCCCAGCTTGCTCATCAGTCCACGCGGGTGAATCGTGCGAAGCAGTATCTGGCCTATTTCCAGGCTTATACCAGCACCTGGGCTGAAGTGCAGGTGCTGCGCTTGATGTATCAGCAGGCGGTGAGCCAGGCGAATATTGTCGGGCTCTGCGTCGGCACGCGCCCGGACTGCGTGCCCGAGGCGGTACTCGATCTGCTCAGCGAGTATAAAGAGCAGGGATATGAGATCTGGCTGGAGCTGGGATTGCAGACCGCGCACGATAAAACTCTGCATCGCATCAATCGTGGACACGATTTTGCCTGCTATCAACGTACTGCCCGGCTGGCGCGGGAGCGCGGGCTGAAAGTCTGTAGCCATCTTATCGTCGGCCTGCCGGGAGAAGGGCAGCATCACGCCCTGGAAACCCTGAATAAGGTAGTCGAGACCGGGGTGGATGGCATCAAGCTGCACCCGCTGCATATCGTCACGGGCAGCATTATGGCGAAAGCGTGGGAGGCCGGGCGACTGAACGGCATTGAACTGGACGAGTATGTCCTCACCGCCGGGGAGATGATTCGCCACACGCCGCCGGAGGTGGTGTATCACCGCATCTCTGCCAGCGCCCGCCGTCCAACGCTGCTGGCACCGCTGTGGTGCGAGAACCGTTGGACGGGGATGGTGGAGCTGGACCGCTATCTGAATGAGCAGGGTGTGCAGGGCTCGGCGCTGGGTACACCCTGGGCGCCGACGTTACCGGCGGCGTCCGCCCAATAAGCTGCCCAGCACACCGCGTATAATCTGATTCGTCACCTGACGCGCCGCGCTTTTCGCCATGGTTTGCACCACGCCGTCGCGTTTACCTCCGCGCGGCCCGGTGCTGCCAAACAAAATGTCTTTTAAGCCGCCGAGGATCCCGTCATCGACCGCCACGGTCTGGCCTTTAGCGGCAGGCGCCTGCTGCTGTTCCGTGGTGGCCTGCACCCCTTTCTGCAGCATTTCAAACGCCGACTCCCGGTCCACCTCATCTTCGTACTTACCGTAGACCGGAGAGTGGTTGATCAGCCCGTTACGCTCGTCGTCGCTGACTGGCCCCATTCTGGAGTTGGGCGCAATGACCATCGCGCGCTCGACCATGGATGGGCTGCCTTTGGCATCGAGGAAAGAGATCAGCGCCTCGCCGGTGCCCAGCGCCTGAATGGCCGCTTCGGTATCAAACGCTGGATTGGCGCGCATGGTCTGGGCCGCGGCTTTCACGGCCTTCTGATCTTTAGGCGTAAAGGCGCGCAGGGCATGCTGGACGCGATTACCCAGTTGGCCCAGCACGTTGTCAGGAATATCAGCCGGGTTTTGCGAAACGAACCAGACGCCCACGCCTTTAGAGCGGATCAGGCGGATCACCTGCTCGATCTTATCCAGCAGCACCTGCGGCGCATCGCTGAACAGGAGATGGGCTTCGTCAAAAAAGAAGACCAGCTTCGGTTTTTCCAGATCGCCTGCTTCCGGCAGCTGTTCAAAGAGTTCAGAGAGCATCCACAGCAGGCTGGCCGCGTAGAGCTTCGGCATCTGGTAGAGCTTTTCCGCACTCAGGATGTTGATGATGCCTTTACCGCTGCTGTCGGTACGCATCCAGTCCTTGATATCCAGCATCGGCTCGCCAAAGAAGTGTTCGGCTCCCTGCTGCTCAAGGCTCAGTAATCCACGCTGGATGGCGCCAATGGAGGCGGAGCTGATATTGCCGTACTGCGTCTGGAAGGCTTTGGCGTTATCGCCGATGTACTGCGTAATGGCCCGCAAGTCTTTGAAATCGAGCAGCAGCAGCCCCTGGTCGTCGGCAATGCGGAAGATAATGTTCAGCACGCCAGACTGCACCTCGTTCAGATCGAGCAGACGCGTCAGCAGCAGCGGGCCGAGATCGGAAACGGTCGCCCGCACCGGATGCCCCTTCTCGCCGAAAATATCCCACAACATCACCGGATTGCTTTGCGGCTGCCAGTCGGTGACGCCGATGTTTTTCAGCCGTTCGAGTAACTTATCCGATGCGACCCCCTCCCGGGCAACGCCGCTGAGATCGCCTTTTACGTCAGCCATAAACACCGGCACGCCAGTGTTCGAAAATGACTCGGCCAGCTTTTGCAACGTCACCGTTTTACCCGTACCCGTTGCGCCTGTGATTAGGCCATGACGGTTCGCCATCGCGGGCAGTAAAAACAGCTCAGTATCCGGCGTGCGGGCAATCAGCAGGGGTGTACTCATGATGCATTTCCTCGTGGGATCCTGCGTGGAGTATAGGCAACCTGACGGCAAATTGAATGTGTCAATTTCTTACTTTGCAGCGCATTACGCAACGCGGGCTATGCTTTTGCATACGGTAAACAACATATTGGAAAGCTATGTCCAGATTCTTCTTTAACGACCGCAAACAGCTGGTCAATGATGCCATTGAAGGTATGCTGATCTCCGCTCCACACGGCAATCTCGCCAGGCTGGATATCGATCCGGCTATCCGCGTGGTGGTGCGTGCCGACTGGGATAAAAGTCGCGTCGCGGTCATTTCCGGCGGTGGCTCCGGCCATGAACCGGCCCATGCGGGTTTTGTTGGTAAAGGGATGCTGACCGCAGCCGTCTGCGGCGATCTGTTCGCCTCACCGAGCGTTGAGGCGGTGCTCAGCGCCATTGTGGCGGTGACGGGGGATCGTGGCTGTCTGCTGATTGTCAAAAACTACACCGGGGATCGTCTCAACTTTGGCCTCGCGGCAGAAAAAGCCAAGCGCTACGGGCTCAAAGTGGAGATGGTGATCGTGGCCGATGATATCGCCCTGCCGGATAACAAGCAGCCGCGCGGCATCGCCGGAACCGCGCTGGTACATAAGGTCGCCGGATATGCCGCCGAACAGGGTAAGTCGTTAAACGAGGTGCGCGATATGGCACGCGAGGCCTGCGACAACCTCTGGAGCCTGGGTGTGGCGATGCAGACCTGCAACCTGCCGGGCAGCGACGATGAAGAGGGGCGCATCAAAAAAGGCCATGTTGAGCTGGGGTTGGGGATCCACGGCGAGCCCGGAGCCTCGGTGGTGGATACGCAAAACAGCAGGGAGATTATTGATACCCTGGTGCAACCGCTGCTGGCGCAGGCGGGCGAGGGACGGCTGGCGGTGCTCATCAATAACCTTGGCGGCGTGTCGGCCCTGGAGATGGCGCTGCTGACCAAAGAGCTGGCGCATTCCGCCCTGAAGGATCGGATTGCGTATCTGATTGGCCCGGCGCCGCTGGTGAGCTCGCTGGATATGAAAGGTTTTTCGTTATCCCTGCTGAAGCTGAACAAGACGTTTGAGCAGGCGCTCAACGCGCCGGTAGAGACGCTGGGCTGGCAAAAGCCCGTGGCCTTTGAGCCGCTGCGTACGCTGAAGCATACCCCGCTGCATGACAGCGTGGAATTTACCCCGTCGGCAAATGCGCGGGTTGCGCAGCACGTCGCTGCGGTGACGGAGCGGTTAATCGCCCTTGAAAACCGCCTTAACGCCCTGGATGCGAAAGTCGGGGATGGCGATACCGGCTCGACCTTTGCGCAAGGGGCGAGGGATATTGCGCAATGGCTGGAGGAGGATCGCCTGCCGCTGAACGATCTGCCGCAGCTGTTGCTGGTAGTGGGCGAACGGCTGGCGACGGTAATGGGCGGGTCGAGCGGCGTATTAATGTCGATCTTCTTTACCGCTGCCGGGCAGGCGCTGCGTAGCGGCAAGCCGTTGCCGGATGCCTTGCTGACCGGGCTTGCGCAAATGAAACACTATGGCGGGGCCGATCTGGGGGATCGTACCCTGATCGATGCCCTCCAGCCGGCGCTGGAAGCGTTGCAAAGAGGGGGTATCCAGGCCGCGTCAGAGGCCGCGAAAAAGGGTGCACAAGCGACAGCCAGTATGCAAAAAGCCGGAGCAGGGCGTTCATCGTACGTCAATAAAGAGAATCTGGCTGGGGTGACCGATCCGGGCGCGGTGGCGGTTGCAGAGGTGTTTGGCGCGTTAGTGCGGTAGTGGAGAAACGCCCGGTGGCGGTTGCGCCTTACCGGGCCTACAAAGCACGCGTAGGCCCGGTAAGGCGCAACCGCCACCGGGCAATAACGGCTTAAAAATCTGCTTTCAATACCACGCGGTAACGGGCCTTGCCGTCACGAACGTGTTGAATGGCTTCGTTGATTTTCGACATCGGGTACGTCTCGATGGTCGGGGCGACACCGGTGCGTCCGGCAAACTTCATCAGTTTGCGCAGCTCGTACGGTGTACCCGTGGCGGAACCGGAGATGCTGCGATCGCCGCCAATCAGCGTAAAGGCAGGAACAGGCAGCGGCTTCATCACGGCACCCACGGTATGGAAGTTGCCGCCGTAAGCCAGCGCTTCAAAGTAGGGCTGCCAGTCGAGATCGACGTTTACCGTGTTGATGATCAGATCGAATTGCCCCGCCAGCGCGTTCAGTGCTTCAGGATCGCGGCTGTTCACCACTTTATCCGCCCCCATCGCCAGCACTTCTTTCTCTTTGGCAGGGTTTGAACTAAACGCGGTGACTTCACAGCCCATCGCATGCAGCAGCTTGATGGCAATATGGCCCAGACCACCGATACCAATCACGCCTACACGGCTGGTGGCGGTGATATGGTGCATCAGCAGCGGTTTAAAGACGGTGATCCCGCCGCACAGCAGCGGACCGGCGGATTCAATATCCATCTGCTCAGGGAGAGGAATGACCCACTGCCAGTCGGCGCGCAGTTTATCGGCGAAACCGCCTTTATTCAGAATGGTTGGCGTTGAACCTTCCAGACAGTTGATCTGGTTGCCGCTGATACAGGCGTCGCAGTGACCGCAGCTACGGGCGGTCCAGCCGATGCCCACGCGCTGACCTATCTTCAGGCCTTTATCCTGCGCGGCATCGCCCAGGGCAACCACGCGGCCGATAACTTCGTGACCGGCAATCAACGGATATTGTGAGAAGCCCCATTCGTTATCGATCATTGACAGGTCGGAATGGCAAATCCCGCAGTAATCCACCTGCACTTCGACGTCTTCTGCTAGCAGCTCGCCCGCATCGTATTCGTACAGCTCAAGCTCTGCACCCGCCTGCGGTGCGGCGTAGCTTTTTATCTTTGACATCAGTATTCCCCCTCGTGGTGTTGAACTGAGAGTGTAGAGCATTCAGTTTACAGCCGCTTAACAGAAGGGGGCGGGAAGGGGAATTACAGCGTTTTCAGCATCCGCACTTCGCAATCGACGTGGCCGGTACAGCCCAGCGGCTGGTCGATGTGCTCAAAGCCGAGATGCTCATACAGCCTGATGGCTTCGGTCAGGAAGGCGGTGGTTTCAAGGTAGCAGCGCTTAAAGCCCTGAGCACGGGCGTGATCCAGCGCCTGTAGCGCCAGTTTCTTCGCTAAGCCTTGTCCGCGGACGACGGGAAGGAAATACATTTTTTGCAGTTCGCAGATGTCCGGCTCGCTGCAGGCGAGCGGTGCAACGCCACCGCCACCCACAACCTGCCCGTTCTGCTCTACAACCCAATAGGCATGCCCCGGCTGGCTGTACAGAGCGTACAGTTCGTCGAGATTGGGATCCGCAACGGTATAACCTTTATCGGCCGTGAGGCCGTATTCGGCTGATACCCGGCGGATAACGCCGGCAATGGCCGGGTTATCCGTGGCGGTGATACGGCGCAGGTGCGCCGTTACAGGAGCATTTACACGCATTGCTTCACTCATTACAACGCACTAATAACGGCCTGCTGCTCAATCAGCTTCGCTTTCGCTTCCGCGTAACCGGTCAGCTTTTCACGCTCTTTGGCGATCACCGCTTCCGGCGCACGGGCAACAAAGCCTTCGTTGGACAGTTTGTTTTCGATGCGGCCAATCTCATCGTCAACTTTAGCCACTTCTTTCGCCAGACGTGCCAGCTCAGCATCTTTGTCGATCAGACCAGCCATCGGGATCAGCAGCTCGGCGCCGTCGATGATTTTGGTCACGGAGACCGGACCTTTATCATCAGCAGGCAGCACGGTGATGCTCTCCAGACGCGCCATAGTCTGCAGGAAGGTGCTGTTCTCGTTCACGCGACGCTGTGCCGCTTCGCTGCAACCGCGCAGCAGCAGTTCCAGCGGTTTGCCCGGCGCGATGTTCATTTCGGCACGGATGTTACGCACGGCGACGATCGCCTGCTTCAGCCACTCGGTATCGGATGCAGCAGCTTCGTCAATCTGCGCGGTGTCGAATGCCGGGAACGGCTGCAGCATGATGGTGTCAGCGTTGATGCCAGCGATGACCTTCACGCGCTGCCAGATGGTTTCGGTGATGAACGGGATGATCGGGTGCGCCAGGCGCAGCAGACCTTCCAGAACGGTGATCAGCGTATTACGCGTGCCGCGCAGTTCCGCTTCAGTACCGCCGTTCATGACCGGTTTGGTCAGCTCCAGGTACCAGTCGCAGAACTGGTTCCAGGTGAATTCGTACAGGATGCCTGCCGCGATATCGAAGCGGTAGTTATCCAGCGCCTCGCGGAACGCTTTGGTGGTCTGGTTGAATTCAGCCAGGATCCAGCGGTCTGCCAGGGACAGGGTCATTTCGCCGCCGTTAAAGCCGCAATTCTGATCTTCGGTGTTCATCAGTACGAAGCGGCTGGCGTTCCACAGCTTGTTACAGAAGTTGCGGTAACCTTCCAGACGTTTCATGTCCCAATTGATGTCGCGACCGGTTGAAGCCAGCGCCGCCAGGGTGAAACGCAGGGCGTCGGTGCCGTGCGGCTCGATGCCGTCCGGGAACTGCTTCTCGGTGCGCTTGCGGATCTTCTCAGCCAGCTGCGGCTGCATCATGTTGCCGGTACGTTTCTCCAGCAGCTCTTCCAGGGAGATACCGTCAACCATGTCCAGCGGGTCAATAACGTTACCCTTGGACTTGGACATCTTCTGGCCTTCGTCGTCACGGATCAGACCGGTCATGTAGACGGTATGGAACGGAACCTGCGGCTTGCCGTTTTCATCTTTGATGAAGTGCATGGTCATCATGATCATGCGGGCGATCCAGAAGAAGATAATGTCGAAGCCGGACACCATCACGCTGGTTGGGTGGAACTGACGCAGCGCGTCGGTGTTTTCCGGCCAGCCGAGGGTGGAGAAGGTCCACAGCGCGGAGGAGAACCAGGTGTCCAGCACGTCTTCGTCCTGACGCAGGGCAACGTCGGCGCTCAGGTTGTTTTCCTGACGCACTTCGTCTTCCGTACGGCCAACGTAGACGTTGCCTTCGTTGTCATACCATGCCGGGATACGGTGACCCCACCACAGCTGACGGGAGATACACCAGTCCTGAATATCGCGCATCCAGGAGAAGTACATGTTTTCGTACTGTTTTGGTACGAACTGGATGTCGCCGTTTTCGACGGCTTCCACCGCAGGTTTCGCCAGCACGTCGGCACGAACGTACCACTGGTCGGTCAGCATCGGCTCGATCACCACGCCGCCACGGTCGCCATAAGGGACGGTCAGATCGTGCGGTTTGATCTCTTCGAGCAGGCCCAGGGCGTCGACAGCGGCAACGACCGCTTTACGCGCGGCAAAACGCTCCAGCTTCTGGAACTCTGCCGGGATATCGCTTGAGTAAACGTCAGACTCTTCGCCTTTGGTGTCGTAGACCTCTGCGCTTTCACGGATATCGCCGTCAAAGGTCAGGATGTTGATCATTGGCAGGGCGTGGCGACGACCTACTTCGTAGTCGTTGAAGTCGTGTGCCGGGGTGATCTTCACGCAGCCGGTGCCTTTTTCCATGTCGGCGTGTTCGTCGCCCACAATCGGAATACGGCGGTTCACCAGCGGCAGAACCACAAATTTGCCAATCAGATCTTTGTAACGCGGATCTTCCGGGTTAACGGCCACGCCGGTATCGCCCAGCAGAGTTTCCGGACGGGTGGTGGCGACAACCAGGTAATCTTTACCGTCTGCGGTTTTCTCGCCGTCGGCCAGCGGATAGCGGATATGCCACATGGAGCCTTTAGACTCGCGGTTTTCCACTTCCAGGTCAGAAATAGCGGTGCGCAGTTTCGGGTCCCAGTTTACCAGGCGCTTGCCACGGTAAATCAGGTCTTCTTTATACAGACGGACGAAGACTTCTTTAACGGCGTTGGAAAGACCTTCGTCCATGGTGAAGCGCTCGCGCTCCCAGTCCACGGAGTTGCCGAGACGGCGCATCTGACGGGTAATGGTGCCGCCAGATTCTGCTTTCCACTGCCAGATTTTGTCGATAAAGGCGTCGCGGCCGTAGTCGTGACGGGTTTTACCTTCTTCAGCGGCAATCTTACGCTCAACCACCATCTGGGTAGCGATACCCGCGTGGTCAGTACCGGCTTGCCACAGGGTGTTTTTGCCCTGCATGCGCTGGTAACGGATCATGGTGTCCATGATGGTCTGCTGGAAGGCATGCCCCATATGCAAACTGCCGGTGACGTTCGGCGGCGGGATCATGATGCAGAAGGACTCTTTGCTTTCATCGCCGTTAGGCTTGAAATAGCCCTGCTGTTCCCAGTGCTCGTAAAGCGGCTGTTCGATATCGCGTGGGTTGTATGTCTTTTCCATTATTTCCAGGTTGCCGTATTCAGGTTAAAACCAGCCAGGCGATACGCTTTATAGCGTTCGCGCGCCAGTTGTTTTAAGGAGTCTTCGTAAGGGACAAAGTCTACCACTTCTGTGAAAGCGGTGGCAAAATCTGCAAAGCCGGTACGTAGGCTAATCAGAATATCGCGTGGGCTGCTGTTACGCTTTTGCGGCCAGGCGATCTCCACCGGAGCACCGCCGCGCGGCCCTTCTCCCGCCAGATTATGCGGAACAAAACTTTCCGCCGGTCGGGCCCACAGCGCTTCATCCAGACGGATGGCCTGCTGCTCATCTTCGCAGGCAATCAGCACGCGAAGACCCGCGCGCCAACGTTCTGCGGCAATTTCACACACCAGCTGTTCAACGGCGCTTAAGCCATCCTGTTGAGTGTCATTGTCCAGAAGATAGAACGTTGCGTTTTTCATATATGGGGTTTCTTGTTGTGGATTTAAATGCAAAACCGGGTGGCGCTGCGCTTACCCGGCCTACAAACGGCATCTTTCCGTAGGCCCGGTAAGCGTAGCGCCACCGGGCATCAGACGGCAATTACTCTTCGCCGTTAAAACCCGCACGATTCAGCAGGAACTGTGACAGCAGGGCAACAGGACGGCCGGTTGCGCCTTTGGCTTTACCAGAGCGCCATGCGGTGCCCGCGATGTCCAGGTGAGCCCAGTTGTACTTGCGGGTAAAGCGCGCCAGGAAGCAGGCCGCGGTAATGGCACCGCCTGGACGCCCACCGATGTTGGCCATATCCGCAAAGTTAGACTCCAGCTGCTCCTGGTACTCATCGGCCATTGGCAAACGCCATGCGCGGTCACCCGCCTGTTCGGACGCACCGATCAGCTCGTGCGCCAGCGGGTTGTGGTTCGACATCAGGCCGGTGATGTGATGGCCCAGGGCAATCACGCAGGCGCCGGTCAGGGTTGCCACGTCGATAACCGCTTCTGGATCGAAGCGCTCAACGTAGGTCAGCACGTCGCACAGCACCAGGCGGCCTTCGGCATCGGTGTTCAGCACTTCAACGGTCTGGCCTGACATGGTGGTGAGGACATCGCCCGGACGATAGGCACGTCCACCCGGCATGTTTTCACAGCCCGCCAGCACGCCGATCACGTTGATCGGCAGCTGCAGCTCGGCCACCATGCGCATCACGCCGTAAACCGCCGCCGCGCCGCACATGTCGTACTTCATCTCATCCATGCCTTCGGCAGGCTTGATGGAGATACCGCCGGAGTCGAAGGTCAGGCCTTTACCCACCAGCACAATCGGACGCACGTCTTCAGCCGGGTTGCCTTTGTACTCAATGACCGACATCAGAGATTCATTTTGTGAACCGTTGCCGACGGCCAGGTAGGAGTGCATTCCCAGCTCTTTCATCTGCTGTTCGCCAATCACGCGGGTGACGACGTTTTTGCTGTAGGAGTCAGCCAGCTGACGCGCCTGTGACGCAAGGTAGCCTGCGTTACAGATGTTTGGCGGCATGTTGCCCAGGTCTTTCGCGGCCTTGATACCGGCAGCGATCGCCAGACCATGTTGAATGGCGCGTTCACCGCTGGTCAGCTCACGGCGGGTAGGGACGTTAAAGACCATCTTACGCAGCGGGCGACGCGGTTCGCTTTTGGTGGTTTTCAGCTGATCGAAGCTGTACAGGGTCTCTTTGGCTGTCTCTACCGCCTGACGTACTTTCCAGTAGGTGTTGCGGCCTTTGACGTGCAGTTCGGTCAGAAAGCACACGGCCTCCATTGAGCCAGTATCATTCAGCGTATTAATCGTTTTCTGAATAACCTGTTTGTACTGGCGCTCGTCCAGCTCGCGCTCCTTGCCACAGCCAATCAGCAGGATGCGCTCGGACAGGACGTTAGGCACGTGATGCAGCAGCAATGTCTGTCCCGGCTTGCCTTCCAGCTCGCCGCGGCGCAGCAGGGCGCTGATGTAGCCGTCACTGATTTTATCGAGTTGTTCGGCGATCGGAGAGAGTCTGCGGGGTTCAAACACGCCGACGACGATGCAGGCACTCCGCTGTTTCTCCGGGCTACCGCTTTTTACACTGAACTCCATGAACTACGCTCCTGAATCTTAAAGACAACAGCGGCAGCTACGGATAGAATTGAAACCTTTCGTAACTCGTACCCGCTGTTGCGGTGACTTCGTGTTAATCTTACGTTATTACGGTTTCGGCACGTCATAATAACTCCTGAAGCGCGAATCCGTCGGGTGTTCTAATCTTAGCGATGATTTCGACGACTCAAGAGAATAAATGACGTTTAAGCCATGAAACAAGCGATTTTCCTGCAAAGAGACGGGTTTTTACGGGCGTATTTAATGTGATAATCATAAGATATCTGGTGCGGGAGACGCTCAAAAGCCAGCTGGCGATACTCTTCATCCTGCTTCTGATCTTTTTCTGTCAGAAACTGGTGAGGATCCTCGGCGCGGCTGTCGATGGCGAAATTCCCACAAATCTGGTGCTTTCTCTGCTTGGGTTGGGCGTGCCTGAAATGGCGCAGCTTATCCTGCCACTTAGCCTTTTCCTCGGACTGCTGATGACGCTCGGTAAACTCTATACCGAAAGCGAAATCACGGTCATGCATGCCTGCGGTCTGAGCAAAGCGGTGCTGGTTAAAGCCGCCATGATCCTGGCGCTGTTTACCGGCATCGTGGCCGCCGTGAACGTCATGTGGGCCGGTCCTGTCTCTTCTCGTCATCAGGACGAAGTGCTGGCCGAAGCGAAAGCCAACCCCGGCATGGCCGCACTGGCCCAGGGCCAGTTCCAGCAGGCGACTGACGGTAACTCCGTGCTGTTTATCGAAAGCGTGGATGGCAGCCGTTTCAACGAAGTGTTCCTCGCGCAGATCCGCACCAAGGGCAACGCCCGTCCCTCCGTGGTGGTGGCCGACTCCGGTCAGCTCGCCCAGGGTAAAGACGGTTCGCAGATTGTGACCCTGAACAAAGGTACCCGCTTCGAAGGAACGGCGATGCTGCGTGATTTCCGCATCACCGATTTCCAGAACTATCAGGCGATTATTGGCCATCAGGCGGTTGCGCTGGATCCTACCGATACTGAACAGATGAGCATGCGCACGCTGATCAATACCGATACCAATCGCGCCCGTGCGGAGCTGCACTGGCGCATCACGCTGGTATTCACCGTATTTATGATGGCGTTGATGGTGGTGCCGCTCAGCGTGGTGAATCCACGTCAGGGCCGCGTGCTCTCCATGTTGCCTGCGATGCTGCTTTATCTGGTGTTCTTCCTGCTGCAGACCTCGATCAAATCGAACGGTGGTAAAGGAAAAATTGACCCGGTTATCTGGACCTGGGTGATTAACGGACTCTATCTGCTGTTGGCCGTCGCCCTCAACATGTGGGACACCGTGCCGATGCGCCGTGTACGGGCCCGGTTTACGCGTAAAGGAGCGGTGTAATGCAGGCGTTTGGCGTTCTTGACCGCTATATCGGTAAAACCATCTTTACCACCATCATGATGACGTTGTTCATGCTGGTGTCGCTCTCCGGCATCATTAAGTTTGTCGACCAGCTGAAAAAGGCCGGGCAGGGGAGCTACGATGCCATGGGCGCGGGGATGTATACCCTGCTCAGCATTCCAAAAGACGTGCAGATCTTCTTCCCGATGGCGGCGCTGTTAGGGGCGCTACTGGGGCTGGGGATGCTGGCCCAGCGCAGTGAGCTGGTGGTGATGCAGGCCTCCGGCTTTACCCGCATGCAGGTAGCGCTGTCCGTCATGAAAACCGCGATCCCGTTGGTGCTGTTGACCATGGCGATGGGCGAGTGGGTTGCGCCACAGGGCGAACAGATGGCGCGTAACTACCGCGCGCAGCAGATGTACGGCGGCTCGCTGCTCTCTACCCAGCAGGGGCTGTGGGCGAAAGACGGGAATAACTTTGTCTATATCGAGCGCGTCACCGGCGACAGCACTCTTGGCGGCGTGAGCATCTACAGCTTTAACGACCAGCGTCGTCTGCAGGCGGTGCGTTACGCCGCGACGGCCGCCTTTGATGCCGATAAAAAGGTCTGGCGTCTGTCGCAGGTGGATGAGTCAAACCTGCAGGATCCAAAACAGATCACCGGGTCGCAAACCGTCTCCGGCACCTGGAAAACCAACCTGACGCCGGACAAGCTCGGTGTGGTGGCGCTGGACCCGGATGCGCTCTCCATCAGCGGTCTGCACAACTACGTGAAGTACCTGAAGTCGAGCGGCCAGGATGCCGGTCGTTATCAGCTCAACATGTGGAGCAAGGTCTTCCAGCCGCTCTCGGTGGCGGTGATGATGCTGATGGCGCTGTCGTTTATCTTCGGTCCGCTGCGTAGCGTTCCTATGGGCGTGCGGGTCGTGACGGGCATCAGCTTCGGCTTTGTCTTCTACGTCCTCGATCAGATTTTCGGTCCACTGACCCTGGTGTACGGCATACCGCCGGTGATCGGCGCGCTGCTGCCGAGCGCCTCTTTCTTCCTGATCAGCCTCTGGCTGTTACTGAAGCGCTCCTGACCCTTCTCGCCTCGCTTCCCCGCCCGGGAAGTGAGGCGCATCCTCTGTTTTACCCCTCACTTTTTTGCACAACCTTCAACGTCTTGCCTGGAATTTGAGTATTATTGTGCGATGACGTCGTGAAGAGATCCCCTATGAAGCAAATTCGGTTACTGGCGCAATACTATGTCGATCTGATGATGAAGCTTGGCCTGGTGCGCTTCTCCCTGCTGCTGGCGCTGGCGCTGGTGGTGCTGGCGATTGTGGTGCAGATGGCCATTACCATGGTGCTGCACGGCCAGGTGGAAAGCATCGACCTGATTCGTTCCATTTTCTTTGGCCTGCTGATTACCCCGTGGGCGGTCTATTTTCTCTCGGTGGTGGTTGAACAGCTGGAAGAGTCCCGCCAGCGGCTGACCCGGGTAGTAGAAAAGCTGGAGGAGATGCGCGAGCGCGACCTGAAGCTCAACGTCCAGCTTAAAGACAACATTGCCCAGCTGAACCAGGAGATCTCAGACCGCGTGAAGGCGGAGGCCGAGCGCCAGACCACGCTGGAACAGCTGAAAATCGAGATGAAAGAGCGCGAACAGACGCAAATCCAGCTCGAGCAGCAATCTTCTTTCCTGCGCTCTTTCCTGGATGCCTCACCGGATCTGGTCTTCTATCGCAACGAAGACAAAGAGTTCTCCGGCTGTAACCGGGCGATGGAACTCCTGACCGGCAAAAGTGAAAAACAGCTCGTCAGCCTGCGCCCGCAGGACGTCTACTCCCCCGAAGCGGCCGCCAAAGTTATCGAAACCGATGAGAAGGTGTTCCGCCATAACGTCTCCCTGACCTATGAGCAGTGGCTCGACTACCCGGACGGGCGTAAAGCCTGCTTCGAAATCCGTAAAGTGCCGTACTACGACCGCGTCGGGAAACGCCACGGGCTGATGGGCTTCGGGCGTGATATTACCGAGCGGAAGCGCTATCAGGATGCGCTGGAGCGCGCCAGCCGGGATAAAACCACCTTTATCTCCACCATCAGCCATGAGCTGCGTACTCCGCTTAACGGTATCGTCGGGTTAAGCCGCATTCTGCTCGACACCGAACTGACCGGCGAGCAGGAGAAATATCTTAAAACCATCCATGTTTCGGCGGTGACGCTCGGCAATATCTTCAACGATATTATTGATATGGATAAGATGGAGCGACGTAAAGTCCAGCTGGATAACCAGCCGGTGGACTTCACCAGCTTCCTTGCCGATCTGGAAAACCTCTCTGGCCTGCAGGCGCAGCAGAAAGGGCTACGCTTTGTGATGGAACCGACCCTGCCGTTGCCGCACAAGGTGGTCACCGACGGCACGCGCCTGCGTCAGATCCTGTGGAACCTGATCAGCAACGCGGTCAAATTTACTCAGAACGGTCAGGTGGCGGTTCGCGTGCGCTACGGCGAGGGCGAGATGCTGCATTTCGAAGTGGAAGATTCCGGGATCGGTATTCCGCAGGAGGAGCAGGATAAAATCTTCGCCATGTATTATCAGGTCAAAGACAGCAAGGGGGGCAAACCTGCCACCGGCACCGGCATTGGCCTGGCGGTATCGCGCCGCTTGGCGAAGAGCATGGGGGGCGACATTACGGTCTCCAGCAACCCAGGGCACGGCTCCGTGTTTAAGCTGAGCGTGCGTGCCCCGGCCGTGGCGGAAGAGGTTGAAGATACCTTTGCTCACGACGATATGCCGCTGCCCGCCCTGCACGTGCTGCTGGTAGAAGATATCGAGCTGAACGTGATTGTGGCGCGCTCGGTGCTGGAGAAACTCGGCAGCAGCGTCGATGTTGCCATGACCGGTAAAGCCGCGCTGGAGATGTTCACGCCGGGCGAGTACGACCTGGTGCTGCTGGATATTCAGCTGCCGGACATGACCGGGCTGGACATCTCGCGTGAGCTGACGAGCCGTTACGCCAGCGACGAACTGCCGCCGCTGGTGGCGCTGACCGCCAACGTGCTGAAGGACAAAAAAGAGTACCTGGACGCGGGTATGGACGATGTGCTGAGCAAACCGCTGGCGGTACCTGCCTTAACCGCCATGATTAAGAAGTTCTGGGACACCTGTGACGAAGAGGAGAGCACCATGACGACGGTAGATACAGAGAAAGCGAAGTCTTTGCTGGATATCGACATGCTTGAGCAGTACATCGATCTGGTTGGTCCGAAGTTGATCACCGACGGCCTGGCGATTTTCGAGAAGATGATGCCGGGTTATTTGAACGTGCTGGAGTCCAACCTGACGGCGCGGGATCAGAAAGGCATCGTGGAAGAAGGCCATAAGATCAAAGGCGCGGCCGGGTCGGTGGGTTTGCGTCATCTGCAACAGCTCGGCCAACAGATTCAGTCCCCGGATTTACCGGCGTGGGAAGACAACGTAGGTGAATGGGTTGAAGAGATGAAGCAGGAGTGGCAGAACGATGTGGCCGTGCTGAAAGCCTGGGTGGAGAGCAGAAAAAAATGACCCCGGCTAAACCGGGGTGCGCGAATACTGCGCCAACACCAGGGAAATCTTGGCTGCGCCTGAATATAAAGATGTTTTTGTCGTAGATGGCGTAGCCGGAAAATTTAGGCCGCACGCAGTTAAGATAGCAAATCTTAAATACTTTGTTACATGAATCAGTTAAATGTGTGAAGCACACCGTTTTAATCAGAATTTTTAATGCGCATTTAACATTTTTCGAGAGGGATCGCATGATGAAAAAGGTTGGTGTAGTCCTGAGCGGCTGTGGAGTTTACGACGGTTCAGAAATTCATGAGGCCGTTCTGACGCTGCTGGCCCTGGCGCGTAACGGTGCCGAAGCGGTCTGTTTTGCACCGGATAAAGCCCAGTCAGACGTGATCAACCACCTGACCGGCGAAACGATGGCCGAAAGCCGTAATGTCCTCGTTGAGGCAGCACGGATCGCACGTGGAGAGGTTCGCCCGCTCAGCGAGGCCCTGGCCGCTGAACTGGATGCGCTGATTGTGCCGGGCGGTTTTGGTGCGGCCAAGAATCTGAGTGATTTTGCCCGGCAGGGCAGTGCCTGCCGGGTAGATAACGATTTAAAAGCGCTGGCCCTGCAGATGCATGAGGCAGGCAAGCCGCTGGGCTTTATCTGTATCGCTCCCGCGATGCTGCCGGCCATTTTTGATAAACCGCTGCGCCTGACCATCGGGACTGATATCGATACCGCCGAGGTCATTGAGGATATGGGCGGTGAACATATCCCTTGTCCGGTGGACGATATCGTGGTCGATGAAGAGAACAGGATCGTGACCACGCCCGCTTACATGCTGGCGCAAACCATCGCGGAAGCCGCGACGGGTATCGAGAAGCTGGTCACCCGCGTGCTGGTGCTTGCTGAATGAGGTTAAAGCGTCCTAAAGCTGGCTGGTTAAGACGGATCGTCATTCGCATTCTGCTGGTCATGGCGGTTTTCTGGGGCGGGGGTATCGCCTTGTTTAGCTTCCTGCCAGTGCCGTTTTCAGCGGTGATGGTTGAACGTCAGCTGGGTAACTGGCTGAGCGGCAATTTCAGCTACATCGCCCACTCTGACTGGGTGAGTATGGATGAGATCTCTCCCTGGATGGGGCTGGCCGTGATTGCCGCCGAAGATCAAAAATTCCCTGAACACTGGGGATTCGACGTCGGGGCGATTGAGAAGGCGTTAGCGCATAACGAGCGCAACGAGAGCCGCATTCGGGGGGCATCGACGCTTTCTCAGCAGACGGCGAAAAACCTGTTTCTATGGGACGGGCGCAGCTGGATAAGAAAGGGCTTTGAAGCCGGGCTGACGCTGGGTATCGAAACGGTGTGGAGTAAAAAACGGATCCTGACGGTCTATCTGAATATCGCGGAGTTTGGCGAGGGTGTGTTTGGCGTTGAAGCCGCGTCGCAGCGCTATTTCAACAAACCAGCCAGCCGTCTGACGGCGTCGGAGGCCGCGCTGCTGGCGGCTGTGTTACCGAATCCGATCCGCTTTAAGGCCAGCGCGCCATCAGGCTATGTACGCAGCCGTCAGGCGTGGATCCTGCGCCAGATGCGCCAGCTGGGTGGCGAAGGCTTTATGCAGGCTAATAAGCTGCATTAATCTTCATCAAATCCGGCGTTAAACAACGCAATCACCGCCGCCAGCGCCTCGACTTCCTGCGGGCCGGTGGCTTCGATTTCAATCTGACGGCCCTTCGCCGAATCCAGCATCAGCAGAGCAATTACGCTGTTGGCTTCGGCTTCGGTGCCTTCGTCATTACGCAGCAGAACTTCCGCGTCAAACCCCTGCATCAGTTCAAATAACTTCATCGCCGGGCGTGCGTGCATGCCCAGCTTGTTGGTGATTTCAACGGTCTGCTTTACGGTCATGTTTTACGTTTTTCCAGCGTACGATGACGGGACTGCACGTTTTTACCGCGCGAGCGGAAATAGTCAGCCAGTTGCTCAGCAATATAGACCGAACGGTGTTTGCCCCCGGTACAGCCAATCGCCACCGTTAAGTAGCTGCGATTGTTTGTCTCGAGCATTGGCAACCAGAGTTCAAGATAGCTGCGCGTCTGATAGATAAAGTTATGCACTTCCGTATGTCTGTCAAGGAACGCGGCGACGGGCTTATCGAGGCCGGTCATCGGACGCAGCTTCGGATCCCAGTGCGGGTTCGGTAAGAAGCGCACGTCGAACACGTAGTCTGCATCGATTGGAATGCCGTGCTTAAAGCCGAACGATTCAAAGACCATCGTCAGTTCGCGTTCGCGTTTGCCCAGCAGACGGGTACGCAGCATCTCCGCCAGTTCATGGACCGACATTTCAGAGGTGTCGACGATCAGATCGGCGCGGGAGCGCAGCGGCTCCAGCAAATCGCTCTCCTGGTCGATAGCGCTTTCCAGCGACAGGTTTTTGCTGGAGAGCGGATGCAGGCGGCGGGTATCGCTGTAGCGACGGATCAGCGTGTTGCGATCGGCGTCAAGGAACAGAAGCTGAGGTGAAAATGCTTCCGGCAAGCTGCTCATCGCCTGCTCAAAGATCTCCGGCGATTCAGGCATATTACGAACGTCGATGCTGACCGCGGCAGAAATCTGCCGATCCGCCAGCGAACGCGCCAGGTCGGGCAGCAGCACCACCGGCAGGTTATCCACGCAGTAAAAGCCCATATCTTCCAGCGCGCGCAGGGCGACCGATTTTCCGGACCCCGAACGCCCGCTGACGATCATCAGCACCATGTACCGTTTCTCCTCAGGACTACAGATGTCAAAGCCATCACCCGATTACGCATCATCCTGATTGCCTTCCGTTTCCGTAATAATTTGATAGAGCTCTTCGTCGCTCTGCGCCGCACGCAAACGGCGACAGATGGTTTTATCCGCCAGACGTTTGGCCACCAGCGAAAGCGTATGCAGATGCGTTTTAGTCTGATCGGCTGGCACCAGCAGGGCAAACAGCAGATCGACAGGCTGGTTATCAATGGCATCAAAGGCGATAGGTGTTTCCAGTTGAACAAACACCCCTACAGCACGCAGAGTATCCTCTTCCAGTTTGCCATGGGGAATGGCGATGCCGTTGCCGATGCCGGTACTGCCCATTTTCTCACGGGTCAGGATCGCTTCAAAGACCACTTGTGGCGGCAGGCTCAGCTGTTTTGCGGCCAGTTCACTGATGATCTCCAGCGCACGTTTTTTGCTCTGGCAGTGAACGGCACTGCGGGTACATTCCTGATTAAGGACACTGCTCAGTTGTAGAGTGGAATCGTTATTCATCATAATTTCACCTAAGCGCTAACTGTACAAAGGGCCCGTTGTGTTTCACAACAGGCCGACCTGCACCCGTTAACTGCCCGGACAATTAGTGTTGTTTCAGTTTATCTTTATGTTTGTTTAGCTGTCGTGCCAGCTTGTCGATCAAGCCGTCGATAGCCGCGTACATGTCCTGCCCTTCCGCACTGGCATGGATTTCGCCCCCGTTGACGTGCAGGGTAGCATCCGAGATATGAGTCACTTTTTCCACTTTTAACACAACGTAGACCTGGTTGATCCTCTCAAAATACTGCTCGAGCTTGGCGAATTTAGTATTCACAAAATCGCGCAGGGCCTCAGTGATCTCGACGTTATGTCCAGTGATGTTGAGCTGCATAGTGTCTTCCTTATCGGTTGTGTCAGACCAGTTGTTTACGCTGGTTTGACGGCGGAATGGATAAAGACTCTCGATACTTCGCAACAGTGCGGCGTGCCACCATGATACCTTGTTCGGACAGCATGGTGGTCAACTTACTGTCACTCAGTGGTTTCGCGGGGTTTTCCGCGGCGATTAACTTTTTCACCAGCGCCCGGATCGCCGTCGACGAGGCTTCGCCGCCGCCTTCGGTGTTGACATGGCTGGAGAAAAAATACTTAAGCTCAAAAATACCGCGCGGGCTGTGAAGATACTTCTGCGTCGTCACGCGTGAAATTGTCGATTCGTGCATCTCGACGGCCTGGGCAATATCGGCCAGCACCATCGGCTTCATAAACTCTTCACCCTGCTCAAAAAACGCCTGCTGCTGCTCGACGATGCAGCGGCTGACGCGCAGCAGGGTATCATTGCGGCTCTCCAGGCTTTTGATCAGCCAGCGTGCCTCCTGCAGATTGCTGCGGATAAACTGGTTATCCGAGTCGTTGCGGGAGCTGGTGCACATTGAGGCGTACTGCTGATTAATTTGCAGGCGGGGGATGCTGTCGGAATTCAGCTCCACGGTCCACAGACCGTTATGCTTACGCACCAGCACATCAGGAATGACATACTCGGGCTCGCTGGTCTGGATGGACTGCCCCGGGCGCGGATCCAGCGACTGAATCAGATTGACCGCTTCTTTCAGCACCTCTTCTTTCAGTCGCGTCACACGCATCAGTGAACGGAAGTCGTGGTTGGCCAGCAGATCCAGATGTTCGCTGATGATAAGCCGGGCCTCTTCCAGCCACGGGGTCTCTTTCACAAACTGCGAAAGCTGAATCAGCAGACAATCGCGCAAATCGCGCGCGGCGACGCCGATCGGGTCAAAACGCTGCACGCGTTTCAGAACCGCTTCGACCTCTTCAATCTCAATATCATCGTCGCCGATGCTCTCCAGGATATCGTCCAGCGACACGGTCAAATAGCCGGTCTCATCGACGGCATCCACAATGGAGGTGGCGATGGCACGATCGGTATCGGAAAACGGCGTCAGCTCCACCTGCCACATCAGGTAATCCTGCAGCGACTGGGTGGTTTCACCCTGATACACCGGTAACTCGTCATCCTGATAGTCTGCCCGCGTGCCGGATGGGGTTCCGGCGGTGTAGATCTCATCCCAGCTGGCATCGAGCGGGAGTTCGTCAGGCATCTCTTTCTGCTCTAACGCATCAACCGTGTCGAGGGTTTCGTTATCCTGGGTTTGCTGAGTTTCTACCTCGTCGTGAAGATCGGTTTGCTCGAGGAGGGGGTTACTGTCCAGCGCTTGCTGGAGCTCCTGCTGAAGTTCCAGCGTCGACAGCTGCAACAGACGAATGGCCTGTTGTAACTGCGGCGTCATGGCCAGCTGTTGGCTGAGCCTTAATTGCAAACCTTGCTTCATGTTCAGAGCATTTTTCTCCGTTTACGCGAGACTTAGCTTCTACCCTATCAGAGTCTGAAGTCTTCCCCAAGGTACACGCGCTTAACATGATCGTCTTCGAGGATCTGCTGCGGGGTACCGTGGGCGATAAGATGGCCCTGGCTGACGATATAAGCACGCTCACACACCGCCAGCGTTTCGCGCACGTTGTGGTCGGTGATAAGAACGCCAAGACCACTGTCCCGCAGATGCTCAATAATACGTTTGATATCAATAACCGAAATCGGGTCTACACCGGCAAAAGGTTCATCGAGCAGAATAAATTTCGGATTGGCTGCCAGCGCGCGGGCAATTTCCACACGGCGGCGTTCACCACCGGAAAGCGCCTGACCCAGGCTGTCGCGCAGGTGCTCAATATGGAACTCTTCCATCAGCTCGTTGGCGCGATCCTGACGCTGCTCAGAGGTCAAATCATCGCGGATCTGCAGTACGGCCATCAGGTTGTCGTAAACGCTCAGACGGCGAAAAATCGAGGCTTCCTGCGGCAGATAGCCGATGCCGCGACGCGCACGCGCGTGCAGGGGCAGCAGGCTGATATCTTCATCATCAATGATGATGTTACCCGCATCGCGCGGCACAATGCCCACAACCATGTAAAACGTGGTGGTTTTACCCGCACCGTTAGGACCCAACAGGCCGACAATCTCGCCGGAGTTAACGGTCAAACTGACATCTTCCACTACGCGGCGGCCCTTATAGGCTTTGGCGAGATTCTTTGCAGTTAATGTTGCCATAACGAATTAGTTACTCTTTTTCTGTGCCGGGGCCTGAGTGCTGTTTTTGTCCTGCAGCTGCGATGGAACCAGTACGGTAGTCACGCGTTTGCCTTTTTCACTGAAGGCCTGCATTTTTTGTTCTTTAACCAGGTAAGTGATCTTGTCGCCCGTGATGTTGCTGTCGAGCTGCTCCAGGTACGCATTACCGGTAAGAATCACAAAATCTTTCGCCAGCTCGTAGTGCATCTGGGAAGCGTGGCCTTTCACCGGCTTACCGTTATCCTGCATCTGGTAGAAGGTGGCCGGGTTGCCGTAGCCATCGATAATCTCTTTTCCGTCCTCACCGCCAGGACGCGTCACCACGACTTTATCGGCGTTGATTTTGATGGTGCCCTGAGTCACGACCACATTGCCGGTAAAGGTCACCACGTTGCCCTGCATATCGAGTGATTGCGTGTCAGATTCGATATGGATCGGCTGCTCGGTATCACCCGTCACAGCAAGCGCAGGAAGGCTGAGGGCCAGCAGCGCGCCGGCTATAACACTATTAAGGCTGAGTTTGTTTGCTTGGAATTTCATAGGAGGTTCTAACCTTTTCAATCAGCTCTGCGTTCTTGCTGCGTAAGTTCCCGCGCATTCTCAGACCGCTGGAATTAAATGTTGTGCCGTATAACGTAACCAGATCCTGCGAGGTTACATCCTGCGTCACAAGGTTTATCTGTGCGTTATCGGTTGTGATTTTGCGCAGCTGCGAATCGGCGGTCAGCGCATTCACTTCAACATGACCATACAGATAAAGCATACGGTCATTCGTCAGTTTTGCCCGGTCTGATTTAATCGACCACGTCGGGATCTTATTGGTATCAAACGTGGTCATCACCGGTTGGGTAAACCACGAGACGCCCTGTTCGGAAAAATACTCAACGTGCTGAGCGATAAGGCGGTAATTCAGCGCCCCTTCGGGGCTGTAAACGACGGTATCGCTGTGATCGCTTTTATACGTCGGATCGTTCGTGTTGACCGTCGGCGCTTGTTCGTCGTCCCGGTCAGCGAGATTCACGCCAATCAGTACCAGTGCAACAAGCGTTAGCAGAATAATAACCCAACGTCTGGTTTTACTCATATCGATTGCCCTTTGGCCTCATCAAGCTTACCTTGCGCCAGCAGCAACAGGTCGCAGACTTCTCGTACTGCGCCACGGCCACCGTTGATACGGGTGACATAGTCAGCGCGCGGGATCAAAAGCGGATGGGCATCGGCCACGGCGATGCTGAGTCCCACTTCTGCCATTACTGGCCAGTCAATAAGATCGTCTCCGACATAGGCGATATTTTCCGGCGCAATGGCAAGTTTACCAAGTAAGTCCCTGAAAGCGACCATCTTATCGGATTGCCCCTGATAGAGATGTGTAATGCCCAGCGTTTCGCACCGATCTTCTACCAGTTTAGCCTTACGTCCGGTAATGATGGCAACTTCTATGCCAGACGTCAGGGCACAGCGAATGCCGTAGCCATCACGTACGTTGAACGCTTTCAGCTCTTCGCCATCATTGCCCATATAAACCAGACCATCAGAGAGCACGCCATCCACATCCAGGATCAGCAGGCGAATCTTTTCAGCTTGCGACATCATTTGCGCACTTACCGGGCCATAACAGGTTGCAAGGGAAGCACCCGTATTAATCATTGTCTTATCCTTCATTACACTACGCCAGCGCGCAGAAGATCATGCATATGTACCACACCCAGCAACTGGTCGCCATCTGCAACCATAACGGAGGTGATATGGCGGGACTGCATCAGGTTCAGCACTTCGACGGCAAGCGTGCCGGAACGCACCCGAATGCCGCCTGTGGTCATGACATCGGCGATACCCAGCTTGCGGACATCCACGCCCATATCAAATACCCGACGCAAATCCCCGTCGGTGAAGATCCCGTCAATCTTCCACTGGTCATTGCAGATGACGGTCATGCCCAGGTTTTTGCGGGTAATTTCCAGCAGCGCATCGCGCAGGGAGGCATCTTTACTGACGTGTGGGATTTCATCGCCAGTATGCATGATGTCATTCACGCGCAGCAGCAACTTACGCCCCAGCGCACCGCCGGGGTGGGAGAGGGCGAAATCTTCAGCGGTAAAGCCGCGCGCTTCAAGCAGGGCGACGGCCAGCGCATCACCCATGACCAGCGCGGCAGTGGTGCTGGAGGTCGGCGCCAGCCCCAGGGGGCAGGCTTCTTTTGGCACTTTGACGCACAGGTGAATATCCGCGGCGCGCGCCATGCTGCTCTCGGGGCGGCTGGTGATGCAGATAAGCGGAACCTGCAGGCGCTTTAGCACCGGGATCAGCGCCAGGATCTCATTCGATTCGCCCGAGTTGGATAACGCAATGACGATATCCTGGGATGAAACCATGCCCAGATCGCCGTGCGCCGCTTCGCCAGGGTGAACGAAAAACGCGGTCGTACCGGTACTGGCGAAGGTAGCGGCCATTTTACGGCCAATGTGGCCGGATTTGCCCATCCCCATCACCACGACTTTACCGGTGCAGTGGAAAAGTTTCTCACACGCAAGGCTAAAGTCATGATTGATATATTGATCTAACTGCGCCAGACCTTCACGTTCAATCTCCAGAACCTGTTTTCCTGCTTTCTGAAAGTCAAAACCCGGCTGCAATTCTATTTGCGACATAATGCGTTTCCGTTTACCCAGAGAGAAGCGGCGAGAGCCAGTACAGCATCGCCATCCATACGACAAATCCCACCGTCAGCAGCGCGCCAGCACCCTGACCAATCTGCCTTTTTCGCCGCCAGCAGAGCAGGGCGAAGATTGCGCTGACGACCACCATTACCCCGTAGTCTCGGCTGAACGCGAGCGGATTGAACGCGCCAGGGGCAATCAGGGCAGGCAGGCCAAGCACAATGGCAATATTGAAAATATTGGCGCCGATGATATTGCCAATCGCCATGTCGTCCTCGCCCTTACGCGCCCCGGCGATAGCCGTCGCGAGTTCGGGGAGACTGGTGCCAATGGCAATCACCGTCAGGCCGATAGTCAATTCGCTCATGGCGAAATAGTTGGCCAGCACCGTGGCGTTATCAACAATCATCTGCGTCGCCATGGGCATGATGATTAATGCCACGCCCAGCCAGAGCAGCGCGACGGGTAAATTTCCCTCACGCGGCAACTCTGCTACCTGTTCACGGGTTAAGGTGTCACTGCCTTGCTTTTCTGCCGCTCGGGCAAGCTTGACGATATACAACAGCCAGATGACCGCCAGCGCCAGCAAGAAAATGCCGTCGCTAAAGGTTAACTGCCCGTCATATAACACGTAACCCGCCAGCAGGCTGACAATTAACATTAGCGGCAATTCACGCCGCAGAACATCAGAATGCACGCGAAATGGATGCAGTAGCGCAGCAAGGCCCAGGATGAGCAAAATGTTGACGATATTGGAGCCAATAGCCGTTCCCACGGCAAGATCGACCTGATCGTGCATCGAGGCGGCGGCAGAGACAATGATCTCCGGCAGGGAGGTGCCGACGCTGACCACTGTCATCCCTATAATTAGCGGGGGAACGCCCAATAAACGACAGAGTATTGATGCGGAGAACACCAGACGGTCGGCACTGTAGACCACCAAAAGTAAACCAATTATTAACAGTGCCGTTGCAAGAAGCATCAAAAGTCCTTTCTTCAGGTATACTCGCCGGTCCACCGAGAAAAAAATCTCTGCCGCTGCATACTGTCTGTGGGCGTAACGAATTCCTAATTTTGACTTTATGCGCTGTAAAAGTAAAACAAATGCCAGCTTTCGCTTACCCCCAGAGGTAATATTCTGTAAAAATGTTGGGTTTGCGGCGAAATCAGGCATCAAGCCGATCCTGAACCGGCAACAGAAAGGAAATGTACATGAGCCTGAATGAGGCGAATTTAGTCGATGTCCGTGGCGTCAGCTTCACGCGCAGCAGCCGGGTCATTTTTGACAATATCTCTCTCACCGTGCCACGCGGTAAAATTACCGCCATCATGGGCCCGTCCGGCATTGGTAAAACGACATTATTGCGCCTGATTGGTGGTCAGATCCCGCCAGCGCAGGGCGAAATCCTCTTTGATGGCGAAAATATCCCGGCGATGTCGCGCTCGCGCCTTTATACCGTGCGTAAACGCATGAGCATGCTGTTTCAGTCCGGCGCGCTATTTACTGACATGAACGTCTTCGATAATGTCGCCTACCCGCTGCGTGAACATACGCACCTGCCGCCGGAGCTGTTAAAGAGCACCGTCATGATGAAGCTCGAGGCCGTAGGTCTGCGCGGCGCGGCGAAACTGATGCCTTCCGAACTCTCTGGCGGGATGGCCCGTCGTGCGGCCCTGGCGCGCGCCATTGCGCTGGAACCCGATTTGATCATGTTCGACGAGCCGTTCGTCGGGCAAGATCCCATCACCATGGGCGTGCTGGTCAAACTGATCTCTGAACTGAACAGCGCGCTGGGTGTAACCTGTATCGTGGTCTCTCACGACGTACCCGAAGTGCTGAGCATTGCCGACTACGCCTATATCGTAGCGGATAAGAAAATTGTGGCGCACGGTAGCGCCCAGTCATTGCAGACCAACAGCGATGCGCGAGTCCGTCAGTTCCTTGACGGCATTGCAGATGGCCCGGTGCCGTTCCGTTATCCGGCGGGTGATTATCATAAAGATTTATTGGGAATAGGGAGTTAAGCCACTCATGCTGTTAAATGCGTTGGCCTCTCTCGGACACCGTGGCATAAAAACCATCAGGACGTTCGGGCGTGCCGGGTTGATGTTATTCAATGCGCTGGTCGGGAAACCGGAATTCCGCAAACATGCCCCTTTGCTGGTACGCCAGCTGTATAATGTCGGCGTGCTGTCGATGCTCATTATCATTGTTTCCGGGGTCTTCATCGGCATGGTGCTGGGGCTGCAGGGCTATCTGGTTCTCACCACCTACAGCGCAGAAACCAGCCTCGGTATGCTGGTGGCGCTCTCCCTGCTGCGTGAGCTGGGGCCGGTGGTCGCTGCGCTGCTGTTCGCAGGGCGTGCCGGTTCGGCGCTGACGGCGGAAATCGGCCTGATGCGGGCCACCGAGCAGCTCTCCAGTATGGAGATGATGGCCGTGGATCCGCTGCGCCGGGTGATCTCACCGCGCTTCTGGGCGGGCATGATCTCCCTGCCGTTGTTGACTATCCTCTTTGTCGCGGTCGGGATCTGGGGCGGTTCGATGGTTGGCGTCCAGTGGAAAGGGATTGATGCCGGTTTCTTCTGGTCAGCGATGCAGGGTGCCGTTGACTGGCGTCTGGACCTGGTTAACTGCCTGATTAAAAGCGCGGTATTTGCCGTGACAATCACCTGGATTGCGCTGTTCAACGGCTACGATGCGATCCCGACGTCTGCCGGGATCAGCCGGGCAACCACTCGCACCGTTGTTCATTCGTCGCTGGCCATACTGGCACTGGATTTTGTGCTCACCGCACTGATGTTTGGGAAATGAGTTCATGCAAACGAAAAAAGTAGAAATTTGGGTAGGCGTATTTGTGTTGCTGGCACTGCTGGCAGCGCTGTTTTTAAGTTTTAAAGTGGCCGATGTGACGACCATCCGTACCGAGCCGACATACCGCGTTTATGCCACTTTCGATAATATCGGTGGCCTGAAGAGCCGTTCACCGGTGCGTATTGGCGGGGTGGTAGTAGGGCGCGTTGCCGATATCACGCTGGATGAGAAAACCTACCTGCCGCGCGTCGCGCTGGATATCGAAGAGCGCTACAACCATATCCCGGATACCAGCTCCCTTTCTATCCGTACATCCGGCCTGTTAGGTGAACAATATCTGGCCCTGAACATCGGTTTTGAAGATCCCGAGCTGGGAACGACTATCCTGAAAGACGGTGGTGTCATTCAGGATACAAAATCAGCCATGGTGCTGGAAGATATGATTGGTCAGTTCCTTTACAACAGTAACAGTAAAGGGGGTGACGAGAATCAGGCTGCGCAAACCCCTGCGCAGAGTGACATTACGCCGCCTGTTGGCACGACGAATTCATCTCAGGAGAAGTAATTCATGATTAAACGACTGTTAATGGTTGCCATGTTGATGATTGCCCCTCTGACTGCAGCTAACGCAGCCGATCAGAGCAATCCTTATCAACAGATGAATGAGGCAGCAAAGAAAACCTTCGATCGCCTCAAAAACGAGCAGCCTAAGATCCGTTCCAACCCCGATTACCTGCGTGACGTGGTCGATCAGGAGCTGCTGCCGTATGTGCAGGTGAAATATGCCGGTGCACTGGTGCTGGGCCGTTACTACAAAGACGCCACGCCAGCACAGCGTGAAGCCTATTTCACTGCATTCCGTGAATATCTGAAGCAGGCTTACGGCCAGGCACTGGCGATGTACCACGGCCAGACGTATCAGATCGCGCCGGAACAGCCGCTGGGTTCCGCTACTATCCTGCCTATCCGTGTGACCATCGTCGATCCGAACGGTCGTCCGCCAGTGCGTCTGGATTTCCAGTGGCGTAAGAACACCCAGACCGGTAACTGGCAGGCCTACGACATGATTGCAGAAGGCGTCAGCATGATTACCACCAAGCAGAACGAATGGAGCGATCTGCTGCGTACCAAGGGTATCGATGGTCTGACTGCACAGCTGAACAGCATCGCACGTCAGAAAATTACCCTGGAAGGGAACAAGTAATATGTCGCAGCTGAGCTGGACCCGTGAGGGTGAGACGTTACTCCTCTCAGGCGAGCTGGATCAGGATTATCTGAATCCTCTCTGGGATGCGCGTGAAGATGCCATGAAGGGTGTTTCCCGTATCGACCTGAGCGGTATCTCTCGCGTGGATACGGCGGGTGTGGCGCTGCTGGTTCACCTGGTGTCAACGGGCAAGCGGCAGGGCGCACAGGTGACGCTTTCGGGCGTCAGCGACAACGTCGTCACGCTGGCCCAGCTCTATAATCTGCCGGAAGACGTATTGCCTCGCTAATTTTTTCAGTACGTTACTATCAAAAGCCCTGACAGTTTCATCGTCGGGGCTTTTTGCTTGTTTAAGACCGCGTCACTTTGCTCTAAGATGTTGGGCTTGTTTTCACTACCAGATGATATAGAACCCATGGAAAATCATGAAATCCAGACAGTGCTGATGAACGCACTCGCCCTTCAGGAAGCCCACGTCTCCGGCGACGGCAGCCATTTTCAGGTTATTGCTGTGGGTGAGATTTTTGACGGCATGAGCCGCGTGAAGAAGCAGCAGGCTGTCTATGCGCCGCTGATGGAATATATCGCGGATAATCGTATCCATGCCCTGTCGATCAAAGCGTTTACCCCAACTGAGTGGGCACGCGATCGCAAACTAAACGGTTTTTGAGCTGAGGGTGGTTTGCCCGCAGCACGGTTGAATTCATACAGAGAGTAATCACATGGACAAATTTCGTGTTCAGGGGCCTACGCGCCTCCAGGGCGAAGTCACAATTTCCGGCGCCAAAAACGCCGCGCTGCCAATTCTCTTCGCCGCACTGCTCGCGGAAGAGCCGGTAGAGATCCAGAACGTACCCAAGCTGAAAGACATTGATACCACCATGAAGCTGCTCGGCCAGCTGGGTACCAAGGTTGAGCGTAATGGATCCGTGTGGATCGATGCCAGCAACGTGAACAACTTCTCTGCGCCGTACGACCTGGTGAAGACCATGCGCGCCTCTATCTGGGCGCTGGGTCCGCTGGTGGCACGTTTTGGCCAGGGTCAGGTCTCTCTGCCGGGCGGTTGCGCTATTGGCGCGCGTCCGGTCGATCTGCACATTTTTGGCCTGGAGAAGCTGGGCGCAGAAATTAAGCTGGAAGAGGGCTACGTTAAGGCGTCCGTGAATGGCCGTCTGAAGGGCGCGCACATCGTGATGGACAAGGTAAGCGTTGGCGCTACCGTCACCATCATGTCTGCGGCCACGCTGGCTGAAGGTACCACCATCATCGAGAACGCCGCGCGCGAGCCGGAGATCGTGGATACCGCAAACTTCCTGAACACGCTCGGAGCGAAGATCACCGGCCAGGGCACCGACCGTATCACCATTGAAGGCGTTGCACGCCTGGGTGGCGGCGTGTATCGCGTCCTGCCTGACCGTATCGAAACCGGGACCTTCCTGGTCGCTGCAGCTATCTCCGGCGGTAAAATCGTCTGCCGTAACGCCCAGCCTGATACCCTTGATGCGGTTCTGGCCAAGCTGCGTGAAGCGGGTGCCGATGTTGAAACCGGCGAAGACTGGATCAGCCTGGATATGCACGGTAAGCGTCCGAAGGCCGTCAACGTGCGTACTTCTCCGCATCCGGCATTCCCAACCGATATGCAGGCGCAGTTCACTCTGCTGAACCTGGTGGCGGAAGGGACGGGTGTGATCACCGAAACGATCTTTGAAAACCGCTTTATGCACGTGCCGGAACTGATCCGTATGGGCGCGCACGCTGAGATCGAAAGCAACACCGTGATTTGTCATGGCGTTGAAAAACTGTCCGGTGCTCAGGTGATGGCAACGGATCTGCGTGCATCTGCGAGCCTGGTGCTGGCGGGTTGTATTGCGGAAGGTACTACGCTGGTGGATCGTATTTATCACATCGATCGCGGCTATGAACGCATCGAAGATAAACTGCGCGCACTGGGTGCCAACATTGAGCGTGTGAAGGGCGAGTAATCGTCCTGGCAGCCCCCTGCCGTATCGACCGGGGGGTTGCTATTCCCGTCTAACAGAGCGTCACTCCTGGCGCTCTTTGCCTTCTCTTTTCTGCCGCATCATGCGCGTTCTGTCGACAAATTCGTGGGTGAGCGGATCGTGGTAGCGCGATGGCCAGATGATCCAGGGGTCGGTGCCGAGCGCCGTGGCAATGATCAGTTCTCCCTTCGGCCAGGGACGCGTCAGCGCATTTGCCAGGGTAGAAGAACTAAGACCATTTCGGCGGGATTCTGCAGCCAGTGATGTTCCCTTTTTACGCAGCGCGGCGATAATGTCAGCCGAGTGCCAGTCGGTAAATTTCTTATCCATTCAGCAATCCCTCTGTTCTGGTATGAGTACGTCATTTCCTCTTAAATGACAGTGTTACTATACCTACTTCGAACATCGGTTCTAAAAAGTTCGCATTACACGAAGCCACATTCGGATTTTGCCAAGGCTTTATTCATGCGGTCTGTAAGCGAATTATTTAACAATTTACCGGAATAAGATTTGGAACTTATTAGAACTCTCTTTTCACGTAAAAGAGAGTTCATGGGTAATTATCGATCGCGCTGAACAGCGATATGCGCGAGGCCGATTAGGGCATCTCGCCATGGACTGTCAGGAATAACCTGGAGGGCGGCAATGGCTTTATCAGCCTCTTCCTCTGCACGCTGGCGCGTCCACTCCAGAGAACCACAGGTTGCCATTGCTTCCAGTACCGGTTCCAGAAGGTGCCGGCCGTTTCCTTGCTCAATGGCTTCGCGGATGAGCTTTGCCTGCTCAGGGGTGCCGTTACGCATGGCATGTAGCAGCGGCAGTGTCGGTTTACCTTCGTTGAGGTCATCACCAACGTTTTTGCCGAGCGTCTCGCCATCGGCGCTGTAGTCGAGCAGATCGTCAATCAGCTGGAAGGCGGTGCCAAGGTAGCGCCCGTAATCCTGCAGCCCGCGTTCCTGCTCGTCAGTACAGCCAGCAAGAATACCGGAGCACTGCGCAGCGGCCTCGAACAGACGCGCGGTTTTGCTGTAGATCACCCGCATGTAGTTCTCTTCGGTGATGTCCGGATCGTTGACGTTCATCAGCTGCAGAACTTCGCCTTCCGCGATAACGTTCACCGCTTTGGACATCACTTCAAGGATCTTCAACGATCCCAGGCTGGTCATCATCTGGAAGGCACGCGTATAGATAAAATCGCCTACCAGCACGCTGGCGGCATTACCAAACGCGGCGTTGGCGGTGGCCTTGCCACGACGCATGTCGGACTCATCGACGACGTCATCATGCAGCAACGTGGCGGTATGAATAAATTCGATCAGCGCCGCGATCGTGACGTGGGCATTGTCCTGATAGCCGACCGCGCGAGCGGCCAGCACAGCGATCATCGGACGGATGCGTTTGCCCCCGCCGCTGACGATGTAATAGCCCAACTGATTGATTAGGGAAACGTCAGAATCGAGCTGTTCCAGGATTGCTGCATTCACACCCGCCATATCTTGCGCGGTTAACTCATTGATTTTTTCTAAATTCATCGCAAAAGCCGGGCTTGTAGTCCTGTTTACCACATATCAAATGGGCTAACGAAGGGTTCGGTTTATCAATAGTAGCGCTGATTGTACTGAAAAAACGCGGCAGATAAACGTTACCGTACGCGTTGTGTTTTTTTTCTTCATGTATTGACTGTAGCACTTGTCAAAGGCTCGCGTTTTGCGTAATATTCGCGCCCTATTGTGAATATTTATAGCGCACTCTGAATCACACGAGGATGTGCGCGGAAGCGGAGTTTATATGTACGCGGTTTTCCAAAGTGGTGGTAAACAACACCGAGTAAGCGAAGGTCAGACCGTTCGCCTGGAAAAGCTGGACATCGCAACTGGCGAATCTGTTGAATTCGCTGAAGTTCTGATGATCGCAAACGGTGAAGAAGTCAAAATCGGCGTTCCTTTCGTTGATGGCGGCGTTATCAAAGCTGAAGTTGTTGCTCATGGTCGTGGCGAGAAAGTTAAAATCGTTAAGTTTCGTCGTCGTAAACACTACCGTAAGCAGCAGGGCCACCGTCAGTGGTTCACTGATGTGAAAATTACTGGCATCAGC
Source organism: Leclercia adecarboxylata (assembly GCF_006171285.1). Classification (NCBI taxonomy): domain Bacteria; kingdom Pseudomonadati; phylum Pseudomonadota; class Gammaproteobacteria; order Enterobacterales; family Enterobacteriaceae; genus Leclercia; species Leclercia adecarboxylata. Next base: position 1,512,511 of record NZ_CP040889.1, on the reverse strand, counting down.
GCCTAAGACCTGAGGAGAGATTTAAATGGCACATAAAAAGGCTGGCGGCTCCACACGTAACGGTCGCGATTCAGAAGCTAAACGCCTTGGCGTTAAGCGTTTCGGTGGCGAAACCGTTCTGGCGGGTAGCATCATCGTTCGTCAGCGTGGCACCAAATTCCACGCTGGTAACAACGTAGGTTGCGGTCGTGACCACACTCTGTTTGCTAAAGCAGACGGTAAAGTGAAATTTGAAGTTAAAGGCCCGAACAACCGTAAATACATCAGCATTGTTGCTGAGTAAGGTTTTCTCGGTCCGGTAACGGATTAAAGCCCCGCAACCTGTTGCGGGGCTTTTTACATTGGAAACCCGGTAATTTTTTCTGTAGGGAAAACGGGCATGAAGCAGCAGGCCGGCATTGGTATTCTTTTGGCGCTCACGACCGCAATGTGCTGGGGTGCGCTGCCAATTGCAATGAAGCAGGTACTGGAAGTGATGGAGCCGCCAACGGTGGTGTTCTACCGCTTCCTGATGGCCGGCATTGGGTTGGGGATTATCCTGGCGATAAAAGGTAAGCTTCCCCCTCTGCGCATCTTTCGTAAGCCACGCTGGCTGGTAATGCTGGCGATTGCGACGGGCGGCCTGTTTGGCAACTTCATTTTGTTCAGCTCTTCCCTGCAGTACCTCAGTCCCACGGCCTCGCAGGTTATTGGTCAGCTTTCACCGGTAGGCATGATGGTTGCCAGCGTCTTCATCCTTAAAGAGAAGATGCGCGGCACGCAGATTATCGGGGCGCTGATGCTTCTCTGCGGTCTGGTGTTGTTCTTCAATACCAGCCTGATAGAAATTTTTACCCGTCTGACGGATTACACTTGGGGTGTGATTTTCGGCGTGGGTGCGGCGGCGGTGTGGGTGAGTTATGGCGTCGCGCAAAAGGTGTTATTGCGCCGTCTGGCGTCACAGCAGATCCTGTTTTTGCTGTACACTTTATGTACAATTGCACTGTTGCCGCTGGCGAAGCCGGGTGTGATTACCCAGCTTAGCGACTGGCAGCTGGCGTGTCTGATCTTTTGTGGTCTGAACACGCTAGTGGGCTATGGTGCCCTGGCTGAAGCGATGGCGCGCTGGCAGGCAGCGCAGGTGAGCGCGCTGATTACCCTGACGCCTCTGTTTACACTGTTATTTTCAGATTTATTATCAATGGCCTGGCCCGATTTCTTCGTCAAACCGATGTTAAACCTGTTGGCTTATCTCGGTGCGTTTGTCGTGGTTGCGGGCGCGATGTATTCCGCCATTGGTCATCGTCTTTGGGGACGTTGGCGCAAAAGTGAAGCGGTCGTAGTGTCCCCCGCTCAGGCGAATGATTTACGGAGAGTAAAATGAAGTTTGTTGATGAAGCAACGATCCTGGTCGTGGCAGGTGATGGCGGTAATGGTTGCGTTAGCTTCCGCCGTGAAAAATACATTCCGCGTGGCGGCCCTGACGGCGGCGACGGCGGTGACGGCGGTGACGTATGGCTTGAAGCTGACGAGAACCTCAACACCCTGATCGATTATCGTTTTGAAAAATCTTTCCGTGCTGAGCGTGGCCAGAACGGCCAGAGTCGTGACTGTACCGGTAAACGTGGTAAAGACGTTACGGTTAAAGTTCCTGTCGGTACGCGCGTCATCGATCAGGGCACTGGCGAAACCATGGGTGACATGACCAAACACGGTCAGCGCCTGATGGTTGCTAAAGGCGGCTGGCACGGTCTGGGCAATACCCGTTTCAAATCTTCCGTTAACCGTACTCCGCGTCAGAAAACGATGGGTACACCGGGCGATAAGCGCGATCTGCAGCTGGAGCTGATGCTGCTGGCTGACGTCGGTATGCTGGGGATGCCGAATGCGGGTAAATCTACCTTCATCCGCGCCGTCTCTGCAGCTAAACCGAAAGTGGCTGACTATCCGTTTACGACCCTGGTACCAAGCCTCGGCGTGGTGCGTATGGACAACGAGAAGAGCTTCGTGGTGGCCGACATCCCGGGCCTGATCGAAGGCGCTGCCGAAGGGGCGGGCTTAGGTATTCGCTTCCTGAAGCACCTTGAGCGTTGCCGCGTTCTGCTGCATCTCATCGATATCGATCCGATCGACGGTTCCGATCCGGTAGAAAACGCCCGTATCATTATTGGCGAGCTGGAAAAATACAGCGATAAACTGGCTGCCAAGCCGCGCTGGCTGGTCTTCAACAAGATTGACCTGATGGACAAAGCTGAAGCCGAAGCGAAGGCGAAAGCCATTGCTGAAGCGATGGGCTGGGAAGATAAGTACTATCTCATCTCTGCGGCAAGCCAGATGGGCGTAAAAGACCTGTGCTGGGATGTGATGACCTTTATCATCGAGAACCCGGTTACCCAGGCAGAAGAAGCGAAACAGCCTGAAAAAGTCGAATTCATGTGGGATGACTACCACCGCGAGCAGCTCGAAGAGCAGGCGGAAGCAGAAGACGACGAAGACTGGGATGACGACTGGGATGAAGACGACGAAGAAGGCGTCGAGTTCATCTATAAGCGTTAAGACGGTCATGAGCCCCCTTATCAAGGGGGCTTTTTTTTAGTTCAGTTTTTCCGGTAGCCAGCAGGCGACAATTAATCCACCTTCAGGTCGATTCTCCAGCGTCAGCCTGCCGCGGTGCAGCTGCACGATACGCTGAACAATGCTCAATCCCAGTCCGCTACCGCCATAGCGTTGATCGATACGACGGAACGGCTCGGTAATTGACTGGCGATGGGCTTCCTCAATGCCAGGCCCCTGATCGCAGACACTCACCCACGTACCGCCGTCGACTTCCTGCATTCCCACTTCAATGGTGGTTCCTGCCGGGCTGTATCGCACCGCGTTTTCCAGCAAATTGCGCAGCATCAGTCGCAGCAAGGTGGCGTCACCCTGCACGCTCTGCGGGCCCGCCTGCGGCCAGATGAGGGTATGGCTTTTCGCCTCATTCTCCAGCGCCAGCGGTGCAAAAATCGCTTCACTCCAGTTAACCGTGTCGTAGTGCCCACTGGCCAGAGCCTGGCCCGCGCGGGCCAGCATCAGCAGTTGTTCCACGGTATGCATCAGCTGGTCGATGCGGGTAACCAGTGTCGTCGCCTGAGGCGAGCCTGACTGCGCCATCAGCTCCAGATGCAGGCGTATGCCCGCCAATGGCGTGCGCAGCTCGTGCGCGGCGTCAGCGGTGAACAGACGCTCCTGCTGAATGGTTTGATCCAGCCGGGCAAGGAGTTGATTCAGGGAGGTGGTGACGGCACCAATCTCTTCCATGTCGGAGTACATCGGCAGCGGGGTGAGATTGTCGGCAGATCGGTTTGCCAGGCTGGTGCGTAGCTGATTGAGCGGACGGGTGATCCAGCTGACGGCCCAGAAGGAGAACAGCAGCGTAAAGCCGACCATCACCAGCGAAGGGACCAGCAACGAGGCGATCGCCTCCCGGATCTCTTTCTCGACATGCTGATTACGGGCTTTTGCGGAGAGCGTCTCGCTCACCAGGAAGCTGATCTGCTCCCGGCTCTCATGCCACAGCCAGATGACGCTGACCAGTTGAAAGAACAGCAAAATCACTGCCAACAGCACCATCAGACGACGGCGCATGCTGTTCATTTTTGACTCTCAAGGCGATATCCCACGCCGCGCACCGTTTTGATCCGGTCTTTACCCAGCTTACGCCGCAGATTATGGATGTGAACCTCCAGCGTGTTGGAGCCCGGATCGTCCTGCCAGGAGTAGATATCCTGCTGCAAGGTCTCCCGGTGGACGGTCTGGCCGGTACGCATGATCAGCCGCGTCAGCAGGGCGAACTCTTTTGGGGTGACTTCAACCGGCCGGGAGTGCTGTAAAACCTGCTGCGTTTGCAGATTCAGCGTGAGATCGCCGTCGCTGAGCAGATTATCACTGTGCCCCTGATAGCGGCGGATCAACGCTCTGGCGCGCGCCTGGAGTTCCGCCAGTGCAAAGGGCTTAACCAGATAGTCGTCGGCGCCGGAGTCCAGGCCGTTAATCCGGTCTTCCAGCGCGTCGCGGGCGGTCAGGATCAGCACGGGATTATCGAACCCCCGGCGGCGCCACTGGCTCAGCAGGGTCGCCCCGTCTTTATCCGGCAGGCCAAGATCGAGGATTACCAGGCTATACTCGCCGCTCTGGATAAGGCCATCAGCCTCGGCGGCGGTACCCGCGCAATCAAGCGTGTAGCCCTCGGCCGAGAGCGCCAGGGCCAGCCCTTCCTGTAGCAGCAGATCGTCTTCAACAATGAGTAATTTCATCGCTAGTTATTCTGATAAATGTCCTTGTAAAGCCGGCTTTCAAAGCGCACCAGCGGGATACGGCGGTTACGTTGGTCAGCAGGTTCAACCGCATAGCCAGAAAGGTACTGCACAAATGCCATTCGCTGTCCGCTGGCGGTGGTGATAAACCCGGCCAGGTTATACACCCCTTGCAGGGAACCCGTTTTGGCAGAGACTTTGCCATCGACGCCCGCAGCGTGTAGCCCCGCACGGTACTGCAATGAGCCGTCATAACCGGCAAGCGGCAACATTGAGATGAAGTTTAGTTCAGTGTCGTGCTGAGCAATGTACTGTAGCACCTGCATCATGGTGGCAGGGGAGATCAGGTTATGACGCGACAGACCTGAACCATCCACCGCGATGGTGTTGCCAAGATCGATACCGGCCTGCTGGCGGAGGATCTGACGCACCGCATCTGAACCGGCACGCCAGGTGCCAGGTACGCCGAAGCGTGCATGGCCAATCATACGAAATACGGTATCGGCGATCATGTTGTCCGATTTTTTCAGCATGATTTTGAGCAGATCGTGCAGCGGTGCCGATTGCTTACTGGCAATCACGGTGCCGGGCTCGTTGCTCTGCGTCTGGCGCAGCAGGGTACCGCTGTAGGTAATGTTGGCCTGCTTCAGCTCATCTTTGAGGATCGCCCCCGCATAGCTTGCGCCGTCCTGAATAGCGAAGGCCAGCGGCAGCGGATCGGCGCGCTGCGACAGGCAACCGGTCAGGGTAAAGCGGTTCAGATCGCCCGGGACCACATCCAGTTCGCAGTACTGCGCTTCCGGTGAGCCTTTCGCCAGCGTACGCACCTGGCTGAACATGTTGACCGGATAGTAAGACGCCACCCGAATAAAGGCTAAATCGTTGGGTTTTGGTGCGCTGTATAACGAAATGGAGAAGCAGTTGCGATCGACAATCGCTGCCGCAGGCGGGGCGCTGAAGCACTGGGTCATATCATTCCACGGCCAGCCGGGCGCTTTATCATGGCTGGCGAAAATGGACGTATCAATGAGCACATTACCTTCAATGCGCTGGACGCCAGACTTCTTTAACACGGCGACCATGTTGCGAATATCCTGACGCTTAAAGGTCGGATCGCCGCCAAAGCGAGCGATAAGATCGCCTTTCAGTACGCCACTCTCGATGTTGCCTTTGCTTTCAAGCGTGGTCGTGAAACGAAAATCAGGTCCCAGCTGCAGCAGGGCAGCCAGCGCCGTGATCACCTTTTGCGTACTGGCGGGCAGGGCCATCTGCTGGCTGTGATAATCAATCTCAGGCGCCTGGGCCCCCACCTTTTGCACGACCAGAGCAAGATTGGCGCCATCGGGCAGCTGATTAATATACTCGTCGACGTTCGCTGCCTGGACAGTGAACGCTATAGTGGTGGTCAATCCGATGATAAATCTGGAAAATCGCATAATCTCGCGCTAACAACCCGGAAACAAACCGCCATACTACGGCCCAACGCCCTGTAAAGTAAACGATGACCCATACTGAACTTCGCGGTAAAATGCGTATCAAATTGAAAAATTGCTGCTGACCTGGGAGTTTGCTTCCGGGTCAGTTTTCTTTTGCTTCTGACCTGTGCCAGGCTGTGATGCCTGCGGGGCCAGTCGTCGGGTCGGTTACCCGTACCCAACAGGAATGTCAAAGAGGTATAACAAATGCAAGCTATTCCGATGACCTTACGTGGCGCTGAAAAACTGCGTGAAGAACTGGATTTCCTGAAATCTGTTCGCCGCCCTGAAATCATTGCTGCGATCGCTGATGCGCGTGAGCATGGAGATCTGAAAGAGAATGCTGAGTATCACGCTGCGCGTGAACAGCAGGGGTTCTGCGAAGGGCGTATTAAAGATATCGAAGCCAAGCTGTCGAATGCACAGGTGATTGATATCACAAAAATGCCAAATAACGGGCGCGTTATTTTTGGGTCCACCGTCACCGTGATCAATCTGGATACCGATGAAGAGGTCTCCTACCGCATCGTGGGTGATGACGAAGCTGACTTTAAGCAGAATCTGATCTCGGTAAACTCACCAATCGCACGCGGCCTGGTGGGTAAAGAGCAGGACGATGTTGTCACCATCCGCACCCCAGGTGGCGAAGTGGAATTCGAAATTACCAAGGTTGATTACCTGTAATTCGCATCCACGGGCAGATGTTGATACATTGTAAAGATAGGAAAAAGGCCGCATAGCGGCCTTTTATCAACTCAAGGAGCATGGCATTTTGCTCACCTGCTAAAGAAAAACCCCTCGTTTTACACAGTAACTGTGTTCAATTCAGGATAATCTTAGCGTGGCAGCGAGATTTTACGCTCTTTAGATGGGCGGTAGAGCACCAGCGTTTTACCGATGACCTGTACATTACAGGCGCCGGTCTCGCGCACGATTGCTTCCACGATCAAGGTCTTGGTGTCTCTGTCTTCAGAGGCAATTTTCACCTTGATTAATTCGTGGTGCTCCAGCGCTTGTTCAATCTCGGCCAGTACCCCTTCGGTCAAACCATTGTTGCCAAGCATAACTACAGGCTTGAGCGGATGTGCCAGACCTTTAAGGTGCTGTTTTTGTTTAGTACTCAGATTCATCGTATATTTTTGCTTACGTTGGGATTGAAAACGGTTCATTCTACCGCCATCTCCCTAATATCGCCAAATTGCTGAGTGGAAATTTACACCACAGGCTACGATGAACCAGGACGGAAAGTTAAATGACAGGTAAAAAGCGTTCTGCTAGCTCGAGCCGCTGGCTCCAGGAACACTTTAGCGATAAATATGTTCAACAGGCACAGAAAAAGGGGTTACGTTCTCGTGCCTGGTTTAAACTTGATGAAATACAGCAAAGTGACAAACTCTTTAAGCCGGGGATGACGATTGTCGACCTCGGTGCAGCGCCCGGTGGATGGTCGCAGTATGCGGTAACACAAATCGGCGGAACTGGCCGAATTATCGCCTGCGATCTTTTACCTATGGATCCCATCGTTGGTGTGGACTTCCTTCAGGGCGATTTTCGTGATGAATTAGTACTGAAAGCGTTACTTGAACGGGTAGGTGACAGTAAAGTTCAGGTTGTCATGTCCGATATGGCGCCAAATATGTGCGGAACACCGGCGGTGGATATCCCTCGCTCCATGTATCTGGTAGAACTGGCGTTAGAAATGTGTCGTGATGTATTAGCGCCGGGTGGTAGTTTTTTAGTGAAGGTGTTCCAGGGCGAAGGTTTCGAGGAGTATCTGAAGGAAATTCGCTCCCTGTTTACGAAGGTTAAAGTTCGTAAGCCGGACTCTTCGCGTGCGCGTTCACGTGAAGTGTATATTGTAGCGACCGGGCGAAAATGATAGCCGGTGAATTTCAGGCGAAAGTTTGAAATAAATCGGATACAGAGTATCCTGACGCTGTTTTTAACACAGTTGTAATAAGAGGTTAATCCCTTGAGTGACATGGCGAAAAACCTAATACTCTGGCTGGTCATTGCCGTTGTGCTGATGTCAGTATTCCAGAGCTTTGGGCCCAGCGAGTCTAATGGCCGCAAGGTGGACTACTCTACCTTCCTGCAAGAGGTCAACCAGGATCAGGTTCGCGAAGCGCGTATCAACGGACGTGAGATCAACGTTACCAAGAAAGATAGTAACCGTTACACGACTTACATTCCGGTGAACGATCCTAAGCTGCTTGATAACCTTCTGACTAAAAACGTCAAGGTGGTCGGTGAGCCGCCGGAAGAGCCAAGCCTGCTGGCTTCTATCTTCATTTCCTGGTTCCCGATGCTGCTTCTTATCGGCGTCTGGATCTTCTTTATGCGTCAGATGCAGGGCGGCGGTGGCAAAGGTGCCATGTCGTTCGGTAAGAGCAAGGCGCGTATGTTGACGGAAGACCAGATCAAAACCACTTTTGCTGACGTGGCAGGTTGCGACGAAGCAAAAGAAGAGGTAGGTGAACTGGTCGAGTACCTGCGCGAGCCGAGCCGCTTCCAGAAACTGGGCGGTAAGATCCCGAAAGGCGTCCTGATGGTCGGCCCTCCGGGTACCGGTAAAACCCTGCTGGCGAAAGCCATCGCAGGTGAAGCGAAGGTGCCATTCTTTACCATTTCAGGTTCTGACTTCGTGGAAATGTTCGTGGGTGTCGGTGCATCTCGTGTGCGTGACATGTTCGAACAGGCCAAGAAAGCAGCACCGTGCATCATCTTCATCGATGAAATCGACGCCGTAGGCCGCCAGCGTGGCGCGGGCCTGGGTGGCGGTCACGATGAACGTGAACAGACGCTGAACCAGATGCTGGTTGAAATGGATGGCTTCGAAGGTAACGAAGGTATCATCGTTATCGCGGCGACTAACCGTCCGGACGTTCTTGACCCTGCGCTACTGCGTCCAGGTCGTTTCGACCGTCAGGTTGTGGTAGGTCTGCCAGACGTTCGTGGTCGTGAGCAGATCCTGAAAGTGCATATGCGTCGCGTACCGCTGTCTCCGGACATCGATGCGGCAATCATTGCACGCGGTACACCGGGCTTCTCCGGTGCCGATCTGGCTAACCTGGTGAACGAAGCTGCGCTGTTTGCTGCCCGTGGCAACAAGCGTGTGGTTTCCATGGTGGAGTTCGAGAAAGCGAAAGACAAAATCATGATGGGTGCGGAACGTCGCTCCATGGTGATGACGGAAGCGCAGAAAGAGTCCACGGCTTACCACGAAGCAGGTCATGCGATTATCGGTCGCCTGGTACCGGAACACGATCCGGTGCATAAAGTGACGATTATCCCTCGTGGCCGTGCGCTTGGCGTGACGTTCTTCCTGCCGGAAGGCGATGCTATCAGCGCCAGCCGCCAGAAACTGGAAAGCCAGATTTCGACCCTTTACGGTGGTCGTCTGGCAGAAGAGATTATCTACGGTGTGGAACATGTTTCGACCGGCGCGTCTAACGACATTAAAGTCGCGACAAACCTGGCGCGTAACATGGTGACCCAGTGGGGCTTCTCCGACAAACTTGGTCCGCTGCTGTATGCGGAAGAAGAAGGCGAAGTGTTCCTCGGCCGCAGCGTGGCGAAAGCGAAACATATGTCCGATGAAACAGCACGTATCATCGACCAGGAAGTGAAAGCGCTGATTGAACGTAACTACGGTCGCGCCCGTCAGATCCTGAATGACAATATGGATATCCTGCACGCCATGAAAGATGCGCTCATGAAATATGAGACCATCGATGCGCCGCAGATCGACGACCTGATGGCACGCCGTGATGTTCGTCCACCGGCGGGCTGGGAAGATCCAGGCGCTTCCAACAACTCTGACAACAACGGTACGCCACGTGCGCCGCGTCCGGTCGATGAACCGCGTACGCCGAACCCGGGCAACACCATGTCAGAACAGTTGGGCGACAAATAAGTCACCGCTGTAAATGAAGTTTTCTTTACCTGAAACCCTGGGGCTTGCCCCGGGGTTTTTCTTGTCTGCTTAACCAAAAAATCAGGGACTTGCCATGAAACTCTTCGCCCAGGATTCTTATCTCGATCTTTCTCATCCGCATGTGATGGGGATCCTGAACGTCACGCCAGACTCTTTTTCAGATGGCGGCACGCATAACTCGCTTATTGATGCGGTCAGGCATGCGAATCTGATGATCAATGCCGGCGCGACGATTATCGATGTAGGTGGAGAGTCGACGCGTCCAGGGGCGGCGGATGTCAGCGTTGACGAAGAGCTGTCGCGCGTCATTCCGGTGGTGGAGGCAATTGCCCAGCGTTTCGAAGTCTGGATCTCGGTAGATACTTCAAAGCCAGAGGTGATCCGCGAATCGGCCAGAGTGGGTGCTCACATAATTAATGACATTCGCTCCCTCACCGAACCCGGCGCGCTTGAGGCGGCTGCCGAGACCGGGTTGCCGGTCTGCCTGATGCATATGCAGGGTCAGCCGAAAACCATGCAGGATGCACCGAAATACAGTGACGTGTTTGCAGACGTGAACCGCTACTTCAAAGAGCATATTGCGCGCTGTGAACGTGCCGGTATCGCAAAAGAGAAATTGCTGCTCGACCCGGGCTTCGGTTTCGGTAAAAATCTCTCTCATAACTACGAACTTCTTGCTCGCTTATCTGAGTTTCACCATTTTGGCCTGCCGCTGCTGGTCGGAATGTCGAGAAAATCCATGATAGGGCAACTGCTTAATGTTGGGCCATCAGAGCGCCTGAGTGGTAGTCTGGCCTGTGCGGTGATTGCAGCGATGCAGGGAGCAAATATAATTCGCGTCCATGACGTAAAAGAAACAGCAGAAGCCATGCGAGTGGTGGAAGCCACACTGGCAGCTAAGGAAAACTCCCGCTATGAGTAATCGTAAATTTTTTGGTACCGACGGCATTCGTGGACGCGTGGGCGATGCGCCAATTACGCCTGAGTTTGTGCTGAAGTTAGGCTGGGCGGCTGGCAAGGTGCTGGCAAGCCACGGCTCGCGCAAAATCATTATCGGTAAAGACACCCGTATTTCCGGCTATATGCTCGAATCTGCGCTGGAAGCGGGTCTGTCAGCTGCCGGGCTGTCGGCCTCTTTCACCGGCCCAATGCCAACGCCGGCAGTTGCTTACCTCACCCGCGCTTTCCGTGCGGAAGCGGGCATTGTTATCTCTGCGTCGCATAACCCGTTCTACGATAACGGCATCAAATTCTTCTCCATTGACGGTACCAAGCTGCCGGATGATGTTGAAGAAGCGATTGAAGCGGAAATGGAAAAAGAGCTCACCTGCGTTGACTCCGCTGAGCTGGGTAAAGCCAGCCGTATCGTCGATGCTGCGGGTCGCTACATTGAATTCTGCAAAGGTACCTTCCCGAACGAGCTGAGCCTGGGTCATCTGAAAATTGTGGTCGATTGCGCGAACGGTGCCACCTACCACATCGCGCCTAATGTGTTCCGTGAGCTGGGCGCGCAGGTTGTGGCTATCGGTTGCGAACCAAACGGGCTGAACATCAATGCCGAAGTGGGCGCAACGGATGTCCGCGCCCTGCAGGCGCGCGTGCTGGCAGAAAAGGCCGATCTGGGTATCGCTTACGACGGCGACGGCGACCGCGTCATCATGGTCGACCACGAAGGCAATAAAGTCGACGGCGATCAGATCCTCTATATCATTGCCCGCGAAGGTCTGCGTCAGGGGCAACTGCGCGGCGGCGCCGTCGGTACCCTGATGAGCAACATGGGCCTCGAGCTGGCGCTCAAGCAGCTGGGCATCCCGTTTGTGCGCGCGAAAGTGGGCGATCGCTACGTACTGGAAAAACTTCAGGAGAAAGGCTGGCGCATTGGGGCCGAAAACTCCGGCCACGTGATCCTGCTCGACAAAACTACTACCGGTGACGGTATTGTCGCAAGCCTGCAGGTAGTAGCGGCGATGGTGCGTAACCATATGTCCCTGCACGATCTGTGCAGTGGTATGAAAATGTTCCCGCAGATCCTGGTTAACGTCCGCTTTACCGCAGGTAAGGGCGACCCGCTGGAAAACGAGAATGTGAAAGCGGTAATGGCCGAGGTGGAAGCGGCGCTGGGCTCCCGTGGGCGCGTCCTGCTGCGTAAGTCAGGTACAGAACCGCTGATCCGTGTAATGGTGGAAGGGGAAGACGAAGCGCAGGTCACCGAATTTGCCCATCGTATCGCTGATGCGGTCAAAGCAGCGTAAATCCGGTTAAGTGCTTAAAAAGGCGGCCTGTGCCGCCTTTGTTTTGTACAGTTGTGGCGGTTTTGCTGTTTTTTTCCGCACTTGATACAATGAGCCGAAATTGCCCTTGCGAAGGTCATTCGCTTTGGTTAGTATTCACACCCGCTTCAGTGGGAAAGCAAATTTCCTGCTTATTGGTTGAAGCATTGGTATGCGGCAAATCCGCAAGGAACAGGTTGATTATGTACGAAGCTCTTTTGGTAGTTTTCCTTATTGTAGCCATCGCTCTGGTAGCGCTGATCATGCTGCAGCAAGGTAAAGGCGCTGATATGGGGGCCTCCTTTGGAGCAGGCGCTTCTGGTACGCTGTTCGGTTCAAGTGGTTCTGGTAACTTCATGACCCGCGCAACGGCGATTCTGGCAACGCTGTTTTTCATCATCAGTCTGGCGCTTGGCAATATCAATAGCAACAAGATCAACAAAGGAAGCGAGTGGGACAATCTGAGCGCGCCAGAGAAATCTGAGCAGACTCAGCCAGCTGCACCGGCTAAGCCGACCAGCGATATCCCGCAGTAAGAGAAGTATCCGTGCTGAGGTGGTGGAATTGGTAGACACGCTACCTTGAGGTGGTAGTGCCCTAACGGGCTTGTGGGTTCGAGTCCCATCCTCAGTACCAATATTCCGAAAGAAAGACGTCGAAAGACGTCTTTTTTTTCGTCTGAAGTTTATGGTTTTGTCCGGCGGCGCGATGCTTGCCGGGCCTACGAAAACAGAAATAGCAGACATTAAAAAAGGCGCCCTCAGGCGCCTTTTGTCTTTGTTAATTCGCGATTACTTTTCCAGATTCTCAACCTGCGGCAGACCATTGCCGGTGGATACGGAAAGCAGACCGTTCTCGGTATAGGTGAACAGCTTGGCGCGGGTATCGGTGATATCCAGGTTACGCATGGTCAGCTGACCAATACGATCGTCCGGGGAGAAGACGGACTCGCCTTTTTCCATGGTGAGACGTTCTGCCTGGTAGGTCAGGTTGTCAGAGACGGTATTCAGGATCGAGTAGTCGTTGCCGCGACGCAGTTCCAGGGTCACTTCACCGGTAATGGCGCTTGCCACCCAACGCTGGAGGGCATCACGCAGCATCAGCGCCTGCGGGTCGAACCAACGGCCCTGATACAGCAGTTTACCCAACTGACGACCGTGAGAGTGATACTGCTCGATGGTATCTTCGTTATGGATACCGGTCAGCAGGCGCTCGTAAGCGATGTGCAGCAGCGCCATCCCCGGAGCTTCGTAGATGCCACGGCTTTTCGCTTCGATGATACGGTTTTCAATCTGATCGCTCATACCCAGGCCGTGACGGCCGCCGATGCGGTTAGCTTCCAGCATCAGCTCCACGTCGTCAGAGAAGGTCTGGCCGTTAAGGGCAACCGGGTGGCCGCGCTCGAAACGTACGGTCACTTCTTCTGCCTGGATTTTGACGTTTTCGTCCCAGAACTTCACGCCCATGATCGGGTTTACGATCTTCACGCTGGAGTTCAGGAACTCGAGGTCTTTTGCTTCGTGCGTGGCACCCAGCATGTTGGAGTCGGTGGAGTAGGCTTTCTCGACTGACATTTTGTAGTCAAAGCCACAGGCGATCATAAATTCAGACATTTCATGACGGCCGCCGAGTTCATCGATGAAGTCAGTATCCAGCCACGGCTTGTAGATCTGCAGTTCGGCGTTGGTCAGCAGACCGTAACGGTAGAAACGTTCGATGTCGTTGCCTTTATAGGTACTGCCATCGCCCCAGATGTTAACACCATCTTCTTTCATGGCGGCAACCAGCATGGTGCCGGTAACTGCGCGGCCGAGCGGAGTGGTGTTGAAATAGGTCAGGCCACCGGTGGTGTTGTGGAAAGCACCGCACTGAATGGCAGCGATACCTTCGGCAACCAGCTGCTTACGGCAGTCAATCAGACGAGCATTCTCTGCACCATACTCCATGGCACGACGAGGGATCGCGTCATAATCGTCCTCATCCGGCTGACCCAGGTTCGCAGTATATGCATACGGAACCGCTCCCTTCTGGCGCATCCACAGCAGTGCAGCGCTGGTATCCAGGCCGCCTGAAAAAGCGATGCCAATACGTTGTCCTTGCGGAAGATGCTTGAGAATCGTCGTCATAAAATAAAACCCTGCTTGATTGACTGATGAGTGATCGCTTCACCCTAAAATGCATTTTTATGCAGAATAAGTGAGTTTTCATTTAATCATCTTTTGGCAAGTACCGAAAGAGATTCGTGTATTTTTTGTAAAAATTTCCCGTCTGAATCGCTGCGGTTCACAGGGTTGACAGGGGCCCTACGCTATCAATATACTGTATGCCGATTTTAAGTCCCGTCCTCGGTACCAAATCCCAGCATTATTTGCATTTTTTACCCACAGCGAGTAGAATTTGCCACGTTTCAGGCGCGGGGTGGAGCAGCCTGGTAGCTCGTCGGGCTCATAACCCGAAGGTCGTCGGTTCAAATCCGGCCCCCGCAACCACTTTCCTATAAAGTCCTTTTTCAAATATACTGTGAAGACTTAGCGCCTTCGTAGCTGGATTTGAAAAAATTCTTTTTGAAAGTGCTCCAGGCCACAGTTGTGGCTATAGGGTTCAGTTATCTAAAGCCCCGATTTATCGGGGTTTTTTGTTATCTGACTACAGAATAACTGGGCTTTATGCCCTTTTTTTACGTCTTGGGGGTGGGCTTGTCCACATTAGACCAAAAATTAACAGAGATGATTAAAGCGCCAGTCGAAGCACTGGGCTACGAACTGGTCGGCATCGAATTCATTCGCAGCCGTACATCCACGCTGCGCATCTATATTGATAGTGAAGATGGCATCAATGTTGATGATTGTGCTGATGTTAGCCACCAGGTGAGTGCGGTTCTTGATGTTGAAGATCCTATTACCGTCGCCTATAACCTGGAAGTTTCCTCGCCTGGTCTGCATCGCCCGCTGTTCACTGCTGAACACTACACGCACTACATTGGTGAAGAAGCGGCTATCGTTCTGCGCATGGCTGTACAAAACCGCCGTAAATGGCAGGGCGTTATTAAGGCCGTTGATGGTGAGATGATCACAGTAACAGTCGAAGGCAAAGATGAAGTGTTCGCGCTGAGTAATATCCAGAAGGCGAACCTGGTTCCCCACTTTTAACAGTCTGGATGAGGTGAAAAGCCCGCGATGAACAAAGAAATTTTGGCTGTTGTTGAAGCCGTCTCCAACGAAAAATCACTGCCGCGCGAGAAGATTTTTGAAGCGCTGGAAAGTGCACTGGCTACGGCAACCAAGAAAAAATACGAACAAGAGATTGATGTTCGCGTAAGCATCGATCGTAAGAGCGGCGATTTCGATACTTTCCGTCGTTGGGTTATCGTTGAAGAAGTAACTCAGCCAACGAAAGAGATCACTCTGGAAGCGGCACGTTTCGAAGATGAGAGCCTGAACGTTGACGATTACGTTGAAGATCAGATCGAATCCGTCACCTTCGACCGTATCACCACCCAGACTGCTAAACAGGTTATCGTCCAGAAAGTACGTGAAGCTGAGCGCGCCATGGTCGTTGACCAGTTCCGCGATCAGGAAGGCGAAATCGTCACTGGTGTGGTGAAAAAAGTTAACCGCGACAACATCTCTCTGGAGATCAAATCTGAAGGGCTGGCCGGTAACGCTGAAGCCGTTATCCTGCGTGAAGACATGCTGCCGCGTGAAAACTTCCGTCCGGGCGACCGTATCCGCGGCGTTCTGTACGCTGTGCGTCCAGAAGCGCGTGGTGCTCAGCTGTTCGTGACCCGTTCTAAACCTGAAATGCTGATCGAACTGTTCCGCATTGAAGTGCCAGAAATTGGCGAAGAAGTGATCGAGATTAAAGCCGCTGCCCGCGATCCGGGTTCTCGTGCGAAAATTGCGGTGAAAACCAACGACAAGCGTATCGATCCGGTCGGTGCTTGCGTCGGTATGCGTGGCGCGCGTGTTCAGGCCGTTTCGACTGAACTCGGTGGCGAGCGTATTGATATCGTTCTGTGGGACGACAACCCGGCGCAGTTCGTGATTAACGCGATGGCTCCGGCTGACGTTGCCTCTATCGTTGTAGACGAAGACAAGCACACCATGGATATCGCCGTCGAAGCAGGTAACCTGGCACAGGCTATCGGCCGTAACGGTCAGAACGTCCGTCTGGCTTCGCAGCTGAGCGGCTGGGAACTCAACGTAATGACCGTTGACGACCTGCAGGCTAAGCACCAGGCTGAAGCCCATGCAGCCATTGATACCTTCACTAAATACCTGGACATTGACGAAGACTTCGCCACCGTTCTGGTTGAAGAAGGTTTCTCAACGCTGGAAGAACTGGCCTACGTGCCAATGAAAGAACTGCTGGAAATTGACGGTCTGGACGAAGCAACCGTTGAAGCCCTGCGTGACCGCGCTAAAAACGCACTGACCACCCTGGCACTGGCTCAGGAAGAAAGCCTTGGTGATAACAAGCCGGCTGATGACCTGCTGAATCTGGAAGGTCTTGATCGTGCGATCGCGTTCAAGCTGGCTGCCCGTGGTGTTTGTACGCTGGAAGATCTCGCTGAACAAGGCGTTGATGACCTGGCTGATATCGACGGTTTAACCGACGAGAAAGCCGGCGAGCTCATCATGGCCGCACGTAATATCTGCTGGTTCGGCGACGAAGCGTAATAAACTGTAGCAGGAAGGAACAGCATGACTGATGTAACTGTAAAAACGCTGGCTGCTGAGATTCAGACTTCCGTGGACCGCCTGGTACAGCAATTTGCTGATGCAGGGATCCCTAAGTCTGCTGATGACTCAGTGACCGCGCAAGAAAAACAAACCTTATTATCGCACCTGAACCGTGAGCACGGCTCAGCGCCTGATAAACTGACGTTACAGCGTAAAACGCGCAGTACGTTAAATGTTCCAGGTACCGGTGGAAAAAGCAAATCGGTACAAATCGAAGTCCGCAAGACGCGCACCTTTGTAAAACGTGATCCGCAAGAGGCTGAACGCCTTGCAGCGGAAGAGCAGGCACAGCGTGAAGCGGAAGAACAAGCTCAGCGTGAGGCGGAATTAGCCGCCAAACGTGAGGCAGAATTAAAAGCTGAACGTGAGGCCGCAGAAAAAGCGAAGCGCGATGCCAGTGATAAAGCGAAGCGTGACGCGGCGGAAAAAGACAAAGTGAGCAATCAACAGACTGACGAAATGACCAAAACAGCCCAGACGGAAAAAGCCCGTCGTGAAAATGAAGCTGCCGAACTGAAGCGTAAAGCGGAAGAAGAAGCACGCCGTAAGCTGGAAGAAGACGCACGTCGTGTTGCTGAAGAAGCGCGCCGTATGGCAGAAGAAAACGAGAAGAACGGCGTGAATACCGCTGAACCGTCTGAAGACAACAGCGATTACCACGTAACTACTTCTCAGCACGCGCGTCAGGCAGAAGACGAAAACGACCGTGAGGTTGAAGGTGGCCGTGGCCGTACCCGCACCGCATCCAAAACTGCGCGTCCTCAGAAGAAAGGCAACAAGCACGCTGAATCCAAAGCCGATCGCGAAGAAGCGCGTGCAGCGGGTCGCGGTGGTAAAGGTGGCAAGCGTAAAGGTTCCGCGCTGCAGCAGGGCTTCCAGAAGCCAGCTCAGGCCGTTAACCGTGACGTTATCATCGGCGAAACCATCACCGTTGGCGATCTGGCGAACAAGATGGCCGTTAAAGGCTCTCAGGTCATCAAAGCAATGATGAAGCTGGGCGCTATGGCGACCATCAACCAGGTCATCGACCAGGAAACCGCACAGCTGGTTGCCGAAGAGATGGGCCACAAAGTTATCCTGCGTCGTGAAAACGAGCTGGAAGAAGCGGTAATGAGCGACCGTGACACTGGCGCAGCAGCTGAGCCGCGTGCTCCAGTTGTGACCATCATGGGTCACGTTGACCACGGTAAAACCTCTCTGCTGGACTACATTCGTTCCACCAAAGTCGCCTCTGGCGAAGCAGGCGGCATTACCCAGCACATCGGTGCATACCATGTAGAAACCGATAACGGGATGATCACCTTCCTGGATACCCCGGGCCACGCCGCGTTTACCTCTATGCGTGCTCGTGGTGCTCAGGCAACGGATATCGTTGTTCTGGTGGTTGCGGCAGACGATGGCGTAATGCCACAGACCATCGAAGCTATCCAGCACGCGAAAGCGGCGCAGGTGCCTCTGGTTGTTGCTGTGAACAAAATCGATAAGCCAGAAGCGGACATGGATCGCGTTAAAAACGAACTGTCCCAGTACGGTGTTATGCCGGAAGAGTGGGGCGGTGAGTCTCAGTTCATCCCGGTTTCTGCAAAAGTCGGTACCGGTATCGATGACCTGCTGAACGCAATCCTGCTGCAGGCTGAAGTTCTGGAGCTGAAAGCGATTCGCAACGGTATGGCGAGCGGCGCGGTAATTGAATCCTTCCTGGATAAAGGCCGTGGCCCGGTGGCTACCGTTCTGGTCCGTGAAGGTACCCTGAACAAAGGCGACATCGTTCTGTGTGGCTTCGAATATGGCCGTGTTCGTGCAATGCGTGACGAGCTGGGTCGTGAAGTGCTGGAAGCGGGTCCATCCATTCCTGTGGAAATCCTCGGCCTGTCCGGTGTTCCGGCTGCCGGTGATGAAGTGACCGTTGTTCGTGACGAGAAGAAAGCGCGTGAAGTTGCGCTGTACCGTCAGGGCAAATTCCGTGAAGTTAAACTGGCTCGTCAGCAGAAATCTAAACTCGAGAACATGTTCGCCAACATGACCGAAGGCGAAGTTCACGAAGTGAACGTCGTTCTGAAGGCAGACGTTCAGGGTTCTGTGGAAGCGATCTCCGACTCTTTACTGAAACTGTCTACCGACGAAGTGAAAGTGAAGATCATCGGTTCCGGCGTAGGTGGTATCACCGAAACCGACGCAACCCTGGCAGCAGCGTCCAACGCAATTCTGGTTGGCTTCAACGTTCGTGCCGATGCTTCTGCGCGTCGCGTGATCGAAGCGGAAAGCCTGGATCTGCGTTACTACTCCGTCATCTATCACCTGATCGACGAAGTGAAAGCAGCGATGAGCGGTATGCTGTCTCCGGAACTGAAACAGCAGATCATCGGTCTGGCTGAAGTTCGTGACGTGTTCAAATCACCGAAATTCGGTGCGATCGCGGGCTGTATGGTTACCGAAGGTAACATCAAGCGTCACAACCCAATCCGCGTATTGCGTGACAACGTGGTTATCTACGAAGGCGAGCTGGAATCCCTGCGCCGCTTCAAAGATGACGTTAACGAAGTCCGTAACGGTATGGAATGTGGTATCGGCGTGAAGAACTACAACGACGTTCGCGTTGGCGATATGATCGAAGTGTTCGAGATCATCGAAATTCAGCGTACCATCGCGTAATCTTTGTGGGCTTTTGGGCCGCAACTGCGTAGGCCGGGTAAGCGAAGCGCCACCCGGCAATAATTTTAAAAAGGGGCTTTAGCCCCTTTTTTGTCTGGAGAATTTATTATGGCGAAAGAATTTGGTCGCCCTCAGCGCGTAGCGCAGGAAATGCAAAAAGAGATCGCAATCATCCTGCAGCGCGAAATTAAAGACCCACGTCTGGGCATGATGACCACCGTATCCGGTGTCGAAGTCTCCCGCGATCTTGCCTATGCCAAAGTGTTTGTCACCTTCCTGAACGATCAGGATGAAGCGGCGGTTAAGCTGGGTATCAAAGCACTGCAGGATGCATCCGGTTTTATCCGTTCCCTGTTGGGCAAAGCTATGCGTCTGCGTATCGTGCCGGAACTGACCTTCTTCTACGACAACTCACTGGTTGAAGGGATGCGCATGTCCAACCTGGTCACCAGCGTGGTGAAGCAGGATGATGAGCGTCGTGTGAACCCGGACGATAAAAAGGAGGACTGATGAGTCGTCCTCGTCGTCGCGGTCGCGACGTGCACGGCGTGCTGCTGCTGGATAAACCTCAGGGGGCTTCCAGCAACGACGTGCTGCAAAAAGTAAAACGTCTCTACAATGCTAACCGTGCTGGACATACCGGTGCGCTGGATCCGCTGGCGACCGGTATGCTGCCGATTTGCCTGGGTGAAGCGACGAAGTTTTCCCAGTATCTGCTGGATTCGGACAAACGCTACCGCGTGATTGCAAAGCTGGGCCAGCGTACGGACACCTCCGATGCGGATGGTCAGGTTGTTGAAGAGCGTCCGGTGACGTTCAGCGCTGAGCAGCTTGAGGCTGCGCTGGAGAGCTTCCGTGGCGATACCCAGCAGGTGCCGTCAATGTATTCGGCGCTGAAGTACCAAGGCAAAAAGCTCTATGAGTATGCCCGTCAGGGGATTGAAGTACCTCGCGAGGCCCGTCCGATTACGGTGTATGAGCTGCTGTTCATCCGTCACGAAGGCGATGAGCTGGAGCTGGAAGTGCACTGCTCAAAAGGCACCTACATCCGCACCATCATCGACGATCTGGGTGAAAAGTTGGGCTGTGGCGCACACGTCATTTATCTGCGTCGTCTGGCGGTCAGCAAATACCCGGCTGAGCGGATGGTGACGCTGGAGCAGCTGCAGGCGCTGGTAGATCAGGCGCAGGCGCAGGGCGCTGAAGTCGCGGATTTGCTGGACCCTTTACTGATGCCGATGGACAGTCCTGCTTCGGACTATCCGGTGGTGAATCTGCCGTTAACCTCCTCCGTTTACTTTAAAAACGGCAACCCGGTGCGTACGGCGAGTGTGCCTGCGCAGGGGCTGGTACGCGTAACGGAAGGGGATGAGAACACTTTTATCGGTATGGGTGAAATCGACGACGAAGGTCGCGTCGCACCACGTCGTCTGGTGGTTGAATATCCGGCATAAGCTGACGCCTCACCTTGCGATAAGCAGGGGAGGCGGGTAGAATATTGCGGCTTAACGTCTGGAAAATTGTTTAACAATTGACATGCGTTATACATGGGAAAGCTGAATTAGAGATCGGCTTCCTTTCATTCTTTATATTTTGGAGTTTTAAAATGTCTCTAAGCGTTGAAGCTAAAGCTAAAATCGTTTCTGAGTTTGGTCGTGATGCTAACGACAGCGGTTCTACCGAAGTTCAGGTTGCACTGCTGACTGCACAGATTAACCACCTGCAGGGTCACTTTGCAGAGCACAAAAAAGATCACCACAGCCGTCGTGGTCTGCTGCGTATGGTTTCTCAGCGTCGTAAACTGCTCGACTACCTGAAACGTAAAGATGTTGCACGCTACACCGCGCTGATCGAGCGTCTGGGTCTGCGTCGCTAAGTCTTGCGAGTTTCAGAAAAGGGGGCCTTATGGCCCCTTTTTTCAACCAGACCGCAGCAATTCACTGGAAACTAATGTATTGTTGCTATAAATGATCTTCATTGCAGAGGTTCGCGCGGCTAATGAGAGGCTTCACTCATGAGGGTGTCGGTTGTCATTAGTCGCGAGGATGCGAAGAAGGTCCGGTAAAAGTCAGCACGCCTCTGGTGTGCTGTCATTCATTTAAGAAAGGACAGAATCTTGCTGAATCCGATCGTTCGTAAATTCCAGTACGGTCAACATACCGTTACGCTGGAAACCGGCATGATGGCGCGTCAGGCTACTGCTGCCGTTATGGTAAGCATGGATGACACCGCGGTATTCGTAACCGTAGTTGGCCAGAAAAAAGCAAAACCAGGTCAGGACTTCTTCCCACTGACCGTAAACTACCAGGAGCGTACCTACGCTGCCGGTAAAATCCCGGGTGGTTTCTTCCGTCGTGAAGGCCGTCCAAGCGAAGGCGAAACCCTGATTGCGCGTCTGATTGACCGCCCGGTTCGTCCGCTGTTCCCGGAAGGCTTCGTGAACGAAGTCCAGGTTATCGCCACCGTTGTTTCCGTTAACCCACAGGTTAACCCGGACATCGTTGCGATGATCGGCGCATCTGCAGCCCTGTCCCTGTCTGGTATTCCATTCAACGGTCCTATCGGTGCTGCGCGCGTTGGTTACATCAATGACCAGTACGTTCTGAACCCAACTCAGGACGAGCTGAAAGAGAGCAAGCTGGACCTGGTAGTTGCCGGTACAGAAGCTGCGGTACTGATGGTTGAATCCGAAGCAGAACTGCTGAGCGAAGACCAGATGCTGGGCGCTGTGGTATTTGGCCACGACCAGCAGCAGATCGTTATCCAGAACATCAACGACCTGGTGAAAGAAGCCGGTAAACCACGTTGGGACTGGCAGCCAGAAGCAGTAAACGACGCGCTGAATGCACGCGTTGCAGCCCTGGCAGAAGCACGTCTGAGCGATGCTTACCGCATCACCGACAAGCAGGAGCGTTATGCTCAGGTTGACGTCATCAAATCTGAAACCATCGCTACGCTGGTTGCAGAAGATGAATCCCTGGACGCTAACGAGCTGAGCGAAATTCTGCACGCTATCGAGAAAAACGTTGTTCGTAGCCGCGTTCTGGCAGGCGAGCCGCGTATCGATGGCCGTGAAAAAGACATGATCCGTGGTCTGGATGTGCGTACTGGCGTTCTGCCACGTACTCACGGTTCCGCACTGTTCACCCGTGGTGAAACGCAGGCGCTGGTTACCGCGACCCTGGGTACTGCCCGTGACGCACAGAACATCGATGAACTGATGGGCGAGCGCACTGACAGCTTCCTGTTCCACTACAACTTCCCTCCGTACTCCGTAGGTGAAACCGGTATGGTTGGCTCGCCGAAGCGTCGTGAAATTGGTCACGGTCGTCTGGCGAAGCGCGGCGTACTGGCTGTAATGCCAGATGCTGATAAATTCCCGTACACCGTTCGCGTGGTTTCTGAAATCACCGAATCTAACGGTTCTTCTTCCATGGCTTCCGTGTGTGGTGCTTCTCTGGCACTGATGGACGCGGGTGTTCCTGTGAAAGCAGCCGTTGCGGGTATCGCGATGGGTCTGGTGAAAGAAGGCGACAACTACGTTGTTCTGTCTGACATCCTGGGCGACGAAGATCACCTGGGTGATATGGACTTCAAAGTTGCGGGTTCCCGCGAAGGTATCTCTGCCCTGCAGATGGATATCAAAATTGAAGGCATCACCAAAGAGATCATGCATGCTGCGCTGAACCAGGCGAAAGGTGCACGTCTGCACATCCTGAGCGTAATGGAACAGGCGATTAATGCGCCGCGTGGCGACATTTCTCAGTTCGCACCACGTATCCACACCATCAAGATCAGCCCGGACAAGATCAAAGACGTTATCGGTAAAGGCGGTTCTGTTATCCGTGCTCTGACCGAAGAGACCGGCACCACCATCGAAATCGAAGATGACGGTACTGTGAAGATCGCAGCGACCGACGGCGAGAAAGCGAAATTCGCTATTCGTCGTATCGAAGAGATCACTGCAGAGATCGAAGTGGGCCGTATCTACAGCGGTAAAGTGACCCGTATCGTTGACTTTGGCGCATTCGTTGCCATCGGTGGCGGTAAAGAAGGTCTGGTTCACATCTCTCAGATCGCTGACAAGCGCGTTGAGAAAGTGACCGATTACCTGCAGATGGGTCAGGAAGTTCCGGTTAAAGTTCTGGAAGTTGACCGCCAGGGCCGTATCCGTCTGAGCATTAAAGAAGCGACCGAGCAATCCTCTGCCGCTGCGCCGGAAGCTCCGGCAGCAGAACAGGGCGAGTAAGGTTGCCTTTTGCCCTCCGCGCAAGCGGGGGGCTTGTTATCAGGCAGGACGCCTTGTTGAGCCGCCGGGGGACAGGACGTTCATCCAATAGTTGTCTTCGGGAGTGGGAAATGAAGCCTTTTCTGCGCTGGTGTTTCGTTGCGACAGCTTTGACGCTGGCAGGATGCAGCAACTCTGCCTGGCGTAAAAGTGAAGTCCTCGCAGTGCCACTGCAACCGACTTTGCAGCAGGAAGTGATTCTGGCACGCATGGAACAAATTCTTGCCAGTCGGGCTTTAACCGATGACGAACGCGCACAGCTTTTATATGAGCGCGGAGTGTTGTATGATAGTCTCGGTCTGAGGGCACTGGCGCGAAATGATTTTTCACAAGCGTTGGCGATCCGACCGGATATGCCTGAAGTATTCAATTACTTAGGCATTTATTTAACGCAGGCAGGCAATTTTGATGCTGCCTATGAAGCGTTTGATTCTGTACTTGAGCTTGATCCAACTTACAACTACGCGCACTTGAATCGCGGGATCGCCCTGTATTACGGCGGTCGTGACAAGTTAGCGCAAGATGATCTGCTGGCGTTTTATCAAGACGATCCTAACGATCCTTTCCGTAGCCTGTGGCTTTTCATTGTTGAGCAGAAGCTCGACGAAAAGCAGGCTAAAGACGCGTTAAAGCAACGCTTCGAAAAATCGGACAAGGAACAGTGGGGATGGAATATTGTCGAGTTCTACCTGGGCAACATCAGCGAAGCAACGCTGATGGAAAGGCTCAAGGCAGACGCAACGGATAACACCTCGCTCGCTGAGCATCTCAGTGAAACCAACTTCTATTTAGGTAAGTACTACCTAAGTCTGGGGGATATGGACAGCGCCACGGCACTGTTCAAATTAGCGGTCGCTAATAACGTACACAACTACGTTGAGCACCGTTATGCATTGTTGGAATTATCGCTCTTGGGCCAGGAGCATGACGACCTGGCAGAATCGGACCAGCAATAGCTGACGACATAAACATCAGCCCGTAATCATTTTTTTGATTGCCATCATCTTAACGGGTGAGGGCGTTGTTGTTCGTCAATACACCTACTTTGAGCCGGTTCACACTTTTAATGAAAATTACCGAAAATTTTCACGACGAGTTATGTAGACTGGCCGCCATTGACATTGAGGCACTCGTACTACATGGCTGAATTCGAAACCACTTTTGCAGATCTGGGCCTGAAGGCTCCTATCCTTGAAGCCCTTAACGATCTGGGTTACGAAAAACCATCTCCGATCCAGGCAGAATGTATCCCACATCTGCTCTCTGGTCGTGACGTGCTGGGCATGGCCCAGACTGGTAGCGGTAAAACTGCAGCATTCTCGCTGCCGCTGCTTAACAACATCGATCCGGACCTGCGCGCACCGCAGATCCTTGTACTGGCTCCGACCCGTGAACTGGCTGTTCA
Organism: Leclercia adecarboxylata; assembly: GCF_006171285.1. NCBI lineage: Bacteria > Pseudomonadati > Pseudomonadota > Gammaproteobacteria > Enterobacterales > Enterobacteriaceae > Leclercia > Leclercia adecarboxylata. The sequence continues at coordinate 1,487,468 of NZ_CP040889.1, read as the reverse complement.
GGTTGCGGAAGCTATGACTGAATTCTCTAAACATATGCGTGGCGTAAACGTGGTTGCCCTGTACGGCGGCCAGCGTTACGACGTGCAGTTACGCGCCCTGCGTCAGGGCCCACAGATCGTCGTCGGTACGCCGGGTCGTCTGCTGGATCACCTGAAGCGCGGTACGCTGGATCTCTCTAAACTGAGCGGTCTGGTTCTGGATGAAGCTGACGAAATGCTCCGCATGGGCTTCATCGAAGACGTAGAAACGATTATGGCGCAGATCCCGGAAGGTCATCAGACCGCTCTGTTCTCTGCAACCATGCCGGAAGCGATCCGTCGCATTACCCGCCGCTTCATGAAAGAGCCGCAGGAAGTGCGCATCCAGTCCAGCGTAACTACTCGCCCGGACATCAGCCAGAGCTACTGGTCTGTATACGGTATGCGTAAAAACGAAGCGCTGGTGCGTTTCCTGGAAGCAGAAGATTTTGATGCGGCGATTATCTTCGTTCGTACCAAAAATGCGACCCTGGAAGTGGCTGAAGCCCTGGAACGTAGTGGCTACAACAGCGCCGCGCTGAACGGCGACATGAATCAGGCCCTGCGTGAGCAGACTCTGGAGCGTCTGAAAGACGGTCGTCTGGATATCCTGATTGCAACCGACGTGGCAGCACGTGGTCTGGACGTAGAACGTATCAGCCTGGTTGTTAACTACGACATCCCAATGGACTCCGAGTCTTACGTTCACCGTATCGGCCGTACCGGTCGTGCAGGTCGTGCGGGCCGTGCGCTGCTGTTCGTTGAGAACCGCGAGCGTCGTCTGCTGCGTAACATTGAACGCACCATGAAGCTGACCATTCCAGAAGCTGACCTGCCAAACGCAGATCTGCTGGGCAAACGCCGTCTGGAAAAATTCGCCGCTAAAGTACAGCAGCAGCTGGAAAGCAGCGATCTGGATCAGTACCGTGCGCTGCTGGCGCAGATTCAGCCGACCGCCGAAGGCGAAGAGCTGGATGTCGAAACGCTGGCCGCTGCACTGCTGAAGATGGCGCAGGGCGAACGTTCTCTGATCGTACCGCCAGATGCACCGATGCGTCCTAAGCGTGAATTCCGTGACCGTGACGATCGTTTCGAACGTCGTGGCGACCGTAACGATCGTGGCCCACGTGGCGACCGTCCAGAGCGTGGTGGTGAAGACCGTCCACGTCGCGAACGTCGTGATGCTGGCGAAATGGAACTGTACCGCATTGAAGTGGGCCGTGATGATGGTGTTGAAGTTCGTCATATCGTTGGCGCTATCGCTAACGAAGGCGACATCAGCAGCCGTTACATCGGTAACATCAAGCTGTTCGGTACTCACTCTACCATCGAGCTGCCAAAAGGCATGCCGGGCGAGGTTCTGCAGCACTTTACCCGTACCCGCATCCTGAACAAGCCGATGAACATGCAGCTGCTGGGTGATGCTCAGCCGCGTCCGGACCGTGGTCCGCGTCGTGATGGCGATCGTCCTGCTGGCCGTGGTTTCGGCGGTGAGCGTCGTGAAGGCGGTCGTGGTCCTCGTCGTGAAGGCGCTGCACCGGGTGCAGGTCGTTTCAGCGGTGAGCGTCGCGAAAGCCGTGGCCCACGTCGCGAAGATGGCCCAAGCCGTCGCCGTGACGCGTAAGCCTTACGCTTCAGTCGTAAAGTAAAATATACAGCCCCGATATTCTTATCGGGGCTTTTTTTATTCCCTTTGTACTATTGTACTGGTACAGTGCAGCACATTAAAATGCAGGTCCCAAATTATTGACTGGAGAAAAGGCTGTATGGCGACACTAACCACCACCCAAACGTCACCCTCACTGCTCGGCGGTGTGGTGATTATCGGCGGCACCATCATAGGCGCGGGGATGTTCTCCCTGCCGGTGGTCATGTCCGGGGCGTGGTTCTTCTGGTCGCTGGCAGCGCTGGTCTTCACCTGGTTCTGCATGCTGCACTCCGGCCTGATGATCCTTGAGGCTAACCTCAACTACCGCATTGGTTCGAGCTTCGACACCATCACCCGCGACCTGCTGGGCAAACGCTGGAATGTAGTCAACGGCATCTCCATTGCCTTCGTGCTTTATATCCTGACCTACGCCTATATCTCGGCGAGCGGTTCGATTCTGCATCACACCTTCTCAGAGATGTCGCTGGATGTGCCGGCGCGCGTGGCGGGGTTATGCTTTGCCCTTGGCGTGGCGTTTATCGTCTGGATGAGCACCAAAGCGGTGAGCCGGATGACGGCCATTGTGCTGGGCGCGAAGGTCATCACCTTTTTCCTGACCTTTGGCAGCCTGCTGGGACACGTTACGCCAGCGACCCTGTTTAACGTGGCACAGAGCAACTCCTCATACTCCCCGTATCTGCTGATGACCCTGCCGTTCTGTCTGGCCTCGTTTGGCTACCACGGAAACGTCCCAAGCCTGATGAAGTATTACGGCAAAGATCCGCGCACCATCACCCGCTGCCTGGTCTATGGCACGCTGCTGGCGCTGGGGCTGTATGTGATTTGGCTGCTGGGGACAATGGGCAACATCCCACGTCCGGAATTCATCGGCATCGCGCAGAAGGGCGGTAACATTGATGTGCTGGTGCAGGCGCTGAGCGGGGTGCTGAACAGCCGTAGCCTGGATCTGCTGCTGGTGATCTTCTCCAACTTCGCCGTGGCGAGCTCATTCCTCGGCGTGACCCTGGGCCTGTTTGACTATCTGGCCGACCTGTGTGGTTTTGATGATTCAGCCCTGGGGCGTCTGAAAACCGCGCTGCTGACCTTCCTGCCGCCGGTGATCGGTGGCCTGCTGTGGCCAAACGGTTTCCTGTATGCCATTGGCTATGCCGGGCTGGCGGCGACCGTCTGGGCGGCGATTGTCCCGGCGCTGCTGGCACGCAAATCACGTAAGCGCTTCGGTAGCCCAAAATTCCGCGTCTGGGGCGGTAAGCCGATGATTGCGCTGATTCTGGTGTTCGGCATTGGCAACGCAGTGGTCCACGTGCTGTCGAGCTTTAATCTGTTGCCTGTTTACCAGTAAACACATTGCCCGGTGGCGCTTCGCTTACCGGGCCTACATGGAGCGCGTAGGCCGGATAAGGCGAAGCCGCCATCCGGCAAAAAGGCTACCCCACCAACTCTTCTTTCACCTGCATTGCCAGATCGAACGAATGCAGGCGCGCCTGATGATCGAAAATCTGCCCGTTCACCATGATCTCATCGGCCTGCGTCTCGCGCAGCACCGCTTCAAGCCCGTGACGCACCTTCGCTTTGTCCCCTACCAGCGACATACTTAACGCCTGCTGGACGCCATACTGCTCTGAGGCCGACCACAGCTGATGGATATTCTCCACCGGTGGTGGCAGCTGGCCCGTCTCGCCGCGACGCAGCTTCATAAAGGCCTGCTGCATGGAGGTAAACAGGAATTCCGCATCGCGATTGCTGTCGGCCGCAATGATGTTGATGCACACCATCGCGTACGGTTTTTCCAGCCGCGCTGAGGGCTTAAAGTTGGTGCGATAAAGATGCAGCGCCTGATGCAGCATGTCCGGCGCAAAGTGTGAGGCGAAAGCAAACGGCAGGCCCAGCTGTGCGGCCAGTTGCGCGCTGTAGAGGCTGGAGCCTAAAAGCCAGACCGGGATCTGCTCGCCGTAGCCCGGCACCGGACGCACCTGCGGGTTCGGGTCGTGGGCGTCAAACCAGTCCACCAGCTCTGCCACGTCGCGCGGGAAGTTATCGATTTCCCCGCTCATATGGCGACGCAGCGCGCGCATGGTCGGCTGATCGCTGCCCGGCGCACGGCCCAGACCCAAATCGATGCGGCCCGGGTAAAGGGTGTTGAGGGTGCCAAACTGTTCGGCAATCACCAGCGGGGAGTGGTTAGGCAGCATCACGCCGCCAGAGCCTAAATGCAGCGTGGTGGTATTTGCCGCCAGATAGCCGAGCAGCACCGAGGTAGCCGCACTGGCGATACCGACCATATTGTGATGCTCCGCCAGCCAGTAGCGATGGTAGCCGCGCTGTTCAGCCAGGCGGGCGAGATCCAGAGAGTGTGAAAAGGCTTCCCGTGCCGAGGAGCCTTCAGGGATCGGCGCCAGGTCCAGCACCGAAAACGGAATGGATTTATCAGTCATAACAGCTCACTTTGTCGACGGTGAATCTTTAATAGTGCATTAAAATTTCACAGTCATTGTTAACAAAGTGAGCTTTTTTTAGTCCTGCAGCTCCAGCCCGGCCAGACGTCGCCAGTAGCCGTTACATTCGTTGTTCGCAGTCAGCGGCAGCGGGGCAGTACCATTTTCATTGGCGCGGAAGGCGTCAATCATCGCAAAGGTGTCAGTGCCGAGCGGCGACAGACGCACCATATCCACCAGCCCTTTCATTGAGGCCAGCTCGTTGCCGAGGTTATAAACGTAGCCGCTCATGGTCTGAATGCCGTTCAGGACAAACACCTGCTGGTTCTCCTGGGACAGCATGCTGCGCCCGTTCGGGTATTTGATGCAGCAGGTTTCGCACTCGTCTTTCGGCAGATCCTCTGAACGCGCGGTAAAGCAGCGGGCGGAGTAGGCCAGCGGCAAATGCCCGTAGCTGAGCACCTCCACCTCGAACTGATTGCGGATCCCCAGTTCGTCACACTGCGCCAGAATGTTCACCAGCCAGTCGCGGGAAAGCTCCACCGGCATGCACCAGCGCGTCATGCCCTGTTTGAGCAGCAGGCGCAGGGTCACGGCGTTGTAGCAGTTCAGCGCATGCCCGGCGACAAATGGCAGCTTGCGCTCGGCGCACAGGTTCACTACGCCCAAATCGCTCGCTTCCAGCAGAAATTCGCCGTTGTCCACGTAGCGCTTCAGCTCGTTCAGTTCCGATGAGGCCTGCACCAGCGCCAGCGTTGACAGCACCACCTGCTTGCCGCTGTCGGCCAGGGTTTTCGCCATCTCCAGCCAGTCGCCCACTTTGGTGGCACGACGCTTACTGCACACCGCCTCGCCGAGGTAAATCACATCGGCCTGGCTGGTTGCCGCCTGCTGATAGAAGTCTTCCAGCGTCTCTTTTGACCAGTAGTAGAGCACCGGTCCTAATGAATATTTCATGCTTTATCTCACTGCCATTTACGGTGATACGCACCCAGCGTGGTTTGCGTGCCTTCGGACATCGCGCCGAGGGTCTCCATCCACGCCGTTTGCGGGGCATAGTTCTGCGGGTTTGCCATGCAGCGGTCGATCGCCTGACGCCACACTTTTGCCACCTGGCTGACGTACGCCGGGCTGCGCTGGCGGCCTTCGATTTTCACCGATGCGATGTTGGCGGCCAGCAGCTCCGGCAGCAGCTCGAGGGTGTTGAGGCTGGTGGGTTCTTCCAGGGCATGATAGCGCTCCCCATCCACCAGATAGCGGCCTTTGCACAGGGTTGGATAGCCGGCGTTTTCACCGTCCTGATAGCGGTCGATCAGCACCTCGTTCAGACGCGATTCCAGCCCCTGCGGCGTCTGCTGCCAGCGCACGTAGCGCGCAGGGGAGCAGGCACCCACCGTATTGGGGGATTCGCCGGTGAGATAAGAGGAGAGGTAGCAGCGCCCTTCAGCCATAATGCACAGGCTGCCAAAGGCAAAAACCTCCAGCGGAACTGGCGTGACCCGCGCGAGTTGCTTAACCTGATGAATAGAGAGCACGCGCGGCAGCACCACGCGCGACACGTCGAAATGGCGATGGTAAAAACGAATGGCCTCTTCGTTGGTGGCTGAGGCCTGCACGGAGACATGGCGCTCAATGTGCGGATAGCGTTCCGCGGCGTACTCCAGCATGGCGAGATCCGCCAGAATCAGCGCGTCGGCACCCAGCTGGGCCGCCATATCCACCGCGCGCTGCCAGCGTTGATAGCAGTCGGGGTGGGCAAAGGTATTAATAGCGATATGCAGCTTACGGCGGTGTTGGTGTACGAAGCTCACCGCTTCCTGCAGCTTTTTCTCGGTAAAATTGAGACCAGCGAAGTGACGGGCATTGGTATCGTCCTTCAGCCCGATATAGACCGCATCGGCGCCGTTTTCGATGGCCGCCTTAAGCGCCGGTAAGTTCCCGGCAGGGCAGAGCAGCTCCATAATTTATCCTGACGTTCGCAGCCCCACGGGGATGCAAAATTGTTATCGAACAGGGATTTTAGTTAACCATCCGGCGACAATTTTTGATTTAAGGCAGCTAATGGCGTATTGATGGCACCAATAATGGGTTACATCGAAAGTCGGTTTGTTGATTTACACCGCTATACCGACGACTGGATATGGCAAAATATCAGGACTATAGATATCAGGGAGTATTGCTCGTGCTGGATAAACTGCGTTCACGTCTCGTACAATTTGGCCCGTCGCTGCTGAGCGTGCCGGTTAAGCTGGCCCCCTTTGCGCTGAAGCGCCAGGTGCTGGAGCAGGTGCTAAGCTGGCAGTTCCGCCAGGCGTTGGCGGATGGCGAGCTGGAATTTCTGGAAGGGCGCTGGTTAAGTATCGAGGTGCGGGACATTGGTCTGCGCTGGTACACCTCCGTTGAAAATGAGCAGCTGGTGGTGCGCGAATCCGCTGAGGCGGACGTCAGCTTCAGCGCTGACGCCAGCGACCTGCTGATGATCGCGGCACGCAAGCAGGATCCCGACACGCTCTTCTTCCAGCGTCGTCTGGTGATTGAAGGCGATACCGAGTTAGGTCTGTATGTCAAAAACCTGATGGATGCGATTGAACTGGAACAGATGCCGAAGACGCTGCGTGTAGCGCTGATGCAACTGGCCGATTTTGTCGAGGCGGGTCTGAAAACGCCGCCGGAAAGTAAACACACTTCTGTAGGTGAGCCATGTTGATTCGAGTAGAAATTGGGATCGATGCCCCGGGTATTGATGCCTTATTACGCCGGTCGTTCGAAAGTGAGGCTGAAGCGCAACTGGTTCGCGATCTTCGTGAAGACGGCCTGATTACGCTCGGCCTGGTCGCCACCGATGATGAAGGGCAGGTTATCGGCTATGTCGCCTTCAGCCCGGTCATCGTGCAGGGTGAAGATCTGCAGTGGGTTGGCATGGCACCGCTGGCGGTGGATGAAAACTATCGTGGACAAGGTCTGGCGCGCCAGCTGGTTTACGAAGGACTGGATTCACTCAATGAGTTCGGCTATGCCGCCGTGGTAACGCTGGGCGATCCGGAATTCTACAGCCGTCTGGGCTTCGAGAAAGCGGCGCACTACGATTTGCGCTGCCGCTGGCCGGGCACCGAGTCGGCGTTCCAGCTCCACCGTCTTGCCGACGACGCGCTTAACGGCGTCAGCGGCCTGGTGGATTACCACGACCACTTTAATCGCTTTTAATCAGCGACGTTTGCAGGCTCTCACGTAGCGCCTCAAACGACCCGTCTCCGCTGACGAGGCGCTCTTTCTGGCGCTTCGTCAGCTGTTTTATGCGGTACTCCAGCCGGAGCGCCAGCGAGCGATCCCCGGCGATCGCGGAAAACGCCAGCGTCAGCTCCCCTTTGCCACGTAACGCCTTCGCCCCTTTTCCCGTTTGATGTTGCAGGAAGCGGCGCGGCACATCGGTTGTGATGCCCGTATAGAGCGCATTATCAGCGGTTCGAACCAGATAGAGAAACCAGCACACGGTGACAGATTCGGTATGTTAAGGTGAACGCACCTTAGCATGAGAGAGAAGCGAAATGGAAACTCTGGCTGCCATCAATCGCTGGCTGGCGAAGCAGCACGTGGTCACCTGGTGTGTGCATCATGACGATGAGCTGTGGTGCGCCAACGCCTTTTACTATTACGATCCGCAGCGCGTCGCGTTTTACGTGTTAAGCGAAGATAAAACCCGTCACGCGCAGATGACAGGCCAGCAGGCGAAGGTCGCAGGCACGGTCAACGGCCAGCCCAAAACAGTGGCGTTGATCCGCGGTCTGCAGTTCAAAGGGGAGATCCGTCGTCTGGAAGGGGAGGAAAGCGACGCGATGCGTAAGCACTACATTCGCCGCTTTCCGGTTGCCGCCGCGATGTCAGCCCCGGTCTGGGAAATCCGTCTGGATGAACTGAAGTTCACTGACAACACGCTGGGCTTTGGTAAAAAACTTCACTGGCTACGCGCCGAGCAGGCGTAATGCCTCGCGGTTAAAGGCGGGGAGATCGTCCGGCGTCCGGCTGGTAACCAGTTGATCCTTATCGACCACCACTTCCTGATCGAAGAATTCGGCCCCGGCGTTTTTCAGATCGATAACGATCGGTTTCACGGCGGTGAGCTTACGCCCGCGCACAACCTCAGCGCTGATCAGCAACTGTGGGCCGTGGCAGATGGCAAACACTGGTTTCCCGCTGGAGACAAAATCGCGGGTAAAGGTAACGAAACGATCGTCGCCGCGCAGGGAGTCCGGGGAGTGGCCACCCGGCAGCAGCAGGGCGTCAAAGTCCGACGGACTCACCTCATCGATGGTTTTATCGATGGTGACGCTGGCTTCGCCCTTATGGCCTTTTACCGTTTTGCCCGCTTCTTTCTCGATTGTAATCACCTCGTGTCCCGCTTTACGAAACGCCTCGGCGGGCGAGGTAAATTCTGAATCTTCAAACTCGTCGGTGATCAAGACCGCAATTTTCTTGCTCATGCTTCCTCCGTTGTTTTGGCTTCAGACAGCTTTTTCTCAGCTTGTGGTAAATACTTAACGTTCAGACCACTAAGTGTGGTAGAGCAGCGTGAAATCGCATACGGACTAATCTGCAAAGGAGGAGTAATGAGTCAGGTTTTAATTACCGGCGCGACCGGCCTGGTGGGCGGACACCTGCTGCGTATGCTCATCCAGGAGCGGAAAATTAACTATATCGCCGCCCCGACGCGTCGTCCGCTTGGGGATATCGAAGGGGTGTTTAATCCTCACGATCCACAGCTGACCGATGCCCTGGCGCAGGTCCAGGATCCGGTCGATACCGTCTTTTGCTGTCTGGGCACCACCCGGCGTGAGGCGGGCAGCAAAGAGGCCTTTATTCATGCCGATTACACCCTGGTGGTGGACACGGCGCTGACCGGGAAACGGCTCGGGGCGAAGCATCTGCTGGTGGTGAGCGCCATGGGTGCCAACGCGCACTCGCCGTTCTTCTACAACAAGGTAAAAGGCAAAATGGAAGAGGCGCTGATCGCCCAGAAGTGGGAGCGGCTGACCATCGTGCGCCCGTCAATGCTGCTTGGCGAGCGGGAAAAGCATCGCTTCAGCGAGTCGCTGTTTGCGCCGCTGTTTAGCTTTTTGCCTGGTAACTGGAAGTCTGTCGAAGCGCGGGATGTGGCGGAGGTGATGCTGCAGGAGGCGCTCAGCGCGTCACCGGCTGGGGTTAACATTATTCCCTCAGCGAAGATCAGGGAGAGGGCAAAGGGAGAGGGATAACAGCCCCCTGCCGATGGCAGGGGGCGGGGGAGCTTACTTGATGTAGGTAAAGGCGGTGGTGACGTGTTTCACGCCGCTCACCCGGCTGGCGATATCCGCCGCCGCTTTGCCTTCGCGATCGGTCACCAGGCCGAGCAGGAACACTTCGCCGTTCTCGGTAGTCACCTTCACGTTAGAGGATTTCACCTGATCGCTGCCCAGCAGCTGGGAGCGCACTTTGGTGGTGATCCAGGTGTCGTTTGAGGCCTCGCCCAGGCCAATCGGCTGGCCCTGACGCACTTCGTTAAACACTTCGGTCGCGCCGTCTACGCCCATCGCGATCTGCTTCGCGCGGGAGGCCAGTTCAGTGTTCGGTGCCTGTCCGGCCAGCAGAACTTTGCCCTGATAAGCCGTGACGTTAATGCGCGCTTCTTTCTTAATCTGTTGGTCTTTGGACAATGCGCTGTTCACGCGCAGTTCCAGGGTGCTGTCATCCACCTGTGTGCCCACGGTACGCGGGTCAGTCGCGGCCTTGGTGCTCACAGCGGCGGTACCCACTACCGCTGCAGCGACACATCCCTGAAGCAGCAGCGCAGAAATAAGGACTGCGAGGGGCGAAAGTGCCTTCATGTATACTCCTTAATCATCCTGGTGAGGGAAAAGCGTGTTATCGATCAGATCGCATAAACAGTTCACCGTCAGCATGTGCATCTCCTGAATGCGCGCGCTGCGGTGTGAAGGAATACGGATCTCAACATCATGCGGACCCAACAGCCCCGCCAGTTCGCCGCCATCGTAGCCGGTCAGCGCCACGATGGTCATATCGCGTGTCACCGCCGCTTCAACGGCTTTGACGATGTCGCGGCTGTTGCCGCGCGTGGAGATCGCCAGCAATACATCACCGGCATGCCCTAACGCGCGCACCTGTTTGGCGTAGATCTCATCATGAAGACGATCGTTGGCAATCGCCGTTAAGACCACGTTATCGGTGTTGAGTGCAATGGCAGGTAAACTTGGACGCTCTGTCTCAAAACGATTGATCATACTGGCAGCAAAATGCTGTGCGTTGGCGGCTGAGGTGCCGTTGCCACAACAGAGGATTTTGTTGCCGTTAAGCAGGGACTGAACCAGGGTCATCGCCGCGCGGGAGATGGCGTCCGGCAGCGCTTCTGCTGCTGCAATCTGAGTCTGAATGCTTTCCGTGAAGCAAACCTTAATTCTTTCGAGCACGGTATCCCTTAACGATCTGATTTACGCGTCTGCGCCGAAGGCGTTTTTGAACCATTCGATGGCGTTTCCGGTGAAGGCTACCACATCGAACCGGCAATCCACAGTGTCAAAGCTGCCATTATGCCGGGCAAGCCACAACTGGGCGGTGTGTAATAATTTATGTTGCTTGGCCCGGGTCACGCTGGCGGCGGCACCGCCGTAACGGGATGACTGGCGGTAACGCACCTCAATGAAGACGATAGCCGGGCCATCCTGCATGATAAGGTCAATTTCGCCGCCGCGTCCGCGGACGTTGGCGGCGATAAAGCGCAGTCCTTTGCTCTCAAGCCAGCGACGCGCCTGTAATTCGCGCGCGTCGCCGGTCTGTTTGCGGGTTAACTGGCCGGAACGATCTGTCCCTGCTGGTATTTGAGCCATGATAACTTCCTGTTAATCACGCAGTCCTGGGTGGCGGTGAGATCGCCGGTGTTGCCGTTAAGGGTAAAGCCCGGCACCTGGCGCATCTGGGTGAAATGGTTCGCCAGCGCCCAGGCATCCACGCCCATGGCATACAGGCGCGCCAGGGAGTAGTCGTTACGCACGCTGCTGAGCGCCTGCTGCATCAGCTCAGGATTCGCCCCGGCGAGCATCGGGATTTCGCTGTACTGCAGCCCTTCCATTTCGAGACGGAAGTCCGGACCGGCGGTGCCCTGTGCGCTGCGGGAGCTGGCATACAGCGACACGCCCGCCTGGCTTCCGTTACGCATGGCGATCATCGGCTTGATAAAGGCGATCTCTTCCGGGGTGGCGACGATGTAGGCCGCATCCACGTTTCCGCCGCCGCTAATCTGCGCATCCGTTGGCGGTGCCGGAATGGTCAGGCCGCCGATGGTCACGCCCTGCTGCTGTGGCAGGCTGGCCGTAACCGGGCTGCCGCTGAGGGCAATACCTGCTCCGCCGTTAACGCCCGCGCGAAGTTCTGAGGTTGAGCCAAATTTCTGCTGCAGAACGATGCCGCCGCCCAGCTGTTGCCACTCCTGGGCAAAGGCGGTAGCAACGCGATCGCCCAGTTGGCTACGCGGGGTCAGCAGCAGGGGAGCCTGCTTACCCTGCTCATGGATATGGCGCGCCGCATCGCGAGCTTCGTCTTCCGGTGACAGGGCGAAGTAGCAGACGTTCGGGCGATTCTGCACCTGCTCCGGCTGGTTCAGCGCCAGCACGTTCAACGGGGTGTTACTTCTCACCAGCTCTTCCACATTATTTTTCAGCAGCGGGCCGACCACGATGCTGGCGCCATCCTGCTGCACCTGATTCAGCACCTGATCGAGCGGCTGGGTGCTGGTGTCATACACTTTTATCTCGGCAGACGGATTAGCCGCGGCCTGCGGCTGGGCGACGGGCTGCGTTGTGTCTGTCGTCGCCGGAGTCTGTACCGGCTCCTGCACGCTGCTTTCCGGCGCGGCGACAGGCTGCGGAGTGGCAGGTGCCTGAACCGGGTTCTGCATTGTGCCTTCCGGCGCAGCGACAGGCTGGGTGGTGGTCAGATCGGTAGTTTCGGCGGCGGACGGGCTCACCACATCTCCGGCGTTAGCCGCCTGGGCGACCTGGGCGGGAACCGCGCTGCCTGCGACGGCGGCGGTGCCGTTTCTCGCCGCTTCAAAACCTTGCTGGATAGTGCGGCCAAAGACGGCGGCCTGGCCACCTAACGGCAGCAGCAGGGCGATTTTGCTGGTGGAGGCAGGCTTGAAGTTCTGCACGTTAACCAGCTGCGTGGGCAGCATGGTGGCACCCGGATTGTTCGGGTAGCGGGTCTGCCAGTCTTTGATCCCGGCTTTCAGCATGTTCGGATCGTTGCGGTTATCGAACCAGACGCGCTGCAGATCCAGCCAGCCCTGAAGGACATTTTCGTCAGCGTTGATCACCAGCGCATTGGCCTGATCCGGATTCATCGCGGAGAGCGTCTGCCAGGTGGCGTCGATATTTTTCTGTTTTTCCGCAGCGGAGAGCAGCGGCTCCTGGGCAATCAGCGCCCGCAGCAGCGTCAGGGAAGGGCGCCCCTGTTCCGCGGCGATACCGGCCTGCCAGAAACGCGCCTGCTGGTTTTTATCCAGCGTACCGATGTCGATACTGCCGAGGATCTTTTTCGCGCCGGCAACGTCGTTCTGGGCAATTTTCAGCTCGGCGGCCAGCAGCGACTGCTCGCGGCGCTGGGTATCGTTCAAATCCTGCGGCAGCTGGTTAAACAGATCGGCGGCGTGCTGGGTTTTACCTTCTTTCAGCAGTGCACGAATGGCGAGTAATTGCCAGTTGATCCGGGTATCATTCGAGCTCTGCTCCATCTGGTGCAGATAGAAGCCGGAGTCAGCCTGCGCTGTACCCTCCATATGGGCAGCACTTTGATCGGGCGCCTGTGTGCCACAGCCTGCAAAGAGCAGGGCTGCCAGCACCAGCGGAAGGCTGCGCGCGACTTTATTATGAAGAAACGTTAAGGGTACCATACTGTATCCAGTGATATTTTTTACGCAATGCTCAATATTAAATCGGCAATACGGATGAAACAATGAAACAACACGAAACGGCAGATAATTCTCAGGGTCAGCTTTATATTGTACCTACTCCTATCGGGAATTTATCTGATATTACCCAACGTGCCCTCACCGTCTTGCAAAGCGTTGATCTTATTGCGGCTGAAGATACCCGCCATACTGGCCTGCTGCTGCAACATTTCGCCATCAACGCCCGAATGTTTGCTCTGCACGATCATAACGAGCAGCAAAAAGCGGCCATGCTGGTGGCGAAGCTGAAAGAGGGGCAGAGCATCGCCCTGGTGTCCGATGCCGGAACGCCGCTGATTAACGACCCGGGCTATCACCTGGTGCGCACCTGCCGCGAGGCGGGCATCCGTGTGGTGCCGTTGCCGGGGCCGTGCGCCGCCATTGCCGCCCTGAGCGCGGCGGGCCTGCCGTCGGATCGCTTCTGCTACGAAGGCTTCCTGCCCGCTAAATCCAAGGGCCGTCGCGACGTGCTCAAGGCGCTGGAAGCCGAGCCGCGCACGCTGATCTTCTACGAATCCACCCACCGTCTGCTGGAGAGCCTGGAAGACATGGTCGCCGTCTGGGGGGAAGCGCGTTACGTGGTCCTGGCCCGCGAGCTGACCAAAACCTGGGAGACCATCCACGGCCTGCCGGTGGGCGAGCTGCTGGCGTGGGTGAAAGAGGACGAAAACCGCCGCAAGGGCGAGATGGTGCTGATTGTCGAAGGGCACAAAGCCGAAGAGGACGCCCTGCCTGCCGATGCCCTGCGCACCCTCGCGCTGCTGCAGGCCGAACTGCCGCTGAAGAAAGCGGCGGCGCTGGCGGCGGAGATCCACGGCGTGAAAAAGAATGCGCTGTATAAGTACGCCCTGGAGCAGCAGGGGGAGTAAGTGGCTTTGCCGGGTGGCGCTGCGCTTACCCGGCCTACAGAATAATCGTAGGCCCGATAAGCGAAGCGCCATCGGGCATTTTCACCGCGCGCAGTTAAACCACAATGAGCTCAACTGACGTTTGTTTCAGGTTCTTCAGCTCTTTCTCACCGATCCCTTCGTCGGTAATCACGCAGTCAATCTTCTCCATCGGCAGCACCTGGTTAAACCCGCGACGGTTGAATTTGCTCGCGTCCAGCACCGCAACTACCTTATGCGCGGCTGCCGCCATTACGCTGCTGATCGAATAGCCTTCGTTGAAGGTGGTGATACCGTTAGTGGTGTCGATCCCGTCGGCGCCAACAAACATCAGGTCGGCGCTGATGCCCGCCAGCGAGCGTTCGGCGATGGTGCCGTGCATGGAGTGAGTCTTGTGGCGCACCGTGCCGCCGCACACCACCAGGGTGATGTCTTTATTGTCGGAGAGCGCAAAGGCGGCGGGCAGGCTGTTGGTGATCACCGTGATATTGGCCTTCTTCGCCAGCGCTTCAGCGATCAGCATGGTGGTGCTGCCGCTGTCTAAAATCACCGTCATCCCCTCTTCAATCATTGCCACGGCGGCAAGGGCGATACGTTTTTTCGGGTCGCTGGCGAGGCTGTAGCGATCTTCCAGCAGCACCTCCTGGCTTTCGTTCTCGGCCAGATTGCTGCCCGGCCTGGCGGCTCCGCCGTGAAAACGGGTCACCAGACCTTTCTCTTCCAGCAGACGCAGATCGGCGCGGATGGTCACCTCGGAGATGCCAAAAGAATTCGAAAGGTCGAGCACCAATACGCTGCCGTTGGCATTCACCAGATCGACGATTTTGTTCCTTCGCTCAAATGAGTTCATTTTGTTTTGCCTGATAATTAACTCGCTCCAGTTTAATCGAAGGGATGCGAAAGGTGAACGCTAGCGTTCGAAAGTAAATGTGAGCCAGCTCCGGTTGCTGGCTCGTGGGTTCAGTCCAGTCGCAGCAGGATTTTGCCTTGCATCGGGGATCCATTCAGTGCCTGAATAGCGCTGGCAAAACTTTCGCTGTTGCCGGTATGGGCGATCAGGGGCGCGAGCTGCAATTTTTTCTCTTTGAGAAGACGGGCTGCGGTTTCCCACTCTTCACCCGGCCAGGGCGCGGAGTAGTTCATCCAGCTGCCCAGCAGGGTCAGCTCTTTACGCAGGATCCTGCCGAAGGTTGCGGAGGAGAGCGTCAGGTCGTGATGCAGGGTGCCCACCAGCGCTACCTGGGCGCGGGGCCCGGCGATGTCGATAGCAAGGGCGACGGTTTGCGGCGTACCGGCCGTCTCCAGCACCAGCTGATCGAAACGGGTGTCGTGAAGGGCTGCCAGCATCTCCTCCGCGCTCAGGGTTTTGCTGTTGAAGACCTGCGTCGCCCCCAGGGCTGTCGCCAGCGCCAGCTTGTCATCATTGATATCAATGGCGGTGACGCTTGCCGCACCCAGCGCCATGGCGCACTGCATGGCCAGCAGGCCAATGGTGCCCGCCCCGACGATGATAACGTTTTTACCTTCGCAGCCCTGGGCAAGATGGAACGCATGCAGCCCCACGGTGATGGGCTCGATAAACGCCCCGTCCTCTATGGTCATCTCTGCGGGCAGGCGGAACAGGTTGGCGCGCTTCACCACGATGTACTCCGCGTTGCCCCCTTCGCTGCGGGAGCCGACAAACTGATACTGCTTACAGAGCGAGAAGAAGCCTTTTTCACACTCTGGGCAGGTAAAGCAGGGCAGCAGCGGCACGCAGGCCACCGCATCGCCAGCCTGCAAATCCTTAACGCCAGCACCGCAGGCGTCGACATAGCCGCTAAATTCATGGCCCAGGGTGATGGGGTAGTAATGCGCCCCTTTGGCGAAAATACGCGGGATGTCCGACCCGCAAAGCCCCGAGCAGACGACCCGCACCAGCACGTCATCCTCAGCCTGAATGTGCGGGACAGGGCGCTCTTCTACGCGCACGAGTCCCTCAGCATGAATTACCACTGATTTCATGATTCACTCCAGAAAAAAGAGGGGAGCAGCGCTCCCCGGATATTAAGAAGCCGTCTGGCTTTGTAGCGCCCGTGCTTTTTCGGCCGCCGTAAAGGCCCGGGCGCGACGCCAGGTGAGCAGCACGCCGCTGGCGTAGATGGCGCCAATCACCACGAATCCCACGACGTTTTGCCAGGTGAAGAGCTGGATCAGCAGCCAGGTGACGGGCGAGCCACCCTGGTCCATGGAGGCCACCATCCCGCCCGCTTTCAGTGCCCCGGCATTCTCCGCAAGCTGCGTGTGCAGGCCGATGGTCTGGGTGGCGATCCACAGGGTGATGCCCATGATGATGACGCCTGAGATCAGGGTGCGGAACAGGTTGCCCTGATGCACCGCCACGGCCATGGCGACGAAGAAGCCGATGGTCGCGAGGTCGCCAAACGGCAGGACCTGGTTACCCGGCACCAGCACCGCAATCAGGATGGTGAGCGGGATAAAGATCAGGCTGGCGGAGACCACCGAGGTGTGCCCCAGCAGCAGCGCCGGATCGAGGCCGATCAGGAACTCCTGGCCGCCAAACTTCGCCTGCAGACGTTTACGGGCATGTTTGGCAATCGGCGTTAGACCATCCATGATGGGCTTGATGACGCGCGGCATCAGCAGCATCACGGCGGCGGTTTTCACCGCCAGCTGCAGGACGTTTTTCGCGTCGTATCCCGCCAGCAGGCCGATGACCAGCCCCATCACGAACCCGACGGTGACCGGCTCACCAAACGGGCCAAAGCGTTTTTGCACATCGTCGGCGCTGAAGTGAATGTTCCTGAGCCCCGGGATCTTCTCGATAAGAGTGTCGACCAGCACCGCGATGGGGCCAAGGTAAGCGGATGACCCGTGCGGAATGGCGATCCCGTCGAGACCAAAGAAGTCCCGCGTGTCCTTCGCAAACCAGTCGCCCAGCTTGTAGACAAAGGCCGCGTGAACCACCACGCCGAGAATGCCGAGCCAGTAAGAGCCGGTCGCCAGGTGCAGCATCGCCCCGGTAAAGGTCATGTGCCAGATGTTCCAGATATCGACGTTCACCACGCGGGTCATGCGGGTGACCAGCATCAGCACGTTAACGCCAATCGCCACCGGGATCGCCACCAGCGCAATCTGCGAGGCCCAGGTCATGGGGGATGAGCCCGGCCAGCCGACGTCCACCACGTGAAGATTGATCTGGAACTGCTCGGCCATCGCTTTGGCCGCCGGGCCGATGGAGTCGAGCATCAGGCCGATAACCAGCCCGATCCCGACAAAGCCAATCCCGATATGCAGGCCGGATTTAAAGCAGTCGCCCAGCTTCATCCCCAGCAGCTTCGAGAAGATGATGATGACGATGGGCAGCATGACCGTCGGCCCAAGATCGAGGATATACCGCATGATTTCGGTAAACATGATCTTATCCCTCGAGGATGGTCAGGATTTTTTGCTGCAGGGCTTCAATGCCGACGCCCGACACAAACGGCATGCCGTGGACCACCGGGATGTCGCCAAAGGTGCGATCGACTTTCGCGGTGGTGCAGATCAGATCCGCCCCGTCCATATAGGTCTCAATTTCGGTGACCCGGCACTGGACCAGATCCAGCGTGATGTTGTGGGCTTCACACAGCTCTTTGATCTCTTCTGCGGCCATGGTGGAGGTCGCGACGGCACCGCCACAGGCAACGATAACTTTGCGTTTCATAGGGTACTCCTTCTTATTATCAGTATGTTATGAGGCCTGCTTGCAGGGTTCCGCCATCATGATGGCCTCTTCAAACAGCGCCCCCAGCTGGTGATCCGGCGCGTTAAGCAGCGCTTCCAGCGTGGTTGGGTTTTGCAGCTCACTAAATAACCGGCGCAGGAGAACGAGCTGCGCCGCAGGGTTTTCAACGATCAGGGCGATAATCAGCGACACGGCGATCTCTGCATCGTCGTCCGCCTGTTGAAAATTCACCGGCTTGTCCGGTCGAATCAGGTAGATAGCCGGTTCTTTTGCATGTACCGCCTCACAGTGCGGGATCGCCACGGCATGTTTTTCAAGGGCGATGCCGGTCGGGAATACCGCTTCCCGTTCTACCAGCGCGGCGGGGTAGGTGGCATGCACCACCCCTTTCGCCAGCATCTCCTCGCCAATATGGGCCAGCGCCTGCTGGCAGGTGGCAAAATCAATGCCGGTACGGACAAACAGTTTGCTCATAGCGTCTCCGGGTTTCAGTGGGCGTCAGGGGCGCAGCCGTAGCGGTACGCGCGTAACACGTCCTGTATTTTGTCGATGACAAGATCCTGTGGCGTCGTGGCGATAGTGCGGGCCGTGACGCGTTCGAACTGCACGGGCAGATACTGGCTGATCAGCCCCAGCGGCAGGGTCTGGGTGCCCAGATTCGCGAGCAGTTTCTCCACGCTCTGACGAATACGCGGGTGCGGCCAGTAGTAGCGAATGCGGTCGGACAGGCTAAAGTGAATGTCCACCATCGCCTGGCTCCAGGTCGGGCGATAGTATTTTTTCCAGTAATCCGGCTCGTTCAGCATCACCTCGTCGATCACCTCCAGCACCCGGCTGCGGTTTTCCGGGGCGATCAGCGCCGCTTCCATCTGCGCCAGGGCAAAAATCGCCTCGCGCAGGGCGAAGGTGAGGGCCGGGCCGACCTTGAGGATCGCAAAGTGATCCCGCACCAGCTCCCGGTAGGCCTGACGGGATTGATAATCGGTAGAGTGGGCTTCATAGACCATCGGCGTCTGGCGGATCCAGCCCGAGAGCGCTTTGGCGGCCTCCGGCTGATAGTGGATGATCTGGGTATGATCGAACTCCACGCCGGGCTGTACCACGATGGCAATCACGCGGGTCATCGCCTCATCCAGCCCCAGCGCATGGAACGCGGTCTGGTGCGTTTCGAGAGTGCGGGCGGCATCTTCTACGCGGGTGACGTGCACGCTGTCGATGCTGCTGACCTCCCCGCCCGGCACCGGCACTTCGGTGCCAATCACGTAGGTCAGCGCCGCCTTCTGCGCGTCGGTGGCGGTCTCTTCCGCCGCCCGGCACAGCCGCGCCGCACGCTGCGCCACCACCACCGGATCTAACGGCACCGGATCGTCGGCGCAGGACATCGACGCGTCGAGATGGATTTTGCTGAAGCCCGCGGCCACATAAGCCTTAATCAGCGCGACGGCTTTCTCCATCGCCGTCTCTGCGGGCTCGTTCTGCCAGCAGTTGGGGCCCAGATGGTCGCCGCCGAGGATCAACCGCTGCTGCGGGAACCCGACTTTTTCGGCTATGTTGAGCACAAAATCGCGGAAATCAGCCGGTTTCATGCCGGTATAGCCGCCGTACTGATTCACCTGGTTGGACGTGGCTTCAATCAGCACGCTGTTGTCAGTGTCCAGATCGAAGCGCAGGGCCGCCTCGATCACCAGCGGGTGCGCTGAGCAGACTGAACAGATGCCGAGATGCTCTCCCGCCTTGTGGCGGGCAATAATATTTTTCACCGTTTCCTCCGGTTCGCGTGGTTTACAGTTTGCCTTCGCAGCCACAGTCGTTAATGACTTTGCGCACCACCTCTTTCATGGCGGCTTTGGCGGGGATCATGTAGTGACGGGGATCGCTGGCCTCGGGGTGTTCGGCCAGCCAGGTTTTCAGGGCGTCGGAAAAGGCAATTTTCAGCTCGGTGGCGACGTTCACTTTGCAGATGCCGAGATCGATTGCCCGGCGGATATCAGCGGCTGAAAGGCCAGAGGCACCGTGCAGCACCAGCGGCACCTCCACCTGACTGCGGATCTCCGCCAGGCGCTCAAAATCGAGTTTTGGCGTGGCGGTATAGAGGCCGTGGGCGGTGCCGATGGCGACCGCGAGGGAGTCGATACCGGTCAGCGCCACGAACTCGCGGGCCTGCTGCGGATGGGTATAGAGGGCGTCTTTGCTGTCGACCACCAGGTCATCTTCCTGCCCGCCGAGGCGGCCCAGTTCCGCCTCCACGCTGATGTCATAGCGATGGCAGTAGTCGGTGACCTCCTTCACCAGCGCCACGTTGTCGGCAAAGGGCAGGTGCGAGCCGTCGATCATCGCCGAGCGCACACCGGCCTGCACTTTCTGTGCAATATCATCGAGCGTTTCGTGATGATCGAGGTGGATCGCCAGCGGCTGGTTCCAGGTTTTTGCCAGCGCGTCAGCGATGGCTACGATGTTGCCGATCCCGGCGTAGCTGAAGGTGCCGGGCGTACCGGCGACGATCAGCGGCGAGCGCATCTCGGCCGCTGTCTCGACAACCACCTGCAGCGTTTCGAGGTTATGAATATTGAAAGCCGGCACCGCATAACCTTCCCGCTGGGCTTTGGTGAGCATCGCTTTGGTCGAAATGATGTACATCCTTCCTCCGAAACCTTTCGTTTGTTTTCTTCGAAAGAAGATATAGTGTTTCGGAATGCTTTTTTGTGATTGATATCGTAAAAACGAAAGAAGCGAAAGTGAAAGGAAGGTTGCGAAAGAACGAAAGGCAAAAAAAAAGCATGGCCGAAGCCATGCTAAAGTGAGGTTTACTGCAAAACTCAGGTCACCGGTGCCGGGTTGAATACCGCCAGCTGGTTATGTAATCCCCATTGATCGGAGAACGTCTTCTTACGTCCACTCGCCACGTCGAGGATGAAGTGGAACAGCTTCCAGCCCACGTCCTCAATGCTCTCTTCCCCGGTGGCGATGGTGCCCGCGTTAATATCCATCAGATCGAACCAGCGATTAGCCAGCTCGGTGCGGGTTGCCATTTTGATCACCGGAACCGCCATCAGGCCGTACGGCGTGCCGCGCCCGGTGGTGAACACCTGAACGGTGATCCCGGAGGCCACCTGCTGGGTGCCGCAGACGAAATCGCTGGCAGGCGTGGCGGCGTAGATCAGGCCGCGTTTGGTTGGACGCTGGCCCGGAGAGAGCACCTCAACGATGGCGCTCTGGCCCGATTTGGCGATAGAGCCCAGCGCTTTTTCCACCACGTTCGCCAGGCCGCCTTTCTTGTTGCCCGGAGAGGGGTTGGCGCTGCGGTCGGTTTTACCCATATCGAGATAGTTATCGTACCAGGCCATCTCTTCCAGCAGGCGTTTGCCCACCTCTTCGTTGATGGCGCGTGGCGTCAGGAGGTGGATCGCATCGCGCACCTCGGTCACTTCGGAGAACATCACCGTGGCGCCACAGCGCACCAGCAGGTCCGAGGCATAGCCCACGGCCGGGTTAGCGGTCACGCCGGAGAAGGCGTCGCTGCCCCCGCACTGCATGCCTACCACCAGCTCAGAAGCCGGGCAGGTTTCACGCTTGCGCTGATTGAGTTTTGTCAGATGGCGCTCCGCGACCTGCAGAATGTCATCCACCATGGAGCGGAAGCCGACGTGCTGCTCGTCCTGCAGACGCACGATGCTGGCGCTGTCGACAGGAATGGCCTGGGTATCTTCGGTCCCCTGCAGCAGTTTCTCAGGCACCAGTTTTTCACAGCCGAGGCCGACCACCATCACTTCACCGCCAAAGTTCGGGTTCAGGGCGATATTGTGGACGGTACGGATCGGCACGATGGCCGCCGGGGCGTTGATCGCCACGCCGCAGCCGTAAAGGTGATTCAGACCCACCACGCCGTCGACGTTCGGGTATTTTGGCAGCAGATCGCGCTCGATGATCTTCACCACGAAATCGACCACCCCCGCCACGCAGTGCACGCTGGTGCTGATGCCAAGCAGGTTTTTGGTGCCCACGCTGCCGTCCGCATTGCGATAGCCTTCAAAGGTGTAGCCTTCCAGGGCTGGCATTGGCTCCGGTACGCGGGTTGCCAGCGGCAGGGTGTTCAGCGGCGGGGCTTCCGGCAGGGCGACCAGCGATTCATCAATCCAGCTGCCCTGCGGGATCGCCCGCACGGCATAGCCGATGACTTCGCCGTAACGCACGATTTCGCCCTGCGCCGGGATATCGACCAGCGCCACTTTATGGCCCTGCGGAATATGCTCGATCAGTTCAAGCCCGTCCGGGAAACGCGTTCCGGCTTTTAACCCCTGATCGTTAACAATAATCGCCACGTTATCGGTGTCGTGCACCTTAATATAAAACGCGGTCGGCGACGTTTGTCGAATTTCAATGTCGGCCATTGTCCAGTATTCTCCAGCGAATGGGGGATAATTAATGGGTAAAAGAGTACGTCTATTTTCTTGTTATAGGAAATAAAGACTCTGCTCAGTGGAATAAAGAATGTCAGGCGCTGGGGATTAATAATGTGATCTCGATCACTCATTTTTGACCTTCGCCTGCGCATAAGGGGGGCAATGGTGAAATCTGTGCATCAGCGCCCAGGGGTTTGTGCATATGCTCAAAATAATATTCATCACGCCGTCGATAATTGAGCGTTGCCACAATGCGCGGTGCAGGGCGCTTGATTATACTCATTAACGCTTTCATGGATTCGGTTAATTAACCGCGATTACCTGTTATTAGCAAAATAATCAGGAATGCCTCGCTCTAAAAATAATAAAAACACTTTCATTGATGTACCAGAGGAAATAAATATGTTGCTGGATACTACCGTTGAAACAAAAAAGGGTGCCCCTACCCGTTATTTAATATTGCTCATTATCTTTATTGTTACCGCAGTCAATTACGCTGACCGCGCCACGCTCTCTATTGCCGGAACGGAAGTCGCCAAAGAGCTGCAGTTAAGCGCCGTGTCGATGGGCTACATCTTCTCCGCCTTCGGCTGGGCCTACCTGCTGATGCAGATCCCCGGCGGCTGGCTGCTGGATAAGTTCGGTTCGAAAAAGGTTTATACCTACAGCCTGTTCTTCTGGTCGCTGTTCACCTTCCTGCAGGGCTTTGTGGATCTCTTCCCGCTGGCGTGGGCAGGCGTTTCAATGTTCTTTATGCGCTTTATGCTCGGCTTCTCCGAGGCACCGTCCTTCCCGGCTAACGCCCGCATCGTGGCGGCCTGGTTCCCGACCAAAGAGCGCGGTACCGCATCGGCGATTTTTAACTCCGCCCAGTATTTCTCGCTGGCGCTGTTCTCCCCACTGCTCGGCTGGCTGACCTTCGCCTGGGGCTGGGAACATGTCTTTACCGTGATGGGCGTGATTGGCTTTGTGCTGACCGGCCTGTGGGTGAAGCTGATTCACAACCCAACCGACCACCCACGCATGAGCGCTGAGGAGCTGAAGTTCATCAAGGACGGCGGCGCGGTGGTCGACATGGATCACAAAAAGCCGGGCGACAAAGCGGCCAGCGGTCCGAAGCTGCATTACATCAAACAGCTATTGTCCAACCGCATGATGCTGGGCGTGTTTTTCGGGCAATACTTTATCAACACCATCACCTGGTTCTTCCTCACCTGGTTCCCGATTTACCTGGTGCAGGAGAAGGGGATGTCGATTCTGAAGGTGGGTCTGGTGGCCTCCATCCCGGCGCTGTGCGGTTTTGCCGGTGGCGTACTGGGCGGCGTCTTCTCGGATCACCTGATTAAGAAAGGGAAGTCGATTACCCTGGCGCGTAAGCTGCCGATTGTGCTGGGTATGCTGCTGGCCTCCTCAATCATTCTGTGCAACTACACCAACAACACCGCGCTGGTGGTAGGGCTGATGGCGCTGGCCTTCTTCGGTAAAGGGTTTGGCGCTCTGGGCTGGCCGGTTATTTCCGATACCGCGCCAAAAGAGATTGTCGGCCTGTGCGGTGGTGTGTTTAACGTCTTTGGCAACGTAGCGTCAATCGTCACTCCGCTGGTGATTGGCTATCTGGTCAGTGAACTGCATTCGTTCAACGCGGCCCTGGTGTTTGTCGGGTGTTCGGCGCTGATGGCGATGTTCTGCTACCTGTTCGTAGTGGGTGACATCAAACGTATGGAATTGCAGAAATAAGCAAAGGTATAAGCGATGAGTAACGATATTTTCCCGAACAAATTTAAAGCGGCCCTCGCGGCGCATCAGATTCAGATCGGCTGCTGGTCCGCGCTGGCAAGCCCAATCAGCACCGAAGTGCTGGGGCTGGCTGGTTTTGACTGGCTGGTGCTGGACGGTGAACATGCGCCGAACGACGTCACCACGTTTATCCCGCAGCTGATGGCGCTGAAAGGCAGCCACAGCGCGCCGGTTGTGCGCGTCCCGACCAACGAGCCGGTGATTATCAAGCGCCTGCTGGATATTGGTTTCTACAACTTCCTGATCCCGTTTGTGGAGAACGTCGAAGAGGCGGTGCAGGCGGTGGCCTCTACCCGCTATCCGCCGGAGGGTATTCGCGGCGTGTCGGTCTCCCATCGCGCCAATATGTTTGGCACCGTGCCGGACTACCTGGCCCAGTCGAACAAGAACATCACCATCCTGGTACAGATTGAGAGCCAGCAGGGCGTGGATAACGTTGATGCCATTGCCGCCACTGACGGCGTAGACGGCATCTTCGTCGGCCCAAGCGATCTGGCGGCGGCCTTTGGCCACCTGGGTAACGCTAATCATCCGGAAGTGCAGCGCGCCATTCAGCACATCTTTGCCCGCGCCAAAGCGCACGGTAAGCCGTCCGGCATTCTGGCGCCGGTTGAGGCCGATGCCCGCCGTTACCTGGAATGGGGCGCGACCTTTGTTGCCGTTGGCAGCGACCTTGGCGTGTTCCGCTCCGCCACCCAGAAGTTAGCTGATTCCTTCAAGAAATAACCACCACCACTGAATAAAGAGAGACGCAAATATGACACTGAAAGTTGGTTTTATTGGCCTGGGTATCATGGGTAAACCAATGAGTAAAAACCTCATCAAAGCAGGTTACTCACTGGTGGTTGCAGACCGTAACCCGCAAGCCATTGCCGACGTGATTGCCGCAGGCGCAGAAACCGCCGCCACGGCAAAAGCCATTGCCGAGCAGTGCGATGTGATCATCACCATGCTGCCAAACTCCCCGCACGTAAAAGAGGTGGCGCTGGGTGAAGGCGGCATCATTGAAGGAGCCAAACCGGGCACCATGGTGATCGACATGAGCTCCATCGCACCGCTGGCCAGCCGTGAAATCAGCGAAGCGTTGAAAGCGAAGGGCATCGACATGCTGGATGCGCCGGTGAGCGGCGGCGAGCCGAAAGCCATCGACGGTACCCTCTCGGTGATGGTGGGCGGCGATAAGGCGATTTTCGACAAGTACTACGACCTGCTGAAAGCGATGGCCGGTTCTGTGGTGCATACCGGTGAGATTGGCGCGGGTAACGTAACCAAGCTGGCAAACCAGGTGATTGTGGCCCTGAACATTGCGGCGATGTCCGAAGCGCTGACCCTGGCGACCAAAGCGGGCGTGAACCCGGATCTGGTTTATCAGGCCATTCGCGGCGGCCTGGCGGGCAGCACCGTACTGGATGCCAAAGCGCCAATGGTGATGGATCGTAACTTCAAGCCGGGCTTCCGTATCGATCTGCACATCAAGGATCTGGCCAACGCGCTGGACACGTCTCACGGCGTGGGTGCGCAGCTGCCTCTGACCGCGGCGGTGATGGAGATGATGCAGGCCCTGCGTGCCGACGGGCTGGGCACGGCGGACCACAGCGCCATCGCCTGCTATTACGAAAAACTGGCGAAAGTGGAAGTCACTCGCTAACAAAGACGGGCGCGGGAACGCGCCCGCTATTTTTGCCTTAAGCGGTAACAGGCTATAACTATGAAAATCGTAATCGCCCCTGACTCTTATAAAGAAAGCCTGTCTGCCACCGAGGTAGCGCGGGCGATAGAAAAAGGCTTTCGGGAGATCTTTCCCGATGCAGAGTATGTTTCGGTTCCCGTGGCGGATGGCGGGGAGGGAACGGTTGAAGCGATGATTGCCGCCACCAACGGCACAATGCAGCACGCAGTTGTGACGGGCCCACTGGGCGAAAACGTCAATGCCTGCTGGGGGATCTCCGGCGATGGCGTGACGGCATTTATCGAGATGGCGTCTGCCAGCGGTCTGTCACTGGTTCCACCGGCACAGCGCAACCCGTTAATCACCACCACCCGCGGGACGGGGGAGCTGATCCTCGCGGCACTGGATAAAGGCGCGCGCAATATCATTATCGGGATTGGCGGCAGCGCGACCAACGACGGCGGCGCGGGAATGGTTCAGGCCCTCGGCGCAAAACTGACGGATGCCAACGGCACCGAGATCGGCCACGGCGGCGGCAGCCTGATGGCGCTGAACAACATTGATATTTCGGCTCTCGATCCGCGCCTTAAATCCTGCGCGATCCGCGTGGCCTGCGACGTGAGCAATCCGCTGATCGGCGAGCAGGGCGCATCCCGCATCTTCGGCCCGCAGAAAGGGGCGACAGAAGCCAACATCCTGGAGCTCGACAACAATCTTTCCCACTACGCAGACGTGATTAACGCCTCGCTGCGTATTGATGTCAAAAATGTACCTGGCGCAGGCGCGGCAGGCGGCATGGGCGCCGCGCTAATGGCGTTTCTCGGTGCGGAGCTGAAAAGCGGCATCGAAATCGTCACCCAGGCGCTCAATCTCGAAGAGCATATTCACGACTGTACCTGGGTTGTGACCGGTGAAGGGCGCCTGGACAGTCAAAGTATTCACGGCAAGGTGCCGGTGGGCGTGGCGCGCGTCGCCAGCAAATACCGCAAGCCGGTGATCGGCATTGCCGGCAGCCTGACCACGGATGTCGGCATTGTGCATCAGTACGGCATCGACGCGGTGTTCAGCGTTCTGACCAGCATCAGCACCCTGGAGGAGGCGTTCCGCGGCGCGTTTGACAATATTTATCGCGCCTCGCGCAATATTGCCGCCACCCTGCAGGTGGGGATGCGCACGGAAGGGTGACAGCGGCGTACAAACCCTCTATACTGCGCGCCGAAGCTGACCAGACAGTCGCCGCTTCGTCGTCGTCCCTTTCGGGGGAGACGGGCGGAGGGGAGGAAAGTCCGGGCTCCATAGGGCAGGGTGCCAGGTAACGCCTGGGGGGGAAACCCACGACCAGTGCAACAGAGAGCAAACCGCCGATGGCCCACGCAAGTGGGATCAGGTAAGGGTGAAAGGGTGCGGTAAGAGCGCACCGCGCGGCTGGTAACAGTCCGTGGCACGGTAAACTCCACCCGGAGCAAGGCCAAATAGGGGTTCACATGGTACGGCCCGTACTGAACCCGGGTAGGCTGCTTGAGCCAGTGAGCGATTGCTGGCCTAGATGAATGACTGTCCACGACAGAACCCGGCTTATCGGTCAGCTTCAACTCTTTATAAAACCCCGCTTCGGCGGGGTTTTTGCTTTTATGTCTCAGACAGCCATAGATGAAAATGTGATACAGACGAGGCATATCAACGCCTGTTCTGCCCTGAATACTCTAAAGCGTGGCAATCGTTACAGCCTTTTTTTCAGACTACGCATTTCAAGCTTTAGCCTTGTCACCAGCTCGAAACATTGTCCATACAACAAAAGCTTTAACACCGCCAACTGTCAGTAAAACTCGAGATTGAGTAGTGTTTACCGAATGTTACGGATGAAAATTTACCTTAAGTCAAATACTTGTTGTTTATGTGGTTATTGTTTGTAAAATGACCATCGGAATTATTTTTATAACAAGTAGAAGGACTTATGAAACAGTACAACAACGATCTTACCCCGGAAATTCTGGCAAGCCTGAAAGAGCCAGCATTCACCCCTGAACAAATCGCTGAAATGCCCGAAGATGCCCGTAAAATTGTCATGAAACAGCTGGCGTTACAGCAACGTCCCGTCGCTGCCGTTTATCGGCCTGCTGTTGCAGGGAGTCTGACACGGCGAGGAGGTATTGCTGATGAATTTGAACCCGATCCGAACAAAGGCGCAAAAGCCCTGCTCAGTAATGGTCAGTATGCCAGTGTATTGTATGAAGGCTGCACCGTTACCTATGCAGATGGCACAAAGAGCAGGATTGCCACCAGCGCAGGTCAGTCTCACACCGTGGCAGGTAAAGGAATGGGGCTGGTCGGAAGGCTTCTGGAAAACGGGGATGAAATTATCAGCACGCCTGCTAACTGCGGATTTATTGTTAAGTATGAAGATGATCCTGTTCCGGAGGATTTTTTATCTGCCCATGAGGTAGCGTAATGGGACATCGTTCAGATTGCTACGGACGGGGAACGGCGCTGGAAGGTGATAAAACGACCACTGGCGCTGTCTGTATTGCTTCTATGTCCAACGATACCGAGCACGGGCGCAGAGTCATGCGTGTTGGTGATAAAACGACCCGGTGTCCCAAATGTGGCGAACCTGGTGTTGTGGTTTCGGGAGAACCACGCGATACCAATATGGGGAAAATAGCCGCGGTAGATGGTTCAGTCGTGCGCTGTGCCTGCCCTTCAGGGTCTAACTGGATTATCGCACCTGCCGGGCAGTGGGTAGGGCCGGGAGTGGATCCGTCGATTGCCGCGCAAGCACAACTATTTGCAGAACGTAAAGCCGCTCAGGAAGCAGAAGAGAAGCGACGGGCAGAAGAGCGGGAACATAACCGGGTTTTTGCAAAATCCTGTCTTCGTGGTGAAGGCTGTAACGATGCAGGGACGCAGCAGGAGCCTCATACCAATTTTGCTGATATGGGCTTGTTTAAGGCGGCTCCTGCTACGGATGCAGCAACCGACTCAGATGCACCACAGCACGCACAGACAGCAAAGAAAAAGCCACCAGCCCCGGATATCCCAAAACCGAAGAAGCGCAGCACCCTGTACAAGTGGTTTAACGGCAACCATGAAGAAATGGAGTACCAGGCCGCAGTTGCAGCCGCAGCCAGTGCAACCAGAGCACAGACAGCTACCGCCGGGGTTAACGTTCTTGAACAGATTGGCGGGCGCTTTGCTACCTATGGCACATGGGCGGTACGCGGTGCTGAAATCGCCACGGCTGGTGCAGGCGCATCCGTTGCCGGGTTTTTAGTGGGTATGATGCCCGGACGGCTGAACGACGGTGAGCAAGATTTCATCGACCGAATGCGGCTTGCACAGATGAGTGAAGCGCCCACGCGCGTTCGCTACACATGGGAGAATGACAGTAACGGAAACCCCGTCCCGCATGGCTGGCACACCCCGTCCGGTAAAGACAGGGTGCGGGTCCGTAAAATGCAGTGGGACAGCACCCGACAGGCGTACACCTTCACCACCGAGGAAGAAAGCCCGGTAACAATTATCTGGACCCCGGACCATTCTGGTGTACGCACTCCGTCAAATACAGGTAATCAAACCCCACTCAGGCTACCGGGAACGATCCTTGTTAACCCTCTGCCGGATGGAACTCAGATCACCAGTACGTCAACCCCGGCACCGGATGAGAAAAATTTCGCGGATTACATTCTGATCCTGCCTGTGTCAGACATTCCGCCGATTTATATCTATCTTAATGCGGATCACAAATACCACACGGCACCAAAAGGCGCTCCGCCCTTACCAGCGTTCCCTGATGCGAAAAGAGCACCACGTAAGACTGCTATTCAAGGTGGCGGGCAACTTCGCGCCCGATGGAAAGATTCCAAAGGTAAAATTTACGAATGGGATTCTCAGCATGGCACAGTCGAAGTCTATGATCGTTCGGGCCGTAAACATTTAGGCGAGTTCAATCATATAACTGGTGAGCAGACCAAGCCAGCAGATCCAACCAGAAAGGTAGAAAAGTGATGATAATCTATTCTGTGGAAGTTTTTGATAAACAAAGTGAAGAGTTAGTTTTAGAAGTAGAGATCCCTCAAAGCAAATTGAAGGAAGTTACTGCTATTATGGGATGGGGACAAGATGACGAAGATGCATTTGTCAAAGGCATCGCAGGATTTAATGTTAGCCAGAAACAGGCATTGAATTTAGAGAATTTACTCGGTGAAAAATTTTATTCAGATAACGTTATCGTGCAAATTTCTGGCGGAGAAATAGCTTGAAAAAGATATTCAGCGATTATTCTGAAAGTAATTTTTTAGAGTGTGTCCGTAGATTATGCAATTTTGCAATATAACCGAAAGTGAAGACATCAAAAATATTTTAGATTTTAAACAGCTTACGGAACATCCCGCAGGTCCTGATCTTATCTTTTACCCTGAAGACGGACAGGACGATAGCCCGGAAGGTATCGTTCAACTGGTCAAAGAATGGCGCAAAGACAACGGTAAACCAGGCTTTCGCGGTGAGTAAATTACATGTGTGAACAGAAAGGCTGGGTTTTATCCCGGCCTTTCTGTTATTTGCTAATTCGCTTTATCTGCAACACAAAGTGGAATACCAATAAAGCGCAGCGCTCTTTATAAGTGGTTCAACGGCAATCACGAAGAAATGGAATATCAGGCCGCAGTTGCAGCCGCTGCCAGTGCAACCAGGGCACAGACAGCTACCGCCGGGGTTAACGTTCTTGAACAGATTGGCGGGCGCTTTGCTACCTATGGTACATGGGCGGTACGCGGTGCTGAAATCGCAACGGCTGGTGCAGGCGCATCCGTTGCCGGGTTTTTAGTCGGTATGATGCCCGGACGGCTGAACGACGGTGAGCAAGATTTCATCGACCGAATGCGGCTTGCACAGATGAGTGAAGCGCCCACGCGCGTTCGCTATACATGGGAGAATGACAGCAACGGAAATCCCGTTCCGCATGGCTGGCACACCCCATCCGGTAAAGACAGGGTGCGGGTCCGTAAAATGCAGTGGGACAGCACCCGACAGGCGTACACCTTCACCATTGAGGAAGAAAGCCCGGTAACAATCATCTGGACCCCGGACCATTCTGGTGTACGCACTCCGTCAAATACAGGCAATCAAACCCCACCCGGCTACCGGGAACGATCCTTGTTAACCCGTTGCCGGATGGAACTCAGATCACCAGTACGTCAACCCCGGCACCGGATGAGAAAAATTTTGCGGATTATATCCTGATCCTGCCTGTGTCAGATATTCCGCCGATTTATATCTACATTCGCAACAATCCGGGACAAGTCACAGGTAAAGGTCAGAAAGTTACAGGTACATGGTTAGCTGATGCGGGTCAGGGTAACGGCTCGCTTATCCCGTCTCAGATAGCTGATAAACTGCGTGGGCGTACATTCTCCAGTTTTGATGGGTTTAGGGAAGCATTCTGGGAAGAAGTCAGTAAAGCCCCTGAGCTATCAAGACAATTTCGGGGAGCGAATATTCGACATATGCAGAAAGGAAGAGCGCCAGTATCTTTTAGTGATGGCAGAGTCGGTGGGAGAACAAAGTTTGAAATACATCACATCAAACTCATAAGCAAAGGTGGTGAGGTCTACAATGTGGATAATATGGGCGTTATAACCCCGAAGCGCCACATAGAAATACATTCCGCAGGATCGAGGAAATAATATGATGGATAGGAAAGAAATCTCTGATTATACCGAGAACGAATTTTTGGGCTTTGTACGTAAAATCTTTAATGCTGAAGGGGAAACTGAGCAGGAAGATGTGGAAAATATCCTGGAGTTTGTAAGGTTATGCGAACATCCTTCTGGTTCGGACCTTATCTTTTACCCTGAAGACGGACAGGACGATAGCCCGGAAGGTATCGTTCAACTGGTCAAAGAATGGCGTAAAGCCAACGGTAAACCTGGCTTTCGCGGTGAGTAAATCACATATGTGAACAGAAAGGCTGGGCTTTATCCCGGCCTTTCTGTTGATGTTTAATCAGTTTTATCTGTCACACAAAGTGAGATACAGTCTGCGACACAAGACAATCCTAGCGCTGTAGATACCTGACGTATGGTCGAACGAAGCCGCCTTATCGGTCAGCTTCAACTCTTTATAAAACCCCGCTTCGGCGGGGTTTTTGCTTTGTGGCCGGCAGGAGTTACTTCGTCATTTCAATTTTTGGTGGCTGCCAGGTGCCATCAAGAATGGCTTTTTCACCCCAGTAGGCGCGGATATAGAGTGAGAAAACTCCGTCAGGCGCCGGAAGCCAGTTATTCACTTTTGCCTCACCCGGATTGGTTTTGCTCACATACAGCGTCAGCGAACCATCAGCGTTATATTTGAGGTTCTGATTTTTTGTCCCCAGCGAATAACGATTCAGTTCGTTCGGGCTGAACAGATGCTTACTGTTGTACAGCGTCAATGACCAGAATCCCTTAACAGGCGGAAGGCCCCCTCGCGGGAATGTCACCGTGTAATCATGATCGCCTGAAAGCTGGCTGCCGTTACCCGCATTGTCGGTGTAGAAATATTGGGTTTCATCAGGCTTATTATCGAACATATTCGATTTTGACGTCCCGGTACGGTTGTAATAATCGACCCCGAACTGGGCATTATTCTTCGAACGGTTCCAGCCGTTGCCCGCCGGTACGCCATTATTTTTCCATTTAAAGAAATCGGCGATGACGGTTTTATCCGTTTGAACTGCGGCTTCGTCCATCCATTTACGAATTTGCGGATCCTTTTTACCGGCCTCAACCAGATGACGATACTGGGTATACATGGCCTCTTCACCCGGCAGTGGCGGAACTTTATTCAACACGTTAGCAAACTGGTCAAAGAATTTTTCTGGAACAACCCACCGGGTTTCACCGGAATTTGGATCCGGTTTATCACCAATCGCCGGGATTGTAGAGTATTCATATGACTTCATTTTGCCCGTGAATTCGCTGAGCGGGTACGTCATCACCTCTTTGATGGGGGCCTGAATTGCGGCGCGATCGTCTGGGGTATCATCCATCTGAATGCGCGGGATAACGTTCGCCATCTCAGTGGATGAATGTATTACGCCTTCGAAGCCTTTTGGCGTCTCCCCTTTCCAGTTAGGCCCAACCAGAAGATAGAAGCCCGGTTTGGTCCCGTAGGGTTTGCCCACATTACCAATCTGATTCGTACGCGCGTCATAGATAGCATAGACCCAGAAGCGCTCGCCAAAATCAGGAACCTGAATGACCGCCGGCTCTTTATCCAGTTCAAAGAAGCCCAGGCCGTAAGCCACATCCTGGTTTGGACAGGTCACAAAGGTCTCCTGCGGCTTGATATAGTCGGTCAGCATGCTCAGCTGACCCATCGGCGCGACGGGCACCATGCCGCCATTCAGCGCAGGATACGGCGCTTTGGTGATCGTCTCGCGACGGTTAAACTGGTTTACCATCGGCCAGCCCCAGATATAGGCCTGCTGCGCGATGGCTTTGACATAAGATTCCGGCATCGTCACTTCTGCCGGTGTGGTTGCCAGTTCATCAAACTTTGTCGCCTGAGGAATGGTTAAAGGAGCGGACTGTGCCGTTACGCCAGCGCTGAATATCAGGGCGGTCGCTACTGTCAGATATTTAAGCTTCATAATTGAACACCTTACTTATTTGTTTGAACCAGGTCGTCAAGAGCCCGGATATCGTCATTAAAATTCAATTAAGCAATGGGTTAAGGTCGATAATGAGCACGCCTCACTTTTGTCAAAGAAAGGCATAGCGGCGCTCTCGTTTTTAACAATAAAAACGGTTAAGGTATTTGAATGCGTGTTGCTTAATCTGGTTTATTAGTTTACGCGCATTTTTTGTTTGCGATAGTCCATGCCGGGACTTATGCCGAAATTGACGCCCGGTGTTGCCCTGAGGACTATAATGTCAATTTGCATTATTACTAACGGAGAGTGCGATGCAGTTTGTCTTTGAAAAAATTCATGAGCACTACCGGACTCTTGACCTTAATAAGCACCAGGAGGACGTTATTGCTTGTGCAAAAACTTTTTCATTCAACGCAAATGAACCACTTATTATAGAGCCAGGTTCAATTTATTATGTTTCGGAAGGCGTATTATCAATCGCAATGGATGAAGATCCCAGAATCATTGGTACTACTATCGAATTTATGCCCGTCGGTCTACTGGAGTGGATGTGCCCGGTCATCTCCTTCAACTATATGACGCTTACTGCTGTAACAATATTACAAATAAGTGTGGATGATTTTGAACGGATATTTTACGACACATCTAAGAGTTATATGAAAGAGCTGACGACAATTCTTTCCTATATGCTCATTGTGGCTTTAGATGTTCATGTCGAGAGAAGAACAGATTCTGGCTATCACACTATCAAAGCCATGTTACGGCGCTATCTTTACCGAAGAAGCGTGAATACCAAGGAAAATGAGGGGATTGCGAACTTTATCATTCGCAGAACCAATCTCTCCAGAAGTTATGTTTTTCGGGTGCTCGCAGAATTAAAGGAAGGGCAATATATCACTGTTAAAAAAGGGAAACTGATTTCAATCGACAGGACCCTGCCACATGATTTTTAGTACTGGCAACTATCAGGCGTAAGGCTCGTAAAATCCCTGTGCTTACATACAAAATTGTTTATATACTTTCTCACAGATCCTCATCCGTAATTGAAAAATACTCCCCGGGTTCTTTCCTGACAGATAATTAAGGATTGTGAGATGAAAAAGATTTTCCGTATCGCGCTGCTGACGGCATCGCTGACAGGCTTTGCTGGCGTGGCACAGGCGGCAGAGGTGACAACTGCGCCGCAGCCTGCCCAGGATCCTGTCGTTCAGCAATTGAAACTCAGCAGTGAGCAGACCGCGAAGATTAAGGCTCTGCACCAGCAACTGGAAGAAAACGTCAATAAGATTCCGACCAACGACGTAAAAAATGGCACGCTGATCGACGTGATCCAGTCTGGTAAATGGGATGAGAAAGCGGTGAAGGGCCAGCTGGCTGCGATCGGCCACATTGAGGAGCAGGCGCGTTACTATCGCGTGAAATATTACTTCGATGTGAGCCAGGTTCTGACTCCGGAACAGCGCGCCGAGGTACGCTCACAGATTGCCCAGGCCATGAGCCAGTAAGCCATTCGTGCAGGCCGGGTAAGCATGAGCAAACCCGGCAGCATGGACTCAGACAGGCAAATCAATCAGCAGCGCACGCAAAGGCGTGTCGGCTACCAGCGTGATATTCGCCTCGTCGCGGATAAACGCCCCATCCCCGCAGGTTAACGCTTCACGCTCCTCTGCTGGGGTCTGCGCATGTACCGTGCCGTGAATAGATTGCAGGTAGGCGCGCGGGCCGTGCAGCTGAAAACTCAGACGCTCCCCTTTATCCAGTTCGATATGGTGCAGCCACACCTGCTGGCGAAGTTGCAGGCTGCCTGAACTGCCATCCGGCGAGGCCAGCAGCTGCTGTTTCGCATCCAGCAGGTCGATCTTCTGCAGCAGCGGGTTTTCCCGCTCCGGGCAGGCATCCAGCCACAGCTGCAGACGCGTCAGCGTCTTGTCTTTGCTGAGGTTATGTTCGCTATAGCTGATGCCGGGCTGGGTGGCTATCAGCAATGCTTCACCGGCTTTCGCCTGGACATGGTTGCCCTCGCTGTCGCGGTACTCTGCTTCGCCTTCAAGGATCAGGTTCAGGATATCCACTTTTGGATAGGTACGCGGCTGGAACGAGGCCCCCGGTGCGAGAACTTCCTGGTTCAGTACACGCAAAGAGGCATAGCCCAGCAGTTTCGGGTCAAAGTAGTGTCCAAAGGAAAAGGTGTAGCGGGCCTGCAGCCAACCGAAATCGGCTTGTCCGCACTGTTTAGCTGTTCTTGTCGTAATCATAAAACTTGACCTCTCTTTACACTAAAACAATGGTAAAGGTATGGACGCTGCATTGTTAGCCAGATATTCTGCCCGGTATGTTCAAATTTCCTGAATGAGAACGCCATGGCTAAAGAGAGAGCATTGACCCTTGAAGCGCTGCGCGTGATGGACGCCATCGATCGTCGCGGTAGCTTCGCTGCAGCAGCAGATGAACTGGGGCGCGTGCCATCTGCCCTGAGCTACACCATGCAGAAGCTGGAAGAAGAGCTGGATGTGGTGCTGTTTGACCGCTCCGGTCACCGAACAAAATTCACCAACGTCGGGCGAATGCTGCTGGAGCGCGGGCGCGTGTTGCTGGAAGCGGCGGATAAGCTGACCACCGACGCCGAAGCGCTGGCCCGCGGCTGGGAAACGCACCTGACGCTGGTCACCGAAGCGCTGGTACCTACTGCGGCACTCTACCCGCTGGTGGAGCGTCTGGCGGATAAAGCCAATACCCAGCTTTCCATTATCACCGAAGTGCTTGCCGGGGCGTGGGAGCGTCTGGAGCAGGGCCGGGCGGATATTGTGATTGCGCCGGACATGCACTTCCGCTCTTCGTCGGAGATCAACTCCCGCAAGCTCTATACCGTAATGAATGTGTACGTTGCCGCGCCGGATCACCCGATTCATCAGGAGCCCGAGCCGCTGTCTGAAGTGACCCGCGTAAAATACCGCGGCGTGGCGGTGGCCGATACCGCCCGCGAGCGTCCGGTGTTAACCGTTCAGCTGCTTGATAAGCAGCCGCGCCTCACCGTCAGTACGCTGGAAGATAAACGTCAGGCGCTGCTGGCCGGTTTGGGTGTGGCCACCATGCCGTATCCGTTTGTCGAAAAAGATATTGCCGAAGGGCGTCTGCGGGTTGTCAGCCCGGAGTACACAAGCGAAGTGGATATCATTATGGCGTGGCGTCGTGACAGCATGGGCGAGGCCAAATCCTGGTGTCTGCGCGAGATCCAGAAGCTCTTTACCCAGAAGTAACCTGTTGGCCCGGCAAGCATAGCGCCGCCGGGCAACCTGTCATTTGTTCAGCAGTGGATCCGGCCCAAAGCGGTTTTCACCTTCCGTACCGCGCTGGCAGTTGAAGATCACAATGATCAACCAGCCGATAATCGGAATGAGCGCCAGCAGCAGCCACCACGCCGTTCGGTCGGTATCATGCAGCCGGCGAAACAGCACGGCCCATGAGGGCAGCAGCACCAGCAAGCCATACAGGGTGGTCAGAATGCCTTCGCCGCCAGCCCGTTCCCAGCCCAGCATCTTGTCGATCAGCCCCAGCACGCAAATCAGAATGAAGTTCACCAGGGTGAACATCCAGAACTCTTTGCGCCGGGCGCGACCTTTAAACCCAATATAATTCCGCAGTACTTTCAGATACCAGTCCATGTTTTTGACCTCAATAGCAATTAATCACTTGTTTTTTAAGCGATCCACTAAAGCATAGACGGGAATAAAGGGGTGTAAAGGGCGCCGGAACAGCGCCCCTGAGGCTTAGCCGAAGCGGACGTCGCGCCCGTGCGGTTCGTTCAGATCCTGCCACGGGCCAATGGAAATAATGCCCGTCGGATTGATGGTT
Organism: Leclercia adecarboxylata; assembly: GCF_006171285.1. Taxonomy (NCBI): domain Bacteria; kingdom Pseudomonadati; phylum Pseudomonadota; class Gammaproteobacteria; order Enterobacterales; family Enterobacteriaceae; genus Leclercia; species Leclercia adecarboxylata. The sequence goes on along the minus strand of NZ_CP040889.1, from coordinate 1,450,389 downwards.
TTATGGCTGCGATAGTAGTGGTTACGGATGTGGTCAAAATCGACCGTCTCCGCGATCCCCGGCATCTGATAAATGTCGCGCAGGAAACCGTACAGGTTGAGGTAATCGCTGATCCGGTGTTTGTCGCACTTAAAATGGGTGACGTAAACCGGGTCAAAGCGCACCAGCGTGGTCCACAGACGAATATCCGCTTCGGTCAGCTGGTTGCCGGTCAGATAGCGGTGCTGGCCCAGGATCTGCTCCAGACGCTCCAGCGACTTAAAGACGTTGGTCACGGCTTCATCATAGGCTTCCTGGCTGGTGGCAAAACCGGCCTTATAGACGCCGTTATTGACGTTGTCGTAGATCCAGCTATTCAGGTCATCAATCTTATCGCGCAGCGCAGGCGGATAATAATCGCCCGCCCGGGCTCCGTGGGCATCAAACGCGGTGTTAAACATGCGGATGATTTCGGCCGACTCATTGCTGACGATGGTCTGATTTTTCTTGTCCCACAGTACCGGAACGGTAACGCGGCCGGTGTAGTGCGGATCGGCGCGCAGGTAGAGCTGGTAAAGAAAATCATGGTGATAGAGCGAGTCGCCGGTGGCCGCCGGGAAGTCATCGCCAAAGGTCCAGCCGTTCTCCAGCATCAGCGGATGCACCACCGAGACGGGGATCAGCGAGTCCAGCCCCTTCAGGGCGCGGACGATCAGGGTACGGTGCGCCCACGGACAGGCCAGAGAAACATAGAGGTGATAACGATCTTTCTCGGCCGCAAAGCCGCCTTCACCGCTCGGGCCAGGCGCACCGTCGGCGGTGAGCCAGTTACGGAAGGCCGAAACAGAACGTTTGAAACGTCCCCCGGTTGATTTGGTGTCATACCAGGTATCCTGCCAGACGCCGTCTACGAGTTGTCCCATTTATTCCTCCTTAGATAGCAAAAGCGAGGAGAGATCTCCTCGCTTTTTGATTCAGTATAGCGTGCTTACCACTTCTTATTCAGGACGCGGTCGATACTGAACGCACCCGGACCGGTGATAGCCAGCAGCAGGTAACCGCCCGCGATGGTCAGGTTTTTCATGAACATCAGAGAGTTCACGCCTTCCGCAAAGTTGCTGTGGAACAGGAACGCGGTCAGCAGGGTGAAGCCTGCGGTGAACAGCGCGGTAGTACGAGTCAGGAAACCGAACAGGATTGCCAGACCACCACCCAGTTCAAGCAGAATGGTCAACGGCAGCAGGAACCCCGGAACGCCCATTGCTTCCATATACTGCTGGGTACCGGCATAACCACCGATTTTGCCCCAGCCTGCAGTAATAAACAGGATTGGCATCAGAACGCGCGCTACCAGTACACCAACATCTTCTAATTTTTTCATCTTACTCTCCAGGGAACCATTTGGGCTGTGAAACCTATTTAATGTGCAAAATCGGGCGGATGCCGCGGTCTCGCTGTCGATGGAGAGAATCATAAACGGGGCGAATGCCGATTGTTAGCAAGGAAAACTGTCAATCTTTATCAAAGATATTGAGCAAGCAGAGGGGGAGGGGATAAAAATAAAGCGCCCTCAGGCGCTTTACGAGTGGAGCAGGCTAAACGTCAGTGCGTTTCGGATTTGCGAAGCTGTTGCTGGGTAAGTGTGGTTTTAACCAGCTTCCAGGCGCTCCAGATACCAAAGCCACGACGCGCCCAGCGGATCAGCCTGTTCGGATGGCGGACAGCTTTCACCGCCAGGATACTGCTCCCTACCAGCGCCCAGGCGCGCAGGTTGAGGAACATCGTCCATCCGCGATCGTAACTGTGCGTCGCTTCCAGCCAGTCACGGCTGCCGGCCGACAGATCCAGCCTTTGCTGCTGGATCTGGCTCAGCAAAAATGCTTTTTCTCGCTCACGTTCCGATCGGCTTCTGCTCACTTTTTGTCATCCTCCAGCAACGACCGATCGTTGGCCAGTTCCTTACGGGTATGATGTAACAGGGTGGAGTGGCGCACTTTGCGCATCGTCCATATTCCCCCAATCAGGGCGGCAAGCAGCAGCACCACGGTGGTGCCAATCATCACATTAAGACGATACTGCGGATCGACTGCCCAGATAATCAATACCATCAGGCTCATCAGGCCAAAGGCGGCGAAGAGCATGGTCAACCCCAACATCAGTAGCAGCTGGAAGAGGTTAGCTTTCTCTTCTTCCAGTTCAACCACTGCCAGCCGGATTCGCGTCTCAGCGATGCCGACAAGTGTGGTTAAAATCCGCTGTCCGATACCGAGGACGTTTTTTGCGGGCCCTTGTGGTTGACGTGAATCTTCCATAATTAACGTCGCGTAAGCAGCATGCCGATGACAACGCCCACCGCAGCACCAATGCCTACGCCGGCCCAAGGATTCTCACGCACGTACTCATCAGCGCGCGCGGCGGCCTCACGGGTCTGTTTCGCCAGCACGTCGCTGGTTTCACCCAGGCGATAGCGGCTCTCGTGCAGGGCCTTCTCCGCTTTATTGCGCAGTTTGCTCAGCTCTTCTTTCGACTTGTCGCTTGAGGAGCTCAGCACCTCTTCCAGGGTATCCGCCAGGGACTTCAGTTCAGCGCGTAAATGGTCTGACGTGGTATCTTTTGACATGATTCTCTCCTGTTACGATGTCCATTAGATCAGTAGTCGCGAGACTCAAGCGCTTTCAGTTCGTTCTGCGCTTCTTGCAGTTTATGCTCACGTTTGGCAACTTTATCCGCATCGCCTTTCTCTTTTGCTTCCGTCAGATCCCGACGGCGTTCAGCAATCTCCTCTTTCTGCTCGGCAATCTTGCGCTGATGATCGGCGCGCAATTTGCTGTCGGAGCAGTTAGCTTTGACTTCGCTCAGAGCTTTTTTCAATCCATTGATTCTGCTCTGATTGTTATGCTTTTCAGCGTAACTGATCTCGCGTTGGATATCCTGTTCCTTCTCCTGACAAAGAGATGAAGCGAACGATGCTGTGCTCAAAGAAAAAAGGGCGAGGCCCAGGGCGATGCGGTATTTCATTGTTGAAACCTTCCATTGTTTTCGACATAACCTGCGGGAATGTCGATCTCCAGGGTCGTGCGGAGTACGAATGAGAGGTGCTCCGCGTACTTAAGCATAGTAAGTAAACGGTGATATCACCAAAGTGAGTGAAAAGATTCAGAATAGTGGAAATTTAACCTAACAGGCGCGACGTATCTCGCAGACGCGTCAGCCATGCTGCCGTCTGACTGTTGTCATCCTGCTGAGCAATGATGTAGCCATGCGGCAGGCTGCGATCGAGCACCTTCTTCGCGGCAGCGCTCTCTACGCTGGAGTCGAAGGTGATCAGCAGCACGTCGTTCTGCGGAGTAATGCTTTTGAACTGAATGCCGTTGGCATCCAGATGATGCCAGATGGAGAAACCATCCGGCATGCTGACGCCCTGACTGACGGCGCGGATAGCGAGCGTCGACTCCTGCTTTTGCAGCGCAGACCAGGCCAGCAAGAGCGCGCTGAACATCACCAGCGCGATCATGGCATAAGAGAGACGACGCAGTGACGCGTTTGAACTGGCCATTACGTTAGCCCTGACTTCCATGTTTTTTCTTCCAGAGAACAACCAGCGAACCAATCAGCCCGAACACCAGCAGCACAACCGGCAGCAGCATCAGGCAGGACATCAATTGATCTTCATACTTCAAAAACACCGGCGTCTTGCCGAGCAGATACCCAAGCGTGGTGAGGATCAGCACCCACAGCAGGCCGCTCATCCAGTTAAAGAACTGGAAACGCGCGCTGCTGAGACCGGAAAGACCGGCAATCGTTGGCAAAAGGGTGCGGACAAAGGCGATAAAACGGCCAACCAGCAGCGCAGAGAGCCCATGTTTGTGGAACAGGTGATGCGCCCGCTGGTGATAGTGCGCCGGTAAATGCGACAGCCAGTTCTGCACGATGCGCGTATTGCCAAGCCATCGCCCCTGGATATAGCTCAACCAGCAGCCGAGGCTGGCCGCGATAGTCAGCAGCAGCACGGTTTGCGGAAACTGCATTGCCCCTTTTGCACAGAGCACGCCAACCAGCACCAGCAGACTATCGCCTGGCAGGAAAGCGGCCGGCAGCAGACCGTTTTCAAGAAACAGAATCATAAACAGGACAAAATAGAGCATGCCAATCATGGAAGGATTGGCCAGCGTTTCGAAATCCTGAGCCCATAAGGCATTAAGTAGTTGGGTCAAAAGTTCCATTCAGTGTTCCTGGAAATCGGTTAACGACGCACCTGTCAACCGGGGCAAACAGCACGGCGACATTTTTTATGATTTCATTATGGTCGCTCGCGGACACAGTGTGTGGCCAGAACTGTTCCCTGTTAAATGGCTAGGTAAGCAAGCACTAACTAACAAGCTAAACGGCAATTTGCATCTAATTGTAACAAACCCCAATGGGATCCGTCACAGAAATTGCGTATGTCGAAGAGTGATTTTGTCTTAACCCAGGGAGAGGACGCGAGGCTATTTACAAAGGCTGACACTATAGATGTTTACTTACCCACCGGGTGCGGAAGGCGCAGCGAAGCGCCTGCCAGAGGAAGAAGGAAACTATTTTGCGTGACTGACGGCGCTATCGAGGTGAACGACCGGATTCTCAGCAAAAAGATAGCGGTCGGCATTAAATTCGAAGTCGTCACTGGTTTCATTGAACAGCATCTGTTTGGTGTTCTCGAGATGTTGCCACATCGCCAGTTTTGCCGCATGCGGGTCTTTACGAATCAGCGCCTTAAGAATTTGGTCATGATCGTCGCACCAGTTATCCACGGTGCGGGAATCGATGTGATCGTGCAGTTTTTTCCAGTACGGGTTATGAACGCGCTGAGTCCACATTTTTTCCACGATTGCAGCCAGGGCGGTATTCTGCGTCGCTAAAGCCACCTGAACGTGAAACTGCAGGTCCCATTCGGAATCGCGGAAGCATTTCTCTTTGCGCGCGTTATCCTGGATCTCCATCAGCTTCATGATGTCCTGCTTGGTCACCTGGGTCGCCGCAAACTCGGCGATATTGCTCTCGATAAGCTGACGAGCCTGGAGCAGCTCGAACGGGCCGTAGTTAGCAAATTCCAGATTTTCATCCGGCGCCGGGGAGTGTTTTGCCTGGCTGGAGATCACATGAATGCCGGACCCTTTACGCACCTCAACATAGCCTTCCACTTCCAGCATGATGATGGCTTCACGAACCACGGTGCGGCTGACGCTTTTTTCATCAGCAATAAAGCGCTCGGCAGGCAATTTGTCACCCACCAGATAAACGCCTTGCTCGATGCGAGTTTTCAGCTCAGCGGCAAGTTGCTGATAAAGACGACGGGGTTCGTTGATTTCCATATGCGCTCCAGGCAGGGTACGGCGAATTATTTGTTATACCACTTTTACCCATTTGTCTCCAGATTTGGCTCGCAAAAAAGCCGCCCGGAAGCGGCTTTTTAGCTGTATGGCGGCAATAAATCTAACTCTGCGTCGCCGGCCTTCCGAGGGACTCTTTCTGCAGCTCTTCAGCGGATTTGCTTTTCAGTACCGTCCAGATAAGCACCGCGCCCATCAGGTCGAAGACAGCCAGAACCGCGAACAGCGGGCTAAAGCCGATGGTGTCAGCCAGCGCACCGACGACCAGGGCAAACAGGGTGCTTGCGGTCCAGGCAGCCATCCCGGTCAGGCCGTTCGCTGTCGCCACTTCATTACGACCGAACACGTCGGAAGAGAGGGTAATCAGCGCACCGGACAGAGACTGGTGAGCAAAACCACCGACGCACAGCAGGGCAATAGCAATATACGGGCTGGTGAACAGGCCTATCATGCCCGGGCCAATCATCAGCAGGGCGCCCATGGTGACAACCATTTTACGGGAGACAATCAGGTTCACGCCAAACCAGCGCTGGAACAGCGGTGGCAGGTAGCCGCCGACGATACAGCCCAGGTCTGCGAACAGCATTGGCATCCAGGCGAACATGGCGATCTCTTTCAGGTTAAAGCCGTACACTTTAAACATGAACAGCGGGATCCAGGCGTTGAAGGTCCCCCATGCTGGCTCAGCCAGGAAACGCGGCAGGGCGATACCCCAGAACTGGCGGGTGCCCAGGATCTGCAGGACAGACATTTTCTTGCCGTTATTGGTCTGGTGCTGGGATTCCTGGCCGTTAATGATGTAGTCGCGTTCTTCGTCAGAGAGCTTCTTCTGATCGCGCGGGTGTTTGTAGAAGATGAGCCAGGACATCGCCCAGGCGAAGCTCAGCACGCCGGAGAGAATAAACGCCAGCTGCCAGCTGTGCATCACGATAGCCCATACCACCAGCGGCGGAGCAATCATCGCGCCAATAGAGGAACCCACGTTGAAGTAGCCTACCGCAATGGAACGCTCTTTCGCCGGGAACCACTCGGAGGCCGCTTTCAGGCCCGCCGGGATCATCGCAGCTTCAGCTGCACCGACCGCGCCACGTGCCAGCGCCAGGCCACCCCAGCTGCCTGCCAGCGCGGTTGCGCCGCAGAAGATTGCCCAGGTGACGGCAAACACCGCGTAGCCAACTTTAGTCCCCAGAATATCCAGCACGTAGCCCGCTACCGGCTGCATGATGGTATAAGCCGCGGAATAGGCCGCGATGATATAGGAGTATTGCTGTGTGGAGATGTGCAGCTCTTCCATCAGCGTTGGCGCAGCCGCCGCTATGGTGTTACGCGTCAGGTAGCCCAGCACGGTGCCAAGCGTCACCAGTGCGATCATGTACCAACGTAACCCTTTAATTTTACGCATGTAAAACCTCATCGTTATGTTATTGCCGCACCGGAGTACGGGCATCTCTACGCATGGCGTGAGATGTTTTTAACGGGAGGGCGTAACCGGAAATACTCCCGGTACGGCCCGAACCTTGCCATAAGTAACTTGCATAATTCGGTATCCTTACCGCTGAGTCCGACGCCTGAGGCACCGGTAATGCATTCCGTCGGCTTATAATTTGCGACGGCAGAACGATAACTTGTCATACAACTTTAAAAGGTGAGTGACATCACAAAAGTGTCAATAATTGTAAGGGTAATGTCGAGGCTCTGTCAGGCCAGAGCTGGCGCGGGGTTAGGCGTTATTTAACACTTTAGATGTAGATTATTTGTCGACGTTTATTGATCTAACTCACGAAAAAATCATCGGCCTCTGGAAATTGGTGTGATAACTTTGCAGCATCTGAACATTGCTGACTGACGTGCCCGTTAAGAGGATAACGACATGACTCCGTTTATGACTGAAGATTTCCTGTTAGATACTGAATTCGCCCGCCGCCTGTACCATGATTACGCGAAAGACCAGCCGATTTTCGACTACCACTGCCACCTTCCGCCGCAGCAGGTTGCCGAAAATTACCGTTTCAAAAACCTGTATGACATCTGGCTGAAAGGCGACCACTATAAGTGGCGCGCCATGCGCACCAACGGCGTAGCGGAACGCCTGTGTACCGGCGACGCGTCCGACCGTGAAAAATTCGACGCCTGGGCCGCGACCGTGCCGCACACCATCGGTAACCCGCTGTACCACTGGACCCACCTGGAGCTGCGCCGTCCGTTTGGCATCACCGGCAAGCTGCTCTCTCCGTCCACGGCGGATGAGATCTGGAACGAATGCAACGAGCTGCTGGCCCAGGACAAATTCTCTGCCCGCGGCATCATGAAGCAGATGAATGTGAAGATGGTCGGCACCACCGACGATCCGATTGACTCCCTGGAGCATCACGCCGTTGTCGCCAAAGACGCCTCTTTTGACGTCAAAGTGCTGCCAAGCTGGCGCCCGGATAAAGCCTTCAACATTGAGCAGGCGACCTTTGCCGACTACATGGCGAAACTGGCCGAAGTCTCCGACACCGACATCCGCCGCTTCAGCGATCTGCAGGCTGCGCTGACCAAACGTCTGGACCACTTTGCGGCTCACGGCTGTAAGGTTTCTGACCATGCGCTGGACGTAGTGCTGTTTGCCGACGCCAACGAAGGCGAGCTGGACAGCATTCTGGCGCGTCGTCTGGCGGGTGAAAGCCTGAGCGAGCACGAAGTGGCGCAGTTTAAAACTGCGGTACTGGTCTGGCTGGCGGCCGAATATGCCCGTCGCGGCTGGGTGCAGCAGTACCACATCGGCGCGCTGCGCAATAACAACCTGCGTCAGTTCAAACTGCTGGGCGCCGACGTCGGTTTCGACTCCATCAACGACCGTCCGCTGGCGGAAGAGCTGTCCAAACTGCTGAGCAAACAGAACGAAGAGAACCTGCTGCCAAAAACCATTCTTTACTGCCTGAACCCGCGCGATAACGAAGTGCTGGGCACCATGATCGGCAACTTCCAGGGCGAAGGGATGCCGGGCAAGATGCAGTTCGGTTCCGGCTGGTGGTTCAACGATCAGAAAGACGGCATGGAGCGTCAGATGACACAGCTGGCGCAGCTTGGTCTTCTGAGCCGCTTTGTCGGGATGCTGACCGACAGCCGCAGCTTCCTTTCTTATACTCGCCACGAATACTTCCGCCGCATTCTGTGCCAGATGATTGGCCGCTGGGTCACCGCGGGCGAAGCGCCGGCCGATATACAGCTGCTGGGCGAAATGGTGAGAAACATCTGCTTTAACAACGCGCGCGACTACTTCGCTATTGAACTGAACTAAGGCCGTCTGAGGTTGATATGCAATACATCAAAATCCATTCGCTGGACAACGTTGCGGTCGCGCTGGCCGACCTGAGCGAAGGGCTGGACGTGACGTTTGGTAACCAGACCGTCACGCTGCGCCAGGACATGGCGCGCGGGCACAAATTTGCCCTGCAGCCCATTGCCAAAGGGGAGAACGTTGTTAAATACGGTCTGCCTATTGGCCATGCGCTGGCGGATATCGCGGCGGGTGAATTCATTCACTCCCACAATACCCGCACCAATCTGAGCGATCTGGATGAGTACAGCTATCAACCTGAGTTGCAGGCTGAGAGCAGCCAGGCGGCAGATCGTGACGTCCAGATCTACCGCCGCGCCAGCGGTGAGGTGGGTATTCGCAATGAACTGTGGATCCTGCCCACCGTCGGCTGCGTTAACGGCATCGCCCGTCAGATCCAGAGCCGTTTCCTGAAAGAGACCAATGAAGCAGAAGGCACCGACGGCGTGTTCCTCTTCAGCCACACCTACGGCTGTTCCCAGCTGGGCGACGACCACATCAACACCCGTACCATGCTGCAAAACATGGTTCGCCACCCGAACGCCGGGGCGGTGCTGGTGATCGGCCTCGGCTGTGAGAACAACCAGGTGGATGCCTTCCGTGAAACGCTGGGCGATTTCGATCCTTCCCGCGTTCACTTTATGGTGTGCCAGCACCAGGACGACGAAGTGGAAGCCGGTCTGGAACACCTGCATCAGCTGTATGAGGTGATGCGCCACGACCAGCGCGAAGCGGGCAAGCTGAGCGAGCTGAAGTTTGGTCTGGAGTGCGGCGGTTCGGACGGCCTGTCCGGCATCACCGCGAACCCGATGCTGGGCCAGTTCTCCGATTACGTCATCGGCAACGGCGGCACTACCGTGCTGACCGAAGTGCCGGAGATGTTCGGTGCCGAGCGCATTCTGATGAGCCACTGCCGCGATGAAGCGACCTTTGAAAAAACCGTCACCATGGTGAACGACTTCAAGCAGTACTTTATCGCCCACAACCAGCCGATTTACGAGAACCCATCCCCGGGCAACAAGGCGGGCGGGATCACCACGCTGGAAGAGAAATCCCTCGGCTGTACCCAGAAAGCGGGTGCCAGCCAGGTGGTGGATGTTCTGCGCTACGGCGAGCGGTTGAACACGCCGGGTCTGAACCTGTTAAGCGCGCCGGGCAACGACGCCGTCGCCACCAGCGCCCTGGCGGGTGCGGGCTGCCATATGGTGCTGTTCAGCACCGGTCGCGGTACGCCGTACGGCGGCTTTGTGCCAACGGTGAAAATCGCCACCAACAGCGAGCTGGCGGCGAAGAAAAAGCACTGGATTGATTTCGATGCCGGTCAGTTGATCCACGGCAAAGCGATGCCGCAGCTGTTAACGGAATTCGTTGATGTGATTGTGGATATCGCCAACGGCAAGCAGGCCTGCAACGAGAAAAACGACTTCCGCGAGCTGGCGATCTTTAAGAGTGGTGTAACGCTGTAAGCGGTGCGGCCTGATGCCCTCACCCTGACCCTCTCCCACGGGGAGAGGGTACAAACACTAAAAACGGCAACCTCAGGGTTGCCGTTTTGCTTTTATCCTGTAGGCCCGGTAAGGCGTAGCCGCCACCGGGCTTTTTTATTAATTGCGCAGAGCGTTTTTCGCCAGACGCGCGTCTTCAGCCTGACAGGCCGCAGCGGTAAACAGCACGTCGGTGGAGGAGTTCAGCGCGGTTTCGCAGGAGTCCTGCAGCACGCCAATGATGAAGCCTACCGCCACAACCTGCATCGCCACTTCATTCGGAATACCGAACATATTACAGGCCAGCGGGATCAGCAGCAGAGAACCCCCCGCCACACCCGATGCACCGCAGGCACACAGCGAGGCCACGACGCTCAGCAGCAGCGCGGTTGGCAGATCGACCGGCACGCCCAGGGTATGCACGGCGGCCAGGGTCAGCACGGTGATGGTGATCGCCGCACCCGCCATGTTCACCGTCGCACCCAGTGGGATGGAGACGGAGTAGGTATCACGATCCAGGTTCAGCTTCTCGGCCAGGGCCATGTTCACCGGAATGTTCGCCGCAGAGCTGCGGGTGAAGAAGGCGTAGACGCCGCTCTCACGCAGGCAGGTCAGCACCAGCGGATACGGGTTACGGCGGATCTGCCAGAACACCAGCAGCGGGTTGATCACCAGCGCCACCAGCAGCATGCAGCCCACCAGCACCACCAGCAGCTGGGCATAGCCCCACAGGGTTTCAAACCCGGTGGTCGCCAGGGTGGAGGAGACCAGACCGAAGATACCGATTGGCGCAAAGCGAATAACCACTTTCACCATAAAGGTGACGGCGTTGGATACGTCATTCACCAGATTTTTGGTAGTGTCGTTACCGTGGCGCAGGGCAAAGCCCAGACCAACAGCCCACACCAGAATGCCGATATAGTTGGCATTCAGCAGGGCGTCAATCGGGTTAGAGACCATGCTCATCAGCAGGCCGCGAAGCACTTCCACGATGCCCGATGGCGGAGTGATATCGCCCGCGGCAGAGGTGAGATGCAGCGTGGACGGGAACAGGAAGCTAAAGACTACCGCCGTCAGCGCGGCAGAGAAGGTCCCCAGCAGATAAAGGAACAGAATAGGGCGAATGTTGGTTTTTTGTCCGTGTTGGTGGTTGGCAATGGAGGCCATCACCAGCATCAGCACCAGGACCGGTGCGACGGCCTTTAACGCGCCAACGAACAGGGTGCCGAGCAGGCCGGTGGCGATGGCGGCGGGTTTAGAGACCAGGGCCAGTAAAATACCCAGCACCAGACCTACCAGTATTTGTTTAACGAGGCTGCCCTGCGCCAGGCGCGCGAGCAGACCAGGGGATTGCATGGTCATAAAAATTCCTTCAGTGAGATTGCGTTCCGTCCCGGAGATGCTCTGAGGCACTTATATTCCGGTTAGAGGTGTGTGTTTGTCAGGATGAGTATATTGAATGCGCGAAGCCTGGGAAGAGCAAAATGCTGGAATTTACGTGTTGCGTCATATTTTTTAACTGTGCGTTTACATTTTTGCTGGGTGGTTCGCTTAAACCCCTCTGCGCAAGGTAGTGCCGGGTGGCGCTACGCTTACCCGGCCTACAAAACCGTAGGCCCGGCAAGCATAGCGCCGCCGGGCGATTGTTACCCGATCTGCCGTTTCTTATCGTTCTGGTGATTCACCCAGGCGTTGATGATCAGAGTCAGAACCAGGATACCAAACACCACGCCCAGCGAGATGGCGATCGGGATATGGTAGAAATCGACAATCATCATCTTGATACCGATAAACACCAGGATCACCGACAGACCGTACTTCAGCATTGAGAAGCGCTCCGCCACGCCCGCCAGCAGGAAGTACATGGCACGCAGGCCAAGGATCGCAAACAGGTTTGAGGTCAGGACGATGAACGGGTCAGTGGTCACCGCGAAAATCGCCGGAATACTGTCGACCGCAAAGATCACGTCGCTCAGCTCCACCATGATCAGCACCAGCAGCAGCGGCGTGGCGAACAGCAGGCCGTTCTTACGCACGAAGAAGTGCTCGTTTTCGATGGTGTCGGTCATGCGCAGATGACCGCGCAGCCAGCGCACCAGCGGCTTTTCGCCAATACCGGTTTCATCTTCTTTCGCCAGCGCCATCTTCACGCCGGTAAAGAGCAGGAAGGCACCGAAGACGTACAACAGCCATTCGAACTGGGTAATCAGCCAGCTACCGGCGAAGATCATGATGGTACGCAGCACGATCGCGCCCAGCACGCCATACACCAGCACCCGACGCTGCAACGCCGCAGGCACCGCAAAATAGCTGAACAGCATCAGCCAGACAAAGACGTTATCCACCGCCAGGGCTTTTTCGATCAGATAACCCGTCAGGAACGCCAGCGCCTGGGGATCGGCCACCGCGCGGCCTTGCGTAACGGAGAGATACCACCAGAAGGCGGCACAGAAGAGCAGGGAGAGGGTGACCCATACCAGCGACCAGGCGGCCGCCTGCTTCATGGTCATGCCATGTGCGCCGCGTCGACCCTGCAGGAAGAGGTCAATCGCCAGCATGATGACCACCACGACTGCGAATCCACCCCACAGCAGCGGAGTACCGACAGTATTCATACAATTTTCCTTCCACAAAAAAAAACGACTAACGTCAGAAGACGATAGTCGTTGCGTTTTTTGTGCATAGACCTCGCCTACCGGCAAGGTCTCACTTACAACAAGAAAGGAATACGCTCATCGTATTCCTTTTTCGTTGCCCGGCGACCGGATGCGGTATTACACGCATCGTAATGACGATCCACCGACCAGGAAGTTACTCCCCTTTGCAGGTAACAAAATATGTCAGGTCATTGGTTTCGTCAATGACCTGCATTGATTCATTACACAGCTTTACGCGGTAACTTCTGCGTTAAGGCCGTCCGCCGGGAAAACCACCCCCGTCTGGCGACGGATTTCGGTTTGCAGCTTCGCCGTGGTACGGCTCACCGCAAGGCCCGGATGGTTAACTTCCTGGGTTTCGACCAGACGCGCGAACACCTCTGCCTCATAAAGCATAGTGTTGATATGCTGAGGCTGCGTCAGCTCCTGAGGCTTGCCGCCGCGCGGCACGAAGCTCAGCTTCTGGCACTCGGAGATCTTCTCGATAACCAGCGCGCCGTTCTCGCCCTGGATTTCGCTCGGCAGCACCGAGTCACTCACTTTGGAGTGCTGCAGCGTCACGCTGAAATCGCCGTAATCCAGCACCACCAGACCGTGGGCATCGACGCCGCTTTCCAGCAGGCTGGCGGTTGCCTGAACCCGGTGCGGCTCGCCCCAAAGCGCCACCGCCGAGGCCAGGCAGTAGAAACCGATATCCATAATCGAGCCGTTAGAGAACTGCGGATTAAAGGTGTTTGGGTTCTCGCCGTCCAGATAGCGCTGGTAGCGTGACGAATACTGACAGTAGTTGATGAAGGCTTTGCGGACGCGGCCCACTTTCGACAGCGACTGCTGCAGCAGCAGGAAATTCGGCAGGCTGGCGGTTTTGAACGCTTCGAACAGTACCACCTGGTTTTCCCGCGCAAGGGCAATGGCGGCTTCAACCTCATCGATATTCGAGGCCAGCGGCTTCTCGCAGATCACATGCTTTTTATGGCTGAGGAACAGCTTCGTTTGCGGGAAGTGCAGGGAGTTGGGGCTGGCAATATAAACCGCGTCAATGGCATCGCTCTGCGCCATCTCCTCGAGCGAGGTAAACAGATGTTCGACGAGGTAGTCGTTCGCAAAGGTCTGCGCCTGTTCAAGGCTGCGGGAATAGACTGCGGTAAGTTTATATTTGCCGGTCTCATGGGCGGCATCGACGAACTGACGGGTGATCCAGTTCGTCCCAATGACTGCGAAACGTATCATAAACGTTCACGAACTCCGTTAAGGGAACCTGATGCCACTGTAGCATGTCATGATGACAAATCGAGTGCGCTAATTCTCATTACTCTTTAACGATAAATGCGTCAGCCACAGCCGGGTATCAAACTCCAGCTGGTGGTACTGCGGCTCCATATGGCAGCACAGGGAGTAGAACGCTTTGTCGTGCTCTTTCTCTTTCAGGTGCGCCAGCTCATGCACCACGATCATGCGCAGGAAGGCTTCCGGCGCGTTGCGAAACACGGTTGCCACGCGGATCTCGGCCTTGGCCTTGAGCTTGCCGCCCTGCACGCGCGAGATGGCGGTGTGCAGACCCAGCGCGTTCTTCAGGACGTGGATCTTGTTGTCGTACATCACCTTATTGATGGGCGGCGCGCTGCGTAAATACCGGTTTTTCATATCCTGCGTATACTGCCAGAGGGCTTTATCGGTGGCGAAATCGTGGGTGCCCGGGTAGCGTTTTTCCAGTACCGCCCCCAGCTTTTGCTCGGCAATTAAGGTGCGGACCTGGGAAAGCAGATGCTCCGGGTAGCCCTGGAGGTAAGTCAGCTGGTTCATCAAAACCCCAAAATAATTTGAAAACGGGTATACTCACGCACCCTTTTCAGGGATAACGCCGAAATTTTACCATTCAGGAGGGCCGATGAGCCACTTAGACAACGGTTTCCGTTCACTCGACTTAAAACGTTTCCCGGAAACGGACGACGTTAACCCGCTTCAGGCGTGGGAAGCGGCGGATGAATATCTGCTGCAGCAGTTGGATGACACTGAAATCAGCGGCCCGGTTCTGATCCTGAATGATGCTTTTGGCGCCTTGGGTTGCGCACTGGCCGAACATACGCCTTACAGCATCGGGGATTCATACCTGAGCGAGCTGGCGACGCGCGAGAACCTGCGTCACAACGACATCGCCGAATCCAGCGTCAAGTTCCTCGACAGCACCGCGGACTACCCGCAGGCGCCGGGCGTGGTGCTGATCAAAGTGCCGAAAACAATGGCGCTGCTGGAGCAGCAGCTCCGTGCGCTGCGCAAGGTGGTGACGCCAGAGACGCGCATTATCGCCGGGGCCAAAGCGCGTGATATCCATACCTCCACGCTGGAACTGTTCGAGAAAGTGCTGGGGCCAACCACCACTACGCTGGCGTGGAAAAAAGCCCGTCTGATCAACTGTACTTTCACGGCACCCGAGCTGGCCGACGCGCCGGAGACCCTGAGCTGGAAGCTGGAAGGCACCGACTGGACCATCCATAACCACGCGAACGTCTTCTCCCGTACCGGGCTGGATATCGGCGCGCGCTTCTTTATCGAGCATCTGCCGGAAAATCTGGAAGGGGAGATCGTCGATCTCGGCTGTGGTAACGGGGTGATCGGTCTGACGCTGCTGGCGAAGAACCCGGAAGCCAGCGTGGTCTTCAGCGATGAGTCGCCGATGGCGGTGGCCTCCAGCCGTCTAAACGTGGAAACCAACATGCCGGAAGCGCTGGATCGCTGCGAGTTTATGATCAACAACGCGCTGTCGGGCGTGGAGCCGTTCCGCTTTAACGCGGTGCTGTGCAACCCGCCGTTCCACCAGAAACACGCCCTGACGGATAACGTCGCCTGGGAGATGTTCCACCATGCGCGCCGCTGCCTGAAAATCAACGGTGAGCTGTATATCGTGGCTAACCGTCATCTGGACTACTTCCACAAGCTGAAGAAGATCTTCGGTAACTGCACCACGGTGGCGACCAACAACAAGTTCGTGGTGTTGAAGGCGGTTAAGCTGGGTCGCCGTCGTTAAGATTGTTGTGCGGTCTGATGCCCGGTGGCGCTTCGCTTACCGGGCCTACGGTCTTGTAGGCCGGTGCAAGCGCAGCGCCGCCCGGCAATGTTCTAGATCTCCAACGCTAATTTCGTCCCCTGGGCAATCGCCCGCCGGGCATCCAGCTCCATCGCCACGTCGCACCCGCCAATCAAATGCACCGTTTTGCCCGCCTCGCGCAGCGGCTCCGCCAGATCGCGCTTCGGCTCCTGACCGGCACACAAAATCACATTATCCACGCGCAACAGCTGCGGTTCACCGCCGATCAGCACATGCAATCCTTCGTCGTCGATCTTCTGGTAACTCACCGCCGGGATCATCTTCACGCCGCGGGCGAGAAGGGTGGCGCGGTGGATCCAGCCGGTGGTTTTACCCAGCCCTTCGCCCGGCTTGCTGGCCTTGCGCTGCAGCATCACGATCTGGCGCGGGCTTTTCGGCAGTTGCGGTCCTTCCGGGCGCAAACCGCCCACCTGGTTCAGGCTGGTGTCGATACCCCATTCCGCGCAGAACTCCGCGATATTCTGGCTGGTGGCCTCGCCCGCCTGGCTCAGGTACATGGCGGTATCAAAGCCGATCCCGCCGCAGCCGATAATCGCTACGCGATCTCCCACCGGCGCCTTGTCGCGCAGCACGTCGAGATAGCTCAGCACTTTCGGGTGTGAGACGCCCTCGATCTCAGGCGTTCGCGGGGCGATCCCGCTGGCGAGGATCGTCTCGTCAAAGTCGAGCAGATCTTCCGCGCCCACCCACTGGTTGAGCCGCAGATCCACGCCGGTAATGTCGATCATCCGCCGGTAGTAGCGCAGCGTCTCGTAGAACTCCTCTTTGCCGGGGATCTGCTTGGCGATATTAAACTGCCCGCCGATCTCAGGGAGCGCGTCAAACAGCGTCACGCTGTGGCCGCGCGACGCGGCATTCACCGCAAACGCCAGCCCCGCCGGACCTGCGCCCACCACCGCCAGCCGCTTTTTATTCACAGCAGGCACGATCGGCATGCGGGTTTCGTGACAGGCGCGCGGGTTGACCAGGCAGGAGGTGACTTTGCCGACGAAAATCTGATCCAGGCAGGCCTGGTTGCAGCCAATACAGGTGTTGATCTCATCCGCCCGACCGCTCTGCGCTTTCGACAGCAGCTCGGCGTCAGCAAGGAACGGCCGCGCCATCGACACCATATCGGCATCGCCGCGTGAGATCACATCGTCTGCCACCTGAGGATCGTTAATGCGGTTGGTGGTCACCAGCGGGATCGACACCTTGCCCTTCAGCCTGCGGGTGACCCAGCTGAACGCCGCGCGCGGCACCGGGGTGGCGATGGTCGGGATGCGCGCCTCGTGCCAGCCGATCCCGGTGTTGATGATGGTTGCCCCGGCCGCCTCAATGGCCTGCGCCAGCTGGACGGTTTCGTCGAAGGTGCCGCCGCCCTCCACCAGGTCGAGCATCGACAGGCGGAAGATAATAATAAAATCGCTCCCGGCGCGCTCGCGCACGGCACGCACCACTTCGACGGCGAAGCGCATCCGACGAGCGTAGTCGCCGCCCCATTCGTCGTCGCGCTGGTTGGTGCGGGCGGCGAGGAATTCGTTTATCAGATAGCCTTCGGAGCCCATCACCTCCACGCCGTCGTAGCCCGCTTCCCGCGCCAGGGCCGCGCAGCGGGCAAAGTCGTCGATCAGGGTCAGGATCTCATCGTGAGTCAGGGCATGGGGCTTAAAGCGGTTGATCGGAGCCTGGATCGCCGACGGAGCAACCGGGTCAGGCTGATAGCTGTAGCGCCCGGTATGCAGAATTTGGAGGGCGATTTTGCCGCCTTGCTGGTGGACGGCATCGGTGACGATCCGGTGGTGGGGCAGCTGCGCCGCATCGTTCAGCACCGCGCCGCCCTCCATACCGACGCCGGAGGGGGCAGGGGCCACGCCGCCGGTGACGATCAGCGCCACGCCGTGACGGGCGCGCTCGGCGTAGAACGCGGCCAGCCGCTGTGCGCCGTCCGGCCGCTCCTCCAGCCCGGTATGCATCGAGCCCATTAACACGCGGTTTTTGAGCGTGGTGAACCCCAGATCGAGGGGGGCGAATAACGACGGGTAGCGGCTCATAGTCTCTTCCAGTGTAAAATTATTGTTATGTGGTCGGATGAGTTAGTAATTTAGCCAGCACGGAGTAAAAGGGAAAAGGGGAATGCGGTGATTGTGATGGGATTCAAAGATTACCCCTCACCCTAACCCTCTCCCCATAGGGGAGAGGGAACAGGCGGGTGCGGTCTTACAGAGTGGGCTCGGTCGGCATTTCTCCCTCGCCCCTTTGGGGAGAGGGCCGGGGTGAGGGGGATGTCCGCACCAGCCCCGGCGCCTGCCACATCGAGGTGGTCAGCCCGCTGTCTACCAGCCCGAGCTGATCGGCGTATACCGCCTGCCATTTCTGCATCATGCCGTCGTACAGCTCCCGGTGCGCCGGATTCGGGGTGAACTCCCGGCTCCATTTCACCAGCTTCTCCCCGGTGGCGGCCATATCGCTATACAGCCCGGCGCCGGTTCCGGCGGCAATGGCGCAGCCGAGCGCGGTAGCCTCTTTCACTTCCGGCACGCGCACCGGCAGGCCTGTGACATCGCTTAAGATCTGGCTCCACAGCGTCCCTTTCGCACCACCGCCGGCAAACACCAGAACGTCAAAGACCACGCCGGAGAACTGCGAAATCTGCGCCAGGTTGCAGGCGGAGACAATCGCCGCGTTCTCCTCCAGGGCGCGGAACAGGGTGGCCTTGTTGCATTTTTCCGGGTCGATGGAGAGGTTAATGAACGACGGCGCAGCGTGATACCACTGCTTAAAGTGCATGGCGTCGGAGAAGATTGGCATCACCCCGTGAGAGCCCGCCGGCACCCGGCTGGCCATCTCCTCCATCAGGGCGTAAGTGTCCATCCCCATCCGCTCGGCGATCAGTTTCTCTTCGGCGCAGAAGGCGTCGCGGAACCAGCGCATGGTCAGCCCGGTAAAGAAGCTGATCGACTCCGCCTGCGCCATCCCCGGGATCACGTGCGGGTTCACGCGGATGTTCATCTGCGGATCGGTGCGCACCTGCGGCAGGTTAACCACCTGCTGCCAGAAGGTGCCCCCCAGCACCGCAGTTTGCCCGGCGCGCACCACGCCCAGCCCCAGACAGCCCAGCTGCACGTCGCCACCGCCCATCACCACCGGGGTGCCCTCCCGCAGGCCCGACTGCTGCGCGGCTTCGTGGGTGACAGCGCCGAGCAGGGTGCCGGTCTCTTTTACCGGGGAGAGAATATCGGCCCTTAGCCCGGCCATATCCAGCAGCGCCGGACGCCAGTCGCGGGAGAACAGATCTAACATGCCGGTGGTGCCCGCGTTGGAAGGGTCAACGGCAAGCTCGCCGGAGAGCTTCGCCGCCAGCCAGTCGCTGATCATGGTGATGGTTGCGGCTTTGCGGTAGATGTCCGGGCGATGGTGCGCCAGCCACAGCAGGCGGGGCATGGCGCTCAGGGCCAGGGTCTGGCCGGAGACGTCATAGACTTCGGATTCAAAGCGGTAGTCGTGGATCTCTTTGAGTTCAGCCACTTCGCGGCTGGCGCGGGCATCGACGTTGGCGCAGGCCCAGATGGCTTCGCCGTTGCGGTCGTACAGGACAATCCCCTCGCGCATTGAGCAGCAGGCGACGGACTGAATATCCGCTGCGCCAAGGTGCGCCCGCTCCAGCGCCTGATGGATACACTGGCAGGCCAGCCGCCAGTTGGTGTCGAGGTCGAACTCCATCGAGCCGGGGACGTTCTCCACGCTCAGGTGCTTCCACTCGGCCTGGCCGACGGCTATCTGGTTGCCCTGCAGATCGAAAATTACGGCGCGAACGCTGCCTGTCCCTGCATCTAACGCTAAAAGGTAACTCATGAGCTTGCCTCAATGTTAGCGCAGGGCCGGGCCTTAACTCGCCAGAGCCAGCACCGCGCGGGCTGTCGTCTCTTCCGTCACCAGGCCATTGATACGGCGACCCTTCAGTGCGGCATAAATCGCATCGGCTTTCTCTTCTCCTCCGGCGACGCCAACGATGGTGGGCAACTGCGCCAGTTCATCGAGGGTGACGCCCAGTAATTCACGGTGGATCTCCAGTTCAGGGACCCGTTCGCCCTCGGCATTAAGGAAATAGCCCAGGATGTCGCCCACCGCCCCCCGTCGGGCAAACATCAGCTGTTCCCCTTCGCTGATATAGCCGGAGCGCAGGATGGTGGCATCCCGGCGCTGATTCACGGCGCCAATCCCGACGACCGCCGCATCGGCGGCGGTGGCGGCGAGGATCACATCCCGCACGCTGGTTTCCCGCTTCAGGATCCCGGCCACTTCCGCAGACGACACCCGCAGCGGGGCGGGGATCATGCTGACGCTGCAGGCGGCATCCAGCTGGCCGATGCCGGTCATATAGGGCCCGACGCCGCCGGAAAGGGTCACCAGCCGCACCTGCTGGGAGCTGATAAAGCCGCTTAAGTGCTGAATACAGCTCATGGTGGTTTCACCAAATCCCACCGCCAGCAGCTGGCCGGGTTCCAGCACGCCCATTAACGACTGTGCGGCGCCAATGCCTAAGCGCACGCTCATCGCCGGGGTATTCAGCGCAGGCAGCACGCGCACCAGCTTCAGGCCAAAACGCTGCTGAAGCTCGGTCTCCAGCCCCAGGCATCCTTCGTAGCGGGAGTTAATCTGCACCCGGATCACCCCGGACTGTCGGCCCTTCTCCAGCAGACGCGAAATCTTGAGCCGCGGCAGACCCAGCCGCTCGCCGATATCGTTCTGCGTCAGGCCGTCGTGGTAGTAGCACCACGCCACGCGCGCCACCAGTTCTTCTTCCGATAGCGCCAGTCCGGCAAATCGTCCCTCTTCGGCAACGCGTTTCTCGCCCATATTTGAACTCTTATCAAAATTTAGATCATATGTTCGCTTTGCCGCGGCTTGAATCTGTGAGCCACACGGCAAAACGGATATTCCGGAATGTTTCAGCTTTATCGGGATCCTATCGATAAAACTGTGATCCCTGCACGGTTGTAAATATAGTTCACCGTCTACGCTTTTGAACATTATTAATTTCAAAAATCATTTGTTCAATAGCGGAGCGATAATGACAGCACTTATCGAGGCGCGCGGGATCCAGAAGCAGTTCTCCGGCGTTCCAGTATTGAAAAACATTGATTTCACTCTGCTTGCAGGTCAGGTGCACGCCCTGATGGGCGGCAACGGGGCCGGGAAATCCACGCTGATGAAGATTGTCGCCGGGGTCGAAACGCCCGACAGCGGTGAACTTTCTATTGCCGGCCGTCCTTTTGCTCGTCTCAAACCGGGTCAGGCGCATGCGCTTGGCATCTACCTGGTGCCGCAGGAGCCGATGCTGTTTCCCAATCTCAGCGTGCGCGAGAACATTCTCTTCCGCCTGCCGCGCGGGCAGGCCACCGCCCAGCGTCTGGCCGAGAAGCTGGCGCAGCTCCAGTGCCAGCTCAACCTGGATGCCGCCGCCAGCACTCTGGAGGTGGCGGATCAGCAGATGGTGGAGATCCTGCGCGGGCTGATGCGGGAAGCGAAGATATTGATCCTCGATGAACCCACCGCCTCGCTGACGCCGGGGGAGACGGAGCGCCTGTTCCGCCAGATCCGCGCGCTACAGGGGACGGGCGTCGGGATTGTCTTTATCTCCCACAAGCTGCCCGAAATACGCCAGCTCGCCAGCCACGTCTCGGTGATGCGCGACGGGGCCATCGTACTGAGCGGCGAAACCGCAGACTACGACGACAACGCGCTGATCGCCGCCATGACCCCGGTCAGCCGTGACAGGAGCTTAAGCGACACGCAAAAGCTGTGGCTGGCGCTGCCGGGCAATCGCCGCACTCAGGCCCAGGATTTCCCGGTGCTGCGGGTGGAGACGCTCACCGGTGAGGGGTTTATCGACCTGAGCCTGGAGATCTACGCCGGGGAGATTGTCGGCCTCGCCGGATTGGTGGGCTCCGGGCGCACCGAGTTCGCCGAAACGCTGTACGGCCTGCGCCCGCCGCGTGGCGGGAAGATCTGGCTTGAGAACCAGCAGATCGATAAAGATCCGGTCAGCGCCCGGCTGGAGAAGGGGCTGGTCTATCTCCCGGAAGACAGGCAGGTGTCCGGCCTGTTCCTGGATGCGCCGGTTCGCTGGAACACGGTGGCGCTGAACGAGCCCTCCCTCTGGCAGCAGCGCAAACGCGAGGCGGCGGTGGTGGAGCGTTATCACCGGGCGCTGGGGATCAAACTCAATAGTCCCGATCAGACCGTGCGCACCCTGTCGGGGGGCAATCAGCAGAAGGTGCTGCTGGCGCGCTGTCTGGAAGCCAATCCGCTGCTGCTGATCGTCGATGAACCGACCCGCGGGGTGGACGTCTCCGCCCGGGCCGATATCTACCAGTTGATTAAAAGCGTGGCGGCGCAAAACGTGGCGGTGCTGATGATCTCCAGCGACATGGACGAGTTCCCGGGTCTCGCGGATCGGGTGCTGGTGATGCATCAGGGGGTGCTCAGCGGGGAACTGCCGCGCCACGCCGTCAGCCTCGATCGCATGATGGCCCTGGCCTTTGGAGGGCAGGCATGAAAACACTCCTGAAAAACCGCGAGCTCAGCGCGCTGCTGGCGATCCTCGCCCTGTTTGTGGTGCTGGTGGCGCTCAACCCGGCCTACCTCAGTTTGCAGACCCTGGGGATGATCTTCGCCAGCTCGCAAATTCTGATCCTGCTGGCTCTCGGGGCGGGGCTGGTGATGCTGACCCGCAATATCGATGTGTCGGTCGGCTCGATTGTCGGGCTGTGCGCCATTGCCGTGGGCGTGGCGCTGAACAACGGCTACGGCCTGCCGGTGGCGATCCTGTTTGCACTGGCTATCGGCGCGCTGGCCGGGGCCTTTAACGGCCTGCTGGTGGTGGGGCTGCGTATTCCGGCGATTGTCGCCACCCTCGGCACGCTGGGACTCTATCGCGGGGCGATGTTGCTCTGGACCGACGGGAAGTGGATCGAGGGCCTGCCGGTGAGCCTGAAATCCCTGTCGGAGCCGGTGGCGCTCGGGATATCCCCGCTGGGGATGGTGGTGCTGGCCTTTGCCGCCGTTGGGGCCTGGACACTGTCGCGCACCGCCTTTGGCCGGGATTTTTACGCCGTCGGGGATAACCTCGCCGCCGCCCGTCAGCTGGGCGTGGCGGTCAACCGCACCCGGATGGCGGCCTTTACCCTAAACGGCGTGCTGGCGGCCTGCGCCGGGATCGTCTTTGCCGCGCAGATCGGCTTCGTGCCGAACCAGACCGGCAGCGGGCTGGAGATGAAAGCCATCGCCGCCTGCGTGCTGGGGGGCATCTCCCTGCTCGGCGGCACCGGCACCTTAATCGGCGCCCTGCTGGGGGCCTTCTTCCTGACCCAGATCGACACCGTGCTGGTGCTGTTCCGCCTACCGGCCTGGTGGAACGACTTTATCGCCGGGCTGGTGCTGCTGGGAGTGCTGGTGCTCGACGGACGGCTGCGCCAGGCGCTGGCGCGTCATCAGCGGGCGCTGAAGTACAGCCGATTCCAGCCGGGAAACAAAGGGGGAAAGCACGTCACCCCGTTTCCCAAACGCAAAAAAGAGGTGGCGTAAATGAAGCTTAACTGGGAGTGGGCGC
This sequence comes from Leclercia adecarboxylata, assembly GCF_006171285.1. Taxonomy (NCBI): domain Bacteria; kingdom Pseudomonadati; phylum Pseudomonadota; class Gammaproteobacteria; order Enterobacterales; family Enterobacteriaceae; genus Leclercia; species Leclercia adecarboxylata. The sequence continues at coordinate 1,426,878 of NZ_CP040889.1, read as the reverse complement.
TGCTGCTTTTACTGGTGCTGGAGATCCTGCTGTTCGGCACCCTCAATCCGCGGATGCTCGACATCAACATGCTGCTGTTCAGCACCAGCGACTTTATCTGCATCGGCATCGTGGCCCTGCCGCTGACATTAGTGATCATCAGCGGCGGGATCGACATCTCGCTCGGCTCCATCATTGGCCTGTGCGCCATCGCGCTGGGGGTGATGATGCAGTCCGGCGTGCCGATGGTGGCGGCGATCCCGCTCACCCTGCTGCTCGGGCTGCTGTGCGGGCTGTTTAACGCGGCGTTGATTCACTACACCGGGATCAGCCCGCTGGTGATCACCCTCGGCACGCTCTACCTGTACGGCGGCGGGGCGCTGCTGCTCTCGGGCATGGCCGGGGCCACCGGGTATGAAGGCATTGGCGGCTTCCCGGAGAGCTTCACGGCCTTTGCCAACCTCACCGTGCTGGGGCTGCCGATCCCGCTGGTGCTGTTCGCGATGATTACCTTCTTCTTCTGGCTTATCACCCATCGCGGGCGCTTTGGCCGACATCTGTTTCTGATTGGGCAGAACCCGCGCGCGGCGCGCTATGCGGCGCTGTCGGTCAACGGCATGCCTTACGCGCTGTATGGCCTGGTGGGGATAGCCTCGGCAATTGCCGCCCTGGTGATGGTCTCCTATTTCGGCTCGGCGCGCTCCGATTTAGGGCGCGATCTGCTGATGCCGGCGCTCACCGCCGCGGTGCTGGGTGGGGCGAATATTTATGGCGGTTCAGGTTCGGTATTAGGTACTGCACTGGCGGCATTGCTGGTGGGGTATCTGCAACAGGGGTTACAGATGGTCGGCATCCCCAACCAGGTGTCGAGCGCGCTGTCAGGGGCGCTGTTGGTTGTGGTGGTGATGGGACGTTCACTGAGTCTGCACCGTGAATGGGTGCGATCTCTCTTCACAAAACTACCCGGAGCGTAAGATGAAAATAAAACTGATGGTGCTGGCAGTGGCGTTAAGCGTGGCAACGACCCAGGCGGCGGATCGCATCGCGTTTATCCCGAAACTGGTGGGCGTCGGCTTCTTTACCAGCGGCGGCAACGGCGCGAAAGAGGCGGGTAAAGCGCTGGGAACGGACGTCACCTACGATGGCCCGACCGAGCCGAGCGTCTCCGGGCAGGTGCAGCTGATCAATAACTTCGTCAATCAGGGCTACAACGCCATTATCGTCTCGGCGGTGTCGCCCGACGGCCTCTGCCCGGCGCTGAAGCGCGCCATGCAGCGCGGGGTGAAAGTGCTGACCTGGGACTCCGACACCAAACCGGAGTGCCGCAGCATCTACATCAACCAGGGCACCCCGGAACAGCTCGGCGGCCTGCTGGTGGAGATGGCCTCGAAGCAGGTGACCAAACCGGATGCCAAAGTGGCGTTCTTCTACTCCAGCCCCACCGTCACCGATCAGAACCAGTGGGTGAAAGAGGCGAAAGCCAAAATCGCCAAAGATCATCCTCAGTGGCAGATCGTTACCACCCAGTTTGGCTATAACGATGCCACCAAATCCCTGCAGACCGCCGAAGGGATCTTAAAAGCCTATCCGGATCTGGATGCGATCATCGCCCCGGACGCCAACGCCCTGCCAGCGGCCGCCCAGGCGGCAGAAAACCTGAAGCGTGAAGGGGTGGCGATTGTCGGCTTCAGCACGCCAAACGTGATGCGTCCGTACGTGGAGCGCGGGACGGTAAAAGCCTTTGGCCTGTGGGACGTGGTACAGCAGGGCAAAATTGCGGTCAATGTCGCCGATCGTTTGCTGAAAAAAGGCGATCTTAACGTGGGCGACAGCGTGGAGATCAAAGATATCGGCGCCCTGAAGGTCGAGCCGAACAGCGTGCAGGGCTATCAGTATGAAGCGAAAGGCAACGGCATCGTGCTGCTGCCGGAGCGGGTGGTGTTCACCAAAGAGAACATCAACAACTACGACTTCTGACGGGAGAGAACATGGCTGATTTAGACGACATCAAAGAGGGTAAGAACTTTGGCATCGACCGACCGCAGCAGAACGTGCCTTTCACCCTGAAAGGGTGCGGGGCGCTGGACTGGGGGATGCAGTCCCGCATGGCGCGGATCTTCAACCCCAACAGCAACCGCACGGTGATGCTGGCCTTCGATCACGGCTATTTCCAGGGGCCGACCACCGGGCTTGAGCGTATCGATCTCTCCATCGCGCCGCTGTTCGGTGAAACCGACGTGCTGATGTGTACCCGCGGGATTCTCAGGAGCACCGTGCCGCCCGCCACCAATAAGCCGGTGGTGCTGCGCGCCTCCGGGGGCAACTCGATGCTCGGCGAGCTCTCCAACGAGTGCGTGGCGGTGGCGATGGAGGATGCCCTGCGCCTCAACGTCTGCGCGGTGGCGGCGCAGGTCTATATCGGCAGCGAGTATGAGCATCAGTCGATCAACAACATCATCAAGCTGGTGGATGCAGGCAGTCGCTACGGCATGCCGACCCTGGCGGTGACCGGGGTGGGCAAAGAGATGGCCCGGGATGCGCGCTACTTCTCTCTCGCCAGCCGTATCGCCGCCGAAATGGGGGCCCAGTTCGTCAAAACCTATTTTGTGGAAGAGGGATTCGAAAAAGTGACCGCCAGCTGCCCGGTGCCGATTGTGATCGCCGGGGGGAAAAAGCTGCCGGAGCAGGAGGCGCTGGAGATGTGCTTCCGCGCCATCGACCAGGGCGCGTCGGGCGTCGATATGGGACGCAATATCTTCCAGTCCAGCGCGCCGCTGGCGATGCTGAAGGCGGTGAAGAAAGTGGTACACGAGAAGATGAGCGCCCGCGAGGCGTATCAGTTCTGGCTGGAAGAAAAACAGGGAGAAGGACAATGAACGTGACGTTAGTGGAGATCAACATTAAGCCGGATAAGGTAGACGAGTTTTTGCAGGTGTTTCGCGCCAACCACGAAGGAGCGATCCAGGAGCCGGGCAATTTGCGCTTCGACGTGCTGCAGGATCCGCGGGTGAAAACCCGGTTCTTTATCTACGAAGCCTATAAGGATGAAGAGGCGGTGGCGGCGCATAAAAAGACCCCGCATTACCTGGCATGCGTGGAACAGCTTGAGGATTTGATGTCGGAGCCGCGTAAAAAACGGTGTTTCGTCGGGTTGATGCCGGAGTAGGGGTTGTGCGGTTTGTTGCCCGGTAGCGCTGCGCTTACCGGGCCTACAAAGGCCACAATGTTCGGGTTTTGTAGGCCGGGCAAGCGCAGCGCCGCCCGGCGTTTTTCAGGCCAGCTCCAGCAGCTGCACCTGCGCCGTTGCCCCCGGCATCAATTTTTGCAGATGGCTGACCAGCTCATCCCCCGCCGCCTCCAGCGCCGTTAACGGCATCTCGGGCAGGCTTTCGAGAACAAACCACATGGTCTGCGCCTTACTATCAAGGCGGGTACGCACCCCTTGTCGCCAGTTCCAGCGGCGGCAGGTCACTCCCAGGTCATCGCGCCAGATAACCTCTCCCGCATCGGGATGTTCCACGCTCGGCTGCCCCTCTTTGAAGGTATCAAAAGGTTCGCTGCCGTCGGCCAGGGTCAGGCGCGGGGCCCCGGTATACGCGGCGAGATTCTCCCCGCCCACCGGAATGGCGTAGCGGATGCTGATGGCATTGTAGATATCCACCACCGGATCGAGCGGCGGCAATGTGCCGTCTTTCAGGACCCGCTTGCGCAGGGCGCTGGCGGAGCAGGGCGTGCGTTTCGGTTTAGCGCCAAAGGCCTTGAACACCTCATCCCAGGCGGCGAGATGGGCATCGGCCCAGGCCACGTCATCATTTAATACCTGCTGGCAGGCCTGGGCTAACACCGCAGGCGCAACCTCCGGCGCGGTAATCGGCGCAGCTTCAACCACAATGCTCAGTGCGCGGAACCCCGGCGCGATCCCGGCAAGGCGCGGGTCTATTGACGGCGTGAGAAGGGACATAAATAATCCTGTATTGACTGTTTTATACCATGGTAATGACCAATGACTGATAAAGTCAATATAATGACTGCAACGGGTGCCGATGTCGCCCAGGTAAGCCTGGCGGTGGCAAACCGTATCCGCAACTGGCGGAAAGAGAAAAAGCTGTCGCTGGATGAGCTGTCGCGCCGGGCCTGCGTCAGCAAAGGGATGCTGGTGGAGATCGAGAAAGGGGCGGCTAACCCCAGCATTGCGATCCTCTGCAAACTGGCGGCGGCACTGGGCATCTCGGTGGCGGACATCGTCAACGTCGCCAGCGAGCCGCAGGTGCACATTATCGAGGAAGCGGCGATCCCGGTGCTCTGGCAGGGTGAGAAGGGCGGCAGCGCCCGACTGCTGGCGGGCACCGCCGGCCCGGACATGATTGAGCTCTGGCGATGGGAGATGCAGCCGGGAGAAAGCTTCAGCTCGCCAGGCCATCCGGCAGGGACATTTGAACTGCTTCACGTGGAGGCGGGAGTATTAACCCTGAAGGTGGAGGAGAGCGTTAATCAGGTGATTGCCGGTGCGTCGGCGGTGGCGAAAACCGACGCGGCGCATAGCTATGTGAACGACGGGGAGAGCGTGCTGCGGTTTACCATGACCGTGGCTGAGTTTCACCGGTAAAATTTGACATGCCGGGGGCGCTACGCTTGCCCGGCCTACAAAAACCAACGTCGTTGTGGCAGTTATAGGCCCGGTAAGCGAAGCGCCACCGGGCAACAACAGGCACAGACTCGTAGGCCGGGCAAGCATCGCGCCGCCCGGCGTATTTTACGCTTCAGTCACGCTCACCCGCAGCGCTGCCAGCGCCTTGCGGGCCGCTTTCAGCACCAGCTCACACTGCTCAATGGTCAGCGTCAGCGGCGGTTCGATGCGGATCGTTTTCGAGTTGTTCAGCGTGCCTGCAACCAGCACCCGCTGGCGGAACATCTCGCTCGCGAAGCTGTAGCCGGTTTCGTTATCGACAAACTCAATCGCCATCAGCATCCCTTTACCGCGCGCATCCTGCACCAGGTCCGGGTACTCACGCCCGAGCTGGCGGAAGCCGTCCAGCAGCATGTCGCCTTTCTGCTCCGCCTGGGCGGGCAGGTTCTGCTCCAGCAGCACGTTGATGGTCGCCAGCGCCGCGGCACAGGCCAGCGGGTTGCCGCCAAAGGTGGTGGTGTGCAGGAAAGGATTGTCGAACAGCACCGAGAACACCTCTTCGGTAGCGACCGTGGCGCCAATCGGCATCACGCCGCCGCCCAGCGCTTTGGCGAGACACAGGATGTCCGGCTGCACGTTCTCATGCTCGCAGGCGAACATCTTGCCGGTGCGGCCCATGCCGGTCTGCACTTCGTCCAGGATCAGCAGCGCGCCAAACTCATCGCACAGCTGACGCACCGCGGGCAGGTAGCCCTGCGGAGGCAGGATCACGCCCCCTTCGCCCTGGATAGGCTCGAGGATCACCGCCGCCACGTCATCGCCGGTTTTACGGCATTCGCTCAGCATGGTACGCATGGCGTTGATATCGCCGAACGGCACATGGCGGAAGCCCGGCAGCAGCGGCATAAAGGGTTTGCGGAAGGTGGATTTCGCCGTGGCAGAGAGGGCCCCCAGCGACTTGCCGTGGAAAGCACCGCTGGTGGCGATAAAGGTGAATTTCCCGCGCGGCGACTGGTACGCTTTGGCGAGTTTGATCGCCGCTTCGACCGATTCCGTGCCGCTGTTACAGAAGAAGCTGTATTTCAGTTTCCCCGGCGTCAGTGCCGCCAGCGTTTTTGCCAGCATCGCCCGTAAAGGGTCAAGCAGTTCCTGGCTATGAAGGGGTTGTTTTGCAAGCTGATTTTGTACGGCGGAAACCACTACTGGATTACGGTGCCCCACGTTGAAAATACCAAATCCACCCAGGCAATCTATAAACTCCTGTCCCTGGGTGTCGACAAGCGTATTGAGACTTCCTGCTTGCCACTCTACGGCTCCGTAATCCCCGCCTGCAGTAACAGATTTTCTGTATTCCAAAAACCCGGGATTTACATGCTCTTTGAAGTAATCAATCACCTCGCGGTTAAGTTGTTTCATCTCCTCATGATCAAGCGTTCGCTTCTCAATGAGATTCAGGGCGTGCGCGGTACAGGCAAGGGCCGACGCGCTGGAAGGTAACCTGTTCAAAATATGCTCCCGGGTATGGCGTATCACATGATACTGGATTAAGTATTGCAGGCTTTACGCCACATCCGGGGACTTAACAAAAATCGGGATAAACGCCAGGTTAAAATAATGTTACACAATATTTAATCATGCAAAACGGCAGCGCGGCCGCTGCGACATGGAACTTTCAGATGCAGAGATGCCCGCTGGCAGTGCATTTGCCCTGTTTTAGGGCGGATATAGGCTGTATTGGGGGCAGACAGGGATCCTCCTTCAGGAGTAGTTGCGAATTGAAATCATTAGATATCAATAAATTAAAAAAACACACAAAAAATGCGGTTTAGTTGCGTTTTGCGATCTTAGGCATGTTTAACATCTAAAGATATGTTCGTTACCGCCGTAAAATATTTACGCCACAAAAATAACATTCAAGTAACCTGCAAGGGATGCCTATGTCGCCTCAACCGTTTGTCACGCAGTGTGAATATCCGCTGCAAGATGACACCACCCTGATGTCCACCACCGATCTGCACAGCTACATTACCCAGGCCAATGACACCTTTGTTCAGGTGAGTGGCTACACGCTGGCCGAACTCGTCGGGCAGCCGCACAACCTCGTTCGCCACCCGGACATGCCAAAAGCGGCCTTTGCCGACATGTGGTCCACCCTGCAACAGGGTGAGCCCTGGAGCGGCATCGTCAAAAACCGCCGTAAAAATGGCGATCACTACTGGGTGCGCGCCAATGCGGTGCCGATGGTGCGCAACGGCCAGACTACCGGGTATATGTCCATTCGCGTGAAGGCCACGCCGGAGGAGATTGCCGCCGTGGAGCCGCTGTATAAAGCCCTGAACGAAGGGCGCAGCAAAAAGCGGGTGCATAAGGGGCTGGTGGTTGCCAGAGGCTGGGCCGGTAAACTCCCGGCGATGCCGCTGCGCTGGCGGGTGCGCAGCGTGATGACGGCGCTGTTTGCCGTGCTGGCGGCGACCCTGTTCGCCACCGGGGCGGGCTGGGCGGCACTGGGCGCCAGCGCGCTGGTGATGCTGCTGGGAACCCTGCTGTTTGAACAGCAGATCGTGCGTCCGGTTGAAAACGTGGCGCGCCAGGCGCTGAAGGTGGCGACGGGCGAGCGCAACAGCGTGGAGCACCTTAACCGCAGCGACGAGCTGGGGCTGACCCTGCGGGCGGTCGGGCAGCTCGGCCTGATGTGCCGCTGGCTGATCAACGACGTCTCAAGCCAGGTGGTTAACGTGCGCGACGGCAGCGACCAGCTGGCGCGGGGCAACGACGACCTCAACGATCGCACGCACCAGACCGTCTCCAACGTGAAACAGACCGTCGAGACCATGAACCAGCTGGCGATGACCGTGCAGAGCAACACCCGAACCGCCGTCGATGCCGATAAACTCTCTATCGCCGCCAGCGACGCCGCCACCGAAGGCGGACACGCGATGCAGACGGTGGTCAAAACCATGGACGAGATTGCCGACAGCACCCAGCGTATCGGCTCCATCACCAAGCTGATTAACGACATCGCCTTCCAGACCAATATTCTGGCGCTGAATGCGGCGGTAGAAGCGGCCAGAGCAGGGGAGCAGGGCAAAGGCTTCGCGGTGGTGGCCGGGGAAGTACGTCATCTGGCCAGCCGCAGCGCTAACGCCGCCAACGATATCCGCAAGCTGATCGACGCCAGCGCCAGTAAAGTGCTGTCCGGCTCGGAGCAGGTTCATGCCGCCGGACGTACCATGGACGACATCGTCGAGAAAGTGCAGAACGTCACCCGACTGATCGCCGAGATCAGCCAGTCCACCTCCGAGCAGGCGTCAGGCCTGTCGGAGCTGACCCGGGCGGTCGCTGAACTGGATTCGATTACCCAGAAAAACGCGGCGCTGGTCGAAACCAGCGCGCAGGTGTCGGCGATGGTGAAGCATCGGGCGAAACGTCTGGAAGATGCGGTCACCGTCCTGCACTGAGTCAGTCGTGTTCCAAAAAAGCCGTTTGCTCTGCGAGGAGTAAACGGCTTTTTATTTATGAGCTGTATTTCTTTTTATCGTTAGTTGTTAATTGAATATTAAATAACTAAAAAAAATCGCCTCAGTTTATTCTTCCTGCCTGAGTCTGTTTTCCCTAATGCGGTGTCAAAAAAGCCTGTTCCGGTGGTCACGTAACGATCGATGAGCCAGAATTAATAGCCAGTGCCTATCTATTAAGGTGGTTATGAAATAAAAAAGCGATCAAAGTCATAAAGTTAGCGATGAAGTTACCGATAACGCTGATCGTCTGAGAAATAATCACATCGATGGAGTAAATATGTTCTTACATGACGTAAAAATCGGCACGAAATTATTTCTGGCGTTTGGATTCTTTATTGTCCTGATGGGGATAAGTGCGAGTTTATCTCTGATGAGCCTTAACCGGGCAAATAACGGGATGCAATCCATCATCACCAGCGATTATCCCACCACGGTAAAAGCCAACCAGTTAATCGAAAACTTCCAGGAATTTATTAGCACTCAACAGCTGATGCTGCTGGACGACCAGGGCAAGTACACGGCGCAATCAGAGCAGCATCTGAAAGAGATCAGCGAGCGTATCACCCTGATCCTGGGCGAGCTGAACACGGCCCTGCAGGATGCTAAATCCCAGCAGGTGCTGAGCGATATCCGCGGGGTCCGCCAGCAGTATCTTGACTCCCGCTACCGCATCCTGCAGGCGGTGCAGAGCAACGATCGGGCCGGGGCGATTCAGGAGATGATGACCAACACCCTCACCCTGCAGCAGGCCTATAAGGCGAAGGTGCAGGAGCTGATTGCGATCCAGGACACCGAGATGCAGCGCGCGGGCGTGGAGGTGGACGGCGATTTCAAAAGCAACCGCCTGCTGCTGATCCTTATCACCCTGTTCAGCGTGGCGGTGGGCAGCCTGATGGGGTGGTTTATCGTGCGCTCGATTACCCGTCCGCTGGGCGAGGCGGTGGATTTTGCCCAGGCCATTGCCGAGGGCGATCTGACCCGCAGCATGGCCTCCCACGGGAAAGACGAAACCGGCCAGCTGCTGACGGCGCTGATGGAGATGAAAGTTCGTCTGCTGGAGATTGTTCAGCAGGTGCAGACCGGCTCGGAGAGTATCTCCAGCGCTGCGGCGCAGATTGTGGCGGGCAACCAGGATCTGGCTGCGCGAACCGAAGAGCAGGCCAGCTCCGTTGAGCAAACGGCGGCGTCGATGGAGCAGATCACCGCGACGGTGAAAAACACCGCGTCACATACCGGGGAAGCGACGACCCTCTCGGCCGATGCGGCCAGGGTGGTGAAAAACAACGGCGAGATGATGCTGCAGGTCACCAGCAAAATGCGCCTGATCAACGAGACCTCTAACCGGATGTCCGACATCATCAACCTGATCGACTCCATTGCCTTCCAGACCAACATTCTGGCGCTGAACGCGGCGGTAGAAGCGGCCCGCGCGGGTGAGCATGGTCGCGGCTTTGCGGTGGTGGCCGGTGAGGTTCGCCAGCTGGCGCAGAAAAGCGCTACTTCGGCCAGCGAAATTCGCCAGCTGATTGAGAGCTCAACCAGCCAGACGCAGGACGGGATGGCGCTGGTGGAAAAAGCCAGCGGGCTGATCAATGGCATGGTGGGGAACGTGCAGGAGATGGACGTCATCCTGCGCGAAATTCGTCAGGCGAGCCACGAGCAGACGGAAGGCATCTCGCAGATCAACAGCGCCATTGGCCTGATTGATGCCACCACCCAGCAGAACTCCGCGCTGGTGGAAGAGTCCGTGGCGGCGGCATCCTCCCTTAACGATCAGGCGATGAACCTGAAAGAGCTGGTGAAGGTGTTCCGCGTTAGCGGGGAAGCCGTCGCTTAATCCAGCTGATTGATCTCCAGCGACGCGCGGTCAATAACCGCAATAATCTGTTTAAGCTGCGCGTCGCTCAATCCTTCCTGGTTGACCTTCAAATCCAGCACCGCTTTAAAATTGTCGAGTGCCCGCTTCATCTGCGGGTTTTTACGCAGCTGGAAGCCCACGCAGCGTGCTTTGATGCGCGCCTGGATGTTCTCAAGCTGTTCCAGGTTCTCATCCAACCAGCGCTGTCCGGCTACGGTGATGGCAATCTGTTTGCGCCCGTTCTCTTCTTCGGTGAAGGTGATGAACTGCTGATCCTGCAGGAAATCCAGCGTGGGATAAATCACCCCAGGGCTCGGCGTGTAGTTTCCCTGGGTCATGCTTTCAATGTCTTTAATCAGCTCATAACCGTGGCTGGCATTGCGGGTCAGGAGGTCCAGAATCACCAGCCTTAACTCACCGTGACCAAAAAAGCGCTGACGGCGTCCGCCGCCTTCGTGTGCCTGTCGCATAGGGTTTTCCTTTAATTTGATATATCTAATTTATATCTAAATTAGTTTTAGATGCAATCTAAAACATCTTGCATTTTTGTTTATTAGCAATCATTATCATTTAACTTTCATTTTCGATATATCGTTTTCACATCACGAAGGCAAATTATGACCACTACCCGCTACCCACAACGTGTCCGCAACGACCTGCGTTTTCGCGAGCTGAACGTACTCCGCGTTGAGCGCGTCAGTGCCGGTTTTCAGCGCATCGTGTTAGGCGGCGAGGCGCTGGAGGGCTTCAGCTCCCGCGGCTTCGACGACCATTCCAAAGTCTTTTTCCCGCAACCGGGCACGACCTTTGTGCCGCCGGTGGTGACGGACGAGGGCGTTAACTGGGGCGACGGCGTGCGTCCGCAGGCGCGGGATTACACTCCGCTGTATGACGCGGCCCGTCACGAGCTGGCGCTCGACTTCTTTATCCACGACGGCGGGGTGGCAAGCCAGTGGGCGGTAGAGGCAAAGCCGGGGGATACGCTCTCCATCGGCGGCCCGCGCGGTTCCCTGGTGGTGCCGGAAGATTACGCCTGGCAGCTCTACGTCTGCGATGAGTCGGGAATGCCCGCCCTGCGCCGCCGTCTGGAGGCGCTGCGCGCCCTGCCGGTGCGCCCGGAAGTGCATGCCGTGGTGACCGTCGGGGATGCCGCCTGTCAGGACTATCTGGCGCACCTGAGCGAGTTCAACATCACCTGGGTGGTGGGGCATAACGAGCAGGCGGTGGCGGATCGTCTGACCGCCCTCAGCGTGCCGGCGGAGGATTACTTCATCTGGCTGACCGGGGAAGGGAAGGTGGTGAAAAACCTGAGTCGCCTGTTTGAAACCGACGCCATCGATCAGAAGCTGGTGCGTGCCAGCGCTTACTGGCACGCCAAATAGTCAGGCCACGTCGTCGAGCTGCGCTTCGCTGACCTGATGTTCCAGCGAGGCGCGCACCTCACGTAAGGCTTTCTCCTGCTGGGCAAAATAAGTTTCCATATTGCTCAGCGAGGAGACCAGCAGCCAGGACTCCTCTTTTTCCAGCTCCGCCAGTTCGCTCACCAGGGTGTCGATCTGTTCGCGCACCTGGGCCATCTTTTTGCGGATACGCGTCAGATCGTTCAGCCTGTCGCTGGCCATCAGCGGCTCCAGCCCCTGATGCAGGCGGGCCACCAGGGAGCGGATCGCCTTCACGTCGCCACGCTGCTTCGCCTGGTTCAGCTGCACCATCATGGCGTTCGCCTCTTCTTTCAGCTCATCCGCCACCAGATCCGGATGACAGAGCTTGCTCGCCTGACGCCAGAGCCGTTTTAACTCGTTCTGATCCTCTTCTGAGAGATCCTGGCCCTTGCGCAGGCGGATCTCCGCTTCGTGCTGCTGCTCGCGGTATTTTTCATACTCGTCGTTGGCTTCGTCCCGTGCCTGGCGGGCGGGCTCCTCTTCCCGGGTTAAGCCGGTTTCCAGCTCCTGGGCTTCGGCCAGCAGGTTGGCAATCAGGTTGCTTTGCTGCTGCAGATGCTTGCGCGCGGCGGCGGCCTGCATCGAGTCGGCGGGCAGATCGCGCCAGTGTTGGGTCAGGGTGGTCAGCACCTCCACCGCCTGGGCAACGTACTGCTGGCAGCGGCGATAGTCCGCTTCCCGACGGCGGGTTTCCGCCTGCTGGCGGCGCAGATTGAGCTCCGCCAGGGTTTTGCGCAGGGCGAGGATCTGGCTCATCAGCGGGCCGAGGCGGGTGAGGTAGAGGTCGTTAAATTCATCCAGCTGCTGGACGCGGGCATTGCGGCGATCGATTAAATCACGCAGGCGCTCCTCCAGCGCCTTCAGCTCCAGCTTGCTGGCGGCAAGCTGCGGGTCGCGCCACGGGGCGACGGCGCGCTGGCTCTGTAACCAGCTGGCGATAGCGGTTAACGCCGCGGTGTAGTTTTTCTGCTCAAGCGCCACGACGATCGCCCGAAGCTCATCGTCAAAGGCTTCGCTTTTTAACCGTGCCAGCTGGCTCTCGATGATGTCGTCATCTTCAAGCTCAATGGCGTTTTTAATGATTTCCAGCCGTTTGATCGGTGTGCTCATGATGCTTTTCGCTTTGGCGCTTAAGTATTTGAGTTAAGGATAGTTGTCAGGAAAACAACAGGGAATAATACACATGTCTGATGAATGGCGCGACGACGACGTGCGTTAAATTTGCGCGGGCGCATTTCGCATTCATTTCCTGAATAAATTCCTAAAAGAGCAAAAAAAGTCTGAAAAAAACCCTGTCGACCTTTTACGTGCATTTACACAGGTTACTTTTTGACATATTTTGCTCCTTTTTTGTACGCCAGTCTGAAAACGGACAGAAGGCAGGGATGTAGTGAAGGTAAGGATGACCAGATTAACAGGGCTTTTTGTCACTCTCATTTTATGGCCACTCGGCAGTGCCTACGCGGCGTTGCTGTCGCCAGCGGATCGCAGCGCTGTTCAACAGCAGCAACAGCAGCTGCTGGATCAAAACCAGCGCCAGCGCGACGAGCTGGAACGCAGCACGGTCCTGCCCGCGGCCTCTTCATCCCCCGTACAACCTGCCGCTGGCGGCCCCTGTTTTGTTATCAACCAGATCGTGCTGGACGGTGCCACTGCCATGCCGGACGTTGCCGAGCGCCGCCTTACCGCGCCCTGGCGCAACCAGTGCCTGAATATGGCGGGCCTCAGCGCCCTGACGCATGCGGTCTCAGACTGGTATATCAGCCGGGGGTACATCACCAGCCGCGCCTTTCTGACCGAGCAGGATCTGAGCCGTGGCACGCTGCATATCGCGGTGCTGGAAGGCAAGCTCGAGCAGATCCGCCTGGAAGGCGTGCCGGAACGCACGCTGGATATGACCTTCCCGGGACGGGTGGGCAAGATCCTCAACCTGCGCGATATCGAACAGGGGATGGAGCAGCTGAACCGGGTGCGTCAGACCCCTGTTCAGATAGAGATCCTGCCCGGCGAGCGCCAGGGATACTCGATCGTTAATCTCACCGCCGACCCGGAATTCCCGCTTAACGGCTCGATAAGCTTCGATAACAGCGGGCAAAAGAGCACCGGCACCGGCCAGCTCAGCGGCGCGCTCACCGGCAACAACCTTCTGGGGATCGCCGATAAGTGGTTTATCAGCGGCGGGCGCAGCAGCGATTTTTCCAGCAGTAAGGATGCGCAGAATTTTGCCGCAGGCGTCAGCGTGCCCTACGGCTATGGCCTGCTCGATTACAGCTACAGCTGGAGCAACTACCTCAGCACCATCGATAACAATGGCTATCGCTGGCGCTCGACCGGCGATAACGAAACTCACCGGCTGAACGGCTCCTGGGTGCTGTTCCGTAATGGCGATATCAAGACCAGCGCCGCGGTGGGCCTGACCCACCGTATCAACCATAACTACCTCGACGATGTCCTGCTCGCCACAAGCAGCCGCAAGCTTTCGAGCTTTTCGCTGGGCATCAACCACACGCAAAAAATCGCCACCGGCGTGGCGACCTTTAACCCGACCTTCACCCAGGGCGTGCCCTGGCTGGGGGCTGAGGATGACAACGACAAGCACGGCGATGTGCCAAAAGCGGAGTTTCGCAAATGGAGCCTGAACGCCAGCTATCAGCAACCGCTGGCCGACCGGCTGTGGTGGCTCTCCAGCGCCTATTTTCAGTGGTCCCCCGACCGGCTCTACGGCAGCGAGCGCTTAACTCTGGGGGGCGAGACCTCGGTACGCGGCTTTAAGGAGCAGTATCTTTCCGGCGATAACGGCGGCTACTGGCGAAATGAGATCAACTATTCGCTCTTCACCCTGCCGTGGATCGGGCAGATCGGCGCTCTGGCGGCGCTGGACGGCGGCTGGCTGAAAAAAGACGGTTTCGACCGCTACGCCTCCGGCACCCTGTGGGGCGCGGCGGTGGGGTTGAACAGCGTGAACCGCGTCTTCTCAAGCCAGTTAACGGCGGGCACACCGCTTGCGTATCCGGACTGGCTGGGGCCGGATCGTCTGAATATTTATTACCGCGTGTCGGTGGCGTTTTAAGGGACAGGGATGATGGACAAGGAACAGGTGAGTTTACCCCGGCGCGTACTCAGCGCCTTACTGAGCGTGCTGCTCGCCACGCAGCCGATGCTGCCTGCCGTGGCGGCAACGCTGACGCCAACCGGCAACACCCAGCAGGATCAGGCCGCTAACGGCGTGCCGGTGGTCAATATCGCCACCCCGAACGGCGCAGGTATATCGCATAACCAGTATCAGGATTACAACGTTGGTAAAGAGGGGTTGATCCTCAACAATGCCACCGGCAAGATGAATCAGACCCAGCTTGGCGGGCTGATTCAGGGCAACCCCAACCTGACGGCGGGCAGGGAAGCGACGGGCATTATCAACGAAGTCACCGGCACCAACCGGTCGCAGCTGCAGGGCTATACCGAAGTGGCGGGCAAAGCCGCTAACGTAATGGTCGCCAACCCCTACGGCATCACCTGTAACGGCTGCGGGTTCATCAACACTCCTAACGCGACGTTGACCACCGGCAAACCGGTGCTCGACGCCAGCGGCAAACTGCAGTCGCTGGATGTCAGCAAGGGCAGCATCCTGATTGAAGGCCAGGGCCTGGACGCAAGTCAGAGCGACGCGGTGTCGATTATCTCCCGTGCCACCGACATCAACGCCCAACTGCACGCCAAATCCCTGACGGTGGTGGCAGGGGCGAACCGGGTTGCGGCCGATGGCAGCATCAGCGCCATCCCGGGCGAAGGCCCTGCGCCGAAAGTAGCGGTGGACACCGGGGCGCTGGGCGGGATGTACGCCAACCGTATTCGCCTGGTCTCCAGCGAAAAAGGGGTGGGCGTTAACCTCGGCAACCTGAATGCCCGCGAGGGGGATATCACCCTTGATGCCAGCGGCAGGTTGACGATGCATAACAGCCTGGCCAGCGGCGGGATTACCGCGAAGGGCGAAAGTATGGCGCTGACCGGCGACCATAAAGCCGGGGGCAACATTACCCTGAACAGCCAGAGCGAACTGGCGTTGCAGGATGGCTCGCTGAACAGCGACCGTGACCTCGTGCTCGACGCCAGGGGTACGCTGTCGCACGGCAATGCAAAACTGACCGCCGGGCAGGATGTCTCCCTCACGGCGCAACACCTCAGCCAGGACGCCCGCAGCGAAACGGATGCCGCCCGGCATATCAGCGTGACTGCCCGCGACAGCGCCACCCTCAACGGGCGCATGACGGCCGGGCAAAACCTGTCGCTCAATGCCACTACCCTGACGCATAACGGCGAGCTGGTGGCGGGGAATACGCTCTCTCTCAGCGCCGCCAGCCAGACGCTTAACGGAGCGATGAACGCCACCGGCGATCTCAGCGTGTCCGGACAGCAGATCGCCACCACCGGGGCCTCGCAAATTCAGGGCCGTAACCTGAGCATTACCGCCAGACAGGCAGATCTGAAGGGGACGCAGGCCGCCAGAGAGGCCCTGACCGTTAACGCCAGCGAGACGTTATCCCACAGCGGCAAAAGCAGCGCGAATACCCTGACCCTGAGCGCGCCGACGCTGGAAAACAGCGGCGTCGCCATCGCGTCAGCACTTAATACGCAGTCGCAGACGCTTATCAACGCCGGGCTGTTGCAGGGCGACACGTCCCTGCTGCTGAATACCGGGACGCTGGACAACCAGCACAACGGCACCCTTTACAGCGCCGCGAATCTGAGCCTGGCTATCCCGAATATCACTAACCACGGCCTGATCGCCAGTGACGGTGCGCTGGCGGTTGCGGCCAGCACCCTCAGCGGCGAAGGGCTGTTACAGGGCGTCGATGCGCTGACCCTTTCCGGGGATAACCTTTCCCAGGGAGCGGCGGGACGCTGGCTGACCGCAGGCTCGCTGGCGATCGCCACCGGACAGCTCGCTACCGCAGGCATCATCCAGGGGCAGGATCTCAGCGTGAATGCAGGCGACTGGCAGCATAGTGGCTCCGCGCTTGCTGCAGGCCAGTTTGATACCCGCTTAACCGGCTCGCTGCTGAACAACGGCGACCTGATGAGCCAGGGCAATCTGAGGTTCCACGTACCGTACCTGACCAACAACGGTAATCTGCTCGCCGCAGGCGACATGCAGCTGACGGGCGTGCGGCTCACCAACACCGCCACGCTGCAGGGGAATACCCTCAGCCTGACGCAGGGCAGCATCGACAATGCCGGAACAGTCTTTGGTCTGAACGGACTGGAACTGGAGACCACCGGCGCCCTGAATAACCGGGGAGACCTGTTGAGCCAGCAGGCGCTGACGGTGAACGCACAGGACATCACCAACAGCGGCCGGTTGCAGGGGCAGAACCTCTCCCTTGCAGGCACAAATCTGACCAACAGCGGTGCCATCCAGAGTGCCCAGGATCTGGCGCTGACGTTAAGCGGCGACATGGCCGCCGTCACCGGCAGCAAAATTACTGCCCTGAACAGTGTCCGGATCAGTGGAAAAGCCCTCGACAACCAGGGGCTGTTGAGCGCGAAAAACCTGAATATTGACGGAGACTCGCTCAGCAACAGCGGGGAAATCAGCGGCGTCAGCGGACTTAATCTGCAGCTGACAGGCGACCTGATGCAGGCAGGGAAAATGCTGAGCGGGGCAGGCCTTACCGTCCGGGCGGGCGACATCAGCAACAGCGGCCAGATGCAGGGGGATAACACCCAGCTTGATGCCCGCACGCTTAACAACGACGGACGTTTACAGGGCGACAGCGGCCTGACGCTTACGCTGCTGGATACGCTGACCAACCAGACCAACGGCGTCCTTCTCAGCCAGAACGCCCTCAGCGTGACCGCCCCGGTGGTGAGCAATAACGGTACGATTCAGGGGAACGGAAACTCCACGCTCACCAGCATCACGCAGGTCCGCAATAACGGCAACATCCTCACCGGTGGCGACCTGACGCTCTCCACGGCGGATTACAACGGCGCGGGCTGGCTGCAGGCGACGAACCTGCTGATGAATGTGGCGAAGCTCGCTAACAGCGGCACGATGATGGCGACGCAACACGCCACCTATACCGGCAACAGCCTGACTAACGCCGGTACTCTGCAGGCGGCACAGCTGGCGGTGAATGCGCAGACGCTGACCAACAGCGGCACGCTGCTCGGCAACAGCAGCCTGATGCTGAACAGTGACAGTATCAGCAACGATAACGGGAACCTGTTCAGCGGGGGCGATCTGCTTACCGAAGCGGCCTCCCTCAGCGGCGTGGGCCAGATTGTGGCGCTCGGCAACCTGACGCTGAAGCTGGTAAACAGCTGGACGGCGCAGGGCGTGGTGGCGGCAAACGACCAGCTGACCATTACCAGCCGGGGCGACATCAGCAACCAGAGCATCCTGCAGGGCAACGGCATCACGCTGAACGCCGCGGGCAAGGTGACCAATAATGGCCTGATTACCGCAGGAGGCGGCACGACTTCGCTCTCCGGCAGTGAGATTGCCATGAACAGCAGCGGCTCGCTGCAGGCCGGCGGCGATGTCAGCCTCTCCAGCCAGGGCGATATCACGCTTGATGGCTTTACCGGCACCGCCGGAAATATGGCGCTCACCGCCGCCGGGTCGGTGATCAATACCGCGCTGCTCTATGCCGGAAATAACCTGTCGCTGTTCGCGGATCGTATTGCGAACCTGCGGGGCGATATGCTGGCGGGCGAAGACCTGGTGATGCAGAAGGATGCCTCCGGGGCGGCGAATACAGAAATCATCAATATCTCCGGCAATATCGAAACCACGAAGGGGGATATCACGCTCAGAACCGGGCATCTGCTGAATACCCGCGATGGCCTTACCACCTCGAGCACCACAACCTATAACCCTGCCTCGATTTCCGGGTTGGGGAATGCGACCATCGATATCGACCTCTCTCAGCTGCCTGACGGCAGCTACGGGAAATATATCGCAAGGTATCCCGCGGAAATCTGTACCGGGGTCGCTAACACGCACTGTACGGTGAATAAAGGCAGTACCGCCTGGGGTATGCGAGCCGATCAGAGCGAGCAAAAATTTGCCCTCAGCCAGACGGTGACCGCCGTTTCAGCTACTGGTGGTGTGGCTGGCATTCGCTCTGGCAACGATCTGTCCATTAACGCCGGTCGTCTTGAGAATAATGCCAGTGCGATCCTCGCCTCCGGTGATATTTTCCTGACGGGCAATACACTTTCCAGCCAGTCCTGGCAGAACTCAACCACCTCAGAATACTGGAAATATGTCTACCGGGGACAGGTGGGTTATGCAGACCCTGACAGCATCATTACCTCCAACGTCGAAGGTAATATTGATATTGGAACAGTCATTCTGCCCGACCCTGTTTCGGATAAAATTCGTTTTACGCTGGACGGGAAAACCACTGAAACTGAACTCGGCGACATTTACCGCGCAGTCATTCAGGCGGGCGGCATTGTCACCGCCAGGTTCGACAATGACATCAGCAACACAAACACCACGTCAAACGCGGGAACCATCAGCAATACCCTTGTTGCGCCGGACCTGAATACGCCATCAACACAGAGCATCGCAGGTGGCGCGAATCAGCAGTCACTGGCTGATGCCAGCACAACGGCCATCACCGCACCGGACTGGCAGAACGCTGCTGAGGGTCAGGCAATTGCCGATGGCGTAAACCTCGTACCTGGCGGCCTTGAAGGCAATTATCCTCTGCCTTCCGGTAAGAACGGCTATTTTGTCACCTCTACCGATCCTGACAGCCCGTACCTCATCACCGTCAATCCGAAACTCGACGGGCTGGGGCAGCTCGATCCCTCCCTGTTTGGCGACCTGTGGAAGCTGCTGGGTGTCAATCCAGGCGCCGCCCCGCGTGAAACGGGCAGCCAGTATACCGACAGCAAACAGTTCCTGGGTTCCGCGTACATGCTCGACCGCCTTGGGCTGGATCCGGAGAAAAATTACCGCTTCCTTGGCGATGCCGCCTTTGATACGCGGTACGTCAGTAACTACGTGCTGAACCAGACCGGATCACGCTATATCAGCGGTCTGGGCTCCGATCTCGATCAGATGCGCTATCTGATGGACAAGGCCGCCGACGCACAAACCTCGCTGGGGCTGAAGTTCGGGGTGGCGCTGACGGCAGACCAGATAGCCACTCTCGACCACAGTATTCTGTGGTGGAAAGCCGCCACCGTTAACGGCCAGACCGTGATGATCCCGAAGGTGTACCTGTCGCCAAAAGACGTCAGGGTGCAGAGCGGCAGCGTCATTTCCGGCAATAACGTGCAGCTGGCGGGCGGCAATGTCACCAACAGCGGAAGTTCGCTGCTGGCGCAGAAGGGGCTGTCCATCGACAGCAGCAACAGCATCAACAACCTTAACGCCGGGCTTATCAGCGCAGGCGGCGGGCTGAACCTGAGCGCGCTCGGTGATATCAACAACATCAGTTCCACCATCAGCGGTAAAACCCTGGGGCTGGAGAGTGTGACGGGCAGCATTAACAACATCACCCGCGCACAGGCGTGGAATGTGGATGCGGGCCGCATGCGCTTAAGCGGTACGGATGTGGGCATCACCTCTTCCATTGCGGCAACGGACGGGCTGACGATGCGTGCCGGGCAGGATATCAATATCACCGGCGCCAGCGTGGCGGCGGGTGGCGGCCTCGGCATGGCGGCGGGCAACGATATTAATATCTCCGCGAATGAGATTAGCGAGAGCCGGTATGAGCGCAACAGCGCAACGACAGAGACGGCGTCCGTTACGCAGCAGCGCAGCACGCTGACGGCAGGGGGCGATCTGACCCTGCTCGCTGGCAACGATCTCAACGCGCGAGCCGCAGGGATCGCCGCCGAAGGGGATGTGGGCATCCGGGCCGGTCGCGATGTGAACCTGCTGGCAGAGGCCAGCACCGAAAGCGCCAGCAGCAAAACGAAGAAAAAAACCGCTGTCGATGAGTCCGTGCGTCAGCAGGGAACGGAGATCGCCAGCGGTGGCAACACGGTGATCGTCGCCGGGCGCGACATGAACGCGCAGGCGGCAGAGGTGACGGCGCAGGGTGATATCGGCGTGGCGGCGGGCCGCGACGTCAGTCTCACCACGGCCACCGAGAGCGACTATCGCTACCGGGAGAAAACCAAAACCAGCAGCGGGTTCCTGAGCAAAAAGACCACCCACACCATTCAGGAAGACAGCGCGACGCGGGAGAAAGGTTCCCTACTGAGCGGCGATAACGTGACGGTGCAGGCGGGCAACAACCTGCTGTTGAAAGGCTCGGCGGTGGCGGGCGACGGTGACGTTGCATTGTCGGCGGCGAACAACGTCGACATCGTGGCGGCCACCAACACCGACACCTCCTGGCGCTTCAGGGAGACCAAAAAATCCGGCCTGATGGGCACCGGCGGCATCGGCTTCACCGTCGGCACCAGCAAATCCACCCACGACCTGCGCGAGCAGGGCACCACCCAGAGCGGGAGCTTCAGCACCGTCGGCTCGACGGGCGGGGACGTCAGCATCACGGCAGGTAAGCAGGCGCACATTGCCGGGGCGGATATCATCGCCCGGAAGGATATTGCGGTTCAGGGCGACAGCGTGGTGATTGAACCGGGCCACGACAGACGTACCCGGGATGAGAAGTACGAGCAGAAGAGCAGCGGCCTGACGGTGGCCCTGTCCGGCACGGCGGGGAGCGCGCTGAACAGTGCGGTCACCACGGCGCGGGATGCGGCAAACGAGAGCGACGACCGGCTGGCGGCCCTGAAGGCGACGAAGGCGGCGTTATCCCTGGTGCAGTCCGACCAGGCGGTGGCGATGGACCAGGCGAAGGGGGCCTCTGACAGCGGCAACACCAACACCGTGGGCATCAACGCCTCGCTGGGCTCGCAGTCGTCAAAATCCTCCTCGCACATGCGGAGCGAAACATCGGCGGGCAGCAGCCTGAACGCGGGCAGCAACGTCACGATTAAGGCCACCGGGAGCGATATCACCGTGGCGGGCAGCCGGGTTAAGGCCGGTAAGGACGTGCTGCTTGATGCGGCCCGGGACGTGAACCTGCTTGCCTCGCAGGACACCCAGCAGACGACGGGTAAAAACAGCAGCAGCGGCGGCAGCGTGGGCGTCGGGCTGGGGGCGGGATCCGGCGGGACGGGCATCAGCATCTCGGCGAGTGCCAGCAGCAGCAAAGGGCACGAGAAGGGCAACGGGGTCCGGCAGAACGAGGCCACGGTGGATGCGGGCCGTCAGCTCACGATTAACAGCGGGCGCGACACCACGCTTGCCGGCGCGCAGGTGAGCGGCGAAGCCGTGAAGGCGGATATCGGGCGCGACCTGACCATTGCCAGTACGCAGGACAGCGACCACTACAACAGTAAGCAGGGCAGCGTCAGCGGCGGGGTGGGCTACACCTTCGGGGCGGGCGGATTCTCCGGGAGCATCAGCGCCAGCCGGGACAAAATCGCCAGCGACTACGACTCGGTGCAGGAGCAGAGCGGGATCTTCGCCGGGAAGGGCGGCTTTGACGTGACGGTGGGGAACCACACCCAGCTGGATGGCGGGGTGATTGCCTCGACGGCGGAGGCGGAGAAAAACCGCCTCGACACCGGCACGCTGGGCTTCAGCGATATCCACAACCGGGCGGACTTCAGGACCGAACACCAGGGCGCGGGCATCAGTTCCGGGGGCAATATCGGGCAGCAGTTTGCCGGGAACATGGCGAACGGCCTGATTGCCGGGCTGGGCAGCAGCGGCCACGCGGAAGGCACCACCCGGGCGGCAGTGAGCGAGGGGACCATCACCGTCCGCGATACGGCAAACCAGCAGCAGGACGTGGCGGATCTGAGCCGCGACACGGAGCACGCCAACGGCAGCATCAGCCCGATCTTCGACAAGGAGAAGGAGCAGAAGAGGCTGCAGGCAGCGCAGCTGATCCTTGAAATTGGTGCGCAGGCGGCCGATATCGCCCGGACCCAGGGGGAAATCACCGGCCTGAATGCGGCCCGGGACAAGCTGGCGAAAGAGGGCAAATACGAGCCGGGGCCGGATGCCAGCAAAGAGAAAAAAGCGGAGTATCAGAAAGCGCTGCGTGAGACGTCCGAATACAAAACGGCCATGGAGAAGTACGGCACCGGCAGCCCGGTCCAGCGGGGTATCCAGGCAGCCACGGCCGCGCTGCAGGGCCTTGCGGGCGGGAACATGGCCGGGGCGCTGGCAGGTGCAGCGGCCCCGGAGCTGGCGTATGCCATCGGCCACAGGTCGGGTCTCAGTGAGGATGACGTCGCGGGTAAAGCCATTGCCCACGCCATTCTGGGCGGGGCAGTCGCAGCCCTGCAGGGGAACAGCGCCGCAGCAGGTGCCGCGGGCGCCGCAGCGGGTGAGCTTGCGGCGAAAGCCATCGCGGGCGTGCTGTATCCGGACGTGAAAGACCTGTCGAAGCTGAGCGAGGAGCAGAAGCAGATGGTCAGCGCCCTGGCCACGATTTCGGCGGGGATGGCCGGCGGGCTGGCGGGTGACAGCACGGCGGGTGCGGCAGCGGGTGCCGGGGCCGGGAAGAATGCGGCGGAGAATAACTTCCTGAGTGTGTCTGAAAAGACAGAGCTTGAGTTAGCGAAGCTGAAACTCAACAGCAAGGACCCGGCAGTACGAGAACAAGCGCAGCAGACCATCAATGAGCTGCGCGAAAAAGATATTGCGAGCGATCAGAAAGTTATAGATGCCTGCGGTAACGGTAATGCCGGGAGTGCGGCCTGTGCCGGAGCAAGGCTGGAGGTTATCGCGGCCAAAGGTGAATATGAAAATACCGGCAACTATAACTCGAAAGCCAGCCAGCAGTACGGGGATGCTTACGGACAGATAGTGAACCTGCTGAATATCACCAGCGTTGATGCGCAGAATCAGCAGCAGGTGAAGGATGCGATGGTGAACTATGTCATGCAACAGCTTGGTGTCGATAAAGCTACAGCAGCAGCTTACATCGAAACCTATGATGGGATGAAAATTGTAGCCGCTTCAGTTGCACCTATTTTAGGTACGGCAGCAGCAAACAAACTAAGTTCTTTAACGAATAAAATTGTATCTCCTGAGACCTCTCAATCAGCACGAACCATAAAATCTTACGGGCCATATGAATCCGGCCCGTTAGGTAATCCAAATGATCAGCGTGCACCAGCTTCGACCTTCAGAAGTGGAACATATACTGAGAAAGTTGCAGAAACAGATATTTATCTATACCGGGATTATGGTGGTTCAGCAAAAGCTGATGGTCGTTATTGGACTCCAGAACCTTCAAAAGGCCCGTTGCAATCCCAGCTAGATAGTGCTGTCCTTCCTGAGTGGGGAAACACTTTCCAAAATCAAGCAGTTATAAAAATACCTAAAGGAACTACATATTACGAAGGTGCAGCAGCAGCCCAAACTGGTACTAAGGGAACTAATCCTATACTACATGGCGGAGGTACTCAGATATTTTTACCTACACCACAGAATGACTGGATCATAAAAAAATGAAGCCAAATGAAATAGTTAAGCAATGGGTAAGTAAGAGAAGTTCATTTTACTTCTTTCTGCCAGATGGCCCCTATGGAAGACCTTTTGATAATCAATATTTAATTGAAAGAATAGAAGAAACTCAAGATGGTTTTAAAATTTTCCTTTCGGACAATCTGAAGCTTCACTTTATTGGGAACACAACGATCGAGGATGAGGGATGTAATCTGTTGATTAAGAACTTTAATCAATGCATCTTTGAAAATAATGCATATCAAACAAAGAAATATGATCAGGGTGAAGTGGTTATAAATGGCTTCTAAATGATAAATCCCGGCCTACGCGCCGGGATCTTTTTACCCGTCAGCCCTTAACCGGCTCGATCACCAGTCTTCCCTGTTCCACGCTGACCATGACCGGCGTGTCGGTGCTGAATCCCGCCTCTGCCAGCCAGTTGCCGTTCAGGCGCAGGCTGGGGCTGCGGGAATAGCAATTGGTCATACAGATACAGGTTCTTTAACAGCACTGGATAAAATTGAAAGCAGGGAGCAACACCGTTTCCAGCGGTGACTCTCTGAGTAAAAACATACCATCCAGGAAGACAGCGCGACGCGGGAGAAAGGTTCCCTGCTGAGCGGCGATAACGTGACGGTGCAGGCGGGCAACAACTTGCGGGTGTTAGGCTCGGCGGTGGCAGGCGACGGTGACGTTGCGCTGTCGGCGGCGAACAACGTCGACATCGTGGCGGCCACCAACTCCGACACCTCCTGGCGCTTCAGGGAGACCAAAAAGTCCGGCCTGATGGGCACCGGCGGCATCGGCTTCACCGTCGGCACCAGCAAATCCACCCACGACCTGCGCGAGCAGGGCACCACCCAGAGCGGGAGCTTCAGCACCGTCGGCTCGACGGGCGGGGACGTCAGCATCACGGCAGGTAAGCAGGCGCACATTGCCGGGGCGGATATCATCGCCCGGAAGGATATTGCGGTTCAGGGCGACAGCGTGGTGATTGAACCGGGCCACGACAGACGCACCCGGGATGAAAAGTACGAGCAGAAGAGCAGCGGCCTGACGGTGGCCCTGTCCGGCACGGCGGGGAGCGCGCTGAACAGCGCGGTCACCACGGCGCGGGATGTGGCAAACGAGAGCGACGACCGGCTGGCGGCCCTGAAGGCGACGAAGGCGGTGTTGTCAGGCGTGCAGGCTGACCAAGGCGCGGCTCTGGCGAAGTCTGACGGGGATACGAACAACGGGCTAGGGGTCAGCCTTTCCCTGTCGTCGCAGAAGTCGAAATCGGAGCAGCATGCGCAGAGCGATGCCGTTGCAGGCAGCACGCTGAATGCGGGCGGTCACATGGCGATCACCGCCACGGGCCAGGGGCAGGGTAAAAACAGCGGCGATATCCTGATTGCCGGCAGCCAGCTGAAGGCCGGAGGGGATACTGCCCTTGCAGCCGCAAATGACATTGTTCTGGGCGGTGCCGCGAATACCGAAAAAACGACGGGTAAAAACAGCAGCAGCGGCGGTAGCGTCGGGGTCAGCGTCGGTGGTGGCACATCGGGCTACGGTATCGGCGTCTTTGCCAGCGTGAATGCGGCCAACGGAAAAGAGAAGGGTAACGGCACCGCATGGACGGAGACCACCCTCGACAGCGGTGGCACGGTCTCGATGACCAGCGGACGCGATGCCATTCTTGACGGTGCGCAGGTTAGCGGTGACAAAATCGTGGCCGACATCGGGCGCGACCTCCTGATGCGCAGCCAGCAGGACAGCAACGATTATAAGTCGAAGCAGACCAGCGTGGCGGCGGGGGGCAGCTTCAACTTCGGCAGCATGACCGGCTCGGCCTATGTCAGCGCCAGCCAGGACAAAATGAAGAGCACCTTTGACTCGGTGCAGGAGCAGACCGGGCTGTATGCCGGTGACGGTGGTTTCGACATCACGGTCGGCCGCCACACCCAGCTGGACGGCGCCGCGATAGCCTCCACCGCTGAGGCGGGTAAAAACCGCCTGGATACGGGTACCCTGGGCTTCAGCGATATCCATAACGAAGCTGACTATAAGGTCAGCCACAGCGGCATCAGCGTGAGCAGCGGCGGTGACTTCGGCGGCGACCAGTTCAGGGGCAATATGCCGGGCGGGATGATAGTCGCGGGCGGCAGCAGCGGCCACGCGGAAGGCACCACCCGGGCGGCGGTGAGCGAGGGGAACATCACCGTCCGCGATACGGCGAACCAGCAGCAGGACGTGGCCGACCTGAGCCGGGACACGGAGCATGCGAACGGCAGCATCAGCCCGATCTTCGACAAGGAGAAGGAGCAGAAGCGGCTGCAGATGGTGAGTCTCATCGGCGAGATTGGCAGCCAGGCCATGGACATCGCCAGGACGCAGGGCGAGCTGGCTGGCCGGGCAGCGGCCAAGGATCCGCAGGCGCTGGATGAAGCCCGTCAGCAGCTGGCCCGGGAAGGTAAAACAGTGACGGACAAAGCGGTGGCGGAGCGGGCCTACGGGAACGCGATGGCTCAGTACGGCACCGGCAGCCCGATCCAGCGGGGTATCCAGGCGGCCACGGCCGCGCTGTCGGGGCTGGCAGGCGGGAATATGGCCGGGGCGCTGGCGGGTGCAGCGGCCCCGGAGCTGGCGTATGCCATCGGCCACAGGTCGGGTCTCAGGGAGGATGACGTCGCGGGCAAAGCCATTGCCCACGCCATTCTGGGCGGGGCGGTTGCCGCCCTGCAGGGGAACAGCGCAGCAGCAGGTGCCGCGGGCGCGGCAGCAGGCGAGCTTGCGGCGAAGGCCATCGCGGGTGTGCTGTATCCGGACGTGAAAGACCTGTCGAAGCTGAGCGAGGAGCAGAAGCAGACGGTCAGCGCCCTGGCCACGATTTCGGCGGGAATGGCGGGTGGCCTGGCGGGTGACAGCACGGCGGCTGCGGCAGCGGGTGCCGGGGCCGGGAAGAATGCGGTTGAGAATAATGCGCTGAATCCGAACATTTTCGGAAAAGGCATGGCAGACATAAGTATGTCGCAAGCCTCGCTCGGTGCCTCCATGATTAAGGACGGTGCTACACCGGATGAAATCGCAGCAGCCCTGGTCAAAAATGCCCAAGGAGATATGCCGGAAGGCCAGGATGCCGTTAAAGGCCTGTTGACCGCCTGGGGCGAGCTCTTTGGAGTTCCGGTCAGTGCGTTGAGTGCGGATGGAAACATGACGGCACAACAAGCTGCGGAAATCCTGGCCAGTGGGGTACCGACCAGTGAAGCGAAGTTAATCCAGTATGTAGCTGCTAAGGCGTTTTTATCTGTCGCGAAAAGCTCAGATCTAGGATTATCCCCTGCAAACCAGAAATATGTTGATATCCTTTCTCCGGAAGCGAAACAGCATATTTTATATGGGGATAGTCCTACGCAAGGTGGACATCTGTATCCCGGAAATCCAGGAAAAACAGTTTTCCCTCAAAGCTGGTCAGCAGACAAGGTTGTTCATGCTGTGGGTGATATAGCTACTTCACCTGATACTAAATGGTTTGCCCAGACCGGAACGGGTGGGGCGTATACAAATGCAGGAAATCCAGCAAGATGGGTTGCCTGGGAAGAGCGAGAAGGTGTTAGAGTTCGTGTGGTATACGAGCCAGCTAGTGGGAAAATAGTAACAGCGTTCCCGGATAGTAATCCGACACCTCCAACTTTAAAACCGATTAAGAAATAGCGTAGGCGCGATGGATATTAATGAAAAAATTAAATCATTAGGTGAAGGGTTAAAGGATCGGTTGGATCCTTCGCTCGTTGACTTTGCTCTCGATTATATTGGGTTCTCAGAGAGTGTATTAGCATTCGAGACACTATGTGATCACATCGCTGATCATGATGTTGTGATTAGCAAAGATGAATACACGCAGGTGCTTAAAATAGCTAATGATCTTGGCCTGGAAATAGATAGTAGATATACATATATAAATCCAGAGAAATAACTATGATTAATCCCGGCCACCGCGCCGGGATATTTTCACCCGTCAGCCCTTAACTGACGCAATCAATAGTTGTCCATGCTCCACGCTGACCGTGACCGGAGTGCTATTACTGAATACCGCCTCTGCCAGTCCGTTGTCATTAAGGCGCAGGCTGGGGTTGCGGGAACAGCAATCGATCATAGAGGTATATGTTCTTAAACAGTACTGGAGATAAATTAAAACGCGGTACAAACCCGCGTAGCAGGTGTTGGGTCCGGGGGCTGGGTTAATAACCAACAAAAGTTATTGCGGGCAACAACCTGCGGGTGTTGGGCTCAGCGGTGGCGGCCACCAACACCGACACCTCCTGACGCTTCAAGGAGACCAAAAAGTCCGGCCTGATGGGCACGGGAGGTATCGGCTTCACCGTCGGCACCAGCAAATCCACCCACGACATGCGCGAGCAGGGCACCAGCCAGAGCGGAAGCTTCAACACCGTCGGCATCAACGCCTCGCTGGGCTCACAGTCGTCAAAATCCTCCTCGCACATGCGGAGCGAAACATCGGCGGGCAGCAGCCTGAACGCGGGCAGCAACGTCACGATTAAGGCCACCGGGAGCGATATCACCGTGGCGGGCAGCCGGGTTAAGGCCGGTAAGGACGTGCTGCTTGATGCGGCCCGGGACGTGAACCTGCTTGCCTCGCAGGACACCCAGCAGACGACGGGTAAAAACAGCAGCAGCGGCGGCAGCGTGGGCGTCGGGCTGGGGGCGGGATCCGGCGGGACGGGCATCAGCATCTCGGCGAGTGCCAGCAGCAGCAAAGGGCACGAGAAGGGCAACGGGGTCCGGCAGAACGAGGCCACGGTGGATGCGGGCCGTCAGCTCACGATTAACAGCGGGCGCGATACCACGCTGGCCGGCGCGCAGGTGAGCGGCGAAACCGTGAAGGCGGATATCGGGCGCGACCTGACCATTGCCAGTACGCAGGACAGCGACCACTACAACAGTAAGCAGGGCAGCGTCAGCGGCGGGGTGGGGTACACCTTCGGGGCGGGCGGATTCTCGGGGAGCATCAGCGCCAGCCGGGACAAAATCGCCAGCGACTACGACTCGGTGCAGGAGCAGAGCGGGATCTTCGCCGGGAAGGGCGGTTTTGACGTGACGGTGGGGAACCACACGCAGCTGGACGGCGGGGTGATTGCCTCGACGGCGGAGGCGGAGAAAAACCGTCTCGACACGGGCACGCTGGGCTTCAGGGATATCCACAACCGGGCGGACTTCAGGACCGGACACCAGGGCGCGGGCATCAGTTCCGGGGGCAATATCGGGCAGCAGTTTGCCGGGAACATGGCGAACGGCCTGATTGCCGGGCTGGGCAGCAGCGGCCACGCGGAAGGCACCACCCGGGCGGCAGTGAGCGAGGGGACCATCACCGTCCGCGATACGGCGAACCAGCAGCAGGATGTGGCCGACCTGAGCCGTGACACGGAGCATGCCAACGGCAGTATCAGCCCGATCTTCGACAAGGAGAAAGAGCAGAAGCGGCTGCAGGCAGCGCAGCTGATCCTTGAAATTGGTGCGCAGGCGGCCGATATCGCCCGGACCCAGGGGGAAATCACCGGCCTGAATGCGGCCCGGAACAAACTGGCGAAAGAGGGCAAATACGAGCCGGGGCCGGATGCCAGCAAAGAGCAAAAAGCGGAGTATCAGAAAGCGCTGCGTGAGACGTCCGAATACAAAACGGCCATGGAGAAGTACGGCACCGGCAGCACTATCCAGCGGGGTATCCAGGCGGCCACGGCGGCGCTGCAGGGCCTTGCGGGCGGGAATATGGCCGGGGCGCTGGCGGGCGCGGCAGCCCCGGAGCTGGCGTATGCCATCGGCCACAGGTCAGGTCTCAGTGAGGATGATGTCGCGGGCAAAGCCATTGCCCACGCCATTCTGGGCGGGGCGGTTGCCGCCCTGCAGGGGAACAGCGCCGCAGCAGGCGCCGCAGGCGCGGCAGCGGGTGAGCTTGCCGCGAAGGCCATCGCGGGCGTACTGTATCCGGACGTGAAAGACCCGTCGAAACTGAGCGAGGAGCAGAAGCAGACGGTCAGCGCCCTGGCCACGATTTCGGCGGGAATGGCGGGTGGCCTGGCGGGTGACAGCACGGCGGCTGCGGCAGCGGGTGCCGGGGCCGGGAAGAATGCGGTTGAGAATAATGCTTTGAGTCTGCCGAAAGGGATGACAGAAACCGGACAGGCAGCTACATCCTGGGTGAAATATGCGCAGGACAACAATCTCTCGCCGGAGCAGGTGCAGGCCGGATTACAGGATATTGTGCGCGGTGATTTGCCGGAAAGCGCGGATATTATCAAAGCCATCCTGAGTAACAATCCAGGCTCTGATACGGTAATGGCTCTGCTGACAGCGGAAGAGGCGAAGGACTACGCGCTGGCTCTGTTGACGTCAATCCCGGCAGAAAAAGCGTTATCATTAGCGGGTAAAGCAGCCGGTATTATTGATAACAAAATCCTGATTAGTGCGGCGGAGAAAATATCGACGGCGAAACCGGGTAAACAATCGGCAGTACCGAGGGATTTGAATGAACAAATAGTATGGAAACACGTGCAGGAAAATCCGGCAGCAGGAGAAAAACTGCTCGGCATGAATAATGATCCGCGTTTCCCTGCAAGTGCAGGTTTCCAGAAGATGCAGGCAGTCCAGAAAAATGCCAAGGGAGAATCAATAACTATTCATTATCAGTACAACTCTACTACTGGTAAAGCTTATGATATTAAAATTGATACTCCACAAAGGATTAGCTCTAATCCGGCAGATGTGTTCGAAAATATTAAAGGGCTAATTAAATGAAAATCAGAGAGAAAGATGGAACAGTTATAAATGTGTTTTCAATTTATTGGTTTGGTGACGAAACATATTTTTATGGGTTTCCCAAAAACTATGGAGGCTTGATTGCATATAGAGCGAGTCAAGTGACTGTAATTGAATCAGAAATGGATTTTAAGGCAATGTATTTTGAAAATAATGCGAAGAGCATTCATCATTGGGCACTGATTAAAGAAAAGTTGCTGGATGATATATTAGAACGAGATGAAGATGCCTATAAGCGCTTCCTTGAAATCGTGAAGGCTGAAGGTCTGGTTGATCCAGATTTTTATTAATCATCATAGATCCCGGCCACCGAGCTGGGATCTTTTTACCCGTCAGCCCTTAACCGGCTCGATCACCAGTCTTCCCTGCTCCACGCTGACAATGACTGGGGTGTCGGTGCTGAATCCCGCTTCAGCCAGCCAGTTGCCGTTCAGGCGCAGGCCGGGCTGTGGGAATAGCAATTGGTCATACAGATACAGGCTCTTTAACAACACTAATATAATTAAACACACAGGCGCGGTAGCTAAAATGTCGGGCGCTTAAACAGCCTCCTGAATATTTATAACCGTTCTAACGCCGGGAATGTCAAGTATCCGTTCTGCTTACATCTGACCAGTACAATCCATTGCAGATATTTATATACACAAATTGCCGAAAATCGATGTCATCATGATTAAGATAAAATATCAAATTCTGTAGTTTTTCGTTTAACCCAAACCCGTACTGATATTGAATGGTACATAGCTTATTCTTAATCTCATAAAGCCGGTCAAAATGCCTTTGAGCCTCCGAAAATGAAGAACCTTTGATTTGTTGCATGAGACTAAAGCATTCGTTTTCATAGGTAACTAACAAATCGTTAATTGCGTTAGAGGTATCCCTGTAAAGTATTAACTCTTCCTCTAAAAAAGGCCAGATGCTCATTGGTTAATTCTCAAGGTTTATTGAAAGAAATCAGATGTGGCATTTCGATTAACTTAACACTATTACCCTAACATAGGGTAAACTTTTTTCATAGCGCGCTAATGTATATAAGGATTGTTTTTATTTTATTTTATTTTAAATCTTATGTTTATTATTCATGGTGTGCATTTTTGTAAGGTTTGTATATGTAATTTGAATGGTTTTTGATTACTGACAGGAGGGTGATTATTGCGTTAATCAAACGCAGGCAAGATAAAATCTGAAAAATATATAAACACGAACAAAATGAATCGCTGTCTGTCATAATGGAATCGCTAACGCTGTGTGTTTAATAAAGTTTTATTTATAATTAATTACCTCTTAAAAAACCCAAAAACCTTCGAATAATATCAATAAGGAGAATGGTGCTAACACCATTTTTTCTAAAAGGAAATTTAAATATCATGGTCAATAAATTTATTGCCACTTCGCTCTGCTTAAGCGCGTTATTACTTGCAGGCTGTGCAACGGAATCCTCCCGGTCCGTTGAAGTGGCGAAAGTTGCCACTTATAACACCTCGTGGCAGGGGCAGCGCAGCCCGATATCGGTCGGGAAATTTGATAACCGCTCCAGCTACATGAATGGCATCTTTTCAGATGGCGTCGACCATCTGGGTAATCAGTCAAAAACCATTTTGATCACCCATTTGCAGCAAACTGGCCGCTTCAACGTGCTGGATCGCGCAAATATGGAAGAGATTAAAAACGAGTCCGGCATCAGCGGAAAGCGTCAGCAGTTGAAAGGGGCGTCGTACGTCATCACGGGTGATGTGACGGAGTTTGGTCGCAAAGAGACCGGCGACAGGGCGCTGTTTGGCATTCTGGGGCGCGGCAAGTCGCAGGTGGCGTATGCGAAAGTGGCTCTCAACGTGGTTAACGTCAGCACCTCCGAAGTGGTTTATTCATCCCAGGGAGCGGGTGAATACACGCTGTCTAACCGTGAAGTGCTCGGCTTTGGCGGCACGGCCAGCTACGACGCCACGCTGAACGGCAAAGTTCTCGATCTCGCGATCCGCGAAGCGGTAAATAACCTGGTTGCCGGTACTGAAAACGGCAGCTGGGACCCGTCAAATACACATTAAAAGGAATTAATGATGGCAAAGATAAAAAGCCTGCTTTCCGGCGCAGCTATGCTGCTGCTGGCCGGGTGTGCAACAAAATCACCGCAGCAGATCTATACCTGGGGTGATTATCAGGACACTGTTTATGACTACTACACCAGTAAAACCAGCCCGCAGGAGCAGATCGCCTCACTGCAGAAACTGATTACGGCATCGCAGGCCAGCAGCAAACCTGTGCCGCCTGGCGTGCATGCCCAACTGGGGATGCTCTACAGCAATACCGGGAACAGAGATCTGGCGATGGCCGAATTTAACGCCGAGAAAAAACAGTACCCGGAATCGGCTTCTTATATTGATTTCCTCACCACGAAAAAATAACGGAACCTAAAATGAAAGGAATCTCCGCTCTTCTGACCCTGGCATTGACGCTGGTCGTAACGGGTTGCACAACCAATAAGACGCCCCCGGCCGATTATTCCGCTTTTAAAGAAAGTAAACCGCGCAGCATTCTGGTGCTGCCGCCAGTAAATAAGTCGCCGGACATCAACGCGAACCACGGCTTTTTGAGCAACGTAACCCAGCCGCTTGCCGAGTCCGGTTACTATGTGTTCCCGGTGGCAGTGGTGGAAGAGACGTTTAAACAAAACGGCGCGACCCATCCTGACGACATCAGCGCGATCCCGCTGAAAAAACTGCACGATATCTTCAGCGCGGATGCGGTGATGTATATCACCATCACCGATTACGGCACCTCTTACCAGGTGATCAGCAGCGATACGCGGGTTATTGCCTCGGCGCGTCTGGTGGATTTGCGCACCGGAAAAGAGCTGTGGACAGGCGCTGCCTCGGCTTCAAGTAATGAAGGCCAGACCAATAACAACGGTGGCCTGCTGGGAATGGTAATCAACGCGGCGATCACCCAGATTGCGCATTCGGCTACGGACAAAGCCTATGACGTTGCCCGCATCGCCAGCGCACGTCTGTTTAGCCCAGGGCCGCGGGGTTTGTTATATGGCCCGCGTTCGCCGAAATACGGGCAGACTGCTCAGTAACCTCTTCAATCCCGGCCCCTGTGCCGGGATTAATTTATTGCCCCTCTTTTTAACCTGCCCGCAAACACCGGTTAACCCGGAGCGCTCACCGATATATCCTGTTTTTCATAACTCATGTTTATAGTTACCTGTCGATATTAAACGTCACATGTTATATTTTCGCTGGATTAATCTGTTGTAGGGATAACGAAGAGCAAGATTTTATCTTTATGTTATGGGTTCTGCTGGCGGATAGTGGAGAAATTACGCGATCTGTCGATAAGCTTGTACATAGTATTAGCTCTACGTAATATGCATTAGAACATTTACTAAACAAATATGACCACGCGTAAAGGGAAGTACTTTATGACGGTTGTTAATCACTCATCCCCTTTACATGTTCGTATTCCCATAAAACTGTTGTCCCTGGCAAAGTCATGCAGGAAACAAAAAATACTGACTTGTGAATCACGAGTAATGCCATGAAAAATTATGATGATTTGCAGCGTTTCAAGGATAAAACGCGCACCGGTGACATCAATTTCAAGGACTTGTCTGCGCAAAACAAGCAGGCTTCCGCCAGCGGCTGGGCGATCATCAACCAGCTGGCAGGTGTGGATAACGATTCGGCGCTGGCGAAAGCCGGCAGCGTCGCCGTTCCTGTTCCACAGGCGGTGAAACCCGGTGAACTGGATATTGCCCTTGCCAGCCTGACGAAAGCTCCTGTGGCCGGGCCCGCGGGTGCTGCGCCGTCGATCATGCAAAGCATGAATGCCGTTAGCGCAGAAAAAGGGGAACAATCGCCGATTAACCCGGCTGCACCTTCGTTCTTTGACCAGCTAAAACCCGAGCCGACAAGCCCGCCGCCGGTGAAAGAGGTGCCAGCCCTGGTGCCGCAGGCTGAGCTGCGGGCAACGCCTGCGCCTGTGGTGCCCATTGCTGAGGCCGTCCCTGCGCCGAAACCGGCGGAGCCGGTGCGCTTTGAGCAGCTGTTCGCGACCAAAACGTCCGAACGCGCCAGCCATCCGGTGAAAGATCTTCCGTTACAACCGCTCCTGGAGAAAATCGCTTCATGCCGTTAGTGTGTATTTGCTCGCCAAAAGGCGGAGTAGGGAAAACCACGGTCACGGCCAACCTCGCTTATGCTCTGGCTCGTTCCGGCAATAAAGTTCTGGCCATTGACTTCGATGTACAGAACGCGCTGCGTCTGCATTTTGGCGTACCGTTGTCCGACGGTCGCGGCTACGTTGCCCGTGCCAATGAGTCGGCAGACTGGAGCCAGTCAGTGCTCACGGCGGGCAACAATATGTTCGTCCTGCCCTATGGCGAAGTGACGGAAGAGCAGCGCCTGATCTTTGAACACAACCTCACCAGCGACAGCAATTTCCTCGCGCGCGGGTTAAGTTCTCTGCTGAGCTACCCGGGGCTGGTTATTCTGGCCGACTTCCCGCCAGGGCCGAACCCGGCGCTGAAGGCGATCTCTCCGCTGGCCGATTTGCACCTCGTGACCCTGCTGGCCGACACCGCATCGCTGTCGCTGCTGCCCCACATTGAAAACCACCGGCTGACCGGCGGCGCACCGCCAGATAACAAGGCCGGATACTATTTCCTGGTGAACCAGAGTGATAACCGGCGCCATATCAGCCGTGACGTCACCGCCTTCTTACAGCAACGCCTCGGCGATCGCCTGCTTGGTGTGATCAACCGGGATGAAAGCGTGCCTGAGGCCAATGCCTCACAGCAGTCGATACTGGATTTCAGCGCCACCTCGGCGGCGGCGTTCGATATCGAGCTGGTGAGTAAGCGTATCGCGGCTATTTTGGGTATTCAGGTCGGTGACGGCGCCGTGCACGCCAGTCTGAGAACCTCCAGTTTCTGACGACAATTTCCAGGACGTCCTATGAAAAAGGCGCTGTTTTATTTACTGCTATTGGTCTTAGCGCCTATTGCAGTGCTTATTATTATTACCCCGATGGATAGCCAGAAGCAGTATATCTTCGGCTTAATCAGCATCGGGGCGCTAATGCTGCTTGGTTTTAGCAAACACCACCGCGTGTCGGTAATCATGATGATTGTGGCGGTGTTAATGTCCACACGATATATCTGGTTTCGGGCCACGCAGACGCTGCATTTTAATTCCGAAATAGAGGCCATACTGGGGATCGGGTTATTTCTCGCCGAACTCTATATCTGGATAACCATTATTTTAAGTTATCTGCAAAACCTCTTTCCGTTACAGCGCAAGATCGTCCCGCTGCCCGATGATATGGCCCAGTGGCCGACGGTGGATATCTATATCCCGTCGTATAACGAGAGCTTGGACGTGGTGCGCGATACCGTGCTGGCGGCGCAGTGCCTGGATTATCCGGCGGATAAACTGAAAATCTACCTGCTGGATGACGGCAAGCGCAGCGAGTTTGCGGTGTTTGCCGCCAACGTCGGGGTAGGGTACATCACGCGTAACGATAACTCCCACGCCAAAGCGGGCAACCTCAACCACGCCATGAAGCTCACCAAAGGCGAGCTGATCTGCGTCTTTGACTGCGACCACGTGGCGACGCGTATCTTCCTGCAGGCGACGGTGGGTGCCTTCCTGCAGGATCCGAAGCTGGCGCTGATGCAGACGCCGCACTACTTCTACTCGCCGGATCCGTTCGAGCGTAACCTCTCTGCGGGCCGCGATATTCCTAACGAAGGCCAGCTGTTCTACGGGCAGATCCAGCGCGGAAACGACAACTGGAACGCCACCTTCTTCTGCGGCTCCTGCGCGGTGATCCGCCGCAGCGCCCTGGAAGAGATTGGCGGCTTTGCGGTAGAAACCGTCACCGAAGATGCCCACACCGCGCTGAAGATGCAGCGCCTGGGCTGGAAGTCGGCCTATCTGGATATTCCGCTGGCGGCAGGGCTGGCGACGGAACGTCTGGTGGTGCACGTGATCCAGCGTACCCGCTGGGCACGCGGCATGACCCAGATTTTGCGCGTCGATAACCCGCTGCTGGGCCGGGGCCTGAAGTGGCAGCAGCGTCTGTGCTATCTTAACGCCATGCTGTCTTTCCAGTTTGCCCTGCCGCGCGTGGCGTTTCTTACCGCGCCGCTGGCTTATCTGCTGTTTAACCTGAACATTATCCACTCCTCGGCGAGCCTGATTTTCGCCTATATGCTGCCGCACCTGTTCCTCTGTATCTATGTGAACTCGCGGGTCAACGGGCGCTTCCGCTACAGCTTCTGGGGTGAGATTTACGATCTGGTGCTGGCCTTCCACCTGGTGCTGCCGACGGTAATCACCCTGATCTTCCCGAAACGCGGCAAGTTCAACGTGACCGATAAAGGCGCGCTGCTGGATGTGGGCTACTTCGACTTCAGCATTGTCCGTCCGCACCTGATTATCGCGGTGCTGCTGGCGGCGGGGGTGATCGCCGGTATCGTGCGCGCCGTCGCCCATGACTACTTCAGCGTCGACCCGATGGTTATCGCCCTTAACGTCGGCTGGGGCGTCTACAGCCTGATCTTCCTGCTGGCCGCCATCGCCGTAGCGCGGGAAACCCGCCAGACGCGTAAAACCATCCGTATCGATGCCAGCGTGCCGGTGGTGATCCACTACGCCAGCGGTATCTCCTCGCGCAGCCATACCCTGGATTTATCCATGGGCGGCTGCCGTATTGCGGTGGTGGATGACCGCCACCTTACCGACGAGATCGAAGAGATTGAGCTGCAGCTGCAGTCGGGGGCGATCAGCATCCCGGTGAATGTGATTGCCCACGATGAGCAGTACATTCGCCTGATGTTTGACGAGATCCCGCTGGACCGCCGCCGCGAACTGGTGCGCGTGGTGCTGGCCCGCGCCGATGCGTGGATCAACCCGCCTAAACGCCAGGACAACCCGTTCCGCTCGTTGTTTATCATTATTCGCAGCGTATTTGATCTGTTCTGGCTGACCTGGAAAGACCGTCGTAACAAGCGTCGTCAACGCCATGAGGATGCAGGGCGCAGGAATAATGCCACCGAGGATACCGCTGTATGAAAGGGATGACCCGCAAAGCCCTGCAGTTGCTTTTTGTGTTTGGCGTACTGGCGCAGCCGGTGACGGCGGAAGAGCCGACCACCGTGGAATCGCTGCTGCCGACAGATCTCCCGCCCCCGGTGACGGAGGCGGCGCAGCCCGCTGCGGACACGGCGCCGGCTTCACTGCCTGCTCCCGATACGCTGCCCGCGTTCCAGACCCCGTCTGCGGCTGAGGCGGCCGCAGAGCCTGCCAGCCCGATGCCGGATGCGGTGCCTGCGACCCCGGCACCCGATGCCGCGCCTGCTTCTCCGGTGCCGATGGGGATCACCCCCGGTACCACCAGCAGCATCACCGTCGCCCAGATGGGGCAGCCGAATGGCGTGGTGCTGAGCGGTGGGCAGCTTCAGGGCGGGATCGACTTTACCCTTTCGGCGGACCAGGTGATCACCAACGCCCAGCTGGAGCTGAACCTGAAGGTCTCTCCGGCGATGGCGGCGCGCAACACCACGCTGCAGCTGATGCTCAACGGCCAGCCGCTGGGCACGGTGCCGCTGGGCTCCGCCGACAGCAACGTGTCCAACTATCAGCTGGACATTCCGGCGGCGATGGTGGTGTCACGCAACAACATCAGCTTCAAAATCAACGACGGCGACGCACTGCTGTGTCAGCGGGATCTGTCCGACAGCTACCAGGTCACCATCATGCCGAACACGCGGCTCGATCTGGAGGCGCAGCAGCTGAACATTGGCGCGGATCTGAGCCATTTCCCGCGTCCGTTCCTCGACGAAATGCAGATGACTCCGACCACGCTGACCTTCGCTTTCCCGGCCAAAACCCTGCCGGAGCAGGTGGGGGCGGCGGCGCTGATCGCCTCGTGGCTGGGGATCGAAGCGGACTACCGCGGTATTTCGTTTGATGCCCTGCATGACCAGTTGCCGGAGAAAAACGGCATCCTGCTCGGCAAGCCTGGCGAGTCGATTGGCGGCTTAACCCTGCCCGCCTCGAACGGGGCGATGCTGCAGGTGGTGGATAACCCGGCCAACCCGATCTACAAGCTGCTGCTGGTAGTGGGCAATAACGAGCAACAGCTCAGGAGTGCGGCATGGCGTCTGACCCGCGGCCAGTTCAACGGCCAGACCACCAGCCTGCCGGTGGAAGCCCAGAACATCCCGGTCAGCAAACCTTACGATGCGCCGCGCTGGATCGCCACCGACCGCCCGGTGCTGCTGAGCGAGCTGATGCGTAAAGATCAGAGCCTGACGGTGACCGGCATCTGGCACGAGCCGCTGACCCTGGCGTTCCGCGCCGCGCCGGATCTGTTTATGTGGGATGGCGACACCATTCCGCTGAAAATCGCCTACCGTTTCCCGTCCGAAAGCTGGATCGACGAGCAGCGCTCGTACCTGTCGATGACCTTCAACGGCACCTTCCTGCGTAATCTGCCGGTCAACAAACAGGGGCTGCTGGAAGGGCTGTGGCACAAGCTCGGCGGCGATGCGCGTCAGGAGAATTTTGTTATGCCGCTGGAGCCGTATCTGATTTACGGCGACAACCAGCTGCAGCTCTATTTCAACATCCAGACCCAGGAGAACGCGCCGTGCAGCGTGCTGCTCAATAACAACATCAAGAGCCGCATCGACGAAGAGTCGAGCATCGACCTGAGCAATTCGCGCCACTTCACGCTGCTGCCGAATCTCTCTTACTTTGTGGGTGCTTCGTTCCCGTTCACCCGCCTGGCGGACTTCTCGCAGACGGTATTACTTCTGCCGGAAAACCCGAGCGAAAGCGAGATCAGCACCCTGCTGGATCTCTCCGCCCGCTCCGGTAACGCCACCGGTACCGCGCTGAACAACAACCGCGTGATGTTCGGTCTGCCGTCTGGCGGAGCGAACCTGCTGCGCCTCGGTGAAAGCGACGTGCTGGCGGTTTCTTCGCTGAATCAGACCGCCTTCAACCGCGCCCTGCTGGCCCAGTCACCCTTTATCAGCAACGAGCACACCTTTGGCGTGCGCGAGCCGAAGATGCTGGACAGAGTGCAGAACCTGCTGGAAGGAAACTGGAACACGACCGCCGTCGATGCCGACCGTTACTTCTCGTCGAACGAGTCCTGGCGCGGCTTTGTCAGCTTCCGCTCCCAGTGGAACCCGCAACGTCTGGTGGTGATGGCGATTGGCAGCAACGACGAGCAGCTTTCGCGTCTGCATAACGACCTGAACTCCGCCCGCATTAACGCCGGGATCAGGGGCGACACGGCGATCATCACCGATGAAAACGGCGTGCGCAGCTTCCGCGTCGGCCCGCAGCTCCCGAGCGGCCAGATGCCCTGGTACATGATGGTAGTGTGGTATGCCACGCAGCACTCCGCCATGCTGGCAATTTTTGGTCTGCTGTTTGCGACGATTATTGGCCTGAGCCTCTACTCGTTACTGAAAAAACGCGCGCATAAACGTCTTAACCCACAGGATTCAGATCGTGAGTAAGGGTGGTAACACTATGGAAAATAAAAACAAAACCGCCAGACATCTGCCTGTGCTGTGCCTGTTCAGCGGGCTGGCGCTCGGGGGAATTCAGGGTGCCCAGGCGGCGGATGCCGCGCAGTCGGCCAATAACCCGGCGCTGAAAGCCCTGTTCGACCAGGCGAACTACTGGCACGAAAAGTCTCACGATAACCTGGCGATGGAATCGCTGAAAAAAGTGCTGATGGTGGACCCTAATAACACCCAGGCGCTGTACCTGATGGCCTTATGGTCACAGCAGGCCGGTGACGTGAAGGGGGCGGCCCAATGGCGCGAGCGCTTAACGGCGGTCTCGCCGCAGGATGCAAATCTGCAGGCGCTGGATAACGCGAAGCAGATGCAGCAGGTGCCGCGCGGGCAGCTGGAGCTGGCCCGTCAGCAGGCGCGCAGCGGCAACATTCCTGCCGCCCTTGCCACCTGGCAGAGCCTGTTTACCGGCAACCAGCCGCCGCCGAGCCTGGCCCCGGAATACTATCTGACCATGGCCGGGGACAAATCACTCTATCCGCAGGCGGTGAGCGAGCTGCGTCAGCTGCGCGTGCAGTATCCGCAGGATAACAACGTCAAAATTGCGCTGGGCAAAGTGCTGACCTATCAGGAGAACACCCGCCGTGAAGGGATGAACATCCTGCAGGATCTGGCGAGCGGCAGCCAGGATGCGGATAAATCCCTGCGTCAGGCCCTGCTGTGGCTGGGGCCGCAGGCGGGCGACGAAGCCTATTACCAGACCTATCTGCAACGCCATCCCACTGATACGGCGGTGCAGGACTATTTCCGTAAAAGCATCGGCGGGGCGGCAAAAGGCGAAGGCTATGTGGCGCTGAACAGCGGCAATACCGACACCGCCCGCAGCCAGTTTGAGCAGGTGCTGAAAGCGAACCCGGAAGATGCCGACGCGCTGGCCGGGATGGGCTACGTTGCCCTGCGCAAGGGCGACTACGCCGCAGGGGCGCAGTACCTGAACCGTGCAGCAAGCCTCGGCGGCGCGGCCTCTGAGGAGCGCAAGCAGCAGGCGCAGGATGCCGAGTTCTACGGCCAGCTGGCGCAGGCGCAGGCGGCTTACAAGCAGGGCAACGTCAGCCAGGCGCTGGCCCTGAGCGCACCTCTGGCCCAGCGCAGCGGCGAGCAGGGGGCGGCGGCGAAGCTGTTCCGCGCCGATGTCCAGCGGCATAACAAAGATTACACCTCGGCGGAACAGACCCTGCGCGGCCTGCTGAACGAGCAGCCAAACAACGGCTCTGCCCGGGAAAACCTCTACTACGTCCTGCGCGAGCAGAATAAAACCGCCGAAGCCCAGGCGATGTTGCAGACCCTGCCGGCCAGCCTGCAGGCGAGGCTCCAGCCGCGCGTCTCCGGCGGCAATCCGACCGATCCGCTGCGTCGTCAGGCCCAGCAGGCGGCGGCCAGCGGCGATCAGATGCGCGCCATCGCCCTGTTGCAGCAGGGAACGGCCCGCTATCCGTCCGATCCCTGGCTGCGACTTGATTTAGCCCGTCTCCTGCAGAAGCAGGGGCGCAGCGCGGAGGCGGCCAACGCCATGGCTCCGGCGTTCCGTCCGAACGCCAGCAACAGCGAACTCTATGCCGCCGCGCTGTTCGCCAGCGAAAACAACGCCTGGCAGCAGTCGCAGACGCTGCTGTCGCGCATTCCGGCCTCCAGCCAGAACAGCGATATGCGCGAGCTGTCCCAGCGGGTGAACTACAACCTGCAGATGAACGTCGCCGAGCGCTATCTGGCGTCGGGAGATCGTACTGCGGCGGCCAACACCCTGAAAGCGCTGGCGGCGCGTCCACCGCAGAGCCCGGCGGATGCCGGCAAGCTGGCGCGGATGCTGGCCCAGAGCGGGGACGTCACCACCGCGGTGAGCGTGGTCCACGACAACATGCGCCGTGGCGTGCAGGGTAACGCCGGGGATTATGCCGATCAGGTGGCGGTGCTCAACCAGGCGGGACTGGGCGGCGAAGCCCAGGCCTGGCTTGCCAACCCGGAGCTGCAGTCGCGCAGTACCCCAACCCAGCTGGCGAGCATTCGTAACGGCTACGTGATCAACGAGGCCGATCGTCTGCGCACCCAGGGCAACTACGCTGCGGCCTACGACAAGCTGATCCGCGCCATGCAGAACGATCCGCAGAACACCGATCTGATGTTTGCCATGGCGCGCGTCTATCAGTCCGGGAAGATGAACAAAGAGGCGGGGGTGGTCTATGACTACCTGATGACCCGCGACACGCCGCAGCAGGATGCCCGCGCCGGGGCGATTGACGTGGCGCTGGCCAGCAAAAACGTCGATAAGGCGAAGCAGCTGAGCACCGGGCTGACCAACGACGGCACGCCGGAACGCCTGCTGCTGCTGGCCCGGGTCTCCGAGGCCGAAGGTAACCATCAGCAGGCGATGAGCTATCTGCGCACCGCGCGCGGCAAGCTGCTCGGCCTGCAGGATAACAGCGGTGAAACCGCCCCGATGCTGGGCGGTCTGGCCTTAGCCGACAACCCGTTTGTCGGCACTTCCAGTACCGGCGCGGTGGCGGATTCCCCGTCGCTCTACGGCCAGGCGATGCCGTGGCAGGTGGCCCAGCTGGCGCGTAATCCACAGACCGCGCCGCCGGGCACCGTGCGCACCGATCTGCCGGTAGAAACCGCTCAGGCCGGGACGCTGCGCCAGGTGGATAACATGATGGAGATGCTGGTGGATAAAACCGCCACCTGGGCCCGGGGTTCAACCGCCCTGCGCGCGCGTGACGGTGAAGAGGGGCTCAGCAAGCTGACCGAAATCAAGGCGCCGCTGCAGTGGTCCACCGTGCCGTTCGGCGACTCTCGTCTGGACGTGAACGTCACGCCGATCAGCCTCGATGCGGGCACCTCGTCCGACGAATCCAGCCGCCGGTTTGGTACCGGGGCGCTGATCCAGGGTGGGGTTGCCGAGGAGCTGTATAACGCCTCCACCACCACGCCGCCTGAGCTGCCGAACATCGACAAGATCAAGGTGCCGTCCCAGGGCTCGCAAAGCGCCCAGGGTGTGGAAGTGGCGATGGCCCTCACCGGGGATCAGTACAAAATTGATGTCGGCTCCACGCCGCTGGGCCAGGATCTGAATACCGTTGTCGGTGGGATCCAGTGGTCGCCGCAGCTGACGGACTACCTCAAGCTGGTGCTCACCGGCGAGCGTCGCGCGGTGGTGGACAGCCTGCTCTCCTATGTCGGTGTGGAAGATAAATACAGCGGCAAGAAGTGGGGTCAGGTCACCAAAAACGGCGGCAGCGCGCAGCTGAGCTACGACAATACCGATGCGGGCTTCTACGCCGGAGTTGGCGTCTATGACTACGTCGGGGAGAACGTGCCGAGCAACACCAGCGTCAACGGCTCAGCGGGGGTCTATTTCCGCCCTTACTACGCCGCCGATCGCGAGCTGAAAGCCGGCATCAACATGAACTACATGAACTTCGACAAAAACCTGAGCTACTTCAGCTACGGGCAGGGGGGCTACTTCAGCCCGCAGGACTACATCAGCGTCTCCTTCCCGGTGGATTACACCCAGAAATACGACAACTGGAAGCTGGGGCTAGGGGCGTCGATTGGTTATCAGTCCTACTCTCAGGACGAGAGCCCGTACTTCCCGACGGATTCCGCGATGCAGCGCCAGCTGGAAGATTACGTCTCACGCGGTTTTGCCAAAGAGGCGTTTTACAGTGGCAAAAGCGAGAACGGTCTGGGCTACAACCTGCGCGCGTCAACGGACTACAAGCTGAACAAAGATATGACCATCGGCGGGCAGATCGGGTATGACACCTTCGGTGATTACAACGAAAGTAGCGCCAATATCTACTTCCGCTACCTTCTGGGGAACAAGTGATGAATGATCAACAGCTTTTGCAGTATTACCAGCATCAACAGTCGCAGTCGGGCTGGTTTGCGCTGATCCACGTGATGATTGAGAGTATGGTGGCCAACGTCGGCGAGGCGCAGAGCCGCTCGTTCCTCGTGCAGATGGGCGACTCGCTGGGCGAGCGCTTCCCGCTGGGGCTGGCGCACACGGTGGGCGAGCTCGAAGGGCAGATCAACGCCCGGCTCGCGGCCTTTAACTGGGGCTATATTGATATCGACGCCAGCGACACGGCGCTGCGCATCTGCCACACTGCGCTCCCGGTACCGCCGGAAGAGGCAAAACAGATGGCGTGGAACCACGCCTTCAGCGCGGTGCTGGAAGGGCTCTACGCCCGCTGGCTGCGCGAACAGGGCGGAAAATCACACGTATCGCTGTGGCGGGAGGCATCCCCCTCGGCTACGGTTATCCATTTCAGATACCAAAATAATCAATAAGGATTGGCCATGTGGCAGCGAGCTAAAATCGTGGTTCTGGCGCTGGGGCTGATAGTCAGCCAGCAGGTCTTTGCCACAAGCGCATGGGACAGTTACAAGGCGCGGTTTTTGATGCCGGACGGTCGCATCATTGATACCGGCAACAACAGCGTGAGCCACACCGAGGGGCAGGGCTTCGCCATGATGATGGCGGTGCGCAACAACGATCGCGCCGGTTTTGACAAAATCTGGACCTGGACCAAAAAGAACCTGCAAAATCCGCAGACGGGGCTGTTCTACTGGCGCTTTAACCCGGTGGCTGCCGATCCGGTTATGGATAAAAA
This sequence comes from Leclercia adecarboxylata, assembly GCF_006171285.1. Taxonomy (NCBI): domain Bacteria; kingdom Pseudomonadati; phylum Pseudomonadota; class Gammaproteobacteria; order Enterobacterales; family Enterobacteriaceae; genus Leclercia; species Leclercia adecarboxylata. The sequence goes on along the minus strand of NZ_CP040889.1, from coordinate 1,381,925 downwards.
CAACGCCACCGACGGCGATACCTTTATCGCCTGGGCGCTGTTAAAGGCGGGCACCCAGTGGAACGACAGCAGCTATCTGAACGCGTCGGACGCTATTACCAAAGAGCTGGTGGCCCGCAACGTCATCAGCTTTGCTGGCTATCGCGTGATGTTGCCTGGAGCGAAAGGCTTTAACCTCAACAGCCATGTGAATCTGAACCCGTCGTACTTTATCTTCCCGGCGTGGGAAGATTTCGCGAAGCGCAGCCATCTGACGGTGTGGCGTGACCTGATTAACGACGGGCAGAAGCTGCTGGTGAAAATGCGCTTCGGCGACACCCAGCTCCCGGCGGACTGGGTTTCACTCTCTGCCGACGGTCGCGTCACCCCGGCCAAAGAGTGGCCTGCGCGCTTCAGCTACGACGCGATCCGCGTGCCGCTGTACGTGAAGTGGTATCAGCCAACCAGCCCGCTGATGGCGCCCTATACCGCGTACTGGGGACGATTCTCCCGCACCCAGACGCCTGCTTGGGTGAATGTCACCACAGGCGATCCGGCACCCTATATGATGGCGGGCGGGTTACTGGCGGTGCGTGATCTGGCGATGGGCCAACTCCCGGCGGGCGAGCCGCAGATCACGGCGCAGGAGGATTATTACTCCGCGAGTCTGAAGATGCTGGTGTCGCTGGCAAGATAATTTTCCCCTCTTATCGTGGGATTCTGGAAAGCGCCTCGCAAGAATGACTTGCGGTGGCGCTTTTTTCTTTCTGTGGGACAAAACAAGGCATAGAGTCTCCTCGTTGCGGTAGAAGCTGCAACCGGGCGTAGGAACCCGCTTTAGTATAAGGTGACCCGGATTTACGATCCGGTGTGCTGCCAGCGCGTATGCCGATATGATTACGGTGGCGCGGGCGGAGCAGTCGAAAGGCTGGCCGATCCCCTTGTACGTCGGCATTCCTACCTCCGTCAGCGTCACCCCCTGAGCGTAGGAACTCTGGTAGTGATCTCATTTTTCGTACAAGGAGGATGCCTTATGGCTACGATCCCAACCCTGTCTTACCCTGAATCTGACGAAAGCATTATCCACCATCTGCTCACCGCACCGCTGCCCGTCTCTGCTGACCTGTTTGAGGTCACGGATCGTTGCGCGGCCCTGGTGACCGTCCTGCTGGAAACAAAAGAGACTGCCCCGCGTCTGGCATTATGCGGACAGCTGTCGCACGTGCTCACCCGGCTGGCGCACCTGTGCGATGAAGACTTGCCCTCGCACCTTATCGCCCAACTCACCGTCGATGACGTGGTGGATTCCGCTATGCCGCTCTGTTGGCAGGAAACCTACCTGATGGTGGAGTATCTCCAGTCGCTGAACCTGGCGTTACTGGGCAATACGCTGCCGGATAAGGTGGCGCAGGACCTGACCGGGCTGCTGCACGACATGGTGTATATCTTGCGGGACTATGTAAGGGAGCCGTACCGGACGCACTGAGCGTAGGGAAGGAGGCTGGCGGCGACGCCAGCCGGGATTAAGTCACTCTGTACCGCTGGCATACAGTTCGATAATCGGGAATACAGCGTTACCCTTTGATAAATACATTACCGAGTTGGTGAAGTTGTAGACTTTACCTTTCACGCGAACCGTCAGCAGCCGCCCAATTTTTGTCACGGTGGCTGTACTCGTATCCGCCGTTAAAAAGGGTTTCATTTCCTTCACGGCTTTAAGGGGATCTTCAGAATATTCGCCCGATAAATAGTAACGGAAGACATCAGAAACAGTCGCATTACCACCCTGGTATTGTGTGATATAAAGCCAGGTATTTTCATTCAGCTGCTTTGATGCGTACAAGCGATCGTCATAAGCATTACTCTGGCTGTAATGGTAGAACGCAAAACAGACCACCAGCAGGAGCAGTACGAGAGTTAATGTACGGTGCCCGTATTTAATAACCGTGCTGTATCGCATAATCAATACCTTGCTTTATCCATTTCTGATCTTCTGGATCGTCTCCGTAGGGAGGTATTTCCCACCAGTGCCCCCACTCTTCTACATTGGATGTGCCTGCTCTGGACTGCGCAAATCCCGCACCCTTTAATAAAATTGCAGGGGGTATGCCGCTTACATAGCCTGTAGCACCATAATTAAAATTGCCGAAATCTGCCCATAACCTGTTTTTCTGTTTGTAATCCCACGGACCGCCATTTCTGACTTTATTATAAAACCAGTAATAAGTGGTTGGGGTCGCCATGCCTCTGCACATTCCCAGTGCTTTGGCTTCCATTATATTTTTGCGCAACAGGGAAAAACCACCGGGAGGCATGATTGGAATAATAGCCATTGCATATCCTTATGCCGTTTTACGTTCATTCCATGAATCTGAAAAAATAAGATTACCATCACAGTGCTTCCACGTGATTTTTTCGTAACGAAATTCGACTTGCTCGATATGGTTTTGGTGGAGAGTGGCAGGATCTTTACAGTCATGCATTATGGGAGCAACGGAGACAACTTTGACATTCTCAAGTAACATATTGAAGTACTCAACCTCCTGCCCGCCATCATTGATTTTGTACCATTTTAATTCTGCGGATTTTAATGTTTGTCCGGTGGCGACCGCTTTATACAGGTACGTTGATGAGCTATCAAACTCTTTTTCGATGATAAAAGAACCGTGGATACGATTGCCTGTAATCCTTCCCGTATTGTTATCGGTTGGGGTATATAATCGGTGACTAAAACCAATAACCTCCACACTGCCTTCACGATCCCGTACGTCAGACGATCCTTTGATTAACGCACCGCCATCATCCTTTAAAAATAAGTACGCGGGTATAGCCATTCCGGTTAACTCCATTCAGGTAAGAAATTATCCAGACAATACGATGACATGATTTTACAGAATGTAATTTTTTATATCTCAGTAGTTACCTTAATAGATCCCTGTAATAATTAAATCTAAGAAATTTAATTTTTATATGTTTTATTTTTTCTGGCGTTACCGGGGAATACGCTGCCGGATAAGGTGGCGCAGGACCTGACCGGGCTGCTGCATGACATGGTGTATATCTTGCGGGACTATGTAAGGGAGCCGTACCGGACGCACTGAGCGTAGGGAAGGAGGCTGGCGGTAATGCCGACGTCCGTATGACGTCGGCACACAATGGCTTAACCGCGCGTGACCTGCTGTAAAATCGTCAGCGCCTGGTTGAACTGCGCCTCCGGGATGGTCAGCGGATAGAGGAAGCGGATCACGTTGCCATACTGACCGCAGGTCAGCAGCAGCAGGCCCTGCTCCAGCGCTTTCTTCTGGATGGCTTGCGCCAGTGCGGCAGAGGGCTGGCCGCTGTCGGGATCGTTGAACTCCGCGGCGATCATCGAGCCCACTCCGCGTACCGCCACAAGTCCAGGGCACCAGGCTTTGCTCTCCTCGAGCGTAGCGGCGAGGCGTTCACCCAGCTGCTGGGCACGGGCGCACAACCCCTCACTGTCGATGATCTTCAGCACCGCGTGCGCGGCGGCCACGGCCAGCGGATTACCGGCGTAGGTTCCCCCCAGTCCGCCCGGGGCTGGCGCATCCATGATCTGCGCGTTACCCACCACGCCGGAGAGCGGCATCCCGCCCGCCAGACTTTTCGCCATGGTCATCAGGTCGGGTTTGTCAGCGTAATGATCCATCGCGAACAGCTTGCCGGTGCGGGCGAAGCCGCTTTGCACCTCATCGGCAATCATTACGATACTGTGCTCATCGCAGATGCGGCGGATGGCCGCCACCAGCTCAGGTGGCGCGACGTTGAACCCGCCTTCGCCCTGCACCGGTTCGAAAATAATGGCTGCTACCTGCGTCGCCTCGATATCCGCTTTAAACAGACGTTCGATGGCCGCGACGGCATCCTGCGTGGTGATGCCATGCAGCGCTGACGGGTAAGGCACGTGATAGACCGAGCCCGGGAAAGGACCAAATCCGATTTTGTACGGGGCGACTTTGCCGGTCAGGGCCATGGTCATGTAGGTACGGCCATGGAACCCGCCGCTGAAGGCGATAACCCCGGGACGACCGGTGTGGGCGCGGGCGATTTTGACCGCGTTTTCAACCGCTTCGGCGCCGGTCGTAAAGAACGCCGTTTTGGCCGGGCCGCGTACCGGGGCCAGTTCGTTCAGCTTCTCCGCCAGCGTCACATAGCTCTCGTAAGGGACGATCTGGTAGGCCGTGTGGGTGAAGTGGTGCAGTTGCTCTTCAACCGCCGCCACCATCTCCGGGTGGCGATGGCCGGTGTTCAGCACCGCGATCCCGGCGGCGAAATCGATATAGTCATTCCCCTCCACGTCGGTCAGCGTGGCGTTTTCCGCTGAACGGGCGAAGAAGTTACACATCACGCCCACGCCACGTGGGGTGGCGGAAAGACGACGCTGATGGAATTCATTGTTACTCATGATCTGTCCCCTTGCTGAAAATGGTTTACTGGAATGGTGTGATTACATACCGAGACGATCGCGCAGGCTGTAGTAAGCCGCCCCCATCGCGGTGAAGGGAATACGCAGGCTCCGGCCACCCGGGAAGGGGTAGTGCGGCAGATTCGCGAAGGCGTCAAAGCGCTGCGCATCCCCGCTCAGCAGCTCGGCAATCAGCCGCCCCGCCAGATGGGTACAGGTCACGCCGTGACCGCTGTAGCCCTGCATGTAATAGATGTTGTTATCGAGGCGGCCAAACTGCGGCATCCGCGACAGCGTCAGCAGGAAGTTGCCGGTCCAGCGATAGTCAATTTTCACCCCCTGCAGCTGCGGGAAGGTTTTCAGCAGTTTGGGCATCACCAGCCGCTCCACGTCGGCAGGATCGCGGGCGCCATAGACCACCCCTCCACCGTAGAGCAGGCGGTTGTCGGCGGTCAGACGGTAGTAATCCAGCAGATAGTTACAGTCTTCGACGCAGTAGTTTTTCGGGATCAGCGAGCGGGCAAGATCCTCAGAGAGCGGCGCGGTGGTGACCACCTGGGTCCCGCAGGGCATGCTGCGCTTCGCCAGCTCAGGCTCCAGCTTATCGCCCAGATAGGCGTTGCCGGCGACGATCACATAGCGTGCCGTCACCTGGCCCTGGGCGGTACTTACCACCGCCGGGCTGGTGTGCTGAATGCGGGTCACCGGGGATTGTTCAAACACCCTTCCGCCGTTCAGACGGATAGCGTCGGCTTCACCGAGGGCCAGGTTCAGGGGATGAATATGGCCGCCGCTGTGATCCAGCAGGGCACCCGCGTAGCGATCGCTGTCCACTTCGCGACGGATCGCGCGGGCATCCAGCAGCTCCAGCTGGTTGTTGCCGTAGCGCTCCCAGTTCTCCTTTTGCTCTTCCAGCGTATCGAGCTGCTTGTTGTTGAGCGCCACGAACAGGCCGCCGGGACGGTAGTCGCACTGGATCTGGTAGCGTTTGATGCGTTCGCGAATGATGTTCCCGCCTTCGAACATCATGTCGCCGAGCATTCTGGCGGTGTCCGGGCCGTAGGTTCGCTCTATCACGTCGATGTCGCGGCTGTAGGAGTTAACCAGCTGGCCGCCGTTGCGCCCGCTGGCGCCATAGCCGATCCGCGCCGCCTCCAGCACGACAACGTCAAAGCCCATTTCCGCCAGATGCAGGGCGGAAGAGAGGCCGGTATAGCCGCCACCGACGACGCAGACGTCGCAGGTGATGGATTCGCTCAGCGTCGGATAGGGTTCATGCGGGTTGGCGCTGTCTGCGTAATAACTGGTGGTATGTTCGGTCATGATCAAAGCTCCAGATCAATCCAGATGGTTTTCAGTTCGGTGAATTTTTCCAGCGCGTGCAGCGACTTATCCCGCCCGTTGCCGCTCTGCTTGTAGCCACCGAAAGGCACGGTCATGTCGCCGTCGTTGTAGTTGTTCACGAAGACGGATCCGGCCTTCAGGCGGCGGCTGAGTCGGTGGGCGCGGGAGAGATCCCGGGTCCAGACTGCGGCACCCAGGCCGTACTGGCTGTCGTTGGCCAGCGCCAGGGCTTGGTCTTCATCTTTAAAGCGCGTGACCACCAGCACCGGGCCAAAGATCTCCTCTTTATGCAGAGGGGAATTCGCAGGGAGATCGACAAAGACGGTCGGGCCGATGGCGGCAGACCAGGGGGTGTTGCGCCCGTCCAGCAGCAGGGTGCCGTGCTCGCTGCCTGCCCGGATGTAGCCGTGGACCGTATCTGCATGGCTGGCGTCGATCAGCGTTCCGAGCGTGGTGTTGGGATCGAGCGGGTCGCCTGGCTGCCAGTTGCGGGCCTGCTGTTTGAGCTTTTCCAGGAATGCGTCGGCGATGCTCTCCTCCAGCAGCAGGCGCGTTCCGGCAATGCAGACCTGCCCCTGGTTGTAGAAAATGCCTGCCGCCGTGGCGCTCACCGCCTGGTCCAGATCCGCGCAGTCGGCAAAGACGATGTTGGCGCTTTTGCCGCCCGCCTCCAGCCAGACGCGCTTCATGTTGCTCTCGCCCGCATCTTTTAACAGCTGCTTGCCGGTGCGCGTGGAGCCGGTAAAGGTCATCACGTCCACGTCCGGGTGCTGCGACAGCGCCTGGCCCGCCTCGTGACCAAAGCCGCTGATAACGTTGAATACTCCGTTGGGCAATCCAGCCTCTTTTGCCAGTGCGGCGAGGCGCAGGGCGGTGAGGGGGGATTTTTCGGAAGGCTTCAGGATGATGCTGTTACCCGCCGCCATCGCCGGGCCGAGCTTCCAGCAGGCCAGCAGCAGGGGGAAGTTCCACGGCACCACGGCGGCCACCACGCCGATGGGCTCCCGGACGATCATCGCCAGTTCACCCGCGCCGGTAGGGGCGACTTCGCCATAGACTTTATCCAGCGCTTCGGCGTACCAGCGGATGGCCCGCGCCGCGCCGGGAACGTCGTCGCGCAGGCTGTGGCGGATGGGCTTGCCGGTATCGAGGGTTTCCAGCAGGGCTAACTCTTCCCGGTGTTGCTCCATCAGTTCGGCGAAGGCGTAGAGCACCGCTTTGCGTTTTGCCGGGGAGGCCTGGGACCATGCGCCGTCATCAAAGGCCTGGCGGGCAGCCTGCACCGCCCGATCGACATCGGCTTTTTTGCCCCGGGCTACCTGCGCCAGGGGTTGCGCCGCCGCCGGGTTGAGGGTCTCAAAGGTGCTATTATCGGCGGCGTCGCAGTAGTCGCCGTTAATAAAAAGTCGGGTCTCTATTTCCAGACTTTTGGCTTTATTCTGCCAGTAACTCAGGTGCTGAAAATCCATATAAACTCCTTCGTAGCGTAACCAGATAAAGTAAATTCGGCCTGTTCAGGCAATACACAGCCGTGGGGCGTCCCAGGATGAATAACCTGTCTGTGCCGGATTAAGCGCTAAGTTATTTGCGCGTATTATTCGGGGCCGCCGGGAAATACATTTCCCGCCGCGAGAACGTGTTTATTTGCGTTTTCTTCACGCCGCCGGAAATAATAAACCCGGCGGCGTTGGCCTGAAGAAAGCCTGAGAATATCTCAGGCCAGAAATCAGAATGTGGTAGGGGTGTGGGCACTGATAATTCGGCAAATCCCTGCCGAGGTGTTGCTGAAGCTGTGCGGTATGCCGGTGTTAATGGCATAGCTTTGTCCGGCAACCAGGTGATAAGTCTGACCATTAAACGTCAGCATGATTTCACCCTCCAGTACGGTGCCTATCTCTTCACCCTGATGCTTGATCCTCTCTCCGGTTGTGGTTCCTGGCTGGTACGTTTCAAAAATCATTGCCAGCGTACGGTTCGGATCCCCGTTATGAACCAGCTTCATCGAAACACCCTGACTGCCCATTTCGATAAGATCGTCCTGATCGATCACCACCTGCGGTGCATCAGGTTTTTCTGGCTCAGAAAAGAATTCCGAGAGCGACAGCCCATAAACCTTCAGCAGCTTTTGCAGCGTACTGATGGCAGGACTGACTTTGTCCTGCTCTATGGTGCTGATGGCACTATGTGTTAAACCAGACAGTTCGGCGGCACGACGCTGTGAAAGACCCAGTTGCTGGCGGATCTCTGACAGACGTTTTCCTGGCGCCAGGCCGTCATCGCTCATATTTGCATTTCCTTAACGGTAGTGGTCAGAGCCGCTGCTTTTCGGCGGCGTAGCGCTGACAGGCGGTGATAAATCCTTCGAACAGCAGTCGAGACAGGGCATATTCGCTGCTGTTCCATTCGGGATGCCATTGCACACCCAGGGCGAACGGATGCTGATGTACGCTAATCGCCTCTACCAGCCCGTCCGGAGAACTGGCCTCTACGCGCAGGCGATCGCTCAGGGTTTTGGCTCCTTGTCCATGAAGAGAGTTTACCCAAAACGTGTTGCAGCCCGGTATCAGCTGAGAAATCAATCCCCCCTCATTGACCTGAACTTCATGAGACGGGGCGTACTGCAATTCCACCGGCAGCTCAGGATCCTCGCGGTGTTCAAGCAGGTCGGCCTGCTCGAAGAGACGACGATACAGAGTCCCACCCGTGGCGACAACCAATTCCTGCAACCCACGGCAGATGGCGAAAATGGGGATGCGCCTTTCCAGCGCCGCGCCAATCAGCGCCATGCTCAGAAGATCTCGCCCGGGATCGGCGTAAGGCTCATCGCCGTTTTCACCATAAAGGTGCGGCTGTACGTTGCTTGGACTGCCCGGCAGATAGATGCCGTCCAGAGTAGGGAGCAGAGCTTCAAGCAGCTCGGGTTCCGCCAGGGCATGCGGCAGGGCGATGGGCAGTCCGCCTGCATGAATAATGGCATTCAGATACTTTTCTTGCAGGGTCTGGGTCTCGTGACCCTTCAGCCTGTTTCGACACATCACCACGCCGATGACGGGTTTGTACATTATATTTTCCATGATCGCCTTCACAAAGTGGACTAAATTATGACCGCGCTAGCCGTAAAAGCGGCCATTTCGTTCAATATTTTCTCAATCTAGCAGTGAGATCTGCCCTTTGCAAACTTAATTTAACATTTGACAAACAATTTATTTGCATACTAAGTTGGGTCATGGACATTATATTTAACAGTGAAAGTCAGAGTCCAAACTCAACACAACGGCGGTGAATGATGGAAACCAGTATCCTGGAAGTAGAGAATTTTGTGCAGAAGTCGGAAGAGCGATGGGTTAGCGCCTTTAGCCATGAGGTGAGGCGCTATCTGGAGCGTTATCCAAACACGCAGTATGTCGATGTGCTGCTGACCGATCTGAATGGCTGCTTCCGGGGTAAACGTATTCCCGTCGCTGGACTGAACAAGCTGGAAAAAGGGTGCTACTTCCCGGCGTCGGTGTTTGCCATGGATATTCTGGGGAATGTGGTTGAAGAGGCCGGGCTTGGGCAGGATATGGGTGAACCGGACTGCACCTGCGTTCCTGTACTGGGGACCTTAACGCCCTCCGCGGCTGACCCGGAGTATATCGGTCAGGTGTTACTGACCATGGTTGATGAAGATGGCGCTCCCTTTGACGTTGAGCCCCGGAACGTGCTGAACCGCCTCTGGCTGCAGCTTCGCGAGCACGGCGTGTTCCCGGTGGTAGCGGTAGAGCTGGAGTTCTATTTACTCGATCGTCAACGCGATGCTGAAGGCTATCTGCAACCGCCGTGCGCACCGGGCACTCACGATCGCAACACCCAGAGCCAGGTTTACTCCGTTGATAATCTTAACCACTTTGCCGACGTGCTGAACGACATTGATGAACTGGCGCAGCTCCAGCTCATCCCGGCGGACGGGGCGGTGGCGGAGGCCTCGCCTGGCCAGTTCGAAATCAACCTCCACCATACCGATAACGTGCTGGACGCCTGCGACGATGCGCTGGCGTTGAAACGTCTGGTGCGTCTGATGGCCGAGAAGCATAAGATGCACGCCACCTTTATGGCCAAACCCTATGAAGAGCATGCGGGCAGCGGGATGCATATCCACATCAGCATGCAGAACAGCAAAGGGGAAAATATCCTGGCGGATGAGGATGGGGAAGATTCTGCCCTGCTGAAGCGGGTGCTGGCGGGAATGATCGACCTGATGCCGGCGTCCATGGCGCTGCTGGCCCCGAACGTTAACTCTTACCGTCGCTTCCAGCCGGGCATGTATGTGCCGACCCAGGCTTCATGGGGCCATAACAACCGCACCGTGGCGCTGCGTATTCCCTGCGGCGATCGCCATAACCACCGCGTCGAATACCGGGTGGCAGGCGCGGACGCCAACCCTTATCTGGTTATGGCGGCGATTTTCGCCGGTATTTTACACGGGCTCGACAATACGCTGCCGCTGCATGAAGAGGTGGAAGGCAACGGGCTGGAGCAGGAAGGCCTGCCATTCCCGATCCGCCAGAGCGATGCCCTGTGGGAGTTTATGCAAAACGATACCCTGCGCGAGCGCCTGGGAGAACGTTTCTGCCACGTGTACCACGCCTGTAAGAACGACGAACTGCTGCAATTCGAACGGCTGATCACCGAAACCGAAATCGAGTGGATGCTTAAAAACGCCTGAAAAAGCGCCCCGCGGTCTGCATATGGGCGCTGCGGGGTTCTGTTAACGACACATTGTGTGATGAGGAATTGAGATGATGCAGATATCTGTCTATCCGCAGGGAGAGGGGGGCCATGAGTGCGAACGCGCCGCCCGCCGGTACGCTGTCTCCTTCTATTTATGCTTTACCCCCTTGCTAAGCAGGTTTGTTGTCAGGACGACGCGCCGACAGATCCCCGCCAGCATGGGGGTGAACCTCTATGGCTATTAACACCTCATTAAATATCGCCTCAGAAGCGAGTAAGCCCCGGCTGCGTAAATCGCTCAAGCTGTGGCAGGTGGTCATGATGGGATTGGCCTATCTGACGCCGATGACCGTGTTTGATACCTTCGGCATTGTGTCCGGCATCAGCAACGGTCATGTTCCGGCCTCTTATCTGCTGGCGCTGGCGGGGGTGCTGTTTACGGGCATCAGCTACGGCAAGCTGGTGCGCCAGTTCCCGGAGGCGGGCTCCGCCTATACCTACGCGCAAAAATCGATCAGCCCCCACGTCGGCTTTATGGTGGGATGGTCATCGCTGCTCGATTATCTCTTCCTGCCGATGATTAACGTGCTGTTGGCCAAAATTTACCTCTCAGCGATGTTTCCCGAAGTTCCGCCGTGGATCTGGGTGGTCTCTTTTGTCGCCATTCTGACCGCCGCGAATCTGAAGAGCGTCAGCCTGGTGGCGAACTTTAATACCCTGTTTGTGCTGGTGCAGGTCTCCATCATGGTGGTGTTTGTGGTGTTGGTGGTTCAGGGGCTGCACAAAGGGGAAGGGGTCGGGACCGTCTGGTCGCTCAGGCCTTTTATCAGCGAGAATGCGCACCTGATCCCGATCATCACCGGGGCGACCATCGTCTGTTTCTCGTTCCTGGGTTTCGACGCCGTAACTACGCTTTCCGAAGAGACGCCGGATGCCGCACGGGTGATCCCGAAAGCGATATTTCTGACGGCACTGTACGGCGGGCTAATTTTTATCGTCGCCTCTTTCGCAATGCAGCTCTTTTTCCCGGACATCAGCCGCTTTAAAGATCCTGATGCTGCGCTGCCGGAGATTGCCCTTTATGTGGGCGGTAAGCTGTTCCAGTCGATCTTCCTGTGTACCACTTTCGTTAACACCCTGGCCTCCGGGCTGGCATCGCACGCCAGCGTATCGCGCCTGCTGTACGTGATGGGACGTGACAACGTTTTCCCGGAGCGCGTGTTTGGTTATATCCATCCCAAATGGCGTACCCCGGCGCTGAACGTGATCATGGTGGGCATTGTGGCGCTGTCGGCTCTGTTCTTTGATCTGGTGACCGCCACGGCGCTGATCAACTTTGGCGCGCTGGTGGCCTTTACCTTCGTAAACCTGTCGGTTTACAACCACTTCTGGCGGCGTAAGGGTTATAACAAAACCTGGAAAGATCGCTTCCATTATCTGCTGTTGCCGCTGATTGGTGCGGTGACGGTAGGGGTGCTGTGGGTCAACCTTGAAGCAACGTCCCTGACGCTGGGACTGATATGGGCTGCGCTGGGCATGCTGTATCTGGCGTATCTGACTCAGCGTTTCCGTAAACCGCCGCCGCAGTATGAGGCGAGGAACGCCGAACAGGGGTGATGGCTTACCTGAACCCATAAAAAAGGGCTTAGATAATTGCTTATCTAAGCCCTTGATATTTGGTGGCCCCTGCTGGACTTGAACCAGCGACCAAGCGATTATGAGTCGCCTGCTCTAACCACTGAGCTAAGGGGCCGTGGCGGAGGATTATAAAGTAACTCCTCGCGGCAATCCAGCCATACGCACCTGCCTGCTGTTTTTATAAACAACGCATTTTCAATCTTTTATACTTTCAAAGTGATCTATTCATCGGGAGTAAAAATGATCAGCGATATCCTTGCGCCAGGCCTGCGGGTTGTGTTCTGCGGCATCAATCCGGGCAAGTCCTCTGCCCACACCGGTTTTCACTTTGCGCACCCCGGTAATCGCTTCTGGAAGGTGATCTACCAGGCTGGCTTTACCGATAAGTTACTCAAGCCGGAAGAGGAGCAGCAGCTGCTGGATACCCGCTGCGGCATCACTATGCTGGTGGAGCGCCCGACGGTGCAGGCGAGCGAGGTGGACCTGCATGAGCTGCGCAGCGGCGGACGGGAGTTAATTAAGAAGATTGAGGACTATCAGCCCGCGGCGCTGGCGATCCTCGGCAAGCAGGCGTACGAGCAGGCGTTCAGCCAGCGTGGGGTGCAGTGGGGGAAGCAGAAGATCACTATCGGCGTGACACAGGTGTGGGTACTGCCTAATCCGAGCGGGCTGAACAGGGCGACGCTGGAGAAGCTGGTGGAGGCGTACCGGGAGCTGGACCAGGCGCTGGTGACGCGGGGGCTTTAAGTCCCCTCACCCTGGCCCTCTCCCCATAGGGGAGAGGGAAAAAAGCCAAAAAAAAGCTCCCGGTTGGGAGCTTTTTGCTGTTTACCTGGATTAGTCGTCCAGGAAGCTACGCAGCACTTCAGAGCGGCTTGGGTGGCGCAGTTTACGCAGCGCCTTCGCTTCGATCTGACGGATACGTTCGCGGGTAACGTCGAACTGTTTACCCACTTCTTCCAGCGTGTGGTCGGTGTTCATATCGATACCGAAACGCATACGCAGGACTTTCGCTTCACGGGCGGTCAGGCCAGCCAGAACGTCGTGGGTGGCGGCACGCAGGCTCTCGGTGGTGGCAGAGTCCAGCGGCAGCTCGAGGGTGGTATCCTCGATGAAATCACCCAGATGCGAATCTTCATCGTCGCCGATTGGCGTTTCCATGGAGATTGGCTCTTTAGCGATTTTCAGCACCTTACGGATCTTGTCTTCCGGCATCAGCATGCGCTCGGCCAGCTCTTCCGGCGTCGGCTCGCGGCCCATCTCCTGCAGCATCTGGCGAGAAATACGGTTGAGCTTGTTGATGGTCTCAATCATATGCACCGGAATACGGATGGTGCGCGCCTGATCCGCGATAGAGCGGGTAATAGCCTGACGGATCCACCAGGTCGCGTAGGTGGAGAACTTGTAACCACGACGGTATTCGAACTTATCAACCGCTTTCATCAGACCGATGTTGCCTTCCTGAATCAGATCCAGGAACTGCAGACCGCGGTTGGTGTACTTCTTGGCGATGGAGATAACCAGACGCAAGTTCGCTTCAACCATCTCTTTCTTCGCACGGCGGGCTTTCGCTTCACCGATGGACATACGACGGTTGATGTCTTTAACCTGCTCGATGGTCAGGCCGGTCTCTTCTTCAATCTGCTGCAGCTTCTGCAGGCCACGATGGACGTCGTCAGCCACGTCGCGCAGTTTTTCAGACCACGGCTTGTTCATCGCGATAGCCGCGTTGAACCAGGTTTCGCTGGTTTCGTTGCCGGTGAACAGGGTGATGAAGTTCTTCTTCGGCATTTTGCACTGTTCAACGCACACCTTCATGATGATGCGTTCCTGGGTACGTACGCGATCCATCATCACGCGCATGCTGTTAACCAGGTAATCGAACTGTTTTGGCACCAGACGGAACTGCTTGAACACTTCAGACAGCTTCAGGATCTCTTCCTGAGCGGCTGCGTGGCTGCGGCCTTTGGCTTTGATGGTGTCGCGGGTGACTTCATACTGCGTGCGCAGTTCACCGAACTTCTCGCGAGCCAGTTCAGGGTCGATGCTGTTGTCGTCATCGCTGCTGTCGTCATCGCCATCTTCGTCTTCTTCGTCTTCATCATCATCCATCTCTTCCTGAGACAGTTCAGAACCGACGTGAGTCGCCGTAGGGGCCATGTCTTCTTCCGCGTTCGGATCGACAAAACCGGTGATCAGATCGGACAGGCGAGCTTCTTCCGCTTCCACACGATCGTACTGCTCGAGCAGATAGGTGATCGCTTCCGGGTATTCGGCAACGGAACACTGAACCTGGTTGATCCCGTCTTCGATGCGTTTTGCGATGTCAATTTCGCCTTCGCGGGTCAACAGTTCAACGGTACCCATTTCGCGCATGTACATGCGAACCGGGTCGGTGGTGCGGCCGATTTCAGATTCAACGCTCGACAGAACCTGTGCAGCAGCTTCTTCTGCATCTTCGTCGGTGTTGTTTGAGTTTTCAGCAAGTAACAGATCATCGGCATCAGGGGCTTCTTCCATCACCTGAATACCCATGTCGTTGATCATTTGGATGATGTCTTCGATCTGATCGGAGTCGACGATATCTTCCGGCAGATGGTCATTGACCTCGGCATAGGTCAGATAGCCTTGCTCCTTACCACGTTGGACAAGAAGTTTCAGCTGTGACTGCGGGTTTTGCTCCATAAGACGGTATCCACACTTATTCGTTTGATTGGTGTCGGCGGTGCTGCAGCCAACCTTTAAAGCGAGGGCGTACTTGTATTTTTGCCGCTGCCTCTCAGTGCGGCTGTCGGGATCTACCCGAACGATATTCGGCACTTAAGCCGTTAAATTTATTTCTTCGCCAGTTCCTGGTTAATCATCCAGAGCTCCCGGCGTTCTTCGCTGCTTAAACCCTGTGTGCGCTCGCGAGCAATCAACTCTTCCTGGCGCAGTTCAAGCATCGAATCAAACATATGGTTGAGCGAGTCGGTGAAGGTCTCTTCAGCAATCTCTTTATCTGCTATATCGTCCCACATCGACAGTTTTTCAAGGGTTGCGGACGCTTTTGTTCCGCGATAGTGCTCTAAAAGTTGTCCGGTGGTCAGACCTGGCTGTGACAAACAAGTGTTGACCAGTTCTGCAAATAAGCCAAGTCCGGGCAGCTTTTCATGGTTCAAACCCTCCAGAGACGGCACGCGTGGGGCCAGTTCCGGGTTTTGTACCAGCAGTCCTATCAGTATACGCATGGTTGTGCGTTTTAGCTGAGGGGCAGGGCGAACCGCTCCGCTTTCAGCCTGTTTTGGCATTAAACGTTCAAGCTGGCTGTCATCCAGAATGCCGAGTTTCTTACCCAGCTCCTGGCGCAGGTAGATGCGTAACGTTTCGCCGGGCACCTGAGTGATTAACGGCAGCGCCAGCGTACTGAGCTGCGCACGGCCATCCGGGGTGCTCAAATCCACCTGCGGCATCAGGCTGTTAAACAGAAACGTGGAGAGCGGCTGAGCCTGCTCCATCCGTGCTTCAAATGCCGCTTTGCCCTCTTTACGCACCAGCGTATCCGGGTCTTCGCCGTCGGGCAGGAACATAAAGCGCAACTGGCGCCCGTCGGTCATGTACGGTAATGCCGTTTCCAGTGCTCGCCAGGCGGCTTCGCGTCCGGCCCGGTCGCCGTCGTAACAGCAGACGACCGTATTGGTCACCCGGAACAGCAGCTGAATATGGTCAGCGGTGGTGGAGGTACCCAGCGACGCAACGGCATAGTTAATGTCGAACTGCGCCAGCGCCACCACATCCATATAGCCTTCGACCACCAACAGCCGCTGCGGTTCAGCGTTATTCTGCTGGGCTTCATACAGGCCATACAGCTGGCGGCCTTTATGGAAAATATCGGTTTCCGGGGAGTTGAGGTATTTCGGCAGGGCATCACCCAGCACGCGGCCACCAAAACCAATTACCCGGCCACGCTTGTCGCGAATGGGGAACATCACCCGCTCGCGGAAGCGGTCATAGCTACGTCCCTGGTCGTTGGTGACCAGCATGCCCGCGTCGATGAGAGATTTACGATCTTCGCTATTGCCGCCAAAACGCTTTAACACGTTATCCCAGCCGGGAGGGGCGAAACCAATAGCGAAACGCGCAATGACATCGTCGCTCAGTCCGCGCTTGTTCAGATACTGACGCGCAGGCTCAGCAGCAGGTTGCTTAAGAGACTGTTGGTAAAACGAATTCAGGCCGTCCATCAGCTGATACAGCGTTTGTCGCTGATGACGCTCTATCTGACTTGGCCCACTGCCTGCTTCATACGGCACTTCAAGGTTGTGCATGGCAGCCAGTTCTTCGACGGTTTCAACAAACTCGAGCTTGTCATAGTTCATCAAAAAGTCGACGGCGTTGCCGTGCGCGCCACAGCCGAAGCAGTGGTAGAACTGTTTTTCACCGTTCACGGTGAAAGAGGGGGTTTTTTCGTTATGGAATGGACAGCACGCGTGATAGTTCTTGCCCTGCTTTTTCAGCTTTACCCGCGCGTCGATGAGATCGACGATGTCGGTTCTTGCCAGCAGATCATTAATGAAAACGCGTGGGATTCGTCCAGCCATAGGCCCCATGAATTTTTAGTGACTCATAAACGAAAACAAGCCGCGCATTCCTTCCGGAAGCACGGCCTTACGACTACTACTCTGTCTGACAATTGAGGACGTGCGTCCTCAATAGATTAGTACAGACGAGTACGGCGTGCGTTTTCGCGAGCCAGTTTCTTCGCGTGACGTTTCACAGCAGAAGCTTTAGCGCGCTTACGTTCAGTCGTTGGTTTTTCATAGAACTCACGACGACGAACTTCAGCCAGAACACCTGCTTTCTCGCATGAACGCTTGAAGCGACGCAGTGCTACGTCGAACGGCTCGTTTTCACGTACTTTAATTACCGGCATGTAACTCTCACCTTTATAAATTCGGTTTGCCGCTGGCATCAACGCCAGCTTATTTCAAAATGGTGCGGAATTTTACTGCAATTGCTGCTGCTTTGTAAAGCACCGCGGCCGTTTTTGAAAGGGACTTTTATAAGGGTGAGGAGTATACACGAAGAGAACTCCAGGGGTGAGGAAAGTTTTACATCAACCCGCCCAGGCTCTACACTGCGCGGTATCTGAGTGAGGTAAAACAAGTCATGCGTGTACTGGGTATTGAAACATCCTGCGATGAAACCGGCATCGCGATCTACGACGATGAAAAAGGGCTGGTCGCCAACCAACTGTATAGTCAGGTAAAATTACATGCCGACTACGGCGGCGTGGTGCCGGAACTGGCGTCCCGCGACCATGTGCGTAAAACGGTGCCCCTGATCCAGGCGGCGCTGAAAGAGGCAGGCTTTACGGCGAAAGATATCGACGCCGTGGCCTATACCGCCGGCCCGGGTCTGGTGGGCGCGCTGCTGGTGGGCGCCACCATCGGGCGTTCGCTGGCGTTCGCGTGGGATGTACCGGCTATTGCGGTTCACCATATGGAAGGGCATCTGCTGGCGCCGATGCTGGAAGATAATCCGCCTGAATTTCCGTTCGTGGCGCTGCTGGTTTCCGGCGGCCATACCCAGCTGATTAGCGTGACCGGTATTGGTCAGTATGAACTGCTGGGCGAATCCATTGACGATGCTGCGGGTGAAGCCTTCGACAAAACTGCCAAACTGCTGGGACTCGATTACCCGGGCGGCCCGATGCTGTCGAAGATGGCGGCCCAGGGCACGGAAGGGCGCTTTGTCTTCCCGCGTCCGATGACCGACCGGCCAGGGCTGGATTTCAGCTTCTCGGGGCTGAAAACCTTCGCGGCAAATACCATCCGTAATAATGAAGGCGACGATCAGACCCGCGCCGACATCGCCCGTGCCTTTGAAGATGCGGTGGTGGATACGCTGATGATCAAGTGCAAGCGCGCGCTGGATCAGACCGGCTTTAAGCGCCTGGTGATGGCGGGCGGCGTGAGCGCCAACCGTACGCTGCGCGCGAAACTGGCAGAGATGATGCAAAAACGCCGCGGTGAAGTGTTCTATGCCCGCCCGGAATTTTGCACCGATAACGGGGCGATGATCGCTTATGCCGGAATGGTGCGCCTGAAATCGAACGCCACGGCAGATCTTAGTGTTTCAGTGCGTCCGCGCTGGCCGCTGGCGGAGTTACCCGCCGCCTGATGTCAGCCTTACCCGGATGTCAGAGAGCGATATCAAACATCCGGGTTTTAGCGAGCAGGCAGTAAAGCTGGCAGCTGTTACTGACCCCCAACTTCTCCATTGCCCGCATTTTATGTGCGCTCACGGTTTTGATGCTCAGATGCAGACGCCGTGAGATATCCGTCAGGCTAAGCCCCTTGCAGATCAAACGCAGCACTTCCGTCTCCCGCGGCGAAAGGGCTTCGTTGGCCGCTCTTTTGTGGAATAGCGTGTTCATCAGCGAGTGCTCAACAAAGACTTCGCCGCTTATTACCGACTGAATCGCCTGGCGGAGGATCGTCTCATTGATATGCTGGCTCAGATAGGCGCTGGCTCCCGCCTCCAGCGCCAGGCGGATGATGAGCGGGTTGGTGTCGGGCGAAAGCATAATGATTTTAAGCGTCGGATAGTGATGCCCTAACCATTTCACCAGCGTCAGCCCCTCCATATCATTTAGTGAACGGGTGAGCGTATACCCCAGCAGTAAAATATCTGTTGGATGCCGGGCAAGCAGGGTGAGTAACTCGCTCGTCGCCGCCGCTTCACCCGAGATGGAAAAGATCCCAGGGACGGTATCGTCACCGTGCGCGGTGCGGTTCATGATCATAGCGTGAAGTCCCCGGCGAATAAGGGTATGTTCATCCGCAATTGCAATTTTAATAGTCATTGGATTCCTGAGGTATTCACGCGACATTAATGGATATAGCAGGCAGATATTTTACAGGAAGAGAATAGTAACTTGCTGGTGATGTAAAAACATTAATAGCGTAAACTGGACTTGCTTTATCTTTTTTTAAACTCCGCACAACGAATTTGGTTATTTTTATCCTCGCTTCACGTTGACATATTCTGGCAGGCTGTTATTAGCGGCTGAAAATTTCATGGCGAGAGTATTCTTATTTTTTAAAAGAAGGCTCTCATTGGCCATGGGGTATTTTTCATTCATGCTGAAAATCAGGAAGGTTATTAATTATATGTCATAAAGGAACGTTGGCTAAAATGAAAAAAAGTATTCTCTCACTGTTAATTTGCGCAGCAGTCACCTCTTCAGCCTGGGCCGAAACGGCACCGCAGGCTGAACTGGCTCAGACAGGTGAATCCTATGTGGCGATTGTGGTGAAGCTTAAGCCCAGCAAGCCACTGCTGAAATCGACCAGCACGCCTGCCACCACGACAGCGAGCAAATTAACCCTTAGCGACCCTACGCTGGTGCCCACCACCATGTTCCGGTCCAATAATTTACGCAGCAGCCAGTCTGATGAATTATCAGAGCTTAATGCACGATATGGCTTCGATCGTTATCTGCGTATCGAGTTGCCGGAAAACAAAAGCACCGATAAAGCCTATATTAATAGCGTGATCGCTGAACTGGAGCAAAACCAGAATATCGAACTTGTTTATCCCGAAACGCTGCCGGTCTCGCTTGATAAATACAATAAAGATGAAGGGCAAACGCAGCCGTTACTGACATCCTCATTGCAAAATACCGTCGGTGATGCCGCTGTACCCGATTTTCGTCAGCTGCAGGATTATGCAAAATCGCCAACTGACAAACGACAGGGTTATTATATGGGGGGCGTTAACCGCGACAGCGTAAACCAATATGCGGGTAATGCTGGCGACGGTGTGACGATTATTTCCATGGAGAACTATATCTGGAATACCAGCCATATTAACCTGCCAACCCCGGCCCTGACCAAGGGCGACAGCCGCTATCGTGTCGGTGACGACCACGATACTGCGTCCGTCGGCATCATGGCGGCGAAAGACATCGGCGCAGGCGTGCGCGGTCTGAGCTGGAAAAGCCGGGTAGGTTTCTCCGCATGGCAATATAACAACCTCTACAACATGATCCCCCTGCTGAAAGCGGGCGACGTGGTGCAGATGGGGATGCAGACCGGCGGTGGCGAAATCACGGGCTGTAACACTAACGCCTGCTATGTGCCGCAGGAAAACGTTCAGAGCTATTACGACATCAT
This sequence comes from Leclercia adecarboxylata, assembly GCF_006171285.1. NCBI lineage: Bacteria > Pseudomonadati > Pseudomonadota > Gammaproteobacteria > Enterobacterales > Enterobacteriaceae > Leclercia > Leclercia adecarboxylata. Next base: position 1,361,669 of record NZ_CP040889.1, on the reverse strand, counting down.
CAAGGCGCTGACCGACAAAGGCGTGTACGTGATCGAAGCGGCAGGCAACGGCAGCGTTAACCTTGACCATCCGGCATTCAACGGCAAATTTGATGTGAATACGCGCGATTCCGGGGCCATCATTGCCGGGGCATTCTGCGCCAAAGACGGTAAGAAAGCCTACTTCACCACCTACGGCTCCCGCGTCACCAGTTCATCCTGGGGATGCTGGGACGTCGCGACCACGGGCGGCGGCGATCTGTACAAAAGCACCAATGCGGAATACACCGCTACCTTCTCCGGCACCTCTTCCGCTAACCCTATTATTGCAGGTGTAGTGGCAAGTCTTTCTGGTATTGCCCAGGCGCACGGCATTACCGTGACGCCGGTGCAGATGCGCCAGATCCTGCAGGAAACTGGCACGCCGCTGGCAGGGGATAATTCGTCAAAAATTGGTACCCAGCCTGATATGGAACGTGCCGTAGCCCGCATTCTGGCGCTGAAGGACGGCGATAAAGTCCTGCCAGCACCGACCGCAGCGGCAGGTGCCGATCACACCATGGTTTTCCCCACCACCGGCGTAAGCACTTATCCGCTGGACGGCAGCCAGAGCCTGAACGCGAAGTCCTTTACCTGGAGCGTGACCAAAGGTTCCGGTACGTTCTGGCTGCAGGAGAAGCTGAACGGCAGCCTGGTCAGCAGCGTGAACAATGCTCACGCTTATGCGGTCATCCCGGCTAATACGGAAGGCGAGGTCACCTACACCCTCACCACCACCGGTGAAGACGGGCGTACTGCCCAGGACAGCATGACCATCAAGGTGAGCAAACCGGCGGCGCCCGCCAGCGATGTGGCGGCCTATAATCCGAAAATCGCCTATCCGAAAAAATGCACCAAAGTGTCGCATAACGGCAAAATCTGGTTTAACCAGTGGTACGTGAACCCGGGTCAGGAAGAGCCGGGCAAGGGCGGTACCTGGGGAGCATGGCGCGTGCAGGGCGCATCAGGAAACAGCTGTAAATAACAGCTGTTAATAACGGAAGCAGCCTGGCGTAATGCCAGGCTTTTTTATTACACCTTCAGCATTCCTTTCTCTTCCAGGAAGCTAATGATGGTCGCCAGCCCGTCACCCGCCTTCAGGTTGGTAAAGGTCCACGGGCGGTCGCCGCGCATGCGGTTGGTGTCGCGCTCCATCACCTCCAGCGAGGCACCGACGTAGGGGGCGAGATCCGTTTTGTTGATCACCAGAAAATCGGATTTGGTGATCCCCGGCCCGCCTTTGCGCGGGATCTTCTCCCCTTCCGCCACGTCGATCACGTAGATCGTCAGATCTGCCAGCTCCGGGCTGAAGGTGGCGCTGAGGTTGTCGCCGCCGCTCTCCACAAAGATCAGATCCAGATTGCCGAACTTCTCGCTTAACGCTTCCACCGCCGCCAGGTTCATCGAGGCATCTTCGCGGATCGCGGTATGCGGACAGCCGCCGGTCTCCACCCCCACGATGCGTTCCGGCTCAAGCGCCCCCGCCTCGGTGAGGATGCGCTGATCCTCTTTGGTGTAGATATCGTTGGTGACCACCGCCAGGTGCCAGGTGTCGCGCATCGCTTTACACAGTGCTTCCAGCAGGGCAGTTTTACCCGAACCCACCGGGCCGCCGACGCCCACGCGCAGGGGGTGTTTGTACTCAGACATAGAGACTCCTCAGGAACGGAATAACCGTGAATATTGTGTTTCGTGTCGCGCCGAAGCGATGGCGGCGAGCGGGGTGGCCGCGCCCAGCTCGTCATCGCTGCGCAGCAGCGCCTGCTCCAGCCCGTCGGCATAGCGATCGCAGAGCTCGATAATCAGCTGCTGGGCGGCCTGCTGCCCAAACGGCACCAGCTTCACGCCCGCCATCACCGCGCTCTCGATCCAACTGTAGCCGAGGCTCAGCGCCATCTCGCGCATCCCGATGTCCCAGCGCACGCCGAGCCACGCCATCCCGCACAGCTGGCTGCGGGCAAATAGCGACAGCCATTCGGGCGGGCAGTCCGGCTCCCAGTGCTTAATCAGCCGGGTGAACGCCGCCCCGCGGTTGCGCTCTTCTTCGCGCAACTCCCGGGTCTCCCGGCAGGCGAGCAGGTACGCCGTCCAGCGCGAGGCGGCAGCGATATCGTGCAGCTCGCAGGCGTGGTACAGACGGTAAAACAGCGGCAGATCGACGCAGAAAAAGCCCTGATCCATCTGCTGGCACTGCCAGCGCTTAAAGGCGTCGGCCGTCGTGACCCAGCCCGCTTCCACCGCCCACTCCAGCCCCTGGGACCAGGTAAAAGAGCCCACCGGCAGGCTGCTGCTGGAGAGCTGCATCAGGCGCAGCCACTGGCGGGACGACTCCATCAGCTCATCAGCGCCAGCAGGGCAGAGGCGATAAGCCCGCCGCCGAAGATTTTACGCAGCCCGTCGTGGCGGCGCAGCAGCATGCCTGCGGCAAAACTTGCGCACAGCACCGCGGCGCTGGCGAGCATAAAGCCGCTGGTGAACAACCAGAAGCTGTGGCCCGCCATCTCCACGCCGTGCGCCCAGCCGTGGAACATGGCAAGCAGAGGAACGGCCAGCAGCAGGCGGTTTTCGGTTCTGAACATCATGGCGCCACACACCGCCAGCGAGGCGATGATCAGCATCTCCATGCCGCTAAAGCCGCCCAACAGGCTGCCCGCAACGGCACCGGTCAGCATCATGCCGAGGGTGGCAAAGGGCATCAGCAGCCTGCGGCCGCTCAGGGCGGCGAGCACGCCCGCGCCGGTCAACATCAGAAGATGGTCAAGCCCGGTCAGGGGATGGAAAAAGCCCGCCTGAAAACTGTCGGTGCCGTGTCCCGGATGGGCCAGCGCGGGCAGAGAGAAGGCCAGCAGAAGCAGGGGTAACAACTTGCGCATGGTGAGTCCTTAATGTGAATGAGCGTGTGAGTGCGAATGTGAGTGCCCTTCGCTGGCATAAGCGCCCGCTTCCGGCTCAAAGGGCAGGGTGGCGAAGGCCACGTCCAGACCCAGCAGGTGCAGCATTTCGTCGAGCACGTGATCGTGGTGATAGCGCAGCTCGCCGGGCATGATCTGCAGCGGGACGTGGCGGTTGCCCAGGTGATAGCAGGCGCGGGCCAGCAGGAACGGATCGGCGCAGTGCACCACCGATAGCGGCTCCGGTGCGGCGATGACTTCCACCACTTCATGACCATCGTCACTGGCAAGCAGGTCGCCGCCCCGCAGCAGCAGACCGCGCGGCAGTATAAGACCGGCGTCGCGGCCATCGTTAAGCACCACGCGGGCGCGGCTCTTTACCCGCACATCAATGGGCAGCGTCACCTGTGCGGTAACGGGATGGGGATGATCGAGGCGTTGGGTTAAGGTGATCATAAAGGCTCCTCAGAACAGGAAATAGCGTTGCGCCATCGGCAGGATTTCTGCCGGTTCGCTTGTAATCAGTTCCCCGTCAATGCGCACCTCGTAGGTTTGCGCATCCACGGTAATGTTCGGCTGCAGGCCGTTGTGGATCATGTCGGCCTTTTTCACCGTCCGGCAGCCTTTAACCACGGCGATGGCGCTCTGCAGGTTCAGCTGCTGCGCAATGCCGTTATCGGCTGCGGCCCGGGAGAGAAACGTCAGGCGGGTGGCGTGACGGGCGGCACCCAGCGCGCCAAACATCGGCCGGTAGTGCACCGGCTGCGGCGTCGGGATCGAGGCGTTAATGTCGCCCATCGGCGCGCAGGCGATCATCCCGCCTTTGACGATGGTGGCGGGCTTCACGCCGAAGAAGGCCGGGGACCAGACCACCAGGTCCGCCAGTTTTCCGGCCTCAACCGATCCGACTTCATGGGCAATACCGTGGGTCAGCGCCGGGTTGATGGTGTACTTGGCGATATAGCGCTTCACGCGCAGGTTATCGTTATCGCCGGTTTCCTCCGCCAGCGGGCCGCGCTGGACCTTCATGCGGTGCGCCACCTGCCAGGTGCGGATAATCACTTCTCCCACCCGGCCCATCGCCTGCGAGTCTGACGAGGTGAGCGAGAATGCGCCGATATCGTGCAGCACGTCTTCTGCCGCGATGGTCTCCCGGCGAATGCGCGATTCGGCAAAGGCCACGTCCTCGGCGATATCCGGGTCGAGATGGTGGCAGACCATCAGCATGTCCAGATGTTCGTCGATGGTGTTGACGGTGTAGGGGAGCGTCGGGTTGGTGGAGGAGGGCAGAATATTCGGGTGCGCGCAGGCGGTAATAATATCCGGCGCGTGGCCGCCGCCCGCCCCTTCGGTGTGGAAGGTGTGGATAGTGCGCCCGGCGATGGCCGCCAGGGTGTCTTCCACGAATCCGCCCTCGTTGAGGGTGTCGCTGTGCAGCGCCACCTGAATATCCATCTCGTCTGCCACCGTCAGGGAACAGTCAATGGCGGCAGGCGTTGAGCCCCAGTCCTCGTGGATTTTCAGGCCAATCGCCCCGGCTGCAACCTGTTCGCGCAGGGCATCCGGGTTTGAGGCGTTGCCTTTACCCAGCAGGCCGACGTTCACCGGCAGGGTATCAATGGCCTGCAGCATGCGCGTGATATACCAGGGGCCCGGCGTGCAGGTGGTGGCGTTGGTGCCTGCGGCAGGGCCGGTGCCGCCGCCGATCATGGTGGTGACGCCGGAGACCAGCGCCTCTTCCGCCTGCTGCGGGCAGATCCAGTGGATGTGGGTATCGACCCCGCCTGCAGTGACGATCTTCCCTTCGGCGGCGATCACTTCCGTGGCCGCGCCAATCGGGATCGTCACGCCGGGCTGAATGTCCGGGTTGCCCGCTTTGCCGATGGCGAAGATCCTGCCGTCTTTCACGCCGATATCGGCTTTAACGATCCCCCAGTGATCGACGATCAGGGCGTTGGTCAACACCAGATCCACGCACTCCTGCGCCAGCATCTGTCCCTGGCCCATGCCGTCGCGGATCACTTTTCCGCCGCCGAACTTCACCTCTTCGCCGTAGATCGTCAGATCGTTTTCCACCTCGATCCACAGTTCGGTGTCGGCCAGACGAACCTTATCCCCGGTGGTGGGGCCAAACATGTCGGCATACGCCTGACGCGAAATTTCAGCCATGGTTAACCTCGCCCATCACCTCGCCGCGAAAGCCGACAATACGCTGCGCGCCAGAGACCTCGACCAGCGTGACGGCACGCTTCTGGCCCGGCTCAAAGCGCACGGCGGTGCCTGCGGCAATGTTCAGCCGGTAGCCTCGGGTCGCCTCACGATCGAACTTCAGCGCCGGGTTCACCTCATAAAAGTGGTAGTGGGATCCCACCTGGATCGGGCGGTCGCCGTGGTTTTCGACGATCACCGTCTGGGTTTTGCGATCCGCATTAATAACGATCTGGCCGGGTTGTATCTGATATTCACCTGGGATCATGCTGCCCCCTCAGAGGATCGGGTTGTGGACGGTGACGAGCTTGGAGCCGTCCGGGAAGGTGGCCTCCACCTGAATGTCCGGGATCATCTCCGGCACGCCCTCCATCACCTGCGCGCGGGTCAGGACATGGCGGCCCGCTTCCATCAGTTCCGCAACCGTCTGCCCGTCGCGCGCCCCTTCCATAATGAAGGCGCTGATCAGGGCCACCGATTCCGGGTAATTGAGCTTCACGCCGCGGGCGAGGCGACGCTCCGCCACCAGCGCGGCGGTAAACAGCAACAGCTTGTCTTTTTCTCTGGGGGTCAGTTCCATCGTGCTTCTCTCAGGTGTGCCAGATGCGGGGCGAGCAGGGAGCTCTGGCGGTAAGTTGCGGACGCAGGTGCTGCCAGATCTCACGCATCGCCTGCTGGCAAATCAGGTTGTCATGGGCAAGAAAGCGCACCGACAGCAGGCCGTCGGTGAGGGTGGCTCCGGCAACCTGTTGCAGCGGGGCCAGCAGCGCGCGGACATCCTCCAGCTGCGCGTCGCTGGCGGGATAAAACAGCAGCGTGCCGATCCACGGATGTTCCGCCACCGGCGTCAGATCGCCGTCTGCCAGATGCTGGCGTTCGATTAACAGCGGCTCGCCCTCAAGCCAGACTTCGAGGCGGCTCTCAATACGACCGTGGCTAAAGGCCTCGTTGATCACCGGGCGGCCCAGGCAAAACAGCTCCCAGGCCAGCAGCGTGCTGCTGCGCTGGAGATGAAACACCGAGCGCAGGGCGGCGTTGCAGCCGGGGAAGAAAATCGTGTCCTGCGGCAGCCACTCGAGGGTTGCCTGCTCGTCCAGGGTGAAGTGCTGATCCAGCCGCGCCAGCGCGCCCGTGCTGCGATAGAACTTGCTGGCGCCGGGCATGGTGATCAATGCATGGCTTCTGGCCTCAAGGTGGATCCCGATCGCCAGTTCGTCCCCGCCGACAATCCCGCCAGGGGGATGCAGCAGATAGAGATGGCAGGTTTCGCCTTCGGGATAGAACGGGCGTTGCACGGTGAGCGGCCCGACGTGGCGGGCAGAGTGAAGGAGGGTTTTTTCAGGCGTGTGGGAAAAGTGCAGCGCAAGGGATGCCTGCCAGCCTTTCGCTGTTTTTTCATCTGCCTGAGTTGCTGACATGCTTCATCCATCTGCTCGCCGTCGGGTTTTTTTAGTATGCCCTGGCGGAAATGAAGGCTGTCATATGAGTCGCTTATGGATGGGGGGCCGCAATGCCCGGCGGCGCTGCGCTTGCCGGGCCTACGGATGGTGCATGTTGTGGATTTTGTAGGCCGGGTAAGGCGCAGCCGCCACCCGGCTTCTCCGTCGCTCAACACCGGTGCCGCTAAAACCCTACTGCGGCTCTTTCTTCTTCCGCTTCAACTTGCTCCAGATCTTCGTCTCCTGGCGGCGCCACAACCTCTGAATATTGTCATGATGACGCAACAGGATCAGACAAGAGAGCATCGACACCGGAAAGGTAAACTGCGGCTTAAACCACCAGACGTAAAACGGGGCAATCAGCGCGCTGACGATGGCGCCAAGAGAAGAGTAACCGCTAAGCAACACGCTGAGCAGCCAGGTACCGGCCATCACGCCGGTCAGATCCCAGCCGATAGGCGCAATGGCACCGAAGGCAGTGGCGACGCCTTTTCCGCCTTTAAAACCAAAGAATACTGGCCAGATGTGGCCCAGACAGGCGGCAATCGCAATCAGCCCCAGCCAGAACGGCGTGACGCCCAGCGCATACGCGCCCCAGACGGGAAGCATTCCTTTCAGAACGTCAAAAATCAAAACCGCTACGGCTGCTCCTTTGCCGCCAATTCGTAGTACATTGGTCGCCCCCGGATTCCCGGAACCGCTTACGCGTGGGTCGGGTAACACGGCAATACGGCAGACCAGAATGGCGCTGGAAATTGAGCCGCAAAGGTAGGCGAGGAGGATCATTCCAGGCGCGATTGCACTCATAACGCTGTTCCGTTTTGAAAATGTCGTTTTGTACTTAGCATCTGTGGATAATACGCATAATTCGCCGGGAGTGGTATCCGGTTTAGCCAAAAACCAGGCAGGTCGTGATGGATATAGTATTTATAGAGCAACTTTCGGTAATCACCACTATTGGGGTGTATGACTGGGAACAGACCATCGAACAGAAACTCGTGTTCGATATCGAAATGGGCTGGGATAACGTCGCTGCGGCAAAAAGCGATGATGTAAACGACTGTCTGAGCTATGCCGACGTGAGTGAAGCGGTCATCAGCCACGTGGAAGGCCAGCGTTTTGCGCTGGTGGAGCGCGTGGCGGAAGAGGTGGCGGAGCTGCTGCTGAGCCGCTTCAATTCCCCATGGGTGCGCATCAAACTCAGCAAGCCTGGCGCAGTGGCGCGGGCCGCCAACGTCGGCGTCATTATTGAGCGTAGCCAAAATCTGAAAGGAAATATTTAACGGTATAAACGTTAAACCAATTCCTGTTAAATCAGTCTTACAGCTGTTCCTTTTACGGTTACCCTCGCGGTAACCCGTTTTTTCTGTCTTTTTAGGGGTTTATTGATGAGCGATATGCACTCCCTGCTGGTGGCAGCAATACTGGGTGTGGTCGAAGGATTGACAGAGTTTTTGCCGGTTTCCAGTACAGGCCACATGATCATTGTCGGCCACCTGCTGGGGTTCGAGGGCGAAACGGCGAAAACCTTTGAAGTGGTGATCCAGTTAGGATCCATTCTGGCGGTGGTGGTGATGTTCTGGCGTCGCCTGTTCGGCCTGATTGGCATTCATTTTGGTCATCCGCCGCATGAAGGTTCCGGCAAAGGGCGTCTGACGCTGCTGCACATTCTGCTCGGCATGATCCCGGCGGTGGTGCTGGGGCTGGTGCTCCACGACACCATCAAGTCGCTGTTTAACCCGATTAACGTGATGTATGCCCTGGTGGTCGGCGGTGTCCTGCTGATTGCCGCCGAGCTGCTGAAGCCGAAAGAGCCGCGCGCACCGGGTCTGGATGATATGACCTACCGTCAGGCGTTTATGATTGGCTGCTTCCAGTGTCTGGCGCTGTGGCCGGGCTTCTCCCGCTCCGGGGCGACGATTTCAGGCGGGATGCTGATGGGGGTGAGCCGCTATGCGGCCTCTGAGTTCTCCTTCCTGCTGGCGGTGCCGATGATGATGGGCGCCACCGCGCTCGACCTCTACAAGAGCTACCACTTCCTGACCGCCGGTGACATCCCGATGTTTGCGGTGGGCTTTATCACCGCCTTTATCGTGGCGCTGATCGCCATCAAAACCTTCCTGCAGCTGATCAAGCGCATCTCGTTTATCCCGTTCGCCATCTATCGCTTTATCGTGGCGGCCGCGGTTTACGTGGTCTTCTTCTGATTGCCCGCCCTCAGCCTTCAGGCTGGGGGCAACGCTTTTCCTTCCAGTCCGCTACCGCCTTAATCCGCCGTTTGGTTAACTCTTCCCGAATCTCCGGGCCTTTAAATCCGGCTTCGACCACCGCTTTCGTCGGCACGGCTTTCGCCACGATCCACGCTTCGCGCAGCAACCGCCCCTGCGGATAATCACAGGCTTCAAACCCGGTGCGCCCGCGCACGTCGGCTTCGCTGGTTAAGGCGATCTGCTCCACGCGCTGCGGCTTGCGCCAGGCGTCAATGCTGTCGAACAGCTTAACGATGGTGGCCGGTTTGAGGATCGGGAAGGTGTGGATCAGGTCATGGAACTCGGCGACCAGCTTCGCCAGATCGCGGATTTCGTTAGGCACCCGCATCCGCTGGCAGACCTTTTCCACCAGACGCACGCCTGCCGGGCCGTGTCCGTGGTGGCGCGGCCATAATTCAGGCGGGGTTAATCCCTTGCCGAGGTCGTGGCAGAGGGTGGCAAAGCGGACATCCACCTCCGGGCTGAGCATCGCCGCCATGCTCAGGGTCATCAGGGTATGGATACCGGTATCGATCTCGGGGTGCCACTTCGCCGGGGCCGGTACGCCAAACAGCGCGTCCAGTTCCGGGAACAGCACCTTCAGCGCGCCGCAGTCGCGCAGCACCTGGAAGAAAACCTGCGGATTACGCGTGGTCAGCGCATTCTCGGTCTCTTTCCACACGCGTTCGGGGGTAAGGTGTTCCAGCTCGCCTGCTTCGGTCATCGCGGTCATCAGCGCCAGGGTTTCATCGGCGATGCGGAAGCTCAGATGGGCATAGCGGGCAGCAAAACGCGCCACGCGCAGTACGCGGAGCGGATCTTCGGAAAAAGCGGGGGAAACATGGCGCAGAATGCGGTTTTGCAGATCCGTCTGACCGCCGTAGGCATCAATAATATGGCCGTCTTCATCCTGCGCGAGGGCGTTGATGGTCAGGTCACGGCGCTGCAAATCGTCTTCGAGGGTGACGTCCGGGTCGGCATGGCAGGTGAAACCGGTGTAGCCGACGCCGGATTTGCGCTCGGTACGCGCCAGAGCATACTCCTGGCGGCTTTGGGGGTGCAGAAAGACAGGAAAATCGCGGCCTACCTGCTGGTAGCCCGCATCGAGCATCTCCTGAGGGGTGGCTCCCACCACCACCCAGTCTTTATCTTTGACCGGCAGACCTAACAACGCATCACGAACCGCACCACCGACCAGATAAATCTTCACGCCACACTCTCCCGTATCAAAATTTGGCAAAATAATACGTAAGTGTGGCAGAGATAGCGATTTAGTTCATCCAGCGGTCTTTACGCTTACGGCTCGGCACCAGATGCGGCAGCACCAGACCCAGCAGCAGACCCATACCCAGCACGCCGCCGCCATACATAAACCACTGCATGATGATGGTGCGCTGTTTGTCATCCAGCTGCAGGTTGGCTGCGCTCACCTTTTTCTGGGCGACGATGAGCTCGTTTTTCAGCTTCTGGTTTTCGTCTTTGAGACCGTTGATCACCCCGTCGCTCTGGGCCACTTTCTGCTGCATTTCAGCCGTGCGCTGATTCCAGGTGGCGTCGATGTTGGTGAGTTTGTCGGTCAGGGTTTTGACCTGGTTTTCCAGATCCGGCACGCGGGTGCGCAGGCTTGGGCTGGTGCTAAGCTCTTTCAACGGGATCCACGCGGTACGGCCGCTGCTGTCGCGCACCTGGCCATAGCTGGAGTCGGCGTTGCTCTGTAACAGCACCACTTCCTCGCCGGCATTAATCGTACCCACGAGGCGATAATTGTCACCCGGTCCACTGCGTACCCAGGTATTCAGTTCGTCAGAAACGTAGCGTTTCTCTTCAGCGTGAACCGCTGTCGCGGCGCTAAAGGCAAGTAATGTCAGTCCGATTAGGCGTAATTTAAGCATCAGGCAGTCGTTATTTTCATAAAAAGTGGAACGATAGTAGTGGTAACGGCTTCTCCACGCAAAGGATTCGTCAGCATTCGGAATCCTCCGTGTACTGTTTGCCACTTTTGCAAACTCTACGGCCGTCAAATTGCTCATTGCGTGGCAATCTGGCGCAAAATACTATTTACTGACAAAAAACTGGCGAGTAAGTTCGCCTAAATTTACCCCGCAGTGCTGCAATCAAAAGAACAAGGCCATGGCTCAGGAAATCGAATTAAAGTTTATCGTTGAAAATGACAGCGTTGACGCGCTGAAAAACCATCTGCACCAGCTGACAGGTGAACATCACGAGCCGGTGCAACTGCTCAACATCTATTACGAAACCCAGGACCTGTGGCTGCGTCGCCATGATATGGGGCTGCGCATCCGCGGTGTTGATGGTCGCTACGAGATGACCATGAAAATCGCCGGCCGCGTGGTCGGCGGCCTGCATCAGCGCCCGGAATACAATATTGAAATTGACCAGCCTGCGCTGGATCTGGCGCGCTTCCCGGCGGAAGTGTGGCCGGAAGGCCAGTTGCCTGAAGGGCTGCAGGAGAGCGCCAGCCCGCTATTCAGCACCGATTTCTGGCGCGAAAAGTGGCTGGTGAACGAAGGGAAGAGCCGCATCGAAATCGCCCTCGACCGGGGCGAGGTGAAAGCGGGTGAGTTCCAGGAACCCATCTGCGAGCTGGAGCTTGAGCTGCTGGAAGGCCACGCCGATGACGTGCTGAAGCTGGCGCGCAAGCTGGTGACCCAGAGCGGTCTGCGTCAGGGGAGCCTGAGCAAGGCGGCCCGTGGCTATCATCTGGCCCAGGGCAATGCGCCGCGCACCCTTAAACCGCTTGAGATTATGCGCGTCGCGCCAAAGTCGTCCATTGAGCAGGGGTTTGAAGCCTCGCTGGAGCTGGCGCTGAGCCAGTGGCAATACCACGAAGAGCTGTGGGTCCGCGGCGTGAAAGGGGCGAAAGCCGAGGTGCTGGCGGCGATGGCGCTGGTGCGCCACAGCCTGACGCTGTTCGGCGGTATTGTTCCACGTAAAGCGAGTGCTCACTTACGCGATCTGCTGACCCAGACCGAAACCCTGATGGCGTCGGATGTCTCTGCCGAGACGGCGGTCTACAGCCCGCAAACCGCTACCGCGAAACTGGCGCTGACCGAGTTTCTGGTGACCCGCGGCTGGCGTACCTTCCTGGATGCAAAAGCGCAGGCCAAAATTGCCGATAACTTCAAGCGTTTCGCCGATATCCAGCTCTCCCGCCACGCGGCGGAACTGAAAACCATTTTCGCCCATCCGCTGGGCGACCAGTATGGCGATCAGCTGATTCGTCTGGCGCGTAACGTCGACAGCATGCTGCTTCTGTCAGGGGCGTACGACGGCCCGGCGGCCCGCGCCTGGCTGGAAAACTGGCAGGGGCTGCTGTATGCCATCAAGACCCGCCAGCACATTGAAATTGAGCATTTCCGTAACGAAGCCATTTCGCAGGAGCCATTCTGGCTGCACAGCGGAAAACGTTAACGCAGGCAAGGAACCCCCATGATGCCGCTTTCTTCACCCTTACAGCAGCAGTGGCAGACGGTATGTGAGCGTCTGCCGGAAGCATTACCCGCCTCGTCATTAAGCGAGCAGGCCCGGCAGATGCTGGCGTTCAGCGACTTCGTGCAGGAGAGCGTCACCGCCCATCCTGACTGGCTGACTGAACTTGAGGCCGCGCCTCCCCAGGCGGATGAGTGGCAGCACTACGCCCGGTGGTTAGGCGACGCGCTGGCGGAGGTCAGCGATGAAGCCGCGCTGATGCGCGTGCTGCGCCACTTCCGCCGTCGGGTGATGGTGCGCATCGCCTGGGCGCAGGCGCTGATGCTGGTGAGTGAAGAGAGCACGTTGCAGCAGTTAAGTCACCTGGCGGAAACCCTGATCGTCGCCGCGCGCGACTGGCTGTACGACGCCTGCTGCCGGGAATGGGGCACGCCGTGCAGCGATGAAGGCGCCCCGCAGCCGCTGCTGATTTTAGGGATGGGCAAGCTCGGCGGCGGTGAACTCAATTTCTCGTCGGACATCGACCTGATCTTCGCCTGGCCGGAGAAGGGCACCACCCGCGGTGGACGCCGTGAGCTGGATAACGCCCAGTTCTTTACCCGTCTGGGTCAGCGGCTGATTAAGGCCCTGGATCAACCCACGCAGGATGGCTTTGTCTATCGCGTGGATATGCGCCTGCGTCCGTTCGGCGACAGCGGCCCACTGGTGCTGAGCTTTGCCGCGCTGGAAGACTATTACCAGGAGCAGGGGCGCGACTGGGAGCGCTACGCGATGGTTAAGGCGCGGATCATGGGCGATAACGACGGCGCCTATGCCTCTGAGCTGCGCGCCATGCTGCGCCCGTTCGTGTTCCGTCGCTACATTGACTTCAGCGTTATTCAGTCGCTGCGCAACATGAAAGGGATGATTGCCCGGGAAGTGCGGCGTCGCGGCCTGAAAGACAACATCAAGCTGGGGGCGGGCGGCATCCGCGAGATCGAGTTTATTGTCCAGGTATTCCAGCTGATCCGCGGCGGACGCGAGCCGTCGCTGCAGTCCCGCTCGCTGCTGCCGACGCTTGAGGCTATCGCGCAGCTTAACCTGCTGGCGGAAGGCGACGCGCAAATCCTGCGTGACGCCTACCTCTTTTTGCGTCGGCTGGAGAACCTGCTGCAGAGCATTAACGACGAACAAACCCAGACCCTGCCGGGGGATGAACTCAATCGCGCCCGCCTCGCCTGGGGCATGCGCGTGGACGACTGGCAGGCGCTGACCGACGCGCTGGATGCGCATATGGCAGCGGTACGACGTATTTTTAACGACCTGATCGGCGACGATGAAAGCGAATCGCAGGATTATGAGCTGTCCGAGCACTGGCGCGAGCTGTGGCAGGATGCGCTGCAGGAAGATGACACTACCCCGGTGCTGGCGCATTTAAGTGACGACGACCGTCATCGGGTGGTGGCGCTGATTGCCGACTTCCGCCTTGAGCTGAACAAGCGCGCCATTGGCCCGCGCGGGCGGCAGGTGCTCGACCACCTGATGCCGCACCTGCTCAGCGACGTCTGCTCCCGCGCCGATGCCCCGGTGCCGCTGTCGCGCCTGACTCCGCTGCTCAGCGGGATCATCACCCGTACTACCTATCTGGAGCTGCTGAGCGAGTTCCCTGGCGCGCTTAAGCACCTGATTTCGCTCTGTGCCGCCTCGCCGATGGTGGCGACCAAGCTGGCGCGCTATCCGCTGCTGCTGGATGAGCTGCTCGATCCCAACACCCTCTATCAGCCGACTGCGACCGACGCCTACCGGGACGAGCTGCGTCAGTATCTGCTACGCGTGCCGGAAGAGGACGAAGAGCAACAGCTGGAGGCGCTGCGCCAGTTTAAGCAGGCGCAGCTGCTGCGCGTGGCCGCTGCCGATATCGCCGGAACGCTGCCGGTAATGAAAGTGAGCGATCACTTAACCTGGCTGGCGGAAGCCATTATCGATGCCGTGGTCCATCAGGCATGGGTGCAGATGGTGGCGCGTTACGGCCAGCCGAAGCACCTGGCCGATCGGGAAGGGCGCGGCTTTGCGGTGGTGGGATACGGCAAGCTGGGCGGCTGGGAGCTGGGCTACAGCTCCGATCTGGATCTGATTTTCCTGCACGATTGCCCGGTGGATGTGATGACCGACGGCGAGCGTGAGATCGACGGGCGTCAGTTCTACCTGCGACTGGCCCAGCGCATCATGCACCTGTTCAGCACCCGCACCTCGTCGGGCATTCTGTATGAAGTGGATGCCCGCCTGCGTCCGTCCGGGGCGGCGGGCATGCTGGTGACATCCACCGAGTCGTTCGCCGAGTATCAGAAGAACGAGGCCTGGACGTGGGAACATCAGGCCCTGGTGCGCGCCCGGGTGGTATACGGCGATCCGCAGCTGAAAGCGCAGTTCGATGCCATTCGTCGTGACGTGCTCACCGCCACGCGAGAGGGCCAGACGCTGCAGACCGAGGTGCGCGAGATGCGCGAGAAAATGCGCGCCCATCTTGGGAACAAACACAAGGATCGCTTTGATATTAAAGCCGATGAGGGCGGTATCACCGATATTGAGTTTATTACCCAGTATCTGGTGCTGCGCGACGCCCACGCCAAACCGAAGCTGACCCGCTGGTCGGATAACGTGCGCATTCTGGAACTGCTGGCTCAGAACGACATTATGGACGAGCACGAGGCGCTGGCGCTGACCCGGGCTTACACCACGCTGCGCGATGAGCTGCACCATCTGGCGCTGCAGGAGCAGCCCGGTCATCTGCCGCTCGACTGCTTTAACGCCGAGCGAGAGCTGGTGCGCGCCTGCTGGCAGAAGTGGCTGGTGGAACCGTGCGTAACAAAACAAGTGTGATATTATCGCGCGCAAATTGTGAATCTTTCTGGAGTCAGGAATGAAAGTAACACTGCCAGAGTTTGAACGTGCTGGAGTTATGGTTGTTGGCGATGTCATGCTGGATCGCTACTGGTATGGGCCAACCAGCCGCATTTCCCCGGAAGCGCCGGTCCCGGTGGTGAAGGTGGATACCATTGAAGAGCGTCCTGGCGGCGCGGCAAACGTGGCGATGAACATTGCGTCTCTCGGCGCGCATTCCCGTCTGGTGGGCTTAACCGGCATCGATGACGCCGCACGGGCGCTGAGCAAGACGCTGGCGGATGTGAACGTCAAATGTGATTTCGTTTCTGTTCCGACGCACCCGACCATCACCAAGCTGCGCGTGCTGTCGCGCAACCAGCAGCTGATCCGCCTCGATTTTGAAGAGGGCTTTGAAGGCGTGGATCCTGAGCCGCTGCACGAGCGCATCAACCAGGCGCTGGGCAACATCGGCGCGCTGGTGCTCTCTGACTACGCGAAAGGGGCGCTGGCCAGCGTTCAGCAGATGATCAAACTGGCGCGCGCTGCCGGTGTGCCGGTGCTGATCGACCCGAAAGGCACCGACTTCGAACGCTATCGCGGGGCGACGCTGCTGACGCCTAACCTCTCTGAATTTGAAGCGGTGGCGGGTAAATGCAAAACCGAGGATGAGATTGTCGAGCGCGGCATGAAGATCATCGCCGATTTTGACTTCTCCGCCCTGCTGGTGACCCGTTCCGAGCAGGGGATGACCCTGCTGCAGCCGGGTAAAGCGCCGCTGCATATGCCCACTCAGGCGCAGGAAGTGTATGACGTCACCGGTGCGGGCGATACGGTGATTGGCGTGCTGGCGGCCACCCTGGCGGCGGGCAACACCCTGGAAGAGGCCTGCTATTTTGCTAACGCCGCTGCAGGCGTTGTGGTGGGCAAATTGGGTACCTCTACCGTTTCGCCAATCGAGCTGGAAAACGCGGTGCGCGGTCGTGCCGATACCGGTTTTGGCGTGATGAGCGAAGACGAGCTGAAAGTGGCCGTTGCCGCCGCGCGTAAGCGTGGTGAAAAAGTGGTGATGACCAACGGCGTGTTCGACATTCTGCACGCGGGTCACGTCTCTTATCTGGCGAACGCGCGCAAGCTGGGCGATCGCCTGATTGTGGCGGTGAACAGCGATGCGTCTACCAAACGTCTGAAGGGCGAAACCCGTCCGGTGAACCCGCTTGAGCAGCGGATGATCGTGCTGGGCGCGCTGGAAGCGGTGGACTGGGTCGTCTCGTTCGAAGAAGACACCCCACAGCGTCTGATTGCCGGGATCCTGCCGGATCTGCTGGTTAAGGGCGGTGACTACAAGCCTGAACAGATCGCGGGTAGCGAAGAGGTGTGGGCTAACGGCGGGGAAGTGATGGTGCTCAACTTTGAGGACGGGTGTTCAACCACCAACATCATTAAGAAGATCCAGAAAGACAGCAAGTAGCCGGTGCGGGCTGATGCCCTCACCCCAACATAAGCTTGTAGGCCCGGTAAGCGAAGCGCCACCGGGCGTTACAGGCTTAAGCCTGATCGTCCACCGGTGGGATCGCCGGGGCCGGTTTTACTTCATCAACAACATTACGGTTTTCCAGCTCGGTCAGGCGCTGCTCCAGCAGGGCAATCTTCTCGCGGGTGCGCAACAGCACCTGCGTCTGCACGTCAAATTCTTCACGGCTGACCAGATCCAGACGCATCAGCTGCGCCTGCAGCACCTGGCGGATCTTTTTCTCAACGTCATCACCAAACTCACGCACGCCTTTTGGCATGGATTCATGGACCTGGCGGGCAAGTTGTTCAATTTTTTTTGGGTCGATCATCATAGTTCCCTTGAAGAAAAGGTGTTTAGAACCATTGTAGCGCGTTACGGGGATCCTTAAACCAGAATTGTGTGAAGCTTATGCGTTGCCGAACATAATCATTAGCGTTATAGTTATCCCGCTTATTCTCAGGGCGGGGCGAAATTCCCCACCGGCGGTAAATCAACACCATGTTGAAAGCCCGCGAGCGCTTTGGGTGCAAACTCAAAGGTCAGCAGATCCGGTGTAATTCCGGGGCCGACGGTTAAAGTCCGGATGGGAGAGAGTAACGAACCAGCCGGGCGAGGCCCGCTCACGTTATTTTTTTGCCGTACTACGGCGCTCCTAAGACTGCCCTGATTCTGGTAACCATAATTTTAATGAGGTTTTTTTACCATGAATCAGACGCTCCTTTCCTCTTTCGGTACCTCTACTGACCGTGTTGAGCATGCGCTTGCTGCGCTTCGCGAAGGCCGCGGCGTGATGGTGCTTGACGATGAAGATCGTGAAAACGAAGGCGATATGATTTTCGCCGCCGAAACCATGACCGTTGAACAGATGGCGCTGACCATCCGTCACGGCAGCGGTATTGTTTGCCTGTGTATCACCGAAGATCGCCGTAAACAGCTGGATCTGCCTATGATGGTAGAGAACAACACCAGCGCTTACGGTACCGGTTTTACCGTTACCATCGAAGCCGCCAGCGGCGTGACCACCGGCGTCTCTGCCGCTGACCGCGTCACCACCGTGCGTGCCGCCATTGCCGATGGGGCAAAACCTTCTGACCTGAATCGCCCAGGCCATGTCTTCCCGCTGCGCGCGCAGCCGGGCGGCGTCCTGACTCGCGGCGGTCACACCGAAGCGACTATCGATCTGGTGACGCTGGCAGGCTTCAAACCCGCCGGTGTCCTGTGTGAACTGACCAATGATGATGGCTCTATGGCTCGTGCGCCGGAGTGCATCGACTTTGCGGTTAAACACAACATGGCTGTTGTGACTATCGAAGATCTGGTGGCGTATCGCCAGGCGAACGAGCGCAAAGCCAGCTGATAACGCAGCATAAAAAACGCCGGGTTAACCCGGCGTTTTTTTTATCCTATTCCTGCCGTCTGGAGCAGCACCAGACTGAGCCCCATCACCGACATCCCGCACAGCACGCCGTAGCTGGGGTTATTATTCGGGTCGATCTCTTTGGCGAGCGGCATCAGCTCATCTACCGACAGCGCCACCATAATGCCCGCCACTGCCGCCATAATGGCTGCCATCACAATCGGCGAGATCAGGCTGCCGAGAATAAGCCAGGCCAGCACGCCGCCTGCGATCTCCGCCATCCCGGAAATACCTGCCCAGAACACCGCTTTACGCTTTGACCCGGTAGCCGCATAGACCGGCCCGGCAACCGCCAGCCCTTCAGGGATATTGTGCAACGCCACCGCCAGGGCAATGCCAAAGCCTAACTCCAGATTGTTGCTGGCGGTCACGTAAGTAGCAACGCCTTCGGGGAAGTTATGCAGGCTGATACCCAGGGTCAGCAGCAGCGCGGTACGACGCAGATTGCGCGGCAGCGGCTGAGTTCCTTTTTGCATCAGATCCTGCGGGTGCGCATGGGGTAACATTCTGTCCAGCGCAAAATAGCCCAGCAGGCCAAAGACAAACATCCCGTAGCCAAGCACCGGCGACATACCTTCGGTGCCAAGGGCGGCGGGTAGCATCTCCATCAGGGAGATGAGCAGCATAATCCCGGCGGCAAAGCCGAGGGAAAATGCCAGCACGCGGTTTGAGGGCTTCTGGCCCAGCACGCCGAGCATGGCGCCGATAAAGGTGGCGGCGCCTGCAAGAATAGTCAGAATCAGGGGAACTGACATTCACCTCTCCTTATGATAATGATTCTCATTCATATTAAAGGCTAAACGCGCGTAAAGCGAGCGGGTCCAGGCGCCTTTACAGATCCCTTACATTCAAATTTCCTGATGATCTTCATCATGGTTATCTGAGTTCATCTTATCCTGATAACAGGTAAGGTAAAGCTATCAAATCGACATCTTGTGTAAGGATATCATCATGACATCTTCTCGTATGCCAGCGCTGTTTTTGGGCCACGGTAGCCCCATGAACGTGCTGGAGGATAACGTCTATACTCGCGCCTGGCGTCATCTGGGAGAGACGTTGCCACGTCCGAAAGCTATCGTGGTGATTTCTGCACACTGGTTTACCCGTGGCACCGGCGTCACCGCGATGGAAGCGCCGAAAACGATTCATGATTTTGGTGGTTTTCCGCAGGCGCTGTACGACACGCACTACCCGGCACCGGGTTCGCCGGCCCTGGCGCAGCAGCTGGTGGAGCTGCTGGCACCTGTCCCGGTCGCTCTGGATAAAGAGGCGTGGGGTTTTGACCATGGCTCCTGGGGCGTGCTGATAAAAATGTATCCCGATGCCGATATCCCGATGGTGCAGCTGAGTATCGACAGCACCAAACCCGCGGCCTGGCACCTGGAGACAGGCAAGAAGCTTGCGGCGCTGCGTGACGAGGGCATCATGCTGGTGGCCAGTGGCAACGTGGTGCATAACCTGCGCACCGCCCGCTGGCATGGTGAAAACACGCCATATCCGTGGGCGACATCGTTCAACGATTACGTAAAAGAAAACCTGACCTGGCAGGGGCCAGCAGAGGAACATCCGCTGGTGAACTATCTCGCGCACGACGGCGGTTCACTCTCCAACCCGACGGCGGAACATTTCCTGCCGCTGCTCTATATCTTAGGCGCGTGGGATGGTCAGGAACCGATTACGACTCCGGTGGACGGCATCGAGATGGGCAGTTTGAGTATGTTGTCGGTGCAGGTGGGGTAATCAATAAATGCCGGGTGGCGGCTTCGCCTTACCCGGCCTACGGGTTCGCATGGTTTTGTAGGCCGGGTAAGCGCAGCGCCACCCGGCAAATCAACTACTCAATAAAAATATGCGGATAGAAGCGCGACAGATCCTGGGTGATCAGCGCGCGATCTTCGCGAATGCCAATCCCGGCGGGCTGGTCGTTGATCAGCCAGCTGCCGATCAGCATGTAACTGTCGCCATACTTAGGTAGCTGACAGAACTGCTGGACGATCATCCCTTCTTCGCCATACGGACCTTCTACCGCTTCCACGGTGTTACCGTTTTCGATAATCGATACGTTAGCCCCTTCGCGGGAGAAAATCGGCTTTTTGACATACTTATCCATCTGCGGATAGTCATCTTCCGCGAAGTAGGCAGGCAGCAGATTCGGATGATCCGGGAACATCTCCCACAGCATTGGCAGCAGGGCTTTGTTGGAGATGATGCTCTTCCAGGCCGGCTCCAGCCAGCGCACGCCAGCGTCTTCCAGCTTGGTCGAGAACATTTCGCGCAGCATGTATTCCCACGGGTAGAGCTTGAAGAGGTTGCTGATCACCTGATCCTGCAGGTCGGTAAACTGGCCTTTTTCACCGAGCCCGATATCTTCCATGTAGAGGAATTCGCTGGCAACGTCTGCCTCGGCGGCGCAGTCCTGCAGGTACTGTACCGTACCGCGATCTTCAACCGTGTCACGACAGCAGGCAAAGTGCAGCAGGTTGAAGCCGTGCTGCTCGCGCAGTTCAGCGAAGCGCTCAATCAGCTTCTCCTGCAGGCTGTTGAACTGGTCGCTGCCCTCGGGCAGGTTGCCTGCGTTCTGCTGATCTTCCAGCCAGATCCACTGGAAAAAAGCCGCCTCATACAGGGAGGTCGGCGTATCGGCGTTGTTCTCAAGCAGCTTCGGCTCGCCGGTACCATCCCACGCCAGATCGAGGCGGGAATAGAGCGACGGCTGGTTGGTTTTCCACGACTGACGCACAAAGCCCCAGGTGTGTTTCGGAATGCGGAATTTGGTCAGCAGCTCATCGCTGGCAATCACCTTCTCCACCACCTTCAGGCACATCTGGTGCAGCTCTGCCGTGACCTCCTCCAGTTTTTCAACCTGGGCGAGGGTCAGCTTGTAGTAGGCATCTTCACACCAGTACGGCTCGCCGTACATGGTGTGGAAGTTGAAACCGTATTCGGTGGCTTTTTCGCGCCAGTCCGGGCGCTCAACAATACTGACTCGTTCCATTATCAGCCGCCCATGGAGCGTGTTGAAGTGCCGGCCGCGCTGCGCTGCATGGTGCTCTGTTTAGCAACAGACTCACCAAAGCCGCCGCGGGTGACGGTGCTGGTGGTAGCCGGTTTTGGCGCCATGGCGGTTTTCGGAACGGTCATGGTGCGGCCTGGCTGGGCTGCGCCGTAACCTTTACCGCTGGCATCGGTGTACTGGCCGTATGCCGGGCTGGCCGGGTTTTTCGAACTGAACAACGGCTGCTGCTGGTAGCCTGCGCCGCCGCTCATCAGACGGCCCATCATGTAACCGGCCATTAATGGCATCCAGAAGCTACCGCTGGATTGTGCCTGGGCCTGGTTTTCAGGTGCCGTGCCTGCCTGAGCCGGAGCAGGTGCCTGCTGGCACTGACCTTCGCCAAATTCCGCCACGCAGTCTTCACGGCTGGCGTATTTCGGCGCGGTACGTTCCGCTTCCTTCAGGGCGTTGTTGTATGAAGCGGTACACTCCGCGCTTTTACCGGTGGCTGCAGCACAGTCATCGGCATTCTGATAGAGGGATACCGTTTCGTCGGTTTTCTCACAGCCTGCCAGCATAAACACAGCGCCCAGCGCCAGGGCGACAGGAGTGAGGTGACGAGCGCTCCAGCTTTTGCGGAACGTCGCGTGATTAATGGATTTTGTCCGTTTCATGATTGTCTTCCAGGACCCAGTGGTAAAACACAGAAAATAAGGCTCAGAATAGAGGATGAGTGGTGGAAATTGAAGCGATGGGGGCGAATCTGGGGGATCTTTACGTTGGCTTACGTTTTTTTGTCGGACAGCGCGATACTACCCGGCCAGGAGAGCCCCGGCCGGGTATAATCATCAGTTAGCGTTGGTGCTTGCAGCGGCTGCGGTTAAGCCATCAGCAGAGGCAACCTGCTGTGGATTTTCCGGAGCCACGACTTCTGGGGTAGTGGAGATGGGTTTACCCAGAGAGCCGTTCAGCGCCAGAAGATCCTGCTCGTTCAACGTACCCAGCGCCTGCTTGATGTTGAGCTGGTTAATCAGGTAGTTGTAACGGGCGTTGGAGAGCTGTTGTTTGGCGTTGTACAGCGTGGTGGTCGCATCCAGCACGTCAACGATGGTACGGGTACCTACCGCGTAGCCAGCTTCAGAAGCATCCAGTGAGCTCTGGGCAGAAACCACGGCCTGTTTGTAGGCGTTGATGCTGCTGACAGAGGCGTTCACGTTGTTGAAGGAGGAACGCACGGTCTGCACCACGCTGCGGTGCGCGCTTTCAAGCTGCTCGCTGGCACCCACAAAGTTGTACTGCGCCTGTTTGACCTGAGAATTAACCTGGCCGCCCTGATAGATTGGCAGGGAGAAGTTCAGGCCGATTTTATTCTGGCCGACATCGCTGTCGTTGTACTGGGCACCGCTGGTTCTGGAACCGCTGTAGCTGGTATTAGACACGCTGGTAGACGCGCTCAGGCTCAGGGTTGGCAGATGACCATCCTGTGCCAGGCGGATCTGCTCGCGGGCCAGATCCTGGCTCAATCGCGCCTGCAGCAGGCTGAGGTTACGGTTTTCAGCTTCTTTCAGCAGGGCATTCACCGCCTGCGGCTTTTCGGCTTTGAAGCGATCAACGTTCAGCGAGGCCAGCTGTGGATAGTAGTTGCCGGTGACCTGACGCAGCTGTTCTACGGCGTTATCCAGATCGTTACGCGCCGTCACTTCGTTCGCCAGTACGCTATCGTACTGTGAACGGGCGTTCTGCACGTCGGTGATCGCTACCAGTCCCACGTTGAAACGCTGGGTGGTCTGATCTAACTGGCGGTAGATGGCTTGTTTCTGCGCTTCAATATAGGAGAGCGTGTCGATTGAGCTCAGTACTTTGAAGTAGGCGGTTGCGGTATTGAGGATCAGCGTTTGCTGGTCGGTCTGATAAGTGACATCCTGAATACCGGCCGATTTTTCCTGCAGGCTCAGGTTACGCCATCTGGACATATCAAACAGCGTCTGGGTTAACTGGAGTGAACCGCTGGTTACGTTAGAATCGACGCCGTTAGCATCACGGTAACCGTTGTTATAGCTATAATCTGCACCTAAACCCAGCTGTGGTAATAATGGGCTGCGTGCTTCATTAATCTTTTCAAATGCAGCATCACGATCGGCGGCGGACTTACGCAGTTCCGGGTTGCTCAGACGTGCCTGCTTATAAACCTGCATCAGGTCCTCTGCCTGACTCAACGCGCTGAAGCCCGTCAGGCTCAGGCCGATGAGGATGGGGAGCAATTTCTTCATTTGCTTTCCTTGTTGTGAAGCTCTTTGTTAGCGCTGATCTAATTAAAAAATATCTACCGATTCTAGCAGACTTCGCCACTGCAAAAGGTTGGCGTTCCGTGCCATGCGGCGGTAACTTGCACCAATTTACCATACTGAGTTAGAAACCGCAGTTAAGCAAAATTGAATTTCACGTTAACGTCACCATTTATAACAGGATGCAAACATGCATAAACCAGAAAAGATGCCAGTGACTTTCACAAAAAACGATGTAGAAATTATTGCACGAGAAACGCTCTACAGCGGATTTTTTTCACTGGAATTGTACCGTTTTCGCCACCGTCTGTTTAACGGCGAAATGAGTGGCGAAGTGAAGCGCGAAATTTTTGAGCGCGGGCATGCCGCAGTCTTGCTACCCTTTGACCCAGTGCGGGACGAAGTGGTACTGATAGAGCAGATTCGCATTGCCGCGCTGGATACCAGCGAAAGCCCGTGGCTGCTGGAGATGGTGGCCGGGATGGTTGAAGCGGGCGAGACGCCGGATGACGTCGCGCGTCGTGAGGCGATGGAAGAGGCCGGGCTGATTGTCGGGCGCACAAAACCGATTTCGAATTATCTGGCAAGCCCCGGTGGCACCAGCGAGCGTTTATCGGTTCTGGTAGGGGAAGTGGACGCCACGACCGCACAAGGTATTCACGGTCTGGTTGATGAAAACGAAGATATTCGTGTTCATGTGGTAAGCCGGGAGCAGGCTTATCAATGGGTAGAAGAGGGGAAAATCGACAACGCGGCTTCTGTCATCGCTTTGCAATGGCTCCAGCTGCATTATCAGGACTTACGAAACGAGTGGAAAAAATGAAGCGTTATACACCTGACTTCCCTGAAATGATGCGCCTGTGCGAAACCAATTTCGCCCAGCTGCGCCGATTGCTGCCGCGTAACGACGCGCCCGGCGAAACAGTGAGCTATCAGGTGAGCAACGCGCAGTATCGGTTAACGATTACAGAATCAACCCGTTACACTACGCTGGTGGAAATTGAACAAACGGCGCCTTCCATCAGCTACTGGAGCCTACCGTCGATGACGGTGCGGCTGTATCACGACGCGATGGTCGCTGAAGTGTGTTCAAGTCAGCAGATCTTCCGCTTCAAAGCGCGATATGATTACCCAAATAAAAAGTTGCATCAACGTGACGAAAAGCATCAAATTAATCAGTTTTTGGCCGACTGGCTACGATACTGTTTAGCACATGGAGCGATGGCGATTCCGGTTTGTTAGCGTCGTGAAACCTACCTAAGGACACCATTTGGAAAGCCTGTTGAACCTGACTGTTGCTGGTGGGGCGCCAGTCAGGGTATTACAAATTACCGATACTCACCTGTTTGCCAATAAGCATGAGACCCTGTTAGGTGTGAACACCTGGGAGAGTTATCAGGCTGTTCTGGAAGCCATTCATGCCCAGAAGCGCGAATGCGATCTGATAGTCGCAACGGGCGATTTGGCGCAGGACCAAACCGCCGCGGCTTATCAGCATTTTGCTGAAGGTATCGCGAGCTTTAACGCGCCCTGCGTCTGGCTACCCGGAAATCACGATTTTCAACCTGCGATGTACAGCGCGCTTCAGGATTCAGGCATTTCGCCAGCCAAAAGGGTTTACACCGGTGACAACTGGCAAATACTGCTGCTCGACAGCCAGGTCTTCGGCGTACCGCACGGCGAGCTGAGCGATTTTCAGCTGGAGTGGCTCGAAGCGAAACTTGAGGCCGAGCCGGCGCGTCACACCCTGCTTTTACTGCATCATCATCCGCTACCGGCAGGATGCAGCTGGCTCGATCAGCACAGCCTGCGCAACTCTGCCTCGCTGGATCAGGTGCTGGAAAAATTCCCCCGGGTGAAGCACTTACTCTGCGGCCATATTCACCAGGAGCAGGATCTCGACTGGAACGGTCGTCGCCTGCTGGCTACGCCTTCTACCTGCGTGCAGTTTAAACCGCACTGCGCAAACTTCACGCTTGATACTATTGCGCCAGGCTGGCGCTGGCTGGAACTGCATGCCGACGGCTCGTTGACGACCGAAGTCTGCCGCCTGCAAGGCACCGAGTTCCGCCCGGATACCGCTTCAGAAGGATACTGATGTCTGCGCTCCTCTATCTGCACGGGTTCAACAGCTCCCCGCGCTCGGCAAAAGCGACGCTGTTTCGCCAATGGCTGGAAGTGCATCATCCCCACGTTGAGATGATCGTCCCGCAGCTGCCGCCGTACCCGGCAGACGCCGCCGAAATGCTGGAGGCCATCGTCATGGCGCACGGCGGCGAGTCCTTTGGTGTGGTGGGCTCCTCCCTCGGCGGCTACTACGCCACCTGGCTGTCCCAGTGCTTTATGGTCCCTGCTGTGGTGGTAAACCCGGCGGTGCGGCCTTTTGAGCTGCTGGTGGGCTATCTCGGCCACAACGAGAACCCCTACACCGGACAGCAATATGTGCTAGAGTCTCGCCATATTTACGACCTCAAAGTTATGCAGATTGATCCGCTGGAAGCGCCAGATCTCATCTGGCTGCTGCAACAGACGGGTGATGAAGTGCTGGATTATCGCCAGGCAGTGGCGTATTACGCCTCCTGCCGCCAGACTGTAGAAGAGGGCGGTAATCATGCCTTCACGGGCTTTGAGGATCATTTCACCCAGATTGTCGATTTCCTTGGTCTGCACAGCCTCTGACAATCGCTGCGAATTGCTAGTTTAAATCATGACGCAAACCTATAACGCTGATGCCATTGAGGTACTCACCGGGCTTGAGCCGGTTCGCCGCCGTCCGGGGATGTACACCGATACTACGCGCCCAAACCATCTGGGCCAGGAAGTTATTGATAACAGTGTTGACGAAGCGCTGGCGGGTCATGCCAAACGCGTTGACGTTATCCTGCATGCCGACCAGTCGCTGGAAGTGATCGACGACGGCCGCGGCATGCCTGTCGATATCCACCCGGAAGAGGGTGTGCCGGCCGTTGAGCTGATCCTCTGCCGCCTGCACGCGGGCGGTAAGTTCTCCAACAAAAATTACCAGTTCTCGGGTGGTCTGCACGGGGTAGGTATCTCCGTGGTCAACGCCCTGTCAAAACGGGTTGAAGTGACCGTTAAGCGCGACGGCCAGGTCTACAACATCGCTTTCGAGAACGGCGATAAAGTGCAGGATTTGAAGGTGATCGGTACCTGCGGCAAACGCAATACCGGCACCAGCGTCCACTTCTGGCCGGACGAGAGCTTCTTCGACAGCCCGCGCTTTTCCGTCTCACGCTTAACGCACATTCTGAAAGCGAAAGCGGTGCTCTGCCCTGGGGTGGAAATCACCTTCAAGGATGAGGTTAACAACAGCGAGCAGCGCTGGTGCTACCAGGACGGACTGAACGATTACCTGGGCGAAGCGGTTAACGGCCTGCCGACCCTGCCGGAAAAACCCTTTATCGGTAATTTTGCCGGTGATACGGAAGCGGTGGACTGGTCGCTGCTGTGGCTGCCGGAAGGCGGCGAGCTGCTGACCGAAAGCTACGTTAACCTGATCCCGACCATGCAGGGCGGAACCCACGTTAACGGCCTACGCCAGGGCCTGCTGGACGCGATGCGTGAGTTCTGCGAATACCGCAATATTCTGCCGCGCGGCGTGAAGCTGTCGGCGGAAGATATCTGGGAGCGCTGCGCCTACGTCCTCTCCGTGAAGATGCAGGATCCGCAGTTTGCCGGGCAGACCAAAGAGCGCCTCTCCTCGCGCCAGTGCGCGGCGTTTGTCTCCGGCGTGGTAAAAGATGCCTTCAGCCTGTGGCTGAACCAGAACGTGCAGGCCGCAGAGATGCTGGCCGAAATGGCAATTTCCAGCGCCCAGCGCCGTCTGCGTGCCGCGAAGAAAGTGGTGCGTAAAAAGCTCACCAGCGGCCCTGCGCTGCCGGGCAAGCTGGCGGACTGTACCGCGCAGGATCTGAACCGCACCGAGCTGTTCCTCGTCGAAGGGGACTCCGCGGGCGGGTCGGCCAAACAGGCGCGCGATCGTGAATATCAGGCGATCATGCCGCTGAAGGGTAAGATCCTGAATACCTGGGAAGTCTCTTCCGATGAGGTGCTGGCGTCCCAGGAGGTGCATGACATCTCTGTGGCGATCGGTATCGATCCGGACAGCGAGGATCTGAGCCAGCTGCGTTACGGCAAGATCTGTATCCTTGCGGATGCGGACTCCGATGGTCTGCACATCGCCACCCTGCTGTGCGCGCTGTTCGTGAAGCACTTCCGTACGCTGGTGAAAAACGGCCATGTGTATGTGGCGCTGCCGCCGTTGTACCGTATCGATCTCGGTAAAGAGGTCTATTACGCCCTGACGGAAGAAGAGAAAGCGGGCGTACTGGAGCAGCTCAAGCGCAAGAAGGGCAAACCTAACGTGCAGCGCTTTAAAGGGCTGGGCGAGATGAACCCGCTGCAGCTGCGCGAAACCACGCTCGATCCAAATACCCGCCGTCTGGTGCAGTTGACCATCAGCGATGAAGACGAGCAGCAGACCAACGCGATGATGGATATGCTGCTGGCCAAGAAGCGCTCGGAAGACCGCCGCAACTGGCTGCAGGAGAAGGGCGACCTGGCGGATATCGAGGGCTGATATCTGAAAACCCTGCGATGCAGGGTTTTTGCTTTCAGGGGCAGATAAAGCCGGCAAACAGATCGTTCAGCGATTCACTCATCGTAGGATGGGTGAAAATTTGATCCCGCAGAGCGGTATACGGCAGCCCGGCATCCATCGCCGTTTTGACGATATTGACCATTTCATGTGAATCAGGGCAGAGCAGTGAGACCCCTAAAATTCGCTGGCTGTCCGCATCTACCACCGCTTTGAGCACACCACGGGTATCATCGATGACTCTTGCACGCGGGATAGCCGCAACGGGCAGGGTGGCAACCTTGATGTTTAACCCGCTGGCGCGCGCCTGCTCCTCCGTCATACCCACCCGTGAAAGCGGGGGCGTCATAAACACCGAGTAAGGCACGTTCTGGCGATCGTCCGTTGTGCGCTTCCCTTCACCCAGCAGGCTGTCCCGGACGATCCTGAAATCGTCGAGTGAGATATAGGTAAATTGCAGCCCACCCGTCACATCCCCCATCGCCCAGATATTATCGGCAGAGGTACGCAGGTATTTATTGACGATGATGCCTCCGCGGCTATCGACATCCACACCCGCATTCTGCAACTGCAGCTGTTCCGTGGCCGGTTTGCGCCCGGAAGCGACCAGCAATGCGTCAACGTCATCAACCCCCTCTGGCGTATGGATGAGTACGCGACCCTCCCGGGAAGAAAGCGCCTGCACCCGGGCATTGAGGATAATGCGGACGCCATCATCACGCAGCAGGGCTGCTATGGCATCGGCGACATCACGATCTTCGCGCGGCAGGAACAGGGGAGCCGCTTCGTAGATGGTCACTTTGCTGCCAAAGTTGGCAAAAATCGACGCGAATTCCACTCCGATGTACCCCCCACCGAGAATGCCGAGGTGCTCTGGCTGGGTGGTCAAATTGAGCAGTCCGGTGCTGTCATACACGCCGGGCGTGGTGGTGATCCCGTCGATATCCGGGACGACAGATTGCGCGCCAGTATTAATGAATATCTTGTCACCCTTAAGTTCAATCACCCCGTCATCCTGATACACGCGAACGCTGGTGTTATCGATAAACTCAGCCCGCCCATCAATGATGTCAACGTTCTCTGACTGCGTCAGATTGACGTAATTTTTCTCACGTAAAAATTCCACCACAGAGGATTTACGTTCCATTGCTGCGGCAAAGCCGTGTTTCTGTTGCGCGCCATGAACCAGGGTCTTGGTTGGGATACAGCCGATATTGATGCAGGTTCCGCCGTACATTGAACTGGACTGTTCAACGATCGCCACTTTCCACCCCTCTTTTGCCAGGGTTGCTGCCAGGGTTTTCCCCGCCTTGCCAAATCCGATAATGATTGCCTGATACTGTTCCACAGCGTCTCTCCACGTGTCTGGATGAATATTTGATGTGAGAAGTATACCGACGAGGGTTAAAAAGCCGCTTCTCCGTAACGCTGGTAATACTGTCCAATCGTCTTTTAATTGGCTCTTAATGTATAATCCAGGCCTTAATTTCCTGTTCAGGAGTCCGGTATGGATGCGCTAAGCCGTTTGCTGATCCTTAATGCAGCCGAAGGGAGTATCGATAAAAACTGCCATCTGAGTCACGACTGGCAACTGCCCCATGCCGCAGGCGATCTTGCGGTCATTCGCTGGCATACGGTTACCGAGGGCGGTGCCGAGGTGGAGTTACCTTCTGGTGAGATTTACACCCTGCGCCCGGGAAGGGTGGTGATCCTGCCGCAGAATTCCGCCCATCGTTTGAGCCAGAAAGGGGAGGCGCGGACCTTTATCGTCTGCGGCAGTTTGCAGCTCCAGCCTTCGGCGCGTTATTTCCTGACGGCACTGCCAGAAGCCTTGTGGCTGGCGCCGGATGCTGACAGCACCACGTTTCGCTGGTTGCAGGCGGCAATCGCCCTGATGCAGCAGGAGTCCAGCGCGGATCGGCCCGGCTCGAACCTGCTGTGCAGCCAGCAGGGGGCGGCGCTGTTTGCGCTCGCGGTGCGTGACTGGCTGACCCACAACGCCTCGTCCGAGAAAAACGTGCTGAATCTGCTGCTGCATCCCCGGCTTGGCACGGTGATCTTCCAGATGCTGGAACAGCCCTCCCACCCCTGACCGTTGAAGCGCTGGCAGGTCGGGTACATATGTCACGCGCCAGCTTTGCCCAGCTTTTTCGCGAGGTGTCTGATTCAACGCCCCTGGCGGTGCTGACAACCCTGCGGATGCAGATTGCTGCCCAGGCCCTGTCACGCGATTCGCGGTCAATCCTGTTGATTGCCGAGTCGGTGGGCTATGCCAGTGAATCGTCGTTTCATAAGGCCTTCACCCGGGCGTTCGGTTGCACCCCTGGGGAATACCGAAAACGGGTTCAGGCCCTGGGACAACCCGGTTAACCCCCGGTGCGGCGGGATCTGCGCAGCCACATCAGTTTATAGGCCGCCGGGATGATAAACAGCGACAGCAGCGGAGCGGTAATCATCCCGCCAATCATCGGGGCGGCAATCCGGCTCATGACCTCTGAGCCGGCCCCGGTGCCCCATAAAATGGGCAGTAACCCGGCAATGATCACCGCTACCGTCATCGCCTTAGGCCGCACGCGCAGAACCGCACCCTGATACAGCGCCGCATCCAGTTTTTCGGCGCTGAAGGTGCGCGGATTGTCCAGGGAAGGATCCGCCTCAATGGCATGGCGCAGATACATCAGCATCACCACGCCAAACTCTGCGGCGACCCCGGCCAGCGCAATAAACCCGGTACCGGTGGCGACCGACAGATGAAACCCCATCCAGTAGAGGAACCAGATCCCCCCCACCAGCGCAAAAGGCACGCTGGTGATGATCAGCAAGGCTTCGCCAACGCGGCGGAAGGCCAGATACAGCAGTATAAAGATGATCATCAGCGTCATGGGTACCATCAGTTTCAGCTTCTGGCTGGCGCGCTCCATATACTCAAACTGACCGGAGAAGGTCACGCTGGTGCCCGGCGTGAGCTGCACGTTTTCGGCGATCGCTTTTTTGAGATCGTTCACGACCGACAGCATGTCGCGATCGCGGGAATCGATATAGATCCAGCCTGTGGGCCGGGCATTTTCACTTTTCAGCATCGACGGCCCGGACGTCACCTTCACCTCGGCGACATCCGCCAGCGTAATTTGCTGTTTCATCGGGGTCAGGATCGGCAACTGGCGCAGCTGCTCCAGGCTGTCGCGATAACGTTGCGGATAGCGGATGTTAATCGGATAGCGCTCGATGCCTTCCACCGTTTCGCCGACCATCGCCCCGCCAACCGCAGAGGTGATAAACAGCTGCACGTCAGCGGGGGTCATGCCGTAACGAGCGGCTTTCTCACGCTGAATATCGACGTTCAGGTAACGCCCGCCAACCAGCCGTTCGGCCAGGGCAGACGTCACGCCGGGTACCGTTCTGGCGACCACTTCGATCTGTTCCGACAGGGCGTCGATATCCGCCAGCACCGTGCCTGACACTTTGATGCCAATCGGGCTTTTTATCCCGGTCGAGAGCATATCAATGCGGTTACGGATGGGCGGTACCCAGAGGTTCGCCAGTCCTGGCAGACGTACGGTCTTATCCAGTTCAGCGATGATTTTGTCCATCGTCATCCCCGGTCGCCACTGATCTTCAGGTTTCAGCTGGATGGTGGTTTCCACCATCTCCAGCGGCGCGGAGTCGGTCGCCGTTTCGGCTTTCCCGGTCTTGCCGAAGACGCGGGCCACTTCCGGCACGGTCATGATCAGTTTGTCGGTAATTTGCAGCATTTGAGCCGCCTGCGCGGCCGATATGCCCGGCAGGGTGGAGGGCATATACAGCAGATCGCCCTCATTGATTTGCGGCAGAAACTCACCCCCCACTTTACTGAGCGGCCAGATAATCGTCAGGATCGACAGCATCGCCACCAGCAGGGTCGCTTTCGGCCAGTGCAGCACCTTCAGCAGCAGCGGGTGGTACAGGCGGATCAGCACGCGGCTCAAGGGATTACGGTTTTCTGCCGGGATTTTACCCCGGATCCAGAAGCCCATCAGGACCGGGATCACCATAATAGCCAGCAGCGCGGCCCCAGCCATCGACCAGGTTTTGGTAAAGGCCAGGGGGCCGAACAGACGACCTTCCTGGCCTTCGAGGGTAAAGATGGGAATAAATGACAGGGTGATGATCAGCAGGCTGATAAACAGCGCCGGACCCACCTCTACCGAGGCGTTGGTGATCACCTGCCAGCGCGTGGCGTTGGACATTTTCTGCCCTGGATGCTGGTGGTCCCACTCCTCAAGGCGTTTATGGGCATTTTCAATCATCACGATGGCGGCATCGACCATTGCGCCGACGGCGATAGCAATCCCGCCCAGCGACATGATATTGGCGTTAAGCCCCTGAAAATGCATGATGATAAAGGCAAAGCACAGGCCCAGCGGCAGTGAAATAATCGCCACCAGCGCCGAACGTAGATGCCAGAGAAACAGGGCGCAGACCAGCGCAACCACCACGAACTCTTCCAGTAACTTATGGCTCAGGTTGTCAATCGCCCGGTCAATCAGCTGGCTGCGATCGTAAGTGGTCACGATCTCCACCCCGTCTGGCAGGCTCTTTCTGAGGCTGTCCAGTTTCGCTTTTACCGCTGAAATGACCGCCCGGGCGTTTTTACCGGAACGCAGGATCACCACGCCGCCGGCGACTTCGCCTTCACCGTTGAGGTCGGCAATGCCGCGGCGCATCTCGGGGCCAATCTGGACCCGCGCGACGTCACGCAGATAGACCGGCACACCCTCGGCACCGGCTTTTAAGACGATGCTGTTGAAGTCATCAATGCTTTGCAGATAGCCGCTGGCCCGCACCATATATTCCGCTTCGGAAAGCTCAACCGAGGAGCCGCCTGCTTCCTGATTCGAGGCATTCAGTGCCGATTTAACCTCTGCCAGGCTGATGCCGAACTGGGTCAGTTTCTGCGGATCGACCAGGATCTGATACTCTTTGACCACGCCGCCCACCGACGCCACTTCCGCCACGTCAGGGATCGTTTTCAGCTCATACTTCAGGAACCAGTCCTGTAATGAACGCAGCTCGGCGAGATCGTGTTTGCCGCTGCGATCGACCAGCGCATACTCAAAGATCCAGCCCACGCCGGTGGCGTCCGGGCCTATTTCGGCACTGACCCCTGCGGGCAGTTTACCCTGCACCTGATTGAGGTACTCCAGTACACGGGAACGCGCCCAGTACTGATCGGTGCCGTCCTCAAAAATGACGTACACGTAGGAATCACCAAACTGTGAAAAGCCGCGCACCGTTTTCGCCCCCGGCACCGAGAGCATGGTGGTGCTCAGCGGGTAGGTGACCTGGTTTTCCACCAGCTGTGGCGCCTGTCCGGGATACTGTGTTTTGACAATCACCTGAACATCGGACAGGTCCGGCAGGGCATCAACCGGGGTGTGAATAATGGTCCAGGCACCCCAGATACTGAGAAATAACGCCCCCATCACGACCAGGAAACGGTTGGCTACCGAACGGCGAATAATCCATTCAATCATTGTTCATGTCCTTGAGCTGACGTGTCGGCCGCGCGCATCCTGTCGAGGGCACCGGCGATATTGGCCTCGGAGTCGATCAGGAACAGGCCGCTGGACACGACTTTTTCCCCTTCAGCAATCCCGCTGCGGATCGCCGTCACCCCCTGCGACTCATGGAACACCTGGACCCGCTTCGGTACAAAGCGCCCGTCGGCATTAACGGTGATCACCCGCTGCTCGTCACCGTTGTCGATTAGCGCCTTAGACGGGATCAACAGCATGGGCTGACTTTGGCTGTTCAGCTTCAGCCTGGCATTCATGCCCGGTTTCAACGACTCATCGGGGTTATCCACCAGCAGCCGCAGCTGCAGCGTCCGGGTGGTGGCATCAACGCTTGGCAGCAGCGACCATTTCCTGATGGCGAAGGATTTATCCGGCCAGGCCGGAACCGAAATCGCCAGCTGTGACGCATCGGTGATCATCCATGCGATGGATTCCGGTACCGCAGCGCTGATCCACACGGGATCCATCCCCTGGATTTTGGCGACAATATTGTCTTTGGCGATGTTCATCCCGGTGCGCAGGTCAAAGGCAGTAATGACGCCATCAATCGGCGCTTTCAGGGTAAACCGGGTCTGGATTTTACGGCTCGCTTTCAGGCGACGAATATCCTCATCAGGCATACCCGCCAGCCGCAGGCGCTCAAGAATGCCTTCGGTCTGGGTGCCGGTTCCGCCGGTGTCACGCAGCAGTAAATATTCACTTTGCGCTTCAACCCACTCCGGGATGGTGAGCTCCACCAGCGGCGCGCCTTTTTGCACTTTATCCCCGACGGTGAGGGGGTACACTTTCTCGATAAAACCGGCCGACCGCGCCTGGATAATCGCAATCTGGTAATCGTTG
The DNA here is from genome assembly GCF_006171285.1 of Leclercia adecarboxylata. Classification (NCBI taxonomy): domain Bacteria; kingdom Pseudomonadati; phylum Pseudomonadota; class Gammaproteobacteria; order Enterobacterales; family Enterobacteriaceae; genus Leclercia; species Leclercia adecarboxylata. The sequence continues at coordinate 1,327,329 of NZ_CP040889.1, read as the reverse complement.
TAGCTGACGTTTGCCGGGTAAGTCTGGCGATATTCCAGCGACCCGCGGCGAACGGGCTCTGTCTTGACGCCGAGATTCTGGGTCTGAGTGGGATCGATGCGGATCCCCGGCGCAGCGGCGGCTTCCGCATCGCCATCGGCGTATTTTGGTACCAGATCCATATCCATAAACGGCGATTTGCCGGGCTTGTCGAAACGGGTATTTGGATACATCGGGTCATACCAGAACAGCACTTTCCGCGAGGCGTGTTCTGCATCATGAGGAACATCAGCCGTTGAATGTGCTGCTGAAAAATAAGAGGACACACCCGCTGAAAGTATCCCGCCGAGTATTACGCCGCTGACCAGAAGCGCGGTGTTTTTAGGGGTAAAAAACGTCATATTATTGCCCATGCACGTTCCATTGATGATGTACGCCACGATTAATCCTGGCGGCGAATATCCTGCAACAGTGAGATATTGCCCTGCTGGATAAACGTAAATTCGACCTGGTCACCCGCTGTTATGCCCTGGATTTGCGATGCCTGGGTGAAGGTAAAACGCATCGTCATCGCTGGCCAGTTCAGCGCGGCGACGGGGCCGTGGGCAATGGTGATTTTTTTCGCGTCCGGATCGATGAGTTTGACTTCACCCGTGGCCTGTACGATCTGCTCTTGCTGCGCAGCCGGCGCTGCCGCATGCATTGTGCTCATCTCACTGGCTGTCGCGCTAAAGGCGACAGCAGAAAAAAGGCTGAACAGAACGGCTTTAGAGACGATATTCATGATTACTATTCCTTAAGTTGGGTGATGTCGTTATTCAATCCAGCCGCCGCCGAGGGCGGTGAATAAGGTAATTTCGTTGACCTGACGGGCGTAATTAAGGTCGAGTAAGGTCTGTTGGGTGGCAAACAGGGAGCGTTCGGCATCCAGCACTTCGATATAGCTGACCGCGCCATGCTGATAGAGGGTCTGAGCGCGCTGCAGGGTAATCTGCAGCGAGGCCAGATAACGCTTCTGGGCCGCGAGTTGATCCGCCAGGCTCTGGCGCAGCGCCAGGGTGTCGGCGACCTCTTTAAAGGCGGACTCTATTTTTTGCTCGTAATTCACCACCGACTGTTGCTGGCGAATTTCCGCTAAATCCAGGCTGGATTGATTACGCCCGGCGTTAAAAATAGGTAGGTCGATTTTGGGTATAAAATTCCACATCCCGTTTGAAAACAGGCTTGAAAGATCTGTACTGCTGCCGGATAACGAGCCGGTCAGGGTGATTGAGGGGAAAAAGGCCGCGCGGGCAGCGCCAATATTCGCATTAGCAGCCAGCAGACCATGTTCGGCCTGCATAATATCGGGACGTTGCAACAGGATCTGCGAAGAGAGCGATGGCGGTAACGTTACGCCGTTGATATCCACCTCGCTCACCGCGGTATCATCCGGCAGGGTGTTATAGGTGCCCAGCAGCAGCTGTAACGCATTATTCGCCTGTGCCAGTTCCCCTTTGCGTTTCGCAATATCGCTGCGGGTACTTTCAATAACCCCGCGCGCTTGCTCCAGCGCCAGCACGTTACTGCTGCCGGTCACCAGCTGTTTCTCTATAAAAGCGTATGACTGCCTGTAATTGGCTAACGTCTCCTGAGCAACCTGTAATTGCGCATACGCCAGTCGCTGCCTGAAATAACCTTGTGACACATTTGCGATGAGGAGAATATGGACCGCACGGCGTGCTTCTTCGCTGGCAAAATAGTTCTGCCGTTCGGCTTCACTCAGATTTTTTAAACGGCCAAAGAAATCGAGATCGTAATTGAGATCCAGCCCGGCCTGATATTGCTGCCGGGTGCCGCTATCGTCCGCAAGTTTACCGCTCCAGGTGTTACTCGCGGTCGCGTTGAGCTGCGGATAGCGGTCGGCATCCGTCACGCCATACTGCGCTCTGGCTTCCTGCACCTTCAGTGCCGCCATTCGCAGGTCGCGGTTATTCAGCAGGGCTTCACCGATCAACTTTTTCACCTGCGGATCGCCAAAGAACCTCCGCCAGCCCGTATCCTGATAATTCGCAGGCGTCGACACCAGCTGATTCTGGCTAAGGGAAAATTGCTGTGGAACCGGGGAATCAGGGCGTGAATAATTCGGTGCCAGGGAAATACAGCCCGTCAGAACAAATATCCCGCTGAGCGTCAGTAATTTTAATTTGTGCATAGTTTTTATGGCCCGGACAGGACGCTTAATAATGGGTATGTCTCAGTGGGGCTTACTCTACAAAAGGGACTCTGTTTGACGGGTGACAGGAAAATGACAAAGCTGTCATTTTGCGATTAAGCCATTGCTATCCGATCCGTCTGCCCTACAATCAAAAACTCGCAAATAAGGTGCAGGGAGAAGGGCGTCATGAAGCTGCTGATCGTCGAAGATGAGAAAAAAACGGGTGAGTATTTAACCAAAGGATTGACCGAGGCCGGGTTCGTCGTCGATCTGACGGATAACGGGCTTAATGGTTACCACCTGGCGATGACCGCCGACTATGACCTGCTGATCCTCGATATCATGCTGCCGGATGTGAACGGCTGGGACATTGTCAGAATGTTGCGTGCAGCCAACAAAGGCATGCCCATCCTGCTGCTGACTGCGCTCGGCACCATTGAGCACCGGGTTAAAGGGCTTGAGCTGGGCGCGGATGACTATCTGGTGAAACCCTTCGCCTTTGCTGAACTGCTGGCGCGGGTAAAAACGCTGTTACGCCGTGGCGCTGCCGTCATTGTCGAAAGCCAGTTTCAGGTAGCCGATTTAACCCTCGACCTGGTCAGCCGAAAAGTCACCCGCAGCGGCACCCGCATTACGCTGACCAGCAAAGAGTTTACCCTGCTGGAGTTCTTTATTCGTCACCAGGGCGAAGTCCTGCCCCGTTCGCTGATTGCCTCGCAGGTGTGGGACATGAATTTTGACAGTGACACCAACGCCATTGATGTGGCAGTGAAAAGGCTGCGGGCAAAAATTGATAACGACTTTGAGCCGCGGTTAATTCAGACGGTGCGCGGCGTAGGCTATATGCTTGAGGTTCCGGATGATCTTTAAGCGCTCCTCCCGGCCATTTTCTCTGGCCACGCGCCTGACATTTTTTATTAGCCTTGCCACTATCGCCTCTTTTTTTGTCTTTACCTGGATAATGATCCACTCCGTAAAGGCCCATTTTGAAGAGCGTGATATTCACGATATGAAGCAGATTGGCGCCACGCTGGAGACGGTACTGAGCCATCAGGAAGAGCCGGAAAAACAGCGGCTGGAAATCCTGCAAAATGTGGTCGCAGGCTACGCCAGCGTCTCGGTCATGCTGCTGGATACCGATGACCGACCCGTTTTCCAGTCTGCGATCGGACCCGATCTGAGCGCTATTCTCCGCGATCCCGCCCTTGCCCGTGAGTTACGCGCCGGGAATGTCCTCTCATGGCACGATCCTTCTCCTCATCAGGGAATGCATAATAACGAGCCGATGGACAACAGCACCTGGCGTTTAATGATGCTGCCCATCGGCAAAAAAGCCGATGGCACCCAGGCCTATAATTTACTGATGGCGTTATCGATCAATTTTCATCTTCATTATATTAACGACCTCAAAAATAAGCTGATGATAATGGCCTCGATAATCAGCGTTATCGTGATCTTTATTGTGCTGTTTGCCGTCTATCAGGGGCATAAACCTATCCGCAGCTTAAGTCAGCAGATCAAGAATATTAGCTCCGCAGATCTGGGTGTCCGGTTAAATAACGAAGATGTCCCTATTGAGCTGGAACGGCTGGTGATCTCCTTTAACCATATGATTGAGCGCATAGAGGATGTCTTTAACCGGCAGGCCAATTTTTCTGCCGATCTTGCCCACGAGATGCGCACCCCGATCACTAACCTGGTGACGCAAACCGAAATCGCCCTCAGCCAGCCGCGGAGTGCCAGAGAGCTGGAGGAGGTGATGTACTCCAGTCTGGAGGAGTTCTCGCGGATGTCGAAAATGGTCAGCGATATGCTGTTCCTTGCTCAGGCAGACAACAACCAGCTGATCCCCGAGAAAGAGACGCTGGACCTGGCGGCGGAGGTCACCACGGTATTCGACTTCTTTGAGGCCCTGGCCGAGGAGCGCGGGGTGGCGCTCAGGCTGGAAGGGCACACCAGTCTGGTGGAGGGTGACCCACTGATGCTGCGCAGGGCTTTGAGCAATTTACTCTCCAATGCCATCCGCTACACGCCGCGCGGAGGCACCATTACCGTCCACCTGCGCGCCGGGGAGGGGGAAGTCCATATTATTGTGGAGAACCCCGGCCCCCCCATTGCGCCAGTACATTTACCCCGGCTGTTCGATCGTTTTTATCGGGTCGATCCCTCCCGGCAGCGCAAGGATGAAAGCAGCAGCGGAATCGGTCTGGCTATCGTTAAGTCCATTATTACCGCCCATTACGGCCGGGTATCCGTTGAGTCAGATATAAAATCCACGCGCTTTATTCTGACCCTGCCCGCGAAGCACCGCCAGCAGATCCCGGTGCAATAAACATTCTCAGCCGGTGTGATTCTTCCTGTACTGTAAGGGCGTCTCGCCGATGCCCTTTTTAAACGCGCTGATAAAATAGGTCACATCCGAAAACCCCACCCGCGCGGCAATCTCCCGCACGCTGGCATCCGAGTGCAGCAGGCACTCGCAGGCTTTGCGTAACCTTAACGTATTCAGATAATCGTGAATTTTCTCGCCCGTTTCGGCATGAAATTTCCGTGATACGTAGCTGCGGGATTTCCCCAGCTCATCTGCCAGGGCATCAAGGCTGAATTTCTGCCGATAGTGCTCATCCAGCCAGAACATCACCTGGCTGGCGATGCCCTGACTATTCCCGGGCTGGCCTTCGTCATCGTGCGGCAGCATGGCGAACAGGCCGATCAGCAGGCTGGCGACGCGCTCGCTGTTTAGCGGCGGCGGGTAGCAGCTGAACAGATGATCGATATGGCTGTGGCAGTGCGCCACGTCCGCCACCCAGGCCTCTCCCCCGCGCCGGGACAGCTTCTTTAGCCGCTGCTGGGTCTGGGGAAAATCGCGAAGGGCTTTCATCACCGCATGCTGGTCGAGATGAATAATGGTCCGGCGATAGTTCGCCTCAGCCTGGGGATCAACCATCACCTTATGCAGGGTGAACGGCGGGAAGAAAAACAGCCTGCCGGGGCGCATGGTGTAGTGGCGATTATCGACAATCGCCACGCCAAAGCCCTCTTCGACATAGAGAATTTCCAGACACTGGTGCCAGTGGTGATAGCGCACGGTGTTGGCGAACAGGCGACTGAACGACACGATGGTATCGTTCAGGGCAATCAGCTCAAGGTGTTCCGCCGTCGGGGTCTCGCGCATAGTGCAATAAAACTCAACTTTTTCCTTTTCCTGACCCTTTATAAACCACCTTTTTAAATTTCCTCAACTGCGGGTTTATTCATCTCTCACTCCTGTGACCCGGCTAACATTTCTGCACCTTGCTGATTAACTATGCTTTGCCGCAGTTGATTACGAGGACGAGCCTATGTGCGCGGTAAACAAAGAAAAATCAAATCCGTTGTCATCCCGCCAGGGTCTGGTGGCGTCGCTGAACAGGCTGCTGACTGCTGTGGACAAGCAGTTCCCGGCGGGCAGCTCCCGTTTTTCGCTGGGCGATACCTGTGCCCACTACGCCACGGACGTTGCCGAGATGGAGGGGCTGTCCCGGGTACTGTGGGGGCTGTTTCCGCTGATGGCCGCAGGGGACAGCACGCCGTTCAGCGACAAGTACATCACCGCTATTAAAGAGGGCACCGACCCACAAAGCGCAGGCTACTGGGGCGAAACCGCGCCTTACGATCAGCGGCTGGTGGAGATGGCGGCCTATGGCCTGGGGCTGGCGCTGCTGCAGGAGAGGCTCACGGATCGCTTCAGCGAGCGCGAGGTGATGAACCTGCACGCCTGGCTGAACCAGATCACCGACGCGACCATGCCGGACAGCAACTGGAACTACTTCGCCATTATGGTTCAGCTTGGCTTTAAGCGCGCGGGGCTGCCGTACGACCAGCAGGCCATCGATCGCCGCTTCGCCATGATGGACGCTTACTATCTGGGGGATGGCTGGTACTCCGACGGCCCGGGTCGGCCAAAAGACTACTACATCTCCATGGCGTTTCACTTTTACGGCCTGATCTACGCCACCCTGAGCGGGGATGACGCCCGGGCAGAGGTGCTGCGCCAGCGCTCAGCGCTGTTTGCGGAAGATTTTATCTATATGTCGGCCGCAGACGGCGCATCGGTGCCCTTTGGCCGCAGCCTGACCTACCGCTTCGCGATGGTCGCCTTCTGGAGCGCGGTGGCCTTCTCCGGGCTGGAGGTCTTCACGCCGGGCATCGTGAAAGGGATCGTTCTGCGTCATCTGCGCTGGTGGCAGCAGCAGCCGATTACCGATCGCGACGGCATCCTGACGCTCGGCTTTGCCTACCCGAATCTGGCGATGTGCGAGGACTATAACGCGCCGGGCTCGCCCTACTGGGCGCTGAAAACCTACCTGATCCTGGCCCTGCCGGAGAGCCATCCGTTCTGGCAGGCACAAGAGCAGCCCTTGCCTGCGCTGGCCGAAAAGCGGGTCATCCCCCATGCCGGGCAGATCCTGATGCAGGCGGATCACGTCACGATGCTCACCGCCGGGCAGCTGGAGCTGAACAACTACGTCAACACCGAGGCGAAATACACCAAATTTGCCTACTCCAGCCGCTTTGGTTTCACCATCGAGCGCGGACGCTTCGGCCTTAAGCATGCCGCCTGCGACTCCATGCTGCTGCTGGCGGATGGCGATAACTACTTCCGCGGTCGCCGCGAATGCGGGGAGGTTCGCGTCGACGAGAACTTCATCTTTTCGCGCTGGTCGCCGTGGCATGACGTCCACATCGAGAGCTGGCTGGTGCCGTTCGGCGAGTGGCATCTGCGCCTGCACCGCATCAACAGCGCGCGCACCCTACAGACGGTGGAGGGCGGGTTTGCGGTCATGAAAACCGCCCCCCGGCTTATCGGACGCGGCAGTTTCCTGAATGCGAAGAACGGTAGCAGCGCGATTGTCGATCTCTCGCCGGCCATCACCCGTCAGCCCGACAGCGTGGTGACGCCGCCGAACAGCAGCATCATGTTTGCGGAGTGTGCCGCCATTCCGGTGCTCACCACCACGCTTTTACCTGGAGAGAGCTGGCTGTGCAGCGCGGTGCTCGCCACCGGGGAAGAGATTCAGGAAGCAAACACTCCGCAACTGGAAATAAAAGATAACCGGGCCGTGATTTGCGCGTCCGGAAGCGAACGTAAGCTGTCGTTCATTTTATAAGCGCCTTACCCTGAATATCGGCGAGGATGGTATGAGTAACAAAACTGAATATTACAAAATCAGCAGTTTTATTTTTCTCTATTTCTTTACCTGGTCGGCCAGTATTGGCCTGCTGGCAATCTGGCTCGGGCAAAAAGCGAATCTGAGCGGTTCGGTCATCGGCACCGTATTTGCGGTGAACGGCGTCTTCTCCGTTATTCTCAAACCGATCTACGGCTATATTCTGGATAAGATCGGCATGAGCAAATACCTGCTCTATTTCGTGGTGGCGATGTCCGCCCTGATGGCGCCGTTCTTTATTTACGTTTATCAGCCGCTGTTAATGTCCAACACCATGCTGGGGATTATTATCGGCGCGCTCTATTTAAGTTTCGCCTGGTATGCGGGCGTGGCGGCGTGCGAATCCTATTCCGACCGTTTCAGCCGTCTCAACGGCATGGAGTTTGGTCAGATCCGCATGTGGGGATCGCTCGGCTGGGCGGTGGCATCTTCGTTCTCCGGCCTGCTGTTTAACCTCTCTCCGGCGTACAACTTCATTATGGGCAGCGTGGCGTCGGTGATCATGCTGATTGTCCTCCTGAGCCTGAAGGTGAACACTAACTCGGCGCACGCCGGTGAGGTGCTGACCAAAGAGAAAATCGCCCCGGCGGATGTCTATGCCTTACTGCGCAGCCGCAAGTTCTGGGCCTTCTGCCTCTACGTGGCGGGCGTGGCGTGGATGATGTTTATCGCCGAGCAGCAGTTCTCGCGCTATTTCGTCACCTTCTTCGATGATGTTCACCAGGGCAACGCGGTGTTTGGCTATCTGGGCACCGTCCAGTCGGGGATGGAGTTCGTCATGTATATGGTGATCCCGCTGTTCGTGAACTTTATTGGCGCCAAACGCGGGTTATTAATTGTTGGCCTGATTGTCGGGGCGCGGCTGATTATTTCCGGGATGTGCGATTCGCACCTGCTTATTTCCGTTCTCAAGCCGCTCTACGGCCTGGAAATCTGTCTCCTGCTGGTGTCGGTCTTTAAATATATCGCCGAACATTTCGATAAACGCGTCAACGCCACTATGTACCTGCTGGGCTATCAGGCGATGCTCTACGTCGGCAACGTGGTGGTCTCTTCCCCTGCGGGATATATGTATGACCGCATCGGCTTTGAGCAGACCTATATCATCATGGGCGCTACGGCGCTGACCTTCACCCTTATTTCCGCCTTCACGTTATCCGCCTGCCAGAGCAAATGGCGCGGGGCAAAAACGCTGAACGTTGCAGAACACCACTAATTTACGCCGTCAAAGAAGGAACCGAATTATGTTAAGTCGTATCACTGAGGAGCACCTGGGCGATATTCCTGTGCCCGTGGATGAACATGCCTTTAGCGATGAATTAAGCTCGGCGCGCCGCCACATCCTCGACCTGATTAGCCGTCATTTAACGGAATTCGGCGACAAGTTCCCGGCAGAAACCTGCCGGGAGGGGTTCTATCCCCTGACCGATAACGTCGAGTGGACCACCAGCTTCTGGACCGGGCAGCTGTGGCTGGCGTGGGAGATGAGCGGCGACGAGAAGTTTCGCGCGATGGCCCGCAAGCACACCCGCTCGTTTGGCCTGCGCATTGCCGGGCGCAGCGACACCAACACCCACGATCTCGGCTTCCTGTATACGCTCTCCTGCGTGGCGGACTGGCGACTGACCGGTAACCGCGAGGCGCGCGGCTTCTCGCTGCTGGCGGCGGAAGCCCTGCTGGAGCGCTTCCACGAGAAGGCGAAGATCATCCAGGCGTGGGGCGATCTCTCCGATCCGGAGCAGGCAGGACGAATGATCATCGACTGCAATATGAACCTGCCGCTGCTCTACTGGGCAACCGAGCAGACCGGCGATCCGCGCTTTGCCGAGGCCGCTAAAGCCCACGTGATGCAGGCCGCGACCTGGCTGATTCGTGAAGATGCCTCCACCTTCCACACCTACTATATGGATGTGGTCACCGGCGCGCCGCGCTACGGCAATACCCAGCAGGGCTATGCGGATGACTCCTGCTGGTCGCGCGGCCAGGCGTGGGGGATTTACGGCTTCCTGCTGAGCTACATCTACACCGGCGACGAGACGATGATCGCCCTGTCGAAGCGGCTGGCGAACTACTTCCTCAACCGCCTGCCGGAAGATTACGTCTGTCACTGGGATCTGGCCCTGGTGGGCACCGACGCCCTGCGCGACGCTTCCTCGGCGGCGATTGCGGTCTGCGGTCTGCTGGAGCTGGTGAAGCACCTGCCGGTGACCGACCCCGACCGGGCGCGCTATCTGGCGTGGGCGAAAGGCATTATGTCGTCGCTGACGAAGCACTATCTGATGGGCAAAGAGGAGAAGGGCAACGGCGTGCTGAAGCACTCGGTGTACCACCTCGCCAGCAATAAAGGCGTGGATGAGTGTGCCAGCTGGGGAGATTACTTCTACGTCGAAGCGCTGGTGCGCTTTACCCAGAGCTGGAAACTGTACTGGTAGTCATTTTCCCCTCTCCTGACAGAGGAGAGGGGGTAGCTTATCCTCAGGCTTCAGGGATACGCAGCGTCTGGCCCGGATAAATTTTATCGGGGCTGGAGAGCATAGGGCGGTTGGCTTCAAAGATTTTGTTGTACTTCGACGCATCGCCATACACGGTTTTGGAGATGGCGCTCAGGGTGTCGCCCGATTTAACCGTGTAGTAGGTGGCTTCCTGCTGGGTGTCGGTGGCGGTGATGCTGTTTTCCACCTCGCTGACCCCGGCGATGTTCCCCACCGCGACCTGGATTTTCTCTTTCTGCTCCTGGGTCAACCCGTCGCCCGTCACCACGGCCTTGCCGTCGTTGACGTTGACCTGCACCTTCTCGGCGCCCGGGATATTGAGCTTTTTAAGATGCTCCGAGACTTTATCGCTCTGACCTTTGTGATCGGTCAGGTTGTCCCACAGCTTTTCACCTGCTTCTTTAACGAAGTTAAAAATTCCCATTCCTTCCTCCAGATAACAATGAAATCAGGAATAAGCATAGCAGGTGCGCTTTAAGGTGATAAAAAAAGCCCGGTGGCGCTACGCTTACCGGGCCTACGATTTTCTCCCTCTCCCTTTGGGAGAGGGTTGGGGTGAGGGTTAAACCCCGCTCTCCAGAATACGGATATGCGTTTCCAGAACGTCACCTTTCACCGCTTCGCTCCACGCCTTCATGTGCGGAGTCTGCAGATGCGCTTCGAGGTGCGCCACGGTTTCCCACAGCTCAACCATCACGATGGAGTCCGGGGCGGTAGTCTGGAAGCTGACGCCTGCGGCGGTGTCCACCATCGGCGCATAGCCGTGGCAGCCGGCTTCTTCTAAAACGGTTGGGATAATCTTCGCGAACTCATCCAGCACCGCCTGACGGTGATGTTGTCCAGGACGGGTACGGATTTCAGCAATAACGGTAAGCATGGTCATTTCTCCTGATAACATGCTACCAGTTAAGCAAAAATCTCAGCCAGATGCTTGCGATATTCTGCGATATAGCGTGGCACGTCCGGCATTTTGATCACGTCGTTAGTGATAAAGGTCGGCAGCGCCTCCATTCCCAGGAACTGGTTGGCTTTGTGGAACGGCAGATAAACACCGTCAACGCCCACGCCGTGGAAGAACTGATCTTCTTTGGTGAAGGCTTCCATCGGGGCGTTCCAGGTCAGGGAGAGCATGTATTTTTTGCCCTGGATCAGACCGCCGGAACCGTACTTCTTCGAGGCGTCGGAACGGGTGCGGCCGTCGCTGGCGTACAGCGAGCCGTGACCTTCGGTAAAGACATCGTCCATGTACTTTTTCACGGTCCACGGCGCGCCCATCCACCAGCCTGGCATCTGCCAGATAACCACGTCAGCCCAGAGGAAGTTCTGCACTTCGGCCTGGATATCGTATTCGCCGTCGGTGCGCACGACCTTAACATCATGTCCGGCGTCGCGCAGGAAACCGTCCGCGACCTCGGTCAGGGTGTCATTCAGTTGGCCATTGGAGTGGGCGAATTTTTTCGCGCCGTTGATAATCAGAATATTGCTCATTAAGTTGTCCTCAGAGTAGCGAGTCTGAGGGCCATTCTACGCGCGACAGCGGTGCGGTAAAATGAGCAAAATGTGCAAAGTCTTTTGCTAAAAACGCAATAATCTCCTACCAGCCGAGGGTGACGGCAAACCCGCCGTCCGGTGCATTGCTGAGCGTGACCGTCATCCGGTGCAGGGCGGCAATCCGCTTCACGATGGACAACCCCAGCCCGCTGCCGGTTTGCTCCTGCCCGGGCGGGCGATAGAAACGCTCGCCGATCCGCGCCAGCGCGGCGGGGGCAACGCCCGGACCGTTGTCACGCACGGTAAAACTGCGGCTATCAAGGGTCACATCCACCACGCTGCCGCGTGGGCTGTAGCGCACGGCGTTATCCAGCAGGTTGCGCACCAGCAGGCTCAGCAGCAGCTGCTGGCCGGGACGCGAGACCTGCGGAGCGTTAATATTCAGGCGCATTTCGATCCCGGCCTGCTGCGCCGGATGATAGCTATCCATTACCGCCGACTGAAGCAGTTCGGCCATGTTCAGGGATCCCACATCCTCGAGGCTCTCCAGCGAATCCAGGCGCGACAGCGTCAGGAGCTGCTCAACCAGCCGCGATGCCCGGTCAATACCGGCATGCAGCTGGATCAGGGCTTTCGCCTGCGCCTCAGGATCGTCCAGCGACAGCTGCGCCACCTCGGTCTGCACCTTCAGGGCGGTAAGCGGGCTGCGCAGCTCGTGGGCGGCATCCGAGGTAAAGCGGCGCTCGCGGGCCATCATGGCCTGGGTGCGGGCGAAGAGATGATTCAGCGCGTCGAGCAGCGGGCGAACCTCAACGGGCACGCCGTGCGTCGCCAGCCGGTCGGTGGCATCCGGCGAGCGGGCGCGCAAGGTGTGCGCCAGCTTTTTCAGCGGCCAGAGTTCACGGCTCAGCAGCACGATAAGCAACAGCAGCATCACCGGCAGCGCCACCAGCCACGGCGTGAGCTGCGAGCGCACCACGTCCAGCGCCATCTCCTGGCGGTACTCCCGCTCCTGGCCGACCACCACCCGGTACTTGCCGTCCGGTGAGGTGAGCCACAGGAATCGCCATTCGTCGTTATCGTCGTCCAGCCGCCCGTTGTCGAAACCCTCCCGGCGATAGTGATACGGAATGTCGCGCCCGTTCTCGCCGTCGTTCAGCACCATTTTGCCGTCGGGGGTGTAGATGGCGAAGGCCAGGGCGTCGTCATCCAGATGGCCGTGTTTCGCTTTTTTTGGCACCTCGCGCATGCGCGCCGGGGCGCGGATCTCGTCGAGATCCATCGTCAGCAGCCGTTTAGCAAACAGCATCTGCTGGGTGTCGAATAGCTTATCGAGCTTATCAGTGGTCTGATGCCAGGCGACGATACTCGCGGCGAACCACGCCGCCAGCGACAGCACCATGAACAGCAGCGTCAGGCGCAGCTTCAGGCTCAGGCGTTGGGTCAGTTTCATGCATCACCCAGGGTATAACCGATGCCGTGCACGGTGCGGATAAAGTCGCTGCCGAGCTTGCGGCGCAGATGGTGAACGTGGACTTCCACGGCGTTACTAGAGACGTCGTCATCCCAGGTATAGAGCTTCTCTTCAATCAGTTTGCGCGGCAGCACGCGGCCAGCGTTGCGCATTAACAGCTCCAGCAGGGCGAACTCTTTCGGTTTCAGCACCAGGGTGTCGCCATTGAGCGCAGCCACCAGACGGGAGGGATCGAGCGTCACGCCGCCGTGGCGCAGTTCGCTGTGCGCCTGCCCGTGGCTACGGCGCACCAGCGCTTCGAGGCGGGCGGCCACCTCGATCAGGGCAAAGGGTTTACAGAGATAATCATCGGCCCCGAGACGCAGCCCCTCGACGCGCTGGTCGAGGGCATCCCGCGCGGTTAAAATCAGCACCGGCTCGCTGCGCCCCTTTTCCCGCCACTCGCGCAGGATCTGCAGCCCGTCAAGACCCGGCAGCGTCAGGTCGAGCACCACCGCGTCATAGGGGGCGCTGTAGAGCGCCGCGCGGCCAGTGTCACCGTCGGTGAACCAGTCCAGGCTGAAGCCCATTTTCGTCAGCCCGGCCTTGATGCCATCGCCAATCAGTTTGTCGTCTTCTACCAGTAAAATGCGCATATTTCCCTCCCTGATGCCGCCAGTAAACCCTCTGTAACGCCCGGCTGTACAGTAAAAAAATTTAAATTTTCCGCTTAAGAAGTCGTTAAGGTTTACCCTGTTTAATGGACTGCGAAACGACATTAAAGGGAGAGTTAAGATGAAAAAATTCGCTGCTATTGCTGCCATCATGATGATCACCACCGCGCCGGTTTTTGCGGCGCAGGGCGGGTTTAACGGCCCATCCGCAACGGCAACCCAGACGCAAACCCAGCAGGGTGGTTTTGTCGATAATGACGCCAACCTCACCACGGCGCAGAAGGTCAAGGATATGAAGGACGACAGCTGGGTGAAACTGCGCGGAAACATCACCGAGCGGCTGTCTGATGACCGCTACACCTTCCGCGATGAGAGCGGCACGGTAAACGTGGAGATCGACAACAAGCACTGGAACGGCCAGACCATTACCCCGCAGGATAAGGTTGAACTGCAGGGCAAAGTGGATAAAGAGTGGAACGATTTCGAAATCGACGTGAAACAGGTTATCAAGCTGAATAAATAACCCACCGAGGGGCCGGTATTCCGGCCCTTTTTCTTTGTGACTCGACTCGCCAGATGAGGTAGTATCTGCGGCAATATTGCCTGAAACCAGCAGGTTTCTGAGTTGAGGAATCCCATTAAATGAGCGATATGGCAGAGCGCCTCGCGCTACATGAATTTACGGAAAACGCCTACCTGAACTACTCCATGTACGTCATCATGGACAGGGCGTTGCCGTTTATTGGAGATGGCCTGAAACCCGTTCAGCGCCGCATCGTTTATGCGATGTCTGAGCTGGGCCTGAACGCCAGCGCCAAGTTTAAAAAATCCGCCCGTACCGTGGGTGACGTTCTGGGTAAATACCATCCGCACGGCGACAGCGCCTGTTATGAAGCGATGGTGCTGATGGCCCAGCCGTTCTCCTACCGTTACCCGCTGGTCGACGGCCAGGGGAACTGGGGCGCGCCGGACGATCCGAAGTCGTTCGCGGCGATGCGTTACACCGAATCCCGTCTCTCTAAATATGCCGAACTGCTGCTCAGCGAGCTGGGCCAGGGCACCGCGGAGTGGGTACCGAACTTCGACGGTACGATGCAGGAGCCGAAGATGCTGCCTGCGCGTCTGCCGAACATTCTGCTGAACGGCACCACCGGCATCGCCGTCGGGATGGCGACGGATATCCCGCCGCACAACCTGCGTGAAGTGGCGAAAGCGGCGATCGCCCTGATTGAACAGCCGAAGACCTCGCTGGACGAGCTGCTGGATATCGTACAGGGGCCGGACTTCCCGACCGAAGCGGAGATCATCACCTCCCGCGCGGAAATCCGCAAAATCTACCAGAACGGTCGCGGCTCCGTGCGCATGCGCGCGGTGTGGACCAAAGAGGACGGCGCCGTGGTCATCACCGCGCTGCCGCACCAGGTCTCGGGCGCGAAAGTGCTGGAGCAGATCGCGACCCAGATGCGCAACAAAAAGCTGCCGATGGTCGATGACCTGCGCGACGAATCCGACCACGAGAACCCGACCCGTCTGGTGATCGTGCCGCGCTCCAACCGCGTGGACATGGAGCCGGTGATGAACCACCTGTTCGCCACCACCGATCTGGAAAAAAGCTACCGTATCAACCTGAACATGATTGGCCTCGACGGCCGTCCGGCGGTGAAAAACCTGCTGGAGATCCTCACCGAGTGGCTGACGTTCCGCCGCGATACGGTGCGCCGCCGACTGAATCACCGTCTGGAGAAAGTGCTTAAGCGCCTGCATATCCTTGAAGGTTTGCTGGTGGCGTTCCTCAATATCGACGAAGTGATTGAGATCATTCGCACCGAGGACGAGCCGAAGCCGGCCCTGATGTCGCGCTTTGGCATCAGCGAAACCCAGGCCGAAGCGATCCTCGAGCTGAAACTGCGCCATCTCGCCAAACTGGAAGAGATGAAGATCCGCGGTGAGCAGAACGAGCTGGAAAAAGAGCGCGATCAGCTCCAGGCGATCCTCGCCTCCGAGCGCAAGATGAACACCCTGCTGAAGAAAGAGCTGCAGGCCGATGCCGACGCCTTCGGCGACGATCGCCGTTCACCGCTGCACGAGCGCGAAGAAGCCAAAGCGATGAGCGAGCATGACATGCAGCCGTCCGAGCCGGTGACCATTGTGCTGTCACAGAGCGGCTGGGTGCGCAGCGCCAAAGGTCACGACATCGACGCGCCGGGCTTGAGTTATAAAGCGGGCGACAGCTTCAAAGCCGCGGTGAAGGGCAAGAGCAACCAGCCGGTGGCCTTTATCGATACCACCGGGCGCAGCTATGCCATCGATCCTATTACCCTGCCGTCTGCGCGCGGGCAGGGCGAGCCGCTCACCGGCAAGCTGACGCTGCCGCCGGGGGCGACCGTCGAACATATGCTGATGGAAGGCGATGAGCAGAAGCTGCTGCTGGCCTCCGATGCGGGTTACGGCTTCATCTGTACCTTTAACGATCTGATCTCGCGTAACCGTGCGGGCAAGGCGTTGATCAGCCTGCCGGACAATGCCCGGGTCATGCCGCCGCTGGTGATTGAAAACGAGAGCGACATGCTGCTGGCGATCACCGCTGCCGGCCGCATGCTGATGTTCCCGCTCAGCGATCTGCCGCAGCTGTCGAAAGGCAAAGGCAATAAGATTATCAACATCTCCGCGGCGGATGCGGCAGCGGGAGAGGACAGCCTGGCGCACCTCTTTATTCTGCCACCGCAGAGCACGTTGACCATCCATGTGGGTAAACGCAAAATCAAACTGCGTCCGGAAGAGCTGCAGAAAGTGGTGGGCGAACGTGGTCGCAGGGGATCGCTGATGCGTGGCCTGCAGCGTATTGACCGCGTGGAGATCGACTCTCCGAACCGTGGTAACGCGGACGACACCGCAGAGTAACAGCGTCTCTCCCCCTCCGTTCAGGAGGGGGCTTGCGAAAAATATCCGTTATAAAAACAAAAGAGTTACCCGCTTCCAGTTGCAGTATAATTGTCAGCTGTCAGGGGTTTTTGAGGTCGCTATGCTATTAATTGTTCGTGCCATTATTGCCGTTATCTACTGCATTCTGGTCTGTATCTTCGGCTCTGTTTACTGCCTGTTCAGCCCGCGTAATCCAAAGCACGTTGCCACCTTTGGCCACATGTTTGCCCGTCTGGGGCCGCTGTTTGGCCTGAAAGTCGAGACCCGTCTGCCGGAAGGGGCAGAGAGCTATGGCAACGCTATCTATATCGGTAACCATCAGAATAACTACGACATGGTCACCGCGGCGAAAATCGTGCAGCCGCCAACCGTTACCGTGGGCAAAAAAAGCCTGCTGTGGATCCCGTTCTTCGGCCAGCTCTACTGGCTGACCGGCAACCTGCTGATTGACCGTAACAACCGCGCCAAAGCGCATGGCACCATTGCCGAAGTGGTGAACCACTTCAAAAAGCGCAAAATCTCCATCTGGATGTTCCCGGAAGGGACCCGCAGCCGGGGTCGCGGCCTGCTGCCGTTCAAAACTGGCGCGTTTCATGCCGCAATTGCGGCAGGCGTTCCGATTATTCCAGTGTGTGTTTCCAATACATCGAATAAGATAAACCTCAACCGTCTGCGTAACGGTCTGGTGATTGTCGAGATGCTGCCGCCAGTGGATGTCAGTAAATATGGCAAAGATCAGGTGCGCGAGCTGGCGGCACATTGCCGCGAATTAATGCTGAATAAAATCGCTGAGCTCGATAAAGAAGTCGCCGAGCGCGAAGCCGCTGGCAAGGTTTAAGCCGGCTTAAAGGGAAAACGAATTCCCGTGTTGTTAGCACGTTTATACATGGAGCCAATATGTCACTCAGTCGCCGTCAGTTTATTCAGGCATCAGGGATCGCCCTTTGTGCAGGCGCGGTTCCGCTGAGGGCAAACGCCGCCGGGCAGCAGCCGCAGCTGCCCATCCCGCCGTTACTCGAATCCCGCCGCGGACAGCCTCTGTTCCTGACGCTGCAGCGCGCCCACTGGTCATTCACTCAGGGCACGCGGGCCTCGGTCTGGGGCATCAACGGGCGCTACCTGGGCCCGACGGTGCGCGTCTGGAGCGGCGATGACGTCAAACTGATCTACAGCAACCGCCTGGCGGATAACGTCGCCATGACCATCAGCGGTATGCAGGTGCCGGGTCCGCTGCTGGGCGGCGCCCCACGCATGATGTCCGCCAGCGCCGACTGGGCGCCGGTTCTGCCGGTCCGCCAGCGCGCCTCTACCCTCTGGTATCACGCCAATACCCCGAACCGCACCGCGCAGCAGGTCTACAACGGCCTGGCCGGGATGTGGCTAATAGAGGATGAGGTCAGCAAATCTCTGCCGATCCCCAATCATTACGGGGTCGATGACTTCCCGCTCATTATTCAGGATAAGCGTCTGGATAACTTCGGCACGCCGGAGTACAGCGAGCCGGGCAGCGGCGGTTTTGTTGGCGATACGCTGCTGGTTAACGGCGCGCAAAGCCCCTATGTCGAGGTATCCCGCGGCTGGGTGCGCCTGCGTCTGCTCAATGCCTCCAACTCCCGTCGCTATCAGCTGCAGATGAGCGATGGCCGCCCGCTGCACGTGATCGCCGGGGATCAGGGCTTTTTACCGGCACCGGTGTCGGTTAAGCAGCTGGCGCTGGCCCCGGGCGAGCGGCGCGAAATCCTCGTGGATATGACCAACGGGGAAGAGGTGTCGGTTACCTGTGGTGAGGCGGCAGGCATCGTTGACCGCCTGCGCGGCTTCTTTGAGCCGTCGAGCATTCTGGTCTCCACCCTGGTGTTAACCCTGCGTCCAACCGGCCTGCTGCCGCTGGTCACCGATACCCTGCCGATGCGCCTGCTGCCGGAAGAGATCCTCGGCGGCACGCCGGTGCGCAGCCGGGATATCAGCCTCGGCGACGATCCGGGCATTAACGGCCAGTTGTGGGACGTGAACCGTATCGACATCACCGCCCAGCAGGGCTCCTGGGAGCGCTGGACGGTGCGCGCCGACATGCCGCAGTCGTTCCACATCGAAGGGGTGAGTTTCCTGATCCGCAACGTCAACGGCGCCATGCCGTTCCCGGAAGATCGCGGCTGGAAAGATACCGTCTGGGTCGACGGGCAGGTGGAGCTGCTGGTCTATTACGGGCAACCTTCGTGGCCGCATTTCCCGTTCCTGTTCCACAGCCAGACGCTGGAGATGGCGGATCGAGGCTCGGTGGGACAGCTGCTGGTGAACCCGGCCCCGTAATTCTTTCCGCCCGGCATCCCTGCCGGGCGTACTGTTTCTATGCTCGCCAGAAGAAGCGCGAGCAGAGGATCAGAATCGGATAGATCTCCAGACGCCCCAGAATCATCGCCATACACATCAGGTATTTTGCCCCTTCCGTCAGCGTGCCGAACGTCGACGCGGTTTCACCGAACCCCAGCCCCATGTTGTTGATGCAGGCAGCGACCGTGGCGAAGGAGGTGAACAGATCGTACCCCATCAGATTCAGCGCCCAGATAAAAAAGGCGGTGAACAGCACGTAGAGAAAGAAGAAGCTCCAGACAGACCGTAGTACGCGCTCGTTCACCACGCTTTTGCCGATGCGCACCGGCAGAAGGGCGCGCGGATGGCCGAGCTGATGCAGCTCCTGACGGCACTGTTTGAACATGATCAGAAAGCGCAGCGCCTTGATGCCGCCGCAGGTTGAGCCGACACAGCCGCCGAAGAAGCTGGCCAGCAACAGCAGGAAAATGGTGTGCGCGGGCCACTGGGCATAGTCGCCGGTAGACAGGCCGTTATCGGTCATCATCGAGCTGGCGAGGAAAAAGGCATGCACCAGACTGTCAGGAATGTTGTACATGCCTGCGTGCCACACCTGCCAGGCGGTGATCAGAGTGATGATGGCGGCGGCGACCAGAAAGAACTTCAGCTCCAGGTTGCGGCGAAAAGGTTTCAGCGTGCGGCGGGCAATGGCCACATACCAGAGGGTAAAGTTGAAGGCGGAGAGCAGGGAGAACAGCCCGGCGACCAGCTCTACCGCATGGCTGTCGTAAAAGCCGATACTTTCGCTACGGGTGGAAAAACCGCCGAGGGAGACGGTAGAAAGTCCATGACACAGCGCGTCGAAAAAAGACATTCCGGCCAGCCAGTAGGCCAGGGTGCAGGTCAGCCCCAGCAGCAGATAGGTGAGCCACAGGGTGCGCGAGGTATCCGCCAGCCTGGGCGTGAGCCGCTCCTCTTTAAACGGCCCCGGCATTTCAGACTGATAAAGCTTCATGCCGCCGATGCCGAGGAACGGCAGTACCGCCACCGCCAGCACGATGACTCCGAGGCCGCCGATAAAGTTAAGCTGGGCGCGATAGTAGAGGTACGATTTGGGCAGAGCGCTGACGTCGCCAATCACCGTCGCCCCGGTGGTGGTGATCCCCGATACCCCTTCAAACAGCGCATCCGCCAGCGACAGTTCCTGAACGTCATCCATCCACAGCGGCATGGCGCTAATTATTGAGAAGAGAAACCAGAACAGGACGATAATGACAAACCCGTCGCGGGTGCGCAGCTGGATCCCGGCATGGCGGGTCATCAGCCAGGTGCCGCCGCCGAGGGTGAAAAAGGTCACAAAGGTGCTTAAAAAGGCCAGATAGCTGCGCTCTTTATTTGCCAGCGCGATGGCCATCGGCGGCAGCATCGAGAAGCTGTAAAGCAATACTAAAAATCCGCACAGATGCAGTACGACCTGTAGCTGAGAAACCTGAGAAGAGCGGTTGCGTCGCAAAGTGAAATTCCCCGTTATAGCCTTTTTTTGCTGTGCATAAACTGGCAAAGACCTGAGTATTGTCAGGGTAATTCGCCAGCAGGCGGCATTATGGCAGGTTGTTTACAGGGTTTGTAAAAGTTTCGTTAACCTGGCGCCAGTTTGGCGCATTTCCCCCCTTCATTTATGGCAGAAGAACAGCGTATAATCGCCGCCCTTTGATTATTTTTTCTTCGGAAGCATTATGAGCGCCATTTCCCTGATCCAGCCGGATCGTGACCTCTTCTCCTGGCCCCAGTACTGGGCGGCCTGCTTTGGACCGGCACCTTTCCTGCCGATGTCTCGTGAAGAGATGGACCAACTTGGCTGGGACAGCTGCGACATTATCCTGGTGACGGGCGATGCCTATGTCGATCACCCGAGCTTTGGCATGGCGATCTGCGGTCGTATGCTTGAAGCCCAGGGCTTCCGCGTCGGGATCATTGCCCAGCCGGACTGGAACAGCAAAGACGACTTTATGCGTCTGGGTAAACCGAACCTGTTCTTCGGCGTCACCGCCGGCAACATGGACTCGATGATCAACCGCTACACCGCCGACCGCAAACTGCGTCACGACGACGCCTACACCGCGGATAACGTGGCGGGCAAGCGCCCGGATCGCGCCACCCTCGTCTACACCCAACGATGCAAAGAAGCATGGAAAGACGTGCCGGTCATCCTCGGGGGTATCGAAGCGAGCCTGCGCCGTACCGCGCATTATGACTACTGGTCTGATACCGTGCGCCGTTCGGTGCTGGTGGACTCCAAAGCCGACATGCTGATCTTCGGCAACGGCGAACGTCCGCTGGTGGAAGTGGCGCACCGTCTGGCCCAGGGCGAGCCGGTGGGTGACATCCGCGACGTGCGCAATACCGCCATCATGGTGAAAGAGGCGCTGCCGGGCTGGAAAGGGGTGGATTCCCGTATCATCGACATGCCGGGTAAAATCGACCCGATCCCGCATCCGTACGGCGAAGATCTGCCGTGTGCGGATAACAAACCCGTAGCGCCGAAGAAGGCCGAAGCGAAAGCCATCGTCGTGCAGCCGCCGCGTCCAAAGCCGTGGGAAAAGACCTACGTGCTGCTGCCCTCCTTTGAGAAGGTGAAAGGCGACAAGGTCCTTTATGCGCACGCGTCGCGTATTCTGCACCACGAAACCAACCCGGGCTGTGCGCGTGCCCTGATGCAAAAGCACGGCGAGCGCTACATCTGGGTTAACCCCCCGGCGATCCCGCTCTCTACCGAAGAGATGGACAGCGTGTTTGCCCTGCCGTACAAGCGTGTGCCGCACCCGTCATACGGCAACGCGCGCATCCCGGCGTATGAGATGATCCGCTTCTCGATCAACATCATGCGCGGCTGCTTCGGCGGCTGCTCTTTTACTCTTGTTTTTATGTATTTAGAGTTAAACTCTACTTTTCTATTTTTAGAATTCAAGCTATTCATCGTAATTGAGAGATATCCTTTTAATGTTCAGCAAGCCTGTTAAAAGCACTTTATCTGAACCGCGTTTTGCCTAAATCCTGCTCAATATATACTCTCCCTGAGTTCTGAAATCCTCAAATTCCCCAATCTTAAAGCATTGATACATAGATGATGTCAGATAATGCGCAATCATCTCACCGCCAATATGGATCCGTTCCGGGTGTGGGTATGTCGCCTGTATAGCCCTTTGTTCATTCATCATTACAGGAATTGTCTGCAACAAATCCCCATCCAAGATTTGGCACTCAGGTTTTACTCCTGTTCCGTATTGTAATTGCTCTGATTCGAAATCATGGACTGAGCGATAGGCGAACGAAACGATATTTCCTGTTTCCTCGCAAATTGCGAACTGATAAACACTGGTTGTCACCGTTGAAGAAGAGGGAATTGCATGGTCATGCTTGTATTGTTTCCACAGCCTCCTTAGACAGGCCGATGTATGATAATTGAGATTTTGTATACCTGATACGACCATTCTGGTTGATGCTTCAAGCAACCGTGTTAGAAAATCCACCTGCCCCCGTTCCTGCTATGATGGTTCTTAGCTGGGGGATGTAACCTGCTTTGGAAACAAAAGATAACGGCTCCCCATTATCGGTGACGGCAAGGGTATCTGTTACAATCAGTGCTTGTGCTTCGTCTGTATAAAATATCAGTGATGACATATTTTCCTCATCCAGAAAAGACATTACATGAATCACAGAACAGGTCACTACAACCACGTGAAAGGGAGTCAGACCATTTTCCAGAGGTAAATATATTCTTGTGTTTGGACGCGTTGCGGTTCTCTGTAAAAAATATATAGCACAAACAAAAGTCCCCGCAGGGATAAATATAGTTATATGCGCTTTTTCTGCTGGCTTTTACAATTGAAAGTGACAGGTAAACGAAATGTGTTACAGGTTTCTTTTGCTTTTCGTTGGGTTCTGTATATGCGAATTTACCCTGTGTGTTATTTTTGCAATGGACTCAGGCTGTATTCAATCAATTAAGGTTTACTTCTGGCATTAAGATGTATCCGTTGCCTGTTTTTTAAGGGCACGGTTTGTGCCGGGAAATGAAAATCACATCTTAAGTTCTTCACTCAAAGGATTTGTGATGTTTATCACGTATGGTCCGGGTAACGTGTTGAGGTCAATGTATTGCATCGTGATGGTGTCGTTACATCTTTACTTTCCTCCTGATTTGCATATTCACCCCGGCAACCTGGTTGTTTGTTTTTCTTCTTCCGGATTTATAGTGTAGGCATGAGGTGGCGTTTCAGGGCGACAGACTGTGAGGATAATCACTAACATTCATGCGCGTTATGGGCGTGTCAGCAAACTGGATGCAACAGAGCCGAAACTGAAATTTGAACCCGATTTCTGTATGCTGAAATACCTTTATTAGCGGCATCCAGAATCGAAAACTGAGCCGATATGTACACTTTATCTTATGGATAAAGCTATCCTGCAGGCCGATTTAAAGCCTTTAGCCCGGCATTTTACGCTGGATAAGGTGGCTGGAGGATAACGGACTTGACCCTTTCACCCGGGAACGTTGAAATACCAAAGCCCACATATGGCTTCAGGGGTATCTTCTGGGGGCCGTAAGGCAGGGGCGCATCGCCTCATCCACCGCGGCGGTGTACATCAGCGTTATCCGACGGTTTTACGTATTTCTGGGCAAGTGGTGAGCTGGCTGCCAGCTCATTTTTACGTTGGTCGAAAAGTCGTTGACGGGCGACGCAAGGTGATAAGTTCGGATCTTGCCATCAGGATAACCAGCACAACAAAAGGACAATCAACCCACTGAATGATGCAGAGGTTCATATCCGGGTGAGGCACTGAAATCTGAGTCCGGGTTGTTCAGTTTAATGATTGTGCTGATGAAAATTGTGGGCTACGGCTGGATGAATGCTGACCCTGCCGTCGTCACTCTTTACTGAAGAGTACCTTGCCAGTGTCCCTGTATCTGAGTTGACCATCAGGGGCTTCATATTGGTCCGAGATGCGGAGTTCATACGAAGTTTGGGATGACGCGAGAACTCTTCATCACCAGACGATTGTACGAGCAGGTTCTGGATTATCTGGCGGATGAGGAGTATGAAAAGAAGATCCAAAATGGCGTGCACGACAGGGTGGGGAAGGGCGGCACGAGCCTTTATTTTTAATGGCAAACGGAAACGGATGTCTGAAAAGCCTTTACTCCCGCTGGTACAGTTTTCGCCATCGCGGCCCGGTCTGCTCCGGGAAATGTGTTCAGACATAAACCCCATGATTTGCGGGCAACGTTTGCGACCCATTTTTACGCTCGGCACTGAGTTGCTATCCCGATCAGGCCGCAAATGCGCTGTACAGTAAAATACTGGATGGGCCATAAAAGCGAAAATACGACGATGAAATACATCGTCTTTCTTCAGCAAAACCAGATTTCTGATGCAGTCGCCGGGGTCATGGACATTGATTGACGGTGCTGCAGGTCGCGATGGAGCCATATATGAGCCGGAGTGAAACGCAGATAACGTGGATGGCCGAAAATGTGCTGTCATGGGGACGAGCGGACACATCACTCAGCGGGATCTGAACCGATATTATTTACTTGACGTTTATCTTCAGGCTCATTTTTCAGATTATGTGTTGCTCCCCGGATGGTTTAGTGAACATTCACATCTTGCCCGCCCTGAAAACGCGATTTTATTGCCTCTCTGAAACGATTTCTTCTGTCATCCCGCCGGAAGGTTAACCATTTTCCGTTATCTCAATATGTTTTTATATGGCAGTCAGTCAATCAGTATGACTATGGCACGGCTGAAGGCGTTGAAATGTATATTAAACATCTCATGAACGATATTCGTCGGCGAAAAATTTCAGTCAGGATGGCAAGACACTACTTGTCCGTGGTCAACCGGTTTTTGCTTACGGGCGGGCAGATTCAGAGGCGGTATGAATATGAATTCTTACCGAAAGGAACGTATCAGCACAGGAAGGGATAGCTATACGAATGAACTTTCAGATCCTGAGGCAGTTGTCATCCATGAATGAGTTCCTTGCGGATGTATCCGGGAGCATATCGCTAAATCGGAAAAAGGGGTGCGGCATTTCTCACCGTCTTTGCTGGCACCTGTTTATGAAGCGTATTTCCGGTATCCGGGAGAGAACGGGGTCAGCAGGGCAGAGATCATCATCAGGGACGTTCTGGAAAATTACTTTCTTACTTCTTTTCTGTTCTGTTACCACACATGGGAAACACCTCTCAGGTTCTGGGTCTGACGCGGGATGATATACATCTGGATGAAAAGGGTATCAGCACTGATTATGTTTATAAGGGAGAGCGAATAAGTATATACGTCTGACGATAGGTAAATCGGAGTATGTGACCAAACGTGCGGGCTATTACTGGTTTCTGTCTTTATCAGGCTCAGGACGACATCGTTAACTATCTGGTTTCCGCAGATAACTCCCTCCGGTACAGGCGCTGTTTCTGAGTGAGCCGCAGGTGAAATTCCGTAAGCTTTATTCTCTTAATCCCAGTCATCTGACTAAATTTTCTAACTCTGAGGGGCGTGGGCCACGATGCGGCAGCTTAATCCCTCGCTTCCATCAATTACCGTTTCTGGCGCAAAACGTCTGAGCAGTATACGGACAGAACATTAAAGAATGGTCTGATTACGGCGGAAAAGCACAGCATAACTGGGGCACTTACAGGCGGAATTATGCTGCAGGTAACCCACAGGGGGCGAAGGAACTTCAGTGCTGCACGATACGCTTATGAATCAGGGGATTGCGACACGTGCGTTATCCGAGCGGGTAAAAGTTGCTGATGAGCTGGGGATCGATCTGCGTGGAAGCGATGAGGGTGTGGATCTTTATTGAATGGCCGGGATGTCGATCGCAGGAGCCGCCTACAGATATTGAATTGCGCTTTATAAAAAGCAAAAACGATTTGGACACCAAAGGCTTGTGCGGATTTTTCTCATTGTGTCGAATGTTCAAAAAGTTGCGTTGTGGAAACGCTGGAGTCTGTATGGCTCCTGCTGTCATTCAGGCATGCTATCGAGTATGGAAAACCGTTGTACATCGGTTCGGTCAATGCTGTGGAGCGTTATGAAACGTTACTCCTGAAGATTGATTTACGGCTTGGGCTGGTAGATGAGGCGACCCTGAGCGCGCGTTAAACTTCAGCGAGAAGGTGTGGCTGGTATGGCAGATTTGAAGAAAAAGGTAAGCCGTAGTCGAATGGCGGAGTTTCCTGCCGGAACGCCGCTTCGTTCAGGGATGAGTTTCCGACTGAGGATATCATCTGTGAGGCACTAGAAAACAAAAGCTTTGAACGTCTGAATAACGGTTATCGCCAGCTCAGATGAACATGATATGCGTTTTATCAATGAGGAGACGCTGAATATTTATTTCAGGGATGATGTCTGGACCAATCGCTATGTCAGAACCCATATTGGTGAAACGTTAAGAACCGTTAATTTTCAGGCATACGGGATCCTGAACTGCGTCTTGAAGCCAAAATCATCTCAGCCAGCCTGCTCTGATTGTCGGCAGGACCGCGAAGACGCAGTCACTGATCCGGAAATGTGCAAACATTGTGGCGGGAGCCCGTATTATTGAGTCTATGGGGTATCGCAGTCTGTTTCAGCTTCGTTTTCCGCTTGTCCGGAATGCTTTCATTGTAAAGATGAAGGAGGAGGATGAGCACGGCAGGAAGCGTTCTGAAAGAACATTACGTAATTACTTTATGGACTGGCGGATATTCGCTGACAGGTCATACCCGTCTTCGAAAATACGGTTACTTTCCTGATATTAGCTTCGACAGTTACAACAGTGTGGATGATTCAAACCAGACATATTGTATGCCTTTCAGTCTTAGATGTCTGCTGGGAAGGGCTGATTACTGAACTGGATGCTGAAATCAGTGATTTCGATTTTGACGGGTTTTCCCGGCTGTGCGCATCATAAACGGTTTTATGATTCGCCTTACTATACGTCGCTGGAAGCCCGTAAAGAGGGACAGCAAAAAGCATACCATTACCGGGCCGCGTATTACTACAATATTGTTGCCGGGGAAATTCGGGCGCTTTCGCGACACTTGCCCCGGGATGGGCTGGTTCTCGGTACATAAAAATAAGCGCTGGAGATCTGATTTTATTGGCGTTGATCACATAAAGCTGAACACGGCATTTTGAGCTGACGTTAAAAGTCATGAATGTGATACAGGCCATGTCGGGGATGAGACACAGCGAAGTGCGGCGTGATGCACGGTTCACTGATTTATGATGTGTATCCAGGACTTCGTTCGGTGTTGCATAAGTTCGCCCCGGAAGGTGGAAGTCACGAAGACTGGGTTGTTTGTCGCTATGGGAACTCTCTTTATGGGGACGCAGCGCCAGACTGAGTGGGCAAAGAAATTTGTGAAAAGACACCATCTGTTCATCCGACGTGACCATATTGATGAGTTCAGGCTTTTAAATCCAAACATACGTGATGATGAACGCGGATGGAGATTCGGGAGGGGCTTTCTGGCCATTGCGAACCCATCAGTTTCGCCGTTCACTTGCTGTACCTCAGGCGTCTTGATCTGATTTCTACTAATGATCTTATCCGGCAGTTTAAGCACTTAATCAGAGGCATGACGGAGTGGTATATGTCCGGTGCACTCAACGCTTCGCATTTAGCCGGGGATCCTCAGGCATTCGCTGCCGAGATTGAAAGGGTTGATACCGAACTCTCTCAGCTTCCGGGAACTTAATTCTTGCTCCCAGCATGAAGGCCTGCTTGGTGACTGCGAGTTTAAGGCGGTTGTTCAGTCAGCGTCCTGCAATCCGGGATGTGAGAACATGCTGGCCGGAGCTGTGTTCCCGTGTGGAAACGCAGGATGGCTCATTATGACAACCTTCTGGAGATTGCCGTGCGAAATAATGCTCCTCAGGCTGACAGGGATTTTCTGATGCTTGAGAGAGATTTTTATGCAGATGCTGTCCGCTTTTTTGAAAAGGATGAATAGAGCATGACGAACGAACAGTCGGGGGTTAAAAACACAGGCAAGAGCAGAGCAGGCCCTGAGGGAACTGATGTTATCAGGGGAGCGTATCAGCCAGTATGCTGTGGAAAACGAGCAGGGCTGGCAAACGGCACCCTGAATTATAACTGTCCTGAGTACAGGCAGGTCAGGAGGCTATCCGCAGTCTGAAAAACGTGCGGGCACCGCGCCGGTTGATGAGCAGGGCATTGAGCAGCAGATCAAGCTGAAAGAAAAGTATCGCCGTCAGAGAAATGAGCTGAGGGAAGAAATCAAAAGATGATGGCTGAAAATGTAGAGCTGTTACATAACCTTATACTTTTACAGCAGTATGTCAGGGAGCTTGAACGCAACACCGGGAGGGAGAAAGGGGACGTCATTCCGTTCTCGGTGGTGTCAGGGACTGAGCTATACTGAACGGAAGGACGCGAGGTGAATCGCCACGCGTTTAACAGACACCTCAGAGTCATTTAAGATGACTTAAAGAGAGGTGCCCATGAGCGGTAAGCGTTATCCTGAAGAGTTTAAAACTGAAGCAGTCAAACAGGTTGTTGATCGCGGTTATTCTGTTGCCAGCGTTGCAACACGTCTCGATATCACCACCCACAGCCTTTATGCACGGATAAAGAAGTACGGTCGGATTCTTCCACTAATAAAGAACAGTCAGATGCTCAGGCCGAGATCCGCCGTCTCCAGAAAGAGCTGAAACGGGTTACCGACGAACGGCAATATTAAAAGCCGCGGCGTACTTCGCAAAGCTGTCCGACTGAGGTACGCCTTTATCCGTGACAACTCCTGTTGCTGGCCTGTTCGCCTGCTCTGTCGGGTGCTGGATGTTCATCCCAGTGGTTTTACGCGCTTCAGCAGCCGCATTCACAACGCCATCAGGCAGACCTGACTGACAGGACAGATTAAACAGTTCTGCTGGAATCGGGATGCGTCTATGGTTATCGCAAAATCCATCTGGATCTGCGTGACAGCGGGCAACAGTGCGGAGTAAACAGAGTCTGGAGACTGATGAAACGTGTCGGAATAAAGGCTCAGGTCGGATACCGAAGCCCGCGGGCACGTAAAGGCGAGGCCAGTATCGTGTCACCCAACAGGCTCCAGCGACAGTTCAATCCGGATGCTCCTGATGAGCGTTGGGTAACGGACATAACCTACATCAGGACCCACGAAGGCTGGCTGTATCTTGCCGTTGTTGTTGATCTGTTCTCACGCAAAATTATCGGCTGGTCCATGCAATCCCGGATGACAAAGGACATTGTCCTGAACGCACTGCTGATGGCTGTATGGCGGCGTAATCCCGAAAAACAGGTGCTGGTTCATTCGGATCAGGGCAGTCAGTACACAAGCCATGAGTGGCAGTCGTTCCTGAAATCACACGGCACGGAGGGTAGCATGAGCCGTCGCGGTAACTGCCATGATACGGTTGCAGAAAGTTTTCCAGTTGTTGAAACGTGAACGGATAAAGAAAAGATCTACGGAACGCGGGAAGAAGCCCGCAGTGATATTTTGATTACTTCGAAATGTTTTATAACAGTAAGCGTCGGCATGGTTCTAGCGAACAGATGTCACCGACAGAATATGAAAACCAGTATTATCAACGGCTCGGAAGTGTCTAGATTATCCGTGGCGATTCACCCTGGCCAACCTGTTTCGGGTGGACCAAATGATACGTCAGTGGGAGAGATCTCAGTAAAAACCGGAAATAACGCCAGAAATGGTGGAAAAAAGCCGCCTAAATAGGCTGATTCGATGTGTTTGCGGGAAAAAAATCGGCCCAGATCCGCGAAATTTTAATCAGCGAGTCAGCTTGGGAAGAAATGACCTGCTTATTCGCACCTTCCTTAGTTAAGAAACATCCTAATCGTCCTTTCGCCGATCGCGAGATCTGTTATGGCAGCTAAACTCGATTGATACCCCAATCCGCCGGGCAGCATTTCCTTTCCGCACGCAAGAAGGAGAAGATCATGAAAGCAGTAATTTACAACGGTCCTTATGATGTAAAAGTAAAAGACGTACCGGATGCGAAAATTGTCCGCCCCACGGATGTACTCGTCCGCATCACCACCACCAACATTTGTGGGTCGGACTTGCACATGTATGAGGGCCGGACCAGCTTTGAACAGGGACGGATTCTGGGTCACGAAACACCTGGGTGAAGTGGTCGAAATTGGCTCAGGCGTTGAACGTATTAAGGTGGGCGACTATGTTTGTCTGCCGTTTAACGTGGGATGTGGTTTTTGCGAAAACTGTGAAAAAGGTCTGACCGGCTTTTGTCTCACTACCAATCCGGGTTCGGCAGGCGCAGCTTATGGTTTTGCTGAAATGGGTCCCTGGGAGGGGGGGCAGGCGGAACTGCTTCGGGTGCCATTTGCCGACTTTAACTGCCTTGTTCTTCCCCCTGATGCGGCAGAAAAAGAAGATGATTATGTGATGCTCTCTGACATTTTCCTACCGGCTGGCATGCAACACTTGCCGGATTGAAGCCCGGTGAAAGCGTGGCCATTTATGGCGCGGGGCCGGTCGGTTTGATGGCAGCTCATTCGGCGATCATTAAAGGTGCTTCACAGGTGTTTGTGGTTGATACGCACACAGACCGGTTGGCTCTGGCTGAAAAAATGGGGGCGACGGGCATCAATGCTACTGGCGATGAAGCTGTACAAAAAATTCTCGACCTGACGGATGGACGCGGTACGGATTGTGGCTGCGAATGTGTTGGCTATCAGTGCTGTAACAAACATGGCCATGAAGATAACTCTGTCACCATGAACAGTCTTGTTGCGTCGACGAAAGCAACCGGGGGAATTGGTGTGGTTGGCGTCTTTATTCCTCAGGATCCGGGGGCTGAATCGGAGCTTGCCAGAGAGGGTAAGATGCCATTTGATTTTGGGAGTTTCTGGTTTAAAGGACAGGCAATCCGTACCGGCCAGGCGAACGTTAAGGCCTATAACCGTCAGCTGTCTCGCCTCATCCATCACGATAAAGCCAGTCCGGGCAAAATAATTTCTCATCGTCTTTCGCTTGAAGAGGCTCCTGCCGGATATAAGCACTTCGATGAGCGGGATGAAGGATGGACGAAGGTTATCCTTAAGCCTTAAATAGAGTTATCCGGTATGAGAAAGCAAAAACCGGGAAAGAATGTATGACTTTTGACAGGGTGCAATAAAATATCCTGTCAGGGCGTTATTATTCATACTTTCAGCTGCCAGGTGATGCTGCCAACTTACTGATTTAGTGTATGATGGTGTTTTGAGGTGCTCCAGTGGCTTCTGTTTCTATCAGCTGTCCCTCCTGTTCAGCTACTGACGGGGTGGTGCGTAACGGCAAAAGCACCGCCGGACATCAGCGCTATCTCTGCTCTCACTGCCGTAAAACATGGCAACTGCAGTTCACTTACACCGCTTCTCAACCCGGTACGCACCAGAAAATCATTGATATGGCCATGAATGGCGTTGGATGCCGGGCAACCGCCCGCATTATGGGCGTTGGCCTCAACACGATTTTACGTCACTTAAAAAACTCAGGCCGCAGTCGGTAACCTCGCGCATACAGCCGGGCAGTGACGTCATCGTCTGCGCGGAAATGGACGAACAGTGGGGATACGTCGGGGCTAAATCGCGCCAGCGCTGGCTGTTTACGCGTATGACAGGCTCCGGAAGACGGTTTGCGCACGTATTCGGTGAACGCACTATGGCGACGCTGGGGCGTCTTATGAGCCTGCTGTCACCCTTTGACGTGGTGATATGGATGACGGATGGCTGGCCGCTGTATGAATCCCGCCTGAAGGGAAAGCTGCACGTAATCAGCAAGCGATATACGCAGCGAATTGAGCGGCATAACCTGAATCTGAGGCAGCACCTGGCACGGCTGGGACGGAAGTCGCTGTCGCTCACAAAATCGGTGGAGCTGCATGACAAAGTCATCGGGCATTATCTGAACATAAAACACTATCAATAAGTTGGAGTCATTACCCTTTTTTCAACTTCTGATGGATGCGAGTGATTGAACTCATACATTAATGTTTTCCCACGAAGTCTTTTTTCAGGTAAGCCTTCGCACATATCGGTAAATAGCTTGCCTGCTTTTATTTTTTCTGTCATCGACATGTTCATTTTTAACATTCCGTCCTGATAAGTTGGTCGGATAAGGCGCTCGCGCCGTATCCGACATTAATTTCTTAAGCGACTTCATTCACGGCGACGCAGCAGAGAAGTGGGCCGGGGCCGCTAAGCGTGAACACGGAAATGGTGAAGCCCAGCGCCACCAGACCCAGCACCGGGCGCCACGCCGAAACCATACATATTGCCCGCCAGAATAGACATAAAATCATCGCCAGTTGCTTAAAGAAGCAGAAACAGACCAGATAAATCGTCGCTGAAAAACGCACTTCAAACTGGCTGGTAATATATTTAAAGCAGCCCACCAGCAGGAACGGTACTTCAAACATATGCAGCGTTTTCAGAATAACCACTTCCAGTGCTGAGGTAGCGAACGATGAGCCAATAATACGTACTGACATAATAGTGCCAGCCAGCAGCAGGGCGTTTTTCCCACCGATGCGATTAATGATCAGTGGCGCAAAAAACATAATCGAGGCGTTAAGTAATTCGCCCATTGTCGTTACGTAGCCAAATACCCGCGTACCCTGTTCACCGGTAGCAAAGAACGAAGTAAAGAAATTAGCAAACTGTTGGTCAAAAACATCGTAGGTGCAGGAAACGCCAATAACATACAGTGACAAAAACCACAGTTTTGGCTGTCTGAACAGTTCCAGCGCCAGCTTAAGGCTAAATGCCGAATGGTTGGCACCTACCGCATTGGCAACCGTGGCAGAAGAGGGCGCATCCGTTTTGGCGAAAAAGAGTAAAACGGCGAGGATGAATGCACAGCCAGAACCCAGCCAGAAAACAAACTGATTATTGATGGTGAACATGATGCCGACAATCGAGGCACACAGCGCCCAGCCAACACAGCCAAACATCCGCGCGCGACCATATTCGAAATTACTGCGACGGCTGACTTTCTCGATAAATGCCTCTACTGCTGGCGCACCGGCGTTAAAACAAAAGCCTAGATAAATACCACCAACAATCGATCCTACTAAAATGTTGTATTGTAACAGTGGCCCGAAGATAAAAATAAAGAACGGCGCAAACATCACTAACATGCCGGTAATAATCCACAGCAGGTATTTGCGCAGCCCGAGTTTGTCAGAAAGCAGACCAAACAGCGGTTGGAATAATAGCGAGAACAGAGAAATAGCGGCAAAAATAATACCCGTATCACTTTTGCTGATATGGTTGATGTCATGTAGCCAAATCGGGAAAAACGGGAAGTAGGCTCCCATGATAAAAAAGTAAAAGAAAAAGAATAAACCGAACATCCAAAAGTTTGTGTTTTTTAAATAGTACATAATGGATTTCCTTACGCGAAATACGGGCAGACATGGCCTGCCCGGTTATTATTATTTTTGACACCAGAGCAACTGGTAATGGTAGCTACCGGCGCTAAGGTGGAATTCCGCCGACACTGACGGGCTCCAGGAGTCGTCGCCACCAATCCCCATATGGAAACCGTCGATATTCAGCCATGTGCCTTCTTCCGCGTGCAGCAGATGGCGATGGCTGGTTTCCATCAGTTGCTGTTGACTGTAGCGGCTGATGTTGAACTGGAAGTCGCCGCGCCACTGGTGTGGGCCATAATTCAATTCGCGCGTCCCGCAGCGCAGACCGTTTTCGCTCGGGAAGACGTACGGGGTATACATGTCTGACAATGGCAGATCCCAGCGGTCAAAACAGGCCGCAGTAAGGCGGTCGGGATAGTTTTCTTGCGGCCCTAATCCGAGCCAGTTTACCCGCTCTGCTACCTGCGCCAGCTGGCAGGTCAGGCCAATCCGCGCCGGATGTGGCGTATTGCTCGCCACTTCAACATCAACGGTAATCGCCATTTGACCACTTCCATCAATCCGGTAGGTTTTCCGGCTGATAAATAAGGTTTTCCCCTGATGCTGCCACGCGTGGACCGTGGTAATCAGCACCGCGTCGGCAAGCGTATCTGCCGTGCACTGCAACAACGCTGCTTCGGCCTGGTAATGGCCCGCCGCCTTCCAGCGTTCGACCCAGGCGTTAGGGTCAATGCGGGTCGCTTCACTTACGCCAATGTCGTTATCCAGCGGTGCGCGGGTGAACTGATCGCGCAGCGGCGTCAGCAGTTGTTTTTTATCGCCAATCCACATCTGTGAAAGAAAGCCTGACTGGCGGTTAAATTGCCAACGCTTATTATCCAGCTCGATGCAAAAATCCGTTTCGCTGGTGGTCAGTTGCGGGATGGCGTGGGGCGCGGAGGGAGTGTCACGCTGAGGTTTTCCGCCAGACGCCACTGCTGCCAGGCGCTGATGTGTCCGGCTGCTGACCATGTGGTCGCGTTCGGTTGCACTACGTGAACCGTTAGCCAGAGTTGTCCGGCGCTCTCCGGCTGCGGTAGTTCAGGCAGTTCAATCAACTGTTTACCTTGTGGAGCGACATCCAGAGGCACTTCACCGCTTGCCAGCGGCTTGCCATCCAGCGCCACCATCCAGTGCAGGAGCTCGTTATCGCTATGACGGAACAGGTATTCGCTGGTCACTTCGATGGTTCGCCCGGATAAACTGAACTGGAAAAACTGCTGCTGGTGTTTTGCTTCCGTCAGCGCCGGATGCGGCGTGCGGTCTGCAAAGACCAGACCGTTCATGCAGAACTGGCGATCATTCGGCGTATCGCCAAAATCACCGCCGTAAGCCGACCACGGATTGCCATTTTCATCATATTTAATCAGCGACTGATCCACCCAGTCCCAGACGAAGCCGCCCTGTAAACGGGGTACTGACGAAACGCCTGCCAGTATTTAGCGAAGCCGCCAAGACTGTTACCCATCGCGTGGGCGTATTCGCAAAGGATCAGCGGGCGCGTCTCTCCAGGCAACGAAAGCCATTTTTTGATGGACCATTTCGGCACAGCCGGGAAGGGCTGGTCTTCATCCACGCGCGCGTACATCGGGCAAATAATATCGGTTGCGAAGGTGTCGTCCGCCTTCCGCCGGCGGGAAGGATCGACAGATTTGATCCAGCGATAGAGTGCGTCGTGATTAGCGCCGTGGCCTGATTCATTCCCCAGCGACCAGATGATCACACTCGGGTGATTACGATCGCGCTGCACCATTCGCGTTACGCGTTCGCTCATCGCGGGTAGCCAGCGCGGATCATCGGTCAGACGATTCATTGGCACCATGCCGTGGGTTTCAATGTTGGCTTCATCCACCACATACAGGCCGTAGTGGTCGCACAGCGTGTACCACAGCGGATGGTTCGGATAATGCGAACAGCGCACGGCGTTAAAGTTGTTCTGCTTCATCAGCAGGATATCCTGCACCATCGTCTGCTCATCCATGACCTGACCATGCAGAGGATGATGCTCGTGACGGTTAACGCCGCGAATCAGCAACGGCTTGCCGTTCAGCAGCAGCAGACCATTTTCAATCCGCACCTCGCGGAAACCGACATCGCAGGCTTCTGCTTCAATCAGCGTGCCGTCGGCGGTGTGCAGTTCAACCACCGCACGATAGAGATTCGGGATTTCGGCGCTCCACAGTTTCGGGTTTTCGACGTTCAGACGTAGGGTGACGTGATCGGCATAACCACCACGCTCATCGATAATTTCACCGCCGAAAGGCGCGGTGCCGCTGGCGACCTGCGTTTCACCCTGCCACAAAGAAACCGTCACCCGCAGCTCATCGCGCAGCTCGCCGTACATCTGAACGTCTGCCTCCAGTACAGCGCGGCTGAAATCATCATTAAAGTGAGTGGCTACATGGAAATCGCTGATTTGCGTGCTCGGTTTATGCAGCAACGAGACGTCACGGAAAATGCCGCTCATCCGCCACATATCCTGATCTTCCAGATAACTGCCGTCACTCCAGCGCAGCACCATCACCGCGAGGCGGTTTTCTCCGGCGTGTAAAAATGCGCTCAGGTCAAATTCAGACGGCAAACGACTGTCCTGTCCGTAACCGACCCAGCGCCCGTTGCACCACAAATGAAACGCCGAGTTAACACCATCAAAAATACGCGTCTGGCCTTCCTGTAGCCAGCTTTCATCAACATTAAATGTGAGCGAGTAACAACCCGTCGGATTCTCCGTGGGAACATACGGCGGATTGACCGCAATGGGATAGGTCACGTTGGTGTAGATAGGCGCATCGTAACCGTGCATCTGCCAGTTTGAGGGGACGATGACAGTATCGGCGTCAGGAAGATCGCGCTCCAGCCAGCTTTCTGGTACCGCTTCTGGTGCCGGAAACCAGGCAAAGCGCCATTCACCATTCAGGCTGCGCGACTCTTGGGAAGGGCGATCGGTGCGAGCCTCTTCGCTATTACGCCAGCTGGCGAAAGGGGGATGTGCCGCAAGGCGATTAAGTT
The DNA here is from genome assembly GCF_006171285.1 of Leclercia adecarboxylata. Taxonomy (NCBI): domain Bacteria; kingdom Pseudomonadati; phylum Pseudomonadota; class Gammaproteobacteria; order Enterobacterales; family Enterobacteriaceae; genus Leclercia; species Leclercia adecarboxylata. The sequence goes on along the minus strand of NZ_CP040889.1, from coordinate 1,291,121 downwards.
GGGTAACGCCAGGGTTTTCCCAGTCACGACGTTGTAATACGACGGCCAGTGAATCCGTAATCATTGTCATAGTTGTATCCTGCGTGAATTGTTATCCGCTCACATTTTCGCATAACATACGAGCCGGACACATAGAGTGTAAAGCCTGGGGTGCCTAATGAGTGAGCTGACTCACATTAATTGCGTTGCGCTCACTGCCCGCTTTCAAGTCGGGAAACTTGTCGTGCCAGCTGCATTAAGGAATCTGCCAACGTGCGGGGAGAGGTGGTTTGCGTATTGGGCGCCAGGGTGGTTTTTCTTTTCACCAGTGAGACGGGCAACAGCTGATTGCTCTTCACCGCCTGGCCCTGAGAGAGTTTCAGCAAGCGGTCCACGCTGGTTTGCCCCAGCAGGCGAAAATCCTGTTTGATGGTGGTTAACGGCGGGATATAACACGAGCTGTCTTCGGTATCGTCGTATCCCACTACCGAGATATCCGCACCAACGCGCAACCCGGACTCGGTAATGGCGCGCATTGCGCCCAGCGCCATCTGATCGTTGGCAACCAGCATCGCAGTGGGAACGATGCCCTCATTTAGCATTTGCATGGTTTGTTGAAAACCGGACATGGCACTCCAGTCGCCTTCCCGTTCCGCTATCGGATGAATTTGATTGCGAGTGAGATATTTATGCCAGCCCGCCAGACGCAGACGCGCCGAGACAGAACTTAATGGGCCCGCTAACAGCGCGATTTGCTGGTGACCCAATGCGACCAGATGCTCCACGCCCAGTCGCGTACCGTCTTCATGGGAGAAAATAATACTGTTGATGGGAGTCTGGTCAGAGACATCAAGAAATAACGCCGGAACATTAGCGCAGGCAGCTTCCACAGCAATGGCATCGGTCATCCAGCGGATAGTTAATGATCAGCCCACTGACGCGTTGCGAGAAGATTGTGCACCGCCGCTTTACAGGCTTCGACGCCGCTTCGTTCTACCATCGACACCACCACGCTGGCACCCAGTTGATCGGCGCGAGATTTAATCGCCGCGACAATTTGCGACGGCGCGTGCAGGGCCAGACTGGAGGTAGCAACGCCAATCAGCAACGACTGTTTCCCCGCCAGTTGTTGTGCCACGCGGTTGGGAATGTAGTTCAGCTGCGCCATCGCCGCTTCCACCTTTTCCCGCGTTTTCGCAGAGACGTGGCTGGCCTGGTTCACCACGCGGGAAACGGTCTGATAAGAGACACCGGCATACTCTGCGACATCGTATAGCGTTACTGGTTTCACATTTACCACCCTGAATTGACTCTCTTCGGGTGCTATCATGCCATACCACGAAATGTTTTGCGCCATTCGGAGGGGGCACGCCGAAGTGAGATTCAAAATGCCGACGTCAGTTCACAGGTGGGTAATGATACCAACGTGTTGATTTCGTATTTTCACTGACACCAGGATCATCCTGATGTTACAAGGATTGAATGACTACAGATTAAAATAGTCATCAACAGGTTGACAGCATTACCGGGTTTTATTATCAACAATCGCTTTTAATACCCCACGGGTATCGTTCATCACTCTGGCGCGCGGAATTGCAGCTACAGGCAATGTCACCACCTGAATATCAGCACCACTCTCTCTGGCTTGTTCTTCTGTCATACCAACCCTGGACAGGGGCGGTGTCATAAATACGGAATAAGGCACATTTTCCGATCATCAGTACTACGTTTGCCTTCACCCAGTAACTCATCACGTACAATGCGGTAATCATCCAGTGATATGTAAGTAAATTGCAGCCCGCCGGTAACATCTCCCATCGCCCAAATATTGTCTGCGGTGGTATGTAATCGCTTGTCAACGACAATTGCCCCGCGCTCGTTTACTGCGATACCGGCATTTTCTGGATGTAACGAAGCGGTAGCCGGTTGACGACCGGAAGCTATTAACAGTGCATCCACCGCCAGTTGGGCGTGCTCGCTATGCACTTGCACTTGATTTTCATGGTGACTGATTCGCTCCACATGGGCATTGAGGATAATATCGACGCCCTGATCGCGTAAAATCGTCGCGATATTATCAGCAATATCCCGATCTTCCCGAGGCAAAAACAGCGAAGCTGCCTCTAAAATGGTTACTTTGCTGCCAAAATTAGCGAACATAGAGGCGAACTCAACGCCATATATCCGCCGCCCAAAATACCTAAATGCCCAATTCTTTTAGATTAAGTAATCCGGTGCTGTCATATACACCCGTGTGTGGTAATTCGGAATTGGCGGAACCACGGCGTGCACCGGTATAATAAAATTTTCTCGCCATGAATCTCCAAATTTCCCTCAGGCCGATGAACACAGCAGGCTATGATTATTGATAAACTCCGCGGCCGTCGATCACGTCGATATTGGGCATATCCGCAAGATTATGAAAATTCTTATTACGTAAAAATTAACCACTTCATTTTTACGCTGTATGGCACGGACAAAATCTGTGTGCTGCTGTGCGTCATGAACCAATGTTTTGGTTGGGATACAGCCGATATTAATACGAGGTCCCGCCACATTGCATTTGTTGTTCGATGAGAGCCACACGCCAACCTGCTTTTGCCAGCGTGACGGCTAATGTTTTCCAGCCTTGCCAAAACCAATAATAACTGCCTGATATTTATTCATGATGATTTCCTGTCGAAACGCGTTCATTTGACATCATGACTATAGACGCAAAAGGTGATGCTGCCAACTTACTGATTTAGTGTATGATGGTGTTTTTGAGGGTGCTCCAGTGGCTTCTGTTTGGCTTTGTTGAATAAATCGAACTTTGCTGAGAAGGATCAGATCACGCATCTTCCCGACAACGCAGACCGTTCCGTGGCAAAGCAAAAGTTCAAAATCACCAACTGGCCCACCCATAAAGCCCTCATCAACCGTGGCTCCATAACTTTCTGGCTGGATGATGAAGCTATTCAGGCGGTATGAGTCGGCAACGCCTTTCACGGGAAGACCTCAGCGCTATTCTGATCTCGCCATCACCACCGTTCTGGTCATTAAACGGTGTTGGTTGACCCTGCGGGCTGCACAGGGTTTATTGATTCCATTTTACACTGATGAATGTTCCGTTGCGCTGCCCGGATTACACCAGTGTCAGCAAGCGCGCAAAGTCGGTTAATGTCAGTTTCAAAACGCCCACCCGGGGTGAAATCGCGCATCTGGTGATTGATTCCACCGGGCTGAAGGTCTTTGGTGAAGGCGAATGGAAAGTCAAAAAACATGGCCAGGAACGCCGCCGTATCTGGCGAAAGTTGCATCTGGCAGTTGACAGCAACACACATGAAATCATCTGTGCAGACCTGTCGCTGAACAATGTGACGGACTCAGAAGCCTTCCGGGTCTTATCCGGCAGACTCACAGAAAAATCAGGGCAGCATCGGCAGGAGCGCTTACGACACCCGGCTCTGTCACGATGAACTGCGGCGTAAGAAAATCAGCGCGCTTATCCCGCCCCGAAAAGGCGCGGGTTACTGGCCCGGTGAATATGCAGACCGTAACCGTGCTGTTGCGAATCAGCGGCTGACCGGGAGTAATGCGCGGTGGAAATGGACAACAGATTATAACCGTCGCTCGATAGCGGAAACGGATACCGGGTAAAACAGCTGTTCGAGGTTCACACTGCGACATATGGTCAGGGTTGCAGAGGCTATGGCCACGGTACGAGCGCTGAAATGATGAAAGCAGGTATGCCTGAAAGCGTGCGTAGCCTGCTGAAAACACAACCCGCTACGGGGGACTTCCGAAATCTGATTTATTCACAAAGCCGGGGAGCATGAAAATGATGGATATGAGCGGTCACGATCAGCCGCAATGTCCCATGAAATGATGCAAAACGGCAATTCTGCTGCCCATCAGGACATGGCTGAAATGCATAAAAAAATGATGAAATCCAAACCTGAGAACACCCAAGAAACTGCTAAGCCATTTTCCGAAATGAACGAGCATGAGAAAGCCGCTGTTGTGCATGAGAAGGCGAATAATGGTCTATCTTCCGTTATTCATCAGCAGCAGGCTGAAAAGCACGCAGCCAGATCACCCAGAATTAACCCGCAGCCTCCATCCCCTCATTTGACGCCGAAGTCATTACGCTCCCGTCCGGGAGCGTTTTTTCCATATCAAACTTACTCTGAAGAGGTGGAAGTATCTGACCAACACTGTCACGTAACGCCAGATAACCAAAACACCTCAGGTGAACGTAAGCGTTAAGTGAGCGCCATTGACGGCTATTTATTGGTGAGACTGTTCCATGGCAGCAGTTCGGCCACTTTGTTGATGGGCCACTCCGGCAATGCTCAGATATGGCGAAGGTAACCTCTGGATACCGTTCAGCCTGCACGTTCCGATCAGACCATACAGAAGCACCACGTTCACCACCATGATCACTGCCGAAGAAGATGTAGTTTTTCTTGCCCAGACAGACCGCTCGTAGCGCGTCAGCAGCGTTATTATCCGGCTCTGCCAGACCATCATCGCAGTAGTAACACCATCCCACTGGTTCAGTGCATAAGCGAACGCCTCGCCTAACCGGGATTTTTTCGACAGAGTGGCACTTTTCTCCACCAACCAGTCATGCAGGGATATCAGCAACGGTTAACTTCGGGACCGTCTGGCGGCCAGCCGCTGAGATGCCGGAAGGCCGCGTATTTCTCTTCTATCGCGTATAACTCACTGATGCGCTTCAGAGCCTCCTCTGCTGTGGCCGTCCTGCTGATATAGACGTCGCGATTTTGCGCCGCGCATGAGCCCAGCATGCCGCTTCTGTCAACGGGCCACCTTCACGCTCTGCGCTGAACAACCTGTCGTACCCTGCGAAGGCATCTCGCCTGCAGCACGCCATGATAGTGCCGAAGATGTTGCTGAGGGTGTTTCCCCTGTCGGTCCGGTGAGAAGGCGAACCATGCCGCTGGCGGATCTGATGAACCCGCGCTGTTATCACGGACATATGTCCAGATACGCCCGGTTTTGTCTTCTTTCTGCCCGGCGCCAGCACGGGCACCGGAGTGTCATCCGTATGCAGTTTGCGGCAGTCCATCACGTAGTGGTAGAGGGCTTCATCCAGCGGGGCCATTAACCGGCAGCACGCATCCACCCAGTTGGAGAGCAGCGCACGACTCAGATCCACACCCTGACGGGCAAAGATTTCGCACTGGCGATACAGCGGCAGGTGTTCACAGTATTTGGCCGTTAACACGCGGCCAGCAGACCCGGCCCGGCGATGCCCCGGTCGATAGGACGGGCGCTGGCGCTTCAACGACGCAGTCGCATCGGGTACAGGCCTTTTCACCCCTGACCGTGCGGATCACTTTCAGGGCGCTGGAGACCAGCTCCAGTTGCTCCGCGCTGACTTCGCTGAGATAGGCCATATCACTGGCCGCAACCGAGCTGGTTTCAGCTGGCTCCAGTCTGTTTATTTCGCGGGAAGATGTTCCGGTAACGGGCGACGATGACGGGACTGGCGCAACTGACGCGGAACCTGCTGATCATTGTCCCGGCCGTTGTAACGATCGCTTTGCTGCTCCTGCTGTTTCAGCAGGGCTTCGGCTTCTTCGACCTGCCGGCGTAGCTTTCTGAACGGGTACCGAACAGCATTCGGCGCAGTTTCTATCTGAGCCCGCAGATGTTCTATTTCACGCTCTTCGTTCTCTATTTCTCTTCTGCGCGGGCCAGCGCTGAACGCAGGAACGACTCAGTCTCAGCAACGAGACTGAGCTGGCTGTCTTTCTGGCGAAGCGCGTCTTCCAGCGCAGCGATACGGGCGAGATAGTCCTGACTCATGACCCCATTTATAATGCGGTCATGCGCTTTTTACAACATCGTCAGTGAGTTAAGGCGTGCAGTTTTAGGTTTCCGCCAGTCCAGCTTATCGAGGAGCATGGCGAGTTGTGAGCGGGTGATGGCGATTTTGCCGTCGCGTACAGCAGGCCAGACGAACTGTCCCTCTTCCAGACGTTTGGTAAACAGACACAGACCGTCAGCATCAGCCCAGAGGATCCTCACACCTTTACGACCACGGAAGATAAACAGGCCGGAGAACGGATTGTCATCAAGAACATGCTGGACCAGTTCGCCCAGACCATTGAAGGACTTACGCATATCGGTGACCCCGGCAACCAGCCAGATACGAGTGCCTGACGGTGGGTATCATCGGCTCCCGCTCAGCTCGCGGATCAGCGTTTTCAGAAGTGCAGGTGATAAATCCCAGACGCAGGCTGGCACCGCCGACAGTCACCCGCATGTCATGGCCTCGCGGCAGGCTGGAGCGGCGGGTTCATAGTGCGGCTCAGCATGGTGTGACAGGACCATATCAGGCAGGACAACGGGGATAACAGAGTCTTGCTCTCTGATTGACCGTTGTATTTCATCGGGCAGAAGATGTCTGTAACGCTGGCGCCAGGTAAACAGCAGATTGTCATTAATTCCATTATCCCGCGCCAACCGGGCAACACAGGCTCCAGGCTGATATGAAGTGGTTTACTGAATTTGGCCACCTGAACAGAGGTGATATGCTCACCTCAGAACAACACAGGTGTCATAATGAAAAAAAGAAATTTCAGCGCAGAGTTTAAACGCGAATCCGCTCAACTGGTCGTTGACCAGAACTACACCGTGGCAGATGCAGCCAGCGCTATGGATGTCGGCCTTTCCACAATGACGCGATGGGTGAAACAATTACGTGATGAACGGCAGGGCAAAACACCAAAAGCCTCCCCATTACCCCGAACAAATTGAAACTGTGAGCTCAGGAAAAAGCTACAACGTATTGAAATGGAAAATGAAATATTAAAAAGGCTACCGCGTTTGATGTCAGACCCTGAACAGTTCTCGATAATCGGGAAACTCAGGGCGCGTTATCCTGTGGCCACTCTCTGCCATGTGTTCGGGGTTCATCGCAGCAGCTACAAATACTGGAAAAACGTCCTGAAAAGCCAGACGGCAGACGGGCTGTATTACGCAGTCAGGTACTTGAACTGCATGGCATCAGCCACGGCTCTGAGGAAGCGCCGCCAATGGCAACCCAGAGAGGTTACCAGATGGGGCGCTGGCTTGCTGGCAGACTCATGAAAGAGCTGGGGCTGGTCAGTTGCCAGCAGCCGACTCACCATTAAGCGTGGCGGTCATGAGCACGTTGCTATCCCGAATCATCTTGAGCGACAGTTCGCCGTAACGGAACCAAATCAGGTGTGGTGCGGTGATGTGACCTATATCTGGACGGGTAAGCTGGGCGTACTCGCCGTTGTTCTCGACCCTGCAAGAAAACCAGTGGGCTGGGCCATGTCGTTCTCGCCGGACAGCAGGCTCACCATGAAAGCACTGGAAATGGCATGGGAAACCCGTGGTAAGCCCGTCGGGGTGATGTTCCACAGCGATAGTAATAATGCCGATGTCAGTCTTTACCACCACTTAGTTTGGTTTGCAACCAGATTGGTGTGATTACTGATGCAGTGAAGACCTTCCCGCATCCTGACTCACACAGCGATCGACCTTTTGTGTCCTGCCTCGACCCGTCGGTTGCCGGAAGCGCTTCATGCGAGGCATCTCCTCACCGATGCGCGTGACTCAAGAAGGGCCTGACGGCTTGTCTCGTTACTGTCCTGTCCGGTTATCTGTCTGGAGATTCAACTCTGTTTCCTCACAGGAGCTCTGTCATGGTTGATAAAGTTACCGAAGCTGCCGTTGTGGGTGGCGTGGATACATCATAAAGATTTGCACGTTGCCGCTGTCGTAGATCAGAACAATAAAGTCCTTGGGACTCAGTATTTCTCCACAACACGACAAGGTTACCGGCAGATGGCATGGATGACCTCGTTTGGGACATTAAAGCGAATTGGTGTTGAGTATTCCTGGTTTGCTTCGTTATTTTCAGAACGCCGGGTTAGAAGTTCTTGAGGTGACTGCTCCAGACCGGATGGAGCGACGCAAACGGGGTAAAGTGACACAATTGATGCTGAATGTGCCGCTCATGCAGCATTCTCAGGCATCAGACAGTTACCCCAAAACGCGTGATGGCATGATTGAGTCCCTGCGGGTTAAAAAACTTGCCGAAAAACAGCAATATCAGCCCGCAGAGTCGCTCTCCAGATTATCCATTCAAATATTATCTCTGCCCCGGATGAATTACGTGAACAGCTCAGAAATATGACGCGCATGCAGCTCATCAGACCCCAGTTCTGGAGACCTGATGCCAGTGAATACCGCAATGTAACCAACGTTTATCGCATTTCATTAAAGTCCTTGCCCGACGCTATCTCGAGTTACATGACGAAATCGCTGATCTGGATGTCATGATTGCGGCAATTGTCGACGAGTTGGCACCTGAGCTGATTAAACGTAATGCTATCGGATACGAAAGCGCTTCACAGTTGCTGATCACTGCCGGAGACAATCCTCAACGGTTAAGATCAGAATCAGGATTTGCGGCACTGTGGTGTCAGCCCGGTCCCCGTTTCTTCTGGAAAAACGAACCGTTACCGACTTAATCGTGGTGGAGATCGTGCTGCAAATAGTGCACTTCACATCATCGCCATCGGACGCTTACGAACTGACGCAAACAAAGGAATATGTCGCCGCGTGTAGCCGAAGGACATACAAAATGGAAGCGATACGCTGTCTAAAGCGATATATCTCCCGCGAAGTTTACACGTTACTGCGCAATCAAAACAGGCGGATCAACAGTATCCCGATAACAGCTTGACTCTTAGAAGGGCGTCGGGGCAGCCAGCGGCAGTGACGACTGGCAGCGCTTCTACCGGGCCATAACCGGCGCCGAGCATGAGCCGGCGTGGCAACTGCTGGGATAATGCGGTGGCCGAATCGTTCTTCAGTTCGCTGAAAAGAACGGATCAGAAAACGCATATATAAAACAGGGATCTGGCCCGGCGGATCTTCGATTACATTGAAGTCTTCTATAACCGGTCCCGGCGCCACAGCCACCTCGGCGGCGTCAGTCCGAGGCCTTCGAACAGGCCTCGTGAGGACAGATTTGACAGGCGTGGGGTCAGTCCAAACTATAGGGCAGGATCGTCACCGGGGCGGGGTCAGTCCATCAACGGCTCGGAAGTGTCTGATTATCCGTGGCTATTCACCGGGGCAAACAGGCCGATCAGGAACGACATAAGAAAGTTCTGTATTACCGACAGGTCAAGAAACTGAGCATAAGAGAAACTGCTGAAGCCACCAGTTACAGTACACATCTCAGGTCTGCAGGGTTCAGGCCCTGTTCAGGCCTGAAAATTAAGCATTTTCTGAGGCTGGAAATCAACTCATGCTGACAGCCTGAGCCTGTTGGCATGGTGCTGGCGCTCACCAATAAAGCTGGAAATGAAATAATAGCTGTGGTCGTATCCAGTATGATATCGGAACGACGCATTGAGGTTCATCTCATTGCATACTCTCTAAGGATTTTGGTGCGCAGTTGCTCTTCATAAAAGGCGTCACTCAGCCCCTGATCAATGAAGATTTCTGGTAATTTTCACCCTGTAAAATGAGGCTGACTGGATCGTAGGCTTCCCACGTTTTTCTGTTTTCAGCGCTAAATGCCTGTTCCATGGCACCTGAGAAGCGATACTATCGGGGAAAATGCTGATACGCTCACATATTCACCAGGATTTCGCAGAGCCAGCACCAGAGCACCCAGCCTCCCATAGAATGACCGGATATAGATTTTCTTGCCGTTGCAGGAAAATGATTCATGACGACATCCGGAAGCTCTCTGAGAATATAGTCATACATCCTGTAATGAACATTCCACGGCTGTTCCGTCGCGTTCAGATAAAACCGGCCCCGGCCAAGATCAACTGTCGGCATCCGGGACATTATTACCCCGGGGACTGGTATCCGGGACAACAACGATGACGTTATGCCGGGCTGCATAATGCTGCATACCTGATTTGGTGATGAAATTCTGCTCAGTACAGGTCAGGCCCGACAACCAGTATAGTACCGGCAGTTTTTCTGTTACTGCTTTGGGAGGAAGATACACACGAAATTCATTTCACAATTAAGGGATTGTGAATAATGCCGGTACACGTTTTGCCAGCCGCCAGAGCTGGCATGCTGCTCAATGAGTTCCATCAGCCGTTATCTCATGGTTATTTCCCCTGACCGAAGCCGAAGTATCTTTAAATCCGGACGTCAGATAAACGTATACGCCGTGATTTTGTTACCCGCCGGATCCCGCAGGTAGGCAGCATAGGCCCCGGAAGGTGACCACGCGGGCGTTGACCTTCATCAGCTCCACCGGCGGCAGGCCGGCAGCATGGAAAGCATCAACCTCTTCCGGGGTGGCAGCAGCGAAGCCGACAGTCACCCCGTTAGCGGAAGGTGCTTCACCGTTGCCCGGACGGGCAATGATAAATGCCGGCTTTTCGCGGCCATAGAGTACCCAGCCGTTGCCAAACGGGCCGAGGTTGATACCAAGCGTGCCCGGGACGACATCGTAAAATGCGGAGGATTTCTCGACATCGGCTGCGCCAATGAACACATGAGAAAAGATGCCGTCACCAGAAATTACCGGAGTTGTCATTTTCCACTTCCTTCAGTTTGAGTTGATTAAAATTCTGATGGGATCAGTAATGAATCACTGTCCGGATAGATTTGCCTTCATGCATAAGCTCGAAGGCGTCATTTTTCATCCAGTGTCATCGTATGGGTTACAAATGGCTCAAGGTCAATATCCCCTTCATGGCATCCTCGACCATACCGGGGAGCTGAGTGCGGCCTTTTACTCCGCCAAACGCGGAACCTTTCCATACGCGCCCGGTGACCAGCTGGAAAGGACGGGTGGAAATCCCTGTCCGGCCCCTGCGACACCAATGACAACGGACTGCCCCCACCCACGGTGAGCACTTTCCAGCGCTGCACGCATGACGTTAACGTTACCGATACATTCAAAGGTATGGTCAATACCCCACTTGTTGATATCCAGCAGAACATCTTTAATCGGTTTGTCATAATCATTCGGGTTAATGCAGTCAGTGGCCCCGAACTGACGGGCAGTCAAATTTTGTTTATATCGATAGCGAATACGACGCCCCCTGTCGGCCAGCCAGACCAATTGCCCCAGACCAAAAATGGCAACTGAATCGCCCGGCTGCACTTTAGCCGTGTTATGGACGGCGCCAATACCGGTGACGCCACAACCCAACAGGCAGACGTGTTCATGGTTCGCCTCCGGGTTAATTTTTGCCAGAGAAACCTCGGCCACAACGGTGTATTCACTGAATGTGGAACATCCCATGTAGTGGTAAAGAGGCTGACCGTTGTATGAAAAGCGAGTGGTCCCGTCAGGCATCAGTCCTTTGCCCTGAGTCTCGCGAACCGATACACAGAGGTTCGTTTTACCGGACTGGCAGAATTCACACTCCCCGCATTCAGCGGTGTAGAGCGGAATAACATGGTCACCCGGCTTCACACTGGTGACGCCTTCACCAACTTCAACGACGATACCGGCTCCTCGTGGCCGAGAACCACCGGGAAAACGCCCTCAGGGTCATTCCCTGAGAGGGTAAAGGCATCGGTATGGCAGACACCTGTGGGTGTTTTAATCAGCACCTCGCCTTTTTAGGCGGAGCAACATCATTTCAACAATCTGGGGCTTCCTGCAACAGCGGCACGTGATTTCATACGTAATATATCCTCAATGTAATAATGGCCTCACCTATTTAAGATAGGCACGAACCAGCTCAATCGTATCGTCAACTGATTTACTGACTTCATGACTGTAGCTGTCATTCTGGTCAAGGTTTCCGTATGTGGCTCTCCAGCACCTCTGCCATCAGTCCGTTAGCGGCGCCCCGGACGGCGGCGATTTGCTGGAGAACGGAACGGCATTCAGCGCCACTTTCAAGTGCTCTTTCCAGAGCATCAATCTGACCCCGGATACGGCGAACCCGGGTTAGGACCTTTTTCTCTTCAGAGGAGTACTGGGCATTGCTTACCTCACTGCTCTGTATTTCTTATACTATAGGGAGTATTACATTAAGATCAACACATACCCCACTATAGTATAATAAATATATCAGAGCACCGGTAATGACTCCAACTTACTGATAGTGTTTTATGTTCAGATAATGCCCGATGACTTTGTCATGCAGCTCCCCGATTTTGAGAAAGACAGTGACTTCCTGCCCAGCCTTGCCAGATGCTGCCTCAGATTCAGGTTATGCCGCTCAATGCGCTGCGTATATCGCTTGCTGATAACGTGCAGTTCTCCTTCAGGCGTGATTCATAAAGCGGCCAGCCATCCGTCATCCATACCACGACCTCAAAGGCCGACAGCAGGCCCAGAAGACGCTCCAGCGTGACCAACGTGCGTTCACCGTGCGCCACAAGTCCTCCGTATCCTGTCATACGCGTAAAACAACCAGCGCTGGCGTGATTTAGCGCCGACGTAACCCCACTGTTCGTCCATTTCCGCGCAAACAATAACGTCACTGCCCGGTTGTATGCGTGAGTTTACCGACTGCGGCCGGTTTTTAAGTGTCAAAATCGTGTTGAGGCCAACGCCCATAATGCGTGCACTGGCGCGACATCCGACGCCATTCATGGCCATATCAATAATTTTCTGGTGTGTACCGGGCTGAGAGGCGATGTAAGTGAACTGTAGCTGCCATGTTTTACGGCAGTGAGAGCAGAGATAGCGCTGATGTCCGGCAGTACTTTTACCGTTACGCACCACGCCTTCAGTAGCTGAACAGGAGGGACAGCTGATAGAAACAGAAGCCACTGGAGCACCTCAAAAACACCATCATACACTAAATCAGTAAGTTACCCCTGTATAGGTACTCTCTGTTTTCGTGGCCTGCCTGCCCACGAATTTCGCCAGTCATGACTTTGCTCCTGCATTTTATTAACGGAAAAGAATAAGTGATTTGTAGCGTTAAGTGAGCGCCGTATTGACGGCTATTTATTGGTGAGATCTACGTTCCATGGCAGCAGTTCGGCCACTTTGTTGATGGGCCACTCCGGCAATACGCTCAGGATATGGCGAAGGTAACCCTCTGGATCGATACCGTTCAGCCTGCACGTTCCGATCAGACCATACAGCAGGGCACCACGTTCACCACCATGATCACTGCCGAAGAAGATGTAGTTTTCTTGCCCAGACAGACCGCTCGTAGCGCTCGCTCAGCAGCGTTATTATCCGGCTCTGCCAGACCATCATCGCAGTAGTAACACAGGGCATCCCACTGGTTCAGTGCATAAGCGAACGCGCCTAACCGGGATTTTTTCGACAGAGTGGCACTTTTCTCCACCAACCAGTCATGCAGGGATATCAGCAACGGTTTACTTCGGGACCGTCTGGCGGCCAGCCGCTGAGATGCCGGAAGGCCGCGTACTCTTCTATCGCGTATAACTCACTGATGCGCTTCAGAGCCTCCTCTGCTGTGGCCGTCCGGGTGCTGATATAGACGTCATGGATTTTGCGCCGCGCATGAGCCCAGCATGCCGCTTCTGTCAACGGGCCACCTTCACGCTCTGCGCTGAACAACCTGTCGTACCCTGCGAAGGCATCTGCCTGCAGCACGCCATGATAGTGCCGAAGATGTTGCTGAGGGTGTTTCCCCTGTCGGTCCGGTGAAGGCGAACCATGCCGCTGGCGGATCTGATGAACCCGCGCTTCTGTTATCACGGACATATGTCCAGATACGCCCGGTTTTCGTCTTCTTTCTGCCCGGCGCCAGCACGGGCACCGGAGTGTCATCCGTATGCAGTTTGCGGCAGTCCATCACGTAGTGGTAGAGGGCTTCATCCAGCGGGGCCATTAACCGGCAGCACGCATCCACCCAGTTGGAGAGCAGCGCACGACTCAGATCCACACCCTGACGGGCAAAGATTTCGCACTGGCGATACAGCGGCAGGTGTTCACAGTGGCCGTTAACACGCGGGCCAGCAGACCCGGCCCGGCGATGCCCCGGTCGATAGGACGTGAGGGCGCTGGCGCTTCAACGACGCAGTCGCATCGGGTACAGGCCTTTTTCACTCTGACCGTGCGGATCACTTTCAGGGCGCTGGAGACCAGCTCAGTTGCTCCGCGCTGACTTCGCTGAGATAGGCCATATCACTACCGCAACCAGACAGCTGGTTTCAGCTGGCTCCAGTCTGTTTATTTCGCGGGGAAGATGTTCCGGTAACGGGCGACGATGACGGGACTGGCGCAACTGACGCGGAACCTGCTGATCATTGTCCCGGCCGTTGTAACGATCGCTTTGCTGCTCCTGCTGTTTCAGCAGGGCTTCGGCTTCTTCGACCTGCCGGCGTAGCTTTTCTGAACGGGTACCGAACAGCATTCGGCGCAGTTTTTCTATCTGAGCCCGCAGATGTTCTATTTCACGTTCTCTTCTTCTGCGCGGGCCAGCGCCGAACGCAGGAACGACTCAGTCTCAGCAACGAGACTGAGCTGGCTGTCTTTCTGGCGAAGCGCGTCTTCCAGCGCAGCGATACGGGCGAGATAGTCCTGACTCATGACCCCATTTATAATGCGGTCATGCGCTTTTTACAACATCGTCAGTGAGTTAAGGCGTGCAGTTTTAGGTTGCCGCCAGTCCAGCTTATCGAGGAGCATGGCGAGTTGTGAGCGGGTGATGGCGATTTTGCCGTCGCGTACAGCAGGCCAGACGAACTGTCCCTCTTCCAGACGTTTGGTAAACAGACACAGACCGTCAGCATCAGCCCAGAGGATCCTCACGGTGTCACCTTTACGACCACGGAAGATAAACAGGTGGCCGGAGAACGGATTGTCATCAAGAACATGCTGGACCAGTTCGCCCAGACCATTGAAGGACTTACGCATATCGGTGCAACCAGCCAGATACGAGTGCCTGACGGTAAGGGTATCATCGGCTCCTCCCGCTCAGCTCGCGGATCAGCGTTTTCAGAAGTGCAGGTGATAAATCCCCGGACAGACGCAGGCTGGCACCGCCGACAGTCACCTCGCATGTCATGGCCTCGCGGCAGGCTGGAGCGGCGGATTCATAGTGCGGCTCAGCATGGTGTGACAGGACCATATCAGGCAAGACAACGGGGATAACAGAGTCTTGCTCTCTGATTGACCGTTGTATTTCATCGGGCAGAAGATGTCTGTAACGCTGGCGCCGGTAAACAGCAGATTGTCATTAATTCCATTATCCCGCGCCAACCGGGCAACACAGGCTCGTGCTGATATGACTTTTCGACGAGAGCCAGCTTAAAGTCCATTGAGTAGGACGCCCGCGCCCTGCGGGGCTGAAGAGTGTTTGACATTGATAGAGTCCATTAACGTTAATAAGAGGACTCTATCATCGTCAATCGTTAGTAATCGCAACAGGCGGCAGTGGCTTGACGCTTACAGTGATTTTGCGCGGAGGCTTCAATCAGTTTATCCCCGGCGGTGACGAGGTGGCCACCTATGCCGACTGGACAGGGGACTGACTATTGCCATAACGCCATCGCAGGTTGCTTCAGTAAACCTGCTAATCCCGTACAATGGCGAATTCGCTATATCCGCTTCTCGCACTTAGCTGCCATAAATCGGCCAGGCAATCACAGGTCATTTCTGTCTCGCAAAGAAGGTGCCGTTTCTGCTTTGCGTTGACACCCCTAAATATTAGAATTAAAAGGAGAGAGTTACTGGAAAAAGGCAGCGGAGGCAGTGACAATCGTGGCTTGAAGCCACTACTCGATGGATGCGGACATGTAGTTGGCGTCATTCGACAAAACTAGCAAACTTCTAATAGTCACCATTTCTCCCGTCTGGCGGGAGTGCTGTCAAATGCCCCCCTCATCTCTGTGTGGGAAATGAAGGGTGAAGGGGAAATAGATGACAGCGTTATTTCTACGCCCAGAATACTGAATACCTTGTACAGACGATCAATACTGGCGCTAGCAGGGTTTGCTTCCAGGCGGGCATAGGTTTGCTGCGTTACGCCAAGCCTCTCAGACACATCTTTTTGCGTGAAGCCCTTGATTTTGCGAAACCCGATTAGCACAGGTCTGAGCTGGTTCAGCGTTTTTATCGGGAACTGATTATTCATAAGTGACCTGCCTCGCAGACTGAGTAGGGAGTACCGCCCTGTAATACAGCAGGTAAGGTGTATTTTGTGTTATACAGACTATAGGCTGTAAAACCTTTATTGAAAAGATGCTGATGTTCCAGGGGCATGCCGAGCATGGACGATTTTCTGCGGGGCGGTATTTCGCTACGGGGGAGATTGCGTTCGGGCAATGTACCGGTGTAAAAAACGTCAATTTTTCAAAACCGCTGTTATCGGGATAAGCTGAAAACTCCGAAGGCAGACACAGCCACGAATAATGTCAGACTTAAGCTCTGTAGCTGTCTTTTTTGCCTGTAAATAACGTCTAGTTTGACTCTGATGAAGGCTGTACCGGCAGAGAACATGTCACTCTCGGGGCCGGATGATAAAATGTGTTCAACTGGCTGGGCAGGGTAATAGCGAAGAACGTTCTCTGAAATTCGATTCAGCTCAGCGTAACGTGCGCTGTAGGTATGTATAATCCATTGCATCAATTTTGCATCCGTATTATTCGCAGATTACACACAAGAAGCTTAACAATGGCTGAAAGAGTGAGCAGGGATATGTAACAAAAACAAGGGCTTCAAGATGAACTGGATAAAACCGGAGCAGAGCAAGCCCTGTTCCGGTTTGTCAGGCTTTGGAATTTCTTCCGCCCCTGCAGCTAGTCACAACAAACACATTAATGTTTTCATTGCTTCAATTCAATATTATTGTGTGAAAGGGATTCCATCGAAATCGGCTTATGCATGCTTAAAACTAAACTGCCCCGGCTGCAGTCATTTGGTTGCTGTGGGCTCTGTACTGTGTCTAATAGTGAAAGAATCTTACGTTATAACGAAGGAAATTGCTGAATGACTCTACGATTGCAGACGGAATCACCCGCTGACCAGGATATGTTTAGAGGCAGCAGTCATGAAAAAGTTGCAGAGAATGTGGCTCAGATCATCAGGACACCTGATGTCAATATTATTGGTCTGGAAGGTGAGCTGGGTTCAGGTAAGTCAACAATATTGAAGTTCCTGCAGAAAAAGCTTAAAGATGATTTTACGTTCATTAACTTTGATGCAGAACGTTACCATCATGGCTCAACTAAAAAAGCGCTTATCGATGTCATCCACCACGGGGTCAGCCTACAATGTCCGGGCTCCCGGAAAATCTGGCTCTGGGTAACATCGTTGAATACGACAAGAGGGTCAGCAGCAGGCTAAGCTGGTTGACCGTTTTTATTTTACTGTCATTGCTTTCCGTGCAGATGCTTCGTTATGTGCTAACAGACCTTAATCAATATTTTACTAACAAGGAGTCATTATTAGGGTGGCTTTTTTATGTTGAGGTGGCCGCGTTTCTTTCTCCTGCCATTATGGTCGCAGGACTGGCATGCCTGCAGAACATGGAATGGTACAGAAAGAAAGGGTATTCGAGTATTGGTGATTTGTTCAAACGCAACAGTACTGACAGGATTGAAGAGACTTGGCTAGTTAATAAGGAGGTCGGAGCTATTGAGCTGGCTGAAGCTCTGCAGGGATTTACCTCCAAAGAGGTCATTTCCCATGGAGATCGCTTCATCCTTATCATTGATAATCTGGACCGAATCAGTGCAGACAAAGTGAAAGAGCTCTGGAGTGATATGGAGCTTATTGCCGGAGCCACTCATGAACACTTCAGGATAGTGGTGCCCTATTCGGCAAGACAGGTTTCAGCCTCACTTTCTGTGGCGGGTTTCAGCGGGCGTGAGTTTATTGCAAAGCGGATTCCTGTAAGTTTTCAGGTTCCTCCTCTTATTTCGGCAGGATGGCAGGAAGCGTTAAGGCAGTACTGGAAAGAAACAGTAAATGAGGATGCAGGGATAGCGTGCCGGGAAGCAACGGTGTTGCTTGAGCGCTGGAAACCCTCTGAGTATCCTCGTATCACACCGCGATTAATGAAGAAGTTTGTTAATGATATTCATATTCTGAACCTTACCGTTCCTGCAACAGAAGATCATCGCCATATTCTTATTGCTCTCTACTTACTGGTGGTCAGATACGGGGAGCGAGATATTAAAGTATTACTTCGCGATCCCAAAGCTAGTCAGACCGAACCCGGTATTGCTCGGATGATTTTGACGAGATGCTCTCGCTAACTTATCAACAAATATCCCGAATTTTTAATAACGATACAGAAAGATGGAGCGAATTTCTGATGAGCATCCACTATCAGTCCACGGTGGAGCTTGCCGGGGAGCGAGTTGCTTGATACGCCTCTTAAAGACGCGATTGGTGCTATAAATATCCCACGGCTTGAAGAACTGACGGCCTTGTGGGGTTTCGCTGAAGCATGGCAGCGAGTGGCACCACATATTCAGATGCGAGACTGGCTGGTTTCTTATAGCCGGATGGATGAGAAGTGTCAGGCTCTCGCCGAACCGCAACTCAAAGTCGCAGTGCAAATGCTGAATCAGAGTTATGCTGTTTCACTCAGAGAAAAGAATGATGAAGGTTTCGTATTGAGTCTGCAGAAACTGATGGCTGACGGGCGGATAAGCCTAGAGCCTTTCGTCGAAAGGCAAATATCGTTTATTGTGAGTAAACTTGATGAAATTCAGGATTCAGAAAAATTGGAGGCTGAATCCACGAAGACGTTGCTGCAGGAAGCTGATTCATACTCTGTTCTGGCCGGTGAATCACTACTGAATAAAATGGAGAATTTTGTAGATGGCGTATTTTATGTGGAATACCTTGTCAATAATGAAGAGACCTTGTCAAACCTGAAAATTGGCACACTAGATATCGGAAATCACGGTCGGGAGGAGATGTTACGCTATGGAGCTGAGCAACCTCAGATAGACCTTTTTAATCCGGGAATTATCCGGCATATCAATATTGCATCGAAGGCGGTACAGAACGTAATTGGAAAGAATGATGGTACAGGTGGGGCTCAGGTTAGCTCTGCAATAATGACGCTTAAAAATCGTCAGGTTGTTGAGGACGTTATCCATTTCAGAAAAATTGTTCTGAGCCCGGACTGGAATAATAATGTTTTAAATCAATATTATCTTAATAATACGGCGACGAGGAATCTCTTCCCTGCGGAATTTGCTGCACAGGCTGTTGCTCACATGGTGCTCCATGGTAACTATGCCGGTATCGAGTCGTACAGTGAACATATTGGTGAGGAACGGTTTGACCTGGCTTTGGCTGCATATCTTCGTTATCTACGTACTGCCGAGAGTATCTTTATAGCACTTAAGGATAAAAATGTTCTGCCGTACATCAAAAATGCTGTTGGCAGGATTGTTGATTTAGGTCTTCTGGTGAATATACCTGTCCTGAGCTTTGTTAAAGGTCAGTATGACGTCATCAAAGAAGCTACAAATGCAACCTCTCTTTTAATATTTGTGCGAGAGCGTCAAAAAGCACTGTCAGAGAAAATAATTGAGTCTGATGTGAATGCTATGGGTCCAGTATTTCTCCATGACGTATATCAGTCAGGTGAGCAGTTTGATATTTTGAAGAAAAAGCTGAACGCCCTGGCATGTGGAGTATTTAGTTCTTCTGAAAGGCTTATTGAGTGTTTTACGGTTCTTCCTGTGAACATGCGCTTTATCCTTGAACAAATGCAACTTCAGGGGCAGCATATCCGGATGGAAGGTAGTGTGGGTATCTTTGCATCATGGTTCCGTGATGCAGAGCCAGACGTTGTCACAAATGCCGAGAACATTCATTTTCTGTGGTCTTGCCTCGACGATACCCAGAGAGACTGTACTTGATGAGTTGCACGATGTCTTACTTGAAAGACATATTCGTATTGACAGCCGTATTGCGATTATTACCCGTTTTCATAATGAGTTGTCGTTTATTGAACCTGAGAAGGCCGTTGAACGCAGGGCTATTGCGGCGCTGTTTAGCGCTTCTGTTGATAATGTATTATTGTCTCAATGGCTTGACCGTCAGACGTTTTCATTTTCATCATGGTCTCCGGAGGACGCCCGTACGGCAACGAGTTGTATAATGAATAACTCGGAGATTTTTCCTCTCATCTGCAGGAATTCACAGTATATTAAAAACAGAATGTTACCAGAGAAAGCGGACGTTACAGAAGATAGTGATACGTTTCCGGACTGAGTTCGTTCTTTAAATCCTATACCTGAAGACCACAGCGGTGGTCTTTGGGAGTTTTATTGCCTGATATACATTAAGCATGTTATATCTTGCTAAGAAATAATCATTCAGGGATTAATCATAACTACTGAAGTTATGTTGTGTTCTTTTCTTTTAAAAATAAATTATTCAGATTTATTTTCTATTGATTTAATGAGGTAGGAATGACAGAAAGTGCTTTGCTTTTGCGAGAGGCATTTAATGAATCGGTTAACTATATGACATGGTCTTTTTATTCACTGATAACTGCTTACGTTTCGATGGCTTTTTATGATAGAGTTGAGGTTAAGACCCGAATAAATAATTATCTGAATAAGTTACTTTTCGTGATTGCTATGTCCGTTTTTATCCCAAATATGTACTTTGTTTCAATGGTGTTCAGTCAGAAGTTAGGCACCGCAGCTGGCGTTGCGTCATTCATTATTGGGCTACTTTTCATGATGTTAAACTCGGCACCTGTAATTACTGGTATCGTACAGCAGCGCAAAGATTGAGTTTTATGAGTATAGTCAGTTGGGTTTTCATCTGTTTTATCAGACTTAGAAAAATGAAATCTTTCAATTCATTGATTTTAAACGCAAAAAAATTTCTAAATGATCAGAATTATAGGGTGCTCGCTCTGTTCGATCACCGAGCACGAAGGGCGCATTATTCAGAGCCGCTCTGAAGACTCCATCGTCAACGAAATCGAAGCCATTCGCGACACGGTCCCGGGCTTTACCGGCGTGATCTCCGATCTGGGTGGCCCGACGGCCAACATGTACATGCTGCGCTGTAAGTCGCCGCGTGCGGAGCAGACCTGCCGTCGTTTGTCGTGCGTCTATCCGAGCATTTGCGAACACATGGACACCAACCACGAGCCGACGATCAACCTCTACCGTCGCGCCCGCGATCTGAAGGGCATCAAGAAGATCCTCATCGCTTCCGGCGTGCGTTACGACATCGCCGTGGAAGATCCGCGCTACATCAAAGAGCTGGCGACCCACCACGTGGGCGGCTACCTGAAGATTGCCCCGGAGCATACCGAAGAGGGGCCGCTGTCGAAGATGATGAAGCCGGGGATGGGCAGCTACGACCGCTTCAAAGAGCTGTTCGACACCTACTCGAAACAGGCCGGGAAAGAGCAGTATCTGATCCCGTACTTCATCTCCGCGCACCCGGGGACGCGTGACGAAGACATGGTCAACCTCGCCCTGTGGCTCAAGCAGCGCCGTTTCCGTCTGGATCAGGTGCAGAACTTCTATCCGTCGCCGCTGGCCAACTCGACCACAATGTATTACACCGGCAAGAACCCGCTGAGTAAGATTGGTTATAAGAGTGAGGATGTGGTGGTGCCGAAGGGTGACAAGCAGCGTCGTCTGCACAAAGCCCTGCTGCGTTATCACGATCCGAAAAACTGGCCGCTGATCCGCCAGGCGCTGGAAGAGATGGGTAAAAAGCACCTGATCGGTTCCCGCCGCGACTGCCTGGTGCCTGCGCCAACGGTTGAAGAGATGCGCGAAGCGCGTCGCCAGAACCGCAACACGCGTCCGGCCCTGACCAAGCACACGCCGATTGTGCACCAGCGTTCGAACGGTGGGGCAACGGCGAAGAAGAGTGTAAAACGCAAGGCCGGTTAAGCCTGAAAAAATGCCCGGTGGCGCTAGCGCTTACCGGGCCTACATAATTGAATACCCTCTCCCCTATGGGGAGAGGGCAGGGTGAGGGGATTACCCGCCAAACTGGTCCGGATCCGGGCCTAAACGCTTGCCTTTATCCAGCTTCGCAATTTCACCCAGTTCGTCTTTATCCAGACGGAAATCCCAGACGTTGAAGTTTTCCGCGATGCGCGATGGCGTAACGGATTTCGGGATCACCACCAGTCCGCAGTCCAGATGCCAGCGAATGACAATCTGTGCCGGGGTTTTGCCGTACTTGTCGGCCAGGTCGCGGATGATCTTCTGATCGAACACCCCTTCACCGCCCTGCGCCAGCGGGCTCCAGGATTCAGTCTGGATCTTGTGGGTCGCATTCCAGGAGTGCAGCTGACGCTGCTGCATCAGCGGGTGCAGTTCAATCTGGTTGATTACCGGGGCGACGCCCGTCTCATCAATCAGTCGTTGCAGATGGTGGACCTGGAAGTTACAGACCCCGACGCTCTTCACCAGCCCGGCTTTTTGCAGGTCGAGCATCCCTTGCCAGGCCTCGACATAGTGATCGATAGCCGGAACCGGCCAGTGCATCAGGTAGAGATCGACAAAGTCGAGCTGCAGCTTGTCCAGACTCTCCTGCAGGGCTTCTGCCGGACGCTTCTGGTCGTCGTTCCACAGCTTGGTGGTAATGAATAACTCATCGCGGGGCAGGCCAGCGCTGGCAAGAGCCTTGCCGACGCCGTCTTCATTTTTGTAGGCGGCAGCGGTATCAATGGAGCGATAGCCGACTTCCAGTGCTTTGTGAATGGCGGAGACGACCTCGTCGTTACCGGCTTTCCATACGCCGAGCCCCAACTGGGGCATTACGTTGCCGTCCTGAAGCTTGATTACGGTTTGGTTTGCCATTTTTCCTCCTTCATTGGACATCCACCAGGGGTAATCCCCCGGTGGCGTATGTGCATTAAGCCTGGCCTAAATGCCGAAAAACGAAAGGCAATCGCGTAAAATCGCTTAGCGCGCGGCCTCGTAAATACGGCGGCTGACGTCGAGGGTAATGTCGTGATGTTCGCCGATTTGTGTCATGCCGTGCTCTTCGAGTTTTGCCAGCAGGGCAGGGATGGAGCTCCCGTCCAGGCCGTAGCCGGAGAGGCGCGTTGGCACGCCAAGCTGCTCGAAGAAGTTGCGGGTAGCGGCAATGGCGGCATCGATGCGCTCATCTTCAGAACCGGCGGTAATACCCCAGACGCGCTCAGCGTACTGCAGCAGTTTGCCGCGTTTGGTATCGCGTTTTTCGTTCCACAGCGCAGGCAGTACCACCGCCAGGGTCTGGGCATGATCGAGGCCGTGCATCGCCGTCAGCTCGTGGCCCAGCATATGGGTTGCCCAGTCCTGCGGCACGCCGGCACCAATCAGGCCGTTCAGCGCCTGAGTCGCGGCCCACATCACGTTGGCACGCACCTCGTAGTTTTCTGGCTCCTGCAGCGCCAGCGGGCCGTCTTCGATCAGGGTCAGCAGAATGCCCTCGGCGAAACGATCCTGAATTTTGGCGTTCACCGGATAAGTGACGTACTGCTCAACGGTATGAACAAAGGCATCCACCACGCCGTTCGCCACCTGGCGCGGCGGCAGGGTGTAGGTGTAAACCGGATCCAGCACCGCAAATACCGGCTGCACGTGCTCGTTCATAAAGGCCTGCTTGTCGCCGGTGGTTTTACGAGAGATCACCGCGCCTTTGTTGGACTCGGAGCCGGTAGCCGGGAGGGTCAGCACGGAGCCCATCGGGATGGCGCTTTTGATGTCGCTGCCGCCGGTTTGCAGGATATGCCACGGGTCGATGTTTTCATCGTAGTGGGCCGCTGCGGCGATAAACTTGGTGCCGTCCAGTACGGAACCACCGCCTACCGCCAGCAGGAAGGTGATCTGCTCTTCACGGGCGATTTTCACCGCGTTCATCAGCGTTTCGTAAGACGGGTTTGGCTCGATGCCGCCAAACTCACGCACGTCCAGACCTTCCAGCGCGGAGTAGACCTGATCCAGCACGCCATTTTTCTTCACGCTGCCGCCGCCGTAGGTGATCAGCACGCGGGCATCGGCCGGGATCTGCTCGCGCAGGTCGGCGATAGCGCCTTTACCAAACAGGATGCGGGTCGGGGTATGCAGATTGAAATTGTTCATTGTTCGTTCCCTTTGGTGGGTGAAAAAACGGGGCGGCCACGGGGCTGCCTGATGGTGCTCATTGTGGCGAGCGCACAGGTTTCTCTCAATGCACATTCCTGCCGTTGTCTTGCCCATTTCTACACAGTACTGGAGAAAATAAGTAAAAATGCGCACACTGCAGGTGTCGGAAAACAACCCCTGAGTGAGAGAAGATGAAACGTGACGCGATCTGTCAGCAGCTAACGGAACAAATTAACAGGCTGAAAGATAATGAAAATAATCTCGACACCCTGCTGCCGGACGTTCGCCTGCTGTACGGCACCCAGCCCTACGCCCGCACTCCGGTGATGTACCAGCCGGGTATCATTTTTCTCTTTTCCGGCCACAAAATTGGCTATATCAACGAGCGCGTCTTCCGTTACGACACCAACGAATATCTGCTCCTGACAGTACCTTTACCCTTCGAATGTGAAACCTTCGCGACAGAGACGGTCCCGCTGGCAGGGATCCGCTTAAATATTGACATTCTGCAGCTCCAGGAGCTGCTGATGGACATTGGCGAGGATGAACTGTTTCGCCCGTCGATGGCGGCGAGCGGCATCAACTCCGCCACCCTGACGGATGAGATCCTCTGCGCCATTGAACGACTGCTGGATGTGATGGAGCGCCCGCTGGATGCGCGCATTTTGGGCAAGCAGATTGTGCGCGAGATCCTCTACCACGTCCTGCTCGGGCCGGGCGGCGGGGCGCTGCTGGCGCTGGTCAGCCGTCAGACCCACTTCAGCCTCATTGGCCGGGTGCTAAAGCGCATCGAGAGCCAGTACACCGAAAACCTGAGCGTGGACCAGCTGGCGGCCGAGGCCAACATGAGCGTGTCGGCGTTCCACCATAACTTCAAATCGGTGACCAGCACCTCGCCGCTGCAGTATCTCAAGAGCTACCGCCTGCACAAGGCGCGCATGTTAATGATTCACGACGGCATGAAGGCCAGCGCCGCCGCGCTGCGGGTGGGGTATGAGAGCGCCTCGCAGTTCAGCCGTGAGTTCAAGCGCTACTTTGGCGTAACGCCAGGGGAAGATGCGGCGCGGATCAGAACAATGCAGGGGTAGGGTGGGGGTCAAATTCCCTCTCCCCTGGGGGGAGAGGGTCAGGGTGAGGGGATTTTTTCAGGCGCTGCAGTACTTCTTGCGGATCACCACCACAATCGTCCCCAACAGGCCCGCCACCAGCAGGAAAATCGGCAGGATCATCAGGAAGGTCATGACCTGATCTTCATGATGTTTCACAAAGGGGATCATATTTAACGCGTAGCCGAGCGTGGTCACCACGCCGACCCACAGCAGGGCGCTCAGCCAGTTAAAGAACTGGAAGCGGCGGTTAGAGAGCCCGGAAATGCCCGCCATGGTGGGCAGCAAGGTGCGGACAAACGCCAGGAAACGCCCGGCCAGCAGCGCCAGCAGGCCGTGGCGATCGAACATGCAGGTCGCCCGCTGGTGGTATTTATGCGGCAGCTGCGCCAGCCAGCTTTTCACCACCCGCGTATTGCCGAGCCAGCGGCCCTGCAGATAGCTGAGCCAGCAGCCCAGGCTGGCGGCCGAGGTGAGGATCACCATGGTGGGAGTGAAGTCCATGACCCCTTTACCGATTAACGCGCCTGCCAGCAGCAGCAGGCTGTCGCCCGGTAAAAAGGAGGCGGGCAGTAACCCATTTTCCAGAAACAGCGTGGCGAACATGACGAAATAGACAATCCCAACCACGTGCGGGTCCGCCAGTGCTGCAAAATCGTGTTGCCAGAGTGCAGCGATAATATCTTGAATAACAGCCATGGGCTTTCCTGTGGAACAGCATTTATAAGGCTATTGTACTCCCTATTTCGCCTGCGGGCTTTGATCGCAGGCGCAACAAATCAGACTTTTCTGCAGGGATTGTGGAGAAAAGTGTCCGCGGAGTGTTTTTATCGCCCTGCGCTATTCGATTCGCGCAAACCCGGCTTCCAGATCGGCGATTAAATCGTCGACGTTTTCCAGGCCGATATGCAGGCGGATCAGGGTGCCGGTAAAGTCCACTTCACCGCCCGGACGCAGGGCCGCAATCTGCTCTGGCTGGTTGGGTAAAATCAGCGATTCAAAGCCGCCCCACGAATAGGCCATGCTGAACAGCGAGAAGTTGTCCAGATACGCGGAGAGTTCGTCGTTGCTCAGGCGCTTATTGAGCACAAACGAGAACAGACCGCTGCTGCCCGTAAAGTCACGTTGCCAGAACTCATGCCCGATGCTGCCCGGCAGCGCCGGATGATTAACGCGCGCCACCTGCGGATGCTGCGCCAGCCAGCGGGCAACCTGCAGGCTGCTTTCATGATGCTGACGCAGGCGCACGCTCAGGGTGCGCAGGCCGCGGCTGGTCATGTAGGCGGTATCGGCATCCACCATCTGGCCCATCAGATAGGCATTCTCACGCAATTGCTCCCAGCAGCGGGCGTTAGAGACCGCAGTGCCGATCATGCCGTCAGAGTGGCCAATCAGGTATTTGGTCGCCGCCTGGATAGAAATATCGATACCAAAATCGAGCGCCTTAAACAGCACGCCCGCCGCCCAGGTGTTATCGATCATGATGATGGCGTCCGGCGCTTTGCTGCGCACCGCCTCTACGATGGCAGGCACGTCATGCACTTCCATAGTGATGGAGCCCGGCGATTCCAGGAATACAATTCGGGTATTAGGCTGGATCAGTTCGGCGATCCCGGCGCCAATCTGCGGGTCGAACCAGCCGGTGGTGACGCCCAGCTTGCTGAGGATTTTGGTGCAGAAGTCCTGGCTTGGCTCATAGGCGGTGTTGGTCATCAGGATATGGTCGCCCTGCTCGACGAACGCCAGAATGGTATTCGCTACCGCCGCCGCGCCGCAGGGGAACAGCGCGCAGCCCGCGCCGCCTTCCAGCTCGCACATCGCTTCCTGTAACGAGAAATGGGTTAGCGTCCCGCGACGTCCGTAAAACAGCTCGCCGTTGGCCCGGTTGCGGGTGGCGTGCTTTTTCGCTTCGACGGTATCAAACACCAGCGACGAGGCGCGCTGGATGACGCTGTTCACCGAGCCAAGGGTATATTTCTTACTGCGTCCCGCCTGGACGAGGGTAGTATCAAGATGCTTCTCTTTCATATCTGCGCAACCTGTTTTTATACGTCTGGACGTCCACACTATCACGAAAGTAAAAATGGTCACGTCAACGCTCACTGGTTCAGCGGAAAATTTTTTAAAATTTGTTTCCGGGAAATTTTTCCTGCGTAAGCGCAAGGAAAATGAAACGAATTTACGGCACTATGTAAATACTAATGAGAACTACTATCAATTCGACGCTGTTTTGATATTATTATGCTCAGATTTTGTGATTTGTGTCCTGGAGATACCGAGTGGGTAATAATTTGATGCAGACGGATCTCTCCGTCTTGGGCATGTATCATCATGCCGACATCGTGGTGAAGATTGTCATGATCGGCCTGATTCTGGCGTCTGTCGTCACCTGGGCTATTTTCTTTAGTAAGAGCGCTGAGCTTATTTCGCATAAGCGTCGTCTTAAGCGCGAGCAGCAGCAGCTGGCCGAAGCCCGCACCCTGAATCAGGCGAGCGACATGGCTTCTTCCTTCCAGGCGAAGAGCCTGACCACCCAGTTAATCAACGAAGCACAGAACGAGCTGGAACTTTCCGCAGGCAGTGAAGACAACGAAGGTATTAAAGAGCGTACCGGCTTCCGCCTGGAGCGTCGCGTTGCGGCTATTGGCCGTCATATGGGACGCGGCAACGGCTACCTGGCGACCATCGGTGCTATTTCACCGTTCGTCGGTCTGTTCGGTACCGTCTGGGGCATCATGAACAGCTTCATCGGCATTGCCCAGACGCAAACCACCAACCTCGCGGTTGTGGCACCCGGCATCGCCGAAGCGCTGCTGGCGACGGCCATTGGTCTGGTCGCGGCCATCCCGGCGGTGGTTATCTATAACATCTTCGCCCGTATGATCGGCAGCTACAAAGCGACCCTCGGCGACGTTGCCGCTCAGGTTCTGCTGCTGCAAAGCCGCGATCTGGATCTCAGCGCCAGCGCTGCGAAGCCGGTCCGTTCTGCTCAGAAATTTCACGTAGGTTGATTCGCCATGGCAATGCGTCTTAATGAAAATCTGGACGATAACGGCGAAATGCACGAAATCAACGTGACGCCGTTTATCGACGTCATGCTGGTTCTGCTGATTATCTTCATGGTTGCGGCGCCGCTGGCGACCGTGGACGTGAAGGTGAATCTGCCTGCGTCATCCAGTCAGCCGCAGCCGCGCCCGGAAAAACCGATTTATCTGTCCGTTAAAGCCGATAAATCCATGTTCCTGGGTAACGATCCGGTGACTGATGAGTCGGTGATCCCGGCGCTGAACGCCCTGACCGAAGGCAAGAAAGACACGACGGTCTTCTTCCGTGCCGATAAAACGGTCGACTACGAAACCATGATGAAGGTAATGGACACGCTGCATCAGGCGGGTTACCTGAAGATAGGTTTAGTCGGCGAAGAGAAGACAGTGGCTAAATAAACAATTACGGCAACCCTTGGGTTGCCGTAATTGTTTTTGCCGGGTGGCGCTACGCTTACCCGGCCTACATGCGAAACGTAGGCCGGGTAAGGCGAAGCCGCCACCCGGCAACGAACAACTATCCCAGATGTTCCCCACCGCACACGCCGTGCACTTCTGCCGTCACGTAGCTTGATTCCTGACTCGCCAGATAGACGTACACCGGCGCCAGCTCCGCAGGCTGCCCTGCGCGCTTCATCGGGGTCTGCTGACCAAACTGCGGGATCTTCTCCTGGGTCTGGCCGCCGGAGATTTGCAGCGCCTTCCAGATGGGCCCCGGGGCCACCACGTTGACGCGCACGCCGGTCTCCGCTACCTGTTTTGCCAGCCCGCGGCTGAAGTTGAGGATCGCCGCTTTGGTTGAGGCGTAGTCCAGCAGGTGCGGGCTCGGCTGATAGGCCTGAATCGACGAGGTGGTGATGATGCTCGACCCGGCAGGCAGCAGCGGCAGCGCCTCCTGGGTTATCCAGAACAATGCCAGCACGTTTACGGCATAGGTCTGCTTAAACTGCTCGGTGGTCAGATCGGCAATCTTCTCCACCGCCACCTGCTTACCGGCCACCAGCGCCAGCACGTCCAGTCCGCCTAGTTCCTGATGGGCTTTATGCACCAGCGAGCGGGCAAATTTTTCATCACTCAGATCGCCGGGAATAAGCACCGCCTTGCGTCCGGCCTCTTCAATAAGCTGCTTAACCTGTTGAGCGTCCTCTTCCTCGGCGGGCAGGTAGTTGATGGCAACGTCTGCGCCTTCACGCGCGTAAGCGATGGCGGCAGCGCGCCCAATCCCGGAGTCGCCCCCTGTCACCAGTGCCTTACGATCCTGTAGTCTGCCGCTGCCTTTATAGGTTTTTTCGCCGCAATCCGGCACCGGGTCCATTTTGCTCTGTACGCCGGGCGCAGGCTGTTTCTGCTGCGGATACTCACCGGTGTAGTACTGGGTGGTCGGATCCTGAATTTTGCTCTGAGAATTTGCCATTGAGGTTCTCCTTGAGGGGTTAATCAGACCTTAAGTTTAGGAGAATCAACTGGGCTGTGAGGATCATTCAGGATAATCCTTAAATGAATCGGGCGGAGCGGAAACAGGCGGTGCGGCAGGTTTGTCGAGGATTACGGCTTTTGCGGGGGAACGTCAGCTTTGGCGGCCAGCATGTCTTCATTCAACGCCACGGTCGTCACGCTGGAGGTGCGATAGCCTTCATCGGCCAGCTTGCGTGTGACGCGCAGGGTCGCGGTTTCGCGTGCCAGCAAATATTGATAATTGGTTTCCAGCCGCGCCAGTATTTTCTCTTTTAAGTCGGGACGTTGTTCCATGATGACGTTTATTGCCGCGCCGTAGATCTCTTCTTTTACCTGCAACGGATAAATTTCCCGGCGATTCTGCCATTTCAGGCGTACCAGACCGGCCGGAATGGAGAGCAAATCTTTTGCAATGCGTTGTATTTCCGCGTTTTTAATCTCTTTTAGCGCGGTAAGGTTTTGCTCTAAGATAAATTCATCGCTTTTTTTGTCATCTAAAGCTAAATAAACGTTGTTGTTATCAACATCCTTCACGTTATTCATCCTCTAGCTTATAAAATACGGGCGTATTTTTCTCGCAGGTAATTAGGTTCAACCAGATTTCATTACCGGCCTCGTTAATCTCATCGGTTTTTTCCGCCAATATTTGACTTAGTGCCTGCGCGTCTATTTCCCCCTCCGCCTGCAAATCATTCAACAGGCGGGCAAACACCTCGATTTTAATGACGCGAAATAACCGGTCTTTAATATGCCGATCGTGCTCTTCGAGCAACATATTGCGGGAGTTACCGGTACGGGTAACACCAATTAATATATCCGGCGCGTAATCAGCGAGTGTTCTTTTCCCCTTAGTGAAATTGGCATTGCTTTCTGCTTCTGGCGGTTTCGGTTCCACGGAAGAAATGTGAAACTTGGCCGGGACCAGATTGTCGGGCAACATTTTATATTTCCTTTAATTTCAACGGGGTAGGGTTGTCTGGAGTGTGAGATTCGTTGACAATAACATGAGGCAAATTTAAAATCAAAAAAAATGGAGCCTGCCTATATGAACAGCATTTTTTATACTGTCATTACTTTGTTATTGCTTACTGCCGTGGTTCTTTTATTGATGCGCGAGTTCAATAAAAGCAGCGATGCAGAGAGCGCGCATGTCCCGGCCCCGCCGGAGCGGTTGTCAAAAGAAGAGGGCGAAGACCATTTTTCAGTGTTAATGAATGCGATTACGCCAGTATGGTACTGGCGCGTTAATCATGAATATATTGATTTCCTCCATGCCACAATTAAACGAATGAATATGGTGGAAATAAATAGCATTCCTGACCTGTTTGAAGCTCAGCGTCGTTGCAGCGATCTTAACTCTGCGGTGTATAAATATTACGACAATATCAAGAAGCGCTGCCTGAACGGTGAAAAAGTGTCGCACTCGGATCTGGAGGTAATGAACCTGCGCCAGTGTTTTCGCGAATTCAGCCTTGAGGCCTATCCGTCGCTGGTGGTGCTGGTGTGGCCGGAATATCAGCGCCCGGTAATAAAGCCCGATCAGGTATAGGGTCTTTGTTTAGTTGTTGCAAACAGTTTGGACCCTTGCGATATACTGCGCGCTGGTTTCGTTTGCAGACAGGACTTTATGGAACGCTTTTTTGAAAACGCAATGTATGCCTCCCGCTGGCTGTTAGCCCCGGTCTATTTTGGCCTCTCGCTGGCGCTGGTGGCCCTCTGTATTAAATTCTTCCAGGAAATTTTTCACGTCCTGCCGCATATTTTCAGCATCGCAGAATCCGACCTGATCCTGCTGTTGCTGTCGCTGGTGGATATGACCCTGGTGGGTGGCCTGCTGGTGATGGTGATGTTCTCGGGTTATGAGAATTTCGTCTCGCAGCTGGATATCTCCTCGGATAAAGAGAAGCTGAGCTGGCTGGGTAAAATGGATGCCTCGTCGCTGAAAAACAAAGTGGCGGCGTCGATTGTGGCAATCTCTTCCATTCACCTGCTGCGGGTGTTTATGGATGCCAAAAATATCCCGGACAACAAGCTGATGTGGTACGTGATTATTCACCTGACCTTTGTGCTGTCGGCGTTTGTGATGGGGTATCTGGATAAGCTGAGCCGCAAATAAGTTAAAAACGCCTGATGGCGCTGCGCTTATCAGGCCTACGGGCCTCTCTCCCCATCGGGGAGAGAGGAAAAAACTTACTTATCCGACGACGCCTGCCACAAATTCAGCTGCCCGTCGGCCACGTGCTGGTCAATCCGCTGCAGCTCTTCTTCGCTAAAGTGCAGATTATTCAGCGCCTGCACGTTCTCCTCCAGCTGCTCCGTCCGGCTGGCACCAATCAGCACCGACGTCACGCGTTCATCCTTCAGCAGCCAGCTCAGCGCCATCTGCGCCATCGTCTGCCCGCGCGCCTGGGCCATCTCGTTCAGCAAACGCAGGCTGTTCAGGTTGGCTTCGGTGAGCATGTTTTCCGTCAGGCCGCGCACCTTTTTGCCCTCGCGCTGCATGCGGGAGCCGTCAGGAATGCCGTTCAGATATTTTCCGGTCAGCAGCCCCTGGGCCAGCGGCGTAAAGGCGATGCAGCCCGTACCGTTGGCGGCCAGGGTGTCCAGCAATCCGCTCTTGTCCACCCAGCGGTTAAGCAGGTTGTAGGAAGGCTGATGGATAAGCAGCGGGATCTTCCACTCGCGCAGCAGCTCCGCCATTTTCTGCGTCCGCTCCGGCGAATAGGATGAAATACCGACGTAGAGCGCTTTGCCGCTCTGCACCGCCTGCGCCAGCGCAGAGGCGGTCTCCTCCATTGGGGTGTTTTCATCTACCCGGTGTGAATAGAAGATATCCACGTACTCCAGCCCCATCCGCTTCAGGCTCTGATCGAGGCTGGCGAGCAGGTACTTGCGTGAACCGCCCGCACCGTACGGGCCAGGCCACATGTCGTAGCCCGCTTTGGTGGAGATAATCAGCTCGTCGCGATAGGCTGCGAAATCGTCGCGCAGCAGGCGGCCAAAATTTTCCTCCGCGCTGCCCGGCGGTGGGCCATAGTTATTGGCGAGATCAAAATGGGTGATGCCGCAATCGAAGGCTTTTCGCAGCAGGGCGCGCTGTGAGTCGAGGGCGTGGACGTGGCCGAAGCTGTGCCACAGGCCGAGTGACAGGGCGGGTAAGCGCAGGCCGCTTTTACCGCAGTAGCGGTACTGCATCGTCTCGTAGCGGTCAGGGGAGGCGTTCCAGGGCATGATGTCTCCTTTCTTAGTGATTGATTTTCGAAACAGCGTTTCTATTCTATCCTTAGTTCGTTCACAATTCATGGAGATATGCGATGACGCGTATGACCGCCAAAGACTTTCCTCAGGAATTGCTCGACTACTACGATTATTACGCTCACGGCAAAATCAACAAACGTGAGTTCCTCAATCTGGCGGCCCGCTATGCGGTTGGCGGCGTCACGGCGCTGGCGCTGTTTAATATGCTCAAGCCCAATTACGCCCTCGCAGAGCAGGTGAAATTCACCGATCCCGATATTCTGCCGGAGTACATCACCTATCCCTCACCGGACGGGCATGGCCAGGTGCGCGGCTATCTGGTGAAACCGGCTAAAGCCACGGGCAAAGTCCCGGCAGTGGTGGTGGTCCATGAAAACCGCGGCCTCAATCCGTACATTGAGGACGTGGCCCGCCGGGTGGCAAAAGCGGGCTACATCGCCCTGGCGCCGGATGGCTTAAGCTCGGTGGGCGGTTATCCCGGTAACGACGAAGAGGGGAAGATCCTGCAGCAGAAGGTCGACCCGACGAAGCTGATGAACGACTTCTTTGCCGCGGTCGGGTTTATGCAAAAACACCCGGACGCCACCGGCAAGGTGGGGATCACTGGCTTCTGCTATGGCGGCGGGGTCTCTAATGCCGCAGCGGTGGCCTGGCCGGAACTGGCCTGCGCCGTGCCGTTCTATGGCCGACAGGCACCTGCGGCGGATGTCGCCAAAATTAAGGCGCCGTTGCTGCTGCACTACGCCGAGCTCGACAAAAATGTGAATGAAGGCTGGCCGGCTTATGAGGCCGCGCTGAAAGCGAACGGTAAAGTGTATGAGGCGTACATCTATCCCGGGGTGAATCACGGCTTCCACAATGACTCCACTCCGCGCTACGACGAGCCTGCCGCAGAGTTAGCCTGGAAACGGACGTTGGGGTGGTTTGAAAAGTATTTGAGTTAACCCGCGTGAAAATACCCGGCAGCCTCAGGCTACCGGGTATGCGTGGTCATCAGAAGCTGTAGCTCATACCTGCCTGAACGCTGGCGTCGTTATCAACATCGCCCGTGCCATAGTAAATGCCGGTATTCAACGAGAAGTTGTGTGCGATAGTGGCATTCACGCCCGCCCCAAACATTCCCATACTGTTGTTATGGCCTTGGGTATTGTGATAATCCGCGGCCTGGATATCGGTATCATCGCTGAACTCTTTCTGCACTCGGGCATCCACCCAAGGCATGATCTGCACGTTTTTGTTCAGATCGGTCAGGGTGGTGGTCAGACGCAGACCCGCGCCGCCGTTCCAGGAAGAGACCTGGCTGTCGGCAAAGGTCACTTCTCTGTCGGAGAAGCCGTTAGCTTTGGTCTGATCCCAGCCGAGGATGGCATACGGTTGCAGCACGGTTTCGCCTGGCAACAGCACGTTCACCCCGGTACGAGCCTGAGCCATATACAGGCTACCATCGGTGGAGCCGTGCAGCGCTTCGGTCATTCCGCTGGTGTCGCCGGTGACGTTCTGCGCAGAGAGGGAATAGCGCATATCGCCATAGCTGAAGCTGGCATCGGCGAACAGTCCCCACTGACGACCATTCAAGGCCTGCTGCCAGCCGCCGTACAGGCTGTAGTAGTTACCATAGACGGTGTCCTTGAAGCTGTCCGGGCCGTTGGCAGTATCTTCAACGCGGCTGCGGGTCCAGGCCAGCGCCACGCCTCCGGTTACACTGTCCCCGTTAGCGAGGTATGCCGTCCAGTCAACGCCGCCCTGCGCACCCTGAGTGATGCTCTTGTAATCCACATCGTTGCTGAAGTTACCGTTCTGATAGAGGAAATCTCCCCACAGCTGGGCCCCTTCCTGCTGTTCACCCGTCAGGCCAGCAAAGTGCAGGCGATCCAGATGGCTGGCGATGTCATCGGTGACCTGATGGCCCGCCTGTTCGGCCGCATCCAGCCCGGCGACTAACCCCTGGACATCGCTGGCCAGGGCGCCGCGTGAGCTACTAAAGACAATATTCCAGTTCTGGCTACTGTCAGCGGTGAGCAGGCCCTGCGGCGCAGAATCAGCGGCCACAATGCTCAGGTCATTGTTGTAGTTGTAAGCGGCGCTGCGGTTTTCAACCTGCTGTTGACCGTTGCTGAAGGTTGCATTGGCGGCCGTTTGCGGCGTGGTGGTTGCCGTCGTGGTGGTAAAGGTTCCCAGCACGATATTTTGCTGATTGATCGCCGAAGAGGTGATGTTATTTACCACTACAGCGTTACGGGATCCGGTGATCTGGCCGAAGTTAACCCGGCTATCGGTGCTCATGTTCACTTCGGCATTGCTACCCGTCGTGTCGGCGGTCAGGGTGGAGCCGTTTTGCAGACTCCATGTGGTTGAATCGTTAATGTTGTCGAGAGTGATGCTGTTGTCGCTGGTGGTATTCACCGTTTCAAACTGATTAATTTGCCCGGAAATAGAGCTACCGGCATCCATCGACAGGGTATCGTCGCCATCCCCGCCGGTGACATTGCCGGTGACGTGGGAATCATTCACCAGGACCACGGTGTCATTTCCTGCGCCGGTCGTAATATTGCCGTCAACGTTAGCACCGTTTTGCAGGGTGATGGTGGTATCGCCGCTATTCTGGCTGGTGTTCAGGTCGCCATTAATGGTGCTGTTATCCACCAGCAGGGTATTGGTGGAGTTCCCGTCCAGCGTAACATTGCCGTTCACGACGCTGTTATTAGTGAACGACAGATTGGTCTGGCCTTTTTCGTTAATGATGCCGATGTCACCGGTTACGGTACTGTTATTCAGTGCCAGCGTATCCTGAGTAGTACCGTACATTGCCACTGCCAGGTCGCCAAAGGCATCAACGTTGATATTCTGGAAGGGCTGGTACTGGCTCAGTGTTTCTACGATGGTATCGAGCTTTTGCGCCACCTGACTGTTCGTTGCGTCCACGGTGGCGTTAGTCAGGGTAAGGGAAGTGTCTGATTTGTCACTGCCGACGTAGATGCCGCCATTATCCATGATGCTGTCGCTCATGGCGATGGTTTGGGAGCCCTGGCCAGCGCTGATAATACTGCCATGCAGTGCGCTGCCGTTGCTGATATCCACATTGTGGTAGCCCGCATCGAGCGGATCGAGATAAATGGCGGCGCCCATCATATAATCTTTGTCTCGCTCATACGTCCCGTCGCTGTTCTGGCCGTTCAGGGTGGAGTCGTTGACATTGATCGTGGTATTAGTGGTCTTTAATGCAGCACCTGCTTCGATCATATCCACTTTGGCATTATTGGTGACGTTAATATTCACGGTGCCGCCATTGCTTCCCTGAATATAATGACCTGACATGTCAGTGCCTGTCACCGTTAAGGTCTGCGTATCTCCGGCTTCACGGTGGCCATCCATATAAATATTGGTTGCCGTTTCATTCGCCATAACGGCATCAGTGACGCCCGGGTCCTGATAGAAATTACCATCTTTATATTCTTTCAGGCCGCAGGTCTGGGTGGTGTCGCCATTCTGGCAAGGTGTAGCAGGGGTCTCGCCTGCCTGAGCAGCAAACGAGGCAAGCGACAGTAACACACACTGTGATAACAGGGTTCTTTTCATAGAAATACGCATTTGTTCATCTCTTATAAGCGGATCAAAGTGCACTCTTTTTAAACCACATATGCGTAATTAAGAACTTTCTGGGGTGAAAAGGATGTAATGAAATTTGAAATGATATCAAGTCATTAAGTAATCAGTTTTATAAAATTAAATGATTAATTATTTAAAATATATTCGGCTTGTGAATGTTGCAGTTTTATTAACGTACAAAAAATAAGTTTTTTTGGCAGGAGGAAGGAAAATTGTGCATCAAACAAGAATCGAGGACTAATCCTTCAGGGTTATGTGAGTAATGAACGGAGAGCCTGATTTACATTTGTAAGCTGTATGAAATCTAATATCACGTTATTTGAAGGGGTATTTGCCCGGGCGTGATTATCCTTTTCCGGCCCGGTAAACCGAAATGAAAAGTTTTATAAAATTAAACAAGAAAAGGTATTGCTTCGCATTTTGTTGCCGATAACGAGGATATTACTCGCCTCCGGGCGACATCTCCCTCAGGCAAGGAAAGAGTTATGCGCGTATTTCGTAATTTCACGATCCGCTTCGTCATGCTGACGATTCTGGGTATTTTCTGTTTAATGTGGGCGGGCGTGGGGCTGTATGGCTCCTGGGCGCTCTCCCGCGTGGCGGATGGCAACGAGGTCGATCGCCAGCTGGTCAAACAGATGACGGTGCTCAGTCAGGGCAACGATCAGTACTTCCGTTTTGTCACCCGGCTGAGCCGGGCGATGGAGACGCAGGCGGCGGGCGGTACGGCGGATCTCACCTCCGTACAGCAGGCGCTACAGACCATGAGCAACAGGCTCGATGAACTGAAAGCCATGTCGCCGGGGCCAATGGATGCAGAGATCTCCTCCCGGGTGATCGCCAGCTGGCAGGCGCTGCTGGATAACGGCGTCAAACCGCAGATGCAGCTGGCAGAGCAGGGCAACATCGAAGGCTATCGCCAGCAGGCGAACAACGTCACCCCAGCGCTAAGCCGCGCCTTTGGCGAGAGTGCCGGGCAGTTCAATAAGGCCGCCGATACCATCCTCGACCGCACCCGCGTCACGGTGGACGGCTTCACCAGCGTCACCCGCACGGTGATCATTACCGCGACGATCGTCGGCCTGCTGATCCTGCTGTTCGCCGACCGCTACCTGGTCGCCATGCTGGTGAAACCCCTTGAGCAGCTTCGCCACCATTTCCGCCAGATTGCGCAGGGCGATCTCAGCCAGCCGATCGTGCCTTTTGGTCGTAACTGCGTGGGCCAGCTGGTGCCGCTGCTGACGGCGATGCAGGACAGCCTGCGCGACGCGGTAAGCACCATCCGTAACG
Source organism: Leclercia adecarboxylata (assembly GCF_006171285.1). Lineage (NCBI taxonomy): Bacteria > Pseudomonadati > Pseudomonadota > Gammaproteobacteria > Enterobacterales > Enterobacteriaceae > Leclercia > Leclercia adecarboxylata. The sequence goes on along the minus strand of NZ_CP040889.1, from coordinate 1,253,380 downwards.
GCAGCGAGAACATCTGGCGCGGGGCGACGGAGATCTCCAGCGGTAACAACGATCTCTCCTCCCGTACCGAAGAGCAGGCGGCGGCGCTGGAAGAGACCGCCGCCAGCATGGAGCAGCTCACCGCCACGGTGAAGCTCAACGCGGACAACGCCCGCCAGGCGAGCGAACTGGCGGACGTGGCCTCGGCCAGCGCCAGTCGCGGCGGCGCGCTGGTGGACAACGTGGTCAACACCATGACCGGCATCTCCGTCAGCTCGAAGAAGATTGCCGAGATCACCAGCGTTATCAACAGCATCGCCTTCCAGACTAACATTCTGGCCCTCAACGCGGCGGTAGAAGCGGCGCGCGCGGGTGAGCAGGGGCGTGGCTTCGCGGTGGTGGCGGGGGAGGTGCGTAATCTCGCCAGCCGCAGCGCCAATGCGGCAAAAGAGATCGAAGGGTTGATCGCCGACTCCGTCTCCCGCGTGGAGGAGGGGGCAAAGCTGGTAAATGATACCGGCACCACCATGGAAGCGGTGCTGCGCGACATCACCGGCGTCACCACCATCATGAAGCAGATTGCCAGCGCCTCGGAAGAGCAGAGCAAGGGCATTTCCCAGGTTGGGGTGGCAATCACCCAGATGGACGGCGTGACCCAGCAGAACGCCTCGCTGGTGGAGCAGGTGTCGGCGGCGGCTTCCGCGCTGGAGCGCCAGACCGAAGAGCTGCAACGCTCGGTGCAGAAGTTCCGTCTGGCGGGCTAACGCCGGGCGAGCTGTGCGTCGCTGATCAACTGCGTCACCTGCGACAGGTGACCAATTTTCACTTCGCTGGAGCGCCGGAACTTGCTTTTGTCGATCAGCAGCAGCGATTGGCTGGCGCGGCTCAGCAGCTGCGACTTAAACCCGGCGCTGTGCGGGGTGGGATCCCACATCACACCCTGCTCATCCACCCCTTCACACGAGAAGATAAACAGGTCGATCTCCAGGGATTTCAGCTGCGTGACCAGCGCCGGATTGACATAGCAACGGTATTTGCGCTCCAGCGTCCCGCCCGAGCAGATCAGGGTGATGCGCTCGCGCTTCGCCATTTCATGGCAGATGGGCAGGCTGTTGGTGAACACCGTCAGGGCGATATCCGGCAGCTGTCGCGCCAGGTGAAAGCAGGTGGAGCTGGCATCCAGCGCCAGGGTCATCCCTTCGCTGACCCAGTCCAGCGCGTGACGGGCGATATCGGCTTTATCGGCGTAGTGGCTCTTCAGCCGCGCGCCGAAGGGCTCGCCGCCGTCGCGGTGATCCGGGTGGATCGCCCGCGCCCGCCCGTGATGCCGTACGATCTTCCCCTGCTGCTGGAGCTGGTTCAGATCGCGGCGAATCGTCTCTTTACTCACCCCAAGCCCGGCGGCCAGCGCCTCTGTCGACAGCCAGTCGGAGGCCGCCAGCAGGCGAAGGAGATCCTGATGGCGGGTGCTTTTCATGCGTCTGTTCCGCTGCGGGTGATGGAGAGCAACGTCTGGCCGATCGCCACGCCGTTCTTGCCGGTGTGCTTAATCTGATACATCGATCGGTCGGCGCGGCGCAGGGCATTGACGAAATCATCCTCCTCCTGCACGTCGTCGATCCCTACCGAGGCGCCGACCTGCGCCTGGCCGTTATCCAGCTCGAATGGGGTCAGCGCCGCCTTCAGGCAGCTGTGGGCGGTGCTGTTCACCAGCAAACTGCTGAGCGGGAAGGGCAGCAGGAGCACAAACTCATCACCCCCCAGACGCCCGACAACCGCCCCCGGCGGGCAGGCCTCGCGCAGACGCTGGCTAAGCTGGATCAGCAGCTCGTCGCCGCTGCGGTGCCCAAAGGTGTCGTTAACCGTTTTAAAGTCATCCAGATCGATAAAGGCGATGCAGAGCGGCCCCTGGGCTTTGAGCTGGGCGAAGTGCTTGATCAGGGCGTGGCGGTTGGCAAGGCCGGTGAGCGGATCGTGATTCGCCAGCTGGGCCAGCTGCTCCTCGTACTGCTTCTCTTTGGTCATGTCGATATGGGTGCCGGTCACCTTCAGGGGGTTGCCGTGTTCATCCCGGTCGGTGACCCGACCCCGGTCCAGCACCCAGGTGACGGTGCCGTTTTTGTGCTGCATGCGGTGCAGCGCTTCATAGAAGGGTGTTTTGCCGTGCAGGTGATCGTAGAACGCATCCAGCACGTTCTGCCTGTCATCCGGATGCAGATGCTCACGCCAGATCTCAAACTGCGCGTTCAGCTCCTTGGGCTGATAGCCCAGCATCGAACCCCAGCGGCGGTTATAGATGATCAGCTTCCCGGTAGGGACGTCGAGCTGCCATAAACAGAGACCGGTTCCGTCGAGCGCAGCACTGAGCTTGTTGCGGGCGTCACGCGCCAGCCTGGCAAGCCGGGCATTATGCTTTTTGAGATTCTGAATCTGCTGTTTCAGCGCCTTTTCTGACATACCCGGATTCTTCAGGAAATAAGAACGATTCTTGCCATTTACCCGGCGCTTGTAAATATGATGTTGAAAAAAGAGGAGGATTTGCGTTAAGGATTTTTACCCCTAAAGGAGGCGCGACGTCATAACCTCATCGCTGTATAATAATATATATAACGAATGTGAGGACATGATGAAACAACGATTCTGGCAAGCATTAACCCTGTGTGCAGTGGCTTTACTCCCTCTCTCTTCCCGGGCTTCCCGCCTGATTACCGACCAGATTGGCCGTCAGGTGACCGTCCCGGACGCCGTCTCCAGGGTAGTGGTGCTCCAGCATCAGACCCTGAACTTGCTGGTGCAAATGAACGCCACCGACAAAATCGTCGGCGTGATGGCGAACTGGAAACAGCAGCTGGGCGAGGGGTACGCCCGTCTGGCCCCGGAGCTGAGCCAGAAAGCGGCGCTTGGGGATCTCACCCACGTCGACCCGGAAAAGCTGGTGGCCCTGAAGCCGGACGTGGTGTTTGTCACCAACTACGCGCCGCAGGAGATGATCGACAAGATCAGCAGCCTTGGCATTCCGGTGGTTGCCATCTCCCTGCGTCACGATGCCGCGGGTGAAAAAGCGAAGATGAACCCGACGATGGCCGACGAAGAGCAGGCGTACGATCTGGGGCTGCGCGAAGGGATCACCCTGATCGGCGAGATCGTCAATAAACAACCGGAAGCGAAAGCGCTGATCGAGGCCACGGACAAAGGCCGCGACATGGTCAGCGACCGCCTGAAAGATATCCCGGCGGAAAAACGCGTTCGCGCGTACATGGCTAACCCGGAACTCACCACCTACGGCTCCGGGAAATACACCGAGCTGATGATGGCCCACGCGGGGGCGGTTAACGTGGCGGCGGCGACCATTCAGGGATTCAAAACCGTGGCGATGGAGCAGGTGATCGCCTGGAATCCGCAGGTGATCTTCGTTCAGGACCGCTACCCTTCGGTGGTCAATGAGATCAAAACCGGTGCCCAATGGCGGACCATCGACGCGGTGAAAAATCAGCGCGTCTACCTGATGCCGGACTACGCCAAAGCCTGGGGCTATCCGATGCCGGAGGCGATGGGCATTGGCGAGCTGTGGATGGCGAAAAAGCTCTACCCGGAGAAATTTAAGGACGTGGATATGCGCAAGGTCGCCAACGACTGGTATCAGCGTTTCTATCGCACCAGTTATCAGGGGATCGACTGATGCGGGTCCTGGCGGCGGGCAGCCTGCGGATGGTATGGCCGCAGCTAATGGCGCACTTCCCGCAACCGGTGGAAACGCAGTTCGGCCCGGCCGGGCTGTTACGGGAGCGTATAGAAGCAGGCGAGGCCTGCGATCTCTTTGCCTCGGCCAATCTGGCCCACCCGCAGGCGCTGCTGGCGGCCGGGTTGGCGCAGTCCGTGGTGCCGTTTGCCAGCAATATGCTCTGCCTGACCGTGCGTAGCGATGTGCTGCGCGACAGCGATGACTGGCGCTCGGTGTTATCCCGGGATGACCTGCGTATTGCCACCTCGACGGCGGGAGCCGATCCCTCCGGGGATTACACCCAGACGCTCTTTACCCGGATGGGTGACGCGGGCGAGGCGGTAAGGCGAAGGGCGAGGGCGCTGGTGGGGGGACGAGACTCGACACCTGTTCCGGCGGGCAGGCTGGCGGCAGAGTGGATTATCCTGGGCGGGCAGGCGGAGATATTTATCGGCTACGCCAGCTACGCGGCAGCATTGCGGAAGGTCGCAGGGCTGACGGTCCTCGACATCCCGGCCCTCTTTAATCCGCGTGCGGAGTATGCGTGCGCAGTGATAACGCCGCAGGGGCAGGGGCTGGCGGGTTTTTTACAGTCGGATGAGTCAAAAGCGATACTGCATCAGGCGGGGTTCGGTGGGTAATTCTGCCGGGTGGCGCTGCGCTTACCCGGCCTACGGTTTTCACCCTCTCCCTGTGGGAGAGGGCCGGGGTGAGGGCATCAGGCCGCAACGATCTTAACCCTGTCGTTTATCCTCGGTACTGGTCTCAAAATCGCTCGCCGAGTGGCGCTCGTGAAGCTGCTCGTTCAGCTCCCCGTTGGTGCGGTTGACGATACGCCCGCGCTTCACCGCCGGACGGCTGGCGATATCCTTCGCCCAGCGCTGAACGTTCTTGTAGCTCTCTGCATCCAGGAACTCCGCCGCGCCGTAGACCTGTCCCAGCGCCACGCTGCCAAACCACGGCCAGATGGCGATATCGGCGATAGTGTACTCCTCGCCCGCCACGTAACGACCCCGCGCCAGCTGTTTATCCAGCACGTCGAACAGGCGTTTGGCTTCCATGGTGAAGCGGTCAATCGCGTACTCAATTTTCACCGGCGCATAATGATAGAAGTGGCCGAAACCGCCGCCGAGGAACGGGGCGGAGCCCTGCAGCCAGAACAGCCAGTTCAGGGTTTCAACCCGTCCAGCCGGATCTTTTGGCAGGAAGTGACCGAATTTCTCCGCCAGATAGAGCAGGATATTGCCGGACTCAAACACGCGGGTTGGCGGCGTGGTGGAGTGGTCGCGCAGGGCCGGAATTTTGGAGTTCGGGTTCACGTCAACAAACCCGCTGGAGAACTGATCCCCCTCGCCGATACGGATCAGCCATGCGTCGTATTCTGCGCCGGTGACGCCCGCCGCCAGCAGCTCTTCCAGCAGAATGGTTACCTTCTGGCCGTTCGGCGTGCCCAGGGAGTAAAGCTGCAGCGGATGCGAACCGACCGGCAGCTCTTTGTCATGCGTGGCGCCCGAGATGGGGCGGTTGATGCTGGCGAACGCGCCGCCGTTGGGGTTCTGCTTCCATTCCCAGACTTTCGCTGGCTGGTAGTTATTGTCGGACATGTTGACCTGCCTTTTTGCGGATGTGTTGAGGCAGTTTAGCAGGAGTTCCGTGAACGGTTTAACGAACTGAGCGCATAAGGTTATGCGCTCAATATCTAACCAAGCGACAGTTTTAGATGCATTCCACAAGCTTCTGCGTATCGAAGCAGGGTTGAAAGACTTGCGCTTGAAACATTTCGCTCCAGGCGGCTCACGGCGGGTTGGCTGACACCCATACGCGCTGCAATCTCTGTACTGGTCAGCCCTGATTTAGACTTCATTTCGATCAAAACCGCACGGAGTTCTTCTTCCTGGGTTTCCTCGTCATAGGCTTTTTTAACCTCAGGATTAGCGAGCGCTTTCGCCTTAACATCTGCAAACCTGGTACCTTTAATCGCCATCTTTCATATCCTCCCATCTTGACTTAGCCAGGGCTATTTCAGCTTTCGGGGTCTTAGGGGTTTTCTTTATAAACGTTCTTAAAATATAGATCTTACGTCCCTTCGCGTAAGCAAAAAACGTTCTGGTCAGATCTTTTCTGCCAACCCGCAACTCAAACAATCCACCATCAATGGTGTCCGTATCGGGGTATCGTAGCTCGTGTCCTTTAGCTTCAAGCTTCTCAAGTCCTTTAAGAGCTTTTGCCTGCATTACAGGTTCGAGATCATAAATTTCGCTTTCAGCCTCAGGGTGAAAAATCAATTCATACATGATCAAGCCCCTGATGAAAACGTCATCATAACCTATATGTTATAATAACTCAAAAGTTATAATTCGTGACATTCCGTGAACGGTTTAACGAACTGAGCGCATAAGCATATGCACTATTCCTTCTGGCGCTTATATATATAAATTCCGCATAAGCTTAATCGAAAATCGCATTTTCATTGTTAATGCGAAAGCGGCGGAAGCTGAATATGATGCGCAAACAGATATCTGTGAAAAATAAAAATGAGCAGTTAAAAAAACTTTCAAGGCAAGGAGTTAGTGAGATATGCGTAAGCCATTAGTATCTGCTGTTCTGGTCGCCCTGGCGCTGGTCGCCGCAGGCTGTGATGATGCCAAAAATAAAGAGACCGCGTCGGCGCCAGCCGCCAAAAGCGATGCGCCGAAAGAGGGCGGTTCCCTGATTATCGGCATCACCTCCGGCGACCCGTTAGCGGTGAACCCGCTGTATGCCAGCGACCGTACCACCCTGACGATCATGCAGGCGCTATACTCCCCGCTCTACAGCTTTAACGATGGCAAAATCGAATGGGGTCTCGCCGAAAGCCTGACGCCATCCGCCGATAACCTCAGCTATACCCTGACCTTAAAACCGAATCTGAAGTGGCAGGACGGCCAGCCGCTGACCGCCGACGACGTGGTATTCACCTTTAATAAGCTGCTGGAAGAGAAGCAGCATAGCTTCTTCCGCAGCATGTTCACCTTCGGCGGCAAGCCGGTGGCGGTGAGCAAGGTGGACGATCGCACCGTGAAATTCACCCTGCCGCAGGTGAGCGCCGCCTTTACCGGCACCCTGGTGCAGATCTACCCGATCCCGCAGCACGTTTTTGCTAATGAAGCGGATCTGGAAAAGAGCACCAAAAACGATGCGCCGGTCGGTTCCGGTCCGTTCAAATTTAAAGAGTACCGTGCCGGGCAGTACTACGCCCTGACCCGCTTCGACGATTACTGGAACGGCAAGGCGAAGCTCGACTCCGTGACCTACCGTTTCGCCAAAGACAGCAACTCCGCCAACCTCGCCCTGCAGAACGGCGAGATCAACCTCAAGATGGTCGATCCGCAGGACGTGTCGCGCCTGAAGAACACCGGCAAGTTTGACTTCGTGGTCTACCCGGAAGGGCGTCTGGCCTATATGACCTTCAACCAGAACGTACCGGTGATGAAGAGCAAGGAGCTGCGCCAGGCCATCGCTTACGCCATCAATAAAGATGAGCTGACCCAGACCGCGTTCACCTCGCTGGACTACGCTAAACCGGCCACCTCGTTCCTGACCCCGGATACGCTCTACCAGACTGACGACGTCGAGCAGTACAAATTCAACCAGCAGAAAGCCAAAGATCTGCTGAAAGCCTCCGGCGCGCCGGAGAACCTCAAGCTGCGTCTGGCTTATGTGAACACCAACAAAACCCAGGAGAGCCAGGCGCTCTACATTCAGCAGGCTCTGAAGGGAATTGGAGTTAACGTCGAGCTGATGCCGCTGGACTCCAACGCCATGTCCCAGCGCAGCCTGGATATGAACAACACCGCCTGGGAGCTGAACCTCGGCGGCTACATCATGGGTGCCGAGCCGGATGGCTACAAATCGCTGTTTATGAGCAACGAAGCCTACAACTACGCCCACTACAAGAACCCGCAGTTCGATGCCCTGTGGGATAAAGGGGCGGTGGAAACCGACAGCGGCAAACGGGCGGCGATCTACAAGCAGATCCAGCAGACCGTGGCCAACGACATGACCTACTACCCGATCGCCTACACCAACGCCACCGTCGCGGTGGATAAACGCTTCGGCGGCACCAAAGAGGCGGAGCCGAAGCCGGTGTATATGTTCCAGGATCTGTCGAAAATCTATCAAAAATAAGCTGTTGCCCCGGTCGGAAGATCGGGGCTTTTTGTTGGGTAAGTCGTTGTAAGGGCATGTCGTGAACACATTACTCACGCGTCGGTTGCTGCAACTTGTGCCGATGCTGTTCTTTATCTCGCTGGTGGCGTTCCTGCTGGTCAAGCTCGCCCCCGGCGATCCGGTAGCGGCCTATATCACACCGCGCATGGCACCCGAAGATATCGAGCGAATCCGCCAGAGTCTGGGGCTGGATAAGCCGCTGGTGACGCAATATTTTCTGTGGCTGAAAAACATTCTGCAGGGCGATCTCGGCTATTCGCTGATCTACCACCGCCCGGTGCTGACGATGATTGCCGAGCGTATTCCGGCGACCCTTGGGCTGATGGGGGCCTCGCTGCTGATGGCGATAATCCTCGCTATTCCGCTGGGTCTGCTGGCAGGCGCCTTTAAGCACCGCTGGCTGGATCATGTTCTGAACCTGTTCGCCTATATTGGCATTTCGGTGCCGATCTTCTGGTTTGGTATTCTGCTGATCACCGTCTTTGCCGTGCAGCTCAACTGGTTCCCCAGCATGGGGATGCGCACCATCGGCATGGAGGATAACTGGCTGGACGTGGTGCGCCACGGCGTGCTGCCGTGCATCGCGCTCACCTTCTATAACCTCTCCAGCTACGTGCGCTACATCCGCTCCAACACCATCTCCCAGCTCTCCGCCGACTACGTGCAGACCCAGCTGGCCTATGGGGCCACGCGCACCAGCATCCTGTTCCGCCACGTGCTGAAAAACGTGCTGCTGCCGGTGATCACCCTGTTCGGCCTGTCGTTTGGCGAGCTGGTGGTGGGAGCCTACGTCACCGAAAGCGTCTTCTCGTGGCCGGGCATGGGGCTGCTGGGGATCCAGTCGATCACCTCCCTCGACTACCCGCTGATCATGGCCATCATCATGCTGTCATCGCTGATGCTGATCGTCGGTAACCTGATCGCCGATGTGCTCTATCGCTTCGCCGATCCCCGTATTCGCACCCTGAGGTAACCCCGGATGAGCAGACGCTGGCAACAGGTTCGACACCAGCTGCGCCGCAATCGTCCGGCGCAGTTCTCTCTGTTTGTGCTCTTTATTTTTATCGTCGCCGCGCTCTGTGCGGGCTTAAGCCCTTACGATCCGGACCAGATGGCGCTCGGCGCACGAACGTTGCCACCGGATGGTGCCCACTGGTTCGGCACCGACGAGTACGGACGCGACTACTTCACCCGCGCCCTCTACGGCGGGCAGATTTCGCTGATGGTGGGCTGTCTGGCGATGGTCTTCTCCACCCTGATCGGCACGCTTGTTGGCACCCTGAGCGGCTACTTCGGCGGCTGGCTGGATAACCTGATGATGCGCGCGGTGGATATCCTGATGGCGATCCCGGCCTTCTTTCTGCTGCTGGTGCTCAACGCCTACCTGAAGCCCGGCGTGGATAACATCATCATGATCATCAGCCTGCTGACGTGGATGAACATGTCCCGGCTGGTGCGGGCCGAAACCCTGTCGGTTAAGGAGCGCGAGTATGTGCTCTACGCCCGCGCCTCGGGGGAACACCCGCTGCGGATCATCCTGCGCCACATCATCCCCGGCGTGCTGCCGACCATTATCGTCGCCGCCACGCTGAATATCGCCTCGGCCATTCTGATGGAGTCGACCCTCAGCTTTCTCGGCCTTGGCGTGCAGGCGCCTGCCGCGTCCTGGGGCAGCATGCTTAACAACGCCCAGTCGTATATCGGCGAGGCCTCCTGGCTGGCGATGTTCCCGGGCATTCTGATCCTGCTGACGGTGTTCAGCTTTAACGTGTTGGGCGACGTGTTCCGCACCGCCTTTGAGCCGGGAGCGAACCGTGATGAGTAACTTACTCGAACTCGATAACCTGCAAACCACCTTCCGCACCCGCGATGGCGATGTCCACGCGGTGCGCGGGGTGAGCTTCCACGTGAAGCCGGGCGAGCTGGTGGGCATTGTGGGCGAATCCGGCTGCGGTAAAAGCGTCACCTGCAAGTCGATCATTCAGCTTCTGGGCAGCAACGGGCGCATTACCGGCGGGCAGATCCGCTTTAACAATGACGATCTGGCGCAGAAAACCCCGGAGCAGATGCGTGCGATCCGTGGGAACCAGATCGCGATGATTTTCCAGGATCCGATGACCGCCCTTAACCCGGTGGTGACCATCGGCAGGCAGATGTCCGAGATCCTGATGCGCAATAAAGGCTTAAATAAGAGAGCGGCGAAGGCGGCGAGTATCGCCATGCTGGAGCAGGTGGGCATCGCCGAAGCGGAGCGCCGCTACGGACAATATCCCCACGAGTTCAGCGGCGGCATGCGCCAGCGGGTGATGATCGCTATCGCGCTCTCGTGCGATCCGCAACTGCTGATCGCCGATGAGCCTACCACCGCGCTGGATGTCACTATTCAGGCGCAGATCCTGCGTCTGCTGAAGAGCCTGCAGCAGAAAACCCACACCGCTATCCTGCTGATCACCCACGATCTGGGCGTGGTGGCGCAGGTGTGCAGCCGCGTAGTGGTAATGTACGGCGGGCTGGTGATGGAGGAGGGCAGCGTGGAGGATATCTTTTATCGCCCGGCGCATCCCTATACTCAGGGTTTGCTGGCATCGCTGCCGCACCCGGAGCAGACCAGCCATCGCCTGTCGCCCATTGAAGGCTCGCCGCCGGGGCTGCTGGATCCGCCTCCCGGCTGCCCGTTTGCCGAACGCTGTCCGAAGCGGATGCCCCAGTGCGAGCGTCAGCCCCCGTTTTATCGCCCCGATCCGGGGCATCGCGCCGCCTGCTGGCTGCTGGCCGATAAGGAGGTTCAGCCATGAGTGAACAACACGCCCCGCTGGTGAGCGTGCGGGATCTGCATAAACACTTCACCCTCAACGGCGGTCTGCTGCGCAAAGGGGTGGCGGTGAAAGCGGTGGATGGCGTCAGCTTTGATATTCAGCCGGGCGAGACCTTTGGCCTGGTGGGGGAGTCCGGCTGCGGTAAATCGACCCTCGGGCGCGCCATTCTGCGGCTGTTTGATATCACCTCCGGCGAGATCCACTTTGCCGGGCAGGAGATTGCCAGGGCCAGCGAAAAGCAGCTCAAGCCGCTGCGCAAGCGGATGCAGGCGATCTTCCAGGATCCGTACTCCTCGCTGAACCCGGGGATGACGGTGCAGCAGCTGGTGGCGGAGCCGATGCAGATCCACGGCTACAGCCGGGAGGAGCAGCGGGAGCGTACCGAAACCCTGCTCTATAAAGTGGGGCTCAAGCAGGAACATTTGCAGCGTTTCCCGCACGAGTTCAGCGGCGGCCAGCGCCAGCGGATCAGCATCGCCCGCGCCCTGTCGGTGCGCCCGGAGTTTGTGCTGTGCGATGAGCCGCTGTCGGCGCTGGATGTTTCCGTGCAGGCCCAGGTGGTGAACATTTTGCAGGATCTGCAGCAGGAGCTGGGGCTGACCTACCTGTTTATCGCCCACGACCTGTCGATGGTGCGGCATATCTCGACCCGCATCGGGGTGATGTATCTCGGCAAGCTGGTGGAGGTGGCACCCGCGAACGCGTTGTATCAACATCCGGCGCACCCCTATACCCGGGCGCTGCTGGCCTCGGTGCCGCAGCCCGATCCCCGCATTCGTAACCTTGAGCAGGCGACATTGCGCGGGGAGATCCCCGGCCCAACCTCGGTGCTCCCCGGATGTAAGTTTTGCAGCCGATGCCCGCACGTGATGCCGGTATGTCGCCGTGAAGTGCCCGCGATGCAGGAGATCGCCCCCGGCCATTTCGCGGCCTGTTGGTTGTTTAAGGTGTGAGCCCGCGCCGTGAAACAGTATGCCGATTCGCACGCGTCGCGCTATCGAGGCTTTATAAACAGGAGAGTGCATGACTCAGGCAATAATGCTGCAGGGAACCGCGTCCGACGTGGGTAAAAGCGTGCTGGCCGCGGGCCTGTGCCGCATTTTTTATCAGGATGGCTGGCGCACTGCCCCCTTTAAATCGCAAAACATGGCGCTCAACTCCGGGATCACCCCGGACGGCAAAGAGATGGGCCGGGCGCAGATCATGCAGGCCGAAGCCGCCGGGATTGTGCCGGATGTGCGCATGAACCCCGTTCTGCTCAAACCCGCCGCGGGCAGTCAGGCCCAGGTGGTGCTGATGGGCGAGGTGGCAAGCAATATGGATGCCGCCCGCTATCACGACTTCAAGCCGCGTCTGCGCGAGCAGATCGCCGGGGTGTATCAGAGCCTGGCGCAGGAGTATGACATCCTGGTGCTGGAAGGGGCCGGGAGCCCGGCGGAGATCAACCTGCGCGATCGGGATATCGCCAACATGGGAATGGCGGAACTCGCCGGATGCCCGGTGATCCTGGTGGCCGATATCGATCGCGGCGGGGTGTTTGCCGCCATCTACGGCACCCTGGCGCTGTTGCAGGATCACGAGCGCTGGCGGGTCAAAGGGGTCATCATCAACAAATTTCGCGGCGATGTGGCGCTCCTTTATTCCGGGTTACAGCAGATTGAGTCCCTCACCGGCGTACCGGTGCTGGGGGTGATGCCGTGGCTGGATCTCGACCTGGAAGAGGAGGACGGCGTGGCTCTCCAGCGGGGCAGCGCGCGCCAGTCCCAGGATCGCGATATCGACATCGTGGTGGTGCACTTACCCCATATCGCCAACTTCACCGATTTTAATGCGCTGTCAGCGCAGCCGGATGTGCGGGTGCGCTACGTCAGCCAGCCTGAAGAACTGGCGGGCGCCGACCTGCTGATCCTGCCCGGGAGCAAAAACACCCTTCACGATCTGAACTGGCTGCGCGAAAGCGCCATGGCCCACGCCCTGCTGCAACGACACCGCGACGGCGTGCCGCTGCTGGGTATCTGCGGCGGGTATCAGATGCTGGGCGATACCCTGATTGACGAAATCGAATCCGGCCTCGGGCGCATGCCGGGGCTGGGGCTGCTCAATACCGTCACCCGGTTTGCCCCGCATAAAACCACCACCCAGGTCAGCGCGCAAATGGCCGCAACGCTGCCGGGCTGGCTGGCACCGCTTGCCGGGATGACGCTTCAGGGTTACGAGATCCACATGGGGCAAACCACGCTGGCCGAGGGCGCGCAACCGGCGCTGTGGCTGCAAAAAGAGGGGGCGGTGGCCGACGGCGCCGTGAGCGACGACGGGCTGGTGTGGGGCACCTATCTGCACGGCCTGTTCGACAACGATACGTTCACCCGCGTGCTGGTGGACAGCCTGCGGGCACGGAAGGGGTTACTTCCTCTTGGATCCGCGCCACAATACGCCAGCTATAAAGCACTGCAGTTTGACCGGCTGGCGCAGACCATGCGCCAGCACATTGATATGGCGAGGATTTATCAGATCATGCTTGAGCATCAGGAGTGCAGGGAATGATTGTTGTGACCGGTGGGGCGCGCAGCGGTAAGAGCGCCCACGTTGAGGGGCTGGTCGCCCGCCAGTATTCACAGGTGTTATATATCGCCACCTCCACCGTTACCGATGATGAAATGGCGGCGCGTATCGCCCGGCATCGCGCCCAGCGGCCAGCCCACTGGCGCACGCTGGAGTGTTATCGCGATCTGGATGCGGTTATCCGCCAGCAGGTGCAGCCGGGCGAAGCGGTGGTGATCGAGTGCATCACCACCCTGCTGGCGAACCTGCTGTACGACGCTTCCGGCGGAGCCGATCCCGATACGCTGGATTTTGACGCGCTGGAGAAGGGGTTGCAGCAGCAGATCGACGCCCTGATTACCGCCTGCCAGCAAACCCGCGCCCCGGTCTATATCGTCACTAACGAACTGGGGATGAGCATCACCCCGGAAAACCGTCTGGCGCGGCATTTTGTCGACATCGCCGGACGAGCGAATCAAAAACTGGCCCGGGCGGCAGAAGAGGTCTGGCTGGTGGTCTCAGGGATTGGAGTGAAAATCAAATGAACTTAGCGATGCTATGGGCGACGCTGCGCCTGATGTCACGTATTCCGGTGCCGGAAAAATGGGCCGACGGGGTGGAGTTTCGCCAGCTTGCCCGTGGGGTGCCGTGGTTTGTGCTGATTGGCGCCATCATTGGCGTGCTGGCCGGGCTGGTGGCGGTGGTGGTGAACCAGACCGGGGGCGGTATCTACATCGCTGCCGCGGCATACGTGCTGGCGCTGGTGCTGCTGACCGGCGGGTTCCATCTGGACGGGCTGGCCGATACCTGCGACGGCATCTTCTCCGCCCGCACCCGGGAGCGGATGCTCGAGATCATGAAGGACAGTCGGCTCGGCACCTTTGGCGGCCTGGCGCTGGTCTTCTCCATTCTGATTAAGGTCTGCGCGGTCTTTACCCTGGCGCAGCTTCCGCTGAAGGAGTGGTTCTCGCTGCTGGTGTGCGCCCCCATTGCCGGGCGCGCCGTGCTGGTGCTGGGGATGTACGGCCAGCGCTACGCCCGCGAGGGGGAAGGGATGGGCAGTCTCTATATCGGCCAGGTGGGCTTGCGAAAAACGGCGCTCACGCTGCTGGCCGGGGCAATCGCCGTGGGGCTGATCGCCGGCATCCACGGGCTGGCGGCCATCCTGGTCACTTATGTCGTGAGCTACGCGCTGGTGCACTCTATCCGCCGTCGTCTGGGCGGGCAGACCGGGGATACGCTGGGTGCGCTGGCAGAGACCGCCGAGATGGTGTTTCTGCTGGCCTTACTGTGGGTGTAACGCATGCGAATTTTTCTGGTTCGTCACGGGCAGACCGCCGCTAACGCAAGCGGCCTGTTCTACGGCAGCACCGATGTTCCCCTGACCCCGCTCGGCATTGAGCAGAGCACCCGCGTGGCCGGTTTGCTGGCGGAAGTCGCTTTCAGCCAGGTGCTTTCCAGCCAGCTCACGCGCGCCCAGCAGACCGCCGAGCTGATCGTCCCCATCACCGGGTTCGATCCCCGGCTGAACGAGATGGATTTTGGCCGCTGGGAGATGCGCCATTTCAGCGACATCGCCGAAGAGGAGCCGGAGGCCTGGCAGCGCTGGATAGATGACTGGCAAAACGCCACTCCGACCGAGGGTGAGCCGTTTATCCACTTTGCCGAACGGGTGAAGGCGGTGGCGGAAGAGTTAGCCCTGCGCAGGGAGCCGGGGGATATGCTGATCGTGGCGCATCAGGGGGTGCTCAGCCTGCTGCTGGCCCACTGGTTACGCATGCCGACAGAATCGTTATGGCATTTCCCGTTTAAGCAGGATGCGTACACGATGGTAGAAAATCGCGACGGGTTTATGGTGTTACGTGTTTTTAACGACCGCAGCCCTTTCCAGGCAGAAGAATGAGAACAAGCATGCAGACAATACAGGACCTGGTGGCCGCCATTCGGCCGTTGGATCAGCACAAGCAGGCGCTGGCAGCGGCGCATATCGATGGTTTAGTGAAGCCGCTCAACAGCCTGGGCCGCCTCGAGACGCTGGCGATCCAGCTGACGGGGATGCCGGGGTTAACCCGGCTCGACAACCTGCAAAAAGAGATCGTGGTGATGTGCGCCGATCATGGCGTTTACGACGAGGGGGTGGCTATCAGCCCGCAGCAGGTCACCCATCTGCAGGCGCTGAACATGCTCAAAGGCACCTCCGGGGTCTGCGTGCTGGCGAAAAGTAACGGTGCCTCGGTACTGCCGGTAGATATCGGCATCGACTGCGAGCCCATCGACGGGATGCTGAGCCTGAAGGTGGGGCGCAAGAGCGGCAACATCGCCCGTGGCCCGGCGATGAGCCGCTCTGAGGCGGAGCACCTGCTGCTGCGTAGCGCACAGCTGGTGCAAACGCGTGCGGCAGAGGGTATTGCGGTATTTGGCACCGGCGAGCTCGGTATGGCCAACACCACGCCCGCGTCGGCCATTATCAGCGTGCTGTGCGGCTGCGATCCCCATGAGGTCGTGGGTATCGGCGCGAACCTGCCGGCGGAGCGGATGGCGCATAAAGAGGCGATGGTGCGTCAGGCCATTGAAGTCAATCAGCCCAACTCCGCCGATGGCATCGACGTGCTGGCGAAAGTGGGCGGCTACGACCTGGTGGGGATGACCGGCGTGATCCTCGGGGCCGGATCCTGTGGTCTGCCGGTGGTGCTGGACGGTTTTCTCTCCTATGCAGCGGCAATAGCCGCCTGCCAGATTGCGCCTGAGGTGAAAAACTACTGCATTCCGTCGCATTTCTCGGCGGAAAAAGGATCCCAGCGGGCGCTGGAACACCTCGGGTTAACCCCCTATCTCTACCTGGATCTGCGTCTCGGCGAGGGAAGCGGGGCAGCGCTGGCGATGTCGATCGTCAGCGCCGCCGGGGCCATGTATTGCGAAATGGGCGTGCTGGCAGAGAGTGGGATCAGCCTGAAGGCGTAAGCTGGCGCTGATGCCATCTTCCCAGCAGCAGCACCGTGGTGAGCGCGCCGAGCAGGGCGCAGAACATATCCGACTGGGTGTCCCACTGATCGCCCTGGGTGCCGAGGAAATCATCCGCGCCTTGCCCCATCGCCAGCGCCGCCCACCATTCGATTAGCTCGTAGGTGGCACTGATCGCCAGCGCCACGCAGCACACCAGAAAGCCCGTCATCTTATGGCCCCTGACGTAGCCGCCGCGCACCAGGATCTCCCGTGCCGCCAGCGCCGGGACCAGCCCCTGGAAAAAGTGCCCCAGCTTGTCGTACGGGTTGCGGCTCAGGTGGAACATATCCTGCACCGCAAAGCCCACGGGCACTTTGGCGTAGGTGTACATTCCGCCCACCATCAGGATGATGGCGTGCCAGAAAATCAGGAAGTAGAGCAGGGGCGTCAGCGGGTAGCGGCGTTGAGTGGCCAGCAGCAGCGGCACGATGATGATGACGGGGGTCACTTCCATCAGCCAGGTGATGCGGTCCTGGGTATACAGGCCGGTATAAATGAGGATCAGCAGCAGAAGCAGCGCGCCGACCTTTAATGCAGAGGAGAGAGCGGATTGTGTCATGTTATTTAAGTGTTTAGTAAAACAGACACTATCGATCTGCCCGGCGAAAAACACAACATTTTACGCCGGGCATAAAAAAACGGGGCCGCTGTGGGCCCCGTTGATCGTTTATAACAATCAGAACGACTTGCGTAAACGCAGGCTGAAGGTGTGCGCCTGGTAACGGTCGCCGGCCTGCAGATCGTAACGTGCGTCGAAGCTCAGGTCGTTGGCGTCGTACAGCGTGCTGCCGATGGCGACGCCAGCCATATCTTCCACCGGTGAGGCACCTTTGGTGATAAAGCTGGTTTCACCGATGGCGTCGGCGGCGTAGGTCGCATGGCTGCTGACCTGACGGTTATCGTACTGGTGGATCCACGAGACCTGGGCGAACGGCGTCAGGTTACCCAGACCGGTAGCGAAGGTCTTCTCGATGCGGGCACCGATATCGCTCACGACCGACTGGCTGTGGGTGCTGCTCACATCCAGCGCCATACCGTTGCCGCCGGTTTCGCTGTAGCCATCAACATGCTGATAGCCGTAGGTCAGGCCCGCCAGCGGAGTCAGGACCACGTCGGCTGGCAGCGCGATCGGGTAGCCAAACTCACCTTGCAGGGTAACGGACTGACCGTTGAACTTGCCGTGGGCCGCGCCGGAGAAGCCGGTGAAATCTGCCCGGCGAACCGAGCTGTAGTTCTGACGGTTCAGGCCCGCGGAGAGGTTCAGGTACCACGGATTTCCGGTGTAGCCCGCGTAACCAATCACCCCGTAGTTGTCGGCGGTGGAGTTGTTGCCGCTCAGGTTGTCTTTACCGTGCACGGAGGTGTTGCTGTAGTTCAGCGCCGCACCCAGACGCCAGTCGTCGCCCAGCGCGCGGTCGGCACCGATGATCAGGCCGCCAAATTTCGCTGAGTAACCGCTCACGTCGTCGCTGCTGTCCTGACGGGCATAGCCGCCGAACGGCTGTCCCCAGACGATCCAGTTATTCGCGTAGTCGTCACCGGTTGCTACCCCGCTGACGCCGGAGGCTTGCGGGTTACGAACGGCATCGATGTGAGCACCCACTACGGCCTGAGCAGTAGAGGTGGCAACGGTTGCCGCTGAACTGGTGTTGAGGTTCTGGCTGGTAGAGAGACGCTCGCCAACGCGGTTCGCCTCTTTTTTACCTTCAATCGCCAGCGAGGCGTTATACAGGTTCAGCAGCTCCGGAGAGGCGATACCGGAATAGCTCGCCAGGCCGCCGAGTGAAGCGGTGGCGCTTGGGATAGTGGCATAACCCTGCTTGCCCGGCTGGGCAGGGGCTGGCTGTGATGGCGCAGGCTGCGTCGGCTGCACTGGCGTTGTCACCACCGGCGGGGTGACTTCCGGCTCTGTGACCACCGGCGGAGTGACTTCTGGTGTCGGCTCAGGCTGAGGTTCAGGCTGCGGCTCTACCGGATCGGGAGTGACCGGCTCTGCGCCCAGGGTTAACACCAGCGCTTTGCTCTGGGCGTCTTCATAGACGGTGCCGTTAACAGTGCCACGGTAGCCGAGCGCTTTGTAGTTCAGCTGGTCAGCGTGATAGTCGGTCTGCGCACCTGCGGCATTGATCACCACGTAACGCTGCCCTTCGGCGAACTGATAGGTGTTGCCGGTACGCAGCAGGTTGATGCTGGAGCCCGCGTCGATAGTGGCGTTGCCGCTGACGTTCAGACGACCATAGCCCGCGTCGGCAAGCAGATCGCCGCCAGCCACGGCCAGATCAGAGATGCCGGAGATCAGCGTGGCGGCCGCTTTCTGGTGGTAATCGCCCAGGATGTTGAGGCTGTTATTCACCTGCAGGGACGCGGCTTCGTTCAGCACGATGCCGGGCGTCACGTCGACTTCGTCGCTCATCTGCACTGACATCAGACCATACTCGGGGATGCTGCTAAAGGTACTGATGTTGTCGTTGAGCAGCAGGGCGCCGCTGCCGAATGTCACGTTGGAGGCGGTAATAGTGCCCGTCGCGCCGTCGAGGCCGGTCAGGGTACCCATGTTGGCGCCGCCGTTAATGGTTAATGGCGTCGCGCTGGTGGAGTAGATATCACCGGTCACGGTGCCGGTATTATTGAGGGTCACCGTGTCGCTGTTATTGCCGTTTACAAACAGGGCATAGCCGCCACCGCTTAGCTGACCGTTGTTGACGATCTCGGTGTTGCCCTGGTTGCTGTAATTCCAGATGTAGATCCCGCTCCAGTTACCCGAGATTTCACCATTATTCTCGATGGTGCCAATCTTGCTGTTGCTGCTGTTGTTGTACACAGCGGTGTCATTGGCGGTGATGGTACCGTTATTTTCAAGGGTGCCGAGGGTGCCGGAGTTGATAATGCCGTAGGAGCTGCCGTTGATTTTATCGTCATTGACGAGGGTGTTGATGACGCCCTGGTTAATGATAGCGGAGGTGCCGTAATAGTCGGTCGTGCCGCCTTCAATGGTTCCGGTGTTATGCAGCGTGCCAATCGTGCCGCTGTTAAAAATGGCGCTTTTCTGCCCAACGTACATGCCGTTCTCATTGTTCACGGAAGAGATCAGGCCAGCGTTGGTCAGGTTATCAATGGTGCCCAGATTGTTGATGCCGCGATAGCCCACAATCTTGCCATCTGCGGTATTGGTCAGGGTGCCGATAGTCCCGGCATTGCTCAGCGTCCCGGTGTTATTAAACCCGAAGATGCTGTAAGAGCCCGGCATGCTCTCAAGGGTGCCGCTGTTGGTGAAGGTATCAACCACGCCCGTTGCACCCACCGCCACGACGCTGCCGTTTTGGTACTGGCTCAGGCTGGAGATGGTGCCGTTATTGTTAAGCGTACCTACTGTTCCATTAATCTGAACAATATTGTCGTTTCCCAATAATAGGTTATCAACGCTACCGTTAATGATCCCGTCATTGGTAAGTGTGGTTACAGTAACGTCCGCGTTCAGGGTTAATGCGGTGGTAGGTGTACCTGTAATGCTTCCCGCCTGCGTGATGTGCACCAGCTCTTTTGAATCGGCGATCTGAACATTACTCGTCGGCGTGTCGATAATTAACTCGGGAGACGTTGCGAAGGCTTGCGCAGCGCTTGAGGCAACCAGCAGGGAGATCAGCTGGCTAAGGCGTTTCTTTTCCATGGTATTCCGTCATAAGTTGCGATGTTGTGCAAAATGCTGGGGCGATTTCTTCGGATTAATCCGATATCTTCGGGCGCAGAATATACAATTTGTTGCCGAAAACAATAAGGGATGCTTAATTATTTCAGGCTGAATTAATTCCACATTTTTTGTAGTGTTTATAATTTGAGTTAAGGCTGGTGGCGGCATGAGGATATATCCTCACCTTTTGCAGGGAACCTTATTGATTAGTTTGTCTTTATTATTGAGCGGGTGTATTTCCGTAGATCCCAACACCGCCGCGCAGCAGATCGCCGCTCATGGTGGTCTTACCAGTGAAAAATTTGACGCAGATCCCTACCCGATTGTCGGCTGGCATCGGATCGCGCCGCCGGTTAACACGCTGCATGTCTATATCGAGGGGGATGGCTTTGCCTGGAAAAACCGCACCACGCCATCCGATAACCCGACGCCGCGTAATCCCGTCGGCCTGAAGCTGGCGGCAGCGGATAAACACGCCAGCGTGCTTTATCTGTCCCGGCCCTGTCAGTTTATCGGAGCACCTCTGCCGGCCCGTTGCAGCGTCAATATCTGGACTCAGGATCGCTTCTCACCTGCGGTTATCGAGGCCATGAACGCGGCGCTTAACCGGGCTGTACAGCGTTATCCCGGGGTGAAAATCGATCTGATTGGCTACTCCGGGGGCGGAAATATTGCCGCGCTGCTGGCGGCACGGCGGAGCGATGTGCGCTCCCTGCGCACGGTGGCGGGGAATCTCGACATTGCGTATGTGAACGCCCTGCATCATGTCACTCCGATGCCCGCGGCTAAGAGCGCCATTGAAAGTGCCCCGGCGCTTCGCAGTCTGCCGCAGATCCACTTCAGCGGTGGGGATGACACTACCGTGCCGCCCGCCGTTGCCAGGCGGTTTCAGCAGGCGGTGGGGGAGAATTGCACACGGGTAGAAACGATTGGTGGGATGGCACATGGCTCGGACTGGGCTAACGTCTGGCCGCAACTGCTGGCGCAAGGTTTGCCGGGATGCTGAATAAACCGATCGCAAAATGTTACCCTTACGCACCCCGGCGACGGTTGAAGGATTTCAGGACCGAATAATGAAAAAGAAAGAGTTTGTGACTCAGGATCTGCTGAGCAAAATCTATCAGGACACCACGGCGGGGCCACGCAAACTTCCCCCTGAAAGGCAGCTTGCCGAAGAGTATGGCGTGTCACGTTTCACTATCCGCCAGGCGCTGGAGAAGCTGGTGAGCATTGGCGTGGTGCGGATAGTTCAGGGGTCGGGTATCTGGATCAACGAGCACGCCCGCAATAACCCGCTGATCTACAACTCGATCACGGAAAAGCGATTCGACCAGATGCGCTACCGGATGATCAGCCTGCATAAAACGCGGCCCGACCGCGCGGTACAGCAGATCTTCGGTATCGATGAAGAGAGTTTTATCTGGCACTTTTGTCGTCTGCGCTATGTCGATGACCAGCCCGTACAGCTGGAGGTATCCAGCATGCCCGCCGCCGATTTCCCCGATCTTAATCAACAGGTCATTGAGCGCTCTATTCAGCAGTACGTATTAAGTAAGGGGCTGGTAATTTCCCATATGCTCACCACCTACCGGGCGGTCAGCGTCAGCCGTGAACAGGCGGTGCTGCTGGGCTGCAAAAAAGGCGGGCCGGCAATGCATATCAATAACCGGGGAATACTGGAGGGGGGCCGGGTATTTGAGGTGAGCGACATCATTGATATCAACTACACCTGCACTTACGTCAGCCCCTGGAATCGCGATAATTTAACCTGGCGGCAAAATCAGGGCGTATGAATGGTGCCGTCCGGCAGGCGGCTTTGCGTCCACTCGTGCGGGCGATAAACCACCGGATACGCCAGGGCCTGCTCTTCATTAAAGCCGGTGCCGATGCCTGGTGCGGCCGGCGGGTAGACAAACCCGTCCTTCACCTCAGGCGCGCCGGGAAACACGCTGTCGGTCGTGGCTGAGCGGGGGATAAACTCCTGAATGGCGGCATTGTGCAGATGAATATTCAGGTGCGTATTTACCGCCACGCCGATCGGGGTCATATCGCCGGGGCCATGCCAGGCAAGGCGCACGCCAAAGGCCTGGCATAAATGCGCCAGCTTAAGCGCGGGGGTAATACCGCCGATCTGTGAAACATGACAGCGAATAAAGTCGATACGACGATTTACGATCAAGTCGTGCCACTCCGCCGGATTATTGAATAACTCCCCCATCGCCAGCGGGACGCAGCTTTGCTGACGAACCTGTTCCAGCCAGGCGCTCTGCTGGGGCGGCAAAATATCTTCGATAAAATAGGGCTGATAAGGCTCCAGCTGTTTGGCCAGCAGCACCGCCTGCTGGGGGAACAGGCGCTCGTGCACATCGTGTAAGAGCTGGAGCTTCCAGCCATATTTCTCGCGCAGGGCGCGGAACATCTCCACGGTATTGCTCATATATTCATGCTGATCGAACCACGCACCTGCCGTTGGATTTTCCGGGGCGTGCAGGGCCGACGGCGTGCCGCCGTAAAAACCGAGCTGGCAGCGGATATGTCGATAACCCTGCGCCACCAGTTTATCGACCGAGGCAAACAGCTCTTCCAGCGTCTCGCCGCTGGCGTGGCTGTAAGCGGGGATCGCATCACGGGATTTCCCGCCCAGCAGCTGATACAGCGGCATACCAGCCAGTTTTCCTTTGATATCCCACAGGGCCATATCTACGCCGGAGATAGCATTATTCATCACCGGACCGTTACGCCAGTAGGCGTTGACGTTCATCATCTGCCATAGATCTTCGATGTTGTTAGCATCCCGGCCGATCAGCAGCGGTTTAAGGTACTCATCAACAAGTGTTTTAACTGCCAGAGGGCGCTGCTGGAAGGTGGCACAGCCGTGTCCGACAGGCCCTTGCTCCGTTGTGACGCGCACGGTTACCAGGTTATGTCGGTCCGGGCGGGTAATAAAACACTCGATATTTTTGATAATCACAGGCGTCACGAGAAACTCCTTTGCTGCGCTGTGGAAATACAGAATGGGAATATCATCACCCCAAAAATGTTGGCGGGTAAATGGTTTTTTTTATTATTTATTTTGGTCAGTTATTTGGTTTTATTTTAATTAAAAACCGTACCAATTTTGCGTTATCTACAGTTTTTTTCTCTTATGCAGGCTGATTGTGAGCGACTTCAAATTTTATTGGTTTGTTTTGTTGTTGTGGTTTATTTATGCTCACTGCATCAATAAAACGACAACAATAAAGGCAGGAGTCTTTATGGGGACGCAAGAAGCCATCAATAATATTATTCGTCTGGTTGGCGGGCAGGGGAATATTAATAAGGTCTGGCACTGCATGACGCGGCTGCGGTTTGATTTAATCGACGATAATAAAGTGGATCAAAACGCGATCAAAAATGTGCCCGGTGTGCTGGGGGCACAACTCCAGAGCGATCAGTTTCAGGTGATTATCGGTCCCAAGGTTAACAGCTGGTACGAGCAAATGCTCAGCGTGCTAGGTCAGGATGCCAGTAATGCACCAACGGCAAAAAAGGGGCGTAAAAGCCTGGTCTCTCTCTTTATGGATACCGTATCGGGCGTATTTGGTCCGATTGTACCGGCCATTGCCGGGGCTGGGATGATCAAGGGCCTGCTGGCTGGGCTCATCGCGCTTAAGGTGGTGTCGGCAAAAAGCGATACCGTTATGGTGATAGACCTTATCGCCAGCGGCGTCTTTTATTTCCTGCCGTTCTTTCTTGCGGTGTCGGCGGCTAAGATTTTTAAAACGAATGAGTATCTCGCCGCAGCGGTTGCTGCCTGTCTGATGTATCCCTCCTTAATAGAAGCGGCGAAAGCGCTGGCGACACATCAGGAAGGTGCGGTGAGTGCCCTCTGGTTAATGAATGCGATCCCGGTATCCGTCTTTAACTATGCTTCGAGCGTGATTCCGGTGATTTTCTCGGTGCTGGCACTGAGCTATATCCATCGCTGGGTCGACAGCATTATGCCGGATGTGCTCAAAACCGTATTTACGCCCACGCTCACCCTCTTTATAGGTGCGCTGGCGGCGCTGGTGGTGATCGGCCCCATCGGCATCTGGCTGGGTAAAGGACTCGCCTTCTTTATAGAAGGGCTGTTTGGTGTGTCGGCCAGTTTTGCCGGGTTCATTGTTGGGGCCATCCGTCCAGTGGCGATCCTGACCGGGATGCACCACGCGATGACGCCCATCGCCCTGCAGAACTTCAGCGACCGTGGCTACGACATGCTGATGCCGATGATGTTTATGGCCAATATGGCGATTGCGGGGGCGACGTTTGCTATCTGGCGCCTGAGCCGTAATCGTCAGGAGAAGACCGTCACGCTGTCGGCGGCCATCTCTGCGCTGCTGGGCATTACCGAGCCGGCACTCTTTGGGGTACTGACGCGCTACAAAAAAGCGTTCATTGCGGCGACGGTAGCCAGCTCCCTCGCGTCTGCCTTCATCGCCTTCTTCGGCGTGCGTCTTTATGGCTATATCTTGTCGAGCATCTTCAGCTTGCCTGCTTATATAGGCCCGTACTTTGTCTTCGCCCTGGCAGGCGTGGCGATATCACTGGTGTTGTCCTTTATGCTGACCATAGTTCTGGTAGGAAAAGAGCAAGCCTCCGAATGATTCAGAACCCCGTCTCACCGCCTGCGCAGCGGCTAATATCACGGTGATTGTGGATAAGTCTGTGTGTAATCAGGTATAAGGCGGGGTTTTGCTGGGGAATTCAGCAGTCAGTCATTTTTCTGTCATTTAAGGGTTGCGGCCTGAAGAGAACTCCCTATAATGCGCCTCCATCGACACGGCGGATGTGAATCACTTCACACTAACAGCCGGGCCGGTTGAAGAGAAAAGCGTGAAATAATCGCTTGACTCTGAAAGAGGAAAGCGTAATATACGCCACCTCGCAACGGTGAGCGAAAGCCGCGTTGCACTGCTCTTTAACAATTTATCAGACAATCTGTGTGGGCACTCAAAGTGACATGGATTCTTAATGTCTTCGGACAATAAATGAATACCAAGTCTCTGAGTGAACATACGTAATTCATTACGAAGTTTAATTCACGAGCATCAAACTTAAATTGAAGAGTTTGATCATGGCTCAGATTGAACGCTGGCGGCAGGCCTAACACATGCAAGTCGAACGGTAGCACAGAGAGCTTGCTCTCGGGTGACGAGTGGCGGACGGGTGAGTAATGTCTGGGAAACTGCCTGATGGAGGGGGATAACTACTGGAAACGGTAGCTAATACCGCATAACGTCGCAAGACCAAAGAGGGGGACCTTCGGGCCTCTTGCCATCAGATGTGCCCAGATGGGATTAGCTAGTAGGTGGGGTAACGGCTCACCTAGGCGACGATCCCTAGCTGGTCTGAGAGGATGACCAGCCACACTGGAACTGAGACACGGTCCAGACTCCTACGGGAGGCAGCAGTGGGGAATATTGCACAATGGGCGCAAGCCTGATGCAGCCATGCCGCGTGTATGAAGAAGGCCTTCGGGTTGTAAAGTACTTTCAGCGAGGAGGAAGGTGTTGAGGTTAATAACCTCAGCAATTGACGTTACTCGCAGAAGAAGCACCGGCTAACTCCGTGCCAGCAGCCGCGGTAATACGGAGGGTGCAAGCGTTAATCGGAATTACTGGGCGTAAAGCGCACGCAGGCGGTCTGTCAAGTCGGATGTGAAATCCCCGGGCTCAACCTGGGAACTGCATTCGAAACTGGCAGGCTAGAGTCTTGTAGAGGGGGGTAGAATTCCAGGTGTAGCGGTGAAATGCGTAGAGATCTGGAGGAATACCGGTGGCGAAGGCGGCCCCCTGGACAAAGACTGACGCTCAGGTGCGAAAGCGTGGGGAGCAAACAGGATTAGATACCGGTAGTCCACGCCGTAAACGATGTCGACTTGGAGGTTGTGCCCTTGAGGCGTGGCTTCCGGAGCTAACGCGTTAAGTCGACCGCCTGGGGAGTACGGCCGCAAGGTTAAAACTCAAATGAATTGACGGGGGCCCGCACAAGCGGTGGAGCATGTGGTTTAATTCGATGCAACGCGAAGAACCTTACCTACTCTTGACATCCAGAGAACTTTCCAGAGATGGATTGGTGCCTTCGGGAACTCTGAGACAGGTGCTGCATGGCTGTCGTCAGCTCGTGTTGTGAAATGTTGGGTTAAGTCCCGCAACGAGCGCAACCCTTATCCTTTGTTGCCAGCGGTTAGGCCGGGAACTCAAAGGAGACTGCCAGTGATAAACTGGAGGAAGGTGGGGATGACGTCAAGTCATCATGGCCCTTACGAGTAGGGCTACACACGTGCTACAATGGCGCATACAAAGAGAAGCGACCTCGCGAGAGCAAGCGGACCTCATAAAGTGCGTCGTAGTCCGGATTGGAGTCTGCAACTCGACTCCATGAAGTCGGAATCGCTAGTAATCGTAGATCAGAATGCTACGGTGAATACGTTCCCGGGCCTTGTACACACCGCCCGTCACACCATGGGAGTGGGTTGCAAAAGAAGTAGGTAGCTTAACCTTCGGGAGGGCGCTTACCACTTTGTGATTCATGACTGGGGTGAAGTCGTAACAAGGTAACCGTAGGGGAACCTGCGGTTGGATCACCTCCTTACCTTAAAGAACCTGCCTTTGTAGTGTCCACACAGATTGTCTGATGAATGATGAACTTCTGAATGTACTTTTGAGTGCATTAAGAAGTTTTGCTCTTTAAAAATCTGGATCAAGCTGAAAATTGAAACGACACACTGTGTCTGTTCTCCGTAACAGGAACAGATGGTAAGTGTGTTCGAGTCTCTCAAATTTTCACAACGCGAAGTGAAACAGCTTCGGGTTGTGAGGTTAAGCGACTAAGCGTACACGGTGGATGCCCTGGCAGTCAGAGGCGATGAAGGACGTGCTAATCTGCGAAAAGCGCCGGCGAGGTGATATGAACCTTTGACCCGGCGATGTCCGAATGGGGAAACCCAGTGTGTTCCGACACACTATCGTTAACTGAATACATAGGTTAACGAGGCGAACCGGGGGAACTGAAACATCTAAGTACCCAGAGGAAAAGAAATCAACCGAGATTCCCCCAGTAGCGGCGAGCGAACGGGGAGCAGCCCGGAGTCTGAATCAGCTTGTGTGTTAGTGGAACGGTCTGGAAAGTCCGACGGTACAGGGTGATAGTCCCGTACATGAAAGCACACATGCTGTGAACTCGAAGAGTAGGGCGGGACACGTGGTATCCTGTCTGAATATGGGGGGACCATCCTCCAAGGCTAAATACTCCTGACTGACCGATAGTGAACCAGTACCGTGAGGGAAAGGCGAAAAGAACCCCGGCGAGGGGAGTGAAAAAGAACCTGAAACCGTGTACGTACAAGCAGTGGGAGCACCCTTGTGGTGTGACTGCGTACCTTTTGTATAATGGGTCAGCGACTTATATTCTGTAGCAAGGTTAACCGTATAGGGGAGCCGCAGGGAAACCGAGTCTTAACTGGGCGTTAAGTTGCAGGGTATAGACCCGAAACCCGGTGATCTAGCCATGGGCAGGTTGAAGGTTGGGTAACACTAACTGGAGGACCGAACCGACTAATGTTGAAAAATTAGCGGATGACTTGTGGCTGGGGGTGAAAGGCCAATCAAACCGGGAGATAGCTGGTTCTCCCCGAAAGCTATTTAGGTAGCGCCTCGTGAATTCATCTCCGGGGGTAGAGCACTGTTTCGGCTAGGGGGCCATCCCGGCTTACCAACCCGATGCAAACTGCGAATACCGGAGAATGTTATCACGGGAGACACACGGCGGGTGCTAACGTCCGTCGTGAAGAGGGAAACAACCCAGACCGCCAGCTAAGGTCCCAAAGTCATGGTTAAGTGGGAAACGATGTGGGAAGGCACAGACAGCCAGGATGTTGGCTTAGAAGCAGCCATCATTTAAAGAAAGCGTAATAGCTCACTGGTCGAGTCGGCCTGCGCGGAAGATGTAACGGGGCTAAACCATGCACCGAAGCTGCGGCAGCGACACTATGTGTTGTTGGGTAGGGGAGCGTTCTGTAAGCCGTTGAAGGTGTGCTGTGAGGCATGCTGGAGGTATCAGAAGTGCGAATGCTGACATAAGTAACGATAAAGCGGGTGAAAAGCCCGCTCGCCGGAAGACCAAGGGTTCCTGTCCAACGTTAATCGGGGCAGGGTGAGTCGACCCCTAAGGCGAGGCCGAAAGGCGTAGTCGATGGGAAACAGGTTAATATTCCTGTACTCGGTGTTACTGCGAAGGGGGGACGGAGAAGGCTATGTTGGCCGGGCGACGGTTGTCCCGGTTTAAGCATGTAGGCGGAGGTTCGGGTAAATCCGGTACCTTATTAACGCTGAGGTGTGATGACGAGGCACTACGGTGCTGAAGCAACAAATGCCCTGCTTCCAGGAAAAGCCTCTAAGCATCAGGTAACATCAAATCGTACCCCAAACCGACACAGGTGGTCAGGTAGAGAATACCAAGGCGCTTGAGAGAACTCGGGTGAAGGAACTAGGCAAAATGGTGCCGTAACTTCGGGAGAAGGCACGCTGATATGTAGGTGAAGCCCCTGCGGGTGGAGCTGAAATCAGTCGAAGATACCAGCTGGCTGCAACTGTTTATTAAAAACACAGCACTGTGCAAACACGAAAGTGGACGTATACGGTGTGACGCCTGCCCGGTGCCGGAAGGTTAATTGATGGGGTTATCCGTAAGGAGAAGCTCTTGATCGAAGCCCCGGTAAACGGCGGCCGTAACTATAACGGTCCTAAGGTAGCGAAATTCCTTGTCGGGTAAGTTCCGACCTGCACGAATGGCGTAATGATGGCCAGGCTGTCTCCACCCGAGACTCAGTGAAATTGAAATCGCTGTGAAGATGCAGTGTACCCGCGGCAAGACGGAAAGACCCCGTGAACCTTTACTATAGCTTGACACTGAACACTGGTCCTTGATGTGTAGGATAGGTGGGAGGCTTTGAAGCGTGGACGCCAGTCTGCGTGGAGCCATCCTTGAAATACCACCCTTTAATGGCTGGTGTTCTAACGTGGACCCGTAATCCGGGTTGCGGACAGTGTCTGGTGGGTAGTTTGACTGGGGCGGTCTCCTCCTAAAGAGTAACGGAGGAGCACGAAGGTTAGCTAATCCTGGTCGGACATCAGGAGGTTAGTGCAATGGCATAAGCTAGCTTGACTGCGAGAGTGACGGCTCGAGCAGGTGCGAAAGCAGGTCATAGTGATCCGGTGGTTCTGTATGGAAGGGCCATCGCTCAACGGATAAAAGGTACTCCGGGGATAACAGGCTGATACCGCCCAAGAGTTCATATCGACGGCGGTGTTTGGCACCTCGATGTCGGCTCATCACATCCGGGGCTGAAGTAGGTCCCAAGGGTATGGCTGTTCGCCATTTAAAGTGGTACGCGAGCTGGGTTTAGAACGTCGTGAGACAGTTCGGTCCCTATCTGCCGTGGGCGCTGGAGAATTGAGGGGGGCTGCTCCTAGTACGAGAGGACCGGAGTGGACGCATCACTGGTGTTCGGGTTGTCATGCCAATGGCACTGCCCGGTAGCTAAATGCGGAAGAGATAAGTGCTGAAAGCATCTAAGCACGAAACTTGCCCCGAGATGAGTTCTCCCTGACCCTTCAAGGGTCCTGAAGGAACGTTGAAGACGACGACGTTGATAGGCCGGGTGTGTAAGCGCAGCGATGCGTTGAGCTAACCGGTACTAATGAACCGTGAGGCTTAACCTTACAACGCCGAAGCTGTTTCGGTGGATTTGAGATGATTTTCAGCTGATACAGATTACAGAATTTGCCTGGCGGCTGTAGCGCGGTGGTCCCACCTGACCCCATGCCGAACTCAGAAGTGAAACGCCGTAGCGCCGATGGTAGTGTGGGGTCTCCCCATGCGAGAGTAGGGAACTGCCAGGCATCAAACAAGCCAAGAGCCCGTCCGCAAGGACGGGCTTTTTGCGTTTGTGCCCGTCCTGCCCGGTGGCGCTGCGCTTACCGGGCCTACAAAAAACAATTCTCTGTTATATATCCTCCATTAATAATAGAAATGAGAGTTATTATCAAATGGCCTTTACAGGCTTATCATAAACATGTAATTTAAATACATGTTTTAAATCGGAGGTCATTATGAGCCATCAAAGAATCCCCAAAAACTGGACAATCAAACGTTCAACTCCCTTCTTCACTAAAGATAACGTTCCTGCAGCGCTTCTGAGCCATCACAATACCGCAGCTGGCATCTTTGGGCAGCTTTGTGTGATGGAAGGGACCGTAACCTATTACGGCTTTGCGAACGCAGAAGCAACAGAACCAGAAGTGAAGGTTGTGATTAACGCAGGTAACTTCGCGACCAGCCCACCGCAGTACTGGCACCGTATTGAGATGACGGATGACGCCCAGTTCAATATCAACTTCTGGGCTGAACCGACCTTCTCTGGGGAAGAAGTCTACAGCGCGAAAAAGGCGTAACGCCGTTTGTTAGCGAAGGGCGCTCTTAATCATTGACTATATAGTGTCTGGACGGCCATAAGAAGCCAGATAGACGCAGGACTGCGTTGCAGAAGTTAAAACCTTCGCAACGCGTATGGGTCGCAAATTTAGGGCCATTAAAGAAGAGTTAATAGAGAGCGATGAAAGTTCGGTTCTGCAAAAGCAAAAACCCGCCTTTTGGGCGGGTTCTTTAAATAGTGGTGCCCGGACTCGGAATCGAACCAAGGACACGGGGATTTTCAATCCCCTGCTCTACCGACTGAGCTATCCGGGCAACGGGGCGCATTAAACCCGATCTACCCTCTGCCGTCAACGATATTTGTTAATTTCGCTACTGACCGCACACTCTGTCGCCATTTCGCTGCAATATCAGGCAAAAAACGCAGTCCACAGGGCAGAGAGCGGCATGGCGATCACCAGCGCAGGCAGCATATTCACCACCGCAAACATCTTGATCCCACAGATCCTCAAACCCGTCGCCAGCAGCAGCAGGCCACCGACGGCGGTGAAGTCAGCCATCATTGCCGGGGTTGTCAGCGGCAGTATCAGCGTGGCGCAGGTTGCCAGGGCGAGCTGGATAAGCAGCATCGGCACGCAGATGGCGGCGACGGCAATACCGAGTGTGGTCGTAAAGATGGTGGCGGTAAAGAAATCGAGAAAGGCTTTCGCGATCAGTATGCTCGGATCTCCGATCATTCCTTCCTGCATCGAACCAAAAATTCCCGTACCGCTGGCGCAGAACAGAATAATGATGGCCACATAGTTCTGGATAAACGCGTCGTGACCGCCGCCTTTCTGTTTACCCCGCGAGAGCAGATTTTTCGCTCTGCTGACGGCACCATTAATACCCTTCTCCAGATAGCAAAACTCGCCAATCAGCGTTGCCAGCACCATTACCGGCAGGTTGGCGCACTTGATGACCAGCAGAATACCAATACCTAGTGAGGCCAGGCCGAAGATCGAGGGCATGGAGGAGCGAATACGCTCCGGTAATCGCTGGCTCAGCACGGCGCCCAGCACGCCGCCCAGCAGCACCGCACCTGCGTTAATAAATGGTCCAATAACCACTGCGAACTCCTGTTATTTACTCATTGATATTGCATTATTATTACTCTTTTCAGTGAGTAATCGCCAAATGTAATGACGTATTTTGCATAAAGATTCCTTCTTGCACCACCTTATGAAAGGTGACATTATTGCGCGAATTTTCTTCTCTCAGATACGGGGCCGCCCATGAACAGATCTTCTCTCGCTGTGCGAATGGCTGGCCGTATCGACACATCTTATTCTACGCTCACCATGCGGTGAGGGTAACGCAGGCTCACTGCAGGACAACAGTAAAACCAGACGCGTTCTGTTTTTACTGATGTCTGGCGGTCGGAGCTGAACTCCGGTCAGACACATTCGTTGGGCAGGGGGACTCCCTGTCCGGGGCTTTTTCTCGCCTTGCACGGGTATTTGCGCTTATGAAATCAATGAAAATTGCCGTCAGCCGCGAGCTGGCGTCCGCCTTATCCACGCACCGGGAAGTGGTGACGCTGGATAACACAGATTTTACGGATGTGGCGGCAGTCGTCATTACCGTCGCTGACAGTCACAGCGGCATCCTCGCGTTACTGAAACGCACCGGTTTCCATCTGCCTGTCTATATGTTCTCAACAGAGCCTGTAGAAGCCCCTGCGGGTGTCGATGCGGTGATCGACGGCAAAGCGCAGGAGTGGTTAGAGCTGGAAGCCGCCGCCTGTCGCTACGAAGAGAACCTGTTGCCGCCGTTTTTCGACACCCTCACTCAGTACGTGGCGATGGACAACAGCACCTTTGCCTGTCCGGGGCACCAGCACGGCGCGTTCTTTAAGAAGCACCCTGCAGGGCGTCAGTTTTTCGATTTCTTCGGTGAGAACGTCTTTCGTGCCGATATGTGCAACGCCGACGTGAAGCTTGGCGATCTGCTGATCCACGAAGGTTCCGCCAAACATGCGCAAAAGTTCGCGGCGAAAGTGTTTAACGCCGACAAAACCTACTTCGTTCTCAACGGCACCTCGGCCGCCAACAAGGTGGTGACCAATGCGCTGCTGACCCGTGGCGATCTGGTGCTGTTCGACCGCAACAACCATAAGTCCAACCATCATGGCGCTCTGATCCAGGCCGGTGCCACGCCGGTTTATCTCGAAGCAGCCCGCAACCCGTTTGGCTTTATTGGCGGCATTGATGACTGCTGTTTTGACGAGGCCTACCTGCGGGAGCTGGTCCGTGAAGTCGCTCCGGAAAAAGCCCGTGAAGCGCGTCCGTTCCGCCTGGCGGTGATCCAGCTCGGCACCTATGACGGCACCATCTATAACGCCCGCCAGGTGATCGACAAGATTGGCCAGCTCTGCGACTACATCCTGTTTGACTCCGCGTGGGTGGGTTACGAGCAGTTTATCCCGATGATGGCGGACAGTTCGCCGCTGCTGCTGGAGCTGAACGCCAACGATCCGGGGATCTTTGTCACCCAGTCGGTGCACAAACAGCAGGCCGGGTTCTCCCAGACTTCGCAGATCCATAAAAAGGATAACCATATCCGCGGCCAGGCGCGTTTCTGCCCGCATAAGCGGCTCAACAACGCCTTCATGATGCACGCCTCTACAAGCCCGTTCTACCCGCTGTTTGCGGCCCTCGACGTGAACGCCAAGATCCACGAAGGGGAGAGCGGGCGTCGGCTGTGGGCAGAGTGCGTTGAGCTGGGCATTGAAGCGCGCAAGGCGATTATCGCCAACTGTAAGATGATTAAGCCGTTTATCCCGCCGGTCGTGGCCGGACGTCCGTGGCAGGATCACCCAACCCACGCAATTGCCAGCGAGCTGCGCTTCTTCAGCTTTGAACCGGGGGCGAAATGGCACGGCTTTGAGGGCTATGCCGAGCAACAGTATTTTGTCGATCCCTGCAAGCTGCTGCTGACCACGCCGGGCATCGACGCTGAAAGCGGGGAATATACCGATTTTGGTATTCCGGCGACCATTCTGGCGCACTACCTGCGTGAGAAAGGCATTGTCCCGGAGAAGTGCGATCTCAACTCCATTCTCTTCCTGCTGACCCCGGCGGAGAGCGCCGAAAAAATGGCGCAGCTGGTGGCGATGCTGGCCCAGTTTGAGCAGCACATCGAAGACGATACCCCGCTGGCGGATGTTCTGCCGACCATCTGGAACAAATATCCGGTGCGCTACCGCGACTATACGCTGCGCCAGCTCTGTCAGGAGATGCACGATCTGTATGTCAGCTTTGACGTGAAAGATCTGCAGAAGGCAATGTTCCGCAAAGAGAGCCTGCCCACCGTGGCGATGAACCCGCAGGATGCCAACCAGGCCTTTATTCGCGGTAACGTCGAACTGGTACGCATCAGCGAAGCCGAAGGGCGCATCGCAGCGGAAGGGGCGCTGCCATACCCGCCGGGCGTGCTGTGCGTGGTGCCGGGTGAACTCTGGGGCGGCGCGGTGCAGCGTTACTTCCTGGCGCTGGAAGAGGGCGTCAATCTGCTGCCCGGTTTTTCACCGGAACTGCAGGGGGTATACAGCGAGAAGGATGCGGACGGGATCAAGCGTTTATACGGCTACGTGCTGAAGTAAAAAAAATCCCCCTCCGCAGGGAGGGGGACTTAACCGATTAATGCGCGACGGTCTGCGCACCTGTTGGGGTACGAACATGTTTGTACTTGAACAGCACCATGAACGCGAAAGCCAGTACCAGTGAGTAGCCTGCGAAGATCAGCCACACCGGCTGCCAGTTAGTAATACCGTTAGTGGTATACATCTCCACAACCTTGCCGCTCACCACGCCGCCGAGAATACAGCCGAAGCCGTTGGTCATCATCAGGAACATGCCCTGGGCGCTGGCGCGGATTTCCGGACGAACCTCTTTTTCCACGAACACGGAACCGGAGATGTTGAAGAAGTCGAAGGCGCAGCCGTAGACAATCATCGACAGAACCAGCAGTACGGTACCGAAGGCTGACGGGTCACCGTAGGCGAACAGACCAAAGCGCAGCATCCACGCGAAGATACTGATCATCATCACGTTCTTGATGCCGTAGCGGCTCAGGAAGAACGGGATGGTCAGGATGAACAGCGTTTCGGAGATCTGGGAGATCGACATCATCACCGAGGCATGTTCAACGATAAAGCTCCCGGAGAACATCGGGTCGTTATCGAAGCTGTGCAGGAAGGTGTTGCCGAACATGTTGGTGATCTGCAGCTCCGCACCCAGCAGCATGGAGAAGATGAAGAAGATCGCCATGCGTTTGTTTTTGAACAGCGCGAACGCGTCCAGGCCGAGCATGGAGCTCCAGCTCTGGTTTTTCTGCTGGTTAGAGACCGGAATGTGCGGCAGCGTCAGGGTGAACAGCGTCAGCACCAGAGACAGCGCAGCACCGATGTAGAGCTGCATATGGCTCAGTTCGAAGCCTGCGAAGCTCACGCCCCACATCGCCATGATAAAGCCGATGGTGCCCCAGATACGGATCGGTGGGAAGTCGGTCACGATATCCATACCGGCGTTTTTCAGACGGTAGTAGGAGATGGTGTTGATAAGCCCCAGCGTTGGCATATAAGCCAGCGAGTTAAGCAGGATCACCATAAACATCGCCCCTGGCGTGGTGACTTCGGCCGCCATAAACAGCGTACCCGCCCCCACCAGATGACAAAGCGCATAGACCCACTTCGCGCTTATCCATTTGTCCGCCACGATCCCGAGCAGCGTCGGCATCA
Source organism: Leclercia adecarboxylata (assembly GCF_006171285.1). NCBI lineage: Bacteria > Pseudomonadati > Pseudomonadota > Gammaproteobacteria > Enterobacterales > Enterobacteriaceae > Leclercia > Leclercia adecarboxylata. The sequence goes on along the minus strand of NZ_CP040889.1, from coordinate 1,218,185 downwards.
GGACAGCGGCAATGCCCAAAGAGCTATAGACAGCGCCGATAGAGGCACCGTCGAATTTGAGCGTGACAAACATGTAGGAGCCGAGCGTGGTCAGCCAGCTCCCCCACAGACAGAACTGCAGAAACGACAAGATTTTAAGCTGCAGCTTAAGGTTCATGTTACTTTCCTCACAAGAGAGCGGGCTGTATGTTGGTGTAGAAACATTTGGGTTTTGGATTTGATGCAATTCTATCAGCGAGTGGCGTTATGTTTTGTTACCTCCCGCAAAAAAATGCAATCCACATTAATTTGCAGTTTGGATTGTGATGCAAATAACAATTTCGTATGGATAAAGCGGGCGGTCAGGAATGAAGGATTACCCTCTCCACAACGGAGAGGGTAAAAAAAGTCACACTACTTTCTACGATAGCTCTTCTGAGCCGTATTGACCTTATAGAGGTAGCGGCGGGATTCTGCGGAAGGGTGACGGGTGGTGAGGGTCTGATAAACATCCCCCGGCGACATGCTGTTGATGATGCTCGCCGCCTTGATTTTATCGTTGGAGAAGACGCGCAGCACGCTGCCTGCGCCACCGTTATAGGCGGTGATCACCGCGTAGCGACGCGAGGTCGGGTTATCAATGCCGCCCAGGTAAACGTTATTCAGCATCGCCAGATAGGCGGTGCCGGTATCGATGTTGCTTGCGGGATCGAACAGATAGCTGCGGCTCGGGGTGCCGGAACGCCCCTGCGAGCGGAACACGTCTTTGCCGGCGCTGTGCTGCACAACCTGCATCAGGCCCAGGGCGTCGGAACGGCTTACCGCGTAAGGGTTAAACGACGACTCCGTCTGCATAATCGCCAGGATCAGCGACTCATCCACACCGTATTTACGCGAGGCCTGGCGTACCATCCCGACATATTTATGCGCACGCTTATCGAGGTGGTTCGGCACCAGGTTAATGGTCACGCTGTAGATCACGCGCAGGCCGTTGCTGCGGCTTTTCAGGCGCGTCTGCAGCAGATAGTTGGCAAAGTTGTTGGCGCGGCCTTCCCAGCGGATGGACTGGCCGGTCTGATCCACCACCTGACCATAGAGGAACGGCTCTCTGGAGATAGTGATATCGTCGGTGTCGGAGTAGAGATCGATAGAGCCCGGATCGTCACCCATCAGCAGGGTTTTAACGATCGCCTGACGCAGTCGTCCGGCAGGATCGGTTCCGGCGATGGTCTCGACGGTGATAGTCCCTTTGTCAAAGTTGATGTGGCTGCGGGTCTGGTAGCCGTCGGTGTACTTAACGTAGTCCTTTGGACCGGCGATCAGAACTTCGTTAAAACCCCATATGTTTTCGATGTTATGGGCGAACTGCCCCATCAAAATGTCAAAACCGTTGGTGTCCTTTACCCAGGCTTCGTTATAGCTATCGCCTTTATTACTGGAGGAACACGAAACAAGTAACGGTGCAACAAGAGCAAGCGCTAAAAATTTTTTCATCATTCCGGGAGTGCGTGTTGTGTTTGTTCCGGGGCTGTTTTCGCCGGGCAAGCGTAGCGCCACCCGGCATCAGACGCTGGGTATTATTTTTCTGGCGGCGTATAACCTTCGATGTGCACCTCTTTCCCTTCAAACAGGAAATTGACCATCTCTTCTTCGAGCTGTTTACGGTGTTCAACGTTCATCATATTGAGCTTGCGCTCGTTAATCAGCATGGTTTGCTTGTGCTGCCACTGCGCCCACGCTTCTTTTGAGATCTCGTTATAGATGCGCTTACCCAGATCGCCCGGATAAAGCTGGAAGTCCTGACCTTCTGCTTCACGTTGCAGGAAGGTGCAAAAAATTGTTCTGGCCATACTGATTCCTCTTTGTCGCCCGGAGCTAAACCGTTGCTCCGACACGTAATTGCTGTAACAGGCGCTCTACGGGAGCCGCCAGACCCACTGATGGCGGTTGCGCTAAGTTATACCAGAGAGCGCTGCCTTCATCCATGCACGCCGTGAATGAGGACACGGGAAGCCACATCGGCACAATATCCAGATGGAAATGGCTGAAGGTGTGGCGAAACGCGGTGAGCTGCACAAGAGTATCGGCGCTAATGCCGCGCTGCGCCAGCCAGTCGCGAAGTCCGGCCTCATCCTCAAACTGCGGGAAGCAGAACAGTCCGCCCCATAATCCGCTTGGAGGACGCTGGGCGAGGTACACGGTCTCCTCGTGCTGCATCAGCAGAAAATAGCCGGTACGCTCTGGCAGGGTCTGCTTCGGTTTTTTACCGGGATACTGCGCCCACGACTGGTTAGCATAGGCCACGCACAGATGATTGAGCGGGCAAAGTTCGCATTTAGGTTTCGAGCGGGTGCAGACCATCGCCCCTAAATCCATCATCGCCTGGTTAAAACGTTCAACCCCTCTGGCGGGCGTCACCGCTTCACTGATTTCCCACAGGCGTTTTTCCACCTCTTTTTTGCCCGGCCAGCCGCTGACTGCGTAGCAGCGCGCCAGCACGCGTTTCACGTTGCCGTCGAGAATAGGGAAATGTTTGCCCAGCGAAAGGGAGAGGATCGCCCCGGCGGTGGAACGCCCGACGCCCGGCAGGGCGGCCACTTCATCGAAGGTTTCGGGGAAGATGCCTCCGTGCAGCGACACCACCTGCTGGGCGGCTTTGTGCAGATTGCGGGCGCGGGCGTAATAGCCGAGCCCGGTCCAAAGATGCAGCACTTCGTCCAGCGGGGCGTTGGCCAGAGCGGTGACCGTCGGGAAACGCGCCATAAAGCGCTCAAAATAAGGGATAACCGTCGCGACCTGCGTTTGTTGCAACATCACCTCTGAGAGCCATACTTTGTACGGTGTTTTTTCAGTTTGCCAGGGCAGGGTTTTACGCCCGTATTTGTCGTACCAGTCCAGCACCTGGGCTGAAAATTGAGAGGCTTGCATGGTCTTCGCTTTGCGGTATCAGGGACGCAGATTGCAGCACAGCGGCATGCGACTGTAAACCGGATCTTTCCCATGCTTGCATCCGGTCATTAACTTTGGATAATGCCCGTTTCCCGAACATTCTCACAAGCAGACTACTCTTTTATGAAAAACGACGTCATATCACCGGAATTCGATGAAAACGGCCGCCCGCTGCGCCGTATTCGCAGCTTTGTCCGCCGTCAGGGGCGCCTGACAAAAGGGCAGCAGCACGCGCTGGATAACTACTGGCCGGTGATGGGCGTTGAGTTCACCGAACAGCCGCTCGACTTTGTTGAACTCTTTGGCCGCGATGCACCGATTACGCTGGAGATCGGTTTCGGTATGGGCGCTTCGCTGGTCACGATGGCCAAAGCGCGCCCGGAGCAGAACTTCCTCGGCATTGAGGTACACTCACCGGGCGTAGGCGCTTGCCTGGCGACGGCCCATGAAGAGGGCGTCGAGAACCTGCGCGTCATGTGTCACGACGCGGTAGAAGTGCTGCACAAGATGATCCCTGACAATTCTCTGAACATGGTTCAGCTCTTTTTCCCTGACCCATGGCACAAAGCGCGTCATAATAAACGCCGTATCGTTCAGGCACCGTTTGCCGAACTGGTCAAAAGCAAGCTGAAGCTGGGTGGTGTTTTCCACATGGCGACCGACTGGGAACAGTATGCGGAACATATGCTGGAAGTGATGTCAGGTCTCGACGGGTATAAAAACCAGTCGCAGAGCAACGACTATGTGCCGCGTCCTGAATCACGTCCGGTAACCAAATTTGAACAGCGTGGCCATCGTCTTGGCCACGGCGTATGGGACTTAATGTTCGAGAGGGTGAAATAATGGCAAAGAACCGTAGCCGTCGTCTGCGTAAGAAAATGCACATCGACGAGTTTCAGGAAATTGGTTTTTCGGTTGCATGGCGTTTCCCGGAAGGCACCAGCGTAGAAAAAATTGATGAAGACGTGGATGCGTTCATCAATGAAGTGATCGAGCCGAACAAGCTGGCGTTTGACGGCAGCGGCTACCTGGCGTGGGAAGGGTTGATCTGCAAACAGGAGATCGGCCAGTGCACCGAAGAACACCAGGCCATCGTGCGTAAGTGGCTGGAAGACCACAAATTCGAAGAGGTGCGCATCAGCGAACTTTTCGACATTTGGTGGGACTAATAGAGCATCAGGGGCCAGCAATTGCTGGCCCATTTTGTATGAGGGAGAAGATATGATGCGCAAAACGCTGCTCGCTGCGGCTTTAATGACCACGGCCCTGACTGCTCACGCAGAGTACAAATGCGAAGTCACGCCGCGCGACGATGTGATCCTCAGTCCGCAAACCGTGCAGGTAAAAGGTGAGAACGGCAACCTGGTGATCACCCCTGATGGCAACGTGATGTTCAACGGCAAGCAGTACCAGCTCAGCGCCGCCCAACGTGAACAGGCGAAAGATTACCAGGCCGATCTGCGCAGCGCGCTGCCTTGGATAGACGAAGGCGCGCAGACCCGCGTGGAAAAAGGCCGTGTGGCGCTGGATAAGATCATCGCTAAAGAGGTAGGGGAGAGCAGCAACATGCGCTCGCGCCTGACCAAACTGGACGCGCAGTTAAAAGAGCAGATGAACCGCATTATTGAGCATCGTACCGATGGCCTGACGTTCCACTACAAGGCGATCGATCAGGTGCGCGCCGACGGGCAGCAGCTGGTAAACCAGGCGATGGGCGGCATTTTGCAGGACAGCATTAACGAGATGGGCGCCAAAGCGGTGCTGAAGGGCGGCGGCAACCCGCTGCAGGGCGTGCTGGGTAGCCTGGGCGGTCTACAAACCTCTATTCAGAACGAATGGAAAAACCAGGAAGCTGATTTCCAGAAATTCGGTAAAGACGTGTGTAAACGGGTGGTTTCGCTGGAAGAGAGCCGCAAGGGGCTGGTGGGATCGCTGAAGTAGGTTGGTGCGCTCTGGGCCCCTCACCCCGGCCCTCTCCCCATGGGAGAGGGAGTACGAGTTCCCTCTCCCTGTGGGAGAGGGTTAGGGTGAGGGAATCAGGAATTGCAGATGTTGCAGAATAACCATCAATACGCCCTCTTCGTTCGCCCTGAATTCGTTATTCCAGAACCGAATCACACGCCAGCCACGCGAATTCAGATAAGCCGTTCTGCGTAGATCGTACTTTTCATCATCCTGATGCTGTCCACCATCCAGTTCAACAATTAATCGGGCCTTAAAGCACGCAAAATCAACGATGTAAGAACCCACCGGCATCTGGCGGCGAAACTTGAAGCCATAGAAATGCCGTCCCCGAAGTAGATACCAAAGGCGCACCTCTTCTGGCGTCATGTTTATTCGTAGCTGTTTTGATTTTTCCATCCCCACACTCTGCCAGCTTTTCCCTCAGCCAGCAGAACGGGATGCAAAATCCTGAATCAGGCTTCAGGATTCTTCGGCGAGGAAAAGCTCGAGAAGGGAGTTTAAGAACAGTTTGCCATGCTCGGTGATCTGCCAGAAATCTGCGCACTCGGTTAGATACCCCTGCGCCAGCGCCTCGTCAATCTGCGGGCGAATCACCGATTCCGCTAACCCGGTATACAGCGTAAACTCCGCGCGCGGTGCGGCTTCCAGCAGGCGGAAGCGGTTCATAAAGAACTCGAACGGCTTATCTGCGGCTTCGACATCATGGCTGCGCTCAAGATAGCGTCCTTCCATATAGCCGCGCGGATGGCGGGTTTTGGCCGTGCGCAGAATACGCCCGTCCGGGAATGTCACTTTGCCGTGTGCGCCACATCCAATGCCCAGGTAGTCGCCAAAACGCCAGTAGTTCAGGTTGTGCTGACACTGGTAGCCCGGCTTGGCATAGGCCGAAGTTTCGTACTGCTGATACCCGGCGGCGGTCAGAAGCCTGTGGCCCTGCTCGAAAATATCCCACAGCGCGTCATCATCAGGCAGTACCGGGGGACGCGACCCGAACAGCGTGTTCGGCTCAATGGTCAGTTGATACCACGAGAGGTGCGGCGGATTCAGCTCAATGGCCTGGCGCAGATCGTCCAGCGCCTCTGCCAGAGACTGATCCGGCAGGCCGTGCATCAGGTCGAGGTTGAAGCTGCGTAGCCCCAGCCCGGTCGCGAGATGGGCGGCGCGCTTCGCCTCATCCGGGCCATGAATTCGGCACAGACGCTTTAACTTTGGCTCGCTGAAGCTCTGCACGCCAATGGAGATACGGTTCACCCCGGCGCGCTGATACTCCACAAAACGGTCGGCCTCAACCGTCCCCGGATTGGCCTCCATGGTAATTTCTGCATCCGCTGCCAGACTGAGGCGCGCACGCACGCCATCCAGCAGCGTCTGCATCGCCGGGCCTGAGAGCAGGCTCGGCGTACCGCCACCGATAAAAATGGTCTTAACTTCACGTCCCTGCGCGTAAGCGACGTCAGCGTCCAGATCGGCAAGCAGATGCTGAACGTAATCGTCATGAGGCACTTCGCCTTTCAGCGCATGCGAGTTGAAATCGCAGTACGGGCATTTCTGCACGCACCACGGGATGTGAATATAAAGACTCAGGGGTGGCAAATTAGCCATTACGTAATGCTTCCAGTAACAGTTTCAGGGCGCGTCCACGGTGGGAGATCGCGCTTTTTTCTTCGCGGGTCAGTTCCGCAGCGGTTTTGCCCTCGGTCGGGACAAAGAAGATCGGGTCATAGCCAAAGCCGCCGTTGCCAGCCGCCTCGCGGGCGATGACACCCGGCCAGCTGCCGTGGCAGACAATCGGCGTTGGGTCTTCGGCATGGCGCATATAGACCAGCACGCAGTGGAACTGTGCCTTGCGCTGTTCGTCCGGTACGTCCTTAAGCGCGTCCAGCAGCTTTTCAAGGTTCTGCTGGTCGCTGGCATCGACGCCGGAATAGCGGGCGGAGTAAATTCCAGGCGCACCGCCAAGCACGTCCACCGCCAGACCGGAGTCGTCGGCAATGGCCGGTAGGCCGGTGACCTGCGCAGCATGGCGCGCCTTCAGAATGGCGTTTTCGATAAACGTCAGGCCGGTCTCTTCGGCAGAGTCCACGCCCAGCTCGGTCTGGGCAACCACGTCCAGACCAAAATCATTTAACAGCGAGGCCAGCTCGCGCACTTTACCGGCGTTACCGGTAGCGAGAACAACTTTTTGCATGTGTTAATCCTGTTGTATCAGTGCCGCGACTTCCGTCGGGATATGTTGCGGATTAAGAATTTTGACCTGCTTGTGGCGTCCCAGTTCACCCTTCTCGATCAGCACATGGCCTTTCGCGACGCGAAACTGCTTAGCCAGATACTTCACCAGGTGGGCATTCGCCTGGCCGTCCACTGGGGGCGCGGTGATGGCGACTTTTACTTCGTCGCCATGCAGCCCGATAATCGAATCACGGCTGGCTTTCGGCTGAATATACAGCCGTAAAACCAGCCCGTCGGCGCAAGTGCTGACCGCACTCATAACGCCATCCACAGCCCCGGCAGCAGCACGTTGCCTGTGGACTGCAGCAGTTCAGCGATACCCATATTGATGACGTACAGCAGCAGCACGAGGATCATCGGGGAGAAGTCGATCCCGCCCATGGCTGGCAGCAGATTACGAATCGGGCGCAGCAGCGGGTCGGCGAGCTGAATCAGGGAGTATTCCACCGGGCTACGGCCCTGGCTTACCCAACTCATGATCGCCATCAGCAGCAGCACCCAGAAAATCAGCAGGCCGATGGTTTTTATCAGGATCAACACCGCTGCGATCCAGATGATCGGCTGGAAGGTGATGACCATAAACAGCACGATCGCTTTTACCACGCACAGGATCAGCGCAATCAGCAGAGAGGCGCTGTCAATAGGCCCCATCGGCGGGATCACCCGGCGCAGCGGCCCGACAATCGGTTGGGTGACTTTCACGACAAACTGCGAGAAGGGGTTATAAAAATCACAACGGGCCCACTGCATCCAGACGCGTAACAAAAGCACCATCGTATACAGTTCAATGACCGTTGAGAGCAGGAAGGTCAACGTCTTCATGGCGTTCCTCAGGTTTCCTTATTATTGGGTGTAATCGCGCGCGCCGAAAATAGCTGTCCCGATGCGCACCATGGTGCTGCCAGCTGCAATCGCGGCAGCCATATCGTCCGTCATGCCCAGTGAAAGCGTGTCGACCGTTGGGAAGCGTGTTTTAAGCGCCTCAAATGCTACAGCCATTTGCCGGGCTACGGCAAACTGCCTGTCGTAATCTGACTCCGGGGCCGGGATCGCCATTAACCCGCGAAGCGTAAGGCCAGGCATGGCTGCCACCTGTTCCGCCAGCTGATCAAGCGCTTCCAGCGCAATACCGGATTTGCTGTTCTCATCGCTAATATTGATTTGAATCAGCACGTTAAGCGGTGGCATTTCTGCCGGGCGCTGTTCGCTCAGACGGGTGGCGATGCGCAGTCGATCGACGGTATGACACCAGTCGAAATGCTCCGCCACCAGCCGGCTTTTGTTCGACTGCAGGGGCCCAATAAAGTGCCACTGCAGATCCGCGGCGCCTGCTTCCCGGAAGTGGCGAATCTTTTCCACCCCTTCCTGCACGTAATTTTCACCGAACATGCGCTGGCCTGCGTCAATCGCTTCTGCGATGGCGCTCGCAGGTTTGGTTTTACTGACTGCAAGCAACGTAACTTCTTCTGAAGCACGGCCGCAACGCGTTGCTGCGGCTGAGATTTTGTCCCTGACCTGTGCCAGGTTATGCGCAATGTCGTTCATTTTCCGGGGATCATTAAATGGATATGGAAGAAATTGTGGCCCTTAGTGTAAAGCATAACGTGTCGGATCTACACCTGTGCAGTAACGCGCCACCACGCTGGCGGCGGCGCGGGAAAATGGAATTCGCCCCTTTTCCGGGACCGGATGTCGCCATGCTGCTAAAAAGCTGGCTCAGCGATGAGCAGCAGGGAGCCTGGTGCGCCCAGGGACAGGTGGATTTTGCCGTCGCGCTGGAGCACCACCGGCTGCGGGCCAGCGCCTTTGCCCATACGCAAGGCTGTTCGCTGGCGCTGCGGCTGCTTGCAGAGCAGTGTCCACAGCTGCGAACCCTGGGCACGCCGCGGGCGATACCCGAGCTGCTGACCAACGATAACGGCCTGATTCTGGTGACCGGGGCCACCGGCAGCGGCAAATCCACCACCCTTGCGGCCATGGTCGATTTTCTCAATCACCACAGCGACGGGCATATTCTGACTCTGGAAGATCCGGTGGAGTTTATCCATCAGAGCAAGCGCTGCCTGGTGCAGCAGCGGGAGATTGGCCTGCACTGTCCGTCGTTTGCCGATGGGTTACGGGCGGCCCTGCGTGAAGATCCGGATGTGATCCTGCTGGGCGAACTGCGTGACAGCGAGACGATCCGCCTTGCGCTCACCGCCGCCGAGACGGGGCATCTGGTGCTGGCGACCCTGCACACCCGGGGAGCGGCTCAGGCGGTAGAGAGGCTAGTGGATGCCTTCCCCGCACAGGAAAAAGAGCCGGTACGTAAACAGCTGGCGGGCAGCCTGCGCGCCGTGCTGGCGCAAAAGCTCGAAAGGGATAACCAGCAGGGTCGCGTCGCACTGTTTGAGCTGCTGGTGAATACCCCTGCCGCCGCGAATTTGATCCGCGAAGGTAGAACCTGGCAACTGCCCGGCGTGATCCAGACCGGGCAGCAGGCAGGCATGCAGAATTTCGATCAGAGCCTTGCCGAGCGCCGGGCACAGGGGCGGCTGTGATGCATTAGCGGCAGCAGAGAATGGCTTCGCGGCCTTGTTTCCTTCGGTACGGGCGCTAAAATCGACTTTCTGATTGCACTGATTGAAGCGGCTATGTCATCACAACCGAACCAAAGTCTTATCGACGGCATTCGCTGTCTGCAGTATCTGGTTTCCAGCGGCCGCGCCATCGGCTGCCGTGAACTCGCACGACTGATGGGGATTAACACCACCCGTGTTAACCGTTTGCTGATGACGATGGCCTCCATTGGCCTGACCATGCAGGACGATCATCGTCGCTATCTTCCCGGCCCCGGCATTCATGCCCTGGCGGCGCAGTCCATCCGTGGCTCTGAGCTCTTCTCCCGGGCGCTGCCCCGGCTGGAGCGCCATGCGCCGCGCGACATCGTGGTGGCGCTGGGGGTTTTGTGGGAAGACCAGGTTATCTATATCTGGCACTCCGTTCCCGGCAGCCAGACCAGCCAGGCGCTGGCCGGTTTCCACATGCTGCCTGCCTGGCAATCGGTGATTGGCATGTCGCTGCTGGCGAGCGAAACGGATGAAGCGCTAATCCCTCGCTTTACGCCCGAGCAGTGGCAAAACCTGGCCCCGCATGTGGCGCAGCAGCGCGAGCAGGGGCATGTGATCTGGCATCACGACGACGGTGAAGTGTCGATGGCGCTACCCGTGGGCGCGCATCATGCCGCGCTGGCGTTTGCCGGTATGTGGAATATTGACGATGCGAGCGTCCGGACGCGTCTTACTGAACTGACCGCGCTCAACGCCACGCTGCTGGCGGAATAAACGTGATTTGCCCGGGGAACCGGGCAAAGGGAAGGGGGGATCAGTAACCCTGCTCGAAGAAACTCTCAAGGATAACCACGGCGGAGGCGGAATCGACGCTGCCTTTGTTAAGTGCGCGGAAACCGCCATGCTCAAACAGACCGGCGCGGGCTTCTACCGTGCTTAACCGTTCGTCGTGCAGCTTGATCGCCACCCCAAAACGGCCATGAATTTTATTGGCAAAATTGCGCGCCCGGGCAGTTAATGGCTGTTCGGTGCCATCCATATTCAGCGGTAAGCCGACAATCACGACATCCGGCTGCCACTCTTTCAGCAGTCGTTCAATCAGGTTCCAGTCCGGGGTGCCGTTTTGCGCTTTCAGCGCCGTCAATGGGCGAGCGGTGCCGGTAATGCGCTGGCCGATTGCCACGCCGATACTTTTGGTGCCGAAATCAAAGGCGAGAAGCGTGCCGCTCATCAGGCATGCCCCGCTACGCCAGGCATGGTCTGGATATCAATGCCAATCAGCTTAGCCGCATCACGCCAGCGATCGGCGATCGGGGTTTTAAACAGAATGTTCAAATCTGCCGGGGCGGTGAGCCAGGCATTATCCAGGATCTCCTGCTCAAGCTGACCTTTTTCCCATGAGGAGTAACCGAGCGCCACCAGCACATCGGCAGGCTGCTTTTCTGTGCCCAGCGTCTCCAGCACGTCACGGGAGGTGGTCACAACGGTATTGTCAGAGATACGGATGCTGGAGGAAAAACCTGGCGGCGTATGCAGGATAAAGCCGCGATCTTCTGCCAGCGGGCCACCGAGCATTACCGGTTTGTCGAGACGAATTTCAGGCACACGTTCGTCCTGGGAAATTTTCAATTTTTCCAGAATGCCTTCAACAGAAAGATTTTCCAGCGGTTTATTGATGATAATCCCCATCGCGCCTTCTTCGCTGTACTCGCAGATATAAACGACGGAACGGCGGAAAATCGGGTCCTGGAGAGCAGGCATGGCAATAAGAAAGTGATGCTGTAAATTCATTGTCAGAGGTTCTGTTTCCTGGTTTAAAAAGCGACAGCACCCAGTATGCGGACAAAACCCGATACTGTCACTATACACTTCGCCCTTCACGCTGCCTCTGCGTTGGCTGCGCCTTCGGACCCCAGTCACATAGTTGTCTATGCTCCTGGGGATCCTCAGGCTTGCCGTCTTGATGCAACATGAATGGCTGTGTGTATAAATATGGGAGCTATTACTGCTTCAGCCGTTTTTCGATGGCATCCATCAGCATGCCGGTAATGGATACCGGGAACTCAGCTTCGATTTCACGAATGCAGGTCGGGCTGGTGACGTTCACTTCCGTCAGGCGGTCGCCAATGATGTCGAGACCCACAAAGATCAGCCCCTTGGCTTTTAACAGCGGACCCACGCGGCGGGCAATTTCCCAGTCGCTTTCGGTCAGCGGACGCGGTTCGCCACGGCCACCGGCCGCCAGGTTACCACGGGTTTCGCCGCCCTGCGGAATACGCGCCAGGCAGTAAGGCACCGGCTCGCCGTCCACCACCAGCACGCGCTTGTCGCCGTCGACAATCGCCGGAATATAGTTCTGCGCCATGCAGTAGCGGGTGCCATGCTCGGTCAGGGTTTCGGCAATAACGCCCAGGTTCGGGTCACCCTCTTTGACGCGGAAGATAGAGGCGCCGCCCATGCCGTCCAGCGGCTTCAGGATGATATCGCCGTGTTTCTGCCAGAAGGCTTTCAACTGGGCTTTGCTGCGCGTTACCAGCGTCTCTGGCGTCAGGTCGGAGAACCAGGCGGTGTAGAGCTTCTCGTTACAGTCGCGCAGACTCTGCGGTTTGTTGACGATCAGCGTGCCTTTCTCTTCTGCGCGCTCAAGAATATAGGTGCAGTAGATGTATTCGGTGTCGAACGGCGGATCTTTACGCATCAGGATGACGTCGAGTTCGGCCAGGGGCAGATCCTGCTCGGAACCGAACTCATACCATTTATCGTAATTCTGCTCGACGTTGACGATGCGGGTGCGGGCCCGCGCTTCGCCGTTAATCAGATACAGGTCGCTCATCTCCATATAGTGGAGCTGGTAGCCGCGACGTTGCGCTTCCAGCAGCATAGCGAAGCTGGAATCTTTCTTGATATTGATGCTTGTGATGGGATCCATCACGATGCCGAGCTTGATCATTGTCTTCTCCGTTAATGCTTCAACCTAAATCGCCAAAACGCACCTGCAGGGCAGTGATGGCGGTTAGCGCGGTGGTCTCAGTACGCAGAACGCGGGGTCCCAACAGAATATCAGTAAACTGGTAGCGTGCGGTCATGGCGATCTCATCCGCCGACAGGCCGCCTTCCGGGCCAATCAACAAGCGCACGCGCTCAACCGGCAGCGGCAGGGTGTTGATGCTGGCGCTGGCGCGGGGGTGAAGGTTGAGCTTCAGACCCTGCTCCTCTTCGGCACACCAGGCTTCAAGATCCATCGCCGGGCGGATCTCCGGGACGCGGTTGCGGCCACACTGCTCACAGGCGGCAATGGCGATTTTTTGCCACTGCTGGAGCTTCTTATTCAGACGTTCAGCATCCAGTTTAACGCCGCAGCGCTCAGAAAAAAGTGGCGTAATGAGGCTTACACCCAGTTCGATCGATTTCTGGATAGTGAATTCCATTTTTTCGCCGCGCGACATCACCTGGCCTAAATGGATATGCAGCGGTGATTCACGATCGTCGATTTCGCCACGCACGATGCTGACGTGCACGCTTTTCTTATCGGCGCGGATGATATTCGCGTCAAAAACCTGGTTTGAACCATCAAATAGCTGAATGGCCTGGCCTGTACCCATGCGCAGCACGCGGCCCACGTGGTTGGCGGCCTCTTCAGACAGGGCAATCTCGCTGCCTGCGGCGATCGGTTCAGGGTGATAAATACGGGGAACGCGCATAATTAATAAATCCGTCAAGAGCTGAATACCCGGCACATTCTGTCCCTTCTCCCCTATGGGGAGAGGGTCAGGGTGAGGGGTATACACTTAAAGAAACAGTTGCCGCTAGTGTAGGTTAGCTCTTTTGCGCCTGGCAAGCGCGCTGGACGTAAGGGTTGTGATTCCCCTGCACTTTGGCAATGCGCTCGTCGCGCTCGCACTCCCAGGCGGTCACTGGATAGAGTTTATCCCAGGCGTTGAAGAGCTGGGTTTGCTGGCGGGAGAGGTTGAGGTTATAGCGATCGCGCATATAGAAGTAGGTACGGGCGATGCTGCCGCGCGCGCGGGCCGGGGGCTCGGCAAGCTTCTCTTTGAAATCGACCTTCATCGCACACTGGCCGTACTGGCCTTCGCCGCCGTTCCACTGGCTGTACATAAAGTTGCCGCGATCGCCATTCACCTCGCCCACGGCGGGCTGCAGGTTATGCATGTCGCTCTCAATCTGGCGATAAACCGGGTCTTTGGCGCAGTTTTTGCGTCCGCCATCCTGCCAGCACTGGCGCTGGTGGCCGAACTGCCAGGCCGGAACCACATGTTCCCATTCAATGCGGCTGGCGCGGTTTTCATTTTTACGCACTTTGTAGCCGCAGGACGCCAGGTCCACGACCCCTTTTTTGCCCTGCCAGTTAATTTTGCAGCCACAGTAAAAATCACCCGCGACGTCAGCATTGACCTTCACGCCTGCGGCTTTTGCCTGAGAAAAACTGTTGATACCTTCGGCCAGCGCATGGCCTGAGAACGCCGTCGTCAGAAACGCGACCGCGAGAGAGAAATTACGGGACATCGTCAACTCCGTGTCAAAACGAGCCCGCAACGTAACGAAAGTTGTTCTTATATGCAATCAGGCAGATCAGGAATGTTCCTGATAGTTCTGCCGCTTACCCGGCAATAAGCGGTTCACCGCATTTCACGCAGCGGTAGGTGGCTTCGCCGCGCACGACACGGTTATGACGACGCACCGTGAGCTGGTGCTGCTGACACTGGCAGCGGTAGGGGAACGTATTGCGGCGAACGGAATCAAGCTCGAACTGGTGGGTCCGACGAGCAGGCACGCCCAGCACCGCTTCCATCATCCATTTCCACTCTTTGCCGTGCGGCGCCACGCGGCCAAAGTGCTTCCACACCAGCAGATGCGCCAGCTCGTGCGGTACCACTTCGTCGATAAAGGCCTGCTGGTTTTCCAGCATTAAAACGGGGTTGAGGCGGATCTCATACGCATCCAGCCAGGCGGTGCCTGCTGCGGTGCCGCGCTGCTGCCAGACCAGCTTAGGTTCAGGGTAGTTCCGGCCGAGCTTCAGGTTGGCCTGGGCCAGTTTGTCGCGCAGGCTGCGCATGGCGGCTTGCTGAAGCGCAATGGGGAGACGGGGTGTTTTCATAGGGGCAGAGCATAAAACGTGCGGTGGGGCGGTGCAAGGGGCTTCCTCCGCGAGGGAGGAAGCCGGAAGGATCAGTCGTGAGCGCCAATTTCGCGCAGGGGACGACCTTTCATCAGGTTGCGTTCGATATGTTCCAGCGAAACGTGTTTAGTTTCAGGAACCAGCCACAGGGTCAGGACGATAAACAGCAGGTTCAGACCGCCGTACACCCAGAAGGTGTTGGCGTTACCCAGCGTATCGAGCATGGTCAGGAAGGTTGCGCCGACAATCATGTTGGCGATCCAGTTAGTGGCGGTGGAGCAGGTAATACCGAAGTCGCGGCCTTTCAGCGGCTGGATCTCAGAGCAGAGCACCCAGATCAGCGGGCCTGCGCTCATCGCAAAACCAACGATAAACATCAGCAGCATCCCCACGGCCACGTACTGCAGTTCAGGGGACTCGATACCCACATGCAGCATGGTGCCCAGCACGCCCATGCCGACGGCCATCACCAGGAAGCCCAGCGTCAGGGTCGGTTTACGGCCCCAGCGATCCACCAGACCGATGGCGATAAAGGTTGCCAGCACGTTGGTCAGGCCGACAATCACGGTGCCCCACATCTGCTGGGTGGTGTTGCTGTAACCCGCCAGTTCAAAGATTTTCGGCGCGTAATACATGATGACGTTCATCCCGGTGAACTGCTGCATGATCTGCAGCAATACGCCAAGGAACACCGCCCGACGGAAGTTGCTGTTCTCTTTAAACAGCGCCCAGCCGCTCTGTTTTACCTGCAGGCTTTCGCGGATCTCTTCCAGCTCACGCTTCGCTTCGGCGCTGGTGTCGCGCAGGCGCAGCAGCACCCTTTCCGCATCGTTAAAGCGGCGTTTGGCGGCAAACCAGCGCGGGCTGTCAGGCAGGAAGAAGACGCCAATCAGCAGCAGCACCGCCGGGATAATGATCACCCCCAGCATCCAGCGCCATGCGCCGCTGTAGCTGAAGGCGGTGTCAGAAAGATAGGCCCCGAGAATACCGATAGTGATCATCAGCTGGTACATGGAGATCATGCTGCCGCGGATTTTCTCCGGCGCAATCTCCGACAGGTACAGCGGCGCGGTATAAGAGGCCACACCCACCGCCAGGCCCAGCAGCACGCGGGAGGCAATCAGCACTTCCACGTTAGGTGCCGCGGCGGAAAAGAGCGAGCCGGCGACAAACAGGATCGCGCCAATCATCAGGCTCTTTTTACGCCCGAGCTTGAAGGAGAGCCAGCCGCTGCCGACCGCCCCGACCGCCGCCCCGAACATCATTGAGCTCACCACCCACTCCTGGGTGTGGGAACTGATCTGGAATTCATCGGTAATGAACGGCAGGGCACCGGCAATTACGCCGATATCCAGACCAAACAGTAATCCTGCCAGTGCTGCGAGGAAGCAGACGAAGAATGTCATCGTCTTATTGGACGTCCGCCCCTTTTTTTTATTATCAGGCATCAAGCCCTCCGGTTAGTTTTATGTTTTTTGAATGTAAAGATTTGAATGGGATACTGTAAAAGTATGTGAGAGGGGCGAGACAAACAAAGAGAGTATTCCGAAAGGGCTGCGCTTTTCTCGCGGTGAGAGCGTTTTCAGACAGGGGTAATGGGGCAGAAAAACAAAAAGGCCAGCACGCGGCTGGCCTCATTAAAGCTTTGTCAGTCGATTATTTCAGACCGGCAGCTTCACGCAGCTGAGCGGCTTTGTCGGTTTTTTCCCATGGGAAATGTTCGCGACCAAAGTGACCGTAAGCAGCGGTTTCTTTGTAGATCGGGTGCAGCAGATCCAGCATCTGAATCAGGCCGTATGGACGCAGGTCGAAGAACTCGCGTACCAGCAGGGTCAGCTGCTCGGTTGCCACTTTTTCGGTACCGAAGGTTTCAACCATGATAGAGGTGGGTTCTGCCACGCCGATGGCGTAGGAAACCTGGATTTCACAGCGGTCAGCCAGGCCAGCCGCAACGATGTTTTTCGCAACATAACGTGCCGCGTAGGCTGCAGAACGGTCAACCTTAGACGGATCCTTACCGGAGAATGCGCCGCCACCGTGACGCGCCATGCCGCCGTAGGTATCAACGATGATCTTACGACCGGTCAGACCGCAGTCGCCCATTGGTCCACCGATAACAAAGCGGCCCGTTGGGTTGATGAAGTATTTGGTAGAAGCGTTCAGCCACTCGGTTGGCAGAACCGGCTTGATGATCTCTTCCATCACTGCTTCCTGCAGGGATTTCTGGTCGATATCTTCAGCGTGCTGAGTAGAGAGAACTACCGCGTCGATGCCGACAATTTTGCCGTCGTCGTACTGGAAGGTGACCTGGCTTTTCGCATCCGGACGCAGCCACGGCAGGGTGCCGTTTTTACGCACTTCAGCCTGACGCTGCACCAGACGGTGAGCATAGGTGATTGGCGCTGGCATCAGCACGTCGGTTTCGTTGGTCGCGTAGCCAAACATCAGGCCCTGGTCGCCCGCGCCCTGTTCCAGCGGATCGGCACGGTCAACGCCCTGGTTGATGTCCGGGGACTGTTTGCCAATCGCGCTCAGGACGGCGCAAGAGTTGGCATCAAAGCCCATATCAGAATGCACATAGCCGATTTCACGCACGGTGTTACGGGTGATCTCTTCGATATCAACCCATGCACTGGTGGTGATTTCACCGCCAACCATGACCATGCCGGTTTTGACATAGGTTTCACAGGCTACGCGCGCCTTAGGATCCTGCTCGAGGATCGCATCCAGCACCGCATCGGAAATTTGGTCAGCAATTTTATCAGGATGTCCTTCTGATACGGACTCGGACGTAAACAGGTGTTTTGCCATGTTTTAATTTACCTAAGGAGAATTTGTTTAGCTCAAACTGTCGTGTGGGGTAGCCGTGGCAGTATTTTCCACCAGGACTTGCAGACGATGACACTGGCAGTCTGAGTGTTAATCAGTATGGATGGATTAACATCTGGATGGCTATTTTAGGTCACTTCTTCGCCCGATTTCCAGCTTTTTTTGAATGCGTGCCTACGCCCTTGAAAACCCGGCTGGAAATTTTTGCTGACGGTGCTGGCAATGCGCGCATTTATATTTTGCATTTTCCCCGTCTTGTCGGTATAAAACGCGGCGCGCGGCTCATACAAAAAAGCACACGACGTTTCTTCGTGTCGCCACTTCCAGCCGGGTAAAGCAGTGAACTTTTAGCTTTAACTTGTCGCGGGTTTAATCAGGCTTGCGTGGAGGTGATACGAGATAATGAACCGTCGTTTTCCGCTAATTCAGTTCTGCCTTTCAGGCCGGAACATGTTCCCCGCCATTCGCATTTCTAATCTGCAAACCTGCCGATGTTATACCCATCTCGGCGCTTCTCAGGATTCAAGGGCTGGCACTACGCTTTGTGAAGACTGAACAAGGGCGCTCTTGTAAATACAAGAGTTTTCTCGTGGTTTCGCCGGACCTTGTCATACAGAGTTCGGATACGTGTTTTACAATGATATGAATAAGAAACCGGTCGCACGCCCCGGCTTTCAGCATTCTGTGCTGAAAAGCGGGTCGGATAATGGGTTGTTATCGCAGATTGACGCTGCGATAGTAGTCAACTGTTTTACACTGAATAGTAAGAGTTGAGGTTCGCTATGCCTGACGACATGTCTTTTGTTTCGCCTTCGTCAGCGGGCGAACAGGGTGTACTACGTTCTATGCAGGAGGTTGCGATGAGCTCCCAGGAAGCCAGCAAGATGCTGCGCACTTACAATATTGCCTGGTGGGGCAATAACTACTACGACGTCAACGAACTGGGCCACATCAGCGTTTGCCCGGATCCTGACGTACCGGAAGCGCGCGTCGATCTCGCCAAACTGGTGAAAGCACGTGAAGCGCAGGGGCAGCGTCTGCCTGCTCTGTTCTGCTTCCCGCAGATCCTGCAACACCGTCTGCGTTCCATTAACGCCGCCTTTAAGCGCGCGCGTGAATCCTACGGCTACAACGGCGACTACTTCCTGGTCTATCCGATCAAGGTTAACCAGCATCGTCGAGTAATCGAATCCTTAATTCATTCTGGCGAACCGCTGGGACTGGAAGCCGGTTCTAAAGCGGAGCTGATGGCGGTACTGGCACATGCCGGAATGACCCGCTCGGTGATCGTCTGTAACGGCTATAAAGACCGTGAATACATTCGCCTGGCACTGATCGGTGAGAAGATGGGCCACAAGGTCTATCTGGTCATTGAGAAGATGTCTGAGATCGCCATCGTGCTGGAAGAGGCCGAGCGCCTGAACGTTGTGCCGCGCCTCGGCGTACGTGCGCGTCTGGCGTCCCAGGGCTCCGGTAAGTGGCAGTCCTCCGGCGGCGAAAAATCCAAATTCGGCCTGGCGGCGAACCAGGTTCTGCAGCTGGTGGAAATCCTGCGCGAACGTGGTCGTCTGGACAGCATTCAGCTCCTGCACTTCCACCTCGGCTCGCAGATGGCCAACATTCGCGACATCGCCACCGGCGTACGTGAGTCGGCCCGTTTCTACGTTGAGCTGCACAAGCTGGGCGTGAACATTCAGTGCTTCGACGTGGGCGGCGGTCTGGGCGTGGACTATGAAGGTACGCGCTCGCAGTCCGACTGCTCCGTAAACTATGGCCTGAACGAATACGCGAACAACATCATCTGGGCGATTGGTGATGCCTGTGAAGAGCACGGCCTGCCGCACCCGACGGTAATTACCGAATCCGGGCGTGCGGTGACCGCACACCACACGGTGCTGGTCTCCAACATCATCGGCGTTGAGCGTAGCGAAATCAGCGAAGCGACGCCGCCAGCGGATGATGCCCCACGTTCTCTGCAAAGCATGTGGGAAACCTGGCAGGAGATGCACGAGCCGGGCACCCGCCGCTCGCTGCGCGAATGGCTGCACGACAGCCAGATGGATCTGCATGATATTCATATCGGCTATTCATCCGGGACGTTCAGCCTGCAGGAGCGCGCCTGGGCGGAGCAGCTGTATCTGAACATGTGTCACGAAGTGCAGAAACAGCTCGACCCGAGCAACCGCGCGCACCGTCCGATTATCGACGAGCTGCAGGAGCGTATGGCGGACAAGATGTACGTCAACTTCTCCCTGTTCCAGTCGATGCCGGATGCCTGGGGTATCGATCAGCTGTTCCCGGTTCTGCCGCTGGAAGGGCTGAACCAGGTGCCTGAGCGCCGCGCGGTGCTGCTGGATATCACCTGTGACTCCGACGGGGCTATCGACCACTACATTGACGGTGACGGTATCGCCACCACCATGCCAATGCCGGAGTACGATCCGGAGAACCCACCAATGCTGGGCTTCTTTATGGTTGGGGCCTATCAGGAGATCCTCGGCAACATGCACAACCTGTTCGGGGATACCGAAGCGGTTGACGTGTTTGTCTTCCCTGACGGCAACGTGGAAGTGGAACTCTCTGACGAGGGCGACACCGTGGCGGACATGCTCCAGTACGTTCAGCTCGATCCGAACAAGCTGCTGACCCAGTTCCGCGATCAGGTGAAAAAGACCGATCTGGACGATACGTTGCAGAAACAGTTCCTGGAAGAGTTTGAAGCCGGTCTCTACGGTTACACTTACCTGGAAGATGAATAACCAGTACTGAAAGGTTGGAGGTCATTGTGGCTTCCAGCCTTTTATTTCAATGTGTTATATAGTTTTCGGCGTCTTCATAGTGAATCGAGGATTCTCTATGATCATGTATTTTTCATGTAATAATCGTGGCTATTACGTTTGGCAGAAATCCCACCAAAGTAAGCTGATACGCTTCGATCTTCGAACCAAAGATTTCCATACTGCCTCTATACGCTCAAAAGTACTGCTCAGTACTTACTACCGACTGAAACGCGAAAGTTTAAAAATCCAGGACATCAGGGAGTATTTGATCGCTGAGCGAGATCGCTATATAGAACATGAAGTTCATGTACAAGCTGCACATCTCATTCCTTGGGGACGTAGTGATACGGGGTCTATATCTCCACAACCTTCAGTTCTCAGGCAACAAGGCCATAAGATCAGTGCAGTTGCTGAGGAGTGGTATGAGGATATGTCTGGTGATTGGCGTCCATTGACGTTTAAAGGTAATAAAGCTGCTGCTGATTTCTTCATCAGTTGGTACGGTGATAAGGTCATTGAGTCTGTAAACAAAGTGACGGTGACAAAGTTCAAAAAGGCTCTGGCAACAAAATACCCATCTGAGATGTCCCGACAATCCATGTTCAAGAAAGTCACTGCATTGTTCAATTTTGCGACAGATAAACGAGATTATTTACCCAAAAATCCATTTGGGGGAATGGGGTATAGGAAGCCCAAAAACCTGCGTACGAAGTACCCTGTGCCCTTAAAATTACATCAGGAAGCATTAATGAAGATTGAGCATGAATCTTCTTTGTGGTGGCTACTTCAGATACTGTATTACACAGGAATGCGACTCTCTGAGGTCATTCAATTGACCAAGGAGGACTATATTATTATCGCTGATCAAGGGCAGTTCATTGACTGTATCAGTGTGAACGACAGAAATGGTAAACGGGTTAAAAATACGAGCAGTTTCCGTACAATTCCAGTTCATCATGAATTGATGGCTTTAGGTATTATGGAGAAAAAACCGACATTTCCATGGAAAATGCACAATCCTGCATCTAATGCCGTATCGAAGTTATTCAACTCGTTGAACGAACAACACAGCCCCCATGATTATAGATATGGCATGAGTGATCGGCTGCGTGACCTTCCAAATTTACCCGATCATGTTCGGTTCAGTATTCTCGGGCATAGCAGTAATACTGTGACTGATAAGATATACAGAGGGAAGGAACCTATTCTTTTGATGAAAGAGGCCATAGACCTTACCTGATGCTACTTTTTTTTCTGCGAAAACAAGCAGCAACATGATCATAGAGAATCCTCGATTCACTATGAAGACGCCGAAAACTATATAACACATTGAAATAAAAGGCTGGAAGCCACAATGACCTCCAACCTTTCAGTACTGGTTATTCATCTTCCAGTACTGGCTACTCGTCTTCGAGTACTGCCTAAAGCGGCCAGTACTGAACTCTCGCACTCAAGAGTTGGCAAGTAACCTAAAATATCAATAAGTTATAATCATCAGCAGACTTGCATAGCTAGTTTGTTGTACATGATTTCTACATGATTTTACCATACATAGCCTGAAGCACTCATCGCGTGGATGGAAATATTCAGTACTGAACCAGTACTGACAACGTGACGGGCATAGTATCGATGAGGATGCAGCAGGTTAAAGCAGGGGCATGAGACGGGATGAACTGCTTGGCAGTGTTACAATACCTACTATCAGTACTGACAGCGTAAGGGACATCGTATCGCCAAGCTTCAAGCAGGGTTTCGCGGGGGTAGGACTAAAACGGGATGATCTGGGAAGTGATGTTACAATAAAGTCATCGTTCGAAAGCTCTCAGGCTGCTTTGGTCGAGGGATAGTACTGATACAGTACCACCCGCTTTCCCAAAATCTTGAACTTACAAATGCTGTACAACGAATCGAGCCTGAATGACATTCTGGCAGTGCGATAAGGTTTCAACGTTTGAGATTCACGTGTTTGTTCTTTCCTGTCGAATCTTATAGCTAAACCATTAAGTACTTAACAGCAGATAGCGATATTGCATGGCGAACATATAAATAAAGGAAAGCAGTGTGAAATTATATTCTCTGCATTAAAGTTGCTAACATCAGAGGTCAATATATGAAAAAAATACAAAATGTAGTAGAGGATGCTCTTCAACGCATGAAAACTTCAGGGTATCTTGTTGAGAGAGATGGTCCTCGCTTCGGGATTGATATAAACCGTGACTCAGAAGCATGCACGCAAGCTCTCAAAAAAAGAGATGATGACGAAAACAATAAAAACTAATCTGAACTCATATGCAGTATTCTCAAAGTACAGTACTGGTGATCTACCAGTATTTTGTACTTCTAGAATATATTATGCCGTGGATAATCATAGCAGAATAGCTATGAATATAATTATCATGTGAGTGTCCCCTGCTGGATCAATCATGCAAGTAGTGTAAATATAATGACAATTCAGTGAAATGAAAAGACTCTATGATGGTACAATCATCAGTAAATCAAAGTAGTAACAACCTTCATTGTAAGTCCATAATTATTATTAGATAACCCTCTGGCTAAAGAGGTTAGTTTTCATCGCGAGGAATAAATGAAAGAAAAAAAGAAAGAGCAGCTCAGTTTGCGGCTTAACGAAAGGCAACTTGCTGTACTGGATAGAATGATTTCTGATGGCATTGCACAAAATCGTTCAGCCGCAATGCAGTACCTCATTAATCACAAACAAATCATGGGCTAATTTATTAGCCCAAATTAATGACCTCAAAACCACATTAATTGCCTTACACAAACTTGTGCGAAAATTCCTTTAAAAGAGGAATCACTATCAATACCACTATCTTGCTAATGTGCGTGATAGTAATACCAACTCTCACTGAAAATAATAATTACTAACGAAGTGCCATCATTCACTTCATAAAGCTAATATTTCTGTTAAATCAATAATCCAGGTTCTTACCGGAAGAAAAGAACCAATACACATAAGGGAGTAAAGTATGAAAATACCATTTGTCGATGCACCTCCAGGTTCTGGTAAAACTACACATATGCGTGATTTGATTCAGAATCATATTTGTGAATATAGTCAAGGTGGAAAATGTCTCATCGTAGTACAGGAAACAAAAAAGTTACTACATCAAACCTTGAAAGATATTCACCCAGCTAAAATAATCACGAGCTCTGATGATCTTCAGTACTCTGAGTCTCTTGAACAACGAATAATTGATGCGATAAAGAGCAATGTAGTCATTGGAATTACCGACAAGATGTTTTTCCGCCTCAACCCGACTATATATAAAAATCATAAATGTTTGATTGATGATGTCACTACGTGTTGGGTATCGATGATGATCCTCGTTAAAACTGGCAGCAACTGGAATGTAGCGATGAACTCGATATGTCCAGTGCCAGTACTGGGAGTTCAGAATACCAATTCGAACAATATTGAAGTGAAGCTAAATCTTGACGCTTGTATCGATACTGATGATAGGCTTGATACACTCCTCAAGCGGGATTTGGCGGGTTTGAAGCACTGCGATCATATAATAATTCATAAGTCATTTTTGAACCCAGAGAATAGTATTGAGCAGTTCATAGGACAAGAACAGGACAAAAGTAAAAAACCAAAAATGGTACAACTACAGATACTGGGATATAACGATTTGGCACGGTACAGAGAACTTGATATAGTATTTTTCGCCAACAACTTTACGAATAGCTTGTTATATAAATGTTCTCCTGAACTTTTCGAGCCCTATACAGGGTTTGATTTCAGTTCTATGGCACCAGTGATTGATAACCGTCTAAAAATTGTATATGTATCTGAACGTGAATTAACCAGTACATATGCACAATCACCTCAAGGGAAAGACGACATTGAGAAGTTTAGGAAGTATTGCCTGAATAACATCCAAGACGATTACTTTTGGGCAGCTAATGACATAATTGTCGATGGTGGTTTCTCTTTACCTGGACAACGTATCAGTACTACTAGTCGAGGCATAAATGACTATAAGCATATACGCCAGGCTGTATGGTGTTCTAGCCTAAAACCATCACCTCAAGAGGTCGGTATGGTGCAACAACAGTTCGGTATCAGCAGAACGGAAATTACTTACTGGCGTGAAATCGAAGCTATCGTACAGTTTATGTTCCGTGGTGTGCTGCGTGATAAGAATAGTACTGAGAAGATGATTTTGTATGTTTTTGATAAGAAGCAGGCTGAGAGTTTAAGCCTGTACAGTACCGATATTGAGTTCAAAAATATAGGGATAAGCAAAAGCAGTGGTAAAGCCAAAGGCCGTCCCGCTGGCAGTGCGATTATGACTCCTGATGAGGCTGAGCTGAGCACGAAGTTTCGAAAGTATCTGAGCAAGAACAATGGAGACAATTCAGATCGTGTTACAGCATGGATCTGCAAAGAACACAAAATGTCAGGTGAAACACGTAAATTGACAACGCGAGAGAAGTATTTCCTAGAGAAAATACGTGCAAAAAAAGGCCGCTAAACGCGGCCTTTTTGCGTTTTTTTATAGGTGTATTATGAGTTGAGTATGGGAGTTTGAAGAGAATTGGCAGTGCTGTTGCATGTGAAATGCACCTTCATGGTAATAACCTGAATCGTGTAGCTTAGGAGTGAGGATGAATAACAAAACCCTTTACAGTACTGTTGGCGAGTTGAACACGAGCATGCAACCGGACGCAGTGAGCAAAGCGAGCAAGTGAAAGGGCGTCAGTACTCAAGAAACGCAATGAGCGAAGCGAATATAAGTTAAAAGCACTTAATTAACTGCTACTAATAAAAAAGATCAGTTCACAGAAAACGAAGCGAAGCGAGTTTTCG
Organism: Leclercia adecarboxylata; assembly: GCF_006171285.1. Lineage (NCBI taxonomy): Bacteria > Pseudomonadati > Pseudomonadota > Gammaproteobacteria > Enterobacterales > Enterobacteriaceae > Leclercia > Leclercia adecarboxylata. The sequence goes on along the minus strand of NZ_CP040889.1, from coordinate 1,192,934 downwards.
AAGAACAGGCCGAACTCGCCAAGCGAGATTGTGCCTCAAAATCATTATAGACACATCTAGAATCAGGTTATCGCATTCGCTCAAACCTGATGCCGAACACAGAATATTATTCAGCCCGCTTACGCGATCTGAATAATATTCTGTGTTTGTTTTTTCAGAAATAGCTCAGAATCATGTTTTAAGTAATGCGAAAATTAAGTGCCTTATATATCTATAAGGGAGTTAATTTTCGCTTTTTGAAACCCACCTTTTGTTTTCCATGATGGTGCATTTCACGTGGGCGAAACGTATAGGGTCATCTGTATGACCAGATCCATCTGGTCATCTAAAAACTGTCATTACAGCCCCTTACAGAGTTATTAAGAAAGGTACTGTCAATGCCTTTGCCACGCTAGTCATCCCGTAAACGTCTCACGTATGTCGTCCTTGTATCGAAGGCTACTAATAACAATATTAATCAGTTTAATCGATCGATTTATTGATTTCGATCGCTTTTATCTATATAAGTTTATCAGACGACAATCTACTGGGTACTTAACTCATTGAGAACGGATGCTTTTTAATGTTTAAAATCATCGTGTTATGTTTATTTTTAACCTCATTCTCTGTTCTTGCTACTGATGTAAGGGCCTCACAAGCGGAAGCTGAGCAGGTTCAGGCAATGATTCGACATTCAGGATATGAATGCGACCGGGTAGATCATGTAAAAACAGATATCAGCTGGTTCTTTGAAACAACCTCGAACGTGGTTTGCGATAAAGTTTTCCGTTTCATTTTACGGTATCAGCGTGGGGGGGTTAGTGTTGAGGTAGAGTGAATGGTACGGCTGTTACAATACTGCCAGCCTGCTTATAAAATGCTGCTCTCGCATTAGTACTGTAATAGTAGTTTGTTGATGTTTGGTAGTACTGGGGCGGGGAAGACGACAAATCCTATCCATCCTGCCCCATAACATTACAGCCCCGCACAGAACAGTACTGTCACTTTGCTGTAATGCTGTATACCCCTGCCATTTCTTTCTTGATCCGGCTGATTGTATTGGTGCTAACTTCGAACGCACTCGCGATTGATCTTACCGATTCACCACGAGCAAGTGCAGCATAAATTCCAGTACGGTCGACACCTCTTCCATTTCCACGTCCGGCAATACGCCCAGCAGCTTTTGCTGCCTCATATCCCTCGCGTTGACGCAGCAAAAGCTGCTCTCTTTCCATTTGAGCAATACCAGCCAATAGCGTTAGAACAAGATTGCCCGTAGGCGAGCTGTCACCCGTTTTGATCCCTTCTTTATGAAATTGAATAGTCACTCCGCGTTTTGTCAGTGTTTCAACCGTACTCAGCAGGTCAGAAGTAGAACGGCACATCCGGGAGATATCATGTACATGCAAGGTGTCCCCCTCGCGTATGTACTCCATCATCATAGTGAAAGCTTCACGAGAGGTATCCTTAGCACTCGCCTTCTCTGTAAAGATTTTATCGAAAACTATGCCTGTATCAACCAGTTGTCGCTCTGTGGATTGCTGAACTGATGAAACACGAATGTAAGCTATGTGTGCCATGTAATTCCTAGAGAAGAGTTTTGTATCGATTTGTGTGTTGCGATTTATTATGGCGTGTTGCGATGAAAAAGCAAGGCATTTCGCAACACTTAATGCAGACTGGCGGGGTGATTTCTGATGTTGCGAATTAGTATACTTTATCGCAACATCATTTAGTTAATATGCGGAACGAGAGGAAAATCACCGACTCCTACCTAAAGACATAATTGATGTAATGTTGCAGTACTGAAACCCTGCTGAGGTCAATACAAGGTGGGTATAATCTCTTGTCCGTCAGGAGCCTGAGCAGTATCCTCTCAGGCAATTATTTCTAATCCCCGGATTTTCCTGATGACAACCAATATCTCTTCATTAGCCAGCTTGATCTGGTCCGTTGCTGACCTGCTACGTGGCGATTTCAAACAATCCCAGTACGGACGCATTATCCTGCCCTTCACTGTACTACGGCGTCTTGAGTCCGTACTGGCTCCCACTAAAGCTCAGGTACTGGCAACTGTAGAAAGTACAAAGGCATTACCGGATCTTGCCAGGGATAAATTACTGCTCAACGCATCAGGTCAGGCGTTCTATAACACGTCTCCGCTGGAGTTAGGCAAACTGGGTGAGAACCATGTCGGTGATAACCTGGATGCCTATGTGCGGGCTTTCTCGAAGGATGCCCGTGAGGTGTTCGAACACTTTAACTTCGAGGCCAGCATTACCCTGCTGGAAGATGCAGACCTGCTTTATAAAGTATCTCGTTCCTTTGCAACGGTTGACCTATCGCCTGAAGCTGTCGATAACTACCACATGGGTCTGGTGTTTGAAGAGCTGATCCGCCGCTTTGCAGAAAGTTCGAACGAAACCGCAGGGGAACACTTCACCCCTCGTGATATTGTGCGTTTGACGACTTCCCTGGTGTTCTCTGGTGATGATGATGCTCTGGCTAAACCTGGTGTCGTTCGTTCTATCTATGACCCGACTGCGGGAACTGGTGGCTTCCTTTCCTGCGGTATGGAATACCTGCATGAACTGAACCCGGCAGCTCGCCTTGCCACCTTCGGCCAGGAGTTGAACCCGGAGTCCTACGCTATCTGTAAAGCCGACATGCTGATCAAAGGTCAGGACATCAGCAACATCAAACTTGGCAATACCCTTTCCGATGACCAGCTACGATTCAACCGCTTCGATTACTGCCTGTCGAATCCCCCTTTCGGTGTAGACTGGAAAAAAGTTGAGAAACAGGTACGTGCCGAAGCTGACCAGCAGGGATTCAATGGTCGTTTTGGTCCAGGCCTGCCGCGTGTGTCTGATGGCTCACTGCTGTTCCTGATGCACCTCATTTCGAAGATGCAGCAGCCCAGTACTGACAGTGCTGGCTCCCGTATTGGCATCATACTTAATGGTTCACCACTGTTTACCGGTGGTGCAGGGAGTGGTGAGAGTGAGATCCGCCGTTACATTTTGGAAAATGATCTGCTGGATGCACTTGTCGCACTACCGACAGACATGTTCTACAACACGGGCATTGCCACCTATGTCTGGGTACTGTCGAATCACAAGCCCACAGAGCGGAAAGGCAAAGTACTGCTGATTAACGCCAGCGACATGCACTCCCCGATGCGTAAGTCCTTGGGCAGTAAGCGTAAGTACCTGAGCGATGAAGTACTGAAAGAAATTGTCAGTCTGTACAGCCGCTATGAAGAAAGCCCGATTGCTAAAATCTTCCGGAATACTGCCTTTGGTTATCGCCGTATTACAGTAGATCGTCCACTGAAACTGGCGTTTTATCCACATGACACGGAACGACTGGCAAACCTGCAAGCCGACAAAGCCTGGGTGAAACTGGATGGCACTTTACAGGAAGCTATCCTGGCAGCTCTGGCGAGCTTTACTGATGAAAAATTACTGTCGCGTGATAAGTTCAAAAAGCAATTCACCAGAGCCTTAGGCGATGTGAAGTTACCTGCTCCGGTATTCAAGGTACTAGTGAATCATCTGGCTGAGCAGGATGATGAAGCTGAGGTATGCAGGACCAAAGGCGAACCGGAAGCGAACGCGGACCTACGTGATAACGAAAACGTGCCGTTGGGCGAGGATATTCACGAGTACTTCAAACGTGAAGTACTGCCACATGTACCGGATGCGTGGATTGATACCAGTAAGACCGACCCACTGGACGGTCAGGTGGGGATTGTCGGCTATGAAATTCCCTTTAACCGCCACTTCTATCAGTACCAGCCACCGCGTGACCTGGCTGCTATCGATGCTGACCTTGATGCAGTAGCCCGTGACATCATGCAACTGCTGGCGGAGGTGCATTCGTGAGTACTATGGAACAAGTGCCAGTACTGGGGAAATACCAGCAGTATCCTGAGTATAAGGATTCAGATACTCAATGGATTGGAAATGTCCCACTCACCTGGCAAGTAAAACGGCTGGGACAGTTTCTGTTTGAACGTAGAGAAAAAGTGAGTGACAAGGATTTTGAACCTCTTTCGGTTACAAAACATGGAATTGTCCCCCAACTTGATACTGCAGCTAAAACTGATGCCGGTGATAATCGCAAATTGGTGAGGTCAGGTGATTTTGTCATCAATAGCCGTTCGGATAGAAAAGGCTCATCAGGACTTTCCGAGAGAGACGGTTCTGTTTCACTGATTAGTATTGTTATGAAGCCAAAAGACATACATCCACAGTTCGTCCATCATCTGTTGCGAAGTTATCCTTTCCAGGAGGAGTTTTACCGATGGGGGAAGGGTATTGTTGCGGACTTATGGAGCACTAATTACGGTGAGATGAAGAATATACTCTTACCCATACCTTCACAGAATGAACAACGCACCATAGCCGTCTTCCTCGACTATGAAACTACCCGTATCGACAAGCTGATTGCCAAACAGCAGCGACTGATCGAACTACTCAAAGAGAAGCGGCAGGCGGTGATTTCCCACGCTGTCACCAAAGGTCTGAACCCTGATGCTGTGATGAAAGATTCCGGCGTCGAGTGGTTAGGGGAAGTACCAGAGCATTGGGCATTCGTGAAATTAAAATGGATTGCAACGACAACAAGTGGTTCAACACCCAATACTGGAGAGCAAGAAAAATATTACGCAGATGGTGTTTATCCATGGGTAAGAACAACTGACCTTAATAATGACATATTGAGTGATATTCCTGTCAAAATTACTGAACAGGCACTTGCAGATACCGCATGTTCACTATTACCACCAGGTACAGTACTCATTGCAATGTATGGTGGTGCTGGGAGTATTGGAAAACACGCTCTATTAAGTGTCCCTTCAACAACAAACCAAGCTGTTTGTGCCATTCTCCCAACAGATTCAGTCATACCTGAGTTTCTGAATTTATTCGCAGGTTTCTACCGTCCATATTGGATGGTTGGGGCCGAAGGAACACGCAAAGACCCTAATATCGGACAGGATCATATTAAAGAGCTAAAACTACCTATTCCTCCGTTATTAGAGCAAAAATTGATATGTGCACAAATTAACCAAAAACTATCTCAATATAGTGTCGCTGAGGACAAGGCTTTTAAATTTACATGGTTACTTCAAGAACGCCGTACAGCTCTGATTTCCGCAGCTGTAACAGGCAAGATTGATCTGAGAGGCTGGACCGCACCGACCGAAGAGGCCTCAAATGGATAACAAAGCCCGCGAACGAGCCTTTCAGGATCACATTGTTGCAGAACTTGCCAGTACTGGATGGTTAGTTGGTGATTCTGCTCACTATGACAAAGAACGGGCCCTCTACCCGGAAGACCTGATTGCGTATGTTCAGCAGAGTCAGCCTGATGGGTGGATAAAGTACTGCAAAACGTACAGTGAAAATCCTGAACGTCACCTGTTGGATGCTGCAGTACGTCAGCTAGCCCGTTCCGAAGGCGGTACACTGTGGCTGCTGCGTAATCAAATCGAGGATCGCGGTCATCGTCTGAAAGTCGCGAGCTTTAAACCAGACAATGACCTTAATCCTGAACTACTGACACGTTACCAGACAAACCGATTGCGTGTAGTGCCTGAACTGATTTACAGCCCACATGGTTATGACGGGCGTATCGATTTGACGTTATTTCTCAATGGGCTTCCGGTGGCAACACTGGAGCTAAAATCTTGCTTCAAGCAATCTCTGGAAAATGCCAAAAAACAGTACCGTTTTGATCGCCAGCTGAAGACGTTGGGTAAAGCAGAACCTTTACTCAGTTTCCGCAGAGGAGCACTGGTTCACTTCGCGGTTAACCAGTTCGAAGTGGCAATGACCACTAAGCTCGCAGGTGAATCTACCTTCTTCCTCCCTTTCAACAAAGGAACTTCAGAAGGAGGAGCAGGCAATGACCAGCCAGAAGTGGGATATGGCACCGAGTACCTGTGGAAAGAGATCCTGCAACCGGATAACTTCCTGCGAGTCCTGGCCCGTTATCTGCATCTGGAAGTGAAGATCGAAGAAGACCCACTGGGACGGCAGAAAAAGAAAGAGACGATGATTTTCCCTCGCTACCATCAGTGGGCAGTGGTGCAGAAGCTACTCAGTACTGTTCAACTCGAAGGGCCAGGGCAGAAATACCTTATCCAGCATTCAGCAGGCTCAGGCAAATCAAACTCCATTGCCTGGCTGACGCACCAGCTCGCATCACTCAGTCAGGGCGGTGAGAAGCTGTTTGATTCGGTTATCGTGGTGACGGACCGTACAGTACTGGATAGCCAGCTCCAGGAGACAATCGGCCAGTTTGACCATGCATCAGGTGTAGTGAGCCGCATTAACCGTGATGAAGGGGATGGCAGCAAGTCCTCGCAGCTCACTGAAGCTCTGGCAAAAGGTACTCCGATCATCATCGTTACTATTCAAACCTTCCCGCATGTACTGAAAGCCATACAGGAATCCACTACGCTCAAAAGCTCACGCTTTGCCGTTATCGCTGATGAAGCACATTCCAGTCAAAGTGGCAGTACTGCAAGACAGCTACGCGAAGTACTGATGGCTGAGCAGGTCGAGGAGGAAATGTCAGCAGAAGATATGATGAATCTGACGCTGGCGGCCCGTGGTGGCAGTAAGAACATCAGCTATTTTGCTTTCACGGCTACACCTAAAGGTAAAACACTCGAACTGTTTGGTCGTCCTGATAAGCCCAATATGCCGCTTGGCCCCGAGAATAAACCCAAACCTTTTCACGTGTATTCCATGCGGCAGGCTATTGAGGAAGGCTTCATTCTCGATGTGCTGAAGAACTACACCAACTATTCACTCGCCTATAAGCTCGCCATGCAGACCGAAACTGACAGCGAGGTGGATTCTAAAAAAGCCCGTACCCGTTTGTCTAAGTGGGTACGCCTACATCCGCATAATATCGGACAGAAAGTCGCAATCATCGTTGAGCATTTCCGCTCCAATATCATGAATCTGCTGGCAGGCCAGGCAAAAGCAATGATTGTCACCAGCAGCCGCCTTGAAGCTGTCCGGTACAAACTGGCTTTCGACAAGTACGTAAAAGAACAGGGATACGGGGCAATTCAGGCGATGGTGGCTTTCTCAGGTGATGTAGAGGAAGAAGACCAGACATTCAATGAACGAAACATGAACCCTGATTTGCATGGACGCGATATGCGAAAAGCATTTGATACCCAGGACTATCAGGTGATGCTAGTGGCAAACAAATTCCAGACGGGATTTGACCAGCCGAAACTCTGTGCCATGTATGTCGATAAGAAACTCACTGGTGTTGACTGCATTCAGACTCTTTCCCGATTGAACCGCACATATCCGGGTAAGGACAGTACTTATGTCCTGGATTTTGTAAATGACCCTCAGGATGTACTTGAAGAGTTTCAGAAGTACTTCGAGACGGCGAAACTCGAAACTGTTTCTGACCCAAATCTGGTTTATGACCTTTTTCACAAGCTCAAAGGAACTGGCATTTTCACCTGGAGTGAGGTCGAATCATTCAGTGATGCGTACTTCGACCCTAAACGTGGTGGGGAGTCCTTACCCGGATACATTAAACCCGCCGTGGATCGGTTTAGTAAACGCTATAAGCTCGCCACTGAAGCAATACGCGAATCGCGTAAAATGCTGAAAGTAATTGAGCTGGACGGTGGTTCAAAAACTGACAAGGTGAACGCTGAACGACGCGTAACCGAAGCAGCAGAAGCCAGAGCGGAAATCGATTTGTTCAAGAAGGACCTGAACAGTTACATCCGCTTCTACGAGTTTGTGTCTCAGATCACGTCATTTGATGACCAGGATCTGGAACGCCTCTGTGTCTTCGCCCGTCACCTGCTACCGATGCTTCGACAGGAAGTACTGGAAGAAGACCAAATCGATCTGTCTGCGGTGATGCTGAGCCATTACAGCCTCAGGGCAAAGCGAACCCAGGACCTGAAACTCAAAGAAGACGCTCAGGGCTATGGCTTACAGGGCATATCAGCAGTGGGTAGTGCTAAAGCCCGTGAGGAAAAAAAAGACTTCCTCTCGCATATTCTGGAACAGCTCAACGATCTGTTCGGTACAGAAGTGACCGACGGTGACAAGCTGGACTGGCTTCAGGGTATGGCGAGCAAAATTGCCGAAAACGCCCCCCTAATGGAACAGGTTCGTAACAATTCCCGTGATGCTATTATGCTGGGTGACTTCCCGAAAGCGGTTGATGCTGCTGTTATCGAACGCATGGATACGCAGAACGGAATGTCACTGGATTATCTATCACGACCTGATGCAGCAAACCGGATACAGAGTTTGCTGCTGGATATTCTGCTGAAGGGATTGCAGTTAGGGCAGTGAAACTACTGTTCAGTACTATCAAAATGATCCAACGGCCCATAATGAATACTTAACTAATGGTAAAACCGTTGGATCATTTCTACAATGCCCCTAACAACAGTCACAGTACTGCATCCTTTGCCCCCGCGTTCTTCCATTCTGCGTCATGCTCAGTGCTCTTCATAATGCAGTACTGAACCCTGTTTCATTCCCCTGTAAAGACACCTGAAGTTACTGCCTAGATTGAACACAGCATACTCTTCAGAAGCGATACGATGCCCGTCACGTTGTCAGTACTGGTTCAGTACTGAATATTTCCATCCACGCGATGAGTGCTTCAGGCTATGTATGGTAAAATCATGTAGAAATCATGTACAACAAACTAGCTATGCAAGTCTGCTGATGATTATAACTTATTGATATTTTAGGTTACTTGCCAACTCTTGAGTGCGAGAGTTCAGTACTGGCCGCTTTAGGCAGTACTCGAAGACGAGTAGCCAGTACTGGAAGACGAGTAACGCCTGTGCCCGGTGGCGCTGCGCTTACCGGGCCTACAAAGCCGCGACACGTAGGCCGGATAAGGCGAAGCCGCCATCCGGCGATAAAATTTCGCCGGAATTGCGTTTGCTATACTCACTTGAACCCGTATGAAATAGCGGCGATAATCCGCCGCAACAGGCACTATTCGAATCAATCCCTTCCTCGTCGGGTTTAACGACGCGGAGGGGATTTTTTTTCATCTATTTTTAATGCACCGACGTTATAAAGAGGTCAGGACATGAGCACTTTAGGGCATCAGTACGATAATTCTCTGGTATCTAACGCTTTTGGTTTTTTACGCCTTCCGATGAACTTCCAGCCGTACGACAGCGACGCGGACTGGGTGATCACCGGGGTGCCATTTGATATGGCGACGTCCGGCCGTGCCGGTGGCCGTCATGGCCCGGCGGCGATCCGTCAGGTCTCCACCAACCTGGCCTGGGAGCACAACCGCTTCCCGTGGAACTTCGACATGCGTGAGCGCCTGAACGTGGTTGACTGCGGCGACCTGGTATATGCCTTCGGTGACGCGCGTGAAATGAGTGAAAAACTGCAGGCCCACGCAGAAAAACTGCTGGCAGCCGGCAAGCGCATGCTCTCTTTCGGTGGTGACCATTTCGTGACCCTGCCCCTGTTGCGCGCCCATGCGAAGCACTTCGGCAAGATGGCGCTGGTGCATTTCGATGCCCATACCGACACTTACGCGAACGGCTGCGAATTCGACCACGGCACCATGTTCTACACCGCGCCGAACGAAGGCCTGATCGATCCGAACCACTCCGTGCAGATTGGTATTCGTACCGAGTTCGATAAAGACAACGGCTTCACAGTGCTGGACGCCGGTCAGGTGAACGATCGCGGCGTGGACGATATTCTGGCCCAGGTGAAACAGATCGTCGGCGATATGCCGGTCTACCTGACCTTCGACATCGACTGCCTGGATCCGGCCTTTGCCCCGGGTACTGGTACCCCGGTGATCGGCGGCCTGACCTCTGACCGCGCCATCAAACTGGTGCGCGGCCTGAAGGATCTGAATATCGTCGGCATGGACGTTGTGGAAGTGGCGCCTGCCTATGACCAGTCCGAGATCACTGCCCTGGCCGCAGCGACCCTGGCGCTGGAAATGCTCTACATCCAGGCGGCGAAGAAAGGCGAGTAATAAAGACAGAGGCCGGGACAGATTGCCCGGCCTGTGTATCGATGTTACTTGAGGCCGTCTGCGGACATGCGATCGCGAATATGCTGCGCACGCTCTGCAGAGGCAGGGTGGTCGTCAAACATGGAGCTTTGACGGCCCGCTTCCTGTTGAGCCAGCTTTTCGAAGCTGGTGGCTAAACCTGACGGGTTAATGCCACGTTTGCGCAACAGATCGTATGAGTAGTCATCGGCCTCAGACTCCTGACGCTGGGAGAACTGGGAGTTAACCAGTTTTTCACCGAGATCGCCAAGCTGCGACTGGGAGAGGCTTCCGACAATGCCGCCGGCAGAGGCTGCCGCCACGCGTACGGCGTTAGTGCCGAGCGCGACCTGCATCCCTTTCTTCACGTGGCCGAGGGCAACGTGACCCATTTCGTGGCCGATAACCGCTTCGACTTCGTTGTCGTTCATCATATCCATCAGCCCACTGTAGACGCGGATACAGCCGTTGGCCATGGCAAAGGCGTTGACGTCTTTAGCCATGTACACCTTGTAGTTCACCGGCTGGCCATTAATGTTGTCGCCGAGGGCCGAAGCAATCTTATTCAGACGCTGAGCGTAGGTGCTGTCAGCAGGCGCGATGGTCGCTTTGCCGTCCATCTCCTTACAGGCCTCATCGCTTAACGTTTTCACCTGGGCGTCGGTCAGGGAGTAGGCCTGAAAAGCCTCTGCTCCGGAGCTCAACAGGCCGCCAGAATTCATATTTTGACACCCGCTAAGCAGGAGCGTCGTTCCCAGAGCCAGCACTATTGCACGCATTTTCATTATGTTGCTTCCGTACTCGTTAACATTGATAAATTCTGAAAGTTTTGCCGCCCCGGAGAAGGGTGCAGGAGTAATTATAAGGAATTTAAACCCAGCCGGGCGAGAAGATTGCGCAACGTGCGATCGTGTTCCGGAGATTTCTTAAGCGGCAAAAGAATGGTCCATGTACATGCTTTGTCGCTTGGGTTACATTGTTGGCACTTTTTTCTGGCGTAGCCCAAAACGCGCTGTCGTCAAGCCGAAACGGGTATGGCCTTCAACATCCGATCTGGAGTCAAAATGTCCTCACGTAAAGAGCTTGCCAATGCTATTCGTGCGCTGAGCATGGATGCTGTACAAAAAGCTAAATCCGGTCACCCGGGTGCCCCGATGGGTATGGCTGACATTGCCGAAGTGCTGTGGCGTGATTTCCTGAACCACAACCCGCAGAACCCTGCCTGGGCTGACCGCGACCGTTTCGTTCTCTCTAACGGTCACGGCTCCATGCTGATCTACAGCCTGCTGCACCTCACCGGCTACGACCTGCCAATCGACGAGCTGAAAAACTTCCGTCAGCTGCACTCCAAAACCCCGGGTCACCCGGAAGTGGGCTACACCGCAGGTGTTGAAACCACGACCGGTCCGCTGGGCCAGGGTATTGCTAACGCCGTAGGTATGGCGATCGCCGAGAAGACGCTGGCGGCGCAGTTCAACCGTCCGGGCCACGACATTGTTGACCACTTCACCTACGCGTTCCTGGGTGACGGCTGCATGATGGAAGGCATCTCTCACGAAGTGTGCTCCCTGGCAGGTACCCTGAAGCTGGGCAAACTGGTTGCGTTCTACGACGACAACGGCATCTCCATCGACGGCCACGTTGAAGGCTGGTTCACCGACGATACCGCAGCACGTTTCGAAGCCTACGGCTGGCACGTGGTGCGTGGCGTTGACGGCCACGATGCTGAAGCGATTAAACGTGCGGTAGAAGAAGCGCGCGCAGTCACCGACAAACCGTCCCTGCTGATGTGCAAAACCATCATCGGTTTCGGTTCTCCGAACAAAGCCGGTACGCATGACTCCCACGGCGCACCGCTGGGTGATGCTGAGATCGCGCTGACCCGCGAAGCGCTTGGCTGGAAACACCCTGCGTTTGAAATCCCGTCTGACATCTATGCCCAGTGGGATGCAAAAGAAGCCGGTCAGGCAAAAGAAGCGGCCTGGAACGAGAAATTCGCTGCCTACGCAAAAGCCTTCCCACAGGAAGCGGCAGAATTTACCCGTCGTATGAAAGGTGACATGCCGGCAGACTTCGACGCGAAAGCGAACGAGTTCATCGCTAAGCTGCAGGCTAACCCGTCCAAAATCGCCAGCCGTAAAGCGTCCCAGAATGCCATCGAAGCCTTCGGTCCGTGGCTGCCAGAGTTCCTCGGCGGCTCCGCTGACCTTGCGCCTTCTAACCTGACTATCTGGTCCGGCTCTAAAGCGATCAACGAAGATACTGCCGGTAACTACATCCATTACGGCGTGCGTGAGTTCGGTATGACCGCGATCGCCAACGGTATCTCCCTGCACGGTGGTTTCCTGCCGTACACCTCCACCTTCCTGATGTTCGTGGAATATGCCCGTAATGCGGTGCGTATGGCTGCGCTGATGAAACAGCGTCAGGTGATGGTCTACACCCACGACTCCATCGGTCTGGGCGAAGATGGCCCGACTCACCAGCCGGTTGAGCAGGTTGCCTCTCTGCGTGTGACCCCGAACATGTCCACATGGCGTCCATGTGACCAGGTTGAGTCCGCGGTAGCGTGGAAATATGGCGTTGAGCGTCAGGACGGCCCGACCGCGCTGATCCTCTCCCGTCAGAACCTGGCTCAGCAGGATCGTACTGAAGCACAGCTGGCGAACATCGCCCGCGGTGGTTACGTACTGAAAGACTGCGACGGTCAGCCGCAGGTGATCTTCATCGCCACCGGTTCTGAAGTTGAACTGGCCGTTGCAGCCTGGGATCAGCTGGCAGGCGAAGGCGTGAAAGCGCGCGTGGTGTCCATGCCGTCTACCGATGCCTTCGACAAGCAGGACGCGGCTTACCGTGAATCCGTGCTGCCGAAAGCCGTTTCTGCCCGCGTGGCAATCGAAGCGGGTATCGCTGACTACTGGTTCAAATACGTGGGCCTGAACGGCGCTATCGTCGGTATGACCACCTTCGGTGAGTCTGCTCCGGCTGAGCAGCTGTTCGAAGAGTTCGGCTTCACCGTTGAGAACGTGGTCGCGAAAGCGAAAGAACTGCTGTAATCGCTGTTTTGCCCGGTGGCGCTACGCTTACCGGGCTTACAAATGGCACGAAAACCAGGCCGGGTAATCGCAAGCGAATTACCCGGCTTTTTTGTATGTACTATTCCTCCAGCCTGTAACCAGACCGTTAATTATTCCATGAGAAATGTGACGCAAGTCATATAGCTGGCTTATTGGTCTGGACAGTCATTTCCTTTATTCCGTGTTTCGCTTATTCTGGCTGAAGCGTTTCAGTCGACTAAATGTTCGACAAATGACCAATCAGTTGGAGTTTGTGACAGGCAAGGATTCCCCTCAGAGCGTTGCTGCATTACTCTGTCAGCCACCTCAAGTCAGGGAAAGCTTTGCAGGAGACTTATGACCGTACGCGTAGCGATTAATGGTTTCGGTCGCATCGGACGTAACGTGGTTCGTGCTTTATATGAATCCGGACGCCGGGCGGAAATTACCGTGGTGGCCATCAACGAACTGGCGGATGCCGCAGGCATGGCGCATTTGTTGAAATATGACACCAGCCATGGGCGCTTTGCCTGGGACGTTCGTCAGGAGAGAGAGCAGCTGCTTGTCGGTGATGACGTGATTCGTCTGCTTCATGAGCGGACGATCGACGCATTACCCTGGCGTGAACTGGGCGTTGATGTGGTCCTCGATTGTACCGGCGTCTACGGCAATCGCGAACACGGCGAAGCCCATCTGGCGGCCGGCGCGAAGAAAGTGCTCTTTTCACACCCTGGCAGTAACGACCTCGATGCCACGGTGGTTTACGGCGTCAACCATCATGAGTTGCGCGCGGAACACCGTATCGTCTCCAATGCCTCCTGCACCACCAACTGTATTATTCCGGTCATCAAACTGCTGGACGATGCCTACGGCATTGAGTCGGGTACGGTTACCACCATCCACTCCGCCATGCACGATCAGCAGGTCATTGACGCTTACCACCCGGATCTGCGACGCACTCGCGCGGCGAGTCAGTCGATTATCCCGGTGGACACCAAACTGGCGGCCGGTATTACCCGAATTTTCCCCCAGTTTGAAGACCGTTTTGAAGCCATCGCCGTGCGTGTTCCCACCATCAACGTGACGGCAATCGACCTCAGCGTAACCGTGAAAAAACCGGTAAAAGCCTGTGAGGTCAACCTGTTGCTGCAAAAAGCGGCACAGCAAGCATTTCATGGTATAGTTGACTATACGGAATTACCGTTGGTCTCAGTAGATTTTAACCACGATCCGCATAGCGCCATTGTTGATGGCACGCAAACGCGCGTAAGTGGAGCGCATCTGATCAAAACGCTGGTCTGGTGTGATAATGAATGGGGCTTTGCTAACAGGATGCTCGACACCACGTTAGCTATGGCCGCTCAAGGTTTCAGGTAAGACGCGTATTGCGTCTGCAAAACTTTAAGAATCAACGAGAGGATTCACCATGTCTGTAATTAAGATGACCGATCTGGATCTGGCAGGTAAACGCGTTTTCATCCGTGCGGATCTGAACGTACCGGTTAAAGATGGTAAAGTGACCAGCGACGCGCGTATCCGTGCTTCTCTGCCAACCATCGAACTGGCACTGAAGCAGGGTGCGAAAGTGATGGTAACCTCCCACCTGGGTCGTCCGACTGAAGGCGAGTACAACGAAGAGTTCTCTCTGCTGCCGGTTGTTAATTACCTGAAAGACAAACTGTCCAGCCCGGTACGTCTGGTTAAAGACTACCTGGACGGCGTTGAAGTTGCTGAAGGTGAACTGGTTGTTCTGGAAAACGTTCGCTTCAACAAAGGCGAGAAGAAAGACGACGAAACCCTGTCCAAAAAATACGCTGCGCTGTGCGACGTATTCGTCATGGACGCTTTCGGTACTGCTCACCGCGCGCAGGCTTCCACTCACGGTATCGGCAAATTTGCTGACGTTGCTTGTGCAGGTCCACTGCTGGCAGACGAACTGGAAGCACTGGGTAAAGCACTGAAAGAACCTGCTCGTCCGATGGTTGCTATCGTTGGTGGTTCTAAAGTGTCTACCAAACTGACCGTTCTGGACTCTCTGTCCAAAATCGCTGACCAGCTGATTGTGGGCGGCGGTATCGCCAACACCTTCGTTGCAGCCCAGGGCCACAACGTCGGTAAATCCCTGTACGAAGCAGACCTGGTTGGCGAAGCTAAACGCCTGCTGACTACCTGTGACATCCCGGTTCCAACTGACGTTCGCGTAGCGACCGAGTTCTCTGAAACCGCAACCGCAGAGCTGAAATCTGTTTCTGACATCAAAAATGAAGAGCAGATTCTGGACCTGGGCGACGCCTCTGCAGAGAAGCTGGCTGAAATCCTTAAGAATGCAAAAACCATTCTGTGGAACGGTCCGGTTGGCGTGTTCGAATTCCCGAACTTCCGTAAAGGTACTGAAATCGTAGCTAACGCGATTGCAGACAGTGAAGCATTCTCCATTGCTGGCGGCGGTGATACCCTGGCAGCAATCGATCTGTTCGGTATTTCCGACAAGATCTCCTACATCTCCACTGGCGGCGGCGCATTCCTCGAATTCGTGGAAGGCAAAGTTCTGCCAGCAGTAGCCATGCTCGAAGAGCGCGCTAAGAAGTAAGCCATTTTAGGGCAGGGAAACCTGCCCAATTTTCAGCGCGCTTTTAAGAGCTCGCCCCTTTCCAAGGCCGAAGATACAGGACTCGCAACATGTCTAAAATTTTTGATTTCGTAAAACCTGGCGTGATCACTGGTGATGACGTTCAGAAGGTGTTCCAGGTAGCTAAAGAAAACAACTTTGCTCTGCCAGCTGTTAACTGCGTCGGTACCGACTCTATCAACGCCGTACTGGAAGCCGCAGCGAAAGTTAAAGCTCCGGTAATCGTTCAGTTCTCCAACGGTGGCGCTGCGTTCATCGCAGGTAAAGGCGTTAAAACTGACGTTCCTCAGGGCGCAGCAATCCTGGGCGCAATCTCTGGCGCACATCACGTTCACCAGATGGCTGAGCACTACGGTGTTCCGGTTATCCTGCACACTGACCACTGCGCGAAGAAACTGCTGCCATGGATCGACGGTCTGCTGGACGCGGGCGAAAAACACTTCGCTGCAACCGGTAAGCCACTGTTCTCTTCTCACATGATCGACCTGTCTGAAGAGTCTCTGGAAGAGAACATCGAAATCTGCTCCAAATACCTGGCGCGCATGGCCAAAATGGACATGACTCTGGAAATCGAACTGGGTTGCACCGGTGGCGAAGAAGACGGCGTGGACAACAGCCACATGGACGCTTCTGCTCTGTACACTCAGCCAGAAGACGTTGATTACGCTTACACCGAGCTGAGCAAAATCAGCCCACGTTTCACCATCGCTGCCTCCTTCGGTAACGTACACGGCGTGTACAAACCAGGTAACGTGGTTCTGACGCCAACCATCCTGCGTGATTCTCAGGAGTACGTTTCCAAGAAACACAACCTGCCGCACAACAGCCTGAACTTCGTCTTCCACGGCGGTTCCGGTTCTTCTGCTCAGGAAATCAAAGACTCCGTAAGCTACGGCGTAATCAAGATGAACATCGATACCGACACCCAATGGGCGACCTGGGACGGTATCCTGCAGTACTACAAAACTAACGAAGCTTACCTGCAGGGCCAGCTGGGCAACCCGAAAGGCGAAGACCAGCCGAACAAGAAATACTACGATCCACGCGTATGGCTGCGCGCAGCCCAGACCTCTATGGTGACGCGTCTGGAGCAGGCTTTCAAAGAGCTGAACGCGGTTGACGTTCTGTAATTTGCGCTGCTGACAGCATCAGAAGCCCGCGTTAATCGCGGGCTTTTTTTATGTCTTTTCAACTGGCTATCTTGCCTGTTTTTGTGATCTGTTTGGCAAAACCCCCGCTTTTGTTTACCCTTTACTAACCTGCCTGCCTCGACGGGGGATGCATTTTTTATGGTCTGGCTTAGATAAGGAATATTGAATGGAAGATCTCGGTGTTGTAGATAGCATCAATAACGCGGGCTCCTGGCTGGTGCGTAACCAGGCGTTGCTGTTGAGTTACGCGGTAAACATTGTGGCGGCCATCGCCATTATTGTCATCGGTATGATTGTAGCGCGCATCATCTCTAATGCGGTTAACCGCGTGATGAGGGCGCGTCATATTGATGCCACGGTAGCAGACTTTCTCTCGGCGCTGGTGCGCTACGGTATTATCGCCTTTACGCTGATCGCGGCGCTTGGGCGCGTAGGGGTCCAGACCGCGTCGGTGATCGCCGTGCTGGGTGCCGCCGGTCTGGCTATTGGTCTGGCCTTGCAGGGCTCGCTGTCGAACCTGGCCGCCGGGGTGCTGTTAGTCACCTTCCGTCCGTTCCGTTCGGGCGAATATGTGGATCTGGGCGGCGTGGCCGGTACCGTGCTGCAGGTGCAGATCTTCTCGACCACCATGCGCACCGTTGACGGTCGTATCGTGGTGATCCCGAACGGTAAAATCATCGCCAACAATATCATCAACTTCTCCCGTGAACCGGTGCGTCGTAACGAGTTCATTATTGGCGTGGCGTACGACTCTGATATCGACAAAGTGAAGCAGCTGCTCACCAACATTATCGAGTCTGATGACCGCATTCTGAAAGATCGCGAAATGACCGTGCGTCTGAACGAGCTTGGCGCATCATCCATTAACTTCGTGGTGCGTATCTGGAGCAACAGCAGCGATTTGCAGAGCGTTTACTGGGATGTGCTGGAGCGCATCAAGCGTGACTTTGACGCCAACGGCATCAGCTTCCCGTATCCGCAGATGGACGTGAACTTCAAGCGTGTGAAAGAACCGGCGGAATAACCTTTCTGCCTGACCCGGTACGCGCAATGCGTGCCGGGTTTAATTAGCTTCTCTTATTGCCAATTAATATTATCCATTTCCTCTTATTATTCTCCCGCAGTATAGTCAGCCCTCAAGACACACTTCTGAGATTAAATTCCATGTTCTCTTTTTATATTCAAGGGCTTATGATTGGTGCAGCGATGATCCTGCCCCTTGGCCCGCAAAACGCCTTCGTCATGAATCAGGGCATTCGCCGTCAGTATCACATCATGATCGCGCTGCTCTGCGCGGTGAGCGATATGCTGCTGATATGCGCCGGGATTTTCGGCGGCAGCGCGTTGCTGATGCAGTCCCCGTGGCTGCTGGCGCTGGTCACCTGGGGTGGCGTAGCCTTTTTGCTCTGGTATGGCTTTGGCGCGTTGAAAACGGCGATGGGCAGCAATATCGAGCTGGCAAGCGCCGAAGTAATGAAGCAGGGGCGCTGGAAAATTATTATCACCATGCTGGCGGTGACCTGGCTTAATCCGCACGTTTATCTGGATACGTTCGTGGTGCTGGGGAGCCTGGGAGGGCAGCTGGACGCTGAGCCGAGGCGCTGGTTCGCGCTGGGCACCGTGAGCGCCTCTTTCCTGTGGTTCTTTGGCCTGGCGCTGCTCGCCGCATGGCTGGCACCCCGCCTGCGCACCGCCAAAGCCCAGCGCATTATTAATGGTCTGGTCGGGTTGGTGATGTGGTTTATTGCTTTCCAGCTGGCGAAAGAAGGGATTCATCACATTAGTGAACTATTCTACTAAGCGTTGTCTTATGGACATTCGACCAGCAGCCGCTAAGCTTGCTGGCATGCGCCCTGTTACATGGGCACTCTTCGCAACATGGAGGAATAAAAGTGAAGTTGAATGCAATCGCCCTGGCGGCATTAATGGGTTTTGGCACAGCATCTGTACAGGCCAGCGAGCTGCCTGACAGCCCGCACATTGTGACCTCCGGCACCGCAAGCGTGGATGCGGCACCGGATATCGCGACTTTAGCCATTGAAGTTAACGTGGCGGCAAAAGATGCGGCCACCGCCAAGAAACAGGCAGACGACCGCGTTGCGCAATATCTCTCTTTCCTGGAGCAGAACGCCGTCGGTAAAAAAGATATCAACTCCGCCAATCTGCGTACCCAACCGGATTACGACTATAAGGATGGCAAAAGCATCCTGAAAGGTTACCGCGCGGTACGTACCGTAGAAGTTACGGTGCGTCAGCTGGATAAACTTAACTCCCTGCTGGACGGTGCCCTGAAAGCGGGCCTGAATGAGATCCGTTCGGTGTCACTGGGTGTTGCGCAACCTGAGAAGTATAAAGATGAAGCGCGTAAAGCGGCGATTGATGATGCCGTTCGTCAGGCACAGCAGCTGGCCGCTGGCTTTAACAGCAAGCTGGGCCCGGTTTACAGCGTGCGTTACCACGTCTCTAACTACCAGCCGAGCCCGATGGTGCGCATGATGAAAGCGGAAGCGGCGCCGGTCTCTGCCCAGGATACCTACGAGCAACCTACGATTCAGTTCGACGATCAGGTTGATGTGGTGTTCCAGCTTGAGCCCGCTCAGGGTCAGCAGCAGACTCAGCAGAACCAGCCGGTTCAGCAAAATCAGCAGCAGGATACGGCGACTAAAGCACCGTAAGTATTGTTTTGATATACAGCGACAAGGCCGGGTCAGCGTTTACGCGACCCGGCTTTTTTATTAGTCCTGACGCAGAACCTTATGACCGTGGGCCAGCAGCGCATCGGTCACGTTGCGCATCATGCGGCTTTCCGGCGCGAAGCGGTGCCAGTAGAGCATGCGGCGCTGGTGCAGGCCTGGCGTCAGGTCGATCAGCTCACCGCTCTGCAGCTCTCTTTCAATCTGCAGATGCGGGATCATGCAGCAGGTCGTGCCCTGACGTGCCAGCTGCACAAAGGCTTCGGAGGAGTTAACAATATGGCAGGGAACGCTGCCGGGCGGCAGGTCGAAGTTCTGCTGTAAAAACGCCTGATGCATATCATCAAGATGGTCAAACGCCACGGCAGGGGCTTTGAGCAGGGCCGCGCGGGTAACGCCGTTCGGGAAGTAGCGCTCAGCAAAGGCTTTAGAGCCGACAAACAGGTAGTCCAATGCCCCCAGCTGATCCACCAGGCAGCTTGGCAGCGCCTGGGGCTGGATACTGACGGCACCCACCACTTCACCACGACGCAGACGCTCCTGGGTACGGGTTTCGTCTTCAACCTGTAAGTTCAGGCGAATAGGCGAATCGGCCAGCACCGGGGCGAGGGCAGGGAGGAGCCAGGTTGCCAGACTGTCGGCGTTGACCGCCAGCGACAGCAGCAGCGGCGTGGAGCCGGTCTGTTCGTCGCCCAGCCACTCATCTTCCAGCAGCTCAACCTGACGCAGCAGCGCCAGCAGCTTTTGTCCCTGTTCGGTAGGACGCGGCGGCACGGTACGAACCAGCAGCGGCTGCCCGAACATGTTCTCAAGCTGTTTGATTCGTTGCGAAACGGCGGACTGGGTAATACACAGCTTCTGTGCTGCGCGTTCGAATCCGCGTTCACGTATAACGGCATCAAGCGCCTGTAATGTTCTGTAGTCCGGACGTTTCATTGCTCTGGCTGACTCCCAAATAATTCAATACTTCGCACTATGACATAAATTTATGTTTGATACAGACGAAATTGGTGACCTCGCAGATCACATGGCGCAGGTGAATGCTCTATAATGCGCGTCACGCAAAATCACCACGGGCAAGAGATCATGACGCAGGATGAACTGAAAAAAGCAGTAGGATGGGCCGCTCTCCAGTATGTACAGCCGGGTACCATTGTCGGCGTGGGCACCGGGTCAACGGCAGCACACTTTATTGATGCGCTGGGCACGATGAAAGGCCAGATTGAGGGCGCAGTTTCCAGCTCCGATGCATCCACGGAAAAGCTGAAAAGCCTGGGCATTACCGTTTTCGATCTGAACGAAGTGGACCGTCTGGGGATTTACGTGGACGGCGCGGATGAGATCAACGGCCATATGCAGATGATCAAAGGCGGCGGCGCGGCGCTGACGCGCGAGAAGATCATCGCCTCTGTCGCGGACAAGTTTATCTGTATCGCCGATGCCTCCAAGCAGGTGGATATCCTCGGCAAATTCCCGCTGCCGGTTGAAGTGATCCCGATGGCGCGTAGCGCGGTTGCCCGTGAGCTGGTCAAGCTGGGCGGACGCCCGGAATACCGTCAGGGCGTGGTGACGGACAACGGGAACGTGATCCTGGACGTGCACGGTCTGGAGATCCTCGACGCCGTCGCGCTGGAAAACGCCATCAATGGCCTGCCGGGCGTGGTAACCGTAGGGTTATTTGCCAACCGTGGCGCGGATGTCGCGCTGATTGGCACCGCCGATGGCGTCAAAACCATCGTGAAATGATCTGACGGGGGGAACCTCCCCCCGCTAACTTTTTTTGCAAAAGCGATATTCGGTGACTTGTGTCACATTTCTAACCCTCTACTGACGATCCTGCCGCTTTCTCATTTCTCCGCAGCATTTTTCACTGCCAATTGACGCTGTATGACATTTCTTCAGAGTGCCGACGCAAACGTTCATATTGCTGCAATAGTTTTTTTTGATATGTTGGCTGGAGCGGATTCAAATCCAGCACAACAACAGTTCAGACAATCAGACAGGGTCGGGGAAATGGCAAAGGTATCACTGGAGAAAGACAAGATTAAATTTCTGCTGGTCGAAGGGGTGCATCAGAAAGCACTGGATAGCCTTCGTGCGGCGGGTTACACCAACATCGAATTTCACAAAGGTGCGCTGGATACCGAACAGCTGAAAGAGTCGATCCGTGATGCCCATTTCATCGGCCTGCGCTCCCGTACCCATCTGACAGAAGACGTTATTGCGGCGGCAGAAAAACTGGTGGCGATCGGCTGCTTCTGCATCGGCACCAACCAGGTTGACCTTAATGCGGCTGCGAAGCGCGGTATTCCGGTCTTTAACGCGCCATTCTCCAACACTCGTTCCGTGGCGGAGCTGGTCATCGGCGAACTTCTGCTGCTGCTGCGCGGCATCCCTGAAGCCAACGCCAAAGCCCACCGCGGCATCTGGAATAAGCTGGCCTCCGGCTCTTTCGAAGCGCGTGGTAAAAAGCTGGGGATCATCGGTTACGGCCACATCGGTACGCAGTTGGGTATTCTGGCAGAATCGCTGGGAATGCACGTCTTCTTCTACGACATCGAAAGCAAACTGCCGCTGGGTAACGCCACTCAGGTTCAGCATCTCTCCGACCTGCTGAATATGAGCGACGTGGTGAGCCTGCACGTGCCGGAAAACGCCTCCACCAAAAACATGATGGGTGCGGAAGAGCTGGCACTGATGAAGCCGGGCTCACTGCTGATCAACGCCGCGCGCGGTACGGTGGTGGATATCCCGGCCCTGTGTGACGCGCTTAAACGCAAACACCTGGCGGGCGCGGCTATCGACGTCTTCCCGACCGAGCCTGCGACCAACAGCGATCCGTTCACCTCGCCGCTGTGTGAGTTTGACAACGTGATCCTGACGCCACACATCGGTGGCTCTACTCAGGAAGCGCAGGAGAATATCGGTCTGGAAGTGGCCGGTAAGCTGAGCAAATACTCCGACAACGGTTCAACGCTGTCTGCGGTCAACTTCCCGGAAGTATCGCTGCCGCTGCACGGTGGGCGTCGTCTGCTGCACATCCACGAAAACCGTCCGGGCGTGCTGACCGCCATTAACCAGATCTTCGCCGAGCAGGGCGTCAACATTGCCGCACAGTACCTGCAAACTAACGCGCAGATGGGCTATGTGGTTATCGATATCGAAGCGGATGAGGACGTTGCAGAGAAAGCGCTGCAGGGGATGAAAGCCATTCCGGGCACCATTCGCGCGCGTCTGCTTTACTAATCTGCGGTTTGTTTTGTCGGGTGGCGCTTCGCTTACCCGACCTACAAAATCCGAATGTACCCTGTAGGCCGGGTAAGGCGAAGCCGCCACCCGGCTTTTTATTTCACCACAGCCACAATTTCGACGGTGTCACCACCGCAGGCAGCGGGATATCCCATTTCTCCACCGGTAACTTTTCAACGCCCTGACAATCATGGGCATAGCCCACGGGCTGTAAGCCGTACTGCTGCCAGTTCTGCAGGGTACGATCGTAAAAACCTCCGCCCATCCCTAAGCGCTGACCGCTTTCATCAAACGCCACTAGCGGCGTCACCAGCACGTCGAGCCGATCCAGCGGCAATACGTCGCGCACGTCCAGTTTCGGTTCGGTGATTTTGAGACGATTTACCACCAGTTCGCTGTGCGGATGGTAGTGAAGAAACAGCAGATTACCCGGGCTGAAAGGGTGGAGTACCGGCAGATAGACCTTTTTCCCGGTGCGCCAGAGTTCATCGATCAGTGGTTGGGTATCCAGTTCGCCGTCAAAGGAGAGAAACAGGGCCACCGTGTGCGCCATCACCACGGGCGGATACGCCATCATGCGGGCCGCGGCTTGTTGCGCGAAATGGGCTTGTTGTTCAGGCGTTAAGGCTCTGCGCTGCTGACGGATAAACTGACGAATGT
The DNA here is from genome assembly GCF_006171285.1 of Leclercia adecarboxylata. NCBI lineage: Bacteria > Pseudomonadati > Pseudomonadota > Gammaproteobacteria > Enterobacterales > Enterobacteriaceae > Leclercia > Leclercia adecarboxylata. The sequence goes on along the minus strand of NZ_CP040889.1, from coordinate 1,169,464 downwards.
GCTGACGGGAAGAGGTAACTTCAGGAAGTTGCGTCATGGTAGTCGCTGGGTAGAAAGGTGAGGGAATCTCCGAGATGCCGCCGCAGGCTGTAACCCTTGAACCCTTGGTTCAAGGTGAATGTGTCGTCATAGTTTTAAGGCTTCTCGGACGAACCGAGCATGCTCACCAACCATGGAGCGCCACATTCTTGTGGTATGAAATATCGGCTCAGGGGACTGGCCCGCATGCGAACATCTCAGAGAAATTTTTCCTTCAGGGTCACTCTACCATAGTAGACCATGAAGTGTTATTCAAAGTTTTGCCCCGGTCTGTCTGTAATGCGACCCTGATCAAGCAATGCCTGTTCAATGGTCTGCTGGAGCATTTTAATACGTTGTTCCATGCTCGCCGCGTATTCGCGGGTCTTCGCTTTTTCCTGAGTCAGCTCATAACTGATGTTCAACGCGGCGATGAAGACCAGCTGCTCAGTATTTGTGACTCTAGTGCGTTCTTTTAAATCTTGCAACCGCTGATTCAAATCATCCGCAGCCTGATTCAAAGCATCCCTTTGTTCAGGCGGACAATTCACTCGCAGCGAACGGCCAAAAATTTGGATATCGACGGGTTGTGCAGACATGCCACCTTCCTGCTGTTTGACTGCGCTGCCTTCACACCCGATTCCGGGGGCTGCGAAGGGGCGACACTATAGCTACCCTGGTGCGCAGATACAAGCCCTATTCTGGTTCACCAGGGTCCAAAGTGGTAGCATACCATGAATATTCCTCCCAATGATGACGAATGCGCATGTCTATACAGAACGAAATGCCTGGCTACAACGACCTTAGCCAGTTACTGAACCAGCAGGGCGTAGGTTTAACCCCGGCTGAAATGCACGGTCTGATCAGCGGGATGCTGTGTGGTGGAAACAGCGACAGCTCATGGCTGCCGCTGGTTCACGACCTGACGAACGAAGGTCTGGCGTTTGGTCACGATCTGGCCCAGGCGTTGCGCAGCATGCATGGCGCAATTAGCGATGCGCTGGAAGATGACGGCTTCCTTTTTCAGCTTTATCTGCCTGATGGCGATGACGTCAGCGTGTTCGATCGCGCCGATGCGCTGGCCGGATGGGTCAACCACTACCTGTTGGGGTTGGGCGTAACGCAGCCTAAGCTTGAGAAGGTGACGGGCGAAGCCGGAGAAGCTATCGACGATCTGCGCAACATTGCGCAGCTGGGATACGACGAGGACGAAGACCAGGAAGAACTGGAGATGTCCCTCGAAGAGATCATTGAGTATGTGCGCGTTGCGTCGCTGCTCTGCCACGATACCTTTACGCGGACCCAACCGACTGCGCCGGAAGTGCGCAAACCAACCTTACACTAATAACAACGACTGGAGGGTGTCATGACTCAGCAAGAGTATCTGCGCCGTCGGCAGGCGCTGCTGGCCACAATGCAGCCGGGAAGCGCCGCGCTGATATTTGCCGCACCGGAGGCCACGCGCAGTAACGATAGCGAATATCCGTACCGCCAGAGCAGTGATTTCTGGTACTTCACCGGCTTCAACGAGCCGGAGTCGGTACTGGTGCTGATTAAAAGTGATGACACCCACAACCACAGCGTGCTGTTTAACCGCGTCCGGGATCTGACCGCCGAGATCTGGTTTGGTCGCCGCTTAGGCCAGCAGGCTGCGCCCGAAAAGCTGGGCGTGGATCGTGCGCTGGCGTTCAGCGAGATCAACGAGCAGCTTTACCAACTGCTGAATGGTCTGGATGTGGTCTATCACGCGCAGGGTGAATACGCCTGGGCCGATGAGATCGTTTTTGCCGCGCTGGATAAGCTGCGCAAAGGCTCCCGGCAAAACCTGAAAGCCCCGGCAACGCTCACCGACTGGCGTCCTGCTGTGCACGAGCTGCGCCTGTTTAAATCGGCGGAAGAGCTGGACGTGATGCGTCGTGCAGGTGAAATCAGCGCGCTGGCCCATACCCGGGCGATGCAAAAATGCCGTCCGGGGATGTTTGAATATCAGCTCGAAGGCGAAATTCATCATGAATTCACCCGCCACGGCGCGCGCTACCCGGCCTACAACACTATTGTTGGCGGCGGGGAAAATGGCTGCATTCTGCACTACACCGAAAACGAGTCCGAACTGCGCGATGGCGATCTGGTGCTGATTGATGCCGGTTGCGAATATAAAGGCTATGCCGGGGATATCACCCGCACCTTCCCGGTGAACGGCAAATTCACACCCGCCCAACGCGCCATTTACGACATCGTCCTGCACTCGCTGGACACCGCCCTGATGCTGTTCCGCCCCGGTACCTCCATTCAGGAAGTCACCGGCGAAGTGGTGCGCATCATGATTAGTGGCCTGGTGGAGCTGGGTATTCTGCACGGCGATGTCGAACAGCTGATTACCGAAAACGCGCACCGTCCCTTCTTTATGCATGGCCTGAGCCACTGGCTGGGGCTGGATGTGCATGATGTGGGTGTCTACGGCCCGGAACGTTCCCGCGTGCTGGAGCCGGGCATGGTGCTCACCGTTGAGCCGGGACTCTATATCGCCCCGGATGCCGATGTGCCTGCGGAGTATCGCGGGATCGGCATTCGTATCGAAGATGACATTGTCATCACCGAAACCGGCAACGAGAACCTGACCGCTTCGGTGGTGAAAAACGCCGACGAGATTGAGGCGCTGATGGCGGCGGCGCGCCCATGAGCATCATCATCGTTGGCGGAGGCATGACGGGAGCTACGCTTGCGCTGGCGATCTCCTCCCTGACCCAGGGCAAACTTCCGGTTCATCTGGTAGAGGCCGTTGCGCCACAGTCGACCGGTCATCCGGGATTTGACGGACGCGCTATCGCCCTGGCGCAGGGCACCTGCCAGCAGCTGGCACGCAGCGGCATCTGGCAGGCCATTGCCGATTGCGCCACGGCCATCGAAACCGTTCATGTCAGCGACCGGGGCCATGCCGGGTTTGTTACCCTTGAGGCGCAGGATTACCGTATTGATGCGCTGGGGCAGGTGGTTGAGCTGCACGACGTGGGCCTGCGCCTGTTCCGTCTGTTAAAAGAGGCCCCAGGCGTAACTCTGCACTGCCCCGCGCGCGTGGAGCGCTTTACCCGCAGCGAAGACGCGGTGAGCGTCACCCTGGATGACGGCACGACGCTGGACGGACAGCTGCTGGTGGCCGCCGACGGTTCCCGTTCGGCACTCGGCCAGCAGTGTGGGATCCAGTGGCAACAGCAGCCTTACCATCAGTTGGCGGTGATTGCTAACGTCGCCACCGCCGAGCCGCACCGGGGGCGCGCCTTTGAACGTTTTACTCAGCACGGCCCGCTGGCCATGCTGCCGATGTCCCAGGGGCGCAGTTCGCTGGTCTGGTGCCATCCCCTGGAGAGTGCGGATGAGGTGCAGAGCTGGTCTGATGAACGCTTCTGTACCGAACTGCAAAAAGCCTTTGGCTGGCGGCTGGGACGTATCACCCATGCCGGCAAGCGGGCGTTTTATCCCCTGGCGTTAACCACGGCGTCGCAGTCTGTCTCCCATCGCGTCGCGCTGGTGGGCAATGCGGCCCAGACGTTACACCCCATCGCCGGGCAGGGCTTTAATCTCGGACTGCGCGATGTCATGACCCTGGCCGAAACGCTGGCCCAGGCGTTTGCGCAACAGCAGGATTGCGGTGCCTACCCGGTCTTATGCCATTACCAGAAACGACGCCAGGCCGATAAAGAGGCCACCATCGGCGTAACCGATGGGCTGGTGCATCTGTTTGCCAATCGCTGGGCACCGCTGGTGGCGGGCCGTAACGCAGGGTTGATGGCGATGGAACTATTCATTCCGGCACGAGATGTGCTGGCACAGAGGACGCTTGGTTGGGTCGCTCGCTAAGGAGTAAACAAAGTGCAGAATGTTGATGTCGCCATTGTCGGTGGCGGAATGGTAGGACTGGCGCTGGCCTGCGGCTTGCAGGGCAGCGGTCTGCGCGTGGCGGTGCTGGAGCAGAAGCAGCCGCAGCCTGTCGCTCCCGACGCGCCGCCTGAGCTACGCGTCTCGACGATCAACGCCGCCAGTGAAAAGCTGCTGACCCGCGTCGGCGTCTGGTCGGAGATTATCGCCCAACGCGCCAGCTGTTATCACGGGATGGAAGTGTGGGATAAAGACAGCTTCGGGCATATCGCGTTTGATGACGAGAGCATGGGCTACAGCCATCTCGGGCATATCATTGAAAATGCGGTCATCCACCATGCTCTGTGGCAGAAAGCGCAGCAGTGCAGCGATGTTACGCTGATTGCGCCTGCTGCGCTGCAGCAGGTCGCCTGGGGTGAAAACGACGCCTTTATTACCCTGCAAAGCGGAGACATGCTCACCGCTCGCCTGGTGGTGGGGGCCGATGGCGCAAACTCCTGGCTGCGAAATAAAGCCGACATTCCGCTAACGTACTGGGACTATCGTCACCATGCCCTGGTCGCCACTATTCGCACGGCGGAGCCGCATCAGGCCGTGGCCCGGCAGATCTTCCACAATGACGGCATTCTGGCCTTCCTGCCGCTCAGCGATCCGCATCTCTGTTCGATCGTCTGGTCGCTGGCGCCCGAGAAGGCCCAGCAGATGCAGGAGGCGTCAGCCGAGGAGTTCAATCAGGCTTTGTGCGTGGCGTTTGATAACCGGCTGGGGCTGTGCTCCGTCGAAAGCGAGCGTCAGGTATTTCCGTTGACCGGCCGCTATGCGCGCCAGTTTGCCGCGCATCGTCTGGCGCTGGTGGGCGACGCGGCGCATACCATTCATCCGCTGGCCGGGCAGGGCGTAAACCTGGGCTTTATGGATGCCGCCGAACTGGTGGACGAACTGCGCCGACTGCATCGCGAAGGCAAGGATATTGGTCAGCACCTTTATCTGCGTCGCTACGAGCGCAGCCGCAAACACAGCGCGGCAATGATGCTGGCAGGTATGCAGGGGTTCCGCGAACTGTTTGCCGGGGCGAACCCGGCGAAAAAACTGCTGCGCGACCTCGGCCTGAAACTGGCTGATACCCTTCCAGGCGTTAAACCTCAACTTCTGCGTCAGGCGATGGGGCTTAACGATCTGCCGGACTGGCTTCAGTAAACCAGACCCCCATCACACTTTCTTCTCCCGGCCTGTGGGCCGGGAAATTCCCCTCGTTTGAAATAATCTAATTTCACTGACTTTTTCGCATTAGATTATCTAATCTGGCTGTTTTTATGTTACGGAAATTCCGCGCGTTTTTCCGCAGTAAATATCATCCTGTGCTCAACTCCAGGCTGTTGACTTTGCTTTTGTGCGGGGCGTTTCGCATCTTTATAGTGAATAACTCTGTACGCTTTGTTGGCTTTTTTGACCATAAGCTAATGTGATGACCCATTTTACCTTATGGTTAACCACCCTTTTCGGTGGTAAGTTCAGAGGAAAGAGAACGTTTGCGTCGGCGTCCGGGAGCGATGCCGATGCCGGGTTTTGTGGTGATTTTTTCACCTTGAAACGCAAGACAGCCCTGCTCATTCAACGAGGATAAGATGGCTCAACAGACGCCTTTGTACGAACAACACACCCTGTGCGGTGCACGCATGGTCGATTTCCATGGCTGGATGATGCCGCTGCATTATGGTTCGCAGATTGATGAGCATCATGCGGTGCGCACCGATGCCGGTATGTTCGACGTCTCTCACATGACCATTGTCGATCTCCACGGCAGCCGCACCCGGGAGTTTTTACGCTATCTGCTGGCAAACGACGTGGCTAAGCTCACGAAGCCGGGTAAAGCGCTCTACTCCGGCATGCTGAATGCCTCCGGCGGCGTGATTGACGACCTGATTGTCTATTACCTCTCTGATGATTTCTTCCGCCTCGTTGTCAACTCCGCCACCCGCGAAAAAGACCTCTCCTGGATCACCCAACACGCAGAACCCTACGCCATCGACATCACCGTGCGTGACGATCTGTCGCTGATCGCGGTGCAGGGTCCAAATGCGCAGGCAAAAGCGGCCTCCCTGTTCAGCGATGAGCAGCGTCAAGCCACCGAAGGCATGAAGCCGTTCTTTGGCGTGCAGACGGGCGATCTGTTTGTGGCGACCACCGGCTACACCGGTGAAGCGGGCTATGAAATTGCGATGCCGAACGAAAAAGCGGCCGATTTCTGGCGTGCGCTGGTGGAAGCGGGCGTTAAACCGGCGGGGCTCGGCGCGCGCGATACGCTGCGTCTGGAAGCCGGTATGAATTTATACGGTCAGGAGATGGACGAAGGCGTCTCTCCGCTGGCGGCCAACATGGGCTGGACCATCGCCTGGGAACCTGCCGATCGCGACTTTATCGGCCGTGAAGCGCTGGAAATGCAGCGCGAGAAGGGCACCGAACAGCTGGTTGGCCTGGTGATGACCGAAAAAGGCGTCCTGCGCGGCGAGCTGCCGGTACGTTTCACCGATGCGAACGGCAACCACTGCGAAGGCATTATCACCAGCGGCACCTTCTCTCCGACGCTGGGTTACAGTATTGCTCTGGCGCGTGTTCCGGCGGGCATTGGCGAGACTGCCGTGGTGCAGATCCGCAACCGCGAAATGCCGGTCCGCGTGACCAAACCGATTTTTGTTCGCGCCGGTAAACCGGTCGCCTAATTATTTTTATCAGGAGAAATTCAATGAGCAATGTGCCAGCAGAACTGAAATACAGCAAAGAACATGAGTGGCTGCGCAAAGAAGCCGACGGCACTTATACCGTTGGGATCACCGAACATGCTCAGGAGCTGTTAGGTGACATGGTCTTTGTGGATCTGCCGGAAGTGGGCGCGACCGTCACCGCAGGCGACGACTGCGCGGTAGCCGAGTCCGTAAAAGCGGCATCTGACATCTATGCTCCGGTCGGCGGCGAAATCGTGGCGGTTAACGACGCGCTGAGCGACTCACCGGAGCTGGTCAACAGCGAGCCTTACGGCGAAGGCTGGATCTTCAAAATCAAAGCCAGCGACGAAGCGGAAGTTGCCGCCCTGCTGGATGCAACAGCCTATGAAGCACTGTTAGAAGACGAATAAGCGTTTTCTCCCTCTCCCATTCAGGGAGAGGCGAGACAACGTAGGCCCGGTAAGCGTTAGCGCCACCGGGTAACAGAGTTACAGACAACTACGATTCACTGCACGTTTCAGGAACCATCGCTCATGACACAGACTTTAAGCCAGCTTGAAAACCGTGGCGCCTTCATTGAACGTCACATTGGGCCGGATGCTCAGCAACAGCAGGAGATGCTGAAGACGGTTGGCGCGGATTCGCTCAACGCCTTGATCGGCCAGATTGTGCCAAAGGATATTCAGCTCGCCACGCCGCCGCAGGTGGGGGAATCGACCACTGAATACGCCGCGCTGGCGGAACTGAAAGGCATTGCCAGCCTGAACAAGCGCTTTAAGTCTTACATTGGCATGGGCTACACCAACGTGCAGTTACCGCCGGTGATCCTGCGTAACATGCTGGAAAACCCGGGCTGGTACACAGCCTATACCCCTTATCAGCCGGAAGTGTCTCAGGGGCGTCTGGAAGCGCTGCTCAATTTCCAGCAGGTCACGCTGGATCTGACCGGTCTCGACATCGCCTCGGCTTCGCTGCTGGATGAAGCCACCGCCGCTGCAGAAGCCATGGCCATGGCAAAACGCGTCAGCAAGCTGAAAGGCGCAAACCGCTTCTTCGTCGCGGCCGACGTTCACCCGCAAACCCTGGACGTGGTGCGTACCCGTGCAGAGACGTTTGGCTTTGAGGTGATTGTTGATGATGCCGATAAAGTGCTGGATCACCAGGATGTGTTCGGCGTGCTGTTGCAGCAGGTTGGCACCACCGGTGAAGTGCATGACTACAGTACGCTGATTGCCGGGCTGAAAGCGCGCAAAGTTGTCGTCAGCGTGGCGGCCGATTTCATGGCGCTGGTGCTGTTAACCGCCCCGGGTAAACAGGGTGCGGACATCGTCTTCGGCTCTGCGCAGCGCTTCGGCGTGCCGATGGGTTACGGCGGTCCACACGCGGCCTTCTTCGCCGCAAAAGATGAATTCAAGCGCTCCATGCCAGGTCGTATTATCGGCGTATCGAAAGATGCGGCCGGTAACACCGCCCTGCGCATGGCGATGCAGACTCGCGAGCAGCACATCCGCCGTGAGAAAGCGAACTCCAATATCTGTACCTCTCAGGTACTGCTGGCCAACATCGCCAGCCTGTATGCCGTCTATCATGGCCCGGCTGGCCTGAAGCGTATCGCCGGCCGTATTCATCGCCTGGCCGATATTCTGGCCTGCGGCCTGCAGCAGAAAGGTCAAAAACTGCGTCATGCGCACTTCTTCGACACCCTGTGCGTTGAAGTGGCCGACAAAGCGACCGTGCTGGCACGCGCTGAAGCAGCTGAGATCAACCTGCGCAGCGACATCCTGAATGCGGTCAGCATCACCCTGGATGAAACCACCACCCGTGACGATGTGCAGGTGCTGTTCAACGTCCTGCTGGGTGACGACCACGGCCTGAATGTGGACGCGCTTGATAAAGAGGTGGCGCACGACAGCCGCTCCATCCAGCAGAGCATGCTGCGTGACGATGCGATCCTGACCCATCCGGTCTTTAACCGCTACCATAGCGAAACCGAGATGATGCGCTATATGCACTCCCTGGAGCGTAAAGATCTGGCCCTGAACCAGGCGATGATCCCGCTGGGGTCCTGCACCATGAAGCTGAACGCCGCCGCCGAGATGATCCCCATCACCTGGCCGGAATTCGCTGAGCTGCACCCGTTCTGCCCGGCTGAACAGGCGGAAGGTTATCATCAGATGATCAACCAGCTCTCAGACTGGCTGGTAAAACTGACCGGCTATGACGCACTCTGCATGCAGCCAAACTCCGGCGCACAGGGTGAATACGCGGGCCTGCTGGCCATCCGCCACTACCACGAGAGCCGCAACGAAGGCCATCGCGATATCTGCCTGATCCCAAGTTCTGCCCACGGCACCAACCCGGCATCGGCCCAGATGGCAGGGATGGAAGTGGTGGTTGTGGCCTGCGATAAGAACGGTAACATCGACCTGGCCGACCTGCGTGCGAAAGCGGAACAGACCGGCGATAAGCTCTCCTGCATCATGGTCACCTATCCGTCCACCCACGGCGTGTATGAAGAGACCATCCGTGAAGTGTGCGAGATCGTGCATCAGTATGGCGGCCAGGTTTACCTCGATGGCGCCAACATGAACGCCCAGGTGGGCATCACCACCCCAGGCTTTATCGGCGCGGACGTGTCGCACCTGAACCTGCACAAAACCTTCTGCATCCCGCACGGCGGTGGCGGCCCGGGCATGGGTCCAATCGGCGTGAAAGCGCACCTGGCACCGTTCGTACCGGGTCACAGCGTGGTGCAGATCGAAGGCATGCTCACCCGTCAGGGCGCGGTCTCTGCGGCACCGTTCGGTAGCGCGTCCATTCTGCCAATCAGCTGGATGTATATCCGCATGATGGGCGCAGAAGGGCTGAAGCAGGCAAGCCAGGTGGCGATCCTGAACGCCAACTATATCGCTACGCGTCTGAAGTCTGCCTATCCGATACTCTATACCGGCCGTGACGGTCGCGTGGCGCACGAATGTATTCTCGATATTCGTCCGCTGAAAGAGCAGACCGGCATCAGCGAGCTGGACATTGCCAAACGTCTGATCGACTACGGCTTCCACGCCCCGACCATGTCGTTCCCTGTTGCAGGTACGCTGATGGTGGAACCAACCGAGTCCGAAAGCAAAGCCGAACTGGACCGCTTTATCGACGCGATGCTGGCGATCCGCATGGAGATCGATCGCGTTCAGGATGGCGAATGGACGCTGGAAGATAACCCGCTGGTGAACGCTCCACACACCCAGCACGAGCTGGTGGCTGAGTGGAATCACGGTTACTCCCGCGAGCTGGCGGTCTTCCCGGCAGGCGTTGCTAACAAGTACTGGCCGACCGTGAAGCGTCTTGATGACGTCTACGGCGACCGTAACCTGTTCTGCTCCTGCGTGCCGATGAGCGAATACCAGTAACTCTCCGCCATACTCTAGGCCGGGTAAGCGCAAGCGTCACCCGGCTTTTTTTATCCGGAGGTTGTAGATGGCAATAGCATTAGTAACCGGCGCCAGCCGCGGGATCGGCAAAGCGACGGCGCTTCAACTGGCACGTGAAGGCTACACCGTAGCGGTGAATTATCACCACAACATCAAAGCCGCCACCGATGTGATCAATCAGATTGTCGAAGAGGGCGGCAAGGCCTTTGCCCTGCGCGCGGACATCAGCGACGAGGCCCAGGTTATGGCCATGTTCGAAAGCCTCGACCGCGAAGGCGAGCCCCTTACCGCCCTGGTCAACAACGCCGGTATTCTGTTCGAGCAGAGCACCATCGAAAATCTCTCCGCCGAGCGGATTAACCGCGTGCTGGCCACCAACGTGACCGGGTATTTCCTCTGCTGTCGTGAAGCGGTGAAACGCATGGCGCTCAAGCACGGCGGGAAAGGCGGGGCGATCGTCAATGTGTCGTCTGCGGCCTCGCGACTCGGCGCGCCGGGGGAATATGTGGATTATGCGGCATCGAAAGGGGCCGTGGACTCCCTCACGACCGGGCTGTCGCTGGAAGTGGCGGCGCAGGGTATCCGCGTGAACTGCGTACGTCCGGGGCTGATTTATACCGAAATTCATGCCTCCGGCGGTGAACCCGGGCGCGTGGATCGGGTGAAGTCGATGCTGCCGATGCAGCGCGGCGGTCAGCCGGAAGAGGTGGCGCAGGCGATTGTCTGGCTGCTGAGCGAGAAAGCCTCGTACGTGACGGGGAGTTTTATTGAGTTAGCGGGCGGGAAATAAATGCCGGGTGGCGGCTTCGCCTTACCCGGCCTACCTGAATCGTAGGCCCGGTAAGCGCAGCGCCACCGGGCAAAACCTTAAAGCGTCTCGCCGTTGCTGGCGATCACTTCTTTGTACCAGTTAAAGCTCTTCTTGCGTGAACGGGACATGTCGCCGGTGCCGTCGTCGTGCTTGTTCACATAGATAAAGCCGTAGCGTTTGCTGTACTGGCCGGTGGTGAAGGATACGCAGTCGATGCAGCCCCACGGGGTGTAGCCCATCAGATCCACGCCGTCGTAAGTGACCGCTTTTATCATCTCTTCCACGTGCGCGCGCAGGTAGTCGATACGGTAGTCATCGTTGATGCTGCCGTCTTCTTCCACTTTATCGTAGGCACCAAAACCGTTTTCCACGATAAACAGCGGCTTCTGATAGCGCTCATACAGTTCACACAGGGCGTAACGCAGGCCCACCGGGTCAATCTGCCAGCCCCAGTCAGATGCTTTAACGTGCGGGTTCGGCACGCTGCCTTCGAAGCCGGAGATCGCATCCCCGGTGCCGCCTTCGGCTTTCACCGCGTTAGTCATGTAATAGCTGAAGCCGAGATAATCACAGGTGCCTTCACGCAGGATCTGCTCGTCGCCCGCTTCCATATTGATGGTGAAGCCGCGACGTTCCCACTCGTTCAGCACGTAGGACGGGTAGTAACCGCGCAGCTGCACGTCGGTAAAGACATAACGCTCGCGCATTGATTCCTGAGCAAACATCACGTCTTCTGGTTTGCAGGAGAACGGATAGAGCGCCACCATCGCCAGCATACAGCCGACTTTCATCTCCGGGTTGATGCGGCGAGCCGCTTTCACCGCCAGGGCGCTGGCCACGAACTGGTGATGCAGCACCTGATACATGGTCTCTTCCGGGTTTTGATGCTCGGTATAGACCACGCCGGAGCAGCAGTAGCCGAACAGCGGCACGCGCCAGTTACGCTGGTTGTTGATTTCGTTGAAGGTCATCCAGTACTTGACCTTGCTCTTGTAGCGCTCAAACACCACTTCGGCGAAGTTAACGAAGAAATCCACCACCTTACGGTTGGTCCAGCCGCCGTACTCCTGCACCAGATGCAGCGGCATTTCGAAGTGGGAGAGGGTGATCACCGGCTCGATGTTGTACTTCAGCAGCTCATCGAACATGTCGTCGTAGAACTTCAGCCCCTCTTCGTTAGGCTGGGTTTCATCACCTTTCGGGAAGATGCGGGTCCATGCGATGGAGGTGCGGAAGCACTTGAAGCCCATCTCGGCAAACAGCTTGATGTCTTCTTTATAGTGACCGTGGAAGTCGATGGCTTCGTGATTCGGGTAGTATTTACCCTCAACCACTTCCTGGGTGATTTCACGCGGTACGCCGTGCGCGCCGCCGGTCAGCACGTCGCAAATGCTCGGGCCTTTGCCGCCTTTGTTCCAGCCGCCTTCAACCTGATGCGCCGCAACCGCGCCGCCCCATAAAAAATCTTTTGGTAAGGTGAGTTTTTTCATCTTTGCTAATCTCATTTATTGCTATTGTTTTTGAGTCTAACAAAGGGAAATAAAAAGTCACGATATAACAATTCGCCGGAATTGTAATTTGTCACACCGAAAAAACAGGGTGTTTTATTCTGTTAATTTCTTCGCCAGTTTACGTCCCAGCGATTCGAGAATATAAACGACCGGAATTTGGGTGGTAATATCGTACACGCCGCCAATACGCGTTTGCGGCACGTGCCAGGAGAGATTGAAATCCGCTAATTTAGCCAGACGCGAGTGCTCGTGGCTGGTGATAGAGAGCACCTTGCAGTGATGCAGACTGAACTGGCTGGCGAAGCGCAGGATCTCTTCGGTTTCGCCCGAGACCGAGAGCACAATAGCCAGCGCGTTTTTCGCCATATCATTAGTGACCGGGAAATAAGGATCGTCGATATGGTTGCTGAATTTTCCAATATTGGAAAAGAAACGCGCGCCATATTTCGCCAGCGAGCCGGACGTACCTGCCCCGACAAAGATAATACGCTCGGAGGATAATATAATTTCCACCGCTTCATTTAATAGCGCGTCAAATTCGTCGTTATTTACGCTCTTGAAAAAACTGATAATCTCGCTGGCGCCAAAATTAGCCTGCTGCGGTTCGTTCTGCTCAAGATATAATTTAAACCGCACGCGGAATTCAGAGTAGCCATCGCAGTTCAGCTTGCGGCAAAAGCGCAGCACGGTGGTGGTGGACACCCCCGCCGCATCCGCCAGTTCGCGTATGGTCATGTACATCACCCGATCGCGGTTTTTGATGACGGTGTTGTAGACCATCATCTCCAGATTATTGAGACTGGCAATGGCGGAATGGGAGAACATGCTCACAGTGGCTAAACTCACTCATCAGACTTCATCTTCAGGAAATAATAACATGCAGCCAAACGACATTACTTTTTTTCAGCGTTTTCAGGATGACATTCTGGCCGGACGTAAAACCATCACCATTCGCGATGAAAGCGAATCACATTTCAGCGCGGGCGACGTGCTGCGGGTAGGTCGCTATGAGGATGACGGCTATTTTTGCACCATCGAAGTCACAGCAACCTCGACGGTAACCCTTGATACATTAACGGAAAATCATGCTCAGCAGGAGAACATGACCCTGGACGAACTGAAGGGGGTGATTACAGAAATTTACCCTGACCAGCAACAGTTTTATGTTATTGATTTTAAATGTCTTTGAGGTTTTATGTGAACACACGTTAGCTGAAATAATCACTCAAGCCTATGATTGTAATAAATAAAGTTTTAGACGATATTTATTTTAGCTAACAGGTGTTCACTGGAATCATTCTCAGTTAGCATAGTCAGCGATGCACTATTCACTTTTGTTTTCCCGGAGTTATCTATGGTTAGCAAACCATTAACCACACAGGGATATTCGCTGGCTGAGGAAATAGCCAACAGTATTAGTCACGGAGTCGGCCTGGTGTTTGGCATTGTCGGGCTGGTGTTGCTGCTGGTTCAGGCCGTCGATACCAATGCCAGCGCGCTGGCGATCACCAGTTACAGCCTGTATGGCGGGAGTATGATCCTGCTGTTCCTGGCGTCCACCCTTTACCATGCCATTCCCCATCAGCGGGCCAAGATCTGGCTGAAAAAATTCGACCACTGCGCCATCTATCTGCTGATTGCCGGAACCTATACGCCATTTTTGCTGGTCGGGCTGGATTCGCCGCTGGCGCGTGGATTAATGATTGTTATCTGGAGCCTGGCCCTGCTGGGGATCCTGTTTAAACTCACTATCGCGCACCGCTTTAAGGTGCTGTCGCTGGTGACTTACCTGACGATGGGCTGGCTGTCGCTGATAGTGGTTTATCAGCTGGCAGTAAAACTGGCGGCGGGCGGCGTGACGCTGCTGGCGGTGGGTGGCGTGGTCTATTCGCTGGGGGTCATTTTTTACGTCTGTAAGCGCATCCCCTATAACCACGCGATCTGGCACGGGTTTGTGCTGGGCGGCAGCGTGTGCCATTTCCTGGCGATCTATTTGTACGTCGGGCAGGTTTGATTCCGCTTTGCCCGGCGGCGCTTCGCTTGCACGGGCCTACAAAACCCGTAGGCCGGGTAAGGCGAAGCCTCTACCCGGCACTAACAGCATTACTCTTCCAGCGAATACGGCAAAGGCTCGATGCTCAGAGTGTTCACATCCTCGCGCACGCGGAACACGCTGTCGGGCTCCATATCGTTATTCATCACGGCCTGAACCAGCAGGCGACCATCGTCGAGCTGAACGGCAGCCAGCACGGTGCCGGTACGACGCCAGTTTTCACCCATTTTCAGTTCCAGATCTTCACCGGCTTCCGGTACGCGGCTGGCTTTACCCGCCAGATACCACAGGGCGCGTTTGTTGGCGCCGCGGAACTTCGCGCGTGCCACCATCTCCTGGCCGGTGTAGCAGCCTTTTTTAAAGCTGATACCGCCAAGCGCCTGCAGGTTGGTCGCCTGGGGAATAAACTGCCCGCTGTTGGCGGCGTCGATCACCGGGATGCCCGCTTCAATGTTCAGCGACAGCCACTGCTGACTGTTATTCAACTGCGCTTCGCCACGCAGGGCCTGGGTCACGCGCTCGGCGGTGGCGACATCGGTCACCAACAAGAAGCGCTCTGCCGGATGTTCAAACCACAGCAGGGAGGTGACCCCGTCGGTGGTCACCTGTTTTTCTGCATCAGGCAGTTCGCTGAACAGATTTTTCAGCGCAGCGCGCGCCTGGAAGCCCGCCACACCCAGCAGCACCAGTTCGTCATCGGGGGCAATGGTGACTTTGGAGAACACCGCATACTTTTTCAGTTCGGCGAGCTGTGCGTCGCGCAGGCTGCGGCGTTCGATAAGGGCGAAACCGTCCTGACGGCGGAACAGACGCAGGTTGCTCCACATCTTGCCTTTCGGATCGCAGTGCGCCGCCAGCAGGTGCTGGTGTTCGGTCAGCTGACTGACATCAGCGGTCACCTGGCCTTGCAGGTACTTTTCGCTGTCTGCGCCGACGAGGGTCGCCAGCGCCCAGTCATCAAGGGTCATAAGCGTCAGCGGCAGACGCGCAGAGGCGACAGGCTGGCGCGGAGAAAACGGTGTAAATGCCATATTGATGTCCTGAATTGCTTAACGCTTTGATAATGCCTAATGGTAAAAGAGACTGTCGCCATTGCAAGCGGTTTCAACAGGCTATTCGTGCCCTCAGGCTATTCTGCGTAACGCCACGCAAAACAGATGAACACGCTTATTTATTGTGGTTTTTTATGGAAGCCTGCTCCAGGAACGTAATATTCCAGTAATGAAACAGCAAAAAACACGTTACACTAGAGGCCGTTTCATCCCGGTAGAGCGCCTTTCGCCGCCGGTACGAACGGAACACTGCCTGAACTCAACGTTATGCAGGAACCAGACATGGACATTAATAACAAAGCCCGCATTCACTGGGCATGCCGTCGCGGCATGCGCGAACTCGATATCTCCATCATGCCGTTCTTCGAATACGAATATGACAGCCTGAGCGATGAGGATAAGCAGCTCTTTATCCGCCTGCTGGAGAACGACGATCCTGACTTATTCAACTGGTTGATGAATCACGGCGAACCCGCCGACACCGAACTGCAACGGATGGTGCTTTTAATTCAGACACGGAATCGGGAACGTGGTCCTGTGGCAATCTGATCTACGCGTCTCGTGGCGCTCCCAGTGGATGTCTCTACTGCTCCACGGCCTGGTCGCGGCCTTCATTCTGCTGATGCCGTGGCCGCTGAGCTACACCCCGTTATGGCTGATACTGCTGTCGCTGGTGGTGTTTGATAGCGTACGCAGCCAGCGGCGCATTAACGCCCGCCAGGGTGAAATCAAACTGTTCATGGATTCCCGGCTGCACTGGCTGGGCAACGAATGGGAGATTGTCGGCACGCCGTGGATGCTCAATTCCGGCATGATGCTGCGCTTGCGCAAAGGCGCAGGACAACGCTGCCATCATTTATGGCTGGCGGCAGACAGTATGGAAGAAGGGGAGTGGCGGGATCTGCGTCGGATGATTTCACAGCAGCCGACGCAGGGGCGATAGCGGTTTAACTGAACTGCTCCGCCATTTCACCGAGGATCTGCTCGCACCAGTTCTGCAGGCGCTCTTCACTGAGGTCGTACTGGTTGGTTTCATCGAGAGCCAGTCCGACAAACAGCTGGCCGTTGGCGATGATCGGTTTCTTACTGGTAAATTCATAGCCTTCTGTCGGCCAGTAACCGATGAACGTCACCCCTTTCGGTGCCAGCTTGTCATGCAGCATACCCAGCGCATCGAGGAACCATTCGCCGTAGCCCAGCTGATCGCCCATGCCGTACAGCGCGATGATTTTGCCTTCAAGCTGCAGGGAATCGAGCCGATCCCAGATGGCTTCCCAGCCTTCCTGCAGTTCGCCGAAATCCCAGGTCGGGATGCCCAGAATGAGCACGTCATACTGCTCCATCATCGATGGGGCATCGTCTTTAAGGTTATGCAGGGTGACCAGTTCCGGGCCGATAATGTCGCGAATTTTCTCTGCGGCCATCTCGGTGTAGCAGGTGCTGGAACCATAAAACAGACCAATATTCATCGCTAAAATGTCTCAATACTTGCTATGACTTTGCGAGTAGTGTACCAGAAACAACACCCATTCAGGCATAATGCCCCATTGCAGAACGAAAGAGGCGGACGTGGAAAAGGATCTCTCACTCATCGAACAGTTTCTCGATGCGCTCTGGCTGGAGAAGAATCTTGCCGAGAATACCCTTAGCGCCTACCGACGCGATCTGGCTATGCTGGTGGCATGGTTACACCATCGCGGCCTCTCTCTTGCCACGGCGCAAAGCGACGATTTGCAGGCCCTGCTTGCCGAGCGAATGGAGGGGGGATATAAAGCCACCAGCTCCGCACGGCTGTTAAGCGCCATGCGGCGTCTGTTTCAGCACCTGTATCGCGAGAAATTACGCTCCGACGATCCCAGCGCGGCGCTGGCGTCGCCAAAATTGCCTCAGCGTCTGCCAAAAGATCTCAGCGAAGCACAAGTTGAGAGATTATTACAGTCGCCGGTGGTTGACCAACCGCTGGAGTTACGCGATAAAGCGATGCTTGAAGTGCTGTACGCCACAGGATTGCGCGTGTCTGAACTGGTGGGGCTGACGATGAGCGATATCAGCCTGCGCCAGGGCGTGGTGCGGGTGATCGGTAAAGGCAATAAAGAACGTCTGGTGCCGCTGGGCGAAGAGGCGGTTTACTGGCTGGAGAACTATCTTCAGCATGGCCGTCCGTGGTTGCTGAACGGTGTCTCCATTGACGTGCTGTTTCCCAGCCAGCGTGCGCAGCAAATGACGCGTCAGACCTTCTGGCATCGCATCAAACATTACGCCACACTGGCAGGTATCGACAGTGAAAAACTTTCGCCGCACGTTCTGCGTCACGCTTTTGCGACCCATCTACTGAACCATGGCGCCGATCTGCGCGTGGTCCAGATGCTGCTTGGTCACAGTGACCTCTCAACGACGCAAATCTACACGCATGTCGCGACGGAACGCCTGCGGCAGCTACACCAACAGCATCACCCACGCGCGTGAGTGATGACTTGTAACAGGAACCCATATGAAAAAGTCTTTAGTGCTGTTCTCTCTGCTGGCAGCATCTTTAACCGGTCTGGCGCATGCTGACGATGCGGCCATCAAACAGTCTCTGGCGAAGCTCGGCGTCACCAGTAGTGAAATTCAACCTGCGCCCGTAGCCGGTATGAAAACGGTGCTGACCAACAGCGGCGTGCTATATGTAACCGAAGACGGTAAGCACTTTATCCAGGGGCCGCTGTACGACGTGAGCGGCGCGCAGCCGGTCAACGTGACTAACCAGATGCTGATGAAAAACCTGAACGCGC
Organism: Leclercia adecarboxylata; assembly: GCF_006171285.1. Taxonomy (NCBI): domain Bacteria; kingdom Pseudomonadati; phylum Pseudomonadota; class Gammaproteobacteria; order Enterobacterales; family Enterobacteriaceae; genus Leclercia; species Leclercia adecarboxylata. The sequence continues at coordinate 1,151,221 of NZ_CP040889.1, read as the reverse complement.
TGGAAAAAGAGATGATCGTCTACAAAGCGGCGCAGGAAAAACATGTCATTACCGTGTTTACAGACATCACCTGCGGCTACTGCCACAAGCTGCATGAAGAGATGAAAGATTACAACGCGCTGGGGATCACCGTGCGTTATCTCGCCTTCCCGCGTGCGGGCGTGCAGAGCCAGCCTGAGCAGGATATGAAGGCCATCTGGTGTGCGAAAGATCGCAACAAAGCCTTTGATGACGCGATGAGCGGCAAAGGCGTTCAGCCTGCCTCCTGTGATATCGACATTGCTAATCACTACGCGCTGGGCGTGCAGTTTGGCGTGACCGGTACGCCAGCAATCGTGCTGAGCAACGGCTACGTCGTGCCGGGCTACCAGGGGCCGAAAGAGATGAAAGAGTTCCTCGACGCGCACCAGAAACAGTTTGGCGGTAAATAATTCGCGTGAAATCTTCGACACAACTTCGTCGTCGTGAAGTGGACGAGAGCGCTGCGCTACCCGCAGAACTCTCGCCGCTGTTGCGTCGGCTGTACGCCAGCCGTGGCGTGCGAAATGCAGACGACCTTGAGCGCAGCGTAAAGGGCATGCTCTCCTGGCAGCAGCTGAGCGGCGTCGAGCGCGCCACGGAGCTGCTGTACAACGCCTTGCGGGAAGGGACGCGCATTATCGTGGTAGGGGACTTTGACGCAGATGGCGCCACCAGTACCGCGCTGAGCGTGCTCAGCCTGCGGGCGATGGGGTGCGATAACGTCTCGTACCTGGTGCCGAACCGCTTCGAGGATGGCTACGGCCTGAGCCCGGAAGTGGTCGATCAGGCCCATGCCCGCGGCGCACAAATGATCCTCACCGTGGACAATGGGATCTCATCCCATGCTGGTGTCGATCGGGCGCATGCGCTCGGGATCCCGGTGCTGGTCACCGATCACCATCTGCCCGGCGATACATTGCCGGCGGCGGAAGCAATCATTAACCCTAACCTGCGCGACTGCGACTTTCCGTCGAAATCGCTGGCGGGGGTGGGGGTCGCGTTCTACCTGATGCTGGCCCTGCGTACACGGCTGCGTGATGAAGGCTGGTTTGAGGCGAAGGGCATTGCGGCGCCTAATCTGGCTGAATTCCTCGATCTGGTGGCGCTGGGTACCGTGGCGGACGTAGTGCCGCTGGATGCCAATAACCGCATTCTGACCTGGCAGGGCTTAAACCGCATTCGTGCGGGGAAATGCCGTCCGGGCATTAAGGCGCTGCTGGAGATCTCCAACCGGGATCAGCAGCGGCTGGCGGCCAGCGACCTGGGCTTTGCCCTGGGACCGCGTCTGAACGCCGCAGGGCGGCTGGATGATATGTCGGTGGGCGTGGCGCTGCTGCTGTGCGACAACATCGGCGAAGCGCGCGTGCTGGCCAACGAGCTGGATGCCCTGAACCAGACCCGCAAAGAGATCGAGCAGGGGATGCAGGCCGAAGCCCTGACCCTGTGCGAAAAGCTGGAGCGCAGCGGCGATACGCTGCCCGGCGGGCTGGCGATGTATCATCCCGAGTGGCATCAGGGCGTGGTGGGGATTCTGGCCTCGCGCATCAAAGAGCGTTTCCACCGTCCAGTGATCGCCTTTGCTCCGGCCGGAGACGGCACGCTGAAAGGATCAGGTCGATCCATTCAGGGGCTGCACATGCGCGATGCGCTGGAGCGTCTTGATACGCTGCATCCAGGGCTGATGCTCAAATTTGGCGGCCATGCTATGGCGGCGGGACTGTCGCTGGAGGAGGCGAAATTCGACCAGTTCCAGCGTCTGTTCAGCGAACTGGTTACCGACTGGCTGGATCCGGCCCTGTTGCAGGGGGAAGTGGTCACCGATGGCCCGTTAGCCCCGGCTGAAATGTCCATGGAGGTGGCGCAGATGCTGCGCGATGCCGGTCCGTGGGGACAGATGTTCCCTGAGCCGTTGTTTGACGGGCGTTTCCGCCTGCTGCAGCAGCGTCTGGTGGGGGAACGTCATCTGAAGGTGATGGTAGAACCGGTGGGCGGTGGCCCGCTGCTGGACGGCATCGCCTTTAACGTCGATACCGCGATCTGGCCGGACAACGGCGTACGTGAAGTCGAACTGGCCTATAAACTCGATATCAACGAGTTTCGCGGCAACCGCACCCTGCAAATCATCATCGACCATATCTGGCCACTTTAGCATCACTATTCCGCTATAAAACAGGGCGTGAATCCGGTACAATTCCGCCCTTACACCGCATTTTGACTCGTCCATAAAAGAAAACAGACCATGTTTGAAATTAATCCGGTAAAAAACCGCATTCAGGACCTCACAGAGCGCTCTGACGTTCTTAGGGGGTATCTTTGACTACGATGCCAAGAAAGAGCGTCTTGAAGAAGTAAACGCCGAGCTGGAACAGCCGGACGTCTGGAACGAACCTGAACGCGCACAGGCGCTGGGTAAAGAGCGTTCCTCTCTCGAAGCTATCGTAGATACGCTGGATCAAATGGCGCAGGGTCTGGATGACGTTTCCGGGCTGCTGGAGCTGGCCGTTGAGGCCGACGACGAAGAGACCTTCAACGAAGCCGTCGCAGAGCTCGACGTGCTGGAAGAGAAGCTGGCGCAGCTGGAATTCCGTCGTATGTTCTCCGGCGAGTACGACAGCGCCGACTGCTACCTGGATATCCAGGCCGGTTCCGGCGGTACAGAAGCACAGGACTGGGCCAGCATGCTGACCCGTATGTATCTGCGCTGGGCTGAAGCCCGCGGCTTCAAGACTGAGATCATCGAAGAGTCTGAAGGCGAAGTGGCAGGCCTGAAATCTGTCACCATCAAGATTATTGGCGATTACGCTTACGGCTGGCTGCGTACTGAAACCGGCGTTCACCGCCTGGTGCGTAAGAGCCCGTTTGACTCCGGCGGTCGCCGTCATACCTCGTTCAGTTCCGCGTTTGTCTATCCGGAAGTGGACGACGATATCGACATCGAAATCAACCCGGCAGATCTGCGTATCGACGTTTACCGCGCTTCCGGTGCGGGTGGTCAGCACGTTAACCGTACGGAATCTGCGGTGCGTATTACCCACATTCCTACCGGGCTGGTAACGCAGTGCCAGAACGACCGTTCGCAGCATAAAAACAAAGACCAGGCCATGAAGCAGATGAAAGCGAAGCTTTATGAGCTGGAGATGCAAAAGAAAAATGCTGAGAAACAGGCGATGGAAGATAACAAATCTGACATCGGCTGGGGCAGCCAGATCCGTTCTTACGTCCTTGATGACTCCCGCATCAAAGACCTGCGTACCGGTGTCGAAACCCGTAACACGCAGGCGGTGCTGGACGGCAGCCTGGACCAATTTATCGAAGCAAGTTTGAAAGCAGGGTTATGAGGAACCAACATGTCTGAACAAAACGCACAGGGCGCTGACGCGGTAGCCGATCTTAACAATGAACTGAAAACCCGCCGCGAGAAGCTGGCTGCACTGCGCGAGCAGGGCGTGCCGTTCCCGAACGATTTTCGTCGCGATCGCACCTCAGACCAACTGCACGCTGACTTCGACGATAAAGAGAACGAAGAGCTGGAAGCGCTGAACGTTGAAGTCGCCGTTGCAGGCCGCATGATGACCCGCCGTATTATGGGTAAAGCGTCTTTCATTACGCTGCAGGACGTTGGCGGCCGCATTCAGCTGTATGTTTCTCGCGACGATCTGCCAGAAGGCATCTACAACGAGCAGTTCAAAAAGTGGGACCTGGGCGATATCCTGGGCGCGAAAGGCAAGCTGTTCAAAACCAAAACCGGCGAGCTGTCCATTCACTGCACCGAGCTGCGTCTGCTGACCAAAGCCCTGCGCCCGCTGCCGGACAAATTCCACGGTCTGCAGGATCAGGAAGCGCGCTATCGTCAGCGTTACCTGGATCTCATCTCAAACGATGAATCCCGCAACACCTTCAAAATTCGCTCCCAGATCATGGCCGGTATCCGCCAGTTCATGGTTGGCCGCGACTTTATGGAAGTTGAAACTCCGATGATGCAGGTGATCCCGGGCGGTGCATCCGCGCGTCCATTCATCACCCATCACAATGCCCTGGACCTTGACATGTACCTGCGTATCGCGCCGGAACTGTACCTGAAGCGTCTGGTGGTCGGTGGTTTCGATCGCGTATTCGAGATCAACCGTAACTTCCGTAACGAAGGTATCTCCGTACGCCATAACCCAGAGTTCACCATGATGGAACTCTATATGGCCTACGCGGATTACAAAGATCTGATCGAGCTGACCGAATCCCTGTTCCGTACTCTGGCGCAGAATATTCTGGGTAAAACCGAAGTGCCATACGGTGACGAGGTGTTCGACTTCGGTAAGCCGTTCGTTAAGCTGACCATGCGCGAAGCAATCAAGAAATACCGTCCGGAAACCGAGATGGCGGATCTGGATAACTTCGACTCCGCGAAAGCGATCGCTGAGAGCATCGGTATCAAAGTTGAGAAGAGCTGGGGTCTGGGCCGTATCGTGACCGAGATCTTCGAAGAAGTGGCCGAAGCGCACCTGATTCAGCCTACCTTCATCACCGAATACCCGGCTGAAGTTTCTCCGCTGGCGCGTCGTAACGATGAGAACCCGGAAATCACTGACCGCTTTGAATTCTTCATCGGTGGCCGCGAAATCGGCAACGGCTTTAGCGAGCTGAACGATGCAGAAGATCAGGCGCAGCGCTTCCAGGATCAGGTTGATGCAAAAGCGGCGGGCGACGACGAAGCGATGTTCTTCGACGAAGACTACGTGACCGCGCTGGAACACGGCCTGCCGCCAACTGCAGGTCTCGGTATTGGTATCGACCGTATGGTGATGCTGTTTACCAACAGCCACACCATCCGCGACGTGATCCTGTTCCCGGCGATGCGTCCGGTAAAATAAGCCACTGTTGCTAAAAAGCCCCGACGTGTTACGCGTCGGGGCTTTTTTATTGCTTCGCGTTGGCCGCGAAGTGAAGTAATGCTTCTCTCGCAGCCCGGGCTTCCATCACCATCCACGGGCTGAACGCCCAGGGTGTGGCTTCCAGCGCGCCGAGCAGCGCCTCCAGTTTTACCCACTGATGTTCCATCACCTCGTCGCGATTGATCACCAGATCGCTGACGGCACGCGCCGCAAAAACCGGGCAGATCTCATTTTCGACAATCCCGGAAGGATCGGTTTCGCGGTAGCGAAATGCCGGGGCGACCGGTGCGATCCCGGCGATTTCTGTGCCGACTTCATAGCGACAGCGGCGGATCATCGCCTGCTCCAGGGTTTCACCCTGCTGCGGATGACCGCAAACCGAGTTGGTCCAGACGCCGGCCCAGGCTTTCTTACTCATGGCGCGACGCGTGACCAGCGTTTCCCCTTTGTCGTTGAATAGCCAACAGGAGAAAGCCAGATGAAGAGGGGTGTGCGAGGTGTGTGCGGCGTATTTTTCCGCTGTTCCGATAGCCGTTCCGTGGTCGTTAACCAAAATGACGTGTTCGTGTGTACCCATTATCACTCCCGTGCTGAAATCGCCGGGCGATACTGACTTGTTATCCGCTAAGTTCAGCACGGCCAGGCCGCGGCGATTATAGCGTAATCGTCACAAAACTGTTTGTCGCATAGGGTGCTCTTGGGCATCCGGGGTGAGGCTGCTATGATAGCGCGGCCATTCACGTTGACGAGGAACTGTTTTGTTTGCAGGAAGCCCGACGAAAAAACCTGTTTCTGCTCTGTTTTGCCTGATCCTGGCCCTGTTGCTGGCGGGATGTGCGGGCAGTAACTCATCGGATTCTGGTGTGTATACCGTTAAACGCGGCGATACGCTGTACCGCATCTCGCGTGCGACCGGCACCAGCGTGAAGGATCTGGCACGCCTGAACAATATTTCTCCGCCTTACACCATCGAAGTGGGGCAAAAGCTGAAGGTTAACGGCACCAGCACCACGGCCAAAAAATCCTCCTCAAAGAGCCGCGGGAAAACCGCCGCCGTCACGCCTTCTTACGTCGTGCCTAAATCCTCCTGGCCGCCTGTCGGCCAGCGCTGCTGGGTCTGGCCTGCCAGCGGTAAAGTGGTGCTTCCTTACTCCACCGCGGAAGGGGGAAACAAAGGCATTGATATCGCGGGCACCCGTGGCGCACCGGTTTATGCCTCCGATGCGGGGAAGGTGGTTTACGTCGGCAATCAGCTGCGCGGTTATGGCAACCTGATCATGATTAAGCATGGCGAGGATTACATCACCGCCTATGCCCATAACGACACCATGCTGGTGAATAACGGGCAAAACGTGAAGGCCGGACAGAAGATCGCCACTATGGGCAGTACCGGATCCAATACCGTGGCGCTGCATTTCCAGATCCGCTATCGGGCGACGGCTATCGATCCGGTACGCTATCTACCCGCGCCGGGCGGTAAACCGAAGTGCTAAGTGGTTATTTTATCGCCGGTTAGCGCGCGGGAGTCTTGTCAGAAGGGGCGTAAGGTCTATAATGCTTTACGCACCTCAAAGCGGGCGTAGTTCAATGGTAGAACGAGAGCTTCCCAAGCTCTATACGAGGGTTCGATTCCCTTCGCCCGCTCCAAACACACTTCTCTCACCGTCTACTCAAGTCAATAAAACCCAGCAATAACAAGGCTTCCGCCGATATCTCCGTGTTTTGACGTAAACTAACGTCTACTCAAATCTATACATTCATGTGTATAGTAATGCGTATAGCCCGCGCTCTACACTTTGGAACTATACACAATGCCCCTCACAGACCTTGAAATCAGGCGTTCTAAGCCGCGTGAGAAGTCCTATACATTGAATGATGGCAATGGGCTTTCTCTGCTCATCGAACCGAACGGATCGAGAGGATGGCGTTTCCGTTACCGTTTCGATGGTAAGGCTAAAATGATTTCGTTGGGTACTTATCCAGATGTAACCCTGAATGACGCACGGTTAAAACGCGATGATGCCCGCAGGCTGGTTGCTGGTGGCATTAATCCCAGCGATGTCCGCAAAGAAGAAAAGCTGGCGAAGCAGAGCCGCAATGAAAATACCTTCGAGGCGATCGCGCGCGAGTGGTACGCCAAGCGCATAGACCGCTGGTCTGAGTCCTACGGCGAAGAGATGATGAAAACCTTCGAGGCTGATGTTTTCCCGATTATCGGGCAGCGTCCGATCGCCGATATCAAACCGATGGAGCTCATGGCCGTTCTTTCGAAGCTGGATGAGAGAGGCGCGACCGAAAAGCTAAGGAAGGTGAGGCAGCGTTGCGGTGAGGTGTGGCGGTACGCAATTGTGACTGGCCGGGCTATTTATAACCCGGCCCCGGATCTGGCCAGCGCGTTTGCCCCTCATAAGAAGGAGCATTACGCTTTTCTCGCCAGTGAGGAACTTCCCGAGTTCTTCCGCACGCTGAACACATATAGCGGCAGCTCTGTCGTGAAGCTGGCGATGCGCCTGCAAGTTCTTACCGGATTACGCCCGGGAGAACTGCGCCAGGGTGAGTGGGCTGAAATTGATTTTGATAAACGTCTATGGGAAGTACCACCTGCACGCATGAAAAAGCGACGCCCTCACTGCGTCCCTTTATCCCACCAAGCGATCGTCATCCTAGAACAGCTACGCCTCATCACAGGCAATTATCGGTTTATTTTCCCTGGTCGGATTCAGCATAGTAAACCAATGAGCGAAATGGCGATGAATGTCCTGATCCGTCGAATTGGATATGCCGGAAGAGTGACAGGGCACGGCTTCCGCCATACCATGAGCACGATTCTCCATGAGCAGGGATATAATACCACCTGGATTGAAACCCAACTTGCTCACGTCGATAAAAATTCGATCCGCGGCACGTACAACCATGCCCAGTATCTGGACGGCCGCCGCGAAATGCTTCAGTGGTATGCCGACTACATGGAGGCGTTGGAAAACGGTGGGAATGTAGTGCATGGAACGTTTGGAAAAAGCGCTTAACTGTATGTATAGACAGTGCTAATTGACAGTAGTAGACTTCGGTAGACGTTTGTTAGCAGGAAGTTTTTATGCGAGAAAATATCCTCAATATGCCCCATCATCTCCGCCGGCAACGTGTCGTTACTGCTGAGCAGGCTGCAATGGCTATGGCTGGCGTGTACAGTTGTTCTCGTTTCGATGAATTGAAAGCTAAATGCGCTCCGGAGATCTACAACATAGCTTCCAGCTACTTGAGGATAATTTTGAGTGCTGTAAATGCAGAAGAACTGCTTCCCAAAACAAAATGGTCTAGCTCACCAGGTGGAGATCTCACAGGCGCTGATTTTTATTCCAATGATATTTGGCCCTGGGCTGTTAAAGAAATAACAGCTACAGATAGTTGGTTTGGATGTGATCAAGATAGTCCTTGCGAAGAGCATCAGCCTGCACTATGCGGATGGGGCGAGTATGCAGGTAAAGATACTGCTTTAAAGCTCATTGCAGGAATGGCTATAGCACTTGAAAAATCAGGAGGTAAATATGTTCGTGGTAAAAAACTAAATAAATCCGAAGTTGCCAGAAGTGCCTCAAGAATCATACTGGAACATGGCGATGGTATTGATGTGACTGATAAGGCAATGACTATGTTAATTGATGAAGCTTTGAGCACATACGCTTACAAATAGCTCATAAGAATTTCTAAAAGGACGAACTACAGGTTCTAAAACTAATGGCCATACTTCTATTTCAGGGTAAGAGCCACTTCCAACTGTTTTACCGTGACTTCCACAACTACCTTCCTGTTTTTGCTGAAATATACCTCGTAGACCACATTAGACTTCAAGAGGTATATATGTCTCAATCCCTTATCCGTTTACCGGAAGTTCAACGTAGAACCGGCTATAGCAAGGCTTGGATCTATCGACTCATGGCTGAGCAACGGTTCCCCTCATCTATAAAAATTGGTTCACGTGCTATCGCTTTTATTGAAAGTGAAATCGATGACTGGATAAACCAGCGTATCAAGGCAACACGAAACGGGGTTAACTAAAAATTTTTCCCAGCGTGAATTTGTTGCGTGCTGTTGCGCTCACTAACATTCATCATCCTGAAGTCGCGACATTTCACTAAAACTTTCAATACAGGTTAAAGCCATGAATGTAAAAAATGCTCTTTGTGGGCAGGGCTTCGCTTACCCAAAAAACTCCTTGCCTTATGATTCAGGTGAAGGTTATTCTTTAATTGCACCAGCAAAATCTGGTGCCGGGATTGGCGTCCTGCATTTGCATACGGCGACACAGACGCGCCCAGCGTCTTTTTTATTGTCGCAGCACAACCGCACCCGAATTATGGTGGGCTGTGTGGGGGCTTCTCACGAAGCGCCGGTTTCCGTATGCGCCGGTTACGCCAACCCTGCACAGCTCACCACCAGTGAAATTGGCGTTTCCGGTGGTGAATTGATTTCATCGCATACGGAGGCTGCCACATGGCTACTATCCCAACCCAAAATCCGCAATTTATATGGATTATTGCCGCTGTTCGCCGCGATTGTCCGACTATTACCGCTAAAATCCATCATATTGCTGCAAGTTCTGAGCGTGAAGCCCGCCGGGAGCTGTTACGGGATCACGTCTGTTTCTTTGCTGGCCGCTTACTGGCCCAGGGGGTGCATAGTGTTTAACCTCCAGACCCTGACGGCTAAAGCCCGCGAGCTGCGCGGCAACGTGGTCAAGGCTGCCACGACCAAAGGTACCCGCACCATGACCCCCGTTTATGAACGGGATGAACAGCGTAAGCTGCGCGAACGTATCCAGCAGACGCAGCCGGAATGGGTGCTGCTCTGGTGGGATATCGCGACCGTCACAGGCTGGCGTACCAGCGACGTGTGCAACTTCCGTTACTCCTGCATCAACTGGGAAACGGGCATTGCAACAATTATCGTTGCGAAGCAGACCAAGGCCGCAGAAGCGCGGGCGACCCGCAAAGGGATCGATATTGTCCGCCAGCAACGCAAGGATGCCGCCCGGCTGGCAGGTGATCATATCGCCTATATGAACTGGGACAGCGTAAGCTGTGATGAGCTGGCCGCCAGTATGACCGACCAGGAGCAGGCGATCGTGTTTGAGCTGGTGGCAAAGGCTGAAGTTAAGCACGACACCAAGCAGCTGCCGCCGGGCATTATTAAGCGGCTGCGTGAACGCATGGAGCGCAATCTTATCGGTGACGACCTGGTATTTTCCCGCAGCCAGATTGAAAGTAACCGTTGCCAGTCTCTGGAAGGTAGCGTGACCCGTCAGACGATCTGGAAGAAATTACATGGCGTCATGACGTGGTTCACCCGCGTGATCAACACTCGCCTGCGCCTGAGCGCATATTCAAGCCGCAAAATTGCTGCCTTTAATCTTATGTCTGCCGGTGGCGAGCAGGGCCTGCTGGTCGCCTCTGAAATGCTCGGGCACAGTAACCCGGCAATCACCCGAACTTACCTCCAGTTAGGCAGTAAGGCCTCCGCCATTCAATCCCGTCTGGCCATGGAGGTATCTGTATGAAAATGGTTATCCAATTTTGCCGTCTCGGCGCTTTTGCCGATCACGCATCTGAGCAATTAAATAGCGCGCGATATTGTTTTGCCAGCCAGTCATTAAGGGAAGGGGAGGTGAAATTATGACTCCTGTTTACGATCTGGTTCGCCGGGCCGACGGCAGAAACGTTTTCAGTTTCCCGGCCGGCGGCCGCTATCTGGTGGACACGTCAAATGGTCTGCAGTCAATGCGCCCCCTTATGGACGACGAGATCATTTTTACGGTGGAGAGTGCCGCGCGCTTTCTGAGGAAAATTGGTTATCAGGTAATCCCGCCAGCGGCGTGAGGTAAAAAATATGACGATTAAAAATTCCGGCTTAGCTGCTGGTGGCCGCGCTCACCCTGAAATCAGGCCGGGCGATAAATGGAAGGACGGTCGGGGCAACATCGTAATTATCGAAAGTTACCGATTCGACAGAGTGACATATTGCCGCGAAGGGTACAGCTCACCGTGTTTTTGTACGCCCGAAAGACTGGTGCGGGAATTTGAATTTGTCTCTTCCGCGCCGGGCACCGGTGGAAGAGATATCGATCGAATTATGCGGGTGCAGGGCATCGAACGAATTCGGGTTATGCGGGAAATCATCAGGGAGCGAGGGAACAGAAAATGAAGAATGCACCAAACCTTAAAAAGCAGCCGGCGGATCTCATGGAGGAATCAATCATCTTTGCCGGCGCCGATGCCTGGACGTTCGCCAAAGCATGGCAGGAAATGAACCCGATTGGCGATACGGTGCCGCCGGTTGTGCTGGATAAAAAGCAGCTGGCAGAGCTGGAGAATATCCGCATTGTGGATGATGGCCGGCTCTATGCCCGGGTTTGCCGCGGCGGGCATCTGACCGAACGGCAGATAACCATTCTCGCGACAAAGCTGGCGGTGGCCGGCGTGGAGCGCGCGCAATTCTACTCTGAAGGTTATCAGCTTCTGGAGGACTGGACGCCGCAGCTGCCGCGCCTCAAAGCCGATGCGGAAGCCGGCAAAAGCATGGTGATCGGCAAACCGCTGACGGATGTAAACCTCCGCGACCTGGCTGATAACGAAAAGGCGCTCATACTGGCCGCGCGTTACACCGGCATTGCAATCAACGAAAACAGCGAGGGCGTGTACGTCTACCGCGCCGGCATCTGGGAGAAAACGTCTCTGCTCGAGCTGAGCCGCGAAATGGTGGCTATCTACAACGAGAACAAAACCAACTTCAGCAAGCGCGCGATCAACAACGTTATCGACGCCCTGAAAATCGTTATCCCGGTGATGGGGGAGCCGCGGCGCAGCCTGATCCCCTTTGCAAACGGCGTCTACGATATGGAAACCGGCGTTTTCTCCGAACACAGCCAGGATAACTGGCTGACCAACCACAACGGCGTGACCTACACGCCGGCGGTGCCGGGCGAAAACCTCCGCGACCACGCGCCGAACTTCCATAAGTGGCTAAGTTACGCATCAGATAAAGACGCAATTAAGATGCAGCGCATCGCTGCGGCGCTCTTTATGGTGCTGGCGAACCGGTACGACTGGCAGTTGTTCCTCGAGATAACCGGGGAGGGGGGCAGCGGGAAAAGCGTCTTTACCCACATCGCCACGATGCTGGCCGGCGCGCATAACACCGCCAGCGGGAATATGGCGGCGCTCGACAGCGCGCGCGGGCGGGCGCAGTTCGTCGGCAAGAGCATGATAACCCTTCCTGACCAGCCCAAATATTCAGGAGAGGGCACCGGGATAAAGGCTATCACCGGCGGGGATGCGGTGGAGATCGACCCGAAGCACGAGCACCAGTACACCGCCGTTCTGCGGGCGGTGGTTGTGGCCACGAACAACACGCCGATGATTTTCACCGAACGTGCCGGCGGCGTTTCCCGGCGCCGCGTAATTTTCCAGTTTAACCGGCGCGTCAGCGAAGAGGATAAGGATCCCGACCTGGCAGAAAAGATATCCGCTGAAATTCCGGTGGTTGTTCGTCGGCTGCTGGCAACCTTTTCGGACCCGGAAAAAGCGCGGGCGCTGCTGCTGGAGCAACGGAACAGCGAAGAAGCACTGGAGGTGAAGCAGAAAACGGATCCCCTGTACGCCTTCTGTGCGCATCTGGAGCGCCTGGCTGATTGCGTGGGAATGCTGGTGGGCAACCGTAACCCGCCTCATCGCCCCCGCATTTACCTCTATCACGCTTATCTGACGTTTCTTGAGGCTAACGGTTTCGAGAAGCCGCTGACGCTGAATAAATTCTCTGAGGGAATGGAAAGCGCCATGCGGGAGTTTAATCACGAGTACCGCAAGGAGAGAAAGACCCGCGGCGTGGTGACGAACGTCGAACTTTCAGAAAGTGCGGAGGACTGGCTGCCGCAGACGCACCCGTTAGCTGAGGAAAAAAGATGAATGTTTGGCTAAATATGGCGAAAGGTGTTCATAGTGTTCATTGATTGATTAAAGTTCAATAAAATCAATAAGATTAACTATGAACACCTTTGTGTAAGGTATTCATAGGGTATTCATAGTGTTCATAGGTCACTTTGACTATATGCTCATAAAGTAAACAGAAATATGAACACCATGAACACTTGTAACCCCTGTATGTAGACCGGTGTTCATAGGTTAATTTATTGTTTTTTATGTAATTTATCGCCCTTATGAACACCATGTATACCTTGAGGGCAAATTCTTTAAAACGCATCCACTCTTTTCACGTTGTGGACCCCTGCTATTTCATTAACATCGTTTCATAAATCGCAATTTATTATTTGGTTGTTGCGATTAATGAAACTTTAACGATCGCTTTAACAGGGGGCATCATGAGCAAGGTTAACGTTAAGCCCGTTTTGCTGAACGGGGAGCAGATTCAGGCTCTGAAAACCATCCAGGAGAGGGAGCGCCAGAAATCGGGCATGGGGATCGCGCCGTCAATCCATGCTGTTGCACGCAAGGTATTTGATGCGGGGCTATCAAAAATGGAGGCTGGCCAGTGAGCTACTCAATCAAAATAGGGAAACACAGTATCGAGCTGGCAGGTTATGCCGGTAAGGTTGTTGCGCCAAATACTCAGATGGCCGCTTTATTCCGTGGCATGGCGGGCGAACTCACCAGCCTGAGGACAACGGCGCAGCAGGCCGAAGCTGAGGCGGATTTGCTGGACGTTATCCGCAACGATCCGGATCTGAACGAACAGGCAAAAAACCGCAGGGCAGGTGAAGCCCGGAACCCGGACACGCTCAAAGACTTTACACGTGGGGTGGCAGCCGTAAGCGAGCAGGCCGCAAACATTCTCGATTACCTGAAGAACAAGCTCGTTCCGGTTAATCCACTGGCATCTGATGATATTCAGGGATTCATGCGTGACAGTGAAATGCGCCAGGCATTCGCCCGACTGGATCGCCGCAGCCAGGAAAAAATGCTGCTGTCGATGCACAGTGGAAAGCATCAGGAGCTGGCGGACGCCTTACTAAGGGCGCACGCAGTGTGTTCGGGACTCGATACGGAACAGCTAAAACGTCTCGGCTTCTCCCGTATTGCATCAGAGAACGGGCAGGTGATTAACGCGGTTACCGATCTGGTCGACGCGGTAAGGAAGGACGTCGCACAAATTACAGCTGTCCGAACTTGGTATAACAATCTCGTTTACGGGAAGAACGACGATCCATCAGAAGTTATGCCCCGCATGACCGGCCTTGATCAATTAAGCGAACATGTCAGCGCGATGCTCAAAGGCAGCCAGCGGCAGACACATTCAGAAGAGAAGCAGGCCGCCTGAGGGCGGCTTTTTTCTGCCCGGAGGGAAACACACGATGCTATTAAGTAAATCAGCCTACGCCAGGCATATGGGCGTCAGCCGGCAAACTGTTTACGGCTGGATAGCCCGCGGTGAAATTGTAATTTCAGGCGATAAAGTGGATGTCGAAGCATCGCAGGCTAAACAAAATTCTGCTGGTGCTGGTGCTGGTGCTGGTGCTGGTGCTGGTGCTGGTGCTGGTGCTGGTGCTGGTGATCGTCACAATGCAATGACGTGGGCGCAGACCGCCGCGTGGGTATGGGGGCATGACGGCGGGAAAGAGCTGCCGGCTGATATTAATGCTGGCCAGCGAATAGAGGCAGCAGCCGCTGAGCTGGGTTTTGATGTTCAGCACGAGCCCGATGAACAATTGCTGATTCTCTTCCGGCCGGATGAAGAAACCCACAGCTTCTATGGCAAAGACCGTGCAGCAGGCGCTTTACGGTTTCTTCGTTCTGAGCTTGCTTACGTTGCCACAATGCACCCCGATACGCTGGATGACTGGAACAAAACTGGTTTAATGTCACTCTGCCTGCTGGACGGCGAAAAACTGTAAACCCCCCAGCCCCTCAAACTTGACACTTTTCGCGAGAAACTGGGAAAAGTGTCAACCCAACCTAACGGATCCTGACGCCTACGAACAGCAGCTACAGCAGAAGTGTAAAGGGCTGGCGTTGAGATTTGTTGAGCCTTGGCTGTTAGCTTTTGTTAATCCTGATGCGAAGCAGGGTAGGTGTCAGCCTGTTATGGTTTGTTATGCCTTACCAGGGGAAACTAGGGGGAAAGTGTCAACCGCTACCGCTTCAGAAAACTTCAGGTACACGAACTCGTGAAGGGGAGGTGTTAAGCACTCCCCCTTTGCAACCATCCTCGAGCATCTTTCAGATCGCTGTTCTGGTTTGCCCGGACGCTGGCGTTCAGATTGAGTTGTCAAAAGTTGTCACCCACCGTCAGCGCCAGTGGGGATTTTTGGCAGAACGCACTCTAAGTTACAGTTGCTTCAGTCCGAACTTCATTCTTTTAGCTTAAAACGCTATTTTGAGTATCAAAGATCAAGCGGCCCCAACATTTTGTGTTAATTATACTAAAATGAGTCATTTAGATAGTACAGAAGCTGCTCGACAGCTGGTCTGAAGAAGTAAAGAAAGGTGGAGCGCAACCTGCAGATCAGTTATCCTTAGTGCTATCTGTTTGAAGTTATTATTTCTTACAAGCAAGGCTACGCATTAGTGGAGACAATATGAAAGAAGAAAAGCTTGAAATAAAAGGGTAATCCCCCCATTTTTAGCAGAGGTCAATAGTAGAACTTAGGCTGTGCGCAGCTCATGTTGTCTTGGCGTATAACCACCCAGTGCCATATTCGGCCTTTCGTGATTATAAAACCACTGCCATTCTGTCGCGTAGCGTTGTAATTCATCCAGCGAACAAAATAAATACTGCCCCAGCCAGTCATAACGCACTGTCCGGTTATAGCGCTCAATATAAGCGTTTTGTTGCGGATTTCCCGGCTGAATAAAGTTGAGTTTTATTCCGTTATCCTCCGCCCAGTTTATTAATTCGTGGCTCGTGTATTCCGGGCCGTTGTCACATCTGATTGCGGCGGGTTTACCTCGCCATTCAATGATCTGCTCAAGTGTGCGTTTTACCCGACTGGACGGCAGCGAGAAGTCCACTTCTATTGCCAGGGCTTCCCGGTTGAAGTCATCAATAATGTTCAAAAGCCGAACTGAACGGCCATCTGAAAGCTGATCATGCATGAAGTCCATTGACCAGCATTCGTTGCTGTATTCCGGCACCGCAAGCGGCTCTGGCTTATCACGCTTCAGCCTCTTTTTAGGTTTGATCCGCATATTCAGTGATAATTCGCAGTAAATTCGATAAACGCGTTTATGGTTCCAGCGAAAACCTTTCACATTACGCAGGTACAAAAAGCACAAACCAAAACCCCAGTTCCGCTGGCTGCCTGTAATGCGCAGTAGCCAGCCAGCAATACGCTGATTTTCTACAGAAAGACGTGGCAGATATCGATAGCACGTTTCACTGACAGAAAAAATCTGGCAGGCCAGGCGGATACTGATTTGCTGCGTGCTGACGGCGTGTCTGGCCATCTGTCGGCGTTGAGATGGCCTCACCACTTTTTTGACATAGCTTCCTGAATAACTTCAGCTTTAAGTCGCTCTTCGGCATACATTTTCTTAAGACGCCGATTTTCATCTTCCAGTTCTTTGAGACGCGCCATCAGAGAGGCATCCATCCCGCCAAACTTTGACCGCCATTTATAGAAGCTGGCGCTGCTGAAGCCATGTTCCCGGCACAGCTCAGGGACCGGTGTTCCGGCTTCAGCCTGTTTCAGAATGGTCATGATTTGGCTGTCGGTGAAACGTGATTTTTTCATAGAGATCTCCTCAGTTGAGATTACGAGAAAATTCTACTTATGAACACACTGCTTTTTCGGGAGGATTACCAAAGGAATTAAAATTGATGGCCTTTTTGAAGAGTTTAATTATTCGTTTTCATTTAACCATGATATAAATATTATAACCTCGCCAAATGGATATGGTAAGTCTACCGTACTTAGGCTTATTTACAGTTTTTCGAATGCTAGTTATTTTTCTTTCTTTTCTGAAGTCTTTAGTGAGATAACCTTCCTTATAGAAAGCTCTGATAAGAAAAGCACTTCAAGCTTGATAAATATTGATGATGAGTCCTTCAGCGAAAACTTGGCGCATCATGATGCACAAGAGGAACTTTCTTTTCTCGATGATGAAGCAAACACGCACAATAATAACAAAGCGATACTAGTTCAAATTAAAAAAATGAATAACATTATCTCAATAACAGATCTTACTAATAGGAGGAACAAAACTGTTATTATTGATATTGATTCTGAAGGTGGGGTCAATGAATTATGGACAAAATTCTCTCATGAGTTCCCTTATATTAATCGTGTGTCATATGATCGATGGGAGAATGAATTCACTGGGGAGTCTTATAATAAAGAATCTATCCTCCGAGTTTGCGGTGGTTCAACATTAGCCAGACAGGATATTCCTAATATAGAGTGGGTTGATGAAATAACAAAAAAAATAAAAAGTTATTACATTACTACTGATAGGATAAAAGTTAGCGAATACTCGAATTCAGATGTTCGTTTTGCTAGTGCTAGCTCAAGAAGGCGCGCTGGCATGTCTAATAAGTCTATGATCAATATTCTTGCAACTGATATTAAGTCGAAAATTCAGCAAGGAATTAGAAATCAGTTTGAACTGGGAAGAAGAAGAGAGTCAACTTTCCCACAGCGCTTGATTCAAAGCCTTCAGGGCGGTGAAAGCCCTGCAAGGGTTGACGAAGTCATGAAGTCTATTAAAGATATACAGAAGTATGAGGAGCGATTCTCGTCGCTAGGAATTTTATCAAACGAAAAAGAAAGAACTACAGAGCAACTAAATCAGTTCTTCTCATATCAACACGAAGGGACTGGTTTAACTGTATTGAAGGTATATCTGGATGATATCAAGCTTAAATATAAAGTTCTTGATAATCTTGCTGTTAAGCTTAATCTTTTTAAGAACTCTGTAAATAAATTGCTTTCATTCAAAAAGGTAGAAATTAATTTTGAAAGTGGTTTTTCTATTTCGCCTATAAATAGAAGTGATGTACAGATTGATTTAAGCTGCCTATCTTCTGGTGAACAACATCTTATAGTTATGTTAGGAAAGCTGGTTTTCGGCGCAACTAAAGGTGATGTTGTTCTTATTGATGAGCCTGAGATTTCATTTCACCCTGCCTGGCAAGAAGATTTCATTGACATAATAAATGAAATAAGAAACATAAAAGACTTCACTGTGATTATGGCAACTCACTCGCCAATTCTCATAGGCGGCCGGTGGGAAAATGTTATCGAATTAGCAGAACAACATCATCAGGATGATAGCATATGAGCCAAATGCGTAGAAGTTCTTTAAAAAAATATCAGGAGAGGCCATCGGTCCTGGTTGGCTCAGCCATTCAATCCTTCAGGAGTTTAGGGAAAAAAACCTTATTTGTTGAAGGGGTCAACGACAAAAGTTTTTTACAGCCTTGGGTTAATCAAGGTTATAGATTTGATGGGTTTGTAGGGAAAGAGGCGGTAGAGGGCGTTGCTAGGTATTTTAAAACCGACAACACATCTAAAAAATATTTAGATTCGGCTTTTTTCTTGGCTGATATTGATTATGATTTGACTACTGAAATAGGTACTGTTTCTGGAATTCAATATTTTTTTATAAGTAGTGATAATGAACATATTTATAACGATTTAGATATTTTCATTTTTAACTCTAAAGCTTTGAGAAAGCTTTTATCAAATTTACGCCTAGACATCTCTCATGAAGATGTCGAAGATTTGAAAGAAAAAATTGAAGTTGCGTCACGGATTATTGGCAAATACAGAGCTGCTGATTATAAAATGACGGGTGGTAGTGAAGAAAAAAGCATTCTCAATGGTTTGAATATATTAGACTTTTTTGATCTTAACTCGCTTGTTGTGGATGATGAAAGAATAAAAGATAGCATAAAAAATTGGTCAAGCTCGATGAACATAGATGAACTGATTGATGAGGCTGAAAAAATAAGTGCAAAACATACTGCAAAATGGTCACTTTCTCGCGGGCATGATGTTTCGTTAATGCTCGCTGAACATTTAAAGCATAAGTATGGAAAGCATTTTGTGTCTCAGCAATTTGTAGAGGAGCGGCTTCGCATAGGTTGCGAATTGAATGAATTTCTCAAAACTCATACAGGGCAAGGTCTTCTAGCATTTGGTGCCATTTCCTCAGAATGATGAGGCTAGAACCTTAAATTTGAATGCAGACCTCTATCTAGAGGTCTGTGAATGAACGCTCATACCTCCAATATATCTAGTCCAAAGGGTTAGCATTGTGTGTATAGAAATGTGTATAGAAAATTTTTTGAAATCTCTTAGTTCATTGATTTTACTGAGTTGACTGGCCTTCGTATTATTCCCTTCGCCCGCTCCAGAACCTCTTTCTATGTAAGAACTTATCCCGCAGCTAACCCACGCTATTGCTGCAGCGAAACCATTTTTTCTACCGATACCCCGCTGTCATTTAAATATCGAACACGCAGTCGCGATCCGTCCGGCATGCCCTTAACCGCATCCAGCGGATAACGCCGCGTGCTGAATGTTCTGATCATCATATCGGGTTGCTGGGTGACCTTCTGTTCATGCGTACCCTTTAACAGAGCAAGCGAGGTAAACGAGATATTCAGCGGTGTGGGGTTATTGCACTCAACCGCCCAGCCTTTGCCATCGGGTACCAGACGAAAAGCCAGCTTTTTCACCGCCTCTTCCAGCGTCATGGTGAGACCTTTTGGGCGCCAGAACAGCTTCATTTGCGTATTCATTGCCACCGTCAGGCGTGCAGCTTCAGCCTTTTTTGCCGACAGGGGAGGGATCTCATAAAGATTGATCCAAAAAACGGACTCACGATCGTGGGGCAAAGGATCCTGATTGTAGATAAGCCGTAACCCCTGACGCTCTCCCGGTTTCAGACGAAACACTGCAGGCAGCGCGACAAAAGGCGCGGCGGCAGATTCCGGATCGCCTGTGCCGTCATCCACCCAGCTCTGCACGACCACCGGATACTTATTGGTATTCACCAGCATCAGCGATTGCTCCCGCTTGCCTGCCGGATAAATTACCCGCGTGCCGGCAGCCATAATCCCTGCATGCAGCGGGGATGAGAACAGCAGGCACAGAAGCCAGAGAACAGACCTTTTCATCATTGCATTTTCACCAGCACATACGCCGTTGCATGCACCTTACCTGGCGTTATCTCCTTGCCGCTCAGTTTTTTCAGCGTGGCGATAAAGGAGTAGGTGTAATAGGTGTAGCCGCTCGTCACGCTTCCCATCGCTTTAGCGCCCTGCAACACCGGGTACCAGCCCGCGCTGTTTCCGCCCGGCTTAAGCGTTGCTATACCAGGCTGGCCGACAAAGTTAAGGGTTTGTCCCGGATTAGCACTGTTTGCCAGCGTAATACCTACCCCTTTCGCCATATCCGGGGCGTTATAGTTATCCGACACCAGTGCGCTCACGCCGCCGCTACTGTTGACCAGTCCCAGGGACTGCGCCGCGGCATAGGCGCCTTCAGAAACCTGGAAACCCATCGCCGTCTGCGTATCGGCCACCCCGGACTTAGCCGAATCACTGCACTCAACCTGCACCGAAAACGACGAGCTTGCCCCCATCCCGGCTTCCAGCTCGGCGGTAGAGATTGTCGGCAGAAGGACTATCGGATCCGCACTGCGGGCCACGCAGGTTGGGTTGCTGTAAATGGAGCTGCCGGTACGCATCCCATAGCCAAAGCCGTTATCTGCTCCCCAGAAACTAAAATCTGTAGAGCTATCTTCCCCGACCTCATCGTGGGCGAAAGCAAATGAAACAGAGGGATCGCCGGAAAGCTGAATGTAGGCGTTCGGTTGTATGCAGCTGTATACCTTGCCGGTAGGTTTGCCGTAGGCCAGACCAGAACCATCAGTATTATTGTTTCCACAATAGGCTGATTTAGCAGACGTTCCTGGTAAGGTGCTAATGCGGTACAGCTCGGCCTGCAGCGGCGGGATATCCTGGAGGCGAATCTGAATTTTCCCTGCTGAGGTGGTGGCCCACGAGGTAACGGGCATTTTCTGCCAGGTGCGTTTTAGCGTTATGCCCGCCATGGTCTGACGTAACCCAACGTAAGCGAACCAGGTTGCATAGACGTCCGTCAGCCCATCATTAGTACCAATGTCATAGTAGCCGCCCACCCGGTCATCACCGTTGGTCGCCACCAGGAAATAGATGTTTGCGAGATCCGCCTCGTCACACTCCCAGAGCACCGTCGAGCCCGTCGAGCCGCCATAGGTGTAATTTGTGGGCGGTACCACGACGCTTCCCAGTAAGGAGCCTACCGGAACGAAATACGTATCCGTCAGGTTGATTTTTCCGAACGGAATGATCGCCGTATAGCCGTCCTCCGTTTGCAGTTTAGTGGTCTTAGTGCAACGACTCCATCCGGGCATGGCACTCAGAAGCAGCATCAGGCCAAGGCAAAGTTTCAGCAGCAATCCTCTGTTTGTTTTCATCATCACTTCCTGAACCTTAACCTGAACATACTGACGTTAATCTGACCATGGGCTGCCCGGCTTCGGCGTGGGCGATCGTAAAGGGCAGGTAGCAGCGATCGCTGGGCTGCTCACCCCAGCGCACGGTAAACCGCCCACTGGTTTGTTCACTGCGAACATAGATCTGCCCGCCCTGACCGGTCATGCCGACAATGTTGCCGTTGTCATCCAGGACATCGGCCCCAAGAGGCAAAACTTCCCCGTCCGGGAAGCGCGATTTGATCAACAGCGCCGTGCCGCGACGTGTGCGGAACACCACTTTGCTGGCCGCCCCTGCAACCGGTGCAATTCGTTTTTCGCTATCGACCAGCTCGGCATCGCCATCCATATTTTGCGGATCGAGCGTTATCCGGTTGTAGCGATACGGCGTGACGGCAGGGATAAGCGCATAGCCATTGCCGTCGACGGTTACCTGCTGAGAGTTGTATACCTGGGCGCCCTCGGCGCCTTTCGCTTCAACCAGGGCAAAGGTATCGCTCAGATAGGGGCCTAATGTGATCCCACCCGAATGGATAGCCATCGCGCCCTGGGCATTGCCGGACGCCTGCCAGTATCCCTGGCCCTGCGCGGCATTCAGCCCTACTGTTGTATCGGCCAGGCGCTTCTGCAGGTTCCCGCTGATTACGGTTTGCTTGTACTGCTGATCGCGACTCACGTTGATGCCGTAGTTGGTCGTCTGTTTCTCATCAAGCATGCCTGAGACCGAACTCTGATACTGATCCCCGCCGTTGGTGGAGTGGGTCCAGGAGTTACTCAGGGTCGGGGCGCGCGGATCGGTAGTGCCCAGCGGGATGGATACAGACAGCGATGTCACCGTCTCCATGGTGCCACTGTCGTCATAATCCCCCATCTGCTGACGGGAGATGGACAGGTTCGCGCCGATCCCGTACATGAAGCTTTTGCTGTAACCAAACTGCAGCTGCGTATCCCGGCTGCGGCCATCGCGATAATCCTGGGTTGAGCCTGACAGGAACACGCTCCCGAGCTCCCCAAGGTTCTGATTCAGGGAGAGCTCAAAGCGGGACTGCTGGCTGTAGGTGGTGGACTCCCAGCTTTCGCCTGTTTTCGCGGCCTGGCGTACACCGAGGACATCAGTGAGATCCCGGTAGCCGCTGGTGGAATAGCGATAGCCAGCAAGTGACACCGTGGTGTCCGTTGCCGGAAACGTTTTGCTCCAGGAGAGATGCGCCATTCCCCCGCTGATATAGCCCGTATCCGGGAGTTCGGCATGCGACCAGGTCATGTCCATTCCCAGTGCGCCAAACCAGCTGCCGTAAACCCCGCCCAGCATCACGGCCTGATAAGCATCTGCGAGGCGCAGCCCGCTGTTCATGGTGACGCTGTTACTTAAACCACGTTGCCAGGTGAGATCGCTAAAAGCCGATTCATCGCCGCTATCGAGCGTTTTCCCCATCTCAACGCTGTAGCGAGAAACGCCCGCGCGCATGGACTCGGGAACCGCAGAAAACGGGACGCTGAACCGGTTGACGGAGCCATCAGCCTCGGTCACTTCTACATCAAGGTCGCCGCTATAGCTGGTAGGGTAGAGGTCGGTAATTTCAAATGCGCCGGGAGCGACCGTGGTCTGGTAAATTTCCTGGCCATTCTGACGCACCGATACTTTAGCGTTGCTGGATGCGACGCCGCGGATCACCGGTGCATAGCCTCGCATGGAATCAGGCAGCATGCGATCGTCGCTCGCCAGGCTGACGCCTTTGTAATTCATACCGGAGAAAAAGCGCCCTGACGTCACGAGCTGGCCCATCATCATCTGGCTGCCGATCTTCGGCAGCGGTCTTTGCAGATAGCGACGAATGTTTTGCCAGTCGCTGCCGCTATCCCGGCTCCAGTTCAGGTTGGATATTTGTCGGTACTGCCATTTGCCGAGATTAAGCCCGCCGTTCAGGGATAACCACGCGGAATCCTGATCGTTGGTGTTCTCCCCGGAATAGGAGACGTGGTAGTAGTTACTGATGTAATTGACAAACCCCATCGCACTGCCGACGTCTAAATCGTCAGGGTTAACATAGCCACGCGCATCGTTGCTCATATCCGTTTGCGGCACGCTAAGATTCAGGCGCAGCTCGGCCATATTCATATCGACACTGCTGCCTTTCACCGCCTGGCTGAATAAAAAACAGCCCTTATCGGTTTTGGCGTGCGCGGATGCCTGCGGATCAAATTTAATTCCGGCGCTTTTGAAAAGTTCCGGTGACAGGCAGAGGGCGACGCTATTGTCTGCATCGTTAACAAATTCGACGCTCATGGTGTCGATAAATCGGGTGTTTACATAGACATCTACTTTGTAGATGCCTGCGGCAATACTGTCTTTCCGCGTAAACTGCTCCAGGGTAGCCTGACTGAATTTCCCCCCGCGAAACAGGGCGGGTTCAAAAGTATAATCGTCTGCTGATGAGTCATCAGGACCGCCAGCCGCCAGCGCCACAGGAACAGAAGCGATAACAGCACATAAAATAACAACGTATTTCATTTGCGTTATCCGCCTGTGCGAAATAATGCGTGCTGCTCTTTTTTTACAGCACCCTTTCACTGACGGTATCCATGCCGTAGTCGTTCACTAACGTCAGCCGTAAACGCGCGCCTTTAAGACTTTTTACGGGAGTGGAAAGCGACCATTCACTGGAGGATTTAGGGGCGACCATTACCGAATCCGCCAGGCGGACTTCGCGGCCCTGAATTATCAGGCTGGCCCGGCGAATAACGGCAAAATAGCCTCCAGGGTTTGTCACCTGAATGTTTTTCCCTTTCAGCGCGAAGGTAAGATTCTTCGCAGTATCGCCCTGGCGACCGGTTATTCCCTGAGGACGATAAAATATTTTTACGCGGTTTGTTATGGAGAGGACCAGTTGATTACTGCCTTGATTTGCTGTTTTAGTGGCGGGTAACTGGGTGAAATTCAAATAAAAAATCGCCTCACGATCCTGAGGTAAATTTTTACCTGTGTACATCAAACGCACCGACTGTCCCGCTTTAGGCTCCATGCGAAATATTTGTGGCGTAATAACAAAATCGCCATCCTCTGAAGCACTATTTTTCTGACCCTTGTCCGTCTCAATCTGGACAATATAAGGTTGACTATCCTGGTTTCTTAACTGAACGCATTTTTCCCGGTTCTGGGCAGGATAGATTATTCGGGTGCCAGTCATTACCACGCTGGCAAAAGCGTTCTGGCTGAGAATTAAAAAAAGCGTAACCAGCAAAGTGGAATAAGTGCGCATGTTACGCTCTCCTGAATTATTAATAAATGTGCGGCGGAATTCTGGCTGGAAGTCTTCCTCCAGCCAGTTCAGAACAATCAGAAATAGCTCAGGGTATACTCTGCAACAGCAGTGATTTTACCTGGCTTGGCGGAAGCAGCATCGACCACATAATATTGCGCACCAAAATCATGGCTTGCTGACGTTTCAGTTGCTTTCAGAACCAGACCGCTAACAGAGGTTGGACCAGAAAGGATGACAGGGTTAGTTCCATCGCTGGAAGCGGTTAACTGAATACCGTAACCAACAGCAGCATTATCTGTCGCGCGGTTACCCAGCACCCCTGAAGAGACATCAACATCATATCCCAGGAATTTAGTCTTGATATTAAGATCGGCCTCAGGCGCAGTACATCCACTAACGGAAACAGTGAATGGCGTGAGACCCGCTTTCTGCCCATTTGCCAGCGTCGTTCCAAAATCAGCGGTGGCGACGGTTGGCAGCATCACGACAGAGTTTGTTTGTCCGTTAATATTGACAGAACAAGTCTGATCGGTGACCTCGCCCTGGAAAGTCACTGTAGGTGCTGCAAAAACAGCACAAGGTAAAATCCCTACACCCACAAGCAGTGCTACTTTTTTCAACTGATTAATCATTTTATATCCTTATATAATAATTTAATTTACTCACAACCTCACTCCTGTGAGGGGCGCTGCTTTAAACTTAAACCTTTATATCTCTGCTATAGTGACCTTACCTTTTTAGCGATTTATAAGGGATATTTGAAGTATAAAACAATGAGCGTTGCCAACAATATCCGCTCCAGGATAATAATGGTCAGGAAATAGTGGTTATCGCATCAATACATTTTGACAGTGGCCGTAAGTTAATGTAAGTGCGGGGGAAGGGCAATAAAGCAGAAATTAATTATGCGCAACTGAAATGGTGGGTTTTATTGCCCAGATTATCGAATCTACTCCAGCGTTTTGCCACCTGATATATGCTTACCAACAGTTTACAATCTTCGAACAAGCTCCCCACCTCCCGACCCTGCTCATTGTAAAAAATTTAAAAATAAACAACATAAATTTTACCCGCCGTAGAGATATTGCTATATCTGAATATCGGAAAGTGTTTTAAATCTGCATCAAAGTCAGGGTGCTGCAGAGGCGAATCAGGCCGCACCGCGCAACTTACAGGTTTGCTCCAGAGGCTAATCTGGCTGTGATGCAAAGCTATCAGGTAATACTATGCATCTTATGTCACCCATACGTCCCGAAAATTCCATGCAGCGTTTGTTGGCGGCGCTTGAGCCCATTGCTGATAAAATCCAGGTGATCCCGCGCAAAAGAATGACCTGGAACTACAAAGGCCGTCCCCAGCTCTACTTTTTTCTTGAGGGGGAGCTCTCCATACTGCGTGCCTCCGATGGGCTGCTGATTGTCACCGTGTATGAAGCGCATCTTTTTGGCATTGCAGAGATGATCCAGCCGACGAAAGGCCATATTTTGCGTACCGAATCTGAATCAACAATGTTACGGATTGATGCAAAACTGGCGGCTGAGATCATCTGCCAGCAGGGGTTGTGGGAGGACGTTGCCGCGGTGCTCTCGTACCATACCGCTTATCTGTTTTATCGTGATGCATTAGTCGTGCAACAACGAACCTATTCGGTAATACGTAACCATCTGCTGGAGATGATAACACTGCCGGAACAGACGCGCATGCGAACATCAATTCTGGATTATATTCAGGACAGAACGCTACTTTCGCGCAGCAGTGTATTGAATGTGATCTCCGCGTTGAAAAAAGAGGGCTATATTGCCTTCAAACGTGGCGGTTATCTGCTGGAAATAAAGGCGTTACCCGAAAATTTTTGATTGAAAATTTAATTTTAAACAGAATGATAATTAACCTGACAGCGGTTTTTGTATATCGTTTGCCTACTGAACTAAATAACGAAATTTACCTCCAGTAAGTTTAAACGAGATTGTTATGAAAAAGACCGTTGTTGCTTTAATTATCGTAAGTGCTTTCACGACTACCGCAGCGTTTGCCGCGGGCGATGCCGGAACCTGGTACAGTGGTGGAAAGTTCGGTTGGTCACACTATTTCGATGCCAGTACAGGTAGCAAAGCGCTGGATAATAATAGTGGCTCAAACCATTTTGACGTAGACCATGACAACGTAGGTGGTGGAATTTACACCGGTTACCAGATTAACTCGTGGCTGGCTGTCGAAGGTGGCTACGACTATTTAGGTAACATGCAGATTAAAGGTCATCACAGCGGCGCCGGAGCCACACTGAAAAGTCAGGGGATCCAGATGTCCCTGAAAGCGAGCTATGCCATCACGCCAGAGTGGGACCTGTATGGCCGGGCCGGGGCAATGGGATACCGGGCGGAATCTGATGTAAGCGGTCATAATCGCTTTGAAACCGGTGTTCGTCCGCTGGCTGCTGTGGGCACCGAGTATGCCTTCAACAAAAACTGGGCAGGACGCCTTGAATATCAATGGGTAAGCAACGTAGGTAATGCCAATCAGATTGGGGTAAGCGCTGACGTTAGTACGGTTACGGCCGGGCTGAGTTATCGTTTTGGCCAGAACGATTGACGCACCTCTAGCCATGACTCTGCGTACAAGCCCGGCACTTACCTGCCGGGTTTTTTTATATTGGGGATTAGCCTGCCAGAACCGGTTTTAGCACGATCTGAATCTGCTCCAACCCTGTTTCATTATTTTCTTTAAGGTATTGCTGATTCATCATGGCTAATGCTTCTAATCTGGAAAGGGATGTGTAGACTGGCTGCACATCGCTATCCATTTCGAATATCTCTTTCTGTTTTACATCCTGTAAATATTGTTTTTTTATCGTATCGGTAAGCGTAGCAATATCCTGTTTATTGGTATTGTACAGCGAGGCGATATGTGATGTCGGGACAGGTTGCGTTTTTGCACCAGGAAGCACTAAAGGAATGTGCATTCGATTAATCTGCTCTACTTTGTCTGGTTTTGGCGTGCTACAACCGCTGACTGAAATCATACTGAATAACAGTATAAATGATGGTATGGTTCTCATTATCTGACCTGTATTGCTGAAAAACAGCGTTAATTATCCCGTCTGGATAGGCAGATTGCAGAGTAATGTTGTTTATTTTTAAATATTACGAATGCTTGCCAGTCGAGTTCACATCATGAGCTCCGGTCATAAGGTTTTAAAATTAGCGTTGTCTCAGTAGGTTGAATGATAATATCGCGCTATGCTTGTTCCCGGACCCCATAATAACTACAGAGGCAATGTCATGGATAATGAACTGCTGGAGGCGGGATACCGGGCCTATACCGGTGAGAAAATTGACGTCTACTTCAACACCGGTATCTGTCAGCACTCGGGAAACTGCGTGCGCGGCAGCGCTAAGCTCTTCAACCTGAAACGTAAGCCGTGGATCATCCCCGATGAAGTGGATGTGGATACGGTTGTGCGTGTGATCGACTCCTGCCCAAGCGGCGCACTCAAATACCGCCACAAATAAGCGAGAAACCATGGAAATTCAGGAAGGCCATAACAAGTTTTACGTGAACGATGCCGAGGGCAATCAGGTCGCGGAAATCGTTTTTGTTCCTACCGGCGAGCATCTCAGCATTATCGAGCATACGGATGTCGATCCCAGCCTGAAAGGGCAGGGCGTGGGCAAACAGCTGGTGGCGAAGGTCGTGGAAAAGATGCGCGCTGAAAACCGCAAAATCATTCCCCTGTGCCCGTTCGCCAAACATGAATTTGATAACACCCGCGAATACGACGATATCCGCGCCTGATTCTGAACCTGCAGCCTGCTGCAGGTTCTCTTTCTTAAGCGATAAACATCACCGACACGCATAACACCCCGACAATCAGCGTCAGCACATTGCCGACGGAGCGGTATGGCTTCAGGGCCGGAATGAGGAAGGTCGACAGGGTCGGCATGATAAACAAGATCATGGCGATAAGCGGCCCGCTGATGGCGTAGATCATCGAGATGGCGTTGGGATTAATGCAGCACACCGCAAAGGTGATCAAGGATACGCCCATTACCGACACGGCCCGGTTAAAGGCCCGGCTTTTCTTCACTCCAATCTGATTCAGTGATGATTTCACCATCTCCGTCGCCCCCTCAATCACCCCGAAATAGGTCCCGAGAAACGACTTCGACATGGCGACAATGGCGACCACAATCCCGGAGATCCCAAGCCAGGAGGGGGAGGAGGGCATCATGGACAGCGCCGAGAGAATGGTCACCCCTTCCTCTTTGGCGGCGACGATGTACGACGGTGGGATTGACAGCAGGCAGCTGAAGACGAAGAACAGCACGCTCAGGCAGATAATCAGGTAGGCCACTTTCATGATGCGGGTGCATTTGCCCATCGCGGCATCGCCATATTTCTCCTGTCGATCGACGGCAAAGGTCGAAATAATCGGAGTATGGCTGAAGGCAAACACCATCACCGGAATGGAGATCCACACCTGATGGAGCGTATGTTGATCGAAGGCCATCTGGCTGGTGAGCAGCGACGGCTGCCAGCTGTGGGTGAGATAGAGCGACACCAGCAGGAAGTAAGCGATCAGCGGGAAAACCAGAAAGCCCATCACCCGGATGGTGACGTGCCGCCCCATCAGAAAGATCAGGTTCAGCGCCAGCACCACGCCGAGGCTCACCAGCACCCGCACGGTGGTGTCCACCGTCATATGCTTCGCCAGCTGTTCCGTCAGGGAGTTGGTGATGGCCACGGCATAGATCTGCACCACCACAAAAAAGGCGATGAAATAGAGCGTGGTGATCAGATTGCCGATCTTTTTCCCGTAGTAGTGCGTGACCGCGCCGGTGATCCCTTCGCTACCTTTGGTTTTTGCGCTCAGGATGAACTGGCATAACGCTTTGTGGGGCCAGTAGGTGAATGGATATGCCACAAGGGCGGTGATAAACAGGACGACAGCGCCCGCAGACCCTAGCTGGATGGGCAGAAACAGGGTTCCTGCGCCCACGGCCGTGCCGTACAGGGCAAAGCTCCAGAGGGTCTCTTCTTTAGACCAGATTTTCGACATGAGAGAAACGTATCAACTATAAAACCAACAAAAAGGAGACTATTTTACCATAATGATGGGTTGGGGTCGCAGTTGACGCTACGGGAAGCTGGCCGGAAAGCATTTCCGGCCGGAGGGATTAGTACGTGGCAGCCTGGCGCTGCTGGCGTCGCTTCATAATGCGATCCCGCAGTGTGTCGTACGCCCAGTTATAGACCATGGTGTACGGCAGGAAGAAGATGAAGAAGCCAATTTCCAGGGTGAAGGCCTGCAGCAGGCTCACGCCCAGCACCAGCGACACAATGCCGACGCCGATAAAGATGAACCCGACTTCAAAGCCAAGCGCGTGCAGGGCGCGGACTTTCGCGGTGCGGGGCACCTCATGTCGCGGCCAAAGCTTGTCAAACACAGCGTTAAAGATGATGTTCCAGATCATCGCCGTGGTGGCGAGGATAATGGTTAACCCACCCATTTCGAGCACCGGGCGCTGCATCAGCCATGCGGTGGTCGGAGCGAGAATGGCCGTGGCGATACCTTCAAAACAGACGGCGTGGAAAATGCGTTCCGGCAGTTTTCTGCGTTTAACATCGTTGTGCTGCATAACGTCTTACCTCAAAAATAAGCCAGGATGGGCAAATAATGCGGCTATTTTTATCGTTTAAACTGATATATAAAAGTTAGATCCCATCGATAAAGTAGATACATCATGCGCTACTCACCTGAAGCCTTAACCGCGTTTGTCGAGACGGTGGCGGCGGGCTCGTTCTCCGCCGCAGCCCGCCGCCTGCGTAAAAGCCAGTCCACCATCAGTACCGCCATCGCCCATCTGGAAGACGATCTGGGCTTCGCCCTGTTCGATCGCAGCGCCCGCCAGCCGGTGCTTACCGCCCAAGGGAAACAGGTGCTGGGCTATGTTCAGTCGATTCTGGCCGCCAGCGCCCGGCTGGATGAACTGGCGGTCTCCCTCAGCGAAGAGACCGAAGCGCGGCTGACCTTTGTCCTCTCCGATACCCTGCACCCGGACGTGCTGGAGGATATGCTGTTTCGTTTTGATGAGCGTTTCCCCCATACCGAATTCGAATGTCTGATTGGCGAAGAGGAAGACGTCATCGACCTGCTGCAAAAAGAGCGGGCGCAAATCGGCCTTACCGAGGCGCGGGAGAGCTATCCCACCGACATCGCCGCCGTTCGCCTGCCGATGCAGACCCATATGGCGATCTACACCTCGGCCAGCCATCCGCTGGCCGGGCAACAGCGCCTTGAAGCCGATGAGCTGCACGGCTGGCGGGAGCTGCGCCTGAACACCTATCTGGAGCGGGAACCGGTGCTGGCGCAGGGGCCGGTCTGGTCGGCGCCCAACTATCTGATGCTGCTCAGCATGGCGGTGCAGGGCTTCGGCTGGTGCGCGCTGCCCTGTGCGCTGGTGGAGGAGTTCGCCCCGGCAAAAGCGCTGGTGCAGCTCAACGTGCCGGGCTGGCCGCGCTCGGTGGCGATCGATCTGCTGTGGAATAAACGCTCCCCACCGGGAACGGCAGGCAACTGGCTGCGCCATTATCTGCAGCAAACAGCGGATCCGCTGTGATGAAGGCTGTAGCGGTAGTGAAATAAAAACGCACTACACTTAACTGAGTTTCATCACTGACTGAGAAAACCCATGACCGCTAAAGATACCATTACGCCCCGGGTGCTGATGCTCTCAGCGAAAGACTGGGTGCCGAATAATCCCCATCTGCCGGTGCTTATCTATAAAGGGGTGATAACGGATGGCGATATTGCCAGCCAGTTTGAACAACGGTTCGCCGACAACGGCTGGCCGCCCCAGTGGCGCGATGGGATCTTCGATTATCACCATTACCATTCCACCGCACATGAAGTGCTCGGCATTGCCCGGGGATCGGCGCGGCTGGTCATTGGCGGGCCTGGCGGGGAAGAGATGGAGGTGGAAGCGGGGGATGCACTGTTACTGCCTGCGGGAACCGGACATTGCCGCTTATCAGCCACCCTTGATTTTCTGGTGGTAGGGGCGTATCCGCCGGGCATGGAGTTCGATCTGTGCAAGCAGGCGGCGACCCCAGCGATACTGGCGCGCATCGTTGCGCTGCCGTTTCCTGAGCGGGACCCGTTAAACGGCGACTCGCCTCCCTTAACGCAGTTCTGGAAATCACCGCCCTTCAGCCAGTGAAGGGCGGAACAACGCTATTTGCCGGTATAGATATCGAAGCTGAAGTATTTCGCGGCGAGCTTTTTATAGGTACCGTCGGCGAGGATCGCGGCGATAGCGCCGTTCAGATCCTTACGCAGCTGCTCATCCTCTTTACGCAGGCCGATGGCTGCCCCGGCGCCAAACAGGGCGTCGTCCTGCAGCGCACCGCCGACAAAGGCAAACTCTTTGCCCTGCGGTTGGCTGAGGAAGCTATAATCCGCCATCACCCCTGAGAGCACCGCCCCATCGATACGCCCGGATTCCAGGTCGCGAATCACCTGGTCCGCGCCCTGATAGGCCACCACGTTAACGCCCTTGCCGCGCCACTGCTCGTTGGCATAGGTCTCCTGAGCGGAACCCTGCTCCACGCCGATGGTTTTCCCTTTCAGCTGATCCACGCTGTTGCCGGGAAGCGTGTTTTTGCGTGCCACCAGGAAGGCCGGGCCGCTGTAGATCTTGTCGCTAAAGGCAATCTGCTCTTTACGTTTGTCGGTGATGTACATCCCCGAAAGGATGGCATCAAACTTACGCGCCTTCAGGGACGGAATGATGCCGTCGAAATTGCTTTCAACCCAGACGCATTTCGCCTGCAGCTGTTGGCAGATGGCATTGCCCAGATCGATATCGAACCCGACCACCTCGCCCTGCGGGTTCTTGGACTCAAACGGGGCAAAGGTCGGATCCACGCCAAAACGCAGCTCTTTAGTCTCTGCCGCGAAGGCGGATGAGGCAGCCAGCAGTGCCACCAGCGGTAAAAGGTATTTTTTCATTATTCTGTCCCTGTTTTAACGGCAATAGTTTTCAACCAGACGGGCAAAGAAGGAGGCCCCGGTGGTGATGATCTCGTCATTGAAGTCGTAGCCGGGGTTATGCACCATGCAGCCGCCTTTTTCCCCTTTCACGCCGTTGCCGAGCAGGAAGTAGCTTCCCGGACGTTGCTGCAGCATAAAGGCAAAATCTTCGCTGCCGTTGGACGGGGAGACGCTGTCGAGTACCGCATCTTCACCAAAGAACTCCACGGCCAGCTGGCGGGCAAAGGCGGTCTGTTCCGCATCGTTCACCAGCACCGGGTAGGAGTCATAGATCTCCACTTCGCTGGTGGCACCGTAGCTGCGGGCGGTGAAATCGGCGAGCTCCTGAATGCGGCGGATCAGCAGGTCGCGGATCTCCGGCTTCATCGAACGTACCGTCAGCTCCATCACCGCGCTGTCCGGGATCACGTTGGAGGCAATGCCCGACTGGAAGGTGCCAACGGTGACGACCGCGGTTTCACCCGGCGGCACGTTACGCGCCACAATGCTCTGCAGGGACATGATCAGGGCCGCGCCGGTCACAATCGGATCCACGGTGCGTTCCGGATGCGCGCCATGCCCGCCGTACCCTTTCAGGGTGATTTTGACGGTATCGGCGGAGGCCATAAAGTTGCCCTCATAGAAGCCAAATTTCCCGGTCGGCAGGTAAGGCATATTGTGCAGGGCAAAAATACGATCGCAGGGGAAGCGGTCGAACAGCCCTTCTTTGATCATCAGATCCGCGCCGCCAATGGCCTCTTCGGCGGGCTGGAAGATAAGGTGCACGGTGCCGTTAAACTGGCAGGCGTCGGAGGCGATGTATTTCGCGGCGGCTAATAAAATGGCCGTGTGGCCGTCGTGACCGCAGGCGTGCATTTTGCCCGGCACGGTGCTGGCCCAGGGTAAGTCGGTGGCTTCGAAGATCGGCAGGGCATCCATGTCGGCGCGCAGGCCGATGGATTTTGTCCCCTGGCCTTTGGCGATCGTGCCGACCACGCCGGTTTTGCCGATCTCCCGCGTCACCTTGTAGCCCCAGCCTTCGAGCTGGCGGGCCACCAGATTGCTGGTATTAAACTCCTCCAGGCTTAATTCGGGGTTGGCATGTAAATGACGACGGATGGCGATGATCTCTTCTTCTGATTCTTTTATTTCTGGAATGATACAGTCGGACATTTGTTACTCCAGTGTTAACGCGTGTTTGCATTCCTAACTTATCGTCACGTCGTCGGTAATGCCAACGAGTTATCTAATAATTACCGTGAAAATTATCAATTGCGTGAATACATCACGGGGCGTTAATCCGGGCTCACGGATTCTTTGTGATAAAACTCACTTTTTTTAAACAATTACATCATTAGTTGATAACAACCCTCTACTATGGGCGGTGTCATTTTGCACAGAGGTAGAGATGAAAGACGTCGTGATAGTGGGTGCATTGCGTACCGCAATCGGCTGTTTCCAGGGAGCGCTTTCACGCCATTCGGCAGTGGAGTTAGGCAGCGTGGTGGTGCGCGCGCTGGTGGAGCGCAGCGGCATTGAGGCACACGAGATCGACGAAGTGATCCTCGGTCAGGTGCTGACCGCCGGCGCCGGGCAAAACCCTGCCCGCCAGGCCGCGCTAAAGGGAGGATTACCCAACACCGTCTCTGCCATTACCATCAACGACGTGTGCGGCTCCGGCTTAAAGGCGCTGCATCTGGCGACCCAGGCGATCCAGTGCGGCGAAGCCGATGTGGTGATCGCTGGCGGCCAGGAGAACATGAGCCGCGCGCCGCACGTGCTGACCGACAGCCGCACCGGGGCGCAGCTGGGCAATAGCCAGCTCATCGACAGCCTGGTGCATGACGGCCTGTGGGACGCGTTCAACGACTACCATATGGGCGTCACCGCAGAAAACCTGGCGCGTGAATATGGCATCACCCGCGAATTGCAGGATGCCTACGCGCTGAGCTCCCAGCATAAGGCCCGGGCCGCTATCGACGCAGGCCGCTTCCGGGACGAGATTGTGCCGGTTGTCGCCCAGAAGCCCGGCGGGGAGAATCTGCTGGTGGATACCGACGAGCAGCCGCGCACCGACG
The DNA here is from genome assembly GCF_006171285.1 of Leclercia adecarboxylata. NCBI lineage: Bacteria > Pseudomonadati > Pseudomonadota > Gammaproteobacteria > Enterobacterales > Enterobacteriaceae > Leclercia > Leclercia adecarboxylata. The sequence goes on along the minus strand of NZ_CP040889.1, from coordinate 1,116,454 downwards.
CCAGCGCAGAAGGGCTGGCGCTGCTCAATCCTGCCTTTGAGCTTACCGGTTCGGTTACCGCCGGAAACGCCTCCTCTATTAATGACGGGGCCGCAGCGGTAATGATGATGAGCGAGAGCAAAGCGGAATCGCTGAATCTGCCGGTGCTGGCGCGGATCAAAGCCTTTGCCAGCGTCGGCGTCGATCCTGCCTTAATGGGGATCGCCCCGGTACACGCCACGCGCCGCTGTCTGGAGCGGGCGGGCTGGCAGCTGGCGGACGTTGATCTGATCGAAGTGAATGAAGCCTTTGCGGCTCAGGCGCTGTCGGTGGGTAAAATGCTGGAGTGGGATGAACGCCGGGTCAACGTCAACGGCGGCGCCATTGCGCTGGGCCACCCTATCGGTGCCTCGGGCTGCCGCATTCTGGTCTCGCTGGTGCATGAGATGGTGAAACGCGATGTCCGCAAAGGGCTGGCAACGCTGTGCATCGGCGGCGGACAGGGCGTGGCATTAGCCATAGAAAGATAATCGCGTTGATATATATCAACCAAAACAGGCCTCCGACCCCGGAGGCTTATTTGTTTGTGACCCCCGTCATATTTTTACCCTTGTAAGTCAATTCTCAAACACCCTCGAAATATTTAACGCATTCACTGAATCGCTAATAACGATTTAGTGTGATCGCGATCCGTTAAATTCCCCTTAAAACTCCTCTTTTGTTGATATTGCTCACGGCTGGCTTTGCCAAAAAAAATGAAACAAATAATTACGATCATGATCACTAAAATTACGTATTTAAAAAAATAAAATGCAATTCCATAAAAACGAAACATCATTTTAAACGAGGGTTTTTCCATGTTTAAGAAATCTCTGGTCCTTGCTTCACTTATTGGCGCTTCTTTCGCAGCTCAGGCTGTCACCGTGGATCTGCGTCACGAATACATCGATAGCGGCTCGAACGCAGACCGTGTTGCGGTTTCGCACCGTTTCGAAAATGGTTTTGGTTTTTCTGTAGAAGCAAAATGGAAATCAGGCGGCGATAAAGCTGACCAGCCATTTGCGGATGTGGTGGGTAACGGTCACGAAGATCAGATCAGCTGGCGCTGGAAAGCCAACCAGAACATTGCGTTAACACCAGGTTTTACGCTCGAAAGTAAAGACAGCTTCACCATTTATAAACCCTATCTGCACGCGCAATATAGCTTTGATAATGGCTTCTATGTCGCAGCCCGTTATCGCTATGACTACACCCGTTATCCATCAAGCTCGAATAAAGACGATGATAAAGTTAACCGTGGTGATGCGTGGATTGGTTGGGTAATGGGCGACTGGCGCACCGAGCTTAACTACGTATACGCGAAAAGCTCCGAAGGAACGATTCGTAATAATAACAAAGATTACTCCCAAGAATATAACGTCAAGCTGGCGTACAAAATTGATAAAAACTGGGCACCGTACGGCGAAGTGGGTAACGTCGGTGTGAAAGAGACCGATGAACGTCAGACCCGTCTGCGTGTCGGCGTTGCATATTCATTCTGATAACAAGCAGTACCTCCGGGATAAACCGGCTCTTATGAGCCGGTTTTTTTATATGTGCGCCAGGCATGGCGCGTTGCGCGCAAGCGCAACCAGCTTGGCTGTGGTGGCCTCGCTGGTGACTTGGAGGTGAAAGTCCTCTACACACCCGGCAAGGGGAAGTGTTAGCCAGAGGCAAGGGTGTCGCGGGTGACCGCGAATCTGAAGGAAGCCCGAGGCAAAATGCTGGCCTGACGAACAGCAAGCGGATAGAGGCGGCGCAGCGGGGTAAAGGGGCGTGTTTCCCTAAAGCCCAATACTTGCACGGGACGCTGCGACGTAGATCCGACAGGCATAAGCAGGAAGGTCGCGCGAATTACCCTGGGAGATCTGCACGTTTGCCACAGTGCTACCGAGCGTCGAGAGGCGACGGGATGAACGTGCAGAAGTCAGCCGAGGCCGTAGTAAGTGGCGGATAACCGCGTCACCAAGGGCCGAACAAGTTATGCCGCCAGTAGGCGTCAAAGTCTCGTTGAATACCGAAATGCAGAAATTTCTCCAAGAGAAGACTGTTACTCCGAGTCCCGGACAGTATCCGAGGATGACGGCTGACAGCGCACAGGTATCGGCGGCGTCTGTGACGTGGACGAACGCGGAGCCGGACACGCTGATGGAGCGGGTGCTTGCACCCGCCAACCTCAGACGTGCGTACCAACGCGTAGTCAGCAACAAAGGCGCGCCGGGTGCCGATGGCATGACGGTCGAGCATTTGTCAGGCTACGTGAAACAGTATTGGCCGACCCTCAAGGCTCGGTTGTTGGCAGGCGAGTACCACCCGCAAGGTGTACGTGCCGTCGAAATCCCCAAGCCCAAAGGCGGGACAAGGCAGCTGGGTATCCCCAGCGTCGTGGATCGCCTGATCCAACAGGCTCTGCTGCAACAGCTCACGCCGATCTTCGACCCTCTGTTCTCGGATTACAGCTACGGCTTCCGTCCGGGTAGAAGTGCTCACCAAGCCATCGAAACTGCCCGTGCCCACGTGGCGGCGGGTCATCGCTGCTGCGTGGAACTCGATCTTGAGAAGTTCTTTGATCGGGTCAACCACGACGTGCTGATGGCCTACATCGAGCGTCAAATCGAAGATAAACGTGTGCTCACGCTGATCCGTCGCTATCTCGAAGCGGGAACGATGTCAGGTGGACTCGTCAGCCGACGGCAGGAAGGGACGCCGCAAGGCGGCCCGCTCTCGCCGTTGCTGTCGAACATTCTGCTCAACGAACTCGACCACGAGCTAGAACGACGGGGCCATCGTTTCGTACGCTATGCCGACGATGCGAACATTTATGTGCGCAGTCGTCGCGCAGGTGAGCGGGTGATGGCCAGCGTTGAGCGATTCCTGAGGCAGCGCCTGAAACTGACGCTGAACCGGGAAAAGAGCCGAGTAGCCGGGTCGTGGATGTGTGATTACTTGGGCTATGGGATGAGCTGGCATCGACAGCCACGCTTACGAGTGGCAACGATGAGCTTGCGTCGCTTGCGCGACCGGCTCAGAGAGCTGCTGCGCGGAGCGCGGGGCCACAAGATGGCGAGTGTCATCGAGCGGATAAACCCAGTGCTGCGTGGCTGGGCAGGCTACTTCAAGCTAAGTCAAAGCAAACGGCCACTTGAGGAAATTGACGGCTGGGTGCGTCGCAAGCTTCGCTGCGTCGTCTGGCGTCAATGGAAGCAGCCCTCAACGAGGGCGCGTAACTTGATGCGCCTGGGGCTTAGCGAAGCGCGCGCCTGCATATCAGCGTTCAATGGTCGTGGCCCATGGTGGAGCTCAGGGGCATCTCATATGAATCAGGCATTGCCGAAGAAACTATGGGATCAACTTGGACTAGTCTCGGTACTGGATACGATAAACCGGCTTAACCGCATAGCTTGAACCGCCGTATACGGATCCGTACGTACGGTGGTGTGAGAGGACGGCGGATGTAAATCCGCCTCCTACTCGATCTGATATCTGGCGGTGCTGATAAAAGCGGACAATAAAAAAAGCCCTCCATAAAGGAGGGCAAGGCCAGTTACAGGAACACAAACACTAACATTTATTCACGCAATAATTCAGGTTGCTCAGGAAGCTTCGCAATATAGAGAGCAGGTTTGCCGTCTTTATCAGAACTAAACAGAACCGCTTTATCATCCGGGGTAAAGGAAGGGTGCGGATGGGTCACCTGGCGGCTGTTGGCCACGGTTGCCCAGGAGGTATCGTGACGCGCGATGCGGAAGTAAGCCTCTTTCGCCACGTCAAACGCGTAGAGATACGGATCGTTGTCGATGGTGTAGCCGCTGGTATCTTTCACATCCACCGGAGTGCCGGAACCGTCCCCCACCAGCAGCGTGCCGTCAAAGTTACTCATCAGATGCGAACAGGCTGGCATCTTCATTACCGCTTTGTTCTCGCCGGTATCCGGGTTGAAGCTGTACACGGTACGCCCTTGCTCACCTTTCAGATAAGAGACATACACCAGCGCCGAGCCGTTCGGGACCCAGAATTCATGGGTGCAGCTTTCGCCTTCGGCGTGCTCTTTCACCTTACGCACGTTGCTGCCGTCTTCGTTGACCATCCACATGCGGGCATCCACCAGATCGTGTGGACCTTCATGGCAGAACGCGACGGTATTGTCGTCAAACGGACGGTAAATCGGGTGACCGAGCCAGTTTTTCTCTTCGTGGATCACGCTGCTTTCGCCGGTCTGTAGATCGACCCGCAGCAGGCGGCAGTGCGGCCCTTTATGGAAGAAGTCGTGGAAGATTTTCCAGTCGTTCAGCGGCGTCCAGTCGCTTTTCGCGATTTCGATACCGACCAGTTTGGTGCAGTCGCTGTTCGCCACCCAGGTGCCATAGCCGACCCAGTCGTCGCTGACGCGATAGACTTCGCGCTCTTCAAAGGTGGTCAGATTGACTTCCCGCAGAGTGCGATCATTCTTAACGTAATAGAGGGATTTATCATCCGGCGACAGGAAGCCGCCGAAGGTGTTATCACCCGCGCCTTCGGTTAACTGCACCGCTTCGGCGTTTTTCAGATCCAGCAGATAGTAGTTCCAGTGGCCATCGAATTCACCGGCAAACAGCAGGTGGCTACCATCGTTGAAAAAGCACTTTTGGTAGAAGTAGTTACGATGACAGGTAACTTCAGGGGGGGTCAGGCGGGTCACTTCCACGCCTGTATCCGGATCGCGACTGACCTCGTAGTTCAGTTTGACCCGCATACCTTTTGCCATGATGCACTCCTTGAATTCGACGGCAGGATCGCGCCTGCGGTCCGATCGGTAAAATATGAGTTTAAAAACTGGGTGTTAAAATATCAAAACATCGTTTCAGTGTGTGTGACTGGTGGCGCACTTCTGAAGGAAAACCCCGCTGACTCATCAAATTCGTTAAATTCGTTGAGTTTTATCTCATCGGGTCATTAATTTTTAAACCTTTCATAACTGATTGTTTATTATAAAAATTAACGCTAAAGAATTAAAAAAATGTTTAAAGAAAGCGTTGTCAACTCCCTGACAATCGTGATCGCAACTGCAATTTTGAGATTAACTTGCAGAAAAAGTGAAACATCGTTTTTAATGTAATTGAAAACCCATTTCACAGCAGATAATATGTGCCCATCATGAAAACGGAACACCGTTTTGTTAATTATCCAGGCCTTCGGGGCCGATAAATTCTGGAGGTTAATGTGGAAGTCAGACAAAGCATCCACAGCGCGCATGCAAAAACGCTGGATACCCAGGGGCTGCGTGATGAGTTTTTAGTCGAGAAAGTGTTTGTCGCTGATGAATACACCATGGTGTACAGCCACATTGACCGCATCATCGTTGGCGGCATCATGCCGGTTGCCAAAACGGTTTCTGTCGGTGGCGAAGTGGGCAAACAGCTGGGCGTCAGCTTCTTCCTGGAGCGTCGCGAGCTGGGCGTAATTAATATCGGCGGCCCGGGCACCATCACCGTTGACGGTCAGTGCTATGAAATTGGCCATCGCGATGCCCTGTACGTCGGTAAAGGCGCGCAGGAAGTGGTATTCGCCAGCGTCGATAGCAGCAAACCGGCGAAGTTCTACTATAACTGCGCCCCGGCACACACCACGTATCCAACCAAAAAAGTGACCCCGGCAGAAGTTTCTCCGGTCACGCTCGGTGACAACCTCACCAGCAACCGCCGCACCATCAACAAATACTTCGTTCCTGATGTGCTGGAAACCTGCCAGCTCAGCATGGGTCTGACCGAGCTTGAGCCGGGCAACCTGTGGAACACCATGCCGTGCCATACCCACGAGCGCCGCATGGAAGTGTACTTCTACTTCAATATGGAAGAAGACGCCTGCGTATTCCATATGATGGGTCAGCCGCAGGAGACGCGCCATATCGTGATGCATAACGAGCAGGCAGTCATCTCTCCAAGCTGGTCTATTCACTCCGGCGTAGGCACGCGTGCCTATACCTTCATCTGGGGCATGGTAGGTGAAAACCAGGTCTTCGATGATATGGACCACGTTGCCGTTAAGGATCTGCGCTAGTCGCGGACAGTTAAGCATAAACTTGCCTGTTCGTTCAGGCGCTGAAAGATAAGGATTAAAAATGATTCTGGATGCATTTTCTCTGCAGGGTAAAGTTGCGGTTGTCACCGGTTGCGACACTGGCCTCGGCCAGGGCATGGCGGTGGGTCTGGCAGAAGCGGGCTGCGACATCGTGGGTATCAACATCGTTGAGCCGCAGGAGACCATCGAGCGTGTAACCGCGCTGGGCCGCCGTTTCCTGAGCCTGACCGCTGACCTGCGTAAAATCGACGCGATCCCTGAGCTGCTGGATCGTGCGGTGGCTGAATTCGGTAAAATCGACATTCTGGTGAACAACGCCGGTCTGATCCGTCGTGAAGACGCGATCAACTTCAGCGAGCAGGACTGGGACGACGTCATGAACCTGAACATCAAGAGCGTGTTCTTCATGTCTCAGGCGGCCGCGAAGCACTTTATCGCCCAGGGCAACGGCGGCAAGATCATCAACATCGCCTCTATGCTCTCCTTCCAGGGCGGCATCCGTGTGCCGTCTTACACCGCTTCCAAAAGCGGCGTAATGGGCGTAACTCGTCTGCTGGCGAACGAGTGGGCGCAGCACAACATCAACGTCAACGCTATCGCGCCGGGCTACATGGCGACCAACAACACCCAGCAGCTGCGTGCTGATGAAGAGCGTAGCGCGGCAATCCTCGAGCGTATCCCTGCGGGTCGCTGGGGTCTGCCAAGCGATCTGATGGGCCCGGTTGTGTTCCTGGCGTCCGGCGCATCTGACTACATCAACGGCTACACCGTAGCGGTTGACGGCGGCTGGCTGGCGCGTTAATCCAGCGCATTGATAAAAAACCGCTGCCCATGGGCAGCGGTTTTTTTTTGCCTGGCGACGACGCTTTTGTAGGCCGGGTAAGGCGAAGCCGCCACCCGGCTTTTTTCACACCTGCGCCAGATACAGCGCCGGCATGCCTTCTTCATCTGACGTATACAGCACCCACTTATTGTCCGGCGAAAACGACGGATGCGGATGGGTCACCTGACGATCGCCATCCAGCACTTTCCAGCTGGTGTTGTGCTGACAGATGGCGGTCTGCGTCCCTTTTTGAATATCAAACACCCAGATAAAGGGATCGTTGAGGCTGATATCGCCCGTGTTGTGCGGTGCGCCGTCGCCCACGATCAGCGACCCGTCGTGGTTACTCATCAGGTGGGAGCAGGGCGGGATCGCCATCAGCTGGCGATTTTCCAGCGTGGCGGGATCGGCGCTGAACAGATAGCGCTGCGGATCGTTCTCCTTGTGCGCCACGTAATAGAGCGCCGAGCCGTCCGGTACCCAGAATTCGTGGGTAAAACTCTCGCCCTCGGCATGCTGGCGCACCTTACGCAGGTTGCTGCCATCCTCGTTAATCAGCCACATACGGGCATCGATCGCATCGCGCGGCCCTTCGTGACAAAACGCCACGGTGTTGTCGTCAAACGGGCGGTAGATCGGATGCCCGAGCCAGCGTTTTTCCTGCAAAATCACCCGGCGTTCGCCGGTTTGCAGGTCGATATTAATCAGGCGGCATTCCGGGTTAGTGAAGTAAAACGCGCGGAACTTGCTCCAGTCGGTGAGCGGCTGCCAGTCGCTTTTTTTAATCTCAATGCCCACCAGCTTCGTGCAGTCTGAGTTCGCCACCCAGGTGCCATACGCCACCCACTCGTCATCCACCTCATACACCACGTACTCTTCCAGACTCTCGAGATCGACGCGCCGCAGCTCGCGGCTGTTTTTCACGTACCACAGAGAGCGATCGTCTGCGGAGAGAAAGCCGCCAAAGGTGTTATCGCCGGCGCCGTCGGTGAGCTGGGTCGCCTGTTGGCGGGCAATATCCAGCAGGTAGTAGTTCCAGTGCCCTTCGAAGGCACCGCCAAAGATCAGCTTGCTGCCGTCCTGGGTAAAACATTTCTGATAGAAGTAGTTACGGTGACAGATGATGTGCGGCGGCGTCAGGCGGATCACCTCGTGTCCGGTTTCGCTGTCGTGACGGGTCCGAAAACTCAGGGGAATGATTTTTCCTTTCATAGTATGTTCCTTCAGATAAAAAAATACCCCACCGCCTGCGCGGTAGGGTATTGATAACGTAAGAGAATTAGCGCATTGCGCGTTTCAGGATACGTTCAGCCTGACGCTGGAAATCAGCTGCAGTCTCTTCGACGGTTTTCTGGCCATAGTCGATGTACTGCAGAGAAGTACCGAACTGGGCCACGATCTGCGGGTCGTCAAAGTAGGGCGATACGGAGAGTTTGGCTGGCAGAGACTGCGCCAGACGCAGGCCCGCAACCGCCGGATCGTTCTCTTTGATGGTGCCGTCTTCGGTCAGGTATTTCACCGCTACTTTGCTCAGCGGTACGCCACGCTCCAGACCCAGAGTCTCAACGCCTTCTTTACTGTTCAGCAGGAAGTTGATGACTTTCGCTGCCGCTTCCGGGTTCTTGGTAGATTTACCGATAGAGAGCATCTGGGCTGGTTTGAAGAACAGACCGGCATCCGTTGCGCCCGGCAGCATTGGGTAGCTGCCCAGCTCAAGTTTCGCTGGTGGCTTCAGGTTATCGGAGTATTTCTTGATGGTGGAGTTCCACATATAGGTGCCGCCCCATTCACCCTCGATCCACGGCTTCATCTCATACATGTTGCTCTTACCGAACGACGCGTAGTACTTGGTGTCCGGCATTACGTGGCTGTCGATCAGCTTTTTATAGGTCTGGAAGAACTCAACCCACTGCTCTTTGGTGTAGGAGAATTTCTTCGTCTTCTCGTCCACCGCCGGGATGTTGTACTTCTGGATCATGTAAGAGTTCAGCAGCGCCAGGGTATCCTGGTGCTCCAGCACCACCGGGTAGTACTGTTTGCCCAGTTTGCTTTCGAAGGCTTTACCCGCCGCCATCAGCTCATCCCAGGTTTTCGGGTACTCTACGCCCGCTTTTTTCCAGGCTTCATCGTTGAAGTAGAAGACGCGCGCGGTCACGGAGATTGGAATACCGTTCAGCTTGCCGTTCACCGTGGTGGACTGCAGCTCTTTGGGATCGAACTGAGACAGGTCGATCACGTCCTTCATCTTGTTCAGATCGTAGAAGCCGTCGCCGGTTTTCGAGAAGATCGGCAGCCAGTTCCAGTTGGTTTGCATTACGTCCGGCTCGGTGCCGCCCGCAATCTGCGTGGTCAGACGCGACAGGTGACCGTCCCAGCCGGTGTATTCCGACTTAACGTTAATATCCGGGTTCTGTTTGTGGAACTCTTCCAGAGCTTTCAGGGTGACCTGGTGACGGCCGTTGCCGCCCCACCAGGACATACGCAAATCGGTGCTGTCCGCAGCAAAAGTGGGTAGGGCACTCATTCCAAAGGTAGCGGAGATAACGGCGCTTAAAAGCACTTTTTTCATTTTTATAACTCCATTAAAGAGAGATGTTCTGTTCAGTTTTTGCGTCAAAAATATGACACTTATTCATATCGAACTTAAAGTAAACCTTACGGTGAAGACCCTTGTTGATCATAGGTTTAGCTTCATCGGAAGGGATTCGGGCTGTCAGTTCATACTCGCCAACTTTCAGGTACACGAAGAATTCATGGCCCATGTTCTCGGCGCGGACCATTTCGCCGGTGCAGCACCCTTCGGCAAACGGCTCGTCGGAGATAGAGACAAAGTCAGGGCGAATGCCGTAGAAAATGTCCTGGTTGGCGTAGCTGGCGACTTTCTCTTTCAGCTCAGCGCTTAACGGCAGGGTCTGGTTGCCGATGGTCAGCGCCAGCTGACCGTCTTCCTGCACCAGCCTGCTGGCGCGGATGTTCATCTCCGGTGAGCCGATAAAGCCGGCCACGAACATGTTTTTCGGTTTGTGGTACAGGTTGTCCGGGGTATCCACCTGCATGATGTGGCCGAGCTTCATCACGCAGATGCGGTCGCCCATGGTCATCGCTTCGGTCTGATCGTGCGTCACGTAGACGGTGGTCGCCGGTTTGCCGGAGGCCTTGAGCTGCTTGTGCAGGTCGGAGATACGGATACGCATCGACGCACGCAGTTTGGCGTCGAGGTTTGACAGCGGTTCGTCAAAGAGGAACACGTCTGGCTTTTTCACAATCGCACGGCCCACGGCCACACGCTGGGCCTGACCACCGGAGAGCTGGCGCGGCAGACGGTCCAGCAGCTCTTCCAGCTCGAGGATTTTTGCCGCTTCGTTAACCTGGGATTCAATCTGCGCTTTCGGCAGCTTGCTCAGCTTCAGGCCAAAGGCCAGGTTTTCCCGCACGGTCATGTGCGGATAGAGCGCATAGTTCTGGAACACCATCGCAATCCCGCGCTCTTTTGGCGCGAGGTTGTTAACGATCTTTTCGCCGATGCGCACTTCGCCGCCGCTGATGGTCTCCAGACCGGCCAGCATACGCAGGGTGGTGGACTTGGCGCAGCCGGACGGGCCGACGATGACCATGAATTCCCCTTCAGCGATTTTCAGGTCGATAGCATGTACCGCTTTGAAGCCGTTGGAGTAAACCTTTTCCAGTTTGTTGAAGATAACTTCAGCCATGATATTTCCCTCTTAACCTTTAATTCCGCTGCTGGTTACGCCCTGTACGAAGTAGCGCTGTGCCAGGAAGAAGACAATGATGGATGGCAGAATGGAGATGCTCGCCATTGCCAGAATTTCGTTCCACGGCGCACCTTCGGTGACGTCGATGGACATTTTCAGAGCCAGTGCAATCGGGTATTTATCCACGCTGTAGACATAAATCAGCGGCCCGATAAAGTCGTTCATTGACCACATGAACTGGAACAGCGCCACGGAGATGATGGCTGGCTTCAGGATTGGCACGACCACGTACCACAGCACCTGAATGGAGTTACAGCCGTCAATCTGCGCCGCCTCTTCCATGTCACGCGGTACGCCGCGCAGGAACTGGATCAGCATGAAGACGAAGAACCCTTGCGTGGCGAAGGCCAGCGGCAGGTACAGCGGCATATAGCTGTTCAGCATGCCCATTTCACGGAACATCAGGTACTGAGGGATCAGCAGTACGGTGCTTGGCAGCAACATGGTGGTAATCAGCGTCGCGAACCAGAACTTCTTCCACGGGATCTCGAAGCGGGCAAAGCCGTACGCCACGATGGTGGAGGAGATAATGGTCAGGATCACTTTCGGGATCACATACTTAAAGGTGTTCAGCATGTAATGGCCGAAGTTGTACTCGGTACCGGTTTTCCAGCCGTTTACAAAGCCGTCCCAGGTGGCGTGTGCCGGCCACAGGCTCAGGGTGGTGAAGATCTCGTGGTTCGGTTTGAACGACGCCGAGAACATCCACACCAGCGGATAGAGCATCAGCAGGCCAACAAACAGCAGGATCACATAGCGAATGCCGGCACTAATTTTTTCACGACGCTGGGTACGCGCCACTTCACGCTCTGCGATGCTTCTCGCCGTGGAGAGTTGTTGAATATCAGCCATTTTTGCCTCCCTTATCGGCGGAGTAGAAGACCCAGTATTTCGAAGACTTAAAGGCGATAGCGGCAAAGACAGCAACCACCAGGAACAGGATCCAGGCCAGGGCCGCGCCGTAACCCATGTCAAAGTACTTGAATGCGGTGTCGTAGATGTACAGTGAGAACAGGTAGGTGGAGTAGGTTGGTCCACCGCCGGTAATAACATACGGACCGGTAAATTCCTGGAACGCCTGGGTGGTCTGCATGATGAAGTTAAAGAAGATAACCGGGGTGATCAGCGGCACGGTCACTTTCATGAACATCTGCCATTTAGAGGCACCGTCAATCATGGCGGCTTCGTACTGCGACTGCGGTACGTTTTGCAGGGCGGCGAGGAAAATTACCATCGCGGAGCCGAACTGCCACACGCGCAGCAGGGTGACGGACATCAGCGCCAGGGACGGCTCGCCAAGCCAGTTCACCGCGTCAAAACCAAACACGCCAATAAAGCTGTTAAGCAGGCCATCAATGGCGAACAGCGCACGCCACAGAACGGCGATGGCAACGGAGCTGCCGAGAATGGACGGAATATAGTAAGCGGTACGGAAGAAGCCGATGCCGCGCAATTTAAAGTTCAGAACAAAGGCAATACCCAGCGCAAAGGCCAGCTTCAGCGGGATAGTTAAAAATACGTAGGCAAAGGTCACGCCCATGGATTTCCAGAAGAGGGTATCTTCCGTAAACATGTAGCGATAGTTTTCGATGCCGTTAAATACCGGCGGGCTCATCAAGTCATACTCAGTAAAACTGAGGAAGAACGATGAGACAAAGGGGAAGGCGGTGAAAAGTATCAACCCAATTATGTAGGGTGATATCCACGCCAGCCCCAGCATCTTGTTTTCATTCATACATACCTACCTGGTAATTAAGGGTTTAAAACGGAATCTTTACGCCTGGTGCAAGCCGGTGTTTCAATTTTTTAAAACTTATGAACCATCGTTTTCAAATTGTAAAACGTCGTTTTAATTTATTTTATTGCGATTAAAATCCACGTCATTCGATAAATAGTGGAAATGTGATCAAGGTCGAAACAGCGTTTCAATAAGGTGAGATGGGTGGCATTTTTATCGGTTTGCGCGGAATAGCAAGGTGGAGAGAACCGGCTAAACAGAGGACTTTGCTCAGGTATTCTGGAAATTATTGGCGGTAGATACAAACTACTAATATTTGTAGCAAATCTGTAACATGGCAATTAAGCTAGCGAGGATATAATTAACTTGTTGAATGATTAACGGCTGAAATAACGCGAAGTTGCGCCTAAGCAGAAAAAAGGCGATGCCGGAGCATCGCCTTTTTCATTTATTTGAGGAAGTCTTCACGCACCGGCGTAAAGGTATCCAGCAGGGTGCCCGGTTTCAGGCAAACGCAGCCGTGCATAATATGCGGCTCCTTATAAAGCGTGTCCCCGGCGGTGACGACATGTTTCTCTTCACCGATGGTAAATTCGAACTCGCCGGACAAAACATAGGTCAGCTGCTCATGCGGATGGTTATGCATTGGGCCAACGGCGCCCTGTTCAAAATTAACCTCAACCGCCATCATTTTGCCGTCGTGCGCCAGAATGCGGCGCGTCACGCCGTTACCCAGATCTTCAAGCTGCGTCTCTTTGTGGAAAATAAACATGCTCATGTCCTGTTATATAGTGAAACATCGTTTCATTTAATTTATCCCAGAGAGGGCTAAAAGGAAATGTCGAACCAGAGAACTGGAAACTCGATCACAAGTTTGCTTCACTGGATGAAACCGGAAAGGAGAGCACGATGAAAACGATTGGCCTGTTGGGGGGAATGAGCTGGGAGTCCACCATTCCATATTATCGTCTGATCAACGAAGGGGTAAAACAGCGCCTCGGGGGATTACATTCGGCGAGCCTGCTGCTGCACAGCGTCGATTTCCATGAGATCGAAGCCTGCCAGTCCAGCGGCGACTGGGAAAAGGCCGGGGAGATCCTGGCGACTGCGGCGCTGGGCCTTCAGGGAGCAGGGGCGCAGGCCATTCTGCTCTGTACCAATACCATGCACAAAGTCGCGGAGCAGATTGAAACCCGCTGTTCGCTGCCGTTCCTGCATATCGCCGATGCCACGGGCCGGGCGATCACGGCGGCGGGCATGAACCGCGTGGCGCTGCTTGGCACGCGCTACACCATGGAGCAGGATTTCTACCGCGGGCGACTGACGGCGCAGTACGGCATTGAGAGCCTGATCCCGGACGAAGCGGACCGGGCGCGTATCAATCAGATTATCTTCGACGAGCTCTGCCTCGGCACCTTCAGCGAGGCGTCACGCCGTTACTATCTTGAGGTGATCCAGAAACTGGCCGATCGGGGGGCACAGGGGGTGATCTTCGGCTGCACCGAGATTGGCCTGCTGGTTCCGGCGGATGAGAGCCCGATCCCGGTGTTTGATACCGCCGCGATCCACGCCGCCGATGCGGTGGAATTTATGCTTTCGTAACGGGCGAGGCCAGCAGCTGCTCCAGCGGGCCGGTGAGGGCCGCCAGCCCCTGTTGCAGATGCGCGCTGAAGGCGTCCACCAGCGCCGAGGCCGGGCGGTGCAGGGGGCGGATCAGGCTCACCGTAAACGGCACCGAAATACTGAAGCGACGGATCACAATTCCGCTGTCGGCATAATCCAGCGCCGTCAGCGGGTTCACCACCGAAATCCCTACTCCCGCCCGCACCATGGCGCAGATTGATGCCGCGCTGTGGGTCTCCACCACCATCCGGCGTTTCACCTGATGCTCGGCAAAAAGCTGATCCAGCAGCTGCCGGTAACTGTCGGTGCGCGACAGGCTGATGTAGTTCTCGCCCTGAAAATCCCCCGGCGTCAGCACCGCTTTTTCAGCCAGCGGATGTCCTGCAGGCAGGACGCACACCTCATCTAACGACAGCAGCTCGTGGCGGGCAGTACCCGCCGGGGTGGCGAGGGTTTCGGTCAGGCCGAGATCGTGGCGCTGGGCCGAGAGCCACTCCTCCAGCAGGGGGGACTCCTGCGGCACGATGGTGAGATTCACGTCCGGGTAGCGGGCGAGGAACGGCTGCAGCAGGGCAGGCAGGAATGACTGGGAGAAGACCGGCAGGCAGACGATGGAGAGCTCCCCCTGGCGAAACTCGCGCAGGCTGTCGGCGGCGCTGACGATGCGATCCAGCCCGTACCAGGAGCGCTGCACCTCCTCGAACAGACGCAGCCCCTGCACCGTGGGGTGCAAACGCCCGCGCGTGCGTTCAAACAGCGTCAGGCCGATCACCTTCTCGAAGCGCGCCAGCTCGCGGCTCACCGTCGGCTGGGAGGTGTGCAGCAGACGCGCGGCTTCGGTCAGATTCCCCGCCGTCATCACGGCATGAAAAATCTCAATATGGCGTAAATTCACAGCGGGCATGGCGGCGACCTTGTTGAGCTAATCCATATCATTTTTGCATAGACTGGCGATAAAACGATATTTTTTATTCTCTTCGCGCTGTGGCGTAATCATAAAAAATTGAATTCCCGGAGAGCACCATGCCACGCCCGCTGAACAACACCGATACCTGCCTCAATGCCGACAATCTGCTGCGCCTGCCTGCGGAGTTTGGCTGCCCCGTCTGGGTTTACGACGCGCAGATTATTCGCGACAAGATTGCGGCCCTGCATCAGTTTGACGTGGTGCGTTTTGCCCAGAAAGCCTGCTCCAACATCCATATTCTGCGCCTGATGCGTGAGCAGGGCGTGAAGGTCGACTCCGTGTCGCTGGGTGAAATCGAGCGTGCGCTGGCGGCGGGCTATGATCCAAAGGCCGACAGCGATGCGATTGTCTTTACCGCTGACCTGATCGACAGCGCCACCCTGGCCCGGGTGCACGAGCTGCAGATCCCGGTCAACGCCGGTTCCGTGGACATGCTGGAACAGCTGGGTCAGGTTTCGCCGGGCCACCGCGTCTGGCTGCGCGTTAACCCGGGCTTTGGTCACGGCCACAGCCAGAAGACCAACACCGGCGGCGAGAACAGCAAACACGGCATCTGGTACAGCGATCTGCCTGCCGCGCTGGAGGTTCTGCAGCGCTACAGCCTGAAGCTGGTGGGAATTCATATGCACATCGGCTCCGGCGTGGACTACGGTCACCTTGAGCAGGTGTGCGGCGCGATGGTGCGCCAGGTGGTTGAGTTTGGTCAGGATCTGGAGGCGATCTCCGCCGGTGGCGGGCTGTCGATCCCGTATCGCGAAGGGGAAGAGGCGATCGATACCGATCACTACTACGGCCTGTGGAACGGCGCGCGCGACAAAATTGCCGCCCATCTGGGCCATGCGGTGAAGCTGGAGATCGAACCGGGCCGCTTCCTGGTGGCGGAATCCGGCGTGCTGGTATCCCAGGTGCGCAGCGTGAAGGCGATGGGCAGCCGTCACTTCGTGTTGATCGACGCGGGCTTCAACGATCTGATGCGCCCGGCGATGTACGGCAGCTATCACCACATTACGGCGCTGGCCGCCGACGGCCGCGATTTAACCCAGGCTGATTTAGTGGAAACGGTGGTCGCCGGTCCGCTGTGCGAATCCGGGGATGTGTTTACCCAGCAGGAGGGCGGGAAAGTGGAAACCCGCGCGCTGCCACCGGTCGTACCGGGTGATTACCTGGTGCTGCACGATACCGGCGCGTACGGCGCGTCCATGTCATCCAACTACAACAGCCGTCCGCTGCTGCCGGAAGTGCTGTTTGATAACGGCGTGGCGCGTCTGATCCGCCGCCGCCAGACCATTCAGGAACTGCTCGCTCTCGAACTGTTCTGATCGAACCAGGGTCCCGTCGCCACCGAATCGCGTAACACCAGCGTGCCGGTAAAGGGCGGGATCGCTTCGATCGGCTCGCTTTTGACCAGCCGGATGGCCTGATCGATAGCGGTCGTGATCATGTTATCGATAGGCAGATAGACGGTTGAGAGCGCCGGTTCCAGCCACTTCGCGCACGGCGCGTCATCGAAGCCGAACAGCGACACATCTTCAGGAATGCGCAGCCCCGCCTGGTGCAGCGCTTTCGACGAGCCCAGCGCCATATCGTCGTTACAGGCAAACAGGGCGCTGAACGGCACCTTCTCGTTCAGCAGCTCCTGACACAGCTCGTACCCGCGCGTCATCCCCGAATCGCCATACTTTACCCGGTTCTCATCCCAGGGAATGCCGTGCTTTTCCAGTGCCTGGCGATAGCCCATCAGCCGCGCCTTGCCGGTAGGGGTGTGGATCGGCACGGTCATGCAGGCGATCTCCCGGTGCCCCTGGCTTATCAGATACTCCACCGCGTTGAAGGCCGCCTCCTGCTGCTCGAAGAACACGCAGCGCTCCCGCGCCTGGCTGACGTCACGGTTGATGACGATAAGCGGCATCTGCACGCTGTCGATGAGCTTCATGATCGCTTTTTCGCTCATATAGCGGGTGTAGAGCACGATGGCATCGCACTGGCGGTCGGCCAGCATCTGCACCGCTTCCTCTTCCCGCTCCGGGGTGTCGTGACCGTCGGTGACAATCAGCTGCTTCCCGTGCGTTTCTGTCTGTCGGGAGGCCTGCTGCAGCAGGCGACCAAAGTAAAAACCGTCAAAGGTCGAGACCACCAGACCAATGCTGTTGCTGGTCCGGTTCGCCAGGGATCGCGCCAGGAAGTTGGGACGATAGCCCAGCTCTTCCATCGCGTTAAACACCTGCTGACGGGTGCTCTCTTTTACCTGACCTGTGCCGTTCAGTACGCGCGACACCGTGGCTTTCGACACGCCCGCGCGCAGTGAGACATCCAGCATTGTTGCCATTCGTTATTCCTGCTTCCACGTTATGCACCGAAGTTTATCACAGACGTTCAGGGGCATAAGCCGGGCGGGAGAGGGAAAACCCCCATCAGGATCACGCTTTCTGGTTACGGGTAGCGTACCGGACAAAAGTGGCATACCAAAGTGGCGATAATTCACACTCCGGGATACCTCTTGCGGCGTTGGGAGCTTAATCACAGAACAAATCTTCACCAGAAGCTATTTTTGGTATGCCAATAGAAGCCGGCTGAACACCTTATCCCAATAAAGGCCCTTTTACTGAGGTATTACCCCATGGCATTACAGGAAAAACTGATCAACTCTCTGGGCAGTTTCGCCACGAAGTTCAACAGTTATCGCTATATCATGGCGATAAAGTCCGCCTTCATCACCTTAATGCCGGTCATCATTGTTGGCGCATTTTCGGTGCTGATCTCCAACATGGTGCTGGATCCAAAGAACGGCTTAGCCAGTTTCCAGTCGCTCTCTTTTCTGGCCGCGCTGAAACCCATCACCAGCGCCCTGAACTACGCCACGCTTAACTTCCTCAATATCGGGGCCGTGTTCCTGATCGGTATTGAGCTCGGGCGTATTAACGGCATCAAATCGCTGTTCCCCGGCCTGCTGGCGGTGATCTGCTTTATCTGCGTAACCCCCACTACCGTTGAGATGATGGTTGATGGCGAAATGCACATGGTCAAAGATGTGCTCCTGCGCCAGTTCTCTGATACCCGCAGCCTGTTCCTCGGCATGTTTATCGCCATCCTGTCGGTGGAGATTTACTGCTGGCTGGAGGGGCGTCCGGGACTGAAAATCAAGATGCCGGACACCGTCCCTCCTAACGTGTCGGCCTCTTTCTCGGCGCTGATCCCGGCGATCATCACCACCACCACCATCGCCACCTTCGGCTTTGTGTTCCATCAGGTCACCGGCATGTACCTCTACGATGCGGTATACCAGGTGGTGCAGCAGCCGCTGGAGCGCGTAGTGCAAAGCCTGCCGGGCATTCTGCTGCTGATGTTCGTCGCCCAGCTGTTCTGGGTGATTGGGATCCACGGCAATCAGATGATCAAACCGATCCGCGAGCCGCAGCTGCTGGGGGCGATCACCGTCAACATGAGCGCCTTTGAGCAGGGCAAAGAGATCCCGAACATTATCACCATGCCGTTCTGGGATGTGTACATGAGCATCGGCGGTTCGGGCTTAACCATCGGCCTGCTGATCGCGGTGATGATCGGCACCAAACGCAAAGAGATGAAGGAGATCGCCAAGCTCTCTATTGGCCCGGGGATCTTTAACATCAACGAGCCGGTGATCTTCGGTATGCCAATCATGCTCAACCCGATTCTGGCGATCCCGTTCATCATCACCCCGCTGGTGACCGGCTCCATCGGCTACTTCGCCACCGTCACCGGTTTTGCCGGCAAAGCCGTGGTGATGGTGCCCTGGACCACGCCGCCGCTGATCAACGCCTGGCTCTCAACCGCTGGTTCGATGGGGGCGGTGATCACCCAGGGTATCTGCATCATCACCGCCGTGCTTATCTATCTGCCGTTCGTGAAGATCGCATCACGCCGTGCGGAACAGGCCGCGATTCAGGCCGCAAATCAGGAGGCGACGAATAACGCATGAGCATTAAAAAGATGACTATCCCCGGGGACTTTATCCTCGGGGCGGCGGCCTCCGCCTGGCAAACCGAGGGCTGGAGCGGCAAAAAAGCCGGGCAGGACTCCTGGATCGACCTCTGGTACAAAAACGATCGTCAGGTGTGGCATAACGGCTACGGCCCGGCGGTGGCGACCGATTTCATCAACCGTTTCCGTGAAGACGTGGCGCTGATGAAGCAGGCCGGGCTGACCCACTACCGCACCTCCATCAACTGGTCGCGTTTTCTCACCGACTATGAAAACGCGACGGTGGATGAGGAGTACGCCGCGTATTACGACGCCCTGTTCGCCGAGATGCACCGTCAGGGCATTGAGCCGATGATCTGCCTCGAACACTACGAGCTGCCGGGGACCCTGCTGGAAACCTACGGCGGCTGGGCATCGAAGCACGTGGTGGAGCTGTTCACCCGCTACGCCGAAAAGGTCTTTGCCCGCTATCACCATGTGGTGACGCGCTGGTTTACCTTTAACGAGCCGATTGTGGTCCAGACCCGGGTCTACCTTGACGCCCTGCGCTGGCCCTATGAGCAGAATACCCACACCTGGATGCAGTGGAACCACCACAAGGTGCTGGCGACGGCGAAGGTGGTGAAGTTGTTCCGCGAGAAGGGTTATCGCGGCACGGTGGGCTGCATTCTTAACCCGGAAGTGACCTATCCCCGTTCCCGCGCCGCCCACGACGTAAAGGCCGCGGGGATTTATGACCTGTTCTACAACCGGGTGTTCCTCGATCCGCTGGTGCACGGTCGCTATCCGCAGGAGCTGTTCACCCTGCTGGAAAAACATCAGGTGCAGTGGGAGTACAGCGAGGACGAGCTGGCCCTGATTGCCGCCAACACCGTCGATGAACTGGGGATCAACCTCTATTACCCGCACCGGGTGAAGGCCCCGTCCCGGGCCTGGCATCCTGACACGCCGTTCCATCCGGCGTACTACTACGAGCCGTTTGAGCTCCCGGGGCGGCGGATGAACACCTCCCGCGGGTGGGAGATCGCCCCGCGCATCATTTACGACATGGCGATGCGCATCAAAAACGACTACCGCAACATCAACTGGTTCGTTGCTGAAAGCGGAATGGGGGTCGAAAACGAAGGCCAGTACCGCAACAGCGACGGGGTGATTGAGGATAACTACCGCATTAACTTCATCAGCGAACATCTTTACTACACGCTGCTGGCGCGGGAGGAGGGGGCCAACTGTCACGGCTACATGCTGTGGGCCTTCACCGATAACGTCTCGCCGATGAACGCCTTTAAAAACCGCTACGGTCTGATTGAGATCGATCTGGCGAACAATCGTGCCCGACGCGCCAAAAAATCGGCCAGCTGGTTCCGGCAACTGCGCGATGAGTGCGTGCTGACCCTGACCATCGACGATGAATGGAAGTAGGCGAAGATCGCGACGATTCTGCTAACATAGTGCCCTAACTGGCCGGGAGGATGCCCGGCCCGCGCATTAACTCAGAGTACAGGTGATAACGTGGATAAGGCTGTCGTCCCGGCGGAAAAGAAGCAGTACCAGGAGATTGGCGAGGATTTACGCGCCCAGATCATCCAGGGGCACTATCCCGTGGGCTCACGTCTGCCGCCGGAGCGCAATATCGCGGAAACCTACGGCGTCAGCCGTACCATCGTGCGTGAGGCGCTGCTGATGCTGGAGCTGCAGGGCACCGTGGATATTCGCCAGGGTTCCGGGGTCTACGTTATGCGCATCCCCGAAGAGCACGAGAACGAGGAAGAGCGCCTGTTAACAAGCGACGTCGGCCCGTTCGAGATCCTGCAGGCGCGCCAGCTGCTGGAAAGCAACATTGCCGCCTTTGCCGCGAAGATGGCGACCCGGGCAGACATCGACAACCTGCGACGCATCATCGAGCAGGAGCAGCGGGCCATCGCCGCCAACGATAATAGCCAGGACAACAGCAAGATGTTCCATCTGGTGCTGGCGGGGGCCACGCAGAATCAGATGCTGCTGGCGACCGTCGAAAGCGTCTGGCACAACATGGACAGCAGCCCGCTCTGGCAGCAGTTTAATGCCCACATTGCCAGCCGGGCGTACCGCCTGAAGTGGCTGGGCGACCGTCAGACCATTCTCGCCGCCCTGCGCCGTCGCGACGTGATGGGGGCCTGGCAGGCGATGTTCCAGCATCTGGAAAATGTCAAAAAGAGCCTGCTGGAGCTCTCCGACGAGGACGCCCCGGACTTTGACGGTTATCTGTTTGATTCGGTACCTATTTTTCAGGGGAAGCCGGTGTGAATATCCAGCCGCTGTACGCCGCCCCGCAGCACGCGGAGCAGGTGATCGACTGGCAGTGGCAGGCCTTTGGCGACGGCGTGCCGCGCGCGTTTTTCGAAAGCATTGTGAACCACAGCCAGACCCCTGGCGCGCTGCCGCTCACCTTTATTGCCACCGAGGGCGAACGCCTGCTCGGCACGGTGGGGCTATGGCGCTGCGATCTAATCACTCGCCAGGATCTCTGTCCCTGGCTGGCGGCGCTGTACGTTGACGACGCCGCGCGCGGGCAGGGGCTGGCGGGGAAATTACAGCGGCACGTTCAAGCCCATGCCGCAGGGCTCGGGTATCGCGAGCTGCATCTCTGGTCCGCCTGCCGCGATTTTTATGAGCGCTACGGCTGGCACTACATCGGCGACGGTCTGGAATACCCGGACAAAACCGTGCATCTCTACCGCTATTCGCTGGCCGACTCGGCCGGCGGCACAACGGAGTGACGACGCACCAGCGTCGGGCTGAAGAGGTGGGTGATTTCCGGCGGCTGGCGTTTATCCGCCAGGGATAGCGCGAGCTCCGCCGCCTGCGTCGCCATGGTGACGATAGGGTAGCGCACCGTGGTCAGGCGCGGTCGCACGTAGCGCGAGATCAGAATGTCATCGAAGCCGATCAGCGAAATATCCCCCGGCACGTCAATCCCGTTATCGTTCAGCACCCCCATCGCCCCGGCGGCCATCGAGTCGTTGTAACAGGCGATCGCCGTAAAGTTACGTCCGCGCCCCAGCAGCTCGGTCATCGCCTGCTCGCCGCCGCGCTCGTCGGGTTCCCCGTAGGTGACCAGGCGATCGTTGCAGGGAATGTCGTTTTCGCGCAGCGCATCGTAGTAACCCTGTAGCCGGTCTTCGGCGTCGGAAATGGGATGGTTAGAGCAGAGGTAGCCGATGCGGGTATGCCCCTGTTGGATCAAGTGTCGGGTGGCAAGCCAGGCGCCATAGCGATCGTCCAGCGCCACGCAGCGCTGCTCGTAGCCGGGAATAATGCGGTTCACAATCACCATGCCGGGGATCTGCTTCATCAGATGCACCAGCTCCTCATCCGACAGCTTTTTGGCATGCACCACCAGCGCCGCGCAACGATGGCGGATCAGCTGTTCAATCGCCTGCCGCTCTTTCTGCTCATTGTGGTAGCCATTGCCGATCAGCAGGAAGTTGCCGGTCTGGTAGGCCACCTGCTCGACGGCTTTCACCATCGCGCCGAAAAAGGGATCGGAGACATCGCCCACCACCAGCCCGACGGTATCGGTGGACTGCTGAGCCAGCGCGCGGGCGTTAGCGTTGGGGTGATAGTTCAGGGACTCCATGGCGGTCAGCACCGCCTGGCGGGAGGTTTCACTGGCTTTAGGGGAGTTATTGATAACGCGCGAAACCGTGGCGACGGAAACACCCGCCATTCGGGCCACATCCTTAATAGTCGCCATTCTCTACCTTCTTGTTGGGGTAAGCGTTTACACATCAAATAGTGTTGCGGAAAAGTGAGGTGTATTCAAGCGCAGGGCGGTGAGGCAATTCACAAAGGTGATAAACGTAATCTGAAAGTGTGTAATCGTTACACAGCGAAGCGTGACAGACGCGGGTGAATTTGAATCTTTGGTTACACTTTGCCTCAGGCTGTTGCGATTGTCTGCTGGCAGGGAATTAACCCCCGTTGCTACAGTTGAGATCCCAGAGGTATTGATTGGTGAGAATTCTTAGTACGTACTGCGTACTCATCTCTTGCACCAACCTGCGCAGATGCGCAGGTTTTTTTTTGTCTCTATCCGGCTGTCGCTCCCACCGCACTTCTCGTGTAATCTGCCACAATTTACCGTAACCCTACTCATTGAAAGGCAAAGGAAGTTGACATGCTATTTGGGTTTTTCCGCACCTTATTTCGAATTCTGTTTCGCGTCCGTCTGACTGGCGACACCCTGGCACTGCACGCGGAACGTGTTCTTATTACTCCTAACCACGTCTCCTTTATAGACGGCATTCTGCTGGCGCTCTTTTTACCCGTGCGCCCGGTGTTTGCGGTCTACACCTCTGTGAGCCAGCAGTGGTACATGCGCTGGCTGACAAAACTCATTGATTTCGTTCCGCTCGACCCGACCAAACCGATGATGATCAAACATCTGGTGCGTCTGATTGGGCAGGGGCGTCCGGTGGTGATCTTCCCGGAAGGGCGGATCTCGATCACCGGCTCGCTGATGAAAATCTATGACGGCGCAGGCTTTGTGGCGGCGAAATCCGGGGCGACGGTAGTGCCGCTGCGTATTGAAGGCGCGGAGCTTACCTTTTTCAGCCGCCTGAAAGGGCTGGTAAAACAGCGCATGTTCCCGCGCATCACCCTGCACCTGCTGCCACCAACCACCCTGCCGATGCCCGACGCGCCACGCGCCCGCGACCGGCGTAAAATCGCCGGTGAGATGCTGCATCAGGTCATGATGGAAGCCCGGATGGCGGTGCGCCCGCGCGAAACGCTGTATGAATCGCTGCTGTCGGCGATGTACCGTTACGGGGCGAAGAAGAACTGCATCGACGACATTAATTTTGCCCCCGATACCTATCGCAAGCTATTGACCAAAACGCTGTTTGTTGGCCGTATCCTTGAGAAATACAGCCAGCAAGGGGAGAAGATCGGCCTGATGTTGCCAAACGCAGGGATTAGCGCGGCAGTTATTTTTGGTGCCGTCTCCCGCGGACGTATTCCGGCGATGCTCAACTACACCGCAGGGGTGAAAGGGCTCAGTAGCGCCATCACCGCCGCGCAGATCAACACCGTGTTCACCTCCCGCACCTTCCTCGATAAAGGCAAACTCTGGCATCTGCCGGAGCAGCTCACCCAGGTGCGCTGGGTATTCCTCGAAGATCTTAAGGCGGAAGTAACCACCGGTGACAAGCTGTGGATTTTTGCCCACCTGCTGGCGCCGCATCTGGCGCAGGTGAAGCAGCAGCCGGAAGATGCGGCCGTGATCCTGTTTACCTCCGGCTCGGAGGGGAATCCGAAAGGGGTGGTTCACAGCCATAAAAGCCTGCTGGCTAACGTCGAACAGATTAAAACCATCGCCGATTTTACTGCCCGGGATCGCTTTATGTCGGCGCTGCCGCTGTTCCACTCCTTTGGCCTGACGGTGGGGCTGTTCACGCCGCTGCTGACCGGTGCCGAAGTGTTCCTCTACCCGAGCCCGCTGCACTACCGCATCGTGCCGGAGCTGACCTACGATCGGAACTGCACGGTGATCTTCGGCACCTCGACGTTCCTCGGCAACTACGCCCGCTTTGCCAATCCGTATGATTTCCATCGCGTGCGCTACGTGGTGGCCGGGGCGGAAAAACTGCAGGAGAGCACCCGCCAGCTGTGGCAGGACAAGTTTGGCCTGCGCATTCTGGAAGGCTACGGCGTGACCGAGTGCGCGCCGGTGGTCTCCATTAACGTGCCGATGGCGGCAAAACCCGGCACCGTCGGGCGCATTCTGCCGGGGATGGACGCGCGTCTGCTGGCCGTACCGGGTATTGAAGAGGGCGGACGCCTGCAACTGAAAGGGCCGAACGTCATGAACGGCTACCTGCGGGTGGAAAACCCGGGGGTGCTGGAAGCGCCGACGGCGGAAAACATCAACGGCGAAGTGGAAACCGGCTGGTACGACACCGGCGATATCGTGCGCTTTGATGAGCAGGGCTACGTGCAGATCCAGGGCCGCGCCAGGCGCTTCGCCAAAATCGCCGGTGAAATGGTGTCGCTGGAGATGGTCGAACAGCTGGCGATGGCCGTATCGCCTGACAAAATGCACGCCACCGCGGTGAAAGCCGATGCCAGCAAAGGTGAAGCGCTGGTGCTCTTTACCAGCGACAGCGAGTTGAAACGCGAGCAGCTTCTGCAGCATGCGCGTGAACATGGCATCCCTGAGCTGGCCGTGCCGCGCGATATTCGTTATCTCAAGCAACTTCCGGTATTGGGCAGCGGTAAACCGGACTTTGTCACTCTCAAAGGCATGGTTGATCAGGCGGAGTCGCATAATGAGTGAGTCAGTATCCACTAACACCTCCATCTGGTCGAGAGGGATGATGGCGGTCACCGCCGCCCAATTCCTCTCTGCCTTTGGTGATAACGCGCTGCTGTTTGCCACTCTGGCGCTGCTGAAATCTCAGTTTTATCCGGACTGGAGCCAGCCGATCCTGCAGATGGTGTTTGTGGGCGCTTACATCATTTTTGCCCCCTTTGTCGGCCAGGTGGCGGACAGCTTCGCCAAAGGGCGGGTGATGATGTTTGCCAACAGCCTGAAACTGCTGGGGGCGGCCAGCATCTGCTTCGGCGTGAATCCGTTCATTGGCTACACGCTGGTGGGGATCGGAGCGGCCTCCTACTCACCGGCCAAGTACGGCATCCTGGGGGAGCTCACCACCGGGGATAAGCTGGTTAAAGCTAACGGGCTGATGGAGGCCTCGACCATTGCGGCGATCCTGCTGGGTTCGATGGCGGGCGGCGTGCTGGCCGACTGGCACGTGCTGGCGGCGCTGGGCGTTTGCGCCCTGATGTATGCCGGGGCGGTGATCGCCAACCTGTTTATCCCGAAACTGCCGGCGGCGCGTCCGGGACAGTCCTGGCGCTTTACGCCGATGACCGCCAGCTTCTTTAACGCCTGCCGCGTGCTGTGGCATAACGGTGAAACCCGCTTCTCGCTGCTGGGAACCAGCATGTTCTGGGGTGCGGGCGTCACGCTGCGCTTCCTGCTGGTGCTGTGGGTGCCGACGGCGCTGGGGATCACCGATAACGCCACGCCAACCTATCTCAACGCCATGGTGGCGGTGGGGATCGTGTTGGGCGCCGGGGCGGCGGCAAAACTGGTGACGCTGCAAAACGTGGCCCGCTGCATGCCCGCCGGGATCCTGATTGGTGTGATGGTACTGATCTTTGCCCTGCAACATGCGCTGTTACCCGCCTATGCGCTGCTGTTCCTGATGGGGATCTGCGGCGGCTTCTTTGTGGTGCCGCTGAATGCGCTGCTGCAGGAGCGCGGGAAGCATACCGTCGGGGCAGGGAACGCCATTGCAGTGCAAAACCTCGGCGAAAACGCCGCCATGCTGCTGATGCTTGGGCTTTACTCGCTGGCGGTAAAAGTGGGTGTGCCGGTGGTGGGCATTGGCGTCGGGTTTGGCGGCCTGTTTGCGCTGGCGATTGCGGCACTGTGGGTGTGGCAGCGTCGGCGGTGATTTTGACCTTGTAGGCCCGGCAAGCAAAGCGCCGCCGGGCGATTATGCGGCATCGGAGCGACTTGTCGGGTGGCGGCTACGCCTTACCCGACCTACGTCGCGTTTATCACGGTGCCGGGTAGGTATACACCTGATGCACCGCTTCAATCTCCGCTAACACCTCTTCGCTCAGCTCCAGATGGAAGCTTTCGACGTTGGTTTTCAGCTGCTCCATGGTGGTCGCGCCCAGCAGGGTGCTGGCAACAAACGGCTGACGGCGTACAAACGCCAGCGCCATCTGCGCCGGGTCCAGCCCGTGACGTTTCGCGATATCCACATAGGCCGCCACTGCTTTTTGCGTCTGCTCACCGCTGTAACGGGTAAAGCGGCTGAACAGGGTATTACGCGCGCCCGCTGGTTTTGCACCGTTCAGATATTTACCGGTCAGGGTGCCAAAGCCGAGGCAGGAGTACGCCAGCAGCTCAACGCCTTCATACTGGCTCACTTCCGCCAGACCCACCTCATAGCTGCGGTTCAGCAGGCTGTACGGGTTCTGAATGGTGACAATTCGCGGCAGATCGTGTTTGTCCGCCAGGTGCAGATAACGCATCACGCCAAACGCCGTTTCGTTAGAGACGCCGATGTAGCGGATTTTGCCCGCACGCTGGCACTCGGTTAAGGCTTCCAGGGTTTCCAGTAGGGTGACGACGGGGGCGCTGTCGCTCCAGCTGTAGCCCAGCTTGCCAAAGCAGTTTGTCGCGCGCTGCGGCCAGTGAACCTGATAGAGGTCGAGATAATCGGTCTGCAGACGCGTCAGGCTGGCGTCCAGCGCGGCGCGAATGTTTTTACGGTCGAGGATCTGATTCGGGCGAATGCCGCTGTCATTATTGCGGGACGGTCCGCTGACCTTGGAGGCCACCACCAGCTTTTCGCGGTTACCGCGTTTAGCCAGCCAGTTGCCGACGTAAGTTTCGGTTAATCCCTGGGTTTCCGGACGCGGTGGGACCGGGTACATCTCTGCCACGTCAATCAGGTTAATGCCCTGGCTGACGGCGTAATCGAGTTGTGCATGGGCATCGGCTTCGCTATTTTGTTCACCAAATGTCATCGTGCCCAACCCCAGTTGGCTTATCTCAAGAGCGCTATGGGGGATACGGTGATAATGCATAGCCGGCTTCCTTATTAGACATGTTAACTGCGTCAGGAAACTCCCGACAAAGGAATATAAACATGACAGAGAGGAAGCGAAAAATCAAAAGGCCAGCAAACTGCTGACCTTTCTTACTATCTTTCGATAATCTGGGAAACTTCGTCGCGGTTAATCTGCATATTGTTACCCTGCTGATCGCGGTAGCTGACCAGCCCGGTATCATCGTCGACTTCGGGTTTGCCGTCGGTCAGGATCATGCGACCATCTTTTGTCGCCATGACGTAATCGCTACTACAACCTGAAACGGCAAACGCTAAACCAACAGCCGAGATTATTACTGCCCATTTTTTCATCTTTATGACCTCCACCTGGCTCGTATCTCATCTTAGTGTAGTAATAACTCCGCAGAGGGTTTTCTGAAAGCGGTGAAATCTGAAAAAACAGGCAAATATGTGATAAACGGCAAGATTCCGTTTAAAAAGTTACGTATTCAGTAAAAAATGACGCGCCAGCAACGCCCCCGTGAAGTTCTTTTTCAAATAAAAACCCCGGGGTAACGTCAGGATCGGTTCGCCACGCGCGCCGATGGCTTCGGTGAGGGCTTTGCTGTTGGCGGCTTTTGGCCGTAGCTGAAGCACTTCGCCGTGGCGGGCGGTGATGCGTTCAACCTGGCCCAGCACGATCATGTCCATTAACTCTTCCCAGTCCAGACGCAGCTGACGATCTTCCTCTTCGTCCGGGCTCCAGATCAACGGCGCTCCGACGCGACGATTGGCCAGCGGGATCGCACGATCTCCCTCGACCGGGATCCACAGCACGCGCTTCAGCTTATGGCGCACGTGACTGCTCTCCCAGGTGATGCCCGTATTGCCGGTTAACGGTGCCACGCAGACAAACGTCGTCTCCAGCGGACGGCCCGCGCTGTCGACAGGAATGGTCTTCAGCTCAACACCCAGCGCGGCAAAATCCTGTTCAGGTTTACTGCCCGCGCTGGCCCCCAGCCATAGCTCCAGCAGCACGCCCGTCCATCCTTTATCACGCCTGAGATCGGGAGGAATGGGCAGGCCAGCCAGAGCGGCGAGTTCACCCAGCGAGTATCCCGCCAGGCGCTGCGCCTGTTGCAGCAACACCGCTTCGGATGCAGGGGGAGAAGTCAGGGGAGCCAGGGGGAGCATGGTTATTGCCTTTTGGTTAAAAAATGAACAGCAGTTTTCCACCGCACAGGGAGAGTTTATCTTTTTCTTTTTGCATGCGCCAGGTGAATGATTTATATGTATTTTTATTGCTTTTGTTCGCTATGCTGCTAAGTGGATATCCCGGTTGTCCAAAACTGGTCACTGACAATAAACAGGATCTTACACCCACTTATCCACAGAAAAATGGGATAACTGGGAATAACCCCTACTACTGTTTCCATTTACAGCCTTGACGTGGGACGAAAATCGAAAAATCAGACAAAATGTGCCTAACTTATTGGCACAATCTGTGGATAAAATCAACGTTGTTCGATCTTTCATCAGCTCCAGGATCTTTCTGGTGACCTGCATCACACTATGCTGTGTATTTCACACAATTCATAATTTAACTACATGAAATATAGAGAGTTGTAAAAATCGCTAATCTCTGCAATATTCAGAGTGATCTGGGTTGTCCATCGGTAATTCCACACTTCTTCACAACTCTATCCACAGAAAAAGTGAATAAAATTGCCCTTTTGAGCGGTCATCTGTTTATAACTCAGCTGATAATTGTGAGTTATTCAAATGTTATTAGGCTCCAGGCCACAAAGAGAGTGGTTTACCGCCTCTCTGGAGTGTGAAACAATCGTTTATATATAAGGTTTAGTTTTGGGGTAGTCCGGTGATTGATGACGATGGCTACCGCCCGAATGTAGGTATCGTAATTTGTAATCGCCAGGGTCAGGTTATGTGGGCCCGGCGATATGGTCAGCACTCCTGGCAATTTCCCCAAGGGGGGATTAACCCGGGAGAGTCCGCAGAGCAAGCGATGTATCGGGAGCTGTTCGAAGAAGTTGGCTTAAGCCGCAAGGATGTCCGCATTCTGGCTTCGACCCGCAACTGGTTGCGTTACAAGTTACCGAAGCGTTTGGTGCGTTGGGACACAAAGCCGGTATGTATCGGCCAGAAACAGAAATGGTTTCTTCTGCAATTGGTGAGCAGCGATGCGGATATCAATATGCAAACCAGCAGCACGCCGGAATTCGATGGCTGGCGCTGGGTCAGCTACTGGTATCCCGTTCGTCAGGTCGTGTCATTTAAGCGCGACGTTTACCGCAGGGTAATGAAAGAGTTCGCAAGTGCCGTAATGATGCTTCAGGAGGCCCCTCCTAAGCCGCAGAGCGCACCTGCCTGGCGACGTAAAAGAGGTTAAGCTACGCACATTATGCTCACCCGCCTGCGCGAAATAGTCGAGAAGGTGGCCAGTGCCCCACGGCTCAACGAGGCGCTGGATATTCTGGTCACGGATATCTGCCTTGCGATGGAAACCGAGGTATGTTCGGTCTATCTGGCCGACCACGACCGCAGGTGTTACTACCTTATGGCCACGCGCGGATTAAAAAAACCGCGTGGCCGTACCGTTGCGCTGGCGTTTGATGAAGGCGTTGTGGGTCTGGTCGGGCGTCTGGCTGAACCCATCAACCTTGCCGATGCACAAAAGCACCCCAGCTTTAAATATATCCCCTCGGTAAAAGAGGAGCGCTTCCGCGCCTTCCTCGGCGTGCCGATTATCCAGCGTCGTCAATTGCTGGGCGTGCTTGTGGTTCAGCAGCGTGAACTGCGTCAGTACGACGAAAGCGAAGAGTCCTTCCTCGTTACGCTGGCCACGCAAATGGCGGCGATCCTCTCCCAGTCTCAGCTTGCTGCACTCTTTGGTCAGTACCGGCAGACGCGCATTCGCGCCTTACCGGCCTCACCCGGTGTGGCGATCGCAGAAGGCTGGATGGACGCCACGCTGCCGCTGATGGAGCAGGTTTACGAAGCCTCGACGCTAGACACAGCCCTTGAACGCGAACGCCTGACCGGCGCGCTGGAAGAGGCCGCTAACGAGTTTCGCCGCTACAGCAAGCGCTTTGCTGCCGGCGCGCAAAAAGAGACGGCGGCGATCTTCGATCTCTACTCGCACTTGCTGTCCGATGCCCGACTGCGCCGGGAACTGTTTGACGAAGTCGACCGTGGCTCCGTGGCGGAGTGGGCGGTCAAAAAGATCATCGAAAAATTCGCCGAACAGTTTGCCGCCCTGACCGATGGCTATCTGAAAGAGCGTGCCGGGGATCTGCGTACTTTAGGTCAGCGCCTGCTGTTCCATCTCGATGACACCATTCAGGGGGCCAATACCTGGCCACCGCGCTTTGTGCTGGTGGCGGATGAGCTCTCTGCGACCACGCTCGCGGAATTGCCGCAGGACAGGCTAGCCGGGATCGTGGTCCGCGACGGTGCTGCCAACTCCCATGCCGCCATTATGGTGCGCGCGCTTGGGATCCCGACCGTTATGGGCGCTGATATTCAGCCCTCTGCGCTGCACCGGCGAACGCTGGTGGTTGACGGCTATCGCGGCGAGCTGCTGGTCGATCCTGAACCGGTCCTGCTGCAGGAATATCAAAAGCTTATCAGCGAAGAGAACGAGCTGAGCCGCCTGGCGGAAGATGACGTTAACCAGCCCGCCGCGCTAAAAAGCGGTGAGCGGATCAAGGTGATGCTCAATGCCGGGTTAAGTCCGGAACACGAAGAGAAGCTCGGCAGCCGCATCGATGGCATCGGTCTCTATCGCACGGAAATCCCGTTTATGTTGCAAAGCGGCTTCCCCTCTGAGGAGGAGCAGGTCGCGCAGTATCAGGGCATGTTGCAGATGTTCAACGACAAACCGGTCACGTTACGTACCCTGGACGTTGGCGCGGATAAACAGTTGCCCTATATGCCCATCAGCGAAGAGAACCCGTGCCTGGGCTGGCGTGGGATCCGCATCACCCTCGATCAGCCGGAGATCTTCCTGATCCAGGTGCGCGCCATGCTGCGTGCCAATGCGGCGACCGGCAACCTCAGTATCTTGCTGCCGATGGTCACCAGCATTGATGAGATCGATGAGGCTCGTCGTCTGATTGAACGTGCCGGGCGTGAAGTCGAAGAGATGATCGGCTACGAAATACCGAAACCGCGTATCGGCGTGATGCTGGAAGTTCCGTCGATGGTCTTTATGCTTCCGCAGCTGGCTGCTCGCGTCGACTTTATTTCGGTGGGCACCAACGACCTTACCCAGTACATGCTGGCGGTGGATCGCAACAACACCCGGGTGGCGAGCATTTACGACAGTCTGCATCCGGCGATGCTGCGTGCGCTGGCGATGATTGCCCGCGAGGCGGAAGCGAACGGTATCGACCTGCGTTTATGCGGTGAGATGGCTGGCGACTCCATGTGTGTGGCGATCCTGATTGGCCTCGGCTTCCGCCACCTCTCCATGAACGGTCGATCTGTGGCCCGCGTGAAGTATCTGCTGCGCCATATTGACTATGAGGAGGCCCAGCAGCTGGCGCAGCGCAGCCTTGAAGCACAGCTGGCGACGGAAGTGCGTCATCAGGTGGCGGCCTTTATGGAACGTCGCGGCATGGGCGGGCTGATCCGCGGCGGGCGTTAAGCCCCGGGTATCCCTCGACCTTCGGGCAGAGGGATACAACCCCCTATACACATCTTTTACATCTCCGGCGCAACCTCCACGCTCGCTTGTGCTATGATTCGCAACTTTGGAGCGCAGGGTATTCCTCTGCGCGCTTCGCTACCGCTGTCCACTTTCAGCGGAATAACAACATCTTGTGGTGACAGATGAACAGTGGCTATCTGCATTTTCCGGAGTTTGATCCGGTCATTTTCTCAGTAGGACCCGTTGCGCTTCACTGGTACGGACTGATGTATCTTGTCGGCTTTGTTTTTGCCATGTGGCTGGCTGGCCGTCGCGCCAAACGTCCTGGCAGCGGCTGGACCAAAGACGAAGTGGAAAACCTGCTGTATGCCGGTTTCCTTGGCGTTTTCCTTGGCGGTCGTATCGGCTACGTGCTGTTTTACAACTTCCCGGTCTTCCTGAACGATCCGCTTTACCTGTTCCGCGTCTGGGACGGCGGGATGTCCTTCCACGGTGGCCTGATTGGCGTCATCCTGGTGATGATCATCTTCGCGAAACGCACCAAACGCAGCTTCTTCCAGGTTGCTGACTTTATTGCGCCGCTGATCCCGTTTGGTCTGGGGGCAGGTCGTCTCGGTAACTTCATCAACGGTGAGCTGTGGGGCCGCGTCGATCCGAGCGTATCCTTTACCATGCTGTTCCCGCAGTCTCGTGCTGAAGATTTGGCGCTGCTGCCGTCGCACCCGGAATGGCAGTCGATTTTCGATACCTACGGCGTCCTGCCGCGCCATATGTCGCAGCTGTATGAAATGGCGCTGGAAGGTGTCGTGCTGTTTATCATTCTGAACCTGTTTATCCGTAAACCGCGTCCGACGGGCTCTGTGTCTGGCCTGTTCCTGATTGGGTATGGCGCGTTCCGCATCATCGTTGAATTCTTCCGCCAGCCGGATGCGCAGTTTACCGGTGCGTGGGTGCAGTACATCAGCATGGGGCAGATCCTCTCTGTACCGATGATCGTCGCGGGTATTGCAATGATGGTCTGGGCGTATCGTCGTCCACAGCAACAGGTCTCCTGAGGAATCATGAAACAGTATCTTGAACTGATGCAAAAAGTGCTCGATGAGGGCACACCAAAAAACGATCGTACCGGCACCGGTACCCTTTCCATTTTTGGGCACCAGATGCGCTTCAACCTGCAGGAAGGTTTTCCGCTGGTCACAACCAAGCGCTGCCACTTACGCTCAATTATTCATGAGCTGCTCTGGTTCCTGCAGGGCGATACCAATGTCGCTTATTTGCGTGAGAACAACGTCTCTATCTGGGACGAATGGGCGGACGAAAATGGCGACCTGGGCCCGGTATACGGCAAGCAATGGCGCGCCTGGCCAACGCCGGATGGCCGCCACATCGACCAGATCACCACCGTGATGAACCAGCTGAAAAACGATCCAGACTCGCGCCGTATTATTGTGTCGGCCTGGAACGTGGGCGAACTGGATAAAATGGCCCTGGCCCCGTGCCACGCGTTTTTCCAGTTCTACGTAGCGGATGGCAAGCTCTCCTGCCAGCTCTATCAACGCTCCTGCGACGTCTTCCTCGGCCTGCCGTTCAACATCGCCAGCTACGCGTTACTGGTGCATATGATGGCTCAGCAGTGTGACCTCGAAGTGGGGGATTTTGTCTGGACCGGCGGGGATACCCACCTGTACAGCAACCATATGGAGCAGACCCATCTGCAACTGACCCGCGAGCCGCGTGCGTTGCCGAAGCTGGTTATCAAACGTAAACCGGACTCCATTTTCGACTATCGCTTTGAAGATTTCGAAATCGAAGGTTACGACCCGCATCCGGGGATCAAAGCCCCTGTAGCCATCTGATGCTGCAATCCTGACATAACCGGCGCCCTCTGCGCCGGTTTTTTTATGCCTGCTTACGCGTTTTGCGAGCCTGTTTCCGCAAGAAATGCAACGCGCTGCAACCCCTAAAAAAGCGCGGAAAGCGCCTCGTAAATCGCCTAACTGCCTCTCGAATTGCTGATCTCCTCACGGCACACTGCTGCCATGAAAAAGGAAAAGGGGTTCACCCTCATGGAAATGCTGATCGCCCTCTCGCTCATCATGACGCTGAGCGCGGCAGGGCTGTACGGCTGGCGGAGCTGGCAGCGGCAACAGCAGCTATGGCAGACGGCGCGCCAGGTGCGGGATTATCTGGTGGTGCTACGCAATGATGCCTGGCGCAATAACCGTGACCATGTCGTCACCCTGAAACTGGACGGAAAACGGTGGTGCCTGTTAAAGACGGATATGGCTGAGTGTCGGGCAGACAGCGCCTTTGTGCTTATTCCGCAGTGGGGAAATATCAGCATCACCGAGTTAACGCCTGCGCTGGGGTTTTATGGTTTACGGGATACCGCCTGGGCCGGACGAGTAAGACTGCAAAGCCAGGCCGGTGAGTGGCTGATCGTCATCTCCTCGTGGGGGCGTATCCGCATGTGCAACGGCAAGGGAGAGTTCGCGTGTCGCTGAAGCAGCAGGGATTTTCTTTGACGGAATTGCTGATAGCCATGGCGATAAGCAGCGTGCTGCTGTTGAGCGCCGCGCGGTTTTTGCCCGCGCTACAGCAGTCTGTCACTGTGCTGACGAAACAGCAGGAGCTTGAAGAGGAGCTCTGGCTACGCGTAAGCAGCATCGGTAAGCATCTGCAGCGCGCCGGATATTGTGCAGGCGAGTGCGTTGGTGAGGCGCTGAAAATTGGGCAGGGTGGAGAATGTGTCATTGTGCAGTGGGACGAAAACAGCAACGGCCGCTGGGAAACAACTCCCGCGGCCGCGGCAGAACAGACCGGTTTTCGCCTGAGCGGCGGCGCGCTGGAAACATTGCGCGGCGCGACGCACTGCGAAGGGAAGGGGTGGGAGAGGATGACCGATCCCGACAGGATCAGAGTGCTGCGTTTTCAGGTGCAACGTATGACACGGGCGGGCTTTGCGCCGGAGCTGAGTCTGACGCTGGCGGCTTCCGTTAAGGGGAAGCGCGATGGCGGCGTTGAGGCGCACCACATCGTGACCGGATTTAATTTGTGAGCCGTGAGCGGGGAATGTCGTCGCTGGCGCTGGTGCTCCTGCTGTTAATTCTGGGCAGCCTGATGCTGGCCGGGCTTAATCAGCAGCTTGATTCACTGGCGCGTATCGTTAGTACAGAGCGCCAGGCGACAGAGCATCAGGCGATAGCTCAGTCCGCGCTGGAGTGGGGGAGAACGCTCGACTGGCAAACGCAGGGGGACTACGCATGCCAGCAGCATCCGCAACAGCCGTGGCGGGTCTGTTTGCGCCTGATAGAAACACGCGCGCTGCTTATCGCCAGCAGCGACAGCATCACGCTGTGGCGGCAGGGCGAGGTAACGGCAGACGGCGTACGTTTTTCGCCGCACGGCTGGAGCGATTTTTGTCCCATAAAGGAGAGGGCGTTATGTCAGCAACCGTAGCCAGACAGAAGGGGTTCAGCATGGTGGAAGTCCTGCTGGCGATGATGCTGATGGTCTTGGTCGTCACCGCGCTGGCGGGTTACCATCGTGTTTTAGCCAGTCGGTTTGTCACCCTTGAGCAGTATCGCCAGCTCTGGCGTTATGTTCACGCACAGTCACAGCTGAGCGCCGGGGATGTTCCCGCCGGCTGGCAGGTAAACAGGATGCAGACAACACAGGCTGGATGTGTCAGCATCTCGGTCAAACTTATTTCTCCTCTGGGTCGGCAGGGTCAAATGACGCGCCTGCACTGCCCGGTTAGCCAGTAGTTGGGAGCAGCGATGTTAAGGGTCTACCACTCAAACCGTCTTGATGTGCTGGAAGCACTGATGGAGTTTATTGTCGAACAGCAGCGGCTCGACGATCCCTTTGAACCGGAGATGATCCTGGTTCAGAGCACCGGTATGGCGCAGTGGTTACAGATGTCCCTTTCGCAAAAGTTTGGTATCGCCGCCAACATTGATTTCCCGCTGCCGGCCAGCTTTATCTGGGATATGTTTGTCCGCGTGCTGCCGGAGATCCCAAAACAGAGCGCATTCAACAAGCAGAGCATGAGCTGGAAGCTGATGTCGCTGCTGCCTGAGATGTTGACCCATGACGAGTTCGTCATGCTGCGCCACTACCTGAACGACGATACCGATAAACGAAAACTGTTCCAGCTGGCATCAAGGACGGCGGATCTGTATGACCAGTATCTGGTCTACCGGCCGGAGTGGTTAACGCGCTGGGAAGCGGGCGAGCTTGTCGACGGCCTCGACCAGGCGCAAATCTGGCAGGCACCGTTGTGGAAAGCGCTGGTTGAGCATACTGAACAGCTGGGCCAGCCGCAGTGGCACCGTGCGAATCTCTATGATCGCTTTATCGCGACCCTGGAATCCGCCTCTGAGACGCCCGCCGGGTTGCCGTCCCGGGTCTTTATCTGCGGCATATCAGCCCTGCCGCCGATCTACCTGAAAGCGCTGAATGCGCTGGGCAGGCACATCGACATCCATATTCTGTTTACCAATCCCTGTCGCCATTACTGGGGGGATATTCAGGATGCCCGCTGGCTGGCCCGTATGGTGACCCGCCAGCGTCGCCGCCTGTTTGACGAGGGCACGGTGCCGCTCTTTAAGGACAGCGAGACGGCGTCTGAGCTCTTTGACGAACAGGGTATACAGAACTTACCGAACCCGCTGCTGGCCTCCTGGGGCAAGCTGGGGCGCGACTATATCTACATGCTCTCGGAGATGACCGCCTCCGGCGAGGGGGATGTCGACGCCTTTGCGGATGTCAGTCCGGACAGCATTCTGCACAACGTCCAGCGGGACATCCTGGAGCTGGATAACCGCGCGGTTACAGGGATCACCGCCAAAGAGTTTTCCCGTAGCGACAGCAAGCGCCTGCTCGATCCTGACGATCGCAGCGTGACCGTTCACCTGTGCCATAGCCCGCAGCGTGAGGTGGAAGTACTGCACGATAAACTGCTGGCGATGCTGGAAGACGATCCTGACCTGACGCCGCGCGATATCGTGGTGATGGTGGCGGATATCGACAGCTACAGCCCCTATATTCAGGCCGTATTTGGTAGTGCCACGGGCGATCGCTATCTGCCGTTTACGATTTCAGACCGTCGTGCTCGCCAGTCTCACCCGGCGCTGCAGGCGTTTGTCAGCCTGCTTTCCCTGCCGGATAGCCGCTTCGTTCCGGAAGATGTACTGGCTCTGCTGGATGTTCCGGTGCTGGCAGCCCGTTTTGATATCGATGAGGACGCACTGCGCTACCTGCGCCAGTGGGTCAACGAATCGGGCGTGCGCTGGGGGATGGACGATGACAACGTGCAGGAGTTTGAGCTGCCTGTCACCGGTCAGCACACCTGGCAGTTTGGTCTTACGCGTATGCTGCTCGGCTACGCCATGGAGAGCAGTCAGGGAGAGTGGAATGCCGTTCTGCCTTATGACGAATCCAGCGGCTTAATCGCCGAACTGGTCGGGCACCTGGCTTCGCTCCTGATGCAGCTTAATCGCTGGCGTCGGGAGTTGATGAAGGCCCGTCCGCTTGACGAGTGGATGCCGGTGTGCCGGGAGATGCTCAATGATTTCTTCCTGCCGGACCAGGAAACCGAAGCGGCAATGGCGTTAATCGAGCAGCAGTGGCAGGCCATTATCGACGAGGGTATCTCCTCGCATTATGGCGAAGCGATACCCCTGTCGCTGTTGCGGGATGAACTCACCCAGCGTCTCGATCAGGAACGTATCAGCCAGCGTTTTCTCGCCGGGCCGGTGAATATCTGCACCCTGATGCCGATGCGTTCCATTCCGTTTAAGGTTGTCTGCCTGCTGGGCATGAACGACGGTATTTACCCGCGCGCGCTGGCGCCGCTGGGCTTTGATTTAATGAGTCAGAATGCGCAGCGCGGCGACCGCAGTCGTCGCGATGATGACCGCTATCTGTTCCTTGAGGCGCTGATCTCCGCGCAACAGCAGCTCTATATCAGCTATATCGGCCGCTCGATTCAGGATAACAGCGAGCGTTTCCCCTCCGTGCTGGTGCAGGAACTGGTGGACTACATCGGCCAAAGCCACTATCTGCCGGGCGATGAAGAGCTCAACTGTGACGAAAGCGAAAAGCGCGTAAAAGCGCATATCACCTGCTGCCACAGCCGTATGCCGTTTGATGCCGTTAACTACGAGGACAACGAGCAGCAGAGCTACGCCCGGGAATGGCTGCCCGCCGCGAAGAGAGAAGGGGTTGCCCATGGCGACTTTATCCAGACCCTGAAGCCGTTAGCGATCGATACTGTCCCCTTCGAGCAGCTTCAGCGCTTCTGGGCCCACCCGGTGCGGGCCTTTTTCCAGATGCGGTTGCAGGTGAACTTCCGCTCCGAGGAGAGCGAGATCCCGGATGCCGAGCCGTTTACGCTGGATGGCTTAAGCCGTTATCAGCTTAACCAGCAGCTGCTGAATGCGCTGGTGGAGCAGGAGGATGCGCAGAAGCTGTTCCGGCACTATCGCGCTGCGGGACAACTGCCGTATGGTGCCTTCGGTGAGATCGTCTGGGACGCCCAGTGTCAGGAGATGCAGGCGCTGGCAGGCCGGGTGATTGAGTGCCGTCAGCCTGGTACGAGCATGGAGATCGATCTCAATTGCAACGGTATCAATCTGACGGGGTGGCTGCAGCATGTGCAGCCTGACGGGCTGCTGCGCTGGCGGCCGTCGATGCTCAGCGTTTCACAAGGTTTGCAACTTTGGCTGGAACACCTTGTCTACTGTGCGAGCGGTGGCGAAGGTGAGAGCCGGTTGTTTGTACGTAAAGACGGCGAATGGCGCTTCCCGGCGCTTCCCGCTGAACAGGCAATGAACTATCTGTCGCAGCTGGTTGAGGGTTATCTGCAGGGGATGAATAAGCCTCTGCTGCTGCTGCCAGAAAGTGGGGGGGCGTGGATTAAAACCTGTTACGACGCCACAAATGATGCCATGTTAACGGATGACGCAACCCTGCAAAAAGCGCGCAGTAAATTTTTGCAGGCCTACGAAGGCAACATGATGGTCAGTGGCGAGGGTGACGACGTCTGGTATCAACGCTTATGGCGAACCCTTGAACCTGAGTACTTTGAGGCGATTACCGACGAGGCCCGACGCTACCTGTTGCCGCTGTATAAATTTAATCAGTCCTGACATTTGTATAAAAATTGCACAGGGATGGGCATTCATTTATGATGCGCATCTTGTCATGGACTGATGTACCAAAACAAAGAGATGCTGGCTTGTCCGGCACGAAGCTTGTTAATGATGATGTCCGTGATGAAGAGGTAGTGAATGCCAGGCAGCACCTTGTTGAAATCGTTGGTTTTGTTCGTCGCTCTTTGGGCCCCCCTCAGTCAGGCAAATACCGGTTGGCAACCCGTTCAGGAAACGATCCGCAAAAGTGATAAAGACACCCGTGACTATCAGGCGATCCGCCTCGATAACGGGATGGTCGTGCTGCTGGTTTCCGACCCTCAGGCCGTAAAGTCACTGTCGGCGCTGGTGGTGCCGGTGGGCTCGCTGGAAGATCCGGAATCCCATCCGGGACTGGCGCACTATCTTGAGCACATGACCCTGATGGGCTCAAAGAAGTATCCGCAGCCTGACAGCCTGGCCGAATTTTTAA
This sequence comes from Leclercia adecarboxylata, assembly GCF_006171285.1. Lineage (NCBI taxonomy): Bacteria > Pseudomonadati > Pseudomonadota > Gammaproteobacteria > Enterobacterales > Enterobacteriaceae > Leclercia > Leclercia adecarboxylata. The sequence goes on along the minus strand of NZ_CP040889.1, from coordinate 1,076,582 downwards.
AAATGCACGGTGGCAGCCATAACGCCAGCACCGCGCCCTACCGGACGGCTTTTTATCTGGAAGTCGAAAACGATGCGCTGGAAGGTGCAGTCGATCGTCTTGCGGACGCCATTGCCGCGCCGCTGCTGGATAAAAAATATGCCGATCGTGAGCGCAACGCCGTTAACTCGGAGCTGACGCTGGCGCGTACCCGGGACGGTATGCGTATGGCGCAGGTCAGCGCCGAAACCATCAACCCTGCGCACCCCGGCTCTCGCTTTTCCGGCGGTAACCTTGAGACGCTGAGCGATAAACCGGGTAGCCCGGTGCTCGACGCACTGCACGCATTCCGCGACAAATACTACTCCGCTAACCTGATGAAGGCCGTGGTGTACAGCAATAAGCCGCTGCCGGAACTGGCGCAGCTGGCGGCCCAGACCTATGGCCGCGTGCCGAATAAAAATATTACCCGCCCGGAAACTACCGTTCCGGTGGTCACCGACGCCCAGAAAGGGTTAATCATTCACTATGTTCCCGCGATGCCGCGTAAGGTGCTGCGCGTTGAATTCCGTATTGATAACAATACGGCGCAGTTTCGCAGCAAAACCGACGAACTGGTTAACTATCTGATTGGCAACCGTAGCCCGGACACGCTCTCCGACTGGCTGCAAAAGCAGGGTCTGGTGGAAGGCATCCGCGCGGACTCCGATCCTGTCGTCAACGGTAACAGCGGTGTGCTGGCGATCTCTGCCACCTTAACCGATAAAGGGCTGGCCCATCGCGACGACGTTGTCGCCGCGATTTTCAGCTACCTCTCGCTGCTGCGTGATAAAGGCGTTGATAAACGCTACTTCGACGAACTGGCGCACGTGCTGGACCTCGACTTCCGTTATCCTTCCATCACCCGCGATATGGACTACGTCGAATGGCTGGCGGACACCATGATCCGCGTGCCGGTTGAGCATACGCTGGATGCGGTCAACATCGCCGATAAATACGATGCTGAGGCCGTTAAAGCCCGCCTGGCGATGATGACGCCGCAGAACGCCCGTATCTGGTATATCAGCCCGAACGAGCCGCATAACAAAACGGCCTACTTTGTGAATGCCGAGTACCAGGTGGACAAAATCAGCGAGCAAACTTTCGCCGACTGGCAGAAGAGAGCCGCTGGCATCGCCCTCAAGCTGCCGGAGGTGAACCCCTATATCCCGGATGATTTCACCCTGATCAAGCCCACAAAAGAGTATCCAAAACCGCAGCTGATTGTGGATGAACCTGACCTGCGCGTGGTCTATACCCCCAGCCGCTATTTCGCCAGCGAGCCTAAAGCTAACGTCAGCATGGTGCTGCGTAACCCTGCGGCGATGGACACTGCTAAAAATCAGGTGATGTTCGCGCTGAATGACTATCTGGCGGGTATCGCGCTGGATCAGCTCAGCAACCAGGCCGCGGTAGGCGGGATCGGTTTCTCAACCAACGCCAACAATGGCCTGATGCTGAACGCTAACGGTTATACCCAGCGTCTGCCGCAGCTGTTCAAGGCGTTGCTGGAAGGCTATTTCAGCTACACCGCCACCGGGGAGCAGCTTGAGCAGGCGAAATCCTGGTATGCGCAGATGATGGACTCTGCCGAAAAAGGCAAAGCCTTCGATCAGGCCATCATGCCGGTGCAGATGCTCTCCCAGGTTCCCTATTTCCAGCGCGAAGAGCGCCGGGCGCTGCTGCCGTCCATCACCCTCGACGAGGTGATGGCCTATCGTGCCGCGCTGAAAACCAACGCCCGCCCGGAGTTCCTGGTCGTGGGCAACATGAGCGAAGATCAGGCGAAAACCCTGGCGCAGGACGTGCGTACACAGCTGGGTGCGAAGGGGACTGAATGGTGTCGTAACCAGGACGTGCTGGTCGAAAAACAGCAGAACGTGATATTCGACAAAGCAGGCAGCAGCACGGATTCCGCGCTGGCAGCGGTCTTTGTCCCGACCGGCTATGACGAATACGCCAGCTCGGCGTACAGCGCCATGCTCGGACAAATCGTGCAGCCCTGGTTCTACACCCAGTTACGTACCGAAGAGCAGCTGGGCTATGCCGTCTTTGCCTTCTCGATGAACGTTGGCCGCCAGTGGGGGATGGGCTTCCTGTTGCAAAGCAGTGATAAACAGCCGGATTATCTCTGGCAGCGTTTCCAGGCCTTCTTCCCGCAGGCGGAAGCGAAGCTGCGCGCTATGAAGCCAGAAGAGTTTGCCCAGATCCAGCAGGCGGTCATTACCCAGATGATGCAGCCGCCGCAGACGCTGGCTGAAGAAGCGTCAAAGATCAGCAAAGATTTTGATCGGGGTAATATGCGCTTCGATTCGCGTGATAAAGTAGTGGCCGAGATAAAACAGCTCACGCCACAGAAAGTGGCCGACTTCTTCCACCAGGCGGTGGTTGCCCCGCAGGGGATGGCTATCCTGTCACAGGTTTCCGGTAGCCAGAGTAAAAAAGCCGACGTCACCCCGCCTGCAGGCTGGACGGTATGGAAGAGCGTGAGCGCATTGCAGCAATCTTTGCCCAGGAGTAAGAACGAATGACCGATACCGCTGAGTCCCTTAACCCCTTAGGTTTACCGTTACAGGGGGAGCGACTGATAGAGGCCTCAGCGGGAACCGGAAAAACTTTCACCATCGCGGCACTCTATCTGCGACTGCTGCTCGGACTGGGCGGCAGCGCAGCCTTCAGCCGCCCGCTCAGCGTGGAAGAGCTGCTGGTGGTGACCTTCACCGAAGCCGCGACGGAAGAGCTGCGCGGCCGTATCCGCTCCAATATTCATGAACTGCGCATCGCCTGCCTGAGACAAAGCACGGATAACCCGCTGTACGCCAGTCTGCTGGAAGAGATTAATGATAAACAGCAGGCGGCCCAGTGGCTGCTGCTGGCGGAACGGCAGATGGATGAGGCCGCGGTGTTCACTATCCACGGCTTCTGCCAGCGTATGCTCAGCCTGAACGCCTTTGAATCCGGCATGCTCTTTGAGCAACAGCTGATCGAAGATGAATCCCAGCTGCGCTACCAGGCGTGCGCCGACTTCTGGCGTCGCCACTGTTATCCCTTGCCACGCGACATTGCCGAAGCGGTACACGGATTGTGGAAAGGCCCGGAGGAGCTGCTGCGGGCCATCGATCGCTATCTGCAGGGGGAAGCCCCGGTCATTAAATCGGCTCCGCCTGCGGACGAAACGCTGGCGTCCCGCCATGAGAAAATCGTCGGCTTAATTGCCACCATGAAACAGCAGTGGTCTGACAGCGTGGCGGAAATCGACGCGGTGATTGAGCGATCCGGCATCGACCGTCGCAAGTTTAACCGCGGCAATCAGGCAAAGTATATCGAGCGCATCACCGCCTGGGCTCAGGAAGAGAAGCACAGCTATCAGCTGCCCGACGCGCTGGAAAAATTCTCCCAGTCGTTCCTTGCTGAGCGCACGAAAGCGGGCGGCGAGGTGCCTGAACACCCGCTGTTTGTCGCCATCGACACTCTGCTGGCAGAGCCGCTGACACTTAACGATCTAATGATTACCCGCGCGCTGGCAGAGATCCGCGAAACGGTAGCGCGCGAAAAACGCCGTCGCGGCGAACTCGGTTTTGACGATATGCTCAGCCGTCTCGATGAAGCCCTGAACAGCGACAATGGCGAGGCGCTGGCCGCCGCTATCCGGGGGCGTTTCCCGGTGGCGATGATCGATGAATTTCAGGATACCGATCCCCAGCAGTACCGCATTTTCCGCCGCATCTGGCGTCAGCAGCCGGATACTGCACTGCTGCTGATTGGCGACCCGAAACAGGCGATTTACGCGTTCCGTGGGGCGGATATCTTCACCTATATGAAAGCGCGTGGCGAAGTGGCCGCGCACTACACGCTGGACACCAACTGGCGCTCGGCGCCCGGCATGGTCGACAGTGTGAATACGCTCTTCTCACAGATGAACGACGCCTTCATGTTCCGGGAAATCCCTTTTTTACCGGTCAAATCCGCCCCGAGGAACGCCACGCTGCGTTTCGAGTATAAGGGCGACTTCCAGCCAGCGATGAGCATCTGGCTGATGGAGGGCGAGGGGTGCGGCGTCGGGGATTACCAGACCTTTATGGCCCAGCACTGCGCAGCACAAATCCGCGACTGGCTTAGCGCCGGGGTGCGCGGCGAAGCGATCCTGCACCGGGGCGATGACGCCCAGCCGGTTAAGGCGTCGGACATTACGGTGCTGGTGCGCAGCCGCCAGGAGGCGGCGCTGATCCGCGATGCGCTGACCCTGCTGAGCATTCCTTCGGTCTATCTCTCAAACCGCGACAGCGTGTTTGAAACGCTGGAAGCCCAGGAGATGCTCTGGCTGCTGCAGGCGGTGCTGGCACCAGAGCGTGAAAGCACTCTGCGCAGCGCGCTGGCAAGCGCCATGCTCGGTCTTAACGCCCAGGATATCGATACGCTGAATAACAGCGAGGTCCTCTGGGATGAGGCGGTAGAGGAGTTTACCCGCTACCGTGAACGCTGGCAGAAGCGGGGCGTCATGGCGATGCTGCGCGACATCATGACCCAGCGCAACATCGCTGAAAATATGCTGGCAACCGCCGGAGGCGAACGCCGCCTGACCGATATTCTGCACATCAGTGAACTGCTTCAGGAGGCGGGCGCACAGCTTGAAAGCGAGTACGCCCTGGTGCGCTGGCTGGCGCAGCACATCGCTGAGCCAAACAGCAATGCTTCAAGCCAGCAAATGCGTCTCGAAAGTGACAAGCACCTGGTCAAAATCGTCACTATTCACAAATCGAAAGGGCTGGAGTATCCCCTGGTCTGGTTGCCTTTTATTGCCAATTACCGGGTGCAGGATCAGGCCTTTTATCACGATCGTAAAACCTTTGAAGCGGTGCTCGACCTCAGCAAGGCCGACGACAGCGTGGAGCTGGCCGAGGCCGAGCGGCTGGCGGAAGATCTGCGTCTGCTGTATGTGGCGTTAACCCGTTCGGTGTGGCACTGCAGCTTAGGCGTGGCGCCGCTGTTCCGCCGTCGGGGTGAAAAATCCGGCGACAGCGATTTTCACCTGAGCGCGCTCGGGCGTCTGATCCAGCGCGGCGAGCCGAAAGACGCCGCCGGTCTGCGCCAGTGCCTGGAGGCGCTCTGCAACGACCACATCGCGCTGCAGCTTGCGGGTGTGGCAGACACCGCACGCTGGCACATGCCGGAGCCGGTAACGCCGGATCTGCAGGCGCGGCAGGTGGCCCGCTCGCTGTTCGACGACTGGCGGGTTACCAGCTACTCCGGGTTACAGCAGAACGGGCACAGTATCGCCCAGGATCTGATGCCGCGCCTCGACGTTGATGCCTCGGGCACCGGCGATGTGCCGCAGCAGCCTGAGCTGACCCCGCACCAGTTCCCGCGCGGGGCCTCGCCGGGGACCTTTTTACACAGCCTGTTTGAAGCGCTCGATTTTACGCAGCCCGTCTCCCCGGAGTGGGTGCTGGAGATGCTGCAAAAAGGGGGCTATGACGCCCACTGGGAGCCGGTGTTGACCCGCTGGATCGCCCAGGTGCTTGAGACACCGCTCAATGAGGAGGGCATCTCGCTGAGCAAGCTAAAGGCTGCTGATAAACAGGTTGAGATGGAGTTTTATCTGCCCGTGGCCGGACCGCTCACCGCCGATGCGCTGGATGCCCTGATCCGCGAGTACGATCCCCTGTCGCAGGGCTGCCCACCGCTTGATTTTCGTCAGGTGCGCGGCATGCTGAAAGGCTTTATCGACCTGGTGTTCCGCCACAATGGCCGCTACTACCTGCTGGACTATAAATCCAACTGGCTGGGGGAAAACAGCGAAGCGTACACCCCGCAGGCCATGGCCAGGGCGATGCAGTCCCATCGCTACGATCTGCAGTACCAGCTCTACACCCTGGCGCTGCACCGTTATTTACGTCACCGCATTGCCGACTATGACTATCAACAGCACTTCGGTGGGGTGATCTACCTGTTTTTACGTGGGGTGGATGGCAGCTCGCCGGGTGCCGGTTGCTTTGCCACCCGCCCGGATGAAGCGTTAATTGATCAAATGGATAGCCTGTTTTCAGCCAGTAACGAGGAGCTAACACAATGACGATGCAGGAACACTTGCTGGAGGCCGTAGAGCAGCGTGTGCTGCGTCGTCTGGATGTGCAGTTCGCGATGATGGTGGCCGGAAACGACGAGCCGGCGGTAATGCTGGCGGCGGCAGTTTTAAGCCGTGATACGGGAGAAGGGCACGTTTGCCTGCCGCTGTCGCGACTGCGGGCCGAGGCGAAAAGCGCCGCGTTACAGCCCTGCTTTGCCCTGTTTGATGAAGAACTGGACTGGGAAACCACGCTCCTGCGCTCCCGCGCGGTGAGTACCGGGGATGAACCTACACCGCTGGTGCTGACCGGCGAGCGGCTCTATCTCAACCGGATGTGGCGCTACGAGCGGGCGGTGGCCAGCTTCTTTAGCGAAGCCAACCAGCCTTTGCCTCATGACAGCGCCGATGTTCAGCGTACCCTGAACGCGCTGTTCACCTCTGATGAAGCCGTCAACTGGCAAAAGGTGGCCGCGGCGGTCGCGTTAACGCGGCGCATCTCGGTGATTTCCGGCGGGCCGGGTACGGGTAAAACCACCACCGTTGCCCGCCTGCTGGCGGTGTTGATCCAGATGGCGGGGGAGCAGAAATGCCGTATTCGCCTGGCGGCACCGACTGGTAAAGCCGCCGCGCGCCTGACCGAATCTCTGGGCGGTGCCCTGCAAAAACTCCCCCTGACCGACGCTCAGCGTACGCGATTCCCGACGGAAGCGAGCACGCTGCACCGTCTGCTCGGCGCGCAGCCGGGCAGCCAGCGCCTGCGCTACCATGCCGGAAATCCGCTGCATCTGGATGTGCTGGTGGTGGATGAAGCCTCGATGATCGACCTGACGATGATGTCCCGCCTGATCGACGCCCTGCCGCCTCATGCCCGGGTGATCTTCCTGGGCGATCGCGATCAGCTGGCCTCCGTCGAAGCGGGCGCGGTGCTGGGAGACATCTGTACCTGGGCCAGCGCCGGATTTACCGTCCAGCGCGCGCGGGAGCTTGCCAGCATGACGGGATGCGAGATGGAGGGCAACGTCAGCCCGGTGGCGGGTGCGCTGCGCGACAGCCTGTGCCTGCTGCAAAAAAGCTACCGTTTCGGCAGTGATTCAGGCATCGGACAGCTGGCGGCGGCGGTCAACCGCGGCGATCGTCACGCTATCCGCTCGGTATTTGACGGCAAATTCAGTGATATCGAGAAAAAACAGCTTCAGAGCGGGGAAGAGTATCTGGTGATGCTCGAAGATGCCCTGCAGGGGTATCAACACTTTCTGGACAGCGTGCAGCAGCAGGCCTCCGAAGCAGACATTCTGGCTGCATTTGGTGGCTTCCAGCTGCTGTGTGCCTTGCGGGATGGGCCATTTGGCGTTGCCGGCCTTAACGAAAGGCTGGAGCAGGTGCTGGCGCAAAAACGGCGGATTGGTCGCCAGCCGCATTCGCGCTGGTATGAGGGAAGGCCGGTGATGATCTCACGCAACGACAGCGCGCTGGGGCTGTTCAACGGCGATATTGGCATTGCGCTGGATCGCGGCCAGGGGCTGCGCGTCTGGTTCCAGATGCCCGATGGCAGCGTGAAATCGGTCCAGCCCAGCCGCCTGCCGGAACATGAAACCGCCTGGGCTATGACGGTGCATAAATCCCAGGGCTCTGAGTTCGATCATGCGGCGCTGATTTTACCTAACCAGATCTCCCCGGTCGTCACCCGCGAGCTGGTCTATACCGCCATTACCCGCGCCCGTCGGCGGCTGTCGCTGTATGCAGATGAAGGCGTGCTGACCCAGGCCGTCACCACCCGTACAGAGCGGCGCAGCGGCCTGAGTGCGATTTTTGAGACCCTGTGATTATTCCTTCTCCCAATGGGTTGAAGAATCCCCAGTAATTTTCGTATGTTTGATGCGATGAAATAATTTCAGGATAATAAATGACTTAAAGCGACTGCCTCGTTCGGCTGAAAATCGGCGAAGCGTTGACCGCAGGCCGGGGCGAGGCGCAGGGACGCGCCGAGAGGGTATAGCCTGCATGGATGCAGGCTGGTACCCGACCCAAAAGCCTGCGGGAATAAGCTGAGTGCACCGCGAAGCGGCGATTTTCTTTGCCGGGAGCCGGGATTGCTAAGGGGGCGGCGGCGAGCCCACTTAGCACGTTCACGGGTGACGGAGCTGACAGAGAAGCACAAAAGATACAGTGAACGGAACCACCACCACAGCCGCATGTTCCCCCTCACCCCAGCCCTCTCCCTGAATGGAGAGGGGGCAGACCGTGCCAATATTTATTGTGGTGATCCCTAAACCTGATGGGAGAGGGAAGAGCTTATCCCAGATCCGCCATCAGCACCTTAGAACGACGCTGATAGTTATACATCTCTTTCTTGGTTTCCGGCAGGGAATCAATGTCCACCGGGCTGAACCCCCGCTCCTGGAACCAGTGAATGCTGCGGGTGGTCAGCACGAACAGCTTGCTCAGCCCCATCTGGCGTGCCTGGAGAGCAATTCGCTCCAGCAACACTTCGCCGCGCGACGAGCTGCGGTAATCAGGATGCACCGCCACGCAGGCCATCTCGCCGATCTTCTCTTCCGGGAAGGGATAGAGCGCCGCACAGGCGATGGTCAGGTTATCGCGCTGAATAATGGTGAACTTGTCGATCTCCATCTCCAGCTGCTCGCGGGAGCGACGCACCAGGATCCCCTGCTGCTCCAGCGGGCGGATAAGCTCCAGAATGCCGCCGATGTCGTTGATGGTGGCGCGACGAATTTGCTCCGCGCTCTCCATCACAATCTGCGTCCCGATGCCGTCGCGAGAGAACAGCTCCTGCAGCAGGGCACCATCTTCCTGATAGCTGATCAGGTGGCTGCGGCGCACGCCGCTGCGGCAGGCTTTGATTGCGCCGCGCAGAAAACGCACGGTGCCGGAGTAATAATCACCCTGCGCCTCGAGCGCGTCGACGCGCGCCTGGGCTTCGTTCGGGAACAGCTCGGAGACGATATTCCCCAGCTCGTTAGTCACCCCCTGAGAGGAGCAGAAGCCGATCATTTTCTCAGCCTTCAGCTTGATCGCCAGCTGGGTGGCTATCTCTTCGGAGGTGAGGTTGAAGCTTTCGCCGGTGACGGAGACGGCGACCGGGCCGGTCAGCACAATCGCACCGCCGTCGAGCTGGCGATGGATGGCCTCTTCATCAATACGACGAATACGTCCGCTGTGGCAATAATCCACACCGTCATCCACGCCAAGCGGCTGGGCGATAATAAAATTACCGCTGACCACGTTAATGTGCGCCCCTTGCAGCGGGGTGTTGTTGAGGCTCATCGACAGGCGCGCGGTAATATCCAGCTGCAGCAGACCGGCTGCCTGCTTAACCAGCTCCAGCGTTTTGGCGTCGGTAACGCGGGTATGCTTGTGGTAGATCGGCTCGTGATGGTGCGCGGCCAGATTCTGTTCGATCTGCGGGCGGGCGCCATAAACAACCACCAGGCGGATCCCCAGGCTGTGCAGCAGGCCTATATCATTGACTATGCTGGAGAAATTTTCATGCTCAATGGCTTCGCCACCCAGCATGACGACAAACGTCTTTCCCCGGTGGGCGTTGATATAGGGAACAGAATGACGGAATCCCTGGACCAGTTCGATTCTACGTTCCTTCACCACGGCATAACCCCTCAATGAATGTTTATTCGTAATTTTTGTATTTTTATTCGAATATGCCCTTGCGCGCAAGCCAAAATTTCCTGCGAAGCAAAGAAAAGATTCAGCGAAGTTATCGTTAACGCATGATTGTTTACCCTTTTATGGATGACAGGTTATGCATCATTCGCTAAAGTTTTTGGTCAATTTGGACGTTATGAAAAGTTATTCGATATCTTTGCTCGGGAGAAGCATGTCGGGATCCAGTAAAGCATTAAGTCGTCGCCGCCTGTTACAAGGGGCCGGAGCAATGTGGTTGCTTAGCGTCAGTCAGGTAGGACTTGCCGCCGTCAGTCAGGTCATCGCGGTGCGTGTCTGGCCATCGTCGACCTATACACGCGTGACGGTCGAGTCGAACCGGGTGTTGAATTATAAGCAATTCGCTCTGAGCAACCCGGAACGGGTGGTGGTGGATATCGAAGGCGTAAATCTTAACTCGGTGCTGAAGGGGATGAGCGCCCAGATCCGCGGCGACGATCCTTTTATCAAGTCCGCGCGGGTCGGGCAGTTTGATCCGAAAACCGTGCGCATGGTGTTTGAACTTAAGCAGAACGTGAAACCGCAGCTGTTTGCCCTGGCACCGGTGGCGGGCTTTAAAGAGCGTCTGGTGATGGATCTCTATCCTGCCAACGCGACCGATATTCAGGATCCGTTGCTGGCCCTGCTGGAAGATTACAATAAAGGCGATCTCGAAAAACAGGTGCCGCCAGCGCAAAGCGGCCCGCAGCCGGGCAAAGCCGGGCGCGATCGCCCGATTGTGATCATGCTCGATCCTGGGCACGGCGGAGAGGACTCCGGCGCGGTAGGCAAATACCGGACGCGGGAAAAAGACGTGGTGCTGCAGATCGCCCGTCGCCTGAAGGCCCTGATCGACCGGGAAGGCAATATGCGCGCGTACATGACGCGTAACGAAGATGTCTTTATTCCACTGAAGGTGCGGGTCGCGAAGGCGCAAAAGCAGCGCGCGGATCTGTTCGTCTCCATTCATGCGGACGCCTTTACCAGTCGTCAGCCGAGCGGTTCATCGGTGTTTGCCCTCTCCACAAAAGGGGCGACCAGTACCGCCGCACGCTATCTTGCTGATACCCAGAACGCCTCCGACCTTATCGGTGGGGTGGGAAAGAGCGGGGATCGCTACGTCGACCACACCATGTTCGATATGGTGCAGTCGCTGACCATTACCGACAGTCTGAAGTTTGGCAAAGCGGTGTTGGGTAAGCTCGGCAATGTGAACAAGCTGCATAAGAACAGCGTTGAGCAGGCCGGTTTTGCGGTGTTAAAAGCGCCGGATATTCCGTCGATTCTGGTGGAAACCGCGTTTATCAGTAACGTGGAAGAGGAGCGCAAACTCAAGACGGCGAAGTTCCAGCAGGAAGTGGCAGAGTCGATACTGTCAGGGATTAAGGCTTACTTCTCGGATGGGGCGACGCTGGCAAGACGCGGATAACCTCACCATAGCCCGGCGGCGCTGCGCTTGCGCGGGCCTACGGGTGGGCTGGCGACAAAAACAAAAAAACACCCGAAAGGGTGTTTATTGTTTTTAGAAGTGTTGGTTGCGGGGGCCGGATTTGAACCGACGACCTTCGGGTTATGAGCCCGACGAGCTACCAGGCTGCTCCACCCCGCGGCACCGTACTGCTTGTACTTCTTTAAATTTGATTGGTTGCGGGGGCCGGATTTGAACCGACGACCTTCGGGTTATGAGCCCGACGAGCTACCAGGCTGCTCCACCCCGCGTCCGTCTTTCTGCTTTGCAGAAGATACTTCATCAAATTTTAATTGGTTGCGGGGGCCGGATTTGAACCGACGACCTTCGGGTTATGAGCCCGACGAGCTACCAGGCTGCTCCACCCCGCGTCCGTGGAAGCGCACTATACTCTGCTGACTTTTTGTTGCAACCCTTTTTCGTAAAAATCACCAAATTAGGCGTTGTGTTGCCCGCAATAACGACAGTTAGACTGTTTTTTGCGCAAAATTTGCGTGGGGGAAGGTAATCGCATTTCAATACCCCTGCCGGTTTGTTATCTTCGTTGCGCAGAATCGGGCAACTTATAGATGGGATATATGAAAGGACATTGGGCGAAGTATCTGATGACGGGCGCGATGGTAGCTATTCTGGCTGCCTGTTCCTCCAAACCGACCGATCGCGGTCAGCAATATAAAGACGGGAAACTGACCCAGCCTTTCTCTTTAGTGAACCAGCCGGACGCCGTGGGCGCGCCTATTAATGGCGGAGACTTCGCGGAGCAGGTAAACCAGATCCGCACCGCGTCGCCGCGGCTGTATGGCTCGCAGAACGCCGTCTATAACGCCGTGCAGGACTGGTTACGTGCCGGGGGCGATACCCGCACCATGCGCCAGTACGGTATCGACGCCTGGCAGATGGAAGGCACCGACAACTACGGTAACGTCCAGTTTACCGGCTACTACACCCCGGTGGTGCAGGCGCGCCATACCGCACAGGGTGAGTTCAAGTATCCTATCTACCGCATGCCGCCAAAACGCGGCCGCCTGCCGTCCCGCGCCGAAATCTACTCGGGTGCGCTGAGCGACAACTATGTCCTCGCCTACAGCAACTCGCTGATGGATAACTTCATCATGGACGTGCAGGGCAGCGGCTATATCGATTTTGGTGACGGCAGCCCGCTTAACTTCTTTAGCTACTCCGGCAAGAACGGCCATGCGTATCGCAGTATCGGTAAGGTGCTGATCGATCGCGGGGAAGTGAAACGCGAAGATATGTCGATGCAGGCGATCCGCGAGTGGGGCGAGAAGCACAGCGAATATGAGGTGCGCGAGCTGCTGGAGCAGAACCCGTCGTTTGTCTTCTTTAAACCGCAAAACTTTGCGCCGGTGAAAGGGGCCAGCGCGGTACCGCTGATTGGCCGTGCGTCGGTGGCTTCAGACAAGACGGTGATCCCGCCGGGCACCACGCTGCTGGCCGAAGTCCCGTTGCTGAATAATGAAGGCAAGTTCAGCGGCCAGTACGAGCTGCGTCTGATGGTGGCGCTGGACGTTGGCGGCGCGATTAAAGGCCAGCACTTCGATATTTATCAGGGCATTGGTGCCGATGCCGGCCACCGTGCAGGCTGGTATAACCATTACGGACGCGTATGGGTGCTGAAATCCGCAGCAGGCGCGGGCAACGTGTTTAGCGGCTGAGTGTGGTAATATTGACGCTATGTTTTCCGGGGTGAGGGGCAACTCTCACCCTTTTTACATCTGAGGTCTTATGTCTGTGGTAATGAGCGAAGCCTGGCGCCAGCGTTTTGGTGGCACCGCGCGTTTATATGGTGAAAAAGCCCTGCAGCTGTTTGCCGATGCACACATCTGCGTGGTCGGTATTGGCGGCGTGGGTTCATGGGCGGCGGAAGCGCTGGCACGAACCGGGATCGGCGCCATTACGCTAATCGACATGGATGATGTCTGCGTCACCAACACCAACCGGCAGATCCACGCCCTGCGCGACAGCGTCGGGCTGGCAAAGTCAGAGGTGATGGCGGAGCGCATTCGCCAGATCAACCCGGAATGTCGCGTCACCGTGATTGATGATTTCGTGACTGCCGATAACGTGGCGCAATACATGGGCGCCGGCTACAGCTACGTGATTGACGCCATCGACAGCGTACGCCCGAAAGCGGCCCTCATCGCCTGGTGTCGTCGCAATAAAGTGCCGCTGGTGACCACCGGCGGAGCGGGCGGGCAGATTGACCCGACGCAGATCCAGGTGACTGACCTGGCGAAAACCATTCAGGATCCGCTGGCGGCTAAGCTGCGCGAGCGCCTGAAAAGCGATTTTGGCGTGGTGAAAAACAGTAAAGGCAAGCTGGGCATCGACTGCGTCTTTTCAACGGAAGCGCTGGTCTACCCGCAGGCGGACGGTTCGGTGTGTGCCATGAAGAGTACCGCAGAAGGGCCAAAACGGATGGACTGTGCCTCCGGGTTTGGCGCGGCCACCATGGTGACCGCGAGCTTTGGTTTTATCGCCGTGTCTCATGCCCTGAAAAAGATGATGGCGAAGGCGGAACGTCAGGCCTGACGCGCCGCCTCCAGCACCGCTTCACTGAGCGCAGTCAGCCCCTGGCTGCGCGAGGCGCTGAGCTGGCCGCGAAGCCCCAGTGCATCAAACAGGTCCAGCGGATTTTCGCCCAGGATCTGTGCGGCGCTTTTCCCCTCGATGGCCGTCAGCAGCACGGCCAGCAAGCCGCGAACAATACGTCCTTCGCTGTCGCCATAAAAATGCAGCTTATCCCCAATACGCGTGACCCCAAGCCAGACGCGGTTCTCACAGCCGGGGATCTCTTTCGCCTGGGCCTTAAGCTCATCGGACAGCGCAGGCAGCTGTTTGCCCAACAGGATCAGCTGGCGATATTTATCTTCCCACTGGTTTAGCGGGGCGAAGGTCTGTTTTAACGTCTCTTCAGTGATGACGGTGCCGAACGGGTGTCCGGCCAGAGTTGGGCTTGTCATTAATCCACCAGTAAAGCAAGGGCGCGATCGACGGCGGCAACCAGCGCGTCGACATCGCTTTGGGTGTTATAGGGGGCAAACGAGGCGCGCAGCGTGCCGTTAACGCCCAGCGCCGCCAGCAGCGGCTGGGCGCAGTGCTGACCGGCGCGCAGGGCGATGCCGTACTCCGCCAGCAGCGTCACCATGTCGCTGTGATGGACGCCGGCAAAATCGAACGCCAGCAGGCTCGAATCCTGCACGCGGAATGAGCGAAAACCGGGGCGTTGTTTCAGCGCCTCTTCTGCCAGCGTCGCCAGCCCGCGACTCCAGCTCTCCGCCTGCTGCAGGTCGATATCCGCCAGCCACTCCAGGGCCGCGCTCAGGCCAATGACCCCCGCGACGTTTGGCGTCCCGGCTTCAAGACGATAGGGCACTTCCTGAGTTTTGAAGCCGTCGAAGGTCACCTCGGTGATCATCTTGCCGCCGCCGAGCCACGGGGTCATCTCTTCCAGCAGCGCCGCTTTGCCATACAGCGCGCCGATTCCGGTCGGGCCGTACAGTTTGTGTCCGGAGAAAGCATAGAAGTCGATATCCAGCTGCTGAACATCCGCCGGGAAATGCACTACCCCCTGCGCGCCATCCACCACCACCACCATCCCGCTGGCATGGGCGAGGCTGATAGCGCGGGCGAGATCCGGGCAGCCGCCGGTCACGTTGGACATCTGCCCCAGCGCGAGGATGCGACTGCGCGGGGTGATAAATTCAGGCAGGCGGGCGACATCTGCCAACAAATCAGCGCCCAGGGGGAGCTTCA
This sequence comes from Leclercia adecarboxylata, assembly GCF_006171285.1. NCBI lineage: Bacteria > Pseudomonadati > Pseudomonadota > Gammaproteobacteria > Enterobacterales > Enterobacteriaceae > Leclercia > Leclercia adecarboxylata. The sequence continues at coordinate 1,061,574 of NZ_CP040889.1, read as the reverse complement.
CCACCTTCGCGCCGGTCTGTTCGGCAACCATCAGCCAGGGCACGAGGTTAGCGTGATGCTCCGCCTCGCTGACGATAATCTCATCCCCCGGCTGCAGGCGCGGGCGGGCGTAGCATTGCGCCACCATGTTGATGGCTTCGGTTGTCCCGCGCGTCCAGACAATGTTTTTACCGCTTTCGGCATTGAGCAGACGGGCGACCTGATCCCGCGCCGCTTCGTAGCGCGCGGTTAAGCGTTGCGCCTCGGCAAACTGGCTGCGATGCACGTTGCCCGCGCTCAGGCTGTAAAACTGGTGGGTAGCCTCGATAACCGCCTGAGGCTTGAGGGCGGTTGCGGCGCTATCGAGATAGACGCCAGCATCGGCCAGCGCCGGAAACTGCGCGCGAAAATGGGCAGGGCTGAATGCGTTCATGGAATTCCTCTTCGTGATGATCAGATCGTCGCGCAATTTCCCCGGCAGGGCAAGGAGGTTGATCTCTATCGGAATTGTCTGTTAATCCTGGCGCAACAGACGAAGCAGGTTATGCTGAAAGTGTGTCTGGAGAATGTTTTAGCCTGTTATAAAACACGCTTTGAATAGCATTTATTGCTAAAGGAGAAGAAAATGAAAAAGACTATCGCAATTGCCTCTGCCTGTATGCTTACTTTTGCCCTGAGCGCCTGTTCTGGTAATAACTACGTGATGCACACCAATGACGGCCGCTCCATCGTGTCAGAAGGTAAGCCGCAGACAGATAATGATACCGGTATGATCTCGTATAAGGATGCGAACGGGAACAAACAGCAGATCAACCGCAGTGATGTGAAAGAGATGGTTGAGCTGAACAAGTAAGGATACAGCAGACAAAAAAAAGCACCGCAATTGGGCGGTGCTACATTAATCACTATGGACAGACAGGGTAAATGTACAGGAAGTGAAAAGGTGGTAGTTTTCCTACCGTGGTCTGAATCGCAGACCAATTGCAAACACAACAACACAACATCACAACCGTAAGCCAAAAGCCCATCAGAACACGCATTCCAAAAAAAGCTTTTCGTTCCGGCTCAGGAAGTGCCGCCACTATAGGTATTTGCTGGTAGTTCCTCAACGGACAATTTATAATGGCTCAGATAAAAAAAACTAATAGGTTAAACGTTGTTTCCTGTTTGTTAAAAGCCGTTAACATCTAAGCCAGATAACCATGTCCAAGCGATTACCACCACTTAATGCATTACGTGTATTTGATGCTGCCGCGCGCCATTTAAGCTTCACCCGCGCGGCCGATGAGCTTTTTGTGACTCAGGCCGCAGTAAGTCATCAAATCAAGTCCCTCGAGGATTTTCTGGGCCTCAAGCTGTTCCGCCGCCGCAACCGTTCCCTGCTTCTGACGGAAGAGGGGCAGAGCTATTTTCAGGATATTAAAGAGATATTTTCTCAGCTCACCGAGGCCACCCGTAAGCTACAGGCGCGGAGTGCGAAAGGGGCCCTGACGGTCAGCCTTTTGCCCAGTTTTGCCATTCAGTGGCTGGTGCCGAGGCTCTCCAGCTTTAACTCAGCTTATCCGGGAATCGACGTTCGAATCCAGGCGGTCGACCGTCAGGAAGACAAGCTGGCAGACGATGTCGACGTCGCGATTTTTTATGGCCGCGGTAACTGGCCAGGCCTGCGTGTCGAAAAATTGTACGCAGAATATTTGCTGCCGGTCTGCTCGCCACTACTCTTAACAGGCGAAAAAGCGTTAAAAGCGCCGGAGAATCTGGCGCAGCACACGCTTTTACACGATGCTTCTCGCCGCGACTGGCAAACTTATACCCGCCAGCTCGGTCTTAACCATATAAATGTGCAGCAGGGCCCCATCTTCAGCCATAGCGCGATGGTGTTACAGGCTGCCATCCACGGACAGGGCGTAGCGTTGGCCAACAACGTGATGGCGCAGTCCGAGATTGAGGCAGGCCGCCTGGTTTGCCCCTTTAATGATGTTTTGGTCAGCAAGAACGCATTTTATCTGGTTTGTCATGACAGTCAGGCAGAACTGGGTAAAATAGCCGCGTTTCGCCAGTGGATCCTGGCAAAGGCGGCCAACGAGCAAGAAAAATTCCGCTTCAGGTACGAGTAAATTCTTTTGCGCGCAGGACGCGCATAACTTCAGGACAAAAACATGACCAGCCGTTTTATGCTGATTTTTGCCGCGGTGAGTGGCTTTATTTTTGTTGCGCTGGGCGCCTTTGGCGCACATGTATTACGTAAATCATTGGGTGTGGTCGAGATGGGCTGGATCCACACCGGTCTGGAATATCAGGCGTTTCATACCCTGGCGATCTTCGGACTGGCGGTGGCGATGCAGCGTCGCATCAGCATCTGGTTTTACTGGAGCAGCGTATTTATGGCGCTGGGTACCGTGTTGTTCAGCGGTAGCCTCTACTGCCTTGCGCTGTCGCATTTACGCCTGTGGGCGTTTGTTACCCCGGTAGGTGGCGTCAGCTTCCTGGTCGGGTGGGTATTAATGTTAATCGGTTCGTTCCGTCTGAAACGCAAGGGCGTTGTTCATGAATAAAGTTGTCTTATATTGTCGCCCGGGCTTTGAAAAAGAGTGTGCCGCGGAAATTACTGATAAAGCCGCGAAGCGTGAAGTCTTTGGTTTTGCTCGTGTTAAAGAGAATGCGGGCTATGTTGTTTTCGAATGCTATCAGCCAGAAGACGCGGATAAACTGGTTCGCGACCTGCCGTTCAGCTCGCTGATTTTTGCCCGCCAGATGTTTGTCGCCAGCGAGCTGCTGCAGGATCTGCCGCCAGAAGATCGCATTACCCCTATCGCCGGTATGCTTCAGGGCGTGGTGGAGAAGGGCGGTGAACTGCGCGTTGAGGTTGCAGACACCAACGAAAGCAAAGAGCTGATGAAGTTCTGCCGTAAATTCACCGTGCCGCTGCGCGCTGCGCTGCGTGACAGCGGCGTACTGACCAACTACGAGACGCCAAAGCGTCCGGTGGTGCATGTCTTCTTTATCGCCCCGGGCTGTTGCTACACCGGGTATTCTTATACGACTAACAACTCGCCGTTTTATATGGGGATCCCGCGCCTTAAGTTCCCTTCCGATGCGCCGAGCCGTTCCACCCTCAAGCTGGAAGAGGCGTTCCATATCTTCATTCCGGCCGACGAGTGGGATGAGCGTCTGGCAAACGGCATGTATGCGGTGGATCTGGGGGCCTGTCCGGGCGGCTGGACCTATCAGCTGGTGAAACGCAACATGTGGGTCTACTCCATTGATAACGGCCCGATTGCGCAAAGCCTGATGGATACCGGGCAGGTGACCTGGCTGCGTGAAGACGGTTTCCGCTATCGTCCGAACCGCAATAACATCACCTGGCTGGTGTGCGACATGGTTGAGAAACCGGCGAAAGTGGCGGCGCTGATGGCGACCTGGCTGGTCAACGGCTGGTGCCGCGAGGCGATCTTCAACCTCAAGCTGCCGATGAAAAAACGCTACGAAGAGGTTTCCCAGAACCTGGCGTACATTCAGACCCAACTTCAGGAGCATGGCATTAATGCCGAGATCCAGGCGCGTCAGCTGTACCATGACCGCGAAGAGGTGACGGTGCACGTGCGCCGCTGGTGGGCTGCCGTAGGTGGACGTCGCGACGAGCGATAACGTATATAACGCCCGGTGGCGCTGCGCTTACCGGGCCTACAACAACACTCGTCCCCCCAGGACCGGTAAGCGTAGCGCCACCGGGCAAACATTCATACTCGATCTAACCGTAGCTGCTGCAAATTCCCGTCTAGCTGTAAATCCGTTTGCAATCGCGCCACGTCCCGGCAGATAAAGGCCATCTCTTTGTGGGCCTCCAGTTTTTTACGCCATTTTTCCGGCACCTCATCCAGACGCGCGTAAATCCCTTCCAGATCCTGAAAGTCTGTCAGCAACTGAGCCGCGCTTTTCGGGCCAATGCCCGCCACGCCCGGCACTTTTGAACTGCTGATCCCCGCGAGCCCCCAGTAATCCGGCAGCTGCTGGGGCGATACGCCAAACTCAGCGGCAATAAAGGGGGCATCAAGCCAGCGTTTCTGGAAATAGTCGCGGATGCGGATGGTGGGGGAAAGCAGCTGGCAGTAGCCTTTGTCCGTCGAGACAATAGTGGCCTGATGGCCGGCGCTGGCGATCTTAACCGCCAGAGTGGCAGCGAGATCGTCGGCTTCGTTGCCCTGAGCGCCCCAGCAGGGCACGCCGCGCTGCTCAAAGGCGGCGCGTATCATTGGCATTTCGGCGTGCAGATCGTCCGGCATCGGCGCACGTCCGGCTTTGTAATCCGGCAGACGCTGATGGCGCCAGCCGCTGTTACGCGCCTCATCATCAAACACGGCGACCACATGGCTGGGCTGGCTGTGGCGAATCAGCTGCTCCAGCGCATTCAGGCAGGTATCCTTGCAGGGCGTACCCTGTACCGCGTGAATACGGCGGATAAGGTTCAGCGCGTCGACAATAAGTAAATGAACAGCCACAGATAATCCCTCTTATATCCAGTGGATTAAGGGTAACACCGTCGGCGGAATGAAACTACGAGAGGCGGGAAGAACGGGAAGGAGCCTCGCAAAACAAGGCTCCTTTTTCAGGCTTAGTCGCAGGTGACAATCTTCATCGCCAGGCCACCGCGAGAGGTTTCGCGGTATTTGGCGTTCATGTCTTTCCCGGTTTCATACATGGTTTCGATCACTTTATCGAGGCAGACGCGCGGCTCGCTGGTGCGGCGTAGCGCCATACGTGCGGCGTTAACCGCCTTCACGGAGGCAATCGCGTTACGTTCGATACAGGGCACCTGCACCTGGCCGGCAACCGGATCGCAGGTCAGACCCAAGTTATGCTCCATGCCGATTTCTGCCGCGATGCAGACCTGAGCCGGGCTACCGCCCAGCAGCTCTGCCAGACCCGCCGCCGCCATGGAGCAGGCCACGCCCACTTCACCCTGGCAGCCCACTTCCGCGCCCGAGATCGAAGCGTTCATCTTATACAGCGAGCCAATGGCGCTGGTGACCAGCAGATAGCGGGCCAGCGAGTTGGCGTTCACTTCACGGATGAATTTGTCGTAATAGGCCAGCACCGCAGGAACGATACCGCAGGCACCGTTGGTCGGGGCCGTGACCACGCGGCCACCCGCGGCGTTCTCTTCGTTCACCGCCAGCGCGAACATGTTGATCCAGTCAACGACCGCCATCGGATCGCTGGTGGTTTTGTCGCTGCTGACCAGCATCCGGCGCAGGGCCGCAGCACGGCGCGGGACGCGCAGTTTGCCCGGCAGAACGCCTTCGGTAGTGATACCGCGTTCGATACCGCCGCGCATCACTTCCCAGACGCTGGCAAAGTGCTGCTCCAGCTCTGCTTTGCTGTGCAATGCCAGCTCGTTTTGCATCATCAGGCCGGAGAGTGACAGACCACTCTCATGGCAATGACGCTGAAGGTCGGCTGCCGATTTATACGGATAAGGGACCGCGACAGGCGCGCTGTCCTGCTGCCCAAAATGGTCTTCGTCGACGATAAAACCGCCGCCGATGGAGTAATAGGTTTGGCTGTAAATGGCCTTGTCGCCTGCGAGGGCGGTGATCCGCATGCCGTTTTCGTGCAGCGACAGGTTGTCGGCATGGAAATTCATGCAGCGATCAACCGGGAACTCGACTTCATGTTCACCCTTGGCCAGCAGCAGGCGGCCGTGGGTGTTTACGTCCTGGATAAAGGTCGGGATGGCGTCAATATCAACGCTATCCGGCAGGTTGCCCGCCAGGCCCATAATGATGGCGATATCGGTATGGTGACCTTTGCCGGTCAGCGACAGTGAGCCATAGACATCCACAACCACGCGGGTGGTGTCGTGCAGCATTCCGCGCGCAATAAGATCGTCCGTGAACTGTTTACCCGCTTTCATTGGCCCGACGGTGTGCGAACTGGAAGGACCAATACCAATTTTAAAAATATCGAAAACGCTAATCATGATGCGTCCGTTGCTTTACGTCAGAGGAGAAGAGTGCGCCGTCCGAAGACGGCGCGGGAGGAATTAAGCGAACAGCGAGAAGAAGATAGCGGAGATAGCAATCAGACCCATAATCACAACGAAGACGTTGCTGATATGGCCGCTGTATTTACGCATCGCTGGCACTTTCTGAATCGCGTACATCGGCATCAGGAACAGGATCATCGCGATAACCGGGCCGCCCAGGGTTTCGATCATGCCGAGGATGCTCGGGTTCAGGGTCGCAACCGCCCAGGTGGTCAGTAGCATGAACAGGGCAGTGATCTTGTTCAGCTTGTTGATTTCAATGCTCTTGCCTTTGCCGCGCAGAGATTTAATCACCATGCCGTTAAAGCCTTCACGTGCGCCCAGGTAGTGGCCGAGGAAGGATTTGGTGATAGCGATAATCGCGATGATTGGCGCCATCCAGGCAATAACCGGTGCATTAAAGTGGTTTGCCAGGTAAGACAGAATCGAGATGTTCTGCTCTTTTGCCGCCGCCAGATCCGCCGGGGAGAGGCTCAGTACGCAGCTGAAGACGAAGAACATAACGGTCAGCACCATCATCACGTGAGCGCGAGCCAGGATGCTGGAGCACTTCTTCTCGGCACCCTGACCGTACTCTTCACGCTTCGCTACCGCGAAGGAGGAGATGATCGGGGAGTGGTTGAATGAGAAGACCATTACCGGGATTGCCAGCCACAGGGTCATCCACAGGCCGTTACCGGTAGCAGACGCGCTGCTCAGGGAGAGGGTTTCCAGCGCCGCGCCGTTCCACTGTGGGATCAGGTAGCAGGCCAGCACCATCAGGGCAATAACGAACGGGAACACCAGCACGCTCATCGCTTTAACAATCATCTGCTCACCGAAGCGCACGATAGTCATCATGCCGACAATCAGGATCAGCGAAAGAATGGCGCGCGGTGGCGGCGTCATGCCCAGCTGGTGGGTCATGAAGCTGTCAACGGTGTTGGTGATCGCCACGCTATACACCAGCAGGATTGGGTAAATTGCGAAGAAGTAGAGCAGGGTAATCAGCTTACCTGCGCCAATGCCGAAATGCTCTTCAACCACTTCGGTGATGTCTTCACCCGGGTTTTTACCGGACAGCACAAAACGGGTCAGGCCGCGGTGTGCGAAGTAGGTCATCGGGAACGCAATGATTGCCATGATGATCAGCGGAATCAAGCCGCCAACACCCGCGTTAATAGGCAGGAAGAGAACACCAGCGCCGATTGCCGTGCCGTACAGGCCAAGCATCCACATGGTATCGGTTTTACGCCATCCGCTTCGGGTTTCAATCGAAGCAACGGTGCTGGTTTGAGTGGTTTCCATCTGTGTCTCCAGGAGTAGCTAATGTCAGGTTTCTGGTCAAATTCGATGCAAAAAGAGCTAAACGTAATATGAAATTCGCTCAGTGACGGTTTTTATATGATTTTTCTCCGTAACTATCAGCGGGCGGAAAGATACATTTTCGTAATGGATCTATCAGTGATCCCGATCTCAAATGCAATAATCTACTTTTGAGGTGGGTATCTTTAGACCATTTATCTGCTAATAAATCATCACGACGAATTTCTGGGCGCGAAGGCTACCATCAACGATATGTGGCGTACCAGACAGCCCTGTAAGATAGGAGGCATACGCTGTAAAAGCGCCTGTTTAGAGCATTTTTTAATGCTTTATGGTGTTTAGGGGTAATTTATCACGCTCTGTAAAACCACGTAATCGTTTGCGTTATGTTATGAAATAACGGAAATATAAGTAACGATGATGTTACAACGCAGGCCATGTTACTGAACGCAATAAAAAAGCCGGGCGGCTATAACCATTCCCGGCGGTCAGGCGAGTGAGAAGGCGTCCGGCAGGCTGCCGGACACAGAGGTTATGCGCAAATCTCGTAGCAGGGGATATAGGCAGTGCCGGGGAGTTTCATACGGTGCTGGGCGACAAAGCCCTGCAGCAGATCGTCCATGCGGCGCATCATTTCGCGGTCGCCATGGATCTTATACGGACCAAACTCTTCAATGGCCTGGATACCCACCTCTTTCACGTTACCCGCCACAATGCCCGAGAAGGCGCGGCGCAGGTCGGCGGCCAGCGTCTCAACAGGCTGATCCGGATACAGTTTCAGGTTTGCCATATTTTCATGGGACGGCTCAAACGGGATCTGTAGATCCGGCGCAATGCGAATTGACCAGTTAAAGCTGTAGGCATCCCCGGTATCGCGGCGGTTCTCTTTAACCAGCGGCATCGCCTTTTTCATCAGGCGAGCCACTTCTGCGGCATCGTCAATGATAATGCGGTAGTGACGACGCGCCGTCTCGCCGAGCGTATGCACGATGAACTCATCCAGCACGCGGAAGTAGTCAGCGCTCTCTTTCGGCCCGGTGAGGATCAGCGGCAGGACCTGATCCTGGTTAGCCGGGTGCATCAGAATGCCCAGCAGATAGAGCAACTCTTCTGCCGTACCCACGCCGCCCGGGAAGATGATAATCCCGTGAGCGATGCGGACAAACGCCTCCAGACGCTTCTCGATGTCCGGCATGATGATCAGTTCGTTAACCAGCGGGTTAGGCGGCTCTGCGGCGATGATCGACGGCTCGGTCATGCCGATGAAGCGCCCCTCTTTGTAGCGCTGCTGCGCATGGCCCACGGCAGCACCTTTCATGGGCGCTTCCATCGCACCCGGGCCGCAGCCTGTGCAGATGTTCAGCTCGCGCAGACCCAGCTGGGTACCCACGCGACGGGCGTAGAGATATTCGGTTTCGTTGATGGAGTGTCCACCCCAGCACACCACCATGCTCGGGGCTTCGCCCACGTGCAGGGCGCGGGCGTTACGCAGAATAGAGAACACCAGGTTAGTGATATGGACCGAGCTCTCCAGGTTCAGATGCTGGAAACGACCGGCGTTACTGATCTGACCATTCACGAACAGGATATCGCGCAGGACGGCAAACAGGTTGGCCTGCAGCGCACGAATAATGCGTCCGTCCACGAAGGCATCTTCAGGTGGATTAATCAGCTCCAGCTTCACGCCGCGTTCGCGACGCAGGACGTTGATATCAAAGCTTTCAAAGCGGGACAGCAACTCTTTGCTGTTGTCAGTGAGGCTACCGGAGTTCAGAACGGCAAGCGAACAGTTGCGAAACAGTTGATAGAGATCGCTGCTGGCCGTGCTCTTGAGCATGTCCACTTCCAGCTGCGACAACATATCCATTGAGCCAAGCGGGCTAATATGTGTAATCAAGTGAGCTCCTTACGGGACGTTTATCGTCTTTCCCTGTTGATTACAATAGCCCTGGCTTATGACGTTTCACAACCTAAAGCGCGGAACAGACCGCGCATATTGTGAATTTATTTATTTTACTGACGCACTAACCGGCCAATCGCCGGAACGAAATCGGTGTTGCTGCGCCACGGATTGATATCCAGCCCGCCGCGTCGGGTATAGCGGGCATAGACGCTCAGCGCCTCTGGCTGGCAGAAATGGAGAATGTCGTTGAAGATGCGCTCAACGCACTGCTCGTGAAACTCGTTATGATTACGGAAAGAGACCAGATAGCGCAGCAGCTTTTCACGGTCGATTTTCGCGCCGCGATACTTAATCTGCACGGAGCCCCAGTCAGGCTGGTGGGTAATCAGGCAGTTGGATTTCAGCAGGTGGCTGACCAGCGTCTCTTCCACCACTTTGCCGCTGGCGGCATTTTCCAGCCAGGCGGCGTCAAACGCGTAGTTGTCGATCTCAATATCCTGATCGTCGATGCAGGTGCCGTGGAAGTGGGCGATGGGCTGACCTTCCAGCTCATCAATCCGGTAGAGCGCCACGGTGACCTTGCCCTGGGCGCAGGCGCTTAAGTCGCGTTCCAGCGTGCGTTGCACCGCTTCCCAACTGTCGAAACGCGTCTGGTTAAAGCTGTTGAGGTAGAGCTTAAAACTTTTAGACTCCACCAGATTCACGCTGGCGTGATCCAGCTCAACGTGACCGACCGCCACCTGCGGCAGCCCGCGGGCGTTCAGCCAGGAGAGTTCATACAGCGTCCAGATATCGCCGCCGTGGAAGGGCAGGGCATCGGCCTTCAGACCCAGCGGATCGCGGTTGAGACTGCGCGGCACGCCCTGTAACAGGCTGGCATCGTAGATGTCGCGGTAGGCTGTGCTTTTGCCCAGCGTCAGGCCCGATAAGGCGTCATGATTTTCGTAAGACATGTTTCGTTGTCACTTTAAAGGTAAACTATGGGGCTGAGTGTATCCTGGCTTATATGAAGAGAGAAACCGGTGGATAAAGAGACTGCTGCTGCGTTAACTGCATTTACCACGCGTTATTGTGACGCATGGCATGAACAGAAAGAGTCATGGCCGCAAAGCGAAGAGCTGTACGGCGTGCCTTCACCCTGCATTATTACCTCTTCCGCAGATAGGGTAACCTGGCAGCCGCAGCCGTTTACCGCTGAGCAGAATGTAAATGCCATTGAACGCGCCATGGACATTGTGGTACAACCAGCGGTCCACGCGTTCTATACCACTCAGTTCGCCGGGGATATGTCTGCTCGCTTTGCTAATGAAGCGCTGACGCTGCTGCAAACCTGGAGTGAAGAGGACCTGCTGCGCGTACAGGAGAATCTGATTGGGCACCTGGTGACCCAGAAGCGTCTGAAGCTATCGCCAACGCTGTTTATCGCCACGCTCGACAGTGAAATGGACGTTATCTCCGTCTGTAATCTCACAGGCAACGTCATTAAAGAGACGCTGGGCACGCAAAAACGTCAGCTCCTCTCCGATTCCCTTGCGGATTTCCTCAATCATCTTCATCCCGTTGTGTAATCCTGAATACTAGTGCGCTTGTGAGAGATCTCTTACAGAGTTTGTGAGAGATCGGCGTCATGACCTGTATGCACACTCTGTTAAGCTTCTATTAAAGGTTAATTTAATCAATAAGTTGAACGATTAAATCCTGTCTTACAGATAAGCCGACTCTTTAATCTGGCTTACGCACTGCCTTGTAAGACGAAGCGGAATAAGGGATTCTATGTCCGTCGACAGGAAGCCGACACAAGAGACGAACATCAGGATGATGACGTTTCTTATCAAGGACACGTCAGGAAGGCGTTACAGGGAAGGCTTCAGGAAGAAGCAAGAGGATAACGCAGGACGCGTTGAAGGACACCTCCAGGACGGAGAATGAGAGCCGGTAAGGATGTCCGGTGGGTCAGGAAGGCCAGGACGTTTCAGGATGAAGCAGTCACATCAGGACGATGTGCGCAGGATGCAGCGGTCAAGGGAAGACCAGACCTTCGGGTCAGAGGAAAAGTTGTCACGGATGAGCAGGGAGCACCAAAAGTAGCTGGATTGCTGCGAAACGAACCGGGAGCACTGTGTAAACAGTGCTCCCTTTTTTTATTTCTGCGTGCTCTTTGCTATGCTGCGCGTCGTTCACATTTTCAGTTGAGGTTTTCATGACCCATCACGACAACGTGCGCGCGCAACTGCACGCTATCGAAGCTTTACTGCGCGAGCATCAGCTGTGGCAGGAGACGGCGCCGCAGCCTGACGCGTTTGAAAGTACGCAACCTTTCTGCATGGATACCCTGGAGCCGTTTGAGTGGCTGCAATGGGTGCTCATCCCCCGCATGCACGCCCTGCTGGATAGCGGTCATCCGCTGCCCCAGAGCTTTGCCGTGGCGCCCTATTATGAAATGGCGCTGGACGCCGCCCATCCTTCTCGTGACGCGGTGCTCACAGCACTGCTGGCGCTGGATACGCTCTTTGGCGACGACGCATGATCGAGATCCTCTATCAGGATGAGTGGCTGGTGGCCGTCAATAAACCTTCGGGCTGGCTGGTACACCGCAGCTGGCTGGATCGGGATGAGAAAGTCGTCGTCATGCAGACGGTGCGCGACCAGATCGGTCAGCATGTCTTTACGGCACATCGTCTCGACAGACCGACTTCCGGCGTTCTGCTGATGGGGCTCTCCAGTGAAGCCGGACGACGTCTGTCGCAGCAGTTCGAGCAGCATCAGATCCAGAAGCGCTACCACGCGATTGTCCGCGGCTGGCTCACAGAAGCCGCAACCCTCGATTATCCCCTGACGGAAGAGCTGGATAAAATCGCCGATAAGTATGCCCGCGACGACAAGGGCCCGCAGCCGGCGGTGACTGACTATCGCGGGATGGCGACCACTGAAATGCCGGTTGCCACCAGTAAGTTTCCCACCACGCGCTATAGTCTGATCGAACTCGAGCCGAAAACCGGGCGTAAGCACCAGCTGCGACGCCATCTGGCGCATCTGCGCCACCCGATCATCGGCGACAGCAAGCACGGCGATCTACGCCAGAACCGCAGCGCAGCGGAGCATTTTGGCTGCAACCGGCTGATGTTACACGCCAGCCAGCTGCAGCTTATCCATCCCTTTACCGGTGAGCCGCTGACGATCCGGGCCGGGCTGGACGAGGTGTGGATGCAGGCGCTGTCACAGTTTGGATGGCGCGGACAACTCCCCGAAAATGAAAGGGTTGAGTTTGACGTTGCCAGCGTTCAGGATGATCGTTAATTGCGTCTAATCAGGGAGTAAAACATGGCGGTAATCGGAATTTTTGTCGGCACGATGTACGGCAATTCGCTGCTGGTGGCTGAAGAGGCCGAAGCGATTCTCGCGGGAATGGGCCATAAAGCCACGGTCTATGAAGATCCCGATCTGGCCGACTGGGAAAAATATCAGGGTCAGTATGCGCTGGTGGTCACCTCGACAACCGGGCAGGGCGATCTGCCGGACAGCATCGTTCCGCTGTTTCAGGGGATCAAGGATAAGCTGGGTTACCAGCCGGAAATGCGCTACGGCATTATTGCGCTCGGTGACAGCACGTACGCGAACTTCTGCGGCGGCGGTAAGCAGTTCGATGCGCTATTGCAGGAGCAAAGCGCGCAGCGCGTCGGTGAGATGCTGATGATTGATGCCTCTGAACATCCCGAGCCGGAGAGCGAATCCAATCCCTGGGTTGAACACTGGGGCACGCTTCTCGGCTAAATCCTTTCCCTCCCGGCCGCGGGAGGGCATTCCACCGCGTCAAGCGACCTGATTCACACTCTTCTCTTTCTCTTCTGCTGTTTTCTCACTCAGCCACGTTTCCGTGAACTACCTTCCATTGAGTTAGGCTTTTGCCACAAACAACCGCACAGGATGGTCCCAATGTTGTGGCGTTGCACGGTGAGGGCTACCTGGATCCTTTCTTATACTTTTTTCGCCAGTTAATAAAAATGCAGTCAGTAAGGCGAAACGACCTCACGTTTGAACTGCAAAAAACACATACACGTCATTCTGATTACCCTACGGTTGAGCTGTTCAGAATGAACGTAGCGAAAACGCTATGATTCAGGAGTGCAAGAATGAGTTCATTAAGCCAAGCGGCGAGCAGCGCTGAAAAGCGTACCAATGCCCGCTACTGGATAGTGGTGATGCTGTTTATCGTCACATCCTTCAACTATGGCGACCGCGCCACGCTGTCGATTGCCGGTTCAGAGATGGCAAAAGATATCGGTCTGGATCCGGTCGGTATGGGGTATGTTTTCTCTGCATTTTCATGGGCCTATGTTATTGGCCAAATCCCCGGCGGTTGGCTGCTTGACCGCTTCGGCTCTAAACGTGTCTACTTCTGGTCCATCTTCATCTGGTCCCTGTTCACCCTGTTACAGGGCTTTGTCGATATCTTCAACGGCTTTGGCATTATCGTCGCGCTCTTTACTCTGCGCTTCCTGGTGGGTCTGGCAGAAGCGCCATCCTTCCCGGGCAACAGCCGCATAGTGGCGGCCTGGTTCCCGGCCCAGGAGAGGGGAACGGCGGTCTCCATTTTTAACTCCGCGCAATACTTCGCCACCGTCATCTTCGCCCCAATCATGGGCTGGCTGACTCACGAGGTGGGCTGGTCACACGTGTTCTTCTTCATGGGCGGTCTGGGTATTCTGATCAGCTTTGTCTGGCTGAAAGTGATCCACGAGCCGAACCAGCATCCGGGCGTAAACCAGAAAGAGCTGGACTACATCGCCGAAGGCGGCGCGCTGATCAACATGGATCAGGCGAAAAACAAAGAGAAAGTGCCGTGCAGCCAGAAATGGGGCCAGATCAAACAGCTGGTGGGCTCCCGCATGATGGTGGGGATTTACCTCGGCCAGTACTGCATCAACGCCTTAACCTACTTCTTTATTACCTGGTTCCCGGTCTATCTGGTGCAGGCACGCGGCATGTCGATTCTGAAAGCCGGGTTTGTGGCCTCTGTTCCGGCGATCTGCGGCTTTGTCGGCGGCGTGCTGGGCGGGGTAATTTCCGACTGGCTGATGCGTCGCACGGGTTCCCTGAATATCGCCCGTAAAACGCCAATCGTGCTGGGGATGCTGCTCTCCATGTCGATGGTGGTGTGTAACTACGTTGACGCCGAGTGGATGATTATCGGCTTTATGGCGATGGCGTTCTTCGGTAAAGGTATCGGTGCGCTGGGCTGGGCGGTGATGGCAGATACCGCGCCGAAAGAGATCAGCGGCCTGAGCGGTGGTCTGTTCAATATGTTCGGCAACATCTCCGGGATCGTCACCCCGATTGCCATCGGCTACATCGTCGGCACTACCGGCTCGTTCAACGGGGCGCTGATTTACGTCGGGATCCATGCCCTGGTAGCGGTGCTGAGCTACCTGGTGCTGGTGGGTGATATCAAACGTATCGAGCTGAAACCTGTTGCGGAGCGTTCATGATGAGTATGCAATCCAGCCCTATCGTCACTGAAATGAAGGTTATTCCGGTCGCCGGCCAGGACAGCATGCTGCTGAACATCGGCGGCGCACATAACGCCTGGTTTACCCGCAACATCGTGGTGCTGACCGATAACGCCGGGAATACCGGCGTAGGGGAAGCCCCCGGCGGCGAGGTGATCTACCAGACGCTGGTGGATGCCATCCCGCAGGTGGTCGGTCAGGAGGTGGCGCGGCTGAACAAAGTGGTACAGCGCGTGCACAAGGGCAACCAGTCTGCCGACTTCGATACCTTCGGCAAAGGCGCCTGGACATTTGAACTGCGGGTCAATGCGGTGGCGGCGCTGGAAGCGGCGCTGCTGGATCTTCTCGGCAAAGCGCTGAACGTGCCGGTATGTGAACTGCTGGGTCCCGGTAAACAGCGCGATGCGGTCACCGTGCTGGGCTACCTCTTCTACCTGGGGGATCGCAACAAAACCGATCTGCCTTATCTGGAGCGTTCACCGGGCAACCACGAGTGGTATCACCTGCGCCATCAGGAGGCGCTCACCAGCGAGGCGGTGGTCCGCCTGGCGGAAGCGGCGCAGGATCGCTACGGCTTTAAAGATTTCAAACTGAAAGGCGGCGTACTGCCGGGCGAGCAGGAGATCGACAGCGCCCGCGCCCTGAAAAAACGCTTCCCGGATGCCCGCATCACCGTGGACCCCAACGGCGCGTGGCTGCTGGATGAAGCCATCGCCCTGTGCAAAGGCCTGGGCGATGTGCTGACCTACGCCGAAGATCCCTGTGGCGCTGAGCAGGGCTTCTCCGGCCGTGAGGTGATGGCAGAGTTCCGCCGCGCCACGGGCCTGCCGGTGGCAACCAACATGATTGCCACCAACTGGCGCGAGATGGGCCATGCGGTGATGCTGAACTCGGTGGATATTCCGCTGGCGGATCCGCACTTCTGGACCCTTTCCGGCGCGGTACGCGTGGCGCAGCTGTGCGATGACTGGGGCTTAACCTGGGGTTGCCACTCCAACAACCACTTTGATATTTCGCTGGCGATGTTTACCCACGTCGGTGCCGCCGCTCCGGGCACGCCGACGGCTATCGACACCCACTGGATCTGGCAGGAAGGCGAAGCGCGCCTGACCAAAAATCCACTCGAAATTAAAAACGGCAAGATTGCCGTTCCTGACGCACCGGGGCTTGGCGTGGAGCTTGACTGGGATCAGATCCACAAAGCGCATGAGGCGTATAAGAAACTGCCTGGCGGCGCACGTAATGATGCAGGCCCGATGCAGTACCTTATCCCCGGCTGGACCTTTGACCGTAAACGCCCTGCGTTCGGTCGCCACTGATTAAAGGATTGAATTATGAGCACTTTTACTACGCCTGTTGTCACCTCCATGCAGATCGTTCCGGTTGCCGGTTATGACAGCATGCTGATGAACCTGAGCGGCGCCCATGCCCCGTTCTTCACCCGTAATATTGTGATTATCAAAGACAACTCCGGTCATACCGGCGTGGGTGAAATCCCGGGTGGCGAGAAGATCCGTAAAACGCTGGAAGATGCGATCCCGCTGGTCGTCGGCAAAACGCTGGGCGCGTACAAAAACGTCCTCAATGCGGTACGTAACGAATTTGCCGACCGTGACGCGGGCGGACGCGGGCTGCAGACGTTTGACCTGCGCACTACCATTCACGTGGTCACCGGTATTGAAGCGGCGATGCTCGACCTGCTGGGCCAGCACCTGGGGGTGAACGTCGCCTCGCTGCTGGGTGACGGGCAGCAGCGCTCTAAAGTCGAGATGCTGGGTTACCTCTTCTTCGTGGGCAACCGCAAGCTGACGCCGCTGCCGTACCAGAGCCAGCCGGATGAGCAGTGCGACTGGTATCGCCTGCGCCACGAAGAGGCGATGACCCCGGATGCGGTTGTCCGCCTGGCGGAAGCGGCTTACGAGAAGTACGGCTTCAACGATTTCAAACTAAAGGGCGGCGTGCTGGCCGGTGACGAGGAAGCCGAATCGATCATCGCGCTGGCGAAACGCTTCCCGCAGGCGCGCGTTACCCTCGATCCTAACGGGGCATGGTCGCTCGATGAAGCGATCCGCATCGGTAAACGCCTGAAGGGGGTTCTGGCCTACGCGGAAGATCCGTGCGGGGCTGAGCAGGGCTTCTCCGGCCGCGAAGTGATGGCTGAGTTCCGCCGCGCCACCGGCCTGCCGACCGCAACCAATATGATCGCCACCGACTGGCGTCAGATGGGGCACACCCTGTCGCTGCAGTCGGTGGACATTCCGCTGGCGGATCCGCACTTCTGGACCATGCAGGGCTCGGTGCGCGTGGCGCAGATGTGCCACGAGTTCGGCCTGACCTGGGGCTCGCACTCCAACAACCACTTTGATATCTCGCTGGCGATGTTCACCCACGTGGCTGCCGCCGCGCCGGGCAACATCACTGCCATCGACACCCACTGGATCTGGCAGGAGGGCAACCAGCGCCTGACCAAAGAGCCGTTCGAAATCAAAGGCGGTATGGTGCAGGTGCCGACCACGCCGGGTCTGGGCGTTGAGCTGGATATGGATCGGGTGATGAAGGCGCACGAGCTCTATCTGCAGCACGGCCTGGGCGCGCGCGACGACGCGATGGCGATGCAGTACCTGATCCCGGAGTGGACCTTCAACAACAAACGCCCTTGCATGGTGCGTTAAGTCCGGTGCCGGTTCCTGCGGGAGTCGGCATTTTCTCTTGCGTGACGGGTGTATGCTTATGGTAGTCAACATGCGTAAGGACGGCTTATGAAAATAGTTATCGCACCGGACTCCTACAAAGAGAGCCTAAGTGCTCTGGCAGTGGCGACGGCGATAGAGCAAGGATTTTGCGAGATTTTCCCGACAGCGGAGTACGTGAAACTGCCGGTTGCCGATGGTGGCGAGGGCACCGTGGAAGCGATGGTCGCCGCCACTCAGGGTGACATTATTCAGGTGCGGGTAACGGGGCCGCTCGGCGAGCATGTTGACGGTTTTTATGGCCGCTCCGGCGATGGCAAAAGCGCATTTATCGAGATGGCGGCGGCCAGCGGTCTTGAACTGGTCCCTCCGGCCCAGCGTAATCCGCTGAAAACCACCTCCTGGGGAACCGGGGAGCTGATCCGTCATGCGCTGGATGCGGGCGTAAAACATATCATCATCGGCATTGGCGGCAGCGCCACCAACGATGGCGGCGCAGGGATGGTGCAGGCGCTTGGCGCGAAGCTGCTGGATGAACAGGGTCACGCCCTCGGCGCGGGCGGCGGCGAGCTGGAGAAGCTGGCGTGTATCGACATCAGCGGCCTGGATAAACGGCTGGCGGAGTGCCGCATTGAAGTGGCCTGCGACGTCACCAATCCGCTGACCGGCGACAACGGCGCCACCGCGGTATTTGGTCCGCAGAAGGGGGCAACCCCGGAGATGATCGTTCGTCTCGATCGTGCGCTGACGCAGTATGCCCGGATCATCGCCCGCGACCTGGACGTTGACGTGCTCGACCTGGCCGGCGGCGGTGCCGCGGGCGGTATGGGGGCAGCGTTGTATGCCTTTTGCGGCGCGCAGCTGCGCCAGGGCATTGAAATTGTGACCGATGCACTCAACCTCGACAGCCAGGTGGCCGACGCCGATCTGGTGATCACCGGCGAAGGGCGGATCGACAGCCAGACTATTCATGGCAAAGTACCGGTGGGCGTGGCGAAGATTGCCAAACGCCACAATAAACCGGTGATTGGCCTCGCGGGCAGCCTGACGGCGGATGTCGGCGTGGTGCATGAACACGGCATCGACGCGGTGTTCAGCGTGATTTACACCGTCTGCACGCTGGAGGAGGCGCTGGAAAACGCCGAGGAGAATGTGCGGATGGCGGCGAGGAATATTGCGGCCGTACTGAAGGTGGGGATGGGGACAGGTCAGAAGGGCTAAGAGGTCTCAGAGATTTTTTATCTTTAAAGCGAAAGATTTTTTTAGAAAAAAATTAATTAATTACAGCGATGACAAGGTCCGGCTGAAAATCGCCGAAGCGTTTCCGTAAGGCCGGGGCGAGGCGCATGGACGCGCCGAGAGGGCATAGCCTGCATGGATGCAGGCTGGTGCCCGACCCGAAAGCCTGAAGGAATAAGCTGAGGACAAAATTGCCGGGAGCAATTTTGGACAGCGCTTGCGCTGGCCCCGAAGGGGTGAGCCCCAGGGATGGGGCGAACAATCCGCGAAGCGGCGATTTTCTTGCCGGTAGCCCGGGTCGCCAGGGCGGTGGCGATTGAGCCGCCCTGGCACGTTCACCGGTTCCGTTGTAACAGAGAAGCACGACTCTGGAAGTGAACGGAACAGCCACCGGTGCGGCATATTCTCCCTCACCCCAACCCTCTCCCTCAGTGAGAGGGGGTCGCTTTACTATCCCAGCACCTTCATCGCTTCCCGCGTAACGTTATCCATCTCATCCAGCAGCTCCAGGAACTCCGGTTCCAGCTCGCTCTCCGGCGTGCCGGAACGTAACTGCTGTTCCAGCAGCTGACAGAGATTCTTCAGGCGCGGCACCCCGCTGTACCCGCAGCTGCCGTGCAGCTTATGGATCGCTCCGAGCAGGTCTTCCGGATCTTCACCTACCAGCTGCTCTTCCACCTTATTGCGGATCTCCGGCAGGAAGGCCACCAGCATCTGCAGCATCTCCCGCGCCAGATCGTTTTTACCCGCAGCCTGACGCAGCGCCAGCTGCCAGTCGAGGGTTGCACTGCTGTTAACCACTATCGCCGGGGGCTCCGGCGGGGCTATCCGGTTGCCCGTGGCGGGGCCGGGTTTGTAGCGCAACAGCAGGCTGCGCAGCTTCTCTTCTTCGATCGGCTTCGCCAGATAGTCGTTCATCCCGGCGCTCAGCAGCTTCTCTTTTTGACCCGCCATCGCATGCGCCGTTACGGCGATAACCGGCGTTTGCAGGTGATGAGGAAGCTGGCGAATCAGTTCACAGGCGCGGATGCCGTCCATGCCGGGCATCTGAATATCCATCATGATCAGGTCAAACGGCATCTCCTTCGCCCGCTCCACGGACTGCAGGCCGCTCTCGCACAGTTCGACATGCTGTACCTGATCCTCCAGCAGCGCGCCAATCAGCTTCAGGTTGGCGGGGTTATCATCCACCGCCATCACGGTCATCGGCAGTTTGCTCTCATCGCTGATCGCAGGCGCGGCGTGATGGTTCAGGCGGCAGTACTCGGTCAGGGTCGGCAGCAGGCGGGTGGCGGTCAGCGGTTTCAGCAGACAGGCGGCCGCTCCGTCATGCTTAAGCTCCTCGGCGTTAATCTGCGCATGGCACGGCAGGGCCAGCAGCAGGTAATCGGTCATCGAGGCCGCTTTCGCCAGCCGCTCCTGCTGCATGCTCAGCTCGCCGGTAAAGGTCACCGGGATCCCCATCAGCAGAATGTCGTAATGGTCAACCGGCAGCGCGGAGAACCCCGGACTGTAAACCACCTCCAGCGGAGTGGTGCTCAGCACATCGAGGGTGCTTTGCGCGGCGGCGGTATTGGGCTCCACGTACGCCAGCCGTTTACCCTGCAGGCAATCCATGGCCAGGCGATCGGTCAGGACATTCGGGTTCAGGTCAAGATTGATATGGAACCAGAAGGTTGAACCCCGGTTAGGCTGGCTGTGGAAGGAGATATCACCCCCCATCTCGTTAACCAGCTTCTGGGTGATCACCAGCCCCAGCCCGGTGCCGCCGTGGCGACGGGAGATGCTGGCATCGGCCTGACGGAAGGCCTGGAACAGCCGGGACTGATCCCGCTCAGGAATACCGATCCCGGTGTCGCGGATCTGCACCTCAATCTGCACCTTGGTATTACTGATGGCGCGCTTTTCAACCAGCACGTCGATGTTACCGCTCTCGGTGAATTTAATGGCGTTACCCACCAGGTTGGTGATCACCTGCTGCAGGCGCAGCGGATCGCCAATCACGTTGTCCGGCACGTCGTTTTTAATGTTCAGCGTCAGCTCCAGCCCTTTATCGTGAGAGGAGTGCGCCAGCAGGGTGACCACTTCATCCAGGGTGTTGCGCAGCGGGAACGGAATGCTCTCGAGGATCAGTTTGCCCGCCTCGAGCTTGGAGAAGTCCAGCACGTCGTTGATGATCGCCAGCAGGTTATTAGCCGAACGCTCGATGGTATGCAGGTGGTCGCGCTGGGTCGGGTTGAGCTCGGTTTTCAGGGTCAGGCGGGTAAAGCCGATTACCCCATTAAGCGGGGTGCGCAGCTCGTGGGACATGTTCGCCAGGAACTCTGACTTAATGCGGGCCGCCTCCTGGGCGCGTTTTTTCGCCAGATCCAGCTCGACGTTCTGGATCTCCATCTGCTCCAGGGTTTCCCGCAGGTCGGAGGTGGCCTGATCGACGTTATGCTGCATCTCCTCGTGGTACGCCGCCAGCGACATCGCCATCGAGTTGATGCCATTTTTCAGCATATCCAGCTCGCCGAGCATAAAGCCTTCGACGCGGCTGTCGAGCTGGCCCCGGCGGATGCGGTCGACGGTATTCACCATGTTGCGGATAGGGCTGGTTACATCGCGCATCAGACGCCAGCCGAAGATCAGCGCGATGCCGATACAAAACAGCATCATCACCGTGGAGATAAAGATCTCCCGGTACTGCTGCAGCCGCACGGACTTGAGATCCAGCTCCAGGGCCACATATCCCAGCAGGTTGTTATTGGGCTTGGCGTCCGACGCGGGTGATTCATCCGGTGAATAGCTTTCCGAGATAATCGGCGTGCGCAGGATCATTTTTTCGCCCTGGCGGATCACGCTCAGCCGCTTGGGAAACGCGGAACCGTCCGGCAGCTTCAGGGTATCCGGGTCAAGCTGGATGTTGGAGGTGACGAACAGGCGATTATTTTGGTCATACACCGAGATAGCCCGCACAATCTCTGAATGACGGCGATGCAGAATGCTGATGAGCTGGCCTATTGGCTCGCGATTTTGCAGGTTCATGCCGTATTCGCTGGAGACTGCCAGCGGCTCAATAATGCTGGCCCCTGCGTCCTCGAGCTGGCGCTGCAGGTCGTTATAACGGTGCACCACGAAGAAGGTACTCAGCAGTAAACCAATGAGTACGGTAGGGGCGAGGATCAAAATCATCATGCGCGCACGCAGGCTGTAGTTGGTCATGGAGTTCCGTTATGGGACAATTAGAGTCAATATGTTCATTTGAGAAAATTCCCGGCGATGGCGCAATTCTACTCTGCAAAGCGACGCGTGACGACGCGTCAGATCATAACTGTTGAAGTGACAGACCTCGATCCGTTCGGACAGGGGGTGGCGCGCCATGAGGGTAAGACCGTGTTTATCCCCGGACTGCTGCCCCAGGAGCGTGCGGAAATCACCCTGACGGAAGAGAAACGTCAGTACGCACGCGGGCAGGTAAAGCGTCGTCTTAATGATAGCCCGGAACGCGAAACGCCACGCTGTCCGCACTTCGGCGTGTGCGGCGGCTGCCAACAGCAGCACGCCAGCGTTGCGCTCCAGGAGCGCAGCAAAAGCAATGCCCTGGCGCGCTTGCTAAAGCACGACGTCGATGAAGTCATCGCCGATAAGCCCTGGGGCTACCGCCGCCGGGCGCGTCTGAGCCTGAACTGGCAGCCGAAAACCGCGCGTCTGGAGATGGGCTTTCGCAAGGCTAACTCCAGCGACATCGTGGACGTAAAACAGTGCCCCATTCTGGTGCCCCGTCTTGAGGCATTGCTGCCAGAAGTGCGCAAATGCCTCTCTGAACTGCAGGGTGCTCGCCATCTCGGGCACGTTGAGCTGGTGCTGGCCAACAGCGGTCCGCTGATGGTTCTGCGCCATACGGCGCCGCTGTCGGCCCAGGATCGTGAAAAACTGGAACGCTTTTCGCATTCCCTTGA
This sequence comes from Leclercia adecarboxylata, assembly GCF_006171285.1. Classification (NCBI taxonomy): domain Bacteria; kingdom Pseudomonadati; phylum Pseudomonadota; class Gammaproteobacteria; order Enterobacterales; family Enterobacteriaceae; genus Leclercia; species Leclercia adecarboxylata. Next base: position 1,038,961 of record NZ_CP040889.1, on the reverse strand, counting down.
CCTTGCGCTTTATCTCGCTCCGCAAAGCGAGATACTTGAGCAACTGAGCGGTGAAACGCCCTGGTATGATTCAGACGGGCTACGCTTAACGTTCAGTCCGCGCGATTTTATTCAGGTCAATGACGGTGTAAATCAGCAGATGGTGGCGACCACGCTGGCGTGGCTGGATATTCAGCCAGAAGACCGGGTGCTCGACCTGTTCTGCGGGATGGGCAACTTTACCCTGCCGCTGGCAAAACGGGCGCACAGCGTCGTGGGCGTAGAGGGCGTGGCGGCGCTGGTGGAAAAGGGGCGCGACAACGCTGTTCACAATGCGCTGCAAAACGTGACATTTTTTCATGAGAATCTGGAAGAGGATGTCACCAGGCAGCCCTGGGCGGCGCACGGTTTCGATAAAATCCTGCTGGACCCGGCACGCGCGGGCGCGCCAGGCGTGATGCAGCATATTATTAAACTCGCTCCCAAACGCGTGGTCTATGTTTCCTGTAATCCGGCGACGCTTGCCCGGGATAGCGAGACGTTACTCGCGGCGGGTTACCAGATTCAGCGTCTGGCAATGCTTGATATGTTCCCGCACACTGGACATCTGGAATCAATGGCGTTGTTTGAACACAACTGATGAGTTTCGGCTTGTCGAATTCGACAGGCAAGGGTCCCTAAAGGAGAGGACAATGGTTGCGGTAAGAAGTGCACATCTCAATAAAGCTGGTGAGTTTGACCCACAAAAATGGATCGCAAGTCTGGGGATTGCCAGCCAGCAGTCGTGTGAACGCTTAACCGAAACATGGGCCTATTGTCTGCGCACCACTCAGGGGCATCCCGACGCCGAGCTGATGCTGTGGCGCGGCATTGAAATGGTCGAAATCCTCTCGATGCTGAGCATGGATATCGAAACGCTGCAGGCTGCGCTGCTGTTCCCGCTGGCGGACGCGGAGGTGGTCACAGAAGATGTCCTTCGCGAAAGCGTGGGTAAATCCGTTGTCGCCCTGATCCACGGCGTGCGCGACATGGCGGCCATCCGCCAGCTTAAAGCCACCCACACCGATTCGGTCTCCTCTGAACAGGTCGATAACGTCCGCCGTATGCTGCTGGCGATGGTGGATGATTTCCGCTGCGTGGTGATCAAGCTTGCGGAACGCGTCGCCCATCTGCGGGAAGTGAAAGACGCGCCGGAAGATGAACGCGTGCTGGCGGCGAAAGAGTGCACCAATATCTATGCCCCGCTGGCGAACCGTCTGGGGATCGGGCAGCTGAAATGGGAGCTGGAAGATTACTGCTTCCGCTACCTGCACCCGGCGGAATACAAGCGCATTGCTAAGCTGCTGCACGAGCGCCGTATCGACCGTGAACACTACATCGACGAGTTTGTCGGCGGCTTGCGTAAGTCGATGAAAGAAGAGGGCGTGAAGGCCGAAGTGTATGGCCGTCCGAAGCATATCTACAGCATCTGGCGCAAAATGCAGAAGAAGCATCTCGCCTTTGACGAGCTGTTTGACGTGCGCGCCGTGCGTATCGTGGCGGAGCGGTTACAGGACTGCTACGCCGCGCTGGGTATTGTTCACACCCATTACCGCCACATGCCGGATGAGTTTGACGACTACGTCGCTAACCCGAAACCGAACGGCTACCAGTCGATCCACACTGTGGTGCTGGGGCCGGGCGGCAAACCGGTCGAGATCCAGATCCGTACCAAACAGATGCACGAAGAGTCCGAGCTGGGCGTCGCCGCGCACTGGAAGTACAAAGAGGGCACCTCAGGGGGGGCGCGCTCCGGGCACGAAGATCGCATCGCCTGGCTGCGTAAGCTGATTGCGTGGCAGGAGGAGATGGCCGACTCCGGCGAAATGCTCGACGAAGTGCGCAGCCAGGTCTTTGATGACCGGGTCTACGTCTTTACGCCAAAAGGCGACGTGGTTGACCTGCCTGCGGGCTCAACGCCGCTCGACTTCGCTTACCACATCCACAGTGACGTGGGGCATCGCTGCATCGGGGCCAAAATCGGCGGGCGTATCGTGCCGTTCACCTATCAGCTGCAGATGGGCGATCAGGTGGACATCATCACCCAGAAACAGCCGAACCCGAGCCGCGACTGGCTGAACCCGAACCTCGGCTATATCACTACCAGCCGCGGGCGCTCAAAAATACACGCCTGGTTCCGCAAGCAGGATCGTGACAAGAACATCCTTGCCGGGCGCCAGATCCTCGATGACGAGCTGGAACATTTAGGCATCCACCTGAAAGAGGCGGAAAAATTCCTGCTGCCGCGCTACAACTTTAACGAGCTGGATGAGCTGCTGGCCGCCATTGGGGGCGGAGATATCCGTCTTAACCAGATGGTGAATTTCCTGCAGGCGCAGTTCAACAAACCGAGCGCGGAAGAGCAGGATGCCGCGGCGCTGAAGCAGTTGCAGCAGAAGAGCTACAACCCGCAGCACCGTAGCAAAGAGAAAGACAACGGCAGGGTGGTGGTGGAAGGCGTCGGTAACCTGATGCACCACATCGCCCGCTGCTGCCAGCCGATCCCCGGGGATGAGATCGTCGGCTTTATTACCCAGGGGCGCGGGATCTCCATCCACCGTGCGGACTGCGATCAGTTGGACGACTTACAGTCCCACGCCCCGGAACGCATCGTGGATGCGGTGTGGGGCGAGAGTTATTCTGCCGGTTATTCGCTGGTGGTGCGGGTTTCGGCCAACGACCGCAGCGGCCTGCTGCGCGACATCACCACCATTCTGGCGAATGAAAAGGTGAACGTGCTGGGAGTTGCCAGCCGCAGCGACACCCGTCAGCAGCTCGCCACCATCGATATGACTATCGAAATCTATAACCTGCAGGTGCTGGGCCGGGTGCTCGGCAAGCTGAACCAGGTGCCGGATGTGATTGACGCCCGTCGTCTGCACGGCGGTTAATCTATCTCCCCGGCGGCGCGTTGCTTGCCGGGGCTACGCTTTTACGTAGGCCGGGAAAGGCGTCAGCCGCTACCCGGCAACCTCGATTCAAACAGGATAAGACATGACCCAAATCGACCGCCTGCTCGGCATTATGCAACGCCTGCGCGACCCGGAAAACGGCTGCCCGTGGGACAAAGAGCAGACTTTCGCCACCATCGCCCCCTACACCCTGGAAGAGACCTATGAGGTGCTGGACGCCATCTCCCGGGAAGATTTTGACGATCTGCGCGGCGAACTGGGGGACCTGCTGTTCCAGGTGGTGTTCTACGCGCAAATGGCCCAGGAAGAGGGGCGCTTTGATTTCAACGATATCTGCGCTGCCATCAGCGACAAGCTGGAGCGCCGTCACCCGCACATCTTTGGCGAAGCCACCGCTGAGAACAGCCACGAAGTGCTGGCCCGCTGGGAGCAGATCAAAAGCGCGGAGCGGGCGGAAAAGTCGCAGCATTCCGCGCTGGATGATATCCCGCTGAGCCTGCCGGCGCTGATGCGCGCGCACAAGATCCAGAAACGCTGCTCGACGGTGGGGTTTGACTGGACGACTCTCGGCCCGGTGCTCGACAAAGTGCATGAAGAGATCGACGAGGTGATGCACGAAGCGCAACAGGCGGTTGTGGATCAGGATAAGCTGGAAGAGGAGATGGGCGATCTGCTGTTTGCCACCGTCAATCTTTCGCGTCATTTAGGGGTAAAAGCCGAAGTGGCGTTGCAAAAAGCGAACCTCAAATTCGAGCGTCGCTTCCGGGAAGTGGAGCGCATTATCGCTGCCCGCGGCCTGGAAATGACCGGCGTGGACCTCGAGGCGATGGAAGAAGTGTGGCAGGAAGTAAAACGCCAGGAATCTGATCTCTAACGGGTTTTTGCGATCAAGCGCAATTTGTGTGATTTTTTAAATGACAAGCGCTTGATTTGCGTCAAAAACATTTACCCAAAAGGGGCTATTTTCTCACTCCCAATGTGAGTCAAAGCCTGAGACAGGAGACGGAGAATGAAAGTTTGTGGCGCTCGCCGTGTTCGGGTATACTACTTTCCCGTCCTGGTTATTCCATCGTTTCACCCTAACTTCTCAGGTTCAGCATGACAACGAACTATATTTTTGTGACCGGCGGGGTTGTATCCTCTCTGGGTAAAGGCATTGCCGCAGCCTCCCTCGCAGCCATTCTTGAAGCCCGTGGCCTCAATGTGACCATGATGAAGCTGGATCCGTACATCAACGTCGATCCAGGTACCATGAGCCCAATCCAACACGGGGAAGTGTTCGTTACTGAAGACGGCGCTGAAACCGACCTGGACCTGGGTCACTATGAGCGCTTCATTCGCACCAAAATGACCCGTCGTAACAACTTCACGACTGGCCGCATCTACTCTGACGTTCTGCGTAAAGAGCGTCGCGGTGACTACCTGGGCGCAACCGTTCAGGTTATCCCACACATCACCAACGCCATTAAAGAGCGCATCATTGCCGGTGGCGAAGGCCACGACGTGGTGCTGGTTGAAATCGGTGGTACCGTAGGTGATATCGAATCCCTGCCGTTCCTTGAAGCGATTCGCCAGCTGGCGGTGGATATCGGTCGTGAACACGCGCTGTTCATGCACCTGACCCTGGTGCCTTACATGGCTGCCGCAGGTGAAGTGAAAACTAAACCGACCCAGCACTCTGTTAAAGAGCTGCTCTCTATCGGTATTCAGCCTGATATCCTGGTTTGCCGCTCCGATCGTGCGGTTCCGGCCAACGAACGTGCAAAAATTGCATTGTTCTGTAACGTGCCAGAAAAAGCCGTTATTTCAATGAAAGATGTCGATTCCATTTATAAAATCCCGGGCCTGTTGAAATCACAGGGTCTGGACGATTATATTTGTAAACGATTCAGCTTGAACTGTCCGGAAGCTAACCTGTCTGAATGGGAACAGGTTATTTACGAAGAAGCGAACCCGGCAGGCGAAGTGACTATCGGTATGGTCGGCAAGTACATTGAACTGCCGGACGCCTATAAGTCAGTTATCGAAGCGCTGAAACATGGTGGCCTGAAGAACCGCGTTACCGTCAACATCAAGCTGATCGATTCGCAGGATGTTGAAACCCGCGGTGTAGAAATTCTGAAAGATCTGGATGCTATTCTCATCCCTGGCGGCTTCGGCTACCGTGGTGTTGAGGGCAAGATCGCTACCGCACGCTATGCGCGTGAAAACAATATTCCTTACCTCGGCATTTGCCTGGGTATGCAGGTTGCGCTGATTGAATTTGCACGCAACGTGGTGGGGATGGAAAACGCGAACTCTACGGAATTTGTGCCAGACTGTAAGTACCCTGTTGTGGCGCTGATTACCGAATGGCGCGACGAAGAAGGTAACGTCGAAGTCCGTACCGAGAAAAGCGATCTGGGTGGCACGATGCGTCTGGGTTCTCAGGCTTGCCAGCTCTCTGACGACAGCCTGGTACGCCAGATGTACGGTGCGCCGGTCATCACTGAGCGCCATCGTCACCGTTACGAAGTGAACAACCTGCTGTTGAAACAAATTGAAGCCGCGGGTCTGCGTATTGCGGGCCGCTCCGGGGACGATCAGTTGGTCGAGATCATCGAAGTGCCGAACCACCCATGGTTCGTTGCCTGTCAGTTCCACCCGGAATTTACTTCTACGCCGCGTGATGGACATCCGCTGTTTGCTGGCTTTGTGAAAGCCGCCAATGAGTTCCAGAAGCGTCAGGCGAAGTAAGAAAAGTTAGAACGGCAACGCGTACCAAAGGTACGCGTTGTTTGTCTGGAGTTTTAGTTTAACTTGTACTGAGGAAAATCTAATGTCCAAAATCGTTAAAGTCATCGGTCGTGAAATCATCGACTCCCGTGGTAACCCGACTGTTGAAGCCGAAGTACACCTGGAAGGTGGTTTCGTAGGTATGGCTGCTGCGCCGTCAGGTGCTTCTACTGGTTCCCGCGAAGCGCTGGAACTGCGCGATGGCGACAAATCCCGCTTCCTGGGCAAAGGCGTAACCAAAGCGGTTGGCGCAGTAAACGGTCCTATTGCTCAGGCAATCCTTGGCAAAGATGCCAAAGATCAGGCTGGCATTGACAAGATCATGATCGATCTGGACGGTACTGAAAACAAATCTAACTTCGGTGCTAACGCAATCCTGGCTGTTTCCCTGGCGAACGCCAAAGCAGCAGCTGCTTCTAAAGGTCAGCCACTGTTCGAACACATTGCTGAACTGAACGGCACTCCAGGCAAATACTCTATGCCAGTTCCGATGATGAACATCATCAACGGCGGTGAGCACGCAGACAACAACGTTGATATTCAGGAATTTATGATTCAGCCAGTTGGCGCGAAATCCCTGAAAGAAGCAGTACGTATGGGTTCTGAAGTGTTCCACAACCTGGCTAAAGTTCTGAAAGCTAAAGGCATGAACACTGCAGTAGGTGACGAAGGTGGTTATGCACCTAACCTGGGCTCCAACGCCGAAGCACTGGCTGTAATCGCTGAAGCGGTTAAAGCAGCTGGCTACGAGCTGGGCACCGACATCACCCTGGCGATGGACTGTGCAGCATCTGAATTCTACAAAGACGGTAAATACGTTCTGGCTGGCGAAGGCAACAAAGCATTCACCTCCGAAGAGTTCACTCACTTCCTGGAAGACCTGACCAAACAGTACCCAATCGTCTCTATCGAAGACGGTCTGGACGAGTCTGACTGGACTGGTTTCGCATACCAGACCAAAGTTCTGGGCGACAAAATCCAGCTGGTTGGTGACGATCTGTTCGTAACCAACACCAAGATTCTGAAAGAAGGTATCGAGAAAGGCATCGTTAACTCCATCCTGATCAAATTCAACCAGATCGGTTCTCTGACCGAAACTCTGGCTGCGATCAAAATGGCGAAAGACGCTGGCTACACTGCCGTTATCTCTCACCGTTCAGGCGAAACTGAAGACGCTACCATCGCTGACCTGGCTGTTGGTACCGCTGCAGGCCAGATCAAAACCGGTTCTATGAGCCGTTCTGACCGTGTTGCTAAATACAACCAGCTGATTCGTATCGAAGAAGCGCTGGGCGAAAAAGCACCATACAACGGTCGTAAAGAGATCAAAGGTCAGTAATTCATACTGAACCTTAATCTTTAGAAAAAACCCGCTTCGGCGGGTTTTTTTATGTCATCACGCCGTCGGGACGCTATGACGTGTGCGTACCGCGTGTTCAATAATTTCGGCAGCCCGTGCTGCCCCTCCGGCATTTATCAGCTGAGTCTGGAGGGCGGTGATGCGCTGCGTGTACTGCTTGTTTTCCAGCAGCTCGAGAAGATGCTGGCTGAGCGTATGGCTCGGCGAAAAACGGCAGGCCTTAAGGCCAATGCCGCTGAAAACCACGCGGGCGGCGACGCCTGGCTGATCAAACGCCAGCGGCACGGCGAGGATCGGCGTGGCGGTGGCGATGGCATCCATCACCGTATTCAGCCCTGCATGGGTGATGACGGCGCTGGCATCGCGTAATACCGCCAGCTGATCGGTAAATCCTACGGTTTGCGCCCCCGCACGCGCCAGCCGGGCGGTTTGACTGGCATTTAGCCCGTCACAGTGGGCAATAAGCAAGGGCACGCCAGCCTCCCGGCAGGCGCGGGTAATCTTGCGGAACAGTCCATAGCGGTAGCCCTGCAGCGTGCCTAATGATGCAAAAACAAACCGCTTTTTATTGCCGGAAGAGACCCCTGGCGGATCGTGGCGTAGCGGACCTACCGCATGGAAGCAGGCGGGCAAGGTGCGTGGAAAATCAAAGCCTGGGATGGTCTGGCTGATTTGCGCCAATGGCGACAGGCATTGATCCAGCCTGTTACGCGCGGGCAGACCAAACGCCCGGGCATGACGGGCAATGACCCGCCCCTGTCCCGACATTAGCCAGTCATAAACATCCGCGCTGGAGGCGTATAATTTCCGGCTGCGATCGCTGGTGCCATAGCGAAAAGGCATCACCGGCAAGGGGATGGTGCTATCCCGGTTTACCGGCAGGGCGCAGCAGATGGAGATAAAGGGCAGGTTGAGCGCTTGTGCGACCAGCCCTCCTGCTGGCTCCATCTGATCGACAATCACGGCGTCAATATTGTGTTGTCTGAAGGCATGGGGCAGTTCACGGCACAGCATATCGGTAACGCTTGCCATACCTGATATCAGGCGAAAAAATCCCGGCTCATGCATCCCAGACGGCGTGGGGTGACCCACCGGGATGAAGTGCGCCTGCGGTTCCCTGAGCAGCGAGCGAGCCTCTTCCTGCTGAAAAAAAGTGACCCGATGACCGCGCACGATAAGGTGTTTCGCCAGTGCTTCCATAGCCTGCATATGGCTGTATAACGGTAGCGTTATTACCGCAAAATGGCTCATTCTGCTTGTCCAGTATTCTGATGGCGACTCAGTCAAGGGGGTTAACGTCGACGCGAGCCGGGTGGGGGATATCTTAAAAGCGTAGCGTAAGTTTTTATGTTTTTAACATTGCCTTCTGACAACGGCTTTCCACCCTAATGCCGTTAGCCTGGCTATCCTTAAACTGACAGGAATTAAATCGTGGCCGGGGTTGTTTTGCCTGATTATGTGCGATCTGCAATAATGCCCCCCCGTAAATCTGACCAGAGATAACTATGCAGTACCCGATTAACGAGATGTTCCAGGCCCTGCAAGGCGAGGGTTACTTCACCGGCGTTCCCGCTATCTTCATTCGTCTGCAGGGATGCCCGGTTGGCTGTGCCTGGTGTGATACCAAACATACCTGGGAAACGCTCAGCGATCGGGAAGTTTCACTGTTCAGCATTCTGGCGAAAACTAAAGAGAGCGACAAATGGGGCTCGGCAAACCCGGACGATCTGCTGGCGATCATTGGTCGTCAGGGCTGGACGGCGCGCCATGTGGTGATCACCGGCGGTGAACCCTGCATTCACGACCTGATGCCGCTGACCATGCTGCTGGAAAGCAACGGCTTTAGCTGCCAGATTGAAACCAGCGGCACCCACGAAGTACGCTGCTCCCACACCACCTGGGTGACGGTATCGCCAAAAGTGAATATGCGCGGCGGGTATGACGTGCTGTCCCAGGCGCTGGAACGCGCGGACGAGATTAAACACCCGGTCGGCCGCGTACGCGATATCGAAGCGCTGGATGAACTGCTGGAAACCTTAACGGACGATAAGCAGCGGGTGATTGCCCTGCAGCCGATCTCTCAGAAAGAAGATGCCACGCGCCTGTGTATCGAGACCTGTATCGCGCGGAACTGGCGTCTGTCGATGCAGACGCACAAATATCTGAATATCGCCTGACAGCCCTGCGGCCCCTGTGATTAAGGGGCCCGCAGTCTGGGTAACAACGCCCAGGTCACTACCGCCGAGCCGAGACAAATCGCACTGTTAAACAGCAGCGCGTATTGGGCGGCGCTGGCCATGCCCAGCGGCAGCAGCAGGGCATACAGCGAAGCCGTCACGGCGATTCCCATTGCTCCACCCAGCGAACTCCCCATCTTGTAGATCCCGGACGCCACGCCGACTTTACTCTCCGGCGCGTTCATCACCGCCGTGTCAGTCGATGGCGTGGCGTAACAGCCCAATCCCAGGCCAAACAGGACGTTGCTCAAAAAGACGGTGACGATATAGATCTCTTTGCTTAAGAAGGTGCAGGAGATAAAGGTAATGCCGATCGCGGTCAGCACGGGCCCGGTCATCATCGGCAGGCGGGCACCATAGCGTTGCAGCAGTTTCTCCCCCACGCGGATCATGGCGAGCACGGTCACCAGATACCCCAGGGTCATCATCCCGGTTTGCAAAGGCGTCAGATGATGACCTTGCTGCAGCCAGATGCTGGTGATCATCATGGTGCCAATACAGCCGTTGAGCATGAAGTTGGAGAGCACCGCCGCGCTGTAGGCCCGGTTTTTAAACAGCGCAAAATCAATCAGCGCCGCATCGCCTTTACGCAGGCCGGTTATGATAAAGCCCAGCGCCGCCAGGATCGCCGCCCCCAGCACCGCCAGCGACAGGCCGCTACTCCAGCCCCAGCTGTGCCCTTTGCTGATAAACAGGTTGAGCAGCACCAGCATAAAGACAAAACTCACCAGCCCGCCAATATCCAGCTTATGCTGACCAGCGCTGGCGCTCCGGCTTTCGGGCGTACCGCGGATGAGCAGCAGAGCCGCCAGAGCCATCACGATGGAGAAAATAAATATCAAGCGCCAGCCCAGGCTGGTGGCGATCGCGCCGCCCACAAACGAGCTCAGGCCGCTACCACCCCAGGAGCCAATTACCCAGAAACTGATCGCCCGCTGGCGCGCTTTGCCTTCGTACCAGGTTTTAATCAGCGCCAGGGTGGCGGGCATAATGCAGGCCGCCGACAGCCCCTGGATCGCCCGTCCCAGCAGAAAGAGCACCGGCTCCCGGGCCATAAACAGCAGGCCGCTGCCGACAATACTCAGCACCAGGCCGATGACCGTCAGGCGCACGCGACCAAACTTATCGGCAAAGCCGCCGCTGGCAACGACAAAGCAGCCGCTGAATAACGCGCTGAGGCTGACCGCCAGCGTGAGCGTCTCCAGGGAAATGTCGAGGCTATTTTTCATGGCCGGCACCACGTTGATCACCGACTGGGCAAATAACCAGAATGTCAGAACGCTCAGAACAATACCCGCCAGCAGTCGATCGTTACCTGCAAAAGCCGGGGTGCCTGTCAGGGGAACGGTACTCATTGTGCAGCCCTCCTGGGGATACGCGATTAACGCAGATAGTGTTCGGTCAGGGCGCTCCAGAGCGCGGCACCGGTGAGCAGGATCTTGTCGTTAAAGTCATAGCCCGGGTTATGCACCATGCAGCGATCCGCTTCGTCGCCGGCACCAATGGTGAAGTAACAGCCGTCGGGGTTCTTCTCAAGCATGAAGGCGAAATCTTCGCTGCCCATAAATGCACCCACGGTGGCGACCGCATCCTGTCCGAACAGATCCTGGGCGACGGTACGCACCATCTCGTTGGCGGCGGGGTTATTGGTGAGTACCGGGCTGCCGTTGATATGCCGGATTGTGGCCGTGGCGTTGAAGCTTTCTGCCTGCGCAACCGCGATGTCGTGGATACGCTGCAGAACGGTCTGGCGCACCTTCTCGTTCAGCGTGCGCACGGTCAGCTTCATCAGCACTTTTTCGTTGATGATATTGGGCGCATGTCCGGCCTGAATACTGCCGACGGTGACCACCGCAGGCTCAAACGGGGTGATATTGCGCGACACAATCGACTGCAGGGCGAGGGTGATGTGGCAGGCCACCAGCGTGGCATCGACGGTATGTTCCGGCAGGGCACCGTGCCCGCCGACGCCGTTAACTTCAATGTGCAGGGTGTCAGAGGAGGCCATCATGGCGCCATCGCGCAGGCCAATTTTGCCGAGCTTTTGCCCGGGCATATTATGCAGACCGAAAATATGGTCGCAGGGGAAGGTATCAAACAGGCCATCTTCGACCATTACCCGCCCGCCGTACAGCAGCTCTTCAGCCGGCTGGAAAATCAGGTGCAGCGTACCGTTAAAATTGCGGGTGCGCGCCAGGTATTCGGCGGCATAGAGCAGGGTGGTGGTATGGCCGTCATGGCCGCAGCCGTGGAATTTGCCCGCAACGGTGCTGCTCCAGGCTTTGCCGCTGTCCTCCTGCATCGGTAACGCATCCATATCGGCGCGCAGGCCCAGGCGTTTGCTGCCGTTGCCCACTTTCAGGGTGCCTACCACTCCGGTTTTCGCCATTCCGCGATGCACGTCGTAACCCCACTGCTGGAGCAACTCTGCGACGCGCTGGCTGGTTTGTTGCTCCTCGAAACCGATTTCGGGGTGCTGATGAAAATGGCGGCGCAGCTCAATAAACTGCGCCTCGTTGCGCTGCAGTGCTTCAACAATCGGATGTGTCATTTTTGTTATCCTTTTTTTATCAAACAATGCTAATTTCGAGTTTATGCCGATCGCAGCGACGGAAAATGCACTTTTTTGTTGTGAAGCGACGCTTTATTTCTGATTGTTTTTCATACAATTCTGTTATGACAAAAAACAGCGCGTCATTATTTGTCTTCCCGGGAGGGGCAAATGGAGCAACGGGGTAGCGAATTTTCGGTGAAGGTGCAGGACATTCGTCAGTTTCATCAGGAGGAGGACGATGCACTGACCCTGCTGTGGCTGCTGGAAGGCAGCGCGGAACTGAAAACCGACCAGCGGCAGGTGACTCTGGAGGCGGATAGCCTGACCATCGTCAACCCTAATCAACGCTGGCAGCTCACCAGCGAGAGCGGGAATACGACGATGTGCGTTGTGCTTTCCGGACGCTGGATCCAGCAGCTTTGCCGCGACTTTTTCGCCCACGATTACGCCATTCCGTCCGACGCCGGGGGCGGCTGGCCCCAGTGTGATGAGCTACGCCATCTCCTGCGCCAGCTGCTGGCAAGCACCCTCATCAACGAGCAGCATCGCTACCGGCTGGAAGCAATCCGCTGGCTGAGCGAGATCCTGCTGCTGTTGACCAGCCGGTTCCAGCAGCCCGCCCGCCTGATCCTGCGGGAAAACCATCCGGGCTTAAGCAAACGTATCGCCCGGGTGGTGGAACGCATCAACGCCAGCTACACCCGACGCATTACCCTGGCAGAAATCGCCGAAAGTGAATTTGTCTCGGAAGCCTGGCTCTCCCGTCTTTTTCGTAAAGAGATGGGCGTCAGTTTTATGCAGTACATTACGACCCTGCGGCTGGAAAAGGCCGCCGATGCGCTTCGCCTGACCAGTCGACCGCTGCACCAGATTGCGCTGGAGCAGGGATTCGCCAGTACGCGCATGATGAGCGATCTGTTCCGGCGTCATTACCAGATGGCCCCGGGAGAGTTTCGTAAACAACGACGTTCTCACCCCGGTACGCCCCGTTTACGCCAGAGCAACGGGGAGCAGCTCTACCCGGTGGCGGTGGACAGGCTTTTCAGCCTGCTGAATCAACCCGAAACGCGCGGCCGGGAGCCGTCGTCATTAACCCCTCATCCGGTGCAGGAGAGAGTACTCGATCTGCCCCTTCTCAAACCTTCCGCGCCGCTGCGCCATACCCGAATGGTGGTGACGGTGCGTGAGCTGGACGATCTGTTGCGTGAGGACGTGCGTCGGGAGCTGGAAAAGCTCGGGGAGGCGATGCCCGTTTACGGGATCGATATCGCGGAACCCTTTCTCAGCAGCCGCCTGTTTGCCAGCGGCTGGGACGATCCGCAGATGGCGGGGTATGCCTGCTGGTACAACCTTCATCAGGTCTTCACCTGGCTTGGGCAAAAACAGTGGGCGGTGCTGCTGCATACCGGCCTGACCACCCGCACTGATTTGCTTGCACGCTTTTTACAGCAGTCGGTTAATCACTTTTCACCCGATATCACCGGCAGCTGGCAGTTTGTGATGCACTGGTCGACGCAGGCGAGCGAGGAGACGCGGTCACAGGTCTGGCAGGCCCAGCGGGCGACGCTTCGCGAGTATCTGCCGCAGGCGACGTTCGGCATCTGGCACCGCTTTTCCCCCGGCCATGGTGCGCAAAATGACGAGGCGCTGCTGAACTCCACTCTTCTTACGCAGGCCGATTTTTTGGCCTGTCCGGCCGATGCCAACGAGCTTCTCGATCTGGCGCAGCTGGATCCGGCCCATCTCTCCTCCTCAGAAAATTATCCGGTACAGAAGATCCGGCAGATCCTGACCTCGCTTCGCCAGCGCAAGATCTCTCTTCCGCTATGGCTGCTGTCGTGGAACACCCTCACCGGGAATACCCGGACGACCAACGGCGGGTTTTTCCGCGGGGCACTGCTGATGCAAAACCTGCTCGGGCTTTCGGAGCAGGTCTGGCTGGCGGGGTTCTGGCTTAATTCAGGCTTACAGGGCGAAGCGCGGGCCAACAACACCATCGATACGTCGAGCCTTGCCCTGCAGTACAACCACGGCCTGCCTCGCCCCATCTACTGGGTGCTCTGGCTGTGGCGACGCCTGCGCGGTGAAATGCTGGTAAACGAAAAGAACCTTCTGCTGTTGCGCCACCACAACGGATATCAGCTGTTACTGTGCAATACGGTGGTATTTAACCCGCTGCTCTCCAGCGAAGAGGCTTTTATTCAGCGTTTTCGCCAGCAGTACCATGTCCAGTTGAAGGGATTAAGCGGCAGATGGCGGATTAAGTGCCACCTGTTTGATCAGCACAACGGCGCGCTGTACCCCTTAATTGAAGGCGTGCGCAGTGAAAGGGGGCCGGACGAAGAGATGTGGCGCTGGGTTGAGCATAAAGCGCGTCCAATGCTGTCAATGCATGATGAACGGCTTCATGAAGGCTGGCAGATAGCGGAATCGCTGGAAAGCAACGCGCTTATGCTCTTTGAGCTCGCGCCGTTGCTTCCTCATGAGGGGGATCACTCGCCGCGATAGATGCAGCCGGCGGTGCAGGTCTCTTTGATCATCACCGCGCTCAGCAGCGGCACCAGCGGTTTCATCTCATTCCAGATCCACTTCGCCAGCACTTCGCTGGTCGGATTTTCCAGCCCTGGAATATCATTCAGATAGTAGTGATCGAGGCGGTCATAGGTCGGTTTGAACGCCGCTTTCAGTTCGGAGAAATCCATAATCCAGCCGGTATGCGGATCGACTTCACCCGTGATCTCCAGACGCACCATAAAGGAGTGCCCATGCAGGCGACCACATTTATGCCCTTCCGGGACGTGAGGCAGATGGTGGGCGGCTTCGAACATAAAATCTTTAAACAGCGTGGTGGACATCGTGGACTCTCAAAAATGCGGAAAAAACCGGCGTAGAGTACCGGAAAGTACATTTTTTATCATTAACTAAAACGGTCATTATAGGGAGGGCACCGGGTAGCCAGTATAACCACTCTTTTTCTCTATATTTTTCAATCGGATAATTAATCAGTTTTATCGTTAAGAACAATAACTAAAAGAGGTTAGTCCATTTGGTTATTTATTATTTCCATCCCTTCTTTAATTGTTATGATCCGCGCCGTTAACCTTACACTCTGTTCTGTCTTTCAGATAAAAATTCAGCTTTGCTACTGGAACATAACGACGCATGACAACACAGGCCCCACCTTCAAATTTGCTTCCCCTGAACCCGGAGCAACTGGCACGCCTGCAGGCGGCCACCACTGATTTCTCGCCCACCCAGCTTGCCTGGGTATCCGGTTATTTCTGGGGAATGCTCAATCAACAGCCGGGGGCTGTGGCGAGTGCACCGGCTGCGGCCGTTGAGATCCCGGCGATTACGCTTATCTCCGCCTCGCAAACCGGCAATGCCCGCCGCGTGGCTGAAGCCCTGCGTGACGATCTGCTCGCAGCCAAACTGAACGTGAACCTGGTGAACGCCGGGGATTATAAATTTAAGCAAATCGCGTCAGAAAAACTGGTTGTCGTTGTGACCTCTACCCAGGGCGAAGGTGAGCCGCCTGAAGAAGCGGTTGCGCTGCATAAGTTCCTGTTCTCGAAAAAGGCGCCAAAACTAGCGGGCACCGCGTTTGCGGTCTTCGGCCTGGGCGACTCCTCCTACGAATTCTTCTGCCAGTCGGGCAAAGATTTTGACAACAAGCTGGCCGAACTGGGCGCTGAACGCCTGCTGGATCGCGTTGATACCGACGTTGAATACCAGACCGCGGCGGCCGAATGGCGCGCACGTATTGTCGATGTGCTGAAAGCCCGCGTCCCGACCGAGACGCCAGCCCAGGCGGCAGCCACTGCCACTGGCGTGGTCAACGACATTCACACCAGCCCGTACACCAAAGAAGCCCCGCTGACGGCGAGCCTGTCGGTGAACCAGAAAATCACCGGTCGTGATTCTGAAAAAGACGTGCGCCACATCGAAATCGATCTGGGCGACTCCGGCCTGCGCTACCAGCCGGGCGATGCCCTGGGCGTCTGGTACCAGAACGATCCGGCCCTGGTGAAAGAGCTGGTTGAACTGCTGTGGCTGAAAGGCGACGAGCAGGTCACCCTGGACGGCAAAACGCTGCCGCTCTCTGAAGCGCTGCAGTGGCATTTCGAGCTGACCGTGAACACCGCGAACATCGTGGAGAATTACGCCACCCTGACCCGCAGCGAATCCCTGCTGCCGCTGGTGGGCGACAAAGCCAAACTGCAACACTACGCAGCCACGACGCCCATCGTCGATATGGTTCGTTTCTCGCCAGCCCAGCTGGATGCTGAGGCGTTAACCAGCCTGCTGCGTCCGCTGACGCCGCGTCTGTACTCTATCGCCTCCGCGCAGGCCGAGGTGGAAAGCGAAGTTCACGTCACCGTAGGCGTGGTGCGTTACGACATCGAAGGTCGTGCCCGTGCCGGCGGCGCATCGAGCTTCCTGGCGGATCGCGTGGAAGAAGAGGGCGAGGTGCGGGTCTTTATCGAGCACAACGACAACTTCCGTCTGCCTGCCAACCCGGAAACCCCGGTCATTATGATTGGTCCGGGCACCGGCATCGCGCCGTTCCGCGCCTTTATGCAGCAGCGTGCTGCCGACGAAGCGCCGGGCAAAAACTGGCTGTTCTTCGGCAACCCGCACTTCACCGAAGATTTCCTCTATCAGGTGGAGTGGCAGCGCTACGTTAAAGAGGGCGTGCTGAGCCGTATCGATCTGGCCTGGTCCCGCGATCAAAAAGAAAAAATCTACGTACAAGACAAACTGCGCGAACAGGGCGCAGAGCTGTGGCGCTGGATCAATGACGGTGCCCACATTTATGTCTGCGGCGACGCCAATCGCATGGCGAAAGACGTTGAGCAGGCTTTGCTGGAAGTGATTGCTGAATTCGGTGGCATGGATACTGAATCGGCGGATGAATATTTAAGTGAGCTGCGCGTCGAGCGCCGTTATCAGCGAGATGTCTACTAATGAGCGAAAAACATCCTGGCCCTCTGGTGGTCGAAGGCAAACTGTCTGATGCCGAGCGCATGAAGGTTGAGAGTAACTACCTGCGCGGCACCATTGCCGAAGATTTAAATGACGGTCTGACCGGCGGTTTTAAAGGCGACAACTTCCTGCTGATCCGTTTCCACGGTATGTACCAGCAGGACGATCGCGATATTCGCGCCGAGCGTGCTGAACAGAAGCTGGAGCCGCGTCATGCGATGCTGCTGCGCTGCCGTCTGCCGGGTGGGATCATCACCACCAAACAGTGGCAGGCGATCGACAAGTTCGCCCATGACAACACTATCTACGGCAGCATCCGTCTGACCAACCGTCAGACCTTCCAGTTTCACGGCATCCTGAAGAAGAACGTGAAGCCGGTACACCAGATGCTGCACTCCGTCGGGCTGGACGCGCTGGCAACCGCCAACGACATGAACCGTAACGTGCTCTGCACCTCTAACCCGTACGAGTCCGAGCTGCACGCTGAAGCGTACGAGTGGGCGAAGAAGATCTCCGAGCATCTGCTGCCGCGTACCCGCGCCTATGCTGAGATCTGGCTCGACCAGGAGAAGGTCGCGACCACGGACGAAGAGCCGATCCTCGGCCAGACCTACCTGCCGCGTAAGTTCAAAACGACGGTGGTCATCCCGCCGCAGAACGATATCGATCTGCACGCCAACGACATGAACTTTGTGGCGATTGCCGAGAACGGCAAGCTGGTGGGCTTTAACCTGCTGGTGGGCGGCGGTCTCTCTATTGAGCACGGTAACAAGAACACCTACGCCCGTACCGCGAGCGAGTTTGGCTATCTGCCGCTAGAGCACACTCTGGCGGTGGCGGAAGCGGTCGTCACCACCCAGCGCGACTGGGGTAACCGTACCGATCGTAAAAACGCCAAGACCAAATACACCCTCGAGCGCGTGGGCGTTGAGACCTTCAAAGCCGAAGTGGAGCGTCGCGCGGGCATTAAGCTTGAGCCGATCCGTCCGTACGAATTCACCGGTCGCGGGGATCGCATCGGCTGGGTTAAAGGTATCGACAATAAATGGCACCTGACGCTGTTTATTGAAAACGGCCGTATCCTGGATTATCCGGGCCGTCCGCTGAAAACCGGCCTGCTGGAGATCGCGAAGATCCACAAAGGTGAATTCCGTATCACCGCCAACCAGAACCTGATTATTGCCGGCGTGCCGGAAAGCCAGAAGGCGAAGATCGAGAAGCTGGCGCGGGATCATGCCCTGATGGACGCGGTGAAGCCGCAGCGTGAAAACTCCATGGCCTGCGTGTCGTTCCCGACCTGTCCGCTGGCGATGGCCGAAGCGGAACGTTTCCTGCCGTCATTTACTGACAAAGTGGAAGCGATTCTGGAAAAACACGGCATTCCGGATGAGCATATCGTGATGCGCGTCACCGGCTGCCCGAACGGCTGTGGCCGCGCGATGCTCGCCGAGCTGGGTCTGGTGGGTAAAGCGCCGGGTCGTTACAACCTGCACCTGGGGGGTAACCGCAGCGGAACGCGTATTCCACGTATGTATCGCGAGAACATCACGGAACCTGAAATTCTCAACTCGATTGATGAGTTAGTCGGGCGCTGGGCGAAAGAGCGCGAAGCGGGTGAAGGCTTCGGCGACTTTACGGTGCGTGCGGGCATCATTCGCCCGGTGCTCGATCCCGCCCGGGATTTCTGGGAGTAATACCGCACGGGTTTTGTAGGCCGGGCAAACGCAGTGCCGCCCGGCAAAACAGACAAATGAGGTTCCTATGTCCGTACTCGATCTAAACGCCCTTAACGATCTGCCAAAAGTCGAACGCATTCTGGCGCTGGCCGAAACCAACGCGCAGCTGGAGAAGCTGGACGCCGAAGGGCGCGTCGCCTGGGCTCTGGAAAACCTGCCGGGTGAACACGTGCTCTCGTCGAGCTTTGGTATTCAGGCGGCGGTCAGCCTGCACCTGGTGAATAAGATCCGCCCGGACATTCCGGTGATCCTCACCGATACCGGCTACCTGTTCCCGGAAACCTACCAGTTTATTGATGAGCTGACGGACAAGCTCAAGCTGAACCTGAAGATCTATCGCGCAGAGCAGAGCCCGGCCTGGCAGGAAGCGCGCTACGGTAAGCTGTGGGAGCAGGGCGTTGAGGGCATTGAGAAATATAATGCCATCAACAAAGTCGAGCCGATGAACCGGGCGCTTTCTGAACTCAACGCCAAAACCTGGTTTGCCGGTTTGCGCCGGGATCAGTCCGGTAGCCGGGCGTCACTGCCGGTGCTGGCGATCCAGCGTGGCGTGTTCAAAGTGCTGCCGATTATCGACTGGGACAACCGTACCGTTTACCAGTACCTGCAGCAGCACGGCCTGAAGTATCACCCGCTGTGGGATCAGGGCTATCTGTCGGTGGGCGATACCCATACCACCCGTAAATGGGAGCCGGGTATGGCAGAAGAAGAGACCCGCTTCTTTGGCCTCAAGCGCGAGTGCGGATTGCACGAAGGGTGATTTATTGCCCCTCACCCTAACCCTCTCCCCAAAGGGGAGAGGGGATCGTTCGGTGCCGTCTTTTCTCCCTCGCCCCTTTGGGGAGAGGGCCGGGGTGAGGGGAACTCACGGCGCTACACTTTCCCCGCCTTCGCCAGCTCCTTCACCAGCGGCAGCATCACCCGCACCACATCCCGGCTACGGTGTTCAATCCGCTTCGGCAGTGCCTCGTCAATGTGTTGCAGATTATCCAGCCTGACGTCATGCCAGCTGGTTCCTTCCGGAAACGCCTTCGATTTTGCCCGCTGCTGATAACCATCCTTTTTGCCCAGGGACCAGTTGGTCGCTTCGACATACAGCACCGGGATCCCGGCTTTGTCGAACACCTCGCCATCATTGCAGCAGCCGGTTCCTTTCGGATACGCGGCGTTGCCGCCCGGGTTGGTGGCAGCATAGATGCCGTGGGCGCGGGCAATGGCCAGTGCCCGGTCGCGGGTTAACTTACGCACCGGCCCGGGCGTGGTTTTGCCGCTGTTGAAATAGAGCTTATCCCCCACGATTAAGTTATCGAGGTTGATCACCAGCAGGGTGTTTTTCTTCTCTGCCGCGCTCATGCGTTTGAGGACATTCTCGGCGCCCAGCCGCCCCTCTTCTTCGCCGCTGGTGGCGATAAAGCGGATGCTGTACTGAGTGGGAATATCTTTCAGCTGGTCGGCCAGCTCCAGCATCACCCCGACGCCAGCGGCGTTGTCATCAATACCCTGTAAGGTCAGGCCGCCGAGGTTGTTGTCGGCATCGCTGTCGCTCATCGGGGCGTAAGTATCGAGATGCGCCAGAATAATAATCTGCTGGGCGGCTTTACCTTCGTGGGCAGCAATCACGGTGCTGCCGGTCACGTTGTGCCAGTTCTTGCTCAGATTACGGGAGGTATAGATGTAGCGGCTCTGAAAGGTGCGGATATCGCTCTGGTAGCCCATACCGGCGAACTGCTGGCGCACATAGTCAGCGGAGAGCATTTCAGCGGGGGTGCCGGTCATCCGACCCGGGAAAAAGGTGGCAATATGACGCGCCTGCGTCGCGGCAACTTCGCCCAGAGGCGGCGTCTTAGCCTGAACCGTTCCGATTAAGCAAACGCCGAGCGCCAGGGCAACGTATCGGTGGCGCATTGCGGAAAACATAGTGAGTCCTTAAAAAAATAACGCAAAATTTTAACGCGCTTAGTATGAAACTGTGACTGCGCTTACACAATTTGATTTGCTCTTAAATGCCCGGAATCACGCGCGTTAAGCACTTTTTGATATGAGCTTTTCCAGGGCGTTATTCCATTGAGTAACTACTCATTCCAATTCGTAATTTCATTCGCTCGTAGCCGCCCCCTATAGTCCCACTATTCCTGGTTGTTAGCGAGTTGTAGCATTGTGGATTACCTTCCTTTATTCGCTGCCGTAAAAGACCGCCCGGTGCTGGTTGTCGGCACCGGCGAAATCGCTGAGCGCAAAATTGCCTTTTTACACCGGGCTGGCGCGCGCGTGCAAGTTGTCGCCGAAGCGGATTTTGCTGAGTCGCAAATCGACAATGTGGTGCTGGTCATTGCCGCCACTGATAACCGGGCTCTCAACCAGCGCGTCTCGGATGCTGCCCATGCCCGTCACCGTCTGGTGAACGTGGTGGACGACCAGCCGCTTTGCTCCTTTATCTTTCCGTCTATTGTGGACCGCTCGCCGCTGCTGGTGGCCATCTCCTCTGGCGGCACTGCTCCGGTGCTGGCCCGCGTACTGCGGGAAAAAATCGAAGCGCTGCTGCCGACAAGCCTGGGCCGGATGGCCGAGAAGGCCAGCTACTGGCGCAACCACCTGAAAACCCGCCTGACCAGCGTGACGGAACGCCGTCGC
This sequence comes from Leclercia adecarboxylata, assembly GCF_006171285.1. Lineage (NCBI taxonomy): Bacteria > Pseudomonadati > Pseudomonadota > Gammaproteobacteria > Enterobacterales > Enterobacteriaceae > Leclercia > Leclercia adecarboxylata. The sequence continues at coordinate 1,017,752 of NZ_CP040889.1, read as the reverse complement.
TTCTGGGAGCGCGTGTTTCGCGGGCGCTTTGCCAGCCTGATGCAGGCCGGTAATGAGACGGCGGCGCAGCAAATTCTCGAAGACGAGCTGGATAACCCGGGCAGCACCAGTGGGGAGATCATCCTCGTCGGAGCGGGGCCGGGTGATGCTGGCCTCCTGACCCTGCGCGGTTTGCAGGTGTTGCAGGATGCGGACGTGGTGTTCTATGACCATCTGGTGAGCGACGGCGTGCGCGAGTTGATTCGTCGCGACGCTGAGCAGATCTGCGTAGGCAAACGCGCGGGCGGACACGCTGTTCCCCAGCACGACACCAACCAGATGCTGATTGCGGCGGCCAGAGAGGGCAAAACCGTGGTGCGCCTGAAAGGGGGTGATCCCTTTATCTTCGGTCGCGGCGGCGAAGAGCTGCAGGCGGCAGCCGAAGCGGGTGTACCTTTCCAGGTGGTACCGGGGATCACCGCAGCCTCGGCGGTCACGGCCTATGCCGGTATTCCGCTCACGCACCGCGATTACGCCCAGAGCGTCACTTTTGTCACCGGCCACTACAAGGCCGACAGCACCCCGTTTGACTGGACGCATCTGGCGCAAAGCCGTCAGACCCTCGCCATCTACATGGGCACCATGAAAGCGGCGGAAATTAGCGAACAACTGATTCGCCACGGGCGCGATGCGACTACGCCTGTGGCGGTGATATCCCGCGGCACGCGTGTCGATCAGAACGTGACCACCGGAACACTACAACACCTTGCAAGCCTCGCGAAAGACGCCCCGATGCCCGCCCTGATTGTGGTGGGGGAAGTGGTGCAGCTGCACAGCACGCTCGCCTGGTTTCAAAACACTACCGACACCGAAGGGTTTGGCTCTTCGGTCGTAAATTTGGCTTAAGGAACGGTTATGGATCAAAAACGACTGACGCACCTGCGGCAACTGGAAGCGGAAAGTATTCATATTATCCGCGAAGTGGCCGCTGAGTTTGCTAATCCGGTAATGATGTACTCCATCGGGAAAGACTCCAGCGTGATGCTGCACCTGGCGCGTAAAGCGTTTTACCCGGGCACGCTGCCGTTCCCGCTGCTGCATGTGGATACCGGCTGGAAATTCCGCGAGATGTATGAGTTCCGTGACCGCACCGCCAAAGCGTACGGCTGCGAACTGCTGGTGCATAAAAACCCGGAAGGGGTGGCGATGGGCATTAACCCGTTCGTGCACGGCAGCGGTAAACACACCGATATCATGAAAACCGAAGGGCTGAAGCAGGCGCTGAACAAATACGGCTTTGATGCCGCGTTCGGCGGCGCCCGCCGCGATGAAGAGAAATCCCGCGCCAAGGAGCGTATCTACTCCTTCCGCGATCGCTTCCATCGCTGGGATCCAAAAAACCAGCGTCCTGAGCTGTGGCACAATTACAACGGCCAGATTAACAAAGGCGAAAGCATTCGCGTGTTCCCGCTCTCCAACTGGACCGAGCTGGATATCTGGCAGTACATCTATCTGGAAAATATCGAGATCGTTCCTCTGTATCTGGCGGCTGAACGCCCGGTGCTGGAGCGCGACGGCATGCTGATGATGGTGGATGACGATCGTATCGATCTGCAGCCTGGCGAAGTGATCAAAAAGCGGATGGTGCGTTTCCGTACCCTCGGCTGCTGGCCGCTGACCGGCGCGGTGGAGTCTGACGCGCAGACGCTGCCTTCGATCATTGAAGAGATGCTGGTCTCAACCACCAGCGAGCGACAGGGGCGCGTGATTGACCGCGACCAGGCAGGCTCGATGGAGCTGAAGAAACGTCAGGGTTATTTCTAAGGAGCCGCCATGAATACCACTATTGCTCAACAGATTGCCAATGAAGGCGGCGTCGAAGCCTACCTGCACGCCCAGCAGCACAAAAGTTTGCTGCGTTTCCTGACCTGCGGCAGCGTGGACGACGGGAAAAGCACCCTGATTGGCCGTCTGCTGCACGATACCCGTCAGATCTATGAAGATCAGCTCTCATCACTGCACAACGACAGCAAGCGTCACGGCACCCAGGGCGAGAAACTCGATCTGGCCCTGCTGGTGGATGGCCTGCAGGCGGAGCGCGAGCAGGGCATCACCATCGACGTGGCCTATCGCTATTTCTCCACCGAGAAGCGTAAATTTATTATCGCCGACACCCCGGGGCATGAGCAGTACACCCGCAATATGGCGACCGGCGCATCCACCTGCGACCTGGCGATCCTGCTGATCGACGCCCGTAAAGGGGTGCTGGATCAGACCCGTCGCCACAGCTTTATCTCCACGCTGCTGGGGATCAAACACCTGGTGGTGGCGGTCAACAAGATGGATCTGGTCAACTTCAGCGAAGAGAAGTTTAACGAGATCCGCGAAAGCTACCTCACCTTTGCCGAGCAGCTGCCGGGCAACCTCGACATCCGCTTTGTGCCGCTGTCGGCGCTGGAAGGGGATAACGTGGCGTCCCAGAGCGTCAGCATGCCGTGGTACAGCGGACCGACGCTGCTGGAAGTGCTGGAGACCGTTGAGATCCAGCGCAGCGTGGAAACGCAGCCGATGCGCTTCCCGGTGCAGTACGTGAACCGCCCGAACCTCGATTTCCGTGGCTTCTCCGGCACTATTGCCTCCGGCAACGTGCAGGTCGGCCAGCGCGTGAAAGTCCTGCCATCCGGCGTGGAATCAGCGATTACCCGTATCGTTACCTTTGACGGCGATCTGCAGGAAGCCGGGGCAGGGGAAGCGGTAACGCTGGTGCTGAAAGACGAAATTGATATCAGTCGCGGCGACTTGCTGGTAGATGCGCAGGAGACGCTGCCTGCGGTGCAAAGCGCCTCTGTGGATGTGGTGTGGATGGCTGAACAGCCGCTGAGCCCGGGCCAGAGCTACGACATCAAGATTGCCGGCAAGAAAACCCGCGCCCGCGTGGACGGCGTTCAGTACCAGGTCGACATCAACAACCTGGCACAGCACAGCGTCACTGAACTGCCGCTGAACGGCATCGGGCTGGTGGATTTCACCTTCGACGAACCGCTGGTGCTGGATCGGTATCAGCAGAACCCGGTGACCGGGGGCTTAATCATTATCGACCGTCTGACCAACGTCACCGTTGGCGCAGGAATGGTGCGCGAGCCTAAATCGCAGGCGAGCGCGGTGCCGTCGGAATTCAGCGCCTTTGAGCTGGAGCTGAACGCGCTGGTACGCAAACACTTCCCGCATTGGGGCGCGCGCGATCTGCTGGGAGGCAAGTAATGGCGCAGCATGATGAGAACGTCGTCTGGCATCCTCATCCGGTCACGGTGGCCGAACGCGAACAACTCCACGGTCATCGTGGGGTTGTGCTGTGGTTTACCGGGCTCTCGGGTTCAGGTAAGTCCACCGTCGCGGGCGCGCTGGAAGAGGCGCTGCACAAACTTGGCGTCAGCACCTATCTGCTGGATGGCGACAACGTGCGCCACGGGCTGTGCAGCGATCTCGGCTTTAGCGATACGGATCGCAAAGAGAACATCCGTCGGGTGGGCGAAGTGGCCAGCCTGATGGCCGATGCCGGGCTGGTGGTGTTAACCGCCTTTATCTCACCGCATCGCGCCGAGCGGCAGATGGTGCGTGAGCGGGTGGGTAACAGCCGCTTCATTGAGGTGTTTGTTGATACCCCGCTGGAAATCTGCGAACAGCGCGATCCGAAGGGACTCTACAAAAAGGCCCGCGCCGGCGAGCTGAAGAATTTCACCGGCATCGATGCGGTCTACGAAGCGCCGGAAACCCCGGATATCCACCTTGAAGGTCAACAATTGGTAACAAATTTAGTAGGCCAATTATTAGACCTGCTCCGGCAGGGCGATATTATCAGATCCTGAGATGGTATTGAGGGGAGCGAATAACTCCCGTCAATATGTCACGGTCACAGGATCAGCTATGCGGAACAGCGAAAACTACATCATCACCGGGTCGGACACAGTATCGGCAAATGACGAGACGACCTGGTCTTTTCCTGGGGCGTTTGTCGGCTTTGCGTCATGGCTGATGGCACTGGGGATCCCTTTCCTGTTTTACGGCAGCAACACGCTGTTTTTCTTCCTTTATACCTGGCCTTTCTTCCTTGCACTGATGCCCGTTGCCGTTGTGGTGGGGATCGCGCTGCACTCTCTGCTTAACGGCAAGCTGCTCTACAGCTCGCTTTGCACCGTGATGACGGTGGTGGCAATGGTCGGACTGTTATTTTTGTGGCTCATGGGATAAGTTCATCCATAATTCAAACCGTAACCAACTATGTGACATTGTTGGCTTGCGCGAATCTGCAAAAAAAATGTGGTACATTTGCCCGCAATGTTGCGGCATCTCTGTAGCCCCGATGTAGAGTCGTGGGGAAAGTTATGGGATGATGATGCCGTTTTTCAGGGGGCAGGATGGGTAAACTTACGCTGCTGTTGCTGGCTCTGCTGGTCTGGCTTCAGTATTCGCTGTGGTTCGGTAAGAACGGCCTTCACGATTACAGTCGCGTCAGCGATGACGTGACGGCGCAGCAGGCTACAAACGGCAAACTTAAAGCGCGAAACGATCAACTGTTTGCGGAAATTGACGATCTCAATGGCGGCCAGGAAGCCATTGAAGAGCGCGCGCGCAACGAACTCAGCATGACTAAGCCGGGCGAAACCTTCTATCGTCTGGTGCCGGATGCGTCTAAACGCAACCAGGGCTCAGTACAAAACACTCGATAATCAGGCCCAGGATTACGCCATGGCAGTAACTTTTTCGAACGTATGCGCCGTTGTGCCAGCCGCCGGGTTTGGCCGGCGCATGCAGACTGAATGTCCTAAACAATACCTTTCAATTGGTGATAAAACGATCCTTGAGCACACCGTGGCGGCGCTGCTGGCGAACCCACGCGTGACGAGGGTCGTTATCGCTATCAGCCCGGGCGACGCCCGCTTTGCCGCGCTACCGCTTGCAGCTCACCCGCAGGTGACCGTGGTTGACGGCGGCGCAGAGCGTGCCGATTCGGTGCTGGCGGGATTACAGGCCGCCGGTGACGCGCAGTGGGTGCTGGTGCATGATGCGGCGCGTCCGTGTCTGCATCAGGACGATCTGGCGCGGCTGCTGGCGATCAGCGAAACCAGCCGCGTGGGCGGCATTCTGGCGACGCCGGTTCGCGATACCATGAAACGCGGCGAGCCGGGGCTACAGGCCATCGCGCACACCGTGGAGCGCGTTGACCTCTGGCATGCGCTCACGCCGCAATTTTTCCCTCGCGAGCTGCTGCACGCCTGCTTAACCCGTGCGCTGAACGAAGGCGCAACTATCACCGACGAAGCTTCGGCGCTGGAGTACTGCGGTTTTCACCCGGAACTGATTGAAGGGCGCGCAGATAATATAAAAGTGACGCGCCCCGAAGATTTACAGCTGGCAGAATTTTATCTTACCCGTTCGACCCATCAGGAGAAGGCATAATGCGAATTGGACATGGTTTTGACGTACACGCCTTTGGCGGCGAGGGCCCAATTATCATTGGCGGCGTACGCATCCCTTATGAAAAAGGACTGCTGGCGCATTCTGATGGCGATGTTGCCCTGCACGCGTTAACCGACGCGCTGCTCGGTGCGGCGGCGCTGGGCGATATCGGCAAACTGTTCCCGGACACCGATCCGGCCTTTAAGGGCGCCGACAGCCGCGAGCTGCTGCGCGAAGCCTGGCGCCGGATTCAGGCCAAAGGCTACACCCTCGGCAACGTGGACGTGACCATTATTGCCCAGGCGCCGAAAATGCTGCCGCACATCCCCCAGATGCGCGTGTTTATCGCCGAAGATCTCGGCTGCCATATGGACGATGTCAACGTCAAAGCGACCACTACCGAGAAGCTCGGCTTTACCGGTCGCGGTGAAGGCATTGCCTGTGAAGCCGTGGCGCTGCTGGTGAAGGCGGCCAAATGATCGACTTCGACAACCTGACGTACCTGCACGGTAAGCCGCAGGGCACGGGCCTGCTGAAGGCCAATCCGGAAGATTTCGTGGTGGTAGAAGATCTGGGCTTTGAGCCGGACGGCGAGGGCGAGCACATTCTGGTGCGGATCCTGAAAAACGGCTGCAACACCCGTTTTGTCGCCGAGGCGCTGGCAAAGTTTCTGAAAATTCACGCCCGTGAAGTGAGCTTTGCCGGGCAGAAAGACAAACACGCCGTCACGGAACAGTGGCTCTGCGCCCGGGTTCCGGGTAATGGGATGCCCGATTTAAGCCAGTTCCAGCTTGAAGGCTGTCAGGTGCTGGAATACGCCCGTCACAAGCGCAAATTGCGTCTCGGAGCGCTTAAGGGCAACGCCTTTACCCTGGTGCTGCGCGAGGTGAGCAACCGCGATGAGGTTGAACAGCGTCTGACGGCAATCAACGAGCAGGGCGTGCCGAACTATTTCGGCGCACAGCGTTTTGGCATTGGCGGCAGTAACCTGCAGGGCGCCCTGCGCTGGGCGCAAAGCAATGCCCCGGTGCGGGATCGCAATAAACGCAGTTTTTGGTTGTCGGCAGCCCGCAGCGCGTTGTTTAATCAAATCGTCAGCGAGCGGCTGAAAAAAACAGACACGAATCAAGTTGTTGTCGGCGATGCGCTACAATTAGCGGGACGCGGCAGCTGGTTTGTCGCCACTGATGAAGAAATGAGCGATGTGCAGGCGCGCGTCAATGCGAAAACTCTGCTGATCACTGCGGCCCTGCCGGGTACCGGCGACTGGGGTCCGCAGGGTGATGCGCTGCGTTTTGAGCAGGCTGCTATCGCCGATGAAACAGAGTTATGCTCACTGCTGGAGCGGGAAAAAGTCGAAGCGGCACGCCGGGCGATGCTGCTCTATCCGCAACAGTTGAGCTGGAACTGGTGGGATGACGTAACCGTCGAGCTACGTTTCTGGCTGCCGGCTGGCAGCTTTGCCACCAGTGTTGTCAGGGAACTTATCAACACTTCGGGTGACTATGCGAATATTGCTGAGTAACGATGACGGGATCCATGCGCCAGGCATTCAGACGCTGGCTAAAGCGCTACGTGAGTTCGCCGAGGTGCAGGTGGTGGCTCCCGATCGTAACCGCAGCGGTGCCTCTAACTCGTTAACCCTCGAGTCGTCTCTTCGCACCTTTACCTTCGACAATGGCGATATCGCCGTTCAGATGGGCACTCCGACCGACTGTGTCTTTCTGGGCGTCAATGCGCTGATGCGTCCCCGCCCGGACGTGGTGGTCTCCGGCATCAATGCCGGACCCAACCTGGGCGATGACGTGATCTACTCCGGAACGGTAGCCGCCGCAATGGAAGGACGCCACCTTGGCTTTCCTGCCCTGGCGGTCTCGCTCAACGGCCATCAGCACTATGACACCGCCGCCGCAGTCACCTGCGCCATTCTGCGGGCCCTGAGCCGCGAGCCGCTGCGCACCGGACGCATCCTCAATATCAACGTGCCGGATCTGCCGCTGGATGAAATCAAAGGCATCCGCGTGACGCGCTGCGGTAGCCGCCACCCGGCGGATAAAGTGATTCCGCAGGAAGATCCGCGCGGCAACACGCTGTACTGGATTGGCCCGCCGGGCGAAAAACACGATGCCGGGCCGGATACTGATTTTGCCGCCGTGGATGAAGGCTACGTTTCCGTCACCCCGCTGCACGTAGATTTGACCGCGCATAACGCGCAGGATGTGGTTTCAGGCTGGCTGGATCGTGCCGGGGTGAGCTCGCAATGGTAAGCAATCGTGTACAAACTCTTCTGAATCAATTACGCAGTCAGGGTATTGCTGACGAGCGGGTGCTGGACGCCATCTCGCGGGTGCCGCGGGAAAAGTTCGTGGATGAGGCGTTTGAGCACAAAGCATGGGAAAACGTCGCGTTACCGATAGGGCAGGGGCAAACTATCTCCCAGCCATATATGGTGGCGCGCATGACCGAGCTGCTGGAGCTGACCCCGGACTCGCGGGTGCTGGAGATTGGCACCGGTTCGGGATACCAGACCGCCATTCTGGCGCACCTGGTGCATCATGTCTGCTCGGTTGAACGCATCAAAGGGCTGCAGTGGCAGGCGCGCCGTCGCCTGAAGCAGCTCGATTTACACAATGTTTCTACCCGTCACGGGGATGGCTGGCAGGGCTGGAAGGCACGCGGCCCGTTTGATGCCATTATCGTGACGGCTGCACCGCCTGAGATCCCGGATGCGCTGATGGCGCAGCTGGATGACGGCGGGATCCTCGTTTTACCGGTGGGCGATGAACATCAGCTGTTGAAGCGTGTTCGTCGACGGGGCAACGAGTTCATCATCGATACCGTAGAAGCCGTACGTTTCGTGCCTCTGGTGAAAGGAGAGCTGGCCTGAGACTCGGATTATTCCAGGGTTTTTCAGGCAAATTCAGCGTATGGTGTGGCGCAAAACGTTGTGACACTACGGTAATTTTAAGTCACTGGTAACTAAAAATAATCCTGGGGGATAAATGAGCGCGGGAAGCCCAAAATTCACCATCAGCCGTGTTGCGGCATTGTCACTGGTTTCCATCTGGCTGGCCGGTTGTACATCGAATAATGCCCCTGCGCCTGTCAGTTCGGTTGGCGGCAGCAATGGTACCAGTACGGGCAATCCATCCGGCGGCATGCTGATCACCCCTCCACCGAAGATGGGTACCCCGGCGGCACAGCAAACTCCGCAAATCCAGCCTGTTCAGACACCGGTTACCCAGCCAACTCAGATTCAGCCAGTGGATCAGCCTGTTCAGACCGAAAATGGCCGCATTGTGTATAACCGTAAGTATGGGAACATTCCGAAAGGAAGCTATACCGGCGGTAGCACGTACACCGTAAAACGCGGCGATACCCTCTTCTATATTGCCTGGATCACCGGGAACGATTTCCGTGACCTTGCTCAACGAAATAACGTCCAGGCCCCGTATGGCCTGGAAGTTGGCCAGACGCTGCAGGTGGGTAACGCAACGGGTAAACCGCTCACGCCTGGCAACACCGTTTCTGCGGCTGACGTAACGGCGCAAAATAACAGTGTGATGCCTGTGCAAAAATCAAGCACAGTGGTTGCGTCGCAACCGACAATTACGTATTCTGAGGATTCAGGTGAACAGAGTGCTAACAAGATGTTGCCGAATAATAAGGGGACTGCGACCGTTGTCACAGCGCCCGTTACGGCACCTGTGGTTAGCTCTACCGCACCCGTTGCCAGCAGTGTGACGTCCAGCTCAACGATTTCGTCGTGGCGCTGGCCGACTGAAGGCAAGGTTATCGAGAACTTTTCTTCCTCCGAGGGGGGAAATAAAGGGGTCGATATCGCAGGGAGTAAGGGACAGGCTATTATCGCGACCGCAGATGGTCGTGTTGTATACGCCGGTAACGCTCTGCGCGGTTACGGTAATCTTATTATCATCAAACACAACGATGATTACCTGAGTGCCTACGCCCATAACGATACGATGCTGGTCCGGGAACAACAAGAAGTTAAGGCGGGGCAAAAAATAGCTACTATGGGTAGCACCGGAACCAGTTCTACACGCTTGCATTTTGAAATTCGTTACAAGGGGAAATCCGTAAACCCGCTGCAGTATTTGCCGCAGCGATAATTTGGCGGGACATATCTTTTGATATGTTGCGCCCAGGGATCACGGGTAGGAGCCACCTTTATGAGTCAGAATACGCTGAAAGTTCATGATTTAAATGAAGACGCGGAGTTTGATGAGAACGGAGCAGAGGCTTTTGACGAAAAAGCCTTAGTAGAAGAGGAACCCAGTGATAACGATTTAGCTGAAGAAGAGCTGTTATCGCAGGGCGCCACACAACGTGTGCTGGATGCGACTCAGCTTTACCTTGGGGAGATTGGTTATTCCCCACTGTTAACAGCCGAAGAAGAAGTTTACTTCGCGCGCCGGGCATTACGTGGTGATGTGGCTTCACGTCGTCGCATGATTGAAAGTAACCTGCGTCTGGTGGTTAAGATTGCCCGTCGTTACAGCAATCGTGGTCTGGCTCTGCTGGATCTGATTGAAGAGGGCAACCTTGGGCTGATCCGCGCAGTAGAGAAATTTGACCCAGAGCGTGGGTTCCGTTTCTCAACTTATGCGACCTGGTGGATCCGACAGACCATCGAACGGGCAATCATGAACCAGACCCGTACGATCCGACTGCCTATTCACATTGTTAAAGAGTTGAACGTCTATCTGCGTACCGCACGCGAGTTGTCCCATAAGCTGGACCACGAGCCAAGCGCGGAAGAGATTGCCGAACAGCTTGATAAACCTGTTGATGATGTCAGCCGTATGCTGCGTCTCAACGAGCGTATTACCTCCGTCGACACCCCGCTGGGTGGCGATTCCGAGAAAGCGCTGCTGGACATCCTGGCCGATGAAAAAGACAACGGTCCGGAAGACACCACGCAGGACGATGATATGAAACAGAGCATCGTCAAATGGCTGTTCGAACTGAACGCCAAACAGCGTGAAGTGCTGGCACGTCGTTTCGGTCTGCTGGGGTATGAAGCTGCGACACTGGAAGATGTCGGTCGTGAAATCGGCCTGACCCGTGAACGTGTTCGTCAGATTCAGGTTGAAGGTCTGCGTCGCCTGCGTGAAATCCTGCAGGGGCAAGGTCTGAATATCGAAGCGCTGTTCCGCGAGTAAGCACCTTTTCGTCAAAAAAGGCCCGTCGAGAGACGGGCCTTTTTCTTTTGTGTCACGGCTGCGCGGTTTCGTGCAGCAGACGCCACGTAATGGCATCGCCTTCCTGATTCAGAACGGCGCTGGACCAGCGCACGTTTACCGGCTGATCCGGGCGGGTCTGCGTTTCACGGTAGTGAAGCACCGCGCCGTTGTCCCAGGTCTGTAATGTCGTTAATTCATCAATCGCAATTTTCAGCCCCGGACGGCTGCCGCGCTGGTCTTCAAGGAAACGCGCCAGCGCGGGGTAATCCAGGTGCGCGCCGCTGGGGGCGATCATCAGGAAGCCCTCGCGAAAACGGGCGAGCAGGGCATCGAGATCGCCTTCTCCCTGGCCTAACCAGTTTTCTAACGCGATGTGAGCATCGATAATTTCGTTTTCGTAGCAGGTCACTCTTTCTCCTTAAACATCATTTGTGGACTAAATGCCTGATAAAAAAGCCGGGTGGCGGCTGCGCCTTACCCGGCCTACACAAGTCTCGTAGGCCCGGCAAGCGCAGCGCCGCCGGGCGATACAGACCGCGGAGATCTACACTAAATTCTTCAACCGGTAGATCCACTCCAGCGCCTGACGCGGCGACAGGGAATCCGGGTCGAGGTTCTCCAGCGCTTCCAGGGCCGGGGAGGTCTCTTCCGCAGGCACCAGCAGCGACATCTGGGTGCCGTCCACCTGGGTGGCCGCCGCGTTTGGTGCCAGGCTCTCCAGCTCGCGCAGTTTCTGGCGCGCACGCTTGATCACCTCTTTCGGCACGCCTGCCAGCGCCGCCACGGCCAGGCCGTAACTTTTGCTCGCCGCGCCATCCTGCACGGTGTGCATAAAGGCGATGGTATCGCCGTGCTCCAGCGCATCCAGATGAACGTTCGCCACGCCCTCCATTTTCTCCGGCAGCTGCGTCAGCTCGAAGTAGTGGGTGGCAAACAGGGTCAGCGCCTTAATCTTATTGGCCAGGCTTTCGGCACAGGCCCATGCCAGCGAGAGCCCGTCATAGGTAGAGGTTCCGCGGCCAATCTCATCCATCAGCACCAGGCTGTATTCCGTGGCGTTGTGCAGAATGTTGGCGGTTTCGGTCATCTCCACCATAAAGGTGGAACGACCGCTCGCCAGATCGTCCGCTGCGCCTACGCGGGTAAAGATGCGATCCACCGGGCCAATCTCCACCTTTTGCGCCGGAACGTAGCTGCCGATGTAGGCCAGCAGGGCTATCAGCGCGGTCTGGCGCATATAGGTACTTTTACCGCCCATGTTCGGCCCGGTAATGATCAGCATCCGGCGCTGCGGCGACAGGTTCAGCGGGTTGGCGATAAACGGTTCGTTCAGCACCTGCTCCACCACCGGATGTCGCCCCTCGGTAATGCGTACGCCCGGCTTATCGGTAAAGGTCGGGCAGCAGTAGTTCAGCGTCTCGGCGCGCTCTGCCAGGTTGACCAGCACGTCCAGCTCCGCCAGCGCAGCGGCGCTCTGCTGTAAATCCGCAAGGTGCGGCATCAGCATATCGAACAGGGCGTCATACAGCTGCTTTTCCAGCGCCAGGGCTTTACCCTTGGAGGTGAGCACCTTGTCTTCGTACTCTTTCAGCTCAGGAATAATGTAGCGCTCGGCGTTTTTCAGCGTCTGGCGGCGCACGTAGTGGATAGGCGCCAGATGGCTCTGCCCGCGGCTGATCTGAATGAAGTAGCCGTGGACCGCGTTGTAACCCACTTTCAGGGTGTCCAGCCCGAGCCGCTCGCGCTCGCGGATCTCCAGTTTATCCAGATAATCCGTCGCGCCATCGGCCAGCGCGCGCCACTCATCCAGCTCTTCATTGTAACCTGGGGCAATAACGCCGCCGTCGCGTACCAGTACCGGTGGGGCATCGATGATGGCCTTTTCCAGCAGCTCGCGCAGTTCGCTAAATTCACCCATGGTGTCGCGCAGTTTCTGCACCGGGGCGCAGTCGATCTCCGCCAGCTGGCTGCGCAGTTCAGGCAACTGCTGGAAGGCATGACGCATGCGGGCTAAATCGCGTGGGCGAGCGGTACGCAGCGCCAGTCGCGCCAGAATACGCTCCAGATCGCCGACCTGACGCAGCACCGGCTGCAGCTCGCTGTAGCGATCCTGCAGTGCGCCAATGGTCTGCTGGCGTCCGGTCAGCGTGGCGGTATCGCGCACCGGCATATGCAGCCAGCGTTTGAGCATGCGGCTGCCCATCGGGGTGACGGTGCTGTCGAGCACCGAGGCCAGCGTGTTTTCCACGCCGCCGGAGAGGTTCTGGGTGATCTCCAGATTGCGGCGGGTGGCGGCATCCATAATGATGCTGTCCTGCTGGCGCTCGATGGTAATGGAGCGGATATGCGGCAGGGCGGTGCGCTGGGTATCTTTGACGTACTGCAGCAGACAGCCCGCGGCGCATAGGCCGCGCGGCGCGTTTTCAACGCCAAAGCCGGTCAGATCGCGAGTGCCAAACTGCAGGTTGAGCTGCTGGCGCGCGGTATCGATTTCGAACTCCCACAGCGGACGGCGGCGCAGGCCGCGACGGCCTTCCAGCAGCGCCATCTCGGCGAAATCTTCGGCATACAGCAGTTCCGCAGGATTGGTGCGCTGCAGCTCGGCGGCCATGGTTTCGCGGTCGGCCGGTTCACTCAGGCGAAAGCGCCCGGAGCTGATATCCAGCGTGGCATAGCCGAAGCCTTTGCTGTCCTGCCAGATGGCGGCGAGCAGATTATCCTGGCGCTCCTGCAACAGCGCTTCATCGCTGATGGTGCCAGGGGTGACGATGCGCACCACCTTGCGCTCGACCGGGCCTTTCGAGGTGGCCGGATCGCCAATCTGTTCACAGATGGCGACCGACTCCCCCTGATTCACCAGCTTCGCCAGGTAGTTCTCTACCGCATGGTGCGGAATACCGGCCATCGGGATAGGTTCACCTGCCGAGGCTCCGCGTTTGGTCAGGGAGATGTCGAGCAGCTGCGAGGCGCGTTTCGCATCGTCATAAAACAGTTCGTAAAAGTCGCCCATCCGGTAAAAAAGCAGGATCTCCGGATGCTGAGCTTTCAGCTTCAGGTATTGCTGCATCATCGGGGTATGGGCGTCAAAATTATCAGTAGTGGTCATGGAATGATGATGTCCATTTCTTTGAAAATAGTGCGTTTCAGGCGACGTCAGGGTCGTGTAATGGCGCTATTGTCGCATGAAAAAAAGACCCGGCGCAGCAAAATGTCGCGACTTTACGAGGCCTCTTCCGCAACCAGTTCAATCACTAATTTCCCCTGTTCCACCTGCACCCGTACCCGGGAGTGGGTTTTAAAACCAGCCTCCTCCAGCCAGTCGCCCTTTAAGCTCAGCGCGGCGTGTACGCTGTAGCGCGTCGGGATCTTGGTCTTGCGATCTTCGTGACGCTTTCTGAAATAGCCCACGGTGAGCTGACGGTGGGGTCTGGAAATACAGATATCTGACATAAAAACTCCTTTTTCTCAGGCAAGGATCCGGTGATAAAACACCTGTATAAAATGCCAGTAAAACACGCTGGCGACAAATGCATAACTGCGAGGCGTCTTCAGGAAATGGAATGTAAAAGATGAAATCGGGCTGAACATCGGATTTGAAAGGCGTATTATTGATACAACTTATAATCAGGTATCAGGCTATGTCAGGAAAACGCATCGCACGCGAGAAAGAGACCATCCGTAAGATGATCGCGCTGTATGAAAAGCAGTGCCCGCAGGCGTCGAAAGAGGCGGGACACTACGCGGCGCTGAACGAGTACGCCGACAAGCGGCTGGATAAATGCGTCTTTGGCGAAGAGAAACCGGCCTGCAAGCAGTGCCCGGTCCACTGCTATCAGCCGGCTAAACGTGAAGAGATGAAACAGGTGATGCGCTGGGCGGGGCCGCGCATGCTGTGGCGTCACCCGATTTTAACCGTGCGCCATCTGATCGACGATCGCCGCCCGGTGCCTGAGCTTCCGGAAAAGTACCGCCCAAAAAAATAATCCCTCAGGCTCCTGGTCTGCGCATCGGACGGCAAATAATCACCATGGCGATGGCGCTGCACAGCGGGAACACCGCCAGCACCAGCCACGGAACGATCGCCCCGACGGACGGGGTCAGCGCCTGGTCAAGCAGATCGCCAAGCAGTAAATTCCCCGCCAGTACCGCACAGCCGCCTGCGGTGGCCAGTGCGTCATAGTGCGCGCCTAAGGTCGACTCGCTGGCAAACCATGGCACCACGTCTTTCCCCGCAGGTACCAGCAGCATCTGCCCGGTGGTGAGCAGCGTGACAAAGCAGGCGGCAGGCAGCAGACGCAGCAACCCGGTTGCTGGTTCTGAGGACGCAAACAGCGCGACGCTCAGAAACGCGCTTGCTATAAGCAAAAATCCCACCGGCAGGATGCGCACCGCGCCTACCCGCCGGGCAAAGCGTGCCAGCGGCAGTTGAAAGAGGATCACCAGCCCGGACGCCAGCATAAACAGCGGGCCGAGATCTTTCTCGCTGCCCCCTGCGCGCTGGATCTCCACCGGCAGCGCCAGATAGAGCTGGTTATAGCTTAACAGCCAGCTGCTCCAGGCGATGATAAAGGCCACGAACCGCGGCTGGCGAAAGGTGGTCCACCATGGCGTGATGTGCAGCGCCTGATTTTTGTGTGTCCCCGCAGGCAGACAGAAGAACAGCACAATCAGCGCCACCACAAAGACCGCGGCACCCGCCAGCGCCACCTGGCGAAAACCGAGACCGGTGAGCAGCGCGCCCGCGACCGGGCCAAGCACCGCCCCCAGCTCGCCGCACACCGCAAACAGGGCGAACCACTCGGCGCGGCTGCGTTTGCCCTGCGCCTCGCTGCGGGTTCCGGCTTTTGCCAGTAACGCTTCGATGGAGGGGGAGAAGAGCGCGCCGCCGATCCCGGTGAGGCACGCCCCGGCGATAATCACCGGCAGACTGTAGCCAAAGGCCAGCAGCAGATAGCCCACCACCCGCACGACGCAGCCGCACAGAATAATGACGCGCGCGCCGTAGCGGTCGGAGAGGGCACCGCCGACGATAAACATCCCCTGCTGCGAGAAGGTGCGCAGCCCGAGCACCAGGCCGATAAGCCCCCCGGAGAGCAGCATATCGTCGCGCAAAAAGATCGCCAGAAAGGGGACGACGGCATAAAAACCAATGTTGAAAACAAACTGGCTGCCCAGCAGAACGGGCGGCCAGAGTTGCGTGGCGGGACGAATCACTGTCACCTGTTACCTCGCCTCAGACGAGGAAGTGGATATGTTTTTTGCCATGGTCGGGGGAGAGTTCAATACGGGTTTTCACCCGGAATATCTCCCACAGCAGCTCTTCGGTCAGGATCGCCTGCGGCGTACCGCTGGCCACCACGCGCCCTTTCTGCATCACGATCAGCGCATCGCAGAACATGGAGGCGTGGTTAAGATCGTGAATGGCGACGATGCTGGTGACCGGAAGCTGGCTGATCAACTGCATCAGCTGCATCTGATGGTGGATGTCGAGGTGGTTGGTGGGTTCATCCAGCAGGATTTCGGTCGGCATCTGCGCCAGCGCCCGGGCAATGTGCACCCGCTGGCGCTCACCGCCGGAGAGGCTCAGCCAGCCCTGCTCGCTGTGATGCAGCATATCCACCGTCTTCAGCGCCTGGGTGACCGTTTCGTCATCCTGCGCCGTCCAGCCGGAGAACGGGGAGTGGTGCGGAATACGCCCCAGCTTGACCACGTCACGCACGCGCATGTTGGCGTCGGTCATCCCGTGCTGTTCCACAAAAGCGACCCGACGGGCGAGCTGTTTTTTCGGGATGCCGGTGATGCTTTTGCCGTCCACCGCGACGGTGCCGCTATGGGGGCGGCGTAAACCAGCCAGGATCCGCAGCAGCGACGATTTGCCGGAGCCGTTTGGCCCCAGCAGGCCCACGGTCTGCCCCTGGGATACCGACAGCGAGACATTATCAACGATGACCTTTTTACCCACCTTCCAGGTGATATTTTCAGCAGTGATGCTCATCACTTATTCCTTGAACGATAGATAATCACGGCAAAGAACGGCACGCCCACCAGCGCGGTGACGACGCCGACCGGCAGGCTTTGCGGGGCGATCAGCAGGCGGGAGGCGATATCCGCCAGCACCATCAGGATGGCACCCGCCAGCGCGCTGGCGATAAGCAGTGTGCGGTGCAACGGCCCAAAGAAGAAGCGCATCATGTGCGGTACCACCAGGCCGACAAAGCCGATGGAGCCCGCCATGCTGACGATGGTTGCCGTCATTAAGGCGGTGACGATAAACAGGATCAGGCGTACCCAGGGCACGGCGATCCCGAGCGAGGCGGCGGCATCGTCGCCAAAGGTGAAGGCGTCCAGCGCCCGGGCGTAATAAAGACAGATCGCCAGACCCACCAGCACCGCAACCAGAACCAGCTGGAATTCCGGCCATCTCACGCCGCTAAAACTGCCCAGCAGCCAGAACATCACGTCACGTGCCTGCTGCGCGCTGGCCGAGGTGCTGACGGTCCAGGCGGTAATGGCGTTAAACAGCTGCGAGGCGGCGACCCCGGCAAGAATAGTGCGCTCGCTGCCGCCACGGGCGCCGTTGGTCAGCAGGGCCACAAACGCGAAGGCGGTAAACGCCCCGGCAAAGGCCCCGGCGGAAAGGGTAACGGCACCGCTGCCAATGCCCAGCACCACCACGGAGACCGCACCGGTTGACGCCCCGGCTGAAACGCCCAGCACGTAAGGTTCGGCGAGGGCGTTTTTCAGCAGGCTTTGCAGCACCGCGCCGCAGATAGCCAGACCGGCACCGCAGCAGGCCGCTACCAATGCCCGGCTCAGGCGAAAATCCCAGATCACGCTCTCGTAGATGCGATTGAGCGGCTCCGCGGTTAAGCCCATTTTATTGGTAATGGCGTAGAACACGCTCTGCAGGGGGATTGCCAGTTCCCCCACGCTGACGCCAAAGGCGATAACCAGCAGCAGCGCCACCACTGCCAGGAGACCCGACGCCGGCCTCAGCCAGTTCAGCCGGGTCTGTTGAACCACGGCGGTCATTAATTCAGTCCCATCTTTCTGAGCTGTTCAGCAATCTGTTCCGCGCCGTAGATGGTGCGGATGGTCGGGTTCATGGCCTGGCCGTCCATCACCACAATGTGACCTTTTTTCACCGCATCCAGCTGGCTGACGGCCGGATCGCTCTTCAGGAATTTGATTTTTTCCTCGGCGTTATCCAGCGCCCAGCGGTTGCGGTCGAGGCTGGAGACCACGATCACGTCCGGGTTAGCGGCGATAATGCTCTCCCAGCCCACGGTCGGCCATTCGGTTTCGGAGGTGATGGCGTTGTGGCCGCCCAGCACGTTGGCGATAAAGCCGGAGGCGCTGTTTTTCCCGCCGACGTAGGCGTCAGAGGAAGGGGAGGAGCTGGAGAACCAGAAGACGAACGACAGGTCTTTTTTGCTTTTGCTGAATTCAGCGCGCAGGTCGGCTTCGCGCTTTTTGAAATCGGCGATCAGGGCCTGGCCGCGATCTTCGACGTTGAAGATTCTGGCGAAATCTTCGATCTCTTTATACAGGAAGCTCATGTCCCACAGCTTCTGGCGGCTGCCGTACATATCGCCAATCTCTTTTTTGGTGGCGCACATGCCCGGCGACATATAGCTGTTCACGCCGACGGTGGCGAGATCTTCGCGTTTGGCGACTTTACTCTCTGGCCCCAGCAGCAGCGGCAGCTGCGCCGGAACGAAGTCCGGGTTTTGCGCCAGGATGGATTCCAGGGTCGGGATCTCGACGGTCAGCGTTTTGACTTTCTTGTTCTTCTCAGCGAGTTCAGGCAGCACTTTGGTCGGCCAGAAGGCGCTGGCGGCGACCTTATCTTCCAGGCCCAGCAGCAGGAGAATCTCTACGGTGTTCTGCCCCAGCGCGACCACGCGTTCCGGTGCTTTAGTGAAGGTTTCTTTATATCCGCAATTCTCAATCGTCAGAGGGTATGTGGTCGCAAAGGCAGAACCGGCTGTCGCGATCAGCAATCCTAATGCGCTGATGACCTTTTTCATGAAACGCTATCCTTCATTAATTTATCTATGACAGCCCGAAGCCTGGCTGAGAATGAATATCATTTATTACGGCGGAGTTTTATACAATGATATATTCATGGTGTCAATGAATGATAGTAACGCACTGAAATTATAAATTTTGGATGGGTTTTGTAGGCCGGGCAGCAGAGCGCCGCCCGGCAAAAAGGGCGGGTTAATCCAGATCGGCACCGTTGCTGGCGATCACTTTTTTATACCACCAGAACGATTTTTTGCGTTTGCGATCGAGGGTACCGTTGCCGGCATCATCGCGATCGACATAGATAAAGCCGTAGCGCTTGCTCATCTCGCCCGTTGACGCGGCCACCAGATCGATACAGCCCCAGCTGGTGTAGCCCATCAGCGGAATGCCGTCTTCTATCGCCTCGCCCATCGCGCGGATATGCTCCCGCAGGTAGCTGATGCGGTAGTCGTCATTGATCTCGCCGTTAGCGTCAATCTCATCCTTCGCTCCCAGACCGTTCTCTACCAGGAACAGCGGCTTCTGGTAGCGGTCGTACATCATGTTCATGGTGATACGCAGGCCCAGCGGGTCGATGCCCCAGCCCCACTCGCTCACCTCAATGTGCGGGTTACGCAGGGATTTAACGATGTTGGCCGCGCTGGTGTTGTTGGCATTCATGTCCGCCGAGGCGCAGCGCGAGGCGTAATAGCTGAACGAGACAAAATCGACGGTGTTTTTCAGCAGCTCGTCATCGCCAGGATCTTTGACAATCACCACCCCTTTTTCGCGGAACACGCGGGCTGAGTAGGCCGGGTAACTGCCGCGGGCCTGGACGTCGATAAAGAACAGGTTTTCACGATCTTTTTCCAGCGCCATCCACACGTCTTCCGGTTTGCAGGAGTACGGGTAGAAGTTGCCCCCCGCCAGCATGCAGCCGACCTGGTGCTCAGGGTTGACCTCGTGGGCGATTTTGGTTGCCAGCGCGCTGGCAACCAGCTCGTGGTGCGCCGCCTGGTACTTCACCTGATCCTCGTTTTCGCCTTCCTCAAACACCAGCCCTGCACCGGAGAACGGGCTGTGCAGCATAATGTTGATCTCGTTGAAGGTGAGCCAGTACTTCACCAGCCCGTTGAACTCCTCGAAACAGGTGCGCGCATAGCGGGCGAAGAAGTCGACCATCTTGCGGTTGCGCCAGGAGCCGTATTCGGTGACCAGATGCATCGGCACGTCGAAGTGGCACAGGGTCACCAGCGGCTCGATGTTGTACTTTTTGCACTCCTCGAATACCGCCCGGTAAAAGGCAATGCCTTCTTTATTAGGCAGCGGTTCGTCGCCGTTCGGGTAGAGACGGCTCCAGGCAATCGAGGTGCGAAAGACCGTGAAGCCCATCTCGGCCATTAAGGCGATATCTTCCTTATAGCGATGGTAGAAATCGATCGCGTCGTGGCTGGGATAGAACTCGTCGTCACGCAGCGAAAAGCGTTTTTCCTTGCCGACCTTCACCGCCAGACGGTTGGCGCCGTGGGGGATCATGTCGACGGTGGTCAGGCCCTTGCCGCCTTCGCGGTACGCGCCTTCGCTCTGGTTAGCGGCCAGTGCGCCGCCCCATAAAAATCCTTGTGGAAAAACTGACATTCTTACCTCGCTATAAATTTATGCTTGTGCTGCTTTGGCCTGAACCGGTGCGGATTGCAGCGCGCGGGCTTTTTCTGCTTCGTCTTCAACCGGGATATCTTCAAAGCCCAGGATCAGGGTCAGCACGAAAGAGAGCACCACGGCCAGGGCCATCACCCCGAATACCCAGACGATGGACATCGGGTTAGCCGGGTCAAAGAACTGGACGCTGGTAAACAGGCCCGGTGCCGCCATCGAGTGGCTGGCAAGCCCGGCGATCCCGGCGACGGCGCCGCAGATAAAGCCGCTGATCAGGCTCGCAATGAGCGGACGTTTCAGGCGAACCGCCACGCCGTACAGCGCCGGTTCAGAGATCCCCGCCATAATCGCGGAAGCCGCTGCCGCCAGCGCCGTCTGGCGCAGTTCCGGGTTTTTCGTTTTCCATGCGACCGCCAGCGATGAACCGCCGAGGGACAGGTTGGCGCCGATTTCAGACGGCATCACCATTCCCTCTTTGCCGGTTTCGGCAATGGTCTGAATGATGGTTGGGGTAAAGACGCGGTGCATCCCGGTCATCACCAGCAGCGGCCACAGTGCGCCCATGATGGCGACAGAGAGCCAGCCCAGATAGCCGTGGATGGTGTAAACCAGCGCGGAGATGGCGCTACCGATCCAGATCCCCAGCGGTCCAATCAGGACGATGGCGAGCGGGGCGGCGATCAGGACGATCAGCATCGGCTTCAGGAAGTTTTTGGTAACGGCCGGGGTAATTCTGTCCACCCAGCGCTCGATATACGACAGGCACCAGGTCATGACCAGCGCTGGGATCACCGTGTAGGTATATTTCACCGCCGTTACCGGCACAAACGCGAACTCAACGTGCTCGCCCTGCGCCGCTTTGGCCATCAGCTCGATAAAGCTTGGGTGAACCAGCACGCCCGCAATGGCGATCGCCAGCGACATGTTGGTCTTAAATTTCACGGCAGCAGAGGCGGCCACCATCAGCGGCAGGAAGAAGAACGCGCCGTCGCCGATCACCGTCAGAATGGTCAGCGTTGGTTCGCCTTTGGTCAGCACGCCGGTCATCTCAAGGATCATCGCCAGCAGTTTGACCATCGACCCGCCGATGATCGCTGGGATCAGCGGAGACATGGTGCCGATCAGCGCATCAAGAATGCCCGCGCCAACGCGTCTGAAGGTCAGCTTTTGCGGCCCCTGCGGCGCGGCAGGCTGTAGCCCGGCGGGCAGCAGGCTCACCACCTCGCGGTACGCCTGAGAAACGGTATTGCCGATGATCACCTGGCACTGGTTGTCGTTGCGCACTACCCCCAGCACGCCGCTGATGCTCTTAAGCGTGGCGCTGTCGATCAGGCTCTCGTCTTTCGCCACGAAGCGCAGCCGGGTCATACAGTGGGTGACGGCGACAATGTTGTCTTTGCCGCCGAGCGCGCTGACAACGGCATTCGCCAGCGCAGCATAGTTTTTGGCCATCGGGTTGTATCCTGTTTTATCAGTAAGGTACGTCTTCATCGGGGTGAGCGATGAAACTTATATAGGAAACCGGTTCCACAAAATCATGAAGAGTTTCATGTGATCAAACAAGATCACGTTTTAGCCATTTTTTAGATTCGTGACGGCGATCACCTGTGACGTTAAAAAGCCTGCGATCGACGCTGCGACAATTTTCACGCGGTGCAGTACACTGCCGCTCATCAGATTCAGACGGAACAGATGCATGACCACGATGCTGGAAGTGGCGAAGCGGGCAGGGGTCTCGAAGGCGACGGTTTCCCGGGTGCTTTCGGGCAATGGCTACGTGAGCCAGGAGACAAAAGACAGGGTTTTTCAGGCGATTGAAGAGAGCGGCTACCGGCCCAACTTGCTGGCGCGCAACCTGGCGACCAAAAGCACGCAGACCCTCGGGCTGGTGGTGACCAACACCCTCTACCACGGGGTCTATTTCAGCGAACTGCTGTTCCACGCGGCGCGAATGACCGAGGAAAAAGGGCGTCAGCTGATCCTCGCCGACGGCAAGCACAGCGCCGATGAAGAGCGGGCCGCGATCCAGTATCTGCTGGATATGCGCTGCGATGCGATCATCATCTATCCGCGTTTTCTCAGCGTCGATGAGATGGACGAGATCATCCAGAAGCACGAGCAGCCGGTGATCGTGCTCAACCGTCGTCTGCGCAAAAACAGCAGCCACTGCGTCTGGTCAGATCATAAAGCCTCCAGCCAGGCGGCGGTATCAACCCTTATCGAACAGGGCCATCGCGATATCGCGTTTATTACCGGATCGCTGGATTCCCCCACCGGGATTGAACGTCTTTCCGGCTACAAAGATGCCCTTGCTGCCCACCGTATTCCCCTGCGCGAATCGCTGATTGTCGAAGGCAAATGGAACCCTGCCAGCGGCGCGGCTGGCGTGGCAACGCTACTGGCGCGCGGCGAGCGCTTTACCGCGCTGGTGGCGAGTAATGACGATATGGCGATTGGCGCCATCAAACAGCTTCACGACAGCGGGGTTGCCGTACCGGAAGCGGTATCGGTAATAGGTTTCGATGACATTGCGATGGCGCCGTACATTGTGCCGTCGCTCTCCAGCGTGCGCGTGCCGGTGACCGAGATGGTGAAAGAGACCATCAGCCGTCTGATCTTTATGCTCGATGGCGGGGACTTCACCTTCCGCCAGACCTTCGCCGGAGAGCTGATCCTGCGGGATTCCGCCATCCCCGGTCCGCACCGCTGATCTACAGGGCAGCCGGGGGCAGCCAGGCGCGGGTAAAGTCGAGCCAGCCCCCCGCGGTCAGCACCATATCCTGCACGTTTTCCAGGGCGTTGATCCGGTAGCGATAGTGGAACAGCGGCGTGCAGCGGCCTTCCGCCAGCAGGCGCTGGAAAAAGGGCGTCAGGTGCGCGTCAAACTGCGCTTCGCTGTGGCTGTGTTGCATCAGGCGCGCTTTCTCCTGCTGCCAGCGATCCTCCCCCAGTGCCGTAGCCCAGGCCGGCTCATAGATAAACCACTCCGCCAGCGCAAACCCGGCCATCCCGGTCGCCAGATGATCCCCCAGCAGCAGATCGGCATCCGCCAGCGTATCGGGGGCGTACCAGCCGTCACGATCTTTCCAGTCGGTGTGCAGCTCGCAGCCGCGCTGATGCAGCTGAACCCGCCACTTCTCTGCCAGTTCGCGCAATTCCGGCGTGTTATAGCACACCAGCCTCAAATGGGGCGGCAGCGCGATATCGGGCCCGGCGGGCAGGTCGGGAACCTGCAAGCCGGGAAGAATCTCGGTCTGCGTCTGAAGATCTTCTCGCCAGTCGAAGCACTGCTGGTTGAGGGTCAGCAGGCTCTGGCGCAGCCAGGCGGCAAGCGCGGCGGGCACCTTTGCATTGACCATCAACCACGCAAATCCACCGCTGGTGGAGGTGACCGCTTCCTGCGGGGCGTTGCCTTTACCCACCGTTATCCATGCCGGTTTATCGGTCGCCATGCCGGTACGCCAGAACTCAATGGCGTGCAGCAGCGGGTGGCCGGCAAAGTACCAGGGCTGGCGCTCGAGGCGCAGAAAATGCGAGTGGTGGCGGGCAATGGCGAACGGCCCTGCACCCACCTCAGGCTGTCGGGGATGCGGCAGACGGCAGACAGGATGCGCCAGGCGATGGGCCAGCAGGGCATCCGGCGCATGCAGGTACACCGCCAGACACCAGGGGGCGGCAAGAGTGACCGCGTCGATATGCAGTAATCCGCTGCTGCGGGCCGGATCGCCCAAAAGCTGCTGGACCGCGCTCAGGATGTCGTCATCGCTGACCGGCTGGCCGTTATGCCAGTGCGCGCCGCTGCGCAGGTAAAAATGCCAGCGCAGGCCGTCGTCAGAGCAGGCCCAGTGGTGCGCCAGGTCGGCAACCGGCTGCGCCTGGCCTGGTTCATAGCGGGTTAATCCGGCGTGGACCGCGCAGATGATATGTTGCTCGGCGCGCCGTCGGTGGAGCGCCGGATGCAGCGAGGTGAGCGGGCGGTACCAGGGAATGCGCAGCGTCGGCTGGTGCTTGAGCCATTTGCCGCCGAGAAACGGGGTGATGATGTGGTGCAGGCTGGCCGGGTCGCCGTCCGCCAGCTGTAGCGCGCTCTGATAATCTCCTTTCTCCAGGCAGGCATGCATCAGCGGGGCGCTGAGTTCGCTGGTGGTGACCAGACAGTGCAGGGTGGCGCGATGCCCGCGCCCCGCCTGGGCGCGCCAGCTTAGCCAGCCGCTTTCGGCCAGCTGGCGCAGCAGCGTGCGGGCGTGGCGTTCGCTGCACAGCGCCACCTCGGCCACTTCGGCGAGAGTGGTGAGCTCAGGCTCTGCGCCGTAGTGCTGATACAGCCGTTGATACTGACGGATCTTCTGGAGCTGGCGCATGGCGGCATCCCTGACAATGGCGTTGCGAAGAGTGTAGGGGGTTTTGCGGGATAATAAACAGTGCGGTTTGTTTTGCCGGGTGGCGGCTACGCCTTACCCGGCCTACAAAACCTTTGGTTCATGCAAGGCAATCAACGCTTGCTGACCGGCATCATAAGCTCGCGCAGGCGCTCAACGCGCGCTTCCGGGCTGAGATACAGCCAGCGAAACAGAATATGTTCATGTTGCTTTACCTGCCTGAACCAGGCAGCGAGATAGTTAATTTCTTTGGTGAAGTTGGCCATTTGTGTGGTCTCCGGCTAAGGAATACCGCTACAGCGTAGGCCCGAAAACAGGATTAAAACAGGACGCGGTTTTACAGCTGTTCCGCATTAAAAAAGCCCCGGGCACCGGGGCTGCAAATTGCAAAGACTGACAAGCATACAACGAGAAAGAGCAAGAGTTTGAGGGTTAAACCGGTAATGCTTTCAGCAGGGCGAAGGCCTCCTTCATGCGATCTTCACTGACCACGAAGGCGCGTAAATTGCCCTCGCTGTCGGCGCCTTTCGCCACCATTCCCTGCGCTTCGATGGCTAGCTGCCAGTTCAAATCCTGACGCTGGGTTTCGCCCGCCAGATGCAGCGGGAGTTCCGGCGTTTTGACCTTCACCAGCATGGCGGGCAGTTTCAGCGGGGTGTTGGCCCCGAGCAGGTTCTTCGCCAGATACATGGCGCTTAACTGGATCGGCTGCAGGAATGGCAGCACCTGACCGTTAATTTCGGCGCAGTCGCCCAGGGCATAGATGTCCGGCTGGGTGGTTTGCAGATAGCTGTCGACCTTCACGCCACGATTTGTTTCGGCCCCCGCGCGCTGGGCCAGCGCCGTTTCCGGACGCAGGCCGGTGGCGGCAATCACCACATCCACCTCAATGCAGCGGTCGCGGTCCAGCAGGGCGCAGATTCCGTTATCGGTTTGGGTCAGGCTTTGCAGCTGCGATTTTAACTGCAGATGCACGCCCATATCGGTCAGCCGATGTTGTAAGCGACTGCTCACTTCGGCTGGCATCAGCGCCGACAGAATGCTGGCGGAATGGTCAACCAGGGTGACCGCTTTCCCGGCCCGGCAAAAATCCATCGCCAGTTCGCTGCCGATAAGCCCCGCGCCGACAATCATCACGCGCTGTGCGTCACGCAGGGTGGTTTCACAGGCCCGGTACTCCATCTGGCTGTTCAGGGTCAGCATCAGCTCGCGACCGGGAACGGGCGGCACAAAGGCCGAAGCCCCGGTGGCCAGAACCAGTTTGTCATAGGACCACTGGTTATCTTTGCCTTTCACCACGTGCGCTGCGGCATCGATGTCGGTGACCCAGGTATACGGGAACATGCGCAGATTGAACTGTTCGGCAAACTCCCCCGCCGTCTGGCGGGTGAGGTCGTCGGCATGCTGGCGCTGGCTGATAACGTGGCTTAAGTCTGGCTTGTTGTACTCATCCATACTGTCCGCGGCGATCAGCGTCAGTGGAACGTTCGCATCCTGTTTACGGATATTTTTCACCAGCTGGCGGGCGGCGAAGCCCGAGCCGATAATCACGATCCCGTGGCTCATTTTGCCTCCGTTGCCAGTTCGTCAAAGACGTCTTTACCGAGGGAACATTCCGGGCACAGGAAGTTATCCGGTACCTCGCTCCACGGCGTGCCTGGCTGGACATCCTGCATTGGCTCACCTGTTGCCGGATCGTAGATCCACTGGCAGACGCTGCACTGCATGCGCGGGCCAAGGTCCGCAGCCGCGGCACAGGCGCTCTGAGCTGGTGTAGCCTGGCGGGTCGCTTCAGGCAGCGGAGCGAGCGCCCACTGACGTGCAATGTCGCGGCCATGCTGGCGGCAGACTTCCAGCGCATCCAGATCCGGACGCCACTTCGCCTTCAGGCTCATGGACATCTCAAAACCGGCGTCCTGCAGACGGGTGGAGAGACGGTCTACCGCGCCACCGCTCCAGCCGTGGGAGCCGAACGCGCTGGCGCGTTTGTTACGAAAGCGCAGGCCGGTCATCTCTTCAACCAGGCCGGCAATTTTCGGCATCATCACGTTGTTCATAGTGGACGTCCCCACCAGCACGCCTTTGGAGCGGAAGACGTTGGTCAGAATGTCGTTCTTGTCGCTGCGGGCCACGTTGAAGATCTTCACCGCCACGTTCGGGTCAACTTCGTTGATGCCCTGGGCAATGGCGTCGGCCATCATGCGGGTGTTGTTCGACATGGTGTCGTAGAAAATGGTGATGCGATCTTCCTGATAGTCCGCCGCCCATTTCAGGTACAGCTCGACGATCTGGGTTGGGTTGTCGCGCCATACCACCCCGTGGGAGGTAGCAATCATATCCACCGGCAGGTTAAAGCCGAGGATTTCGGTAATTTTTGGCGTGACCAGACGGCTGAACGGGGTCAGGATATTGGCGTAGTAGCGCTGGCACTGCTCGAACAGTTCGGCCTGATCCACTTCGTCATTGAACAGACGTTCGTCGCAGTAGTGCTGGCCGAAGGCGTCGTTACTGAACAGCACCGCGTCGCCGGTCATGTAGGTCATCATGCTGTCCGGCCAGTGCAGCATCGGGGTTTCAACGAAGATCAGCTGTTTGCCGTTGCCGATATCCAGTGAGTCACCGGTTTTCACCACGTTGAAATTCCACTCCGGGTGATGATGATGACCGGTGATGGAGTCGATGGCGTTAGCGGTGCAGTAGATTGGGGTGTCCGGGATGCAGGACATCAGTTCGGTCAGCGCCCCGGCGTGGTCTTCTTCCGCATGGTTAATGATGATGTAGTCGATATCGGCCAGGTCGATTTCGCTGCGCAGGTTCTGCACGAACTCACGGCTGAATTTATGATCGACGGTATCGATCAGGACGTTTTTTTCTTCCCGGATGAGATAGCTGTTGTAGCTGCTGCCGCGCAGCGTTTTGTATTCCGTTCCGTGAAAATCACGAACTTCCCAGTCACGTTGGCCAACCCAATGAATATTATTTTTAACCAGAATAGACATAGCAACCTCAACTTAATACAGCGAAATTAAACGAAAGATGTAAGGGTAATTGCAGGTTGCGTGCCAGTTTTTTAACTCATTAATTCATAACGCTTTTAAAAATAACACCGCTTTAAGGGTAGTCAATTTGACTCTCTCTGATACAGTCAATATGACATTATGCATTGTCAAAATGACAGTGAGGCGAGAATGAGTTTTTCTGTAGAGGTACTGGCGAAAATCGCCATTGAATTACAGAGCGGGATCGGTCATCAGGATCGCTTTCAGCGGCTGATCTCCACCCTGCGCCACGTGCTGGATTGCGATGCCTCGGCGCTGCTGCGCTATGAAGGGCGGCAGTTTATTCCGCTGGCCATCGACGGGCTGGCGCAGGACGTACTGGGGCGGCGCTTTACCCTTGAGGGCCATCCCCGGCTGGAGACCATCGCCCGCGCCGGGGACGTGGTGCGTTTCCCGGCCGACAGCGACCTGCCCGATCCTTACGATGGCCTGATCCCCGGCCAGGAGAGCCTGAAAGTGCACGCCTGTATCGGCCTGCCGCTGTTTGCCGGGCAGAACCTGATTGGTGCCCTGACCCTCGACGGCATGTCGCCGGACCAGTTCGATACCTTCAGCGATGAAGAGCTCCGTCTGATTGCCGCTTTGGCCGCCGGGGCGCTGAATAATGCCCTGCTGATTGAACAGCTGGAGAGCCAGAACAGCCTCTCCACCCGCCCGGCGGGATTTGAACCGGTGAAAAGCACCGAGATGATCGGCCTGTCGCCGGGCATGATGAGCCTGAAAAAAGAGATTGAGATCGTTGCCGCCTCTGACCTCAACGTGCTGATCGAGGGCGAAACCGGCACCGGTAAAGAGCTGGTGGCAAAAGCCATCCACGAGGCTTCTCCCCGGGCGGTGAATCCGCTGGTCTATCTCAACTGCGCCGCGCTGCCGGAAAGCGTGGCGGAGAGCGAGCTGTTCGGCCACGTCAAAGGGGCCTTTACCGGCGCCATCAGCAACCGCAGCGGCAAGTTTGAAATGGCCGATAACGGCACGCTGTTTCTTGATGAGATTGGCGAGCTGTCCCTGGCATTGCAGGCCAAGCTGCTGCGCGTGCTGCAGTATGGCGATATCCAGCGGGTGGGGGATGACCGAAGCCTGCGGGTTGACGTGCGGGTGCTGGCAGCCACCAACCGCGATCTGCGCGAAGAGGTGCTGGCCGGGAACTTCCGCGCCGACCTGTACCACCGTCTGAGCGTGTTTCCGCTTTCGGTGCCGCCGCTGCGCGAGCGTGGTGAAGATGTGGTCCTGCTGGCGGGCTATTTCTGCGAGCAGTGCCGGCTGCGGATGGGATTATCCCGGGTGGTGCTGAGCCCGGGTGCCCGGGCGCATCTGCTGAGCTACGGCTGGCCGGGAAACGTGCGCGAGCTGGAACATGCCATTCACCGGGCGGTAGTGCTGGCCCGGGCGGCGCGGGCAGGGGATGAAGTGGTGATCCACGCCCGGCATTTTGCCCTGCATGATGAGAGCACGCCCGTGACGATGACTGAAACGCCGGTGATTGCGAACCAGAACCTGCGCGAAGCGACGGAGGAATTTCAGCGTCAGATGATCGCCCGGACGCTGGATCAGAACAGCCGCAGCTGGGCGGCGAGCGCCCGGGCGCTGGAGACAGACGTCGCCAACCTGCACCGGCTGGCTAAACGTCTGGGTCTGAAGGGCTAGAGAATGCCTGCCTGGTAGAAATCCTGCAGGTTAATGGCACCGCACAGGCGGCCATTGCCGTCCACTACCGGCGCGGCGGTGATCTTGCGCTTCATCAGCTGCTCTTTGGCTTCAATGGCGCGGCTTTCGGCGTTCAGGGTCAGGCCGCCGGTGGTCATGGCGCTGCTGACCGCAATCTCCAGCTTGCCGCCGCCCACCAGCCAGCGGCGCAGGTCGCCGTCGGTGAAGACCCCTTTGACCTGCTGGTCGTCATCGCAGACCGCCACCAGCCCCAGCCCGGTACGGCTCAGCTCCAGCATCGCATCCATCACGCTGGTGTTGAGTTTCACCTGCGGGATGGCCTCGTCGGTACGCATCAGGTGATGCACCTTATTCAGCAAACGCGCCCCAAGGGCCCCCGCCGGGTGAGAGCGGGCAAAATCTTCTTCATTAAAGCCGCGCGCCTGCATGACCGCCATCGCCAGCGCATCGCCCATCATAAGTGTGTTGACGGTGCTGGAGGTCGGGGCGAGGTGCATCGGGCAGGCTTCGCGCTCAACCGAAATATCCAGCGTGGCTTTGGCGGCCAGCGCCAGCGGCGAGCGGGACTTGCCGGTCATCGCCAGCAGCGCCACCGATTTTTCCTGCAGACGGGGGAGGATCAGATCCAGCTCTTTTGCCGAGCCGGAGTAGGAGATAAACAGCAGCACGTCGCGGCTTTCGATCATCCCCAGATCGCCGTGCAGCGCTTCAGCGGGATGAACAAAAAAGGACGGCGTGCCGGTGCTCGCCAGCGTGGCGGCAATCTTCTTGCCGATATGCCCGGATTTACCGATGCCCGAGACAATCACTTTCCCTTCGCACTGAATAATGGTGTTGGCCGCGCGCACGAACTCCTCGCCCAGACGGTCCGGCAGGCGGCTGGCTTCCTGCAGTTCCAGCAGTAAGGTCTGGCGTCCCGCGTTTAACAGAAAATCACTCATCTCTCTCTCCGGTTACAATCACGTCGATTCCTTTCTCTTCCAGCGCTTTTTTGAACGCCGGATCGATACCCGCGTCGGTGATCAGCTTATCGACGCTCTCCAGGCTACAGACAATATTCGGGCTTTTACGGCCAAACTTCGACGAGTCCGCCATCAGGATCACCTCCCGGGCGGCGTTGCACATCGCTTTACTGACGCTGAACACTTCGTTGAAGGTCGTCACGCCCGCATTGAGATCGATGCCGTCGGTGCCCATAAACAGCCGGTCGAAGCTGAAATGATCGAAGGCGTTTTCAGCCAGCTGACCGTGAAACGAGGCGGATTTTTTACGGAAGGTGCCGCCGGGCATCAGGATGGTCTGTTCGTTATCGAATTCGGACAGGGCGTTGACGATATGCAGGCTGTTGGTCATTACCGTGATGTTATTAAAGCGGCTCAGCATCGGCACCATCTGCAGGACCGTACTGCCTGCATCGAGGATAATCGAGTCGCCGTCGTGGATAAATTTTACCGCGGCGTCGGCGATCAACGCTTTCTGATGGGTGTTGATCAGCGTCTTGTGATCGATAGGCGGGTCGGCCTCGTCTTTATTCAGCACCACGCCGCCATAGGTACGGATCACCGCCCCGGAATTTTCCAGAATCACCAGGTCCTTGCGGATCGTGGTGCCGGTGGTGTCAAAGTAGTGGGCCAGATCCTCAACCGAGCACTTTCCCTGTTTTTGCAGATGGTCGAGTATGGCCGCCTGCCGCTGGCGGGGTTTCATAGGCGTTGAATTCCTCAGGTTGCGAAATGATAATTTCGCAAGCTTATAACGTTCACAACGAAATTATCCATGTTTCAATTTAAGCGCTAATGATAGTGCATCCTGGCAGAGTGAATCATTGGGAAAGATCACATCGGGCTCTAATTCCTGCCACGACATGCCGTTGATTGCCTGGATTTTAGTCGGACGGGCAAAGACCGTCATCCCGCGCATGATCAGGGAGTCGCAGACGTTGTTGTTTTCATCCAGCGCGATGGCGACGATCACCCGGGGTTTGAAGCGTCCGCCGGAACGCCCGACGCCCACGCGACCACGCTGGCACAGCGCGTCAAACGCGCGGTTAAAGCGGTGGATTTGCCAGCCGCCCAGCGCCAGCTGGCCGAGCCAGGCGATAACGGCGACGGTAATCAGAGTAGTGACCATATGTAGCTCCTGTGGAATTGCCGGGTGGCGGCTGCGCCTTACCCGGCCTACGGTTGGCTTCTCCAGGCCCGGTAAGCGAAGCGCCACCGGGCGTTTATGCACAATCAGAACATCACCTGCCCGCCGGTGACATTTATCGACTGCCCGGTGCAATAAGATGCTTTCGGGCTGGCGTAAAACAGCAGCATATTCAACACGTCCTGGTAGTCGCACCCGCGCTTCAGTGGCACTTTATCGATGTAATACTGCTCCACCTGATCCTCATGAATGCCCAGTTTGGTCGCGTACTGCGGCAGCAGGGACTGGAACATCGGCGATTTCAGCAGGTTGCCGAGCATCAGCGAATGCACGGTGATGCCGTACTCCGCCAGATCCAGCGCCAGGGACTGCGTCAGCCCCACACCGCCGAACTTAGCCGCGCTGTAGCCGGAGTTGTGCTTGCTGCCCACTTTGCCGGATTTGGAGTTGATCTGAATGATGCGCCCGGCAATGCCGTCGCGGATCATCAGGCGCGAGAACTCCCTGGCGCAGAGGAAATAGCCCACCAGGTTCACCTGCAACGAGCGGTCGAAATCCCCCAGCTCCACGTCGCTGATAAACGCCGCTTTGGCGATCCCGGCGCTGTAGACCAGCAGGTCGGTGCGACCAAAAATCTCGTCCACGCCGCGGGCGAGGGCCAGCACGCTCTGCTCGCTGGTGGCGTCTGCGCCAAAGCCCCAGGCCATCCCCTGACCGAACTCGGTGTTGATGGCGTCCGCCACGCGGGCGGCTTTTTCACTCTGAATATCGACAACCGCCACGCGGTAACCTTCTGCGGCAAGCCCACGGCAGAGGAACTCGCCTAAGGTTTGTCCTCCACCAATGACAACGGCAACCTGACTCATATTTCTCTCCTTAATTACGCAACAAACTTTAATGTGCAGCCTGGGGTAACAGCCTGCGGAACCGGGCCATCCACGTGAACCGTGCCGGGATATTCCGCCTGCGGCTGGCCGTCAAAACGCAGGGTGATGTGGCCCAGCTCGCGCAGGTTCTGTCCGGCCACGTCGCCGACGGCGGTCACGGCATAGCGCGTCTCACCCAGCTCCAGATGGCTACCGGCCTTGAGCTCGCCGTTCATCTCGCCGTGGCAATGGATAAAGCAAAACTCTTCGATATCTGCCGGGGCCCCTTCACGGAAGGTAATCAGCATCTGGTCGCAGAGCGCATCCGGGGCGCTCTGGCCGATACGGGTAATGGTGGTCTGGTATATCACGCTCATCACATAAACCTCTTATTGATAAATAAAGCCGGAGACGAACCAGGCAATCAGCACCGTTGGCGCGCCGGTCAGGAAGCGGCTCACCAGCACCGAAGGCACGCCGACGCGCACGGTGTCCTGGCGCGCTTCGGCCAGCGACAGTCCCACCGGGATAAAATCGCAGGCGGCCTGGGCGTTAATGGCAAACAGCGCGGGCAGGGCGAGGTGCGGGGGAATATTGCCGAGCCCGATCTGCACGCCAATCAGCACGCCAATCACCTGGGCGATGACCGCGCCGGGGCCGAGGAACGGCGACAGCAGCGGGAAGGAGCAGATCAGCGCCAGGGTCACCAGCCCGAGTGGATGGCTGGCCAGCGGGGCCAGGCCGTGGGCGATCCAGTCCCCAAGGCCGGAAGCCATGATGATGCCGATCAGCGCCGAAACGAAGGCCATGAACGGCAGGATGGTTTTCAGCACCGTATCGATGGTGTCGCGCCCGGACTGGAACAGCACGGCAACCGCGGAGCCCATCCCCATACCTACTTTTGCCAGCAGGCCGTCGCTCTGCTCGGTGATCTTCTTGCTGGTGTCGTATTCGCGCGGCGCGCTCTTTTTCGCCGCAGCGGTGTCGTTCACCAGCGTAATGTTCTCTTCCTTCACGCCCGAGACGTAAATGTCCTCCAGAATATGTTGCGCCAGCGGGCCGGATTTGCCCGTCGAATGAATATTGACGGTGGGGATGCGCCGTTTCGGGTAGATGCCGCAGCGCAGGGTGCCGCCGCAGTCGATCACCGCTACGCCGATCTCCGCTTCCGGCGGCTCGCCCTCCTTAAAGCCGTCCACCGCTTCCCAGCCGGTGAGTTCGCGCAGCTTGTCGACAATGGCCGGGCGGGTGCCCGCAGTGATATAGACGATCTTTTTCTCGCCGCTGGCATCGAGTTCCAGCGGGCCGCCCCAGCCGCCAACGCCTTTTTCAATCCGGATACGGTTCATGCTGTGGCTCCCTTAAGCTGGACGTTCTGTTCAAGCTGGATGCCCATTTTCTTTTCGAAAATGGCGGTCGTGAGATCGGTCACCCAGCCGCGGAAGAAGTTGGTTACCAGGCCGACCAGCAGGTAGCTTACCGCCAGCGGGCCGAGCGGCAGGCCGAGGGTGGTCAGGCCGCTGGCGATCCCCAGATAGACGAACAGCTCGCCGGGGTTGATGTGCGGAAAAAGACCGTTCATTGAGTGGCAGCTGTAGGATGCCGCCGCGTAGTAGCTCGGTTTGTAGCGCTCGGGCATAAAGCGTCCGAGGCTCAGGGTCATGGGGTTGCAGAACACAAAGGTGCCGATGCAGGGCAGCAGCAGGTAGCGGGACACGGGATTCCCGGCGCAGCGCTGGGCCAGCTTTTCGATCCGGTGCTGGCCGATAAAGTTGATTAGCGCATTCATGATCACCAGCAGGCTGATCAGCAGCGGCAGAATGCCGGTGACCATGCTGGTAAAGACCTCGCCACCTTTCTGAAACAGCCCGATAAACCACTCGGCGCCGTGGGTGATGGTTTCTATCATTGTTTTCTCCTGTAGGGTGAGTTCTCTCTGGCGGAGTAATAATAATCACTTTGAAAGGTTTTAAAGTGTTAAATAGATCTCACAATGAAAGAAAAATGGATTATTTTGAAAGATAACAAGCGAAGAGAGGGTTGCATGGTTCAGAAGAGAACGAATTTGCCTTTAAGCGCGTAAAGATTTTGCCGGGTACGCGTGCGCCCCTTCCTTGAGGCATCCCGGATGCTTTACCATACTTGCCACTTATCGAATTCGTTGAATGGATGTGTCATGTTTAAGCGTCGTTACGCAGCGCTACTCCCTGCGCTTATCCTGCTCTCTGCCTGCAGTAGTAAACCGAAGTCCGAAGAGGTTCAGCAAACGGCGGGAGCGCCTTCCGGCGGCTTCCTGCTGGAACCCCAGCATAACGTGATGCAGATGGGGGGCGACTTTGCCAGCAACCCTGCAGCGGAGCAGTTCATCGACAAAATGGTGAGCAAGCACGGGTTTAATAAAGCCCAGCTGCAGGAGATCCTCTCCCAGGCGAAACGCCTGGACTATGTGCTGCGACTGATGGATCGTCAGGCGCCGACCACCCAGCCTCCAGCCGGGCCGAACGGCGCGTGGCTGCGCTATCGTAACCAGTTTATTACTCCGGACAACGTGCAAAACGGCGTGGCGTTCTGGAACCAATATCAGGATGCGCTGACCCGCGCCCAACAGGTTTACGGCGTGCCGCCGGAGATCATCGTCGGGATTATCGGCGTGGAGACCCGCTGGGGCCGGGTGATGGGCAAAACCCGCATTCTCGATGCGCTGGCGACCCTCTCCTTTAACTACCCGCGTCGCGCGGAGTACTTCTCCTCCGAGCTGGAGACCTTCCTGCTGATGGCGCGCGACGAGCAGGACGATCCGCTGGATCTGAAAGGCTCCTTTGCCGGTGCGATGGGCTACGGCCAGTTTATGCCGTCCTCTTATAAGCAGTACGCGGTTGATTTCAACGGGGACGGTCACATCAACCTGTGGGATCCTGAAGATGCGATTGGCAGCGTTGCCAACTACTTCAAAGGCCATGGCTGGACGCAGGGCGAGCCGGTAGCCATCCTCGCAAACGGCCAGGCGCCGGGTCTGGAGAACGGCTTTAAAACCAGCTATAGCGCGGCACAGCTTACCGCTGCCGGGTTAACGCCACAGCAGCCGCTGAATGGCAATCAAAAGGTCAGCCTGCTGCGTCTGGATATTGGTACCGGGTATCAGTACTGGTACGGTCTGCCAAACTTCTACACCATCACCCGCTACAACCACAGTACGCACTATGCGATGGCGGTCTGGCAGCTGGGGCTCGCGGTATCCCAGGCGCGGGCGTCATCCCCGTTCAGTTAAGGGATAAAAAAGTGAGTGGCTCATGCCACTCACTTTTAAACTTCAGCACATTGGCAGGTTATTTTTTCTGAAGCCCCCTCGTAAAACCTCCACCTCATCCTCATATCTACAGACTAAAGTGCTATCTTGTGCTGCATGTTTTTCAGGAGCCAAAACGACATGACTGACCATGAATTGATGCAGCTCAGTGAGCGGGTAGGGCAGGCGCTGAAACAGCGCGGGGCAACGGTAACGACGGCTGAGTCCTGTACCGGCGGCTGGGTGGCGAAAGTCATCACCGATATTGCGGGCAGCTCCGCCTGGTTTGAACGCGGATTTGTCACCTACAGTAATGAAGCGAAAGCGCAAATGATTGGGGTACGTGAGCCCACGCTTATCGAGCATGGCGCGGTCAGTGAACCAGTGGTTATCGAGATGGCGATTGGCGCGTTACGTGCTGCCCGGGCGGATTATGCTATCTCTGTTAGTGGTATCGCCGGGCCGGACGGCGGCAGCGCGGAAAAGCCTGTCGGGACGGTCTGGTTTGGCTTTGCGACCGCGCAGGGCGAGGGGATTACCCGCCGGGAGTGCTTCAGCGGCGACCGGGAAAGCGTGCGCCGTCAGGCAACAGAATATGCGTTAAAAACGCTCTGGCAACAATTTCTACAAAACACTTGATACTGTATGAGCATACAGTATAATTGCCCCAACAGAACAGAAATCCACGGTGAAGCGCAGTTGTTTCACCCGGCATGAGAGGAAAAAATGGCTATCGACGAAAACAAACAGAAAGCGTTGGCGGCAGCACTGGGCCAGATCGAAAAGCAATTCGGTAAAGGTTCCATCATGCGCCTGGGTGAAGATCGTTCCATGGATGTAGAAACTATCTCCACCGGTTCGCTTTCTCTGGATATTGCACTGGGTGCTGGCGGCCTGCCTATGGGTCGTATCGTAGAGATCTACGGGCCAGAATCCTCCGGTAAAACCACTCTGACTTTACAGGTTGTGGCCGCTGCACAGCGTGAAGGTAAAACCTGTGCCTTTATCGATGCCGAGCACGCGCTGGACCCGGTCTACGCACGTAAGCTGGGCGTGGATATCGACAACCTGCTGTGTTCCCAGCCGGATACGGGTGAGCAGGCGCTGGAAATCTGTGACGCACTGGCACGCTCTGGCGCCGTTGACGTAATCATCGTCGACTCCGTTGCAGCGCTGACCCCGAAAGCAGAAATCGAAGGCGAAATCGGCGACTCTCACATGGGCCTCGCGGCACGTATGATGAGCCAGGCGATGCGTAAGCTGGCCGGTAACCTGAAGCAGTCCAACACGCTGCTGATCTTCATCAACCAGATCCGTATGAAGATTGGTGTGATGTTCGGTAACCCGGAAACCACCACCGGTGGTAACGCGCTGAAATTTTACGCCTCTGTGCGTCTGGATATCCGCCGTATCGGTGCCGTGAAAGACGGTGAGAACGTGGTGGGTAGCGAAACCCGCGTGAAGGTTGTGAAGAACAAAATCGCTGCGCCGTTTAAACAGGCTGAATTCCAGATCCTCTACGGTGAAGGTATCAACTTCTACGGTGAGCTGGTTGACCTCGGCGTGAAAGAGAAGCTGATTGAGAAAGCGGGCGCCTGGTACAGCTACAACGGCGACAAAATTGGTCAGGGTAAAGCGAATGCTATCTCCTGGCTGAAAGAGAACCCGGCGGCAGCCAAAGAGATCGAGAAGAAAGTACGCGATCTGCTGCTGGGCAATCAGGACTCTAAACCGCAGTTCGCGGTTGATGGTCAGGACGTTGAAGAAACCAACGAAGATTTCTGATAATCGAGTGTAATAAAAAGGTCGCTTAATGCGGCCTTTTTGCTTTTTGACTGCAGCAGGTTTATCTATGAATGAATCCCCGGCACGTCGTCCTGCCTATAACCGCCTGCTGGATCGGGCGGTACGCATTCTTGCCGTCCGTGACCACAGCGAACAGGAACTTCGTCGCAAACTCTCCGAGCCCGTTATGAGCAAAAACGGACCCGAAGCCATCGATGCGACGGAAGAAGATTACGACAAGGTGATCGCCTGGTGCTATGAACATGGCTATCTGGACGATATCCGCTTCGTCTCACGCTTTATTGCCAGCCGTAGCCGCAAGGGCTATGGCCCGGCACGTATCCGCCAGGAGCTAAATCAAAAAGGTATCGCGCGCGAAACCAGCGAAAAGGCGATGCGTGAATGCGAAATTGACTGGTGTGAACTGGCGCGGGAACAGGCGGTGCGGAAGTACGGCGATCCGCTGCCGCGTGAGTTTTCAGAAAAAGTTAAAATCCAGCGCTTTTTGCTCTACCGCGGGTATCTTATGGAAGATATTCAGGAGATCTGGCGTAATTTTACTGATTGAACGCATGCGGGATTTTACTTCCCTCTAAAGAAAACTTATCTTATTCCCACTTTTTCCAGTAGCTGGTCCGTCCAACAAAGGTTGTGTAGTGGCCCGCTGTGACATTTCGTTAGCTTGATTTCAGGATAATTATGAGCAAGAGCACCGCTGAGATCCGACAGGCGTTTCTCGATTTTTTCCATAGTAAGGGACATCAGGTTGTTGCCAGCAGCTCCCTGGTACCGAACAACGATCCAACTTTACTGTTTACCAACGCCGGGATGAACCAGTTCAAGGATGTTTTCCTTGGTCTCGACAAGCGTAATTATTCCCGCGCGACCACCTCCCAGCGTTGCGTACGTGCGGGTGGTAAACACAACGATCTGGAAAACGTCGGTTATACCGCGCGTCACCACACCTTCTTCGAGATGCTGGGTAACTTCAGCTTCGGCGACTATTTCAAAAATGACGCAATCCAGTACGCATGGGAACTGCTGACCGGTGAAAACTGGTTCAACCTGCCGAAAGAGCGTCTGTGGGTTACCGTCTACGAAACCGACGATGAAGCCTATGAAATCTGGGAAAAAGAGGTCGGTATTCCGCGCGAACGTATTATTCGTATCGGCGATAACAAAGGCGCACCTTACGCCTCTGACAACTTCTGGCAGATGGGCGACACCGGTCCATGCGGTCCATGTACCGAAATCTTCTACGATCATGGCGATCACATCTGGGGCGGCCCTCCGGGTAGCGCAGAAGAAGATGGCGACCGCTATATCGAGATCTGGAACATCGTCTTCATGCAGTTCAACCGTCAGATCGACGGCACCATGGAGCCGCTGCCGAAGCCATCCGTCGATACCGGTATGGGTCTGGAGCGTATTGCCGCAGTACTGCAGCACGTTAACTCCAACTACGACATCGATCTGTTCAGCACCCTGATTAAGTCCGTTGCCGAAGTGACTGGCGCGACCGATCTGAGCAACAAATCCCTGCGCGTTATTGCCGACCATATCCGCTCCTGTGCCTTCCTGATCGCTGACGGCGTGATCCCATCGAATGAAAACCGTGGCTACGTGCTGCGCCGCATCATTCGTCGCGCGATCCGTCACGGCAACATGCTGGGCGCGAAAGACACCTTCTTCTATAAGCTGGTGGGTCCGCTGGTTGACGTCATGGGCGCTGCCGGTGAAGAGCTGAAACGCCAGCAGGCGCAGGTTGAGCAGGTTCTGAAAACCGAAGAAGAGCAGTTTGCCCGTACGCTGGAGCGTGGTCTGACTCTGCTGGACGACGAACTGTCTAAGCTTAAAGGCGACACCCTGGATGGCGAAACCGCCTTCCGTCTGTACGACACCTATGGCTTCCCGGTTGACCTGACGGCAGACGTTTGCCGCGAGCGCAACATCAAAGTTGACGAAGCGGGCTTCGAAGCCGCAATGGAAGAACAGCGCCGCCGCGCGCGTGAGTCCAGCGGTTTTGGTGCCGACTACAACGCGATGATCCGCGTTGATGGCAGCAGCGAATTCGAAGGCTATGAGCATCTGGAAACCAACGGCACAGTGACTGCCCTGTTTGTTGACGGCAAAGCCGTGGACAGCATCAGCGCGGGCCAGACTGCCGTTGTGGTTCTGGATAAGACCCCGTTCTACGCTGAATCTGGCGGTCAGGTTGGCGATAAAGGCGAGCTGAAAGGCAATGGCTTCAGCTTTGCGGTCAGCGACACGCAAAAATACGGTCAGGCGATTGGTCACCAGGGTACCCTGGCATCCGGCGAACTGAAAGTGGGCGAGGGCGTTCAGGCTATCGTTGACGAAGCGCGCCGCGCACGTATTCGTCTTAACCACTCCGCGACGCACCTGATGCACGCCGCGCTGCGCCAGGTTCTGGGCACGCACGTTGCGCAGAAAGGCTCGCTGGTGAATGACAAAGTGCTGCGTTTCGACTTCTCGCATTTTGAAGCGATGAAACCGTCTGAAATCCGTGCGGTGGAAGATCTGGTCAATGCCCAGATCCGCCGTAACCTGCCTATCGAAACCGACATCATGGATCTCGACGCGGCAAAAGATAAAGGCGCAATGGCGCTGTTCGGCGAGAAGTATGACGAACGTGTACGCGTGCTGAGTATGGGTGATTTCTCCACCGAACTTTGTGGTGGTACCCACGCCAGCCGTACGGGCGACATCGGTCTGTTCCGCATCCTGTCCGAATCCGGTACAGCGGCAGGCGTTCGTCGTATCGAAGCGGTCACCGGTGAAGGCGCGATTGCCAGCCTGCATGCCGAGAGCGATCAGCTGCACGACATCGCACAGCTGCTAAAGGGTGACAGCCAGAACCTGGGCGAGAAAGTGCGCAGCGTAATGGAACGCACCCGTCTGCTGGAAAAAGAGCTGCAGCAGCTGAAAGAGCAGGCTGCGGTTGCCGAGAGCGCAAACCTCTCCAGCAAAGCGGTTGAAATTAAAGGCGTTAAGCTGCTG
Organism: Leclercia adecarboxylata; assembly: GCF_006171285.1. Lineage (NCBI taxonomy): Bacteria > Pseudomonadati > Pseudomonadota > Gammaproteobacteria > Enterobacterales > Enterobacteriaceae > Leclercia > Leclercia adecarboxylata. The sequence goes on along the minus strand of NZ_CP040889.1, from coordinate 977,237 downwards.
GTCAGCGAACTGGCGGGCGTTGAGCCGAAAATGCTTCGTACCATGGTCGACGATCTGAAGAACCAGCTCGGTTCAACGGTTATCGTTCTGGCAACGGTAGCGGAAGGTAAGGTTTCTCTGATTGCGGGCGTATCTAAGGACGTGAGCGACCGTGTGAAAGCAGGGGAACTGATTGGTATGGTCGCCCAGCAAGTGGGTGGCAAAGGTGGTGGTCGTCCAGACATGGCGCAAGCCGGCGGTACGGACGCAGCAGCCCTCCCGGCAGCACTAGCCAGTGTAGAAAGCTGGGTAAGTTCGAAACTGTAATAACTACAAAGCGTACTCAGACGCCATAACGACGACGTTATGGCGTACTGCGCTCTACGCTATCGATAATGATAAAGTCAGGTTGAGTTTGTGTATATCGGCTAAACTTACGTTTAACAGATTGTGATGCCGTGACTACCTACACATTACGTGTTTGTCATCGCTTACTTTTTGGCGTTATATGATGGATAATGCCGGGATACAAGAGACCCGACTCTTTTAATCTTTCAAGGAGCAAAGAATGCTGATTCTGACTCGTCGAGTTGGTGAGACCCTCATGATTGGGGATGAGGTCACCGTGACAGTTTTAGGGGTGAAGGGCAACCAGGTACGTATTGGTGTGAACGCCCCTAAGGAAGTCTCTGTTCATCGTGAAGAGATCTACCAGCGTATCCAGGCTGAAAAATCCCAGCAGTCCAGTTACTGATATTATCGCGTCTCGCTGTCTGGCGAGACGCAACCCTCCTGTCATTCTCCCTTCTTAAAGTTACCGTTTTGTTTCGTTCGCTCTGTTTTTAACCACTCCCAACGCTTTTACTTCGGCAAAATCCATCTTTCTTCATGTAGAAGAGTGCAGAAAGAAGCGCAAAATCCGTTTATAAAACACCCTCTTTGCGGGTTTTACATGCGAATTGCCTGTGATTTGTGCAAACGATAAAAGCTTGTGGAAAATTGTTTGACTTATAAGTCCCAGAAAGTAATATATGCGCCACGCAGCGACGAGAAGCTCTTAACGAGTTACTCGAAGCACTCGAAAGAGGCGTTGTGTGGTGAGGTGGCCGAGAGGCTGAAGGCGCTCCCCTGCTAAGGGAGTATGCGGTCAAAAGCTGCATCCGGGGTTCGAATCCCCGCCTCACCGCCATTTTGCATCCGTAGCTCAGCTGGATAGAGTACTCGGCTACGAACCGAGCGGTCGGAGGTTCGAATCCTCCCGGATGCACCATCTATTACTTCATATTGCTTTAGAAGTGATATGAATATCGAGCAGTACAATAGTAAATCCCGATGCATCCGTAGCTCAGCTGGATAGAGTACTCGGCTACGAACCGAGCGGTCGGAGGTTCGAATCCTCCCGGATGCACCATCTATTACTTCATATTGCTTTAGAAGTGATATGAATATCGAGCAGTACAATAGTAAATCCCGATGCATCCGTAGCTCAGCTGGATAGAGTACTCGGCTACGAACCGAGCGGTCGGAGGTTCGAATCCTCCCGGATGCACCATTTACTATTCCTGAAAGCAGTATCCTGATGCATCCGTAGCTCAGCTGGATAGAGTACTCGGCTACGAACCGAGCGGTCGGAGGTTCGAATCCTCCCGGATGCACCATCTTCTCCGAGATAACAGCTATATTGTTGTTTCAAGGTCTGCGAGATAATCGCAAGCACCAGGGAGGATAACGTTGCTTTAGCAACGGCCCGAAGGGCGAGGCGCAGCCGAGTAATCCTCCCGGATGCACCATCTATTACTTCATATTGCTTTAGAAGTGATATGAATATCGAGCAGTACAATAGTAAATCCCGATGCATCCGTAGCTCAGCTGGATAGAGTACTCGGCTACGAACCGAGCGGTCGGAGGTTCGAATCCTCCCGGATGCACCATATTCTCCGAGATAACAGCCATACTGTTGTTTCATGGTCTGCAAGCTAATCGCAAGCACCAGGGAGGATAACGTTGCTTTAGCAACGGCCCGCAGGGCAAGGCACAGCCGAGTAATCCTCCCGGATGCACCATCCTTTCGATATTCCCTTTGTAGTTTATTTCTTCAGCACTCCCAATCTAAAGCCCGCCAGAAGCAGCGACAAAACGCCTTGTTTACGTTAAAGTAACGCTTTGTAATCCTTTCGCGAGAGCACGATGTACGCACAGTATGACGGTTTGATTTTCGATATGGATGGCACCATCCTGGACACCGAGCCAACGCATCGCAAAGCCTGGACAGAAGTCCTGGGCCGATACGGTATGCGTTTCGACTTACAGGCGATGATTGCCCTCAACGGATCTCCAACCTGGCGTATTGCGCAGGCCGTGATTGAATTGAATCAGGCCGATCTCGACCCACACCTGCTCGCGCGTGAAAAAACCGATGCGGTTAAAGCCATGCTGCTGGACACCGTACGTCCTTTGCCTTTAATTGAAGTGGTGAAGGAGTGGCACGGACGTCGTCCTATGTCCGTCGGCACGGGCAGCGAAAGCGCTATCGCTGAGGCTCTGCTCAATCACCTTGGTCTGCGCCACTATTTTTCTGCCGTGGTCGCGGCCGATCATGTTAAAAACCACAAGCCTGCCCCAGACACCTTCCTGCTTTGCGCAGAGCTGATGGGTGTGTCAGCTGCAAAATGCGTCGTGTTTGAAGATGCCGATTTCGGTATTCAGGCGGCACGGGATGCCGGTATGGCCGCGGTGGATGTTCGCTTACTGTGAGTGACGCGCTGTCACTTGCTTCCTTATTCGCCAGCAGTTTTTTAAGTGCCACGATCCTGCCCGGAAACTCGGAAGTGGTGCTGGTGGCGATGCTCTTGTCCGGCGTCAGTCAGCCCTGGTTGCTCGTGTTAATAGCAACAATGGGTAATAGCCTTGGAGGGCTGACTAACGTTATTCTTGGGCGATTCTTTCCGCTACGCAAAACGTCGCGCTGGCAGGAAAAGGCAGTCGGCTGGCTAAAACGCTATGGCGCTGCCACGCTTTTACTAAGCTGGATGCCGGTAATCGGTGATTTACTGTGCCTGCTGGCGGGATGGATGCGCATCTCCTGGGGGCCCGTGCTCTTTTTTTTATGCCTCGGCAAGGCGTTGCGCTACATTCTTGTAGCGGTTGCAACTTTGCAGGGTATGACGTGGTGGCACTAATTGGACTGTTTGTGACCAGAAACCATTACAATTATGCTAAATAAAATGATTTTGACAGGCGGGAGGTCGAATTGATCCCGGACGTATCACAGGCACTGGCCTGGCTGGAAAACCACCCTCAGGCTCTGAAGGGTATTCAGCGCGGTCTTGAGCGCGAAACGCTGCGCGTTAATGCAGATGGCAGTCTTGCAACGACGGGCCATCCGCAGGCGTTAGGTTCGGCGCTGACCCATAAATGGATCACTACTGATTTCGCCGAAGCGCTGCTTGAGTTCATTACGCCGGTAGACGGCGATATTGACCACATGCTGAAAATCATGCGTGACATTCACCGCTACAGCGCCCGCAATCTGGGTGATGAGCGGATGTGGCCGCTGAGCATGCCTTGCTATATCGAGCAGGGGCAGGATATTGAACTGGCGCAGTACGGCACGTCTAATATCGGCCGTCTGAAAACGCTCTATCGCGAAGGGTTAAAAAACCGCTACGGCGCGCTGATGCAGACGATTTCTGGCGTGCACTACAACTTCTCCTTGCCGATGGCATTCTGGCAGGCGAAGTGCGGTGAAACGGATAAAGAAGCAATTTCCGCAGGCTATTTCCGCCTGATTCGTAACTACTATCGCTTCGGCTGGGTCATCCCGTATCTGTTCGGTGCATCCCCGGCGATTTGCTCCTCTTTCCTGCAGGGCAAACCGACTACGCTGCCGTTTGAGAAAACCGAATGCGGCATGTACTACCTGCCGTACGCTACCTCATTGCGCCTCAGCGACCTGGGTTATACCAATAAGTCGCAAAGCAATCTCGGAATTACGTTTAACGATCTGCACGAGTATGTGGCAGGATTGAAGCGGGCGATCAAAACGCCATCGGAAGCCTACGAAGAGATCGGTCTTGAGAAAGACGGTAAGCGTCTGCAAATCAACAGTAACGTTCTACAGATTGAGAACGAACTGTACGCGCCTATCCGTCCGAAACGCGTCACGCGCAGCGGTGAAACGCCGTCGGATGCGTTACAGCGCGGCGGGATTGAGTACATCGAAGTACGCTCCCTGGATATCAACCCGTTCTCGCCGATTGGCGTGGATGAGCAGCAGGTGCGCTTCCTCGATCTGTTTATGGTCTGGTGCGTGCTGGCGGATGCGCCGGAAATGAGTTCTGACGAACTGCTTTGCACCCGCATGAACTGGAACCGGGTGATCCTCGAAGGGCGCAAGCCTGGCCTGACGCTGGGCATGGGTTGCCAGACGGCACAGTTCCCGCTGCAGCAGGTAGGTAAAGATCTGTTCCGCGATCTCAAACGCGTCGCCCACACGCTCGACAGCGTTTATGGTGGCGATGAGTATCAAAAAGTTTGCGAGCAGCTGGTGGAAAGTTTCGATAATCCTGACCTGACATTCTCGGCACGCATTCTGCGTTCTATGATTGATCAGGGCATCGGTGGCACCGGTCGCGCGCTGGCGGCGGAGTATCGCGATATGCTGCGCCAGGAGCCGCTGGAAGTGTTAAGCGAAGCGGATTTTGCTGCGGAACGCGAAGCGTCACTGGTGCGTCAGAGTGAAATTGAGGCGGCGGATACCGAGTCGTTTGCTGAGTACCTGGCTAAACAGGCCTGACAGAAAAGAAAAAGGCCACATCGCTGTGGCCAAAATAACATCTCTGAAGAACAGGGATGATGATAACAAATGCGCGTCTTTCATATACTCAGACTCGCGTTGAACAGAAGAGTTCATTTTTTTTATAAAAAATCACTATCGGAGGTGACGTATGCCGTTATTAGATAGCTTTACTGTCGACCATACCCGTATGGAAGCACCTGCTGTACGCGTTGCGAAGACCATGCATACCCCGCACGGCGACACGATCACTGTATTCGACCTGCGTTTCTGCGTACCGAATAAAGAAGTGATGCCGGAAAAAGGCATTCATACCCTGGAGCACCTGTTCGCTGGTTTCATGCGCGATCACCTGAACGGCAACGGCGTTGAGATCATCGATATCTCTCCAATGGGCTGTCGTACCGGCTTCTATATGAGCCTGATTGGTGTACCAGAAGAGAAACGCGTCGCAGATGCGTGGAAAGCAGCGATGGAAGACGTGCTGAAGGTGAAAGAGCAGAATCAAATCCCTGAGCTGAACGTTTACCAGTGCGGCACTTACCAGATGCACTCTCTGGAAGAAGCGCAGGATATTGCCCGTCACATTCTTGAGCGTGACGTTCGCGTGAACAGCAACGACGAGCTGGCGCTGCCTAAAGAAAAGCTGCAGGAACTGCACATCTAGTCATTTACCCGGCCTGTCATCTTGGCGTGCCGGGTGTTTTATAATTACCATTGTAATTAGTTTCTTTATAAATTCCCAAAAAACCAACTCTCGTTGTTAATCCTTTTCTATATGTCTATTATTGCGAGCATAACAGGGTAGTTATTTGTATATATCATGCCTGTGAATAATTGCCTGGCAATTATTAAGTTCTAATAATTTTAGCTGTGCTTATATTCATGGAATGGATAATGATTCAGAGGGATTTATGAAATTTTACTTTGCCGGTTCCGCAGTTCTTTTGTCTGTCTTTTTGCTTTGCGGATGCAGTTCCGCCCCTAACTCTAAAACGCCTACCATCGCAAAAGCCCCGGAAGAGCGTAAGCAGGAGGTACAGTGCTATCAGGAGTTCTCCGCGCTGCAAAAACTGGACCCTAATGCCTACGAATCTTACCGCCAGCAGTTCGACAGCATTAACAAAAACTATAAAATTTATGAGGCTAACAAATCTCTTGTCGATAATAATGCCTCTGAAGTCATGCTGACCGAAATTAACAAAAAACTCTCTCTGGTTTGCGTCAGGATCCGCAATACCGTCTATTCCAATATGATGAAACGCGCAAATGAAATGAATCAGTTATGAATAAATACTTTAGTGCAGCGCTTTGCTGCGGATTATTGTTTGCGGCTGGAAAATCATATTCTTCAGGCACAGAATTACTGGAACAGCTGAGCCGGGAGAAAATTATCGGTACTGATTCCGTTAATCCTTTTAGTGCACCTGAAGCGACACCATCCCGGCCAGACGCCCCTTCGAAAGCGACACCGGCATTGCCAAAAGTAAAGCCTGTGTGCGTTGCTGATACCACACCTCGTCAGCTGGCGGCAAAGGATGCACTAAATGCTGCTGTGGCGCGGGAAAAAATCGCGCGCCTGAACGCCGATTTACAAAAAGCGAATGATCATCTCGCTAGCCTCAATCAGCAGCTGGCTGCTGTTGAACAGCAAAAAGCCGCCCTCGAAAAGGCGGCAACCGCGCAACGCGAAAGACCGGCACCGGCAGGCCACTGTCAAATGCCAGTGCGCAGACGCTGGCGCTGGAAAGCGTTATCGCAACGCTCAACCTGGCCGCTGAGGGTGAGAAAGCCCGTTCAGCGCAGCGTGAAGTGTTGCTAAAAAAAACGATCGACCATCGCGATGAGCTAAGTAAACAGCTTACTGACCTGCAGGGTCAGAAAAAGAGTCTTGAGGATCAGCTGGCATCCCTGATGACCAGCAGCAGCGACGGCCAGAAGAAAAGCGCTGAGCTGAACGGACAACTGAGCAAAGCCACCGCCCGCAGCGATGAGTTGAGCAAACAGCTTGCAGAACTGCAGGGGCAGAAAAAGAGCCTCGAGGATCGGCTGGCCGCACTCAAGACCAGCGCCACCGGCGATCAATCGAAAAGCGTGCAGATGGCTGAGCAACTCAATAAAGCGAACGAACAGACCAGCGCGCTGCTGAAAGAGCTTGCCGACCTCAAACTGCAGAAGAAAGAGCAGGAGCAGCAGCTGGCATCCCTGATGACCAGCAGCAGCGACGGCCAGAAGAAAAGCGCTGAGCTGAACGGGCAACTGAGCAAAGCCACCGCCCGCAGCGATGAGTTGAGCAAACAGCTTGCTGAGCTGCAGGGGCAGAAAAAGAGCCTTGAGGATCGGCTGGCCGCACTCAAGACCAGCGCCACCGGCGATCAATCGAAAAGCACGCAGATGGCTGAGCAGCTGAATAAAGCCAACGCACAGATCACCACGCTGCTGAAAGAACTTACCGACCTCAAACTGCAGAAGAAAGAGCAGGAGCAGCAGCTGGCATCCCTGATGACCAGCAGCAGCGACGGCCAGAAGAAAAGCGCTGAGCTGAACGGGCAACTGAGCAAAGCCACCGCCCGCAGCGATGAGTTGAGCAAACAGCTTGCAGAACTGCAGGGGCAGAAAAAGAGCCTTGAAGATCGGCTGACTGCGCTGAAGAGCAACAGCACGGGCGATAAGCAAAAAAACATTGAGTTGACGCAAAAGCTGAATGAAACCACGGCGCAGTCCACTGCACTTACCCAACAGTTAGCGGAGATGAAAAAGGCGTCGAGCGCGCTGGATAGTCAGGTAGCAACGCTGACGAAACAGAAGCTGGACGCGGAAACGGCGCTCAAAAACGAGCGGCAAAAGCACGAAATCTTTACCAGCCAGCTGGAAGATGCGAAAACCGTTATCGCCACGCAGCAGGCGCAGCTGGCAAGTCGGAAAGCAGAATCGGGTGCAGATAAAGAGAGCAGCAGCCAGACGGCAAGTAAGCTTAAGAGCGCTGACGAAGCCCTGGCCAGCCTAAAAAAACAGCTTGAGGCGTCGCAGGCAGAAGTGGCTGCGCTTAAGGCTAAACCCGCCGAAACTCCACCCGTCGCCACGGCTAACGTCATTAAAATAGATGCGAAGACAGCAAAAGATACGCGTACCAGCTACGCCGTCGGGACATGGTATGGCGACAGCGCCACGCGCGAAAAAGAGAAGATGACAAGCCTCGGTAAGACGCTGGATCTTCCCGCCTTTATGCAGGGTTTTAACGACTCGGTTAATAAAAAGCCTCAGATGACGCCGGATAAGCTCTCCAGCGAACTGATCGGGCTTGATAAGCTGCACAAAAAGCAGTTTGCCGCGACGCAAAGTGAAAATGAAAAGCAGAGCAAAGCGCTCATGTTAAAGGCGGCAAAAGAGCCTGGCGCGGTCAAGGTAGCGGATGGTTCCGTTTACAGGATAGTGCAGAAGGGTGAAGCGCCGTTGATCCTTGCCGATAACGAGCTCATCACCGAACTGGATGAAGTGCTCGGTACCGGGAAGGTTATCTCCAGTAAAGAGCTGCGCGCCAGCCGGGTGAAAGATCTTCCTCCTCTGTTCCAGACGGTTGTCAAAAAGATGGGGCTGGGCGGGGTGGCAAAAATCCACATCCCGGCAAAGCAGGCCTACGGTGAAGCCGGTGTGCCTGGGTTTGTGCCGCCTGGCACTATCTCCATCATTACCATTAAAATTGTCGGCGTGAAGTAGCATTAACGACAGGCATAAAAAAAACGGATCTGCATGCAGATCCGTTTTTATTTTCAGACAGGCCACTCAGTGGGCGCCGCCGCCCCCGCCTCCCGCCCCGAATGGCGGTTTGGCGAACCAGATCAGCCCCAGCAGCACAATGAACACCCCAGCCGATAACCAGAAGATCTCGTTGGCCGAGATAATCAAGCCCTGCGCGGTGATCTGCTGTGCTATCCACCCGGACGCCTGCTGCTCGGTCATGCCCATTCCCTGCAGCTGGCTGTAAACCTCCTGCGCCTGGGGATTAAACACATTCACCGACTCGGTCAGCTGCGCATGGTGCAACGACTCCCGGTTGGTCCACATGGTGGTGGTCATCGAGGTCCCAATGGAGCCCGCCAGCGTACGCATAAAGTTCGACAGACTCGACGCCGCCGCCATCCTTTCCGGCGGCAGACCGGAGAGGGTGATGGTGGTCAGTGGCATAAAGAAGCAGGCCACGGCAAAGCCCTGAATGAACTGCGGCCACGCCGATGCGCCAAAGTCCATACCCGGCTCAAAGGTATAGGCGCGCCAGTAGAAGCACACCGCATACATAATGAAGCTGAAGGTCACCAGCCGACGCATATCGAGTTTATGGGCAAAGCGGCCGATAATCGGCGACAGCAGAACCGGGATCACCCCGACCGGTGCCGACGCCAGCCCCGCCCAGGTGGCGGTATAGCCATACACCTCCTGCAACAGCTGCGGCAGCAGAACAATCGCGCCGAAGTAGAGCATATAGGCAAGGCTGATACACAAACACCCTATGGTGAAGTTGCGCGACTTAAACAGCGACAGATCGACTATCGGGTTATCGTCCGTCAGCTCCCACACAATCAGGAAGCTGAGCGCCACCACCGCCACGACCGTCAGAACGATGATCTCCTGCGAGGCGAACCAGTCCAGCTCTTTCCCGCGATCGAGCATGATCTGCAGGCTGCCGATGCCCAGCACCAGCAGCGCCAGCCCGACGCCGTCAATACGCCGTTGCTCGGTACGAGTTTCGCGACCGCGCAGCGACTGCAGGGTCAACAGCACCACCACCGCACCAATCGGCACGTTGATAAAGAAGATCCAGCCCCAGTGGTAGTTATCGCTGATGTAGCCGCCCAGAATCGGGCCGCAGATCGGGGCGACAATCACCGTCATCGACCACAGCGCCAGCGCGATAGACCGCTTGGCGGGCGGGTAGTTGTTGAGGAGCAGACTCTGCGACAGCGGGATCAGCGGCCCGGCAACAATCCCCTGGATCACGCGGAAGAAAATCAGCATGGTCAGACTGCTGGACATCCCACATGCCCAGGAGGCCAGCACGAAGGCGATGGTTGACCAGAGGAATAGTTTCACTTCCCCGACGCGCTTTGCCAGCCAGCCGGTGATCGGAATGGAGATGGCGTTCGCCACCCCGAACGAGGTGATCACCCAGGTCCCCTGGCTCAGGGATGAGCCAAGGTTTCCGGCGATAGTCGGGATCGCCACGTTCGCGATGGTGGAGTCCAGCACCTGCATGAATGTCGCCAGCGAAAGCGCAATGGTCATGATGACCAGCTGCGCCCCTTCCAACGGTTTTTGCGGTTTTTGCTGTTGCATAACGCTCACCTTCGGATTAACCGGCGTTCGCCTTCACGATCTCATCGATCAGCTTATTCACCGGCTCAAGGCTGATCTCGCGGGCATTACTTTCGTAGGCCGGGTTCGAACGTGCCTGGTTTGCCAGCATCTGGCCGTCGCGGTTCGAGGTGTCGACCGTGACCAGCGTGGAGAGGCCAATACGCAGCGGATGGTCCGCCAGCTGCTTCTCATCCAGCTCGATACGTACCGGCAGACGCTGAACCACTTTGATCCAGTTCCCGGTGGCGTTCTGTGCAGGCAGCAGGGAGAAGGCGCTGCCGGTCCCCATATCCAGCCCGACAACTTTGCCGGTGTACTTCACGTCGTCCCCGTAGATATCACTGACGACCGTCGCGGTCTGGCCGATACGCATATGCGCCAGCTGCGTCTCTTTGAAGTTAGCATCCACCCACAGGTTGGTTGCCGGCACCACCGCCATCAGCGGGGTAGAGGAGGTGATCTGTGCACCAGGCTGTACGGAACGACGGGAAACGTAGCCGGTCATCGGGCTGACGATTTTGGTTCGCTCCAGCGCCAGCCAGGCGTTGCGCACTTCGGTCGCCGCCTGTTTCACCGCCGGTTGTTGATCGAGGGTGGTATTCAGCACCATCGCCTGGTTGGCGTTGAATTGCTGAATAGCGACATCCAGCTGGGCCTGGGCGCTGGCAACCGCGTCTCGGGCGTGTTGCAGCTCTTCGCGGCCAATCAGGTTAGCACTGCCCAGGGGAACACGACGATTAAGATCGCTCTGAGCCTGCGCCAGGGCGGTTTTCTGCACGTCGATACTGGCCTGCAGCTGTTTGCTGTTGATCATTTGCTGACGGGTCTGACGCACGCTTGACGCCAGCTCAGTCTGCGCTTTTTCAAACGCCTGCTGGGCATCGGTCGGATCAAGCGTCACCAGCACGTCGCCTTTTTGCACAAAGTCGGTATTATCAGCCCAGACTTTCGTCACGCTGCCCGACACCTGCGCCATAATCTGAACCTGGTTCCCTGCCACATACGCGTCATCCGTCTCTTCACTATGACGCAGTACTAAAAACCAATAGATCCCATATGCCACGGCAATGATAATAAAGAGCAAAGTCAGCAGCAGAAGGGCGCGCTTGCGTTTGCCTTTCTTGTTGACCGGTTGCTGCGGGGTAGTGTTCTCCGCATTTGCGCTCATGTTTTTCTCCACGATCTTATTATTTCACATCGGCTGAGCCGACCTGTTATCAGAAAGGCCAGCAGTATGACGTGCTGGCCTGTCGGTTTTCTTATTAATCTGGATTTTTGGAGCGTGTCGTCGCGTTAGCGCAGCGCCTCAAGAACAGCGCCATCTTCATCCATCTGATCCAGACGGGTGAGCAGCTTGCGGGTGATATGCTCGAGCTGATCTTTCTCGGCGTTACTTAAAGACGACCAGAGTTGATGCAGGCAGTTGTGCTGAGGTGGAAGCACCTCGCGCAGGAATTCGTGACCTTTCTCGGTCAGTTGCAGATGCAGGCAACGGCGGTCGTTGTCGCTTTCGCGGCGCTCAATCCAGCCACGTTTTTCCAGCTCATCGGCAATACGGGTGGCATTAGTACGGGACGAACCCAGCGCGCAGCTCAGTTCTGAAGGCTGAATGCTGTGATTTTCCTGAGACTCCAGCGTAATCAACGCCATAAACAACGTCTCGTTAATCCCTTGAGCTTTCAGCATTTTATTGCGATTTTCCAGCAGCTTACCCTGCATGTGCATGCAGAGACGCGTTAACAGGATCTCCTGATAAGGGAAATCTGCATAGCGACTGGCGCGAAACTTAAGCATTTGTTCAATGGGCGTAAACGAACTATCCATTTGGGCATAACCTCATTAATTACAGCCGATATAGTAACGACAGTGACAAATAATGTAAATGAATTATTTGTGCGGCTAAAATCCACAAGACAAATTTCACCGTCATCAAGAGCCGGGTTGATCCGTGACCCGGTAAGCACAGAAAAGAGGGGATGGCACTGGCAAAACGGGGATGGGTCTTCGGGCATACGCTATTCATGCGGTATTCTAATATGTTACCCACACAAAAATTTCCGGTATAAATGATTCCGTACCTTAACAGACTGAGGGGCTCCTTAACACCCTGAGAAGCCCCAACTTATGTAAACGTTACTGAATGGCTTCCTGAAGGTGGTAGCCGCGCCACCACACCAGCAGGTTAAGCACCGCCATCACTGCCCCTACCGCACACACGCCCGCCCAGCCGCCATGCTGCCACGCCGAGGCCGAGATGAGCGACCCGGCGGCACCACCGATAAAGTAGCTGGTCATGTACCCGGCCGTCAGGCGGTTACGGGCGTCCGGCTTGACGCGGTAAATCACGGTCTGGTTGGTGATATGCACCCCCTGGACGGTGAGGTCGAGCACCAGAATGCCGACAATCAGCGCCAGCACTGAAACATGCCCGTACCAGATCGCCGCCCAGGAGAGCAGCAGCATCACCAGCCCGACGGTGGTGGTCAGGTGAGATTTGCCTTTATCCGCCAGACCACCCGCAGGACGCGCGCCCAGCGCGCCCGCAGCACCGGCCAGACCAAACAGGCCAATCATCCCTTCGGAATAGTTAAACGGCGGCGAGGCCAGCAGGAAGGCCATTGAGGTCCAGAGAATGCTGAAGTTCGCGAAGGTGAAGCAGCCCAGCAGCGCCCGGGTGCGCAGCAGTTTGTCCTTAATGAAGAGGCTGAACACGGAGCCCAGCAGCTGCGGATAGTTGAGATGGGTTTCTGACTTCACCTTCGGCAGGCCGCGCCACAGCGCCAGCGCCATCACCACCATCAGCACCGAGGCCACCCAGTAAACGGTGCGCCAGCCGCCGATGCCCGCCAGCAATCCGGCAACCGTACGCGCCAGTAAAATCCCCAGCAGCAGGCCGCTCATGATGGTGCCAACCACTTTGCCGCGCTTTTCCGGCGAGGCGAGGGTGGCGGCGAGCGGGACCAGGATCTGCGCTACAACTGAGAACAGCCCGGTCAGTGCCGTACCGAGGATCATCATGCTCAGCGACTGGCTGGAGGCGGTGATCAGCATCCCGCCTGCGGCCAGCAGGGTCATGGAGACAATCATCGCCCGACGTTCGAACATATCTCCCAGCGGCACAAGGAACAGCAGGCCAACCGCATACCCCAGCTGAGCGGCGGTAACGATAAAACCAGCCGAGCTTGCGGTGAGCGAGAAGTTGCGGGCGATGGTTTCCAGAAGCGGTTGAGCGTAATAGTTGCTGGCCACAGTCAGACCGGTTGCCACTGACATCAGCAGGATAAGTGCGGGGCTAAGCCCTTGAGTTGTTTTTGTCATTTGGTTTCGAAATCATTAGTTAAGTGATTATTTTTTCGTAAACCATAATAACGGATGAATGAAGGAGGCGGGGAGTTGTTGAGTGATGGATTGTGCGGTTTGAGCCCCTCACCCTAACCCTCTCCCCATAGGGGAGAGGGAACAGTCCGGCGCGGGGTTTTAGATTGTGCTCGATCTGCTTTACACCCTCTCCCCTATGGGGAGAGGGCTGGGGTGAGGGGAAACGCGAGCACTTACTTCTGCGCGGCCAGCGCCTCATTTACCCACGCATCAAACTGCTGCTGGTGGGCTTTGATCCAGCCGTCGACGTGACCCTGAACATCGGCTTCAGAGGATTTGCCCGCATGCATCATCGCGTTCTGCGCGTTGATATCCGCCAGCGGCAATTTCATTACCGAGAACAGCTTCGCCGCCGCCGGGTTTTTCTCAGCCCAGGCTTTGTTGGCCACGATGTGCATGGTGTTCACCGGGAAGCCGTAGTTCATGCCGTTCGGCAGTTTGGTGTCGATATCCTTCTGCTCGCCCGGCAGGGAGGAGAATGGCACCTGCAGCCAGACCACATCTTTACCCGGCTTCAGCACGTCGCTCACCCAGTACGGTGTCCAGGTGTAATAGATGACCGGTTTGCCCTCTTTGAAGCGGGCGATGGTGTCGGCCATCATCGCGGAGTAGTTGCCGTGGCTCACATCCACCGTTTTCGCCAGGTCGAAGGCTTTGTTCTGGTGATTAATCACCGCTTCGCAGCCCCAGCCTGGGGAGCAGCCCATCATGTCGGCTTTGCCATCCCCGTTGGTATCGAACAGTTTGGCAATCTTCGGATCTTTCAGCTGTTCAATATTGGTGATGTGGTACTGGTCGGCGGTTTTCTTGTCGATCAGGTAGCCCTGGGCCGCACCGGTGACAAAGGTCCCTTCGCGGTAGAACTTTTTGTCGCCGCCCGCAGCGCTGTACATATCGTCATGCAGCGGCTGCCAGTTGACGGCGGTAAAGGTGGCATCACCAGAGGCAATCGAGGTATAGCCCACGTTGTAATCCACTTCGCTTGGCTTATTGACCGTATAGCCCAGCTTCTCCAGCGCCCGGCTGACCAGCCCGGTCTGGAACGACTCTTCGGAGATGGTGCTCTGTACCGGTTGCACGGTAATACCTTTGCCCGGCAGATCGGCAGCAAACACGCTGGTGGAGGCAAGGGTGGCAAACGCTGTGGCAAAAATTACGCTATGTCGCATCGTTGTTCCTTATTTTATGAATGGGCGGGTGATTAACCCGACTGGGCCGGTGGTATACCAGCGACGGTTGCCGCGACTGCGTGAATCACGACCGACAGCCTGAGTCAGGCGGTCAAGAATAATGGCGAGGATCACGATCCCGACGCCGCCGACGGTTGCCAGCCCCATATCGAGACGGCCAATGCCGCGCAGCACCATCTGACCGAGACCGCCCACGGCGATCATCGAGGCGATCACCACCATCGACAGGGCCAGCATCAGGGTCTGGTTCACACCCGCCATAATGGTGGGCATCGCCAGCGGGAGCTGAACTTTAAACAGCATCTGGCGCGGGCTGGCGCCAAACGAGCGTGAGGCCTCGATAAGGTCCGCCGGCACCTGGTTGATGCCAAGAATGGTCAGACGCACAATCGGCGGCAGGGCGAAGATGATGGTCACCACCACGCCCGGCACGTTACC
Organism: Leclercia adecarboxylata; assembly: GCF_006171285.1. Taxonomy (NCBI): domain Bacteria; kingdom Pseudomonadati; phylum Pseudomonadota; class Gammaproteobacteria; order Enterobacterales; family Enterobacteriaceae; genus Leclercia; species Leclercia adecarboxylata. The sequence continues at coordinate 962,105 of NZ_CP040889.1, read as the reverse complement.
GATGCCGAACAGCATCACGATAGGCACCAGGTAGACAAACGCCGGGGTGGTCTGCATCGCATCCAGCAGCGGGCGGATAATTTTCGCCGCCCGCGGACTGCGCGCCAGCCAGATCCCCATCGGCAGGCCGATCACCACGCAGAAGAGCAGGGCAGTCAGCACCAGCGCCAGGGTGATCATCGCCTGGGACCACGCCCCGATCGCGCCGATCAGGATCAACGAGATTAATGTCGCCACGCCCATCCCCGCGCTGCCAAACTGCCAGGCAATCAGCGAGAAGAGGACGATAGCCACTGGAGCAGGCATCCCCAGCATCAGCTGCTGGAAGCCGTTGAGGATGTAATCCACCGGGACGCGAATGCCCTGGAACACCGGACGGAAATGGGTCACCACCCAGTCGATCCCCTCGGTCACCCAGCTATCGAGCGGGATCAGGGTCTTATGGAACGGATCCATAATATTGAAATGTTCCGGCGCGGGGGCAGGGGCGCTGGTCAGCCAGTCGGCCCCGCCGCCGTCAGTGGGTGCGGGTGTAGAAGAACCCCACGCGTCTGCGGATTGCGCCGCGCTGTCCGCCGCTTCTGTGGTACCCCACGGGTTAGATTGATCAGCCATTGTTTGCCCCCTCGCGATCTAAAGCCTGCAGCAACATGCGTTTTGAGATGATGCCGACGTACTGTTGTTCCTCTCCGACCACCGGTACCGCGCACGGTGCCTGGCCTACGTGTGAGAGCAACTCGCTGAGCGGCGTTTCGGCGTCCACGGCAAGCGGTGCGTCGATTAACGCCGCATCGATTCCCAGATTTTCGCCGAGGGCGGTTTTCAGGGAGTCGATGGAGACAACGCCGACAAATTTATTGCCGCGTTCAACCAGATAGCCGTATTCACGGTCTTCGTCCTGTAGCAGCTTCAGCGCCGAGCGTGGGCCGAAACCTGGCGTTTTCCGGATAATGCCGTTAGGCGTTCTGCGGGCAATATCTTTGGCGCTGAACACCTGGCTAATATCCACGCCGCGGAAGAAGGTGCGCACATAATCATTTGCCGGATTATTGAGAATTTCATCCGGGGTGCCCACCTGAACCACTTCGCCGTTTTGCATAATGGCAATACGATCGCCAATTCGCATGGCTTCATCGAGGTCATGGGAAATAAAGACAATGGTACGCTGATGCCGGGACTGCAGTTTTACCAGCTCATCCTGCATCTCGGTACGAATTAATGGATCGAGCGCCGAGAAGGCTTCATCCATTAATAATATATCGGGATTGATCGCTAATGCGCGGGCTAATCCCACACGCTGACGCATGCCGCCGGAGAGTTCATCCGGATAAGCATGAGCGTAATTTTCCAGCCCTACCTGACGCAGCGCATCCAGGGCTTTTTCCTGGCGCTCACTGGCAGGAGTACCCGCTAATTCCATACCGAAGGCGGTGTTATTTAGCACCGTCATATGCGGCATCAGAGCGAATGACTGAAACACCATCGCGATCTTTTTTCTGCGCACCTCGCGAAGCTCGGCGTCCGATATTCTGGCGATATCCACGCCGTCAATCAGCACCTGTCCGCGGGTGGGTTCAATCAGGCGATTGAGAAGGCGAACCATAGTGGATTTACCCGAACCGGATAACCCCATGATGACGAAAATCTCGCCTTCTTCAATGGCCAGACTGGCGTCTTTAACGCCAAGCGACAGCCCGGTTTTTTCCAGAATTTGTTCTTTTGACAGACCTTTTTCAATATATTTGAAAGCCCTCTGCGGGTGCTCGCCAAATACTTTGTAGAGATTTTTCACTTCTAATTTAATTGCCATGCAATAGAGAATGTCCCGTTATTTATTTAAGTCGATAGAATTACCAGTGAAATAATAAGCAGGCCATACCCTAACATACTCAGAATCTGAGACAACCCTTGCGCCGCGTGTGGCACGAATTTTGCCGTGGTTTGCATGCGGATAATATCGCTGAATTTCCCATGAGATAAGGGCTGAGCGGGAAATGAATTTTTTTGAGATTTTTATGACGCGGCCGGGGAATTTCGCCTGGATCACAAGGATTCAGGCGAATATGACCGCAGAATTACAGCGTAGAACACAGAGAAATATTTGTCAGGCAATAACGTAATATATCGTAAATTAACGATCGTTATATTTCGCTTAAAAATCCCAGTCTTCGTCTTCAGTTTCTACCGCTTTGCCCATCACATACGACGAGCCCGACCCCGAGAAAAAGTCGTGGTTTTCGTCGGCATTCGGCGAGAGCGCGGCGAGGATCGCCGGGTTCACCTGGGCCATTTCCGGCGGGAACAGCGCCTCGTAACCGAGGTTCATCAGCGCCTTGTTGGCGTTGTAGCAGAGGAACGCCTTCACGTCCTCCTCCCAGCCGGTTCCGGCGTACAGCTCATCGGTATAGCTCAGCTCGTTGTCGTACAGATCCATCAGCAGATCCAGCGCAAAACCCTTTAACGCCTCGCGCTCGGCCTCGCTGACTTTCTCCAGTCCTTTCTGATACTTATAGCCAATATAGTAGCCGTGTACCGCTTCATCCCGGATGATCAGCCGAATCAGATCCGCGGTGTTGGTCAGCTTGCCCCGGCTGGACCAGTACATCGGCAGCCAGAAGCTGGAATAGAAGAGGAACGACTCCAGAAACACGCTGGCAATTTTCTTCTTCAGCGGCTCATCGGCGCGATAATGTTCCAGCACCCGCTGGGCTTTACGCTGCAGAGAGTCGCTCTCTTCGCTCCAGCGGTAGGCGGCGTCCACGTCTTTGGTCTGACAGAGGGTCGAGAAAATAGAGCTGTAGGAGCGGGCATGCACCGCCTCCATAAAGCTGATGTTCGACATGACCGCCTCTTCGTGTGGCGTCAGCGCGTCGGCGATAAGCGCAGGCGCGCCCACCGTATTCTGCACCGTGTCGAGCAGCGTCAGGCCGGTAAAGACGCGGATGGTGAGCTGCTGCTCGGCGTGGCTTAGCGTCTCCCACGCCGGAACGTCGTTCGACAGCGGCACCTTCTCCGGCAGCCAGAAGTTGCTGGTCAGGCGGTTCCAAACCTCCAGATCTTTATCATCTTCAATTTTGTTCCAGTTAACGGCGTGCACCCGTGACAGTTTCATGCTCTCTCCTTACAGCGCGCAGGACACGCAGCCTTCTGTTTCGGTGCCTTCCAGCGCAAGCTGGCGCAGGCGAATGTAATACAAAGTCTTGATCCCTTTCTTCCAGGCGTAGATCTGCGCTTTGTTGATGTCGCGGGTGGTGGCGGTATCCGGGAAGAAGAGCGTCAGCGACAGCCCCTGATCGACATGTTTTGTCGCCTCGGCGTAGGTATCGATAATCTTCTCCGGGCCGATGTCATAGGCGTCCTGATACAGGGCCAGATTCTCGTTGGTCATAAAGGGGGCAGGGTAGTAGACGCGCCCGGTTTTGCCCTCTTTGCGGATCTCAATTTTCGACACAATAGGGTGAATGCTCGAGGTGGCATGATTGATGTAGGAGATCGACCCGGTCGGCGGCACCGCCTGCAGATTCTGGTTATAGATGCCGTAGCGCATCACGTCGTCGCGCAGCTGCTGCCACATCGCCCGCGTCGGCAAGCTGACCCCGGCGCGGGCAAATAGCGCGCGCACTTTTAATGAGATGGTCACTCCCTCCTTCCCGGTACTATGCTGAGGACAGGCTTTCATTCGGAGAACTATCATGGAAAACATTGCGCTCATTGGTATCGATCTGGGTAAAAACTCTTTCCATATTCATTGCCAGGATCGTCGCGGGAAGGCTGTTTACCGTAAAAAATTTACCCGGCCAAAGTTGATCGAATTTTTGGCGACATGCCCCGCTACAACCATCGCAATGGAAGCCTGTGGCGGTTCTCACTTTATGGCACGCAAGTTGGAAGAGTTGGGGCATTCCCCAAAGCTGATATCACCACAATTTGTCCGCCCGTTCGTTAAAAGCAATAAAAACGACTTTGTCGACGCCGAAGCTATTTGTGAAGCTGCATCGCGTCCGTCTATGCGTTTTGTGCAGCCCAGAACGGAATCTCAGCAGGCAATGCGGGCTCTGCATCGTGTCCGTGAATCCCTGGTTCAGGATAAGGTAAAACAACCAATCAAATGCATGCTTTTCTGCTGGAATTTGGCATTAGCGTTCCCCGAGGAGCTGCCGTTATTAGCCGACTGAGTACCATTCTTGAGGATAATAGTTTGCCTCTTTACCTCAGCCAGTTATTGCTGAAATTACAACAGCATTATCACTATCTTGTTGAGCAGATTAAAGATTTGGAATCCCAGTTGAAACGAAAGTTGGACGAAGATGAGGTTGGACAGCGCTTGCTGAGCATTCCCTGCGTCGGAACACTGACAGCGAGTACTATTTCAACTGAGATTGGCGACGGGAAGCAGTACGCCAGCAGCCGTGACTTTGCGGCGGCAACAGGGCTTGTACCTCGGCAGTACAGCACGGGAGGTAGGACGACATTGCTGGGAATTAGTAAGCGAGGTAATAAAAAGATCCGAACTTTGTTGGTTCAATGTGCCAGGGTATTCATACAAAAACTGGAACACCAGTCTGGCAAATTGGCCGATTGGGTCAGGGATTTACTGTGCCGGAAAAGCAACTTTGTCGTCACTTGTGCTCTGGCAAATAAGCTGGCCAGAATAGCCTGGGCCCTAACGGCACGACAGCAAACTTATGTAGCATAACGGCAGAAATACACCGGTTTAAAGAATTACTGATCTGGTTTTGCGAATACTGATATTGATGATACTAACGGCCCACCGGCCTGTTGAGGAACCTGTAAAACGGAAAGGCTCATTGAAGCCGTATATTTTCTGGAGGTTCATCAGGCGCGGAACTCATCAAGGCGCGGGAATAAAATCCCATTCAGACGCCGGATAGATTCAAGCAAGCCAACTTGTCGTCAAAATCGGTGTTGCAAAAACGGGAGTGACCATAGATTCCGTTTTCGGCTGCCAGTCGTCGCGAAGGTACTGGGTAAAGTACTCTCCGCTGGCATAGCGGGACTGCTCAAAGCCCGCAAACCGCTGCCCCTTTTCCCGCGCCAGCATCATCGAGGTATTCAGGGCGTGCCAGGTGATGGTGTAGAAGTAGAGGTTGGTGAAGTCCAGCCCCTCCGGGCTGCCGTAGGCAATGCCTTCCCGGGCCAGATAGCCGTGCAGGTTCATCTGCCCGAGGCCGATGGCGTGCGAGGCGGCATTCCCGGCCTCCACCGACGGCACGCTGCGAATGTGGCTCATGTCCGATACCGCCGACAGGCCGCGTACCGCGGTTTCGACGGTGCGGCCAAAGTCCGGCGAGTCCATGGTGTGGGCGATATTCAGCGAGCCCAGATTACAGGAGATATCATGCCCGGTGCGGGCGTAGTCCAGGTTCTCGTCATAGGTCGAGGGGCTGTTGACCTGCAAAATCTCCGAGCACAGGTTGCTCATGTTGATGCGCCCGGCTATGGGGTTGGCGCGATTCACCGTGTCCTCATACATGATGTAGGGATAGCCGGACTCAAACTGGATCTCGGCCAGCCGCTGGAAGAAGTCGCGGGCATTCAGGTATTTTTTACGGATCCGCGTATCCGCCACCATCTCGTCGTACAGTTCGCTCACCGCCACATCACCAAACGGCTTGCCGTAGATGCGCTCCACGTCATAAGGCGAGAACAGCGCCATCTCGGCGTTCTCTTTTGCCAGCCGGAAGGTGATATCCGGGATCACTACCCCCAGAGAAAGGGTTTTGATGCGGATTTTTTCGTCGGCGTTTTCGCGTTTGGTATCGAGGAAGCGCAGGATATCCGGGTGATGGGCATGGAGATAAACCGCTCCCGCCCCCTGACGCGCCCCGAGCTGGTTGGCGTAGGAGAAAGCATCTTCCAGCATCTTCATCACCGGGATCACCCCGGAGGACTGGTTCTCGATGCGCTTGATGGGCGCGCCCGCTTCCCGCAGGTTCGAGAGTAAAAAGGCCACCCCGCCGCCGCGCTTGGAGAGTTGCAGGGCGGAGTTCACCGCCCGGCCAATTGACTCCATGTTGTCTTCAATGCGCAGCAGGAAGCAGGAGACCAGCTCCCCGCGCTGCGCCTTGCCGCAGTTGAGGAAGGTGGGCGTGGCGGGCTGAAAACGCCCGGCGAGGATCTCGTCCGTCAGCTGGCGGGCCAGGGTTTCATCCCCCTGAGCCAGGGTCAGGGCGACCATCACCACCCGATCCTCGAAGCTCTCGAGATAGCGCTTCCCGTCGAAGGTTTTCAGCGTATAGCTGGTGTAAAACTTCCACGCGCCGAGGAAGGTCTGGAAACGAAAACCGCTGGCGTGGGCGTGGTCAAAAAGACCCAGCACAAAGCTGCTGTCGAAGCGCGCCAGCACGCGGGGGTCGTAGTAGCCCTCGCTGACCAGGTAGTCAAGACGCGCCTGCGTGCTGGCGAAGGTCACGCTGTTGGGGCGCACGTGGGCGTTAAAAAAGGCGTCCACCGCCTCACCGTCTTTGCTGAACTGGATCTTCCCGTCAGCATCATACAGGTTCAGCATGGCGTTCAGGGCATGGAAATCCTGCGAGCCCTGCATCACGCGTTCTGCGGTTGTCGTTGCCAAAATTCGTTCACTCCTTTACGCACGTTGTCGACGTCCTGCTCCGTCCCCATCAGCTCAAAGCGATAGAGGTACGGCACGCCGCACTTTTGTGAAATGACATCCCCGGCGCGGCAGAAGGCATCGCCGAAATTACGGTTGCCGGCGGCGATCACCCCGCGGATAAGCGCCCGGTTATGCGGGTCGTTGAGAAAGCGGATCGCCTGGCGCGGTACCGCCCCGGCCGTTCCGCCGCCGCCATAGCTCGGCACCACCAGAATAAAAGGCTCGTCCACCTGGATCCGCTCCCGCTCGTTCAGCGGAATACGCACGGCGGGCAGCCCGAGGCGCCCGATAAAGCGGTGCGTGTTTTCCGAGCTGCTGGAGAAGTAGACGAGCAGGCTCATGCCCGGACGGCCTGCACAGGCTGTTGCAGACGATTAATCAGGTCCGGACGAAACCCCGACCAGCTGGTCTCCCCGGCGATCACCACGGGAAGCTGGCGGAACCCCAGGTTACGCAGCGTCTCTGCCGCGTCCGGCTCCAGGTCTACATTCACCATTTCGAAGCTCACACCGCGGCTCTCCATGGCGCGTTTGGTGGCATGGCACTGCACACAGTCGTTACGAGTGTAAATAATAATGCGCATGATTCGTATTTCCATTTAGAATAGGTGTCCGACGCGATTCAACGCGTCACCAGGAGTCTGTCTTGCTAAAAGGAATACTAGATGTAGTTATCTAAAGTTTCAACCACACAAGATATGGGAAAATCAGATAGGTTTGCTGCCGGTGATGAGCTCAACGGGAGAGGGATTGCTATGGGCTTAAAAAAGAAAAACCCCAACACCGCAGGGCATTGGGGTCACAGGGGACAGGTCAGAGACGGGCGTTACTTACGCAGAGCGAGCAGCGCGCCGATGAAGATGCTGACCGCCGCAACGGTACCTACTGCACACATCGGGCGTTCACGGATAAAGGTGTTAGCGCAGCCGATGGCATCGCAGGCGGCCTGCTTGCCGGTAGAGCGGCCCTGGAGGCGCGCACGGGTTTCTCGCAGCAGCGATTTGGCCTTACGTCTGGCGTCGTCCGCTTCGCCCTTCGCATCCGATCCCCAGGATTTCAAAACGCTTTCCAGCGAATCCGCTAATTTCCTCACATCGTCTTGGATATCCTGAACATTGTCATCAACGTCATTTCGGTTTGATCGGCTAAACATAAAGTTCTCCCTTGAATTTGCGGTAATTAACAGTTTAGACCACCTTTTTAATATCTGAAGCCGGTCACGGCTTATCAGGCCGTTTATGGATTTTTCTGAAAGCACTGCTAATGCTGAATACGGTAAGGTTGCCCGGCAGGAAATGATAACGAGGAAAGAATATGTATTTACGACCCGATGAGGTTGCGCGCGAACTGGAAAAAGCGGGATTTACCGTGGATGTGGTAACACAAAAAGCATACGGTTATCGTCGCGGCGATAATTATGTTTATGTGAACCGTGAAGCCCGCATGGGGCGCACTGCGCTGATCATTCATCCGACGTTGAAAGAGAGAAGTCTTTCCTTCGCGGAGCCTGCTTCAGAGATGAAAACCAGCGACCATTACCAGCAGTTCCCGCTCTATTTAGGGGGCAATAATCAGGAACATTATGGTATTCCGCATGGATTCAGTTCCCGCATGGCGCTGGAACGCTTTCTTAAAGGCCTGTTTGGCGACTCGCAATAACGACGCGACTGGCTTTCGCCAGTCGCCGTGCCTTACGCCTTGACCTGATGGTACTGGCTCACTTTAAACAGACGTCGGCAGTAATCGAGGAAATAGCCGTACACCGCGCCCATCATCATCGACACCACAATATTTGAGCTTACCGCAGCGGCGATCTGGTGCCAGTCTGCCCCCACCGTTAATAAAATCGCGACATATACCGGTGACTGAAAAGTGACGTACGCCACCACGTCGGCCAGATTTTTCATCCAGCCGGTGGATGAGTAGCGGCGGGCAAAACGCATCACCGCATCGCGATAGAAACCGTACGGCCATGCAATAAGAATGTTCACCGGGACGGCCACCAGGCGCGAGGAAAGTGATTGCTCGAAGGTCATTCCGGAGAGGAATATTTCAATCAGCATGTTCACCACCGAACAGTAGACCACCATTGCAAATGTGTCCGCTACAGCGTGGCGCAGGCGAGACTGCCGTGAGAACATGTTCTGACTCCTGAAAATGATACGATGAAGAGGCTAAAGCGCTTCTGAATAGTGCTTTAGTTTGCTTTTTTTTTCGTGTATAGCGTATCGCTCTACATTAAAACTCTCAATTAGCGATAAATTTTTATTTACTGGCGTTTTGTCCGTAAAATTCTCTAAACGAACCGGTTTTACCAGCATTGCGTTATTTTCTTTTTGTTTGTCATTTTTTATGTTAATAAACAATTAGTTAAGTTTTATTTTTATCGCGCACCGCATGACCTGCCTTCCGGTGAGCAGAATGCGGCGATTTTGTTGCGGGTTATGTTGCTAAATGGATGTTATCCAGCGTAATGCTCTGGATTGGGTTGTTGTGTTCTATGCAGGTTATATGAATGGGTATTCATTGTGGAGTGAGAGGGGAACTGCCTCAGGCGGCGGTTATATCACAGTAAAAATAAATAATGCTTAAACGCTTATTCTGAATAAATCATACAAAGTGAAAATAATCGTCATTATATATTGTTAATTCCCCCACCTTTGACCTGTATTATATTTTCGTGCGGTTTCGTCTGGATGTTCATAAACAAATGAATTACCATGGCCGGGAATTGATTATTTAAACGACTTTGAAAAGGTTTTCATATTATATGACTTCGACATTAAAGAATCTTAATAATATTCGTACACTCCGTGCGATGGCGCGTGAATTCTCACTGGACGTACTGGAAGATATGCTGGAAAAGCTGCGCATCGTCACAGAAGAAAAACGTAATGAACAGTCTGAACTGGAGCAGGAGCGTGCCGAACAGCAGCAGAAAATTAGCGCCCTGCTGGAGATGATGAAAGCCGACGGTATTTCTGCTGAAGACCTGTTGGGCTCTGAGCTGCTGAACACCAGCGCGCAGCCTAAAAAACGTAAACCGCGTGCCGCAAAATATCGCTATACCGATGCCGACGGCAGCGAAAAAACCTGGACCGGCCAGGTTCGTACGCCGAAGCCAATCGCCACTGCACTGGCAGAGGGAAAAACGCTGGATGATTTCCTGATTTAATCCGTGCAGACCGGGCGGCGTTATTCCGCCCGGTAGCGGCTGCTCTCAGCAGACGCCAAAATCGCCATCTTCTTTATACAGCGTCACATCCGCTGCCTTCAGGGTGTATTTATCCCCGTCTTCGTTGCTTGCCTGCACCGCCACAATCTGATCTTCATGCACTTCGATCACTTTAAGTTTTGGTCCGCCCATGCGCGGCTGAACGAGATCGCCAACAGAAAACATAGTTACCTCCTTATGATGGATGAGCTCCGAGCTTAGCCCAGGCGCAGGCCGCGGTACAGGGTTGCAGGGGGAATACCCCTTAATCGTCTGCCTAAACCTGTGTAAAGAGGGTAAAAGAGGGTAAAACTTCGCGCCAGCGCTGGCAGCCGTGCGTAGACTCGCTACTCTTAAAGAGAAAATCTCTTTTTTTACAATGACCTGATTGCTTGTATGGAGAATTTATGGGTTTCTGGCGTATCGTAATTACTATCCTGCTTCCCCCGCTTGGCGTCCTGCTGGGCAAAGGGTTTGGCTGGGCGTTTATCCTCAACGTCATCCTGACGCTGCTGGGCTACATCCCCGGTCTTATCCACGCGTTTTGGGTGCAGAGCCGCGGCTAATCCCGCCACAGCAAATCGCTGTAGATCCCGGTCAGCACCCCCTGGGGCGCAAACTGCTGTTTGATCCAGCGGGTGACCAGGCCGGTTGCCGCATGCTGCGTGGCGAGCAGCATGCGCGAGTCCTGGCGCGGGTTATTGATGCGCCGCGTCACCAGCAGCCCTGCGTCTACGGCCTCTCTGGCCATATGCTCCGGTAAAAAACCGATCCCTTCCCCCAGGATCTGGCACTGGCACTTGGTATTAAAATCCGGGACCAGGATCGCCTCCTGGCCGTGCAGCAGCCAGCCCACTTTCTTGTTAATGGTGTGCGCCGTGTCCTCGACCATGATGTTGGGATACAGACGCAGCTGGCTCTCGGCCAGCGGCTCCGGGGCCAGCGCCAGGGGATGATCCGGGGCGATGGCGAACACCCAGCGAATAGCGCCAATCTCGGTGTAATCGATCCCGCCGCCATCCAGCAGGGTATCAGGCGCGCCAATGGCGATATTCGCCTGGTTATTGATGATCGAATCCCAGACCCCGTTATACACCTCGGTGGTCACCGTAATCTGGCAGGTGGGAAACTGTTTCTTCAGCACCTGCAGCAGGCGGGCGGTGTGGCGCGGGGTGTAGAGCAGTTGGTTGATGCAGAACCGCACCCGCGTTTCGATCCCCTGAGAGATGGTATCTATCCCACGTTTAATGGCATGGAAATCGTTCAGCAGATCGATCGCTTTACGGTAGAAGTAGAAGCCCGACTCGGTGAGCTCGATGCTGCGGGTGTTGCGCACAAACAGCACCACGTCGAGGCCGGTCTCCATGCGCTTGATGGTGTAGCTGATGGCCGAAGTGGTCACCCCCAGTTCGGTGGCGGCCTTGCTGAAGCTACCAAAACGTGCCGCAGTGGTGAACGCCAGCAGGTTCTCTTCGGTAAAGATGGAATTCATATTATCGCTCCCGGCACCCATCAGTTTTGAACATATTTTAACAAAGTGGTTACAACGCATTTGAAGCCGATCACAGTTCTGCCAAATAGCTGAGAGCCGCGTCGGACAAGGTCTGCGTAAACATAAGCAGAATGCAGCCTGCGAGGCTAAATAGCGGCAAAACATAAGGAAAAGATTGCACAGACGCACATTTTGACCGGACTGTTAAATTTATCTCAACAATGAATTGCCTGTCGATGAATCATTTTTAAGCGGATTCTTTTCTGACCAGGCCGTTGCTATGCTCAGTCCATCAGAAAGGAAAACCAGGAGTGTGGAAATGTCCAACAATGAACTCGTTACCGAATTTCTGTTAGCTGCCGAACAGGGTAATGCCGACGCGTTAAAAGCCTGTCTGGGGAAAGGGGTGGATATTAACGCCACCAACCGGCAGAAAAGAACTGCCGTTATTATCGCCAGCCTGAATAAACACTATTCCTGCGTGGAGCTGCTGATTGCCGCAGGCGCCAATATCGACCAGCAGGATGAGACCTGTTTCAACCCGTTCCTGATTAGCTGCCTCACCAACGATATCACCCTGCTGCGCCTGGTGCTGCCGGCCAAACCGGACCTCGACAGGCTGACCCGTTTTGGCGGCGTGGGGATCACCCCGGCCAGCGAGAAAGGCCATCTGGAGGTGGTGCAGGAGCTGCTGGCCCACACCGACATCAACGTCAACCACACCAACTTTGTTGGCTGGACGCCGCTGCTGGAGGCCATAGTGCTAAACGACGGCGGCCCTCGCCAGCAGGCGATTATTAAGCTGCTGCTCGACCACGGCGCCAACCCGCACATGACCGATAAATACGGCAAATCCCCCCTCGAACTGGCGCGGGAAAAAGGTTTCAGCGACATTGCCGACCTGCTGATCGCCGCCGGCGCGTAAACCCTGTGGCCAGCCGTTTCGCGCTGGCCTGAAATAAAAATAGCCTTTCCCCATCATGCCTTCGGGCGTGATATGGCCCCCTTTTGCCCGCATTCAGGAGGACGTAATGCCCACTAAAATCGTCATAAAAAAGAACACATATTTTGATTCTGTTTCGCTGATGTCGGTTTCCACCAAAGCCAATAAGCTGCCCGGCGTCGAGCAGGCTTTCGTGGCGATGGCCACCGAAATGAATAAAGGCGTCTTAAAAAATCTCGGCCTGCTGACGCCGGAGTTAGAGGACGCTAAAAACGGCGACCTGATGATCGTCATTAAAGGCGAGGCCGCGAACGACGAAACCCTTGCCGCTATCGAGGCGCTGTTCACCCGCAAAGAGAGCGCGGGCTCACACGAATCGCGCTACGCCACCCTCGCCAGCGCTAAAACCCATCGTCCGGAGAGTAATCTGGCGGTGATCTCGGTCAACGGCACCTTCGCCGCCCGCGAGGCGCGTCAGGCGCTGGAGAACGATCTTAACGTGATGCTGTTCTCGGATAACGTCTCCCTCGACGACGAACTGGCGCTGAAACAACTGGCTCACGAGAAAGGGCTGCTGATGATGGGGCCGGACTGCGGCACCGCCATTATTAACGGTGCCGGGCTGTGCTTCGCCAACGCGGTGCGCCGCGGCCCTATTGGGATTGTGGGTGCCTCCGGCACCGGTAGCCAGGAGCTGAGCGCACGCATCCACGAGTTCGGCGGCGGCATCTCCCAGCTGATAGGCACTGGCGGTCGCGATCTCAGCGAAAAGATCGGCGGCCTGATGATGCTCGACGCCATCGCGATGCTGGAGGCGGACGACGCCACCCAGGTCATCGCACTCATCTCCAAACCCCCTGCGCCTGCGGTGGCCGAGAAAGTGCTGGCCCGCGCCCGCGCCTGCCGCAAACCGGTCATTGTTTGTTTCCTCGGCCGCAACCAACCCCCGGCCGATGAAGAGGGGCTGCAGTTTGCCCGCGGCACCAAAGAGGCGGCGCTGAAAGCGGTTCTGCTCACCGGGATCAAAAAAGAGTCGCTGGATCTGCATCCGCTCAACTGGCCGCTGATCGAAGAGGTGCGCGCCCGCCTGACCCCGCAGCAGAAGTACATTCGCGGCCTGTTCTGCGGCGGCACCCTGTGCGACGAAGCGATGTTCGCCGCGCTGGAAAAATACGATGACGTCTACAGCAACATCCAGCCGGACCCAACCCGACGGCTTGCGGATATCAACGTCAGCCAGGCCCACACCTTCCTCGATTTTGGCGATGACGACTTCACCAACGGCAAGCCGCACCCGATGATCGACCCGACCAACCGCATCAGCCGCCTGCTGCAGGAGGCGCGCGATCCAGAAGTGGGCGTGATCGTGATGGATTTCGTCCTCGGCTTCGGATCCCACGAGGATCCGGTAGGCGTGATGATCGAAGCGATCAAGGAGGCGCAGGCGATCGCCAAAGCCGATAACCGCCCGCTGGAGATCCTCGGCTACGTGCTCGGCACCGACCAGGATACCCCGTCCCTGAGCCAGCAGTGCCAGCTCCTGACCGACGCGGGCGTGATCTGGGCCAGCAGCAGCACCAACACCGGATTACTGGCACGTGAATTTGTCTTCAAAGGAGAGAAAGCCTGATGACCACCTTATTTAACCAGCCGCTGAACGTCATTAACGTGGGTATCGCGATGTTCAGCGACGATCTGAAGAAGCAGCACGTCCCGGTTACCCATCTCGACTGGACCCCGCCGGGGCAGGGCAATATGCAGGTGGTGGAGGCGCTGGATCAGCTGGCGGATAAACCGCTGGCGGAAAAAATTGCCGCCGCCAACAAACTCGCCCTGGAGCGCATTATTCAGTCCCATCCGGTGCTGGTGGGCTTCGATCAGGCGATCAACGTTGTGCCGGGCATGACCCGCACCACCATCCTGCACGCCGGTCCGCCGGTGGCCTGGGAGAACATGTGCGGGGCGATGAAAGGGGCGGTGACCGGGGCGCTGGTGTTTGAAGGGCTGGCAACCGATCTGGAAGACGCGGCGCGGCTGGCGGCCTCCGGGGAAATCACCTTCTCGCCGTGCCACGAGCATGACTGCGTGGGCTCGATGGCGGGGGTCACTTCGGCGTCGATGTTTATGCATATCGTCGAGAACAAAACCTACGGCAACCGCGCCTTCACCAACCTCAGCGAGCAGATGGCGAAGATTCTGCGCATGGGGGCCAACGACCAGAGCGTCATCGACCGTCTGAACTGGATGCGCGACGTGCTCGGCCCGATGCTGCGCGATGCGATGAAAATCATCGGCGAAATCGACCTGCGCCTGATGCTGGCCCAGGCTCTACACATGGGCGACGAGTGCCACAACCGCAACAACGCGGGCACCACGCTGCTGATCCAGGCCCTGACGCCGGGGCTGATCCAGGCTGGCTACCCGGTGGAGCAGCAGCACCAGGTGTTTGAGTTTGTCGCCAGCAGCGACTACTTCTCCGGCCCGACGTGGATGGCAATGTGTAAAGCCGCGCTGGATGCCGCCCACGGCATCGAGTACAGCACCGTGGTCACCACCATGGCGCGTAACGGCTACGAGTTTGGCCTGCGCGTCTCCGGCCTGCCGGGGCAGTGGTTCACCGGCCCGGCGCAGCAGGTGATTGGCCCGATGTTCGCGGGCTACAAGCCGGAGGACTCCGGCCTGGATATCGGCGACAGCGCCATCACCGAAACCTACGGCATCGGCGGCTTTGCCATGGCGACGGCCCCGGCGATTGTGGCCCTGGTGGGCGGCACGGTGGAAGAAGCCATCGACTTCTCCCGCCAGATGCGCGAGATAACCCTGGGCGAAAACCCGAACGTCACCATTCCGCTGCTCTCGTTTATGGGGATCCCGACCGCCATCGACATCACCAGAGTCGCGGGCAGCGGCATCCTGCCGGTGATCAACACCGCCATCGCCCACAAAGATGCGGGCATCGGCATGATTGGGGCGGGCATCGTTCACCCGCCGTTTAGCTGTTTTGAAAAGGCGCTGTTGACCTTCCGCGATCGCTACTTCTTATAAGGTAAGCATCCATGAAAAGCATGAAACTGGAGTGGAAAAGAGGTGACTGGGCGGCGTACTTCGGGTTGATGACCAACAACCTGACGAACCTGCTGACCATGATGGGGCTGCTCATTTTTGTCGTCGGCATCCCGAAAGAGATTGTTTATGGACGTATTGCGCCGGCCTTCGGGCTGGCGGTACTGGTGGCGAGCATCTGCTACGCGTGGTTCGGTTTACAAATGGCGCGCCAGACCGGGCGTAGCGACGTCACCGCGCTACCGTCGGGGCCCAGCGCGCCGTCGATTTTCACCGTTACCTTTCTGGTGCTGATGCCGGTTTATCAGCAGACCGGCGACGCCGACTTTGCCATCCAGATTGGCCTGGTGTGGTGCTTCGTGGAGGCGATGATCCTCGCGGGCGGTTCGTTTTTAGGGGAAACCATCCGCAAGATGATCCCGCGTACCGTGCTGCTGTCGTGCCTGTCCGGTCTGGGCCTGCTGCTGCTGGCGATGAACCCGATGCTGCAGGCGTTCGAAGCGCCGACGGTCTCCTTCATCGTGCTGCTGCTGATCTTCATCAACTGGTTTGGCAAAAAGCCGATCTTCGCCCGCATCCCTACCGGCCTGCTGCTGCTGATCGCCGGTACCGCCCTGGCGTGGATCTCCGGCCTGCAAAGCCCGGAAGCGATCAAGGCCTCGATGTCCTCCTTCGGCTTTAACCCGCCGGAAGTGCATATCGACAGCTTTATGCAGGGTCTGCCGCACGCGCTGCCGTACCTGGCCTCTGCCGTTCCGCTGGGGCTGGCGAACTACATCTTTGACCTCGAGAACATCGAAAGCGCCCACGCGGCGGGGGACGAGTACCCGACCCGCAAGGTGATGCTGGCTAACGGTCTCTCCTCGATGCTCGGCTGCCTGATGGGCAACCCGTTCCCGGTGACGGTCTACGTCGGCCACGCGGGCTGGAAAGCGATGGGGGCAAGCATCGGTTACACCCTGGCGTCCGGCGTCACCATGTTTATCGTTCCGCTGTTCGGGCTGGGGGCCTTTATGCTCGCCATCATCCCGATGACCGCCATCGTACCGATTCTGGTCTTTATCGGCGTGGTCACCGCCAACCAGGTGGTGAGGGAAACGCCCAAAGTGGAGGTACCCGTCATCTTTATCTGTCTGTTCCCGTGGATCGCCAACTGGGCGCTGACCATGATGAACAGCGTGATGGGGGCGGCGGGAACCAGTGCGGCGAAAATTGGCACCGACGTCCTGCACAGCAAAGGGATTTACTACGAAGGGCTGATGCATCTGGGGAACGGCGCGCCGCTCGCCAGCATGCTGTGGGGCTGTATCGCCATCTTCGCCATCGTCAACAAACCGCTGCGCGGAGCCGTTGCCGCCGCCGTCGGCGCGCTGCTGGCGCTGTTCGGGGTGATCCACGCCCCGGTAGTGGGCTTCGCGGAAGGCAGTTCGCTGACCTTCGTGCTGGCCTACCTGATGATGAGCGGCATGTTTGTGGTGAAGCATGTCCTGGACAGCCGGGAAGAGGCGCGAGCCGCTACGCCGATCTCTGAAGCCTGATTTGTCCCCTTACCATCTCCCTCTCCCCTATGGGGAGAGGGCCGGGGTGAGGGGCCCAGACCGCACTTTTCCCAAAGGAAAACACATGAAAGAACTCATGGTCGTTGCCATCGGCGGCAACAGCATTATCAAAGATAACGCCAGCCAGTCGATTGAACATCAGGCCCAGGCGCTGAAAGCGGTCGCGGAGTCGGTGCTGGAGATGCTGGCCTCGGACTATGACATCGTCCTCACCCACGGCAACGGCCCCCAGGTGGGGCTGGATCTGCGCCGGGCCGAGATTGCGCACGAGCGGGAAGGGCTGCCGCTCACCCCGCTGGCAAACTGCGTGGCCGATACCCAGGGCGGCATCGGCTACCTGATCCAGCAGGCGCTCAATAACCGTCTTGCCGCCCGCGGCGAGCAAAAGGCGGTGACGGTGGTCACACAGGTGGAGGTGGATAAAAACGACCCCGGCTTTACCCATCCCACCAAACCCATTGGGGCGTTCTTCAGCGAAGCCCAGCGGGATGAACTGCAGCTCGCCCATCCCGACTGGCACTTCGTCGAGGATTCAGGGCGCGGATACCGCCGGGTGGTGGCCTCGCCGCAGCCGGTACGCATCGTCGAAGCCGATGCCATCAAGGCCCTGACGCAAAAAGGCTTTGTGGTGATCGGTGCGGGCGGCGGCGGCATTCCGGTGGTGCGCACTGCCGGGGGCGACTACCAGAGCGTGGACGCGGTGATCGACAAAGATCTCTCCACCGCGCTGCTGGCCCGGGAGATCCGCGCCGACGTGCTGGTGATCACCACCGGGGTGGAGAAAGTGTGCATTAACTTCGGCACGCCGAACCAGCAGGCGCTGGAGACGGTCAACGTGGCGCAGATGACGCGCTACAGGGAAGAGGGCCACTTCCCGGCGGGCAGCATGCTGCCGAAAATTGATGCCAGCCTGGAATTCCTGCGCCACGGCGGCAAGCGGGTGATCATCACCTCGCCGGACTGCCTGCCCGCCGCGCTGCGCGGGGAAACCGGGACACACATCGTGGCCTAACCCCGGCGGGCTTCCAGCCCGTCGGGTACGAATACTTGAGTAAAAGGAAGAGACAATGACAGAGAATAAAAGCCGCCGGGAGTTTCTCAGCCAGAGCGGCAAAATCGCCACCGCTGCCACCGCCTGCGCGTTGTTTGGCGCGACCGGCTCCGTCGCGTATGCTGCTGACACAGCCAAACCGACCTGCGAGACGGGCAAACCGATGAACATCACCGCGACTCACTACTATCTGGACAACGTGCTGCTGGAGGCCGGGTTTAACTTCGACGGCAACGTGGCCGTCAGCACCCGTACCGAGCTGAAAACGCTGGAGATCAAGGACGGAAAGATCGCCGCGCAGCTGGACAATAAAAGCCACACCGACGCCACCCTGCCGCACTACGATGCCGGCGGCAAACTGCTGCTTCCGGCGATGCGCGACATGCACATCCATCTGGATAAAACCTTCTACGGCGGCCCGTGGCGTTCGCTCAATCGTCCGGCGGGGACCACCATTCAGGACATGATCCGCCTGGAGCAAAAGCTGCTCCCGGAGTTACAGCCCCACACCCAGGAGCGGACGGAAAAGCTGATCGACCTCATCCAGTCGAAGGGCTCCACCATCGCCCGCAGCCACTGCAATATCGAACCGGTCTCCGGGCTGAAAAATCTGGAAAATTTACAGGCGGTTCTGGCGCGGCGACGCGCAGGTTTCGACTGCGAGATCGTGGCCTTCCCGCAGCACGGTTTACTGCTCTCTAATTCTGAAAAGCTGATGCGCGAGGCAATGCAGGCCGGGGCGCACTACGTCGGCGGCCTGGATCCGACCAGCGTCGACGGGGCGATGGAGAAATCCCTCGACACCATGTTCCAGATTGCGCTGGATTACGACAAAGGGGTGGACATTCATCTGCACGAAACCAGCCCGGCGGGCGTGGCGGCGGTGAACTACATGGTGCAGACCGTGGAGAAAACCCCGGCGTTGAAGGGCAAGCTGACCATCAGCCACGCCTTTGCCCTGGCGACGATGAACGAGCAGCAGGTGGATGAGATCGCCACCCGCATGGCGGCGCAGCAGGTGACTATCGCCTCCACGGTGCCGATTGGCACCCTGCATATGCCGCTCAAACAGCTGCGCGATAAGGGCGTATTTGTCATGACCGGCACCGACAGCGTGATCGACCACTGGTCGCCGTATGGACTCGGCGACATGCTGGAAAAAGCCAACCTTTACGCCCAGCTCTACATCCGCCCGAACGAGCAGACGCTGTCGCGCGCATTAGGTATCGCCACCGGCGACGTGTTGCCGCTGAACGACAACGGCGAGCGCGTGTGGCCGAAAGCGCAGGATGCCGCCAGCTTTGTGCTGGTGGATGCCTCCTGCTCCGCCGAAGCGGTGGCGCGCATCTCCCCGCGCACCGCAACCTTCCATAACGGGAATCTGGTGTGGGGTACGGTGGGTTGAGGACTCGGACGATCCCCTCTCCCTTGAGGGAGAGGGTTAGGGTGAGGGGGAACATACTGGCACCTGTGGTGGTTCCGTTCACTTTACCTTCCTTGCTACTCTGAAATGACCGAACCGGTGAACGTGCCATGGCGGCTCAATCGCCGCCGCCCTGGCAACCCGGGCTCCCGGCAAGAAAATCGTCGCTACGCGATACCTTCGGCTTATTCCTTCCGGCTTCGGGTCGGGCGCGATCCTGCATCCATGCAGGTCACGCCCTCTCGGCGCATCCATGCGCCTCGTCCCGGCCTTCAGGAAACGCCTCAGCGATTTACAGCCGGACCAGGGCGTGGCTGTAACATATTAATTTCCATTAATTACGTCATCGCGGCAGCCTTTGTAGGCCGGGCAAGCGAAGCGCCCCCGGCAACCACAAGCGACTCAATACCCCACCTTATACACCCGCCCGCTCTGCACCCCTTCGACGCTGCGGCGATAGGCGAGCGCCACGCTAGCAGCGGGCACGCTTTCGAAGCCCGGGAAGAAACCATCATAGGCTTCAGCGGATTCGGTCAGCACCGTCGGGCTAATCAGGTTGATGCGGATCCCGCGCGGCAGCTCGCAGGCGGCGGCGCGGACAAACCCTTCCAGCGCGGCGTTCACCGTGGTGGCGTTCACCCCCTGGGCAATAGGCTCGTGGGCAACGATGCCGCTGATTAAGGTGATCGACCCGCCTTCGTTCAGGTAGTGCTGGCCGGTGAGCGCCAGCCGCACCTGGCCCAGCAGCTTGTCCTGTAGCCCCTGGTTAAACTCGCCATCGGTCATGGTAGAGAGTGGGCCAAAATGCAGCCCGCCGCTGGCGGAGACAATGGCATCCACCGGACCGATCTTTTCGAACAGCGCCTGGACGCTGGCCTGGGAGGTGATATCCACCTGCTCGTCGCCTTTAGTGCGACCCACGCGAATGACTTCATGACGACGACTCAACTCCTCTGTGACTGCGCGACCCACCGTACCGCTGGCACCAATAATGACGATTTTCATAGCCGACTCCTTCATGTTGTGAGTCCTCATTGTTTAACAAACCTGCAGCCGGATAAACTGGGCTAAAGTTAGAACATCACTAACCAGAGGTTTGTAATATGGATAAGTTTCGCGGCATGGAGACCTTTATCGCGGTAGTGGAGAGCGGCAGCTTTACCGGTGCCGCTGCGCGGCTGTCGGTTTCGGCGGTGATGGTGGGCAAGTCCATCGCCCAGCTGGAGAGCCAGCTCGGTACCCGTCTGCTGGAGCGCAACACCCGCCGCCAGAGCCTGACCGATGCCGGGCGGGTCTACTTTGACGAGGCGAAGCGGGCGCTGGAGCAGGTCGCCATCGCCGAAAGCGCGGTGGAGCGCTTACGTACGGCGCCTGCGGGCACGCTGCGGGTGACCGCGCCCACGTCGTTCGGCGGCTGCGTGATCGCCCCGCTGACCGCCACTTTTTTACAGCGCTTCCCGGAGGTGCGCGTCGAGCTGGATCTGACCAACCGGATGGTGGATCTGGTGGAGGAGGGGGTAGACCTGGCGATCCGCATTGGCGACATCCATAACGACGATCTGGTGGCGAAATACCTCTGTCCGTACCGGATGGTGATCTGCGCCGCGCCGGACTATTTAGCCCGCCACGGCACGCCGCAAACGCCGAGTGATCTGGTGGATCATCTCTGTCTGTCCCACACCGTCTGGACCGCGCGCAATGAGTGGCGACTGCCGGGCATGGAAGGGGAGGTGCGCTGGAAGCGCGACGTGATTTTGCGCTGTAACGACGGATACGGGCTGCGAATGGCGGCGATTGCCGGGGCTGGGTTATTGTTACAACCGGAGGTGCTGGTGGCGGACGAACTGGCGAGTGGTCGGCTGATTCGTGTTTTAGAAAATTACACGCCACAGCCCCGACCGGTGCATCTTTTGTGGCGTCAGGATTTACGCCCGTTGCCGAAGTTGACCCAATTTATCGCCCACATCATGAAGCATGCACAGACTGTCCCCTCTCCCTTCCAGGGAGAGGGTTAGGGTGAGGGTTAAAAACGGTAACCCACGCCCAGGTTCCAGCCGTTGATCCCGTAATCATCGCCCAGGTCGGCCGTTGTGCCTTCGTAACCAACGTGGATTGCCAGTTCAGGCGTCGGGTTAAACTGCACGCCCGCACCGTAGGCAAACGAGGTAGATTTCTCATCGATGCCGTCGCGCTGGGTGTAGTTGTCACCGCCGTTCACCCAGGTGGTATGGCCGTCGGCTTTCACGCGAGCCACACCGCCCAGCGCGTACAGGGAAACGAAATCATTAATGCGATACGCCGGGCCTGCCAGCAGGGAGTAATATTTCACGTCGACGTGGTTTTTAACGGAGTCAGAGAACAGATAATAATGCTCGTCCTGATCCCCGCTCATATAGGTAAATGAACCCATCAGGCTGAGCGGGGATTCCCACTCGTAGCGATATTGCACGTTCACGCCGCGGATATTTTTAAAGTCTTCGACTTTACTCTGCGCATAACCTACCGAGACCGTGTGATTATCTGCCAGCGCAGCGCCACTTGCCAGACTTGCCGCAACCAGTACCGCCAGAGTTATTTTTTTCACTTTCCGTAATCCTTGTCGCCATTTTTTGTGTGTTTTATTGGATATATTCTTTCGTGAGACCGAAGATATTCCACTGCAAATAAAGCGATAAAATTGTTGGATTTTTTAGCGGGTGATGAAATAGGGAATAATCTTAAAGGCCGGAATAGTCCTGGAATTTGCCTCCCCTATATTGGTAGGGCAACACAACTATTCATCATATTTAAGGTTGATGATTGTTTTCTCAGCGGGTATTTCAACGATCATTTCGCAACCGGTCCATGGTATATTGCCATTGGTCATATTATTTTGCATATAATAATCCCGCATCGTAACTAACAAGAGTCTCAGGTGGTAACTGACTAACTTATCCGGAATGAACCAGTTTTCCTTATCCTGTTGATCAACATAATCATATTCATACTCACATGACTCTCCATCCAGTGCTAATTTTGCGCGTGCAATGATTTTCTTCGCATCAGCAGGACCGGCATCAACTAATGTTTGCGCTATTTTATTATGCAAATGGTCTAATTCTTCCATTTATTTTCCATTAATTTAATTTAGTGTGAACATATTAGCTGTTAATCAGCACAGGAAAAGTCTATCCTGGCTGGTGATATTAATTAGGGCAAAGTCCGGTCGGCGCTTTAAGTGGGCCGCACGCATCGTAACCGTAAACCTTATAGCCTTTACTTTTCATGCAGCCTGAGATTTTATCATTCCTGGCAACGATATCCTGAAGCGTTTGCTCCGGGCGAGCGCTGCCGTTGTTCCAGCTGCCATCATCGAGATTGGCGTATTTGGGTACACCACAGCTGTAGAGATCTTTTTTACGCTGTTCATTATCGGTGTAACCGCCGGGACCTGGCTTCTGAAAAGTTTGCGCATAGCGAACATATTGGTAGTCGGTTGAGTCCATATTGCCGACAACACAGCCGCTGAGCATGAAACAGAACAAGATTGGGAATGTTTTCATTTGCGTCGCCTTATGATAAGAAGCTCAAATATATCAGGTGGTTAATTGCATTTCCCGGTTGGCGCTTTCGCGGCTTCTCATGGTCTTAACGAATGCCAAAAATCCAGAACACCATCCCCATTGGTATACCTAAGAAACTGATTTTTAGGATAGTCATAATTTCTTTTTTTCCGAAAGGAAGGGGCTTCTCAAAGTCCCAAATCAACCAGCCTTTCAGAAGATAAGAAAACGTTCCAATCATCATCAAAGCAATGCACATTAAAAAGCATATGCCCATAAGTACCCAGATGGATTTTCTGGATTTATTTAGCTGCATGTTCACAACCTGATTCTTTTATCTGCAACGCATCTCCGGTGACGCCTGAAATATACCTATCCCCGCCGGAAGGGGCGGGGTGATTGACAATGCTCTCTTCCCTGAGCTTTTTACCGGTGATAAAAAAACCAGATAACCAATCCCGCAGGCAGTCCCAGCCAGGTTAGCTCAAGACATATCAGCACGTCCCGGAAAGAGAAGGGAAAACCCTCCTTCACATTCCACGCTAACGCTGCGCCAACCAAACGGCCAAAGAGCGTCAGGATAAACACGGCCAGACCTATCGCACAGCACAGGTAAACAAGGTTAATAAACGATTTAGTGCTGTTTTTCATTCTTACTATCGCTCTCTTTCAGCTTGTCTGAAACCATACCCGACATTGCAGAGTCCCCTGCGTTACCCAGTATTGAAGGTAACGGGTGTTGTGGTACAGGTTTGGTGATTGTCCAGACGCCTGTTGGAACCCACTCGTACTGTTTTGATACCGGATTGAAGATTTTATCAAACGGCACTTTGATCAAGTTCCCTGTAGCAAAACCTGCAGAGGCACCCGCTTTACTCAGTAAAGCCGCGAGCATAGGATCGTCGCCATTGATTTTAGCCTGATAGTAACCACCTGCTGCGTTCCATGTCACGGTTGGGTTGTAGCCTTTACCCGCAGTGATCGCCCCGATAATGCCGGACCCAATGAGATCGGCAAGTTTGACTTCACCCGTTGTCTTGTACTGAATACCCGCGCCTAAACCGACACCCACGCCCACAGCGATAAGCTGCTCTTTGCTGTTGTTTACGGCGTTGGTCAGAATTGCCCGACCGCCCATGACGATCACCGGCCAGGAGGTAGGATCCATAACCACAGACAGAACGCGATCTCCCGTGGTGATATTGTCCTGCAGGAATTTCAGGTCCGCGCCGTTAAGATAATTCACCAGTGCTGCCGCCGTCGGATCTTTGAGTTTTTCATCCAGGCGGAACTGGCCCGGCTGCGGATCGTTGGCCACGTTAGTCGAGGCCTGGATTAGCTCCTGCCAGGTGACACAGGTCACTCCTCCGCCAGTACAGGCGTCCACAAGTTCTTTACTTTTCTCATTACTGATTGCCAGGTACTTCTCAACCACTTTCATGCAGTCACCGCCGGAGGCTTTACACTCCAGCAGCTCTTTATCCAACTGGCGAGCTTCCGCCGTACTCAAATAGTTATTCTCAACCGTCGTTTTACCCGCCTGCGCTCCCGACACAGCGGAGGCAGAGCTGTCGCCCACCAGTCCACCGGACAATCCCGCCGCCAGCGTCGCCAGCGCTGAGACCGTCTGCTTCTGGGTTTCGTCCAGCTCGTCGGCCGGTTTCCCGTACATATCAGTGGCAATCATCCCCACCAGTTCGCCCGTGGCGGCTCCGGCGGCTCCCGCCAGCGCGTCCTGGCCCTGGGCGGCGGCGAGCGCAGCGTTGACCACCGCGTGGGCCGCCACTTTGCCCGCGTCGTTCAGGCCGCTGTAGTGACCAATCACTTCTGCCACGTACGGCGCGGCACCGCCCGCGAGGGCGGCACTGAGATCGCTCCCGGCCAGCCCCTGAACCGCTGCCGTCGCTGCCTGGATCGCCTGCTGATACTGCCCGCCGGTGCCAAAGCCGGAGGCGCTGAGCGCGTCGTTATAGGTTTTCTGATAGATCTGGCCGTTGATGTCTTCCAGGGTCGCGGTTTTGCCCGGATTGGCTTTTTCCCACGCCGCTTTTGCCTCCAGCAGATCCTGCGCGTTGACGTTTTTCAGCTTCTCTTTCGCCGCGTTGGTGGCGCGGATGCTGCCCTCGGTGCGGGCAATATCCGCCACCTGATTGCCAATCTCACCGATGAGCTGCGCCTGCTGCAGCCGCTCCTGCTCTTTCTCTTTATCGAAGATAGGGGAGAGCGTCTGGTTGGCGTGCTCCACGTCGCGGCTGAGCTGATTCACATCCTGAACCTGACGATCCTGATTGCGGATAATCAGGGTGCCGTCCGATACCGCCGCGTGGGTGGTGCTGCTGTCGTGCCCGTCGCGGTTCGCGCCCACCAGCAGGCCGTTAGCCATATTCCCGGCAAACTGGCTGCCGATGCTGCCCCCGGTGCTCATGCCCACGCTCTGGTGTTCCACTTCGAAATCGGCGCGGTTTTCGATATCGCTAAAGCCGATGGTGCCGGTATCGAGACGATTTTTATCGGCGGTCGCCGTGGAGCCAATCACCGCCCCGTTGAGTTGGGTATGTTCGCCTACGGTCACGTCGTAGCCGCCTTTCCCGGCGAAGATCCCGGTCTGCTCCACGACAGAGTCGTAGTTGCTGTGCATCTTGTCGCGGCTGAGGTTGACGCTGGCCGAGCCGGTCATAGAGCCGATGCTGAAGCTGCCCCCCGCGCTGGCGTTCTGCTGTTTTGAATCGTAGCGATCGCTGTCCTGCTCGGAGGTGAGCGTCAGGTTACGGCCAATGTCCGCTTTCACCGTCTCGCCGCTCACCTGGGCGCCGGTCAGGGTGGCGTCGCGTCCGGTGAGGATATTCACCTGGCGGCCCGCGTCCACGGTGGTTTCGCTGTGGGTGGTGCCGTTGCCGCTCTCGTTGCCTTTGCCACGGTTGACGCTGGCGGAGATGTTCAGGCCAAAGCCGCCGGAGCCCACGCCGATGCCCACGCCCACGCTGCCGCCCTTGCTCTCGTTTTTGCCGTCCAGCAGTTGGGTGTTTTGCGCCGAGCGCAGATAGAGATCGCGGTTGGCGGCGAGAGTCAGGTCGTTGCCCGCTTTCAGCTGGCTGCCTTCCACGGTCAGATCCCCGTCCACGCCGCGCTCGCCGCTGCCTGTGGCGATCACGCTGAGATCGCGCCCGGCGTTCAGGGTGCTGCCCTGCGCGGTGTTCTGCTCGCTTGTCTGGGTCGATTTCGACGACTGGCTGCCGTAAGAGAGGCTGATACCCACGGTGTTGGTGTTGCCAGCGTCCGCGCCCTGGGCCTGATCCATCCGCGCGGCCTGCGCGGCCTGCACGCCGGAGAGCGCCGCCTTCACGCCCTGCAACGCCTGCAGGCGGCCGCTGCCGGAGGATTTCGCCTGCTGGGAGGCCTCGACGGCGCTGTTCAGCGCGCTGCCGACGGTGCCGGAGAGCGCCAGGGTCAGGCCGGAGGTTTTCTGTTCCACCTCGTGGGTTTGCTGGCTGCGGTTATTCACCGCCGTGATATCGACGTTTTTGCCGCTGAGGGTCATATCCTGACCGGCCACCAGATCCGAGCCGCTCACCGTCAGGCGATCCCCCGCCCGCAGGGTCAGATCGCCGTTGACGCTGCCTACGGTGCTGCCCGCCTGGGTCGCGTCCGCCCCGGTGTCGGTGGTTTTGATGCTCTGGGTGCCGACGCTAAAGCCGATCCCGCCCGAGCTCAGCAGCCCCGATTTTTTCTCCTGCTTCTGATGCAGCTCGTTATTGCGTTCGGCCTGGGTCTCTACGCTCAGGTTGTTGCCTGCCAGCAGGGCGACATCGCCGGTACCCGCCACGTTGCTGCCGCGCACGGTGAGATCGTTTCCGGCGGTGAGGTTTACCGTGTTGCCGTTCAGCTCGCTGCTCTGCACCGTCTGACGCGCGATCTGGTCGCGGGTGGTGGTGGTGGTTTTCGACAGGAAGCCGTTACCGCCCACCACTTTGTGCCGTTCGTCCAGATCCTGGGTGTTTTCACCCGCCGTCAGGGTCAGGTTATTCCCGGCGCTGACGTTCAGCGCCTCGCCGGCGGAGAGGGCAGCGGCGCGGGCGTTGAGGTCGTTGCCCGCCGCCAGGGTCACGTCGCCTTTGCCGGTCACTTCGCTGCCGACGGTTTGGGTCTGCCCCTGCTTCAGGCTGTTGTCGGCATCCCACACCAGGTTATCGCGGCTGGCGGTCTGCACCGTGCTGAGGTTCATGTCGCGCCCGGCCACCAGCTGGGCGTTACCGTTCTCGCCGCTGGCGATCACCTGCGCGCCGGTCAGGTTAATATCCCGCCCGGACTGCAGCGCCAGTTTGCCGTCGTCACCCTGGACATAAATGCCCGACACGCTGTCGATGGTGGTGCGGGCGAAGCTGTTCTCACCGTTGACGCTGGACGCGCTGGTGGTGGTGGTGGAGAGGTTGATGTCGCGCCCGGCGCTGGCCAGCAGGCTGCTGTCGCCCACCATCGCGCCGCCGAGGTTGTTGATATCGGTGCGGGCGTTGAGGTTAACGTCCGCCCCCTGAATGGTGCCGGTCTGGTTGGTGATGTTGTCGGCGTCGATCTGCAGCACTTTGCGCCCGGCAATGGTCCCACGGTTAAAGAGGTCGCCGTTGAGCTTGATCGAGACGTTGTTCCCGGCAATCAGCGCCCCGGAGCCGTCAATATCGCCCGCTTTCACTTTGGCGTAGACCTGCGGCACCAGCACGTTCTCCATCGAACCGTCCGGCATTTTCACCCGGGTGTTCACCAGCCAGACGATATCCCCGGTCAGCAGCGCCATCTGCGCTGGCGTCAGCGCCACGCCGATCTTCAGGTCATACTGCTTGCCGAAGGTGATGCCGCGATCCATCAGGGCTTTGTACTGCTCTTCGTCATTGTTGTAGCCGTCCAGATAGCGCTGGCCGGTGATGCCGATTACCTGCTCGCGGATCAGGCGCTGCTCGTAGTAGCCATCCCCCAGCCGTTTCTGGGTCATGTCGCCATCGGTGGTAAAGGCGTCCTGCATATAGTCGCTGCCGAGCCACTGGCGCTCGTTGGTGAAGCGCGGATCGGTCTCCACCAGATACGGCACCTCCGCCGACGGGTTCACCTTAAACAGGCTGTTGTCCGGCAGGGTGGTATTCGGGCCGATAATGCGGATCGCGCCGTCGGCCGGGGTCACTTCAAACTGCTGACCGGCAGGCGGCGTCACCGGCTCGCCCGGCGAGACGGTCTGCTGCGGCGCAGGGGTAACGCCCGCGGCCTGACCAATCGCCACGTCCGTACCCGGCAGTACCAGCGGGGTGATGCTGAGGTTGCTGCCCTCGACGCTGCCGTTGCTGACCAGCTGGCCCGGCTTCAGGGAGATGCTCTGGATGGTGGTCGGCGGGGTATAGGCGGTGCGATCGCGCCCCTGCTCATCGTCGCCTTTGTGACGAATGCGGTAGTAGTGGGTGACGGTGCCCTCGTCGGTGGTAAAGCGCTGGCCGGTTACGTCGTCGTTCTGCACGCTGCCCAACTGGTCAATCGCCAGGGTGCCGCCGGCGATCACCTGGCTCTTGTCGTTAAACAGCTTGTCGCCGGTCAGGAGCAGGTTGCCCCCGGCGAGGATCTTCGCCGGGTCGCTCTCTTTGATGCGCGTTTCGTCAATCGTGCGGGTGTAGTCGTACTGGTTGAAATTGTCGTTGCCGTGGCCGGAGCGCTCCGGGGTGTTGAGGTTTTTCAGGCCGTCAGACGAGTTGTCATCCACCCAGACGCCGTTCTCCGTCGAGCTCCAGCGGTTGGTTGACCCGGAGTGCTGATAATCCGTCAGCTCCTCCTCGGAGACCCGCACCACCTCGGTGGAGAAGCGATCGTTGATGTTGTTGATCTGCCCGGCGGCAATCGCCATATCCCCGGCAGACTCGATGGTCGAGCTGTGGTTATTGATCGTGCCCGCGCGGCCGGTGACGGCGCCGTTGTCGTCCAGCGCGCCGCCGATGCTCATGCTGCCCGCGCTGTAGATCAGGGCGTGGTCGGCGTTGTTCAGGGTCTGCACGCCCAGGCTCACGTGCTCGCGTCCGGCCAGCGTTGCCGCGGTGCCGTTTTCGGCGAGGTTGTTAAAGGTATCCACATTGATCCCCACCGCATCGCCGTAGATCCGCCCGGTGCCGGTGTTGGTCAGGGTGTTGGCGTTGATGCGGGTGGCGATCCCGTCGATCAGGCCCCGGTTAACCAGGGTGCCTGCGGTGTTCAGGGTGGTGCTTCCGGCGTTAATTTCGCCGCTGGCGAGGTTATTCAGGTTCGCGCTCTGCACGTTAAGGGCGCTGCCCGCCATCAGCTGGCCGCTGTTGGTGAGATCGCCGTCGGTGGAGAAGCTCAGGTTGCCGTTGGCAAGGGTGGTGCCGCTGTTGTTCACCCCGCTGATGCTGTGAAGGGTCATATCCCCCAGCGACAGCAGCTGGCCGCTGGCGTCCAGCGACGCCGCCTCCACGCTCAGGTTCTCACCCGCCTTGAGGGTACCCCCGGCGTTGATCAGCTTCAGCCCGTCACCGCTCAGGCTCAGGGTTTCGCCCGATGCCAGCGCTCCGGCGCTGTTGTTCAGCACGCCGCGGGTATCAATGTTCAGCGCGTGATTAGCCAGGATGCTGCCGCTCTGGTTATCCAGCGTGTCGGTGTTGAGGGTCAGGCTCTGCCCTTCCAGCCCCTGATTGCTACCGAGGGTGGTGTGGTTAACAAAGTTCAGGGCATTCAGGGTCACGCTTTTGCCGCTGCGGATAAGCCCGGAGACGTTATCCACGGTTCCCCGGGCGCTGTCGAGGAGCAGATCGCCCACCGACTGGATCTGCCCGCCGCCGTTTTGCAGGTCGGTGGTGTGCAGGGCGGTATCGGCCTCGCCAATGATGCGCCCGCCGTTGCGGTTATCGAGTTCCGTGGCCGCGATGTCCGCCGCGCCGCTCGCCGCCAGGGTGCCCGCCTGGTTATCGAGCCTGTCCGCCGAGAGGTTCAGCGCCCCCAGGCTGTTAAGGGTGCCCGAGGCATTATCCAGCGAGCCGGTGGTGACGTTGATCCCATCGCCCTGCAGCACGCCGCGCGCGTTGATAAGCTGCGAGGTGCCCAGGGAGACGCTGTCTGTCGCCGCCAGCTGCCCGGCGGCGTTGTTCAGCGTGCCGCCGTTGAAACTGAGGCTGTCGCCGGAGAAGGTGGTGCCGTGGCGGTTGTCCAGCAGGCCGCCGGACAGGGTCATGGCCCCGACCGATTTCAGCGCGCCGCCGTCGTTGCTCAGGGCGTCGAAGCTGGCGCTTAAGCTCTGGTTAGCGCCAATCTGACCGTCGGTGTTGTCGATGTTCCCGGCGCGCAGGCTAAAGTCGCCGTCGCTCGCCAGGAAGCCGCTCTGGTTATTCAGGGCACCGCTCTCCACGCTCAGCCCGCCCTGAGAGAGCAGGTAGCCGGAACGGTTATCAAACTCGCCGCCGTTGAGGGCCAGGGTTGCGCCGTCGGCGACAATCACCCCCTGCTGGTTGTTCAGGCTCCCGGCGCTGATGCGCTGGGTTTTCGCCGCCTCGATGCGGCCTTTGGCGTTGTTGACGGCCTGCTGGCTGGTAATTTCACCGTCACCCGCCGCGGCGGAGATCAGCCCCTGCTGGTTGTTCACCGTGTCGGCGTTGAGACGGGTAGTGCCCGCCACCGCCACGATCTGCCCGGCGGTGTTGTCGAGCGTCGCCGCCTTCAGCTGCACGCCGTTTGCCGCGCCAATCTGCCCCTGCTGGTTATCGAGATTGCCCGGCAGATCCACCCGCAGGGCGTCGCTGCCGCGCTGGACGATTTTGCCCTTCTGGTTGTTGAGGTCGTGAGCGCTGACGTTAATTGTCTCCGCGCTCAGGCTGCCGCCGCTGTTGTTGAGCAACTTCTCGCTGCGGATAGTCAGTTCGCTGGCGTTCACCTTCGCGCTGGCGGTGTTCACATCCCCCGCGCCGCCGTCCAGCAGCAGGCGTTTGGCCTGGGTCTGGCCGCCGCTGACGTCCACTCCCTGACCGCTGGCGCTGAGATTGCCTCCCGCCAGGGTTTGCCCGTGCGCGCTCAGCTGGCCGCTGGTGCTCAGCTCCAGATCGCCCGCATCGGCGAAGGTGCCGTCGCTCTTCACCCCGGCGGCGAGCACGCTCTGCTGGCTGCCGGTGAGGCTGGCCGCGTTCGCCCGGACGTTACTGGCGGCGGTGATTACGCCGCTGTTGTTGAGTTCGCCTGCGGTTTGCAGGCTGGCGCTCTCTGCCGCCCGCACGGTGCCGCTGTTTTCGATGCGTCCGTCGGCGGAGATCGTCACGCTGCCTGCCTGGGCGCCGATGGCTCCGGCGTTACGCACCCCGACGCCGCGCTCGGTGCCCACCATGCGGATCTTGCCCGCATACATGCCGCCGAGGCTGGCCACGTCCACCGCCAGCTGCGGGCGGGTGGCCGGATCGTCGCTGCCTTTTTCGATGACCTCGTGGGCGGCATCTACCTTGTTGCGCCCGGTAGTTACCTTCAGGTCGTTGGCCCACAGTCCGGCATTCACCTTTACCGAGCGGGCGATGATGTCGGTGTAATCCGCGCCGGAGGTATCCATCCCCGCGCCGTCGACCACCACTTCGCCGCGCTCGACGTTGAACCCGGTCAGCGCGCCGTCTTTCATCTGCGGCTGGCCGGTGGTGAGGGTGGCGCGGTTGGCGTTAATAAAGCCGCAGCCGCTACAGGTGATGCCCGACGGGTTGGCGATCACCACCTGGGCTTTTTTACCCGCCACTTCGATCATGCCGTTCAGCTTGCTCGGATCGCGGGAGCTCACCTCGTTGAGGATCACTTTGGCTTCGCCTTTCGCCAGCCACGGGTTGCCCGCCACCATGCCGCCGAGGTTGGTCTGCACGTTTTTATGCGAGTTGTTGAGGATCGCCCCTTTCTGATCCACGTCGAACTGGGTGTAGTTGTTGCGCGATACCCCGGCGCTGGACGGGGTCTGGATATTGACCTGCGGCGTGCCGTTGGCGCTGTTAATCACCGTCGGCTGCTGGTTTTTGGGCGCACCGGCGTCGGCCACGATGTTGGCCTGCGCCGTCTGCACCGCCCCCATCGCCAGCCACAGGCTGAAGCTCAGGGCGCTCACCTTGCCGATAAGCTGGCTGTGGGTATGACCGATGCCGGAAGAACGGGACGAACCGGCGCGGCCGGAGCGGGCAATATCTGCCACCACCATCAGCATGCCGCGCGCTTTGTTAAAGACAATTCGGTACAGGTTCTTATTCATGGTTCGTTCCTTTAAACGCTTCCGGCAGGCGCACAGCTAGCGGGTGATTCTGTTGCCACTCTCTGGCATGTTGACGGCTGACGTGACTGCCGTGGAACAGCATCACGCGCTTGCCACGCTCCGCGCCCCGGTGATACAGGGCACGACAGACGTGGTCGGGGAAGATGTCGCGGCGCATCAGGTTATACATCGCGGCGGTGTGGCCGAAGGGGGCGATCCAGTCGCAGAACCAGATCCGATCCCCGCTGTCCCAGTCCGCTTCTTTCATTTCGATAGCGGGGCGGGTGAGGTAGCGGGCTTCCGCCTCCTCGTTCAGCCAGGCCCAGCTGAGGAAAAAGATCGGCCGGCCGTTTTCGCTCACCAGCACGTACTGGCGGCGCTTGATGATCGGCAGCAGCAGGGTGGGCAGGGCGTGCAGGGGCGCATCCCGGTGCATCGGGGAGTGCATCCACAGCCAGACGGTAGCGCCGAGCACCTCGGCCTCGCTCTCTTCTCCGCCGAGGATCAGCGGCGCTTTGATATCCAGATTGCCGACGCGCATCACCAGCTCCAGTTGAGGTTAAAGCCGAGCGTCAGATCGCTGGTTTCAAAGCCGTCCGGCTTCGAGAACGGCGTGCCGGCGAACAGGTCGTAGCCGGTGTTAAAGGCATTGCCGCGCAGGCCCGCCACGCCGCCCGCCAGGTGTTTGCCCACCTGCAGATCGGAGCTGTAACCGCCCACTTCGCCGTAGTCGGCACCCAGGTAGAACTCCTGGTTCGGCAGCGGCGTGCGCCAGGCGATATCGTTACGCACGTACCAGCCGTGGCTGGCGCTCAGGGTGCGCTCGCCGTCAAAGCCGCGCACCGTCCAGCGGTTGCCGATGGCGAACTGATCCTGCGGCGTCAGCGGCGTGTTGCTGATCTGGCGCAGGTACTGCACGTTATAGCGGAAGTTTTGCGTGCCGATGGCAAACGGCAGGTCGAGCTGGGCGCTCAACAGGGTAATTTTGCTGAGCGCCGTGGCATCGCCCCAGTACTCTTCCGGTGCAGGCTGCGCGCCAAACCAGCGGGTGCCGCGCTGATAGCTGATGCCCGCGTCCAGGGTCGCCTGGCCGATGTAGTGGCGATGATCCAGCCCGATGCGCCAGGCCGCGGTCTGACGGCGCTGGACGCCCACTTCGGTATCGTCGATATAGTTGCGGGTTTCCCGCGCCAGCACGTCGTAGGTAAAGGTGGTCTTTTGCGAGCCGCTGCGGTGCAGCACCCGGCTGAGCTGAACGTCGAGGTTTTTACTTTTACCGCTGTAGCGATAGTCCTCGTTCAGGCCGGCAACGGTCTGGTGGTAGTCGTAGTCGCTGCCGGTGACGCCCAGCAGCCAGTAGCCAAAGGGCACCGAGTAGTGGGCGGTAACGTTTTTGCTGCCTTTGCCGCCCTTGTCATTCAGATCGTGGCTGGCGGAGACATAGAGCAGATCGCTCAGGGATAAGGGGTTATCCAGCGACAGGGTCACGCCGCCCTGATAACGCCCGGTGGTTTCGGTTCCGGCATCGTCCAGCGACAGGCCGATGCGCCACATTTTGCTCTGCTTACGGCTGATCACCACGTCGGTCTCGCCCGGGTTTTCGCCAGGCACCAGCTCCATGTTGGCCTCGACCGTCGGCAGGCGCTGCAGGTTTTCCAGCCCCTGTTCAATATCGCGCAGATCCAGCAGCTCGCCTTCATGCGCCGGGAAGGCGCTGTACAGCTGGATATAGTCGTCGCTCTCTGGCGTCAGTTTTACCTGGCGGACGGTGCCCGGCACGATGGCAAGCTTCAGGGTGCCGCTTTTCAGATCCTGAGACGGGGCCAGCACGCGGGTGGTGATCCAGCCGTGGTCGACGATGCGGTTCTGCATCGTGCTCATCAGCAGGTTAATCCCTTTACCGCCCAGACAGCGCCCCCGGGCCTGATCCGCGATACGCTGCAGCGGCACCCAGTGGGGCAGGGCCTCCTGACCGCTCAGCTCGACGCGGTTGATCGGGAAGCAGGGGGTTTCGGTCGGAAAGGCAATTCTGCCAAAGCCGGAGGCGGGCTCAGAAAGACGCACGTCCGGCACCGGCGGGGTTAATTGCTGCTCCAGGGCTCTCTGGCGCTGTTGCTGAATAATGAATTGATTATCCGGCGGCGCGGCATGGGCAGGGAGAATTAAAGGCAGGCCAGCGGCTGTCGCTATTATTATGGCGATATTGTGTCGGGCGATCATCGGCGAATCCGTGCTGTGTAAGCAAAGTGAATACAATGTGAATTTGTGTAAAATTGTTTAAGTATTAGGGCGGGAATGAAAGGGGGATTAATCCTAAAGCCCGGAATTATCCGAGTTTGAGGCTCCTTAAATCTGGTAGGTTCAGGCGTGGAGAATATATAACGCAGGTTACTCGTGGATATCAGGAAATATCCACGAGAAACTTAAGTGAAATTTATGGCTATTTCTGAATGCGGTCGACGCGAACCACCGGAGGCGAGGATTTTTTGTCCAGGCTGCCGTTAATGCTGATCATATTATCGGGCTGGACCTTGCGGCCATCAAATACCGCCTGGGGAATAATGGTATCAATGGTGCCGGTTTTATCGCGGAATTTAAATTTGTCGCCGCCGGAGCCGTCAATAAGATTACCGCGCAGGGAAATGGTTGCCCCGTCGTGCATCTCTTTTGCCTGCTCTACGGTCATGGTTCGGGCATCCTCGGTGCCGCGGTAACCGTCATCCAGCGCGTGCGGTGGAGGAGGGGCAGTATCTTTCTTCAGTCCACCGTTATCATCGGCATAGGCTGCCGGAATTATTAGACAACACAATAAGGGTGCGACGGATAATTTCATACGACCTCCTTGGTTTAGCCTGCTTGACAGATTAAGCCTGGTTGCTATTTTTTATTTTGCAAACAGGAACTGTCTTAATCAAATTTATCGATAAAAATCATCTGGCTGCATAATATTAATTAACGAGACGGTGAGGTGATATATGGCAAAAGCAAAAGAAAATCCCCCCGCTTTGCCCGGCGTGAAACAAAGCCATGCCGCCCTGCAGTTTGAATACGATGCCCACCGCTTCGGTTTTGTTCTGTTATTACTCATTATTGCCGCTGCGCTGCTGGGGCTTTTTTCCGGCGGCTATTTTAGCGAGGCGACAAAAAGCAGCGCTGAAAATAGCCTGCAGGTGGAATATCAGCGTTTTGGCCGATTGCAAACCCCCGTCGAGTTAAAAATTACCGTTCCGGGCGCGGATCCTGCTCCGCTGGCGCTGCGTATTGGCGGTGACTATATGGCGCGAATTCAGACCGATAATATCTGGCCGCAGCCCGACGCAATGTACAGCGAGGGCGGGGAGATGGTGCTGGTTTATCAGAAGCCGCGCCGGGATTTTACCGTCTGGCTTTACACCACGCCGCATCGCCCGGGTAAAACCAATACCTCTGTGACGGTCAATAATCAACCGGCTCTCTCTTTCTGGCAATTTATCTATCCCTAAGGCAACAGTATGGAAATGATACTCAGGGCGGTGGCGATTTATCTGATTTTGCTGGTGGTATTTAAAATTGCCGGGAGACGGGCGCTGCTGCAAATGACCAGCTTCGATCTTATTCTGTTGTTAATTATCAGCGAAGCCACCCAGCAGGCGCTGCTGGGGGACGATTTTTCCGTCACCGGCGCCATGCTCACCATTATTACGCTGGTGGTGGTGGATATGCTGTTCGGCATGGTGAAAAAATATATTTCCGGTGCGGAATCGATGCTCGATGGCTCCCCGGTTATTCTGGTGGTTCACGGTGAATTGCAAAATGAAAAATTAAAAAAGGTGGATGTTTCCTGCGACGATATTCTGGTCTCTGCCCGTCAGAATCATGGCATAACGGAACTGAAAAAAATTAAATACGCCATACTTGAACGTAATGGTCATATTTCGATTGTTCCTGAAGAGAGTGCATCATGAAAGACAATATCTGGAACCAGGCTAAAACCACCAAGGAGCTCACAAGCCAGGTTGCCACCGTTCTGATCGACCTGGGCTGGCTGCTTACCACGGCGGAGTCCTGCACCGGCGGCAATCTGGCTTCGGCGCTGTGCGCAGAAGAGGATACCGCCTCGTTCTTTGGTACCGGCGTGGTCACCTTTAACAATGAAGCCAAGCACAAGGTGCTGGGCGTCAGTAACGCCACCCTTGAAAAATACACCGCCGTCAGCAGCCAGACGGTGGGCGAGATGGCCGAAGGGGCGCTGAAGCTTGCCGACGCCGATATCAGCATTGCCATCAGCGGTTATGCCGGGCCGGACGGCGGTGAGGACGGCACTCCGGCAGGCACGGTCTGGTTTGGCTGGTGTTTTCACGGCGAAGTCACCACCGCCGTACAGCATTTCACCGGCGAGTGTGAAGACGTGATTGAGAAAGCGGTTCGCTATGCGCTTTCCGAACTGTTGCGGCAGATCCCGCACTGGAAAAAGCAACTGCATTAAGGAGAGCATGATGAGCGTTGTGGTGATCACCGGAGCGACGGCTGGCGTAGGCAAGGCTACGGCGCTGCGATTTGCAGAGGCGGGTTATGACGTGGGGATTATCGCCCGCGATGACCACAGCCTGGAGGTGGCGCGGGGCGAAATCGAATATTACGGCGTAAAGTGCCACGCGGTAAATGCTGATGTGGCGGACGCGTCGGCTATCATGGCGGCGGCGAACGAATTCGAGCAGCAGCTCGGGGCGATCGACGTGTGGGTCAACAACGCCATGTGCGGGGTACTGGCGCCGTTTCGCACCATGAACGACGACGAGTTTCGTCGGGTCACGGACGTTACCTATCTCGGCTACGTCAATGGCACCCGGGCGGCGCTGGCGGTAATGACCCCGCGCGATACCGGGCAGATTATCCAGGTCGGCTCCGCGCTGGCCTACCGCTCGATCCCGCTCCAGTCGGCCTACTGCGGGGCGAAAGCGGCGATCCGCGGCTTTACCGATGCCGTGCGCACCGAACTTATCCACGAGAGGATCAACATTCAGCTGTCGATGGTGCAGATGCCGGGGCTCAATACGCCGCAGTTTAACTGGGCGCGGAATAAGTTTGCCTTCGCCATGCGTCCGGTCGCGCCGGTCTATGAACCGGAGGTGGCCGCCGAGGCGATTTTCAACATCACCCGGCGTCCGGTGCGGGAGCTATGGGTTGGGCGCAGCACCGTGCAGGCGATTATCGGCCAGTTCCTGTTCCCCAGTTTTCTCGACCGCATGATGGTGAAAAAGGCGTGGGAAGGGCAGATGACCAGCGAGCTCAATCCTCCCGGGCGGCAGGATGACCTTTCCGCCCCGGTCAGCGGTATGCATCAGGTGCACGGACGGTTCTCCAGCGAGGCCAGAACCCGCGCCACGGCCATCACCTCCGGCGTGCCGGGGAAGGTGCTGCTGGGTAGCGCCGCGCTGGCGGGGCTGCTGCTGGTCGGCAGGCTTATTACCCGGCGGAAATAAATTTGTTCTCTCCTGGTGGGTAAATATTGGCGCGGTCGGCTCCCTCTCCTCTTTGGGGAGAGGGCTGGGGTGAGGGGAACATGCGGATGAGGTGGTGGTTCCGTTCACCTTAGGTTCCTGTCGGTGTCAAATGCCGGGGGCGCTTCGCTTGCCCGGCCTACAAGGTCTAAAGTTTTGTAGGCCGGGTGCGGCCTGATGCCCTCACCCCGGCCCTCTCCCACTGGGAGAGGGTGCAAACACTAAAAACGGCAACTTGAGTTGCCGTTTTGCATTTACCTCCGCCACCCGGCGTTTTATTGCGCGCAATGCCGCTATGCTTAATGATACCCCTCGGTGTCAGTCACCTTGCCGCGAAACACGTAATAGCTCCAGGCGGTGTAGACCAGAATCAAC
The DNA here is from genome assembly GCF_006171285.1 of Leclercia adecarboxylata. Classification (NCBI taxonomy): domain Bacteria; kingdom Pseudomonadati; phylum Pseudomonadota; class Gammaproteobacteria; order Enterobacterales; family Enterobacteriaceae; genus Leclercia; species Leclercia adecarboxylata. The sequence continues at coordinate 924,086 of NZ_CP040889.1, read as the reverse complement.
GGGATGATCAGCAGCGTTCCCACCAGCATAAACAGCTGGCTGGACGGCGGTGCGGCGGCGTCCCAGATGGTGATGCGCGGCGGAATAATATTCGGCCACAGGCTGATGCCCAGCCCGCTAAAGCCGAGGAAGATCAGCCCGAGCGTCAGAATAAACGGCCGGGTGTGGCTGTGCGGGTTGCGGGTGAGTCGCCAGATCCACAGCCCGAAGAGCCCCACCAGCAGCGGCACCGGCAGGAAGTAAAAGAAGTTCGGCAACGTGAACCAGCGGTCGGCCACGAACTGCCAGCCGAGCGGCGTCCAGATGCTCACCACCGCCACCACGCCCAGCAGCGCCAGCAGCACGCGGCGGGTCAGATCGCGCATATGGTTCTGCAGCGCCCCTTCGCTTTTCATGATGAGCCAGGTCGTGCCCAGCAGGGTGTAGGCCACCATCAGCCCCAGGCCGCAAAAGAGATTAAACGGCGTCAGCCAGTCCAGCGCCGAACCGGCAAAGCGGCGGCCTTCGACGTCAAAGCCGTTAATCATCGCCCCCACCACAATCCCCTGGCTGAAGGTCGCCAGCAGCGAGCCGCCAGCGAAGGAGTAATCCCAGAAGGCGCGGTGCGATGGCGTGGCCTTAAAACGAAACTCGAACGCCACCCCGCGGAAGATCAGGCCGATCAGCATGGCGGTGAGGGGGATCGTCAGGGCATCGATGATCACCGCATAGGCCAGCGGGAAGGCGCCAAACAGCCCTGCGCCCCCCAGCACCAGCCAGGTTTCGTTTCCGTCCCATACCGGAGCGACGCTGTTGACCATCACGTCGCGGGCCTCCGGGTCGCGCTCAAAGTAGAAGAGCATGCCGATACCCAAATCGAAACCATCCATAATGATGTACATCAGGGTGGCGAAAACGATGATCGCAAACCAGATGACTGAGATATCGACGCCCATTACAGTTTCTCCTCTTCCGGTACCGGTTCTGCCGCCGAGAGCGGACGTGCCGGTCTGCCGTCGGTCTTCACTGAGAGGTTGTCGACAGGCTGCGGTCCCTTTTTAATCAACCGCACCAGATAGACGAGCCCCACGCCGAACACCGAGCAGTAGACCACGATAAACGCCAGCAGGCTGATGCTCATTTGCAGCGTGCTGTGCAGCGACACCGCGTCAATGGTGCGCAGATAGCCATACACCACCCACGGCTGGCGGCCCACTTCGGTAGTGATCCAGCCCGCCAGGATCGCCAGCACGCCAGCAGGTCCCATGCTGAGGGCAAACCAGTGGAACGGTCGGGAGTGGTACAGTCGGCGACGGCGGCGCAGCCACAGACTGGTGACCCCCATCAGGATCATCAGCAGCCCCAGGCCCACCATCACGCGGAACGACCAGAAGACGATGAGCGAGTTGGGCCGCTCATCTTTCGGGAAATCCTTCAGGGCCGGAACCTGCTTGTCCAGGCTGTGGGTGAGGATCAGGCTGCCAAGCGCCGGGATCTCCAGCCCGTACTTCGTGCGCTCCTCCTCCATATCCGGCACGCCAAACAGCAGCAGGGGCGTAGCCTCGCCGGGCGGATTTTCCCAGTGGCCTTCGATGGCGGCAATTTTAGCCGGCTGGTGTTCGAGGGTGTTCAGGCCATGCATATCCCCGACAAAGGCCTGGATCGGCGCGACCAGCAGCGCCATCCACAGCGCCATCGAGAACATCTTGCGCACCGCCGGGGTGTCATTGCCGCGCAGCAGATGCCACGCCCCGGAGGCACCGACAAACAGGGCGCTGCTGAGGAAAGCGGCGATGGACATGTGGATCAGGCGATACGGGAAGGAGGGGTTAAAGATGATGGCGAACCAGTCTTCCGGGATCACCTGGCCGTTCTCAATGCTGAAGCCCTGCGGGGTATGCATCCAGCTGTTGGAGGCGAGGATCCAGAAGGTGGACATCAAGGTGCCCAGCGCCACCATGCAGGTGGCAAAAAAATGCAGGCCGGGCCCGACCTTATTCCAGCCGAACAGCATCACGCCGAGGAAACCCGCTTCGAGGAAGAAGGCGGTGAGCACTTCATAGGTGAGCAGCGGGCCGGTGATGCTCCCGGCAAACTGCGAGAAGCCGCTCCAGTTGGTACCAAACTGGTAGGCCATCACCAGGCCGGAGACCACGCCCATCCCGAAGTTAACGGCAAAGATTTTTAACCAGAAGTGGTACAGCGAGCGCCAGACGTCGTTTTTGGTCCTCAGCCACATCCCCTCCAGCACCACCAGATAACTGGCAAGGCCGATGGTCAACGCCGGAAAGATAATGTGAAATGAGACCGTGAAGGCGAACTGAAGCCTGGCGAGATGAAACGCATCGAGTTCCAGCATCGTTATCCCCTGTCAGCGAAATGCCCCGTAAGAAACGGGGCATCGTGGTACAGCTTATCGGGCAGGGTTACGGTTTTTTCTTTCCGGCACCCAGCTCAGCGCCAGTGAGTGGATCGGCTTTCGGATCCGACTCGGTGCGTTTCGCCATCGCTTTGAGCAGAGCAGTCTGCTCCTTCGAGAGCTTGACCTGAGCACTGCCGTCTCCACCGTCAACGGCGGGTTGCGGATCGGCAACGTACTCAAAGTTTTCATCGCTATTCCAGCTGCCGCGAAGATCGTCACCTGCAGACATATTGTAGTAGGTGGTCGCATATTGTTCGATTGGCGGCAGTTTCCCCGGTGGGAAATTGTTGCGAATCGACTGCAATGCTTTCTCAAACGAGAGCTGGTGCGCGGCTTCACGGGTCATCAGAAACGCCAGGGCATCTTTCACTCCGACATCGTCGGTGACGTTGATCAGGCGTTCATAAATGATCTTAGCGCGCGCTTCCGCCGCGATATTCGAGCGTAAATCGGCGGTGGCTTCCCCAATGGTGTCGACGTAAGCTGCGGTCCAGGGTACGCCAGCGGAGTTGGTCAGCGATGGCCCGCCCCCGTACAGCAGGGAGGTAATGTGGCTGTCGTTGCCGTTGGCCGTCAGCGAGCGGTAAAGTTCCGCTTCGCTTTCCGTCCCCTCGGCCAGCTCGCCTTTGGCGCCTTTATTCAGCATGCCGACCAGCGTGCCGATGATCTCAAGATGGCTGAGCTCTTCGGTGGCGATATCCATCAGCATCTCTCTGCGGCCCGGATCGTCATCGCCCAGCCCCTGCGTGAAGTAGCGGCAGGCGGCGGCCAGCTCGCCCTGAGGGCCGCCAAACTGCTCAAGGAGCAGGTTTGCCAGGCCTGGATTAGGCTCGGCAACGCGGACGGTGTACTGCAACTGCTTTACGTGTCGAAACATAGGCTCACTCCTGAGTTATTTTTTTGCTTCCACGCCGTCTGCATCTGAACGCAGCAGGAACTGTTCAGTGGTGTCAGGGATATGCTGGATCAGCCAGTCGGCCATGCGCTGCTCTTCCGCGAGGATGGATTCGATGGCAGGGATCGACGCCACGTCCCCGGCTTTTCTCGCCGCGGCCAGCAGGGAGGTGTAGCAGGCAATTTCGAACTGCTCAAAAACGTAGCCGCTAATAGAGCCTTTCACAATTTCATCGGACGTCATCATGCCGCCCATCGACTGACCGAACGCCATCATTTTGCTCATGGAGTCTTTAATAACCGAGCGGGAAATATCGTTACGGTCGAGGATCTCTTCCAGCAGGGTAATCTGATGTTTAGTTTCAGAAATATGCTGCTCAATTCGGGCGCGTACATCAGGGTAATTATCGATGCGGCTCGCCATTGATTCGAGCATAGATTCGGCTTGCTTTTCCATGGCGTGAGCATCGCGTAGCCAGTCATGGTAGTGTTCTACGTGATTCATATTTTCTTCCTCGGGTTCGGTTAATTCAGACTTACTTTTCTGCTTTCTGGTTAATATTACCGACGGCCAGATCGGTGAGTTTAAGATCGGTGGATTTCTCTTCTTCCAGCGTCTCGGCTAATAATTTCACTGCCTGGGTATAGCCTAATTGCTCTGCCAGGGTGGCGAGCGTGCCGTAACTGGCAATTTCGTAGTGTTCGACTTTTTGCGCCGCTGCGATCAAGGCCGCATCGCGCACTTCATTTTTCTCTGTGCTTTCAATGACTTCGTTGGCTTCTTCGATTAAGCCTTCCATCGCCACACACTTCATTCTTTTCAGTTTAAGGTTAGGCGTTTTTTCCACTACCTGATCGATACGTTCAATCTGGCCGTGGGTCTCTTCCAGGTGCGCTTTAAACGCAGCGCTTAATTCAGGGCTGGACGCTTCGCGGGACAATTTAGCCAGCGCGCGGGTAAGCTGTTTTTCTGCACTGTAGGTATCGGATAGTAAATGAATAAAAACATCCTCTATACTTTTCATATTCATAAATTTTCTCCAGTGACGTAAAAATTCTGCGAGCCCGCGGACTCGCAGATTTCCGATTAAAGTGAAGAACAGGCTTTAATAATGAGATGAATTAAGAGTTGTCAGACTTACGTCCGCCGCCATGGCTGTGCTGACCACCCTTTTTACCTGCTTCGGAAGCACGCTGCGGATCGTTTTTGAAATTACCGCCGCTCTGCGGTCCGCTTTTCTTACCCGTATCTGAGGCTCTTTCACGATCCTGCGAAGAATTACCTGAACCACGTTGCTCTGCCATATTATGTTTCCTCGTTTACATCATTTATGTCAGTTAAGATACGTTGGTATTCGTATCCGTTGTCGTTCAGGATTAAATTTAGCCCCTATTTTCGAAGAGTCAAACTGGCTTTTTTAAATAATATCCTTTTCATTTTAAGATTTAACTGAAAATGACGCTTCGTTTGTTTTATAAATATTTACCGCCAAGGTGATGTAAACAAACGACCTTCCGACACTTCTGCTTTTTCGCTTTTTTTATGTTTCGCTGAAACGGTCGAGTCCAGGCGTGACGGGGCTCTTTACGCAAGTTTACAAATGGGTCATCGAGCGTATAGTGCATATTAATTAGATGTACTTGGGAATAATCTTAATTGGTTTTTTATATATTATTAGTCGCCCTGTTGATTGGATGAAAAATAATCATGCGAAGCGGCGGTGTATATTATGTATGGATTACAGTCACTCATGAAAATGCTACTTCTAAGAGAGTAAACGAAGGGGGAGGAAATAATGGGCCCGCTCACGGATGTGCCACAACGCTACGCCACAGACTGCGCCTTTTTCTTCGCCAGCATCTCTGCACCGGTACCGCCTGATTGCCCCATGGCGCTGCGCCTGGAGGGTCAAAAGCCCTTGTAGGCCGGGTAAGGCGCAGCCGCCACCCGGCAATGGCTGGCACAAGGTTACAACCTGAACGTCCCTTCCATGGTGATAACGCAGCTGCCGCCCACGCGTACAACGGCCTTTCCGGATGAGGCATCAAACCCTGAACGGAGCACGCTGGCCCGGCCCATATCCACCCCCTGGTTGACCGCAAGAGAGAGCGTGGTTTTATCCTGATGCAGTGCCAGCAGAGCGGTTACCGCTGCGGTGGCGCTGCCGGTCGCCGGATCTTCCGTCATCCGGGGCGTGAACATCCGCGCCTGAATATCGCCCTGTTCACTGGCATCCTTATCCAGGGTATAGGCATAAATCGAGACTGCGCCATCAAGCGGTAGTATCGCGCGAAATCCCTGTAAATTCGGCACGCAGCGGCGAAGCGCATCCCGCGTTGCAAGCTCGGCCACCAGAAACGGCAGGCCAACCGACGCGACAACAGGGTTATGAACTTCGGTGCGGATATCCTCTGCCGTTAACGACAGGCAGGCGGCGACCTGTTCCGGGCGGACTTCTGAGCGACAGGATAAGGCTTCCGGCACAAGTAACTCCGCGCCCGTCACCGTGCCGTTCTCTTTTAACAGCCTGACGGGAACCAGACCCGCAATCTCCTCGAACAGCAGCGTGTCAGGCAGCGACGAATCACAGGTTGCCAGCACATACGCCGTACCGACGTTAGGATGGCCCGCGAAAGGAATTTCACGCGAGGGGGTAAAAATCCGCACCCGCGCCGTGTGGGCAGCATCCTCCGGCGGCAGCACAAAGGTCGTTTCGCTGTAGCCAAACTCCACGGCGATCCGCTGCATTTGCTCTGTGCTCAGATCTTCTGCATCTAAAACAACCGCGACGGGATTGCCCAGGAAGGGTTGATCGGTAAATACATCAGCAACGGCATAGCGTCTTTTCATTAGTCAGCCTCAGTCAAACCAGGTCGGGCGATCGCTGGTGGCGATCGCCATACTCACTTCCAGCTCTTCCGCCACAATTCTCGTCAGCGATAAATCGGGCAGTTCATTAATGTCAAAGAACCCGATGCCGGTGGTTTCGTGATTTACCGCCAGGCTGCCGCCGGTCTCTTCACACAGAAAAATGAGCTTGTAGACATGCCACGGCAGGGGCGGATGGCCATGCAGATTGCGGTCCCAGACGCCCAGCAGTTTGGTGGCCTTAACCTCAAGCCCCGTCTCTTCGGCAACCTCCCGGCAGACGGCGGTGGAAGGGGTGTCGCCCACATCCGCCCAGCCGCCGGGCAGGCTCCACAGGCCGTCTTCCGCTTCCCGGACCATCAGCAGCTTGCCGTCACGCAGAATAAAGGCGCGGACATCCGTTTTCGGGGTGGCGTAACCGGACTCGGTGACGTGATGCAGCGTCTCGCCGTCGATCTTAAAGCGCGTCCCGACAAGCTCGGTAGCGATCTGGCGCAGCGCCTCATAGCGCTCCTGGTCAAACACATCTCTGGAATAGGTCAATCCGGTCTGGGCAATGGCGTTCAGTTTCTGAAACAGGGTGTTGATATCGTTATCTTTCAGCGCTTCTGGCATTGTTTTTTACCTGGGTTATGCAGAGGACATCTCACCATATCAGCTGACCCCGTGTTTCAAAAACGCAGATATCAGAACGGACTGGCATTATGAACGTGAACAGCCTTCCCGCTCACCGGATGCGCAAACCGAAGCTCGCTGGCGTGCAGCATCAGGCGCGGCGTGTTTTCTGTACCGGGCATCAGCAAACCGCCGTACAGATCGCAGCCTAAAATCGGGTGGCCCAGCTCCCGGCAGTGAATGCGCAGCTGGTGGGTGCGCCCGGTCTCAGGCGTCAGCTCAACCCGCGTCACCGGCACGCCTCCCTGATAATAAAAACGCTCAGTGACCCGATAGCGGGAGCGGGCGGGCTTGCCGTAAAGGGCGCAAATCGACATCAATGGGAACAGCGCCGGATCTTTGGCAATCGGCGCATCTATCACCCCTTCGTCGTCAGGCAGATGCCCGCAGAGCAGGGCAGTGTAAATTTTCGTCACGCTGCGCTGGCTGAACTGCTGGCAGAGGACGGCGTTGATCGCCTTGTTGCGGGCAATCACCATCACCCCGGAAGTGCCAAAATCGAGGCGATGCACCAGAGTGCAGCCGGGGAAGATCTGTACCAGCCGGTGATGCACCGAATCGAGGTTTTGCGGGTTTTTGCCCGACAGGCTGAGCAGCCCGCTGGGCTTATTGATCAGCACCAGATGCTCGTCCTGCCAGAGTGTTTCTATCGCCTCATGACAGGGCGGAGCAATAAAATTATCGATAATCACAGACATCAGGCTAACCGCAGGCAAAAAAGAGGGGGATCATAACTAATTCGAAGGGGGCTGGCGAATCGGGCTGGGGAACGGGTGTCCGGCGGCATTCAGATCCTGACAGGGGGCCTGATTTGCGCTGCACCAGGGAATGCGATATTCTTCTGGCCGTCCGATGCGCATCGGACAAAGTTAGTTTCTTGTCGGTTACTAATTTGGAAAGAAGGCCAGCTTGTCTGGCCTTTTTTTCGTCTGTAGAAAAAAAGCCCCGTCCGAAGACGGGGAAATCTTGCATGTTGATGACTTATTACTGCGGTGGATTGAGGGTTAGCAGTACGTAATCACAAGGCACTTTTGATCGCTCGTGAGAGCTAATAGCCCCGCCGACGCGGGGCGTTAAGACTTACCAGCCGTAGCTCACGCCTGCGCCAACGACGAAGTTGTGTTGGGTGTCGTTAGAGACAGACGTTTTAACAACGACATTTTCGCCAGCACGTGCAGACATACCCACAGCCAGTGCGCTTTCGCCGTCAGTGTTACCCACGCCTGCGCCAACAGAGAAGGTTTGACCCTGAATAACCTGCGGGATGTTCGCCATTGCTGCGACGCCAGCAATACCTGCGGAGGCGCGTTTGCGGTTGTCATCAACCTGATTTTTCAGGCTGGAGAATTTGCTGGTGGTTTCGCTTTCCAGAGATTCAATACGGCTTTCATGGTCAGCGATGGCCGCGCTGTTAGCTGATACGCGTTCATTGGTCTTAGCCTGTTCAGCTTTCGTTTCCGCGATACGGGCATCGGTATCAGCGGCGCGAGTCGCCAGGCTGGAGATCGCACGACGGTTACCAGCGATATCGTAAGTCACAGAGTCAATTTTTGCGTTGGTCTGCTCAACACCCGCTTTGTTGGCCGCTACACCCGCAGCGGTGTCAGCAATAGCGACCGCGTTGGTATCAGCCTGCATGGTTGAGGTACGGTTAGCGTTATCCGCCTGGCGTGCCGCACCCTGAGCCGCTTCATAAGCCTGGGTATCCTGCGCCGCGACGACTTCGGCGTTCGGATCAACCTTCATGCTGTCCAGGCGAGAGTCAGCAGCAGTCTGGTCAACAGCTGGCTTCATGCTGTTCAGACGAGAGTCAGCAGCAGCCTGGCCAACAACCGGCTTCATGCTCTCCAGACGAGAATCAGCAGCAGTCTGATCAACAACTGGTTTCATGCTGTTCAGGCGGTCAGTGCGGGCCTGATTCTGAGTCGTGACGCGGTAAACTTCGGCATCATGCGCAGCAACGATCTTCGCATTTGGATCGACGCTCATGCTGTTCAGACGAGAGTCAGTAGCTGCCTGGCCAACAACCGGTTTCATGCTCTCCAGACGAGAATCAGCTGCAGTCTGGTCAACAACAGGTTTCATGCTGTCCAGACGGTCAGCACGAGCCTGATTCTGCGTGGTGACACGGTACACTTCGGCATCATGGGCAGCCACGATCTTCGCATTCGGATCGACGCTCATGCTGTTCAGACGGGAAACAGCGGCATCTTCGCCGACAACCGGCTTCATGCTGTTCAGACGATCAGCGCGGGCCTGGTTCTGCGTGGTGACACGGTACACTTCGGCATCATGGGCGGCCACGATCTTCGCATTCGGATCGACGCTCATGCTGTTCAGACGGGAAACTGCGGCATCTTCGCCGACAACCGGCTTCATGCTGTTCAGACGAGAATCGGCGCGCCCGTTCTGCGTGGTGACACGGTCTTCGCATCGTGGGCGGCACTTCGGCTGATCGACGCTCGGCATGCTGTTCAGACGAGAAACTGCGGCATCTTCGCCGACAACCGCTCATGCTGTTCAGACGATCGGGCGCTCCCCCTTCATGCGCACACGCGGCACGATCATTAATCGACGCTCATGCTGTTCAGGCGGTCAGCGGCCTTCGCAACGGCTTCACTTCAGACGATCAGCGCGGCAACGATCTTCGCATTCGGATCGACGCTCATGCTGTTCAGACGGGAAACTGCGGCATCTTCGCCGATAACCGGCTTCATGCTGTTCAGGTGGTCAGTGCGGGCCTGATTCTGAGTCGTGACGCGGTAAACTTCGGCATCATGCGCAGCCACGATCTTCGTATTAGGATCAACGCTCATGCTGTTCAGACGGGAAACAGCGGCGTCTTCGCCGACAACAGGTTTCATGCTGTTCAGACGAGAATCAGCCGCCGCCTGGTCAACAACCGGCTTCATGCTGTTCAGGCGGTCAGTGCGGGCCTGATTCTGAGTCGTGACGCGGTAAACTTCGGCATCATGCGCAGCCACGATCTTCGCATTAGGATCGACGCTCATGCTGTTCAGACGGGAAACAGCGGCGTCTTCGCCGACAACCGGCTTCATGCTCTCCAGACGAGAATCAGCCGCCGCCTGGTCAACAACCGGCTTCATGCTGTTCAGGCGGGCATCAGCAGCAGCCTGGTCAACGTTTACACGCTGGCTGGCAGTTCGAGAAACTTCCTGCGCCTGCATTAAGGCAACGAGTTGATCGTGGTTACGGTTCACGTTGTCTATTTTTTTAGCCAGACCAACAACACGCTCTTTCGCATCAATCTGGGGCTGAATGCGAGACGCTTCACGGGCGTTAGCCAGTGCGCCATTCTGAGACGCAGTGCGGTCGATATTGTCCTGAGTGAGGGCTTCACCTTTCGCAGTATCAGCAGCCTTGATGCGGGCTGCTTCAATATTGCTTTTCACAATCTGAGCCTGAGCATCGTGAGCCGCCACGACCACCGCGTTGTAATCAACGTGCTGGCCCTGGGCCTCAACACGCATACGGTTCTGCGCTTCGCGGGATTTACCTTCGAATTGCTGGTGCTTCAACTCTGCAAAGCGGGCTTTAAGTTCTGCCTGCGTCGGCGTGACTGGAGCAGAGATGTTGCTAGTGCCTGCACCAACCGTATTGATGACATTGTCCACATCAACGTTAGATGCCTGGGCTGCACCAGAGGCTGTCGCGGTGGCAACGAGCACTGCTAATACTGTTTTTTTCATGTTTGATATCTTCGTTTCTTGTCGGTTTTGTCGGTTACTACTGTTTTGTCGGTTACTACTAATCTGTCGGTTACTTATTGAAGCCGTTCGCCGCCATCCACATCTCAACAGCCTGAGCAACAATCTCTTGCTGCTTCTGGCCGCATTCAGCGGCTGCAATCTTTAATTTCTTCTTTAATGCCTGGGGCAATTTCGCGGTAAACACGACCCATTCACTGTTCGCATTTGCCGATACTCCCGCCCGAACGCCACGTGTTGCGGCCATTTGTCATGCTCCGTTTTGCAGGAGGCTGACTGGGTGTTCCATAAGCGGAACGGAGACTGCTCGTAATTTTGTAGGGCGGCAATATCCTTTTTAATGATTTTTTACTTTTGAAAATAGCCTTTCAACTAACTTAATAATTTCTCAAAACATTTTATTTGTATGGCTTAATCTTAAGGCCTTGTCATTGCTGGCTGTAGAGAATCTTCGAATGAAATGATTAAAAAGAGTTTGCGTGATTTTCGGCAGGGTGCTGGCAATAACATATCTGTTATAGAAACATTTCTTTATTTAACATCTATTGTTAAAGTTCCATTTTAGGAACTTTATATTTATCTTTTATGATTAATTAAAGTGTGACGATTACAAATATATACAATTAAGATGTGAAAGGTTGTGCCACGTTGGCACAGCGGTTTGCCAGGATGGCAAGCCAGGAGCAGGGCCCGTGCGGAGAACGGAAATCAGAAGTGTGGTGAGAGCAGGCAGAGAGCGATAAAGAGAGTTACAGCGAAGGAGTCATGCGCGCAGTAGTGCGGCTGGTTAACGTTTAATAGAAGACGACTTTATCTTCCAGGTAGAGCGCAGCCTTAACCGACTGATCGAGACGAAAAGCGATCACATCATCGAGACCCGTCTCTTTTTGATAGTCCTCGAAGGTCAGATAATACGGAACGGCCTGTCTGCCTTCCCCTTTCTGACGATATTCGTCCGCTTCTTTCGACATGCGATCTTTCATAACAGTATGATACTGGAGAAGTTTTTCCATTTTCTCAGCAAGATGGCCAGGAATTTGGGTGCGACCAGACTCATAGTAACGCCAGGTGCGCTGAGAGACTTCGGCAATGTGGGTCGCCGCCTCCTCAACCTCAAGGAAAAGTATGCGCCTGCACGCAATGAGAGCGAGTCTGTTCATTTATTAATCCACTTCTGATAATAAGTCGCAGCTATGTGCCGGCAATATTGCGGCATCTGAATATAAAGTCAGATGATAAATGAGGGCTCTCATCAGTAGCAAATATTACAAGTAACTTTATAGCGTGGCCGCAACCTGCGTACTTGCTGGGCTATCCACAAGATAAGCCTGCGTCGCCCTTAGTCTTGCTGCGCGTTTTTCAGTCGCGCGCGGCTTTCCCTGCGCGCCTCATTGCGCTTTAAACGGTGCTCTTTTTCTTTTTCCCGTTCGAGCTCTTTTCGTTGGGCTTTAAGGCGTTCCTGCTCGCGAAGCGGGAGATTTTTAAACGCCTCTTCCTCCTCTCCTTTGGCTCTTTCGAGATCCAGCAGAGCCTGGAAAACCGAATCAAAAATGGTGATGGACTTCGGAACCCGTTTATTCCACCGCTCGGGCGTAGTGCGGCTGACGCCAGCTATGCGGCACAGTTCGCTGACGTTGGTACCGGCTGCTTTCGCGCGCTCGCTAAGCTGCTTAACACGGCGGTTAAACTCATCTTCTAATGTGGATTCTTCCATCACATCAACACCTTTTTAGCCATTTCGCGGGATTCACGTTGGCTATTATGAACAAGCATCCTCTTTGACAGATACCTTTTCTTCAGTTTTTGGCACTTTGCTGCTGGAGTAGATAAACCACAGCGCAAGTCCCAGACAGACCACGGCCCCCAGGCGGCTCATCGAGAAGGGGATAGCCGCATTGCCCAGCCAGCCAAAATTGTCGATCAGCATGCTCATGGTCAGTTGGCCGAAGATCACCGCCACCGTGGCGACGGCGGTCCCGATCCGCTGCACGGCCAGCACCATAATCACGATATAGGGCACGCCGAGCAGGGCGCCAAGCAACTGCCATTTCGGCACGTCCATCAGCGTGACGGCATGCGGGGTTTCAAAGAAGACGATCAGCAGGGCGGTGATAAGCGCGCCGACGGAAAAGGTCAGGAATGCGCTTTTGAACACGCCCACTTTGCTGCCCAGCTGTCCGTTGATGGCGGCCTGAACGCTCAGCGTGGCGCCGCCAATCACCGCCAGAATAATCATGATAAATGTCATAGTGTTACCCCTGTGCAACCAGAACCAGCGCAGCAATAATAAATATCAGCGCGATGATGCGTCTGGTGTCAATTTTTCGGTGTGGCGTGCCCAGCAGGCCATAGTGGTCGATGATCAGGCTTTTAAACACCTGGCCTGCCAGGATGCCAATCATGGTCATGGCGATCCCGATCGCAGGCGTCGCCACGGTGAGAATAACCACGTAGATTGGCCCGAGGACGCCGCCCAGCAGCTGCCATGCAGGCTGTGCGAAAAACGATGGGCTGTTGCGGGGGCTGAAAAACAGCATCAGCAGAAACGTTAGGGCGGCACCGACGCCGAAAATGCTGAACGTTGCCCACAGATCGCCCACTTCACCTCCCAATGGCCCCAGTAAGCCCGCCTCGACGGACAGGCCCATCCCGCCGGCAATAACCAGTAAAATCAATAGATGTCGCATAGTGACTCTTCTCTTGTATTCAGGCCGGGAAGCGTACCCCTGAACATCCGTGAGAAAAATGCCATAATGCACTAAACACTTGTGCAGGAAATGCATCAATGCCAGACACCGCCAACATCAGCATCCGCTGGCTGCTTATCTTTAAAGAGGTCTATGAATCCCTGAACTTTTCAGTGGTGGCGCGCCGGGAGGGGATGGCCGCGTCGCAGGTTTCGCGGGTTATCCATCAGCTTGAGGACGCGCTCGGCCAACAGCTTTTCTACCGCAACACGCGGGCGATCATTCCCACCGAAAACGGCCATCTCTTTATCCGCTATGCCCGCCTGATGCTCGGCAATCTTGACGACGCGCGGCGGGAGCTGGATGAGCGCAAGCAGGAGCCGTCCGGTTTGCTGCGCATCAACGCCCCGGTATTTTTCGGCCAGCGGCATATCGCCCCCGGGCTGGCGGGCCTGGCGGAGCGCTATCCCCGGCTCAGCATTGAGCTGACGCTGACGGATGACTATATCGATCCCCATCGGGATGCCGCCGACCTGATCTTTCGCATCGGCATGCTGACCGACTCCTCTTTTCACGCCCGGGTGTTCGGGCCGCAGTTTTATCACCTCGCCGCCGCGCCTGCGTACCTGCGCAAATACGGTGCGCCTGAGGTGCCGGATGACATTACCCGTCACAAATGCCTTGTCTATCGCGGTTCGTCCGGTCCAAACCGCTGGCTGCTGCGCGAGCCCGGCGGGGAGTGGGTTCACTATCCCGTGTCGCCGCTGTTGTCATCGAATAACGCGGAAACCCTGCTGACCTCGGCGCTGGGCGGGATGGGGATGGTGCTGTTCCCGGACTGGCTTATCGGCGACCGGTTCAGGAGCGGGGAGCTGGTGAAACTGTTGCCGGGCCACGAGGCCGCTATCAATACCGAGCCGCAGAACATCTCGGCGATCTACCCCAATGCGCGGCACCCGCCGTTAAATGTGCGGGCGGTGATTGATTACTACGTGGAATTTTTCGGCACGCCGCTGTACTGGCAATCTGCGGTGAAGAAGTAAAGGCGCGCGGGCGCTTCTAATGAATTCCTATTATTGCTCTAAATCACCCTGCTAATAAGACTGTAACTACGCTAATTATCTTTCAGGGTGATTCACATGTTTGTGTCATGGTGGTTAATCGTTCCGGTCCTTGCAGGCGTCGCCATCCTCTTCCTGATGGTTTCCCGACTCACCAATGAGGTTGATAAGCTTGAAACGGCGCTGGAAGAGAGCCGGGGACAGCTGAAGTCCGCCGGTCAGCACGCCGAGGAGTGCAAGCTGGCGAACCTGCGCATGACGGAAAATTTGATACAGGTGAAAGGGTATACGCAAAACCTGGCGGGCAGCAGCGCCTCTGAACAGGAAAGGCTGCTGTATGAGATGAACTGCGCGCTTAATCTGGCGACGAATCATATTGTTCATCACCCTGATTTTATCGAACCATCCTTTAAGGCAGGGGCATCCCGAGCGCAGAAGCCTGGCGAAACCTTGCCGTTGATGTTTCGGTGATATCCCAGGCGGGATGCTCTCTCCCGGGGGTAAATATTGGCACGGTCGGCTCCCTCTCCTCTTTGGGGAGAGGGCTGGGGTGAGGGGAGCATGCTGCACTGGAGGTTATTCCGTGCCGGATGCGGCAACGCCCGGCGGCGCTTCAGCGGTGTGGCCTGATGCCCTCCCGTGGGTAAATATTGGCACGGTCGGCTCCCTCTCCTCTTTGGGGAGAGGGCTGGGGTGAGGGGAACATGCTGCACTGGAGGTTATTCCGTGCCGGATGCGGCAACGCCCGGCGGCGCTGCGCTTGCCGGGCCTACAAGGTCAAAGTCAGGGTTTTGTAGGCCGGGTAAGGCGTAGCCGCCACCCGGCGATACCGCGGTCGCCACGGCGCGGCCTGATGCCCTCACCCCGGCCCTCTCCCACGGGGAGAGGGAGCAAACACCAAAAACGGCAACCTGTGTTGCCGTTTTGCATTTACCTCCACATTGTACAAATGGTTACTTGCGCTTCGTTTACTGCTTATTTATGGTCGTGATACGTTATACGGTAACAATAAGCCACGGTGACGCACACCTTTTGCGTCTGAAAGTAAAACCTCATGCACTCCTCTGCTCGATATTCATTAGCGTCCTCGCAGGCCAGGCTTGCCGCCCGGGTAGTTTTTGGGCTCGGCACAATCGTTTTCCTCATGCTGCTCGCCGCGCTGATGGTGCAATTCTTTGCCCCATCTTCGCGCTGGCCTTCGCTGTTGAGCAGCAACGCCGCCGCGCTGACGCTGTTAGCCGTCGCGTGGTATCACACCCAGCGAATTTGCCAGTGGCGCGCGAATATCGTCGATCCGCCGAACCCTGAGAACGCGCCGGAAGACACACCCCCGCCGTCATGGCTTTATCAGCGCCTCGGTGTCCTGCTAACCAGCGACGGACCTGTACTCGTCATGATGGCCGCCATTGTGATGTTTATCGTGCTGGCAGGGTGGGGCAGCCATTACGTCGCGCTGGATGACGGCAGGCTGCGCTGGATTGCGGTGGGGGTGATTGCCGCAGCGATATTCATCACCCTGGTCGCCGAACGTCATCTGGCTGCCACATCCCGCGAGGCCTGGCCGGAAGCACAGGCTATCGCGCCGGTGCTGCGCCTGGTGATGGCGGTGCAGTGCCTCTCGTTACCGGCGTTCGTTTTCCCGACGCTCAACACGGCGCTGCTGATTAATCTGCCCGCGGTTCTGGTGCTGCTGGTGGCGCTGGAGTTTTTGCTGCGCGGCATGTTCTCGCTGTTTATGCCTCCCAGAGCAGAAGGGGCTGAACCCCTTTATCTGGCTAAAAGCCAGCTTGCCGCACAGCTTGTCTGGCCCCCGCGCCCGCTGCTGTTTTTACAGCACGAGATCCATCAGCGTTTCGGCATCGACCTGCGCCAGTTCTGGGCGCTCAGGGTGCTGAAGCGGGCGTTTATTCCGGTGATGACGATAATGGCGATCTGCGGCTGGCTGCTGACCGGCTTCCAGCAGGTTGCCACGACCCAACGCGGGATCTACGAACGCTTTGGTAAGCCGGTGGCCGTGTTACCCGCCGGGCTGCATTACGGGCTGCCGTGGCCTTTTGGCCGGGTGATGCTGACCGAGAACGGTCAGGTGCATGAGCTGGCCGCCGGAGAAGAGCCGGATACCGCCGCCGAGCCGCTGACCAGCGCCGAAGGTAACGCCCCGCAAAGTGCGGACCGGCTCTGGGATGCTATCCACAGCTTTGATAAAGCCCAGATCATCGCCAGCCAGAGTGATGACCAGCAAAGCCTGCAGATCATCAACAGCGACGTGCGGTTTATGTGGCGCATCGGCTTAAGCGATGACGCCGCGCTGGCCGCCACCTATCGCAGCAACGATCTGCCCGCGCTTATCCGCAGCACCGCCAGCCAGGTGCTGGTGCATCAGTTTTCCTCCATGACGCTGGAACAGCTCCTTGGCGAGCAGCGCAACCTGCTGGCCAGCCAGATTAACCGGGCGGTGCAGCAAAAACTCAACGCCCTGCACAGCGGTGTGGAGCTGCTCTCCACCGTGGTCGAAGCCATTCACCCGCCGGCCGGGGCCGCCGATGCGTTTCACGGCGTGCAGGCGGCACAAATTTCCGCTCAGGCGCTGGTGTCACGCGAGCGCGGACATGCCGCAGACCTGGCGGCCAGCGCGCAAATCGAGGCGACCACCCGCCAGAATCAGGCGCAGATGAACGCCGCCGATGCCGTCAGCACGGCGCAGGCCACGGCGGTGCGCTTTGCGGCGCAAAAGCAGGCCGCCGCGCAATCCGGCCAGGTTTTTATCGACGAATTATGGTTTAGCCAGCTGCGCCAGACGCTCGGCCACAGCCCGCTGCTGATTATCGACAGCCGCATTGGTGCGGGCACGCCACCGACCATCGACCTGCGCGACTTTCCCACATTGAACGATGCAGCCCGCCGCGATGCGCCTGCAAAACCGACCCAGGAGCCTTCCCGTTGAGCCATTCACATCATCACGGTTGCAGCCACGGCTGTAGCCACAGCCATCACGCTGATACGCCTGCAACGGGCGGCTGGAAGCGCCTTGCCGGAGCCGGTTTGCTGGTGCTGCTGCTTATTGCGGCGGCCAGTCTGGTCCAGGTCCGCTCGGGGGAGTCGTTGATTATCACCCGCTTTGGCAACCCGGTGCGCGTGCTGCTCAACCCGGGCCTGGCGTGGCGTCTGCCCGCGCCGTTTGAAATGGCCACAGCCGTGGATTTACGCATGCGCACCACTTCGAGCGGCCTGCAGGATGTCGGCACGCGCGACGGGCTGCGCATTATCGTCCAGTCTTACGCTATCTGGCAGGTCGATAACACGCCGGAACATGTGCAGCGCTTCCTGCGGGCAGTACAGAATCAGCCCGACGAGGCGGCCCGGCAGATCCGGGCTTATTTAGGATCGGCGCTGGAGACCACCGCCAGCGGTTTTTCCCTGTCGCAGCTGGTGAATACCGACGGTAAGCAGGTGCAGCTCGGCCAGTTTGAATCCCATCTGCAGGACCAGATCGGCCAGCCGCTGCTGGAAAGCTACGGTATTCGCCTGGTGCAGGTGGGCACCGAACGCCTGACGCTCCCGGCGGTTACGCTGAGCGCCACCGTCGACCGGATGCGCGCCGAGCGTGAAACCATCGCCACCGAGCGCACCGCCGAAGGCAAACGTGCCGCGGCAGAGATCCGCTCGGCGGCAGAGCGCGATGCGCGCATTCTGCAGGCCCAGGCCCAGGTTCAGGCCGCCGGGATTGAAGCGCAGTCTCAGGCGCAGGCGGCGGACATTTACGGCAAGGCTTACGCCAGCTCGCCAGAGCTTTACAGCCTGTTACGCCAGCTCGATGCCCTGAGCGGAGTGGTGAACTCCAGTACCCGGCTGGTGTTGCGCACCGATGCCGCGCCGTTCCATCTGTTAGTGGATGGCCCGAAGCTGGATAAAACCCATGAGTGAGATGCCAACGCCTGCCGGGCCCTGGACGCAATCCATCCGGCTCGCCTTTTATGCCCTGCTCGGGTTGACCCTTCTGGCTGCCGCAAGCTGGCTGTTTTCGAATATCCGCCAGGTGCCCGCTGACAGCCGCGCCGTGGTGCTGCATTTTGGCGCTCTGCAGCGTGTCGCCGAACCCGGCTTACTGCTGAGCTGGCCGAAGCCGGTTGATGAGGTGGTGATGGTTCCGGCACCGGATCGCGTGATCGAGCATCGCGTTAGCGCCCTGTTGCGCTCCCCCGAGGCGCTGCATGCGGATATGCGCGATGACAACAACAGCGATGCGTTAGCCGGTTCGGGCTATTTGCTGACCGGAGATGCGGGGGTGGTGCAGCTGGATATCAGCGTGTTTTACCGCGTCAACGACCCTGAGCAGTATGTGTTGCAGGGGGAACATGTGATCCCCGCCCTCGACCGGCTGGTGGAGCGCGCGGCGGTGGCGGTCTGCGCCGGGCGCGATCTCGATACCATCCTGGTGGCACGCCCGGAAATGGTCAGCAACGAGACCAACCTCGCCGGGCAGCGTGAACGTCTGCGTAGCGACGTGCAGCGTAATATCGAGCAAAATCTGCAGCGCCTCGCCCAGGCGGGCAGTTCGCCCGGCATTACCCTGGAGCGCGTCACCGTGCAGTCAACGCTGCCTGCCACCACGGTCGCCGCGTTTAATGCGGTACTCACCGCCAGCCAGAAGGCGTCTCAGGCGATAGCCACCGCCAGTACCGATGCGTCCGTCATCCGGCAAAAAGCCACGCAGCAGGCCGACCAGACGCGCCAGGCCGCCCAGGCGCAGGCGCGAGAAAAGGTCGCCAAAGCCGAGGCCGACACCGCGATGATCACCCGATTAGCCAACGCGCCGCACGACCCGGACCTGCTGGCGCGCGTGTACCGTGAACGCATGGCGGCGATCCTCGCCCAGGCCGCCTCCGTCATTACCGTTTCACCGCAGGATGATGCAAACCTGATCCTGCAGGCGGCCGGGCAAAAGGAACCCTCTTCAAAATGAGCATTGATTCTCTCACGCCGGGAAGTGCGTTAAGCCATCAGGAACAGCGCAACATCGCCCGTCAGCTGGTTCTGGCCCTGTTTGCCAGCGGCACCTTAATTCTCGGCCTGCTGTGGCGCGGGCTGGCGCCGGAACAGGTTGCCGTCGCGGATGTGCTGCTGGGGGTCGCCTCGTTGATGGTCGGCATTCCGCTGCTGCGCCACGCCTTTTACAGCCTGCGTCATCCCAGCCTGCACGGCATCACCGATCAACTGGTGGCGCTGGCCCTGTTGGGCTCGTGGGCGACCGGGGATCTGCTTACCGCCGCGGTGCTGCCGCTGATCATGACCGTCGGGCATATTCTTGAAGAGCGCAGCGTGATGGGTTCGCAGGAGGCGATTGAGGCGCTCAGCAAACTCACCCGCAGCCGCGCCCGGCGCGTTGATGCCGACGGCAATTTGCAGGATATCGACAATCAGGAGCTGGTGGCGGGGGATGTTGTTGAGGTGCGGGCGGGGGACCGCTTGCCCGCCGACGGCCGCGTGCTGGACGGGCAGGCGAGCCTCGATACCGCGCCGATCACCGGGGAATCCGTGCCGCTGGAGGTGAAACCGGGTATGGAGGTCTACGGCGGGGCGATCAGCCTCGACGGGCGGTTACGTATCGAAGTGACGCGCACCGGTGAAACCTCCACCCTCGGGCGCGTTATCGCCCTGATGCAGAGCGCGGAGCAGGCCAGCCCGCCGATCGCCCGCCTGCTGGAGCGCCACGCGGCGCGCTACCTGCTGCTGGTGTTGCTGATCGCCGCCAGCACCTGGTTTTTGACCCAGGATAACCAGGCGATGCTCGCCGTGCTGGTTGCTGCCTGCCCCTGCGCGCTGGTGCTCTCGGCGCCTGCGACCTCTGTCGCCGGTCTGACCGTCGCCGCGCGCCACGGTATTTTGATTCGCGGCGCGGCGTTCCTCGAAGAGCTCGCCGAACTCAACGCGGTGATTATCGACAAAACCGGCACGCTCACCCACGGCAAACTGCAGCTTCATGCCCTGCGCCCGCAGGCGGGTGAGTCGCCGGAAGTGCTGGCGGCGCTGGCGGCCAGTCTCGGTGCCACCAGCAGCCACCCGGTCAGCCGGGCGCTGGTCAGCATCGCGCCACAAAGCGCCTGGCCGCCGCTTGAAAACGTGCGCGAGCATCAGGGGCTGGGCGTCTCCGCCACGACAGCGGCGGGGGAGGCCTGTCTCGGCAGGCCTGAATTATTAACCACCCGGGCCGTGGATATCCCGCCACAACCGATCCACGACGGGCCGATAGTGGGCCTGACGCTGGCGGGGCGTTTTCTGGGCTGGATTTTGCTTGCCGACAGCCTGCGCGACGAGGCGCCCGACGCGATGGCGCAGCTGCGCGACCTGGGGCTTCAGCAGCAGCTGTTGCTCACCGGCGATCGCGAGACGGTGGCGCAGCGCATCGCCAGCAGCGTTGGCATTGAGCAGGTGATTGCCGGGGCGTTGCCCGCTGACAAGCTGCATCAGGTGAGAGTGCAGATCGACAACGGCTTTCGCCCGATGGTGGTCGGGGATGGCATCAACGATTCGCTGGCGATAAAAGCGGGCGTGGTCGGCGTAGCGATGGGGGCGGGCGGGTCGGATATCGCCATGGCATCGGCGGATATCGTGCTGATTGGCGGCGACCTGCGCCGTCTCGGGACCTGCGTGCGCTTAAGCCGCCGCTGTCGCCGCACCCTGCAAATCAACGTGATGATAGGCCTCGGCTGGACGCTGGTTATCGTCGCCGCCGCCGCTTTTGGCTGGTTAGGCGCTTCCGGCGCGGTGATCGCCGCGATTTTGCATAATATGAGTACCCTGCTGGTGCTGGGGAATGCGGGGCGTTTGTTACGGTTTGAGGAAAGGATCTAGCTTGGGTGCGGTCTGTTTGCCGGGCGGCGCTTCGCTTGCCCGGCCTACAAGGGCGTGCATTTTCGTAGGCCGGGTAAGGCGCAGCCGCCACCCGGCGAATGAAGCTGCCGGTTAAATAATCTGTTCATCATTTTGTTATTTAAATTGGTTATGAAGGCGCTTATTTTTATATTTGCGCAATTAATCTATTGTTGTAAATTTATTGAGTGAATGCCTTTATCTCGACAATATCTGATTCTGCTTATCTAAATCATATTTTAATAACAGGCTTGGGTTTATTATTTAAAATAAACTTACCATTTATTAAAGGATGCTCGACTATGGCAGGGAAACCGAAGCAGTTCAGCAGTAGGCCATCTAAATCGATATTTATTATATATAACTCATAACAAAAACATTATTCCTGATGTTCATTCATTTACAGGAACAGAGGAATTAAGCGAGCCTTCGCTGGACAGAGACTATTATTACAAAATGGAGCTGATGGAATGACGGAGACGAAGACCAGACCCTACGCACCGCGTGTGATTTCTGAGGGCGATATTCCGGTACATAAAAGTCTGGGAGAAGTTGCGCAGACGCGAAGTGTCGGGGTGCCGCGCCCGATGCCGGGTATCGTGATTCTGGTTCACGGGGTGAACGACGTGGGTGAAGCCTACCAGAATCAGGAGAAGGGAATTCTTAAAGGACTGGGGAAACGGCTTAACCGGCAGGATTTTTATCCCCATGAATGGAAAGACTACCGAATCGCCGACCCCGGTCGCTCGCCCATCATCCCGTTTTACTGGGGATATAAACCGGTGACATTTGACGACTACCGGGCAGACCAGAAGCGCTACCGGGAAGAGGTCGGAAAGCTGAGTGATAACGCCCGTCTGCCCTATGATGCGTATCAGGAACATAACCCGGAGAATAAAAAGGCGCTGGGTAATGATGGTATAGGACCCTTTAAGTACCAGAACGATAACTTCAAAAATGTGCTCGATATGCACTTTGCCAAAAATGGCGGGACCTTCGCTAATGCCACCACCACTATCCCGGATATGTTAGGGCCGGGTGCGGGTGGGTTCGGTGTGGCCGCAGCGGGATTTGCTTCTCTGCACTTGAATGGAGGGGACTTTACGCATCCTGTTTATGAAAACCCGCACCGCATTTATCAGTTTTTTGCCGCTCAACGACTGGCGGATTTGATTATTCAGATTCGTCAGCCGCTGGTGACGCGCAACGACGTAATCAATATCGTTGCGCACAGTCAGGGCACGATTATTACTATGCTTGCAAATATGCTGGTTAAACAAGCCGGATATGATCCGGTAAATTGTGTCATTCTTAACCACTCCCCATACTCTCTGGAATCACGCGTGGCTGAAAATATTCAGCCTGGATACCAACAGACCAACGCCGCAAGACAGAACACCTTCAAAAACTTCTGCAACCTGATGTATACGCAATGGAAAGGGGGGGGGAATATATCGGAGAGTGAAATACTGGCGCTTGAAGCCTCCTGTACCCTGCGTAAACCTTCCGATAACCCGCTGCGAACCGATGACCGATATTGCCGGAGCAATGACGGCAAGGTGTACAACTACTTTTGCCCGAACGACGGCGTCGTGTCGCTGGAGAATGTGCAGGGGTTCGGCTGGCGGGGCATCCCTCAGAAAATAGCCCGTGATATTCCTAATCTGTATCAGCGCGTCTTTTACCAGCACGGTGAGGTGGGAAAAGCCCCGGACGCAAATCCTTTTAAGTTACCGCCACAAAAGGAGGGGGATGCAGAATATGCATTCCTGACGAACAGCAGTTATAACTTTCGTGATGTGGTGATTAATGGCGAGGAATTACCGGAGCCGTTTATGTTTAAACTCCAGGGGCAGGATAACCGTCCTGATAACGATCCAAAAACCAGTGACAAACCTTATACCTATTATATCGATCCGGACAGTCCGGACGCTTACATCTCCTATTCCGCCAAAGCCAGCGCTATTAAGCGCACGGACTGTGCAATGTATATGCTCAACAGCTATCAGCGTATTAGCTGGAAGCCGGGGCATGTCTTAACGCCTGATGAACTTGAGATTGAAAGTATTGCCCGTAAACATACAGTCATTGAAGGCAAGGTTACGGGTTCAAAAGAGTATCCGGTACTGTCTGTTACCTGGTTAAAAACCCGTGAAGAGCTGGAAAAAGAGTGGCAGAAAACCGACCCGGTAGGGTACAGCCAGCACTCTTCCATAGTGATGAGCGAGTTTGCGCCGTCTCAGGCGATGGCCTTTGACCTTGCGATTGGGCAGTGCAAATCGTTTGATTTTAAGGCAGGGAAGTTCTGGGAGGAGTTGTTACATCTGGCGGACTGGCGAGATCCATTAAATAAAAATAGTGAAGTTAAAGAGTACTTTCGGACAGGTAGGTTACCAATAGGTACCACTAAAAACTATATGAATAGACCTGATGAAGTGCTGCCTCAAGGTAATTACGGCGTAAAGAATGATTATGCCGGTATCCGACCTAATGTTCGTAACCCAAAGTATGTCGATATGGGCGTTTTCAAAACAGAAGACTTTCAGGAAAGGAAGTTATTGCAATGGGAATTGCCAAAACCTAAAAGTGACAGCCAGTTGGCTTAAGGATTGAGCATGAAAGGACTATGTATAGTTTTCGCAGTGGCCACTATTTTACTGACTGCGAATAGTTTCGCGAAAGAACCACCTACGCAGGTGGTTTATCGGTTTGATGATCATCGTTACCTTGAGCTGAAAGGCTGGGATTGCGAAGGTGAACTCTGGTATACAGACACCCGAAAAAAGATTCGTTCACAAATTTTCTCGCAATTTTATCGTCTATTTACCCGAAAATTTATCCATCCTTCAGAACGTTATATTGCAATAACTGGTTGGGGCGCAGATGGCTTTCGCGTATCGAAGGATTATGGAAAAACTTGGGCAGGTGTGCGCTTTGCGCCAGGTCATAATGAACCGAATGGGGATGATTATGCGCCCTATGAAGATGTTCTCTCTTTTACCGTTGTCAACGATCAGGGCTTTTTGCAGACCAAACATCGGCTCTATATGTCGTCAAAGCCGTTTGATGATCCACGCGTTGTCTCCGGTGGTCCAGGTATCACATACACCCTTGAAGATGGAACCGTCCAGTCAATAAGCCCAGACTTTCCCGGTTGGAAATGGGGAATGGTGTACTTCACAAAGGGATGGCTTGAAGGAAAAGTGGTAAGCCATGAACAAAACTATCAGGGCCTACCCGACAAAGTACCTGAAGTTAAAGGCTACACAGGCTGGGATCGGATGCGCTGTGACATGGATGCGGGGCGATAAATGATGAAAGGATTATGTATTGTTTTCGCAGTAGCCACTATTTTACTGACTGCGAATAGCTTCGCGAAAGAGCCGCCGACGCAGGTAGTTTATCGGTTTGATGATCATCGTTACCTGGAGCTAAAGGGCTGGGGTTGTGAAGGGGAACTCTGGTATACCGATACAAAGCGGGGCATTCATTCACAGCCTTACTTTCAGTTTTATCGAATATTCACCAGCAAATTTATTCATCCTTCAGAACGTTATATTTCTATCCCAAACTGGGAAGTGGATGGTTTCCTTGTTTCGAAAGATTATGGCGAAACCTGGAGGGCGGTTGGCTTTGCTCCAGGGCATAATGAACCAAATGGTGATGATTACGCTCCCGCCGAAGACGTATTATCATTTACCGTTGTCAACGATCAGGGATTTTTGCAGACCAAACATCGGCTCTATATGTCGTCAAAGCCGTTTGATGATCCACGCGTTGTCTCCGGTGGTCCAGGTATCACATACACCCTTGAAGATGGAACCGTCCAGTCAATAAGCCCAGACTTTCCCGGTTGGAAATGGGGAATGGTGTACTTCACAAAGGGATGGCTTGAAGGAAAAGTGGTAAGCCATGAACAAAACTATCAGGGCCTACCCGACAAAGTACCTGAAGTTAAAGGCTACACAGGCTGGGATCGGATGCGCTGTGACATGGATGCGGGGCGATAAGTGATGAAAGGACTATGTATAGTTTTCGCAGTGGCCACTATTTTACTGACTGCGAATAGTTTGGCGAAAGAGCCACCTACGCAGGTGGTTTATCGGTTTGATGATCATCGTTACCTGGAGCTTAAGGGGTGGGGTTGTGAAGGGGAACTCTGGTATACCGATACAAAGCGGGGCATTCATTCACAGCCTTACTTTCAGTTTTATCGAATATTCACCCGTAAATTTATCCATCCTTCAGAACGTTATATTTCTATCCCAAACTGGGAGGTAGATGGCTTCCTTGTTTCGAAAGATTATGGTCAAACCTGGAGGGCGGTTGGCTTTGCTCCCGGACATAATGAACCGAACGGGGATAACAGAGCGCCTGCCGAAGATGCCGTGTCCTTTACCGTTGTCAACGATCAGGGCTTTTTGCAGACCAAACACCGGCTCTATATGTCGTCAAAGCCGTTTGAAGATCCGCGTATTCTGCCTGGCGGCCCAGGCATTGAATATACTGTAGACGATGGTATGGGAGGCACTGTACATGGGAAACTGAAACTTGGCTCTTCTGGCCTTGCCTGGGGGCTGGATTATATTACTAAACAAGCTCTAAAAGATGATACGGCCCAGTTTAAAGTAAACTATCAGGGCCTACCCGACAAAGTCCCTGAAGTGAAAAACTATACCGGCTGGGATCGTATGCGTTGTGACATGGATGCGGGGCGATAAGAGATGAAAGGATTATGTGCTGTTCTCGCAGTGATGACTATTCTACTGACTGCGAAGGGTATCGCGAAAGAGCCGCCGACTCAGGTGGTTTATCGGTTCGATAACCATCGCTATCTGGAACTCAAAGGCTGGGATTGTCAGGGAGAGCTCTGGTATACCGATACAAAGCGTGGCATTCATTCACAGCCTTACTTTCAGTTTTATCGAATATTCACCCGCAAATTTATTCATCCTTCAGAACGTTATATTTCTATCCCAAACTGGGAGGTAGATGGATTCCTTGTTTCGAAAGATTATGGCGAAACCTGGAGGGCGGTTGGCTTTGCTCCCGGACATAATGAACCGAACGGGGATAACAGAGCGCCTGCCGAAGATGCCGTATCTTTTACCGTTGTCAACGATCAGGGCTTTTTGCAGACCAAACATCGGCTCTATATGTCGTCAAAGCCGTTTGAAGATCCGCGTATTCTGCCTGGTGGACCTGGGATTAAATATACCGTCGATGACGGTATGGGAAATAATGTACACGGGAAACTGGAACCCCAATCTCCTGGCTGGTCCTGGGGGATGATCTACATGACTAAGCAAGGGCTTGAAGGCAGTTCGCAACAACTTAAAACGAACTGGCAGGATTTACCCGATACAGTCCCCGAAGTGAAAAACTATACCGGCTGGGATCGTATGCGCTGTGACATGGATGTGGGGCGATAAGAGATGAAAGGAATCTTTATCGTCGTCGCGATGGATATCGCCGAAGTAATCCCTCGTTACATGAACAGTAAAGGTCACTTCATTACCGTGGCGCTGTTGGCAAATTTAGAGACGGCACAGTCCACTGCAGGGATCTACAACCCAGGCTAGTGGCCTAAGGCCGGGTAAGGCGTAGCCGCCACCCGGCGGTCGCCACGGTGCTGCCTGATGCCCTCACCCCGACCCTCTCCCACCGGGAGAGGGAGCAAACACTTAAAACGGCAACAAGGTTGCCGTTTTGCCTTTACCTCCGCTATCGCTCCCTTAACGCCTCTTTCGCACGGTTAAACGGCTTGATCATATAATCCATCACCGATTTCTCGCCGGTCTTGATATCCACCGTGGCGATCATCCCTGGCACAATCGAGAAGTGCCTGCCCGCCTTGTTCACCAGATAATCCTGGCTGGTGCGGATAAACACCCGGTAGTAGAACACTTCCGGTTTGGCTTCATCCTGAATGGTGTCCGGGGAGATGGTCTCCACCACGCCGTCCAGCCCGCCGTAGATGGCGTAGTCGTAGGCGGTGATCTTCACCAGCGCCTTCTGGCCGGGGTGGATAAAGGCGATGTCGCGCGGCGACAGGCGGGTTTCGATCAGCAGGTGGTCGTCCACCGGCACTATCTCCATCACCTCGCCGTTCGGCGGGATCACGCCGCCGATGGTGGTCACCTTGATGTTCTTCACGATGCCGCGCACCGGGGAGGTCATCGTCAGGCGGGTCACCGAGTCTTCACGGCCCTTCAGCACCGCCGAGAGCATGTCCACTTCGGCGTTCGATTTGGACAGCGCCTCCCGGGCCTGAACGTAATACTGCGAGCGCAGGTCGGTGAGCTTCAGCTCCAGGTCGCTCTTCTGGCGCTGCAGACGCAGGGCCTCGACGTGGCTGGCGGCACCCGTTTTCACTAAACGCTGGGTGATAGCCAGCTCGGCATTCACCAGCTCCAGCGCCTGGCGCAGTTCGCGACGGGAGTCTTCTAACTGCTCGCGGCGGGAGTTGTAGAGCCGGGTTTCAGCCGCGATCAGATCGGGCCATTTCTTCAGCTCCGCTGGGAAGGTCAGGGGCAGATCGTTCACCTCCGCATGCAGACGGGCGCTGGAGGCCAGCGACGCGCGGTAGCGGGCGGCGCTTTCGCCGACGTTGGATTCAGAGCGGGTCGGGTCGAGGCGCGCCAGCACCTGACCGGCCTGCACCTGGTCGCCTTCGTGCACCTTCAGCTCGGCGAGGATCCCGCCATCGAGGGACTGCAACACCTGCTCGCGGGAGCTGGGGATCACCTTGCCGGTGCCGGTGGAGACCTCATCCAGAATGCTGAACCACGCCCACACCCCGGCGGCGACAAACAGCAGCAGGCTGAATAACACAATGCTTCTTGCCCCGGTATAGCCGCTCTCGGAGCCGAGGGCGTTATCCAGGTCGTCCATCGCCGCAACGTCACGCTGATTGGTTTTCATTTTTCCACTCCCGGCCATTCGCCTGCTGTTGCTGCTGCATTCGGCTGTTGCTCAGCGCCTGCGCCTTCGGCGCGTCCATCACCAGCATTCCCTCTTTCAGCACCACCACGCGATCCACCAGCTCCAGCATTGGTACGCGATGGGTGGCGACGATCAGGGTGCGGTTGCCCAGCCACTGGCCCAGACGCTGGATAAATTCCCGTTCAGTGTGTTCATCCAGCGAGGCGGTCGGTTCGTCCAGCAGGACGACGTTGGGATCGCGCAGGAACATACGCGCCAGCAAAATCGACTGGCGCTGGCCGCCGGAGAGCCCGACGCCGTTCTCCATAATCGGGTGATCCAGCCCCTTCGCCAGCTTCTGCACAAAGCTCGCCGCGCCGCACATCTCCAGCACGGCAAAGATCTCCTCGTCGGTGGCGCGCGGCATCCCGAGGGTAATGTTCTCGCGCAGGGTGCCATAAAACAGCCGCGCGTTCTGGCTCATCAGGCCGACGTTGTGGCGCACGTCCGCCATGTCGAGATGGGGCAGGCTGAGGTTGTCGAGCCGCAGCTCGCCGCCGATCAGATCCATCCCGCCGACCATCGCCTGCAGCAGGGTTGATTTGCCCGCGCCGTTACGGCCAAGGATCGCCACGTGCTCGCCGGGTTTGATCTCCAGGCGGTTGATGCGCAGCGCCGGGGTTTGCACCTCACCGGCGTAGGCAAACTGCGCCTGATCGAAGAAGTAGTGGCCGCGCAGCACGTCCTGGCGGATCGGCGTCTCTTCGCGCTGGTTCTCGGTGGGGAGCTGCATAATGTTGTCCAGCCCCTCTTTGGCGGCCTTCACCTGCTGCCAGCGGGCCAGCACGCCGCAGAGGGTCGCCATCGGGGCGATCATCCGTGAGGCCAGCATCGAGGCGGCCACCACCGCACCGGTGGTCATTTCACCTTCGATCACCATCGGGGCACCCACCACAATCACCGCGGTGTAGACCAGGCTCTGAATGGTCATCCCCCAGCTGATTAAGCCCTGGGTCAGCTCGCGGGTCTTGAGGCCCGACTCGGCGGTGATCTGAATGTAGCTGTTCCACTGTTGCAGGAAGCGGTTCTCCGCCTGCATCAGCTTGATATCCTCCAGCCCCTGCACGCTCTCCACCAGCACGGCGTTGCGAAGGGTCGATTCATGGGCCGACTGCTTCGCCAGCGCCGCCAGCTTTTTCTGCAGCAGCAGGCCCGGAAGCACCATCAGCACCGCCGCCACCGGGGCGATCCACGCCAGGGACGGGGCGATGATCGCCAGCACAATCACGAACAGGAAGAAGAAGGGCAGGTCGACAATGGTGGAGATGGTCGAGGAGGTGACCATCTCGCGGATCTGCTCCAGCTCGCGCAGCTGGGAGATAAAGCTGCCGGTGGAGCGGGGCACCGCGCTGTTACGCAGGCGCAGGGCGTGGCCGAATACCCGGTCAGAGACGCGCATGTCGGCGCGTTTGCCCAGCAGATCCATAATGTGGGAGCGGGCAATGCGCAAAATAAAACCGAAAAGGGTGGCGATCAGCACCCCGATGGTCAGCACGTACAGGGTGGGGTAGGACTGGGCGGGGATCACCCGGTCATAGACCTGCATCGAAAACAGAATACCCGCCAGCGACAGCAGGTTGATGAATAGCGCCGCCAGCATCACGTAGGTGTACGGGCGCAGGTCGCGCATCACCAGCCGGTAGAGCCAGTCCGGGCGGTACTTTGAGATATAGGCATCCACGCGGCTGTCTTTCAGCGCCGCCAGCGGACGCAGGGCCACCACCTGGTGAATGGCCGGTAACATCTTCGCCAGCGAGATGCGGTTGGTCTGCGCCTTGCCGTCGAAGAAGCAGACATCCAGCATATCTTCGCCGTCGAAGTGCTCAATGACGCCGATCTTGCCGTCATCCAGCTCCACCACCACCGGCAGACGCCAGCTGTTGATCGACTCCTGGCCGTTGGTCAGCAGCTGAAAGGAGAGCCCTGCCTCGCGAGCCAGCCCGGTCAGCGCCGGGATTTTGCTTTTACCCTGCAGCCAGGGGGCACCGGCCACCAGCGCGCCGGGGGAGCAGGCCACCCGGTAGCGGGTGGCGACATAGCCAAACGCCTGCGCCCAGTGCTCCAGCGCCTCTTGCGTCAGTGTGTCCTCGTAAAGGATATCGTCTCGGATCATGGCTGGATCTCCACTGACTGAATGGTGTGGTTTTCAAGGCCGAAGGCATTGCGCATCCGCCCGGTGTTATACAGGCAGTTGATCTGCAGCTGGCGAAGCTGCCCGGCGGTTTGCCACTGGGTAAAGCGGGCCTGGTAGACCTCCTGCTCGGCGTTCAGCACGTCCAGCAGGGGGCGGGAGCCCAGATCCAGATACTGCTGCTGATAGAGCTCGCGGGTGCGCTGGCTGAGCGTCTCCTGGCGGGACTGGATCTGCAGGGTGCTCATCAGGCTCATCACCTGGCTTTTGGACTCCAGCAGCTTTTGCCGCACGTCCAGCCGGGTGCGCTGAATATTGGACTGCGCCGCCTCCACCGCGTGGCTGGCGGCATTACGCCGCGCGTTCAGGCCGCCGCCTTGGTAGATAGGCATCTCGACGTTCACCGAGACGTTGTACTGGGTTTTGTCCAGCGTGTCGTGGCCGGGGTAGCGGTTGTTCATGTAGTGACGCACCTGCGGCTCAAGGGAGACGGTGGGGGTCATCTGGGCGTTGGCGTAATCGAGGTTCGCCTGCGCCACGTTGGCCTGCGCCCAGGAGGCGAGCACCGCAGGCACCAGCCGGTCGTCCGGCTCTTTGATGTCGCAGCTGCGGGTGAGTTTTTCCGGGAAGGCGTTGCTGACCCCGTTCAGGTTGCTCCAGCCGAGGTTGCTCATCAGCGTCGCGCGGGCGCTGTCGAGGTTGGCCTGATACTGCATCAGCTGCGAGCGCGCCCCTTCGATACGGGCGTCGGTCTGCACCACGTCCGAGAGCGAGGTTGCCCCTTCGTCGTTACGCTGGCGGGTCAGGCTGCCAATGGCGCCCAGCGCCTCAAGCTGCTCCTGAGCGGTCTCCACCATCTGCTGCCACATCTGCACCTGCACCAGCGCGGTGGCGGTGTCCCGGGCGATGGTGTCGATGCTCAGCAGAACGTTGGCCTGCTGCTGGACCACGCCCGCGTCTTCGGCGCGCACCTGGCTGGCGACCTTGCCGAAGTCATAGAGCATCTGGGAGAGGGAGACCACCACGGAAGGAGTAAAGCCGGTATCGCTGGAGTTGTTGCTGTAGCCGTTGTCTAACCCGGCGCTGATCTGCGGGTAATATTTCGATTTGGCGACATCCACCTGCTGGATCTGTTCGTAAAGTTTGCCCACCGCTTCGCGAATGGTGGGATGCCAGTTAACGGCGCGGGTCACCGCATCGCCCAGCGTTAAGGTACCGGGTGCGGCCTGGCTGGTCGGCAGGGCGACCCGTCCGTCCAGGGCGGGTAGCTCCCGATCTTCATTTAATTGCCCAAAGCTGATGACCGCAGGCGAGTCGGCGGCCAGGACCTGCGCAGACAACAGGCAGCACCCAAGCCACCAGCAAGGTACTTTGTTCATGGCATTATCCCTAAAAAAACTGAACAACTTTATAATGTTAAGCCCGGGCGACAGGCGCCCGGGTCTTGTTATTAGCGCTATCCGGTGATGATATGATTCTGGTTAACCAGCTCCTCGTAGGTTGTCTGAACGTTATCCAGTGTTACAAGTGTAGTATTCGTGTAAGTATTTGCCGCTCCGTCTCTGTCGACGGAGATCACGGTATTGCCATTGCTGTTGGTGACGTGCAAATAGTTACCCAGCGTCGCGTTATCACCGTTCCAGCCCACCAGCAGATCGCTGATATCGATCTTGTCTCCCTGTGTCAGTGAGAAGTTGGTCCAGTGGTCGTTGCCGCCGTTGCCTGCCGTACCGTTCCCCGCCGTGTTGTTCAGCACTTCGTAAATCAGCGTGTCGCCATAGGCGCTACCGGTGAAGGTATCGTTATGCTCCGAGCTGACAAATTTCGGTGCCATGTTGATGGTCAGGGTGGCGGTATCGGAGGTGCCGTTATCGCCGGTCAGTTTGTAGGTAAAGGTCTCCTTGCTCGTCATTGATGCCAGCGACACGCCGCTGTTCAGGGCGTAGGTGTAGTTGCCGTCCACCCCAATGGTCAGCACGCCGTAATGCCCCTGAACGGTGGCGGTGGCGGTGGCCGTGGTGTACGGATCCAGCGTTGTGGTGGTGCCGTTATAGCCGGTAATGCTCAGACGGCTGTCCACCGAATGCACCTGATCCAGCACGCCCAGCGAATCCGTACCGTCGAAGATATTGCCGGTGACGGTGTGGCCCGCGGTGGTGAGCTCATTGTTCAGGTACAGAGTGGTACCGGTGACGTAAGGGGTGATGGAGATCTGGCCAACCCCCAGCGGACCCATAGACCCGGTAAAGCTCAGGGTGTAGGTCCCGGCGTTCAGATCCAGATCCGGGAGGTTGATGGTGGCTGTGCCCCCCAGCAGCAGACCGCCGTTGAAGGAACCGCTTCGGGTCACCCCTGCCCCGGTAATGGTCCAGGTCACATTCAGGCCGCCCAGCGACAACAGGGAGGCGACGTTAAAGTGGAGGACGACGTCATGCAGGGCGGTGTTGGCCGCCACCTCAAACGTGCCGCTGCCCCGGCCTGAAGTAGAGGCCAGCAGGGCCGCGTTCCAGGTGGCAACACCCACAGTATCATCGCGATAGGCGGCGACCTGCGGCGTGGCATCCACCACCATCTCACGGCTGACGTCGTTGACCGCATCCAGCGCCACTGGCGTCGGGGTGATGTTGAGTGAAGCGGTGTCCTTATCGCCGTTCGGTGCCGTCACGGTATAGACGAAGGTGTCCGGCGTGCTGATAAGGTCCGCGCCCACCCCGGCACGCAGGGTGTAGGTATATTTCCCGTCGGCGTCGATCAGCAGGGTGCCGTACTGTCCGTCAATGCGGGTGGTGCCGGTGGCGTTCACGTCCACGCCGTTCACCTGGGTCACATGGGTGCCTGCCGGAACAATGTCACTCTGCAACACGTCCCCGGTGGTGGCGGCAGTGGTGCTGGTCACGGCATAAACGTGGTCCTCAAGCACGTTCAGACGATAGCCGGTCAGGGCGGTGATCCCCGAGACGGTGTTCAACAGGAAGATGTAATCCCCGGCCGGCAGGGTCAGGGTCAGCGGCGCTGAGGAGCCGCCCAGCAGCGGCGCGCGCAGCCAGCCTGCTTCGGTACGCATCCGCTCGTAGCTCTGGGTCGCCGGGTTGAACTTGTAGATATAGAGGTCAAACACCGAGGCCAGAGCAACCCCACCCACCGTACTCTGAATGGTCATGGTGCGGGTGGTGCCCTCCGCCACGCTGTACTTCACGCTCTCGCTGCGATCGTCCAGCAGGTTGAGGTTCAGCACGTTACCCAGGTTGACGCCCACTACGGTAAAGCCGCCCTGGCTCGATGGACCGTAGTCGATGGCGTGGACTTCGGTGCCAAAGGTCAGGGAGGCGGTATCGTCCACCGCCGTCACGCTGTTGCGCACCGTGTTTTCACCCAGGGTGATCACCAGGCGGGCGTCGTCCGTCGCTCCTTTCCCGGCGATGTTGTAGGTGAAGGTGTCGGTCCGGCCCAGCACCGAGGCGCTGGTGTTGGTCAGGGTGTAGGTGTAGCTCCCGTCCGCGTGCAGGGTCAGGGTGCCGTAGAGCCCGTTGATGGTGGTGCCCGCCGCGCCCGCCGCCACGTTGACGGTGACGCCGCTGGCGTTGGTGATGCTGGTGACCACCGTGCCGTTCGGCGCGCTGTCGCTGCCGCTGACCGGATCGGTATCGGTGATGACGTTACCGCTTGTCACCAGCGAGCCGCTCAGGGTGCCCGCGGTGGTCTGAACCACGTCCACGTCGAGGCTGGTGTAGGACCCGGTCGCCAGCAGGTTGGAGTTGTAGCTCAGGACGCGGTACTGCCCGCCCTGCATCCCGGTGAGGTTCAGCGTGACGCCGCTGGCCCCGAGCGTCAGCAGGTTAGCGAACTGCGGCAGGCCGGTATCCACTTCGGTGGTCCAGGTGGTGCCGTTCCAGCGCTGGACAATGATCTCCAGGGTGTTGAGCAGGGAGAGCACGATGCCGGTGGCGCTCGCGTTGATCTCCATATCCGCGCTACCGCCGGTTGGCACGGTGAAGGTCACCTGGGCGGAGTTATCTCCCAGCAGCGACAGTACGTTGCCGACGCCGCCCACCAGCTGCACGCCGTAGTCGCTGTACTGGGCGGTGCTGGTGGTGGCGTTGGTGGTCAGGGCCAGACCCACCACGTTGTCACTGGCCGACAGCGGCAGGTTTGGCGCAATCACCGTCCCGGTCGCGGAGGTGTTGCCCGCCGCATCGGTGGCGGAAAGGGTGATCCGCTCCCCTTCGGACTGCTTGTCGAGGAAGGTGTAGCTCCAGCCGCCCTGGGCGTTGGCGGTGGTGGTGACCACGCTGTTATCGCTCAGCAGCAGGGTGATGGTACTGCCCGCTTCGGCAGTCCCGCTCAGAACGCTGCCGTCGGCGTTGAAGGTTCCCTGCGGCGTGCCCGGCGCAACGGTATCCACAATCACCGTGCTCAGCGGCGTGACCGGACTGGTGCCGACCGCATTGCCCGCGGTGGCGGTAAAGGCGTGGGAGCCGTTACCCAGCGGCACGGTTGGGGTGTAGGTCCAGACCCCGGCCGCGTTGGTGGTCACCGTGGCTAACAGCACGTTGTTGTCGTACAGAGTGATGGTGGAGAGCGGCTGCGCGGTCCCGGTCAGCGTTGGGGTGGTGTCGTCGGTGCTCTGGCCGTTAAGCAGATTGCCGATGATGCTGCCGACGTTGTCGTTGACGCTGGTGATAACCGGTGCCGTTGGGATCACCGAGTACGGCATCCGCAGATCCACCGTCAGGCCCGCGTTACCGGCCCGGTCGGTGGCGAAGACGTGCAGCAGCTCGGCGTTAACCTGCGGCGTGGTAAGCGCGATGCTGAAGCGCCCGCTCGCGTCGGCCACGCCGCTTCCCAGCACGGTGACGTTGTCGGTGCCGAGAATGGTGACGGTGCTGCCCGCCTCGGCGGTGCCGTTAACCCGGCCACCGCTCTCCAGCACGCTGAAGCCGCCCGGTGCCCCCGGGGCTATGGTATCTACGGTGATCGCCGTCACCGGTGACGCCGCGCTCAGGTTGCCCGCCGCGTCGGTGGCGGTGGCGGTGAAGTTATGCACCCCGTCGGTGAGGGTGGTGGTGGTCTGCGCCAGGGTCCACTGACCCTGGGCGTTGGCCGTCACCTCGCCCACCAGGGTGGTGCCGTCGTAAATGCGCACCACGCTGTTCGCTTCGGCGGTGCCGTTGAGGGTCAGACGGGTGTCGTTGGTCGGATTGCCGTTGAGCACCGGCCCCTGAATGGTGCCCACGTCGTCCACCACCGAGGTGATGACCGGCGCGGTCGGGGCGGTGGCATCGACGTTAACCGTAAAGCCCGCGGTCGCCAGGCTGACGTTGCCCACCGCGTCGGTGGCGGTCACCGTCAGGCTGTGCAGGCCGTCGGCCAGCGGATTCGCCGGGGTAAAGCTCCAGGCGCTGTTGGCGTCGGCGACCACGCTGCCAAGCAGCAGGGCGCCGTCGTAAATGCTCACCGTCGAACCCGCTTCCGCCGTGCCGCTGAGGGTCGGTTTCGCGTCGTTGGTCAACTGGCCGCTGGTGAGCGTGGTTACGGTGCCGACGTCATCCACGACCGATACCAGCACCGGCACCGCTGGCGGCAGGGTATCCACCGTCAGGCTGAAGGTGCTGGACGGATCGCTGACGTTGCCCGCCGCATCCGTCGCCACCGCCGTAAAGTTGTGCGTGGCGTTGGTGAGCGGCGTGGTCAGCGGGAGGGTCCAGTTGCCGCTGGCATCGGCGGTAGCGGTGCCCAGCAGGGTGTCGCCTTCAAAGACCTGCACCCGGGCATTCGCTTCGCTGGTCCCGGTGAGCACCGGCAGGGTGTCGTCGGTGCGCTGGCCGCTAATCAGCGATCCGGTTACGGTGCCGACGTCATCCTGCGCCAGGGTAATGACCGGCGCGAGCGGTTTGACGGTATCGACAATCAGGGTGAAGCCCGCCGAGGCTTCGCTCAGGTTGCCTGCCGCGTCGGTGGCGCTGGCGGTGAAGGTGTGGCTGCCGTTGCCGAGGGCGTTCTCAGGGGTAAAGGTCCAGTCCCCTGCGGCGCTGGCCTGCACGGTGCCAAGCAATACGCCGTTGTCATAGAGGGTCACCGTGGCGCTGGCGGCCGCGCGGCCCGTCAGGGTTGGGGTCGCATCGTCCGTCACCTGGCCGGAGACGGTGATTGGCGTCTGGATGCTGCCCACGTTATCGGCCGCCGCCACGATGGTCGGAGCCGTCGGGGCGGTGGTATCCACCGTCAGGGTGAAGGCGGCGCTGGCAGGCCCGGTGTTGCCCGCCGGATCGGTGGCGGTCAGGGTGACGCTGCGCAGCCCCTCGGCGAGGGCGGTGTCCGGGGTGAAGGTCCAGCTTCCCGAGGCGTTAACCACCGCGGTGCCGATCGCCTGGCCGTCAACCAGAATGCTCACGATGGAGCCCGCTTCGCCGGTGCCGTTGAAGGTTGGGCGGGTGTCGTTGGTGACGCCGCCGTTGTTCACCGGGCCGGTGACGGTCCCGACGTCATCCACGACGGTTGCCAGAACCGGTGCCAGCGGGGCGACGGTGTCCACGGTCAGGGAGAAGGCCGGGGAGGTGCCCGACAGGTTGCCTGCGGCATCCGTGGCGCTGATGCGCAGCTCGTGCGGCCCCTGGGCCAGATCGCTGGTCGGGGTAAAGCGCCAGTTGCCGGTGCCGTCCACCAGCACGGTGCCGATCTCCTGGCCGTTATCCAGAATGTGCACGGTGCTGCCCGCCACGCCGGTACCGATCAGCTCCGGACGGGCGTCGTTGGTGAGCTGGCCGCTGACCAGCACCCCGGTGTTGCCCGCCACGTCGTCGTTAACGCTCACCAGTACAGGCGTTGCCGGTGGCGTCATGTCGACGGTCAGGGTGTAGGCCCCGGACGCGGTGCTGACGTTGCCCGCCACGTCGGTGGCGATAGCGGTGAAGCTGTGCAAGCCTTCGGCCAGCACCACCGTTGGGGTGAAGCTCCAGATCCCGCTGTCGTTGGCGACCACGGTGCCGAGCAGACGGGTGCCTTCATAAATGGACACGCTGCTGCCCGCTTCCGCGCTGCCGGAGAGGGTTGGGGTGTTGTCGTTGGTGACGCCGCCGCTGGCCACGTTGCCGGTCACCGGCCCGACGTCATCGTTGGCACCGGTGATGACCGGGGTCGCCGTCACGGTATCCACCACCAGCGAGAACGGTGCAGAAGGCGGGCTCTGGTTGCCCGCCGGATCGGTGGCGGTGATAAGCAGGGTATAGGTGCCATCGTCCAGCGCTGCTGGCGGCGTAAAGCTCCACGCCCCGGTGGCGCTCACCGGTACGGTGCCAAGGACGGTGTCACCAGAGTAGATGGTGATCACGTCGCCCGGCGTCGCGGTGCCGTTCAGGGTTGGCTGGTTGTCGTTGGTCGGCGTGCCGCTGACCACCGATCCGGTCACGGTGCCGACGTTGTCCACCAGGCTGCCGAGAGTCGGTGCGGCAGGCGGGGTGAGGTCAATATTCACCGTCGCCCCCGGCGACTGGCCGCTGGTTTCTGCGCCCACGGTGGCGGTGACGCTGAAGCTGTGATTGCCTTCAGCCAAGGCCGTGGTAATCGGGAACGACCAGGCCCCGGTGGTGGCGTCGGCGGTGACGGTCCCCAGCGGCGTGGTGCTGCCGTCGAGATACACGCTGACCACGCTGCCCGGGATCGCCGTACCGGTCACGGTTGGCGTCGCATCGTTGGAGCTGAGGCCCTTCACGTTAACGCCGCCGCCGGTGCCGTTGTCATCCACAATGGCGTCGATAACCGGCACGTCCGGCAGGGCTGGCGTAGCCGGAACCTCATAGGATCCCGGCAGGCTGGCGTTGCCCGCCACGTCGCTGGCGGTCAGGCTCAGGGTGACCGCGTCGCTTTGCGGCGGAGTCAGGGCGATGGAGAACTGCCCCTGATCGTTGGTGACGCCGGTGCCCAGCACCGCGCCGCCCGGGCCGGTCACCGTAATAGTGGAGCCCGCTTCGGCGGTACCGTTCAGCGGCGTACCGCCGGAGACAATCCCGGTCACCACCGGTACGCCCGGTGCCTGGGTATCAATAATCACGTTCACCGGCGTGCTCTGGCTGGTGTTGCCCGCCGCATCGCTCGCCACCAGGGTCAAGGTGTGCGGGTTATCGGTGAGCGGCGTCCCGGCCGGGACCGGCAGCGTCCATTGGCCCTGGGCGTTGGTCTGTACCTCGCCGATCAGCGTGTTGTCGGCATAGACGCTGATAGTGCTGAGCGGCTCGCCGGTACCGCTCAGGGTTGGCGTGCTGCTGTTGGCGTAGAGCTGCCCGCCCGCCAGGGTGCTGTCAGAGATGTCGAGCAGCTGCGGGATAGCCGGCGGTACGGTGTCGAGGGTAAAGGCGAAGTTGCTCCCCGCCTCGCTGCGGTTCCCGGCGGCATCCAGCGCCGCCACGGTCAGGGTGGTTGGGCCATCTCTCAACGCCGTCGAGGTGATGGTCCAGGTGCCGCCGCTCACCAGGCCGCGTCCCACCTCGACGCCGTTGCTGTAAAGAATGACCGTGGTGCCGTTCTCCCCGGTGCCGGTCACGGTCGGGGTGTTGTCGTTGCTGCTGCCGTTCGCCGTGACGTTGCCGGTGACCGGACCGACGTTGTCATTGACGCTGCTGATAACCGGGATATCCGGCACCAGGCTGTCGACGGTGACGGTCATGGCGCCCGACACCGGCGATTCGTTGCCTGCTGGATCGGTGGCGGTGAGGGTGAAGCTGTGGGAACCCTCGCTCAGCGGCAGATCCGGACGCCATGTCCAGTTGCCGTTGATGTCGACCACCACTTCGCCCACCGCGAGGTTACCGGTTGTGGTCTGGTCATAGATGGTAATGACGTCGTCCGGCGTGCCGGTGCCGCTCAGCACCGGACGGGTGTCGTTGGTGGCACCGTTGTTATCAACCGGGCCGGTAATGTCGCTGACGTTATCCGTGACCACCGGCAGTTCCGGCGCATCCGGGGCCTCGGTATCGATGGTGATACTTATCGGCTGGGATGGCGCACTCTGGTTGCCCGCGCCGTCGCTGTTGGTGACGGTCAGGCTGAGATCGTAGGTGCCGTTCGGCAGCCCATCCGGCGGCGTCCAGGTCCAGGTCCCGCCCGGCTGGACGGTGGTTTGGCCGATAGGATCGGTGCCGTTGTAAATGGTAACGATATCGCCCTCGTTCCCGGTGCCGCTCAGGGTTGGGGTGGTATCGCGGGTGCTGCCTCCGCCGGTGAGGGTGGTTTCGCCGCCGCCGTCAGGGTTGACGGTGATCGCCGGGATGTCCGGCGTGGCAGGCGGCACGTTATCAATCACCAGGTTGAAGGTGCCGGAGGTGGCGGTGTTGCCCGCCGCATCGGTCACCGTCGCGGTCAGGGCGTGGGTGCCGTTCCCCAGCGGGGTGGCGAGCTGTATGCTCCATGCCCCGGTGGCGCTGGTGGTGGCGGTGCCGAGCAGCGTGGTGCCTTCGTAGAGGTTAATCTGCGAATTCGCCGGGCCGGTGCCGCGGATCAGCGGCTGGGTTTCGTCGGTCGGCTGATCGCTGACTACGTCGCCGGTCACGGTGCCGGTGGTGTCTTCCGCCAGGGTGATAACCGGCGCGGCAGGCGGCACGGTATCGATGGTGATGTTAAAGGCTACGGACGGCTCGCCGGTGTTGCCCGCGGCGTCCTTCGCCACCACGGTGATGACCCGCAGCCCCTCACCGAGAGGATCCTCAGGCGTAAAGGTCCATTCGCCTCCCGCCCCCACCTGGGTGGTACCCACTTCCACGCCATCCACCCGGATGCTGAGGGTGGTGCCCGCCTCCCTGGTACCGCTCAGGGTTGGCCGGGTGTCGTTGGTGGCGGTGTTGTTACCGATCGCCACCGGGGTGCCGGAGAGATCGTTGATCGCCTGGGTGATGACCGGCGCGTCCGGGGCGGTGGCGTCAACCACAATGCTCCAGCTGTTGGACGGCGCGCTGTTGTTGCCCGCAGCGTCCGCCGACTGCGCGGTCAGGACGTGGCCGCCATCAGGCAGCGGGGCCGTAAGCTGGATCTCCCAGGTACCGCCCGCGCTGACCTGGGTGGTGCCAATCAGTTCCGTGCCGCTGTAGAGCAGGATGGTGGCGTTGGCAACGCCGGTCCCGCGCACCAGCGGTGTGTTGTCGTTGGTGGTCTGCCCGTCGTTAACGGTGCCGGTGAAGTCGGTCACGTTGTCCACCACGTCGGTAATCACCGGAACGGCCGGCGGCGTGGTGTCCGGCGCGGTTACCTGACCTTCCGCGCCGGTATTCCCGGCGATATCGGTGGCCGTTACCGTCAGCAGTTCGCCGTTCAGTTTCGGCGTGGTGAGAGTGAGGGAGAAGCTACCGTCGTCATTGACTACCCCGGTACCCACTACGGTGTCGCCGTCACGCACGGTGATGGTGCTGCCCACTTCGCCCCGGCCGGTAAGGGTGTTGCCGTTATTGAGGATAGTGAAGCTGTCCGGTGCCCCCGGGGCGATGGTGTCAACGGTGATGGAGGTCACCGGCGACGCCGGGCTGATGTTGCCCGCCGGGTCGGTGGCGGTGGCGGTAAAGTTATGCACCCCGTCGGTGAGGGTGGTAGTGGTCTGGGTCAGGGTCCACTGGCCCTCGCCGTTGGCGATGGTCTCGCCCACCAGCGTGTCGCCGTCGTAAATGCGCACGATGGCACCCGCTTCGGCGGTGCCGTTGAGGGTCGGACGGGTGTCGTTGGTCGGAGCGCCGCTGAGGACTGGCCCCTGTACCGAGCCGGTGTCATCCACAATCGAGACGATGGCTGGGGCAACCGGGGCGGTGGCATCCACGTTGATCACAAATCCGCCGGTCGGCGGGCTGACGTTGCCTGCCGCATCGGTGGTGGTCACCGTCAGGGTATGCTCCCCGTCACCCAGCGGGCTGAGCGGGGTAAAGATCCAGGCGTTGTCGGCCCCGACAAGGGCGGTGCCCAGCAGGGTGGTGCCGTCATACACGCTCACCGTCGACCCGGCTTCCGCCGTGCCGCGCAGGGTCGGGTTAGCGTCGTTGGTCAGTTGGCCGTTATCGAGCACTACGGTGGTGCCGACGTCATCGGTGACCGACACCAGCACCGGCGCTTCTGGCGTCACGGTATCCACCGTCAGGATGAAGGTAGCAGACGGATCGCTGGCGTTGCCTGCCGCATCGATCGCCACCGCCGTGAAGGTATGCTGGTCATCGCTGAGCGCTTCGGTGAGCGGGATGGACCAGTTGCCGCTGGCATCGGCCACGCCTTCGGCGAGCAGGGTATCTCCTTCAAAGATCTGCACCCGGGCGTTCGGTTCGCTGGTGCCGGTGAGCACCGGCAGGTTGTCGTTGGTGCTGCTCCCGCTGGTGAGGGAGCCGGTCACCGGGGCGACGTCGTCCTGGGCCAGCGCGATGGTTGGCGCAACCGGCTTCAGGGTATCGACAATCAGGGTGAAGCCCGGCGAGAGCTCGCTGAGGTTGCCCGCCGCGTCGGTGGCGCGGGTGGTAAAGGTGTGGCTGCCGCTGCTGAGGGCCTCGGCTGGGGTGTACGTCCAGTCGCCCGTTTCGTTAGCCTGCACGGTATCTAGCACCGCGCCATTGTCGTAGATCGTGACCGTGGCGTTGGCTTCGGCGCGGCCGGTCAGGGTCGGCGTGGTGTCGTCGGTGGTCTGGCCGGAGGTGGCGATCGGCGTCTGGATGGGGCCGACGTTATCGCTGATGGCGGTCAGGGTCGGTGCCGCAGGGGCAACGGTGTCCACCGTCAGGATAAACGGCTCGCTGGCCTCACCGGTGTTCCCGGCGGTGTCGGTGGCGGTAAAGCGGATGCTGCGGGTGCCTTCCCCGAGTGGTGCTTCAGGGGTGAAGGTCCAGCTGCCCGTGGCGTTCACCACAGCGGTGCCGATCTCCTGCTCGTCGACAATGATATGGATAGTGGCACCCACTTCGCCGCTGCCGGTGAAGGTTGGGCGGGCGTCGTTAGTGGTATCGCCACTTGCCAGGGTGCTGGTGGTGGTGCCGACATCATCCACGGCGGTGAGCAGTACCGGTGCCAGTGGGGCGGCGGTATCGATGTTTATGCTAAAGACCGGCGAGGTGCCCGAGACGTTGCCAGCCGCATCGGTGGCGCTGACGCGCAGGTCGTGTGGCCCCGGCGCCAGATCGCTGGCAGGGGTAAAGCTCCAGTTGCCGGTAGAGCTCACCAGCGCGGTGCCGATCTCCAGACCGTTATCCAGGATATGCACGGTGCTGCCCGCCACGCCGGTACCGGTCAGTTCCGGGCGGGTGTCGTTGGTGACCTGGCCGTTGGTCAGCAGGCCGGTACTGCCCTCCACGTCATCGCTAATGCTGACGATCGCCGGGGTGGCCGGTGGGGTCATGTCGACGGTGAGGGTGTAGGTTCCTGATACCGGGGTGACATTGCCCGCGCTGTCGGTGGCGACCGCGGTAAAGACGTGCTGACCTTCCGCCAGCACGCTGGTAGGGGTGAAGGTCCAGGTGCCCTGGGCGCTGGCGGTGACGGTGCCAAGCAGCTTAATGCCATCGTAGATCGCCACGCTGCTGCCCGCTTCCGCGGTGCCGGTCAGGGTTGGGGTGTTGTCGTTGGTGCTGCCGCCGTCGGCCACGTTGCCGCTGACCGGATCGACGTTGTCGCTAGCGCCGGTGATCAGGACTTCGCCCGCGGTGGTGTCCACGACCAGGGTGAACGGCGCCGAGCGCGGGCTCTCGTTACCCGCCGGATCGGTGGCGGTGAGGGTCAGGCTGTAGGTGTCGTCGTCCAGCGGCTGGGCGAGGGTGATGCTCCAGGCCCCGGTGTTGCCCACCGTTGCCGTACCGAGCACGGTATCCCCCGAGTAGAGGGTGATGACATCCCCCGGGGTCGCCGTGCCGTTGAAGGTCGGCAGGTCATCGTCAGTCGCTCTGCCGCTAACGATAGCGCCCGAAACGGTGCCGACGTCGTCAATGACGGTGCCAAACGCCGGAGCGGTTGGCGCAGTAAGATCGATATTGACCGTCGCCCCCGGCGACTGGCCGCTGGTTTCCGCACCCACGGTAGCGGTGACGGTGAAGCTGTGGTTGCCTGCGCTCAGGGCGGTTTCAATCGGGAATGTCCAGGCCCCGGTTTCGGCGTCGGCGGTGACGGTGCCCAGCGGCGTAGCGCTGCCGTCGAGGTAGATGGTCACCAGGCTGCCCGCAATGGCGGTACCGGTGAGGGTTGGGGTGGTGTCGTTGGAGCTGCCGCCCTTGACGTTCACGTCGCCAGCGGTGCCGTTGTCATCCAGGATCTCGTTGATGACCGGAACCGCAGGCAGTGGTGGTGTGGCGGGCACATCAAAGTCCACCGCATCGCTGACGTTGCCCGCCGGATCGCTGGCGGTCACGCTCAGGGTCACCGCGTCGCTTTGCGGCGGGGTCAGGGCGACGGAGAATTCCCCCTGTTCGTTAGCGACGCCGGTGCCCAGCACCACGCCGCCCGGGCCGGTTACCGTCACGGTGGAGCCCGCTTCGGCGGTGCCGTTCAGCGGGGTGCCGCCGGAGACGATGCCGGTGACCACCGGATCGGCCGGTGGCAGCGTATCCACCACCACGCTGACCGGGGTGCTTTCGCTGGTGTTGCCCGCCGCGTCGCTCGCCACCACGGTGATGGTGTGGTTGTCATTCGCCAGCACGGTGCCCTCAGGCAGCGGCAGCGTCCACTGACCCTCGGCGTTGGCCTGGACCTGGCCCACGGAATTGCCGTCGATAAAGACGGTGATGGTGCTCAAAGGCTCACCGCTGCCGCTCAGGGTTGGGGTGGCGTTGTTCACGTACAGGG
The DNA here is from genome assembly GCF_006171285.1 of Leclercia adecarboxylata. Classification (NCBI taxonomy): domain Bacteria; kingdom Pseudomonadati; phylum Pseudomonadota; class Gammaproteobacteria; order Enterobacterales; family Enterobacteriaceae; genus Leclercia; species Leclercia adecarboxylata. The sequence continues at coordinate 880,004 of NZ_CP040889.1, read as the reverse complement.
TGCCGTCGGCGAGGATGCTGTTGGAGATCTCCAGCAGCTGCGGGATCCCCGGCGGTACGGTGTCGACGGTGAAGGCAAAATCACTGCCCTGACCGCTGACGTTGCCGGCGGCATCCACCGCCGCCACGGTCAGGGTGGTCGGGCCATCTTTCAGTTCCGGGGTGGTGATGCTCCAGCTGCCGTTGGTGACCAGGCCACGCCCGACCTCCACGCCGTTGCTGTAAAGGATCACGGTGGTGCCGTTTTCGCCGGTGCCGGTCACGGTCGGGGTATTGCCGTTACTGCTGCTCCCCGCCGGGATGTTGCCGGTGACAGGGCCAACGTTGTCATCCACGCTGCCGATAGTCGGGATCGCCGGGATCTGGCTGTCGACGGTCACGGTGACGGTATTAGAGACCACCGAGACGTTACCCGCCTCGTCGGTGGCGGTGACGGTAAAGCTGTGCTGCCCCTGGGCCAGTTCATCGGCAGGACGCCAGCTCCAGTTGCCGTTGACGTCGACCACCGCTTCGCCCACCTTGACGTTGCCCGCCGCGGTCTGGTCATAGATGCTGATGATGTCGTCCGGGGTGCCGGTGCCGCTGATCACCGGGCGGGTGTCGTTGGTCGCGCCGTTGTTGCCCACCGGGCCGGTGATTTCGCTGACGTTATCGGTGATGACCGGGGCGTCAGGCTGGTCCGGGGCCTCGGTATCGATGGTGATGCTCACCGACTGCGACGGGGCGCTCTCGTTACCCGCGCCGTCTTTGTTGGTCACGGTCAGGCTGAGATCGTAGGTGCCATTCGGCAGCCCGTCCGGCGGGGTCCAGGTCCAGGTGCCGTCCGGCTGCACGGTAGTTTCGCCGATAGGGGTGGTGCCGTTGTAGATGGTGACGACATCCCCTTCAGTGCCGGTACCGCTCAGGGTTGGGGTGGTGTCGCGGGTGCTGCCGCCGGGGGAGAGAGGCTGCTGCTCGCCGCCGTCAGGGTTGACGGTGATCGTCGGCAACGCCGGGGTGCCCGGAGCCAGGGTATCCACCACCAGGTTAAAGCTCTCCGAGGTGGAGGTGTTGCCCACCGCGTCGGTGACGGTGGCAACGATCGCGTGGGTGCCATTTACCAGCGGGGTGGCCAGCTGCAGGCTCCAGACGCCGTCGCCATTGGTGGTAACGGTGCCGAGCAGGGTGGTGCCTTCATAGAGGCTGATCTGCGAGTTTGCCGGGCCGGTGCCGTGGATCACCGGACGGGTTTCGTCGGTCGGCACGTTGTTGGTCACATCGCCCTGCACGCTGCCGGTGTTATCTTCCACCCGGGTAATGACCGGCACCTCAGGGGCGGTGGTATCCACGGTTAACGTAAAGGCACCGGATTCGGCGCTGCTGTTACCGGCGGCATCTTTCGCCACCACCCTGATGTCGTGCGGACCATCCTCAAGGGCGGTGGCGGGGGTGAAGCTCCACTCGCCGCCGTTGCCCACCTGCGCGGTGCCGACCTCCACGCCGTCCACGCGAATGCTGATGGTTGACCCGGCCTCACCGGTGCCGTACAGGGTTGGGCGGTTGTCGTTGGTGGTGCTGTTGTTGGTAATCACCCCAGCGGAGTCAGGCAGATCGTTAATCACCTGGGTAATGGCCGGGGCGTCCGGCGCGGTGGCATCGACAATGATGCTCCAGGTGTTGGACGGCTGGCTGTGGTTGTTGTAACGGTCAACCGCTTCCGCCCGCAGGACGTAGCCGCCGTCGTCGACCAGCAGCAGCTCGGTAGACCAGTTGCCCTCGGCGTCCACTTCGGCGAAACCAACCTGATCCTCGCCGCTGTAGATGTAAATGGTGGTGCCCGGTTCACCGGTGCCGCTGATGACCGGATGGGTGTCGTTGGTGACCTGCCCGTCGAGAACCACGCCGGTGATGTCGTCCTCGTTATCCACTACGCTTGTGATGACCGGGGCCTCAGGCGGGGTGACGTCCGGGGCGGTCACGGTGTTTTCCGGCCCGGTATTGCCCGCCGCATCGGTGGCGGTGACCGCCAGCTCTTCGCCGTTCAGTCTTGGGGTGGAGAGGATGATATCGAAGTTACCGTCGGCATCAGCCACGCCTCTGCCGATCACGTCATCGCCGTCGCGAATGGTGACGGTGCTGCCCGCTTCGGCCCTGCCGGTGACGCTGGAGCCGTCCTCTGAGATCGCAAGGTCGGTCGGGGCGAGAGGCGGGGTAACATCGCCCACCACTACGTTAGCGGGCTGGCTCGCGTTCCCGGCGGCATCGGTGGCCACCACGTTGAGGGTATTCCCCTCGGTTTGCGCTTCGCTGAGCTCCACCCGGAATTCGCCGTTAGCATCGGTTATACCGGTGCCAATCTCTTGCCCTGCACCGTTGGTGATGGTGATGGTGCTGCCCGGCTCGGCGGTGCCGATGACCTCGGTGCCGCCAGGGATCAGGCTGATGGTCGGCAGGGCCGGAGGCGTGCGGTCGATGGTGAAGGCGAACGGCTCGGAGGCGGCGCTGGTGTTGCCCGCCAGATCGGTCTCCGTCAGGGTGATGGCGTGCGGCCCGTCGGCAAGCGGGTTATCCGGCGTGAAGCTCCATTTGCCGTCCTCGCCCACGGTGGCCTGGCCTACCAGCTGACCGTTGTCATAAATCCTGATGGTGCTGCCCGCCTCGCCGGTGCCGTTGAGGGAAGGGCGGTTGGCGTCGGTGCTCTGCCCGGCGGTAAGTTGCCCCTGCACGCTGCCGGTGGTGTCATTCACCGTCACGCCAGATGGCGCATTCGGCGCGACGGTATCAACGGTAAGGCTGAAGGCCGGGGAGGCCGGTCCGGTATTGCCCGCGCTGTCGGTAGCCCGGGTGGTAATCTGATGCGCCCCGTCGCCAAGTGCGGTGGCCGGGGTAAAGGTCCAGCTGCCGTCGGTGTTCACCTGCGCGGTGCCGATGGCGTTGCCGTTGTCGTAAATCGTGATGGTGGAACCCGGTTCGCCGCTGCCGCTAAAGGTCGGGCGGGCGTCATCGGTGGTCTGGCCGCTGGTGAGCGATCCGGTTACGCTGCCCACGTCATCCGTCACGCTGGCAACGACCGGCGCGACAGGAGGGGTGGTGTCTGCGGCGGTCACCGGGGTGCCCGGGCCGACGTTGCCTGCCCCGTCGGTCGGCGTGACGGTGACGGTCTCGCCGTTGGTGTAAGGCTTGCCGAGATCGACGGTGAATTCACCGTTGCCGTTGGTCTGGCCACGGCCGATGACGTTGCCGTTGGCATCGGTCACGGTGATGGTGCTGTTGGCTTCGGCACTCCCGCTAAGTTTAGTGCCGTCTGCTGAGAATCTGAGGTTGCCTGCCGCGCCCGGCGGCGTGGTGTCGTTCGGGTCGGTGCCCGGCAGGGTTGGGTTACCGCCATTGCCGTTGCCGTTGTCACCGCCACCACCGTTGTTATTGCCGCCGTCGCTGTCGCTCCCACCGCCGCCACCGCCGCCGCCGCCACCTGCGGCCAGGGCAATACCCCCTGCAACCGCCACCCCGCCCAGCGCCCACGGCCAGATCGCCGCGCCTTCGCTTGTTGATGCGGTAGTGCCCGCCAGCAGGGCGTCAATGGAAGCAATCGACTGGTAACTTTCCCCTGCCATCGGGTCTGCAATCCACCACAGCGCGCCGTTATTCTCTTCCAGCACCAGCTGGCTGATGCCCTGATCTCCGCTGACATAGAAATTTTTGACGGTAATGGTTTCGCCATCGACCAGCTTAATAATCAGGTCGTTACCGTTGCGGTTGTACTCGAGAATGTCGGCCCGTTCGGCGTTAATTTTCACGATGGAGGAGTCGTTCAGTGTCACCTGAGACCCGTCGGTTACCGTCTCCACGTGCGTCAGTTTGGAGATGACAGTGATTTTACTCATGTGTGTTACTCCCGGCAGTGTGCAGTGAAATGGCGCGCATTTTTAGCCATTTCTTTTCAGCAGATTGAGCTCCACCCGAAGGGAAAGTGTTTATTTAAAACAGTGACCCAGGGTAATTATTTAAAAGTGATTACGGGCTGCCGATATAGCGATGGTGGCAGCGGTATATAGCCCTAGCTTCTTAATGGGTAATTCGGTTGGGAATATATTTTTGGTGGTAAAATCCTTGTCTTAAATAATGGCGAGAATTCGTGATTGACTAACTTTGATATAGCCAGAAAGTACCAGAAGCGCAAATTAAGCCGGAATGAATAAGTGTTTAGCAGGATTGAAAATGTTATTTTTTTACAAAGGGGTAAAGAAGGGGTCAGGCGCGGTGCGGGTTCGCTGGGCGTCTGGACCAAGGCGTGACGGCGGTTTTATTCTGGAAATTTAATAAGATGGGAATGTTATGCATGATGAAATAACCTTGGTGAATATTTCATCGTGGCTGAATTAATAATTAAGCGGTAATGAACTTGATAGTCAGTATGATATATTTGGAGGGGTAAATTACAGGGGTTGAAATAATAAAGTGTTGTGCTATTTAGATGAGGGTATAAGTTAAGGCAACCAGGGTATTTAGTAGCAATGATATTATTGTGATAAATGTCAGGATATTTATTGATTTAATGGGGGGATATATTTTTAATGTCGTGCGCGGTGTATTGCCCGGCGGCGCTGCAGTGCGGCCTGATACCCTCACCCCGACCCTCTCCCATGGGGAGAGGGAGCAAACATTAAAAACGGCAACGTTGTTACCGTTTTACATTTACCTCCGCCATCCGGCGCTGCAGTGCGGCCTGATGCCCCTCACCCTAACCCTCTCCCCGCAGGGGAGAGGGGATCGTCCGTACTAGCCGGTAATAATGTGATTCTGGTTCACCAGTTCCTCATAGGTGGTCTGGACGTCGTCCAGCGTCACCAGCGTGGCCGGAGCATAGCTGGTGCCCGTCCCATCCCGGTCGATGCTGATCACCGTGTTGCCATCGCTGCTGTTGACCTGGAGATATTCCCCCAGCGTGCCGCGATCGCCATTCCACCCCACCAGCAGCTGGCTGATGTCGATTTTATCGCCCTCCGCCAGCGAGAAGTTGCTGACGTGATCGCCGCCGTTGTCGCTGAGCACGTTGTAAATCAGCGTTTCACCCGTGGGCTCTGCGTTCAGGGCAAACGCCGCGGCGGTCGTCGTGGTGGTCGGCGGATTTGGGGCCGCCGGATCAACGTCTATCGTCCAGGTCTCGGAGATCAGGCTGTGATTGCCCCGGCGGTCAACGGCATCGGCGGTCAGTGAGTGGATCCCATCGGTCAGACTGGCGGGCACCTGGAACGACCAGTTGCCCGACGAATCCACCTCCGTCATCCCGATCTGAATGGCCTCGCTGTAGACAAAAATTTTGGTGCCGATCTCACCTGTGCCGGAGATCAGCGGCGTGCGGTCGTCGGTTAAGGTTCCGCTCACCACGGTACCGGTTATGTCCGGCACGTTATCCGCCACGTTGGTGATGATTGGTGTGGCCGGTGGCGTGATGTCATCGGCTTCAACCGTGCTCGGATCGCTGGTGTTGCCCGCGTGATCGGTGGCGGTCAGGCTCATGATCTCGCCGTTCAGCTTGGCGACAGGCAGCGTGAAGGAGAAGCTCCCCGTTTCGCTAACCACCACTTCGCCGAGTTTATTGGTGCCTTCCATGATCACCACGGTGCTGCCCGCTTCCGCAGTGCCGGTGAGCGCCAGGCCATCGTCAGAAACATCCAGTCCGGCAGGCGGGGCCGGCGGCGTGGAGTCATTAGCCGTGGCCTGAGCAGGCGGACTCTGGTTATTGGCGGTGTCGAAGGCGTAGACCGTCAGCACTTCGCCGTTGAGCTGGTTAGGGGAGATGTTGACGGTGAACTTGCCGTCGGCCTCCACGGTGCCGGTACCAATCTCCTGGCCGGTGGCGTCGCGAATCGAGATGCGGGCGTTGGCTTCCGCTTCACCGCTCACGCTGTCCCCCGTCTCGGCGACGACAAGGGCGGTCGGCGCCGCCGGGGCGGTGGTATCCGGTACGATCAGCGGGGCCTCAGGGCCTTCGTTACCCGCCCGGTCGGTGGCAACGGCGCTCAGCGTTTCGCCGTTGGTCTGCGGGGTAGTCAGGGTCAGCGTGAACGCTCCGTTGACGTCGGCGGTGGCGGTGCCGAGGCTTTCGCCCAGGTTATTGGTGACCGTGACCGTCGAGTTGGGCTCGGCGCTGCCGGTGAGGATGGTGCCGGTGGCATTGATCGCGAGGCCACTCGGCGCGGCCGGTGGCGTGCGGTCAACGGTAAATTCAAACGGCGCGGAGGTGGGGCTCAGGTTGCCCGCGACATCCGTCTCCGTCAGGGTGAAGCTGTGCTCCCCTTCAATCAGCGGCTCAACAGGGGTGTAGCTCCAGGAGCCGTTGTCCGGGACGATGATCTCCGCCAGCAGCAGCTCGTTATGGTAGAGGGTAATGGTACTGCCGGGATCGCCCGTGCCGCTCAGCACCGGCTGGGTGGCATCGGTAAAGCCGCCGGAGGTGACGAACCCCTGGATGTTGCCCACGCTGTCCATCACCTGCAGCACCGGCGCATCTGGCGCAATGGTATCGATGGTGAGGATAAAGTCCTCGGAGTCCGGTCCAGTATTGCCTGCCGGGTCGGTGGCGCTGGCGGTGATCTGATGCAGACCTTCAGCCAGATCGGAGGTTGGTGTAAACGTCCAGCTGCCGTCGCTGTTCACCACCGTGCTGCCGATGTTTTTGCCGTTGTCATAGAGTGTGATGGTCGAACCGGCCTCGCCGCTGCCGCTAAAGACCGGGCGCGGATCGTCGGTGGTCGCGCCGCTGTTCAGCGCCCCGGTGATGCTGCCGACGTCATCGTCAGCGATGATGATCATTGGCGCATCCGGGGCCGTGGTGTCCGCCGCGGTAATGCTGGTTGGCGGGCTGACGTTGCCGGAGCCGTCGGTAGCTTTCGCCGTCAGGGTTTCGCCGTTGGTGTAAGGCGTACCCAGCTCGACGGTGAACTCGCCGTTGCCGTTGGTTTTGGCTTTACCCACTACGTTACCGCTGGCATCGGTGATGGTTACCGTGCTGTTGGCTTCGGCGCTGCCGAGAAGCTGGGTGTTACCGTTGGCGAAGTGCAGGTTGGTCGGCGCGCCGGGTGGCGTGGTATCCAGCACGGCCGGACCTGGATCGATTCGATCGCTACCGCCGCCGCCGCCACCGCCGCCACCTCCGCCTGCTGCCAGGGCAATACCGCCCGCTGCGGCCACGCCGCCGAGCACCCACGGCCAGATTGGCGTATCACTTGATGAGTTGCTGACGTTACCCGCAATCAGCGCATCGGTGGAGGGGATCGACTGGTAACGCTCTACCGCCAGCGGATCGTCAATCCACCACAGCGCGCCGTTTTCATCCAGCACCAGCTTGTGGTTATTGACGTAATAGTTCTTCAGGGTCACGGTTTCGCCGTTGGTCATTCTGACCAGAAGATCGTTATTGCTGCGGGAATAACTGGCAATATCACCCCTGCCAGCCTGGAGCTTAATGACGGAATCTTCGCCCAGAACGATCTGGTTGCCTTCTGCCACGGTTTCTTGATGCGTCAGTCTGGAGATGACAGTGAATTTACTCATTTGTATTACTCCCACCAGAGTGTAATGACATGCTGTGTGTATAAATTCGTTTTTGGTCAGCAGAATTTAAGCGTCCCGAAGGAGACACTATTTGTTAGAAATAGTGACCTGCTGTAATGTTTTTTGTGCTGCCGGACAGGTTTGTCATCCCTGTTATTAATATTGTTAGCGTCTCATTATTGCTTTAAAAGGATATAGACAGAAAGGACTAAAAGCGCAAATGACGAAGCGGTGAAATAAAGGATAGCCGATCGTTCACCTTTTATGTAGCACAGTTAAGAAGGCGACTTACAGAGGGTGATAAGTCCGCAGGCCTTGCCGGGTGTGGCTTTGCGGTGATTACCTCATAGAGATTTCAGGTTGTGGAGATTGCGGTCGATCACAATTTATCGCGATAAAATTGCCGTTTTTATTAATTAAATGCGGAGCAGGGCAGTATTATGTGCATTATATTTATAAAGGCCTGGTGATTCTTATTTGCGGTGTTGACATCTTTTTCAGGTTAGCTAATAGAGTTGCCGCTGAGATTTGTAATAATACAAAAGTATGATTTTTCTTCCTGTAAATAACGTATTTTGCGGGGTGCCCTACGACGTTCGTATTATTTTATCTCTTGCCGCACTTTGTGGTCAGGCAGTATAGAGTAAATATACGGTTTTTGCCGGGTCAATTATTAATAAATATTATCGAATAAAGTGAATATCAGGCCGCGCTGTCATAAGGCGCGGGACGGTTTCGCCTGGATATCAATGGCAATGGCGATGCGATCATCAACCACCAACGCAAAGCGATCCATCTTATAGGCCGAACGTGAGATAGCGGTGGTGGCGTGCAGGGCGATCGCCTCACCCGGCAGGGGATCGAGCGTGGCTTCCAGGATCACCGGACGGCTAAGATCCCGCACGGTCAGCGTGCCGAACGCGCGGTAGTGATCTTCTTTGAGCTTCACCACCCGGGTGCTGGAAAAGGTGATGGTCGGATAACGCGCGGCGTCAAAAAACATGTTGCTCTTCAGCTGCCAGGTGAGCAGGTTGTTGGAGGCCTTAAGCGTGGCGACCGGAACCGTCACCTGGATACGATCGTCAAATTCGTTGTCCGGGTTCAGCGTCACCGTCCCCGTCACGCCATTGAGATTCGCCCACGACGGGATCCCGCCGAACGCGCGCCACGACAGTTTGATGGCGGTCTTCTGGGTGTCGATGGTGTATACCAGGGGAGCCGCGTAGAGCGACGGGCAAACGAGCGTGACGACCAGCAGAAGAACGAGGCGCAGCATAGGGGCTCTCCCTTTCACAGATAAAAGTTAACGCATCAGGTGGCAGGTTTATTCGGTGTAAGGGGTTGCCCTGCGTGAGATAAGCGTAGAAAGGCGCAAGCGCGTCGGCAAGGGTTTTCAGGGCATTGTCATTTATGCGTTTGTGGTGAGGTCACAGTTCTGGAAAGTTTTTGGAGCGGAGGTAAATGCAAAACGGCAACGACGTTGCCGTTTTTAATGTTTGCTCCCTCTCCCTATGGGAGAGGGCTGGGGTGAGGGGATCAGGCCGCACCGGTAAGACATCGCCGGGTGGCGGCTACGCCTTACCCGGCCTACGAAACCAGACCTGTAGGCCGGGCAAGCGAAGCGCCCCCGGCGTTAGGCATCATCCTCAGACCTTCCAGGCCGGGCAAGCGAAGCGCCCCCGGCATTTCACCGCGTCAAATCTCCTTAAACGCCAGCTCCAGCCTTGCCATCAGCGGTTTAAACAGGTAGCTCAGGAAAGTGCGCTCTCCGGTTTTTATCGTCACGCTGGCGGGCATCCCGGCTTTGATCTTGTGATCGCGCAGCAGGCGCACCCCTTCCGGGGAGACCTGCACTTCGGCCAGATAATAGGGCTGCTGTGTCACTTTATCGGTCAGGCGGTCGGCCGAGACCGTCAGCACCCGGGCCGGCACCGTCGGCAGCAGGGCGTGGTTCAGGGCCGGGAACATCACGTCGACGGTCAGCCCGGGGGCCATTTTATCAATCGCCTGCACCGGGATTTTAGCGTCGATCTGCAGCGGCTGGCCGGCGGCGACGATATCCATCAGGTGTTCGCCCGGCTGGATCACCCCGCCCACGGTGCTGACTTTGACGTCGAGCACCACCCCGTCAATCGGGGAGCGGATCACTGTGTTATCCAGCTCGTGACGGGTGGACTGCAGCTCGTCCTCCAGCATCGCCACCTCTTTTTGCTTCAGGGTTAATTCAGACTCCACCTCCCGCAGGTACTGGTGCTGCACCTGGTAGGCTTTGATCCGCAGTTCGTTCTGCTGGGATTTCAGTTTGGCGATGTTGAGAATATCCTCCGACACGGTACTGGAGATCTCCGCCGCCTCGCGCTCCAGCACCATCAGCTGCGCTTTCGGGTAGTAGTTCTTCTCGCTGAGCGCCCGGATGGCCCCCAGCTCTTTATTGATGAGCGTGAACTGATGCTCGCGGTAGCCTTTAATTTTATTCAGGTTCTCCGTCTGCCCGACCAGACCGTCAAGGGACTCGTCGATCATCGACAGCTCGTCCTGAATGTTCTTGCGCCGCGTCTCGAAAAGTTTGGCCTGCAGCTGCTGGCTCTCGGCCAGGCGTTTATTCCCGGCAAAGTTTTTCACCAGCCCGTCGCTGAAGGTAATGGTGTCGTCGCCGTTGCGTTCCGCCAGCAGGCGGTCCTCGCTGGTTTTCGCCGAAATATACTGGGCGCTTAACGCGCTGTAGCGCATGTCCAGCTGCAGGGTGTCGAGGCGCATCAGAACCTGGTTCTTTTTCACCACTTCGCCCTCTTTCATATAGATGTCGGTCACCCGACCGCCGCTGAGATGCTGAATGGTTTTGCGGTTGCTGGAGACCGTCACCGTGCCGTCGGCCACCACCCCGGCATCGAGCGGGGCTTTTACCGCCCAGAGCAGAAAGCCGCCGACCGCAATGATTATTACCGCAAGACCGCGAATCAACGGCGGCCAGATATTGATATCGACAATCTCGGCGTCTGGCATTGCTGAGCTCTTGTTATCGTTTTTCATGATAATGCCTCACGGGGTGGTTGTTGGGTCTCTGGCTGGCCTTCCGCGGCGGGGGCGACGGGAACCGATTTGAGCATGTTGGCCTGGCGCAGGTTGGCAAAGACCTGTTCGCGCGGGCCGAACGCCTGGACGGCACCTTCATTAATCAGCAGCACTTTATTCACCACCCCGAGCAGGGTCGGGCGATGGGAGATCAGCACCACCGTTTGCCCGCGCTCGCGCAGGACGGTAATCGCTTTGATTAAGGCCATCTCCCCGGCGTCATCGAGGTTGGCGTTGGGCTCATCAAGAACGATAAAGGCCGGGTTGTTGTACACCGCCCGCGCCAGGCCGATGCGCTGGCGCTGCCCGCCGGAGAGCTGGTGGCCGCTGGCACCGAGCGGGGTGTCGTAGCCCTGCGGCAGACGTAAAATCATCTCGTGGACCCCGGCAAGCTGGGCGGCGGCGACAATCAGTTCGCTGTCGGCGGGCCCAAAGCGGGCGATGTTCTGGGCGATGCTGCCGTCAAACAGCTCCACGTCCTGCGGCAGATAGCCCATCGACGGGCCGAGCAGGTTTTTATCCCACTGGCAGATGTCGGCCCCGTCCAGCCGCACTTTGCCGCTTAGCGGGTGCCATACGCCTACCAGCAGTTTCGCCAGCGAGCTTTTGCCGGAGGCGGACGGCCCGATGATCCCCAGCACTTCGCCCTGTTCCAGCTGGAACGAGACGTTACGCAGGGTGGCGATTTTCTGCCCCGGAGGGGCGGCAAAGATCCCTTCGACGCTGATGATGCCTTTCGGCGTCGGCAGGGTGAGGTTCGCTTTGGGGGCCGGGTACTCCTCCAGCAGCTTCGTCAGCTGTTTCCACGCGCTGCGAAACTGCACAAACTGCTTCCAGCTGCCGATGATCTGCTCCACCGGGCTCAGCACGCGACCGAGGATAATCGAGGCGGCAATCATCAGCCCAGGGGTGATCTCGCCTGCGATGACCAGCAGAGCCCCTGCGCCCAGCGAGATGGACTGCAGCAGCACGCGGACAAACCGGCTCAGGCTGCTGTAGACCGCAGATTTATCGGCAATGCGCGTCTGGAGCACCATCACTTTGCTGTGTCCCTCCAGCCAGTGGTTTTTCAGAGTGGCGAGCATCCCCATGGCTTCGATGGTGTCGGAGTTCTGCAGCTGCTTATTGAGGATGATCGAATTGCTGACGCTTAACATATGCGCCTGCTGAATCGGCGTTTTGGTGGAGAGTTCCGTTAAGACAGTCAGGCAGAGCAAAATAAGGATCCCGCCCAGCGATAAATAGCCCAGCAGCGGATGCACCAGGAACGCCACCAGTAAATAGAACGGCGTCCAGGGAATATCGAGCAGGGCAAATAAGCTGTTGCCGGAGAGGATCTGGCGAATCTGGGCCAGCTCGTTCAGCGCCTGCGCCGGGTTATTATCCCCGGTCGCAATTTTGCGCTTAAAGGCGGCATTAAAGACCAGCTGGTTTAATTTGACGTCCAGCCGGTTGCCGAGCCGGGTCATCACGCTGGAACGGGCGAACTCAATCATCCCGATAACCACGTATAACCCGACGATTAGCAGGGTTAACATCAGCAGGGTGGTGGTGTTCTGGCTGGCCAGAACCCGGTCGTACACCTGGAGCATATAAATTGCCGGCGCCAGCATAAGCATATTTATGACGCTGCCAAAAAACAGCAGGGTAATAAATGCAGGCCTGGTTCCCCTCAGGGCATTTTTCAGTTCTGTTGACTTATACTGGCGCGGCATAGGGTGCTCCTTATTACATCAATGAGGTCTTGTTATGGGTTTACGCTGTGCGTTAACTGAACTGGAAGTCCGTTGCCGTTATCGCACTCACCGTGGTGTTCATTAAGGTGATCCGCTCCCCGCTGGCGAAGTTCAGGACCGTCGACGTACCGCTGGCCGTTACCGAGATGCTGTTCAGGTAATTGCCCGCCGTCAGGCCTCTTCCTGCCAGGTTAATGAAGTCCTGGCCCCCTGCGGCGTTGCTGTCGAAGTCGGTAATCACGTCCTGCCCGAAGCTGGCGCCGAAGGCAAAGACGTCGTTGCCGCCGTTACCGGTCAGGGTGTCGTTCCCGCCTCCACCGTTGATCCGGTCTACGCCGGTGCCGCCGGTGATGGTGTTCGCCTGGGCGTTACCGGTGGCGTTGAAGCCGCCGATGCCGGTAAAGGAGAGCACTTCCACGTTTTCCGCCAGGGTGTAGGTCGTCAGGGTGGTTCTCACGGCATCGTTGCCGCCGTTTGCCCCCTCAACGACCGTATCGCCCGCGTTGTCCACGGTGTAGGTGTCGTTCCCCAGACCGCCGGTCATGGCGTCGGCACCCTGGCCGCCGTCAATGCCGTCGTTACCGTTGCCGCCAATCAGGGTGTCGTTACCGGCCAGGCCGAACAGCGTGTCGTCGCCATCCATCCCGTTCAGGGTGTCGTTCCCTCTGCCGCCCGTCATGGTGTTAGCCAGTGCGTTACCGGTGCCGTTGAAGTTGCCTGTCCCGGTGTAGGTCAGGTTTTCCAGGTTATTGCCCATCACGTAGCTGGCGGCGGTCACGTTGACGCTGTCGGTCCCTTCGTTGACGCCCTCGATAATCACGTCACCCGCATCATCCACGTAGTAGGTGTCGTTCCCGACGCCGCCGGTCATCTGGTCGGCACCCGCGCCGCCGTCCAGGGCGTCGTTGCCGGTGCCGCCAATCAGCACGTCGTCGCCCGCCAGCCCGAACAGGGTGTCGTTGCCCGCGCCGCCGTCGATGTAGTCGCTGCCCGCGGTACCGAACAGGGTGTTCGCGCCGTTGGTGCCGACCAGCATGTTGCCGACCGCCTGGGTTGGGGCGGAGGTGAGGGTGACGGACGGGTTGCCTTCATCGTCGGTGACGGTGACGATCACCCGCAGCCGCTGCTCCACCATCGCCTGGGTTGGGGTGTAGGTGGCGGCCGTTGCCCCGGCAATGTTGACGAAGCCCAGACCGAGACTCACCTGCCACTGGTAGCGGAAGTTGTTGCCGTTGGTCAGGCCGTCGCCATCGGTAATGCCCGACACGTCAGCCGTCAGGGCCAGGGTGCGGGTTGGGGTCAGGTCGCTGATCACCGGCACGCCCTGGGTCGGTTGATCGCGAGGGCCTACTGCGCTTGTCACCGCCGATACCAGGGATTCCGCATCGCCCATCCGGTCGGTGAAGCTGGCGGTGACCCGCAGCTGCCGTCCGGCCAGACCGTTGCCCACCCGGAACTCGGTGCCGGTGGCCTGGTCGCGCCACTCTCCGTTAATCAGCGCCTGCCAGGTGTAGGTGATGGGGAGGTTGTCCGCCAGACCGTTGGCATCCAGCAGGTCCACGGTGTTGACGCGCAGCAGATCGCCCACGCCCGGCGCCTGGCTGCTGATGTTGACGTTACCGGTGGCTTTTTCCGCGGCCACTTTCAGCTTCACGCCATCGCCAAACTCCAGCTGCTCGATATTGAGCAGGCGGTCGGTGCCGTCACCCAGCGGCAGGTTGGCTGAAACGGTGGCATGGTTGACCGTCAGGCTGCCGTCGACGTTGCGGGTAAAGTTGTAGTTACCGTTCACGTCGCGGTAGAGCGCCACGTCGGTTTCGCCCTTGTTGCCGTCATAGAGGATCTCACGCACGATGTGCAGCTGGCCCGGATTAAGGGTGCCATTCAGCATCTCGGCTTTGAGCTCGTTCATGCTGTCGACGCTTTTAATCACTTTGGTCGGATCCAGTTTGTCTCTGACTTCGATCCGCACGTTCAGCCAGGCGTCGCCATCGATGATGTCATCACCCGCTTTACCCATGATGCGGTCGCTGCCGCCGCCGCCAAGCAGGATGTCCGCCCCGTTGTCCGGGTTCAGCACCACGCCATCCACGGCCCCGTTGATGAGAGTGCTGCCGACCACCTTATCCAGCCCGTTGATGCGGGCGACACCTTCCAGGGTGAGGTTGTTGGAGAGCGGGGTGCCCTGCACCGGCGCGGTACCCACAGGCTGGTCGGTGCCGGTGAGCACGTCGTCAAACTTCCAGCCGGAGAGGCCTTCCACCAGGTCGAAGCGATCGCGCAGGATAAACTCCTGCTGGTTAACGAAGATCGGGATGCCAAGGTCAGAGTTGGCCCCCACCACGTCGCCCTTGTGGATCGCCCAGTCAAAGCCCGCCATACCGTTGTTACGCTGGATGCCAGCGCCCTGCACCATGATGTCGTCGCCCGCTTCGCCGTCGTAGTCGGTGTCGTTGCCCTGACCGTTCAGCACGTCGTGGCCGACGATGGTGCTGTTAAAGAACAGCTCGGAGTTTTCGCCCGTCAGGGAGTCAAAGCCGTCGCCGCCTTCGATCCAGTCATCGCCTTCGTTGCCCAGCAGCGCGTCGCCGCCGGAGCCGCCGAGGATGAAGTCATTATCCAGCCCGCCGAACACCTCCTGCGCGTCTTCGCCGACGACAATAAAGTCCTGACCGCTGCCGCCGAAGCTCAGGTCGTTACCGTTGCCGGAGAAGATGACGTCGTTCCCGGCATCGCCGTGCAGGAAGTCAGCGCCGCCCACCGGTGTCCCGGTGTCGGTGATGATGTCGTCCCCGTCGCCGCCGTGAACGGTATCGGCTTCGTCGCCGCCGTCGAGACGGTCGTTGCCGCCGTCACCCCACAGGCTGTCGATGCCCAGGCCGCCGATTAAGGTGTCGTTCCCGGCCGAGCCGCCGAGCACCACATGGCCGGGACCGGAGTATTTGAGGTAGGCCCCGTCCGCTTTGCCGTCGCCGTCAACATCCGCCCCGGCCGCTTTACGTATCACCAGCGGGGTGAGCAGATCCTTGAGCGCGTTACCCCATTTTGGATCGGCGCCGAGCTGCACTCCGGTGTTCACCTCCAGGACATGGTCCGGGGTCATGAACAGTTTTGCATGGACGTGGGACGAGCCTTCGTCGCCGAGGTCGCTGTTACGCATCACCAGCGCGGCAAACGAGTTGGCCTCCAGCTGGTTGAGCATGTTCAGCCCCTGAGTACGGCTCAGGTAGTAGAAGCGGTCGCCGTCCTGCAGCATCTCCATCTGCGTCTCAAAGACGAAGTTGAAGGTGGAGCCGAGCATGCCGCCGAACTCCATTTTCCGTTCCGCCAGGCCGCCAATCCAGAAGTCGACCATGTTCAGGCCGGACTCTTTGGTCGCCCACGCCCCGGTGCTGTTGAAGAAATCAAAGGCATCGGCGCGGGTGGCGTCATCGGCCGGGCCAAACAGCAGGAACTCAACCGCAGCCCGTTTTTCGGCGATGGTCGTGGCATTGAGGATCAGCTGATGCTGGCCGTAGGCGGCCATAAAGTTGAGGATCGAGGCGGTGTTTTTCAGGTTCGCGGCGAAATCTGCCCAGCTCTCATAGGGTTTCAGCTCGCTGTTGCCGGTGAGGGTGAAGAACTGTTCCCGGGCCTGGTTGAGGGTCGGCATGAAGGTGTCGCGGCCGCGGGCGATGTTAAGTGCCCCCAGATCCAGCGGCAGGCCGACCAGGTTGTTACGCAGCGCCCCGGTCAGGAACTCGTCGATCTCGTTCCCCACCTGACGGGTCATGCCGCGCACGATGGCCCCGATGGCCGCCTGATTATCCAGCGATCCGTTGTTATCGAAGGCCAGCGGATTGAGGAAGGCCTGGATCAGCCCGAGGTCGTCGCTCTGCATGTCAAAGGTGGTGCGATCCACGGTCTCGGTGAGCATCGAGTGGCCGAAGCGGTACACCACGTGGGCGAACTCCGCGAAGATCGCCGGGTTGATGTCGGCGGTGTTCGAGAAGACGAACGGGTCGACCGCCGGCTGGACGGTACGGGCGAACTCTTCGAAGACCAGGTGCTGGTATTCCATCTCGGTGGTGAAGCGACCGGCCTGGAACAGGTATTCGCCGTTCCACACCAGGGTGCTGGTATCCGCCGGGATCTCGGTGATCTGATGGTTTGGCATCAGCCACTGGTTGATCACGCTGATATCGCCTGACCCGAGAATAGTGGCTTTGTACTGCTCCACCAGGCGGTTATGTTCGTCGTGGAACACCGAGTGGACGGCGGTCAGGCCGATGTTCTCGTTGCCGCGACCGTCGCCGGTGATGAAGTGGCGATCGAGCAGCTCGTTATCGTAGGTGCCCGCTTCCGGTGCGCCGCCGATCACATCATTGGTATCGGCCAGCAGATTGCCGTTGGCGTCCAGTTTTGGCACCGCGGTATGGGCAATATCATCGAGGAAGGCGTGGCCGGTACGCAGCGTGTCCGGCGGCAGGCGTCCGCCGTCGGCCTCCACCAGCCCGTGAGCGGTAACGATCTGCACCTTGCCGCTGGCGCTGAGCATCAGGTTGCCGTAGCGGTCGGTAGCCAGCAGCGGCACGTTGAAGATATCCGCATCGGTCAGCTGAATGCCGAGGAACTGCAGGGCATGCGCTTTGACTTCACCCCAGGTAGCCATCCCGTGTACGCCATCCAGCAGATGACCGGTTGGCTCCGGTTTGCCATCGATGAAGGTGTATTCGCGCAGGAAGATCTGGTGCGACGGATGGGAGGTGTAGGTCTGGTTCTGGTCGATCCACGGGGTGGTGGTGTTCACGGTGTTGTGGGTGGCGTCCACCTTCGCCCGGGTGAGGAGCATGAAGTTGGTCGGGGAGCCGGGGACATACAGCGGATCGTCAGGCATCAGCGGGATAAACACGATCCCGTTGCCCTCTTTGGGGATCAGATCCAGACCGTGGTCGAAGAACTGGCCGAAGAAGGTCATCCAGCCGTTAAAGGCCGGAGAGAGGCCAACGTCCGGGGAGAGGTTAGGGATCGACAGGCTGCCGTTCTCGCTGGTGCCGCCGCCGGGGGCGTCTTTCAGCCCTTCCGCCGCCTCGACCGCCGCCGGGTTACTGGCGGTCTGGTCGGAGATAATATTACTGATGGTGCGCGGGTCGGAGTCCGTCACCATGCTGTTCGGGCCGGAGGCGGTCAGGTATTTAGCCAGCTCGGGGTCGTTTTTAATCGCCTCCAGATCCAGCGGCACCAGCCTTGGCATATTCTGGTCGGCTGAGCCGTACATCTCCTGGCCGGGGATCAGGTTGTTCCAGGAGCCGTCGACGGTACGTATGCCGTAGGGGAGAAGCGGGTCGCCCACCGCATCACGCAGCGCGTCGCCGTCGATCGTCCCGTCGGCTTTGGTGGCCGATTCGGAGATCTTGATCTGCTTCAGAATAAATTCGAGGTCATGCAGCGTGACAGTAAAATCATATTGTTCGGCCATAAATAATTACCTCAAGCTTGGATCGCTATCATCATTCGTTTTCGCTGTTTAAAAATTGTGCGAAAAGAATGCGCCGGGTCGTACGGGATTGATTTTTATGTTTGCGATGGCATTAATGTGCTCCGTGTTAAGTCGTTAATGACAATACGCTTTCGCCCAATATTTCTGGGTGGTCGGGAAAGAATTTTGGGTAAGTTTATTTATCCCTCCCGCGGAGAGATAAATAAAATCACTAACGGACTCGGCGCTTAGAATATGCAGAGATATTCAAAGGGTTAGGGTCACAGAGATGACAATGTTTTAGCGTGGCTTAACGGATGTGTAAAAGTGTTATCACATGTTACAGTCCCGCTATGGAGATAACTATGGAATGTCTTTATCTTCCGACAATAATACTTTTTTATGAGCGCCTGAAAGTTTGTTTATTATTTTTCTACCCCGTTGTTGCCGTTGTTAAATTTATTTAAGAGGCAGCGCAGGGGCATTTACATTGCTTCGCCTGCTTATTAAAAAAGCTGTCATGCCCGGCGCGACAACGGGCGTGCGAGTGCGCACCGTTGAAACCGGTTGCGCGGAGTTGTACATCTTTATTCTTGCTGTCTATATTTCAGAAATTCTTTTTTTATTCGGCTTTAAAAAACCTGGGGCTATTTAGCGTGCAAATTTATTTTAAATTTTTCGGTTGGGAAACAATATTACTCTGCGAAGTAATATTTGAACGCCTGGTCAAGTTTAATAATCTTTAAATGGCGAGGGCGATATTTAAAAAGAGTAATATCTGCAATTGAGAATTATTCCGATATTATACCATTGGCAATATTCCCGGGCCCAGCGCTATATAAGTCGATGTCTGCACTACAGTTATCCCCGCCGCCTGCGTAACCCATAACACCTGGCACAAACGCCTGTGGTATGATAAAGAACTCCTTAACTCAACTTCTTACGATGTAACGTCTATGACTCTTTCCAGCGAAAAACAGACAGAAATCTCCTCTGAGACCATTGGGCGCACCTTGCGTCGCCGCCCGCTGGCGCGCAAAAAATTGTCCGAGATGGTGGAAGAAGAGCTGGAGCAGATGATCCGCCGCCGCGAGTTCGCCGAAGGGGAGCAGCTGCCTTCCGAACGCGAACTGATGGCCTTTTTCAACGTCGGGCGGCCTTCGGTGCGCGAAGCGCTGGCGGCGTTAAAGCGTAAAGGGCTGGTGCAGATCCAGAACGGCGAGCGCGCCCGTATTTCGCGTCCGTCTGCGGATACCATCATCAGCGAACTCTCCGGTATGGCGAAAGATTTTCTCGCCCATCCGGGCGGGATTGCCCATTTTGAGCAGCTGCGCCTGTTCTTTGAATCCAGCCTGGTGCGCCACGCCGCCCAGCATGCCAGCGATGAACAGATTGCCCTGCTGGAAAAAGCGCTGGAGCTGAACAGCCAGTCGCTGGATGACAATGCCCTGTTTATCCGCTCCGACGTGGAGTTTCACCGCGTGCTGGCGGAGATCCCCAACAACCCTATTTTTATGTCGATCCACGTGGCGCTGATCGACTGGCTGATCGCCGCCCGTCCTGCCGTACCTGAGCAGGCGCTGCACGAGCACAATAACACCAGCTATCAACAACATATCGCCATCTTTAACGCCATCCGCAGCCGCGATCCCGATGCCGCTGAACAGGCGTTACAGGCCCACCTCACCAGCGTTTTTGCCACCTGGCACGCCTTCGAGCAGGGCAAAAAGCGCCGTAAATAACCTCGATCGTTTAGTGAAGTAGATCGCGTTCCGCGCATTTCGATCGCGCTGTTTTTAATCTGTCTGGTATAACAGGTATAAAGGTCTACCGTTAAAACGTCATCACAACACATTCGAGGTATCTATGTCCGTCACGCTTAAAGGGGTTATGCCCGCGCTTCTTACCCCCTTCGATCGCCAGCAGAAGCTGGATACGCAAAGCCTGCGCCAGCTGGTACGGTTCAACATCGCTCAGGGGATAGACGGCCTGTATGTCGGGGGCTCCACCGGTGAAGCCTTTGTGCAGAACAGTGCCGAACGTCAGGAAGTGCTGGAGATTGTCGCCGAAGAGGCCAAAGGCAAAGTGACCCTGATTGCCCATGTCGGCACCGTCAGCACCCATGAGAGCCAGCAGCTGGCCCAGGTCGCCAGCCGTTTTGGCTATGACGCCGTCTCTGCCGTCACGCCGTTCTACTATCCGTTCAGCTTTGAAGAGCATTGCGATCACTACCGGGGAATTATTGATTCGGCGGATGGATTGCCGATGGTGGTGTACAACATTCCGG
Organism: Leclercia adecarboxylata; assembly: GCF_006171285.1. Taxonomy (NCBI): domain Bacteria; kingdom Pseudomonadati; phylum Pseudomonadota; class Gammaproteobacteria; order Enterobacterales; family Enterobacteriaceae; genus Leclercia; species Leclercia adecarboxylata. Next base: position 859,916 of record NZ_CP040889.1, on the reverse strand, counting down.
CCCTGAGCGGGGTCAAGCTCTCGCTCGATCAGATCAACACCCTGGTGACCCTGCCGGGCGTCGGCGCGCTGAAGCAGACTTCCGGCGATCTTTTCCAGATGGAGCAGATCCGCCGGGCGCATCCGGATCTGGTGCTGTACAACGGTTACGATGAGATCTTCGCCTCCGGCCTGCTTGCGGGCGCGGATGGCGGGATCGGCAGCACCTATAACATCATGGGCTGGCGCTATCAGGGGATCGTTAAAGCGCTGAAGGAGGGGGATATCGCCACCGCCAGCGCGCTGCAGACAAAATGTAACGAGGTCATCGACCTGCTGATCAAAGTGGGCGTGTTCCGTGGCCTGAAAACGGTGCTGCACTATATGGACGTGATTGATGTTCCGCTGTGCCGCAAGCCGTTTTCCCCTGTGGATGAGAAGTACCTGCCTGAGCTGCGGGCGTTAGCGCAGCTGCTCCAGCAGGAACAAGAACAACAATAAGACAACGCCGGATGCCGGGCATACCCGGCATCACTGAAGCTGTATCCTACAAAACAGCGTATGGGTTTACCCATTGCGGAGACTGACATGAATACAATGACACAAAATGTCCCGTGGTATCGTTGCCTTAACCGTCAGCAGTGGCGCGCGTTTTCTGCCGCCTGGGTCGGTTATGTTCTTGATGGTTTTGATTTTGTCCTCATCGCCCTTGTTTTAACCGATATAAAAACCGAATTCGGCCTGACCACCCTGCACGCCGCAAGTCTGATCTCCGCCGCCTTTATCTCCCGCTGGTTCGGCGGCCTGGTACTGGGCGCGATGGGGGATCGCTACGGTCGTCGTCTGGCGATGGTCAGCAGCATTGTTCTCTTTTCCGTCGGGACGCTGGCCTGCGGTCTGGCCCAGGGCTACACCACCATGTTTATCGCCCGGCTGGTGATCGGCATGGGGATGGCGGGGGAGTATGGCTCCAGCGCCACCTACGTGATCGAAAGCTGGCCCAAACACCTGCGTAATAAAGCCAGCGGTTTCCTGATCTCGGGCTTCTCCGTGGGCGCGGTAGTGGCGGCGCAGGTTTACAGCCTGGTGGTGCCGGAGTGGGGCTGGCGGGCGCTGTTCTTCATCGGCATTCTGCCAATCGTGTTTGCCCTCTGGCTGCGAAAAAATATCCCGGAGGCGGAAGACTGGAAAGAGAAGCAGCAGAGCAATACGCCGGTGAAAACCATGGTGGATATTCTCTATCGCGGCGAACACCGGTTTATCAACATCGCCATGACCCTGGTGGCCGCCGTTTCGCTGTGGTTCTGCTTCGCAGGCCAGCTGGAGAGCGCCGCGATTGTGGCCATTCTCGGTCTGCTGTGCGCGGGGATCTTCATCAGTTTTATGGTGCAAAGCAGCGGCAAGCGCTGGCCGACCGGCGTCACCCTGATGGTGGTGGTGCTGTTTGCCTTCTTATACTCCTGGCCGATTCAGGCCCTGCTGCCGACGTATCTGAAAACCGATCTGGCTTACGACCCCGCAACCGTTGCCCAGGTGCTGTTCTTCAGCGGCTTTGGCGCGGCGGCTGGCTGCTGCGCCGGGGGGTTCCTTGGCGACTGGCTGGGCACGCGCAAGGCCTATGTCTGTAGCCTGCTGGCCTCCCAGCTGCTGATCGTTCCGGTCTTCACCATTGGCGGCAGCAGCGTCTGGGTGCTGGGCCTGCTGCTCTTCTTCCAGCAGATGCTTGGCCAGGGTATCTCCGGGATCCTGCCTAAACTGATCGGTGGCTACTTTGATACCGAACAGCGCGCGGCGGGGCTCGGGTTTACCTATAACGTCGGCGCGCTCGGCGGCGCACTGGCCCCGGTTCTGGGGGCGTTTATCGCCCAGCGTCTGGATCTGGGCACCGCGCTCTGCTCGCTGTCGTTTGGCCTGACGTTCGTCGTCATCCTGCTGATTGGCTTTGATATGCCGTCCCGCGTTCAACGCTGGCTGCATCCTGAAGCCCTGCGTACCCACGATGCCATCGACGGTAAACCGTTCAGCGGCGCCATTATCGCTGGCGACAAAGCCAGCCAGCTCGCCAGACACAAAGGCTGAATTTTTAACGGAGGAGTTATGTCGTTCCTTGATGAACTGGATGCAAACGTTAAGGCCCGGGGCGGGCTGATCGTCTCGTGTCAGCCGGTACCCAACAGCCCGCTGGATAAGCCGGAGATTGTGGCGGCGATGGCGCTGGCGGCAGAGCAGGCGGGTGCCGTGGGGCTGCGCATCGAAGGGATTGAAAACCTGCGGGCGGTACGCGCAGTGGTGAGCGTGCCGGTTATCGGCATCGTGAAGCGCGATCTGCCCGACACCCCGGTGCGCATTACGCCGTGGCTGGAGGATGTGGATGCGCTGGCCGAGGCGGGGGCCAGCATCATTGCCTTTGACGGTACGCAGCGCCCGCGCCCTGTACCGGTTGAGGCCCTGCTGGCGCGCATTCGCCACCATCAGCTGATCGCCATGGCAGACTGCTCCTCAGAGCAGGACGGGCTGTATTGCCGCCAGTTGGGGGTTGAGCTGATTGGCACTACGCTTTCGGGCTACACCTCAGACGTCACCCCCGTCGAGCCGGATCTGGCGCTGGTTTCTACCCTGAGTCAGGCCGGTTGCCGGGTGGTGGCCGAAGGGCGCTACAACTCACCGGAGCTGGCGGCGCAGGCCATTGAGCACGGGGCATGGGCCGTGACGGTCGGCTCTGCCATCACCCGGCTGGAGCATATCTGCCAGTGGTATCGCGATGCCCTGCAGGGAGCAACAAAATGATTACGCTGGCGATGGATATCGGCGGGACCAAACTCGCCGCGGCGCTGGTGGACAGCGAGCTGAAGATTATTGAGCGCCGGGAGATCCCCACTCCCGCCAGCAAAACGCCGGATGCGCTGGAAGCGGCGATGAGTGAACTGGTGACGCCGCTTTACCCGCGGGCGCAGCACTTCGCTGTCGCCTCGACCGGGATTATTCAGGAGGGCGTGCTCACCTCGATTAACCCGGCAAACCTCGGCGGGCTGTCGCATTTCCCGCTGGTGAAATATCTGTCGGCTCTGACCGGGCTTCCCGGCGTAGCCCTGAACGATGCCCAGGCCGCGGCGCTGGCGGAGTATCAGCACATGCCGCACGCCGTCCGCGATATGGTGTTTATCACCGTGTCGACCGGCGTGGGGGGCGGGGTTGTCCATAACGGCAAACTGGTGACCGGCTCCGGCGGGCTGACCGGGCACTGCGGCCACACCCTGGCCGACCCGAACGGGCCGCGCTGCGGCTGCGGGCGGATCGGCTGCGTGGAAGCCATCGCCTCGGGCCGGGGCATCGCCGCGGCGGCAGAAGGAGAGCTTTGCGGGCTGGATGCGAAAGCCATTTTTGCCCATGCCGCAGAGGGGCATGCCCAGGCGGTGGCGCTGATTGCGCGCTCTGCCCGCACGCTGGCGCGGTTAATTGCCGATCTGAAAGCCCTGACCGACTGCCAGCGGGTGGTGATTGGCGGCAGTATTGGCCTCGCCGACGGCTATCTGTCGCAGGTGCAGCACTACCTGGCGCAGGAGCCAGGCGTTTATCAGACCGAACTCTGTTCAGCCCGCCATCGCGGCGACGCGGGGCTGCTGGGCGCGGCATTGTGGGCAAAAGGAGCGTGGCAATGATTTTGGGGGATATCAACCGCATGCAGGCTGCCGGTCTGTCGGCGGTGTTCTGTCAGGCGATCGACCAGGTGCTGAGCGCGGGGCTGTCGCAGCTGGCACCGGGCAGCTATCCGCTGCAGGGTGAAGAGATGTGGGTGAATGTGATGCAGTTTGCGACCCAGCGCGCAGAGGAAAAACGCGCGGAGCTGCACCGCGCGTATATCGATATTCAGATCCTGCTGGAGGGGGAAGAGCACATCTATTTCGGCCTGGCGGGAAGCGCCCGGGACTGTGATGAGTGGCACGAGGAGGAGGACTATCAGCTCTGCGACCGCATTGAACATCAGCAGTCCGTAACGTTGAAGCCGGGGATGTTTGCCATTTTTATGCCGGGCGAACCCCATAAGCCGGGCTGTTTTACCACTCACCCCGGGACGGTCAAAAAAGCGGTGATCAAATTACATCATCGTGCGCTGACTGACCTTCACAGCACGCTTTAACCGCCTCATACAATAATCTGACCCCCGCAGACAGCTGTTTGCGGTGCGGACAGATCATATTCAGCGGCACGCTTTCCCCCTCATACCCCTTCATCAAGATCTGCAGCCGACCGGCGCGGAGATCTTCTGCGACGTCCAGCCTGGATTTATAGGCCACGCCCGCCCCGGAGACCGCCAGGCGACGGATGACCTCGGCATCATCGCTCATCATGGTGCCGCTGACGCTCACGCTGTGGGTTTCGCCGTCGCGGAAAAAGGTCCAGCGATCGTGAAGGCGACCGCGCAGGACAAAGGTAAGGGCGTTGACCCGGCTTAACTCATCGGGGTGCGAGGGCTCACCGTGGCGGGCGACCCACTCCGGAGAGGCCACCAGCACGCGGCGGTTATCCGGCGCGACCGGGAGCGAAATGTACGATGCATCTTCCGGCGTGCCGTAGCGAAAGGCGATATCAACCGGATCTTTAAACACGTCGGCCACCTGGTCGGAGAAAAAGATGCGCAGCCGCAATGCCGGGTAGCGCTGGTCAAACGCCTGAAACACCGGGAGCAGAAGATGGCGGCCCAGATCCGACGGGACGGCAATCTGCAGCGTGCCGGAGATCTCCTCTTCGGGCGCGCGTATTTTTTGCATTCCGGCGTACATCGCATCCAGCATCTGGCGCGCGTAGGGAAGCCAGGCTTCGCCCTCCGGCGTCAGGCGCAGGCTGCGGGTGGAGCGCGCAAAGAGCCGGATGCCGAGAGACGACTCCAGCCGTTTGATGGCGGAGCTGACCTGCGCCGGCTGGACGCCCGCTTCACGCGCCGCATCGCTGAAGCTGCTCAGCGCCGAGACCCGCACGAACAGTAACAAATCTTCAAGCCGAAACATTTTCATCTCCCGAGTATAAGTCTTGTCTCCGCGAGGCTATTTTTCCCGTCACAGCTTCGCTTTACCATCAAATTATTGCGACTCACACGATAAAACGCCGGAGAGATTATGAAAGCCATTGCCATTACCCGTTCCGCCCCTGACAACATCGCCTACCTGCAGGATATCGAAGTGCCGCAGCCGGTGGCGACAGGTCACGATCTGCTGATTGAAGTAAAAGCTATCTCCGTTAACCCGGTGGATACCAAGGTCCGCGCCGGGTTTAGCGGCGATACCCCACGGGTGCTCGGCTGGGATGCGGTAGGGGTTGTTGCCGCGGTGGGCGAAGCGGTGACGCTTTTCGCCCCGGGGGATGAAGTCTGGTACGCCGGGGCGCTGGGACGGCCGGGCAGCAACAGCGAGTTCCAGCTGGTGGACGAGCGTATTGTGGCCCTGAAGCCCAAAACCCTGGATAACGCTGCTGCCGCGGCGATGCCGTTAACCGCCATCACCGCGTGGGAAATGCTCTTCGATCGCCTGGGCGTTCAGGAGCAGGGTAACGAAGGCGATACCCTGCTGATCGTCGGTGCCGCAGGCGGGGTGGGTTCGATCCTGGTCCAGCTGGCGCGTAAGCTGACGAAAATGACCGTCGTAGGTACGGCGTCACGTCCCGAAAGCCAGAAATGGGTGCAGGAGGCGGGGGCGCATCATGTTATCGATCACAGCAAACCGCTGTCGGAAGCCCTCGCCGCCGCAGGAATCAAAGAGGTGACCCACGTCGCCAGCCTTAACCACACCGCGACGCACTACGCGGAGATCATTAAGGCCCTGGCACCGCAGGGGAAACTGGCGCTGATTGACGATCCCGAGACGCTGGACGCCCGCCCGCTGAAGGCAAAAAGCATCTCCCTGCACTGGGAGTTTATGTTCACCCGGTCTATGTTTGAGACCGCCGATATGGTTGCGCAGCACCAACTGCTGACCCGGGTTGCCGGGCTGATTGACGATAAAATTATCACCACGACGCTGGGTGAACACTACGGGGCGATTTCGGCGGAAAATCTGCAGAAAGCCCATGCTCAGTTAGAGACCGGGCGTGCGGTCGGGAAGATTGTGCTGGAAGGGTTCTGACGCAGACGCCGCCGGAACACTTACATATCCAGACGCAGATCCGCTGACCGGCTGCGCGAGCAGCAAAGGGCAATCTGCTGTGTGCTGGCCGATTTTTCAGCCGCCGACTGGACGGTGTCGCGGTGGTCAATAATCCCCTCCAGCACCGGGGTCAGGCAGGCCCCGCAAATCCCCATCTCGCAGGAGAGGGGAACGTCGATGCCGTTCTCCTGAAGGACCTGGGCGATGGTTTGATGCGGGGGCACTGGCCACCGTTCACCGGATGACGCGAGGGTCACCCAGAAGGTCTCTCCCGCCTGCGCGTCGGCAGGCGTTGCGAGGGGCTGGAAGGCTTCGCTGTGGATCAGCGTCTCCGGCCAGCCCTGTTCCAGCGCGGCGTGACGTGCATGCGCCATAAAGCCAGCGGGTCCACAAAGGTAAATCGGGGTCCCGGATGTTGATTCTGCCAGCGCGGCGGACAGGTGATGGCGGGCGCTGCTCCCCTCACTCGAACAGTGAATCACTACACTCCCGATGTTGAACGCCTGCTGCAGCTCCCTGACAAAGGCCCCGTGATGACGGGTTTTCAGATAATAGTGCAGGGTAAAGGGCACCCCCTGCGCCTCCAGCTGCAATGCCATGGCATACAGCGGCGTTATGCCAATCCCGGCCGCCAGCAGCATCACCCGTTCTGCCGACAGTAAAGGGAACAGATTTCGCGGGCGGGAGATAGCCAGCCTCTGGCCGGGGCGCAACTGCTGGTGAATATAGCGGGACCCGCCGCGGGATCCGCTCTCCAGCGCCACGCAAATCAGATACCCGTCCTGCTCGCGCTGCGCTCCGGTGAGGGAATACTGGCGGATAAGCCCGCAGGGCAGATGCACATCGATATGCGCGCCGGGCTGCCAGACGGGGAGCGGCAAACCGTTTTCGGCCACCAGCCTGACGGCGAGGCTGTGGCTCCCCTGTCGCCAGAGGCCGTCCACAACAACATCGAGTAGTTCGCTCATGATGGTGCTCCTTCAGACAAGGAAAAAGTCGCCGAAACCCATTTTCTTAAGACCACGGCGGTAGGCGATGGAGCTGCGGTCGGCGGGAATGTGGGCCTCAAGGGTTAAATCCAGCGGCAATCTTTCCGGACGCTGCGTCTCCACCATCAGGCGATCCTCCTCAAAGATGCGCAGATTGAAGGCGTGCACCTCTTCCACCGGCACGTGCAGATCGAAATTACGCGCGATGGGCGCAAACATGCGGGTGATCCGCGAGGAGACCGGCGAGGCGGCGTTCATGATCACCAGCCGATCATCGCCGGGGAAATGGATGGTCAGGGTGGCGGTAAAGGGCAGATGCATTTCAAAATGGCGTAGCCACTGGAAACCCTCCGGCGCCCGAAAACCGGCGCTCGGGGGATAGTTGCTCACCGAACTCCAGTAATCGGCACTGAAGCCTGACGGTGTCTCCTGGGTGCTGTAGGTCGGCACGACCTGATTATCCGGATCGGCAAAGGTGTCGGTATGGATCCACGCGAAGTGGGCCACATCAAGAAACCCTTCGACCTGACGACCGGCAAAACCCTTGACCTCAAACCCCGGGCAGTTGATTTGCTGAAAGCCCTCATCGTGCCAGTGCGGCATGACCGGCAGCGGCACAGGATCCTGCGGATCGAAGTCCAGACAGGTCCAGATCAGGCCGTAGCGCTCCTCCACCGCAAATGCGGTGAGATGAAGCTTAGCCGGAACCGGCTGATCGGGACTGGAGGGGATGCGATTGCAGCGGCCCTCTTCGCCGAAGCGCAGCCCGTGATAGGGGCAGACGATCCCCTCTTCATCGTGAAAACCGAGCGTCAGCGGTACGCCGCGATGGGGACAGACATCGCGGGCTACCACCACCTGGCCTTTAATGCGGTAGATCACCAGCTGCTCATCCAGCAGGGTGGCTTTTACTGGCGCCGGGCCGATATCGCAGGCGCGGGCGACCGGGTGCCAGCATTTCGCCAGACGCAGCCAGTCGTCAGGCTCAAAGGTGCAATGGGCGGGGGGCGTGGGTTGCGTTCTGTTCATGGCGTCTTTTCCTGCTCACACAAATAATTGTTTAATTGTTGTGAGTTTATTGTTGCCATATTAGGGTGTTGACATCCATCGCCATTAATTCAGCTATGCGTTGCAAAAAAGAGAACAGGCCAGAATGAGTCCATTTTCGCGTTTTGCTGTCTATTTTACCGAAGTGGCCCGCAGCGGTAGCCTGCGCCGGGCGGCGGAAAAACTGCATATTTCCGCCTCGGCGATTAACCGGCAAATTTTGCAGGCCGAGGAGGCGTTCGGTACGCCGCTGTTTGAGCGTCTGCCCGAAGGGCTGCGTATGACCACGGCTGGCGAGCTGCTGTATGAAAATCTGCTGCGCTGGCAAAAGGAGTTTCAGCTTACGCGGCAGAAATTTGATGAGCTTCAGGGGCTGAAGCGCGGCACCGTCAGCGTCGGCATGGTGCAGGCCCTGGCGGAAGGATGTTTTGCCGCCGCGCTGGCGGAGATTATTGGCAGCTGGCACTGGCTGGAGCTGAACCTGCAGGTGGCGGACAGCCATACCGTCAGCCAGCGGGTGCGGCAGGCGGATCTCGATTTTGGCCTGATCCTCGATCCCGAAGGCCAGGCCGGACTGAGCGTGCTGGCATTTGCCGAGCTGGAGATGGGGGTGGTGATGCGCCCGGATCATCCCCGGGCTCAGGCTGCGATGCTCTCACTGGGGGAATTAAGCGACGAGCGGCATATCATTGCCGGGGCACCGCTCATCGTGCATGAGCGGGTGTCGATGCTCTATCGCCATTATGATTTTTCCCCGGCAAATAGCGTGCGCTGCAACGACATCCGGCTGATTAAATCGCTGCTGTTGAAAGGCAGCGGCGTTACCGTCCTTAGCCGACTGGATGTTCTGGATGAGGTGAAGGAGGGGCGCCTGGCATTTATACCGCTGCGTAATAAGCTGCTGCGGCCGCTGACGCTGGCCCTGTGCACCGCACCCTCGCGCCAGCTTTCCCGCCCGGCGCAGATGGCTATCCAGAAGCTGACCGGGGTTATGGAGATGATGCAGGCTGCGCCCTAACCGGTGTTGTCCACAAAAGCCCGAACAGCCGCCGCGTTTAGCCCAACGGCCCGCCCTGAATGGTTTCACACAGGCCATTGATGATCCGCTCTCCGGTCTCAGCCTTCAGCTCCTGATACCACGCCTCTGTCAGCGCCCTGTCTTTACCGTGGGTGACATCGCACCGTTTGCGCGCCTTCAGCACCAGGTCGCGGACCCGGTCCCGGCGTAGCGTTTCATACTGGCCTAACACCTGTGAAATGTCCTGACTCTGGCGGAACAGATCCCCCAGCACCACCGCATCCTCCATTGCCGCGCAGCCGCCCTGGCCGATATCCGGTGTGGTGCTGTGCCCCGCATCCCCCAGCAGCGCTACTTTCCCGCGCACCAGTTTATCGAAGGGTTCGATATCATGGATCTCGATCCGGTTTGTGGTCTGCGGGTCGAGAGTGGCGATCAGCTTTTGCACCTGCGGCGCCCATCCGCTGAAGTAGCGGCTAAGGTCAGCGCGCAGGGTACTGCGATCTTCCGGGAGGCCCAGCGGCAGCGGAACGTCGAAGAAAAAGTAAAAGCGGCCGCCGGAGACCGGCATCAGCGAGACGCGTTTTCCCTCGCCGACAAACGTGGTCCATTGATTGCCGGGGGCGATGGTTTCATCAATATCCACCAGCCCATTCCAGTTAACGTAGCCCGCGTAGCGGCGCGGCGGAGTGTAGCCGAGCACATACGGGCGCAGCGCGGAATGGCTACCGTCGGCGGCAATCAGGAAATCCCCCTGTGCCGTTGAGCCATCGGTGAACCAGATGCAGACGCCGTCGGCATTCTCTTCGCAGCGGGTCACGCGTTTACCGAACTGCACGGCATCGCGTCCCCAGAAGTCGAGCATCTCGCGCTGCAATTCTGCACGGGATATCGGGCTGGGACGTCCGCCGGTGCGCTCCACCAGCGGAGCAAGGCTGAACTGCGTGAGGGTCTCTGCCCGGCGGTGTTCTTTATAGGCCAGAAAATGCATCGGGCCGCCGTAGCTGTCGATAATTTCGCCCATACCCAGGTGGCGCATGCATTTTACGCCATTCGGCCAGATGGAGATGGCGGCGCCCACCGGTTTGATCTCTTTTACGGCCTCAAAGACCTCGCACTCGATACCCGCATTTTTTAGCGCCACCGCCGCGCTCAGACCGCCAATCCCGCCCCCAATCACCAGTGCTTTCATATTCTTCTCCTGTTTTGCGTTGTAATAGCCTTGAGCAATTTGCGTACCACAATGACGATCGGAGGCATCTGGCGCTTTCCGGCGTCTTTTACGGCGGCGTTTGCACAAAAGGAGGGCGTAATGGGGTAAATGTTGCTCTTTTGTGAATCAATAGTTTCCTGAAAGCTAATTAAGAATCTAATGTTTCATGAGGCAGGTGCGTTTCAGACCGCTGGTTATTGACTGAGGAAGCGATTAATTAACTGATATTAAAGGTGTAAATCCAGTAGTGACAAAAAGTGAGCAAATCTGGCCTGGTTTATGCAATTGCCACTGCACGCTTATTCGCAACGGGATGAAAGACTATGTCAGAGGAAAAGAACGGTGGCTTACTGTACGGCCTTGAGCAGCAGATTCCGCCGGTTCCGGCTATTTTCAGCGCGCTACAGCATGTGCTTGCCGGGCTGGTGGGAATTATTACGCCGCCGCTGATTATCGGGGCTGCATTAGGGTTAGAGCAGTGGCTGCCTTATTTAATCAGCATGTCCCTGCTGGCATCGGGTATCGGCACCTTTTTACAATCTAACCGCCTGTGGGGCGTTGGCGCCGGCATGATCTGTATGCAGGGCACCAGCTTTGCTTTTCTCGGGGTGGCGATCGCAGGTGGCATGTGGGTAAAGGGGCAGGGGGGCACGCCGCAGGATATTATGGCTATGCTGTTTGGCGTCAATTTCGTTGCCGCACTGGTTCCCTGTATCGTCAGCCGCTTTATCGAACCCCTGAAGCGAATTTTTACCCCGATTATTACCGGTAGCGTTATTGCGCTGATTGGCATGAGCCTGATTAAGGTCAGCATCGTCAACTGGAGCGGCGGGGAGCATGCAAAAGAGTTCGCCAGTATGGGCAATATCACGCTCGGCGCCGTGACGCTGGGCACCATCGTCCTGCTCAGCTGCATGAAAAACCGCTGGCTGCGACTTTCGTCGGTGGTGACAGGCATCGCCGTCGGCTGCCTGGCGGCCGCCCTGAGCGGAAGTTTCCAGCTTAAGCCCGTTGGCGACGTCTGGTTCCGCCTGCCCCAGCTCTTCCCGTTTGGCTTTGAGTTTAACGGCGCGATCTTTTTGCCCATTGCGCTGGTATCGCTGGTCTGCATTCTGGAAGCCGTCGGCGATCTGACGGCCAACAGCCTGATTTCGCAGCAGTCCATCGACGATCGTGCCTTTCGTACGCGTCTGAAAGGCGGCATTATGGCGGACGGGATCAGCTGTATGGTGGCGGCGATGCTCTGCGCTTTTCCGAACACCACCTTTGCGCAGAACAACGGCGTGATCCAGATGACCGGCGTTGCCAGCCGCTACGTTGGCCGCTATATCGGTGGGATCCTGATTTTGTTGGGGTTGTTCCCACCCTTTGGCGAGCTCCTTCGTCAGATCCCGGCGCCGGTACTGGGCGGCGCGACCATGGTGATGTTTGGTTGCGTGGTCGCGGCGGGGATCCGCATCGTGACCCAGAAACCGCTGACCCGCCGCGATATGCTGATTGTCGGTCTGGCATTTGGCTTTGGGCTGGGTATCGAAGCCGTGCCTGAATTCCTGGCCCATTTCCCGCCGGTGGTTGAGAACCTGTTCGGCTCAGCGGCCACCAGCGGTGGTCTGGTCGCGATTATCCTCAATCTGATTATCCCGGAAGAGACATCAACCGCCGCGGCGGTAAAAAGGAGCGCTGATGATCACGCTGAATCACTTTAACCGCCTGAGCGTCGCAGAGGCCGCTACCCTGCTGGCTCCCTGCGTCGCCGTTCCCGGCTGGGCGACGGCGCTGGCTGAGGGGCGCCCCTGGCGCTCCCGTGAGGCAATGCTGCATGCCGCGCAGCAGCTGATGGCCTCCTGGGGAGAAGTTGAGCTGAACCAGGCCCTGAGCGCCCATCCGCGCATCGGAGAAAAGCCCGCGGGTGAGCAGCAGCACGCGGCGCTGTCGCGTCAGGAACAGGCCAGCGTTAACGATGGCGATGCCGCCCTGGCCCGGGCCCTCAGGGAGGGCAATGCCCGCTACGAGGCGCGATTTGGGCGGGTCTTTCTGATCCGCGCTAAAGGGCGCAGCGGGGAGGATATTCTACAGGCGCTGTCGCGCCGTTTAGACAACAGCGACAGTGCAGAGGTGCAGGATGCGTTAGCGCAGCTGCGCGAAATTACGTTATTACGACTGGAAGGAGCCATTGGCGAATGAGTACCTTAAGCACCCATATTCTGGATATCTCTACCGGCCGACCGGCGCAGGGGGTGAAGGTGACGCTGGAGCGGGAAGGCGCGCAGATTGCCGCAGGCGTGACGGACGAGAACGGGCGAATCGGCGAGCTCGGCGCCGGGCAACTGGCGGCAGGGCGCTACCGCCTGACGGCGGCGACTGGAGAGTGGTTTGCCGCCGGTGGCCGGGAGACGATCTTTCTGAGCGCGCAGATTGATTTTGCCATCCGGGAGACGGCGGGCGATCGCTACCATCTGCCGTTTTTGATTGCCCCTGGCGGCTGGTCTACCTATCGCGGAAGTTAACGCAGTCTTTTACCGGCGTCATGTCAGACGCCGGTACCCTCGTTACTCCCCCTCTGCTTCCCCCCAGACGCATTTGCCGTTCACCCAGGTCTCGCTGATATTGCGCTCATCCCCCAGGGTCATCAACACGAACAGCTGCTCATAGATATCTTTGCAGCGTCCGCTGCGTAAGCGTTGCAGCGGCGTGACTGCCGGGTCGATGACCACAAAATCGGCCTCTTTACCCGGCTGGAAATTACCAATCCTGTCATCAAGACGCAGGGCGTGCGCACCGCCGAGGGTGGCATGGTAGAAGGCTTCGCTGGCACGCAGGCGATAGCTTTGCAACTGGCCCACTTTATAAGCCTCCCCCAGCGTTCGCAGCATGCTGAACGTGGTGCCTGCGCCGACGTCGCTGCCGATCCCCATTCGCACCTTTTTCTGCCAGCAGGTGGGCAAACGGAACAGCCCGCTGCCGAGAAACAGGTTAGAGGTGGGGCAAAAGGCCACGGCGGAACCGGTATCGTGCAGGCATTGCCACTCTGCGTCCGCCAGATGGATACCGTGGGCAAAAACGCTGCGCTCGCCGGTCAGTTGGTAGTGATGGTAGACATCAAGATAGTGTTCATGCTCCGGCCACAGGCTTTTTACCCATGCGACTTCGCTGAGGTTTTCGCTCAGATGGGTATGCAGCCAGGTGTCGGGGAACTCCTCCCGCAGCTGTTGCACCGCAGCCAGCAGCGCTGGCGTGGAGGTGGGGGCGAAGCGGGGGGTAATGGCGTAACCAAGGCGCCCGCGCTGATGCCAGCGCTGAATCAACTCCCGGGTTTGCCGGTAGCTCTGCTCCGCGCTTTCGCTGAGATAGTCCGGGGCATGACGGTCCATCATCACCTTACCGGCAAGCAGGCGCATATTCAGCTTCAGCGCTTCGCTGAAAAGGGCGTCCACCGATTCAGGATGCAGGGTACAAAATACCAGCGCGGTGGTGGTGCCATGGCTCAGGAGCTGGCTGATAAAGAACTGTGCGATCTCCGTGGCGTAACCGGCGTCGGAAAACTGACCCTCCACCGGAAACGTATAGGTCGTGAGCCACTCCAGCAGCTGCTCGCCAAAAGCACCAATCATTTCGGTTTGCGGATAGTGGACGTGGGCATCGACAAAACCGGGGAGTAACAGTTTCCCGCTCAGATCGCGATAGCCTTTCAGTGGCTGCAGGTACTGCTCCCCCTCCAGCCAGGGGAGGAGCGCCACAATGCACCCGTCCCGGATAAAAAGTAAGCCATCCTCCACGTAGCGTGCGTGACGGGCGATATCGTCAGGGCAATCGGCAACGGTACCGATGTCGAAAAAGGCGCCGCGAAGGGCGATATGGTAGTCCATCAGTCTCTGCCTTGTGGCTAAACGAAAGGGTAAACAGAGCGAGCAAAATTGATGCCAGTTTATCCGGAAGGAGGGCGCGCCGCGGCGGAGTGCCGCGGCGGGGCTGAATTACTCTTTCTGGGCAAGGGCGCCAAAACGGGCAGGCGCAGCGGCGCGATCCTCCCGCGCAATCCATCGGTAGGCGGCAGCGCTCACAAAGACGCCAATAAACCAGCTAAAGTTAGCCACTTCATGCAGGGCCGGAATAAAGCTGATGACCAGACCAATGGCGACGGAGGGAACCAGCGCGGCGATGGCCTTTGGGTTGAAGCCGTTGCGATACCAGTATTTCCCTTTTGGCGTATCGTCGAACAGGTCGTTAACTGAAACCTGACCGCGCTTAATCACATAGAAATCCACCAGCAGAATGCCGAACAGCGGGCCGATAAACGCCCCCAGCACGTCGAGGGTGTAGTGGATAAGCTCCGGGGAGTTAAACAGGTTCCATGGCGTCAGCAGGACCGAGCCGACGGCGGCGATCATTCCGCCGGTGCGAAAGCTGATCTTCTGCGGCGAACAGTTTGAGAAATCGAACGCCGGGGAGACAAAGTTCGCCACGATATTGATCCCGATGGTGGCGGTGATCATGGTCAGCAGGCCGATGGCGACGGCCAGGTCGTTGCCTACGCGGCTGACGGTTTCAATCGGATCGGTAATCATCCGGCCAAACAGGGACTGAGTACCGGAGACAATAACCACCGTAACGACAGAGAACAGCAGGAAGTTGAACGGCAGACCCCAGCGGTTGCCGCGGCGGATCTCGCCCATGCTTTTGCCGTAGCGCGAGAAGTCGCCGAAGTTGAGCAGCGGGCCGGAGAAGTAGGAGACCACCAGCGCGATGGCCGTGATCATCTGCCAGGTTTGCTCCCCGGTGGTGAGGGATTTACTGGCGAGGGTAAAGGAGATCCCGTCGAGCCCGGTTTTGTATACAATCCAGCCCGCCAGCGCCAGCATCACCACATAAACCGCCGGTCCGGCAATATCAATAAAGCGCTTAATCGCGCTCATTCCGTGCCAGAACACCATCGCCTGCAGCAGCCACATGGTAGCAAAGCAGAGCCAGCCGAGATGGGACAGACCCAGGAAGCTGGCTGAGGTAAGCGCCGACAGCGATGGCCAGAATTTCAGTAATACCAGCATCAGCGCATTGGCCGCCAGCCAGGTCTGGATGCCATACCACGCGAAGGCGATAAGCCCGCGGATCACCGCCGGGATGTTAGCGCCAAAGACGCCAAACGCCTGGCGGGAGATCACCGCATAGGGAACGCCCGCCATCTGGCTGGGCTTCGCCACGAGGTTAGCGCACAGCTGGACGATACAAATTCCCACCAGCAGGCACAGCAGAACCTGCCAGCTCGCCAGGCCGAGGGTAAAGAAGCTCGCGGCCACCACGTAGCCTCCCATGCTGTGCACATCTGACATCCAGAACGAAAAGATGTTGTACCAGCTCCAGTTTTGATCGCGTGTCGGGGCCAGATCTTCATTGCAGAGCCGTGGGCTGTAACCCGCGTGAGGATCGGCGTCATTAACCTGATGCGTGTTTTGTCTGTTTGGCATGAAATCTGCTCCTGTAAGTGAAACCCGTTTTAAGTGGCTTACTGAGGCGTTGCAGGATCCAGGCCAGAAATCGTTCATTTTGTATACAATAATTTAATCGTATGTATACAAGATGCTATCTAAAAGTAAAAGCTGGGGTAATGAATGAGCAACCAACATCGTCTGCAGGCCGCGCCAGAGCTGCATGATAAGGACGAATCCATCTACCAGGCGCTGATGACGGCCATTGTCGAGCATCAGCTTCCCCCGGGAAGCAGACTGCCGGAAGAGGCGCTGTCGGAGGTATTTGGCGTAAGCCGGACGGGGATCAGAAAAGTGCTTCAGCGACTCGCAACGGTGCAAATGGTCACGCTGGCACCCAAACGTGGTGCACAGGTCGCCAGCCCGACGGTTGAAGAGGCGCAGGCGATCTTTCGTACCCGTACCCTGCTGGAGGTCGCGAATTTGCCTGATGTGCTGGCCCGCTGCCAGCCAACCCACCTGGCAGGGCTGGAGGCGATTGTCCGCCAGGAGCAGCAGGCCCATGAACGCTACGACGGTCCGGCGGCGCTCCGCTACTCCGCCGGGTTTCATATTCAGCTGCAGGCGATCTCCTGCAATCAGGTGCTCACGGAAATGGTGACCCATCTGAGTCAGCGCTCCTCCTTAGTGATTGCGACCTGGGGATCGCCATGGCGTCAGGGCTGCCGCTGCAACGATCACGACCAGCTTATTCAGCTGCTGCGGGACAAAGCGCTACAGCCCCTCAGCGATGCATTGACGCACCATTTTGAACATATCGCCGCCAGCCTCTGTTTTGAGCGCTCTGGCGTCACTCTGCCTGATTTCGCCCGGCTGTTTGCCGGTTTTAAGGAGCAATAATGGCCGCTATTTGTATACAAGTGATCAATCCCAATACCAGCCCGGGCATGACGGAAACCATCGGCGCTGCCGCGAGAGCGGTTGCCGCGCCGCGCACCCGGATACTGGCGGTCTGTCCCGAAGACGGGGTGGCATCCATTGAGGGCCATTTTGATGAAGCTATCGCCGCGGTCGGCGTGCTGGAGCAGATCAAAGCCGGTCGGGAGCAGGGTGTGGATGGCCACGTGATTGCCTGCTTTGGCGATCCCGGCCTGCTGGCGGCGCGCGAACTGGCGCAGGGGCCGGTGATAGGCATTGCCGAAGCGGCAATGCATATGGCGACCCTGGTGGCGACCCGTTTTTCAATTGTGACCACGCTGCCGAGAACCTTGATTATCGCCCGCCATCTTCTGCGTCAGTACGGCTTTGAACACCACTGTGCCGCTCTTCACGCCATCGATCTCCCGGTTCTGGCGCTGGAGGATGGCAGCGGGCTGGCGCAGGAGAAAGTGCGCGCCCGCTGTATCCAGGCGCTGAAGGAGGATGGCTGCGGGGCGATTGTGCTGGGCTGTGGCGGAATGGCGACGCTGGCCCAGGCGTTGACCCGTGAACTGCGCGTGCCGGTGATCGACGGCGTCAGCGCGGCGGTGAAGATGGTGGAGTCGCTGGTGGCGCTCGGGCTGTCCACCAGTAAGCAGGGCGATTTAGCTTATCCGGAGGCCAAGACGTTAAGCGGCAAATTTCAGACATTAAATTCATTCTGACGAGAAGAGGTGGGAGATGGCATTTTTGGCAGACGATTACCCGCGCGACCTGCGCGGTTACGCAGGGGAGCCGCCGCACGCGCAGTGGCCGCACAACGCGCGGATTGCCGTGCAGTTTGTGCTTAATTATGAAGAAGGCTCCGAAAACCATGTGCTGCACGGCGATGCCGGTTCAGAACAGTTTTTGTCCGATATTATCGGTGCCGCCAGCTACCCTGACCGGCATATGTCGATGGATTCATTATATGAGTACGGCAGCCGCGCCGGTTTCTGGCGGATCCACCGGGAGTTCAGCCGTCGTGGATTGCCGCTAACGGTGTTCGGTGTGGCAATGGCGCTGGCGCGTCATCCGGATGTGGTGGAGGCGATCAAAGCGGCCAGTTATGACGTGGTCAGCCACGGCTGGCGCTGGATCCATTACCAGAACATGCCCATTGAGCAGGAGCGTGAGCATCTGAATAAAGCGGTGCAGGTCTTCACCGATCTCTTTGGCAAGCCCCCCACAGGCTGGTACACCGGCCGCGACAGCCCCAATACCCGCCAGCTGGTGGTGGAGCACGGCGGCTTTGATTACGACAGCGATTATTATGGCGATGATTTGCCGTTCTGGAGCGAGGTGGCGTGCAGTGACGGCACGCGCAAACCGCATCTGATTGTGCCTTACACGCTTGATGCGAACGACATGCGGTTTGCCACCGCCCAGGGCTTTAATACCGCCGAGCAGTTTTACACATACCTGAAAGACAGCTTTGATGTGCTTTATGAGGAGGGCGAGTCTGCGCCGAAAATGATGTCCATTGGGATGCACTGCCGCCTGCTTGGACGGCCGGGCCGCTTTCGGGCGCTACAGCGCTTTCTTGATTATGTGCAGCAGCATGACAACGTCTGGATCTGTACCCGTCAGCAGATTGCCGATCGCTGGCGTGACTTTCATCCGTACCAGGCGTCACAAAATCAATAGCCCTGTCTTTACCCTCTCCCGTCCAGGAAGAGGGTATTTCCAGCACATTAGAGCATCAGGCTCACCTGGGCGGCGACAATTCGCCAGCCCGAGGGAAAGCGTACCCACGTCTGCTGCTGACGGCCAATACGCTCGCTGCCCTCGCGGGTAAACTCGGTGCTGCACACCGCGTAATCCTCGCCGAAGGTGGTGATGGTGGTATGCCGCAGCTCGCGCTGCAGGCCAGCGGCAGGGCGGGCGGCACGAAACGCGCGGATTTCGTCGATACCGTACAGGTTTTCCCCGGCCCCCAGCCTTACCGTGCGGGCGTCGTGCCAGAAAAGTTCATCCAGTACGGCAATATCATTGCTGACCAGTGCCTCTTCGTAGCGATAAAACGCCGCCGTCACCTCGGCAAGCACCTGCGGGCGGTTAATCTCTTCTCCGGTCATCATGCTGCCACCTCCGCCGGGCTGGCATCGGTGATACCCATCTCTTCCAGTACCCGGGCCACGCGCAGGCAGGCCTGCTCGTTAAACGGCGCGGCAATTAACTGCAGGCCAATCGGCTGCCCGCCCGCCGTGCGAAGCGGAACCGTGGTGACCGGCAAACCGATAAAGGAGATGGGCTGCGTCAGCATTCCCATACTGGCGCGGATCGGCAGGGGCTGGCCGTTGATCTCCATGGTCTGCGCCCCGACAGGCGTAGCGGCACAGGGGGTTGCGGGGGCGATCAGCACCTCAGCATGGGCGAACAGGGCGTTAAACGCCTGCCGGGCATGGTTGCGAAAGCGCTGGGCCTGGATATACCAGCTGGCGGGGATCATCGCTCCCGCCAGCAGGCGCTCCCGGGAGTTGGGCTCAAAACGCTCCGGCTCGCGGCGTAGCGCTGGAAGATACTGATTTCCCCCCTCGGAGGCGCTGATAATAAAGGCTGCGGAGCGGGCCAGCTCCGCTTCCGGGAAAATGAGCTCCTCCTGAACGCCCAGCGCCCGGGCGACGCGGGCGACAGCCGCACGGGCGTCGTTATCGCACCAGGTGGAGAAATAGCCGCCAAGCGTGGCGCAGCGCAGGCCCTCCAGCCCACGGCAGAGCCGGTTCGCCGTGGGCTCGCTGGCCCTGTCGGCCTGAAAACTGTCCGCGGGATCCTGGCCCTGCAGCACATCGTATACCGTCGAGAGATCGCTGACACGGCGGGCAAACGGGCCGATGTGGTCAAGGCTGGCGACAAAGGGGTGGCTGCCGGCGCGGGACAAACGACCGAAGGTCGGCTTCAGGCCAAAGATGCCGCACAGCGAAGCCGGAACGCGTATCGATCCGTTGGTATCGCTACCCAGCGAGAAGTGGACCAGCCCGGCCGCCACCGCAGCTGCCGACCCGCCGGAAGAGCCGCCAGCGATCCGGGAAAGATCGTGCGGATTGCGCGTGGCCCCGTAGTGGCTGTTTTCGGTGGTGAAACCGTAGGCGTAGGCATCCATGTTCAGCATCCCTGACAGCAGCGCCCCCGCGCCATGCAGCTGTCGCACCGCCCGGCTGTCGGCGACGGCGGGGGGGCGTTTGCTGAACAATTCTGCTCCGGCAAGGGTGGTATGTCCGGCGACATCGAACAGATTTTTTACCGCAAAGGGAACAGCCGCCAGCGCGGGCAGGGGGCGCTTGTCCCGGCGCAGGCTATCAATCTGCTCCGCCTCAGCCAGCATCCGCTTTTCGCTGATGTGGGTCCAGGCGTTGATATGCGGATTGACGCGGGCGATATTCTCCAGGGTGTGGCGGGCAATCTCCACGGCGCTCAGCTCGCCGCAGGTTAACGCACGCCGTATCTCTTCGATCGTCATCTCAGGTAGCTTCATACTTTATAGACTCCGGCGATTTCGACGCGGTCGTCGAGGGAAAAAGCCAGCAACGGCTCAGCCATCGCCGCAATGCGGGTAAACTGCACGCTGAGCTCGGCGCGACGCGCGTCGTCCAGCTCCAGTGCCAGCAAGTGTTCCATTTGGGCGAGATAAGCATCCCATTCGGTTTGTGGTGTCGTCATGGTGAACTCCTAATATCCGGCTGCGGAGCCGTTGCTGCGCGGATCGCTGGCTCCCTCTAAAAGACCATCAGGGTGGCGGACAATCGCCCCGGCATGGCCCATGGCTTCGCTGAAATCTGCCAGCACGTCAACCTCATGCCCCAGCTGTCGCAGATGGGCGATGCTCTCTGCGCTGAAGCGCCCTTCCAGCTTGAGTGAATCGGATGTCTGTCCCCAGGTGCGTCCCAGCAGCCAGCGTGGGCGGGAGATACTCTCCTGCAGCGGCATATTTTGCATGACGTAGCGGGTGAAGAGGGCAGCCTGGGTTTGCGGCTGTCCGTCGCCCCCCATTGAGCCATATACCATGACCCGGCCATCGTTCAGGCGTGCCGCGGCGGGGTTTAACGTGTGAAACGGCTGTTTGCCCGGGGCCAGCGCCAGAAGATGCGCCGGGTCGAGGCTGAACGAGGCTCCGCGGTTTTGCCAGACCAGCCCGGTGTCCGGCAGGACCACGCCGCTGCCAAATTCATGGTAAAGGCTCTGAATAAAGGAGACCGCCAGACCGTTTTTATCGATAACGCCCATCCACACGGTATCGCCCGGTCCTTTGCCTGCTCCCCAGGGGGCCGCGCGTTGATCGTCTATTTTCTCTGCCAGCGGCTGCAGCGCCGCAGGGGTAAGCAGACTCTGGATATCAACATCAAGATGACGTGGGTCGGTGATGTGGGCGTCGCGCAGGCCAAAGGCCAGCTTGGTGGCTTCAACAATGCGGTGGATGGTCAGCGCATCGTCAGCATCGGCCATCCCGAGACGATCGGTTATCCCGAGGATCGCCAGGGAGACCAGCCCCTGGGTCGGCGGCGCCAGGTTCCACAGCTCGCCGTGCTGATGATCGAGCCTGAGCGGAAGCGGGCGGCGGGCACGATGCTGATGCAGATCGCTGAGGGTAACCGGCATGCCGCACCTTTCCATGCCGCGGGCCAGATGTCCGGCCAGCGGCCCGCGGTAGAAACTGTCTAACCCTTCCTCCGTTAACCGGCGCAGGGTGTTTGCCAGCGCCGGTTGCAAAAAGCGGCTACCCGCCTCGGGTGGCTGTCCGTTGACCAGAAAGGTATCGGCGAATCCGGGCTGGTGGCGCAGTTCGTCAAGTTTGCTTGCGGTGGCCCTGGCCTGAGAGGCGGTAACCGGAATGCCGTGAGTGGCGTAGCCGATAGCATCCTCAAGAAGGCGGGTCAGGGGCAGGTGGCTCCGGCAGAGATCGTGGGAAATCGAGAGTGCTTCTTCCCAGCCGCTGACGGTACCGGCCACGGTAAGCGCAGCCTGCGGGCCGCGATGGGGAATGTGCGCCAACCCCTCATAGGCCTGCGGGGTTGCCCGCGCCCCCGCCGCACCGCTGGCATCGATGGCGATGGGATCGCCATCAGGAGGGACGATCAGCCAGAAACCATCGCCCCCCAGGCCGTTCATGTGCGGATAAACCACCGCAATGGTTGATGCGGCGGCGACCATTGCCTCAATGGCACTGCCTCCTTCACGCAGAATCGCCAGCGCGCTTTGGCTGGCCAGGTGATGGGGAGTAACTGCCATCCCCTGGGTGGCAACATGACTTTGCATGGCGTGTCCTCTGATAACCGTTTGTGTGCGAAGCGTTGCAAAAGCTGTTCCATTTTTGAACGTAAAGTTTCACTCGCTGCAGAATGAGGGCATTTTGCGGAACTGGCATGCATTATGAAGGGGGTTAACGGTATAGTGCAGTGAAACAAAAGTTACAGAGGCCTTATGCAACAGCTTGATGAACGCCTGAAAGAGCAGTATGCGTCTTTATCGCCACAGGAGCAGCGGGTGGCGGACTTTATCTTCGATCATTTTGACGATCTCATCAGCTATAACAGCGCCGAACTGGCGCAGCTGAGCGGCGTCTCTAAAGCGACGGTCAGCCGCCTGTTTAAGCGACTGGGCTATGAAAAATATAAAGAGATGCGGGATGAACTGCGGACCCTGCGCCAGAGCGGAATGCCGATTACCGACAATCGCGACGCGGTGCAGGGCAACACGCTGCTGGCAAGACATTATAAACAGGAGATGGCGAATCTGACCCAGTGGGTCAACGCGCTGGATGTGCAGCAGTTTGCCGGTGCGCTTCAGGCTATGGTCGCCGCCCGGCGCATCTTTATTGTCGGCATGCGCAACTCCTGGCCTGCGGCGCTGCATCTGCGTCAGCAGCTCCTGCAGGCGCGGGGACAGGTGCTGGTGTTGCCTCAGCCTGGGCAGAGCCTGAGTGAAGAGCTGGTTGATTTAACCGCTGAGGATCTGGTGGTGGTGCTGGCGTTCCGCCGTCGTCCGCGCATTATCCGTCCGCTGTTACAGCAGCTACAGAGCAAGGGTATTCCGGTCCTGCTGATGTGCGAGCCGCAGGCGCATGGCCTCTTTCCGCTTGCGCGCTGGCAGCTTTGCGCCCCGCTGGATAGCGTATCGGCTTACGATAGCTACGCCTCGGTCAATAGCTTGATCAATCTGCTGGCGAACGCCTTCCTGCATGAAATTCTCGATAAAGGCCGACCGCGGATCCACGACATCGCCACGCTTTACCAGCAGCTGGATGAACTCGAACACCGATAATGGGGCGCCAGCATGGTGCCTTGCATCTTGTTGGTGCGAAAATAGTGCGAGGAATGCCTGCGGTCTTTCCTCCTTTTTGGTCTCTTCCCTCTGTTCTCACTGCATTTAATCCCATTGATACCCCTTGCGTCAGGCTGAATTCTTTTTGGCACATTAGTTGCAAAACTGATTCATAAGAATCTTTTGTTTCATGCTAACGTAACGGGGAACCCTCATGAAGAAATTGCTTATTGCCCTGGTTGGGGCTGCCAGCCTGTTAACCCACCTTTCGGCGGCACAGGCTGACCAGCTGCAGGATATTGAAAAACGCGGTGTGATCCGCATTGCGGTACCGCAGGATTTCCCGCCGTTTGGATCGGTGGGTACTGATCTTCAACCGCAGGGCTATGACATTGATACGGCCCGCTATCTGGCTAAGGCGATGAAACTCAAACTACAGCTGGTGCCGGTGACCAGCGCCAACCGGGTGCCCTATCTGCAAACCGATAAAGTCGACCTGGTGATTTCAAGCCTGGGTAAAAACGCCGAACGCGAAAAGGTGATTGATTTTAGCCGCGCCTACGCGCCGTTTTTCCTGGGGGTGTTCGGTCCTGCAGGAGCTGAGCTGAAAGATCCGGCGGCGCTCAGCGGCAAAAGCGTTGGCGTGACGCGCGGCGCGGTGGAGGACATGGTGCTGAGCAGCGTAGCGCCGAAAGAGGCGCAGATTAAGCGCTATGAAGACAACAACACCACGCTGTCGGCCTATCTTTCCGGCCAGGTGCAGTACGTGGCGACCGGTAATCTGGTGGTCGCGGCCATTTCCCGGCAGAACGCCGACAAAGCCCCGGTGCCGAGCTTTATGCTCAAGGACTCGCCCTGCTTTATCGGCCTGAAAAAGAACGAACCAGCGCTCAAGGCGAAGGTGGATGCGCTGATTGAACAGGGAGTGAAAGACGGCACCCTTAACGCGCTGTCTGAGAAGTGGCTGAAAGCCCCGCTGCCTGCCAGCCTCGGCGTATAAGGCTGGTGCATGACGGAGCAACTTGATTTTTCTGCGCTCTGGCCCCTGTGGCCGGAGCTGCTGGCGGGACTGTGGGTCACCGTTCAGCTGACCGTACTGGCGACAGCTGGCGGTCTGCTGACAGGGATTGTCGGCGCTGCCATTCGTAGCGGGCCCCCTACGTGGTTAAGCCGGATTTGGGGCGGGTATGTGGAGATGATCCGCAACACGCCATTTGTGGTTCAGCTCTTTTTTATCGTCTTTGGCTTGCCGAATCTGGGCCTGAAGATGACCGCCGGCGAAGCCGCGCTGCTGGCGATGATTGTGAACCTCGGGGCTTACAGTACCGAAATTGTCCGCGCCGGTATTCAGGTGACGCCAAAAGGGCAGTGGGAGGCGGGGCGTGTACTGGGGCTGAGCCGGATGCAGACGTTTATCCAGATTGTTCTGCCGCCTGCGTTACAGCGCATTTATCCTGCCCTGGTTAGCCAGTGCATTATCGTGATGCTCGGATCGTCAGTAGTGTCACAGGTCTCTTATGAAGAGCTGACCTTCGCTGCCAACCTGATTCAGTCGCGCACATTCCTCAGTTTTGAGGTTTATCTGGTCACGACGGGCATTTATCTGGTGCTGTCGATAACGATGCGTCAGCTGCTGATGGCGGCGGGGCGAAAATGGCTGGGGGTACAGGCATGATGACAACCTTTACCGACTGGGACATTGTCCGCAATTTACTGCTGGCCGGGCGCTGGACGGTGCTGCTCTCCCTGGTGGCCTTTGTGGGCGGCGGGCTGGTCACATTGCCGCTTTTACTGCTGCGTCTGACCGGAGGCCGTCAGCTGAAACGCCTGATCCGCGGCTATGTCGAGCTGTTTCAGGGGACGCCGCTGCTCATGCAGTTGTTCCTCGCCTTTTTCGGCGTTGCGCTGTTTGGTATTGACGTTTCAGCCTGGACCGCAGCGTCAATGGTGCTGACGTTTTACACCAGCGCCTTTCTGCTTGATATCTGGTTTGGCAGCATTCGTGCCCTGCCAAAAGGGCAGTGGGAAGCGTCCCGCTGCCTGGGCCTGAGCTTTGGTCAGACGCTTTGTCGGGTGGTTGCGCCCCAGGCGATGCGCATCGCTATCGCCCCAACGGTAGGTTTTGCCGTTCAGGTGATCAAGGGAACGGCGCTGGCGTCAATCATCGGTTTTATCGAACTGACGAAGGCCGGGACGATGCTGACCAATGTTACGTATCAGCCGTTTAAAGTCTTTGCGCTGGTGGCGCTGGGCTACTTCATTCTGTGTTACCCGCTGTCCCGCTACAGCCGCTATCTGGAGAATAAATTCAATGCCTCTCATCACCATTAACCAGATGCAGAAGTATTACGGCGATAACCACGTGCTCAAGGGCGTCGATCTGGATATCGATATGGGTGAAGTTATCTCGATTATTGGCCGCAGTGGGTCAGGTAAAAGCACGCTGCTGCGCTGCATCAACGGCCTGGAGGGTTATCAGGACGGCAGTATCAAGCTCGGCGGGATGACCATTACCGACCGCGATTCCCAGGCGCGGGAAATCAGCCGTTCAATTGGGATGGTATTCCAGAACTTCAACCTGTTCCCGCATATGACGGCGCTGGAGAACGTGATGCTGGCCCCGCGTCGGGTGCTAAAAAAAAGCGCCGCCGAGTGCCGTGACCTGGCCCGACGTATGCTGGAGAAGGTCGGTCTCGGTGACCGGCTGGATTACTATCCCTCCAGCCTTTCCGGTGGCCAGCAGCAGCGGGTGGCGATTGCCCGCGCCCTGGCAATGTCGCCAAAAGTTTTACTCTGTGACGAGATCACCTCAGCGCTGGATCCTGAGCTCGTGGGCGAAGTACTCAAGGTGCTGGAGCAGCTGGCGGCGGAGGGTATGACCCTGATTCTCGTGACCCATGAAATGAATTTTGCCCGCGAAGTGGGCGACCGCGTGGTGTTTATGCATCAGGGGCGCGTCTGGGAGCAGGGTGACAGCAAAACGCTGTTCGCCAGTCCGCAGACCAGCGAACTGAAGCAGTTTATCTCCTCCGTGCGCGGTCTCAATTAACGTAAGGATTTTCAGATGGATATCTCTCAGTTTTCGCAAATCAACCCGCCGTCGCGGCTGCTAATGGGCCCTGGCCCAATTAATGCCGATCCTCGTGTACTGCGTGCCATGTCAAGCCAGCTTATCGGTCAGTATGATCCGGCGATGACGCATTACATGAACGAGGTGATGGCGCTTTACCGTGGCGTATTCCGCACTGAGAACCGCTGGACGATGCTGGTGGACGGCACCTCGCGGGCGGGGATCGAAGCGATTCTGGTTTCAGCGATCCGTCCCGGGGATAAAGTGCTGGTGCCGGTGTTTGGTCGCTTCGGCCATCTGTTGTGCGAAATTGCCCGCCGCTGCCGGGCGGAGGTGCACACCATCGACGTCCCCTGGGGAGAGGTCTTTACCCCGGACCAGATTGAAGACGCGATCAAACGGGTACGTCCGCGTCTGCTACTGACGGTGCAGGGAGATACCTCCACCACCATGCTGCAGCCGCTGGCGGAGCTGGGAGAAATTTGCCGTCGTTACGATGTGCTGTTTTACACTGATGCCACCGCCTCGCTGGGCGGCAATCCGCTGGAAACCGATGCCTGGCAGCTGGATGCCGTTTCGGCCGGGATGCAGAAGTGCCTTGGCGGTCCGTCGGGTACCTCGCCCATTACGCTCAGCGCACGCATGGAGGAGGTTATTCGCCGCCGCAAATGCGTTGAAGAAGGTATTCGCACCGATGCGCATCTCGATGGTGTTGATGAAATGGTGTACTCCAACTATTTCGATCTTGGGATGATCATGGATTACTGGGGGCCGGAGCGACTCAATCACCATACTGAAGCCACGTCGGCGCTGTTTGCCGCCCGGGAATGTGCGCGTCTGATCCTTCAGGAAGGCCTGGATAACGGTATTGCCCGTCATAAGCTGCACGGTGATGCGCTGGTGAAAGGTATTCAGGGAATGGGGCTGGAGACGTTCGGCGACCTCAAACATAAGATGAATAACGTGCTCGGCGTGGTGATCCCTCAGGGTATCAACGGGGATCAGGTGCGCAAACTGATGCTCGACGATTTCGGTATTGAGATCGGTACGTCGTTCGGACCGCTTCACGGTAAGGTGTGGCGTATTGGCACCATGGGCTATAACGCGCGTAAAGCGTGCGTAATGACGACCCTCAGCGCGCTGGAATCAGTGTTGAACTATCTCAGGTTCCCGACAACCCAGGGCGCCGCGATGCAGGCTGCATGGGATCACTACTGTACTGAGAGCGGGCAATGAGTAAACCAATACGCCAGCAGGCGGAGTGGCAGCAGGCTGCTGCGAGAGTGATGGCGCGTGCCGACGTGCTGGCCGCCATCAGCGAGACGCCAGGAGCATTGACGCGTGTCTATTTATCGCCTCAACACCTTCAGGCCAATCAGCAGGTCGCGCTGTGGATGAGTCAGGCCGGAATGACCGTCTGGCAGGACAGCGTGGGCAATATTTGTGGACGTTACGAAGGTCAGCAGGAGGGCGCGCCGGCCATTCTGCTGGGCTCCCATCTTGATACCGTGCGCAATGCCGGGCGTTACGACGGTATGCTGGGCGTACTCACGGCGATCGAGGTGGTCCACAATCTGCATCAGCAGGGTCGGCATCTGGAGAAAGCTATAGAGATTGTCGGCTTTTGCGATGAAGAGGGAACGCGATTCGGCATTACGCTGCTCGGCAGTCGGGGGCTGACCGGTACCTGGCCTGAAGGCTGGCTGGCGCAGACCGATGCGCAGGGGATTAGCGTGGCGCAGGCGATGGTGCAGGCAGGGCTGGATCCGGCGCGCATCAGCCATGCTGCACGTCGCGCAGAGGAGTTTGCCGCTTATCTCGAACTGCATATTGAGCAGGGCCCTTGTCTGGAGCAGGAAGATCTGGCCCTGGGCGTCGTCGAGGCGATTAACGGTGCGCGTCGCCTGAACTGCTGCTTTACCGGTGAGGCTGGACACGCGGGGACGGTACCGATGAGTCATCGTAAAGATGCGCTGGCCGCCGCCGCCGAGTGGATGATGCGCATTGAGACCATGACCGGCGAAAGGGGCGGAAATCTGGTTGCTACGGTGGGCACGCTGCGCCTCGCACCGGGTGCGGTAAACGTTATCCCCGGTGACGTGTCGCTCACGCTCGATATTCGCGGGCCAGCTAACGAGCCGCTTGATTCGCTGTTGAATGCGCTACTGGCTGAGGCGCAGCTGATTGCTGCCCGCCGCCAGTTACAATTTAGCGCCGAGACGTTTTATCGTATTTCCGCTACCGCCTGCGACAGCCGTTTACAGCAGGTACTCCGCGACGCGGTGCATGCAGTGCAGGGACGTTCACTGACCTTGCCAAGCGGTGCCGGGCACGACGCCATTGCTATTGCCGGACGTTGGCCGGTGGGAATGCTCTTTGTGCGCTGTAAAGGGGGAGTCAGTCACCATCCCGCAGAGTCGGTTAATGCTGAAGATGTGGCGCTGGCGCTGGATGCTTTTTCACGTGCGGTCTTTGCGTTAGAGGGGCTGGAATAAGCTTTGTGTCTTGATTTTTCTGGATACAAAAAAGCCCGCAGGCTTGCGCCATGCGGGCTTTCAGGACTTCGTATCAGGCTCTGGTGACCGTTAACAAAGAATTTTGGTGGAGCTGGCGGGAGTTGAACCCGTGTCCGAAACTCCGTAACCGTATAATAAAGAAAGATTAATTATCCGTGAAAATTGCCGCGGCTCCTTTACGGCTCCTTTCGCGTCCCGCCACTGGCAAGGAGTGGTCTTCGCTCAGTGTTCCCGTCGTACTCTTTCAAATATGATCCATAATGCCTGAATAGCATCTCTGGCCCCTTATGCCCCATCTGTCCGGCGAGCCAGAAAAGGTTGGCGCCTTGGCTGATGTGGCGGGTCGCGAAGGTATGCCTGGTCTGGTATGGGTTACGGTATCTGATCCCCGCTTTACGTAATGTCGGAACCCAGGCTTTTTTGCGGATTGCGTCTGCGCTGGCCCATGGCTTATTCGTTTTCGGATCCTCGAATATCGTGGCGTCTTTCATAAAGGTGAAGGTTTTCTGATTCGCCAGCACAGCCATCGCCGCATCGTTAAGTTCCACCTTGCGCGTTCCTGCCTTTGTTTTCGTCCCCTTAATAACCCCTACTACACTCGCGTTCTGAACGTGCGCCGTCTTCCCGATGAAATCTATATCGCGCCAGCGCAGTGCGCATAACTCCGAGCTGCGTAAACCCGTCTGGATCGCGAACATAAACAGGTTGCCCCATTGCTTATTTGTGGCAGAGGAGAGGAGGGCATCCACTTCTGCTGGTGAAAGCGGATCGACAATATAATCGCTGTCAGCAGTCGATTTGTCGCTTTGATACCGGGATGCCGTTATCAGGGATACAGGATTGAGTTGGAGGACGCCATCTGTTACAGCCTCATCAAGCGCTGATCGCAAGAAAGAAAGTTGGTTGCGAATTGTCTTCAGCGTAGTGGTGCGGCTCTGGATCCACGCCTTCATTGCAGCCGGTGTAAGCTCGCTTGCAGGTAGTGAGTGAAGAGCTGCCAGCGCGCTACGACATTTTTTATAACCGCCGATGGTAGACGGCGAAAGTTTTCGCGTTTCACAGATTTGAATGTATTCGTCCAGGTACATTTTTATTGT
The DNA here is from genome assembly GCF_006171285.1 of Leclercia adecarboxylata. Lineage (NCBI taxonomy): Bacteria > Pseudomonadati > Pseudomonadota > Gammaproteobacteria > Enterobacterales > Enterobacteriaceae > Leclercia > Leclercia adecarboxylata. Next base: position 830,213 of record NZ_CP040889.1, on the reverse strand, counting down.
CTTTCCAGCGGCCGCATTGCCAAATAATTTTAACCGTGCAGATCGAGGGAAATATTCTGCATAAACGAATGTTCCACGCTCGATTTGATTATGAATTTCGCCGAGGGTCCGCTCGGCGTATTTCAAGTTTTTAGCGCTCACCTCTAAATTTGAAAGGGGTTCTCTGCATTTCACCCCTTTATAAGTGAACGTGATATTTATGGTTTCACCCTGGCTGTGCTTCCTGATGGTCACGCCGCGCGGGAGTTTAGGCGACTCTGTCTTGCCCATTTAGCTACCTCACTCAAATCGATCCATCTCTCCTTAACGCCTTCCACTTTCAGAACTTGAACACCTTCACGCCAAACTCCGCGCTGTAAGCGCTTATTAATGGCATCAATGCTCTCACCAGTTTCATTGCAATAAGCTGAGATAGGCACACAATCGAGGTTCAGCATAATTCCTCCACTTTACCGGCTGCACCCGGTCATTCTTTGAAAATACAGGTCCCGCAACCATTGCGGAACCAGTCACAACAACTACCACATCCGTTTACTTTTTTATTTGCGGGTCCTCCTGCTGCGGTACTTCTTTAATATGCAGGCGTGGTTCGCCATCTTTTGGCTTCGGCCAGCGCCGAGCTTTGTTGATCGCCAGCTTCTCAATCATCGCCAGGGTAATCTGTTCGTCGGTGACTCCTGCACGGCGCTGAGCATCCCACAACAAGAATTGCATATCAGCCCACTCGCTGAGGTCGCCAGGCTCGGCCGCTGCTTCTAAAGCCTCCTTAGAAAGGTGCTTAAGCGGGCCGACAGGGCCAGCATCGCCAAACGTAGACTGTGACCATTCTGCATGCTCAATGCGAACAGCTTGCCGTGGTTCGGCTTTATCCTGAAGCATCGCCGCGCGGCAGGCGTTCCAGCCGCGATTAAATTCGCCCTCCCAACCCCAATCCAACCCACCTAGCCGATGCTTAATTTCTTCCGGCACTACCGGCGCTGGAGGGGCTGCGTAAACTATGCGGCCTCTGCCACCTGCGCTAACAACACTCTGATAAACTTCTTTGGTTGTATCGTACCAGTCGTAGTTTATGAGTTGATACACTGGCTCAGCTGTCAGCGCTGCCAGCGTGGTTTCAGCCAGGCGCAGGCGTATAGCTGTTTGCTGAGACGGAATAAGCTCGTCACGCTCGCGCCAGAAAGCAACTTCTTCACGCGCCTGATTGATCAACTGCTCTTTGGTGAATGTCATGAGTGAGTCCTTATACTGCTAATTGCAACTGCATGTCGAAACGGTCACGCTGCTCGCAATACGCGAGAGATCCGGGGCTGTTGTGCGATTCAATGCGCTCTACCATGAGCGCAGCGCGAGTCTCTTTAGACGCCGGGGCATACGCCCCAGACCAGGCCTTATCAATGCCGATATTCCTGGCAACGTTCGTACTGTCTGCGCTGGCTAGCGGTAGTTTTGTGAAAATCAAAGGATTTAACATGCGCAGACCGTGTAACTTCGTGACTGGCTGGCCATAGTCATCAGTGACATGGCGGATCAGGTCTTTAATCCTAGCCACAGCGAGATTAGGGCGCTTGACGTCATAGTCTCCGCAACTGCCGATCGCCACGCGGGGATATTCGTTGCATAGCTTGATAAAGCGGTCGTCACTCTCGTTCATATGCCAGACCGGAACACCGAAGAATTCACCGTGCGGCCACTCCTGTAAAAGCGCCTCGTTTTCTTCTTCCCCGCCATCGATAACGTCAGGGATGATGGCGAAGTCAAATCCAGGGTGATTCTTCCAGCGCGAGACAAACGCGTAGTAGTCTCCCCAGTCGATTTTGTTTTTGCCCGCGGCCTTCCATGCGGTGAATGCTCCATTGTCCAAGGCAAAAGACTGACAGTATTCAGCTGCGAGATCGATCTGGCCGGAGTGTGCGAACGAGATGAAGGCATGCCGTCCTTTCCACGCCTTCAGCGCGCACGTATCCGGCGTAATGGGACCGCCGTGATAGTGGATCATATCAGCCCTCCCCGTTGATGCTGACGAGGATGCCAGCGGCTACCAGTTCTGTGGTGTTGGCATCCTGGCGAAGTTGGGCGGCGAACTCGATAGCATCGGCCTCGCTAATGTCTGCGTGTATCTCCCGGGCAAACATCTCCACGCCCTGAGCGCGTAGTTCAGCCTGGTGGGCGTCGGTGGCCGGGGTTTTGATTCGTTTTGCTCCAGTTTCTATCGCCTCTCTCGTACTGCTACCGATTTCGCTAGTACCAAGTTTTCCGATGAAATTAACAATCTGGTCAGGGAACTGCTTCAGCCCGGCATTCTCCGCCGCTAGCGCATCCCGCTGCTTAGTCGCTTCGCGTTGCGCCACCAGTGCAACATCCAGTCGTGTGGCCAGCTCCCTTACCAGTTCTCCCGACGCTTTCGGCAAATAGCGTGCAGCGTGGTGGGCGGCGTGAATTAACTGGATATTGGTCAGGCGCATTTGCGGATCCCCGTCAGTTCATTGAACCGGGCCATGAACAGGCCATAAGCCTGACGTGGGCGAAGCGGGATGACGGTAAACATGTCGGTCGTTGGGATGCCTTCGAGCACTGGCCACACGGTACCGTCGTCGATATCGAGATCCCGGCGTTCGGTACCGAGCATAACCAGGTCGGCATACTTAACCGTGTCGTGCTGGTGGGTCGGTAATCCGAACTTCGCACGGATTTCGCTATCGACATACGCCTCGATACGCTGGTAATCCGGGAGCAGGTGTTTCAGCGGCGCCGGGATGTCCTGGCAATACGCTTCAGCAGCATCATGCAGCAGCGCTTCAAGCGCGAACTCTGCGGGTACCAGCTGGCTGACCAGCACTGAATGCTGCGCGACGCTGTAGAACTCCGGCAGGTGGCCGGCAAAGCGGCAGATGTGAGAAAGGGCAGTGGCAATATCCTCGATCACGATATCTTCGTGATGAATATTGAGGTAGTTAATATGCTTCCCGGATAGTGTCTGAATATATGACATTACGTGTTCTCCATTAATACGCGCTGCACCGCGCCTGATTTTTGGTTGAGCGAATCCCTCGCCTGCTGGCGATCGTTAATTTAATTTCGCTTCACTAAATGCCCCTGATGCGGGGCATTTAAGGCAACGTAATTAAGCGCTGAAAGAACCGATAAAGGTTTCCACCTGGCTGTCTTTGAACTTCTCGACCAGCAGATCACGGAACTCAGTGGCCATATCTTCCTGCTGGGCTTCCAGCTGAACAATGCGCAGCACCAGAGTAGGGCGATCGCCGCCGATGATGCTCAGCCGCAGTTTGAATGGACGCTCCGCCAGGCCTTCGAACGGCACGCAGCGAAACTCGAACGCCACCGGCATGATGTCCTGCGTGCGAGCTTCAACGCTTTCCATCAGAGAGCGCTTGCCGCTAAAGTCCTGATCCTCGTAGTCAGCTTTCTGGATGGACTCGATAGTGATCTTGCGGATCGCCGCCGCAGACTTCTTCGCGTCGATCGTTTCGCCGTCGGCATCAAAGCCGAGCAGATTTTCTGCCCAGTCTTCCAGCCACTCAGCCAGTTCTTTCTGGCTGTGGCGATAGCCATTGATGGACAGCAGGGAGGCAAACGGGGCGGTCTTTTTCAGCGCCAGCAGGGCAGTATTATCAGCGTGGCCCGGATTATTAAGCGTGCCCAGGTTGAACACGGCAGCCGCGCGCATCTCATCGGCATTGATGAAGCAGCGGGTACCCTCAACTACATAGCCGATAGAGTAGCGGGCAAAGTCGTCAATGCTGGCGGTCTGCATTTTGCCGCGAAAACGGTAGCGCTCCAGCGACAGGCGCTCCAGGTTTTCGATGCTGGCACCAGCTGGTAAGACGGCAGCCGGGCAGTCAACAGATGACAACTTCTCTTCGACGAACTGCGACAACACCAGAGTCTGGATTTTTTCAATCGCGCCGGAGTCTAAAGAGTGGGACATGGTATTTCCTTAACGTGGGTGAATGGTAGGTTACTGCTGCGAGCGCAGCTTCGCATCCGGATCGCCTTTGAGGCTGAACAGCTGCCCCTGGTCTTCCTGCAGGATGGTCAGCTTGCCGCCGCGGTTGACGTACATCGGCGTTTCGGTGCTGTCCTCTTCCGAGGATTTGCCTCGAGGGGTAGGGCGTACATAAGCCAGCTTGTGCTTGATCATCACGCGCTTCTCTTCGACTGAGTTGCTCATGCGGTCCAGCTCAAACGTCAACGTAACTTTTCCCTTCTGGCCGTTGTTGAGAACGCCGAAGGCGACCTCACTCAGTGCCACGGCGATCTTGTTCTGGAACACGCCGCCGTCCAGTTCGCCCATAAACTCGGGCACATCGGTCAAACGTTCATTACTCATCGGGTATACCCTCTGAAAACAGGCTGCTGACACAGCCGGGTTAGTTTCTCCACACAACACAGAAGAGCATCTGCTGGTGGAACAGCCCGTGCGATTGGGTTATGAGCCGTCGCTACGGTGATGCTCTTGTGTGTTGCGTAAAAAAATTGCGGCATCCTCACGGGTAGAGACAGATGCCGCCAAAGACAGCAACGCAGCTTTTACAGGTTACAAGTTGTGGGCCAGACGCTGATCTTCTGGTTGCCGTCGGAGCGGCTGCAATTCACCACAACTGGAAGCGCACTCCGCTGTTTTCACACCTGTCACCCATAACTGGTTTGAAGGAGTGCGCTTACATGTTGTGTCGTGAATTTAAGCATACCCGCAGGTATATAATTAAATCAATACCTGCGGGTAAATATTTTGAGAATGAGTAAACGACCATTAAAAAATGGCGCTATAGGAAATCAGAAAGGGGGAAGGAAAACGGCGACGCTGGGCCGCCGAAAGAACTACTTCAGCATGATCCTGGCTTCGATAACCACACCGATGATTCGGCAGTTACCGTTAATGGGGATCATGGGATAGATAGGATTTAAAGGCTTAAGGTACTTCTGCCCTGCGTCGATGATTAATTTTTTGAAGGTGGCCTCAGAGCCTTCAAGCTTAGCAACCACGAGGTCTCCGTTCTCGGCCTCACGCCCTGTGTCGACGAAAATCATCATACCCTCAGGGATGCTAAGCCCAACAGGCGAAGTCATGGAGTCGCCTTGCACTTTCAGCCAGAACGCCGGACCCATTACATGGGCGGAAGATTCTGGCCATTCGTCAATGTCGTTTAATGAATATGGTTCCAGGGCTTCAGACCATGCCCCAGCTTGAACCCAGCTTATCAATGGATATCCCTTCATTCGGCTTGGTTGCTTTGTAACTCGTATGTTTTGCACATCTTGAGCCACAAGTCCATCCATCCAACCGCGAGGTAGGTCAAAAGATCTTTCGATTATCTCAACCATATCATCGGCGATACGTTTCTTACCCGATTTTCCTTCAGGGTATAACATCCGTGAAACATAGGATGGTTCCCGGTCAATTTTGCGGGCGATGCTTACCGCCTTGCCGTCGCAGTAATCATCCCTCAGCTGAATGAGGCGTAGCCTTCGTTTTTCGTATTTATCCATGCTCATGAGCATAGCGAAGTTTACCTTGTGGTAAATAACCCATGGGTATTGAAATTTACTTTACCTATGGGTATATTCTCTTGAGGGCATAAACCATCAAGAGGAAAAGCAATGGACGAACTGAGGGCCTTTCTGAACAGCCTTACGCTGGCAGAGCAACGCGAGTTCGCAAAAAAGTGTGGCACTACGCTGAATTCGCTGCGCGTGGCACTCGCAAAAAACTCGGCTCTGGGTACAGAACTTTCAGTGGCGATCGAGCTGCATAGCAACGGTGAAGTAACTCGTAAAAAGCTTCACCCCGATCGCTGGAAATATATGTGGCCAGAGCTGGAAGACTGTCCGAAGCGTGACAGCTAACCGAGAGTTTAGTGCGTAACTAACGTTACACAATTAAGCCGAATTGATGAACTACCAAAGGAAAAACAACATGGTAGAGCAAAGTTTGAAAGATGTAGTTAAGTCGATGTGCAAAGCCTATCCGGGCGGGCGTGAAGCGATGGCAGGCGCTCTGGGTATGAAGCTGTCTCAGTTCAATAACAACCTGTACGAGAAGAACGGCTGCCGCTTCTTTGAAGTGAACGAGCTGGAGGCGATGGAGGACATCTCGAACACCTCATTTTTGGCTGATTACTTCGCTCAACGCCGCGGCGCGCTGCTGGTGGATGTGCCTCAGCTTGATGATCTCGACCGTGTGGATCTTTTTACTCGAGCCATGCGTACGGCAGCTGCACGCGGGCGCGTAGATCAAATTATCCAGGCTGCTTTGGAAGATGGGGTAATCGAAGCACATGAAGCTGAAGAAATTCAGGAACATCACCGACGCCATCTGGCTGCGCGTGAAGAAGAAATTCGCGCAATCGTCGCATTGTTCAGCCGTAAGAAAAGCCAAAAGAAATGACGCCCGCGAGTGTGCAGCTCCGGGCGTCGTGGCGTGTCGTATCAGTGGAGAAACTAACGCATGAACAGTTTAAACCGATTCAGACCAGCTAAGCAATTCCGTTGCCCGCCGCTGGTAGGGCGAAATGCCCCGTTCGGCTATGTGGAAAGAATACAAACAGCCGACGGTACCCACAACTACCAGTCACCGAGCGATGTGGTAGGGACATTTGCAGCAATGAATGACCAAGGGCGTAAAGCATGGAACCTCTTGATCGGCGTTACCGAGACAACCGAGGAGTCGAAGTCAATGTCATCGGATACGACCGCGAACGGCGGCAAGTTATCTTCCTGCGAAAAGGCTACGAGCATGAATGCATGCAGCCTGTTGACCGGTTCCGGGAGAAATTTAAAAGGGTTGATGGATGAGCACTAAATTAAGCAGCTACGTTTGGGACGGCTGCGCGGCTTCCGGCATGAAATTGTCCAGCGTGGCGATCATGGCGCGCCTGGCTGATTTCAGCAGCGATGAGGGAGTCTGCTGGCCTTCCATCGAAACTATTGCGCGGCAGCTCGGTGCCGGGCCAAGCACTGTGCGAACGGCGATCGCGAAACTTGAGAAAGACGGCTGGCTGAAGCGCACTCAGCGCCGCCAGGGTAACCGTAACGCATCCAATATCTATCAGCTGAATGTGGCAAAGCTCCGTACTGCGGCACTGTCTCACCTGCCAGATTCTGACACGTCAAATTCTGACGCCTCAAAATCTGACCCGTCAAAATTTGAGGCGTCAAAATCCGGACAAAAAGGCGGTTTTGACCCGTCAGAATCTGGCGGGGATCCGTCAGTAAAATCAACTACTGATCCATCAGATAAAAAACCTTCTTGTCCGGTTGCGCCGCAACCCGACCCTGCCGTGGTGATCACTGATCAGGCGAAACAGGTTTTATCTCACCTGAACCAGACCACTGGATCTCGGTACCAGGTCTGCAAGTCGTCCCTGGAAAACATTCGCGGCCGTCTGGCTGAAGGGTTTACGCCTGACGAGCTTACGCTGGTGGTTGATTACAGCGTCGAGAAGTGGGGCGACGATCTGAAAATGGCCGAATATCTTCGCCCAACGACCCTGTTCCTGCCTTCCAAATTCCCCGGCTACCTGCAATCGGCGAACAAGTGGAACGCTGCAGGGCGCCCGGCGCGCGAAACGTGGGGCCAGCGTAAGGCGGATCCGATGAAGTTCGGCCCTGTTGATAAAACTATTCCAGAGGGGTTCCGGGGATGAGATACGGATCTGTTTGCAGCGGTATCGAAGCGGCGAGCATTGCCTGGGAATCCCTTGGCTGGGAGGCGGCATGGTTCTCCGAGATAGAGAAGTTCCCGTCAGCTGTTCTGGCGGCGCGGTGGCCTGAGGTTGCCAACCTGGGCGATATGACCCTGATTGCGGCGGCCATTCGGGTCGGTGCCGTAGAAGCTCCTGATGTACTGGTGGGTGGTACACCGTGCCAGGCATTCAGCATTGCTGGATTACGCAACGGTCTCGCCGACACGCGCGGCCAGTTAACCCTTTCTTACGTGGAATTAGCCAATGCAATCGACGCAAAACGCCGCGAGCGCGGTGAGCCAGAATCTATCATCGTCTGGGAAAACGTCCCCGGCGTACTCAGCAGCAAAGACAATGCCTTCGGGTGTTTTCTGGCAGGACTTGCCGGAGAAAGCCGTGAATTGCAGCCAGCAGGGGGAAAATGGACGCACGCAGGTTGTGTGTCTGGACCAGAAAGGGTTATTGCCTGGCGCGTCCTTGATGCTCAATTTTTCGGAGTGGCCCAACGCCGCCGCCGTGTGTTCGTTGTCGCAAGTGCTCGAAAAGGATTCGATCCCGCAGCGGTACTTTTTGAGCTCGACAGCGTGCGCCGGGATTCTGCGCCGCGCCGAGAAACGCAAAAGGCTATTGCCGCCCTTACTGCACGAGGCGTTGGAACGTGTGGCGCAGACGACAATCAGGCACAAGCTGGACACCTGATAGCTCAGTGCGCTAATGGTGACGTTAGCCACACATTGAAGGGTGAAGGCTTTGATGGCAGTGAGGACGGAACCGGGAGAGGAGTTCCAGTTGTGGCTTTCGGCGGTGGAAACACCAGTGGAAACATCGATGTTGCTGCTTGCCTGACTGCGAAAGGACAGAGAATAGATTTTGAAGTGGAAACCTTCGCAGTGCACGGGACGCAGGATCCTGACACTAACCGAGAACTGGCGCACACGCTTGGACGCAACAATGGACAGGAAAACGCCTGCATTGCATTTAGTTACAAAGATAATGGGGCTGATGCGACGCCGGATCTGTCTCCAACGATTCGCGCAGGCAACCACGATAAAAGCCATGCCAACAGCGGGCAGCCCCCAGCTATTGCGTATGCATTCAAGGCTGAGCAGGGTGCTAAAGCAGGCGGAATTGGTTATGCCGAAGAGCAATCTCCGACTTTAACCAGCGCCAGCAGTGGAACCAACCTTGCTCCAGCGGTAATGCATGGCGTAGCAGTGCGTCGACTAACGCCGGTAGAGTGCGAGCGCCTTCAGGGTTTCCATGACAATTACACCCTGATCAGTTGGCGCGGAAAGGATGCAGATGATTGCCCGGATGGCCCGCGCTACAAAGCTATCGGCAACAGCATGGCGGTACCAGTGATGCGCTGGATTGGTGAGCGTATCGCCGCGAAACTGACAGAGACAAAGCTGGTTGCGTCGCCAGCATCACCACCAGCCCGCACCTGGCAGCGCCCTTTCCTCAAGTGGGCTGGTGGAAAATACCACCAGTTGTCGGATATCGACCGCCTGATCCCCACCGGCCAGCGCCTGATTGAGCCGTTTGTTGGTGGAGGTTCTGTGTTCATCAACTCCCATAAGCACGACACTTTCCTGCTGGCGGACATCAACGCAGACCTGATCCACCTGTACCAGATGCTGGCTGTGGTACCGGATGTCGTGATTCATCAAGCCCGCCTGTTGTTCAGCACCAAAAACAGCGCCGCCGGGTATGCCGAAGTCGCCGAAGATTTCAACGGGCAGCTGCTGGCCGGGTCGGAGCGCGCCGCAGCTTTCCTGTACCTGAACCGGCACTGCTTCAACGGGCTGATCCGTTACAACCTCGCCGGAAAGTTCAACGTTGGCTGGGGCAAATACCCCAATCCATATTTCCCTGAAAAAGAGATCGAGGCGTTCACTGCGCTGGCGAGCAACTGCGTATTCATGAATGCCGGGTTCCGCCGCACGCTTTCTCTGGCTGGCGAGGGCGATGTCGTTTACTGCGATCCGCCTTATGAGCCGCTGCCGGGCACCAGCGGGTTCACCAGTTATGCGCCAGGCGGTTTTAGCTGGGACGACCAGATTGCCCTGGCGGAGTGCTGTATTGCCGCCCACCAGCGGGGTGCCAGAGTGGTGATCAGCAATTCATCAGCGCCCCGCATCATTGATCTGTACCAGCAGCACGGCTTTGAACTCAAATACGTCCGCGCCCGGCGCGCGATATCCAGTAAATCCAGTACACGCGAAACCGTCAGCGATATCGTTGCGGTTATGTAGGGGGTAGCAGTGGCCAATAAATCATTAACGGTGCGCCAGCAGGAGGTTTTCGATCTGCTGGTGAAATACCAGAGCGAGCATGGTTATCCGCCGACTATTTCAGAGCTGTCCCGCCTGATGGGAGTTGTGTCGCCGAATGCGGCCGCCCTGCAGTTGCGTGCGTTGCAGCGCAAAGAGGCAATAACGATAGTCCCGGGCGCGCATCGCGGCATAAAAATCAACAGCCAGCCATCTCAGCTGATCCCGGAGGGTAAATGAAATTGGTGCTGCCGTTCCCTCCGAGCGTAAACACCTACTGGCGCGCCCCGAATAAGGGGCCGCTGGCCGGTCGCCACCTCATCAGCGCCAAAGGGCGTGCGTACCAGAGCGATGCTTGCGCTGCGATCATTGAGCAACTGCGCAGATTACCGAAGCCCAGCAGCGCGCCAGCGGCGGTGGAGATCATTCTTTTCCCGCCAGACGCGCGGTGCCGCGACATCGACAACTACAACAAAGCCCTGTTCGACGCGCTGACTCACGCGGGCATCTGGGAGGACGACAGCCAGATTAAGCGAATGCTGGTGGAGTGGGGGCCAGTAACGCAGAAAGGAAAGGTCGAAATCACGATCAGTAAGTACGAACCGGCGGGTGCAGCCGCCTGATAAGTGGAGAAACGCATGAACCAGACAACTATATTCACTCTTTGCGCTACACATCACGCTGTAGCAGCAAGCCAGACAATGACAATGTCCAGCCGGGATATCGCCGCGCTTGTAGGTTCACGTCACCCTGATGTGTGCATTACTATCGAGCGACTGATGGGTAAAGGAGTCATCGATGGGTATACGGCATTGCCGTACACCCATCCGCAGAACGGCCAGGAGTATCACCACTACCAGGTGAATAAGCGTGACAGCTATGTGATTGTTGCGCAGCTCTGCCCCGAATTTACTGCCCGCCTGGTTGACCGTTGGCAGGAACTGGAGAGCGGCCAACAGATGAGCGTACCTCAGACCCTGCCAGAGGCGCTGCGTCTTGCTGCTGATCTTGCCGAGCAAAAAGAGAGGCTGGCGCTGGAGCTGGCCGCCGCGGCACCAAAAGTCGAATTTGTCGATCGCTACTGTACCGCCAACGGCTCACTTTCATTCCGCCAGGTGGCAAAGCTGCTTAAAGCCAAAGAAACAGAATTCCGCCTTTTCCTGATCGAGAACGACATCATGTACCGGCTCGGCGGCGCGCTGACGCCGCGGCACCAGCATATCGACGCCGGACGTTTTGAAGTTAAAACCGGGACTTCTAACACTTCCAACCATGCCTTCAGTCAGGCGCGCTTCACGGCTAAAGGGGTGAAGTGGATTGGTGGGTTATGGGCAGAGCATATCGCTAAAGGGAATGCTGCGTGAGAGCGTTACTTACCCCTGTCGTCGTGAAGGAGTTCGGGATCGTGGCTTTCCGGCCTGGTCCTGAACTCATGCCGCATTTCCATCGCGGGCGCATTCTGCTGGAGAACGAACCGGAGCGCCTGGCCAACCTGCCAACCGGCGAACTTCCAGCGGCAGGCCAGCCGCTGGCAGAGGACCCATTAATGGTGCCCGTGTTTGAGCATGCCGATGTCATTCAGCGGGCTGGTGGACTGTCATGCCTCGAAGGTTGGCTGATGCGTGAATCTGGCTGCCAGTACCGACACAGCGACTACCACCACCACGAAATGGTCACCATGAGGCATGCACCCGGCGTGCTGCGGCTGTGCTGGGCCTGCGATGTCCGGGTGCGAGAGCAATTTACTAACGAACTGGCGGGCATTGCGCGGGAGAACCTGGTAGCCTGGCTACTGTCGGTTGTTCGTGCGGGGCTGGGTTTCGATGCTTCACACGCCGTGACACTGCCAGAACTGTGCTGGTGGCTGACGCTTAACAAGCTCGCCCATGTCATACCTGAGACGGTGGCTCGCAAGATCCTGCGTATTCCGGCAGAGAAAATGCAGTCGGTGATGCGTGAGGCTGACATTGTGCCGTCGGTACCGCCCACCAGCATTGTAGAGGAGGCTGTTGAAAAGGTGCTGGCGCTGCAGGTGGATCCAGAGACGCCGGAATCCTACATGCTGAGGCCGAAGCGCCGACGCTGGCAGAACGAGAAGTACACCCGCTGGGTAAAGGCGCAGCCGTGTGCATGTTGCCAGAAACCAGCAGACGACCCCCACCACCTGATCGGTCACGGCATGGGTGGGATGGGTACCAAAGCGCATGATTTGTTCGTGATCCCGCTGTGCAGAGCGCACCACGATGAATTACACGCTGACGCCGTGGCATTTGAAGCGAAATACGGCACGCAGCCGGAGCTGCTGCTGAAAACATTAGACCGGGCGCTGGCTATCGGCGTACTGGCGTAGACGGAGTGGAGAACGCGATGAATCTGGATGGAGTTTTAAAATTTTTTGCACCGAAAGGTATGCACATTTCGGATAGTGTCCGCGCCACTGCGGGCGATCAGTTAACCGTAACCGACATTATGGCGGCGCTGGGCATGACTCAGGCAGATGCCGGGATCGGCCTCGCCATGTATCTGGGGAAGGCAGGCATCAGCCCACAGGATAAAGAAGCCGCGATATCCTGGCTGACCGAGTACGCCAAACAGCATGCGCCGATGGCGGTGCGTAAAGCTGCGGGGAAAAAGTTCCCGCTGTGCATGCGGATCCTCGCCCGTTTCGCCTTCAAAGACTATGCCTCATCAGCTGCTGACAGTGTCGATTGTCCAAAATGCCAGGGCAAAGGCATCATCACCAAAACCAGCGTGATTACCAAAAGCCATTACACCATGCGCCTGCCTCAGTTTGCTAAGGATCTGGGCCAGTCTCCATCTGACTTCAAGGTCTCCCGTCAGGTTAAGGATGTGGACCACCAGCTGTGCGGCAAGTGCAACGGCACGGGCCAACTGAGTAAGCGCTGCCAGTGTGGCGGAACGGGGAAAACCCTCGACCGTAAAGAAACTGAGTTTCAGGGCGTACCCGTTTATAAGGAGTGCAAACGGTGCGAGGGAAGAGGGTACAGCAGACCTAAATCCTCAGTGGCGTACCGCGGCGTTCTGGCCGAGCTGGATAGCCTTCCCGATCGTACATGGCGCTACAGCTGGAAACCGTTCTATGAAAGCCTGGTGACAAAATGTTTTCAGGAAGAAAGCAATGCTGATGCTGAGCTAAAGAAAGTAACTAGAGCGCATAATTCGATATAAATCTCACTATTTAGCGCCACGTTACTTGCAAAGTTGCCGTTTTTGTGTAAATTTGACGTTAACGATGGGCGTTGTATGTTCAGAGTTAAGAAACCCGCCACCAAGCGGGTTTTTAATTTTTAAAGCAATCCTATTGCCCCGCCAGCGATAGATGTAACCAAGGGATGTTCAGCAAACCGCCGAAGAAGACTTATTGCTTCTTCTTTTTCTTGTGGTTGTGCATTTGAGTTATCAATTAAGCTAATGAGCGTTTCAATGCTAGTGGTGATCTCCTGACGATTGTGATTACCAATTTGAACATTGCCGCCGTGAATATTGATCTGCTGTGATGAGAAGGCAGGCATGGTCTTCTTAGGACCAACTTTAAGCTGATAGTGAGGACCGAACCCTCCTATGCCGGTATCGTAGAAATTCGCTTTATAAATTTCCTTGTGTTCTTCTTTTCCGTTCGGAAGCACGCGAACTACCGTATCACCATCATCTACGTCAGCCATTTTGTCATTTACTATGACTGTGTCTCCGGCAAATTTTGCTTTATAAGGACCCACTCTGGTTCCGTCGTTTTTCAAGATAAAAGCTTCTTCTTTTGCTGAAAGCATTTTAGCTCCTGTGTAGTAAAGCCAGCTGAAACTGGCTCATTACCTTTATCCAAAAATTTTTAAAGTGTATGCGATTTGGATCAAACGATGAGCAATTGCCATTAACATTTACCAGAATATAAACAAACGCACAGCCCATCACACGAAACGCATCTGCAAAAATTAATTTCTTAAACAGGCTGCCATTCGGCGGCCTTTTTTAATTTCAGGTTCCCGGATCCCCCCATCACTCGTCTTGTCGTTAATTCATCCGGAGAGCCTGATCCTTTCAACACAACACCCGCGCACCAGCGAGGTGAGAGATATGAAAATGCATAATGACCCTCACTCCTGGACGGAGTTAATCGATCTGCTCCACAGCTGGTGGCGTGGTGAAACACCTATTGGCGCTGTACTGCTGTCGGTTGTAATGGCAGTGCTGAGAATTGCTTACGGCGGCGGTGGCTGGAAAAAGATGCTGCTGGAAGGACTGATGTGCGGTGCCATGACGTTAACGGCTGTATCCGCTCTGGATTACGTAAACCTTCCTCAATCCCTCTCCATTGCAATCGGCGGGGCGCTGGGCTTTGTAGGCGTCGAGCAGGTCCGTTCTGTGGCAAACCGAGTTATCAACGTCCGCTTTGGTGGTGACACCAAGTAAGGAACCCTATGAATCAGGCACAATTTCAAAAGGCGGCTGAGCTAAGCGCCGGGTTAGCTGCGCGCTGGTATCCGCATATCGACGCGGCAATGAAAGAGTTCGGTATCACCGCAGTTAACGATCAGGCCATGTTCATCGCGCAGCTGGGCCACGAGTCGGCAGGCTTTAACTCGCTGGTGGAGAGCTTCAACTATTCGGTCGACGGCCTGAAGAAAACTTTCGGTAAGCGCCTTACGCCGTACCAGTGCGAGATGCTGGGCCGGATTGATGGTAAGCAGGTTGCCCACCAGCCGCAGATTGCCAACCTGGTATATGGCGATCGCATGGGCAATAACAGCCCGGGCGATGGCTGGAAGTATCGTGGCCGTGGCCTGCTGCAGATCACCGGGCGTGAGAACTACACCAAATGCGGAGTTGCCCTGAAGCTGGATCTGGTAAGCACGCCGGAGCTGTTGGTACAGGAGCGACACGCTGCCCGGTCGGCTGCCTGGTTCTTTGCGTTACGCGGCTGCCTGCTTTACTCCGGCGATATTGTGCGTGTCACGCAGATCATCAACGGTGGGCAGAATGGGGTGGCTGACCGGAAGGTGCGTTACAGCCGCGCGCTGGCGGCGCTGTCATGAAGCTGCGTTACGTTCTGCTGGCGCTGGTGGTCGCTGTCTCGGTCACCGGGGCGATCGCCTGGCGTTCTGGCTGGAGTGCGCACGCTGACCATATCAACGCGCTGGCGGCAAAGAAGAAGGAAAAAGCCGAGAAGATTATTCAGCCGGTAGAAGAGAAAGCCGCTGCGGCCACCGCCGAAAGCAAAGTGATTTACCGGACCATTACCCGCGACGTGGTGAAATATGTTCAGTCTCCGGATCGTACTGTGTGCCAGTTTGACGATGCTGCTGTGCAGCTGCGCCAGCGTGCAATCGACGCTGCCAACTCCATCAGCGGATTTGATGCAGGAGCCGTGCAGGGGAAGTAACGCTGGCACCAATAGCGATGACGATCTGCAGGCTGATATCGAAACTGCGGAATGCCTGCGCCAGTTGCGCCTCGATAAGTATCGCTGGCAGGCCTGGTACAACGCTGTGAAATGAACACCGAGCCTCGCATTAGCGAGGTTTTTTATGACCAATGAAGGGGAAGCTATGACACCGTTAGTTCTTACAGCAGAGCAAATTAAATCCCTCGCTGAATTTGCCGAGGCAGATGGGCAGCCAGCCTACACCATTACTCAGGCTGAAATCCCAGAGTTTGAAACCGACGATGGTGGCAACTTACCTGGCTACACCGGGCTTATTGCATACTCCGATTTTGAAGAGGGTGGCGTGCTTCAGCTTGAAGAGTAGCCATTCCAAAGCTCATCGGCTGGTGGGCTTAATAATGGCTATAGCGGATAAATCATAAATATACCCTGTAAGGGCTAAAACGGAGTCAGAGATCATGCCGCCACGCACACCAAAGGCCTGTCGCGTTCGCGGATGCCGATCGACAACAACAGACCCATCAGGCTACTGCGAAGCACACAAGGGTGAAGGCTGGAAACAATACAAGCCCGGACAAACACGACACCAGCGCGGCTACGGCACGAAGTGGGAGACTATCCGTGCCCGGATCCTGAAGCGTGACAAAGGGCTTTGCCAGGACCACCTGAAGCAGGGTGTCGTTAAGTCAGCCTCGTGCGTTGACCACATCACTCCGAAGGCACACGGCGGCAATGACGCTGACTCCAACCTGCAGAGCCTGTGCTGGTCCTGCCATGCCAAGAAGACCGCGCGCGACCGCATCAAATGAGAGTGATTCTCGAATGCATCGGGCCCGGGGAGGGGGTGGTCAAATCCCTGCTGCCGACCGCCTTCCGGACTGCCCGCCTCCTCGTTTTTTTATACCCGCGAAAAATCAAATTTAACCAGGAGTGTCGCTTATGGCTGGAACGGCGGGGCGTTCCGGGCGCCGCCCAAAGCCAACGGCGCGCAAGGAGCTGGCCGGAAACCCCGGTAAGCGAGCCCTGAACAAAGATGAGCCGGTGTTCACCCCCATCAAGGGTGTGTCGCCGCCGGACTGGTTTGAAGAAGAGAATCTGCCGCTCGCGGCGATCATGTGGGAACTGACCACAAAAGAATTATGCGGACAGGGCCTGATCTGCGTTACCGATCTCGCCGTGCTCGAGCGCTGGTGTGTCGCGTACGAATTCTGGCGCCGGGCGGTAAAGAATATCGCCGTGGAAGGCCTGTCCATAACCGGTGCGATGGGCGGCAAGATAAAGAACCCTGAGCTGACCGCGAAGAAAGAACAGGAATCGGAGATGAGTTCTACCGGTTCAATGCTGGGCCTCGACCCCAGCAGCCGCCAGCGTCTGGTCGGCCTTGCAGGCCAGAAGAAAACATCCAACCCATTCCTGAAGATGATCAGCTCATGAGCCGGAAGTCGTATCCCAACGTTAACGCCGCGAATCAGTACGCCCGCAACGTTGTGCGGGGGAAGATCCCGGCGTGCCAGTATGTCATTCAGGCCTGCCAGCGCCATATCGACGACATGGCGGCCGAAAAGAGTAAGAAATTCCGGTACCGCTTTGACAAAGACATTGCGGAGAAGGCCGCGAAGTTTATTCAACTGCTGCCGCACACCAAAGGGGAGTGGGCATTCAAGCGGATGCCGATCACCCTGGAACCCTGGCAGCTCTTTATCATCTGCTGTGCCTTTGGCTGGGTGCAGAAGGGGACAAGGCTTCGCCGTTTCCGGGAGGTTTATACCGAGATCCCCCGCAAGAATGGCAAGTCAGCGATCTCTGCCGGCGTGGCGCTGTACTGCTTCACCTGTGACAATGAGTTCGGTGCCGAGGTCTATTCTGGCGCCACGACAGAAAAACAGGCGTGGGAAGTGTTCCGGCCTGCGCGCCTGATGTGCAAACGCACCCCACTGCTGGTGGAGGCATTCGGCATCGAGGTCAACGCTTCAAACCTGAACCGACCGGAAGACGGCGCCCGCTTCGAGCCGCTGATCGGCAACCCTGGCGACGGGGCCTCGCCACACTGCGCGATAGTCGACGAATATCATGAGCACCCGACCGATGCGCTGTACACCACAATGCTGACGGGCATGGGTGCCCGCCGGCAGCCGCTGATGTGGGCGATCACCACCGCGGGTTATAACATCGAGGGGCCCTGCTACGACAAGCGGCGAGAAGTGATTGAGATGCTGAACGGCTCGGTGCCCAACGAGGAGCTGTTCGGCGTGGTTTACACAGTCGATGACGGTGATGACTGGACCGACCCGAAGGTGCTTGAGAAGGCAAACCCGAATATGGGAGTGTCGGTCTACCGTGACTTTCTGCTGAGTCAACAACAGCGCGCTATCAATAATGCCCGCCAGGCAGGCGTGTTCAAAACGAAGCACCTCAATATCTGGGTCGCTGCCCGGGCCGCGTTCTTCAACCTGGTGTCCTGGCAGAACTGCGAAGACAAGACGCTGACGCTGGAACAGTTCGAGGGCCAGCCCTGCATACTGGCGTTTGACCTGGCGCGCAAACTGGACATGAACAGCATGCCGCGACTGTTTACTCGGGAGATTGACGGGAAAACGCATTATTACTGCGTGGCGCCGCGGTTCTGGGTGCCGTATGACACGGTTTACAGCGTCGAAAAAAACGAGGATCGCCGGACTGCTGAACGTTTTCAGAAATGGGTAGAGATGGGGTTACTTACGGTAACTGACGGGGCGGAGGTGGATTACCGCTACATCCTTGAAGAGGCGAAGGCGGCGAATAAGCTGAACCCGGTAAGTGAGTCACCGATTGACCCGTTTGGCGCTACCGGCCTTTCACACGATCTGGCCGATGAAGGGCTAAACCCAGTCACCATCATCCAGAACTACACCAATATGTCTGACCCGATGAAGGAGCTGGAAGCCGCCATTGAGTCGGGTCGCTTTCATCATGACGGCAACCCGATCATGAGCTGGTGTATCAGTAACGTCGTCGGCAAGTATCTGCCTGGTAACGACGATGTGGTTAAACCCATCAAAGAGCAGAACGAAAACAAAATCGACGGCGCGGTTGCGCTGATCATGGCGATCGGGCGGGCAATGCTCAAAGAGCCTGGTGATTTCCTTTCATCTCTCGATTCAGACGAAGAGTTCTTAATTCTATGAAATCACTTATCACCGATGTAATCGGGCTGGCCGGTTACGGCCTGCTCACGTCCGGATTTTACCTGCAGTTCGGGTTGGCTCCGGCACTGATGTTCTCCGGCGGGCTCCTGCTGGTGGCGGGACTGGTTATGGCCAGAAGGGGGAAGCGTGCTGCTTGATTCTCTGTTCAGAAGTGAATCGCTCGAAAATCCCGGCACGCCAATAACTGGTGATGCAGTTGATATGGAGGGGCTATTCAGGGCGGATGTGTACGTAAGCCCTGAAACGGCGATGAAGCTGGCGGCTGTATATGCCTGCATTTACGTCCTGTCATCAAACCTCGCGCAGATGCCGCTGCATGTCATGCGAAAGCACAACGGCAGGGTCGAGCCAGCGCGGGATCATCCGGCGTTTTATCTGGTCCATGATGAACCGAACACCTGGCAGACCAGCTATAAGTGGCGCGAACTGAAGCAACGCCACATCCTCGGCTGGGGGAATGGATACACCTGGGTTAAGCGCAGCCGTCGCGGTGAAGTGACCTCCCTGGACTGCTGCATGCCGTGGGAAGCGACCCTGATTAATACCGGCGGGCGCTATACCTACGGGCTCTACAACGAAGAGGGGGCATTCGCCATCAGCCCCGACGACATGATCCACATACGGGCGCTGGGGAATAACCAGAAAATGGGCCTCAGCCCGGTGATGCAGCACGCCGAAACGATCGGCATGGGTATGAGCGGGCAGAAGTACACAGAAAGCTTCTTCAGCGGCAATGCCCGCCCGGCGGGGATCGTGTCCGTTAAGAGCGGACTCACTAAGGAAAGCTGGGGCTGGCTTAAAGAACAGTGGCAGAAAGCGGCGCAGGCGTTACGCAGCCAGGAAAACAAAACCATGCTGCTGCCTGCCGATCTGGATTACAAGGCGCTGACCGTGTCGCCGATTGATGCCCAGATCATCGACATGTCAAAGCTCAACCGTTCGATGATTGCCGGCATCTTTAATGTGCCGGCGCACATGATTAACGACCTGGAAAAAGCCACCTTCAGCAACATTACGCAGCAGGCCATTCAGTTTGTCCGCTACTCGATGATGCCCTGGGTGACGAACTGGGAGCAGGAGCTTAACCGCCGCCTGTTTACCCGTGCCGAACTGGCCGCCGGGTATTACGTCAGGTTTAACCTCACTGGCCTGCTACGCGGCACCCCGCAGGAACGCGCACAGTTCTACCACTTTGCGATCACCGATGGCTGGATGAGCCGCAACGAAGCCCGCGCTTTCGAGGATATGAACCCGGTCGACGGCCTGGATGAAATGCTTGTCAGCGTCAACGCCGCCAACTCGGTGGACGATTTCAAAACCACCAAAACCGAAAAGGAAAAAACCGATGAGTGATCGCGAGACTCGCTGTTACAGCGGTGAGGTCCGTGCCGAACAGCTGGGGGAACAGCCCACGCGCATTATCGGTTACGGATCGGTGTTTAACAGCCGCTCCGAACCCCTATGGGGATTCCGCGAGATTATTAAGCCCGGCGCTTTCGATGACGTGCTGGGCGACGATATCCGTGGGCTGTTTAACCACGACCCGAACTTTATCCTTGGCCGCAGCGCTTCCGGTACGTTGAGCGTCAGCGTCGATGATAAAGGGCTTCGCTACGACATCGCGGCCCCTGACACCCAGACCATTCGTGATCTGGTGCTGGCACCGATGATGCGCGGCGATATTACTCAGTCGTCTTTCGCATTCCGGATCGCCCACGACGGCGAGCACTGGTACCAGGACGATGAGGGTATCGTCATTCGCGAGATTAACCGCTTTTCCCGGCTCTTTGATGTAAGCCCGGTGACCTACCCGGCCTATCAGGATGCCGATTCCGGAGTTCGCTCCATGAAAGCCTGGCAGGAGGCGCGCGACAGCGGCGCGCTGGCGCAAGCCATTAATCAACGAACGGCGCGCGAGCGCATGCTGACTCTTCTTAACGCGTAAGGAAAAACCATGAAATTGCATGAACTGAAGCAGAAACGTAACACCATCGCCCGTGAAATGCGTGCGCTGCATGAGGGGATCCCTGAAAACACTACCTGGACTGAGGAGCAGCGCACTCAGTGGAATAAAGCAAAACACGAGCTGGATGCGCTCGACGAACAAATCGGCCGCGAAGAAGAGCTGCGCCGTCACGATCAGAGCTACGTTGACGAGCAGGAGCCGGAGCAGCGTCAGCGCCAGATTAACCCGGAGAAGCAGGCAGATGAGCGCCGCGCCGCAGCATTTGATCGCCTTCTCCGCCACGGCTTCGGTGAACTCACTGCCGAAGAGCGTCAGGCCGTTAAAGAACTGCGCGCGCAGGGTACGTCTCCTGATGATAAAGGGGGCTATACCGTACCCACCCAGATGCGCAATACCATCATCGATGCGATGAAGGCCTATGGCGGGATCGCGAGCGTTGCTCAGATTCTCAATACCTCGAACGGTCAGGATATTACCTGGTCCACTTCCGACGGTACCTCAGAAGAAGGCGAACTGCTCGCAGAAAACTCTGCGGCCAGTGAAGGTGATGTGACGTTCGGCACGGCGATCCTGGGCGCCAAAAAGCTGTCATCCAAAATCATCCGCGTCTCCAACGAACTGCTGCAGGACAGCGGCGTAGATATCGAGGCCTACCTGGCGGGGCGTATTGCACAGCGCATTGGCCGCGGCGAAGCTAAATACCTGGTCCAGGGTACGGGGGCAGGTACACCGCTGCAGCCAAAGGGTCTGGCGGCTTCAGTAACCGGGACCGTCTCTGCGGCAGCGGCGGCAACGTTTACCTGGCAGGAAATGAACAGCCTGAAGCATGCAATTGATCCGGCATATCGCGGCGGACCTAAATTCCGTTGGGCATTTAATGACGGTACGCTTCAGGTAATTGAAGAGATGGTTGATGATCAGAAACGCCCGCTGTGGCTGCCGGATGTTGTGGGCGGTTCCCCGGCGACCGTTCTGGGTATTCCGTATGTGATCGATCAGGCAATTGATGCGGCGGCAGCGAGTAAGAAATTCATTTTCCTGGGGGATTTTAACCGCTTCATCGTTCGTCGCGTTTCCTATATGACCCTGAAACGCCTGGTTGAGCGTTACGCCGAATACGATCAGACGGCGTTCCTGGCTTTCCACCGCTTCGACTGCGTACTGGAGGATACTGCCGCCATCAAGGCACTGCAGGGCAAGCCGGCTACACCGTAATAACGCACCTGTTTTACATGATGCCGCGTAAGCGGTTTTTTTATGCCCGTCATCTGGCGGGCATGGAGATTTATATGCTGCTCAAACTGAGTGAAATTAAGCTCCAGCTGCGGCTGGAGGACGATTACACCGAAGAGGATGAGTTGCTGACGGTGATAGGCAGTGCGGTTCAGGCCAGAACGGTGAGCTTTCTAAATCGGACTCTGTATGCAGCAGATGCTGGCGTCCCGGATACCGATCCTGATGGGCTGGTTATGACGGACGATATCCGGCTGGGGATGCTGCTGCTGGCCACCCACTTTTACGAAAACCGCTCATCTGTTTCAGAAGTCGAAAAAACAGAGATGCCGCAGTCATTCACCTGGCTTGTCGGCCCCTATCGGTTCATACCGCTATGAAACTTCGCCAGGCGCAAACCAGCGCGACCTACCTGCTGCCCGATCCGGGTGAGCTGGATAAACGGGTGCTGCTCCGGAAACGGGTCGATGTGCCAGCGGCTGATCTCGGTACCCGGCCTGATTACCCCGTGTCTTTTCCGGTCTGGGCAAAGGTTGTCCAGACCAGTGCAACCACTTACCAGGAAACGGCCCAGACCGATAATGCGATCACGCACTACATCACCGTTCGCTGGCGCCGCGGGATCACCAGTGATTTCGAAGTGGTGCAGGGTGAGCAGGTGTACCGCGTCAGACGGGCCCGCGATCTGAACAGTAAGCGGCGTTATCTGCTGCTCGAGTGTACCGAACTGGGCACCGAGCCAGCGACAACCGGAGGGAACATTAATGGCAACTCCCTTTTTTCACGTTGATATTCAGCAGCCCAGGGAGATGCGTTTCAACCGGGCGCGCGTCCGCCGGGCCTTCATCCATATCGGGCAGCGCCATATGCGTGATGCACGCCGCCTGGTGATGCGCCGCGGTCGTTCCGAGCCTGGCGAAAACCCGGGTTATCAGAGCGGACGGCTGGCGAAATCTATCGGCTACATGGTGCCCAGGGCCAGCAAGAACCGGCCGGGGTTTATGACGCGTATCGCGCCAAACCAGCGAAACGGGCAGGGTAACCGGCTCATCACCGGCGACTTCTACCCGGCATTCCTGTTTTACGGCGTGCGGGGAGGCGCTAAACGTCGGCGCGGGCACCATCGGGGCGCTTCCGGGGGTAGTGGCTGGCGGCTGGCGCCGCGTAACAACTTCATGATCGAAACGCTACAAAGAAACAGCCCGTGGACGCGCTACTACCTGGCGCGCGAGCTGCGCCTCTCACTCAAACCGGAGAAACGCCGCCGATGAAACTGACGCCCGTTATTGCCACTCTGCGTGCCCACTGCCCTTTATTTCAGAACCGGGTGGCCGGTGCCGCGCAATTTAAGGATCTGCCGGAGGTCGGCAAGATGCTGCTGCCGGCGGCGTATGTTGTGCCGGGCGATGATTCGCCGGGCGAACAGAAAAGCCAGACCGATTACTGGCAGACGCTGCGTGAGGGCTTCTCTGTAATCGTGTTTGTCAGCAACAGCCGGGACGAACGCGGCCAGTTTGCTTCTTTCGACGTGGTTCACGAGGTTCGCCAGGCACTATTCAAAGCGCTACTTGGCTGGAACCCGGAAGAACACGGCAACCCGATCACCTACGACGGCGGCACGCTGCTGGATGTGAACCGCCACGAGCTGAGCTATCAGTTCGACTTCGTGGTTGAGACTGAACTGACAGAAGACGACACCCGACAGCAGGACGATCTGAACGCGCTGGATGAGTTCAAAACCCTGTCAATTGATGTTGATTTTATCGATCCGGGCCAGGGGCCGGACGGTGAGATCGAACACCACATTGAAATCAACCTTCCCACCTGAGGAAAACCATGTTTGTAAAACCGAAAAACGGGCGGTCTGTCCATGACCCGGCCCGGGGCGACCTTTTGCCTGAGGAAGGGCGAAACGTTGAAGACAGCCAGTACTGGTACCGTCGGGAAATCGACGGGGATATTGAAATTGTTCAGCCGGTGAAAGGCGGCGAACCGGAAAATAAGGCGAGCACTAAATGACTGTATCGATGAACACCATCCCGTCTGATCTCCGCGTTCCGCTGTTTTATGCAGAGATGGACAACAGCGCAGCGAACACTGCCCAGACCAGCGCTCCTTCGCTGCTGATCGGCCACGCTAACGCTGGCGCCAGCATTGCAACCAACCAGCTGGTATTCATGCCGTCAGCCGATTACGCGGTTCGTGTGGCTGGTGCCGGTAGCCAGCTGGCGCGCATGGTTGAGGCGTACCGCAAAACCGACCCCTTCGGTGAACTCTGGGTTATTGCGGTACCGGAGCCTGGCGGAACGGCAGCAACGGTCACCCTGACGGTAACAGGATCTGCACTGGCTGCAGGCGTGGTTTCGATTTATATCGGTAACCGCCGGATTCAGGCATCAGTGAGCGCGAGCGACGCGGTGGCGGCAATTGCCGCTTCTATTGTCAGCGCCATTAACGCTGACGGGCGAACGCCATATACCGCTGCGGCTTCTGCGGGTGTTATTACCCTGACAGCGCGCCATAAAGGTACCTGGGCAAATGACATCCCGGTGACGCTGAACTACTACGGTTTTAGCGGTGGCGAATCCCTGCCATCTGGCGTGAATATCGCGATCGCCACCGGCGTTTCTGGTACCGGTGCGCCAGTGCTGACCGGAACGATCGCCGCGATGGGGGATGAGCCATTCGATTATATCGGCCATCCGTTTAACGATACGGCGTCCGTTAACACCATCAGCCAGGAAATGAACGATACAAGCGGCCGCTGGAGCTGGTTACGCCAGATTTACGGCCACGTCTACACCGCAAAAATTGCCGTCGTGAGCGATCTGATTACCGTGGGGGACATGTTCAATGACCCACACCTGACGATCGCCGGGTACGAAAAAACGGTGCAGTCCTGCGCTGATGAGCTGGCGGCCAGCCGCACCGCCCGCGCCGCAGTATTCCTGCGTATCGACCCGGCCCGCCCGACGCAGACCGGCGAACTGGTGGGCATGCTGCCACCGCCAACCGGCAAGCGCTTCATCAAGACCGAGCAGCAATCCCTGTTAACGCACGGGATCGCGACGGCCTACACCGAAGGCGGGTTGCTGCGCATCCAGCGTGATATCACCACCTATAAGAAAAACGCTTACGGCGTTGCCGATAACAGCTATCTGGACAGTGAAACGCTTCATACCAGCGCATACGTCCTGCGTCGCCTGAAGACGGTGATCACCAGTAAGTACGGGCGCCATAAGCTGGCGAACGACGGTACCCGCTTTGGCCCCGGCCAGGCAATCGTCACCCCGGCGGTGATCAAAGGGGAGTTGCTGTCGACGTACCGGCAGATGGAACGCGAGGGGATCGTCGAAAACTATGACCTGTTCAAAGCGCACCTGATCGTTGAGCGCGATGCAAATGATCCGACCCGCATCAACGTGCTGTACCCACCTGACTACGTTAACCAGCTGCGTGTCTTCGCGCTGCTTAACCAGTTCCGTCTTCAGTATGCAGAGGAGAGCGCATAATGCCGCGCATTGCTGGTACCTGTTTTATCAAAGTCGACGGTCTTCAGCTGTCGCCAACCGGGGGCATTGAAGTCCCCATGAACCTTAAGGTGCGTGATGACATTGTCGATCTCAGCGGTGGGGTGGACTTTAAAGAAACCCACCGTGCGCCTTACACCAAATTTACCGGGAAAGTCCCCAAAGATTTCCCGGTGGACAAAATCACGGAATCTACCGAAATGACGATCACATCGGAACTGGCCAATGGTCAGGTCTACGTGTTGTCGCAAGCCTGGCTTCATGGCGAAGCCAACCACAACCCGGAAGAAGGCACGGTTGATCTCGAATTCCACGGAACAGAGGGAGGTTATCAGTAATGAAAGAGATCCAGCTTACAACCGCAGTGCGGGCCCACGGCGAGGATTTGTTTGTGCTCGAGCTTCGCGAGCCTACCGGGAAAGACGTTCGGGAACTGGGCTTTCCATACGTCACCACCGGCGACGCGGGCATCAAACTCGATGCCGGCGTCATTGCTAAATATGTCTCCCGGCTGGCGGGTATCCCGTTGAGTTCTGTTGACGCTATGTCTCCTGCAGATCTGAACAGCATCAGCTGGGAAGTGGCTGGTTTTTTCCTCGGGACATCAGCGCAGGAGAACTCCTGAACCATTACTTCGACTGTGCGAAGTACTGGAAAATAAACCCCATCGATCTCCTTGCCGAGCCGTTCTCGGCATTAGAGCTCCTCGCCACCCAGGCCAACCGCATTAACAGAGAATCCGATGGCTACATTTGAACTGAAAGCCCTGATCACCGGGGTCGATAAGCTGTCTCCTGCGTTGTCCTCAATGCAGAAGAAGATTAAAGGTTTTCAGAAGGGCATTAAATCCAGTGGGCTGGCGGATTTCTCTGTTGGCGATCTGATTGGTGGCGGGGCGCTCGCCGCTCCATTTATTGCCGGAGCTAAAGCCGCGATAGATTTTGAGTCGCAGATGGCAGATGTGCGGAAAGTGGTGGATTTTGACACCCCTAAGCAATTTGCCGAAATGGGAGAGGACATCTTAAAAATGTCCGATCGCCTGCCAATGGCGGCCAGTGATATTGCAAAACTGGTTGCTGCTGGCGGTCAGGCGGGCATTGCCCGGCAGGATCTCAGGCAATTTGCTGAAGACGCCCTGAAAATGGGCGTTGCGTTTGACCAGTCAGCCGACCAGTCAGGCGACATGATGGCGAAGTGGCGAACCTCGTTCAAAATGACCCAGGGCGAAGTTGTGGCGCTGGCGGATAAAATTAACTATCTGTCCAACAATGGCGCTGCGAACGCACAGCAGATTTCCGACATCGTTACCCGAATCGGCCCGCTGGGATCTATCGCCGGGGTTACATCGGGTCAAATCGCTGCTCTTGGCGCGACAATGGCTGGAGTGGGTGTTGAACAGGAGGTAGCGGCAACAGGTATCAAGAATTTCATGATCGCCCTTACTGCCGGCAAAAGTGCCACGAAACAGCAGCAGGCTGGCCTGAAAGAGCTTGGCCTGTCATCAACAAAGCTGGCTGCGTCTATGCAGAAAGATGCGCAGGGAACGATGCTTACTGTGCTGCAGCAAATTTCCAGACTTGATAAAACCCGGCAGGTAGCCGCTTTTAACGTCTTATTTGGTAAGGAATCAATGGGGGCAATAGCTCCCCTGCTGGCAAACCTGGACCTGTTGAAGAAAAACTTCAATATGGTTGGCGACGCATCGCAGTACACCGGTTCAATGCAAAAGGAATATGAAGCGCGCGCGGCAACCACAGCTAACCAACTGCAATTACTCAGCAATCAGGCTACTCATGCCGGCGTTGCCCTGGGGAATGCGCTGCTGCCGCAAATCAACGCCAGTGCCAGGGGGATGATGCCGCTCATAAATAAGGTGACAGATTATATTTCCCGGAATCCTGGCATGGTCAGAGCGTTGCTGGGCGCCGCTGTTGGTTTTGCAACTCTTCGGCTGGCGGCAATGGGGGCCAGCGCAGCTTTAAAAGTGATGTCGTTCGTCGCCACTGCTTCTCCGGTTGGGCTTATTGTTCGTGGCATTGCTCTTGCTGCAGGGCTGATTATTGCGAACTGGGATGCAATTGGCCCCTATTTTAAAAAATTATGGGACACAATCGGACCTTACTTCAATGCGGGATGGGAGCTATTTAAAAAGGTTTTCAGCTGGACTCCCCTTGGTATGGTCATCAATAACTGGGGACCCGTTGTTAAATGGTTCCAGGATATGTGGGACAAATTAAAGCCCATCATCGAGTGGTTTAGTGATGGGGCCAGTGATACCGTCGCTGCGGCTAATGCTGCGCAGTGGGGGGCGGGTGGTTACGGTGCTTATGGCGCGGGGGTGGCAAGCTCAGGCTACAACCCCTATCAGATTAAGCAGGCATCTGCTCAACCTCAAGGAAAGGTGACTGTCCAGTTTGAAAATGCTCCGCCAGGAATGAAGGTGACTGAGACCCGAGCGTCTGGGATAGATGTAAACCATGATGTGGGTTATACCAGAATAGGTAGGACAGGAATGGGTGGCTAGATTTTCAATTGGAAATAATCTGAAATGCGATGTTATGATTTTATCCTCAATATTTGATGGATAAAAAAATGTCTTATATCGATTCAAACTTAGTTGGCAATGAAGAAGTGGTTTATCGTGGGCATGTTACTTTGTGGGCTTGGTTGCCATGGGTAGTGTGGGGCTTAATTTTAGGTTTCACTACTCTTATAGGGTTCATCCTGATCCCTTTAGGTTATTTTGTTTTGCGTTCAAATGAGGCTGCGATAACTAACAAGCGGTTGATCGCTAAGTCCGGCTTAATCAAGAGAGATACTGTAGAAATTCCTATCAGGAAAATTTCGAGCCTGCAGGTTAAGCAGGGGATATCAGGGCGTTTGCTGGGTTATGGATCTCTTATTATCAGTGATACTGGAGCTGTTCACGCTCCAATCCGCTTTATCAAAGATCCAATGAAGTTCAGGCAGCGTTTCTTTGAGCTTCAGGAAGAGATAGAAAATAAATAATCTTAAATAAACCCGCCAATCGGCGGGTTTTTTGTTTCTGGAGATGGTATGGCGTGGAAAGACCGATTGCAAAGCGCCTCGTTTCGCGGCGTTCCGTTCAAAGTTGAGGATGAAGACTCTACCGGCGGGCGCCGGGTTGAAACCCACGAATATCCAAATCGTGACAAACCCTATACCGAAGACCTCGGAAAGGTAACGTTTCGCGCGAACATTACAGCTTATGTGATCGGGGAGGACTGTTACGAACAGCGCGACGCGCTGAAAGAAGCGCTGAATAAACCGGGTCCTGGCACGCTGATTCATCCATCTTTTGGCGAGATCAGCGTCTGTGTTGATGGCGAGATCAGGGTCAGCACAAGCAAGACAGAGGGCCGCATGGTTCGCTTTGACCTCCGGTTCGTGGAGGCAGGTGAACTGGCTTACCCAACATCAGGCGCGGCCACCGCCCAGATGCTTGAGTCCTCATGCTCGGCGTTCGACAGCTGCATCAGTGATGCATTCGACGGGTTTGGCATGGATGGCATGGCTGACTTTGTTCAGCAGGACGTTATTGGCCAGGCCAACGGAATGATTGGCTATGTCTCAGACGCCATGAAGATGATCGACGATGGTGTTTCCGCGGGAGCGCGACTTCTCCAGGGGGATATCTCGGTGCTGCTTCCCCCTCCGTCATCAGGGAAGGGCTTTATTGAGTCGCTGCAAAAAATGTGGCGAACGGGCAACCGGCTGTACGGCAATTCCAGTGACCTGATCACAATGGCAAAAGCTCTTTCAGGGATCAGTCTTGGCAAAGACCTGGCCCCCAGAGGGGTGTGGAAAACCGACAGCCAGAGCACAAGGTCAAAAACAGAGCAGAGAAACTATGTTGCGAGCGCGATCCGTACTACAGCCTTAAGCGAGGCGGTTTACACCGTAACGAGTCTGCCTGCTCCGTCAGCGGTTACCTCTGCCGGCTCTTCCGGACAAAGTCCCGCGATTGTGGCGAATGTCACTCACCCGGCACTGAACAACGCGCCGGCGAACACAGTCACTCCTGATGCACCGTCCTGGGATGAACTCACTGTAGTTCGTGACACCCTGAACCAGGCGATTGTTAAAGAGATGGAGCGGACGACTGACGATCGCGTATTCACAGCACTGCGCCGTCTCAAATCAGATCTGAATGCCGACCTGACCCAGCGCCTGAGGCAGACAGACAGAACCATAACTGTGCTGCCAGTTGGAATAGAGCCTGCCGTCGTTCTGGCGGCTCGTGTATACGACGACGCCAGCCGTGCCACCGAAATTGTCCAGCGCAACGGTATTGCGCATCCCGGATTCGTACCTTTGCGACCACTTAAATTGTCGACGCGCCAGCTGGCGTGGCGGGTCAACCAACAAGCCGATCAGGATCAGCTCTATACGGCTAAGACCAGCGACTGGCTGCGGTGGGCGGTCGCGGTTGAGAGAGCCTGTTCATTAGGATTTTAGGAGTCAGCATGTCCCAGTTTACTGAAGGTGATTCAGCGGTAAATCGCCTGAATGCAGCCGTTTCGGCATTTGAGAAAGTATTGACTGAGCCGGAAGGTACGGTGGTCGAAATGCCAGTAGGCGCGGCTCAGCCAAGCCTGGCCGAAAGGTTAAAGCGCGCTATTGATGCGGTTACCATAAAACCAGCACAGGCCGCAACGCAGGCAACGGCAGCGGCCCAGCAAGCCCTGACCTCCCAGCAGGCAGCCGCCCAAAGCGCAGCTGATGCTGCGAACTCGGCCGCCGCCACCGGATACGTAGATGCGCCGTTCCCGGACGCCTGGGTGCCATTTAATGACAACTTACAGATGCTGGCCGGGATAGGCCCAGTTGATACAGCCCCTGTTAATGGCGTCAATGTTCCGATAGGGACACGCAGCGTTGCGTTTTCGCGTCCCACAACAGGAACGTATATTGATAAAACAGGTATGATGAAGGAGGCGGCAATTAACGAACCTCGCTTTGAAAAGCAGGGTTTAATGTGTGAAGGAGCTGCCACAAACCTTTATACCCAGTCTGAAACATGGGGCGCTGGTCAGCGCTGCACGGTTACCAATAATAGTGGTATTTCTCCTCGCGGCGATCAGACTATGGCTTTAATGGTTGAGGATACTTCTGCTGCCGTTGAGCATTATTCTTCAGATAGAGGCATTGTTTTAACAGCTGGTACAACTTACTGCTATTCAGTATTTGTAAAAGCTTTCTCAAGCCCCCGTAACCTTTATTTGCGAGTTGCATCAGGTAGCACAGCTCAGTCTTTTTTTGACCCTGTAGCTGGCGCCTGGGCTGGTAACGCTGGTGGGGCGCAATTCATTGATCGGGGATTTGAAGATTTTGGAAACGGCATTTATCGTGTATGGATCACCTTTACAGCCGCTGCGACCCAATCAACGGTAATTCGTATACAGCTAGCTAATGGAGTATCAGCTAATTATACAGGAGATGGTGTATCTGGATTATATTTCTGGGGAGCGCAATTAGAAGAAGGCACATTCCCTACCTCATACATTAAAACGGATTCCGCAACTGTAACCCGAGCTGCAGATGGCTGGGGTATGCCAAGTTCAAATATCGGTTACAAAACACTTTCTCAACTGTTTAACAGAACAATCGCTTTTACGATAGTGCCGAAGTTCTTCCCACCAACCAGCTATAACGACGTTCTGGGCTCAAAAGGTGCCCGTAATGACATTATATGCAGAATGCACACGCCTCCACAAAAGCTGTCAGCATATAGAAGCTCTGGTGGCGTCGCTATCAACGTGGATGCTGGAGATAAGGGTGTTTTTGTCCATAAAACGGAAGGAAATAAAATCACTACTTACTTTGCAGGCAAGACAAACACTTCCACCGTTGCACCAAACAGCACAACCGAAACTGTAAGTGAACTAGGTAATACAACGCCTTCAACAGTTAAGTGCGTCTATTACATTCGGGATTTGAAAATATGGCATTCTGCTTTATCTGAAATCCAAATCAAAGGACTCCGCTGATGAAAGATTTATACCTGCGCTTCGCTGATGCCGATGAAATGCGCACGAAATTAATTGAGGCGGGGTTTGTTGTCGATGAAGAGCATGGCAGTTTATATCACCCTGATATTAGCCTGGATGTAGTGGGCATTATCACTAACAGCATCGGCGATGCAGAGTCGGTTGAATATGTCACCGAACCCGGCTATCACGTAAATCTGCGCGTTATTAACGACGATCTCGATTTATCTAAATTGGATGGCTTCGTTGTGTTCCCGAAAACACCTGCTCGCGTCTGGGCCTGATTATGGATGACAACGTTACCCTGAGGATCAATGGCAAGGAGTGGGGCGGCTGGACGTCGGTGAGGATCGGCGCGGGCGTTGAACGCCTGGCCCGTGATTTCAGTGTCGAAATTACCCGGCAGTGGCCCGGTGAGAACGGCGACTCTCTCCGGCCAAAAGTGAAAGGAGGTGACCGGGTCGAAGTTTTGATAGGCACCGATTTGGTGATCACTGGCTGGGTGGAAGCCACTCCCGTTCGCTACGACGCCCGCTCTGTTCGTGTTGGAATCAGCGGGCGCAGCCTGACTGCAGATCTCATCGACTGCGCTGCAGAACCAACGCAATTTAACGGGCAGTCGCTAGTTCAGGTAGCTGCTGCACTGGCAAAACCGTTTGGTATTGAGGTCGTCAATACCGGCGCACCCGCTGACGTTATACCTGGCGTGCAGCCGGATCACGGCGAAACGGTTATCGAGGTGCTGAATAAGATGCTGGGCCAGCAGCAGGCGCTGGCCTATGACGATCCAACCGGACGCCTGGTGATTGGCGGAATTGGGGCTACGCGGGCGCATACCGCGCTCGTTCTCGGCCAGAACATTCTTTCCTGTGATACAGAAAAAAGTATCAGGGACCGTTTCTCAACGTACCAGATTTCCGGTCAGCGCGCCGGGAATGATGACGACTTCGGCGCGGCCACCACCACCGCTCTGCGAGCGAAAACGGAAGACGCGGGGATCGGGCGGTACCGGCCAATGGCCGTTCAGCAGACAGGTCAGGCGACAGGGGCCAGCTGCATCGCTCGCGCTGATTTCGAAGCGCGCCAGCGCGCCGCCCGGACTGACGAAACAACCTACACCGTATGGGGGTGGCGCCAGGGTGACGGTTCTCTCTGGCAACCTAACCAGCGTGTAATCGTCTTTGACCCCGTCTGCGGGTTTAACAATCGCGAACTGCTGATTTCGGAGGTGTCGTTCACCAAAGACAGCAATGGCACGATCACCGAATTGCGCGTCGGCCCGCCTGATGCGTATCTGCCTGAACCGACTGATCCCAAACAGCGGAAGAAGAAAAAAGCCGTGGAGGCCCCTTTCTGATGCGTAACTTTCAACAACTGCAGCGGCAGCTGCTTAGTCTGATTTGCCGTGCGGTGGTCAGCAGCGTTAAGCCTGGTTCTAAATGCCAGGCCGTGGATGTTGAGCTCCTCGCAGGAGAACAGAAGGGCGGCATTGAGCATCTGGAGCCGTATGGGTTTACCTCACACGCGAAGGCAGGTTCTGAAGCTCTGATTCTGTCTCCCGACGCTGATCGCTCACATGCTGTTGCGGTCGTTGTGTCTGATCGCCGCTATCGCATCAGGTCACTTAAGCCCGGTGAAGTCGCTATTTATGACGATCTGGGGCAGTCAGTCACGCTGACGCGCAGTGGTATCGTCGTCGACGGCGCCGGAAAGACCATCACCTTCCGGAACGCGCCAAAAGCCCGGTTCGAAATGGACATCGAGTCGACAGGCCAGATCAAAGACCATTGCGACACAACCGGCGTCACGATGGCGGAAATGCGTCTTGCCTACAACGGCCATAAACACAAAGAGAACGGTAACAACACAGACGTACCGGACAAACAAATGGGGACGTAATTATGGACCTGTGGTTAACCGTTAATGGGGTAAGCGTTTCAGCGAGTGCCCCCATGGATTTACTCACCCGCTCAGTTGTTATTTCTCTTTTCACCTGGCGCCGCGCGCAACCGGATGATAATGCCGATCAGCCCAATGGGTGGTGGGGCGATACCTGGCCTGTTGTTCAGAATGACCGGTACGGCTCGCGCCTCTGGCTGCTTCAGCGTCAGAAGCTGACGAACCAGACCGCACTAATCGCCAGAACGTATATCACCGAAGCGCTGCAGTGGATGGTTGACGACGGCGTTGTTTCAAAGATTGACCTCCTCATTCAGCGTACCGGCATTAACGAACTGGGTAACAGCATCACGCTGTGGCGCTACAACCAGCCCACCACGATTTCTTTCGACGATCTATGGAGTGCGATCACTAATGGCTGACAGCGAATTCCAGCGCCCGACGCTGGCAGAAAATATCAGCATGCTCCGCACCGACCTCTTTTCCCGCCTGGACGCGAGCGACACTATCAGGCGTATGGATGAAGACGTCAGGGCGAAAGTGTATGCGGCCGCGCTGCATACCGTTTATGGCTATATCGATTACCTGGCGCTGAATATGCTGCCGGATAAGTGCGATGAGGCCTGGCTGGAAAGGCACGCGGCCATGAAGCGCTGTCCTCGCAAAAGCCCGACAGCATCAGCAGGGTTTATGCGCTGGGATGGTGTGACAAACGGCATTACGCTTAAGGCTGGCGCGGTGATTCAACGTGACGATCTCATCCAGTACACCACAACGGCAGATGCAACCAGCGCGGGTGGCGTTCTGCGCGTGCCGATGGTGTGCAGCGTCACCGGGAGTGTGGGTGAAATTGACGATGGCGCCGCGCTTTATCTGGTGACGCCGGTTAATGGCCTGCCGTCTTCTGGCGTGGCTGACTCTGTTGCTGGCGGGTTTGATATTGAGGATCTGGAGACCTGGCGCGCCCGCGTGCTGGAGCGCTACTACTGGACGCCACAGGGCGGTGCGGACGGGGATTATATCGTCTGGGCGAAAGAAGTTCAGGGTATTACCCGGGCGTGGACCTACCGGCACTGGATGGGGGCCGGCACCGTAGGCGTGATGGTGGCCAGCGATGATCCGGTTAACCCTATCCCCGGTGCCGCTACTGTTGCAGCGGTAAAAGCGCACATTGCTCCGCTCGCACCCGTTGCCGGTGCTGATTTGTATCCGTTCGCACCCGTTGCCCATAACGTCGATTTCAGAATACGCCTGACACCTGATACGCCAGAAGTTCGGGCGGCGGTGACGGCGGAGTTGCGCTCGTTTCTGCTGAGGGATGGCTACCCAGAGGGCGAACTGGATTTATCCAGGATAAACGAGGCTATTTCCATCGCAGCCGGCGAGCACAGCCATGTTCTGGTGGCCCCTACGGCCAATATCACGATCGCGAAAAACGAACTGGCCATACTGGGGACGCTCGCATGGACGTGACAGATGACGACTACATCAATCTGATGTCAGCCCTGCTGCCGCCGGGTCCGGCATGGTCAGCTGACGATCCCGCATTCATCGGCGCAGCCCCTTCTCTGCGTCGGGCTCACCAGCGCGCCGATGATTTGATGCTGGAAATTGATCCACGCACCACCACCGAGCTGATCAACCGCTGGGAGACGTGCTGCGGTCTTCCGGACGAATGCATCCCCACCGGAACGCAAACATTACTGCAGCGGCAGAGCAGGCTGGACGCAAAGGTCAATTTAATCGGGGGTATAAACGAGACGTTCTATCTCGAGCAGCTGGCGGCCCTGGGCAAGCCTGGGGCTACTATCACCCGGTACAATAAGGGGCCGTTTAAGTGCACCTCCGCCTGTACTGAAGCCGTGTATTCAACCGAATGGCGTTACTACTGGCAGGTCAACATGCCTGCAGCCACGGATGCCACCTGGATGACATGCACAGATAACTGCGATACCCCGATTCGTTACTGGGGCGATACGGTCGCCGAATGCGTGATCAGCAAACTCTGCCCGTCCCATACCTACGTACTTTTCAAATATCCGTAACCGGAGAAACTATGCATCGTATCGACACGCCTACCGCGCAGAAAGATAAATTCGGCGTGGGAAAGAATGGCTTTACCCGTGGTAACCCGCAGACCGGCACGCCGGCTACCGACCTTGATGATGATTATTTTGACATGCTGCAGGAGGAGCTGGCTGGTATCGTAGAAGCGGCGGGAATTACGCTCGATAAAACCAAACGCAACCAGCTGAGAACGGCTCTTCCGTTAGTTCTCGGTATCAAAGCCGCAGCGCTGCGCGATGTCGGCGAGGGTTCAAATCAGATCCCTGATATGTCCTCATTCATCGCGAGCTTCGGCAATAACGGGTATCAGAAATTGCCAGGCGGCCTGATCCTTCAGTGGGGGCAAAACTCAATGCCTGCGCCAGGGGCGTCGAATAATGTGACATTCCCCATCGCATTCCCATCTACGGCTTACGCTGTGGTAATCACCACTAACGCCTCAGGTGGAGCAACAACTGGAATAGCGCCGTCATCCACCACCGCAGTTACCCGAACGGGTTTCCAGTGGGTACGTTTTGCAGGTTCAGAATATACGTCTTACGGCACCGGATACTGGTTTGCTATCGGGAGATAACAACATGCATTTCTACAGCGCAAAAAATAACGCTTTCTATGACGAGGAATTGAAGAATTCCTATGTTGCCGCAGGCTCCTGGCCGGATGACGCAGTTGAGGTAAGCAACGAGGTATTCGTGGAGTTTATTTCCATGCCACCGGCCGGGAAAGTTCGCGCGCCGGTTGATGGGCTTCCCGCGTGGGCAGACATTCCGCCGCCAACGCACGAAGAGCTGGCATCGTCTGCCCGGACTGAACTGCAGCGCAGGATTGATGCTGCCAATGCGTACATGAACGGTAAGCAGTGGCCCGGTAAAGCGGCGCTTGGCCGGCTTAAAGGTGATGAACTTGCGGGCTATAACGCCTGGCTGGATTACCTCGATGCTCTTGAGGCAGTAGACGTCACCACTGCCCCAGACATTACCTGGCCCGATCAGCCAACTGTGTAAACCTCCTTGATCTGCAACCCCTTTAAAACTACTGTATATAAAAACAGTAAAAGGAGTGCAGATCATGCCCCGCCGTTCCGACATTCACGCCGCATTTGTGGCCGCAATACAGCTAAACCCCAAGGGCTACCGTTGCTTACGCACAGAAGACTTTATCCGCGAACTGGCAAAGGTCCAATGGCATTTCAGCCGGGCCGACGCCAACGAGTGGATAAAGTACTACCAGCCCGACTTCACCGACAAGACAACTGACGGAACCGACAATCACTACTGGATCATGCGCAACATGGGGAGGATTCACTAATGGGCTTCGTGTCACCGGCAGGCGACTATGTCGAGCAACGTTTTTCTCCGGCCAGCATGTGCATGACGAACCAGAGCCGAATCATCGAGACATCGTTTGGTTATGCCATTGTCGAACCCGCTACCAGGGTAAAGCAGGGGCAAGTGTTGCTGATTTTGTCCGGCGGTCGGACTCAGTTTGCAAAGTTCATGGGTAAGGCGTTAATTACGGATGATGGCGAGGCGATCGAGGGCGAA
This sequence comes from Leclercia adecarboxylata, assembly GCF_006171285.1. Classification (NCBI taxonomy): domain Bacteria; kingdom Pseudomonadati; phylum Pseudomonadota; class Gammaproteobacteria; order Enterobacterales; family Enterobacteriaceae; genus Leclercia; species Leclercia adecarboxylata. The sequence goes on along the minus strand of NZ_CP040889.1, from coordinate 793,401 downwards.
GCGGCGGAAGAGGTTGAGGTCATGGGCAGGGTAACGTACTTCATTAACAGCACAGACGTAGATGACATACCTGTGTAAGAAGCGGTGCGCGGTTGTGCGTTAAAAGGGGAAGGCCTGCGGTCTTCCCTTTCCAGATTTGAAGTCTGCTATGTGCGAGAAGCAGAAATAATTAATTGAGAATACATGTCAGATTTGTTTATTTCAGGCGGCTTTAGGCTCCAGCCAAGCGGTAACGTTACCGGCACCGTTGATAAAGTCGAAAACGATGATCAACATCTCTAGTTGAGTGCTGGCATTAGCTAACTCACGTTCAAATGGGCGAATTAATGCGGCTCCGTCCAGAATTTGCTGAGTTATCGCATAGTTAGCCAAGAACTCATGCGCCATCGTGTTGCGCTGATCTTTAAAAGATTTCAGGTGTGCGTTATAGTCTGCGCGCAGCCCCAGTTTTTCAAGCTCAACGCGAGTCTGGCCTAACGTGAGTCTCTCTAGTTCCTCTTCGGAAAGGTTATAGTCAGGAAGCGATTCGAGGATTTTTTTCAGGCCGAACTCTAGCAATTGCGCCTTACCCATAAACAGGCCAAACCGCTCAAGAAAGGATTTTCCCTCATAGATTTTGAGTCCGGCTAAAATTTTGTCCTGAAGCTCCTTACCGCCCAGCGTATCGTTTTCCATACATATTTCCTTAATTTGGTTTCATGTGTGCTGTAGTTATCTGAGATTAAAGGTAAACATCGTTTATAGCTATATGCATGTCAGGACAGATTTCCTAGGAAGTCCAAGAGCACGCAATTTAATGACAAAAAGTGAATAGCTGAACGTCCGCTTCTGGCGCAAAGCGGTCTGCGGCATAAGTAGCGGCGCGATCCTTAAAACTGTACAACGGATTAATTTGTCCGGGTAGGCTGGTGGTGTAAAACAGTTGGTGCGATTTTGGAAGTAGCTCAGCAAAGTTTGCAGTACGATCTGACGGTAGTTAAAGATCGAGAATGGACAGGGTTTTACCATCATTTTGACATCTTTCGACAACCCACTAATCGCAGACATAAAAAAACCAGTATTAACAGGCTGGTTTTCTTGTAATTTTGGTCGGCAAAAGAGTATTTGAACCTCCGACACCTGACACCCCACGATATCTAATCGAGGCCGTAGTATTTTTTCAAAGCGGACGATAGAAGGTCAGTAACCGCTGCTACACCGATCCCACCCGTACCGTTCGCCGCCTTGGAAATCATGCCTGAAAACCACTGACCTACTGCCGAGCCATAGTTTTTACTTCGGGGGGCAATTGGGCCATCAGAATTTACCGCAACTTCTAATTCATCTAAATCGTCGCTTGAAATACCTTCAGACATAAGGAGTTTTTTCAAAGCATTAAAATCATTTCTGGAAACATTGTTAGTGATATTGAAAGAACTGCTATCACCCAAGTTTATTACAGTGTTATCACCAAAGACAGCGTTATTCAAAAGTGAGGAAGCGTCTAATTTCTTTAATTTTTCTGTCATAGCAGCTGTCCCGGGTACACTGGATACATGATCGGATAACTCTAAAACAAAATCTAGAAGTCTCGACCTAACTTGGGTCATTATTGAAGTGAAATTATGCAGGGCGATATCTTTGTAGCAAGCCGTTATCGAGTACCCCTTGGCAATATGCTTTCGATATTTTAATTGGGCATAATCGATTGGAATTGGCTGTTGTAGATCTTGGTTTTCTGCGGCGTTAATAACGAGTTGTTCTATCTGACTGATAGAAAGCCTAACCTTTGAAGTAGTTGCATCCTCATAATCGTCATCATCTAAATACGAAATCGGAAGAGGGAAGGCTTTATAAATACTGACTCCATTCGTAATGTTTGCGAGTATCCGGGTGGTCACAACTCTGTAGTCGGGAAGATGAGCCACATTAGGGTAGCCATGGAGCTCATGATTTACCCAAGTGGCTAGTTCCTTTTTGCCAATAGAGTAGAGAAGAACCTTCGTCTTTAGCAGCGCGTTAGTTGTTCCTTCATCGCCCGAACTTAGGATCGCAATAATCTCTTCCAACTGGTTCACAAGATTACTCCTCATAAAAAAAGCCCGCGATGCGGGCTTTTATGTCACTGGGGAGCCGCGGCTCCTTTGCGTATCCTTTTTTGTCCCCTCACCGTCTGGTCGGTGTCCTGCTGAGACTGCTAACTTCCTGTTATTGCTAGTGATGTCCTATCACTGTCCAATCATGATTGGTGGAGCTGGCGGGAGTTGAACCCGCGTCCGAAATTTCTACATCCTCGGTACTACATGCTTAGTCAGTCTTTACATTCGCACGCCAGCTGCGGAATGACACGCCACTAACGAACTAGCCTGATTAGTTTTAACGCTTCAACCCCAGGCAGGATTTCCACGCGATCTCTTTTGGGTTTGACCTCTCTTTGATCCCCGTCTTAAGAGCGGAAGCTAGGGAGAGAGGGCTCTTAGCAGGTTATTAAGCTGCTAAAGCGTAGTTTTCGTCGTTTGCGACTATTTTTTTGCGGCTTTTTACGAGGCAAACCGCCCCTCGGCATGCACCTTGGGTTTCGCAAATCCCGTCGAATCCAGAATCAGCCCCAATAGTGTTACAGCAAGTATACCAGAATTCGCGGCCCGGATACCAGTCCGGAACGCTAACTTATTGAATCGCTCAATAAGTATCCGAAAATTAACGGCCTGCGTGCTTCATGATGCGCGCTTTATCCACCTGCCATTCACGATCTTTTGCATCGTTACGCTTGTCGTGCTGCTTCTTACCTTTCGCCACGCCGATTTTCACTTTGCACCAGGCGTTCTTCCAGTACAGCGACAGGGCGAGGACGGTGTAACCTTCGCGGTTGATACGCCCGAAGAGCGAATCCAGCTCACGTTTGTTCAGCAGCAGCTTACGGGTGCGTGTCGGATCGCAGACGTAGTGAGAGGAAGCAACGGTCAGCGGCTGAAAGTTTGCGCCGAACAGAAAAGCTTCGCCGTCTTTGAAGATCACGTAGCTGTCACCGATGTTGGCTTTACCCGCACGCAGCGATTTAACTTCCCAGCCCTGCAGCGCAAGGCCAGCTTCGAATTCTTCTTCAATGAAATACTCGTGGCGGGCACGCTTGTTGAGCGCAATGGTTGCCGAGCCTGGTTTATGTGCTTTTTTCTTCGTCATAAGTGTCGTAAAGCCGTAGGTAATCTGATGTCAAAAAGTCACCTCATTGCGTCCTGTGAGGTCTAACGCGCTATATTAGCACGAGATGAGGCTCAGCGTTTTTTTAACAGGTGATAAATGTTATTATTTGTAGGTTGTTTGATCAGGAAAAATGCTATGCCTCAGATTAGTCGTACTGCGCTTGTCCCTTACAGTGTGGAACAGATGTACCAGTTAGTGAATGACGTTAAGTCATATCCGCAGTTTATCCCGGGTTGTACCGGGAGCCGCGTGCTGGAATCAGGCCCGACGCAAATGACGGCGGCGGTGGATGTTTCCAAAGCCGGGATCAGCAAAACCTTCACCACCCGGAATACGCTGACCGATAACCAGAGTATTCTGATGCATCTGGTGGATGGCCCCTTCAAGAAACTGATGGGTGGATGGAAGTTTGTTCCGCTGAGCGCCGATGCCTGCCGGATCGAATTCCATCTCGACTTCGAGTTTACCAACGCCCTTATCGAGCTGGCATTTGGTCGCATCTTCAAAGAACTTGCCGCCAATATGGTTCAGGCGTTCACCGTGCGCGCCAAAGAGGTCTACAGTGCAGCCTGAGATCGTGGTGGAAGTGGCCTACGCGCTGCCGGAAAAACAGTATCTGCAGCGCGTCACGCTGGAAGAAGGGGCGACCGTTGAAGAGGCGATCCGGGCTTCTGGCCTGCTGACATTACGTAACGATATCGATCTGGCGAAAAACAAGGTCGGGATTTACAGCCGTCCGGTCAAGCTGGCCGATACGGTTAAGGACGGTGACCGGGTAGAGATTTACCGTCCGCTGATTGCCGACCCGAAAGAACTGCGTCGCCAGCGTGCGGAGAGAGCTGCTAAATAAGCGGGGTTCCCCGGTGGCGCTGCGCTTACCGGGGCTACAGGCGGCGAGAGAAAACAAAAAAGGTGCTCATTGAGCACCTTTTTGCATTTCTGAAACCTTACTCTTTGGTGAGCGCCGGTTTGTTGTCGATGTTGGTCAGCACGCCGCTGCTGTTGAAAGTCAGCGTCAGCGTCTGCTGCGACACATCTTCATGACCAGGCTTCTGGCGGAAGACATAGAACCAGGTGTTAGTGCCGAACGGATCGGACATCATCGGTGTGCCCAGAGCATAGGCAACTTGCTGCTGCGTCATACCGACACGGATTTTAGACACATCGTTAGGAGCGAGATAGTTCCCCTGGTTGATGTCAGGGCGGTAAACCACTTTTTCCAGAGTGGAACAGCCTGCGGTCATCATCAAAAGAACCGCAGCGGCAGCGGTCAGCGTTTTACAGCGCATAGTGATTTGATTCCTTTTCGGGCCCGGGCAATACGCGACGGCTCATATGTAATATGCCGATGATAATAGACCTTTCACCACATTAAAACCTCTGGCGTCCGGTCTGTCGGCGTTTTTATTGTTCTGTATGACCCTGAGATACCGAAAAAGTTTAGGCTGCCAGCAGTTCTTTCGCGTTTGCCAGGGTATTGCGGGTGACTTCACTGCCGCCCAGCAGACGCGCCAGCTCCTGCAGGCGGGCACGTTTGTCCAGCGGCTGCATGTGCGTTTCGGTCATCTCGCCGTCGGTCTCTTTGCTGACGAAGAAATGATGATGCCCGCAGCCGGCAACCTGCGGCAGGTGGGTGACGCACATCACCTGTGTGGACTCGCCAAGCTGACGAAGCAGTTTACCTACCACCGCCGCGGTCGGGCCGCTGATACCGACATCCACTTCATCGAAGATCAGCGCCGGGGTTTCCATTTTCTTCGCGGTAATCACCTGAATCGCCAGGGCGATACGCGACAGCTCACCACCAGACGCGACCCGGGAGATAGCCTGCAGCGGCTGACCGGGGTTAGTGGTCACGCGGAATTCAACGCGGTCCGCGCCGTCAGCCGTCAGGTGGTTAGCTTCGAAATTCACATCGATGGTGAAAACGCCGTGCGGCATCGACAGCAGATGCATGCTCTCGGTAATGTGCTGGCTGAGTTCCTGCGCATAGCGCTGACGAACGTTGTGCAGCTGCGTAGCCGTTTCCAGAGCCTGCTGATGATGCACGCTGACCGCCAGAGAGAGGGTCTCCAGCGAGTCGGCCTGATCGTCAAGCTGATGCTGCTCATCCAGCAGGGACTGGTGGAAGCCAGGCAGCTCCTCGGGTGAAACGTGGTGCTTACGCGCAAGGGAGATCTGGCGCGAAATGCGCTGTTCCAGCTCAAACAGGCGGTTGGGATCGAGATCCAGACGCTCGCAATAGTGGCGCAGCTCGTCACTCGCTTCGGAGATCTGAATCGCCGCCTCTTCCAGCATATCGAGCATGCCGGAGACTTTACTGTCCATGCCTGCCAGTTCGGTGACTAACTGACGCACGCTATAAAGCTGGCTTTGCAGATTCACCTCTTCGCCGTCGGCCAGTAAGTTCAGCGCCTGCTGGCTGGTGGAGAGCAACTGGCCGCTATTGGCAAGGCGCTTGTACTCTTCGTCAATCTGCTCAAACTCACCCGCCTGCGGGCTGAATTCGTTCAGCTCTTTCAGTTGATACGCCAGCAGCTCGGCACGGGCCGCACGCTCCTGGCTCTGCTGTTGATGCAGCGCCAGTTCGCGGCAGCTCTGGTGCCACTGACGGTAGTGATCAGCCATCAGCTGCGTCAGCGCAGACTCACCGGCATAGCCGTCGAGCAGGGATTTCTGCTGTTCAGGTTTAATCAACTGCTGATGGGCGTGCTGGCCGTGGATCTGGATTAACAGCTGACCCAGCTCGCGCAGCTGGGACAACGGCACCGCAGTACCGTTGATAAAGCCACGGGAGCGGCCGTCGCTGCTGAGGACACGGCGAAGTAAGCACTCACGCCCATCTTCAAGCTGGTTCTGCTCGAGCCAGCGCAGGGCGGCGGGGATGTCCTTGAGGGAAAAACGGGCGCAGAGATCGGCGCGGCTGGCACCTGCGCGCACCATGTTGCCATCAGCACGACCGCCGAGGCAGAGCCCAAGCGCGTCAATCGCAATAGATTTACCGGCCCCGGTCTCCCCGGTGATAGCCGTCATTCCGCTGTTGAAATCAATTTCGAGCTCACGAACGATGGCGAAGTTGCTGATGGTCAGTTGTGCCAGCATAAACGTTTTCCTGTATGAAAAACCATAACTGTGTTTGTGTACAGTATAATCTGGTTTTTTATACAGTAAAGTGCTGGATGCTATTTCAGAACAATTTTTTCGACCAGCCGAGCTTGGAACTTAATGTGTTGAAATAGCTGTAGTCTTTCGGGTGGATGAGATTCAGGTGGTAATCACAGCGGCGGATCAGCACGTCTTCGCCTTCCTGAATCGGCAGCGCGATTTGGCTGTCGCAGCTGATCTCAAGGTCGTTGCGGCGGTGCGAAAAACGCAGGCGAATGGTGCTGCTGCTGTTTATCACCAGCGGGCGGGCCGAAAGGGTGTGCGGGAACATCGGCACCAGCGTAATAGCATCCAGGGATGGCGTCAGGATTGGCCCGCCCGCCGAGAGCGAGTAGGCGGTGGACCCGGTCGGGGTCGAGATAATCAGCCCGTCGGAGCGCTGCGAGAAGGCAAAGATTTCGTCGATATAGACTTCAAACTCAATCATATGCGCCACTTTCCCCGGATGCAGCACCACTTCGTTAATGGCGGTGCTGATCCGTTTCTGACAGTCCTGCTGGCACACCTGGGCCTCCAGCAGAAAGCGCTTTTCGCTGATGTAGTGGCCTTCCAGCACGTCGGCGAGCTGCTGCTGGGCGTTATCCGGGTCGAGGTCGGTTAAAAAGCCCAGGTTGCCACGGTTGATGCCAATGACTTTAATATCGTAACGGGCGAGGGTGCGCGCGGCACCCAGCATATTTCCGTCGCCACCGACCACCACCGCCAGGTCGGCCTGCTGGCCAATTTCCGCCAGCGTACCGGTTTTGACGTTTTTTAACTGCAATTCCTGGGCAATTTGCTGTTCAACAATCACGTCATAGTTTTTCGCGCACAGCCAGCGATAGAGCATTTCATGTGTCGTCAACGCAGTAGGGTGACGTGGATGACCGACAATCCCAATACACTTGAAATGGTTGCTCATTTTCTGAAGGTCCTTGTGCGAATGAATGATGACAATGTGGCTTGTTCCCTTGAATCCCGGAAACTGATCCCCATAATAAGCGAAGTTAGCGAGTTGAATGCAGAAAAACGCGGAGAAATTCATGAGTAGTAAAGAACAGAAAACGCCTGAGGGGCAAGCCCCGGAAGAAATTATCACGGAGCAGCACGAAGAGGTTGAGGCTGTAGAGCCTGAGGCTGGTGCTGAGCAGGTGGATCCGCGCGATGAAAAAATTGCGAATCTGGAAGCTCAGGTAACTGAAGCCCAGAACCGCGAGCGCGATGGCATCCTGCGTATCAAAGCCGAAATGGAAAACCTGCGTCGTCGTACCGAGCTGGACGTTGAAAAGGCGCATAAATTTGCGCTGGAAAAATTTGTCAACGAACTGCTGCCGGTCATCGATAGCCTGGATCGCGCGCTGGAAGTTGCGGATAAAGCGAACCCGGATATGGCTCCGATGGTGGAAGGGATTGAGCTGACGCTGAAATCCATGCTCGACGTAGTGAAGAAGTTTGGCGTGGAAGTGGTCGCCGATACCAACGTGCCGATGGATCCGAACGTGCATCAGGCGATTGCGATGGTTGAGTCTGAAGACGTCGCTGCCGGTAACGTGCTGATGGTGATGCAGAAAGGCTATACCCTGAACGGCCGTACCATTCGCGCGGCGATGGTCTCCGTGGCGAAAGCTAAGGCGTAATTTGCCTCCCGTAGTGCCGGGTGGCGGCGTCGCCTGCCCGGCACTACGTTTTACTCCGCGATGCTCTCCCTGAGCGGTTTGACCGGCACGACCTTCACCTGCTTAATCATATTGTCCTGTACGTCCAGGATATCAATATCATACTGACCAATCCGCACCCGCGTGCCTGCCGCCGGGATCTCCTCCAGCGCTTCCAGAATCATGCCGTTAATGGTCCGGGCTTCCTCTTCCGGCATCTGCCAGTTAAAGGCTTTATTGAGTTCACGAACGTTCGCGCTGCCGTCAATCAGCACCGAGCCGTCGTTTTGCGGCGTGACTTCTTCGGCAAGGGTAGGGGACATGGAGGTGGTAAAGTCGCCGACAATCTCCTCCAGAATATCCTCTACCGTCACCAGGCCCTGGATATCGCCATACTCATCCACCACCAGGCCCACTTTCTTTTTATTCCGCTGGAATTTGATCAACTGGGTGCTGAGCGGAGTGCCTTCCGGGATGTAGTAGATCTCATCCGCCGCGCGCAGCATCACCTCTTTGGTGAACTCTTTTTTCTCGGTCATCAGACGATAAGCTTCACGCACGCGCAGCATGCTGATGGTGTCGTCCAGTGAATCCCGGTACAGCACGATGCGACCGTGCGGGGAGTGGGTCAGCTGGCGGACAATGGCTTTCCAGTCATCGTTGATGTCGATACCGACGATCTCATTGCGCGGCACCATAATGTCATCCACGCTGACCTTCTCCAGGTCCAGCACCGACAGCAGCATATCCTGATTGCGGCGGGAGATTTGCGAGCGCGACTCGTGCACGATGGTGCGCAGCTCATCTTTGCTCAGCGCGCTGCTGACCACCACATCCGCTTTGATACCCACCATGCGCATCAGCACCCGGGTCACGCCGTTTAACAGCCACACCAGCGGCATCATCAGGATCAGTAACGGCGCCAGCAGGAAGCTGCTGGGATAGGCGACCTTCTCAGGATAGAGGGCAGCGATGGTCTTCGGTAACACTTCGGCAAAGACCAGCACCACGAACGTCAGCACCCCGGTGGCGATAGCGACCCCGGCGTTACCGTACAGGCGCATGCCGACAATGGTGCCCAGCGCGGAGGCGAGGATGTTAACCAGGTTGTTGCCGATGAGCACCAGGCTTATCAGGCGGTCCGGTTTACGCAGCAGTTTTTCTACACGACGCGCAGCGCGGTTACCCTGTTTGGCGCGATGACGTAACCGGTAACGGTTGAGCGTCATCATGCCGGTCTCCGAGCCGGAGAAATAGGCGGAGATAACTACCATCACGATCAGGGTAACGATCAGCGTGGTAGTGGAGATGTGTTCCAGGGGGAACTCCTTTGTTGCTTAGCCGGCGAGTTGCTGGATGACGCGGCTACCAAAATAGGCCAGGGTCAGGATGCCTGCTCCCGCCACGTTGAACCAGACCACGCGGCGACCGCGCCAGCCTTCATGATAATGGCCCCATAACAGGACAATATAGACAAACCACGCGATGATGGAGAGCACGGCCTTGTCGATATTCTCCATGCTGAAGAGATTGTGCATATAAAACAGGCCGGTACTCAGGGTCAGCGTCAGCAGGACCACCCCGACCTGAGTGATGTGAAACATCTTGCGTTCGATGGTCATCAGCGGCGGCATTTCGTTACTAAAGGCCAGCCTTTTATTTTTCAGCTGGTAGTCAATCCAGGCCAGCTGGAGGGCATACAGCGCGGCAATAATCAGCGTGGCATAGGAGAACAGCGACAGGCCAATATGCACCATCATGCCCGGCGTTGTCTCAAGATGGGTGATGAACTCGTTCGGCACGAAGGTGGCAAAGGCCAGATTGATCAGCGCAAAGGCGTAGACAATCGGCAGCAGCAGCCAGCCGCGGTTTTTCGAGGCCACGATGGTCATCACCGTACAGATCATCAGGCTGACCAGCGAGCCGACGTTCAGCAGGCTCAGATTCTGCCCGCTACCGTCGCCTGGCAGAATGCGCGCTTCGAGGGCAAAAGCGTGGCTTATCAACGCGATGACCGCCGACAAAATAGCCATTCGCCGCCAGCCGCTGTTTTTTTGCAGCAGGCCAGGAATGATCAGCGCGAGGCTGACAGAGTACGCGACGAGGGCGATCAGAGCGAAAACAGGCATATAGGTGTCGACAGTTGTCCTGATAAGAAAGAGGTGCAGTATAACGTTACGTGAGGCGTGCTCCAACCGTTGCATAACAACAAAGGCGCCTTCATGTTATACTCCGGCAAAATTCTGTGTACGTGTCGCGCCAGCGACCTAACGTTTCTACCCCAGGCGAGAGACAATGTTTGATAATTTAACCGATCGTTTGTCGCGCACGCTGCGCAACATCAGCGGCCGTGGACGCCTTACCGAAGACAACATCAAAGAGACGCTGCGCGAAGTGCGCATGGCGCTGCTTGAAGCAGACGTCGCGCTGCCGGTCGTCCGTGATTTCATCAACCGCGTAAAAGAGAAAGCGGTTGGTCATGAAGTTAACAAGAGCCTGACCCCGGGTCAGGAGTTCGTCAAAATCGTCCGTAACGAACTGGTTTCGGCGATGGGCGAAGAGAACCAGAGCCTGAACCTTGCGGCGCAACCGCCAGCGGTGGTGCTGATGGCGGGCCTGCAGGGTGCGGGTAAAACCACCAGCGTCGGTAAGCTGGGTAAATTCCTGCGCGAAAAGCACAAGAAGAAAGTGCTGGTCGTCTCTGCCGACGTTTATCGCCCGGCGGCGATCAAACAGCTGGAAACCCTGGCCGAACAGGTTGGCGTGGAATTCTTCCCGTCCGACGTCGGACAGAAACCGATCGACATCGTTAATGCGGCGCTGAAAGAGGCGAAGCTGAAGTTCTTCGACGTGCTGCTGGTGGATACCGCCGGTCGTCTGCACGTTGACGAAGCGATGATGGACGAAATCAAACAGGTGCATGCCGCGATCAATCCGGTAGAAACCCTGTTTGTTGTCGACGCCATGACTGGTCAGGATGCGGCAAACACCGCAAAAGCGTTCAATGAAGCGCTGCCGTTAACCGGCGTGGTGCTGACCAAAGTGGACGGCGACGCCCGCGGCGGTGCGGCGCTCTCGATTCGTCATATCACCGGCAAGCCAATTAAGTTCCTCGGCGTCGGTGAGAAGACCGAAGCGCTGGAGCCGTTCCACCCGGATCGTATTGCCTCCCGTATCCTCGGCATGGGCGACGTGCTGTCGCTGATCGAAGATATCGAGAGCAAAGTCGACCGTGCGCAGGCGGAGAAGCTGGCCTCCAAGCTGAAAAAAGGCGATGGCTTCGATCTGACCGACTTCCTGGAGCAGCTGCGCCAGATGAAAAACATGGGCGGTATGGCGAGCCTGATGGGCAAGCTGCCGGGCATGGGGCAAATTCCGGATAACGTGAAAGCGCAGATGGACGACAAGGTTCTGGTGCGGATGGAGGCGATTATCAACTCCATGACGCTGAAAGAGCGCGCGAAGCCAGAAATCATTAAAGGCTCCCGTAAACGCCGTATCGCGGCGGGTTGTGGGATGCAGGTTCAGGACGTTAACCGCCTTCTGAAGCAGTTCGACGACATGCAGCGCATGATGAAGAAAATGAAGAAGGGCGGGATGGCCAAAATGATGCGCGGCATGAAGGGCATGATGCCACCAGGATTCCCTGGTCGCTAATCGGCCTGGCTTGTTTGCCATTTTGGCACCGGGGTGTGCTCGCCATCCTCACGTACTGCGTGTACGCTCCGGTGGCTGCGCGCACGCCGGCACCAAACTGGCTGTGCCGCCGACGGCCTTATTATGGTGGATTAGCAACTGCTGATTGCATTTTCCCCAAAAATCAGTAAAATTTTCGGGCTTTTAATATGACACCGGGCTCCTTCCCTCGATGGGGCCCGGTGTTTTATTCACACAAGAGGATGTTATGGTAACTATTCGTTTAGCACGTCACGGCGCGAAAAAGCGTCCGTTCTACCAGGTTGTTGTTACTGACAGCCGTAATGCACGCAACGGTCGCTTCATCGAGCGCGTTGGTTTCTTCAACCCACTGGCCGCTGGCGCAGAAGAAGAAACCCGTCTGGATCTGGATCGTATCGCTCACTGGGTTGGCCAGGGCGCTACCGTTTCCGATCGCGTTGCTACGCTGATCAAAGCAGCAAACAAAGCAGCTTAATCTGTCACGGTGGTCATGATGAGCAAAAAAGCACCTGTTGAACCGATTGTATTGGGCAAAATGGGTTCTTGCTACGGTATCCGTGGTTGGCTCAGAGTGTTTTCCTCCACCGAAGACGCCGAAAGCATTTTTGACTATCAGCCCTGGTTTATCCAGAAGGCGGGTCAGTGGCAGGAAGTCGAGCTGGAAAGCTGGCGTCACCACAATCAGGACATCGTTATCAAGCTGAAAGGCGTTGACGATCGCGATGCCGCGAATGCGCTGACTAATTGTGAAATTGTCGTGGATTCGTCGCAGCTGCCTGAGCTGGATGATGGTTACTACTGGAAAGACCTTATCGGTTGCCAGGTAGTCACCACTGAAGGTTACGGTCTGGGAAAAGTCATCGATATGATGGAAACCGGATCGAATGACGTTCTCGTCATTAAGGCAAACCTGAAAGATGCGTTTGGCATCAAGGAGCGGCTGGTTCCGTTCCTCGATGGGCAGGTTATCAAGAAAGTCGATCTCGCTACTCGTACTATCGAAGTAGATTGGGATCCTGGTTTTTAAATTCTCCTGAAAACGGTAAAAGACGGCGCTATGGGGATTGGCTTGTGTTTATAGGTATCGTTAGCCTGTTTCCTGAAATGTTCCGCGCGATTACTGATTACGGGGTAACTGGCCGGGCAGTAAAAAATGGCCTGCTGAGCATCGAGAGCTGGAGTCCACGTGACTTCACTCATGACCGGCACCGTACCGTGGACGAACGTCCTTACGGCGGCGGACCGGGGATGCTCATGATGGTTCAACCCTTGCGGGATGCCATCGCAGCAGCAAAAGCCGCGGCAGGTGAAGGCGCAAAGGTGATTTATCTGTCACCTCAGGGACGCAAGCTTGATCAAGCGGGCGTCAGCGAACTGGCAACGAATCAGAAACTGATTCTGGTGTGTGGTCGCTACGAAGGGATAGATGAGCGCGTAATTCAAACCGAGATTGACGAAGAATGGTCTATCGGCGATTACGTTCTCAGCGGTGGTGAGTTACCGGCAATGACGCTGATTGACTCGGTTTCCCGGTTCATTCCGGGGGTTCTGGGCCATGAAGCTTCAGCAACAGAAGACTCTTTTGCTGATGGATTGCTGGACTGTCCACACTATACCCGTCCTGAAGTGTTAGAAGGGATGGAAGTACCGCCGGTATTGCTGTCGGGAAACCATGCTGAGATTCGTCGCTGGCGTCTGAAGCAGTCGCTGGGCCGTACCTGGCTTAGAAGACCTGAACTTCTGGAAAACCTGGCTCTGACTGAAGAGCAAGCAAAGTTGCTGGCCGAGTTCAAAACTGAACACGCGCACCAGCAGCAGAAACATGATGGGATGGCCTGAGGCCCCCGAATATCAGTTTACCCAGGATAAGAGATTAAATTATGAGCAACATTATTAAGCAACTTGAACAAGAGCAGATGAAGCAGGACGTACCTTCCTTCCGTCCGGGTGATACCGTGGAAGTGAAAGTATGGGTTGTTGAAGGTTCCAAAAAACGTCTGCAGGCATTTGAGGGCGTGGTTATCGCTATCCGTAACCGCGGTCTGCACTCTGCATTCACTGTTCGTAAAATTTCCAACGGCGAAGGCGTTGAGCGTGTCTTCCAGACTCACTCTCCGGTAGTTGACAGCATTGCTGTTAAACGTCGTGGTGCTGTACGTAAAGCTAAACTGTACTACCTGCGTGAGCGTACTGGTAAGTCTGCTCGTATCAAAGAGCGTCTGAACTAAGATTCGCTTGTGCGACATCCTGTAAAAAGGGCTGGCCGAAAGGCCGGCCCTTTTTTTATCTCTGTGTGCCTTGCACGTTAACGTCTTCGTCATAAATCGTTTACAATGCCCCTGCTTCAACGGAGGGTAAGTGACGACTAAACAGCATCAGGCAACATGGCAACGTATCGCGACAGGTCTCGCGTTATTTGCGATCCTGATGATCGTCTTTGCACCGCTTGTCTCTGTCTCGTTGCAAAAAGATCCCATGAGCGCGATGCCCGGCATGCATCATGAGATGACTATGATGACTGAGCACCATGCCCCCTCCGAAACCATGCCGGTCGACCACGCCGAAGCCTGTGGTTACTGCGTGCTGTTGGCCCATGTTCCGGGGGTGATACTGGCGCTGGTGATGCTGCTGTGCGCGGTATTACTCAGACAGCGGCTGACGCCACCGCGTCCTGCCGTCCGCCACTGGCATTACTTCCCCTGGCTCTGCCCCGATACGCGAGCCCCTCCGCGCCTGTCTGCTTATTCCATTTAAAAAAACGTGCACCCCGGTGTACCGATAACTTTTTGCCTAAAAAAGGGAAAGCATGACTACCTGCACTTCGCGCGCTGCATGGGGCAACCTGCTGCGTCGTCTTCACTTCTATATTGGTCTGTTTGTCGGGCCATTTATCTTTATCGCCGCGCTCTCCGGTACGCTGTATGTCGCCACACCGCAGCTGGAAAATGCGCTTTATCATCATGCCCTGTTCAGCGAGACCCGGGGGACAGCGCGCCCTCTTGCGGAGCAGATCGCTGTCGCGGAAAAAGTGACCGGCGGAGAGTTGCGCCTGCATGCGGTTCGCCCGGGTCTGGCCGATGGCGACACCACCCGGGTAATGTATGCCGACCCGGCGCTGAAGGCCTCAGAGAACCGGGCCATCTTTATCGATCCGGTCAGTCTTGAGGTTCGGGGAGATATGACCGTCTACGGCACCAGCGGTATTTTGCCGTTCCGCCAGACAATCGATTATCTGCATCAGTCGTTGATGCTGGGTGACGTGGGGCGTCTCTACAGCGAGCTGGCCGCGTCGTGGATGTGGATTGCCGCGCTGGGGGGCATTGCGCTGTGGTTTTATACCCGGCCAAAACGGCGTATCAATAACCGCTTCCAGAACCGCCGTCGTCTGCACGTCACCCTCGGCTGGTGTCTGCTGCTGGGCATGCTGCTGTTCTCGGCGACCGGCCTGACCTGGTCCCAGTGGGCGGGGGGGAACGTGGATAAGCTGCGGGCAGAGATGAACTGGCTCACACCGCAGGTGAAAACGCAGCTGCAAGGCCCGGCGAAAATCGCCGATCCGCATGCCGATCATCACGGTCATCACATGTCGATGCCCATGCCGGAGATGAAGCCCGATCCGGCGCTCTACGACGGCGTGCTACAGGCGGCGAATGCGGCGGGTATCAAGGCCACGAAGCTGGAGATCCGCCCGGCGAAGAGTGATGCGACGGCGTGGACGGTGACGGAGATAGATCGTCGCTGGCCGACGCAGGTGGATGCGGTGGCCGTTGACCCCGCGACCCTGGCGGTCATCGATCATACCCGTTTTGCGGATTACCCGCTGATGGCCAAACTGACCCGCTGGGGGGTGGATTTCCATATGGGCGTGCTGTTTGGTCTGCCTAACCAGCTGGTGTTGATCGCCTTTGGCGTCGCGCTGTGCGTGATGATTGTGTGGGGATACCGGATGTGGTGGATGCGCAGGCCCCGTCAGACGGCAACCGATCCCGCGCAGACTCTGTGTCAGAGCTGGCTGGCGTTGCCGCTGTGGGGGCGGTGCGTCTCTGTCGGTATCGCCGTATTACTGGGGCTGGCGATGCCAGTCATGGGATGCAGCCTGGCGCTGTTTATCGTTATTGACTGGCTGCGCTGGCGGGCGGCATCAGGATTAGCCCTGGCCGGAACGCCAGAGTAATGACTCAGGGCGTGCCGATCACCACCGCAACGCGACGGTTTTCAGCACGTCCCTGGGCAGTTTTGTTGTCCGCAACGGGGTACTGTTTACCTAAGCCCTGGGTCGTCAGATTGCTGCGGGGAATACCTGCACCCTGAGCCCAGGCATCGGCAACCACATTGGCGCGCTTCAGGGAGAGGTCTTTGTTGTAGCTCTCTTCGCCGTAGTTGTCCGTATGTCCGTCCATCCGGGCGTGCGTCAGGCCCGTGGCCGCAAGACGCGATGCCATGCTTTTAATCTGCTGTTCGCTCTCCGGGCGCAGCTGATACTCGTTTTTACCAAACAGGATCTTCGCAGAGAGGCCAAGCGACCAGTCGCCGTTAGTCTCGTTAAAGCCGTATGATTTCATGGCGGCAATCTGTTCAGCGGTAAATTTGCCCTGCGGCGCCTGGCATCCCGCCAGCAGCATTGATGCCATCAACAGCGGTGCGGCGTATCGCCTTAACATAATGTGTTCCCTTCTATGCAGTGTTTTTAGAACGCTGATGCTTCACCAGATACATATTTCGGTCAGCTTGATCCAGTAAGGTTTCAACGGAGTGATGCTCCCAGCTCAGCGCGAAGCCAATGCTGAGCGACATTCTGGTGCTGAGGCCGTTTTGCAGGTCATAAGACGGGCTGAACTGTTGCGTCAGCGCGGCGCAGAGGCGCAGGACCTCGTGTTCCGAATGGATGCCATACAGAATAATGGCAAATTCATCCCCGCCCAGACGATAGGGCTGATGACGCTCGCCGCTAAACTCGACCATGCGGCGGGCCACTTCAATCAGTACACAGTCCCCGGCGGCGTGCCCCCAGGTATCGTTAATCAGCTTAAAGTCATCACCATCCAGGAAGAGCAGGGCGGAATTGGTCCGCGCTAAGGAGTCATTCATCAGCGCCGTGATGCTGGTACGGAAAGCCGCCCGATTCGCCAGACCGGTGAGCGGATCGTGCATGGCGGTGCGCAGCAGTTGGGCATTTTTGGCCTGCAGTTTTAACTGCCACTCCTCCATTTCATCCAGCAGACTGTTGAAGTCCTGACCGAAGCGATGAAATTCATCGATGCGCTCCTCGGATACCCGGCGGGAGAAGTTACGGTTTGACCGGACGTCGTGCACCACCTCGGTTATGTTTTGCAGGGCGGTGACAACGCCGTTATGCAGGGTGCGGGTGATGATTAACGCCACCATGGCCGCAAACAGGATGCAGCCGGTTAACACCGCCAGGGAAGTCCAAAGGAAGTGGCTGATCAGGCTGTCACGCGCGGTAAGGTGTAACTCACCAATCGGCAGGTTATTGTGCCAGACGCGCTGGCGGATGGGCTGAGGGAATAACCACCGGCTGACCAGTTTACTGAGGGGATCGGCCCGATCGTTCGGCCCCATCGACCATGTAGCAAAAGGATGATCGTAGCGGTCCAGCAGTACCGCAGAAGAAAACTGCCCCTGTTTGCCAAGTGTGGCCAGCGCTTCGTTGGCGGCGGTCGTATCATTAAACACCAGCGTCGCCTCCAGACTGCGGCTCACGGTGGCGCTGGTTAATTCAAGATTTCGTTGTGCGTACTGTTTCAGTGATATCACTGAAGCAATGCACAATAATAACCAGACCAGCGTCATCGTTATGAGGACGCTAATTATACTGATGCGCCTCAGGGTCCTTTTGAACGTCAGACGAGGCGCTAATGTAAATTCCTTATTCATCCTTCGTATTCCGTGCAAGCATTAACACATCAGGATTGACTCTGACTCCGCTACGCGACAGCACATCCAGATTTACGGAAAATCTGACTTGTGTATTATCAAATATCAGGCAAAAAGCACTGCCAATAACGCATTGCGAATTTTGCTCCGCAATTAACAGCAACGGACTGGAATTGAAGGCGGTGCTTAATTCAAGCTGGGCGGTCGGAGACTCACTGCCAAAATAGAGCGCATTGCAACCTGCTCCCAGTGCTTCCTGATCGCTATGAATAATCACGGGAATGTAGGGCAGTGCATCCGGACCCTGAGCACTGAGCGCCTCAACGTGGCTGGAAGAGGCAAAAATGCACAGGGTTGGCTGACCAGAGAGGGCAGGCCAACGGGTATAACTGACGATCCCGGAGACAATTGAGCGTACCGATTTATCCGTTCTGGATAATGTTCCGCCAATAGCCTGTTCGCAGGATAATAACAGCATCAGCACCAGGGCTACCCGGCACCAGGAAATGAGAAGAAAGTTACCCACCAGAATCCGCCATACCACTCTGGAAATATTTGCCCTTGAGTTTCGGTGCAAGAATACCATTTTTTACGTGGGCAGTCATTACGCCGAAATTCTGTTCAGAGACTTAAGTGAAATCTGACGTTTTTATTTACAGAGTGCGTGTGGGCGTTATTAATTTAAGCGACTGGCTTTTGTTCCTTCATCCATTCCCTGCTGCCAGGCGGTTCGAAGTTGAGTGGCGTTATCCGCAGTATCACAGCTGGCAGGAAATATTTTCCCTGCTAATCCCCAGGCGTAAACGAAATTTTCCTGACATATTTTCTCACGCCCCTCTTTATAACCGCTGAGATAGGCAGAGCGATCCACCTTAGGGTCATTAAAATTCGCGGCAAGTGACTCACTCGATTTAGCGACCACGCCATTCATGGCATCTTCTTTACCGGCATCATACCAGTCGGTGCCCGTCCATGTCGGCTGATGAGTGTAAGGATCGATTTGACAGGCGGTTAGCAGCAGACCCAGAAGTGGGATAACAATCAGGCGCATAAGACATTCTCCTTTTTCCATTGAGCATAGCCTGGCGTTAAAAATGCGGACTGTAATTTTTACGTTACAGTTTAATTGGATGTTTTTTGCTTAAAACTGTATGTTGTAAATTATTATTTACGGATTTTGGATTGAAATCTTTACTTGTTGTGGTATCGTTGGGCTTCCTCAGTGAGGAAACAACTATCGCAAACGAGCTTCCAGGATCGCAATCATGCAAAAAGACGCGCTGAATAACGTACACATTACCGATGAACATGTTTTGATCACTCCGGATCAACTGAAGGCGGAATTCCCGCTGAGCGTTGAGCAAGAGGCGCAAATCGCGCACTCACGCCAGACCATTTCCGACATTATTGCCGGGCGCGATCCGCGTCTGCTGGTGGTATGTGGTCCGTGCTCTATTCATGATCCAGAAGCCGCCATCGAATATGCGCATCGTTTTAAAGCCCTGGCCGAGGAGGTCAGCGATAGCCTCTACCTGGTCATGCGCGTCTATTTTGAAAAACCTCGTACCACCGTCGGCTGGAAAGGGTTGATTAACGATCCGCACATGGATGGCTCGTTTGATGTGGAAGCCGGTCTGAAGATTGCGCGTAATCTTCTGGTGGAGCTGGTTAACATGGGGCTGCCGCTGGCAACAGAAGCGCTGGATCCAAACAGCCCGCAGTACCTGGGCGACCTGTTCAGCTGGTCAGCAATCGGTGCGCGTACCACTGAATCGCAGACGCACCGTGAAATGGCCTCGGGCCTCTCTATGCCGGTCGGTTTCAAAAACGGTACCGACGGCAGCCTTGCGACAGCCATTAATGCCATGCGCGCCGCTGCCATGCCGCACCGTTTTGTCGGCATCAACCAGGCAGGCCAGGTTTGCCTGCTGCAGACCCAGGGCAACCCGGATGGGCACGTTATCCTGCGCGGCGGTAAAGCACCAAACTACAGCCCGGCAGACGTTGCTCAGTGTGAAAAAGAGATGGAACAGGCAGGACTGCGCCCGGCGCTGATGGTAGATTGCAGTCATGGTAATTCCAATAAAGATTACCGTCGTCAGCCTGCGGTGGCGGAATCCGTCGTTGCGCAGATTAAAGATGGCAACCGTTCGATTATTGGCCTGATGATTGAAAGCAACATCCATGAAGGCAATCAGTCATCTGAGCAGCCACGCAGCGCCATGCAGCACGGGGTATCCGTGACGGATGCCTGCATCAGCTGGGAAACCACCGATGCGCTGCTGCGTGAGATCCACAAAGATTTGAACGGCCAGCTGGCGACGCGTCTGGCTTAAGAGGTTAGTTATGGTTGCTGAATTGACCGCCCTGCGCGATCAAATTGACGAGGTAGACAAGGCGCTGCTGGATTTGCTGGCACGCCGCATGGCGCTGGTCGCCGAGGTGGGTGAAGTCAAAAGTAAATACGGCTTGCCGATTTACGTGCCGGAGCGTGAAGCCTCCATGCTGGCTTCACGCCGTAAAGAGGCCCAGGCGCTGGGCGTCTCGCCGGATCTGATTGAAGATGTGCTGCGCCGCGTGATGCGTGAGTCGTACTCCAGCGAAAACGACAAGGGATTTAAAACCCTCTGTCCAACGCTGCGCCCGGTGGTCATTGTCGGTGGCGGCGGGCAGATGGGGCGTCTGTTCGAGAAGATGCTGACGCTTTCCGGCTATCAGGTGCGCATCCTTGAAAAAGAGGACTGGCCTCAGGCGGAAGCGATGGTGGCCGATGCCGGTATGGTTATTGTCAGCGTACCGATTCACGTTACTGAAGAGATTATTGCCAGACTGCCACCGCTGCCGGAAGACTGTATTCTGGTCGACCTGGCCTCGGTAAAAAATGGTCCGCTGCAGGCGATGCTGGCCGCGCATAATGGCCCGGTGCTGGGCCTGCACCCGATGTTCGGCCCGGACAGCGGCAGCCTGGCGAAGCAGGTTGTGGTCTACTGCGATGGTCGTCAACCAGAAGCCTACCAGTGGTTCCTGGAGCAGATTCAGGTATGGGGCGCGCGACTGCACCGTATAAGCGCCGTCGAGCACGATCAGAACATGGCCTTCATCCAGGCGCTGCGTCACTTCGCGACCTTCGCGTATGGCCTGCATCTGGCGGAAGAGAACGTGCAGCTTGAGCAACTGCTGTCGCTGTCGTCCCCTATTTATCGCCTTGAACTGGCGATGGTCGGGCGGCTGTTTGCCCAGGATCCACAGTTGTACGCGGATATTATTATGTCCTCGGGCAACAACCTGGCGCTGATTAAACGCTACTACCAGCGTTTTGGCGAGGCGATCACTCTGCTCGAGCAGGGCGATAAGCAGGCCTTTATCGACAGTTTCCGTAAGGTCGAGCACTGGTTTGGCGATTACGCCCAACGCTTCCAGAGCGAAAGCCGCATCCTGCTGCGACAGGCGAATGACAGTCGCCAGTAATCCGATGATGTATATACTGAAAGCCAGCACTGCTGGCTTTTTTCATTTTGGGGATTTGTCATGGCTGAACCACAGGTACTGTTTGACTACACGGGGCATCTACCGGAATGCCCGACCTGGAGCGATGCAGAAAACGCGCTCTACTGGGCGGATATTCTTGAAGGCGAGATCCACCGCTATCATTTGCCGACAGGTGAACACAGCGTTCTATCCTTTCACGAAGAGGTGGGCTGTTTTGCCCTGCGCGAAGGAGGGGGCTTTATTGTCGCCATGCGCAACGCTATCTGGCTGGCGGACAAGCACGGGCTGCTGCAGCGAAAAGTGTGTGATAACCCATCGAACCCACAGCTGGCGCGCTTCAATGACGGGGGAACCGATCACTTTGGCCGCTTCTACGCGGGCACGTTCTGGGCGCCGGGGGATTACAACGGCGCCTTGCTGATGCGCATCGATAATGACCTCACGCCTGAGGTTATCCAGTGTGATATCCACGGTCATAACGGCCTGGCATTCAGCGATGACCGGCGCTGGATGTACACCTCAGACACGCCCAACGCGGTTATCTACCGTACGCCGCTGGATGAGCAGGGCGAACCGGGTAAACGGGAAGTCTTTCGCCGATTCCAGCCGGGAGAGGGGATACCCGACGGCGCAGCGGTGGATGTGGAGGGGTGTTACTGGAGTGCGCTGTTTGACGGCTGGCACATCGCGCGTTTTTCACCGCAGGGCGAGCAGCTGGAAGAGTATCGTTTGCCGGTGCGCTACCCGACGATGGTCTGTTTCGGTGGCGAGGATATGAAGACGCTGTTTATCACCACCACCCGCGAGAATATGGATCCGCAGGAAGTGGCGGAATATCCTCTTTCCGGTGCCATTTTCACCCTGCCCGTCAGCGTGGCAGGGGTGAAAAAGGGGCCGTTTATTACGCGTTAAGCCGGATCGACCGGTACGACGTTTTCGCTCGGATAGCAGCCAAGCACCTTCATTGAACGGGTAATGTCACCCAGTTCGCGCAGGGCTTTCTGCAGGGATGCAGATTCCAGGTTGGCCTGAATATCGAGATAGAACATCTCTTCCCACGGGTTGCCATGGATAGGGCGCGATTCCAGCTTGGTCATAATCAGATTGTGATTACGCAGCACCAGCAGGGCCTCAACCAGCGCACCGGCCTGCTGACCCGTTGCCATCAAGAGGGTAGTTTTCGCCGGCACCTGATCGGAAACGTTGATCGCCTTACGTGCCAGAACGATGAAACGGGTAATGTTCTGCGTCTGGTTGGCCAGGTTACGTTCCAGCACCTGTAATCCATACAACGCGCCGCCCGCTTCGCTGCCCAGTGCGGCCACGGCAGGGGAATTGGCCTGAGCGACCTTTTCCATGGCTGCCGAGGTGCTCTCGGTATATTCAATTTTCCAGCCCGGATAGCGGTTCAGGAACTGGCTACACTGCTGGAAGGGCTGCGGGTGGCTGTAAACCGTTTTGATTTTGTCGAGGTCGGTCGTCCCGGAGACCAGCACGCAGTGGTCGATAGGGATCGTCAGTTCGCCGACCAATGACAGGGTGGTGTGCTGAAGTAAATCGTAAACATCGTTGATCGCCCCGGAGCTGGTGTTTTCAATCGGTACGACAGCGTAGTCCGCCTGGCCGGTTTCCACCTGATTGAAAATATCGGCGAACTTCGCGCAGCCGCTCTCAATAAACTCTTCGAAATGGCGGGCAGCATACTGTCGTGCCGCGAGGTGGGAATAGGAACCTTTTGGCCCCAGGAAGGCAATACGCGCCGAGTGCGGATTGGTTTTGTTCAGATGCTGCTGCAGCAGCGCCTGCTGGGTCAGGACGGAATCTTCGATAATCAGCTGGAACAGGCGGGTGATGTAGTGCGCATCCAGATGGCGCGTTTTGCCAAGATTAATCAGGCGTTCCAGCAGGTCGCGCTCACGGTCGATATCACGTACCGGGCGATGTGATGCCAGCTTTGCTTTACCTACCTCGACGGCAAGCGCACGGCGTTCAGCCAGCAGCGAAAGCAGTTTTTCATCCAGTGAGCTGATCTTATCTCGCAGATCCAGTAACGGGTTTTCCGATGTCATAGCGTTGCCTTTGTCATTTATCGTTATCAATAAAAAAGGCCCCCCGGTGTGGGAGGCCTTATTGTTCGTCTTCGCATTCTTTATCACACGACGAAACGCCTCCCAATCAGGGGAAGGTAAAAAAGAATGCGAAGAAGAACGGCTTAACGGTCATGGATGATTCCTTCAGAAGACAGACTTAAAGTACCTGCACTGTTTTCACCCTGTCAATAAAAAACGCGCCCGAAGGCGCGTTGGCGATAGACTCAATGTAAGGGATTACTCATCTTCAACTTCTTCTGCGAAGCTGGCGTCTTTCACCGATGTTGTGGCGCGACGGGCTTCACCTTTGTGTTGCACTTTATTGAGCTGCCGTTCCAGCTTGTTGATCAAATCGTTGATGGCGGTGTACATATCCTCATGTTTCGCGCTGGCGACCAGATGGCCGTTTGGAGTATTGATAGTTGCGTCAGCGATGAAACCCTGTGGCTCCTTAGAGAGAATGATATGCGGGTTAATCAGGTGTGTTTGCCATTTATCCAGTTTGGCGAGACGGTCTGCGACGTGCTGGCGGATTGCCGGAGTAATTTCCATTTGTTTACTGGTAATGTTCATTGTCATAAATTTTACCTCTTGTCTTTCCCGTCTTGGTGATTCCAGCATACCGTTCCTAATGTCAAAATGTGTGATGTAAATCACATTTTAATGTCACTTTTTGTCAACGGATTCTTTTTGTGAGGCAGGACAGGAAGAAGTAAGATTTACCTTGTCGAAGGAAGAAATTGCGGCCATAGTTGATAGGATTGGTGCGGGCTAAACCGCTTCAGCTTAGTACGAAAACGGATAAAAAAACGGCAGCCACTGGGCTGCCGTTTTGCATCTTACTGAATGATCAGGAGCTGCTGCTGTTGGCGGCAATAATCTTCGCCACTTTTTCAGCCTGAGATGTCATCTGCAGCTCACGATAGGCATTTTCCATCAGCTTCAGGCCATCACGTGTTGCCTGGGTATCCGGATAATCACGCAGCATGCCTTCAACACGGTTCACGACGGCAACGTATGCGCCACGACGGGTATAGTATTCCGCCACAGAATATTCGTATTTCGCCAGACGGTCTTTCAGGAACACCAGACGCTTGCTGGCATCCGTTACGTACTGACTGTTCGGGTAGCCGCGAACCAGCTTGGAGAAGTCATTGAACGCATCGCGCGCATGCTGAGGGTCACGGTCGGAACGATCGACGCCGAAGAAGCCCTGTAGCGCACTGTCGTCCAGCGCCATGTTGGTCAGGCCGCGCATGTACATCACGTAGTCGATATTCGGATGGGTCGGATTCAGACGCATGAAGCGATCAATCGTCGCCTGGGCCAGTGGCAGATCGGCATTTTTATAGTAGGCGTAGATCAGATCCAACTGTACCTGCTGGGAATACGGGCCAAATGGATAGCGATTATCCAGCGCTTCCAGTTGCGTTATCGCCTGTTTCCAGTTACCGTCCTGCAGCTTTTGCTGAGCAGTCGCATAGATTTCATTCGGCGGATTGTCAGGGACCTGTTCATTCGAACCGGAGCAGCCTACCAAAGCCAGGCTCAACGTGGCCGCTGCCACCAGATATTTCATGCGCGTCATGACGTTTTGACTTTCCTCAAATGTTTGTCCGGGAGAATCTCTTTCCTGCTCCCGATTAAGACCAGCTACAATAGCACACTATATTAAACGGCAAAGCCGTAAAACCCAACGTTAAACGAAGAAGCAGTCTATGGCACAACGAGTAGAACTCACCGCAACAGTCTCCGAAAAACAGCTCGGACAACGCTTAGATCAGGCTTTGGCCGAAATGTTCCCTGATTATTCGCGTTCACGCATAAAAGAATGGATCCTTGACCAGCGCGTGATGGTAAATGGCAAGATCTGGGACAAGCCAAAAGAGAAAGTGTTGGGTGGGGAAGTGGTCGCCATCAATGCTGATATCGAAGAAGAAGTCCGTTTTGAGCCGCAGGATATCCCGCTGAATATCGTCTACGAAGACGACGACATCCTGGTCATCAATAAGCCGCGCGATTTTGTTGTACACCCTGGCGCAGGTAATCCTGATGGCACGGTGCTGAATGCGCTGCTGCACTACTATCCGCCGATCGCCGATGTACCGCGTGCGGGGATCGTTCACCGTCTGGATAAAGACACCACCGGCCTGATGGTCGTGGCGAAGACCATTCCGGCGCAAACGCGTCTGGTGGAGTCCCTGCAGCTGCGTGAAATCACCCGCGAGTACGAAGCGGTGGCCATTGGTCACATGACCTCGGGCGGGACGGTTGAGCAGCCTATCAGCCGCCATCCGACCAAGCGTACCCATATGTCTGTCCACCCAATGGGTAAACCGGCAGTGACGCACTACCGCATCATGGAGCATTTCCGCATTCATACGCGCCTGCGTCTGCGTCTGGAAACGGGCCGTACTCACCAGATCCGTGTTCATATGTCGCATATCACCCATCCGCTGGTGGGCGATCAGCTTTATGGTGGCCGTCCGCGTCCGCCGAAAGGCGCATCCGAAGAATTTATCGCCATGCTGCGTAAATTCGACCGTCAGGCTCTGCATGCCACCATGCTACGTCTCTATCATCCCATCACCGGTATCGAGATGGAGTGGCACGCGCCTATCCCACAGGATATGGTGGAACTTATCGACGCTATGCGTGCCGATTTTGAAGAACATAAGGATGACGTGGACTGGTTATGACCAAACTGATTGTCCCGGAGTGGCCCGCGCCAGAGGGCGTGGCAGCATGTAGTTCAACCCGTATCGGGGGCGTGAGTGAGGGGGCCTGGGAATCATTAAACCTGGGCGCTCACTGTGGCGATAATCTCAAGCATGTTGAAGAGAATCGCAAACGCATGTTTGCTGCGGGCCAGTTGCCGTCGAAACCGGTCTGGCTTGAACAGGTGCATGGTACCGCTGTGCTCCGGCTCAGCGGAGAACCCTACGCTTCGAAACGTGCTGATGCCTCGTACAGCAATACTCCGGGTACAGTTTGTGCCGTCATGACCGCCGACTGCCTGCCGGTGCTCTTCTGCAACCGTGCGGGCACCGAAGTTGCCGCAGCCCATGCTGGCTGGCGCGGATTGTGCGCTGGCGTACTGGAAGAGACTGTCGCCTGCTTCGCTGACAGTGCGGATAACATCATCGCCTGGCTTGGCCCGGCCATTGGGCCACAAGCCTTTGAGGTGGGCCCGGAAGTGCGCGAGGCCTTTATGGCGCACGACCCGCGGGCGGAAAATGCTTTTTGCGCGGCGGGAGATAAATACATGGCGGATATTTATCAGCTTGCCCGCCAGCGCCTG
Source organism: Leclercia adecarboxylata (assembly GCF_006171285.1). NCBI lineage: Bacteria > Pseudomonadati > Pseudomonadota > Gammaproteobacteria > Enterobacterales > Enterobacteriaceae > Leclercia > Leclercia adecarboxylata. Next base: position 766,966 of record NZ_CP040889.1, on the reverse strand, counting down.
ACGAACCTTGGTATCAGCCAGATCTATGGCGGCGATCGCTGCACTTTCACCGAAAAGGATGATTTCTTTTCCTATCGTCGCGACAAGACGACCGGGCGTATGGCAAGTTTCATTTGGCTGATATAACCTATAGAATCAAGGCGATCCGGCACGCGCCGTTTTCTTTTCGCATAATTCAGGTCATTCACCTTGAATAATTGAGGGATGACCTCATTTAATCTCCAGTAGCAATTTTGACCTGTTATGGGAGGAGTTATGCGTCTGGATCGTCTTACTAATAAATTCCAGCTTGCTCTCGCCGATGCCCAGTCTCTCGCACTGGGGCACGACAATCAATTTATCGAACCACTTCATTTAATGAGCGCCTTGCTGAATCAGGAAGGGGGCTCGGTACGTCCTTTACTGACATCTGCCGGAGTTAATGCGGGGCAGTTACGCACAGCCATCGATCAGGCTCTGAGCCGTTTACCGCAGGTAGAGGGCACAGGCGGAGATATACAACCGTCTCAGGATCTGGTTCGCGTACTGAATCTTTGCGACAAACTGGCGCAAAAACGCGGCGACAACTTTATTTCATCAGAACTCTTTGTTCTGGCGGCGCTTGAATCACGTGGCACCTTGACCGACCTGCTGAAAACGGCGGGTGCAACCACCGCCAACGTGACCCAGGCGATTGCACAGATGCGCGGAGGTGAGAGCGTGAACGATCAGGGTGCCGAAGACCAGCGTCAGGCATTGAAGAAATATACCGTCGACCTGACTGAGCGTGCCGAACAGGGCAAGCTTGACCCGGTCATCGGGCGTGATGAAGAGATCCGCCGTACGATTCAGGTCCTGCAGCGCCGTACCAAAAATAACCCGGTGCTTATTGGTGAACCGGGCGTCGGTAAAACCGCCATTGTCGAAGGGCTGGCCCAGCGTATCGTCAACGGTGAAGTCCCCGAAGGTTTGAAAGGCCGCCGTGTACTCGCGCTGGATATGGGCGCGCTGGTGGCAGGTGCTAAATATCGGGGTGAGTTTGAAGAACGCTTGAAAGGCGTCCTCAACGATCTGGCGAAACAGGAAGGCAACGTCATCCTGTTCATCGATGAACTGCACACGATGGTTGGGGCAGGTAAAGCCGACGGCGCTATGGATGCCGGGAACATGCTGAAGCCGGCGCTCGCACGTGGTGAACTGCACTGCGTCGGGGCCACCACGCTTGATGAATATCGTCAGTACATCGAAAAGGATGCCGCTCTTGAACGTCGCTTCCAGAAAGTGTTTGTGGCTGAGCCTTCAGTGGAAGATACCATCGCCATTCTGCGTGGTCTAAAAGAGCGCTATGAGCTGCACCACCATGTGCAGATCACCGACCCGGCCATCGTGGCGGCTGCAACTTTGTCGCATCGTTATATTGCCGATCGACAGCTGCCTGACAAAGCGATCGACCTGATCGATGAAGCAGCTTCCAGTATTCGTATGCAGATTGACTCCAAGCCGGAAGAGCTGGACCGACTCGATCGCCGTATCATCCAGCTGAAGCTTGAACAACAGGCGCTGAAGAAAGAGTCTGATGAAGCGAGTAAAAAGCGCCTGGATATGCTTAATGAAGAGCTGGACGATAAAGAGCGCCAGTATTCAGTGTTAGAAGAAGAGTGGAAAGCCGAAAAAGCCTCCCTCTCCGGTACCCAGACCATTAAAGCCGAGCTGGAGCAGGCAAAGATCGCCATCGAGCAGGCACGTCGCGTGGGCGACCTGGCGCAAATGTCTGAGTTGCAGTACGGCAAAATTCCGGAACTGGAAAAACAGCTGGCGGCGGCGACTCAGGCCGAAGGTAAAACCATGCGTCTGTTACGCAATAAAGTGACGGATGCGGAAATCGCTGAAGTACTTGCACGCTGGACCGGGATCCCGGTAGCCAGAATGATGGAGAGCGAGCGCGACAAATTACTGCGCATGGAGGAAGACCTTCATCATCGCGTGATTGGTCAGGATGAAGCGGTTGAAGCAGTATCAAACGCTATTCGCCGTAGCCGCGCTGGTTTGTCGGATCCTAACCGTCCGATTGGCTCCTTCCTGTTCCTGGGGCCGACCGGTGTGGGTAAAACGGAACTCTGTAAGGCGCTGGCGAACTTTATGTTCGACAGTGATGATGCGATGGTGCGTATCGACATGTCCGAGTTTATGGAAAAACACTCCGTGTCGCGTCTCGTGGGTGCACCTCCAGGATATGTCGGTTATGAAGAAGGCGGGTATCTGACAGAAGCGGTTCGCCGTCGCCCGTACTCCGTCATCCTGCTGGACGAAGTTGAAAAGGCCCATCCGGATGTTTTCAACATTCTGCTGCAGGTGCTGGATGATGGTCGCCTGACGGACGGGCAGGGCAGAACGGTCGATTTCCGTAACACAGTGGTTATTATGACCTCGAACCTGGGTTCCGATCTGATTCAGGAACGCTTCGGTGAACTGGATTACGGTCATATGAAGGATCTGGTGCTGGGTGTGGTAAGCCACAGCTTCCGTCCTGAGTTCATCAACCGTATCGATGAAGTCGTGGTCTTCCATCCGCTGGGTGAAAAACACATTGCTTCTATTGCTCGTATTCAGCTGCAGCGTTTGTATAAACGTCTGGAAGAGCGTGGATATGAAATGCAGATTGCGGATGATGCGCTGCAACTGCTGAGTGCGAATGGGTACGATCCTGTTTACGGGGCGCGTCCTTTAAAACGCGCCATCCAGCAGCAGATAGAAAACCCGCTGGCGCAGCAAATTCTTTCAGGGAAGCTGCTTCCGGGCAAAACCATTCAACTGGTGAAGAAAGACGACCAGATTGTGGCAGTGCAGTAAGTCACAAAACGACAAAAACGAGCCCTGCGGGGCTCGTTTTTGTTTAAAAACCAGGCAAGAATAGCAATCCGGAAACGGATTTGCCTGGAAAGTGAGCGGTTAGAAAATAATTTTCACTTTACACTTGCAAGCCAGGAATAACTGCCTATAATGCGCCTCCACTGACACGGAACAACGGCAAACAAGCCGCCGGGTTAGCAGAGAAAAGCGTGAAACAAACGCTTGACTCTGAAGCGGGAAAGCGTAATATGCACACCCCGCGCCGCAGCGAAAAAGCGAAGCGGCACTGCTCTTTAACAATTTATCAGACAATCTGTGTGGGCACTCAAAGTGACATGGATTCTTAATGTCGAAAGACAATAAATGAATACCAAGTCTCTGAGTGAACATACGTAATTCATTACGAAGTTTAATTCACGAGCATCAAACTTAAATTGAAGAGTTTGATCATGGCTCAGATTGAACGCTGGCGGCAGGCCTAACACATGCAAGTCGAACGGTAGCACAGAGAGCTTGCTCTTCGGGTGACGAGTGGCGGACGGGTGAGTAATGTCTGGGAAACTGCCTGATGGAGGGGGATAACTACTGGAAACGGTAGCTAATACCGCATAACGTCGCAAGACCAAAGAGGGGGACCTTCGGGCCTCTTGCCATCAGATGTGCCCAGATGGGATTAGCTAGTAGGTGGGGTAACGGCTCACCTAGGCGACGATCCCTAGCTGGTCTGAGAGGATGACCAGCCACACTGGAACTGAGACACGGTCCAGACTCCTACGGGAGGCAGCAGTGGGGAATATTGCACAATGGGCGCAAGCCTGATGCAGCCATGCCGCGTGTATGAAGAAGGCCTTCGGGTTGTAAAGTACTTTCAGCGAGGAGGAAGGCGGTGAGGTTAATAACCTCATCGATTGACGTTACTCGCAGAAGAAGCACCGGCTAACTCCGTGCCAGCAGCCGCGGTAATACGGAGGGTGCAAGCGTTAATCGGAATTACTGGGCGTAAAGCGCACGCAGGCGGTCTGTCAAGTCGGATGTGAAATCCCCGGGCTCAACCTGGGAACTGCATTCGAAACTGGCAGGCTAGAGTCTTGTAGAGGGGGGTAGAATTCCAGGTGTAGCGGTGAAATGCGTAGAGATCTGGAGGAATACCGGTGGCGAAGGCGGCCCCCTGGACAAAGACTGACGCTCAGGTGCGAAAGCGTGGGGAGCAAACAGGATTAGATACCCTGGTAGTCCACGCCGTAAACGATGTCGACTTGGAGGTTGTGCCCTTGAGGCGTGGCTTCCGGAGCTAACGCGTTAAGTCGACCGCCTGGGGAGTACGGCCGCAAGGTTAAAACTCAAATGAATTGACGGGGGCCCGCACAAGCGGTGGAGCATGTGGTTTAATTCGATGCAACGCGAAGAACCTTACCTACTCTTGACATCCAGAGAACTTTCCAGAGATGGATTGGTGCCTTCGGGAACTCTGAGACAGGTGCTGCATGGCTGTCGTCAGCTCGTGTTGTGAAATGTTGGGTTAAGTCCCGCAACGAGCGCAACCCTTATCCTTTGTTGCCAGCGGTCCGGCCGGGAACTCAAAGGAGACTGCCAGTGATAAACTGGAGGAAGGTGGGGATGACGTCAAGTCATCATGGCCCTTACGAGTAGGGCTACACACGTGCTACAATGGCGCATACAAAGAGAAGCGACCTCGCGAGAGCAAGCGGACCTCATAAAGTGCGTCGTAGTCCGGATTGGAGTCTGCAACTCGACTCCATGAAGTCGGAATCGCTAGTAATCGTAGATCAGAATGCTACGGTGAATACGTTCCCGGGCCTTGTACACACCGCCCGTCACACCATGGGAGTGGGTTGCAAAAGAAGTAGGTAGCTTAACCTTCGGGAGGGCGCTTACCACTTTGTGATTCATGACTGGGGTGAAGTCGTAACAAGGTAACCGTAGGGGAACCTGCGGTTGGATCACCTCCTTACCTTAAAGAACCTGCCTTTGCAGTGCTCACACAGATTGTCTGATGAAAAGTAAATAGCAAGGCGTCTTGCGATTGAGACTTCAGTGTCCCCTTCGTCTAGAGGCCCAGGACTCCGCCCTTTCACGGCGGCAACAGGGGTTCGAATCCCCTAGGGGACGCCACTTGCTGGGTGTGAGTGAAAGGCACAACCAATCAGTATCTCAAAACTGACTTCAGAGTCACGTTTGAGATATTTGCTCTTTAAAAATCTGGATCAAGCTGAAAATTGAAACGACACACTGTGTCTGTTCTCCGTAACAGGAACAGATGGAAAGTGTGTTCGAGTCTCTCAAATTTTCACAACGCGAAGTGAAACAGCTTCGGGTTGTGAGGTTAAGCGACTAAGCGTACACGGTGGATGCCCTGGCAGTCAGAGGCGATGAAGGACGTGCTAATCTGCGAAAAGCGCCGGCGAGGTGATATGAACCTTTGACCCGGCGATGTCCGAATGGGGAAACCCAGTGTGTTCCGACACACTATCGTTAACTGAATACATAGGTTAACGAGGCGAACCGGGGGAACTGAAACATCTAAGTACCCCGAGGAAAAGAAATCAACCGAGATTCCCCCAGTAGCGGCGAGCGAACGGGGAGCAGCCCGGAGTCTGAATCAGCTTGTGTGTTAGTGGAACGGTCTGGAAAGTCCGACGGTACAGGGTGATAGTCCCGTACATGAAAGCACACTTGCTGTGAACTCGAAGAGTAGGGCGGGACACGTGGTATCCTGTCTGAATATGGGGGGACCATCCTCCAAGGCTAAATACTCCTGACTGACCGATAGTGAACCAGTACCGTGAGGGAAAGGCGAAAAGAACCCCGGCGAGGGAGTGAAAAAGAACCTGAAACCGTGTACGTACAAGCAGTGGGAGCACCCTTGTGGTGTGACTGCGTACCTTTTGTATAATGGGTCAGCGACTTATATTCTGTAGCAAGGTTAACCGTATAGGGGAGCCGAAGGGAAACCGAGTCTTAACTGGGCGTTAAGTTGCAGGGTATAGACCCGAAACCCGGTGATCTAGCCATGGGCAGGTTGAAGGTTGGGTAACACTAACTGGAGGACCGAACCGACTAATGTTGAAAAATTAGCGGATGACTTGTGGCTGGGGGTGAAAGGCCAATCAAACCGGGAGATAGCTGGTTCTCCCCGAAAGCTATTTAGGTAGCGCCTCGTGAACTCATCTCCGGGGGTAGAGCACTGTTTCGGCTAGGGGGCCATCCCGGCTTACCAACCCGATGCAAACTGCGAATACCGGAGAATGTTATCACGGGAGACACACGGCGGGTGCTAACGTCCGTCGTGAAGAGGGAAACAACCCAGACCGCCAGCTAAGGTCCCAAAGTCATGGTTAAGTGGGAAACGATGTGGGAAGGCACAGACAGCCGGATGTTGGCTTAGAAGCAGCCATCATTTAAAGAAAGCGTAATAGCTCACTGGTCGAGTCGGCCTGCGCGGAAGATGTAACGGGGCTAAACCATGCACCGAAGCTGCGGCAGCGACACTATGTGTTGTTGGGTAGGGGAGCGTTCTGTAAGCCGTTGAAGGTGTGCTGTGAGGCATGCTGGAGGTATCAGAAGTGCGAATGCTGACATAAGTAACGATAAAGCGGGTGAAAAGCCCGCTCGCCGGAAGACCAAGGGTTCCTGTCCAACGTTAATCGGGGCAGGGTGAGTCGACCCCTAAGGCGAGGCCGAAAGGCGTAGTCGATGGGAAACAGGTTAATATTCCTGTACTCGGTGTTACTGCGAAGGGGGGACGGAGAAGGCTATGTTGGCCGGGCGACGGTTGTCCCGGTTTAAGCATGTAGGCGGAGGTTCCAGGTAAATCCGGTACCTTGTTAACGCTGAGGTGTGATGACGAGGCACTACGGTGCTGAAGCAACAAATGCCCTGCTTCGGAAAAGCCTCTAAGCATCAGGTAACATCAAATCGTACCCCAAACCGACACAGGTGGTCAGGTAGAGAATACCAAGGCGCTTGAGAGAACTCGGGTGAAGGAACTAGGCAAAATGGTGCCGTAACTTCGGGAGAAGGCACGCTGATATGTAGGTGAAGCCCCTGCGGGTGGAGCTGAAATCAGTCGAAGATACCAGCTGGCTGCAACTGTTTATTAAAAACACAGCACTGTGCAAACACGAAAGTGGACGTATACGGTGTGACGCCTGCCCGGTGCCGGAAGGTTAATTGATGGGGTTATCCGTAAGGAGAAGCTCTTGATCGAAGCCCCGGTAAACGGCGGCCGTAACTATAACGGTCCTAAGGTAGCGAAATTCCTTGTCGGGTAAGTTCCGACCTGCACGAATGGCGTAATGATGGCCAGGCTGTCTCCACCCGAGACTCAGTGAAATTGAAATCGCTGTGAAGATGCAGTGTACCCGCGGCAAGACGGAAAGACCCCGTGAACCTTTACTATAGCTTGACACTGAACACTGGTCCTTGATGTGTAGGATAGGTGGGAGGCTTTGAAGCGTGGACGCCAGTCTGCGTGGAGCCATCCTTGAAATACCACCCTTTAATGGCTGGTGTTCTAACGTGGACCCGTAATCCGGGTTGCGGACAGTGTCTGGTGGGTAGTTTGACTGGGGCGGTCTCCTCCTAAAGAGTAACGGAGGAGCACGAAGGTTAGCTAATCCTGGTCGGACATCAGGAGGTTAGTGCAATGGCATAAGCTAGCTTGACTGCGAGTGACGGCTCGAGCAGGTGCGAAAGCAGGTCATAGTGATCCGGTGGTTCTGTATGGAAGGGCCATCGCTCAACGGATAAAAGGTACTCCGGGGATAACAGGCTGATACCGCCCAAGAGTTCATATCGACGGCGGTGTTTGGCACCTCGATGTCGGCTCATCACATCCTGGGGCTGAAGTAGGTCCCAAGGGTATGGCTGTTCGCCATTTAAAGTGGTACGCGAGCTGGGTTTAGAACGTCGTGAGACAGTTCGGTCCCTATCTGCCGTGGGCGCTGGAGAATTGAGGGGGGCTGCTCCTAGTACGAGAGGACCGGAGTGGACGCATCACTGGTGTTCGGGTTGTCATGCCAATGGCACTGCCCGGTAGCTAAATGCGGAAGAGATAAGTGCTGAAAGCATCTAAGCACGAAACTTGCCCCGAGATGAGTTCTCCCTGACCCTTCAAGGGTCCTGAAGGAACGTTAAAGACGATGACGTTGATAGGCCGGGTGTGTAAGCGCAGCGATGCGTTGAGCTAACCGGTACTAATGAACCGTGAGGCTTAACCTTACAACGCCGAAGCTGTTTCGGTAGGTTTGAGACGATTTTCAGCTGGTACAGATTACAGAATTTGCCTGGCGGCTGTAGCGCGGTGGTCCCACCTGACCCCATGCCGAACTCAGAAGTGAAACGCCGTAGCGCCGATGGTAGTGTGGGGCCTCCCCATGCGAGAGTAGGGAACTGCCAGGCATCAAACAAGCCAAGAGCCCGTCCGCAAGGACGGGCTTTTTGCGTTTGTGCGCGCAGGCAAACTCAACAATCTCTGGCTAAAATAATAAGATACGCACCGTCAGCGAGGTTATTTTGCCGAACCCACCATTTAACTACCAACAAGATTTCGCCAGTACAAACTTTCGTGACCACCCTGAGCTCTACCAGGTAGGGCGGGGAGAGCAGGGCGTTCTGCTGGTTGAACCTTACAAAAGTGAAATCCTGCCCCACTGGCGATACAAAAATGCTGAGGTTGCGACAAAATCTGCGCAGGAAATTTACGCGCTTTTTGAGCAGTACCGCCAGCAAGACGATTTCGTTGGTATGGATATGGCCAGAAAATTTATCCAGATGGGGTATACCCGCGCCAGACGCTACGCCAACCATAAAGGCGGAAAAAAGTACGATGATGAACGCAATGTTCGTCCCTTAGATCACGATCCTGTTAAAGCCGAAGCGGCAAAAGTGTTCAAAGGATGGTGGGATAAAATTCGTGCTGATGAAGATTATTTACAGAGAAAACAAGCGCATCAAAAAAAGTGGGGATGATGTTATGGCCTCCGGTATTGCCCGTTTTATGATGCGTCTCACAAAATCAAATGAAACATAATAGAAACATTTTTTTTTACCTAACGTTAAATTTTAAATCTGGTTTTACTGGAATGGGTGCAATGGCCCGCAATGTAAGACAGGGGATTTAAAATGACAGAAACCGTAGCAAGTACAGATACGGATAGTAATAAAAGTGCAGACGGCGATACTCGCCGCAGGATTTGGGCAATCGTCGGCGCCTCTTCAGGCAATCTGGTTGAGTGGTTCGATTTTTACGTTTACTCGTTTTGCTCGCTCTATTTTGCCCATATCTTCTTCCCATCAGGCAACACCACTACCCAATTGCTGCAAACCGCAGGGGTTTTCGCGGCAGGCTTTCTGATGCGTCCGATTGGCGGCTGGCTGTTTGGCCGAATTGCCGATCGAAAAGGGCGAAAAACCTCCATGCTGATCTCCGTCTGCATGATGTGTTTTGGCTCACTGGTGATCGCCTGTCTGCCCGGCTATGAAACTATCGGCACATGGGCACCCGCATTACTGCTGTTGGCGCGTTTGTTCCAGGGGCTCTCCGTCGGGGGAGAATATGGTACAAGCGCGACATATATGAGTGAAGTCGCAGTGGAAGGGCGTAAAGGTTTTTATGCCTCCTTCCAGTACGTGACGCTGATAGGTGGCCAGTTGTTGGCTATCCTTGCCGTGGTGATCCTGCAACAGGTATTGAGTGATGAAGATCTCCGTGCCTGGGGATGGCGTATTCCCTTCGCGCTCGGCGCCGTGCTTGCTGTTGTGGCACTGTGGTTACGCCGTCAGCTGGAAGAAACGTCGCGAAAAGAGGTGAGGACGTTAAAAGAGGCGGGCTCATTTAAAGGTCTATGGCGTAACCGAAAGGCCTTTTTGATGGTGCTCGGCTTTACGGCTGGCGGCTCGCTCACCTTCTATACCTTCACCACCTATATGCAGAAGTATCTGGTCAACACCACAGGTATGCATGCGAACGTGGCGAGTATGGTTATGACGGTAGCGCTTTTTGTCTTTATGCTTATTCAGCCCATTATTGGCGCGCTGTCGGATAAGATTGGCCGTCGTAGCTCAATGCTGATTTTCGGCGGCTTGTCGGCGTTATGCACCGTGCCCATTCTGACCGCTCTCCAGCATGTTTCATCTCCTTATGCCGCTTTTGCCCTGGTGATGGTCGCGCTGATTATTGCCAGTTTTTACACCTCTATCAGCGGTATTCTTAAGGCTGAGATGTTTCCGGCTCAGGTGCGTGCCCTGGGTGTTGGGTTGTCGTATGCGGTGGCTAACGCACTCTTTGGCGGCTCGGCGGAATATGTCGCCCTGTCATTAAAATCGATGGGGAGTGAGACGATCTTTTTCTGGTACGTCACGCTAATGGGAGCGCTGGCCTTTATTGTCTCTTTGATGCTGCACCGAAAAGGCAAAGGTGTTCGTCTTTAGTGCTCGGCCAGTTGCCAGACGGCATAGCCGGTCGACGCACCGGCTATGTCCCACGCAAAATCTTTCCAGCTCCAGCCGCTCCCCTCCGGGCGGCTGTCCCAGAGCTCTTTTGATGCTCCCAGACTAACCGAAAACATCAGGCCGTAGGCAGCGCTCCGGTCGCGGCTATACCCCTGACGTTGGGCATATTCATTTCCCGCAGCCGATAGCATCGCCGAGGCTAAAAAGTGTTGCGCCTTGTCCTGACCAGACCAGCTATCCTGAGCCATATGGCTGCATCCGCACAGAACCAGACAGCCTGTTAACAGGAAATAACGCACAACGACCTCCATAAAAAAGCCCCGTCAATGACAGGGCTGAAAATTACAGGATGCGGCTAATCAACCGGTCGATTCGAATACGACGTAAACGGCGAATAAGCTTACGTACTTTCACCGGATAGTCAGCAATACTTTGCAGATCGCGATAATGATTAACCACCGTGGTGTGGGTGCGGATCAGTTCCAGCTCACGCTCGCGCGAAGCGGCCAGCTCCTGGCGTGGATCGTGGATCAAAATGGCATTTTCGAGATCCAGGCGCCAGGCACGTGGATTGAGGTTGTTACCGGTCAGCAGCATCCACTCATCGTCAACCCACATCCCTTTCAGGTGATAGCTGTTGTCTTCATCTTTCCACAGACGCACAACCAGCTGATCGGTATTCACATAATACTGCAGGCGGCTCAGGAAGCGGCGCAGGTTGATCTCATACAGATAAGGCAGGGCGCCGATGATCTTAAACGGCTGATCTTCCGGGATGAAGAAATCGTTCGCGGTTTTGTCGCCAACGATAATTTCCACTTTCTTACCGTCGCGTAACAGCTGAATGATATTACGCACCAGCACGGCCGGCAGGTTGAAGTAAGGTGTGCAGATGGTCAGCTTATGCTCGGTGCATGGCATAAGATGGAAGATGGTTTTATTCAGCAGGCTGGATTTGCCCAGGCCCACCAGCGGGGTCACCGCAAGCTGTTCATTATCCGCATCACCCTGGAAATGGAACATGGCATCGCGCAGTTCCTGACGGAAAAGACGGATGTCGTTTTTGATCTCCGGGCTTTTTGGTCGGTTCGGATCGTCAAGACGATTTACGCCGCGGCCGTGTACCAGATTCTGATCCACCCACTCAAACATGACGTCAGCCATGCGGGCATTGCGCACCAGGTGATAACGATCGTAACGGTATTTATCCAGCTGATGCAGGTAGACATCGTTCAGGCTCGCGCCGCTATACAGCACGCTGTCATCGATGATAAAGCCTTTGAAGTGGAGGACGCCAAGGGCTTCGCGGGTGTTAACCGGTACGCCATACACCGGCACGTCTACGCCCGGGTTTTCCTGCGCCATGCGACAGTACCAGTCGGCATTGGTGTTGGCCGCAGCCGCGCCAATACGACCGCGCTGGGCGCGATGCCAGTCGACAAGAATGCGGACATCCAGTTCAGGACGCTGACGTTTGGCCTCGTAAACGGCGCGTAAAATCGCGCTGCCGCCCTCATCCTGTTCAAGGTATAGAGCAATAATGCAAATACGATGCGTTGCGCTGGCAATTTTTTCCAGTAGCGTCTCCCGAAAATCGGCGGGAGCATAAAAGAACTCTACATCATCAACTGACTGAGAAATCTTCGGTAGTTGAGCAAGGTGTTGTTGATGTTTATTACGCTTAAATTTTGACAACATCACAGTGCGTTTCTTCTCTGTTCATTGAAGGATTATATGTACTATGCAGACAACAGAAGCGGGCAATCATACCACCAGTGCCGTTTAAAGTGGTCAACATTTCCAGTACCTTACTCTTGTTTACCTGCTGGCATCAGCTGCAGGGTCAACCCGACGATCCCATCTTCAAGCTGAATATCAACCGCAAAGCCCAGTTTTCGCGCCAGGGCGATCATGCCGCGGTTGTTAGGCATTGTAATGCCGTTGAGGCGGATGAGTCCGTGATCGCGCGTATAGCCAATCAGCTTTTCGAGTAACCGTCTTCCCAGCCCGAGACCTTTCAGATCGGAGCGGACAAGCACCGCAAATTCCGCATCAACGTTATCCGGATCGGAGATGGCACGTGTAACGCCGAGGATCTCATCGCCCTCATCAGTGCGCCGGACGGCAACAAAAGCCATTTCCCGATCGTAGTCGATCTGCGTCATATTGGCTAAATCTTCATGGGTAAATTCATTGATTTCGCTAAAGTAGCGGTAGTACAAATCTTCTTTGGTGACCTGAGCGATAAAGCGCTGAAGCTGCGGTTCATCTTCCGGGAGAATAGGGCGGAACAGCGACAGCTCGCCATTTTTCATCTCTACCCACTCTTCCAGCTGATGCGGATAAGGTCGGATAGCAAGCCGGCTTTCGCGATCGCCGGTATAGGCCGCTACATCCATTGTGACATCCAGCGCCGTCAGTTCGCTGCCTGATACCAGTAAAGGGTGAATGTCCAGACGCTGGATCTCCGGGCTATCGACAATCAGGTTCGATACCTGCACCAGAAACTGGCTCAGGGCGGCGATATCCAGTGGTCGTAAGGCGCTGCGCCCGCGGATCTTTTTACTCTTGATGGCCTGGATCACCAGATAGCGCGCCAGGTTCATGTTCAGCGGCGGCAGGGCAACAACCGCCTGCTCTTCAGGACGCCACTCCACGCCCCCTTCGCCCAGCATGATCAGCGGCCCGAAAACCGGATCGTGCTCCACGACTACCCGCAACTCCTGCGCGCCCGCACGGTTGGCCATGCTTTGCACCAGCAGGCCGTGGATCCGCGCCTGAGGCCAGGTCATTTTGACGCGATCGATGATGGCGTCCGCCGCCTGCTGAACTTCCGCCGCGGTACGCAGATACAACATCACCCCCTGGACTTCAGACTTGTGCGGGATATCAGGTGAACGCAGTTTCAGGGCAACCGGATAACCGATTTGCTCGGCAATATGCACCGCTTCCGCACTGTCGCTGGCAATCCAGGTAGGCAGGGTATGCAGGCCATAGGCGGTGAGGATCGGCTGTACTTCATGGGTATCCAGCGAACGCGCGCCATCATCAATGGCACGTTGTAACAGGTCATGGGCATGACCCGTGTCGGCCGTCAGATTCCCCGGCAGGGCTGGCGTCTCCCGGAGCTGTTTCTGATTACGCCGGTATTCCACCATATGCATAAACGCGGTGATGGTGCCTTCCGGGGTACGGTAGGTGGGCAGTCCCGCCTCGCTGAAAAGACGTCGCGCCTCCTGGGACGAGAATTCGCCGCACCAGTTGGTCAGAAGCGAAACGTATTTTCCACGCGGATGCTTTTTCACGATATCAATCAGCGCACGGGCGCTTTCGCTACCCGGTGCCACGGCGCTAGGAGAGTGAATGACCATCAGGGCATCAAAATCCTGGCTATCCAGCAGAATATTCAGGGCGCTGAGATAGCGCTCGCTGCTGGCATCGTCGCGTAAGTCGAGCGGATTACCGGGTTCCACGCCGGGCGGCAACGCCTCACGCAGGCGCTGCAGGGTCTCTTCGCTGAGCGTAGCCAGTTTCCCGTTTCGCAGCCAGAGTTCGTCCAGCGCCAGCGCTGCCGGTGCGGCACCGTTGCTGATGATCATCAGCCGTTCACCCCGAAGCGGACGCATATGGCTGAGCGTTTCGACTGCAGAAAAGAGTTCGTGGGTATCCTGAACGCGCAGCAGGCCGGCGCGCTGGATAGCGGCGTCCCATGCCGGATCCATCCCGGAGTGGGAGTGCAACAGACGCTGGGCGGCAGGGCTGCGTCCGCTTTTGATCACCAGAATCGGTTTGTTGCGTGATGCGCTGCGGGCCGCGGAGACAAAGCGCCGTGCGTCGCTGAGATGTTCAAGATAGAGCAGGATTGCGCTGGTTTTGGTGTCCCGCGCCAGAAAATCCAGCAGCTCATCCACGTCAATATCCAGGCCATCGCCCAGCGCGATGAAGTAAGAAAAGCCCATCTCGCGCTGCTGCGCCCAGTCGAGGATGGTATTAGAGACCGCAGCCGACTGGGAAATGAAGGCCAGTTTGCCTTTACGTATTGGAACGGGAGAGAAGCTGGCATTCAGCCCCTGCCACGGTGCCAGCAGGCCCAGACTGTTTGGCCCCAGAAGCCGCATCTGATATCGCGTAGCGCAGGCCAACAGCTCCGCCTGCTGCTCTGGGGGCGAAGAGAGAATAATGCAGGTTTTACAGCCCTTTTTCCCCAGCGCTTCGAGCATCGCAATATTGCGTCTGGCATGGGTACAGAGCACCGCAAGATCGGGGATGAAGGGCAGGCTGTCCACGTCCGGCCAGGCAAGCACCCCCAGTACCGCTTTATACGCGGGAGTTACCGGCAGTATCGGGCCATTAAAGCCGCCAGCGAGCAGGTTACGCATCATCAGATAACCGGCGCGCTCGGGTTTCATCGACGCGCCAATTACGGCGATGGATTTAGGGCGGAGTAAGGCTTCTAGCCCGCGCTGGCTCATACAGGTCTCCTGAAAGGGCGAGTGACCTGATGATTTTAAACGCTTTCCGGCTCGGCCGCTGTGATGCTTCCCTTATGAATGGTTTTTCCCGCCAGATAGCGTTCGCGAAAACGCGAGAAGTGATCGCCCAGCGCGCTCGCCGCCTGAACATCTCCCGCCAGATCCAGCAGGGCAATAGCCACTTCGGCAGTGCAGTACTGGCCTTCGGCATGGGCTTCACGCAGTCGATAAGCCGAGACGCGTGACAAATCGACGGAGATCACCGGCAGGGCATCCAGATATGGGCTCTTGCGAAACATTTTGCGCGCCTCGGTCCAGGTGCCGTCCAGCATGATGAACAGCGGCGGTTTGCCGGAGGAGGGCTTAGTCATCACCTGGCGCGTCTCTCCGGCGTAAGAGGCCGGGAACACCACCATCGGTTGGTAATCGGGGCTGGCAACCAGATCGAGCAGCGCCTGAGGCGGCTCGGTGCGTGACCACTGGAAGGCGGCGGTATTGGGTAAGATATCGGCGATGAGACGTCCGGTATTGCTGGGTTTCATCGGCTCGGTATCGAACATCACCAGGCAGAAACGGCTATCGGCATGGCTGGGAGTCAGGGTCGCGCACAGGCACTGCTTAAGCGGCAACAGGCAGCGCTGACAGCGACGAATGCGGTTACCACGGGCAAGAAAAGGGCGGGTCGCACGCGCCAGGCGTTCGGCGCGCAATTGCAGTACGGCGTTATCAGTCATGGGAGAGAGCGCAGAAAAAACGCCATTCTCGCAGAGGCGAGAGCGGGGCACAAGTTACGTGCCCCGGAATATCAGAGGGATTCGTTCAGCCAGCTGTCAAACGGGGCTTTTGGAACGGCGCCATTCAACATATCGACGACTTCACCATTTTTGAAAATCATGATGGTCGGAATACTGCGAATGCGGAAGCGGGCGCTTAGCTCGCGTTCGGCTTCGGTGTTCACTTTCACGAAACGCATTTTACCGCTACGCTCTTCAGCGACATCTTCAAAAATGGGCGCAAAGTTACGGCACGGGCCGCACCAGGGTGCCCAGAAGTCGACAACAACCGGCAGATCATCCTTCAGCAGTTTATCCATAGTTTCGCCGGTAGCATTAATCACGTCACCATCGAACAATTCATGACCGCAGCGTCCGCATTTTGCTCCATCATCAATTCGATCATCCGGAATGCGGTTAAGAGCCTGGCAATTGGCACATACGGTATTCATAACTAACCTCAGGTAGAGCAGGGGGACAAAGCGGCAGGATGCCGGTTATGTTTCTAAGATGTTACATATTATCAACGACACTGTTTGAAACGACAATGCGTTTTATTCAATGAGAACAATAGTCACAGGCTTTTATACGAAGTAATGGCTATGCGCGGGGACATCGGGTAATCTGCGCGCTTCGCGCAGCGCTGGTGGAGAAAAGCATGAACGACGAACTGAAAAACAAAAGCGGCAAGGTCAAAGTGATGTATGTCCGCAGTGATGATGACTCTGATAAACGCACCGAAAATCCGCGTACCGGAAAGGGTGGCGGGCGTCCAGGGCCATCTCGTGCAGACGGTGGCCGTCGCCCCGCCCGCGATGAGAGAAACAGCCGCGGTGATGACCGCAAACGCGACGATCGTAAACGTGACGACCGCAAGCGTGATGATTTCAAACGCGACGACTTTAACCGTGACGCCTCACCGTGGCGCACCGTTTCCCGCGCGCCGGGCGATGAGTCTAAGGCGCCTGTCGATCACGGCAGCATGGCCGATAAACCGGTTATCGATCCGGAAGTGATCCGCCGTCAGCGTGCGGAAGAGACGCGCGTCTATGGCGAAAACGCCTGTCAGGCCCTGTTCCAGAGCCGTCCTGATTGCATCGTGCGCGCCTGGTTTATCCAGAGCGTGACGCCGCGTTTCAAGGAAGCGCTGCGCTGGATGGCGGCCAACCGCAAAGCCTACCACGTGGTAGATGACGCAGAGATCACCAAAGCGTCCGGTACCGAGCACCACGGCGGTGTCTGCTTCCTGATCAAGAAACGTAACGGCACCACCGTTAAGCAGTGGGTCAGCCAGGCGGGCGAAGATGACTGCGTGCTGGCCCTGGAAGACGTAGGCAACCCGCATAACCTCGGTGCCATGATGCGCAGCTGCGCCCATTTCGGCGTCAAAGGCGTTCTGTTGCAGGATGCTGCTCTGCTGGAATCCGGCGCGGCAATTCGTACTGCGGAGGGTGGCGCGGAGCACGTTCAACCGATTACCGGCGACAGCGTTCTGGAAGCGATTGAGCAGTTCCGTAAAGCGGGTTACGCCATTGTGACCACCTCCAGCCACAAAGGCACTACGCCGCTGTTTAAAGCGACGCTGCCGCGTAAGATGGTGCTGGTACTGGGTCAGGAGCGTGATGGTCTGACTGACGCGGCACTCTCCAGCGCCGATCTGAGCGTTTCTATCGATGGCACCGGCAATGTTGAGAGCCTCAACGTATCCGTTGCGACCGGCGTTCTGCTGGCGGAGTGGTGGCGTCAGAACAAAGCGTAATTTCGCTTTATTCGTAGGCCCGGCAAGCGTAGCGCCGCCGGGCAATGCGCCGGGTGGCGGCTTCGCTCTACCCGGCCTACAACAACTTATTATTCGCTTTCAGCCGGTAATTCCGGCATCCAGTCAATCGGCTTTTCGCCCTGTTTTTCCAGCCACTCATTCGCCAGCACAAAATGATTGCAGCCAAAAAAGCCGCGATGCGCTGACAGCGGTGACGGGTGCGGCGCTTTCAGCACGTGGTGGCGCTGAGTATCAATAATCGCCCCCTTCTTCTGTGCGTGCGATCCCCAGAGTAAAAACACCACGCCTTCACAATGCTGGTTAATCAGGCTAATGACTTTATCGGTAAACGTCTCCCAACCGAGGCTGGCATGGGAATGGGCCTGCCCGGCGCGAACCGTCAATACGGTGTTAAGCAGCAGCACACCCTGACGCGCCCAGCTTTCCAGATAACCGTGAGCTGGTCGGGTAAAGCCGGGAACGGAGGCTTCGAGTTCTTTATACATGTTCAGCAGGGAAGGGGGAATGCCAACGCCCGGTCGCACAGAAAACGCCAGACCGTGTGCTTGACCCGGCCCGTGATAGGGGTCCTGCCCCAGGATCACCACTTTTACATCGGCGAGCTCGGTAAAACGAAAGGCGTTAAACACATCTTTCTGAGGCGGATAGATGGTGATGCCGTCCTGACGTTCGGCGGCAACCGTGTTCAGGGTATTAACGAAGTAAGGCTGTTTTTTTTCATCGGCCAGCACATCGTGCCAGGTTAAAGATGTTGTCATCTCGCTCTCCTGCGAATTTTCTCTCCCCCTAGCTTAACTGCTTATGCCGGGGGCGCAAAATTGACGGCGGAGAAAACGCTATCATGCTGAAAAATATTTAAAATTTACAAAATTATTTTAAATCAGGCTTGGGTGAAAATTGATATAAAACAATAATCTCCATCTATCACCCTTATGCTGGTGTGGTTTTTGTTGATTTATATCAAGGAATGGCGGGGGCTTGGCTGATATATATACACTCAAGCAACAATGGTTTTACCAATTGCCCTGACGAACAGGGCACACCCAATATTGTAGTCTAAGGGAGGCATCAAATGATTACTGGTATCCAGATTACTAAAGCTGCAAACGACGACCTGCTGAACTCTTTCTGGCTGCTGGACAGCGAGAAAGGCGAAGCGCGCTGCGTATGCGCAAAAGCAGGCTTTGCTGAAGACGAAGTGGTTCAGGTTAACGCCCTGGGCGAAATCGAATATCGCGAAATCCCGATGGAAATCAAACCGGAAGTCCGCGTTGAAGGCGGTCAGCATCTGAACGTTAACGTGCTGCGTCGTGAAACGCTGGAAGATGCCGTTAAGCATCCGGAAAAATATCCGCAGCTGACCATCCGTGTTTCAGGCTATGCAGTACGTTTCAACTCACTGACTGCCGAACAGCAGCGTGACGTTATTGCCCGTACCTTTACCGCCAGCCTGTAATCCTTGCCAGCGTAAAAATAAAAAAGCCGGGTTTTAACCCGGCTTTTCTTTACTCTTCTTTCTGTGTGGCTGGCGCGCTGCCAGCAGGCTTACGACGCTTGCCCACGTTTTTGGTATCACGGTGGCGCTGCTTCACGCGCGGTTTCTCTTTTTCTTTCGCCTTTTTCTCGGCGCGTTTCGCGAGCACTTTCTTGGACGGTTTACCCGTCATTTTTTCGCTTGGCGCACGGGTGCTCGGACGCAGTTCGTCGATCACGCGGGCTTTCAGCGGCTCGTCAACGTAGCGACCAATTTTCTGCAGCAGCAGGTGGTCATGCGCCTCGACCAGCGAAATGGCGGTACCTTTACGACCGGCACGACCGGTACGGCCGATACGGTGCAGATAGGTGTCCGCAGTGCGCGGCAGATCGAAGTTGAAGACGTGGCTGACATCGGGGATATCGATACCGCGCGCCGCGACGTCGGTCGCCACCAGCACGTTCACGCGGCCATCGGTCAGACGTTTGATGGCTTCGTTACGCTTAATCTGCACCATCTCACCTTCGAGATAGCAGTTATTGATACCCGCTTCACGCAGCCAGGTCGCCAGCTCATGTACACGCTCGCGCTTGCGTACAAAGACGATAGAACGCGTGGCTTCCGGCTGTTTCAGCAGGTGGATCAGCAGGGCTGTTTTATGCTCAATGTCATCGGCACGGTAATACCACTGATGGATCTTCTTGCGTTCGCGCGTTGACGGAGTGGCAGACACCTCAACCGGATCTTCCAGCAGACGCTCGGCAAAATCTTTAATCGCATCGCCTTCCAGCGTCGCGGAGAAGAGCATGGTCTGCTTGCGCCAGCGAGTTTCACCGGCGATGTGCTCAATATCCTGCGCAAAGCCCATATCCAGCATACGGTCGGCTTCGTCGAGGATCAGCGTTTCGACCGCACGGCAGTCGAAGTTCTCTTCTTTAATGTATTGCAGCAGACGCCCGGTCGTCGCGACGACGATATCCTGGTTCTCACTGAACACTTCGGCGTGGTTCATATAGGCCACGCCGCCGGTAATGGTTGCGATATCCAGGTGGGTGTTCTTCGCCAGCTCACGCGCGTGATCGGCAACCTGCATCGCCAGTTCACGGGTCGGGGTGAGGATCAGAATACGCGGCGGACCTGATTTCTTACGCGGAAAATCCAGCAGATGCTGCAACGCAGGCAGCAAATAGGCTGCCGTTTTACCCGTGCCGGTTGGCGCTGAACCGAGCACGTCACGGCCCTCCAGTGCAGGCGGAATAGCCGCTTCCTGAATAGCGGTCGGGCGTGTAAAGCCTTTTTCCTGGAGCGCGTCCAGAAGGCTTTCGTCGAGTTCAAGTTCGGAAAATGTCGTTACAGTCATGTTCTACCTCTGTGTGGGGCGCTGATTATAGACGTTACGGCTGCAATCTTCATCTGTTTGTGTGGATATCCCTTTTCCGTCGTTGCGCTTTCACCTATGCTACACCCGTTTCATTTTGAAGGTTGCTCTGACATGTCTCAACTCAAAGCGCAGCTGCGCCGCGATGGTTTTACTTTTAAGCAGTTTTTTGTCGCCCACGATCGTTGTGCAATGAAAGTCGGCACTGATGGCATCTTACTGGGGGCATGGGCACCGGTAGCAGGCGTTAAACGTATCCTTGATATTGGCAGCGGCAGCGGACTGCTGGCCCTGATGCTGGCGCAGCGCACCGAGCAGGCGGTCACCCTTGATGCGGTGGAGCTGGATCCGCAGGCCGCTGAGCAGGCAGCCGAAAACGTGGCGGAATCCCCCTGGGCTTCGCGCGTATCACTTCATTGTGCGGATGTTCTAACCTGGGCGCCAGAGCAAACGGCCCGCTATGACTTAATTGTCAGCAACCCTCCTTATTATGAACCTGGCGTCGGGTGCGCCACTCCCGAGCGAGAGCAGGCGCGGTACACCGGTTCGCTCGATCATGGCGCGCTGTTATCCTGTGCCGCCGGGTTGATCTCCGAAGAGGGATTTTTCTGCGTGGTGTTACCGGAGAGTGCGGGCAGCGCATTTATTGCCAGTGCGCTGGAGATGGGCTGGTTTTTACGCCTGCGCACCGATATCGCGGAGACCGACGGCAGGCTGCCGCACCGGGTACTGCTGGCGCTGTCGCCGAAAGAGGGGGAGTGCTTCAGCGACAGGCTGGTGATCCGCGGGCCGGATCAGCGTTATTCCGATGACTACACGGCGCTGACCCACCCCTTCTATTTATTTATGTGAGCCAGCGGTGAGAGCACGGACGGTCCGGAGTGTTCAAGTTGCTCCGGGTAGTCGAGCGTATAATGCAACCCGCGGCTCTCTTTACGCATCATTGCGCAGCGCACAATCAGCTCCGCCACCTGCACCAGGTTACGTAATTCCAGCAAATTATTGGATACGCGGAAGTGCGCGTAATACTCGTCAATTTCCTGCTGGAGCATGGTAATGCGGCGCAGGGCGCGTTCCAGACGTTTAGTCGTGCGCACAATCCCGACGTAATCCCACATAAAGAGGCGCAGCTCGTGCCAGTTGTGCTGGATCACCACCAGTTCATCCGGATTTTCCACGCGGCTTTCATCCCAGGCGGGCAGCTTTTCCGCCTGGCGGGCGTAAGGCATACGTTTTGCGATATCTTCCGCCGCCGACCAGCCGTAAACAAGGCACTCCAGAAGGGAGTTAGAGGCCATGCGGTTTGCGCCATGCAGGCCGGTGTAACTGACTTCGCCGATAGCATATAGCCCGTCGACATCGGTCCGGCCATGATCGTCAACCATCACGCCGCCGCAGGTATAGTGCGCCGCAGGCACCACAGGCATTGGCTCTTTGGTAATGTCGATGCCGAGTCCCAGCAGTTTTTCATAGATGGTCGGGAAGTGCTGCCGCACAAAATCTGCGGGCTTGTGGCTGATATCCAGATACATGCAGTCCACGCCGAGGCGCTTCATCTCATGGTCAATGGCGCGGGCCACGACATCGCGCGGAGCCAGCTCGCCGCGCTCGTCGAAGTCCAGCATAAAGCGCGTGCCGTCCGGGCGTTTTAAGTGCGCGCCTTCACCGCGTAACGCTTCGGTCAGTAAAAAGTTGCGTGCCTGCGGATGGAAGAGAGCAGTGGGATGGAACTGGTTGAATTCCAGATTGGCAACGCGACATCCCGCGCGCCATGCCATGGCAATGCCGTCGCCTGACGAAATATCCGGGTTTGTGGTGTACTGATATACCTTAGAGGCACCGCCGGTCGCCAGTACGACCGATTTTGCCCGACAGGTTTCTACCTTCTCTTTATTACGGTTCCAGACCCAGGCACCCACGACACGCCGTGTGCCCGGCAGGCCGATCTTATCGGAGATGATTAAATCCACCGCATTGCTGCGTTCCAGAACCTGGATGTTTGGATGGTTTAACGCCTGGCTGACCAGTGTCGTTTCGACTTCCTTACCGGTGGCATCGGCAGCATGCAGGATCCGGCGGTGGCTGTGCCCGCCCTCACGCGTCAGGTGATAACTCTCTTCCCCGTTCGGCTGCACGTGGGTATCGAACAGCACGCCCTGATCGATAAGCCACTGCACGCAGTGTCGGGCATTGCTGGCGACAAACTCTGCCGCGTGTCTGTCCACAATACCGCCGCCTGCAATCAGGGTATCTTCCACATGGGAGTCGATACTGTCAGTTTCATCAAACACCGCGGCAATTCCGCCCTGGGCATAGAAGGTAGAGCCTTCGCTGACAGGCCCTTTACTGAGGACAATCACTTTCTGGTGTGGGGCGAGTCGCAGCGCCAGTGAAAGGCCGGCGGCGCCGCTGCCGATAATCAGTACGTCACAGGAGAGTTCGGAAATTGCGTTCATGATGTTTGTTTAATTTACTAAACAGTGTTTGGTCAGCATAGCACCTGAATGCGATGAATCGCACGTATTTTTTTAATGCTGGTTGCAACGGCTAAACAGGGCTCGAGAAGAGATGCGCGATAAAAAGAGCGAAAATATTTTGCGAAGCAGATCGTTAGCTTCAGATTTTGTGGTGAAATAAAGCCCGTCTTGCGTTACCCTGCAAGCGGGAAAATACCATTTCTTATCAGAAACTGGGTGCGTATCGTTATCAGACTTATAATGATAGAAAATGAACGGTCTGCGACGTGATTAACAAAAACAAAGGCGTGACGGAACTATTTGAAAAAAAGACCCTCAAAGCAACTGCTTGCTCACAGTGCAGTGTTTGGAGTGGCGTTTCGATAACGCGTGGATTTTAGGTTTGGGGAGACATTACCTCGGATGAGCGAGCAGTTAACGGACCAGATTCTGGTTGAACGGGTCCAGAAGGGAGATCAGAAAGCCTTTAACCTACTGGTGGTGCGCTACCAGCATAAGGTGGCGAGTCTGGTGTCCCGCTATGTACCGTCAGGAGATGTTCCTGATGTGGTGCAAGAGTCTTTCATTAAGGCCTATCGCGCGCTGGAATCTTTCCGGGGAGATAGTGCTTTTTATACCTGGCTGTACCGTATTGCCGTCAATACGGCGAAGAACTACCTCGTCGCTCAGGGCCGCCGTCCGCCTTCAAGCGATGTAGACGCCATCGACGCAGAGAATTTTGAAAGCGGCGGTGCGTTGAAAGAAATTTCGAACCCTGAGAACTTAATGTTGTCAGAAGAACTGAGACAAATAGTTTTTCGCACCATCGAGTCGCTCCCGGAAGATTTACGCATGGCAATTACGTTGCGGGAGTTAGATGGCCTGAGCTATGAAGAGATAGCCGCTATCATGGATTGCCCGGTCGGTACGGTTCGCTCACGGATATTTCGTGCGCGAGAAGCTATTGATAATAAAGTTCAACCGCTTATCAGGCGTTGACGATAGCGGGATACTGGAAAAGGTATTAGGCATGCAGAAAGAACAACTTTCCGCTTTGATGGATGGTGAAACGCTGGACAGTGAGATGCTCAACGAGCTCTCTCGCTCTCCTGAGATACAAAAAACCTGGGAGAGTTATCATCTCATTCGCGATACCCTGCGCGGCGATACCAGCGATGTCCTCCATTTTGATATCTCAGCTCGCGTAATGGCTGCCATTGAGAACGAACCTGTTTCTCAGGCCACTCCGCTGATCCCTGAAGCCCAACCTGCACCGCACCTGTGGCAGAAAATGCCGTTCTGGAACAAAGTGCGTCCCTGGGCGAGTCAACTGACTCAAATGGGAGTGGCTGCTTGCGTATCGCTTGCAGTTATTGTTGGTGTCCAGCACTATAACACTCAATCTGAAGTGAGCCAGCAACCAGAAGCGCCAGTGTTCAACACACTGCCGATGATGGGCAAAGCCAGCCCGGTAAGCCTGGGTATTCCTTCTGATGCATCGGCAGGTGCCGGTCAGCAGCAGCAGGTACAAGAGCAGCGCCGTCGCATCAATGCGATGTTGCAGGACTATGAATTGCAGCGTCGTCTGCATTCCGAGCAGCTTCAGTTTGAACAGGCGCAAACGCAGCAGGCTGCTGTGCAAGTGCCAGGAAACCAAACTTTAGGAACGCAATCGCAGTAATGAAGCAACTTTGGTGCGCCATGTCTCTGATGGCGGGTAGCCTGTTGTTCACTGTCAACGCCTCGGCTGATGTATCGTCCGGGGCGTTGTTGCAGCAAATGAACCAGGCCAGCCAGTCACTCAACTACGAGCTGTCTTTTATCAGTATCAATAAGCAAGGTGTAGAGTCGTTACGCTATCGCCATGCCCGTCTTGATAAACAGCCGCTTGCCCAGCTTTTGCAGATGGATGGTCCGCGCCGCGAAGTCGTGCAGCGAGGCAATGAAATCAGCTATTTTGAGCCGGGTCTTGAGCCCTTTACGCTGAACGGCGATTACATCGTTGATTCGCTGCCTTCGCTTATCTATACCGACTTCAAGCGTCTGTCTCCTTACTACGACTTTATTTCCGTAGGACGTACCCGTATCGCCGACCGGCTCTGCGAGGTTCTGCGTGTGGTCGCAAGAGACGGAACGCGTTACAGCTATATCGTCTGGATGGATGCAGAGACCAAATTGCCAATGCGGGTCGATCTGCTGGATCGCGATGGCGAGACCCTGGAGCAGTTCCGGGTGATCTCCTTCACCATTGATGATCAGGTCGGGAACAGCATGCAGAATCTGGCAAAAGCCAATCTGCCGCCGCTGCTCTCCGTGCCGGTGGGGGATACCATCAACTTTAACTGGGCACCAAACTGGATCCCTCAGGGCTTCAGCGAAGTTTCCAGTAGCCGACGCCAGCTGCCGACCATTGATACCCCCGTGGAATCCCGTCTTTACTCCGACGGATTGTTTAGCTTCTCGGTGAACATCAACCGGGCAACCCCGGTCAGCGCCGATCAGATGCTGCGCACCGGGCGTCGCACCGTCAGTACCACGGTACGTGATAACGCAGAGATCACCGTTGTAGGTGAGCTCCCGCCGCAAACGGCTAAGCGTATCGCCGACAGTATTAAATTCAGGGCTGCACAATGATCAAAGAGTGGGCAACTGTCGTTTCATGGCAGAAGGGCGTCGCGCTGGTCAGCTGTGATGTCAAAGCATCCTGTAACAGCTGCGCCTCTCGCGCCGGTTGCGGAAGCCGGGTGCTGAACAAACTCGGGCCGCAGACCTCACACACCATCAGCGTCCCTAGCGCAGAACCGCTGGTCAAAGGCCAGAAAGTCGAATTAGGGATCGCCGAAGGCAGCCTGCTTGGCTCGGCCATGCTGGTGTATCTTTCGCCGCTGGTGGGACTGTTTGCCCTGGGCGGTCTGTTCCAGGTGCTGTTTGCGACCGATCTGGCCGCCATGTGTGGCGCAGCGCTGGGCGGGGTAGGTGGCTTCTTACTGGCCCGCGGCTTCTCTTCAAGGCTCGCGGTGCGTGAAGAGTGGCAGCCCGTTATTCTCAGCGTCGGATTGCCACCCGATGAACTTCGCGTCGAAACGCTCTCTTCAGAAGCCCGGTGATGTACCGGGCTTTGTTTTATTTACATCTCATAAAAGAAAACGCCGGATCTTCGCGCTAAGCTTGCTGGAAGAGCATTTCCTGGTGAAGGAGATGTAGTGTAGAATGCTGCGTTTTCGCACTGAAAAACGTCAGGCTAAGAACAGCGGCCTCCAGGAATTCGTAAGGCATAATTATTTAACTATATGAAGAACATACGTAACTTTTCGATCATTGCTCACATTGACCACGGTAAGTCGACGCTGTCTGACCGTATTATCCAGATTTGCGGTGGCCTGTCTGATCGTGAAATGGCAGCCCAGGTTCTGGACTCCATGGACCTGGAACGCGAACGCGGTATTACCATTAAAGCGCAGAGCGTCACGCTCGACTATAAAGCGTCTGACGGTGAAACCTACCAACTCAACTTTATCGACACCCCAGGCCACGTTGACTTTTCCTATGAAGTTTCCCGTTCGCTGGCGGCCTGTGAAGGCGCGCTGCTGGTAGTTGATGCCGGTCAGGGCGTAGAAGCCCAGACCCTGGCGAACTGCTATACCGCGATGGAAATGGATCTCGAAGTGGTGCCGGTTCTGAACAAAATCGACCTGCCAGCTGCCGATCCTGAGCGCGTAGCGGAAGAGATTGAAGATATCGTCGGCATCGACGCGACCGATGCCGTGCGCTGCTCGGCCAAAACCGGCGTGGGCGTAACCGATGTTCTGGAACGTCTGGTACGTGACATCCCGGCACCGGAAGGCGACGCTGATGCTCCGCTGCAGGCGCTGATAATCGACTCCTGGTTCGATAACTATCTCGGCGTTGTCTCGCTGGTGCGTATTAAAAACGGCACCATGCGTAAAGGCGACAAGATTAAAGTGATGAGCACCGGACAGGTCTATAACGCTGACCGTCTGGGTATCTTCACACCAAAACAGGTTGATCGTACCGAGCTGAAATGCGGCGAGGTAGGCTGGCTGGTTTGTGCGATCAAAGACATCCTCGGTGCGCCAGTGGGCGATACCCTGACCGGTGCCCGTAACCCGGCAGATAAAGCGCTGCCAGGCTTCAAAAAGGTGAAACCGCAGGTTTATGCGGGCCTGTTCCCGGTAAGCTCTGATGATTACGAGAACTTCCGTGACGCGCTCGGCAAACTGAGCCTGAACGATGCATCTCTGTTCTACGAGCCAGAAAGCTCGACGGCGCTGGGCTTCGGCTTCCGCTGCGGCTTCCTCGGCCTGCTGCACATGGAGATCATCCAGGAGCGTCTGGAGCGTGAATACGATCTGGATCTGATCACCACGGCCCCAACGGTAGTTTACGAAGTAGAGACCACCTCCAAAGAGGTTATCTACGTCGACAGCCCGTCCAAGCTGCCGCCGCTGAACAACATTCATGAGCTGCGCGAGCCAATCGCGGAGTGTCACATGCTGCTGCCGCAGGAGTTCCTCGGTAACGTCATCACGTTGTGTATCGAAAAACGTGGCGTGCAGACCAACATGGTCTACCACGGTAACCAGGTGGCTCTGACCTATGAAATCCCGATGGCGGAAGTGGTGCTCGATTTCTTCGACCGTCTGAAGTCTACCTCCCGCGGTTATGCGTCGCTGGATTACAACTTCAAGCGCTTCCAGGCCTCTAACATGGTGCGTGTGGACGTGCTGATCAACAGCGAGCGTGTTGATGCGCTGGCGCTGATCACCCACAACGACAATGCCCCGTATCGCGGTCGTGAACTGGTCGAGAAGATGAAAGAGCTCATCCCTCGCCAGCAGTTCGACATCGCGATTCAGGCGGCCATTGGTAACCACATCATTGCCCGTTCTACGGTGAAACAGTTGCGTAAAAACGTTCTGGCAAAATGCTATGGCGGTGACGTGAGCCGTAAGAAAAAGCTGCTCCAGAAGCAGAAAGAAGGTAAGAAACGCATGAAGCAGGTCGGTAACGTTGAGCTGCCGCAGGAAGCGTTCCTCGCCATTCTGCACGTGGGTAAAGACGGAAAATAATCCTTAAGGAGTTGGCATGGCGAACATGTTTGCCCTGATCCTGGTGATTGCCACCCTGGTGACGGGGCTGTTGTGGTGTCTGGATAAGTTTATTTTTGCGCCGAAACGTCGCGAACGTCAGGCCGTTGCACAGGCGGCCACGGGCGATCAACTGGATGCGAAAACCCTGAAGAAAGTCAGCCCTAAGCCGGGCTGGCTGGAAACGGGCGCTTCGGTCTTTCCGGTGCTGGCCATTGTGCTGGTGGTGCGTTCGTTTATCTATGAACCTTTCCAGATCCCATCCGCTTCGATGATGCCAACGCTGCTGATCGGGGATTTTATTCTGGTCGAGAAGTTTGCTTACGGCATCAAAGATCCGATCTACCAGAAAACGCTGATCGAAACCGGTCATCCGAAACGCGGCGATATCGTGGTGTTTAAATATCCGGACGATCCACGTCTGGATTACATCAAACGTACCGTTGGCGTACCGGGTGACAAGGTGACCTATAATCCGGTTTCCAAAGAGGTGACGGTTCAGCCTGGCTGCAGTTCCGGTACCGCGTGCGGCAGCGCATTACCGGTGACCTATTCCGGCGTTGAGCCAAGCGACTTCGTACAGACGTTTGCCCGTCGTAACGGCGGCGAAGCAACCAGCGGCTTCTTCCAGCTGCCGAAAGGCGAAACCAAAGAGAACGGTATTCGTCTGAACGAGCGTAAAGAGACCCTGGGTGATGTTACGCACCGTATCCTGACCGTCTCCATCGCTCAGGATCAGCTGGGTATGTACTATCAGCAGCAGGGGCAGCAGCTGGCGACCTGGATCGTACCGCCGGGACATTACTTCATGATGGGTGATAACCGCGATAACAGCGCGGACAGCCGTTACTGGGGCTTTGTGCCGGAAGCGAACCTGGTGGGTAAAGCGACCACAATCTGGATGAGCTTTGAGAAGCAGGAAGGCGAATGGCCAACCGGCGTACGGTTAAATCGTATCGGCGGTATCCATTAATACCTGATAAATGAATACGTAGCCTCTTTAATTAGAGGCTACGTGAATTATTTAACTGATAAATCTCTTCAGACTAACGACAACCCCTGTCGTTGCGTATAGAATATTCCCCCGAAGTTTAAGGTTGGCGCTGATTCAGTGCCACGGCACACGAAACCGCGTTGGCTTTTTCAGGACGGTTTCGTGTGCTGCATTTTTGACGCATTTATTCTATTGGTATCGCATGAACCCCATCGTAATTAATCGGCTTCAACGGAAGCTGGGCTACACTTTTCATCATCAGGAGTTGTTGCAACAGGCATTAACCCATCGCAGTGCCAGCAGCAAACACAATGAGCGACTCGAATTCCTGGGCGACTCCATTTTAAGTTTTGTTATTGCCAATGCGCTTTATCACCGTTTCCCGCGTGTGGACGAAGGTGATATGAGCCGCATGCGCGCAACGCTGGTACGTGGCAATACGCTTGCCGAAATTGCCCGTGAATTTGAACTGGGTGAATGTCTGCGACTCGGGCCTGGCGAACTGAAAAGCGGCGGCTTCCGTCGTGAATCTATTCTCGCGGATACGGTCGAAGCGTTAATCGGTGGCGTTTTCCTCGACAGCGATATCCAGACGGTGGAGCAGCTGATCCTCAACTGGTATCAGACGCGTCTGGATGAAATCAGCCCGGGTGATAAACAGAAAGATCCAAAAACCCGTTTGCAGGAGTACCTGCAGGGTCGCCATCTGCCGCTGCCATCTTATCTGGTGGTGCAGGTTCGTGGCGAAGCACACGATCAGGAATTTACCATCCATTGCCAGGTCAGTGGCCTGAGTGAACCGGTGGTTGGCACAGGTTCAAGCCGTCGCAAGGCGGAACAGGCTGCCGCCGAACAGGCGTTAAAAATGCTGGAGCTGGAATGAGCGAAGAAAAAAGTTACTGTGGGTTTATCGCCATCGTCGGACGTCCGAACGTCGGCAAATCAACCCTGCTGAATAATCTGCTGGGACAGAAGATTTCCATCACCTCCCGTAAGGCGCAGACCACCCGTCACCGTATTGTAGGTATCCATACCGAAGGGGCATATCAGGCAATTTATGTCGATACCCCGGGTCTGCATATGGAAGAGAAACGCGCCATTAACCGCCTGATGAACAAGGCGGCGAGCAGCTCTATCGGCGACGTTGAGCTGGTGATTTTCGTTGTCGAAGGCACCCGCTGGACGGCGGACGACGAGATGGTGCTGAATAAGCTGCGCGACGGTAAGACGCCGGTGATCCTCGCGGTCAACAAAGTTGACAACGTGCAGGAAAAAGCCGACCTGCTGCCGCATCTGCAGTGGCTGGGCAGCCAGATGAATTTCCTCGATATCGTACCGCTGTCTGCCGAGACCGGTCTGAACGTCGACACTATCGCGGGCATCGTGCGTAAGCATCTGCCGGAAGCGATTCATCACTTCCCGGAAGAGTACGTCACCGACCGTTCTCAGCGCTTTATGGCGTCTGAAATCATCCGTGAAAAGCTGATGCGTTTCCTCGGCGCTGAACTGCCGTACTCCGTTACCGTGGAAATCGAGCGTTTCCAGTCTAACGAGCGCGGCGGATACGACATCAACGGACTGATCCTCGTTGAGCGCGAAGGGCAGAAGAAGATGGTGATTGGCAATAAAGGCGCCAAAATCAAAACCATCGGTATTGAAGCCCGCAAGGACATGCAGGAGATGTTTGAAGCGCCGGTTCACCTGGAACTGTGGGTGAAAGTGAAATCTGGCTGGGCCGATGACGAGCGCGCGCTGCGCAGTCTTGGTTACGGCGACGACCAGTAGTTTTCATACTCTATGGCTTTCGAGGTGCAGGAAGGCGGCAAGGCCGCGAGTCCCCGGGAGCTTACTCCAGTAAGTGACTGGGGTGAGCGGGCGCAGCCAACGCGCCTGCAACTTGAAAGACGACGAGTATGATGGATGGATGGCAGCGTGCCTTTGTCCTTCATAGTCGTCCCTGGAGCGAAACCAGCCTGATGCTGGACGTCTTCACGGAAGAGTCAGGCCGCGTGCGCCTTGTTGCCAAAGGCGCACGTTCAAAACGTTCTAATCTGAAGGGCGCTCTGCAGCCTTTCACCCCGCTGCTGGTACGCTTTGGCGGGCGTGGGGAAGTGAAAACCCTGCGCAGTGCTGAAGCCGTCTCTCTGGCGCTCCCCCTCTCTGGTATTACGCTGTACAGCGGTCTCTATGTTAACGAGCTCATTACGCGCGTGCTTGAACATGAGACCCGCTTCTCTGAACTCTTTTTCGATTATCTGCACTGTCTCCAGGCGCTGGCGGGCACCACCGGCTCGCCGGAACCGACGCTGCGCCGCTTTGAGCTGGCGTTGCTCGGGCATCTGGGATACGGCGTCGATTTTCTACACTGTGCGGGCAGCGGTGACCCGGTAGAGGACACCATGACCTACCGCTATCGTGAAGAGAAAGGCTTTATCGCAAGCGTGGTCATCGACAACAATACCTTCACCGGGCGAGACCTTCGGGCGCTGGCTGAACGCGAATTTCCGGATGTCAGCACCCTGCGGGCGGCAAAACGCTTTACCCGAATTGCGCTCAAGCCGTATCTTGGTGGCAAGCCGTTAAAGAGCCGCGAATTATTCCGGCAGTTTATGCCGAAGCGTTAACGTATTGAGTCCTCCTTCCTGAGGGAGAGGGGAAACGAAGCAAATAAAACCGAGGATTGTCATGGCTGAATTACTGTTAGGCGTCAACATTGACCACATTGCCACCCTGCGCAATGCACGCGGTACTGCGTATCCCGATCCGGTCCAGGCGGCCTTTATCGCCGAGCAGGCGGGGGCTGACGGTATTACCGTGCACCTGCGCGAAGACCGTCGTCATATTACCGATCGCGACGTGCGTATCCTGCGTCAGACCCTGGACACCCGCATGAATCTGGAGATGGCCGTCACCGAAGAGATGCTGGCGATTGCCGTTGAGACTAAACCCCATTTCTGCTGCCTGGTACCGGAAAAGCGCCAGGAAGTGACCACCGAAGGTGGGCTGGATGTGGCCGGTCAGCTGGACAAGATGCGTGACGCCTGCAAACGTCTGGCCGACGCCGGGATCCTCGTGTCGCTGTTTATCGATGCCGATGAAGCGCAGATCAAAGCCGCAGCCGACGTTGGCGCGCCGTACATTGAGATCCACACCGGCTGCTACGCCGATGCCGAAGATGAAACCACTCAGGCCAAAGAGCTCGATCGCATCGCTAAAGCGGCAACCTATGCCGCCGGTCTGGGCCTGAAGGTGAATGCCGGCCACGGTCTGACCTATCACAACGTCAAAGCCATCGCGGCGATCCCGGAGATGTACGAGCTGAACATCGGCCATGCGATTATCGGTCGCGCGGTGATGAGCGGCCTGAAAGAGGCGGTATCTGAGATGAAACGCCTGATGCAGGAAGCCCGCAAGTAATGGCTATCCTTGGCTTAGGCACGGATATCGTTGAGATCGCCCGCATTGAAGCGGTGATTGCCCGCAGCGGCGATCGCCTTGCCCGCCGGGTGCTCAGCGATAACGAGTGGGCCATCTGGGAAACGCACCAGCAGCCGGTGCGTTTTCTTGCCAAACGATTTGCGGTGAAGGAGGCGGCGGCAAAAGCCTTCGGCACCGGGATCCGCAACGGTCTGGCGTTCAATCAGTTCGAAGTGTTTAACGATGAGCTGGGCAAACCGCGCCTCCGGCTGTGGGGCGAGGCGTTAAAGCTGGCAGAAAAACTGGGCGTGGCGCATATGCACGTGACGCTGGCGGATGAGCGCCATTACGCCTGCGCCACGGTGCTCATCGAAAGTTAAATCTTATCGGCGTGGTGCATCAGCACGAATTTGTCCCACAGCTGCTCTTCCGATTCAGGATGTGCCGGATCTTTCAGGATAGTATTGGGGATCGGGCACACCTTCTGGCAGGTTGGGGTCTCATAATGGCCAATGCACTCGGTGCAGCGGTCGCTGTTAATCTCATAAATGCTCTCCCCCATAGAGATTGCCTGGTTAGGGCATTCGGGTTCGCACATATCGCAATTGATGCATTTTTTGGTGATTAACAGCGCCATCAGGAAATTCTCAGAAACAACACAAACAGGGCGGGCATTATACGCTCATTGTCTGCTCAAACCAGTTTTTTTACCAACGCCTCACTCTGTCGAATACGTTCCGGGGCATGCTCCAGATCCTGCTGAACCAGCGCCATAAACAGTAGATCGGTGAGCATCATCTGCGCGCTGGTGGAGGAGATCGCCGCACTGCGGGTGGCCTGCTCTTCGGCAATGGTATACAGACAACGCGTGGCCCGCTGCTGCAGTGCATTGGGGGTAAAGCCGGTGATCGCCAGAATTTTACCGCCCACGCGCAGCGCTTCGTCGGCGGCCAGATTGATTTCCCGGCGTTCGCCGGAGTAGGAGAGGGCCAGCAGAAGATCGTCAGGCTCCATCGCCTGCACGGTGGCCAGCAGGGCGTGCATGTCCTGTTCGACAATCGCAATCACGCCGATTTTATTCAGCTTCCAGCCAAAGTTTCGCGCTACAAGCCCGGAGGCGCCAATGCCGGTAAGGATAACCCGTCTTGCCGCGCGCAGCATGGCCACGCTCTCCAGCAGTTTCTCTTCGCTGTTAACGTCGAGGGTGGCGTGCATTGCCGCCACGTTCTCCTTGATCAGCTTTTCCCCTACCAGACGCATCGGATCGTCGCCGCGGATCTGGTTATGGACCGGCATGGATTGCGGATTCGGATTACTGGCCAGCGCCTCGCTGAGCGCCAGTTTTAATGCGGGAAAGCCTTTAAAACCAATCTTCTGGGCGAATTTCACCACGCTGGACTGGCTCACGCCCGCCTCGCTTGCCAGCTGCTGAGAGCTTAAGTGGCGGGCGCGATCGGGCTGAGAGAGTAAAAAATCCGCCAGTTTTTTATCGCTCTGGGCAAAACCCGCGTATCGCTGGCGGATACGAATTAAACAGTTCATAAGGACTCCTGGCGAAATGTGATGACTGCAGCAAATGCGAATTCTGCTCGCCTGAATGAATTTTATATTCCATTATAATGCGACTATTATGAATTAAAAATTCTTGAGGTACAAAAAATGAATCTCGGCTCACTGGTATCAGAATCCCGCAACCCACAAACCCTGGACCTGGACGCACTCTCCACGCTTGACCTTGTTCATCGCTTTAACCAACAGGATACGCTGGTCGCGCAGGCAGTGAAAGAGACATTGCCCGAGGTGGCGAAAGCTGTGGATGCCGCCGCAGAGGCGCTGAAAGCGGGCGGGCGCATCATCTACATGGGCGCAGGCACCAGCGGACGCCTGGGGGTACTGGATGCCTCCGAGTGCCCGCCGACCTTTGGCGTGCCGCATGGCCTGGTGATCGGCCTGATTGCCGGTGGCCCGGGCGCGCTGCTGAAAGCGGTGGAAGGGGCAGAGGACAGCAAACAGCTCGGTGAGGACGATCTCAAAGCCCTCAACCTGACCGCGAAGGATCTGGTGGTCGGGCTGGCCGCCTCCGGGCGCACGCCGTACGTGATTGGCGGGCTGGAGTATGCCAACCAGACCGGCTGCACCACCGTGGCCATCTCCTGCAATCCAGGTTCACCCATTGCTCAGGTGGCTGCGATCGCCATCTCGCCGGTGGTGGGCCCGGAGGCATTAACCGGCTCCACCCGCCTGAAATCCGGCACGGCGCAAAAGCTGGTGCTCAACATGATCTCCACCGGGGCGATGGTGAAGTTTGGCAAGGTCTACCAGAACCTGATGGTCGACATGAAAGCCACTAACGTGAAGCTCATCGACCGGGCGTGCCGCATGGTGGTCGAAGCCACGGGAACCTCCCGCGAAGAGGCGGAACAGGTTCTGCAACAGACCGGGTATGACGTCAAACCGGCCATTCTGATGATCTTAAGCGGGCTGGATGCCGCTGCGGCGCGCGCCAGGCTTGACGCGCATCAGGGATTCTTACGTGCGGCATTAGAAAACTAAAGAGGCGTACATGGAAAAAACAGCAGCGCTCGCCAGCGGTATTCTCGCGGGGATCGGCGGAGAGAAAAATATACTGCGTCTGGAAAACTGTATGACGCGGGTGAGGGTGGAGGTGCAGGATGACGACAAGCTCGATCCGATCACCCTGAAAAAACTGCCCGGCGTCAGCGGTTATGTAAAACAAGGGGAGCAGCATCAGCTGATTGTCGGCCCCGGCAA
The DNA here is from genome assembly GCF_006171285.1 of Leclercia adecarboxylata. Taxonomy (NCBI): domain Bacteria; kingdom Pseudomonadati; phylum Pseudomonadota; class Gammaproteobacteria; order Enterobacterales; family Enterobacteriaceae; genus Leclercia; species Leclercia adecarboxylata. The sequence goes on along the minus strand of NZ_CP040889.1, from coordinate 732,040 downwards.
GGCGGCGCAGGTGGTGGACGCCATGCGTTCGCTGATGGACGGGGCGGTAATCAATGACGCCGAGCGCACCAAAGCCCAGGCCAAGGCCAAATACAAAGCCCCGATGAGCGATGCGCTGCGCATGCTGGCTAACGTCTTTATTCCGCTAATTCCGGCGTTTATTGCCTCGGGGCTGATTACCGGGATTATCAATATCCTCAAGCGCCCGGACATTGTCGGGGATTTTGCGACGCACTATCCAAACCTGCTCGGGATCTTGGGCATTTTCGGCAGTGCGGTCTTCGCCATCATGAACATTCTGGTCGGGGTTAATACCGCCAAAGTGTTTGGCGGCTCGCAGGCGTTAGGCGGGGTGATGGCCGGCATTCTCTCCAGCCCGCAACTGGCGCAGATCACCCTGTTTGGTGAAGCGCTGCAGCCGGGACGGGGCGGGGTGATCGCCGTGCTGCTGGTGGTGGTGCTGATGTGCTGGATCGAGAAAAAGCTGCGCAACGCCCTGCCGGGCTCGCTGGAGCTGATCCTCAACCCGCTGCTGACGACCCTTATCACCGGCAGCATTGCAATTATTGTCCTGCAGCCGCTGGGTGGCTGGATCTCAGAATCCATCGCTCACGGTGCCTCCTGGGCTATCGATCGCGGTGGTTTCCTGGTGGGCGCGGTGCTGTCCGGTACCTTCCTGCCGCTGGTGCTGACCGGTTTACATCAGGGGCTGGTGCCGATCCACGTTGAGCTGGTGCAGGCCCACGGCTACAACGCCCTGCTGCCTATTCTGGCGATGGCCGGGGTCGGGCAGATCGGCGCGGCGATTGCGGTGCTGATGAAAACCCGCAATGAACGCCTGAAAAAGGTGATCAAAGGGGCGCTGCCGGTTGGTCTGCTGGGCATTGGCGAGCCGCTGATTTTCGGCGTCACCCTGCCGCTGGGCAAGCCCTTTATCGGTGCCTGTCTGGGCGGCGCGGTTGGCGGGGCGCTGATCGGTTACTGGAAAGTCGCCACCGTGATTACCTTTGGCATTTCCGGTTTACCGCTGGCATTAACCATCGTGACCGGAAAAGTCATGCTCTATCTGTTAGGCTATCTGGTAGCGGTGATCGCCGGGTTCCTGTTTACCTGGCTGTTAGGGTTTAACGATCCAGAGGAGTAAGGTTTGGCAAATAACGAGCGTCGCGTTGTCTTTTTTGATCTGGACGGAACGCTGCATCAGCAGGATATGTTCGGTACCTTTATGCGCTATTTACTGCGCCGACAGCCCCTGAATGCCCTGCTCGTATTGCCCTTGCTACCCATTGTGGGCTGCGTGCTGCTGGTGAAAGGGCGCGCCGCCCGCTGGCCGATGAGCCTGCTGCTGTGGGGCTGCACCTTCGGCCACAGCGAAGCCCGGCTCAAACAGCTGGAGAAAGAGTTTGTCAGCTGGTTTCGCGAGCACGTCACCGCCTTTCCGGTGGTGCAGGATCGGCTGACAAACTACCTGGACGCCAACGACGCCGATATCTGGCTGATCACCGGCTCGCCGCAGTCGCTGGTGGAACAGGTCTATTTTGATACCCCCTGGCTGCCGCGCGTCAATCTGATCGCCACCCAGATTGGCCGCGCTTACGGCGGCTGGGTGCTGACCATGCGCTGCCTCGGCCACGAGAAGGTGGTGCAGCTGGAGAAAAAAATCGGCACCCCGCTGCGGCTCTACAGCGGCTACAGCGACAGCAAACAGGATAACCCGCTGCTCTACTTCTGCCAGCACCGCTGGCGCGTCACGCCGCTGGGCGAACTGCAGCAACTGGAATGATTGTGTGATTATGCATAGCGGGTGTGTATAATGCGCCCGCTTTTCAGACTGGAGTATGCTGCGTTGTCCGACCCCGAACTTAATCATGAATACTGGATGCGCCACGCGCTCCAGCTTGCCCAACGTGCCTGGGATGAAGGCGAAGTCCCGGTTGGTGCCGTACTGGTACACAACAATCAGGTGATTGGCGAAGGCTGGAATCGCCCGATTGGTCGCCATGACCCTACCGCGCATGCCGAAATTATGGCCTTACGCCAGGGCGGGCTGGTGCTGCAAAACTACCGCCTGCTGGATACCACCCTGTATGTCACCCTCGAACCCTGCGTTATGTGCTCCGGGGCGATGATCCACAGCCGGATCGGCACGGTGGTGTATGGCGCGCGGGATGAAAAAACCGGCGCGGCAGGTTCGCTGCTGGACGTGCTCAGCCACCCCGGCATGAATCATCAGGTCAACATTATTGGAGGGGTACTGGCACCAGCGTGTTCGGCGTTGCTAAGTGACTTCTTTCGAATGCGGCGTCAGCAGAAAAAGCAGCAAAAGGCAGAATCGAAGTAATCGGGTGAGTAAGCTCATCCGGTGACACCACCGGATAGGCCTGCGCCAGCTGCTGCTCCGTCAGCGCCTCTTTCTCTTTCTCCATCAGATACCCCACCAGGCTTATCTGGTATTTGCGGATATTCTCCACGTAGGCGTACGCCTCGTGGCCGCGCGCATAGCCATAGGTTAACTTGTTGTAATACGGCTTCTGGCTCAGCAGCGGCAGGCGCTGCTTTACGTCTGACCAGCTGTCCGGATTACCTTTGGTTTTCGCGGTCAGGGCGCGGGCGTCGATCATATGGGCATAGCCCATGTTATAGGCCGCCAGCGCAAACCAGATCCGCTCCTCCTCCGGCACCGTCTCCGGCACTTTCGCCATCATATCCTGCAGGTAACGCGCGCCGCCGCTGATGCTCTGCTCGGCGTCGGTACGGTCGGTGAGGCCCAGGCTCTGGGCGGTGTTTTTGGTCAGCATCATCAGGCCGCGCACGCCGGTTGGCGAGGTGGCCTGCGCATCCCAGTGAGACTCCTGATACGAAATCGCGGCCAGCAGACGCCAGTCAATCTCCTGGGCGTACTTCTCAAACAGCGGTTTCAGCTCCGGCAGGACGTTATCCACCGCCCGCAGGAAGCTGCGGGTATCGACATAGTCGAAATCGTCGCCGTGCCCGAGGTACTTCTCTTCCAGACGCGCCAGGGTGCCGTCTTCATTCATCCCGTTATAGAAATCGAGCATGGCGGCGGAGAGCGTCTGGTCGGCGTCAAGGGGACTGAACCAGGTGACGGGCTGCTCGTCGGTGACGTCCAGCGCCACGGCCAGCTCCGGGTGAACGCGCTGGAACAGGCTGATGGCAACCGAGTCGGCGATGGTGTAGGGCAGTTTCCCGTCCGTCACCTGCTCCAGCAGCGCCGTGGTGCCGAGCTTCTCATCAACCTTCCAGCTGAGGTCAGGGTACTTTTTCTCTTTCAGCGCCCGCAGGTCGTCAATCACCACATGGCCGGGGGCGACGGTAAGCCGATCGGCGGTAAGGCCGGCAAGGGTGCGCGGGCGCAGGCTGCCCACGCGATAGACCAGCTGCTGCGAGACAGAGTAGTAGGTCGGGCCTGGCTGATAATTTTTGCTGCGCTCGCTGTTATAGACCAGGCCTGCGGCCAGCAGATCGGCATCGCCATTATCAAGGTCGTCAAACAGCTGGCTGATGTTCTGGCGCACCGTAACTTTCAGCTTCACGCCCAGGTAGTCGGCAAAATGCTGCGCCAGTTCGTAATCCAGTCCAATGACTTTATCGTTTACCGAACTGTAGGTGAGGGGAGAGACAATGGTACTGACGCGCAGCTCCCCCCGCGCCTGGATGGCGGCGATGCGATTTTCGGCTTTACCGAACCAGGGGATTGATGGCCAGAGGGCCGCTGCCAGCAGCAGGGTGACGATGCCGATGAACAGGTAATTAATCTTTAATTTTTTCAATAAGTTGATTCTATATGCTGTGTATTATTCTGGTTAGTATTGGCCACAGTTAAAACAAGTATTACCAAAGATTTCGCGGCATTTTGCGCAAAGTTACGCCACTTGGCAACTTATTAGCAGGCGCGGCAACATTTGTTGCTAAATGCCAGCAACGATTTTATTACGACGCAAACGGTTTCGTCGGCGCGCAGGATCCACTATAATGGCGCCCGTTTTCCCCCCTTGCGCACACTGTAAGCGCCTCCGGCGCTTCGAAGACGAGAGACTTATGATGGAAATTCTGCGTGGTTCGCCTGCACTGTCTGCCTTCCGTATCAACAAACTGCTGGCACGTTTTCAGGCGGCCGACCTTCCGGTAAGCAATATTTACGCTGAGTATGTCCATTTTGCTGACCTGACCGCGCCTCTGTCGGCAGACGAGATGGTCCGACTGGAACGCCTGCTGAAGTATGGCCCAAGCCTGAGCAGCCATACCCCGAACGGTAAACTTCTGCTGGTCACGCCTCGCCCTGGCACCATCTCCCCCTGGTCTTCTAAAGCAACCGACATCGCCCATAACTGTGGTCTGAGCCAGATTAACCGTCTGGAGCGGGGCGTGGCGTATTACGTTGAAGCCTCCAGCCTTACCGACGCCCAGTGGTCAGTCGTGGCAACCGAGCTGCACGACCGCATGATGGAGAGCGTGTTTGCCTCTCTCGACGACGCAGAGCAGCTCTTCTCTCACCACCAGCCTGCACCGGTCCAGAGCGTGGATCTGCTGGGCCAGGGCCGTCAGGCGCTGATTGACGCCAACCTGCGTTTAGGCCTGGCGCTGGCGGAAGATGAAATTGACTACCTGCAGGATGCGTTCGTTAAGCTGAACCGCAACCCGAACGACATCGAACTCTATATGTTCGCGCAGGCTAACTCTGAGCACTGCCGTCACAAGATCTTCAACGCCGACTGGATTATTGACGGCGAGCAGCAGCCGAAGTCGCTGTTTAAAATGATCAAGAACACCATGGAGAAAACCCCTGACCACGTACTGTCGGCTTACAAAGACAACGCTGCGGTGATGGAAGGTTCCGAGGTGGGCCGCTTCTTCGCCGATCGCGAAGCAGGGCGCTATGACTTCCATCAGGAGCCTGCGCATATCCTGATGAAAGTTGAAACCCACAACCACCCGACGGCGATCTCGCCGTGGCCGGGGGCTGCGACCGGTTCCGGCGGTGAAATCCGTGACGAAGGCGCAACCGGTCGTGGGGCAAAACCAAAGGCGGGTCTGGTCGGTTTCTCCGTTTCCAACCTGCGTATCCCGGGCTTTGAGCAGCCGTGGGAAGAAGATTTCGGCAAGCCAGAGCGTATTGTTACCGCGCTGGACATCATGACCGACGGCCCGCTGGGCGGCGCGGCGTTCAACAACGAATTTGGTCGACCGGCCCTGAACGGCTACTTCCGTACCTATGAAGAGAAAGTGGACAGCCACAACGGCGAAGAGCTGCGCGGCTACCATAAGCCGATCATGCTGGCAGGTGGGATCGGCAACATTCGCGCCGATCACGTGCAGAAAGGCGAGATCGTTGTTGGCGCGAAGCTGATCGTGCTGGGTGGCCCGGCGATGAACATCGGTCTGGGCGGCGGGGCAGCCTCTTCTATGGCCTCCGGCCAGTCTGACGCGGATCTCGACTTTGCCTCAGTCCAGCGTGACAACCCTGAGATGGAGCGTCGTTGCCAGGAGGTGATCGACCGCTGCTGGCAGCTGGGTGATGCCAACCCGATCCTCTTTATCCACGATGTCGGCGCGGGCGGTCTGTCCAACGCCATGCCGGAGCTGGTCAGCGACGGCAACCGCGGCGGACGCTTCAACCTTCGCGACATCCTGAGCGATGAGCCAGGCATGAGCCCGCTGGAGATCTGGTGTAACGAATCCCAGGAACGCTATGTGCTGGCCGTGGCGCCAGATCAGCTGCCGCTGTTTGACGAGCTGTGCCGCCGCGAGCGCGCACCGTACGCGGTGATCGGCGAAGCCACCGAAGAGATGCACCTCTCCTTAAGCGATACCCACTTCGACAACCAGCCGATTGATCTGCCGCTGGACGTGCTGCTGGGCAAAACGCCGAAGATGACCCGCGACGTTGAGTCCCGCAAAGCCAGCGGTAAAGCGCTCGACCTGCAGGGCGTCACCGTGGCCGACGCGGTCAACCGCGTTCTGCATCTGCCGTCCGTCGCGGAGAAAACCTTCCTCGTCACTATCGGCGACCGCACCGTGACCGGCATGGTTGCCCGGGATCAGATGGTAGGCCCGTGGCAGGTACCGGTGGCGAACTGCGCGGTGACCACCGCCAGCCTCGACAGCTACTATGGTGAAGCGATGGCGCTGGGCGAACGCTCCCCGGTTGCCCTGCTGGACTTCGCGGCTTCTGCCCGTCTGGCAGTAGGCGAAGCGCTGACTAACATTGCCGCCACACACATTGGCGACATCAAACGTATCAAGCTCTCCGCCAACTGGATGGCCGCAGCCGGTCACCCGGGCGAAGACGCCGGGCTGTACGAAGCGGTAAAAGCGGTAGGGGAAGAGCTCTGTCCTGCTCTCGGCCTGACCATTCCGGTGGGCAAAGATTCCATGTCGATGAAAACTCGCTGGCAGGAAGGCAGCGAGCAGCGCGAGATGACCTCTCCGCTGTCGCTGGTGATCACCGCCTTCGCCCGCGTGGAAGACGTGCGCCACACCATCACGCCGCAGCTCGCCACCGAAGACAACGCCCTGCTGCTGATCGATCTGGGTAAAGGCCACAATGCGCTGGGCGCGACCGCGCTGGCGCAGGTTTATCGCCAGCTGGGCGACAACGCGGCTGACGTGCGTGACGTAGCACAGCTGAAAGGCTTCTACGACGCCATTCAGGCGCTGGTTGCAGAGCGTAAACTGCTGGCCTACCACGACCGTTCCGACGGCGGCCTGCTGGTTACCCTGGCAGAAATGGCCTTCACCGGTCACTGCGGCGTTGAGGCAAACATCGCCTCTCTGGGCGACGATCGTCTGGCTGCACTGTTCAACGAAGAGCTGGGCGCGGTGATTCAGGTGCGTGCAGCGGATCGCGACGCGGTGGAGGCGTTGCTGGCGCAGCACGGTCTGGGTGACTGCGTGCACTATCTGGGTAAAGCGGTGAGCGGGGATCGTTTTGTTATCGACGCCAACGGCCAGACGGTCTTTGCCGAAAGCCGCTCCACGCTGCGTATGTGGTGGGCAGAAACCACCTGGCAGATGCAGCGTCTGCGCGACAACCCGGCGTGCGCCGATCAGGAGCACGAGGCGAAAGCCAACGACAACGATCCGGGCCTGAACGTTAAACTCACCTTCGACCTCAACGAAGACATTGCCGCACCGTATATTGCCCGTGGCGAACGTCCGAAAGTGGCCGTGCTGCGTGAGCAGGGCGTGAACTCCCACGTTGAGATGGCGGCTGCCTTCCACCGTGCAGGCTTCGATGCTATCGACGTGCACATGAGCGACCTGCTGGCAGGCCGCACCGGTCTGGCCGATTTCCAGGCGCTGGTGGCGTGCGGCGGCTTCTCTTACGGTGACGTGCTGGGCGCGGGCGAAGGCTGGGCGAAATCCATCCTCTTTAACGAACGCGTTCGCGATGAGTTCGAAACCTTCTTCCACCGTCCGCAGACCCTGGCGCTGGGCGTGTGTAACGGCTGCCAGATGATGTCTAACCTGCGCGAGCTGATCCCGGGCAGCGAAGCCTGGCCGCGCTTTGTGCGTAACCAGTCCGATCGCTTCGAAGCGCGTTTCAGCCTGGTTGAAGTGACCCAGAGCCCGTCTCTGCTGCTGCAGGGCATGGTGGGATCGCAGATGCCAATCGCCGTATCCCACGGTGAAGGGCAGGTTGAGCTGCGTAACGCCGCGCATCTGGCCGAGCTGGAGAGCAAAGGTCTGGTGGCGCTGCGCTTTGTCGATAACTTCGGCAAGGTTACGCAAAACTACCCGGCAAACCCGAACGGCTCCGCCAACGGGATCACCGCGGTGACCAGCGAAAGCGGTCGCGTAACCGTGATGATGCCGCACCCTGAGCGCGTGTTCCGCACCGTGAGCAACTCCTGGCACCCGGAGAACTGGGGCGAGGACAGCCCGTGGATGCGTATCTTCCGCAACGCGCGTAAGCAGTTGGGATAAATCCAGAACGGCAACTTCGGTTGCCGTTTTTTTTCACCCTCTCCCTGTGGGAGAGGGCCGGGGTGAGGGCAGCAGGCCGCACAAATTCTCAAGTGTCGCAAATGTGCGACAACTCACATTATGCGGTGTCGCTAAAAAGCGACATTTAACTCATTGATTTATATAAACCCCGCAATAACCTGTTCAGGGTGTTGCTAATAAGCGACAGATAGCCTGAAAACCATACCTTGCGAAATTACTACATCACGCCATAAAAATTCTTATTTTTCATGTCATTAATATTTATATTTGCATTATGGCACATCTGTTGCATAATAATAACCAGTGGCTCATTCACCCTCTTATGTCAGCCCCTTCGGGACGCGCTACATAAACTTCGAATGACGCACAAAAAGGTGCCTGCCGTCCAACTACTGATCATAGCTTTGCTTTATCAGACCCAGGGCGAAACGTCGAGTTAGGCACCGCCTCATTCCATAACAAAGCCGGGTTTTTAACCCGGCTTTGTTGTATCTGAACTCTTGTCCGGCTAGCATCCCCTTATTCCCTCGCGACAGAGAGTAATGCGTTGAAACGCTGGCCTGTTTTCCCTCGCTCCTTACGACAGTTAGTCATGATGGCCTTCCTGCTGATCCTGCTGCCTTTGCTGGTGCTGGCATGGCAGGCATGGCAGAGCCTGAACGCGCTCAGCGCGCAGGCGGCGCTCACAAACCGAACCACCCTGATTGATGCCCGGCGCAGCGAAGCGATGACCAATGCCGCGCTGGAGATGGAGCGCAGCTACCGGCAGTATTGCGTGCTCGACGACAGAACCCTGGCGCGGGTGTATCAGAACCAGCGTAAACGCTACAGCGAAATGCTGGATGCCCACGCCGGTGTCCTGCCCGACGATAAGCTCTACCAGACGCTGCGCCAGGATATCAACGCGCTGTCCCAGCTGCAGTGCATCAACAGCGGCCCTGATGCCCAGTCCGCCTTACGGCTGGAGGCCTTTGCAAGCGCCAATACCGAGATGGTACAGACGACCCGCTCGGTGATTTTCTCCCGCGGTCAGCAGCTCCAGCAGGAGATCGCCGAGCGCGGCCAGTTCTTTGGCTGGCAGGCGCTGGTGCTTTTCCTTGTCAGCCTGGGGCTAGTCCTGCTCTTCACCCGCATGATCATCGGCCCGGTTAAGGGCATTGAGCGCATGATTAACCGGCTGGGGGAGGGGCGCTCGCTGGGCAATACCGTGGTCTTTACCGGCCCGCGCGAGTTACGTTCGGTCGGGCAACGGATTATCTGGCTTTCCGAGCGGCTGTCGTGGCTCGAATCCCAGCGCCACCAGTTTTTACGCCACATCTCCCACGAGCTGAAAACCCCCCTCGCCAGCATGCGTGAGGGCACCGAACTGCTGGCCGATGAGGTCGCCGGGCCGCTGACGCCGGAGCAAAGGGAGATTGTCGAGATCCTCGATGCCAGTAGCCGCAACCTGCAAAAGCTGATTGAACAGCTGCTGGATTACAACCGTAAACTGGCCGACGGCATCCCGGAGCTTGAGCGCGTGGAGCTCGCGCCGCTGGTGGATATGGTGCTCTCAGCCCACAGCCTGCCTGCACGGGCTAAAATGATGCATACTGAACTGTCGCTGGCGACGCCCGCCTGTTTAGCCGAACCGATGCTGCTGATGAGCGTACTGGATAATCTTTATTCCAATGCGGTGCACTATGGTATTGAATCCGGTACCATTTATGTTCGCAGTTTTACGCGCGGCTCGCGGGTCTGTATCGATGTCGCCAACACCGGAAGCCCGATCCCTGACGATGAAAAAACGATGATCTTTGAACCCTTTTTCCAGGGTAGTCATCAACGAAAAGGGGCGGTGAAGGGAAGCGGCCTGGGGCTGAGTATTGCCCGCGACTGTATCCGTCGTATGCAGGGAGAGCTTAATCTTGTCAATGACGACCATACCGATGTGTGCTTTCGCATCGAACTGCCGCTTGAGTCGGATAAATCACTAAAATGAATCTAAGTCTGGTGAGTATGTCACACGTCTTTTCCCGCGCCATTAACGCGGTGTTTTCCCGTCACTTTATCCGCCTGAGCCTTCCCTGCCTGCTGCTGGCCGGGTGCGTCACCCACGCGCCAACCAGCGCTATTAGCGGCAAGCAGGATGAAAAATTGCCTGAGCATCAGCTGGCGGACTTCTTGTCTACCGACTGCAATAATATCTGGCAGCTGCACGGCCAGGAGACCGACAGCAACCCGCTTTACTGGCTGCGCGGCATGGACTGCGCGGATCGTCTCTCACCCGCCGCGGCGCGTGCAGAGGCCCGGGGCTGGACCGATGATACCTGGCAGGAGAGCTTTAAACGCGGGCTCCTGCTGGCGAATGCCAAAATTAACCCGGTGGAGCGTCGCCAGTTGACCACCCGGCTGGATGCGCTGAGCCCGCAGATCCCGCCCCAGGTGCGCCCGCTGTATCAGCTGTGGCGACACGGGCAGGTGCTGCAGCTGCAGCTGGCGGAGGAGCGTTCCCGCTACGGTAAGCTGCAACAGACCACCGACGGTGAGCTGGACACCCTGCGCCAGCAGCAGCAATATCTGCGCGCGCAGCTGGATACCACCACCCGCAAGCTGGAGAATCTGACCGATATTGAACGCCAGCTCTCCACCCGTAAGCCGGTCAGTAACTATCTGCCGGATGCACCGAAGAGCGCCACGTCGCCCGCCGGCACCGAGGGTGATGCGACAGAGCCGAACAGCGATGCCCCGAAACAAGAGGACGGAAAGCCATGACAAGCCGAAAACCTGCGCATCTTTTGCTGGTGGATGACGATCCTGGTTTGCTGAAGCTGCTGGGCATGCGTCTGGTGAGCGAGGGCTACAGCGTCGTGACCGCCGAAAGCGGTCAGGAAGGGCTGAAGGTGCTGGGGCGCGAGAAGGTCGATCTGGTCATCAGCGATCTGCGGATGGACGAGATGGACGGCATGCAGCTGTTCACCGAGATCCAGAAGCTCCAGCCCGGTATGCCGGTCATTATTCTCACCGCCCACGGCTCCATTCCGGATGCGGTGGCGGCCACCCAGCAGGGGGTGTTCAGCTTCCTCACCAAGCCGGTGGACAAAGACGCGCTGTATAAAGCCATTGATGATGCCCTGGAGCACGCCGCGCCGTCCGGGGACGAGACGTGGCGGGAGACGATAGTCACCCGCAGCCCGATCATGCTGCGTCTGCTGGAGCAGGCCCGCATGGTGGCGCAGTCTGACGTCAGCGTGCTGATTAACGGCCAGAGCGGCACCGGGAAAGAGATCCTCGCCCAGGCCATTCACAACGCCAGCCCGCGCGGCAAAAAAGCCTTTATCGCCATCAACTGCGGGGCGCTGCCGGAACAACTGCTGGAGTCAGAGCTGTTTGGACATGCCCGTGGGGCCTTCACCGGGGCGGTCAGCAGCCGGGAAGGGCTGTTCCAGGCGGCGGAAGGCGGCACGCTGTTCCTCGATGAGATTGGCGATATGCCCGCCCCCTTGCAGGTCAAGCTGCTGCGCGTGTTGCAGGAGCGCAAAGTCAGGCCGCTCGGCAGTAACCGCGATATCGACATCGACGTGCGTATTATCTCCGCCACCCACCGGGATCTGCCCAAGGCGATGGCGCGCAACGAGTTTCGCGAAGACCTCTTCTATCGTCTCAACGTGGTTAACCTGAAGATCCCGGCGCTGGCGGAGCGGGCAGAAGATATCCCCCTGCTGGCCACCCAGCTGCTGCGCCAGTCCGCCGAGCGTCACAAGCCGTTTGTCCGGGCGTTCTCCACCGACGCCATGAAGCGGCTGATGACCGCCAGCTGGCCCGGCAACGTGCGTCAGCTGGTGAACGTCATTGAGCAGTGCGTGGCCCTGACCTCCTCGCCGGTAATCAGTGATGCGCTGGTAGAGCAGGCGCTGGAGGGGGAAAACACCGCCCTGCCGACCTTCGTCGAGGCCCGCAACCAGTTTGAGCTTAACTATCTGCGTAAGTTACTGCAGATCACCAAAGGCAACGTGACCCATGCTGCGCGGATGGCCGGACGTAACCGCACCGAGTTTTATAAGCTGCTGTCGCGCCACGAGCTGGAAGCAAACGATTTTAAAGAGTGATACCCTAAATTCCGCCTGAATATGATACTGTGAGCAACCGATTACGAGGCAGCTGACAGGCATAAGTTTAAGGACCACCATGAAAAAGATTGATGCGATTATTAAACCTTTCAAACTGGATGATGTACGTGAAGCGCTGGCGGAAGTCGGCATCACCGGCATGACGGTGACAGAGGTGAAAGGCTTTGGTCGTCAGAAGGGCCACACTGAGCTCTACCGTGGCGCGGAATACATGGTCGATTTCCTGCCGAAGGTGAAGATTGAAATCGTGGTGTCGGACGACATCGTGGAAACCTGCGTGGATACCATTATCCGCACCGCGCAGACCGGTAAAATCGGTGACGGCAAGATCTTCGTCTTTGACGTATCGCGCGTCATCCGTATCCGCACCGGCGAAGAAGACGACGCGGCGATTTAATCCCCGCGCCGTTCATTACCCGTAGGCCCGTGCAAGCGAAGCGCCGCCGGGCAAAAAAAAGCCCCTCCGGAGAGGGGCTTTTTGCATTACAGCACTTTATGCGGGCCGAAGCACTCGTAGTGAATGTTCTCTTTCTTCGCGCCCAACTCAATCAGCTGCGCCGCGGCATACTGCATAAATGCCACCGGACCACACACGTAGAATTGCATATCCGGTGTGCTGAACAGACCTTCATGCTCGCTTAACGCCATCAGGCCTTCACTGTCGAAACGCGCTGCGGCACGGTCGTCATCCGACGGCAGGCGATACCAGGTATGCGCGCTGAAGTGCGGCAGCGTGGCCGCAAGGGTTTTCACTTCATCAGAAAAGGCATGCACTTCGCCATTCTCTGCGGCGTGGAACCAGTTAACCTGCGCGCTGTGTTGCCCTTTCGCCAGAGTATCCAGCATCGCCAGCATCGGCGTCTGGCCCACACCGGCGGAGATCAGCGTCACCGGGGTGGTGCTCTCAACGGCCATAAAGAAGTCGCCCGCAGGCGCGGCCAGATGCACCACATCTCCGACGCTGGCGTCGTTGTGCAGCCATGTCGAAACCTGGCCACCTTCCTCGCGCTTCACCGCAATGCGGTAGCTTTTGCCGTTCGGCTTGCGGGTGAGGGAGTACTGGCGGATCTCCTGATGCGGGAAGCCTTCGGGCTTCAGCCACACGCCCAGATACTGACCTGGCTGGTAATCGGCAACCGGCTGGCCGTCGACGGGCTCAAATTCAAAGCTGGTGATCAGCGCGCTGCGCGGGGTTTTCTCCACGATACGGAAGGCGCGGGTGCCTTCCCAGCCGCCACGCTTGCTGGCGTTTTCGCTGTAGATCTGCGCTTCACGATTGATAAAGACGTTTGCCAGCACGCCGTAGGCTTTGCCCCAGGCGTCCAGCACCTCCTGGCCCGGGCTGAACATTTCGTCCAGAGTGGCCAGCAGGTGGCCGCCAACAATATTGTACTGCTCGGGTTTGATCTGGAAGCTGGTATGTTTCTGGGCGATTTTTTCCACCGCAGGCAGCAGCGCCGCCAGGTTCTCAATGTTGCTGGCATACGCGGCAATGGCGTTAAACAACGCTTCACGCTGATCGCCGTTACGCTGGTTGCTCATGTTAAAAACCTCTTTGAGCTCCGGGTTGTGCGCGAACATGCGATCGTAAAAATGGGCGGTGAGCTTAGGACCGGTTTCAACCAGCAGGGGGATAGTGGCTTTCACGGTAGCGATGGTTTGAGCGTCTAACATAGCAACTTCCTTAAATGTTACTTTAATGATGTATTTTATATGCATCTTAAAAAAATAACCCTGCGTTGTAAATGGTTCTTTGCAACATGAATTAACTGCATCACAAACCTGAAAAGAAATCCGTTTTGCGCGGCGAGGGCGTTATTCCTCAAACCCTTGCGTGGCGGGCAGGTAAACGTTTGCGTAAAATCGTTTGTCAAGACCTGTTATCACTCTGCTAATCAGTTATACTGTTGCCCGTCGTCCATCAGGACTGCCTTTTCAGGCCAAAATTTACTTGTTAGCTGAGTCAGGAGATGCGGATGTTAAAGCGTGAAATGAACATTGCCGATTATGATGCCGAACTGTGGCAGGCTATGGAGCAGGAAAAAGTACGTCAGGAAGAGCACATCGAACTGATCGCCTCCGAAAACTACACCAGCCCGCGCGTTATGCAGGCGCAGGGCTCTCAGCTGACCAACAAATACGCTGAAGGTTACCCGGGCAAGCGCTACTACGGCGGTTGCGAGTATGTTGATATCGTTGAACAGCTGGCGATTGATCGTGCCAAAGAGCTGTTTGGCGCTGACTACGCTAACGTGCAGCCGCACTCTGGCTCCCAGGCTAACTTCGCGGTCTACACCGCACTGCTGCAGCCGGGCGATACCGTTCTGGGTATGAACCTGGCGCAGGGCGGCCACCTGACTCACGGCTCCCCGGTTAACTTCTCCGGCAAGCTGTACAACATCATCCCTTACGGCATCGATGAGTCCGGTAAAATTGACTACGCAGACATGGAAAAACAGGCCAAAGAGCACAAGCCGAAGATGATCATCGGCGGCTTCTCGGCTTACTCCGGTGTGGTTGACTGGGCTAAAATGCGTGAAATCGCAGACAGCATCGGTGCTTACCTGTTCGTGGACATGGCGCATGTTGCCGGTCTGATCGCCGCAGGCGTTTACCCGAACCCGGTTCCACACGCGCACGTTGTGACCACCACCACCCATAAAACCCTGGCGGGTCCACGCGGTGGCCTGATCCTGGCGAAAGGCGGTGACGAAGATCTGTATAAGAAACTGAACTCTGCCGTGTTCCCAAGCGCGCAGGGCGGCCCGCTGATGCACGTTATCGCGGCCAAAGCCGTGGCGCTGAAAGAAGCGATGGAGCCAGAGTTCAAAGTCTACCAGCAGCAGGTTGCTAAAAACGCCAAAGCGATGGTGGAAGTGTTCCTGAACCGCGGTTACAAAGTGGTTTCCGGCGGCACTGAAAACCACCTGTTCCTGCTGGATCTGGTGGATAAAAACCTGACCGGTAAAGAAGCTGACGCTGCCCTGGGCCGCGCTAACATCACCGTTAACAAAAACAGCGTACCAAACGATCCGAAGAGCCCGTTTGTGACCTCCGGTATCCGTATCGGTTCTCCGGCTGTGACTCGCCGCGGCTTTAAAGAAGCGGAAGTCAAAGAGCTGGCTGGCTGGATGTGTGACGTGCTGGACAACATCAACGACGAAGCCGTTATTGAACGCGTGAAGGCAAAAGTGCTGGATATCTGCGCGCGCTTCCCGGTTTACGCATAAGTCTGTTGTGCAGAACAAAAAGGCCGCTTTCGCGGCCTTTTTTTATGGCTAGCGCCGGTCGATGGAGATAGCCCCCGGCCCGGCGACCGCCAGCAGCAGAAACCCGCCGGCAATACTGATGTTCTTGAAGAAGTTAATCATATTCGGCATCACCGCATCGCCACTCATATCCCAGTAGTGGTGGCCAATCACCGCTGTCCCCAGGGTATAAAAGACAAACAGCACCGCCAGCGGACGGGTAAAGAAGCCGAGCACGATCAGGATGGCGGCGGGCACTTCCATGATCACCGCCACAATGGCGGCCAGCGTCGGCATGGGCGCGCCCAGCTTCTCCATATACTGCACCGTGCCGTCAAAACCGAACATCTTGGGCACGCCAAAAATAATAAACAGCGCGATAAGGGCGAGGCGGGCAATCAACAGGATCAGCGCCCGGGACTGACCGAAATCGAAATACCGTAATGTGTTCATGGCAGGCTCGCTGTGGGTGGGATTTATCTTAAAGCTAATACACAAAATGCCGGCCCGCCATTCAGGTTTTGTTCATAAATCAGCCATCAGGATGATTTAAATTCCCGACATTTCAGCATGTTCTCTATTAGCCTGCCGCCAGCGCATCTTCAACGAACAGATACCCGATGCCGATAATCTGCTGCTGCCGGGTTAAGCCCCCGAAAGCGATTTCCGTTTGCCGGTTACGCACCGCGTCGCCGTGATCGAAGGGGGTAAACCCAATCTGGCGGTTGATGGTTTCGAGCCAGCGTTCGCCAAAGGCGCAGCTGCGGCCATAGAACCAGATTTGATTGATGTTGAGGATGTTGAGCAGGTTGTAGAGCGTCAGCCCGATGGCGTTGGCGGCCTCGTCTGCCCAGCGCTGGATTTTCACGTCTCCCTTCCGCCAGGCCTCAATCAGCTGCAGGCTGGTGAGGGTATCGGGGTCAAGGCCGAGGGAGCCTGGCTGGGATTTCAGCCACAGGCGCGCCTGCTTTTTAAGGGCAGATAACGAGGCGACCGTCTCCAGGCAGCCGTAACGCCCGCAGGCGCAGGCCACGCCGTCGCGATCGAAAATGGTGTGGCCGATTTGCCCGCTGCCGTTGAGCGTCCCGCGATAGACCTGGCCGTTAATGACGAACGAGGAGCCGATACCGTAGTCGACGTTAATCACGCAAAAATCGTCGCGGTTAGCCGGGTTTTGCCATTTTTCCGCCAGGGCCAGCATTACGCAGTCGTTATCCACCCTCACCGTGATGCCCAGCTTTTCTTCCAGCAGATACTTAATCTCGACCGGTTTTTTCCAGGGTGCCTGGGGCATGATCTGCGACACACCGGTGGCGGTATCAACCTGGCCGTGGATGCCTAATGCCAGATTGATGCGCTGCCCTGGCCACTGTTTGCGCTGCTGCTGCCACAGGTTTTCAATCGCCTGCAACAGCGCCTCGGGCGTCTGGGCGTTAACGTCGGTCCAGAGAAACTCGCCCAATGGCGACATGCGGGCGTCGATCAGCTGGCTCTCAATGCTGGTGGGGCTGACATTCATGCAGAGTATCAATGGCCCATCATCCGGGATTTGATAATGGCCACTGTTCATTCCCCGGGTGCTGAGATTTTCACTGGAATGCCCCAGCTTTTTGTCCGCCACCAGCTCATCCAGGATCTTGCTCACCGCCGGAATAGAGAGTCCGGTGTACTGGGCCAGCTGCGATTTGCTCAGGCGTTTGTAGCGCCATACCAGCGACATAATGGTGCGGCGGTTATGCTGTCGCACCCTGTTGTTGTTCAGACCGGATACCTGCATTCACTAAACTCCGTTAATTATATTGCGTGAGCATTACGCAATCAGCGCGCTGAATTCCTCTCTACACTGCCATCTTATCGCTTTTTACTGTTATTTGTTTACTGGAGAGTGAATATGTCTGGAGCAGTGAAGGTCTGGCGGGAGACCGTCGCATTACCGACGTGGACCACCGGCGCAGAAGATATCAACCCGATGTTCCTGGAAAAGCGCGTCTACCAGGGCTCCTCTGGCGCGGTCTACCCCTACGGCGTGACGGATACCCTGACCGGCGTTCGGGAGCCCCGCGACTACCAGGCGGTGTGGATGGAAAACGACTATATCCGCATCATGCTGCTGCCGGAGTTGGGCGGACGTATTCATCGTGCGTATGACAAAGTGCAGCAACGGGATTTTGTTTACTACAACGAAGTGGTGAAACCGGCGCTGGTGGGCCTGCTGGGGCCATGGATCTCCGGTGGGATCGAGTTTAACTGGCCGCAGCACCATCGCCCAACCACCTTTATGCCTGTCGACGTTACCTTCCAGCAGCAGGATAACGGAGCGCAAACCGTCTGGATGGGCGAGGCCGAACCGATGCGCGGCCTGCAGGTGATGACCGGATTCACCCTGTACCCTGACCGGGCGTTGATTGAGATCACCGGCAAAGTCTTCAACGGCAACGCCACGCCGCGCCACTTCCTGTGGTGGGCAAACCCGGCAGTGAAGGGCGGGGACGATCATCAGAGCGTCTTCCCGCCGGACGTCACGGCGGTGTTTGACCACGGCAAGCGCGCGGTCTCTGCTTTCCCCATCGCCACCGGCACCTACTATAAAGTCGACTACTCGGCGGGGGTGGATATTTCCCGCTACAAAAACGTGCCGGTGCCGACGTCGTACATGGCTGAAAAATCGGACTACGACTTTGTCGGGGCATACCATCACGGGGAGCGGGGCGGCCTGCTGCACGTCGCCGATCACCACGTCTCGCCGGGTAAAAAGCAGTGGAGCTGGGGCCATGACGATTTTGGCCGTGCCTGGGATCGCAATCTCACCGATGAAAACGGCCCCTATATCGAGCTGATGACCGGGGTCTTTACCGATAACCAGCCCGATTTCACCTGGCTTGCGCCTTATGAAGAGAAAATCTTCGTGCAGAATTTCCTGCCCTACAGCGAGCTGGGGCAGGTGCAGAACGCCAGTACCGAGCTGGCGCTGCAGCTTGAACGCCGCGAGCAGCAGCTTCACCTTGGTCTTTACGCCATCGCGCCGCTGAACGACGTGCGCCTCGAGCTGACCGCCGACGACCAGCCGGTATGGGAAACGCAGCTGACCCTGATGCCGGGCGAAAGCTGGCAGCAGGCGCTGCCGGATGCGTGGCCGCAACGCTTAACGCTGAGGGTAAAAGACGCCTCGGGCCGCACGCTGCTGCACTATCTGGAGCACATCCCGCAGGAGACGCCGCTGCCGGACCCGGCTACCGCGCCAGCGATGCCGGAGGAGATTAGCAACAGCGATGAGCTCTATTTCATCGGTCAGCATCTGGAGCAGTACAACCATGCCAGCCGCTATGCGGAGGATTACTACCGCCGGGCGCTGGCGCTGGATGCCAACGACTACCGCAACAACGTGGCGCTGGGTACTCTGGCCCTCAATCGCGCCGACTGGGCGCAGGCGCAACGCTGCGCCGACGCCGCGCTGGTTCGCGCCCACCGTCTGAATAAAAACCCGCGCGATGGTGAAGCCAGCCAGCTGCTGGCGACGGCGCTGGAGCGGCAGGGGCAGGACGATGCCGCATGGGAGCACTACTACAAAGCCTCGTGGAGCGGCAACTGCCGTGACGCGGCGTTCTGGTCGCTGGCGCGGCTGGCGATGAAGCGTGGCAACTCTGCCGACGCGCTGGAAAAAGTCGATATCAGCCTCGGGATCAATGCCGGTAATAATCTGGCGATGGGGCTCAAAGCGCTCGCCCTGGCGGAGGTTCAGGGGGAAGGCACCGCGCTGGAGTACATCCAGAGCTGCCTGGTCACCCATCCGCTGAGCTACGCCCTGCACTATGCGCGCTGGGCAATCAGCCGGGACGCGGCTTCGCGAGACAAACTGCTGCAGGTCACCGGGCGTCGCGGGGCCAATGCCTGCGTGCTGGCGGGCTGGTTAACCTCCATGGGTATGCCCGACGCCGCCCGCGAAATGCTGGATCTGCTCGACTGCCAGGAGACCTTGCCTCAGCTGTGGCGGGCCGCGCTAAGCGACGAGCCAGCCACCCGCGCCCGCTATATTGCGGCGGCGCGCCAGTGCGAGACCAAGCGGGTACGCTTCCCGAACGCTCTCGATGAAGTGCAGATGCTGCAAACCCTGCACGACGACCCGTTTGCCCGCTATCTGCTGGGCTGCTTCTGGTACAGCAAACGCCGCTATGACGATGCGGTGAGCTGCTGGGAATTCACCCTGAAGCAGGAGCCGCAGTTTGCACCCGCGCACCGCCTGCTCGGGATCTACGCCTGGAATAAACAGCACAACCTGACGCTGGCACAACACTACCTGCAGCGCGCCGTGGCGCTGGAGCCGGAGAATCCGCGTTTCCTTTTCGAGCTTGATTATCTCAATAAGCTCACCGGCCAGCCGGTGGCGAAGCGCCTCGCCATGCTCACCGAGCGGGAAAACGTCGCCCTTAAGCGTGATGACCTCACCGCTGAGCTGTTGAGCTTATGGAACTGTTCCGGGCGCTATAGCCTTGCGGCGCAGGTGCTGCAGGAGCGTCAGTTCCATCCGTGGGAGGGCGGGGAAGGCAAAGTGACCGGGCAGTATCTGCTCAACCAGCAGCATCTGGCCCTGCAGCATATCGGGCGCGGCGAGTACCGCGAAGCTATAGCTTTCTTGCAGGCGGCGCTGTGCTATCCGCACAACCTGGGTGAGGGGCGTCTGCCGGGGCAAACCGACAACGATATCTGGTATCTGCTGGGGTATTGCCATGCGCAAATTGATGCCGGAGATGAAGCGCAGCGCTGCTTTACCCGGGCAGCTCAGGGTGGTTCAACCCTTGATGCCGGGCGCTACTACAACGATCAGCCCGCAGATTACCTCTTCTGGCAGGGGATGGCGCTGCGCCAGCTGGGTGACAGCGCGGCGGCGGAGCGTCATTTCCAGGGCTTCCTGGCGTGGGTGGAAGCCCATCGGGATGACGTCCCGGAAGCGGATTTCTTTGCGGTCTCGCTGCCGGATCTGGTGGTGCTGGATACCCCAACCGGTCATCAGCATCAGCAGCACTGCCTGTTCATCGAGGCGCTGGGTTACGCCGGGCTGGGCGATATCACAGCCTGCAAACGCCAGTTGGGGGCCTTACTGGCTCTCAATCCGGCCCATGACAAAGCGCATCTGATTCAGCATGCGCAGGCCACGGGCATTTTCCATTAACCGACCTCGCAGGTGGGGAAACCCACCTGTTACCCTCTGTACCCTGCGTTTCCCTTAAAGAGGAATCAACATGAATAATAGCGCGCAGACACAACTGAAAATGGGCTACGTCTGGACAATCTGTCTGGTCGCCGCCTGCGGTGGATTACTGTTTGGCTACGACTGGGTGGTGATTGGCGGAGCCAAACCCTTCTATGAAGCCTGGTTCTCCATTACCGACCCGGCGCAGTCCGGCTGGGCGATGAGTTCCGCGCTGGTGGGCTGTATCTTCGGGGCCCTGATCTCCGGCTGGTGCGCCGATAAGTTTGGCCGCAAGCGTCCGCTTATCCTCTCGGCGGTGCTGTTCAGCGCCTCGGCGTGGGGCACGGCGGTGGCAAGCAGTTTTGATATGTTCGTGGTCTACCGCATTGTCGGCGGGGTGGGGATCGGCCTGGCTTCCGCCCTGAGCCCGCTCTACATCGCCGAAGTCAGCCCGGCGGAAAAGCGTGGCCGCTTCGTCGCCATCAACCAGCTGACCATCGTGGTGGGCGTGCTGGCGGCCCAGCTGATTAATCTGATGATTGCCGAGCCGGTAGCGGCAGGCGCCACTCAGGAGGCCATCGTCCAGACCTGGAACGGTCAAACCGGCTGGCGCTGGATGTTTGGTGCAGAGCTGGTGCCGGCCCTGGCGTTCCTGGTGCTGATGTTTTTTGTACCGGAATCCCCGCGCTGGCTGATGAAGGCCGGTAAGCCAGAGCGTGCCCGCGCCATGCTGGAGCGTATCGGCACCGCGGAGTACGCCAGCCAGACCTTAAAAGAGATCGCCCACACCCTGGCAAAAGACAGCCAGAAAGTGGCCTTCTCCACGCTGTTACAGCCGTCGGTGAAGCCGATCGTTATCATCGGCATGGTGCTGGCGATGTTCCAGCAGTGGTGCGGGATCAACGTGATCTTCAACTATGCCCAGGAGATCTTCGCCTCCGCCGGGTTTGATATCAATGACACCCTGAAATCGATTGTGGCAACCGGCATCATAAACCTCGTCTTTACCCTCGCGGCCCTGCCGCTGGTGGACAAGATCGGCCGCCGCAAGCTGATGCTGCTGGGCGCGTCGGGCCTGACCATTATCTACGTGCTGATTGCCAGCGCCTACGCCATGAACATCATGGGCTGGCCGGTGCTGCTGCTGGTGCTGGCGGCGATCGCCATCTACGCCCTGACGCTGGCCCCGGTCACCTGGGTGCTGCTGTCGGAGATCTTCCCTAACCGCGTGCGCGGCCTGGCGATGTCGATGGGCACCCTGGCGCTGTGGATTGCCTGCTTCCTGCTGACCTACACCTTCCCGCTGCTCAATGCCGGGCTGGGGGCGGCGGGCAGCTTCCTGCTCTATGGGGCGATCTGCGCGGCGGGATATCTCTACATCCTGCGTAAAGTGCCGGAGACCAAAGGCGTGACGCTGGAGGCGCTGGAGGAACAGCTGGAGAAACAGCACGGCAAAGTGGCCTCCGCGGGTCATGCCGGACGCGCACACTGATGGACTTACTGTTGATAGAAAACGCGCATCTGCGGATGCGCGTCAACCCGCAGGGCGGCGGGTTACAGGAGCTCTTTTCCCTGGCCTGCGGGCAGCCGGTGTTATGGGAGGGAGGCGACAGCGCGCTGTTTCCGATGTTGCCGCTGGCAAACCGGGTGGCGGGAAATCGCTTCAGGTTTAAGGGGCGGGAAATCATGTTGCCGCAAAGCCCGGTCGATGAACGCTTTTTCCTCCACGGCGACGGCTGGCAGTCGCGCTGGGAGGTGGCTTCACTTACCCGCACCGAATGCTTGCTGACCTTACGCCGCCAGCATGCGTGCGGCTTTGATTACCGGGCGGAGCTGCGGTATCAGCTGCGTGAGAACCTCCTGCGGGCGGAGCTGACGCTCACCCATCTTGACCAGGAGTCGATGCTGTACGGCCTGGGCTTTCATCCGTGGTTCTGTTTTGATAAGTACAGCCGCCTGCAATTTTCAGCCAGCGGCTACTGGCCGGAAGGTGAGCACCATTTACCGCTGGCCTGGCAGGGCGATATCCCATCCGAAAATGATTTCAGCACGCCCCGGCACGGCGGGGATCGCTGGCTGAACGTTGGCTATTCCGGCTGGAACGGCGTGGCGATGATTGAACGTGATGTGATGAATATCACAATCAGAGCGCAAACTCCGTGGCTGATGCTGTTCAGAATGTCGGGTAAATCATTCTTATGCCTTGAGCCTCAGAGCCATCCGGTCAATGCCCATAATATGGCCGGGCAGCCTGGGCTGGTGGCATTAGGCCCGGGAGAGAGCAGCCATTTTGCGATGGAAATTGCCGTCGAAAGTGCCCGCCGCAACTGTTAATCAGCTGTTAATACCCGCTTGCGCCAGCCGGTTTTTACCGCCAGACTATCGCCTCCAAAACGGGAGGGATTCATGGTTTTGCATTCCACACGCTGGCTGGCGCTCAGCTATTTCACCTACTTTTTTAGCTACGGTATTTTTCTGCCTTTCTGGAGCGTCTGGCTCAAGGGCATCGGCCTCACGCCGGAGATGATCGGTCTTCTGCTGGGCTCGGGCCTGGTGGCACGTTTTCTCGGTAGCCTGCTTATCGCACCGCGCGTCAGCGATCCCTCTCTGTTAATCAACGCCGTGCGCGTGCTGGCGCTGCTCACCCTCGTCTTTTTGGCAGGCTTCTGGGTCAGCCAGCAGTTCGCCTGGCTGATGGTGGTGATGGTGGGCTTTAACCTCTTCTTCTCGCCGCTGGTTCCGCTGACCGATGCCCTGGCCAACACCTGGCAAAAACAGATCACCATGGACTATGGGCGGGTGCGGCTGTGGGGCTCGATTGCCTTTGTGATTGGCTCGGCGCTGGTGGGCAAGCTGGTCAGCCTGTACGACTATCGCGCTATCCTGGCGCTGCTGAGCGTGGGGATCCTGTCGATGCTGCTCGGCATGCTGCTGCGTCCGTCGGTGATGCCGCAGGGGGAGAGCCGTCATCAGGAGAGTGCGGGCTGGCCGGCCTGGCGGACGCTTGTCGCCCAGAGCTGGCGTTTCCTGGCCTGCGTCTGTCTGCTGCAGGGGGCGCATGCCGCCTACTATGGCTTCAGCGCTATCTACTGGCAGGGGGCCGGGTATTCGGCGTCTGCGGTGGGCTATCTCTGGTCGCTGGGCGTGGTGGCAGAAGTGATCATCTTTGCCCTCAGCAACCGACTGTTCCGCCGCTTCGGCGCCCGGGATCTGCTCCTGCTGTCTGCCGTCTGCGGCGTAGTACGCTGGGGGATCATGGGCTGGACCACCGAACTGCCGTGGCTGATTGTCGCCCAGATCCTGCACTGCGGCACCTTTACGGTGTGCCATCTGGCGGCGATGCGCTATATCGCGGCGCGTGAAGGCAGCGACGTGATCCGCCTGCAGGCCGTTTACTCAGCGGTGGCGATGGGGGGCAGTATTGCGATCATGACCGTGTTCGCCGGTTTCCTCTATCAGCATCTCGGTCACGGGGTCTTCTGGGTGATGGCGCTGGTGGCGCTGCCCGCGGTTCTGCTCCGTCCGCGGGTCGCAGCGCGCTAGGATTCCAGCATGGCGCGAATATGTTCCTGCTGCTGCGCATTCAACGCCTCGACGGCGTGGATGAGCGGCGGCGAGAACAGCGGCAGGGCGGTGGTGTACGGCGTCACCACCAGGGCCGCTTCGCGCGGGGCGCCGTCCTTCTGAAAAGACTGTAACGTCACGTAGCGAATGTTGAGCGGCAGCAGGGTCAGCTCCCGAAGCTGCTGTTCAATCAGCTCCTCGCACGCCTTATCCTCGCCGGTCAGTAACACCACCTGCTTTTCATGCAGATCGCTCTCCTGCATCAGCCAGGCGCCAAAGATCACCGCCACCAGGCTCGCCTCCTCCTCGGAGAAACGCAGGCCAAACTCCGCTTCCAGCTCAAACAGCACGTCCCGGGTGGTGCGCATCAGGCGGGGATAGAGACGGTGGATCTCCTCCGGCAGGCTGTTGTCGATACCAATGCCAAACAGGGATCGGTCCAGCGCCTGGGCAAGATGAATATAGAGCTGATCGGTCAGCCCCTGCTCGTCGCTGAAATGCATCCCCGTTTGTCCACGAAAGCGCTCGATCATCCGGGTAATGGTGCGGCGCAGACGCTCATCTTCCTGATGGCCATCGCGCAGGGGATCGGGGGTGCGCAGCATCATAAACAGCAGGGCCAGAAACAGCTGTTCGTCGGCGTGGGGTACCTGCACCACGCGGCGCTGCCAGTGGCGCACGATCTCCTGCGCCATCAGATACTCGTTACGCGACTGGGTCCAGTTACGCTGCACCACGGTGAACTGCGGCGTCTGACCCAGATGGTGCTGGAGCAGACAGTACTGCAGATAGAGCTGTAAAAACTGCGCGTCACGGCATTCGAACTGCCGTTGCAGACGACGGGAGCAGAAATTGACCAGCGCCCGCAGGTTGGTGTCGTCATATAACGTGCGGGCAATGCCGAGCTGCTTTAGCGCGATTTTAAGAGATGGGGTAAACTGCTGCGCGATGAAGTGGGGGCAGAGGCGTAACGCCCGGCGCAGCCAGTGTAACAGGCATAAACGTTGGTTCAGGTGGCTACCTTCTAGCTGGTAGCAGCCATCATGCTGAGTCGCAATGTCGAGCTGGTGGTAGCGTTGGATCTCTGTACGCATCTCGGCGATATCCTGCCGGGAAATGGTATCATCCACACCATTGATTTCACCGATGCGTTGCACGGTGGCGCGGAAACCTGGCACATAGAGCATCAACAGAACCTGACAGCGGCGCTGCGAACTGGAAAGTGCAGATGGCATTTCAAGTGTCGTCATCATCTGTCGGGTTCCAGTTAGAGTGTCCGATAATAATAGCTAAAGGATGTCGCCCGGGAGCGCCCTGGCGGGGCTTTCCTTCAGGAATGCAGGCGAACATCACAGAATTTTTGACGTGAGGAAGAGATGCAAATAGTTAAACGCAGCGCAACTGCGCTATTTTTGGCGGTTTTGTCTTTTGCCGCCGCCGCGCACCCTCACAGTTTTATCACTCTGAAAACGCAGATTATGGTGAAAGACGAGCAGATAACCGGCCTGAAAATGCGCTGGGTGATGGACGAATTAACATCAGCAGACCTGCTGTATGACGCCGGAAACGCAAAGCCGGGGGATGAGATCTGGAAAAAGCTGGCGGCGGAGGTGATGGCCAACGTGCTTGGCCAGCACTATTTCACCGAGTTCTGGCATAACGGGCAGAAGGTGAAATTCCTTAACCGACCCACCCAATACGGTATGAG
This sequence comes from Leclercia adecarboxylata, assembly GCF_006171285.1. Lineage (NCBI taxonomy): Bacteria > Pseudomonadati > Pseudomonadota > Gammaproteobacteria > Enterobacterales > Enterobacteriaceae > Leclercia > Leclercia adecarboxylata. The sequence continues at coordinate 706,255 of NZ_CP040889.1, read as the reverse complement.
CCGCGTCGATCATCAGGCGGTGCTGACCTTTATTCTGCCCCTGGCGGAGCCTCAGCCGCTGGCCGGACAAAAGTACAGTTTCTCGACCTTCGATCCCTCTTACTACGTCGACATGAGCTACGCGGAGGATAGCGACGTGACCCTGCCTGACGGGCTGCAAAGCCAGTGCGCGCTCAACGTTAACACCCCCGAGCCCAGCGATGAGACACTCAACTTTGCCAGCTCGCTGGATAAAGATGACGCCCCGCCGGAGGATATGGATCTCGGTAAACAGTTTGCCCAGACGGTGACGCTGCAATGTCAGTAATGCGTATGCGTCGCGGATGGCATCTCTGGCCGCTGGTGCTGTTCCTCGTTCTGTCTGTGGCGGGCGCCGTGTGGCTGTGGCAGGCGTGGCCGCAGGTGATGCGTCAGAGCATTCTCTGGCAGCGGGATGTTAACCAGCAGATGAGCGGTTTGCTGAAAGCGGTGGCAGAAAATCCCACGGCGGCGGGCGGTTCGCTGCTGATCTTCAGCTTCCTTTATGGCGTGCTGCACGCGCTGGGGCCGGGGCACGGCAAAATCGTCATTACCACCTGGCTGGCGACCCATCCCTCAAAACTGAAATCGAGCATCGGCCTAACCCTGGCCTCTTCTTTATTACAGGGCGGCGTGGCGATCGGCCTGGTGGTGGGGGTATTGCTGCTCCTGCAGCTTCCGGCCCGGGATCTGCATATGAGCAGCTTCTGGCTGGAGAAGGGCAGCTACGCGTTGGTGGGCGTTTTGGGGCTGATGCTCTGCTGGCGGGCGCTGAAAAAACTGCGCGCGCTGCTGCGTAAACCCACCTTCAAAGCCTTTACCCCGCACCACGTTCACGACGCCAGTTGCGGCTGCGGGCATCAGCATCTGCCCACGCCAACGCAGATCCAGCGCGCTGACGACTGGCGGGCGCGGCTGATGATTATTCTGTCGATGGGCATGCGACCCTGTTCCGGGGCCATTATGGTGCTGCTGTTCAGTAAGGTGATCGGCGTGTTCAGCTGGGGCGTGGCCTCGGCGCTGGCGATGGCGGCGGGAACGGGGCTGACTATCTCGTCGCTGGCGTTGCTGGTGCACGGTTTTCGTCAGCTGGCGGTCAGGCTCAGCGGCAATAAAACGCCGGTACTGTGGCGACAGATAGGCTGGACGACGCTGGCATTAGCGGGAGGCGTGGTACTGCTGGTGGCGGCGGTAACGATGTGGGTCAGTGCGGTGCCGGTGGGCAGGGGGCTAAGGCCGTTTTAACAATGCCGGGCGGGTTTTGTAGGCCCGGTAAGCGTTAGCGCCACCGGGCAAAACCAACTCAATTAACGCTTCAGCGCTTCACTCAGTTCGTCACGCATGTTCGCCAGCATAGCTTTCACCACACGTGGGTTACCTGCAACGATGTTGCCGGAGAGCATGTAGTTGTGGCCACCGGTGAAATCACAAACCAGCGCGCCAGCTTCACGGGCGATCAGTTCGCCAGCAGCGAAGTCCCATGGCTTCAGGCCGATTTCAAAGTAACCATCCACGCGGCCAGCGGCAACGTAGGCCAGATCCAGCGCGGCAGAGCCGGTGCGGCGGAAGTCAGCACACTCGGTGAACAGTTTGCCCAGAATTTTCATGTAGGCAGGGGCGTGCTGTTTGGCTTTGAACGGGAAGCCGGTCGCCAGGATGGTGCCATCCAGATCGCGAGCGTTGGTGCCGCGCAGACGGTAGCCGTTCAGCTGTGCGCCCTGACCGCGGGTCGCGGTGAACAGTTCGTTACGCATTGGATCGTAAACCACCGCCACTTCAGTACGGCCTTTGATGCGTACGGCGATAGAGACAGAGAAGTGGGGCAGACGTTTAACGAAGTTGGTGGTGCCATCCAGTGGATCAATAACCCATTGAACATCCTGATCTTCGCCTGCGTGCTCACCGCTTTCTTCGGTGATGATGGTGTGCTGCGGGTAAGATTTGCGAATGGTTTCGATAATCATCGCTTCTGCGGCTTTATCGACGTTGGTCACAAAGTCATTGCTGCCTTTCTGGCTGGTTTCTACGGAATCTGGTGTTTCGTAGTGCTTGGCAATTACATTACCCGCCTTGCGCGCTGCGCGCACGGCGATGGTCAACATTGGATGTTGCATCGGTTACTCTCACTGGATGTTAAAGAACGGGGAAACGAAAACGGCGCAGAGTATAGCAGCGGGATCGGAATATGTCTTCCGTTTATGATAACATCACCGAATATTCTCCAGACTCAGAAAAATTATGCTGCAAAATATCCGAATCGTGCTGGTCGAAACATCGCATACCGGCAACATGGGCTCCGTAGCCCGCGCTATGAAAACCATGGGCTTAACTAACCTCTGGCTGGTTAACCCGCTGGTCAAACCCGACTCTCAGGCCATCGCCCTCGCGGCAGGCGCCAGCGACGTGATCGGCAATGCTCAGATCGTCGACACCCTGGATGAAGCCTTAGCGGGTTGCAGCCTGGTGGTGGGCACCAGCGCACGTTCGCGCACGCTGCCGTGGCCGATGCTCGATCCGCGCGAGTGCGGGCTGAAAAGCATCAGCGAAGGCCAGCATGCGCCGGTTGCGCTGGTGTTTGGCCGCGAGCGTGTGGGGCTGACCAACGAAGAGCTGCAGAAGTGCCACTATCACGTCGCCATTGCCGCCAACCCGGAGTACAGCTCGCTGAACCTGGCTATGGCCGTACAGGTGATCGCTTATGAAGTGCGCATGGCCTGGCTGGCAACCCAGGAAAAAGAGGTTGCGGTCGAGCATGAAGAGACGCCGTACCCGCTGGTGGACGATCTGGAGCGTTTCTACGGTCATCTGGAGCAGACCCTGCTCGCCACCGGGTTCATCCGCGCCGGTCATCCGGGGCAGGTGATGAACCGCCTGCGTCGCCTCTTTACCCGCGCCCGCCCGGAAAGCCAGGAGCTGAACATCCTGCGCGGTATTCTGGCGTCGATTGAGCAGAAGAATAAAGAGTAGTGCTGAATGTTTTCCCCCTCTCCCTGTGGGAGAGGGCCGGGGTGAGGGCATCAGGCCGCACGTAAGCGAAGCGCCGCCGGGCAAAAAACGATGAACGCACAGAAGGTTAAATACCTGACTAAAACAGTCAAGTAAATAGTTGACCATTTTAGTCAGGAATGTCAGACTTGGCCCTGCTATGCAATACCCCCACTTTACAATAAAAAACCCCGGGCAGGGGCGAGTTTGAGGTTAAGTAAGACATGAGACTGACATCTAAAGGGCGTTATGCCGTGACCGCGATGCTGGACGTTGCGCTCAACTCCGAAGCGGGCCCGGTTCCATTGGCTGATATTTCTGAACGTCAGGGAATCTCCCTCTCTTATCTGGAACAGCTTTTCTCCCGACTGCGTAAGAATGGCCTGGTTTCCAGCGTTCGCGGTCCTGGCGGTGGTTATCTGTTAGGTAAAGACGCGGGCAGTATTGCCGTTGGCGAAGTGATTAGCGCAGTTGACGAATCCGTCGACGCGACCCGTTGCCAGGGTAAAGGCGGCTGTCAGGGCGGCGACAAGTGTCTGACTCACGCGCTGTGGCGCGATCTGAGCGACCGTCTGACCGGCTTCCTGAACAACATCACCCTCGGTGAGCTGGTGAATAACCAGGAAGTGCTGGACGTATCTGGTCGTCAGCATAGCCATGATTCACAACGCAGCACCCGCGCGCAAGACGCTATCGACGTCAAACTGCGCGCCTAATTTACCCGTCCTGTTTCGGGGCGCTGCTGCGTTGGCTGCGCTTGTTCATCCCAGTCACTTACTGATGTAAGCTCCCGGGATTCACAAGCTTGTCGCCTTGCTGCACCGCAAAACAGTTAGGGTAAAACTATAAAGATTTTCAGAATCAGGCCGGGGTGGAAACACCCCGTGTACTCGGTCGTACATCCAGCCGGTTGCCTGATTCCTTGCATTGAAGCGATGTACGGAGTTTATAGAGCAATGAAATTACCGATCTATCTCGATTACTCCGCAACCACGCCGGTGGACCCGCGTGTTGCCGAGAAAATGATGCAGTGTCTCACCCTGGACGGAAACTTTGGTAACCCGGCTTCCCGTTCACACCGTTTTGGCTGGCATGCTGAAGAGGCGGTAGATATCGCCCGTAATCAGATTGCCGAGCTGGTTGGTGCCGATCCGCGTGAAATTGTTTTCACCTCAGGCGCAACCGAATCCGATAACCTGGCGATCAAAGGTGCTGCTAATTTCTATCAGAAAAAAGGCAAGCACATCATCACCAGCAAAACCGAACACAAAGCCGTGCTGGACACCTGCCGTCAGCTCGAGCGTGAAGGGTTTGAAGTGACCTACCTCGCGCCACAGCGCAACGGTATCATCGACCTGAAAGAGCTCGAAGCGGCAATGCGTGACGACACCATTCTGGTCTCCATCATGCACGTGAACAACGAAATCGGCGTGGTGCAGGATATCGCGACTATCGGCGAAATGTGCCGTGCGCGCGGCATCATCTATCACGTTGATGCGACCCAGAGCGTGGGCAAACTGCCTATCGACCTGAGCCAGCTGAAAGTGGATCTGATGTCCTTCTCCGGCCACAAAATCTATGGCCCGAAAGGTATCGGTGCACTGTACGTGCGTCGTAAGCCACGTATCCGTATCGAATCCCAGATGCACGGCGGCGGTCACGAGCGCGGCATGCGTTCCGGTACGCTGCCTGTTCACCAGATCGTTGGCATGGGTGAAGCTTACCGTATCGCCAAAGAAGAGATGGAAACCGAGATGGCGCGCCTGCGTACGCTGCGCAACCGTCTGTGGGAAGGCGTGAAAGATATGGAAGAAGTGTATCTGAACGGCGATCTCGAGCAGGGCGCACCGAACATCCTCAACGTCAGCTTCAACTATGTTGAAGGCGAGTCGCTGATCATGGCGCTGAAAGACCTGGCCGTCTCTTCCGGTTCTGCGTGTACTTCCGCAAGCCTGGAGCCGTCCTACGTACTGCGTGCGCTGGGCATGACCGACGAACTGGCACACAGCTCTATCCGCTTCTCTTTAGGTCGTTTCACTACCGATGAAGAGATTGACTACACCATCAATCTGGTTCGCAACTCCATTGGCCGTCTGCGTGACCTTTCTCCACTGTGGGAAATGTTCAAAGAAGGCGTGGATCTGAACAGCATTGAATGGTCACATCACTAATCGGTTTGTAAGGAGAATTCAGCATGGCATACAGCGAAAAAGTTATCGATCATTACGAGAATCCACGTAACGTAGGTTCTTTCGACAACAGCGACGACAGCGTGGGCAGCGGCATGGTGGGTGCACCAGCCTGTGGCGACGTGATGAAGTTGCAGATTAAAGTCAACAATGAAGGTATCATTGAAGACGCGCGCTTCAAGACTTACGGTTGCGGTTCCGCAATCGCGTCCAGCTCCCTGGTCACCGAGTGGGTGAAGGGCAAGTCTCTGGACGAAGCGCAGGCGATTAAAAATACCGATATTGCTGATGAGCTCGAACTGCCGCCGGTAAAAATTCACTGCTCTATCCTGGCGGAAGATGCGATCAAAGCCGCAATCGCGGATTACAAAAGCAAACGTGACGCAAAATAATTAGTTGAGGTTGTTATGTCGATTACCCTTAGCGACAGCGCTGCCGCGCGAGTAAGCTCCTTTCTGGCAAACCGTGGCAAAGGCTTTGGCCTGCGACTGGGTGTACGCACCTCCGGCTGTTCCGGTATGGCGTATGTACTGGAATTTGTTGACGAACCTGCGGCGGAAGACACCGTGTTCGAAGACAAAGGCGTGAAGGTAGTGGTCGATGGTAAAAGCCTGCAGTTTCTGAACGGCACTCAGCTGGACTTTGTAAAAGAAGGCCTCAACGAAGGGTTTAAGTTTACTAACCCGAACGTGAAAGACGAGTGCGGCTGCGGCGAAAGCTTCCACGTATAATTGCGCATCACCTGTTAACCCCACCGCAGCCAGGCTGTGTGTGGGGTTTGCTTTAATCAGCTAACCCTGAGATTGTTATGGATTACTTCACCCTCTTTGGGTTACCAGCCGGGTATGAAATTGATACTCAGGCGCTGGCGGCCCGTTTCCAGGATCTGCAACGTCAGTATCACCCGGATAAATTCGCCAGCGGCACGCAGGCGGAACAACTGGCGGCGGTGCAGCACTCTGCGACCATCAATCAGGCGTGGCAAACCCTGCGCAACCCGCTGAGCCGGGCAGAATATCTGCTTTCGCGTCACGGGTTTGACCTCTCCAGTGAGCAACACACCGTCCGCGACACCGCGTTCCTGATGGAACAGCTGGAGCTTCGCGAAGAGCTGGATGAGATCGAACACGCCAAAGACGAAGCCCGCCTTGAGCGCTTTATCAAGCGTGTAAAAGGGATGTTCGATACCCGCCATCAGCAGATGGTTGACCAACTGAATAACGAGACGTGGGACGTGGCGGCGGACAGTGTACGCAAGCTGCGTTTTCTCGATAAACTGCGAAGCAGCGCTGAACAACTCGAAGAAAAGCTGCTAGATTTTTAATTTCGGAAGCGATTATGGCCTTATTACAAATTAGTGAGCCGGGCTTAAGTGCCGCACCGCACCAGCGTCGTCTGGCGGTGGGCATCGACTTAGGCACCACCAACTCGCTGGTGGCGACCGTGCGCAGCGGCCAGGCTGAAACGCTGGCGGATGCGCAGGGTCAGCACCTGCTGCCTTCTGTGGTCCACTATCAGTCCCAGGGCCACAGCGTGGGCTATGATGCCCGCACCAACGCCGCTCAGGATCCAGCCAACACCATCAGCTCGGTAAAACGGATGATGGGCCGCTCGCTGGCGGATATCCAGAGCCGTTACCCGCATCTGCCGTATCAGCTGCAGGCCAGTGAAAACGGTCTGCCGATGATCGCCACCCGTGCCGGTCTGTTGAACCCGATCCGCGTTTCTGCCGATATCCTCAAGGCGCTGGCCGCTCGCGCGACCGCGACGCTGGAAGGCGAACTCGACGGCGTGGTGATCACCGTTCCGGCCTATTTCGATGATGCCCAGCGTCAAGGCACCAAAGACGCCGCGCGTCTGGCAGGCCTGCACGTGCTGCGCCTGCTCAACGAACCGACCGCTGCGGCGATTGCCTACGGCCTCGACTCCGGTCAGGAAGGGGTAATCGCGGTCTTTGACCTTGGCGGTGGGACCTTTGATATTTCCATTCTGCGCCTGAGCCGCGGGGTGTTTGAAGTGCTGGCTACCGGCGGCGATTCTGCCCTCGGCGGCGACGACTTCGACCACCTGCTGGCGGATCACCTCTGTGAGCGGGCGGGGATCGTCGATCGCAGCGATGCGCGTCTGCAACGTCAGTTGCTGGATGCCGCCACTGCCGCCAAAATCGCCCTCAGCGATGCCACCTCGGTCACCGTTGAGGTGGCGGGCTGGAAAGGCGACATCAGCCGCGAGCAGTTCAATGAACTGATTGCCCCGCTGGTGAAACGCACCCTGCTGGCCTGCCGCCGCGCGCTGAAAGATGCGGGCGTTGAGGCAGAAGAGGTGCTGGACGTGGTGATGGTGGGCGGTTCAACCCGCGTTCCGCTGGTGCGTGAGCGCGTGGGCGAGTTCTTTGGCCGCACGCCATTAACCTCCATCGACCCGGATAAAGTGGTTGCCATTGGTGCCGCTATCCAGGCCGATATCCTGGTCGGCAACAAGCCGGACAGCGAAATGCTGCTGCTGGACGTCATCCCGCTGTCGCTTGGTTTAGAAACCATGGGCGGCCTGGTGGAGAAAGTGATCCCGCGTAACACCACCATTCCGGTGGCGCGCGCGCAGGAGTTCACCACCTTTAAGGACGGCCAGACCGCGATGTCCATCCACGTGCTGCAGGGCGAGCGCGAGCTGGTTCAGGACTGCCGCTCGCTGGCGCGCTTCGCGCTGCGCGGCATTCCGGCGCTGCCTGCGGGCGGGGCGCATATCCGCGTGACCTTCCAGGTGGACGCGGACGGTCTGCTGAGCGTCACGGCGATGGAAAAATCGACCGGTGTCGAATCCTCCATTCAGGTGAAACCGTCCTACGGTCTGACCGATGGTGAAATCGCCACCATGATTCAGGACTCAATGAGTTTTGCTGCGCAGGATGTCTCGGCGCGTATGCTGGCCGAGCAGAAAGTCGAAGCCGCACGCGTGCTGGAAAGCCTGAACAGCGCACTCACTGCTGATGCCGCGCTGCTAAGCGCCGCTGAACGTCAGGCCATTGACGACGCCGTCGCACAACTGATTGCGGTAGCCGAAGGCGATGATGCTGACGCCATAGAACAAGCGATTAGAAACGTTGATAAACAAACCCAGGAGTTCGCCGCTCGCCGTATGGACCAGTCTGTCCGTACCGCGCTGAAAGGCCACTCCGTGGACGAGGTTTAATATGCCAAAGATTGTTTTTCTGCCACATGCGGACCTCTGTCCGGATGGCGCAGTTCTGGAAGCTGAGACCGGCGAAACCATCCTTAACGTTGCCCTGCGTAACGGTATTGAAGTGGAACACGCCTGTGAAAAATCCTGTGCCTGCACAACCTGTCACTGCATCGTCCGCGAGGGCTTTGACTCCCTGGCGGAGAGCACGGAAGATGAAGACGACATGCTGGATAAAGCATGGGGTCTGGAGCCGGAAAGCCGCCTGAGCTGTCAGGCACGCGTCACCGATGAAGATCTGGTGGTCGAACTTCCGCGTTATACGCTTAACCACGCACGCGAGCATTAATATGGGACTGAAGTGGACAGACAGCCGTGAAATCGGCGAGGCGCTGTACGACGCCAACCCGGATCTCGATCCGAAGACCGTACGCTTCACCGATATGCATCAGTGGATTTGCGATCTGGAAGAGTTTGACGACGATCCCAACGCATCCAATGAAAAAATTCTGGAGGCGATTCTGTTAGTCTGGCTGGACGAAGCAGAATAAAAACGTAACGGGCTGCCTTCAGGCGGCCCGTTTGCTTGTTGCTAATAAGGAAAAATAAAATGACCGAAGCGATGAAGATTACGCTCTCTACTCAGCCTGCCGATGCGCGCTGGGGTGAAAAAGCCACTTACAGCATTAATAACGACGGCATTACCCTGCACCTGAACGGCAGCGACAATACAGGTCTGATCCAGCGCGCGGCGCGCAAAATTGACGGTCTGGGCATCAAACATGTGTTACTGGACGGTGAAGGCTGGGATACCGATCGCAGCTGGGCCTTCTGGGCGGGCTACAAAGGGCCGAAAGGCAGCCGTAAAATCGAGTGGGCAAACCTCGATGAAGCGGGTAAGCGCGAGCTGGAAAGCCGCCTGAAGATTATCGACTGGGTGCGCGACACCATCAACGCCCCGGCGGAAGAGCTGGGTCCGGAGCAGCTGGCGCAGCGCGCGGTGGATCTGCTGTGCGGCGTGGCGGGCGACAACATGTCTTACCGCATCACCAAGGGCGAAGATCTGCGCGAGCAGAACTACATGGGCATCCACACCGTGGGCCGTGGCTCTGAGCGTCCTCCTGTGCTGCTGGCGCTGGACTACAACCCAACCGGTGATAAAACGGCCCCTGTGTTCGCCTGCCTGGTCGGGAAGGGCATCACCTTTGACACCGGTGGCTACAGCCTGAAGCAGAGCGCGTTCATGGACTCCATGAAGTCGGACATGGGCGGCGCAGCTACCATCACCGGGGCGCTGGCATTTGCTATCACCCGCGGCCTGAACAAACGCGTGAAGCTTTACCTGTGCTGCGCGGACAACATGGTCAGCGGTAACGCCTTTAAGCTCGGCGACATCATTCGCTACCGCAACGGCAAGAACGTCGAAGTGATGAACACCGACGCCGAAGGCCGTCTGGTGCTGGCGGATGGCCTGATCGATGCCTCTGCACAGAAACCAGAGCTGATCATCGACATGGCAACCCTGACCGGGGCGGCGAAAACCGCGCTGGGTAACGACTACCACGCGCTGTTCAGCTTCGACGATAAGCTGGCAAACCGCCTGCTGGCGAGCGCCGCCGCCGAGAACGAACCTTTCTGGCGTCTGCCGCTGGCCGAGTTCCACCGCAGCCAGCTGCCGTCGAACTTTGCCGAGCTGAACAACACCGCCAGCGCGGCCTACCCGGCAGGGGCGAGCACCGCCGCCGGTTTCCTGTCGCACTTCGTTGAGAACTACCGCGAAGGCTGGCTGCACATCGACTGCTCCGCCACCTACCGTAAAGCCGCGGTTGAGCAGTGGTCCGCAGGCGCTACCGGTCTGGGTGTGCGTACCATTGCGAATCTGCTGACAGCAGAGTAATGGTCTTGCCGGGTGGCGCTGCGCTTACCCGGCCTACAAGACACGTAGGCCCGTGCAAGCGCAGCGCCGCCGGGCGATTTACAAGTAGTGAGTTTATGTCAGAAACCAAAAACGAATTAGAAACCCTGCTGGAGAAAGCGGCCACCGAGCCCGCCCACCGTCCGGCATTCTTCCGCACCCTGCTGGAGTCCACCGTCTGGGTGCCCGGTACAGCGGCGGAAGGCGAGCAGGTTGTTGAGGACAGCGCGCTGGATCTGCTGCACTGGGAAAAAGATGACGGCACCTCGGTGATCCCGTTCTTCTCCTCCCTTGAAGCCTTACAGCAAGCCGTTGAGGATGAGCAGGCGTTCGTGGTGATGCCGGTGCGCACCCTGTTTGAGATGACGCTGGGCGAAACCCTGTTTCTCAACGCCAAACTGCCGACCGGGAAAGAGTTCACCCCGCGCGAAATCAGCCATCTGATTGGCGATGAGGGCAACCCGCTCAGCACTCAGGAGGTGCTGGAGGGCGGTGAATCGCTGCTGCTGTCTGAAGTGGCCGAGCCACCGGCGCAGATGATTGACTCCCTGACCCAGCTTTTCCAGACCCTCAAACCGGTGAAACGGGCGTTTCTCTGCTCCATCAAAGAGCAGGCCGACGAACAGCCGATCCTGCTGATTGGTATTGAAGCGGATGGCGAGATTGAAGAGATCATTCAGGCTACGGGCAGCGTGGCGACCGACACCCTGCCGGGGGACGAGCCGATCGATATCTGCCGGGTGGTGAAAGGGGAGAAGGGCATCAGCCACTTCATCACCGAGCACATCACCCCGTTCTATGAACGCCGCTGGGGTGGTTTCCTGCGCGATTTCAAAAACAACCGCATTATCTGAACCCGTACGGGGTGAACGCTCACCCCGTTGCTTCCAGCAGCAGTAAATCCATCAGCAGCACCAGATTCGACTCAAACGACGTCACCCCTGCGGCTTCGGCGGCGAAATGCACCGCTTCGTCGTACAGCGCAAAATGCAGATCCGCCATCCCCGCCAGGGTATTCGCCGACGCGCGGGTAAAGGCTACCACCGTCATCCCCACGTTCTGCGCGATCCGCGCCTTATCCAGCACCTGTTCCGTCTCACCGCTGCGCGATACCGCGATGAACACCTGATAGCGCGAAGCATTGCTGAGGAAGATATTGCGGCTGTCGCCGGGGCCGGAGATAAACGCCGTCTTGCCCAGCACCTGCAGCTTCTTGGTCAGGTACTCGGCGAAAAGATAGGAGAAGCCCGCGCCGTAGAGAAAAAAGCTCTCTTTTTCCCGCAGAAGTTCGGCAAAGTGGCGGCGCTTTTCCGCCGTCGCCCACTGAAAGGTCTGCTGATAGTTGGCGATAAACTGATTAAACAGCGCGGGCAGTTCCGCAGGCTGGCGGGTTTCGGCGGTGATGTGCGGGGTATCGCTCAGCAGCTGCTTGCAGTGCCAGGTGAACTCGCTAAAACCGCTGAACCCCAGCTTGCGGCACAGGCGCATAATGGTGGCGGTGGAGACAAAGGTCGCCTGCGCCAGCTCCCGCACCGTGATGTGGCCCACCAGCAGCGGATGCTCGGTCAGATGGGCCAGCACGCGATACTCTGCGCGGGTCAGTGACTCCCCGCGCGATAGCAGTGTCGCCAGTCGGTTATCCATTATTACGCCGGTTCAACCGGCAGATCGTCCCGGGCGCCCCATTCACTCCACGCACCGTCATAGAGCGTGACGTCGGTTTTGCCGAGGGTGGCCAGCGCCAGAATCACCACGCAGGCGGTCACGCCCGATCCGCAGCTGGCCACGATCGGCTGATGCAGATCCACCCCCTGACGGGCGAAAATCTCGCGCAGTTCGTCGGTAGTTTTCAGCTCGCCCTCAAACACCAGATCGCCCCAGGGCACGTTATACGCGCCGGGGATATGGCCGCGCTTCAGGCCCGGGCGCGGTTCGTCGGCTTCGGCGTTAAAACGTGGGGCAGGGCGGGCATCAACAATTTGCGCGGTCTTTTCGTGGCTGGCCAGCAGCACGTCGGTGACACGCTTGATGGCCCCGGCATCGAAGGTGGCTTCAAAATCGCCGTCCGGCAGGGAGACATCGCCCTGCTGGAGCGGCAGCTCTGCCCGCTGCCAGCCCGCAAGACCACCCGCCAGAATCGAGACTTTCTCCACGCCAAAGGTTTTCAGCATCCACCAGGCGCGCGGCGCGGAGAAGAGATTCCCTTCATCGTAAATCACCAGGTGCTTATCGTGGCTGACGCCCAGCTCGCGCATGGCCACCGCAAAGGCTTCCGGGCGTGGCATCATGTGCGGCAGGGGAGAGGTGTGATCGGAGAGGGCTTCGATATCAAAAAATACCGCCCCCGGCAGATGACCGGCGCGGTATTCCGCGGGTACGTCGCGATGCTCCTGTCCCGGCGGCGCCATGCGCGCGTCGAGGATCTGGACTTCAGGGTCATCACTGTGCTCAATCAGCCACTCGGCTGCGACAAAATATGAGGTGGACATGGTTGCCTCCATAAATGAATCCATTAATGGATTGTCGGTGTTTTTTCTGACACCGACAAGTGAACCACGTTCAACTCGCGAGCAAGGCCCTGTTATTTACTGCCATTCCAGGTTGGACCCATCGGAACTCTGGGAATGAGAACGTTGACTGGCATCCTTGACATAGCTCCCTGCAAAACGGTTTGAGTCGTCGCAGTTATTGCGCCTGCAGCCATACCGGGAAATCCCATAGGCACACCCCACATCATGCCCCAACCGGCTCCAATCATTATTTGCCGTATTAACTGAGAATTTTGGTCTGTGAGAGGATCGCCAGCACCACCCATTAATTTCATTTCCTTTGAATTCAATTTTCTCATTTTAATTTCCTGTATATGAAGTAAACAGCGAGGATTGTCGCAATTGATATAACTGTTGACAGAAAACAATACAGAACAAATTTGTCGAAGAAATGGTATTCATTACCAAACCAGTAATTTACAAACGGATATGTAAAGCAAATTACTGCACATGTAATGAACACAGTTACGATGTCATATTTCATTGACCTTACTTTCTTTTTAAAAATGAAAGAAATGCAGCAAGACATTAATGAATAAAATACAGGCATATATGCAAATTCATAGAATGACATTCCAGTCTCCCTGACAGTATTGAGCATGTTTTCTTATAAGAATTACAATCAACAGCGAGTGATAATAAATAGCATTCGCGTTCAATAGTCTATGTTTTTTTAGGATAATTTTCCTCTTGCACTTCATTAGACGTTTTTAGATAAAATAAAAATAATGTAATTTATTGATGTTTATGTGTTTTTCTGTGTGTGGTCAAGAGGTCTTATTGTGGAGTGGATTTATTATCTTCATGAAGGAGCCACTAAATACACCTCAATGATATCAATTGTATTTATGTTAATCTTTTGAAATATAACCTAGATGGATTATTAATGATGCGTAACATTAATCTGAACGGATTGGGAACGATAGACTGTGAGGTTTGAAGAGGGGATTATTATTGCGTGATGATGTAAAAATGCCGCACATAGTTTACAAACCTGTGCGGCATTGAATTAAGAATTAATGCTTACGTGCCATTTAATGATGAATAAAATAAAAACTTACTGTCTCCTCAGCAGCACCTTATTTTTTCACCGCTTCTCCGTCCTGCCACGCTTTCTGCAGCGCAGGCCAGTATTCACGGTTAGCCTCAATCATTTCATCCAGAATCGCTTTGGCGTGCTCCATGGTCGGCACGGTGCGGTTCAGGGTGAACGCCTGCAACGCTTTTTCGTAGCTGCCTTCGATGGTGGCTTCCACCAGCAGTTGTTCCGATGCCAGCTGCTGTTGCAGCAGGGTCTGGTGGAACAGCGGCACCTGGCCGATGCGGATCGGTTCCGGGCCTTCGCTGGTGATATAGGCCGGCACTTCCACCACCGCGTCGTACGGCAGGTTGACGATTGCCCCCTGGTTTTCCACCATCACCAGATGGCGCTGGCGCAGGTTAAACGCCAGCGAACGGGCCACCTCAACGATAAACTCGCCGTGGACGCCCACGTGGAAGGCGTCCGGCAGGATCCCGGTACGCTTATACTCTTCAGCGGCGGCAAACAGCTTTTTCTCGCGACCGTTCATCACTTCATTGGCGCGGGTATAGTCCGGGTTCTGATGTTCCACGATCTGGTTTGGCATCAGGTAGTACTGCAGATACGGGTTCGGCAGATACTCCGGGAAGTTATCCATAATCGGCTTGATGTTGCGCCAGGTTTTCACCCATGACGGATCCGAGTGCTGCGGGTCGGTTTTGGCCGCGTCTTCCGTCAGCAGGCCAAATTTAGCGATATGGCGACGCAGCTCCGGCAGTTTGTCCTCGCCATCCACCAGCACGCGGGTAAACCAGCCGAAGTGGTTCAGGCCGAAGTAATCCACCTCCAGCTTGTGGCGATCCACGCCGAGAATGGCCCCCATGTTACGCATTGCCGCAACCGGCATATCGCAGATGTTCAGCACCCGGGCGTCCGGACGCAGGCGGCGCACCCCTTCAGCGACGATGGCCGCCGGGTTGGAATAGTTCACGATCCACGCTTTTTCGTGGGCGTAGCGCCCGACCATGTCGATCAGCTCAACCATCGGCAGAATAGTACGTAAGCCATACGCCAGCCCGCCCGGGCCACAGGTCTCCTGGCCGACCACGCCGTGGCGCAGAGGGATCTTCTCATCCTGCTCTCGCATTTTGTACTGGCCGACGCGCATCTGGGCGAAGACGAAATGGGCCCCGCTGAAGGCCACTTCCGGATCGCTGGTGACGGTAAATTTGATGCTCTGGCTGTGATCGCGGATCACCTTCTCCACCACCGGGGCGATGGTGTCCTGCCGCCCGGCATCGATGTCGTAGAGGCGAATTTCCGCCAGCGGGAAATCTTCCAGTCGCACCATCAGGCTTTTCACAATCCCTGGCGTGTAGGTGCTGCCGCCACCGGCGATAGAGAGAATAAATGGGGGTGTAAACATAGTTGTCTCCTTCAGAGAATCGTCTCGACCGCTTCTCGCATTTTTTTGACATGCAGCCCGTAGACCACCTGAACGTTATTGCCTTGCTTGATGACGCCTTTCGCGCCTGTCGCCTTGAGCCGTGGCTCGTCGATGATGGCGACATCCTTAACCGTGACGCGCAGACGGGTGTAGCAGTTATCCACCACATCAATATTGTCGCGCCCGCCGAGGCCGACGATGATCGCCTCGCCTAAGCCGTCGTTGCTGCCTTTCGCCTGATACTCCTGCTTGCTGTACAGACGCGTCTCCTGATCTTCTTCCTCGCGCCCCGGCGTCTTCATACGGAAATGCAGGATCAGGAAGCGGAAGATAACGAAGTAGAGGGTGAACATGATCAGCCCGACCAGGATGTACATCGGCCAGTTGGACTTCTCCGTACCCAGCGGCAGGTTGTAGAGAACGAAATCGATAATGCCGTTAGCGCCGATGGCGTGAACGCCGAGCAGGTAGAAGAGCATCATGCCAATCCCGGTCAGCACCGCGTGCACCACGAACAGCAGCGGGGCAACGAACAGGAAGGAGAACTCAATCGGCTCGGTAACGCCCACCAGGAACGAGGTCAGCGCCGCCGGGATCAGAATGGCTTTCGCTGCGGCTTTACGCTCCGGTTTCGCGGTGACATACATCGCCAGCGCGGCGGCAGGCAGGCCAAACATTTTACTAATCCCACGGGCATCCCAAACGACGGTGCTGCTGAGCTGCTTCACGTCAGGGCAGGCCATCTCGGCAAAGTAGATGTTACGCGCGCCCTGATAGGTGGCGCCGCACACCTCCTGGGTCCCGCCCAGTTCGGTATAGAGGAACGGGGTATAGACCAGATGATGCAGGCCGGTTGGCACCAGGATGCGCTCCAGGAAGCCGTAAACCGCGACGCCAAACGGCCCGGCCCCTTTGATGGCTAAAGCCGCAGCGCTGATACCGTCCTGGGCGAACGGCCACAGCTCGCTCATCACCACGCCCAGCAGCATCGAGACCGGCAGCATGATGATGGCGACAAAGCAGTGACCGGAGTAGATCGCCATCGCGCCGTTAAACTGCACGCCGGAGTATTTGTTATAGAGGTAACCCGACAGCGCGCCGGTGAGGATCCCGGCGAACACGCCCATCTCCAGTACCTGCACCCCCAGCACCATGCTCTGCCCGGCGGCTTTCATCTGGTCCGCGGGTGCCAGCGCGCCCTGCAGCTGCAGCGTGACGTTCATGGCGTTGATAAACACCACGAATGTCACCAGGCCAATCAGCGCCGCGTAACCCTTGTCACGGGTCGCCAGACCAATGGGGATCCCCACGGCGAACACCAGCGCCAGGTTAACCAGCACCGAGACGGCGGATTTAGCGATCAACTGGCCGATGCTCTGGATCAGCGGATGGCCGAGGAACGGCAGATACCCGGCAAGAGCGCCGTTACCCAGCACATTCCCAAAGGCGATAAACAGACCGACAATCGGCAGGATGAGTACCGGACCGTATAATGATTTTCCGAAATTTTGTAGGGCGTTCACGGCTCGTTTCATAACGTTCTCTCTTATTGAACCGCGCACTCAGGGTGCGTCTGATAATAAAACTAGCAGGGTAAGCGCTTGTTTATCCAGCTATCTTATTGTTTTAAAAACAAATGACGTAAAAGGTTACATGTAACGTTACGCGCTGTGATCGCCGTAACAGCCGGATTTTTTCGCGAATCATGACTTTGCGAGGCGTTATCCAGAATTGGAATCAATGCTTTTGTATTAATGAAACTTGCGGATAATAATTAACCCGACGTCGACCAACAGGCCCGCGAGGCCAGGGATAAAGGATGAAACCGTTTCGCTTCGCTGCACTTTCATTAGCGCTGCTCACTTCACTTGCGCTTATCGGCTGTGACAACAGCGACGATATGCCCAAACCACAGGCCCCCGCCGCGGCGGCTACTTCCACCACGCAACCGGCTGTACCGGCAAAACCTGACAGCGCCACGCTGGAAAAACTGGCGACACAAAGTCAGGGCAAAGCGCTGACCCTGTTGGATGCGTCTGAAGTTCAGCTGGACGGTGCCGCTGCCCTGGTGCTGACCTTCTCCGTTCCCCTCGAACCCGCCCAGGACTTCGCCCGCGCGGTTCACGTGGTCGATAAAAAAAGCGGCAAGATCGACGGCGCATGGGAGCTGGCGCCTAACCTGAAAGAGCTGCGCCTGCGTCACCTGGAGCCAAATCGCAACCTGGTGGTCACCGTCGAAAGTGCGCTGCTCGGGCTGAATAAAGCCACCCTCGGCAGCGACATCGAAAAAACCATTACCACCCGCGATATAGAGCCGAGCGTGGGCTTCGCCAGCCGCGGCTCGCTGCTGCCAGGCAAGGTCGTCGAAGGGCTGCCGGTAATGGCGCTGAACGTCAATAACGTTGATGTGAATTTCTACCGCATCAAACCGGAATCGCTGGCCGCCTTCGTCAGCCAGTGGGAGTACCGCAGCTCGCTCACCAACTGGGAATCCGACAATCTGCTGAAGATGGCCGAGCTGGTCTATACCGGCCGCTTCGACCTGAACCCGGCGCGAAACACGCGGGAAAAACTGCTCCTGCCGCTGGCGGACATCAAGCCGTTACAGCAGGCGGGGGTCTACATCGCGGTGATGAATCAGGCCGGGCACTATAACTACAGCAACGCCGCCACGCTCTTTACCCTCAGCGATATTGGCCTTTCCGCGCACCGCTACCATAACCGGCTGGATATCTTTACCCAGAGCCTGGAGAATGGCGCGGCGCAATCGGCCATTGAGGTACAGCTGCTGAACGATAAAGGGCAGACGCTGGCCCAGGCCACCAGCGACGCCGACGGCCACGCGACGCTGCAGACCGATAAAGAGGCGGCGCTGCTCCTCGCCCGTAAAGACGGGCAGACCACGATGCTGGATTTAACGCTCCCGGCGCTGGATCTGGCGGAGTTCGCCATCTCCGGCGCGCCGGGCTTCAGTAAACAATTCTTTATGTTTGGTCCGCGCGATCTCTATCGCCCGGGCGAAACGCTGATCCTTAACGGCCTGCTGCGCGACAGCGACGGCAAGCCGCTGCCCGACCAGCCCGTGAAGCTGGAGGTGCTGCGCCCGGACGGCCAGGTAGCCCGCACGGTGGTCAGCCAGCCGGAAAACGGCCTCTATCGTTTTAACTACCAGCTGGATAGCGGGGCGCAGACCGGAATGTGGCACGTGCGCGCCAGCACCGGCGATAACCAGCAGCGGATGTGGGATTTCCACGTCGAAGACTTTATGCCGGAACGCATGGCGCTGAATATCGCCGGGCAAAAAGCGCCAGTCGCGCCGCAGGATGACATCGCCTTCGACGTGACGGGGTATTACCTGTACGGCGCCCCTGCCAACGGCAACAGCCTGCAGGGGCAGATGTTCTTGCGTCCGCTGCGTGAGGCCGTGGCCGCACTGCCGGGCTTCCAGTTTGGCGACATCGCCGAAGAGAACCTGAGCCGTAGCCTGGATGAAGTGCAGCTCACCCTCAATGAGGAGGGGCGCGGGCAGGTGACCAGCGAAAGCCAGTGGAAAGAGACGCACTCTCCGCTGCAGGTAATTTTGCAGGCCAGCCTGCTGGAGTCCGGCGGACGTCCGGTGACCCGCAGAGCGGAGCAGGCGGTCTGGCCAGCGGCAACCCTGCCGGGCATCCGTCCGCAGTTCGCCAGCAAAGCGGTCTATGACTACCGCACCGACACCACCGTCAACCAGCCGATTGTTGAGGAGAACAGCCAGGCCGGGTTCGATATCGTTTATGCCGATGCCAGCGGAGCGAAAAAAGCGGTCTCCGGCCTGCAGGTTCGCCTGATCCGCGAGCGTCGGGACTACTCCTGGAACTGGTCGGAAAGCGAGGGCTGGCAGTCCCAGTTTGATCAAAAAGATCTGATTGAAGGCGAGCAGGCGCTGGATCTGGCCGCGGACGAAACCGGGAAAGTGAGCTTCCCGGTGGAGTGGGGCTCCTATCGTCTGGAGGTTAAAGCCCCTGACGATGCAGTCAGCAGCGTTCGCTTCTGGGCAGGTTACAGCTGGCAGGACAACAGCGACGGCTCCGGCGCGGCGCGTCCGGACCGCGTCACCATGAAGCTGGATAAACCGGCCTATCAGCCTGGGGACACCATTAAGCTGCACATTGCCGCACCGGCGGCAGGTAAAGGCTACGCGATGATCGAATCCAGTGAAGGGCCGTTGTGGTGGAAAGAGATCGACGTGCCTGCCGAGGGGCTGGATATGACGATCCCGGTGGATAAAGCCTGGAAACGCCACGATCTGTACCTCTCCACGCTGGTGGTCCGCCCTGGCGATAAATCCAAATCAGCCACGCCAAAACGTGCGGTAGGCTTGCTGCACCTGCCGATGGGCGACGAAAGTCGTCGCCTGAGCATCGCCCTGGAAAACCCGCCAAAAATGCGCCCAAACCAGACGCTGGCGGTGAAAGTAAAAGCCAGCGTTAAGGAGGGTGCGGCTCCGCAAAAAGTCAACGTACTGGTCTCGGCGGTGGACAGCGGTGTGCTGAACATTACCGATTACGTTACCCCCGATCCGTGGCAGGCCTTCTTTGGTCAGAAGCGCTATGGCGCGGACATCTACGATATCTACGGCCAGGTGATTGAGGGCCAGGGCCGTCTGGCGTCGCTGCGTTTTGGCGGCGATGGCGATGAACTTAAGCGTGGCGGCAAACCGCCGGTTAACCATGTCACCATTATCGCCCAGCAGGCGCAGCCGGTAGAGCTGGATGCCAACGGGGAGGGCACCGTCTCGTTACCGATTGGCGACTTTAACGGCGAGCTGCGTCTGATGGCCCAGGCCTGGACCGATGACGATTTCGGCAGCAGCGAGAGCAAAATCATCGTCGCAGCACCCGTTATCACCGAGCTGAACACGCCGCGCTTCCTTGCCAGCGGCGATAACGCAAGGCTGACGCTGGATCTGACCAACCTCACCGATCGTCCGCAGACCCTGAACGTAGCCCTGACCGCGGGCGGCAACCTGGCGCTGGAAGGTGCCCAACCGCAGCCGATCCAGCTGGGCGCGGGTGAACGCTATACGCTGTTTATTCCGGTGCGGGCGCTGGACGGCTACGGCGAGGGCGAAATCGCCGCCCAGGTAAGCGGGCTGATGCTTCCAGGCGAAACCTTTGCCCCGCAGCAGAAGAGCTGGAAAATCGGCGTGCGCCCGGCGTTCCCGGCGCAGACGGTGAATACCGGCACGATGCTTAATCCGGGTGAAAGCTGGCATGTACCGACCGAACAGCTCGCTAATTTCTCCCCGCTGACGCTACAGGGACAGCTTATGCTCAGCGGCAAGCCGCCGCTTAACCTGGCCCGTTACATCCGCGAGCTGCAGGCATATCCGTATGGCTGTCTGGAACAGACCACCAGCGGCCTGTTCCCGTCCCTCTATACCAATGCCGCCCAGTTGAATGCGTTGGGCATCAAGGGCGACAGTGACGACAAGCGTCGGGCGGCCATTGAGATCGGCATCTCCCGCCTGCTGCAGATGCAGCGCGACGATGGCGGTTTTGCCCTGTGGGATAAAAATGGCCCGGAAGAGTACTGGCTCACTGCCTACGTCACCGATTTCCTGGTGCGGGCAGGGGAGCAGGGTTACAGCGTACCGGCTGATGCCATCACCAATGCCAACAACCGCCTGCTGCGCTACCTGCAGGATCCGGGCATGATGGCGATTCGTTACAGCGAAGATACCCAGGGCAGCAAGTTCGCCGTTCAGGCTTATGCCGCGCTGGTGCTGGCGCGCCAGCAGAAAGCTCCGCTGGGCGCGCTGCGCGAAATCTGGGAGCGTCATGCCCAGGCCAAATCAGGCCTGCCGCTGATGCAGCTGGGGATGGCGCTGAAGCTGATGGGCGATGCGCCGCGCAGCCAGCAGGCGCTGGATCTGGCCATCAAAACGCCGCGCAGCGAGACGCAAAACTGGCTGGCCGATTACGGCAGCCCGCTTCGCGACAACGCGATGATGCTCAGCCTGCTGGAAGAGTACAAACTGTTGCCGGATGCCCAGAACGCGCTGCTGAACGTGCTTTCCCAGCAGGCTTTCAGCCAGCGCTGGCTCTCGACCCAGGAGAGTAATTCCCTCTTCCTGGCGGGACGTTCCCTGCAGACGCTCTCCGGAGCCTGGCAGGCCACCACGTCGGTTAAGGAAGGCAACATTCAGGGCGATAAACCGCAGGTGCAAAACCTCAATGCCGACCAGCTGGCGGCGCTGCAGGTGACTAACACCGGTACCGCGCCGCTGTGGTTGCGTCTGGACAGCAGCGGCTATCCGCAGTACGCCCCACAGCCTGCCTCGAACGTGCTGAAAATTGAGCGCCAGATCCTGGCAACCGATGGCAGCAGCAAGTCGCTCTCCTCCCTGAAAAGCGGCGAGCTGGTGCTGGTCTGGCTGAACGTCACTGCCACCCAGAGCGTGCCGGATGCGCTGGTGGTGGATCTGCTGCCTGCGGGGCTGGAGCTGGAAAACCAGAACCTCGCCAGCAGCAGCGCCAGCCTGCAGGAGAGCGGCAGTGAGGTACAAAACCTGCTCAGCCAGATGCAGCAGGCCGATATCCAGCATATGGAGTTCCGCGACGACCGCTTTGTCGCCGCCGTACCGGTCAATGAAGGCCAGCCGGTGACGCTGGTCTATCTGGCGCGCGCCGTTACGCCGGGAACCTACGCGGTGCCTGTGCCGATGGTGGAATCGATGTACGTACCGCAGTGGCGGGCAACAGGTGCGGCCAGCGGCCCGCTGATTGTCGTTCCGTAACGTGCGGGTTCGCGCTCTGTTACGCTCCCGCTGGCTGTGGCTGGCGGGGGCGCTTCTTCTGCTCTGGGGCGGCGTTGTTGCCGCCGATCGCCTGTGGCCGCTGCCGTTACACGAGGTCAATCCGGCTCGCGTGGTGGTGGACGAAAAAGGCATCCCGCTGTGGCGCTTTGCCGATCGCGACGGGATCTGGCGTTATCCGGTCACCATCGAAGAGGTTTCGCCGCGCTATCTTGAGGCGCTGATCCAGTATGAAGATCGCTGGTTCTGGGATCATCCGGGCGTCAATCCCTTTTCGGTACTGCGCGCTGCCTGGCAGGATCTGATTGCCGGGAAGGTGATCTCGGGCGGCAGTACGCTGACCATGCAGGTGGCCCGTCTGCTGGATCCCCATTCCCGCACGCTGGGCGGCAAAGTCCGTCAGCTCTGGCGGGCGTTCCAGCTGGAGTGGCACCTCTCAAAACGTGACATTCTGACGCTTTATCTCAATCGCGCCCCGTTTGGCGGCACCCTGCAGGGCGTGGGGGCCGCAAGCTGGGCCTATCTGGGAAAATCCCCTGCGCAGTTGAGTTACTCCGAAGCCGCGCTGCTTGCCGTATTGCCGCAGGCGCCGAGCCGTTTACGCCCGGACCGCTGGCCGCAACGTGCCGAGGCGGCGCGCAATAAAGTCCTCAACCGCATGGCCTCTCAGAGCGTCTGGTCTGCGCGTCAGGTTAAAGAGTCGCAGGAAGAACCCGTCTGGCTGGCGCCCCGGCAGATGCCGCAGCTTGCGCCGCTGTTCTCGCGCATGATGCTGGGCAAAAGCCGGGACAGCAAAGTGGTGACTACTCTGGATGCCACGCTGCAGCGCCAGCTGGAAAAGCTGGCCCTGAACTGGAAGTCCCGCCTGCCACCCCGCAGTTCGCTGGCGATGATCGTCGTGGATCATACCAATATGAAAGTGCGCGGCTGGGTTGGATCGGTGGACATCAACGACGACAGCCGTTTCAGCCATGTGGATATGGTCAGCGCGATCCGATCCCCGGGATCGGTGCTGAAGCCGTTTGTCTATGGCCTGGCGATGGATGACGGGCTGATCCACCCGGCCTCGCTGCTGCAGGATGTGCCGCGACGCACCGGCGATTACCGTCCGGGTAACTTTGACAGCGGCTTTCACGGTCCGATCAGCATGAGCGAGGCGCTGGTGCGATCCCTGAACCTGCCCGCCGTTCAGGTGCTGGAGGCTTACGGGCCGAAAAAGTTTGCCGGGATGCTGCGTAACGTCGGATTACCGCTTCTTCTGCCTGCTGGCGCTCAGCCGAACCTCTCCCTGATCCTGGGGGGGACCGGGGCGCGTCTGGAGGACATTGCCGCAGCGTACAGCGCCTTTGCCCGGCAGGGTCGCGCAGGGAAACTGCGTTTACAGCCAGCAGATCCGCTGCTCGAACGGCCCTTATTGTCGCCGGGATCCGCGTGGATCATCCGGCGCATTCTGGCGAACGAGGCGCAACCGCTGCCGGACAGCGCCCTTGCGCAGGTGGTGCCGCTGGCGGTAAAAACCGGCACCAGCTACGGCTATCGTGACGCATGGGCGATAGGGGTGAACGCGCGCTACGTGATTGGCATCTGGACCGGCAGGCCGGACGGCACCCCGGTGGCCGGGCAGTTTGGGTTTGCCAGCGCCGTGCCGGTGTTGAATCAGGTCAACAATCTACTGCAGTCGCGCTCGGCGCTGGAGGAAGCGCGTCTGCCGCGCGATCCGCGCCCTGAATCGGTGAGCCGCGGGGTGATCTGCTGGCCAGCCGGCCAGTCGCTGCCGGAGGGGGACAGCAACTGCCGCCGTCGGCTCGCGACCTGGCTGCTTGAAGGAAGCCAGCCGCCGACGCTGCTCCTGCCGGAGCAGGAGGGCATTCGCGGCATTCGTTTCCCGGTCTGGCTCGATAATAGCGGCAAACGGGTAGCGGCGGACTGCCCGCAGGCGCAGGAAAAAAGCGTGGACGTCTGGCCGCTGCCGCTGGAGCCGTGGCTGCCCCAGGCGGAGCGGCGATCGTCGCGCATTCCGCCTGCGTCAACAGCCTGCCCACCGCTGAACCAGGCCTTCCCGGCGCCGCTGCTGCTCTCCGGCATTCGTCAGGGAGTGGTGATTAAACGCCTGCCGGGCGAGTCGCAGGTCTCGCTGCCTCTGCAGGTCAGCGGCAGCGACGGACCGCGCTGGTGGTTTCTCAACGGCGAACCGCTGAATGTCCAGGGGCGGGTGTATACGCTGCGCCTTGAAAAGGCAGGGGATTATCAACTGCTGGTGATGGATGAGGCGGGGCAGGTGGCGACCGTGGATTTCACCCTGCAATGAAAAAAACGCGTTTCGGCAAGGATCTGTTGTTAAAACTCGTCTTATTTTAAAAAAATGTTACATGCATCCATAGGCAATGGCGCCAATGCTCATTATAATCCGCGCCATATATTTCGCATGAATGCAAAACAACAGAACAAATCACAGAGGTAATCATGGCTATTGAACGTACTTTTTCCATCATCAAGCCAAACGCGGTGGCAAAAAACGTTATTGGCAGCATCTTTGCTCGCTTTGAAGCGGCAGGGTTCAAAATTGTTGGTACCAAAATGCTGCATCTGACCGTTGAGCAGGCTCGCGGTTTCTATGCTGAGCACGAAGGTCGCCCATTCTTCGACGGCCTGGTTGAGTTCATGACCTCTGGCCCAATCGTGGTTTCCGTACTGGAAGGCGAAAATGCCGTTCAGCGTCACCGCGATCTGCTGGGTGCAACTAACCCGGACAACGCGCTGGCAGGTACCCTGCGCGCAGATTACGCTGACAGCTTCACCGAGAACGGCACCCACGGTTCCGACTCCGTAGAATCTGCTAAACGTGAAATCGCCTACTTCTTCGCAGAAGGCGAAGTGTGTCCACGTACCCGTTAATTTAACGGTTTCGTTTACACATTATTTTCGTAAATGCCGCGTGCAAACGTGGCATCCCTGCACCAGACTTTGTACAATGCAACGCCCCGGACGAGCAGACCGCTTTCCGGGGCGTTTCTTTTCAACCCTCCACGGGCCATAACGTGTAACAACGAGGCCGGAAAATATTATGTCTGAATTAGTTAACACCTCCGAAGTCGCCATTCCTGCGGTTCCCAATAAAAATGGAAAAATCAACCTGCTGGACCTGAACCGTCAGCAGATGCGCGAGTTCTTCAAAGAGATGGGCGAGAAGCCGTTTCGTGCCGATCAGGTCATGAAATGGATGTACCACTATTGCAGCGACAACTTTGATGACATGACTGACATCAATAAAGTGCTGCGCAACAAGCTGAAAGACGTGGCCGAAATCCGCGCGCCGGAAGTGGTGGAAGAGCAGCGTTCTGCTGATGGCACCATCAAGTGGGCGATTGCGGTTGGCGACCAGCGCGTTGAGACGGTTTATATCCCGGAAGACGACCGCGCTACCCTGTGCGTCTCCTCCCAGGTGGGTTGTGCGCTGGAGTGTAAATTCTGCTCCACGGCGCAGCAGGGCTTTAACCGTAACCTGCGCGTATCTGAGATTATCGGCCAGGTGTGGCGCGCGGCGAAAATCGTCGGTGCGGCAAAAGTCACCGGCACCCGTCCTATCACCAACGTGGTGATGATGGGGATGGGCGAGCCGCTGCTGAACCTGACTAACGTGGTTCCGGCGATGGAAATCATGCTCGACGACTTCGGTTTTGGCTTGTCCAAACGTCGCGTTACGCTCTCCACTTCAGGCGTTGTGCCCGCGCTGGATAAACTCGGCGATATGATTGACGTTGCGCTGGCTATTTCGCTGCACGCGCCAAACGACACCATTCGCGATGAGATCGTGCCAATCAACAAGAAGTACAACATTGAGACCTTCCTGAACTCGGTTCGCGGCTACATTTCGAAGTCCAACGCCAACCAGGGACGCGTCACCATTGAGTACGTCATGCTGGATCACGTCAACGACGGGACCGAGCACGCTCACGAGCTGGCGGCACTGCTGAAAGACACGCCGTGCAAGATCAACCTGATCCCATGGAACCCGTTCCCGGGCGCGCCGTATGGCCGTAGCTCAAACAGCCGTATCGACCGTTTCTCAAAGGTTCTGATGGAGTATGGCTTTACCACTATCGTGCGTAAAACCCGCGGTGATGATATCGATGCCGCCTGCGGTCAGCTGGCCGGTGACGTTATCGACCGTACCAAGCGTACGCTGCGTAAACGTATGCAGGGCGAGTCCATCGCCATCAAGTCCGTGTAATTATTATGCAGTCACGGCGCGTTAATTGCGCCGTGGCGGCTGCGGATGCGAATAAACAGTCATTGCGCCGGTTTATGGGTAATAATTACGGTGCGTTTTATATGACTTTAAGGCAGTATGTAACGACGCAACAACAGTTTAGCCTCACTGACAAGCCGCCTCTGCCAATGTAAACCTGACAGGGTTGTGCGGTCTTACTAAGGTTAACTGACCAGAAGTTTCGCGGTGCGGGTGGCATTGTGACTCACCGGCGCCAGGATCCTCAATTTTCACGTACCATTAGTTGTAGCGAATGAATACTGAAGCCACTCACGACCAAAATGCAGCACTTTCCACTGGCGTTCGTCTTCGCAACGCCCGTGAACAACTCGGACTAAGCCAGCAAGTCGTTGCGGAGCGCTTATGTCTGAAGGTTTCCACGGTCCGCGATATTGAAGAAGATAAGGCTCCTGCCGATCTTGCTTCAACGTTTCTGCGTGGTTATATCCGCTCATATGCGAAACTGGTGCATATCCCTGAAGATGAACTGCTGCCAATGATGGAAAAACAGGCACCGGTCAGAGCGGCGAAAGTCGCGCCGATGCAGAGTTTTTCCCTGGGCAAGCGTCGTAAAAAACGTGATGGCTGGCTGATGAGCTTTACCTGGCTGGTGCTGTTTGTGGTGATCGGCCTGACGGGCGCATGGTGGTGGCAAAACCACAAGGCGCAGCAGGAAGAGATCACCACCATGGCCGATCAGACTTCAGCCGAGCTGAACAACTCAGCGGGCGATGGTGCCCAGAGCATCCCGCTGAATACCGATGCTTCTGCGACCGCCAGCGAAACGCAGGCACCAGCAACCGGCACTCAGGATACGGCAACGGCGCAGAGTGCTGCGCCAACCGCCGAACAGACGGCGCAGGCACCCGCAGACAACGCGGTAGTTTCGCCATCTCAGGCTAACGTTGACGCTGCACCTGCAACCGCGCCTGCGGCAACGGCGGATGCCACCCAGACGTTGCCTTCCGATCCGGCAGGCGTTGCGGCGGCAACTGCCGACCCGAACGCGCTGGTGATGAACTTCACCGCTGATTGCTGGCTGGAAGTGACCGATGCAACGGGCAAAAAGCTGTTCAGCGGCCTGCAGCGTAAAGACGGGAATTTAAATCTGACAGGCCAGGCGCCGTACAAGCTCAAGATTGGTGCTCCGGCTGCGGTCCAGATCCAGTTCCAGGGTAAACCTGTCGATCTGAGCCGTTTTATCAGAACTAACCAGGTTGCGCGCCTGACCGTAAATGCCGAACAATCAGCAGCACAGTAAGTAACAGACAGGCAACGCGGGAGATTTTCCATGCATAACCAGGCTCCTATTCCACGTAGAAAATCGAAACGTATTTACGTCGGGAATGTGCCAATTGGCGATGGTGCCCCCATCGCCGTTCAGTCGATGACCAACACCCGCACCACTGATGTGGAAGCGACGGTCAATCAGATCAAAGCATTAGAACGTGTAGGCGCAGACATTGTCCGCGTTTCCGTGCCCACGATGGATGCGGCAGAAGCGTTCAGGCTCATCAAGCAGCAGGTCTCTGTTCCGCTGGTTGCCGATATTCACTTCGATTACCGTATCGCGCTGAAAGTGGCGGAATACGGCGTCGATTGCCTGCGTATCAACCCCGGCAATATCGGTAGCGAAGAGCGTATCCGCGCGGTGGTTGATTGCGCCCGCGACAAGAACATCCCCATCCGTATCGGCGTGAACGCCGGTTCTCTGGAAAAAGATCTGCAGGAAAAATATGGCGAGCCGACGCCGCAGGCGCTGCTCGAATCCGCTATGCGCCATGTGGATCATCTCGATCGTCTGAACTTCGACCAGTTCAAAGTCAGCGTGAAAGCCTCCGATGTTTTCCTTGCCGTCGAATCCTATCGCCTGCTGGCGAAGCAGATCGACCAGCCGCTGCACCTCGGGATCACCGAAGCCGGTGGCGCCCGCAGTGGGGCAGTGAAATCAGCCATTGGCCTCGGTCTGCTATTGAACGAAGGTATCGGCGATACCCTGCGCGTCTCGCTGGCCGCCGATCCGGTGGAAGAGATTAAGGTCGGTTTCGACATTCTGAAATCCCTGCGTATTCGTGCCCGCGGCATCAACTTTATCGCCTGCCCGACCTGTTCGCGCCAGGAGTTTGATGTCATCGGTACCGTGAATGCGCTTGAGCAGCGTCTGGAAGATATCATCACCCCAATGGACGTCTCGATCATCGGCTGTGTGGTGAACGGTCCGGGTGAAGCGCTGGTGTCAACACTTGGCGTTACGGGCGGCAACAAGAAAAGTGGTCTCTATGAAGATGGCGTTCGCAAAGATCGTCTGGATAATGGCGACATGATTGATCAGCTTGAAGCCCATATCCGCGCCAAAGCGGCCATGCTGGATGAAGCGCAGCGCATCAGCGTGCTCCAGGTCGAAAAATAACGTGATGGGAAGCGGTCTGCTTCCTGTGTATGATTGAACCCTTCGGTTACGAACCCCAGGGTTCATTTTTGTCTATAGAAAGAGAACAAACGTGGCAAAGAATATTCAAGCCATTCGCGGCATGAACGATTATCTGCCTGGCGAGACCGCCATCTGGCAGCGCATTGAAGGCACCCTGAAACAGGTGCTCGGCAGCTACGGTTACAGCGAAATCCGTTTGCCGATTGTAGAGCAGACCCCGTTATTCAAACGCGCTATCGGCGAAGTCACCGACGTGGTTGAAAAAGAGATGTACACCTTTGAGGATCGTAACGGCGACAGCCTGACCTTACGTCCGGAAGGTACGGCGGGATGTGTACGCGCCGGCATCGAGCATGGTCTCCTGTACAATCAGGAGCAACGCCTGTGGTATATCGGCCCGATGTTCCGCCACGAACGTCCGCAGAAAGGCCGCTACCGTCAGTTTAACCAGCTGGGTGTCGAAGCCTTTGGCCTGCAGGGCCCGGACATCGACGCTGAGCTGATCATGCTGACCGCCCGCTGGTGGCGTGCGCTGGGCATTGCCGAGCACGTTACGCTGGAGCTGAACTCTATCGGTTCTCTTGAAGCGCGCGCTAACTACCGCGATGCGCTGGTAGCCTTCCTGGAACAGCACAAAGAGAAGCTGGACGAAGACTGCAAACGCCGTATGTACAGCAACCCGCTGCGCGTGCTGGACTCCAAGAACCCGGACGTACAGGCACTGCTGAACGATGCGCCTGCGCTGGGCGATTACCTGGATGACGACTCCCGCGAACATTTTGCCGGTCTGTGCAAACTGCTGGAAGGTGCCGGTATCACCTATACGGTTAACCAGCGTCTGGTACGTGGTCTCGACTACTATAACCGCACCGTATTTGAGTGGGTCACCAGCAGCCTCGGATCACAGGGTACTGTCTGTGCCGGCGGTCGTTACGACGGCCTGGTAGAGCAGTTAGGCGGTCGTCCTGCACCTGCAGTTGGCTTTGCCATGGGCCTGGAGCGACTTGTTTTGTTAGTTCAGGCAGTTAATCCGGAATTTAAAGCCGATCCTGTTGTCGATATATACCTGGTAGCCTCAGGCGCGGAAACGCAGTCTGCGGCAATGCAGCTTGCTGAACGCGTGCGCGATGCGCTGCCGGACGCTAAGCTGATGACCAACCACGGCGGCGGCAACTTTAAGAAACAGTTCGCCCGTGCCGATAAGTGGGGCGCGCGTATCGCACTGGTACTCGGCGAGTCAGAAGTGGCTAACGGCGAAGTCGTAGTGAAAGATCTGCGCTCTGGTGAGCAAACAACGGTAACGCAGGACGGCGTTGCGGCGCACTTGCGCACTCTACTGGGCTAAGGAGAAGGACTGCGTGGAAATTTACGAGAACGAAAACGACCAGGTTGATGCGATCAAACGCTTCTTTGCCGAAAACGGCAAAGCCCTGGCTGTTGGGGTAATTTTAGGTATTGGCGCGCTGGTGGGCTGGCGTTACTGGAACAGTCATCAGGTCGATTCGGCGCGCGGTTCTTCCTTACAGTATGAAAATACCGTGAGCGCAATCCGCGCCGATCAGCCGCAAACGCTGACGGCGGCAGAGAAATTTGCCGCTGACAATAAAAACACCTACGGCGCGCTGGCGTCGCTGGAAGTGGCTCAGCAGCTGGTTGATAAAAATGAGCTGGATAAAGCGGCGGCACAGCTGCAGCAGGGTCTGGCAGCAGCTAAAGACGATAACCTGAAAGCGGTTATCAATCTGCGCCTTGCCCGTATTCAGGTTCAGCAGAAGAAAGCTGACGAAGCGCTGAAGACGCTGGACAGCGTTAAAGGTGAAGGTTTTGCCGCTATTGTCGCCGACCTGCGTGGTGAAGCACTGCTGAGCAAAGGTGACAAACAGGGCGCGCGCAGCGCGTGGGAAGCGGGCGTGAAAAGTAACGCCTCCCCAGCGCTGAGCGAAATGCTGCAGATGAAAATAAATAATTTGTCCGTCTGAGAGGGACCCGATGCAATTGCGTAAATTACTTCTGCCAGGACTGCTTTCCGTTACGTTATTGAGCGGCTGTTCACTGTTCAGCGGCGAAGAAGATGTTGTCACCATGTCGCCACTGCCGACGGTTGAAAACCAGTTTGAGCCATCCACCGCCTGGAGCACCTCCGTGGGCGGCGGTATTGGCGATTTCTACTCTAACCTGCACCCGGCATCAGCGGACGGCGTTGTCTATGCGGCTGACCGCAAAGGCTCGGTGAAAGCCCTGAACGCCGATGACGGCAAAGAAGTCTGGTCGGTTAACCTCGCCGAGAAAAGCGGCTGGCTGTCACGCACGCCAGCGCTGCTGTCAGGTGGCGTAACGGTTGCCGGTGGCCATGTCTATATCGGTAGCGAGAAGGCCCAGGTCTATGCCCTTAACGCCAGCGATGGTTCCATTGCCTGGCAAACCCGCGTGGCTGGCGAAGCACTCTCTCGTCCGGTCGTCAGCGATGGCATGGTGCTGGTACATACCGCAAACGGCCAGCTGCAGGCGCTGAACGAAACTGACGGCGCGGTGAAGTGGACCGTAAACCTGGATATGCCTGCGCTCTCCCTGCGCGGTGAATCAGCTCCGGCCACCGCGTTTGGTGCTGCCATCGTGGGCGGTGATAACGGTCGCGTCAGCGCCGTGCTGATGCAGCAGGGCCAGTTGATCTGGCAGCAGCGTATCTCTCAGGCTACCGGTCCGACCGAAATCGACCGTCTGAGCGACGTGGATACCACCCCGGTTATCGTCAACGGCGTGGTGTATGCCCTGGCCTATAACGGCAACCTGACCGCGATGGATCTGCGTAGCGGCCAGATCATGTGGAAACGTGAGCTGGGCTCGGTGAATGATTTCATCGTCGACGGCAACCGCATCTATCTGGTCGATCAGAACGACCGCCTGCTGGCCCTGAGCACTGAAGGCGGCGTGACGCTGTGGACGCAAAGCGATCTGCTGCACCGTCTGCTGACCGCACCGGCGCTCTATAATGGCAGCCTGGTGGTGGGTGATAGCGAAGGTTACATGCACTGGATTGACCCGAGCAACGGTCGTTTTGTTGCCCAGGAGAAAGTCGACAGTTCCGGTTTCCTGACCGAGCCGGTATCGGTTGACGGCAAACTGCTGATCCAGGCAAAAGACGGTACGCTGTACGCGATCACGCGTTAATCACCGCGGTTGTAGTATACTCAACGGCTCCTGTTGCTTCAGGGGCCGTTTTGATTTTTTAAAAAACGCCGCAAACGCGACGTGATATCGAATTTTATGAGGCTTTAAACATGGTACCTGTGGTCGCGCTTGTCGGGCGCCCGAACGTTGGAAAATCCACTCTTTTTAACCGTTTAACACGCACCCGTGATGCGCTGGTTGCGGATTTCCCGGGGCTCACGCGTGACCGTAAGTACGGTCGTGCCGAAGTGGAAGGTCGTGAGTTTATCTGTATCGATACCGGTGGTATCGACGGTACAGAGGACGGCGTTGAAACCCGCATGGCGGAGCAATCCCTGCTGGCGATTGAAGAAGCCGACATCGTGCTGTTTATGGTCGATGCGCGTGCGGGCCTGATGCCTGCCGACTCGGCTATCGCCAAGCACCTGCGCTCGCGTGAAAAAGCCACTTTCCTGGTGGCAAACAAAACTGACGGCATCGATCCCGATCAGGCGATGGCGGATTTCTGGTCATTGGGCCTGGGCGACATCTATCCGATCGCCGCCTCTCACGGCCGTGGCGTAACCAGCCTGCTGGAAACCGCACTCCTGCCGTACGTTGACGAGATCAGCCCGCCGGAAGAGGTCGATGAAGACGCAGAATACTGGGCGCAGTTCGAAGAAGGTGAAGAGGGCGAAGAAGAGCCTGAAGACGACTTCAACCCGCAGGATCTGCCGATCAAGCTGGCGATTGTTGGTCGTCCGAACGTAGGTAAGTCCACACTTACTAACCGCATCCTCGGTGAAGACCGCGTGGTGGTGTACGACATGCCGGGCACGACCCGCGACAGCATCTATATCCCCATGCAGCGCGACGAGCGTGAATACGTGCTGATCGACACCGCGGGCGTGCGTAAGCGCGGCAAAATCACCGACGTGGTGGAAAAATTCTCGGTAATCAAAACTCTGCAGGCGATTGAAGACGCCAACGTGGTGATGCTGGTTATCGATGCCCGTGAAGGCATCTCCGATCAGGATCTCTCCCTGCTCGGCTTTATCCTCAATAGTGGGCGCTCACTGGTTATCGTCGTCAACAAGTGGGATGGCCTGAGCAATGAAGTACGTGAGCAGGTGAAAGAGACGCTGGACTTCCGTCTGGGCTTTATCGACTTTGCCCGCGTGCACTTTATCTCTGCCCTGCACGGCAGCGGCGTCGGCAACCTGTTCGAATCCGTTCGCGAAGCCTACGACAGCTCCACCCGTCGTGTGGGTACCGCGATGCTGACCCGCATCATGACCATGGCGGCAGAAGACCATCAGCCACCGCTGGTGCGCGGTCGTCGCGTGAAGCTGAAGTATGCCCACGCGGGGGGTTATAACCCGCCTATCGTGGTTATCCACGGTAACCAGGTGAAGGATCTGCCCGATTCTTACAAACGCTACCTGATGAACTACTTCCGCAAATCGCTGGACGTGATGGGTACGCCGATCCGCATTCAGTTCAAGGAAGGGGACAACCCGTTTGCCAACAAACGCAACACCCTGACCCCGAACCAGATGCGTAAGCGTAAGCGTTTGATTAAACACATCAAGAAAAGCAAATAATTAGCCGATCTGCTGAAAAACCCGCGCCTGTCGCGGGTTTTTTTATGCCTCAACTCCTCTGAAAGCAACGAATAATTATTGATGTGATGTCAATCACTATTCATGTTTATCCAACATAAAATCTAAGAAATAAGACGATTGTCGAATTTTCATCTTTTGGTGGTGGGGTGGGGGCTGGACAAAAGTAGCCTCAGGTTATCAAATGGTTAAATAACATTTCGCCGGATGTAAAAAAGCCGCCAGAACACTCTCTGCGTGGCTGACCTCCGGTGTTTACAAGCACGACGACACATCATCTCGGGAGAATTATGCAATCCTCTGTTAATAAAAACGAAAGCCGAACTTTCTTCGGCCATCCTTATCCACTTGGCTCGCTGTTCTTCACCGAGATGTGGGAGCGCTTCTCGTTTTACGGCATTCGTCCACTACTGATCCTGTTTATGGCCGCCACCGTCTATGACGGCGGGATGGGGCTGGCGCGTGAAAACGCCTCCGCCATCGTCGGTATCTTTGCCGGGACCATGTACCTGGCCGCGCTGCCGGGCGGCTGGCTGGCGGATAACTGGCTCGGACAGCAGAGAGCGGTCTGGTACGGTTCAATTCTGATCGCGCTCGGCCACCTGTCGATTGCGCTGTCTGCGGTGATGGGCAACAACCTGTTCTTTATCGGCCTGATGTTTATTGTCCTTGGTTCGGGCCTGTTCAAAACCTGCATCTCGGTAATGGTCGGCACCCTGTATAAGAAAGGCGATGCGCGTCGTGACGGCGGCTTCTCGCTGTTCTATATGGGCATCAACATGGGCTCATTTATCGCGCCGCTGATCTCCGGCTGGCTGATTAAATCTCACGGCTGGCACTGGGGCTTTGGCATCGGCGGCATCGGGATGCTGGTCGCGCTGGTCATCTTCCGCCTGTTTGCCGTTCCGGCGATGAAACGCTACGACAGCGAAGTGGGGCTGGACTCCACCTGGAACAGCCCGGTGGTGAAGAAAAACGGTGTTGGCGGCTGGCTGCTGGCGCTGGCAGCGGGTGTCGCGATTATCGTCACTCTGATCGCCCAGGGCGTGATTGTAATTAACCCGGTTGCCGTGGCCAGCGTGCTGGTTTACTTCATTGCCGCCTCGGTGGCCCTCTACTTCATCTGGCTGTTTGTCTTTGCCGGTCTGAACCGTAAAGAGCGCGCCAGACTGCTGGTCTGCTTCATTCTGCTGGTGTCTGCGGCGTTCTTCTGGTCTGCGTTCGAGCAAAAACCGACGTCGTTTAACCTGTTTGCCAACGACTACACTAATCGCATGATCGGCGATTTCGAAATCCCGGCCGTGTGGTTCCAGTCGATTAACGCCCTGTTTATTATTCTGCTGGCACCGGTCTTTAGCTGGGCATGGCCGAAGCTGGCGAGCAACAACATTCGCCCGAGCAGCATCACCAAGTTCGTGATCGGCATTCTGTGCGCGGCAGGCGGCTTTGGCCTGATGATGCTGGCGGCGCAGAACGTCCTCAGTAACGGTGGGGCAGGCGTTTCTCCGTTCTGGCTGGTGGGCAGTATCCTGATGCTGACCCTCGGTGAACTGTGCCTGAGCCCGATTGGTCTGGCGACCATGACCCTGCTGGCTCCGGAAAGAATGCGCGGCCAGATGATGGGGCTGTGGTTCTGCGCCAGCGCGCTGGGCAACCTGGCGGCGGGCCTGATTGGCGGCCACGTGAAGGCTGACCAGCTGGATATGTTGCCGGATCTCTTCGCGCGCTGCTCCGTTGCTCTGCTGATTTGTGCCGCCGTTCTGACGGTGCTCATTGTTCCGGTGCGTCGTATGCTGGAAAATGCGCAGACGAAAAGTGAGCCGAAACCCGTAACTAACGCCTGAATCTGACCGACATTGCCGGGGCGTGGTTACGCGCCGGCAATGCAACGAAAGAGGTTCAGATGCAGATTGGGTTTGTTGGACTTGGAGCGGTAGTCGAAACCGCCTATTTGCCCGCATTACAAGGTACCTTTGCTGAATCACTTCCCTGTCCGGGATTTGATATCCAGCCCGCGAAAACCCTGGATGGCGTTACGCGAGTTCCAACCCTTGCCGACCTTCTTGCCCGACCCCTCGATACGCTGTTTATCACCACCGCATCGCTACAACACCTTGACGTGCTTGAGCAGGCGCTGGCGTCTTCCATCCCGCGCATCGTGGTGGAAAAACCGATCGTCGCCACCCTGGGCCAGACCGAAAAACTGAGATCGCTGCTGGCGAGGCCGGAGGCAGCCGCGCGGGTGCTGGCACTCGATCACTGGATGGCGCGCATAAACCTGGTGCGCCTGGGGCTGGTCAGACACCTTTCTGATATCGTCAGGATCGAGGGTTTTTTGCAGGAGCCAAGCGGGTTTAACGCGGCGGGTGAGCCCTTCGCGCTTAACTTTGCCACCGGCGAGCCGGATACCCGGACGCTTCGCCATCCGGATGGGGTAATCCTGGATATCGGCACCCACGTGCTGGCGATGATGCGCGAGACGGTGCGGTATCTGGGCGGCAGCGGCGAGCTTGCTTTACAGGTCGTGACGGCCAGAGATCGGCTGGGGCGCGATATCGCCAGAGGCGATATGACCACTGCCGAAGGCGAGGCGCATCTTCAGGGGACGATGGGCGGCGTGCCGGTGGATATCTGGCTGAACAAATATGCCGGGCCGTCAGGCGGGCAAAAAGGGCTGCGACTGCATCTGCGGGACGGACGCATCATCAGCCACGACCGGCGCGGGGCAGAGGATGTGCTGACGCTCACCGACGGCGAGCAGGTTCAGTGCTGGCGCTTTGGCGGCACGATTTACGCGAACTGTCTGGCAGAACATATTCTGGGGGAGCAGAGCCTGTTTGTACGCGACCCGCAGGAGGTGAGCCGCACAACGCAGCGGCGGCTGGAAGAGGTTGAGCTCCTGCTGAGATTACAGCAGCAGCTGCGTGGCCCTCACTGAGCGCATCGTGGTAAAATCGATTGAGTACTGAATATCCTTCAAAGGAGTCATCATGTCGATTACCTGCCCGGAATGTCACGCAGAGCTGGAGCCGCAAAACGGTGTGGCGCACTGCGAGAGCTGCAATAAAGATATTGCCCTGGAAGCCCGCTGCCCGGAGTGCCATCAGCCACTCCAGGTGTTAAAAGCCTGCGGAGCGGTGGATTATTTCTGCCAGAACGGCCACGGGCTGATCTCGAAAAAGCGCGTGGAGTTCGTCGCGGCTGACTAATCGCATACGCAGCCTTCGCCTTTTTGCCAGAGTTCGACCAGCGACTCTGGCGCTTCCTGTTCGGGAACCAGCACGATGATGTCGGTGTATTGCGCCTGATTGTGCCGGGTCCAGATTATCTGAATGCGAAAATAGCGCTGGTCGCCGCCGCCGGGTGACGACGGCTGGCCGGGCGGCTCTCCACGAGGAATCGCCTGCTGAAGTATGTTCACCACGCGCTGGCGCTGTGCACTGTTAAGAGTCGAGAGGGCGATTCGCCGCAACCCGCTGAGATGCGGGATATAGGCCACGCCACCTTCACGCGCCAGCTCGACGACCGCGTCTTCGGTCAGTTCCGGAACCTGCATTCACAACACTCCCACCTGTTTCCAGGCTTGTTCAATGGCTGCTGCGACGTCGCCACCCGATCGCTTTTCACCGTGGGCAACCGTCAGTTTCGCAAAGGCGTCAAAATCTGCATCTTGCGCCAGCTGTCGATCGCAAACCGTGTCATACCATGCATAACCGGCTTTCTCCCAGGCGTTGCCGCCAATGGCCGTTGCAGCAAGATAAAACGCGCGATTGGGAATGCCTGAATTAAGATGCACGCCGCCGTTATCTTCGCGCGTTTTGATAAAGTCTTTCATGTGCGCGGGCTGCGGATCTTTTCCGAGCAGCGGATCGTCATAGGCGGTGCCGGGCTCTGACATCGATCGCAGCCCCTTGCCGTTGATCCCTTCAGCCAGCAGCCCTCCACCAATCAGCCAGTCGGCTTCATCAGCCGTTTGCTTCAGGTGATACTGTTTCACCAGCGAGCCGAAAACGTCCGATAAAGACTCATTCAGCGCGCCCGATTGTTCAAAGTAGATTAGCCCGGCTTCGGTTTCGGTCACCCCATGGCTAAGTTCATGCGCCACTATGTCTATGGCAATGGTGAAGCGGTTAAATATCTCGCCGTCGCCATCGCCAAATACCATCTGCTGACCATTCCAGAAAGCGTTCTGATATTCCCGCCCATAATGAACGGTGCCCGTCAGCATCAGCCCTTTATTATCCAGCGAGTCGCGGTGATAATTTTTCCAGAAAAATTCATGGGTGATACCTAAATAATCATAGGCTTCATCGACAGTAATATCCCCGTTTGACGGCTGCCCCTCATAACGCACCTGAATGCCAGGCAGTTCCTGGGCCTGTTTTGCATCATAAATATCACGCTCCAGCTGCCCGGTTTTATTCACGTGCGGCGCGGCGGGTTTACCTGGCATATGGGCCATCAGCGTTTGTACATGCGTCAGCGTCTGGCGGGCGCAACGCTGTTGAGGCTCAGAGCCACTCTCAATAATACGACGAAGAATATAGGGCGGGATCACGCTGTGAATTCGGGTCATGCTTCTCTCCTGTTTCTGGCAATGCCGAAAAAAGAAACACTTTCAGTGTAAATGATGACGCCGGGGGCGGGGAGAAGTCGGAGTATTCGTACCGGTAAAAACTGGCACAACGCCTTCTCAGCGTTTAGGTTTTTTACAGCGGCAATAAGAGGAGCGTAATGAACAGACCGATCGCACTGGGTATAACCGGGTTCTCATTAATCGCGGTGACATACGGCATGGCGAGATTTTCCTGGGGGTTGATGCTGCCCGATATCCGTCAGGACATTCCTTTCTCACCCCAGGTTGCCGGGTTGATTGCAGCCTGCAGCTATGCGGCTTATTGCCTGTCAGTATTTTTTGCCTCTTTTCTCACCAGTCGCTATGGCCCTCGCGTACCGGCTTTGCTGGCCGCCGCCACGGCCGCAGGCGGGCTGATTATTCTGGCTTTCTCGGCGCTGCCGCTTACCCTGGCGACAGGATTATTTATTGCCGGATTGAGTTCTGGCCTGGCCTCACCCGCGCTTGCCGGGGCCGTAAATGACACCATTGCCCCGGATCGCCAGACCCTGGTGAATACCGTCATTAATGCCGGAACAAGCGCCGGGATCATCCTCTCGGTGCCGGTTCTGCTTTTTATGCCCGGCGGCTGGCGGGCGGCCTGTATCGTCTTTGCCCTGCTGGCACTGCTCTGCCTGCTGGCAGCCTGGCGTTATCTGCCGGGTCTGGCTTCGCGCAAGCGTGAACAAACGCCATCCTGGCGCGAGTCGCTTCGCAAGCCGGGAATGTTCCGGCTGTTAAGTATTGCTTTTGTGAGCGGCGTTGCCAGCGCCGCCTGGTGGAGTTTTGGCCCGGAGCTGCTCAGGAATCATAGCGGGCTTGATAGCGCCGTCACGCGGGTTCTGTGGCTGGTGAGCGGCGGGGCAGGGATCCTGGCCGTGTTTACCGGTAGTGCGGAAAAACGTATCGGGATGCGGGGCGTTTACCGGGGATCGCAGATTTTCATGGCCGCTTCGCTGTTGGCTCTGGCGTTAAGTGAAGGGTTTGCCTGGTGGCTCGTCCCGGTGGTGGCAATGAGCGGGGCGGGATACGTTATTTTATCCGGCGTACTGCTGGTGCAGGGGGCGGTTATCGCTCATCCGTCACCGGCTGTGGGGGTCAGTATGGCTTTTCTGATGCTGGCAGCCGGGCAAATTGTCGGCTCCGTGATGTTTGGCCTGTTGCTGGGAATGGCGGGCGCAGCGGTCGCGCTGGTCATTTTTTCCGGGCTGTCCTGGGTGATGCTTGCCGTCACGCCTGACGGCCAACAATAATTACGCTTTTTTGCGCGTGCGCGTTTTCTTCACCGGCGTTACGCCTTTCACTTCGCTTTCCACCCAGCCGTCTGACAGCCGGGTGGTGAGCACATCCCCGGCTTTGACCTGTTTCGTCTGCTTCAGCACTTTGCCGTCGGTGGCGGTGGTCACGCTGTAACCGCGCGCCAGCGTTGAAAGCGGGCTGACCGCTTCAAGGTGGGTCACCGCATTACCAAAGCGCTCGCGGGTGCTGCCGAGGCGGGCGCGCACGTTCTCAGCCAGCCGGTATTCCAGCTGCTGGATACGCGTCTGCGCGCGCCAGATGCGCGGCTGCGGGTTCTGCTGATTCAGACGCTGAGAGGTTCGCTGCTGACGCTGCACCGCGCGTTTAAGCTGGTTGTCCACCGCGAGGTTCATCCGCTGGCGCAGGCGTTCCAGCACGGTCTGCTGGCGCGCCAGGCGCAGCTGCGGGTGCTGCTGCTGCAGGCGATGATGAAGCTGGGTAAAGCGACGGGTGCGGTTGGCGAGGAAATAGTCCATCGCCATCTCGAGGCGCTGCTGGCCGTTCTGGATCTGGCGCAGCAGTTCCAGCTGGTTCCGGCTCACCATTTCTGCTGCCGCGGACGGCGTTGGTGCCCGCAGGTCGGCGACAAAATCGGCGATGGTGACGTCGGTTTCATGGCCGACGGCGCTCACCACCGGGATCCGGCTGGCAAAAATGGCCCGCGCGACCCGCTCGTCGTTAAAGCTCCAGAGATCTTCCAGCGAGCCGCCGCCGCGCCCGACGATCAGCACGTCACACTCCTGACGGGCGTTAGCGAGCTGTATGGCGCGAACAATCTGCCCCGGCGCATCCTCGCCCTGAACGGCGGTTGGGTAGATCACGACCGGCAGGGAAGGGTCGCGGCGTTTCAGCACGTGCAGAATGTCATGCAGCGCGGCGCCGGTTTTCGAGGTGATCACCCCCACACAGTGGGCGGGGGAGGGAAGCGGCTGCTTATATTGCTGATCGAACAGCCCTTCTGCTAAAAGTGCGGCTTTCAGCTGCTCATATTTCTGCTGTAGAAGTCCTTCACCTGCAGGCTGCATGCTTTCGACGATAATCTGGTAATCACCGCGCGGCTCGTACAGAGTGATACTGGCGCGAACCAGCACCTGCTGCCCGTGCTGCGGCCGGAACGTCACCCGCCGGTTGCTGTTGCGGAACATCGCACAGCGCACCTGAGCGGTGTTGTCTTTCAGGGTGAAGTACCAGTGACCGGAAGCTGGCTGCGTGAAATTGGAGATCTCTCCGCTAATCCACACCTGGCCAATTTCCTGCTCAAGCAGCAAACGGACCGTCTGATTCAGGCGGCTGACGGTAAAAATTGAGGGGGACTGGGAGGATAACATGTGAGCGGGATCAAATTCTAAATCAGCAGGTTATTCAGTCGATAGTAACCCGATAAGAGGCAATCGCAAGCATTTTTTATAAAAAAGTGTAGATGCAATCGGTTACGCTCTGTATAATGCCACGGCAATATTTAACCACCCAGGTCAGAGATATTGCCCATGCTACGTATCGCTAAAGAAGCACTGACGTTTGACGACGTCCTCCTCGTTCCCGCTCATTCCACCGTTCTGCCGAATACTGCCGACCTCAGCACGCAGTTGACCAAAACCATTCGCTTGAACATTCCTATGCTCTCCGCGGCAATGGACACCGTGACTGAAGCGCGCCTGGCTATCGCCCTGGCTCAGGAAGGCGGCATTGGCTTTATTCATAAAAACATGTCTATCGAGCGCCAGGCGGAAGAAGTTCGCCGCGTGAAGAAGCATGAATCTGGCATCGTTACCGACCCACAAACCGTCCTGCCAACCACCACCCTGCACGAAGTGAAAGCGCTGACCGAGCGTAACGGCTTCGCAGGCTACCCGGTTGTGACCTCCGATAACGAACTGGTGGGCATCATCACCGGTCGTGACGTGCGTTTCGTCACCGACCTGAACCAGCCGGTCAGCGTCTACATGACTCCGAAAGAGCGTCTGGTCACCGTACGTGAAGGTGAATCCCGCGACGTGGTCTTCGCCAAAATGCACGAAAAACGCGTTGAAAAAGCGCTGGTTGTGGACGATGGCTTCCACCTGCGCGGCATGATCACCGTTAAAGACTTCCAGAAAGCAGAACGTAAACCCAACGCCTGTAAAGACGAGCATGGCCGTCTGCGCGTCGGCGCGGCAGTTGGCGCGGGTGCCGGCAACGAAGAGCGCGTTGACGCGCTGGTTGCTGCGGGCGTTGACGTCCTGCTGATCGACTCCTCTCACGGCCACTCCGAAGGCGTGCTGCAACGTATTCGTGAAACCCGTGCAAAATATCCGGACCTGCAGATCATCGGCGGTAACGTAGCG
The DNA here is from genome assembly GCF_006171285.1 of Leclercia adecarboxylata. Classification (NCBI taxonomy): domain Bacteria; kingdom Pseudomonadati; phylum Pseudomonadota; class Gammaproteobacteria; order Enterobacterales; family Enterobacteriaceae; genus Leclercia; species Leclercia adecarboxylata. The sequence continues at coordinate 664,450 of NZ_CP040889.1, read as the reverse complement.
ACCGGTGCGGGCGCGCGTGCCCTGGCCGACGCGGGTTGCAGCGCGGTGAAAGTAGGTATTGGCCCAGGCTCCATCTGTACTACCCGTATCGTGACCGGCGTAGGCGTTCCACAGATTACCGCCGTATCCGACGCGGTTGAAGCGCTGGAAGGTACCGGTATTCCTGTTATCGCTGACGGCGGCATCCGCTTCTCTGGCGACATCGCGAAAGCCATCGCGGCCGGTGCGGCAGCGGTCATGGTCGGTTCCATGCTGGCGGGTACCGAAGAGTCTCCGGGCGAAATCGAACTGTTCCAGGGGCGTTCTTATAAATCCTACCGCGGTATGGGTTCCCTGGGCGCGATGTCCAAAGGCTCCTCCGACCGTTACTTCCAGACCGACAACGCCGCTGACAAACTGGTGCCGGAAGGTATCGAAGGTCGCGTGGCCTATAAAGGCTACCTGAAAGAGATCATCCACCAGCAGATGGGCGGCCTGCGCTCCTGTATGGGCCTGACCGGCTGTGGTACCATTGACCTGCTGCGTACTAAAGCGGAATTCGTGCGTATCAGCGGTGCGGGTATCCAGGAAAGCCACGTTCACGACGTGACGATCACCAAAGAGTCTCCGAACTACCGTATGGGCTCCTGATTAATTTCCGCGCCCGGCTCTCAGCCGGGCGCTCTGTTTTTGTTTCACTTGCCTCGGAATTAGCGTCAATGACGGAAAACATTCATAAACATCGCATTCTCATCCTCGATTTCGGTTCTCAATATACTCAGCTGGTGGCACGTCGCGTGCGTGAGCTGGGCGTTTACTGCGAACTGTGGGCGTGGGATGTTACGGAAGCTCAGATTCGCGAGTTCAATCCAAGCGGCATCATCCTCTCCGGCGGCCCGGAAAGCACCACCGAAGATAACAGCCCGCGCGCGCCGCAGTACGTATTCGAAGCCGGTGTGCCGGTGTTCGGCGTCTGCTACGGCATGCAGACCATGGCGATGCAGCTGGGTGGTCACGTCGAAGGTTCTAACGAGCGTGAATTCGGTTACGCGCAGGTTGAAGTACAGACCGACAGCGCCCTGATCCGCGGTATCGAAGACTCCCTGACCGCCGACGGCAAACCGCTGCTCGACGTCTGGATGAGCCACGGCGACAAAGTCACCGCGATCCCGTCCGACTTTGTGACCGTTGCCAGCACCGAAACCTGTCCGTTCGCGATCATGGCGAACGAGGAAAAACGCTTCTACGGCGTGCAGTTCCACCCGGAAGTGACCCATACCCGTCAGGGTATGCGCATGCTGGAGCGCTTTGTTCGCGATATCTGCCAGTGTGAAGCCCTGTGGACACCAGCAAAAATTATCGACGACGCCGTTGAGCGTATCCGCCAGCAGGTGGGTGACGACAAGGTGATCCTCGGCCTGTCCGGCGGCGTTGACTCCTCCGTAACCGCGATGCTGCTGCACCGCGCCATCGGTAAAAACCTGACCTGCGTCTTCGTGGACAACGGCCTGCTGCGTCTGAACGAAGCCCAGCAGGTAATGGACATGTTCGGCGACCACTTCGGCCTGAACATCGTTCACGTTGAAGGCGAGAAGCGCTTCCTCGACGCGCTGGAAGGCGAAAACGATCCAGAAGCCAAACGTAAAATCATCGGCCGCGTGTTCGTTGAAGTGTTCGACGAAGAAGCGTTGAAGCTGGAAGACGTGAAGTGGCTGGCGCAGGGCACCATCTACCCTGACGTGATCGAGTCCGCGGCATCTGCCACCGGTAAAGCACACGTCATCAAATCTCACCACAACGTGGGCGGCCTGCCGAAAGAGATGAAGATGGGTCTGGTTGAGCCGCTGCGTGAGCTGTTCAAAGACGAAGTGCGTAAGATCGGTCTGGAGCTGGGTCTGCCGTATGACATGCTCTACCGTCACCCGTTCCCGGGTCCGGGTCTGGGCGTGCGCGTGCTGGGTGAAGTGAAGAAAGAGTACTGCGACCTGCTGCGTCGCGCCGACGCGATCTTCATCGAAGAGCTGCACAAAGCCGACCTGTACAACAAAGTGAGCCAGGCGTTCACCGTGTTCCTGCCGGTTCGTTCCGTTGGCGTAATGGGCGATGGCCGCAAGTACGACTGGGTTGTCTCCCTGCGTGCGGTAGAGACCATCGACTTTATGACCGCGCACTGGGCGCACCTGCCGTATGACTTCCTGGGCCGTGTGTCTAACCGCATCATCAACGAAGTGAACGGTATTTCCCGCGTGGTGTATGACATCAGCGGTAAGCCGCCAGCGACGATCGAGTGGGAATAATTCCCGCCCGTTAAGCGTTAAAAAATCAAGCCCGCCTCTCGCGGGCTTTTTTTCGTCTGTCTCATTTCACCGCTTGCTCAATCACCCGGGCAATCTCCTCCGGATGGCTCACCATTGAAACATGGCTTGCCGCCACCTCACTGGTTTTTGCATCAATCGCCTTCGCCATCGCGCGTTCCAGATCCGGGTTGATCATCCGGTCATTTTTGCTCACCACATACCAGCTCGGCTTATCGTGCCATGCCGCGTGGGTCACCTTTTCTGCAAAGGCCTCCGCGCGGATCGGGCCCTGAGTTGCCTCCAGCGTGTTTTGCTCTGCGGCCTGAATGTCCGGGGCAAAATCCTGGCGTACCGATTTGCCAGGCAGATAGAGGAAACCGTCTGCGGTTTTGGCGATGCCTGCGCTGCCCGGCGGGGCAGGGAAGCTGTCCGCCAGATCCGCCGTCGACTGGCCCGAGTCCGGGGCAAACGCCGCCACATACACCAGCGATTTAACCCGCGCATCGTTACCCGCCTCGCTGATGACCGTGCCGCCCCAGGAGTGCCCCACCAGCACCACATCCCCCTGAGCCCGGGCGATGGCGCGCCGGGTGGCGGCCACATCGTCCTGCAGCGAGGTGAGCGGCAGTTGAACGGCAAAAACCTCGATATGCTGGCGTTGCAGGTCGCTAATCACGCGGTTCCAGCTGCTGCCGTCGGCAAAAGCCCCGTGCACCAGCACCACGGTTTTATCGTTATTCGCCAGCGCAGCGCCGCTGGCAGAGGCCAGCAGCAGGCTGGCCATCAGGGTGTGTGTAAACCGTTTTTTCATGATTTAGCCTTAACGATAAATGTCGGCGGTGCCTGACAGGGTGTTATTTCCCCCGGCGGAGGTAATGCGAAACGCGCTGGCGCCCGCTTTGTCTGCTTTGGCCTGCAGTTTTGCCTCCAGATCCGCGAGCGACGATGCGCCGCTGCTGTCGGAAACAGTGCCGATCTTTTGTTGCCCCTGGGCCTGGTTAATTTCCTGGGCCGCGAATGCGGATGACGTCATGGCAGTAGTGAAGGTCAGGACAGCAATCAGTAATGTGTTCATGGTTAAAACCCTTAAAAATAAGTGAGTGGTTGCGTTCAGTGCATCGCCGCAGCATGCGGCGGCACGGTAAATTCGACGGTTTTACGATCGACAGGCTTATGGGTTGGATCGGCAAGAATAATGGTTACCTTGTGATGGCCTGCAGGCAGTCCCACCAGAATGACCGGCTCGCCGCTGGCGTCCGCCCAGTGCCAGGGGTTGTCATCCACGATGACGTGGATATGGCCGATGCGCGGCGTTACTTTTAGCGCCTCGGGCCCGAACACGGGTTCAATACGCATGTTCTCTGTGCGGTACTGAATAAAGACCGCGCCTTTACTCAGCGGGCCTGCCAGGGGCGGATCCACAATCAGCTTCGCCGGAGGCTGGAGCTGTTCGGGCGGTGCAACGGCGGCGGGGCCGTTAACATCTGCCGCGCTGAGGCCGCTTAACGGCGCGGCCCAGGTGCAGGCTGATGTCAGTGCGAACAGAGTGAGCAGTAAATGTCGACGCATCATTCGGGTATCTCCTCTTCAGGTCATCAATGGCGACAGATACAGAAAACCATTTTTATGTATCGGGTCTGTTTGCTGTGGGCGGCTTTTTTGTATGGCTGCGTAAGCAGGAGGGTGTGGATACAGTGCGATACATTCCGCGCAAGCGCGGGGGCATTTTCGCTGGCATGGTGTCTGCAGAGGCACCCGGGTGGGTGCTTAAGCAAACAGGAGAATGACCATCATGAATCACGAAAAAGTAGCGTTGGTTTTCGGCGGGGCGCGCGGTATCGGGGCGGCCATTGCGGCACGTCTGGCGCACGACGGCTACCGGGTAGCCATCACATGGGTATCTCGTCCCGACAGGGCGCAGGACGTGGTCTCAACCATTGAACGCCAGGGCGGGCAGGCGATAGCTATAGAAGCCGACAGCGCTGATGCGGCGGCAATCCAGGCGGCAGTCGATAAGACGCTGCACCGCTACGGCAGGCTGGATGTTGCCGTGGTGAACGCGGGTGTGCTTCGCCCAGGGACGATTGAGGAGTATGCGCTGGCGGATCTGGATACTACCCTGGCCGTCAACGTGCGCGGCGTCTTTCTCGCCATTCAGGCGGCGGTAAAAACGATGGCTGAAGGGGGAAGAGTTATCACCATCGGCAGCAATACCGCGGTGCGCACGGGCCATGCGGGCAGCAGCGTTTACGCCATGAGTAAAGCGGCGGTGGCATCGATGGTGCAAAACCTCGCTCTGGATCTGGCACCACGGCGCATCACCATAAACAACATCCAGCCGGGGCCGGTTGCCACCGATATGACCGCCAGCATGGTGGACCAGATTACTCCGCTCGTCCCTCTGCAACGTATCGGTAAGCCGGAAGAGATCGCCTCGCTGGCAGCCTGGCTTGCCGGTGAGTCTTCCGGTTACATGACCGGTTCAAGTCTGACCATTGACGGCGGATTTGTCCTTTAGTCGCTGAGGGCAGGGATGCCCTCACCATCACGCACTGCCTGGCTCTTCACAATGGCCACAGCCAGCCCGGCGATCGCCAGCGTTAACCCCCACGAAATCCACATTGCGCCCATCACGCCCAGCGCCCGGTTCAGCCAGGCATAAGCCAGCGGGGATGCCGCCGCCATCAGCTGGGCGGGGATCAGCAGCACCCCGGTGCGTCTGGCGTACTCTTCCGGCGCAAACAGCTGCAAGGGCAGGGTCGCTTTTACGATGGTTACCAGACCGTTAATCGCCCCGTAGCCCAATACAAAACCGGCGGCCGACCAGAGCCATAGCAGGCTGCTCAGCCCCAGCAAAAAGCAGACCGGCATCGCAAGGGCGGTGAGCAGCGTCAGGCGCAGCGGAGTGAGCCCCGCTCCGGCGATCACCTCCAGAAAGCGTGCGCCGGTCTGCCCGATGCCCCAAAGCATGCCGACGGCAACCGGCAGGCCGAGGCTGGCGATAAATTCCGGCAGATGGGTGGAGGTGCCGTTGGAGACAAAGGTGATCAGTGCGATAAACGCGGCGTACAGCCAGCCGTTGCGCCGATCCTGTCCCCCGCCAGATACGGCAGGTTTATTGACGACAGGGCGCGTTTGATTGGGTAACGACAGGGTTAACGCCGCGCTCAGCAAGCCGAACAGGGCATAAACGAGCAGCGCGTCACGCCAGCTCATGCGTGTCAGCAGCGCCTCGCCCAGCGGCCAGAACACTACCGAGGCCAGCCCCCCTGCCAGCGTGACGCGGGAGATGGTTCGCCGCGCCTGCTGGCCGTAGAGATTGACCAGCGCCGCAAACAGCGCGTCGTACAGCGCCAGGCGCATGCCGATGCCGGTCAATACCCAGGCGCTGTACCAGGCGATGAGGGAGTGCGACTCCGCCATCAGCAAACAGCTAATAGCGAGCAGCAGAGAGCCTGTCATCACCACCCGCTGGCCCCCGGCCCGCGCCAGGAGGCGGGTAACAAAGGGCGAGAGAGCGGCCATCACCAGCATGGCGAGCGTCAGGCCCGAGTAAATATGCGCAGAAGACCAGCCGATATCGGCGGCGATCGCCCGGGCAAAGGTGCCCGGCATATAAAAGGAGATCCCCCAGTTGATAAGCTGGTTACAGCCGGTGGTAAGCGGGATGGCGCGAGGTATGGCAGGGTTTTTCATTATCTTTCATTCCATCAGGGAGTTATCCTGAGCATATCCACTGCATCAGGGCGCAGGCAGGCCCGGGCGTTTATGGCTCCTATAAGAGAAACTTTGTGATGACGACGCTGAATCTGGTACAGCTGGCGACCTTTCGCCTGGTGGTGCAGCGGGGCAGCTTTTCTGCCGCTGCGGATGTGCTTGGGCTTTCGCAGCCGGCCGTGAGCTTGCAGATCCGCCAGCTGGAGCAGTTTCTGCAGGCGCGACTGATTGAGCGTACCGGGCGGGGTGTTAAAGCCACGGCGGCCGGGCTGGCGTTATTAACCCACGGCGAGCGCATCGGGCGGGCGGTGGATGAGGCGATACGTTCCGTGGCCGCGTTCAGCCAGGAAGTGAGCGGAACCATCACCATTGGAATGGGCGCGACGGCCTGCATCCACCTGTTGCCACCGCTCCTGCAGGAACTGCGTCAGTCGCATCCGCTGCTGCGGGTCGGCGTCACTACCGGCAACACCCTTGAGATCGTTCGCGCTATCGAGGAGAACCGTCTCGATCTGGGGCTGGTGACGCTCCCGGCAGCCGGTTCGGCGCTGGCGATCGCCCCGGTGATGGATGAGGAGTTTGTGTTTATCGCCGCCGGGGAACAGCAGGCGCAATTTGACACGCTGACCGCAGAGCATCTGCAGGATCGGCCCTTTATCGCGTTCAGTGCGGGAAGCAGTACGCGCCTGGTGATCGACGCCTGGTTTCAGGCAAGCGGCGTGGAAGCGCAGCCGATTATGCAATCCGGCAGTATCGAAGCGATCAAGCGTATGTTTCGTGTCGGGCTGGGATACAGCATCATTCCCCGAATGGCGGTCGATTGCGTGGAAGACAGGCAGGGGTTATGCGTGCGGTCGCTTACGCCGGTATTACAGCGCCAGCTGGCCATCGTAATGCGTCAGGATAAAATTCTGAGCAAAGGAATTAGCGAAATTATTCGATTATTACAGCCTGCGGAATAATTAAATTAACCAACAAAATCCAAACGATTAATTAATTGTCGACGGGGAACGCTCGGCGTAATCGACGGAGAGGCTGGATTGCTGGGCCTGCTTTTTCTCCTGATGGTGATACCACGCACCAATAGAAGAATAAACGAAGCGGCCGACGAAAAAGAAGAGGCTGATAAGCAGTATGATACGCGTCATCCGAGTGTTAAACCGATGTCGTCTTCGCATACGTGTGGCCTGACTCACTGTAGTTTTCCTGAAAATACCCTGCGGGCGGTACGCCATTAAGGCATACGGGCGGGCAGGGGTCAATTAATCCTAATGTAAAATTCCGTCAACAACTCACCCATTTATTGTTATGTATAATAATAAGTTTATTTACGCCATTGATAATTAGCACAAAAGTAGGGTTAAAAAGCGTGAATATTATTTATCGATATTAATATGTTTGATTTAAGTCAAATGTCACTCGCCGTTGCTAACTAAAATCTTTATTCCTTTCGTGTAATCGATATTTCGTCTGCACGGCAACATTGTCAGGTTGGATGCCTGTCTGAACTACCCCCCTGGATGAGCGGGTTTACTATGGCATCTATGACTATTTTCGCGTTATACAAAAAATACAAAGACCACTGGTGGGGACTGCCGTTGCTCCTGCCGGTGCTCCTGCTGCCTATTGTACGTCATGCCACAACCTACACCCAGGTGGAGGGTCACGTTGTGGTGCTCTATTACATGCCCCTGGCGTTTCTGCTCTCGCTGATGCTGTTTTATGGCATGGCGGCCGTGCCTGGCATTATGCTTTCGCTGTTCCTGCGCTACTATCCCTCGATCGGCGGCTACGAAACCGCCGTTACCATGGCGCATTACCTGATCCCGATAACGCTCAGCTGGGGCGGATATAAGGTCTTTGCGCCGCGTCGGAACCGGGTCTCATACGGCGACGGACGGCTGATGGCGCAGCGTCTGTTCTGGCAAATGTTCTGCCCGTCCACCATTTTCCTGCTGCTGTTTCAGTTTGCTGTCTACCTTGGCGTCTATCAGACAAGGTTCGATCTGGTAGGTATCAACACCATCGGCATCCGCTCGCTGATTAACTATCAGGGATTGCTGGTTGGCTGTCTGACCGGGGTGCCGTTCTGCTACCTGGTTATCCGCACCCTTCGCCACCCCCGCTATCTGCGCAGCCTGATCTCCCAGATTGCGCACCAGATTGACAGCAAGGTGACGGTGACGGAAGTTATTATCTGGATAGTAGCAACCAGCTCGCTGCTCTCCTTGCTGCTGTGGCCTATCAATGAAAACAGCACCATCTTTAGTACCAACTACACGCTGTCGCTGCTGATGCCGGTGATGCTGTGGGGCTCGATGCGCTTCGGTTACAAGCTGATGTCCCTGATCTGGACCCCGGTGCTAATCCTCTCCATTCACTATTTTTACCGCTATATCCCCTGGTCGCAGGGTTACGACATCCAGCTCACCATTACGTCATCCAGCTATCTGGTCTTTACCTTCGTGGTGGTTTATATGGCGATGCTGGCGACGCGTCAGCGGGAAGTGAATATTCGCGCCCGGCGTCTGGCGTTCCTCGACCCGGTGGTGCACATGCCCAACCTGCGTGCGCTCAACCGTGCCCTTGGAAAGAAGCCCTGGTCGGTGCTCTGCTTCCTGCGCATTCCGGAACTGGAGGTTCTGGGGCGTAACTACGGCGTATTGCTGCGTATCCAGTACAAACAGAAGCTGGCCGCGTGGCTGAATGAATACCTGGAATCAGATGAGTGCGTGTATCAGCTGTCGGGTCACGATCTGGTGTTGCGGTTGAATACCGAAATGCATCAGTCCCGCATTGACGAACTGGATCTGCACATCAAGCGTTTTCGCTTTATCTGGGACGGAATGCCGCTCCAGCCGCCGGTGGGGGTCAGCTACTGCTATGTGCGTTCCCCGGTGGTGCATCTCTATCTGCTGCTGGGCGAGCTGAGCACCATTGCGGATCTCTCTCTGGCGACCAATCACCCGGAAAACCTGCAGCAGCGCGGCGCCATTAATCTTCAGCGCGGCCTGAAAGACAAAGTCGAGATGATGAACCGCCTGCAGCGGGCGCTGGAAAAAGACGAATTTACCCTGCTGGCGCAGCCCGTGCAGGGCATACGCGGTGATAACTATCACGAGATCCTGCTTCGTCTGCAAAATGGCGACGACGGACTGATTTCGCCCGATGTCTTCCTGCCCGTTGCCCAGGAGTTTGGCCTCTCGTCGCGCATTGATTTGCTGGTGCTGGAGAAGACGCTTCAGTTTATGGCGGATAACCGGGAAGCATTGCCGGCACAGCGGTTCGCTATCAATCTTTCGCCAACGTCCGTCTGCCGGGCCCAGCTGCCGCTTGAGGTCAGCCGGATGTTGCAAAAATATTCTGTTGAGAGCTGGCAGCTGATCTTCGAGATCACCGAGAGCAGCAGTTTTGGCAATGCCGGGCTGGCGATGCAGACCGTGAATCACTTACAGCAGATGGGATGCCGGATTGCCATTGATGATTTTGGTACCGGCTACGCCAGCTATGCGCGCCTGAAAAATGTCGATGCCGATATCCTCAAGATCGACGGCAGCTTTATCCGTAACATCGTCAGCAACAGCCTGGACTATCAGATTGTTGCCTCCATCTGCCATCTGGCGCGGATGAAAAAGATGCTGGTGGTGGCGGAGTATGTTGAAAGCGAAGAGATCCGCGATGCCGCCGAGGCGATGGGCATTGACTATTTTCAGGGCTATTTGATTGGGAAACCCGTGCCGCTGGAAAATGTGTTGATGACAGAGGCGCTCAGTCAGAGCGCCTGAGGGGAGGGTTACGCAGCGACGTTCGGCGAGCGCTCTTCTTCAATTTTTAAGCACCAGCCGGTGACGGCGCTCCAGTACTGCTGCTCTTTTTCCAGATCCAGCAGAACCAGCGCGTTCTGGCTAAACCAGTCGTGCGGGAAGCTCAGCGTCCAGTGGTTATCGTCCGTGGTGAGCGTCAGCGTTGGCGGCGTGGTGGTCGCCTGGCGCTGGTTGTTCAGCAGCACGCCCAGACGTAACAGCTGGATCAGCGGCTGGAACTGTTTTTTCTTGAACAGCGTAAAGCGCGGCAACTCGTCCAGCTTAACGGCTTTACGATGATAGCGTACCAGCGAGGCCATCATGGTCTGCTGCTCCTGGTTGAAGCCGGGCAGGTCGCTGTTTTGCAGGATATAGGCCGAATGGCGATGCATCCCGCTGTGGTTGATGTTCAGCCCCACTTCATGCAGCATCGCCGCCCACTTAAGCAGAGCTGCCAGCTGCGGATGCGCCAGTTTCGGATTCTGGGCTTCCCACTGATCGTACATATGGATCGTGGTTTCCAGCACGCGTCGGGCCTGTTCGCGGTCAATATTGTACTGATTGGCCAGGCTCTGGGCGGTACGGCTGCGAATATCCTGGTGACGGAAGCGGCCCTCCATCTCATACAGCACGCCTTCACGCAGCGCTCCGTCGGACAGACGCAGCTCACGGATTGCCAGCGCATCGAACACGCCGCACAGGATTGCCAGACCCGGCACAAAGACCGCTTTGCGCTCTTCGGACAGACCCGGCAGGCTCAGGGCATCAAAGCTCTTATGCTTGATCACCTCTTCCATCAGCATGGTCAGACGCTCTGGCGTGATAAAGCCATCTTTTTCGCCCATCTCTACCAGCACTTCGTGCGCCGCTTTGATGGTACCCGAGGCGCCAAGCGCCACGTTCCAGCCCTGCAGACGATACTGCCAGGCGAGGGACTCCAGTTTCTGTACCGCCGCCATACGCGCGCGCTGGAAGTTCTCCCGGCTGATAACACCGCCCGGGAAATAGAGCTGGGCAAAGCTGACGCAGCCCATCCGGCGGCTTTCAACCAGGTGCGGTTCAAAGTTCTCGCCAATCACCAGCTCCGTCGAGCCGCCGCCGATGTCAATCACCAGCTTGCGGCCCTTTTCAGGTTGCGTATGTTCCACGCCCATAAAAATCAGACGGGCTTCTTCGTTACCCGAAATGATCTCAATAGGGTAGGGGATCACCTTTTCAGCGCGTTTTAAAAATTCCGTGGCGTTCGACGCCTGGCGCAGGGTATGGGTTCCGACAATGCAGACGCTTGATGCGGTGAAGCCCTGCAAACGTTCGGCGAACAATGACAGGCAGTTCAGCCCGCGCTCCATCGCCTCTTCGCTGAGCATATTGTCCGCACCCAGGCCGTCAGCCAGGTGGACGCGCTGCTTCAGACGACCGATGATCTGCATTGCGCCATCCACCTCACGGGCGATGACCATGTGGAAGCTGTTAGAACCTAGGTCGACCGCAGCAAACTCCTGCGGTCGTGGGGTCTTGTCGTTTATCGGCATAGGTTAATCGGGTTGCTCGAGTGATTTGATATAGTCGTAAATCGCCAGCTGTGCGCGCACCTTACGGCGGTTGCCGCGCGGCACATAGCGGTTACTCAGTTCTTTATCGATATAGCGTGCTTTTACAGTATCACTTAACAATAAGTCAATGATATCAAGAATTTGTTGCTTCAACCGTGGATCAAGCAGCGGTGCCGCCACTTCAATACGGTAATCGATATTACGCGTCATCCAGTCGGCTGAGGAGAGGTAAACGCGTTTATCGCCACCGTTCTCAAAAATATAGATGCGATCGTGCTCGAGATAGCGGTCGACGATACTGATGACGCGAATATTTTCACTAATCCCTTCGAGATCGGGGATCAGGGAGCACATACCGCGGATCAGCAGGTTAACCATCACCCCCGAGCTGGACGCAGCATACAGGCGATCCACCAGCCCTTTATCGACCAGGTTATTGAGCTTCAGCGTGATGCCGGAAGGCAGGCCCTTCTGCGCATTGGCGATCTCACGGTCGATCATGTCATACAGCAGGCGACGGGAGTTCTGCGGGGAGACCAGCAGATAGTCGAAGCTGACCGGGCGATACGGGTTTTCAATAAAGTTAAACACCCGACGCACTTCGTTGGTGATCCGCGCATCGGCGGTCAGCAGCGAGTAGTCGGTATAAATGCGTGCGGTTTTTTCGTTGAAGTTACCGGTGCCGATGTGGGCATAACGCACCACGTCATCGCCCTCTTTACGGGAGATGAGGAACAGCTTGGCGTGGATCTTCAGGCCTGGGGCGGAGAAGATCACGTGCACGCCCGCTTCGGTCAGACGACGGGCCCAGTGGATATTGGCCTCTTCATCGAAACGCGCCTGCAGTTCAACGACCACGGTCACTTTCTTGCCGTTGTGGGCAGCGTGGATCATCGCATCGATGATGCGGGAATCTTTCGCCACGCGGTAGATGTTGATTTTTATCGCCAGCACGTTGGGATCGAACGACGCCTGACGCATCAGTTCCAGCACGTGCTCAAAGGTGTGGTACGGATAGTAGAGCAGAACGTCGCGCTCGCGAATGGCGTCGAAGCCGTTGCGGAACTTATCAAACCAGATGTGGCGCAGGCGCGGCAGCGGCTTGTTCACCAGGTTGGCTTTGCCAACGTTCGGGAAGCCGATAAAGTCTTTGAAGTTATGGTAGCGACCGCCCGGCACGATGGAGTCGTAGCGGGAGATAGTCAGCTTCTCGCGAAGCATCTCGACCATGGCATCGGGCATATCGCGCTGATAGACAAAGCGCACCGGCTCGGCCGTCAGACGCTGCTTGAGGCTGGAGGACATCAGCTCCATCAGGCTGGCCTCCATCTCGTGCACCAGATCGTACTCGGCGTCGCGGGTCATCTTCATGGAGTAGGCGTTCAGCGCATCGTAGTCGAAGAAGCCTTTAAAGATGTCGTCCAGGCAGTAGCGCAGAATGTTATCCAGCAGGATCATCGGCTTGCGGCGACGCGGCGTTTCCGGCGGCAGATTGACAAAGCGCGGGACTTTATCTGACGGGATCTCCAGCAGCGCATAGCGGATGCTGTCGCCGCGGATAATCTCTACCGCCAGATAGGTGTAGTCATCCTTCAGGAACTGCACCAGATCGGTTTCGCGGTTAATCAGGATCGGAGTGATGTGCTGGCGCAGATAATGTTTGAAATAGTGACGCAGCCAGCTCTGCTGGTTGACCGAGAGCTGACGCTCGTTGATCAGGAAGATTTGATTGCGCGCCATCTCCAGCAGCAATTCGTTATAGAGGCTATCAAACTCTTGATCGGCTTTCAGTACGCGGGACTGGATCTTGCCCAGCAGATGACGCGAGTTCGAGTTTAAACCCTGCTCTTCGCTAATGATGATTCGGCGTTTCAGTTCAGCAAAGCGAACTTTATAGAACTCATCCAGGTTATTGGAGTAAATCCCCAGAAAACGCATGCGCTCAATCAGCGGGTTAGTTTTATCCGCCGCTTCCTGAAGCACGCGCTCGTTGAATGCTAACCAGCTTAGCTCTTTCTCGATGTATAACTTTTCCTGACCCATTACTACTCACACTCCAGTTCAATCACAGGACGTGGTAAATCCGTCTCGCCTTTATTATGGCGAGCATTTCCACAATATGTCCAACTGTGTCAGAAAAGTATGACAGTTAAATTATTTTTTGAGGGAAAATAGAGAGTTAGTTAAGTAGGTCGGGTAAGCGAAGCGCCACCCGACAAATATACTATTCTTCTGCCGCATGTCCTTGCGGGGGTAACGGCGCGCCGTCCAGCCAGGCGGCGCCGTCGCGCATTTCCAGACGACCGTCAACAAACCAGCTGACCACCAGCGGGTAGATGGCGTGCTCCTGGGCCTGCACCCGGGCGGTGACATCCTCTTCGCTGTCGCCTGCAAATACCGGCACTTTCGCCTGCAGAATAACCGGGCCGCCATCCAGCTCGTCAGTGACGAAATGGACCGAGGTACCGTGCTCTTCATCGCCGTTATCCAGCACCTGACGATGGGTGTTCAGGCCAGGATATTTTGGCAGCAGGGAAGGGTGGATGTTCAGCAGTCGCCCGGCATAGTGCGCAACAAACGCCGGGCTGAGGATGCGCATGTAGCCGGCAAGTACCACCACGTCCGGGGCGTAGGCGTCTATCTCCTGCACCAGCTCGCGGTCAAAGGCCTCGCGGCTGGCAAACTGGGAGGCGCTGAGCGCATGCACGGCAATGCCCGCATCGCGGGCACGCTCAAGGCCGTACGCATCGGCCTTGTTACTGAATACTGCGCGGAGGGTGCCGTTGATCTTCTTCTGTTTGCAGGCATCGATGATAGCCTGCAAATTACTTCCGTTACCGGAAATGAGCACCACTATATTTTTCATTCAATGACCACACGCTCTTCGGAATCAGACGCTTTGATGATACCGATTTTCCACGCGTTTTCACCTTTCGCCTGCAGCAGCGCCAGGGCTTTGTCCACTTCGCTTGCCGGCAGGGCAATAACCATCCCCACGCCGCAGTTGAAGGTGCGATACATTTCGTGATTGCTGACGTTACCGGCATCCTGCAGCCAGTTAAATACCGCAGGCCACTGCCATGAAGATTCGTCGATCACCGCCTGGGTGTTGTCCGGCAGTACGCGCGGGATGTTTTCCCAGAAGCCGCCGCCGGTCAGGTGGGCGATAGCGTGAACGTCCACGTTCTCAATCAGCTCCAGAACCGATTTCACGTAGATACGGGTAGGTTCGAGCAGGTGATCGGCCAGCGGTTTCCCTTCCAGCTCGGTGGTGAGGGGGTCGCAGCCGCTCACTTCGACAATTTTGCGCACCAGGGAGTAACCGTTAGAGTGTGGGCCGCTGGACGCCAGGGCGATCAGCACGTCGCCGTCGGTCACTTTGCTGCCGTCAACGATCTCTGATTTTTCGACAACGCCCACGCAGAAGCCAGCAACGTCGTAATCTTCGCCGTGGTACATGCCCGGCATTTCGGCAGTTTCACCGCCCACCAGCGCACAGCCAGACTGCAGACAGCCTTCGGCGATGCCGCTGATCACGCTGGCTGCGGTATCCACGTCCAGCTTGCCGGTCGCGTAGTAGTCGAGGAAGAACAGTGGCTCAGCGCCCTGAACGACCAGGTCGTTCACGCACATCGCGACCAGATCGATGCCGATGGTGTCGTGGCGTTTCAGATCCATCGCCAGACGCAGCTTGGTGCCCACGCCGTCGGTGCCTGAGACCAGAACCGGTTCACGGTATTTTTGCGGCAGCGCGCACAGTGCGCCGAATCCTCCCAGACCTCCCATCACTTCCGGGCGGCGGGTCTTTTTCACCACACCTTTGATACGGTCAACCAGCGCATTACCTGCGTCAATATCAACACCGGCATCTTTGTAGCTGAGAGAAGTTTTGTTGGTCACGGCTCAAGTCCCCACGCGATTGCATTGCGATAGTAAGAAAAATCGGCGCAATTCTAACAGTCCAGGCAAACGTTTGCGAGCCCATTCTGCAACAGAAAATAGCGCCCGTGAAAATCCAGTAAAAATCACGCCTTAGCACGCAAACATGAACCCGTTCACGAAAATGAAACCGGGTACATTCTTATTCTTGCAACCCTGCCAGCGAATGCACATCATTTTACTGAAACCGGTTTCTGTACTCTTTTTTGCCGATAATTAACGCTGAAT
This sequence comes from Leclercia adecarboxylata, assembly GCF_006171285.1. Taxonomy (NCBI): domain Bacteria; kingdom Pseudomonadati; phylum Pseudomonadota; class Gammaproteobacteria; order Enterobacterales; family Enterobacteriaceae; genus Leclercia; species Leclercia adecarboxylata. Next base: position 648,934 of record NZ_CP040889.1, on the reverse strand, counting down.
GAGGGATATCGCATGTCAGGATTCAAAGAGGGTTTTCTGTGGGGCGGCGCGGTGGCGGCGCATCAACTTGAAGGCGGCTGGCAGGAGGGCGGGAAGGGCGCGAGCGTTGCGGACGTGATGACCGCTGGCGCACACGGCGTCCCCCGCGAAATCACCGACGGCGTGCTGCCGGGTAAAAACTACCCCAACCACGAAGCCATCGATTTCTATCACCGGTACAAAGAAGATATCCAGCTGTTCGCGGAGATGGGCTTTAAATGCTTCCGCACCTCCATTGCCTGGACGCGTATTTTCCCCAAAGGCGACGAGCTGCAACCTAACGAGGCGGGGCTGAAGTTTTACGACGATCTGTTTGATGAGTGTCTGAAGCACGGCATCGAACCGGTGATCACCCTCTCGCACTTCGAAATGCCTTATCACCTGGTAAAAGAGTACGGCGGCTGGCGTAACCGCAAGCTGATCGACTTTTTTGTGCGCTTTGCCAGCGTCGTGTTCGAGCGCTATCAGCACAAAGTGAAGTACTGGATGACCTTTAACGAGATCAACAACCAGGCCAACTTCCACGAGGATTTCGCACCCTTTACTAACTCCGGCCTGCACTATCAGCCGGGTGAAGATCGCGAGCCGGTGATGTTCCAGGCGGCGCACTATGAGCTGGTGGCGAGCGCTCTGGCGGTGAAAGCCGGACGCGACATCAACCCGTCCCTGCGTATCGGCTGCATGATCGCCATGTGCCCAATCTATCCGCTGACCTGCGCCCCGAACGATATGATGATGGCGATGAACGCCATGCACCGCCGCTACTGGTTCACCGACGTGCACGTGCGCGGAGCCTATCCGCAGCATCTGCTCAACTACTTCGCCCGTCGCGGCTTTGAGCTGGATATCACCGAAGAGGATAAAGCGGCGCTGAAGCAGGGCTGCGTGGACTACATTGGCTTCAGCTATTACATGTCGTTTGCCACCAAAGCGACGGACGACAACCCGCAGCTGGATTATGACGAAAGCAAAAGCCTGGTCTCCAACCCGTACGTGCAGAAGTCTGACTGGGGCTGGCAGATTGACCCGGTGGGGCTGCGCTACTCCCTGAACTGGTTCTGGGATCACTACCAGCTGCCGCTGTTTATTGTCGAGAACGGTTTTGGCGCCATCGACGTGCTGGAGAGCGACGGCACGGTGAACGACCAGTACCGCATCGACTATCTCAGCGCCCATATCCGCGAGATGAAAAAAGCGGTGGAGGAGGATGGCGTGGATCTGATGGGCTACACCCCGTGGGGCTGCATCGATCTGGTCTCTGCCGGAACGGGCGAGATGAAAAAACGCTATGGCTTTATCTACGTGGATAAAGACAACGAAGGCAACGGCACGCTGAATCGCAGCAAGAAAAAGTCGTTCGCCTGGTATCAGAAGGTGATCGCCAGCAACGGAGAGAACCTTTAGTTGCCGGGTGGCGCTAACGCTTACCCGGCCTACACTACACGTAGGCCCGCATAAGCGTAGCGCCACCGGGCAGATCCCGCACCCAAGCCGGAGCCCTGTCTCCGGCTTTTTTTGTCTCTAAATCACTTTGCTTGATGTACGTCAAGCAAGATGGGTATGGCGCTGTCCGCAAAAAGCGGTATAATCCGGCGATTTTTTTTGTGGCTGCCACCCGAAGGAGAAAGAGAATGAAGATTGTGGAAGTGAAACACCCACTCGTTAAACACAAGCTGGGCCTGATGCGTGAGCATGACATCAGCACTAAGCGCTTTCGTGAACTGGCCTCTGAAGTTGGCAGCTTACTGACCTATGAAGCAACCTCCGATCTGGAAACCGAAACGGTGACCATTGAAGGCTGGAACGGCCCGGTACAGGTTGAGCAGATCAAAGGCAAAAAAATTACCGTTGTGCCAATCCTGCGTGCGGGTCTGGGCATGATGGAAGGCGTGCTGGAGCACGTCCCAAGCGCGCGTATCAGCGTGGTCGGTATCTACCGTAACGAAGAGACGCTGGAGCCGGTTCCGTATTTCCAGAAGCTGGTGTCCAACATCGACGAGCGTATGGCGCTGGTCGTTGACCCAATGCTGGCGACCGGTGGTTCCATGATCGCCACCATCGACCTGCTGAAAAACGCTGGCTGCAGCAGCATCAAGGTGCTGGTGCTGGTTGCCGCGCCGGAAGGTATTGCCGCGCTGGAAAAAGCGCACCCGGACGTTGAGCTTTACACCGCGTCTGTCGATCAGGGACTGAACGAGCACGGGTACATCATCCCGGGCCTCGGCGATGCCGGCGATAAGATTTTTGGTACCAAATAAGTGAATAACGAAAAAGAAGCCGACTTTGATAGTCGGCTTTTTTTTGAATAAAAAACCCAACCGCTTAAAACAAACAACACTTGAGGAAGAATCTATGACGCGCCGTGCTATCGGGGTGAGTGAAAGACCGCCACTTTTGCAGACTATCCCGCTTAGTTTGCAGCACCTGTTTGCGATGTTTGGCGCAACCGTGCTGGTGCCTATTCTGTTCCACATTAACCCGGCCACCGTGCTGCTGTTTAATGGCATCGGGACGCTGCTGTATCTCATTATCTGTAAAGGCAAAATCCCGGCCTATCTGGGTTCCAGCTTTGCATTTATTTCTCCGGTCCTGCTGCTGCTGCCGTTAGGTTATGAAGTGGCGCTGGGCGGTTTCATCATGTGCGGCGTGCTGTTCTGCCTGGTGGCTTTCATTGTGAAGAAAGCGGGTACCGGCTGGCTGGACGTGATGTTCCCGCCTGCGGCGATGGGCGCAATCGTTGCCGTCATCGGCCTTGAACTGGCGGGCGTTGCGGCGAACATGGCGGGGCTGCTGCCTGCCGACGGCCAGGCGCCGGACACCAAAACCATTATCATCTCGCTGGTGACGCTGGGCGTGACGGTCTTTGGCTCCGTGCTGTTCCGCGGCTTTATGGCGATTATCCCGATCCTGATTGGCGTGCTGGCGGGCTATGCGCTCTCCTTCGCCATGGGCGTTGTGGATACCACGCCAATTGCCCAGGCCCACTGGTTCGCGCTGCCTACCTTCTACACCCCGCGCTTTGAGTGGTTTGCCATCTTCACCATTCTCCCTGCGGCGCTGGTGGTCATTGCCGAGCACGTTGGTCACCTGGTGGTGACGGCGAACATCGTCAAGCGCGACCTGATCCGCGACCCGGGCCTGCACCGCTCGATGTTCGCCAACGGTTTCTCGACCATCATCTCCGGCTTCTTTGGCTCCACGCCAAACACCACCTACGGTGAGAACATCGGCGTGATGGCTATTACCCGCGTGTACAGCACCTGGGTTATCGGCGGCGCGGCAATTATCGCCATCCTGCTCTCCTGCGTGGGTAAACTGGCTGCAGCCATCCAGATCATCCCGGTGCCGGTGATGGGCGGTGTTTCTCTGCTGCTGTACGGGGTAATTGGTGCTTCCGGTATCCGCGTGCTGATTGAGTCCAAAGTGGACTACAGCAAAGCGCAGAACCTGATCCTGACCTCCGTTATCCTGATCATCGGCGTGAGCGGCGCGAAGGTTCACATTGGCGCAGCCGAGCTGAAGGGCATGGCGCTGGCGACCATCGTCGGTGTAGGCCTGGCCCTGATCTTCAAACTGATCTCCGTTCTGCGCCCGGAAGAAGTGGTCCTGGACGCGGAAGAGAGCGAAAAAGTCTCTCATTGATCGTCTAACCGGGCGGCCGATCCGCCCGGTTCTCACTCCGCTTGTTCCGTGTTAAACTCTGGGCCGATTCCGAGTAAGACCTGGTTGAGGTATTTCTGAACGCACCGGCACAGCTCTCTTTGCCACTTTATCTTCCCGACGACGAAACTTTCGCGAGTTTCTGGCCGGGCGATAACCCCTCTTTACTGGCTGCACTGCAAAACGTGTTGCGCCAGGAGCACAGCGGTTACATCTATATCTGGTCGCGCGAAGGCGCGGGACGCAGTCATCTGCTGCACGCTGCCTGTGCCGAGCTTTCCCAGCGTGGGGATGCGGTCGGCTATGTGCCGCTGGATAAACGCACCTGGTTTGTGCCGGAAGTCCTTGATGGGATGGAGCAGCTGTCGCTGGTCTGCATCGATAACATCGAATGCGTGGCGGGGGATGAGCTGTGGGAAATGGCGATTTTTGATCTCTATAACCGCATTCTGGAGTCCGGGAAAACCCGGCTGCTGATCACCGGCGATCGTCCTCCGCGTCAGCTGAATCTCGGGCTGGCCGATCTGGCTTCACGACTCGACTGGGGACAAATCTACAAATTACAGCCGCTCTCCGATGAAGATAAGCTGCAGGCTTTGCAGCTGCGGGCGCGGTTACGTGGGTTTGAACTGCCGGAAGACGTGGGGCGTTTTCTGTTAAAACGTCTGGATCGCGAGATGCGTACGCTGTTTATGACCCTCGATCAGCTGGATAAAGCCTCCATCACCGCCCAGCGGAAATTAACCATTCCTTTTGTAAAAGACATCCTCAATCTGTAGGCCCGGCGCACAGGCTACCGGGCCACTTCATGCTTACTTCACAATCTCAAGTACCTGTTCAGGCGGACGACCAATCCGTGCCTGACCGTTCGCCACCACAATCGGGCGCTCAATTAGCTTCGGATTTTCCACCATCGCCTGAATCAGTTGCGCTTCGCTGAGCGCGCTGTCCGCCAGTCCCAGCTCTTTGTAAAGCTCCTCTTTCTGGCGCATTAACTCCCGGGCGCTGGACATCCCCAGTTGGCCAAGCAGCGTGCGCAGGGTGTCGGCATCCGGCGGCGTCTCCAGATAGAGCACCACCTGCGGCTCAACGCCGTTATCCTTGAGCAGGTTCAGGGTTTCACGGCTCTTTGAGCAGCGAGGGTTATGGTAGATCGTAACCGCGTCAGACATCTTTTCTCCTTTTACATCTTTTCATACGGGCGATAGCGCTCCTGCAGCTGGCGCAGCTGATCGATGCGGGCATCGTAACGGGCCTGTTGCAGACTGCCGAGTTTTACCTGCGAGCTGGCGCTGCTCAGCAGGGAGATGGCCTGATCCAGGCGTCCGGCAAGGGCAAAACCTTCGGCCCGGGCAGCCAGCTCCTGATCGCGATGGCCAAGCGCGGCTTCTGCCTGGGCCAGCAGATCCCAACCGTTAGGGTCATCCTTATTACTGAAGGTGTAGCGGTTGAGGAGCGTGGCGGCGTCCTGCGGCTGTCCACCCTGTAAGTAAGCGTTCGCCAGGTTGAGCTGCAGTACCGGATTGTTGCGCAGATCGCGGGCACCTTTCAGGCGGTTAATCGCATCCTGGGCTTTTTTCTGCCCTAAATCGATATCGGTTGCGAGATCGAGATACCAGGCGTTGCCTGACTCTGCGGCCAGCAGCGGCTGCAGGTTCTTGCGGGCTTCGTCGTAGTTACTGGCTTCCATCGCCTGCAGTGCACGCCCATACTGAGCCGCCCGCTGCTCACGGACGTTGCCTTTGTTCAGGGCATCCAGCAGATCGTTGGTCAGTTGGTTACGCCCGGAGTTGTACATGCCGAGGGTTCTGACCTTCGCCATGTAGAAATCTTGCGAAGACTGCACCACCACCGGACGCATCTGGTTGGCGCGGTTGCGCGCATCCGAAAGGCGGCTTTCCGGCAGCGGGTGGGTGAGCAAAATTTCCGGCGGGCGTGAAGAGTAGCGCGCCTGGTCGAGTAATTTTTCGAGGAAGCCCGGCATCGCCTGCGGGTCAAACCCGGAGCGCTGCAGCACCTGAATACCGATGCGGTCGGCTTCCTGTTCGTTTTGCTGGGTAAAGCTGATCATCCCCTGACGGGTTCCCGCCAGAGTACCGGTCAGCGCCGCCATACCCGCCTGCGGGCTGGCCATCGCCAGCAGGATAGAGCCCAGCGCGCCCACCCAGGTGAGCGGGGCGCTGCGCTTCTGATCTTCCATCGCTCGCGCCAGGTGGCGCTGGGTGACGTGGGAGATTTCGTGCGCCATGACCGAGGCCAGCTGGCTTTCGTTATCGGCATAGCGGAATAACGCCGAGTGCAGCACCACGTTGCCGCCGAAGAAGGCGAAGGCGTTGATCTCGTCGTTATTGATTAAATAGAAGTGGAAAGGCGTCTTGACCGAATTCGCATGGGAGACAAGACGCATCCCCAGCGAATTGATGTACTGCACCAGCAGCGGATCGTTAATCAGCGGCGCGCTGCCGCGCAGCTGGCGCACATAGAAGTCGCCCATTTGCATCTCCTGACCAATGGAGAGCGTGCTTCCTGCCGAGGTGCCCATATCCGGCAATGAGTCTGCAGAGTCAGCGAAGGCTGGCATCATCTGGCCAGCGGTCAGCGCAGCGATGAGCGTCGCAACCAACGTTTTTTTCAACTGCCTGAACATAACCTCTGTCCTGTCTGGTGGGTGTGCTAATTTGACCGAAGAACCCGCATATCGTTCATCTGCGGCTGCTCTGCCAGTGTATTCGCGTCAGGGCGATAAGAAAATCCCTCTTTTCAGGCTTTTGCGTTTTGTGACAGAGCACGAAAAAGCGAAAGTCTTTTCATTAACTCTTCGATACAATTCACCCTTTACGTCCAGCCAACATCTTCAGGGAAGGGTTGTATGCTCGAGTTATTAATGCAGTGGTACCGCCGACGCTTTAGCGATCCCGAAGCCATTGCTTTACTGGTTATTCTGGTTGCCGGATTTGGCATCCTCTTCTTCTTTAGCGGGCTGCTGGCACCGCTGCTGGTGGCGATTGTGCTCGCCTATCTGCTGGAGTGGCCTACCGTCCGGCTGGAAAATATTGGCTGCTCCCGCCGCTGGGCCAGCATCATCGTGCTGGTCTTTTTTGTCGGCATATTAATGGTGATGTCCTTTGTGGTTCTGCCTATCGCCTGGCAGCAGGGGATAAACCTGATCCGCGACATGCCGGGGATGCTGAGCAAACTGTCTGACTTTTCCGCCACCCTGCCGCGCCGCTATCCGGCCCTGATGGACGCGGGCATTATTGATGCGATGGCTGAAAACATGCGTACCCGCATCATGACGATGGGGGATACGGTGGTGAAATTCTCCCTCGCGTCGCTGGTGGGCCTGCTGACGCTGGCGGTCTATCTGGTGCTGGTGCCGCTGATGGTCTTCTTCCTGGTTAAAGATAAAGAGCAGATGCTTAACGCGGTGCGTCGCGTTCTGCCGCGTAACCGTGGCCTGGCAGGGCAGGTGTGGAAGGAGATGAACCAGCAGATCACCAATTACATCCGCGGCAAGGTGCTGGAGATGATTGTCGTTGGGGTCGCCACCTGGATTGGTTTCTTGATCTTTGGCCTGAACTATTCCCTGCTATTGGCGGTACTGGTCGGCTTCTCGGTGCTGATCCCCTATATCGGAGCCTTTGTGGTCACTATTCCGGTGGTGGGCGTGGCGCTGTTCCAGTTTGGGTTGGGCACGGAGTTCTGGAGCTGTTTCGTTGTTTATCTGATCATTCAGGGGCTGGACGGAAACCTGCTGGTGCCGGTGCTGTTCTCGGAAGCGGTGAACCTTCACCCGCTGGTCATTATCCTGTCGGTGGTCATTTTTGGCGGATTATGGGGATTCTGGGGCGTGTTCTTTGCGATCCCGCTGGCAACGCTGATTAAAGCGGTGGTTCACGCATGGCCGGATGTGCCGGCGGTGGAGGAGTAGTTTTTTGCCGGGTGGCGCTACGCTTACCCGGCCTACGGTTTTGTGCGGGCTGACGCCCTCACCCCGACCCTCTCCCACGTGGAGAGGGAGCAAACACTAAAAACGGCAACTCAGGTTGCCGTTTTGCATTTACCTTCAGGCGTTCGCTTTAACCCATTCCAGCACCACATCATGGTGATTGCTGGTTTTGAAATCATCAAACACGTGTTCAACCTTGCCGTCAGCGTCGATCAGGAAGCTGATGCGGTGAATACCGTCATAGGTTTTACCCATAAAGGTTTTCTCACCCCAGACGCCAAACGCGTTGCAGACCTGGTGATCTTCGTCGGACAGCAGCGTGAAGTTCAGCAGCTCTTTTTCGGCGAAGCGAGACAGTTTTTCCGGCTTGTCGGTGCTGATACCCAGCACTTCAACGCCAGCAGTTTTCAACTCGTCCATGTTATCGCGTAAGCCGCAGGCTTGTACGGTACAGCCTGGGGTCATGGCTTTCGGGTAGAAATAGACCAGTACACGCTGTCCCTGGAAGTCGGTTAAATTTACTTGCTCACCGTCTTGATCGGGCAAGCTAAATTTCGGTGCGATGTCACCGGCTTTCAGTGGATTCATTACTCAACTCCATCCTGTTCATGCTGGGAATAATTGACGACGTTAATACTGCCTTGCGCATTCAGTTCTGTACAGAGGGCTTTGAACGCTTGCTCGATATTTGACGCATCGCGCGACGCCGGGCTGTGCGCGGTGATCTGAATAAACAGTTTAGGCACGGTGCCGACTTCACCCGGCTGAGTACGCGAAACCAGCTCAGCGATATTCATCTGGTGGCTGTCAAACAGGGCGGTAAAGCGTTCGATTAAATGCGGGGAGTCCGTCACTTCCACCTGCACCCATACGGTGGCGGGCAGGGCCGGCTGCGGGCGCGCGGTGGTGCGCTTCATCACGATCAGCAGATCCAACTCTGCGCCTTTTAACGGCAGGGTCGATTCAATTAAGGTGATCGCATTCCACGACCCGGAAAGCAGCATGATGAAGGTAAACTCTTCACCCAGCATCGCCAGGCGGCTGTCTTCGATATTGCAGCCGCAGCTACTGACGTGGCGGGTGATGGTGTTCACGATCCCCGGCCTGTCGGCACCCAGCGCAGTGATAACCAGGTAATGTTGTGATGAGGTTGTCAAACCTGTTCTTCCTTTGCGTGGTTTAGTCTTTCTAAGGAAAGCATAAAAAAAACCGGCATACAATAACCTGGAGGCCTCACGTCGCTTGCTTTTATTACAGCACCAAACGTACCATTGAGGCTCTTGTACGCACAGAGGATGGCCCATGTTCACGGGAAGTATTGTCGCGCTTGTTACACCGATGGATGAGAAAGGTAATGTCTGCCGGTCAAGCCTGAAGAAACTGATTGATTATCATGTCGCCAGCGGAACCTCGGCGATTGTTTCGGTAGGGACTACCGGTGAATCTGCAACGTTGAGCCATGAAGAGCATGGCGAAGTGGTCATGATGACTCTCGAACTGGCTGACGGGCGTATCCCGGTTATCGCCGGTACGGGCGCCAACGCGACCGCGGAAGCCATCAGCCTGACCCAGCGTTTTAACGACAGTGGTGTGGTAGGCTGCCTGACGGTCACGCCATACTACAACCGCCCGACCCAGGAAGGTTTGTTCCAGCATTTCAAAGCCATCGCTGAACATACTGACTTGCCACAAATTCTGTATAATGTGCCGTCGCGCACTGGCTGCGATATGCTGCCAGAAACGGTAGGCCGCCTCGCGAAAGTAAAAAATATTATCGGTATTAAAGAGGCGACCGGGAACTTAAGCCGCGTTCATCAGATCAAAGAGCTGGTTTCAGACGACTTTATTCTGCTGAGTGGCGATGATGCGACCTCGCTGGACTTTATGCAGCTCGGTGGCCACGGCGTGATTTCCGTGACCTCCAACGTTGCAGCCCGCGATATGGCTGAAATGTGTAAACTGGCTGCGGCCGGTCATTTCCATGAAGCACGCTTGATTAACCAGCGTCTGATGCCGCTGCACAACAAATTATTTGTCGAACCCAATCCGATCCCAGTGAAATGGGCATGTAAGGAGTTGGGACTTGTAGCGACCGATACGCTGCGCCTGCCAATGACCCCGATTACCGACCACGGTCGCGAAACGGTCACGAGCGCGCTTAAGCATGCCGGTCTGCTGTAAAGTTTAGGGAGATTTGATGGCTTACTCAGTACAGAAGTCGCGCCTGGCGAAGGTTGCGGGTGTTTCGCTTGTTATGCTGCTCGCGGCCTGTAGCTCAGATTCACGCTACAAGCGCCAGGTGAGTGGTGACGAATCCTATCTGGATGCCGCGCCGCTTGCTGAACTTCATGCACCTGCTGGCATGATCCTGCCGATTCAGAATGGCGACTACAACATTCCGGTCACCAACGGCAGCGGCGCGGTAGGCAAAGCGCTTGATATTCGTCCGCCAGCACAGCCTCTGGCGCTGGTGAGCGGGGCGCGTACTCAGTTCACTGGCGATACCGCAACGCTGCAGGTTGAAAGCGCGCGTAACGCCACGCTGTGGCCGCAGGTGGTTAGCGTCCTTCAGTCGAAGAACTACGCGATTACTCAGCGCGACGACGCCAGCCAGACGCTGTCGACAGACTGGATCGAATGGAACCGTCTGGACGAAGATCAACAGTACCGTGGACGCTATCAAGTCTCTGTTAAACCTCAGGGTTATCAGCAGGCGGTGGTGGTTAAACTGCTGAACCTGGAGCAGGCGGGCAAACCGGTTGCAGACGCGGCATCCATGCAGCGTTACAGCACCGAACTGCTTAACGTCATTGCTGCGGGTCTCGACAAGAACGCCACCGACGCTGCCAATGCCGCTCAGAGCCGCAATGGCGCGACCTTCGACGTGCAGAGCGCTGCCGACGATACTGGTCTGCCAATGCTGGTGGTGCGTGGTCCGTTCAACCAGGTCTGGCAGCGTCTGCCATCCACCCTTGAGCGCGTCGGCATGAAAGTAACCGACAGCACCCGTTCAACGGGCAGCGTGACGCTCACCTACAAGCCGCTGTCTGACAGCAGTTGGGAAGCGCTGGGCGTACGCGATCCGGGACTCTCTTCTGGCGATTACAAACTTCAGGTCGGCGACCTGGATAACCGTAGCAGCCTGCAGTTTATCGATCCGAAAGGCCATACGCTGACCCAGTCGCAGAACGATGCGCTGGTCGCTGTCCTCCAGGCAGCCTTCAGCAAGTAAAAAAAAGGGCTGGTTACTCCAGCCCTTTTAATTTTCGTGCTACGCAAACGTGTGCGTGGCATAATATCTCCAGTTTTGAACACAAATCATCACACCAGGAGTAATTAAGATGCAGAAGCAAGCTGAGTTGTATCGTGGCAAAGCGAAAACCGTATACAGCACGGAAAACCCGGATCTGTTGGTGCTCGAGTTCCGCAATGATACGTCAGCAGGAGATGGCGCGCGCATTGAGCAGTTTGACCGTAAAGGGATGGTGAACAACAAGTTCAACCACTTCATTATGAGCAAGCTGGAAGAAGCGGGCATCCCGACGCAGATGGAAGCGTTGCTGTCCGATACGGAGTGTCTGGTGAAGAAGCTGGATATGGTGCCGGTCGAATGTGTCGTTCGTAACCGCGCCGCGGGCTCCCTGGTGAAGCGTCTGGGTATCGAAGAGGGTATCGAGCTGAATCCGCCGCTGTTCGACCTGTTCCTGAAAAACGACGCCATGCACGATCCGATGGTCAACGAATCTTACTGCGAAACCTTTGGCTGGGTGAGCAAAGAGAACCTGGCGCGCATGCAGGAACTGACCTACAAAGCCAACGACGTGCTGAAGAAGCTGTTTGACGACGCGGGCCTGATCCTGGTCGACTTCAAACTGGAATTCGGACTGTATAAAGGCGAGGTGGTGCTGGGTGATGAATTCTCCCCGGACGGCAGCCGCCTGTGGGACAAAGAGACCCTGGATAAAATGGACAAAGACCGCTTCCGCCAAAGCCTCGGCGGCGTAATCGAAGCGTATGAAGCCGTTGCCCACCGTCTGGGCGTCAATCTCGACTAATCCTGCCTTTTCTGCCAGGGGAGCGAAAGGTCCTCTGGCATCTCACCCCTGTTTCCAGTGGTAATCTTGTCCCGAACCGCCTACGATCTACCTATTATTAGGATGATATTTTTCGAGGTGGTTATGCGTTGGCAAGGACGTCGCGAAAGCGACAATGTAGAAGACAGACGTAGTGGCGGCGGTGGCCCATCCATGGGCGGCCCGGGTTTTCGTTTACCTGGCGGCAAGGGCGGCATCATTATCCTGCTGGTTGTGGTGGTGGCGGGCTACTACGGCGTCGACCTCAGCGGGCTGCTGACCGGGCAACCGATGCAGCAGCAACAGTATCAGTCTCCGCGATCCATCAGCCCGAACGAAGATGAAGCGGCGAAGTTTACCTCGGTGATCCTCGCTACAACGGAAGATACCTGGGGCCAGCTGTTCGACAAAATGGGCCGGACCTACCAGCAGCCGAAGCTGGTGATGTATCGCGGCGCCACGCGCACCGGCTGCGGTACCGGGCAATCGGTGATGGGGCCGTTCTACTGTCCTGCTGATTCTACCGTCTATATCGATCTCTCCTTCTACGATGACATGAAACGCAAACTGGGCGCCGACGGCGACTTTGCCCAGGGCTACGTCATCGCCCATGAAGTGGGTCATCACGTGCAAAAACTGCTCGGGATTGAGCCTAAAGTCCGCCAGCTCCAGCAGAATGCCAGCGAGAAAGAAGTGAACGCCCTGTCAGTGCGCATGGAACTGCAGGCCGACTGCTTTGCCGGCGTCTGGGGCCACAGTATGCAGCAGGAGGGGGTGCTGGAAGCGGGCGATCTGGAAGAGGCACTTAACGCCGCCCACGCCATTGGCGATGACCGTTTGCAAAAGCAAAGTCAGGGTCACGTCGTGCCGGACAGCTTTACCCACGGCACGTCGGAACAGCGCTACAGCTGGTTCAAAAAAGGTTTTGACGGCGGCGATCCGGCGCAATGCAATACCTTCGGCAAGGCAATCTGATCCTCAATGTCAGGGATGAATTTATCAGGCCTGCCTGAACAACTGGCGCGGGAGGGGCACCGGCGGCTGCTGGTGCTGAGCGGAGATGACATCTGGACGCAGCAGCAGGCGCTGCTGCTGAAAGGGCACTATCCCGGGGACTGGCTGTGGATTGGCCCTGACGCTCCGCAATTGCCTTCCTGCGCGCCGCAGGCGCTGCATCAACTGCTGGGCCGCGAGTTTCTGCACGCTATCTTCGATGCCCGACAGGGCTTTGAGGTCTCGGCGTTTGCCGCCGTGGCGGGCACGCTGCGTGCCGGAAGCGTGCTGGTATTACTCACGCCCGATCTGGCGCGCTGGCCGCAGGAATCCGACCAGGATTCACTGCGCTGGAGCGACAGCCCGCAGCCCATCCCCACGCCGCGTTTTATTCACCGCTTCTGCCGCCACATCCTGCGCGATCCGCTGGTATTACGCTGGCAGCAGGGCGAGCCTTTTAGCTTTACGCCATCCGCACCGGCACCCGCCTGGCACCCGGCCAGCGGCGAACCGCAGAGCGAGCAGGCGGCTGTTCTCGACCAACTCATGACGATGCCCGAAGGCGTCGCCGCCGTGACCGCCCCGCGCGGGCGCGGCAAATCGGCGCTGGCGGGCATGCTGTTGCAGCGCATTGCCGGCAACGCCATTGTCACCGCCCCCGCCAGAGCGGCGACGGAGGTCATTGCCCGCTTTGGCGGCGAGCGCTACCACTTTATAGCCCCGGATGCGCTGCTGGCTTCGGATCTGCACGCCGACTGGCTGATTGTCGATGAGGCGGCAGCCATTCCCGGCCCGCTGCTGGAGCGGCTGGTGACGCGCTTCCCCCGCGTTCTGCTCACCACTACGGTGCAGGGCTACGAAGGCACCGGCCGGGGCTTTTTACTGAAATTCTGCGCCCGTTTTGCCGGGCTGCGTTACTTCACGCTCTCCGCCCCGGTGCGCTGGGCCGCAGGCTGTCCGCTGGAGCGCATTATTGCGGATGTCCTGCTGTTTGATGATGAGCCCGACGACCGCGTTCCGCAGGGCGGAATCAGTTATATGCCGCTGGAGCATGAGGCCTGGAGCCGCGAGCCCGCGCTGCCGACCGCCGTCTACAAACTGCTCTGCGCCGCCCACTACCGAACGTCACCCTTGGATCTGCGGCGCATGATGGATGCCCCCGGGCAGCATTTTGCCGTCGCCCGCGCCGGGGAGAGCGTCTGCGGCGCGCTGTGGCTGGTGGAGGAGGGCGGTCTGAGCCCGACGCTCAGCCAGGCGGTGTGGGCGGGCTACCGGCGTCCGCGCGGCAATCTGGTGGCGCAATCTTTAGCAGCCCACGGCGGCTCACCTCAGGCGGCGACGCTCACCGCCCGACGGGTAACCCGGGTGGCCGTCCATCCTGCCCGCCAGCGTGAAGGCATTGGTCAGGCGCTGGTGGCCAGTAGCCGCCAGCAGGAGAGCCTCGACTACCTTTCCGTCAGCTTCGGCTACACCGACGAGCTGTGGCGCTTCTGGCAGCGCTGTGGATTTGTGCTGGTACGCATGGGAAGTCACCGCGAAGCCAGCAGTGGCTGCTTCACCGCGATGGCGATCCTGCCGCTCAGCGCGGCGGGGCAGGCGCTGTGCCAGCGTGAGCATCATCGGCTGTGCCGCGATGCTGCGGTAATTGAGCGCTGGAACGGTGAAAAGATCCCGGTACAGCCTGCAGGGGAAGCTACCCTTAATGATGATGACTGGCTGGAGCTGGCCGGGTTTGCTTTTGCGCACCGCCCGCTCACGGCATCGCTCGCCAGTCTGACGCGATTGCTGAACACGGCGGATCTGCCGCTGACCGGCCTGCGGGGCAAAATCGGGCAGGGCATGGACGACAGCGACCTGAGCCAACTGTTGGGGCTGAGCGGGCGCAAGGCGCTGCTGAGCTATCTGCGCAGCGAGGCGGGCCAGGCGCTGGCGCAGCTGGACAACCCTCGCTGTCAGGAGCTGAAACAGACTGTTTTGCAATGGCAATTTTTTCAATGACTTCATCAGTAAACTGGCATGTTCATTCTGCCTGTCAGGCGTAGAATCCCGTTTATCAATTAAGGAGACTGCCATGAAACATGACCATTTTGTTGTCCAGAGCCCCGATAAACCGGCCAAACAGCTGCTGCTGCTGTTTCATGGCGTCGGCGATAACCCGGTCAATATGGGGCAGGTTGGCAGCTGGTTTGCGCCGCTGTTTCCCGACGCTCTGGTGGTCAGCGTGGGCGGTCCACAGCCGTGCGGCCCGAACGGTCGCCAGTGGTTTTCGGTGCAGGACGTGACCGAAGAGAGCCGTCAGGGGCGGGTGGATGCCATCATGCCGACCTTTGTCGAAACGGTGCGTTACTGGCAGCAGCAGAGCGGGGTGAAGTCAGATGCCACCGCGCTGATTGGTTTTTCTCAGGGCGCGATCATGGCGCTGGAGAGCGTAAAGGCGGAGCCGGGTCTGGTCTCACGGGTGATTGCTTTCAACGGTCGCTATGCGACCTTGCCCGAGCAGGCGACCACGAAGACCACTATCCATCTGATCCACGGCGGGGAAGATCGCGTGATCGAGCTTTCCCATGCGGTTGCCGCTCAGGAAGCGCTGATCCGCGCAGGGGGCGATGTGACGCTGGATATTGTCGACGATCTGGGCCACGCCATTGACGATCGCAGCGTTCAGTTTGCGCTGGATCACCTGCGGTATACCGTGCCGAAACACTACTTCGATGAAGCGCTCAGCGGCGGCAAGCCGAATGATGACGATATTGTTGAATTCTTTTAGCGGATAACCCTCTCCCCGTCGGGGAGAGGGTGAAGGCGTTACTTCTTCTGGTCTTTCTTCGGCCAGTCGTCTTCATCATCCCACTTGTCATTAAAATCACGGTGGGGAGGGAGTTCAGGTTTGTTGGCGAGGAATTTCTTATGGTCAACGCGCTTGAGATCCTTGATCACGTTCAGCAGCACGCCTACCAGAAAAACCAGTACCAGGATCCACCAGTATTTAGCCAGCCAGTCCATTCGCTTATCCTTCTTTGGGGCAACCGTCAGGCGACGAGCTGCTCCATGATACGTTGATACATACGGGCCAGCAGTTGCAAATCTGCGGCGTTCACGCATTCATTGATTTTATGAATCGTGGCGTTCACCGGCCCAAGTTCGACCACCTGTGCACCCATGCGGGCAATAAAGCGTCCGTCAGAGGTTCCGCCAGTGGTCAGCAGTTGCGGTTTAATTTCATTATAGTGCGCGATAGCGTTAACCACCGCATCCACCAGCTTACCGCGTCCGGTCAGGAACGGCTGGCCGGACAGCCACCAGTCGATGCTGTAGCGCAGCTGGTGTTTCTCCAGCAGGGCCACCACGCGGGCTTTGATCATCTCGTCCGTCAGCTCGGTGCTGAAGCGGAAGTTAAACTGCACAAACAGATCGCCAGGGATAACGTTGTTGCTGCCGGTACCGGCCTGAATGTTGGCAATCTGCATGCTGGTTGGCGGGAAATAGTCGTTGCCCTTATCCCATTCGATCCCGACCAGCTCGTTGAGCATCGGGGCGGCGCGATGTACCGGGTTATCGGCCAGATGCGGATAGGCCACATGACCCTGCACGCCGTGAATGGTCAGGTTACAGGTGATGGAGCCGCGACGGCCATTTTTGACCACGTCACCCACCACTTCGGTGCTGGACGGCTCGCCCACCAGGCAGTAATCCAGACGTTCGTTGCGCGCCATCAGCGTTTCAACCACCTTCACGGTGCCGTTTTTAGCGCTGGCCTCTTCATCAGAGGTGATCAAGAACGCCAGACGGCCTTTATGGTTCGGGTATTGCGCCACGAAACGTTCGGCGGCAACCACCATCGCCGCCAGGGAGCCTTTCATGTCCGCCGCGCCGCGGCCAAACAGCATGCCGTCGCGGATGGTCGGTTCGAAAGGCGGATTGATCCAGCGGTCGGCATCCCCGGCTGGCACCACATCGGTATGGCCGGCAAACGCCAGTGTTTCACCCTGACCGCGCCAGGCCCAGAAATTTTGCGTGTCGCCAAAATCCATCGGTTCGACGGTAAAACCAATCGCCCGCAGGCGTTCGATCATCAGAGCCTGACAACCCGCATCATCGGGGCTCAGGGAAGGGCGGCGAATAAGCTGCTGAGTCAGCTCAATGACCGGGCATGACATAGACTACACCTCAATAAAATAGGTTTGGTATTGATTTTCGTTGAAACCCAGCAGCATAGGCTTACCGGGCGCCCAGAGCAATGGGCGTTTGATGATTGCTGGCATTTCAAGCATTAACGCCGCGGCGCTGTCCGCATTGTTGATGCTGGCGCGCAGGGATTCATCCAGTTTACGCCAGGTGGTGCCGCGGGTGTTCAGCAGGGCTTCCCAGCCGAGCTCGGCGATGAACTTCTGCATCAAATCAGCATCAAGGCCGTCAGCGCGATAGTCGTGAAAACGGTAGTCAACGTTGTTCTGCTCCAGCCAGCGGCGGGCTTTTTTAATGGTGTCGCAATTTTTGATGCCGTACAGGGTGGTCATGGTGAATCCTTTTGTCTTAAAAGTGGGCAGTTGCTCAGTATTTTCGATGATTAAAGGTTTGCGGAAATATAACACATTTGTTTTATTACATTATTGAATATTCAACCGCGGCATAAATAGTGCACAGGTCATGAATATTATTTCATCTTTATCGCATAGAAGTCCAACGGCGAAAAAGTTTAGTAAGAACAGGGAGTAAATAAACATCTCACCCTCGATTAAGGTTATTTCAAAATATTGCAGTTGGTCACATAAAATTTATGGAGAAGGACCCATATTATCTACAAGCCAGTCGTACCAACGGGGGTAGAGCAGTACCACTGATTAAAAAGTCTTCACAATGATGATATATTCTCGTAGAATGGCCCATAATAATAAGAGAGGTAGTTATGATTGAACGTGAACTGGGGAACTGGAAAGATTTTATCGAAGGCATGCTTCGTAAATGACATTCAGCAAGAATTGCAAGAGCACTTAATTAGTTAATAACAATAGTGTGAAAATAAACACACAAAAAAGGCGTCCGGTAAGGACGCCTTTTTTATTTTCAGTAGCTTATTTCTGTCGTTCCTTTAACGGGAAACGTCGACGCACCAGAACAAAGAACAGCGGCACGAAGTAAATGGCGAGGATCGTCGCCGAGATCATCCCGCCCATCACCCCGGTACCCACCGCATGCTGGCTGCTGGACCCCGCACCGGAGCTGGTTGCCATCGGCAGCACGCCAAAGACGAACGCCAGGGAGGTCATCAGAATAGGACGCAGACGCTGGCGACAGGCTTCGAGCGTCGCGGCCATCAGGTCGTGACCTTTTTCGTTCATCTCGTTGGCAAACTCGACAATCAGAATGGCGTTCTTCGCCGACAGGCCAATAACCGTCAACAGCCCCACCTGGAAGTAGACGTCATTTTCCAGGCCGCGCATCCAGGTGGCGAGCAGGGCGCCGATCACCCCCAGTGGAACCACCAGCATTACCGAGAACGGCACCGACCAGCTCTCATACAGCGCGGCCAGACACAGGAACACCACCAGCAGCGACAGGGCATACAATGCCGGAGCCTGGGCACCCGAGAGGCGCTCCTGATAGGACATGGCGGTCCACTCGAGGCCAAACCCGGCAGGCAGCTGCTGCACCAGATTTTCCATCGTATCCATGGCGGTACCGGTGCTGACGCCCGGCGCGGCTTCCCCGACAATCTCTACCGCAGCGTAGCCGTTATAGCGCTCCAGACGCGGTGAACCGGTCTCCCAGCGCGAGGTGGCAAAGGCCGAGAAGGGCACCATGCCGCCGTCTTTATTGCGCACATACCACAGGTTGATATCGTCCGGCAGCATGCGGTATTTAGCCGCCGACTGGACATAGACCTTCTTCACGCGGCCACGATCCATAAAATCGTTCACGTAGCTTGAGCCCCACGCGGTTTGCAGGGTGTCGTTGATGTCGTCGATGGAGACGCCCAGCGCCTGCGCTTTGCGCTGATCGATATCGATTTGCAGCTGCGGGCTGTCGTCCAGACCGTTGTGGCGCACGCGGGTCAGGGAAGGCTCTTCCCCGGCCAGCTCCAGCAGCCGGTCGCGGGCGGCCATCAGGGCGTCATGACCGGCTCCGGCGTGATCCTGCAGCTCCATGTCAAAGCCTGCCGAGCTGCCGAGCCCGCTAATGGCCGGTGGGCTGCTGGCAAAGACCCGCGCCTCTTTAATGTGGCTGAAGGCTTTGGTGGCGCGCTCGATAATGGCGAACGAGCTGCCGGTTTTGGCATCACGCTCATCCCAGTCTTTCAGGCGGACAAACATACGCGCCACGTTCTGCCCGTTCCCGCCGGGGCCGGAGCCCACGGTGGCAAAGACCGACAGCACGTTGTCTTTCTCCTGGTTAAAGAAGTACGACTCCACCTGCTGCACCACCTTCAGGGTCTGCTGCTGGGTCGAGCCGCTCGGTAACTGTACCGAGGTGATAAACATGCCCCGGTCTTCCAGCGGCAGGAACGAGGTGGGCAGGCGCAGGAACATAAAGACCATGCCCCCCAGCAGCAGCACGTAGATCAGCATCCAGCGCAGGCTGCGTTGCAGGATCCGCCCTACGCCCGCTTCGTAGCGCGCCGCGTTGCGGTTAAACATGCGGTTGAACCAGCCGAAGAACCCCTTCTGACCGTGCTGCTCGCCCTTATGCAGCGGCTTAAGCAGGGTGGCGCACAGCGCCGGGGTGAGGATCATCGCCACCAGCACCGACAGCACCATCGCCGCAACGATGGTTATCGAGAACTGGCGGTAGATCGCCCCGGTGGTGCCGCCGAAGAAGGCCATCGGCACAAAGACCGCCGACAGCACCATGGCGATACCCACCAGCGCGCCCTGGATCTGCTTCATCGATTTCCGTGTGGCTTCACGGGGCGAGAGTCCCTCTTCGCTCATGATACGTTCGACGTTCTCCACCACCACGATGGCGTCATCCACCAGCAGGCCTATCGCCAGCACCATCGCGAACATGGTGAGGGTGTTAATGCTGTAGCCAAAGGCGTAGAGCACCGTGAAGGTGCCCATCAACACCACCGGGACGGCGATGGTCGGGATCAGCGTTGCGCGGAAGTTTTGCAGGAACAGATACATCACCAGGAATACCAGGGCGATGGCTTCCAGCAGGGTTTTCACCACATCTTCAATGGAGGCCTTCACGAACGAGGTGGTCTCGTAGGCGATTTTGTATTCCAGCCCGTGGGGGAAATAGTGCGACAGCTCATCGAGACGGTCGATCACCAGCTCCGCGGTGGCCATCTCGTTAGCGCCGGAGGCCAGCTTAACGCCCAGCCCGGAGGCCGCTTTGCCGTTAAAGCGGCTCAGGTAATCGTACTTCTCGGCCCCCATCTCCACGGTGGCAACATCCCCCAGACGCACCTCGGATCCATCCTGATTGACGCGCAGAGTGATATCGCGGAACTGCTGCGGGGTTTGTAACAGCGACTGGGAGTTGATGGTGGCGTTCAGCGCCTGCTTGTCCACGGACGGTGTTCCGCCCAGCTGGCCCACCGCAATCTGCGCGTTCTGTGATTCGATGGCGTCGGTGACGTCTTTCGCGGTCATCTGGAAGCTGTTGAGCTTCGCCGGGTCGAGCCAGATACGCATCGAGTATTGCGACCCGTAGGCGTCGATATCCCCCACGCCGTTGATACGGCTCAGCGGATCCTGAATATTACTGGCGACATAGTCGGCGATATCCTGCTTATCCATTGAGCCGTCAGTGGAGACAAACGCAATGGTCAGGATGTTGGTATCGCCGGTTTTACGCACCGTCACGCCCTGATTCTGTACCGCCTGCGGCAGCTTACGCATGGCCGACTGCAGCTGGTTCTGCACCTGTTGCACCGCTTCATCCGGGTCAGCGCCCGCGGTAAAGCTCAGGGTTATCGACGCCTGGCCGGTGGCGCTGCTCTGGGACGACATGTACATCAGGTTGTCGAGGCCCGTCATGTTCTGCTCAATCACCTGGGTGACGGTGTTCTCCAGGGTTTGCGCGGATGCTCCCGGATAGTTGGCCGTGATCCGCACGTTAGGCGGAGCCAGATCGGGATACTGCTCAACGGGAAGGGAAAAAATAGCCAGCGTGCCGGTCAGACACAACAGAATTGCCAGCACCCAGGCAAAAATGGGGCGATCGATGAAAAAATTCGCCATTAAAGTAGGACCTCGTTTTGCTGCGCGTCGTAATTGTTTATAGCCCGCATAACTCTAGCGGTAAGGGGGATGTCAAACGTGGAGAAATAAAGGAGATAATGTAAATTATCATGCGCTTTCTCCGCGCCATCGCCCGTTGTGCAGCGGTGAGTATTGTTCATCCGCGCGGCTGAAAGATGACTCCCCGGCTGTTTTTACCGTTATTTACCCTCGATGGTAGTTGAAGAGCGAAAACTCACGCTGACCTGAGTGCCGCCGTCCGGCGGCTGCGAGAAGCTCAGGGTTCCCCCCAGGCGGTCGGCGCGCTCGCGCATAATGTTCAGGCCGTAGTGACCCGGCGGTTCGCTGGCATCGCCAATCCCGATGCCGTTATCACGAACAGTCACCCTGTGGCTGCCGTCCGGGTCGGTGACGCAGCTGACCGTAATCTCGCTGGCCTGCGCATGCTTGATGGCGTTCAGCACCGCCTCCCGGACAATCTGCAGCAGGTGCACCTGCATCTGCGCATCCAGCGCCAGCGACGAAAGCTGGCAGTCGAGGCTCAGCCGGGCGGCGGTCTGTTTTTGTAAATCCTCCAGCGTCTCCTGCAGGGCGGCAGGCAGATTGACCTGGTTCAGCGTCAGGCGGAAGGTGGTAAGCAGTTCGCGCAGCTGGCGGTAGGCGGCATTCAGCGCCCGGGAGAAATCGGTGATGATCGCCTGCGCCGTTTCGTTCTCCTCCGGTACCGCATGTTTAAGCAGCGTCAGCTGGATGCGCAGATAAGAGAGCACCTGCGCCAGGGAATCATGCAGCTCGCGGGCGATGGTGGCGCGCTCCTCCATCAGCAGCAGCTGGTGATAGTGCTTCTGCGCCTGGTTGGAAAACAGGCCCCGGCCAAGCATCGTCGCGACGCTCTTCATCAGCGGCACCGGAACGGCGCGCTGCGCGCTTTGCCAGCGCAGTTCGCCGAAGCGGGTCTCCAGCATCACCACCGGCAGCACCTGGGTGTCGAGGTGCGCTGCGGCTTCCCCCTCCTGCATCTGCCAGCCGTCGCTGGTGTGCAGGGCCAGATAATTTATCCCGGTATATTCGCAGACAGTGTGCAGGATGTTGCGGAAGCAGTGGCTGTCTATCTTGCCGGTATTCAGCGCCTGGGAGCAGGTAAACAGCATCTCCAGCTGCTGATGGGCTTCGTGCAGATGGTGCGTCTTCTCCTCAACCGAACTCTCCAGCGAGCGGTACAGGCTGTGCAGTTCCGTCGACATATGATTGAAGGTGCGGGAGAGCAGGCCAAGCTCGTTGGGCAGATCGGTATCCGGCACCGGGGTATCAAAGTGGCCTTGCTCGATTTGCAGGCTGGAGGTCACCAGGTGATTGAGCGGGGCGACCACCTGCCGGCGGATCCGGCGCAGGGTGATAAACACCAGCAGGAAAATACCCGTCCCGCCCGCCAGGGAGATGGCGAACACCAGCCGGATCTTATGTTCGGCGTAGTGCTGCAGGGAGAGAACAAAAGCGTCGATACGCGCCACGTACGCGTCCATCTGGCCCTGATACCAGACGTAATCGCCCTGGGCGAGTTTCTGATCCACCGCCTGCCATGAGATCTGCAGCTGGCGATAGCGCTCTTTTACCTCGTCCGGCACATACCAGCTTTTCAGGGTGAGCAGGGCAGGGGCGTTCAGGGTTTGCTGCCAGATTTTGCGATGCGGCAGCAGGTCGACGCTGCCCCGCTGGATATCGTATCCCAGGCGATAGCTCTGCATTCGCAACGAGCCGGCCAGGTTAATCGCCTCGGCATCACGCTGCCCGCTGGCGAGGGTAAATAGCGCGATGGCGCTGGTCAGCAGAGAGAGGGAGATGATGGAGAAAAAGGCCCGGGCAAGGCTGCGTGAAACAGGTTGTTTAACTCTCACTAATCGCGTCCTGATAAGCCTTGTTTTAAAGGAATGAAACGTAATTTCACTGGCGGTGAAATTAATTGATCTGACACAGGTTCAGGCGAAATATTTCCCGTTCCTGGGCAAATGAACATTGCCTGTTACCGTTGCGGTGGGTAAATACACTATTCCATTAAAAGAATAAGGTTATCAGAGCCTGCAAGGGAATCGTCATGAACCGTTTTATTATGGCAAATAGCCAGCAATGTATAGGATGCTATGCCTGCGAGGTCGCTTGCGTCATGGCACATAATAATGAGCAACACGTCCTCAGCCAGCGCCAGTTTACCCCTCGTATCACGGTGGTGAAAGAGGGCAGTAAGCGTAGCGCCGTCACCTGCCATCACTGTGAAAACGCCCCCTGTATGCAGAGCTGCCCGAACGGGGCCATCAGCCGGGTGGATGACAGTGTGCAGGTGGAAGGACACAAATGTATCGGCTGTAAAGCCTGCGTGGTTGCCTGCCCGTTTGGCACCATGGAGATCGTCACCACGCCTCTTGCGGCCACTGCCCAGAAGTGCGATCTCTGCCCTGAACGCCCGCAGGGCCCCGCCTGCGTGGAGAGTTGCCCGGCAGATGCCCTGTCGCTGGTCACCCCCGATAACCTGAACCAGCTGGCTCGTGCCCGACGACTGCGCACCGCGCGGCATGAGGCCCAGCCGTGGCAGACCCGGTCGGCGAGCGTGAGCAAAACCTTTAGCAAACGCGAGCACATGAACGCGCTGCCAGCGCGCGGCGAGCCGGATAAGCTCACCCCCGAAGCGCGGGCGGGTAATTTTGACGAAATCTATCTGCCGTTCCGCCCGGCGCAGGCGCAGCGGGAGGCAGACCGCTGCCTGAAGTGTGGCGAGCATTCGATCTGCGAATGGACCTGCCCGCTGCACAACCATATTCCCCAGTGGATCGAGCGGGTAAAAGCGGGGGATATCGACGCTGCGGTAGAGTTATCCCATCAGACCAACTGCCTGCCGGAAATCACGGGCCGGGTCTGCCCGCAGGACAAACTCTGCGAAGGGGCCTGCACGGTGCGCGACGTGGCCGGGTCGGTGACCATCGGCAACATCGAGCGCTATATTTCGGATCAGGCGCTGGCCAAAGGCTGGCGGCCGGATCTAAGCCAGGTCACGCCGGTCAATAAAAAGGTGGCGATTGTCGGGGCGGGACCTGCCGGGCTGGCCTGCGCCGACGCGTTGATCCGCCGCGGTATCAGCGTCACGGTATTTGACCGTCATCCGGAAATCGGCGGCCTGCTCACCTTCGGCATTCCGGCCTTTAAGCTGGATAAATCCCTGCTGGCCCGCCGCCGGGAGATCTTCACCGCCATGGGCATCCGCTTTGAGCTCAACTGCGAGGTGGGCAAAGACATCCGGCTTACGCAGTTGCTCAGCGATTACGACGCCCTGTTTGTCGGCGTGGGCACCTACCGCTCGATGAAAGCGGGCATTCCTCATGAGGATGCCCCGGGGGTCTACGATGCCTTGCCGTTCCTGGTGGGCAATACCCGCCAGCTGATGGGACTGCCGTCATCAGCGGATGACCCCTTTGTTGATACCGCCGGGCTGAACGTGGTGGTGCTGGGGGGCGGCGATACGGCGATGGACTGCGTGCGTACCGCCCTGCGTCACGGGGCGGCAAACGTCACCTGCGCCTATCGCCGGGATGAAGCCAACATGCCGGGCTCGAAGAAAGAGGTTAAGAACGCTAAAGAAGAAGGCGCGGCCTTTGAATTCAACGTCCAGCCGGTGGAGTTGACCCTTGATGATAATGGCCGGGTAAACGGCATCCGCCTGCTGCGCACCCGACTGGGTGAACCCGACGCCCAGGGCCGCCGCCGTCCGGTGCCGGTTGAGGGCAGCGAGTTTGTCATGCCTGCCGATGCGGTGATTATGGCCTTCGGCTTTAACCCCCATGCGATGCCCTGGCTGCAGGCGCAGGGTGTGGAGGTGGATGACTGGGGGCGGATTGCCGCCAGCGTCGAATCACGCTACCGCTATCAGACCAGCAACCCGCAGATCTTTGCCGGTGGCGACGCGGTGCGCGGCGCCGACCTGGTGGTGACGGCGATGGCCGAAGGGCGACATGCCGCCCAGGGGATCGCCGACTGGCTTGGAGTCATCCATTAACCCGACGGGCGACAATGCGGGCTTCGCAGCGTAGTATGACCGGCATGATGCGCAACGGAGCCCGTATTACCGTGAAAATTGAACTAATTAAAGACAAGTGCCTTTCGGATAACTATTTCATCCTGCGTAACCTTACCTACGACCTGACGCGGCGTAACGGCGAAGTGGTGCGCCACAAACGCGAAGTTTACGATCGCGGCAACGGTGCCACGGTCCTGCTCTATAACCGTGAGAAGAAGAGCGTGGTGCTGATCCGCCAGTTCCGCATCGCCACCTGGGTGAACGGCAACCCCGACGGACGCCTGATTGAAGCCTGCGCCGGGCTGCTGGACAACGACGAGCCGGAAGTGTGCATTCGAAAAGAGGCGGTTGAAGAGACCGGCTTTGTGGTCGGCGAGGCGCGTAAAGTGTTTGAACTCTATATGTCTCCGGGCGGAGTAACAGAGATCGTCCATTTCTTCGTGGCGGAATACAGCGACGCCCGGCGCGCCGGGGAGGGCGGCGGGATTGAAGATGAAGAGATTGAGGTGCTGGAACTGCCCTTCGTTCAGGCACTTGCGATGATACAGACGGGTGAAATACGGGACGGCAAAACGGTGATATTATTGCAATATTTGCAAAGTTCCGGGTTAATGGCTTGATCTTATTACCGTTAATAAGATGTATTTTATATAAATCTATCCGATAAATCTGATTGAGCTACCCCGTTATGAGCAGGAAGATACGGTCTGTCTGTCCAGTCATTGCTTCCGGGATCCTGCTATTCATGCGTCACTGCCTTTTACTTGTTTTCATGCTCAGCGTGCTGCCTGCGTCTTTGGCCCGGGCGGCACCTGCACAGCAGTCGTTCACTGACTGGCAGGTGACCTGCAATAACCAGAACTTTTGCATCGCGCGCAACACCGGCGAGCACAACGGGCTGGTGATGACCTTAAGCCGCAGCGCCGGGGCGAAAACCGACGCGGTGCTGCGTATCGATCTCGGTGGGCTGGAAACGCCCGATCCTAAACAGCCCGCCATCGCGCCCCGCTTGCTGCTTGACGGCGAGCCCTTGCGCCTCGATCCCCCGCACTGGAAAATTACCCCGTGGCGCTTGACCACTGACCATGCCGCCACCATTACCGCCCTGTTGACCACCCTGCAGCAAAAAAGGGCTATCACCCTTGCCGACGGCAAGCAGACGATCTCTCTGGATGGGCTGAAAGAGGCGCTGCAGTTTATTGACGCCCAGCAAAAGCGTGGCGGGAGTGAAACGGCGTGGATCAACAAAGGCGCGCAGCCGCCGCTGAGCGTGCCGCCCGCACCTGCGCTGAAAGAGGTGGCCGTGGTGAACCCGACCCCGACGCCGCTTACCCGCGAGGAGCGCAGCGATCTACTGGACTATGGTACCTGGCGCATCAATAACAGCCAGTGTTCCCTCGACCCGGCGCGTCGTGAAGTGCGGGTCACCGCCTTAACGGATGACAAAGCGCTGCTGATAGTCAGCTGCGAGGCGGGGGCATACAACACCGTCGATCTGGCCTGGCTGGTCTCGCGTAAAAAGCCGTTCGCTTCGCACGTGGTGCGCCTGCGCCTGCCTTTTGTGCCGTCGAGCGACAGCAGCGAGATGGAGTTAATGAACGCCAGTTTTGATGAGAAGAGCCGCGAGCTGACCACCCTGGCGCTGGGCCGGGGCATTGCAGACTGCGGTATCCAGACGCGCTGGCGTTTTAGCGGGCAGCGCTTCCGTCTGGTGCGCTATGCCGAAGAGCCGAGCTGCGATAACTGGCATGGCCCGGATTCATGGCCGACGCTGTGGATTACAAGGTAAAAGCAAAACGGCAACCCTATGGTTGCCGTTTTTAGTGTTTGCTCCCTCTCCTTGTGGGAGAGGGCCGGGGTGAGGGCATCAGGCCGCACAACCCGGCAACGCACTTAAAGCAAATTCTGCGCCTTCTCTACCACGTTCTCCACGGTAAAGCCGAAGAACGGGAACAGCTTGTCGGCCGGAGCGGATTCACCGTAGCCGGTCATCCCGACGATTGCCCCCTTCAGCCCGACGTACTTGTACCAGTAATCCGCAATCCCCGCTTCAACGGCCACACGCGCCGTCACGTCTGAAGGCAGCACCGACTCGCGGTAGGCTTCATCCTGGGCATCAAAGATATCCGTGGAAGGCAGCGACACCACCCGCACCGCATGGCCTTCGGCGGTGAGTTTCTCGGCCGCCTTGACGGTGATCTCCATCTCCGAACCGGTGGCAATCAAAATCACGTCCGGCTTGCCGCCGCTGTCTTTGAGGATATACCCGCCGCGGGCAATGTTTTTCACCTGCTCCGGGGTACGTTCGATCTGCGCCAGGTTCTGACGGGAGAGGATCAGCGCCGTCGGGCCGTTATGACGTTCCACCGCCAGCTTCCAGCCCACCGCTGCTTCGACCTGATCGCAAGGACGCCAGGTGCTGAAGTTCGGCGTCAGACGCAGGCTGGCCAGCTGTTCCACCGCCTGGTGGGTCGGGCCATCTTCCCCGAGACCAATGGAGTCGTGGGTATAGACCATGATCTGCCGGGCCTTCATCAGCGCCGCCATACGCGCGGCGTTACGCGCATACTCCACGAACATCAGGAAGGTGGCGGTGTAAGGCACGAATCCGCCGTGATGGGCGATACCGTTGGCAATGGCGGTCATCCCGAACTCGCGCACCCCGTAGTGAATGTAGTTCCCGGCAAGATCCTCTTTGATCGAGGTGGAACCCGACCAGATCGTCAGGTTACTGGGCGCCAGATCCGCCGAGCCGCCCAGCAGCTCCGGCAGGCTCGGGCCGATGGCATTAAGGACGTTTTGCGACGCCTTACGGGTGGCGATTTTCGCCGGGTTAGCCTGTAGATTCTCAATCAGCGCCTGGGTGGTCTCTTCCCAGTCCTCAGGCAGCCCACCGCTCATGCGACGGCTGAACTCAGCCGCCAGCTCCGGATGCGCCTTCTGGTAGGCCGCGAATTTGTCGTTCCACTCTTTCTGGGCTTTTTCGCCCGCCTCGCGGGCATCCCAGGCCTGGTAGATCTCTTTTGGCACTTCGAAGGCCGGGTATTTCCAGCCCAGCTTCTGCCGGGTCAGGGCCACTTCCTCTTCGCCCAGCGCCGCGCCGTGGGCCTCTTCCTTCCCGGCTTTGTTCGGGGAACCAAATCCGATGACCGTACGACAGATAATCAGCGACGGTTTGTCCGTCACGCTTTGCGCTTCCTGAATAGCCGCTTTCAGCGCCTCGGGATCGTGGCCGTCAATCTCATGCACCACGTGCCAGTGGTAGGCTTCAAAGCGTTTGGCGGTGTCGTCGGTGAACCAGCCCTCGGTTTCGCCGTCAATGGAGATGCCGTTGTGATCGTAGAAACCAATCAGCTTGCCCAGACCCAGCGTGCCCGCCAGAGAGCAGACCTCGTGAGAGATCCCCTCCATCAGACAGCCGTCGCCCATAAACACATAAGTATGGTGATCGACAATTTCATGTCCCGGCTGGTTAAACTGCGCCGCCAGCGTGCGCTCGGCAATCGCCAGCCCAACCGCATTCGCCAGCCCCTGACCGAGTGGCCCGGTGGTGGTTTCGACGCCTGGCGTATACCCCAGCTCCGGGTGTCCCGGCGTTTTCGAGTGCAGCTGACGGAAATTTTTCAGCTCTTCCAGCGGCAGGTTATAGCCGGAGAGATGCAGCAGGCTGTAGAGCAGCATCGAGGCGTGACCGTTAGAGAGAATAAAGCGGTCGCGGTCGTACCACGTCGGATCGTTGGGGTTATGTTTCAGGAAGTCGTTCCACAACACTTCGGCGATATCGGCCATGCCCATAGGTGCGCCTGGATGGCCGGAATTGGCTTTTTGCACGGCATCCATGCTGAGGGCGCGAATGGCATTGGCTAACTCTTTACGGGACATAGTTCACTCCATGGCAAGGTTACAGTTTGGCGGCGAGCAGATCTTCAAGTTTGCGTTGGTCGACCGCGAAAAGACGGATCCCTTCTGACAGCTTCTCGACCGCCATGGCGTCCTGATTATGCTCCCAGCGGAATTCGGCTTCGGTCATGGGTTTTGGTTTTGGCAGCACCGTCGAGGACGGCACCAGGCGGCGGATAACCGGCTCATCTTTGTCCTGCAGCTCTTTCAGCAGGTTAGGGGAGATGGTCAGGCGGTCGCAGCCGGTAAGGGCGAGGATCTGCTCGGTGCGGCGGAAGCTGGCACCCATCACGATGGTTTCGTAGCGGTGTTGCTTGTAGTAGTCGTAGATATTGCGAACGGATTTCACGCCGGGATCTTCTTCCACCACGTAGGGGTCCATCGGCTGGCGGGCCTGATACCAGTCATAGATACGCCCGACGAACGGGGAAACCAGATGCACGCCGGCTTCGGCGCAGGCGCGTGCCTGAGCGAAGGAGAACAGCAGGGTGAGGTTACAGTTGATCCCCTCTTTTTCCAGCACTTCGGCGGCGCGGATCCCCTCCCAGGTGGAGGCCAGCTTGATCAGAATGCGTGACTTCTCGACATCCTGCGCCTCGTAGAGCTGCACCAGGTGCCGCGCTTTGGCGATGCTTTTCTCCTGGTCAAAGGAGAGGCGGGCGTCCACTTCGGTGGAGACGCGCCCCGGAATGCTTTTCAGAATTTCGCTACCAATATTCACCGCCAGCTTGTCGCTGGCCTCGGCAACCTGTTGTTCTTTGGTTTTACCGCGTCCTTTACCGTACGCGATGGCGTCGTCAATCAGGTGCGAGAAGTGCGCCAGGCCGGCGGCTTTCAGCAGCAGCGACGGGTTGGTGGTCGCATCCTGGGGCTGGTAGTGGCGGATGGATTCGATATCACCACTGTCTGCAACGACCGTGGTGAATTGTTTGATGCCGTCTAGTTGGTTCATAAATGATTACTCCTTATAAATAAAAGAGTTGATGGAGTGCTTAGAAACACACTTCTGTGAATTTCGCGACGTACTTAACAAAAAAGCATAGCAGACGAGCATGGTCTTGCTTCGTTGGGCAGGTAACATGATTGTTATAAATTGATAACAATTTTTGTTTCTGGATGGTCAGAGTTTGGCAGCCTTCAAAGTTTGAACGGCGGTCAACGGCGATACTGTCCGCCACGCCAGGGTGAACATCAGGACCATAACTACATCACCCTTTTTAACGATAAGTGAAAGGAACCCTACAATGGATGAGCAGTTAAAACAGAGTGCCCTCGATTTTCATGAATTCCCCGTACCAGGCAAAATTCAGGTTTCTCCGACCAAACCTCTCGCCACCCAGCGCGACCTGGCGCTGGCCTACTCGCCCGGCGTCGCCGCGCCCTGTCTCGAAATCGAAAAAGATCCGCTGGCGGCCTACAAATACACCGCCCGCGGCAACCTGGTGGCGGTGATCTCCAACGGTACGGCGGTTCTGGGGCTGGGCAATATCGGGGCGCTGGCCGGTAAACCGGTGATGGAAGGGAAAGGCGTACTGTTCAAAAAATTCGCCGGTATCGACGTGTTTGATATTGAAGTGGACGAGCTCGACCCGGACAAATTCATCAACGTGGTGGCCGCGCTGGAGCCGACCTTTGGCGGCATCAACCTCGAGGACATCAAAGCGCCGGAATGTTTCTATATCGAGCAGAAGCTGCGTGAGCGCATGAACATTCCGGTGTTCCACGACGATCAGCACGGAACGGCGATCATCAGCACCGCCGCCATCCTCAACGGCCTGCGGGTGGTGGAGAAAAACCTCTCTGACGTGCGCATGGTGGTCTCCGGCGCGGGTGCGGCAGCCATCGCCTGTATGAACCTGCTGGTGGCGCTGGGCATGCAGAAGCACAACATCGTGGTCTGCGACTCCAAAGGGGTGATCTACAAGGGCCGCGAAGCCAATATGGCGGAGACCAAAGCCGCCTACGCCGTGGATGACGACGGCAAGCGCAGCCTGGCAGAAGTGATGGACGGCGCGGATATCTTCCTCGGCTGCTCAGGCCCGAAAGTGCTCAGCGAAGAGATGGTGATGAAGATGGCGCGCGCGCCGTTAATCCTCGCCCTGGCCAACCCGGAGCCGGAGATCCTGCCGCCGTTGGCAAAAGCGGTGCGCCCGGATGCCATTATCTGTACCGGCCGCTCTGACTATCCGAACCAGGTGAACAACGTTCTCTGCTTCCCGTTCATCTTCCGCGGGGCGCTGGACGTCGGCGCTACCGCCATCAACGAAGAGATGAAGCTGGCTGCGGTTCACGCCATTGCCGAACTGGCCCACGCCGAGCAGAGCGAAGTGGTGGCCTCAGCCTATGGCGATCAGGATCTGAGCTTCGGCCCGGACTACATCATTCCTAAACCGTTCGATCCGCGCCTGATCGTGAAGATTGCTCCGGCGGTTGCGAAGGCGGCGATGGACTCCGGCGTGGCGACACGCCCGATTCAGGACTTTGACGCCTACGTCGATAAACTCACCGAGTTCGTCTACAAAACCAACCTGTTTATGAAGCCGATCTTCTCCCAGGCGCGCACGGACGCAAAACGCGTGGTGCTGGCGGAAGGGGAAGAGGCGCGCGTCCTGCACGCCACTCAGGAGCTGGTGAGCCTGGGGCTGGCGAAGCCGATCCTGATTGGCCGTCCGAGCGTGATCGAGATGCGTATCCAGAAGCTGGGGCTGCAGATCAAGCCGGGCGTGGACTTTGAGATCGTCAACAATGAGTCCGATCCGCGCTTTAAGGAGTACTGGAACGAGTACTACGCCATCATGAAGCGCCGGGGGATCACCCAGGAGCAGGCCCAGCGGGCGGTGATCAGCAACACTACGGTGATCGGGGCGATCATGGTTCACCGCGGCGAGGCTGACGCGCTGATCTGCGGCACCATTGGTGACTATCACGAGCACTTCAGCGTGGTACAGGAGATCTTCGGCTATCGCGAAAACGTGCATACCGCCGGGGCGATGAACGCGCTGCTGCTGCCAAGCGGCAACACCTTTATTGCCGACACCTACGTTAACGACGATCCAACCCCGGAACAGCTGGCGGAGATCACCGTGATGGCGGCGGAAACGGTGCGTCGCTTTGGTATCGAACCGAAAGTGGCCCTGCTGTCGCACTCCAACTTTGGCTCATCCAAATCGGCTGCCGCCTGCAAAATGCGCCAGACCCTGGACCTGGTACGCGAGCGCGCGCCTGAGCTGATGATCGACGGGGAAATGCACGGCGACGCCGCGCTGGTGGAGAGCATCCGCAACGAACGCATGCCGGACAGCCCGCTGAAAGGCTCTGCCAACGTGCTGATCATGCCGAATGTGGAAGCGGCGCGTATCAGCTACAACCTGCTGCGCGTCTCCAGTTCTGAAGGGGTGACCGTGGGGCCGGTGCTGATGGGCGTGGCGAAACCGGTGCATGTGTTAACCCCGATTGCCTCTGTGCGTCGCATTGTGAACATGGTGGCGCTGGCGGTGGTAGAGGCGCAGACGCAGCCGCTGTAAGTGGGATTCCCCTCACCCCGGCCCTCTCCCCTTTGGGGAGAGGGTTAGGGTGAGGGGGTTAAATCCAGTCCCGAACCTTAATAAACTCCTTCAGGGCAGCCTCGCGGCTGCCTTCTTTCGGTTCAAAGCTGTACTCCCAGCGCACCAGCGGCGGCATCGACATCAGAATCGACTCCGTGCGTCCGCCGGTCTGCAGGCCGAACAGCGTGCCGCGATCCCACACCAGATTAAACTCCACGTAACGCCCGCGGCGATAGAGCTGGAACTCGCGCTCGCGCACGCCGTAATCGTGGTTCTTGCGCCGTTCGACAATCGGCAGGTAGGCGTCGGTGTAGCTATTGCCGACCGCCTGCATAAAGCTGAAGGCGGTATCGAAGTCCGGGGTGTTCAGATCGTCAAAGAACAGGCCGCCAATGCCGCGCTGCTCGTCGCGGTGCTTGAGGTAAAAATAGTCATCGCACCACTTTTTGTATTTCGGGTAGACCTCTTCGCCAAAGGGCTGGCACAGGTCGTGGGCGGTCTGGTGCCAGTGCACCGCGTCCTCTTCAAACCCGTAGAAAGGCGTTAAGTCGAAGCCGCCGCCAAACCACCACACCGGATCGGCGCCCGGTTTCTCGGCGATAAAAAAGCGCACGTTGGCGTGGCTGGTGGGTACGAACGGGTTATGAGGATGGACAACCAGCGAGACGCCCATCGCCTCAAAGCTGCGGCCTGCCAGTTCCGGGCGGTGCGCGGTCGCCGAGGCGGGCATCGCGTCGCCGTGCACGTGGGAGAAGTTGACCCCGGCCTGCTCGAATACGCCGCCGTTGCGCAGTACGCGGCTGCGCCCGCCGCCGCCGGCTTCGCGCTGCCACTCATCCTGCTGGAATTCACCGCCATCGACGGCGCTCAGTTTCTGGCAAATGTCATCCTGCAGTTGCAGCAGGAAGGCTTTGACCAGATGTGCATTGGGTTTCATCAACGTTTCCTGGAGTGCGCTTTCTGGTTATCGAACCAGCTGAAGTAACTGATAATGCCGGAGGCAATCGCGTTGGCGATCTTCTGACGAAACGCCGTGGTGCCGAGCAGACGCTCTTCTTCCGGGTTGGTAATAAAGGAGGTTTCCACCAGCACGGACGGAATTGACGGCGATTTCAGCACCACAAACGCCGCCTGTTCGGTGCCTTTGCTGTGCAGACGGTGCACCGGCTTAATCTTCTTCAGAATATGCGACCCGAGCGTCAGGCTGTTTTTGATGGTATCGGTCTGAACCAGGTCAAACAACACCTGCTGCAGGAGATGATCTTTGTCGGTGGTTTTCTTCCCGGCCACCTCATCCGCGCGGTTTTCCCGGTCGGAGAGGTATTTTGCCATGGCGCTACTGGCACCACGGTTGGAGAGGGCAAACACCGATGCGCCGGCCGCCGAGGGGTTAGTAAAACCGTCCGCGTGGATCGACATAAACAGATCCGCGCCGTGCTGGTGGGCGATCTCCACGCGGTCGTACAGCGGAATAAAGGTGTCGCCGGAGCGCGTCAGGCGGGCGTCAATGCCGTTGCTGCGTAAAATCGACCGGACATTTTTTGCAATCGCCAGCACAACGTGTTTTTCTTTCGAACCGTTTTTGCCAATGGCGCCAGTATCAATGCCCCCGTGGCCCGGATCGAGCATCACCAGACGCTTCGCCCCGGCTTTTTTGGTTTTGGGCTTGCTGTGTCCGTTACTGGTTTTTAGCGTGCTCTCTTCTTTTGCCTGAGCCTGCTTTGCGATGCCTGTTAACGTTAAGGCCGCCAGCCCCGCTTTGAGAACCTGACGACGCGATGTGAGTGCTTTTAATGGTTTGAATGTGCTCATGCGGCCTGAATTGTAAAAATTGGGGTCCTGGTGTTATATCGTATCGTCTTTTCCGTTACGACAGTCCATGTGGCGAATTGTTTTACTTTTCATTTCAATACGTGACAAAGTGCCATTATGCCAAATTTTCAGGCGTTTTTCGCTGGATATTGGCGAAAGAGGGCGTTCGCGTCATAATCACTGTTTTTGAACCCAAAAAGGCGGTTAATACCATGGAGATACGCGTTTTTCGCCAGGCAGACTTCGAAGAGGTCATCACCCTTTGGGAGCGCTGCGAGCTACTGCGACCGTGGAACGATCCGGAGATGGACATTGAGCGTAAGCTCAATCATGACGTCAGTCTGTTCCTGGTGGCGGAGGTCAACGGTGAAGTGGTGGGCACCGTGATGGGCGGCTACGACGGGCATCGCGGCTCGGCGTACTATCTGGGCGTGCACCCGGAATTTCGCGGACGCGGCATCGCTAACGCGCTGCTTAATCGTCTGGAAAAGAAACTGATCGCCCGCGGCTGTCCAAAAATTCAGATCATGGTGCGGGAAGATAATGACATGGTGCTGGGCATGTACGAGCGACTTAACTATGAACATGCCGACGTGCTGACGCTGGGCAAGCGCCTGATAGAAGATGAAGAGTATTGATTTCCACCCGGGCGACTACGACAGCCACGGCCGGGTCCGCCTGCCGTTTCTGTTCTGGTGCGTGCTGCTGCTTCAGGCCCGTACCTGGGTGCTGTTCGTGATGGCCGGGGCTTCCCGCGATCAGGGCAACACCCTGCTGAACCTGTTTTATCCCGATCACGATAACTTCTGGCTCGGGCTGCTGCCGGGGATCCCGGCGGTGCTGGCCTTTATGCTGAGCGGGCGGCGGCATCTCTGGCCGCGCCTGTGGCAGGCTCTACGCGGGCTGCTGATCCTTGCTCAGTGCGTTCTGCTGTGCTGGCAGCCCCTGCTGTGGTTGAAAGGGGAAGCCCTGAGCGGCGTGGGGATTGCGCTGGTGGTGGCCGATATTGTGGCGCTGCTGTGGCTGCTGACCAACCCCCGTCTGCGCGCCTGTTTTACGCCTGAGAAAGATTAAACGGCACTTTTTAGCGATGCTGTACTCCAACAAGCGTTCAAATAACCAGAAAGGAACTCCCGATGAAATCGCTGCGTTTACTGTTATGCGCGCTCCCCGTTGTCCTGACGGGCTGTTCAACGCTCTCCGCCGTTAACTGGTCTGCGGCCTATCCCTGGAACTGGTTCGGCTCCTCCACCGACGTGACCGAGCAGGGCGTCGGAAATCTCACCGCCGCCACGCCGCTGGAACAGAGCGCCATCGAATCGGCACTGGGCGGTGATTACCGGCTGCGCAGCGGCATGAAAACACAGAACGGCAACATCGTGCACTATTTCGAAGCGCTGAAAGATGACCAGCTGGCGATGGTAATAAACGGTGACAAAAACACGGTGACGCGCATCGAAGTGCTGGACAGCGACGTTGAAACCGACAGCGGCGTGAAGGTCGGTACCCCGTTCAGCGACCTGTATCAGAAGGCCTACGGCAACTGCACCAGCGCCCCGAACGAAGAGAGCGTGGCGGTGGAGTGTAAGGCGGAAGGCAGCCAGCACATCAGCTATCAGTTCAGCGGAACCTGGAACGGCCCGGAAGGGTTGATGCCTTCTGACGACGCGCTGAAAAACTGGAAAGTCAGCAAAATTATCTGGCAGCAGTAAATTGCGCCTGGACAAGCCGCCTCGTTAAAAAAGCGGGTATAATCGCCGCCAACAATGCCACGACTTCGTGGCATCTTTTTTTCAGGAGGAGCGATGTCTCAGGTTCAGAGTGGCATTTTGCCAGAACATTGCCGCGCGGCGATTTGGATCGAAGCCAATGTCAAAGGGGATACCGATGCCCTGCGTGCGGCCAGCAAAGTCTTTATTGATAACGTGGCCACCTTCCAGGCCAAATTCCCGGATGCGCACTGCGGCGCGGTGGTGGCGTTTGGCCACGACGTCTGGCGTCAGCTGAGCGGCGGGGAAGGGGCAGAAGAGCTGAAGGACTTTGTCCCTTACGGTAAAGGTCTGGCCCCGGCCACCCAGTACGACGTGCTGATCCATATTCTCTCTCTGCGTCACGACGTGAACTTCTCCATTGCCCAGGCCGCGATGGCTGCCTTTGGCGACTGCGTTGAGGTAAAAGAAGAGATCCACGGTTTCCGCTGGGTGGAAGAGCGCGATCTAAGCGGCTTCGTTGACGGCACCGAAAACCCGGCAGGGGATGAGACCCGCCGTGAAGTGGCGGTGATCAAGGAGGGCGTGGATGCGGGCGGCAGCTACGTGTTCGTTCAGCGCTGGGAGCACAACCTCAAGCAGCTTAACCGCATGAGCGTGCACGACCAGGAGATGATGATTGGCCGCACCAAAGAGGCCAACGAAGAGATCGACGGCGACGACCGCCCGGCGACCTCACACCTGAGCCGCGTGGATCTGAAAGAGGACGGTAAAGGACTGAAGATTGTCCGCCAGAGCCTGCCGTACGGCACCGCCAGCGGGACAAATGGCCTCTACTTCTGCGCCTACTGCGCACGCCTGTACAACATCGAACAGCAGCTGCTGAGCATGTTTGGCGACACCGACGGCAAGCGCGACGCAATGCTGCGCTTCACCAAACCGGTGACCGGCGGCTACTACTTTGCACCGTCCATCGAGCGTCTGCTGGCGTTATAAAAGCCCCCTCACCCTGACCCTCTCCCCTGTGGGGAGAGGGGATTAATGCTTATTCCCTTTTCTGCTTCCAAATCACTAAACGGTATATAAAACCGTTACTCCTTTAGTACTCGTTATAAATATGATGACCCTTAGAAAAACATCACATCTTAAGGGTGCGCAATGGCCGTTACTGTACTGAAAAAAGGATCTCTGGTGCTGGCAGCTTCCGTGTTGCTGGCCGCGCAGGCGCAGGCAACCGAGCTGTTGAACAGCTCTTATGACGTCTCGCGCGAGCTCTTTGCCGCCCTGAACCCGCCATTCGAACAGCAGTGGGCGAAAGACAATAACGGCGACAAACTGACGATCAAGCAGTCCCATGCCGGCTCGTCGAAGCAGGCGCTGGCCATTCTGCAGGGGCTGAAGGCCGATGTAGTCACCTATAACCAGATTACCGACGTGCAGATCCTGCACGACAAAGGCAAGCTGATCCCGGCCGACTGGCAGACCCGTCTGCCGAACAACAGCTCGCCGTTCTATTCCACCATGGGCTTCCTGGTGCGTAAGGGCAACCCGAAGAACATTCACGACTGGAACGACCTCGTGCGTTCAGACGTGAAGCTGATTTTCCCGAACCCGAAAACCTCCGGCAACGCCCGTTACACCTATCTGGCCGCCTGGGGCGCCGCGGACAAAGCGGACGGCAACGATAAAGCCAAAACCGAACAGTTCATGACCCAGTTCCTGAAAAACGTCGAAGTGTTCGATACCGGCGGGCGCGGGGCGACCACCACCTTCGCGGAGCGCGGTCTGGGTGATGTGCTGATCAGCTTTGAATCGGAAGTGAACAACATCCGTAAGCAGTACGAAGCCCAGGGCTTTGAAGTGGTGATCCCGAAAACCAACGTGCTGGCGGAGTTCCCGGTGGCGTGGGTGGATAAAAACGTCGAAGCCAACGGCACAGAGAAAGCGGCGAAAGCCTATCTGAACTATCTCTACAGCCCACAGGCCCAGACGGTGATCACCGATTATTACTATCGCGTGAACAACCCGGACGTGATGAACAAGCTGAAAGATAAATTCCCGCAGACCGACCTGTTCCGCGTGGAAGACCATTTTGGCGGCTGGCCTGAAGTGATGAAAACCCATTTCGTCAGCGGCGGTGAGTTAGACAAACTGTTGGCGGCGGGGCGTAAGTAATGTTTGCAGTTTCCTCCAGACGTGTGCTGCCGGGCTTTACCTTAAGCCTCGGGACCAGCCTGCTGTTCGTCTGTCTGATTTTGTTATTACCGCTCAGCGCGCTGGTGGTTCAGCTCTCTGAGATGAGCTGGTCCCAGTACTGGGAGGTGATCAGCAACCCGCAGGTGGTGGCGGCCTATAAAGTGACGCTGCTGTCGGCGTTTGTCGCTTCTATCTTTAACGGCGTGTTCGGCCTGCTGATGGCGTGGATCTTAACCCGCTACCGCTTCCCGGGCCGCACGCTGCTGGATGCGCTGATGGATTTACCCTTCGCGCTGCCGACGGCGGTGGCGGGCTTAACGCTCGCTTCGCTGTTCTCCGTTAACGGTTTTTACGGCGAGTGGCTGGCGAAGTTTGATATCAAAGTGACCTACACCTGGCTCGGCATTGCGGTGGCGATGGCCTTTACCAGCATCCCGTTTGTGGTGCGTACCGTGCAGCCTGTGCTGGAAGAGTTAGGTCCGGAATACGAAGAAGCGGCAGAGACCCTGGGCGCGACGCGCTGGCAGAGTTTCCGCAAAGTGGTTATGCCCGAGCTCTCTCCGGCTCTGCTGGCAGGCGTGGCGCTGTCGTTCACCCGCAGCCTCGGTGAGTTCGGCGCGGTGATTTTTATCGCCGGTAACATCGCGTGGAAAACTGAAGTGACCTCGCTGATGATTTTTGTCCGTTTGCAGGAGTTTGATTACCCGGCGGCGAGCGCCATTGCCTCGGTGATCCTCGCAGCCTCGCTGCTGCTGCTGTTCTCGATTAACACTCTGCAAAGTCGCTTTGGTCGACGCGTGGTAGGTCACTAATGGCGGAAGTTACTCAATTGAAACGCTACGACGCCCCCCGCATTAACTGGGGAAAGTG
The DNA here is from genome assembly GCF_006171285.1 of Leclercia adecarboxylata. Taxonomy (NCBI): domain Bacteria; kingdom Pseudomonadati; phylum Pseudomonadota; class Gammaproteobacteria; order Enterobacterales; family Enterobacteriaceae; genus Leclercia; species Leclercia adecarboxylata. Next base: position 609,939 of record NZ_CP040889.1, on the reverse strand, counting down.
GGTGCTGATTGGCACCGGCGTGCTGGTATCGGCCTTCATACTGGTCGTGCCGATGGTCTACATCTTTGTCCAGGCGTTCAGCAAGGGGATTATGCCCGCGCTGCAAAACCTGGCCGATCCGGATATGCTGCATGCGATCTGGCTGACGGTCATGATTGCCCTTATTACCGTGCCGGTGAACCTGGTGTTTGGCATCCTGCTGGCCTGGCTGGTGACGCGCTTTGACTTCCCGGGCCGCCAGCTGCTGCTGACCCTGCTGGACATTCCGTTCGCGGTCTCGCCGGTGGTCGCCGGTCTGGTCTATCTGCTGTTCTACGGCTCCAATGGCCCGCTGGGCGGCTGGCTGGATGAACATAACCTGCAGATCATGTTCGCCTGGCCGGGCATGGTGCTGGTCACGGTCTTTGTCACCTGTCCGTTTGTAGTGCGTGAGCTGGTGCCGGTGATGTTAAGTCAGGGCAGCAACGAAGACGAAGCGGCGGTTCTGCTGGGCGCATCCGGCTGGCAGATGTTCCGCCGCGTCACCCTGCCTAACATCCGCTGGGCGCTGCTGTATGGCGTGGTATTGACCAACGCCCGCGCGATTGGCGAGTTTGGCGCGGTGTCGGTAGTGTCCGGCTCGATCCGCGGCGAAACCCTGTCGCTGCCGTTACAGATTGAGTTGCTGCAGCAAGACTACAACACCATCGGCTCGTTTACTGCCGCAGCGTTGCTAACGCTGATGGCTATCTTGACCCTGTTTTTAAAGAGTATGGTGCAGTGGCGTTTAGAGAATCAGGAAAAACGCCAGCATCAGGAGGGAAATCATGAGCATTGAGATTGCCAATATTAAGAAGTCTTTTGGTCGCACCCAGGTGCTGAATGATATCTCACTGGATATCCCTTCCGGACAAATGGTGGCGCTGCTGGGGCCATCTGGCTCCGGGAAAACCACGCTGCTGCGTATTATCGCCGGTCTGGAGCATCAGACCAGCGGGCACATACGTTTCCACGGCACCGACGTCAGCCGCCTGCACGCGCGCGACCGTAAGGTGGGATTCGTGTTCCAGCATTACGCCCTGTTCCGCCATATGACGGTGTTCGACAACATCGCCTTTGGCCTGACGGTGCTGCCGCGTCGTGAACGCCCGGACGCCGCGACCATCAAGGCGAAAGTCACAAAACTGCTGGAGATGGTGCAGCTGGCTCACCTGGCCGATCGCTATCCGGCGCAGCTGTCCGGTGGCCAGAAACAGCGCGTGGCCCTGGCCCGTGCCCTGGCGGTAGAGCCGCAAATTCTGCTGCTTGATGAACCTTTTGGCGCGCTGGATGCGCAGGTGCGTAAAGAGCTGCGCCGCTGGCTGCGTCAGCTGCACGAAGAGCTGAAGTTCACCAGCGTCTTCGTCACCCACGATCAGGAAGAGGCGATGGAAGTGGCCGACCGGGTGGTGGTGATGAGCCAGGGGAATATCGAACAGGTCGACGAACCCGATCAACTGTGGCGCGAGCCGGCAACCCGCTTCGTGCTGGAGTTTATGGGCGAAGTGAACCGTCTGCACGGCAACATCCGCGGCGGTCAGTTCCACGTCGGCGCCCACCGCTGGCCGCTCGGCTATACGCCTGCGTATCAGGGGCCGGTGGATCTCTTCCTGCGCCCGTGGGAAGTGGACGTCAGCCGCCGCACCAGCCTCGACTCGCCGCTGCCGGTACAGGTGCTGGAAGCCAGCCCGAAAGGTCACTATACCCAGCTGGTGGTGCAGCCGCTCGGCTGGTACAGCGAACCGCTGACGGTGGTGATGCGCGACGAAGAGCCGCCATACCGCGGTGAACGCCTGTTTGTCGGTCTGCAACACGCGCGTATTTATCACGATAATGATCGCATCGAGACGCGGGGAGATCTTGCTCTGGCGGAATCTGCCTGATAGTTTATTGACCATGTTTATCGCCCGGTGGCGCTACGCTTACCGGGCCTACAAAAATACGGATGTAGGCCGGGTAAGCGAAGCGCCACCCGGCTTTTTTATTGAGTAAAAATCGTGAATACACTCGAACAAACCATCGGCAACACCCCCCTGATCAAACTGCAGCGCATGGGGCCGGACAACGGCAGCGAAATCTGGATCAAACTGGAAGGCAACAACCCGGCGGGTTCGGTCAAGGATCGGGCTGCGCTGTCGATGATTGTCCAGGCGGAAAAGCGCGGAGAAATCAAACCGGGCGATGTGCTGATCGAGGCGACCAGCGGGAATACCGGCATTGCGCTGGCGATGATTGCCGCGCTTAAAGGCTACCGCATGAAGCTGCTGATGCCGGACAACATGAGCCAGGAGCGCCGTGCCGCGATGCGCGCTTACGGTGCCGAGCTGATTCTGGTGACCAAAGAGCAGGGCATGGAAGGGGCGCGCGATTTAGCGCAAGCGATGGCTGAGCGCGGTGAAGGCAAGCTGCTCGATCAGTTCAATAATCCTGATAACCCCTACGCGCATTACACCACCACCGGGCCGGAGATCTGGCAGCAGACCGAAGGGCGCATCACCCATTTCGTCTCCAGCATGGGCACCACGGGCACCATCACCGGTGTCTCCCGTTTTCTGCGCGAGCAGGAAAAGGCGGTCACCATTGTCGGCCTGCAGCCGGAAGAGGGCAGCAGCATCCCGGGTATTCGCCGCTGGCCTGCGGAGTACATGCCGGGCATCTTTAATGCCCAGCTTGTGGACCAGGTGCTGGATATTCACCAGCGCGAGGCGGAAAATACCATGCGTGAACTGGCCGTGCGCGAAGGCGTTTTCTGCGGCGTCAGTTCTGGCGGCGCGGTAGCGGGTGCACTGCGGATTGCAGAGGCAGTGCCCGGCGCGGTAGTCGTGGCGATCATCTGCGATCGCGGCGATCGCTATTTATCTACCGGCGTCTTTGGTGAGGAGAGCTATGCGCAGGGCGCAGGGATCTAAACGCGATGGAGATGATTTTATTCCGGGATAAAACCCGGGCGCAGCAGAGCGATATTGTGGCGGTTCAGTCCCAGGTGGTGTACGGCAGCGTGGGTAACAGCATTGCGGTACCCAATATCCGCCAGCATCGTCTTAACGTGACGGCGGTCCCGACGGTGCTGTTCAGTAATACTCCGCACTACGACACCTTTTACGGCGGGGTGATCCCCGACGAATGGTTCAGCGGTTACCTGAAAGCGCTGGAAGAGCGTGACATTTTGCGCGAGCTGAAGGCGGTCACTACCGGCTATATGGGCAGCGCCAGCCAGATTATCCTGCTGGCAAACTGGCTGCGCGCGGTGAAGGTGCAGCATCCCGACCTGCTTATTCTGGTCGATCCGGTGATTGGCGACACCGACAGCGGAACCTACGTTAAACCCGAAATCCCGGAAGCCTACCGCCAGCATCTGCTGCCGCTGGCGCAGGGGATTACGCCGAACGTCTACGAGCTGGAAGTGCTCAGCGGAAAAACCTGTCGCGATAACGACAGCGCCATTGCCGCCGCAAAAGGGCTGCTTTCCGATACCCTGCAGTGGGTGGCGATCACCAGCGCCCCTGTAAGTGGCGATGCGGACGCTATTCATGTGGTGCTGGTTTCCCACGATAACGTGACGGTCAGCGCGCACCCACGTATCAAAGCCGATCTGAAAGGCACCGGCGATCTCTTCTGTTCTGAGCTGGTGAGTGCGCTGGTACAGCAGGAGAGCGTGGCGGCGGCGATAAGCCGGGCAGGGGACAGGGTGACGCAGGTCATGCAGTACACCCAGGAGAAGGGTTACGACGAGCTGGTTTTACCCGCGTAACAAACAAAAATGGCGCCCGAAGGCGCCATTTCTCTGTGCGGCTAAAAATTACTTTTTGATGCGGATAACCGGGGTTTCACCCACGGTAACGCTGCCGGACAGTTTGATCAGTTCTTTGATTTCGTCCATGTTGGAGATAACAACCGGAGTCAGGGTAGACTTGGCTTTCTCTTCCAGCAGTGGCAGATCGAATTCAATAACCGGGTCGCCAACTTTAACGCGCTGGCCTTCTTCAGCGATACGCTTGAAGCCTTCGCCTTTCAGCTCGACGGTGTCGATACCGAAGTGAACGAACAGCTCAATACCGCTATCAGATTCGATAGAGAATGCGTGGTTGGTTTCAAAGATCTTACCGATGGTACCATCTACCGGTGCAACCATTTTGTTACCGGTTGGTTTGATAGCAATGCCATCACCCACGATTTTCTCTGCAAACACGACATCCGGCACGTCTTCGATGTTGACGATTTCACCAGACAGCGGAGCAACAATCTCAATAGTTCCGGTGTCGTTGTTGCCTTTGTCACCGAACAGTTTACTAAATAACCCCATTAGCCATCTCTCCTAAGCAGTAAATTGGGCCGCATCTCGTGGATTAGCAGATTGTTTTTTCTTCAATGAACTTGTTAACCAGCGTCATTAACTCGTCCGTTGTCGGTTGAGCAAGAGCCTGCTCTGCTAATACCTTCGCATCTTCGAAGTTCGTGTTACGGATGATCTTCTTAATGCGCGGGATGGAAATGGCGCTCATAGAGAATTCGTCCAGACCCATACCCAGCAACAGAAGTGTAGCACGTTCGTCGCCTGCAAGCTCACCACACATACCAGTCCATTTGCCTTCCGCATGAGAAGCATCAATAACTTGCTTGATAAGCGTCAGGACGGACGGTGACATTGGCTGGTAAAGATGTGAAATCATATCATTACCACGGTCAACTGCCAGGGTGTACTGGGTTAAATCGTTGGTACCAATACTAAAGAAATCGACTTCTTTCGCTAAATGACGGGCAATCGTTGCTGCGGCTGGGGTTTCCACCATCACGCCAACTTCGATGGATTCATCGAATGCTTTACCTTCGTCACGCAGTTCCTGTTTGTAGATCTCAATCTCTTTCTTCAGTGCGCGCACTTCTTCAACAGAGATGATCATCGGGAACATGATGCGCAGCTTACCGAAAGCGGACGCACGCAGGATAGCGCGGACCTGGTCGCGCAGGATCTCTTTACGATCCATCGCGATACGCACGGCACGCCAGCCCAGGAACGGGTTCTCTTCTTTCGGGAAGTTCATGTACGGCAGCTCTTTGTCGCCACCGATGTCCATGGTACGGACGATAACGGCCTGGGAGCCACAGGCTTCAGCAACCGCTTTATAGGCAGCGAACTGCTCTTCTTCGGTTGGCAGGGCGTCACGGTCCATGAACAGGAATTCAGTACGATAGAGACCAACACCTTCCGCGCCGTTGCGCTCAGCGCCATCGACGTCGCGAACGGTACCGATGTTTGCGCACACTTCAACCTGATGACCATCCAGGGTGATGGCTGGCAGATCTTTCAGCTTAGCCAGCTCCGCTTTTTCAGTCGCAACCTGCTCCTGAACCGCGCGCAGTTTTTCGATCTCTTCGTTAGTTGGGTTGACGTAAACCAGATTGTTTACGGCATCCAGAATCAGATAGTCGTCGTTTTTAACCTGAGCGGTGACGCTACCGGTACCCACGATGGCTGGCAGCTCCAGAGAACGCGCCATGATAGAGGTGTGGGAGGTACGGCCACCGGCGTCAGTGATGAAACCCAGCACCTTGTTCAGGTTCAGCTGTGCGGTTTCTGACGGGGTCAGGTCAGCAGCAACCAGAATAACTTCATCCTGAATGGCGCTCAGATCGATGATGGCAAGGCCGAGGATGTTGCGCAGCAGGCGCTTACCGATATCACGCACGTCAGCCGCACGCTCTTTCAGGTATTCATCGTCCAGCTCTTCCAGGGCAGTTGCCTGACCTTCGATAACTTCATGCGCAGCGGCATCCGCCGTCATGCCTTTATCTTTAATCAGGGCTATGATTTCCTGCTCAAGCTCCTCATCTTCGAGCAACATGATGTGCCCTTCGAAGATGGCTTCTTTTTCTTCACCGAAAGTTTCGCCAGCTTTAGTTTTGATCGTTTCCAGCTGCGCAGATGCTTTTGCACGGCCGCTCAGAAAACGTTCAACTTCCTGATTTACCTTATCAGCAGAAATTTTTTTCCGGTCGATGACGATCTCGTCTTCTTTCAGCAGCAGTGCTTTGCCGAAAGCGATACCCGGGGATGCTAAAATGCCTGAAATCATAACCCTACCTTACTTGTGACTGATATTTAAAAGAACCCGGAAACTTACTCGAGCTCAGCCATCAGTTTTACCAGATGCTCAACTGCTTTCTGCTCGTCTTCGCCTTCAGCGGAGATGGTCACAACGGTGCCCTGAGTCAGACCCAGAGTCTGCAGTTTGAACAGGCTTTTTGCGCTCGCGCTTTTGCCGTTGGAAGTCACAGTGATCTCAGAAGTGAAGCCTTTTGCTTCTTTAACAAACTGAGCAGCAGGGCGGGTGTGCAGACCGTTCGGAGCGGTAATGGTAACTTCTTGCTGGAACATTGTATTTCCCCAACTTATTGGTTTAGTGTTGTGGAACTAAAGTCTAGCCTGGCGGCAGGACTTTAGCCTGTATTGTTAGCACCGGCTCAACGGCACGTGACACCAAAGTGTCAAACATATCCGGTGCTGGCATGTCAGGCTGCTGACGTCTCGCTCGACATTAAACATTATGCCGCGAAAGCAAGACTTGAACCAAATCATAAAATCGATTCAGCAGCGGGAATTCCTGCAACGATTAATTTCGTGCTTCAAAATAATTGTCAGCTTAAATACCAGAGCCAACGGGGTTGAGCAATGCCGGAAGAGATAAAAGTTTGAAGCAGGCCACAAAAAAGCACCCATATGGGTGCTTTTTTACGCGATATTTACATTCTGGCACTACTGTTGCAGTTCTTTCTCGGTAAAGAGATCGGCAAACAGTGCAGTACTTAAATAACGCTCACCCGACGATGGAAGAATAACCACGATATTCTTATTGGTAAAGGTTTCATCTTCGAGTAATTTCAGCGCGGCGGCGACGGCAGCACCGGAAGAGATACCTGCCAGAATGCCTTCTTCTTCCATCAGGCGGCGTGCGGTAGAGATAGCTTCATCGTTAGTGATAGCCACCACTTTATCAATCAGTTTCAGATCCAGGTTGCCCGGAATAAAGCCCGCGCCGATACCCTGAATTTTATGCGGGCCTGGCTTCAGCTCTTCACCGGCCAGCGCCTGAGCAATAACCGGAGAATCGGTTGGTTCAACGGCAACGGTAATCAGATCCTTTTTACCTTTCGTGCCTTTAATATAGCGGCTAACGCCAGTCAGCGTACCGCCGGTACCCACACCTGAAATAAAGACATCAACCTGGCCGTCGGTATCTTCCCAGATTTCCGGACCGGTGGTCTTCTCGTGAATTTCCGGGTTAGCCGGGTTGCTGAACTGCTGGAGCAGCAGATATTTCGCCGGATCGCTGGCAACAATTTCTTCGGCTTTCTGAATCGCGCCTTTCATACCTTTAGCGCCTTCGGTTAAGACCAGATTTGCGCCCAGGGCTTTCAGCAGCTTGCGGCGTTCAATACTCATGGTCTCAGGCATGGTCAGCGTCAGCTTATAACCGCGCGCTGCAGCAACATAGGCCAGCGCGATCCCGGTGTTACCGCTGGTTGGCTCAACCAGCTCCACGCCAGGCTTCAACACGCCACGCTTTTCCGCATCCCAAATCATATTGGCACCGATACGGCATTTTACGCTGAAGCTTGGGTTACGAGATTCCACCTTAGCCAGAATGCGTCCATTACCAATACGGTTCAGTCGAACCAGTGGCGTGTGACCGATAGTCAGCGAGTTGTCTTCAAAAATCTTACTCATGGCCTGTCCTTAACTGTTTGAAATTGGGATACCGACCCAGCATACCTGTTGCAAAAGTATGGGGAAGTAAGGAATTCGCATATCTATATGCTGCAAGGAAATAATGGGGATCAGTATGGAATAAGGGATGGCATAAGCCACCCCTTTTTTTAACTTATTTCCACAACGCGTGTTTGTCTCGATAACAGTCGACCCACATCGCCGTCGCGCCGCAGACCGCCACCGGCATGATGAAAAGATTCAGGAACGGAATCATGGTGAACAGGCTGGTCAGCGCGCCAAACTGCATATTGGCCACCTTACGGCTGCGCAAGGCAGTGCGCATCTCTTTAAACGGTACCTTATGGTTATCGAACGGGTAGTCGCAATACTGAATGGCCAGCATCCAGGCGCTGAACAGGAACCACAGCACGGGCGCAACGGTCTGGCCGATCCCCGGTATAAAGTAGAGAAGCAGCAGCACGATGGCGCGGGGCAGATACCACGCCAACTTCTGCCACTCGCGCTTCATGATGCGCGGCAGATCTTTCATGATACCCAGCACGCCGGTGTCAGGCGGCGTGGCGCCCGTCAGCCGGGCCTCAAGCTGTTCGGCCAGCAGACCGTTAAAGGGGGCCGCAATCCAGTTGGCAATGGTCGAGAAGAAATAGCCAAACACCAGCAGAACCGAAATGATAACGATTGGCCACAGCAGATAGCTCAGCCACTGCAGCCAGTCGGGAACATGGCTCATCAGCGCCGGGATCCAGGTGTCGAGGCGGGTAAACAGCCACCAGAAGGCGCCACCCATCAGCAGAATGTTGATCAGCAGAGGCAGGATCACAAAACGTCTGATGCCGGGCAATGAAACCAGTTTCCAGCCCTGGGAAAAGTACCAGACGCCGCTGCGTGGAGGGGAAGATGTCGATGAAACCATAACCAGGTTGAGCTCCTTTTATCACAACCAGTGAAATTGCCTGCCTATATTAGCCAGTTGCGGCACGTTGACCAGTTCAGAAATGTTCGAAAAAACAGCAAAAAGCACGATTTAGTTCATCTTTATGCTGCGAATGCTCTGCACGCACTTGCACTTGACGTAATCGGCAAATACTCTTAGTGAGTAAATGTTTGCCGTGGTGGCAAGGTGTTAGAACAACAGAGAATATAATGATGCAGGATTTGCGTCTGATATTAATCATTGTTGGCGCGATCGCCATAATCGCTTTACTGGTACATGGTTTCTGGACCAGCCGTAAAGAGCGCTCTTCTATGTTTCGCGATCGCCCACTGAAGCGCATGAAGTCTAACCGTGACGACGATAGCGATGACGATATCGACGAGACGGAAGACGAGGGTGTGGGTGAAGTACGCGTTCATCGGGCTAATACTGCGCCCGGCGCAGGCCATGGGGAGCATGAAGCGCCTCGTCAGCCTCCGCAGCATCAGTACCAGCCGCCTTACGCATCTGCTCAGCCACGTCCGGCTGCGCCGCAGCCTGTGGCCGAACCGGTACACCAGCCGCAGCAGCAACCGCAGCAGCATGAACCTGTGCGTCAGCAGCCGGTGCAACAGCCGCAGTATGCCGCTCAGCCTGAACCTCAGCCGCAGCCTCAACCCGTCGTGCAGCAGGCTCCACAGCCGGTAGCTCCTGCGCCGCAACCCGCCCCAGCGCCTGTCGCAGAGCCAGAGCCGGTTGTCGAAGCTGCGCCAGTGGTTGAAAAACCGCAGCGTAAAGAGACGGTGATTGTCATGAGCGTGGCGGCCCACCAGGGCACGACCATTAACGGTGAAGTGCTGCTCAACAGCATTCATCAGGCGGGCTTTAAGTTTGGCGACATGAATATTTTCCATCGCCATCTCAGTCCTGATGGCAGCGGTCCTTCGCTGTTCAGCCTGGCGAACATGGTTAATCCGGGAACCTTTGATCCTGAGATGACCGGTGATTTCACCACGCCGGGTATTACGATCTTTATGCAGGTGCCGTCTTATGGCGATGAACTGCAAAACTTTAAGCTGATGCTGCAGTCTGCCCAGCACATCGCCGATGAAGTCGGCGGTATGGTGCTCGACGATCAGCGTCGAATGATGACGCCGCAGAAACTGCGCGAATATCAGGACCGCATCCGCGAAGTTAAAGAAGCTAACGCGTAAACGTCAGCGTTTTGTTTCACACCTCCTCAACCCCCGCATGTCGGGGGTTTTTCTCATTAATGGTGCGACATGGACTCAATCGAACAACAACTTACCGAACTGCGAACCACGCTTCGCCACCATGAATATCTTTATCATGTGATGGATGCGCCAGAAGTGCCGGACGCGGAGTATGACCGTCTGATGCGTGAGCTGCGCGAGCTTGAAGCACAACACCCCGAGCTAATCACGCCGGACTCGCCTACCCAGCGCGTCGGGGCGGCACCGCTGGCCTTTTTCAGCCAGGTGCGTCACGAAGTACCGATGCTGTCGCTGGATAACGTCTTCGACGAAGAGAGCTTCCTCGCTTTCAACAAACGCGTGCAGGATCGCCTGAAGCAGACCGATGCCCTGAGCTGGTGCTGCGAACTGAAGCTGGATGGCCTGGCCGTCAGCATTCTGTACGAAAACGGGGTGATGATCCGCGCGGCTACCCGGGGCGACGGCACTACCGGCGAGGACATTACCGCCAACGTGCGCACCATCCGCGCCATTCCGCTCAAATTACATGGCGAGAACATTCCGGCCCGTCTCGAAGTGCGCGGCGAAGTGTTCCTCCCACAGGCGGGCTTTGAAAAAATCAACGAAGAGGCGCGCCGCACCGGGAGCAAAATCTTCGCTAACCCCCGCAACGCCGCCGCAGGCTCGCTACGCCAGTTGGATCCGCGCATCACCGCGAAGCGACCGCTCACTTTCTTCTGCTATGGCGTCGGCATCCTGGAGGGGGGCGAGCTGCCTGATACCCACCTTGGCCGCCTGCTGCAGTTTAAGGCCTGGGGCCTGCCGGTCAGTAACCGCGTTCAGCTGTGCGACTCGCCGGAAGCGGTGCTGGCGTTTTACCGTCAGGTCGAAGCCGATCGTCCGACGCTGGGTTTTGATATCGATGGCGTGGTCATCAAAGTGAACTCCCTCGCGCTGCAGGAGCAGTTAGGCTTTGTGGCCCGCGCGCCGCGCTGGGCGGTAGCCTTTAAGTTCCCGGCGCAGGAGCAGATGACCTTCGTGCGCGATGTGGAGTTTCAGGTGGGCCGTACCGGGGCGATAACGCCGGTTGCGCGTCTGGAGCCCGTTCAGGTGGCCGGGGTGCTGGTCAGCAATGCGACCCTGCATAACGCCGACGAAATCGACCGTCTGGGGTTGCGTATCGGCGATAAAGTGGTGATCCGCCGCGCCGGGGACGTGATCCCGCAGGTGGTTAACGTGGTGGAGTCAGAACGTCCCGACGATACGCGCGCCGTTGAGTTCCCGACCCACTGTCCGGTGTGTGGTTCCGACGTTGAGCGCGTCGAAGGCGAAGCCGTTGCCCGCTGTACCGGCGGATTAGTCTGCGGTGCCCAGCGCAAAGAGTCGCTGAAACACTTCGTCTCCCGCCGGGCGATGGACGTTGACGGCATGGGCGACAAAATCATCGATCAGCTGGTGGAAAAAGAGTACGTCCATACGCCTGCTGACCTGTTCCGCCTGACGCCGGGCAAGCTGACCGGTCTGGATCGCATGGGGCCGAAGTCTGCACAGAACGTGGCCGACGCGCTGGAAAAATCCAAAGAGACCACCTTTGCCCGTTTCCTCTATGCGTTAGGTATTCGCGAAGTGGGCGAGGCAACGGCTGCCGGGCTGGCCGGGTATTTTGGTACGCTGGAGGCGCTTGAGAAGGCCTCCATCGACGAGCTGCAAAAGGTGCCGGACGTAGGCATCGTGGTTGCGACCCACGTCTTTAACTTCTTCTCGGAAGAGAGCAACCGCGAGGTTATCGGCCAGCTGCTGAACGAAGGTATTCGCTGGCCTGCGCCGCAGGTTATCAACGCCGAAGAGATCGACAGCCCGTTTGCCGGTAAAACCGTGGTGCTGACCGGCAGCCTGAGCCAGCTTTCGCGCGATGATGCTAAAGCGCGGCTGGTCGCGCTGGGGGCCAAAGTGGCAGGCAGCGTGTCGAAGAAAACCGACCTGGTGATTGCCGGTGAAGCGGCGGGCTCTAAACTGGCCAAAGCGCAGGAGCTGGGGATTGACGTGATTGACGAAGCCGAAATGCTGCGTCTGTTAGGAGAGTAACGTGGATAAAGCGCAGCTTATCGAGATAGCCAACACCGAAATGCCGTTCGGCAAGTACAAAGGCCGACGGCTGATTGATGTGCCGGAAGAGTATCTGCTGTGGTTTGCCCGTAAGGATCAATTTCCTGCCGGGCATCTTGGCGAGCTGATGGCGCTAACGTTACTGATTAAAACCGAAGGGCTGACCCAGCTGGTTCAGCCCCTGAAACGTCCTTAAACTTTTGCCTCGCGGGCCTGCTCCCGGGCCTGCAACTCCTCGGTCTGGCGTTTGTAGCGACGTGCCAGCACCGCGCAAATCATCAGCTGCAGCTGGTGGAAGATCATCAGCGGCAGCACCATCATCCCGATCACCGAGGTCGGGAACAGAATGTTGGCCATCGGGATACCGTTTGCCAGGCTCTTTTTCGAACCGCAGAAGACAATGGTGATTTCATCGGCTTTGTTAAAGCCAAAGCGGCGGGCGGCAAAGACGTTGATGGCAATGATAATCCCCAGCAGTACCAGGCTGACCACCACAATAAACAGCAGCGAACCAACCCCCACCTTATTCCAGATACCATTCACCACGGCTTCGCTGAACGCGGAATAGACCACCAGCAGAATCGATGACAGATCGGTTTTGGCAATCCACTTCTTATGCTTCGCCACAAAGGCCCCGGTCCACGGACGGGAAAGATGACCCAGCACAAACGGCAGCAGCAGCTGGAGCATGATTTTGCCCACCTGATCCAGGCTTCCTTCCGCGCCGTGCATGTTCATCACCAGCCCAACCAGCAGCGGCGACAGGAAAATCCCCAACAGGCTGGAGGCTGACGCCGAGCAGACGGCGGCCGCCACGTTGCCCCCCGCCATGGAGGTAAAGGCAATTGCCGACTGCACCGTCGCCGGCAATATGCAGAGGTACAGGAAGCCGGTATAGATCGCCGGATCGACGTTAACCGGCGCCCACCAGGCAAACAGCACGCCCAACACGGGGAAGACAACAAAGGTGCTGCACATCACCCACAGATGAAGTCGCCAGTGGCTGCCCCCCGCGATAATCGCCTCGCGGGAGAGTTTTGCCCCGTGCATAAAGAACAGCAACGCGATGGCGGCGGTAGTCAAACCTTCAAAAAAGGGGACAAAGCCACCCTGGGCAGGGAAGAAGGAGGCGAGCAGTACCACGACGATAAGGGTGATAGTGAATGGATCGAGAATGCGGAAAAGTTTCATAAACGCTCCTGAAAACAGATAGCGCTATTGTGCTTTTATCTGTTTGAGAAATAAAATTGATTTATTGCATCAATTCATGAGTAAAACAGATGAATTACTCTCTGCGGCAACTTCGTGTATTTGTCACCGTCGCGCAGGCGAAGAGTTTCAGCCGCGCGGGGGAGATGATTGGCCTGAGCCAGTCGGCGGTGAGCCATAGCGTGAAAGAGCTGGAGTTGCAGGCCGGCGTGCGGCTACTCGATCGTACTACGCGGGAAGTGGTGCTGACGGAGGCGGGCCAGCAGCTGGCCGCGCGTCTCGAAAGACTGCTGGATGAGCTGAGCAGCACGCTACGGGATGCGGGCCGGGTAGGGCAGCAGCTCTCCGGCACCGTGCGGGTGGCCGCCAGCCAGACCATTTCAGCGCATCTCATCCCCCACTGTATTGCCCGGAGCAATCACCTCTACCCGGATATCAAATTTGTTCTCCACGACCGCCCCCAGCAGTGGGTACTGGAGAGCATTCGCCAGGGGGAGGTGGATTTTGGCATCGTTATCGATCCCGGTGCGGCAACCGATCTTGAGTGTGAGACGGTTCTGTCGGAGCCTTTCCTGCTGCTGTGCCGCGACGATCACCCCTTCGCCGGGCGAGAATCGGTGGGCTGGCAGGAGCTTCATGCCCAGCGGCTGGTCTTACAGGATTACGCCTCCGGGAGCCGACCGCTCATTGACGCCGCGCTGGCGGGTTTTGCGGTTGAGGCGGATATTGTGCAGGAGATCGGCCATCCGGCGACCTTGTTTCCGATGGTCGAGGCGGGGATTGGCATCAGCGTATTACCCGCCCTGGCGCTGCCCCTGCCGCAGGGAAGCCATTTGCAGGTAAAACGCCTCACCCCGGTGGTGGAGCGACAGTTGATGCTGGTGCGACGTAAAAATCGTTCGCTCTCCACCGCAGCTCAGGCGCTGTGGGACGTGGTGCGGATGCAGGCCTGTGAACTCACCGCCGGGCGTGCGCAAAACCCGCTGTATCAGATCTCTTCGTAATACTTCTTCTTCGCCAGCCTCCCGGCTGGGGAAGCTGAATTCTCTTTTGAATCAATACAGAACCTGTATCGATCGACACGGAAAAGTGTATTGGTAAAGGGCCCCTCCCTCTCGCTATAAAAAGGCGGTACCCACATTTACTCATAATAAGGACTTCCCATGAGCCACTCTCATTTCTCGCCAAATCCCGGCTATAGCGCAGACATTATTCGCGGTTACAAACCCGGCTTTACGCCACGTGTGGCATTGATCCTCGGCTCGGGTTTAGGTGCCCTGGCAGAGCAAATTGAAGGCGCTGTGGCCATCTCTTACGAGAAGCTGCCCGGGTTCCCGGTCAGTACGGTCCACGGGCATGCCGGCGAGCTGGTGCTGGGTCATCTGGCGGGTGTTCCGGTGGCGTGCATGAAAGGGCGCGGACATTTCTATGAAGGGCGTGGGATGAGCGTGATGACCGATGCGATCCGCACGCTCAAATTGCTGGGCTGCGAGATGCTGTTTTGCACCAATGCCGCAGGCTCGTTGCGCCCCAACGTGGGCCCCGGCAGCCTGGTGGCGTTAAGCGATCACATCAACACTATGCCAGGAACGCCGATGGTGGGTCTGAACGACGATCGTTATGGCGAGCGTTTCTTCTCCCTGGCGAATGCCTATGACGCCGATTATCGCGCGCTGCTCCAGGCGGTGGCCGCTGAAGAGGGCTTCCCGCTTACCGAAGGGGTGTTTGTCTCGTATCCGGGACCAAACTTCGAAACGGCGGCAGAGATCCGCATGATGCAGATCCTTGGCGGGGATGTGGTAGGAATGTCCGTGGTGCCGGAGGTGATTGCCGCTCGCCATTGCGGGCTTAAGGTGGTTGCCGTGTCGGCCATTACCAACCTGGCGGAAGGGCTGGGCGACATTAAGCTTTCCCATGCGCAAACCCTGGCCGCCGCTGAACTCTCCCGGCCAAATTTTATCAACCTGATTTGCGGCTTCTTACGCAAATTGGCCTGATACCCATGCCCCTGAAAAGGGGCTTAGCCTCTGCGGCAAGGAATAAAAAAATGGGTATAACCTCTCGACTGAAGATCATGTCGTTTTTGCAGTATTTCATCTGGGGAAGCTGGCTTGTCACCCTGGGGTCATACATGATTAACACCCTCCATTTTAGCGGTGCCAACGTCGGCATGGTCTACAGCTCCAAAGGGCTGGCGGCGATTATCATGCCCGGCATTATGGGAATTATTGCCGACAAATGGCTGCGTGCCGAACGGGCCTACATGCTGTGTCATCTGGTCTGCGCCGGAATGCTGCTGTATGCGACGACCGTGACCGATCCGGACACTATGTTCTGGGTGATGCTGATTAACGCCATGGCCTATATGCCGACCATTGCGCTCTCAAACAGCATCTCCTATTCGTGTCTTGCCCAGGCAGGAAAGGATCCTGTTACGGCCTTTCCGCCTGTGCGGATGTTTGGCACGTTAGGGTTTATTCTCGCCATGTGGACGGTGAGTCTGATGGGCCTTGAGCTGAGCAGCACGCAGCTGTTTATCGCCGCGGGTGCCTCATTGCTGCTGTCGTCCTACGCGCTGACGCTACCGAAGATCCCGATTGCTGAAAAGAGCGCGGCAACCACGCTTATCAGCAAGCTCGGTCTGGATGCCTTCGTGCTGTTTAAAAATCCGCGGATGGCCATCTTCTTTCTGTTCGCGATGATGCTTGGCGCGGTGCTGCAAATCACTAACGTCTTTGGCAATCCGTTTCTCCACGATTTTGCCCGTGACCCGGCGTTTGCTGAGAGCTTTGTCGTTAAGTATCCCTCCATTTTGCTCTCCGTTTCGCAGATGGCAGAGGTGGGCTTCATCCTGACCATCCCGTTCTTCCTGAAGCGTTATGGCATCAAAACCGTGATGCTGATGAGCATGCTAGCCTGGACCTTACGCTTTGGTTTCTTTGCCTTTGGCGATCCGTCTCCAACAGGCGTGGTTCTGCTGCTGATGTCGATGATTGTGTATGGCTGCGCGTTCGATTTCTTCAATATTTCGGGCTCGGTATTCGTCGAACAGGAGGTGAGCTCCACCATTCGCGCCAGCGCGCAAGGGCTGTTTATGACCATGGTGAATGGCGTCGGCGCCTGGGTCGGCTCCATTCTGAGCGGGATGGCGGTGGATTACTTCTCGGTGGAGGGCGTTAAAGACTGGCAAACCATCTGGTTGCTGTTTGCGGCCTATACCCTGGCGCTGGCAGCGATCTTTGCGGTGTGCTTCAAATATCAGCATAAGCCTGAAGCGTTAGCGGCTCAGTCTTTGACCCACTAGGGCATTTTTACTGGCGAGGGGATGCTCGCCAGTCCATTTAATCAGCAGGGACAGTGTATGAAAGACATTCTTTTCTCATCGGGCATTGGTTTCGGTATCGGGGCGTTATTCACCTTATGCCGGTTACCTATTCCGGCACCCAATGTGTTACCCGGCGTACTTTCCATCGTATTTATGTATCTTGGCTACATTGCGGTTCAATTCATTTTTCGCCAGGCGGTATGATAAATTCGTTCCGTTACTCTCTTTTCTGTAAGGAGCGCAGGGGTGATGGAACGAACAACCCGCATCGATCTAAAGCTGCTGCGTTACTTTCTCGCCGTGGCAGAAGAACTTCATTTTGGACGGGCTGCGGCCCGTCTTAACATGTCCCAACCCCCCTTAAGTATGCATATCAAAGAGCTGGAACAGCAGCTCGGTACGCTGTTGTTTCTTCGTCACTCCCGCAGTGTGGCATTAACCCATGCCGGTAAAATCCTGATGGAAGAGTCACGTCGCTTGCTCTCCAGTGCGAACCAGATTCTGGCGCGGGTAGAGCAGATTGGGCGGGGTGAAGCAGGGCGAATTGAGCTTGGCGTGGTGGGCACGGCGATGTGGGGAAAGATGCGCCCTGTTATGCACCAGTTTCTGAAAACGCATCCTGACATCGAGCTGATTTTCCGGGAAAAAATGCCTGCAAAGCAGATGGCGCTGCTGGAAAGACGCGAGCTGGATGCGGGCATCTGGCGAATGGCGACGGAGCCGATGGCGGGATTTACCCGTGTACGCCTGCACGAGTCGTCATTTCTGGTAGCGATGCCGGAGGATCATGCTCTGACCGCCCGTGACGTCGTGCCGCTTGAGGCGTTACGGTATGAATGTTTTGTTACCATGCCCGCCATGCATACCGACTGGGCCTTCCTGCAGCGGGTTTGTCAGAGCGTTGGCTTCTCGCCCAGGGTGGTGCGTGAAGTGATGGAGCCACAAACCGTACTCGCTATGATCAGCATGGGTCTGGGAATTACGCTTATCGCGGACAGCTATGCGCAGATGAACTGGCCCGGCGTGGTGTTCCGTCCGCTTGAGGAGCGTATTCCGGCGGATCTGTATATCGTCTACGAAGAGCAGCAGTTGACGGGGGCGATGGCAAAACTGATCGCGGCGCTGACAGCGTAAACAGAAATTGTGCAGGCGCTGCATCTGGCCTGCACAGTTTTAAGCTGCGTCAGACGTAAATATCAATCTGATGCTCAGCGGAAGGGGAGTTAACGCCTTCCACCTTACCTTGCTGTTTGTCCTGCTTCTGCTGGGCTTCTTCCGCCTGACGACGCTGCAGCTGCTCCAGCTGCGCCTGCAGCATTCTGATCTGCGCCTGCAGCAGGTCCTGCTGGGTTTGTTTCTCTTCCGCGGTGCCGCTGCCGTTAGCCACGTCTTTCAGCTGTTTGGTCAGTTTAGTAATTTGTGAGGTGAGGCGGCTAATTTGCGATGCAATGTCGCTACCGGCGGAGCCACTGCTGCTGCCGCTGCTTTTTGTTTGTATTGAGGGTGTGGATGCCTGAATAGTTGTCATGCTGATTTCCTCTGCCTAAAGAAGAGGTATCGGCAGAAAATTGAAGGACTTGAGAATATCTACCTGAACTGGTAGGGATTGCAGATAGCAAAAAAGCGCCTTTAGGGCGCTTTTTTACATTGGTGGGTCGTGCAGGATTCGAACCTGCGACCAATTGATTAAAAGTCAACTGCTCTACCAACTGAGCTAACGACCCGAAGTGGTGGGTGATGACGGGATCGAACCGCCGACCCCCTCCTTGTAAGGGAGGTGCTCTCCCAGCTGAGCTAATCACCCACTTCGGTACTTCATTTACTACTGCAAGAAATCCAGCTGGCGAGAAAGTGGTGGGTGATGACGGGATCGAACCGCCGACCCCCTCCTTGTAAGGGAGGTGCTCTCCCAGCTGAGCTAATCACCCACTTCTCAATTTCTTGCTACACGGCGGAGACTACATAAAGTAGTTGGTGGGTGATGACGGGTTCGAACCGCCGACCCCCTCCTTGTAAGGGAGGTGCTCTCCCAGCTGAGCTAATCACCCCCGCTGTGTGGAGTCGCATTATAGGGAGAGTTGAAAATGAGTCAACGCCTTTTCTAAAGATTTTGTTCGTTCGTCGTAAAATTAAACAAAACGATCGCAAAAACACCTGTGATGCATGATTTCTAAACAAAAACGGCTACAAAGAACGATCTGACAGCAACAAGATTGAGGAATCAGGCTGGAGTGATAGAATATTGCCCACTTTAGTTTCCAGGATATGCCGGTTGTCGGCATCTTTATCACTGTAAGGCCACTTCATGAAAATCAAAACTCGCTTCGCGCCAAGCCCGACAGGCTACCTGCACGTCGGCGGTGCGCGTACTGCTCTCTATTCCTGGCTGTTTGCTCGCAACCAGGGCGGTGAGTTTGTGCTGCGTATCGAAGATACCGATCTCGAACGCTCCACGCCGGAAGCAATCGAAGCCATTATGGATGGTATGAACTGGCTTAATCTGGAGTGGGACGAAGGCCCTTATTTCCAGACCAAACGTTTTGATCGCTACAACGCCGTTATTGATGACATGCTGGAAGCGGGCACTGCCTATAAGTGCTACTGCTCGAAAGAGCGTCTGGAAGCGCTGCGCGAAGAGCAGATGGCGAATAACGAAAAGCCGCGCTACGACGGCCGCTGCCGTCACGATCATTCACACCACGCGGCGGACGAACCCTGCGTAGTGCGTTTCGCTAACCCGCAGGAAGGCTCGGTCATTTTTGACGATCAGATCCGCGGCCCGATCGAATTCAGCAACCAGGAGCTGGACGATCTGATTATCCGCCGTACCGACGGCTCACCAACCTATAACTTCTGTGTTGTGGTTGATGACTGGGATATGGCGATCACCCACGTGGTGCGTGGCGAAGACCACATCAACAACACCCCACGCCAGATCAACATCCTTAAAGCGCTGAATGCACCTGTACCGGTTTATGCGCACGTTTCAATGATCAACGGTGACGACGGTAAAAAGCTCTCCAAACGCCACGGCGCGGTCAGCGTGATGCAGTATCGCGATGACGGCTACCTGCCGGAAGCGCTGCTGAACTATCTGGTGCGTCTGGGCTGGTCCCATGGCGATCAGGAGATCTTCAGCCGTGAAGAGATGATCAAGCTCTTTACCCTGAGCGCGGTAGGTAAGTCTGCGAGTGCGTTCAATACCGATAAACTGCTGTGGCTGAACCATCACTACATCAATACTCTGCCGCCAGAGTACGTTGCGACCCAGCTGCAGTGGCATATTGAGCAGGCGAACATCGATACCCGCAACGGTCCACAGCTGGCCGATCTGATCAAACTGCTGGGCGAGCGCTGTAAAACCCTGAAAGAGATCGCGGAAAACTGCCGTTACTTCTATGAAGAATACGATGAGTTTGACGCCGACGCCGCGAAGAAGCACCTGCGCCCGGTTGCGCGTCAGCCGCTGGAAGTGGTTCGCGATAAACTGGCTGCTATTACCGACTGGAGCGCTGAGAATGTCCATAATGCCATTCAGGCGACAGCAGATGAGCTGGAAGTCGGGATGGGTAAAGTAGGCATGCCGCTGCGTGTCGCTGTTACCGGTGCCGGTCAGTCCCCGGCGCTGGACGTTACCGTACACGCGATTGGTAAAACCCGCAGCGTGGCGCGTATCAACAGAGCGCTCGATTTTATTGCTGAGCGCGAAAGCCAGCAGTAATCAGAAAGCAAAAACAAAACGGCAGGTTTCCCTGCCGTTTTTTATTCCTCTGGCTGATGAATATTCAGCCGCACCAGAAAACCCTGTATTCCTTCCCGCGCCAGTAAAACGGCAAGCCGCTCCTGTTCTGGCGGAGTCATATTTTCCAGCGCATCGATAATCTGACGCAGCACGGCAACGGGCTCATAGCTGGCCGCGGTTTCAGCAAGCTGATAGTTAGCCTGTCGTTTACGAATGGCGGGGATGTTCATGATGTGCTCGCGCACCTGCGCATCAATATGAATGAGACGCGCTTTACCGCCTTTAACGCCATTAATGCCTTCCGTTTTCCAGTTATTCTTGCGTACCCAGCGGTTAACGGTTTGCCTGGCGACCCCCAGCGTATCCGACAGCTCTTCGGTGGTCATTTTGCTACGTAATTTTTTCATATTATTTTTGCTCGCGGATCCCTAAGCGTTGCAACAATCCGGTGATCCCTTCCCGGAGTAATAAAGAGGTCAGTTGTTTCTGTTCCGTGGGTGTCATTTCGTTAGCCAGCGTGATCAGCAGGGCCTGTAGCGAGTTATCTGCATAAACGTCAGGTGAGGGCACCACATCCGGGGCTCTGCGTGCGTTGCGAATAAACTCCCGAACTTTCTCATTCACATGCACCAGGCGCGCTTTACCGCCCTGAACACCGGGTTTCGGTGATGTGGACCAACCCTCTTTGCGCACCCATTTATTGATGGTCTGTCGGCTGTAGCCTGTGAGCCGGGCCAGCTCTTCCGGCGTCATTCGTTCCTTGATCATGCAATTTCCTGAGTAAGAGTGTGGGTAATTAGTGGCTCATTTTATAACACCGTTTTACTGGAAAACGTGACAAGATTAACTCATGGCTGCGAGCACCCTCGCAATGTGATTCATTTGCATGAATTTTCAGCGGTTGAACCACAGTGTGAGATTTTGCCGTTGACACTCAGCAATGGAATTCATATTATGCCGCCCGTCAACACGACACGCTTTACGCGATGGGGCTATAGCTCAGCTGGGAGAGCGCTTGCATGGCATGCAAGAGGTCAGCGGTTCGATCCCGCTTAGCTCCACCAAACTCTGAACCCAACAG
Organism: Leclercia adecarboxylata; assembly: GCF_006171285.1. Lineage (NCBI taxonomy): Bacteria > Pseudomonadati > Pseudomonadota > Gammaproteobacteria > Enterobacterales > Enterobacteriaceae > Leclercia > Leclercia adecarboxylata. Next base: position 588,602 of record NZ_CP040889.1, on the reverse strand, counting down.
AGTCTGGTGCGTAAAGAAAACTGTGGGGCTATAGCTCAGCTGGGAGAGCGCTTGCATGGCATGCAAGAGGTCAGCGGTTCGATCCCGCTTAGCTCCACCAAAATTTAAACCCTCGCCGAATGGCGGGGGTTTTTTTATGCCTGCAATAAACCGTTTATCTCTTTTTCCTGTAAATAAATCTTGTTTAGGTAAATTCTTAGTCAGGAAATGCTATTTCCCGGCCTTGAACTTGAATTGCCTTTTTAAAGGAAATAGTATTTATGTGAAATTAATATCGCCAGGTAAATAGTTTAACAAAATTAATGAATACTAAAATTAATATTAACTTAAAGAGCTTCACGCTCGCCCTGGCGTTATGCCTCGTCTTCGTCCCTTTCTCCCGTCTTATTTCACCGAAATCTGTTATCGATGGTTTTGAGGTTTATCTGGCATGGATGCCGCTGAGCGTCATGCTGGCGATAATATTATTATTTGGTCGCCAGGCAATTATTCCGATCGTTATTAGTTTCGCCATAATTAACCAGTGGAACCTTCAATTATCGCCGGAGCAGGATGTTATTTTGCTGTTCTGTCAGGTGTTTAGCACGCTGCTGGTCTGCGGGATCCTGCGCTGGCAGCTTGGTTCGCGCTGGCGCTATCAGATACCCAGCCGCTTTCTTGGGGCGCGCATTTTCTGGTTAGGATTTGCCTTACCCCTGGCAATAAAACTCTCAATGTTTCTTGCCGGTTATTTTTGTGACTTCCCTGTTACCCTTGCTAATTTCTCGGACAGAGGCTCCGTCATATATCATGTCGTGGATGTCCAGAGCCTGATTTGCGCCGTTCTGATTTTCACAATGCTGTTCTATTATCCTTTAAGAATGATTATTAATCCGAATTATGCGCGCGCCTTCTGGCGGAAGAACATTAATAATTCATTTTCAATTCGCAACCAAATATTTACATCCGTATTACTTCTGTTGCTTGCCGCTTTCTTGCTTCTGCTCTGTTTGCCTTTTACTTCCGATATTATTGCGGGCTACCTGGTCCCGGTGATATTTATTCTGTTCACCTTAGGCGTGAGTCGATTCCGCTATCCCTTCATTACGCTGGGCTGGGCGTTAAGCACACTGCTGCTGCTGACCTACAACAGCAATTTTTTACAGGGCGTGCAAAACGGCTACTCACTGGCGTTCGTGCTGTCGGTGCTGATCTCCTTCGCTATCTGTCTGGTTTATATGTCTCGTATTTTTCAGCGCAGCGAATGGCTTAAACGTGGCTGGCAGGAAAGGGCGTTGATCGATCCCCTGACGGGACTGCGTAACCTGCGCGCGCTGGAGTGCTTCCTGAGTGACAACAGAGAGGTCACCCTGTGCTGTTTACGGATGGATAATCTGGAGTTCCTGAGCCGTCACTATGGCCTGATGATGCGCGTGCAGTGCAAACGGGCCATCATTCGCCAGCTCCAGCCGCTGCTGATGGCCAATGAGCAGGTTTTCCAGATCCCGGGTAATGAGCTGGTGGTGGTGCTCAGCGGGCCGGAAACCGGGGCGCGCTTGCAGCACATCATTGATTACATGAACAGCCGCAAAATTTACTGGAACAATATCGGTCTGGATATTGAATTTGGCGGCGCCTGGGGCGGCGTGGAGTCTAACGGCGGAGAAAGCCTGTACCACACGCTGGGCCAGTTAAGTTGGCTGGCGGAAAAAGCCTGCTCGGCGAACCAGGTTCTGTCCCTGAATAACAGCCTTGAAACGGTTTCAGGCCAGACGACTGAGCGCGTGCTGATGCTGAGTCGCATCAAGCGGGCGCTGGATGAGGGGGGATTACGCCTGTACGCGCAACCCATTCAGCGAGCCGATGGCTTGGGTTACCACGAAATCCTTTCCCGCCTGGAAAGTGAGGGTGAGCTCTTAACGCCTGATAAGTTCTTGCCGCTGGTAGCGCAGTTTAACCTGAGCCGCCGCTTCGATATCGGCGTGGTTGAATCATTGTTGGCCTGGCTGCAGGAGCATCCCTCAGACGATTGCTGCGCGCGTTTTTCCGTGAATCTGATGCCCTTGACGCTGATGCAGAAAGAGGTGGCGGCAGAGATCATTACTCTGTTTGAACGTTACGGGGTGAGGCCGCAGTCGGTGATTATCGAGGTGACCGAAGAGCAGGCGTTCTCCAACTCGGAAGTCAGTATCGCCAACATTCAGCAGCTGCGTCAGTACGGCTTTAAAATCGCCATCGACGATTTCGGTACCGGCTACGCCAACTACGAGCGGCTCAAGCGCCTGGAGGCGGACGTCATTAAAATTGATGGCTGCTTCGTGAAGGATATCTGCAGCGACAGCATGGATGCGATGATTGTGAAATCCATCTGCAATCTGGCGAAGACCCGCTCCCTGTGCGTGGTGGCGGAATTTGTTGAAACGGAGGAGCAGCGCGAGAAGTTGCTCGCCTCGGGGGTGGATTATCTGCAGGGATACCTGGTCGGCAAACCGCAACCGCTTCACTAAATGACAGGCGAAAAAAAACCGGGGACTTATCATCCCCGGTTTTTTTATGCTGATTACAGTACCAGTGCGGCGATAGACGCAGACAGGACGCTGACCAGCGTAGAACCGTAAACCAGTTTCAGGCCGAAGCGGGAAACCACGTTACCCTGCTCTTCGTTCAGACCTTTAATCGCACCGGCGATGATGCCGATGGAAGAGAAGTTAGCGAAAGAGACCAGGAAGACGGACAGAATGCCTTCGGCGCGCGGGGAGAGGGAACCGGCGATTTTCTGCAGATCCATCATTGCGACGAATTCGTTAGAAACCAGTTTGGTTGCCATAATACTGCCCACCTGCAGCGCTTCGCTTGCCGGCACACCCATCACCCAGGCTACCGGGTAGAAGATGTAACCCAGAATGCCCTGGAAGGAGATACCCAGCACGGCAGCAAACAGGGCGTTCAGCGCGGAGATCAGCGCGATAAAGCCGATCAGCATCGCCGCAACGATAACCGCAACCTTGAAGCCTGCCAGGATGTATTCACCCAGCATTTCAAAGAAGCTCTGGCCTTCGTGCAGGTTAGCCATCTGCAGGTTCTCTTCACTCTCATCCACGCGGTACGGGTTGATCAGTGACAGAACGATAAAGGTGCTGAACATGTTCAGAACCAGCGCAGCAACCACGTATTTTGGCTCCAGCATGGTCATATACGCGCCCACGATAGACATGGAAACGGTAGACATTGCCGTGGCCGCCATGGTGTACATGCGGTTGCGGGACATTTTGCCGAGGATATCTTTATAGGCGATGAAGTTCTCAGACTGACCGAGGATCAGGGAACTTACGGCGTTGAAAGACTCCAGTTTGCCCATGCCGTTCACTTTAGACAGCACGGTACCGATAGCGCGGATCACAATCGGCAGAATGCGAATGTGCTGCAGGATACCGATCAGGGCAGAGATAAAGACAATTGGGCACAGCACTTTCAGGAAGAAGAACGCCAGACCTTCGTCGTTCATCTTACCGAACACGAAGTTGGTCCCTTCATTAGCGAATCCGAGGAGTTTTTCGAACATCTCGGAGAAGCCTTTTACGAAGCCCAGCCCCACGTCTGAGTTCAGGAAGAACCAGGCGAGCAATACTTCAATAACGAGTAACTGAACAACATAGCGAATGCGGATCTTTTTGCGATCGCTGCTGACCAGCAACGCAAGCACGGCAACGACAACAAGTGCCAGGACAAAATGTAGGACGCGGTCCATATTTGCTCCAAATATGAGGCAGGTTTAATTTCGCTGCACATTCTATGAAACAAGCGTAAAGAAAACGAGATCAAAGCCACACTATCGTTGAGTCCTGTGACGAGTCTCAAAAATAGTGACATACGATACATTTTCGTTATGTTGTGTAAATGAATTAAAAGTTAAGTTTGTGTGCTACGCTTCACAAAGGTTGCGTGCATTTTCGCCGTCAACTTATCCACGACTCAGCCTGCTTATCGTTCTTCGCTATCGGTGCAATCACTATAACCCTTTTAAATGAACTTGATAATCATTCGCATTTTGATAGCATTAAACATAGCAAAGGCTATATTTCTGAGGCAAAAATGAGCAATAGTCGCGTTGATGAGAGTAGCAGTGGCAGAGCAGCACGCAAAATGCGGTTCGCATTAATGGGACCTGCGTTTATTGCCGCCATTGGCTATATCGATCCCGGTAACTTTGCGACCAACATCCAGGCCGGGGCCAGCTTTGGCTACAAACTGCTGTGGGTGGTGGTCTGGGCCAACCTGATGGCGATGATGATCCAGGTGCTGTCGGCAAAACTGGGTATCGCTACCGGGAAAAACCTCGCGGAGCAGATCCGCGACCACTATCCGCGTCCGTTGGTCTGGTTTTACTGGGTGCAGGCTGAAATTATTGCCATGGCGACCGACCTCGCGGAGTTTATCGGGGCGGCCATCGGCTTTAAGCTGATCCTCGGCGTGTCGCTGTTGCAGGGGGCGGTATTAACCGGTATTGCCACTTTCCTTATTCTGATGCTGCAACGACGCGGGCAAAAGCCGCTGGAGAAAGTGATTGGCGGCCTGCTGCTGTTCGTGGCGGCGGCCTATATCGTGGAGCTGATCTTCTCCCGGCCTGACTTTGCACAGTTAGCGAAAGGGATGGCGATCCCGAGCCTGCCCACCACGGAAGCGGTGTTCCTTGCGGCCGGGGTGCTGGGTGCGACTATTATGCCGCACGTCATTTATCTGCACTCGTCGCTGACCCAGAACCTGCACGGAGGCTCGCGGCATGAGCGCTACTCTGCGACAAAATGGGACGTGGCGATCGCCATGACCATCGCCGGGTTTGTCAATCTGGCGATGATGGCTACCGCCGCAGCGGCGTTCCATTTCAACGGCCATACCGGTATTGCCGATCTCGACCAGGCCTACCTGACGCTGGAACCGCTACTCAGCCATGCGGCGGCCACTATTTTTGGTCTGAGTCTGGTGGCGGCGGGTCTCTCTTCTACCGTTGTGGGCACGCTGGCGGGGCAGGTGGTGATGCAGGGCTTTGTGCGCTTCCACATTCCTCTGTGGGTGCGCCGCTCCATCACCATGCTGCCGTCGTTTATTGTGATCCTGATGGGGCTGGATCCGACGCGCATTCTGGTGATGAGCCAGGTGCTGTTGAGCTTCGGTATTGCTCTGGCGCTGGTGCCGCTGCTGGTCTTTACCAGCGACAAAAAGTTGATGGGCGATCTGGTGAACAGTGTGACGGTGAAACGGACCGGGTGGGCAATAGTGGTGCTGGTGGTGGCCCTGAATCTGTGGTTGCTTATCGGGACTGCATTAGGATTGTAAAAAAGGCGCCGTAAGGCGCCTTTTTTATATTAGTGACGATGGCCGTGTCCGCCATGACCACGCCCGTGACCTTTAGGGCCGCGATGGTCATCACGATCGCTCCAGCCTGCGCGATAGCCGCGCTCGTAGGCGTTACGTTTATCCCAGCCACGGTGGTAGCCGTTATCATGTCTGTGCCAGCGATTATCACGCCATTCATAATGACGACGCCAGTAGTCGCGGTCACGCCAGCCGCCGCCGTCCCAGTAGTTACCATAATTATCACGATCGCCAATTTGTAATTTTATGGATGGCAACAGGGTGATTTCGCCAGCATTAGCGACCAGCGGGGCTGAAGCCATTAATACTGCTGCCAGAATCAGGGACCTGAACATGGTTATTCTCCTTCACGATCGGAGCCGTAATCGGCTTGTTAACGCAATTTTAAGGGGCGGTAAAGGCCCGGATAATCGCTTTAACTCCTAATTCAGAAGGCGTAGCACTTTTTGCTAAAAGCGCGTTTAATTTGTGCTGTTCAGAATCAATTCTATTTCCTGAAGTTCCTCAGGCGTGAAATGGCGTTTCGCCAGCATTCCCACCGCATCGTCAATTTGCGCCGTTTTGCTGGCACCGATTAAGACCGAGGTGACGGCCTCCTGATGGAGCACCCACGCCAGCGCCATTTGCGACAGCTTCTGGTTCCGGCGTTCGGCCAGGGCGTTGAGCTGACGCACTTTCGCCAGCTTCTCGTCGGTTATCTGGTCCGGGTTCAGGAAGCGACTGGTGCTGGCGGCGCGGGAATCTGCCGGAATGCCGTTCAGATAACGGTCGGTTAGCTGGCCGCCCGCAAGCGGAGAAAAGGCAATGCAGCCCACCCCTTTATCCTTAAGCACGTCCAGCAAACCCGCCTCCGGCGCGCGTTCAAACATGGAGTATTTCGGCTGGTGGATAAGGCAGGGGGTGCCCAGGTCATCGAGGATTTCAGCGGCCTGACGCGCCAGTTCTGCCGGATAGTTGGACAGCCCGACGTACAGCGCCTTGCCCTGACGTACGATATGGTCGAGCGCTTTCATCGTCTCCTGTAACGGCGTTTCCGGATCAGGACGGTGGTGATAGAAGATGTCGACATACTCCAGCCCCATCCGTTTCAGGCTCTGATCGAGGCTGGCGATCAGATACTTACGCGAACCCCAGTCGCCGTAGGGGCCGTCCCACATGGTGTAGCCCGCCTTGGTTGAGATGATCAGCTCATCGCGCCAGGCGCTGAAATCTTCCTGTAAAATCCGTCCGAAATTACGCTCTGCCGAACCCGGCGGTGGACCGTAGTTATTGGCAAGGTCGAAGTGCGTAATGCCCAGGTCAAAGGCACGATGTAAAAGTTGACGGCTGTTTTCAATCAGCGTGGCATCGCCGAAGTTGTGCCACAGCCCCAGGGAGATGGCAGGGAGCTTAAGACCGCTTTGCCCGCATCGTTGATACACCATTGACTGATAACGGTTTTGATCCGCCTGATAAACCATGAGTCTTGCCCCTCTGCGTCAGAATGTCATTCAGTGTATACGTTTACACTAAACGTCAGGCAAGCAGATTACCCCGCGAAAATACGTAAAGCATTATTTCCATGCGCTGATTATCGCCATTCCTGGACAGCTATCACGCTTCTTCAATACTCAAATTGAAGTCAACATTATAAGGATAACTGTCATGCATACCCCCTACACCGTCGCCGATTACCTGCTGGACCGTCTTACAGATTGTGGTGCCGATCATCTGTTTGGCGTGCCGGGCGACTACAATCTGCAGTTTCTCGATCACGTTATCGCCAGCCCGGATATTGGCTGGGTAGGTTGTGCCAACGAACTGAATGCGGCCTACGCCGCTGATGGATATGCGCGCTGCAAGGGTTTTGCCGCGCTGCTGACGACGTTTGGGGTTGGCGAGCTCAGTGCCATGAACGGCATCGCGGGCAGTTTCGCCGAACATGTTCCGGTACTGCATATCGTCGGCGCACCGGGCAGCGCCTCGCAGAAAAAAGGGGAGTTGTTGCACCATACCCTCGGTGACGGTGAGTTTCGTCATTTCTATAAGATGAGTGAGCCCGTGACCGTGGCGCAGGCGCACCTGACCGAACAGAACGCCTGCTATGAAATTGACCGGGTGTTGACCGAAATGCTCCGTGAGCGCCGCCCTGGCTACATCATGCTGCCTGCCGACGTGGCAAAGAAACCTGCCACTCCGCCAGTAAGCGCGCTCATTGACCGAATTTATGAAAGTGACAGTTTCCGCCTGGATGCATTCCGTCAGGCGGCGGAAAAACGGCTGGCCGCAAGCGATCGCATCGCGCTGCTGGCCGACTTCCTGGTCCTGCGCTACGGCCTGAAAAACCAGATGCAGCGCTGGGTGGACCAGACGCCCGTCGCCCACGCCACCATGCTGATGGGGAAAGGCATTTTTGACGAGCGCAAAGCGGGCTTTGCCGGAACCTACAGCGGCTCCGCCAGCGCCGCCGACGTCAACGAGGCCATTGAAGGCGCCGATACCGTGATCTGCGTGGGGACGCGCTTCACCGATACGCTCACCGCCGGCTTCACCCACAAACTCACCCCTCAGCAGACCATCGACGTGCAGCCGCACGCCTCGCGCATCGGCGATGTCTGGTACACCGGCATCCCGATGACCCAGGCCATTGAAGTGCTCTCCAGCCTGTGTCACCAGTATGCCAACACCAGCAGCACGCCGCGCCCGGCACGCCAGCTGCATGCGGTTCATCCAGGCTCATTGACCCAGGACAGCTTCTGGAAAACCCTGCAAACCTATATTCGTCCGGGGGATATTATTCTGGCCGACCAGGGCACCTCGGCGTTTGGTGCGGGCGCGCTGAGGCTGCCGGATGAGGTGAACTTTATCGTGCAACCGATCTGGGGCTCGATTGGTTACACCCTGGCCGCCGCCTACGGTGCCCAGACCGCCTGCCCGGATCGCCGCGTGATTGCGATTACCGGCGACGGCGCGGCACAGCTCACCATTCAGGAGCTGGGCTCGATGCTGCGTGACAAGCAGCGCCCGGTGATCATGGTGCTCAATAACGAAGGGTATACGGTGGAGCGCGCCATTCACGGTCCGAACCAGCGCTATAACGACATTGCGCTGTGGAACTGGACGCAGATCCCGCAGGCCCTCAGCCTGAATTGTCAGGCCGAGTGCTGGCGGGTCAGCGAGACGGTGCAGCTGGAGGAGGTGCTGGAGAGAGTGGGGCACCCGGAACGGCTGTCGCTGATTGAGGTCATGCTGCCGAAAGCCGACGTTCCGCCGCTGCTGAGCGGCATTCTCCAGGCGCTGGAGGCGCGTAAAAGCGCCTGATTATTTCTCCTGACGTCCGGCAATCATCATCGGTCTGCCCGCCAGCAACAGCCAGGCGGGCAGCATCACAATACAGAGCAGCGGCAGCAGGCTGGTGTCCGGCACCACCACTGCCGCCATAAACAGGCTCAGCCACGCATCCCGGGTGACAACCAGAACCAAGCCCAGAATGGAACAGGAGATGGTGATCGCCAGCGGAACCGCATCAACGTGCTCGTGCAGCATCAATCCCAGCGCGACGCCAACAAACACCGCCGGGAAAATGCGCCCGCCGCGAAAACCGCAGGCCGCCGCCACCACCAGCGCCGCCAGCTTGATCAGCGCAAAGAGCAGATAATCCGACACGCTGAAGATCTGGCTGAAAGCCATCTGCTGCATCTCGTCCAGCCCCTTAAACAGGGTCATGTTGCCCCCGATGGCGCCCAGGATCCCCAGAATAAATCCGCCGACCGCGAGAATAAGTACGGGATGCTTCAGGCGATGCATCAGCCGGTGCAGGCGCGGCAGACACCACACCGCCACCATACCCAGCGCGATGGCGATGGCGGCAACAATTGCGCCGCTAAATATATCGACCAGCTGCATCTGGCTGTAGTGGGCAATGGGCAGCGAGAAGTTGGGATGGAAGAACAGGCTGGTGGTCAGCGCGCCCGCTGCGGCGGCGAGCAGGGGGGCGAACAGGCGATCCCAGAGCGGGATCTCCGCGTTGCCGCTCAGGGTCTGGGAAAAAATCAGCGCCGCCGCGACGGGGGTGCCGAACAGCGCGCCGATGGTGCCGGCAGAGGCAAGAATGGTCCAGTCCAGGGCGTTCACCCGGGGGAAGACGCGCGCGCCTACGGCGACGGCCAGGGCGATGTTTACCGCCATCACCGGATGCTCAGGCCCGAGGCTGACGCCCCCCGCCAGACCGATAATCAGGGCGATTATCAGCCCCGGGAGGGCGGCGGCGTTGACCGGTTCGCCAATCAACGGCTCTGTGGCCGGGTCGGGCCCGGCATGGCCTGGGGTATAACGGATCACCAGCCCCACGGCGATGCCGGTCAGGGTCAGGGTCAGAATAATCCACGTCGGGGAGTTCGCGCTCAGACCCATTGTGGAGGGTAAAGAGGTCCACAAAAGCGACTGCAGCACCGAGGCAACCTTCATGATGATTATCAGAATCAGACTGGATGCCACGCCAATAATCAGGGCAGGAGGGGCCAGCAGCAGCATCGTTCTGGCTCGCGGATGGAGCATGATGATTTCCTTGTAGAAAATGGCTGTCTTTACTTTGCACTCTCAGCCTTATGGTAATAGTGCAAATGGTGCTGAAACGGTAAAGTTATTCTGTGACGAAGATCGATAATCCTGGGGTGCTTTTATTCAGGTCGTTGTTGTTATCGGGCCTTGAATTTAGAGTGTGCCAATCAGTTATTTTGACTTTAGCGGAGCAGTAGAAGAATGACAAAGTATGCTTTGGTAGGTGATGTAGGGGGGACTAACGCGCGTCTGGCGTTATGTGACGTCAATACCGGCGAAATCTCCCGCGCCAAAACCTATTCCGGGCTGGATTATCCCAGCCTGGAAGCGGTGGTTCGTGTCTATCTGACGGAGCATGAGGTCAGCGTTGAGGATGGTTGTATCGCTATTGCCTGTCCGATTACCGGAGACTGGGTGGCGATGACCAACCACACCTGGGCATTCTCTATTGCCGAAATGAAAGCCAACCTCGGTTTCGCCCATCTGGAAATTATTAACGACTTTACCGCGGTGTCGATGGCGATCCCGATGTTAAAGCCGGAGCATCTGATCCAGTTCGGCGGTACTGAGCCGGTTGAAGGTAAGCCAATTGCCGTCTATGGCGCAGGCACCGGCCTTGGCGTCTCGCATCTGGTGCACGTCGACAAACGCTGGATCAGCCTGCCGGGCGAAGGCGGACACGTGGATTTCGCGCCAAACAGCGAAGAAGAGGGCATTATCCTTGAAGAGTTGCGCGCGGAGATCGGCCACGTATCGGCGGAGCGCGTGCTCTCCGGTCCGGGGCTGGTGAATCTCTACCGGGCTATCGTGAAATCCGACGGCCGTCTGCCGGAAAATCTGCAGCCGAAAGACGTCACCGAACGCGCGCTGGAAGATTCCTGTACCGACTGTCGTCGCGCGCTGTCGCTGTTCTGCGTCATCATGGGGCGTTTTGGCGGCAACCTGGCGCTGAATCTCAGCACCTTTGGCGGGGTTTATATCGCGGGCGGGATCGTGCCGCGCTTCCTCGACTTCTTTAAATCATCCGGTTTCCGCGGCGGATTTGAAGATAAAGGCCGCTTCCGCGATTACGTCCGGGATATCCCGGTGTACCTGATCGTCCATGACAACCCGGGCCTGCTGGGCTCTGGTGCGCATCTGCGTCAGACGCTGGGCCAGGTACTGTAACAGCCCGTCCCCGGTGACGTCCGTCACCGGGGCACTCCCTTCACAGGTGCATCAGCTGGCGAAACTCTTTCACCTTGCTGCGACTAACCGGCACCTGAAAATCCAGATCCTTCAGCCGCAAAATGTAGGTGTTGTTGAACCAGGGTTCGATCTCGCGGATCTTGTTCAGATTCACGCAAAAAGAACGATGGCAGCGGAAGAAGTGGCTCGTCGGCAGTCTGGCGCAAAATTCGGTGATGTTCATCGGCATGACGAACGACTCGCGGCGGGTATAGACGAAGGTCATCTTCTCGTGCGCTTCGGCGTAATAGATGTCGTCCATCGGCGTCACGATGATGCGCTCGTCCTTAATCAAATTGATGGTGTCATTTTCACGCGTCACCGGTGAGGCCGCGACCTGCTCCGCGCCGGATTGCTGCTGCCAGGCGTGTTCCAGCTTCTGCAGCATGGTGACGATCCGCGACTCCTGATAAGGCTTCAGAATGTAGTCGAACGCTTCCAGCTCGAAGGCCTCCACCGCATGCTCTTTCCACGCGGTGACAAAGACGATAAACGGCTTGCTGGCAAACTGGCTGATGTTTTGCGCCAGCAGTACGCCGTCCAGTGACGGAATGTTGATATCCAGAAAAATGGCGTCGACCCGGTTGTGCTGCAAAAATTTCAGCACGTCCAGGCCGTCCTCAAAGGTGCCGACGATCTCCATCTGGCTGTGTTCTTTAATCAGCCAGCTCAGCTCCTGTTGAGCGAGTATTTCATCTTCCACAATGATGACTTTCATGCGTCACTCCCTCTAGGGCAACAACAACGGCTGGGCATGAACGGCGGAGCGTTCATTCGGCACATAAAACGCGATCTCGGTTCCCGGCTCAAGGCGGCGGATGTGCAGCCCTTCACCATAGAGCAGCTTAACGCGGTGATGGACATTCAGCAGACCAATTTTATTGCCGGGCATCTCGTTGGACTCCACCCGCTCAATCACTTTCGGGTCGATCCCGTGTCCGGTGTCGCGCACCGCCACCCGCACGCGGTTACCGCACTCGGCCACGCTTATCGTCACCACGCCTTTGCCCTTGCGCGGCTGAATGCCGTGAACAATGGCATTCTCCACCAGAGGCTGGATCAGCAGGCTCGGGATCACGCAGTTCACCTCTTCATCGATGTCGTAGATGACGGTGAGCTTATCGCCAAACCGCGCCTGCTCGATGGCGATGTAATCCTTGATCTGATAGAGCTCTTTTTTGATGTCGATCTGCTCGTCGTCTTTCAGCTCAATGTTGTAGCGCAGATAGCGCGAGAGATTGAAGATCAGCTGGCGGGCGGTGTCCGGATTCAGGCGGATCGACGAGGAGATCGCGTTCAGGGCATTGAACAGGAAATGGGGATTAATTTTGCTCTGCAGGGCGCGCAGCTCTGCCTTGTTTGCCATCTCCCGCAGTTGCTCGGCTCGGGAGACCTCCAGCTGGGTGGAGATAATCTGCGACAGCCCGACCGCCATCTCCTGTAAGGAGGAGGTAATCTGGTGCGCGTGGCAGTAGTAAATTTTTAGCGTGCCGGTAACCACCCCTTTTTCCCACAGCGGGATCACCAGCATGGAGTGGATCTCCGGGGTGCGGTGGGCTTCATCGTTGTTCTTGATGATGATCTTACCGCCGCTGATCGCCTGGCGGGTGGTGGGGCTGACGGTATCGTCGTTATCCCGGTAGTTAGCTTCCCCCACGCCCACGTAGGCCAGCACCCGGTCGATGTTGGTGATCGCCACCGCATCGGCGTCAATATCCCGGCGGATGATGTCGCACACCTGGCGCAGGGATTCGGCGTTAGTATCGCGAAACAGCGGCAGCGTTTTATTGGCGATATCCAGCGCCAGCTTGGCCTGCCGGGCAGCGCTGGCCTCTTTTTCGCCCTCCACGCTCTGCACCAGCAGCACGATAAAGCCCACGCAGACGCTGCCGAGAATCATCGGGATGCCGATCTTCGAGACGATATCCAGCCCAAGCTCAACGGTCGGCGCCCACGCTACCACCAGGATCATGGTCAGGGTTTCGCAGACCATCCCGGCGATAATGCCCGCTTTCCAGTGCTGCTTTTTCGGGATCTTACGGTTAATCACCCCCGACAGCACGCCGGCAATAATACTGGTGATCAGGCAGGGGATCGCCGTCACGCCGCCGATATCAATCAGATAGCGGTGCGTCCCGGCAATAACCCCGGTGATGATCCCCACCCACGGGCCAAACAGGATCCCGCCAGACATCACGGCAATGATCCGCACGTTGACCAGCGATCCCTCTACCGGCACCCCGGACCAGGTGCTGAACAGGGCAAACATCGAGAAGATGGCGGTGACCGCCAGCAGCTCTCGCGGCGAGTGGGCAGACTTATGCAGCAGCTCGCGGAACAGGCGGATGCGGATGAGGAAGAACAGGCAAATCAGCATTAATGCCGCGCGATCGAAAACCGCCAGCAGCATATTGAATATTTCGTGCACGAGGAAACCTGGGAAAACGGGAAAGAACCATGATAAAAAACCTGACGCCCAATGACCAGTTATCCGTCCTTTTTATCAAATGGGGATAAACCATAAAAATGAAAGGGGATTGACTTCGTTGCCGCGCAAAGGGGTCTGAAGGGAAAAAATAATCCAAAAGTCGTAACTGTACTGATATTAAAATGTTAACTAAATGGCATTGAAAATGCCTCTTTTCATAATCGCTTCCCGTTTTTACCCGAGCAGAGTTCCCATTTTAGCGCTACGTTATTTTTTTATTTCTCCCCTCTCGACAAGACGAATTTTTTCAGGTTATTTTCTAAGCACGCCACATTCGTGGCGACGTCGCTCGGACGGTCCGGGCGCTAACGTAATCTGAGGAATTTATGGCTGACTCCAGTCCTGAACGCCGTTTTTCGCGTATCGATCGTCTTCCCCCGTATGTATTTAACATCACCGCTGAACTGAAAATGGCTGCGCGTCGGCGCGGCGAAGACATTATTGATTTCAGCATGGGTAACCCCGACGGCGCTACGCCACCGCATATCGTGGAAAAGCTCTGTACCGTCGCCCAGCGCCCGGACACCCACGGCTACTCGACTTCCAAAGGCATTCCGCGCCTGCGCCGCGCCATTTCGCGCTGGTATCAGGACCGCTATCAGGTTGAGATCGACCCCGAGAGCGAAGCCATTGTCACCATTGGGTCGAAAGAGGGGCTGGCGCATCTGATGCTGGCGACCCTGGACCACGGCGACACCGTACTGGTGCCGAACCCCAGCTACCCGATCCATATTTACGGCGCGGTCATCGCCGGGGCGCAGGTGCGCTCTGTTCCGCTGGTGGAAGGCGTCGACTTCTTCAACGAACTGGAACGCGCCATCCGCGAAAGCTATCCGAAGCCGAAGATGATGATCCTCGGTTTTCCGTCAAACCCGACCGCCCAGTGTGTCGAACTCGAGTTCTTTGAGAAGGTCGTGGCGCTGGCGAAGCGCTATGACGTGCTGGTGGTGCATGACCTGGCCTATGCCGATATCGTCTATGACGGCTGGAAAGCGCCGTCGATCATGCAGGTTCCCGGCGCGCGCGACGTGGCAGTGGAGTTCTTCACCCTGTCGAAAAGCTACAACATGGCGGGCTGGCGTATCGGCTTTATGGTCGGCAACAAGACCCTGGTGAACGCCCTGGCGCGCATCAAAAGCTACCACGACTACGGCACCTTCACCCCGCTGCAGGTGGCGGCGATTGCAGCGCTGGAAGGCGATCAGCAGTGCGTGAAGGACATTGCCGCCCAGTACAAGCGTCGTCGCGATGTGCTGGTCAAAGGGCTGCATGAAGCAGGCTGGATGGTCGAGATGCCGAAAGCCTCAATGTACGTCTGGGCGAAGATCCCGGAGGCTTACGCCGCGATGGGATCGCTGGAGTTTGCCAAAAAACTCCTGCAGGACGCGAAAGTGTGCGTCTCCCCGGGCGTTGGCTTTGGCGACTACGGTGATACGCACGTGCGTTTCGCGCTGATTGAGAACAGCGACCGTATTCGTCAGGCGGTGAGGGGCATTAAGGGCATGTTCCGCGCCGACGGGCTGTTACCGCAGGCCGCAAAGACCGCGCCGGAACAGTAACCAAAAAAAACAGGCGCCTCAGGCGCCTGTTTTTTTGACTACATTTTCTTTGCTCAGTTCATCATCAGGGCAAACGTGCCGACCCAGGCGAACAAAATCACTGAAAAACCCATCAAGAAATATTTCACGTTCATCGCTCCGCGTATTTCGTGATACGCATTAAAAACAGAGTCCAACTGATTATAGAGAGGTGAAGTCGGTCCAGGGCGGAAATGAGAATTATCCCCGTTTTGGCAGCGACTCCAGCTCAGAATTCTGTGCTTTCAGGTAGCCAGACGGCGCTAATGTACGCCTAAATTTCAGGAGTGACAAGGGGCATTTTTTTAAATAATTTCTGCGACTTACGAGTGTCGTGGAACGGCGACAGATTAATTTCGCGGCGTAATAAATTGCCCTTCGGCAACATAGCCTGCTAACGATAAATCGGGGTGATTACAGGTGATTGAAAAGGTTAGTTTCACGCAGAAACTAACCTCTGTTCTGGGGCTAACGGTAGAGGGAAGGTTCACCGACAGGGCGGGTTTTGAAGCGGCGATGCACCCATAAATACTGCTCCGGGGCACGCATGATCTCGTTCTCGATCGCCTTGTTGATGTAAGCCGCGGCGGCCACCTCTTCCTGCGGATAGTTTTCCATCTCCGGCATGATGAACAGGCGGTAGCCGCTCTTATCCGCTTTTCTGACCATCGTGACGGTGAGCATCGCCGCCTTTGAGAGGCGCTGAATCACGAATGTGCCGTTAGTGGTCGCCACATCCTTTACCGCAAAGAAGGGGGCGAAGCTGCTGCCATTGCGGCCATAGTCCTGATCCGGCGCAAACCAGACCGCTTCCCCTTTTTTCAGGGCGCTGACCAGCCCGCGCAGGTTGTTGCGGCTGATCATCGCTTTATTGGAGCGCATGCGCCCGCGCGTCTGCACCCACTCCATCAGAGCGCTGTTATGCGGACGGTAGGTCGCCATCATCGGCTGGCACAAGCCCATCACCCGGCCACCCAGTTCCAGCGACATAAAGTGAACGCCGATGACCATCACGCCGCGGTTTTTAGCCTGCGCGCGCTGCAAATTTTCCAGCCCTTCAACATCAAACAGCTTGCGTACCCGGCGATCCGGCCAGAACCAGGCCATCCCCGTTTCCAGCAACGCCATGCCGATGGATTTAAAATTCTCAGTAATCAGACGTTCGCGCTCTTCGGGGGAGAGCGCCGGAAAGCAGAGTTCGAGGTTTCTGCGACCGATAGACTCCCGGCGTTTCAGAAAACGACGTGAAATACTCCCGAGAGTAGCACCCAGCCAGCTCAGCGCCGGGTAGGGGAGTTGTACGAGCAGCCACAGGACACCCAGACCAAACCACGTAAACCAGTAACGGGGGTGCAAAAGGGTGAGTGTGAATTTGCATTGAGACAAGATGAAACGACCTTTATGAAGAGTGTGTAGGTAGCGCCAGAGTGGCGTTACGCCGTACTGCTTTTATGACTCGCGTAAATACTAATGGTTCCGGGCTGTTGCCGTACATACTCATGGTCTGAAAAACGGCTGACGCCTTTGGGCGGCGTAATGTAGCACTGATATATCTTAACTGCTAACACTACTTTTTGCTCAAAAAACCAGCATTAAAATAACCAAAACAGAGGCCTGTTTTTATCCTGATGGAGACTTATTCATTACGTGTTTCATATCCAAAATCAAAGTCGAGCAGCACGTTTTGGCGTAAGGCGTGATTCAGCGGATAGCTGTAACTTTGCCCGATGCTGACGGCGTGGATCACCCGCAGCAGCGTGTCGCCACGCAGGGAGGAGGGCGCGTCGGTAATGGTCACCTCCGCCCCCTGCAACGCATGCCGCAAAGACTGATAGGCCGCAGAGGCGGTGATGCTGTTATTCATCACGCTGCACAGGCCGAGCAGCAGGCAGATCAACATTACCGGAAAGATCAGCGGATGGCGGTTGACCAGACGAACCGGGCGCCAGGGGGCGATATACAGCAGGGCGGCACTTAAGGGCAGAAGCAGCAGGTAGAGCAGTTTTGCCAGGTGGGTCAGGGCCCCAAGCAGGGAGAACATCAGCGCAATGGGGGGAACAATCACCGCCCGCGCCGCATCCTCACCCCGTTTTTCATTTTCCCCGCCCACGCCGTAGCTGGCCAGCGCTGCCTGCAGGCGAGGGAGCTGCTGATGCATGGCGTGATCAAGATGGGGGGCCTGTAGATCCTGCGCAAACTGTTTCAGGGCGTCATCTTTCGGGTATTCAGGCCTGACCCGGGTGTCCCGGGGGAGAGCCAGCTTATCACGCAGCGTGTTTTGCACCACCTCCAGCATAAAAAACGATTCCCAGTCGAGCCGGGCCGGGATCGCCACGCCGTTATAAAGCCCCTTTGTCTCTGTGGCGCTGTTACAGCCGAGATAGTCTTTATAAATTTCCCCACGCGCGGCCAGCCAGAGCTTGTAATAGCCGAGGAGACCGCCCTCCTGGACGCTGATGCTGTCGCGCAGATTTTGCCCGGCCTCCCGCTCAAGCAGCTCGTGATAGCGGCTGACCGAGCTCATCAGCAGCGGCAGCATCGCCAGAAACGCTTTCCCGGAGGGGCTGGTCCAGGTGTCACGCTGGCTGCCGTCGTCGTCAAGCGGGATCCCCTCCAGCGTCTGGTGTCCGTCAATTAACGATTGTTGATAGAGCTGGGCCAGCATCGACTTCTGGCGAAACTCGCCGGTGCTCTGCGCGACCTGGCGCTCAATCACCCACTCCACCATCTGCCAGGTCACCACGCCGGTGAGCAGGCACAGCGAAAACACCATGCCTGCCACCCAGGGGGCGGGGAACTCAACGCCGCGTTTTTTCAGCCAGGCGTTACCCGCCAGAACCAGCTGAAACACCAGCAGCGCAGCGGCGATGGCGGTTAATGCCCGCCCGTAGCGCTCCATGCTGTGGATGTCACCGGGTGTGGAAAGACTGCCCACCAGATCGAGCAGGCGCGAGTTAAACGCCAGCTCGCAGATGAGGTAGGTAAGAGTAAGGAGAATAACCAGCGCGTTTTGCCACAGCGGCAGCGTCGGGCGCTTAATATCCGCCCGGCTTTCCAGTTCACCGACAGCGCGTTCCGTCATGATTTAAGCTCCAGGCTGGTCTGACGGGTAACAGCCGGCTGCCAGATCTGCTCTGGCAATGAATTGTCCAGCACCGGCAACGCCCGTGGCGCTGACTGTTCTGCGGCTTTGACCGACGGCCGTTTTTTGACTTTTACCGGCGGCGAGGGGGCTTCTTCTGGCGCGCTGAGGAGAGGTTCAGGTGCGCTATAGGCGGGCTGCACAGGTGCGGGGAGAACATACTTCGGCGCCACGCGCGCCCGGCTGGGGTTTTTATCATGGGAAGCACAACCGCCTACGCCCAGCAGCAGCGCTAACAACACCATCCCACAGCGGGGCATTTTTTGCAGTGGCACGCTCATCAGTAGGTCCTGACTCTGTCGCACAGCGAAGTGACGTCTTTTAACTGTAATCGGGAATTTTCATTCAGGTAGCTGTATCGCTTAAAAATTCTGCTTACTGTTCTACATACGCATCCAGCGTCATGATCAGCTTGTACTCTCCTTCTTCACATACCGCGCGCCAGCCCGCGCCGGAGGCTTCCTCCCGGATAATGGGCATTCCCTGAGCGGTCAGGTGTGCGATCAGATCGGTGAATTCAGCCTCGTTAACCGGGCGGGGCTGCCAGAAGGTCTTTTTATTGTCGGTCAGGATCGGCAGGAGCTGGATCTGCGGCACCTGTTCGCCAAGCAGCAGGCGGACGATAAAACCATACGGCGGCATACCGCGTTCCCGATACTCGCCGTTACTGTTAAACACCCCGTTGCCGATGCTGTAGAGCACCAGGCTTTCGCCGAGGCGGGCCGCTTCGCCGGGCATATGCGGCCCGGAACCGATAATCAGATCCGCTCCGGCCTCGCTCAGGCGCTGCGCCAGGGCACGCTGTCCCGCCGTCGTCCAGCGGTAGTCGAGCCCCCAGTGGGCAAGCACGATGGTGGTGGCCGGGTTGGCGCTGGCCTTCTCCAGACGCAGCTGTTCCGTCAGCCCACCGCTCAGACAGGCGACGCCCGCCCGGCGCGGGCGGGCATAGAAGGCGCACTCCTGCTCCATAAAGCGTCGGTACCAGTAGGCGCTGAAAATCTTGTACTGCCTGTCGCCGACCGTCAGCACCAGCGGGGCGTGCGCCTGCTGGGCATTGAGTCCGGCCCCAATTGTGGCGATGCCCCCGTCGGCAAACGCCGCCAGGGTGCTGTGCAGACCCGGCAGTCCGGCGTCCATGGCGTGATTGTTGCCCAGCGCCACCGCGTCGATGCCCTGTTTGCGCAGGGCCGCAACAGAGGCCTGCGGATCCCCGGCCAGGCAGAATGTTTTTCGGCCTTCCGGGCTGGCGCTCAGGTCGGTGGCAAGGGCCGCTTCGAAGTTGGCAAGGGTAAAATCGCTGCCGCGCAGCAGCGGGGCGATGCCTGCAAAGCTGTGATCGTATCCGTAGCGTTGCAGGGCATCGTCGATACCGCGCCGCTGACGCTTGCGGGTGTACCACTCGCCAAAATAGGTGTCCCCCAGCAGGGTAATTGTTGCTGCGGGTTTGTCGATCTGGCGTTCGACGGGGACCGGTGCGGGCTGCGCGCCCTCCGCCCGGGAGAGCAACTCATCCAGCAGATAGTCAAGATGAAAGGCGTCATCCGCCCCGGCGGCGCAGGCCAGCCAGAGATCGCCCGCGACCCACTGCAGCGCAAAGCCCCAGCGTCCGGCACTGAATTGCCCCCAGGCGCTGCCGTTGCTGTGCAGGTTGGCGGTTTTACGGTACACGTGCTCGCCGATGGCCGCCTCGTGCTCAGCAAACCACGACAGCAGGTGCGGGTAGCGCAGGTAGAAATGGTACAGCAGCCTGGCGACATCCTTGAGCGTGGTGCGCTGGCCGGGACGCGGGCGGCCGGATACGTTATTGATGTGGGTATGCGCCATCGCCCGCTCACCCATCAGCTCACGGAGCTGCGTCAACGCCCCGGCGCTGCTGCCTGCCAGTTGTTCCGCGATGTGAATGGCAGCGTCGCAGGCGTTATGAATCAGCATCCCCTGCAACAGCGACTTCAGGGTCACCGTGCTGCCCGGCGGCAGGCCTAGCGCCGGGTTACCCTCCAGGACGTGGGCGGCGATGCCGTGCATTTCAACAGGCGTTTCAAGGGTCATCTCTTTCATCAGCAGCCGCTCCGCCACGCAGGTGGTCAGCAACAGCTGGCTGAGATACGTCGGCGCAAAGATGCTGTCGCTCAGTTCGGATACCCGCGTTTCGCCGGTGGCGAGATTCACCAGCAGGCGGGCGGTCTGCTCTTTTTTCAGGGCTGGTGGCGCAGCGAGACGGGTTTTCAGCAGGCTGATGACCCGGTTGAAGTCAGAGTTGCGCACGCTGCCTTTGACCAGCACGATATCGCCGTCGCGTAGCGTCGGTGCCGCGGCATCCACCAGCATCTGCGCAGTGCGGAAGTGGCCGCCGCGAATCGTCTCCGGCAGGGCACCGTGCAGGGCTGCCATCTCCTCACCGTGTAAAAATGCTTTCCCGCAGCCCGCCGCCAGCAACGGCTCCGCCAGCGAGCGGTGGATCGCGTCGGACTGGTCGCCGAGGTTGACGATCCTCCCTAAAAGGGCAACCACCCGGCCACCGCTTTCCCGGGCGCGCTGCCCGGCCACCTCGAAGGCGTTGAGCATGGAGAGGTATTCGGCGTTGTAGCTGTCGTCAATCAGGGTAACGGCCCCGCCGTCCGGCAGCGTGAGGCGGGTAATACCCATATGCTGGCCGTCGCTGTGCCAGGCTTCAAGGCAGGAGACGATCTCCGGCAGGCTCACCCCGAGCAGGTCGGCGGCGATAAGCGAGGCCACCGAGTTAAGTGCAGCCCCCTTGCCCGGCACGGCCAGCCGGTAGCTCAGGCTCTGCTGGCGGAAGTTGAGGGTAACCAGGCTGCCGTTGCCATCCGGGGTAAACGCCGTAATGCGCGCGTCTGCGCCAGGATGAAAACCGTAGCTGATGATGCGGGCCCCGTCGCGGGTGACGCTCGCGGCCAGGGTCTCATACCCGGCCATATCGCGGTTCAAAATGGCGTAGCCGCCGGGGATCAGGCCATGGCTGATGCGTGCTTTAAAGCGCGCCACGTCATCTAAAGAGGTGACGTTCTTCCCCACCTGGGTCATGCCGATTTCAGTAATGATGACGATATGCGGCTTGATACGCGGGCCGATCCCGCCGTTGCGCATCCACAGGGCCGAGATCGCCACTTCCATCACCACCGCCTGCGGGTTGCAGACGGTCCGGGCCAGAGTCACCGAGGCGCCGGTGCGGGTGTTGTGGTTGCCGTGACTCGCCACCACCGACATGCGGGTTGCAAGAATGCTCTCCAGCATCTCTTTGGTGGAGGTTTTCCCTACCGTACCGGTGATCGCCACCAGTTTACCGTCCAGCCGTCGCCGCGCCTCTTCCCCCAGCCACTGCAGCGCCTCATAGCTGTTACCGACTACCAGTTGAGGGAAGTCCGGCGGCAGCCCGTCAACCCTGCGCTGAACAATCGCCCCGCAGTAGCGGGAGGCGTGGCGGGAAAGCGAAAGATGAGTATCGTTCCAGCCCGCATAAATGCCGGTATTGCCGGAGCCCTGCAGCCAGGTGTCGGTATCCATGGCAATAAACAGGCAGGGACGGGTGGGCGGCGTCTTGTCATGAAAAATGGCGATGTCGCAGGCCTGCCAGCCTGCCTCCGGTCGATTGTGCCAGACGCTACCGGGCAATTTTTCGAGGTCGGCGGCGGTCCATCCCCGGGGTGGCGTCTCAGCACGTTGCTGACTCATGAGCTTATTCCTGATTTTTTGCGGCATATCCGCGTAGCGGACAAAGATGAATGGCGGTGATCCCGGCGTTACCCTTCAGATCGTGGTAGTGCGGCGGGACGGCGGGGCGTTCGAGCAGTTCCACCCGATGGCCGTGCTCGCGCAGCGCAGCGGCAAAGCGTGCCTGCAGATCGAAAGGCGTAGTGCGATCCTGCGGATTACCGATCACCAGGATCAGCCGGAAGGGATCGGCGGCGATCCCGCTGATATGGTCGAGCGGGTCCCAGGGGTGAGGAAGTCCGGTATTGTCCAGCCCAGGGGCAGGGGCTTCACCGCGCCGCTGGCGGATGCGCTGCGCCCGCTCCAGTATTCCCCAGGCGCCGGAGGTAAGCACCGCGCAGTCGATATCCCGGCGACCGGTGGCTAACAGTGCCGACGCGGCGGTTGCGCCCCCGCTGTGTCCGCTCAGAATAAAGCGCTGGATACCGTAGCGAGCCTTGATGGCATCGAGGGCGGCATCTATCGCCTGGAACTCTTCAGCCTGACGACGGTGATAATGGTTACCGCTGGAGCCGTAGGTGCCGGGGCGGGCGATAATAATCGTGGGCAACCCGGTCTGGCGCAGGATGGCCCGGGCCTGACGGCGCTGATCGGCTGCGGTATTGCCGGGGATGGATTCGGGTGGGCGCTCAATCTGCGAGACGCGATCGCCTTTCAGTATCACCACCACCAGCGGGGCGGCCTGAAGGTTTCCTGCGCTGAAATAGCGCATACAGGCGTTGCCGTTAGGGGTGCGCACCCACAGGGCATCGTTACCGGTCGGGCAGTGCTGTCGGGAGGCCGGTTGGTTCCACAGCAGCGGCGTATCAGCGTAAGCAAAAACGCTGACCAGCAGCAGGATCCATACCGCGAAACATCGACTCAAAACACCGCCCCGGGAGAAACAATAGACATACAGAATACACATCTTGTCATACATAATGGTATCATCGATTAAGATTTTTCTGACAGGGTTTCCTCAGGCGTTATCAGGAGTACAAATGCCGCTCAGCCAATTACTGGCGCAAACCCGCCCGGCGATGGAATTGCTGGACGTCGCGCCCAAACCGTCGATCTGCCCCGCCTGGGCGATCTTTTTTAGTGCTTCCGACAGCCAGAGCCGTGCGCATATTGTGCAGGGGTGCGGCGACACCTTCGATCAGGCCTGGCAGCAGGGCGCACAGGCGCTGCAGCAGTGGCAGCGAAAGAGCGGCACCGAGGTTTGCTGGCTGCGGGTAGATCTTGTCGATAAAGTACAGGCCCTGCGCTGGGATAACCTGCAGGCGCGTTTAGCCAAAACCAAACGTAACTATTTTCGCTTTGGCCTGAGCCTGGATCCGGCGTTTCGCTACGCGATACTGGAGCAGGAGATTGCGGCCAACGCGCTGCTCTACCACGGCGACCACGGCGTCGCCACGCCCAATGCCAACAACCTGGCCCATTTCTCCCGCCGCCGCTTCGGCGCGCTGCTGACATGGCCGGAGCAGCCTGACCAGACGATCTGGCGCTTTACCACCCAGGCGCTGTTTTGCGACGGCGAGCGGCTGCTGCCCATCGAATCGACCGGGCGTAACAGCGGCTACCGCCAGCTTCCCGACTGGCAGGCGACGGCGCTGGAGCCGATGATCGCCTCCGCCACCGACTATCTCGCACGCCAGATTACCCCTTCCGGGCGCTACCAGTACGGCTGGTTCCCCTGCTTCGATCGCGCTATTCCGACCTATAACGCCCTGCGTCACGCCAGCTCCACCTATGCGCTACTTGAAGGGTGGGAGGTGACGCAGCAGCCGGAACAACGGGCGGCCATCGAACGGGCGCTCCAGGATCTTTGCCGCAGCTTTATTCGCACTTACCGGCTCCCCGATGGCAGTGACGCCGATTTCCTGGTGGATACCGGGGATGAAATTAAGCTTGGCGGCAACGCGGTGTGCATTCTGGCGATGGCGAAATACAGCGAGCTGACCGGCGATAATCAGTATCTGGCGCAGATGGCGCGGCTGGCGAACGGGATCGGCTATATGCAGGACCGTAAGACGGGCGGGTTTGTCCACGTGCTGAACGCCGGGGATCTCTCCCTGAAGGCGGCGCACCGCATTATCTATTACGACGGTGAAGCGGCGTTTGCCCTGATGCGTCTTTACGGCCTGACTCAGGCCCCGCGCTGGCTGGAGATGGTCGAGCGGGCGATGGATCATTTTATTGCGCAAAAGCACTGGCAGGCCCACGATCACTGGCTCAGCTACTGCGTCAACGAGCTGACGCTCTACCGGCCGCTGGAGCGCTACTATCAGTTTGGGCTGGATAACGTGCGCGACCACCTCGACTTCGTGCAGAACCGCGTCACCACGTATCCCACCCTGCTGGAGCTGATGATGGCGGCGTCGGGGATGATTGCGCGGCTTGAAACATCGCCGCATAAGCATCTGCTGGCGGGCTTTGATATGGCGGTATTCAACGAGGCGCTGGAGACCCGCGCCCGCTATCTGGCGAACGGCTTTTTCTGGCCGGAACTGGCGATGTTCTTCAAAAATCCGCCACGCATTGTCGGCAGCTTTTTCATTCGTCACCATAGCTACCGGGTGCGGATCGACGACGTTGAGCACTACCTTTCCGGCTATGTCGCGTACCTTAAGCGCTGGCTTGCCCGGTCAGGCGAGAAGTAAGCCAGCGCCATGCGGCTTTCTCGTTCCCGTTTCGTGAGCTGTCGACGCTGGCTGTCGCTCTGGCTGGTGGTATTGCTGATTATCTCCCCCGGGCTTGGCGCCGGGTGGGATTTCAGCGCCATCAGCACCCGTACCGAACGGCTTTATGGCCCGGCGACCCCGGCCGCCCGGCAGCGGATTGACGAGTGGGCCGCGTTGCTTAAGCAGCCGTCTCAGGGATCGATCCAGGACAGGCTAAACCGGGTTAACCAGTTTTTTAACGCCCGCATGGCGTTTCGCGATGATATCGTCGTCTGGAAGCAGCAGGATTACTGGGCCACGCCGATTGAGTTTTTACGTAAGGGGGCAGGGGACTGCGAGGACTTTGCGCTGGCGAAATATTTCACCCTGCGCGAAATGGGCGTTCCGGCAAACCAGTTACGTATTACCTATGTTAAGGCACTTGAACTGAACCAGGCGCACATGGTGGTGACATGGTATTCCACCCCCACGGCGATCCCGCTGGTTCTGGATAATCTGAAAACCGCCATCTTGCCGGCCACACAGCGAACCGACCTGCTTCCGGTTTATGCGTTTAACGGCGAAGGGCTGTGGCTGCCGCAGTCCGGCGGCAACAAACGCGTGGGTGACAGCAAAAGGCTCTCCCGCTGGCAGGATCTTCTCACCCGAATGCGTGCAGAAGGATTTGTAATTAATGAATAGGATAGGGCCATGTCTCTTTATAAACAGCTACTGATAGGCATCTGTTTATTTACGCTCGTCATTTTCTGCGGCAACTTTTTCGTTACCCTGGAAAGCTCACGGGATCAGTACCGCAATCAGCTCAGCGCCCACGCGCAGGACGCGGCGACGGCGCTGGGCCTCTCCCTGACGACCCATATCGACGATCCGACCATGACCGAGCTGATGGTGAACTCCATCTTCGACAGCGGCTATTTCTATCGCATTCGCGTGGTGGACATTCAAACCAATAAACCGATCTTCGAGCGCAGCGACATTCCCCAGAGCACCCGCGTGCCGCAGTGGTTTGTGCGGATGGTGAACCTCAGCCCCGGTGAAGGCGATGCCATTGTGATGCGGGGCTGGACCCAGGCCGCCCGGGTGGAGGTGGTCAGCCATCCGATGTTCGCCCTGGCCCGCCTGTGGAACAGCATCGTCGCCAGCTTTTTATGGCTGATCGGCTGCAGCCTGCTGTTTGTGCTGGCGGCTACGCTGATGTTAAGCCGCGCCCTGCGTCCGCTTAACTATATTGCCGGACAGGCGATGGCTATCTGCCGTCGCGAGTTCCTCAACATTCAGGCGTTGCCGAAAACCCCCGAACTGCGCCGGGTGGTGGATGCCACCAACATGATGGTGACGCAGCTCAAGGTATTATTCAGCGAGCAGGCCCGGCGCACCGAAGCGCTGCGTCAGGAGGCCTATCACGACAGCCTGACCGGCCTGAGCAACCGCCGGGCATTTGACATGCAGTTGCAGTCTCGCCTGAGCGATGAAGAGAACGCTGCCGGTCATATTATGCTGCTGCGGGTGCAGGATCTGATGGGCCTGAACCAGCGTCTTGGCGGAGCCAAATCTGACCAGCTGCTGGTGGCGGTGGCGGATATTCTGAGCGGCCTGCAGCGCAACTATTTCCACAACGAGGGCTTTTTAGCCCGCGTGCGCGGCGGGGAGTTTGCCATTATCGCCCCGCAGATCCTGGGCCAGGATCTCGATAATCTGCGCAACACCCTCAGCACGCAGCTGAAGGCGCTTTCTGAGATGGGCATGAGCGACGTGACGCCGGTGGCGCACTTCGCGCTGGTGCCGTTTAACGTTGGCGATACCCCGCAGGCGGTTCTGACCCAGGCGGACCAGGCGCTGGCGAGAGCCGAAACCGAGATGCGCATCTTTGCCACGCCCGATACCGCAGCGGATACCGGGAGCGAAGAGGATCATCACAGCTGGTACACCCGTCTTGATGCGGTGCTGACCCGCGGTGGCTTCGAGCTCTTCTCGCAGCCGGTTTACGAGTGCAATAACCGGCATGTGGTGCTGCACCATAAGATCCTCGCCCGCATCAAAACCGAGGAGGGCGAACTGGTGCCAGCGGGGCGCTTTATGCCGTGGATCCACCGCCTCGACCTCAGCCGTCGCATGGACATCGTGATGCTCCAGCAGACCCTGGGTGAGCTGGCAAAATCGCCGCGCCCGCTGGCGCTCAGCATCAGCGGTGCCAGCGTCGCGGACGACCAGAGCCTCAACGCCCTGTTGCAGCCGCTGAAAAGCGCGCCGCAACTGGCAAACTGGCTGACGTTTGAGCTGGATGAGAATGAACTGCCCGACGTCGAGCGGGTGAACGTGCTGGTCAGTCGCCTGAAGGCGCTGGGTTGTCGTCTGGGGATCCAGCATTTTGGAGGACGCTTCCACCTTATCGGCAATTTACCGCAATGGGGTCTGGCCTGGATTAAAGTTGATGGCAGTTATATTCGCGATATAGACAGCGAAGACGATAAAAAACTGTTTATTGAGGCAATTTACTGGGCCGCCCGCCAGATTAATCTTCCCTTAATTGCCGAGCGCGTGGAAACAGCGGGCGAACTGGCGACCCTCGAAAAAATGGGGTTATATGGCGCGATGGGGCGCTATTTCGCTGATGCCAGTACGCTGGGTGGAAATTAACCGCAAAGGCTAATGAGAGGCTGAAAATGTATTACTTAGAACGCGATACGGAAAGACGAATAATTCGGGTGGAACTGACACCTTTTCCCGCAATGACGGAACAGCACGATCTCTGTACGCCTGAGATTGACGAGTGGTTGCGCCAGCGCGATACCCGAGAAGCCACGCTGTATCAGCTGCGGCAAAGCGACCTTGAGATGGTGCGTGTGCTGGAGGATCTGATCGAGGTGCTGATGAGCAAAGGGGTGATCACCATCACCGACCTGCCGCCAGCCGCACAGGCCAAACTCACCAGCCGTGCGCAGGCGCGTCGCTCGCTGAGTGGGCTGGAGGGATTAATTGCCGATGACGATGAAGGCCTTATTTAGCCGTTATTATTACGTGACTAAATTAATCAGCACGAAATAGAGGGTTATTTTTCACACTCCCCTATTTTGATAGTGCTGACCTTTTTCGATTCCTGTTTATTCATGGCATCTATTAATATCCTGCTCTGACCTGAATCTGAATCAATAAATCAGCGGCAGAAAGGCGTATCGTAGTTATAGTTGCACAGCGAATTATCAATACAGATTAAATACTCTTTTCGCATTCTGAGCCTGAGCAATGGATGAATTGGGCGAGAAAAAGATTGAGGGAGACAATATATGAGTGGCGTATCCGGGATCGTCAAAGCCGTAATCGGACAAGTATTTGCCGTCAGCCCTGACGGCAGCAAGCGTTTACTGACCGAAGGCGACCGCGTTCTCGAAGGAGAACAAGTCCAGACGGGAGCGACTGGCGCAATTACCTTATCTCTGGCGGACGGTAAACAGCTGGATCTGGGCCGTGACACCCAGTGGGACAGCTCAGGGCACGTCGTCACGCCAGACGCGGCGGCCCAGCAGCAAGATATTGCTGCCATCCAGCAGGCAATTGCCGACGGGCAGGACCCGACGCAAACCCTGGAGGCACCAGCTGCAGGTCCACAATCCGGTAACACTGGCGGCGAGCCAGGCGGCAGCGGCGGCGGGTCACATACCCACGTCGTGCTCGATCTTACCGCTGAAATTGTTGACCCCAATGCGGGCTACCCAACGGTCGGGCTTGATTTCCCCGACGACGAACCCCCGGAAGAGTTAACGCTGCTCGACACTGACGATTCTGATGCGGACGCGGATTCTGATGCGGACGCGGATGCGGATGCGGACGCGGATGCGGATGCGGACTCCGATTCTGATGCAGACGCTGACGCCGACGCGGATGCGGACGCCGATTCCGATGCAGATTCTGATGCCGATGCCGATGCCGATGCAGATTCTGATGCCGATGCCGATGCCGATGCCGATGCAGATTCTGATGCCGATGCCGATGCCGATGCCGATGCAGATTCTGATGCCGATGCCGATGCCGATGCCGATGCCGATGCAGATGCTGATGCGGATGCAGATGCAGATGCTGATGCGGACGCCGATGCCGATGCGGACGCCGACGCGGATGCCGATGCGGATGCCGATGCCGACGCGGATGCCGATGCCGATGCTGACGCGGATTCTGATGCGGATGCGGACGCCGACGCGGACGCAGATGCTGATGCTGATGCGGATGCGGATTCCGACGCCGATGCCGATTCTGATGCTGATGCCGATGCCGATGCCGATGCGGATGCAGACGCTGATGCGGACGCGGATGCTGATTCCGATGCAGACGCCGACGCGGATGCGGATGCGGATGCGGATGCCGATGCGGACGCTGATGCCGATGCCGATGCGGATGCCGACGCTGATGCTGATGCTGATGCTGATGCCGACGCGGATGCCGATGCCGATTCCGATGCGGACGCCGATTCTGACGCGGATGCCGATGCCGATGCGGATGCCGACGCTGATGCTGATGCTGATGCCGATGCCGACGCGGATGCCGATGCCGACGCGGATGCCGATGCCGACGCGGATGCCGACGCCGATTCCGATGCGGACGCCGATTCTGACGCGGATGCCGATGCTGATGCGGACGCCGATGCCGACGCCGACGCCGACGCCGACGCGGATGCAGATGCAGATGCAGATGCCGATGCTGACGCTGACGCTGACGCTGATGCGGATGCGGATGCGGACGCCGATGCCGATGCGGATACCGATGCGGACGCCGACGCAGATGCGGACTCTGATGCTGATGCCGATGCGGACGCTGATGCGGATGCCGATTCTGACGCAGATGCCGATGCCGACGCCGATTCTGACGCGGATGCTGATTCCGATGCAGATGCAGATGCAGATGCAGATGCTGATGCCGATGCGGACGCAGATGCAGATGCTGATGCCGATTCTGACGCGGATGCTGATTCCGATGCGGACGCGGATGCGGATGCGGACTCCGATTCTGATGCAGACGCTGACGCAGATGCGGATGCGGACTCCGATTCTGATGCAGACGCTGACGCAGATGCGGATGCGGACTCCGATTCTGATGCGGACGCGGATGCCGATGCGGACGCCGATGCTGATGCCGACGCGGACGCGGATTCTGATGCCGACGCCGACGCCGACGCCGACGCTGATGCAGATGCAGATGCAGATGCAGATGCAGATGCCGATTCTGATGCCGACGCCGACGCCGACACCGACGCTGATGCAGATGCAGATGCAGATGCCGATGCGGATGCGGATGCGGATGCCGATGCCGACGCTGATGCTGATGCAGATGCCGACGCGGATGCGGACTCCGATTCTGATGCAGACGCCGATGCTGACGCGGACGCGGATGCCGATGCGGACGCCGATGCAGATGCTGATGCCGACGCAGATGCCGACGCCGACGCGGATGCCGATGCCGATGCGGATGCCGACGCAGATGCGGATGCGGATGCGGACTCCGATTCTGATGCAGACGCTGACGCAGATGCGGACGCTGATGCTGATGCCGACGCGGACGCGGATGCGGACTCCGATTCTGATGCAGACGCGGACGCTGATGCCGATGCCGATGCTGACGCTGATGCGGACTCCGATTCTGACGCGGATGCCGATGCCGATGCCGACGCCGATTCTGACGCGGATGCTGATTCCGATGCGGATGCTGACGCCGATGCGGACGCGGACGCAGATTCTGACGCGGACGCGGACGCGGATGCCGATGCCGATGCGGACGCCGATGCCGACGCGGATGCTGACTCCGATGCCGATGCCGATGCCGACGCTGATGCTGATGCCGATGCGGATGCGGATGCGGATGCAGATGCGGACGCTGATGCCGATGCGGATGCAGATGCGGACGCTGATGCTGATGCTGATTCCGATGCTGACGCTGACGCTGACGCTGATGCCGATGCGGATGCGGACGCTGATGCCGACGCGGACGCGGATGCGGATTCCGATTCTGATGCAGACGCTGACGCAGATGCGGATGCGGACTCCGATTCTGATGCGGACGCGGACGCCGATGCAGATGCAGATGCAGATGCTGATGCCGACGCCGACGCCGACGCCGACGCTGATGCAGATGCAGATGCAGATGCAGATGCAGATGCAGATGCAGATGCAGATGCCGATTCTGATGCGGATGCGGATGCCGATGCCGATGCCGACGCTGATGCAGATGCCGACGCGGATGCGGACTCCGATTCTGATGCAGACGCCGACGCCGACGCCGATGCTGACGCGGACGCGGATGCCGATGCGGACGCCGACGCGGACGCAGATGCGGATGCGGATTCTGACGCAGATGCCGATGCCGATTCCGATGCCGACGCTGATGCCGACGCAGATGCAGATGCAGATGCGGATGCAGATGCGGACGCTGATGCCGACGCTGATGCTGATGCCGACGCGGATGCCGATGCCGATGCCGATGCCGATGCTGACGCTGACGCTGATGCGGATTCTGATGCCGATGCAGATGCAGATGCAGATGCCGATTCTGATGCGGATTCTGACGCCGATGCGGATGCGGATGCCGATGCTGATGCTGATGCCGATGCCGATGCAGACGCCGATGCGGATTCTGATGCTGATGCGGATGCGGATGCGGATGCGGATTCTGACGCAGATGCCGATGCCGACGCAGATTCTGACGCCGACGCGGATGCCGATGCGGATGCGGACGCCGATGCCGACGCCGACGTCAAACTAACCGTCACCGTCACTCCGGGCAATAAAACCTCCGAGACAACGGACGACAAGATCATCCACGTTAACGGCGGTAGCGGCGATCCTAACGGTTACGACATCCAGAACGGCGTGATTGTGGCCATCGGCAGCAACGTGCACGTCTGGCTGACCCCGGATAGCCCGGATGGCAAGATCCCTGGCGACTTCGTGCCTAAGGCCGATAGCCCGGATCAGATCCACTACTACAACAGCCAGGGTAACGCCAACGCCAACAACGGCGACAAAACCTACACCGATATTTTTGTGGTCGGGGATCACACCGGGGGTTACTACCAGCAGGGCGACTGGCCGGAGGATAAATATGAGTTCAGGCCGGTCAACGGTATTACCGGCAACCAGGGCGTACCGCAAAGCGAGGCGGGTAAGGACTATATCTTTGTCCAGGGTAATGAGGCTGACTACACCGTCACCGGGGTCGAACATCCACAGAACGGTAAGAACAATGACATAGACAACCTGCATATTGTCGATAACGAGACCGGGAAATCGCCGTTCCATAATGCCAACGGTATCGAAGGGGTCGTATTTGGTGATGGCCCGTCTTCTGAGCTCGGCGGCAATACCACCGTCAGCTACACGGTAACGCTGAACCTGGATGTCAATCTCGAAACGTCGGACAGCAGCGACCACCTTAACAGCATCACGCTGAGCGGGATCCCGGAAAACGCGACCTTTACCGGCAACTATGCGGACGTCAGTTACAACGCTGAGGATAAGACCTACACCCTGACCTTTGATAACGACACCTCGCACTTCAACGGCCAGGTAAGCGTTGAGCTGCCAAACGGCCAGAGCGATTTCGGGGAGATTGGCCTGGTAGTAGACTCATCCGCCGCCGAGCATCATGAAACCGACTTTACCGTCGACGGCAAAGAGGGCGGGACCTTTGTCAGCGGGTCACACGGCGGGGAAGAGCACGCCGATGACAACGTGGACGATCATCCGCTGATGGCCGCCCACAGCGTTGAGGAGCATCATGCGGACAGCGACAGTGATGAGAATCAGAAGCAGGCGCACAGCAGCCTGACGGCTGATGACCATGACGCAGACCACAGTCTGGCGAGCGCGGAGCACGCCGCATCGTTAATCGATGACGACAATCTGCTGCTCAGCACCACGGCGGCGGATAATAGCAGCATGCCGACGGCCTCGGCCGATCACGCGGATGCTGCGCAAAGCGAGACCCTCACGCTCCAGAGTACGGATCAGCAGGAGCAGCTGAACTTCAGCGATCTCATCCACGATGAGGAGCACAACGATCTCAGCACGCTGATCCAGGCGGGGCCGCAGAGCGACACGGCGGATGGCCCGGCGGAAGTCGAGCATGTTCCCGCTGAAGGCGGCGAGATCGCCGGAACCGATGGCTATGACGGCGGTAACGACGCGATGCTCGATAACCTGATCGCCAAACCGGAAGATCATGCCTGACAGGTCGCCGCGCAGGGGCAGTCTGGCTCTGCGCGGCACACATTATTCAGATCAGACGACGGATCCCGTCTGACCGCAAAATCGCAGGACGCATTTTTTCCCTCGGTCTAATGGGATTTTCTCTGGTGGATATTGACCAACAATCAAGGGATATGAAGGAAAGTCGACAAGATGAAACAGTATAGTCAGTTCGTTATGGGCGCAGCTCTGGTGCTGAGCGCCACACACAGCCAGGCCACGACGCTTGAGCAGGCGGTGAAAGATAGCCTGCTATGGCATCCGGAAGTTAACGCCTCGGTAAATAGTCGTTATTCCGCCGATCAGGATCTCCGCGCAGCTAAAGGTGGCTATCTCCCGACGCTGGATCTCACCGCAGGCACCGGTTGGGAGCAGACCGATAACGCCAGCACCCGCGCCGCAGGCGACCATTTGCGCGATCTGCATCGCAGCGAGTCCGCTATCAACCTGCGCCAGAATGTGTTCAACGGTTTTGCCACCACCAGCGAAGTCGGCCGCCAGAAAGCCACGGTCAACTCCCGGGCCTGGACGGTGCTGAATACCAGCGAATCTACCGCGTTGCAGGCGATCCAGACCTATCTCGACGTGCTGATGCGCCAGAAGATGGTGGCGCTGGCGGAAGATAACCTCAAAAACCACGAGCGCGTGTTCGATCAGATCCGCCTGCGTACCGAGCAGGGTGTCGGCCGTCAGGCGGACTTCGAGCAGGCCCAGGCCCGTCTGGCACAGGCGCGCAACAACCTGCTGACCGAGCAAACCAACCTCGAAGACTCCCGCGCCAACTATCAGAGCATCACCGGCAAAGAGCCTGACACCCTGGTGATGCCCGCTAAAATCGCCGTTCCCGCTTCCCTGGATGCCGCGCGTACCGTGATGCTGGAAAATAACCCGCTGCTGAAACAGGCTGATGCCGACGTGGAAGCGACCCGCCAGCAGTATGAGGCGGCCAAATCGCGCTTCTATCCGGATGTGAACGTCGAAGTCGGGCGTACCATGGATAACAACATCGATGGTACCCGCGGCCACAGCCAGGAGTGGCAGGCGATGCTGCGCATGCGCTACAACCTTTACAACGGCGGCAGCGACCAGGCGACGCTCACCTCATACGCCTACAAAATGAAAGAGGCGCAGGATGTGAAAAACAACGCCCAGCGTCAGCTGAACGAAGATCTGCGTCTGGCCTGGAACGCCCTGAAAAATGCCGGTCAGCAGGTGCCGATCGCCAAAGAGTACGCCGATCGCAGCGTGCAGGTGCGTAGCGCCTATCAGGAGCAGTTCAGCCTGGGCGACCGTACCCTGCTCGATATGCTGGACAGCGAAAACGAAGTGTTCAGCGCCCAGCGCCGCTACGTCGAGCTGCAGTTCGTCGATATGTTTACCACCTATCGCATCAGCGCCCGTACCGGTGAACTGCTCAAGAACCTGAATATTCAGGCTCCGTCGGCCGCCGAGCCGCTCGACCAGGCAAAATCTTCCCAGGCAGAACTGCCTGAATTAAAGTAAGACGCCCTGAAAGGCTGACGGGGTTGTTGCTGGCAGGATAAACGGCAACAACCCTCTCTTTTTTACATCTGCGACCGCCGTCTGCAGAACACTGAGGCAGAGAATGACGCCTGATATTGACTCCTCCGATCGCATAGAGATGACCCCGCAGGCGCAGGGCAGACAGGATCCGCGGCAAAGCCATGACGATCCGCTGCTGGACGCGCTGATGATCGTCTGTAAATTGCATAACGTCGTCACCAGCCGTAATGTGCTGACCGCCGGGCTGCCGCTGGACGCCTACACCCTGACGACGGAGACCTTTCCGCGTGCCGCCGGCCGGGCCGGGCTCAAGGCGCGGGTGGTGCAGCGCGGGCTGGAAAACATTACCGCGCTCTCTCTGCCTGCCATTCTGCTGCTGAAGAACAACCAGGCCGCAGTACTCATTGGCTGGGATGAACAGCAGCGCGCGCGCCTGCTGCCCAGCGAAACGGAGGGCGGTGAAATTAACGTCTCGCCAGAGACGCTGGCGGAGATTTACAGCGGCCGGGCGATTTTTATCTCCCCGGAGCATGAGTTTGACGCCCAGCCGACGGCCACGCTGCCGCGCACCAAATCCTGGTTCCAGGACACGCTCAGGCTGTCGAAATTCCTCTATCTGGATGCGGTGGTCGCCAGTTTCCTGGTCAACCTCGTGGCGCTCAGCGCCCCGCTGTTTGTGATGAACGTCTATGACCGGGTCGTGCCTAATCAGGCCACCGCCACACTGTGGGTGCTGGCCATCGGCGTCAGCATCGCCTTTGTGTTCGACTTTGTGCTGAAGATCCTGCGGGGCATCTGTCTCGATCTGGCCGGTAAGAAAACCGATCTGGTGGTCTCCTCGGCGCTGTTCGAGCGGCTGCTGGGCATGAAGATGAAGCTTCGCCCGCAGCGGGTGGGGAGCTTTGCGCAGAACTTTCAGGAGTTCCAGTCGATTCGTGACTTCCTCTCTTCCCTGACGCTCACCGCCTTTATCGACTTTCCGTTTACCCTGCTGATCCTGCTGGTGATTGGCATCATCGGCGGCCCGCTGGTGTTTATCCCGCTGCTCTCCTATCCGCTGGCCCTGCTGGTGAACTGGCTGATCCAGCGCCCGCTGATGTCGCGGGTGAAGAAAACCTATCAGCTCTCCAACGAACGTCAGGCGATGCTGGTGGAGACGCTCACCGGACTGGATGCCATCAAGATCAACAACGCCCAGAGCGAGCGCCAGTATCAGTGGGAGCACCTTACCGGCCAGCTGAGCAAGCTGGAGCTGCGGGTGAAGTCGCTCTCGTACGTGGCGGTAAACTTTACCGCCTGGCTGCAGCAGTTCAGCGGCGTGGCCCTGATCGTGGCCGGGGTCTACATCATTATTGGCGGCAACCTGAGCATGGGCGGGCTGATCGCCTGCTATCTGCTGCACCGTCGCGCCATGATGCCCATCGGCCAGCTGTGCAGCCTGATCACCCGCTACCAGCGCGCGCGAATGACCAAAGCCACCATCGACCGGATGATGGATCTTGAGCAGGAAGTGCAGGACGACGAAGTGCCGCTGAAGCGGGAAACCCTCTCCGGCGCCATCGAGCTGCGCGATGTGACCTTTATCTACCCTGGCAATCAGTATGCTTCGCTCATCAATGTCTCTCTGACGATCCAGCCCGGAGAGAAGGTGGGCATCATCGGGCGCAGCGGGTCGGGTAAAAGCTCCCTGGCGAAACTGCTGGTCGGTTTTTACCAGCCGAACAGCGGCAATGTGCTGATTGACGGTATCGATGCCCGCCAGATTGATGTTCACGATCTGCGCCATAACATTGGCTACGCGCCGCAGGATATCCATCTGTTCAGCGGCACCCTGCGCGACAATCTGGTCTACGGCGCCAGCTACGTTGACGAGGAAACCATGCTGCGGGTGGCCACCCTGACCGGCGTACACGAGTTTGCCCGTCGTCACCCGTCCGGCTACAACATGCAGGTGGGCGAACGGGGGATGAGTCTTTCCGGCGGTCAGCGGCAGGCTGTCGCGCTGGCGAGGGCGCTGCTGCTCGACCCGCCGGTGCTGCTGATGGACGAACCGACCAGTTCAATGGATAACACCAGCGAAGATCTGATCAAAAAGGCGCTTGTGCCGGCGATCGCCAACAAAACGCTGCTGATGGTCACCCACCGTGCGTCGCTGCTGACGCTGGTGGATCGTCTGATTATCGTCGACAACGGCAAAATCATTGCCGACGGTCCGAAAGAGAGCGTCATGAGTGCGCTGAAGAAAGGACAAATTCATGCGAATCGTTGAGACGCTTAGCCGCCTGATGAGCTGGCTGTCAGGGGATAAACAGCCCGCGCCCTTTACCACCAACGAGGTTAACAAAGCCCTGCTGGACGATGCCCCACGGGTGGTGCGCGTCACGCTGTGGGCTATCTTCGCTTTCTTTATCGCCATGATCCTCTGGGCTTCGCTGGCCAGTATCGACGAGGTGACGCGCGGGGAAGGGCGGGCGATCCCTTCTTCTCGCCTGCAAAAAGTGCAGAACCTCGAAGGGGGGATCGTCGCAGAGGTCTTTGTCCACGAAGGTGAGGTGGTGAAAGCCGGCGCGCCGCTGCTGCGTCTGGATGATACCCAGTTTCGTTCTAACGCCGGGGAGAGCGAGGCCGACAGGCTGGCGCTGCAGGCGCGCATCCAGCGTCTGACCGCGCAGCTGAACGATGCCACAACCCTGACCCTGGCGCCGGAGATCGTGAAGCAGGCGCCGGATATCGCCAGCGGCGAGATGGAGTTGTTCGCCAGCGTCAACAAACGCATTCAGAGCGAACTGGCCGGGCTTAACGAACAGCTTATTCAGAAGAAGCAGGAACTGCTCGACTTCCAGGGCAAGGCCAGCCAGTACCGCCGCAGCCTGGCGCTGCAGCAGCAGGAGGTCGCCATGTCTGAACCGCTGGTGGCTAAAGGGGCAATTTCAAAAGTTGAAGTGCTCCGCCTGCGTCGTGGCGTGGTGGAAACCCAGGGACAGCTCGACTCCGTGACCCTCGCCATTCCCCGGGCGGAAGCGGCCATCAAGGAGATTGAGAGCAAGGTCGGCGAAACGCGCGGGCGTTATCGCAGCGAAGCGCTGGGGCAGCTCAACGAGGCGCGAACCGATCTCAGTAAAATCGAGGCCTCGGGCAAGGCGATTTCCGACCGGGTGAACCGTACTCTGGTGACCTCACCGGTGCGGGGCGTGGTGCAGCAGCTGATGGTAAACACCATCGGTGGCGTGATCCAGCCGGGCAACGACCTGGTGGAGATCGTGCCGCTGGACGACAAACTGCTGGTGGAAGCAAAAATCCGTCCGCAGGACATCGCGTTTTTACGTCCGGGACAGGAGGCGACGGTGAAGTTCACCGCCTACGACTACACCATCTATGGCGGCCTGAAGGGTACGCTGGAGCAGATCAGCCCCGATACGGTGACCGACAAAGACGGGAAGAGTTTTTACGTGATTCGTCTGCGTACCGACAAGAACCATCTCGGCACGGATGAAAAGCCGCTGTTGATTATTCCGGGGATGGTGGCGTCGGTGGATATCATTACCGGTAAGAAAACGGTGATGGCGTATCTGCTAAAACCGATTTTGCGGGCGAGGGCGGAGGCGTTCCACGAGCGTTAAGAGGGGATAAAGACCCCCTCCGGGAGAGGGGGTCTTTAGGGATTACCACATCAAATCATCCGGCACGACGAAATCAGCGTACGGATCGTCTTCGTCCTTCGCTTCCTGCGTCAGCTCGCCGCTGAACACGATATAGCTCGCATCACGCTGCGTAATTTTATCGGCGACAACCGCAGGGATGATGGCGTATTCGCTTTCGCGATCCGCCCCGGCAACCAGACGCGCAATCGCCAGACGGCCATTGATCAGCTGTTTTTGCGTGGTCTTATCCACCAGCACTTTTTTAATCAGATTGCCGTCGGTGAAGTTGAAGCTAATATCGCCTTTCGCTACCACGATCCGGTTCATCTCAATTAACTGCTTGATCTGCGCCTTGTACTCTTTAGCCAGGGTCGCCTGCTTTTGCTGCTCGCTGAGCTCTTTATCGCGCTCAATCTGCGCCTGTTTATTCACTTCCACCGCTTCCCGTGCTTCACGCGCCTGAACGCGGGATTTTTTGGCGGTGCGCTGGACCTTTGCCATCTTTTTACTGCTGACTAAGCCAGCCTTCAGCATCTGTTCCTGGAGTGTGAGTTTGGTCATCTTCGTTTCTGAAATCTGTCAAATGATGGGCAGATTATACCTTTAATTCCGTGGCAGGGATAACCTGAGCAAAACCGGCAGCAAGCAGCCCCAGCGTGACATCCAGAATGGCTTTCGCGCTGAGCTGATGCTGTTCAAGTTCGAAACTGAGCACCGCATCGTTTAACACAGTGATTTTTAACCCGAGGTCAGCGCCCGTTCTGACCGTGGAGTTAACGCAGAATCCGGCTACGGCACCGATAACCACCAGCTCTGAAATACGGGCATCCTGCAGATAATCAAACAAACCCGTTGAGCTGAACGCGGAGGAGGTGTGTTTGATAAAGACCGGTTCGTTGTTGAGTTCTTTAAAAGACTCTAGAGGTAAGCTGGAGGATGAGCTGTGATGGAGCGGCGAGCCCTCTTCAGGCGTCTGGTGGCGAACGTGTATGACCGGGGTGCCTGATTTTCTGAATTTCTCAATCACAGCGGTCATGTTTTCAATACTGTTTTGCGGAAAGTAATCCACGCCCTGTTGAATTCTTTGTGTGACAAAATTCTGCATATCGATGATGAGCAGTGCTTTAGACATCTTTATCCCCTTTAAACAGTATTGATGGCAGGGTTATTTGCCGCTGCAGGACATTCTCGTAGCCCTGAATCGAATTAACATAGCTGCAATGACATGTACTTAACCCCTACTAAATTTGGTTAAGGCTCAAATAAATCATCAACTAATCCTGAATCCGGTCGATAACCTCTCCAGCGAAACCTGTATCGGTATATCGGAATGCTGAGCCTAAAAACTAACCTGATGGCCTTGACGCTTCGGGGTCAATCTCAAAAAAATACCTCTGCTCTGGAGCAGTCGATCCGCAATCTCTCTTCCGGCATGCGCATCAACAGTGCCAAAGACAATGCGGCCAACCAGGCCATTGCTAACCGCATGACCAGCCAGCAAAATGCGCTGCAACAGGCGCAGCGTAATGCTGGCGACGGCTTGTCGATGATCCAGACGGCCGAAGGCGCGATGGATGAAATCAACAACCGCCTACAGCGCATCCGCGAGCTTACGGTTAAAGGGCTCAGTGAATCCAATACCCTGGCGGATGCCGATACCATTCAGGCTGAAATCAACTTAAACCTTAAGGAGATCGACCGTCTGAACGGCTCCGTCGACTTTAACGGTATTAATCTGCTGAATGGTAGCGCGGGAACGGTCGGTTTTCAGGTCGGCACCCGGGATAATGAAAAAATCTCCCTCGATTTATCGAAAAACTTCAGTGTTGAAAATATCGGCCTGAAGGATTTCGTTATTCGCGGTATCAGCGGCAAGGTTTCAGATATCAATCAGGTGGCGGGAAGCGCCAGTAATATCGACCTGAACAGCGGTAATGTCAGCGTAACCTGGTCTCCGTCAGGCATATTCAATTCGCCACAGCTGGTGCGCAACGCCACT
Source organism: Leclercia adecarboxylata (assembly GCF_006171285.1). Lineage (NCBI taxonomy): Bacteria > Pseudomonadati > Pseudomonadota > Gammaproteobacteria > Enterobacterales > Enterobacteriaceae > Leclercia > Leclercia adecarboxylata. The sequence goes on along the minus strand of NZ_CP040889.1, from coordinate 548,487 downwards.
GACGGCCGGTATTACATTCAGGATACGGGGGTCGACGGCAAGCCGGCCTATTATCAGGCTACCACGGCCGCAAGCTGGAATACCGCCAGCGGAACCGGAACTGTAAATATCAGCGCCACCAATGGAACGCCACTCTACAGCAGCGTCACCCAGCTAAATAGCCGGTCAATTCCTTCGGTGAGCTATCTCGACACCAATGGGGGTGTTTTAAGTAATAGCCCCGCGCCATCATTAAAAGAATCAAACGGCCAGTATTATATTGAGCAGGATGATTATTATTATCCTGCCACGCTAACCTATGGTTCGACAGGCGCCGTCACCGCGCAAATGACCAGCACCACGGCAAAACTGGATACAGATTTCGCCACGCTTCCGGCTGTCGTGACGACCACACCCAATATTGATGCCACGACCGCAGCGCTGAGCTTTAAGGATGCGAGTAATAACCCGCTCTCAGCCGCTAACTCCCGACTGCTGAAGTCAGGCAGCCAGTACATTCTGGAAGTGGACGATGGCAGCGGTAATTTTAGCTATTACAATGCCTCGGTAACGACAACGACCGACGGTAGTGCCCATTCGCTTGTAGTGACGGCGAACAATGCCACCAGCCTGAATAATTTCTCTGATGTGACCCGGGTCACCGGGTCGTCCCTGGTCACGATGGATCCTGCGAAGGTCAACGTGCGTTACACCGATGGCGACGGCAATATCTCGAACGATGTGCTGCGCCTGGATGCGGACGGTAATTACTACATGGATGTGGTGAACGGCACCGAGACCAAAAAAGCCACGCTGGTTTTGACTGATGAAACGCCTGCCCGCTACCTGCTTAAAACGCTGAATGGTCTGGGAGATCTGCAGATCTACTACCAGGCGTCTTTCAGTGCCTCCACGGATGCCGCAACCAACTATACGACCCTGAATATCTCTGAAATCGGTGACGAAATTCGCCTGAAAAACCCTGCGAATCCTCTGGCGGCGCTCGACGATGCCATTAAGCAGGTCGATGAACGACGCAGCACGCTGGGGGCGGTGGCGAACCGTCTGGAGTCGACGCAAAATCTGCAGGCGACGATGTCGGTTGCGGTTAATGCGTCCCGCTCACGGATTGAAGATGCGGACTACGCCGCAGAAGTGTCCAGCATGGCCCGGGCGCAGATGCTTCAGGAAACTTTTGCCTCGTTAATGACCAAAGCCAATCAGACACCGCAGGTGGTGCTGTCTCTTCTGAATGACTCAATGAAATAACAGAATGGAGCCCTGGCTTGTGGGGCTCCATAACGCTTAGCGAATAACATTACCGTGCTGGACGCAGCGCCCGTCGTTGCAGCTAACGGCATCCACTCTGGCTGCCCGGTGGTTTCTTGCCTGCGCGGTAACGGTTGCCGCTGCGACAGGGTGGTCAGAATTTGCGACCACGGCCGCGCGCTCCACCGGATGGAATACCACCCCGGCAAAGGCAGAGCAGGGGGCGATTAGCGCCAAAGCGATCAGAAATCTTTTCATTCCATTACTCCGTTGTTTCTCTCAGGTGGGAATTCGTTCTAACGGCGCGAGAGTACAGCACAGCGGCAGGTGACGTTGTGTGTATGGGTGCTATTGGCTGGAGAGAAGGTTGAAAGCAGGAAAGTGTCCCCTGCAGGAATCGAACCTGCAACTAGCCCTTAGGAGGGGCTCGTTATATCCATTTAACTAAGGGGACGAAGCGGCACGAGTATAACGTCATTTAGACAATGCGTTAAGCGCGTCACCGCCTGACTGCTTAAAGTGTCGCCATTCACGCCGATTTTTTGCGTTCTTCCTCTTCTTCCTGCCGGGCTTTCAGTTCAGCTTTGCGCTTGTTCGACATATCGTTGCGAATCTGCGCATGGCTGAGCAGGGCAAAAATAAAGGTCCCGCCGCAGATGTTGCCTGCCAGGGTAGGGAGCGCGAAGGGCCAGAAAAACTCGGTCCAGTGGATGGTGCCGTTAAATACCAGATATAAAATTTCCACCGTCCCCACCACAATGTGGGTGGTATCGGCGAGGGCGATAAGCCAGGTCATCAGTATGATAACCACAATCTTTGCCGAACCGGCAGCGGGGAACATCCAGACCATAGTGGCAACGATCCAGCCGGAGATAATGGCGTTGGCGAACATCTCCGATGGACTATTTTCCATCACGCCCATACCAATTTTCACAAAGACGTCCCGGGTAGGCTCATCAAATATCGGCATATACTCAAACGCCCAGGCGGCGACACCGGTACCGATAATATTACCGAGCAGCACCACGCTCCACAGGCGCATCAGCAGGCCGAAATTGCCCCATGTCGGGCTTTGCATCACCGGGAGTACGGCGGTGACGGTGTTCTCCGTAAACAGCTGCTGGCGGGCCATGATCACGATAATAAAGCCAAAGGTATAACCGAGGTTCTCCAGTATGATGCCGCCGGGTATGCCTTCGAGCTCAACGTGGAAAATCCCTTTCGCCAGCAATGAGGCGCTCATCGATAGTCCGGCGGCGATGGCCGACCAGAACAGCGCCATGGCATCGCGCTCCAGCTCTTTCTCACCGTCCTGGCGAATATGTTCATGTATTGCCATCGCGCGTGAGGGTAGCCGGTCCTCATCGACCTCAATCTTCTTTCCCCGGCGTTTCTCCTCGCTTTCAACTTCCAGTTCTTCGGTATGACCGTCTATTTTCTCGTCTTTTAATTCGTCCATTTTAATGCTCCAGAGGTGGCTAATACCCCTTAAGCGTAGCGCTTTTTCCTCCGCCGCCCGTGGGGATGCTCTTAAATTCCCGCAATGGCAATAAAGGCGATACATCAATGGCAAAGGCCGTATAAAATTGCCAGCCAAACGAAAACCCAAAGCCAGGCTATTCTGAGATCATACCAGAGCGTGTTTATTGCCCCGATTTGTGGTCGTAGACATCAGTAGTCGTGCTGATACAATCACTTGCACGTTTACAGACAGAGCGCGAAAGCGCCATGACGGATGGCTTTGCTGATAGCCATACTTAACAGGGAGAAAGATATGAAACTTGGGCTGTCGGTGGTTGCGCTGAGCACCACGTTGCTGATGGGCTGCGCCAGCTCCGGCGAGCAGCAGGGGCGCTCCGATCCTCTGGAAGGATTTAACCGCACCATGTACAACTTCAACTATAACGTGCTGGATCCGTATGTGGTGCGCCCGGTTGCGGTGGCATGGCGGGATTATGTTCCCCAGCCTGCCCGTAACGGCCTGAGCAACTTTACCAGCAACCTCGAAGAGCCTGCGGTCATGGCGAACTACTTCCTGCAGGGCGATCCTTATCAGGGGATGGTCCACTTCACCCGATTCTTCCTCAACACCCTGTTAGGGATGGGCGGCTTTATTGACGTTGCCGGGATGGCGAATCCGAAGCTGCAGCGCGAGCAGCCGCACCGTTTCGGTAGTACCCTGGGTCATTACAATGTGGGTTACGGCCCGTACGTGCACCTGCCGTTCTACGGTAGCTTCACGCTGCGTGACGATGGCGGCGACATGGTCGATACGCTCTATCCGGTGCTGTCATGGCTGACCTGGCCGCTGTCGGTGGGTAAATGGACGCTGGAAGGGGTAGAGACGCGCGCGCAGCTGCTGGATTCCGACGGTCTGCTGCGTCAGTCCTCCGATCCGTATCTCATGGTGCGTGAGGCCTACTTCCAGAACCACGACTTCATTGCTAATGGCGGCAAGCTGAAACCGGAAGAGAATCCGAACGCGAAAGCGATCGAAAACGAACTCTCCGAGATTGATGCGGAATAAAAAAGAAAAGGTGAGCCCAGAAGGCTCACCTTTTTTAATCGTGATGTGATTAGAACGCGTAGTTGAAGTTCATGCCATACAGCCAGGCTTTACCTTCAGAAGAGAACTCATACGGACCTTCCTGGAACGATACTTTCTGACCGTGCATATAAGAGACACCCGCATCGATTGAGGCATCTTTGTTGAATGCGTAGGTTGCACCGGCGCTCAGCCAGAAGCGATCCTGATCCGGAATGGAGATAGAACGTTTGTCTGCCGGAACCGGGCTGTCATCGAAGGCAATACCGGTACGGAACGTCCAGTTATCATCCATATAGTAGGTGGTACCCAGCGCGATGCGGTACGCGTCTTTAAAGCTTTCATCTTTATAGAAAAGCGTATCACCGCCGCTGTTAGTCGCTTTCAGCTCCTGGAACTGGCTCCAGCTTGTGTAGGTCAGGCTATAGTGGATAGCCCATTGCGGTGCGACTCTGTTGTAGCCGGACAGTTCCCACATCTCAGGTAAATTCAGGGTCAGAGAACCGCCAGTGGTGCGGCCATCGGTCCCCATTGGCAGACCAAAGTTGCCCAGGATCTGGTTGTAAGCTGAAGGCAGGCTGCTCTTATAGTCGCCATCGAAATCGATTTTTACTTCAGAGCGGTAGGTAAAGCCATACCGGTTGTTCTTGTCGATTTCATACAGAATACCGGCATTCCAGCCAAAGCCCCACTCATCACCCTTCAGATAGGCAATCTGGGTGTCTCCCTGGATCCCGGCGACCTGACGTGCCAGAGCCGGAGGTAATGCGCCGGACCCTGCGACGATGCGACCCAGGTCACCCGCGTAGCGCTCAATTTTCGCTTTTGCATACACAGCATCAAACCCAACACCGAAACTCCAGTGATTATCCAGGCGATAAGCACCGCTCAGGTTCAGGTTGAGGGTTTCCAGGTCGGTTGTACCGCCGTACGCTCCTGCCGCGTAGTTGTTATTGAACTCGGTCGCCAGTCCGTAGTTAGAGGTAACGGACGCGCCCCAGCCAAATTGGTCATTGATTGGCGCGACGAAGTGCAGGTTTGGAACCCATGCTGTTGGCGCGATATTACTCGCATTCAGGCTTGCGCCCGTTGGAGAGCGTCCGGAGATATCTACATCAGGGTCAACAAAAATGGCACCTGCGGAGAAGGTTGGACGATCAAACATCATGATCAGGGCAGGGTTACGGCTCGCGTTCCCGGCGTCATCAGCAATGGCGCCTTCCCCGGAATAGGCACGGCCCAGGCCTGAGGAAGAGAACTCGTTAAGCTGGAATCCCGCTGACCAGGCGGAGGTGGAGACGATTGCCACTGCGACTGCCAGCGCAGTTTTTTTGAACAGGGTTTTCTGGCTCATGACCATAACCTCATTGAGTTATTTTTATGCAATATTTGTTACATACCGTAACAGGAGCGCGAAGTGTAGGGTCTGTGGTAACACTTAGAAATCAGACCAGTGGCGAGAGTATAGGTCTGACCAGATAGAATGTTGCAAGAGTGTTTGTGAATATTTACTGATATGTTTTTCGAAACGGGATCTGGGTGGCAAAATTGTGACCAGTTCGCTTCCTCCGAATGGGTGATTTTTGTTTTAGATCATTTTTACTTGTGATATTGCTCACTTACCCGGTTTTCGGCCATTAACAACTGGAGCCACCCCCGCCCGGGGCGTAAAATATCAGCATCGTGTTTATTCTCGCGCCGTGCGCGAATTCAGAGGAAATCTACTATGAGTAAATGCAGTGCTGATGAAACCCCGGTTTGCTGCTGTATGGATGTGGGCACCATCGTGGACAACACGGATTGCACCGCCTCTTACAGCCGTGAGTTCGCCAGTCGTGCCGACGCCGAAGAGACGCTGGCTGCCCTGACCGAAAAAGCCCGCGGCGTGGAGTCTGAACCGTGCGAAATTAATTCCACCTTCACCGACGTGGAAGGCGGGGTTCGCCTGGACATCGACTTCGTGTTCAGCTGCGAAGCAGAATCCCTGATTTTTCAACTCGGTCTGCGCTAATTCCTTTCAACGCCTCCTTCCCGGAGGCGTTTCGTTTGCTCTCTGTGTGTTCGCTCGCAATTTTTCTTCTCCCTGATTGGCTAATGTAAAAATTTGGTTAAGACTGTTATCAGGTCAGACCACTTTGCGCATTTGTTATTCACAGGGGAGCGTTATGAGTCAGGCATTACCGCTAATCACCCGTCAGGGCGATCGCATTGCCATTGTCAGTGGATTACGTACGCCGTTTGCCCGTCAGGCGACGGCGTTTCATGGCATTCCTGCCGTCGATCTGGGGAAAATGGTCGTAGGAGAGTTACTGGCTCGCAGTGAAATTCCTCCCGAAGTCATTGAACAGCTGGTCTTTGGCCAGGTAGTGCAAATGCCGGAAGCGCCCAATATCGCCCGTGAAATCGTGCTGGGCACCGGGATGAACGTGCACACCGATGCCTACAGCGTGAGTCGCGCCTGCGCCACCAGCTTTCAGGCGGTGGCAAACGTCGCGGAGAGCCTGATAACCGGCACCATTCGCGCCGGGATTGCTGGCGGCGCCGACTCCTCGTCCGTTTTACCGATTGGCGTCAGCAAAAAGCTCGCCCGCGTGCTGGTGGACGTCAACAAAGCCCGCACCACCGGGCAGCGCCTGTCGCTGTTTTCGCGCCTGCGTCTGCGCGATTTACTCCCTGTGCCGCCAGGCGTGGCGGAATATTCCACCGGCTTGCGCATGGGCGATACCGCCGAGCAGATGGCGAAAACCTACGGCATCACCCGTGAACAGCAGGATGCCCTGGCACACCGCTCGCACCAGCGCGCCGCTCAGGCCTGGGCGGAAGGCAAACTGGCGGACGAGGTCATGACGGCCTATACGCCGCCATTCCGCGAGCCGCTCAGCCAGGATAACAATATTCGCGGCACCTCAACGCTTGCGGATTACGCAAAACTGCGCCCGGCGTTCGACCGCAAACACGGCACCGTCACCGCAGCGAACAGCACTCCGTTAACCGACGGCGCGGCGGCGGTGATCCTGATGACCGAATCGCGCGCCAGAGAGCTGGGCCTGAAGCCGCTCGGCTATCTGCGCAGCTACGCCTTCACCGCCATTGATGTCTGGCAGGACATGCTGCTGGGGCCAGCCTGGTCCACGCCGCTGGCGCTTGAGCGTGCCGGGCTTACCATGGGCGATCTCACGCTCATCGACATGCACGAAGCCTTTGCCGCGCAAACCCTTGCCAACGTGCAACTGCTGGCCAGCGAACGCTTTGCCCGGGACGTGCTGGGCCGCGCCCATGCCACTGGCGAAGTGGATGAGAGCAAATTTAACGTGCTGGGGGGCTCCATTGCGTACGGTCACCCCTTTGCGGCGACCGGGGCGAGGATGATCACCCAGACGCTGCATGAGTTGCGCCGTCGCGGCGGCGGTTTTGGCCTGGTCACCGCCTGCGCGGCGGGTGGTCTGGGTGCCGCAATGGTTCTGGAGGCTGAATAATGGAGATGACAACGGCGTTTACCCTGCACGTGCGTCTGGACAACGTGGCGGTGGTCACCATCGATGCGCCAGGCGAGAAGATGAATACCCTGAAAGCGGAGTTTGGCGGCCAGGTTCGCGCCATCCTCAAGCAGGTGCGTGAAAACAAAAACCTGCGCGGGCTGGTGTTTATCTCGGCCAAGCCGGACAACTTTATTGCCGGGGCCGATATCAACATGATTGCCCGCGCCGAAAGCGCGCAGGTGGCGGAAGATCTGGCCCGTCAGGGGCAGCAGATCATGGCCGAAATTCATGCCCTGCCGATCCCGGTGATTGCGGCGATCCACGGCGCCTGCCTCGGCGGCGGTCTGGAGCTGGCGCTGGCCTGTCACGCACGCATCTGCACCGACGACGCCAAAACGGTGCTGGGCCTGCCGGAAGTGCAGCTTGGCTTACTGCCGGGCTCGGGCGGCACCCAGCGTCTGCCGCGTCTGGTGGGCGTCAGCACGGCGCTGGAGATGATCCTCGCCGGTAAACAGCTGCGCCCGCGCCAGGCCCTGAAGGTCGGGCTGGTGGATGAAGTAGTTCCGCATTCCATTCTGCTGGAGGCCGCCGTTGCGCTGGCCCTGAAAGGCAAACCGGACACCCGTCGCTTACCGGTGCGCGAGCGCGTGCTGGCAGGGCCGCTGGGCCGTGCGCTGCTGTTCAACATGGTGGGCAAAAAAACCGAGCAAAAAACCCAGGGGAACTACCCGGCGACAAAACGCATTCTCGAGGTGATCCATACCGGCCTGACCCAGGGCAGCAGCAGCGGCTATGCCGCAGAAGCGAAAGCCTTTGGCGAACTGGCGATGACCCCACAGTCTCAGGCGCTGCGCAGCATCTTTTTTGCCAGTACCGAAGTGAAAAAAGATCCCGGCAGCGAGGCGGAGCCAGCGCCGCTGGAGTCTGTCGGTGTGCTGGGCGGCGGGCTGATGGGGGGCGGTATCGCCTTCGTCAGCGCCAGCAAAGGCAAATTACCGGTGCGGATCAAGGACATCAACCCGAAGGGGATCAACCACGCCCTTCAGTACAGCTGGCAGTTGCTTGATAAAAAGGTCAAACGCCGCCATATCAAAGCCAGCGAGCGCGATCGCCAGCTGGCGCTGATCTCCGGCACCACTGACTACAGCGGTTTCCGTCATCGCGATCTGGTAATTGAGGCGGTATTCGAAGATCTGGCCCTGAAACAGCAGATGGTGGCCGAGGTAGAGGCGAACTGTGCCCCGCACACCATTTTTGCCTCCAACACCTCGTCGTTGCCTATCGGCGATATTGCGGCCGGGGCCGCACGCCCTGAACAGGTGATCGGGCTGCATTACTTCAGTCCGGTAGAAAAAATGCCGCTGGTGGAGGTCATCCCGCACGCCGGAACCAGCCCGCAGACCATTGCCACCGTGGTGAAGCTGGCAAAAATGCAGGGCAAAACGCCGGTGGTGGTGGCCGATAAAGCCGGGTTCTACGTCAACCGCATTCTGGCGCCTTATATCAATGAGGCCATGCGCCTGCTGACTGAAGGCGAAAAGGTTGAACATATCGATAACGCGCTGGTGAAGTTTGGTTTCCCGGTCGGCCCAATCCAACTTTTGGATGAGGTGGGAATCGATACCGGCACTAAAATTATACCTGTGCTGGAAAACGCTTACGGTGAACGGTTTAGCGCACCTGCAAACATTGTTTCTGCAATTTTGAATGACGATCGCAAAGGCAGAAAAAATGGACGGGGTTTCTATCTTTACGATCCAAAAGGGCGTAAAAGCAAGAAACAGGTAGACCCGGCAATTTATGGGCTTATTCAGCCTGCCGGCGAGGGCAAACTCTCTGCGACACAGTGCGCAGAACGTTGCGTCATGATGATGCTCAACGAAGCGGCGCGCTGCTTTGATGAGAAGGTCATTAAAAATGCCCGCGACGGCGATATTGGCGCCGTGTTTGGCATTGGTTTCCCACCTTTCCTGGGTGGCCCGTTCCGCTATATGGATAGCTTAGGTGCGGGTGAAGTTGTTGCGATTTTACAACGACTGGCTGTGCAATATGGGCCGCGGTTTACGCCGTGTGACGCATTATTGCAGATGGCGGATCAGGGGCTGCGATTTTGGCCAGCAAAGGAAACTGACCTTGTAAATTAAGGTCAAATAAGAGTAAATCCGCCGTTGAAGGGTCTGGTCCTGTCTAATTTGTAAACTGACATTGACTATACTTACGCCGTTGAGGTAAAAAACAGCGTTTCATTCAACGGATGGATCAGGCACAATGCCCGGCCATCGGGTTTTCTACCTCGTTATCTGTTCACGCGGGGAAGTAACACCGGTGATCCTGGTCAACAAAAGCGGTGCAATATGCAAGTTTTTATCATGCGTCACGGTGACGCGGCACTTGATGCTGCCAGTGACTCTGTACGTCCTCTGACGCCTTGCGGCTGTGACGAGTCCCGTCAAATGGCAACCTGGCTGAAAGGGCAAAAAGTGGATATTGAACGTGTCCTCGTCAGTCCGTTCTTACGCGCTGAACAGACGCTGGACGTGGTAGGGGAGTGTATGAACCTGCCAGACAGTGTCGACGTTCTGCCAGAGCTTACCCCGTGTGGCGATGTGGGTCTTGTCAGTGCCTATCTTCAGGCGCTGTGCAATGAAGGTGTCGCTTCTGCGCTGGTGATTTCCCATCTGCCGTTAGTCGGCTATCTGGTATCTGAACTCTGCCCGGGCGAAACGCCGCCGATGTTCAGCACCTCTGCCATTGCCAATGTCACCCTCAATGAAACGGGTGCTGGCGTCTTCAACTGGCAGATGAGCCCCTGCAATCTGAAGATGGCGAAAGCTATCTGACGTAACAGATCCAGGCGGGTAGCAATTGCCACCCGCCTGCCTCTCAGGGCAGCTCAGGCGGTTGCCACTCTTCTACTTCAATCAACACCAGCAATGCGGCATCTCCGCCGTACTCTTTGGGTGCCTGATGAAAAGCCATCACGTGTGGATGCTGAGCCAGCCACAGCGGGGTTTGCTGCTTAAGAATATGTTTGCCGTGGCCGTGCATCACGCAGGCACAAAAGACATGTTCCCGGCGGCAGGCGGCAATCAGCGCGCCCAGCTCCTGTTTCGCCTGCATCTGGGTTAACCCGTGTAGATCGAGAAACAGCTCCGGCGAATAATCCCCACGACGCAATTTTTTCAGCTCGAAGTGGCTGACGTCCGACCGCACGTATTTCACGGCGCCTTCCGTATTCAGCAGCGGCTGAAACTCGTCGGAAAAATAGTGGCTGGCGTCGGCCTGCTCCTGCAGCAACCGTTTTACGGGAACTTCACTCACTTTTTTACGCAGCGGGCGGTGGACGATGGTGTCCTGCTTGATTTTACGCGTGCCTGTCATCAGCTGACGAAACAGCGTTTGATCCTCCTGGCTCAAGGATGTTTTCTTTTTCATATGTCCGTCTCATCTCTTATTTCCGACAGTGTACCTGACTCGCCGTACGGCAAAACGCATTTTTTACCCGCAAGCCGTTAGCGACAGTGCTGATTTATCGCCGTCTTCATGGCACACTAGCCGCCGAAAATTTAGCGAGCATGCCCTGGAGAACATAGTGGATAAAATTTTTGTCGATGAAGCGGTGAATGAGCTGCAAACCATTCAGGACATGTTGCGTTGGGCGGTCAGCCGTTTCAGCGCGGCCAATATCTGGTACGGTCACGGTACCGACAACCCGTGGGATGAGGCGGTACAGCTGGTGTTGCCGTCACTCTATCTGCCGCTGGATATCCCTGAAGATATGCGTTCTGCGCGCCTCACCTCCAGTGAAAAACACCGTATCGTTGAGCGCGTGATCCGTCGCGTTAACGAGCGCATCCCGGTGGCCTACCTCACCAACAAAGCCTGGTTCTGCGGCCATGAATTCTTTGTCGATGAACGCGTGCTGGTGCCGCGCTCGCCGATTGGTGAACTGATCAATAACCATTTCGCCGGCCTGATTGACCATCAGCCTGAGCATATCCTCGATATGTGCACCGGCAGCGGCTGCATCGCCATTGCCTGCGCTTATTCCTTCCCGGATGCGGAAGTGGACGCCGTGGATATCTCCCCTGACGCGCTGGCGGTAGCGGAACACAACATTGAAGAACACGGTCTGATCCATCACGTCACGCCGATCCGTTCCGATCTTTTCCGTGACCTGCCGAAAGTGCAGTACGACCTGATTGTGACCAATCCACCGTACGTCGATGCAGAAGATATGTCCGATCTGCCAAACGAATACCGCCATGAACCTGAGCTGGGACTGGCTTCCGGCTCCGACGGCCTGAAGCTGACCCGCCGTATACTGGCCTGCGCGCCGGATTATCTGACCGATGACGGTATTCTGATTTGTGAAGTCGGTAACAGCATGGTACATCTGATGGAGCAATATCCGGATGTGCCGTTCACCTGGCTCGAGTTCGACAACGGTGGCGACGGCGTCTTCATGCTGACCAAAGCGCAGCTTCTCGTCGCGCGCGAGCACTTCAGCATCTACAAAGATTAATCCAACGGGCTTCGGCCCGTTTCACATTGCGCAAACACAGAAAGCTCAAACACAGAACAACGAAAACGGAGCCGTGATGGCAGGAAACAGTATTGGACAATTATTTCGTGTGACCACGTTTGGCGAGTCGCACGGGCTGGCGCTGGGTTGCATCGTTGATGGCGTACCGCCTGGCATCGAACTGACCGAAGCTGATTTACAGCACGATCTCGACAGGCGCCGCCCGGGCACCTCGCGCTATACCACCCAGCGCCGCGAGCCGGATCAAGTCAAAATCCTGTCAGGCGTCTTTGAAGGACGCACTACCGGCACCAGCATCGGCCTGCTGATTGAGAATACCGATCAGCGCTCCCAGGACTACGGCGCCATCAAGGATGTGTTCCGCCCGGGCCACGCTGACTATACCTACGAACAGAAATACGGTTTTCGTGACTATCGCGGCGGCGGACGCTCCTCCGCCCGTGAAACCGCCATGCGCGTGGCGGCAGGCGCCATTGCTAAAAAATACCTGGCGCAGAAGTTTGGTATTGTCATTCGCGGCTGCCTGACCCAGATGGGCGACATTCCGCTGGCGATCGAAGACTGGGATCAGGTTGAACAGAACCCGTTCTTCTGCGCCGATGCCTCGAAGCTGGAAGCGCTGGACGAACTGATGCGCGCCCTGAAAAAAGAGGGTGACTCCATTGGTGCCAAAGTCACGGTCGTGGCCGACGGCGTTCCGCCGGGCTGGGGTGAGCCGGTCTTTGACCGCCTCGACGCCGACATTGCCCATGCGATGATGAGCATCAACGCGGTGAAAGGGGTAGAGATTGGCGACGGTTTTGACGTGGTGGCGCTTCGCGGCAGCCAGAACCGCGACGAAATTACTAAAGAGGGCTTCCAGAGCAATCACGCGGGCGGCATTCTGGGCGGCATCAGCAGCGGGCAGCAGATTGTGGCTAACATTGCGCTGAAACCAACCTCCAGCATTACCGTGCCGGGCCACACCATTAACCGCTCTGGCGAAGAAGTTGAGATGATCACCAAAGGACGTCACGATCCGTGCGTCGGGATCCGCGCAGTGCCCATCGCCGAAGCGATGCTGGCGATCGTGCTGATGGATCACTTCCTGCGCCAGCGCGCGCAGAATGCGGATGTGACGACCACCATTCCACGCTGGTAACCATGAAAAAAACCGCAATTGCTCTGCTGGCGCTGCTTGCCAGCGGGACCGCTCTGGCGGCAACGCCGTGGCAAAAAATCACCCACCCGGTGGCGGGCAGCGCCCAGTCCATCGGCGGGTTCTCTAATGGCTGTATCGTAGGCGCAGAATCGCTGCCGCAGCAGTCCTCCACGTATCAGGTGATGCGCACCGATCAGCGCCGCTACTTTGGTCACCCGGATCTGGTGCTGTTTATTCAGCGCCTCAGCAACCAGGTGCATAACCTGGGGCTAGGCGCGGTGCTGATTGGCGATATGGGGATGCCGGCAGGCGGACGCTTTAACGGCGGCCATGCCAGCCATCAAACCGGGCTGGACGTGGATATCTTCCTGCAGCTGCCGAAAACCCGCTGGACCTCGGCCCAGTTGCTGAAGCCCCAGGCGCTCGATCTGGTCGCCAGCGACGGCAAGCGTGTGGTGCCGTCGCTCTGGTCGCAGGATGTTTCCGCCATGATCAAGCTGGCGGCAAAAGATAACGACGTCACGCGCATCTTCGTTAACCCGGCCATCAAGCAGCAGCTTTGCGAAGATGCCGGAACCGACCGAGACTGGCTGCGTAAAGTGCGGCCGTGGTTCCAGCACCGTGCGCATATGCACGTGCGTCTGCGCTGCCCGGCGAACAGCCTGGAATGCGAAGATCAGCCGCTGCCACCGCCTGGCGATGGCTGTGGTTACGAACTGCAAAGCTGGTTTGAACCGGCCAAGCCTGGAACCTCTAAGCCTGAGAAGAAGACACCACCTCCGTTGCCGCCTTCCTGCCAGGCGCTACTGGATGAGCATGTACTTTAATGGACCAATTTGCTGAGTTGTTTATGGTATCGCCGCTGCTGCTGGTGGCGCTGTTTTTTATCGCTATGCTGGCCGGTTTTATTGATGCACTGGCGGGCGGCGGCGGGCTGTTAACCGTTCCGGCCCTGCTGGCGGCGGGGATGAGCCCGGCGCAGGCGCTGGCGACCAACAAGCTGCAGGCGTGCGGCGGATCGTTATCCGCCTCGATCTATTTTATCCGCCGCAAGGTAGTGAGCCTCGCCGACCAGAAGCTCAATATCCTGATGACCTTTATCGGCTCAACCAGCGGTGCGCTGCTGGTGCAGCATGTGCAGTCCGATATACTGCGCCAGATCTTACCCATCCTCGTTATCTGTATTGGCCTCTACTTTTTACTGATGCCAAAGCTTGGCGAAGAGGATCGGCAGCGCCGCCTGCACGGATTGCCGTTTGCGCTGATTGCCGGTGGCTGTGTCGGCTTTTATGACGGTTTCTTCGGCCCGGGCGCCGGGTCGTTTTACGCCCTGGCGTTCGTGACCCTGGCCGGTTTTAACCTCGCCAAATCCACCGCCCATGCCAAAGTGCTGAACGCCACCTCGAACCTCGGCGGTCTGCTGCTGTTTATCATCGGCGGCAAGGTGATCTGGGCGACCGGATTTGTGATGATGGCCGGACAATTTCTGGGCGCGCGGGCAGGTTCGCGCCTGGTGTTAAGCAAAGGGCAACAGCTCATTCGTCCGATGATTGTCATTGTCTCGGCCGTAATGAGTGCCAAACTTCTTTATGACAGCCACGGACAGGAGATCCTCCACTGGTTGGGGATGAACTAATGAACAGTACGCATAAATACGAACAGCTGATTGAGGTTTTCAACGGCTGCTTCGCGGAAGATTTTAATACCCGTCTGATTAAAGGCGACGACGAACCGATCTATCTTCCTGCAGATGCGGAAGTGCCGTACAACCGGATTGTGTTCGCTCACGGCTTTTATGCCAGCGGTTTGCATGAAATATCGCACTGGTGTATCGCAGGAAAAGCGCGTCGCGAGCTGGTGGACTTTGGCTACTGGTACTGCCCGGACGGCCGCGACGCCGCGACCCAGGGGCAGTTTGAAGATGTAGAGGTCAAACCCCAGGCGCTGGAGTGGCTGCTGTGCGTGGCGGCAGGATTCCCGTTTAACGTCAGCTGTGACAACCTCGAAGGCGACTTCGAGCCAGACCGTATTGTCTTCCAGCGCCGCGTTCACGCGCAGGTGATGGAGTATCTTGAGAAAGGCATTCCGGAACGTCCGGCACGCTTGATCAAGGCTTTACAGAATTATTACCACACGCCGGAGATCACGGCGGAATGCTTCCCGTGGCCGGAAGATCTTAACTGAGGAAAGAAGATGATCGCAGAATTTGAATCACGCATTCTGGCATTAATTGATGACATGGTGGAGCACGCCAGTGACGATGAACTGTTTGCCAGCGGTTATCTGCGTGGTCACCTGACGCTCGCCGTCGCCGAACTGGAAGCCGGTGACGACCACTCTCCAGACGCGGTGCACGCTGAAGTGTCACGTAGCCTGGAAAAAGCCATTCTGGCGGGCGAACTCTCTCCGCGCGACCAGTCTCTGGTGCTGGGGATGTGGGATACGTTGTTTCAGAAAGCCAGCGTAAACGCGTAGGTGATATTCCGCACGAATTATTCCCTCTCCCCTATGGGGAGAGGGTCAGGGTGAGGGGCCCAGCCCGCACCTATTTGACCATTTTCCCCTTTAACAACTTCCTCACCCATAACCGGTTCGGATTGAGCGCCGCCAGCGTATGGCTGTCCAGCGGGATCGGCTCGTTGCTCATCTGCGCGGCAAGCACTTCCGCCGTCAGCGGGGCCGTACAGAGTCCGCGTGAACCCAGCCCGCCAAGCACAAACAGATTACGAAACTCCGGGGCGCTGACCGCCTGCTCTTTGTTATTAGCGAGATCCTGATACGCCGCCAGGGTGGCGTCATAATCCGGCACCGCACCGGTCATCGGCAGGTGATCGCGGGTGGCACAGCGAATACCGTTTCGCGCCTCACCGGCGCTGACATCCACTTCACGCGCCCAGGCTGCCTGCGGCAAACAGTCGATCAGACGCTGGCGATTATTCTGCTGATCCTCTTCGCTGTACTGCGGTTCGGTCTGCCCGCGATGATAGCTTGCGCCGATGCAGTGCTGACCGTTAACCGGGTTTTGCGGGGTCAGATAGCCGTCGTAGCAGAGCACCTGACGCAGCTGGCTGAGGTGTTCAGCCGCCGGAATATGGCTCACCTGGCCGCCCACCGGGTAAACCGGCAGCTGGGCGGTCTGGCTGAACTGGCTGATCCCGTGTCCGTTGGCCAGCACCACGCTGCCATGCTGCGCCCGCTCACCGTCGGCAAACTCCAGCATCCAGCGGGTGTCGGCCTGCTCCAGTGATTTCACCCGACGGCCATAGTGCACCTGCAGGCCGAGGGTCTGCGCCAGGGTAATCACCGCCGCGGTGAGTTGGGCCGGACACAGCCAGCCGCCGAGCGGATACTGGATCCCGCCGCAGCCGGTGGGCACGCCGATGCTTTTTTGCACCTGTCCGGCATCCACCGCCACCGCGATCTGCTCCGGCAGGCCCAGGGCCAGCATCTGGTCTATTTTTTTCTGGCTCTTCTCATCCCAGCCCAGCTGGGTGACGCCGCACCACGCATGATCAAAGTCTACCGGCAGGGCATCGTACAGGCGGCGGGCGAAGGTAAACGCCGCCGGGAAAAACTGGCTCAGCGCGGCATCATGTGCGCTCAGCAATGGATAGAGCGCCCCCTGACGATTGCCGGAGGCACCCGCCGCCGGGGCATCGTCGGCGCAGTAGAGTGTCACCTGCCAGCCACGGCGTAACAGCGCCAGCGACAGCAGGGCGCTGGCGATCCCGCCGCCCACGACGGCGGTTTCGCGCCCGTTGCAGGGCGTACGGGTAAACCACGGCGTGCGGGCAGGGGAGGGAAGATCCTGCTCCATCACCCCGATGAGCATTTCGCGCTTGCGGCCAAAGCCTTTGGTTTTTTGCACCCTGAAGCCCGCCTCCTGCAGGCCGCGACGGACAAATCCGGCGCAGGTAAAGGTGGCGAGCGTCCCGCCCGGCCGGACCAGACGAGCCATGGCAGCAAACAGCTGCGCGTTCCACATATCCGGATTTTTGGACGGGGCAAAGCCGTCGAGGAACCAGGCATCGACCTGCTGATTCAGGGAGTCATCCAGCCTGTCGGTGAGCTCATTGATATCACCGAGCCAGATATCGAGCGTGATGCGCCCGCCGTCCAGCAGCAGACGATGGCAGCCCGCGACGGGCAGCGGCCACTGGGCCTGGAGCTGTTCCGCCCAGGGCGCCAGTTCCGGCCAGTGCTGGTGCGCCAGACGCAGATCGTCGGCGGCCAGCGGAAATTTCTCGAAACTGATGAAATGTAACCTTTGCAGCGTAGCGTCAGGGTGAGCTGCACGGAAGCGATCGAAGGCTTGCCAGAGGGTGAGAAAATTCAGCCCGGTGCCAAATCCGCTCTCGGCCACCACAAACAGATCGCGGGGATGCAGCGGAAAACGGGAATTCAGCTGGTTTCCGTCGAGGAAAACATAACGTGTCTCTTCCAGTCCGTTATCATTAGAGAAGTAGACATCATCAAAATCTCGGGAAACAGGTGTACCCTCAGCGTTGAATTCGAGGTTGGCAGGTTGTATGGCGTTTTGTTTCACGTAAGTTACTCGTCTGACAGGCTGTGCCGCGATCTTAACGATGTGCGTCTGTTGGTGCAAATTTCCGCAGAAATTGGCTGATCGGACTTGTTCGGCGTACAAGTGTACGCTATTGTGCGACTCGAAACTTAAAATAGTGCGACTTACAGAGGTATTGAATGAAACGTGCAGTGATTACTGGCTTGGGCATCGTTTCCAGCATCGGTAATAACCAGCAGGAAGTCCTGGCATCTCTGCGTGAAGGACGCTCCGGGATCACCTTCTCTGAAGAGTTTAAAGATTCCGGCATGCGTAGCCACGTTTGGGGTAATGTAAAACTGGACACCACGGGCATGATCGATCGCAAAGTGGTCCGTTTCATGAACGATGCCTCCATCTACGCCTATCTCTCCATGCAGGAAGCGATTGCTGACGCTGGCCTGAGTGAAGACGTTTACCAGAACAACCCGCGTGTGGGTCTGATTGCCGGTTCCGGCGGCTCGTCTAAAGCCCAGGTATTCGGTGCTGACGCCATGCGTAGCCCACGCGGCCTGAAAGCGGTCGGTCCATACGTTGTGACCAAAGCCATGGGTTCAGCGGTTTCCGCGTGCCTGGCGACCCCGTTCAAAATCCACGGCGTAAACTACTCCATCAGCTCCGCCTGTGCGACATCTGCACACTGTATCGGTAACGCGGTTGAGCAGATCCAACTGGGTAAACAGGACATCGTATTTGCTGGCGGCGGTGAAGAGCTGGGCTGGGAAATGGCCTGTGAGTTCGACGCGATGGGCGCACTGTCCACCAAATACAACGAATGTCCGGAAAAAGCCTCCCGTACCTACGACGCAAACCGTGACGGTTTCGTAATCGCTGGCGGCGGCGGTATGGTTGTGGTTGAAGAGCTGGAGCACGCTCTGGCCCGTGGCGCGCATATCTACGCTGAGATCGTAGGCTACGGCGCAACGTCCGATGGCGCAGACATGGTTGCACCATCAGGTGAAGGCGCTGTGCGCTGCATGAAGATGGCCATGCACGGCCTGGATACGCCAATCGACTACCTGAACTCCCACGGTACCTCTACGCCGGTAGGCGACGTGAAAGAGCTGGGTGCAATCCGCGAAGTGTTCGGCGACAACAGCCCGGCTATCTCTGCAACCAAAGCCATGACCGGTCACTCTCTGGGTGCGGCTGGCGTGCAGGAAGCTATCTACTCCCTGCTGATGCTGGAACACGGCTTCATCGCCCCAAGCATCAACGTTGAAGAGCTGGATGAGCAGGCTGCTGGCCTGAACATCGTTACCGCGACAACCGAGCGTGAACTGAATACCGTGATGTCTAACAGCTTCGGTTTCGGCGGCACCAACGCCACGCTGGTAATGCGTAAGCTGAAAGCGTAATGACTGCGCCGGATGTCAAAAGGGAGCCTGATGGCTCCCTTTTTTGTTTTAAATCACCAGCCAGATTAGCGCCATTGCTACCAGCAGGGCGACCAGCATCAGGCCAGGTCGGGCTGACAGGGATTTGAAGGTCTCGACCACCGGGGCAAACAGCGGGCTGTAGATCGGCTGGATATTACGCACTTCCAGCGTGCCACTCTCCCGCTCGCTGCGGCGGGTGAAGATCTCATTGAGCAGATCCTGAACCTGGGCAGTGGTCAGCACCGTCTGCGGCGTCGCCTGCCAGGTCTGTCGGGCATAATCCTGAATGTTGTCCCACTCCTGGGGTTCAAGCGGCTGTTTCAGCGCGGCCTGCAGGGTGTGCAGGGTTGGTGCGCTCTGGGTGCTCAGCGTCTGGCGCGCCTGCAGCCAGGTGGCAAGATGGGTAAACTGCCTGGCCGGTATCAACTCTCCCGCCTTTACTCCCGACAGCTCCAGCATCGACTGCCAGATCAGTTTGGTTGGCTCGCCCGTGGCGGCGGCAAGTTTGGTCACCATCTGCTTCAGCGTGTTGTGCTCCGCCGGCTGCAACGGGCGTTCCGTCGCCGGGCGCTGCTGCGGCTGCGGGATCGCAAGCTGGTTATTTTGCAGCAGCGTCAGTACCGTTTTGAGCTGCTCGGGCGTCAGCTGGTTCAGGGCCGTCTGGCCATACTGCTGGCGAATAAAATCGCTGGCCGCCTGACGGTTATTACCCAGATTCAGCAGCTCCGTCAGCTGGGAGACCATCTGGCGGGTGGTGTGATTTTGCTGGGCAGTATTCAGGCGCTGGTTGAGGTTTTGCTCTGCAGCAGGGAAGTGGCGCGACAGCATGGGCGCATCACTCTTCATTCCCAGATCGTGCTTGACTCCGGCCCACACTTCCGCATTCTGCTGCGACGTCAGGGCAATCAGCCGGGTGATCAGACGTTCCAGTACAGTGCGTTGCTGTGTGGAGAGGGGCTGTTCACCCGCGACGTGGGATGGACGCGGGCCATCACCCGGAGGTTGTGGCGGCGTACCTGAAATGGGCTGCATCGGCAAAAAATCCTTAAATTCGTTACTCATCGTTAACCAGGTTTACGTATATGCCTGGCGGCCAGATTATGGCACACTTGACCGGATAACTTCCTCTCAAACAGGTACTCAGACGTGAAAATCCTCGTTGATGAAAATATGCCTTACGCCCGCGAGCTCTTTAGCCGCCTGGGTGAGGTTAAGGCCGTTCCCGGACGCCCCATTCCGCTCGCCGAGCTGGATGATGCCGACGCCCTGATGGTGCGCTCGGTGACCAAAGTGAATGAGGCGCTGCTGTCTGGCAAAGGTGTGAAGTTTGTCGGCACGGCAACCGCGGGAACCGATCATGTGGATGACGCGTGGCTGAAGCAGGCCGGGATTGGCTTTTCCGCCGCGCCGGGCTGTAACGCTATTGCCGTCGTGGAGTATGTTTTCTCATCCCTGCTGATGCTGGCCGAGCGCGACGGCTTTACTCTCACCAGCCGGACCGTTGGCATTGTCGGCGTGGGTAACGTAGGCAGCCGACTGCAAAAACGCCTTGAGGCGTTAGGCATCCGCACGCTGCTGTGCGATCCCCCCCGCGCTGACCGTGGTGATGAAGGGGATTTCCGCAGCCTGGATGAGCTGGTGGCCGAGTGTGACGTGCTCACCTTCCATACGCCGCTGTTTAAGGACGGGCCGTATAAATCGCACCATCTGGCAGATGACGCGCTGATTAGCCGCCTGAAGCCGGGCACCATTCTGATTAATGCCTGCCGTGGTCCGGTGGTGGACAACGCGGCGTTGCTGCAGCGCCTGGAGGCCGGGCAGGATCTCAGCGTGGTGCTGGACGTTTGGGAACCGGAGCCGGATCTCAACATGGCCCTGCTGGATAAAGTGGATATCGGCACCGCGCACATTGCGGGCTACACCCTCGAAGGCAAAGCCCGCGGTACTACCCAGGTGTTCGAGGCGTACAGCACCTTTATTGGCAAATCCCAGCAGGTAGCGCTGGACACGCTGCTGCCAACCCCGGATTTTGGTCGCATCACCCTGCACGGCACGCTGGATCAGGGAACGCTGAAAAGGCTGGTGCATTTAGTGTATGATGTGCGCCGCGATGACGCGCTGCTGCGAAAAGTAGCGGGTACGCCGGGTGAATTTGACAAGCTGCGTAAGCATTACGTTGAGCGCCGCGAATGGTCTTCCCTGTATGTGATGTGTGATGACCCTGCTGCGGCATCGCTGCTGCATAAGCTGGGTTTCAACGCCGTTCACCACCCGGTTCGTTAATGTCTTCTTAATGCTCCCTGACGGATACTCCGCCGGGGACGCTTTTTTATTTCTGGAGTAAACCACCATGTCTGAAGGCTGGAACATTGCCATACTGGGCGCAACGGGCGCCGTGGGCGAAGCCCTGCTCGAAACCCTTGCTGAGCGTCAGTTCCCGGTGGGCGACATCTATGCCCTGGCGCGTAACGAGAGCGCAGGTGAGCATCTGCGTTATGAGGGCAAATCGGTACGCGTTCAGGACGCGGCTGAGTTCGACTGGACCCAGGCGCAGCTGGCCTTTTTCGCGGCCGGGGCTGAAGCCTCCGCGGCCTATATTGAAGACGCCACCAACGCCGGCTGTCTGGTCATCGATTTAAGCGGCCTGTTTGCCCTTGAGCCGGACGTACCGTTGGTCGTGCCGGACGTCAATCCGTTCGTGCTGGCCGACTACCGCAACCGTAACATCATCGCCGTACCGGACAGCCTGACCAGCCAGCTGTTAACCGCTCTGAAGCCGCTGATCGACGAAGGCGGTTTATCCCGCATCACCGTCACCAGCCTGCTGTCGGTCTCCGCCCACGGTAAAAAAGCGGTGGATGCCCTTGCCGGACAGAGCGCGAAGCTGCTGAACGGTATCCCGGTGGACGAAGATGACTTCTTTGGCCGTCAGCTGGCCTTCAACATGCTGCCCCTGCTGCCGGATCGCGAAGGCAGCGTGCGCGAAGAGCGCCGTATCGTCGATGAAGTGCGTAAGATCCTGCAGGACGAAGGGCTGATGATCTCCGCCAACTGCGTGCAGTCGCCGGTGTTCTACGGCCATGCCCAGATGGTGAGCTTTGAAGCCATGCGCCCGCTGGCGGCGGAAGAGGCGCGTGACGCCTTTGGCCGTGGCGAAGATATTGAGCTCTCCGAAGAGCGCGAGTTCCCGACCCAGGTGGGCGACGCCACGGGCAATGCCCGCCTCTCAGTTGGCTGCGTGCGCAACGATTACGGCATGCCGGAGCAGGTTCAGTTCTGGTCGGTAGCCGATAACGTGCGTTTCGGCGGCGCGCTGATGGCGGTTAAAATCGCTGAGAAGCTGGTGCAGGAGTATCTGTACTGATGTCTGAAGTGGAACAAAAGCCGGTCCATAGAATTGCTCTCGGGATTGAATACGATGGCAGTAAATACTATGGCTGGCAGCGTCAGAACGAGGTACGCAGCGTCCAGGAGAAGCTGGAGAAGGCGCTCTCTCAGGTCGCGAATGAGCCTATCAATGTTCTGTGCGCGGGTCGAACCGACGCCGGTGTGCACGGTACGGGGCAGGTGGTTCACTTTGAAACCACCGCGGTGCGTAAAGACGCGGCCTGGACGTTAGGGGTAAATGCGAATTTGCCTGGTGACATCGCGGTACGGTGGGTCAAAAATGTGCCGGATGATTTTCATGCGCGTTTCAGCGCCACCGCGCGCCGTTACCGCTACATCATCTATAACCAGCGTCTTCGTCCGGCAGTGTTGGGCCAGGGCGTCACCCATTTTTACGAACCGCTGGATGCCGATCGCATGCACCGTGCGGCGCAGGCGCTGATTGGCGAGAACGACTTCACCTCTTTTCGTGCCGTCCAGTGCCAGTCGCGTACCCCGTGGCGCAACGTGATGCACATTAACGTCAGCCGTCATGGCGCGTATGTGGTGGTGGATATCAAAGCGAACGCTTTTGTTCATCATATGGTCAGGAATATTACAGGCAGCCTGATGGAAGTAGGCGCCGGACACCAGCCGGAGAGCTGGATTGCAGAGTTGCTGGCAGCGAAGGACAGAACGCTGGCGGCAGCAACGGCGAAAGCGGAAGGGCTGTATCTGGTCTCGGTGGATTACCCGGATCGATTTGACCTTCCAAAACCGCCAATGGGCCCGCTGTTTTTAGCGGACTGATAGCCGTGGCAATTAAGGTTTAGACAATATGGATTTTATTCGCTTTCTGATTGATTTCATTCTGCATATTGATGTTCACCTGGCAGAGCTGGTCGCCGATTATGGCGTCTGGGTGTATGCCATTCTGTTCCTGATCCTGTTTTGTGAAACCGGTCTGGTGGTGACGCCGTTCTTACCGGGCGATTCGCTGCTGTTCGTGGCGGGGGCGCTGGCGTCGCTGGAAACCAACGATATCAACGTGCATCTGATGGTCGTGCTGATGCTTATCGCCGCGATCCTTGGCGATGCGGTGAACTACACTATAGGTCGGCTTTTTGGCGATCGGTTGTTCAGTAACCCGGATTCGAAGATTTTCCGTCGCAGCTATCTCGATAAAACCCATGCGTTTTATGAAAAACACGGCGGCAAAACGATTATTCTCGCCCGTTTTGTGCCCATCGTCAGAACCTTTGCCCCCTTTGTTGCGGGTATGGGCCACATGTCGTACCGTCAGTTTGCGCTCTATAACGTCACCGGTGCGCTGTTATGGGTGCTGAGCTTTACCTACGCGGGCTATTTCTTCGGCACCATTCCTATGATCCAGGAAAACCTTAAGCTGCTGATCGTAGGGATTATTGTGGTTTCGATTCTGCCAGGCGTCATCGAAGTGATTCGTCACCGACGCGCGGCGGCAAAACAAGCAAAATAAAAGCACGACTGCGGTTCGACCACTTTTTTATCCAAAGTTTCGGGCTGTTATGTTTTAATGTGCAACATTCATGGTCTGTCGGGGGCAAAAATGGCATTATGCGCCCCTTGCAGCAAACCTGGTTCAGGCAGAAAGGTTATCAATGAGCTGGATTGAACGAATTAAAAGCAATATCACCCCAACCCGCAAAGCGAGTATTCCTGAAGGGGTGTGGACGAAATGTGACAGCTGTGGCCAGGTTCTGTACCGCGCCGAGCTGGAGCGTAATCTGGAAGTTTGTCCGAAGTGCGATCACCACATGCGTATGTCGGCGCGTAATCGCCTGCATAGCCTGCTGGATGAAGGTTCTCTGGTTGAACTGGGCAGCGAGCTTGAGCCGAAAGATGTGCTGAAGTTCCGTGACTCCAAAAAATACAAAGACCGTCTGGCCTCTGCACAGAAAGAGACCGGCGAGAAAGACGCTCTGGTCGTGATGAAAGGCACTCTGCACGAGATGCCGGTTGTCGCAGCGGCGTTTGAGTTCTCCTTTATGGGCGGCTCAATGGGTTCTGTAGTGGGCGCGCGCTTCGTGCGTGCCGTTGAGCAGGCGCTGGAAGACAACTGTCCGCTGATCTGCTTCTCCGCGTCCGGTGGTGCCCGTATGCAGGAAGCGCTGATGTCGCTGATGCAGATGGCAAAAACCTCTGCAGCGCTGGCGAAAATGCAGGAGCGCGGTCTGCCGTACATCTCCGTACTGACCGACCCGACCATGGGCGGCGTATCGGCAAGTTTCGCGATGCTGGGCGATCTGAACATCGCTGAACCGAAAGCGCTGATCGGCTTTGCCGGCCCGCGTGTAATCGAACAAACGGTACGTGAAAAGCTGCCGCCGGGTTTCCAGCGCAGTGAGTTCCTTATCGAGAAAGGCGCTATCGACATGATCGTCCGCCGTCCGGAAATGCGCCTGAAACTGGCCAGCGTTCTGGCGAAGCTGATGAATCTGCCGTCGCCGAGCCCGGATGAGCCGCGCGAAGGCGTGGTCGTACCGGATCAGGAACCCGAGGCCTGATAACTGAAAAGGGCAGGGCCAGTGGCACTGCCCTTTTGCTTTCTAACCGTAACTGAAAAGCGCGCATCATGGAAAATATCACTCTTCCCCAAGCCACGTCGCCCCTGGCCGCGTGGCTTTCTTATCTGGAAAACCTGCACAGTAAAGCCATCGACATGGGACTTGAGCGCGTAAGCCAGGTAGCGGCGCGCCTTGATGTTCTGAAACCGGCTCCCTTTGTTTTCACCGTGGCGGGCACCAACGGCAAAGGCACCACCTGCCGCACCCTGGAAGCCATGCTGATGGCTGCAGGGTACAAAGTGGGGGTCTACAGCTCGCCGCATCTGGTGCGCTATACCGAGCGCGTGCGGGTGCAGAACACGGAGCTGGCGGAATCGGCGCACACCGCCGCTTTTGCCGAAATCGAAGCCGCGCGCGGCGAGATTTCCCTGACCTATTTTGAATATGGCACGCTGTCCGCGCTGTGGCTGTTTAAGCAGGCGCAGCTCGACGTGGTGATCCTCGAGGTCGGTTTAGGCGGGCGTCTGGATGCCACCAATATCGTCGACCCGGATGTGGCGGTGGTCACCAGCATCGCGCTGGATCATACCGACTGGCTGGGGCCCGATCGCGAAAGCATTGGCCGTGAAAAAGCCGGTATCTTCCGCCCAGGCAAACCGGCGATCGTCGGCGAACCCGATATGCCGCACACCATCGCCGATGTGGCGCAGGAAAAAGGGGCGCTGCTTAAGCGTCGCGACGTGGACTGGCGCTACAGCGTGACGGAAAGCAACTGGCGCTTTGAAGATGCCGTGGGCGCGCTGGAGAACCTGCCGCTGCCCCAGGTACCGCAGCCGAATGCCGCGACGGCGCTGGCCGCGCTGCGCGCCAGCGGTCTGGCGGTGAGCGAGCAGGCGATGCGTGACGGTATTCAGAATGCGATTCTGGCCGGGCGCTTCCAGATAGTCAGCGAATCACCACGTCTGATTCTGGATGTGGCGCATAACCCTCATGCCGCGGCGTATCTCGCGGGACGTCTCAAATCATTGCCAAAAACCGGGCGCGTACTGGCGGTTATCGGTATGCTTCATGATAAAGATATTGGCGGCACGCTGGCCTGCATGGAGAGTGTTGTCGATAGCTGGTATTGTGCACCTCTGGAAGGCCCACGCGGGGCGACTGCCGAACAGCTGATGGAACATCTCGGCGAGGGCAAAAGCTTTGCAAGCGTGGAGCTGGCATGGCGTGCGGCAATGGCAGACGCCAGCCCAGAAGATACCGTGCTGGTGTGTGGTTCATTCCACACGGTGGCACATGTCATGGACGTAATGGATGCGGGGAGAACCGGTGGCAAGTAAGTTTCAGAACCGTTTAGCAGGCACCATTGTGCTGGTGGCGCTGGGGGTGATTATTCTCCCCGGGCTGCTTGATGGACAGAAAAAGCATTACCAGGATGAGTTCGCGGCGATCCCGCTGGTGCCGAAACCCGGCGACCGGGATGAGCCGGATATGCTGCCAGCGGCGACGCAGGCCCTGCCAGCGCAGCCACCTGAAGGGGCCGCCGAAGAGGTGCGGGCGGGCGATGCTGCGGCCCCATCTTTAGATCCGTCGCGTCTGGCTGCCGGGAATAACAACGAGCTGGATCCCGTTGCGGCCCCGGTAGAACAGTACGCGCCAAAACCGGTGCAAAAGCCGAAACCGGCTGAAAAGCCGCAGCCGAAACCGCAGCGCGATAACACCAGCCAGCAGCTGGCGGCGGCCACAGAAACCCCACCGGCCAAACCGGCCGCTGAAGAGAAGCCTGCTCCAACCGGCAAAGCCTATGTTGTGCAGCTTGGGGCGCTCAAAAATGCCGATAAGGTCAACGAGGTAGTGGCTAAGCTTCGTGGCGCCGGGTATCGCGTTTACACTTCACCTTCCACGCCGGTACAGGGTAAAATCACCCGTATTCTCGTGGGCCCGGATGCGTCGAGAGACAAGCTGAAGGGGTCGCTTGGAGAGCTTAATCAGCTCTCGGGTCTGAGCGGCGTAGTGATGAACTACAGCGTGAATTGATGTAAGTATTTTCCCCTCACCCTGACCCTCTCCCCGGAGGGGCGAGGGGATGAATTCCCCCCTCTCCCTTGAGGGAGAGGGCCGGGGTGAGGGGGAGGCAGACGTCCGCAGAGGCGCAAACTGCCCACGGCGCTGAATATTTTTTCAGCGCTTTTTTTATTTACGCGCGGGAAGGAAATCCCTACGCAAACGTTTTCTTTTTCTGTTAGAATTCGCCCCGAACTGGATGACAGGGCGTTTGATCGTGGGACACATATGGTCTGGATTGATTACGCCATCATTGCGGTGATAGGTTTTTCCTGTCTGGTTAGCCTGATCCGTGGCTTTGTTCGTGAAGCGTTATCGCTGGTAACCTGGGGCTGTGCCTTCTTTGTTGCCAGTCATTACTACACTTACCTGTCTGTCTGGTTCACGGGCTTTGAAGATGAACTGGTTCGAAATGGGATTGCCATCGCGGTGCTGTTTATCGCGACGCTGATTGTCGGCGCCATTGTTAACTACGTGATTGGCCAGCTGGTTGAGAAAACCGGGTTGTCAGGAACGGACAGGGTGCTGGGGATCTGCTTCGGAGCATTGCGAGGCGCGCTGATTGTCGCCGCGATACTCTTCTTCCTTGATACCTTTACCGGGTTCTCAAAGAGTGAAGACTGGCAGAAATCGCAGCTTATCCCGCAGTTCAGCTTCATCATCAGATGGTTCTTTGACTATCTGCAAAGCTCGTCGAGTTTTTTGCCCAGGGCATAAACCCTGAGATGTGGCTTAACGAGGAAATGACGAATGTGCGGTATTGTCGGTATCGCCGGTTTCATGCCGGTAAACCAGTCTATTTATGACGCATTATCGGTGCTTCAGCACCGTGGGCAGGATGCTGCGGGTATCATCACCATTGATGCACACAACTGCTTCCGTTTACGTAAGGCCAACGGCCTGGTAAACGATGTGTTTGAAGCCCGCCATATGCAGCGTCTTCAGGGCAACATGGGTATTGGTCACGTTCGTTACCCGACTGCTGGCAGTTCCAGCGCCTCTGAAGCCCAGCCGTTCTACGTTAACTCGCCGTATGGCATCACGCTTGCCCACAACGGCAACCTGACCAACGCTCACGAGTTGCGTAAGAAGCTGTTTGAAGAGAAGCGTCGTCACATTAACACCACCTCTGATTCTGAAATCCTGCTTAACATCTTTGCCAGCGAGCTGGACAACTTCCGTCACTATCCGCTGGAAGCAGACAACATTTTTGCTGCTGTGGCTGCCACTAACCGTCTGATTCGCGGTGCCTATGCCTGCGTAGCGATGATTATCGGCCACGGTATGGTCGCCTTCCGTGACCCGAACGGCATCCGCCCGCTGGTGCTGGGCAAGCGCGACATTGGCGACGGCCGCACCGAGTATATGGTGGCGTCTGAAAGCGTGGCGCTCGATACCCTGGGCTTTGAGTTCCTGCGTGACGTCGCACCTGGCGAAGCGGTGTACATCACCGAAAAAGGCCAGCTGTTTACCCGTCAGTGTGCAGAGAACCCGGTCAGTAATCCGTGCCTGTTCGAATACGTCTACTTTGCCCGTCCGGACTCCTTCATCGACAAAATCTCCGTCTACAGCGCCCGCGTCAACATGGGCACCAAGCTCGGCGAGAAGATTGCCCGCGAGTGGGAAGACCTGGATATCGACGTGGTGATCCCAATCCCGGAAACCTCCTGCGATATCGCACTGGAGATGGCGCGTATTCTGGGTAAACCGTACCGTCAGGGCTTCGTGAAGAACCGCTACGTTGGCCGTACCTTTATCATGCCGGGCCAGCAGCTGCGCCGTAAATCGGTGCGCCGCAAGCTGAACGCCAACCGCGCTGAATTCCGCGACAAGAACGTGCTGCTGGTGGATGACTCCATCGTGCGTGGCACCACTTCTGAGCAGATTATCGAGATGGCCCGTGAAGCGGGTGCGAAGAAGGTCTATCTGGCCTCTGCGGCACCGGAAATTCGCTTCCCGAACGTCTACGGTATTGACATGCCGACCGCCAACGAGCTCATTGCCCACGGTCGTGAAGTGGACGAGATCCGCCAGATCATCGGTGCCGACGGCCTGATTTTCCAGGATCTGAACGATCTGATTGACGCGGTGCGTGCCGAAAATCCAGACATTCAGCAGTTTGAGTGCTCGGTGTTTAACGGTATCTACGTGACCAAAGACGTCGATCAGAAATACCTGGATTACCTCGATTCGCTGCGCAACGACGATGCGAAAGCCGTGCAGCTGGCGAACGATCTCGAAAGCTTAGAGATGCACAACGAAGGTTAATCGCTATAACAGGCGAGGGCGTCCGCCCTCGCTTGCAACTCCCGCCAAAATCCTGCACAGTCAGCCCTGTAACAGCAAGGGCGAACATCATGAAACGATTAATAGTAGGGATCTCAGGGGCCAGCGGCGCGATTTACGGTGTCCGTTTGCTGCAGGTATTGCGCGACGTCGCCGAGGTTGAAACCCATCTGGTGATGAGCCAGGCCGCGCGTCAGACCCTCTCTCTGGAAACCGATTATTCCCTGCGTGACGTTCAGGCGTTAGCCGACGTGATACACGATGCGCGCGATATCGCCGCCAGCATCTCCTCCGGATCGTTTAAAACCGCGGGCATGGTGATCCTGCCCTGTTCCATCAAAACCCTCTCGGGTATCGTCAACAGCTATACCGATACGCTGGTGACCCGCGCGGCCGACGTGGTGCTGAAAGAGCGCCGTCCGCTGGTGCTGTGCGTACGCGAAACCCCGCTTCATCTGGGCCACCTGCGTCTGATGACCCAGGCGGCGGAACTGGGCGCGGTGATTATGCCCCCGGTGCCGGCGTTTTATCACCGCCCGCAATCGCTTGATGACGTGATCAATCAAACCGTGAACCGGGTTATCGACCAGTTCGACATTGACCTTCCGGACGATCTCTTTACCCGCTGGCAGGGCGCCTGACGGAAAAGATGTCCTGTCCGGGGGCAGATCGGCGCAACGTGCCCTGTTTCAGGGCAATTCTGCAACAGCGATCATATCCTCAACATTTAATTCCTTTTTTCCCTTCCCGCCACTGCGGTTCGTTTGGCAGACCTGCTATCTTTCACCATTAAGGCAATCCTGCAACCTTTCGTTAACATATTTAACGCCGTAATTTTGCTATGAACGCAATGTGGCATAAGACCTGCAAGAGATCGCCTGCAACAACACACAACACAATCTATTACATAAGAAAATCACGACACTTGAGGGTAATGTATGAAGAAGACGGTTTTGGCTCTGTCTTTGCTGGTGGGATTAAGTGCAGCGGCAAGCAGCTTTGCGGCGCTCCCTCAGAACGTACGTATCGGTACAGACGCTACCTATGCGCCATTCTCATCGAAAGATGCGAAGGGGGATTTCGTCGGGTTTGATATCGACCTGGGAAATGAGATGTGCAAACGCATGTCCGTGAAATGCACCTGGGTGGGCAGCGACTTCGACGCGCTGATCCCCTCCCTGAAAGCCAAGAAGATTGACGCGATCATCTCCTCGCTCTCAATCACCGAGAAGCGTCAGCAGGAGATCGCCTTCTCTGAGAAGCTCTACGCTGCGGACTCACGTCTGATTGCCGCCAAAGGTTCCCCAATCCAGCCGACCATTGACTCGCTGAAAGGCAAGCACGTTGGCGTGCTGCAGGGCTCAACCCAGGAAGGTTTCGCCAATGCCAACTGGCGTGAGAAGGGCGTGGACGTGGTGGCATACCAGAACCAGGATCTGATCTATTCTGACCTGGCCGCAGGGCGTCTGGATGCCGCATTCCAGGATGAAGTTGCCGCCAGCGAAGGCTTCCTGAAACAGCCTGCGGGTAAAGAGTTTGCCTTTGCGGGTCCTTCCGTCAAAGACAAAAAATACTTCGGTGACGGCACCGGGATCGGTCTGCGTAAGGACGATGCTGAGCTGAAAGCGGCGTTTGATAAAGCCTTTACTGAACTGCGTAAAGACGGAACCTACGACAAACTGGCGAAGAAATACTTCGACTTCAACGTTTACGGCGATTAACCGAAACTGACGGGTGCGCACCATAATGGAACCCCGTTATGGTGCGACAATGGCCTTTGCGAACCATGATGGTGCAAATCGTGCGCCGCGTTGGTCACAAAGTGAATAGTTAAGCACTCGCGATGCACTTTTTCGCGCCTGCCGCGCATAATCTTTTGCCTTGCCGCGGCGATTAGTGGCACATTAAAGGCACCCCGTCGGCGTTAAAATCCCGTAAGAAGACAGTCTGTTGAGGATAGATATGAAAAAACTGGTTTTGTCACTTTCTCTGGCTCTGGCCTTTTCCAGCGCTACTGCGGCATTCGCAGCAATTCCGCAAAAAGTTCGTATTGGTACTGACCCGACTTATGCCCCCTTCGAATCGAAGAATGCGCAGGGTGAACTGGTAGGATTTGATATCGATTTGGCAAAAGAGCTGTGCAAACGTATCAAAACAGAGTGTACCTTCGTTGAAAACCCACTGGATGCGCTGATCCCTTCGCTGAAAGCGAAAAAAATCGACGCCATTATGTCTTCTCTCTCTATCACCGAAAAACGCCAGCAGGAGATTGCCTTCACCGACAAGCTCTATGCAGCGGACTCTCGTCTGGTGGTAGCGAAATCTTCTGATATCCAGCCGACACTGGAGTCACTGAAAGGTAAACGTGTGGGCGTGCTGCAGGGCACCACCCAGGAGACCTTTGGTAACGAGCACTGGGCGCCGAAAGGAATTGAAATCGTCTCTTATCAGGGCCAGGAAAATATCTATGCTGACCTGACTGCGGGCCGTATCGACGCCGCCTTCCAGGATGAAGTCGCTGCCAGCGAAGGCTTCCTGAAACAGCCGGTTGGTAAAGATTACAAGTTCGGCGGTCCGTCCATTAAGGACGAGAAACTCTTCGGCGTAGGCACCGGCATGGGGCTGCGCAAAGAAGATAACGAGCTGCGTGAAGCGCTGAACAAAGCCTTTGCTGAAATGCGCGCAGACGGTACTTACGAAAAACTGGCGAAGAAATACTTCGACTTTGATGTCTACGGTGGTTAATTACTCCACTCAATAACGTGCGGCCCCTCCCGCTCCGGGAGGGGAAAAGACACGGCTACACCACTCACGACAGGGCAGGCGGTATGCTGTACGGATTTTCTGGCGTAATTTTACAAGGCGCATTGGTCACCCTTGAACTGGCTCTCAGTTCGGTGGTGCTGGCAGTGTTAATAGGCCTTGCCGGCGCGGGCGCGAAGCTTTCAGCGAATCGGGCGTTGGCGCTGCTGTTTGAGGGTTATACCACCCTTATCCGCGGTGTTCCT
Source organism: Leclercia adecarboxylata (assembly GCF_006171285.1). Classification (NCBI taxonomy): domain Bacteria; kingdom Pseudomonadati; phylum Pseudomonadota; class Gammaproteobacteria; order Enterobacterales; family Enterobacteriaceae; genus Leclercia; species Leclercia adecarboxylata. The sequence goes on along the minus strand of NZ_CP040889.1, from coordinate 516,318 downwards.
GACCTGGTGCTGATGCTGCTCATTTTCTATGGACTGCAGATCGCCCTCAATGGCATCACCGATGCCATTGGTATGGCGCAGATTGATATCGATCCGATGGTGGCCGGTATCATCACCCTGGGCTTTATTTACGGGGCCTATTTCACCGAAACCTTCCGCGGGGCCTATCTCGCCGTGCCGAAAGGGCATATCGAAGCGGCCACGGCCTTTGGTTTTACCTCCTCACAGACGTTTCGCCGCATTATGTTTCCGGCCATGATGCGCTTTGCGCTGCCGGGCATCGGCAACAACTGGCAGGTTATCCTCAAAGCGACGGCGCTGGTCTCATTACTGGGACTGGAAGACGTGGTGAAAGCCACGCAGCTGGCAGGCAAAAGCACCTGGGAGCCGTTCTACTTCGCGATTGTCTGCGGGGTGATTTACCTGGTGTTTACCACCGTCTCCAACGGCGTGCTGCTGCTGCTCGAACGTCGCTATTCCGTGGGTGTGAAGAGGGCTGACCTGTGATCGAAATTATTCAGGAATACTGGAAATCCCTGCTGTGGACCGACGGATACCGCTTTACCGGCGTGGCGATCACCCTCTGGCTGCTGATTTCTTCTGTGGTGATGGGCGGGATTCTGGCGATCTTCCTCGCCATTGGCCGCGTGTCGAACAATAAATACATTCGCTTCCCCATCTGGCTGTTTACCTATGTGTTCCGCGGTACGCCGCTGTACGTGCAGCTGCTGGTGTTCTACTCCGGGATGTACACGCTGGAGATCGTGAAAGGCACTGAGATGCTGAACGCGTTCTTCCGCAGCGGGCTGAACTGTACCGTGCTGGCGTTAACGCTCAATACCTGCGCCTACACCACCGAGATTTTCGCCGGTGCGATCCGCTCTGTGCCCTACGGTGAAATTGAAGCCGCAAGGGCGTATGGCTTCTCTTCCGTGAAGCTCTACCGCTGTATTATTCTGCCGTCGGCGCTGCGTATTGCGCTGCCTGCCTACAGCAACGAAGTGATCCTGATGCTGCACTCCACCGCGCTGGCCTTTACCGCCACCGTGCCGGATCTGCTGAAGATTGCCCGCGACATTAACTCGGCGACCTATCAGCCGTTTACCGCCTTCGGGATCGCGGCAGTGCTCTATTTAATTATTTCTTACGTTCTGATTAGCCTGTTCCGCAAAGCGGAAAAACGCTGGTTGCAGCACATAAAACCTTCTTCGACGCACTGAGAATTAAGATGGCTGAGAACAAATTAAACGTTATCGATTTGCACAAACGCTACGGCGAACATGAAGTGCTGAAAGGGGTGTCGCTGCAGGCAAATGCGGGCGATGTGATCAGTATTATCGGCTCCTCAGGCTCGGGTAAAAGTACCTTCCTGCGCTGCATTAACTTCCTCGAAAAACCAAGTGCCGGCTCTATTGTGGTGAGCGGTGAGAACATCAATCTGGTGCAGGACAAAGACGGCCAGCTGAAGGTGGCGGATAAGCACCAGCTGCGGATGTTGCGTACCCGACTGACGATGGTATTCCAGCACTTCAACCTCTGGAGCCACATGACGGTGCTGGAGAACGTGATGGAAGCCCCGGTGCAGGTGCTGGGGTTAAGCAAGCAGGAAGCCCGTGCCCGCGCGGAGAAATACCTGGCGAAAGTGGGTATCGATGAGCGCCAGCAGATGAAATACCCGGTGCATCTCTCCGGCGGTCAGCAGCAGCGCGTCTCTATCGCCCGTGCGCTGGCGATGGAGCCGGAAGTGCTGCTGTTTGACGAACCGACCTCTGCGCTCGATCCCGAGCTGGTGGGTGAAGTGCTGCGCATTATGCAGCAGCTCGCCGAAGAGGGGAAAACCATGGTGGTGGTGACGCACGAGATGGGCTTCGCCCGTAACGTCTCCAATCATGTTATTTTCCTGCATCAGGGCAAGATCGAAGAGCAGGGGCATCCGGATGAGGTGTTAGGTAATCCGAAGAGCCCACGCTTGCAGCAGTTCCTGAAAGGGTCGTTGAAGTAGTTTGTTGCCCGGTGGCGCTACGCTTACCGGGCCTACGGTTTTGGTAGGCCGGGCAAACGCAGTGCCGCCCGGCACTCAGGCCGCACCACTCTCCAGCCGGTACACCCAGTCGTCATACCGTACGCCATTGATCTCATACGCCTGCTCCAGCACCTGGGTACGTACAAATCCCGCTTTCTCTAATACCCGCACCGAACCGCCATTATCCGCCAGCACATAAGCGTTCACCGCCTTTACGCCCAGCTGGATAAACGCGTATTCACACACGGCGCGCAGCGCTTCGCTGGCAATCCCCCGGCCCTGTGCGGCCGGAATCACGGTATAACCAATATCCGCCTCTTCGCGGTAGCGGGAGCTGATTTGCAGCCCAATATCCCCCAGCGGGGTAGCGTCATCGTGCGCGCGGATCACAAAGGTGTGCGGGGTGGTAAGTCGGGCGGCAAACTGGCGTCGGGTCTCGGTTTCCGGGGCGATAGCGGCCATATAGCGCATGATCTCGGGCGCTTCTCGCAGCGCGCGGAAAAAGGGCCAGTCGGAGGGCTCAAAAGGGGAGAGCGTCAGCCTGGAAGTGGTGATTGTTGCCACCAAAGCGCCTTAAATGGGGATCGAGCATAACAACGTAACACAGCCGACCGGGCAGATTTAACCTACCACATCTCCCAGGGCTTCTTCTAAGTCGTACCACCTGAAGGCGAACCCGGAGGCTTCCAGCCGCTTCGGCAGCGCGCGCTGGCCGCCGAGCACCAGCACTGACGATTCGCCCATCAGCAGGCGGATAGCCGTTGCCGGGGCACGCACCACCGCCGGGCGATGCACCGCATGGCCCAGCGCGTGGGAAAACTGCTCATTACGCACCGGGTAGGGGGAAACCATATTGAACGGGCCGCGCAGATCGTTATCCAGCAGCCAGAGAATGCCGTTGACCATATCGTCGATGTGGATCCAGGCAAGGTATTGACGACCCGTGCCGACAGGGCCGCCAAGGCCGAGCTTAAACACCGGCAGCATCTTCGCCAGAATACCGCCTTTCGGGGCCAGCACCACGCCGGTGCGCAGCAGGCAAACGCGGGTCCGATCGCTCTGCGCGCCGCAGGCAATCTGCTCCCAGCGGGCGCACAGCTTATGGGTAAATTCATTGTGCGGCGGCTCCTCTTCGGTTACCACCACCTCGCCTAAATCACCGTAATACCCCGCTGCCGAACCGGAGATAAACACCGACGGCGGCGTGTCGCTGGCTTTAACCATATCCACCAGTCGCTGGGTGATGTTCCAGCGACTGTTGCACAGACGCTGTTTTTGCTCTTCCGTCCAGCGTTTGTCGGCGATGGGTTCGCCCGCCAGATTGATGACGGCATCAAAGCCGTTAAGATCCTGGTGTTCCGTCAGCCCTTTCCAGATATCGATGCCGGAGCCAAGTAGCTGACGCGCCTTCTCAGGACTGCGCGTCACAACCGTTAACTCATGGCCCAACACTTGCAATCGTGGGATAAGATGCCGGCCAATCAGGCCGGTGCCGCCGGTTACCAGGATCTTCATACAACCTCCAGGGTTGCGCTTAGCGTTGCCAGCTTAACGTCATCGAGACGGAGTCGGCGTAACGCAGCGCGTGAAGTTTATCGATCTCGACTTCAGCATAGGTGACCCAGTGATGTTCGCGTGCGATATCCAGCACATCCTGAGTTAATTTTTCCAGTAAAGAGAAGCGGTTATTCTCGACATGTTGAATGATGCTTTTGGTGACGGTGCGGTAGTTCAGAGCGTCATTGATATCCTCACTGTCCCGGGCCTTGTCGGCCGGGTAGTGGATCACCACATTAACGACGATATCCTGACGGTTAGCGCGCTCCTCTTCTTTGATACCGATATAGGTGCGCAGGCGTAAATTTTTAATACGAATAATCGCGTCTTGCTGGGACATTGCAGGCTTCCTCCGTGTCATTATCGCCACCATAATACATGAGGAAACCGTTTATATCTGCTGCACTTTTTGCATCGCGCGCTCGGTTGCCGGGCGGGTACGAATGCGCTCAAACCAGTTGTTTACCGCCGGCCATGAGGCCAGATCGACGCGATGGCTTTCATGGGTGTTGATCCACGGCCAGCAGGCGATATCCGCAATGCTGTAGTGATCGCCTCCCAGCCACGGCGATTTTTCCAGGCGCTTATTCAGCACGTTATAAAGCCGCTGCGTTTCCACCTGGAATCGTTCGATGGCATAGGGAATGGGCTGCGGCGCATAGTGGTTAAAGTGGTAGTTCTGCCCGATCATCGGCCCCAGGCCAGCAACCTGCCAGAAGAGCCACTGTAGCGTGACGTGGCGTTCGCGTAATTCTCCGCTCAGCAGCTTGCCGGTTTTTTCCGCCAGATAAAGCAAAATTTCACCGGACTCAAACAGGCTCAGCGGCGCACCGCCATCCTCCGGATCATGGTCGATGACGGCCGGAATTTTATTGTTGGGCGAAATGGCGAGAAATTCGGGGCGAAACTGTTCGCCTTTGCTGATATCCACCGGCACGATGCGGTAGTCCAGCTGGGCCTCTTCCAGAAAAAGGGTGATCTTATGCCCGTTGGGAGTAGGGGCGTAATAAAGGTCAATCATCGCAACTCCTGTCATAACGCTTTTTTCTGTACAGGATTGAGTATAGGTGGTGATGATAAATCGTGAGTTTTCGTCAGGTGACAGCCGGGGCAGGAGGTTATATTTTGGATATAAACCCATCATCCAAAGCCTTATGAGGACGTTATGAGCCAACCTGCGATTACCCTGTGGTCAGATGCCGATTATTTCTCTCCTTATGTCATGAGCGTGTACGTCGCGCTGGCCGAAAAGGGATTGCCCTTTGCCCTCAAGACCGTGGATCTCAGCCGGGGTGAGAACCGACAGCCGCAGTGGCGGGGCTATGCGCTGACCCGTCGCGTGCCGGTGCTGGAGGTGGACGGGTTTGAACTGAGCGAATCTTCAGCCATTACCGAATATCTGGAAGAGCGTTTTGCGCCGCCGGAGTGGGAACGGATCTATCCGCTCGATCTGCAAAAACGCGCCCGCGCGCGGCAGATCCAGGCGTGGCTGCGCAGCGATCTGATGCCCATCCGGGAAGAGCGCTCCACCGACGTAGTCTTTGCCGGGGTGAAAAAACCGGCCCTAAGCGATACCGCCCGGCGGACAGCCAGTCAGCTGTTTGATACCGCCACCTCGCTGCTGGCCCACGGTAATCAGAATTTATTCGGGGAGTGGTGCATTGCGGACGCCGATCTGGCGCTGATGCTCAACCGCCTGGTGCTCAACGGCGACGACGTGCCGCAACGGCTGGCGGACTACGCGAACTTCCAGTGGCAGCGCGCCTCCGTGCAGCGTTATGTGGCGCTTTCGGCGAAGCGGGCAGGCTGATAAGGGCGGCTGATTCGGGTATGATGGGGTGGCTTTTCACGATAAGGAGTCACTGATGAAGCTGATGTTTGCATCGGACATCCACGGTTCGCTACCGGCGACCGAAAAGGTGCTTTCACTGTTTAACCAGAGCGGGGCGCAATGGCTGGTGATCCTCGGCGATGTGCTGAATCACGGCCCACGCAACCCGCTGCCCGAAGGCTATGCCCCTGCGGAAGTGGCAGAGCGGCTTAATGCGTATGCATCGCGGATTATCGCCGTGCGGGGCAACTGCGACAGCGAAGTTGACCAGATGCTGTTGCACTTCCCCATTACCGCCCCGTGGCAGCAGATCCTGCTGCCACGCTGCCGCCTGTTTGTTACCCACGGCCATCTTTTTGGCCCGGATAATCTGCCCGCGCTGAATGCTGGCGATGTCCTGGTTTACGGCCATACTCATATTCCGGTAGCCGCAAACAAGGGCGACATTATTCATTTCAACCCTGGCTCCGTCAGCCTGCCGAAAGGCGGTTTTTCTCCCAGCTATGGGATGCTGGAAGAGGACCATTTGTGCGTTATGACGCTGAATGACAGCCAGGTTATTGCAGAGTCCAGGATTAATCCGTAACTTACTCCTCAACAGTAAACGCGCCGTGAGAGCGCTTTAAAGAGAAGGTTTCCCGATGGTGGAGCAGAGTCATTTGGCAAGTACTGAGTGGGTAGATATAGTCAGCGAAGACAATGAAGTCATCGCTCAGGCGAGCCGCGAGCAGATGCGGGCGCAGCGCCTGCGTCACCGCGCGACCTATATCGTGGTGCATGATGGTATGGGCAAAATTCTGGTGCAGCGCCGTACTGAAACGAAAGACTTCATGCCCGGTATGCTCGACGCAACGGCCGGCGGTGTGGTCCAGGCCGATGAGGTGTTACTTGATTCCGCCCGCCGTGAAGCGGAAGAGGAGCTGGGGATTGCCGGCGTGCCCTTTGCCGAGCATGGTCAGTTCTACTTTGAAGACAGCCACTGCCGCGTCTGGGGAGGCCTGTTCAGCTGCGTTTCCCACGGTCCGTTTGCGCTGCAGGAAGAAGAGGTGAGTGAAGTCTGCTGGATGACCCCGGCGGAGATCACCGCTCGCTGCGATGACTTCACGCCAGATTCGTTAAAAGCCCTGGCGCTGTGGATGAGCCGCAATGCCAGCAACGAACCGGCTAAGCACGAAGAAGCGTAATAGCGTGATAATAAAAAAGGCGACCGCGAGGTCGCCTTTTTACGTTTGGGGCAACTTACTGCTGTGAAGACTGGATCGCGGTCAGAGCGATGGTGTAGACGATATCGTCTACCAGCGCACCACGGGACAGGTCGTTCACCGGCTTGCGCATACCCTGCAGCATCGGCCCGATGGAGATCAGGTCGGCTGAACGCTGTACCGCTTTGTAAGTGGTGTTACCGGTGTTCAGATCCGGGAAGATGAACACGGTAGCACGGCCCGCAACCGGCGAGTTCGGCGCTTTAGATTTGGCAACGTCAGCCATCACTGCGGCGTCGTACTGCAGCGGGCCATCGATAACCAGATCCGGGCGTTTTTCCTGTGCCAGACGGGTTGCTTCACGCACTTTCTCAACGTCGCTACCTGCACCGGAGTTACCGGTAGAGTAGGAGAGCATCGCAACGCGCGGTTCGATACCGAACGCAATCGCGGAGTCAGCGGACTGGATCGCGATCTCTGCCAGCTGTTCAGCGGTTGGATCCGGGTTGATCGCACAGTCACCGTAAACGTAAACCTGTTCCGGCAGCAGCATGAAGAACACGGAAGAGACCAGAGAACTGCCTGGGGCAGTTTTGATCAGCTGCAGCGGCGGACGGATGGTGTTCGCGGTGGTGTGAACGGCACCGGAAACCAGACCGTCAACTTCGTCCTGCTCCAGCATCAGGGTACCGAGAACCACGTTGTCTTCCAGCTGTTCGCGTGCAACGGCTTCGGTCATGCCCTTGCTCTTACGCAGCTCGACCAGACGGGCAACATAGCTTTCGCGCACTACTTCAGGGTCAACGATTTCGATACCAGAACCCAGTTCAACGCCCTGAGAGGCCGCTACGCGGGTGATCTCATCCGGGTTACCCAGCAGCACGCAGGTCGCGATACCGCGCTCGGCACAGATGGCTGCGGCTTTAACGGTACGCGGTTCGTCGCCTTCTGGCAGAACAACGCGTTTGCCCGCTTTACGCGCCAGCTCGGTCAGCTGGTAACGGAAGGCTGGTGGAGAGAGACGACGGCTGCGCTCGGAGGTGGCGGTCAGGGACTCAATCCACTCAGGATTGATGCAACCGGCCACGTATTCCTGCACTTTCTCGATACGCTGATGGTCATCCGCCGGAACTTCCAGGTTGAAGCTCTGCAGGCTCAGGGAGGTCTGCCAGGTGTTGGTGTTCACCATGAAGACCGGCAGGCCGGTGGCGAACGCGCGTTCGCACAGCTTGCTGACGCGTGGGTCCATTTCATAGGCACCGGTCAGCAGGATCGCACCGATCTCCACGCCGTTCATCGCGGCCAGACAGGCTGCAACCAGCACGTCAGGGCGGTCAGCGGAGGTCACCAGCAGGGAACCTGCACGGAAGTGCTCCAGCATGTGCGGAATGCTACGCGCACAGAAGGTCACGGACTTCACGCGACGGGTGTTGATATCGCCTTCGTTCACGATGGTGGCGTTCAGGTGACGCGCCATATCGATTGCACGGGTGGCGATCAGATCAAAGCTCCACTGCACCGCGCCCAGCACCGGCAGCGGGCTGAATTCCTGCAGTTTAGCCGGATCGATTTTCACGATTTTCGCTTTAGACGAGTCGTCGAAGATTTCGGACAGGTCAGGGCGGGTACGGCCTTGCTCATCAACCGGGGCGTTCAGTTTGTTAACGATAACGCCGGTGATGTTGCTGTTTTTCGCGCCGCCGAAGCTGCTGCGGGTCAGCTCAATACGCTCTTTCAGCTGTTCCGGGGTATCGGTACCCTGGGACATTACAAACACGATTTCCGCGTTCAGCGTTTTGGCGATTTCAAAGTTCAGGGACTGAGCAAACTGATGCTTGCGCGTCGGAACCAGGCCTTCTACCAGCACCACTTCCGCATCCTGGGCGTTAGCGTGGTAGTTAGCGATGATCTCTTCCATCAGCACGTCTTTCTGGTTGCTGGAGAGCAGAGACTCAACGTGGCTCATCTTCAGCGGTTCAGCGGCTGGCAGGTTAGAGTTTGCACGCACAATAGTGGTGGTCTGGTCTGGCGCATCGCCACCAGCACGGGGTTGAGCGATTGGCTTAAACACGCTCAGACGAACGCCTTTGCGTTCCATCGCACGGATCACACCGAGGCTGACGCTGGTCAGGCCTACGCTGGTTCCGGTCGGGATCAGCATAATAGTACGGGACACGATTTATCCTCTTTCGTTACCGCCGAAAACAGGCGGGCTTCAAAACAACACCGCCAGCATTGCTGGCGGTGGGGAATCAGGCAGTCAGACGGCTCGCGTCTTGCGCGATGACCAGCTCTTCATTGGTTGGGATAACCATTGCAAGACGGGTGCCTTCTTTGTTGATGAAGCCAGACTTACCGAAGCGCGCGGCCAGGTTACGTTCATGGTCAACGTCAAAGCCCAGCACGCCCAGTTTGCCCAGGGACAGCTCGCGCACCATTGCAGCGTTCTCACCAATACCACCGGTGAAGACCACGCCATCGAGACGACCGTCCATCAGCGCAGTGTAAGAGCCGATGTACTTCGCCAGACGGTGGCAGTAAACGTCCATTGCACGTTTAGCGTCTTCTTTCTCTGCGTAGTTGTCTTCAACGTAACGGCAGTCGCTGGTGACTTCGGTCAGGCCCAGCAGGCCGGACTCTTTGGTCAGCATCTTGTTGATATCTTCCACGCTCATACCCAGGGTATCGTGCAGGTGGAAGATGATCGCCGGGTCGATATCACCGGAGCGAGTACCCATTACCAGGCCTTCCAGCGGAGTCAGACCCATAGAGGTATCTACACATTTGCCGTTACGGATAGCAGAAACGGAACCGCCGTTACCCAGGTGGCAAGTGATGATGTTCACTTCTTCTACCGGCTTGTTCAGCATTTTTGCCGCTTCCTGGGTTACATAGAAGTGGCTGGTGCCGTGCGCGCCGTAGCGGCGAACGCCGTGCTCTTTGTACAGTTTGTACGGCAGAGCGTAGAGGTAAGACTCTTCCGGCATGGTCTGATGGAACGCGGTATCAAATACGGCCACGTTCTTGTCTTTCAGGTGCGGGAAGGATTTCAGGGCTTCAGCGATACCGATCAGGTGAGCAGGGTTATGCAGCGGTGCAAAAGAGGCAGAGTCTTTAATGCCCTGGATAACGCTGTCATCGATGATCACAGATTTGGTGTATTTCTCGCCACCATGAACGATACGGTGACCGATTGCGGTCAGCTGCGCGGACAGTTCCGGTTTTTGTGCCAGGATAGTGTTAACGATAAAGTTCAGCGCTTCGCTGTGAGCGGCGCCTGCACCTAAAGCCGCTTCCTGTTTGCTGCCGTCCATTTTCCACTTCAGACGTGCTTCAGGAAGATGGAAACATTCGGCCAGACCAGAAAGGTACTCTTCACCGTTGAGCGCATCGATGATGGCGAATTTCAGGGAAGAACTACCGCAGTTCAGAACCAGTACTAACTTACTCGACATGGAAGTACCTATTATTGATACGTGGCTAAAAAAACGTCAGTGAGTCAAGGATCGTAGCGCAAGATATCGCTGACATTTATGATTAACATCATGCCGGAAGGACATTCTGGCATGACGAAAAGAATACATATGATTTTATGCCATTTTGCGCATTTTTCCGGCAATGGCATAATGTGCGATAATTTGACGAGTATACGTTCATCGTCTAAGGCCTTTGCAGGCCGGCACAGGATACCCGATACTGGGTAGCGCTGACAAAAGTTTTTGAACGTTGTCATGACCAGTTGTGGTTTTGCACGAATTTTTTAATCTTTATATGTGAAGTTGAGGTAAGCCATGTCGACACCCGAGAATCCTTCCGTGAGCTTTTTCAGCCTGTTTCGCCGGGGACAGCACTATTCAAAGACGTGGCCTATGGAAAAGCGCCTGGCGCCCGTGTTTGTTGAGAACCGCGTGATCCGCATGACGCGTTACGCAATCCGTTTTATGCCACCCATCGCTGTCTTCACCTTATGCTGGCAGATTGCATTGGGTGGCCAACTCGGCCCGGCCGTCGCCACCGCTCTGTTTGCCCTGAGCCTGCCGATGCAGGGACTGTGGTGGCTGGGCAAACGCTCGGTGACACCTTTGCCGCCGTCGGTGCTCTCCTGGTTCTATGAAGTACGCAGCAAATTGCAGGATGCTGGCCAGGCGCTCGCGCCAGTAGAGGGGAAACCCGATTATCAGGCGCTGGCGGATACCCTGAAGCGTGCATTTAAGCAACTTGATAAAACATTCCTTGATGACTTGTGATTGATCATCGAAACGATGATCAAAAGAAGGCACAGTAACACCCCGTTACCGTGTCTTTTTTAAAGCTGCCATGCGCAACAGGAGTCGAAAGATGGAAATGACCCACGCTCAACGTCTGATTTTGTCTAATCAGTACAAAATGATGACTATGCTTGATCCCGACAACGCAGAGCGCTATCGCCGCTTGCAGACTATCGTCGAACGTGGATTTGGTTTACAGATGCGCGAGCTGGATCGCGAGTTTGGCGAACTGAAAGAGGAGACCTGCCGCACCGTCATCGACATCATGGAGATGTACCACGCCCTGCATGTCTCCTGGACGAACCTGAAAGATGCCCAGACCATCGACGAACGTCGTGTCACCTTCCTGGGGTTTGATGCGGCCACTGAATCTCGCTACCTGAGCTATGTCCGCTTTATGGTCAACATCGAAGGGCGTTATACCCATTTCGATGCTGGTACGCATGGTTTTAATGCCCAGACCCCAATGTGGGAGAAATATCAGCGCATGCTCAGCGTGTGGCACGCCTGCCCACGTCAGTACCATCTGAGCAGCAATGAGATCCAACAAATTATTAATGCCTGACGGAGGTAGATGTGCAGTGTAAAGGTTTTCTGTTTGATCTGGACGGTACGCTGGTTGATTCGCTACCGGTTGTGGAACGCTCCTGGTGCCGTTGGGCCGACAGACATGGCATCGACCATCAGGACGTACTGAATTTCATCCATGGCAAACAGGCCATAACCTCTTTACGGCACTTCCTCCAGGGAAAAAGTGAAGCGGAAATTCAGGCGGAGTTCACCTGGCTTGAGCAGGTCGAAGCCACTGATACCGACGGCATCACGGCGCTGCCGGGGGCGCTGGAACTGCTCAGACACCTGAATGAAGCGGCGATCCCCTGGGCTATCGTCACCTCCGGTTCGGTTCCTGTGGCCCATGCGCGCCATAAAGCAGCAGGTCTGCCGCTGCCGGAAGTGTTTATTACCGCAGAGCGGGTCAAGCGGGGCAAGCCGGAGCCCGATGCCTTTTTACTGGGCGCGGAGCTGCTGGGACTGCCGCCTGAAGAGTGCGTAGTGGTAGAAGATGCCGCTGCCGGCGTGCTGGCGGGCCTCAATGCCGGCAGCCACGTCATTGCCGTCAACGTCCCTGCCGGTTCGCCGCGTCTGGACGAGGCTGACTTTGTGCTCACCACGCTGGAGGCTCTCGCCGTCAGCCGCACCCCTGACGGGAATGTAACAGTCTCGCGGAAAATGTAATCACATGATTTAGCCCCACATTGTTGGGGCTTTTTTATGGCACTATCTGCATCACTCTTTTCTGACAAGGATCTGTTGTGAACGGTGAACTTATCTGGGTGTTAAGCCTGCTCCTTATCGCGATTATTCTTTTTGCGACCGGCAAAGTGCGCATGGATGCCGTGGCTCTGCTGGTGATTGTCGCCTTTGTGCTGAGCGGCACCTTAACGCTTCCGGAAGCCTTTTCAGGCTTTAGCGATCCCAACGTTATTTTGATTGCGGCCCTCTTTATTATTGGTGACGGCCTGGTGCGTACCGGCGTGGCGACCAGCATGGGAACCTGGCTTGTCAGCGTGGCGGGTAACAGCGAAACCAAAATGCTGGTGTTCCTGATGCTCACGGTCGCCGGACTCGGAGCCTTTATGAGCTCCACCGGGGTGGTAGCTATCTTTATTCCGGTGGTGCTGAGCGTCTCCATGCGCATGCAGATCTCCCCCTCGCGCCTGATGATGCCGCTCAGCTTTGCCGGGCTTATCAGCGGCATGATGACGCTGGTGGCGACGCCCCCGAACCTGGTGGTCAACAGTGAACTGCTGCGTGAAGGTCTGGAAGGTTTCAGCTTCTTCAGCGTGACGCCGCTGGGGCTGGTGATTCTGGTGATGGGCATTATCTACATGCTGCTGACCCGCTTTGCCCTGAAAAGCGACAAGCAGGATAAAGCCCGCGACGGCTGGAAGCGCCGCACGTTTCGCGATCTGATTAAAGAGTACCGCCTCACCGGGCGAGCGCGCCGTCTGGCGATCCGCCCCGGTTCACCGCTGATTGGGCAACGTCTGGATGATTTGAAACTCCGCGAACGCTACGGCGCCAACGTTATCGGCGTGGAGCGCTGGCGCCGTTTTCGCCGGGTTATCGTCAACGTTAACGGCGTATCGGAATTCCGCGCCCGGGACGTGCTACTGATTGATATGTCATCCGCCGAGGTCGATCTGCGCGATTTCTGTAGCGAACAGCTGCTGGAGCCGATGATCCTGCTCGGGGAGTACTTCTCCGATCAGGCGCTGGATGTGGGCATGGCCGAAGTATCCTTGATCCCCGAGTCGGAGCTGCTCGGCAAAACCATTCGCGAAATAGGATTCCGTACCCGCTACGGTTTGAACGTCGTGGGGTTAAAGCGCGACGGCGAAGCGATGAACGGCTCGGTGGTGGATGAGCCTCTGCAGCTGGGAGATATTTTCCTGGTGGTAGGTAACTGGAAGCTGATCACCCAGTTGGGTCAGAGAGGCCGGGACTTTGTGGTGCTCAACTTGCCTGTGGAAGTCAGCGATGCGTCTCCCGCCCACAGTCAGGCGCCGCACGCCATTTTTTGTCTGGTGCTGATGGTGGCCCTGATGCTAACCGACGAAATCCCTAATCCGGTGGCGGCGATTATCGCCTGTTTGCTGATGGGAAAATTCCGCTGCATTGATGCTGAAAGCGCTTACAAAGCCATTCACTGGCCGAGCATTATTTTGATTGTCGGGATGATGCCCTTCGCGCTGGCCCTGCAAAAAACCGGCGGTGTCGATCTGGTGGTGAAAGGGCTGATGGAGGTGGGCGGCGGCTACGGCCCTTATATAATGCTGATGTGCCTGTTCATCATGTGCGCCACTATCGGGCTGTTTATCTCCAATACCGCGACGGCGGTGCTGATGGCGCCTATCGCCCTGGCGATGGCGAAATCGATGGGAGTATCGCCATATCCTTTCGCCATGATGGTGGCGATGGCCGCTTCCGCTGCGTTTATGACTCCGGTCTCGTCCCCGGTTAACACCCTGGTGCTGGGGCCTGGCAAATATACCTTCAGCGACTTCGTGAAGCTCGGCGTGCCGTTTACCATTCTGGTCATGCTGGTGTGCGTAGTGATGATCCCGGTGTTGTTCCCGTTTTGAGACTGAAGCCGGGTGGCGGCTCCGCCTTACCCGGCCTGCACAATCGTAGGCCTGCGCAAGCGAAGCGCCGCCAGGCGTAATCTACAGCGGGGAATCCTGGCTGATCTCATCCAGCGACAGCTGGAAGCTCGGGACAAACACCTCCATGAAGTAGTCCATCTCTTCACTGCGTCGCGCCTCGAGCGTCTTTTCAAGCCGGGTTTTCGCCAGCAAAAATTCGTGGTTACCGGCTGAAAGCTCCTCAAGACATTTCAGGTAGGCGCACAGCGCATCGGCCTGCTTAACGATCCGATGTTCTTCTTCGCTGTAGCTCTGCTCGTCTATCAAGGGCTCAAAGATATCCCGCAGCTCTTCCGGCACCATGTCGACCAGTTTTTGCTGGGCAATTTTTTCAATCGCCTTGTACTCCTGGGCGATCTGCGAATTGAAGTATTTCACCGGGGTGGGCAGATCCCCTGTCAGCACCTCAGAAGCATCGTGGTACATCGCCAGCAGTGCGATCCGTTCGGCATTCACCTGACCGTTGAACTTGCGGTTTTTGATGGCGGCCAGCGCGTGGGCGACCATGGCAACCTGCAGGCTGTGTTCGGAAACATTCTCGGTGCGCACGTTGCGCATCAGCGGCCAGCGGTTGATCAGTTTCAGGCGGGAAAGATGGGCGAAGAAATGACTCTGACTCATAAGTTACCTTAATTCTGCACAGCGACAGGTTTCATTGTGAGGGGAGGGGAGGAGAGATGCAAATCGGGCTGCCTGTGGCAGCCCGATGATGGTTTTACTGATGGTATCCGGAGAGGAAGCGCCCGAACCGGCTGATGGCCATTTCCAGCTCATCCTCGCGCGGTAGCGTCACGATACGCACATGGTCAGGCCACGGCCAGTTAAACGCCGTTCCCTGAACCAGCAACACTTTTTCCTGCAGCAGGAAATCGAGCACCATCTTCTGATCGTCAAAGATGTTAAAGCGTTTGATGTCGATTTTCGGGAACATGTACAGCGCGCCGTTTGGCTTCACGCAGGAGACGCCCGGAATATCGTTAATCAGCTCCCACGCGCGCTGGCGCTGCTCATACAGACGCCCGCCCGGCACGATAAATTCACTGATGCTCTGATAGCCGCCCAGCGCCGTCTGGATCGCGTGCTGCGCCGGGACGTTGGCGCAAAGACGCATCGAGGCCAGCATCTCCAGACCTTCGATATAGCCTTTGGCGTGTTTCTTCGGCCCGTTCAGCACCATCCAGCCCTGACGGAAACCGGCAACACGATAGGTTTTAGACAGTCCGTTAAAGGTGACCGTCAGCAGATCCGGCGCCAGCGCGGCGATGGAGTGGTGCTGCGAAGCGTCGTACAGAATTTTGTCGTAGATCTCGTCGGCGAAGATGATCAGGTTATGCTGGCGGGCCAGCTCGACGATCTCCAGCAGCAGCTCTTTAGAGTAGACGGCGCCGGTCGGGTTGTTCGGGTTGATAATGACGATCCCGCGGGTACGCGGCGTGATTTTGGCGCGAATATCATCCAGATCGGGGAACCAGTCGGAGGATTCATCGCACAGGTAGTGTACCGCTTTACCGCTTGAGAGCGACACAGCCGCGGTCCACAGCGGGTAATCAGGGGCGGGCACCAGCATTTCGTCGCCGCTGTTCAGCAGGGCCTGCATCGCCTGGACGATCAGCTCGGAAACACCGTTACCGATATAGATATCTTCGACGGTCACATCACGCATGCCACGCGCCTGATAATGCTGCATGATGGCTTTACGCGCTGAATAGAGACCTTTTGAGTCGCAATAACCTTGCGCCGTCGGCAGGTTGCGGATCACATCAACCAGAATTTCATCCGGTGCATCAAAACCAAATGGCGCCGGGTTACCGATATTGAGCTTAAGTACTTTATTACCTTCTTCTTCGAGACGCTTTGCCTCTTTAAGAACCGGGCCACGAATGTCATAACAAACGTTATCTAACTTGCTGGATTTTTCGATGGGTGACATGAATCTTTGACCTTTTACTGTTATTGCGACGTCCTGCCGTGGAAGTCAGCACGAAACAATGTACTCCTCGATTGCCCGATTTTGAAGCATTGGCAGAAGAAGATTTTGAACATTGGTGGCTGTCGACTATGAAATTTTTATCTATTTTTTTAAGCGCAATTCATTTTATCGGGTGAATTTCGGCTTTTGTATGGTTTTTTGTATTGCCTGAGGCGGCCTGAAGTGGATTTTTCGCTGTGAAAAAGCCGCGTGTTGAGCGACTTACGCTGGCAGTGCTACAGTTTCCTCTGGTGATGTTTCGAAAAAGCTGAATGAAACATCCTGGTATTCGCTTTCCTGCCTTTTTATATTAACGTTGCTCATGTGAAATTAATGTTAAGTATTATTAATCATTAAGTCCTGTTTCAATTATTATTTATTTCTGAATAAAGACGAAATCGCAACTTTCGTTAATATTAATAAAATTAGTTTAGTTAGTTATCATTAAGGTTAAATCACAAGAACTGCAATAAGGCTTATAAATAAAAAGGTTTTAGGGTAAGATGTAACCCGGGTTGAGTGATGCCAGATAACAGGCCACCGCAGGCCTTGATGCCTGGACCTTTAATAGTTTATTGTAATTGTTAGAATTATCTCTGCCTTGAGAAGTTAAGCGACACCATTGCTGCTTAACCTGTACTGCGATAAAGTTGACGTTGGAAATGCATCTTCTTTAATGGAATTTACATCATCCGGCAAACATCAATATATCTCGAACGCTTTTGAGAATAAAAATAACGTCAGATAAGTTGTTTCTGACCACTGATATACCCAGCTCAATTACATTTTGCAGGCACACTGCCGGACCGGGACGTCAGAGGATTTTGTTCAGAGGGAACTGTATTACTTTTACGCACACAGCTTAAACCCGGGGCAGCTCCGCACGAGCAACCTGTAAGTGAAAAGATATGATTAATGCAAATCGTCCGATAATGAACCTCGACCTCGATCTGCTGAGAACCTTTGTGGCGGTCGCCGATCTGAACACCTTTGCTGCGGCGGCGGCGGCAGTTTGCCGTACCCAGTCTGCAGTCAGTCAACAAATGCAAAGACTGGAACAACTGGTCGGCAAAGAGCTCTTTGCCCGCCATGGGCGCAACAAGCTGTTGACTGAGCATGGTATTCAGCTGCTGGGTTACGCCAGAAAAATTCTGCGTTTTAATGATGAAGCATGTTCATCATTAATGTTTAGCAACCTGCAGGGTGTCTTAACATTAGGTGCATCCGATGAGTCAGCCGATACCATTCTGCCGTTTCTGCTCAACCGCATCAGTTCGGTTTATCCGAAACTTGCTCTTGATGTCAGGGTTAAACGCAACGCTTTTATGGTTGATATGCTGCAGGAGCAGGAGGTCGATCTGGTGGTGACGACCCATCGTACCAGCCAGTTTGAGTGTCTGACGCTGCGCACCTCTCCGACCCACTGGTACTGTGCCGCCGAGTTTACGCTGCAGCGCGGTGAACCGGTGCCGCTGGTGCTGCTGGACGATCCCAGCCCGTTCCGCGACGTTGTGCTGTCCACGCTCAATGCCGCCAATGTTCCATGGCGACTGGCTTACGTCGCCTCAACGCTGCCTGCCATCCGCGCCGCGGTCAAAGCAGGTCTTGGCGTGACGGCACGACCTGTTGAGATGATGAGCCCTGATTTACGCGTGTTAGGTAAAGCCGACGGATTGCCTGCGCTGCCGGATACCGAGTACATGCTATGCCACAACCCGGCCAGCAACAATGAACTCGCACAGACCATCTTCAACGCCATGGATAATTACCACAACCCCTGGCAGTACAATAATGTTACCCCAGAAGGAGGGGATGACTCCCTGGTGATCGAGCGCGATTTCGAGTAAACGAAACCCTCATATTCTGGTAACAATTCGTTGATACTTAAAAGAGCCACTGGCGCGACCCCATCGCACAGTGGTTCTTTTTTTGCATGCGACTGCGTTAGTTTGCCTTAAGTTTTTACTATTCTTCTTTTTTATCAATCTGATAGTAATTAAGCCTTCCTCCGAAAACCCGCTATACTTCTTCTTTCTAATGTCAATGGGCATGTTAAAAAAGCAGCAAAGATGTTGCCGTTTTTTTGATTGAATTAACAAAAGCGTGTCACAGATCAAGAAAATACTCCTCTTTGGGGGGAGGAATCGACGGCAAATACTGTCAAAATAGGCGGGTAATCTTTGTATTAGTTCATTACGGACACGATTCAACACCCTGACGCAGGAACGCGCCTCACAGTTTTTGAGGGTAAAGGGCATTAAATGTTAATGAAGTTCGATCGATGTAATTTAATGTGAAGAAACTTTTGTTAAAGTTGACAAAAGGTTATAGAAAGGAGTAAAAAACCACATCATTTTGCTGTCTATGTCTCATTTTCGACAGTTAGTGTACGGTTATTTGTTCCTCCCCATGAATCGATGTGATGCCCATCTGCCAGTAAGAGCAGTGTCTCAGGTATCACTTTTGATGAGTAAGCAATGAGTATGTCAACATCCACAGAAGTCATCGCTCATCACTGGGCATTCGCAATCTTTCTTATCGTTGCCATTGGCCTGTGCTGCCTGATGTTAGTCGGCGGCTGGTTCCTGGGCGGTCGCGCCCGCGCAAGGCACAAAAACACGCCATTCGAATCGGGTATCGATTCGGTAGGTACCGCGCGTTTACGCCTGTCTGCCAAGTTCTATCTGGTAGCTATGTTCTTCGTCATTTTCGACGTGGAAGCGCTTTACCTGTTCGCATGGTCGACCTCCATTCGTGAGAGTGGCTGGGTAGGCTTTGTCGAGGCCGCAATTTTCATTTTAGTGTTACTGGCCGGTCTGGTTTATCTGGTGCGTATTGGCGCGCTGGACTGGACACCTGCGCGTTCACGCCGTGAACGTATCAACCCGGAAAACAGTATCTCTAATCGTCAGCAGTAACAGCGAGGCAATAAGATGGATTATACGCTCACCCGCATAGATCCTAACGGTGAGAATGACCGTTACCCCCTGCAAAAGCAGGAGATCGTAACCGACCCCCTGGAGCAAGAAGTCAATAAAAGCGTGTACATGGGCAAGCTCGAGCATGCCATGCACGATATGGTCAACTGGGGTCGTAAGAACTCCATCTGGCCATACAACTTTGGCCTTTCTTGCTGCTACGTTGAAATGGTGACGTCATTCACTGCGGTGCATGACGTTGCGCGTTTTGGTGCAGAAGTACTGCGTGCCTCTCCGCGTCAGGCTGACCTGATGGTGGTTGCGGGTACCTGCTTTACCAAAATGGCACCGGTCATTCAGCGTCTGTACGACCAGATGCTCGAGCCAAAATGGGTTATCTCCATGGGCGCTTGTGCAAACTCTGGCGGCATGTACGACATCTATTCCGTCGTACAAGGTGTAGATAAGTTTATCCCTGTTGACGTTTACATCCCGGGCTGCCCACCGCGTCCAGAAGCCTACATGCAGGCGCTGATGCTGTTGCAGGAGTCGATTGGCAAAGAACGCCGTCCGCTCTCCTGGGTTGTGGGTGACCAGGGCGTGTACCGCGCTAACATGCAGTCTGAGCGCGAGCGTAAACGCGGCGAACGTATTGCAGTGACCAATCTGCGTACACCAGACGAAATTTAATTTGCGCCTGTGGGCATGGAGATAACCTTCGCATATCACTATTCAAATAGCGCGAAGCCACGCCCGACAGTCACCACGGACCTTTTGCAATGGTGAACACTATGACCGACTTAACCGCGCAAGACGCCGCCTGGCAAACACGGGATCATCTTGATGACCCGGTCATCGGCGAACTGCGCAACCGTTTTGGGCCGGATGCCTTTACTGTTCAGGCCACCCGCACCGGGGTACCCGTTGTTTGGGTGAAGCGTGAGCAGTTACTGGAAGTGGTTGATTTCCTAAAGAAACTACCTAAACCTTACGTCATGCTGTTTGACTTACACGGCATGGACGAACGTCTGCGTACCCACCGCCACGGTTTACCCGCGGCGGATTTTTCCGTTTTCTACCACCTGATCTCAATAGACCGCAACACGGATATCATGCTCAAGGTGGCATTGTCTGAAAACGACATGCATCTGCCGACGATCACCAAACTGTTCCCGAACGCCAACTGGTACGAGCGTGAAACCTGGGAAATGTTCGGCATGACCTTCGATGGCCACCCGCACCTGACGCGCATCATGATGCCGCAGACCTGGACCGGCCACCCGCTGCGTAAAGACTATCCGGCGCGCGCCACCGAATTCGACCCGTTTGAGCTGACCAAAGCCAAGCAGGATCTGGAGATGGAAGCGCTGACCTTCAAACCGGAAGACTGGGGCATGAAGCGCAGCACCGACAACGAGGACTTCATGTTCCTCAACCTCGGTCCAAACCACCCGTCTGCCCACGGTGCATTCCGTATTATTCTTCAGCTTGATGGCGAAGAGATCGTCGACTGTGTGCCGGATGTGGGCTATCACCACCGTGGCGCAGAGAAGATGGGCGAGCGTCAGTCCTGGCACAGCTACATCCCGTACACCGACCGTATCGAATACCTCGGCGGCTGCGTGAACGAGATGCCGTACGTGCTGGCCGTGGAAAAACTGGCCGGCATCAAGGTGCCAGAACGCGTTGACGTTATCCGCGTCATGCTGTCGGAACTGTTCCGTATCAACAGCCACCTGCTGTACATCTCCACCTTCATTCAGGACGTCGGCGCGATGACCCCGGTCTTCTTCGCCTTTACCGACCGTCAGAAAATCTACGATCTGGTGGAAGCGATCACCGGCTTCCGTATGCACCCGGCCTGGTTCCGTATCGGCGGTGTCGCACACGACCTGCCGCGCGGCTGGGATCGTCTGCTGCGTGAGTTCCTCGACTGGATGCCGAAACGTCTGGCGTCTTACGAAAAAGCCGCACTGCGTAACACCATCCTGATTGGTCGTTCGAAAGGCGTTGCCGCTTATGGCGCGAAAGAGGCGCTGGAGTGGGGCACCACCGGTGCTGGACTGCGTGCGACCGGTATTGATTTCGACGTGCGTAAAGCCCGTCCTTACTCTGGCTACGAAAACTTCGACTTCGAAATCCCGGTCGGCGGCGGTGTATCCGACTGCTATACCCGCGTGATGCTGAAAGTGGAAGAGCTGCGTCAGAGCCTGCGCATTCTTGAGCAGTGCCTCAACAACATGCCGGAAGGCCCGTTCAAGGCGGATCACCCGCTGACCACGCCGCCACCGAAAGAGCGCACGCTGCAGCATATCGAAACCTTGATCACGCACTTCCTGCAGGTTTCCTGGGGTCCGGTCATGCCGGCCAACGAATCCTTCCAGATGATCGAAGCGACCAAGGGTATCAACAGTTATTACCTGACCAGTGACGGCAGCACCATGAGCTACCGCACCCGTATTCGTACGCCGAGCTTTGCGCACCTGCAGCAGATCCCGGCCGCCATCCGCGGCAGTCTGGTCTCCGACCTGATTGTGTATCTGGGTAGTATCGATTTTGTTATGTCAGATGTGGACCGCTAATTATGCACGAGAATCAACAACCACAAACCGAGGCTTTTGAGCTGAGTGAAGCAGAGCGTGCCGCCATTGAGCACGAGATGCACCACTACGAAGACCCGCGTGCGGCGTCCATTGAAGCGCTGAAAATCGTACAGAAACAGCGTGGTTGGGTGCCGGATGGCGCGATCTATGAGATCGCAAAAGTGCTGGGTATCCCGGCGAGCGACGTCGAAGGCGTGGCAACGTTCTATAGCCAGATCTTTCGCCAGCCGGTTGGTCGCCACGTGATCCGCTACTGCGACAGCGTGGTATGCCATATCACCGGTTATCAGGGCATTCAGGCCGCTATTGAGCAGAAGCTTAATATCAAGCCGGGCCAGACGACCTTTGATGGTCGCTTTACCCTGCTGCCAACCTGCTGCCTGGGCAACTGCGACAAGGGGCCGACCATGATGATTGATGAGGACACTCACAGCCATCTGACGCCGGAAGCCATTCCCGATCTGCTGGAGCAGTACAAATGAAAACTGTAATTCGTACTGCTGAAACTCATCCGCTGACCTGGCGTCTGCGCGATGACAAACAGCCGGTATGGCTTGACGAATACCAGAGCAAAAACGGTTATGAAGGCGCGCGTAAAGCCCTCGGCGGCATGGCTCCGGATGAGATCGTTAATGCGGTTAAAGACGCTGGCCTGAAAGGGCGCGGCGGCGCGGGCTTTTCCACCGGTCTGAAGTGGAGCCTGATGCCAAAAGACGAATCCATGAACATCCGTTACCTGCTGTGTAACGCCGATGAGATGGAGCCGGGCACCTATAAAGACCGTCTGCTGATGGAACAGCTGCCGCACCTGCTGGTAGAAGGCATGCTGATCTCGGCCTTCGCGCTGAAAGCCTACCGTGGCTACATCTTCCTGCGTGGCGAGTACATCGAGGCGGCAGAGAACCTGCGTCGCGCGATTGCCGAAGCCACCGAAGCGGGCCTGCTGGGTAAAAACATTCTGGGCACCGGTTTCGACTTCGAACTGTTCGTGCACACCGGTGCCGGGCGTTATATCTGCGGGGAAGAGACCGCGCTGATTAACTCCCTGGAAGGCCGCCGTGCGAACCCACGTTCCAAGCCACCGTTCCCGGCGAGCTCCGGCGTATGGGGTAAACCGACCTGCGTTAACAACGTCGAAACCCTGTGTAACGTTCCGGCTATCCTCGCTAACGGCGTGGAGTGGTATCAGGGCATCTCTTCAAGCAAAGATGCCGGTACCAAGCTGATGGGCTTCTCCGGTCGCGTGAAGAACCCGGGCGTCTGGGAGCTGCCGTTTGGCACCACCGCACGTGAAATTCTTGAAGACTACGCCGGCGGCATGCGTGATGGCCTCAAATTCAAAGCCTGGCAGCCAGGCGGGGCAGGGACCGACTTCCTGACCGAAGCGCACCTCGATCTGCCGATGGAGTTCGAAAGCATTGGTAAAGCAGGCAGCCGTCTGGGTACGGCGCTGGCGATGGCCGTCGACCACGAGATCGGCATGGTACCGCTGGTGCGTAACCTGGAAGAGTTCTTCGCCCGCGAGTCCTGCGGCTGGTGTACACCGTGCCGTGATGGTCTGCCGTGGAGCGTGAAGATCCTGCGCGCAATCGAGCGTGGCGAAGGCCAGCCTGGTGATATCGAGACACTTGAGCAACTGTGTCGATTCCTGGGTCCAGGTAAAACCTTCTGTGCGCATGCGCCAGGTGCGGTTGAGCCACTGCAGAGCGCGATTAAATATTTCCGCGAAGAATTCGAAGCAGGCATCAAGCAGCCGTTCAGCAATACCCATTCAATCAATGGTATTCAGCCGAACCTGCTGAAAGCGCGCTGGTAAAAACAGAATTTTGATTAACGCTCGGTCTATACCGAGCCAACTGGAAGCATGCTAATGGCTACGATTCATGTAGACGGCAAAGAATACGAGGTGAACGGGGCGGACAACCTGCTACAGGCATGTCTCTCTCTGGGCCTTGATATTCCGTATTTTTGCTGGCATCCGGCGCTGGGGAGCGTCGGTGCTTGCCGCCAGTGTGCGGTGAAGCAATATCAAAACGCGGAAGACACGCGTGGTCGCCTGGTGATGTCCTGTATGACGCCAGCCACCGAAGGAACCTTTATTTCCATCGACGACGCGGAAGCAAAACAGTTCCGTGAAAGCGTGGTGGAGTGGTTGATGACCAACCACCCGCACGATTGTCCGGTTTGTGAAGAGGGCGGTAACTGCCACCTTCAGGATATGACCGTGATGACCGGCCACAGCTTCCGTCGCTATCGCTTTACCAAGCGTACCCACCGCAACCAGGATCTGGGGCCGTTCATCTCTCACGAAATGAACCGCTGCATCGCCTGCTACCGCTGCGTGCGTTACTACAAAGACTACGCTGACGGCGAAGATCTGGGCGTGTATGGCGCACATGACAACGTCTACTTCGGTCGTCCGGAAGATGGCACCCTGGAAAGCGAATTCTCCGGTAACCTGGTCGAAATCTGTCCGACCGGCGTCTTCACCGACAAAACGCACTCCGAGCGTTACAACCGTAAGTGGGACATGCAGTTTGCGCCAAGCATCTGCCAGCAGTGCTCCCTTGGCTGTAACACCAGCCCGGGTGAACGTTACGGCGAACTGCGTCGTATCGAAAACCGTTACAACGGTACCGTTAACCACTACTTCCTCTGCGACCGCGGTCGTTTTGGCTATGGCTATGTGAACCTGAAAGACCGTCCGCGTCAGCCGGTTCAGCGTCGTGGCGACGACTTCATCACCCTGAACGCCGAGCAGGCGATGCAGGGCGCAGCCGATATTCTGCGCCAGTCGAAGAAAGTGATCGGTATCGGCTCCCCGCGCGCCAGCATCGAAAGCAACTTCGCGCTGCGTGAACTGGTGGGGGCGAATAACTTCTACACCGGTATCGCCGAAGGCGAGCAGGAACGTCTGCAGCTGGTGCTGAAAGTGTTGCGCGAAGGCGGGATCCATACCCCGGCGCTGCGCGAAATCGAATCTTACGATGCGGTTCTGGTGCTGGGCGAAGATTTAACCCAGACCGGCGCTCGCGCTGCCCTGGCGGTTCGCCAGGCGGTGAAAGGTAAAGCACGTGAAATGGCAGCGGCGCAGAAAGTGGCTGACTGGCAGATTGCGGCGATCCTCAACATCGGTCAGCGCGCCAAGCATCCTCTGTTTGTGACGAACGTCGATGACACCCGTCTGGATGATATCGCAGCATGGACCTACCGTGCGCCGGTTGAAGATCAGGCCCGCCTTGGCTTTGCGATTGCCCACGCGCTGGATAACAGTGCTCCGGCCGTTGAAGGTCTGGATCGCGATCTGCAGAACAAGATCGATGTGATCGTGCAGGCTCTGGCCGGTGCGAAAAAACCGCTGATCGTTTCCGGTACTAACGCCGGTAGCGCAGAGATCATTGAAGCGGCTGCAAACGTTGCCAAAGCCCTGAAAGGCCGCGGTGCGGACGTTGGCGTGACCATGATTGCCCGTGCGGTAAACAGCATCGGTCTGGGCATGATCGGCGGCGGCTCTCTGGAAGCGGCGTTAAGCGAACTGGAATCCGGTTCCGCTGACGCCGTTGTGGTGCTGGAAAACGACCTGCATCGCCATGCCTCTGCGGCCCGCGTTGACGCTGCGCTGGCAAAAGCGCCGCTGGTGATGGTTATCGACCATCAGCGCACCGCAATTATGGACAAAGCGCATCTGGTGCTCTCTGCGGCAAGCTTTGCAGAAAGCGACGGTACCGTTATCAACAACGAAGGCCGTGCCCAGCGCTTCTTCCAGGTTTATGACCCGGCGTACTACGACAGCAGCATTGTGATGCTGGAGAGCTGGCGCTGGCTGCACTCCCTGCACAGCACCGTGCTGAGCCGCGAAGTGGACTGGACCCAGCTCGACCACGTGATCGACGCTGCCGTCGCCGCACTGCCGCAGCTGGCAGGCATTAAAGATGCCGCGCCGGAAGCGAGCTTCCGTATTCGCGGTCAGAAACTGGCGCGTGAACCGCACCGCTACAGTGGCCGTACCGCAATGCGCGCCAACATCAGCGTGCACGAACCGCGCCAGCCGCAGGACAAAGACACCATGTTCGCCTTCTCTATGGAAGGGAACAACCAGCCGTCTGCACCGCGTTCGCAAATCCCGTTCGCATGGGCACCAGGCTGGAACTCCCCGCAGGCATGGAACAAGTTCCAGGCTGAAGTGGGCGGTTCTCTGCGCCACGGCGATCCGGGCGTGCGCCTGATCGAAGCGTCTGAAACCGGTCTCGAGTTCTTCTCTACCGTTCCGGCAAGTTTCCAGGCCGAAGAGGGCAACTGGCGGATTGCGCCGTACTACCATCTGTTCGGTAGCGACGAAATGTCCCAGCGTTCCCCGGTCTTCCAGACCCGTATGCCGCAGCCGTACATCAAGCTCAACCCGGCGGATGCCGCGAAGCTTGGCGTTAACGCGGGCGCGAACATCAGCTTTAGCTACGAAGGCCAGACAATCAGCCTGCCGCTGATTCTCTCTGAAGGTCTGACGGCAGGGCAGGTGGGTCTGCCGATGGGTATGCCTGGCATCGCGCCGGTCCTGGCGGGTGCACGTCTTGATAACCTGCAGGAGGCAAAAGCATGAGTTGGTTAACGCCCGATCTTATCGACATCCTGCTGAGCATCCTGAAAGCGGTTGTTATTCTGCTGGTGGTCGTCACCTGCGGCGCGTTCATGAGCTTTGGTGAACGTCGTCTGCTCGGTCTGTTCCAGAACCGTTACGGACCGAACCGCGTGGGCTGGGGTGGTTCACTCCAGCTGGTCGCGGACATGATCAAGATGTTCTTTAAAGAGGACTGGATCCCGCGCTTCTCGGATCGCGTGATCTTTACTCTGGCACCGATGATCGCCTTTACCTCGCTGCTGCTGGCGTTTGCTATCGTTCCGGTGAGCCCGACCTGGGTTGTGGCTGACCTGAACATCGGGATCCTGTTCTTCCTGATGATGGCAGGCCTCGCGGTGTACGCGGTGCTGTTCGCGGGCTGGTCCAGTAACAACAAATACTCCCTGCTGGGTGCGATGCGTGCTTCCGCGCAGACGCTGAGCTACGAAGTGTTCCTGGGTCTCTCCCTGATGGGCGTGGTGGCGCAGGCCGGTTCATTCAACATGACCGACATCGTCAACAACCAGGCCGACATCTGGAACGTCATTCCGCAGTTCTTTGGTTTTGTCACCTTTGCTATCGCCGGTGTGGCGGTGTGTCACCGTCACCCGTTTGACCAGCCAGAAGCCGAGCAGGAACTGGCCGATGGTTACCACATTGAATATTCCGGTATGAAGTTCGGTCTGTTCTTCGTGGGCGAGTACATCGGTATCGTCACCATTTCCGCGCTGATGGTAACGCTGTTCTTTGGTGGCTGGCATGGCCCGTTCTTACCGCCGTTCATCTGGTTCGCGCTGAAAACCGCGTTCTTCATGATGATGTTCATTTTGATTCGCGCAGCATTACCGCGTCCGCGTTATGACCAAGTAATGTCCTTCGGCTGGAAAGTGTGCCTGCCGCTGACGCTCGTCAACTTGTTGGTAACGGCGGCTGTCATTCTCTGGCAGCAGCCATAAGGGGCTTTAAGATCATGACCTTGAAAGAATTATTGGTAGGCTTTGGCACCCAGGTACGCAGTATCTGGATGATCGGCCTGCACGCGTTTGCAAAACGCGAAACCCGGATGTACCCGGAAGAGCCGGTATATCTGCCGCCGCGCTACCGTGGCCGTATCGTGCTGACGCGCGATCCGGACGGTTCGGAGCGCTGCGTTGCCTGTAACCTGTGTGCGGTAGCCTGTCCGGTAGGCTGTATCTCTCTGCAGAAAGCAGAGACGGTAGACGGTCGCTGGTATCCGGAGTTCTTCCGCATCAACTTCTCACGCTGCATCTTCTGTGGTCTGTGTGAAGAAGCGTGCCCCACCACGGCGATTCAGTTGACCCCGGATTTCGAACTGGGCGAATACAAGCGTCAGGACCTGGTGTACGAGAAAGAGGATCTGCTGATTTCCGGTCCGGGCAAATACCCGGAATATAACTTCTACCGGATGGCGGGTATGGCAATCGACGGCAAAGATAAGGGCGAAGCAGAGAACGAAGCCAAGCCTATCGACGTCAAGAGCCTGTTACCGTAAGGAGAGGGGCAATGGAATTCGCTTTTTATATCTGTGGCCTGATCGCCATCCTGGCTACGCTGCGAGTGATTACGCACACCAATCCGGTGCATGCGCTGCTCTATTTAATCATTTCGCTGCTGGCTATTTCCGGGGTGTTCTTTGCGCTGGGCGCACACTTTGCCGGTGCGCTTGAAATCATCGTTTACGCCGGGGCCATCATGGTTCTGTTCGTCTTCGTGGTGATGATGCTGAACCTGGGCGGGTCTGAAATTGAGCAGGAACGTCAGTGGCTGAAGCCGCAGGTGTGGATTGGTCCGGCAATTCTGTCGGCCATCATGCTGGCGGTGATCGTTTACGCCATTCTGGGTGTTAACGACCAGGGTATCGACGGGACGCCAATCAGCGCCAAAGCAGTGGGTATCTCCCTGTTTGGTCCTTACGTTCTGGCGGTTGAACTGGCCTCTATGCTGCTGCTGGCAGGTCTGGTCGTCGCTTTCCACGTGGGTCGCGAAGAGCGCATGGGTGAAGTGCTGAGCAACCGCAAGGACGACAGCGCGCAAAGAAAAACGGAGGATCGCGCATGATCCCTTTACAACACGGACTGATCCTCGCCGCGATTTTATTCGTGCTGGGCTTAACCGGTCTGGTTATCCGCCGCAATCTGCTGTTTATGCTGATTGGCCTGGAGATCATGATCAACGCTGCCGCGCTGGCCTTTGTGGTTGCCGGTAGCTACTGGGGCCAGACCGATGGTCAGGTGATGTACATTCTCGCCATCAGCCTCGCGGCTGCGGAAGCGAGTATTGGCCTGGCGCTGTTGCTGCAGCTCCATCGTCGCCGCCAGAACCTGAACATCGATTCAGTAAGTGAGTTGCGTGGATGAACATGCTTGCCTTAACCATTATTTTTCCGCTGATCGGCTTTTTGCTGCTGGCGTTTTCTCGAGGCCGCTGGTCTGAGAATCTCTCCGCCACCGTCGGTATTGGCTCCATCGGCCTTGCGGCGCTGGTGACCGCGTATGCGGGGATCGACTTCTTAAATAGCGGACGTGAGCCTTTCAGCGTTCCGCTGTGGACCTGGATGTCAGTCGGTGATTTCAACATCGGTTTCAACCTGGTGCTGGATGGTCTCTCGCTGACCATGCTCTCCGTGGTGACCGGCGTGGGCTTCCTGATCCACATGTTCGCCTCCTGGTATATGCGCGGTGAAGAGGGTTACTCCCGCTTCTTCGCCTACACCAACCTGTTTATCGCCAGCATGGTGGTTCTGGTGCTGGCCGATAACCTGCTGCTGATGTATCTCGGCTGGGAAGGCGTGGGTCTGTGCTCTTATCTGCTGATCGGTTTCTACTACACCGATCCGAAGAATGGCGCAGCGGCCATGAAAGCGTTCGTCGTGACCCGTGTGGGTGACGTCTTCCTCGCCTTCGCGCTGTTCATTCTTTACAACGAGCTGGGCACGCTGAACTTCCGCGAGATGGTGGAACTGGCGCCGGCGCACTTCGAAGCAGGCAACAACATGCTGTGGTGGGCAACCCTGATGCTGCTCGGTGGTGCTGTGGGTAAATCCGCACAGCTGCCGTTGCAGACCTGGCTTGCCGACGCGATGGCGGGTCCAACCCCTGTCTCCGCGCTGATCCACGCCGCGACCATGGTGACCGCCGGTGTTTACCTCATTGCGCGTACCCACGGCCTGTTCCTGATGACGCCGGAAATCCTGCATCTGGTGGGTATCGTCGGTGCGGTTACCCTGGTGCTGGCAGGCTTTGCCGCGCTGGTTCAGACCGACATCAAACGCGTTCTCGCTTACTCCACCATGAGCCAGATTGGTTACATGTTCCTGGCGCTGGGCGTTCAGGCCTGGGATGCGGCGATTTTCCACCTGATGACGCACGCGTTCTTTAAAGCGCTGCTGTTCCTCTCGTCCGGTTCGGTGATCCTCGCCTGCCATCACGAGCAGAACATCTTCAAGATGGGCGGTCTGCGCAAATCCATTCCGCTGGTTTACGTCTGCTTCCTGGTCGGCGGCGCGGCGCTGGCGGCACTGCCGCTTATCACCGCGGGCTTCTTCAGTAAGGACGAAATCCTTGCGGGCGCCATGGCGAATGGTCATATCAATCTGATGGTTGCAGGTCTGGTCGGTGCGTTTATGACCTCTCTGTACACCTTCCGTATGATTTTCATCGTCTTCCACGGTAAAGAACAAATTCACGCTCACGCAGGGAAGGGGATCACCCACCACCTGCCGCTGATTGTGCTGCTGGTCCTGTCCACCTTCGTTGGCGCGATGATTGTGCCACCGCTGCAGGGCGTACTGCCGGCAACAACCGAGCTTGAGCACGGTCGCGTTCTGACGCTTGAAATCACCTCCGGTGTGGTCGCTATCGCGGGCATCCTGATTGCAGCATGGCTGTGGCTGGGCAAACGTACCCTGGTCACTGCGGTTGCCAACAGTGCGCCGGGCCGTCTGCTGGGCACCTGGTGGTACAACGCGTGGGGCTTCGACTGGCTGTACGACATGATCTTCGTGAAACCGTTCCTCGGCATTGCGTGGCTTATCAAGCGCGATCCGCTGAATAGCATGATGAACATCCCGGCGATCCTTTCCCGCTTTGCAGGTAAAGGCCTGCTGTTCAGCGAGAACGGCTATCTGCGCTGGTATGTGGCGTCCATGAGCATCGGTGCGGTTGTCGTGCTGGCGCTGCTGATGGTGTTGCGATAGTGGTTTTGCCCGGTGGCGCTGCGCTTACCGGGCCTACGAGACCGTAGGTCGGGTAAGCGTGAGCGCCACCCGACACCACAAACCGCACTAACGCGTGAATTTTGTCGAATTCGTTGAAAATCGGTCCCTTAGGGACTTTAAAAAGGAATGCAAATCGCCATGTTACTACCCTGGCTAATATTAATTCCCTTTATCGGTGGGTTCCTGTGCTGGCAGACCGAACGCTTTGGCGTGAAGATGCCGCGCTGGATTGCGCTGATCACCATGGGATTGACGCTCGCGCTTGGCCTGCAACTCTGGTTGCAGGGCGGCTATTCACTCACCCAGTCTGCGGGCATCCCGCAGTGGCAGTCTGAATTCATTCTGCCGTGGATCCCACGCTTCGGTATTACGATCCATCTGGCGATTGATGGTCTGTCGCTGCTGATGGTGGTGCTGACCGGTCTGCTCGGCGTTCTGGCGGTGCTGTGCTCCTGGCGAGAAATCGAAAAATACCAGGGCTTCTTCCACCTGAACCTGATGTGGATCCTGGGCGGCGTTATCGGCGTGTTCCTTGCCATCGACATGTTCCTGTTCTTCTTCTTCTGGGAGATGATGCTGGTGCCGATGTACTTCCTGATCGCGCTGTGGGGCCATAAGGCGTCCGACGGTAAAACGCGTATCACGGCGGCAACCAAGTTCTTCATCTATACCCAGGCGAGTGGTCTGGTGATGCTGATTGCCATCCTGGCGCTGGTGTTCGTGCACTACAACGCGACCGGCGTCTGGACCTTCAACTATCAGGACCTGCTGAAGACCCCGATGTCCCACGGCGTGGAATATCTGCTGATGCTGGGCTTCTTTATCGCGTTTGCGGTGAAAATGCCGGTGGTTCCGCTGCACGGCTGGCTGCCGGATGCGCACTCCCAGGCACCAACGGCGGGTTCCGTTGACCTGGCAGGCATCCTGCTGAAAACCGCGGCCTACGGCCTGCTGCGTTTCGCGCTGCCGCTGTTCCCGAATGCCTCCGCAGAGTTTGCGCCAATTGCCATGTGGCTGGGTGTGATCGGTATCTTCTACGGTGCCTGGATGGCCTTCACGCAGTACGACATCAAGCGTCTGATTGCTTACACCTCCGTTTCCCACATGGGCTTCGTGCTGATTGCTATCTACACCGGCAGCCAGCTGGCGTACCAGGGCGCGGTCATCCAGATGATTGCTCACGGTCTGTCCGCAGCCGGTCTCTTCATCCTGTGTGGTCAGCTGTACGAACGTCTGCACACCCGTGACATGCGTCAGATGGGCGGCCTGTGGGGCAAGATGAAGTGGCTGCCAGCGATGTCGATGTTCTTCGCGGTGGCGACGCTGGGGATGCCGGGTACCGGTAACTTCGTCGGCGAATTCATGATCCTGTTCGGCAGCTTCAAAGTGGTTCCGGTGATCACCGTCATCTCTACCTTCGGTCTGGTGTTCGCTTCGGTTTACTCGCTGGCGATGCTGCACCGCGCTTACTTCGGTAAAGCGAAGAGTGAAATCGCTGCTAAAGAACTGCCGGGGATGTCGCTGCGCGAGCTGTTCATCATCCTGCTGCTGGTCGTACTGCTGGTGCTGCTGGGCTTCTTCCCTCAGCCGATTCTGGATACCTCGCACTCCGCGATGGGTAATATCCAGCAGTGGTTTGTTAATTCTGCTTCTACTACAAGGCCGTAAATCGCCATGACAATAACTCCACAACAACTGATTGCGCTGCTACCGCTGCTGATCGTCGGATTGACGGTGGTGGTTGTGATGCTCTCCATTGCGTGGCGACGCAATCACTTCCTGAATGCCACGCTGGCGGTTCTGGGTCTGAACGCTGCGTTAGTCTCCCTCTGGTTTGTTGGCCAGGCGGGAGCGATGGACGTCACGCCGCTGATGCGCGTTGACGGCTTCGCTATGCTCTACACCGGGCTGGTGCTGTTAGCCAGCCTGGCGACCTGTACCTTTGCTTACCCGTGGCTGGAAGGCTACAACGACAACAAAGAAGAGTTTTACCTGCTGGTTCTGATTGCTGCCCTTGGCGGTATTCTGCTGGCCAATGCCAACCATCTGGCGGCGCTGTTCCTCGGCATCGAGCTGATCTCTCTGCCGCTGTTCGGCTTGATTGGTTACGCCTTCCGCCAGAAGCGCTCTCTGGAAGCGAGTATCAAGTATACGATCCTGTCTGCTGCTGCTTCGTCCTTCCTGCTGTTTGGTATTGCGCTGATCTACGCTCAGTCCGGTAACCTCTCTTTCGAAGCGCTCGGCAAGAGCCTCGGCGACGGCATGCTGCACGAGCCGCTGCTGCTGGCGGGTCTGGGCATGATGATCGTGGGCCTCGGCTTTAAACTCTCTCTGGTTCCGTTCCACCTGTGGACGCCAGACGTTTACCAGGGTGCTCCGGCGCCGGTATCCACCTTCCTGGCGACGGCGAGCAAAATCGCTATCTTCGGCGTGGTGATGCGTCTGTTCCTCTACGCACCGGTTGGCGAGAGTGAAGCGGTTCGCGTGGTGCTGGGCATTATCGCCTTCGTCTCCATCATCTTCGGTAACCTGATGGCGCTGAGCCAGACCAACATCAAGCGTCTGCTGGGCTACTCCTCCATCTCCCATCTGGGCTATCTGATGGTGGCGCTGATTGCCCTGCAGAGCGGCCAGATGTCCATGGAGACCGTCGGTGTCTACCTGGCCGGTTACCTGTTCAGCAGCCTCGGCGCTTTCGGCGTGGTGAGCCTGATGTCCAGCCCGTACCGTGGCCCGGATGCAGATTCCCTGTTCTCCTACCGTGGTCTGTTCTGGCACCGTCCGATCCTCTCTGCGGTGATGACGGTGATGATGCTCTCTCTGGCGGGTATCCCGATGACGCTGGGCTTTATCGGTAAGTTCTACGTGCTGGCAGTGGGTGTGCAGGCGGGTCTGTGGTGGCTGACGGCGGGTGTCGTTATCGGCTCCGCGATTGGTCTCTACTACTACCTGCGCGTTGCCGTGAGCCTGTACCTGAGCGCGCCTTCGCAGCTCAACCGCGATGCGCCGGGCAACTGGCAGTACAGCGCCGGCGGTATTGTGGTGCTGATCTCCGCGCTGCTGGTACTGATCTTCGGTATCTATCCGCAGCCGCTGATCACCATCGTGCAGCACGCGATGCCGCTGATGTAAAAACAAAAACCCGCCTCGGCGGGTTTTTTTATTGCCGGGTGGCGCTGCGCTTACCCGGCCTACAAGACCGTAGGCCCGTGCAAGCGAAGCGCCGCCGGGCTTAAGCCAACTGCTTACGGCTAATCAACGGCCCGTCGATTTTCTTTGTTGCCCGCTCCAGCACCTCTTCAATCACCGACGACAGCTCGTTCAGCTCGAACTTCGCCACGTAGCCGTCAGCTTTCACCTTGCGGATATGGTCTTCGTTGGCATTACCGGAAAGCGAGGAGTGGATCACCACCGGAATGTCCTTCAGGATGGCGTCGGTTTTGATCTTGCGCGTCAGGGTAAAACCGTCCATCTCCGGCATCTCGAGATCGGTGAGCACCAGCGCGATCTTATCGGTGATCGGCACGCCTTCCGCCTGCGCCTGCGCCGACAGCACGCCAATTTTCTCCCACGCCTCTTTGCCGGTAATGTGCATCAGCGCCGGGATCTCCATCGCCTGCAGCCCTTTTTCCAGCATTGATCGCGCCACTTTAGAGTCTTCCGCCACAATTGCCACCGCACCTGGCTTGATATTGAATTTGGTGGTTTTCAGATCGGTCGCATGCAGATCGTGGTTGGCCGGGGTGATGTCATAGAGGATCTGCTCCACGTCCAGCACCATCGCCAGATCGTTGGTATCGGTCTTCTCGTCCAGGCAGGCAATACTGGTGATATAGCGTCCGCTGACGGCGGTTTCCGCCGCATGCACCTGCTTCCAGTCCAGTCGCATGATGTTCTCAACCGACTCCACGGCAAAGGCCTGGACGCTACGGGCGTACTCGGTGATCAGCAGAATGTTAAGGCCGGTGGTGGGCTTGCAGCCTGCCACCGCGGCCAGATCGATGACCGGGATCACCTGATCGCGAATGTTGACCATACCCATCAGCGGCGACTTCATCCCCGCCGGTTTGGTGAATGCTGGCATGGGCACAATCTCGCGAAGCTTAAAGACGTTGATGCCGAACAGCTCAGATTTGTTTTCATTCAACGAGGTGCCCAGACGAAACAGCAGCAGCTCAAAACGGTTCGACAGGGTAAGATTTGCCCTGTCATCAATGTCTTTCTGGAAGTTATCCATGTTTGCCCCTAAGTGAAAAATACCTGCCTGGTTTGGTTATCGGCAGTTTCGGGGAAAACCAGAGCATTAAACGCGCACTGTAGCAAAATCTTCTGCGAGCCGGGTGTCGGCAAACACGGTGCGGCACTCGGCCAGCAGCATGGCGCAGCCTTCGGCGTCATAGCGGGAGCTGACGTGGGTGACGATCAGTTTTTTGACCTGCGCATCCCGGGCAAGCATGGCCGCCTGACGCGTCGAGCTGTGGCCGCGGCTGTTGGCCTTCTCCTCCATCGCACTCTCAAGGGTGGCCTCATGCACCAGCAGATCAACCCCGCTTGCCAGCGCAAGGGCGTTCTCGCAGGGAGCGGTATCCCCGAATATAGCCAGCTTTTTACCGGGGCGGGGCGGGGAGAGATAGTCGGCGCCGTTGATCGTCCGGCCATCTTCCAGGGTCACGCTTTCACCGCGTTTCAGCTGCTGGAACAGCGGGCCGAAAGGCACGCCAGCCGCAACGAGCGCCGCACCATCCAGCGCGCCGGGTTTATCGCACTCCTCAATGCGAAAGCCGTAACACTCTACGGGGTGATTGAGCGCCGCGGCGGTCACGGTATAGGCATCATCACTGAACACCACTCCCGGTTTGATCTCAATAATCTCGAGGGGATAGTCAGTCCACGAGCCGCTGATCCGCAGGCTGGTTTCGACAAACTCCCGGATACCGGGCGGGCCGAAAATGGTCAGCGGGTGAATATTGCCCGCCATTGAGCGGCTACACAGCAGCCCCGGCAGGCCAAAAAGGTGGTCGCCGTGCAGGTGGGTAATGAAGATTTTATTCAGCTTGCCGGGATGGGTGGCGGTGCGCAGCAACTGATGCTGCGTGCCTTCGCCGCAGTCAAACATCCACAGTTCGCTGCGGGTGGGGTGCTGTAGATCCAGCACCAGGGATGTGACGTTGCGCGTACGGGTCGGCACGCCAGCGGATGTTCCTAAAAAAAGCAGCTCCATAATGCACTAAGCCTCTGCGCCGGGGACGAAAAGTCATTAGTATAACGGCTACCTATACGATAAGGAGACCTCAATGATCCAGTGGCAAGATCTGCACCATAGCGAGCTGACCGTTCCTGCGCTTTACGCCTTACTTCAACTGCGCTGCGAGGTGTTTGTGGTAGAACAAACCTGCCCTTATCAGGACATTGACGGCGACGACCTGGTGGGAGAGAACCGCCACATCCTCGGCTGGAGAGATAACCAGCTGGTGGCGTATGCGAGGATTCTGAAAAGCGACGATGATTTTTCCCCGGTTGTGATTGGCCGCGTCATTATCAGCCCCCTGGCGCGGGGCGAAAAGCTCGGCTACGCCCTGATGGAGCAAACGCTTCGCTCCTGTCAAAACCACTGGCCGAACAAGGCCTTATACCTGGGGGCACAGGCCCATCTGCAGGCGTTTTACAGCCATTTTGGTTTTATCCCGGTGACCGAAATTTACGATGAAGACGGCATACCGCATGTCGGGATGGCGAAAGAGGAACAACAAGCGTAACAGGCGGAATTGGCAGGCATTGTCTATAGTTATCGAACTGATGCAACCACATGGAGAACACTATGTCTTTTCAATCATCGGATAACCATGTTGATGACGATCTGACCCTGCTGAGTGAAACCCTGGAAGAGGTCTTACGCTCTTCCGGCGATCCGGCCGATCAGAAATACGTTGAGCTTAAAGCGCGTGCTGAGCAGGCTCTGCATGATGTGAAAACGCGCGTTGGCCATGCGTCCGATCAATACTATTACAGGGCCAAAAAAGCGGTCTACCGTGCGGATGATTATGTCCGTGAAAAACCATGGCAGGGGATTGGCGTAGGCGCCGCCGCTGGTCTGGTGTTGGGTATTCTGCTCGCCCGCCGTTAACAACACAGCACGAAGGCTTCTCCCTGCCAAATCGGGGGTACTGCTTTTTCTGATAAGTACCCCTTATAATGTGAGGTTTTTGAGCTGGGAGAAGTTCGCGTGCACTCGATTTCCACCGCGCTGGAAGGTCTTTGCCATCAGTTAGCTGCTGATTTTCCCGAGGCGCCTGGCCTGCATTGTCTCGATGTCTCCTTTCCCCTGAATGATGCGTTCGACCCGCTCGGCTGGCTGAATGCCCAGCAACTCTACCCGCAGTTCTACTGGCAGCAGCGCAATGGCGATGAAGAGTACGCCGCGCTGGGGGCGATAAAGCATTTCCCCTCGTTATCCGCTGCCCGTCAATTTTTGCACTTGTATCCGCACGCGCCCGATCTTCGGGTGGTTGGCGTTAACGCGTTCGATCCAGCCCAGGGCAGCCTGTTCCTGCCGCGTCTGCTGTGGCAGCGCTTCGGCGGAACCGCCACGTTGCGCCTGGTGCTCTGGAGCGACACTTCGTTAAAAACCGAGGCCATCCGCGCGCGGGAGTTTGTACGTTCCCTGGCGGAGAGCCAGCCGGTTGCCCCGGTGACGCAGACGGTGGTGAGCGAAACCCATCAGCCTGACAAAGCAGGCTGGCTGCAGTTAATCACCCGGGCGACAGACGCCATCGCCCGGGGGGAGTTCGATAAAGTGGTGCTGGCCCGGGCCACGGATCTGCAGTTTAACCAGCCGGTAAACCCTGCCGCGCTGATGGCGGCCAGCCGCCAGGTCAACTTCCAGTGCTACCACTTCCTGATGCGCAGCGATGCCAGCCAGGCGTTTCTCGGATCCTCACCGGAACGGCTGTGGCGGCGGCGCGCCATGCTGCTGCGCACCGAGGCGCTGGCCGGGACCGTTGCCAGCCATCCTGACGATGCCAGGGCCGCCCGCCTGGGGAACTGGCTGATGAACGACGATAAAAACCAGCGTGAAAACATGCTGGTGGTGGAGGACATCTGTCAGCGTCTGCAGCGTGATAACGGCGTGCTCGACGTGCTCCCGCCGCAAATCGTGCGGTTGCGTAAGGTTCAGCATTTACGCCGCTGCATCTGGACCACGCTGCAACAGCCGGACGATGAGCAGTGCCTGCTGCGCCTGCAACCCACGGCGGCAGTGGCCGGTCTGCCGCGCCAGGCGGCGTGGGAGTTCATCGCCCGCAATGAACCCTTCGACCGGGAGTGGTATGCCGGTTCTGCGGGTTATCTCTCGTTGGCGCAAAGCGAGTTCTGCGTGGCGCTGCGTTCGGCCAGGGTACAGGAGAACGCCGTTCGCCTGTATGCCGGGGCAGGGATCGTGAGCGGTTCCGACCCTGAACAGGAGTGGCAGGAGATTGAAAATAAAGCCGCCGGACTGCGCACTCTGCTCCTAAAGGATTAATACTGAGTCGTACATTCCCGATTCATATCAAAATTACATCTTTCTCTATTATTTATACTACGTCGCAATATTGATACCGGACAATTCCATGTCAGTGAGTTCATTTAACCGACGCTGGGCGGCGGTGATCCTTGAAGCCCTGACCCGCCATGGGGTCAGGCACGTTTGCATCGCGCCAGGTTCGCGCTCGACGCCGCTGACCCTGGCCGCTGCTGAAAACCGTGCCTTTATTCATCACACCCATTTTGATGAGCGCGGCC
Organism: Leclercia adecarboxylata; assembly: GCF_006171285.1. NCBI lineage: Bacteria > Pseudomonadati > Pseudomonadota > Gammaproteobacteria > Enterobacterales > Enterobacteriaceae > Leclercia > Leclercia adecarboxylata. The sequence continues at coordinate 478,110 of NZ_CP040889.1, read as the reverse complement.
TCGGACATCTGGCGCTGGGGCTGGCAAAAGCCAGCGACGCGCCGGTGGCCGTCATTGTCACCTCCGGTACGGCCGTGGCGAATCTCTATCCCGCGCTGATTGAAGCCGGTCTGACCGGTGAAAAACTGGTCCTGCTCACCGCCGATCGCCCCCCGGAGTTAATTGACTGCGGCGCAAACCAGGCCATTCGCCAGCAGGGTATTTTTGCTTCCCATCCCTCTCAGACCCTGTCGCTGCCGCGCCCGACCCGGGATATTCCCGCCCGCTGGCTGGTCTCGACGGTGGATAACGCCCTGGGCGCGCTGCGTGCGGGTGCGCTGCACATTAACTGTCCGTTTGCCGAGCCGCTGTATGGCGAAATGGATGATACCGATCTTGACTGGCAGCAGGCGCTGGGCGACTGGTGGCAGAGCGATAAACCCTGGCTGCGCGCACCGGCGGAGCTTTCAAGCCCCATCCAGCGCGACTGGTTCTTCTGGCGGCAGAAGCGCGGCGTGGTGCTCGCGGGCAGGATGAGTGCCGAAGAGGGCAAACAGGTGGCCCAGTGGGCGCAACGGCTGGGCTGGCCGCTGATTGGCGACGTGCTCTCCCAGACCGGACAGCCGCTGCCGTGCGCCGATCTCTGGCTCGGCAACGCCAGGGCCGTCACCGAGCTGGAGCAGGCGCAGATTGTGGTGCAGCTTGGCAGCAGCCTGACGGGAAAACGCCTTTTACAGTGGCAGGCTACCTGCACGCCGGAAGAGTACTGGCTGGTGGATCCGCACGAAGGGCGGCTCGATCCCGCGCATCATCGCGGGCGTCGGCTGGTCTCCGGCGTGGCCGACTGGCTGGAACGGCATCCGGCGGAAAAACGCGCCCCCTGGGCAAGCGAAATCCCCGAACTCTCCCGCCAGGCCTGGGCGCTGACGGCGCAACAGAGCGACGCATTCGGCGAGGCGCAGCTGGCGCACCGCATCCATCGCTATCTGCCCGAACAGGGACAACTGTTTGTGGGCAACAGCCTGGTGGTGCGCCTGATTGACGCCTTCTCCCGCCTGCCGGCGGGCTATCCGGTGTTCAGTAACCGGGGGGCCAGCGGCATTGACGGGCTGATCTCCACTGCCGCCGGGGTTCAGCGCGCCAGTGCCCGTTCGACGCTGGCCATTGTCGGCGATCTGTCGGCGCTCTACGATCTGAATGCGCTGGCGCTGCTCCGTCAGGCCTCTGCGCCCTTTGTGCTGATGGTGATCAACAACAACGGCGGGCAGATTTTCTCCCTGCTGCCGACCCCGCAGAGCGAACGGGAACGCTTTTATCTGATGCCGCAAAACGTGCAGTTTGAACATGCCGCGGCGATGTTCAGCCTTAGGTATCAGCGCCCTGAGAGCTGGGATGAACTGGAGAGCGCGCTCAACACGGCGTGGAGCAAACCCGGCGCCACGCTTATCGAAGTGGTGGTGAACGACAGCGACGGGGCGCAGATGCTGCAAAACCTGCTGGCGCAGGTCAGCCACCTGTGATCCTCGCGGGAACGCAGCGTAAAGGTCAGGCGGATAAACCCTGGCTGGTGTTCCTGCACGGTTTTTCCGGCGATTGCCGCGAATGGCAGCTGCCGGGCGAGCATCTGGATGCGTATCCCCGGCTGTATCTCGATCTGCCGGGGCACGGCGAGTCGGCGTCCATTGCGGTGAGCGATTTCGATGACGTCAGTCGCCTGCTGGAACGCACCCTTATTAGTTACAACATACTCAACTACTGGCTGGTGGGGTACTCCCTCGGCGGCCGCATTGCACTGTATCACGCCTGCCAGCGGCCCGACGGGCTGCAGGGGCTGATCGTCGAGGGGGCGCATCCCGGTTTGAGTGATGAACATGCACGCGCCAGCCGCCGCGCCTCCGATGCCCACTGGGCGGCGCGTTTTCGCCAGGAGCCCCTGGAAGCGGTGTTTGCCGACTGGTATCAACAGCCGGTCTTTGCCTCGCTCACCCCGGCGCAGCGGGAGCAGCTGGTCGCTCTGCGTAGCCAGAATAACGGGACGACCCTGGCCGCGATGCTGCAGGCCACGTCCCTGGCAGAACAACCCGATTTACGGGCGGCGCTCGCTGAGAGCGCCGTCCCTTTTTTCTATCTCTATGGCGAGCAGGACCACAAGTTTCGGGATATTGCCCGGCAACTTTCTGCGATCCGCCATGAAATTCCTCACGCCGGACATAACGCCCATCGGGAAAACCCCGTTGCGGTGGCTGAGCGTCTGGCCCAGATACTCCGTCTTTCAACAAAGGACACTCTATGATCTACCCTGATGAAAACATGCTCTACGCACCGGTGGAATGGCAGGACTGCTCCGAAGGCTATACCGACATTCGCTACCACAAATCGGCGGACGGCATCGCTAAAATCACCATCAACCGTCCGGAAGTGCGCAACGCGTTTCGCCCGTTAACCGTCAAAGAGATGATCCAGGCCCTGGCGGATGCCCGTTATGACGACAACATCGGCGCGATCGTCCTGACCGGGGAAGGTGAGAAGGCGTTCTGCTCCGGTGGCGATCAGAAAGTGCGCGGCGACTACGGCGGATACCAGGACGATGCGGGCACGCACCACCTAAACGTGCTCGACTTCCAGCGCCAGATCCGCACCTGCCCGAAACCGGTTGTCGCGATGGTGGCGGGTTACTCCATTGGCGGTGGTCACGTCCTGCATATGATGTGCGACCTGACGATTGCCGCCGAGAACGCCATTTTCGGCCAGACCGGCCCGAAAGTCGGCTCCTTCGACGGCGGCTGGGGCGCGTCTTACATGGCCCGCATCGTCGGTCAGAAAAAAGCGCGTGAAATCTGGTTCCTGTGTCGCCAGTACAACGCCCAGGAAGCGCTGGATATGGGCCTGGTGAACACCGTGGTACCCATTGCCGACCTCGAAAAAGAGACCGTGCGCTGGTGTCGTGAAATGCTGCAAAACAGCCCGATGGCGCTGCGCTGCCTGAAGGCGGCCCTGAACGCCGACTGCGACGGTCAGGCCGGGCTGCAGGAGCTGGCGGGCAATGCCACCATGCTGTTCTACATGACCGAAGAGGGCCAGGAAGGACGTAACGCCTTCAACGAGAAGCGCCAGCCGGACTTCAGCAAATACAAACGGAATCCGTAATGCGTAGCGTGCAGATCTACCGCTGGCAGATACCGATGGACGCGGGTGTGGTACTGCGCGAGCGGCGGTTAAAAACCCGCGACGGTCTGTTCGTTTATCTGCAGCACGACGGACGGGAAGGGTGGGGAGAGATCTCCCCCCTACCGGGCTTCAGCCGTGAGTCGCTGGAAGACGCAGAAGCTGCCCTGCGGGCCTGGTGCATAGCCTGGCGTGACGGCGAAGAGCCGCGGCTGCCGGGCGTGGCGTCGGTGGATTTTGGCATCAGCTGTGCGCTGGCCGAGCTGGCTGGCCTTTTACCTGATGCGGCCAACTACCGCGCGGCACCGCTCTGTACCGGCGATCCCGATGAGCTGTTTGCTGTTCTCGCCGCGATGCCGGGCGAGAAAGTAGCGAAGATCAAGGTCGGCCTGTATGAAGCGGTGCGTGACGGCATGGTGGCGAACCTGCTGCTGGAGGCCATCCCGGATCTGCGCCTGCGCCTTGATGCTAACCGGGCCTGGACCCCGCTGAAGGCGCAGCAGTTTGCGAAGTACGTTAACCCTGCGTACCGGGATCGGATTGCCTTTCTGGAAGAGCCCTGCAAAACCCGCGCGGACTCGCTGGCATTTGCCCGTGAGACCGGGATCGCCATCGCCTGGGATGAAAGCCTGCGCGAGGACGATTTTGAATTCGCGGCCGAGCCGGGCGTCAGGGCAGTGGTGATCAAGCCCACGCTCACCGGCAGCCTCGCGAAGGTGCACGAGCAGGTAAAAGCGGCGCATGCCCTGGGGATGACGGCGGTGATCAGCTCGTCCATTGAGTCGAGCCTCGGTCTGTCCCAGCTGGCGCGCATTGCCGCGCAGTACACGCCGGATACCCTTCCTGGCCTGGACACCCTGAACCTGATGCAGGCGCAGCTGCTGCGCACCTGGCCGGGCAATGCCTTGCCATGTCTGGGCCGCGAGGCGCTGGAGCCGCTGCTATGACCTTTTCCGACTGGCCGTGGCGGCACTGGTGCGCGCATAAAGCCGATCGACCGGCGCTGCGGCTGAATGACGATGTGCTCACCTGGCATCAGCTCTGCGCGCGTATCGACAGCCTTGCCGCCGGGTTCCGGCATCAGGGTGTGGAGGACGGTGAGGGCGTCATGCTGCTCGCCTGTAACCACCCGCAGACGCTGCTGGCCTGGCTGGCGCTGCTCCAGTGCGGGGCGCGCATTCTGCCTGTGAATCCCCAGCTTCCGGGACCGCTGCTGGACGTGCTGCTTCCGCAGATGACGCTGCGCCATGCGCTGGTGCTGGACGGCGCCTATGACGGCATCGCTTTACTTAGCCTCTCAGAGATGCCGGGTGAATATGCTGTCCCCTGGCAGCCGGAACGTCTGGCCTCCATGACGCTCACCTCCGGCTCGACGGGTTTGCCGAAAGCGGCGGTGCACACCTGTGCGGCGCATCTTGCCAGCGCAGAAGGGGTTCTGGCGCTGATGCCCTACAGCGATGATGACGACTGGCTGCTCTCCCTGCCGCTGTTCCACGTTTCTGGCCAGGGCATTTTGTGGCGCTGGCTGCAGGCTGGCGCGCGGTTAACCGTACGTGAAAAACAGCCGCTGGAGCAGGCGCTGCAGGGCTGCTCCCATGCTTCTCTGGTGCCGACCCAGCTCTGGCGTCTGCTTAATGCTCAGCATCAGGTTGCGCTGAAAGCCGTCCTGCTCGGCGGGGCGGCAATTTCTGTCGAATTAACGGAGAAGGCGCGTGAGCAGGGTATTCGCACTTTCTGCGGTTATGGTCTGACGGAGTTCGCCTCAACCGTCTGTGCGAAAGCGGCGGACGGCGAGCCGGACGTTGGCGCTCCGCTGCCCGGCAGGGAGGTGCAGGTTATTGACGGTGAGGTCTGGATCAGAGCGCAAAGTATGGCGGCAGGCTACTGGCGGGACGGGGCGTTACTCTCCCTGACGAATGCTCAGGGCTGGTTTGCCACCCGCGATCGCGGGGAGTGGCAAAACGGGCGCCTGACCATTTTAGGCCGCATGGATAATCTCTTTTTCAGCGGGGGAGAGGGGGTTCAGCCGGAAGCCGTTGAGCGGATCATCGCCACGCATCCGCAGATAAGCCAGGTGTTTATCGTTCCGCTGGACGACGCCGAGTTCGGGCAGCGTCCGGTCGCGGTGGTGGAGTGTGAGCCGGGAACCGATATTGCCCGCCTCCCTGACTGGATCCGGGGCAGGGTGGCGCGCTTTGAACAGCCGGTACACTGGCTGGCATTGCCCGCTGAGCTAAAAAATGGCGGGATTAAAATCTCCCGCCAGGCGTTAAAACAGTGGGTCAATGCCCTGCTGAGAGGCTAATCAACCAATATCCGGCTGCGGCTTGCGCTGACGGCGGCGCACCAGACGCAGAACCGGCGGCACCACGATCACCATAATCGCCATCGCCAGCAGGATCTTCGTCACGCTGCTTTCCCACAGGATCGCCATATTGCCGTTGCTGATGGAGAGGGCGCGGCGCAGGTTCTGCTCCAGCATTTCCCCTAACACAAACCCTAAGATCAGCGGCGACATCGGGAAGTGCATCTTGCGCAGGATGTACCCCAGCACGCCGAGCAGCACCATCAGCACCAGGTCGAAGGTGGTGCTGTGCACCGCGTAGACCCCAACCGCAGAGACGGCTGCAATGGCGGGCACCAGGAACCACAGGGGAATGGTCAGCATGCGGGTGAAGAGGCCGATCAGCGGGATGTTCATCACCAGCAACATCACGTTGGCGATCAGCAGCGCCGCAATCAGACCCCAGACAATATCCGGCTGCTCGGTAAACATCGCCGGACCCGGGGTGATGTTATAGAGCGTCAGCGCGCCCATCATCACCGCCGTGGTACCGGAACCCGGCACGCCGAGCGTCAGCATCGGGATAAACGAACCGCAGGCCGAGGCGTTGTTTGCCGCTTCGGGCGCCGCCACACCGCGAATATCGCCTTTGCCGAAGCTGTCGCTGTTACCGCTCAGCTTTTTCTCGGTCATGTAGGTGATAGCACTGGCGATGGTCGCCCCCGCGCCGGGCAGAATGCCGACGAAGAAACCAATTACCGACGAACGCAAGGTGGCGCCGATACACTGCGCACCCTCTCTGGCGTTAAAAATCATGCGGCCGGTTTTGCGGACCAGCGTCTGCCCGCTGCTGGTATGTTCCAGCATCAGTAAAATTTCAGAGACCGAGAACAAGCCAATCACCACGACGATAAACTGCACGCCGTCGGACAGGTGAACGCTGTCGAAGGTAAAGCGATACACCCCGGTGTTAGCATCCACGCCGACGGTGGCTAAGCCTAAGCCAATCAGCGCGGATAAAAACGACTTCAGCGGATTCTGCGCCATCATGCTGCCGAGGCAGGCGATGGCGAACACCATCAGCGCAAAATATTCAGCCGGACCAAACGCCAGCGACCACTGGGCCAGCGCCGGAGCAAACAGGATGATGCCGCCGATGGCAATCAGCGACCCGAAGAACGAGCTGACCGCCGAAATGGAGAGCGCCACCCCGCCGCGTCCCTGCTGCGCCATCGGATAACCGTCCAGCGCGGTCATGATGGCGGCAGCGTCGCCGGGCACGTTAAGCAGTATCGACGAAATACGCCCCCCGTACTCGCAGCCGATGTAAACCGTCGCCAGCAGGATCAGCGCCGACTCTGCGGGCAGGTGCAGGGCAAAGGCCAGCGGCAGCAGGATCGCCACGCCGTTGATGGGCCCCAGGCCCGGCAGCAGGCCGACAATGGTCCCGACGAAACAGCCGATCAGGGCAATGACCAGGTTTTCCGGGGTCATCGCTACCGCGAACCCCTGAGAGAGATAAATCCAGGTATCCATAGCGTGCTCCGTTAGTTAAACCAGGCGCCGAGGGGCAACGTCACGTCCAGCAGGCGGTCGAAGGCGTACCAGAGTAAAATGCCCAGCACGACCCCGGAGATCCCCGCCGCAGGCAGCGAGGCGTTAAACAGCATGCCAATCACCATCGTCAGCAGGGCGGTGGCAATCGGGAAGCCGAGCCACTCAAAGCCCCACGCGTAGGTCAACAGAACAATCACCATCACCAGCAGACGTTGCAGGGTGCGGCGTAGCGGCCACTGCACGTCATCCGGCTGTCGCAGCAGCAGGGCGACGGAGCAGAGCAGCATCAGGCCGACAATGCCCATCGGGAAAGGGCGAGGCCCCACGGGTTCATAGCTGTATTCGCTGTGGATCTGCCAGGCGACGAACAGCCCGCCAATGCAGAGCAGCAGCCAGATCCCGGCAAAAATACGATCGCTCATAGCGCCTCCGGTTATTTCGCCAGTCCAAAGGCTTTCGCCTGCTCGCGGTAGTCATTCACCTGTTTTTTAACGTACTCATCCAGCTGCTTGCCGTTGAGGTTAAACTCAAACAGCCCGCGCAGATCGCGCTGTTTCTTAAACTCTTCGGTCTGCTGAAGTTTGTTGAACGCGTCGACCCACCACTGGTACTCGGCATCGGTCACTTTTGGCCCGACGAAGAATCCGCGGATGATTGGCCAGACCAGGTTATAGCCCTGCTCTTTGGCGGTCGGGACGTTCGCCAGCTGCCCCGGCAGACGGTTTTCCGAGAAGACCGCCAGCACGCGGATTTTATCGCCGCTCAGGTAGGGCACCATTTCACTGAGATCGCCCGAGACAGCCTGAACGTGATTGCCCATCAGCGCCGTGACGGGCTCGCCGCCGCCCTCAAACGCCACATAGCGCATCTTGTGTGGATCCACTTTTGCCTGCTGCGCCAGCAGGGCGGCTTTCATCCAGTCCTGGCTGCCGATCGATGCCCCCGCGCCAATCACTACGCTGTTCGGATCTTTTTCCATGGCGGTCAGCAGATCCTGAAGGGATTTCCACGGGGAGTCTGCCCGCACGGCAATCATGCCGTAATCGGTGCCGACGGTGGCGAGCCAGCGCACGTCATCCACACCGTAGCGGCCAAATTTGCCCTGGGAGAGGTTCAGCAGCGAGCCGCCGGAAAAGGCCACCACGGTGCCCGCTTCGGCAGGGCGCTGGGCGACAATCGCGTTATAGGCCACCGCGCCCACGCCGCCGGGCATGTAGGTGACGCGCATCGGTTTTTCGATAGCCTTCGTCTCCAGCAGGCTGACCTGAATCAGCTTGCAGGTGAGATCAAAGCCGCCGCCTGGTTTAGCCGGGGCGATACATTCGGTGCGGGACGGGGCATCCTGCGCCTGGACGACAGAGGCACTCAACAGCAATACGCTTGCAGCAAGGGTAGAAAGTAATTGTTTTTTCATCGTTTATCCTCACGCCGGAGAACCGGGAGTACGGGTACAGGTCTTTTTTCTGATTATGTGAACCACCTTGTGGCGATTCCGTTGCGTGATTGTTAAAACATTAACCTTTCATTTCCCTTTCACTGCGACACCAACTTTACAGGATGTGATATGCGTCTCTTACTAGCGGAAGATAATCGTGAGCTGGCTCACTGGCTGGAGAAAGCGCTGGTGCAGGGTGGCTTCGCCGTGGACTGTGTTAACGACGGCCGGGCGGCCGACCATCTGTTGCAGGGTGAAAGCTATGCCGTCGCCGTCCTGGATATCGGCATGCCCGGTTTTGACGGGCTGGAGGTGGTCCATCGCCTGCGCAAGCGCGGCCAGACGCTTCCCGTGCTGTTTCTCACTGCCCGCAGCAACGTGGCGGACAGGGTGACAGGGTTGAATGCCGGGGCGGATGACTATCTGCCGAAGCCGTTCGAGCTGGAGGAGCTTGATGCCCGGCTGCGTGCCCTGCTGCGCAGAAGCGAAGGGCGGACTCAGGAGCGTCAGCGCCTGGGGGAGCTGGAGTACGACGATGAAGGCTTTTTTCTGCTGCGCGATGAGCCGCTCTCCCTGACGCCGCGCGAGCTCTCTCTGCTGAAAGTGTTGATGCATCGCCGGACCCGACCCGTCTCACGACAGCAGCTTTTCGACCAGGTGTTCAGCCTGAACGACGACGTCAGCCCGGAGAGTATCGACCTCTATATCCATCGCCTGCGCAAAAAGCTGAGCGGCAGCGGGGTGCGGGTAACCACCCTGCGCGGGCTTGGCTACGTGCTGGAGTGCGGCGATGAGGTGGGTTAAGCCGCAGTCACTTTACTTTCAGCTGCTGCTTTTTCTGGGCCTGCCGTTGCTGCTGTTGTGGGGATTGTCCGCGTTTAACAGCTACGTCAGCGCACTGCAGGCGGCGACGCAGGCCTACGACCGCACCCTGCTATCCTCGGCGCGGACGGTCTCCGAGCGGCTGGTGGTTCATGACGGCAGGCTCGAGGTGAATGTGCCCTGGGTGGTGCTCGACAGCTTTGAGCTCAACATGAACGACCGGCTTTACTACAAGGTGGTCGCCCCCGACGGGCGGGTGATCTCCGGTTATGACGATCTGCCGAAGATGCCCCCTTCAACGTCGCGTACCACGCTCTACCCGGCGCTGGCCTGGTTTTATCATACCGAATACCGCGGGCAGGCGATCCGCGTGGCGAAACTGCTCCAGCCCGTCAACGAGGACGGTATTGTCGGCATGGCGGAGATCTATGTCGCCGAAACGCTACAGTCCCGTCGCTATCTCGCCAGCAGCTTGCTGTTCTCGTCATGGGTATCTCAGGGGATGCTGGTCCTGCTGACGCTGATTTTAACCGCCTGGCTGTTGCGCCGCGTGCTGCGCCCGATGCGCCAGCTTTCATCCCTGATGGTCCGGCGCGAACCGGGGGTGCTGGCCCCGCTGCCCGAGCTGCTGCCCTGGTCAGAAACCCGACTGCTGATCGTGGCCTTCAACCGCTATATTGACCGGCTACGCGGGGTGCTTTCGCGCCAGGAGCGCTTCAATGCCGATGCCTCTCACCAGCTCAAAACACCCTTAGCGGTGCTGAAAACCCAGGTCTCGGTTGCCCTGACGCGGGACGATCCGGCGCTGTGGCAGGAGAGCTTACGGGCGATGAACGTGACGCTGGATAACACCATCGTGCTGACCGAGCGCCTGTTACAGCTTGCGGCGGTGAAGCGTAAAGAGCAGGAGGAGCACCCGTTTGCCGCCGTCGATCTGGTGCAGGTGGTGCAGAATTGCTGCTTCTCCCGGCTGGCGCAGGCGCGCAGCAAAGCGATCGATCTGGGATACGACGGTGAGCAGCAGCCGGTGATAATCGAAGGAGATGAAGTTTTGCTGGGCGAGCTGTGCGCCAATCTGCTGGAAAATGCGATTAAATACACGCCGGAGCAGGGGATGGTGACGGTGTACCTGCGCACCCATAACGGCGCGGTTGAGCTGAGCGTGGAAGACAGCGGCCCGGGAATAGCCGAGGATCTGATCCCGCAGGCCATGCTGCCGTTTCGCCGTCTGGATAACGTGGGCGATGCCAGCGGATCGGGCATCGGTCTGGCGCTGGCGAGCGATATTGCCCGCCTGCACCGCAGCCATCTTCAGCTGTCGCGCAGCGAAACCTCTGGCGGGCTGTGCGTCAAAATGCGTTTTCTCCTGATGGCATAAAGGCAGATATTATCAAATCGTTACAAACTAATTGTCTGACGCACGCAGAGTCCATTGATCCCTGAGAGTCTCAGGGTAAAATCTCGCGGTTTTGGGACATTCATGAATAAAATTGTGCGGGATCACGACAATGAAAAAAGTGGCATTACTGGGCTTAAGCGGCCTGATGTTTGTATCTGCGGCGGCTAACGCTATCTCCTTTAACGGCTCGGCGGGCGAGGACTATACCCACCTGGGCTTTGGTCTTGGCACGGATAGCGCAGGTCTGGCGATGACCGGCGGCTGGACGCATAACGATGACGACGGCGATGCGGCAAGCCTGGGGCTGGGGTTCAATATCCCTCTTGGTCCATTCCTCGCAACCGTCGGCGGTAAAGGCATTTACACCAACCCGAACGACGGCGACGAAGGCTACGCGGCAGCGGTCGGCGGCGGCCTGCAGTGGAAAATTGGCGACAGCTTTGGGCTGTTCGGCGAGTACTACTACTCTCCGGACTCCCTCTCCAGCGGTATCGACAGCTATGAAGAAGCCAACGCCGGTGCGCGCTGGACCATTATGCGTCCGATTACCATTGAAGCGGGCTACCGCTACCTGAACCTGGCGGGCAAAGATGGCAACCGCGACAACGCCATTGCTGATGGCCCGTACGTGGGCGTGAGCGCAGGCTTCTGATCCCTTCGGCGCGGCGTTCTGCCGCGCCTGTTTCTCTCCCTCTCCCCGCCGATTGCGTTATAGTGTTTTCACCACCTAAGCGGGAGAACACAATGATAAACGTGGAGATGCTGTCCACTGGCGATGAAGTGCTGCATGGACAAATTACCGATACCAATGCGGCCTGGCTGGCTGATATTTTCTTTGAACAGGGATTGCCGTTAACGCGGCGTAATACGGTGGGTGACTCGCTTGAGGCACTGGTTAACGTTTTGCGCGAGCGCAGCGAACACGCCGACGTGCTGATTGTGAATGGCGGGCTCGGCCCCACCAGCGACGATCTGAGCGCGCTGGCCGCCGCCACGGCAAAAGGCGAAGAGCTGGTGCTGCACACCGAGTGGCTCAGCCATATGGAACGTTTCTTCAGCGACCGCGGCAGGGTGATGGCGCCCAGCAACCGCAAGCAGGCCGAAATCCCGGCCAGCGCGGAGCTGGTGGATAACCCGGTTGGCACCGCATGCGGCTTTGCTATTCAGCTTAACCGCTGTCTGATGTTCTTCACCCCCGGCGTGCCCTCCGAATTTAAGGTGATGGTCGAACAGGAGATCCTGCCGCGACTGCGGGCCCGTTTTACCCTTCCTGAACCGCCGATTTGCCTGCGTCTTACTACCTTTGGCCGCTCCGAAAGCGATCTGGCCCAGAGCCTCGATCATCTCGCTTTACCGCCGGGCGTCACGATGGGGTATCGCTCTTCGATGCCGATTATCGAACTGAAACTCACCGGCCCGGCGACGGAAAAAGCCGCGATGCTGGCGCTGTGGCCAGAAGTTCAGCGCGTCGCGGGTGAGAATCTGATTTTTGAAGGTACCGAGGGGTTACCGGCGCAGATCGTTCGTGAACTGCAGGCCCGTCAGCTAGGCCTGACCCTGAGCGAGCAGTTCACCGGCGGGCTTCTGGCTCTGCAGTTATCCCGCGCCAACGCCTCGCTGCTGGCAAGCGAAGTGGTGCCTTCTCAGGAAGAGACCCTGGCGCAAACCGCGCACTGGGCCGCCGAACGTCGGGTGAACCACTTCGCCGGGCTGGCGCTGGCGATCTCCGGGCTGGAAGAGGAGCATCTTAACTTTGCCCTTTCTACTCCCGAAGGCACCCACGGCCTGCGCGTCAAAATGAGCGCCACGCGCTACAGCCTGGCGGTACGTCAGGAGGTCTGTGCGATGATGGCGCTGAATATGCTGCGTCGCTGGCTGAACGGCAAACCGGTTGCCAGCGAGCATGGCTGGATCAACGTGGTTGAGTCGCTGTTCCTGCCGTAACAGTTGCGCGCCGGGCTCCCCGCCCGGCGCCTGTTTGTCCAACCTGTTGTACTCGCCAGATTTTTTTCCGTGCTGTTTATCACATAATTCCACTGCTGCTTGTCCAGCAGGCTGGATAGCGCGCGAGATTTGAACTCGCTCACAAATAAACTCCCTCACAGCCGCAACACTGATTCCAGTATTCAGGACTGGAGTCCACTATGCTGGAATCAAGCAAAGTACCGGCGCTGACCCGCGCCATTGATATTCTCAATACCATTGCCCGTCTGGGGCCGTGCAGCGCCGCGACCATCATCGAGGAGCTCGGCATCCCGAAAAGCACCGCCTATCTGCTGCTGGGTGAGCTGAGAAAACAGCGCTTTCTGAGCCTCGATAACCAGGATAACTACTGCCTGTGGACCAAGCTGGTGGAGCTGGCAGGCCAAGCCGTCAGCCGGATGGATCTGCGCGAGCTGGCGCGCCCGCGTCTGACCCGGTTGATGGACGAATGCGGCATGCTGTGCCACCTCGGCATCATCGATCACGATAACGCCTACTATATTCTGAAGATCGAGTCCCCGGCCACCATCAGCGTGCGCTCCCATGAGGGCAAAAGCCTGTCGCTCTCCCGCTCGGGCATTGGCAAGTGTCTGCTTGCCTGGCAACCCACCCAGACGCAGGAGGCAATTATCGCCGGTCTGAGCTGGGAGCGAGCCACCCCGACCACCATTACCGATCCCGGGCAGCTGCGGAGCGAGCTGGCACGCATTCGCGCCAGGGGCTGGAGCTTTGATAACGGCGAAGACTACCCCGACGTGCGCTGCGTGGCGGCCCCGGTCGTTAATGCCAGCAACGAACTCACCGCGGCGATCTCGGTGGTGGGCACCCGGCTGCAAATCAACGAGGACAACCGCGACTACCTGGCCGGTAAAGCCATTGCCTGCGCGAAAGACATTTCCCGCTTACTGGGCTGGAAAAGCCCCTTCGAACAACACGCCTCATAAAATGGAGAACATCATGACCCTACCAAAGATTAAACAGATCCGCGCCTGGTTCACCGGTGGCGCTACGGCAGAGAAGGGCGCTGGCGGCGGCGATTATCACGACCAGGGGGCTAACCACTGGATCGACGACCACATCGCCACCCCGATGAGCAAATACCCGCAGTATGAGCAGTCGCGCCAGTCGTTCGGCATTAACGTCCTCGGTACGCTGATTGTCGAAGTGGAGGCCGACAACGGCCAGACCGGTTTTGCCGTCTCCACCGCAGGAGAGATGGGCTGCTTTATCGTGGAGAAACACCTCAGCCGCTTTGTTGAGGGCAAGTGCGTCAGCGACATCAAGCTCATCCACGACCAGATGCTCGGGGCGACGATGTTCTATGCAGGCTCTGGCGGGCTGGTGCTGAACACCATCTCCTGCATCGACCTGGCGCTGTGGGATCTGTTCGGCAAGGTGGTTGGGCTGCCGGTCTACAAGCTGCTGGGCGGTGCGGTGCGGGATGAAATTCGTTTTTACGCCACCGGCGCGCGCCCGGACCTGGCGAAAGAGATGGGCTTCATCGGCGGTAAAATGCCGACTCACCGGGGGCCGCACGACGGCGACGCCGGGATCCGCCAGGATGTGGCGATGGTGGCGGAGTACCGGGAAAAATGTGGCCCTGATTTCTGGCTGATGCTGGACTGCTGGATGAGCCAGGATGTGAATTACGCCACGAAGCTGGCCCACGCCTGTGCGCCCTATAACCTGAAGTGGATTGAAGAGTGCCTGCCGCCGCAGCAGTATGAAGGCTACCGCGAGCTGAAGCGCAATGCCCCGCCGGGCATGATGGTGACCAGCGGCGAGCACCACGGCACCCTGCAGTCCTTCCGCACGCTATCGGAGACCGGGATCGACATCATGCAGCCGGACGTGGGCTGGTGCGGCGGCTTAACCACCCTGGTGGAGATCGCCGCCATCGCCAAAGCCCGTGGGCAGCTGGTGGTGCCGCACGGCTCGTCGGTCTACTCCCATCACGCGGTGATCACCTTCACCAACACGCCGTTCAGCGAATTCCTGATGACCAGCCCGGACTGCGCCACGCTGCGTCCGCAGTTTGACCCGATCCTGCTCGATGAACCGGTGCCGGTGAATGGCCGCATCCACAAATCGGTACTGGATAAACCCGGTTTCGGCGTCGAGCTCAACCGTGACTGCGCCCTGAAACGTCCTTACAGCCACTAAACCGCCGCGCCGCGCACCGGCGTGGCGTCACCGTTCACTGAGGATTGTCTATGAGTATGACTCTGCTTGACGGCGTGGTCAGGAAAAACCGCGCCCGTCTGATCCCGTTTATGCTGGCGCTGTACGTGCTGGCGTTTCTGGATCGCTCTAACATCGGCTTCGCCAAGGAGAGCTACCAGATCGATACCGGGCTCAGCAACGAAGCCTACGCCCTCGGGGCCGGGATCTTCTTTGTGGTCTATGCCCTGCTGGGGGTTCCCGCCAACCTGCTGATGCGCAAATTCGGTGCCCGGACGTGGATTGGCACCACCACGCTGCTGTGGGGATTCCTCTCTGCGGCGATGGCGTGGGCCGATACCGAAAGCAAATTCCTGCTGATCCGCACCCTGCTGGGGGCGGCGGAAGCGGGCTTCTTCCCCGGCATGATTTACCTTACCTCCCAGTGGTTCCCCCAGCGCAACCGCGCCAGCATCATGGGGCTGTTCTACATGGGCGCGCCGCTGGCGCTGTCGCTCGGATCGCCGCTCTCCGGCGCGCTGCTGGAGATGCATGGCTTTATGGGCCATCCCGGCTGGTTCTGGATGTTTGTTATCGAAGGGCTGATCGCCGTGGGGGCCGGGGTCTTCACCTTCTTCTGGCTTGACGATACACCGCAGCAGGCACGCTTCCTGAACGCAGAGGAGAAACAGGCGCTGATCAACCAGTTGGCGAGTGAAGAGCAGAGCAAAGCGACGTCACGCCTGAGGGATGCCCTGCGCAATGGCCGGGTCTGGCAGCTGGCCTTTATCTACATGACCATTCAGATTGCCGTCTACGGGCTGATCTTCTTCCTGCCGACCCAGGTCGCTGCGTTGCTTGGCACCAAAGTGGGCTTTACCGCCTCGGTGGTGGCGGCGATCCCGTGGGTTGCGGCGCTGTTTGGCACCTGGCTTATCCCGCGTTATTCCGACCGCACCGGCGAACGGCGCAACATCGCCACCCTGACGCTGCTGGCTGCCGGTATTGGGGTGGGTGTGTCGGGGCTGGTGTCGCCGGTACTGGCGATAATGGCCCTGTGCGTGGCCGCGGTGGGGTTCATTGCCGTGCAGCCGGTCTTCTGGACCATGCCGACGCAGCTGCTCTCCGGCACCGCGCTGGCGGCAGGGATTGGCTTCGTCAACCTGTTTGGCGCGGTGGGCGGTTTTCTCGCCCCGCTCATCCGGGTGGAAGCCCAGAACGTCTTTGGCAGCGATGCCGCCGGGCTGCTGGCGCTGGCCGCCATCGCCATTCTCGGTTCGCTGGCGATCTTCGTGCTGGGAGTGACCCGCTCCGTGCCGCAGGCCGACCGCATACATCATTAATTTTCAGGGAGTTATTATGCAGAACGTTCTTTCTAACCCTTTTAAGCAGGCCCTGCGAAACGGCGAACCGCAGATTGGGCTGTGGCTGAGTTCCACCTCGTCCTACATGGCGGAGATAGCGGCAACCTCAGACTATGACTGGCTGTTAATCGACGGGGAGCATGCGCCTAACACCGTTCAGGATCTCTACCACCAGCTGCAGGCGATTGCCCCTTATGCCAGCCAGCCGGTGATCCGCCCGGTTGACGGCGAGCGCAGCCTGATCAAACAGGTGCTGGATATTGGTGCCAGAACGCTGCTGATCCCGATGGTCGACAGCGCAGAGCAGGCGCGGGAGATCGTCTCGGCTACGCGCTATCCGCCGCTGGGCACGCGCGGTGTCGGGGCAGGGGTGGCGCGAGCGGCGCGCTGGGGACGAGTCGAAAATTACATGGCTCAGGCCAATGACGAGCTCTGCCTGCTGATTCAGGTGGAGAGCAAAACGGCGCTGGATAACCTGGATGCGATCCTGGAAGTGGAGGGGATTGACGGCGTGTTTATCGGTCCGGCCGATCTGTCGGCGTCGCTGGGTTATCCGGACAACGCCGGGCACCCGGAAGTCCAGGCGATTATCGAGCGCAGCATTCGCCGCATTTGTGCTGCGGGTAAAGCCGCAGGCTTTCTTGCGGTCGATCCACAGATGGCGCAAAAGGCGCTGAGCTGGGGGGTGACCTTTGTTGCGGTAGGCGTGGACACCATGCTCTACACCGACGCCCTCGACAGGCGACTGGCGATGTTCAAAACACCGTTATCCGCGGCCAGTAAAACGAGTTATTAATCAGGGGGAGCCCGGCAGTGACGTTCTGCCGGGCGCTTGCTTAAACCAGCGCCTGTGCCAGCAGGCTAATGGGATGCTCGCAGCGCTTGTGGGTGGACATCTCAATCTGCCATTTACAGGTTTCACAGTCGGTCACCACAAGATCCGCGCCGCTCTCCTCAATCTGGCGGAACAGCGGGGCACCGATTGCCTGTGATGTTTCGTAGTTTTCCCGCTTAAAGCCGTAGGTGCCCGCGATGCCGCAGCAGCGCGAATCCAGCACCGTTAGCTCAAGGCCCGGAATTAACCGCAGCAGCTCCAGCGTATAGAGAGCCCAGCCCATCTTTTCCATATGGCATGGCGTGTGATAGACCACTTTCAGCGGTAACGCCTTCAGGGGCAACGTCTGTCCGCCGTCCAGCTTGCGCCACAGAAAGCGCGTCGCCAGCTCGATATGTTCCCGCAGGCCGCTGTTATCGACATCCAGCAGGTGCGGATACTCATCGCGCAGCGTAAAAGTACAGGTGGACGAGGTCGCCAGCACCGGGATCCCCTTGTCGACAATGGCCTCGCGCAGCGACGAAACGTTGCTTTTTGCCTGCCTGCGCGCTTTATCCGTAAACCCGTTGGCGATGAGCGGGACGCCGCAGCACTTCTCTTTGCTGAGAAGCTGTACCCCGGTCCCCATGGCGTTAAGCACTTTCAGCAGATCTTTTCCCAGCTGCGGATGGTTGTAGTTCACGTAACAGCCGTGGAAGAAGGCGACCTGTTCGGCAAACTGCGCCTGTTCCGCCGCAACGGATTTATACCAGCGGCGGAAAGTCCCGTGAGAATATTTTGGCAGGCTGCGGTGATGGTCGATTTTAAGCGTGGCGTCCAGCAGCTTGCGCACCGGCTCGAGTGAGGTAGCGGCATTCACCAGCGGGGCAAAGGGCGTTGAGAGGCTGCCCATCAGATCGGTATGGCTCAGAATGGCGTCCCGCAATGACGGTTTTTGCCTGCTGTAGCGTGCCCGGGCGCGCTGGATAATATCCCCGATGTTGACATCCGACGGGCAGGCCACCTCACAGCGTTTACAGTTGATGCAGTATTTCAGCGCCTCATCGTAGAGCCTGCCGTCCTTCAGGCGCAGGCGCTCGCCGTCGGGCCCCGCCTGCTTCGGACCGGGATAGCGCGGGTTCACGCCGCTGACCGGGCAGACCGTGGTGCAGACCGTGCATTTAATGCAGCTTTCGAAACGGGTATCGTTCATTGTTCAGCCTCCGTGCGCTGAATAATCTGCTCCGCAACGTAGAGTGCCGTTACGGCACAAACGCCGCCGCCACAGCCCTGGGTGATGGGATCGTAGCCGCCCAGCACGGAGCCGATGGCGAAAAGATTGCCGATCGCCTTACCGGAAAGCTGCGGGTGCAGATGGCTATCCACGATAACGCCGAACTGCTGCCAGGGCTGCGGCGTAAAGAAATCGCTCTGATACCAGTCCGCGCGAGACGGACTTTGCCTGACATTCAGTCCCAGAATGGCTTCCCGGATCCCCTCGCGGGTGCTGAGCAGCCCGTTGCTGAAGAAGCTGCCGCTTGCCAGCACGGTGAAGTGCGCGCGCAGGGGAATATCGCCATGGTTGCGCGTCCATACCTCGCTGACTGCCCCGTCGGTCAGGGTGATTTTTTTCACCTCGTCTCCCGCCATCCACACGCCGCCCTGCGCCACAAATTTGCGCTGGAGCTGGGTATGGAGGCGAATGCCGGGCACCGAAGGGGGAAGCCCAGGCAGTAACCCGAGCGTGCAGGGCAGGCGATCCGAAAGCCAGCGCCAGAGCCTGTTGTCGCTTAAGCCAAAGCAGGCGGGCATAAAGAGCGCGTCACATGTTTCGCCGAGCGGCCTGAGGGCGTCGTACAGCAGCGACCATCTCTCCTCGTTATCCAGAAAACGGGCGATGTTCACCGCGCGAAACTCGCTCGGGTTATCGCGCAGGACATCCAGTTCGGGCAGCTCAATCTCGGCCGCCTCGGCGTTAACGCCCTGGCGACACAGCGATGCCGCCGCAAGATGTGCCTGAAAATCAAGAAAACCGCTGATGCCCACCACCCGCACGCGCGCGGCATTAAAGGGGGCAACGGGCACCTCTTCAGGGCTGAGCCAGGCAGAGCGCAGTTTGCCAAGCGGCGTGACCCGCTGATGATTTTGCCTGGCGCTCCCCTGCAGACGCGCGCCGCACTCCGCCAGCAGCGCTTCGGTTTCCAGCGCCAGGCGGTCAATATGCTGCGCACCGGTCAGATGATAAGGGTGCTCCGGCGGCAGTTTATCGCGGCACCTTTCGTCCACCAGATCCAGCGAGCCCGAGGAGAAGTGCAGGGCGCTCTGGCCCCGGGTGATAATGGCGCAGCGCAGCCCCTGCTTCGTGAGTTTGATGCCGCAGAGCAAGCCCGCCAGCCCGCCGCCGACAATCACCGTATCAAATTTCATCCTGTTGCTCCTTCTCAAGACCGCAAAGCCCCTGGTAGACCCAGCGGGTAAACTCGGTTTCGCGCAGGGCATCGCCCCAGGCGACGGGCTGAATGCCTTTCCAGCGTTCATTCAGAAAAGCGCTGAGCTGATCCAGCGACTGGGTGGCGGTAGTGGTGTTAAAACGCTGCAACAACCCGGCGGCACGACAGGCGCAGAGTTCGCCCTGGCAGGTGCCCATGCCCACGCGGGTGCGGCGACGGAGATCGAGCAGGCTATTGACCGTCAGGTTCTCCACCGCGTACTGCACTTCACCGGCGGTAACGGCTTCACATTCGCAGACCAGACTGCGGCTAAGCCGCCCTTCACCCAGCCAGGCCGGCGTCCTGTCGCCATGGCGATAGACGGCCGACCCGCGCAGCGGGGCAGGGAGGGAGATGATCTTTTGCAGCGTTTTCTCGGTGGGCTGCCGCGATCCGGGCAGCGGTTGTTCTGCGGTGACGCACGGCTGGCTATTGCCCAGCTTGCGGCAGACGGCATCGGTCGCAAGCTGGGCCATCAGACGGTAGGTCATCAGCTTGCCGCCGGTAATGGTAATGAACCCCTCCATGCCGTCGCGCTCAGCGTGATCGAGAAGCACGATGCCCCGGCTAACGTTACGTCCGCTCGGATCGTTATCGCTGGCGACCAGCGGACGTACTCCGGCATAGGCACGGAGAATGCGGGTCTGCGCCATCACCGGGGCCAGTTTTTCCCCTTCGCGCAGCAGGATATCCACCTCTTCGGCGGTCACGCGATTGTCATCAATCTGGCTGTAGTCGACGTGGGTCGAGGTCGTCCCGATTAACGAAATGGTATCGCCGGGGACGAGGATATCGGCATCGGACGGTTTGCGGCAGCGGTTGATCACGTGGTTATTAATACGGTGGTCGAGGATCAGCAGCGAGCCTTTTGCCGGGAACATGCGAACCGACAGGTCGGCGTATTCCGCGATGCGCTGTCCCCAGATCCCAGCGGCATTAACGACCACGGAGGCAAACAGCTCGCTCTGTTCGTTGTATTGCGCGTTAAACAGCCGCACGCCACAGATGCGATCGCCTTCGCGGATAAGCCCGGTGACGTCGTGTCCGGTCAGAATGCGCGCGCCATGCTCGCGGGCGTCCAGCATATTGGCGGCCGTCAGGCGAAAAGGATCAACCGTACCGTCAGGCACTTTCACCGCCCCCGTCAGAGCCGGGTTGACCGAGGGCTCAATGCGGCGCGCGAGGGCCGGGTCGATGGCCTCGGCCACAATCCCCGCCGCCCGGCAGGCGGTAATAAAGGTCGACTGAAAGGCGAGATCGTCTTCGGGAAGGGTGATAAACAGACCGTCGGTCGGTTCGATGCAGTGGCGGGCGATGCGCCGCAGGATCTGATTTTCGGCAATACACTCGCGTGCGGATTCACCGTCGGTAACCGCATACCGCGCGCCGCTGTGCAGCAGACCGTGGTTACGACCGGTTGCGCCTGTCGCAATATCATGGCGCTCCAGAAGCGTGACGCTCAGGCCGCGAAGGGCGCAATCGCGTGCGATCCCGGCACCCGTTGCACCACCGCCAATGATAATCACATCGCTGTAACCTGGATCGTGAATTGTCATTGTCATCCCTCAGTGTTCGTTTTTTATCATTTAGCCACATGAAAACTGTGGTTTGTTTGATTTCGAACACAAACGAGCGAAATTCGAAACTGAAACAGTGTTTTGTGCGCCTTTTTGCGCATTTTGTCATATTTCTGTAACAATCTGTGCGTTGATTCACAGTAACAATCACCGTGATTTCTTAACATCCCCGCCTCTGGAATTCAGGTGCGAGCCACCTGCTCATTCACTTCAAGGCCACGGAGGCTGTCATGCTCAGTATCTTCAAACCTGCGCCGCACAGGGCGCGTCTGCCTGAGGCAGAAATAGATCCGCTCTACCGCCGTCTGCGTTGGCAAATTTTCCTGGGGATCTTCTTCGGGTACGCGGCGTACTACCTTGTACGTAAAAACTTTGCGCTCGCCATGCCGTATCTGGTGGAGCAGGGCTTCTCCCGTGGCGATCTCGGCTTCGCGCTGTCGGGGATCTCTATCGCCTACGGGTTTTCCAAATTCATTATGGGCTCCGTGTCGGATCGCTCGAATCCGCGCGTGTTCCTGCCCGCCGGTCTGATCCTGGCGGCAGCGGTGATGCTGTTTATGGGCTTTGTTCCCTGGGCAACCTCCAGCATTGCCATCATGTTCGTCCTGCTGTTCCTCTGCGGCTGGTTCCAGGGCATGGGGTGGCCGCCATGCGGACGCACCATGGTGCACTGGTGGTCGCAAAAAGAGCGTGGCGGCATTGTGTCGGTGTGGAACTGCGCCCATAACGTGGGTGGCGGTATTCCGCCTCTGCTGTTCCTGCTGGGGATGGCCTGGTTCAACGACTGGCACGCTGCGCTCTATATGCCTGCCTTCGGCGCCATCGTGGTGGCGATTATCGCTTTCGCTCTGATGCGCGACACGCCGCAGTCCTGTGGCCTGCCGCCGATTGAAGAGTACAAAAACGACTACCCGGATGATTACAGCGAGCAGCATGAAGAAGAGCTGACCGCAAAACAGATCTTCATGAAGTACGTGCTGCCTAACAAACTGCTGTGGTACATCGCGGTGGCGAACGTCTTCGTCTACCTGCTGCGTTACGGGATCCTCGACTGGTCACCGACCTACCTGAAAGAGGTGAAGCACTTCGCACTGGATAAATCGTCCTGGGCCTATTTCCTGTATGAATACGCCGGTATTCCCGGCACGCTGATTTGCGGCTGGATGTCGGACAAAGTGTTTAAAGGCAACCGTGGCGCAACGGGGGTGTTCTTCATGACCCTGGTGACCATCGCGACCGTTGTCTACTGGCTCAACCCGCCGGGTAATCCGGGTGTGGATATGGCCTGTATGATCGTTATCGGCTTCCTGATTTATGGTCCGGTTATGCTGATTGGTCTGCACGCTCTTGAACTGGCACCGAAAAAAGCGGCGGGGACGGCGGCAGGCTTTACCGGTCTGTTCGGCTACCTCGGCGGCTCTGTCGCAGCGAGCGCGATTGTCGGCTATACCGTTGACTTCTTCGGCTGGGACGGCGGCTTTATGGTGATGATTGGCGGGAGCGTGCTGGCGGTACTGCTGCTGATTGTGGTCATGATCGGTGAAAAACGTCACCACGCGGAAGTGCAGGCGCGTCGTCAATAAGGTGCAGGTTTATGGCTGGATAACCAGGTGGCGGCTTCGCCTGACCCGGCCTGTGAACTGCGGTTTTGTAGGTCGGGTAAGCGAAGCGCCACCCGACACAATCACATCTCGATCTCAATATCCCCTTTTGCCCGGCAGCAGCAGGGCAAAATTTCCCCTTCGTTGATAAAGGCCAGCGGTTCGGTGACCCAGTCAACCTGACCGGCAACCAGACGACAGCGGCAGGAGCCGCAGTAGCCTTCGCGGCACTGGTATTCAACGGCAATCTGATGGGATTCCAGCGCAATAAGCAGGGAGGGGTGCTCTTCCTGGCACAGAACTTCTGTGCCAGAAAGACGAAGCGTCACGCGGCTCATCAGAGCTGGAAATCGCTCAAATCGTCGGTGTTAACTTCAGAGTCAATCTGACCGACAAGGTAGGAGCTCACTTCCACTTCCTGCGGCGCAACCTGGACGTTATCGGACACCAGCCAGGTGTTGATCCACGGGATCGGGTTGGAGCGGGTCTGGAACGGCAGGTCGAGACCGACCGCCTGCATACGGATGTTGGTGATGTACTCCACGTACTGGCAGAGAATATCTTTGTTCAGGCCGATCATGGAGCCGCCCTGGAACAGATATTCCGCCCACTCTTTCTCCTGCTGGGCCGCCTGGACAAACAGGTCATAGCTCTCCTGTTTGCACTCTTCAGCAATCTCGGCCATCTCCGGATCGTCCACGCCGCTGCGCAGCAGGTTCAGCATATGCTGGGTGCCTGTCAGGTGCAGGGCTTCATCGCGGGCGATGAGGCGAATGATTTTGGCATTGCCTTCCATCAGCTCGCGTTCCGCGAAGGCGAAGGAGCAGGCGAAGCTGACGTAGAAGCGGATCGCTTCCAGCGCGTTCACGCTCATCAGGCACAGGTAGAGTTTTTTCTTCAGCTCACGCAGGTTCACGGTGACGGTTTTGCCGTTCACGCTGTGGGTGCCTTCACCCAGCAGATGCCAGTAGCTGGTCATCTCGATCAGGTCGTCATAGAAGTGGGAAATGCCTTCCGCGCGCTTCAGGATCTGGTCGTTGGTGACGATATCATCGAAGACAATCGCCGGATCGTTGACGATGTTACGGATGATATGGGTGTAGGAGCGGGAGTGGATCGTCTCGGAGAACGCCCAGGTCTCAACCCAGGTTTCCAGCTCCGGGATGGAGATCAGCGGCAGCAGGGCCACGTTCGGGCTGCGCCCCTGGATGGAATCCAGCAGGGTCTGATACTTCAGGTTGCTGAGGAAGATGTGCTTTTCGTGATCCGGCAGGGCCTGGAAGTCGATACGGTCGCGGGAAACGTCAACTTCTTCCGGACGCCAGAAGAAAGAGAGTTGCTTTTCGATCAGCTTTTCGAAGATGTCATATTTTTGCTGATCGTAGCGCGCCACGTTGACCGGCTGGCCGAAGAACATCGGCTCTTTGAGCTGGTCGTTTTTCGTCTGTGAAAAGGTGGTGTATGCCATTGAAGTGAGTCCTGTTGAAATTGTATTGCCCGGCGGCACTGCGTTTGCCGGGCCTACAAAACCGTAGGCCGGGTAAGCGTAGCGCCACCCGGCATTAACATTAAATCTTACATGCGCCGCTTTCGCAGCCGTCATCCTGAATAGATGGGACCAGATCGTCCTGCGCATCTTCCGCACCGTCGCGGGTGTTTTGATAGTACAGGGTTTTCACGCCAAATTTGTAGGCGGTGAGCAGGTCTTTCAGCAGCTGCTGCATCGGCACTTTCCCTGACGGGAAGCGTGACGGATCGTAGTTGGTGTTCGCAGAGATCGACTGGTCGATAAACTTCTGCATGATACCCACCAGCTGCAGGTAGCCGTCGTTATTTGGCATCTCCCACAGCAGCTCGTAGTTGTTTTTCAGCAGCTCGTAGTCCGGCACCACCTGGCGCAGGATCCCGTCTTTCGACGCTTTGATGCTGACATGACCGCGCGGCGGCTCAATACCGTTGGTAGCGTTGGAGATCTGCGAAGAGGTCTCGGACGGCATCAGGGCAGAGAGCGTGGAGTTACGCAGGCCGTGAGTCTTGATGGATTCGCGAAGCGCTTCCCAGTCAAGATGCAGCGGCTCATTGGCGATCGCATCCAGGTCTTTCTTGTAGGTGTCGATCGGCAGAATGCCTTTGGCGTAGGTGGTTTCGTTGAACCACGGGCAGGCACCCTGTTCGATGGCCAGCTCGTTGGAGGCTTTCAGCAGGTAGTACTGAATGGCTTCGAAGGTCTGGTGCGTCAGGTTGTTAGCGCTGCCGTCGGAGTAGCGTTTGCCGTTTTTCGCCAGCCAGTAAGCGTAGTTAATCACGCCAATACCCAGCGTACGACGACCCATCGCACCGCGTTTTGCTGCCGGGATAGGGTAATCCTGATAATCCAGCAGCGCATCCAGAGCACGTACCGCCAGCACCGCCAGCTCTTCCAGCTCGTCGAGGCTGTTGATTGCACCCAGGTTAAACGCGGAGAGCGTACAGAGGGCGATTTCGCCGTTTTCGTCGTTAACATCTTCCAGCGGTTTGGTCGGCAGGGCGATCTCCAGACACAGGTTGGACTGGCGCACTGGCGCTACCACCGGATCGAACGGGCTGTGGGTGTTGCAGTGGTCGACGTTCTGGATGTAGATACGGCCGGTAGAGGCACGTTCCTGCATCATCAGCGAGAACAGCTCAACCGCTTTCACGCGCTGCTTACGGATGCTGTCGTCGTTTTCGTACTGCACGTACAGACGCTCGAATTCGTCCTGATCGGCGAAGAAGGCGTCGTACAGGCCCGGGACGTCGGACGGGCTGAACAGGGTGATGTCACCGCCTTTCAGCAGACGGGTGTACATCAGCTTGTTGATCTGCACGCCGTAGTCCATGTGGCGCACGCGGTTGCCTTCCACGCCACGGTTGTTTTTCAGTACCAGCAGGCTTTCGACTTCCAGATGCCACATCGGGTAGAACAGGGTGGCCGCACCACCGCGCACGCCGCCCTGAGAGCAGGATTTCACCGCGGTCTGGAAGTGTTTGTAGAACGGGATACAGCCGGTGTGGAACGCTTCACCGCCGCGAATTGGGCTGCCCAGGGCACGAATACGACCGGCGTTGATGCCGATACCGGCACGCTGGGAAACGTATTTCACAATGGCGCTGGAGGTAGCGTTGATGGAATCCAGGCTGTCGCCGCACTCGATCAGCACGCAGGAGCTGAACTGGCGGGTTGGGGTGCGCACGCCAGACATGATCGGCGTTGGCAGAGAAATTTTAAAGGTGGAAACGGCATCGTAGAAACGCTTCACGTATTCCAGACGGGTTTCACGCGGGTAGTTAGAGAACAGGCAGGCCGCCACCAGAATGTAGAGGAACTGGGCGCTCTCGTAGATTTCGCCGGTCACGCGGTTCTGGACCAGGTATTTACCTTCCAGTTGCTTCACCGCGGCGTAGGAGAAGTTCATATCACGCCAGTGATCGATAAACCCGTCCATCTGCCTGAACTCTTCTTCCGTGTAGTCTTCCAGCAGATGCATGTCGTACTTGCCGAGCTCAACCATCTTCACCACATGATCGAACAGCGCTGGCGGCTCAAACTGGCCGTAGGCTTTTTTACGCAGGTGGAAAATCGCCAGACGGGCAGCGAGGTACTGATAATCCGGTGCTTCGCGGGAGATGAGATCCGCCGCGGCTTTGATAATGGTTTCGTGGATATCAGACGTTTTGATGCCGTCATAGAACTGGATATGGGAGCGCAGTTCAACCTGAGAAATCGATACGTTATTCAGCCCTTCTGCTGCCCAGTCGAGAACTCGATGGATTTTGTCCAGATTGATACGCTCGGTAGCACCGTCGCGCTTTGTCACCAGCAGACTCTGATTCATGTGGGTTTTTACCTGTCCGTGAAAAATGAAAATATCCCCTGCTTATCCACAGGCCTCTGTGGATAAATACTATATATAGGGGTTTTACGATAAGGATAACGCTAGATGGTGAGTATTCTAGTAAGGATTCTTTTCAGCACAAGAGTTGATTTTGAGGTTAAATTCAGGTTGCCAAAGCGTGATAAAGGCTAAGTCCACGAACCATAAGGCCTGGACGAGATGTCAATATTCAGCAAAAAAAAACGAAAATTTGATCGAGTGCTGATTTCTTCAACGCATGGCCAAGATTGCGCAACCTTTGCTGCGCAATCTTTATAAGAAATCTGAATGACGTTAGTCGTTTTTGGCGGTTGTGTGCAACATATAGTTAACATCCACGCCGGGTGCCAGTTTGAACTTGTCGGTGAGCGGATTGTAGTGCAGGCCGGTCATGTGCTGCTCTTTCAGCCAGGTGCCGTCGACCCAGCTCAGCAGTTCCGCCGGCTTGATGAATTTTTTCACGTCGTGAGTGCCTTTTGGCACCATCCGCAGCACATACTCTGCGCCGACTACCGCCATCAGCCACGCCTTGCCGTTGCGGTTGATGGTGGAGAAGAACACCTGGCCGCCCGGTTTCACCAGCGCCGCACAGGCTTTTACCACCGATTGCGGGTCGGGAACGTGCTCCAGCATCTCCATGCAGGTGACGACGTCATACTGCTGGGCGTGCTCCGCCGCGTGGGCTTCCACCGTTTCCTGCACGTACTCCACCTGAATACCGCTTTCCAGCGCGTGCAGACGTGCCACCTGCAGCGGCTCAAAGCCCATATCCAGTCCGGTTACCGTGGCGCCTTCTCGCGCCATGCTCTCGGCCAGGATGCCGCCGCCGCAGCCCACATCGAGCACCTTTTTACCGAACAGGCCGCCGGAACGCTCCGCGATATAGCCCAGGCGCAGGGGGTTAATGCGGTGCAACGGTTTGAACTCACCTTCAAGATCCCACCAGCGTGAGGCCACGGCTTCAAATTTGGCGATCTCTTCGTGGTCGACGTTTTGAGCCACCGGGGATTTTTCCGCATTCATGGACGCTTTTACTCCGTAATTTAAAGACGAGGAAGTATATCAGGATAACAAAGCAAATTAGTTTAAACCTAAGCGGGTGTGTTATAATTTCCGACCTTTGAATCCGGGATACAGTAGAGGGATAGCGGTTAGATGAGCGACCTTGCGAGAGAAATTACACCGGTTAACATCGAGGAAGAGCTGAAGAGCTCCTATCTGGATTATGCGATGTCGGTCATTGTTGGCCGAGCGCTGCCGGATGTCCGCGATGGACTTAAGCCGGTACACCGTCGCGTACTATACGCCATGAACGTATTGGGCAATGACTGGAATAAAGCGTACAAAAAATCTGCCCGTGTCGTTGGTGACGTAATCGGTAAATACCATCCTCATGGTGATTCCGCGGTGTACGACACCATCGTCCGTATGGCGCAGCCATTCTCGCTGCGTTACATGCTGGTTGATGGTCAGGGTAACTTCGGTTCTATCGACGGCGACTCCGCTGCGGCAATGCGTTATACGGAAATCCGCCTGGCGAAGATTGCCCATGAGCTGATGGCCGATCTGGAAAAAGAGACGGTAGATTTTGTCGACAACTATGACGGCACGGAAAAAATTCCTGACGTTATGCCGACGAAGATCCCTAACCTGCTGGTAAACGGTTCGTCCGGTATCGCCGTAGGTATGGCGACCAACATTCCACCGCACAACATCACTGAAGTGATCAACGGCTGCCTGGCCTATATCGACGATGAAGACATCAGCATTGAAGGGCTGATGGAACACATCCCGGGCCCGGACTTCCCGACTGCAGCGATTATCAATGGCCGTCGCGGTATCGAAGAAGCGTACCGTACCGGTCGCGGCAAGATCTATATTCGTGCCCGCGCCGAAGTCGAAGCGGATGCCAAAACTGGCCGTGAGACCATTATCGTCCACGAAATTCCGTATCAGGTGAACAAAGCGCGCCTGATCGAGAAGATTGCCGAGCTGGTTAAAGAGAAACGTATTGAAGGTATCAGCGCGCTGCGTGATGAGTCTGATAAAGACGGCATGCGTATCGTGATTGAAATCAAACGCGACGCGGTAGGGGAAGTGGTTCTGAACAACCTCTACTCCCTGACTCAGCTTCAGGTCTCCTTCGGTATCAACATGGTGGCACTGCACCATGGTCAGCCGAAGATCATGAACCTGAAAGACATTCTGAGCGCGTTCGTGCGTCACCGCCGTGAAGTGGTGACCCGTCGTACCATTTTCGAACTGCGTAAAGCCCGCGATCGTGCACACATCCTCGAAGCGCTGGCCGTCGCGCTGGCGAACATCGACCCGATCATCGAACTGATCCGTCGTGCGCCAACGCCTGCCGAAGCGAAAGCGGGCCTGATCGCCAAACCGTGGGATCTGGGCAACGTTTCCTCCATGCTGGAACGTGCCGGTGACGATGCCGCGCGTCCTGAGTGGCTGGAGCCGCAGTACGGTATTCGCGATGGCAAATACTGGCTGACCGAACAGCAGGCACAGGCGATTCTGGATCTGCGTCTGCAGAAACTGACTGGCCTTGAGCACGAAAAACTGCTCGACGAGTACAAAGAGCTGCTGGAGCAGATCGCTGAACTGCTGCACATTCTGGGCAGCGCCGATCGCCTGATGGAAGTGATCCGCGAAGAGCTGGAGCTGGTCCGCGATCAGTTCGGCGATGAGCGTCGCACTGAAATCACCGCTAACTCTGCGGATATCAACATCGAAGACCTGATCAACCAGGAAGACGTTGTTGTGACCCTGTCTCACCAGGGCTACGTGAAGTACCAGCCGTTAACCGACTACGAAGCACAGCGTCGTGGCGGGAAGGGCAAATCGGCGGCACGTATTAAAGAAGAAGACTTTATCGACCGCCTGCTGGTGGCCAACACCCACGACACCATCCTTTGCTTCTCCAGCCGGGGCCGTCTGTACTGGATGAAGGTCTATCAGCTGCCGGAAGCGAGCCGTGGCGCGCGTGGACGTCCAATCGTTAACCTGCTGCCGCTGGAGCAAAACGAACGCATCACCGCGATCCTGCCGGTTCGCGAGTACGCTGAAGGCGTAAACGTCTTTATGGCGACCGCCAGCGGTACGGTGAAGAAAACTGCCCTGACCGAGTTCAGCCGCCCACGTTCTGCCGGCATTATCGCCGTCAACCTGAACGAAGGCGATGAACTGATTGGTGTGGATCTGACTTCAGGCTCTGACGAAGTGATGTTGTTCTCTGCCGCCGGTAAAGTGGTGCGCTTTAAAGAGAACGCGGTGCGCGCGATGGGTCGTACGGCGACCGGCGTTCGCGGCATCAAGCTGGCGGGTGAAGACAGCGTGGTCTCCCTGATCGTTCCACGTGGCGAAGGCGCAATCCTCACCGTCACCCAGAACGGTTACGGTAAACGTACCGCGCAGGACGAATACCCAACCAAGTCCCGTGGCACCCAGGGCGTTATCTCGATCAAAGTCACCGAGCGCAACGGTTCCGTTGTTGGCGCGGTACAGGTCGACGATGCCGACCAGATCATGATGATCACCGATGCCGGTACGCTGGTGCGTACCCGCGTGTCGGAAATCAGCGTGGTCGGGCGTAACACCCAGGGCGTGATCCTCATCCGTACCGCGGAAGATGAAAACGTGGTGGGTCTGCAGCGTGTCGCTGAGCCAGTAGATGATGAAGAGCTCGACTCTATCGACGGTAGCGTGGCAGAAGGTGACGATGAAATCGCACCGGAAGCGGAAACCGACGATGATGCGGCAGATGATGCCGAAGAGTAATCTCTCCTGACGATAAAGGGCCGGTTTCCGGCCCTTTTCTTTTGCTGCGGCCCTGAATTGCAGACAACCGAACGTTGCGACGGCGGCGATTTACCGCTACCTTAAC
The DNA here is from genome assembly GCF_006171285.1 of Leclercia adecarboxylata. Taxonomy (NCBI): domain Bacteria; kingdom Pseudomonadati; phylum Pseudomonadota; class Gammaproteobacteria; order Enterobacterales; family Enterobacteriaceae; genus Leclercia; species Leclercia adecarboxylata. The sequence continues at coordinate 447,690 of NZ_CP040889.1, read as the reverse complement.
CCATTCCTTGTGATCCTGACGGCGGAGCCTCGCCCCCTTGAAATACCTCGTCTCCTTTCGAACCACGCTGAAAGTTTCTCGCTATCTTTTTCGGGCGCTGGCGCTCCTGATTTGGGTGCTGATCGCACTGTTTTCGGTGTTTTACATCGTCAATGCGCTGCACCAGAAGGAGGCGGAGATCCGCCAGGAGTTTAGTCTCAGCTTCGATCAGTCCCAGCGCTATATTCAGCGAACGTCGGACGTCATGAAGGAGCTCAAGTACATCGCCGAGAACCGTCTGACGGCGGAAAACGGCGTTCTGGCTATGCGCGGACGCGACAGTAAAGCGGATGTCCCCAACTTTGAACCTCTGTTTCCCGACTCTGACTGCTCGGCGATGGGCTCCGCATGGCGGGGTTCGCTGGAGTCGCTGGCCTGGTTTATGCGCTACTGGCGCGATAACTTCTCGGCAGCCTACGACCTTAACCGGGTCTTTCTGATTGGCAGCGAAAACCTCTGCATGGCCGATTTTGGTCTGCGCGAAGTGCCGGTGGACCGCGACAGCGCCCTGAAGACCCTGCATGAGCGGATTGTCAAATACCGTAACGCGCCGCAGGACGAGCGCGGCAATAACCTCTTCTGGATAAGCCAGGGCCCACGTTCAGGGGTAGGCTACTTCTATGCTCTGACGCCGGTCTATCTGGGCAATCGCCTGCAGGCGATGCTCGGCATTGAGCAGTCTATCCGAATGGAGAACTTTTTCACTCCGGGCGACCTGCCGATGGGCGTTACCATTCTCGATGAAAATGGCCACACCCTGATTTCGCTGGCCGGGCCGGAATCCCGACTGAAGGTCGATCCGCGCTGGATGCAGGAGCGCTCATGGTTTGGTTACAGCGCCGGTTTTCGTGACCTTGTACTGAAAAAAAGCCTGCCGCCTTCGTCCCTGAGCATCGTTTACTCCGTGCCGGTAGATATGGTGCTGGAGCGAATTCGCATGCTGATCCTCAATTCGGTACTGCTGAACGTGCTGGTGGGGATTGCGCTCTTTACCCTTGCGCGCATGTATGAGCGCAAAATCTTTATCCCGGCGGAGGTCGATGCCCAGCGTCTTGAAGAGCACGAGCAGTTCAACCGCAAAATTGTCGCCTCGGCGCCGGTGGGGATCTGTATTCTGCGCACCCTCGACGGGACCAATATCCTCAGTAACGAGCTGGCGCATAACTACCTGAATATGCTCACCCATGAGGACCGGCAGCGGCTGACGCAGATCATCTGCGGACAGCAGGTTAACTTCGTCGACGTGCTGACCAGCAACAACACCAATCTGCAGATTAGCTTTGTCCACTCGCGCTACCGCAATGAGAACGTGGCTATCTGCGTGCTGGTGGATGTCTCCGCGCGCGTCAAAATGGAAGAGTCGCTGCAGGATATGGCCCAGTCCGCTGAACAGGCCAGCCAGTCGAAATCGATGTTCCTTGCCACCGTCAGCCATGAGCTGCGTACCCCGCTGTACGGGATTATTGGTAACCTCGATCTGCTGCAGACCAAAGAGCTGCCGCGCGGCGTCGACCGTCTGGTGACGGCGATGAATAACTCCTCCAGCCTGCTGCTGAAAATCATCAGCGATATTCTCGACTTCTCTAAAATTGAGTCCGAACAGCTGAAAATCGAGCCGCGCGAATTCTCGCCGCGCGAAGTGATGAACCATATCAGCGCCAACTATCTGCCGCTGGTGGTGCGTAAACAGCTGGGGCTCTACTGCTTTATCGAGCCGGACGTGCCGCTATCGCTTGAGGGCGATCCGATGCGCCTGCAGCAGGTGATCTCCAACCTGCTCAGCAACGCCATCAAGTTTACCGATATGGGCTGCATTGTGATGCACGTCAGCCGGGCAGGGGACTACCTGAGCATCCGCGTGCGTGACACCGGGGTGGGCATCCCGGCGAAAGAGGTGGTTAAGCTTTTCGATCCCTTCTTCCAGGTGGGAACCGGCGTTCAGCGCAACTTCCAGGGTACCGGACTGGGGCTGGCGATCTGTGAAAAACTGATCAGCATGATGGACGGCGATATCTCGGTGGATACCGAGCCGGGCATGGGCAGCCAGTTCACTATCCGTATTCCGCTCTATGCCGCACAGTCTCCGGCTAACATGCCGATTGAGGGATTAAGCGATAAACGCTGCTGGCTGGCGGTTAATAACGCCTCGCTGCATGCCTATCTTGAGTCACTGCTGACGTCGCACGGCATCCGTGTGGCGCGCTATGCCGGGCAAACCCCGGACGCGGACGATATGCTCCTGACCGACGATGAGCTGACGCAGCCGTGGCAGGGCAAAGCCGCGGTGATCTTCTGCCGTCGCCATATCGGTATCGCCCTGGAGCGTGCCCACGGCGAGTGGGTGAACAGCGTGGCAGCGCCGCATGAGCTGATTGCCCTGCTGGCGCGCATCTACCGTGTTGAGATGGACAGCGCAGGCGGTAGCACATCGCTGCCGTCGCCAGAGTCGGAGCAGTCCCTGAATGAGGACATGATGATCCTCGTGGTGGATGACCATCCGATTAACCGCCGTCTGCTGGCCGACCAGCTGGGCTCGCTGGGCTATCAGTGTAAAACCGCCAATGACGGCGTGGATGCCCTGAACGTGCTGAGCAAAAACCATATCGACATCGTCCTGAGCGACGTAAACATGCCGAACATGGACGGCTATCGTTTGACCCAGCGCATCCGCCAGCTCGGCCTGACGCTGCCGGTGGTGGGCGTCACCGCCAATGCGCTGGCAGAGGAGAAGCAGCGTTGTCTGGAATCGGGAATGGACAGCTGTCTGTCCAAGCCGGTAACGCTGGACGTGCTGAAACAGACGCTGTCGGTGTATGCAGAGCGGGTGAGGAAAACGCGGGGATAAAAAAAGCCCATTTATGGGCTTTTTTTGCCCGGCGGCGCTTCGCTTGCGCGGGCCTACGGGCATTGTAGACCGGGTAAGCGAAGCGTCACCCGGCATTTCACCGATTACTCTTTATCCGCAGGACTCAGCGTGACGGAAGAGAGGTAGTTCAGCAGGGCGATATCGTTCTCAACGCCCAGCTTCATCATTGCAGATTTTTTCTGGCTACTGATGGTCTTGATGCTGCGGTTCAGCTTCTTGGCGATTTCGGTTACCAGGAAACCTTCAGCAAACAGACGCAATACTTCGCTCTCTTTTGGCGACAGGCGTTTGTCGCCGTAGCCGCCAGCGCTGATTTTTTCCAGCAGGCGAGAGACGCTTTCCGGGGTGAATTTCTTCCCTTTCTGCAGCGCGGCAAGCGCCTTAGGCAGATCGGTTGGCGCGCCCTGTTTCAGGACAATCCCTTCAATATCGAGATCCAGAACGGCACTTAAAATCGCCGGGTTATTGTTCATGGTCAGCACGATAATCGAAATGCTTGGGAAATGGCGCTTGATGTATTTGATCAGCGTAATCCCGTCACCGTACTTATCTCCAGGCATGGAAAGGTCGGTGATGAGCACGTGCGCATCAAGCTTAGGCAGGTTATTAATCAGTGCTGTGGAGTCTTCAAATTCACCGACTACATTCACCCACTCGATCTGTTCAAGTGATTTGCGAATACCGAACAGTACAATCGGATGGTCATCGGCAATAATTACGTTCATATTGTTCATGTATAGGGCTACCTTGCTACAGCAAGCTTTTGACGTAGGCGTCAATGTCGCTGATGTATTTTTCTATGCTGGCGGCATCTTTCTCACGAATAAGATGTTCCAGCGTTTCACATAATTGCTTGCCTGGAACCAGATTAAGCATGGCAAACACCCCTTTGAGCCGGTGTGCTGTTTGAGCCAGCGCCGCGAAGTCGTTCGCGGCCGACTCAGTATACAACCTCTTAACATCATCTGGTACTGTGTCTACAAAGAGCGAATAATATCCGCTGGCATGAAGTTCAGCATTTCCGTTGCCGCCCAGTGGGGATTCCGGGATCGTTTCCTGCGACAGCTGCTCTTCTATTAGTTGTAGTACAGCTTCCTGCATAGCATTGCTCATATTAAAGTTGACGCGCACCTGGCCGGGGCCAATTTTTCGCACGCCTGGCTCATCATCGCTTAAAAGCAAGCCCGAGGCAGTAAGATTAGACGGATTATCCGTTAAAAAGAGATCATATTCTTGACTTGCCAGCCTTTCGTCCGGGGAAATACAGCTTGCGCCCCAGTTTTCCAACTGACGAACCACGATATTGCGGATCTCGTTTGAGGTCACGTCTACCATGATCACCACGTCATCCAGCAGGCGTTCATCTTCCTCTGCTTCCTGCGGCGTGGCTGGCATTTTCACGTGCAGGGAGTAGCGGGTGCCCAGAGATTCACGCGCTTTGATATTCAGATGGCCGCCCAGCTTGCGCGCCAGCTGATCGCAGAGCCAGAAGGTGAGGGCGTTGGCTTTGCCATAGTTGTCGCCCTGGGTCTCGTTGAGGAACGGGAAGTGCAGATTGTCGATTTCACTGGCCGTGACCCCCTCGCCGGTATCCAGGATACGGAAGGTAAGGCGGTCGTCGGCCGACTCATCGCTGCTCACTTCGAGAGTAATCTTGCCGATCTGGGTGGTGGTGACCGCGTACTGGATCAGCATCAGCAGAATGCGGCGCAGGGCGTCACGGTCGCCATGACGTTCATCATTCGCGCGCAACGGGTTGTTAATCAGCAGCTGCAGCCCTTTGCGCTTGATCACCGGCAGCACTTCCGGCACCACTTCATCGATCAGATCCTGAATCGAGAACAGCGACGCATTGCCCTTCCAGGTGTCATTTTCCAGCATATTGGCCAGCTGGATCTCATCCACCAGCCGCACCAGCGTGTCGGCATGAGACGACAGCTGCAGGCTCTCCGGGCTGGATAAATGGGCGGCTTCGCTGGCCAGCGCCTTCAGCGGCAGTTTGAACGCCTCGCCGATATTCTGCATAAACGCCGCGCGGCCCTGCTGGTTTTTCTCGTACAGCCTTTGCGCCTGCTTGAGCTTTTTATTGACCAGCACCTCGCGATCCTGATCGCGAATAATGAAAATCTGCGTGCGCGACGCCACCTGGCTGCGGAACTGACGGATCTCGTACAGTTCGTTATTAATGGTGGCCTGAATCACCCCCTGGTGCTGATCCGCCATGCTGGTGATGTTCTGCAGATTCAGGTGCGGCAGCAGGTGGTCGGCAATTTTGTTACTGATCACCGTCCGGTTGGCTTCCTGATCGTGCACCAGCAGGCCGAGCGGCAGCACGGAGACTATCTCTTCATTCAGCGCGCGCAGGACGCGCAGCTCGTTGCTGGTGCCGGACGCAACGGGGACATCGCTCTGGCGACCCGGCTGCGAGCGGAAGGTGCTGTAACCGAACAGCGCCAACGCCAGCAGACCGATATTAAGCAGCAGCGGCAACAGAATATTTTGCAGGGTATCAAGCAGCAGCGTCCCGAAAGGCACCTGCCAGACCAGGCGCATGCCGGTGGTGTTCAGGGTTGAAGCAATCTCGATTTTCGAGCCATTAAAGGAGATAGAAACGCTGTCCGGGCTCTCTTTGTCCGTCGGTGCACGCAGGTTTTGTACCGTGTTGTCCTGTTCCAGACGGAAGCTGTCGAGCGGCATATCCGGTGGGATCAGATCGTTGATCGGCAGATCGAAGGCCACCACCGTCGCCAAATGGCCTGGCTGATTGAAGGTGGTACGCAGGGTAAAATAGTGGCCATTTTGCCAGGCCAGCCGGCGCAGGGAGGAGAAACTTTCGCGCTCGTCCAGGGCGTTAGCCTGCTGAAGCATCTCCGCGCGGCGGGAATCGACAATGTTACCCACCGTAGACTCTTTAAATCCTGAGGAGAGATCCTTAAGCGGCAGGGTGGAGATCAGGATCATGCTGTTGTCCTGACCGTTGAGATAGTACATCGACCAGGGAACCGTCTCCGCGCCCCACAGCGTATCCAGGTAAGTTGACATCCGCTGGGTCATCTCCAGCGTGGCGCTGTCGTGGGAACCGAAGATCAGGGCCTCGGTTTTGCGTCGCGTTTTTTCCAGATAGTAGACGTCCTGTTTCAGGCGCGTCTCCTGCAGCCCTTCCGCAGAGGAGGTGGTTGGGGTCGCCGCGATGTTGTCGTAGATCTGCCAGGTGGCATAGCGCCAGGTGTCGATGCGTTTATGCAGCGCGTGGCTGATATCGACAATCTGGTAGCTGCGGTCTTTGAGCCAGGTATTCACGGCGCTCTGCACCATCACGCCCATGGTCACTAACAGCACAACGATCAGTAGAAGAAAGAAACGCGTAATGCTGCCCGGAAGCAGGGAGAACTTGTTCGCGGTTGTGATATCAGACTGACTCATTGATGTGTTTAATCCGTTATGGCTGCGCTGCAGGCGAGTAGGGCAGTATAAAGCGTAATAATCGAATTTCCAGCCTCACTCTCTCGCATATGCTGACTTTTTCGACGCGTTGCGCAAAACAAACGAACCGCGTTAAATCTGTACGTTCGGATCAATATTGTACAAATAATTGACAATTTCGCGAAAAAATAGCACGAATAAACAAGAAATTAAATCAACCATTCAATTTCTGAGGCTAAAAATAGTACGCGAGGATTTAATTAATAGTCGTTATAGTTTCAGGTGGGTAGCACAAATTATTTGAATTTGCGTAAAGATGAGTAAAAAAAACCGAATGCATTGCATTCGGTTCAATTCTGGATAAACAGACATTCAAATTTGAATGACGGTAATAAATAAAGTTAATGATGATAGCGAGAGATATTTTAGTAGCCGCCGGGATTTTTGTTTTGTCAATCAGTGCTATAATTTATTTTTCTGTAAGTTGTTGAATTTAATTGTTTATTTTAACTTTTTGATTATTGGTGCTTTATTTTTTAACTTATTGTGCGGCAAAAAAGTTCCCTCATATTTACAAATTGAAACATCTATACGGCAATATGAAACATCTTAAAAGTTTTCGTATCATATTCTTGTTGGATTATTCTGTATTTTTGCGGAGAATGAACTTGCCGACTGGTTAAGAGGGTTAATCAGTAAGCAGTGGTAATAAAAGACATATAACAGAGGGTTAAAATAATGAAAGTTAAAGTACTGTCCCTCCTGGTGCCAGCACTGCTGGTAGCAGGCGCAGCGAATGCGGCTGAAATTTACAACAAAGACGGCAACAAATTAGATCTCTACGGTAAAGTAGACGGTCTGCACTATTTCTCTCGATGACGAAGGCGCTGACGGCGACCAGACCTACATGCGTATCGGCTTCAAAGGCGAAACTCAGGTTAACGATCAGATCACTGGTTACGGTCAGTGGGAATACAACGTTCAGGCTAATGACACAGAAAGCAGCAGCAACCAGTCCTGGACTCGTGTGGCCTTCGCAGGTCTGAAATTCGCTGAAGCAGGTTCTTTCGACTACGGTCGTAACTACGGCGTGATCTACGACGTAACCTCCTGGACCGACGTTCTGCCAGAATTCGGCGGCGACACCTACGGTTCTGACAACTTCATGCAATCCCGTGGTAACGGCGTTGCTACCTACCGTAACCAGGACTTCTTCGGTCTGGTTGATGGCCTGAACTTTGCTCTGCAGTACCAGGGTAAAAACGGCAGCGTCAGCGGCGAGAACGTCGGTGGCCGTAGCCTGCTGAAACAGAACGGTGACGGCTTCGGCGGCTCCCTGACCTACGATCTGGGCGAAGGCTTCAGCGTGGGTGCGGCAGCCTCTTCTTCTAAACGTACCGCAGACCAGAACGGTCCAGGCGTTTATGGCCGTGGCGACCACGCTGAAGTTTACAGCGGCGGCCTGAAATACGATGCGAACAACATCTACCTGGCAGCGCAGTACTCCCAGACCTACAACGCGACCCGTTTCGGTAACTCTCAGAGCGATGCCCCTAACGCAGTTTACGGCTTTGCTAACAAAGCGCAGAACTTCGAAGTGGTTGCACAGTACCAGTTCGACTTCGGTCTGCGTCCATCCGTGGCTTACCTGCAGTCCAAAGGTAAGGACATCGAAGGTAACGGCGACCAGGATCTGCTGAAATATGTTGATGTTGGTGCGACTTACTACTTCAACAAAAACATGTCCACCTACGTTGATTACAAAATCAACCTGCTGGATGACAACGCATTCACCGACCGCGCTGGCATCAGCACCGATGACATCGTAGCGCTGGGTCTGGTTTACCAGTTCTAAGTCTTACGTCGTATTGCGAAAGGGGCCAAATGGCCCCTTTTTTTGGTTTTGCTGTCAGGCCCTTACAAAGCCTGCTTTTTGGTGTACTCTTGCCGGTCTCAGGCTTGAGGATAATAACGAATGGAAATTACTTTTCTGCGTGTCGGCATTCTGGCGACCCTGTTTATGCTGTCTGCATGTGATGCCCCAACACCGCCGGTAAAGAGCGAAACCGCCGCCGCAACGGTGCTGGAAGGGAAAACGATGGGCACCTTCTGGCGCGTCAGCGCCATCGATCTCTCCGCTGCCCGGGCAGAAGAGCTGCGCGGCAAGATCCAGTCCCAGCTGGATGGCGATGATCAGCTGATGTCCACCTATAAGAACGACTCGGCGCTGATGCGCTTTAACCAGTCGAAAAGCACTTCACCCTGGCCGGTGAGCGAAGCGATGGCGGATATAGTCACCGAATCGCTGCGGGTGGGCTACAAAACCAACGGCGCGATGGATATTACCGTCGGCCCTCTGGTTAACCTTTGGGGCTTTGGCCCGAACAAGCAGCCGGTACAAATACCCGACCAGGCGCAAATTGACGACGCCCGCGCGCAAACGGGGCTGCAGCATCTGTCGGTGATTAATCAGTCCGGTCAGCAATATCTGCAAAAAGACATTCCCGATCTGTTTGTCGATCTCTCCACGGTGGGTGAGGGCTATGCTGCCGATCACCTGGCGCAGCTGATGGCCGAAGAGGGGATCTCCCGCTATCTGGTCTCTGTGGGCGGGGCGCTGGTCAGCCGGGGCATGAATGCGAGTGATAAGCCCTGGCGCGTGGCGATCCAGAAGCCGACCGACAGGGAGAATGCCGTGCAGGCCATTGTCGATATCAACGGCCACGGCATCAGCACCTCCGGCAGCTACCGCAACTACTATGAGCTGGACGGCAAGCGTATTTCCCACGTGATCGATCCCCAGACCGGCAGTCCGATTACCCATAATCTGGTGTCGGTGACGGTGATCGCCCCGACGGCTCTCGAAGCCGATGCCTGGGATACCGGTCTGATGGTGCTGGGGGCGGAAAAAGCCAAAGAGATCGTGCGGCAGCAAGGGCTGGCGGTCTATATGATCACCCGTGAAGGCGAGGGCTTTAAAACCTGGATGTCCCCGCAGTTCGCCAGTTTCCTCGTTAACGGGGCGAATTAAAAAGCAAGGTTGCGGGTTTTTGTCGGCTGGCGCTCAGGCAGGCTATGAGTATGCTTAAAGAAGGAGCCGATCATGAAAAAGCCAAACCTGAATAATGATGACCAACGCTGGCTGGCGGTGCTGGCCCGCGATCGTCATGCCGACGGCCAGTTTGTTTTTGCCGTACAGACCACGGGTATCTTCTGCCGCCCGTCCTGCCGGGCGCGCCATGCCCTGCGCGAAAATGTCCGCTTTTATGCTGATGCCCGCCACGCTGAACAGGCGGGTTTTCGCCCCTGCAAACGCTGCCGCCCGGATCAAGAGGATCCGCAGGCGCAGCGCGTCGCTACCATCGAAAAAGCCTGCCGGTTACTGGAGCAGGAAGAGCCCCTGACCCTGGAGATGCTGGCGCAGCAGGTGGCGATGAGCCCGTATCATCTTCATCGTCTGTTTAAATCCTCAACCGGCATGACGCCGAAAGGCTGGCAGCAGGCTGCCCGGGCGAAAAGGCTCCGCGATGCCCTGGGGCAGGGCGAGAGCATTACCGACTCCGTGCTGGCGGCGGGTTTCCCCGACAGCAGCAGCTACTATCGCAACGCCGATGCCACGCTGGGAATGACCGCGAAGCAGTACCGCAGCGGCGGAGAAGAGACCACCGTGCGTTACGCCCTGAGCGACTGCGCGCTCGGGCGCTGCCTGGTGGCGGAAAGCGGGCGGGGCGTCTGCGCGATTTTGCCCGGCGATGACGACAGCGCCCTGATTGCCGAGCTGGAGACGATGTTTCCTCACGCCCACAGGGAGCAGGCCGATGCCGCCTTTGCCTCGCGCGTCGCCCGGGTGATCGCCAGCATTGATAACCACGCCGTCGCGCTCACCTTGCCGCTGGATATTCGCGGCACCGCCTTTCAGCGCCAGGTCTGGCAGGCCCTGCGCGCCATTCCAGGTGGAGAGACGGCAAGCTATCAGCAGGTGGCCAACGCCATCGGGCATCCCGGCGCAGTGCGTGCCGTGGCCCGGGCCTGTGCCGCCAACAAACTGGCAATCGTTATTCCCTGCCATCGGGTGGTGCGTAGCGACGGCGGGCTCTCGGGCTACCGCTGGGGCACGGCCCGCAAAGCGGCGTTACTGCGTCGCGAAGCCAAAAAAGAGGAGGTGTGATGCTCGATCTTTTTGCCGATGAACAACCCTGGCAGGAGCCGCTGGCGCCCGGGGCGGTGATCCTGCGCCGCTTCGCCCGGGTAGGCGGGCCTGCGTTAATGCAGGCCATCGACCAGGTGGCAGGCGTCTCGCCGTTTCGCCAGATGGTCACCCCCGGGGGATACACCATGTCGGTGGCGATGACCAACTGCGGCGGGCTGGGCTGGACCACTAATCAGCGGGGCTATCTCTATTCACCGCTCGACCCGCTCACCGCGGCCCCCTGGCCGCCGATGCCGGAGGCGTTTGCCGCCCTGTGCCATGATGCCGCCTGCGCGGCCGGTTATCCTGAGTTTCAGCCGGATGCCTGTCTTATCAACCGCTACGCCGTCGGGGCGAAGCTCTCCCTGCATCAGGATAAAGATGAAGCGGACCTGCGGGCGCCGATTGTCTCGGTATCGCTGGGCCTGCCCGCCGTATTCCAGTTCGGCGGATTGCGCCGCAACGATCCGCTTAAACGTCTGCTGCTGGAGCATGGCGACGTGGTGGTCTGGGGTGGGCCATCGAGACTGTTTTACCATGGCATTCAGCCTCTTAAGCCGGGGACCCATCCGCTTACCGGCGACTATCGCTACAACCTCACCTTCCGCCAGGCAGCGAACAACGAATAAAAATAAGAATTATTCTTGATGTAAGCGGCGAGCAGTTTACACTGCTGGCTGTTTTTTCTTGTCTGGATTGCTCTGCATGGAACTCCTGTTACTGGTCTGGCGTCAATACCGCTGGCCGTTTATCGCGGTGATGGCATTAAGCCTGCTCAGCGCCGCGCTGGGTATCGGGCTTATCGCCTTTATCAACCTGCGTTTAATTGAAACCGTCGACACCACCCTGATGGTGCTGCCGGAATTTCTCGGTCTGCTGGTTCTGCTGATGGCCGTCACGCTGGGCTCGCAGCTGGCGCTGACGACGCTGGGTCACCACTTCGTCTACCGCCTGCGCAGCGAGTTCATCAAGCGGATTCTGGATACCCAGGTTGAACGTGTAGAGCAGCTGGGCAGCGCCTCGCTGCTGGCCGGGTTAACCAGCGACGTTCGCTCGATCACCATCGCCTTTGTGCGTCTGCCGGAACTGGTGCAGGGGATCATTCTGACCTTCGGATCGGCGGCTTATCTGGCCTGGCTCTCCACCAAAATGCTGGCGATCACCGCCCTGTGGATTGCGATCACCATCTGGGGCGGCTACCTGCTGGTGTCACGCGTCTACAAGCACATGGCGGTACTGCGCGAAACCGAAGACAAGCTCTATAACGACTATCAGACGGTGCTGGAAGGGCGCAAAGAGCTGACCCTCAACCGCGAGCGCGCCGAGCACATCTTCAATAACCTCTATATCCCGGATGCCCGTGAATATCGCCACCACATCGTGCGGGCCGATACCTTCCACCTGAGCGCGGTTAACTGGTCAAATATCATGATGCTGGGGGCGATTGGTCTGGTCTTCTGGATGGCCAACAGCCTCGGCTGGGCAGACACCAACGTCGCCGCCACCTACTCGCTGACGCTGCTGTTCCTGCGCACGCCGCTGCTTTCGGCGGTCGGCGCGCTGCCGACCCTGCTCAGCGCCCAGGTGGCCTTTAACAAGCTGCGCAAGTTTGCGCTTGCGCCGTACAAAGCGGAGTTCCCACGCCCGCAGGCATTCCCGAACTGGCAGACGCTGGAGTTGCGCAACGTGACGTTTAAGTACCAGGACAACGACTTCTCCGTCGGGCCGGTGAACTTAACCCTTAACCGCGGCGAACTGCTGTTCCTGATTGGCGGCAACGGCAGCGGCAAATCAACCCTGGCGATGCTCCTGACCGGGCTGTACCAGCCCCAGTCGGGGGAGATCCTGCTGGACGGTAAACCGCTGAGCGCCGAAAAACCGGAAGATTACCGCAAGCTGTTCTCCGCGGTGTTTACCGACGTCTGGCTGTTCGATCAGCTGCTGGGGCCGGAAGGCAGGCAGGCCGATCCGGCGCTGGTGGAAAAATGGCTGGCGCACCTGCAAATGTCGCACAAGCTGGAGTTGCAGGATGGCAAGATCCTCAACCTTAAGCTGTCGAAAGGGCAGAAGAAGCGCGTAGCCCTGCTGCTGGCGCTGGCGGAAGAGCGTGACATCATTCTGCTGGACGAGTGGGCGGCGGATCAGGACCCGCATTTCCGCCGCGAGTTCTATCAGGTGCTGCTCCCGCTGATGCAGCAGATGGGCAAAACCATCTTTGCCATCAGCCATGACGATCACTACTTTATCCATGCCGACCGCCTGCTTGAGATGCGCAGCGGCCAGCTGACGGAACTGACCGGTGCCGAACGTGATGCCGCGTCGCGTGATGCGGTAGCCCGTACCGCATAACCCGCCTGCCCGGTGGCGCTCTGCCGCCGGGTATGTTTTCCCCGCCTGCTGCTTTTTTATCCTCTCCTCTCATCCGTTTATTAATATTTACATAAGCCCACGCTATGCTTAATGCCAACTCATTTAATGGATTGATAATTGATGTCTGGATTAACGAAAAATAGCGCACGGCTGCGCGATGAAGAGCGTGCGCGCCTGATATGGCTGATGACCACCGACAAAGCGCTCACTTCAACCCTGCTGGGCAAACTGACCCTGGCTGAGCAATATGATGTCGGGACGTTAGCCGACGATATTGCTGAGGTAGGGGCGCTGGTGGCACATTTGCCGCCGCCCGATCTCGCCGACACCCTTGAAGCGCTGCCCTCGGAAGAGCGCCACGCCCTGTGGCGGCTGGTCGAGGATCACGAGCGCGGGCAGGTACTGCTGGAGGCTTCCGAAAACGTCTGGGACGATCTGATCGATGAGATGAGCGACCACGCCATTCTCGACGCGGTCCGCACGCTGGATATCGACGACCAGCTCTACCTGGTCCAGCATCTGCCGCGAAACCTGACCGGACGACTGCTGGCCTCGCTGCCGCCTCAGGACCGCGCCCGCGTTCATCAGGTCATGCACTATGAGCAGGACCGCGTCGGCGCGATCATGGAGTTCAGCGTGATCACCGTGCGCCCGGACGTGACCCTGGGCACCGTCCAGCGCTACCTGCGGCGGCTGGGCAAAATGCCGAAAAACACCGACAAGCTGTTTGTTACCGCGCGGGATAAAAGCCTGCTCGGCGAGCTTGAGCTGCAGACCATCCTGCTGAACAGCGCTCAGACCCGCGTCAGCGAGGTGATGGAAACGGAGCCGATGCTCTTCTCCCCCGAAGACGACGCCGAAAAGGCTGCCCGCACCTTTGAGCGTGACAACCTGCTCAGCGCCGGGGTGGTGGACTCGGTGGGTAAGCTGATGGGGCGTCTGACCATCGATGAGATCGTCGACGTGGTCTATAAAGAGACCGACAACGACATGCGCGCCCTCGGGGGATTGAGCGCCGAAGAGGATGTGTACGCCCCGGTGAGCAAGGCGGTGAAAACCCGCTGGGCGTGGCTGGCGATCAACCTCTGTACCGCGTTTATCGCCTCGCGGGTGATCGACGGGTTTGAACACACCATCTCCCAGCTGGTGGCGCTGGCCTCGCTGATGCCTATCGTGGCAGGGATTGGCGGCAACACCGGTAACCAGACCATCACCATGATCGTGCGCGCCCTGGCGCTGCAGCATATTCAGCCGGGCAACTTTACCTTCCTGATCCTGCGCGAACTGGGCGTGGCGCTGATCAACGGCCTGGTGTGGGGCGGGATTATGGGGGGGGTGACCTGGTGGCTGTATGACGATATGGCGCTGGGCGGGGTGATGACCCTGGCGATGGTGCTGAACCTGCTGGTGGCGGCGCTGATGGGGGTAATCATCCCGATGGTGATGACCCGCCTCGGGCGCGACCCCGCAGTGGGGTCGAGCGTGATGATCACCGCCATCACCGATACCGGCGGTTTCTTTATTTTTCTTGGGCTGGCGACGCTGTTTCTGCTGTAGCGGCGCTATGGCGACGCAGGCGGGCAGGGAGGATCGCCATCATGATAATCCCGCCTACCACGCCAATCGCCAGGTTGCCGGTTGAAACGGTGGCCCCGACGGTGACCAGCATCACCAGGGTTTCCGCAACCGGCGCGCCTTTCACCGTGGCAGGGCGAATGCTCTGCCAGTTAAAGGTTTTGATGGCGACAATCGCCATGATCCCCGCCAGCACCGCCATCGGAATTTTAGCCATCACTTCGCTCAGGGCGGTCACCAGCAACAGCAGCACCAGCCCGGCGGCAAAGGTCGAGACGCGGCTGCGTCCTTTGCCCATCTCGACGTTAACGATGGTCTGACCGATCATCGCGCAACCGGCGATCCCGCCGAAGAAGCCCGCCATGATATTCGCCACGCCAAGCCCCATGCTCTCGCGGCGCTTGCTGGACGGGGTGGCCGTCAGCTCATCCACCAGCTTCGCGGTCAGGAGTGACTCCATCAGGCCGACAAAAGCAATACTCAGGGCGCAGGGCCAGATAATGCTCAGGGTGTGCAGATCCAGCGGCACCAGCATCTGAGTGATCCCCGGCAGGCCGCCGCCAATGGAGCCTTCGTCGCCGACGGTCGGCAGCAGCTGGCCGCTGGTCACGGTGTAAATCGTCAGCACCACGATGGCAATCAGCGGGGAAGGAATACTTTTAATGTAGCGGGGGGCCCAGAGCACAATCAGCAGCGTGAGCACAAACAGGCCGACAATCAGCGGGCTTCTGCTCCAGAAATGCGGTACCTGGGCGAAGAAAATCAAAATCCCCAGAGCGTTAACAAACCCGGTCATTACCGCCTGCGGAATAAAGCGCATCAGCCGCGCCATTCCCAGCGCCCCGAACAGGATCTGGATCAGGCCCGCCAGCAGCACCGCCGGCAGAATATACTGCGCGCCATGCTGATGGACCATCGGCCCGATCACCAGCGCCACGGAACCCGCAGCGGCGGTTACCATCCCCGGGCGACCGCCCATTACCGACAGCCCCAGACACAGAACTACCGAAGCGAACAGACTTACTTTCGGGTCGACGCCCGCGACCACGGAGAAGGAGATCACCTCCGGAATCAACGCCAGAGCGGTGATCACACCGGCCAGGATTTCACGTACAAAAAGCGTTGGAGAACGCAACACAGCGGTTACGCGACTTTCATTGGGCATTAAAGATTGAGACATAGGATTCGCAGGTTTGGGCGGGCTTCCGTGCGCGCGATCACAAAGTGCAGCATAGTAGCCACAAAATGAACGTTTTGCCAGCCGGACACGCCATTCCCATACAAACATTCCACCATTAAATTTCACAATTACAATAATTTCTTAACCTTTAAACAATATTTAAATGTTGCTACCGTGGCGCCGCACTCGACTTCATCTGCATAAATAGCGAACAACGCGTATTACGAAGGCATTAATTATGAAAAAAATGACTGCCCTGCTGCTGGCTGCGGCGGCAAGCCTTAGTGCTGTCTCCACGGCGGCGAAGGCTCAGGCATCGCAAGAGCAGGAAACGGACGTTCTGTTAATCGGCGGCGGGATCATGAGCGCCACCCTCGGAACCTATTTGCAGGAGCTTCAGCCGGACTGGTCCATGACCATGGTTGAACGCCTGGATGGCGTGGCGCAGGAGAGCTCCAACGGCTGGAACAACGCCGGTACCGGCCACTCCGCGTTAATGGAGCTGAACTACACCCCGCAGAAGAAAGACGGCTCCATCAGCATTGAGAAAGCCGTGGAGATCAACGAAGCGTTCCAGATCTCCCGTCAGTTCTGGTCTCACCAGGTGAACAGCGGCGTGCTGCACGATCCGCACAGCTTTATTAACACCGTGCCGCACATGAGCTTCGTCTGGGGCGACGACAACGTTAACTTCCTGCGTGGGCGTTATGCTGCCCTGCAGCAGAGCTCGCTGTTCCGCGGCATGAAGTACTCTGAAGATCACGCTCAGATCAAAGAGTGGGCACCGCTGGTCATGGAAGGGCGCGACCCGAACCAGAAAGTGGCCGCTACCCGTACGGAAATCGGTACCGACGTAAACTACGGCGAAATCACCCGTCAGCTGGTGGGCTCTCTGCAGAAAAAAGAGAACTTTAACCTGTCGCTGAATACCGAAGTGCGCGGCTTTAAGCGTAACGCCGACAACTCCTGGAGCGTGACCGTTGCCGATCTGGCGCACAATGAAGAAGAACACGTCATCAAGGCGAAGTTTGTCTTTATCGGTGCCGGCGGCGCGGCGCTGAAGCTGCTGCAGGAGACCGGTATTCCGGAAGCGGAAAACTATGCGGGCTTCCCGGTTGGCGGGCAGTTCCTGGTGTCAGAAAACCCCGAGGTGGTTAATCGCCATCTGGCGAAAGTTTACGGTCAGGCCTCCGTGGGCGCGCCGCCGATGTCGGTGCCGCATATCGATACCCGTATTCTTGACGGTAAGCGCGTGGTGCTGTTCGGGCCGTTCGCCACCTTCTCGACCAAATTCCTGAAGAACGGCTCGCTGTGGGATCTGCTCAGCTCCACCACCACCTCGAACGTCGGGCCGATGGTTGATGTGGGTCTGGATAACTTCGATCTGGTGAAATACCTGATTAGCCAGGTGCTGCTCTCCGATGACGATCGCTTTGAGGCGCTGAAAGAGTACTACCCGGACGCGAAGAAAGCGGACTGGCGTCTGTGGCAGGCGGGCCAGCGCGTGCAGATCATCAAGCGTGATGAGGAAAAAGGCGGCGTGTTGCGTCTGGGCACCGAAGTGGTGAGCGATAAAGAGGGCTCCGTGGCCGCGCTGCTGGGCGCATCGCCGGGCGCTTCCACCGCAGCGCCGATCATGCTGCACCTGATGGAAAAAGTGTTCAAAGACAAAGTCGCCAGCCCGGAATGGCAGGCGAAGCTGAAGACCATCATTCCGTCTTACGGCACTTCGCTGAACGGTAATATCGACGCCACCGAGCAGGAGCTGGAGTACACCAGCCGCGTGCTGCAGCTGAAATATGAAAAACCTCAGGCTCCGGATGCGGCGCCTCAGGCTCAGCCGCAGGCGACGACCCAGCCGGAAAGCAAACCGGTCGCGGATATCGCGCTCTGATGCAAAAAAGCCGGGTTATCACCCGGCTTTTTTATTAACGCGCGACGGCGTTTTCGACTTTCTCGTCAGCCCGCCAGACGCGGTACTTCACCTCAATGTTCGCAGGCGTATAGACCACAATCGGCAACTTGCTGTTGTAGCGCAGCAGGCCATTCTCGCCCAGACTGGCGGTCACAAATTTGCGGGTCTTCTTGCCGTCCGGGCAGGCCATCATGGTGGAGACCGGCGAGGTGACCTTATCGAAGACGTAATAGTCATATCCCCAGCCTTCCAGCGTCTTGCTGGTTAACTGACCGCCGAGGCGATGTGCGTTACAGTCCACCTCCAGCGTCTGGCCGATCAGCAGTTCAACCTTGTAATTTGCTTCATCTTTCTGCTCTGGCAGGTCAATAACCTGGCGCTTCATACCCTGCTTCGCCTGCGGATACGGGGCCGTTTTGCTGAGCGGCTGGTCGGCAGACGTGGCGTATGCACTGGCGCAGGTGAGGGCCAGCAGGCCGACGATGCTTTTGGATGCGTTTTTCACAGTCATTCCTTTTTATGTCAAACGGTGGCCATCACCCTATCACGACTGGTGTTTTTTGCCTTAATTTTATTTTTATCTGGTTTATATCACTAACAAAAAGCCTTTAATCTGGTTTTAAATTCTGGATTGGTGCCGGAGGGGCGATCGTGGTAGGGTGAGCAGCATCTTTGTTATCTATCTGTGAAGGAAAACACGCATGGTACGTAATAAACTTAACACCCCGGCGGGGAAAAAATTTCTGCTGGCGCTGCTGACGGTTTTTCTGATCGCGGTGATGGGGGTGGGCCGTGTGACCATCATTGGCGTGGTTGAGCAGTACAACATTCCGCTGACTGAGTGGACCACCAGCATGTACGTTCTGCAATCGGCGATGGTGCTGGTCTACAGCACGGTCTTTACCGTCCTGCTGGCTATCCCGCTGGGGATATTTTTCCTCGGCGGCAGCGATAAGCACTGAGCATGATCTCCCGGTTTTCCACGCTGAGCCGGATCCCAAAAGGGGTCTGGGTGGTTGGCGGCGTCAGCATGCTGATGGATATTTCATCGGAAATTATCCATAGCTTACTGCCGCTCTTTATGGTGACCACCCTGGGCGCCAGCGTGATCTTCATTGGCCTGATCGAAGGGCTGGCGGAAGCTACCGCGCTTATCATTAAGGTCTTTTCCGGCGCTATCAGCGACTATCTCGGAAAACGTAAAGGGCTGGCGCTGCTGGGTTACGGGCTGGGTGCCGCCAGCAAGCCGCTGTTTGCCATCGCCTCCTCATCTGGGATGATCCTCGGCGCGCGCCTGATTGACAGGGTAGGGAAGGGGATCCGCGGCGCACCCCGCGACGCGCTGGTCGCCGACGTCACCCCGCCCGAACTACGCGGGGCGGCATACGGACTGCGCCAGTCGATGGATACCATCGGCGCCTTTCTGGGGCCGCTGCTCGCCGTCGGCATGATGCTGCTGTGGAACGACGATTTTCGCACGATCTTCTGGATTGCCGTGATTCCCGGTGTTTTAGCCGTTTTGCTGCTCTTTGTCGGCCTGCATGAGCCCGCCACCCCTGTCGCTCACAAACGTACCAACCCGATTAAAAAAGAGAACCTGAAGCGCCTCGGCGCCAGCTGCTGGTGGGTGATTGGCCTTGGCGCAGTTTTCACTCTGGCCCGGTTCAGCGAGGCCTTTCTGGTGCTGCGCGCCCAGCAGGCCGATATTCCGCTGGCATTAATCCCGCTGGTGATGGTCGCCATGAACCTGCTTTACGCGTTTTCGGCCTATCCGTTTGGCAAACTCTCCGATGCCATGAGTCACACCCGCCTGCTGATGTGGGGGCTGGTGGTGTTGATCGCCGCCGATATCGTGCTGGCGCTGAGCACCCACTGGGTGGGGATTATCGTCGGTGTGGCGCTGTGGGGGATCCATATGGGGATGACCCAGGGACTGCTGACCGCGATGATCGCCAAAACGGCCCCCGCCGACCTGCGCGGTACCGCGTTTGGCCTGTTCAGCATGGTGAGCGGCGTGGCATTGCTGATTGCCAGCCTGGGGGCGGGCATCATCTGGGAAACGTGGGGCGCGGAATACACCTTCTATGCCGGGGCGATGATCTGCCTGATAACGCTGGTCTACCTGCTGAAACGACCGGCGGAGCTGTAAAGCGCCCGTCAGGGGAAAATTATTCCGTTAATAATTCGGAGAGTTAGCGCGGTTTTGTTACCAATGTGCTCCTTTCAGTCAGGAGAACACCATGAAACGGACCACACTTTACACCGCGCTGGCGTCAGCCCTTCTGCTGCCTTCGCTTTACGCTCATGCAGGCCCGCAGGCCCAGGTTGTCTGCGCCTATAACCACACCCTTGGCGATGACGCCATCATGATGTATGGCCACGCTAACCAGGCGATGCTGCACGATTTTTTCGGTAACACCCATACCGATGCTTTCTCTGACTATGCCTCTTTGCGTAAGCAGCCGGAAACCACCTGCGATAACAAAGCGGACGGCTCGGCTTACTGGGCACCGTCGATGCGCCTGCCGGACGGTACGGTGGTGCAGCCCGCGTATCAGAAAACCTACTATCAGGCCAGCAACGTCGATCAGTATCCCCTCAACCCGTTCCCGGCAGGTCTGGCGCTGCTGGCGGGGGACCATCATGGCAGTGCCCCTAACTCGCGGATCACCTTTTTATGCGGCAACGGCAAAGGTTACACCAATAAAATCGGTGAAGTGTGCGGGTTGAGAAAGGCTAAAGATGCGGTGCAGTTTAATATCGGCATCCAGTTCCCCAACTGCTGGGACGGCATCCACCTCAAACCCCACCACGGCATGGCAAATGCCACATACGATGTGAAAGGGCAGTGCCCGTCCGGTTATCCGGTGAAAATCCCGACGGTTAACATGAACGTGGCTTACGTGCTTCACGGCATCACCTCTCTGGATACGGCCAAGGCGCAGCTTTCCCTCGATCCCGTCATGAATGGTGATGCGCGGGAAGAACGCTGGGGAAGCCTCTACACCGCCCACGCTGACTTTTTGAATGGCTGGCACGAAGTCAGCGCGCGATTTATGACTGAGTTGTGCATGAATCAGAGCATGGATTGCGGTACCAACGTGGCGTACAGCTATTCGAAGGCGCTGGCCAACGTCTGGGTGAGCAGCGAGACGCCGACTACCCCGGCACCTGCGCCGCAAACCCTGCTGGTTCAGGATAACTGGAAAAACGGCGGCCGCACCCGCAACAGCGAGACCATGAGTCTGGTTAAATTTAAGATCCCGGCGCTGCCGGAAGGGCAGGATCCATCGCAGTTCAAATACCGGGTGCGGATCTACGGCGGAAAAGTCGAAGCCAACGGCGCGGATCAGATCTTCTTTTATCCGGCCAGCAACGACTGGGATCCTGCGACCGTCACATGGAAGAAACGTCCTTCCTGCAGTTACAACTCGGATGCGATCCTCTATCTCAATAACGCCCGAGAATACCGCATGCTGGACGTCGATAAAGCAGTGCGAAAAGCGCTGGCCGCAGGCAAGACAGAAATTTCCTGGTACATCGGCGGGGATCGTCAGGGGAATCACTACCAGTTCAACCCCGCTAACTCAAAAGAGAGCCTGGTCCTGATGGTGGTGGGCTATAAAAAGACGCCGGAAATTTAACGGGTTCCGTTTGCCGTAAGTCAAAAGCCAGTCACCTGACTGGCTTTTGTTTATTTATCGAAACAGGCTGTGCCGGCTTTCATATATTTATTGTCAGCCACGATAAATTTTTTGTTTTTACCTTTCACGCTCGCGTCACGATACTGCTCTCCGGGTAGCATATAAAATTGGTTCGAACTTTCATCATCGCCATTGCATCCTTTATGGATTATGACCCTGAAATAGGTGTTACCCGTATTCTTAATAACGCCATTGTGCTCATCAACCTGATAAGCCAGGTTGACCTTTCGCGGACGGACGATCAGGAAAGTACTCATCGCCGTTACCGGTAAAACATTCAGGTGGCTACCGGTTGTTTGTAATGGGAAAATACGGACGGGAATTTCTTTAAAAACAACCCGATAATATCGTTCAACGTCATCTTTTGGCCCACGATAGTAGAGCTTAAAATAGTCCGTTTGCTGTGGCGAAAGGGAAAATTTAAGCGGTGCCCAGAGGATCTCCAGATCGTTTCCGCTAATGATTTTTTCATTACCATTAGCCGGTCTGTCAATTTTAAAGGCAGATACATTGTACAGATTCATTCTGTCAGTATCGTTAAACAGTGGTCGTGAAACAAAATCCTTATCTGCCGGGATATCATAGACTAATGAACTAAACCAGACGGCATGTACCGGGCTGATAAATAGCGATGTGACCAGTGCGACAGAAAGGATAAATCTACGTCTGGTCATTTATATACCCTGCCAGAATATCAATGTGAAAATCATCGACCGACCCCTACCCAGGTTGCGGTCGCTTTTATTTCCCCACTGGCGCTGACCGTTCCCATCCACTCCTGACCGGAGACGGTAAAGTGGGATCGTCCGTCGTCCATAGGAAACAGAAGTTTGAGGTTCGTTTTATAATAAAACGAATCATCAATATTGGCGTTCCACGCGGTTTGCACCCAACTGGCTTTCGTAATATCCACCGGCGCTTCTGAGCAACTGTTTCTCTTTGTGACAGTCGCCCCTTCAGTGGTAGTAAAAGAAATATAGGCAGGTATTGGCACCTTCAAAGTGTTATCTGCCGAGGTAAAGACGCAGTAGGGTCTACCATTTACTTTCGCACTGTTACCCACCACCTGCACGGTAATACTGTCTGCCTGGCGCGGGGCGGAGGTAGTAATTTGATAATCAAACGCTATCGGTTGCTCGCTGCCTATCTTCCCGGTTCGCTTAGGGTTCGCCATCTGATCGGAGGAGATGATACTAATACCATACTCTTTAGGGATGATATTTAAGGTTGTTGAAGTTGTAAATTGATAATAGCCAGATTCAGGTACGGCAGCGTTCTGAAAGTTAAAGGTGAAAATATCATCATTTGCAGTAATACTTTTCCCGGCATTGACCAGTTTCTTAAAGAATGTATCCTGGAAAAATAAGTAAACATAGTCGCCGCTGGTATTAAATACATTGTAGTAGTCTGTCGATGTATTATAGTTTGTCCATTTTACAGCGTCACCGCTGTACTTAATCTCATTATAAGCAGGAGTGAAACCTAATTTTGTTTTATCGACAATCAGTTTAAAATTGAGCGCATTCAGCCTGGTGGTTTCCTCTAAGGAATAGGACACCATTTTACAGATTAAGCCATTTTTACCCGCCACGACGCCGGTCTGGCAGGTATCCGTTCCTATGGTCACGCTGGGCGTACCGTCACTGGCGGTCCAGACTTCGGCAAGCGCACCCGTGCTACGGAGCTTAAGGTGGCCAATTTTTGTAACATTGAACTTCAGCTTATACCAGTAGCCCGTGCTCAGCGTATTACACCGCTCACCCGCACCATAATCATAATCTTTATCGTTGAAGCAGAAATTAAGGATGAAATTGTCCTTATTACCCGCAGACTGATTTTTAAAATATTCATATGCCGTCGGGCTCAGGGATGCAAAGGCATACGAGCCATCATAAGTGCTGGTGCCGGAGCGAGTATGGTAGAAGCCATTATTATCTGAGGCTGCTGCCGCAACATAGCCTGTTGAAGGGCATTTTTGTCCATTGGCTATCCTGCAGCGAATCCCGTTAAAAGGCATATTGATAGGGGAATCTTCAATCCACATATCAATATAACTATTATTTCTCGCCCAGCCTGCATAACCCATATAGCCAAGACTATCCTGATTAGTTTTATACTTTGTCCAGACGTTCGCTCCGGTAAAACGCGGGTCAGTTGCGGACGGGGTAATGAAGTATTCATTATCAACATTATTCTCTATGAATAAGTATGTATTGTTCACCGTCCCGCTATCATACATATGCACGGCCTGGGCATTACGCACGCACGAAAAAACAGCCAGGGTTGCCGCAACCAGAAAGGTGATTTTGCGCTGATTAGACATTCGATTGCTCTCCTGATGTCGATGCTGCCTGGGTCTGTGGAAGGCACTGAATATCCCCCAACCACACGGCGCCACGGGCTTTCTGCAGATCGAGGTCGGCCTCACAAACGCCTCCTCGCTTATCGACCAGCGTGATCACCGGGTACCGTTTGTCAACATCCATCGCGAACTCTCCCTGTTCATTAGTTTGTGTTTTACCGATATGATTATGGATATTCGTATTGGCAAATATGGCGCCACCCGGTTTTCTGATCCGACCAAATACGGTAACCAGTTGCTTCACTTCTGGGGTAATCACACTGACATTGCCTGGATAGAGGACGACGTTGCTGCGGCGACCACGCACGATATCGACGCTGTCTACAGAGTTTTTATCATTCATCAACTCAACTTTATATTCAGCATAAGAAGGAAGACTGATGTAATTACTTTTACCCGTGAGTGGGTAATTCTTGCCGTTGATTTGTGCCGTCATACGCCCTTCTTCAGCGAAGTTAGTATTAATGACAATACCAGAGCGCTCTGTTCCTTTACCGAGGTTTAAACTCTCTTTCGTCCACGCAATGCTACCCTGAGAATTGAGGGTGTAGTTGGTATTGTTATCTGATGAATGGGTTGCAGAAATCGTTCCAGCATTATATTTAGTTTCGTAAGAAACATAGCTATTGATGGCAAAATCATCAGAACGATAGCTGTTGCTATTATCTCCGTCCTGAATACGCTTCGACAAGGATGTACCGACCTGAGTAATAGCACTGTTATCAAAATTTTTGCGCAATGATGCATTCGCCATCATATTGCCATTCTCACTGGAAACCCCAGTACTTAGCCATGATGACAGCGGCAAGTTGAAATCGAGATTGATATATTTATCGCTGACATTATCGTTATCTTTATAATAGTAGCGCTGGATGCCCGCACGCATAGATATTGTTGCCAGGCGGTTAGAGAAAAGCGTCTGGCTGTAATCGACGTTGATGTATTTGTTATTATTGTATTTATCATAGGAACGACTAACGCTGATACTGCCCAGCCACGGAACAAAATTGTTAAGATTGGCGCTGGCACCCACGGTGAAGTAATCCCCTTTATATATAGGTAAATTGTCACCTACATGGCTGAACTGGCGAGAGGCCCAAAGATTTCCGTATCCCCCTGGAAGAGACAAATTTAAGGATGTAATGCTTTGCCAACTGCTGTCGGTGGCAAGCAGTGTTTGCTGATTTAAGCTGAGGCTATTATTGAAATTAATATTGAACTCATTTTCATTCACCCCATTATTGTCAAAACCATACACTGTCGATTTTACGTTAATACCAGACAGCACAGGGAGTGTAGTGCCAAGCGCGGCACTGACTATCCAGGTGTTTTTTTTACCGTGGCTGATGTTTTGGTGGTTACGGTAATCCATTTTTTTGTACTCAAGCATCCCGGAGAACATCTGCCAGTCGAGGTTTCCCGTAACGCTGGATTCTCGGGCAAAAGTTTTATTAATTTGTGAGGTCCGGGAACTGATCTCTTTTCCGTTGACGATTACAATAATATCTACGTTATAGATACCAAAAGGCAGTTTAGAAGTGTCAACTTCATAACTTCCCATTGAGAACTGCTGGATGCTGAGTAGTTTTCCTTCACGGATAACGTGAACCTCGCCTGCAGCAGGCAAGAAAACGGTAATAGGGATTAACGTCAGGGTGTTATCTTCAATTCGGGTGCTACTTTTATTTCCTATACTTACTCCATAGATACGACTGGAGTTGAGGGCACTCATGCTGGCAATAGACTGTAGATTCCATGTATCAACCATTCCGCCAGCAACACGTATGCCTTCGAAATCACGCTCATACATAGCACGATATAATTCGGCGCTGTTTTTCCCTGTACCAACGCCGTTAACAGAACCATTAAGATTTACATGGTGTTCACGTAAAGACGTAGAGTTATCCAGCGTGATATAACTGCTGGCATTGTCATTGCTATCATACTGGCTGAGATAACTGCCAATTGTGTAGTTAAGAATATTCGAAAGCAGGCTTGATGATGACGGACCCAACAAATTGGTACGCGGAATAATTGCAGCATCCATAGCCTCTTTACTGACCGTCAGTTCCATATAAAAAGAACGGGTGTCCAGCGTAAGAGTTGCGTCATCAGTCAGATGAAGCGTATTACCTTCGTTGAACCGCGCATCCTGTAATTCGCTGATGATCGTCTTAAGCTCAGACGCCAGTTCCGTTCTGTCAGGAAGATCGCTGAGCGTAACCTGATCAATGACAAAATCATTATCTTTCACTGAAAGCAGGGCGTCTGCGATTTTCTGTTTACTGTTTACGACAGTCGTTTCACCCGCGTAGCGAATAAAAACTGGGATCATCATTCCCTGCTGTAGTGCACTGGCGAAGGCTGCGGGTATCACATATTTATTGACCCGGATAGGTGCAGTTGAACCCGCAGGAAAAGCATAGACGGCGGCTAAAGTTAACCCTAAAAAAACAGGTCCTTTGAAATATTCCGACTTATCCATAATCATCTCTATTCTGCATTAATTAACTGCTCGCCATGCCAGATGCCAATACGTGTTTTTTTATTTGTCAGGTCAGTGTGGGTGATTTTTGCGCTAACCCCAGGCATCAGGTAATATCTTTCGCGACATCCCTGTCCTGTGTCTTTCGATTTATCTTTGCACGGTCCATAAGAGATTACCCGGAATGAAGAATTACCGGTGTTGGTGATGCGATCGCCGTTACGTTTAAATTTGAATTTTTCTTTGCGTGGGGCCACCACCAGAATTGTACCAATAATAGCGGATGTTGTGGCTTGCCCTGTTTTTTTATGCTCGCTGGCACCATATTCCGAGACAGGTTCGTCCGTCCATGACAAGCGATAATAGCGCTCTTTGTCATCTGCGGGGCCGTTATATATAAATCTGAAATTCTCTTTGGCATGTCCGGGTAAAATCAGACTCGCTGGCGTAGAAAGTATTTCAGACTTACTTTCCATAGGCATAATGGTTCCACCTGCCATTGGGGACGAGATTCTTTCAACGTTTACACTAACGAAGCGTGCTGTATCAGTGTTGTTCAGGATTTCTTTGGCCAGATTATTACGCTCGGGTGTCATCATGGATGTCACATCACCAACGTTAATTGCCTGTGCTGAAAATGTACTGATGAAGGGTAATACAAGAGCAAAAAGATGAATTCTTTTCACGGGGTATCCTTACTTTAAAAAGGAGACTTATCGTCTCCTTTTCTCTGTCCATAGAGTATTAATGCGAATGCATGTATTACGCAGCGGAGGCAACAGTCCATACAGCGTTGAACTGAACCTTCACGTCACCGCTCCAGTAACCATCGTTCAGGTCTTCGAACTGAGCTGCGGTAGAACCGTCAGAGGTAGCAGAGTCGATACCGAAAGTGAAGTTACCCTGAGTAGAAGTACGGTTGGCACCTGCGTAAGCAGTGCTGACTGCCAGAGCATCCAGACCTGCAGATACGTTGTTAGCGGTATCGATCATGGTTACCGCTGCGGTTTTGCTCAGCGCGGCACCATTCCATTTCACGCCCACGTCCAGAGTGGAAGAGTCAGTGGTACGGGTCAGAGTATTGGTAACAATCTGGGAAGTCAGTGCGAAGTCGGTCGCACCAGACTGGCCTTTTACAGTGATGTCAAAAGCACCGTTCTGAGTGTTAAACGCTTTGATGCCTTCGGCGTACTGGAAAGACAGCGATTTCAGAGGGGTGACCACCAGAGCGCTGGTTGTATCTTTAGTTGCACTTGCATCCCAGGTAGCCGTTGCGGTAGCAGTAACATCCGCCATTGCGTTAGAACAAACAAGAGCAGCTACGCAACCAACCAGTGTTAAT
This sequence comes from Leclercia adecarboxylata, assembly GCF_006171285.1. Classification (NCBI taxonomy): domain Bacteria; kingdom Pseudomonadati; phylum Pseudomonadota; class Gammaproteobacteria; order Enterobacterales; family Enterobacteriaceae; genus Leclercia; species Leclercia adecarboxylata. The sequence continues at coordinate 420,240 of NZ_CP040889.1, read as the reverse complement.
TTTTTCACGTTTTATTCCTTTCGTTTAATATTCAACATATTGAAGTAATGGTATTCATCCATAAGCATTACTTCTGAAGCATTTTAAATACCACTAAATATAAGAACGCATATTAATAACGTTAGTTTTATTAATTAGGTTCTTTAGCAAAACTCAATAGATTTCGAAATATTAGCCTGGACGCATAACTCCGGAATCGGACTGCAGATTAGGGGGGGGAGGTGAACTTGTATAATCGTTTTTCCCTATCGTAGTTAAAGATTTTCACAGGATTTTATTGCCAGGAATATGCTTATATATTTAACTGGCTAATAAGATTTTCTATTGGAGTTATTTATTCTAAATATGGTTTCATTTAAAACTTGTTATTCGTGAGGCTAAATTTTTTCTTTTTTATATGTTATTGAAACTTATAGGTGCGAGGCGCAAACAGTATCAATTTGTTTGATGAATGTAATTGTAAAAGAAATAATTAATCTTTATTTAATTCATTGTAGAAGTATGTATCATCAGTTTTTTCCTGGATTTTTAGAAATTATCATATACATTTTTTAATATTTTTTACCGGCACGCCTGTGAGAAACGGTTAAATAAATGAAAAATCATGTTATTAAGATGACGAAATTGTCAGTGTTACGTGATTACACTGGAGCTTCTCACACATAGTTACAATTGTTGTGCGGCGAAGGAATAAATATTGATCTCAGTAACTTATAAATTAGGTCTAACCATTCATATTTCATATGAAACACCCTCAATAGCGACACCCTACTATAAAATATCTTTTAAAAATAATGCCTTATTACCTCTCACTGACCCATATCAATAACATATTAGTTTATGAGAATAACAATTTCGTTTGTGAATCATAGCACGTAATGCTAATTTTCTTTACGAATTAACATCCGTTGATTTATACAGGTCAGGTTATGCGTATAAAGCTAATAACCCGCTGTTTTGATATCGCTTTTTTCCTGATGGTAACTGATATGGTCAAGAAATTACTGCTTGTTGTTCTGCTCTCCGCTATAGCATCAACTCCGGCGCTGGCGATTAACGCAAAGTATCGCGCCCAGCTAGAACGCTCCGGTTGTAATCAACAAAATGAGATGGACGGCAGCTGCGACATTCATAAATCAAAGGCGGAGAACCAGAAATCCGCTGAACTGAACAGCTTTCTGCGCGATAGCGTTCGTGGACAAAACGTTGATGCTGCTTACAACGCGCTTGAGGGATATGGTTTTAAAAAAACAAAACCGCTGACCTGGGTAAAGGGTATGCAGACCGTGGCCTTAAAAATCAGTAGTGCTGATGTTGTTACCAGCGCCACTGTAGTTCACTGACATTTTTTTCTTAGCAAAATCAATGATATCAACAGGTTTCGTTGCGACCGCCCTGGTCGCATCCCTTAGCCTTTGCGCCGGGTCTGCCGTTCATGCCTCTGAATCAATTCAGGTGGGTTTTAGTCCTGAAGGATCGGCCAGAGCCTTAGTTATTAACGCCATCAATTCTGCCCAATCGAGGATAGATATGATGGCGTATACCTTCAGCAGCGCCGACATCGTGCAGGCGCTGGTGAGTGCTGAAAAGAGAGGCGTCAGGGTGAGGGCAGTGATTGACTACCGGCGCAACCAGAACAGGACCAGTAAAAAAGCGGTGGTTTGGGCCCTGGCTAACGGGGTCAATATCAGGGAAGACAATCACTACCACATCCAGCACGACAAGATGATGATCGTTGACGGAGAAACGCTTGAAACAGGATCGTTTAATTTTGCAGCATCGGCGGAGTTTGAAAACTCAGAAAACGTGCTGATCATCAAAGGCAACCCGCAGCTTCTCGCCCGGTATCAGGCCCATTTCAATAGCCGCTGGCTTATCGCTAAAAAGTAGTTCCCTTCATATCACAGGCATAAAAAAACCAACCGCAATGGGTTGGTTTTTTTGGGATTTTTGGTCGGCACGGAGAGATTTGAACTCTCGACCCTCGCCACCCCATGACGATGCGCTACCAGGCTGCGCTACGTGCCGACACGAGAAATTTATACTACCCATTTCCGCATTTAATGCAAGTGTGGCGCAGGCTAACTGATTAATTTTAAATCAGTTAGCGATGAACCGTTTCTCATCCGTCAGCACCTGTAACAGCAGGCTTAGCTGCGGCGTCTGGTCGTCAAGTTTCTCACCCTGCGGGTTATAGGTTTTGTAATTACCGTTGCTGCTCAGCACCAGCGTCAGGTTTGGCGTCGTGACGGCCAGCGTATTATTGCTGGCGGCAGTAACCCAGTTATGACGACGCGTTGCGCTGAACAGATCCTGACCCTGAGAATACTCATTGGCAGGCGTGCTGACGTGGAGCAGACGCTGCATCAGGGTGGTCATCACATCCTTATGATCGGTCAGCATGTTAATGCGCTGCGATGGCGTGCCAGGCCAGTGGATCACCAGAGGAACGTGCAGGCGAGGGCGCGCCCAGTCGACACCATTACCCTCATCACCCAGCGGCACGCCGTGTCCGGCGGTGATCACCACTACTGTGTTATCCAGCTTGCCGGATTCGCGCAGCGCGTCCAGCACCCGGGCAATCTGGTTATCCACATTGCCTGCGGCCTGGGCGTAGTGGCGGTTGAAGGCTTTCTGGTTGCTGTTATCAAGCGTTGTGCCGTTCAGGGCAATCCAGGAGAACCAGCGGTTATCGTCCTGGGCATATCGGTTAAGCCAGTTGATCCACTGTCCGGCAGTCTGTTCGTCGGACTGGCTCTTCGTTGTTGGCAAAGAGAAATCAGACAGCAGCGCCTGGCGGTACAGCGGGCTGTTAAAGCCGTCTGAGGAGAAGAGGCCCAGCTGGTAGCCCTGCTGGTTCAGCCCGGTGATCAGCGCCGCAGGGATACGCGACGACAGCACGCCGTCCATATAGCCCGGCGAAATGCCGTAGAACAGGCCAAAGATACCGGCATCGTTGGAGTTACCCGAGCTCATGTGCTGGGTAAAGTTGATGTTCTTATCGGCGAACTCTGCCAGCGTCGGCATTTGCTTTTCGAAGCGCGAATAGTTAAGACCATCGACGGTGATAAGCAGGACGTTCTGCCCCTGCCCCATGTCACGGTAGCGCAGATCGCTCAGTGGATACTGCACCGATACGGCCTCAGGATCGCCTTGTTCGATCAGGCGGCGCTGATACTCCTGAGCATCCAGCAGGCCGTGTTTCTCGAGGAAGCGACGGGCGGTCATCGGATAGGAGAGCGGCAGGTTTGCGCGTTGCATGGTGATCGGCCGGTAGAAGTTGGCGTCCGCCCAGATATACATGAAATGCGAGCCGATAAAGGCCACGAAAAACAGGGCGGCGACCGGTTTAGCGTAGCGACGGCGGCGCGTCAGGCTGCGCAGTTTTTGCCAGCTCCAGGTGGCAAACAGCATCTCAATCAGCAGGATTATGGGCACGCTGATAAACATCAGCTGCCAGTCACGCGCCGTTTCGTTCTGGTCGGGATTGATCACCAGTTCCCAGACGACGGGATTAAGATGCAGGTGGAAGCGGGTAAAGACCTCGCTGTCGATCAGCAGCAGCGTCATGCCTGCGGTGGCGAGGATGGCGGAGACAAACCGCATCAGCCGCTGCGACATGACGATAAACGTCAGCGGGAAGAGGATCAGCAGATAGGTGGCAAATACCAGAAAGCTGAAATGGCCAATGACGCTTATCCAGGAGTAAACGCGTCCAGCAAGCGTCGTCGGCCAGTCGGCGACAAACAGATAACGACTGCCAAGCACCATGGCCAGCAGAATGTTAAACAGGGCAAACCAGTGTCCCCAGCTAACCATCTGGGAGACTTTTTCACGGTAGCGCTGACGATTCGTCACCATAAACGGGTTCGTTTCCCTTAGTGCGCCTGGTCGTCGTTGACCGAAGACTGTAAGGCCTGGGCGAAGGATTTCGCGATCGCCTGGCGCTGGGCCGGCGCAACGCTGGTATTGATAAGGTTAGTCACCATATTTCCCAGCACCATCAGGGAAAGGTCGGTCGGCGCCTTATGTTTTTCCAGTACGTTGAGCAGCTCACTGAGCATTTGTTCAACTTGTTCATCACTATAGCGGGAGAGTTGTGGCATAAATCGAAATCTGTTTGTAGAGGAAAGGGCAACATATTACCGTAGCAACAGCTTTTTTTCCCCTTTTTTATCTTCGGTTGCATACATGACTGCGGGGTGGTTGAATACGGCCCGGTCTAAAAGGAGAGTTTATCATGAGTCTGGATATCAACCAGATTGCCCTGCACCAGCTTATCAAGCGTGATGAGCAAACCCTTGAGCTGGTGCTGCGCGATTCGTTACTGGAACCGACGCCTACCGTTGTTGACATGATGGCAGAGCTGCACCGCGTTTACAGTGCCAAAAACAAAGCCTACGGCCTGTTCAGTGAAGAGAGCGAGCTGGCGCAGGCGCTGCGCCTGCAGCGTCAGGGCGAAGAAGAGTTCCTCGCGTTCAGCCGCGCGGCAACCGGCCGCCTGCGTGATGAGCTGGCAAAATACCCCTTTGCCGATGGCGGGATCGTTCTGTTCTGCCACTATCGTTACCTGGCGGTCGAATACCTGCTGGTGGCGGTGCTGAATAACTTAAGCAGCATGCGCGTCAATGAGCAGCTGGATATCAGCTCGACCCACTATCTGGACATCAACCATGCGGATATCGTGGCGCGTATCGACCTGACCGAGTGGGAAACCAACCCGGAATCCACCCGCTATCTCACCTTCCTGAAAGGCCGGGTAGGGCGCAAAGTTGCCGATTTCTTTATGGATTTCCTCGGTGCCAGCGAAGGCCTGAATGCCAAAGCACAGAATAAAGGCCTGCTGCAGGCGGTGGATGACTTCACCGCAGAAGCCGAGCTGGATAAAGCTGAACGCCAGAACGTGCGTCAGCAGGTGTATGCTTACTGCAACGAGCAACTGCAGGCAGGCGAAGAGATCGAGCTGGAGTCGCTCTCCAAAGAGCTTTCCGGCGTCAGCGAAGTGAGCTTCCAGGAGTTTACAGCAGAGAAGGGTTACGAGCTGGAAGAGAGCTTCCCGGCGGATCGCAGTACGCTGCGTCAGCTGACCAAATTTGCCGGTAGCGGCGGCGGGTTAACCATTAATTTCGATGCCATGCTGCTCGGCGAGCGCATTTTCTGGGATCCGGCGACCGACACGCTGACCATTAAAGGCACCCCGCCAAACCTGCGCGACCAGCTTCAGCGCCGCACCTCCGGCGGCAAATAACAGCCATAAAAAAACCCCGCTGATGCGGGGTTTTTTTTCGACAGGTTTGCGATTACGCGCGAACGAAGTCGATGTGAGACAGTTTTGGCTTGTAAGCGTGACGTTGTACTGCCTGAGCTTTAACTTTCTCTTCTTTACCGTCGATAACGATAGTCAGAACTTCGCTGTAGAACTCAGCTTTGTCCTGCATGTTCCACAGTTTGTCGTGGTCCAGTTCGATTGCGACAGGAGCAGCTTCGCCGCCATAGATGATGGCCGGGAATTTGTTAGCTGCACGCAGGCGGCGGCTCGCACCCTTACCCTGCTCTTTACGTACTTCTGCATTGATAGTGAACATTGATTTCTCTCTGTATATAAAATCCTGCTACAGGCGACCCAGCAACAGGTGAGTGTTCTGCCTCACGGATGTGAAGCGGGCGGCATTTTATACTCAAATGACTTTTACATCAATGAAAAGTCCCGTTATCCCCGCAATTCATTGGCGCGGCGGAAGCGGCCCTCATAATCAAACACCTTTTCACGTACCTGCCAGAACTGGCCTTTTTTCCGCGCCACCACAAAATCCGGGTGGCGCAGTAACGGCTGTTGATGAAGGATATCCCCGGCGGTAGCCCAGCGCAGCGGCACGCCGGGCGTGCGGGTATGCGGGCGGATAAACAGCTGTTCAAAGGCGGTACGCTGGGCGGGCGTCTGCAGACGGAAGCGCTCACTTACATCGGCGCCGTCTTCATCGTAATAGGTTATTTTCAGCCACTCGCCTTTCTCATCGGCACCCTGCGCCAGCTCCATACCGCTACAGCGCAGCACCAGCGCGTCCTTCAGCTTCAGGGCCGCTTTCAGCATATCGTCGGGATCGACCAGCACCGCATCGCAGGTGCGGCATCGACGGGCGGCGATATCGTTCTCGGCATTGCACTGCGGGCAGTTTTTAAAGCGGAAGCGATAGTCGCACTGTTCGCGATGGCCCTCGTCATCTTCAAACCAGCCCTGGCAGCGGCGGCCAAAGTGTTCGATTAACGTGCCGTCAGAGGTGGTTTTACCCCAGAAGGTATTGGCAAACCCGCAGGCGGGACAAAACACCTGCACCGGTACGTTGTCGCTTTTGCCTTTTGGCGCGCCCACTTCCGGAGCATAAAGGTCGTGCGGGTTACCGGCGTAATCCAGGATCAGACAGTCGGTTTTTCCGGGGGCCAGGCGCAGGCCGCGTCCCACAATCTGCTGATAAAGGCTGACGGACTCGGTCGGGCGCAGAATGGCTATCAGGTCCACGTGCGGGGCATCAAAGCCGGTAGTAAGCACTGACACATTGACCAGATAGCGGAACTGCTGCGCCTTAAAGGCTTCAATCAGCTGGTCACGCTCGCTGCCCGGCGTTTCACCGGTGATCAGCCGCGCATCGCTGGCGGGCAGCAGGCCGGTTATCTCCCTGGCGTGCTCCACGGTGGCGGCAAAAATCATTACCCCTTTGCGCGTGGCGGCAAACTCCATAATCTGGCTGATGATATGCGGGGTAATACGATCCTGCTTTTTCAGCTCGCGGTTAAGGTCGGCCTCGCTGAACAGGCCGTTACTCTGCACCTGCAGGCGGCTGAAATCATACTGCACCACCGGCATGTCCAGCCGTTCCGGCGGCGTCAGGTAGCCATGTTTAATCATGTAGCGCAGCGGCAGCTCGTAAATGCAGTCCCGGAACAGCGCGTTTTCATTCCCGCGCACCATGCCGTGATAATGAAAACGGTATATCCAGCCTTTACCGAGGCGGAACGGCGTGGCGGTGAGCCCCAGCAGACGGATCTGCGGATTGACGCTCCTGAGATGGCTCAGGATCTGCTGATACTGGCTGTCGTCGTCATCGCTGATGCGATGACACTCGTCCACAATCAGCAGGGAGAACTCACTCTGAAATTTGTCGAGGTTGCGCGCCACCGACTGCACGCTGCCGAACACCACCTTGCCGTGGCTCTCTTTACGCTGTAACCCGGCGGCAAATATATCGGCCTCCAGACCCAGGGCCAGATACTTGGCATGGTTTTGCGCCACCAGCTCTTTGACGTGCGCCAGCACCAGCACGCGGCCACGGGCCAGGCGCGCCAGTTCGGCGATCACCAGGCTTTTGCCTGCGCCGGTGGGCAGCACAATGGCCGCCGGTTCTTTATGCTGACGAAAGTGGGCGAGGGTGGCGTCCACGGCTTCCTGCTGGTAGGGGCGAAGTGTAAAGGTCATGGGGTCTCGGTTTGGTTATCTCGCTTATATTATGCCACGAAACTTTTTCCCTTGAGTGGCGCACAGAGCCCGTTATACTGAGCTGTTTCCGACTGCTTCTTTTCCGGACGCATTGTCCGGCTCCTGGCACCTTTAAGGCTTAAAATATTTCATGCGACTTGATAAGTTTATCGCTCAGCAACTCGGCGTAAGCCGCGCTATTGCCGGGCGTCTGATCCGCGCCAGCCACGTCACCGTGGATGGCGATATTGTGCGAGACAGCGCGTTCAAACTCCAGCCTGACCAACAGGTAGAATATGAAGGCAATGCGCTGATCCAGCAGACTGGCCCGCGTTACTTCATGTTGAACAAACCGGAAGGATATGTCTGCTCCACCGACGATCCCGATCATCCTACCGTGCTCTATTTCCTTGATGAGCCCGTCGCGCACAAACTGCATGCCGCCGGACGTCTGGATATCGATACCACCGGCCTGGTGCTGATGACCGACGACGGCCAGTGGTCGCACCGCATCACCTCCCCGCGTCACCACTGTGAGAAGACCTATCTGGTGACCCTGGAAAACCCGGTGAGCGACAGCACGGCAGAACAATTCGCCCACGGCGTGCAGCTGCATAATGAAAAAGATCTGACCAAACCCGCCGTGCTGGAAGTCATCACCCCAACCGAAGTGCGTCTGACCATCAGCGAAGGGCGCTATCATCAGGTTAAACGCATGTTTGCCGCCGTGGGAAATCACGTTGTCGGGCTGCATCGCGAACGGATCGGGGATATCACTCTCGACCCGGACCTTGAGCCGGGTGAATACCGCCCGTTGACGGAAGAAGAAATTGCCAGCGTTGGCCTCTCTTCACGCTAATTTCAGGAGCTAACTGTGACCACCAGGCCACACTCGTCGTTGAGCATTGTCTTTATTCTTGGCCTGCTGGCCATGCTGATGCCGCTGTCCATCGACATGTATCTGCCCGCGCTGCCGGTGATCGCCCAGCAGTTTGGCGTGCCGGCAGGCAGCGTGCAAATGACCCTCAGCAGCTATATTCTCGGTTTCGCGCTCGGGCAGCTGCTCTACGGGCCAATGGCCGACAGCCTTGGGCGTAAACCGGTGGTGCTGGGCGGCACGCTGGTGTTCGCCGGCGCGGCGATGGCCTGTGCCATGGCGCAGTCCGTCGATCACCTGATTGTGATGCGTTTCTTCCACGGCCTGGCGGCTGCGGCGGCAAGCGTGGTCATCAACGCCCTGATGCGTGATATCTACCCGAAAGAAGAGTTCTCCCGCATGATGTCATTCGTCATGCTGGTCACTACCGTGGCCCCGCTGGTGGCGCCAATGGTCGGGGGCGCGGTGCTGGTGTGGTTTAGCTGGCACGCGATTTTCTGGATCCTGGCGCTGGCGGCCCTGCTGGCCTCGGCGATGATCTTCTTCTTTATTAAAGAGACGCTGCCCGCCGAGCACCGGCAGAAGTTTCATATTCGCACCACGCTTGGCAATTTTGCCTCGCTGTTTCGTCATAAGCGCGTGCTGAGCTACATGCTGGCCAGCGGCTTCAGCTTTGCCGGGATGTTCTCGTTCCTCAGCGCCGGGCCGTTTGTCTACATTGAGCTTAACCATGTTTCTCCGCAGCACTTTGGCTATTACTTCGCGCTGAACGTGGTGTTCATCTTCGTGCTGACGATGATTAACAGCCGCTTCGTTCGCCGGGTAGGGGCGCTGAACATGTTCCGCATCGGGCTGTGGATCCAGTTCGTGATGGCGGTGTGGATGGTGGTGACTGCCTTCTTCGATGTCGGGTTCTGGGCGCTGGTGGTGGGTATCGCGGCGTTTGTTGGCTGCATATCGATGGTTTCGTCCAACGCCATGGCGGTCATCCTCGACGAGTTCCCGCACATGGCCGGAACCGCCTCTTCGCTGGCGGGAACCTTCCGTTTCGGGATCGGTGCTATTGTCGGCGCACTGCTTTCGCTGGCGACCTTTAACAGCGCCTGGCCGATGCTCTGGACAATTGCGCTGTGCGCCACCGGCTCCATTGTTTTCTGCCTCTACGCCAGTCGGCCGCGAAAATCGGTGAACTGATGCACAATTAAGGGCCCTGACGGGGCCCTTTTTTGATTCAGGTCAATTAAAAGGCGGTTCATTGACCTCATGTTTGTTTCTTTTATGTAAAATCTATTTATGTAAATAGTCACATCTTTGTAGTTAAAAAGGTTGTGTTAGATCACAGAAACGGGTACATATAGCGCCGCTATGAACCTGAAACACTGACAAAAAGCCCTGATAAATAAGACGTCAGCGCCCATGGAAACTGGGTGTAAGCGTTTTCTTACTAAAAACAGAGCAGGTGAGTGATGATGTGTTACTATAAATGTAAATAGATTGTGAAGTATATTTTGCTTCCGGGGAACAAACGTGAATACATTACAGCTCTCAATTGTGCATCGCTTGCCGCAGAGCTATCGCTGGTCAGCGGGTTTTGCAGGCTCGAAGGTTGAACCGATTCCGCAGAGCGGAACAAATCCTGATAACTGTCTGGTGGCTCTTAAGCTGCTGAGCCCGGAAGAGGGCAACGCGTGGCCGTTGATGGAAAAGCTGAGCCAGGCGCTGACCGACATTGAGCTTTACAGCTCGGTGCTGGAGTGCGAAGGCGAGCCGTGCCTGTTCGTGAAAAGCCAGGATGAGTTCGCGGCAACCTGCCGCCTGAAAAACGTCGGTGTGGCTATCGCCGAGCCTTTCTCGGGTCAGAATCCTTTCTGAAGCGTCAGCGTAACGCTAACAGCTGACGCGTATACTCCTGCGTCGGCGCGGCAAACACGCGCTGACAGTCTCCCTGCTCGACCACCTCTCCCTGACGTAACACAATCACCTGGTGACATAGCGCCCGTACCACCTGTAAATCGTGGCTGATGAAGATATAGGCTAAGCGGTGTTTTTGCTGCAGACCTTTCAGCAGCGCCAGAATCTGCGCCTGCACGGTTTTGTCGAGGGACGACGTCGGTTCATCGAGAATAATCAGCTCCGGGCGCAGGATTAGCGCCCGGGCAATGGCGATGCGCTGGCGCTGGCCACCGGAAAAGGCGGCCGGGTAGCGATGCCGGGTCTGCGGATCCAGTCCCACTTCCCCCATCACCCGAATGACTTCTTCTTCGCGTGCCTGCACGCTGAGCCCGGGCTGATGGACGCGCAGCCCCTCCTCAATAATCTGCTGCACGTTAAGGCGCGGGTTAAGAGAAGAGTTAGGATCCTGGAAAACCACCTGCATCCGGTGGCGGACAGGGAGCATCTGGCGGCGATCCCACTCATGCAGAGGGCGATCGTCAAATAAAATCTCCCCCTTCGAGGCGATCAGGCGTAACAGCGCCAGCCCGGTGGTGCTCTTGCCGGATCCCGATTCGCCCACCAGCCCCAGGGTCTCGCCGGGACGCAGGGTAAAGCTGACGTTGTTCAGCACCCGCTTGTTGTCCACCACCCGGCGCAGGATGCCTTTGCGCACCGGAAACGCCACCGAGAGATCCTTCACGCGCAGCAAAGGCTGAGCAGCCTCCGGCAGCGGGACGGGATCCCCGGCGGGCTCGCTGTTGAGAAGTCGCTGGGTGTAGGGATGCTGCGGCGCGGCTAACAGCGACGCGGCGCGGTTCTGCTCCACGCAGCGGCCGTTCTGCATTACCGCCACCTGGTCGGCCAGCTTTTTCACGATGCTGAGATTGTGGGTGATAAACAGCAGGCTCATGTTCAGCTCGTCGCGCAGCTCGCGTAACAATTGCAGGATCTGCGCCTGCACCGTGACGTCCAGCGCGGTGGTCGGCTCGTCGGCGATCAGCAGCTCCGGGCGCGTCAGCAGCGCCATGGCGATCATCACCCGCTGGCGTTCCCCCCCGGAAAGCTGATGCGGAAAATCGCCGAGCCGTTTTGCGGCGTTGCGGATCCCGGTGCGCTCCAGGCAGTCGAGTATTTCACCCCGGGCGGCCTCCTTGCGCATCCCGCGATGCAGGGAGAGGACCTCATAGAGCTGTTTTTCGAGCGTGTGCAGCGGATTCAGCGACACCATTGGCTCCTGGAAGATCATGGCGATCTTATTCCCGCGCACGCCGCGCAGGGTGCGCTCGTCGGCATGCAGCAGCGACTGGCCGTTAAACAGAATATCGCCCTGAGGATAGACCACCGGCGGGGCAGGCAGCAGACGCAGTATGGACAGGGCTGTGACGCTCTTACCGGAACCCGATTCACCCACCAGCGCCAGCGTCTCACCGGCATCAATTTTCAGGGAGATATCGTTCACCACGGTGCGCACTTCGCCCTGCTGGCGAAAGGCAATGGAGAGCGCGTCGATATGGAGCAGGGGCTGCGTCATCTTACACCGCCTTATTCGGGTCAAAAGCGTCACGGACCGCTTCGCCAATAAAAATCAGCAATGAGAGCAGCACGGCGACGGAGAGAAAGGCGGTGATCCCGAGCCACGGCGCCTGCAAATTATTTTTACCCTGCAACAGCAGTTCCCCCAGCGAAGGCGAGCCCAGCGGCAGGCCGAAGCCGAGAAAATCGAGGGAGGTGAGGGTGGTGATGGAACTGCACAGAATAAACGGCAGGAAGGTTAACGTCGCCACCATGGCGTTCGGCAGCATGTGGCGGAAAATGATCCCGCGGTCGCTTACCCCCAGCGCCTGGGCCGCGCGGATATAATCGAAGTTGCGGGTGCGCAGAAATTCCGCCCGCACCACGCCCACCAGCGCCATCCAGCCAAACAGTACCGTGATAGCCAGCAGCCACCAGAAGTTGGGCTGCACCACGCTTGAGAGCAGAATGATTAAGAACAGCGTCGGCATGCCGGACCACACTTCGATAAATCGCTGTCCCCAGAGGTCGATCCTGCCGCCGTAATAGCCCTGGATCGCTCCCGCCAGTACCCCCATCACGCTGGAAAAAAGGGTCAGCATCAGGCCAAACAGAATGGAAATTCGCGTCCCGTACAGAATGCGCGCCAGCACATCGCCGCCGTTGGCATCGGTGCCCAGCCAGTTTTGCGCCGAGGGTGGCGACGGGAATGGGGTGGTGGTGGCAAAGTTAATGCTGTTGGCACCAAAGCGGACCGGGGTCCACAGCACCCAGCCGTGCTCGTTTAACTGCGCCTGTAGCCACGGGTCCTGATAATCCGCCGCGGTGGCGAAGGGGCCGCCAAAGTCGCTCTCGCTGTAGTTTTTGAGCACCGGGACGTACCAGCGATCGTTAAAGTGCACCAGCAGCGGCTTGTCGTTGGCGATGATCTCCGAGCACAGGCTCAGGGCAAAAAACAGGGCGAAGATCCACAGCGACCAGTAGCCGCGGCGGTTGTGGCGAAAGCGAGCCCAGCGGGCCTGGTTGATGGGGCTTAAGCGCGGCATCAGCGACCCTCAAAATCAATACGCGGATCGACCAGCGTATAGCAGATATCACTGAGGATATTCAGCAGCAGGCCAATCAGGGTGAAAATATAGAGCGTGCCAAACATCACCGGATAGTCCCGCGAGACGGTGGCCTCGTAGCCCAGCAGACCCAGGCCGTTGAGGGAGAACATCACCTCAATAAGCAGGGAGCCGGTAAAGAACATGCTGATAAAGGTGGCCGGAAATCCGGCGATCACCAGCAGCATGGCATTGCGAAAAATGTGTTTCCACAGGATGCGCCGCTCGCTCACCCCTTTGGCGCGGGCGGTCACCACGTACTGCTTGCGGATCTCGTCGAGAAAAGCGTTTTTGGTCAGCATGGTCAGCGCCGCAAATCCGCCGATCACCGTCGCCAGCACCGGCAGGGTGATGTGCCACAGGTAATCGGCGATCTTCTGATACCAGGGCAGCGTGTCGAAATCGGTGGAAACCAGGCCGCGCAGCGGGAAGAGGTCGAAGTAGCTGCCGCCCGCGAAAAAGACAATCAGCAGCACGGCAAACAGGAAGGCCGGAATGGCATAGCCAATAATAATGAAGGTGCTGCTCCAGATATCGAACCGGCTGCCGTTATCCATCGCTTTACGGATGCCGAGCGGGATCGACACCAGGTAGATGATCAGCGTACCCCACAGCCCGAGCGTAACGGAGACCGGCAGGCTCTCTTTGATCAGATGCAGCACCGACGCGCTGCGAAACAGGCTGTCGCCAAAATCAAAGCGCAGGTAATCTCCCAGCATTTTGAAGTAGCGCTCATGGATCGGCTTATCAAAGCCGTAACGCTGGGTGATCTCAGCGATCACCTCGGGATCGAGGCCGCGCCCGCCGCGATAGTGGCTCTCATTGATGTTGCCCACCCCGGTGCGGGCATGGCTGGCGCGCATCCCCTCATCGCCTCCGCCGGGCATCGCACCGCTGTTGCCAAATTCAATGGCGGCAATGGCCTGATCCACCGGCCCGCCGGGGGCAATCTGCACGATAAAAAAGTTGATGGTGATGATCGCCCACAGGGTGGGGATCACCAGCAGTAAACGACGAAGTAAATAAGCGCCCATTGCGATCCCTTAACGCCGTTCGGCGGGTAATTTCGCCGCTTTGTTAACGTCATACCACCAGTTATCAAACCCGAGGGAATAGACCGGGCGCTGGGCGGGAAGGGAGAATTTATCCCAGCGGGCAACCCTGTCTTCCCCCATAAACCACATTGGCAGCATGTAATAGTTCCAGGTTAACACCCGATCCAGCGCGCGCCCGAGAGGCAGCAGTTTGGCTTTATCCCCCTGCGCGGCGACGATTTGGGCGATCAGGTTATCCACCGCCGGGTTTTTCACCCCCGGTGAGTTATAAGTGGAATCAATATACTGAGAGGCCCATGAAATCTGCAGGTCAGTACTGGGCCACGGCGTTGCCCGCCACAGGCGCGGCATCATGTCGTAATCGCGGTTGCGCATCCGGTTGGTGATCTGTGAATTATCCACCTGGCGGATATTCAGGACGATGCCGAGGCGTTCCAGGTTGTGCTGGAACGGCAGCACCCATTGGTTATTGCCCCCGGAGGGCAGCAGCAGTTCAAAACTGAGCGGTTTACCGGTTTGCTTGCTGACCCGCTGCTTATTTTTAATTTCCCAGCCCGCCTCATCCAGCAGTTGGCTGGCTTTCAGCAGGTTATCACGATCGTAGCCGTCGCCTTTTGAGACGGGGGGCTGAAAGACGCTGGTAAAGACTTCCGGGGGAACGGCGCTTTTGAGCGGCCCGAGAAGCGTCAGTTCAGCGGCATCCGGATAACCCGTTGCGGCATATTCGGTATTCTGGAAATAGCTGTTGGCCCGGCTGTAGGCACCGTAAAACAGCGCTTTGTTCATCCACTCGAAATCAAAGGCGAGAGTAATGGCCTGGCGCACGCGGCGGTCGGTAAAGACCGGGCGCTGAATATTAAACGCCAGCCAGCGCGTGTCCTGGGCTGAATCATTTTTGAAGGACTCTTTCACGATATAGCCCCGGTCAAAATTCCTGCCCTTGTAGCGGGTGGCCCAGTTTTTGGCGCTGCTTTCGACCCGCATATCAAACGCACCCGCTTTAAAGGCTTCGAAGGCCACGTTGTCGTCCAGATAGTAGTCGTAGCGCAGGGTGTCGAAATTCCAGCGGCCCCGGTTTACCGGCAGGTTTGCCGCCCAGTAATCTTTTACACGGGAATAGATCACATACTGCCCCATCTTCCAGCGGGTGATGCGGTAGGGCCCACCGGCCAGCGGCGGTTTAGAGAGCGGGTCGCTGAGCTTGTGATCTTTCCAGAACTTCTCCGGCATTACCGGCAGGGTCAGCAGGCTCAGCATATCCTCTTTATTAGGGCTGGTAAGGGCGATGCGCACCGTCAGCGGCGCGATGGCCGTGATCGTCGCCCCTTTATAGACCAGCCGGAACTGCGGCACGCCTTCGGTCATAAATTTATGGAAGGTGAAGGCGATATCGCTGGCCCTGACCGGCGTCCCGTCGTGAAAACGCGCCAGCGGGTTGATGGTAAGCTCCATCCAGGAAAAATCATCTGCATAACGCGCGGTTTCGGCCACCAGGGGATAATAGCTGCCGGGTTCATCGTCGGAGGTGGTAAAGAGGGTATCGTAGAGGGCGTCGGTGCGCTCTGCCGCTACGCCGCGCAGGGCATAACGGTTGAAGTTATCAAAGGTGCCGTTCGCCGCCAGGGTGACAGCGCCGCCTTTTGGCGCGGCAGGATTGACGTAATCGTAATGATCGAAATTGATAGCGTATTTAGGCTCGCCAATCACCGCGAACGCGTAGCTCTCTTTAATGGTTTGCGCCTGACTGAACCCGCTCATCAACGCCACCAGCAGCAACATCATACGCACAATCATTCCGCTACGTTTTCCTTCTATATTCTCGACGGGCAGGATACCTGAATGATAAGTGACGCAGCGGTGGTTGGGAAATTATTCGCTATCAAGGTGAATATCAGGTTTCCAGCTCAGGAACTGCTCCAGAATCAACGGGCGGCTTATCCAGTACCCCTGCAGCAGATTAACGCCGTGATCGCGCAGCCATTTCGCCTGCTCGGCGGTCTCGACACCTTCTGCGACCGTCACCATGTTCAGCCGTCGCGCCAGGGTCAGCACCGCATCCAGCACCGGAGAGGTAACGGTTTCCATCCCGATGGCGCTCACAAAGCCGCGGTCGATTTTCAGATAGTCCATGGTGAAATGCTCAAGGTAGATCAGGGCGCTGTGCCCGGTACCAAAATCATCCACGGCGATTTCAAAACCTTCCAGATGTAGCCACTCAAACAGCCTGGTCGCTTCCCGCTGATTCAGCATATCGCGTTCGGTAATTTCGAGCACAATCTGGAAATGATCCGGCGGCAGCGAGGCGGCGAATTGACGCATATCGTCTTTAAAGCTGTCGGCGTGCAGATGCCCGGGCGAAATATTAATGCCCAGCTTGGAACCTGGCGGCAGCCGTTTAGCCAGGGCCGGTGCGTCGCGGCGGATCAGGTCGAAGAGATGCAGCGTCAGCGGCACAATAAGCTGCTGGGCCTCGGCGAAGTTAATAAAGGCATCCGGCGGGATAGCCCCTGCGCCGGGATGTTGCCAGCGCATCAGCACCTCCACGCCCCGCATCTGCAAATCCTTCGAATCCACCACCGGCTGGTACACCACATGAAACTGATTCTGCTTGATACCGGTGAGGATCTCTTTACGCGGATTGGCGCGCATCATCAGCCAGAAGAAGCAGAGCAGCCCAATACTGGAGCCGCACAGCAGGCCGAACAGTAGCGCGAAGATCAGATCTTCCGCCGTCCAGATGTCGCCGTACAGATTAATGGTGAGCGGCAGTCCCTTTATCTGGCTTGAACGCAGAGGCCTGTCGTCTAAATCTTTAATATGGATTAACCGGGTTGAATGCGTCGAAAAAGCCGTATTGCCGATGATAAGGGCAATCCCGGCGAACTCATCCTGACGGGCGGTATAGAGCAGGTACGGCGTCAGATTGAGGTTAATGGAGGTAAATACGCCGCCGTCTTTAATCAGCTGATTACGATGCCACAACACAATGGCCGGTTTTTCCGGCATCATCGGTGTACCCGGCAACAGGGCCATGTCTACCGCTTTATTAACGTCGATATCTGGCACAAGTTCGTTAAGCGGGACATGCATAGGACCGGTGGCTGACGAGCAAAAAGCCATTTTATCTTTAACCAGCAGAAAGGCGCGGACGTTAAGACTGAATGAGGCGCGGGAAGTGAGTTCAGATTTGACGTCCTTGCACTCGCTGAGCGTCAGCGGCTGTAATTTATCAATAGAAGTCTGCAGCTCTTCAAAATAACTTTCCATGTACACGCGAAGGTCGCTAATCAGGTTGTCGTATTTCACGTCGCGCTTATGGTAGCTGTAAAAAAACTGCATACCGCCGCAGAGCAGGGCGACAATAAGAGCTGAAAGCATGCTGAGCATCAGCACTTTTCGGCGGGACGATAAATGGCGGGTAAACATAAATGTTATGGGATCCTGATGTGCCGCCCGCGTTATCATGACGGCTAAACTCACGCTACTACAAGACTATAGCCTGGAACGAGAACTCCAGAATTATCGCGAATCGCGATAAAAAAAAAGCACTGCAATAGCAGTGCTTTTTACCATGCTGTCAGCCAAGGGAAACGGACAGCACAGGCGGTTAACTGCGAGTCAGTACACGGCGCGCTTCGTTATAGCGCTTCTTCCAGTATGGCTCGTTCATACTGGAGATCGTCACACCGCTGCTGGTGGACGCGTGGACAAACTGGTCGTTACCGATATAGATGCCGACATGACGGCCGGTTGAACCCGCACGGAACAGAACTAAATCGCCGGTGCGTAAGCTGCTACGCGAAATCGATTTGCCCATTTCCTGTTGTTCATAAGTTGAACGTGGAAGTTCTAAACCAAACTGCTCGCGGAACGTACGCTGTACGAAACCGGAACAATCGATGCCTTTACGTGTTTCGCCGCCAAGGCGATAGCGCACGCCTTTCCAGCTGGCATACTGGTCCATTAATCGGGATTTGATATCCAGATTGCTGACCATCTTTTCAAATTCATCCTGAGAGGCTTGCAGTGAAGAGGCGTCTTCTGACCCCACAACACGCGTCTCAGGATGCATATTCTTTGCGGTGTTCGATGCGCTACAAGCTGAAAGCAGAACCGCGACTGCAATCGCCGGGATTACCCGTGAGAAGTATCTCAAGATCGGTTGAGATTTGACCATGTTGTTTATATTCCCTTGAAGTCCTTAACGACAAATATCGTTATAAAAAATGCCAAGCGAGACGAGACTAAATACCTGCGCACTATCAGACAATTCTTTATGGTCAAATCTGTGGCGAATCGCACAAATTTATTTACAACGATAATAATTGTAGCGCTGAGGTAAAACGAGTCTGAGATTACCTGATTGAGCCAGGCATTGCGAGCAAAAATACGCAGTTTTTTATAAGTAAATGTGATAGCAAAAGTCAGTTGACGGGATAGCGAAAAAACAGGCGAATTTAGGTTAAGGAATGCTCAACGTGTTAATTTCTAACGTGATTAATGTGACAGGAAGATGACGGCGGCCGTTATGTCAGGGGAGAAACTAATCAGGGATCGATAACGATCCCTGTTAGTTATAGTTAATTTCTGTTAGTAACTTGTTTTGGAATTGTTGTATTTGCCAGGCAAATAGCGATCAAACAAGGCTATTAATCGATCGCTCAACGGCGTCATAAGGCACCATGGAAGGCCAATCAAAGCCACCGAAAGCGACCCGACGGCAATATCAGTGAACCAGTGCGCGCCGATCATTACTCGCGGGAAAGCGAAAACCACAAAAATAATCAGGGCTAATGCGAAAGTCTTATGACCGAAATAACGCCACATAAAAGCGGTGAAAATAAGCAGCATCATTCCGTGATCGCCCGGGAAACTGTCTTTCGATGCGTCTTTTGTCGAAATATGCAGCAATTCGCTGACGCGGTAGATATCCGGGAAAAATAGTGTCGGACTTGAGCGTTTCACCGGAATAAAGGCCTGCGCCAGCTGGTTCAGAACCACCGCGGTCAGCAGCATCACCAGGCCAATCATCAGAATACGCCGACGCCCGGCAGGGCTCTCGTTACGCCAGAAGGCGAACATCAACGCGCCCATCGCCAGCAGCGAGCAGCCGTCAAAGGCACGGTTGTTGGTGATAGCCACCAGCCACAGGAAAGCGCGGCTCTCAACCAGCTTGTGGTTGAAGAAGTGGAAGATCCCGCTGTCCAGCGGGAACCAGAAACCGTGGTTGGCCGGCAGATACCAGGATAAAAAGAGCGCCACACCGGCAAAATTGAGCAACAAAATGGGTATTAGTCGGGTTTTCATCATCACGCCGTTAACAGTTAAAACAGGGCAACGTTAGTTGCCCGAACTTAAACGAAGCTTCAACAAGCTGGACTGTAAGGCGTTCCAGTCGGTGTTAACCGCACTAATTAACTCTATTCGGCTATCCGGCGGCGCCACACCCTGCGTTTCGATGAAGAAATCTGCCCCCTGACGATTGATTCGCACCAGCCCGTCGGGCGTACGCATCACCCCCTTCACCCGTTCAACCGGGGCAAGGCGCGCCCACTCCAGTAAACCGATGGTGTCGAAGCAGGTATCGGCATCGAATACCCAGCCGCAGGCCTGATGGCCCTGACCGCTGTTCAGGCTGCGACGCCAGCGCTGGTGTGCGGGCAGGCTCAGCGCCGCCAGACCCTGCTTTTCGCCGTGGCTGTGGGCATGGGCTGCGCTGGTGGGCAGTTCAGCAACATTGCGCCGCGGCAGGTCAAGCAGGGCGTTATCCACGTTCCCCTGAGTAGCGTGCGCCAGCTGACGTTCTCCGCCGAAGTGCTGCCACCAGATCTCCAGCGCGGCGCGGCTCTCTGGCGTGGCGCGATCTTCTTTATTGGCAATGATGATGTCGGCGGCGGCCAGCTGATCGCGGAAGTTTTCGTTGTGGACAAATTTTTCGTCCAGCAGCTGACGGGGATCGAGCAGGCACAGGGTGGCACGCAAATCGATCCACGGCTCATAGACCGGCGCGGTCAGCAGGTCGAGGATCTGCTTAGGATGGCCGAGCCCGGTGGGTTCAATCAGCAGCCGGTCTGGCTTGCCCTGGCGCAGCAGGGTATTGAGCCCCACCTGCATCGGCAGGCCGTTCACGCAGCACATGCATCCACCCGGGATCTCCTTTACCAGC
Source organism: Leclercia adecarboxylata (assembly GCF_006171285.1). Lineage (NCBI taxonomy): Bacteria > Pseudomonadati > Pseudomonadota > Gammaproteobacteria > Enterobacterales > Enterobacteriaceae > Leclercia > Leclercia adecarboxylata. The sequence goes on along the minus strand of NZ_CP040889.1, from coordinate 400,118 downwards.
GCCCCGTTGTCGGCCAGCAGCGCGCCATCGATGCCTATTTCGCCAAATTCATTGACCAGCACCGCCCATTTTTCGTCGGGATCTTTATTGGCCAGCAGGTGCAGTATCGACGTGGTTTTCCCGCTACCGAGAAAGCCAGTAATGAGGTTGGTTTTAGTCACAGGTGCTCCAGGGTGATAAATGTAATGCTATAACAATTATCAGTAATCCTGGCGGAAAAGAACAGAATTGGGAAGGGGAAGGGCGAACGGGGAGTTCCCCGCTCGCCTTAAGCGCAAAAAAGGTTAAACCGCGAGGGTATCGATAATCGCCTGACGTGCGCCCGACTGGAGGATACGCTGCCAGGCCCCGGTAACGGCCTCCACGAACTGCGGATCCTGCGGCAGGTCGTTGCCAAAAATTTCATTCAGAGCCAGCAGGGCAGTGACGCGCTCCTCCTCGCTGCTGGTCTCGACGATGGCGCGAATTTTATCCCTCAGCGGATCGCGCACATCAATGGCATTTCCCGCGTCATCCACGCCGCTGACGTAGCGCATCCAGCCCGCGACGCCGAGCGCCAGCAGTGGCCAGGCGGTGCCGCGCTGAAGATGGTGGCGAATACCCTCCAGCATACGCTGCGGCAGCTTCTGGCTGCCGTCCATCGCAATCTGCCAGGTACGGTGCTGCAGCGCCGGGTTGGCGAAGCGGTCAATCAGGCTGTCGGCATAGGCGATAAGGTCCACACCCGTAATACGCAGGGTCGGCGCCTGTTCGTTAAGCATCAGGCGACGGGCGGCGTCACGCAGCGCGCTATCGGCCATGCAGTCGTTAATGTGGGCGAAACCGGCCAGATAGCCGAGATACGCCAGGAAAGAGTGACTCCCATTGAGCATACGCAGCTTCATCTGCTCCCACGGCAATACGTCCTGCACCATCTGCACGCCGGCCACTTCCCACTCCGGACGCCCGGCGACAAAGTTATCCTCGATAACCCACTGAATAAACGGTTCGCTGCTGATAGCGCACGGATCCTCGACGCCCACTTCGCGGGCGATTTCCGCCAGGGATTCATCGGTGGCGGCAGGCACAATCCTGTCCACCATGGTGCCCGGAAAGCTGACGTTAGCGGCAATCCACTCTGCCAGCTCCGGCGAGCGCTTGTGGGCCATCCCCAGCACCGCATTTTTTACCACATGGCCGTTATCGGGAATGTTATCGCAGGAGAGCACGCTGAACGGCGGCAGGCCGCGCTCGCGACGGCGATGCAGGGCCTCAACCAGGATCCCCGGCGCCGAGTGCGGCGCATCGGGATACTCCAGATCGTGAATGATGCGTTCATTACGGGTATCCAGCTTGCCGGTGGCCGGATCGATGCAGTAGCCCTTTTCGGTAATGGTCAGGGAGACAATCGCCACCTGTGGCTCGCAAAACTTCTCAATAATGGCTGCCAGCGAATCGAGCTTAGCGTTCAGGCATTCATGCACCGCCCCCACGATAATCGGCTGATTACCGTCGGCACCTTTTTCCAGCACCGTAAACAGATGATCCTGCGCGCGCAGCTGGCTCATCAGCGTATCGCCGCTAAACAGGCTAATCTCACATATCCCCCAGTCGCCGCCTCTGGCGTTAAGCACCCGATCGGTCAGGAGCGCCTGATGGGCGCGATGGAAGGCGCCAAAGCCGAAATGCACGATACGGGAGCGTAACGTCTGGCGATCGTACTGCGGCTGTAACACGTGGGCAGGTAGCGCGGTGGAGGCAATTGTCTTCATGAAATAAACACCTGATTAACCATTAATTAACAAGCCCAGTGTAAAGTTATATGACAACAAACTGAATTGGTGAGCCGTAAATATCCGGGAACTGTGAGATGGATCAATCAATATAGCGAGGCGTATTGACCTGTTGCAGCATGCATGTATGGTAGTCGTCATCACATGTCGAAATATTGGTATAACAACTTTAGAGGGTGAATCAATGGAACAAACCTGGCGTTGGTACGGGCCGAAAGATCCTGTTTCTCTTGATGATGTGCGTCAGGCTGGCGCGACGGGCGTTGTCACGGCGCTGCACCATATTCCTAACGGCCAGGTGTGGCCGGTAGAGGAGATCAAAGCGCGTCAGGCGCTGCTGGCCGAGAAAGGGCTCACCTGGTCGGTCGTCGAGAGCATTCCGGTACATGAAGAGATCAAAACCCACTCCGGCGACTATCAGACCTGGATTGCCAACTACCAGCAGAGCATCCGCAATCTCGCGGCCTGCGGCATTGACACCGTCTGCTACAACTTTATGCCGATCCTCGACTGGACGCGTACCGACCTCGAATATACTTTGCCGGACGGCTCAAAGGCGCTGCGTTTTGACCAGATCGCCTTTGCCGCGTTCGAACTGCATATCCTGAAGCGCGACGGCGCGGCGGCAGATTACACCGCAGAAGAGCAGCAGCAGGCGAAGGCATGGTTCGAGGCCGCAAGCGAAGGGGATATCGAAAAATTAACCCGCAACATCATCGCCGGTCTGCCGGGTGCGGAAGAGGGTTATACCCTTGATCAGTTCCGCGCGCGCCTGGCAGAGTATGGCAACATCGACAAAAACCAGCTGCGTGAGAACATGGCCGTCTTCCTGCGCGCGATTGTACCGGTGGCGGAAGAGGCGGGCGTGCGTCTGGCGGTTCACCCGGACGATCCACCGCGTCCTATCCTCGGTCTGCCGCGCATTGTCTCTACCATTGAAGATATGCAGTGGCTGAAAGAGACGGTCGACAGCATCAACAACGGCTTCACCATGTGTACCGGCTCTTACGGCGTGCGCGCTGATAACGATCTGGTGAAGATGATTGAAACCTTCGGCGACCGTATCCACTTTACCCACCTGCGGGCAACCTGCCGGGAAGAGAATCCGAAGACCTTCCACGAAGCGGCGCACCTTAACGGTGACGTGAACATGGTCGCGGTGGTTGATGCGATTCTGGGCGAAGAGAAGCGCCGTAAGCAGGCGGGCGATCTGCGTCCTATCCCGTTCCGTCCGGATCACGGACACCAGATGCTGGACGATCTGCGTAAGAAAACCAACCCAGGCTATTCGGCGATTGGCCGTCTGAAAGGGATGGCGGAAGTGCGCGGCGTGGAACTGGCGCTGAAGATGACCAAATATCCGGAACTTCTTTAAGCGGTATTGCCGGGTGGCGGCTTCGCCTTACCCGGCCTACAAAAGCACCCATAAAAAAACCGGCTCATTGGCCGGTTTTTCGTAGGCCCGGTAAGCGTAGCGCCACCGGGAAAACAGCCCGCACTTAGTCAGCACGACCCATATAGCGTTTTTCTTCGATATGGATACGGATTTTCTCGCCAGCGGAGAGGTACTCTGGCACCTGCACGACCAGACCGGTGGTCAGGGTCGCAGGTTTGTTACGCGCGGATGCTGATGCGCCTTTGATGCCTGGTGCGGTTTCCACGATCTCCAGATCCACGGTCTGCGGCAGCTCCAGCGCCAGCAGAACGCCATCCCAGGTCAGGACCTGCATGTCCGGCATGCCGCCTTCAGGAATAAACAGCAGCTCTTCTTCAATCTGATCTTTGGTGAAGATGTATGGCGTGTAGTCTTCTTTGTCCATAAAGACGTACTCGTTGCCGTCAATGTAGGAGAAGTCGACATAGCGACGGGTCAGGGTAACGGTATCCACGATATCGTCGCCTTTGAAACGCTCTTCAACTTTCAGACCGGTACGCACATCGGCGAAACGCATTTTGTACAGCGTTGCTGCGCCACGGGCGCTGGGTGCCTGAATATCAATGTCTTTCACAATCAGCAGTTTGCCGTTGTAATTCAGCACCATACCTTTCTTAATTTCGTTCGCTCTTGGCATTGCAGTAATCCTGTTAACGGGAAGGTCAAAAATATCGCGTCAAAGTACTCGCGCGCGGCTTTTCAGGCAAGCGGATTTCGCGGCTTTTGCTATCAATACGCAAAAGGTGTTACTGTGCGCGCCACGCCCGTGCTCCAGGGTTTCTTTCAGGAAAGTACGTATATGGATTGCCGTCCGGACTGTGGAGCATGCTGCACCGCGCCCTCCATCACCAGCCCCATTCCCGGGATGCCCAACGGCAAGCCTGCCAATACCCCTTGCGTGCAGCTGGACGCGCAGCAGCGCTGCAAAATCTTCGGCTCGCCTTTGCGCCCAAAAGTGTGCGCCGGACTCCAGCCCTCGCGGGAGATGTGCCAGGATACGCGCCAGCAGGCCATGACCTGGCTGCTGGAACTCGAGGTGCTCACCGCGCCCTAAATATCCTTAATGCGGCTCAGGCAGATCGTGGTGAGAACGCACATCCCCAGCGCAATCCAGAATACCGCGTGATAACTCCAGATCTCGGCCACAATCCCGGCCACAGAGCCCGCAATAATCCAGCCCACGCGGGTGGTATTAGTATACAGCGTGGTAGCAGCACCCGCCTGGCCCGGCATCAGATCCTGGAAATAGAGCATGCCGATCCCGGCGAGAATACCAATATAGATAGCGTTCAGCAGCTGTAAGCCCAGCAGCACTACCGGCGTTTGTGCGGTGAGCATCCCGACGTAAAACAGCAAACCGGCGACGGCGGCAAGGCGCATCAGGAAGCGTTTCCCAAAGCGTCTGGCGTAGTAGCCTGCAATCAGCATCGTTGGGATCTCCAGCCCGGCGGCGGTTCCCATCATCACCCCCGCCAGCTTCTCGGACAAATGCAGCTCATTAATGATAAACAGCGGCATGTTGATGATGTACAGGCTGTTAGTGCCCCACATTAAGGTGCAGATGGTAAACAGCAGCAGGGCGTCTCGACGGTTACGGCGCGGTGATTCCAGCACGCTGCTGGCCAGCTTCGGCTCCTTGCGCATCGTCGGCAGGAAAAACCACACCATCGCGCCACAGACCACAAACGCCACGGCGGCGCTGAGATACATCGTAGGGAAGCCAAACCCCATCGCCAGCGCATAGGCCAGCGGCGGCCCCACCACCCAGGCCAGGGACACCTGGGCACGCAGGATCGAGCTGAACATTACCGCCTCACGGCCGGTGTGGTCGGCATGCTCCCGGGCTAAGGCAAACAGTTGCGGGTTGGCGGTAGATCCAAAGCTGCTGAGAAACACGCCAACAAACAGCAGCACAAAATAGTTACGGTTCCAGGCGAACAGCAGGCAGGCGAATACCCCCAGCAGACAGCAAAAAACAATCAGGGATTTGCGATCGCCTTTCTTATCTGAACGCCCGGCCAGAAACTGGCTGACCAGGATGCCGATAATGGCGCTGCCGGTGAAGAAGAAACCCACCATGGCAGGACGGGCATGCACCTCGTTGGTGAGAAACAGGCTCAGCGTCGGCGTCTGTAGCGCGCCGGCAATGCCGGTAAGGAAAGCAACAATCAAAAACGCCGATGAGGTCAGATCAAAGGATTTTGGCGAGGCGGCCGCGGGAGTGGTGTGCATGTTTCTGTATCAGTGATATGAAGAGACGCGGATTTTACGCCGCTTGTCACAAAATAAACAGCCGTCCGCGTCAATTACCCCACAAAAAATCAAAATGGCATTTCAGATTGCCGCTGCGCTTGCTGAAGTTGCTGAAGCCGAGCGGCTGGCAGCAGGGGGCTGAAGCAAAAATGTGCTGTAACTCTAAATTCTGCACGCTTAAATGACTCTTTACTTGAAAGCTATCCCATAAAGCGCAAGACTTCTTGAAACGTTTCAGCGCTAATTAGTTTATCTAACCCAAACGGATTGGCGCCTTTTTTCACAGTTAAGCTGAATCGATTCAAATTCAGCAGGAGTGGAGAACCATGTTCCAGTTATCCGTGCAGGACATTCATCCGGGCGAACAGGCCGGTACAAAAGAAGAGGCCATCCGGCAGATCGCTGCCGCGCTGGTGCAGGCGGGCAATGTGGCTGACGGCTACGTTGACGGCATGCTGGCGCGCGAGCTGCAGACCTCAACCTTCCTCGGCAATGGCATCGCCATTCCGCATGGCACCACCGATACCCGCGACCAGGTGCTGAAAACCGGCGTTCAGGTTTATCAGTTCCCGCAGGGCGTGCTCTGGGGCGAAGGCCAGGTGGCCTATGTCGCCATCGGGATTGCCGCCAGCAGCGATGAACACCTCGGCCTGCTGCGTCAGCTGACGCACGTTCTCAGCGATGACAATGTGGCTGAACAGCTGAAATCCGCGACCACCGCAGAGGAGCTGCGCGCGCTGCTGATGGGTGAAAAGCAGAGCGAAGCCCTGAAGCTGGATAACGAGACCCTGACCCTGGACGTAGCCGCGTCCGATCTGGTGACCCTGCAGGCGCTGAACGCCGGTCGTCTGAAAGAAGCCGGTGCGGTGGATACCGCTTTCGTGGCGCACGCCATTAACGACAAGCCGCTGAACCTCGGCCAGGGCATCTGGCTGAACGACTGTGCTGAAGGCAACCTGCGCAGCGCCATCGCGGTCAGCCGTGCGGCCACCGCATTCGATACCGCCGGGGAAACCGCGGCGATGCTGATTACCGTCGCCATGGCGGATGAACAGCCGGTAGAGGTGCTGAAGCGCCTCGGCGACCTGCTGCTGAACAAAAAAGCTGAACAGCTGCTGAAAGCAGACGCTGCAACCCTGCTGGCGCTGCTGACCAGCGATGACGTGAACACCGATGAACAGCTGAGCGCCGAGTTTGTGGTGCGTAACGAGCACGGCCTGCACGCCCGTCCGGGCACCATGCTGGTCAACACCATTAAGCAATTCTCCAGCGACGTTACCGTCACCAACCTCGACGGCAGCGGTAAACCGGCCAACGGTCGCAGCCTGATGAAAGTCGTGGCGCTGGGCGTGAAGAAAGGCCATCGCCTGCGCTTTACCGCACAGGGTGCAGATGCTGAACAGGCGCTGAAAGCGATTGGCGATGCCATCGCGGCTGGTCTGGGGGAGGGCGCATAATGAGCAGACGTGTTGCCACTATTACGCTGAACCCGGCTTACGATCTCGTGGGCTTTTGCCCGGAAATTGAACGCGGCGAAGTTAACCTCGTGCGTACCACTGGCCTGCACGCAGCAGGTAAAGGGATTAACGTTGCGAAAGTGCTGAAGGATCTGGGTATCGACGTCACCGTCGGCGGCTTCCTCGGCAAAGATAACCAGGATGGTTTCCAGCAGCTGTTCAGCGAGCTGGGGATCGCCAACCGTTTTCAGGTGGTGCAGGGCCGTACCCGCATCAACGTGAAAATGACCGAAAAAGATGGCGAAGTCACCGACCTGAACTTCTCCGGTTTTGAAGTCACCCAGGCCGACTGGGAGCGTTTTGTGAATGACTCCCTGACCTGGCTCGGCCAGTTCGACATGGTCTGCGTCAGCGGCAGTCTGCCGTCCGGCGTCAGCCCGGAAGCCTTTACCGACTGGATGACGCGCCTGCGCAGCCAGTGCCCGTGCATCATCTTTGACAGCAGCCGCGATGCGCTGGTGGCCGGTCTGAAAGCCGCGCCGTGGCTGGTGAAACCAAATCGTCGCGAACTTGAGATCTGGGCTGGCCGTAAGCTGCCAGAATTAAAGGACGTGATTGAGGCCGCCCACGCGCTGCGTGAGCAGGGCATCGCGCACGTGGTGATTTCCTTAGGTGCCGAAGGGGCGCTGTGGGTTAACGCCTCTGGCGAATGGATCGCAAAACCGCCGTCAATGGAAGTGGTCAGCACCGTCGGTGCCGGCGATTCGATGGTTGGCGGGCTGATCTACGGCCTGCTGATGCGTGAATCCAGCGAGCATACTTTACGTCTTGCCACCGCCGTTGCTGCCCTGGCCGTCAGCCAGAGCAATGTCGGCATTACCGATCGTACCCAGTTGGCCGCGATGATGGCGCGCGTTGACTTGAAACCCTTTAACTGACAGCAGGAGAGGCATAATGAAAACGCTGCTGATTATTGACTCTGCACTCGGACAGGCTCGCGCTTACATGGCGAAGACCCTGCTGGGTTCGGCGGGACATAAAGCACACCTTGATTTCATCGACAACCCGGGCGATGCCGAACTGGTTATCGTGCTGGGCGACAAAATTCCGGCCGACAGCTCGCTGAACGGCAAAAAAGTGTGGCTGGGCGACATCAATCGCGCCGTGGCTCACCCGGAACTGTTCCTGAGCGAAGCGAAAGGCCACGCAGCGCTCTATACCGCGCCTGTCGCAGCGGCTGAACCTGTTGCTGCCAGCGGGCCGAAGCGCGTTGTGGCGGTCACCGCCTGTCCGACCGGCGTGGCGCACACCTTTATGGCGGCTGAAGCCATTGAAACCGAAGCTAAAAAACGCGGCTGGTGGGTGAAAGTTGAAACCCGCGGTTCCGTAGGCGCAGGCAACGCCATCACCCCGGAAGAGGTGGCGGCTGCGGATCTGGTTATCGTGGCGGCAGATATCGAAGTGGATCTGGCGAAGTTTGCCGGTAAGCCGATGTACCGCACCTCAACCGGTCTGGCGCTGAAGAAAACCGCGCAGGAGCTGGATAAAGCCCAGGCTGAAGCCAAACTCTTCCAGCCTACAGGCAACACCGCGGCTGCGGCTTCCGAAGGCAAGAAAGAGTCTGCCGGAGCCTATCGTCACCTGCTGACGGGCGTTTCTTACATGCTGCCGATGGTGGTAGCGGGCGGTCTGTGTATCGCGCTCTCCTTCGCGTTCGGTATCGAGGCCTTTAAAGAGCCGGGTACCCTGGCGGCGGCGCTGATGCAGATTGGCGGCGGCTCGGCGTTCGCGCTGATGGTGCCGGTACTGGCGGGTTACATTGCGTTCTCCATCGCTGACCGTCCGGGTCTGACCCCGGGTCTTATCGGCGGTATGCTCGCCGTGAGCACCGGCTCTGGCTTTATCGGCGGGATCATCGCGGGCTTCCTCGCAGGCTACGTGGCGAAACTTATCAGCTCGAAGCTGAAACTGCCGCAGAGCATGGAAGCGCTGAAACCGATCCTGATTATTCCGCTGTTCTCCAGCCTGGTGGTTGGTCTGGCGATGATCTACCTGATCGGCAAACCGGTTGCAGGCATTCTCGAAGGCCTGACCCACTGGCTGCAGACCATGGGCACTGCCAACGCGGTCCTGCTGGGAACTATTCTCGGTGCCATGATGTGTACCGATATGGGTGGCCCGGTTAACAAAGCGGCATACGCCTTTGGTGTCGGCTTGCTGAGTACCCAGACGTATGCCCCAATGGCGGCGATTATGGCGGCGGGCATGGTGCCACCGCTGGCGCTGGGCCTGGCGACTATCGTTGCCCGTCGTAAGTTCGACAAGGCGCAGCAGGAAGGCGGTAAAGCGGCGCTGGTTCTCGGCCTGTGCTTTATCACCGAAGGGGCGATTCCGTTCGCTGCCCGCGATCCGATGCGTGTTCTGCCGTGCTGTATCGTCGGCGGTGCCGTGACCGGTGCCATCTCTATGGCGGTTGGCGCGAAGCTGATGGCGCCGCACGGCGGTCTGTTTGTTCTGCTGATCCCTGGCGCAATCACGCCGGTGCTGGGTTACCTGTTTGCGATTATCGCCGGTACTCTGGTGGCAGGTCTCTCTTACGCGGTGCTGAAGCGCCCGGAAGCTGAGGTAGTTGCAGCAAAAGCAGCATAATTTAACGTTCTTCAGAAAGGGCAGAGGTAACTCTGCCCTTTTTTTTGCCTTTAATCGTGCAGCGGTTCGCAGTTTTTTGTAGAGCGAAAAAGTGTATCTACAAAAAACTGTGATTCTGTTCATATACATTTCACGATCTCATTTTGGATCTATTTACTTTCCCCTTCTTACACATACTATGAACATGTGTTCACATACAGACACATGCTCTAATAGTATTTAAAGTAACTCCCTCGCTTAATTATCATTGCGATGGCCTGCGTGCCAGAGGATGTTCTATGCGTGAAAAGGATTATATTGTTGTTATTGGTTCTGCAAATATGGATGTTGCGGGGTATTCACATGCCTCGCTGAATTATGCGGACTCTAACCCAGGTAAAATAAAATTTACCCCCGGCGGCGTAGGCCGGAATATTGCGCAAAACCTTGCGTTGCTGGGGAAACATGTCTGGCTGTTTTCCGCGGTCGGCGATGATTTTTACGGTCAGTCGCTGCTGTCACAAACCCAGGCCGCCGGCGTACAGGTAGAAAAATGCCAGGTCATCGCGGGTGAGGGCACTTCCAGCTATTTATCGTTACTCGATAACACCGGCGAAATGCTGGTGGCCATTAATGACATGGCCATTTCTGACTACATTAACCCGGAATATCTGGCCCACCATCTGGCCTTTCTGCGTGCAGCAAAAGCGGTGGTGGTGGACTGCAATCTCAGTGAATCCGCGCTGGGCTGGATTTTTGAAAACGCAGGCCAGGCGCCGGTATTCGTTGACCCGGTCTCCGCCTGGAAGTGCAACAAAGTGCGCGACTGGCTGGGCCATATCCACACCCTGAAACCCAACCGCATTGAAGCCGAAACCCTGAGCGGCATCCCGCTGAGCTGTGCCGCCGATGCGCCAAAAGTCGCGGCCTGGTTCCACGAGCATGGCCTGTTCCGGCTGGTGTTAAGCATGGGTGGCGACGGCGTTTATTACAGTGAGAAAGGGGGAGAAAGCGGCTGGTCAGCACCCTTCAAAACCCGGCTGGTGAACGTGACCGGCGCGGGCGACGCCATGATGGCGGGGCTGGCATTCTGCTGGCTGGAAGGCGCCACCTTCGCCCATTCCGTTCGTTTTGCCCAGGGCTGCTCTTCGCTGGCGCTGGCGTCGATTTATACCAATAACCCTGATTTATCGTCTGAAAATGTTAACGCATTAATGGAGAGAGAACATGTCTGAATTAAAATTGTCTGCTGAGTTCCTGCAAGTTTCTCCTGAAGTCCAGGACGCCTTAAATAATAACAAACCGGTTGTGGCGCTTGAATCCACCATTATTTCTCACGGCATGCCTTTCCCACAAAATGCCCAGACGGCACTGGAGGTTGAAGACGCGATCCGCCAGCAGGGCGTTATTCCGGCCACTATCGCTATTATTCACGGCGTAATGAAAGTTGGGCTAAGTAAAGAAGAGATTGAATTATTAGGCCGCGAAGGTCACGCCGTAACGAAAGTCAGCCGTCGGGATCTGCCTTTTGTCGTGGCAGCCGGAATAAACGGTGCCACCACGGTGGCCTCAACCATGATTATTGCCGCGATGGCCGGGATTAAGGTCTTCGCCACCGGCGGCATTGGCGGCGTGCATCGTGGGGCGGAACACACTTTTGATATTTCCGCCGATTTGCAGGAGCTGGCGAAAACCAACGTTGCCGTGGTGTGCGCCGGGGCAAAATCTATTCTCGATCTCGGATTAACCACCGAATATCTCGAAACCAATGGCGTGCCGTTAATCGGCTATCAGACCCAGTCCCTGCCTGCCTTCTTCTGTCGCACCAGCCCGTTTGAGGTCAGCATTCGTCTCGACAGCGCCGAGGCCATCGCCCGCGCAATGGCGGTGAAATGGCAGACCGGCCTCAACGGCGGCCTGGTGGTGGCGAACCCCATCCCGGAACAGTTTGCCATGCCGGAAGAGACCATCAACGCCGCTATCGACCAGGCGGTGAAGGAAGCGGAAGAGCAGGGCGTGACCGGCAAAGCCAGCACCCCGTTCCTGCTGGCCCGGGTGGCGGAATTAACCGGCGGCGACAGCCTGAAATCCAATATTCAGCTGGTCTTTAACAACGCCCGCCTGGCCTGCGATATCGCTAAGTCGTACCAGCGCCTCGCGTAACCTTTCACAGGCAGTTTGCCGTCGCCTGTCTTCGCAGTGGAATCACGGATACCCGGCCTGTCGCCGGGTTTTCAGGTAAGGATATCATTATGGACGTAATGAGAAGTCTGCTGGGTATGGCGGTACTGTTAGCAATAGCTTTCCTCCTTTCAGTCAACAAACGCCGGATCAGCCTGCGCACCGTCGGCGCCGCATTCGTATTGCAGGTGGCGATCGGCGGCATCATGCTCTATTTCCCACCCGGCAAATGGCTGGTGGAACAGGCCGCCATCGGGGTCAGTAAGGTCATGTCCTACAGCGATGCCGGGAGCGCCTTTATCTTTGGCGCGCTGGTCGGGCCGAAGATGGATACCCTGTTTGACGGGGCCGGGTTCGTGTTTGCGTTCCGCGTTCTGCCCGCCATTATCTTTGTCACCGCGCTGATCAGCCTGCTTTACTACATTGGCGTGATGGGGTTGCTGATCCGTATTCTGGGCGGCATTTTCCAGAGAGCGCTGCGCATCAGTAAAATTGAATCCTTCGTGGCGGTGACCACTATCTTCCTCGGGCAAAACGAAATTCCGGCGATAGTCAAACCCTTCATCGACAGGCTGAACCGCAACGAACTGTTTACCGCCATCTGCAGCGGGATGGCGTCGATTGCCGGGTCAATGCTGATTGGCTATGCGGGGATGGGGGTGCCGATTGATTATCTGCTCGCCGCCTCGCTGATGGCGATCCCCGGGGGCATCCTGTTTGCCCGGCTGCTGAGCCCGGCGACGGAAGAGTCGCAGGTCACCTTTGAAAACCTGTCGTTCAGCGATACGCCGCCGAAAAGCATTATCGAAGCCGCGGCGACCGGGGCGATGACCGGGTTAAAAATTGCCGCCGGGGTGGCGACGGTGGTGATGGCGTTTGTGGCGATCATCGCCCTGCTGAACGGCATGCTGGGCGGCATCGGCGGCTGGTTTGGCATTGAAAGCCTGAGCCTGGAAGGGCTGTTTGGCTACGCCCTGGCGCCGCTGGCGTGGATCATGGGGGTGGAGTGGCAGGATGCTACCCTGGCAGGCAGCCTGATTGGCCAGAAGCTGGCGATTAACGAGTTCGTCGCCTATCTCAACTTCTCGCCCTATCTGCAAACCGCCGGGCAGCTGGACGTGAAAACCATCGCCATCATCTCTTTTGCGCTGTGCGGTTTTGCTAACTTCGGCTCGATTGGCGTGGTGGTAGGGGCGTTTTCTGCGGTATCGCCTCAGCGCGCGCCGGAGATTGCCCAGCTTGGCGTCCGGGCGCTGGTGGCGGCAACCCTCTCCAACCTGATGAGCGCCACCATCGCGGGCTTCTTTATTGGTTTAGCGGGCTAGGCGCAGGCCGGGTAGGGGATCTACCCGGCCTGTTTACGGCTGGCTGTCCAGCAGCGACAGGGTGTTATCCACCGACAGCGTCGGGTTGTTGATGCTTTCGCTGGCCCGGGAGAGCGCCGCGCAGGCAACGGCAAACCGGGCGCTGTCCGCAAAATCGCTCCCGTCGAGGAAGCCATAGATCAGTCCCGCCATAAAGGCGTCATCAGCACCAAAGCAGTCGACTACCGGGTGGGCTGGCGGCGTCAGCAGGAACGGCTCCGCGCCTTGCTCGCTGCACAGCACCGAATCATCTTCCAGACACACTACAATCCGCTGCACCCCTTTCTCATGCAGGGCGTTGAGCGCGGCCTGACGATCGTCGCACTCCGCCAGAATCTGCAGCTCCTTCAGGGTTGGCTTCAGGGTATGGATACGTGACAGCCAGGGTTTGACTCTCCCGGCTTTGAATTCTGATACCGTGTCGACAAACACCGGCACATCCCCGGCGAGGGTAAAGACCCACTCCAGCGATTCTGCGGTGAGGTTGCAATCCGCCAGCACCACACCCGCATGGGCCAGCAGCTCGCGGGACTGGTTCAGCAGCTGCGGCGTCAGCCCCTGCAGGATATGGGTATCGTTGATCGCTAAAACGGTGTCGTCCTGCGGATTCGCAATCGACAGATAGGTCGCCGTGCTCTGTCCGTGCAGGCGGATGGTGCTCTGGACGTTAACGCCCGCCTGACGGGTCTGTTCCAGCAGGGTTTCGCCATAAAAATCGCTGCCGACGGCAGAGATCAGGTGCACCTCACGCCCGAGCAGCGCCAGATTATGGGCAATGTTACGCGCCACGCCGCCCGCCGCACACTGAATGGCCCCCGGATGGGAAGAGGGTTCCGGGAAGCGAATGTCCGCCACCCCGCGAATATCCATATTGATGGCACCCAGCGCCACGCAGTAATCCTGTTCGGTCAGGATATAGCCTTTGCCCTTGATCGCCCCTTTACGCATTAAATCCATAATGTGCGCGGCGACGCGGGAGCGGCTGATATCGAGGATCTGGGCGATCTCATGCTGTTGAATAAGAGGGTTACGCCGCAGGATCTTCAGGATCTGCTTTTCCCTTTCGTTCATCATTATGCGGTGGCCTCGGCATGCTGTTGCGCTTTCAGCCAGGCGATCTCTTCGGCCCAGATATCCGGGTTGATCGTTTCCAGCACCATCGGGATACCGTCGAATCGCGGGTCCTGCATGATAAAGCGGAACGCGTCATGGCCGATGTTACCTTCGCCCAGGCTGTGGTGACGGTCAACGCGGCTGCCGAAGGCGCTTTTCGCGTCGTTAAGGTGCATACCGCGCAGGTACTTAAAGCCGACGATGCGTTCAAATTCGGCGAAGGTTTTTGCACACTCTTCCGTGCTGCGCAGGTCGTACCCGGCGGCAAAGGCGTGACAGGTATCAATGCAGACGCCGACGCGGGTTTTATCTTCCACGCCGTCGATGATGGCCGCCAGATGTTCAAAGCGGAACCCGAGGTTGCTGCCCTGGCCCGCCGTGTTTTCGATCACCGCCGTGACCCCTTCGGTCTGCGCCAGGACGATGTTAATCGACTCGGCGATCCGCGCCAGGCACGCATCTTCATCAATTTGAGAAAGATGGCTACCGGGGTGGAAGTTCAGCAGCGTCAGGCCGAGCTGCTCGCAGCGCTGCATCTCATCCAGGAAAGCGTCGCGGGATTTGTCCAGCGCCTCCTGAACCGGATGGCCGAGATTAATCAGGTAGCTGTCGTGAGGCAGGATCTGACCGGGAGTGAAGCGATATTTTTCGCAGGCCGCTTTGAACTCATCAATCACCTGGGTGGTTAACGGCGCGGCGCGCCACTGGCGTTGATTTTTGGTGAACAGGGCGAAAGCGGTCGCCTCGATTTCGGCGGCGCGAATGGCGGCATTTGCCAGACCGCCGGCAGCGCTGACGTGCGCTCCAACATATTTCATAAAGGGACTCCTGTTAACCCGCAAACGCTTATGATAGCGGGTTAACAGGATAAGGCTACAGCGGTTTATGCCATCAGGCTGTGAACCACCAGGTTAATGGCGCCCCCGCCGACAATCAGCCAGACGAAGAGCAGCAGCGCCATCAGCAGCGGTTTCGCCCCGGCCTTTTTCAGGGCGCTGACGTGGGTGGTTAAGCCCAGTGCGGCCATCGCCATCGCCAGCAGCACCGTATCCAGCGTTACCAGCATATCCACGACGGCTTTTGGCAGCAGATGGAACGAGTTGAAGATGGCTACCACGATAAACAGGATCGCAAACCACGGAATGGTGATTTTGCTCTTCTCCCCGTTCCCCGCCGGTGCAAGCTGTTTCACCCGTGCCGCGAGGATCAGCAGGAACGGCGCCAGCATCATCACGCGCAGCATTTTAGCGATCACCGCCGCGTTCTCCGCATCCGGGCTGATGGCGTGACCGGCCGCTACCACCTGGGCCACTTCGTGCATCGTCGAGCCGATATAAATGCCGTAGGTTTCCGGGCTGAACCAGTGCGCCACCAGCGGATACATGGCCGGATAAAGGAAGATCGCCAGGGTACCGAAGATCACCACCGTCGCCACGGCAACCGTCACCTTGCTGGACTCGGCCTTCACCACCGGCTCCGTCGCCAGTACCGCCGCCGCGCCGCAAATGCTGCTGCCCGCGCCAATCAGCCAACTGGTCTGTTTGTCGAGGCCGAACACCTTCTGGCCGATAAAGCAGGCCAACAGGAAAGTGCTGGTCAGGGTTAGTACGTCAATGGCGATCCCGCTGACCCCGACGTCGGCAATCTGCGCGAAGGTGAGGCGAAAGCCGTACAGGATGATCCCGAGGCGCAGCAGATGCTGTTTGGCGAAGATCACCCCGCCGTCGCAGGGCTTGTAAATCTGCGGGTAGACCGTATTCCCGACCACCATCCCCAGCAGGATAGCCAGGGTCAGGGCGCTGAATCCCGCCCCCGCCACCGCCGGAATACTGCCGCCCCAAAGGGCCACGCCGGTGACCAGCGCGCTGAGGGCAAGGCCCGGGATGTAGTGCCACACTGTACGATGATGCTGTAGGGTGAGTGTTGTCATAACCTTCTCCTTTTCTCTGGCTAAAAGGTTACGGCGCTCTGGCTTAAAAATAAAATTGATTATATATTTATAATTAAGCTTTATAAGTGGTAAGCAAGGTGCTTACCCTGGTGGATGATCACTATGCACATTACGTTACGCCAGCTTGAAGTTTTCGCCGAAGTGCTGAAAAGCGGGTCCACGACCCAGGCTTCCCAGATGCTGGCGCTCTCCCAGTCTGCGGTCAGCGCCGCGCTGACCGATCTCGAAGGCCAACTGGGGGTTCAGCTTTTTGACAGGGTAGGGAAGCGGCTGGTGGTGAACGAGCACGGGCGGCTGCTCTACCCGCGCGCGCTGGCGCTGCTGGAGCAGACCGTCGAAATCGAACAGCTTTTTCGCGAGGATAACGGCGCCATTCGCGTCTACGCCAGCAGCACCATCGGCAACTATATCCTGCCTGAGGTGATTGCCCGCTACCGCCGGGATTTCCCGAGTCTGCCGCTGGAGATGAGCGTCGGCAACAGCCAGGATGTGATCAACGCGGTGATCGATTTTCGGGTGGATATCGGCCTTATCGAAGGGCCATGCCACAACGCCGACATCATTGCGGAGCCCTGGCTGGAGGATGAGCTGGTGGTCTTTGCCTCGCCCGCCTCTTCTTTATTACAGCAGGAGGTGACGCTGGAGCGGCTGGCGCAGGCGCCGTGGATTTTACGCGAGCAGGGGTCGGGCACGCGCGAGATCGTCGATTATCTGCTGCTTTCGCATCTGCCGCAGTTTCATATGGGCATGGAGCTGGGTAACTCCGAGGCCATCAAACACGCGGTGCGTCACGGCCTCGGCATCAGCTGCCTGTCGCGCCGGGTGATTGCCGAACAGCTGGAGAGCGGTACGCTGGTGGAGATCCCCCTTCCGCTGCCGAACAAGCTGGTGCGCACCCTGTGGCGCATCCACCACCGCCAGAAACACCTCTCTAACTCCCTGCAACGTTTCCTGCGTTACTGCGAAATGTAAGCCCGCCCGGCGGTTTTTGCCCGCCGGGATCTATTCCTCGCACCAATACTATTCTCTGCTTTACTTATAATCCTGGACCGGTCATGAAGCTCTCTTATAACAGGGCATTTGTGCCGGAAGAGCTGGCGATCGTCTGCTACAATCGCGCCTCATTTTTTGAATGGACAGCATTTTCACATGGTTTCCGAAACTAAAACCACAGAAGCGCCCGCGCTACGTCGCGAACTCAAGGCGCGTCACCTGACGATGATCGCCATTGGCGGCTCCATCGGTACAGGCCTCTTTGTCGCCTCTGGTGCGACCATTTCTGCAGCGGGTCCTGGCGGCGCGCTCTTTTCCTATATTCTGATCGGTTTGATGGTTTACTTCCTGATGACCAGCCTGGGCGAACTGGCGGCGTACATGCCGGTATCCGGTTCTTTCTCTACCTACGGCCAGAAATATGTAGAAGAAGGCTTCGGCTTCGCGCTGGGCTGGAACTACTGGTACAACTGGGCGGTGACCATCGCCGTGGACCTCGTCGCCGCACAGCTGGTGATGACCTGGTGGTTCCCGGATACGCCGGGCTGGATCTGGAGCGCGGTCTTCCTCGCGGTGATCTTCCTGCTGAACTACATCTCCGTGCGTGGCTTCGGTGAAGCGGAATACTGGTTCTCGCTGATCAAAGTGGCGACGGTAATCATCTTTATCATCGTGGGCATCGCGATGATCGTTGGCATCTTCAAAGGCACCGAACCGGCTGGGTGGAGCAACTGGACCATTGGCGATGCGCCGTTTGCCGGGGGCTTCTCGGCGATGATCGGCGTGGCGATGATTGTCGGCTTCTCCTTCCAGGGAACCGAGCTTATCGGTATTGCCGCAGGCGAATCCGAAAACCCGGAGAAGAACATTCCGCGCGCGGTGCGGCAGGTGTTCTGGCGTATCCTGCTGTTCTATGTGTTTGCGATCCTGATTATCAGCCTGATCATTCCGTATACCGATCCGAGCCTGCTGCGTAACGATGTGAAAGACATCAGCGTCAGCCCGTTCACGCTGGTCTTCCAGCATGCCGGTCTGCTCTCTGCGGCGGCGGTGATGAATGCGGTGATCCTGACGGCGGTACTGTCGGCGGGTAACTCCGGGATGTATGCCTCTACCCGTATGCTCTACTCCCTGGCCTGTGACGGCAAAGCGCCGCGCATCTTCTCTAAGCTGTCCCGTGGCGGCGTGCCGCGTAACGCGCTCTATGCCACCACCGTGATTGCCTGCCTGTGCTTCCTGACCTCGATGTTCGGCAACCAGACGGTCTATCTGTGGCTGCTGAACACCTCCGGGATGACAGGCTTCATCGCCTGGCTGGGTATTGCCATCAGCCATTACCGTTTCCGTCGCGGCTATGTGAAGCAGGGTTACGATATTAACAACCTGCCGTACCGCTCCGGGTTCTTCCCGCTGGGTCCGATCTTCGCCTTTGTGCTGTGTCTGATCATTACTCTTGGTCAGAACTACGAAGCCTTCCTGGCCGACACCATCGACTGGGGCAGCGTGGCTGCCACCTATATCGGCATCCCGCTGTTCCTGATTATCTGGTTTGGTTACAAGCTGGCGAAAGGGACGAAGTTTGTAAGCTATAAGGATATGGATTTCCCGAATAGCTTCAAAAAATAATCGC
Source organism: Leclercia adecarboxylata (assembly GCF_006171285.1). Lineage (NCBI taxonomy): Bacteria > Pseudomonadati > Pseudomonadota > Gammaproteobacteria > Enterobacterales > Enterobacteriaceae > Leclercia > Leclercia adecarboxylata. The sequence continues at coordinate 381,341 of NZ_CP040889.1, read as the reverse complement.
AACGCCTCTCTTTAACCCGCTCCGTCGAGCGGGTTTTTTTATGTCGTTTTCTGTTCAGCCCGTTCTCCACATTATGCAGTCTTGACATAACTTTTAACAATTGAATTGATAATGGTTATCGTTTGCTTTATCATTAGCATATTAATAAAAATATGCAATGTGAACAGTACATATTTGATTTTGCTGTGTTTACCTCATGGAGAAATGGAATGTTTAGGTTGAATCCCTTCGTTCGGGGAGGGCTGTGCGCGTCTGCTCTTTCCCTGGCGCTGCCGGTTGTTGCGGCGGAATCTGGCGACACTATGGTCGTGACCGCCTCGGCCAACGAGCAAAACCTGAAGGATGCCCCCGCCAGTATCAGCGTCATCACCCAGCAGGATCTGCAGCGTAAGCCAGTGCAGAACCTGAAAGATGTGTTACAGGACGTGCCGGGCGTGCAGTTAACTAACGAAGGGGACAACCGTAAGGGCGTCAGTATTCGCGGGCTGGACAGCAGTTACACGCTGATCCTCGTTGACGGTAAACGCGTCAACTCGCGCAACGCCGTTTTCCGCCATAACGATTTCGACCTTAACTGGGTTCCGGTCGATGCCATCGAACGCATCGAAGTGGTGCGCGGGCCAATGTCCTCCCTGTACGGCTCCGATGCTCTGGGCGGCGTGGTTAACATCATCACCAAAAAAATTGGCCAGAAATGGACCGGCACCCTCACCGCCGATACCACCATTCAGGAACATCGCGATCGCGGTGACACCTACGGCGGCCAGTTCTATACCAGCGGTCCGCTGGTGGATGGCGTCCTGGGCCTGAAAGCCTTCGGCAGCGTATCCCAGCGTGATAAAGACGATCCGCAGAGCTCCTCTACCAGCACCACCGGCGAAACCCCACGTATCGAAGGCTTTACCAGTCGCGATGCCAACGTCGAGTTTGCCTGGACCCCGAACGAAAACCACGATTTCACCGCCGGGTATGGTTTCGACCGTCAGGATCGAGATTCCGACTCGCTGGACAAAAACCGCCTGGAGCGCCAGAACTACTCCCTGAGCCATAATGGCCGCTGGGGCGTGGGCAACAGCGAACTGAAATTCTACGGCGAGAAAGTGGATAACAAGAACCCGGGCAACGCTAACCCGATTACGTCCGAAAGCAACTCCATTGACGGCAAATATGTCCTGCCGCTGGGCGAGATCAACCAGCTCCTGACCTTCGGTGGCGAATGGCGTCACGACAAGCTGAAGGATCCGGTAAACCTGACCGGCGGCTCCAGCAGCAATACCTCGGCCAGCCAGTATGCGCTGTTCCTGGAAGACGAATGGCGGATCTTCGAGCCGCTGGCGTTGACCACCGGCGTGCGTATGGATGACCACGAAACCTACGGCGACCACTGGAGCCCGCGTGCTTATCTGGTCTATAACGCCACCGATACCGTCACGGTGAAGGGCGGCTGGGCAACGGCATTTAAAGCGCCATCCCTGCTGCAATTGAGTCCGGACTGGACCACCGGCTCCTGCCGTGGTGCCTGTGAAATCGTCGGTAGCCCGGATCTGAAACCGGAAACCAGCGAAAGCGTCGAGCTGGGTCTCTACTACAGCGGCGAAGAAGGATGGTTAGAAGGCGTTCAGGCCAGCATCACCACCTTCCAGAACGACGTGGATGACCGGATCAGTATCAGCCGTACCGCCAACGTCAACCAGGCCCAGGGCTACCCGAACTATGTCGGGCTGAATGCCGACGGTGAGCCGATTTTCCGCTATTACAACGTCAACAAAGCGCGTATCCGCGGGGTGGAGACGGAGGTGAAGTTCCCGATTGCCGAAGACTGGCGCATGACGCTGAATTACACCTATAACGACGGGCGTGATATCAGCAATGGCGAGAACAAGCCGCTCTCCGAGCTGCCGTTCCATACCGCGAACGGAACCCTTGACTGGCAGGCAACGCAGGCATGGTCCTTCTACGTGCAGGGGAACTATACCGGCGAGAAACGCGCCCTGACCGACGGCGCAGCAACACCGGGCGGTTACGTGGTGTGGAACACCGGTGGCGCATGGCAGGCAACCAAAAACGTTAAGCTGCGTGCGGGCGTCATGAACCTGCTGGATAAAGATCTCAGCCGCGACGACTACAGCTACACCGAAGAAGGACGTCGTTACTTTATGGCGGTGGATTACCAGTTCTGATGATGGAAACGCCGGGCGGCGCTGCGCTTGCCCGGCCTACGGGCTGGTGCGGTCTTTTGTAGGCCCGGTAAGCGTAGCGCCACCGGGCAGGAGGCGGGCACTTACTTCAACAACTGCTGCGCATGGAAGCGCAGATGATCTTCAATAAAGGACGCAATGAAATAATAGCTGTGATCGTACCCCGGCTGGATGCGAAGCGTCAGCGGCCAGTCCTTCTGGCGCGCGGCTTCTGCCAGCACTGCCGGTTGTAACTGGGTCGCGAGGAACTGATCGGCATCACCCTGATCGATAAGCGTCGGGATCGCCTGTTCCGGCTGGCTTGCCAGCATCAATGCGCAGCTGTCCCACGCCTGCCAGGTCGCCGAATCTTCACCCAGATAAGCCGTGAACGCTTTCTGTCCCCAGGGCACCTGGGTCGGGTTGACGATCGGCGCAAAGGCCGACACGCTGACATATTTACCCGGGTTTATGAGCGCCATCACCAGCGCACCGTGACCGCCCATCGAATGACCGCTGATCGCACTGCGATCCGATACCGCAAACTCCGCCTGAATCAGCGCCGGCAGCTCGTCGCGCAGGTAATCGTACATGCGGTAATGCTGCGCCCACGGCGCCTGGGTGGCGTTCAGGTAGAAACCGGCACCTTTACCGAGGTCGTATCCGGCATCGTCCGCCACGTCGTCACCGCGCGGGCTGGTGTCCGGCATCACCAGGGCGATCCCCAGTTCCGCCGCCACGCGCTGGGCACCCGCTTTGGTGGTGAAATTTTCGTCATTGCAGGTCAGGCCGGAGAGCCAGTACAGCACCGGTGGTTTTGCGTTGCCGCTCACCGGAGGAAGAAAAATGCTGAACGTCATCGCGCAGTTCAGCACCCTGGAGTCATGACGCCAGCGCTGCTGTCGGCCTTCAAAACAGTGGTGCTCTTCGAGCAGTTCCATGCAGGGCTCCTTAAGGAAGAGGATATTGGGTATGAAAGCCATAATACAGATAATTCAGTTACGTGTGAGTAACTTTCACTTCCGCATTGACGTCATATCCTGCATCATGAATTTACGAAACTTTAACAACTGGAGTGGTCATGGCGCTGCGTATCGCGCTCAGCGGATTTGTGGTTCTGGTGGTGGCGATGGGAATAGGGCGCTTTGCCTTTACCCCGCAGGTGCCGCTGATGATTGCGGCAGGCGAGCTCACCCTGACCAGCGCCGGGCTGGTGGCGGCGATGAACTATCTCGGCTATCTGGTGGGGGCGTGGGATGCCATGCGCGCGCACCGGTTTGTCGAAGGGCGTTTATGGCTGGGCATAACGGGGGCGGTGGCGCTGACGTTGCTTTCCGCCGTGGCGGATAACGCCATTGTTCATGGCCTGCTGCGCTTTGTGATTGGCTGCATGAGCGGCTGGTCGATGGTGCTTATCGCCGCCTGGACCAACGAACGGCTGGCCCATTTCGGCAAGCCGGGCCTGAGTGCCGCGGTGTTTGCCGGGCCAGGGGCGGGCATTGCGATAAGCGGTCTGCTGGCGGTGTGGATCCAGGCCCAGGCGCTGTCGGCCAGCGCCGCCTGGCAAATTTACGGCCTGCTGGCGCTGGTGCTCGTCGCGCTGGTGGCGCGTTACCTGCCGCGTACCGGGCATCTGCATCGCCCGGGCACCACGCCGGAGCCGCTGACCCTGACCCGGGATTTGCGTCGTCTGGTCTGGAGCTACAGCCTCGCCGGGTTTGGTTACATTCTCCCGGCGACGTTTCTGTCGCAAATGGCGGCGTTGCGCTTTCCCGGTAGCGCCTTTGCCCAGTTTGTCTGGCCGGTGTTCGGGTTTGCCTCGATGCTGGGGATTGCCCTGAGTATCGCTCTGCGCCACGTCTCTACCAGCCATCGTCGGCTGGCGGTGGTGCTCTGGTTGCAGGCGGTGGGGGTGATTGCCGCCTGGCTGATGCCGGGTATGGCCGGTCTGGTGACCGGTGCACTGCTGGTCGGTGGCGGATTTTTGTGTGCGGTGCAGCTCTCGTTACTCTACGGGCGCGAGCTGGCGCCGAATCATACGCGTTACATGGCCGGTTTACTCACCACCGGCTATGCGGTCGGGCAGCTGATTGGCCCGATGACCTCGGCACTGTCGAGCTGGCTTACCCATCAGCTTGAGCCCGTGCTGGGCCTTGCCGGTATCGCATTGTTTATTGCGGGCGGACTGGTCTGGCAGCGTCAGGTTGAAAGGTAACGGCAATTGGAATAATTATCGCGGTGAATACTGGATTATGCTCGCCGCCTCACGCACAATGAGTGCACATTTTGCCCCACGGAGGGCAGAAGAGCACCGCACCTGCAGGAGAAAAGAATGTCATCAATGAGTAAAGAAGCAGCACTCGTCCACGAAGCGCTGGTCGCACACGGTCTCGAAACCCCGCTGCGTCCACCGGTTCAGGATCTGGACAACGAAACGCGTAAACGTCTTATTTCCGGACACATGACCGAAATCATGCAGCTGCTCAATCTCGATTTGAGTGATGACAGTCTGATGGAGACCCCGCGTCGCATCGCCAAAATGTATGTCGATGAGATTTTCTCCGGGCTGGATTACGCTAACTTCCCGAAAATCACCGTCATCGAAAACAAGATGAAGGTCGATGAGATGGTGACCGTGCGTGATATCACCCTGACCAGCACCTGTGAACACCATTTCGTGACTATCGACGGTAAAGCGACCGTGGCCTACATCCCGAAAGATGCGGTGATTGGTCTGTCGAAGATTAACCGTATCGTGCAGTTCTTTGCTCAGCGTCCGCAGGTGCAGGAGCGTTTAACCCAGCAGATCCTTATCGCGCTGCAAACGCTGCTTGGCACTAACAACGTGGCGGTATCGATTGATGCGGTGCATTACTGCGTGAAAGCGCGCGGTATTCGTGATGCGACCAGCGCCACCACCACCACCTCGCTGGGCGGTCTGTTCAAATCGAGCCAGAATACCCGCCAGGAGTTCCTGCGCGCCGTACGTCACCACAACTGATCGTCAGGGCAGGGTACATGGAAAGAAATGTCACGCTGGATTTCGTTCGTGGCGTCGCTATTCTGGGTATCCTGCTGCTGAATATAAGCGGCTTCGGTTTGCCGAAAGCCGCTTACCTCAATCCCGCCTGGTATGGCGATATCACCCTCAGCGACGCCTGGACATGGGCTATGCTGGATCTCTTCGCTCAGGTCAAATTCCTCACCCTGTTTGCGCTACTGTTCGGGGCAGGCCTTCAGCTATTACTGAAACGTGGTAAACGCTGGATCCAGGCCCGGCTCTCCCTGCTGGTGCTGTTTGGCTTTATTCATGGGCTGCTGTTCTGGGATGGCGACATTCTGCTGGCCTACGGACTGGTGGGGCTGATCTGCTGGCGCATCATCCGCGACGCCCATGATGTCAAAAATCTCTTCAATACCGGCGTTGTGCTGTTCCTTATCGGCGTGGCCATTTTGCTGCTGCTGGGCGTTATCTCCGGCGGCTCGACCAATCGCTCCTGGGTGCCGGATGCGGCCAATCTGCAGTATGAGCAGTACTGGAAGGTGGGCGGCGGTATGGAGGCCATCAGCAACCGGGCGGATATGATCGGAAATACGCTGCTGGCCCTCGGGGCGCAGTATGGCTGGCAGCTGGCAGGCATGATGCTGATCGGCGCTGCGCTGATGCGAACCGGCTGGCTGAAGGGCGAGTTCAGCCAGCGCCATTACCGGCGTACCGGGATGTGGCTGGTGCTGGTGGGGCTGGCTATCAACCTTCCGGCGGTGATCGCCCAGTGGTCTGTGGGCTGGGATTATCGCTGGTGCGCCTTCCTGCTGCAGGCGCCGCGCGAGCTGAGCGCCCCGTTCCAGACCATTGGCTATGCCGCGCTGATGTACGGTTACTGGCCGCAGCTCTGCCGTTTCAGGCTGGTGGGGGCGGTGGCCTGCGTCGGTCGCATGGCGCTGAGCAACTATATTTTACAGACGCTGATCTGCACCACGCTGTTCTATCACCTCGGCTTATTTATGAAATTCGATCGCCTGCAGCTGCTCGGCTTTGTTCTGCCCATCTGGCTGGTGAATATTAGTTTCTCGGTTCTCTGGCTGCGTCATTTCCGTCAGGGGCCGCTGGAGTGGCTGTGGCGACAATTGACAGCACGTGCGTCAGGGGTTTCATCAAGTAATACATCCGGATAACGATCTGGATCACAATCATTAACAAAACGGATGTAACCGTTTTCATCCTTGTGACCTTCTTCACGTAGTCCTCCTCTTCTCGCTGCCAGAATAGTCACCTTGCTAAACACAGGGGGTGTCTGTGAGTTGCTGCAATCTAAATAAGGGTGGTGAATATGATCACCATTCGTGACGTCGCGCGTCAGGCGGGCGTTTCTGTCGCCACCGTTTCCCGGGTTCTTAACAATAGCGCGCTGGTCAGTCCGGAGACACGGGAGTGCGTGATGAAAGCCGTCACGGCGCTGGGCTACCGGCCAAACGCGAACGCCCAGGCGCTGGCAACGCAGGTCAGCGACACCATCGGCGTAGTGGTGATGGATGTGTCGGATGCATTCTTTGGCGCGCTGGTGAAAGCCGTGGATATGGTCGCCCAGGAGCACAATAAATACGTGCTGATCGGCAACAGCTATCACGAGGCGGAAAAAGAGCGTAACGCCATTGAGGTGTTGATTCGCCAGCGCTGTAACGCCCTGATTGTGCACTCAAAAGCGTTAAGCGATGAAGAGCTTTCCGCGCTGATGGAGCAGATCCCCGGCATGGTACTGATTAACCGAATCGTCCCTGGCTACGCCCATCGCTGCGTCTGCCTTGATAACGTCAGCGGCGCGATGATGGCGACGCGGATGCTGATGAACAACGGCCATCAGCGCATCGGCTATCTGGCCTCCAGCCACCGCATTGAGGATGACGACATGCGCCGGGAAGGCTGGCAGAAAGCCATGCTGGAACAGGGCATTACGGCATCGGAAAGCTGGATCGGTACCGGCGCGCCGGACATGCAGGGCGGGGAAGCGGCGATGGTGGAACTGCTCGGGCGTAACCTGCAGCTGACCGCCGTCTTTGCCTATAACGACAGTATGGCCGCGGGGGCGCTCACCGCGCTGAAAGATAACGGCATTGCGGTGCCACAGCATCTGTCATTGATTGGTTTCGATGATATCCCGATTGCCCGTTACACGGACCCTCAGCTGACGACGGTTCGCTACCCGATCGCCTCTATGGCGCGCCTGGCCACGGAGCTGGCGTTACAGGGGGCTGCCGGCAAGCTGGATATCAATGCAACACACTGTTTCATGCCGACTTTAGTGCGTCGCCACTCGGTTGCCATACGGCAAATTGTGGTGCCGATCACTAACTAATAATTCGTCGTGATGTAACCGTTTTCAATTTGTGAGTAAATTCACAGTAACTTAACAATGCGCTGTCTATGATGTCAGCGTTTTAGCAACTGAAACGCTATGTAACGGTGATTAATCACTTTGACTATAGCCAAGGTACGTTAAACAACCAAAAAAACGCATTCTGGAGCGTTACCGACCAAGGAAGATAGAAATTTTATAAGTGGACTTCGGCCGGCAGCAACGTTTCTTTAACATGTGCCCGCCGAGCCTTATTCACACGAACTACCCTGCATAAAAATCGGAGATATCATGAATAAGAAGGTGTTGACTCTGTCTGCTCTTATGGCAAGCATGTTTTTCGGTGCCGCCGCGCACGCTGCAGATAGCCGTATTGGTGTGACTATCTATAAGTATGACGACAACTTTATGTCTGTTGTGCGTAAGGCAATCGAGAAAGAAGGCAAAGGTGCGCCAGACGTTCAGCTGCTGATGAATGACTCCCAGAATGACCAGTCCAAACAGAACGACCAGATCGACGTTCTGCTGGCGAAAGGCGTGAAAGCACTGGCAATCAACCTGGTTGACCCGGCTGCTGCAGGTACCGTTATCGAGAAAGCACGTGGTCAGAACGTGCCTGTGGTATTCTTCAACAAAGAACCTTCCCGTAAAGCGCTGGATAGCTACGACAAAGCGTTCTACGTCGGTACCGACTCCAAAGAATCCGGCATTATTCAGGGCGACCTGATTGCTAAACACTGGGCGGCTAACCCGAACTGGGATCTGAACAAAGATGGTCAGGTTCAGTTCGTACTGCTGAAAGGCGAACCGGGCCACCCGGACGCTGAAGCACGTACCACCTACGTTATCAAAGAGCTGAACGAGAAGGGTCTGAAAACCCAGCAGCTGGCATTAGATACCGCAATGTGGGATACCGCTCAGGCGAAAGACAAGATGGACGCATGGCTGTCCGGTCCTAACGCTAACAAAATTGAAGTGGTTATCGCAAACAACGATGCGATGGCAATGGGTGCGGTAGAAGCACTGAAAGCACATAACAAATCTTCTATCCCGGTATTTGGTGTGGATGCCCTGCCTGAAGCGCTGGCTCTGGTTAAATCTGGCGCAATGGCCGGTACCGTGCTGAACGATGCTAACAACCAGGCGAAAGCCACCTTCGATCTGGCGAAAAACCTGGCAGAAGGCAAAGGCGCTGCTGACGGTACTAACTGGAAAATCGAGAATAAAGTTGTTCGCGTACCGTACGTTGGCGTAGATCAGGAAAACCTGGCGCAGTTCACCGGTAAATAAGTTATTGCATTCCACTGGGCGCAGTTTCTGCGCCCTTTTATCACGCGACGCGAGGCCGAGAAGGTATAATTATGGTCAGCACAACGACTCAGTCGTCCGGTGGATTCTTGTTGGAAATGAGCGGTATCAACAAGTCTTTTCCCGGTGTTAAAGCACTGGATAATGTTAATTTAAAAGTACGGCCTCACTCCATTCATGCATTAATGGGGGAGAACGGTGCGGGTAAATCAACGTTATTGAAATGCTTATTTGGGATCTATCAAAAAGATTCTGGCAGCATTCTTTTTCAGGGGAAAGAGATCGATTTCCATTCCGCCAAAGAGGCACTGGAAAACGGTATTTCGATGGTTCACCAGGAGCTTAACCTGGTACTTCAGCGTTCTGTTATGGACAATATGTGGCTGGGTCGTTATCCGACCAAAGGCGTATTTGTCGATCAGGACAAAATGTATCGCGACACCAAAGCTATTTTTGATGAACTGGATATTGATATCGATCCGCGCGCGCGCGTCGGTACCTTATCTGTTTCACAGATGCAGATGATCGAAATCGCCAAGGCTTTCTCCTATAACGCCAAAATCGTTATTATGGATGAGCCAACCTCTTCGTTAACGGAGAAAGAGGTGAACCATCTGTTCACCATTATCCGTAAGCTGAAAGATCGCGGTTGCGGCATCGTTTATATCTCCCACAAAATGGAAGAGATCTTCCAGCTGTGCGATGAGATCACGGTCCTGCGCGACGGCCAGTGGATTGCCACCCAGCCGCTGGAAGGGCTGGACATGGACAAGATCATCGCCATGATGGTTGGCCGCTCCCTGAACCAGCGTTTCCCGAACAAAGAGAACAAGCCGGGCGAAGTGATTCTGGAAGTCCGCAACCTCACGTCGTTGCGCCAGCCTTCAATCCGCGATATCTCCTTCGATCTGCATAAAGGGGAGATCCTCGGGATTGCCGGTCTGGTGGGCGCCAAGCGTACCGATATCGTCGAAACGCTGTTTGGTATTCGCGAGAAATCGGGCGGGACCATCACCCTGCACGGGAAAAAGATTAATAACCACAACGCCAACGAAGCCATTAACCACGGCTTTGCGCTGGTAACGGAAGAGCGCCGCTCGACCGGTATTTATGCCTATCTGGATATTAACTTTAACTCCTTAATTTCGAATATTCATAATTACAAAAACAAAATCGGTCTGCTGGATAATTCCCGCATGAAGAGCGATACCCAGTGGGTAATTGACTCCATGCGCGTAAAAACCCCAGGACATCGCACGCAAATTGGCTCGCTCTCCGGTGGTAACCAGCAGAAGGTTATTATTGGACGCTGGTTGTTAACCCAGCCTGAAATTCTGATGCTGGATGAACCTACCCGCGGTATCGACGTAGGTGCAAAATTTGAAATCTATCAGCTGATTGCTGAATTAGCCAAGAAAGATAAAGGGATTATTATTATTTCTTCCGAAATGCCGGAATTGTTAGGGATCACAGATCGTATTCTGGTTATGAGCAATGGTCTCGTTGCCGGAATTGTTGACACCAAAACGACAACGCAAAACGAAATTTTGCGTCTTGCGTCTTTGCACCTTTAAGATCAGGGGCTCCTCATGAGTGCGTTAAATAAGAAAAGTTTTCTTACTTATCTGAAAGAAGGCGGTATTTACGTTGTTCTTTTAGTTTTACTGGCCATTATTATTTTCCAGGACCCGACCTTCTTAAGTCTGCTGAACTTAAGTAACATTCTGACCCAGTCTTCGGTGCGTATTATTATCGCCCTGGGCGTGGCGGGTCTGATCGTCACCCAGGGTACTGACCTGTCAGCCGGTCGTCAGGTTGGTCTGGCGGCGGTGGTCGCGGCAACGCTCCTGCAGTCGATGGAAAACGCCAACAAGGTGTTCCCGGAAATGGCAACCATGCCAATTTTCCTGGTGATCCTGATTGTCTGCGCCATCGGTGCCATCATTGGCCTGATTAACGGCATCATCATCGCGTACCTGAACGTTACGCCGTTCATTACGACTCTCGGCACGATGATCATCGTTTACGGCATCAACTCCCTGTATTACGACTTCGTGGGCGCATCGCCGATTTCCGGTTTCGACAGCGGCTTCTCGACCTTCACGCAGGGCTTTATCGCGATGGGCAGCTTCCGCTTGTCCTATATCACCTTCTACGCGCTGATTGCGGTGGCGTTCGTCTGGATCCTGTGGAACAAAACCCGCTTCGGTAAGAACATCTTCGCTATCGGTGGTAACCCGGAAGCGGCGAAAGTCTCCGGTGTTAACGTTGCGCTGAACCTGCTGGTTATCTATGCCCTGTCCGGCGTGTTCTACGCCTTCGGTGGTCTGCTGGAAGCGGGTCGTATCGGCTCCGCCACCAACAACCTCGGCTTTATGTATGAGCTGGATGCGATTGCCGCCTGCGTGGTAGGTGGCGTGTCGTTCAGCGGTGGTGTGGGTACCGTGCTGGGTGTGGTAACCGGTGTGATCATCTTCACCGTTATCAACTACGGCCTGACCTACATCGGCGTGAACCCTTACTGGCAGTACATCATCAAAGGCGCGATCATTATCTTCGCCGTTGCGCTGGACTCCCTGAAGTACGCGCGTAAGAAGTAATTATCCTGTCGCTGAAAAACCCGCTCACGAGCGGGTTTTTTTATGCTTGCAGTGGTTCATTGCCTAACAGTGACACGAGAAGTGATTTTGAGGTGGGTACCAGCCCGGTTTCCAGTCCGAACGGTTTAAAAACCTTATTAATCATCTCCACAGAAAAATTGCCTTTATCATTTTCCACTTCTGATAATGTCTTACGCGCCACCTTTACCAGACGAGCATAATCATCCTGCCGCAGCCCCAGAACCTCCAGCCTGAGTCGCTTCAGTGCCTGGCCTTGCGTTATCTTCCCCAGCAACAGATCCAGAATAATGGCATGCATCACCGATTTACGATCCAGCGTGTTGACCCTGGGTTTAGTGGGTGAAAATCGTTGACTGCCTGATCCTGTTAAATTCGCTTCACTCTCTTCAGGAATAGTAGAAGAGGGGAGGCGCTGATTGCGGCTGCGAAGATTTGCCAGCGTGGCACTCAGGTCTGACTGTTTCTTATCAGAAGGTTTCATAGCAATTTCCAGCGCGTCAGTTTATCGGCAATAAAGTTAAAGCCTGTGGCGGACATCTCGAGGATCTGTTCTGGCACACCTCTTTCCTGCAGGCGGGCTTTAAGTCCAACAAGCTGCGCTGATGTTTCTCTTAATGCCGCGATCAGTTGCGGGGCAGGAACTAAATCAGACAACGCCTGAGCGATGCCGGTGAAATCGTATTCACCGCCTGATTCGTAAGGTAATGACCATTTCGTTGAGCGTGGGATCCCTTCCGGGTCTGCTTTCAAGGGGGCAAAATCGTATATCGGAGCCAGATAAATGGCATTTTCCGTTTTGATAAAAGCGGTATTTCGACCGTGATTGTCACTGTTGGCGAACACGATATTCAGCAGGTCCCGGCGAACCCATTCGATGACAAAGGCGGGGATATCGAAATCATATCCCTGCACGCGACACATATTACTGCGGGTAATTTTGTCGATTAATGTGCGAATCGTCGTTTCATGATCGAGCGTAACGCCCGGGCCCTTTTGCAACATGGAATAGACGGACTCCATCCCCAGCTTGATGAGCTCTCCCTGCGCGCTTCTGGCGATATCAAATCGGGGCAACCATAAAGAAGGGTAGCTTCGACCCTCTGCTAGCTTCATCCCTTCAATGGGGATGGTGCTGAACCCCATGGCGGTCAGTTCATGATAATAATGAAATTCAGCGCGTAATATATTGTAGTCGATTTCATTTCTCGCACCCCGGGGGTACTTAACCAGATAATAACTGTCCTGATTATCAGGGCTGTTTTGCCAGGTATCTATCCAGATCCGTTGTTCCTGGCTGCACCGTAACAATAATTTTGGCGCCTCTCCGCCAGCACCCGTTGCCCCACCAGCAGCCGCACCCCTTTCCTGAGCATAATCGAGAAAATCGGCGGCGCGGTTAATCACATCCTCTACCGTAAAATAGTGCGTCTCTGCCTGCGGATAGTAATCGGGAACGGATTCTTTGATGCGAAGGTTACCCACAGGAGACATCGTGCCATATTTCAGCAGGATAAAATTTTGCTGGCCCACGGGCAGATCGTTAATGTCGAGGTAGTTCACCCAGTAACAACGACTTGCGCCGCTTGGGATGATGTCATCCAGGAATCTCAGCCAGCCGGGTTTACCCCCATCGTCAAAGTACAGGGAGACAGGATAATTCAGGGAGACGGCATGACGATCGTCGTTGTCGAGGAAATCTATAGCATAATCAGAGAGATAGTTTTCCTCTGTGGTTCGCCAGTCGTCATTATCACTATAAGGGAAAGTGACAATCGCAATATCTTGCCATTCACTGTCCAGCCACGCCTGTATTGTTAATGACTCCATAATCATCTCCACTTTCACGGATGAGTAAAATATTACGCATTAACCAGCAATTTTCCAGTTAATGTAACTTAAGTTACTCATGAGTGAAGGTGAGAAGATTTAACGTGTGCTATGTAACACATTAAACGTGGAGGGTTATTTTTTCTTCTGCATTTCCAGCAGCTGGTCAGGCGTTACCGCCGGATAGCCCTGGGCATCGGCCGGAACTTCCGTCATTGCCGGGATCGGCACCAGCGGGCCCAGGAATCGTGGTTCACGTTTGAAGACATAGAGATCCGCCAGCGCCCCCAGGCGAGCGCCAAATTCGCGTACCCGGACGGTGAGCATGTCTTTCGGTGACGGAACCGCATAGCACTGCGCCTGAATGCCCATATGCAGGGCGATAAACAGCGCACGCTCGCAGTGGAAACGCTGGGTGATGATGATGAAATCGTTGGTATCAAAGACCTTACGGGTGCGGACAATAGAATCGAGGGTCCGGAAACCGGCGTAGTCGAGCACGATATCGGCCGGGTCAACGCCTGCGGCAATCAAATCCTTGCGCATGGTGACCGGCTCGTTATAGCTCTGGAGCGCGTTATCGCCGCTCAGCAGCAGATAATTAACTTTGCCGCTGTTATAAGCGTTGAGCGCCCCCTGAATGCGGTACCGGTAATACTGGTTGATCACCCCGGTGCGGTAATACTTGGCGGTACCGAGCACCACGCCGACCTGACGGTAGGGCAGATCCTGAAGGTCATCGAAGATATAAGGAGCCGTTTTCCAGCTCATCCAGCGGTCGAGGCCAAGCGCAGTCAACAGCACGATGCCGATCAGGACAACCAGGCTGTAAAACACGCGCTTTAACATACAGATGACTCTTACCAAAGGTGAAATTTCACTCAGGCTACTTTACCCGTCTGGTAAGCGCAAGAAACGGCGGTTTAATTGGGGGGATTTTCATCAGTTGAGCGGGCATTGCTGCCCGCATCAGAGACTTACGCCAGCAGTACGCGATCGATACTGGTACAACCCAGGGCGCGCAGCGTGGCTGCGGTAGCATCCCACTGGATCAGCGGCGCATCGGCTTTTTCCGCCAGAATGGCGCGCTGGATATCCGGGTAGTCGTAACCGTTCAGGCTGAGCAGGTTCAGCGCACCCTGCAACGGGGGCAGCGTCGGGTTAAAGGCGGCGTTTTCCGCATAGCTGCCGGTAAAGATACGCCCGTCACGGCACTCCAGCGCCACGCCGCTCGGGGAGTTACTGTACGGCGCGTGCGCCTTGTTGGCGGCAAGAATGGCGGCCTGCGCCAGTTCGTCTCCGCTTACGGCGTAACCGTGGTCCTGATCATCCATCAGCAGGGATTTAATCTCGAGATCTTTCGGTCCGAACGCATCCGGCAGGTAATCCGCCAGCGTATGCGGGGCGCGACCCGGCAGGTTGATACGCAGCTCCAAACCGCTGTTGAGTTCGTTCATAAACTGACGGCAGTGGCCGCACGGGGTGTAGTTGACGGTGATTGCCTGCAGGGCTTTTTCACCGCGCAGCCAGGCGTGGCTGATGGCGCTCTGTTCAGCGTGAACGGTCTGCTGCATGGTGGCGCCGAGAAACTCCATATTGCCGCCGAAGTACCAGGTGCCGCTCACGCCGCGGGCAATGGCACCCACGTTGAAATGCGAAAGGTCAGCACGGGCGCAGGACGCCGCCAGCGGCAGAAGAGCAAAGGCCAGCGCGTCATCATCCAGCTCCGTAGCACGTTTCAGCCCGGCGACCTGTGTAGCCGTCAGCAGGGCGGGGAAGTGTGCATCCGCCAGAATCGGGGCCAGGGCTGACTGCAAATTCTCTGCAAGCTGAGCGAAAGCTGATTGAAAACGTGGATGCATGGCGATGTCTCATAAAGGTTAATGGATCGGTAGTGTACGGAGCCGTTGGGGCTTTATATGTGATTTAGATCTCATTATGTGTGCAACTTATGAAACTCAAATGAAAAATGCGCGACACGTCGCAAATTTTAGCCCACTACCGCCAGAATAATCGGGAACAGGAACGGCGCGATCAGCGAGGTCAAAATCCCGCAGATCACCAGCGCCAGAGAACTGAACGCTCCTTCCTGATAATCCAGCTCCGCACAGCGGGCGGTGCCGAGGGCGTGTGAGGCGGTGCCCATCGCCAGACCGCGGGCCGATTTGGTGCGAATGCGCATGGCATTCAGCAGCGTATGGCCTAATACCGCACCCAGAATACCGACATAAATCACGCACACGGCGCTGATCGCCGGAATGCCGCCGAGGCTGCCGCCCACCGCCATCGCGATTGGGGTGGTGACCGATTTCGGCAGAATGGAGGCCGCAATTTCCGGCGTTGCGCCCATCAGCAGCGCCACTGAGGTGCCGGTGATCATTGCCACCACGCTGCCGGCCAGGCAGATGGTAATAATTGATTTCCAGCGGGCGCGGATCTGGTGCAGTTGTTCGTACAGCGGAAACGCCAGCGCCACCACCGCAGGCTGGAGCAGGTCGTTGAGCACCTTGCTGCCCTGGAAATATTTCGCGTAGGGAATGCCGGTTAGCAGCAGGAAAGGAATGATCACCACCATCGCCACCAGCAGCGGGTTGAGAAGGGGGAACTTCAGGCGCACCGCCAGCTTGCGGGCGGCGAAGAAGACCGCAATGGTAAGCGGCAGGGACCACCAGATATTAGCCATCATTTTTTCTGTCCTTTCTGCCCAACCACGTTACGTTCTCCGTGCGCAAGATGCGTGCTCCAGCTGACCACTAAAAACACCACCAGGGTGCTGATAGTGCAGGAGACGAATATCGAACCGAACTGCGCGCTCAGCAGATCGTAATACTGCATCACGCCCACGCCGATGGGGACGAACAGCAGCGCCATATAGCGGATCAGCACCGAACAGCCGGGCTTAACCCAGTTTGCCGGGAGGATTTGCAGCGCAAGCAGCACAAACAGGATCAACATGCCAATAATGCTGCCGGGGATGGTGATTGGCAGCAGGGAGGCGAGAAAAATACCTGCGTACAGGCAGGCATATATCAGGACGAACGCGCGCAGGTACTGCCAGACGACTATCAGAGATTTATTCATGGTGAAAGCCCTTGATGAAACGCATTCATCATACAATTAAAACCGGAAACGTGCTACGGATCACATCATGACTTTTGAGCATACCAGACATTCCCATCCGGAACCCTGGGCATTCCCCCGGGAACAGGGGTAAAAACATTATAAATCAGTCTGGTTCCGCGAGCCCCGAAACAGGGCTTTCCACCGTTACACAGAGCAGATACCATAGCGCGTCTTTTTTTACGGGTACTGATATGCGTGTATTACTGGCACCGATGGAAGGCGTGCTCGATTCGCTGGTGCGCGAGCTGCTGACCGACGTTAACGATTATGATCTCTGCATCACCGAGTTCCTGCGGGTGGTGGATATGTTGTTGCCGGTAAAATCGTTTTACAGACTCTGCCCGGAGCTGCATCGCCAGAGCCGCACCGCCTCCGGTACGCTGGTGCGCGTCCAGCTATTAGGCCAGTACCCCGAGTGGCTGGCGGAAAACGCCGCCCGCGCCGTCGAGCTGGGCTCCTGGGGCGTGGATCTCAACTGCGGCTGCCCGTCGAAAATGGTTAACGGCAGCGGCGGTGGGGCCACGCTGCTCAAAGATCCTGAGCTTATCTACCGTGGCGCAAAAGCGATGCGCGAAGCGGTGCCCTCGCATCTGCCGGTGACGGTGAAGGTGCGCCTCGGCTGGGACAGCGGCGACAGGCAGTTTGAAATTGCCGACGCCGTGCAGCAGGCGGGAGCCACCGAGTTGGTGGTGCACGGGCGCACCAAAGAAGATGGCTACAAAGCTGAACGCATCAACTGGCAGGCCATCGGCGAGATCCGCAAACGTCTGACCATCCCGGTGGTGGCGAACGGTGAAATCTGGGATCGCGAGAGCGCCCTGGCGTGCATGGCGGCAACCGGCTGCGATGCCATTATGATCGGGCGCGGGGCGCTGAACGTGCCTAACCTCAGCCGGGTGATTAAATACGACGAGCCGCGCATGCCGTGGCCGGACGTTGTAACCCTGCTAAAGAAATACTCCCGCCTCGAAAAGCAGGGCGACACCGGCCTGTATCACGTGGCGCGCATCAAGCAGTGGCTGAGCTACCTGCGCAAAGAATACGACGAAGCCCTGGATCTGTTCCAGGAGATTCGCACCCTGCAAACCTCGGCGGATATCGCCCGGGTGATCCAGGCGAAGTAACAGTTCGATCTGCGTCACGTTTTTTAGCGGGGCGCATTGTGGCTCAGAACGAAACTGATAAAGTGCGTTAACTGGATTGTTACTGCTGCGGCAGGCAAAACCTGATTTTCTGGCTTCTGCCGGAGGTCAGGTTTTTTTGTTTCTGGGGCATGGAATGAAAATCGCCAAAATACTGAATAACAATGTGGTGGTTGTTCTGGATGAACAGGGGCGCGAACAGGTGGTGATGGGCCGTGGGCTGGCCTTTCAGAAACGCATCGGCGACGTGGTCCCGAAAGAGAACATCGAGAAAGTGTTTGCCCTGCAAAGTGACGAGCTGGTGCATCGGCTGGGGGAGTTACTCAGCCAGATCCCGCTTGAGGTGATGACCACCTGCGACCGCATTATCGGGCTGGCGACGCAGCGGCTGGGCAAACTGCAGGAGAGTCTGTATATCACCTTAACCGACCACTGCTACTTTGCCATTGAGCGGCAGAAAAAGGGACTGGCGATCAAAAACGTCCTGCTGTGGGAGATAAAGCGGCTCTACCCGAAAGAGTTTGAGCTGGGCCAGGAGGCCCGGGCGATCATCGCGAAACGGCTGGAGGTACAGCTGGATGAAGATGAAGCCGGATTCATTGCCCTGCATCTGGTCACCGCCCAGCTGCACAGCGAGATGCCGGAAGTGATGCATGTCACCCGGGTAATGCAGGAGATCCTGCAGCTGGTGAAGTACAGCCTGCAGCTGGAGTATGACGAAGAGTCGCTAAGCTATCAGCGCTTCGTCACCCATCTGAAGTTTTTTGCCCAGCGGATGCTGACCCGCACGGTGGTGGCCGATGACGACGCGTCGCTGCATTCGGCGGTAAAGGACAACTACGCGAAGGCGTGGGGCTGTGCCGAGAAAATAGCCCGGCATCTGCAAAAGAGTTATCAGCGCGAGCTGACCACCGAAGAGATTATGTTTCTCACCATTCATATTGAGCGCGTGAGAAAAGAGGGGCGCTAAGTCCCCACAACTGGATTATTACTGCATAACGCAGGCAAAACCTGAGCGCGGCTCCCGAAAGGGAGTCGTTCTCGGGTTTTTTTATTTTCAGGACTCTGTCAAACCCTGCCTGCGGGCAGTGAAGAAGGATAAAGAGATGGAATATCAAGCACTGGCGAAGGATATTCTCGCCCACGTGGGCGGCAAAGAGAACATCGTCAGCCTGGTTCATTGCGCGACCCGGCTGCGTTTCAAACTGAAAGAGCCACTGCGTGCGAACGCCGAAGGGCTAAAGCAAAACCCGGGCGTGATCATGGTGGTGGAGAGCGGCGGGCAATTCCAGGTGGTGATCGGCAACCACGTCCACGATGTCTGGCAGGCGGTGCGCAGCGAAGCGGGCCTCAGTGACGAGACGCCGGTGGGGGATAGCTCAGGGGAGAAGGGCAACCCCCTGAACCAGCTGATCGACATTGTGTCTGGCATTTTTACCCCGTTTATCGGCATCCTGGCTGCCTCCGGTATCCTGAAAGGGCTGCTGGCGCTGGCGGTGGTCTGCGGCTGGCTGGCTACCGACAGCGGCACTTACAAAATCTGGTTTGCCGCCAGCGATGCGCTGTTCTTCTTCTTCCCGCTGGTGCTGGGCTACACCGCCGGGAAAAAGTTTGGCGGCAACCCGTTTATCACGATGGTGATTGGTGGGGCGCTGGTCCATCCGGTGATGATTCAGGCCTTTGAGGCCAGCCAGCAGGCCGGGGCGGCTGGCGACGCCTTCCTGTCCATTCCGGTGACCTGGTTTAATTACAGCTCATCGGTCATTCCGATCATTCTCGCGGCGTGGGTCAGCTGCTGGCTGGAAAAACAGAGCGCAAAACGCCTGCCGTCGGCAATGAAAAACTTCTTCACGCCGCTGATCTGCCTGGGGGTGACGGTGCCGCTTACCTTCCTGGCGATTGGCCCGGTGGCCACCTTGCTGAGCCAGATGCTGGCCAACGGCTATCAGTGGGTTTACGCGCTGGCGCCCTGGCTGGCTGGCGCGGCGATGGGTGCACTGTGGCAGGTCTGCGTTATCTTCGGTCTGCACTGGGGGTTGGTGCCGCTGATGATCAACAACCTGGCGGTGCTGGGGCACGACTCCATGCTGCCGATGCTGCTGCCTGCCGTATTCGGCCAGGTCGGGGCGGCGCTGGGGGTATTCCTGCGCACCCGTGATGCCCGGCAGAAGATGCTGGCGGGCTCTTCGGTGACGGCGGGGATCTTCGGCATTACCGAACCCGCGGTCTATGGCGTCAACCTGCCGCTGCGCCGTCCGTTTATCTTTGGCTGCGTCGCCGGGGCCATCGGTGGGGCGATTGTCGGCTTCAGCGATTCGCACGTCTACTCCTTCGGTTTTGGCAATATCTTCACCATTGCGCAGATGATCCCGCCTGGCGGCGTGAATGCCACCCTGTGGGGCGGCGTTCTCGGATTACTGGTCGCGCTGGTGCTGAGCTGCGTGCTGACGATGGTCGCCGGGATGCCGCGCCGCGCGGCAGAAGCGACGCCGGTCGCCGTCACCGCGGGTGAAAACGATGTCCTGTCACCGATGAACGGTAGCGTGCTGGCGCTGGACCAGGTGCCGGACGCCACCTTCGCCAGCGGCCTGCTCGGACAGGGCGCGGCGATTATTCCCGCCGACAACAAGGTCATCGCCCCCTTTGCCGGGGAGGTTGCCTCGCTGTTTGCCACTAAACATGCCATCGGCCTGCTGAGCGACAGCGGCATCGAAGTGCTGATCCACGTCGGGATCGACACCGTGAAGCTCGACGGCAAGCCGTTTACCGCCCACGTGAAGGTGGGGGACAAAGTGCAGCCGGGCGATCTGCTGCTGGAGTTCGATCGCCAGGCCATTATCGATGCCGGATACGATCTGGCGACACCCATTATTATCAGTAACAGCGACGACTACAGCGAGGTCGTTACCGTGGCAGCAACCGCTGTCCAGGCCGGTGCGCCGCTGCTGTGCGTCAGCCATCAATAACAGGAGAAGAGAATGAAAACGTTCCCGGATAATTTCTTATGGGGCGGCGCGGTTGCCGCGAATCAGGTTGAAGGCGCTTATCTGGAGGACGGTAAAGGTCTCTCTACCTCTGACGTTCAGCCCCAGGGGGTCTTTGGCCCGGTGGTGGAGCGCGTGGCGGGCGACAGCGGCATTAAGGATATGGCCATCGATTTTTATCATCGCTACCCCGAGGACATCCAGCTGTTCGCCGAGATGGGCTTCAGCTGCCTGCGCGTCTCCATTGCCTGGACGCGTATCTTCCCGAACGGCGACGAGCTGCAGCCCAACGAAGCCGGGCTGGCCTTCTACGATCAGCTGTTTGACGGGCTGGCGGCGCACAACATCACGCCGCTGGTGACCCTCTCACACTACGAGATGCCGTGGGGGCTGGTGAAACAGTACGGCGGCTGGGGCAGCCGCCGGGTGATTGGCTTCTTCGAACATTATGCCCGCACCGTCTTCACCCGCTATCAGGATAAGGTGAAGCTGTGGCTCACCTTCAACGAGATCAACATGTCTCTGCACGCGCCGATGACCGGCGTTGGCCTGCCGGAAACCAGCAGCAAGGCGGAAGTGTATCAGGCGATCCACCATCAGCTGGTGGCGAGCGCGAGCGCGGTGAAGGCCTGCCACGAGGTCATTCCGGACGCGAAAATCGGCAACATGCTACTGGGTGGCCTGGTCTATCCACTGACCTGCAAGCCGGACGATGTGCTGGAAGCTTTGCAGGAAAACCGTGCCTGGCAGTTCTTCGGCGACGTGCAGTGCCGCGGGGCGTATCCGGGCTATATGCTGCGTTTCTTCCGCGATAACGGCATTGAGCTCGACATTACCGACGCCGATCGCGAGGCGCTGAAATCGACCATCGACTTTATCTCCTTCAGCTACTACATGACCGGCTGTGTGACCACCGATGAAGCGCTGAACCAGCAGGCGCGCGCCAATATTCTGAATATGGTGCCGAACCCGCACCTGGCAAGCTCTGAGTGGGGCTGGCAGATTGACCCGGTCGGCCTGCGCACCCTGCTGAACGTGCTCTGGGATCGCTATCAGAAGCCGCTGTTTATTGTCGAGAACGGTCTGGGCGCCAAAGACAAGCCGGACGCCGACGGCGTGGTGCAGGATGATTACCGCATCAGCTACCTCAACGACCACCTGGTGCAGGTGCGTGAGGCCATCGACGACGGGGTGGAGGTGATGGGCTACACCAGCTGGGGGCCGATTGACCTGGTGAGCGCCTCCAAAGCCGAGCTCTCCAAACGCTACGGTTTTATCTATGTCGATCGTGACGACAGCGGCGCAGGTACTCTGGCGCGCAGCCGTAAGAAGAGTTTTTACTGGTATCAGGAGGTGATTGCGACCAACGGCGCTTCGCTGAAAGCGTAATCACGCAAGGGCCCGGCGCTATGCCGGGCACCTTTGCCGGATATGTAAAGGTATGACAAATTGTGCATTGCCACCCATTCCTAAAAAAAGGAGACGAAGCGGGCGTATTTTGCAGCCTTCTTTTTTGGGTGAATAACGTGATGAAACGTTCGAGTTTTTATTTCTGCTGCCTGCCTCTCTCTCTTCTTCTGGTTGCCTGTGCGCCCGGCCACGATACGGCGGCGTCGCTGCCTCAACAGATCCCTGCCGCGAAAATTGACACCGGGCTCACTGCCGGTCAGTGGCCATAAAACAGCTGGTGGGAAGATTTTCACGATCCCGAACTCACCAGCCTTATCATCAGAGCGCTGGCCGATGCGCCGGATATGAATATTGCCCGTCAGCGCATTGCCCTTGCCGAAGCCCAGGCCAGAATGGCGATGGCCGCCGATGGTCCGGAAGTGGATTTTTCCGCCGATGCCGAGCGGCAGAAAATGTCCGCCGAAGGGCTGATGGGGCCCTTTGCGATAACCGATCCGGCAGCCGGAACCACCGGCCCCTGGTACACCAACGGCACCTTCGGCTTAACCGCGGGCTGGGATCTGGATCTGTGGGGCAAAAACCGCGCTCAGGTTGAATCCCGCATCGGCAAGGTCAACGCGCAACAGGCGGAGCTGGAACAGACCCGCCAGCTGCTGGCCAGCAGCGTGGCGCGCCTGTACTGGGAGTGGCAGACCGAGGCGGCCATCGGGCATGTGTTAACCACCATTAAGCAGGAACAGCTGGCGATTGTTGGCACCGACCGCGAGCTGTACCAGCATGGCATTACCTCTTCCGTGGAAGGGGTCGAAACCGACATCAACGCCAGCAAAACCGATGAGCGGCTGGCGGAGGTGAACGGAAAGATGAAAGCCATCGAAGCGCGTCTGGAGGCGCTCACTAATGCCCCGACGGTGAAGCTGACCCCGCATGCCTTGCCTGCGGTAGAGAGCCACCTGCCTTCCACCCTGGGCTATGAATTACTGGCCCGCCGTCCTGATTTACAGGAGGCGCACTGGTACATCGAGGCCTCGCTGCGCGAGGTGGACGCGGCGAAAGCGGCGTTTTATCCCGACGTAAATTTAATGGCGTTTCTGCAACAGGACGCACTGCACTTAAGCGATCTGTTCCGCTCCTCGGCGCAGCAGATGGGCGTCACCGCCGGTCTGACCCTGCCGATTTTCGACAGCGGACGCCTGAACGCCAACCTCGATATCGCCCAGGCGCAAAGCAACCTGTCGATCGCGAACTACAACAAAGCGGTGGTGGAGGCGGTCAATCAGGTAGCCCGCAGCGCCAGCGAGGTGGAAACGCTGATGGCGAAAAACAGACACCAGCAGCGCGTGGAAGCCGATGCCGCGCGGATGGTGGCCCTGGCGCAGGCGCGTTTCAACGCCGGGATCGTCGCTGGCGCGCGGGTCAGCGAAGCCAGAATTCCCGCCCTGCAGGAGCAGGTGGCCGGGCTGACCCTGCAGGGGCAGTACGTTGACGCCACCCTGCAGCTCACCTCCGCCCTGGGCGGCGGCTATCACCACGGGTAGAAAATGAGAAGTAACTATACTTATCTCTTTGTCTTTTATTATTCCGGAGGTGAGTATGGGTTCAACCAATCGTGTAGCTATTGTAACGGCATCGGATTCGGGGATCGGCAAAACCACGGCGCTGATGCTGGCGGAGCGTGGGTTTGATATTGGCGTGACCTGGCACTCGGACGAAGAAGGGGCGATGAAAACCTGTCGTGAGATCGAGGCCCGGGGGCAGCGGGCAGAGGCCATTCAGCTCGATCTCAGCCAGCTGCCGGACGGAGCGAAAGCCATCGAGACGCTGATTGAACGCTTCGGGCGTATCGACGTGCTGGTCAATAACGCCGGGGCGATGACCAAAGCGGCGTTTCTCGATATGGAGTATGACCAGTGGCGGTCGATTTTTAGCGTCGACGTGGACGGGGCGTTTCTCTGCTCGCAGATCGCCGCCCGTCAGATGGTGAAGCAGGGGGAGGGCGGACGTATCGTCAACATCACCTCGGTGCATGAGCATACCCCGCTGCCGGAGGCCAGCGCCTACACCTCAGCCAAACACGCCCTCGGCGGCCTGACCAAGTCGATGGCGATGGAGCTGGTGCATCACAATATTCTGGTGAACGCCGTGGCGCCGGGGGCTATCGCCACGCCGATGAACAACATGGACGACAGCGAGGTCGAGCCTGGCTCCATGCCAAACATTCCTCTGGCAAGGCCGGGACATACCAAAGAGATCGCCAGCCTGGTCGCCTGGCTGTGTGACTCTGATGCCAGCTACGCCACCGGTCAGTCGTTTATCGTCGACGGCGGCTTTATGCTGGGCAATCCGCAGTTTAAACCGGAGCAGTAATTTTTAGCGGCGATCCCGGCGTTTCAGCCACCAGCGCACCGCGAAGACCAGCACCAGCACCACAATAAGCCAGATCCAGTGGCGCAGGTGCTGGTCCAGGGCGTGCAGCCACGGCTCCAGCACTTCACCGCCCACATAGCCCAGAGTGGTGAAAATCAGCGCCCAGACGATGGCCCCTACAATGTTCAGCGGCAGGAAGATTTTCGGCGGCAGGCGGCTGGCACCGATCAGCAGCGGGCCGATGATGCGAAAGCCGTACATAAAGCGGGTGCCGATGACGAAAAGATAGGGGTGGCGCTGAATCAACTGCTGAGCGCGGTCGATTTTCTTCTGATGGCGGGAAAAGCGTCGCAGGATCGTCGGACCAAACCGCACCCCAATCAGGTAAAGAAGCTGGTCGCCGATCATGCCGCCCAGTGCCACCGCGGCTACCACCAGAGGAAAGCGAAGCAATCCCTGATGCGCCGCCACGCCACCCAGCAGGGTGATGGTTTCGCCTTCCGCTATGCTGCCGATAACCAGCGCGGCATAGCCATACTGTGCAATGAGAGTATTGATATCCATACGTTAAGCGTAGCGCAGGAAACGTTAACGTAATAACAACCAGCCGATTAAACCAATAACGGGGACGATGAGCCCGCAAAACAGGGCGCCTGTCGCCCAGACAAACGGGCCTAACTCTTCTTCTTTTTTGATATCGTCAAAGCGCGCCAGCGCGTGCTGGCCATCAGGGGCGGTAATCTCTTCAAACTGCCTGATATACCCCTGTTCAATCAACATCCTGGCGCCCTGCGCGTCGGCTTTATCCAGCGCCGCGACGCTATTTCCCTTTTTGAAAAAAATGAATTCCGCCATCTGAGATTCCCTCCCGTAAGCTGCTGTTTAGCAGGGATGAATATACCAGAGCGCTGAACCCGTCGCTGCATTTTTAGGCTGTATAAAAAATAATCTCAGGCCTGCATTATACTTGAGTTATCGCTAGCGGGCCGACAACAAGGGGGCGTTATGAACCATGTCTGGGGACTCTTTTCCCATCCCGATCGTGAAATGCACGTGATCAGAAGCGAAAACGAAACGGTCAGTCATCACTATACCCACCATGTGCTGCTGATGGCCGCCGTACCGGTGATTTGCGCGTTTATTGGTACCACGCAAATCGGCTGGGATTTTGACGACGGCAATGTAGTAAAACTCTCGTGGATGACCGGCCTGGCGCTGGCCGTGGTGTTTTACGCCCTGATGCTGGCGGGCGTGGCGGCAATGGGGCGGGTGATTTACTGGATGGCGCGCCGGTATCCGCAACGGCCATCGCTGACACACTGCATGGTATTCGCTGGTTACGTGGCAACCCCGCTGTTTCTGAGTGGGATTGTGGCGCTCTACCCGATCGTCTGGCTGTGTGCGCTGGTGGGGACGCTTGCGCTCTGTTACACCGGCTATTTGCTCTATATCGGCATTCCGACCTTCCTGAGTATCAACAAAGAAGAGGGGCGCAGTTTTTCCGGCTCGACCCTCGCCATCGGCGTGCTGCTGCTGGAAGTGCTGCTGGCGCTGACGGTTATTCTTTGGGGTTATGGATATCGTCTCTTCTGAGGTCACTGCATTGCTGGCGTAAATGCCAGCAATGCAGCATCTGTTCACGATTAACTACTGGTAGCAAGGCATCCGGACGGCTATGATGCCTTAGCCAGCCCGTGTTCTCGCTTCGGCCCGGGCGGCGTACGTTATTACGTGCATGAATAATTATCCGAAATCTCACCATGCTGAAATTCCGCGTTTCTTTACTGAGTCTTGCACTGTTGCTGGCTGTGCCAGTGGCGACCCCCGCGATCGCCAAACCTGCCGCTGTGGCTGCGGCGGCCCAGCCGGAGATTGCCTCCGGTAGCGCCATGATCGTCGATCTGGAAACCAACAAGGTGATCTACTCCAGCCACCCGAATCTGGTGCGCCCGATTGCTTCTATTACCAAATTAATGACGGCGATGGTGGTGCTGGATGCACGGCTGCCGCTGGATGAAAAACTGCGCGTCGACATCAGCCAGACGCCGGAAATGAAAGGGATTTACTCCCGTGTGCGTCTGAACAGCGAAATCAGCCGCAAAAACATGCTGCTGCTGGCGCTGATGTCCTCGGAAAACCGCGCCGCCGCAAGCCTGGCGCACCACTATCCGGGCGGCTATGACGCCTTTATCCGCGCCATGAACGACAAAGCGAAGGCACTGGGGATGACCCAGACGCGCTTTGTGGAGCCAACCGGCCTGTCGATCCATAACGTCTCGACGGCGCAGGATCTGACGAAGATGCTGATCGCCAGCAAGCAGTATCCGCTGATCGGCCAGCTCAGCACCACCCGTGAAGAGATGGCGACCTTCTCGAACCCGGCCTATACCCTGCCGTTTCGTAACACCAACCACCTGGTCTACCGCGATAACTGGAATATCCAGCTGACCAAAACCGGCTTTACCAACGCCGCGGGCCACTGTCTGGTGATGCGGACGGTCTTTAACGGCAAGCCGGTCGCGCTGGTGGTGATGGATGCGTTTGGCAAATATACCCACTTTGCCGACGCCAGCCGTCTGCGTACCTGGATTGAAACCGGAAAAGTCACCCCGGTTCCGGCCGCGGCCCTGAGCTACAAAAAGCAGAAAGCCGCGCAAATGGCCACCGCGCAGAACGATTGAGCTGTCTGTAATTGCCGGGTGGCGCTGCGCTTACCCGGCCTACAAAGCCCGTAGGCCCGCGCAAGCGAAGCGCCGCCGGGCAAAAACTACTCCGGCAGCGTCCAGTCACCGTCGTTGAGGGGACGCTGCAAAATCAGCGTATCGCGCCAGTCACCTTTCTTGTAACCCACGCTTCTGAGCTGTCCCGCCACTTCAAAGCCGTGCTTTTTATGCAGGCGTAACGAGCCGGCGTTGTTTGGCCCATCGCCCACCACGGCGATCATCTGCCGCCACGGGCCCTCTTCGCTGCGGGCGATCAGGGCGCTCAGCAGCGCGCTGCCAAAACCGCGCCCGGGGGTGCTGGCCTCGACGTAAATCGACTCTTCAAGGGTATAGCGGTAGGCGGGGCGAGCGCGATAGTGGGTGGCATAGCAGTAACCCACCACGATCCCGCGATAGAGCGCCACCAGCCACGGCAGACCCTGGCTGGTCACCGCGTTAATGCGATCCCGCATCTCGTCGACGGTAGGGGGAACTTCTTCAAAGGATGCGCGCCCGTTAAGGACATGCCAGGCGTAGATGGCAGCAATGGCATGCGCATCCTCGGCCCCGGCATCGCGTATCACAACGTCAGTTTCGGATAATGTTTCAACAGCCGACATGGTCTGCCCGCTCCTCGTTAAAAAAAGCCAGAGAAATGTTTCTCTGGCGACGTAAGGCTACTCTAGTCCTATTTATGTGGGCATAACAGCGCCCACGCGAGGGCTAACTGGTTTGATCAGTGGCTTGCGCGCCATCACGCGCTGTTTCCGGTTCGCCTGCCCAGTTTTTATGCTTGGTTGTTTTACCGATGCCGGGGTTCATGCTGTTTGTTGGGTCGTTAGCGCGATAAAACTGTTTTAATGCCTCCGGCGCTTCGTAAATGTGACCCACATTATGTTCCGCCGGATATTGCGCCCCGCGCGCCTGCAGCAGCTCCAGCATCTGCGCCTTCAGGGCGTGCGCATCGACCCCTTTTTTGACGATGTAATCCTGATGGAAGACGTAGCACATAAAGTGGCCGTAATAGAGCTTATGCACCAGCTGGCTGTCGATCTCCGGCGGCAAGTGCTCAAACCATTCGGTATCGTTGCGGCGCAGGGCGATATCCAGGGCCAGAATATCCTCCACCTCGTCGGCGTGAACCGCCTGATAGCGGATCGCGGCCCCGGCGGCGGCGAAGCGGTGTAAAAAGGCCTTGCTGCCTTCTTCCGGCGTGCAGGCAAAGAAGTCGCCCTCGGCGGTTTTGAAGAACTCCGCCAGCCAGCTCTGCGCTTCGGCAATGCCGTCGCCCGCCATTTTCAGCAGCAGGTGATGCTCGTACTTATCGCGCCAGCTCTTCATGCGCGGCGGCAGATGCGCCGGGAAGGCGTTGCCCAGCTTCTGCATAAAGCGGTCGGTAAAGTTAGGTTTAAACAGCGACACCTTCTCCAGCATCGCATCGGTGCGTCCCTTCATGGTAAAGAAGAAGGGCATCTTGTCGGTGCCGAGCTTGTCGATCATCAGGAAAGTATCTTTGCCGTAGCGCTCGGCAATGTCGTAGATATCCCGGTGCATATATTCCCCGGCGACCGGCAGATGGGTGAACTCCCCGAGAATATGGCGGCGGATGGTGGTCAGCACGTCCGGCTGGTTGGTGC
This sequence comes from Leclercia adecarboxylata, assembly GCF_006171285.1. Lineage (NCBI taxonomy): Bacteria > Pseudomonadati > Pseudomonadota > Gammaproteobacteria > Enterobacterales > Enterobacteriaceae > Leclercia > Leclercia adecarboxylata. Next base: position 352,689 of record NZ_CP040889.1, on the reverse strand, counting down.
CGATATAGAACACCTGCTGGCGTTTCTCCGCCGGGAAGGTGTCCAGGCGCACGGCGAAGACCGCCAGCTTGCCGGCACAGCCGGAGGATTCAAACAGACGATCCGGGTCGGCGTTGTAGCGCGCCGGGGTGTCGGCATCAATCTCGCGCACCCGGGTGATGTAATCATGATCGTGGGCGTGACGTCCGTCGTGCAGCACGTCGCTCTCTTTCACGCGGTCGTCATCCAGCTTGCTGAGGATCTGCTCCGGCGTCACCCCCAGGTCGATGCCCAGATGGTTCACCAGCGTCAGCTTGCCCTGTTCGTCAATGCGGGCGAAGAGCGACATTTCGGTATAGGCCGGGCCGCGCTGCACCAGCGAGCCGCCGGAGTTGTTGCAGATCCCGCCGATCACCGAGGCGCCAATACAGGAGGAGCCAATCACCGAGTGCGGCTCGCGGCCCAGCGGCTTCAGCGCCTTCTCCAGCGAATAGAGCGTGGTGCCTGGATAAGCCAGCACCTGCTCGCCCTTATCCAGCAGATGCAGCTTGTCGAGGCGCAGGGTGCTGATAATCACAATGTCGCGATCGTAATCGTTGCCGTTCGGCGTGGAGCCTTCGGTCAGGCCGGTGTTGGCCGCCTGCATCAGAATAATTTTGTCAGCCTCGACGCAGGCGCTGAGCACCCGCCACAGTTCCAGCAGCGTGCCCGGGAACACCACCGCCAGCGCGTCCCCTTGCCCGGAGCGAAAGCCCTTGCGGTAGCGGGCAGTTTTCGCGGCGTCGGTAAGCAGGTGCGCATGACCTACCAGACGTGCCAGGTCGTTTATAAAGTTGGTGTTATCGTGCAGTCGTTCAGAAGACATCGTCCACCCCTTGTGGTTATTCAAATGCGTCGTCGAAAATCATAGCGCGATTAATGTTTATGCGAACGACTATTCGCCAGAAAAATCAGAGAATAAACCCTGCAACGTTAACAGGGTTTATGGCACACTGCGCTTTTCGTACGGTCTGGCCGCGACTATCCGGCGGTTATTGATGAGAGAGTAAACGAGATGAAATGGCTTTGTTCTGTAGGGGTAGCTGTAAGTCTGGCGCTGCAACCCGCGCTGGCTGACGACCTGTTTGGCAATCATCCGCTAACGCCGGAAGCCCGGGACGCCTTTGTGACCGATCTGCTCACAAAGATGTCGGTAGACGAGAAAATCGGCCAGCTGCGCCTGATCAGCGTCGGACCGGATAATCCAAAAGAAGCCATTCGCGAGATGATCAAAAACGGGCAGGTAGGGGCGATCTTCAACACCGTCACCCGCCAGGATATCCGCAAAATGCAGGATCAGGTGATGGAACTTAGCCACCTGAAAATCCCGTTATTCTTCGCCTATGACGTGGTCCACGGCCAGCGTACCGTCTTCCCGATCAGCCTGGGCCTGGCCTCCTCCTTTAACCTCGAGGCGGTGAAAACCGTCGGCCGCGTGTCGGCCTACGAGGCGGCGGACGATGGCCTGAACATGACCTGGGCGCCAATGGTGGACGTCTCCCGCGATCCGCGCTGGGGCCGCGCCTCGGAAGGGTTCGGGGAAGACACTTACCTGACCGCGACGATGGGCAAAACCATGGTGGAAGCGATGCAGGGCAAAAGCCCGGCGGATCGCTACTCGGTCATGACCAGCGTCAAACACTTCGCCGCCTATGGCGCCGTCGAAGGCGGAAAAGAGTACAACACCGTCGACATGAGCCCGCAGCGCCTGTTCAACGACTATATGCCGCCGTACAAAGCCGGTCTTGATGCCGGAAGCGGCGCGGTGATGGTGGCGCTGAACTCCCTGAACGGCACGCCGGCGACCTCCGACAGCTGGCTGCTGAAAGATATCCTGCGCGATAAGTGGGGCTTTAAGGGCATCACCGTCTCCGATCACGGGGCGATCAAAGAGCTTATCAAGCACGGCACCGCCGCCGATCCGGAAGATGCGGTGCGCGTGGCGCTGAAGTCCGGCATCAACATGAGCATGAGCGACGAGTACTACAGCAAGTACCTGCCGGGTCTGGTGAAGAGCGGTAAGGTCACTATGGCGGAGCTGGACGACGCCACGCGCCATGTTCTGAACGTCAAATATGACATGGGGCTGTTTAACGATCCGTACAGCCACCTGGGGCCGAAAGAGTCCGATCCGGTGGATACCAACGCCGAAAGCCGATTGCACCGCAAAGAGGCGCGTGAGGTCGCGCGTGAAAGCCTGGTGCTGCTGAAAAACCGTCTCGACACGCTGCCGCTGGCGAAATCCGGCACCGTGGCAGTGGTCGGCCCGCTGGCCGACAGCAAGCGCGACGTGATGGGCAGCTGGTCTGCCGCAGGCGTGGCGGATCAGTCCGTTACCGTGCTGACCGGCATCAAAGACGCGTTGGGTGACAAGGGCAAAGTGATTTACGCCAAAGGGGCCAACGTCACCAGCGATAACGACATCGTCACCTTCCTCAACCAGTATGAAGAGGCGGTGAAGGTCGATCCGCACTCCGCCCAGGAGATGATTGACGAGGCGGTTAACGCCGCGAAGCAGTCCGATGTGGTGGTGGCCGTGGTGGGTGAAGCCCAGGGGATGGCGCATGAAGCGTCGAGCCGGACCGATATCACCCTGCCGCAGAGCCAGCGCGATCTGATCGCCGCCCTGAAAGCCACCGGTAAGCCGCTGGTGCTGGTGCTGATGAACGGCCGTCCGCTGGCGCTGGTGAAAGAAGATCAGCAGGCAGACGCGATTCTGGAAACCTGGTTCGCCGGTACCGAGGGCGGTAACGCCATTGCCGACGTGCTGTTTGGTGACTACAACCCGTCGGGCAAACTGCCGATGTCCTTCCCGCGCTCCGTCGGGCAGATCCCTGTGTACTACAGCCACCTGAACACCGGTCGCCCGTATAACGCCGACAAACCGAACAAGTACACCTCGCGCTACTTCGACGAAGCTAACGGTCCGCTCTATCCGTTTGGTTACGGCCTGAGCTACACCACCTTTACCGTTTCTGAGGTGAAAATGTCTGCTCCGACCATGAAGGCGGACGGCACGGTGACCGCCAGCGTCGAGGTTACCAACACCGGTAAACGCGAAGGGGAGACGGTTGTCCAGATGTACGTTCAGGATGTGACCGCCTCCATGAGCCGTCCGGTGAAACAGCTGCGAGGCTTTGAGAAGGTGAACCTGAAACCGGGCGAAACCAAAACCATCAGCTTCCCGATTGACGTGGATGCGCTGAAGTTCTGGAACCAGCAGATGAAATACGACGCTGAGCCAGGCAAATTCAACGTCTTTATCGGTACGGATTCAGCCCGCGTGAATAAGGGCGAGTTCGAGCTGCTGTAAAATCGCCGGGCAATAGCTAAACCAGGCCGCCATACACAATTTGTGAATGGCGCGCTAAAACCCTGGTTATCGACTACGCTTTTCTCTCAAGCGTCTGAAAAAGGCGGCAAAATCATGAGGAAAGCGGAATGACTATCTTTAAGGGGATTGTTGGTTCAACGGCGCTGCTGGCGGCGTTGAGCCTGCCATTACAGGCGGCGGAGCCGGTTAAGGTCGGGTCGAAAATTGATACGGAAGGCGCGCTGCTGGGCAACATCATTTTGCAGGTGCTGGAGAGTCACGGCGTTAAAACCGTCAATAAAGTGCAGCTGGGCACCACCCCGGTGGTACGCGGGGCCATCACCTCGGGCGAGCTGGATATCTACCCGGAATACACCGGCAACGGGGCCTTCTTCTTCAAAGATGAAAATGACCCGGCGTGGAAAAACGCGAAGAACGGCTACGAGAAAGTCAAAAAACTCGATGCCGAGCAGAACAAGCTGATCTGGCTGACTCCGGCCCCGGCCAACAACACCTGGACCATCGCGGTTCGCAAGGACGTGGCGGAGAAAGGCAAGCTCACCTCGCTTGAGGATCTCAGCCGCTACCTGAAAGAGAAGGGCGATTTCAAACTCGCAGCTTCAGCCGAATTTATCGAGCGCCCGGACGCTCTCCCTGCCTTTGAAAAAGCCTACGACTTCAAGCTCGATCAGAGCCAGCTCCTCTCCCTGGCGGGGGGCGATACGGCGGTGACCATTAAAGCGGCGGCCCAGCAAACTTCGGGCGTCAACGCGGCGATGGCCTACGGCACCGACGGCCCGGTCGCGGCACTGGGCCTGCAAACCCTCACCGATCCGAAAGGCGTTCAGCCTATTTACGCCCCGACGCCGGTCGTGCGCGAGGCGGTGCTGAAGGCATACCCGGAGCTGGACGCCTGGCTGAAGCCGGTATTTGAAACGCTGGATGAAAAAACGCTGCAGCAGCTCAATGCCAGCATTGCAGTGGAAGGGCTGGATGCCAAAAAAGTGGCGGCAGATTACCTGAAGCAAAAAGGGCTGGTGAAATAACCCGCCGCAGGACTGCGCTGTGCCGATAAAATGTCATAACCGCGTGCTGCTGCTGATGGCGCTTATTGCCCTTGCAGCAGCCGCGTTACCCTTTGTGAATTTTGCCCCGAACCGGCTGGTGTCCGGGGAAGGGCGCGCCGTCTGGCAGGTCTGGACGTTTTCCCCTGCGCTGCTGCTCATCCCGTTCTGCCTGTTGCTGGGGCTGACGCTGGTTCGCGGGCGCTGGGCTTTAGCGTCGACGCTGGTGGTCTGCGAACTGCTGTTTGCCGGGCTGGTCTGGAGCGCGGGGCTTGCCGCCTCGCATCTTGCCAGCAGCGAGAGCCCGCTGGCGCGTACCGCCGTGGGCAGCGGCCTGTGGCTCTGGATGGCGCTTTGCCTGCTGGCCTGTAGCGATGCTATTCGCAGGCTCAGCCCGCAGCCGCTCTGGCGCTGGCTGCTGCAGGCGCAAATCTGGATCCTGCCCTTGCTGCTGCTGTTCAGCGGCGAACTCAACGCCCTCTCGCTGATGAAAGAGTACGCCAACCGACAGGATGTCTTTAACGATGCCGGGCAGCAGCATCTCACCCTGCTGCTGGGTACTCTGGTTCCGGCGCTGCTGATTGGCGTGCCGCTGGGGCTCCTCTGTTATCGCCGCCCGGCCTCTCAGGGGCCGGTATTCGCGGTGCTGAACGTCATTCAGACTGTTCCCTCCGTGGCGCTGTTCGGCCTGCTGATTGCTCCGCTCGCCGGGCTGACCCGCGCCTGGCCGTGGCTTTCGTCGCTGGGTATTGCCGGGACCGGCATGACCCCGGCGCTGATCGCCCTGGTGCTTTATGCCCTACTGCCGCTGGCGCGCGGGGTGCTGGCGGGGCTCAGCCAGGTGCCTGCCGAGGTGCTGGAGAGCGCCGACGCCATGGGGATGAACAGCCGCCAGCGCTTCTGGCAGATCCAGCTTCCGCTGGCGCTGCCGGTGCTGCTGCGCGGACTGAGGGTGGTGGCGGTACAAACCGTGGGGATGGCGGTGATCGCGGCGTTAATCGGTGCCGGAGGATTCGGGGCGCTGGTGTTCCAGGGGCTGCTGAGCAGCGCCCTGGATCTGGTGCTGCTGGGCGTCATACCCACCATCGTGCTGGCGGTGGTGGTGGATGCGCTGTTTGCGCTGTGGATAGCCCTGCTGCGAAGGAGAACCAATGATTGAATTTCATGATGTAAGTAAAACCTTTGCCGGGGAGCCCGCGGTCAGCAATCTGGATCTGACCTTTGCCGAAGGCGCTTTTTCGGTGCTGGTGGGCACCTCGGGCTCGGGTAAATCGACCACCCTGAAGATGATCAACCGGCTGGTGGAGCACGACAGCGGCCTGATCCGCTTTGCCGGGCAGGAGATCCGTAGCCTGCCGGTGCTGGAGCTGCGTCGCCGGATGGGGTACGCCATTCAGTCCATCGGCCTGTTTCCGCACTGGACGGTGGCGCGTAATATCGCCACCGTGCCGCAGCTGCAAAAGTGGTCGCGGCAAAAAATTGACGATCGGGTGGATGAGCTGATGGCGCTGCTGGGGCTGGATCCGGGGCTGCGCGAGCGCTTCCCGCACCAGCTCTCAGGCGGCCAGCAGCAGCGGGTTGGGGTGGCGCGAGCGCTGGCCGCTAATCCGGAAGTGCTGCTGATGGATGAACCCTTTGGCGCGCTCGACCCGGTGACCCGCAGCGCGCTGCAGCTGGAGATGACCCGTATTCACCGCATTCTGGGCCGTACCATCGTTCTGGTGACCCACGATATCGACGAGGCGCTGCGCCTGGCGGATTACCTGGTGCTGATGGACAGCGGCAGGGTGGTGCAGCAGGGCACGCCGCTGGAGCTGCTTACCCGGCCCGCGAACAGCTTCGTGCGCGAGTTTTTTGGCCGCAGCGAGCTGGGCGTACGCCTGCTGTCGCTGCGCACGGTGGGCGAATCGATGCGCCCGGACATCACCCCAGGCGAAAGTCCGCTGCGGGCCTCCATGAGCCTGCGCGATGCGCTCTCGGCGTTTGTCAGCCAGGGATGCGAAAGCCTGCCGGTGGTGGACGAAGAGGAAAGAGCGTGCGGCACGTTGTACTTTCGCGATCTGCTGATCCGGGAGGCAACATGAGGTGGCTACGCGATCCGCTCCTGTGGCTGGTGGCGCTGTTTGTCGCACTCCTGCTGCTGATGCCCTACAGCGCGCCGCTCTTCAGCACGCTGTTCCCGGAGCTGCCGCGTCCGGTCTATCAGCAGGAGAGCTTCGTTACCCTGACGCTCGCCCACTTCTGGCTGGTGGGCGCCTCAAGCGTCTTTGCCATCGTGCTGGGGGTTGGGGCCGGAATTGCGGTCACGCGACCGGCAGGGCGCGAGTTTCGCCCGCTGGTGGAGACTATCGCCGCCGTCGGCCAGACCTTTCCGCCGGTGGCGGTGCTGGCGATTGCGGTGCCGGTGATGGGCTTTGGTCAGCAGCCGGCGATAATCGCGCTGATCCTCTATGGCGTCCTGCCGATTTTGCAGGCGACGCTTGCCGGGCTGGCGGCAGTACCCGCAGCGGCAATCAGCGTGGCAGAAGGGATGGGGATGAGTGGCTGGCAGCGTCTGCGTAACGTCGAGCTGCCGCTCGCCGCGCCGGTGATGCTGGCCGGGATCCGCACCTCGGTGATCGTCAATATTGGCACGGCGGCCATTGCTTCAACGGTGGGGGCGAATACGCTGGGAACGCCGATCATTATCGGCTTAAGCGGCTTTAATACCGCCTATATTATCCAGGGCGCGCTGCTGGTGGCGCTGGCGGCGATTGTGGTGGATCGCGCTTTTGAGCGGCTGGCGAGAAGCCTCAGCCGACACCGCCACGGACAATAAACGAATAACCTGCCAGCATCACGCCACCAATACCGCTGACGGCCATGAGAAAGAACAGGGTGATAACCGCGACTTTGGTTGCCTTCATAATGTGCTCCTGATGTTAACAGGGCGATTATACGGTGAAGCGCGGGTGTTAATGAACCATTAATTGCCTTTCAGCGGGAAGACCGGGTAACCGTGCTCCTGCCACTGGGTCAGCTGCAGCTCCTGTGCCGCCGTCGGTGATTCACCGCACCACACCAGCAGCGTCTGTCCGTCGAACAGCTCCGGGCGCAGCTGCACAAGGGAGTGCGCCAGCACGTCGACGCGCCAGCCCTGCTGGGCGGCAATCCACGCTTCCAGCCACAGGCGTGTGGTGTCGTGCACGTTCCAGCCAACCACCAGCGCATCCTTGCTGTTCTTCTTTCGCGCTGCCGCCAGACAGATACAGATGTAGTTGATCAGCACCCCGTCCAGCGCGCTCAGCAGCGCCTGCAGCGTGGGCTGCTGCGACTGCAACCGCCTTCGTAACGGAATAAAGAGTTGGGTAATTAAGGTTTGCGCAGGGTATTCGCTGCCTCGCTCCTTGATCCACACGCGCAGGCGATGCAGATGGCCGGACTGCAGATAACGCAGCAGCACCTCCTGCTGTTCGCGCCAGATGTCCAGTTCGTCCTGACCTTCCGGGCTCAACAACGTTTTGACCTTCCCGACCTGCACGCCGTTATCGATCCAGCCTTTGATCTCGCGGATCCGGTCGATATCCGCATCCGTAAACAGCCGGTGTCCGCCGTCGGTTCGCTGTGGTTTAAGCAACCCGTAACGACGCTGCCATGCGCGTAACGTCACTGGATTGATATCACACAGGAGTGCCACTTCCCCTATCGTGTAGAGCGCCATGTTATCCCCCGGCTTGCACATACCCAGATTAACTGTAGACGCAGAATGCTGAACCAGGAAGGATTGCTCTTTTTTTGCACAAATAATGCGAATATCAGATTATGTTCGGCAAAAGGTGTGATGGGTGGCACGAAAACACATTTTCATGCTTTTACTGCAAAGAAAGTTAATGCGCTTCGGTGTATGTTACGCGCTTTTAGAATTTCCGGTTTGTGGGCATGTACGAATTTAATCTGGTGTTGCTGCTGCTTCAGCAGATGTGTGTGTTTCTGGTCATCGCGTGGCTGATGAGTAAAACACGCCTGTTCATCCCCCTGATGCAGGTCACCGTCCGACTGCCGCACAAGCTGCTCTGCTACGTTACCTTCTCCATCTTCTGCATTCTCGGCACCTATCTGGGCCTGCACATTGAAGACTCCATTGCCAACACCCGTGCCATTGGCGCGGTGATGGGCGGCCTGCTCGGCGGCCCGGTGGTCGGCGGGCTGGTGGGGCTGACCGGCGGTTTACACCGCTACTCGATGGGCGGGATGACGGCGTTGAGCTGTATGATTTCGACCATTGTCGAAGGTCTGCTTGGCGGCCTGGTTCACAGCGTGATGATCCGCCGCGGTCGCCCGGATAAGGTCTTTAGCCCCCTCACCGCAGGGGCTATCACCCTGGTGGCCGAGCTGGTGCAGATGCTGATCATTTTGCTGATCGCCCGCCCGTTCGAGGATGCCCTGCATCTGGTGGGCAGCATTGCCGCGCCGATGATGGTCACCAACACGGTCGGCGCCGCGCTGTTCATGCGCATTCTCCTCGATAAGCGGGCGATGTTTGAGAAGTATACCTCGGCGTTTTCAGCGACGGCGCTGAAGGTCGCGGCCTCGACGGAGGGGATCCTGCGTCAGGGCTTTAACGAAGAGAACAGCATGAAGGTGGCGCAGGTCCTGCACCAGGAGCTGGATATCAGCGCGGTCGCCATCACCGATCGCGAAAAGCTGCTGGCCTTTACCGGCACCGGGGACGATCACCACCTGCCGGGCAGACCGATTTCGTCCGCGTATACGCTTCGTGCAATTGAGACCGGTGAGGTAGTCTACGCCGACGGTAACGAAGTGCCGTACCGCTGCTCCCTGCATCCGCAGTGCAAGCTGGGTTCGACGCTGGTGATCCCGCTGCGCGGCGAAAATCAGCGGGTGATGGGCACCATCAAGCTCTACGAGGCGAAAAACCGCCTGTTCAGCTCCATCAACCGTACCCTTGGGGAGGGGATCGCCCAGCTGCTCTCGGCGCAGATCCTGGCCGGACAGTATGAGCGGCAGAAGGCGCTGCTCACCCAGTCGGAGATCAAGCTCCTGCACGCGCAGGTGAACCCGCATTTTCTGTTTAACGCCCTCAATACCCTGAAGGCGGTGATCCGCCGGGACAGCGAGCAGGCGACGCAGCTGGTGCAGTTTCTTTCGACCTTTTTCCGCAAAAACCTGAAGCGGCCTTCGGAAATCGTCACCCTTGCGGATGAAATTGAGCATGTGAACGCCTATCTGCAAATTGAGCAGGCCCGGTTCCAGTCGCGCCTGCAGGTCACATTGTCGGTGCCGGATGAACTGGCCTGGCAGCAGCTGCCGGCCTTCACCCTGCAGCCGATCGTTGAGAATGCGATTAAGCATGGCACCTCCCAGCTGTTGGGTATCGGAGAGATTGCCATCACCGCCAGCCGCTTTAATCGCTATCTGGTGCTGGATATTGAAGACAATGCCGGGCTCTACGCTACGGCAAAAGAGGGGGGCGGCCTGGGAATGGGGCTGGTGGATAAACGCCTGCGCGCCCATTTCGGTGAGGATTGCGGCATTACCGTCACCTGCGAGCCCGACAGCTTTACCCGCATAACCTTAAGACTGCCCCTGGAGGAACACGCATGTTGAATGTGCTGATTGTCGATGATGAGCCTTTAGCGCGAGAAAACCTGCGGTTTTTGCTGCAGGAGCACAGCGATATTGAGATTGTCGGCGAGTGCGCCAACGCCATCGAAGCGATTGGCGCGGTGCATAAGCTGCGCCCCGACGTGCTGTTTCTGGATATCCAGATGCCGCGCATCAGCGGCCTGGAGATGGTGGGCATGCTCGACCCGGAGCATCGCCCCTATATTGTGTTTCTCACCGCCTTTGATGAGTACGCGGTTAAGGCGTTCGAAGAGCACGCCTTCGACTATCTGCTGAAACCCATCGAAGAGCCGCGGCTGGAGAAAACGCTCAATCGCCTGCGCCAGGAGCGCAGCGTGCAGGATGTGTCCCTGCTGGCGGAACACCAGCAGCCGCTGAAGTTTATTCCCTGCACCGGCCACAGCCGAATCTGGCTGCTGCAGATGGAGGATGTGGCGTTTGTCAGCAGCCGGATGAGCGGGGTGTATGTGACCAGCCATGAAGGCAAAGAGGGCTTTACCGAACTGACGCTGCGCACCCTGGAGAGCCGTACCCCGCTGCTGCGCTGCCATCGTCAGTACCTGGTGAACATGGCGCATCTGAAAGAGATCCGCCTTGAGGAGAACGGACAGGCGGAACTGGTCCTGCGCGCCGGGCAGACGGTGCCGGTCAGCCGTCGCTATCTGAAGAGTTTGAAAGAGGCGATAGGGCTGTAAAACTGCTACACTGCGCGCCATTGCATCATCGACACTCGAAGGCTCTATGCTCAGTAATGATATTCTTCGTAGCCTGCGCTACACCCTGAAAGCCAATAACAACGACATGGTGCGCATTCTTGCGCTTGCCGACATGGAATCCACCTCGGCCGGGTTCGACACCTGGATGACCAAAGAGGAGGAGGACGGTTTTGTTCGCTGCCCTGACATCATCCTTTCCGGTTTTTTGAATGGCCTGATTTATGACAAGCGCGGCAAAGATGAATCTGCGCCTGAGCTTGCGCTGGAGCGTCGGGTGAACAACAACACGGTGCTGAAAAAGCTGCGTATCGCCTTCTCGTTGAAAACCGACGACATTCTGGCGATTATGACCGAGCAGAAATACCGCGTCTCGATGCCGGAAATTACCGCCATGATGCGCGCCCCGGATCATAAAAATTACCGCGAGTGCGGGGATCAGTTCCTGCGTAATTTCCTGCGCGGCCTGACCCATCGGGTGCACCACCCGAAACCGTGATTTTTGCCCGGCGGCGCTGCGCTTGCGCGGGCCTGCGGGTTGGTAGGCCGGGTAAGGCAAAGCCGCCACCCGGCAAAAAAGCGATAAAAAAAGCCGGAGATAATCTCCGGCTTTTTCGTTTATTTCACCTGATGACCAGGCAGCGCACCGCTGTCCGGGCTTAACAGGAAGATATCTTTCCCGCCAGGCCCTGCGGCCATCACCATCCCTTCCGAGATACCGAAGCGCATTTTACGCGGCGCGAGGTTGGCGACCATTACGGTGTGGCGACCGATCAGCACCTGCGGGTCCGGATAGGCGGAGCGAATGCCGGAGAAGACGTTGCGCTTCTCGCCGCCCAGATCGAGGGTCAGGCGCAGCAGCTTGTCGGAGCCTTCAACAAATTCCGCGTTCTCGATCAGCGCCACGCGCATATCGACTTTAGCGAAATCGTCAAACGTGATGGTCTCCTGAATCGGATCGTCCGCCAGCGGGCCGGTAACCGGTGCGGCAGCGGCTTTCACCTCTTCTTTAGAGGCATCAACCAGGGCTTCAACCTGCTTCATCTCGATACGGTTGTAGAGCGCCTTGAACGCGTTCAGCTTGTGGCCGAGCAGCGGCTGATTAATGCTGTCCCAGCTCAGTTCGGTGTTCAGGAAGGCTTCAGTACGCGCGGCCAGCTGCGGCAGAACCGGCTTCAGATAAGACATCAGCACGCGGAACAGGTTGATACCCATGGAGCAGATCGCCTGCAGGTCGGCATCGCGGCCTTCCTGTTTGGCGACAACCCACGGCGCCTGCTCGTCAACGTAGCGGTTTGCCAGGTCGGCCAGGGCCATGATTTCACGCACGGCTTTGCCGAACTCGCGGCTTTCCCAGGCTTCACCAATCACGGCAGCCGCGTCGGTGAAGGTTTTGTACAGCTCAGGATCCGCCAGCTCAGCCGCCATCACGCCGTCGAAACGCTTGGCGATAAAGCCCGCGTTACGGGAGGCCAGATTCACCACTTTGTTGACGATGTCGGCGTTCACGCGCTGAACGAAATCTTCCAGGTTCAGGTCGATATCGTCGATACGGGAAGAGAGCTTCGCCGCGTAGTAGTAGCGCAGGCTGTCGGCATCGAAGTGGTTCAGCCAGGTGCTGGCTTTGATAAAGGTGCCGCGGGATTTGGACATCTTCGCGCCGTTCACCGTCACATAGCCGTGGACGAACAGGTTGGTTGGCTTGCGGAAACCGCTGCCTTCAAGCATTGCCGGCCAGAACAGGCTGTGGAAGTAAACGATGTCTTTGCCGATGAAGTGATACAGCTCGGCGTCGGAATCTTTCTTCCAGTATTCGTCGAAGCTGGTGGTGTCGCCACGCTTGTCGCACAGGTTCTTGAAGGAGCCCATGTAGCCGATTGGCGCATCCAGCCAGACGTAGAAATATTTGCCCGGTGCGTTCGGGATTTCGAAACCGAAGTACGGCGCATCGCGGGAGATATCCCACTGCTGCAGGCCGGATTCAAACCACTCCTGCATTTTGTTCGCCACCTGCTCCTGCAGCGCGCCGCTGCGGGTCCAGGCCTGCAGCATTTCGCTGAATGACGGCAGGTCGAAGAAGAAGTGTTCGGAGTCACGCATCACAGGCGTTGCGCCGGAAACCACGGATTTCGGCTCAATCAGCTCGGTCGGGCTGTAGGTTGCGCCGCACACTTCGCAGTTGTCGCCATACTGATCCGGTGACTTACATTTCGGGCAGGTGCCCTTCACGAAACGGTCCGGCAGGAACATGCCTTTTTCAGGATCGTAGAGCTGAGAGATGGTGCGGTTTTTGATAAAACCGTTCTCTTTCAGACGGGTGTAGATCAGCTCCGACAGTTCGCGGTTTTCGTCGCTGTGCGTGGAGTGATAGTTGTCATAGCTGATGTCGAAGCCAGCAAAATCGGTCTGATGCTCCTGACTCATTTCAGCAATCATCTGCTCAGGGCTGATACCAAGCTGCTGGGCTTTCAGCATGATTGGGGTGCCGTGTGCGTCGTCTGCACAGATGAAGTTTACCTGATGGCCGCGCATTCGCTGGTAACGGACCCAGACATCAGCCTGGATATGCTCCAGCATGTGGCCGAGGTGGATTGAGCCGTTAGCGTACGGCAGAGCGCACGTCACCAGAATTTTTTTCGCGACTTGAGTCATAGTAAGCATTACTTCTTTGGTAGTGAAAAGGGTTTTGATAGTACCAAAAGGGGCATTATTAAGTAAGCACAAACCATGGCCTTTCAGGTAAACTTGTTCAACAAAGGTCTTATCCACAAAAACAAAAGGAGTCGGGATGAGTTCTCAATCCCAGGCCAAATCACCGGAAGCCTTGCGCGCAATGGTCGCCGGGACGCTGGCTAATTTTCAGCACCCCACCCTGAAGCACAATCTCACCACGCTGAAAGCGTTACATCACGTGGCGTGGCTGGATGACACTCTGCATGTCGAGCTGCATATGCCTTTCGTCTGGAACCATGCGTTCGAGACGCTGAAAGAGCAAACCAGCGCCGAGCTGCTGCGTATCACCGGGGCGAAGGCTATTGACTGGAAATTGACCCATACCATCGCCACGCTGAAACGGGTGAAAAACCATCCGGGCATCAATGGCGTGAAAAATATCATCGCGATCAGCTCCGGCAAGGGCGGGGTAGGGAAGTCCTCTACCGCCGTGAACCTGGCGCTGGCGCTGGCCGCTGAAGGGGCGAAAGTCGGTATTCTCGATGCCGATATCTATGGCCCGTCAATTCCTAACATGCTGGGCGCGGAAAATCAGCGCCCGACCTCGCCGGATGGCACCCATATGGCGCCGATTATGGCGTACGGACTGGCGACTAACTCCATTGGCTATCTGGTCACTGACGATAATGCCATGGTGTGGCGCGGGCCGATGGCCAGCAAAGCGCTAATGCAGATGCTGCAGGAGACGATGTGGCCGGATCTCGATTATCTGGTGCTGGATATGCCGCCGGGCACTGGTGACATTCAGCTGACGCTGGCGCAGAACATCCCGGTTACCGGGGCGGTGGTCGTGACTACGCCACAGGATATCGCGCTGATCGACGCCAAAAAAGGGATCGTGATGTTCGAGAAGGTCGACGTGCCGGTGCTGGGCATCGTTGAAAACATGAGCATGCATATCTGCAGCAACTGCGGTCATCATGAGGCCATCTTCGGTACCGGCGGGGCAGAAAAACTGGCCGCGCAGTGTCACACCCAGCTGCTGGGTCAGATGCCGCTGCACATTACGCTGCGTGAAGATCTCGATAGCGGTAAGCCGACCGTGGTCAACCATCCTGAAAGTGAATTTACGGAGATGTATCGCCAGCTGGCAAATCGCGTTGCCGCCCAGCTTTACTGGCAGGGTGAGGTGATCCCAGCGGATATCTCATTCCGCGCGGTGTAACGCTTTTGCGCGGGTGCTAACACAAAAACGGTCACCTCAGGTGACCGTTTTGCTTTTACCTCGCCACCCGGCACAACAAACGATTAACGGTGATAGAAAATATCGCCGTTATAGGCTTTGTAGATCTTGCCGTCAGTATCGCCCACCAGCACGTAGTTCTCGCCCATGTAGGTCCAGTGCGTGCCTGCGTCCGGTGCAGGAAGATTACGCAGGTTATATTGCTTGATGGTGTACTCAGGTGTCAGGTACTGCGCCGGGGCGAAATCACCAATCTTATATTTCGTAAAATCGGCTACAAACTCCTGTTCCTCATAGGCCTGGATGCCAGAGGGCGCCGCTGTGGCTTGTGGGGCAGCAAAGGCTGCACTCGCCAGTGACATCAATACGCCCAGAAGTAGAATTTTACCTTTAGTCATTTTTTCTCCAGATTTACCGTGGCCATTACTCTTGTTTTGCCGTTTCGTGGCTGAGCAACAGAGAGTCTATTTTATGTTTTGCCGTTTGGCTAAGCTGGTAAAAAATGTAACAAATCAACACATCCTTGCCACCAACAGGGCCGAATTAATTATTTGTGACGCAAATTTTTCATTAAATCGAATTTGTGTAATGTATTATTAATTTTATAAAATCTGAAAGTGACGCTTTAGGGGCATAATAGCCGTTATTGTACTGTATAATTCTTTCCCTGAAATGCTTATGATGTGTGTTAGTTAATTTGCGTTTTTTGGTTTTCCTCTTATTTAAAGATAATACCAGACAGTTATCAACATGGTTGGTGCTTTTCTTTTATCGGGTTTTTTTGTAAGTGATTAATTGTAATTGATATTTTATTTTTAATGATGTGGCTAATTTAATGTGAGCTACAAGGAAGTTATAGGGCTATTAACGGAATATAATAGAGCATCCATTATTAATGACAATCCCACTCCGCAACAGTGCAGCTTTTATTTGCGCAATATTATTATCGGGCTGCACCCTTATGCCCGGCCAACATATAAATATATCTGGAAAAAATAACGTTGCTGTTAAAGACAACCCGCTTGATTTGGATAAGAAAGTGGACGTCTGGCCTTTGACGCCTTCAGTGATTGAGCAGCTTCGCACCAACCAGGTAAAATCTCAGGCAAATCCGAATCTCGATGAACAGCTAAAACGTTGGGAATACCGGATCGGCCCCGGGGACGTGCTAATGATCACCGTCTGGGATCACCCCGAGCTCACCACGCCTGCCGGTCAGTATCGCAGCGCCAGCGACACCGGCAACTGGGTGGGCGCAGACGGAACGATCTTCTATCCCTACGTCGGCAAACTCCATGTCGCCGGAAAGACCCTCGCCCAGGTGCGCGAAGAGATCACGGTCCGGCTGGACATAGTCATTGAAAGCCCGCAGGTCGACGTCAGCATTGCGGCGTTTCGTTCACAAAAGGCCTATGTCACTGGCGAAGTGGTGAAATCCGGGCAGCAGCCAATTACCAATATTCCCCTGACCATCATGGATGCGATTAACGCGGCGGGGGGCCTTTCGACGGATGCAGACTGGCGAAACGTGGTGCTGACCCATGACGGCCAGGACACGCGAATTTCGCTGCACGCCCTGATGCAGCACGGCGATCTGACGCAAAACAGATTGCTGTGGCCGGGCGATATCCTGTTTGTACCGCGCAATGACGCCCTGAAAGTCTTTGTGATGGGCGAAGTGGTGAAACAGAGCACCCTGAAGATGGATCGCAGCGGCATGACGCTGGCAGAAGCCCTGGCAAATGCCGGTGGTATGAATCAGGACATGGCTGATGCGAGCGGCATCTTCATCATCCGCTCCACCGGCAAAAACAGTAAGGACGGTAAAATCGCGAACATTTATCAGCTGAATGCCCGCGATGCGTCGGCTATGGTGCTCGGCACTGAGTTTCAGCTCCAGCCCTACGATATCGTCTACGTCACCACAGCCCCTGTCTCACGCTGGAACCGGGTAATTACGCAGCTGGTGCCTACCATCAGCGGCGTGCATGACCTGACCGAAACCGTGCGCTTTATCAGGTCGTGGCCTGAATAATGATCCAGTCAATTCTGGTGGTATGCACGGGAAACATTTGTCGCTCTCCGATTGGCGAGCGGCTTTTGCAACAAAAGTTGCCCACATTTACCATCGCCTCGGCGGGTATCTGCGGTCTGGCCGGACGTCCGGCGGACAGTCATGCGCAGAAAATAGCCAGCACCTATGGAATCTCGCTGGAGGATCACGCTGCGCGTCCACTGACGGCGGTAATGATGCGGGAATACGATCTGATCCTTGCTATGGAATCCGCGCAAATAAACCGTATTTCGCTTATTGCGCCGGAAATGCGTGGCAAAACCCTGCTGTTCGGCCAATGGCTCAGGCAACAGGAGATCCCCGATCCGTACGGTAAAAGCATGGAAGCATTTGAGTATGTTTTTCGCCTGCTTGGCGAAGCAAGTCAGGAATGGGCCAACCGACTTACAGTTAAGGGATTACGTACATGTCGTCGAAAATCGTAAATGCGCAGGCTTATTCTGTTGATAATCATGAGCTGGATCTGGCGCGGCTTCTGGGAGAATTAATTGATCATCGCGTGTCTGTTTTTATTTGTACGCTACTGTTTGCGCTCAGCGGCGTGCTCTATGCGTTATTTGCATCGCCGGTATATATTGCAGATGCCCTGGTGCAAATTGAAGAGAAGCAGCAGAACAGCCTGCTCAAATCGTTAAATCAGCTATCGCCCACTTTCACTCAGGACTCATCTGCTGAAATTCAGCTGCTGAAATCCCGCATGATCCTTGGCGAAACCGTGGACGCGTTGCGCCTGCGTGATGAGATAACCCCGATCCGCTTCCCTCTGGCAGGAGAGGGCTGGGCGAGGTTGAGCGGCCAGCCAGCCGTCTCCCTGATGCTCGACAGTCTGACGCTCCCCGCCACGCCGGGTAAAGCGATGTCGCTGACCCTCACTGCTGAAAGCAACGGTAAATATCGTCTTGAAGGGGAAGGGATTAACCTGCAGGGGAGCGTCGGGGCGTTGGTGCAACAGGCGGGCGTGACGATTAAGGTTCGTGAGTTGTCGGCACCGCC
Source organism: Leclercia adecarboxylata (assembly GCF_006171285.1). NCBI lineage: Bacteria > Pseudomonadati > Pseudomonadota > Gammaproteobacteria > Enterobacterales > Enterobacteriaceae > Leclercia > Leclercia adecarboxylata. Next base: position 334,973 of record NZ_CP040889.1, on the reverse strand, counting down.
AGGAACCCGTTTTCGGGTGAGTCAGCGTTCGCAGCTTGAAGCCATCAACGCCCTGAGCCGCCAGTTTACCGTGACGGAGCAGGGTAAGGAGAGTGGGATCCTCACGCTGAGCATGACGGGGTCGAATCCCGACCAGATCGCCAACATTCTGAACCACATTGCCGAGAGCTATCTGAGACAAAACATTGCCCGCCAGGCGGCGCAGGATTCGCAAAGCCTTGATTTTCTGCAGCGCCAGCTGCCGCAGGTGCGCAGCGAACTGGAGCTGGCAGAAGAGCGGCTGAACACCTACCGTAAACAGCGCGACTCGGTGGATCTATCGCTCGAGGCAAAAGCTGTGCTGGAGCAGATCGTTAACGTCGATAATCAGCTCAATGAATTAACCTTCCGCGAAGCGGAAGTGTCGCAGCACTATAAAAAAGATCACCCGACCTATCGCGCACTGCGCGAGAAGCGTCAGACGTTAGAGCAGGAAAGGGTGCGGCTGAACAAACGGGTCAGTGCAATGCCGTCGACCCAGCAGCAGATCGTACGCCTCAGCCGCGACGTGGATTCTGGTCGCGCCGTCTATCTTCAGCTGCTGACGCGCCAGCAGGAGCTGAACATCTCCCGCTCCAGCGCCATTGGCAACGTGCGTATCATTGACCAGGCGGCCACCCACCCGGTTCCAATAAAGCCGCGTAAGGCGCTTGTTGTCATGCTCATGACAATTTTTGGCGCGTTCCTTTCTGTGGGCCTGGTGCTGGCGAAATCCGCTCTGAGACGGGGGATTAACTCGCCGGAGCAGCTCGAAAGCGAAGGGATTAATGTCTATGCCACCTTACCGCGCTCGGAATGGTTAAACAGTAAAACCCGTTTAGGCGGGAGATATTTCTTCCGCTACTGCTTCAGGCATAAAACCTCAGGCGTGCCCTTTTTGCCCGTCGACCAACCGCTGGATATTTTTGTCGAGGCGGTGCGCGGATTACGCACCAGCCTGCATTTCGCCATGATGGATGCCGGGAACAACATTCTCATGTTCAGCGGCCCGGGCCAGGACTGCGGTAAAACCCTGGTCAGTACGTCGCTGGCGGCGCTGGTGGCACAGGTGGATCAGCGGGTGCTATTCGTTGATGCGGATATGCGTAAAGGCTACGTGCACAACATTCTGGGGCTTAATAATGATAAGGGGTTATCTGACGTCCTGTCAGGCAAAGTGTCCTTCACCCAGGCCGCCCAGACCTTTACCAGCGGCAATTTCGACGTGGTGACCTGCGGTCAGTACCCGCCGAATCCGTCTGAACTGCTGATGCACAGCCGTTTCCGAGAATTTATGGCCTGGGCGAGTGAGCATTACGATATCGTGATTGTCGATACGCCGCCGATCCTGGCGGTGACTGACGCGGCATTAGTGGGGAGTATTGCGGCATCTACGCTGCTGGTCGCCCGCCACAACATCACGACCGTGCGGGAGATGCTGATCAGTCAACGGCGTTTGCAGCAGATGGGGGTGAATATCAAAGGTGCCATTCTGAATGACGTTGTGAAGTCTGCAGCCAACTATTACAGCGAGAGTTACGGCACCTACAGCTACGTCTCGCAACACGACGCAGAGAAAAAATAGGGCTAAGAGCAGTGAAGAAGGGAAAGAAATCCGGCGGCAGGGCGCCGCCGGATAGAACAACTTACTTAGCCAGCAGCTCGCGCGCCGTGCGTTCCACCAGTGACAGCAGGACTTTAACATCCTCCAGGGTCACAACCGGGTTCAGCAGGGTCAGCTTCAGGCAGGTGATACCGTTATGCTCGGTAACCCCGACGTTAGCGCGGCCGGATTCCAGCAGGGCATCGCCAATTTTCTGGTTGAGCAGCGCGATGGCCGCGTCATCCAGCTGATGCTCAGGACGGAAGCGGAACAGAACGCTCGCCAGCTGTGGCGGCATGACCAGCTCCAGCAGCGGCTGTTCGGTTACATACGCGGCAACCTGCTGCGCCATGGTGACACCGTGATCGATGATCTCCGCGTATTTCTTCTCGCCCAGCGCTTCCAGACTCATCCACAGCTTCAGCGCGTCGAAACGACGGGTGGTCTGCAGGGATTTGGATACCAGGTTTGGCACGCCAGCCTCTTCGTCAAACTCAGAGTTCAGGTACGCCGCCTGATAGCGCATCAGCTCATAGTGACGCGCCTCTTTCAGCAGGAACGCGCCGCAGCTGATGGTCTGGAAGAACTGCTTGTGGAAGTCCAGAGTCACGGAATCCACCAGCTCGATACCATCGAGGTAATCGCGATACTTCTCGGACATCAGCAGCGCGCCGCCCCATGCCGCATCGACGTGAACCCAGATATTCTGCTTTGCCGCCAGCTCTGCAATCGCACGCAGCGGATCGATAGCGCCCGCGTCCGTGGTACCTGCAGTGGCAACGATCGCCAGAATCTGTTCGCCGTTGGCATTGCACTGCTCAATTTTCGCGGCCAGATCGTTCAGATCCATACGCGAACATTCGTCAGTTTTAACCTGGATAACGGACTGGTAGCCCAGACCCATCAGCGCCATATTCTTCTGTACGGAGAAGTGTGCGCTGTCGGAGCAGAGAACACGGATCTTACGCAGATCGCCCACCAGACCATCCTGCTGGACGGAGTGGCCCTGACGCGCGAAGAAGGCATCGCGCGCCAGCATCAGACCCATCATGTTGCTCTGGGTGCCGCCGCTGGTGAAAACGCCCGCGTCGCCCGCCTGATAACCCAGGCGGGTACGCAGCCACTCGATCAGTTTTATCTCGATAATGGTCGCAGACGGGCTCTGATCCCAGGAGTCCATGCTCTGGTTAGTGGCGTTGATCATCACTTCCGCCGCCTGGCTTACCACCAGGCTCGGGCAGTGAAGATGCGCCACACACTGCGGATGATGCACCGCCAGGCTGTCTTTCAGGAAATATTCAACGGCGCGCTCGATAGCGGTTTCGTTGCCCAGCCCTTCCGGGCTGAAGTCCAGGTTAATACGTTCGCGCAGCTCGGCGACCGTTTTACCCTGGTACATTTCCGGCTGTTTCAGCCACTGCATGACCGCCTGGGTGCTCTGCTCGATGGCCTGCTGATAGGCTTCGATGCTTTGCGCCGAGGACGACAAAATCGGGTTTAAATCTGACATTGTATCCATTGTCTCCGGTTAGACTGGGCGAACGCCCGCAGCAAGCAGCGCCTGCTCAAATTTATCCAGGAACACATTCAGCTCCTGATCGCTGATCAGCAGGGAAGGCAGCAGACGCACGACGTTACCGTTACGACCGCCACGCTCCAGAATCAGGCCCGCTTCGAAGCACTTCTTCTGGATCAATGCAGACAGCTCGCCGTCGCCCGGGAAGCAGCCCATGTGGTCGGCAGCTTCGTGCGGCTTAACGATCTCAATCCCGATCATCATGCCCAGACCGCGCACGTGACCAATAACCGGATAGCGTTTCTGCAGCTCAACCAGCTTCGCTTTCAGCCACTCGCCCTGGGCGGCAACTTTATCAGCGATGTTCTGCTCTTTGAGGATCTGCAGGGTGGTGAGGCCGGTGGCCATTGCCAGTTGGTTACCACGGAAGGTACCGGTGTGGTGGCCAGGAGACCAGGCGTCGAACTGCTTTTTGATACCGAGAACGGCCAGCGGCAGACCGCCACCCACAGCTTTGGACATCACAACGATGTCTGGCTGAATACCCGCGTGTTCGAAGGCGAAGAATTTACCGGTACGGGCAAAGCCAGCCTGAACTTCGTCGAGGATCAGCAGAATGCCGTGCTCTTCGGTCACTTTACGGATGCGCTGCAGCCACTCAACCGGTGCCGGGTTCACGCCGCCTTCGCCCTGGACTGCTTCCAGGATCACGGCAGCAGGTTTACGCACGCCGCTTTCAACGTCGTTGATCAGGTTTTCGAAGTAGTAGGTCAGGGCTTTAACACCGGCTTCACCACCGATACCCAGCGGACAGCGGTACTGGTGCGGGTAAGGCATGAACTGGACTTCTGGCATCATGCCGTCAACCGCTTCTTTCGGAGACAGGTTGCCGGTCACGGACAGTGCGCCGTGGGTCATGCCGTGGTATGCACCAGAGAAGCTGATGATGCCGCTGCGGCCGGTCACTTTTTTCGCCAGCTTCAGCGCAGCTTCTACAGCATCCGCGCCGGACGGGCCGGTGAACTGCAGGCAGTACTCTTTGCCCTGGCCTGGCAGCATAGAGAGCAGGTATTCTGAAAACGCGTCTTTCAACGGCGTGGTCAGATCCAGGGTATGTAACGGCAAGCCGCTGGTAATGACACTTTGAATGCTTTTCAGCACATCAGGATGGTTATGACCCAGCGCCAGCGTTCCCGCACCGGCCAGGCAATCAAGATACTCTTTGTTATCCGCGTCGGTGATCCACACCCCGTCCGCCTTAGTAATGGCTAAAGGCAGCTTGCGCGGATAACTCCTGACATTGGATTCCATTTCGGCCTGACGGGCCAGATAGGTTTCGTTGGTTTTGAAAGAAGAGGCATTCAAAGTATCAATACGGACTTTATCCGTCATCATATCACTCCTACAACCGCAGCTCAGCACGTGGCTCCGATTGAATAATTAATTAAGAAAATGAGAAGGGCATCAAAAATCGCGGCCAATATAGAGCCTTTTTGCCCGGGGCTCAATGGTTAATTGTTTATCGTTTTGTTACGCGCGTTGAATCAACGCGCGTAGGGCGTAACCCCGCATGGCACCTGAGGTTTCCAGGGGGAGGCTTCGGGTATAAAAGCGGGGCGTTTTAGAACGCTTTAGAACTACTTTTGGACGACGTTCAGAATACCGTGATCGCGGCCATGGGTTTTATTCCATGAAGCGTCGGTCACGCCGTTCGCATCCAGTGAGATCGACAGCACGTAACCCGCGCCTTTCACCTCGTAGAAATTCGCATTTGAGCGTTTCACCACGGCTTTCTTGCCGTTGATGGTGGCCTGGGTGAAGCCGTTATTGATGCTGGCTTTAATACCGTTGGCGCTGAAGGAGGCTTCACGCAGCGGATCGGCAACGTGCGCCGCCTGGCCATGCTGTACGGCTTCATGCGCATTCTCGAGCGCCTGTTTTTCCGCTGCGGCATTGATGGTGGCCTGACGGTTCTGGTCGGCAATGTAGCAGGCGTCACGGCTTACGCCTTTGGCCTCACACTGCGCTAAGCGCTGCTCTTCAGAGACACAGCCCGCCAGCAAAGCGGCAATCACACCCACCAACAGAATCTTTTTCATACATTAACCTTAAAGGAAAGGGGAAATCGTCTGTTCCCCGGTTGTTGATTCGATAATTATTATTGGCCTGGCCACTTTTTGCTGGTGTCTATATTAGAGACGCACCAGTGGCGCGCGCTGAATATCACGCAAGGGGCGTTGTCTCAGGTTGACGAAGATCACATTTAGCACGAATAGCTAATTTCTTGAGAGTTATCCTGGCAGCTGGTTATTGCTGGGTTAGAAAAGGGTGTCAGAGATGTAAGCAGGAGGAGTGGCGAAGCGCCAGAAAGCCCCTTGCTATTGCCAGACGCATCCTCTACGCTGCCACCGTTACATTATGTAATTTGACTCGGGGTGCCCTTCTTTGTGAAGGCTGAGAAATACCCGTACCACCTGATCTGGATAATGCCAGCGTAGGGAAGTCAGATGCCCTCCGGGCTATCGCTTCTTCGCGCAAGGCAGGAGCGATACCATGCAGCCTGACCTGCTCAATTTACATGCCTTACACCACTTCCGAACCCGTTCTCCGCTCACCCACTGTATGACCAACGACGTCGTGCAGACCTTTACCGCCAACGTGTTGCTGGCGCTCGGCGCGTCACCGGCGATGGTGATTGAAGCCGAAGAGGCGGAACAATTCTCTGCTATCGCTGATGCGCTGCTGATTAACGTCGGGACGTTAACCGCGTCGCGCGCCCAGGCGATGCGCCGGGCCATTGAGAGCGCGGTTACCGCCGGTAAACCCTGGGTGCTGGACCCGGTAGCCGTCGGCGCGCTGGGATACCGCACCCGGTTCTGTCAGCAGATCCTCGTCCTCAAACCGGCGGCCATTCGCGGCAATGCCTCGGAAATCCTCGCCCTTGCCGGGATGAGCGCGGGCGGACGCGGTGTGGACACCACCGATACAGCGGCCAGCGCGCTGCCTGCGGCCCAGGCGCTGGCGCGGCAAACCAATGCCATCGTGGTGGTGACGGGGGAAGTGGATTACGTCACCGACGGGCTGCGTACCCAGACGGTTACCGGGGGCGATCCGATGATGACCCGTGTGGTGGGCACCGGCTGCGCGCTGTCGGCGGTAGTGGCGGCCAGCTGTTCACTGCCGGGCGACCGGCTGGAAAACATCGCGGCGGCCTGCGGCTGGATGAAACGGGCCGGAACCCTTGCGGCAGCCCAAAGCCGCGGACCGGGCAGTTTTGCCGCGGCCTTTCTGGATGCCCTGTGGGAACTGGGGGCACAACAATGAAACGCATTAATGCCCTGACTATTGCCGGCACAGACCCAAGCGGCGGTGCCGGGATCCAGGCCGACCTGAAAACCTTCTCGGCGCTGGGGGCGTATGGCTGCTCGGTGATCACCGCCCTGGTGGCGCAGAATACCCGCGGAGTGCAGTCGGTCTATCGTATTGAACCCGATTTTGTGGCGGCGCAGCTGGAATCGGTGTTCAGCGATGTGCGCATCGACACCACCAAGATCGGCATGCTGGCCGAAACCGATATCGTCGAGGCCGTGGCGGAGCAGCTGCTGCGTCATCAGGTTAAAAACGTAGTGCTGGACACGGTGATGCTGGCGAAAAGCGGCGACCCGCTGCTTTCACCTTCTGCCGTCGAAACGCTGCGTAAAAAGTTGTTGCCGCAGGTGGCGCTTATCACGCCAAACCTGCCCGAAGCCGCAGCGCTACTGGATGCCCCTCACGCCCGCAGCGAGCAGGAGATGAAAGAGCAGGGTTATGCCCTGCTGGCGATGGGGTGTGAAGCGGTGCTGATGAAGGGCGGTCATCTTGACGATCCCGAAAGCCCCGACTGGCTGTTCACCCGCGACGGAACGGTGCGCTTTACCGCCCCGCGCGTGAAGACCAAAAACACCCACGGCACCGGCTGCACCCTCTCGGCCGCTCTGGCTGCGCTGCGCCCGCGTCACGATAGCTGGGCGGATACGGTGCGCGAGGCCAAAACCTGGCTCTCCTGCGCGCTGGCGCAGGCGGACACGCTGGAGGTGGGGCAGGGCATGGGTCCGGTCCACCATTTCCATGCGTGGTGGTAAAGGTTACCGCCCATAGCTGGAAAATTCGCTACCCACAGACCAGGCTTAGGGGGCTCGCAATCCTGTGAGCCTGGAGAAAACATGCCGACAGCCTGTCGGCACTAAGGGGAGCAAAACTATGACTGATATTGCGCAGTTGCTTGGCAAAGACGCCGACAGCCTGTTACAGCATCGTTGTATGACTATTCCAGCCGACCAGCTCTATCTGCCTGGCCACGACTACGTCGACCGCGTGATGATCGACAACAACCGCCCGCCAGCGGTTTTGCGAAATATGCAGACGCTGTATAACACCGGGCGTCTGGGCGGAACCGGCTATCTGTCGATCCTGCCGGTGGACCAGGGGGTGGAGCACTCGGCCGGTGCGTCGTTTGCCGCCAACCCGCTCTATTTTGATCCGAAGAACATCGTTGAACTGGCGATTGAAGCTGGCTGCAACTGCGTCGCCTCTACCTACGGCGTGCTGGCGTCGGTTTCCCGGCGCTATGCGCACCGCATTCCGTTCCTGGTCAAGCTCAACCACAATGAAACCCTGAGCTATCCAACCGAATATGACCAGACCCTCTATGCCAGCGTCGAGCAGGCGTTCAACATGGGCGCGGTGGCGGTCGGGGCGACCATCTATTTCGGCTCAGAGCAGTCGCGCCGTCAGATTGAAGAGATCTCCGCCGCCTTTGAGCGCGCCCATGAGTTAGGAATGGTGACGGTGCTGTGGGCCTATCTGCGTAACCCGGCCTTTAATAAAGACGGCACGGATTACCACGTTTCCGCCGATTTAACCGGACAGGCCAACCATCTGGCGGCCACCATCGGGGCGGATATTGTGAAGCAGAAAATGGCCGAAAATAACGGCGGTTATAAGGCGGTCAAGTTTGGCTATACCGACGATCGGGTCTACAGCAAACTGACCAGCGACAACCCTATCGACCTGGTGCGCTACCAGCTGGCGAACTGCTATATGGGCCGCGCGGGGCTCATCAACTCCGGCGGTGCAGCGGGGGGCGAAACCGATCTCACCGATGCGGTACGCACGGCCGTTATTAATAAACGCGCGGGCGGGATGGGGCTGATCCTCGGTCGTAAGGCGTTTAAAAAATCGATGGCGGACGGCGTGAAGCTGATAAATGCGGTGCAGGACGTCTATCTGGATAAGAAGGTGACTATCGCGTAATCCCTAACCCCTCTCCCCTCACCCTAACCCTCTCCCCATAGGGGAGAGGGGACTGTCCGGTGGCGTCTTTTCCCTCTCGCCACTTTGGGGAGAGGGGACTCTCCGGAGCCGTCTTTTCTCCCTCGCCCCTTTGGGGAGAGGGCCGGGGTGAGGGGATTTGTCCCCCTCCGGACATGATCGGAACCCCATTTCATTTCATTCAAACATCCATCCCGATCTACCTCACATTTCCCCTCTCTTTTGTGAAAAGTATCACTCGCCCCCGTGCAGATGCACAAAAAACGGTCGACGCTTAGCGGAATTTGTCTAAGGCAGTGGATGAATTTTGCGCTTAAAGTTAGATTCGAAACAGCTTTTCAAAATGAAAGAACACGCTGAACCTACGCAGTTTTAAGGACAAAAAATGAAAATCGAATCCGTAAACGTCACCGTCTTTCAGTATCCCACCCGCCGGGTTTCCGACAGCGCCGGGCACTCTCATCCGGGGCCGGAAAGCCTGGCGAAAATGGCGATGCTGACCATTACCGCAGACGATGGCACCAAAGGGTACTCTTTTGCACCGCCGGAAGTGGTGCGCCCTTTTGTGGTCAACACCTTCTTCCGTAAGGTGCTGATCGGCCAGGACGCCTTTAACCGCGAAAAGATCTGGCAGGAGCTGGCCCACTGGCAGCGCGGCAGCGCCCATCAGCTGACCGAACGCGCGCTGGGCTTCGTTGAGCAGGCGCTGTGGGATCTGATTGGCCGCAAGCTCAATATGCCGGTCTGGAAGCTGCTGGGCGGCTACCGCGACAAAGTGCCTGCCTACGGCAGCACCATGTGCGGCGACGACCTGCCGGGTGGCCTCTCCACCCCGGAAGAGTACGCCAGCTTCGCAGAAACCCTGGTCGCCCGCGGCTACAAGGCCATCAAGCTCCACACCTGGATGCCGCCGGTCTCTTTCGCACCGAATCCGAAGATGGATATCAAAGCCTGCGCCGCGGTGCGTGAGGCGGTCGGGCCGGATATCGACCTGATGATCGACGGCTATCACTGGTACAGCCGTGCGGAAGCACTGTGGATCGGTAAAGAGCTGGAAAAACTCAACTTCGCCTGGTTTGAAGAGCCGATGGAAGAGGAGAGCATGGCCTCCTACGCCTGGCTGGCTGAAAACCTCTCCATTCCCATCGTCGGGCCGGAGAGCCTGGGCGGCAAGCACCACAGCCGCGCCGACTGGGTAAGAGCCGGAGCGTGCGACATCCTGCGTGCGGGCGCCAATGGCGTAGGCGGCATCTCGCCAACCCTGAAAGTAGCCAACCTCGCCGAGTCGTTCGGCATGGACTGCGAAGTGCACGGCAACGGCGCGGCCAGCCTGGCGGTGATCGGGGCTATCAAAAACTGCCGCTGGTACGAACGCGGCCTGCTGCATCCGTTCCTCGACTACGACGAGCCCGCGGCATATCTGCACAGCCTCATCGACCCGATGGATGAAAACGGCATGGTCAGCCTGCCGGATCGCCCGGGACTGGGCGAAGACATTAATTTTGCGTATATCGAAGCCAATACCCTCAGCCACGACTGATAAATAAAACTTCTACCCTACAAACGGTATACACAGATGAAGAAAAACTCCCTCACCGGGGCGTGTTTACTCGCGCTCTCGCTGATGATGGGGAGCGGCGCGGCGTATGCAAAAACGCCGCCCGATCAGCTCATCATCGGTATGAACATGAACAACCTGCTGACCCTCGATCCGGCCGCGATGACCGGCAACGAGGTGGTCGGCATTGTGGTCAATCTCTACGATTCGCTGGTGGAACTCGATCCCAACACGCTCACCAACGTCAAACCGGCGCTGGCGAAATCCTGGGACATCTCGCCGGACGGCAAAACCCTGACCTTCCACCTGCGCGATAACGTGACCTTCCACTCCGGCAACCCGCTTACCGCCGAAGACGTGGCGTGGTCCATGCGTCGCCTGCTGCATCTGAATCTTGCCCAGGCGTCGGTGTGGAAATCTTACGGGTTTTCAAAGAAGAACATCGACCAGCAGGTGAAAGCCCTGGATGACTACACCGTGCAGCTCACCCTGCCGAAGGCCAACGATCCGCAGCTGGTGATCTACTCCCTCGGCGCGCTGGGCAACCTTGGCGTACTGGATCGCAAAACGGTGCTCAGCCACGAGGTCAACAGCGACTGGGGCAACCGCTGGCTGACCACCAACGAAGCCGGTTCCGGGCCGTTTATGCTGGAGACCTGGCAGGCAAAAGACGTGCTGCGCATGAAGCGGAACCCGAAATACTGGCGCGAAGAGCCGAAGATGAACCGCGTGGTGCTGCGCCACTTCCAGGAGTCGCAGACCCTGCGCCTGATGGTGGAGAAGGGCGATCTGGATATCGCCAGCAATATGGCGGTGGCCGACATTAACGCCCTGCGTAAGGATCCGCAGCTGACGGTGGAAGCCGTGCAGAAGGGCACGGTCTACTACGTGGCGATGAGCATGAAGGAGGCGCACTTCGCCAATCCGAAGGTGCGCGAAGCGGTGCGCTATCTCATCGACTATCAGGGGATCAACAAGGCGCTGATGCCGGGCTACGGCGTGCTGCACCAGCGGCCGATCAAGGCGGGGATGCCCTCCACGCTGCCGGACCCGGGCTACAAACTCGATATCCCGCGCGCCAAAAAGCTGCTGGCGGAAGCGGGCTACCCGGAAGGCTTCGACACTACCCTGCGGGTGCTGGCGGATCAGCCGTTCCTCAATATCGCCATCGCCGTGCAGTCCACCCTGATGCAGGCGGGGATCAACGCCAAAATCATCACCGGCACCGGGAACCAGATCTACGGCGCGATGCGCGAGCGTAAGTTCGACATGCTGGTCGGGCGCGGCGGCAGCGGCGTGGAGCCGCATCCGCACTCCAGCCTGCGGGCGCTGGTCTACAACCCCGACAACAGCGACGAGGCCCGGCTGACCAACTTCCAGGGCTGGCGTACCAGTTTTTACGACAAGCCGCTGAACGAGATGATCGACAAGGCCCTGCTGGAGCGCGATCCGCAAAAGCAAATCGCCGACTACCAGCAGATCCAGGTGCGCTATGACCAGCTGATCCCGGCGCTGATCCCGCTGTCGCAGATGGTTGATTCGGTGGTGGTGCGTAACGAGGTGAAAAACTTCCAGTCGCATCCGTCCGCCACCACCTTCCTGCGGGAAGTGTACAAAACCGGAGGTGAAAAATGAGTGTAGCGATACTCGCCCCAGGCTCCCGCACCCGGCGTTTCTCAAAGCGCTTAACCCAGGTGCTGGTGACGCTGTTCGGCCTGCTGGTGCTGACCTTTTTCATTGGCCGCGTGATGCCGGTGGATCCGGTGCTGGCGATTGTTGGCCCGGATGCCGACCACAGCACCTATCAGCAGGTCTACCAGCAGCTCGGTTTTGATAAATCCCTCCTGACCCAGTTTGGGATCTACCTCAACAACCTGCTGCACGGCGATTTTGGCAACGCCCTGCTGACCGGCAAACCGGTGCTGGACGACATTCTGCGCGTCTTCCCGGCGACCCTTGAGCTGGCCACCATGGCGATTATCGTCGGGGCCGGTTTAGGGGTCCCGCTGGGGGTGCTGGCGGCGGCGCGTCGTAACAGCGTCTCGGATTACGTGGTGCGCATCATCAGCCTCGCCGGTTACTCCACGCCGATCTTCTGGGTAGGGATGATGGGGCTGTTGCTGTTCTACGCCTGGCTCGGCTGGGTGGGCGGCGCCGGACGGCTGGATTTAGGGCTGGATGGCATTGTGCCGCGCCGCACCGGGCTGATGACCGTCGATGCCCTGCTGGCAGGCAACAGCGCGGTGTTCTGGAACGCCATTAACCACCTGGTGCTGCCCGCCTCTCTGCTGGGCTTCCACTCCCTGGCCTACATCAGCCGTATGACCCGCAGCTTTATGCTGGCCCAGCTGTCCCAGGAGTTCATCATCACCGCCCGGGTGAAAGGCTTAACCGAGCGCCAGGTGATCTGGAACCACGCGTTTCGCAACATCCTCGTGCAGCTGCTGACGGTGGTGGCCCTGGCCTACGGCTCGCTGCTGGAAGGGGCGGTGCTGATTGAAACCGTTTTCTCCTGGCCGGGCTTTGGCTCCTATCTCACCGGCAGCCTGCTGCTGGGCGATATGAACGCGGTGATGGGCTGCGTCCTGCTGGTGGGGATGATCTTCGTGATGCTCAACCTGCTCTCCGACATGCTGTATCAACTCTTCGACCCGAGGACGAAATCATGACCGTTTCTCTGGATACACCGCTGCAAGGCGTTCGCAGCGAAGGACGCCAGCGCCTGGCGCGCATGGCCCGCCGCGGCTTCGGCTTTGCCGGGCAGATGGCGCGCAACCCGCTGACGGCCATCGGCGGCGGCATCATCCTGCTGCTGCTGATCGTCGCCGCCTTCGCGCCGTGGATAGCCCCTTATAACCCGCTGGTGCAGGATCTGAATAACGCCCTGGTGTCGCCGAACGCGCAGCACTGGTTCGGCACCGACGAGTTTGGCCGGGATATCTTCAGCCGCCTGGTGTACGGCTCGCGCATCACGCTCTATATCGTGCTGCTGGTGTCGGTCACCGTCGGCCCGCTGGGGCTGCTGCTGGGCGTCACCGCCGGGTACTTTGGCGGCAAGGTGGATGCGGTCCTGATGCGCGTCACCGATATCTTTATCTCCTTCCCGAGCCTGGTGCTGGCGCTGGCGTTTGTCGCAGCGCTCGGCCCGGGGCTGGAACACGTGGTGATCGCCATTACGATCACCGCCTGGCCGCCGATTGCCCGTCTGGCGCGTGCCGAAACCCTCTCCCTGCGCCAGGCCGATTTTATCTCCGCCGTGCGTTTACAAGGGGCGTCTCCGGTACGGGTGCTGTGGCGTCACATCGTGCCGCTGTGCCTGCCGTCGGTGATTATTCGTATCACCATGAACATGGCGGGGATCATCCTGACCGCCGCCGGGCTTGGCTTCCTTGGCCTTGGCGCACAGCCGCCGGAGCCGGAGTGGGGGGCGATGATCTCCAGCGGGCGCACCTACATGATGGAGTGCTGGTGGGTAGTGACTATTCCGGGGCTGGCGATCCTGATTAACAGCCTGGCGTTCAACTTCTTAGGAGATGGCTTACGTGACATCCTCGATCCTCGCAGCAACTGATGTGCCGCTGCTCGACGTGCGCGATCTGCACGTCGACTTTATCAACGGACGCGCGGTCACCAACGTGGTGCGCGGCGTCTCCTTTCAGCTGGGCCGCGAGAAGCTGGCGATAGTCGGCGAGTCGGGCTCCGGGAAATCCACCGTCGGGCGGGCGCTGCTGCGTCTGCATCCGGCGAAGGCGCAGATCGCCGCCACGCGGATGCAGTTTGGCGACGTCGATTTACGCACCGTCAGCGAGGCGCAGATGCGCGGCATTCGCGGCAAGCGCATCTCGATGATCATGCAGGATCCGAAATACTCCCTTAACCCGGTGGTGTGCGTCGGGGATCAGATCGCCGAAGCCTGGCTGACGCATCATCCGGGGCGCAAGGCGGAGGCTAAAGCCAAAGTGCTGGAGATGCTGGACGTGGTGCGCATTCGCCAGCCGGATCGGGTTTATCACCTTTACCCGCACGAGATCTCCGGCGGGCAGGGGCAGCGCATCATGATCGCCATGATGCTAATTACCGACCCGGAGCTGGTGATCGCCGATGAGCCTACCTCGGCGCTGGACGTCTCGGTGCGGCTGCAGGTGCTGGGATTGCTGGACGACCTGGTCCAGTCCCGCGGGCTGGGGCTGATTTTTATCAGCCACGACATCAACCTGGTGCGCAGCTTCTGCGACCGGGTGCTGGTGATGTACGCCGGGCGGGTGGTGGAGTCCATCGCCGCCTGCGATCTGCACAATGCGCAGCACCCCTATACGCAGGGGCTGATTAACGCCCTGCCAGAGATGAACCGCCGCCGCCCGGTGCTGCCGGTACTGCAACGTCAGGCCAGCTGGCTGACCGAATAAGGAGCAACGATGATCGAGGTAAAAAACCTGAATCTGGCCTTCGGTGAAGGGGAAAAACGCAGCCAGGTTCTGTACGACGTCAATATCAACGTCCAGCCGGGGGAGATTTACGGCCTGGTGGGGGAGTCGGGTTCCGGTAAAACCACGGTGCTGAAATGCCTGGCGGGGCTGTTCACCCACTGGGAAGGGGCGCTGGCGATTAACGGCCAGCCGCTGGAGCGGCGCATCAGCCCCCAGCGCTGCCGTCTGGTGCAGATGGTGTTTCAGGACCCCTACGGTTCGCTGCACCCCCGGCACACCATCGGCGATATTCTGGAAGAGCCGCTGCAAATTCACGGCATCAACGACCGGGATCGGCGCATTCACGCCCTGCTGGATAAGGTGGGCCTCAATCGTGCCTTCCGCGATCGCTATCCGCATCAGCTTTCCGGCGGCCAGCGCCAGCGCGTGGCGATTGCCCGGGCGCTGATCCTGGAGCCGCAGGTGCTGCTGCTCGATGAACCCACCTCGGCGCTGGATGTGTCGGTACAGGCGGAGATCTTAAACCTGCTGGCGGAGCTGCAGCGCGAGTCGAAACTCACCTATCTGATGGTGACCCACGATCTCGGGGTGATTGCCCATCTGTGCCAGAAGGTGGCGGTGATGCAGTACGGCAAGATCCTCGAAACCCTGACGGTGGACGATCTGGTGGCAGGGCAGGCCAGAACCGATTACACCCGGATGCTGGTCAACGCCAGCCAGCAGTATTCCCGCGAGATGGCGAGGGAGGTGGCGGTATATTAGTTTTTTGCCCGGCGGCGGAGGTAAAAGCAAAACGGTAACGCATGTTACCGTTTTTAGTGTTTGCACCCTCTCCCGGTGGGAGAGGGTCGGGGTGAGGGCATCAGGCCGCACTTATCAGCGCAGAAGCGGACAATCCGGCGGCAGCCGGCACTGGATCGCCCCTGGCAGGAGCGCGATGCGGAAACGGTCGCCGCTCAGCGGTTCGCCATCGAGATTAAAGGTCATCCCGTGCGGAGCCTGGATTTCAAACCACGCCGACTGTCCATCCACCAGATGCGGGCTGTCCTCCGCTTTGGTCAGGGTGGTGAACAGCGCCGGGAGCAGTTCATCGCCGGTAATGATACGTACCCCGAGCAGCCCGTCGTTGATCAGCGCGTCCGGGCACAACTGCTGCCCGCCGCCCGCCTGACGGCCATTGCCGATACCAATCACCAGCGCGTTACCCTGCCAGTGGAAGTTCTCGCCGCGGATTTCACACAGATCCGGTTTCAGGGTATCCAGTCGAGACAGGCCGTGAATCAGGTACGAAACGCCGCCCAGCGCCGCTTTCAGCTTTTCAGGCGTTTCACTGGTAATGCGGGTGCCAAACCCGCCGGTCGCCATATTAATAAAGCAGGTTTCATCGTTCACCCGGGCAATATCCACCGCCGTGGCTTTACCGGCAATCGCCAACTGTAGAGCCTTATCGAGCGCCTCCGGGATCCCGGCGCTGGTGGCAAAATCGTTGGCGGTGCCGAGCGGCAGAATGCCCAGCGCAGGACGGTGGTCGCCCTGCAGATTAATCAATGCGGTCGCTACCTCGTTGATGGTGCCATCGCCGCCGCCTGCAATCACCGTCTCGACGCCGAGGGTGCGGGCTTCGTCGATATAGCGCGCCGCGTCGCCTTTTTCCCAGGTCACGCGCACGTGGATATGAACGCCTTCGTCGCGTAACAGTGTCACCGCCTCGCGCAACAGATCGTTGCCCGCGCTTTTACCATTGAGAATTAATAAACTTGCCGGATAGGTCGCCATCCACGTTGCTCCTGTGCTGATCTTCAAGAAGTGTATCGCAGCGCGGGAAAAAGCGGGTAAGAAGAGGATGAAAGGCGAGAAATTAAATGAGTGGCGAGCTCGGGTTTACGCCACTCGGTCCAGACGGTTTAGGTCGGTAGTGCGCCATAAGGACATAACGCGAACATACAGTGCTGGCGATATGGACAGCGGATAATCAGCCCACCCTCGTTGCCGGGGCAGCCTGAGCTTTCAACAAATGATGACCAAAGTTTTGATGTATACGGGAATGTTCGAAGGATGTGTAACGCTCTGATTTTGCCATCTATAGCAATTCCGAAGGGGCTGGTGACAAGAACCGATCCGGTGCTGATAAAGTAATCTCCTTTATACCAGATTATCAGCCTGAGATTTTTAACGGTGAGTACGTGTATAAAAATTGTTCCAGTACGAGGGCAAACCATCCTGTTTTCAACCACCCAGTACATATATCTCCTCCTTCTCCTTAAGTGAAATTTCATTCGTAAGAAGAATAGCATCTGATATGTGTATGAATACCCTGCCTTTAATAAATT
The DNA here is from genome assembly GCF_006171285.1 of Leclercia adecarboxylata. Classification (NCBI taxonomy): domain Bacteria; kingdom Pseudomonadati; phylum Pseudomonadota; class Gammaproteobacteria; order Enterobacterales; family Enterobacteriaceae; genus Leclercia; species Leclercia adecarboxylata. Next base: position 318,211 of record NZ_CP040889.1, on the reverse strand, counting down.
GATAATTAAAGGGGCTTCTCGTCGTAAATAGAAACAAATTTACGTTAAGGGGGGGAAATAGTACTTCAGATGCGCAGAAAGAGAGGAGAGGGGGAATTTCAGACAAAAAAATTAGCCTGCGTAAGGGAGATTACTCAGGCTAAGGAGGTGGTTCCTGGTACAGCTAGCATTTATGGGTTATGTTTTTCAGCGCCTGCAATAATACCCGCATCAAACGCAGCGGTATGTGATCGAATTCTAAGAATCATCTCATACCAAAAAATAACCCCTTTTCACTACTTAGCGTGCGGCGCCTGGGTGTTTTCGCCGTCAAAGTTACGCATCAGCAGCGCGTATTCCAGGTTGATCTCTTCCGGTACTGGCAGCCAGACGGTATGACCGTCGCCCGGCGCGACGGAGACTGACTCGCCTTTGCCGTTCACCATATGCTCCAGGGTGAAGTTGATGTTGCCCTGTGGGGTCATCAACTCCAGGCTGTTGCCCACGAGAAACTTGTTTTTAACCGCCACCGCCGCGAGGTTGCCCTTGCGCTCGCCGGTGAACTCGCCGACAAACTGCTGGCGATCGGAAACGGAGTGGCCGTATTCGTAGTTCTGGTAGTCGTCATGGGTGTGGCGACGCAGGAAGCCCTCGGTGTAGCCGCGGTGCGCCAGCCCTTCCAGAGTTTGCAGCAGGGTGCTGTCGAAAGGTTTGCCCGCCGCCGCGTCGTCAATCGCCTGGCGATAGACCTGGGCGGTACGCGCGCAATAGTAGTAGGACTTGGTGCGGCCTTCGATCTTCAGGGAGTGCACGCCCATCTGGGTCAGGCGCTCTACGTGGGCGATGGCGCGCAGATCTTTGGAGTTCATGATGTAGGTGCCGTGCTCGTCTTCGAACGCGGTCATGTATTCACCCGGGCGCTGGGCCTCTTCAATCATAAACACGCTGTCGGTAGGCGCCCCGATGCCCAGCGTCGGCTCAATGTTCTGCACCGGAATAGGCTCGTGCTTGTGCACGATATTGCCCACCTCATCCTGCTTGCCTTCCTGGACGTTATATTCCCAGCGGCAGGCGTTGGTACAGGTGCCCTGGTTCGGGTCACGCTTGTTGATGTAGCCGGAGAGCAGGCAGCGGCCGGAGTAGGCCATGCACAGTGCGCCGTGGACGAAAATTTCCAGCTCCATGTCCGGCACCTGGGTGCGGATCTCTTCGATCTCTTCCAGTGACAGTTCGCGGGACAAAATCACGCGGGTCAGCCCCATCTGTTTCCAGAATTTTACCGTCGCCCAGTTCACGGCATTAGCCTGCACCGAGAGGTGAATGTCCATCTCCGGGAAATGCTCCCGCACCAGCATGATCAAACCCGGGTCCGACATAATCAGCGCGTCCGGGCCCATCTCTACCACCGGTTTCAGGTCGCGGATAAAGGTTTTCAGCTTGGCGTTATGCGGGGCGATATTCACCACCACGTAGAATTTTTTACCCTGCGCGTGGGCTTCGTTGATGCCGAGCTGCAGATTCTCGTGGTTGAATTCGTTATTACGAACGCGCAGGGAGTAGCGCGGCTGGCCCGCATAAACGGCATCGGCGCCGTAGGCGAAAGCGTAACGCATATTTTTCAGCGTTCCCGCCGGGGAGAGAAGTTCCGGTTTAAACATGTTTGTTCTCGTTCTGATGACAGGTCAGATGCGCACACGGGTGGGCGCCGGGAGGAGATCCCATACATTAAGGGCGGGCATTGTAGCGCTGCGGGAAGGGGAGGTAAACCATTGAGTGAGTAAAGGCCGACGGCAGGACAGTACCGTCGGCGTTTAGCTCAGGGGTCGGGCAATCAGAGGTCGTCCTGGGTATGATCGACAATAATTTCCAGGGTCTTACGAATGATATCGGCGCGGACAACGTCGCGCGTAGACTCGATCTCATGGATCAAACGTAAAATAATCGCTTTATTAGTCAGCGGTTCCTTCGCATCCAGAATGGCGCCTGTCACAGTTTGAAGCAGCGCCCACTCTTCGGCCAGCAAACCACCGGCACTACGAAAGTAGTTGGACAATGCAGCATTGGGCAGTTCATCGTAAAAGTCATTTTTCTGGAGCATAGCCTGGCTCATAGTGTCACACCGGTTCAGTTAATAAATTAATGGTGCAGTTAATGCTTATTCCTGTTGGCTTGCGGGCTATTGCCAAACAGGGGATACACATTGCTGCTGCTGTGTCGACCATCCGTGTCCCACTCCTGCTGCTCACTTTTGGTATTACGCCGGGCGCCACCCTTACCATCGTTGGAAATTTCCAGAATAATTTGGGATAGCACGTTCCGCCGCTGCCCGTCCCGCTCAATCGATAACATCTGTTGCAGCCTCTCCAGCAACAGCTTCATGCTTATGGGGCCGTTATCTTTGAGCAAAGAAAGAGTAGCTTCGCCAATAAGTTCGTCAGTTAATCGTTCATGGTCACTTCTGTTCATAACTACGTCTCTGTCGCCGCATCTTCCTGCAGGAAGAGATGCGGCATAAAGTCAGTCTGTCGTGACAGTATAAAAAATCTGTCGCAAAGAAAAAACTGACTCAAAAAACAAGGTAATCATATGCTGTGGCGTATCGTTTATCGATCAAACAGCAGGCCAACCAGCGTCTGATAACGGCTCTCCTCTTCCCGATCCGAAGCCTGGTCCATCCGGTAAAGCAGACGGGTACAAATGGCTTTTCGATTGAGGATTTTTCCTTCCCGTAGAATTTCAACCACAATTTGACCCAGCGTCTCCTGCTGGGAGGGTTGGTTTGCTTTGTTAAAGTACTGGGCAATGGCATTGGCTGTGTTCGGTGAGTACCCGTTCTCGCGCATATGTCACTCCTGAAATCCGCTGTATTTAGAAGGTTAATATCTTGTTAACTTGTAAATACTGTACACACCAATTGTACAAGTTAACAAATATATTTTTACCATTACGTGCTAATCCATATTATTCAGCAAGTTAAAATAGATAAAATTTGTAAAACAAGCTAAAAAGATTGTACATTGTCGACGATTTTTGTCGTTATGGCGGGTACAGGTGACGGAATTTACTTCGTCCGGGGAAGCTTATAAGAAGTTAAGCGAACCATCTGATACTGTGGACTTTCATTCACCTCCTCTATTGGAAACCCTATGCTCACTACCATCATTTACCGTAGTCATTTTCGTGACGACGTACCGGTTACCGTGCTGGAAGACATGGTTGTTGCAGCAAATGAAAAAAACAAAGAAGCCGGGGTTAGCGGCATTCTTCTGTTTACTGGCAAGCTCTTTTTTCAGCTGCTCGAAGGACCTGAGGAGAATGTAAGAGCCATTTACCGCGCGATCTGTGAAGACCCGCGTCACCACAACGTGGTGGAACTGTTGTGCGATTATTCCCGCGCCCGGCGCTTCGGCAAGTACGGCATGGAACTGTTTGATTTACGCCACTATGACCGTCACGAAGTACTGCAAAACGTGCTGGACAAGGGCACCACAAAGTACCAGATGTTTTATAACGACAGGGCGCTGCACTTCTTCAGAACCTTCGTCGAGGAGAGTGAAAAAGAGAACTACTTTGAGCTGCCGTCAGGGGACCACTGGGTATTTGTTCCTGACAGCGACGATCCCAGCGTACGCACCCTGCCGGGGCGTTACAGCGAGTCGTGCAGCTTCGCGTTCCAGCCGATTATCGACCCGCTGGCCCGCGAAGTTGTCTCTCTCGAAGCCCTGATCCGCACCCCGGAAGGGGAGCCTGCCCAGCGCTGGTTTGAGGGGCTGGAAGGGGATGCTGTTTATGAAGCCGACCTTAAAAGCAAGAGCGTTGCCTTTGCGATGGCAAAGGAGTTGGGGCTGGGTGAACAGAGCCTGTCAGTGAACCTTTTACCGATGACGCTGGTCAATATTCCCAACGCGGTCGACTATCTGATTCGTGAGATAGAGGCCAACGGACTGGTGGCAGAGCAGATTGTGGTGGAGTTTACCGAGCACGAAGTGATCTCCCGTCTGGATGAATTCACCGGTGCGGTACGCGAGTTAAAAGCCGCAGGTATTGGCGTGGCGATTGACCACTTTGGCGGTGGTTTTGCCGGTCTGCTGTTGCTGGCGCAGTTCCAGCCAGACAGAATTAAGATTAATCGCGATCTGATTCGCGACGTTCACAAGAGCGGACCGCGGCAGGCAATTGTGCTCGCGATCATAAAATGTTGTACAGCTTTAGAAATTCTGATCTCCGCAGTGGGTATCGAGCAGCCGGAAGAGTGGATGTGGCTCGAATCTGCAGGCGTTTCTCAGTTCCAGGGGCACCTGTTTGCCCACCCTGAACTGGCCGGGATCCCGCCAGTTTCGTGGCCTGAGCCGCGCGAGGAGGTTCTTCTTTAACCTTCACCGGGCAGTGATACAATTCTGTTGTACAATATAACGAGTTGTACAGCCCGGTGAGATTCGTTACCTTGAACGATGAATATATTGATCAGCCATGAGGAATTGATGGCCTTTTACAGTATTGGCGATGTGGCAGAACGTTGCGGCATCAACCCCGTCACTCTGCGTGCGTGGCAGCGCCGGTATGGCCTGCTAAAGCCGCAGCGTAGTGAAGGCGGACATCGGCAATTTGATGACGACGATCTACAGCGCATTGAAGAGATCAAGCGCTGGATTGAGCGTGGCGTACCGGTGGGTAAGGTAAAAGCCCTGCTGGATGGGGACAAAGCCCCTGAGCCAGGGAACTGGGGTGTGCTGCAGGAAGAGATGATGGGCACGCTGCGCCAGGTGAACCCGGCTAAATCGCGGGCGCAGATCGCGATTTTCTGTCAGCACCATCCTGTGGACGTCCTGATCGACAACGTGTTTATTCCCGTGCGGGAGACCTTAAGCCTTGACCACGCTACCGCGCGCATTATGGGCAGCATGCTGGACGGCATTCTGATCGAACAGGCCATCACCAGCCTGACCGATTCGCGTACCAAAGCGGGCAGGGATGCGTTGCTCATTGGCTGGGGGGTTGAGGATCGTACCCGCCTGTGGATGGAGGCGTGGCGTCTGTCGCACCGGGGGTGGCGCATCAACGTCTTTGCTGAACCGCTGGAGTTACCCCATCCGGAGTTTTTCCCGGGCCAGCATATTCTCGTCTGGGCAGGTAAAACCCTGTCGGATGAACAGCGCCAGCAGCTGGAGCACTGGCAAAAGCAGGGTTATGTCATTACGGCGCACGGGGCGGCTGACGTCCTCTGATGCCATTACCCGCCGTAGCGGGTAATTTTTCTTTCTTCACCCGCCGATCCGGCACGCATCCGCTTCCCAGCGATACCCCACACCGTATACCGCGCGAATAAACGACTGCTCGGCATCCAGCGCTTCCAGCTTGCGGCGCAGATTTTTGATATGGCTGTCGATGGTGCGATCCGTCACCACCCGGTAATCATCATACAGATGGTTCAGCAGCTGCTCGCGGGAGAACACTTTCCCCGGCTCGCTGGACAAGGTTTTCAGCAGGCGGAATTCCGCTGGCGTCAGGTCCAGCAGCTTGCTGCGCCAGCTCGCCTGGAAACGGCCTTCGTCGATAATAAGCGGACTTTCCGCATCCAGCGCCTGTAGCTCACGGTGCGGCTTGCAGCGGCGCAGAATGGTCTTCACCCGGGCCACCACTTCGCGCGGGCTGTAGGGTTTGCAGATGTAATCATCGGCGCCGATCTCCAGCCCCAGCAGGCGGTCGATCTCTTCGATTTTGGCGGTCACCATCACAATCGGCACCTCGGAGAAGCGGCGGATCTCCCGGCACAGGGTCAGGCCGTCGGTGCCAGGCAGCATCAGGTCGAGCAGGATCAGATCCGGCGGGGTCTGGCGCACGTAAGAGAGCACCTGATCGCCATGGCTGATAAGCGACGGGGCATAGCTCGCCGCCCGCAGATAGTCGATTAATAACTGCCCAAGCTTAGGCTCGTCCTCCACAATCAGGATGCGGGGTGTGTTTTCGTCAATGGGTAACTCAGTCATGCTTCTCTCGATAAATCGCGTTCCAGCGGTAGCTCTACTGTAATGCTAACCCCGCCAAAAGGCGAATGGGCGGCACGGAGGGTGCCGCCGTGGGCTTCAACGATGTTCACGCAGATCGCCAGCCCCAGCCCGGAGCCGCCGCTGGCGCGGTTGCGGGACCCTTCGGTGCGGTAAAAGCGCTCAAACAGCTTGTTGAGCTGCTCGTCAGAGACGCCGGGCGCGGTGTCGGCGAAGGTCAGGGCGAAGCGTTGCTCTTCACATTTGCCGGAGATGCGCAGCGCGCCGCCCGCGTCGGTGTAGCGCAGGCAGTTTTCCAGCAGGTTGTTGAACAGCTGCATCAGCCGGTCGCGATCGCCAAACACCACCGCGTGTTCCGGCAGCGACAGCTCAATGCGCAGATCCCGGCTGGCAAAGCGCTCCCGGAAGACACCGCTGGCCATCTCCAGAATATTAATCACATCCACCGGTGCTTTCTGGTAGGCCAGCGCGCCCTCGTCGGACATCGACAGCTGATGCAGATCGTCCACCAGCTTGGTGAGGGTGCCCACTTCCGCCTGCAATGAGGTCACCGATTCCGGCGTAAACTTACGCACCCCGTCCTGGATCGCCTCCAGCTCGCCGCGCAGCACCGCCAGCGGGGTGCGCAGCTCGTGGGAGATATCGGCCATAAAGTCCCGGCGCATCTGCTGATTCTTCTCAAGGGTGCTGGCGAGCTGGTTAAAGTCCTGCGCCAGCTTGCCCAGTTCGTCCTGGCTGCGGGTATCGACGCGGGTGGAAAAATCCCCCGCCGCCAGCCGGTGGGTGCCGTCCACCAGCCGCTTGACCGGCGCCAGCAGGCCGCGCGCCAGCGGGAAGGTGGCCAGCGCCGCCAGCAGGGTGGACAGGGCCACAATCAGCCAGCTGGTCTGGCGCTGCTGGCGGTCAAAGTTGATGTCGGTATTGCGCGTCAGCCGTTCCACGGGGGAGGCGATCACCCAGCCGACGGCATTGCCGTTCACCGTGATGGCTCGTCTGGTACCGTCCGGCGGCACCGGGGCGCGCGGGCCGACCAGCACCCGCATATCCTGGTCGATCACCCAGAACTGGGTGCGCCAGCCGTGTGGCGGCATGCCGGGGCCGGGGCGATCGTCGTCGGTGTCGTGCTCCAGCGAGCGCAGGATCTGAAAGACAAAGCGATCGTTATTGCGTAAAAAGCGCCAGTTGCCGTGCAGGGCGTACTGCTCGGCGAGGGCATCGCTCAACCCCTGCAGCCGCTGCTCGTTGCCGTGTTTGATGTAGTCGATAAAGCCGCGCTCAAAGCTGACCCGCACCGCCCAGTGCATGGTGATCAGCAGGACAATACAGGTGGCGAAAATGGCCAGAAACAGCTTGCCGGTAATGCCCGGTCGCCAGAACTTCATGGTTCACTCCTTTTGCGCCGCCTGATGACGACATTTTTGCTGGTATCATCCGGAACCCGAGCGAAAATAAAGGCCGGCAGGGCGATGATCAGCGCCATGCTCAGGTAGGTGTAGAGGAACACCTGATGGACGACGGCGCTGTCGGCGGTGAGCTGGTGCTGCCCGTACATGCCCAGCAGCAGCCCGGCGATGGTGACCCCGACGCTCATCGACAGCTGCATGATCATCGACAGCAGGCTGTTGCCGCTGCTTGCCTGCTCATCGGGCAGATCTTTCAGCGTCAGGGTGTTCATGGAGGAGAAGCGGATGGAGTTGATCATCCCCTGGCAGAAGAGCACCAGCGGCAGGACGTAGTACCAGCCCAGCAGCGCGACGGCCATGAACAGCAGGCTTACCAGCGCCAGTCCCAGCGTGGCGGATACCAGCACCCGGCGATAGCCAAAGTAGTTCACCACCTGCACCACAATGCGCTTCATCCCCATGCTGCCGAGCACCATCGGGATCATCATCAGCCCGGCGTGGAACGGCGAAAAGCCGAGGCCAATCTGCAAAAAGACCGGAGTCATAAACGGCAGCATGCCGCTGCCGATGCGTCCGGCCAGGCTGCCGAGCAGCCCCAGGCGGTAGGTGGTGTTCTGGAACAGCGTCAGGCTGAACAGCGCCCGGTCGTTGCCCCTGGCGTGCCACAGATACCACAGAATCGACACCACCCCGATAGCCACCAGCCCGGCCAGCGCCAGCGGAGAGATCCCGAGCCCCTTTTGCCCGTCCAGCGCCAGGGTCAGAGTCGCCATCCCCGCCGCGAGCAGGAAAAAGCCCACCAGGTCAAAGCGCCGGGTCTGCATTTTGTAGTTCGGCATCAGGCATAACGTGGCGATGGCCCCGATGATGCCCACCGGCAGGTTAATCAGGAAGATCCAGTGCCAGGAGGCATACTCCGCCAGCACGCCGCCAAGGGCCGGGCCCAGCAGCGGCCCCACCTGGCCGGGCAGGGTGACGAAGGTCATCGCCGCCATATACTGCTCGCGCGGCACGATCTTCATCACCGTCAGCCTGCCCACCGGCACCATCATCGCCCCGCCGACGCCCTGCAGCACCCGGGCCATGACCAGCTCGTTCAGTGTCTCCGCCCTGGCGCAGAACAGCGACCCGGCGGTAAACAGCACGATGGCGGTAAAGAAGATATTGCGCACCCCCACTTTGTCCGCCAGCCAGCCGCTGGCGGGCAGCATCACCGCCACCGTCAGCACGTAGGCGACAATCACCATGTGCATATGCAGCGGGCTCTCCCCGAGGCTTTTCGCCATGGAGGGGAGGGCGGTATTGACGATGGTCGTATCCAGCGACTGCATAAAGAAGCCGAAGGCGACAATCCACAGCTGCCAGCGAACGTTAGCGGGAAGATCGGTCATGGGCCAGGTACCGTCTCGTTGGGTTTACGGGAAAAACGCACCCGCAGGCGGTCGAAGAACAGATAGACCACCGGGGTGGTGTACAGCGTCAGCAGCTGGCTCATCACCAGCCCGCCGACAATAGTGATCCCGAGCGGCTGGCGCAGCTCCGCGCCATCACCGCTGGAGATCACCAGCGGCAGGGCGCCAAACAGCGCCGCCAGGGTGGTCATCATGATCGGGCGAAAACGCAGCAGGCAGGCCTGGAAAATGGCGTCCTGCGGCGTCATGTTGCCGTTGCGCTGGGCCTCCAGGGCAAAGTCGACCATCATGATGGCGTTTTTCTTCACGATGCCGATTAACAGCATAATGCCGATCAGCGCAATCAGGCTGAACGGCGCGCCAAACAGCTCCAGCGCCAGCAGCGCGCCCACCCCCGCCGACGGCAGGGTGGAGAGAATGGTCAGAGGATGAATATAGCTCTCATACAGCACCCCGAGCACGATATAGACCGTGGCAATAGCCGCCAGGATCAGGATCACCTGCGATTTCATGGTCTCCTGGAACACCTGGGCGGTACCGGCGAAGCTGCCGCGCACCGAGGACGGTACGCCAAGCTGGGTCATGGTGCGGGTGATGGCCTCGCTGGCCTCCGACAACGACGAGCCGGTCGGCAGGTTAAACGACACCGTCGACGCCGCCGACAGCCCCTGGTGGTTCACCGACAGCGGCGCGTTAGCGGGCTGCCAGTGGGCGAAGTAGGAGAGGGGGATCGCCTTGCCGTCGTTATTAATCACAAACATCTTATCCAGCGCGCTGATGTCCTGGGTATAGCGCGGATCGACCTCCATCACCACCTTGTACTGGTTCATCGGCTGGTAGATGGTGGAGATCTGCCGCTGACCGAAGGCGTTATTCAGCAGGCTGTTGGCGGCGCTGACGTCAATGCCCAGCCGCGACATGGTTTCACGATCGTAGGTTAAGGCCATCTCCGCGCCGTTGTTCTGGCTGTCGGAGTTCACGTCCGCCAGCTGCGGTAATGCCGCCAGCGCCTTGCGGATCTTCGGCTCCCACTCGCGCAGCGCGGCGAGATCGTCCGACAGCAGGGTGTACTGATAGCTGGCGTTCGACTGTCGCCCGCCGACGCGGATATCCTGCACCGCCACCAGGAACATATTCGCCCCCGGCTCTTTGGACAGTTTCACCCGCAGGCGGTCGATCACCTGCTGCGCGGTTTCGTTACGCGCGTCGCGGGACTTCAGGGTGATAAACATCATCCCGCTGTTTACCCGCGAGCCGCCGGTGAAGCCGGTAACGTTATCCACCGCCGGGTCTTCGCGGATGATCTTCATAAAGTCCTGCAGCTTGCCGCGCATCGCCTGGAAGGAGATGCTCTGGTCAGCCTGGATCCCGCCCATCAGCACCCCGGTGTCCTGCTCCGGGAAGAAGGTTTTCGGGATGGAGATGTACATCCAGACGTTGAGAGCGATGGTGCCCACCAGCACCAGGCCGACGACCCGGGTGTGGTTCAGCACCCATTTCAGCGATTTCCCGTAGCCCGTCTGCAGGGCCATCAGCATCCGGCCAAAGCCTTTTTTGCGCGGCTGCGACTGCGGGGGGCTGCGTTTGAGCATCCAGCCGCACATCATCGGCGTCAGGGTCAGGGACACCAACAGCGAGATGCCAATCGCCACCGACAGCGTCACCGCAAATTCCCGCAGCAGACGCCCCGGCAAGCCGTCCATCAGCAGCAGGGGCAGGAACACCGCCACCAGCGACAGGCTCATGGAGAGCACCGTAAAGCCCACTTCCCGTGAGCCCTGTAACGCCGCCTGCAGCGGCTTCATCCCCGCTTCGAGATGGCGCGAGATGTTCTCCAGCACCACGATGGCGTCATCCACCACAAAGCCGGTGGCGATGGTCAGGGCCATCAGCGACAGGTTGTTGAGGCTAAAGCCGCACAGGTACATGGCGGCGAAGGTACCAATCAGCGACACCGGCACGGCCACTGCCGGGATCAGCGTCGCGCGCCCGGAGCGCAGGAACAGGAACACCACCAGGATCACCAGCGCTACCGAGATGATCAGCGACTGCTCCACCTCCTCCAGCGAGGCGCGAATGGTGGGGGAGCGATCCTGGGCAATCTGCAGATCGATGGCCGCCGGAATAGTCTCCTGTAACTCCGGCAGACGGGCGCGGATGCTGTTCACCGTCTCAATGATATTGGCTTCCGGCAGCTTGCGGATCATCAGCAGAATGGCCGGCTTAGCGTTGGTCATCCCGGCGTTACGCACGTCCTGCACCGAGTCGGTAACGCTCGCCACGTCGCTCAGGCGCACCGCCGCGCCGTTGTTGTAGTGAATGATTAGCGGCTGGTACTCGGCCGCGGTTTTCAGCTCGTCGTTGGTCTGGATCTGCCAGCGGCGGCTGCCATCCTCCACTGACCCCTGCGGCCTGCGCACGTTGGCATTGCTGATGGCGCTGCGCACGTCATCCAGCGACACGCCCTGATTAAACAGCGCCTGCGGATTCAGCCCCACGCGCACCGCGGGCAGGGAGCTGCCGCCAACGTCCACGTCGCCCACGCCGTCGATCTGGGCGATGCTCTGCGCCAGCTGGGTGGAGGCGAAGTCGTACAGCTGCCCCTGAGAGTAAGTGTCCGAGGTAAGCGTCAGGATCATGATCGGCGCATCGGACGGGTTGGCTTTGCGGTAGGTCGGACGGCTCGGCATGCCGCTTGGCAGCAGGCTCTGCGCGGCGTTGATGGCTGCCTGCACGTCCCGCGCCGCGCCGTTGATGTCGCGGTTAAAGTTAAACTCAAGGATGATGCGGGTGCTGCCGAGCGAGCTGCTGGAGGTCATCTCGTTGACCCCGGCGATGCGCCCGAGGGAGCGCTCCAGCGGCGTAGCCACCGACGAGGCCATGGTCTCCGGCGACGCGCCCGGCAGGGAGGCGCTGATCATGATCACCGGGAAATCCACCTGCGGCAGCGGGGCCACCGGCAACAGCCGGAAGCCGAGCACGCCGCAGAGCGTAATGGCAAGCGAGATTAAAATCGTCGCCACCGGGCGGTAAATGAAGAGGGCGAAAAACTTCACTTACGCCTCCTCTTCTTCACGTTTCGGGAAGCGGCTTTTACTCCACAGGGCCAGGCGGTCAAACAGCAGATAGATCACCGGCGTGGTGAACAGGGTTAACACCTGGCTCACCAGCAGGCCGCCCACCATGCCGATCCCTAACGGACGACGCAGTTCGGCGCCGACGCCGGTGCTGAGCATCAGCGGCAACGCGCCTAACAGGGCAGCAAGCGTCGTCATCAGGATCGGGCGGAAACGCAGCAGACAGGCCTGGAAAATCGCGTCACGCGGCGACATCCCCTGCTCACGCTCGGCGGCGAGAGCAAAGTCGATCATCATGATGGCGTTTTTCTTGACGATACCGATCAGCAGAATAATCCCGATGATGGCAATCACATCCAGCTCGCTGCCCGCCAGCATCAGCGCCAGAAGCGCCCCCACGCCTGCGGTGGGCAGGGTGGAGAGAATGGTGATCGGGTGGATAAAGCTCTCATACAGCACGCCCAGCACGATGTACATCGCCACCACCGCGGCGACGATCAGCCAGATGGTGCTCCCGAGCGCGGCCTGGAACGCCAGGGTGCTGCCCTGGAATTTGGTCTGGATGTCGGTCGGGAAGCTGAGGTTTTTCTCCGCATCGGTAATCGCCTGCACCGCCTCGCCAAGGGAGTAGTCGTCCGGCACGTTAAACGAAATGGTGGTGGACGGGAACTGATCCAGATGGTTCACCGCCAGCGGCGTATAGCGCTCTTCCACTTTGGCAATGGCGCTCAGCGGCACAATCCCGCCGCTGCTGCTGGTCAGGCGAACGGTATCTAGCCCTGCCAGCCCCGGCGTCTGCCGGGTGTCGTGCTCCAGTACCACCCGGTACTGGTTGGCCTGGGTGTAGATGGTGGAGATCAGACGCTGGCCGAAAGCGTTGTAGAGCGCGTTATCGACGTCCGCCATGGTAATGCCGAGGCGGCTGGCGCTGTCACGATCGACGTTGATGTACGCCGCCAGACCTTTATCCTGCCAGTCGCTGCTGACGTCGGAGAGCTGCGGCAGCTGTTGCAGCTCGTCCACCAGCTGCGGCACCCAGGTGCTGAGGGCATCGAGGCTGGTGGCCTGCAGCGTAAACTGATACTGGGTGCGGCTCACGGTGGTGTCGATGGTCAGATCCTGGGTCGGCTGCAGGTACAACTCCACGCCAGGGACTTTCGCCACCGCGCTTTGCAGTCGCTCAATCACCGTGTTAACCCTGTCGTCGCGATCGTCCAGCGGCTTGAGGTTGATCTGCAGGCGGGCGCTGTTCAGGGACGGATTAGTACCATCCACGCCGACAAAGGCGGTCAGGCTCTCTACCGCCGGATCTTTCATGATCACCCCGGACACCGCCTGCTGGCGCTGGGCCATGCTGGCAAACGACACCGACTGCGGTGCCTGCAGGGTGCCCTGAATAATGCCGTTATCCTGGATCGGGAAGAAGCCTTTCGGGATCATCACCCACAGCAGCACGCTCAGGGCGAGGGTGCCCAGCGCCACGCCGAGGGTCGCCCATGGATGGTTGAGCACTTTTGCAAGCATGCGTCCGTAGGCGGCGATGATGCGATCAAACATCCGCTCCGAGGCGCGGGAGAAACGGTTCTGCTTGCGCAGGGATTCATGGCTCAGCATCCGGGCGCACATCATCGGCGTCAGGGTCAGGGAGACCACCGCCGAGATCAGAATTGCCACCGCCAGCGTCACCGCAAACTCGCGGAACAGACGCCCGACGATATCACCCATAAACAGCAGCGGGATCAGCACCGCAATCAGCGAGAAGGTGAGGGAGATGATGGTAAAGCCGATCTCACCGGCCCCCTTCAGCGCCGCCGCCAGCGGTTTTTCGCCTTTTTCGATATAGCGGGAGATATTCTCGATCACCACAATGGCGTCATCCACCACGAAGCCGGTGGCGATGGTCAGGGCCATCAGCGTCAGGTTGTTGATCGAGAAGTCGAGAAACACCATTACCGCGAAGGTGCCGACCAGCGACAAGGGCACCGCCACCGCCGGGATAATGGTCGCCGGGACGTTACGCAGGAACAGGTAGATGATCATCACCACCAGCGCAATCGCCAGCATCAGCTCAAACTGGGTGTCGCTGACCGAGGCGCGAATATTGGTGGTGCGATCCGACAGCACCTTGACGCTGACCGATTTCGGCAGGCTGTCGATGAGCGTGGGCAGCATGGTGCGGATGCTGTCAGCGGTATCAATGATGTTCGCCCCCGGCTGACGCTGGACGTTCATCACGATCGCCTGCTGCTTGTTAGCCCATGCTCCCAGCCAGCTGTTTTCTGCCCCTTGCTCGACGGTTGCCACATCGCCGAGGCGGATCGGCGCGCCGTTCTGGTACGCGACAATCAGCTGGCGATACTCATCGGCAGACTGCATCTGATCGTTGGCGGAAAGCGTTACTGCCCGGGTCGGGCCATCAAGAGAGCCTTTCGCCGAGTTAACGTTGGCGTTGCTGATGGCGGTGCGGATGGTTTCGCTGGTCAGCCCGAGAGAGGCAATGGCCTGGGCGTTGAGCTTCACGCGAACCGCCGGGCGCTGGCCGCCGGAGAGGGTCACCAGCCCGACGCCGGAGACCTGGGAGATCTTCTGCGCCACGCGGGTTTCCACCATGTCTTCAACCTGGGTCATCGGCATGGCGGAGGAGGTGACGGCGAGGGTCATGATCGGCGGATCCGCCGGGTTAACCTTGCTGTAGACCGGCGGGTTAGGCAGGTCAGAGGGCAGCAGGTTGGTGGCGGCATTGATCGCGGCCTGAACCTCCTGCTCGGCGACGTCCAGGGAGAGGCTCAGCTGGAACTGCAGCGTCACCACCGACGCGCCGCCGGAGCTCTGGGAGGACATCTGCTTCAGGCCCGACATCTGCCCGAACTGGCGCTCCAGCGGGGCGGTAATGGCCGAGGTCACCACGTCCGGGCTGGCGCCCGGGTAGAGCGTCACCACCTGAATGGTGGGGTAATCCACTTCCGGCAGGGCAGAGACCGGCAGGAAGCGGTAGCCGATGATCCCCGCCAGCAGGATCGCCACCATCAACAGCGTGGTGGCGACGGGGCGCAGGATAAACAGGCGCGACGGGCCGCCCGTGGCGCTCGGAGGCATTACCTGCATCAGGCGTCCGCTCCCTGTTTTTTATGTTCGCGTTTCGCAGGCTCAGCAGGGGTGTCGGTGTGGGCTTCCACCACTTCCACTTTTGCCCCTTCGGTCAGACGGTCAATACCGTCGGTCACCACCCGGTCGCCTGCCGACAGTCCGGCGGCAATCACCACGTTCTGGCTGTCCTGAATACCCGGTTTCACCAGATGTTTGCTGACCTTGTTGTCGCTGTTCAGCACCCAGACGAAGTTGCCTTCGTTACCCATCTGCAGCGCCGCGGTCGGGATCACCACCGCGTTCTCCTCGGTCGCCACCAGCATGCGGGCGTTAACGAACTGGTTCGGGAACAGGGCGTCGTCCTGATTGCTGAAGCGCGCTTTCAGCTTGATGGTGCCGGTGGTGGTGTCGATCTGGTTATCGAGGCTCAGCAGGGTACCGTCGCTGAGCTTCTGCTTGTTGGCGCGATCCCAGGCTTCAACGGTTAAGGTCTGGCCCGCTTTCTGCGCCTGGATGACGGTCGCGATATCGCTTTCCGGCAGGGTAAACACTAAATCGATAGGGTGGGTCTGGGTCAGCACCACAATCCCGGTGGTATCTCCGCTGGAGATCTGGTTGCCAATATCCACCTGTTTTAAGCCCACGCGCCCGTCAATCGGGGCGGTGATGCGGCTCCAGTCGAGCTGCAGCTGTGCGCTGGCGACGGCGGCCTGATCGGCTTTGATGGTGCCGAGGCTTTCGCTGACCAGCGCCTGCTGGGCGTCAAGCTCCTGACGGGAGACGAGGTTGGTTTTTACCAGCTGCTGGAAACGGGCCAGATCGCGGCGGGCATTGGCGAGGGTGGCCTGATCTTTGGCCAGCTGTCCCTGAGCCTGGGCCAGCGCAACCTTGAACTGGCTGGGATCGACTTCGGCCAGCAGATCGCCGGCTTTCACCTGTTGCCCTTCCTGGAAGTGCAGGGCGATCAGCTGTCCGTCGACGCGGCTGCGCACGGTGACGGTGTTGGCGGCGGTAATGGTGCCGAGGCCGGAGAGATAGCGCGGCACGGATTTACTGACTGCGGTCGCGGCCTGTACCGGCGCCAGCGGGCCGCTGCGCATCCCGTGGCGTCCACCGCCCGCCGGGCGCTGCGTCTGGCTCGACGCACCGGCAGGTGCAGGACTCTTTTGGTGCCAGTACCACGCGGCGGCAAGGGCCACCACAATGATGCCAGCGGCGATTACCCAGCGGGATTTATTGCGGCCTTTCATCGTTATATGTTCTCGTCCTGAAACAGTGCGGAAAATAATACTAGTTTAGTGAGGCAATTGAGCGGAAAAATGGAGGAAATATGAAAGACTGTCTGGATTTGTCTGAATGGAGGTAAAAGCAAAACGGCAACGCCAGTTGTCGTTTTTAGGGTGTTCTCCCTCTCCCCGTGGGAGAGGGCGGGGTGAGGGCAACAGACCGCACCAGACTAGGCCGGGCAAGCGAAGCGCCCCCGGCAATGCCACCTTAGCTGAACACCACCTGCGCCCAACGTGCTAACCCGGCGGTGACGGAACCAAAATCATCGCCCCCGGCAATTGGGATGCCCGGCAGCTGCTGCGCCAGCGCTTTTTTGATCAGCGGTGAGCGGGCGCTGCCGCCGGTCAGGTAGATGACGTCCGGCTTCTCGTTGCCGTTATCCAGCGCCAGCTGCACCTGCTCAAGGATCCGCTGTAACGGCTGCGCCAGCGCCGCCTCCAGCCCCTGCTGGCTGATGGCCGTCGCCAGCTCATCGCTGATGAACGGCAGGGTCACGGCGTGTTCTGCGGCATCCGAAAGCGCAATTTTGCTCTCTTCCGCGCTGCGTACCACCCGGTAGCTCAGACGCTGACGCCACACTTTATGCAGCAGCGCCACCTTATCGCCGTCCTGGGCGTCGCGCACCAGATCGTTAAGAAAACGCCCGTTGGCAACGCTGTAGAAATCGCTTTGCGCCGGGACATCGTTGATCGCCACGGCGTTCCACCACGGCAGGATCGGCAGGGCGGTGCCTTTTTCTGTCTGCCCGCCCATGCCGAGCAGCGGCATCAGGCTTCTGAAGGCCAGGGCGATGTCCAGGTCGTTACCGCCGATACGACAGCCGCTGTGTCCCAGCAGGCTGCTCTCGCGATCCCGGCGCTGATGCCACTGTGGCCCCATCAGCAGCAGCGAACAGTCGGTGGTCCCGCCGCCGATATCCACCACCAGCACCCGTTTTTCGCGCTCAAGCGTCGCTTCAAAATCCAGACCGGCGGCAACCGGCTCATACTGGAACACCACGTCGCGGAATCCGGCACGCTGCGCGGCGCGCTCCAGAATCCCCTGCGCCTGCTGGTTAGCCTCATCGCCGCCCAGCCCCTGGAAGTTGATCGGGCGACCAATCACCGCCTGGGTGATCTCCTCCGTCAGCTGAGTCTGGGCCTGCTGGCGAATATGCAGCATCATGGCGCAGACCAGATCTTCAAACAGCGCTACCTGCTGCGGCTTCAGGCCGCTGGCACCCAGGAAGGATTTCGGCGACTTAACGAAGTACACCTCCTCCGGATCCTCAATGTAGTGACCCAGCGACGACAGACCAAACTGCACGCTGGCTGGCGTCACATCAATATCTTCTTCGCGGTTAAAGCTGACCGCCCGGCGCAGCAGCGCCTGGGTTTCCGTGCCGTTAGCCGGAACCTGATGGTGGCGGTACAGCCACTCGCTCACCGCCTCGCGGGTCGGCGCGCAGAGCATCGACGGCAGCAGCGTGCTGTTGTTTTCCATTTTCAGCAGCTGCGGCTGCCCGTTTTGCATCACCGCTACTGAACAGTTGGCGGTGCCATAGTCAAATCCGATAAACACGTCAGCGTCCCCATGCCATTGAGAAGGGGCGAGACTTTAGCGAAATGTCCGGCTGGCGACAACAGGAATATGAAAGCAAGGCGTAAGGAGCCATCTGCGTTTATGCTGTGACAGGACAAAATAAGGAGCGACGATGTTTACCCTGACCTGGCAGCCGCCCTACGACTGGCACTGGATGTTGAAATTTCTTGGCGATCGTGCGGTCGCCGGGATTGAAACCGTGACCGCCACCGACTACACCCGCAGCTTCGCCTGCCAGGGGCATCGGGGGCTGATCCACGTGACGCCGCAGCCCAACGGCACGCTGGAGGTGGCACTCAGCGACGGGCTGCTGCCCATCGCCGATCTCTGCCTGGCGCGCATCACCCGCCTGTTCGATCTCCACTGCGATCCGCAGCAAATTGAACAGACACTGGGTTCGCTTGGTGCCGCGCGCCCCGGCCTGCGTCTGCCGGGTTCGATGGATACCTGGGAGCAGGGCGTGCGCGCCATTCTCGGACAGCTGGTGAGCGTGGCGATGGCCGCGAAGCTGACCGCTAAGCTGGTGGCGCTCTGTGGCGAGCCCCTGGCGGAAGCGCCGGAATACCGCTGTTTCCCAACGCCTGACGCGGTGGCACAGGCCGATCCGCTGGCGCTGAAGGCGCTGGGCATACCGTTGAAACGCGCGGAATCGCTGATCCATCTGGCGCAGTCGGTGGTGGCAGGAGATTTCCCGACCGAGGCCCCGGATGATATCGACAGCGCCATCAAAGCGCTGCAGACCCGGCCCGGGATCGGCCGCTGGACGGCGAACTACTTCGCCCTGCGAGGCTGGCAGGCAAAGGATGTCTTTTTAGCGGATGACTATCTGATCAAGCAGCGCTTTGCCGGAATGACTCCGGCGCAAATACGCCGCTATGCTGAACGCTGGCAGCCCTGGCGCTCGTACGCCCTGCTGCACATCTGGTACACCGACGGCTGGACGCCGTCAGTTGATGGCGAAGTAGCTGGCATTGAGTAGCAGCTCCAGCGGCTGCGGCTCGCCAATGGTGTTGCCGTAGATGTAGTCGATGCCAATGCCGGAGAGCGTATCCATCATGATCGGCTGATTGCTCGGCCCGGCGATGGTCTTGATCCCCAGACGCTGGGCATGGCCCTGAACAATGGTCACCAGCATCTCATCCATCAGATTCCCGTAGACGTTTGCCACCAGCTCAGGATCGAGCAGCAGGTAGTCGGCCATCTGCGCGCTCAGGTGGTTAAACACCTCCATATCGCGCCCTACATGGCTCAGGATGATACGGCACCCGGCCTCGCGCAGCTTCTGCAGGTTGGCGTGGGTAACGTCATCTTCCTGCGTCAGGACGCTGACGTGGACGATCAGATGCAGCAGACGCGGCTGCAGCGGACAGGCGCGCAGCATCTCCAGCAGTTCATCCACCAGGGTGGCGCTGGCAAGACCGGCGGTGGAGAGCGGCAGGGCGACCCCGGTGCCTTTGTTGGTCAGCGGCGTGGCAAAATTGCGGAAAAACTCCTGCAAAATGCGTCTGTCGAGGGCGTGAATCAGCTCCGGCTCCGCCAGTCCGGCCCGGAAGGCGTGCTCTTCCAGCATCTCGCCGTCGTTGGTCCACAGGCGCAGGGCCAGCATCCAGAAGGTGCTGCTTTCCGGGATGCGCGGTGAAGCGACGCTGCGGGCGATCATCAGCAGATGATTGTCTTTAATCATATGCCACTGCTCGTCCAGCGAGATGGTGCCCGGCGCCTTGAGCATCCGCTCCTGCTGCGGTTCATACACCGTCACCACGCCACGGCCGTTGTTCTTCGAGGAGTAGCAGGCGATATCGGCCTGCGACATCACCTCGGAGGCCTGGTTATTGCGCTCGTCGATCTGGGTGATCCCGGCGCTGGCCCCGATGCGGTGCAGGCGGCCTTCCCACATAAAGTGATAGTCGTTGATGGCGTCGATAATGCGACCGGCAATGTAGCGCGCGCTTTCGGTGTTGCAGTCCGGCAGCAGCAGGCCAAACTCATCCCCGCCAAGGCGGGCCAGCATATCGGTGGAGCGCAGCATGCTCAGCATCAAGGATGAGAGCTCCCGCAGCAGCGCATCCCCCGCCGCGTGGCCTGCGGTGTCGTTGACGGCTTTGAAGCGGTCCAGATCGATAAATACCAGGGCATGACGCTGGCGCGTCTCCTGCACGGTATGCAGCATCCGCTTGAGGCAGGCCTCAAAGCTGACGCGGTTCGCCAGGTGGGTGAGGGCGTCGTGCGAGGCGTTATAGCTCAGCTCGCGCAGCATTTTGCGCGACTCGGTAACGTCCTGAATAACCAGCACCGAGCCGATATTCTGCCCGTCAAGGGTGCTCAGCGGGGTGATGCTGTAGTGAATATCGTAGCTGCCGCCGTTACGGCTGTGCAGCACCACATCCTGCTCGATGTCGCTGCGGGACATATCCCCGCTGTGGATATTCTCCATCAGCGGGCCGTTATCGCCGAAGGTGATGTGCAGGACCGAGAGGATCGGTTGCCCCAGCGCTTCCTGCTGCAGCCAGCCGCTCATCTTCTCCGCCACCGGGTTCATAAAGGTGACGTTCATATTGATATCGGTACAAAGCACCGCTTCGCCGATGGAGTCGAGGGTAATGTGCAGACGCTCTTTTTCCTGGAACAGTGCCTCGTTCAGCTCTTTCACCTCGGTCATGTCCATATTGATGCCGAGCAGGCGCTCCACTTCGCCCTGTTTATTCAGCACCCGGTTCGCGAGGGCGCGGATATGGCGAATCCCGTCTTTCACCCGGATGCGGAACTCCAGCTTGAACGGCACGCGGGCTGCGAGAGAATCGCGCACCACCTGCTCAGCCTGGGCGCGATCTTCCGGCAGCATGCACTCGTGCCAGAGCTGCCAGGTGGGTTTGACGTGGGCAGGCACTTCGTACAGTTCGAACATGCGCTTATCCCAGCTGATGACGTTGGGTTTGAGATCCCACTCCCAGATGCCGATGCCGCCCGCTTCGTTCGCCAGGGTAATACGCTCCATCAGGCGCTTGTTCACCCATTCGGTATGCTTGAGATCGTTAATGTCTTCGACCTGGGCGATAAAGTAGAGCGGGGTACCGTCGGCGTGACGCACCAGCGATACCGCCAGCAGCGCCCAGACCACCTCGCCGCTGCGGGTGTAATAGCGCTTCTCCAGCGAGTAGCTGTTGATTTTGCCCTGCAGGAGCTGGTCCAGCTGCTCCAGATCGTTCTCTAAATCTTCCGGCCAGGTGAGCTGCTGGAAATTAAGGGAGCGCAGCTCGGACTGGGAGTAGCCGAGGAACTGGCACAGCGCCTTGTTCGCCTGCAGCCACTGACCGTCGGTGCTGACCAGCGCCATACCGATAACGGAATACTCCATCGCATTGCGAAAACGCTCTTCGCTCTCGGTAATGTGCTTACGCTCGGCGCGAAACGCGTACATCACCATGGTCATCACGTTAGCGGGCAGGAGCATCATCAGGAACGGCAGCCAGGGGGCGTTGATCAGCGCGCCGAAATTCTGCATGGTCAGCGGGTCGGGATCCCTGGCAATCATCAGCGATACCATCATCACCGTCACCAGGAAGACCAGGAAGGCTTCCAGACGCGGCAGGCGCACGGCGCTCCACATCAGCAGGACAATGATGGCCGTAAATGGCCAGGGCAAATAGTGCAGGGAGATCCAGCTGAGCAGCAGCGTTACCGCCATGGTCAGCAGGGTTTCAAACAGCAGGCGCGGGTTGCGGTGGCGCAGCAGGTAGTGCGGCTTAAACAGCAGGCCTAACGGCACCAGCGCCAGCGAGCCGATGGACTCCGACAGCACCCAGACCATGAAACTGCGCAGCGGCTAGTCGCTCGGCACCGCCAGCCAGACCAGCACCCCGCCCAGCAGAGGAGGGATCAGGGCGCTGCCGATCGCCAGACGGATCCAGTCCCCGAGATTCTGCAACGGGTTGTAGCCGGGGAGCAGTTTACGCAGCAGCAGGGCGCCGACAAACGCCTCCACGACGTTGACACCCGTGTACCAGAGGTTAATGGAATCCCAGGAGTAGATCAGACAGGAAGCAGAGAGGTTACCAAGGCTGCAGGCGAGGGCGATGCCGGGCCACATCTTCCCGGCGTGACGGTAAAACGCCACCATCATAATGGAGGTCGGGAACCATAAGGGCGCCAAAAAAGTTCCGAAACGCGTTAATTCGAGCGAGAAAAGAGTGAATATGAAGGTAACCAGTCCAAGACTGACAAGCCGTAGTAAAGGATGTGGCGTAGTTACCAAAACGCGCTGGTATTTTTTATTCATTACCGCTTTATCCGAAGACGCCATGCCGCCAGGAGTCATCTCCGGACGCGTTGATTATTTAATTTGGTTCATGCTAGTACAAACAATTTACAATTTATATGGTATGCGCTCATAAATTGACATCACAGAGTTATTAAACAGTTATCCTGCAATAATTTCATCTCAGGTGCTGGAAAAGTAACCGGATTAATGGTGGCCAGGATTATTCTGCATGGACTTTGAACGTCTCTCGCAGAACATTTCTATTCGGCTGGTATCATACCGACGAAATCCCTATAATTGCCGCGTTTGACGCTCAGGCGTCGTCCTTCCTTACATCCAGGTTACTCAGGTCGCAAAAATTTATGACTGATAAGTCTCATCAGTGCGTCATTATAGGCATCGCCGGCGCATCGGCTTCAGGTAAAAGTCTCATTGCCAGTACGCTTTACCGTGAATTACGTGAACAGGTCGGTGATGAGCACATCGGCGTTATTCCAGAAGACAGCTATTACAAAGATCAAAGCCATCTGTCGATGGAAGAGCGTGTTAAGACCAACTATGACCATCCAAGCGCGATGGATCACAGCCTGTTATTCCAGCATCTTCAGGCTCTGAAAAACGGCACCGCCATTGAGCTGCCTGTCTATAGCTACGTTGAACATACCCGCCTGCAGGAAACCGTTCGCATTGCGCCGAAAAAGGTCATTATCCTCGAAGGCATCCTGCTGCTCACCGACGCCCGTCTGCGCGAATCCATGAACTTCTCCATTTTTGTTGATACCCCGCTGGATATCTGCCTGATGCGCCGCATCAAACGCGACGTCAACGAACGCGGCCGCTCGATGGATTCCGTGATGGCGCAGTACCAGAAAACGGTACGCCCAATGTTCCTGCAGTTTATTGAACCATCCAAACAGTACGCCGATATTATCGTGCCGCGCGGGGGTAAAAACCGCATCGCCATTGATATTCTGAAAGCGAAAATCAGCCAGTTTTTTGAATAACACGCGCGAATTGTGTACCGTTCAAAGATAACCGGGTTCGCCCTCCGGCTCGCAAGGCCGGAGGGCGCGCTGCACGAAAGGAGAAAGTGATGCGTCTTTGTGACCGTGATATTGAAGCCTGGCTGGACGAAGGCCGTCTGAGCATCACCCCGCGCCCGCCCGTCGAGCGCATTAACGGCGTGACTGTGGATGTCCGTCTGGGGAATAAGTTTCGTACCTTTAGCGGTCATACCGCACCATTTATCGACCTGAGCGGGCCGAAAGATGAAGTCAGCGCCGCACTCGACCGGGTGATGAGCGACGAAATCGTGCTCGACGACGGCGAGGCGTTCTACCTGCATCCGGGTGAGCTGGCGCTGGCCGTAACCTTTGAATCCATCACCCTGCCTGCGGATCTGGTCGGCTGGCTCGACGGACGATCTTCTCTGGCGCGTCTGGGGCTGATGGTGCACGTCACCGCCCACCGTATCGATCCAGGCTGGTCCGGGCGTATCGTGCTGGAGTTTTTCAACGCCGGCAAACTGCCGCTGGCGCTGCGCCCGGGCATGATGATTGGCGCGTTGAGCTTTGAGCCGTTAACCGGCCCGGCGGCACGTCCGTATAACGCCCGCCAGGATGCCAAATATCGCGACCAGCAGGGTGCTGTCGCCAGTCGTATTGATAAAGACTAAGTCCGAACCGGTCCATTGAGGAAGCCATGAGAAGAGTTCTGACCACGCTGATGATTTTGCTGGTGGTGCTGGTTGCTGGCCTGTCAGCGTTGGTTCTGCTGGTCAATCCCAATGACTTTCGCGCCTACATGGTGCGTCAGGTTGAGGCGCGCAGCGGTTATGCTCTGAAGCTGGATGGCCCGCTGCGCTGGCACGTCTGGCCGCAGCTCAGCATCCTTTCCGGGCGCATGTCGCTCACCGCGCCGGGGGCCTCCGCGCCGCTGGTGTCTGCTGACAATATGCGCCTCGACGTGGCGTTGATGCCGCTGCTTTCGCATCAGCTCCAGGTCAATCAGGTGATGCTCAAAGGGGCGGTGATCCAGCTCACCCCGCAAACCGAAGCCGTTCGTAATGCCGAAGCCCCCGTGGCGCCGCGCGAAAATACCCTGCCTGATAAAGCGGATGACGCTGGCTGGTCATTTGATATTGGCCGCCTGAAGGTGGCCGACAGCGTGCTGGTGTTCCAGCACGAAGGGGATGAGCAGGTCACGGTGCGCAATCTCAACCTGCAGATGGACCAGGATGAGCATCATAAGGGCAAGATCGACTTTAGCGCCCGGGTGAACCGCAATCAGCGCGATCTGACCCTGTCCTTCTCCGCCAACGTCAACGCCTCCGACTATCCGCACCTGCTGAGCGCCGACATTCAGCAGCTCAGCTGGCAGCTGACCGGCGTCGATCTGCCGACGCAGGGCATCAGCGGGCAGGGCACGCTGCAGGCGCTGTGGCATGAGGAGCAGAAGCAGCTCGAACTCAATCAGCTTAATTTGCAGGCCAATGACAGCGCCCTGACCGGTGAGGCCAGCGTGCTGCTGGGCACCGACCCGCAGTGGAACATCAACCTGCAGTTCGACAAGCTCAATCTGGAAAATCTGCTCCCGGCGCAGGCTGCCGCGGCGACAAACAGCGAGGCGGTACAGCAGGGACAAACCCAGGCCAGGTCGCAACGTCCGGTGATCGCCTCTAATCTGGACGAACCGGATTATAACGGCCTGCGCGGCTTTAGCGCCGATGTCCAGCTGAAAGCGAACAGCGTGCGCTGGCGCGGGATGGACTTCACCCAGGTCAGCAGCCAGCTGAGCAACAAGAACGGGCTTCTGACCATTGCGGAGCTGAGCGGTAAACTGGGGGAGGGGAGCCTGTCTTTACCCGGTACACTCGATGTGCGGAAAGCCGCTGCCCAGACCGCCTTCCAGCCGCGTCTTGATAACATTGAGATCGGCACCATCCTGAAAGCGTTTAACTATCCGATTGCCCTTACCGGCAGCCTGACCATGGCCGGTGACTTCTCCGGCAGCAAGATTGACGCCGAAGCCTTCCGCCGCAACTGGCAGGGCGAGGCGCATCTGGAAATGCACAATACCCGCATGGAAGGGCTTAACTTCCAGCAGCTGGTGCAGCAGGCGGTAGAGCGCAGCAGTAACGTGAAGGTCAAAGAGAACTTTGACAACGCCACCCGTCTGGACAGCTTCGTTACCGACCTGACGCTCGACAGAGGGCAGGTGACGCTGGAGGATATGCAGGGCGAGTCGCCGATGCTGACCCTTGAAGGAAACGGCACGCTGGATCTGGTTAAAGAGACGGCGGATACCCGCTTTAAAGTCCGCGTGCTGGAAGGATGGCTTGGCGAAGGCAAGCTGATCGATTTCCTGAAAACCACGCCGATCCCGCTGAACGTATACGGCAACTGGCAGGCGCTGAACTACAGCCTGCAGGTGGATCAGCTGATGCGTAAGCATCTGCAGGATGAAGCGAAACGCCGGTTAAGTGACTGGGCCGAGAAGAATAAAGAGTCGAAGAACGGTAAAGATGTGAAGAAGCTGCTGGAGAAGATCCAGTAGATTTAAACACCTTCACACCCCACCCCTCACCCCTGCCCTCTCCCCATAGGGGAGAGGGGGAAAAGCCGATCGAGCTCATGCTCAAAGACCGAACCTGACTGTTCCCTCTCCCCTATGGGGAGAGGGTTAGGGTGAGGGGAACAGCATCAAACCTCGTAATCCACATCCTCCTGCGTGATCAGCGGAATCAGCTGCACTTTCTGCACCCGGTGGTTCTCCACCTCCAGCGTTTTCAGGGCGTAATCTCCCACCTGTACCTCTTCGCCCGGCTGCGGTATCCGCTGCAGGTACTCCATCAGCAGGCCCGCGATGGTGTGGTATTCGCGCTTGTCGTCCAGCGGCAGGGGCACATACTGCACCAGATCCTCCAGCGGCATATGGCCGTTGGCGGTCCAGCTGCCGTCGGCGTTCTTCTGGATATCATGCCGGGCGTCGATCTCTTCCACTTCGTTCGGCAGATTGCCCGCAATGGTCTCCATCACGTCGCTGAGCGTCACGATCCCCTCCACGGAACCAAACTCATCCACCACAAACGCAAAATGGGTACGCGCGTTGCGGAACTGCTCCAGGGCCTGCAGCAGCGGCAGCACCTCCGGGAACACCAGCGGCTGGCGGATCAGTACGCGCAGGTTTAACGGCTCGCCGCGCAGCTGCTGATTAAGCAGGTCGATCACATGCACCACACCCAGCAGCTCCTCTTCCCGATCGCTGCCGGTGACCACGATGCGAGTGTGCTGGTTTTTATCCAGCAGGGCGCGGATGTGTTCTTCCGGCGCGTTAAGGTCAATATGCTCGATATCGTGGCGCGAGGTCATAATGCTGCTGACGGAGCGCTGGTTAAGATGCAGCACCCGCTCAATCATCCGCCGCTCCTGGGGGGCAAAGATCGGGCTGTCGTCATGGTCGGCCAGCAGCGAGGCAGACTGCGCGTCCAGTTCGGCATCCTCCTTTTTCCCGCTCAGCAGGCGGATCACCGTATCGGCGGTGCGCTGGCGCAGGGTCTGGTTGGCGGAGAGAAAACGGCGGCGGTTAAAGATCGCCAGCTGGTTCAGCGCCTCGATAATCACCGAGAAGCCAATTGCGGCGTAGAGATACCCTTTCGGAATATGGAAGCCAAAACCGTCTGCCACCAGGCTAAAGCCAATCATCAGCAGGAAGCTCAGGCATAAAATGACAATCGTCGGGTGATCATTGACGAAGCGCGTCAGCGCCTTGCTGGCCATCACCATCAGCGCGATGGCGATAATCACGGCGGCCATCATGACGGGCAGGTGATCGACCATGCCCACGGCGGTGATCACCGAATCCAGTGAGAAGACGGCGTCCAGCACCACAATTTGCGCCACCACCGCCCAGAATTTCGCGCCGCGGCGTTGGGTGGGGTTTTCGCTGTCCTTACCTTCCAGCCTTTCGTTGAGTTCGACAGTGGCTTTGAAGATCAGGAAAAAACCACCAAACAGCATAATCAGATCGCGAGCGCTGAAGCCAAAACCGTGGACGGTAAACAGCGGGCGGGTGAGGGTCACCAGCCAGGAGATAGAGGCCAACAGCAGCAGGCGCATGATCATCGCCATTAACAGACCGGTAATGCGGGCGCGGTCGCGCTGAGCAGGGGGCAGTTTTTCGGCGAGAATAGCGATAAAGACCAGGTTATCGATACCGAGCACAAGCTCCAGCACCACCAGGGTGACCAGGCCGGCCCATATTGATGGATCTGCTATCCATTCCATAGTGAGAGTAATACCTTTCGTTATATGACAATTGTCACATTTCGATCATGGATACTGCGCCAGAAAAATGCAATGCCAGCCGGGCATTTATCTGCACAGATTTTCCTTAACGCGTATGAAATAAACCCCTCACTCTGTGGGCTAATAGTGGAATAAATCCGAATAAAGTAAAATAAGAAATATCGCAGGTCGATAAGTGTATTTAATAATGTCAATATCAAGCTATTCCTAAAAACACAGAAATGCGACCGTTAATATTAATCTTAAAAGCCACGCCTTTGGTGATGTTTCCTTGCCTGCTTTTCAGATAGCTGCAACAATTCTTTCAGCATCAAATAGCGGTCATTTTTGATGCTATTTCTGTGTCGGTTTAATGACGTGATAAATCTATATTGGGTTCGGAATTATCCTGTCCTTTATATTTTTCATTAAACGCTATCAAAGAGGGTGTTTATCCCTAACTTGCTGTTTAAGCAGTGAATTGGTAACTGAAAGCCAAGGGCGGTAGCGTGCCTGAAAGCGTGTTAATCAGCCTCGATTATTCTGTCAATAGCCTGAGAGCGAATAAGCTTCTTTTAGGACTGATGCCAGTTATATTTCTCTTTTATTGACTGCATGCTAAAAGTAATACGCCTTCGCACTTATTTAAATGCACAGGATAATTACTCTGCCATAGTGATAAATAATCAATGATGAAATCCAAAATGAAATTGATGCCATTATTGGTGTCTGTGACCTTGATGAGTGGTTGTACGGTCTTTCCCGGCAGCAATATGTCAACCTCGGGCAAGGATGTGATTAAACAGCAGGACGCTGACTTTGATATTAACCGCATGGTGAATGTTTATCCCATGACCCCGCAGCTGGTTGAACAATTACGCCCCCGCCCGGTTGTCGCGCGACCTAACGTCAGCCTTGATGAAGAGATCGCCAACTACCAGTACCGCGTCGGGCCTGGCGATGTGATTAACGTCACCGTCTGGGATCACCCCGAACTGACCACTCCCGCCGGGCAGTACCGTAGCTCCAGCGATGCCGGTAACTGGGTCCAGTCGGACGGCACCATGTTCTATCCCTATGTCGGCAAGATCCGTGTTGCAGGCAAAACCCTTAGCCAGATCCGCAGTGATATTACCGGCCGTTTAGCGCAGTATATCGCTGACCCGCAGGTGGACGTTAATATCGCCGCATTCCGCTCGCAAAAAGCCTACGTCTCCGGCCAGGTGAATAAATCCGGCCAGCAGCCAATCACCAACGTACCGTTGACGGTGCTTGATGCCATCAACGCCGCGGGCGGCCTCACCGATGGCGCCGACTGGCGCAACGCGGTGCTGACGCATAAAGGCAAAGAGGAGCGTATCTCCCTGCAGGCCCTGATGCAGAACGGCGATCTGAGTCAGAACCGTCTGCTCTATCCGAGTGACATTCTGTTCGTGCCGCGCAATGACGACCTGAAAGTGTTTGTGATGGGTGAAGTGAAGAAACAGAGCACCCTCAAGATGGACTTCAGCGGCATGACCCTGACCGAAGCGCTGGGCAACGCGGAAGGACTGGATATGAGCACCTCCGACGCCAGCGGCATCTTCGTCATCCGTCCGATTACTGGAAACGGTGCGAAGGGCAAGATTGCCAACGTTTACCAGCTGGATATGTCTGATGCCACCTCGCTGGTGATGGCGACCAGCTTCCGCCTCCAGCCGTATGACGTGGTCTATGTCACTACCGCGCCGATAACGCGCTGGAACCGTGTGATGAACCAGCTGATGCCGACCATCAACAATATCCACACGATGTCCGATACGGTGCATCAGTACCACAACTGGTGATAGCGATGTTTAACAAGATTCTGGTGGTGTGTGTGGGGAACATCTGCCGTTCCCCTACCGCTGAACGGCTTTTGAAACAGTATCAACCGCAGCTCACCGTGGCGTCAGCCGGGCTGGGCGCGCTGGTTGGCAAAGGTGCCGACGAGCGTGCGCGTCAGGTTGCCGCAGAGCATCAGCTTTCACTCGACGGGCACTGCGCCCGTCAGGTGTCGGCCAGCCTGTGCCGCGATTATGACCTGATCCTGGCGATGGAAAAACGCCATATCCACGCCCTGTGCGATATCGCACCGGAAATGCGCGGCAAGGTGATGCTGTTTGGTCACTGGGATAACGAACGTGAGATCCCCGACCCCTATCGCAAAAGCCACGAAGCGTTTGAGGCGGTTTACACCTTACTCGACCAGTCTGCCCGCCAGTGGGCACAGGCACTGAACGTTCAGCAGGGATAATAATGACAGCAAACGTAAAACCTTCTGCCGCCCCGAGTGCGGGCGGTGATGAAATTGATATTGGTCGCCTGATCGGCACCGTGGTCGAGGCGCGCTGGTGGGTGATTGGCATTACCGCCGTGTTCGCCGTTGCGGCGGTGATCTATACCCTCTTCGCCACGCCGATCTACAGCGCCGATGCGCTGGTACAAATTGAGCAGAACAGCGGCAGTTCCCTGGTGCAGGACATTGGTTCGGCGCTGGCGAACAAGCCGCCCGCCTCGCAGGCGGAAATTGAGCTGATCCAGTCCCGCCTGGTGTTGGGCAAAACCGTGGACGATCTGGATCTCGATATCGGCGTCAGCAAAAACAGCTTCCCGGTGTTTGGCGCGGGCTGGGATCGGTTGATGGGGCGTCAGAACGACACCGTCAAAGTGACCACCTTCACGCTTCCTGCCGGGGGGGCCAGCCAGGTCTTTACCCTTGAGGTGCTGGGAAAAGATCGCTATCAGCTCACCAGCGACGCCGGGTTTAGCGCCGAGGGCAAGGTGGGGGAGATGCTGACAAAAGACGGCGTGAGCATGATGGTCAGCGCCATTCATGCCCAGACCGGCAGCGAGTTTACCGTCAGCAAATTCTCGATGCTGGGGATGATCAATAACCTGCAGGGCAACCTGACCGTCACTGAAACCGGAAAAGATACCGGGGTGCTGAGACTGAACTTTACCGGGGAAGACAAGGATAAGATCCGCGACATCCTCAACAGCATTACCCGCAACTACCAGGCGCAGAACGTGAAGCGCAAGTCGGAAGAGGCGTCAAAAAGCCTCGAGTTCCTTGCGAAACAGCTCCCGGAAGTGCGCGGACATCTGGATCAGGCCGAGAACAAGCTCAACGCGTTCCGTCAGGATAAAGACTCCGTTGACCTGCCGCTGGAGGCGAAGTCGGTGCTGGATTCGATGGTCAACATCGACGCCCAGCTGAACGAGCTGACCTTTAAAGAGGCGGAAATCTCCAAGCTCTACACCAAACGTCACCCGGCCTACCGCACGCTGCTGGAAAAACGCCAGACCCTGGAAGAGGAAAAGGCGAAGCTGAATAATCGCGTCACCGCGATGCCAAAAACCCAGCAGGAGATCCTGCGTTTGACCCGCGACGTTGAATCGGGCCAGCAGGTCTATATGCAGCTGCTGAATAAACAGCAGGAGCTGAAGATCACCGAGGCGAGCACCGTGGGCGACGTGCGCATTGTCGACCCGGCCATCACCCAGCCTGGCGTGCTGAAGCCGAAGAAAGCGCTGATTATTCTCGGCAGCATTATTCTCGGCCTGATGCTCTCCATCGTTGGCGTGCTGCTGCGCTCCCTGTTTAACCGCGGGATCGAAAGCCCGCAGGTGCTTGAAGAGCACGGCATCAACGTCTACGCCAGCATCCCGCTGTCGGAGTGGCAGAAGTCGCGTGACAGCGTCAAAACCACCAACGGCGTCAAACGCTACAAACAGAGCCAGCTGCTGGCAGTGGGCAACCCGACGGATCTGGCTATCGAAGCCATCCGCAGCCTGCGCACCAGCCTGCACTTCGCCATGATGCAGGCCAGCAACAACGTACTGATGCTCACCGGTGTCAGCCCCTCCATCGGGAAAACCTTCGTCTGTGCCAACCTCGCGGCGGTGGTCAGCCAGACCAACAAGCGCGTGCTGCTGATCGACTGCGATATGCGTAAGGGCTACACCCACGAGCTGCTCGGCACCAACAACGAGAACGGTCTGTCGGACATTCTGCTGGGCAAGGGCGATATCAGCCAGTGCGCGAAGCCGACCTCGATCCCTAATTTTGACCTGGTCACGCGCGGGCAGGTGCCGCCGAACCCGTCGGAGCTGCTGATGAGCGAGCGCTTTACCCAGCTGGTGGAGTGGGCGAGCAAAAACTATGACCTGGTGCTGATCGACACCCCGCCAATCCTCGCGGTAACAGATGCAGCGGTTGTCGGCCGCCATGCGGGCACCACACTTATGGTGGCGCGCTATGCGGTGAACACCCTGAAAGAGGTGGAAACCAGCCTCAGCCGCTTCGAGCAGAACGGCATCGCGGTGAAAGGGGTGATCCTCAACTCCATCTTCCGCCGCGCCAGCGGGTATCAGGATTACGGGTATTACGAGTACGAATATAAATCGGACAGCAAGTAATGAGCCATTCGGGGAATACCATGACACCACGTCCTTTGATTTCCATTTATATGCCGACATGGAACCGTCAGCAGCTGGCGATCCGTGCGATAAAATCGGTATTGCGCCAGGATTATGACCACTGGGAATTGATCATCGTTGATGATTGCTCCTCCTCGTACGAGCAGCTGCAAAAGTTTGTCGCTGACCTGAACGATCCGCGGGTGATCTACACCCACAACGCCATCAACTCCGGTGCCTGTGCGGTCCGCAACCAGGCCATTTTGCAGGCCAAAGGCCAGTACCTGACCGGCATCGACGATGACGATGAGTGGACGCCGAACCGGCTGTCGACCTTCCTGTCCCATCAGCATCACCTGGTGACCCACGCGTTTTTATACGCCAACGACTACGTCTGCGAGGGGGAGGTCTACTCCCAGCCCGCCAGCCTGCCGTTGTACCCAAAATCGCCGTACTCGCGCCACCTGTTCTACAAGCGCAATATCATCGGCAATCAGGTCTTTACCTGGGCATGGCGCTTCAAGGAGTGCCTGTTCGATACGACCCTTGCCGCCGCCCAGGATTACGACATCTTCCTGCGGATGGTAGTGGAGTACGGCGAGCCGTGGAAGGTGGAAGAAGCCACGCAGATCCTGCACATCAATCATGGCGAAATGCAGATCACCTCGTCGCCGAAAAAGTTCTCCGGCTACTTCCACTTCTATCGCAAGCATCGGGACAAGTTCGACCGCGCCAGCCGCAAATATCAGCTGTTTACGCTCTATCAGATCCGCAACAAGCGCATGAACTGGCGCACGCTGCTGACCCTGATTTCAGTGCGTAACGGTAAGCGTCTGGCTGATGGACTGCGGGGGAAATAATGGTGCTGGAAGATTGTCGCGCAAACAGCTGGAGCCTGCGCCCCTGCTGCATGGTGCTGGCCTACCGGGTGGCCCATTTTTGCTCGGTGTGGCGCAAAAAGAACGTCCTTAACAATCTGTGGGCGGCGCCGGTGCTGGTGCTTTATCGCATCATCACCGAGTGCTTCTTCGGCTACGAGATCCAGGCCGCGGCCACCATCGGTCGTCGCTTCACCATTCATCACGGCTATGCCGTGGTGATCAATAAATTCGTGGTCGCCGGGGATGATTTCACCATTCGCCACGGGGTGACCCTTGGCAACCGCGGCCCGGACAGCCTGGCCTGTCCGGTGATCGGCAATAACGTTGAGCTGGGCGCCAACGTGGTGATGATCGGTGATATCACCGTCGGCAATAACGTCACTATTGGGGCGGGAAGCGTGGTGCTCGACAGCATCCCGGACAACGCGCTGGTGGTGGGCGAGAAGGCCCGCGTGAAGGTGATCAAATGAACATTCTGCAATTTAACGTGCGTCTCGCCGAGGGCGGGGCGGCAGGGGTGGCGCTGGATCTGCACCAGCGCGCGCTGCAAAAAGGACTTCAGTCGCGCTTTGTCTACGGTTACGGCAAGGGCGGCAAGAAAAGCGTCAGCCACGATCGCTATCCTAATGTGGTGAAACACACTCCGCGGCTGACCTCGGTGGCCAACATCGCGCTGTTCCGCCTGTTTAACCGCGACCTGTTCGGCAATCTCAACAGCCTGTATCGCACCGTCACCCGCACGCCGGGCCCGGTGGTGCTGCATTTCCACGTGCTGCACAGCTACTGGCTTCGGCTTGCAGAGGTGGTGGCATTCTGCGAGAACGTTCAGGCCCATAAGCCGGACACCACGTTCGTCTGGACCCTGCACGATCACTGGAGCGTGACCGGCCGCTGTGCCTTTACCGACGGCTGCGAAGGGTGGAAAGACAACTGCCAGAAATGCCCGACCCTCAGCAACTACCCGCCGGTGAAGGTGGATCGCGCCCATCAGCTGGTGGACGGCAAACGTCAGCTGTTCCGCGACATGCTGGCGCTGGGCTGCCAGTTTATCTCTCCCAGCCAGCACGTGGCTGATGCTTTTAACAGCCTGTACGGGGCAGGGCGCTGCCGGATCATCAACAACGGCATCGACGTGGCGACGGAGGCCATTCTGGCCGAGCTGACCCCGGTCGCGGTGACCGCCGGCAAGCCGAAAATCGCCGTGGTCGCCCACGATCTGCGCTACGACGGCAAAACTAACCAGCAGCTGGTGCGTGACATGATGGCGCTCGGCGACAAAATCGAACTGCACACCTTCGGTAAATTCTCGCCGTTTGAGGGGCCGAACGTGGTGAACCACGGCTTCGAAACCGACAAGCGCAAGCTGATGAGCGCCCTTAACGGCATGGATGCGCTGGTGTTCAGCTCCCGGGTCGATAACTACCCGCTGATCCTGTGCGAAGCGCTCTCGATTGGGGTGCCGGTGATCGCCACCCACAGCGACGCCGCGCGGGAAGTGCTGGAAAAATCCGGGGGCAAAACCTTCAGCGAAAACGAAGTGCTGCCTCTGGTGCAGCTGGCGAAGGCGGAGATCGCCCAGGCAGTATTTGGCACCACCCTTGAGGCTTTCCGCGCCCGCAGCCGCCAGGCCTACAGTGGACAACAGATGCTGGAGGAGTATGTCTCGTTCTATCAGAATCTGTAGCTATCTGCTGCTGCCGCTGGTCTACCTGTTGGTCAACGTCAAAATTGCCCAGCTGGGGGAAAGTTTCCCCATCACCATCGTCACCTTCTTACCGCTGCTGCTGTTGCTGTTTGTCGACAAAATCAGCGTGAAGAAGCTGATGATAGCCCTGGGATTGGGCGTGGGGCTGACGGCCTTCAACTACATCTTTGGTCAGTCGCTGGATGCCAGCAAATATATCACCTCCACCATGCTGTTTGTCTATATCGTGATCATCATCGGCATGGTGTGGAGTATTCGCTTTAAAACGATATCGCCGCACAATTATCGGAAGATCCTCAGGTTCTTTTATCTGGTCATTGGCATCATCGTTTCTATTGCTGCCCTGGAGATGGCGCAAATTATTCTCACCGGTGGCAGTAGCCTGATGGAAATAATTTCGAAATATCTTATTTACAGTAATAGCTATGTACTGAATTTCATTAAATTTGGCGGAAAGCGCACCACGGCACTCTATTTCGAACCGGCATTCTTCGCTCTGGCGTTAATCTCAATTTGGCTCAGCATCAAACAGTTTGGTATCAAAACGCCCAAGAGCGATGCTATGATTCTTGCAGGAATTGTTCTGTCAGGTTCGTTCTCCGGGGTAATGACCTTTATTCTGTTTTACCTCCTTGAGTGGGCGTTTCAGTACCTGAATAAAGAGGCGATCAAGAAAAAGTTACCGTTAGCGATCATTTCATTGTCGGTGTTTTTAGTCGGGGTGGTCTTTGCCTTCCCGTATATTTCCGAACGTCTGGGTGATTTAGGTACCGAAGGGTCGTCATCTTATTATCGTATTATCGGTCCGCTGGTGATGGTTGGGTACTCTTTAACCCATATTGACGGCGTTGTCAGATTCGGCTCACTTTATGAATATGTCGCATCATTCGGAATCTTTAACGGTGCGGACGTCGGAAAAACAATAGACAATGGCTTGTATCTGCTGATTATTTATTTCTCATGGTTCGCAGTATTATTAACGGCGTGGTATCTGTTTAAAGTTTTCAAAATGACGATCAGCGCCTTTGGTGATAATCAGAATTTTCGCGTACAGCTTTATCTTTTTACGCCGGTGTCGCTGTTTTTTACCGGGTCAATATTTAGCCCGGAGTACGCATTCTTAATTGTTTGCCCGTTTATTTTGCGCAAGGCGCTGAATATTACGCATTCATAACGAGGTGGTTTATGTTACTCAGCGTTATTACTGTTGCCTTTCGTAACTACGAGGGTGTGGTAAAAACCTGGCGGTCGCTGCGCAATCTGGCAGGCGATCCCAGCCTCAGCTTTGAATGGATTGTGGTGGATGGCGGTTCGAACGACGGCACCGCAGAGTTTCTCGAAAAACTCAACGGTGAGTATAACTTACGTTATATCAGCGAGAAGGATCGCGGTATCTATGATGCCATGAATAAGGGCATCGATATGGCGCAGGGGCGTTACGCCATTTTCCTGAACTCCGGCGATATTTTTCATGACGACGTGGCGCAGTTTGTGCGTCAGCTCAGCCGGGCGAACGACAATGCCATGTACATGGGCGACGCCTTACTCGATTTTGGTGACGGAAATAAAGTGCGCCGTGCGGCGAAACCGGGCTGGTATATTTATCACAGCCTGCCGGCCAGCCATCAGGCGATTTTCTTTCCGCTGAGTGGTTTAAAAACCTACCCGTACGATCTGCAATATCGCGTCTCATCGGATTACGCCCTGACCGCGCGACTGTATAAAGCCGGTTATCCGTTTAAACGCCTGCCGGGTCTGGTATCTGAATTTTCGATGGGCGGGGTGTCAACTTCGAATAATCTGGAATTATGTCAGGACGCCAAAAAAGTTCAGCGCGAAATATTGCGTATGCCGGGGGCGCTCGCGGAATTATCTTATTTATTACGTCTGAAAACGACGGGTAAAACCAAAGCCTTATATAACAAAGTCTGAATATAAGGAAAGAGTATGCAGGAATTAAGCGGCTTCTCTGTGCCAAAAGGGTTTCGCGGCGCAGGCGGCATTAAGGTGCAGTTATGGTGGGCCGTTCAGGCAACGTTATTTGCCTGGTCACCGCAAATTATGTATCGCTGGCGCGCATTTTTATTACGCTGCTTCGGCGCAAAAATCGGAAAAAACGTAGTGATTCGCCCCTCGGTAAAAATTACTTACCCGTGGAAATTAACCTTGGGGGATAACGCCTGGGTTGGCGATGACGCGGTGTTATACACCCTCGGCGATATTTCGATTGGTGCGAATGCGGTGGTATCACAGAAATGCTATCTGTGCACCGGCAGCCACGATTATATGAGTCAACATTTTGATATAAACGCGCAGCCAATAACCATTGGCGAGAAATGCTGGCTGGCGACCGACGTATTTGTCGCCCCCGGCGTCTCAATTGGTAACGGTACCGTTATTGGCGCGCGCAGCAGTGTTTTTAAGTCGCTACCGGCAAACAGGCTTTGCCGTGGCAATCCCGCAGTGGTGATACGCGAACGCGTTGAAACTGAATAACTTCTGATAAGTCTGGAGAAAATAAACATGTCTAAAGTCGCTCTCATCACCGGCGTAACCGGACAGGATGGTTCTTATCTGGCGGAACTCCTGCTGGAAAAAGGCTACGAAGTGCACGGAATCAAACGTCGTGCCTCCTCTTTCAATACCGAGCGCGTGGATCATATCTACCAGGATCCACACGCAACGAACCCGAAATTCCACCTGCACTACGGCGATCTGACCGATACCTCCAACCTGACCCGTATTCTGCAGGAAGTGCAGCCGGACGAAGTCTATAACCTGGGCGCCATGAGCCACGTTGCGGTCTCCTTCGAGTCCCCGGAATACACCGCTGACGTAGACGCCATCGGTACCCTGCGCCTGCTGGAAGCGATTCGTTTCCTCGGCCTTGAGAAGAAGACCCGTTTCTATCAGGCTTCTACCTCCGAGCTGTACGGCCTGGTGCAGGAGATCCCGCAGAAAGAGACCACCCCGTTCTACCCGCGCTCCCCGTATGCGGTGGCAAAAATGTACGCCTACTGGATCACCGTGAACTACCGTGAATCCTACGGCATGTACGCCTGTAACGGCATTCTGTTCAACCACGAATCCCCGCGCCGCGGCGAGACCTTCGTGACCCGCAAAATCACCCGCGCTATCGCCAATATCGCTCAGGGCCTCGAGAAGAAGCTGCACCTCGGCAATATGGACTCCCTGCGTGACTGGGGCCATGCCAAAGACTACGTCAAGATGCAGTGGATGATGCTGCAGCAGGAAAAACCGGAAGACTTCGTTATCGCCACCGGCGTGCAGTATTCCGTGCGTCAGTTCGTTGAGATGGCAGCGGCTCAGCTGGGCATCAAACTGCGCTTCGAAGGCACCGGCGTGGAAGAGAAGGGCATTGTGGTTTCCGTGACCGGCCACGACGCACCGGGCGTACAGCCGGGCGACGTGATTGTGGAAGTTGATCCGCGCTACTTCCGTCCTGCCGAGGTTGAAACCCTGCTGGGCGACCCGACCAAAGCGCACGAAAAACTGGGCTGGAAACCAGAAACCACGCTGCAGGAGATGGTCTCCGAAATGGTGGCTAAAGATCTTGAAGCGGCGAAAAAACACTCCCTGCTCAAATCCCACGGCTACGAGGTTGCCATCGCGCTGGAGTCCTGAGAATGACCAAACAACGTATTTTTGTTGCCGGACATCGCGGGATGGTGGGTTCGGCGATCGTCCGCCAGCTGGAACAGCGTGGCAACGTCGAACTGGTGCTGCGCGGTCGTGACGAGCTTAACCTGCTGGATGCGCAAGCGGTAGAGGCCTTCTTTGCCGAACAGCGCATCGACCAGGTCTATCTGGCGGCGGCAAAAGTGGGGGGTATTGTTGCCAACAATACCTACCCGGCGGACTTCATCTACGAGAACATGATGATCGAGAGCAACATCATTCACGCGGCGCACCTGCACAACGTGAACAAGCTGCTGTTCCTCGGCTCATCCTGTATCTATCCGAAGATGGCGAAGCAGCCGATTGCCGAGAGCGAGCTGCTGCAGGGCACGCTTGAAGCCACCAACGAGCCGTACGCCATCGCCAAGATTGCCGGGATCAAGCTGTGCGAATCCTATAACCGCCAGTATGGCCGCGACTATCGCTCGGTAATGCCGACTAACCTGTACGGCCCGAACGATAACTTCCACCCGAGCAACTCCCATGTGATCCCGGCGCTGCTGCGCCGGTTCCATGAGGCGAAGGCCGGTAACGCGCCGGAAGTGGTGGTCTGGGGCAGCGGCACGCCGATGCGCGAGTTCCTGCACGTGGACGATATGGCGGCTGCCAGCATTCACGTAATGGAGCTGGCTCAGGAGG
The DNA here is from genome assembly GCF_006171285.1 of Leclercia adecarboxylata. Classification (NCBI taxonomy): domain Bacteria; kingdom Pseudomonadati; phylum Pseudomonadota; class Gammaproteobacteria; order Enterobacterales; family Enterobacteriaceae; genus Leclercia; species Leclercia adecarboxylata. Next base: position 279,473 of record NZ_CP040889.1, on the reverse strand, counting down.
TGTGGCAGGAGAACACCGAGCCGATGCTGTCGCACATCAACGTCGGCACCGGTGTGGACTGCACCATCCGCGAGCTGGCGCTCACCATCAGCCAGGTGGTGGGGTACAAGGGGCGCGTGGTGTTCGATGCCACCAAACCTGACGGCACCCCGCGCAAGCTGCTGGACGTGACCCGTCTGCACCAGCTGGGCTGGTTCCACGAGGTGACGCTGGCGCAGGGGCTGGCCAGCACGTACCAGTGGTTCCTGGAAAACCAGCACCGCTTCCGGGGGTAACTATGTTTTTGAGTCAGGAAGATTTTGCCACTGTGGTGCGTTCCACCCCGCTTATCTCCATCGATCTGATTGTGGAGAACGAGCGCGGTGAGTTCCTGCTCGGGCAGCGTACCAACCGCCCGGCGCAGGGCTACTGGTTCGTACCGGGCGGGCGGGTGCAGAAAGACGAGACGCTGGAAAATGCCTTTGCGCGTCTGACGGAGGCGGAGCTGGGGCTCCGTCTGCCGATGACGGCGGGGCAGTTCTACGGTGTCTGGCAGCACTTCTATGACGACAACTTTTCCGGCACCGATTTCACCACCCACTACGTGGTGCTCGGTTTTCGCCTGAAGGTGCATCAGGCGGACCTGCGTCTGCCTGATGCACAGCATGACGACTACCGCTGGCAGACGGCAGAACAGCTGCTGGCAAGCGATAACGTGCATGACAACAGCCGGGCCTATTTTCTGCAGCAGGCCGGAGTGCCGGGACTATGAAGATCCTCGTATACGGAATTAACTATTCCCCCGAACTGACCGGTATCGGTAAGTACACCGGCGAGATGGTCGAATGGATGGCCCGCCAGGGCCATGAGGTGCGGGTTATTACCGCACCGCCTTACTACCCGGAGTGGCAGGTGGGCGAGTCCTACTCCAGCTGGCGCTACCGTCGTGAAGAGGGCGCCGCCACCGTCTGGCGCTGCCCGCTGTACGTGCCGAAGCAGCCATCGACCTTAAAACGTTTGATTCATCTGGGCAGCTTTGCCCTGAGCAGTTTCTTCCCGCTGATGGCGCAACGTCGCTGGAAGCCGGATCGCATTATCGGCGTGGTGCCGACCCTGTTTTGCACCCCGGGCATGCGCCTGCTGGGCAAACTCTCGGGCGCGCGCACCCTGCTGCACATTCAGGATTACGAAGTGGACGCCATGCTGGGCCTGGGAATGGCCGGGAAAGGCAAGGGCGGCAAGGTGGCGAAAATGGCCAGCGCCTTCGAGCGCAACGGTCTGCGTAACGTTGACTACGTCTCCACTATCTCGCGCTCAATGATGAACAAGGCGCAGGAGAAGGGTGTGGCGGCGGAAAAAGTGATCTTCTTTCCCAACTGGTCAGAAGTGGCGCGTTTTCGCGATGTAACACCGACGGATGCCGCAGCCCTGCGCGAGCAGTTGGGTCTGCCAGAAGCAAAAAAACTCATTCTTTATTCGGGCAACATCAACCTGAAGCAAGGACTCGAAAGTGTGATTGAGGCCGCCGAACAGGTCAGCGACCAACCCTGGCAGTTTGTGATTGTCGGCCAGGGCGGCGGCAAGGCAAGGCTGGAAAAAATGGCCCAGGAGCGCAGCCTGCAGAACGTCAGCTTCCTGCCGCTACAGTCTTACGACGCTTTACCGGCGCTGCTGAAGATGGCCGATTGCCATCTGGTGGTGCAAAAGCGCGGCGCGGCGGATGCCGTTCTGCCCTCCAAGCTGACCAACATTCTGGCGGTGGGCGGCAACGCGGTGATCACCGCCGAGGCCCACACCGAGCTGGGCCAGCTGTGCGACAGCCTGCCGGGGATCGCGGTGTGCGTCGAGCCTGAATCGGTGCCCGCGCTGGTAAGCGGGATCGAACAAGCCTTATCTATGCCCAAAGAGAACGCGATAGCGCGTGACTATGCCGAACGCACGCTCGAGAAAGAGAACGTGCTGAACCAGTTTATTGCAGATATTCGGGGATAAATCATGAATAAGAATACGTTGTACCCGGTTGTGATGGCGGGTGGCTCAGGTAGCCGGTTATGGCCACTCTCCCGCGTGCTCTATCCAAAACAGTTCCTCTGCCTGAAAGGGGAGCTCACCATGCTGCAGACCACGGTGAACCGTCTTAACGGCGTGGACTGCGAAAGCCCGGTAGTGATCTGTAACGAACAGCACCGCTTTATCGTCGCCGAGCAGCTGCGTCAGCTGAACAAGCTCACCGAAAACATCATTCTTGAACCGGCCGGACGCAACACCGCCCCGGCCATCGCCCTGGCGGCACTGGCAGCGCAGCGCAGCAGCCCGGATTGCGATCCGCTGATGCTGGTGCTGGCGGCAGACCACGTCATCCAGCAGGAAGAGGCGTTCCGCGAAGCGGTGCGGGCGGCGATCCCGTATGCCGACAGCGGCAAGCTGGTGACCTTCGGCATCGTGCCGGATCTGCCCGAAACCGGCTATGGCTATATCCGTCGCGGCAACGTCACGCCGGGCGAGGGCGACAGCCTGGCCTTTGACGTGGCGCAGTTCGTCGAAAAACCCAATATGGAAACCGCTCAGGCCTACGTCGCCAGCGGCGAGTACTACTGGAACAGCGGCATGTTCCTGTTCCGCGCCGGACGCTATCTGGAAGAGCTGCAAAAATATCGCCCGGACATCCTCGAAGCCTGCGAACGCGCAATGGCTACCGTCGACCCGGATCTGGACTTTATCCGCGTGGACGAAGCTGCGTTCCTCGCCTGCCCCGAGGAGTCGGTGGATTACGCGGTGATGGAAAAAACCGCCGATGCGGTGGTGGTGCCGATGAATGCGGGCTGGAGCGACGTCGGCTCCTGGTCCTCTCTGTGGGAGATCAGCGCCCAGTCACCGGAAGGTAACGTCCATCACGGGGATGTGATCAGCCATAAAACCGAAAACAGCTATGTGTACGCCGAGTCTGGCCTGGTCACTACCGTCGGGGTGAAGGACCTGGTGGTGGTGCAGACCAAAGACGCGGTGCTGATTGCCGATCGCAACGCGGTGCAGGACGTCAAAAAAGTGGTGGAGCAGATCAAGGCCGATGGCCGTCATGAGCACCACATTCACCGCGAAGTTTACCGTCCGTGGGGCAAATACGACTCCATCGACGAGGGCGACCGCTACCAGGTGAAACGCATCACCGTTAAGCCGGGCGAGGGGCTGTCGGTGCAGATGCATCACCACCGCGCGGAGCACTGGGTGGTGGTGGCGGGTACCGCCAAAGTCACCATCGACAATGTCGAGACCCTGCTCGGTGAAAACGAGTCGATTTACATCCCGCTGGGGGCGACCCACTGCCTGGAAAATCCGGGGAAAATCCCCCTCGATCTGATTGAAGTGCGCTCCGGCTCGTACCTGGAAGAGGACGATATCGTCCGCTTTGAGGACAGATACGGGCGGGTCTAGCGCTCACGCATTTTGCCCGGTGGCGCTGCGCTTACCGGGCCTACAAAACAACAAAATTAAATTGGCCCTGTCCGGGTCGGGCCAACTGTTGCCTGAAAAAGGGGTAATGATGCAAAAATTAACCTGTTTTAAAGCCTACGACATTCGCGGCAAGCTCGGTGAAGAGCTGAATGAAGACATTGCGTGGCGCATTGGCCGCGCGTACGGCGAATACTTAAAACCAAAAACCATCGTGCTGGGCGGCGACGTGCGCCTGACCAGCGAAGCGCTGAAGCTGGCGCTGGCGAAAGGGCTGCAGGACGCGGGCGTCGACGTGCTGGATATCGGCCTTTCCGGCACCGAAGAGATCTACTTCGCCACCTTCCACCTGGGCGTCGACGGCGGGATCGAAGTGACCGCCAGCCATAACCCGATGGACTACAACGGCATGAAGCTGGTGCGCGAGGGGGCTCGCCCGATCAGCGGCGATACCGGCCTGCGCGACGTGCAGCGTCTGGCGGAAGCCAACGACTTCCCGCCGGTGAATGAGGCGAAACGCGGCAGCTATCAAAAAATCGATCTGCGCGGGGCCTACATTGACCACCTGCTGGGTTACATCAACCTGGCAAACCTCAAGCCGCTTAAGCTGGTCATTAACTCCGGGAATGGCGCGGCAGGCCCGGTGGTGGATGCTCTCGAAGCCCGCTTCAAAGCGCTCAACGTGCCGGTCACCTTCGTGAAGGTTCACAACACCCCGGACGGCAACTTCCCGAACGGTATACCGAACCCGCTGCTGCCGGAGTGCCGGGCCGATACCCGCAACGCCGTTATCGAACACGGCGCCGACATGGGCATCGCCTTTGACGGCGACTTTGACCGCTGCTTCCTGTTCGACGAAAAAGGGCAGTTTATCGAGGGCTACTACATTGTCGGCCTGCTGGCGGAAGCATTCCTCGAGAAAAACCCCGGTTCGCGCATCATCCATGACCCGCGTCTCTCCTGGAACACGGTGGACGTGGTCGCCGCAGCGGGCGGCACCCCGGTGATGTCCAAAACCGGGCATGCCTTCATCAAAGAGCGCATGCGTGAGGAAGACGCCATTTACGGCGGCGAGATGAGCGCCCACCACTACTTCCGCGATTTTGCCTACTGCGACAGCGGGATGATCCCGTGGCTGTTGGTGACCGAGCTGCTGTGCCTGAAGGGCCAGTCGCTGGGTGAGCTGGTGCGTGACCGCATGGCGGCCTTCCCGGCGAGCGGGGAGATCAACAGCACCCTTGCGGCCCCTGCCGAGGCGATTGCCCGCGTGGAGCATCACTTTGCCCTGCACGCGCTGGAGATCGACCGTACCGACGGCATCAGCATGACCTTCCCGCAGTGGCGCTTCAACCTGCGCTCGTCAAACACCGAGCCGGTGGTGCGCCTGAACGTGGAATCCCGCGCCGATGCGGCGCTGATGGCGGCGCGAACGCAGGACATTATGGCGCTGCTGAATCAGTAATCCTTGCCCCTCTCCCCTCACCCCGGCCCTCTCCCCAGAGGGGAGAGGGCCGGGGTGAGGGGATAAACAACAGGAACAACGATGACAAATCTAAAAAAGCGCGAGCGAGCCAAAACGAATGCATCGTTAATCTCTATGGTGCAGCGTTTTTCTGATATCACCATCATGTTCGGTGGGTTGTGGATGGTGTGTAAACTCAGCGGGCTGCCGTTCCTCTACATGCACCTGCTGATGGCGCTGATCGCCCTGGTCGTCTTCCAGATGATCGGCGGGATGACCGACTTTTACCGCTCATGGCGCGGCGTCAAAATCACCACCGAGCTGCAGCTGCTGCTGCAGAACTGGACCTTAAGCCTGGTCTTCAGCTTCGGGCTGGTGGCCTTTAATAACGACTTTGATAATCGCTTTGCCACCTATTTTGCCTGGTATCTGCTGACCAGCGTGGGCATGCTGGTCTGCCGATCCCTTATCCGCTTTGGCGCGGGCTGGCTGCGTAACCGTGGCTACAACACCCGCCGGGTGGCGGTGGCCGGAAGCATGCCGGCCGGGCTGGCGCTGCTGGACGGTTTTCGCAAAGAGCCGTGGCTGGGGTTTGATGTGGTCGGGGTCTATCACGACGCGCAGCCCGGCGGCGTGCCTGCTGACTGGGCCGGTAATTACTCCCAGCTGGTGGACGATGCCAAAGCGGGCAAGATCCACAACGTCTACATCGCCATGCCGATGAGCGACGAGGCCCGAATTAAAACCCTGATGCGCAAGCTGGCGGACACCACCTGCTCGGTGATCCTCATTCCGGATGTGTTCACCTTTAACATTCTGCACTCCCGTATCGAAGAGGTGAACGGCGTGCCGGTGGTGCCGCTGTATGACACGCCGCTCTCCGGCCTCAACCGGGTGCTGAAGCGCGTGGAGGACATCGTCCTCTCCTCTCTGATCCTGCTGCTGATCTCCCCGGTGCTGTGCGCCATTGCCCTGGCGGTGAAGCTCACCTCGAAGGGGCCGGTGATCTTCCGCCAGACCCGCTACGGCATGGACGGTAAGCCGATCATGGTGTGGAAATTCCGCTCCATGAAGGTGATGGAGAACGACGCGGTGGTGACCCAGGCGACGCAAAACGACCCGCGCGTAACCCGCGTCGGTAACTTCCTGCGCCGCACCTCGCTGGATGAACTCCCGCAGTTTATCAACGTGTTTACCGGGGGCATGTCCATCGTTGGTCCACGCCCGCACGCGGTGGCGCATAACGAACAGTATCGTCAGCTGATCGAAGGCTACATGCTGCGCCACAAAGTGAAACCGGGGATCACCGGCTGGGCGCAGATCAACGGCTGGCGCGGCGAGACCGACACCCTGGAAAAGATGGAGAAACGCATTGAGTTTGACCTGGAGTACATCCGCGAGTGGAGCCTCTGGTTTGATATCAAAATCGTTTTTCTCACCGTCTTTAAGGGCTTTGTGAACAAAGCGGCGTACTAACATGAGCTTACGTGAAAAAACCCTCAGCGGGGCAAAGTGGTCGGCTATCGCCACGGTGATCATCATCGGCCTTGGGCTGGTGCAGATGACGGTGCTGGCGCGCATTATCGATAGCCACCAGTTTGGCCTGTTGACCGTCTCGCTGGTGATCATCGCCCTGGCCGATACGCTGTCGGACTTTGGCATCGCCAACTCGATTATTCAGCGCAAAGAGATTAGCCAGCTGGAGCTGACCACCCTCTACTGGTTAAACGTCGGCCTGGGTATCCTGGTGTTCGTGGTGCTGTTTCTGCTGAGCGATCTTATTGCTGACGCCCTGAACAACCCTGAACTTGGCCCCCTGATGCGTGCGCTGTCGTTCGCGTTTGTGGTGATCCCCCACGGCCAGCAGTTCCGCGCGCTGATGCAAAAGGAGCTGGAGTTCAGCAAAATCGGCATGATTGAAACCAGCTCGGTGCTGGCCGGGTTTACCTTCACCGTGGTCAGCGCCCACTTCTGGCCGCTGGCCATGACCGCCATCCTCGGTTATCTGGTGAACTCTGCCGTGCGCACCCTGCTGTTCGGCTACTTCGGCCGCAAAATCTACCGTCCGGGGTTCCACTTCTCGCTGGCGTCGGTGGCCTCTAACCTGCGCTTCGGCGCGTGGCTGACCGCCGACAGCATCATCAACTACGTGAATACCAACCTCTCCACCCTGGTGCTGGCCCGTATTCTGGGTGCCAGCGTCGCCGGGGGCTATAACCTGGCGTACAACGTGGCGGTGGTACCGCCGATGAAGCTCAACCCGATCATCACCCGCGTGCTGTTCCCGGCGTTCGCCAAAATTCAGGACGATACCGACAAGCTGCGCATCAACTTCTACAAGCTGCTGTCGGTGGTAGGGATCATTAACTTCCCGACCCTGCTGGGGCTGATGGTGGTTTCCGGCAATCTGGTGCCGCTGGTGTTTGGCGAGAAGTGGTTAAGCATTGTGCCGATCCTGCAGCTGCTGTGCATCGTGGGGCTGTTGCGCTCCGTCGGTAACCCCATTGGTTCGCTGCTGATGGCCAAAGCCCGCGTCGATATCAGCTTTAAGTTCAACGTATTCAAAACGTTCCTGTTTATTCCGGCGATCGTTATCGGCGGCCACCTGGCGGGCGCGATGGGCGTCACGCTGGGCTTCCTGCTGGTGCAGATTATCAATACCGTCCTGAGCTACTTCGTGATGATTAAGCCGGTGCTGGGCTCCAGCTACCGCCAGTACATTCTTAGCCTGTGGCTGCCGTTTTACCTCTCGCTGCCGACGCTGGCGGTGAGCTATGGCTTAGGGATTGCCCTTAACGGCCATCTGCCGCTGGCCGCGCTGCTGGCGGTGCAGGTCGCCGCCGGGGCGCTGGCCTTCGCGGTAATGATTGTGCTGTCGCGCAACGCGCTGGTGGTGGAGATCAAACGCCAGTTCTGCCGCAACGAAAAGATGAAAACGCTGCTTCGCGCAGGTTAATTATTTCCTCCCCCTCACCCTTTGGGGAGGGGAATCTTTTAAGAGGTTATTATGAAATTATTGATTCTGGGCAACCATACCTGTGGTAACCGTGGTGACAGCGCCATCCTGCGCGGCCTGCTGGATGCTATTTACGCCCTGTCGCCTGAGACAGAAGTGGATGTGATGAGCCGCTACCCGGTGAGCTCCTCCTGGCTGCTGAACCGCCCGGTGATGGGCGATCCGCTCTACAGCCAGATGAAGCAGCATAACAGCGCCGCCGGCATGATGGGCCGCGTGAAGAAGGTGCTGCGCCGCCGCTATCAGCATCAGGTGCTGCTGTCCCGCGTGACCGACACCGGCAAGCTGCGCAATATCGCCATCGCCCAGGGTTTTACCGATTTTGTCCGTCTGCTCTCCGGCTACGACGCCATCATTCAGGTGGGCGGATCGTTTTTTGTCGACCTCTACGGCGTGCCGCAGTTCGAGCATGCGCTCTGCACCTTTATGGCGAAAAAGCCGCTGTATATGGTCGGCCACAGCGTCGGGCCATTCCAGGATCCACAGTTCAACCAGCTGGCAAACTATGTGTTTGGCCACTGTGACGCGCTGATCCTGCGCGAGTCGGTGAGCCTGAATCTGATGCAGCGCAGCGAAATCGACACCACCAAAGTGGAGCAGGGGGTGGATACCGCCTGGCTGGTGGATCATCAGGAAGCGAACTTTACCCCGAGCTATGCCGTGCAGCACTGGCTGAACGTGGCCGCGCAGCAGAAGACCGTTGCCATCACCCTGCGCGAGCTGGCGCCGTTTGATAAGCGTCTGGGCACCACCCAGGCGGCCTACGAAAAGGCCTTTGCCGAGGTGGTCAACCGGGTGCTGGACAGCGGCTACCAGGTGCTGGCGCTCTCCACCTGTACCGGGATCGACAGCTACAACAAAGATGACCGCATGGTGGCGCTGAACCTGCGCCAGCACGTCAGCGATCCGTCGCGCTATCACGTGGTGATGGACGAACTTAACGACCTGGAGATGGGCAAATTGCTGGGCGCCTGCGACCTGACCGTGGGCACCCGCCTGCATTCGGCCATTATCTCCATGAACTTCGGCACCCCAGCGATTGCCATTAACTACGAGCACAAGTCTGCCGGGATCATGCAGCAGCTGGGTATGCCGGAGATGGCGGTGGATATTCGCCATCTGCTGGACGGCTCCCTGGGGGCGATGGTTGGGGACACGCTCGGCCAGCTTCCGGCTATCAACGAACGCCTGGCGGTGGCGGTGAAGGCCGAACGTGAAAACGGCATCAACATGGTGAAATCGGTGCTGGATCGGGTCGGGGAGGGCAAATGAAGGTTGGTTTCTTCTTACTGAAATTCCCGCTCTCGTCTGAGACCTTTGTGCTTAACCAGATCACCGCCTTTATTGATATGGGATATGACGTGGAGATTATCGCCCTGCAAAAGGGCGATACCCAGAACACCCACGCCGCCTGGACCCAGTATGACCTGGCCAGCAAGACCCGCTGGCTGCAGGATGAGCCCCAGGGCAAGCTGGCGAAACTGCGCTACCGCGCCCGCCAGACCCTGCGCGGGCTGCATCGCCCCGGCACATGGAAAGCGCTGAATGTCTCCCGCTACGGCGCCGAATCGCGCAATCTGATCCTCTCCGCCATTTGTGGCCAGACGCAGCGCCCCTGGCGTGCGGATGTATTTATCGCCCACTTTGGACCGGCCGGGGTGACGGCGGCCAAGCTGCGCGAACTGGGTGTCATTGAGGGGAAAATCGCGACGGTGTTTCACGGGATTGATATCTCCAGCCGCGAGGTGCTGAACCACTATACGCCTGAATACCAGCGGCTCTTTCAGCGCGGCGACATGATGTTGCCAATAAGCGACCTGTGGGCCGGGCGACTCAAAACCATGGGCTGTCCGCCGGAGAAAATCACCGTTTCGCGCATGGGCGTGGACATGCAACGTTTTACCCAACGGCCGGTTAAAGCGCCCGGTAGTCCACTGCAAATTATCTCTGTTGCGCGCCTGACCGAGAAAAAAGGGCTCCACGTGGCGATCGAAGCCTGCCGCCAGCTGAAAGCGCGCGGGGTGGATTTCCACTACCGCATTCTGGGCATCGGCCCCTGGGAGCGCCGCCTGCGTACCCTGATCGAGCAGTATCAGCTGGAGTCCTATGTCGAGATGCCAGGCTTCAAGCCCAGCCATGAAGTTAAGGCGATGCTTGATGCTGCCGACGTCTTTTTACTCCCGTCTGTCACCGGTACGGACGGCGATATGGAAGGCATTCCGGTTGCCCTGATGGAGGCGATGGCGGTGGGCATTCCGGTGGTCTCCACGGTACACAGCGGCATTCCTGAGCTCATCGAGCCCGGCCATTCCGGCTGGCTGGTGGAAGAGAACAACCCGGAGGCGCTGGCCAACCAGCTGGAACGGTTTGCCGCCATCGCCCATCAGGAGCTCTCCCCCGTGCTGCATAACGCGCGCAAAAAGGTGGAGACCGATTTCAACCAGCATCTTATCAATCGACAGTTAGCCACTCTGCTACACACGCTTTAAACGGAGGCGATATGCCGAAAGAGATGACGCGACGCGCGTTTGTCACCACCTGTACCGTACTGGCGGCCGCGCCGCTGGTAGGGGTACGGGCCGCCACGAACAGCGCCACGGTAGACATCAGCCGGTATGACCTTCGTGACGGGATCGCCGCTTTCAAAAAGGCCTTTGCTGAGGGTGATACCGTGGTGGTGCCCGCTGGGCTCACCTGTGAAAATATCAACGCCGCCATTTTTATCCCCGAAGGCAAAACCCTGCGCATTCGCGGGGCGCTGACCGGCAACGGCCGGGGCCGCCTGGTGCTGCAGGATGGCAGCAAGGTGATTGGCGAAGGGGAGGGGCGCAGCGAAAATATCACCCTCGACGTGCGCGGCTCCGACTGCGTGATCCAGGGCCTGGCGATGAGCGGCTATGGCCCGGTGACCCAGATTTATATCGGCGGCAAACAGAAGCGGGTGATGCGCAATCTGCTGATCGACAACCTGCGGGTCACCAAAGCCAACTATGCGATCCTGCGTCAGGGATTTCATAATCAGCTGGACGGGGTGAAGATCACCAACTGTCATTTCAGCTACCTGCAGGGCGACGCCATCGAGTGGAACGTGGCGATCAACGACAAGAACATCCTGATTTCAGACCACGTCATCGACCATATCGACTGTACCAACGGCAAGATTAACTGGGGGATCGGCATCGGTCTGGCCGGCAGCACGTACGATAATAATTACCCCGAAGACCAGTCGGTTAAGAACTTCGTGGTGGCGAACATTACCGGCAGCAACTGCCGCCAGCTGGTACATGTTGAAAACGGCAAACACTTTATCATTCGTAATGTTAAGGCCCGGAATATCACCCCGGACTTCAGCAAAAAAGCGGGTATTGATAACGCAACGGTAGCGATATACGGCTGCGATAACTTTGTCATCGATAATGTTGAGATGATCGACAGCGCCGGGATGTTAATTGGCTACGGGGTGATCAAAGGCGATTATTTGTCGATACCGCAGAATTTTCGCCTCAACAATATCCAGATGGACAACCGGAACCTTGCGCGGAAATTGCGTGGAATACAGATCTCCTCCGGCAATAAAACTTCCTTCGTGGCGCTCACCAATATGGACATGAAACGGGCAACGCTTGAACTGCACAATAAACCTCAGCATCTTTTCATGCGCAATATCAACGTGATGCAGGACGCAGAGCGAGGGCCAGCTCTGAAGCTGAATTTCGATCTGCGTAAGGATGTGCGCGGGAAATTTATGGCGCGTGACGAGACGCTGCTCTCGCTTGCGAACATTAACGCGGTTAATGAGAAGGGGCAAAGTTCTGTCGATATCGACCGAATTGACCATCATACAATCAACACGGAACGGCTGAATTTTAAACTGCCGAAGCGCTAAATATTAGCCAGCCGGCATTTTGCGAGGATTCCTGGAATTAAAGCGCCGGTATTCGGATTGCATCCACTGGAATTTACGCTGTAATTGCGTAACATCATCTCCAGATTTGTAGCAATTCGTGCTGGCGAAACCAGGCTAAAGGGCTATAATTCGGCAACCATTTTAAGGTGGAAGATATATGATTAATTTGAAAGCGGTCATTCCGGTAGCCGGTCTGGGCATGCATTTGCTCCCGGCCACAAAAGCCATTCCTAAAGAGATGCTGCCGATCGTTGACAAGCCGATGATTCAGTACATCGTCGACGAGATTGTTGCTGCAGGGATCAAAGAAATCGTTCTGGTTACCCATTCCTCCAAGAATGCGGTGGAAAACCACTTCGACACCTCCTACGAACTTGAAGCCCTTCTGGAGCAGCGCGTTAAGCGTCAGCTGCTGGCGGAAGTGCAGTCCATCTGCCCGCCGGGCGTGACCATTATGAACGTGCGTCAGGCGCAGCCGCTGGGGCTGGGCCACTCTATTCTGTGCGCGCGTCCTGTGGTCGGCGATAACCCATTTGTGGTTGTCCTGCCGGATATCATTCTGGATAACGCCTCTGCCGATCCGCTGCGCTATAACCTGGCAGCCATGGTGGCGCGTTTTAACGAGACGGGCCGGAGCCAGGTGCTGGCGAAGCGCATGAAGGGCGATCTCTCTGAGTACTCCGTTATTCAGACCAAAGAGCCGCTGGATTCAGAAGGTAAGGTCAGCCGTATCGTTGAGTTTATCGAGAAACCGGATCAGCCGCAGACGCTGGATTCCGATCTGATGGCCGTCGGCCGCTATGTGCTGAATGCAGAGATCTGGGCCGAGCTGGAACGTACCGAGCCAGGCGCGTGGGATCGTATTCAGCTGACGGATGCCATTGCGCAACTGGCGAAGAAGCAGTCCGTTGATGCAATGCTGATGACCGGTGACAGCTACGACTGTGGTAAGAAACTGGGGTATATGCAGGCGTTCGTACAGTATGGCCTGCGTAACCATAAAGAAGGGCAGAAGTTCCGCGAAAGCATGACGAAGCTCTTAACCAACGATTAACGATTGGTTCGTCGTTGTCTAACGGCAGTGGATCATTCCGGGCTATCAGGGCCATGAGAATGACGCTGCCGTTTTCTTTTTTTAATATATTCTTAAATATCAGTAAGTTAATTGCTTGCTTTTTGTCTCGTTAGTCAGATTTTTCCCTTGTTTCTGCTGGCATTTAAGACGACAATTATTAATTGATTTGCGCGCTATCCTGTCGCCATGTTGACGGGAATAGACGGCAAAATACCTCTATTACGATCACGTTCAGTGCACTGGTAGCTGTTAAGCCAGGGGCGGTAGCGTGTCCGGTTTCTGGATATTTAGTTCATTTATTATTCAGAATGCCACCATCCCGATGTATTCATTTAACGGAAAATAACGCGTGAAAATTCTTGTTACTGGCGGTGCGGGTTTTATCGGCTCTGCGGTTGTACGACATATTATTCAAAACACCCAGGATACAGTGGTTAATGTCGATAAATTGACCTACGCCGGTAACCTGGAATCTCTGGCTGAAGTGAGCGACAGCCAGCGTTATATTTTTGAACATGCGGATATTTGCGATAAAGCGGCGATGGACCGTATTTTTGCCGAGCATAAGCCTGATGCAGTGATGCATCTGGCGGCAGAAAGCCACGTTGACCGCTCTATTACCGGTCCGGCGGCGTTTATTGAAACCAACATCGTCGGCACCTACGTCCTGCTTGAAGCGGCTCGCGCGTACTGGTCAACGCTGGATGAAACTGCGAAAAAAGCCTTCCGTTTCCACCACATCTCTACCGATGAAGTGTACGGCGATCTGCCGCACCCGGACGAACATCCTGCCTCTACTGATTTGCCGCTGTTCACTGAAACGACAGCATATGCGCCAAGCAGTCCGTACTCTGCTTCGAAGGCCTCGAGCGATCACCTCGTTCGCGCATGGTTACGTACCTACGGGTTCCCGACGATTGTGACTAACTGCTCCAATAATTACGGCCCTTATCACTTCCCGGAAAAACTGATCCCGCTGGTAATCCTCAACGCGCTGGACGGGAAAGCGCTGCCGATTTATGGCAAAGGCGATCAGATCCGCGACTGGCTGTATGTTGAAGATCACGCCCGTGCGCTCTACACCGTTGTGACCCAGGGTAAGCCTGGCGAGACCTACAATATCGGCGGCCATAACGAGAAGCAGAACCTGGATGTGGTGCATACCATCTGCGATCTGCTGGATGAGATCGTGCCGAAAGAGGGTTCATATCGCGACCAGATCACCTATGTGACTGACCGCCCGGGCCATGACCGTCGTTATGCCATCGATGCCGATAAGATTAGCCAGACCTTAGGCTGGAAACCGCAGGAAACGTTTGAAAGCGGTATCCGTAAAACGGTGCAGTGGTACCTGGCGAACACCCAGTGGGTTGAGAACGTGAAAAGCGGTAACTATCAATCATGGATTGAACAGAACTACGGGGAACGTCAGTAATGAATATCCTTCTGTTCGGCAAAACAGGGCAGGTGGGTTGGGAGTTGCAGCGCGCGCTCGCCCCGTTAGGTAACCTGATTGCCGTCGATGTGCACTCCAGCGAGTATTGCGGTGATTTCAGCAATCCCGAAGGCGTGGCGGAAACTGTACGTCGCATTAAGCCGGACGTTATTGTCAACGCGGCGGCGCATACCGCCGTGGATAAAGCGGAGTCAGAGCCGGAATTCGCACAGTTGCTCAATGCCACGAGCGTTGAAGCCATTGCGAAAGAGGCGGAAACAATTGGCGCATGGGTTGTTCACTACTCCACCGATTACGTTTTCCCTGGCAACGGGGAGAAGCCCTGGCTGGAAACGGATGCGACCGCGCCGCTAAACGTATACGGCGAGACCAAACTGGCAGGTGAAAAAGCACTGCAGGAAAATTGTGCCCGGCACTTAATTTTCCGCACCAGTTGGGTTTATGCGGGCAAAGGCAATAACTTTGCGAAAACCATGCTGCGTTTTGCAAAAGAACGCGAAGAGATGGAGGTTATTAACGATCAGTTTGGTGCACCAACGGGCGCTGAGTTGCTGGCTGACTGTACAGCGCATGCAATTCGTGTGGCAATGAAGCAGCCGGAAGTGGCTGGACTCTACCATCTGGTTGCGGGTGGCGTGACCACCTGGCACGACTACGCTGCGCTGGTGTTCGACGAAGCACGTAAGGCTGGCATTGAACTGGCGATCAAGAAGCTTAATGCTGTTCCTACCAGCGCTTATCCTACTCCTGCGCGTCGTCCGAATAACTCCCGTCTGAATACTGAGAAATTCCAGCAGAACTTCGACCTGGTATTACCTGAATGGGAAACCGGTGTTAAACGGATGCTGGCTGAGCTATTTACGACCACTGCGGTCTGACTTTTAATTAAATGCCCGTTTACGGGCATTTTGCACATTAAAGAGATGATGAAATGAAAACGCGTAAAGGGATTATTTTAGCCGGTGGCTCAGGAACCCGTCTGTACCCGGTGACGATGGCGGTCAGCAAGCAGCTTCTGCCAATCTACGACAAACCAATGATTTACTACCCGTTGACCACGCTGATGCTGGCGGGTATTCGTGACATCCTGATTATCAGTACTCCGCAGGACACGCCACGTTTCGAGCAGCTGCTCGGTGACGGTAGCCAGTGGGGCCTTAACCTGCAATATAAAGTCCAGCCGAGTCCAGACGGTCTGGCCCAGGCGTTTATCCTTGGCGAAGAGTTCATTGGTGATGATGATTGTGCGCTGGTACTGGGCGACAACATCTTCTATGGCCATGACCTGCCGAAGCTGATGGACTCCGCTGTAAATAAAGAGAGCGGTGCCACCGTCTTTGCTTACCATGTTAACGATCCAGAGCGTTATGGCGTCGTTGAGTTTGATAAACAGGGCACCGCTGTCAGTCTCGAAGAAAAGCCATTAGAACCGAAGAGTAACTACGCTGTTACCGGTCTTTATTTCTATGACAATAGTGTCGTAGAAATGGCGAAAAGCCTGAAGCCGTCACCACGTGGCGAGCTGGAAATCACTGACCTCAACCGTCTGTACATGGAGCAGGGCCGTCTGTCCGTTGCCATGATGGGACGCGGTTTTGCCTGGCTCGATACCGGTACACATCAGAGCCTGATTGAAGCCAGCAACTTTATTGCGACCATTGAAGAGCGTCAGGGACTGAAAGTGGCGTGCCCGGAAGAGATTGCTTATCGCAAAGGGTTTATTGATGCGGAGCAGGTCAGAACGCTGGCAAAACCACTGGCCAAGAATGCTTATGGTCAGTATTTGTTGAAGATGCTCAAAGGTTACTGATATTTAAAGGCCAGATGATTTCGCACCGACCCCGAATGATGAAAATCCAGGAGGGGAATAATGCATCATATTTTGCTTAAAGTTATTAAAAGGGGCTAACGGCCCCTTTATTTATTAAGATGAGATAATGTAAACGGAATGGGATTAATTAAGAATAGTGTCTGGAATTTAGCAGGCTATGTTATACCTACTGCTATCGCTATCCCGGCAATGGGTTATCTTGCTAGGGTATTAGGGGTTGAACTTTTTGGCGTTTACACTTTAGCAATTGCTATTGTTGGTTATGCAGGCATATTTGATATCGGTTTGACTCGTGCAATTGTTAGAGAAATTGCCGTTTACCGGGGCAATAATGATGAACGCAAAAAAATAATTTCTACAGCAACTATATTTCTATTTTTGTTCAGCGTTTTTGGCGCAATCCTCATTTCCGTCTTTACGCCAAATATTATTTCGCTTTTGAATATTACAGCATCCAATCATACTGATGTTCAAAACTCTATTCGTGTCCTCGTCTGGACAATACCTGCTTTCCTGCTTAACCAATTATGGATGTCCATACTTGAGGGCGATGAACGTTTCGCAATATTAAATATACAGAGAAGTTTCGGTAGTTCTATTATCGCAGGCTTACCGGCCTTGTTTGTATTGTTTTCTCCATCCCTGTTTTCTGCAATACTTGGCTTAGCCGTTGGCAGACTATTGTCATTAATCATTGCATTCGTGATTGTCAGAAATGAAATCATTAATGCCGGTTTTATTTTTTACAGAGAAACGTTCCGACGAATGATTTTCTTCGGAGGCTGGATCACTGTTAGCAACATCATTAGCCCTGTGATGGTATACTTTGATCGGTTCGTTATCTCAGGCTCATTAGGTGCTGATAAAGTCGGTTATTATACCGCCCCGTCTGAAATCGTATCGCGTTTAGGTCTTCTTCCCGGTGCGCTTTCGAGAGCTGTTTTCCCTAAACTCAGCGCAGCAAAAACCTATGATGAGTTAAAGAAAAATATCAGATTCGCCTATCTGATAATGGGGCTTGGGTGTTTACCCTTAGTCGTCATCCTGATTTTCCTGGCAAAACTGATTATGCAGCTATGGCTTGGCGAACAGTATGCCATCCATTCACAGGCTATTTTCCAGATTTTATTAGTGGGCTTTTTCTTTAACTCTATCGCCCAGATCCCTTTTACCGTCATACAGTCTCTGGGAAAAGCGAAATATACCGCCTTTTTACACTGCATTGAGGTCATACCTTATCTGGCCCTGCTGTATTTTCTTGTTAACTCTTATGGCGTACTTGGCGCTGCGTATGCATGGACTATTCGGGTATTTGTGGATTGCGTTTTACTCATTATCGTTTCCCGGGAATGTATAACGAAACATAGAGGGAAAATATGAGTTACGAAGTTATTCTTGCGACTTACAATGGTGAGCGCTATGTTCGCGAGCAAGTCGAAAGTATTCTTGCTCAGTCAGTTAAGCCATCCCGAATCATCATACGAGATGATGGATCAACGGATGATACCCTCACTGTTCTTCAAGCCTTAAAAGCAGAGTCGCAAATTGATATTGATATCATTCATGATGGACTCAATTTAGGCTATATCAAAAACTTTGAGAAACTTACTGAGCATGTTACCTCTGACTTTGTATTCTTTTCAGATCAGGATGATATTTGGGTAGAAAACAAAGCAGAAACATTACTGGCGGTTTTTTCAAATCAAAGTCATGCCAACGTTGTTTTTTCTGATGCCTGGCTGATAAACAATACTATGGAGAGGTTGGGGACGCTCTGGCAGCACGTGAATTTCACGCCAGCCAACGGCGATATAAGGTTAGACAAAATTCTCATCAATAATGTCGTGACGGGTGCCACTATGGCTGTACGTAAAGGCTTTCTTGATACCGTTATGCCGTTCCCGGCAAAAATTCCGCATGACTATTGGCTCGCCAGCAATGCATGTGCTCTGGGATCGTTGGTCCCCGTCGAAGACAAATTGATTCTGTACAGGCAGCATGAAAATAATCAAATTGGTGCAAAAAAAAGTACTTTTGCCGGTAAATTGAAAGCTGCGTTTGATAGTAAAAAAAGAAATAAACGAATCGCCCATTATCGGGAAATCTATGATTTAGTTCATGCGATCCGTAAATCACAGCAGACTTCACAAATTAATCAAACGTCTGAAAGCATCCTTAACTATCTGGATTGTGTTAATACTGTTTATCGTGGCGGAATATTTGATGGTGGAAAAAGGAAAAACCTGCTGTCAGCAGTATTCAATTCCAGTTATACGAAATACTCAACTAAAAAATCAATCATTAGGGATTTGCTTGATGGATTATTCATTAGATTGAATTTTTCATAATGCTATGTTGAGCTCAGGATGCTATTTGAGAAAATTTAAATGAATAATACAAAAGAAATTTGCGCCATTATAGTAGCCTATAACCCGGTACTCTCTGATTTAACACAAACCATAACATCATTGAAAATCCAGGGATGTGATGTTGTAGTCGTGGATAACAGCCCTTCTGAAACTGAAGAGTTGAAAGGAACAGGGATCGAGTACCGCTGGTTGAAAGGTAATAAGGGAATCGCCTTAGCGCAGAACATCGGTATTGAGTATTGTATTGAAAGTGGATATGAAAATGTTATTTTCTTTGATCAGGATAGCAAAATTCCTGATACTTTCATCACAAACATGCTTCAGTTTTCCGCAGAAAATAATGCGCTGATAGCAGCACCCGTTTTTTATGACGAGGCTCGCGGCTTTGAATATGCCATAACGCACATAAAAAAGAATGGCTTTCGTGAAAAACTTTATTCTCGTGGCGAGAAAAAGACCTTCACTTCATCGGTAGTTATTTCATCGGGCTCACTGGTTAAAACCGCTCTCTTCGACCAGGTTGGCATGATGGATGCCTCATTATTTATCGATTATGTTGATACCGAGTGGTGTCTTCGCTGTTTCGATAAAGACCATCTGGTATATATAAATCCGAATGCAGTCATGATTCATTCTATTGGAAACTCATCTTTTTCAGTGTTTGGCTTTACTGTACCTGTCCACTCGGCTGCAAGACGATATTACCGTGTAAGAAATGCATTTCGTTTGCTACGCTATCCTCATGTGCCTAAATTGCTGGCACTTCGCGAAATTACATTTTGTGTAGTGCACAGTGTCATTCTCATTTTTCATGAAAATGACAAGAAAAACTACTTCAAATCCTTTGTCTCTGGCGTTTGGGATGGTATCCGAAATGTAGCAGGTGAGAATCCTCGCACGTCTAATACAGCACATAAGTAATTTTGAGATTTTATAATGAATAAAGTGGCAGTTTTACTTGCGGTTTATAATGGCCGGAACTGGATTGATGAACAATTAGAGTCTATCTTAGCGCAAACTGAAGTTAACGTTGATGTGTTTATCAGTATAGATCTTTCAAGCGATGGTTCGTGGGAATATCTGACAGAGAAATACACTCATTTCAAGAATGTTCATTTTTTGCCCTACGGTGATAAATATGGTTCTGCCGGAAAGAACTTTTACCGCCTGGTAATGGATGTGAATTTTGACGGCTATGATTATATCTCTTTCGCCGATCAGGACGATATCTGGTATGCAGATAAACTCCAGCGCGCAATTGAAACCATTGCGAGTAAACATGTTGACGCCTATTCAAGTAATGTCCTTGCTTTCTGGGAAGATGGCAGGACATGTCTGATCGACAAAGCGCAACCCCAGGCTGCATTTGACTATTACTTTGAAGCAGCAGGCCCGGGCTGTACGTATGTTTTTACCAATAAATTAGGAACCGCATTTCGTGAGTTCCTGTTATCAAATGAATTAGCCCAGGATGTATCTTTGCATGACTGGTTGATTTATGCCTACGCGCGTTCACACAACTATACCTGGTATATTGATTCAGTCCCCGGAATGAAGTATCGCCAGCATTCTTCAAATCAGGTCGGCGCCAACATATCATTTAAAATGTGGGTGAAAAGGGTGAAGTTGGTCAATTCAGGTTGGTACCGAACTGAAGTCTATAAATTAAAAAGTCTGTTTGTAACCAACTTTAGCCCGATTAAGCGCATAACAAATGCGCGTAATTACAGCAATAACATTATGCTCATGCCTTTTGTGTCTAAATTGAGACGACGTGGTCGGGATAAAATCATTTTACGTATGCTTTTGCTGCTCAACTTCTTTTGAATAATTGTAAATTAAACTCATGATAATTTTTGAGAAAAAACGATGAATAAGTTAAACAGGATTTTTATCCTGCTTCTCACCATGGAAATTGTCTTTGGCGGCGGCGGTAGATTGTTAGACCCTCTTGGTGTACCGCCGTTGCGTTATGTCTTCTTCGGTTTGGCGATCGTACTGTTTATTTTAAACGCAATTACATTAACTGCCAGATCAAACAGTAAAACGCTGCTAACCATATTTGCAATAATTGCTCTTCCGGTCTACGGTTGTCTTGCGGGCGCGATTAACGGAAATGATGTGTCTGAAATGGCCTTTGATTTTCAGCCTTACATCTACATGTTAATACTGTTATATCTTTGTACATTAAATGAGTCGTTGACAGAATACTCGTTAGCCATATTTGTTAAAGTAGTAAAGTTTTTTTGCGTTATCGCCTCTTCGATTTACATCCTTTATATTGTTATGCTAAAGGGCGGACTACTCAATTCCGTCGCTATTTACAACGCTCTTTCACTGACATCAGAATTTTTCTTCAGGCCGAGTGGCGCCTTTTTTGCAAAATCATTTTTCTTCCTCGGCATCGGTGCGATTTTCTTCTTTATCGAAAAACGATATCTTTTCTTTATCCTTACCGTTATTGCACTATTTTTAACTGAAACCCGAGGCGTATTCCTGTTTGCTGGGATCGCGATGATGATCGCAAGTTTCAGAATCAACGGCGCAATGAAAAATCTAATTTATATTGCGTTAGCCGTTGTGGCAGGGCTGGGTTTGATGGTTATCGTTGGCGGACGGGCAGGCGACTCTGACTCCGTACGACTTCAGGACTTCACCTATATAATGAACTCGATGAATGGTCTGGTTTCAGTCTTCGGCCATGGTTTTGGCGCGCAGATTCTGGACAGAGGAAGAATTGAAGTTGTTCCACTGGAACTCTTTTATAAAACAGGAGCGTTAGGCGTGATTTTATCTGTGCTCCCTATTTTTATATTGTCGATAGGGACTATTTTGAAATCATTTACCCTCCGCAAGCTACAGATCGTTTGCGCGCTTATTTTTTCAGCAGGCGTTTCCATTACAAATCCCTTCCTTTATACCCCTATGGGGATATTCGTAATGGCAATGGCAATTAATTCAAATAAAAACACTTCTGCATAACTGCTCATTTAACATGCTGATTTTGTGCTTGTAGCCAAAGTGGCTGTAATCACTCTTATCGCTAATTTTTATTTGTTAAAAAAAAGACGATTTTGTTATTGTGATTCGCGATGTAGAATTGTCTTAAACACACCTGACAGGAGTATGTAATGTCCAAACAACAGATCGGCGTTGTCGGTATGGCAGTGATGGGGCGCAACCTGGCGCTGAACATCGAAAGCCGTGGTTATACCGTCTCCGTTTTCAACCGCTCCCGTGATAAAACTGAAGAAGTGATTGCCGAGAATCCAGGCAAAAAACTCGTTCCTTTCTATACGGTTCAGGAGTTTGTTGAATCCCTGGAAACGCCTCGTCGTATCCTGTTAATGGTGAAAGCAGGCGCCGGCACCGATGCTGCCATCGACTCTCTGAAGCCGTACCTGGAAAAAGGCGACATCATCATTGATGGCGGCAACACCTTCTTCCACGACACCATCCGTCGTAACCGCGAACTTTCTGCTGAAGGCTTCAACTTCATCGGTACCGGCGTGTCCGGTGGTGAAGAGGGCGCGCTGAAGGGGCCATCTATTATGCCTGGCGGTCAGAAAGACGCTTATGAGCTGGTTGCGCCTATCCTGACCAAAATTGCTGCCGTTGCTGAAGACGGTGAGCCGTGCGTGACCTATATCGGTCCAGATGGTGCGGGTCACTATGTGAAGATGGTTCATAACGGTATCGAATACGGTGATATGCAGCTGATCGCAGAGGCCTATTCTCTGCTGAAAGGCGGCCTGAACCTCACTAACGAAGAGCTGGCGCAGACCTTCACCGACTGGAACAACGGCGAGTTGAGCAGCTACCTGATCGACATCACCAAAGACATCTTCACCAAGAAAGATGAAGACGGTAAATATCTGGTCGATGTGATCCTTGATGAAGCGGCAAACAAAGGTACCGGTAAATGGACCAGCCAGAGCTCCCTGGATCTGGGCGAGCCACTGTCACTGATCACTGAATCCGTCTTCGCGCGTTATATCTCTTCCCTGAAAGAGCAGCGTGTGGCGGCTTCTAAAGTGCTAACCGGACCGCAGCCGAAAGTGGCAGGTGATAAAGCTGAATTCATCGAGAAAGTGCGCCGTGCGCTGTATCTGGGCAAAATCGTCTCTTACGCTCAGGGCTTCTCACAGCTGCGCGCTGCGTCTGACGAGAACAACTGGGACCTGAACTACGGCGAGATCGCGAAGATCTTCCGTGCCGGTTGCATCATCCGTGCTCAGTTCCTGCAGAAAATCACCGATGCTTACGCTGAAAATGCGGACATCGCTAACCTGCTTCTGGCTCCGTACTTCAAGCAAATCGCTGACGATTACCAGCAGGCGCTGCGTGACGTCGTGGCGTATGCGGTACAGAACGGTATTCCGGTTCCAACCTTCTCCGCAGCCGTTGCTTATTACGATAGCTACCGTGCGGCCGTACTGCCTGCCAATCTGATCCAGGCGCAGCGTGACTACTTCGGCGCGCACACCTATAAGCGTACTGATAAAGAAGGTGTGTTCCACACTGAGTGGCTGGATTAATCTGATTTAACTCAGTCATGTAGCGAAGCCCGGTGAACATCACCGGGCTTTTTTTATGCGTAATCCCCTGCATTACCTCGCCTGATTCATCCGACAGGTTATACTGCAGCATAAATCACTGTAATCACGCCTTTCTGCAGCCAGCCATTCGCCTTGACATCAACTCAGCATACGAGGTAAAAACCCCAAAAGTTGCTTATTGCGGTGGGGCGGTCGTCGCTCCCGGACACTCAATCTAAAGAAGTTAACTCAATGAAAATAACAATCTCCGGAACAGGTTATGTGGGTCTCTCCAACGGGATCCTGATTGCACAGCACCACGAAGTGGTCGCACTGGATATCGTGCAGGCCAAGGTTGATATGCTTAACCAGAAGATCTCCCCAATTGTAGATAAAGAGATCCAGGATTACCTGAGCAACAAGCCACTGAACTTCCGCGCCACGACGGACAAAGTTGATGCCTACAGTGGTGCGGATTTTGTCATCATTGCGACGCCAACTGATTACGATCCTAAAACCAACTACTTCAATACTTCCAGTGTAGAAGCGGTGATCAAAGACGTAACGGCGATTAACCCAAATGCCGTGATGATCATCAAATCAACCATTCCTGTTGGCTTCACTCAGTCGATCAAAGAAGAGCTGGGTATCGATAATGTCATTTTCTCACCAGAATTTTTGCGTGAGGGCAGGGCATTGTACGATAACCTGCACCCATCCCGTATCGTCATTGGTGAGCGCTCAGAGCGTGCGGAACGCTTTGCTGCGCTGCTGCAGGAAGGCGCTATCAAACAGAACATTGATGTGCTGTTTACCGATGCGACGGAAGCGGAAGCCATCAAACTCTTTGCTAACACCTATCTGGCAATGCGTGTCGCCTACTTTAACGAACTGGACAGCTATGCAGAGAGCCTGGGGCTGAACACTCGTCAGATCATCGAAGGCGTCTGCCTCGATCCGCGTATCGGTAATCACTATAACAACCCATCCTTCGGTTACGGTGGCTATTGCCTGCCGAAAGACACCAAGCAGCTGCTGGCAAACTATCAGGCGGTACCGAATAACTTAATCTCTGCGATTGTAGATGCGAACCGCACGCGTAAAGACTTTATCTCCGACTCCATTCTGGCGCGTCAGCCGAAAGTAGTGGGTGTGTACCGTCTGATCATGAAGAGCGGCTCGGATAACTTCCGTGCGTCCTCCATTCAGGGGATTATGAAGCGTATTAAGGCGAAGGGCGTCCAGGTTATTATTTATGAACCGGTGATGAAGGAAGATGAATTCTTCCATTCACGTGTGGTTCGCGATCTGGATGCCTTCAAAAAAGAAGCGGATGTGATTATCTCCAACCGGATGGCGGAAGAGTTGTCTGACGTGGCGGATAAGGTCTATACCCGCGATCTGTTTGGCAGCGACTGATTATGCTGTAAAAGAAAAAAGCCCGGCGATAATGCCGGGCTTTTTTTTAAACCTTATAGAAGTCGCGATACCAGTCAACGAAGTTCTTCACGCCGTCTTTCACTGATGTCTGCGGCTTAAAGCCGATGACCTCATACAGCGCAGTCGTATCCGCACTGGTCTCCAGGACGTCGCCTGGCTGGATCGGCATCAGGTTTTTGTCCGCTTCGATGCCTAAGGCCTCTTCCAGCGCCGTGATGTAGTCCATCAGCTCAACGGGTGAGCTGTTACCGATGTTATAGACGCGATAAGGCGCTGAACTGGTGGCCGGGGAACCTGACTCCACCGTCCACTGGCTGTCAGCCTGTGGGATCACATCCTGCAGGCGAACAATTGCCTCGGCGATATCATCGATGTAGGTGAAGTCGCGCTTCATCTTACCGAAGTTATAAACATCAATGCTCTTGCCTTCAACCATGGCTTTGGTGAATTTAAACAGCGCCATATCCGGACGGCCCCACGGACCGTATACGGTAAAGAAGCGCAGGCCGGTGGTCGGCAGGCCGTACAGATGGGAGTAGGTGTGCGACATCAGCTCGTTGGCTTTTTTGGTCGCGGCGTAGAGCGATACCGGGTGGTCAACGGAATCATCGGTCGAGAAAGGCATTTTACGGTTCAGGCCGTAAACCGAACTTGAAGAGGCGTACAGCAGGTGCTGCACCTTATTGTGGCGACAGCCTTCCAGCACGTTCAGATGACCAACCAGGTTGGCTTCTGCGTAAGCGTGAGGATTATCCAGGGAGTAGCGCACGCCTGCCTGGGCGGCGAGATGAATGACGCGATCGAATTTTTCATCGGCGAAGAGCGTGGCCATGCCTTCACGGTCAGCCAGATCGAGCTTATGGAAGGTAAAGTTCGCGGATGTCAAAAGATCAAGACGCGCCTGCTTCAGGTTCACATCGTAATAGTCATTGAGGTTGTCGATACCTACAACCTGATGCCCGGCATCCAGGAGCCGCTTGCTTACATGTGCGCCGATAAAGCCCGCTGCGCCAGTGACCAGAAATTTCATAACTGTCCTCATCTGTTACTTATCATGTCCGGTGCGTTAAGTACCGGATTTGGGGTATGATAACGCGATGCGCAGGGTTACCAAACATCATATTTTCGATATCGCTCATCGGATTCCTATAGATAATCCGAAAACAATCGATAAACTATATCTCAAACTTTATTCTTTGCGCTTATTTGCATTCTAAGGACTATATGACTCACAACAACAATAACGTGGTCACGCGAAGCAGTGACCCTGAGCAGATTGATTTGATTGATCTTGTTGTCCAGCTGTGGCGGGGAAAATGGATCGTTGCTGCGTTTATCGCCCTCGCACTGATTCTTGCTGGAGTGTACCTGGCTTTTGCCAAAGAGAAGTGGACGTCTACCGCAATTATTACCCAGCCCGATGCAGCCCAGATTGGTGGTTATAGCAACGCGCTGAACATTCTCTACGGTGCTAATGCGCCGAAATTAACGGATATTCAGGAGAGCGTGATTACCCGTTATAACGCCTCTTTCTCCGCATTGTCCCAGACGCTGGAAAACCAGGACATTCCTGAAAAGCTGATCATTGAACAATCAGTGAAAGGCCAGCCTTTGCCGTTGAGCATCAGCTACGTAAATGGTTCGGCTGAAGCGGCGCAAAAGCAGGTGGCGAAATACATTCAGCAGGTAGATGAGCAAATTCAAAAAGAGCTTGAAGTTGATCTCAACGACAACATCAAGCAGCAGGTTCTGACCCTGAAGGACGTTCTGGGTAACCAGGAGACCATTGCTCAGGAGCAGAAAGACCTGCGTATCAGACAGATTACCGAAGCGCTGAAGTACGCCGAGGCGGCAAACATTACGACGCCTAAAATTCAGCAGACCCAGGATGTAACGCAGGAGACGATGTTCCTGTTAGGTACCGAAGCGTTGCAATCCATGATTGCCCACGAGTCTTCGCGTCCTCTGACGCTGTCCGATAGCTACTACCAGAATAAACAGAAGCTGCTGGATATTCAGAAGCTGAAAATCGATCCGACCTCTATCCATGCCTATCGCTACGTGATGAAGCCAGATCTGCCGATCCGCCGTGACAGCCCGAAACGTTCAATCGTGCTGATCCTCGCGGTACTGCTCGGCGGCATCATCGGCTCCGGTGTGGTGTTAGGCCGCAACGCGCTGCGAAACTACAACGCCAAAGCCTGATACAGGTTCAACCGCTGAAAAAAAACCGGGTTTCCCCGGTTTTTTTTATTTATGCCGTTGGCGCAGATTCTCAATCACCGTTGTTAAATCCAGCTCCTGATCCTGCAGCAGCACCAGCAGGTGATACATCAGGTCAGAGGCTTCATTCGTCAGCTCGTCCCGGTCGTTCACGGTGGCGGCCAGGGCTGTCTCAACACCTTCCTCACCGACCTTCTGCGCGATGCGCTTGGTGCCGCTGGCATAGAGCTTCGCAGTGTAGGAGCTCTGCGGGTCAGCGGTTTTGCGTTCCGCCAGCAGTTGCTCCAGCTGATACAGGAACAGCCACTGGTGGCTGGCGTCGCCAAAGCAGCTGCTGGTGCCGAGATGGCAGGTTGGTCCGATAGGGTTAACCAGCACCAGCAGGGTATCGTTATCGCAGTCCGGGGTGATGCTCACCACATTCAGAAAATGGCCGGAGGTCTCGCCTTTGGTCCACAGACGCTGTTTGGTGCGTGAGAAGAAGGTCACTTTGCCGCTGTCGAGGGTCTTCGCCAGGGCGTCCTGATTCATATAGCCCAGCATCAGCACTTCACCGGACACCGCGTGCTGCACCACCACCGGCATCAGGCCGTCGGTTTTTTCCCAGTCCAGCTGCGCACGTTGTTGCTCTGTTAACATACCCTGATCTCCACGCCCTGATTCGCCAGGAACGTTTTTAACTCACCAATATTAATAATTTGCTTGTGGAACACCGAGGCCGCCAGCGCGCCGTCAACGTCGGCATCGCGGAAGGCTTCCAGGAAGTGCTCCATCGTGCCTGCACCACCCGAGGCAATCAGCGGCACGTGGCATACTTCGCGCACTTTTTTCAGCTGCGCCAGGTCATAGCCGTTACGCACGCCATCCTGGTTCATCATGTTCAGCACGATCTCTCCCGCACCGCGCTTCTGCACTTCCTGCACCCAGTCCAGCGTCTCCCATTGGGTCACGCGGGTGCGGCTCTCGTCGCCGGTATACTGATTGACGTGATACTTGCCGGTAGTCTCGTCAAACCAGGTATCGATCCCGACCACAATGCACTGCACGCCGAAGCGGTCCGCCAGGCGGGTGATCAGCTCGGGGTCGGCCAGGGCAGGGGAGTTAATGGAGATCTTATCCGCGCCGAAGGAGAGAATTTTGGCCGCATCTTCCGCCGATTTAATCCCGCCCGCCACGCAGAAAGGAATGTCGATCACTTCCGCGACGCGCGCGACCCAGCTTTTATCCACCACGCGTCCATCGCTGGAGGCAGTGATGTCATAGAAGACCAGTTCGTCAGCCCCTTCTTCCGCATAGCGTTTAGCCAGGGGAACGATATCACCGATGATTTCGTGGTTGCGGAACTGCACGCCTTTCACGACCTGTCCATCACGCACGTCGAGACAAGGAATTATCCGTTTTGCCAGCATTGAATCGCCTCCGTCACAGTAAATTTTTCTTCCAGCAGGGCGCGACCAACGATAACCCCACGAACGCCCGTACCACGCAGGGCCGCGATATCATTTAAATCACCAATGCCGCCTGAGGACTGGAACGCCACCTGCGGATAACGGGCGCAAACCTCTTCGTACAGCGACACGTTAGAGCCCGCCAGCGTGCCGTCACGGGATATATCGGTGCAGAGGACATGCTTCAGCCCCTCCGGCAGATAGAGCTCCACCAGCGCTTCCAGCGTCACGCCGGAGTTCTCCTGCCAGCCGCTGACCGCAACCTGTTTTTGTCCCTGGTCATCGATACGCACGTCCAGCGCCAGCACCAGCGCGTCGGCACCGAAGCGTCTGAACCAGCCTTTTACCGTCTCCGGATCTTTTACTGCCGTAGAGCCTACCACCACGCGCGCCACGCCCGCGTCGAGCAGCGCCGCCACGTCCTCTTCTGTACGCACGCCGCCGCCAACCTGGACCGGGACGTTCACGCCCGCGACCAGTTTTTTCAGCAATGGGATCTGCCGTCTGGCAGGATCTTTCGCGCCGGTCAGGTCAACCAGGTGCAGCACTTCTGCACCCTGAGCGGCATAGTCCTGCAGCCGTGGCAGCGGATCGTTGCCATAGTCGCGTTGCTGGCCGTAGTCGCCCTGGTGAAGACGGACAACCGTGCCGTCAATTAAATCTAAAGCGGGAATAATCATTACATCTCCAGGAAGTTTTTCAGCAGCTGCGCCCCTGCGGCACCGGAACGCTCCGGGTGGAACTGCACGCCGTAGAAGTTATCTTTCTGCACTGCGGCGGTGAAAGGTTCACCGTAGTGGCACTGGGCGATGGTGTGGGCGTTAACCGGCATCGCATAGCTGTGCACGAAATAGAAGTACGCCCCGTCCTCGATCCCGCGGAACAGGCGATCGCCCGCCTTCGGATAGACGCGGTTCCAGCCCATGTGCGGCAGCGGCAAACCGTGATCGGTCATCTTTGGCACGTCTTCATCGATAATGCCCAGCAGATCCACGCCGTTAGACTCTTCACTGCGACGGCCCAGCAGCTGCATCCCCAGACAAATCCCCAGCACCGGCTGGGTACAGGCTTTAATCAGTTCGACCAGCTCACGCTGGTGGATCTGATCCATCGCCGCCTGCGCCGTACCGACGCCCGGTAAAAAGAGTTTGCTGGCGCGCAGGACCACATCCGGATCGCGGCTGACCAGCGGGTCGTAGCCGTGACGGGCGATGGCGGATTTTACAGAGTTAAGGTTGGCGCAGCCGGTATCGAGGATCACCACGTTCATTACAGCACTCCTTTCGACGACGGCAGGGTATCGCCTTCCACGCGAATGGCCTGGCGCAGGGTGCGGCCAAAGGCCTTAAACAGGCTCTCCACGCGGTGGTGATCGTTCTTGCCTTTGGTTTTCAGGTGCAGCGTCAGGCCCATGGTATAGGAGAGGGAGCGGAAGAAGTGCTCAACCATCTCGGTGCTGAGGTCGCCCACGCGCTGGTAGGTAAAGTCGGCTTTGTATTCGAGGTGCGGACGGCCAGAGATATCCAGCGCGCAGCGGGCCAGGCACTCGTCCATCGGCAGCACAAAGCCAAAGCGGTTGATCCCGCGCTTGTCGCCCAGCGCCAGCTTCAGCGCTTCGCCCAGCGCCAGGCCGGTATCTTCCACGGTGTGGTGATCGTCAATGTAGAGATCGCCTTTTACGCCGATCTCCATGCGGAATCCGCCGTGGGTGGCGATCTGATCCAGCATATGATCGAAGAAGCCGACGCCGGTGTGGATCTTGCTGCCGCCTTCGCGATCCAGCCACACCTTCACGTCAATCTGCGTCTCTTTGGTGTTGCGCTCAACGTGGGAGAAACGGTCGCGTCTGGTCAGCTGCTCGCCAATCATCGCCCAGTTGAGGGTATCGCGGTTGTAGCGCAGGCCCGCGATGCCCATGTTGGTGGCCAGCTCAATGTCGGTGGCGCGATCGCCAATCACGTAGCTGTTGGCTTTATCCAGTGCCGCTTCGGCGAGGTACTGCTCTACCAGCTTCACCTTCGGCTTACGGCAGTCACAGTTGTCTGCGGGTAAGTGCGGGCAGATCAGCACTTCATCAAACGCCACGCCCTGTGAAGAGAGGATCTGCATCATCAGATCGTGCGGACCGTCAAAATCGGCCTGGGGGAAGCTGTCGGTGCCCAGACCGTCCTGATTGGTGATCATCACCAGCTTAAAACCGGCCTTCTGCAGCTTAAGCAGCACAGGAATAACGTCGGCTTCAAACGCCAGCTTGTCGAAACGATCGACCTGAAAGTCCGTGGGTGGTTCTGAAATGATGGTGCCGTCACGATCGATAAAGAGGTACTTCTGGCTCATACTTTCTCCGCATTCAGGGCGTCGATAACGCGCTGGCTCTCTTCCCGGGTGCCCACGGAGATACGTAAGCAGCCACTCAAAGAGGGTTGTTTGTTCTGGTCTCTAAGGATAATGCCCTGATCCCACAAAGATTTAAATACTGCACTCGAGGCGGTGAAGCGCGCCAGAATATAGTTGGTTTCTGACTCGAAAACCTGCTCAACGCAGGCGATGTTTTTCAGCGCGCTGACGAGATACTCGCGCTCGGCAACGATCTGCGCCACCCGAGCGCGCATGGCAGTAATTCCCGCTGGCGCAAGGGCCTGAGCAGCGATATCCGCCACCGGGGTCGAGAGCGGATAGGGCGCAATCACCTTCATCAGCAGATCGATCACCTCTTTATTCGCCAGCGTAAAGCCGCAGCGCAGCCCGGCAAGGGCAAAGGCTTTTGACAGGGTACGCAGGATCACCAGGTGCGGATACTCAGCCAGCCACCCGGCCAGCGCCGCCTGCGGGCAGAACTCAATATAGGCTTCATCGGCGACCACCAGGGCTTTGCCGCGGGTCATCTCCAGCAGGGTGCGAATGTCCTGGGGGTTAATCAGCTGGCCGGTGGGGTTGTTCGGGCTGCAGACAAACACCACCTTCACGCCGTCGAGATTATTGGCGATACCCTGCAAATCGAGCTGCCAGTTTTCAAGAGAGGGCACCTTGCGCAGCTCAACGTTGAAGGTTTCGGCGCTCACGGTGTACATCCCGTAGGTCGGCGGGCAGTAGAGCACCGCGTCCTGGCCCGGCTCGCAGAAGGCACGGATCAGCAGTTCGATACCCTCATCTGCGCCGCGACTTACCAGCACCTGCTCCGGTTGCACGCCAGCATAGGCGGCGTAGTTTTCGATCACCGCTTTCGGCTGGCACTCCGGGTAGCGGTTCAGCGTCTGCTGGGTCAGCTCAAAGGCGACAGGCGTCGGAAATTCATTGGCGTTCAGCCAGACATCGCCATTGCCCCCCAGGCGGCGGGCAGACTGATACGGGGTCAGGGCGCGAACGTTCTCGCGGGCTAACTCTTCAATATTCATGCTTGCTCCTTCAGGGCGGCAACGCGCAGCGTCACGGCATTTTTGTGGGCGGTGAGACGTTCGGCGGCGGCCAGCGTTTCAATGGTTGCCGCCAGGCTGGCAAAGCCCTCGCGGGAGAGTTCCTGCACGGTCATGCGCTTCTGGAAATCCGCCAGTCCCAGGCTGGAGCAGGTCGCGGTATAACCGTAAGTAGGCAGCACGTGGTTGGTGCCGGAGGCGTAATCCCCTGCGGATTCCGGGGACCAGTCGCCGAGGAATACCGAACCGGCGCTGGTGATGCTGTCGACCAGTTCACGGGCGTTGCGGGTCTGAATGATCAGGTGTTCCGGGCCATACAGGTTAGAAATGGCGATGCACTGGTCAAGATCCCGGGCCACAATCAGGCGGCTGGCAGAGAGCGCCTGACGGGCAGTTTCTGCCCGGGGCAGATCCGCAAGCTGGCGTTCCACGGCTTCGCCGACCCGTTTTGCCATATCCGCATCCGGCGTCAGCAGGATCACCTGTGAATCCGGGCCATGCTCGGCCTGAGAGAGCAGGTCAGAGGCCACGAAATCCGGCGTTGCACCGCTGTCGGCGATGACCAGCACTTCCGACGGACCGGCCGGCATGTCGATGGCTGCACCGTCCAGCCGCTGGCTGACCTGGCGCTTGGCTTCGGTGACGAAGGCGTTGCCCGGGCCAAAAATTTTATCCACGCGCGGAACGGATTCGGTACCCAGCGCCAGCGCCGCGATGGCCTGTGCCCCGCCAACCTTGTAGACCTCCTGCACGCCGCACAGCTGAGCGGCATACAGAATCTCATCGGCAATCGGCGGCGGCGAGCAGAGCACCACTTTCCGACAGCCGGCGATACGGGCAGGCGTCGCCAGCATCAGCACGGTAGAGAAGAGCGGGGCGGAGCCACCCGGAATATACAAGCCCACCGAGTCGACCGGACGGGTCACCTGCTGGCAGCGCACGCCGGGCAGCGTTTCCACGTCGACGGCGGGCAGTTGCTGGGCGGTGTGGAAGGTATCAATGTTCTGCACCGCAACGGCCATCGCCTGCTTTAATTCATCGCTCAGACGTGCCGCAGCCAGGGCGATCTCCTGCTCGCTCACCTTCAGCGCGCTAACCTCGGTTTTGTCGAATTTCGCGCTGTACTCCCGCAGGGCATCGTCGCCGCGGGCTTTCACATTGTCCAGGATCTCCGCCACGGTGCGGGTGATGCTCTCCGAGGCGGAGATAGCCGGGCGCATCAGCAGCGCGCGTTGTTGCTCTGCGTCGCAGGTGTTCCAGTCGATGAGGGTATTAAAGCTCATATCATTTTCCTTTTACCGGATGCGCATTGCTTATCCGGCCTACTAGACCCGTAGGCCCGGTAAGCGTCAGCGCCACCGGGCAGCAAAAGTGGAATTACTCCATCATCTTCTCGATCGGCAGCACCAGGATAGAGCTGGCGCCCAGCGCTTTCAGTTTTTCCATGGTTTCCCAGAACAGAGTTTCGCTGCTGACCATATGCATCGCCACACGCTGCTGATCCCCTGCCAGCGGCAGAATGGTTGGGCGTTCGGCGCCCGGCAGCAGGGCAATCACTTCATCCAGACGTTCGGTTGGCGCGTGCATCATGATGTACTTGGATTCGCGCGCCTGGATCACGCCCTGGATACGGGTCAGCAGGCGGTCAATCAGCTGCTGTTTGGCTTCCGGCATGTCGCCGTCGCGCTGGATCAGGCAGGCCTTGGAGCGGTAAATCACTTCCACTTCGCGCAGGCCGTTAGCTTCCAGCGTTGCGCCGGTGGAGACCAGATCGCAAATCGCGTCAGCCAGACCGGCACGCGGCGCGACTTCAACAGAACCATTCAGCAGGCAGGATTTAAACTGCACGCCTTTTTGATCGAGGTAACGCTTCAGCAGGTGAGGGTAGGAGGTGGCGATACGTTTACCGTTCAGCCCGGCCGGGCCGTCCCAGGCTTCGTCAGCCGGGGTGGCCAGCGACAGGCGGCAGCCGCCAAAGTCCAGACGACGCAGCGTGAAGTAACGCGGGTCTTCGCCCTGCGCGCGGCGGGTCAGGAGCTCTTCTTCCAGCACGTTTTCGCCGATGATGCCCAGATCCACCACGCCGTCCATGACCAGGCCCGGAATGTCGTCGTCACGCACGCGCAGAATATCAATCGGCATATTCTCTGCCAGCGCAATCAGGCGCTGGGTGTGCAGGTTGATTTTTATGCCGCAGCGCGCCAGCAGTTCGCGGGAATCGTCGCTAAGACGACCTGATTTCTGCATAGCTATGCGTAAACGTGAATTATCTAACATTGTCGGTTCCTCATGATCCTGTTGTAACTTGCCTGAATACGGTCCAAAAAAAAGCCCCCGGAAGATGATCTTCCGGGGGCTTTTTCTTGCGCTCATGCACCACTGGAAGATCTGAATGTCTTCCAGCACACATCGCCTGAAAGACTAGTCAGGATGATGGTGATGATGGTGGTGTTTAAATTGAACGCGTGTCATAAAATTCTCGATGAATGCTTATTCATGTGATGTCGTTTAACCTAAACCACTTGCGCTACATAAAGCAAGGGCTTTTTTTTATCATTAAATGATTTCATATTGGCGCTATCAATTGTCAGTTCCGCGTGGCTGGCGTAGCCTTACAGCAGAGGCGTAAAAGTCAGGAGAAAACGCATGAAAAAGGTCGCAATTGTCGGTCTGGGATGGCTTGGAATGCCGCTGGCCATGTCGTTACAGGCGCGGGGCTGGCACGTTACCGGCAGTAAAACCACTGCAGATGGCGTCGAAGCGGCGCGAATGTGCGGCATTGAGAGCGTGGAGTTGCGCCTGGAGCCGGAACTGGTGTGCGACGCCGATGACCTGGATGCCCTGATGAATGTCGATGCGCTGGTCATTACCTTACCGGCGCGTCGCACCGGTCCCGGGGAGAACTATTACCTGCAGGCCGTGCAGGAAATTGTCGACAGCGCCCTGGCCCATCATATTCCGCGCATTATTTTCACCAGCTCAACCTCGGTATATGGCGATGTCGAAGGCGCCGTCAAAGAGAATATGCCGCGCCAGCCGGTAACGGCCAGCGGGCGTGTTTTAAAAGAGCTGGAGGACTGGCTGCATAATTTACCCGGCACACAGGTGGATATATTACGTCTGGCAGGGCTGGTAGGCCCGGGCCGTCATCCGGGACGTTTTTTTGCCGGAAAATCAGCGCCTGATGGACAGCATGGCGTCAATCTGGTCCATCTGGAGGATGTAATTAACGCGATTACTCTGCTATTGCAGGCTCCAAAGGGCGGGCACATCTATAATATATGTGCGCCCTCTCATCCAACACGCAGTACATTCTATCCGGTGATGGCCCGTCAGCTTGGTCTGGAGCCACCGCACTTCCACGATGCCCCCGGAGAGGGGAAGGGCAAATTGATTGATGGGAACCGCATCTGTCATGAACTGGGATTTGAGTATCTCTTTCCCGATCCGCTGGTTATGCCAATGGAGTAATGCCGCTGGCGGAGCGTAGGCGCACCACAAGGGGGTGAGCATGAAACCGCTGCTGGATGTCCTTATAATCCTTGATGCACTGGAAAAAGAGGGGAGCTTTGCTGCGGCGTCGGCGAAGCTCTTCAAAACGCCCTCCGCCCTCAGCTACACCGTCCATAAGCTCGAAAGCGACCTCAATATTCAGATCCTCGACCGTACCGGCCATCGGGCGCGGTTTACCCGCACCGGACAGATGCTGCTGGAAAAAGGGCGGGAAGTGCTGCATTCCGTGCGCGAGCTGGAAAAACAGGCCGTTAAGCTGCATCAGGGCTGGGAAAACGAGCTGATTATCGGCGTAGACGACACTTTCCCTTTTTCACTGCTGGCTCCGTTAATTGAAGCCTTCTATCAGCATCACAGCGTCACCCGGCTTAAGTTTATCAACGGCGTGCTGGCGGGATCGTGGGAAGCGCTGGTGCAGGGGCGGGCGGATATCGTCGTTGGCGCGTTACATGAGCCGCCCCGGATCAGCGATTTTGGTTTTGCCTGCCTGGGACAGCTGGAACAGGTATTTGTCATCGCGCCGCACCACCCTCTGGCCCAGGAGCCGGAGCCGGTTAACCGTCGGGTCATTAAAAGCTACCGCGCCATTGTGGTGGGCGATAACTCACTCACAGCCTCATCACAGCTGCTTGACGATCAGGAGGCCATCACCGTCTTCGATTTTAAAACCAAACTGGAACTGCAAATAAGCGGCCTGGGCTGCGGTTATCTGCCCCGTTATTTAGCTCAGCGCTTTATTGAGAGCGGGGCTTTAATTGAGAAGCAGGTGATGACGCAATCCAGCTATGATTCCGTATGGATCGGCTGGAATGAGCAGACCGCCGGGCTGGCGAGTGCATGGTGGCGGCAGGAAATTTTAGCAAATAGTGCTATTGCTGCGGTTTATGGGCAAAGCGAAGCCGATAAATCAAGCGATTAGTATGAATTTTTTGTTGCACGGGGCCTATGCACTCTTGCCTTTTCGTCCCAAACCAGGGCAAAATGCGCCGCTGCAAACATATAAATAATCGACGATATAAAAGGCGTCGGTTATTTTTTTTTGCATGTAAGAAAATCATTTAAATCCAAGAGGCCGGGCTTCGTACCGGATAGATATTTACTAAAATCCGACAGTTGTTGTCGCTGAGGAAGAAAGAAATGGGGCAATCATTCGCTTACGTGGCGGTATTCACCGTAAAGGAGAATAACTATGTCGCATAACGCAACTCCAAAAACCTCTCGCGTGGAATTACGTAAAACGCTTACGTTGATTCCGGTTGTTATGATGGGCCTTGCCTATATGCAGCCGATGACGCTGTTTGATACATTCGGTATTGTATCAGGCCTCACTGACGGTCACGTTGCAACGGCGTATGCCTTTGCGCTGGTCGCTATTCTGTTTACTGCGCTGAGCTACGGCAAGCTGGTTCGCCGCTTCCCGTCCGCAGGCTCTGCGTACACCTATGCTCAGAAATCCATTAGCCCGGCTGTTGGCTTCATGGTGGGCTGGTCATCCCTGCTGGACTACCTGTTCATGCCGATGATCAATATTCTGCTGGCAAAAATTTACTTCGAAGCGCTGGTGCCTTCCGTACCGTCGTGGATCTTCGTTGTGGCGCTGGTGGCCTTTATGACCATCTCTAACCTGCGCAGCATCAAGACCGTTGCTAACTTCAACACCCTGATCGTTATCCTGCAGATGGGTATCGTGGCGGTGATTGTCGGTCTGATCATCTACGGTGTTTCCCACGGTGAAGGTGCAGGTACGCTGGTAAGCTCACGTCCGTTCTGGTCTGAAGGCGCGCACGTTGTGCCAATGATCACCGGTGCGACAATCCTGTGCTTCTCGTTCCTGGGCTTTGACGGTATCTCTTCTCTGTCTGAAGAGACCAAAGACGCTGAGCGTGTGATCCCGCGTGCCATCTTCCTGACGGCGCTGCTGGGCGGCGTGATCTTTATTGGCGCGTCTTACTTCCTGCAGCTGTACTTCCCGGATATCTCTCGCTTCAAAGATCCGGACGCGTCACAGCCAGAAATCATGCTGTATGTTGCCGGTAAAACCTTCCAGTGGGGCGTGCTGATCTTCTCCAGCGTTACCGTTCTGGCATCCGGTATGGCGGCGCACGCAGGCGTTTCTCGTCTGATGTATGTAATGGGTCGCGATGGCGTGTTCCCGACTCGCTTCTTCGGTTATGTTCATCCGAAATGGCGTACCCCGGCATGGAACGTGCTGCTGGTCGGTGCGATTGCGCTGCTGGCCATCAACTTCGACCTGGTTACCGCGACTGCCCTGATTAACTTCGGTGCGCT
The DNA here is from genome assembly GCF_006171285.1 of Leclercia adecarboxylata. Taxonomy (NCBI): domain Bacteria; kingdom Pseudomonadati; phylum Pseudomonadota; class Gammaproteobacteria; order Enterobacterales; family Enterobacteriaceae; genus Leclercia; species Leclercia adecarboxylata. The sequence goes on along the minus strand of NZ_CP040889.1, from coordinate 242,064 downwards.
GGTTGCCTTTACCTTTGTTAACCTCTCCGTGATCTCTCAGTTCTGGATCCGTGAGAAGCGCAACAAAACGCTGAAAGACCACTTCAACTATCTGGTACTGCCAGTCTGTGGCGCGCTGACCGTTGGCGCACTGTGGGTCAACCTGGAAGAGAGCTCCATGGTTCTGGGTCTGATCTGGGGTGGTATCGGCCTGATTTACCTGGCCTGCGTGACCAAAAGCTTCCGCAACCCGGTTCCTCAGTACGAAGACGTTGCATAACAAATCCTGAGCCCGGCAAGCGTAGCGCCGCCGGGCAAAGCAAAAAAAACCGGAGAACATCGCCTCCGGTTTTTTTATGCCCTGAACTTACACAATTTCCTGCACATACTGATACAGCGCCTTCAACAGCGCCTGCTTCTCCGCGTTGCCTTCATACTCACCGTAGAGCATCTCCAGCTCTTGCGCGTAAGCCTGCAAATACTCCGGCGTAAAGACGTTGCGGCGATGCTGTAACCAGCGCTCCTGCTCGGCCTCATCCAGCGTGCCGGGGAAATTACGGGCGCGGTAGTTAAACATCAGCTTCCTGATGCGCTCATCCACAAAGGTGATATCCAGCGCGGGCAGGTTGCGGGGATCGGTCTTTAACACGATGTTCATGGCATTGCGGTCCGCATCGCTGAAAAAGCCGTTGTAGAGCTGGGCATCGACGTTCTCTGAGGGGATGAACGGCTCCGCTTCGGAAAAAATCGCCACCGCTTTTTCGCGCACCTGCGGATTATCCCGCAGCAATTTCAGGTTAGCCAGGCAGCGCTGCCTGTCGATTCCCAGCCTCTCAGCATCTTCCGGGCGCAGGGTGTTGGCAGGCGCCAGCACCGGACACTTGTTAATATGCACCAGCTTCACCGGGACGGCGGCATCCTCGCCCAGCGCCTCTTTCGGCGTGTACAGCCGCTCACGAAGCTGGTCGCTGTCGAGGGTCAGCAGTGGGGAGATATCACCCGCCAGATCCACCATAATCACCGCGTTGCGGTTTTCCGGATGCCAGGCCAGAGGGGCGACCCAGCTAGTATTGCCGCGCCAGGCACCAAACATGCCGGAGATATGCATCAGCGGCTTCATCTGCGGTACGTCAATCAGGGTGGTTAATTTTTGCTTGCTGCGATGGCTGAGCAGGTACTCGAACAGCTTCGGCTGCCGGGTCTTCACCAGCTTCGCCATCGCAATGGTGGCATACACATCCGCCATGGCGTCGTGGGCGTTGCTGTGTTCAATGCCATTTGCGCGGGTCAGATGCTCCAGGCGGAAGCTGGGCAGCCCGTCGTCGTTCTCAGGCCAGTTGATCCCCTCCGGGCGCAGGGCGTAGCAGGCGCGCATTACGTCGAGCAGATCCCAGCGAGAATTACGGTTTTGCCAGCTCCAGGCATAGGGATCGTAGAAGTTACGGTAGAAGATATGGCGGGTCACTTCGTCATCGAAGCGCACGTTGTTGTAGCCCACCACGCAGGTGTTGGGCACGGTGAACAGGTCGTGAATACGACGGGCGAACTCTGCCTCATTCACCCCTTTCTCGCGGGCTTCCTGCGGCGTGATGCCGGTCACCATCACCGCGCCGGGCTGGGGTAAATAGTCATCGGCCGGTTTGCAGTAAAACACCTCCGGCTCGCCGATAACGTTGAAATCTTCATCGGTGCGGATTGCGGCAAACTGAGCGGGGCGATCCAGCGACGGGCTGGTGCCAAAGGTCTCGTAATCGTGAAATAAAAATGTAGGGCGCGCGGCGGAGTCAGACACCAGTAATACCATCCTGTTTATGAGTGACCTCACTATGGTAAACCATCCGGCCTGGCACGCCGAAGGAAATGCGCTGTAACCGTGCAAATTTGCGAAGCATCGTCCGGGAAAACTATGCGTACTGTCACATTTTTTTGCAATTAATCCAGGAATCAACCTGAAAAGTTCCGTAAAAAGGTCAACGATTTTAAACGACCTGAGGATACACCGTTGAAACGCCGTCTGTTTATTGCTGTTTCTTTACTCACTTTGAGCATTTCATCCGCGCTGGCTGCCGACCCAATTAACTATGCGCCGCAGCCGCCGGCTATCCAGGCGGGATCCTGGGTGCTGATGGACTATACGACGGGGCAAATTTTAACGGCGGGCAATGAACACCAGCAGCGCAATCCGGCGAGCCTGACCAAGCTGATGACGGGGTATGTGGTCGATCGCGCTATCGACAGCCACCGTATCACGCCGGAAGACATGGTCACCGTGGGGCAGGACGCCTGGGCAAAGGGCAATCCGGTCTTTGACGGCTCCTCGCTGATGTTCCTGAAAGCAGGCGAGCGCGTTTCTGTGCGCGACCTTAGCCGCGGCCTGATTGTTGACTCCGGCAACGACGCCTGCGTGGCGCTGGCCGACTATGTGGCGGGCGGGCAGCCGCAGTTCGTTACGATGATGAATGATTACGTCAAAAAGCTGAATCTGCGCGATACCCATTTTGAAACGGTCCACGGTCTCGATGCGCCGGGCCAGCACAGCTCCGCCTTCGACCTGGCGGTGCTCTCCCGCGCCATCATCCACGGCGAGCCGGCGTTTTATCACATGTACAGCGAAAAGAGCCTGACCTGGAACGGCATCACCCAGCAGAACCGTAACGGCCTGCTGTGGGATAAGTCGCTCAGCGTGGATGGCCTGAAAACCGGGCACACCTCCGGCGCCGGCTTTAACCTGATCGCCTCCGCCGTTGACGGTGAGCGCCGTCTGATTGCCGTCGTGATGGGAGCCGAAAGCCCGAAAGGTCGCGAGGATCAGGCGCGCAAACTTCTCCACTGGGGACAGCAGAATTTCGATACCGTGCAGATCCTGCGTAACGGCAAGCAGGTGGGCAACGAGCGCATCTGGTACGGCGATAAGGAGCGTATTTCACTCGGCACCGATCAGGATTTCTGGCTGGCGCTGCCGAAGGCGGAGGTGCCGAACATTAAGGCCAAATACGTGCTGGACAAGAAAGAGCTGGAAGCGCCGATTGCCGCCCATCAGCGTGTAGGGGAGATCGAGCTATACGATCGCGATAAAGTCGTGGCCCACTGGCCGCTGGTGACGCTGGAAAGCGTCGGTAAAGGCGGGATGTTCTCGCGTCTGAGCGATTATCTGCACCATAAGGCATAACGTATGAAGGAGCAGGCTGGCGACTGTGCGAGCCTGCTCGCATAATAAACAGTTCATTATTGTTAAACCGCTTTTCTCTGCATTACAGTGTATGTATATACAGTAAACAATCGGAGGCAGCATGGACTACAGGATCACGCACCAGAATAAACGCAAAATTGCCGGTTTTCATATGGTTGGCCCATGGGAACAAACCGTTAAGCAGGGTTTTGAGCAACTGATGATGTGGGTGGAAGGGCGTCAGATCCAACCCCTGGAGTGGGTGGCGGTTTACTACGATAATCCCGATGAAGTTCCTGCTGAAAAGCTGCGCTGCGACACGGTTGTCACCGTGCCGGACGATTTTGTTATCCCACCTAACAGCGAAGGGGTGATCCTCACCGAAGTGGCAGAGGGCGACTACGCGGTGGCGAAAGCCCGCGTCGAGAACCACGATTTCGCCACCCCGTGGAACCTGTTTTTCGATAGCCTGCTTGAAGATGTCGATTACCAGATCGCGCCAAAAGCCTGCTTTGAACGCTATCTGAATGACGGCAACGCCGACGGTTACTGGGATATTGAGATGTTTATTCCGGTCCAGAACCGTATCGCGTAAGAGGCCACTAATTCTTACTCTTTCCAGGGTTTTTCTGCCGGGGGGCACAACTCCGGCAGAAAACGCAGTACAATCAGGGTTTGCCGTAAAGCTGGAGAGCCTGTGCGCCCCGACAAGTCTCTGACACCTTTTGAAATTCGACTGTATCGTCATTACCGCACCGTACACGGCTGCCGTATCGCGCTGGCGTTTATCCTCACCTTCTTACTGGTGCGTCTGCTGGACGTGCCGGAAGGAACATGGCCGCTGATCACCCTGGTGGTCATCATGGGGCCCATCTCTTTCTGGGGGAACGTGGTTCCGCGCGCGTACGAGCGTATTGGCGGCACCATTCTGGGCTCGGCGCTGGGGTTAATTGCCCTGAAGCTGGAGCTTATCTCTCTACCGCTGATGCTGCTGTGGTGCGCGGCGGCCATGTTCCTCTGCGGCTGGCTGGCGCTCGGTAAACGCCCCTACCAGGCGCTGCTTATCGGCATCACCCTCGCGGTGGTTATTGGCGCGCCGACCGGGGACATGCAGACCGCGCTGTGGCGAAGCGGCGACGTGATCCTCGGTTCCCTGCTGGCGATGCTGTTTACCGGCATCTGGCCGCAGCGGGCGTTTTTACACTGGCGTATCCAGATGGCGAACTACGTCACCGCCTTTAACCGGGTCTATCAGGCGGGCTTTTCACCCAACCTGGTTGAGCGTCCGCGGCTGGAAAAGCACCTGCAAACCATCCTCAACGACGTGGTAAAAATGCGTGGCCTGATTACCCCGGCCAGCAAAGAGACCCATATTCAGCGAGCCATCTTCGAGGCGATCCAGACCGTCAGCCGCAACCTGGTCTGCATGCTCGAACTGCAGATCAACGCGCACTGGTCCTCCCGGGCCAGCCATTTTGTGATGCTGAATGCCAGGACCCTCAAAGAGACGCAACAGATGACTCAGCAAACGCTGCTCACCATCGCCCATGCGCTTTACGAAGGCAATCCGCAGCCCATACTGGCCAACACCGAGCGGCGGAATGAAATTGTTGCCGAGCTGCGTCAGCTGATGAACGATCACCGCAGTGAAAACGTGGCGGAAACGCCCATTCACGGCTATGTATGGTTGAGCATGGAACTTGCCCGCCAGCTGGAATTACTGTCACATCTTATCTGCCGGGCACTGCGCAAATAAAAAGCGGCTATGCGCGGTTGCGTTGTCTGCTGCTTCGATTCAGCAGAAATTGAGGTTATGATAGGGACAAAGGAAAAATTATTGTCATCAGCAATCGCTATCAGTAAGTTAATGCCATAGCGGTTGTTTAAACGAATCCGAATCTCACATTATCAGGGGTGTAAAAATGGAAACTACTAAGCCTTCGTTCCAGGATGTTCTGGAATTCGTCCGCCTGTTCCGCCGCAAGAACAAACTGCAACGTGAAATCCAGGACGTTGAGAAGAAGATCCGTGACAACCAGAAGCGAGTTCTGCTGCTGGACAACCTGAGCGATTACATCAAACCAGGCATGAGCGTTGAAGCAATCCAGGGCATCATTGCCAGCATGAAAAGCGACTACGAAGACCGCGTAGATGATTACATCATCAAAAACGCTGAGATCTCTAAAGAACGTCGTGAAATCTCGAAAAAGCTGAAAGTGATGGGCGAGATGAAGCACGCTGAAGTCAAAGGCGAATAATCGCCGCTGAACAGACTAAGCCCTCCGACCTGTCGGGGGGCTTTTTTTTGGCCGCCGTTTATCCGCCCCGGAAAAGCAAAAAGCCTGCTCGAAAGCAGGCTTCTTAAATGTGGCTCCTCTGACTGGACTCGAACCAGTGACATACGGATTAACAGTCCGCCGTTCTACCGACTGAACTACAGAGGAATCGTTGTGGAGCGTTATCTTAGCGGCGAAAAAACTTTTGTCAAACCTGATCTTAGCCAGGATTGTTCAACTGCCGATTCTGTCATCAGTTTGTCGTAATTACCAACATATTTTTGTGGGAAATACTTTGCAGGATCTGCATTTCTCCCTCATTATTTGAAATGTAGTTTCAACTCTCTCTCTAAGGTCCATTTTGAACGTCACCTCCGCTTTACGCCAGGCCGTGATGCGCACGCGCTGGTATAGCAAACGTAAGAGCTACAAAGTTCTCTTCTGGCGCGAAATCACCCCCCTGGCCGTGCCTATTTTTCTGGAAAATACCTGCGTTCTGCTGATGGGCGTGCTCAGCACCTTCCTGGTGAGCTGGCTCGGTAAAGAGGCGATGGCGGGCGTGGGGCTGGCCGACAGTTTCAATATGGTCATCATCTCCTTCTTTGCGGCCATCGATCTGGGTACCACGGTGGTGGTGGCATTTAGCCTCGGTAAGCGCGATCCGCGCCGGGCCCGGGCGGCTGCCAGACAGTCGCTGGTGATCATGACCCTGTTCTCCATTGTGCTGGCGGCGGTGATCCACTATTTCGGCGAAGAGATCATCAATGTGGTTGCCGGTGAGGCCACCGGCGAGGTGAAAGCCCTGGCGCTGTCGTATCTTGAAATGACGGTGCTCAGCTACCCGGCAGCGGCCATTGCGCTGATTGGCAGCGGGGCGCTGCGTGGGGCAGGGAATACCAAAATTCCGCTGCTGATTAACGGCGGGATGAACATCCTCAACATCATGATCAGCAGCGTGCTGATCTACGGGATTTTCTCCTGGGACGGGCTCGGGTTTGTCGGGGCCGGTCTGGGGCTGACGATCTCCCGCTATATCGGTGCCATCGCGATTATTGTGGTGCTGGCGGTTGGTTTTAATCCGGCGCTGCGTATCAGCCTCAAAAGCTATTTCAAGCCGCTCAATTTCGCCATTATCTGGGAAGTGATGGGCATCGGCGTGCCCGCCAGTATTGAGTCGGTGCTGTTCAACGGCGGCAAACTGTTGACCCAGATGTTTGTGGCCGGGATGGGGACCGACGTCATCGCCGGTAACTTTATCGCCTTTTCCATCGCCGCATTGATCAACCTGCCGGGTAACGCCCTGGGTTCCGCTTCCACCATCATCACCGGTAAACGGCTCGGGAAAGGGCAGATCGGCCAGGCGGAGCGCCAGTTGCGCCACGTCTTCTGGCTCTCGACGATCGGGCTTACCGCCATTGCCTGGGGCACTGCGCCGTTCGCCAGCCTGCTGGCGTCGTTCTATACCCATGAGCAGGACGTTAAGGACGTGGTGGTGATCCTCATCTGGCTTAACGCCGCCTTTATGCCGATCTGGGCGGCGTCCTGGGTGCTGCCTGCCGGGCTGAAAGGGGCGCGCGATGCCCGCTTTGCCATGTGGGTCTCTATGCTCGGGATGTGGGGCTGTCGCGTGGTGGCCGGTTATACCCTGGGGATCATGCTGGGTATGGGCGTGGTGGGTGTCTGGCTGGGGATGTTCCTCGACTGGGCGGTACGCGGCGCGTTGTTCTACTGGCGCATGGTCAGCGGACGCTGGCTGTGGAAATATCCGCGACCTGCGCGTGAAAATGCGGCGGTAATCCCCGAGGAACGGATAGCGAATGTGCAAACTGGGGAATAAATCGGCAAACGATGCAAAAACTGCATTCTGCCTTTGACATCGCCAGGTGGCATCGCTAATATTCGCCCCGTTCACACGATTCCTCTGTAGTTCAGTCGGTAGAACGGCGGACTGTTAATCCGTATGTCACTGGTTCGAGTCCAGTCAGAGGAGCCATATTTAAGAAGCCCGCTTAAGGAAACTTAAGCGGGCTTTTTGCTTTTTCTGATTGCCCTCTCCGCCAGGAGAGGGCGAGTACAGGCTACCGGTGCACGCGCGCCGTTGCCGCGATCAGCCACGGACGGGCCTCACTGCTAACGTGCGGCGAGAGCGCCTCGCGTACCCGGTGGTGGTAATCATTCAGCCACTTAATCTCTTTATCGCTGAGCAGCGCCAGCTGCACCTGGCTCAGATCAATCGGGGCCAGCGTCAGCGACGCGAAGCGGCAGAAGCCCGGCACGCTTTCTACCACCTCCACCTGGTTTTCAATGCGGATACCGTACGCATCGGCCAGATAATAGCCCGGCTCAATAGTCATGATATTGCCTGCCACCAGCGGCCAGGGGTTGACCTTCTTCGCGATCCGCTGCGGATTTTCATGGATCAGCAACTGGTGGCCGACGCCATGTCCGGTGCCATGATCAAAATCGAGCCCCAGCTCCCACAGCGCAGACCGCGCAAAAGCATCAATCTGATGCCCGCATGTCCCGGTCGGGAATTGCAGGGAAATGAGCGATAAAAAGCCTTTCAACACCGCAGTGTAATGCAGTCGACACTGCTCGCTCAGCGGACCAAAAGCCAGAGTGCGCGTGGCGTCGGTGGTACCGTTGTGATACTGCCCGCCGGAATCGTTGAGGTAAAAATGCGCGCGGGTGATGGCGGTATTGGTCTGCTCGCTGGAGTGGTAGTGGCACATCGCCGCGTTGCCGGCGGAGGCGGATATGGTGGCAAAACTCTGTTCGATAAAGCCCGGCCGCTGCTGGCGGAAGATAAGCTGCTGCGCCTGGGCCTCCAGTTCGGTAATCGGGTTGTCAGCGGCTTCGCGACGCGGCACCTCGTGCGCCAGCCAGGCAAGGAAGTTGACCCATGCCACGCCATCCTGATGGTGACTGTCGCGGTAGCCCGCCAGCTCGACAGGGTTTTTGTGTGCTTTCATCGCGGTGATCGGATCGGCGTGCCAGACGATCTCGCCCTGCGATTCAACGGCAAAGCGCAGGGCGACAGGCGCTGTATCGGCATCAATCATAAGTCGTTTACCCACACAGAGTTGCTGGCTGCGCGTCAGGAAATCCGCTTCAGGCGATAACGTCAGGCTCTCCAGCAGCGCGGACGGAAGTCCGCGGGTTTTCTCTGGCGCGACAAACCACTCCACCGCACCCTCGTGGCTCAGCAGGGCAAACGAGTTTGGCACCGGGCTCATCGGGATATCGCTGCCGCGCACGTTGAGCAGCCAGGCGATGTTGTCCGGCTGAGTGATGGCCAGATAATCGGCGTTCTGTTTTGCCAGAATAGCGGCCACGCGCTGGCGTTTATCGGCGCTGCTCTCGCCGCTGATCGCCAACGGCATTTCGCGGATGGCACCCACAGGCGGGGCCGGACGATCCTGCCAGAGCAGATCGAACGGGGAGTCATTCAGGGCGACCAACTCGCAGTGGCTGGCGTTCAGCGCTTCGTACTGGACGTTGGTCATCAGCATCGCTTCAAAAGCGATTCGGGTATCTGCCGCCACGTTCTGCTGCAACCATTCCGCCAGCGGATCGTTGTGCAGGTGCAGGATCTCAATCTCGGCCAGATTAACCTGTTCACGGGCCTGAACCTGATAACGTCCGTCGACAAACAGCAGGGCGCGATCGCGCAGGATCAGGGCGTGGCCCGCCGAGCCGTCGAAGCCGGTCAGCCAGGCGAGAATATCGTCGTGCGGGTGGCAATATTCACTCTGAAAGGCATCGGCGCGCGGCACGATAATGCCATCCAGCGCCTGGGTTTCCAGCCACTGGCGCAGGGCGGAGAGCGGTGATGGGGTTTGCATAACTTTCCTTTTTTATGATTAGCGGAACGGCGGCTCGTTAAAGGTACGCAGTTTACGCGAGTGTAATTTATCGCCCTCGGCGCGCAGCCGATCGATGGCGCGAATGCCAATCTGCAGATGCTCGGAGATGGCCCCCTCGTAGAAACGGTTGGCCTGGCCGGGGAGCTTAATTTCGCCGTGCAGCGGCTTATCGGAGACGCACAGCAGGGTGCCGTAGGGCACGCGGAAGCGGTAACCCTGGGCGGCGATGGTGGCGCTCTCCATATCGATCGCCACCGCGCGGCTTAAGTTAAAGCGCAGCGCCGACGCCGAGTAGCGCAGCTCCCAGTTACGGTCGTCGGTGGTGACAACCGTTCCGGTACGCAGACGCTGCTTAACCTCTTCGCCCGGCATGCCGCTCACCTCTTTAGTGGCGTCGTACAGCGCCCGCTGCACCTCGGCGATGCTCGGGATAGGGATATCCGGCGGCAGCACCGCATCCAGCACGTGGTCGTCACGCAGGTAGGCGTGGGCCAGCACGTAATCGCCAATCAGCTGGCTTTCACGCAGCCCGCCGCAGTGACCAATCATCAGCCAGACGTCCGGGCGCAGTACCGCGAGGTGATCGCAGATGGTTTTGGCGTTAGACGGACCTACGCCGATGTTAATCAGGGTGATGCCCTGCCCATCGGCGGTGACCAGGTGCCAGGCGGGCATCTGGTGCTTTTTCCACGCCAGATCGGAGATGGCCTGTTCCGGGGCTTCGGTTTCGGCGGTGATCCAGATCCCACCCGCGCAGGAGAGGGCGATGTACGGGCTGTCGGGATCGAGGATCTGACTGCAGCCCCAGCGCACAAATTCATCCACATAGCGGGTGTAGTTGGTAAACAGCACGAACGGCTGGAAGTGTTCTGCGGGCGTGCCGGTGTAGTGGCGCAGGCGCGCCAGTGAGAAATCGACGCGGCGGGCGTCAAAGTGCGACAGCGGGGAAAATTCCGCGGGATGGTAGATCCCGTCCGCCGTCTCATCGCCGATCTGCGACAGCTCGGTAGTCGGGAAGTGGCGCGTCAGGCCCGCGCTCATGGAGCGGTCCAGGGTCAGCTCTGAGCCGTCGATAACGTACGGATAGGGGATCTCATGGCGCGATGGCTCTACGGTGATATGGGCGCCATAATCCTGATACAGCAGCGTCAGCTGCTCTTCCAGATAAGGACGGAAAAGCGTCGGACGGGTGACGGTGGTGGAGTAGCATCCGGCATGGGTAAAACGGCCATAGGCGCGGGTTTTTGGTGGATTGGTGGCGCTACCATCCCAGGTCACGGAAAGTGACGGATAAACAAAGAGGCCATTCATTCTGGCCTCTGGATCGGGGAGCGTTCCGTCTTTGATATAGTTGCTGATGGCGCTGCGCAGGGCGTTGACCGCCTGGTCGTACAGCGCATCCAGCGTTTCCAGTGCCTGAGCCGGGGTCAGGCTGGAGCCCTTATTATTCATCTCTGTCTCCTTGTTCCACAGGTGTACGGCGTTACCCGATAGTATGTCACCTGTATGTGAAACAAAAGTGAGATCAGGCGTCGGCGCGTTTCATCAGCAGGCAGGTCGCAGCAGAGAGCAGGCACCCGGCCAGCAGATAGATAGCCACGCTTTGCCAGTCGCCGCCGGAGAAGGTCACCAGCGCGGCGGCGATAAACGGCGTGAATCCGCCTCCCACCACGCTCGCCACCTGATAGCCAACCCCTGCGCCGCTGTAGCGGTAGCTGGCACCAAACAGTTCGGTGAACATCGGCTGCTGGACGCACACCACCATGTCATGAGCAATATTCGCCAGCATAATGGCGAAGACTACAATCCAGAAAACAGACTGGGCTTCGAGGGCCATAAAGAAGGGGAAGGTACTCAGGGCACCTGTTAGCGCACCGGTGATATAGATCCGGCGGCGGCCAAACCTGTCCGCCAGCCAGGCAAAGCAGGGGATAGTGAGGCAACTGATGCCGCCCACCAGCAGGCCAATATTCAAAAACAGCTCGCGAGGCAGGCCCAGGTTCTGGGTCGAGTAGCTTAGCGCGAAGGCGGTGACGATATACATGGTCAGCAGTTCACACAGGCGCAGGGCGATAATTTTCAAAAACGCGCCGGGATGGCGGATCAGCGCGTCCATCACCGGCAGGCGGCGCTGCTCTGCGGGTTGCTGTCGCTGCTGTTCGAACTCGGCAGACTCATCCATCCCCTTACGTACCCACAGCGCCCCCAGCACCAGTACAATGCTGAACAGGAACGGGATGCGCCAGCCCCAGCTCAGGAACTGTTCGTCTGTGGTGAGGGTACTTATCAGCGACACCAGTCCGGTGGAGAGCAGCAGACCCACACCATAACCCACCTGTACGCCGCTGCTGTAAAAGGCTTTTTTACGTGCCGGGGCGCTTTCAACCGACAGCAGCGCCGCGCCGCCCCATTCGCCGCCGACGGCAAAACCCTGAACGGCGCGCAGGGTGACCAGCAGAACCGGTGCCCACCAGCCAATAGCGGCAAAAGAGGGAAGAATACCAATCAGCGCCGTGGCGATCCCCATCATCCACACCGTCAGCATCAGCATCCGTTTGCGGCCCAGCCTGTCGCCGAAATGGCCGAAGATCACTCCGCCCAGCGGGCGAAAGAGAAAGCCGACACCAAAGGTGGCAAAGGCGGCGAGGGTGCCCATTGCCGGGCTTATTTGCGGGAAAAATTCGCGGTTAAAAACCAGCGCGGCGGTAATGCCGTACAGCAGAAAATCGTACCAGTCGACTACCGCACCGGCAAAACTGCCAAGGGCCGCGCGGCGTGCGCGCTGAAGCGATGGTGTTGCCCCGTCGGGGGACGAGGAAGCGAGGGTGGTATCCATAGTGATCCTGTCTGAGGTTATTTTCTTATAGGTATAGGAAGAAGATCGCTCACATTACCGTTGCCTTTAAACAGCGGCGGGTAAGAGACTACCGCGACAGCGGACAGCTGAAAACGTTTTTATCCCGGCATGAGCTAAACGGGTGATATTCATCGTAATGATGATTTGTTGGCTGGCTATAAACGCAGCAACAAGACTATGCTTGTCAGACACGTGGAGCGACAGAGGAAGGGAATGATGGGTCGTATTAAGAAGTTGGGTTTTATTACTGCTTTACTGGTGAGCCAGAATGTACTGGCGGTGAGCTATCCGTTGCCGCCTGAAGGGAGCCGCCTGGTAGGAAGCGCGCAGACGATCGTCGTTCCGCATGATAATAAATTGCCGCTGGAGGCGTTTGCGGCGCAGCACGGGCAGGGGCTCAGCAATATGCTGGAGGCCAACCCGGGTGTCGATCCGTTTTTACCCAAAGCCGGTACACAGCTGGTTGTGCCGCAGCAGCTGATCCTGCCGCCGACGGTGCGCGAGGGCATTGTGGTCAACGTGGCGGAGATGCGTCTCTATTATTATCCGAAAGGGAGCAACACCGTTGAGATCTTCCCAATCGGTATCGGTGAAGCCGGGCGCGAGACGCCGCGCAACTGGGTCACCGCCGTTGAGCGCAAGCAGGACGGGCCAACCTGGTCACCAACGCCAAACACCCGTCGGGCCTACGCCAAAGAGGGCAAAACGCTGCCAGCCTTCGTGCCTGCAGGGCCGGACAACCCGATGGGGCTATATGCCCTGTATATCGGCAGGCTGTATGCTATTCATGGTACCAATTCAAACTTTGGCATCGGGCTGCGCGTGAGCCAGGGCTGCATTCGTCTGCGTAACGCCGATATTAAATACCTGTTCGACAATGTCCCGGTCGGAACCCGGGTGCAGCTTATCGATCAGCCGGTTAAAGTCACCACCGAGCCGGACGGCAGCCGGTGGGTCGAAGTTCACGAACCGCTGTCGCGCAATCGCGCGGAATTTGAATCCAGCAATAAAGTGCCGTTGCCGATGACGGCAGGGCTGCGCGCGCAGCTCACCGATGGGACTGTGGATGCGGTGAAGGTTGACGGAGCACTGGAGCGCCGGTCGGGTATGCCGGTAAATATCGGCTATGGCGCGCGCGAGACGCCGCTGGTGGCAACGCTCGGCCAATGAGCTGACAACATCAGTCAAAACCCGCGCAAGCTTCTCTGCGCGGGTTTTTGCTTTATAAATAGGGTAAAGCATCTCTTAGCATAAAATTACGCTGCGCTTTGATTGTTGGATTTGCTAAAAAGCTAAATACTCTGCCGAACTATTTATCACCCTGTAACGACAGCGCAGGTATCTTTTTCAGCTAAAATCCACTGGTTAATTATGCAACATATCAGAAATAACCTTTTGACAGGTTTGCTGGCGCTATTTTGCGCCTCGTCAGTGTGTGCGGGCGTTAATATTGGCGGAACGCGCGTAATTTACGACGGCGGGAAAAAGGAAGCGGCAATCGGCGTTTCAAATCCAGATAGCGTTCCTTATCTTATTCAGTCATGGTTCGATAACCCGGATAATAGCAGCGGGAAAATTCCCTTTGTCATTACACCTCCCCTGTATCGACTGGATCGTGGACAGGAAAATACCATGAGGATTGTCCGCGCGGGGAGTGTACCGGACAATAAAGAATCAATGTTCTGGCTAAATATTAAAGCCATTCCAGCGGCGGAAAGAAAAGCAAACTCGTTGCAGATTGCGGTGAAAACCCGCATCAAATTAATATACCGCCCGGCTTCGTTAAAAAGAAAAAACCCGGAAGATTTTGCTGACCAGCTGAAATGGACACGTTCCTCTAACAATATTTCGGTGAGTAATCCCGGGAATTATTATATGAATTTTAATGAGATTACCGTTGCGGGAAAAAAAGTACCTGAACCCACCTATGTTGCACCGGGGGCGTCTGCAACGTTTTCATTACCGGCTGGCGTAAGCTCAGGGCCTGTAACATTCAAACTGATCAATGATTTTGGTGGGGTAGGAAAGACTCATCACGCCGCTATTTAAAGAGGGGAAACTCTGCAGGGGCATGGGATAAGAATTTTTATGCGCAAGATATTATACTCCTGGTTTACACCGACTCGTCTGGCCTGTTTAATTGCGCTGGCGTTGCCGGGTATTATGCAGAGCGCCAGTGCCGAAGAGTATTTTAATCCGGCACTGCTCGAAGTGGGTAACCCCTCGATGAGAGGTATTGATCTCTCCTCTTTTGCACGTGGAGCGCAGGTGCCAGGTAAATATCGCGTTGAGGTCGTGGTAAACGATCAGACGGTGGATACCCGCGAGATTGATTTTAAATCGGTGGCAAAGGCCGAAGGCGATCAAAGCCTCCAGCCGTGTCTGTCGATAGGATTGCTGCAAAGTTATGGTGTCAAAACCGATCTCTTTCCCGGACTCGATAAAGATCCTGAATGCGCAAATCTTGCGGCGATCCCAAAGGCGACTGCCGATTTCATCTTTGGTGCGCAAAAACTATTGTTGAGTTTTCCTCAGGCGGCACTTACATCCCAGGCGCGCGGCTATGTTGCGCCAGAAATGTGGGACGAAGGCATTAACGCCTTGCTGCTGAATTACAGCATCAGCGGTGATAACACCTGGGGCAGAAATAGCACCTCCAGTAACAGCCAGAGTCAGTACGCGAATCTGCGTCCGGGCGTGAATATTGGCCCCTGGCGTCTGCGTAATTATATGACATGGCGCCGCGATTCTGATGGTAAAGCGCAGTGGGATACGGTTTATACGTATGCCCAGCGCAATATCGTTCCTTTGAAAAGCCAGCTGACGCTCGGCGACAGTTCATCGCCTTCCGACGTATTTGACAGTATTCCTTTTCGCGGTGGGCAGCTGGCCTCCGACGATGAGATGCTATCCGACAGCCAGAAAGGCTATGCCCCTGTGGTTCGCGGTATTGCGCGTACCAACGCTCAGGTGGTTATCCGCCAGAATGGCTACACCATCTACCAGAGCTATGTTGCCCCCGGCGCCTTTGAAATTACCGATATGTACCCTACCGGCGGTGCGGGTGATTTAAGTGTTTCGGTGAAAGAAGCGGACGGCAGCGAACAGGATTTTGTCGTGCCCTATGCCTCTGTGCCTGTTCTGCAGCGAGAGGGGCGACTGAAGTACAGCCTGACGGGGGGGCAATATCGTCCCAGTGATAGCCAGGCAGAAAAGCGCCCGCTGATGCAGGGAACCGCTATGTATGGTCTACCGAAGGGCTTAACCCTTTATGGCGGTATACAGGCGTCCAGCCCCTATCAGTCCTACGCTATCGGCGTTGGTAAAAATATGGGTGAGATCGGGGCGTTGTCTGTGGACGTTACCCAGGCTTGGTCGAGCCCTGAGACGCAGGATAAAACAAGCGGGCAAGCCTGGCGCGTGCGCTATAGCAAAAACTTTACCGATACCGGAACCAATTTCTCGGCGACCAGCTATCGCTATTCCACCGCGGGATATTACGGGATGCAGGACGTGCTTGACGCCGATAGCAACAGTCAGTCGTTGCAGGATCATCGGCGTAACCGCGCTGAATTGACGCTGAGTCAAACGCTCGGCCCTGCCTTCGGCTCGATCACCGGCAGCGCAATCCGTGAAGATTACTGGAACGCTGACAAGACGATGAGTTCATACAGCGTCAGCTATAACAACGCGTGGAACGGTATCACCTGGGGACTGAGTTATACCTATAGCAATAACGCGAGCGCAGAGGGTAGCGACGGGGAGAAAACCTATGATAAAGACCAGATCCTGGCTTTAAATATAAGTGTTCCTTTAGATCGTTTCCTGAGTAATACCTGGGCCAGCTACAGCCTGAATAGCAGTAAGAAAGGGGATACAACCCATACGGTTGGTCTGAGCGGCACGGCGTTGCAGGAAAATGCCCTGAGCTGGGGTGTACAGCAAGGGTATGGCAATGACGGAACTGGTCATAGCGGTAACCTTAGCGCTGACTATCACGGAACCTATGGCGAAGTCACCGGCGGGTATAGCACTGACGATAATATGCAGCGGGTTAACTATGGCCTGAATGGAGGCGTTATAGTGCATGCCGACGGTGTGACGCTGGCGCAGCCTTTTGGTGAAACCCTTGCACTGATTAAAGCCCCGGGCGCGTCGGGGGTGGGCGTAACAGGCCAGACCGGCGTGAATACCGATTACCGGGGTTATACCATCGCCAGCAATGTCTCGCTGTATCGTAAGAACAGCCTGAGTCTGGACACTGAAACACTGCCGGATGACGTTGAGCTGGAATTAACTACCCAGACCGTCATTCCCACGCGGGGCGCGGTGGTGAGAGCTGTATATAAAGCCAATGTGGGCACTCGCGTATTAATGACTCTGACCAGGGCAACGGGGCAACCCGTTCCGTTCGGGGCCACAGTCACTGTTGCCACCGATAAAAATTCAGCCGGATTTATTGTGGGGGATCAGGGCCAGGTCTACCTGACCGGCCTGGAAAACCGCGGTGAGTTAATTGCACGCTGGGGTATGGAAGCGAATGAAGAATGTCGAGTTAATTATTTGCTTCAGGGATCTGAAGCGGATTCTGGAGTGGTTTTAATCAATGAAATATGCAAATAAATTTATCGGCTATAAACGCGTTGGTGCCTTAATGATAATGATATTTTGGTGCTTCAGTTTTAATGCTTTTGCTGATTGTTCATTTGTTTCCGGGCAGGGAACGCAAAATCTGAGCTTTTCACCTGATAACGTTACCGTGCAAAGAGATGTGCCCGTTGGAACAGTAATATATTCAGACTCAACGGCGGCGGGTTCAATGTTGCTGGGCTGTAATGGCGATATCAACACTAATTATTATAAGATGCTTTATCTTGGTGGCGTACCAACATCAATTAATCATGCTTATGCGACCAATATTCCTGGCGTAGCGATATCTGTCGATCTTGCATGGGGATATCTTGACAATCCAGCGTCCACTGATAATACGCCATTGGCATCTGTAAGACTCCCCCCGATTATCTATAAGTTGATAAAAACGGGTGATATTCAGTCTGGTCAGTTAAGTACCGGACTCATTGGCACCTGGACGGTATCAGACATTACGGTAGTGAGAATAAACATGACGGGTGGGAGTATAACCCAGGTTGCATGTTCAGTGACTACGCCTAATTTAACGTTTCCGATAGGCAATGTTTCAAAAGCAGATTTTGGTACAACTACAGGATTTACTCCGGCAAAAACCAGTACCCAGAATCTCGGATTAGATTGTGATGGTTCCGCCAATATAAATGTCACGCTGAACGGGCAACAGAATCCGGATGTCAGCGATGCCAGCGTAATGGCCTTAAATAATCAAGGAGGTACGAATATCGCGCAAGGCGTTGGAGTGCAATTATTATATGACGGTAAACCACTCGTTATTAATTCCAGGCTTGCATTAAAAACATCCAGCGGCGGAAAAGAAGCCTTTCCTCTTACTGCCCGTTATTACCAAACCAGAAAAACCGTCACCGTCGGCGAAGCTAATACTTCCGCAACGTTGACACTGACATACCAATGAAATGTTCAATGTCTCAACATCATGCCAAGGTGGGCTAAAATGAAAAAAAGTTTATGTTATCTGACCGCATCTATTTCTGCTGTACTTTTTGCGGGTAATATTTATGCGGCAGATAGCGTTAATATCAACATTACCGGGAGAGTAATTGCTTCTCCTTGTACTACATTAAATGGTGGTTCCGATGCGTTAAACGTTGACCTGGGCCAATCCCTCCAGGCTTCCTCTTTTGAAGGGGCAGGCTCGGGTTCAGCAATGAAGACCTTTGATTTACCGGTGACCGGTTGTCCGGCTAGTACCACTAACGTAAAAGTGACGTTTACTGGCAACCCGGACGGCACAGATGCGACGCTGTGGGCAAACAACGCGGCTCAAGCTGCTGCCAATACCGCAGTTGAGTTATCCCAGCAATCTACGGGAGCCATTTTGAGCAATAACAGCTCATTAATTGGTGCCGTTGAAGAGGGGAATACAACCTTTAAGCTTCAGGCGCGTGTCTATTCGAAGGCAGGTAAAGTTATGCCTGGCGATGTCTCCTCAGCGATTGTGGCCTCTTTCGAGTATCAGTGAAACCGATGGTGTCGGCGCTGTCGATACCAAAGCAAAAAGCCCGCTTAAGTTTCCTTAAGCGGGCTTCTTAAATATGGCTCCTCTGACTGGACTCGAACCAGTGACATACGGATTAACAGTCCGCCGTTCTACCGACTGAACTACAGAGGAATCGTGTGAACGGGGCGCATATTATCGACGTCAGGTGCACTTGTCAAAGGGTGATCCCGCCTGTTGGTATCGTTTGCTGACAAAATCAGCAAAGTGGCGTTTTCCACAGCGGTTTGCACGTTTTTGGTGCGGATATACCCCGAATGGGGCAGATCATAAACCGCTGTTTCACTTCCAAAAGCCGCGACAGCAATTGGATTTCCTTATTTTCAGCCGCTTAGCGGACATATCGGACCTCTTTTAAAAACTGGCAAGCATCTTGCAAAACCTTCTGTACATTCGCGCCGGAACCGGCAACGCATTTCGTACAGGGGGCAAAATGAACTTAAGACGACTGAAATACTTCGTAAAAATCGTCGATATCGGTAGCCTGACCCAGGCTGCTGAAGTGTTGCATATCGCACAGCCGGCACTGAGCCAGCAAGTGGCCACTCTGGAAGGTGAACTCGATCAGCAGCTGTTGATCCGCACGAAACGCGGCGTAACACCAACTGAAGCCGGCAAGATCCTCTACACACATGCACGCACTATTTTGCGCCAGTGTGAGCAGGCGCAGCTTGCGGTGTGCAATGTCGGCCAGACGCTGACCGGGCAGGTCTCGATTGGGCTGGCGCCGGGCACGGCGGCCTCGTCTGTGACCATGCCGTTATTACAGGCAGTGCGCGCAGAGCTACCGGAGGTGCTGGTCTACCTGCACGAAAACAGCGGCGCGGCGCTGAACGATAAATTACTCAGCGGGCAGCTGGATATGGCGGTGCTATACGATCGTTCCCCTGTGGCGGGGATCACCAGCCAGCCGGTATTGAAAGAAGATCTCTTTCTGGTAGGCACGCGGGATTGTCCGGGACAGAGCGTGGATTTAAACGCCGTAGCAGAGATGAATCTGTTCTTACCCCGCGATTACAGCGCCGTGCGTTTGCGCGTCGATGAGGCATTCTCTCTGCGCCGCCTGACGGCAAAAATCATCGGTGAAATCGACTCAATATCTACCCTGACCGCCGCCATTGCCAGCGGGATGGGCGTAACGGTCCTGCCTGAATCCGCCGCGCGCTCGCTTTCCAGTGCTGCCAACGGCTGGATGGCGAGAATCTCCTCGCCGTCGATGAGCCTGCCGTTGTCGCTTAACGTCTCGGCTCGCGGCTCTCTGTCACCTCAGGCACAGGCGGTAAAAGAGATTCTCATGTCGCTGGTGAGCCGCCCGTCACTGGAGAATCGCGAGCTACAGCTGGTGAGCTGATATTCCATAAAGGTATAAGTTGCGGGTTTTTATTATTTGTTCTCACGACGGGCACACTCTAACAATAGCGTCATGTCAGATTCGCCGGAGTGAACCGTGAATTTCCAGCAACTTAAAATTATCCGTGAGGCGGCCCGTCGGGATTACAACCTGACCGAGGTCGCCAACATGCTCTACACCTCCCAGTCGGGGGTCAGCCGCCATATCCGCGAGCTGGAAGAGGAGCTGGGCATTGAGATTTTCATTCGCCGCGGCAAACGCCTGCTGGGGATGACCGAGCCCGGCAAGGCGCTATTGACCATAGCAGAACGCATTCTGAACGAAGCGAGCAACGTGCGCCGTCTGGCTGATCTCTTCACCAACGATGCCTCCGGCGTGTTGACCATCGCCACCACCCACACTCAGGCCCGCTACAGCCTGCCGCCGGTGATCAAGGCCTTCCGGGAGCTGTTCCCGGATGTGCGTCTGGAGCTGATCCAGGGCACGCCGCAGGAGATAGAAGTGCTGCTGCAAAACGGCGGGGCAGATATCGGCATCGCCAGCGAGCGCTTAAGCAACGATCCGCTGCTGGCGGCGTTCCCGTGGTTTCGCTGGCATCACAGCCTGCTGCTGCCGGTCGACCATCCGCTGACGCAGGTCTCCCCGCTGACGCTGGAGGCTATCGCCAAATGGCCATTAATCACCTATCGCCAGGGCATCACCGGGCGCTCCCGCATCGATGAAGCCTTTAACCGCAAAGGGCTGACGCCGGATGTGGTGCTCAGCGCCCAGGACTCCGACGTGATCCGAACCTACGTCGAGCTGGGGCTGGGGATCGGGCTGGTGGCGGAACAGTCCGGCGGCGAGCGCGAGCAGGGGAATTTGCTACGTCTCGATACTCGCCACCTGTTTGATGCCAACACCGTCTGGCTTGGGCTTAAGCGGGGGCAGCTGCAGCGCAACTATGTCTGGCGCTTTATCGAACTTTGCAACGCCGGGCTGTCGGTGGATGAGATTAAACGTCAGGTGATGGAGCCGGAAGAAGCGGCGATTGACTACCAGATATAGCCTGAACGACCCCGCCATGCGGGGTTTTTTCTATGTCGCTTCCAGCAATGAACACAGTTACATTGCATGAAGATGTTTCTTGCGAAATCTCATCCATTTTCCCTCAGCCACACTTCCTCCTTCCCGGTAAAAAAAGATAGTTTCAATATAGGCTTTAACCTATATTATCAGGGAGGACTCGTGTGGAAGATTGAAACGACGGATACGTTTGATCGTTGGTTGAACGTGCTGGCCGATCGCGAATTAACGGCTTATCTGAACAGTAAATGAAAGGAGTAAAATATGGGCAGAACGCTGGAGCAGCTGCTTGCAGAGGAAAAACCAGAGGTTGTTAGCGCCGCCACTGTTCTGGCGGAAGAGATGCTTCTCAATATTCATCTGGCTGAACTGCGCGAGAAAGTGAATAAAACGCAGAACGAAATGGCTCAGGCGCTGGGCCTGAAGCAGCCGACGGTGGCGGGTATGGAAAAGGCCGGGCGTGATATAAAACTTTCTACCCTGAAACGCTATGTTGAGGCGGCAGGGGGCAAACTGCGTGTGGAGGTCGATCTGCCGGATGGCTCCCATTACGGCTTTGCGCTTTGAGATGAGTTTTATTGATAAAAATGTGCAAAAGCAAAAAGCCCGCTTAAGTTTCCTTAAGCGGGCTTCTCAAATATGGCTCCTCTGACTGGACTCGAACCAGTGACATACGGATTAACAGTCCGCCGTTCTACCGACTGAACTACAGAGGAATCGTGTGAACGAGGCGCATATTAATGGCCTCGCTATTTTGTGTCAACACTAAATTCAACGCCCTGATTCAATTGATTAATTATGACTCAGGCTGCTGATTTAGTGTACTTGCGTGGCGGGATCCTCGCCGGGACCTTCATTTTCACGCAAACGCTGCAGCGGGTCCTGCTGGTAAAACTGGCAAAAACGCTGCCACAGCGCCGGGAAGCGGGGGGCGAAAAGCTCGGGGGCGCTGAAGAAATATTCCGATAGCACCGCAAAGCATTCGGCTGGATCGGTGGCGGCATAGGCGTCAATGCTGGCCGCGCTTTCGCCCACCAGATCGATCTCATCCTGAATGTTGTTCATCGCCGCGTGCAGGTCGTGTTCCCAGCCTGCCACTTCACGCAACGGGATAAACGGTACGCCGCTGGCGCGATCGCCGTTGCGGGTATCCAGTTTATGGGCCACTTCATGAATGATAAGGTTGAAACCGGATGCGTCGAAGGAGTCCTGAATGTCCAGCCAGTTGAGGATAATCGGCCCCTGCTGCCAGCTTTGACCGGACTGTACCATTCGCTGACTGTGAACCAGCCCGATGTCATCCTCCCACTCGTCGTCCACCACAAACGGCGCCGGGTAGATCAGCACTTCATGGAATCCGTCCAGCCACTCGATACCCAACTGCAGTACCGGCAGGCAAAAGAGCAGGGCAATACGGGTGCTCTTGCGATCGTCGAGTTCAAAACCCTGGAGCGGCACCAGGCGTTTCTGCTGTAAGAACCGCATGGCAAGCTGTACCAGACGCGATTTATCCTCATCCGATAAAGTGGACAGAACGGGGATCGCCAGCGCCTCTTCCCACGGCAGCGCCGCGCTTCGGGCGGATTCATTCGATTTCCAGGGCCACTTAATCATCGCTTTGCTCGCAAACTCGTTACTTGAACAAAATTGAACGGTTATGGTCTGTTAAAATGCCAGATTACTCGTCAGAATTTCTGCTCGCTTCTCACCAGACTTCCTGTGCGCTGGTTACCTTATCATTCCGCTTACGAGAAGTAACAGCCCTTTACCGCCTCATAACAATATATGTGAGCTAAATCAGGATGTTTGCCTGAAGAGGCTGTTTTACGGACATTACTCCTGGTGGCAATACTGTCTGAGCAGGGCAATCTGCTCTGGACGCAGGCGATAACGATAGACGGGCCGGCCGGTTGCGCCATAGTGAATGCTGGTGTGCAGAATGTTGACCTGCGCCAGCCAGATCAGGTATTTGCGACAGGATACCCGCGAGATATTGACTGCGTTCGCCAGATAGTCGGTCGAGAACTCTGTCCCCGGATGGGCATCAATCCATAAGCACAATGTACGCAGTGTCTGAGGGGTTAACCCTTTCGGCAGGCGACGACTGTCCGCCAGCTCCGGCGCACCACCGCGTAGCAGTCGGTCAACGTCTGCCTGCTCATAATACTGGTGCGATTCCATCAGCTGTTTTTTCTTGCACCAGCCGTTCAACGCCTCGGCAAAACGCGGAAACTGAAACGGTTTGATCAGGTAATCCACCACGCCGTAATGCATGGCGGTTTGAAGGGTGGTGGCGTCCGAGGCCGAGGTGATCATAATGACGTCCGTTTTACGCCCGGATGCGCGGATCGTCGGCAGCAGGCTCAGGCCACTGTCGCGCTGCATATAGACATCCAGCAGGATCAGATCCACCTGTCGGGCAGGGGAGTGCAGTACGGCTTCAGCCTCTGCAACGGAAGTGGCAATGCCGCAGCAGCAAAATCCCTCGACCCGGTCTACGTACTGGCGGTTAAGATCGGCCACCATGGCATCGTCATCAACAATCAAAACATGTATCACGCGTTATTCCTTTCACTGTCCCAGGGGAGTTGCACAAAAAACTGGGTAAACACGCCCGGCTCAGATTCCACGGCGATCTCCCCGCCCAGATTTTCGATTTGCTGACGGGCGAGGAATAGTCCCACCCCCCGGTTCTCACCTTTGGTGGAAAACCCTTTGCTAAAAATGGTCTGCAGATGTTCAGGGGCGATACCCGGGCCATCGTCACTCACCTCGGCACTCAGCCAGCCCTGCTGATAATGCAGCAGCAGACTGATTTCCCCTTCCGACTGCGTTGCCATGGCATCAAGCGCATTTTCAATCAGATTACCGAGCACGGTAACCAGGCCTGCGACCTGCTGCGCGTTCGGGTTATCGGGAACCTGACTGGCATCAGAGAGTGTGAGGCTAACCCCCAGTTCTCTGGCACGGTTGATTTTGCTCAGCAAAAATCCGGCGACCACCGGCGATTTGACGTTGCGCTGCAGCGTGCCGACATCGCTCTGCCAGGCATTGGCGGTCAGCAGGACGTACTCTTCAAGTCTGGCATATTGCTTCATATGCAGCAGCCCGAGGATCACATGCAGCTTATTCATAAACTCGTGGGAGTGGCTGCGCAGGGCATCGAGATAGTTCACCATGCCGTCCAGCCGCTGCAGAAGTTCGCTGATTTCGGTCTTATCGCGAAAAGTGGTGATGGCACCCATCAGCTGATTATCGCTTTTGACGGGCAGAGTATTACAGAGCAACAATCGACCGTGGCAGTTAATCTCCTGATCCTCAAGAGGATGTCCGCTACGTAATACCTCGCGAAGGTTCGCCAGCAGCGGGGCTTCATGCAGGGTATTGCTGCTGGCGTTGATATTCAGGATCTGCCGTGCGGCATGGTTGACCATCGTCACATGCCCCTGCTGATCCACGGCAATGACGCCCTCGCGCAGGGATTGCAGCATCGCCTGGCGCTGTTCCAGTAGGGCTGAGATTTGCCAGGGTTCCAGTCCGAACAGAACGCGCTTCAGCATTTTCACCAGCCCCCAGGCGCCGAGCGCCCCCAGTAGCGCGCTGAACAGTACCAGCCAGATGGCATCCCAGCGGTTGCGGGCTATCTGCTGTTCGACTTTATTGAGCGAGATCCCCACCGCAACCACTCCAATCTGCTGATGCTGTGCGTTGTAGACCGGCGTGAACACGCGCAGCGCCTCGTCGAGCACCCCGTGATTGATGGCGACATTTTCTTTATCCTCCAGCGCGGGGCGGAGATCGTCGCCAATAAAAGCTTTGCCGAGCAGGGTGCTGTTGGGATGCGAATAGCGGATCCCTTGCATATCGGTGACAACCGCAAACAGCAGGTTGTTGCGCTGCATTACGGCCAGGGCGACGGGCTGAATAATGTTGCTCTCCGGCGGGAGCGACAAGCCGCGGATAACCTCCGGGCTGTCGGCCAGTGTCCTGGCGACCGCCAGGGCGGTATCCCGCACGCCATCGCGGGTGGCCCGGGTAATTTGCGCGAAATAGAGGACAAAAATGACCAGCAGCACCGCGCCCGTCACGCTGTACACCATCAATGTGACCAGCGTGTTGAGTTTCATTGGGCGCTTGTGCGTGGAGGGAAGGGGCGGCAAATCGCGCATTGAAACTCCGGTAAATACAGAAAGGAGGGCATTATCGCTGATGGCGCTAAATTGTAAAAGGGATGTAAAACGGAGGGCGGCAGAAAGCAAAAAGCCCGCTTCGCAGCGGGCTTAACAGATTGTTGTCGGCCTATCAGAACTGGTAAACGATACCCAGCGCGAACTGGTCGTCAGAGTGACCGCCGGTACGGGCCGCGTCGTCTTCGTCCAGCAGGTTAAATTTGTATGCGGTGTAGACGTTCATGTTCTTGTTGAAGTAGTACCAGGTACCCAGTTCAACATAGTTCACGAGATCGGCGTTGAAACCGCCACGGCCGTTCTTCTCACCCAGATCTTTGCCTGAGGAATAGACGTAGCCCAGGGAAGGACGCAGGCCGAAATCAAACTGGTACTGCACCACGGCTTCGACGTTCTGGGTTTTGTTGGCAAATCCGACATCGCCACCGGTCCAGGTCATGTTACGGGTTTCACCGTACATTACCGCTGCGTAAAGGTTGTTTGCATCATACTTCGCTGCCAGGGACCAGACTTCAGCGTTCTCGCCATAGCCGTCAGCAGACTGCTTGTCAGTACGGTCAGATTTGCCGTATACACCTACAAAGCCGAAGCCATCGAAGTTGTAGCTAACTGATGAGCTGTAACCGTCGCCGTTGGCTTTCTCCACCTGGTTATCATGGTTTTTGCCCTGGTACTGCAGCGCAAAATCCAGACCTTCAACCGCGCCGAAGAAGTCCGAGTTGCGATAGGTCGCCACGCCGGTGGTACGGCCGGTCATAAAGTTATCGGTGTGAACCCAGGAATCACCGCCCCATTCTACGAGCATATCGGTGTAAGCACCGGCGTCGTAGGCTACGCCATAGTTACGGCCATAGTCGAATGAGCCGTACTCGCCGAATTTCAGGCCTGCAAACGCCAGACGGGTGCTCTGCTCCTGCTGGCCTTCCGGGGCGTTGGCGGGCATGTTGTACTCAAACTGACCGAAACCGGTCAGTTGGTCGCTGATTTGCGTTTCGCCTTTGATGCCGAAACGGGCATAGGAGGTATCGGCGTTTTCACTGTTGCTATCATCGGTCTTGTCCCAGACACGCTCACCGACCATCTTTCCGTACAGATCGAATTTATTGCCGTTTTTATTGTAAATTTCCGCCGCGTTAGCCACGCCTGCGCTCAATAAAACGGGGACCAGAACTGCCAGTACTTTTCATTATATATTCCCTTTCATGTATTTTCTTTATGAATATACGCAACCCCCCTCCGGGTTACCGGGTCAATACTATTTCAGAGCGGGTTTTTACTGTTTAAAAATAAATGTAACTAAGTTATTTAGATTATTTCTAAATGTTAATTGATGAGTATTTATATATCTGTTGAATCATTTATTAGAAATCATGACTGCTGTGAATTAATATCTATTTGAATTTTGAATAGAAGCCGAGAGGTGTATTTGCGAGATGAAATAGTCTGCAAAAAAGGAAAAAAATCCCGATAAGAATATCGGGAAAAATAAAGGGTAATTTGAGGGTGGTTATGGTGAAGCGAAAAAAAACACATAACTCATGCATCATGACACACTTATCCGCTTTGTTGAATATATTTCCTTGGGCTCAGGGGCGGCAGGAAATTAGCTATTTGCCTTTCTGTGGAAATCATTTGTTTTATGAATGATTTTAATTAATTAATAATTATCATCAATATAAAATTGCGCTGGATCAACTTAATTATTTTTTTTAAGGAGGATTCTGTAACGGGGGAGTGTATTTTATAATAAAATGTAATTGATTTATTAATATGGATTGGTGATGTGAATGTTGCCCCGGCATCGCATAAAAGGAGAAGGGAATATGCAAAACAAACGCGAACGTAGCCCTGGCGGAATACTGGCCTTGTGGGTCTTTTATGCATTTTGCGGCTATTTCATCTGGACAGTGATGCACTATTTGTGGGTGATAGGCAAAGTCACTACTTTTCTGGACTCGCTGGCGGGAGACGATCCCTGTGTAATATCCAGTAAATTGTTGGGGGTGATGTTACGTTTTATGGCGTTAAGCGCAGTGGGGGCAATCCTTGCCAGTATTGCCTGGTACACCCGTCCGCGTGATGTGCCAGACCAGTAAATAATTGCTATTGTACGGCTTTTCACTATAGGGAAAGCGCTATGGAACTCGTGCAGTGGCAGCAACGTTTTGAAAACTGGCTGATGGCGCATCATGCCAGCGATGATACCGCGCATGATATTTCTCATTTTCGCCGGGTCTGGAATACCTCACAGCGGCTGATGAAAGACCAGCAGGTTGACGCTCTGGTCATTCTGACGGCCTGTTATTTTCACGATATTGTCAGCCTGCCGAAAAACCATCCGCAGCGGGGCCGCTCGTCGCAACTGGCCGCTGAAAAGACGATCGCTATTCTGGGCGAATACTTTGCGGATTTCCCCAACCGGCTTTACGCTGCCGTTCAGCATGCGATTGAGGCGCACAGCTTCAGCGCCGGGATCCCGCCTCACACCCTGGAAGCGAAAATCGTGCAGGATGCCGACAGGCTGGAAGCCCTTGGCGCCATTGGTCTGGCGCGCGTGTTTGCCGTCTCCGGCGCGCTGGGCGTGCCCCTCTTCGATCCGGACGATCCCTTTGCCGATGGGCGCGAGTTGAACGACCGCGCGTTTGCGCTGGACCATTTCCAGACCAAACTGCTGCGCCTGCCCCGGACGATGCAGACCGCGGCCGGACGCGAACTGGCGCGCCAGAGCGCCGATTTTCTGATCCAGTTTATGGCCCGTCTCAGCGCCGAGCTGCGCGGGGATTACGAAGGCACCGACAGCGGGGTATTACAGCGCTTCCGGGAGGGTCTGTAAGGCCTTTCTGTGTTACTCTGTTTACATCCTTTTTGGTCCGGTTAAATGTATGCAGGAAAATGTATCAGTGACGGAATCCGCGCCTTTGCTGGCAGTAAAATCAACGGCGTCCGTTCAGGCGTTATTGTGCCAACTGCTGGAAATTTACGATGCCAGAACCCTGGCCCATCTTCTGAATGCTCAGGGTGAGAGCCACTGGAGCCCGGCGATCCTCAAGCGGCTGGTGACCAGTGAGCGGGCAGGGCATCGTCTCAGCGACGGCGAATTTGGCATGCTGCAAAACCTGCTCCCGCGTCCTCCTGCCTGTCACCCTCACTATGCTTTCCGCTTTGTCGATCTGTTTGCCGGGATCGGTGGTATCCGCCATGGCTTCGAGGCGATTGGCGGGCAGTGCGTGTTTACCAGCGAATGGAACAAACACGCGGTGCGTACCTACAAGGCCAACTGGTATTGCGATCCTGACGCGCATCAGTTCAACGAAGATATTCGCGAAGTGACGCTCAGCCACCAGAGCGGCGTCACTGACGAAGAAGCGGCGCAGCACATTCGGGACAACATCCCCGAGCATGACGTGCTGCTGGCGGGCTTTCCATGTCAGCCGTTTTCCCTGGCGGGCGTGTCAAAGAAAAACGCGCTGGGCCGTGCGCACGGGTTTGCCTGCGACACTCAGGGGACGCTGTTCTTCGACGTGGTCCGCATTATTGACGCTCGCCGCCCGGCGATCTTCGTGCTGGAAAATGTCAAAAACCTGAAGAGCCATGACGGAGGCAAAACGTTCCGCATCATCATGCAGACCCTGGATGAGCTGGGGTATGACGTGGCGGATGCGGCGGACAGCGGCCCGGACGATCCGAAGATTGTCGATGGCAAACATTTCCTGCCCCAGCACCGGGAGCGCATCGTGCTGGTGGGCTTTCGTCGCGATCTCAACCTGCGGGGCAACTTTACGCTGCGCGATCTCCCTGGACTGTGGCCGACCCGCCGCACGACGATTGCCGATCTGCTCGAGCCGGTGGTGGACGCCAAATTCATTCTCACCCCGGTGCTGTGGAAGTATCTTTATCGCTATGCCAAAAAGCATCAGGCCAAGGGCAACGGCTTTGGCTTCGGGATGGTCGATCCCACCAATCCGCACAGCGTGGCCCGCACCCTGTCAGCACGCTATTACAAAGATGGCGCCGAGATCCTTATCGACCGTGGCTGGGATAAAGCCCTGGGCGAGCGCGATTTTGATGATGCCGAAAATCAGCGCCACCGTCCGCGCCGCCTGACGCCACGCGAATGCGCGCGCCTGATGGGCTTTGAAACTCCGCAGGGCTACAGCTTCCGCATTCCGGTATCGGACACCCAGGCCTATCGCCAGTTTGGTAACTCGGTGGTGGTTCCGGCGTTTGCCGCCGTGGCACGCTTGCTGGAGTCGCGTATTCTGCAGGCAGTAGAACAACGCAAAACCGGGGCCGCGAATGGCGGACGTTCACAATAAGGCCACGCGCAGTAAAAACATGCGTGCCATCGGTACGCGGGACACCGCTATCGAGAAACGGCTGGCGGGTCTGCTCACGGAGGTCGGGTTTGAGTTTCGCGTGCAGGACGCCGCGCTTCCCGGACGACCTGATTTTGTTATCGATAGCGGCCAATGCGTGATCTTCACCCACGGCTGTTTCTGGCATCGCCACGACTGCTACCTGTTTAAAGTGCCCGCGACCCGCACCGATTTCTGGCTGGATAAAATTGGCAAAAACGTGGCGCGCGACGCGCGGGATATCACGTTGTTGCAGGAGCAGGGCTGGCGGGTACTGGTGGTGTGGGAGTGCGCGCTGCGCGGAAGAATGAAGCTGGATGACAGGGCGCTTATAGAGCGGCTGGAGGAGTGGATCTGCAGCGGCGGCAAAACCGCGCAGATCGACACTCAGGGCATTCGCCCGCTCAGGGTTTCTCCGCCTGACACGGCGTAACCACCGGTTTGGCCGGGAGCAGATACTTGCCGAGGGTCACCAGCACCACGGCCATTATGATAATCCCCAGCGCCAGCCACTCTATGCTCGAAAGCGATTCCCCGCCGAGGCCCGTGCCCAGCAGGACAGCCACCACCGGGTTCACATAGGCATAGCTGGTGGCGACCGCCGGTGAGACGTTGCGGATCAGGAACATGTAGGCGTTAATCGCGATCACCGAGCCGAAAATCGCCAGATAGCCCACCGCCAGCCATCCCGACAGGTCGGGCAGGGCGGTCATTTTCTCTCCCGACAGCACGGACGCCGTCAGCAGTACGATCCCGGCGGTTACCATCTCAATGGCCCCGGCCATCATCCCGGTCGGCAACGCAATACGCGAGCCGTAGACCGAACCAAACGCCCAGCTCATCGAGCCAATCAGGATTAGCACCGCGCCCCACGGATTACCGCTCAGGTTGCCGCCGCTGTTGAGCAGAATAATGCCCGCCATGCCGATGGCGATCCCCAGCCACTCCAGCTTGCGCGTTTTGATGCCAAACAGACGACTAAAGCAGAGAGTGAACAGCGGCACGGTCGCCACGACGACCGCGGCGATCCCGGACGGCACGTTCTGATGTTCGGCGACGGTGACAAAGCCGTTACCCACCGCCAGCAGCAGGACGCCAATCAGGGCAGCATTGAGCAACGGACGCAGGGGCGGCAGCTTATGGCCACGCAGGAACAGAAACGCCAGCAGCAGCGCGCCCGCAGAGAGAAAGCGCACCCCCGCCATCATAAGTGGCGGCCAGCTCTCCACCCCGATGCGGATCACGAAGTAGGTAGAACCCCAGATGATATAGAGCGCGAACAGCGCGCCCGCTAATGGTAATACTTGCCTGAAACGCATACTCCCTCACGGCGTAATAAAAAGGTCGCATATAGTTAACGTGAAAACTATCACGCTGGCGAGTCCTTTAATTGTGTCGCAGATGTGAATAATTTGTTGACTTAATCGGGATGGTTTCGGGGTTCGCGGTTTTACTCCATACTGTTGTGGTAATTAACAAAAAAAAGGAACGTTATTTTGGCGGGAAGTAGCTTATTAACACTGCTCGATGATATCGCCACGCTGCTGGATGATATTTCACTGATGGGAAAACTGGCGGCGAAAAAGACCGCGGGCGTGCTGGGGGATGACTTATCCCTCAACGCTCAACAGGTCACGGGCGTGCGCGCCAACCGCGAGCTGCCGGTGGTCTGGGCCGTGGCGAAGGGATCCTTTATCAATAAGGTGATCCTGGTGCCGCTGGCGCTGCTGATCAGCGCCTTTATCCCCTGGGCCATTACGCCCCTGTTGATGATTGGCGGGGCGTTTCTCTGTTTTGAAGGGGCAGAGAAGATCCTCCACACTATCGCATCGCGTAAAGACAAGGAGAAGGAGAGCCCGGCCGCGCGGCAACAGCGTCTGGAAGCGCTGGCCGCCAAAGATCCTGTCGCTTTCGAGCGCGATAAAGTGAAGGGGGCTATCCGTACCGACTTTATTCTGTCGGCGGAAATTGTCGCTATTACCCTCGGGATCGTGGCGGACGCGCCGCTGCTGAATCAGGTGCTGGTGCTCTCCGGCATCGCCATTTTGGTTACCATCGGGGTTTACGGACTGGTGGGGCTGATCGTCAAACTGGACGATATCGGCTACTGGCTGAGCGAGAAAACCAGCGCGCTGGCACAGGGGATCGGCAAGGCACTGCTGGTAATTGCCCCCTGGCTGATGAAGTCATTATCGGTGATTGGCACCCTGGCGATGTTCCTGGTCGGCGGCGGGATTGTGGTACACGGTATCGCCCCGCTGCATCATGCCATTGAGCACTTCGCCGGGGCGCAAGGCGCTGTTATCGCGGCCATTTTACCGACGTTACTGAATCTGGTGCTGGGCTTTATCATTGGTCTGATCGTCGTAGCGGTAGTGAAAGTTGTCGAAAAAATGCGAGGTCGCTCACATTAATAGGCTGCGTCTATACCAGGCATAACTTCTATTCCTCGACTAAATTGATACAGTTTCACACTGATAAAGGAGGCGGTTATGGTCTTTCTGGTCAGCGATGAAGTTAAGCCTAAAAACGGCGGTCCACGTATGGTCGTCACCGGCTATGCAAGCGGAATGGTGGAGTGTCGCTGGTACGACGGTTACGGCATCAAGCAGGAAGCGTTTCGTGAAGATGAGCTTCAGCATGGTGACGGCACCCGGCGACAGGATATGGCTTAAGTCACGCTACGCCCGGCACTGCCGGGCGTTTTTGTTCGCTATAATCGCCAACAGCAGTAGCATTGCAAACCCGCCAGGCGTTAATGTCATGCGGATGGCAGAGTTGGCTTTCATGGAGAGTGTGTGGAGCACGATAACGTTTCAGGAAAAGACGCTTTTTCGGCGCGACACCGTTTTCATCCGGGCCGGGTTGTTAATATATGCTTTATTGCCGTCCTCATCTTCTCCACGCTGCTGACCTGGCGTGAGGCTGTGGTGCTGGAGGATGCCTACGCCGCCAGCCAGAAAAATCATCTGGAGACAGTGGTCAATTCACTGGATCGCCAGCTTGAATTCAGCGTTGAAAAACTGCTGTTTTTTCGCAACGGCATGCGCGACGCCCTTGAAACCCCGCTGGCCTCCACGGTGCTACACAATACTGTCTCCCATTTTAGAGATCTGCAGGGAAAACCCTTCTGGCAGCTGACGTTTGACGTGCGGCGCACCTTACCGCTAAACGGCGTTTCTGATGCCTTTGTGCGGCAAACCACCAGCCTGATACGCGACGAAGAACGGCTAGAAAGAGAGCTGAGCGCCGCCTTCGAAATGGGCTATTTGCTGCGAATCGACGCGCCTGCGGCACACGCAAAGCGCGTGGTCTATGTCTCCCGCGCCGGGTTTTACGTCTCGACGGAACCTGCAGACTGGGGCAATGACATTATCTCCCGCTATTACCAGCTGGTAACACGCCCGTGGTACACCGGCCAGTCGGAACGTGAGAACCGGACCCGCAGCGTGCGCTGGTTTACCCAGGGGGCGGAGGAGGGCACCGTTACCGTCAGCGTACCGGTCGATTATCAGCACTACTGGTACGGCGCGCTGGGAATAGACTTTACCCTTACCGGGCTCAAAAAATTGCTGCAGGATGCGGTAGACGGCAACGGTGAAGGGGAGTTCCAGCTTTACGACAACGGTTTTAACCTGCTCGTCACCTCAGAGAGCAATGCCGACGATGTGAACCATTTTGACGAGCGTGAGCGGGCGCAAATCGCCGCTGCGCTGGAAAAAGATACCGAAGGGGATCTCCGTCTGGGGAGCCGCTACGTCAACTGGCAGCATCTGGATCACTTCGATGGCGTGGTGTTGCGCATCCATACCCTGAGGGAAGGGGCCAACGGCGATTTTGGCAGTATTACTATCGCCCTGGCGCTGCTGTGGCTGCTGTTCACCGGCATGCTGGTCGTTTCCTGGATTGTGATCCGCCGGATGGTCAGCAATATGTACCGCCTGCAGCACTCGCTCCAGTGGCAGGCCTGGCACGACCCCCTGACGCGCATCAATAACCGTGGTGCGCTGTTTGAGCGCGCGAAAGCGCTGGCGAAGCGTTGTGAACAGCATAAGCAGCCTTACTCGGTATTGCAGATGGATCTTGATCACTTCAAAAGCGTCAACGACCGGTTTGGTCACCAGGTGGGGGATAAAGTGCTGACCCATGCGGCCGGATTGATCACCCGTACGATACGGGAGCGCGATGTCGCCGGTCGGGTTGGGGGAGAGGGGTTCTGCGTGGTGCTGCCGGACACCGGCCCGGTACAGGCGATGGTGATTGCCCAGCGCATTCGCGAGCGCATCAATCGCCGGGAGATCCTGGTGAAAAAGAGCCAGACGACCCGCGTCAGCGTGTCGATTGGCGTCAGCAGCGCGCAGGAAAGCGGGAATTACGATTTTGAACAGCTGCAGTCCATCGCCGACGCCCGTCTCTACGAGGCGAAGCAGCGAGGACGCAACCAGGTAGTGGGTCAGGACGAGAAGAAGTGATCCAGCCCTTCACGCCATCCGGCAGGGCCGGGCTGGTGGGTATGGTAGACCCGCGCCGGGTCGTCGTTTTTTAGCGCCACGCCCTGGCGATTAATGCCTTTGACCACCACGGCGTAATCGACGCTATCCAGCAGCGGGGCGTCGTTGGGGCCGTCCCCCAGGCCGAGGGTAGTGGGGAGCGCGCCTTCGCGCTGCAGGTACTGCTCGTTAAGCCAGTTAATCGCCTGGTCTTTGCCGCCGCGCTCATCCAGAACATGCCAGAACCGCGCGCCCTGCACAAACTTCAGCCCCAGCCCGGCCAGCGCATCGTCAAAGGCGGCCATTCTCTCGTCGCTGTCGCGCCAGATAAGGGTCACCGAGGCTTCATGCAGCTTCGCCAGCGCCGCGCGCTCGCGGTTAAGCCCGGTCCATTCACTAATCACCCGCTCATCCACATCATCAAAGGTGGTGAATTTATAACCCTCCCGGTCGCGCAGCTGGTTAATGACGTTAACGATGTCGGTATGGGCAGCGCCGGTGATTAACCGTGGGGCGTCGGGATGGTCGTTCCAGCGCACGTCCAGCTGGATCACCGCGCCGTTTTCCGCAATAAAGGGCAGGCCATCCAGGCCCAGGTCGCTCTGGATCTCCAGCATCTCCGCCGCGGTTTTACTGCTGCAGAGGATCACCGGGATCTGGTTGTCCCGTAACTTCTCCAGCCAGCCAAGCGCGGGCTGCCAGTCATAGGTGTGAATGTCCAGCAATGTGCCGTCCAGATCGCTATAAATGAGCAGCGGATCGTCAAGTGAAGGCATAGCATCTCCCGTAACTGATAAAGGCCTTTTATAGGATTTTTCTTAAAAGCAAATTCGCTAAAACGGTTTACGTCTGGAACCGATCCCGCGCACCCCGCGCCCCACGCGTGTTGTGGAACCATAACTAATATTTTAATTTCGCCCGGTAACTATAAATGTGAAGAATATTTCCTTGTCTTGCAAAAATTTTGCAGATAATGTTTACCCGACATCAGATTTCCTGGTGTAACGAATTTACAAGTGCTTCTTGCATAAGCAAGTTTGATCCCGGTCACCCCATGACCGGGATTTTTTTCGCCTCAGCGGTTCACTTCCGTCACGCTAAAATCATGAATATCCAGCTCGAAGGCCTCCGCCAGCTCGCGCCAGGTATGGTAATCCCTGTCGTTCACTCTGACCCGGGTAGGGTCATCCTCGATCCGCTTGACCTCGCTCTCGCTGATTTCATTGATTGCGGCGAGCAGGGCGTCAACGTCAACATTCACTTCCCGTTTTGCGGTCTCGCTGTACTCTTTTGCGGTCTTCATTCCTTACTCCTCATTTAACCGAACTCATCTGTAAGTATAGACCGCCGATAAAAGCGGCAATCGCGCGGCAACACGCTGCCAGTTTTCACGTTTTGTTCTACACTGGCTCAAAACCAGAGGAGGATTTTATGAACGTCAACGATCGGGTCACAGTTAAAACCGATGGCGGGCCGCGTCGCCCGGGTGTTGTACTGGCGGTTGAACAGTTTAATGAAGGCACGATGTATCTGGTCTCGCTGGAAGACTACCCGCTCGGGATCTGGTTCTTTAACGAGCTGGGCCACCCTGACGGTATCTTCGTTGAGAGCCAGGAGTAGCGTGGATGTCGGGTGGCGCGGGCTGGCCTGACCGGAATGAAAAATCTCTGGCATAGCCAGAGATCGGATTGCGTGTAAGAAAGGAGAAGGGGTTATCGCAGGTTAACGTAAATTCCGTTGGTCACATTATCTGTCAGACGAACGACATGATAGATCACTTGCTTATTATGCGTTTTTATCTTCCTTTTAATATTTCCCTTATGTGACGATACGGTTTTCGCCTTGATATTCATCTGGTCGGAAATCTGAATCGTTCCCTGTCCAGCCATCCACATTCGCAGCATGCTGGATTCAGTTCGGCTTAATGATAAAGTCGGAAAATTAAATTCCGCTACACTCTTTATCTCTTTGCTTAAATAATCCCCCACCAGTTCATCCAGTGATTCTGGTTTAATAGATTTTGAACTAATCAGAAGATTCTGACGAACCCGCAAATATTCATCGAAATGGATATTGGCTATCGCCATAAAAACAATAAACAGTGTGCCGGGATGTTGATTAATGATGTGCTTTATTTGCTGACTGTTGGCGGGGTCGTGAATGAAACAGTCCTCATTAATAAACACCACACCTGGCGTAAAGGCCTCGCATGCGGCGGCAAGTTCGTCAACGGTATGTACATCGTTGATGTCCTTTTTCTTTACCCCTCTGCTGGCCAGATACCCGGTTAACCCTAGCCGGGTGTAACTGCATAAATCCATAATGATCGTTGACATGGCATACCCTCACTCAATGCATAACGATAATTAACCACCTGCCTGAGAGCTCTATAACAGCCAAACGGGATGGAAAAAATAAATTACCTGTGAGCATTACAAGGACTTTCAGGCGAACTCACTATCCCGTAAAGTTACGTATAATTTGCCAGGAAACATCTTAAAGTAAAGTAAATGTTGAATTATGTGAGTAGCATTAAAACATTCAACCCGCATCAGATATATCCTGGCAGATGTTTCGCGATCTTTATTTTAGGAATATCCTCAAAGAAACAATATAAAACACAGGGGTTATTATTTCGTCGGAAGTTCGCGCACGATATCGGCCAGCAAATTAAATACTTCACTGAATAAATGTTCGCAGAAAGGTGCAATAAGCGGCATGAGGAGGGAGATAAGCAGAATACCGATGGTCAGGGTAATCGGGAAACCAATGACAAACACCGACAGCTGCGGCGCCATACGGTTAAGTAAACCCAGCGACAGGTTGACGGCCAGCAGCAGAGTAATGAGCGGCAGCGCCAGCATCAGCCCGTTGAGGAAAATCAGCCCGGCCGCGCTGACCAGCGCCATGAAAGCGTTGCTGTTAACCGGATTGCCGCCAATGGGCAGCGTGTGGAAGGTATCCACCAGCATCGAAATCAGCCACAGATGGCCGTCAAAGGCCATAAACAGCAGCATCGCCAGCAGGTCGATGATACGGGCGAGGATCGGCATGTTCAGCCGGCTGCCCGGGTCAAAGAAGGTGGCGAACGACAGCCCCATCTGCAGGCCAATCAGCTCCCCGGCCGTACGTACGGCGGCAAATGCGAACTGCATCGTAAAGCCGATGGCGACGCCGATCAGGATCTGCTGTAATCCGACCCACAGCGCCGGGGCAGAAAAGATAGGCACGTTTACCGGCGGCAGCGTCGGGGCGACGATAATGGTGATCAGGATCGCCAGACCGACCTTCACCCGCTTGGGAATGGCCCGTTCGCTCAGAATGGGCGCAGTGGAAATCAGCGCCAGAATGCGCAGCAGCGGCCAGAAGTAGAGGCCGAGCCACTCAAGCCATTGAACGCTGGTAACTTGCAGCATGACTAGCCGATGATGTAAGGCAGGTTGGTGAACAGATTGCGCATGTAATCCAGCAGCAGGTTCAGCATCCAGGGCCCGGCGATAATGATCGCCACAAATACGGCGATGATTTTCGGGATAAACGACAGCGTCATCTCGTTAATCTGCGTGGCGGCCTGCAGGATACTGATGACAAGACCGGTGACCAGCGCCACCAGCAGCAGGGGAGCGGCAACGGAAATGGCGACCTTCATCGCTTCCGTGCCCATCATCATGACCGATTCTGGCGTCATTGCGCGCTCCTCAACTGTAGAAACTTTGCGCCAGCGAACCCACCAGCAGCTGCCAGCCGTCCACCAGAACAAACAGCATCAGCTTGAAGGGCAGGGCGATGGTGGCCGGTGGCACCATCATCATCCCGAGCGCCATCAGGACGCTGGCAATCACCAGGTCGATAATCAAAAACGGAATGAAGATCGTAAAGCCAATCTGGAACGCGGTTTTCAGCTCGCTGGTGACGTAGGCGGGCAGCAGAATGCGCATCGGCACCGCTTCCGGCCCCTGAATCGGCCCGGCGTTAGCCAGACGGGCAAACAGCGCCAGGTCGGCTTCACGGGTCTGACGCAGCATAAATTCACGCAGCGGCTGCGCCCCTTTTTCCAGCGCCTCCTGCATCGAGATCTTCTCTTCGCTAAACGGCTGATAGGCGTCGACATAAATCTTGTCGATCACCGGGGACATAATAAAAAAGGTCAAAAACAGCGACAGACCGAGCAGCACCTGGTTAGGCGGCGCGGAGGGCGTACCCAGCGCGTTTCGCAGCAGGCCGAAGACGATGATGATACGGGTGAAGCTGGTCATCATCAGCAGGATTGCCGGGATAAAGGTCAGGGAGGTGATAAACACCAGCGTCTGCACCGGCAGAGACCAGCTCTGGCCACCGTTGGCCATCGGCGTGGAGATAAGGCCTGGCAGCTGGGCATACACGGCGGGAGCAAACAGGCCAAGGCCTGCCAGCGTAAGGGACAACAAACGGCGCATCACGATCTCCCGGAACGCTTAAGCAAACTCTTCATCACGGACTGAAAATCCGGTTGAACCTCTGCGCGACTCTCCTCAGAGACCGGCGCAGGCGGCAATGTATGCAGAATAGTAATTTGTGAGGCGGTGACACCCAGCACCAGCCGGGCGTCTTCCACTTCCACGATCACCACCCGCTCACGCGGGCCCAGCGAGGTGCTGGCGGCGAGCTTCAACCCGCGGGCTCCGGCGGTTTTGCCCGCCAGACCCACGCGTTTTGCAAGCCACGCGACAATCAGAATAAAGGCAATGATCCCCAGCAGCGCGCCGCTAACCTGAAGCAGCGGCGAGCCTGGAACGGCAGAGGGTTGTGAGACGATTGCCTGGGTTTTCATACTTAACGGCTCAGACGACGCATACGTTCAGACGGGGTGATGATGTCGGTGATGCGCACGCCGTACTTGTCGGCGACAACCACCACTTCACCCTGGGCAATCAGGTAGCCGTTGATCAGAATATCCAGCGGCTCACCGGCCAGACCGTCCAGCGCCACCACTGAACCCTGCGTCAGGCGCAGCAGCTCTTTGATGGTCATACGGGTACGGCCCAGCTCCACGGTCAGCTTGACCGGGATATCCATGATCAGATCGATATCCTGCAGCGTACCGCTGACGTCACCGCCGCCCAGCTGCTGGAATACCGCATCGGCAACGCTTTTGCTGGCCGGTGCCTGTTGTTCGTTTAACGCCTCAGCCCACAGATCGTCCAGTGCTCCGGTGTTGTCATCGGACGGATTGTTCATATCACTCATTTGGGCTGTTCCTCATTCAGAGAATTCAAAATCGGGTTGATCAGGTGCTCAACGCGTAACGCGTACTGATTGTTAACGGTGCCATACTGGCTGGTCAGCACGGGCACGCCATCCACATGCGCAATGATGCGGTCGGGTTTTTCTATCGGCAGAACATCGCCGGGTTTTAATTTTAAAATTTGCGACAAACGCAGCGGCACGTCGGCAAAGTTCGCCACCAGCTCCAGCTGGGAGTGCTGAACCTGGCGGACCAGGTTCTCACGCCAGTTCTGATCTTCATGGCGGGAGTTTTCCAGCGGCGGGTTCACCAGCACTTCGCGCAGCGGCTCAATCATGCTGAACGGCAGGCAGATGTTGAACTCACCGGTCAGGTTGCCGATCTCCACGTGGAACGGGGTGTTGACCACGATGTCGTTTGGCGAGGTGGTGATGTTGGTGAACTTCACCTGCATCTCGGAACGCACATACTCCACGTCCAGCGGGTGGATCGCCTTCCATGCGTCGCTATAGCCCTCAAGGGCCAGCTTCAGCATGCGGTTGATGACGCGCTGTTCGGTGTGGGTGAACTCGCGCCCTTCCACTTTGGTCGGGAAACGTCCGTCGCCGCCAAACAGGTTATCCACGGCGATAAACACCAGGCTTGGCGAGAAGACGAACAGGCCCGTGCCGCGCAGCGGCTTCAGGTGGATCAGGTTGAGGTTCGTCGGCACCGGCAGGTTACGCGCGAACTCATGATACGGCTGAATGCGGATCGCGCCGACGGTGATATCCGGGCTACGGCGCAGCAGGTTAAACAGCCCCATACGGAACTGACGCGCGAAACGTTCGTTAATGATCTCCAGCGCCTGCAGACGCTCGCGCACCACGCGACGCTGGGTATTAGGATCGTAGGGGCGAATGTCGCTTTCGCCCGCCTGGCCCGCTTTTGGTTCGTCGGCCTTATCGCTGTCGCCGTTGAGCAGCGCATCGATTTCCGCCTGAGAAAGAATACTGTCGCCCATGTCGTTACCGCAGAATGAAAGCTGTATACAGAACGTCGGTGACTTCCTGCTTAGGTTGACCGCTGATCAGAGGCGCGGCCAGCGTTTGCTTGATGGCTTCTACCAGCTTCTGTTTACCTTCATCGGTAGAGAGCTGGGCAGGATCCTGACGGGAAAACAGCAGCAGCAGACGGCTGCGCACTTCCGGCAGGTACTCACTCAGACGCGCGCGGGTGGCTTCGTCTTTCAGGCGCAGCGTAACGCCCACGTAAAATACGTGATCGGCGTCGCCCAGGTTAACGGTGAACGTATCCAGCGCGAAAAAGACCGGTGCAGCCGGTGGTGGTGGCTCTACCTTGGCTTCGGCTGAAGGGGCTTTATTCATACGCCAGTAGCTGTAACCTGCGGTGGCGCAGGCGGCGAGCGTAATTAACACCAGCAGCGGGATCCAGATGGAACGCTTACTTTTTTTGGTGATGGCGGAGTCAGTCATCTGTTGCGTGCTTCCTGTTTCGGAACTGCTAATGTGGTGATTATCCCGTGTCCCGTCGCCGTCAAAGGGTCGAAAAGACGGGGATAATCACGCTACCTCTGGCGTTTAGGTTTAGGCGAAGATATCGACAGCGCTGTTTCCACGCGCGGCAGACTGCAGGGAGGCAGGTACCGCCAGCAGCTCATCGTTCTCTTCATCAAATCCGCCGGCATTGCCGGAGCGGGATGCCTGCTGATGATGCTGAGAAGAGGCCTGCTGTTGACCGTTAAAGTTTTCACTGCTGATGCTGCTTTGGGTCAGCTGAATGCCGTTCTCCGCCAGCTGGGTGCGCAGAACCGGCAGCGCCGCTTCCAGCGCCGCGCGAACGTGGCTATGGCCTGACACCATCTGCAGCTGCGCCTGATTATCATCCAGCTTGAGGGTGATCTGCACCTGGCCAAGATCTTCCGGATGCAGACGCAGTTCGGCGCTCTGCTGGCCCTGACGGGTAAACAGCGTGATGTGCTGGCTGATGGTCTGCTGCCACTCGTTGCTGCCCAGCTGGGCGCTGACCACCTGTGCGGCGGCAAAGGTCCCCTGGACGGAGGTATGAGTACTGACAATCGGCCCCATCGTGGCGGTTGGCCCGGTCGGGGACGGAGTGCTCTCTGCCGCCTGTTTGTTGATGGTCGCGGCGACGGCTGGCGTCAGTTGGTTGTCGGCAACCAACGCATCTTTATCCTGAGCGACGGTTTTCGTGCTGCCCAGGGCATTGGTATCCAGGGCTGGCTGGCGTCCGCGCTCGCTGGTGGCTGCCGCCTTCACGTCAAGACTGGTGGCGCTGACCGGCTGAGGGGCCGCAGCGGTTGCGGTCTGCTGGTGGGGCAGCATTGCCATTAAGGCGCTTAAGCCCGCCAGCTCCTCTTCGCTGAGCTCGGTTTTACTGTCCGCCTCTTTCGCCGCCTGGGTCAGGCTCTTCAGCACGTCGCTTTTGGCTGCGGGCAGCAGGCCCTGCGTCAGCCCCGGCTGGGTGGCTTTTTCGTCGGTGAACGTCAGGTCCTGACGCGCCAGCAGTTCGGCCAGCTTACCGGCATCGGCGTCAACGTCGGCGTCAGCCGCACCGGCCTGCAGTGCCGCTTTCGCGAGCTTGCCGCCCGATGCCTGCAGATCGCTCAGCGTCAGGCCAGCTTCTTTGCCCTGGCCTTTTGCATCGCTTAACGCGCCCGCCAGCAGGGCAAGAAAATCCTGCGCGCCATCGGCCGCTTTTCCGCCCCGGACGCCAGCAGTAAGTTCGCTGTCGCTCGAAAGCAGTTGTTGAAGGGTGATCATTCCGGGGTCCTCATTGTTGCCCGCTGGGCAAATTCATCCATTTTTTTCTGATCGAGACGGTTTTCCGCCAGCATAGCGGCGGCAAGCTGGCGATCCTGCAGCGTCTGCCAGGCCTGTAGACGCTGTTTCTTTTCGCGCCAGACGTTCAACGCCCGGTCAACCTTTTCGGTCCACTGAAGTACCTGCTGGCGATGCTGTTCGATCGCTTTTTCCAGCGTCTGAATGAACTGTTGGTAGTTGATCCAGCGCTGGCTGCCGATGCCCTGCGTCATATCGGTATTGAGGTTATTGCGATACTCATGCTGGTAGTCGATCAACATCTTCAGCTGCTCTTCCGCCTGCTGGTAACCGCGGCGCATCGCGCCCAGCTGCTGTGCGGCAGTATCAACGTCTTTTTCGGCCAGATCTTTCAGCGTGGTTAATGCGCCGTGTTGTGCCATGACATTCGCCCTCTACCTGGTTACGCCTGCGGGAAGATCATCTCCAGAGCCTGGATTGAGCTTTCCCAGTCGGCTTTTTCAAAAATACCCTGCTGCAGATACGCCTCCAGGTGCGGCCACAGGGCAATCGCCTTGTCGAGCATCGGGTCGCTGCCTTTGGCATAGGCCCCGACGCTGACCAGATCGCGGTTGCGCTGGAAGCTGGAGAGCAGCTGCTTGAAGTTACGCACCCGGGCGTAATGCTTCTCGGAGATCAGAGCCGTCATCGCACGGCTGATCGAGGCTTCAATATCAATCGCCGGGTAGTGGCCCGCTTCGGCCAGGCGGCGCGACAGAACGATATGGCCGTCGAGGATCGCACGCGCCGAGTCGGCAATCGGATCCTGCTGGTCATCGCCTTCGGTCAGAACCGTGTAAAACGCGGTAATCGAGCCCCCGCCGCTGATGCCGTTACCCGCGCGCTCGACCAGCGCCGGTAATTTGGCAAACACCGACGGCGGATAACCTTTGGTGGCCGGCGGTTCGCCGATCGCCAGGGCGATCTCACGCTGGGCCATCGCATAACGGGTCAGGGAGTCCATGATCAGCAGCACGTGCTGACCCCGGTCGCGGAAATCTTCGGCGATGCGGGTGGCATAGGCGGCACCCTGCATACGCAGCAGGGGAGAGACGTCCGCCGGGGCGGCAATCACTACCGAGCGGGCACGCCCTTCGGGGCCGAGGATGTTCTCGATAAAATCTTTCACTTCACGGCCACGCTCGCCAATCAGCCCCACCACGATAACGTCGGCCTGGGTATAGCGAGCCATCATCCCGAGCAGCACCGATTTACCGACGCCGGAACCGGCAAACAGGCCCATACGCTGGCCGCGACCGACGGTCAGCAGGGCGTTGATCGGGCGCACGCCGGTATCCAGCACATGCTCGATCGGCGTTCGTTGTAACGGGTTGAAGGGCTGGGTTACCAGCGCGCCGGTTTCGGTGGTATCGGGCGCGGGCAGGCCGTCCAGCGGCTTACCGCCGCCGTCCAGCACGCGTCCGAGCAGCGCCGGGCCGAGCGGCAGTTGTTT
This sequence comes from Leclercia adecarboxylata, assembly GCF_006171285.1. Taxonomy (NCBI): domain Bacteria; kingdom Pseudomonadati; phylum Pseudomonadota; class Gammaproteobacteria; order Enterobacterales; family Enterobacteriaceae; genus Leclercia; species Leclercia adecarboxylata. Next base: position 198,786 of record NZ_CP040889.1, on the reverse strand, counting down.
GCCGCTGTGCAGTCCGTCGCCGGATAAATTTTTGGCATACACCCGCGCGCCGGGCAGAACCCCTTCGACCTCTTCCAGCGGCATCAGGAACAGGCGCTGGCCGTTAAAGCCGACCACTTCACTCTCGACTTCGCGGATCTCGTTCCCGTCTGGCCGCTCAATAATGCAGGTGGCCCCCAACGGCAGCTGAAGGCCCGTGGCTTCCAGCACCAGGCCGGTGGCGCGGGTTAAGCGGCCATAGCGACGCACGGCGGGCAGCTGCGCCATCTTCGTTTCAAAGTTGTCGAGGGTGTTGAGCCAGCGGGTGAGGCGTGCGGTCATCAGATGACTCCCGGTGCCGCCAGGCGGCACAGTTCCTGCCAGCGGGTGGCTACGCTGGCATCCAGATCCCCTTCATCGGCGGAGACTTTACATCCGCCGTGATGCAGGGTCGGATCGCCGCGCAGACGCCAGCCGTGCAGGTTCAGGGTCGCGCCGAGCATCTCTTCCACGCGCTGAAGATCGTCCGGGTGAACGCGCAGCTGCGGTTTGCCGCTGAACAGCGGCTCCTGTTGCAACAGCCCCTGAATCTGTTTGATGAGCGACGAATTATCTACCGGCGGCGTGTGGCCGATCACCTGGCGTGCCGCCTCCAGCGCCATCTGCATCAGACGCGAGGCGATAACGCTGTCCAGCGCATCAAGCGTGTTCTGGAACTCGCTCACCAGCTGCTGCATGCGGGCATGGATCGGCGCCTGCTGCGAGCGCGCCTGCTCTAACCCCTGCGCCAGGCCCTGAGCCAGACCTTCCTGATAGCCCTGATCCTGACCTTTCTGCCGGCCTTCGTTCAGGCCGGCGGTATAGCCCTGATCGTGCGCCTGCATCTGGATCTGTGCCAGCTGCTGCGCGCGCTGCTCCTCTTCGCTTAATTCGGGCGCGTCGGCGTCCTCGCCGGGTTCGGCAGGGGCGACGCTCGCGGGCACAAATTCCGCGCGGGGAGGGGAGAGGTCATCCGGCGTCCAGACCTTCCACGGCAGTTCATCAGACATAGGTATCCTCGCCGCTGCCTACCACCATCTCGCCGGTTTCGGCCAGACGACGCACAATAAGCAGGATTGCTTTCTGTTCGTTTTCCACCTGAGACAGACGCACCGGACCACGGTTGGCAAGGTCGTCGCGCAGGATATCCGCCGCACGCTGGGACATGTTGCGCAGGAACTTCTCGCGCAGCGGCTGTTCGGCACCTTTGAGGGCGATTAGCAGCGATTCGGAGTCCACTTCCTGCAGCAGGCGCTGGATACTGCGATCGTCCACGTCGACCAGGTTTTCGAACAGGAACATCTCGTCGATAATTTTCTGCGCCAGTTCGCCGTCGAATTCGCGGACTGCAGTAATAACCGCCTCTTCCTGCTGCGTTTTCATCAGGTTGATAATTTCGGCCGCCGTTCTCACGCCGCCCATTTTGCTGCGCTTGAGGTTCTGGCCGTCGAGCAGGCCGTTCAGCACCTCGGTCAGCTCCGCCAGCGCCGCCGGCTGGACGCCGCCGAAGGTGGCGATACGCAGCATCACATCGTGACGCAGGCGTTCGTCGAACAGCGCCAGAATATCGGCCGCCTGACCCCGCTTGAGGTGAACCAGGATGGTGGCGATGATCTGCGGATGCTCGTCGCGAATAAGATCGGCAGCGGTTTGCGGCTCCATAAAGTTGAGCGTTTCGATGCCGCTGGCGGTGTCGCGGGTCTCGAGAATATCTTCCAGCAGGCTGGCCGCGCGCTCTTCGCCGAGCGCTTTGACCAGTACCGAACGCAGGTATTCGTTGGCGTTGACGTTGAGCGCCGCGAACTGTTCCGCTTCCTGCTCAAACTCTGCCAGCACCTCGGTCAGCTGTTTGTTGGAGATCTGGCGCACGTTGGCCATCGCCGCGCTGAGAACCTGTACTTCGCGCTGGGAGAGGTGTTTGAACACCTCTGCCGCCCGGTCCTCGCCAATGGTCATCAGCAGGATGACGCTTTTATCCGTTCCGGTAAGGTTACTCATTTTCTGTACTCATCCACTGGCGAATGACCAGCGCCACGACGCGCGGATCGTTATCTGACATTTCGCGAATACGCTGGCTCATCACTTCAGCGCCCATGCGCTGGTTAGCACGGCGCTGCTGCATCTGTTCGTCTTTGCTGAGGCGGACTTCCACCGCTTCTTCTGTTTCCTGACGCAGCATGGTCTGCTCTTTCAGCGCTTTCGCTTCCTCTGCGCGACGGACGATCTGCGGACGTACCGCTTTACGCCACAGCAGCCAGGCGACAATCACCACCAGCAGCCAGCGACCGGCTTCCAGCATCTGCTCGATAAACGACTGGGTTTTCCAGAACGGCAGCTCGCCGCTGGTATCGTCAACCGCGCTGAACGGCGAGTTCACGACGTTTAAGGTATCGCCACGCTTCTCGGAGTAACCCATGGCTTCACGGGTCAGGTTTTCGATCTGTTTCATCTGCTCGGCGGTCAGCGGCAGCGGCTTACCGTCCGGCAGGGTTTTGTAGTTAACGACCACCGCCACGGAGAGACGCTGCACATCACCGGTGTTCATTTTGGTGTGGCGAATGGTGCGATCGACTTCGTAGTTAGTGGTTTCGTTGCGGCTGCTGGTGCGCGGACCGGAGTTCGCGGCCGACGCCGTTTGCTGCTGCTGTTGGTTCGCCTGTTGGCCGTTCTGCTGGTTCTGTGCCGGGGCGTTAATGGGCGCGGTGTTGGCCGGGGCAGGCTGGTTAGAGAGCGCGCCCGGCACGCCGCCAGGATTTGGCCCGCCGACCTGCAGGTTTTCATTCACCTGACGCGAGCGCATGACCGCCTGGGCGGCATCGCCGTTCGGACGATATTGCTCTTCGGTCTGCTCTTTATCGGAGAAATCGATCTGCGCGGTGACCTGGGCATGCACGTTAGCTGTCCCGACAATCGGGCCCAGAATCGCTTCGATGCGGCTCTGAACGCGATTTTCCACGTCAGTGGCATATTTCAGCTGCGCGTCATTCAGATCGCGATCGCCGTTATTGGATTTGGTTAACAGGCGGCCCATCTGATCCACCAGGGTCACGTTACCCGGCGGTAAACCCGCCACGGCGCTGGAGACCAGATGCACCACCGCGCTAATCTGCCCTTCATCAAGCGCGCGGCCAGGCTGCAGATTAACGGTGACGGAAGCCGACGGGGCTTTTTGTTCACGCACAAACAGCGTCGGTTTTGGCATGGCCAGGTGAACACGGGCGCTCTTCAGCGGGCCCAGCGTTTCGATGGTGCGGGCCAGTTCGCCTTCCAGCGCGCGCTGGTAGTTAACCTGCTCGCTGAACTGGCTGATACCGAATTTTTCCTGATCCAGCAGCTCAAAGCCTACCGCGCCGCCTTTCGGCAGCCCTTGCTGGGCAAGACGTAAGCGGAGTTCATGAACTTTATCGGCAGGGACTTCCAGCGCGCCGCCATTATCCGCGAAGCGGTAAGGGACGTTCATCTGGGTTAACTGGGTGACGATAGCGCCGCCATCCTGGTCAGAGAGGTTGCTGAACAGGGTGCGGTAGTCAGGTTGTTTGGCCCATAAGACCATAGCGACCACAATAGCGATGGCGGCAGCACCTGCCACGATCAATGGCACTTTAGGGTTCGCGCGCAGGCGGCTCATCCATTCGAGAGATTTAGTTTGAGGGCCTGATGTTGCTGACGCAGTCATAGCGCACCTCGTGACTCATCGTGGATTTCATTATTGGTGTGGAGAAACAAAACAGACTCCCGGGTCGGCAAACACAACAAAAATTCCATAATCATGGCCGTGCCATTATTTGATGAATCGGGAATTTCTATGCGTCAAATAACCTGGTTTTTTATCGCTATTTAGCGCCTTTATCTCATTGACAGACTGCTACTCTTGAGCGCGTAAAAATCCATCAGGGGAAAGTCATGGCAATACAGGGGATTGAAGGCGTCATCAGCCAGCTTCAGGCAACGGCAATGACCGCCCGGAATCAGAACGTGGCTGACGTGCAGTCAACCGTCAGCTTCGCGGGCCAGCTGCATGCGGCGCTGGACCGGATCAGCGACACGCAAACCGCGGCGCGCGTGCAGGGCGAAAAATTCACTATGGGCGCGCCGGGCATCGGGCTGAACGATGTGATGACCGATTTACAAAAAGCGTCGGTGTCGATGCAGATGGGCATCCAGGTGCGTAACAAGCTGATGCAGGCGTACCAGGACGTGATGAGTATGCAGGTTTAGTCCTTCTGGTGCTGGCGACGCGACGGCTTTAATGCCACACTATTTTTTTCTCCGTACATGGAATCATGATGAAAAAAATAGCAATTATGGCGGGGCTGCTGGCGTTAACCGGCTGTGTGCAGGTCGATAAATATCAGGACGTGATCAAGCATCCTGTCCCGGCGGAACTGGCGGGGTACTGGCAGTCGAAAGGGCCGCAAAGCAGCCTGGTCAGCCCGGAAGCGATGGCGACGCTGGTGGTGACGCAAGAAGGGGATACCCTGGATTGCCGTCAGTGGCAGCGGGTAGTGGCCGTACCGGGGAAAATCATGCTGCGTTCTGACGATTTTTATAACGTCACCCGCAAGCTGGATATTTATCCGCTGGAGCGTGAAGGCTCGGCCATCGAGTATGACGGGATGATCCTGCAGCGCGTCGATCGTCCTACCGTCGAGTGCGCCGCTTACCTCAGTAAAAATCCGCTCGAAAGCAAGTTGCCGTAACGATCTGCAGACCGGGCAGGCGCAGCGCCGCCCGGTTTTACAGCTTATAACACCTCTTCCATCACCCACACGCTGACGCTGCCACCGTTGCAGGTAAAGACGCCGGTGCCGGTTTCGTCAGTGGTCACGATCTCCTCCCGGTTGCCGAGAAAATCTTTCCAGCTCTTGTTGCCGTAGTTCTCCCCAAGCGCGATCGTTTTTTCGCCCTCGTCACCGTTAGAGAGCACCACCACGCAGCCGGGATCGTCGTCGGTGCCGCTGCGGCTAAAGGCGATACAGTTGGGGTGATCGAACCACAGGGTCTGGATGCCGTGTGCAAAGCGCTGGCGGGCGAGGATCAGCTGGTCGAGCTGCTCGATCACCGGCATGTCGATGTGGTACGTCTCGCCGTCACCGCCGGTGTCGTCATAGCTCGCACCATACAGGTCGGGGTAAAAGACGCTGGGAACGCCGTTTTCACGCAGCAAAATCAGAGCATAAGCCAGCGGCTTAAACCAGGCTTCGACCGGGGCTTCCAGCGCCTGTAGCGGCTGGGTGTCGTGGTTTGCAACCAGCGTCACCGCATGGAACGGATCGGCCTCCACCAGCGTGCCGGTGAAGATCTGGCTCATGTCGTAATCCCGACCCTGTCGCGAGGCTTCGTGAAACTTCATGTGCAGCGGGGCGTCGAAGAGCATGGTTTTGCCTTCAACCTGATCGATATACTGCTGCAGTTTATCGACATCATGCGACCAGTATTCCGCCACGATAAACAGCGGCTTCGGCGCGACCTCCTGCACATGTTCGATCCACTCTTTATAGAACCAGGCCGGAATATGTTTCACCGCATCCAGACGGAAGCCGTCGCACTGGGTCTGTTCCATCGCCCAGCGCGCCCAGTATTTGATCTCCTCGGTTACCGCACGGTTACGAAAATCGATGTTTTCGCCCATCAGGTAGTCAAAATTCCCCATCTCGTTATCGACCTGATCGTTCCAGCCGTCGCCGGTGTAATCATTGACGATCTTAAAGACGCCATTTTCCTCAGGATTTTCGATGTGGTCGATGCCGCTGAAGCATTTGTAATCCGAGATAAACTCTGAGTACTTTCCGGCGCGAACGGGGAAGGTGTAGCGGGTCCAGGCTTCGCATTCAATAATCTCGTCATCGATCTGATTGCGATCGTCGGCGTTGACGCGCTGAACGCGGATGGACTCTTTCTCATCGGCGCCCATTTTGTGGTTCACCACCACGTCCAACAGCACTGCGATGTCGTTGCGTTTCAGCGCGTCGATAGCGGCCAGCAGCTGGTTTTTGTCACCGTATTTGGTGGGGATAGATCCTTTTTGATCGAACTCGCCGAGATCGAAAAGATCGTAACAGTCGTAACCCACAGAGTAGCCGCCGGTAGCGCCTTTATAGGCCGGGGGCAGCCAGACCATGTTGATACCGATCTCGTTTAAGCCGTCGGCACGCTCGGCCACTTCCGGCCAGAGTTTACTGCCTTCAGGGTAATACCAATGGAAGAACTGCAAAAGGGTGGGGTTTTTCATCTTCCGTGCTCCAGTTTAAGAACACAGAGAGTATGAGCGAGACGGAAGAAGTTAGCGGGTGAAATAGTGAAATATATTCACCCGCCTGTAATCAACCCCCGTTCAGATATCCGCGGGGAAAAGAATATTGCCAGAGAGACGTCCATAAGTTGCATTCAGATTATGTTGTCGGGAAGAGTGCCCAACCAAAGTTCTCAGCTCGTCCATACGCTGTTGCAGCAAGGCTTTAAGCTCAATTTCATTGTCGAGGATCTGACGCAGCATCGGGCGTATTTGCGCCTGTATGTGCGGCGCAATTTCATTCGCATCCTGAAACTGTGTTAGCTTTTCAACGGCGGTCAGATATTTCACTTCAAAAGTAATCAGCTCATCCCAGCGCCCTGATTTTGACAGGGCCAGCATCGAGGCGCTGGTGGTTAGCAGTTGCTGATAGTGTTGGAGCAATCCCAGATTGGCTTCCATTAGTAATTGTCCCGGATATGTTGAGAATTGGGGCCTATCTCTTTCCAGGCATCAGCGATGTTATTGAGTAACCCCGCCACTTCATTAATGGCATCAATGTCATTATGAATATTGGCCTGTAAAAGACGTCGGGTCATGTAGTCGTAGAGGCTGTCCAGATTGGTGGTTAACTCACCACCAACCTCGTGATTCAGCCCTGACTGCAGACCATTACTGATAATATTGATGGCTTTGCCCAGCGCCTGCCCTTTACCGGGAATATCACCTTGCTCAATCAAAATAATGGCTTTTTTCATGGCGCTTAACGCGCCATCAAAAAGTAATACCACCAGTTGATGCGGGCTGGCACTCAGGACGGCACTCTCTACGCTAACCTGCGCATAGGCCTGAATTCCCGATTTTGTATACATCGTAAAACCTCAACTCATCATTCATTAACTGTTCATGGCGTTGAACTGTTGGGTCAGATAGCTCCCGGTTTGATCCATGGAAGAGACCAGCTGACTCAAACTGGTGAACTGCGTTTTGTAGCGCGCCATGGTGGCGGTAATCTGTGCGTTAACACGGTCGTACTGATCGGACAGGTTTTTCAGCGTCTTATTGATACCATCGGTGGCACTCTTGACCGAACCCTCTGTCCCTAACATGTCTTTCAGCAGGTTGCTGGTCTGGGTCGCTAAGCCGGTGGTTTTACCGTCACCGGACAGCAATGCAAGCACGTCGGTAGATTTTTCCGTCAGGGCTTTCCCTAACTTGGTGCTGTCCACGGTCAGCTTGCCGTTTACATCCTGGGTAATACCCAACTGCGACAGCGAAGACAGAGAACCGGAACCTTGTGTAGCCGAGACCGCAGAACGCAGGCGCGTCTGAATATTACGCAGTGTGCCATCGCCCAGCAGATCGCCGTTGCTCGTGTCCTGAGAACCATCGCCCTGTTTAACCGCGGTATATTTGGTCTGGTTGCCGATGGTGGTCTGCAACGAGTTATACGCATCGACAAATGCCTGGATCGCATCGGTCATCGGCTGGTTGTCTTTCACTATCGACAAGGTTTCCGGGCTGCCGACGTTAGTTTTGGTCAGGTTGAGCGTCACGCCTTCTGGGGCATCGGTAATGGCGTTGCTGCTACGGGTGATCTTGATGCCATTGATATTGACGATGGCATCGGCGGCCGCGACCTGAACCTTCATTCCCGTTGATGAATCGAGCGGATCGTGGCTGATATATTTCGCCAGTTCACTGTCATCGGTGGTGATCGTCATTTCATTGGCGACACCGCTGTCACGTGAGGTCAGTGACAGATAGTAACTGTTGTCATCCGCTTTAATGATGCTGGCGGTGACGCTTCCCTGCTTGGCGTTAATCGCGTCACGCACATCCGCAAGGCTGGTCTTGTCGCTGGCCAGCGTTACCGTCAGCGGATCTTTCTGACCCGGCTGCGTGATGGTGATGGTGCGCGAGCTCATGCTGCTGTCGCCCAGATCGGTATCTTTGCTGGCCACTTTCGGGCTCAGCAGCGTCTGCGCGGCTGCCAGCTGCGTCACTTCTACCGAGTAAGAACCGGCTGAGGCACTACTCGCCAGCGTCGCACTGAATGCGGTATTGGTGCTGGTCACTTTGGACTGCGCGATAGCAGAGGTATTTTTCAGCGCGTCTGAAGCAGTTTGTAACTTGGTCAGTGCAGTCTGAACTACGCCCCATGCGGTCAACTTCGCTTTATAAGAGGTCTGCTGCTGCGTAATCGGCGTGAGTTTGGTCTGCTCGGCTGTCTGTAAATTGTCATACAACGTATTGAGATCCAGACTGGTACCTGCGCCGAGTGAGCTAATACTTGCCATTTTTTCATCCTTTATTGAGACAATCGCTGGATGCTCTATCGGCAGAAATTGCAAAAAGATTAGCGTTTTTTTATCGTTTTCAATGCGGAAATTAAGCGGAAAAATAGCGGGCAGTTTGTCCTTTTAAAAAAATGATCTTTTTTCTAAAGGTTAGGAAAGGGAGGTCGATAATCAGTTTAGCGGCGAGAAAGCCGTAGGCAGATGCCTGAATCTAAAACTTTTAAAGGAATACATCATGGCTGTTATTAATACTAACACCTTGTCTCTGATGACTCAGAACAACCTGAGCAAATCTCAGTCAACTCTGGGTACCGCAATCGAGCGTCTGTCCTCCGGCCTTCGTATCAACAGCGCAAAAGATGACGCAGCGGGCCAGGCGATTGCTAACCGCTTCACCTCCAATATCAACGGTCTGAACGTTGCTGCACGTAACGCCAACGACGGTATCTCCCTGGCACAGACCGCTGAAGGCGCGCTGAGCGAAATCAACAACAACCTGCAGCGCGTTCGTGACCTGACCGTTCAGGCGCAGAACAGCTCCAACTCCGCGTCCGACATCGACTCCATCCAGGCTGAAGTTAACCAGCGTATGGAAGAGATCGACCGTGTGACCAAGCAGACCGACTTCAACGGTATCAAGGTACTGAACACCGGTTCCGGTAGCACCAGCTACAGTTTCCAGGTTGGTTCTAAAGATACCGAAACCATTGCTATCAAACTCAGCTCCAGCGACAGCTTCAACCTGGCGGCAGCAGGCCAGTCCGGTTCTACGTTGAACACCAAAGCAATGACTGCTACGGATCTTGTTAATAACGTGCAGCGTACTACTGCTGCAGAAGGTTTTGACGTTCTGAAAGGTAAAGTAACTGGTGGTACTGGTGGTACTGCTGCAGGAACTACTCCGCTGAAAGATATTGATGCGGCAATCAAAGCGGTTGATGACCAGCGTAGCCTGCTGGGTGCGTCTCAGAACCGTTTTGAGTCCACCATCACCAACCTGAACAACACCGTGAACAACCTGTCTGCTGCCCGCAGCCGTATTCAGGACTCTGACTACGCAACCGAAGTATCCAACATGTCCCGCGCGCAGATCCTGCAGCAGGCTGGCTCTTCTGTTCTGGCTCAGGCCAACCAGGTTCCACAGACCATGCTGTCCCTGCTGCGTTAATTACGTTTTAACGCCATCAAAAGCGCCGCTTGTCGGCGCTTTTTCATTTGTAGAACTGAATGAAATCGGGAACAATTATTACAGATTCTAATGATTTAAGATGGCTCAGTTTGTTCAGGAGAATTTTTTAAGGGTTCGCTAAAGTTTGGCAATATCTGGACGATAACTTGTATGAATTTGCACAGCGTGATTCATAATTTATTTGAAGGATACTTATCATGGCAGTAATTAATACCAACACCCTGTCTCTGATGACTCAGAACAACCTGAGCAAATCTCAGTCCACGCTGGGTACCGCGATCGAGCGTCTGTCTTCCGGCCTGCGTATCAACAGCGCCAAAGATGACGCTGCGGGCCAGGCGATTGCTAACCGCTTCACCTCCAACATCAACGGTCTGAACGTTGCTGCACGTAATGCTAACGACGGTATTTCCATGGCCCAGACCGCTGAAGGCGCGCTGAGCGAAATCAACAACAACCTGCAGCGTGTACGTGACCTGACCGTTCAGGCGCAGAACAGCTCCAACTCTGCGTCCGACATCGACTCCATCCAGGCTGAAGTAAACCAGCGTATGGAAGAGATTAACCGTGTGACCAAGCAGACCGACTTCAACGGCATCAAGGTGCTCGACACTGGTACTGGTTCCAGCAGCTACAAATTCCAGGTCGGTTCTAAAGATACTGAAACTATCTCTATTACTCTGAGTAAATCTAACGATTACAACCTGTTTAACGCAACGTCAGCAACCGGTGCAACTGGCGGTCTGGTAAACGGTACTGCGCGTGCCACCTCCGCAGAAGGTTTTGACGTTCTGAGCGGGACTGTGACTTCCGGCGGTACCACTGATGGTTCTCCTCTGGCCGATATCGATGCAGCAATTAAAGCAGTAGATACTCAGCGTAGCCTGCTGGGTGCGTCTCAGAACCGTTTCGAGTCCACCATCACCAACCTGAACAACACCGTGAATAACCTGTCTGCTGCCCGCAGCCGTATTCAGGACTCTGACTACGCAACCGAAGTATCCAACATGTCCCGCGCGCAGATCCTGCAGCAGGCTGGCTCTTCTGTTCTGGCCCAGGCCAACCAGGTTCCGCAGACCATGCTGTCCCTGCTGCGTTAATCGTCAGTTCGTCATTAAAAAGCGCTGCCGGTCAGCGCTTTTTTTCTTTTCAAATCAAAGCCAAATAAAAAATTAACACTAAAATTACTAAAGTTTGAAAGTGTCCTGTCGATAATCCAGGAGAAGGCGATGAAGCCACTGGCGCATGCCGAAACTCATGACTAATTTGAAGGATACTTATCATGGCAGTAATTAATACCAACACCCTGTCTCTGATGACTCAGAACAACCTGAGCAAATCTCAGTCAACTCTGGGTACTGCGATTGAGCGTCTGTCTTCCGGTCTGCGTATCAACAGCGCCAAAGATGACGCTGCGGGCCAGGCGATTGCTAACCGCTTCACCTCCAACATCAACGGTCTGAACGTTGCTGCACGTAATGCTAACGACGGTATTTCCATGGCCCAGACCGCTGAAGGCGCGCTGAGCGAAATCAACAACAACCTGCAGCGTGTACGTGACCTGACCGTTCAGGCGCAGAACAGCTCCAACTCTGCGTCCGACATCGACTCCATCCAGGCTGAAGTAAACCAGCGTATGGAAGAGATTAACCGTGTGACCAAGCAGACCGACTTCAACGGCATCAAGGTGCTCGACACTGGTACTGGTTCCAGCAGCTACAAATTCCAGTCGTCGGTTCTAAAGATACTGAAACTATCTCTATTACTCTGAGTAAATCTAACGATTACAACCTGTTTAACGCAACGTCAGCAACCGGTGCAACTGGCGGTCTGGTAAACGGTACTGCGCGTGCCACCTCCGCAGAAGGTTTTGACGTTCTGAGCGGGACTGTGACTTCCGGCGGTACCACTGATGGTTCTCCTCTGGCCGATATCGATGCAGCAATTAAAGCAGTAGATACTCAGCGTAGCCTGCTGGGTGCGTCTCAGAACCGTTTCGAGTCCACCATCACCAACCTGAACAACACCGTGAATAACCTGTCTGCTGCCCGCAGCCGTATTCAGGACTCTGACTACGCAACCGAAGTGTCGAACATGTCCCGCGCGCAGATCCTGCAGCAGGCTGGCTCTTCTGTTCTGGCCCAGGCCAACCAGGTTCCGCAGACCATGCTGTCCCTGCTGCGTTAATTTTCAAAACGCGCACAAAAGGCATCTTCGGATGCCTTTTTTTATGCCCAATCGTCAGATTTAACCCCGTTTCGTTCCCCTCCTTTTCCTCTCAATTTTTTCGTTTCAGCGCAAAATATCGTATTACCGAAAATAGGCCTGGAAGCGTCTCTCCCCTGACGTTGAGGACAAAAAATGCCTGGAATTTTGATTAGCGTTGACAAGTTTGACGCCTGGTCCCCCGCTACCACGGAAATCATCGACATTACCGACGCGCTGCTTGCAAAAGAGTGGCACGTTACGTTATGCACCTCCTCAGCCGGCAAACTGCTGCAGCCCGAACTGGATCGGTTAGCGGGCGATCCGCATTTTCAGGCGATCACGGACGCCAGCGGCGAACCAGGATCCCGTTACGATCTGATCTGGATCGTGAAAGGCTTTTTCAGTGAAAAATTACTGACCGCGCTCACGACGCAACGCACGACCGGGGCGTTTATTTTCCGTCACTACACCGATTACAACGACGTTTATATCCCCTGGGGTGCAGAGCTTGAAAACAGGCTGGCGAGCGAGGTACTGGGACTGTGCGAACTGAGCCATCCTGTGCTTGTGCAAACCGGCATTGAGGAGAGTAAGCTGCGGATCGTACCCTGGATGATCCCGTCTCATTTTGCGGAGGTTGCGCGAGCCACGCCTGCACGTCCCCTGCAAAAAATGCTCTATATTGCCGAAACGATGTCTGCGGAGATGTATGAAGTCCAGCAGCACGCAGCCCGGGCAAATATTCAGTTTGAATGGCTTGATATGTCTCAGCAGTCGCGGCGTATTGAACCTGATTGGCTCGCGGGGTATGACGTGGTTATCGCCACGGACCAACATGCGGCCAGGGCGCTGACGCTCGGCATACCGGTGTTTCTGGCACTGAATGGTTACGTTGAAGGCTATCTGAATGATGACAATCTGCCTCGCTACGAACGCAATGCATTTTCCGGGGCTTCGCTGCGTTTTTGCCCGGGTGCGGAAGAGTGGATTGAGCTATTAACCACGGGTTATGAGCGGGCAGCGGAGTGGGCGCAAAGCCACCGTCAGACATTTTTAAATCGTTGGGCTCTCGATCTACACCTCTCACGACTGCTCACCGATCTGCCCGAGGCGACAGAGCACAGGCTGACGGAAAAGGAGCGCTACGCCTTTTCTTTCCAGAGTAAGGCGTTGCTGGCTCAGCAGGACAGGCAGTACTCCATTCCTCGCTGGCTTGCCGATCGTAAAATCACCTCTGCGCGCCGCGAAGCGCTGCAATCCTTTGCTCAGGCTCTGCCCGGGCAGGCCAGCATAGGTGCGGTGGTGATTGCTCGAGACGAGCAGAGCGAAGCGTGCCAGCGCACGCTGGCGTCCCTTGCTGCTCAGACACTTGCGGTGCAGTCGCTTGATGTGGTTCCGTCATACGCCGACGTCAATTTACTGCTTGAGCATCGTGATGCTCGTATGTTGCTGCTTATCCCTGAGGGATTCACCCTGTTGGATGATGCGCTGCTGCGCTTTATGGAGCAGGCCATCAATAAGCCTGATGCCAGTGCATTTTATTGTGATGAAATGACACACCAGGAGAGCAGCGAGCCGCTGGTGGTGCTGCGTCCGGGAGTCAATATTGACCTGCTGCGAGGCCAGCCTTACATCGGCCAGGTGATACTATTTAACCGGGAACATGCGAAAGAAGCGGGTGGCATTGACATGCGCTATCCCGATGCCGCAACAATCGATCTGATCTGGCGGTTGATTGAGAGACAGGGCGTGCCGGCGCTGGCGCATGTTCCTGAAGTGCTGGTGGAAAATCCGCAACCCGCGACGGCCTGGAGTGAGGCACCTGAGGTTGTAGCGCAGTGTCAGGCGAGCGTGCTTGGGCATCTGGCGCGACTGGGTATCTCGGCCTCCTTAGAAGCGGGGCTGGCAGAGCATCTTCCTCGTTTGCGCTACCCATTGAACGCTACGCCACTGGTTTCGATCGTGATCCCGACCCGCGATCGCTTTGCGCTGATCCAGCGCTGTATTGAAAGCCTGATGGAAAAAACGCGCTACACGCGTTATGAGCTGTTGATTGTCGATAACCAGTCAGTTGACGACGATGCCTGTCGCTTTCTGAACGATCTTGCCGGACTGGGGCTCGAGCAGATTCGTGTCCTGCATTACGATGCCCCCTTTAACTTTGCTGAAATGGGGAATGCGGCGGCACAACAGGCCCGCGGCGATGTGCTGGTCTTTTTAGACAATGACTGCGAAATTATTGACGGCGACTGGCTTGAGGCTTTGCTGGAGCAGGCACTGCGTCCGGAAGTCGGGGTGGTTGGGGCACGACTGGAGTACCAGGATGGCCGGATCCAGCATGGCGGCTATCTGCTGGGCGTACAGAATGGCGTGGAAGTGGCTTTTGATGGCGCGGATCCCCTGAGCAATGGTTTCCAGTACTATTTGAAAACGCCGCACAACGTGGCTGCTGTCAGCGGATCCTGTCTGACGATCCGTAAAGAGACCTTCTTCGCGATTAACGGCTTTACCCAGGAGCGTTACCCGATCTATTTCGCCGATGTGGATCTGGGGTTACGACTGCAGCAGCAGGGCTATATCAACGTCTGGACGCCATTCGCCCGCGTAAAGCATATGGGCGGCGCAACGCGCCTGCTGGCGGGGAAATACCAGGTGCCAGAACGTCCGATGCTGGAACATTACGTGCAACTTCGCAATGAGTGGAAAAGCGGTCTGCTGAACGATCCGTCGTACCATCCATTAATGCAAAAAACGGGGTCCCCGTTCACACTGAGCGAAAACAGCGCGCGACTTCATGCCCCGTTGCCCGGTCGTCCTCTGCCGGTGGTGCTGGCGCATCACGTAGACTGGAACGGGTGTGGCAACTACCGCGTCATGCAGCCATTCAGGGCGATGGAAAGCCATCTGATGATGGAAGGCGGGCTGATCAATTCTATACCCGGTGTAATGGAAGCCGCATTGCAGCAGCCAGATGTCATCGTGCTGGAGTCGCTCACCGGGAGCCGCTTCCCTGACATTATTACTCAACTGCGCAATGTTTGTGACGCCAAAATTATTGTTGAATACGATGATTTCCTGCTTAACGTGCCGTTGAAAAACGGCAACCGCAGTCATTATCCGCAACACATCGTGAAAAGCTTCCGCAAAATTCTTGAGAGCGTCGATCGGGTCGTGGTCTCCACCGCGCCGCTTGCTGAGGCTTACAGTCGTTTTCATCAGGACATCCGTATCGCGCAGAACCGCCTGGCGCCCGATCTATGGGGGCATCTGCAAAGCCAACGCGGCAGCGGTAAAAAGCTGCGCGTGGGCTGGGCGGGGGGGAGTACGCACACCGGTGATTTGCAGATCATCGAGCCGCTCATCAAAGCGCTGGAACACCAGGTTGAGTGGGTGTTCATGGGGATGAAGCCGCGCAACGTCCAGTGCGAATTCCACCCTGGCGTGCCTTTTGAAATGTATCCCGAGAAGCTGGCGAGCCTGAACCTCGATCTGGCGCTGGTACCGTTAGATATTAATCAGTTTAACGAGTGCAAAAGTAATTTGCGTCTGCTGGAGATTGGCACCTGCGGCGTGCCGATCATCGCGACGGATATTGCACCTTACCGCTGTGGCCTGCCGGTGACGCTGGTAGAGAACCGATACAAAGACTGGATGAACGCCGTTCAGCTTCATTTAAATGATGCTGAATACCGCACCCAACAGGGTGATGCGCTGCGTGAAGCGGTTCAACGCGACTGGTATTTGCGCGACGGCGGGCTTGATGACTGGCGCCACGGCTGGCTGGATTTTTGATATGAAACAGGATTACTCATGATGTTTACGGCACATTATCCCTACCTGATTGCAGCCCCGGATTACCGGGAATCATCACTGGGTATTCAGGTACTACATCGCCTTTGTCATCTCATTAACGAACGGGGCGGTAATGCCTGGATGGTGGGTTGTAAAGTTAATGATGAATGGAATGCTCCGGCGCTGACGGAAGAGGCCTATAGCCAGGTGATGTCCGGCGGGACTCCCTGGATTGCCGTCTATCCGGAGGTGACAACCGGTAACCCATTTTCTGCTCCCGTTGTTGTTCGCTATATGTTGAACAGGGAAGGGGTGATCATGGGGAATGGGATCGAGGCGGGACCGGAGGATCTCTTTTTCTGGTACCGGGCCGAATTTGCGGATAAAGAGCCTGATCCCATTATCCTGGGGATTGAGAGTTATGACCTGTCGCTTTTCGAAGATGACAATCCGGTAAAAGATAAAGATTTTCTTTATCTGAACCGTATTCCGCAATCAGTAATAGATTTTTCATTGTTACCTGAAAACATCACCATCCTTTCAATGCAAAACCCCTTGTCGCTACGTGACCTGGCCTCGCTATTGAAGCGGGGAAGGGTGCTTTATACGTATGAATCGTCAGGCACCTGTTTACTGGCAAACCTCTGTGGCTGCCCAGTGGTGGCGTTTAGCGCCCCTGGTTATGAGCAGTATGCACTGAATGAGCAGACGCTAAAGGATATCGGCGGGGCTGGATTTGGATACTCGGATTCACCGGAGTCCCTGGAGAACATACGTGCCAGCCTGCATATCGCACGTGAATTTCTGCTGAAAAAACGGCGAGCAATGGAGACACAACTCGATAACTTCCTCGCGCTGACCCAGGCGAAAGCGCAGCAGCAACATGAGGAGCAGCACCGGGCCTCTTTCGGGGGCTGGCTAGCGCATCGCACGCTCCCGCAGGCGTTGACGGCGCAGACGGTGCTACTGCACGTGATCCTCTGCCAGGATGCGCAGGAGAATGAGATTGCCGCTTCGCTCGCCTCTCTCGCGCAGCAGGGTGTTGATACGCAGTCCGTGTTGCTGGTTGCCCCCGCGTCACATATCGACGTCAGCCGCTTTAACGCCTGCTCTGTTGGGGTGAGTGAGTGGATAACGTGCATCACCCGGCTTGCCGAAGCTCAGGCGTTTGACTGGCTGCACTGCATTGACGCCGGGGCTGAATATACGCCCGCGAGCATCGGGCTGATGCGCCAGATGCTGGCAGAGGCGGGGGCGTGTCAGGCGATATTTTCCGACGAAGCCATTCGTCATGTGAACGGTGAAGTCACCCCGCTACGTAAGCCCGATTTCAATCTGGATCTGTTCCTCGCTTCGCCGCACCGCTATCTGCGTCGGGTCTGGTTCCGGCGCGAGGGCTGGCTGGCGGCGGGCGGGTTTAATCCTGACCTTCGTCATGCGTTCGAATCAGAGCTGGTCATCCACTATCTGCTGGAGTGGGGCACCGGGACTATCGGCCATATCGCCGATGTGGTGACGCTTACGCCAGAAGCGATCTTCTCCCGGCACAGTCAGGAAGAAGAACAGCAGATCCTCAGCGCTTACCTGCAACGGCGTGGCTATCCTGAGGCGCAGCTGGAAAGGCAAAACAACGCCGCCTGGCGTCTGATTTATCATCCGCCACAGAACGAAACTGTCAGTATTTTACTGGATGCCGGAGACGATCCCGCGCTGCTGGTGCGCTGTATTGAAAGCCTGATGAATAACACCGACTGGCCGCACAAAGAGGTTCTGCTGGCGGTGAGTGAAAACGCCAGCGAGCCGATGCGTGACGTCATCCGTCAGATACAGGCCGTAATGCCGCTTAAGGTTCTGGTGTGCGAGGCGCAGCAAAATTACCCCAGCCGGATAAATCATCTCGAAAAAAATGCGACCGGTGACTATCTGTTATTGCTGGATCTTCATACGCTGTTTGTCCTTAAAAACTGGCTTAAGACGCTGCTGAGCCATGCGGTACGAGCCGAAGTGGGCTGCGTCGGGCCTAAAATCATCACCACCGATCAGCGTCTGTTAAGCGCTGGGGTGATTGTGGGGGCCAGGGGATGGGCAGGGCACGCAGGGCAGGGCGAGCCGTGGCAGTCAGAAGGGTATATGTCCCGCTACCAGTGCGATCAAAACTATTCGGCGTTAAGCGGCAACTGCCTGCTTATCCGACGCGATGCCTGGCAACGTATTGAGGGCCTGCCCACCGGTTATGACGATGAACATGCCATCGATATTGTGGCTTCACTGACTCTGAGTGCGTCAGGCTATATCGCGGTCTGGACGCCATATAGCGTGGTGGCCTCCGATAATGCCCTCCTTTGTGAAGCGGTCTGCGTGAGCGAAAATCCGCAGCGTCAGCTCCTGATGGCGTCAGCTCCGCGTTATTTCACCGACGATCCGGCCTATAACCGCAATTGTGCGCTCCAGGATCCGCTCTTTGTTACTGACATCGCCCCCGCGAACTGGCTGACAAGTTTATCTCCGGCGCACTCCTGCGTGCTGCTGATAAACAATGGCGGAACGGCTGAGTACGTGCAACGTATCACTCATCTGTTTCAAATGATGGCGGCAGAGGGAGAGATCGTTCTGAAACAGGGCAGCCCGTCTCTGACCGTTCCCGATATCCTGCGCGCGGCTCCTGGCACCGTGGTGCTGACAGATGCCCCGAACGCGGCATTATCCGCGCGGCTCGTGGCAGCGAACGCAGTCGCTCCGCTGCGCGTTCTCGCCCTGGCCGACAGCGGAGGCCCGGTAAATAATGTTCCGGCACCTGATGCTGCGGTCAACCAGTGGCTTACCTGGTCGGGTGAACGTGAAATTCTGCTCGCTAAACGTAAAATGGCCGCGGTACGTCTGCCGGTACTGCTGTCGCGTGAAGATATTGCAATGCCTGACCGCGAACCCTCAGCCCGTCGACGCGTCTTGTGTATTCCTGGCTCGTTATCAGACAAAGAGCGGGAGTTTGTGGGGCGGATAATTGCGGCAACACGAGAACACCTGGACTGGGTGCTGCTGGGAAACTGGCCAAAAGCCTGGATCCCGCTGGTGGCGGAAACGGTTCGCTGGCAGGGGGAAAGGCTCTCTGGTGAACAACTGCAACGACTCCGCATTCACTCAGCCGTTCTGTTCAGGCAGAACAGCGACCATAATCGTTTTAAGGATGACTATCTCGCCGTTCAGCTTGCTGCAGGGGGCTGCCGGGTGATCGTCAGTGACGTGCCTTCGCTACGCAATGCTCTGCCGATCCTGCGTCTGAAAGCCGATCCGCAACAGTGGCAGCAGGCACTGATCAATACTGAACGAAACCCTGTTAGCGCCGACGAACTTCGCCCTTACATCTGGGATCCGCAAAACATACCGACTGCAATTCGTACGTTGTTCATGTAAAAAAAGGCGCTCTTCGGAGCGCCTGTCATTCTTTTTGCGTCGTTCCGTATAATTACACCTCGAAAGACGCCTTGTTTTACCGATAGCTCAGCAGATGATCTCGTTATGATTGGTGATAATCCCCTCATTCCACAGGTTCTCTTATGAGTGATAACGTGTATGTCACCAGTCCGTTGCTCCCCCCTCTGGAGGAGTTTATCCCTTACCTGGAGCAAATCTGGCAAAACAAAGTGCTGACCAACGGTGGGGAATTTCATCAGCAGCTGGAAGCGGCGCTGGCGGACTACCTTGGAGTGAAACACATTTGCCTGTTTGCCAACGGTACGCTTGCTCTTTTAACCGCCCTGCAGGCGCTGCGCGTGACGGGTGAGGTGATTACCACGCCGTACTCCTTCGTTGCCACCTCGCACACGTTGTTATGGAATGGCCTGACGCCGGTCTTTGCGGACATCGATCCCGATACCTTTAATATCGATCCCCGTTGTATAGAAGAGCTCATCACCCCCAATACTACGGCCATTATGCCGGTCCACTGTTACGGTATCCCGAGTGAAATGGACAAAATTCAGCAGATTGCTGACGCCTACGGTCTGAAGGTGATCTATGACGCGGCCCATGCGTTTGGCGTGCGCCAGGACGGCGTCAGCATTCTCAATCAAGGGGATCTCTCTGTTCTGAGTTTCCATGCAACAAAAGTGTTTAATACTTTCGAAGGCGGCGCCATTGTTTGCCATGATGCCGCGACCAAGCAGCGCATTGATTATCTGAAAAATTTTGGTTTTGCTAATGAAACGACGATCATGGCATCGGGTATTAATGGTAAGATGAATGAACTCCAGGCAGCTATGGGGTTACTTCAACTTCAGCATATTGATAAGGCTATTAAAGAGCGTAAAACTCTTTATTTACAATATACTCAATTGCTGAATGAGCTTTTGCCTGTTTTAGAATACATAAAACCCGATGAGTCTATTGAATGGAATTATTCCTATTTTCCCGTGCTCTTTCGTGGTGATATGTCAACAATACGAGATGATCTATATCATGCCTTGCGTGATAAAGGGATTTTTGCGCGTCGCTATTTTTATCCTCTTATCAGTGAATTTACAATGTATAAAAAACTTCCTTCATCTGATATGGATAAACTGCCTATGGCGTGGCAAACTTCCAGGGCTATTCTCTGTCTCCCAATATATCCTGGACTTGCGCTAGAAACGCAGGAACGCATTATAAAAATTATACGCAATGAAATTTTTTCCCGTAAAATGCTATCTCCTGCGTTGCAGGCCTTAAGTTACAATTAAGGAATATAAACAGTGAAAATTGCAGTGATGCAACCTTATTTTTTACCTTATATTGGTTATTTTCAATTAATGGCTTCAGTTGACCGCTTTGTTTTATTTGACAATGTTCAGTATGTGAGGCAAGGGTGGATCAATCGTAATCGGATTTTGAGAAATGGTCAGTCAAGCATTATAACATTGCCGCTGAAAAAGGATTCTCGTTTCCTTAATATCAATGAGAGATATGTTTCTGAAGTTTTCTCGAAAACAAAAATACTTAATCAACTGCAAGATGCATATCGATATGCACCCTATTATGATAGCGTTTTTCCGTTGCTGGAAAAGATAATTTCCTGCGATGGCAATAATTTATTTGACTATCTTTTACACTCCTTAATCATACTTCGTAACACATTTTCGCTGGAATGCGAGATTGTTGTATGTTCGGAATTGAATATTGACCATAGCTTGCGGTCGCAGGAAAAAATTTTAGCTATTTGTAAGGAGCAGAACGCAAATACTTATATCAATGCGCCTGGTGGGCGAGAACTTTATGAAAGGGAGCGGTTTCAACAACAACGAGTAAGTTTGCAATTTATACAACCTGGTGATGTGCATTATCCACAATTCGGTGCTGAGTTTGTTCCTTGGCTTTCGATTATTGACGTAATGATGTTTAATAATTTAGAAAATGTTTCACGTTTTTGTCGAGAAAGCTGGGTAATAAGTTAAATAAGGAATAATAGATTGCAGATAAAATTTAATACGGCAACTAGCCAAAATATTGCTTTGCATTTGCGTGGCGTTGAATATGCTTATCTCGATCACCTTCTCACTCGTGTTGATTTGGATACATATGCACTAAAAATTCATAGATTCGCGTACTGTTTTGAAGCATGGGAAATGACTCGTTTGATTGGCTTGGTTGCTGCCTATCTGAACACAGAAGCTAAACGTGGATATATTACTAACGTTACTGTCTTACCTAGCTGGCAATCCTGCGGTATTGCCAGCCAGCTGCTGCGGGAGTGCATCAATCAATTAGAAAAGGCTGACGTCAAAGAAATAAGGCTTGAAGTTGCTATAAACAGTACGCGTGCTCAAAAATTGTATTTAAAACATGGGTTTGAAATTTATGACGAACGAGACGGAACATTTGAGATGGTGCGTTATTGTCCGTAGCCGTCAAAGTTTCAGTACCAGTACAGACTCTGTCAAAAATCTATTTAGACATTTTGTAAGGGTATGAAATTTCGAGGTAAGTGTAGTAAGGCGTAAATAACCCCCCATTCCCCCCCCTATTCACACGATTAAAACCCCTCCAGAATCGGATAATCATGCCGATAACTCAACTAACGCAGGGCTGTTTATCGTGAATTCACTCTATACCGCTGAAGGTGTAATGGATAAACACTCGCTGTGGCAGCGTTATGTTCCGCTGGTGCGCCATGAAGCATTGCGGCTTCAGGTACGTCTGCCGGCGAGTGTGGAACTGGACGATCTGCTACAAGCGGGCGGTATCGGGTTATTGAATGCAGTTGACCGATACGACGCTCTGCAAGGAACGGCATTTACGACTTACGCAGTACAGCGTATTCGTGGTGCGATGCTGGATGAACTGCGCAGCCGGGATTGGGTGCCGCGCAGTGTTCGCCGCAATGCACGCGAAGTGGCGCAGGCGATGGGGCAGCTGGAGCAAGAGCTCGGACGTAACGCGACGGAAACCGAAGTTGCGGATCGTCTGGGGATCACCACTGCCGACTACCGTCAGATGTTGCTCGATACCAATAATAGCCAACTCTTCTCTTACGACGAGTGGCGCGAAGAGCATGGCGATAGCATCGAACTGGTGACGGACGATCATCAGCAGGAAAACCCGTTGCACCAGCTAATGGAAGGCAACGTTCGCCAGCGCGTGATGGAAGCCATTGAGGCTTTACCGGAACGCGAACAACTGGTGCTGACCCTTTATTACCAGGAAGAACTCAATCTCAAGGAGATTGGTGCCGTGCTGGAAGTCGGGGAGTCGCGGGTTAGCCAGCTGCATAGTCAGGCCATTAAACGCTTACGTACCAAGCTGGGTAAGTTATAGGTGATCCCTGTCACCCGTTAAGTGCCGCACAACGTATTGACAACCAGGAGTTATCATGACGGTGCAGCAATCTAAAAGACGGCCACTAAGCCGCTACCTGAAAGACTTTAAACACAGCCAGACGCATTGCGCCCATTGCCATAAATTGCTCGACCGCATCACGCTGGTCCGTCGTGGAGAGATCGTCAATAAAATTGCGATCTCCCGTCTCGATACCCTGCTGGATGAAGCCGGATGGCTGGAGGAGCAAAAAGAGTGGGTGGCGTTATGTCGTTTTTGTGGCGATCTGCACTGTAAAGAGCAGAGCGACTTTTTCGACATTATCGGCTTCAAGCAGTTCCTGTTTGAACAGACAGAGATGAGCCATGGAACGGTGCGGGAATATGTTGTCCGTCTGCGTCGCCTTGGCCAGCATCTGACCTCGCAAAATATCTCACGCGAGCTTTTGACCAACGGTTATCTGGACGAAAATCTGGAGCCGTGGCTGCCTGCGACCAGCACCAATAACTACCGGATTGCGCTGCGCAAATATGCGCAATACAAATCGCAAATGCCGGTGGCGGTGAAGCAGAAAGTCCACCGCGAAACAACTTCTGATATATATTAAAAATGAATAACATGTAGCGCAGTCGTGTTTGACCTTACGGCCGAACACCTTACACTACACTCAAAATTCCAATGATATCGGGGTACGTATGAAATTTGCACTTCTGGGTCGTCAGGCGCTGATGGGTGTAATGGCCGTTGCGCTGGTTGCGGGTATGAGCGTCAAGACCTTCGCAGCAGAAGGTCTTTTAAATAAAGTTAAAGAGCGCGGCACGCTGCTGGTTGGGCTGGAAGGGACCTATCCTCCGTTCAGCTTCCAGGGTGACGACGGTAAACTGACCGGTTTTGAAGTAGAGTTCGCCGAAGAGCTGGCAAAACACCTCGGCGTTAAAGCGTCTCTGAAGCCGACCAAGTGGGACGGCATGCTGGCGTCGCTGGACTCAAAACGTATCGATGTGGTGATTAACCAGGTCACCATCTCTGATGAACGTAAGAAAAAATATGACTTCTCCACCCCATATACCGTCTCCGGTATCCAGGCGCTGGTGAAAAAAGGCAACGAAGACTCGATTAAATCTGCCGCCGATCTGAAGGGCAAAAAAGTCGGTGTCGGTCTGGGTACCAACTACGAAGAGTGGCTGCGCCAGAACGTGCAGGGCGTGGATATTCGTACCTATGATGATGACCCGACTAAATACCAGGATCTGCGCGTAGGCCGTATCGATGCCATTCTGGTTGACCGTCTGGCGGCGCTGGATCTGGTGAAGAAAACCAAAGATACCCTGGCCGTAGCCGGTGATGCCTTCTCCCGTCAGGAAGCTGGCGTGGCGATCCGCAAGGATAACGAAGATCTGGTGAAAGCCGTTGACGGCGCCATTGCAGAAATGCAGAAAGACGGCAGCCTGAAGGCGCTGTCCGAAAAATGGTTCGGGGCAGACGTCACAAAGTAAGCAGTTGACTGAAAAAAAAGGCGCTTTGATAAGCGCCTTTTTTATTTCCTCGCCGTCAGCGTGCATAATAAAAAAATCAGACTTAGACAGGGTTATGGAGGTTTTCATGTCATTACAGAATCTGACGCGTTTTCCGCGCCTCGAATTTATCGGCGCGCCGACGCCGCTGGAGTACTTACCGCGCTTATCGGACTATCTCGGGCGCGACATCCTTATTAAACGTGATGACGTGACGCCCATGGCCATGGGTGGCAACAAGCTGCGCAAGCTGGAGTTCCTGGCGGCGGATGCGCTGCGTGAAGGCGCCGACACGCTGATCACCGCAGGGGCTATCCAGTCCAACCACGTGCGCCAGACCGCGGCCGTGGCGGCAAAACTGGGGCTGCACTGTATCGCCCTGCTGGAAAACCCGATCGGCACCAAAGCAGAAAACTACCTCGGCAACGGCAACCGTCTGCTGCTGGATCTGTTCAACGTGCAGGTGGAGATGTGCGACGCGCTGACCGATCCTGTGGCACAGCTGAACGAGCTGGCGACCCGCGTTGAAGCTCAGGGTTTTCGTCCGTATGTGATCCCGGTCGGCGGCTCGAACGCGCTGGGTGCGCTGGGCTATGTTGAAAGCGCACTGGAGATCGCCCAGCAGTGTGAAGGCGCGGTTGGCATCTCCTCGGTAGTGGTGGCCTCCGGCAGCGCAGGCACCCATGCCGGTCTGGCGGTAGGGCTGGAGCAGCTCATGCCCGAGGTTGAACTGATTGGCGTCACCGTATCACGCAGTATTGCCGATCAAAAACCGAAGGTGGTGACGCTTCAGCAGGCGGTGGCGCAGCAGCTGGAGGTGAGCGCGAAGGCGGATATCATCCTGTGGGATGACTACTTCGCACCGGGCTATGGCACGCCAAACGATGAAGGCACGGAAGCGGTCAAACTGCTGGCGCGCCTGGAAGGGATCCTGCTCGATCCGGTCTATACCGGCAAAGCCATGGCCGGGCTTATCGACGGGATCGAGCAGAAGCGCTTCAAAGATGAAGGCCCGATTCTGTTTATTCATACCGGCGGGGCGCCCGCTCTCTTTGCCTACCATCCTCATGTCTAAATCACAGGCAGAAAAATCATAATGCAAGAAAGTATTCAACTGGTGATTGATTCATTGCCGTTCCTGCTGAAAGGCGCAGTGTTTACGCTGCAGCTGAGTATTGGCGGGATGTTTTTTGGCCTGGTGCTGGGCTTTTTGCTGGCCTTGATGCGCCTGTCGCCTCTGCTGCCCATACGCTGGCTGGCGCGTTTTTATATTTCAATATTCCGCGGCACGCCGCTGATTGCCCAGCTTTTTATGATCTACTACGGCCTGCCGCAGTTTGGTATCGAGCTTGATCCGATCCCGGCGGCGATGATTGGTCTGTCGCTCAACACCGCCGCCTATGCCGCAGAAACCCTGCGTGCGGCGATCTCCTCAATTGATAAAGGCCAGTGGGAAGCCGCGGACAGTATCGGTATGACGCCGTGGCAAACCCTGCGCCGGGCCATTCTGCCGCAGGCCGCGCGCGTGGCGCTGCCGCCGCTCAGCAACAGCTTTATCAGCCTGGTGAAGGACACCTCGCTGGCGGCCACCATTCAGGTGCCGGAGCTGTTCCGCCAGGCGCAGCTGATCACCTCGCGCACCCTGGAGGTCTTCACCATGTATCTGGCCGCCTCGCTGATCTACTGGATCATGGCGACGGTGCTGTCGGCGCTGCAAAACTATTTTGAAAACCAGCTTAACCCCCAGGAGCGTGATCCGAAATGAGTGCTATCGACGTTAAAAACCTGGTGAAGAAGTTTCACGGCCAGACGGTGCTGCACGGCATCGATCTGGAAGTGCAGGAGGGCGAAGTGGTGGCGATTATCGGGCCCAGCGGTTCCGGTAAAACCACGCTGCTGCGCAGCATCAACCTGCTGGAACACCCGGAAGGCGGCACTATTCGGGTGGGTGATATCACCATTGATACAGGCAAATCGCTGAGTCAGCAAAAGGGGCTGATTCGTCGTCTGCGTCAGCACATCGGCTTCGTTTTCCAGAGTTTTAATCTGTTTCCCCATCGTACGGTGCTGGAAAACATCATTGAAGGGCCGGTGATTGTCAAAGGCGAACCCAAAGAGGAAGCCACCGCCCGCGCCCGCGAGCTGCTGGCAAAAGTCGGGCTTTCCGGTAAAGAGACCAGCTACCCGCGTCGTCTCTCCGGTGGGCAGCAGCAGCGTGTGGCAATTGCCCGCGCGCTGGCGATGCGTCCTGACGTGATCCTGTTTGATGAACCTACCTCCGCGCTGGATCCGGAGCTGGTGGGGGAGGTACTGAATGCCATTCGCCAGCTGGCGCAGGAGAAGCGCACCCTGGTGATCGTGACCCATGAGATGAGTTTTGCCCGTGATGTCGCGGACAGGGCGATATTTATGGATCAGGGGCGTATCGTTGAGCAGGGACCGGCGAAAGCGCTGTTCGCTAATCCCCAGCAGCCTCGCACCCGGCAATTTCTGGAAAAATTCCTGATGCAATAGCATATTTGTTTTTAATTGCTCCGGAATTAATCTCCGGAGCAAAATATTCACCCCCGAAATGTATGCTGCCGTGATTTTATCCCGTCATAACCACCCTAAGTGCATAAAATGTGTAGATAAATACTCCGGGGTCGATATTTTATACATATAAATAAGATTTATGTGTTAATTTAAGAAATCATAATAATGATTATCTTTTACAGGGGCTTCATTCAGCTGGTATGAAGGATTTAGACTTTTTCACATGGCGACGGGAATGCTATCTCCGTTTTCAGGAGATGACATCAGCCGACGAGGTATATCCCGAACTTCAGCGACAAACTCAGAGCCTGGGCTACGATTTCTTTGCCCTCTGCGTTCGTCATCCGGTACCGTTCACCCGACCCAAAGTTTCGGTGCATTCCACCTATCCGCAACAGTGGATGGCGCAGTATCAGGCGGAAAATTATTTCGCTATCGATCCGGTACTGAAACCCGAAAATTTCGTTCACGGACACTTACCCTGGAACGATGCTCTGTTCGCGGATGCGCAATCCTTATGGGACGGTGCGCGCGATCATGGCCTGCGTAAAGGGATCACCCAGTGTCTGATGCTGCCAAATCATGCGATGGGATTCCTGTCGGTTTCCAGTACCAGCCTGTCAATAAACGTGATGATGGGGGAAGTGGTTGAAATGCGTCTGCAAATGCTGGTGCAAATGGCATTGACGACGCTGCTGCGGCTGGAGCATGAAATGGTGATGCCACCTGAAATGAAATTCAGCAAGCGCGAGAAAGAAATTCTGAAATGGACGGCGGAAGGGAAGACCTCAGCAGAAATAGCCATCATTCTTTCTATTTCTGAAAATACGGTGAACTTCCATCAGAAGAATATGCAGAAGAAATTCAATGCGCCAAACAAGACACAGATTGCCTGCTATGCGGCGGCGACGGGGATTATCTGACTACAATTCTGTTCTGCGTGGCAGACGAGTAAACGGCTGAATGCATTGCTTTCAGCCGTTTTTGTTTTATTGACGGTAAGCTTGCTTGATTTGCTTAACGGTGCTGGAAAATACTTCAGCTTGAGATGAATCTTCCATCTGTGCAATCTGGCGTTCCATCTTAAGGATCACACGACCCGCGTCGGCCTGGCCCATTGCCTGGAGCATCAGGGTCAGCAGAGATTTTAGGCAGGAGACTTCCTGTGCCAGTTCTTGATTATTCTCAGCAGTGGCAAAATCAGGTGTGCTCATTTATTTTCCTCATCATAAAAACGGCGCTTAAGCGCAGAGATCAAAGTTCAAGGCGGCGGAGTATACCACAAGCCGTAAAAAAAAATGCAGTGGTTGTTTTTTGTACTTTTACCCGTCTTGTTTATTTAATTAAACCTTAGCCCCGACTAAACTTTTTGAGAGTGTCGACCGTGATTATTGTTTGGCTAAGGTAATGCAAACGTTAATTATTGTTACAAAATTATATGGGGTATTTTTACAGCGGAAAAATAGCCTTTAAATTTCGTCAATTTTTGAAAACATCTGACTTAAGAAAGAGGGTTGAGCCATACTGAGCAAGGCTTCTGTTTCCAGTTGATGTACAAGTTAATTTCCAAAAAAGAGAGCCTTATCGAAGGCATGCATTTTTTAACGTTTTCAGTTTGCGATAAAAAACGTTAATATGAGCCGAATTAACTGTCTGTAGCGTTATCCCTATTCTGGAGAATTTCCTTTGATCAACGTCCTTCTTGTTGATGACCACGAACTGGTGCGCGCAGGGATACGACGCATTCTTGAAGATATTAAAGGTATAAAAGTTGCTGGCGAGGCCTGCTGCGGTGAAGATGCCGTAAAATGGTGCCGGACGAATACTGCTGATGTCGTCCTGATGGACATGAACATGCCCGGTATCGGTGGCCTGGAAGCAACGCGTAAAATTGCGCGCGCCTGGGTTGATACCAAAGTGATCATGCTGACGGTTCACACTGAAAACCCCCTTCCTGCAAAAGTCATGCAGGCGGGCGCCGCGGGCTATCTGAGCAAAGGTGCCGCTCCGCAGGAAGTTGTCAACGCTATCCGGTCTGTCTATTCCGGACAGCGCTATATTGCTTCCGATATCGCGCAGCAAATGGCACTCAGCCAGATTGAGCCAGAAAAGACCGAATCACCGTTTGCCAGTTTGTCTGAGCGCGAATTGCAGATTATGCTGATGATTACCAAAGGCCAGAAGGTGAATGAGATCTCTGAGCAGCTTAATCTCAGCCCGAAAACGGTGAACAGCTACCGCTACCGAATGTTCAGTAAACTGAACATCCATGGCGATGTCGAACTCACTCACCTGGCCATCCGTCATGGTCTGTGCAATGCCGAGACCCTAATTAGTCAGTGAGTGAAGTGTTTGAATCCAGTGCTTTCCTGAAAACCGTCACCAGCCAGCCAGGCGTCTACCGGATGTACGACGCAGGCGGGACGGTTATCTATGTCGGAAAAGCGAAAGATCTTAAAAAGCGTCTTTCCAGCTACTTCCGCAGCAATCTTGCCTCCCGCAAAACAGAAGCGCTGGTCGCTCAGATCCAGCAGATTGACGTCACTGTGACCCACACAGAGACCGAAGCGCTGTTGCTGGAGCATAACTACATCAAGCTGTATCAGCCGCGTTACAACGTGCTGCTGCGCGATGATAAATCCTACCCGTTTATTTTCCTGAGTGGCGATACTCACCCGCGCCTCGCTAGCCATCGCGGGGCCAAGCACGCGAAAGGCGAGTACTTCGGCCCGTTCCCTAACGGCTACGCGGTGCGGGAAACCCTGGCGCTGCTGCAGAAGATCTTCCCGATTCGCCAGTGTGAAAACAGTGTTTATCGCAACCGCTCTCGCCCCTGCCTGCAGTATCAGATAGGTCGGTGCCTCGGGCCGTGCGTCGAAGGGCTGGTCAGCGAAGAGGAGTACGCTCAACAGGTGGAATATGTGCGCCTGTTCCTGGCCGGTAAAGACGACCAGGTGCTGAATCAGCTTATCGCCCGCATGGAGAAGGCCAGCCAGGCGCTGAACTTTGAAGAGGCGGCGCGGATCCGCGATCAGATCCAGGCCGTGCGACGGGTAACGGAAAAACAGTTCGTCTCCAATAACGGCGACGACCTGGACGTGATTGGCGTGTCGTTCGATGCGGGCATGGCCTGCGTGCATGTGCTGTTTATCCGTCAGGGTAAGGTGCTGGGCAGCCGCAGTTATTTCCCGAAAGTACCGGGTGGTACGGAGCTGGGCGAAGTGGTGGAGACCTTTGTCGGGCAGTTCTATCTCCAGGGCAGCCAGATGCGAACGGTGCCGTCTGAGATTCTGCTCGATTTTAATCTGAGCGATAAAACCCTGCTGGCAGATTCGCTGTCGGAGCTGGCCGGGCGTCGGGTAAACGTGCAGACCAAACCGCGCGGCGATCGTGCCCGCTACCTGAAGCTGGCGCGCACCAATGCCGCAACGGCGTTGACCACCAAGCTGTCGCAGCAGTCGACCGTTCATCAGCGTCTTGTTGCGCTGGCGACGGTGCTCAAACTGCCGGAAGTGAAACGCATGGAGTGTTTCGATATCAGCCACACGATGGGGGAGCAGACCGTGGCCTCCTGCGTGGTGTTCGACGCGAACGGCCCGCTGCGTGCGGAATACCGGCGCTACAACATTACTGATATCACCCCCGGGGATGATTACGCCGCCATGAATCAGGTGCTGCGCCGTCGCTACGGTAAAGCTATCGAAGGAAGTAAGATCCCGGACGTTATCCTGATTGACGGGGGTAAAGGCCAGCTCGCCCAGGCAAAATCGGTGTTTGCCGAACTGGACGTGACCTGGGACAAGCATCATCCGCTGTTGTTAGGCGTGGCAAAAGGTACCGATCGTAAAGCCGGGCTGGAAACCCTGTTCCTGGAGCCGGAAGGGGAGGGCTTTAGCCTGCCGCCGGACTCGCCTGCGTTACATGTGATCCAGCATATTCGCGATGAGTCACACGATCACGCTATTAGCGGCCACCGCAAAAAACGGGCAAAAGTGAAAAATACCAGCACGCTGGAGACGATCGAAGGGGTCGGGCCAAAACGTCGCCAGATGTTGCTGAAATATATGGGCGGTTTGCAAGGATTACTCAACGCCAGCGTCGAGGAAATTGCAAAAGTGCCAGGTATTTCGCAAGGGCTGGCAGAAAAGATCTACTACTCGTTGAAACATTGAGGGCTCTGTAGCAACATAGGGCTAATAATTACTGACAACAAACAGTTACCGTCACTATGCGATTAAATATCCCTACGTTGCTGACGCTCTTCCGCGTCGTGCTCATTCCTTTCTTTGTACTGGCGTTTTATCTGCCCTTTGTCTGGGCTCCTTTCGCATGTGCGCTTATCTTTTTTGTCGCGGCAGTGACTGACTGGTTTGACGGTTACCTCGCACGTCGCTGGAACCAGAGCACCCGTTTTGGCGCCTTCCTCGACCCGGTAGCAGACAAAGTCATGGTGGCCATCGCAATGGTGCTGGTGGTTGAGCACTATCACAGCTGGTGGGTCACCCTGCCTGCGGCGACCATGATTGCCCGTGAAATTATCATCTCTGCCCTGCGAGAGTGGATGGCGGAACTGGGTAAACGCAGCAGCGTGGCGGTCTCCTGGATTGGCAAGGTCAAAACTACCGCGCAGATGGCGGCACTGGTGTGGATGCTGTGGCGTCCAAACGAGTGGGTAGAGTGGGCTGGTATTGGCCTGTTTATGGTCGCCGCAGTGCTGACCCTGTGGTCAATGTTGCAATATTTGAACGCCGCACGGGGCGATTTGCTTGATCAGTGATCGTTTCGACGTAATTTTCAGCAAACGATCTGTTGGGGTGAAAATTAACGTTGACTCAAAACGTCAGGTAAGTAGAATGCAACGCATCGAACGACGGCACGGTCCGTTAGTCGATAGCAAAATCAAGTGATTAGCGTAATGACTTGATAAATGCGGGAATAGCTCAGTTGGTAGAGCACGACCTTGCCAAGGTCGGGGTCGCGAGTTCGAGTCTCGTTTCCCGCTCCAAATTTAAGACATACGCAATAGCGGGTGTCAGTCGCAAGACAAAAGATTTAAGGCGCGTTAGCAAAGCGGTTATGTAGCGGATTGCAAATCCGTCTAGTCCGGTTCGACTCCGGAACGCGCCTCCACTTTCTTCCCGAGGCCGGATGGTGGAATCGGTAGACACAAGGGATTTAAAATCCCTCGGCGTTCGCGCTGTGTGGGTTCAAGTCCCACTCCGGCTACCATGGGAAAAAGTAGAATAATCAAACCAATAAGCAGTGTCGTGAAACCACCTTCGGGTGGTTTTTTTGTGCATGCAATTCACGCCCTGTGCATATCCTGTGCTCACGGGGTGCAATGAGCTGCAATCTACAGCCTGGTAATGCCGAATTGAACGTGTCGCCTCCAGCATAGAGAACCAGGTTGCTTTGCCTGTTTTCCGGTACTCTTCCGGGAAGGGGGGCCTGCTGAGAAAACTGTAATGTTCTAGCCACCCTGAGTACAAGTTGCGTAATTCGCGCAATCACCTCTTCTCTGTACTTCTGGTGTCCGCGCATAGCCCTTGGATGAGCAATTCTGAAACAGATTGTATTATCTGTTTTGAACTCCCATAGCTTCCCCAAAATGACTGAAGAAGTCTCATTGCCGCCCAGTTCAGTAAGCAACTGTTTTATGATGTAGTCTGTTCTCCGTGCTCCGGATGCAAAGATGATGAAATCAGGCTCAAGGTTTTTAATTTGTACCGCCAGAAGTTTCAGCGAGGCTAATATGACTTCCTGCACTTCATTTTGAGGGCGATTGAGAGGGGTCAGTCCGTCGTAATCCCACGCCAGTAGATTGGCATACACGATAGCCTGAGGAGGAAAATTAAGCTCCCGGGCCAGTCGGAAATGATATTGCGTGAAGTGGCTACGTGATTTGAGGTTGGTGGTGCCTTCATTTTGTACCGGAAGATGATTCCTGTAACGAGCTACAGCCTCTTCAACCACCTGCCCGATGGTGACGTCAGGTATAAGTCCCAGCACCCGTGACATCGTATTCTTACCATTCAGCGTATTCCAGCCAGCGGTTTCACGTCCAACCAGCATGATTTTCACCGGTGAATGCAAGTATTCTTCAAAGGGTACAGGTAAAAAGACGCTTGAGTATTTATCCTCACTCAGGTTAAATGACCGGGCGTCAACCTCCTGTAATATCCGTTTGTACGCGTCTAATAGCTTTTCCATTCTCCAATCACGCCCCGTAATAAATACACCTTCAGATATATATTATTTTCATGATATCAGTAAGATACATGAGGATAATCATGCAGAAATCCTTCCGATTCACCAATTCATCCATCAAAGCCCTTCCGGCAAACACAGATACCCGATCTACAGAGCTTGAGGTGTCTGATACCGAAGTCATCGGCCTTAAATGTCTCTCAGGCCGAACAGGTAACAAACGTTTCCTCCTGCGCTACACATTCCACGGTACCAAAAAAAGTATCAGTATTGGCAGATTCCCTGAAATTGATGTGGGGACAGCTCGCCAGATAGCTCGCCGTCATAAGGAGGCGATTGCACTGGGAAATGACCCCAAGGCAGAGCGCGATAATTATCGTGCGATGCCAACGCTTAGTGAGTTTTTTCACCAGACCTATGTTCCGTTCATCAAGCGCCATAAAAAGTCCTGGCATAAGGATGTTCAGCGTTTCACGCAATACATTGAACCTCGTCTGGGGAAGATACGTTACTGTGACCTTCGGGCCCGGGAAATCCAGCAGGTGCTTTTCGACATGCTTGAAGGTCGTATTCACGGCCAGCAGTATGCACCGTCTACCTGTAACAGGGCACTGGCTATTCTGAAAACTATGGGGCGTTATGCGCTACGACAGGATGTCCTGGAGAAGAATGAAGCCGATAAGCTCCCTTTGCTGAAGGAGAATAATCAGCGGACGCGCTTTTTTGATGCCGATGAGATCAGAAGGATCCTCGACGCTGCGGTACGATACCCCAATAAGGCAGCCGGGGGACTGATAGCCATGCTGCTGTTAACCGGTACACGCAAATCAGAAATGCTGAACGTCATGTACAAACATATTGATCGGGATAACAGGTCGTTATTCATTCCTTATACTAAGAATGGTCGCAGCAGAACTGTGTATCTCAGTGATGTTGCATTATCCATTATTGATTCGATCCCACGGGCTGGCAGCAACCCCTATCTGTTTGCCGTAAAAGATAATGGAAAACCGATATCAGAACCCCGGTGGGCCTATGAAAAAATACTGACAGAGTGCGGGATAGATAAAAGTGAAGTCTGTTTCCACACTACGCGCCATTCCGTCGCATCATTACTTGTCTCCAGTGGTCAGTACAGTTTGTATGACGTTAAAGCCCAACTGGCCCATGCCAGCATTCAGAGTACTGAACGCTACGCAAAATTGACACCAGAGCGTATGCGTCAGACCGGGCAGGGCGTTACCGACCTTCTTTTGAACACCGTTACAACCGGTAAAGAACATTGATTTTAGCATCCCTAAAACGTGGAGAATGATTATGTCGTTAAAATGTCCTAAGTGCGGTAGCCGAAACACAGTGACAGAAACAGCCGGAAAGATAGCTGAGTTGACTCGCGATGATCGGTTCCTGACAACGTCTGCTGGTTATATCAGCCCGGAGCAATTATGTGAATTGCTCAAAAACATCATCACGGCAATAAAACGCCTCTTTGGATTTCTGGAGCAACGAGAAAGAAATAATGCACCAGTGCTGATCTGTAAATCGTGTGGATATTATGAAAGAATATAGATGACCTCGGAAGGAAATTTAAGATTCTTAACCCTGTCTATATAACCCCGATACTTAAGACGTATCGGGGTTTTTGTTTATGAGGATTATTCAATGAAATTTGTCTCGAGCTGGAAAGACCTGCCATCGCTCCTTCTTCCCGATTCGGTTATGACCGTCTTGAAAAAAGAACTGATAATTCCATTTGATGATGAATTCTCCGCAAGGGATTTCTGGGGTGAGGTTGGCGTAACATTAATGTACATTGAACCTCATGATGTTCCCGAAGATTTTAAACGGCACGTATTAGATGTAATTCATCATTTAATTGCAAACCCTGAGTTCGTGGTCCGTCTGACAGATGAATATTATTTGATGCTATCCATTACAGAAGATAACGGGAATGGTATTTATTTGTTATTTCACCCCAATTGTTCTCTTGTTGGGATTGATACATTAATGTCTATGGCGCAATTGCGTCTGTAAATCAGATTAAAATCAGGAGAAGAAAATGAGAAAATCAAAGGCAGTGAAAAACAATAATGAACACGATGAGCTGGCGTTAAATAATGATTTAAGTGATGTTGAAAAAGGTATCACTGAAGATGAGCGAATATTACCTGAAGAGAGTTATAAGCTGCTCATTGAATCAGGACAGGCGGAAAAAATTAGTCCTAAATCCAGTGGTATGCTGACATGGCAACTGGCAATGTCTGAAACGGATAATGAACTTTACCTGCGTCTCATGGCAAATGGTAGCGGAGGATTGTTCTCTAAAGACTGGATCGCACTTTCTAAGATTGAAAGTGTACTCGAAGTGCAACCGACAACGGGCTTCACATCTGGCGTATTCAGACCATTATTTAAAGGGGCTAGTGCCAATAATGCTGGTTTTCTGGCTGCTGTTCTGCGCTCGCCAGATATATGCCTGCTGGAGGCGCATCCGGAGAAATTATTTACGCATGTTTTATATGCCGACTGGCGGGTGCGCCTGAAAACACTCAGCAAAGTTGGGGATAGAGAAAACAACGCGGAGGATTAATTCTTTACCAGTACGTTCATACAACCAGAAACGGCTACTCACCACTGTTCATCTTCTTCAGGAAAATTCATTATGCAAACCCAGTATGTCTTAAAACAGGAAGGATTAACGCTGCCTGTCACTAAATTATTTCAGCAGCACATCGCTACGCTTCTGGCAGAACAATCTCAGCAAACATCGGTCAGGGCAGTGGTCATTAATTTTCGTAACCCGGACTACAGTGCAGAATCCGGGGGATTTCATCCGGTTGAAATGCGGTTCATCCGACAGGATAACGAATGGTATTTCGATTATGTCACAGACTTTAGTTACATGGGGCGAGTTTACCCGGAGCTGGAAAAGGAAATGGACTTTTGCTGGTCGGGTCATTACGTCTCCCATTATCTGATTGGAGATATTTCATTGGCATCTGAGAAGAATGAACTCTGGTCCCTGTGGGAGAGTAATTTTATGGAATATCTCTCTATGGGGATTTACCGGGTAACGGTAACTGTGGAAAGTTGTTGACCCGTTATGAACAGGAAGAAAGCGGGCGGCTTTGTAATCTTCTGCATGTGGCGTGCAACACAGCATGGTGATGATGTCTCTTTTTCCTGGCTGTTCGCATAAACATGTGCAGACACGGGGGATCTCAGATCCCTCGTGGTTTAGGCCCAAATGTCGCATTACTCAGTGACGGGGTGATAACGATGACTCCATTACCCCAACGGCAGTTTTACACCGCATAAATAACATCGATATTACAGTGTGTTAGGGTCGGTCTTGGCCGATGGACTGTTAAAACAAAACTATACAGGTACCTATGATGCGTCAGTCACGAGGCGAGAAGATCGCTGAAAGACTGGGGTGGATATTGCTCCAGCTCTATACCGGTAATTCCCTGTCGGTTAATGATATTTGCCAGCAGTTTTCTGTGTCCCGTCGAACAGGGCTACGGGACTTATTGAGAGTGGAAACAGTAACGGAAGTTATTTCCCCCGGGAAAGTGCGGTTGGCTCCTCTGATAAGAGAGCGAGTCAGGCAAGGAATATTCAAATAATTTTCTCTACATGGACATAACCTGTTCTCGCATCGCATTAGGCTCTACAATGAACCAAATAAATCACCTTAATTAAGGATATAAGATGAAAAGAAAGATAATAGCGACTCTGCTATTCACTGGTTTCTGTCACAGGCGTATGCCGGGCTTGTTCAGGTAAATAATCGTGTAGCCTGTTACCTTGCGATGGACAGTATAAACAGGCAACTAATGGAGTCAGATAAAAAAGTCACTACTTTAATTCATAAATATCTGGAGGGAGAACTGCAACATTATGGCGTTGACGAAGAATCGATTAATGAAAACACCATCGCCCTGGAGAATGAACTGCCTCGGGCATACCAGCAGGCAGCGTTTGCAGATAAGTGTGTGACATTTTACCGAAAACCATCAAACAGACAGTAGTGAGAACAGATAATCTTTCTCACCCAATTGGGTAATAATGATATGAAAAAGATAATTACCGCATGTATTGCGGCCATCGTGCCTGTCACCTCAATAGCCGCTTCTGTTTCACTTGATACAGCAGGACGATGTTATGAAGCAACTCGTCAGTCAACTCAAATGGCGATGTTACTGGATCCAAACGCAGCAGAATACAAAAATCTTAACAGTAATGCCAAAGAGCTATTTGGCACACTCTCCGGTGGCGTCGGTGAAAGGGACTCAAAGAAAATTCGGGATGCCTGGAAGGCCATTCTGGATAATGCCGGAATGGAAGGCCGCATGGCTAAATCTGATGGGTATCGGGAAATGAACAGATATCCCCAGGACGTCATTATGCAGGAGGCCAATAATTGTGTCCGCCTGGCAATTAAAGCAGGGCTGGTGAAATTATAATGATTAATGGGATATGAATATTACGGGAGCAGTTGCTCCCGTTATTTTTTTATCCAAAGATCCAGTTCCAGGCTTTCTTCAGCCCATTGACTACAGCTTTTTTGGCAGCTTTTACCACCGCGCGCAAAGGCGCTGGCAGGATACCAACAATAATATCATCAAGAACGCGATCAACGGTATCACCAAATCCTTCCGTTGCCTCTTCTGTAACTGTACGGGTTTTGTGCTCGTCTCTCACCTGAGAAGCGACGCCGCTTTGAGCGTGTTTTGGGAGCGCACGAACCATTGCCTCCACCAAATGGGTCACATTGTATCCCTCACTGGCGGCGACAGCGATCACCGGATGGTCAGTAAACCCAAATCGCTGTGTGATATACGCTTCTTTATCGAGGATATTTTGCATCTGGGATGGAGAAGGCCGGGCGTTGACAACATCCCATTCACGGAATGGCTCAATTTTGTCGACCTGATTGAGCACAAACAGTGTTTTAGCCTCACCGCCAGCAGGAGCCAGCACATTTTTGTAGAAATGTTCATCCGCAGAAAAGGCGCGGTCATCACCTTTAATCACCCAGAGAACCAGATCCAGTTGTGGTAACAGGTCGCGATAAAGTTGTTCATATTCAGCGTCACGCTCAGCATTTTCTCCCACACCCGGAATATCAATCAACCGCACTGAGCGTTTGCCAAACTGGATGCGCATTTCCTGCGTTTCACGGGTACAGGCCGCAACATCGCTGACTGCACAAATATCACCCTTAAAAATCGCATTACATAAGCTGGACTTCCCGGCTCCGGTCTTTCCCATAATGCCAATGACCGGCTCATAACTGATAACGTCATTGATGCGTCGGGCAATACTGTCCCTGATATTTTCAGGTAATATTTCAAGAGCATCCTTCACAGGATTTCGATTTTTAGTTTCTGTATTATTCATCATGAGCACCATTCTCCATTTTCGCTTTAATTAACGCACACTCGTAATAAGAAATAACTACTTTTAGCAAGGCATTCACTTTTTCCAGATCACGGGGTGCCGCGTAACCGACGATCCCTTTTTTCATAGGGTTGAAGCGTTCCTTGCGGGAAAGGTTCATTGCAGCCAGTTGATCATCAATACCGTGCATTAACAAATGACCGTCTTCACCAGCACTGAAGTGATTGCAAATCATCTCGGCATGTCGGAGAAGTTTTTCGGGAACCACATTGAATGGTGCGTCAAGCCAGGCTTTAAGATGCGCATTCTGTTCATTATCGTTGGCGTCAAGAAGACCGCTGAGTAAATCCGTTGCTATGGTTTCGAAAAAATTCTCGAGCGCTTTTTCTTCTTTATTCATTAGAGGTATCTCCGGTTGATTCTGTACTTTCATTCTGCTCGTATCGTTCCAGAGCAAGGCGTATGTCTTGCGTCACCTGATTACGAATCGATGCTGGTTTTAGAACTTCAACCTCGGGCATCCAGTATTTTATGAGAGGGATAATTTGGCCGAAGTGAGCCACCCGTGAAATCACGAGCAAATCACCGCTTGCGGAAGTGTGAATAATTTCCTGACTAGGCAACAGCGCACGGCGCAAGAACCATGGGGCTATACGTGCAGAAACTGACATCAGTACTTCAGTAAGCTCTGCGCCATACCAGATACTTTCCGCATTCTCGATTTGCAGATGAATCTCCGGCGACATGGTAAACGACACGTTACTGGGGAGAACCTTTTTCATGTCTGAAATGACGAAACTCTTCAGCACTCCTCCCTCAATCGCAGCGAGATACCAGATCCCTCTGTCACTGACGAGACGGTAGGGCTCAATGGTGCTGTAGCTTTTCGCTTTATATATGAAGCTAATTTTTTGACTGCCGCGAATCGCGTCTGACAATGTATTCAACGTAGACATAAAAAGCCCGCAATTTTCGTATGGACGTTGTTTGATCAGAAACGGATTATTTTCGGCATTGCCCAGCAATATGCCTAACAGACGGTCATCCCAGCGTGGAAATAACCCCTCAATACCCAGAATACGCGTAAAGCGGCGCAAGTCCGTATTGCTGCGCTGTCCCAGAACGCCAACGGGAAGGTGATATTTCTTACCACTGCGAAGAAGGTTGAGATAAGCCAACCGCTGCGTGAGGTCACGCCGGATGGTTTTATCACAGACATTAAATTCTTCAGCGAGCCCACTCACCGTGACCGATTCACCGTTGTTAAGGCGAGTCAGTATCAATCCAAGGCGATACCCAAGTTTGTCATGCTTATCCATTCAGGCATCCAATCAATTGAAGCTGGAAGGATATTTTCAGTAGGGTGCTGGACAAGATGAGTCCAGGTTGAAAGGGAATTTCTAAAAAATAAAATCCTTAAAATACAGTGGTATATTTTCAATGCAGTCTTTGTGGACTCAACCTGTCCTGAATGTGGGGGGAAGCGGCTTTATTACAGGAGTTTCATTATCTACCAGGCAGTAAAGCCCACGACAGGGAGCGTGGGCTCAGCAAACAGATATTCAGCGTCAAGGATTTACAACACTGCCGAGGGCAATACGAAGCCAGGATATTTCAGCTTTATATGGTCCATCAGGCGAGTCATTCGGGGAGTCACAGGATCAAAGATAATGGGTGGGAGCTTAGCCCGACCTGCATTTTTTACATCGCTGGGTGTCACAGAGTAGCCTGCCTCGACCAGCCATGCAGCTATCTCCACACTGGTTTGTCGCTTTCTGTCGTCCGGCGTGAGCCCCCATTGATGTTGAGCCAGGGCCCGCAGGAAAAGGCGAACAAGGACATCATCGCTTCGATTTTGTCCTACTTTTAGTTTCAGTGGGGTAAAAACGTTTCTGCAATAGAGGAAATCACACCAGTCTTCCCAGTCGGCTTCATCTTTCAAAGCATGTGTCTGCCGCCAGTCATCGAATAGCTGGCGTTGCTTAAGTGCCTGTGACATATCATCCCACGGACGGGAATGCATTAACAAATGCCCTTCATTCATAGTGGGTGTTATCAATTGGCGTTTGAAGTCGAATTCCAGGTTTAACCTGATCTCGGACTCAACAGCGACCAGATCGCTTTCATTCAACCACATATCACGGGTTGAAATGAGAGACCCTCTGCGTAGTTTCTGACCCGGAGCCCTGTTTATATAGAGGTCTACCATATAGCGGTTATAGTCGTCGCGTGGAATATCGACAGGTGGTTTAACACCTGCGCGAGCATGGACGATAGGGTAACCCTCTGATGCTTTATAGGTTAACTGTCCCCGGGTTTTCATGGCGACAAGCTGCCGGACCTGATGTTTACAGGTCAGCATGGACGAACCCGGATCCGCAATGTCGCATAACGTCTGAAAACGTGAGGATAGTGGACCAGACATATCGATATTCTCGAGAGAGGCATCTTGAAGTGGTTTACTGAATTTGGCCACCTGAACAGAGGTGATATGCTCACCTCAGAACAACACAGGTGCCATAATGAAAAAAAGAAATTTCAGCGCAGAGTTTAAACTCGAATCCGCTCAACTGGTCGTTGACCAGAATTACACCGTGGCAGATGCAGCCAGCGCTATGGATGTCGGCCTTTCCACAATGACGCGATGGGTGAAACAATTACGTGATGAGCGGCAGGGAAAAACACCAAAAGCCTCCCCCATTACCCCGGAACAAATTGAAATCCGTGAGCTCAGGAAAAAGCTACAACGTATTGAAATGGAAAATGAAATATTAAAAAAGGCTACCGCGCTCTTGATGTCAGACTCCCTGAACAGTTCTCGATAATCGGGAAACTCAGGGCGCGTTATCCTGTGGCCACTCTCTGCCATGTGTTCGGGGTCCATCGCAGCAGCTACAAATACTGGAAAAACCGTCCTGAAAAGCCAGACGGCAGACGGGCTGTATTACGCAGCCAGGTACTTGAACTGCATGGCATCAGCCACGGCTCTGCCGGAGCAAGAAGCATCGCCACAATGGCAACCCAGAGAGGCTACCAGATGGGGCGCTGGCTTGCTGGCAGACTCATGAAAGAGCTGGGGCTGGTCAGTTGCCAGCAGCCGACTCACCGGTATAAGCGTGGCGGTCATGAGCACGTTGCTATCCCGAATCATCTTGAGCGACAGTTCGCCGTAACGGAACCAAATCAGGTGTGGTGCGGTGATGTGACCTATATCTGGACGGGTAAGCGCTGGGCGTACCTCGCCGTTGTTCTCGACCTGTTCGCAAGAAAACCAGTGGGCTGGGCCATGTCGTTCTCGCCGGACAGCAGGCTTACCATGAAAGCACTGGAAATGGCATGGGAAACCCGTGGTAAGCCCGTCGGGGTGATGTTCCACAGCGATCAAGGCAGTCATTATACGAGCAGGCAGTTCCGGCAGTTACTGTGGCGATACCGGATCAGGCAGAGTATGAGTCGGCGTGGAAACTGCTGGGATAACAGCCCAATGGAGCGCTTCTTCAGGAGTCTGAAGAACGAATGGGTGCCAGCGACGGGCTATGTAAGCTTCAGCGATGCAGCTCACGCAATAACGGACTATATCGTTGGATATTACAGCGCACTAAGACCGCACGAATATAATGGTGGGTTACCACCAAACGAATCAGAAAACCGATACTGGAAAAACTCTAACGCGGTGGCCAGTTTTAGTTGACCACAACATCTGTCAGAAAACCATCGGTAGTCACACTGACCACGGTTGCATTTGTCGGGAGTGCGTTCATCAGCTCTCCTACCACAGCGCGAACAAATCCTGTGACATGTGCTGCAAAGAATGGCTGGGTGACTGCGGATGGTGGTAAGGGGCTATTCAGTCCACGGGCAGTATCAAACGCAGTCTTCGCGTGAAGACCCTGAGCGAGTTTTCCATACAGTGAATTACCGATTTCTTTCCAGAACTTCTCCTCCAGAGAGCCTTTATCATGATGATTACGGTTTTCACGGACCTGCTGCACAAAAGGTAAAAACACCGAGCATTCCTGTTTTCGTAGATTTGTAGCATCATGCGGTTCATCCATGCGCCATGGAACGATGATGCCTTGCTGAATTGTAATTTCTGCACCCAGTGACAAAGCTAGGGCAATTTCAGGTGCTGTAGCCCACGATTCACCAGCTAGCGGGAAAAATAGGCCAAACTGCTCGGTTCTGACAGGCAGGCAGGGAAACCGTACTGAGTCCGGAAATTGAAAACTGACAAGTGCAAATCCCATGACATGACCGCAATAATCTTCAGGATTGCGGCTATGGAAAATATTATCGTAATCAGGCTGCAAAATATCCAACAGCCCAGTAGTGTAAGCACCTGCTAAATCGTAGTCATACCATTCCCTTTCCGGGGTAATGCCCATCATGTAGCATTCGTTACGACCGCCGTGATAGCAGTTTATCGGGAAGGTTTCATAGAGTTCTCTCGCAGGTATACTCTGCCTTGTCTTCACCGTTCTGAACCCCTGTGTATCGGGATTCCAGCACTGTTTCGATACCGTGCGGGTGCCCATGCAAATTTCAGAAGATATGCCGCTTTCATCAATGGTCTTAAGAAACCGGGAAACAGCCATAGCACCAATCGTAGTGGGGACGCGCTCAATCATCAGACTTTCAGTGCAGAACGATTTCACCTGTAAGGCATAGCGCACGGCAATTTCGGCATCACGAACTGCATAAGCTTCGAAACCGCGTCGATCGCCTTTTAAATACTGGCGCATATCGTTGATTGAATAAGGGGCTGGAACGGTTAGTTTCGGCAGACCAAGTAATTGGCCACATTCCGCCAGCCCCATCCCACCCGGAGTGATCAACAACGTATCGGTGAACGTCACATTGCTACAACGGGGCGGGCTGGTCCGTTTATCAAACGTGATGAGGCTATTTTTTTCACGACGATTTTCGACTTGAT
This sequence comes from Leclercia adecarboxylata, assembly GCF_006171285.1. NCBI lineage: Bacteria > Pseudomonadati > Pseudomonadota > Gammaproteobacteria > Enterobacterales > Enterobacteriaceae > Leclercia > Leclercia adecarboxylata. The sequence continues at coordinate 155,666 of NZ_CP040889.1, read as the reverse complement.
CAAAATCAATACCGTAGCGGTTTTTAAAACTGCTAACTGTACTGCGAATTCCTTTCAGCAATATTTTGTGATCGCTCCAGAAATCGGCAAACGAGGCAACATCAGCCCGCAGGAAATGAGCATACAGCGTAATCGAACCCGGCCATTCGGTAATCTGATCATTCTTTAATAGCAGCGTCAGAGTTTGCGCGAGAAAGTTTTTCAGGGAGAGGCGATCTTTTTTGTGTGCGCTGGCGGGGTACAGGATACCAGGAATGCCCGTTCCATCAGGCAGCACGACATAGCTTTGATAAGACAGAATGTCGTTTTGCTTTGTCTGTGGGTTATAAACATATTCAGTATCAAAGCCGATATCAAGATGTAGCTCGCTGCTGACGTCCAGTCGATTTTTTGATTTTTGCGGTATTAACGGAAAGTTATCAAGCGTTTTAGCAGAGTGGGCGACAGGTTGCGTCACTCCCGCCGCATCTGCGAGCAGTGCATTCATGTCAAACATAAGTGTTTTCTTATTCAGGTGAGCGGTGTCAATATCGACACCGCTAATTAAGGGGAAATCAGGCAAGGGCTGTACGAATCTCAGCAAACAGTTGCTCTTTTAGAGCATCGTCTTTCGTTGCTACGAAAGATACGAAGTTATCGTTGACTTTAATGACGACGCCATTCGGGGTCTTTTCTACCATCGGCAAGAGTCGCGATGAAAGCAGGCAATTGGCATGTAACCAGCGAAAGTGCATCGCTTCATATGCGCGACCACCAAGAGTGGTAGCCAGTTCCTGAAATGCTTCATCAAGAGTGTCAGGTTTCGCTGATTCACTGATGAGTGTTCCGCCATAACGGTTAGTGAGCATGAGGATAGCCTGCTCGTCGTTCTGGAACAGGCTGATGCCGTAGACGAACTTGAGTCGGGCAATACAGTTATTACCCCGGTAGACAGCCTCTTCAGACAGGTTACTTTCGAAGATGCTGGCATAGGTGTTAAAAACAGTTTTCGCTGTGTCATCCGTATCAAAAGACTCGGTGTGCAGCAGGCGGCACGCCCGACTAATAAAATTCAGGCGGTTTTCAACGAGACTGATGCTGATGACATCAGAGACCGGGATGATCTTATCGCTTGAGTTCACCAGGTAATCAGAGCTGAGTGTTGTTGCGGTTGTCATGATTTCTTCGCCTTATCAGAAATTAATGTGATTAACGTGGAATTTGGATGTTCGTGAGTTGCTGCTTTTCCCAGGCTTCCACCTCAGCCACTGGAAAACGGATCGCACGTCCCAGCCGGATGAACGGAGGGAGCTTGGCCGGGTTACGGGTGATATCGCTGGCAATGCTGCTGGGTGAAACGCCCCAGCGGAGAGCAAGCTGTTTGCTATTTATGTACATATCAGGGCTCCTCTGAGCTAAAAGTCGTTAGGGTTTTATCAGTCACTGCCGGGCCCTGCAGTGGTGTGCTCTAACCATACGAGCCGCGCAGTTTGATGACACGCCAAAAAACTCACAGCTCATTCAGTCAGTTTTTTTATTTATATGCATCAACAACTTGTGTTACGACCGCCTGAGAGTCCGCTGCATTATGAAATGCATAGCGGCGGGTCGCAGTGAGTGAATGGTGATTCAGTAAACGGGAAGCCATGGCGATATCGCTGGTTGCCTGTAGCACACGGGTGGCAAACGTCCGGCGAAGGTCATGCATGCGCAGGTTTTCTATATGGGCGTCCCGACAGATACGGGCAAAGGTTTCACGCGGATAGCTCAACTTGCGAGTCGTGTCGGTAATGCGTGGGAAAATCCAGGTCGTGCTGAGTGCCAGTTGTGCCTGTCGCTGAATAATAGCCACTGCGGGATTTGCAAGCGGGCAGGTGAATGGGTGCCCTGATTTCGTATCCGGGAGAAGCAATTGCTGTTCATCAGGATGCCAGTATTCCCATTTCAGGGTACAAACTTCGCCAATGCGCATACCGGTATAGAGTGCGAGCAATATGGCATCAGCAGCGGGCGTATTCAGTGCTTCAGCGGCAGCAATAAATAATGGGATTTCAGTGACAGAGAGGGTGCGATACCGGACGTTGTTCTCTTTCAGATAACGAACGTGGGTCATGGGGGAATGGTTTATCCATTCAGCACGTACGGCCAGAGAGCATATCTTGGAAAGCAGTGCCAGAAGGCGGTTTATGGTTGCCGGGCGTAATGTCGAACGCAGGTCAGCCGCGAATTTTTCGATTTCACCGGCAGTAATATCGCGCAGGCGACGCTGTCCCCAGAAGGGGCGGATATAGCGATGGAGTTTTGAGAGCTCAGACTGTGGGCTTTTTTTATATAACCGCATGTCAGGTAGCCACAAGTCGTTGATAGCCTGCTCGACGGTATATCGGCGGGATTGTATGGCAAGGCGTTTTTTATTGCCAAGAAGAATTATGGTGTGCAGGCGGGCATCTTCCACACCGAGAAGTGGAAAAGAGCCCAGTGTTTCATAAATGCGCTGATTGTTGATGGTCGCCCGAAACGCCAGCGTGATTTGATTGGGATAGACCAGCGCCCTCAGATGGGGGCAGTGAATATCACGGTATTCCTGACAACCAGTCGTCGGATGCGGCAGTTGCTGAAGTGATTTAGTGCTGAAACGCAGATCAATAATGGACATCGTAGTTCTCCTGTGAATGTGTGCCAGGAAAAATACGATGTCAGGGGAGCTAATTACGAGTTGTCGTTTTCACAGTTCATCATTTCAATTTAAAACTGAGCTTTTTATCTACAGAGGCCATTCTCTGTGGGTTGTGACGCTATGAGTTTATATAGTCTGAGCAAGTGATAGTAATCGGGTGACATATTCCTCTTTGCTGAGACGACCTACATCGTTAATCTGTGAACTTAGTCCCAGTGCTGTCGATTTTAGATCTAACAATCCCTTAACAGTTTTACTCTTACCTTCAAGGAAAAGGATGATTTCTTTGGCTGTGGGTTTCCATTTGGGAAATAAAAGTAGTGCAATGTAAATATAGGTCTTGTGTAAAATCTGGTTTATGTTTTTTTGTATTCCTGTCATGTTTTCTTTGTTGCGGGGAATGGTTTCATCAATAACAAATCGGTCGGGGCTGGTTAATGTAATTGCATCGTCTTTTTCATTAACAAAGTGTTGCATGACCTCATGGGGTAACATTGCAAGAGTAATCAATTGAAACATGGCGGGGTGGTTGAGGTAATTATCTTTGATAAGCCCGGAGTTTTTCATCTTGTCTAATATTTGCAATAAAAAGTGAAAATAAAATTCATCACAAAATCTTGCAAAGAAAAGGAGGGCGGTGTCCTGGGCTTCCAGATTTGAAACTTTCGGGAGTGAATTAGTGAAATCCGATGATTTGATATAGGTTACGATTCTTCTGTGGGCAATTTTGAGTGCTGTATTATGAATGGATATTGAAAACTTACCATTCCGGATGTAGGGTTTGTTATTTTGATATGTATTTTCATCCGCAAGTGTATCAAGAATATTTAGTAATGTGAGAATCGGATGTGTCGGGTCTTTGGATGCCTTATCAATAAATACCTCCAGGAATTCGTCAATTTCCTTTAGGGTTTTAGCTGGGATTTTATTTTGTTTAATCGATTTACGGCCATAGATATTAATAGCCAATGTCTCGAACTCCTTGCGTTGTAGCGCACACCATTTCTCAAGGTAATCGGTATGCTGAAAAAAATTAATCTGATTGGACATTAATGCGGATGGCGAGAATATCTCGATAGAGGATAATGACGGGCGCATCTTACGCGTTCCATCCGGTTGTTCTTGTGTCATCAGGTGTAGTAAATCATCCTCAGTGAAAATTTCGGATAATTTGTCAATATCATTCTGATATTTAGCGAGAAGGTTAGCGTTTTTTTGTTCTCGTTTAGGGTGTTCAAGAAAGTTTTCAAACATAATGTGCCCCGTTTATTTAGGTCAGATACCCTTTTACTGATGAAGGTTTGCAAGGTAGTGCTTTGATTACAAGAGCATGAGTAGGCTATTTACCCCAACGGCAGTTTTACACCATAGCTTACATTGAGTCTATCCTGCTAATATCATTAGAATTTATTAACTTGTAAACATGAGGGGATTAGTAAGTCATCTGTCGGTATCAGGTGGACAATTCCCGTAAAGATACTGTGATTCAGGTGTGTCCAGGGGCGTTTCTTGAGGTATCATTTACCACAATTTTTTACGATGCAAAGCCCTGCATCGCTAGCTTTTCTTCATACCAGGATGATTCATGAACGACAAAATCAGTCAGGACACGATCAACAAGGCCCTGTGGGCCGCGTGCGATACGTTCCGTGGCACCATCAGTGCTGATACTTACAAAGACTTTATCCTTACCATGCTGTTCCTCAAGTACATTTCGGATGTCTGGCAGGATCACTATGACGAATACAAAGAACAGTATGGCGATGCGCCGGAGCTGATTGAAGCGATGATGGCTAACGAGCGTTTTGTGCTGCCAAAAAGTGCCAGCTTTTATGCGCTGTATGAACGTCGTCATGAGCCGGGTAACGGTGAGCGTATCGATCAGGCGCTGCATGCAATCGAAGAAGCCAACGGCACTAAACTGAAAGATGCCGGGAAAAGCGTGTTCCAGGATATTTCGTTTAACACCGACCGTCTGGGTGAAGAAAAACAGAAGAACACCATCCTGCGCCAGCTGCTGGAAGACTTTGCCGGTGAAGATCTTAACCTCAAGCCAAGCCGTGTAGGTAAGCTGGACGTCATCGGTAATGCCTATGAATATCTGATTAAAAACTTTGCCGCCAGCGGTGGGCAGAAAGCCGGGGAATTCTATACCCCGCCGGAAGTCTCGGACCTGATTGCTGAACTGCTTGATCCGCAACCGGGTGATACCATTTGTGATCCGGCCTGTGGTTCTGGTTCGTTGTTAATGAAGTGCGGGCGTAAGATTGTCTCCGGGCATGACAGCCGTAACTATGCTTTGTTCGGTCAGGAAGCGATTGGCTCCACGTGGTCGCTGGCGAAAATGAACATGTTCCTGCATGGCGAAGACAACCACAAAATCGAGTGGGGCGATACCATTCGTAACCCGAAGCTGCTCGATAAAAATGGCGACCTGATGCTGTTTGATATCGTGACCGCAAACCCACCGTTCAGCCTGGATAAGTGGGGTCATGACGAGGCCGAGAATGATAAGTTTGGTCGTTTCCGTCGCGGTGTACCGCCGAAGACTAAAGGAGATTACGCCTTTATCTCACACATGATAGAAACCCTGAAACCGGGAACGGGTCGGATGGGCGTGGTGGTACCACACGGTGTGCTGTTCCGTGGCTCCAGCGAAGGCAAAATTAGGCAGAAACTGATTGATGAAAATCTGCTGGATGCGGTGATTGGTCTACCAGAGAAATTGTTCTACGGTACGGGGATTCCGGCTGCGATTCTGATTTTCAAAAAGCAGAAAGTAGATGATAAGGTGCTGTTTATCGATGCCAGCCGCGAATTCAAGGCAGGTAAAAACCAGAATCAGCTCAGCGAAGAAAACATTGAGAAAATCGTCAAGACCTACCGTGATGGCGATAACGTCGAGAAATACGCCTATCTCGCCAGCCTGAAGGAGATTCAGGACAACGACTATAACCTCAATATCCCTCGTTATGTCGATACCTTTGAGGAAGAGGACGAGATTGATATACGTGCCGTACATGCCGAACGTGAGCAATTGAAAGTGGAACTGGCTAAGCTGGAAACTGAGATGGCGGGTTATCTGAGGGAGTTAGGTTATGGTGCCTAAGGGGTGGAGTGAAAGTTATCTTGGTGAAGTGGTTACATATAAAAAAGGCTATGCATTTAATTCATCATTATATGCAGAGGAAGGGATACGGATTGTTCGAATTTCGGACACAACTAGGGACTCCATCCATTCTGACAACCCTGTTTTTATTGCTGGCGGGAATGTCGAAGGTTTAGAGCAATACAGTCTTTTCGAAAACGATATAATACGGTAATCCCCCCATTTTTAGCAGAGGTCAATAGTAGAACTTAGGCTGTGCGCAGCTCATGTTGTCTTGGCGTATAACCACCCAGTGCCATATTCGGCCTTTCGTGATTATAAAACCACTGCCATTCTGTCGCGTAGCGTTGTAATTCATCCAGCGAACAAAATAAATACTGCCCCAGCCAGTCATAACGCACTGTCCGGTTATAGCGCTCAATATAAGCGTTTTGTTGCGGATTTCCCGGCTGAATAAAGTTGAGTTTTATTCCGTTATCCTCCGCCCAGTTTATTAATTCGTGGCTCGTGTATTCCGGGCCGTTGTCACATCTGATTGCGGCGGGTTTACCTCGCCATTCAATGATCTGCTCAAGTGTGCGTTTTACCCGACTGGACGGCAGCGAGAAGTCCACTTCTATTGCCAGGGCTTCCCGGTTGAAGTCATCAATAATGTTCAAAAGCCGAACTGAACGGCCATCTGAAAGCTGATCATGCATGAAGTCCATTGACCAGCATTCGTTGCTGTATTCCGGCACCGCAAGCGGCTCTGGCTTATCACGCTTCAGCCTCTTTTTAGGTTTGATCCGCATATTCAGTGATAATTCGCAGTAAATTCGATAAACGCGTTTATGGTTCCAGCGAAAACCTTTCACATTACGCAGGTACAAAAAGCACAAACCAAAACCCCAGTTCCGCTGGCTGCCTGTAATGCGCAGTAGCCAGCCAGCAATACGCTGATTTTCTACAGAAAGACGTGGCAGATATCGATAGCACGTTTCACTGACAGAAAAAATCTGGCAGGCCAGGCGGATACTGATTTGCTGCGTGCTGACGGCGTGTCTGGCCATCTGTCGGCGTTGAGATGGCCTCACCACTTTTTTGACATAGCTTCCTGAATAACTTCAGCTTTAAGTCGCTCTTCGGCATACATTTTCTTAAGACGCCGATTTTCATCTTCCAGTTCTTTGAGACGCGCCATCAGAGAGGCATCCATCCCGCCAAACTTTGACCGCCATTTATAGAAGCTGGCGCTGCTGAAGCCATGTTCCCGGCACAGCTCAGGGACCGGTGTTCCGGCTTCAGCCTGTTTCAGAATGGTCATGATTTGGCTGTCGGTGAAACGTGATTTTTTCATAGAGATCTCCTCAGTTGAGATTACGAGAAAATTCTACTTATGAACACACTGCTTTTTCGGGAGGATTACCATCTCAGCAGGGGATTGCCGAAAGATTCACGAGATTCTCTGGGAAATAGCCCATTGATGATTGCGGCCCAGAATGGGCATTTCGCTATTTGCGAAATGTTGTTGCGTGCGGGTGTTGATGTTGAACATCAAAACAACCTTGGGTTTTGCGCCAGTGACCTCGCGCAGGAGCAAACGCTGCGTGATCTGTTAGCTCGTTATCGGCAATCTCCTCCGCCTGACGGGCAGCAACTAGCAGGGGGGCTAGATGATGAGGCAAACGTTGAGCTTGTAATTGAAGCCGATGTCGAAACAGAACCTCCCGAAACCGAAGACGCAATGGATTTTATGCAGTGGGATGCTGAAATCGAATCGGAACCCGCCGAAGATAATCTGACATTACGACACGCTTCCGCTGAGGCTCAGCAATTATTATCCCGCTATCGCCCGATAGATAACGCAGCTGAGTGGATCGATATTGAACTCTTCCTTCCTGACCCGCCGACGCCAGTTTCTCACTCTCCGCAAAATTATCCCCATTTCTCAACGTTGCTCACTAGCGCACTTGATGTCGGTCGTGTCTCTGTGCGTGACATCCGGTCTGCCGGGGAAGATGATTTCGGCATGCCGTGGCCTGAATTCCGGCTCAGCGTAGAGGCATTGATCAAGGACTTACCTTTGATTGTGGATGGCGATGATGCTTTCCCGGAAAGTGATGCCTGTGGGGAATTAGCGGCGAGTGATGATCTCGAGCCCTGGTTTGACGCTTTCGGTGCATTGCGGCAGTCCGGCATCTTTGAACGTTATCTTGTGGACATTCGCCAATGGGATGTCGTCGATAAAACAAAGGAAGAGCGACTCGGGCAGCGCATGGATACGGCGCTTATCAACTTGATGACGATCCTGGCGAGATTACCCGAAGCAGAATATCTACAGTTGCTGCATCCGAATTGCCTTCCCGCGACATCGCCTGAGATTACTGAAGAGGATGACGACGCGGAAGAAGCGGATGAGGAAATCTCTTCCGCAGCCGATGACGATGACGCCATCACCTTTAACGATCTGCTCATTCTGCTGAGAAGTGGGAAAGCTGAAGAGTACCAGGATAATCATACCCCTCGCCCGGAGTACCGTGACCTGCAGCAGATAGTCGAGCGCGCCCAAACGCTCATCCCTGATGAATGCCATAATATCAGTCTGTATGTCCGTAGTTACAGAGACGCATGGGAAGGGTTAATCCACGCCAATTTACGTCTTGTGGTCGCGATTGCGAAAAAACACTGCGGGCGAGGATTAGATATCGAGGACCTGATCCAGGAAGGTAATCTGGGCTTGATCAAGGCCGTTGAAAAATTCGACTATCGGCGTGGATTTAAATTCTCCACTTATGCCTCCTGGTGGATCCGCCAGAAGATCACCCGTGCAATTGCCGATCAGGCGCAGCTCATCCGTTTACCCGTTCACTTCTATGAGCAATTCAGGCGCTGGCGGAGCAGTCGGGAGCAGTTGCTGCATCGCCAAGGGATAACGCCCACCCTCAAACGGTTGCAGGAAATGACCGACCTGCCAGAGCGTCAACTTCTTCGGATGGCTAAATATGAAGAACAGACGGCGCTGATTGGTGATTTTCATGACGACACTCAGGACCGCGAAGCAGCATTGTCGGGAGACGCGCTGCTGACCAGAAGGGATTTCACTAGTGCTCCCGTTCAGTCTCTGGAGCTAAGAGAACATATTTCATCGGTTCTGAATACGCTGTTGCCACGCGAAACACAGATCATAAAAATGCGTTTTGGCATCGGTATGGCGCAAGATTTCACGCTGGAAGAGGTGGGTAAACAGTTTGATGTCACGCGAGAAAGGATACGTCAGATAGAAGCCAAAGCGCTCCGTAAGCTCCGTCATCACAGCCGGGCGTCGAAATTAGGCGGCTTCGTCGAAGAATGGGAAACCGCGTTGAGCGAGATGCAGGAAGAAGAAGAATGACGACCATGCGCCATGCGCCACCGAATGCAGCCATTATGATCGAAGCTCTACGAGGGCTTGGTTACAACACCGCCACCGCACTGGCTGATATCATCGACAACAGCATTAGTGCTGGTGCTCGTAAGGTCGATCTGACTTTTCACTGGCGTGAGTCGGATAGCTTTATCGTGGTTCGGGATAATGGTTGCGGCATGTCGGCCGCTGAACTGGATGTTGCGATGCGGCTGGGGGTCAAAAATCCGCTGACAAAGCGCTCAGGACACGATTTGGGCCGCTTCGGTCTTGGACTCAAAACCGCCTCCTTTTCGCAATGTCGTCGCCTGACGGTCTCCTCTAAAAAAGAGGGGATAACGACCATCCTGCGGTGGGATCTGGACATTCTCGCCGCCAGTACGGACGACGGTTGGTATTTGCTTGAAGGTGCTGACCCAGGGAGTCAGGAGGCGTTAGCAAATGCGGAACCTGACTCCCACGGTACGGTGGTGCTGTGGGGCGTTTTAGACCGAATTGTCACTCCCGGCTACGGTGAGAAAGATTTCCTCAATCTGATGGATGGCGTTGAACAACATCTGGCGATGGTATTTCACCGATTCCTTGAGGGGAACGCTCCCCGACTCACTCTCACCCTCAATGGTCGCAAAATTAAAGCCTGGGATCCCTTTCTCAGCGGGCATCCTTCCAAGCCCTGGCATTCGCCTTCGGCAATGGCGCCAGGCGCTCCTGCCGTGAAGGTGGAGTGTCATGTTCTGCCGCATCAGGATCACCTGACGACGCAGGAGTATCAACAGGCTCAAGGACCGGCAGGCTGGACGGCTCAGCAAGGATTTTATGTATACCGGAATGAGCGATTGCTGGTGGCGGGCAACTGGCTTGGACTTGGAAATCCCCGGGCCTGGACGAAAGATGAAACCCACCGCCTTGCGCGGATCCGTCTGGATATCCCTAATGATGCCGACATAGACTGGAAGATTGATATTCGTAAATCGATGGCGCGCCCACCGGTTTCGCTGCGTCCTTGGTTAACTCAGCTGGCGCAATCAACACGCGATCGTGCGGTAAAGACATTTGCCAAACGCGGGAAAATGAATAAGCGCAAACCCGGTGAGGAACTCGTTCATCTCTGGCAGGCGCAGAAGACGTCATCAGGTGTTCGTTACCAGATTTCGTTACAACATCCTGTCATCAGCAATGTCCTCTCGCAGGCTGGTGAGTTATCCCCACAAATTCAGGCCATGATAAGACTGATTGAGGAAACCGTTCCGGTTCAGCAAATCTGGCTTGATACGGCTGAGACAAAAGAGACGCCGCGGACAGGCTTTGAAACCGCGCCGCCCGCAGAGGTGTTATCCGTATTGCAGGTCATGTACCAGACCCTGGTTGGTCAGCAGGCGATGTCACCGGCACTGGCGAAACAGCATCTGCAAAATATGGAACCTTTCGATAATTATCCCGAATTAATTGCACAACTCCCCGACGATCAACAAGAGAAATCGCTATGAGTCTGAATCCCCTGGATGACACGCAACTGAGTGTATTGCAGATTGTGCAAACGCTCCTGCAAGGCCAGGATAAAAGCACGATCTCCCCTGGCATTCTGCGCCAACATATTGACATGGTTTGTCAGATGAAACCGGAGTGGAGCCGCCTTGATAACCGGGAGGTTTTGGTCGAAGAGTTGATCCGCCGTTATAGCATCTGGATGGGCGAAGATACTTCTCTGAGTAATAATGAAGGACATCATCCTTGGCTGACCGCAGATGCGAAACGCGAGTGGCGCTACTGGCATCGCTATCGCCAATGGCTTGGTAAAACGATGCCTTGGGGAGTCCTGGATACCCTTGACCGTTCTACGGATCGTGTTCTGGGATTACTTGAGCAGCCAGGGCGGGAAGGGCGCTGGGACCGGCGTGGTCTGGTGGTCGGCCATGTTCAGTCGGGGAAAACCAGCCACTATACCGGTCTAATCTGTAAAGCCGCGGATGCGGGATATAAAATAATCATTGTGCTTGCGGGTTTGCATAATAACCTCCGCTCGCAGACCCAAATGCGTCTGGATGAAGGATTTCTTGGCTACGAGACGAGTCCACTCAGAGAAAAAGTGACCATCATTGGGGTAGGCGATATTGATAGCGATCCCGTCATTCGTCCCAATTACGTCACCAACCGATCTGAAAAGGGCGACTTCAGTGCCGGAGTGGCTAAGAATCTGGGAATCAGCCCCGAGCAACGGCCCTGGTTGTTCGTGGTAAAGAAAAATAAATCTATTCTGAAACGCCTGCATACCTGGATTGAGAACCATGTTGCCACCAGCGTTGACCCCGTCACCGGAAAGCGTTTTGTTTCGGAATTACCGCTGCTGATGATTGATGATGAAGCGGATAATGCCTCAGTTGATACGGGGGAAATCGTCTACGATGACGATGGAAAACCGGATGCTGAACATCAGCCAACGGCAATCAATAGCCTGATTCGTAAGCTTTTGATGCAGTTCAGCCGTAAGGCGTATGTCGGCTATACTGCCACGCCCTTTGCCAATATTTTTATTCACGAGAGCAATGAAACGCGTGATGAAGGCCCGGATTTGTTCCCTTCCGCCTTTATCATTAACCTCGGCGCACCTTCTAATTACATCGGCCCGGCGAGGGTATTTGGTCGTGCCGCCGCGGAAGGGCGGACCGGTGAACTGCCTTTGATCAGGCGTGTGAGCGATCATTGCAGCGATGACGGAAAAAGAGGGTGGATGCCGGTTTCTCATAAGAGCTCGCACTATCCCACACTCGATACGCTAACCCATTTCCCGGACTCGTTAAAACACGCCATCGATAGCTTTTTGCTGGCGTGCTGTGTCAGAGAATTACGCGGTCATGTAGATAAACACAGTTCGATGCTGGTCCATGTGACCCGCTTCAATAAAGTGCAATCGGTCGTTTATGAGCATATTGACGCCTACATTCAGGACGTGAGACAGCGACTGACGCGAAGGATTGGACACGAGCCTTTTTTACATCAGCTTGAATCACTCTGGCAGGCCGACTTTTTGCCGACTGGTCAGACGATTCGCGACGTCATGCCGCAGCAGATTCCGGACGACGCCTTTGCGTGGCGGGAGATCGTCGACAAGCTGTATACCGTGATCGAAAACGTGTCGGTACGAATGATAAACGGAACGGCGAAGGATGCGCTTGATTATTCGGACAGTGCGACAGGCTTAAAAGTCATTGCTATTGGCGGAGACAAACTGGCTCGAGGGCTAACACTTGAGGGATTATGCACCAGTTATTTCTTACGCGCCTCCCGCATGTATGACACGTTAATGCAGATGGGGCGCTGGTTTGGCTATCGACAGGGATATCTGGATGTATGTCGGCTGTATACCACCGATGAGCTGATTGAATGGTTTGAGCACATTGCGGATGCCTCAGAAGAGCTGCGGGAAGAGTTTGACAATATGGTCGCCAGCGGCGGAACCCCGCGTGATTTCGGGCTAAAAGTGAAATCACACCCCGTGTTAATGGTGACATCCCCTTTAAAAATGCGTAGCGCGCGCTCACTATGGCTCTCTTTCAGTGGCACGGTGGTCGAAACGATTTCGTTGTTTAAAGAACCGGAGTACCACAAGCGTAACTACGCGGCCTTCCAGCATCTGACCGGGCGTGTCGGTTCTGGCGCGCCGATCCCTGAGAGACGGCGCGCAGAGAAGATTGAAAAATGGAAAGGGGTCATTTGGCAAAACGTCTCTCCCGAGCCGATCATTGATTTCTTAACGGAATATGAAACCCACGCTCAGGCCAGGAAAGCCAACAGCAAACTGCTGGCGGATTTCATTACGCGGATGAATCGTGTTGATGAACTCACCCAATGGACGGTGGCGGTGATAGGGGGGGGCGTCGATCGTCATCATGCTGTCTGTGGCTTCCCCGTCCCGCTTATGATGCGTAAAGCGTCTGAGGGGGTCACTGACCGCTATTCTATTGGCCGTTTACTTTCCCCACGCGATGAAGGGATTGACTGCGATGAATCGACCTGGCTTGCCGCGTTGGCCGAAACGCAGCGTATTTTTCATGCCGATCCCGGACGCAATGAAGGGCGAGAGGAGCCCGTCATTCCTGGTGGCGTAGTACTGCGTCGGATCAAAGGATTTGGCATAAACGACATCCCGGCACAGCGTCAAAAAGGGCTACTGCTCATTTACTTACTGGACCCGCAACAGGCGTTGTCGGCAGCGGAACATCAGGACGATGCCTTGCCGGTGGTGGCTTTTGGCATCAGTTTTCCGGGAAGCCGCAGTGGGGTAACGGTGGAGTACAAAGTGAACAACGTACTGTGGGAGCAAGAGTATGGTGCGGCTGAGTAAAGATGATCTGCTGGCGGCCTGGAAAGCCTTAGATCGATCTCAGATAGACGAACAGCCCGGCGCTCAGGGCTGGCGCGGGATTCGGCTTTTTACGCACCAGGGCTGTAGCTTTCATGCCGGGCGTCGTCAGCCTGATAATGAAGAAATGCTGATTGCCGTGTTTCCTCATCCTCTTTCGCCGGGGTCGACGGCGCTGCCGTCCTGTAAAGGATTTCGCGTTGAGATGACCGGAACAGAGGAGGGGCGGCAGAACGGTTTGATGATCCGTCGTCAGCAAACGGGGAATGCGGATGTCTTTACGACGATGATTCTGGATATTCTCCATTCGCTCCTGAACGTTTCTGAACCGCGTCTGTTTGAAACCCTGCTCCGTCGGATTCGTTTATGGCAGGCGTTTATGGAGCGCGATACCTGTCCACTCAGTCATGAAGAAGAAGTGGGGTTAATCGGGGAATTGACGTGTCTGGAGCGGTTAATCGAGAGCGGTCTTGCGCCGTCAACGGCAGTCGAAGCATGGGTAGGACCGCAGCATGGCCTACAGGATTTTGAACTCGATGAACGCGCCATTGAGGTAAAAAGCACCACAGCAGAGCAGGGCTTTTGCGTAACCATCCACGCGCTTGAACAACTGGACTGGCAGCGGCCTGGCTCGCTCATGTTGTGCGGTTTGCGCTTCAGCGAGCATCCCACCGGCGCGACCCTGAATGACCTCATTTACAGTCTTCGTCATCGGTTTGAGGGAAACGCTCCGGCGGCCTGTCTTTTTGAGGGATCGCTTTGCCACGTCGGATATTTCACTGAACATGCTGAATTCTATACACGTCATTTCTTGCTGACAGAGGCGTTTGCACTTCCGATTGAAGCGGATTTTCCCTCTTTGACGCATGCCAATGTCCCGTTGCCGGTGGTGAGTGCGTGCTATCAACTCGAACTCCAGACACTTATTCCTCAGGCTCAAAATTTTAACCATTGCTTGTCAGACTTTGCAGGATTACCGCATGGAACTTATTGATTTTTTACGTCAAACGCAGAATGAGATTCGCAAGGAATATCAGGATCAAATGGCTCAGCCTGGGGTTGAGTCGCCTTTTCCGGAACTGATTTTTACCGATATTGTTATGCGTCATATGGCCGATATCGGCATGACATTCGATGATGCCGAGACGTGTCACTTTATGGCGAAAGTCAGTGGACACAATGTGCGTCTCAGCGGTTATGCCTTCTCAGAAGATGGCGATCAACTTGACCTTTTTGTCAGCATTTATCACGGTAGCGACGAGCTTTGTCACATCCCGGATGCTGAGACAAAAGCGATTGCCGGTCACTGCATTCAATTTTTGCAGAAGTGCGTTGACGGTAAATTATCATCCACGCTCGATCAGTCCAATGATGCCTGGCAACTGGTGACGACCATCGAACAGTCCTACGCGGAACTGGAGCAAATCAGAATTTATGTTCTGACCGATGGTCAGGTGAAAACCCGCTGGTATCAGTCCCGCGATGTGGCCGGTAAAACCATTAAATTAGAGGTTATGGACATTGTCCGCCTGTTTAACCACTGGCAGGAAGGTAAGCCACGCGACGAACTGCAGGTTAATTTTGATGAGGTGGCGGGGGGCGCACTCCCCTGTGTCTGGATCCCGGATGAAATGGGTGAATATGATTATGCGCTGACGGTGGTTCCGGGCGAGACGCTGCGATTTATCTATGAAAAATATGGCAACCGGATTCTGGAAGCGAACGTTCGCTCATTTCTGAGCCAGACGGGGAAAGTCAACAAAGGGATTCGTGACACTTTACGCGAGCAGCCTGAGCGTTTTATGGCTTATAACAACGGTATTGTGATTGTTGCCGATCAGGTCAGGCTTGGCGAAGCGCCGGGAGGTGGTCCTGGTATTGCGTGGATGCAGGGGATGCAGATTGTCAACGGTGGGCAGACGACGGCTTCTATGTTTTTCACCAAAAAGAAATTCCCGGCAACCAATCTGCGTAACGTGCGTGTACCCGCAAAAGTCATTGTGCTGAAACAGACGAATAATGCACAAGAAGAGATGCTAATTGCGGATATTTCGCGCTTCTCGAATAGCCAGAATAAAGTCAATATTTCCGATCTGTCAGCCAATCGACCGGTACATGTACAGCTGGAAAAAATGGCAAACACGGTGTATTGCCCGGACGGATACAGCCGTTGGTTTTACGAGCGAGCGAACGGCAGTTATAAGGTTATGCTGGAACGGGAAGGTAAAACACCCTCTGGAATCAAGCGGTTAAAAGATGCGATTCCTGCCTCTCGCCGGATAACGAAAACAGATTTCGCAAAATATCATTGTGCCTGGCTCCAGCGTCCGGATTTAGTCAGCCTCGGCGGACAGAAGAACTTTGCCGCATTAATGACGATGATCGACAAGGATACTGAGCGTTATGGGGATGAACTAAACATTGAGAGTTTTAAAAATTACATCGCGCAGGCCATTATTTATAAGAAAGCCTATAAGTTGATTAATTCACTTTTCCCCGCATTTAAGTCGAATATTGCCGCCTATACCGTGGCCGCCTATTCACATCTTTATGGCAACCAAACGGATCTTGCAGAGATCTGGAATCAACAGGGCATTGAGGAAACGATGGGCAACCGCCTTGTCAGCTTAGCCCATCGGGTGAATAGTCTTCTGAACGAATCCGCGAATGGCAGGATGATTTCAGAGTGGGCGAAGAAGCCTGAATGCTGGGAGTATGTGCGCAGCAAAATCTATTTCTCCGCACATGGAAAAATGGAAGACCACATGAGTAGTTAAATTGTCCACTGAGTTCATGATCGAAGCCCCGCGTGTATGTTATGGGTTGCTCGTAGCGGGGCTTTGTTGAATAAACCGAACTTTTCTTAGTTGAAGACTTAGATTGCACATCATCTTACAACGCCGGTAGCCCCATGGCGCTTCACATCATCATTCTTTAATACATTCTCAGGCAGGAAACTGTTCTCCTGTGTTTTTTCTGTGCTCAACGTTATCCAAGTCTATCTATTTACTGCCAATTACAGTCAAATGAGTAAACAATTACAGCAAAGTTTCGCAATGCGCTGCTATGTAACTCATTGATCCTGCGTAGAATTTAAAATCCCTCGGCGTTCGCGCTGTGTGGGTTCAAGTCCCACTCCGGCTACCATGGGAAAGACAAGAATAATCAAAGCAATAAGCAGTGTCGTGAAACCGCCCCGCAAGGCGGTTTTTTTATTACATTTGCTTCATTTCAGAAGATCTACCGCACGTCTTTTCCTGGACAAATACGCGGTCAGCCATATGAGCCCTGAAGTCAATGCAATTGCAATGATATAAAGGATCAAGGTGTACCAGTCGTACCATTTGGTTTCGATAACAAAGCCGTACCTTTCCTCATACCAGTCAAAAATAGCTTCATCAGGCATGAAGAAACACATAACACTGTAAATGACTGACACGGTCAGTAGTTCTGTAAGCCATATCCATACATAGGTAATGGGTTTCATCAATATACCTGTATTATTCCAAAAGCTTTTAGTTGCGCCGTAATCATCATGGCGGGAGAACGATACAAAGCGAACATAAGTATCCGATAATCAGCATGGTTTGGTAATGTAATGCAGCCATCGCTGTTTCCTGAACTGCCAGCAGGGTGCAAACGAAAGTGGCCTCTTTCCACTTCATTTATGAAGGTAGTGTCATCGATAAGACTGTCCTCCCGGTACAAAGCAAACCAAAGGTCGCGATCGGATCCGCTTCTTAGCCCTTTTATTGCATCATCCCATCGGGAAAGTAATCCGCCCGTCGGTCTGGTAACGATGTAGTATTTACCTGGAGGAAGAGGACCTCTTTTAGGTTTCGCAACTGAATCGGGATTGTTTCTGTGAAATCCTTTATTACCTGAGTAAGCAGGAAAAAAACCAATCCCCGGGCAGTTCAGCGTTGATAACTGGCCGCCGTTAAGATGAAACGTACATTGAATCATCTTTCGTTCCAGGCATCAGAGAACTGGACGTTGCCGTCACAATATTTCCAGGTGATTTTCTCGTATCGAAGGGATACATTTTCTAAATGATTGTGCTTTTCTGTCATCGGGTTTTTGATGTCAAGCATATGAGGGGCAGAACTGACGACCTTGACATTTTCTAGCAACATATTGAAGTATTCAACTTCCATACCGGCATCATTTATCCGATACCATTTAAATTCCGCGCTTTTTAATGTCTGACCTTTTGCTATCGCTTTGTAGATGTAGGGACTGGCGGAATCAAATTCTTTTTGAAAGCTAAAAGGGCTGTGAACGCGCGTTCCGGTAATTTTTCCTGTGAGATTATCTGTCGGAAGATGCAGTCCGTGCCCAAAAGCGAGAATTTCAATACTACCTTCCCGATCTTTTACATCTACTGACCCCTTGATATGAGCGCCGCCATCATCTTTAAGCCATAAGTACGCCGGTATAGCCATTGTGAAAACTCCGTTTATTAGTTAAGGCTCATTGCCGTCAAACAATAAACCAATAACCTGCGGAAATTTCCAGTCAATTAATGCCATAGACGATGTGAATAAGTTACTGTTATTTATATGAAAATAAAGGTTTTCTTTATGTGCTTGCTATAGGGGTACTTTGGTTTTCGGTTCAACTTACCGGCAATAATCGAGAGTTAAGGACTATCTGTATTGCCATAAAATATCGCCAGCCATACCGTCGGCTCCCCGGGATCGGTCCACTCCACCCGGTGCCGACATTGCGCGGGGATGTGCAGAGAATCCCCCGCATACAAAACCCTGACCTCATCTTCTTCTTCGAATTTCACGCCTGCCGAGCCGCGCAGCACCACCACCCATTCGTTTTCTGCCTGGCAGTACCAGAAACCGGGCGGGCTGGCCTGGCCGGTGGAGAGGATCCGCTCGATTTTGAGCCCTGGTGCCGCGAGCAGCGCGTCAAAGATTTCCGCTTCGTTACGCGCACCCGCTTCGGGAAGCTGTGAAAAGAGATTTAACGCCATCTGGTGGCCTCCGCGGACAGTCAGGGTTTGCCAAACAGACGCGAGAGCCGCGCCCCTTTCAGGAAGATAAACGCTAACAGCAATCCGCCCCACAGGGCCATGGTGATGTAGCTGCTTACCCCCAGAATGTTCAGGCCGCTCTCCAGCATCTGCAATAAAACAAGCGCCATCACCATGCCAAAGACCTTACCAAAGCCCCCATCCGGGTTCACCCCGCCGAGAACCGCCGCCAGAATCGACACCAGCAGATAAGACTCACCGTAGGAGGCCTTGGCCGAGTTGAGTTTCGACATCATTAGCAGGGCGGCAATCACGCACAGGACTGAAGAGAGCACATAGACCCAGATAAGGGTTTTACGGGTGTTGATCCCGGAGTAGTGGGTCGCCTGTTCGTTAGAGCCGATCAGGTAGAGGGTTCGCCCGAAGGCGGATTTTTCAAGGATCACCCACAGCGCGACGACCACCGCCAGAAAGACCAGCAGCGGCAGCGGGATACCGAGAACATTGGTGCTGTTAATGACCAGAATGTAATCCGGGAAGTTAGAGATCGCCGAGCCTTTGGAGATCAGGATATTAATGCCCTTCAGCAGGGTCATGATGCCAAGGGTGGCTAATATCGGCGAGACCCGCACTACGGCGATCAAAAAACCGATTACCGAGCCAATAACCAGCGCCATAACTAAACCGGCCGCGAGAACCAGCAGCAGGCTGCTGAAGGTCGGCGGATAGTGGGTAGCGACCCAGGCCATCACCAGCCCGCAGGCATTCATGGTGGCGATGATCGACAGGTTAATCCCCCCGGTGAGGATAGTCACCGCCATCGCAAGGGCCAGCACGCCGAGGATCGGCATCTGTGAGGCGATGGACTGGAAGTTGGCTGACGACCAGAACACCGAAGGAATAAGGAAGCTGAATGTGATAACGACCGCAGCGATGAGCACGGTCAGGTATATCTCGACGCGATCCTGGGTTTTATTGGTACTCATACGACGACTCCCTGACCTTTGCGCTGACTCCATGCCGTCATGCTGATACTGGTGACGATCACGACACCGGTGACCACCGTATGCCAGTACGAGGAGATCCCTAACAAATTTAGGCCGTTCTGTAATACGGCCAGTAAAATGACCCCCAGCAGGGTGCCGAGCAAGGTGCCGCGTCCGCCGACGATGCTGGTGCCGCCTAACACCACGGCGGCAAGCACCGTCAGCTCATAGCCCAGCAGGGAGTCGGGCGCAACGGTTAAGACGGTGGCGGATTGCACCACGCCTGCCACCCCGGACATCAGCCCCATATAGCCATAAACAAACAGCTGCATTTTAAAGATGCCGAATCCCATCCGGGAGGCCGCCTCGCGATTCCCGCCCATGGCGTAAATCATCCGTCCGGCGCTGGTTTTATTCATGATAAAGCCGGTTAACGCCACCACGACTAAAAGGGTGATGATCGGCAGGCTCAGGCCGTAGTCGTAGCCGTCTGCGGCGGTGAATTTGAACAGCATCACTCCCTGTTCAAACCACTCAGGGTAGCTGTACAGCCAGACTCCTTTGGTCAGGTAGAGCAGCAGGCCGTAAAAAATATTGAGGGTAGAAATAGTAATAATGATGGAAGGCACGTTAAGGCGATTAACCAGCGTGGCGTTAATCAATCCGAGCAGCAGCCCCAGCCCGCCGGAGAGCGCAAAAGCGATGGCAAAGTTGCCGGTAGTGTCCTGAATCAGGGTGACCATCACGTACTGGGAGATGATGGTCATGGCCGGAAAGGAGATATCGATCCCGCCGGAAATCAGCACAATAAAAAGGCCGCAGGCCAGAATGGTGAGCATGGCGTAGTTGTTGATCAGGTCGTAGATATTGCCGAGCGTCAGAAAATCGCTGCTGGCAAACGACAGATAGCCGCCAATAACGATGATGGTCAGGCCCAAAAACAGCTCATGGGTTTTCACCCCGAATTTATTAACCATTGACCACCTCCGCCAGCGCCGCTTCCGAGGTCTTATCCGGCAGGATTTCTGCCACGATCTCACCCTTGCGCATGACTAAAATGCGGTGGCTGTTAAAGAACGCCTCATCGATCTCATCGGTGATCATCAGTACCGCAATCCCCTGGCGGGAAAGGGCGGAGATGATTTGATAGATCCCCGCTTTGTTAGCGATGTCGACCCCGACGGTGGGGGAGTCCAGGATCAGGACCTTTGGATTGATCGCCAGCCATTTGGCAATCGCCACGCGCTGGGCGTTGCCCCCGGAGAGGGTATTGACGGGCAGATCCACGCTGCCAATTTTAATGCTCAGCTGCTCAACTAAATCGGTGACGATGCGGTCCGCTCTGGATCTGTCTAACAATCTGAACGGCGTTTTCAGGCGGCGGAGAACGGTGGAGATAATATTGTCATTGATCGACTGGTCCATCACCAGGCCGGTGCTCATGCGGTCTTCAGAGACATAGCCGATACCGGCATTGATCGCATCCCGGTTGCTGGCGAAATGTACTGCTTTGCCTTCCAGCAGTATCTCCCCGGCATCGGGTTGCGTAAGCCCGAACAGGCTCAGGCACAGCTCTGTCCTGCCCGCGCCCAGCAGCCCGGTGATGGCCAGGATCTCCCCCTGATGGAGCTTAAAAGAGATGTCTTTATACTGGTGCTGTTTAGTGAGGTTATTAACCGTCAGTGCCACCTCGCCCAATTTTTCAATCGGCGGCAGTACCGCATACGAAAATTCTTTCCCGGTCATCAGGTAAGCCAGTTTTTTATTATTGATCTCGCTGGCAGGGAAGGTGCCCACCAGAGTGCCATTTTTCAGCACGCTGATACGGTCGGAGATAGAGAGCACTTCATCCAGACGGTGGCTGACAAACACGACGCAGATGTTCCTCTTCTTTAAATCGCCGATCACCCGCAGGAGTCCTTTTACCTCCTGCATGGTGAGCGAGGCAGTGGGCTCATCCATAATAATCAGCCTGGCTTCCTGGGCCAGCGCCCGGCAGATCGCCACAATCTGGCGCTGGGCAATGGGCAGGGACTCCACGTTCGCATCCAGATCCAGTTCCGCTTCAATGCTTTTCACGGTGAGCGCGGCGATGAGCCGGATCTCTTTCTTATTCACCAGCAGATTGCGGTGATGCTGGTGGATACCGATGTTCTCCGCCACGGTGAGATTCGGAAACAGGGAGAGATCCTGATAGATAACCTGGATCCCGGCTTTGACCGAGTCGATGGGGGAGAGATGCGACCAGCTTTTACCGTCGATCACGATTTCAAACCCGGGATCGGGTTTATAGACGCCGGAAATAATTTTAATCAGCGTGGATTTACCACAGCCGTTCTGCCCGGCCAGACAGTGAACCTCCCCGGGAAATAACGTCAAAGCGATATTATCCAGCGCTTTCACACCGTAGAACGTTTTGCTGATATGACCCAGTGAAATAAACGGCTCCATGACTACCTCTTTTGGGCTCAGACGGCACGCCCTGAGAGCAGGGCGTGCAGAACCAACGGATTAATACAGGCTGTCGATATTCTCTTTGGTCACGCGCAGGACTTTATGGAATTTAATGATGCGTTTTTCGCTATCCACATCGGCTTTGCCGAGGTTCGGGATATCCAGGCCCTGAGTAATCTCTTCCCCTTTCAGGACCTTGTCGGCGACGGCGGTAATGGCGTAACCCGCGGAGGCCGGGTCGTAGGTGATGCCCATGGCGATATCACCGCTTTTGATCAGCGAAGCGGCCTGGGACGGGATCATCATGCCGTACACGAAGACTTTGCCTTTCGCACGCTTCTCTTTCACCGCGCGGCCTGCGCCAATTGGCCCCTGGGAGCCAAAGGAGACAATCCCTTTCATGTCCGGGTGGGCTTTCATCAGATCGATGGTGGTGCGGCGGGCATCGTCGATATTCTCGGCCACCGGCATACGGCTGGTGACTTCATGCATATCCGGGTAGTGCTCCTTCTGGTATTTCACGAACAAATCCGCCCACAGGTTATGTTGTGGCACGGTCAGGCTGCCAACGTAAATAACATAGCCCCCTTTACCGCCCATGGCTTTTGCCATCTCTTCAACGTTGTCGGCGGCGAATTTTTCGTTATCAATAATTTCGACATCCCAGTTTGCGCTGGGTTGTCCGGGGGATTCATTGGTTAACACCACGATGCCGGCCTCGCGCGCCTTTTTGAATACCGGCTCGAGGACATCGGCATCATTTGGCACAATCCCGATCGCTGAAACTTTTTTCGCGATTAAGTCCTCAATAATTTTGACCTGCTGTGGGGCGTCGGTGCTGGAAGGGCCTACCTGAGAGGCTTTAATGCCGAGATCTTTACCTGCCTGGGTGACACCTTCCCCCATGCGATTAAACCAGGGCATGCCATCAATCTTTGAAATATTGACCACTTCAATTTCTTTCGCCATTGCGGAAGTGGAAAAGACCATCAATCCGAGCAAACCAGCCGACAATAATTTTGTTAAGCACATTTTACTCATCTCATACCTCTGAATGGTGGTGAAAATAAATGATAGTGATAACGTTGTTTCGCTGTTTGACATACCCGTGTGCATTTTTAATATTAGGTGAAATAACGCATTCCCTCACAGACTTTACCCCCGAAAACACCATGGGAAATAGCCTCTTAACGCTGCGGTATTAAAGAATTAACAGTAGGGTTTTCATATTTATAATGTTATGGAACTACTGGCTTATGGCATGGACTATTATGCCAATGCTCTGATTTGAGATTCCCGTCACCTATTAAGATCGGTGTGTCGTCTGTCAGCGGCGCGTCGGCCCTCGCATTTTTCCCTGCAATTTTACGGATAACAGCCCCTTTTTTTGACTTCAGGCCTGTACAACAGGGGCTGAAAAGCGCCTAATACCGTCTCAAAAATTTCTTTCATTCACAGTTAACAGGTCTGTTATTGATGAATAAACCCCATCGCTTCGCGCCAGTGCCTGTCTTCTGTGATGTTCCTCTGTGCTTGCGGCCCGTGTCGCCGACGCCAGACTCATTTTCAAGGGACAGATAGCCATGCAGCGTCGACAATTTCTTAAAAATAGCGTTCTTCTCTCTGCCGCAGGTTTAGTGGGCCCGGCCGTGGCCAGCCAGACGGTGAAAACCAACGTAGCACCCGCCGCCCCGGTAATGCGCCGCCGTTTTGTCTTATCACAAACCTATAAGCTGGCACCGCCGCAGGGCTCCAGCGGCGTGGTCAAACTCTGGATCCCGCTCCCGGTAGATACCGCCTTTCAGCAGATGACCGGACTGTCCTTTACCGGCAACTACCAGCAGGCGTACGTCACCACCAACAATACTTACGGTGCGAAAACCCTGTTTGCGACCTGGCCGAAAAGCGAAGGCGATCTGCTGCTTAAGCTCGATCTGGAGATCGAAACCGCAGACTGGGAGCCGCTGAAGCACGATGCGCTGAAAAACTGGCAGGCGCCGGAGCAGATTGTTTACCCGCTGGCGGTGAAGCCGTATCTGCTGCCAACGACGCATACCCCGGTGGATGGCCTGGTGCGCGAAACGGCGGAAAAAATTACCGCAGGCGAGACCGATCCGCTCAAGAAAGCGCGCCTGATCTACGAATGGGTCAGCAGCCATATGGAGCGCGATAACGACGTGATTGGCTGCGGCACCGGCGATGTGGCGACCATTCTGCAAAGCGGCAAGCTCAGCGGCAAATGCACCGACATCAGCTCGGTGTTTGTCGCCCTGGCGCGCGCCAGCGGTATCCCGGCGCGGGAGCTGTTCGGCATTCGTCTGGGCAGAGCCAACAAGCTGGAACGCTACTCTGCCAGCGCCTTCGGCAAAGCCGACAGTGCGGGCGTGGCGGACGTCAGCGGCGGGCAGCACTGCCGGGCGGAGTTCTATCTGGCAGGGTACGGCTGGCTGCCGTGCGACCCGGCGGACGTCACCAAGATGCGTCTGGCGGAGAAAAAAGCCCATCAGAATCCCGATGTGCAGGCGGTAAACACTTATCTGTTTGGCAACTGGGAGATGAACTGGGTGGGCTTCAACTACGGGCGCGATTTTGAACTGTACCCGGCGACAGAGCAGGGCGCAGTCAATAACTTTGGCTATCCGTATGCCGAAGTGGACGGCGATCCGCTCAATTTCTACGATCCAAAGGTGTTCGCGTACAACTATGTCTCAACAGAACAACGCTAAGGGTGCAGGCCTTACCCTGCTGACGGCAGCCGCGGCTGCCGTTACCGCCGGGCTGTGCTGCGTCGGGCCGCTGCTGTATCTGCTGTTTGGCATCTCGGCGGCCGGTTTTGCCGGGCTCAGCCAGCTCGAGTTCCTGCGAGTTCCCATGATCCTGCTCTCCCTGGGGCTGATGCTGCGGGTGTTCTGGCGGCTCTATTTTTCTAAACGGCTGTGGTGTACCGGACGCTTAACCCTGGGGCAGATGCGTTTCCTGTTCTGGCTTTCGCTGCCGGTGCTGCTGCTGGTACTGTTCTATCCCACGGTGGTGGCCTGGGTTTATGAGGTGATGGAATGAAACGACTGTTGATTAGCGCATGTTTACTGCTGCCGCTGTTTGCCCACGCCGCAAATCAAAAGGTGGTGCTGGATGTGCAGGGCATGACCTGTCCGTTGTGCGTCATTTCGGTCAACCAGGCGCTGCGTGAAACGGAAGGGGTAGTGAAGGCAAAAGCCTCATTAAAAACCCGCCAGACTGAAGTTATCGTCGCAGAAGGTTTCCCGACGGAGACATTATTAAAGGCGGTGGCGAAAACAGGTTATTCAGCCAAGCTAAATCATATTGAAAAGCTGTAAATATAATGCCAATGCATTATGGCTTAATTTTTATATAGTGTATTCCAGCCTTTCCCGTGAATGCGGGAAAGGTGTATTACCACACAATTATGTATAAATTATGATGATACGGCTTCAGTTTTATAAATATATTGTTACGAAACGTTGATCTTCCCGCCCGCGCACTCTATCTTTTGATAAGTTTCTCCATACTGCGATCCATTTTTATCCATATATCGCCTTTCCCGGCGGTTTGTTGATCCTTGTCGTTAGCGTTTCGCTGCGACAAACTGCGGATTACGATAAATATGAATATAACAGCCAGCAAATATACCCTGTGGATCCGCGATATTACGCTTAATCCCTGGATCGCCTTTTATTATCTGCAATCGGTGCTGATAAACTATTCTTTCGGCTATTCATTCAGCCCAATCTATTCTGTGGCATTTTGCTGCGTGCTGTTAGTACTCTGGCGAATAACTCCCCGCCTGCAGAAAGGGGTTATTGCCCTCTGTAGTCTGCTGGCCGCCCTGTACTTTCCTTTTCAACAAGCCTATGGTGCGCCTAATTTCAATACGCTTTTAGCATTACATTCCACTAATTTTAATGAGTCCGTCGAGATCCTGACGATATTCCCGTGGCACAGCTACCTGGTGTCATTGGTTATTCTGGCATTGGGCGTGATTGCGCTACGGCGTAAAATTATCCCCAGACAGGCTTTGCGCCGTTTAGATATGCTGTATCTGGTTTTCGCCGTTCTCTGTTTCTTTATGACCCCCCTTAAAAACCTGGTGTACTGGGGGCACTTCACTCTGCTGGACGTGGGCTATCCGGTATTCCGCTTCGTGAAGGACGTGGTGATCAACAACCGGGAAGTGGTCACGGAAAAAGCCCATATGCTGGAACTGGCCAAAATGAAGGACAACTGGACCGTGCTGGGGGTAAAGCCCCGCTACCAGAACTACGTGGTGGTGATCGGCGAAAGCGCGCGCCGGGATGCGCTGGGCGCCTTTGGCGGGCAGTGGAATAACACCCCCTTTGCCAGCGCTGTGAAGGGAACGCTCTTTACCAATTTCGTCTCCTCCAGCGCCTCCACGCAAACCTCCCTCGGGCACTCCCTGAGCCGGGTCAGCGGTGATACCCCGGAGTATCAGAACAACTTTGTCACCCTGGCGAATCGCGCCGGATTCCAGACCTGGTGGTTCTCCAATCAGGGGCAGATTGGCGAGTACGATACGGCCATTGCCAGTATTGCGAAGCGGGCCGATGACGTGCAGTTTCTCAGAAAGGGTTACTACGAAGATGAAAACAATCCCCGGGATGAAGCCTTATTGCAGATGACGCAGCAGGTGCTTGCAGCTCCGCGCAAGGAGACCCGGCTGATCGTTTTGCATCTGATGGGCTCCCACCCGCAGGCCTGCGAACGCACCCAGGGTAAATACGTCGAGTTCGTGCAGTCGAAAGAGACCTCATGCTATATCTACAGCATCACCCAGACCGACGCCCTGTTAAAGCAGCTCTATCAGCAGCTGCAGAACACCGGCGAAACTTTCTCGATGGTCTACTTCTCCGATCACGGTCTCACCTATAAAGCCCGCCTGACCGGGGGGCAATATATGGCCCACGGTGATGCTTACCAGCAAAACTATCAGGTACCGTTTATGATCATGTCGAGCGACGATACAGAACACCGGCTGATCAACGCCCGGCGTTCCGCCAATGATTTCCTCGATTTCTTCTCGGCGTGGACCGGGATCCAGACGAAAGAGCTGACGCCGTCCTACCCGTTTGTCTCGGAGCAGGATGCGGGCAAATCCTGGGTGACCAACTTTAAGCTGCAAAAGGTGGACTACGACCAGCTGCCGGACGATCTCCATCCGTAGCGGGTCAGCCCCGCATAACGGTTACACGCCCCCCAGATAGGCTTTTCTGACATCCTGATTGCCCAGCAGCTCTTCGCCGCTGCCGCTCAGGCGGAGCTGCCCGTTGACCATCACATAGCCGCGGTCGGAGAGCTTAAGGGCGTGGTGCGCGTTCTGCTCCACGAGAAAAATCGTCATCCCGTTGCGCGCCAGCTCCCGCAGGGTCTGGAAAATCTGTTTCACCACGATGGGCGCTAACCCCAGGCTCGGCTCATCCAGCAGTAGTAATTTGGGCCGGCTCATCAGGGCACGGGCTATGGCCAGCATCTGCTGCTCGCCGCCGGACATGGTCATCGCCCGCTGCTTGCGCCGCTCCTTCAGGCGAGGAAACAGGTCGAACATCGTCTGCAGATCCTCCGCCGCATACTGATTGCCGATGGGGATGGTGCCCATCAGCAGATTCTCTTCGACGGTCATATCCGGGAAGATGCGCCGTCCTTCCGGGGCCTGGGCAATGCCGCCCGACGCCACATAGTGGGTCGATTTATGGCTGATGTCATCGCCGCAAAAGAGGATCTGCCCGTTACGTACCCGCGGCTGGCCGAAAATCGACATCAGCAACGTCGATTTTCCGGCCCCGTTGGCACCGATCAGCGCCACGGTCTCGCCGGGATGCACCTGAAGGGAGACCTGCTTCAGGGCCTGGATCACCCCGTAGTAAACGTCCACCTGACGAAACTCCAGCATTGCCTCACTCATACGCTGACCTCGCTCTCATCGGTGCCCAGATAGGCGGCAATGACTTTTTCGTCGTGCTGGATCTGCTCCGGTTTCCCCTGGGCAATCACATCCCCGTGGTCGAGCACGATGATGTGATCGGAGATCTCCATCACCATCCCCATATCATGCTCAATCAGAAGCACCGTGATGTCATGGTGATCCCGCAGATAGCGAATGATGTTGCTCAGGGTGTGCGTCTCCACCGGGTTCAGCCCGGCGGCGGGCTCGTCGAGACAGATCATCTCCGGCCCGGTGCACATGGCGCGGGCGATTTCGAGCCGCCGCTGCTGGCCGTAGGACATCTCGCCCGCGAGCCGGTTAGCGCAGTCCACCAGGTCCACCACCTCCAGCCAGTAGAAAGCCCTGTCCAGGGCGTCGCTTTCCGCCTTGCGGTATGCAGGCGTATTCAGCACCCCGGCCAGCAGGTTGCGGTTCACCCGCATATGCTGGGCCACCAGCAGGTTCTCCACCACCGACATCTCGCGGAACAGGCGGATATTCTGGAAGGTACGCGCCAGCCCGGCGCGGTTCACCAGGTGAGTGCCGCCAAACATTTTGTAGAACAACCGCTGGCCGAACTGCGCCGGATTGATCCAGTCCC
This sequence comes from Leclercia adecarboxylata, assembly GCF_006171285.1. Classification (NCBI taxonomy): domain Bacteria; kingdom Pseudomonadati; phylum Pseudomonadota; class Gammaproteobacteria; order Enterobacterales; family Enterobacteriaceae; genus Leclercia; species Leclercia adecarboxylata. The sequence continues at coordinate 127,172 of NZ_CP040889.1, read as the reverse complement.
CCGGCTGGAATTTCTGCCCGAGGACCTGAATAACGTTGGTGGTTTTGCTCCGGGTATTGAACAGAATATTGCCCCCAGAGGCGCGGTAAAAACCGGTCAGGCAGTTGAAGACCGTGGTTTTACCCGCGCCGTTCGGTCCGATCAGGGCGGTGATCGAACCGCGCTGGACCTCAAGATTAACGTCGTTTAACGCTTTGATGCCGCCAAAATGCATCATCAGATGCTCAACGCTTAAGATGGTCCCGTTCATGGCGCCACGCCCTTACGCACCGCAAAGCCGGTGCGGTTGATGCGGATCAGCCCGCGCGGTCGCCAGATCATCATCACCACCATCAGGACGCCAAACAGCAGCACGCGGTACTCGGCAAAGGTACGCAACAGTTCCGGGGTGACGGTCAGGACAAAGGCCGCCAGCACCACCCCGACGGTGGAACCCATCCCGCCCAACACCACGATGGCGAGGATCAGGGCCGACTCAAAGAAGGTGAACGAGGTGGGGTTTACGAATCCCTGATAGGTGGCGAAGAACACCCCGGCAATCCCGGCGGTAGAAGCCCCGAGGGTAAAGGCCGAGAGCTTCACCAGCACATGGTTAAGCCCCATGGAGCGGCAGGCGATCTCGTCTTCGCGCAGGGCTTCCCAGGCGCGACCGATGGGCATCCGCGTCAGGCGGTGCTTGATGTAGAGCACCAGCAGCACCACCAGCAGCAGAATGGCGTAGATAAAGATGAACTTCAGGTTCGGGTTAAACGTCAGGTTGAAGAACTCATGGAACGGCACGCCGCCATCTTTCGCCCGACGACCAAACTCCAGCCCGAACAAGGTGGGGGGCGGGGCGGAGATACCGTTCGGCCCGCCGGTAAAGGTCAGCCAGTTGTTCAGCACCAGGCGGATGATCTCCCCAAAGCCGAGGGTCACAATCGCCAGATAATCGCCGTGCATTCGCAGCACAGGGAAGCCCAGCAAGGCCCCGGCGGCGGCGGCCATCAGCGCCGCCAGCGGCAGCATGGTCCAGAAGCCGAGCCCCAGATACTGATAGCCCAGCGCCAGCCCGTAGGCGCCAATGGCGTAAAAGGCGACATAGCCCAGATCCAACAGCCCCGCGAGCCCGACCACGATGTTCAGCCCGAGCCCGAGCAGGACGTAGATCAACCCGAGGATCGCCACCGTCAGCACGTATTTGGTGGCAACAAACGGGAAGCAGACCGCCAGGGTGACGATCAGCGGCAGGATCCAGCGCATCCGGCTTTTGTACTCCGGCGGGCGGACGTACACCCCCGAGTTATCGTTATCGAAACGCGCCAGCACGCGTCTGCCCGGCGCGGTCATTAAGAAGGCGCTGAGTAAAAAACGCCCGGTCATCACCGTGGCGATGATCCACACCAGCCGCCGCCCTTCGAAGTTAAAGCTGTAGCCATCCAGCACCACGCCCGCCACCGGGCCAAAGATAATCAGCGCGACCATCCCGGCAAAAATGGCATCGAGGATGCAGCGTTTAAGTGAAAACCCGTCGTGCGCCACGGGCTGCGAAACGATCTGTGACGTCATTTTGCTTCCCTCATACTTTGGCCACGACAGGGCGGCCAAGCAGTCCCTGAGGACGGAAAATAAGGATCACCACCAGCAATCCAAAGGAGAACACATCTTTATAATCGGAGTTCACCATCCCGGAGAACTGCGCCTCGGCAATGCCAAGGATAAGTCCCCCTAACATGGCGCCCGGCAGGGAGCCGATCCCCCCGAGCACGGCGGCGGTAAAGGCCTTAATGCCGATGATAAACCCGGCGTAAAAATCAAAGGTGCCGTAGTTCATGGTGATCAGCACCCCCGCCAGTCCGGCCATCGCCGCGCCAATCACAAACACCAGGGAGATGATCCGGTCGGTATTAATACCCAGAATTGACGCCATCTTGCGGTCCTGCTGCACCGCGCGGCACATCCGCCCTAAACGGGTATTGCTGATTATCCAGGTGAGCACCAGCATGCCGGTGAACGAGGCGATAAGAATAAAGACCTTGGTGTAGGTGATCTGCACAAAGCCTTCGCCAATGTGGAAGCGCAGCACGCCGTCCAGCATGGTAGGCACCCCCTGCTGGCGCGGACCCTGGCTGATCTGGGCGTAGTTTTGCAGGATCAGCGACATGCCGATGGCGGAGATCAGCGGGGCCAGACGCGTGGAGTTACGCAGTGGCTTATAGGCGATGCGCTCGATGGTCCAGCCGTACACCCCCGTCACCACGATGGTAAAGACCAGCGTGCCGAGGATCAGCAGCGGGAAAGATTCCAGTCCGAAGAAGGAGAGGAGCGCCAGGCCGATAGCGCAGAGGTAGGCGGAGATCATATACACTTCGCCGTGGGCGAAGTTAATCATGCCGATAATGCCGTATACCATGGTGTAGCCGATGGCTATCAATCCGTAGACGGAGCCCAGCGTTAAGCCATTGATTAACTGCTGCAGAAAGAAAGTTTCCATCATCGCGCGCTCGTGTTTCAGGCCGCGGGGGAGGCGGCCCGTTGGTTATAGTGCGTCGGCATGTCGCCATACCGACGTTGAGCGTGATTCCGTCCGGTTACTGCACTTCCTTATATTTACCTTTGTCGTCCCACTGGTACACCACGTAGTCGGAGACTTTCAGGTCACCTTTGCTGTCCCAGGATTTTTTGCCCATCACGGTATCCACCGAATTGGCCTTCAGCCATTCGCTGGCTTTGGCCGGATCGGCGCCGCCGGCGGCTTTAAAGGCCGCAGCAATGGCCTGGATAGAGGCGTAGGAGTAGAGGGTGTAGCCTTCCGGCTCAAACTTGCTGGCGCGGAACTTCTCGATCACCGCTTTGCCTTCCGGGATCAGGCGTGGATCTTTGCCGAAGGTCATGTAGATGCCGTTGGTGTACTGCGCGCCACCGGCGGCGGTGACCATCTCTTCGTTGACGATGCAGTCTCCGGAGAAGAATTTCGCCTGCACGCCCTGCTCACGCATCTGACGCACCAGCGGACCCGCTTCCGGGTGACAACCGCCGAAGAAGACCACGTCCGGCTTCTGGGCGCCAATTTTGGTCACCAGGGCGTTAAAGTCTTTCTCACCGCGCGACAGCCCTTCGTACATCACGTCCTTAACGCCGCGTTTCGCCAGCGCCGCTTTGGTGGCATCCGCCAGACCCTGGCCGTAGGTATCTTTGTCGTGGATGATCACCACCCGTTTGGCTTTCAGCTTATCAATAATGAAATCGCTGGCGACCTGGCCCTGCTGGTCGTCGCGTCCGCACATGCGGAACATGTCGCTCATGCCGCGCTCGGTGATCTGCGGGTTAGTGGAGCCTGGGGTGATCGCCAGCACGCCCGCGTCGTTATAGACCTCGGAGGCCGGCATGGTGGAGGAGGAGCAAAAGTGGCCGACCACGGCTTTGACTTTATCCTGGTCAACCAGACGGTTGGCAACCGAGACGGCCTGTTTCGGTTCACAGGCGTCATCTCCCTGCACCAGTTTGATCTTCTCGCCATTAATGCCGCCCGCGGCGTTGATGTCTTCCGCAGCCTGCGTTGCGCCGTGCCAGTACTGATCCCCGTACGTTGCGTTCGGCCCGGTAAAGGGACCCGCCACGCCAATCACGATATCAGCCTGGGCGGAAAACGCCGTGACCAGGCAGCCTGCCATTACAAGAGAAAGAGGACTTCTGATGAATTTCAGCGACATTATTATGTACCTTTTCTGAGTGGTTTTTTGCACGAACCCTGTGTAGTCGAACGCCATGAGGCGTACCCAATCCAAAAGCATTGCACTAAACGGACTGCACTATACGGACGACAAACTGCAGAAACAGGCGAGGTTTTCTGACGCATCTCCTCGACAGAACAACGTTAAGCAAAATGGTTGCCAGAACGGGCAGCTATTGCCATGTTTCGACAATTTTCAGTATAGAGCGCCGTTTTAAGCCACCCGGCGGCACGAAGTGAAATTACAGCGGGGATCACATCTCATTAACAACAAAGCACATAAGTTGTGCAACGGTCACGATTTGCGCCATTTTGCACCAGCATAGCCCGCGCAATTAGCAGGGGGAGGCGCGGTTTCTGTGTTACCCTGCACGCAAATCTATTCTGCAGGAGAAGCACCATGACCCAAGGCCCGTTAAACGAAACCGAAATGGAGTGGCTGGAAGAGACCTTAATGACCTACGGTCATGACGACGAGTCCGTTATGGACGTCTCAGAACTCGACGGCATGCTGACCGCGGTACTGTCTGGCCCGATGGTGGTTGAGCCGGATCGCTGGCTGGTGGCGGTATGGGGCGGGGAGAAAAACATTCCGCGCTGGAAGAACGATCGCGAGATGAACCGCTTTATCGATCTCTGCTTCAAGCATATGAACGATATCGCCGAGCGCCTGAGCGACTACCCGGATCAGTTTGAACCGATGTTCGGCATGAACGATGTCGAGGGGCAAACCTATACCGTGGTGGAAGAGTGGTGCTTCGGCTATATGCGCGGCGTGGCGCTGACCGACTGGTCGTCCCTGCCGGAGTCCCTGCGCGCCGATCTGGATCTGATTGCGCTGCACGGTTCCGAAGAGAACTTTGATCGTCTGGATACCTTAACCGAAGAGGAGTTCCAGCAGAGCATTGAGGGCATTCGCCCGGCAGCGCTGCGCCTCTATAACTACTGGATTGCCAACCCGCAAGAGCCGGTCGCTCAGCAGCCGGTGATCAACGGCACCAAAGTAGGGCGTAACGACCCTTGTCCGTGCGGCAGCGGCAAAAAATTCAAGAACTGCTGTCTGCATTAACAGCGCCCATTTCTGCCGGGTGGCGCTTCGCTTACCCGGCCTACAAAACCCTTCGTAGGCCCGCGCAAGCGAAGCGCCGCCGGACATTAATGCGCTTTATCCCACTTCCGGCAACAGACCCGCCGCAATTCCGAACTGCACGAGGATTATCACGATCCCGCAGGCAAAGACCAGACAGAGCGCAGGCTTACCGCCAGGCACCCGGTAGTCGCCGTCAGGGTGGTGTTTACGGCTTTGCCAGACCAGCAGCGATGGCAACAGCAGTGCCAGTACCGCCAGCGCAACCCCCGCATAGCCCAACGCCATCACAAACCCGCGTGGATAGAACAGAGCAAAGGCCAGCGGCGGCAGGAAGGTGATCGCCCCGGTCTGGATGCGTCCGCTCACCGTCCGGCTGCGCTGGAACAGATCTGCCAGATAATCAAACAGACCCAGCGCCACGCCGAGGAAAGAGGTCGCCAGCGCGAGGTCGGCAAACAGATGCACCGCCAGCTCAACGTGCGGCGACGCAACCACTTCACGCAGGGCCTGCAGCAGCCCGTTAAGCCCGCTGTGGCTGGCCAGCATCCCCATAAAGCTCGACGAGTTAATGCTGCCGAGCGTCACCATCTGCCAGAAGATGTAGGCCACCAGCGGAATGGCGCTGCCGGTAATAAAGATCCAGCGCAGCTTACGCACGTTGCCGTTCATATAGCTGACGATGCTCGGCACGCTACCGTGGAAACCAAACGAGGTAAAAATCACCGGGATGGCCGATAGCGCTAACCCTTTCTCCAGCGGCAGCGTCAGTAAGTTGACCTTATGAATGTGCGGCGCAAGCAGCGCCAGCATCACCACGAGGAAAATAATTTTTGCCGAGAACAGGAAGCGGTTAAACAGATCCACCAGCGAGGTGCCGACGCAGACCACGCCCCCGCCAATCAGGGTAAAGAAGATCACGCCAGTAGTAGGGGAGATATCGGCGTTGAACCAGTCGTTGACGCTGGAGGCGATCAGCTCCCCGGCTCCGCTGATATAGGCCGCGGTGAGGGCATACATCAGGAACATCATGCTGAAGCCAGTGATCCACTGGCCGAATCGCCCCAGATAACGCCCGGCCAGCGACCCCAGCCCGGTATCGGCGGGAACGTGCTGATACACCTCAAGCAGCAGCAGGGCGGTATAACACATCAGCGCCCATAGTACGCCCAGTAACACCAGCGTAACGCCAAATCCGACGCCCGCAGCAGCCAGCGGCATCGCCAGCATCCCGGCTCCAATCGTCGTTCCGGCGACGATAAAAATACTACCCAGCGTTCTGTTCTTCACGTTTTCCTCTAAAACCCAACGTCACGACGACAAAATCTGCGGCGCAGAGTAAGGGAAAAGCTCAGGTTCGTCAAACCGACGTTACAATGTCTGTAAAGTTATTTTTACGAGTTAAATCAGGCGCGGCGGCGATGAAGTCCGAACGCGATAACTGCGCCAGCGCAAGGGGAGTGGGGGGAGTGGGTGGCATTTCTGGCAGCGCGGGAAATTTATTCCGCTGGATGCGGGCTTTTCCACCCACGAAAGTAAAATCTGCTGCCATTAATAATAACGCGGCGCCCGATGGCGCCGCATGAATATTAATTTTGTGCGTCGAGCGTCGACAGCTCTTTATCAATAAAGTACAGCCCTTCACCCGATTTACCGGCCAGCGAAAGTTTATCGAGAACGGATTTAAACAGCTTCTCTTCTTCGTGCTGTTCGGCCACATACCACTGCAGGAAATTAAAGGTGCCATAATCCTGGCTGGTCATGGACGCGTGAACCAGTTCATTAATTTTCTGGGTGATCAGCTGCTCGTGCTCGTAGGTGGCGCGGAACAGTTCGTCCAGCGACGCATACTCTGCGAACGGCGAAGCCACCTGATTGATGCGCGGCAGACTGCCGGTATCGGTAAGATAATCAAAGAGACGCTGCATGTGTGTCATCTCTTCCTGGGCGTGGCGACGCATAAATGCCGCAGCGCCTTCAAAACTGTGATAGCTACACCAGGCGCTCATCTGTTGGTAAAGCAGGGAGGAGTAAAGCTCCAGATTCATTTGCTCATTGAGCTTGTCGATCATTTCAGTTTTAAGCATGGTGTAGCTCCGTTTTATTATTAACAGGTCAACGTGAGCGCCACTATAATTTGTTATTTATTTATTTGCAAAAAGTAAAATAAATATTTGAAAAATTATAATACGAATGGGAATAAAACGCATTGCGGCTATTTTAAATATATTAATGAGAATTATTCTGTTTCGTGTTCTGAATATTATTGCCAGCAGAGACGCTGGCAACAGAATTAGTAATAAGCGGAGGTCGTAACGGCAGGGGCGGGGGCATAGCCGTGGCACTGATACTGGATAGTCACGGTTTTATTCAGGCACAGCGAGCCGCTGATCACGCTACAGGTTTCGATCGGCTGACCATAGGCCTGTGCCGTGCTGTATCCCATGGCCTGACATTCGCGGGTTGCCGTGCCACTTGTTACGTAAGCATCATCATAAGAGGTCTGGAACAGTGGCTGACCATAATCGAGCCTGACGACCCCCGAGTTGACATCGACGCTGCTGACTTCAGCCTTGCGGGTGATGCCGCAACCAGCCAGCAACAGCACCAGTCCGACCGTGCATAATCTCTTCATAGAACACTCTGAATGCGTTGAAATAACCTATACTAGCGCCAGACGCGCAGCGCAATGCCAGGAATAACCGCCTGTTCTGTCCCTTCTCTTTGCCACGAGCCTCCGTTTCCTTCAATCCTGTGTCATACGGTTCTGAGCCGACGGTGAAAACCCTTACGATCGCAAAATTGTGAGCGCATCTTTGTTTTTTGAAACTATTTTTCACTTAATTTGAAAGTGTGTTTGCTTAGTAGTAAGGTTGGTCAGGTAAGCTATTCACAGCGGGATGCCCCGCATCGCATTCAGGAGACGAAGAATGAAAATTGCACTGATGATGGAAAACAGCCAGGCGCCAAAAAACGCCATCATCCTCAAGGAATTGAACGCCGTTGCTGAAGAGAAAGGTTTCCCGGTTTATAACGTTGGGATGAGCGACGAAAACGATCACCACCTGACCTACATTCACCTGGGGATCATGGCGAGCATCCTGCTGAATTCAAAAGCAGTTGATTTCGTGGTGACCGGTTGCGGTACCGGCCAGGGCGCGCTGATGTCCCTGAACATCCACCCGGGCGTGGTGTGTGGTTACTGCATCGATCCGGCTGACGCCTTCCTGTTTGCGCAGATCAACAACGGTAACGCACTTTCCCTGCCATTCGCGAAAGGCTTCGGCTGGGGCGCTGAGCTGAACGTGCGCTTTATCTTTGAAAAAGCCTTCACCGGCCGTAATGGCGAAGGTTATCCGCCAGAGCGTAAAGAGCCTCAGGTTCGTAACGCGGGCATCCTGAACCAGGTTAAAGCGGCGGTGGTGAAAGAGAACTATCTCGACACCCTGCGCGCTATCGATCCGGAGCTGGTTAAAACGGCAGTGACCGGTCAGCGTTTCCAGCAGTGCTTCTTTGAGAACTGCCAGGACAAAGAGATCGAAGCCTTTGTTCGCGGCATTATCGGCTAAGTTGCCAACATCAGTTAAAGCCAGCTTGCGCTGGCTTTTTTTATGCCTGTTTTCGGGATACCGCGCTGCCGGCATCTTTCACCAGCCGCAGCGTATCCACCATCCCCAGCAGACAGACCAGCGCAATGGCGACAAACGCCAGCCGGAAGCTGATCCCCGGTAGAGATTCCATCCCCAGCAATTCACTAAACAGCTCGCCGATGCGGATCCCGATAGCACCGAGCGTAATCCCCAGCCCGACCGCCAGCTGCGTCGCGGTGGAGAACAGCGTGTTTGCATAGCTCATCTGCGGCGAAGGCACGTCGGCGAAGGCGAGGGTGCTGATGGCGGTAAACTGAATGGAACGGAACACGCCCCCCAGGTAGAGGATCAGCATGATGACCCACACCGGGGTTTGCGGCGTCAGGAAGGCGCAGGCCAGCAGAGCCAGCACGTTCAGCGCGCCGTTAATCAGCAGCAGCTTTTTGAACCCCAGCCCGCGCAGCAGCGGCGTGGTGGCGGGTTTAATGGTCAGGTTGCCGACGAACACCGCCAGCACCAGTAAACCGGAGTGGAACGCGTCCATGCCGAATCCCACCTGAAAGAGCAGCGGCAGCAAAAACGGCACGGCGCTGATGGAGGCACGAAACAGCGAGCCACCAAACATCGTCACGCGAAACGTGGGCACCTGCAGGGCATCGAGGCGGATCATCGGCCACTCGGCGCGTCTGAAATGGCGCAGGGCATAGATCATGGTCACCATCCCGATCGCCAGCAGCGCGAGGGTAACCGTCGTATTCACCTGCTCCGCCCCCATCATCTCCATGGCATACACCAGGCTCACCATGGCAACCGAGGTGGCGATAAAGCCGGGCGTATCGAACGGGCGGCGCGTCTCTTCATAGATATCCGGGATGATGCGCAGCGCAAGCACAATAGCAATCAGCCCCAGGGGGACGTTAATAAAGAAGATCCAGCGCCAGTTGGCGTAGCTGGTAATAAAGCCGCCCAGCGGCGGGCCGATGATGGGCGCCACCAGCGCGGGCCAGGTGAGGGTGGCGATGGCGGTAATCAACAGATGTTTTGGCGTGGTGCGCAGCACGGCGAGGCGACCAACCGGCACCATCAGCGCGCCGCCCATCCCCTGCAGCACGCGCATGGCGACGAACTGATCGACGCTGGTGGCGAGACCGCAGAGCACCGAGGCGAGGGTAAAGATGGCCAGGGCAAGGGTGAAGACCTTGCGGGCACCAAAGCGGTCGGCGATCCAGCCGCTGGCCGGAATCAGCACCGCCAGGGTGATGAGATAGGCGCTGATGCCGATATTGAGATCCACCGCCTGCACGCCAAAGCTCTTCGCCATGTCGGGCAGCGCCGTGGCGATCACCGTACCATCCAGGAACTCCATAAAGAATGCGCCGGCCACTAACAGCGCAGCGGGGGAGATCCCGCTTGCCGCTTTGCCGGAGAGTTTTTCGCTCATTTTTCCTCTGCCACTTAAACTTTTTTTTAAAAATTTACAGGAACAAGTTCTCTGCTAACGCCATGAATTCTTTTTATTTTTAATCGGAACGCTGTTTTGCTTTAAATAAACTGCCGTGATGAATATCACAAAAAGATTGATTTTTGTGACGCAGGTCACATTATAAGCGCATCAACAATAACACCTGCATAACATTTAGCCGGAGCATAATGATGAAATTGCGCAAAATCCTGAAAAGCATGTTCGAATCCTACTGCAAGACCTTCAAGGACGTACCGCCAGGCGCGATGTTCTGATAAAAAAACCTGCTTCGGCAGGTTTTTTTGTGCCTGTACGCCGCATCAGCGCTGACGTTTTGCTACTATGGCGGCCTTTCAAACAGGAGAAGCCTATGTCTCAAAACCTCAGTGCCGATCAGGAGCTGATCTCTGACGTCGTTGCATGCCAGCTGGTCATCAAACAAATCCTCGATGTGATTGAAATCATCGCCCCCGCAGAGGTGCGCGAAAAGATGTCGAGCCAGCTGAAAAACATCGATTTCGCCAGCAATCCTGCATCGGCCGACCCCGTCACGCTACGCGCCGTACAGAAAGCCATCGCGCTGATTGAGCTGAAGTTCACGCCGCAGGGCGAATCTCACTAAAATAAACCGACGTTTTGAATTTAGAAATGGTTTTGTGAAAATAATGAGAACGGGCGACGAGCGTCGCCCGGCATGACAGTTACATAAAGGTCTGTACCAGCAGATAGCTCATCGCACAGGCACAGCTTACCCCGATAAGCCCCGGCAAAATAAAGCTGTGGTTGATAATGAACCTGCCGATGCGCGTGGTGCCCGAGCGGTCAAAGCCAATGCAGGCAAGATCGCTGGGGTAGGTGGGCAGCACAAAATAGCCGTATGACGCCGGGAAGAAAGCGATCAGCATTTTCGGCTCAATCCCCAGCATTAATCCCATTGGTGCCACCGCCGTCAATGCAGCCGCCTGGCTGTTGACCAGTTTCGACACCAGGAACAGCACTATCGCATAGGTCCACGGGTGACTTTTCACCACCCCTTCCAGGGCAATCTTCAGCTCCTCCAGATGCGCCTGGAAAAAGGTGTCGCTCATCCACGCCACGCCAAATACCGAGAAGATCGCCACCATCCCGGCCTTAAATACCGCCCCGTTTGAGATGGACGCGGCATTGACCTTGCAGACCATCAGCATCACGGCCCCGGCAATCAGCATCATCATCTGGATCACCAGGTTCATCGACAGCGCCGTCATTTTGCCTTTGACCTCAAAGGCCGGACGCAGCTCGGGCAGGGCACCCAGCAGCACCACCACGGCGATACCGGCAAAGAAGATCCAGGTTGACCAGTACGCCTGCTTCGGGAAACGCTCATTCATTAACGTCTCGGTGCTGCCGTAGATGAATTTACGCTGCTCGGGGTCCCGCAACCGGGCCTGAAACTCCTCGTCGTCGGCCAGATCTTTGCCGCGGCGCAAACTCCAGAGGGCGGCAATCGCCACGCCGAACAGCGAGGCCGGAACGGAGATGGCAAGGATTTCCAGAATGCCAAACGCGTGACCAATCCCGTGCTGCGCGGCCAGGATAGATACCAGCGACACCACGGCGACCGAGACCGGCGAGGCGGTGATGGCCATCTGTGAGGCAATAGATGCCACCGCCATAGGCCGCTCCGGGCGGATACCTTTTTTCAGCGCGATATCGGCAATAATCGGGAACATGGTATAGACCACATGGCCGGTGCCGCACAGGAAGGTCAGCATCCAGGTGGTGAACGGGGCGAGCAGGGTGATGTGTTGTGGATGCCGCCGCAGCAGACGTTCGGCGCACTGCATCATCACGTTCAGCCCGCCGGCAGTTTGTAGCGTGGCCGCACAGCCGATAACCGCAAGGATCGTCAGCATCACATCCACCGGCGGTTTACCGGGCTGCAGACCAAAGACAAAAGTGAGAATAAAAAGGCCAATGCCGCTTATCAGGCCCAGCCCCATGCCACCAAACCGGGTGCCGATTAGCAGGCACAAAATAATGACCAGAAACTCAACGGTAATCATGCGTATCCCTCGTGTAAGAATGCAAAATTTTGCAAATCATTACACGAAGAAGGGTTATTCGATGGGAGCCAGATCTGATTTGTTAAAATTCAGAAAAAGCAAAGAGTTGGCAACGTTTTTTTAACGAAAATACCCGGCGCAGAGCCGGGTATTAAGCAGGATACGCAGGATTAGTGATGCTGGTAGTTTACAACGTTAAGCAGGTGACGATCGGTCTGCTCAAGGCCCATGCCGGTGCGGCGCGCCTGGCGAACTTCTTCGAGGATGGTTTTCAGTAATACGCCATCCTGCAGCTGATCTTTTTCAATGTCATTCAGGAAGTTGAGCGTGGAGATGTCCTGCATTTTCCGCGCTTCATCGGTTAACTGATGAAGCGTCTGGCAGCGTTGCTCGTACTCTTCGAGGGTGCGCTGGAAAACGGCTTCCAGGCAGGTGCAATATTCATCCGACATATCCACTGGCTTCAGAACCGGCATCGCGCCAGATTGTTTCAGAAAATCAAAAACGCGCATCATCTGCGTGACGTTGCTCTGCGCCTGGGTCCGCAGGAAGGTTGCGGAACCATTTAGCTTATGTTCTGAACACCAGTCGCTGAGATGCAAGTAGAGGTTTGATGCGTGAAACTCAAGGTTCATCTGTGTGTTGAGCTTGTTAATCATATCCGAGACTGCCATAACCATTCCCTTATCTTCGTTTATGTAACCTGGTAAATCATCAGCGTTAATGATAGTTCACCACAGAATAAAGTTATTCTGTTCTCCGTGTATGTGATCCGATATTCATTTCTGGCACCGGCTGAATTCATAATATCAGCCGTGCGCTTATAAGAAAATCCTTATAAATATATCCTTACTAAACCTTACCTTTCATCAGGAAATTAAAATAGTTTAAGAGAATGACATGACCAACCGGATGGTAAAAATAATGAAATACTTGAAATTTATGTATTTATTGCTAATTAACCCTATGTGGTTATTCACATTATTTGGGGATTTATTTGATTATTCGCAGAATTGTGCCTAGCAGACATATGAACCTTAATTAACATGCGTGAGATGGGATAATTCTGATGATTAATTTCTTTTTACAACTGCTGAAAATTGCGCGAGATCATTTTCGCAGGAAATAGTGCGTAATGTGATCCAGCAAGGAGTTTAACGCTCTGCTCTCTGTGAAAATGAAACGTTGTTTTATGTTTTTATCAAATGGAGTTCATCATGGCAAAAGTTGCGGTGCTGCTGGCACCCGGATTTGAAGAGGCGGAAGCGATTATCACCATTGATATCCTGCGCCGTCTCCACATTGAGGTAGAAACCCTGGCCTGCGCCGAGTCGCGCGCGGTAGTGAGCTACCATGATATCCCGATGGTCGCGGACAGCACCCTCAGTGAAAACATCGACAGCTACTATGACGCCGTCGTGTTACCGGGCGGGCCGCAGGGCAGCGTGAATCTGGCCGCCAGTGCCGACGTGGTGCGTTTTGTTGCGGCCCATGACGAAGCGGGCAAACTCATCGCCCCCATCTGCTCCGCAGCTGCACGCGTGCTGGGCGGAAATGGCCTGCTGAAAGGCCGTCGCTACGTCTGCTCGGGCGACCTCTGGCAGGATATCCATGACGGCGAGTACGTTGATGCTCCGGTGGTGGAAGATGGCAACCTCATCAGCGGCAAAGGCCTGGGCCATGCCTTCGACTTCGCGCTGACCCTCTCTGCACGCCTGCTGGGCGATGAAACCCCGGTGCGCGATCACGCCGAACACATCTATTATCCCTGGTAAAAGAACGCCGGGCGCCAGCGCGCCCGGATCACAAGGATATCTTAGCTAATCTTATGGACTAATCTGCTTTCACCCTTTCTAATTGTCCGACAAATACCCGCATAGTTATGTCATTTTTCGCTGAATGTATGTACGCAATTACTGTAATTCTGCGGTGTGATGGCGCTCTCTTATGGATGATTAATTTCCCGCTAAAACTATCTCAAGCAAACGCGCTTCCTGCATGTCTGGCGCTAATGCCTTGTTTTAAGTCCGATTAAACCAATTTGAGTTGTTTTTCCCCTACAAATTAGAACGCTAAAGCTGGAGTTAACCATGCACAAATTTACTAAAGCGCTGGCGGCCATCGGTCTGGCTGCCGTTATGTCACAATCCGCTATGGCGGAGAACTTAAAGCTCGGTTTTCTGGTGAAGCAACCGGAAGAGCCGTGGTTCCAGACGGAGTGGAAATTTGCCGATAAAGCCGGGAAGGATTTGGGCTTTGAAGTGATCAAAATTGCCGTGCCGGACGGTGAAAAAACGCTGAACGCCATCGACAGCCTGGCAGCCAGCGGCGCGAAAGGGTTTGTCATCTGTACTCCGGACCCAAAACTGGGCTCCGCCATCGTGGCGAAAGCGCGCGGCTATGACATGAAAGTCATCGCGGTGGACGATCAGTTCGTCAACGCCAAAGGCGCGCCGATGGATACCGTCCCGCTGGTGATGATGGCGGCGACCAAAATCGGCGAGCGTCAGGGCCAGGAACTGTATAAAGAGATGCAAAAACGCGGCTGGGACGTGAAAGATACTGCGGTGATGGCGATCACCGCCGACGAACTGGATACCGCGCGTCGTCGTACCACTGGCTCGATGGATGCCCTGAAAGCGGCCGGCTTCCCGGAAAAACAGATCTACAAAGTGCCAACCAAATCTAACGACATCCCGGGCGCCTTCGACGCAGCTAACTCCATGCTGGTGCAGCACTCTGAAGTGAAACACTGGCTGGTCGTCGGGATGAACGACAACACCGTGCTGGGCGGCGTGCGCGCCACCGAAGGCCAGGGCTTCAAAGCCGCTGACGTTATCGGTATCGGCATCAACGGCGTGGATGCGGTGAGCGAACTGTCTAAAGCCCAGGCCACCGGTTTCTACGGTTCCCTGCTGCCAAGCCCGGACGTACACGGCTATAAATCCAGCGAAATGCTCTACAACTGGGTCACCAAAGGTGCCGAGCCTGCGAAATTCACCGAAGTGACCGACGTGGTGCTGATCACCCGTGACAACTTCAAAGCAGAGCTGGAGAAAAAAGGACTGGGCGGTAAGTAACTTACTGTGATTGTGCCCCCCGCAGTCGCGGGGGGCCAGACGTTCACTACTCGATCCTCGGAGACGTTATGCAACAGTCTGCACCCTATCTCTCTTTTCGTGGCATCGGCAAAACCTTTCCCGGTGTCAACGCGCTGACCGACATCAGCTTTGACTGCTACGCCGGTCAGGTTCATGCCCTGATGGGGGAGAACGGCGCCGGAAAATCCACGCTGCTGAAGATCCTCAGCGGCAACTACGCCCCCACCACGGGCACCCTGGCGTTGCAGGGCAAAGAGGTGGCCTTCGCGGATACCACCGCCGCGCTGAACGCCGGTGTCGCCATCATCTACCAGGAGCTGCATCTGGTGCCGGAGATGACCGTGGCGGAAAACATCTATCTTGGGCAGCTTCCCCATAAAGGCGGGTTCGTTAACCGGTCGCTGCTCAACTATGAAGCCGGTCTGCAGCTCAAGCACCTTGGGCTCGATATTGACCCGCAGACCCCGCTCAAATACCTCTCCATCGGCCAGTGGCAGATGGTGGAAATTGCCAAAGCGCTGGCGCGCAATGCCAAAGTCATTGCCTTTGATGAACCGACCAGTTCGCTGTCGGCGCGTGAAATCGAGAACCTGTTCCGCGTGATCCGCGAGCTGCGTAAAGAGGGGCGCATCATTCTGTACGTGTCGCACCGTATGGAAGAGATCTTCGCCCTTAGCGACGCGATCACCGTCTTTAAAGATGGCCGTTATGTTCGCACCTTCACCGATATGCAGCAGGTCAACCATGACCAGCTGGTGCAGGCGATGGTGGGACGCGAGCTGGGTGATATCTATCACTGGGAGCCGCGCCAGTACGGCGGCGAGCTGCTGCGCCTCGACGAGGTGAAAGCCCCGGGCGTGCGCACGCCGATCAGCCTCACCGTGCGCAGCGGTGAAATCGTCGGCCTGTTCGGGCTGGTGGGGGCAGGGCGCAGCGAGCTGATGAAAGGGCTGTTTGGCGGCACCCGCATCACCGGAGGACGGGTGTTTATCGACGGCGAGCCTGTCGACATTCAGAAACCGGCCCACGCCATTCGCGCCGGGATGATGCTCTGCCCGGAGGACCGTAAAGCCGAAGGGATCATTCCGGTGCACTCGGTGCGGGACAACATCAATATTTCGGCCCGCCGCAAGACCATTCGCGCCGGATGTCTGATTAACGACACATGGGAGGTCAGCAATGCCGATCACCACATCCGTTCCCTCAATATCAAAACGCCGGGGGCGGAACAGCTGATCATGAACCTCTCCGGCGGTAACCAGCAGAAAGCCATACTTGGCCGCTGGCTGTCGGAAGAGATGAAAGTGATCCTGCTTGATGAACCCACCCGCGGTATCGACGTGGGGGCCAAGCACGAAATCTATAACGTGATTTATGCCCTGGCAAAACGTGGCGTGGCGGTGCTCTTCGCCTCCAGCGATCTGCCGGAAGTGCTGGGCGTGGCCGACCGTATCGTGGTGATGCGTGAAGGGGCCATTGCCGGTGAACTACTACATGAACAGGCGAATGAACAGCAGGCGTTAAGCCTCGCCATGCCTAAAGTCAGCCAGGCTGTCGCCTGAGTAAGGAGAATAAGATGTCCTCTGTCACTACATCCGGAGCGCCGAAGTCGGCCTTCAGCTTTGGGCGGATCTGGGATCAATACGGCATGCTGGTGGTGTTTGCCGTGCTGTTCCTCGGCTGCGCTATCTTTGTTCCTAACTTCGCCACCTTTATTAATATGAAGGGGCTGGGCCTGGCGATCTCCATGTCCGGGATGGTCGCCTGTGGGATGCTGTTCTGCCTGGCTTCCGGCGACTTCGACCTGTCGGTCGCCTCGGTTATCGCCTGTGCCGGTGTCACCACCGCCGTGGTCATTAACATGACTGAAAGCCTGTGGATTGGCGTGGCGGCGGGGCTGCTGCTCGGCGTGCTCAGCGGGCTGGTGAACGGCTTCGTGATTGCGCGTCTGAAAATCAACGCCCTGATCACTACCCTTGCCACCATGCAGATTGTGCGCGGCCTGGCCTACATCATCTCTGACGGTAAAGCGGTGGGGATCGAAGACGAGCGCTTCTTCACCCTCGGCTATGCTAACTGGTTCGGGCTGCCAGCACCCATCTGGCTGACCGTCGGCTGCCTGATTATCTTTGGTTTCCTGCTGAACAGAACCACCTTTGGCCGTAATACCCTGGCGATTGGCGGTAATGAAGAGGCGGCGCGTCTGGCCGGTGTTCCGGTGGTACGTACCAAGATCATCATCTTCGTACTGTCCGGTCTGGTGTCGGCGGCGGCAGGGATTATTCTGGCCTCGCGTATGACCAGCGGACAGCCGATGACCTCCATCGGTTATGAGCTGATCGTTATCTCTGCCTGCGTATTGGGTGGTGTATCGCTCAAAGGCGGCATCGGAAAAATCTCATATGTGGTAGCGGGGATCCTGATCCTGGGGACCGTTGAGAACGCGATGAATCTGCTGAACATCTCCCCGTTCTCCCAGTACGTGGTACGTGGCCTCATCCTGCTGGCGGCGGTGATCTTCGACCGTTACAAACAAAAAGCGAAGCGTACCGTTTAACCGTTTTTTCCTTCCTTTCCAGACCTAACTTTTAAGTGTAGCCCCCCTTTCCAGCCGTAGCGGGAAGGGGGTGTCAAATGGCGAGCCCCGTCACACTGTCTATACTTACATGGCTACTGAGATGTTAACAGTTTTTCATCTCGCCAACTGTAAGGAGGATCAGGGTGGCCGATACGTTAACTTCACCGCCTGTATTATCAGAAAACGTTGCGTACTTTTTTGACCTCGACGGGACCCTTGCCACCATCAAGCCGCATCCCGATGAGGTAGTGGTTCCCGCAGAAGTACTCCAGGCATTGAATCAGCTGGCACAGCTGAATGAAGGGGCACTGGCATTGATATCAGGGCGTTCAATGGACGAGCTGGACAAGCTCGCCGGACCTTACCGTTTCCCCCTTGCCGGTGTACACGGGGCGGAGCGCCGCGACATCCATGGTCATTCGCAATCCGTTTCACTCCCTCCGGATTTGATCCAGACGCTGCATGCGCAGCTGACGACGGCGCTTTTGTATATGCCTGGCACCGAACTTGAAGCCAAAGGGATGGCATTTGCAATCCACTACCGTCAGGCCCAGCAATATGAGCAGAATATTTTCGCGCTGGCGGAACAGATTGTGCACGACAACCCGCAGCTGTCGCTCCAGCCGGGTAAATGCGTGGTCGAAATTAAACCGAGGGGGATCCACAAAGGCGAGGCTATCTCGACCTTTATGCATGAAGCACCTTTCCTCGGCAGAACGCCGATTTTCTTTGGTGATGACCTCACCGATGAGCATGGCTTTGACGTTGTGAATCAGCTTAAAGGGGTATCTGTAAAGGTCGGCGCAGGTGTGACCAAAGCCAGCTGGCGGCTGGCAACGGTACCTGACGTCTGGCAATGGGTAATAAAAGCCGCTAACCATCAACAAGAACAACAATTAGCGCAAATTAACAGGAGAAAACCTTATGGGTCGCTTGATCGTAGTTTCTAACCGCATCGCTCCCCCGGATGATAAAAAAGCCAGCGCAGGTGGCCTGGCCGTTGGGGTGCTGGGGGCGTTAAAAAGTACGGGTGGGCTCTGGTTTGGCTGGAGTGGGGATATCGGTGATGAGCATAAACCGCTAAAAAAGGTGACACGCGGGAACATCACCTGGGCCTCGTTTAATCTGAGTGAACAGAATTACGACGAGTATTACAGCCAGTTCTCCAATGCCGTACTGTGGCCAGCGTTTCACTATCGCCTGGACCTGGTGAAGTTTAAGCGTGAAGCCTGGGAAGGGTATCAGCGGGTCAACGGCCTGCTGGCCGATAAGCTGCAACCGTTAGTCAAACAGGATGACGTGGTGTGGGTACACGACTACCATCTGCTGCCGTTTGCCGCAGAGCTGCGCAAGCGCGGCGTCAACAACCGGATTGGCTTCTTCCTGCATATTCCGTTCCCGACGCCTGAGATCTTCAACGCGCTGCCGCCGGGCGATGAACTGCTCGAGCAGCTTTGCGATTACGATCTGCTGGGCTTCCAGACCGAAAACGACCGTCTGGCCTTCCTCGACTGCGTCGCCAGTAAAACGCGGCTGACCGCTCATGACGACGATTCACACTCCGCATGGGGTAAGCGTTTTCGCACCGAGGTCTATCCCATCGGCATTGAGCCGGACGACATCGCTACCCAGGCATCCGGGCCGTTACCACCTAAACTGGCTCAACTTAAAGAAGAGCTCAAGAACGTAAAAAACATCTTTTCCGTTGAGCGTCTGGACTACTCAAAAGGGCTCCCGGAACGTTTTCATGCCTATGAGACGCTGCTGGAAAAATACCCCGAGCACCACGGTAAGATCCGCTATACCCAAATCGCGCCAACCTCACGCGGCGAGGTGCAGGCCTATCAGGACATCCGTCACCAGCTTGAAACCGAAGCCGGCCGCATTAATGGTCGTTACGGCCAGCTGGGCTGGACGCCGCTCTTCTACCTGAACCAGCACTTTGAGCGCAAAATCCTGATGAAAGTGTTCCGCTATGCCGATGTCGGGCTGGTGACGCCGCTGCGTGACGGCATGAACCTGGTGGCGAAAGAGTACGTGGCGGCACAGGATCCGGCCGACCCGGGCGTGCTGGTGCTGTCGCAGTTTGCCGGTGCGGCCAATGAGCTGACCTCGGCGCTGATCGTCAATCCGTACGACCGGGACGACGTGGCCAACGCGCTGCATCGCGCGCTGAATATGCCGCTCACCGAGCGTATATCGCGTCACGCGGAGATGATGAAAGTGATCCGTGAAAATGACATCGACCGCTGGCAGGCCCGCTTCATTGAGGATTTGAACCAGATTACTCCCCGCAGCGTGGAGAGCAATCTGCAAAAAAAGGTCGCAACCTTCCCTAAACTGGCCTGATATATTCCACTCAGCGTTTTATTCTGCGCTGAGTGGAATTAAAAGCACGTCAACTTGAGCATTGTTGATTATTGTTTTCGCGGAACAGGCTGCGCGCGAGAAAAAACTGTGGTTATGATTTCCGCATATCACTAAATCTATATTCTGCTTTTGACATATATCACTTATCTGCTCGCTTAATTCTCCCGTTGCGCATACTGTTTGCGCGATGGGATATTCTGCACGAGTAATAAGGTCCTCGAGAAATTGTCTGGTTTCTTCCTGTAATACGCCACGAATATCTTCCAGCATGGGTGCTGCCAGTTGATTATACATCTCCGGTTCGGCCATCAGCGTGACCACCGTGATACGCCCCTGCGTTGGCCTGGCGATGGCGACCGCTTTGGCAACCAATTGATGACTTTCTGGAGAAACCGAAACAGAAACAAGGATATGGGAATAGCTCATTTTACCCACCTTCAGTGTGTGGTTAAGGCACATACTTCAGCATTAGCGCGATTGCTTTTTTTGCGCAAGAGCCAAAGGTGACATTAGTGTGATGCTTATCATAATTATTCATTAATTATTCTTATGCAATGAATAGGGCAAGGCTTGCATAAACGTCCAAAATGCGCTCACTTAACGTAAATCATACAATTTAAGTCTGCAAATTCTAAACAAAACCCCCGCGAACCCTTCAGCTGTTGAATGGTAACGTAAAGCAATTACTTCAATCATTTATCTTCGTAAAGCTATGTTTTTTATGGGAATAAACAAAGTGTTTCTGTGATAGATATATCCTCGATTGTTACAAATTTGTGTTATGTCAATAACCAGCAAGTAACATGCCGTCTTAGTTCATACTTCTGCATGAATATTCGGGGCTGAAGAATATATTCTTCGCTTAATCGCTCATAAAACAGCCAAATTAGAAGGAGTGCTGATGGATTTTTGGTTCGAATTCACGCAAATTATGTGATCTGCGTCACATTTTTTTTAAATTTCAGGCAGGGCCACATTGTATGTCCTACACCGGACGGGTAAAGTTGCCGCGAATTAGGAAAAATCTTAGTTAATTGTAAGAAGTGATAAATGTGTAAGAGACAAACTTTGTTTTTCTTGACGTGATTCATCGATACAAAACTTAATTCAACTATGCGTTTTAGCCTTTTCTTTTTTTTACCGGGGTTTTCCCGGCGACATCACGGGGTGCGGGTCGACCGCACAAGAAATTAAAGTGTTATTCGGGAAGGGATAAATGAACACATCCGAATTGCTAAAACACATTTATGACATCAACCTGTCATATTTATTGCTTGCACAACGTTTGATTAGCCAGGATAAAGCCTCCGCGATGTTCCGGCTGGGCATTCAGGAAGAAATGGCCACAACGCTTGGCGGTTTAACGCTGCCGCAGATGGTGAAACTCGCTGAAACTAACCAGCTGGTTTGCCAGTTCCGTTTTGACAATCACCAGACCATTACGCAGCTGACCCAGGAATCCCGCGTGGATGACCTGCAACAGGTTCACACCGGCATTCTGCTTTCTACCCGTTTGCTTAACGAAATCAGCCAGCCTGATGACGTAGCCCGTAAGAAAAGAGCATAAAAATGAGTGAGAAGAGCATTGTTCAGGAAGCGCGTGACATTCAACTGGCCATGGAACTGATTACGCTTGGTGCTCGTTTGCAGATGCTTGAAAGCGAAACCCAGCTGAGCCGTGGTCGTCTTATCAAACTCTATAAAGAGTTACGTGGCAGCCCGCCGCCAAAAGGCATGCTGCCATTTTCTACCGACTGGTTTATGACCTGGGAGCAAAATATCCATGCTTCCATGTTCTGTAATGCCTGGCAGTACCTGCTCAAAACCGGCTTGTGCAGCGGCGTTGATGCGGTGATTAAAGCCTACAAGCTTTACCTCGAGCAGTGCCCGCAGCCTGAAGAAGGTCCTCTGCTGGCCCTGACCCGCGCATGGACGCTGGTGCGTTTTGTAGAGAGCGGACTGCTTGAGCTGTCTCGCTGCAACTGCTGCAGCGGTAACTTTATCACCCACGCGCATCAGCCTGCCGGCAGCTTTGCCTGCAGTTTGTGCCAACCACCGTCCCGAGCGGTAAAAAGACGTAAACTTTCCCGGGATGTTGCCGATAGTAATCCACAACTGCTGGATGAACAGATCGAACAGGCTGTTTAACCCGAACCTGTGGGCAAGATTCCAGCAGCGGTAAGAGATTACCGCTGCTTTTTTTTGCCCCGCGGGTGGGTAAACCCCCGAACTCTGTCTCCTGGCTAAAGTCACTAGCGGAAGGATGATGTCGTGCTTATCGTATTAGGTTACCTGGTAGTTCTCGGTACAGTTTTCGGCGGTTACATGATGACCGGCGGGCACCTTGGGGCACTCTATCAACCGGCCGAACTGATTATTATCGGTGGTGCAGGGGTGGGGGCGTTTATCGTTGGCAACAACGGCAAGGCGATCAAGGGAACGTTAAAAGCGTTGCCGTTACTGTTCCGTCGTTCGAAATACACCAAAAGTATGTATATGGACCTGCTGGCGCTGCTCTATCGCCTGATGGCCAAGTCGCGTCAACAGGGGATGTTCTCCCTCGAACGCGATATTGAAAATCCGAAAGAGAGCGAGATCTTCGCCAGCTACCCGCGCATTATCGCCGATAAGATGATGCTCGAATTTATCGTCGACTATCTGCGTCTGATCATCAGCGGCAACATGAACACCTTCGAAATCGAAGCGTTGATGGACGAAGAGATCGAGACTCACGAGAGCGAAGCCGAAGTCCCTGCCAACAGCCTGGCGATGGTGGGCGACTCCCTGCCGGCATTCGGTATCGTTGCGGCGGTCATGGGGGTAGTACACGCCCTGGCCTCGGCGGATCGTCCGGCGGCAGAGCTGGGGGCGCTTATCGCCCACGCGATGGTGGGAACCTTCCTCGGGATCCTGCTGGCGTACGGTTTTATCTCTCCGCTGGCCAGCGTATTACGCCAGAAGAGCGCCGAAACCACCAAAATGATGCAGTGCGTGAAGATCACGCTGCTCTCTAACCTCAACGGTTATGCCCCGCCGATCGCGGTCGAGTTTGGTCGTAAAACCCTCTATTCCAGCGAGCGTCCGTCGTTCATTGAACTCGAAGAACACGTGCGCGCGGTGAAGAACCCAAACCAGCAGACGAGCACTGAGGACGCATGAAAAACCAGTCCCATCCCATCGTCATAGTCAAAAAGCGCAAGCATAAAGGGCACGGGGGCCATCACGGTGGCTCCTGGAAAATCGCCTACGCGGACTTTATGACCGCGATGATGGCGTTCTTCCTGGTGATGTGGCTGATCTCTATCTCCAGCCCGAAAGAGCTGATTCAGATCGCAGAATATTTCCGTACCCCGCTGGCCACGGCGGTGTCGGGTGGTCCGCGCATCTCCAACAGCGACAGTCCGATCCCGGGCGGTGGAGATGATTACACGCAGAAGCAGGGCGAAGTGAAGCGCGAGCCGAACATCGACGAGCTGAAAAGACGCATGGAGCAGAGCCGCCTGAAAAAAGTGCGTGGCGACCTGGATCAGCTGATCGAGGCAGATCCGAAACTGCGCGCCCTGCGTCCACACCTGAAGATCGATTTAGTCCAGGAGGGTCTGCGCATTCAGATTATCGACAGCCAGAACCGTCCAATGTTTAAAACCGGCAGCGCCGAGGTGGAGCCTTACATGCGCGACATCCTGCGTGCGATTGCGCCGGTGCTGAACGGGATCCCGAACCGAATCAGCCTTTCCGGTCACACCGATGACTTCCCTTACGCCAGTGGCGAAAAAGGGTACAGCAACTGGGAGCTCTCCGCGGATCGTGCCAACGCATCCCGTCGTGAGCTGGTGATCGGCGGGCTGGACGATGGCAAAGTGCTGCGGGTCGTCGGCATGGCGGCAACCATGCGCATGACCGACCGCGGGCCGGAAGATGCCATCAACCGTCGTATTAGTCTCTTAGTGCTCAACCAGCAGGCGGAGCAGGCCATCCTGCATGAAAACGCCGAAAGCCAGAATGAGTCACTGGATGATTTAAAACAGCCAGGCCCTGAGCCTTCGGCTGCCGTTCCAACATCGCCACCAGCCAATCCGAGGTGATAGCGTGAGCATGGATATTAGCGATTTTTACCAGACGTTTTTTGATGAAGCCGACGAACTGTTGGCGGATATGGAGCAACATCTGCTGGATCTGGTGCCTGAGGCGCCGGATTCAGAGCAGCTTAACGCCATATTTCGTGCAGCTCACTCCATTAAAGGGGGCGCCGGTACGTTTGGCTTTACCATTTTGCAGGAGACCACCCATCTGATGGAGAACCTGCTTGATGAAGCCCGACGCGGTGAGATGCAGCTCAATACCGACATTATTAACCTGTTTTTGGAAACGAAAGACATTATGCAGGAACAGCTCGATGCCTATAAAAGCTCGGAAGAGCCGGACGCTGCCAGCTTTGAATACATCTGCAACGCGCTGCGTCAGTTAGCGCTGGAAGCCAAAGGCGAAACGGCAGCCGTTGCCGTCAGCCCGGCAAAACTGAGCGTTGTGGATGCTGCCCCGGTGGCCGCACCTGCCGCTGACGACCGCCTGCGGGTGGTGCTGTCCGGTCTGAAAGAGAGCGAAGTTAACCTTCTGGAAGAAGAGCTGAGCAATCTCGCCACCCTGAGCAACGTGGTGAAAGGCAAAGACACGCTGGCGGCTAACCTCGACGGCGGCATCAGTAAAGATGACGTGGTCGCGGTGCTCTGTTTTGTCATTGAACCTGAGCAGATCGACTTTGAAACCGTGACCGATGCCCCGGTGGCCGAGGCGGTGGAAGAGGCTGAAGTGGTGGCTGCTCCTGCGGTACCGGCTGTTGCACCTGCCGCGCCGGCGCTGAAAGCCGTGCCGGGCGAATCCGCCGCGCCAAACCGTAGCGAGCGCGAAAAGCCGGCCGCACGTTCCAGCGAATCGACCAGTATCCGCGTGGCCGTTGAAAAGGTGGATCAGCTGATCAACCTGGTGGGCGAACTGGTGATCACCCAGTCGATGCTGGCCCAGCGCTCTAACGAGCTGGACCCGGTCAACCATGGGGATCTGATCACCAGCATGGGCCAGCTGCAGCGCAACGCCCGCGACCTGCAGGAATCGGTGATGTCCATCCGTATGATGCCGATGGAGTACGTCTTCAGCCGCTTCCCGCGTCTGGTGCGCGACCTCGCCGGTAAGCTCAACAAGCAGATTGAACTGACCCTGATGGGCAGCTCCACCGAGCTGGATAAGAGCCTGATCGAGCGCATTATCGATCCGTTAACGCACCTGGTGCGTAACAGCCTTGACCATGGGATCGAACTGCCGGAGAACCGTGTAGCGGCAGGGAAATCCCCGGTCGGCAACCTGATCCTCTCTGCGGAACACCAGGGCGGTAACATCTGCATCGAAGTGACCGATGACGGCGCGGGCCTTAACCGCGAGCGCATCCTGGCGAAGGCGATCTCCCAGGGGATGGCGGTCAGCGAAAACATGACCGACGAAGAAGTGGGCATGCTGATCTTCGCCCCGGGCTTCTCCACCGCTGAGCAGGTGACGGACGTCTCCGGGCGCGGCGTGGGCATGGACGTGGTGAAACGTAACATCCAAGAGATGGGCGGCCACGTTGAGATCAAATCGAAGCAGGGTTCAGGTACTACCATTCGCATTCTGCTTCCGCTGACGCTGGCGATCCTCGACGGGATGTCGGTAAAAGTGGCGGACGAAGTGTTCATCCTGCCGCTGAATGCGGTAATGGAATCACTCCAGCCGCGTGAAGAAGATCTGCATCCACTGGCAGGCGGTGAGCGCGTGCTGGAAGTGCGTGGCGAATACCTGCCGCTGGTCGAACTGTGGAAAGTGTTTGACGTGGACGGCGCCAAAACCGAAGCCACGCAGGGGATTGTGGTCATTCTGCAAAGCGCAGGTCGCCGCTATGCGCTGCTGGTCGATCAGCTGATTGGTCAGCATCAGGTGGTGGTGAAGAACCTCGAGAGCAACTACCGCAAAGTACCTGGCATTTCAGCCGCCACCATCCTCGGCGATGGTAGTGTGGCGCTGATCGTCGATGTTTCGGCGCTTCAGGGATTAAATCGTGAACAACGTATGGCGCACACAGCCGCCTGATTCAGTTAAGAAGGTAAAAAAATGACCGGTATGAGTAATGTAACCAAGCTGGCCGGCGAGCCATCAGGGCAGGAATTCCTGGTTTTCACCTTAGGTGACGAAGAATACGGTATCGATATTCTGAAGGTGCAGGAGATCCGCGGCTATGATCAGGTGACCCGCATCGCCAACACGCCCGATTTCATTAAAGGCGTGACCAACCTGCGTGGCGTTATCGTGCCCATCGTCGACCTGCGCGTGAAGTTCAGCCAGGGCGACGTCGAGTATGATGACAACACGGTGGTGATCGTGCTCAACCTCGGCCAGCGTGTGGTCGGGATCGTAGTTGACGGCGTGTCCGACGTGCTCTCCCTCACCGCCGAGCAGATCCGCCCGGCGCCGGAGTTTGCCGTTACCCTGTCCACCGAATACCTGACCGGTCTGGGAGCGCTCGGGGACCGTATGTTGATTCTGGTGAATATCGAGAAGCTGCTGAACAGCGATGAGATGGCGCTGCTGGATGTGGCGGCGAGTCACGTTGCCTAGGTAAACGCAAAACGGCAAAGTAGTCTGTAGGCCGGGTAAGGCGTAGCCGCCACCCGGCTTTCTTATTGCACGGCGTAGCCTGCTGCAGCAACGCCCGGCGGCGCTACGCTTGCCGGGCCTACGGTTCCAGCGCTGCCTGAATATGGCACGGGTGTTGAGTCCCCGCTGAAATCGGCGAACCGGAGACCGGATGCCAAGGGCTGGACGCCAGGGATGGCGGCCAGAGGCGAAGCGAGACAGGATGTCGAGTTGAGCCGACCGCAGGCGTCAGGTCGGGAGGTGAGCGTAGTGCGAAGCACCGATTTCGTCGCGGGGCCGCGGGGATTGATAAGGGGGCCGCGGTGGCCCCCTTATCACGTTCACAGGTTCCGGAACGTCATATTCTGCTAAAGATAAGGTGAACGTAACCTTTCTACCGAACCATCAAACTTCCTGCTCAACGAGCCCCGGATCATCCTCCAGCAACCCCTCATTCTGCGCCAGCATCGCCGTCGCCACGCCGTTCCCCAACACGTTAATCGCTGAACGCCCCATATCCAGGAAGTGATCGATCCCCATCAACAGCAGGATCCCCGCCACCGGAATATGGAAGCTCGGGATCGTCGCCGCCAGCACCACCAGCGCCGAGCGCGGTACCCCGGCAATCCCTTTTGACGCCAGCATCAGGGTTAACATCAGCACGGTGATTTCTGAGAAAGTCAGGTGAATATTGTAGGCCTGGGCGATAAACATCGAAGCAAACGAGCAGTAGACCATCGACCCGACGAGGTTAAATGAATAGCCAATCGGCAGCACAAACGAAACGATATTGCGCGAACAGCCAAAGCGGGTCAGCTGCTCCAGCGTTTTCGGGTAGGCCGCTTCAGAGCTGCTGGTGGTGAAGGCCACCAGCACCGGATCTTTCAGCATGCTCACCAGACGGAAAATCTCGTTTTTCAGCACCATATAACCCACCGCCAGCAGCACCAGGCAGGTGAGAACGATCGCCAGATAATAGCCGCCGATAAACGAGGCATAATTCAGCAAAATCTCCAGCCCCTGGGTGGCGATCACCGAGGAGATGGCGGCAAAGATCGCCAGCGGCGCAACGTACATCACGTAACCGGTCACTTTGAGCATGATGTGAGAAACCACGTCCAGCGCGGCCACCAGCGGGGCGTTGAATTTCTCGCCGAGTGAAGCGCCAGCAATGCCAAAGAACATCGAGAACACCACAATCTGCAGGATCTCGTTATTGGCCATCGCCCCGGCAATGCTGGTGGGAATGGTATGGGAAAGAAAACCTTTCAGG
Source organism: Leclercia adecarboxylata (assembly GCF_006171285.1). Classification (NCBI taxonomy): domain Bacteria; kingdom Pseudomonadati; phylum Pseudomonadota; class Gammaproteobacteria; order Enterobacterales; family Enterobacteriaceae; genus Leclercia; species Leclercia adecarboxylata. The sequence goes on along the minus strand of NZ_CP040889.1, from coordinate 99,294 downwards.
GTCATGCCGCCGGTGGCAAGCCCGGTCTCTACGGTACCGGCGGGGATCGCCAGGTTCAGGCCGCTGCCCGGATGGAGCAGAGTGACAATAAACAGACCGACCAGGATGGAGAGCACTGAGGAGCTGATAAACCAGACCATCGCTTTACCGCCCACGCGGCCAATGGTGGCGGTCTCGCCCAGACGCATAATGCCCACCGTCAGGGTGCTGAACACCAGCGGGGCGATCACCATTTTGATCAGTCGTAAAAAGATGTCAGTCAGTAACGTAATGTTGTCTGACCAGGCTGAGATTGCATCCGCTGATGCATACTCATGAATCATTGCGCCGGACAAAATGCCCGCCAGCATAAAGATCACGATAAAGACCGTGAGTCTGTTTGCACTTGCCACCAAAATTACCCCGATTTTAATAAGTTAAAATGAATTTGCTGATTTCTCTCTTTTTTATTATTCAGCGCGTGAATATATCCGTTAGCTAAATTGAAGTAATTTCCGGGCTATTTCAATAATTTTTTAATATTTATAAGTTTTGTTGCTAACTTTGATGGCGATATATTGTGATGAAGGTCACATTTTAAGCAATATATCTTCCCGTTTTGCTTAGATATACGGAGAAGTAATTTCTTACTCAATTGTTTTAATTAGTAAATTTATGTCAATACGGTAAAAGTATGAGAGGGGCCGTGAAAAGTGGTTGAGCAACGAACCATAAACTAAATTTCACAATAACCACCCGGACAGCAGCATGATGGGTGCTAACAGTCTGAGCGTTATCAGAAAACGGTGATAACCCCATGTGACATGTTCCGGAGGGCAACAAATGAATAAACAACTCCTGATGCTGTTAGGCGGCGGTCTTCTGGCAGTGGCGTCCGGCAATACCCAGGCCGTCACCAGCAGCGGCACCATTGGCGCAACCTTAACGTTGACCAACGGCTGCCTGATTAACGGCTCGCCGACTCAGGATGGCATTAACTTCGGTACCCTTGATTTTGGTACCCATCCGGCCACCTTTTCCACGCTGACCACCCAGCTCACCGGGGCCAGCGGCGGGAACACCTTCACGATCCAGTGCACCACCGCCAGCTACACCGTCGCCATCACCGGCAACACCAACTCCACGGCGCCCGGCACCGTGGTCGGCACGCCTGGCACCCCCGCGCGCTATCTGGTGAATACGGCGAATACCGGGCAGGGCGTGGCCTACAGCCTGTTCAGCGACGGTGGGTTTAACAACGTCATCGCCAACAACGCGCCGCTGCCGGTGACTTCCACCGCCGGAGGCGTCGACAGCTACACCCTGTACGGGCGCATCACCGGCGGGGGCAACAGCGTCACCGTGGTGCCCGGCACCTACACCGACACCATCAACGTCAGCGTCACCTATTAGCGTCAGCACGTTTTAACGAGCGTGAACTGACTAACGCTCCGCTATGTGGGAGAGGGCAACGTGCGCGCTTTTTTTATCCTGAGCATGATGCTGCTTGCAGCGGGAAACGGCCATGCGGTGACGACGCAATCCTTTCAGGTGAGCGCCACTATCACCCCCGGCTGTTCAGTCGCCGCAGGCAGCGGTGGCCTGCTGGGCACCCTCGATTTTGGTACCCATAGCGGGGTGGAGCGGGGGCAGGTCAACACCAGCTTTGTGCCGAACGGATCGCTGACCATCGCCTGTACCCCCGGGGTGGCGCTGAGCATGAGCATTGACGGCGGGCAGCACTATACCTCTGTGCGCAACATGCAGCGGGCCGGGGCGACCAGTCAGGTGCCGTATCGCCTGTACAGCAGCAGTTCACTGGCGGCCAACAGTGAGATCGGCGTGAATCAGGCGGTGTCTGTGGCCTACACCAACAGCAACAACATTGCGCTACCGCTTTTTGGTGTGGCGCTTCTGACCGGCTTCAGCCCGGCCGGAAATTATTCCGATCAACTCACCGTGACCTTGTCATGGTGATAGGGAGAAGGACGATGAAGGCAATTCCAGGATACCGCACGCTGTGCCTGCTGATGGCGCTGGGTGCCACGCTCAACACCGCCCACGGGGCGGCAACCATTCTGCTGTGGCCTATCGACCCCTGGCTCTCCGCCGATACCAAAGCGACGGAGCTGTGGGTGCAGAACCAGGGCAACAGCGCCACCACCATGCAGGTGAGGATCGTGCGCTGGCGGCAGGAAAACGGTCTTGAACGCTATACCGCCCAGCAGGAGGTGGTCGCCAGCCCCCCGATCGTGACCATCGCGAAGGGCAGCAAACAGTTAATCCGTCTTATCAAACAGAGCAACGTCCCGGCCAGGGCATAGCCACCATCAAGGACGGGGCGCACCACGCCCTGGTCGAGACGCGGGATCTGAACTGGCGGGTGGTCCGCGACGACGGCAAACCGGCCCTGCAGGTACGCAATCAGGGCAATGTGCACGTCCGGCTGAGCCAGGTCACGCTACAACAAGGGAGCCAGAAGCGCACGCTTGCCGACGGCCTGCTGGGGTATGTGCTCCCGGGCAGCACCCGCAGCTGGCCGCTACCGTCAGGGATCGACCAGCCGGGCCAGATGCGGGCGCAGATTAATGCCAGGGATACCGAATGGCAGTCGGCCCCCGTCAACTGAAGCCGTCGATGCTTATCCTGCTCTGCGTCAGTTCAGCAAGCTGGGCCGATCCTGGTGACGACATGTTGCCTCCGCCGCCTGTGCCGCAGTCGGTGAATGACGAGGCGGTCTTCCAGCTGGCGCTGATCCTCAACCACTACGACACCGGGCTGGTGGTGCCCGTTACCCGGCGTCAGGATGAGTATCTGGTCTCCAGCGCCGATTTGCGCCGCGCCGGACTGCCCCCCGAGCACGTCCAGCCGGGGGAGGTGAACGTCAGCCGTCTTGAGGGGGTGCGCACCGAGTACGACAGCACCGGGCAACGGCTACTGCTCAGCGTGCCCCGGGAGTGGATCGGCGCGCGCGTTACCCCCTTCAGCGGCCAGATGGCCCGCAGCACGCCCCACTTTGGCAAAGGGGCGCTGCTCAACTACGACTTTTACACTAACCACACCGAACACAGCGGCGGCCAGGCCTCCCTGTGGCATGAGTTTCGCTATTTTGACAACCGGGGATCGTTATCCTCCACCGGTTACGTACGGGAAAATCTCTCCGGCGACAGCGGGCAGCAGGAGGGGTATGTCCGCTACGACACCACCCTGATGTTCACCGACGAAGAGGATGCCACGACCTGGACCGCCGGGGATGTGATCAGCGACGCCCTGAGCTGGAGCAGCAGCGTACGCATGGGCGGGATCAGCTACGGGCGGGACTTCTCCCTGCGCCCGGATCTGGTCACCTGGCCGCTGCCGGAGTTTTCCGGCGAAGCGGCGGTGCCGACCTCGGTGGATCTGTTCGTCAACGGCTATCGGGCGGGCTCCACCCGCCTGCAGCCGGGGCCGTTCACCCTCACCAATCTGCCTTACATCAACGGTGCCGGGGATGCAGTGCTGGTCACCACCGATGCGCTGGGTCGCCAGGTGAGCACCACGCTGCCGTTCTACGTCACCAGCGATCTGCTGCGCCAGGGGCTCAGCGACGGGGCCGTAACCCTGGGCAGCCTGCGGCGTAATTACGGCATTAAAAATTTTGACTACGGCCCGGCGGCGGGCAGCGGCTCCTATCGCTACGGCCTGACCGACTGGCTGACCCTGGAAGGCCACGCCGAAGGGGCAGAGGAGCTGGCCCTCGGCGGAGCCGGAACCATCGTTAAGCTCGGGCGCTTCGGGGTGGTGAACAGCGCCTGGACCCAGAGTAAAATGCGCGGCGATACCGGGGGGCAGATCAACTGGGGCTACCAGTACAGCACCAACGCCTTCAGCATTGCCACCCAGCACAGCCGCCGGGATCGCGGCTTCGGCAACCTGGCGCTTTACGATCAGCCCACCGTCTACGATGAACACGACCAGCCCATCGCCAGCCTGAGCCGTAATACCGATCAGTATTCGCTCACCCTGAATATGGGCGATTACGGCAATATCGGGGCGGCCTGGATCGGAGTGCAGAGTTTTGAAGACCAGAAAACCGAGCTGCTGAACCTCTCCTGGAGCCGGAACCTGTGGGGTAGCAGCAGTATTTATCTCGCCGCCAGCCGGGATCAGCAGCAGGGCGACTGGACCGTGGCCCTGTCGCTGCAGATCCCCCTTGGCGAGCGCGACAGCGCCGCCGTCACCTTTGAAAACACGCCAGATGCCGGCAGCACCCAGCGCCTCAACTACAACCACTCGATGCCCACCGACGGCGGTTTTAGCTGGAATATGGCGTGGGCGCGCCAGTCGCAGGCCAGCAACTATCAGCAGGCGACGCTGGGCTGGCGTAACAACAATATTGAACTCCAGGGCGGTGGCTACGGCGAGCGCGACATGATGACATGGTGGGGCGAGGCGATGGGCTCGCTGGTGCTGATGGACGGGGAACTCTTTGCCGCCAATAAAATCAACGACGCCTTTGTGGTGGTCAGCACCGACGGGCAGCCGGACGTGCCGGTCAGCTATGAAAACCAGCCGGTGGGCAAAACCAACCGCAACGGCTATCTGCTGATCAGCGGCGTATCGGCCTACTACCCGGCGAGCTACAGCATCAACACCCTCAACTTACCCGCCGACACCCGCCTGAAAGAGACCGAACGGCGCATCGCCCTGCGGCGCAATAGCGGCTATCTGGTCGACTTCCCGATGGAGCAGGAGCGGGTCGCCAGCGTGATCCTCCACGATGGCGCAGGGGAGGCGATTCCCCTGGGCAGCCAGGTGCGGCGTCAGGGGAGGGAGCCGGTGGTGGTGGGCTACGACGGGCTCGCCTGGCTGGAAGATCTGGCGGACGTTAACGCTCTAGAGATCAGCACCCCGGAAGGGAAACGCTGCCACGTGACCCTGACGCTGACCGCCAACCCGGATCATAAGCTGCAGACCTACGGACCGCTGACCTGCCGGGTGGAGCCATGAAACGCGTGCTGTTGGTGCTGCTCCTGTTGATGTTCTCTGCCGCCAGCTGGGGGGCGTGCCGGGTCAGCACCGTCAACGCCAGCTTTGGCAGCGTGACGTCGTTTGCCCTCAGCGGCAGTAATGAAGTGGCCACCACCGGCACGCTGGTGGTGAACTGCGACCGGGTGCTCAATTTGCTGACCAGTGATTCGGTGACCCTGAACTTCACCGGGGCCACCATCTCGGCCAATAACCGGGCGACGATGAAGCGCACCGATAACGCCGCCATTACCGACGTGATCCCCACCCGGCTGTGCGGCCTGGCCGGGTGTGCTACCAGCAGCGAAGTGCAGATTGGCAAGGCCTACACCTGGAGCGGCTCGACGCTGTTAAACCTGCTCGGTTCAGCGCAGTACAATATTCCGCTCTATTTCCGCACCGTCGCCGGACAAAACGTCAGCGCCGGGCCCTATCAGGTGACCCTCAATTTCAGCGTCAGCTATAACGTCTGCTCCGTTGGCGTGCTGGGGCTCTGTACCACCCCGCAAACCGGTACCGCCCTGACCAGCCTCACCCTCAATATGACCGTCACCAACGACTGTAGCGCGATGACCACCCCGAACGTCAACTTCAACAGCGCGCCGCTGGTGCAGAACTTTCCCACCGTCTCGCAGGCGATCTCCGTCACCTGCACCAAGGGCAGCGTCTACACCATCGGGATCAATAACGGCGCCAACGCCAGTAACAACGTGCGCCGGATGGCCAGCGGCAACAACCGCATGAGCTATGAGATCTATAAAGAAGCCACCGCCAACCGTTGGGGCAGCAGCGGCAGCGAACGCTGGTCCAGCGGTGCCTCCTCTCAGGTCAGCGCCGACGGCCTGTTACGCAGCTATAACTACACCGCCCGTGTCCTCCCCAACCAGACAACCCCTCCCGCTGGCAACTACAGCGATACCCTCGTGGTCGACGTCGCGTTCTGACCCGCGCTTTTCCCTTTCGCAAATGTAAAGTTCCTGTCAGTTGTGCCGATAACACCGAGAACAAATCTATGAGAAGGTGTTGTATGTTGAACCGTATGCGCGTTGTCACCATGCTGATGTTAGTGCTGGCTGTGTTCGCTTTGCTGCAGCTCGTTTCCGGCAGTCTGTTTTTCTCTTCTATTAAGGCCAACCAGGACAGTTTTGCGGTCTCTAACGAGTTCCGGGTTCAACAAAGTGAAATCACCTCTACCTGGGATTACCTGCTACAAACGCGCATTAACCTGAGCCGCGCCTCCGCGCGCATGGTTTCCGACCCTTCGCATCAGCAAACGGAGCTGATGAACAGCGCCCGCACGACGCTTGCCGAAGCGGACAAACACTTCAAAGCTTATAGCGCCATCGCGCCACAGCCTTCGATGGAGCAGGTGAGCCAGACCATCAATGACAAATACCGGGACTATGCCGCGGCGCTGACGGAGCTGATCCAGTTCCTTGATAGCGGCAATATGGACGCCTACTTCGCCCAGGCAACGCAGTCAAAACAGAACGCGCTGGGTACCGCCCTGCGTGAATACGTCGCCGCGTCCGACGCGCGTAACCAGGAGGCGTTCAATGCCAGCGTGAAGGATTACACCTTCGCCAAATGGCAAATGGGGATCCTCGCTCTGGCGCTGGTCGTCGTGCTGGTGGGCGTCTGGTACGGCATTCGTCATACCCTGCTGAACCCGTTAAACCGCGTCATCGACCATATCCGTCACATTGCCAGCGGCGATCTGACCCATACCCTGACCATCGCCGGGCGCAGCGAAATCACCCAGCTGGCGGTCAGCGTTGACCATATGCAGCGCTCGCTCAGCGAGACAGTGGCCAACGTGCGCCAGGGTTCCGATGCCATCTATACCGGCACCAGCGAAATCGCCATGGGCAACAACGATCTCTCCTCCCGCACCGAGCAGCAGGCGTCGGCGCTGGAAGAGACCGCGGCCAGCATGGAGCAGTTAACCGCTACCGTGAAGCAGAATGCGGACAACGCCCGTCAGGCGTCACAGCTGGCGAACAGTGCCTCGGAAACCGCCCAGCGCGGCGGCAAGGTGGTGGACGGCGTGGTGAAAACCATGCACGACATCGCCGGCAGCTCGAAGAAGATCGCCGACATCATCAGCGTCATCGACGGCATCGCCTTCCAGACCAATATCCTGGCGCTGAACGCGGCGGTGGAAGCGGCGCGCGCCGGTGAACAGGGCCGTGGCTTTGCGGTGGTGGCCGGTGAAGTGCGTAACCTCGCCAGCCGCAGCGCCAACGCGGCGAAAGAGATTAAAGCCCTGATTGAAGACTCTGTCGCACGCGTCGACACCGGCTCGGTGCTGGTGGAGAGCGCGGGCGAGACCATGAATGACATCGTGAATGCCGTTACCCGCGTAACGGACATCATGGGTGAAATCGCCTCTGCGTCGGATGAGCAGAGTCGGGGTATCGACCAGGTCGCCCTGGCAGTATCGGAAATGGATCGCGTCACACAACAAAACGCCTCGCTGGTTCAGGAGTCCGCCGCCGCGGCGGCACAGCTGGAAGAGCAGGCGAGCCGTCTGAAGATGGCCGTCTCGGCGTTTCGTCTTACCTCTGAACCAACAAAAACAGTTTCCTCGCGCGTCAGCCAGCAACCGGCCGCGCCGGTTAATGCACCGGCTTACGCACGCGCAGTGGCAACCGGAAAAGATGAGAACTGGGAAACATTTTGATCGTACGTTAAATCGCGGCTGCTGGCCGCTAAATGGGAGCGTGGATGTTAAATCGTATTCGTATCTCGACCACCCTGTTTTTGATTTTGATTCTGTGCGGGGTGTTGCAGGTTGGCAGTAATGGCTTGTCGTTCTGGGCTTTTCGCGATGGTTATCAGAATTTGCAGGAGATGGAGAGCAGCAATCAACAGCGCGCGCTGCTTACCCAGAGCCGGGCAGTATTGCTGCAGGCCAGTACGGCACTGAATAAAGCGGGCACCTTAACCGCGCTGAGCTATCCGCCCGATGACATCAAGGGGCTGATGACCACCGCGCGCAGCAGCCTGAAGCAGGCGGGCGAGCTCTATAAGACGTTTAACCAACAGGCGGCGATAAGCGTCAAAGACGCCGAGCTGAAAAAGGCCATGCAGGGCGCCTTCAGCCAGTGGTATGGCGATCTGGAGCACCAGGCCACCTGGCTTGAGAACAACCAGCTGTCCGATTTTCTGACCGCGCCAGTGCAGGAGTCGCAGGCGGCGTTTGACGCCAGCACTGACGCCTGGCAGCAGGAGATGAACGGCTTTGTGCAGATGGCGAGCAACGACAGCCGCAACAGCTACCACATGTCCGGGGTGATTTTCGCCACCATGATTGTGCTGGCGGCGTTACTGACCAGCGCCGCGCTGCTCTGGTCGCGCAAGATGATTGTCCAGCCGCTGGCGATCATCAGCAGCCATTTCGACAGCATTGCGAAAGGCGATCTGGCGCGGCCGGTGGCGGTGTACGGCAAAAACGAAATTTCGGCCATTTTCGCCAGCCTGAAAACGATGCAGGGCTCGTTGCGTGAGACGGTATCCGAGGTGCGTCAGGGCAGCTACGCCATGCACACCGGGATCTCCGAAATTGCCGAAGGCAATAACGATCTCTCTTCGCGCACCGAGCAGCAGGCGGCGTCCCTGGCGCAAACGGCGGCCAGCATGGAGCAGTTGACCGCCACCGTCGGCCAGAACGCCGACAACGCCCGTCAGGCGTCCGGCCTGGCGAAGAGCGCGGCGCAGACGGCGAAGAAGGGGGGCGAACAGGCTTCCCGGGTGGCGAACACCATGAATGAGATCGCCACCAGTTCGCAAAAGATTGGCGACATTATAAGCGTTATCGACGGCATTGCGTTCCAGACCAACATCCTGGCGCTGAACGCCGCCGTCGAAGCCGCCCGCGCGGGAGAACAGGGGCGTGGTTTTGCGGTGGTAGCCGGTGAGGTACGTAACCTGGCGAGCCGCAGCGCCAACGCGGCGAAAGAGATTAAGGTGCTGATTGAAGAGTCGGTGTCGCGCGTCCAGCAGGGTTCTGAGCTGGTGGATACCGCGGCGAAAACCATGACCGAGATCGTCAGTTCGGTCACCCAGGTGAACGACATCATGGGCGAAATCGCCTCAGCATCCGATGAACAGCGCCGCGGCATTGAGCAGGTGGCGCTGGCGGTAAGCCAGATGGATCAGGTGACCCAGCAGAACGCCGCGCTGGTAGAAGAGGCCGCGGCGGCCACCGACCAGTTAGCCGGCCAGGCGGATCATCTCACCTCGCTGGTGGCTGTTTTTAATGTGAATGAACGTGTTGAAGCAGTAACAGAAGTCGGACGGTCGCAGACCGTGCCAGTCGGATCCTGAAAGTGATTAAGAAGGCGCTATGACATCACCACTGCCCTCAGGGCAATCGTCATTATTGTTACAGATGACACAGCGCCTTGCGCTGTCCGATGCGCATTTCCGTCGGATATGTCAGTTAATCTACCAGCGTGCGGGGATTGTGCTTGCCGATCACAAGCGGGACATGGTCTACAACCGTCTTGTGCGTCGCCTGCGAACGCTCGAACTGGATGATTTTGGCCGCTATCTGGGGATGCTGGAAGCCAACCCGAACAGCGCGGAGTGGCAGGCGTTTATCAACTCCCTGACCACCAACCTGACCGCCTTTTTCCGCGAAGCGCATCACTTCCCGGTGCTGGCGGAGCATGCGCGCCGTCGCAGCGGTGAGTACCGCGTCTGGAGCGCGGCGGCGTCGACCGGGGAGGAGCCTTACTCGCTCGCCATTACCCTGGCCGACACCCTTGGCACCGCGCCGGGCCGCTGGAAGGTGATCGCCAGCGATATCGATACCGAAGTGCTGCAAAAAGCGCAGAGCGGGATCTACCGCCAGGAAGAGCTGAAGACGCTGTCACCCCAGCAGCTTCAGCGCTACTTCATGCGCGGTACCGGTCCGCACGAAGGGCTGGTGCGGGTGCGCAGTGAGCTGGCGAATGCGGTGGAGTTCTCCATGCTCAACCTGCTGGAGAAGCAGTACAACGTGGCGGGGCCGTTTGACGCCATTTTCTGTCGTAACGTGATGATTTATTTTGACAAAACGACGCAGCAGGAGATCCTGCGCCGCTTTGTTCCGTTGCTCAAACCTGACGGTTTACTGTTTGCCGGGCACTCGGAGAACTTCAGCAATCTTGTGCGCGAGTTTAGCCTGCGTGGCCAGACGGTATATGCGCTGAGTAAGGATAAAGCATGAGTAAAATCAGGGTCTTGTCAGTTGATGATTCGGCGTTAATGCGCCAGATCATGACCGAGATTATCAACAGCCACAGCGACATGGAAATGGTGGCGACGGCCCCCGATCCGCTGGTAGCCCGGGATTTAATCAAAAAATATAACCCCGACGTGCTGACGCTGGATGTCGAAATGCCGCGCATGGACGGCATCGATTTCCTGGAGAAGTTAATGCGTCTGCGCCCGATGCCGGTGGTGATGGTCTCTTCGCTGACCGGCAAAGGGTCCGAAATCACCCTGCGGGCGCTGGAGCTGGGGGCGGTGGATTTTGTCACCAAACCGCAGCTCGGCATTCGTGAGGGGATGCTGGCGTACAGCGAGATGATCGCGGAGAAGATCCGTACCGCGGCCCGCGCCCGGGTTGCCACGCACAAGCCGCTGGCAACGCCGACTACGCTGAAAGCCGGCCCGCTGCTGAGCTCGGAAAAATTGCTGGTTATCGGTGCCTCTACCGGGGGAACAGAGGCAATTCGCCATGTACTCCAGCCATTGCCGCTCTCAAGCCCCGGTATTCTGATTACTCAGCATATGCCGCCAGGCTTTACCCGTTCGTTCGCGGAACGTCTGAACAAGCTGTGCCAGATCAGCGTGAAAGAGGCGGAAGATGGCGAGCGCGTTCTGCCGGGGCATGCCTATATCGCCCCGGGCGACAAGCATATGGAGCTGACGCGCAGCGGCGCAAACTATCAAATCAAAATTCATGACGGGCCGCCGGTTAACCGGCACCGTCCGTCGGTGGATGTGCTGTTTCATTCGGTGGCGAAACACGCGGGGCGCAACGCCGTTGGGGTGATCCTGACGGGGATGGGCAACGACGGAGCCGCCGGAATGCTGGCGATGCACCAGGCTGGCGCCTGGACCATCGCCCAGAATGAAGCAAGTTGTGTGGTGTTCGGCATGCCGCGCGAGGCCATCAATATGGGTGGCGTCAGCGAAGTGGTCGATCTTAGTCAGGTTAGTCAGCAAATGCTGGCGAAAATCAGTGCCGGACAGGCAATACGTATTTAACGAGGAGTGTAGTTTTATGGCGGACAAAGAGCTCAAGTTTTTGGTTGTGGATGACTTTTCCACCATGCGTCGCATTGTGCGCAACCTGCTGAAAGAGCTGGGTTTTAACAACGTTGAAGAAGCAGAAGACGGCGTTGATGCGCTGAACAAACTGAACGCCGGCGGCTTTGGTTTTGTCATTTCCGACTGGAACATGCCGAACATGGACGGTCTGGAACTGCTCAAAACCATTCGTGCAAATGGCGCCATGGCCTCTCTGCCTGTGCTGATGGTGACCGCCGAAGCGAAGAAAGAGAACATCATTGCTGCGGCACAGGCTGGCGCAAGCGGGTATGTGGTGAAGCCATTCACCGCTGCAACTTTGGAAGAAAAACTCGGTAAGATCTTCGAGAAACTCGGCATGTGAGGTACGGGAGATGATGCAGCCTTCGATTAAACCTACGGATGAGCATTCACCCGGCGACATAATTGCCCGGATCGGCAGCCTGACGCGCATGTTGCGCGACAGCCTGCGTGAGCTGGGACTGGATCAGGCGATTGCAGAGGCGGCGGAAGCAATTCCTGATGCCCGTGACCGTCTTGATTATGTTGTACAGATGACTGCCCAGGCGGCAGAGCGTGCGCTGAACAGTGTTGAAGCGTCACAGCCGCATCAGGACGAGATGGAAAAGGGCGCAAAAGCGCTGACCAAACGCTGGGACGACTGGTTCGAAAACCCAATCGAACTGTCCGACGCCCGCGAACTGGTCACCGATACGCGTCAGTACCTGGGTGCCGTGCCGGGTCATACCAGCTTCACCAATGCGCAGCTGCTGGAGATCATGATGGCGCAGGATTTCCAGGACCTTACCGGTCAGGTGATCAAGCGCATGATGGACGTGATCCAGGAGATTGAGCGCCAGCTGTTGATGGTGCTGCTGGAGAACATGCCGGAGCCTTCCGCGCGTCCGCAACGCGAAAACGAAAGCCTGCTGAATGGCCCACAGCTCGACACCACCAAAGCCGGTGTCGTGGCAAGCCAGGACCAGGTGGACGACCTGCTGGACAGCTTAGGCTTCTGAGCCTTGCAGAAATGCCACCTGCAAAGGTGGCGTTTTTCTTTATACATCCGTTTCATCCCTCTTTACGACCCGCCTTCCAGAACCGATATTTCGCCGTGACATCAACCCTTTCTAATGCATTAATTCTGTTAGTCTTTGCAGGGCTTTTGCTGGCCGTAGACAGCAAAAGCGGGAACGTGGCGACACGGACGTGCATGAAATATTGCCGTTGACAGTTGTCAACACATGCAATAGGATCCTGTTAACGGAGGCAAATGAAGAAACATCCGAACAAGCATATTCAGGAGGCTGTTGAATATGCCCTGAGTAAGGGCTGGGTTTGGGTGCCACCAGGACATTCAGCGCACTGCTTTTGCAAGCTACGCTGTGGTAACCCAGAAGGTGAACATCGGGATCACCAGATGAGCGTATGGTCGACGCCGAAAAATGCGGAAAACCATGCCATGCAAATCATTCGCAACGTAAATCATTGCCTTTGATTTCGCCCGGTAAGGCGTGGTTGCGGCCATGCCTTATCGAATACAAAGAAACGCTAACAACAAAATAAAGAGGTATTATGGCGCTGTTTAACTTCACTCTGACCCTCTCAGGCGTAACCTGCGGGACTGAAGGACTGGAAGACGCACTGTATGCAAGCGGCTGTGGCGATGCGCTGATCTGCGCATATGGCAACTCCGTCTATCTCACCTTTGATCGGGAGGCTGAAACATTAAATGACGCTATCGCCTCTGCGGTCGACAACATTGAATCTGCTGGCGTCGGGGCGATCGTACAGTCTGTCGACTCTGCTCTGGTCGGCCTGAGCGACATCGCGGAGATGACTGATATGTCCCGTCAGGCTATCGCCATGCTGAAAGATGGCACGCGTGGCGGCGGCGATTTCCCTTGCCCCATTCAGCGGATCGCTGGCCAGTCCCCGCTTTGGGAGTGGGCAGATGTGGCGAACTGGCTTGCCAGCAATGGACGGTTAACCGAGGAGAGCGAGCTGGTGGTGAACGCGCGGGTGCTCAGCAAGTGGAACCTGATATTAAGAAACAGCGTCTCAACGGACTTTGAAGAGATTGGCTCCCTCGCCGCATCGCTGGTGGCACGCCGTCGCAAACAGGCTTTGCAGGGGTAATCCCCTCGCTGATACGACCGAATAGCCTAAATCAGCCCTTTTATCGCCCCTAATTAACCCATTGGTCACGCGCGGCTTTGGCATCATATCGTCCAGACCTCTACCTGCGAGATGCTTGCCGTGGCAGAAGACAGCGACGACAAAACAGAAGCCCCCACACCCCACCGACTTGAAAAAGCGCGTGAGGACGGGCAAATACCCCGATCCCGAGAACTCACCTCGCTGCTGATTTTATTAGTTGGCGTGTGCATTATCTGGATAGGCGGGGAGTCCCTTGCCCGCAGGCTGGCCGGTATGCTCTCGGCCGGGTTGCGCTTCGATCACAGCATGGTCAACGACCCTAACCTGATCCTCAGCCAGATTATCCTGCTGATCAAAGGCGCGATGGTCGCGCTGCTGCCGCTCATTACCGGCGTGGTGCTGGTGGCTATCGTGTCGCCGGTGATGCTGGGCGGGCTGGTGTTTAGCGGTAAATCGCTGCAGTTTAAATTTTCTAAACTGAACCCGCTGCCCGGTATCGCGAAGATGTTCTCGGCCCAGACCGCTGCCGAACTGCTGAAAGCGTTGATGAAAGCGACGCTAATGGGCAGCGTGGCGGGATTTTTTATCTGGCACAACTGGCCGGAGATGATGCGCCTGATCAGCGAATCACCGTTCACCGCCATGCGCAACGCGCTCAATCTGGTGGGGCTCTGTTCGCTGCTGGTGGTGCTCTCCATTATCCCGATGGTCGGCTTTGACGTTTTCTTCCAGATTTACAGCCACATTAAAAAACTGCGCATGTCCCGCCAGGACATTCGTGACGAACATAAGCAGATGGAAGGCGACCCGCACGTTAAAGGGCGTATTCGCCAGATGCAGCGCGCCGCCGCACGTCGCCGGATGATGGAAGATGTGCCGAAAGCGGATGTGATTGTCACCAACCCGACCCACTACTCCGTTGCGCTGCAGTATGACGAAGACAAAATGAGCGCGCCAAAAGTGGTGGCGAAAGGGGCAGGGCTTATCGCGCTGCGCATCCGTGAAATTGGTAATGAAAATCGTATTCCGATGCTGGAAGCTCCGCCGCTGGCGCGTGCGCTCTACCGGCATGCAGAAATTGGACAACAAATCCCGGGCCAGTTGTACGCCGCGGTAGCGGAAGTACTGGCGTGGGTATGGCAGTTGAAACGCTGGCGTCTGGCGGGCGGTCAACGGCCTGTGAAACCTGAGAATCTCCCGGTGCCTGCCGCGCTGGATTTTATGAACGAGAAGGACTCTGATGGCTAATCTGGTGGCAATGTTGCGCTTGCCGAGCAACCTGAAATCGACCCAATGGCAGATTATGGCCGGGCCGATCCTCATCCTGCTAATTCTGTCGATGATGGTATTGCCGCTGCCGGCATTTATCCTCGACCTGCTTTTCACCTTCAACATCGCGCTCTCCATTATGGTGCTGCTGGTGGCAATGTTCACCCAGCGCACGCTGGAGTTTGCTGCCTTCCCGACGATCCTGCTGTTCACCACGCTGCTGCGTCTGGCGCTGAACGTGGCCTCCACCCGTATCATTCTGATGGAGGGCCATACCGGCGGCGCTGCGGCAGGTAAGGTGGTTGAGGCCTTTGGCCACTTCCTGGTGGGTGGCAACTTTGCCATCGGGATCGTGGTGTTCATCATCCTCGTGATCATCAACTTTATGGTGATCACCAAAGGTGCGGGGCGTATCGCAGAAGTTGGCGCGCGTTTCGTGCTGGACGGGATGCCCGGTAAACAGATGGCGATTGACGCCGATCTGAACGCCGGTCTGATTGGCGAAGATGAAGCGAAAAAACGCCGTGCCGAAGTGACCCAGGAAGCGGACTTCTACGGCTCGATGGACGGTGCGAGTAAGTTTGTTCGCGGCGACGCCATCGCCGGGATCCTGATCATGGTGATCAACGTGGTGGGCGGCCTGCTGGTTGGGGTTCTCCAGCACGGGATGGCGATGGGGCAGGCGGCAGAGAGCTACACCCTGCTGACCATCGGTGACGGCCTGGTCGCCCAGATCCCGGCGCTGGTGATCTCCACCGCAGCCGGTGTGATCGTGACCCGCGTCGCCACCGATCAGGACGTCGGCGAGCAAATGGTGACTCAGCTGTTCGCCAACCCGAACGTGCTGATGCTGTCGGCGGGGGTTCTCGGTCTGCTGGGCCTGGTGCCGGGCATGCCGAACTTCGTCTTTCTGCTGTTTACCGCCGCGCTGCTGGGGCTGGCCTGGTGGATACGTGGCCGCGAAACCAAACCGAAGAGCGAGCCTGCACCGGTTAAAATGCCGGAAAACACCCAGGCGGTGGAAGCCACCTGGAATGACGTTCAGCTGGAAGACTCCCTGGGCATGGAAGTGGGCTATCGCCTGATCCCGATGGTTGATTTCCAGCAGGACGGCGAACTGCTGGGGCGTATCCGCAGTATCCGTAAAAAATTCGCCCAGGACATGGGCTTCCTGCCGCCGGTGGTGCATATCCGCGACAATATGGATCTGCCTCCTGCGCGCTACCGTATCCTGATGAAAGGGGTTGAGATCGGCAGCGGTGACGCCTATCCGGGGCGCTGGCTGGCGATTAACCCGGGCACCGCGGCGGGGACGCTGCCGGGTGAACAGACCATTGACCCGGCCTTTGGCCTGGCGGCTATCTGGATTGAAAGCGCCCTGAAAGAGCAGGCGCAAATCCAGGGCTATACCGTGGTGGAAGCCAGTACCGTCGTGGCAACGCACCTTAACCACCTGATTGGCCAGTTCTCGGCAGAGCTGTTTGGCCGCCAGGAGGCGCAGCAGCTCCTCGATCGCGTGACCCAGGAGATGCCGAAGCTGACCGAAGATCTGGTTCCGGGCGTCCTGACCCTGACCACGCTGCACAAGGTCCTGCAGAACCTGCTCGACGAGAAAGTGCCGATCCGCGATATGCGTACCATTCTGGAGACCCTGGCCGAACATGCGCCGCTGCAAAACGATCCGCACGAACTGACGGCGGTGGTGCGCGTGGCGCTGGGCCGCGCCATCACCCAGCAGTGGTTCCCGGGCACCGGCGAAGTGCAGGTTATTGGCCTCGACACGCCGCTTGAACGTCTGCTCCTGCAGGCGCTGCAGGGCGGCGGCGGTCTGGAGCCGGGGCTGGCGGATCGTCTGCTGGCGCAAACCCAGGAGGCGTTACAGCGTCAGGAGATGCTCGGCGCACCGCCGGTGCTGCTGGTCAATCACGCCCTGCGTCCGCTGCTCTCGCGCTTCCTGCGCCGCAGCCTGACACAGCTGGTGGTGCTGTCGAATATGGAGCTGTCGGACAATCGCCACATCCGCATGACCGCCAGCATTGGAGGCCAGTGATGCGTAAATTACTCTGGGTACTGGTTTTGCCGATGATGGCTCAGGCCGCAGGGGAGGGGGCATGGCAGGACAGCAGTATCGGCCTGACCCTCACCAACCGTGGCGTGGCGGCGTCGTCACGCCCGCTGTCGGCGAAGCAGCCGGTGTCTGGCCTGATGACCCTGGTGGCCTGGCGCTACGAGCTGAATGGCCCGATCCCCGCCGGGCTTAGGGTGCGGCTCTGCTCCCAGGCTCGCTGCACCGAACTGGACGGGGCCAGCGGCACGACAAATGCCTTTAATAACGTGCCCGCCGTAGAGCCGCTGCGCTTTATCTGGGAAGTCCCCGGCGGCGGTCGCCTGATCCCCGCTCTGAAGGTCCAGCGTAACGAAGTGATTGTGAATTACCGCTAAATGCCCGCTTTTTCGCCAGTTATCAGGCCATTCTGATGACTGGCTCTCATTTTTGACCCCGCCTTTTGAAGCAAGAGAAACGCTGTTTTATAAAAGAGTGACGCGCGTAGTAAATCTCTTTGCATTTTTGCCAGTTGCCCCGTCGTGATGGCAGAAACAGAAAGGTATCCCGATAGCGATACTCTTACTGTAACCCTGTAGTCACTCCCGTTAGCTCCGGGTTAACCGGGAGTCATCTGAAACTTACAGGGTCGACGGTAATCAAAACACGTAAAATTGGACTCGCGAACTATCTTGCTTACGGATCGGGCGATTTTCTCGGGGCGGGAACCACAGCGCTGACCGCTGCCTGGCTGTTGTATTTCTACACGACCTTCTGCGGCCTTACGCCGATTGAGGCCACCTTCATCTTCGCGGCGGCAAGGGTGCTTGATGCCGTCGTCAGTCCGCTGATGGGCTTTCTGACCGATAACTTTGGCACCACCTGGCTTGGCAAACGTTTTGGCCGCCGTAAGTTCTTTATCCTGCTGGGTATCCCGTGCGTCTTCAGCTACTCGCTGATGTGGGTCGGGGATATGGGCTTCTGGTACTACCTGCTGACCTATCTGATCTTCGATATCGTCTACACCATGATTCTGGTCCCGTACGAAACGCTGGTGCCGGAGATGACCGACGATTTCAAACAGAAAACCAAATTCTCCGGCGCGCGTATCTCTATGGCGCAGATGTCGGCGATTCTGGCCTCTTTCCTGCCGGGTATTCTCCTGACCCACTTCGGTAAAGACAACGCCGTCTCCTTCTTCTACGCCAGCCTGGTGTTCTCTGTGCTCTGCGCCCTGATGCTGACCTTCGTCTGGTTCTTCACCTGGGAACGTCCTCGTGAAGAGTGGAGCGAAGCCGCGCTGCGCGCCGAAGAGGAGAAGAAAAAGCTGACCCTCGGCCAGAGCCTGAACCGTCTGTTCGTTGAACTGAGTTCCACACTGCGGATCAAAATTTTCCGTCAGCATCTGGGGATGTACCTCGGGGGCTATATCGCCCAGGACGTCTTCAACGCGGTCTTCACCTATTACGTGGTCTTCGTCCTGATGCAGGAAGCCTCCATGGCCTCCAACCTGCTGGGCACCATGGCTATCTTCCAGTTCCTCGCCGTTATCGCCATGATCCCGCTGTGCATCCGCTTTGGACCTGCGCCGTCGTACCGCATGGTAGTGGTGCTGTTTGGGCTGGCCTCCATGTCTTACGCCGGGCTCTATTATGCCGGTATGAGCGACATCTACGCGCTGCTGCTGCTGGTTTCTGCGCTGGCGGGTCTCGGCCGCGGCGGGATCAACTACGTACCCTGGAACACCTACACCTATATTGCTGACGTGGATGAAGTCATCACCGGCCAGCGCCGTGAAGGGATCTTCGCCGGGATCATGACCCTGACCCGTAAGGCCTCCCAGGCGGGTGCCATCATGCTGGTGGGGATTGTGATGCAGATGTCCGGCTTCGTGAGCGGCCAGAAGGTGCAGCCGGAAGGGGTAAGTCACACCATTCTGATGATCCTGAGCGTGGGCACTATCCTGGTGCTGATCTGCGGCTTCCTGGTGTCGCTGCGCTTCAAGCTGAACTTACAGACGCACAGCACGCTGCGTGAAGAGACGGCCAAAATGCGTGAGTCTGGCCGGGCAATGCCGGAGACCGCGACACCGCAGGCCCGCGCCACGGTTGAGATGCTAGCCGGTATGCCTTACGACTGCCTGTGGGGTAACAACAACATCGGTTATCTGAATCGTAATAAGCCCGCTGCACCGTCCCTGAAAGAACGTGCTCCACTGAATTCGACATACAACAGAGGTTAAGATTATGAAGGTTTGGCCTGTCAAACATAGCCCGTTACTGCGTCAGCCAGAGCGTTTTATCGCCCGGGATGAGCTGAAAACGCTGATCCAAAAAGTGACGCATAACCTGGTGAACATTCACGATAAAACCGGCGAGTTTTTACTGCGGCTGGACGACGGGCGGGTAATCGACACCAAAGGCTGGGCGGGCTGGGAGTGGACCCACGGGGTCGGTCTCTACGGCATCTGGCAGTATTACTGCCAGACCGGGGATGAAGCGATGCGCGACATCATCGACAGCTGGTTTGCCGATCGCTTTGCCGAAGGGGCCACGACCAAAAACGTCAACACCATGTCGCCGTTTTTGACCCTTGCGTATCGCTATGAAGAGACGCGCAACCCGGCCTGGCTGCCGTGGCTGGAGAGCTGGGCCGAGTGGGCGATGAACGAGATGCCGCGCACCGATCATGGCGGCATGCAGCACATCACCCTGGCGGAAGAGAACCACCAGCAGATGTGGGACGACACCCTGATGATGACCGTCCTGCCGCTGGCGAAAATTGGCAAACTGCTCAACAAGCCAGAGTATGTGGAAGAGGCGGTGTATCAGTTCCTGCTGCACGTGCAGAACCTGATGGACAGGGAGACCGGCCTGTGGTTCCACGGCTGGAGTTACGACGGTCAGCATAACTTTGCAAACGCCCGCTGGGCGCGCGGCAACAGCTGGCTGACTATCGTGATCCCGGATTTCCTCGAGCTGGTGGATCTGCCGGAAAACAACGCCGTGCGCCGTTATCTGGTGCAGGTGCTGAATGCGCAGATTGCCGCGCTGGCGAAGTGCCAGGACGAGAGCGGCCTGTGGCATACGCTGCTCGACGATCCGAACTCCTACCTGGAAGCGTCCGCCACGGCAGGGTTCAGCTACGGGATCCTGAAAGCGGTGCGCAAGCGCTACGTGGGGCCGGAGTATGCTGAGGTGGCTGAAAAAGCCATTCGCGGGATTGTCAAAAACATCTCCCCGGAAGGTGAGCTGCTGCAAACCTCGTTTGGTACCGGGATGGGTAGCGATCTGGAGTTCTATCGCCAGATCCCGTTGACCTCGATGCCGTACGGTCAGGCGATGGCGATATTGTGTCTGACGGAATATCTGCGGAAATTCTTCTGATCTGGTGGAAATTCCCCGGTGGCGCTGCGCTTACCGGGGCTACAAAACAATAAACCCGGCTTTCGCCGGGTTTATTGTTTTCATTACCGGGTTTTGTAGGCCTGATAAGCGTAGCGCCATCAGGCATTGACCCGGGTAAAGATGTTACATACGTTCTACGGTTTCGATACCCAGGGTATCCAGACCCAGCTTCAGGGTCTTCGCCGTCAACTGCGCCAGCTTCAGGCGGCTGTTGCGAACCGCTTCGCTCTCGGCAGAGAGGATAGGGCAGTGCTCATAGAAGCCAGAGAACAGGCCTGCCAGATCGTACAGATAGGCACACATCACATGCGGCGTACCGTCGCGGGCGACCACGGAGAGCGTCTCTTCGAACTGCAGCAGACGCGCCGCCAGCTGCGCCTCACGATCTTCAGTGATGGTCACCTGCGCCTGGGCCAGCGCGCTTTCATCGATGTCAGCTTTACGGAAGACAGACAGCACGCGGGTATAGGCATACTGCATATACGGCGCGGTGTTGCCTTCAAACGCCAGCATGTTATCCCAGTCGAAAACGTAGTCGGTGGTACGGTTCTTGGACAGATCCGCATATTTCACCGCACCGATACCGACGGCGTTGGCCAGTTTTTCCAGCTCGTCAGCAGGCATGTCCGGGTTTTTCTCGGCCACCAGACGACGGGCACGCTCCAGCGCCTCATCCAGCAGATCCGCCAGCTTCACGGTGCCGCCTGCACGGGTTTTGAACGGCTTGCCGTCTTTACCCAGCATCATGCCGAACATGTGGTGTTCCAGCGGTACGGAATCCGGCACGTAGCCCGCTTTGCGCACGATGGTCCACGCCTGCATCAGGTGCTGGTGCTGACGGGAGTCGATGTAATAGAGCACGCGATCCGCATGCAGCGTCTCGTAGCGATACTTGGCGCAGGCGATATCGGTGGTGGTGTAGAGGAAGCCGCCATCCTTTTTCTGGATGATGACGCCCATCGGTTCGCCTTCCTTGTTTTTGTACTCATCAAGGAACACCACCGTCGCGCCTTCGCTTTCGACCGCCAGGCCTTTGGCCTTCAGATCGGCCACGATACCGGCCAGCATTGGGTTGTAGAGGCTTTCACCCATCACGTCTTTGCGGGTCAGGGTCACGTTCAGACGATCGTAGGTGATCTGGTTCTGAGACATGGTGATGTCCACCAGCTTGCGCCACATCTCGAGGAAGTAGGCATCGCCACCCTGCAGTTTCACCACGTAGCTGCGCGCGCGCTCGGCGAAGGCTTCGTCTTCGTCGTAGTGCTTTTTCGCGTCGCGGTAAAAGCCTTCGAGGTCCGCCAGCGCCATCTCACCGGCGTTTTCCTGCTGCTGTTTCTCCAGCCAGGCGATCAGCATGCCGAACTGGGTGCCCCAGTCGCCGACGTGGTTCGCACGGATCACGTTGTGGCCGAGGAACTCCAGGGTGCGCCCCGCGGCGTCACCGATGATGGTGGAGCGCAGGTGGCCGACGTGCATCTCTTTCGCCACGTTCGGGGCGGAGTAGTCGACAACGATGGTCTGAGCCTGCGGCTGCGCCACGCCCAGACGGTCGGACTGCAGCGCGGCATCCACGTTCTGCGCCAGGAAAGCCGGGTCGAGGAAGATATTGATAAAGCCCGGACCGGCGATTTCGGTTTTGCTGGCGATACCCTTGAGATCCAGATGCGTCAGGACCTGCTCTGCGAGTTGTCGCGGCGCCATGCCCAGTTTTTTAGCCACTGCCATCACGCCATTGGCCTGATAGTCGCCAAACTGTACTTTCGCTGACTGACGAACCTGCGGTTCACAGTCTGCAGGTGCGCCTGCAGCAATCAGTGCCTGACTGACTTTTTCTGAGAGAAGAGCCTGAATATTCACCGGGATACCTTACATTTTTGACGCGACCATCATGCTGTCGCATCAGTTAAAGAAATTAGGCCGGGAGTATACTGCAATTGCCCGTTGCCGTCAGCACTGGCTCAAATCAGCGGTTGGTCGCAGGCGGGCAACAGAGTAAATTAACGCTTTTGCGTGACGATAAGAGTATTAACGATGGCGAACTGGCAATCTGTTGACGAGCTGCAGGACATTGCAGCCGATTTACCGCGTTTCACCGACGCCTTTACGGCGCTTTCCGCTCGCCTGGGTCTGGATATCGCCCCGCTCGCGGCGGACCACATCTCCCTGCGCTGCCACCAGAACGCCACTGCGGAACGCTGGCGGCGCGGGTTTGAGCAGTGCGGCGAGCTGCTCTCGGAAAACATCATCAATGGCCGTCCCATCTGCCTGTTTAAGCTGCACGAGCCGGTGTGCGTCGACCACTGGCGCTTTACTGTGGTCGAGCTGCCCTGGCCGGGTGAAAAACGCTACCCGCACGAAGGCTGGGAGCATATCGAAATCGTCCTGCCCGGCGACCCGGATACCCTGAATGCCCGCGCCCTGGCGCTGCTCTCTGACGAGGGGTTAAGCCAGCCCGGGATCTTTGTGAAAACCAGTTCGCCAAAAGGGGAGCATGAGCGTCTACCCAATCCCACCCTGGCGGTGACCGACGGCAACGTGACGGTGAAGTTTCACCCCTGGACAATCGAGCAGATTGTCGCCAGCGAAGAATAAGGAGGCTTTATGGCATTGCTTGAGATCTGTTGTTACAGCATGGAGTGTGCCCTGACCGCGCAGGAGCAGGGTGCCGATCGTATTGAGCTCTGTGCCGCTCCGAAAGAGGGTGGGCTGACCCCGTCTTATGGCGTACTGAAATCGGTGCGTCAGGCGGTGCGTATTCCGGTTCACCCGATTATCCGGCCCCGCGGCGGGGATTTTTGCTACAGCAGCGGCGAGTTTAACGCCATGCTCGAGGATATCGCCCTTGTGAAAGAGCTGGGGTATCCGGGGCTGGTGACCGGCCTGCTGGATGAAGACGGCGACATCGATATGCCGCGTATGCGCCAGATTATGGCCGCCGCACAGGGGATGGCGGTAACTTTTCATCGTGCCTTCGATATGTGCATCAATCCGCAGCAAGGCTTTGAAAAGCTGGCGGAACTGGGGGTGGCGCGTGTGCTGACATCCGGCCAGCAGTCGTCTGCTGAAAAAGGTATTTCATTAATTAAGGAACTAAAAGCGCAATCAGGTGTTCCAATAATAATGGCGGGTGCTGGCGTTCGCGCCGCCAACCTGGAGACGTTTTTACAGGCAGGGGTTGAAGAGCTTCACAGCTCGGCCGGGAAATGGTGGCCATCACCCATGCGCTATCGCAATACAGGGTTGTCGATGTCGACTGATGCCGAAGCGGATGAATATTCCCGCTATGGCGTTGAGGGAGAGTCGGTAGCCCGAATGAAGGCGATAATCGAGCAGTATCGCCGCTAAAACCAGTTTTTACCGCGCATCATGTCGCCCAATGTGATGCTTGTTTGTACCAGGCCCCTGCAATTTCAACAGGGGCCTTTTTTTATCCTTTATCCTTCATATTTCAAGCCGCAGCGGCGTTGGCTGCCTCGCTCACCCCGGTCACTTACTGATGTAAGCTCCCGGGGATTCGCTGCGTTGCCGCCTTGCTGCAACTCGAAATATTTCGGATAAAATGGCAGATGTTGTTTTGTAGGCCGGGTAAGGCGAAGCCGCCACCCGGCAAAAATCACGGCCTGGTGGCAATCAACACCGCACGGACCGGGGCCGGATAACCTTCGATCGTTTTGCTGCTGTCGTTCGGGTCGAGGAACTCGGCCAGCGATTCGGTGGTCATCCACTCTGTACGGCGCTGCTCTTCGGTGGTGGTGACGCAAACGTCCGCGATGCGAATATCCACAAAACCGCATTTCGCCAGCCAGTTTTTCAGCGCCAGCGCCGACGGAATAAAGTAGACGTTACGCATCTGGGCATAACGATCCCCCGGCACCAGAACGGTGTTCTCATCCCCTTCAACCACCAGCGTCTCCAGCACCAGTTCGCCGCCGCTGACCAGCTGATCTTTCAGCTGCCAGAGGTGTTCCAGCGGGGAGCGGCGATGATAGAGCACGCCCATTGAGAAGACGGTGTCGAACGCCGCCAGGGCAGGGAGTTGCTCAATGCCCAGCGGCAGCAGGTGCGCGCGCTGATCGTTGCCAAGTAGCTTGCGCACGGCTTCGAACTGGCAGAGGAACAGCTGGGTTGGGTCGATGCCCACCGCCAGATGCGCGCCCGCGCCAATCATGCGCCACATGTGATAGCCGCTGCCGCAGCCGACATCGAGAATGGTGCGCCCGGTTAAATCGGAGAGGTGCGGCAGGACGCGATCCCACTTCCAGTCTGAACGCCATTCGGTGTCGATCTGCATGCCGTACAGCGAAAACGGCCCTTTGCGCCACGGCATCAGGTTACGCATCAGATTTTCAAGACGCAGCTTATGGCCTTCGCTCAGCGGCTCTTCGCTCTCGGCGGTCACGCTGTGCAGCAGATCCAGCTTATACGGCGTCATCTCCGGCAGAAATTCAACCGCATTCTTCCACTGCTTAAACTGACCGTGCAGCGACTCACGCTGCCAGGCGGCGATCTGCGCGGGCAGGGTTTCCAGCCAGTGGGAGAGGTGGTTTTTGGCAATCAGCTGATAAAAGTTACCGAAATCAATCATGCGTCACCGCCCTTCAGCGCCACCAGCGAGCCAAAGTTGAAGCACTGGAACCACAGCTCGCTGTGCTCGAAGCCGGCCTTGTGCAGGCGGGCCTTATGGGCCTCAACCGAGTCGGTCAGCATCACGTTCTCCAGCATGCTGCGCTTCTGGCTGATCTCCAGTTCGCTATAGCCGTTGGCGCGTTTGAAATCGTGATGCATGTTGAACAGCAGTTCGCCGACGGTGGCATCTTCAAAGCTGAATTTTTCCGACAGCACCAGCGCGCCGCCGGGGTTCAGCCCCTGATAAATTTTGTCCAGCAACAGCTGACGATCTTCGGGCACCAGGAATTGCAGGGTAAAATTCAGCACCACCATTGAGGCGTTTTTAATTTCGATATGGCGAATATCGCCCTCGACCACCTCTACCGGGGTAGGCGCTTTCCAGGCGTCGATATGACGGCGGCAGCGTTCGACCATCGCCGGCGAGTTGTCTACGGCGATAATGTTGCACCCGTCGTGCTTGATGTTACGACGAACCGACAGCGTGGCTGCGCCCAGCGAGCATCCCAGATCGTAGACCTGCGTATCTGGCTGAACAAAACGTTCCGCCAGCATGCCGATCATGGAGATGATATTGGAGTAGCCGGGGACCGAGCGCTGGATCATATCCGGGAAGACTTCAGCCACCCGTTCATCGAAGGTCCAGTCGCCCAGACTGGCGATAGGCGCAGAAAAAAGCGTGTCGCGATCTGACATAACGTAAAAATCCGGGAAAAATAAAGGGGCGTATTGTGCGCTAATGCAGGGAGAAAACCAACTCCCACGGCATATACCACAGGTTAGCCAGCACCATTAGCACAAGCGAACACCAGGTGGCGCTCATGCCGGAACGACGCCAGCGGAACAGGCGCTGATGGAGGCCGTAGTAGTGCATCAGGCGTCCAAGGATCAGCAGCAGGCCGCAGACATGCACCATCCAGGTCTCCGCGCCGTTCATTTCCATAAACAACAGCAAAATCAGCGCCGCCGGAATGTACTCCACCGCATTGCCGTGAATGCGGATCGCGGTTTGCAGCTCAGAGAAACCCCCGTCGCCATAAGAGACGCGGTACAACATCCGCAGGCGCGCAACATCGAACGAAAACTTGATTAACAGTAACGCACCCAGCACCGCATACAGCGCGCAAACCATACAAACTCCCTGTTTTTTGGCAGATGGCATTTCATATGATAGGGGCTGAGATTAGAAAAGAGAAGATTGCTGCGGAATAGTGGGGGCATCGCCAATGGACGGCGCCACGGCCTGCAAGGCCTGCCAGAGAGCATCGACCAGTTCCGGCGCCTGGGCGATATCGGGAGTATGTAAAAAAAGATAGGGGGTGGCGGTCAGTTCCCACTTCGCCAGGGTCTGCAGCCAGACGGCAAACAGCGCCTGGTTTTGCGGCATATTGTCGCTGCCGATAAACCGCACCATCGGATTACTGGCGGTCATCACCGCATGCACCGGCACCTTCGGTTTTTTGCGCTGCGCTTCGATGATGGCTTCGTTATGCGCAACGGCGGCATGAACGGGACGGCTGTCGAGAATCGTCCGGTTGACGCCGCGCTCGTGCAGGCCGCGGTTAAGCGCTTGCTCCGCTTCGCCTTTCATAAAGAACTCAGGATGACGGACCTCTACGCCGTAGGTAAATTCCCGGGGCAGGGCGTCGAGAAACTGCCAGAGCGCGGGCAGATCGCGCGGGTCAAAGGTGGCAGGCAGTTGCACCCAGTACTGTCCGATGCGGTCGGCCAGCGGCGACAGGCGGGTGAAAAACTCGGCGGTTAAATCGTCGCAGTTACGCAGCGCGGCCTGATGGGAGATGGTGGCCGGGAATTTAAAGCAGAAGCGGAAGTCGTCGCCGGTCTGCTCCCGCCAGCGCGCCACCACCTCAGGTTTAGGCAGCGCGTACAGCGTGGTATTACCCTCCACACAGTTAACATGTGGGGTAACGCTAACTAACTTACTGATTTTAATAATGCCCCATCGCTCCCCTGTAGGCTATGGGGCATTGATGGGGCAAAGGCGGCCAGTTTCTGATTGAGCATCGCTATTTGCTCTGAGCTACTGTCAGCCATCCACGCTCCGTACACATTGAACACCATCTGGGCGCTAGCGTGGCCCATCTGGCTGGCAATGAAGCTGGGGTTAGCTCCAGCGGACAATGACCAGCATGCGTACGTATGACGCGACTGATAGGCTTTCCTGTGCCTAATGCCTGCTCGCTTAACCGCTGCGTCCCAGGAGTCACCTATCGAATCGACCTTATAAACAAAACCCACCTGCTCGCTGCGCCTGACTAACTGAGGGTTAAAGACAAAGGTACAGTCATGCCGCTCGGTTCGGCCATACTCGCGCAACTGAACATCGATGTGGTGCTGCTTACCCAGCCTTGTCATTTCAGCCTGATTTCTCAGGACGCTAACCGCGGGTTCTATCAGGTGAATCACTCTGTTCGTGCTGGCCTCAGTTTTTGGTAGAGTGAACTCGCCCAGTTTCGTATAATTGCGGCGTACTGTTATTGTTCCCGCTTTAAGATCGATATCCTCCCAGGCCAGGGAGAGCAGCTCCCCGTGACGCACCCCTGTGTACACTGCCAGTGACCACAGGTTTTTCGTCTGTTGATGCCGGCATGCATCAATAAGACGGATAAATTCGTCACGAGAAAGCGGATCTGGCTCTACCCTGGCTTTCTTAAGCGGCTTAATACCTTCAAACGGATTCGCTTCTAAGTAGCCGTGATCAGCCGCAAACTGGAACATTCCGGCGATTGTTGTCATGTAATAATTCACGGTAACAACACTTCGTCCCTTCGCCGGGGCCTTCCCCTTCATTGGCGTCTGGTGACCGGTCAGTAAATCTTTCCTGATATACAGCAGTTCCTCTTTGGTCACCGAGGCTACCAGCCGACCCCCTCCGATCCTCGGCACTACATTTCTTACGACCGACTCATAGCGATTGAGGGCGTTCGAAGAAATTTCCATCTTTTTCAGATCCAGCCACTTTTCTTCAAGTTCTTTCACTGTGATTTCTTTCTTACCTATCCCAAAAGTTTTGAGATGAGGTGATTCGGGGAACCTTGACGCATAGTCGAACGTCCCTGTGCGGATAGCGAAACATACCGATGTCCGCAGTTCCCCGGCGATCTTCCTGTTTTTAATGGTGTCAGGGACACCGAGGTTTTCCCTGACACGCTTACCTTTGTAACTGAACCAGATGCGCAACGAGCCGCCGTGGTTTTCGACGCCTGTTGGATAGTCAAACTTATCCATTGATTCCTCCAGACGCCCAAGAGCGATCTGAGCTTACCTTTTTCATGGCATCAAATCACCCGGGCTGTTTGTTTTTCATCGAGTCCACCCATGCATCGACCGCTTTGCGGTTGTACATGCACTCGCTGGACGGTTTCGGGTTCCCGTCCGGTGAAACGTGCACGTATTCCTGGCCGACCATCCAGCATTCCTTTCTGGCCCGGAGGATAGTTCCGGGCTTAAGCCCGGTTACCGCGATAAGTACGCTTTCACAGACCCAGTCGTTCGGGACCAGGAGAACGATGTCCGATGTATTACGCATGATTCACCTCAGAAATCTGCCAAAAATGTGTACTCAATCAACGTACCAATCACGATGAACACCAGAAGAATGGCGATCAGAAATGAGTTAATGAACTGTTTCATCGCTTAACCTCATCGCTTACCCTGACGACGTTTTCCCAGCCACCGTAACTGTTAACCATTTCGCCCAGGCGGGAGAAGCAGGCATTCATCCAGCGGATCCCTCTCGACGTAAGGACCGGCACCGTACCCCAGTCGATAAAATCAGAATTGCTGCGATGCATGTATTTGATGAGATCGAGAATATTGATGTAATGCGCCCGTCGGCGCTCCACGCTCCAGCCCCTATCAGTGAGGTATGAATCAATAAAGCCCCGCAGAGCTGGCTGATTAAGCGAGATGTCGCCGTACTGGTGGCGATATACGGGCCGACGGTGCAGGCAGACCAGGTGAAACAGGTATGCATCACACACCCATGTCAGCGCCTGCTGGTGGGCCTGCTCGATTGAACCAGCTGGCAGACAGATATCATTGCTCGTCACTGTTAACCCTCCCACCCGATAGCCTGAAACAAACCCATTTTTGGGTGATACCAGCGGGTGCCCCGGGGTTCCGCTTCGGACATCATCTGGCGGAACGCTGCCATAAATGGCTCAAGTTCCACGATGGCGCGGCGGGAGAGAAGGCCATCTGGCGTCATGAACTCGTGCGTGTCTGTCGGGATGCGGTAGGCGTTTACCAGGTTGCGGCATTTCGAGTCAGTCATGCCACTTTTGGCGACCACCTGCCGATAACCGACATAGCCTGCACGCATGTTGCCACGCTTAATATTCTCTACAGCTTCGGTTACTGTTTCGATCTGCTCTTCCACATGATTCAGGCGCTTCTGCTGGCGAACTGCGTCGGCGGCCATCGCGGCGATCATTTCGATTTCGGTCAGGGGTTGTTGTCGGTGAGTACGGAAGTAGCTGTTAACCAGCTCGCGCTGAATCTGCCAGGCCAGGTCGTCATTAAAAGGTTTCGTCAGCATCAGGTAGCCAGACTCGAACAGAATGATGCCTTTGGCAGTACGAGCGGCAAAAACCTCTGATAGTGACTCCGTACGTATTACGTCCGCAGTCAATTCAAGAAAATCCACACCTTCAATAAAGTGTGAGCGGTTACGGTTAAACGCGGCACGAGCTGTACCTTCCGGGCGCTGGTGGACTTCATCAATCATTGCCAGAGTCACAACGCGCTGGCCGCGATATTCAACTGCCGGGAGCTGTTTGTTATTGATGGTTACTGTGTTCATCGTCATTATCCTCAATGCAAAATGTGCTGAACGGGTGCCGATTCGCCTGGGCGAAGGCGATTTGCAAGATCCACAAACATCTCGTCGAGAAAGGCTGTGAACCATGAATTACCATCTTCTTTCAGGCGCTGATAATTGGCGCTGTAGAACTGGAACACAGCCAGATACCGTTCCTTGGGCTTGTGTTCGATCAGCGCGCCTTCTACATGCTCAACAAGCAGATTTTCGATGAGTTCCCACGTTAAGCCGAAAGCAAACTCCCCGGTTTTAAACTGGTATTCGCCGTTGCGAAGTCCCCAGCGGTTTTCGCAACTGAGGAGATAGAGCAGAGCGACCGTCCCGCGCATGGACTGGACGACGGTTTCTGCCCACTCATGCTGTTCTTCATCTGTCAGCTCACCCTTCCCATAACGATTTTCATCAAGCATCCAGGCTGGGATATGCGTACCGGACTGTTCCTGCATTTCCTTTAGTCGGTTAACAAGCTGCTTCACATTGTCTTTATCGTTGTCGATCATCTGTCTTTCTCCCGGTTATAAGTTTCATGGCTCATTACTTCCCAGTTCCGGCCCCCATCGCGGGAAAGTAGCCGCCAGCGGTGGTTTACCTTTAGGCTCAGGTTCCCGGAGCCATGCATGCGGCAGGGGTGAATCCGCCTGGCTCTAAACTGGCGCAGGACGTGCGCAGCTTTAAGATGAATCCACTCAGGAATTCGAATTGCAGTCAGGGCCACTTTTCACCTCCGCGATCCGCAGCTCCATATCACGAGCCATTTCAATAAACGTGTCCAAAGCACAGATATGCTCGTCGGGAGATAACCGCCGATCACATTTAACCTGGCCGTTTTCGATGTAGAGAACGACGCGGCCAGTGAAGTCAGGCAGAACATGCAGATCTACGTTCAGAACCGGGCGACCACTCTGGCTAACATTTTGTTGACTGATCATGCTTAGCCTCCGCAGCTGCTGGTTTATGCTTTTTGGCAAAATCGACCAGTTCTGCAATGAGATCGTCGATTAACTCTTTGCCGCTTTCCGTCAGGAACTCACCGCGGCCATTCACGTCTACAGCGCTGCTATAAATTCCCCTGACCGCCTTAATCCCTTCAATATTTCCGAATTCGCTCACGGCCTGTTTTTCAAATCTGCTCAATAGGCCATCGAGTAGAATCTCTGTTAATTCGATAGTTTTTATTTCTCCTTTTGGCTGGTTAATAATGATGCAGTTACTACCGGTTTTACGCTGGTGGCGGAGTAACGCTGTTTTAAGAATTCGACGGCGGTATGTTTCGATTAATTTATCCATCTAAATAATCCTTCTTTGCGCGTCTTCATTCGCCAGTACAATTTTCTCCTCTTTCTCGGTCCATGAATAAACGGAGCCAGCGAGGTCATAAGCCAGACCTAAAAGGCCATCAAGCTGGTAGCAATCGAAATCCTTATGATGGGCATGGATAGTTTGCATAAGGAAATTGAGTTGTTCTGCTTTGATATTCAGCGTCTGAATATCTTGTCGTTCTTGAATAGACATAACTTATCTCCCATATGCTTTCTTTAAAAAGAGATTGGCGATGTGCCAATATCCAGCGCTGCGCATTAATTGTGCTGTTTTAAAAGCGGCTTTATTTACCATAATAAAAACCCATAAAAAGGATGTAATATTCCCCAGCGATAAAGCTGTATTTATTCCAGATTAAATTATCGGTGTGGTTATTTGTTTTTGACTTTAACAGCCTGCTCTTCAATCAACCAAGCGCATACATCGCCTGTGAGCCTGCGCAGTAGCGAGGCAATCGCTATCACTTCGGAATCAGCCATTCTGTCAGGATAAGACTCCATCATTCGACAAATAATTTCCGCTTGATGCGCTCGCTCAGCTACCTGCTCTAATGAAATTTCATGCGCCATGATTCCCATCCTTTAACCCAGAAAGATATGAAGCTGCATGAGATATTTTATTTGTCGCAACGCCGAGTTCAGCAAGATCAGCGATAACGCAGGTGAGACTGAGGATTTTGTCTCTATTAATTGCTTCCTCTTCTGACAAACTAAAAATACTTAAACTGAGATGATTTATTGCTTCAAAGATTGAAGTCGTTTTGGTATCGCAATCAGATGCAATATCACCGTAATGAATATGAGAGCAATCTTTACTGAATCGAAAATCTTCGATATCAACTAATTGGTAAAACTTTTTAGTAGTTGGCTCGCTGGTCATTTAGTTAACTCCGTTGTATGCCGATGAAATAAGCATACGATCACCAAAATTGTCTGTCAAACATAATTATGCGTGATAAACATATTTTGGGTATAACCAACTGTTTTCCTGACTTTAAAAGATATGTTTCAAAAGCAAAAAAAAGAGCCGGAAGGCTCTTTAGTATGTGCGGGGATGATGGGTCACGCGTGGCGTCGGAACTGTTGTGATTGGCTTAAAAGTACCTTGCCGCAAACGTGGAGCATATCCATCTCTTCATCAGTGATCTGCCATTCTCTATACAGCGGATTGTCAGAAAGCACGTGAAGTTGAGTTTTGATTTTCTGAAGGCGTTTTACAAAGAGATCGCCGCTAAAATCAAAAACATATATGCCGTCACCGTCGAAATGGTTGACACCGACATCAACAAAAATGAGATCACCAGGCTCGATTGTGCCCTGCATGCTATCGCCGCGAACGTTAATGAGCTTGACCTGATTTGCTGGCCTGTGGCCAAAGAGGTTTCTTGCTTCTTCGGTAACATACTCTATCGAACTAATAACTTCGATGAAGTCGCGGGTAGAGTTCCCATTGCCAGCGCTTGCAGAAACGTCCATTACATCAACCCGATACACGTCCCTTCTCCTTTCCGACGAAAGTGAATTGATACTGTATGTTTCTACAGTATCTTTTTTATCTTGGAAAGAAAATAGTTCGGAGAGTGGAACCTCTAACGCCTCGGCAATTTTTTTGAGGCTGGCTTCACTGTAGCCCTGCATACCTCTTTCGAGCCGTGAAATGTTGCCGACATCCCAATCAGTCAGGGACGCCAGCTGGTTTATAGTCATTTTCTTTGCTTTTCGCAGCTCTCTAATCCGTTGCCCTACGTTCATCGAAGCACCCCCGCCAAATGTTATTTAATTTGTATTTTATACATAATTTTGCAACTCACACAACTCAACTTGCATAATATGTTTGTGACGCATATTATGTCTAAAACACAAATGGAGTTATGCGCATGTTCACACCGCTACGCAAAGCTCGCCTCAAAGCAAAGATGACCATTCAGGAGGTTGCATCATCCATTAAGTGCGACCCCGGTAATCTTAGTCGAATGGAGCGAGGTATACAGAGGCCTTCTCCAGAAGTTGCTGAGAAGCTGGCCAAATTGTTCGACGCAGAATTGACAGAAATTCAGATCCTCTATCCCGAAAGGTTTAGCTCTGATGGATATCAACCGTAATGAGCACCTGGTTATGCCTGACAACCATAGCCAGGCAGATTCGGAATGGATTAAGCAGCAGCTATTAACCCTGGCACCATCCGCACGACAAAAAGCAATTCAGCGTTATGCGGCTGTGTACCAGGAATCGTATGAAGCTGAGCTGGTTTCTTACCGCAAGGAGAACCGGGCAAGGCACAAAGCAAACACACGGCTTCGCCTGTTCGTTAGAAATCACGGCAGAGCTTTACAGGGGTATACCGCCGAACCTCCCTTGGCTGGAACGCAAGCGCGTTTTTGATTGTTTCGGGTTTGAAGGTACCCGGACAGATGCAGGCTTAAAGGTGTCTGCTCAGGTTGGCAACCACCAGAACCTCACCCCCATTTGTACTAGGAAAGTAGTACGTTTTTATGGGGAAGAGGGAAAGGGGGGAAAGGGGGGATTGGGTGCAGGGGAAGGAATAGGTCCTTTTCCAACAGGAGAGATCCATAGGTTAGGTAGATCTCAGTCTTAAGGACTGAACCACAAAAAGCGCTGTATCAGCAAGATAGTACGGAAGCTGAAAGCGTACAGAAACGAGGAAGGTTCTTCCTGGAAGAGTGAATTTCAGGGGAGCTGATTCAGAAGGGAGGCTGGCAACCTTTGGGGAGGCCGCCAGCCATGTGAGGGGAATCTATGAAAACCACATCACAAAATTATTATCTCATCACCGCGGGGGCAGCACAATGCAGCTGACGATCACACCGAATTTTGCACAGGAACGCGCGCTTAATATGCTGCGCCGGGACTGGAAGGCAAACGACACCTTCATGGTGTACTCGCCGACCGGTAGCGGCAAGACAGGGCTGGCCGCTTTCATTGTTGCCGGGTTCGTCAGCCGCGGCAAGCGCGTTCTGTTCTGCGCGCCATACACCATCCTGATCGGTCAGACGGCAAACCGCTTTGTTGAATATGGATTACCGGGTGACGAAATCGGCTACATATGGGCAGACCATCCAAACTACGATCCGTCGTTGAAAATCCAGATTGCTAGCGCCGATACGCTTATTCGCCGCGTATTCCCTGACAACATCGATCTGCTGATTATCGACGAAGCGCACCTGCGTAAAAAGCGCATCCTG
Organism: Leclercia adecarboxylata; assembly: GCF_006171285.1. Lineage (NCBI taxonomy): Bacteria > Pseudomonadati > Pseudomonadota > Gammaproteobacteria > Enterobacterales > Enterobacteriaceae > Leclercia > Leclercia adecarboxylata. Next base: position 65,134 of record NZ_CP040889.1, on the reverse strand, counting down.
CAGGACATCGAACGCCTGCGCGCTAGCGGTGTGAAAGTGATCGGCCTGTCGGGTACACCATTTTCGCCGTTCCTGGGTAAATACTATGACCGGCTCATTAAGCCGACCACCATCGGCGAGCTGATCCAGCGCGGCGATTTGAGCAAATACGAGTTTTACGCACCGACTAAACCGGATCTGAAAGGCGTTAGAACGGCCTCATCACTGGAGTTCGGCAGCGACTACAACGAGACGCAGCTGGCGGAGATCATGTGCGGTTCCACGCTGGTGGGCGATATCGTCCAGAACTGGCTGGAGAATGGCCGTGACCTGCCGACTATTGCGTTCTGCGTGAACGTTGCCCACGCCAATTTCCTGACCATCCAGTTTAACCAGGCTGGGGTTAATGCCGAGGTGATGACCGCTGACACTCCGGTGGAGGATCGCCAGACCATCATTCATCGCTTCGAGACTGGCGCCACGAAAATCATCGTGAGTGTGGGTGTTCTTGTGGCCGGGTTCGACAGCGACGTTCGTTGCATCATCTACGCCAGGCCAACCAAAAGCGAAATTCGCTGGCTGCAGGCGCTGGGCCGCGGTCTTCGCGCCGCGCCGGGTAAAGAATCCTGCCTCATCTTCGATCACAGCGGCACCGTACATCGCCTCGGTTACCCGGACTCTATCGAGTATGACGACCTCCCGGGCAAATCAGACGGAATGGATGAAAGCGCGCGCCGGGCTGCTGAAGAACGCGAAGAGAAGCGGCCGCACGAATGCTCGCAATGCCACTACATGAAACCAGCTGGCGTCTACGTCTGCCCGAAATGCGGTCACAAGCCGCTGGGCGGTGAAGATATCGATACCGACACCGGGCGCAAACTGAAAAAGCTGGGCAACGAGCAGCGTCAGCCAACTAAGGCCGAGAAACAGGCCTGGTGGAGCCAGATTAAGTTTTACCAGCGTCAGCGCCAGTCGCTGGGCAAAAAGCCCGTAAGCGATGGTTGGTGCAAACACACTTTCCATGAGCGTTTCGGGGAGTGGCCAAACGGCCTGAGCGATTACCCGATGGACATCACCCCTACGGTTTCGAACTTCATCAGGCACAAACAGATCGCTTTTGCTAAGCAGCGCGAGAAAGCGCAGGCGCAGCAAGAATGCCAGCCTGAGCCGACCAGAATTCAGCTGGCGAGAAACCAGATGAAAGAAATCAAACAGCAGTTAGGAAAACGAGCATGAAGACGGCAGAAGCAGCAAAGGGCCAGTGGGCCATGATTTTTGAACATTACGGACTGCCGCCGATCACCGGTAAAAATCACTTCAAAGGCAAATGCCCGCTATGTGACTCAACTGGCAAATTCCGTATCGATGACCGTGACGGTGCCGGCACTTGGATCTGTACCTGCGGCAGCGGCGATGGATTGAAACTGGTTACGCAAACCCAGGGTAAACCCTTCAATGAGATCTGTCGTGAAATCGACGAGCTGATCGGCAACACCTTCACTCGTTTGAAAATACCGGTCACCACCAGCGCAGGCAGCTTGCGTAAAAGGGTGCTCAGCAAGTTTTCCAAACTGGCACCGCTGCGTGGGACCACTGGTGCCGATTACCTCAATGCGCGCGGTATCTATAAGCTCCCGACTGAAGCTATCCGTTTCAATGATAAGCAGCGTCACGATGGCCGCGTGTACCAGTCCCTCTACTCTCTGGCAACTGATGATAAAGGTGAGCTTTGCTATCTGCATCAGACGCTTCTGGACGGCTCAAAAAAGGCCGACATCGGCACCAGCGCAAAGCGTCAGAAATCCCTGCAAGAGGACAATTATCTGGATCACGCCCGTTCAGTGGCGATCCGTATGTTCCCTGTTGCCAGCACGCTTGGCATCGCCGAAGGCATCGAAACAGCCCTGTCAGCGCACCAGATCTTCGGCGTAAATACCTGGGCAACCATGACCAGCGGATTTATGAAGAAATTCCGGGTACCGGCGGGCGTGAAGAATTTCATCATCTTCGCAGACCGTGACATCAACAGCGCGACTGGTTTAGCGGCTGCTATGGAATGCGCCCATGCCAATTTGCTGGCAAAAAACGATCTGGAGAAAGTCAGTATCTACTGGCCGGATAACGGAGACTTCAACGACATGCTCACGAACGGCGATCAGGTCCGTGAAATGGTTTTCTATAAAAAACAGCAGGTGGCCGCATGAAACTGGAAGCATCACTCAAACATTTCAGCCCTCAGGGAATGCACATCAGCGACAGTGTGAAAGGTACATCACCGGATCGCCTCACTGGCACTGACGTTATGGCGGCCATCGGCACCACCAGCAGCCGTGCGAGTTTCGGCCTGGCGGCATTCTTCGGCAAGGCCGGGATCAGCAAAACGGATGAGCAGATGGCGGTTCAGGCGCTGGCCCGTCATGCAATGGATTCCGCACCGAAGAACGTGCGTAAAGCAGCGGGTGCAGAGTTCGGTTGGTGCATGCAGCTTCTGGCGCAATTCGCCTTTGCAGAGTATTCCCGTTCGGCGGCCACCTGCGCGCCGTGTAACAGCTGCGGCGGTACCGGACGAACAACTCGCGAGCAGATTACACGCAAGGTTTCGTACCCCTGGGGTAAAGCGCCATACTGGGCCAGTCGCTCTCGTGCCGTTCGTCCGTCTGACTGGGAGCAGTGGACAGAGGTAACAGAGGTTGTACCGTCTGTCTGTGACGTTTGCGAAGGCAAGGGCGCAATTAGCGCCCGCTGTCGGTGCGGTGGTAAAGGAGAGGTACTCGATCGCAAAGCCACAAGCGAGCGCGGCGCGCCGGTGTTTAAAACCTGTGAGCGCTGCAGTGGAAACGGATTCTCTGCGGTACCGTCTACTGCTGCCTATAAAGCGATACTGAAGCGCGTCCCTGATCTGCACGTGAGAACATGGACCCGTAACTGGAAGCCATTTCTGGACGCGCTGGTAGTCATCTGTCAGCAGGAGGAAGGGAAAGCAGCTAAGGAATTTCAGAGGGCTACCAGTACAATGGAAGAAAGCAGCAAAGTTTAGGTTTTTAGTAACACAAAGCTTGATTTTGTCCGAAGTTGTCGTGTATGCTTCTAATCATGCGAAGTAACGCCTAAAAGATTTCAACAAGAAGCCCCTTTCGGGGCTTTTTCATTATTTAAGCCAATTTAAAAAGTCCAAAAAGTTTTGAAACTCAATTTCTTCTGCTGTCGTAGAGTATTTTATTTTATTGGCTATAGGCATTAGGTTCTTTTTAGTTAAGAACTTGCTGACTTGATGTTTTAGGTTTTTTAGTTGCTTGATTCGTTCTTCAATTGTGTCGGCGATTCTTGCAACTTCAGCAATCTCAGGGCTTGGCGCTGTTGATAGACCAATGGCGCGAATTTTTTTTAGATCTTCATTTATTGATACAAATAAGTTGCGAATATTATTCTCAGGTAACAGTACGTGGCTGAATGATACTTTCCCCATGTCGTATTCACTCGTAGCCTCACCCGATTCACGCATATGTTTATTCATCGCAAAAAGAATGGTCCTGGTCTTCTTATCTGTTTCAACTTCAGAAAGAGTCACAACGCCAGTCTGCGTTTTTTCTAAAAGGCGGATTTCTGCGGCTCCAAGCCTGCCAGAAAAATTGGAGTTTTTACTCTTTTCGATAGCAAAAGACAGATAATCAATAGTGGGTTTGAGGCCTCGTAGCGCTTCTATATTTTTTTGCCAGGTATCACACTTTTCTTTTGCGATACTAATAATTTCCCGGTTCGTTTCAAGTTGCATGAATTTATTGAAGCTAAGAACGTTTTCGCCGAACTCAACTCCAAATTCGTTTTTTCCACATTTGTTGCCGATGTTGGTTTCTATACCGCTTGAGGTTTTGACGATGTAACCCATCTGGTGTGGCTGGTTACATCCAGTTAAACTACAGTGGATTTCTTCCTTAAATTGATAGTAACCAATAATCTCCTCAAACTGATGATCGCCTTTTGCTATTTTGGCTACAAAGTTTGGTCTAGAAGTGATTAACGCCCAGTCACCAACTTTTTCGCTGCCATTTTCTGTTCGAAGAAAAATCATGAATCGCTCCATTCGATAGTGGACCGTTTATTTTATCGCCATGCAATTGAGATCACCATATCTGAGTTTCAATTTTAAATCTGATGCGCTTGGCGGCCTTACTCCCCTCATATTGAGAGGAACCATAGCACTGAGGGGGACCAATGTCCGATCCAATTTCCGGCACGGGGTTAGCCGGTGGCACTCTGGCGGGTGCCAGCGTTTATGGACTGTTGACCGGGACCGATTACGGTGTGGTTTTTGGCGCGTTTGCAGGGGCTGTATTCTACATCGCCACAGCCGCAGACCTCGGCGCAGCACGCCGACTTGCTTATTTTATCGTGTCCTATATCGCTGGCATTCTGTGCTCTGGCTTAGTCGGGTCGAAGCTGGCTAACTTGACCGGTTACAGCGACAAACCCCTGGACGCCATTGGTGCCGTTATCGTTTCTGCATTAGCCGTCAAAATCCTGACGTTCCTGAATAACCAGGATGTCGGCTCGCTGGTGGCGCTGATAACGCGCCGGGGAGGTTCTGGTGGTTCTAAATGACCCTACAGCAACTATCAACGCGCTACTCTGCGCCGGCGTAGTGCTGACTCTAATGTTTTACCGCCGGGGTGATTCACGACATCGACCGTGGGTTTCCCGCCTGGCGTGGTTGATTACTGTCACGTACAGCGCGGTGCCGTTAGCCTATCTGTGCGGCATATATCCTCATTCATCGTGGGCCACCATTGGTGCCAACGTCATTTTCCTTTCCGTGCTTGTGGCCGTCAGAGGCAACGTTGCGCGGCTGGTTGATCATCTGAGGCAATAATGAACCAAACACAATTTCAGAAGGCGGCTAACCTCAGCGCCGGGATGGCTGCGCGCTGGTATTCGCATATCAACGCAGCTATGAAAGAGTTCGGCATTACCGCGCCGCTCGATCAGGCCATGTTGATCGCTCAGATGGGCCATGAGTCCGGTGGCTTTGCCCGGCTGGTGGAAAACCTGAACTATGCGGCAGACAGTCTGGTGTCAGTGTTCGGTAAGCACCGCATTACAGCGCAACAGGCTGCCGCCCTCGGCAGAACGGCCACGCAGCCAGCTAACCAGAAAGCGATCGCAAATCTGGTCTATGGCGGAGAGTGGGGTAGAAAGAACCTGGGAAATCAGGTGGCTGGTGACGGCTGGAAATACCGGGGCCGCGGTCTGAAGCAGATCACAGGCCTCAGCAACTACCGTAACTGCGGTCAGGCGCTGAAGCTGGATCTGGTAACTCACCCCGAGCTGCTGGAGCAGGATGTCTATGCCGCGCGAACAGCAGCATGGTTTTACGTGTCCCACGGCTGCCTGCTTTATTCGGGCGATGTAGAGCGCGTCACGCTGATCATCAATGGCGGACGTAACGGCCTGGATAAACGGCGCACCCTGTTCAACCTGGCAAAATCCGTGCTGGTGTGAGGTCACAATGGGTATCGAAATGATTATCGGGCTGGCTGCAACGGTGATCGCTGCTATCGCTGGCGCATTTGGATTAGGCCATTCACGCGGCACCAGCGAAGCGGAAGCAAAAGCTGATCAGCAGCGTACCGAAGATAACGCCGCGGCAACGGTCGCAGCAGCAGAACGCAGGGTAGAAGCAACGAAAGAGGCCAGCAATGTACAGCAGACTGTTAACCATATGCCTGATGACGATGTTGATCGCGAGCTGCATGACTCGTGGAAGCGCCCCAGTGGTGGTTGATACTGCGTGTGACTGGGTAAAGCCAATCTACCTTACGGATCCTGACATTGATGCGCTGGACCGGCAGACGAAGAAAGACATCCTGGCGCACAACAAAGCGTGGCAAGCGAACTGCCAGAAGTAGCCATTCCAAAGCTCATCTGCGGGTGGGCTTGATAATGGGACCATGGTGCGTGATAGAAAGCGACAAGCGAAGGTTACGAGGATTTAATCGGCTGGTTTAAAAGGCGCCACTACCACTTACAGTGGTCGCCAGCAAGTTATGGGTAAGACAGATAAATTAAGAGTTATTTACGGTCCCACATGGTTCCCTTAAAAATGGCCTTCATGGTTTCATCATCACGTTTTCTTGTTTCCGCTATATCTTGCTGAACAACATCGTCCTTATTAATTTCTCGACCACACTCGACACAACTGACGTCAGCAAAATTAGTTTCAAAATCAAAGTCAAAGTCATTGGGCATCGTCAGAAACGGACTGCCGCAATATGGACATATAACCTTTAGATTTACATTTTTAAGCATGGATAACATCCTTTTGTTAATGGCATACAAAATATAAACCATGCTTTTAGTGTGGTAAATATTAAAGGTAAAGCTTTAGCGGTTGATAATAAGAATATTAATCAATGAGGCGGCAATTATTAAGCTTCGGTAATTAATTCAGGCAGGGGTATGTTTTTTTGCATATATCAGATAAGGACAATTAAAATTAATTACACCAGTGATTGTTCATTATTTTTTATGCATTTATCACAATCAAATCGGTATTCATAAAATAAAACCCTCATGGGCAGGAAATCCGGTCTGCTCGTGAGGGCATGCAAGTGCATATTCGTTACGGATTTATTATGTGATTGCTAACCGTAGGTGGTTATAGGACATATCTCATAAGCGAAGCGGTTAATGACCGAATGGTCAAAAAAAGCCCTCATTTGAGGGCTGCAGGAGTCTCAGTTTCATTTCTCTTTTTATTGATGTTTCCCCGGAGTTGGCATTCTCCGCATCAGAGTCCTGTACAGTCTGGCACTGAAGCGCCTAACAACAAGCGTAAGCGTGGGTCATTAAGAATTTCCTCAGGCGCCATCACCATGGGCAGACCCATCGTAATGGCTATAGGGGATAAATCGCAAATATACCCTCTAGGGGATAAAACACAGCCTCGCTTAGTCGGGGCTTTTTTAGCGCTTTAAAAGGTGATCAAAATGGCAAAGAACTACTATCAGGATGGCAATACGATGGACTGGCATAAAGGGACCACAAAAGCAGTGGTTTCGGGCCAGCCGGTTATTGTGGGTGCGATTACTGGTATTGCTCAGCATGATATTGCTGTCGACAGTGATGGCGTTCTGATGATGACCGGGGTGTTTGTATTACCAAAGGTGGCAGCTGAAACCTGGCAGCGTGGTGCCCGCCTGTGGCTGACGAAGGATGGCAAGCTCACCAGCAGCGCGAAAGACGGTACGGATGATAACGTCCTGGCTGGTACTGCATGGATCACGACTAACCCTAACGACGCTGAAGGCCGTGTCAGGCTTGGATTCTGAGAGGGTAATGCGACCGCTCAAGCTGTTCACCGTCGTCAGTCCAGCCCTTAATAAATTAAAGTAATAATCATTCTCATTTGAATGGGTCCTCCCGGAGGGGTGGCCTGCCACGAGGCGGCGGGCACGCGGAAAACGGCTAGTTTTCGTGATCCAGGGTCATCATCATCATGTGCATAACTGTATGATTTTTAACAGTGCCGTTTTGCAATGATGTCGAATCGTTCAAAAAGTGTTCACCATCATGGACCAGGAACTCTCCACCCTGAAGCTGAACATTAATCAGCTGGCAGGGATCACCGGCGTTCATCGCCAGACCGTTGCCGCCAGGCTTAAGCAACTCGAGCCTGCGCTGGGCAGTAACAACAAACTCAAACTCTATCTCATCACCGATGTGCTGACCGAGCTGATGGCGCCCGTCGTCGCGTCCAGCGCCGAAGATATGACGCCCTCGGACAGGCTCGCCCACTGGAAAGCGGAAAACGAGCGGCTCAAATTCGAGCAGGATACCGGCCAGCTAATCCCGGCTGATGAGGTGGCCCGTGAATTTTCTGTCATGGCAAAAGCTGTGGTGCAGGTGCTGGAAACGTTGCCGGACATTCTGGAGCGTGACTGCGCCATGAGCCCCTCGGCTATCAGCCGGGTACAGAGTGTTATTGATGACCTTCGCGACCAGATTGCGCAGCGCGTTCTGGACGCAGAACCGGAGGAGGACGAGCCAGAGGAGGACTGATGGCGAAGCGGGCATCTGCCCGGGGGATCCGCAAGGATATCCCTGGAATACTTCGTGCCCCACGCCGCATGCTGGTGGCCGATGCAGTCAGTAAATTTATGCGCGTGCCAATGGGCGCCGGTAACTCCGTTCCCTGGGATCCGAACCTGGCTCCGTATGTACTTGAGCCAATGAACTGCCTGGCGTCGCGCGAGTATGACGCAGTGGTGTTTGTCGGCCCGGCGCGAACAGGTAAGACTATAGGCCTGATTGACGGGTGGGTGGTTTATAACGTGGTCTGCGACCCGTCTGACATGCTGATTATTCAGATGACAGAGGAAAAGGCCCGCGAGCACTCGAAGAAACGACTGGATCGCACGTTCCGTTGCAGTCCGGAAGTGGCAACCCGCCTGAGCCCCCGCAGGAACGATAACAACGTTTATGACAGGACCTTTAGGGCGGGTAACTATCTCAAAATAGGCTGGCCGTCGGTCAATATCATGTCCTCGTCGGATTACAAGTGCGTCGCCCTTACTGATTACGACCGCTTTCCAGAGGACATAGACGGGGAAGGGGATGCATTCTCTCTGGCCTCCAAACGTACTACTACGTTTATGTCGTCCGGCATGACGCTGGTAGAGAGTTCACCAGGCCGGGACATCCGCGATACGAAGTGGCGCCGGAGCTCGGCGCATGAAGCCCCGCCGACAACCGGTATTCTTTCTCTGTACAACCGCGGCGACCGCCGCCGCTGGTACTGGCCTTGTCCTCATTGCGGTGAGTATTTCCAGCCTGAGATGACGGCGATGACCGGTTACCGGGAAATCAGCGATCCGGTAAAAGCCAGCGAAGCGGCCTGTATACATTGCCCTTCCTGCTCCGGGGTGATCACTGCTGACCAGAAACGCGCCCTGAATATGAAAGGTGTCTGGCTGCGTGAGGAGCAGCAGATCGACAGCAGCGGAACAATAACGGGCGCCGGACGACGGTCGCGAATCGCGTCGTTCTGGATGGAAGGCCCGGCAGCTGCATATCAGACCTGGGCACAGCTGGTTTATAAACTGCTGACCGCTGAACAGGAGTACGAGGCGACCGGCAGCGAAGAAACGCTGAAGACGGTTATCAACACCGACTGGGGGCTACCGTATCTCCCGCGTTCCAGCATTGAGCAACGCAAAGGTGACGAACTGCAGCAGCGCGCCGAACCGGTTGAGCGTCGGCGCGTGCCTGCTGGCGTCAACTTCCTGGTGGCGACCGTCGATGTTCAGGGCGGTAAAAACCGGCGGTTTGTGGTGCAGGTTGTTGGCTACGGCGCCCACGGCGAGCGGTGGGTGGTTGACCGGTACAACATCATGCAGTCGATGCGCACCACGCCTGACGGCGAAAGCTACCACATCGATCCTGCCAGCTATCCGGAGGACTGGGATCTTTTGCGCACCGATGTGCTGGAGAAAACCTGGGCGCTTGATGGTGAACCAGGCAAGCGAATGGGTCTGCTGGCAATAGCCGTCGACTCCGGCGGGGAGGATGGTGTTACCGACAACGCCTATGAGTTCTGGCGGCGCTGTCGCCGTGACGGTCTGCAGCGCAAAGTCTGGCTTTTCAAGGGTGACAGCCAGACCCGGGCGAAGCTGATTACCAAAACCTACCCGGATAACACCGGGCGTTCTGCACGGCGCGCGAAGGCGGCCGGTGATGTCCCTCTCTACCTTCTCCAGACCAACGCACTGAAAGACCGGATCAACAACGCGCTATGGCGCGATGTGCCGGGGCCGAACTACGTGCATTTCCCTGACTGGCTGGGAGGGTGGTTTTACGACGAACTGACCTATGAGGAGCGATCAGCTGATGGTAAATGGACGAAGCCTGGTAAGGGGGCAAACGAAGCGTTTGACCTTATGGTTTACGCACATGCCCTGGTCATTCTTCATGGTTACGAAAAGATTAAGTGGCCTGATGCCCCTGAGTGGGCGCGCCGGGAGAGTTATCTGGTGGTTGAGCCATCGCCAGACGCGCCTGCAGTGGCGCCGCCGCCGGTTGCAAAACCGTCAGTATCAGAGCCTAAGGCTACGAAACCAGCCCGTGAATCGGCATGGTCATCATCATCAGGAGGCTGGGTGTGAATCTCAATGATATTCAGGACATGGTCAGACGCTATACCGAAGCGGAAATGGCGATCCTGCAGGGCAAGTCCATAACGTTTAACGGTCAGCAGATGACTATGGAGAACCTGAGCGAAATACGGAAAGGCCGTCAGGAGTGGGAACGAAAAGAGGCTGCTGCTGTGGCTGCCGCAACGGGCAGGGGTGGCTCCTTTAAACTGGCGAGGTTCCCGCGATGAGCGCCCTGGATAATCTGATAGGCGTGTTTTCCCCGGGCTGGAAAGCAGAGCGTCTGAAGTCGCGCCTGATGATCCAGGCATACGAGGCTGTTATTCCTACCCGGACGCACCGGGCAAAACGTGAGAACCGCTCAGCGAATCAGCTGACGCAATTTGGCGGGCGCTCACTGCGCGAGCAGGCCCGGTGGCTCGACTGTAACCACGATCTGGTGATCGGCATCCTTGATAAGCTCGAAGAGCGCATCGTGGGGGCGAAAGGCATCATCGTTGAGCCTCAGCCACTGATGAAAAACGGCGAGATAGCCGCTGACGTTGCCAAGCAGATCCGTGCCAAATGGGCGGAATGGTCCGTTTCTCCGGATGTTACCGGCCAGTTTACCCGGCCAGTGCTTGAGCGTCTGATGTGCCGGACCTGGTTACGGGACGGTGAGGTGTTCGCGCAGCTGGTCAGTGGCACCGGTAATGGTCTGTCGTCTGTGGCGGAAATTCCGTTCTGGATTGAAGCGCTGGAACCCGACTTTGTGCCGATGGAGCGGACAGAGCCGGGGCAAAAGTTATGCCAGGGAATTTACCTCAACGACTGGGGCCGTCCGACCAGATACATGGTCTACAAAAACCTGCCAGCGGAAGGCATGCGCCAGGGTGACACAAAGGATATTCAGGCGGAGAACATGCTTCACCTGAAATTCATGCGGCGCCTGCATCAAATCCGGGGCAATTCGCTGCTTGCCGGGGTGCTGATGCGTCTTTCGGCGTTGAAGGAATACGAAGACGCCGAGCTGACCGCTGCCCGCATCGCTGCGGCGCTGGGCATGTTCATCAAGAAAGGTGATGGTCAGTCGTATCCGGAAGACAGCGCGCAGGGCTCACGGGAATTGAACATTGAACCCGGTATGCTGTTTGACGATCTCCGTCCCGGTGAAGATATCGGGATGATCAAATCGGACCGACCCAACCCTAACCTCGAAACTTTCCGCAACGGGCAGCTCCGTGCTGTGGCCGCCGGATCGCGCGGTAGCTTCTCCAGTATCGCCCGTAATTACGACGGGACATACAGCGCACAGCGCCAGGAGCTCGTGGAGTCAACCGAAGGCTATTTCATCCTGCAGGACGCATTCATCGCGGCGATCACCCGGCCGATGTACCGGGCCTGGCTCAAGATGGCGATTGCTTCAGGCGAGATCACGATCCCGCCAAATGTGGATAAAGCCACGCTATACAGCGCCGTGTTCTCCGGCCCCGTTATGCCATGGATTGACCCGGTCAAAGAGGCGAACGCCTGGAAAATTCTGCTCCGGGGTGGTGCGGCAACCGAAAGTGAATGGGTGCGCGCCCGCGGCGCAAATCCGGATGACGTGAAACGCCGCCGTAAGGCGGAAATCGATGAAAACCATAAACAGGGGCTGGTGTTCGATACAGACCCGGCAAACGACAAAGGAGACACCAGTGTCGAGGAAACAAAACCGGGTAAAGAATCGCCCAAAGGCCCAGGCAAAAAATAGCTGGTTCCGTATGCAGGCCAGTTCCGAAAACGAAGCTGAGATCTATATCTACGACGAGATCGGCTACTGGGGAGTAACGGCGAAGCAGTTCGTCGCAAACCTTAAGGCGCTGGGCGACGTCACCCATATCAAACTGCATATCAACTCCCCTGGTGGCGATGTCTTTGACGGTATCGCCATTTTTAATGCCCTGAAATTCCACGGCGCGGCGATCACCGTTTATATCGACGGTCTGGCTGCCTCAATGGCATCAGTAATCGCCATGGTAGGAAACCCGGTGATCATGCCGGAAAACACCATGATGATGATCCACAAACCCTGGGGTTTTGCTGGCGGTGACGCTGATGACATGCGCGACTATGCCGACCTGCTCGACAAAGTGGAGTCGGTGCTGATCCCGGCCTACGCGCAAAAGACTGGCAAAAGCCCTGAAGAAATTGCGGCAATGCTGGAGGATGAAACCTGGATGAACGGCAACGAGTGTGTCGAGCTGGGTTTTGCTGACCAGGTGACACCTTCACTGCAGGCAATGGCCTGTATCCATTCGAAACGTATTGAGGAATTTGAAAAGATGCCAAACAGCATTCGTAACATGATCACCCCGCCGCGCAACTCCGCCCAGCGCGAACCAGTTAACCAACAGCCGCCAGCTGCTCCTGCAATTAATGAGAGCGAAATTCGCGCTCAGGTTCTGGCAGAGCAAAAAGCCCGTGTGAATGGCATCAGTGATCTCTTTGCCATGTTCGGCAACAAGCACATGGAACTGCAAAACAAGTGCGTTGCTGATCCAGATTGTTCGGTAGAACAGGCAAAAGACCTGCTGCTGGCTGAGCTGGGTAAAACCGCCACGCCTTCCAACAAAACCAACCAGCCACATGTTCACGCCGGGAACGGTAACTTTGTCGGCGACGGGATCCGCCAGGCGCTGATGGCGCGTGCCGGCTATGAAAATGTTGAGCGTGACAACGTCTATAACGGTATGACGCTGCGCGAATACGCCCGCATGTCCCTGACTGAGCGCGGCATCGGGGTTTCCAGTTACAACCCGATGCAGATGGTCGGTTTTGCGCTGACGCACAGCACCTCTGATTTCGGCAATATCCTGCTCGATGTCGCCAACAAGGCACTGCTGCAGGGCTGGGAAGAAGCGGCTGAGACCTTCGAGCTCTGGACCAAAAAAGGCCAGCTGTCCGACTTTAAAACGGCGCATCGCGTCGGCATGGGTGGCTTCCCGTCCCTGCGTCAGGTGCGTGAGGGGGCTGAATATAAGTACATCACCACGCAGGATAAGGGTGAAACCATCGCGCTGGCCACTTACGGCGAGATTTTCTCCGTTACCCGTCAGGCCATCATCAACGATGACCTGAACCAGCTGACTGACGTTCCGATGAAGATGGGGCGCGCTGCAAAAGCCACAATTGGTGACCTGGTCTATGCGGTGCTGACCGGTAACGGGAAACTGTCAGATGGTAAAACGCTCTTCCATGCTGACCATGGCAACCTTTCATCTGGCGCCATCAGCGTAGACAGCCTTGATAAAGCCCGCCAGAACATGCGCAAGCAGAAAGAGGGTGAACGCGCCCTGAACATTCGCCCGGCCTACATGCTGGTTCCGGTGGGTCTGGAAACATTAGCCAGCCAGACCATTAAGTCAGCAAGCGTGAAAGGGGCTGATATCAATGCCGGCGTTGTGAACCCGCTGCAGAACTTTGCCGAAGTGATCGCAGAAGCGCGTCTCGATGATGCCGACCCGGCGGCCTGGTATCTGGCGGCCGCACAGGGCACCGATACCATCGAAGTGGCGTACCTCAATGGCATTGATGCCCCGTACATCGACCAGCAGGAAGGTTTCACCACTGACGGTGTTGCGACGAAAGTCCGCATCGATGCTGGTGTGGCGCCGCTGGATTATCGCGGTCTGGCGAAATCATCCGGTAAGTAATCACCCCGACATTGAACCGGCCCGTAAGGGCTTTTTTTATATCTGCAACATGGCCCTGGCAGGGGCCATATGGAGAGCTCATGAAGAATTACGTACAGGATGGTCACACCATTGATTTGACCAACTCAGGTTCGGCGGTGATCGCCAGCGGCACGCCAGTTGCCGTGGGTGATGTGCTGGCGATCGCTATCGCTGATATTGCCGTCGGCGAAACCGGTACAGGCCTCACCAGTGGCGTCGTCCAGTTGCCGAAACTGGCGGCTGATGATATCGCCCAGGGAAAAGCCGTTTACTTCAAAAGCGGGAAAGTACAGCTGGATTCTACCGGGGCGACGGCGGCCGGGAAAGCCTGGCAGGCCGCAGGGGCTAACGCTACTTCCGTACTGGTCAGGCTGAATGGCTAACCCCTTCGACACAATGGTGGCCCGTATGGACGCGGCCACCGTCAACCTGATGGCGGATAAGGTCACGATCAACGGTGTCAGTTTTGATGCGGTTGAGAGCCAGTTTGTCGCTGAGATGGGGGCGGTGGTAGGGGATGGCCTGTCACTGGTGGTGTTCTCCCTGGCAGTGTCCCCGCGCAAAGGCGATGCCATCCACTGGAAGGGACGGGATTACATCGTTACCCGCAAACAGCTGTTCAACGGTAAGCCACAGATCTGGATTGAGTAACGGAGGTTCTATGTCCATTAAAGGGCTCGAACAGGCGATCGCTAACCTGGAAAGCATCAGCAAAACTGCCGTGCCGCGGGCATCCTCTCAGGCGGTGAACCGTGTGGCCACACGGGCCATCTCCCGCAGCACCCGCCAGGTTGCGAAGGACACCCGGGTGCAGCGGAAACTCGTCAATCAGCGTGCACGCCTGAAGAAGGCTACTGTTCGTAAGCCGCAGGCGACTATCCGGGTGAACCGCGGCAACCTGCCAGCGATAAAACTGGGTGTGGCGAGCGTGCGGCTTTCCAGGCGTAAGCGTGATACGGCTGGCGTCCGAAGTGTTCTTGTCATCGGACGGTTTCGCTTCCCGGGCGGATTCATCCAGCAACTTAAAAACGGGCGCTGGCACGTGTTGCGGCGGACCACCAAAAGCCGCTACCCGCTCGAGGTGGTGAGCATTCCTCTGGCGGCCCCGCTTACTGAGGCATTCAAGCAGGAAAGTACCCGCCTGACGACAACGGATCTCCCGAAAGAGCTTTCGGCAGCTTTACGCAACCAACTGAGGATAATTCTGACTAAATGAAACATCCCCTGATCCGCCGGGCGGTGCTGGATGCCCTGAAAGCGGGCATTACTGACCCTATAACGTGGTCTGATGGCCGCCCTGCTGTACTCGAGGCCGAAGATCTCCCGGCTATCGCCGTCTATATCACCGATGCTCAGTCCACAGAGGAATCCATAGACGAAGATATCTGGCGCGCCACGCTTCATATTGAAGTGTTCCTGAAAGCGAGCGAAACGGATACTGCGCTCGATACCTGGATGGAAAGCAAAATCTACCCCCGGCTCAACGCACTCCCCGGCCTTACCCCCTTAATCGAAACCATGTCTGCCCAGGGCTATGACTATCAGCGCGATGACGAAATGGCGACGTGGGGATCAGCCGACCTTAAATACACAATTTCATACGTAATGTGAGGTAATCATGCCAACACCAAGCCCGCTTGAACCCGTAAAAGGGGCAGGCACAACGTTCTGGCTCTACACAGGTACAGGCGATCCCTATGCCAATCCGGCCAGTGACACTGACTGGACCCGCACGGCCAAAATCAAAGACCTGACACCAGGTGAACTGACCGCAGAGTCCTATGACGACACCTACCTTGACGATCCGAATGCAGACTGGGCGAATACAGCACAGGGCGAGAAGTCAGCCGGTGAAGCCAGTTTCACCCTGGCGTGGAAGCCTGGTGAATCCGGGCAGCAGTCGCTGGTGGACTGGTTCTACAGCGGCGATGTGCGCGCCTACAAAATTAAATACCCGAACGGGACGATCGACGTCTTTAAGGGCTGGGTCAGCAGCCTCGGTAAAACTATCCCGGCGAAGGAGGTTATCACCCGCAGCGTGAAGATCAGCAATAACGGCAAGCCATCGCTGGCAGAAGAAAGCCGTACCCCGGCCGTGGCCGTCACCGGTGTAACGCTCGACAAGTCTACCCTTGCGGTTGCTGTCGGTGCCAAAAACACAATCAATGTTACGGTCACGCCTTCCGGTGCTACTGATAAAACCTTCCGTGTAGCCTCCTCTGATCCGGCTAAAGCGACTGTAACCGCCAGCGGCAACGTACTGACCGTGACGGGTGTTGCTGCAGGCACATCTCAGATTATCGTGATGATGAACGATGGTCTGAAAGTCGCGATCTGTACTGTCACCGTTTCCTGACCGGCGGGGCGCTGGCCCCGTCATTTTTATTGGAGTCTTCCATGAATTTTCTGAAATCAGAGCCGTTTATCTTCAATGGCAACACTATTGAGTTGTTTGAGCTGTCCGCGCTGCAACGTATCGAGCATTTGCAGTACCTGGCGCTGGACGAGAAATCCCTGCCAAAAGATGAAGAAGATGAGGGTTATCTTCCATTACGGGTTGCCAGCAATATCCGGCGCGGTGCCCGTCTGATCGCAATGTCACTGTGGCAGGGAGATACCTCAAAGCATGTTGATGCTCTGCAGGATGAGGTTTTATCCGGCTGGTCGCCAGCGATGATTGGTGCCGGGGAACAGTTTGTTAAAAAGCTCTCTGACATGCTCCCGCTTCAGGATCCCGGGCAGGCCAGCGGCGAGGAAAATACAGGCCACGCTGTCGGGGAAGAGGAGGTGAGCGCGGAAAAGCGTTAGCCGGTGAGCTGAGTTTTGTAATGAAACTGGCGCGGGAGTTCCGGCGCCCGGACTGGCGCGCGATGCTTGCCGGCATGTCTTCGACTGAGCTGGCTGAGTGGGGGCGATATTATCAGCAGCAGTATTTTGAAAACGATTTGCTGGATGCTCACTTCTCCCGGCTCAGTCATCTGGTGGTTTCTGTGATGTGGCCGGAGACTGAACAAACCCCGCTTAATTTCAGCCTTCTGAACCCGCCTGAGCCGGAAAACTTACCGATGGATGACGATGTGATGATGTCTGTGGCGGAAAGCCTGGGAGGAGTGCGCTATGGCACAGTCAGTGGGTGATCTGGTCGTTAACCTTGACGTTAATTCGGCCAAATTTACCGAACAGGTTACTTACGTAAATAAGCAACTGAAAGGAACGGGTAAAGCGGCCAATGATGCTGCCCTTCAGGTTCAGCAGGCATTTTCGAAGCAGGAACTGGCCGCAAAGCGAGCCGGAATTTCTGTAGGCCAATACAGTGCCGCGATGCGGACCTTGCCAGCGCAGTTTACTGACATCGCGACACAGCTGGCCGGTGGGCAAAGCCCCTGGCTGATCATGCTCCAGCAGGGCGGACAAATTAAAGACCAGTTTGGTGGTCTCCGGCCTATGTTCAGTGCTTTGCTGGGAACGATATCACCTACAATGCTCGGAGTCGGGGCGCTCGCCGCGGGTACCGCAGCACTGATGTATTCGTATTATCAGGGATCGAGCACGCTCTCTGAATTTAATAAAACGCTGACCCTGACCGGTAATACTGCAGGTCTCACAGCTGTTCGCATGCAGACCATTGCAGCTGCCGGCGAGAAAGCGGGGCTTACATTTAACCAGACCAGTCAGGCGCTGACCGCGCTTGTTATTGCAGGCGTTCGCGCGGGTGCTAACTTCGAAGAGCTTGCGATCTCGGTTGCGAAATTCACGGATGCATCCGGTCTGCCGGTCGATAAGGTGGCTGAAGCATTTGGGCGCATGGCCAATGATCCGGCGTCAGGGCTGCTGGCGATGGCGCAGCAGTTTCACAATGTCACGGCTGAGCAGGTTGAATATGTTACTGCTCTGCAGCGCGCAGGAAATGAAGCAGGAGCCCTGCAGGCGGCCAACGAAGCAGCAACCGCCGGGTTCGACAAACAGACTGCCAGTATTCGTGACAACATGGGTACGATCGAATCCGCCGCAGATTCCCTTAAAAAAGCGTTCAAATCCATGTGGGATGCGGCACTGGATATCGGCAGGCCGGACACCTCTCAGGAAATGCTGAGCAAGGCAGAGGCGGCCTTTAAGCGGGCGGATGAAATCTGGAATTTGCGTAAGGGTGATCGTTATGTCAACGATGACGCGCGCGCCCGCTTCTGGAATGACCGTGAGACTGCCCGCCAGGCGCTGGACATGGCTCAGCAGCAGGCCCGCAACTCACAACTCGCCCAGGAAAACGCAACCCGTGAGGCAGGACTCGAAGCCGATCGCCTCAAGTACGCACAACAGGCCCAGGCGAATTACAGTAAAACGCAGACAGCCCTGGAGAAGTACACCGCTCGCCAGAGCGAGCTGAACAAAGCGCTGAAAGAGGGGCGGATCCTCCAGGCTGATTACAACATCAACCTGGCCGCGGCGAAAAAGGAATACGACGACTCGCTGAAGAAGCCGACGAAAATCAGGACGCCGGGCGGAACGAAACTTACCGACAATACCAGCGCTCAGACCCTCGAGTTGCAAACCCAGCTGGAGGTATTACGCCAGCACTCTGGAATTAACGACCAGATCAGCCAGCAGCGCCAGCAGTTATGGAAAGAGCAGGCCAAATTCACTGTACTTGAGCAGGCTGCGAAAACGCGTACGCTGACTGATGATGAAAAATCTGTACTCGCCACTAAAGATAAGGTTCTCGCTCAAGCAGAAATAAATGCAGCCCTTGGTGATCAGATCGTCACCCAGGAGCGCCTGAATCGCCTGCAGGATACCTCGCAAAAATATGTTACCCAGATGGGTGAGAAAACGCAGGCACTGGCGGATAGTGCCGGTATGAGCAGCCGTCAGACCCAACGTCGCCTTGAGGAAGCACAGCTGCTACAGGGCTGGAAAAATGCCGGGGGTAATGAGGGCGATCAGCAGTACCAGAACGAGCTGGACGCGCTCAGGAATTATTATGGTGAACAGGACGCCCTCCGCCAGAACTGGCAGGCTGGTGCCAAAACGGCCTGGGCTGACTATGTTGACTCTGCTGACGATGCTTACGGGCAGGTGAAATCGCTGGCCGCTGCCACGTTTGACGGAATCGGACAGAGTATGGCCGACATGCTTACGACCGGGAAAGGCAAATGGTCTGATTTCACAAAATCCATTCTGTCGATGATGACGCAGATCCTCGTTAAGCAAGCCATGGTCGGGGTGGTTGACTCAGCCACAACAGCGCTGGGTTTTGCTGCTGGCGGATTTACGGGTTATGGCGGCAAAAATGACCCGGCTGGTGTTGTCCACCGGGGGGAGTTTGTCTTCACCAAAGAAGCTACCAGCCGGATCGGCGTAGGAAACCTGTACAGCCTGATGCGGGGATATGCCAGCGGTGGCCTTGTGGGAGGTGGTAAGGGCATTGCCACGCCTCTGGGGGTGAGTGTTTATGCTCCCGTCACGGTTACCCCTTCTCAACAGAGTTCGTCATCAAGTCAGGCGAGTAGTGACGCAGCCGGCAGGGCCTACCAGCAGGTGGTTGACCGATCCATCCGGGAGGGGATCGCCCGGGAAAGCGAACCTGGCGGAATCATCTGGAATCTGAACAACGGGAGGCGCTAATGGCTATCGAGAAATTCCCCTGGCCCATTCAGTCGGCCAGTCAGCCAACCACGAAAAGCAAAGACACCATCCGGAAAGCCCAGTTTGGAGACGGGTACACGCAGGTCAGCGGATCGGGAATCAATGACGAGACGTTAACCTATGAATACTCCTTTACCGGCAGACCGGATAAAGGGCTGCAGATTTACGCTTTCCTCAGGCGTCACAAGACGAAGGCCTTTTCCTTTCAGCCCCCGTTCGGTGAGCTGGCGCTGTGGGGCGTTGAAGCTGACAGCCTGCAAAAAGTAGTGAAGGGCAAAACCATAATGTACATCTCTGCCACTTTTGAACAGGCCTTTGCACCATGAGTCTTAATAACGATTATCAGAAGCTGGAACCCGGTAATGAAGTCCGTCTTTTTGAAGTCGACGGTACCGGGTTTGGCGTCTCAGATGTTATGCGTTTTCACGCTCACAATATCGCCCACACGCCAGGGGAGATCGAGGCAGCAGGCGGAGATGAAGCGAAACTGCCCGCCAAATCCATCTGGTGGCAGGGCAAGGAATATAAAGCGTGGCCCTGCCAGATCTCCGGTATTGAAGCATCCACAAGTGGTGGCAACGCTAAGCCAAAGCTGTCGGTCGCTAATCTGGACAGCTCTATTACGGCTCTGTGCCTGGCATATGACGATATGCTCCAGGCAAAAGTGACGATCCATGACACTCTGGCGCACTATCTGGATGCGAAAAACTTCACTGGCGGCAATGTCACGGCCGATCCGACACAGGAAAAGCTGAAGGTTTTCTATATCGATGCAAAGAGCAGTGAAACCAGCGAGGTGGTTGAGTTCACGCTTTCCAGTCCGATGGATCTGCAGGGGCTGATGATACCGACGCGCCAGCTTCATTCCCTGTGTACGTGGTGCATTCGTAACAAATACCGCACCGGTGATGGCTGCGATTACGCCGGCACGCGCTATTTCGACAAAAACAACAATCCGGTCAGCGATCCTTCTCTGGACGAATGCAACGGCACTCTGTCTGCCTGCAAACTTCGGTTCGGTGAAAATAACGAACTCTCATTCGGCGGTTTCCCGGGTACCTCATTGATCAGGAGTTAACATGCGTAAAAAGACTGTCACGGCCATCATGGCACACGCTGCGCAGGAGTATCCGCGCGAGTGCTGCGGCGTGGTAGCGCAGAAGAGCCGGGTAGAGCGATATTTTCCCTGCCGTAATCTGGCCACGACTCCAGAGGACAATTTTGTCCTTTGCCCGGAAGACTACGCCACCGCCGAAGAATGGGGACCGGTGACCGCCATCGTTCACAGCCACCCCGATGCAACCACCCAGCCGAGCGAAACGGATAAGGCCCAGTGTGACATCAACGGGCTACCCTGGCACATCGTCAGCTGGCCGGAAGGTGACTTACGGACCATCATGCCCCGGGGAGAGATCCCCCTCATCGAGCGGCCTTTCGTCCTGGGCGTGTACGATTGCTGGGGGCTGGTGATGAGCTATTTCCGGCAGACGCACGGCATCGAGCTGCATGACTACAGGGTGAATTATCCCTGGTGGGAGGACGAGTACCCGGATAATTTCTACCAGGAATGCTGGTACGAATGCGGGTTCCGGGAATTCGACGGCGCGCCGCAGCCTGGCGATATGGTGATCATGCAGGTACAGTCGAATAAGTGGAATCACGCGGGGATTCTGCTGGAAGGTAATATGCTATTGCACCATTTGTATGGACACCTGAGCCAGCGAGTACCGTATGGTGGATACTGGCAGGAAAGGACGATGAAGGTTCTACGGTACAAGTCTCTATGCTAACCTCTGATAAATTTCAAAGGAGCATGAAAATGAAAAAGTTATTCCTGATGCTTGTTATGGGGTTAGCAGGCTGCTCTGTGAATTCGCTTGAATCTCAAAAGCCTATTTTTTCTGAGCATACTTCGAAGAGCGCCGATCAGGTTAACAGATGCCTGGCTCCGAAGTGGGTGGAGCTTCGTTCATCAAGTTCCAGCATTCCAACTGAGTTAGGTTACAAAATAACAGCCTCAGACGATATTTTTGGGGCACTTTCGGTGGTCAATATTGATAAATCAGAATCTGGCGGGAGCGATGTTAAGGTATATGCCGTCGCAAAAGGATGGAACGATCACTGGGCCACTGCTGCCAGATCATGTCTTTAATAAAATGAAAATAAGTTAAGCCACCTTCGGGTGGCTTTTTTTATGTGCGCCCAGCATGGGCGCAATCTTGTGGGTGAAAGTCCCGCCGTAAGCTGACCACAGCGAACGAAGTGAAGCGCAACTGCATGAGGGCGACCGAGTGTGGGGAGGAAGCGTGAATCGAAACCGCGAGCCGATGTACAAGAACCGGATACAAGGCGAAGCCGACCAGGGCGAGCGGGCATAAAACCGCGAAGCTCTTGTGGTCAAGGGTCAGGCAGCGTAAATCCGGCGGTTGTGCGGTGAAGGATTGCGTTCTTACCTGGGGAGATCTCGCCTTGTGCCTGAAAGGGCGACGGCGCGAGTCGGAGCGAGAAGTCAGCAGAGGCCGTAGTAGTCTTTTTTTTTGACGAAGGGCCGAACGAGAGAAAGCGTCATAGGCCATGTTGATGCGAAAGACCGGAAGTCAGATGCCTGCCAAACGCGGGGCGGACGGAGATAACGAGCGGTGAAACCGTGAGAAATCCTGTCAGCGACGAGGTCAATCGCCCGCAAAATGAACCCGATAACGCAGGACAAGGGCTGCTGGAACGGGCCTTTGCGAGAGAAAACCTGAAACGGGCGTGGAAACGGGTCAAGGCCAACAAAGGTGCAGCGGGAGTCGACGGTCTGGATATTGATCAGACGGCCGAGTACCTGCTGACCCAATGGGCGGGGATTCGTGAACAGCTTCTTTCAGGAGTCTACCGGCCCAGTCCGGTACGGCGTGTGGTCATTCCCAAACCTGACGGCGGTCAACGCGAGTTGGGTATCCCAACGGTCACCGACCGTTTGATCCAACAAGCGTTGCTGCAAGCCTTGCAGCCATTACTCGATCCGACCTTCAGTGAACACAGCTACGGCTTCCGTCCGGGACGCTGTGCGCAGGACGCCGTTTTAGCGGCTCAGCGCTATGCCTCTTCAGGACGTAAAGTGGTGGTGGATGTTGATCTGGAGAAGTTCTTCGACCGGGTCGATCACGACATCTTGATGGATCGTTTGCGCAAACGGATTACGGATCAGGCGGTTATCCGGCTGATTCGCGCCTATCTGGATGCGGGAACGCTGATCAATGGCGTGGTCGAGAAAAGCCGCTGCGGGCGCCGCAAGGCGGCCCACTGTCGCCGTTGTTGGCGAACGTGCTGCTGGACGAAGTGGATCGGGAGCTTGAACGCCGAGGCCATTGTTTCGTGCGCTATGCCGACGATGCGAACGTGTATGTGCGCAGTCAGAAGGCGGGGCAGCGGGTAATGGCCCTGCTGAGGCGGCTGTACGAAAAGCTGCACTTGAGCGTCAACGAGAGCAAGAGTGCAGTGACGAGCGCGTTTGGTCGCAAGTTTCTGGGCTATGAGTTGTGGTCAGCCCGAAGTGAAGTCAAGCGCGCGGTCTCTTATAAGGCGCAGAAACAGTTCAAGCAGCGTATCCGCTGGCTTACCCGGCGCTCCTGCGGGCGTAGCTTGCAACAGGTCGCAGATAATCTTCGGCCTTATCTTTTGGGCTGGAAAGCCTACTTCACGTTGTCGCAAACACCGGCAGTCTGGCGCAAGCTGGACGAATGGATACGACATCGACTGAGAGCGATCCAGCTCAGGCAGTGGAAGCGTGGCCCTACGATCTATCGAGAGCTGCGGACACTGGGGGCGAGCCAGCAGGTGGCGCAGAGGGTGGCCAGTAACTCTCATCGCTGGTGGCGTAATAGCCGTTTTGAGTTGAATCGTGTGCTGAATATTGCGTGGTTCGACAGGCTGGGATTGGCGCGCCTCTCATAACCTCAATCTCTCGAACCGCCCGGTGCGGACCCGCATGCCGGGTGGTGTGGCAGGGGAGCGGCCTATGAAGGCCGTCCCCTATGCCGATGGAGAAAGAAGATGTCTGAGGTGATGACTAGAATTGAACTCGGCGGAATATTGGGAAAAACATATGGGAAGGTTCACCATCGCTTAATACGTACAACAGCAGAGGCAATAAATTCTCTTACCAAAACAATTGAGGGGATCGAAAAGTTTTTAATTACCAGTAAAGCTCGGGGTCTTACGTACGCGGTTTTTAAAGATAAGAAAAATATCGGACAAGACGACTTTGGCTTCCCGGTGACCGGCGAGGTTATTCGAATTGTGCCTGTAATCATCGGCAGCAAAAAAGCTGGTGTACTCCAAACTATCCTCGGCGCAGTGCTCGTAGTTGTTGGCGTAGCGGTTGGTTATCTTTCCGGCGGAACGCTCTCAGCAGTGGGCTACGGTGCCGCAAAATTAGGTGCAGCCATGATGCTCGGTGGAGTAGTCCAGATGCTTTCCCCTCAACCAACTGGCCTTGCCAGCAAACAAGATGCCGATAACCGCGCCTCTTATGCGTTCGGCGGGGTAACGAACACCGCAGCACAGGGTTATCCGGTTCCCCTGCTTTACGGACGTCGGCGCATCGGCGGCGCGATCATCTCCGCAGGCATTTACGTCGAAGATCAGCAGTAAAAATAACCCTTTCATTCAGGTCACCTCAGGGTGGTTTTTTTATGGGCGCAATATGGTAAACGCAACCGCTATCAGGGGCCGCAAAGGCGGTGGCTCTAAATCACGCACACCCACCGAACAACCCGATGATCTCCAGTCTGTAGCGAAGGCCAAAATTCTGATAGCGCTGGGAGAGGGGGAGTTTTCCGGCCAGCTCACCGGCAAAAATATTTATCTCGATGGCACGGCGCTTGAGAACGCAGACGGCTCGCAAAACTTCAGCGGCGTGACGTGGGAGTTTCGTCCCGGTACCCAGGCGCAAAAATACATTCAGGGCATACCCGGTACTGAAAATGAAATCAGCGTGGGCACCGAAGTTTCCAGCACCACCGCCTGGACGCGCACCTTTACCAATACCCAGCTTTCAGCCGTTCGCCTTCGCCTGAAGTGGCCCTCGCTGTTCAAACAGGAGAACGACGGCGATCTGGTCGGGAACTCGGTTAACTACGCGATTGACCTGCAGACCGACGGCGGTACCTGGCAGACGGTGCTGAATACCAGCGTAACCGGTAAAACCACATCCGGCTATGAGCGCAGCCACCGTATCGATCTCCCGCAGTCGGGCAAAACCTGGACCATTCGCCTGCGCAAGCTTACCGCTGATGCAAACAGCGCGAAGATCGGCGACACGATGACGCTGCAGAGCTTCACCGAGGTGATAGATGCCAAACTGCGCTACCCGAACACCGCGCTGCTGTATATCGAATTCGACTCAAGCCAGTTCAACGGCTCTATCCCGCAGATCTCCTGCGAGCCGCGCGGGCGTGTGATACGTGTACCTGACACCTACAACCCGGAAACCCGTACCTACACCGGAACATGGACCGGGGCGTTTAAGTGGGCGTGGACCGATAACCCGGCGTGGATTTTTTACGACCTGGTGGTTTCCGACCGGTTCGGCCTGGGTCACCGGCTCACCGCGGCGAATATCGACAAATGGACGCTGTACCAGGTGGCCCAGTATTGCGATCAGCCGGTACCGGACGGGAAGGGCGGCAGCGGTACCGAGCCGCGGTACATCTGCAACGTGTACATTCAGGACCGGAACGACGCCTATACCGTTCTCCGTGACTTTGCGGCCATATTCCGGGGTATGACTTACTGGGGAGGCGATCAGATTGTTGCCCTGGCGGATATGCCCCGGGATGTGGATTACAGCTATACCCGCGCCAACGTCATTGATGGCCGCTTTACCTACGCCAGCAGTACCACGAAAACGCGTTATACCACGGCGCTGGTGTCCTGGTCCGATCCCGCTAACGCCTACGCTGACGCGATGGAACCGGTATTCGAGCAGGCGCTGGTGGCGCGCTATGGGTTTAACCAGCTGGAAATGACGGCCATCGGCTGCACCCGGCAGTCAGAGGCGAACCGCAAAGGCCGCTGGGGCATTCTCACCAACAACAAGGATCGCGTCGTTTCGTTTGATGTCGGTCTGGATGGCAACATTCCTCAACCCGGTTACATCATCGCCGTGGCCGATGAAATGCTGTCCGGTAAGGTCACCGGAGGGCGCATCAGTTCAGTGAATGGACGTGTGATCACCCTGGACCGCGCGCCGGATGCAAAGGCAGGTCACCGCCTCATTCTCAACCTCCCGTCAGGTGCATCGCAGGCCCGTACAATCCAGGCAGTGAACGGGAAAGCAGTAACGGTCAGCACCGCCTACAGCGAGACGCCGCAGGCAGAGAGCGTCTGGGTGGCGGAATCCGACGAACTATACGCCCAGCAGTACCGGGTGATCAGCATCAGCGACAATAACGACGGAACGTTTACTGTTACCGGCGCGGCTCACGATCCGGATAAGTATGCCCGCATCGATACGGGAGCCATTATCGACCAGCGGCCGGTGAGTGTCATACCACCGGGGAACCAGTCGCCGCCAGCTAACATCGTGATCAGCTCTTTCTCGGTGGTTCAGCAGAATATCAGTGTCGAAACCATGCGCGTGAGCTGGGACCAGGCGCAGAACGCTATCGCCTATGAAGCCCAGTGGCGACGCAACGACGGAAACTGGGTCAACGTGCCGCGCAGCTCCACCACGTCTTTCGACGTGCCGGGGATTTATTCCGGACGCTACCTGGTGCGCGTGCGCGCCATCAACGCCGCCGAAATTTCCTCCGGATGGGGTTATTCAGAAGAGAAAACGCTGACGGGGAAAGTGGGCAATCCGCCAAAGCCGGTAGGGTTTACAGCATCAGACAATGTTCTTTTCGGGATTGAGCTGAACTGGGGATTCCCGGCCAATACGGACGATACGCTGAAAACTGAAATCCAGTACAGCCCGACCGGGAGCGATGAGAATGCCATGTTGCTGGCTGATGTGCCTTACCCGCAGCGCAAATACCAGCAGATGGGCCTTAAGGCAGGACAGATATTCTGGTACCGCGCGCAGCTGGTTGATCGGACGGGTAATGAATCTGGGTACACCGACTGGGTGCGTGGAATGTCGAGCGATCAGGCCAGCGATTACCTGGACGCCATTAAAGACGAAGTGCTGTCGGCGGAGGATGGCAAAGCATTAACGGAGCAAATCGACTTCAACATCGCAGGTGTCCTGCAGAACACCCTGTACGGCATTCAGGGGGCAAAAATTACCTTCCAGCAGTTCGGCGCGGCGTATGCGGAAATCTCAAATGCGCAGATCCTGATTGCCGATGCTAATCAGGCATTTGCGCAGTTCCGGGAGCTTGTTGCTGTTCAGTTTGCCGATAATGCCGCAGAAATTGATGAAGTTAAAACGGCGCAGGCGACGGCTGATCAAGCTTTTGCTGAATATAAGCTCACTGTGGCGGCAGACTTCAAGGGCGTTAACAGCAGCATCACCACAATTCAGCAGGCTCAGGCCAGCGCGGACCAGGCATTTGCACAATACCAGCAGCAGGTAACGGCTAAGTTTTCTGATCAGCAGTCAGCCATTAACGAGAAGATGACGGCGTACGCAGATGCGGGAAGTGCCAATGCAATTTATACCCTGAAGGCTGGGGTGAAATATAACGGCAATTACTATGACGCCGGGATAAGTGTTGCAGTCCTTGCGAGTGGAAGTGCCATTACTACCCGTGTAGCGATTAATGCCAACGAGTTCGTGATGCTGTCCGGCAACGGAACCGCAAATATGTACTCGCCGTTCGCTATCGTCGGGGGCCAGGTCTTCCTGAACAGCGCATTCATCCAGGAAGGAACGATCACCAGCGCCATGATTGCAGGCTATATCCAGTCGAATAACTACGTCGCCGGCTCGGTTGGCTGGCGACTGGATAAGGGGGGCAGTTTTGAAAACAACGGTTCGGTGGCGGGACAAGGATCGATGCGGCAGACAAACCAGAAAATTTCGGTGAAGGACGCTAACGGCGTTTTGCGGGTCCAGATCGGTTATCTCGACGGGGTATTCTGATGGCTTTTGGTGTTCAGACATGGGACGCCGCAGGGCGTCCAAACAACTACGGGATCAAGCCTGTTTCAGTGCTTGGAGTCATCCCTCTGGCTTCCGGGCAAACTTCCGGTAGCTGGCCCTATACGGTGCCAGCGGGGATGAAAGTTGGCTTTGCAATATCGCTTGATGCTGGCGGTACGACTGTTGGCCGTCATATTGAGGTATCCGGGAACACCATCACCGTATCGCCAGCGTCAGGAATAGGGATCGGTAACTATGCCGCGTCCCAGTGTGAGCTTATTGTGTTCATGGAGAGGGCATAATGGCTTACGGTGCAATGATCTCCCTGGAAAATGGAAACCCCTTTGTAACCCCGCAATCAACGCCGTTTTGTCTTTACCAGCGCGTTGCGGTTGGCTCTTCGGCTTCCGGCAGTGCTCAGGTTGCCAACGTTGACATACCGATTGACCCGAGCTATCCGGCGATAGTGTTCTGCAAGACATCTAACTACGCCACCGTTTCCGCGACTCGCGTCGGCGGGGTTATCCGGGCCGGGTCCGGGAGTCCGAACGGATACGCGCACACGCTGACCGTTTACGTGTTTGCCATCTTCCCGCAAACAAAGCCCACCTGGGGCATGGCTGTGTGGGATGCTCAAGGAAAGCTGGTGCTGACGAATGAAAGCCGGGTACTTAGCGATCTTGTGACCATCGGGACGGTCGGCGCTGGCGGGGGCATTAACATCGATCAGACGCTGAATGGTTCTTATGCCGTCGCCCCTACGATCCTTGGCTCTGCCTTATATCAAGTTACCGTTCAGGGCCAGCCTGTCATTATCAGCGTTACGGGTTACACCGGTGCAATGTTCAACGGCAGCACGACGAGAATTAACGCACAGGCGAACGAGATCGGCCAGGGTAGTGGTGCAGGTGGCACCAATACGGGCAGGACAATCACCGCCATTAATACCGCAGCATACGATTAAGCCAGAACAGTACTCTTTTCCTCAATTTTATTCGACTTACAGAACCCAGCTCAGGCTGGGTTTTTTTATGGAGCAAATATGTCCGCAGGCACAATCAAGCTTACTAACGGCTCTACTGCAGTAGTCGGTACCGGCACAGCCTTCACCTCAGATTTGAAAACCGGTGATGTTATTACCGCAACAGTAGGGGGTGTATTCTTCACGCTGTTTGTTAACGCCGTGGCGAGTAACACAGCTCTAACACTGACCGATCCATTCACCGGGCCGACCACGTCAGGGCTGGCCTGGGTTGCAGTGCCGCAGCTGACGCTCAACCGCATTACCGCCGCACTGGCCGCTCAAACTGCCGAGTCAGTGCGCCGGGTGCTGCAGGAGAACGCGAACTGGCAGGCTTTCTACACTGGCACTGGTGATATCACTGTTACGCTCCCTGATGGATCACCCGCGGGCCGCCCAATAGCTGGACCCTCATGGAAAAAAATAACTGATCTCATTAACGCTTCCGATTTGAGTGCGATTCAGTTGCTGGCGAGTGCTACTCAGGCCAACGCAACCCAGGCTGCTGCCGACGCGCTCAGTGCGAGTGCATCAAAGAGCGCCGCGAAAACCTCTGAGACGAATGCCAAAACGTCGGAGACCAACGCCGCCGCTAGCGCCAGCAGTGCCGCAGCATCACTGGCCGCCGCGCAGTTGCTGACGTCTGTGCCCTATGAGGCCGCGCCGTACCCGGATGTGTGGGTGCCATTCAACGATAGTTTGAAAATGGAAGGTATCGCACCTTACGATACTTTGACTATTTCCGGAAAGATGGTGGAAATATCATCGAAGTCTGCAACATTCACCCGGTCAACTGTCGCAACTTATATCGATAAATCCGGAATAATGCGAAACGCGGATATTAATGAACCTCGTTTCGAGAAAGAGGGGCTTTTAATTGAGCCTCAAATTACGAACCTTTATTCCTATTCTGAGCAGTGGGGGGCGGGTTCAAGAGTTACCACGACGAACAATAGTGCTAATTCACCACGTGGTGATAAAACGATGGCGCTAGTGATTGAGGATTCTGCTGGAGCGGAGCACTACACACAGGATCGCAATATTGTTTTAACGGCAGGAACAACTTATTGCTTTTCCGTTTTTGTTAAAGCCCATACAAGCCCACGAAATTTATATTTGCGCGTAGCATCTGGAAGCACGTCTCAATCCTTCTTTAACCCGGCAACAGGAGCATGGTCTGGTAATGCTGGCGGGGCTGATTATGTTGATCGCGGATTCGAGGATATTGGTAATGGTGTCTATCGTGTCTGGATGGCGTTTACCGCCGCTGCAAGCCAGAGCACAGTTATTCGTCTTCAATTGGCCAATGGAGTAACAGCAAGCTACACCGGTGATGGGAATTCAGGCTTATATGTATGGGGCGCGCAATTAGAGGATAGCTCCTTTCCAACATCCTATATCCCAACAGCAGAGTCTACAGTTACAAGAGGGGTTGATTTATGGCAAATACCAAAAGAAAACTGCGGATATCCGTCTCTCGCAAGTTTATTTAATAGAACTTTAGCGTTTGAGTTTTCCCCTAAATATTTGCAAAGCGCTGCGGGTTATGTCGAGGTTGTAAAAGTTCAGGGTCCAAGTAATGACATTATTTGTAGGTGGGTCAATGACAATACTATCAAGTCATACCGTGATGGCGGAGGTATAAGTGTACCTTGCCCTCAGGGTGGAAACGGCGTATTTGTCCATACGACGGAAGGAAATAAGATATCCAGTTATTACAGCGGAGCAACTAACTCAAAAACCAGCCCTCCAAACGGTACTACTCAGGGCGTTTCTTACATAGGAAATATAAACCAATCGCTATCTGTGAGATTTGTTTATCACATTCGCAATTTCCGTATATGGCATCGACTGTTAACTCCTAACCAAATTAATGGACTCCGCTAATGAAAGACTTATATCTCCGTTTTAACGACGCTGCTGAAATGCGCATCCAATTAATCGCTGCGGGGTTTGTGGATGATGAAGAGCAGGGTGTTTTGTATCACCCTGATATCAGTCTGGATGTCGTTGGCGTTATTACAGTACCCAGCGAAATTACAAATCCGGGACAGGAAAACGAAGTTATCAAATACGTCAGCCTGCCCGGATATCACGCTAATTTGCGCGTGACAGACGATTCGCTGGAACTGGCATCGTTTGATGCCTTTGGGGTTTTCCCTGACAGCCCGTACCGGATATGGGCATAAGGAGCACAACATGGCAAACAGAAAAGATACTATTAGCCTGGCCGCTGCGGACATCTCTGGGCTGAAGTCAGCTGCGCAGCGGGATGTGGGAACGTCCTCGGGAAACGTGATGGAGGTCGGTGCTTTTGGACTGGGCAGCAGTAATTTGGTGAGCATCAGCCAGGGTGATCGCAAAGGGTTTGGGGCTTATAACGCCAAGATGCTGCTGGGCGGCATCGACAACAATACTGCAGTGCTGGGCATGCCCTTTGATGCCTCAACCGCATTCCAGTTTTGTTTTCCGGCGCGCCTGGATGTACCGCCTGAGTTATACCTGAGGTTGCTCAGTTCATCTCCAACGTATGACGGGAAAATCTGTAAGGTATACACCGATTCTAATACCACCAAAGCAGCAGATGGCACGTTAAAGTCAGCATCCCCAATCGTCAAAGTTTATGCCGATGGCTCTTCGGAAACGAACTATGAATCTGAGGGCGTGACCGTAACGCGCCAGGGGGAAGGCGTTTATCTCATCACGGGCTGTCTCGGGCTTAATGCTGATGCGGCGTGGGGTGGTATCGATGGCGGGTTTGATATACCGAAGGACCGCAATCGCCAGCCGTTGATCTGGCTGGATTACAAAGTGAACCCGGATGGTTCAGTGCTGGTGAAAACGTATCATCGGACTCACCCGGGCGCGCCGGAGTTCGCCCGTAACGAACGGGAAGGTTTTAACGAAGGTGACCCAATCGACATCCCAGCGGATCAGTATGTCTCCATCCGTGTGGAGATGCCGGTGGACAGCATCTGGAATCAGCACCAGCTGGAGGCCGCGGCTGCTATGGCTGAAGCAGTTCAGGACGAACAGCCGGATGTTCAGCAGTAATTATCAATAGGCAGAGCCACTTTGTGCTGCACTCTTTTAAAAACACTGTATATAAAAATAGTGAAAGGAGTGCAAATCATGCCCCGCCTATACGAAATTCACGCCGCATTTGTGGCTGCAATACAGCAAAACTCCAAAGGCTACCAGCGCTTACGGACGGAAAACTTCATCCGTGAGCTGGATACGTATGCTGGTATTTCAGCTAGGTGGACGCTTTAGCTTCTGTTAAAATCGGTATCTATTGATTTTCTGCATAATTAACGATGTGGCGAACAATCTCTTCATAGTTTGCGGCATCTACAACAAGATGTTCTGATGATTCACCTATGTATGCGTAAACAACGTTGCCCACTTTTTCATAACACATGGGCACCAAAAATTCTGCACATTCCATATCCACATCACCGATCACAAAAGTGAAAAGAAAATAGATTTTGTTGTTCTTGTCTTTAGCGTCAGAAACAACAGCCCTTGGATACTCTTCAGGGCGGATGAATCCCGGATTAGAGACTCGCACAGTACTGGTTTCTTTTGTGACAGAAAGCCAGACATCTGGCAACTCTTCTATCAATGCCTTGATAAATTTCCTTTCCTTATAGCTGATTATTTTTGCGCGCAGCGACTGGAGAAGGTCCATTACTATTCCTTAAAATTTGCGGTGACATTGGGATTTACTCATTAAGAGCAATCGCCTGACTTGCTCGTCAGGCCATTTTATATACGTACTTTTCACATCGATAAGCCGATGCTTTTACCCGATAATTTTACACATTTTACAGCGTACTCGATCAAATTATTCAGTAAATCCAATGTTTATAAATACATTTTTCGTACATTTAATAAACTTAATGCTCCATGTCGACCATATGGATACTCGGTTATCGAACCGGTCACCAGATTCAGGTTATGCTGATTCTGTCAGGTGAACGAACGCAGTTCGTGAAGCTGTGGGGCAGGGTCCTAATCACGGATGATGGCGAAGAGATCGAGGAGGAGGCGGCGGAAGAGGTGGAGGACATGGAAGGCTGATGTACTTCATCAACAGCACGCTCCAGGATGACAGGGTTATGTGATAGGGCAAACCCTTCGTTCGGTGGTGTCCCTTTATGCCAGTGCGTCGCAACCTTAGACTGTTTTTGTTCACCTGGTCAAAAAGACCCTGCTATAGTCCGGGTAAACATTATCACGGAGTATTTTATGGACCTTTTTGATGATTCTTACGACCGACATAAGCAGGCTATAAATAAGCAGCAGGCCGATGGGATGCTTGGCTGGCGAAGCACCCGCTGATGCTCATTAGCGTTGCTCTGGTTACGCTAATAATCGTCCTTTCTGCAATGTATCTCTCAAGTTAATCTCTATTTTCCTGATGCTGCGATTTGTTACCGCCTCCCAGATTGCCGTCTATTGGTCTGTACTTTTTTAATTTCGTTACAAATGTGAAACACTTGGGGATCGTTATCTATCGCCCGGCGTACCGCTTTGTTGCTGATAAGCTCATCGAACAAACTTAATTGTGGGTTGGGTCAATCCCGCATCAATATTATCAGCGCACTTGAGTAATGCATGTGCCAGCTCCCTTGCCATATCAGCACGAATGCTGAGGTGTAAAACGGGAAAAAAGTAAGGATCATCAACGTAGCCTGAGAGCGAGTCCTTTATCTCCATAAATTAAGGGGGGGGGGATTATAATGATGTTGAGAAACCACTAATTAATATTAATTAATTATTTTCATAAAAACCATAATTGAATAGATGAAATAAGACGTCAGTTTTTTTAGTAACCTAGGCTTTATGACTTTATAGCAAAAAAACCAATTATATTGAAGGGTGTAAGCCATATGAAATTTTTTCAATTAGAATGTGAGGGGCAATGCAAGTGACTATAAGTAGTGATAAATATTAATGCAATCAATTTTTTATCGTTTATAGCGCTGAGAAATTTTAATATGTAACCTTGAGGTGAGTAGCGCAAATAATTCCATTTCCACGTGGTTGGTTATCTATTTGCGCTAACGCCTTTAGTTTTTACTATATTTTAATACAATCAAAGTTCAATGTATGTCGTATCTTTTGCATTGGTTAAACATCGTATTTATTTTCGATAAAATATCTTGGGCGCTTTTTTGTTTCAATATATATTTTTCCAACATATTCACCAATTATACCGATAGAAAACATTTGCACCCCCCCTAAAAAGTAAATGCCCGCGCTTATTGATGCCCACCCTGGGAAAGTATTTCCAAATAACTTATTAAGAATAATAAATATGAGGAATAAGAATGATGTAAAAGAAATGAGTAGTCCAATAAAGGCGATAGCTCGTAGAGGGAATACTGTGTTTGAGGTAATTCCCTGAACAGCTAAAGCTAGCATCTTTCTGAAAGGATATTTTGATTGCCCGGCTAATCTTTCTAAACGTTTATAATATACAATGGATGTTTTAAATCCGATAGTTGGCACAATACCTCTTAGATACAGATTACTTTCTTTGTAGGAAAGAAGGGCTTCTTTAGCTCTTCTACTCAACAACCTAAAGTCAGCATGATTATTAATTTGTTCTACGCCAATTTTAGACATTAAATTATAAAATGCTTTTGCTGACTGCCTTTTGAAAAAAGAATCAGTGGTTCTATCATCTCGTACACCATAAACAACGTCAAAACCTTCATTAAATTTTATAACCATTTCTTTTATTGCTTTAACGTCATCTTGTAGATCAGCATCGATAGTAATTACGGCATCTGCATCAACTTCCTGAAGGCCTGCGATTACAGCTACCTGGTGCCCACAATTTCTTGACAATTTGAGCCCACCAGAACCTTCCATTTTGCATACATGAGCTATTTTTTCCCAAGTATCATCTTTACTACCATCGTCCACATAAAATATTCCACTATTATCAGATATTAGTTCATCTACAATTAATTCATTGATAACGGACTGCAAAGTAAGATGCGTGTTTTCAAAAACCTCGCTTTCATTGTAGCAAGGTACTACGATAATTAATTTGGAACCATTTTTCATCGTTAATTTACTCCTTATTTAAATGTAACGTATTTATTTAAAAGGAATCCAGTAATAGTGTATACACACATACCTACTACCTGAGCTATATAAGGCCCGGAGCCAATTGAAATAGATAGGTAAATTGTTATTACGTTAGCAAAATAGCATACTGCTGAAACAAGTGAAAATAAAAATATGCTTTTGAAAGCATAATTTTTTTTAAAAGTAAATGTACAGTTTAATAAATAACTGATTAGTATTCCGGCAACATATCCACATGCATTAGCAGCGTATAAGTCAACGCCAAATGCAGTCAGTGAAATAATGATTACTAAAGTAGACAAAGTATTAATTATGCCTATGCCAATATATTTTGAAAATGTACGCATAATTACCTACTAAGGTTACCTGTGAAACCTTCATTATTACTCAATTTAACAACAACGATGCCATTTTCCATGAAAATAGCCTCACGTGACGGCCATGGTTTCACTTCTTTAATCTTATCATTTATGCTCATTGCCTGAGCATAAGTAACAGGTTTGATATCAGCAATCAAATTTGAACGATAGAAAGCAATAATTCGCTCAGAGTTACCACCATCCCAGGCGAAAAAGGAACTACCAAATATATCTGAGTTTCCGGGCTTCCATATATTATTTTTATTAAGTGCACCATAAAAATAAATAGGCGTCTCGCCTTCACTGTATTGAGGTATTTTATTCCTGATGGTGCTGATGATTTCTGCAGCAGTAATTTTGTCAGATTGCCAAATCATATGGTCAGAAAACATAAGCTTGCTATAAGTACTTGAGCCAAACCATACGCCAATGATGCATAAAATATAAGTGACATAATTAGCGGTTGATTCCTTAAAGTATGAAAAAACTATAGTGCAAATAAAAAAAGCATGGATAAACGGTTGGAAGGTAAAAGTGCGAGGGGGAGCATCTGATGCTAAAGCAATTACCAGAACAAAAGGTGATAAATAAGCCAGCAAAGCCATAATTATGCTTACTGCCCCCCTTCTTTTCCAAAAGCACATGACTACGTGTAAAACGAAGCAAACTGAAGCAAGTCTAAATATAGCTGCTCCATAATACGAAGATCCTGTTGTAAGTTTATATAGGGCTGCTAAGATCGTTGTTATGTTAACTGTTAAAGAATTATGTAACCATCCGATCTGATTTATTAAATAAGAGGCACCCTCGATGTGATATATAGCTTGAAGGGCCTTTGTACAAATGACATACAAAGAAAGAGCAGAGATAATCCAACATATGTATGCAAGTAACTTACAGATTGTAAGTGTTTTTCTTCCTTCATAATAATTATGAGCATAAAAAATTGCAATAATGCCTAATGCCGTATTAAATATGGACTGATAAACGGAAATTGAAAAGCAATAGAATAAAGCTGACAATATATATATGCCTATTTTTCTCGGTGTGGAATCAATTTTTTCTAAGCTACATATCACTAGGTATGCAGAAATAACGCCCACAAACATGCCAATGCTAACCGCATCACTTTGCATGATAAAATCAGCTTGATAAAAAATTGCAGGATAAGATATACATAAGACAGAAAACAAAATAGCCTTATTTCTTTTAAAAGAAAGAAGCTTCGATGTGGTAAAGGCAGAAAAGCCAAGAAATATGCAGAATATTAGATTTGTGAAAAATGGAGCGTATGGATTTGGCAGTATCGTTTCTTTTAAGAATGCTCCGCCCCATCGCCCAATACTGAGTTTTTGTGCAAAAAACTCGGTAAATTCATTATCAATTGACATTGAATAATTAGCTAATGAATAGCCATATACAATTGTTAATGAAACAATGATTGTGTATATTAAAGGTTTATCTTCTTGGGTGATTGTTAAATTTTTAATATCCATGTTTATTCCATTATACCTACCGTTAGTACCCACAATAAAAGTGAGGAGTTATTGAACTATAAGATCCTTTACAAGAAGGATGGCGACCTAAGATTTTTCGGATCTTTGCATTCCTTTAGGCGAAAGGCAACATAGATTCGTTCTTGATAAAGGGATAATGGTTTAATTTTTTCTGTGTATAGCCGCTATGAACCCCTTGGTTTCATATAGTGCGGTTATCCGGCTTGTTAGTAATCGAGCCTCAGCTTCCCACATATCTGACTCTTCAAACATTTCCTCCAGCATTCGGTTCAGCTTTTTCCGATCACTTTTGCTGGCATCGCTGTTTAAGCCATTCGCCTGCATCGGCTTAACCTTCACTTCTGCATCCGGAAAGATCCGGTGCACTCGCTTAGTCAGTTCGGCATGGATGATATCTCTGGCACCCGCCAATCCTTCAACATTTCGTTTGTCATAAACTAGTTCGAGGAACATAACGTCTCCAAAACAGCAATGATTTACCACGCAATTTATACTGTTTTTTTATACAGTGTAAACGGTGTGAAGCGTGGATTTTTGAAGTGTTTTATGGGGCAGGGATGGGGCATAAAGGCCAGTTTTGGGGCATGGTTGGGACATTTTAACTCATATGAACTTTACCGAATTTCATATGAGGAGTGTTTATAATGCGTTGATTAAATTAAAGAAAACTCATGCTCTTGGGCGTTCTTTAGTGATTTGAAAAATTACCGCGTCATGCAGTTAAAGTGGCGGGCATACTCTTCAAGACCGGTAATCCCCAGCCGCACCCATTTCGGATGCGACCATTGGGGTAACCCCAGATAGATCATAGTGCGCTGATAATCTCGTCGGTGCTGCGTACCCGGCCAATGCGCGGGAAGATATTGGTCATGCTGCCGAGATGCTGGTCGGCCGAGGCCGCGCTGCAGGCGTCTTCGGCGATCACCAGATTAAAGCCCAGCTCCCAGGCGTTACGCGCGGTGGACTCAACGCCGATGTTGGTGGAGATCCCACACAGAATAATAGTATCGATACCGCGACGACGCAGCTGTAACTCCAGGTCGGTGCCGTAGAATGCGCCCCACTGGCGTTTGGTCACCTCGATATCGCTATCGCGTTTGCCGAGAGACAGCGGGTAGTGCCACCAGTTTTCCGGCAGGGCATGGGCGGGCGCCTGGGCATCCACCGGCTGTTTCAGCGCCTCGGCGAAATCGGCGGACCAGCCCACGCGGACCATCACCACGGGCGATCCGCTGGCGCGGCATTTTTCGGCCAGACGTGCGCTGCGGCTGACCACATCCTGGGCGGTATGCGGACCACCGGCAAAGGGCAGGATCCCTTCCTGTAAATCAATCACCACAAGGGCGGTACGGGCGGCGTCGAGTGTGAACATGGTTATTCCTGTTAAATAGTTAGCCTTGCTAATACCTTACGCTGAGCCAGCATGTTCCAGGTCTGATATTTTTGTTAAATTTTGTGAGAATATGCAAGATGCGAGCAGCAAACGCGCGTCTGGCGCGCTTCTCTCTTATCGTCTGGCGGAATTTCCAGTATAATAGCCGCCTTTTTTCATCCAGTTTGATATACAGAAAGCTGCGACCTTGTAGCCTGCGGCTAAGTTAAGGGATATCTCATGCGTACAGAATATTGCGGGCAGCTGCGTCAGTCCCACGTCGGACAGCAGGTGACCCTGTGTGGTTGGGTCAACCGTCGTCGTGATCTTGGCAGCCTTATCTTTATCGATATGCGCGACCGCGAAGGCATCGTGCAGGTGTTTTTCGATCCAGACCGCGCCGATGCGTTAAAGCTGGCAGCTGAACTGCGTAATGAGTTCTGCATCCAGGTGACCGGTACCGTGCGTGCGCGTGACGAAAAGAACATCAACAGCGACATGGCGACCGGTGAAATCGAAGTGCTGGCGACCGATCTGACCATCATTAACCGTTCAGACTCACTGCCGCTGGATTTCAACCACGTCAACACCGAAGAAGCGCGTCTGAAATTCCGCTATCTTGATCTGCGTCGCCCGGAAATGGCCGATCGCCTGAAAACCCGCGCGAAAATCACCAGCCTGGTGCGCCGCTTTATGGACGATCACGGTTTCCTCGATATCGAAACCCCGATGCTGACCAAAGCGACCCCGGAAGGCGCGCGTGACTACCTCGTGCCATCCCGCGTCCATAAAGGCAAATTCTACGCGCTGCCACAGTCCCCTCAGCTGTTCAAACAGCTGCTGATGATGTCCGGTTTCGACCGCTACTATCAGATTGTGAAATGCTTCCGTGACGAAGACCTGCGTGCTGACCGTCAGCCAGAATTTACCCAGATCGACGTCGAGACCTCCTTCATGACCGCTGAGCAGGTGCGTGAAGTGATGGAAGCGCTGGTACGCAGCCTGTGGCTGGACGTGAAGGGCGTGGATCTGGGCGACTTCCCAATCATGACCTTCGCTGAAGCGGAACGTCGCTACGGCTCTGACAAACCAGACCTGCGTAACCCGATGGAGCTGGTGGACGTTGCCGACCTGCTGAAAGGCGTGGAGTTCGCGGTCTTCTCTGGCCCGGCTAACGATCCGAAAGGCCGCGTCGCCGCGCTGCGCGTACCTGGCGGTGCTGCCTTAAGCCGTAAGCAGATTGACGACTACGGCAACTTCATCAAAATTTATGGCGCGAAAGGCCTGGCTTACATCAAAGTCACCGAGCGTGCGAAAGGCATCGAAGGCATCACCAGCCCGGTGGCGAAATTCCTGAATGCTGAGATCGTTGAATCCATTCTGGCGCGTACTGAAGCCCAGGACGGCGACATGATCTTCTTCGGCGCGGACAACAAGAAAGTGGTTGCCGACGCGCTGGGCGCACTGCGTCTGAAGCTGGGCAAAGATCTGAACCTCACTGACGAAGCCAAATGGGCGCCGCTGTGGGTTATCGACTTCCCGATGTTCGAAGATGACGGCGAAGGCGGTCTGACCGCGATGCACCACCCGTTCACCTCCCCGAAAGAGATGAGCGCGGCAGAGCTGCAAGCAGCACCGGAAGAGGCAGTCGCTAACGCCTACGACATGGTGATCAACGGCTACGAAGTGGGCGGCGGTTCCGTGCGTATCCACAGCGGCGACATGCAGCAGACCGTATTTGGTATTCTGGGCATTAACGAACAGGAACAGCGCGAGAAGTTTGGCTTCCTGCTGGATGCCCTGAAGTACGGTACACCGCCGCACGCAGGTCTGGCGTTTGGTCTGGATCGTCTGACCATGCTGCTGACCGGCACCGACAACATTCGTGATGTTATCGCCTTCCCGAAAACCACCGCCGCTGCGTGTCTGATGACCGAAGCGCCAAGCTTCGCTAACCCGGCTTCCCTGAGCGAACTGGGTATCGAAGTGGTGAAAAAGGAAGAGAAAAACTGATATGGCATATAAGCTTCCCGTTTCCGTGTTAGTGATCATTTATGCAGAAGACACGAAGCGGGTGCTGATGTTGCAGCGACGCGACGATCCCGCCTTCTGGCAGTCGGTTACCGGCAGCCTGGAGGAGGGTGAAACCGCGTTGCAGGCCGCCGCGCGTGAAGTAAAGGAAGAGGTCGCCATTGATGTTGCTCGCGAGCAACTGACCCTGAAGGACTGTCAGCGCACGGTGGATTTTGAAATCTTTAGCCATTTACGTCATCGCTATGCGCCGGGGACCGAACGCAATACAGAATCCTGGTTCTGCCTTGCGCTTCCCCACGAGCGGGAGATCGTGTTCACCGAACATTTGACCTACCGCTGGGTTAATGCAGCCGAAGCCGCAGCGTTAACCAAGTCGTGGAGCAACCGGCAGGCGATTGAAGAATTTGTAATTAACGCCGCCTGAAAGGGCGCGCTTTTTGGAGAGTTTTTTATGGCAGGTCATAGTAAGTGGGCCAACACCAAACACCGCAAAGCGGCACAGGATGCCAAACGCGGTAAGATCTTCACCAAAATCATTCGTGAGCTGGTTACCGCAGCTCGTCTGGGCGGCGGCGATGCCGGCTCTAACCCGCGTCTGCGCGCAGCGATCGATAAAGCGCTGAGCAACAACATGACCCGTGACACCCTGAACCGTGCTATTGCCCGTGGCGTAGGCGGCGATGAAGACGCGAACATGGAAACCATCATTTATGAAGGTTACGGTCCTGGCGGCACGGCGGTGATGATTGAATGCTTGTCCGACAACCGTAACCGTACCGTGGCCGAAGTGCGTCATGCCTTCACCAAAACCGGTGGTAACCTGGGCACTGACGGTTCCGTTGCGTACCTGTTCAGCAAGAAAGGCGTGATCTCCTTCGAGAAAGGCGACGAAGACGCGATCATGGAAGCGGCGCTGGAAGCCGGTGCTGAAGACGTTGTGACCTATGACGACGGCGCGATTGACGTCTATACCGCATGGGAAGAGATGGGTGCCGTGCGTGATGCGCTGGAAGCCGCTGGCCTGAAAGCCGACGCAGCCGAAGTCACCATGATCCCATCCACCAAAGCGGATATGGATGCGGAAACCGCACCGAAACTGCTGCGTCTGATCGACATGCTTGAAGATTGCGACGATGTGCAG
This sequence comes from Leclercia adecarboxylata, assembly GCF_006171285.1. Classification (NCBI taxonomy): domain Bacteria; kingdom Pseudomonadati; phylum Pseudomonadota; class Gammaproteobacteria; order Enterobacterales; family Enterobacteriaceae; genus Leclercia; species Leclercia adecarboxylata. The sequence goes on along the minus strand of NZ_CP040889.1, from coordinate 24,049 downwards.
GAAGTTTATCACAACGGTGAAATCTCCGACGAGGTTGCGGCTACGCTGTAATGGCCCAACCTAAACCGATAACCGGAGCGGCGTGATGGCGATTATTCTCGGTATTGACCCGGGCTCACGCATCACCGGTTATGGCGTTATCCGCCAGGTCGGGCGTCAGTTAACCTACCTGGGCAGCGGCTGTATCCGTACAAAAGTGGACGATCTGCCGTCGCGCCTGAAGCTTATTTACGCGGGCGTGACGGAGATTATCACTCAGTTCCAGCCGGACTATTTCGCCATCGAACAGGTGTTTATGGCGAAGAACGCCGACTCGGCGCTGAAGCTGGGTCAGGCGCGCGGCGTGGCGATTGTCGCCGCGGTGAACCAGGATCTGCCGGTGTTTGAATACGCCGCGCGGCAGGTCAAGCAGACCGTGGTGGGGAACGGTGGGGCAGATAAAAGCCAGGTGCAGCACATGGTGCGTACCCTGCTAAAACTGCCCGCCAATCCACAGGCGGATGCCGCTGATGCGCTGGCAATTGCCATTACCCATTGCCACGTTAGCCAGAACGCGATGCAGATTAGCGAGTCGCGGCTCAACCTGGCGCGCGGTCGATTACGCTAAATGTGTGAAATCAGGCTGGATGTTTATCCAGCCTTTTTTTATTATGGCAGCGGTAACTTTTAGCCCTTAACGCAGGAGCGTCACGTGATAGGCAGACTCAGAGGCATCATCTTAGAAAAACAACCCCCGATAGTGCTGCTTGAGGCCGCAGGCGTGGGCTATGAAGTGCACATGCCGATGACCTGCTTCTATGAGTTGCCGGACGCGGGCAAAGAGGCGATTATCTTTACTCACTTCGTGGTGCGTGAAGATGCCCAGCTGCTGTTTGGCTTTAACAACAAGCAGGAACGCACCCTGTTTAAAGAGCTGATCAAAACCAACGGCGTGGGGCCAAAGCTGGCGCTGGCGATCCTCTCCGGGATGTCGGCTGCGCAGTTCGTTAACGCCGTTGAGCGTGAAGATCCCGCCGCCCTGATTAAACTTCCGGGCATTGGTAAGAAAACGGCCGAGCGCCTGATTGTCGAGATGAAAGATCGCTTCAAAGGTCTGCATGGCGATCTGTTTACCCCTGCTGCCGACCTCGTGCTGACTTCGCCGGCGGGCCCGGCAACAGATGATGCGGAACAGGAAGCGGTTGCCGCGCTGGTGGCGCTGGGCTATAAACCTCAGGAAGCGAGCCGAATGGTCAGTAAAGTGGCTAAACCGGACGCTACCAGTGAAACCCTGATTCGTGAAGCGCTGCGCGCCGCATTGTGAGGTAAAGGATGATTGAAGCAGACCGTCTGGTCTCAGCAGGCAGCGTTCAGACAGAAGATCTGGTGGACAGGGCGATCCGCCCGAAGCTGCTTGATGAGTATATTGGCCAGCCGCAGGTGCGCTCGCAGATGGAGATCTTCATCCAGGCGGCGAAACTTCGCGGCGACGCCCTCGATCACCTGCTGATTTTCGGCCCGCCAGGGCTCGGGAAAACCACCCTCGCCAATATCGTCGCCAACGAGATGGGCGTCAATCTGCGCACCACCTCCGGCCCGGTGCTGGAAAAGGCGGGCGATCTGGCGGCGATGCTGACCAACCTCGAACCCCACGATGTGCTGTTTATCGATGAGATCCATCGCCTGTCACCGGTGGTGGAAGAGGTGCTCTATCCGGCGATGGAAGACTACCAGCTGGATATCATGATTGGCGAAGGCCCGGCCGCGCGTTCGATTAAAATCGACCTCCCGCCTTTCACCCTGATTGGCGCCACCACCCGCGCGGGTTCCTTAACCTCGCCGCTGCGCGATCGTTTCGGCATCGTGCAGCGCCTTGAGTTTTACCAGGTGCCCGATCTCCAGCATATTGTGAGCCGAAGCGCGCGCTACATGGGGCTGGATATGAGCGAAGAGGGGGCTTTCGAAGTGGCGAAGCGCTCCCGCGGCACGCCGCGTATCGCCAACCGCCTACTGCGCAGGGTGCGCGATTTTGCCGAAGTGAAGCACGACGGCACCATCTCGCTGGATATTGCTGCCCAGGCGCTGGATATGCTGAACGTCGATGCCGAAGGGTTTGACTATATGGACCGTAAGCTGCTGCTGGCGGTGCTGGACAAGTTCTTCGGCGGGCCGGTGGGGCTGGATAACCTGGCGGCGGCGATTGGTGAAGAGCGGGAAACTATCGAGGATGTGCTGGAGCCGTATCTGATCCAGCAGGGCTTTTTGCAGCGTACGCCGCGCGGGCGCATGGCGACGGTAAGAGCCTGGGACCACTTTGGCATTACGCCGCCGCAGATGCCTTAATCACTTTGGACATTGCCGGGTGGCGGCTGCGCCTTACCCGGCCTACAAAAGCACAATTCCGTAGGCCCGGTAAGCGTAGCGCCACCGGGCAATACCTCAGCTGGCAGGCTTCTTCATCATACTGAAGATAAACAGCGTAGCCGCACACAGCACCACGGACGGCCCGGCAGGGGTGTCATAAAATGCCGAGAAGGTTAATCCGCCGGTCACCGCGATCATCCCCACACCCACAGCCACACCGGCCATCTGCTCCGGCGTACGGGCAAAACGACGTGCGGTGGCGGCAGGGATAATCAACAGGGAGGTGATGATCAGCGCCCCGACAAACTTCATCGCCACGCCAATGGTCAACGCGGTCACCAGCATCAGCAGCAGTTTTACGCGCTGCAGTTTCACGCCATCAACAAAGGCTAAATCCGGGCTGATGGTCATTGCCAGCAGGTTGCGCCACTGCCACAGCAGGATAGCCAGAACAATCACCACTCCGATGGCGATGGCAATCAGGTCGTCCGGCGTGACCGCCAGCAGATCGCCAAACAGATAGGCCATCAGATCCACGCGGATGTTGGACATCAGGCTCACCACCACCAGACCCAGCGACAGGGCGCTGTGGGCCATGATCCCAAGCAGCGTATCCACCGCAAGGTGCGGGCGTTTTTCAAGCCACACCAGACCCGCCGCCAGCAGCAGCGTCACCGCAATCACCGCGTAAAAAGGATTCACATCCAGCAGTAAACCAAACGCCACCCCCAGCAGAGAAGCATGGGCCAGCGTATCGCCAAAGTAGGACATCCGGCGCCAGACGACAAACGAGCCCAGTGGACCCGCCGCGCAGGCGAGCATTATCCCGGCCAGACAGCCGGGCAGTAATAGTTCAATCATGAGTTACCGTTTCCCCGGCGAAGGACAATGCGTCCCTGCAAATCATGGCGGTGGTTGTGATGGTGGCGATAAATGCCCAGCTGTTCAGCGCCGCGTGGGCCAAACATCGAGATAAATTCGGGATGCATGGAGACCACTTCCGGCGTGCCGGAGCAGCAGATGTGGTGGTTCAGGCAGAGCACTTCGTCGGTTTTCGCCATCACCAGATGCAGGTCGTGGGACACCATCAGCACGGCGCAGTCCAGCTCTTTACGCAGCTGATCGATCAGATCATACAGCGCAACCTGTCCGTTAACATCCACACCCTGAGTCGGTTCATCGAGCACCAGCAGCTGCGGTTTGTTCAAAAGCGCACGGGCCAGCAGCACGCGTTGGGTCTCGCCGCCGGAGAGCTTTTGCAGGGGCGCTTCAATCAGATGCCCGGCCTGCACACGCTTAAGCGCCGGAAGAATATCCTCTTTGCGCGTATCGGGGCGCAGTCTCAGAAAGCGGCTGACCGTCAGCGGCAGCGTGGCGTCAAGGTGCAGCTTCTGAGGCACATAGCCAATACGCAGCTGCCGGTCACGCTTGATCAGGCCTGAGTCCGGTGCTACCAGGCCGAGTACAACCCGCACCAGCGTGGACTTACCCGCACCGTTTGGACCCAGAAGCGTCAGAATTTTGCCGGGTTTCAGATCCAGCGAAACGTCAGAGAGGACGCGGCGCTGACCAAATGAAACCGAAATATTTTCGAGAGATACCAGATTCGTCATGTCAATTTATGCTTGCAGAAGTCATCGAATGTTATAATATCACATTCCACACGTTCATTACGATGATAAGTCGCATTATGTTACAGAAAAGTACGCTTCTTTTCGCAGCACTATCCGCTGCACTTTGGGGTTCAACAGCACAAGATGTTAACGCCGCCGTAGTCGCTTCGCTTAAACCGCTCGGTTTTATCGCCTCAGCTATCGCTGATGGGGTCACTGAAACGCAGGTTTTACTGCCTGATGGCGCCTCAGAACACGACTATTCCCTGCGTCCTTCCGATGTAAAACGCTTACAAAACGCGGACTTAGTTGTTTGGATTGGTCCCGACATGGAAGCCTTCATGCAGAAGTCAGCGAATCAGTTGCCTGAGGCTAAACAGGTTAATATTTCTAATCTGGCAGGCGTGAAACCGCTTCTCATGAAAGGGGACGACGACGACGATCACGACCACGATCATGACCATGGTAGCGCGGAAAAAGGTGACGAGCATCACCATCATGGTGAGTACAATATGCACCTCTGGCTCTCACCAGAAATAGCGCGGCTTTCGGCGGTTGCAATCCACGAAAAATTAGTGGAACTTATGCCGCAAAGTCGAGCCAAACTAGACGCCAACCTGAAGGATTTTGAGGCACAACTTGCCGCAACCGACAAGCAGGTGGGTACCGAGCTCGCACCATTGAAAGGTAAAGGATATTTCGTTTTTCATGATGCCTACGGCTACTACGAAAAACACTACGGTCTTACGCCGCTTGGTCACTTCACCGTGAATCCAGAAATTCAACCTGGTGCGCAGCGTTTACATGAAATCAGAACACAGTTGGTTGAGCAAAAAGCGACCTGCGTTTTTGCTGAGCCACAGTTCAGGCCAGCGGTCGTTGAAGCCGTGGCAAGGGGTACGTCCGTGCGTATGGGCACCCTTGACCCACTGGGAACCTCTATCCAGTTGAGCAAAGCGAGCTATTCGCAGTTCCTCAGCCAACTGGCGAACCAGTATGCGAGCTGCCTGAAAGGAGATTAACGAGGAAGTGATTACGTGCAACAGATAGCCCGCTCTGTCGCCCTGGCATTTAACAATCTGCCCCGGCCCCACCGCGTCATGCTGGGGTCGCTTACAGTTCTCACCTTAGCGGTCGCCGTCTGGCGACCCTTTGTCTATCATCCTAATTCCGCACCGGTTATCAGGACCATCGAGCTGGAAAAGAACGAAATCCGCTCGCTGCTGCCGGAAGCCAGTGAACCTATCGATCAGGCGCCACAGGAAGAAGAAGCCATCCCTCAGGATGAGCTGGATGAAAAAACCGAAGCCGAAGTCGGCGTGCACGAATATGTCGTGTCAACGGGCGATACCTTAAGCAGCGTGCTGAATCAGTACGGTATCGATATGGGTGAAATCAGCCGTCTTGCTGCCTCTGATAAAGATCTGCGAAACCTGAAAATTGGCCAGCAGCTCTCCTGGACCCTCACCGACAGCGGTGATTTACAGCGCCTGACCTGGGAAGTATCCCGTCGTGAAACCCGTACCTACGATCGCGTTGAAAACGGTTTCAAGATGAGCAGCGAAATGCAGCAGGGCGACTGGGTTAACAGCGCCATCAAAGGCACCTTAGGCAACGGCAGCTTTGTTGCCAGCGCCCGTGACGCAGGGCTCACCAGCGGTGAAATCAGTTCCGTGATCAAAGCCATGCAGTGGCAGATGGACTTCCGTAAGCTGAAAAAAGGCGATTCATACTCGGTGCTGATGTCCCGCGAAATGCTGGACGGCAAGCGCGAGCAGAGCCAGCTGCTGGGGGTTCGTTTACGCTCGGACGGTAAAGATTATTACGCCATCCGCGCCGAAGACGGTAAATTCTACGATCGTAACGGTACCGGTCTGGCGAAAGGCTTCTTACGCTTCCCGACCTCAAAACAGTTCCGTGTCTCTTCGAACTTTAACCCGCGTCGTCTGAATCCGGTCACCGGTCGCGTTGCGCCGCACCGTGGCGTGGACTTCGCCATGCCGCAGGGCACGCCGGTTCTGGCAGTCGGTGACGGCGAAGTGGTAATGGCAAAACGCAGCGGCGCGGCAGGCTATTATGTCGCCGTCCGTCACGGGCGCACCTATACCACCCGCTATATGCACCTGCGTAAGCTGCTGGTGAAGCCGGGCCAGAAGGTTAAACGTGGCGACCGTATTGCGCTCTCCGGTAATACCGGCCGTTCAACCGGTCCGCACCTGCATTATGAAGTATGGATCAACCAGCAGGCGGTCAACCCGTTAACGGCCAAGCTGCCGCGTACGGAAGGGCTGACCGGCAAAGACCGCAGCGATTATCTGGCGCAGGTCAAAGAGGTTATTCCGCAGCTGATGCTGGATTAATTCTGCAGCAATCAAAGCCGGTGCATGACTGCACCGGCTTTTTCTTTTGTGCCTTGCGCATGGCCTCGCTAAACTAACGCATTACTCTTTTAAGCATCACCCGCCCTGGAAAAAGCATGGAAACCCAAAAAAACAACAGTGAATACATTCCGGAATTTGAGAAATCCTTTCGTCACCCGCGCTTCTGGGGCGCCTGGCTGGGTGTCTATGCCTTTGCGGGTATTGCGATGCTCCCGGCGTCCGTGCGCGATCCTCTCCTCGGTAAAGTAGGGCGCCTGACGGGCAGGCTGGGTAAAAGCGCCCGCCGTCGCGCGCAGATCAACCTCTTCTACTGCTTCCCGGAGAAGAGCGAAGCGGAGCGTGAAGCGATCATCGATGAGATGTTCACCACCGCGCCGCAGGCGATGGCGATGATGGGCGAGCTGGCTATTCGCGGGCCAGAAAAAGTGGCCAGCCGTGTCGACTGGAAAGGGCTGGAGATCATTGAGGAGATGCGTCGCAACGACGAAAAGGTGATTTTCCTGGTGCCGCACGGCTGGGGCGTGGATATCCCGGCGATGCTGATGGCCTCCCAGGGGCAGAAAATGGCGGCGATGTTTCACAATCAGGGGAACAAGGTCTTCGATTACGTATGGAACACGGTGCGCCGTCGCTTTGGCGGCCGCCTGCATGCCCGTAACGACGGCATCAAACCCTTTATTAAGTCTGTTCGCCAGGGCTACTGGGGCTATTATCTGCCGGACCAGGATCACGGGCCTGAACACAGCGAGTTTGTTGATTTCTTTGCTACCTATAAGGCGACCCTGCCCGCCATTGGCCGGTTAATGAAAGTATGCCAGGCGCGGGTGATCCCGTTATTCCCGATTTACGATGGCAAAACCCATCGCCTGACGATTGAAGTGCGCCCGCCGATGGATGACCTGCTCACCGCTGACGACAATACGATTGCGCGCCGGATGAACGAAGAGGTGGAGATTCTGGTGGGGCCGCATGCGGAGCAGTACACCTGGATCCTGAAGCTGTTGAAGACGCGTAAGCCCGGCGAGAAAGAGCCGTACAAGCGCAAAGAGCTGTATCCGAAGAAATAAAGAAATGAAGAAATAAAAATACCCCTCACCCTGACCCTCTCCCCATAGGGGAGAGGGAAGAGTCACCTGGCCGGGTAAGCGCAGCGCCACCCGGCAAAACCGTCGAATTACTCGACGGTCATCACGCGGGTGGTGTTGGTCGAACCGATGGTGCTCATCACATCGCCCTGAGTCACGATAACGATATCCCCGGAGACCAGATAGCCTTTATCGCGCAGCAGGTTCACGGCGTCGTTGGCCGCAGCCACGCCGTCGCTGTTGCTGTCGAAGAACACCGGCGTCACGCCACGGTACAGGGCGGTCAGGTTCAGGGTGCGCTCATGACGGGACATAGCGAAGATCGGCAGGCCGGAGCTGATACGGGAGGTCATTAGCGCGGTGCGGCCGGATTCGGTCATGGTGATGATGGCGGTAACGCCCTTCAGGTGGTTTGCCGCATACATGGCGGACATTGCAATCGCTTCTTCCACGTTGTCGAACTGAATGTCCAGACGGTGCTTGGAGACGTTGATGCTTGGGATCTTCTCTGCACCCAGGCAGACACGCGCCATCGCGGCCACGGTCTCTGCCGGATACTGACCTGCAGCGGTTTCGGCTGACAGCATCACGGCATCGGTGCCGTCGAGCACGGCGTTCGCCACGTCCATAACTTCCGCACGGGTCGGCATTGGGTTAGTGATCATCGACTCCATCATCTGGGTCGCGGTGATCACAGAGCGGTTAAGCTGACGCGCGCGGCGGATCAGCGCCTTCTGGATCCCGACCAGTTCCGGGTCGCCAATTTCAACGCCCAGGTCACCACGGGCTACCATCACCACGTCGGAGGCCAGGATGATGTCATCCATCGCATCCTGACTACAGACCGCTTCAGCACGCTCTACTTTTGCCACGATTTTGGCATCGCAGCCTGCATCGCGCGCCAGGCGGCGGGCATAGTTCAGATCTTCGCCGCAGCGCGGGAAGGAGACGGCCAGGTAATCCACGCCGATTTCAGCGGCGGTGATGATGTCAGCTTTGTCTTTTTCGGTCAGGGCTTCGGCAGAGAGGCCGCCGCCCAGCTTGTTAATGCCTTTATTGTTAGAGAGCGGGCCGCCAACGGTCACTTCGGTGAAGACCTTCATGCCATTCACTTCCAGCACTTTCAACTGAACGCGGCCGTCGTCGAGCAGCAGGATATCGCCCGGCACCACGTCAGCAGGCAGTCCTTTATAGTCGATCCCGACTTTCTCTTTATCGCCTTCGCCTTTGCTCAGGTTGGCGTCGAGCAGGAACTTATCACCGATGTTGAGGAAAACTTTGCCCTCTTTAAAGGTGGAAACACGAATCTTTGGACCCTGCAGATCACCGAGGATAGCAACATGACGTCCCAGTTTTGCCGCGATCTCACGGACCTTGTCTGCACGTAATTTATGATCTTCCGGCGTACCGTGAGAGAAGTTCATACGCACTACGTTGGCGCCTGCGGCGATGATTTTCTCGAGGTTATTATCGCGGTCAGTTGCCGGGCCTAAGGTAGTAACGATCTTGGTTCTGCGAAGCCTTCTGGACATGTAATACTCCGTTGTCTGAAACAACCTGGTGTTGCGTGAACGATGATTCGGCACGTTGTCCGTCTTTATTGAAACTGGAAACTTACCGAATGCCGAAAAAAGAAACAACTAAGTTATTGACGATCAGGGAACATCGCCCTTAATGAACAATTCTTTATCAAAACGCGATTCCTTAAGCGCTTCCTTGACGCGCTTCAAGTTATCTCTGAATTTCGCCCCGCGGCGCAGGGTAAAGCCGGTGGCGAGCACATCGATGACGGTAAGCTGCGCCAGACGCGACACCATCGGCATATAGATATCGGTGTCTTCGGGCACGTCGAGGGTGATCGCCAGGGTCGCTTCACGCGCCAGCGGTGTACCGGTGGTGGTGAGCGCGATCACCATGGCATCGTTTTCACGCGCCAGCTGCGCCAGTTCAACCAGACTTTTGGTGCGGCCAGTATGCGATATCAGAACCACTACGTCATCTTCGTTACAATTCATACAGCTCATGCGTTGCAGCACGATGTCGTCAGAATAGATAACCGGGACGTTAAAACGAAAAAATTTGTTCATCGCATCGTGGGCGACCGCGGCGGATGACCCGAGGCCAAAGAAGGCAATTTTCTTTGCCTGGGTCAGCAGATCCACAGCGCGGTTAACCGAGGTCATATCCAGCGACTGGCGCACCTGATCCAGCGTCGCCATGGCCGATTCGAAAATCTTGCCGGTATATGCCTCCACGCTGTCGTCTTCATCAACGTTACGGTTCACATAAGGCGTACCGTTCGCCAGACTTTGCGCCAGATGCAGTTTAAAATCAGGGAATCCACGTGTCTCCATGCTGCGGCAGAACCGGTTGACGGTCGGTTCGCTAACCCCGGACTCCTGCGCCAGGGCGGCAATGCTGGAATGAATGGCCTGAGCGGGGGCGGCGAGAATTACTTCAGCCACTTTTCGCTCGGATTTGCTAAGGTGTTCCAGTTGAAACTGGATTTTTTCCAGCATGTTCATTTTTAACACGACGCTCATCGGTGGAAGCGATTTCATTAATGGGTGAAATCGCGATTCGAATTAGCAAGAATATACGCCTGTGATATGCCGAAAGGGTCAAACCGTGGAAAAAATGTTGTTGTTTTTTTTCATTACTTGATCGCTGTCGGATTTTAGCAACGGCCTGGCAGAACAAAGTTTCACCTGTTTCACCGCCATGACCCGACCCGATGCGCGCCGCGGGCGAAATATCGCCGTATCGCACGCGAGGATAAGCGCAAATGGTTTCGGGAATGACGTAAAAGCAGTACAGTGCATGTAATAAAATTACAACGATATTCTGGCAAAAGCACCAGGGTATCCAACTGAGGAGAATGACATGGCGGTAACGCAAACAGCCCAGGCATGTGACCTGGTCATTTTCGGCGCGAAAGGCGATCTTGCACGCCGTAAATTGCTGCCTTCCCTGTATCAACTGGAAAAAGCGGGTCAAATCCACCCGGACACCCGCATCCTGGGCGTAGGCCGTGCGGACTGGGATAAAGACGCGTATACCAAAATCGTGCGTGAAGCGCTGGAAACTTTCATGAAAGAGAAAATCGATGAAAGTTTGTGGGATACGCTGAGCGGACGTCTCGATTTCTGCAACCTCGACGTGAACGACACGTCGGCATTTGCCAACCTGAGCGCAATGCTCGATCAAAAAAATCGCGTCACCATTAACTACTTCGCCATGCCGCCAAGCACCTTCGGCGCCATCTGCAAAGGGCTGGGCGAAGCGAAGCTGAACGCCAAGCCTGCGCGCGTGGTGATGGAAAAGCCGCTGGGCACCTCGCTGGCGACCTCCCGCGAAATCAACGATCAGGTCGGCGAATACTTTGAAGAGTGCCAGGTTTACCGTATTGACCACTATCTCGGTAAAGAGACGGTACTGAACCTGCTGGCGCTGCGCTTTGCCAACTCCCTGTTCGTGAATAACTGGGATAACCGCACTATCGATCATGTGGAGATCACGGTAGCGGAAGAGGTGGGTATTGAAGGGCGCTGGGGCTACTTCGACCAGGCCGGTCAGATGCGCGACATGATCCAGAACCACCTGCTGCAGGTTCTGTGCATGATTGCCATGTCTCCGCCGTCGGATCTCAGCGCGGACAGCATCCGCGACGCGAAAGTGAAAGTCCTGAAGTCCCTGCGCCGTATCGATCGCTCCAACGTGCGCGAAAAAACGGTCCGCGGCCAGTACACCGCCGGCTTTGCCCAGGGCAAAAAAGTACCGGGCTACCTTGAGGAAGAGGGCGCGAACAAAACCAGCAACACCGAGACGTTTGTGGCGATCCGCGTGGATATTGATGACTGGCGCTGGGCGGGCGTTCCGTTCTACCTGCGTACCGGTAAACGTCTGCCTGCGAAATGCTCTGAAGTGGTCGTGTATTTCAAAAACCCGGAACTGAACCTGTTCAAAGAGTCCTGGCAGGAGCTGCCGCAGAACAAACTGACCATCCGTCTGCAGCCGGACGAAGGCGTGGACATCCAGGTACTGAACAAGGTGCCGGGTCTGGACCACAAGCACAACCTTCAGACCACCAAGCTGGATCTGAGCTACTCCGAAACCTTCAACCAGACGCATCTGGCGGATGCTTACGAGCGTCTGCTGCTGGAAACCATGCGCGGTATTCAGGCGCTGTTCGTACGCCGTGACGAAGTGGAAGAGGCGTGGAAGTGGGTCGACTCCATCACTGAAGCATGGGCGGCGGATCAGGACGCACCGAAACCGTATCAGGCGGGCACCTGGGGACCGGTTGCCTCGGTGGCGATGATCACCCGTGATGGCCGTTCCTGGAACGAGTTCGAATAAGGTTTACCGCTAATCCCTACGGGGTATTTTACCGGTAACATGATCTGGCTCAGGCCAGCGCACAATAATTAATCATTTAAGCTCCGGGTGGATTTCCACCCGGAGCTTTTTTTATTACACTGCCTGCAGCGATTTTGCCCCAGAGCTCCGGCAATCAAGCGTTTCAGCGATGTTACTACCTGCTAAACACTTTGTTAATTCCAGAGCGCGGACAGATAAATGACAGGAGCTTCTATGAATTCGACATTGTTACGGGTAACACAACGCATCGTTGAGCGTTCAAAACAGACCCGTTCTGCCTACCTCGCTCGCATCCAGCAGGCGAAGTCCGATACGGTTCATCGTTCGCAGCTGGCCTGCGGCAATCTGGCGCACGGTTTTGCTGCCTGCCAGCCAGAAGATAAAGCCTCGCTGAAAAGCATGCTGCGTAACAATATCGCCATCATCACCTCCTACAACGACATGCTCTCGGCGCACCAGCCGTATGAGACCTACCCGGATATCATTCGTAAAGCGCTGCACCAGGCCAATGCGGTAGGCCAGGTCGCGGGCGGTGTGCCTGCCATGTGCGACGGTGTAACTCAAGGCCAGGACGGGATGGAGCTGTCCCTGCTGAGCCGCGAAGTGATCGCCATGTCCACGGCGGTGGGGCTGTCCCATAACATGTTTGATGGCGCGCTCTACCTCGGCGTGTGCGACAAGATTGTCCCGGGCCTGACGATGGCGGCGCTGTCGTTTGGTCATCTGCCTGCGCTGTTCGTACCGTCAGGCCCGATGGCGAGCGGCCTTGCCAACAAAGAGAAAGTGCGTATTCGCCAGCTCTATGCCGAAGGCAAAGTGGATCGCATGGCGCTGCTGGAGTCCGAGGCCGCCTCCTACCATGCTCCGGGTACCTGTACCTTCTACGGCACCGCCAACACCAACCAGATGGTGGTGGAGTTTATGGGGATGCAGCTGCCGGGTTCGTCGTTTGTCCATCCTGACGCCCCGTTGCGCGAAGCGCTGACCGCAGCCGCTGCCCGCCAGGTGACCCGTCTGACCGGTAACGGCAACGAGTGGATGCCGCTCGGTAAAATGGTCGACGAGAAAGTGGTGGTGAACGGTATCGTGGCCCTGCTGGCGACGGGCGGCTCTACGAACCACACCATGCACATGGTGGCGATGGCGCGTGCGGCCGGGATCCAGATCAACTGGGATGATTTCTCTGACCTGTCTGAAGTGGTTCCGCTGATGACCCGTCTGTATCCGAATGGCCCGGCCGATATCAACCATTTCCAGGCCGCGGGCGGCGTCCCGGTGCTGATGCGTGAGCTGATGAAAGGCGGCCTGCTGCATGAAGATGTTAACACTGTGGCCGGTTTCGGCCTGAAACGCTACACCTTAGAGCCGTGGCTGAACGACGGCGAGCTGGACTGGCGCGAAGGGGCGCAGGCCTCGCTGGATGACAGCGTAATAGCCACCTTTGACAAGCCCTTCTCCCACCACGGCGGCACCAAAGTGCTGAACGGCAACCTGGGCCGTGCGGTGATGAAGACTTCTGCGGTTCCTGTGGAAAATCAGGTTATTGAAGCCCCGGCGGTTGTTTTCGAAAGCCAGCATGACGTGCTGCCAGCCTTTGAAGCCGGTCTGCTGGACAAAGATTGCGTCGTTGTTGTCCGTCATCAGGGACCCAAAGCGAACGGAATGCCAGAATTACATAAACTAATGCCGCCACTTGGTGTATTATTGGACCGCCGTTTCAAAATTGCGTTAGTTACCGATGGACGCCTCTCCGGTGCATCGGGTAAAGTGCCTTCCGCCATCCACGTCACCCCGGAAGCTTATGACGGTGGACTGCTGGCGAAAGTGTACGATGGCGATATCATCCGCGTTAACGGTCAGACAGGCGAGTTGACCTTACTGGTGGATGAGGCGGTACTGGCCGCACGTAAGCCGCATATTCCTGACCTGAGCGCATCGCGCGTGGGAACGGGACGCGAAATGTTCAGCGCGTTACGCGAGAACTTCTCGGGTGCAGAACAGGGCGCGACCTGTATTACGTTTTAAGACGACAAGAATTATCGATCTGGCGAGAGAAAAACTCTGATGAAAAACTGGAATACAAGTGCAGAAGCAATCCTGAAAACTGGCCCGGTAGTGCCGGTTATCGTGATTAATAAGCTGGAACACGCAGTCCCGATGGCGAAAGCGCTGGTTGCGGGCGGTGTACGCGTACTGGAAGTCACGCTGCGTACTGCCTGTGCAATGGATGCCATTCGCGCCATCGCCAAAGAAGTACCGGAAGCGATCATCGGTGCAGGCACCGTCCTGAACCCGCAGCAGCTGGCTGAAGTGACCGAAGCCGGTGCGCAGTTCGCCATCAGCCCGGGCCTGACCGAGCCTCTGCTGAAAGCCGCTACCGAAGGCTCTATCCCGCTGATCCCGGGCATCAGCACCGTGTCTGAGCTGATGCTGGGTCTGGACTACGGCCTGCAGGAGTTCAAATTCTTCCCGGCGGAAGCCAACGGCGGCACCAAAGCGCTGCAGGCTATCGCAGGTCCGTTCGCTAACGTCCGTTTCTGCCCGACTGGCGGTATCTCTCCGGCGAACTACCGTGACTACCTGGCGCTGAAGAGCGTGCTGTGCATCGGCGGCTCCTGGCTGGTTCCGGCGGACGCGATGGAAGCGGGCGACTGGGATCGCATCACCAAGCTGGCGCGCGAAGCGGTAGAAGGCGCGCAGCAGTAAGGTTTTGTTTTGCCGGGTGGCGGCTTCGCCTTACCCGGCCTACGCCAATAAAAACGGGCCAGGCGGCCCGTTTTTTTATCCTGCAACCTGCACGCTGGCGGCGGCTTTTTTTGCCCGCTCAACGGCGTCTTCTACGCTGTCGGCCGTTGCCAGCGCCACGCCCAGACGACGCGAGCCCTCGATCTCCGGCTTACCGAACAGACGCAGCTGCAGGCCTGCGCCCACTGCGGCATCGACGTTATCAAAGGTGACGTTCTGGCTGGTCAGCTGCGGCAGGATCACCGCCGACGCCGCCGGGCCGTACTGACGCACGCCGCCGACCGGCAGGCCGAGGAAAGCACGAACGTGCAGGGCAAACTCAGAGAGATCCTGCGAAATTAAGGTCACCATACCGGTGTCGTGCGGACGCGGAGAGACTTCGCTGAAGATCACCTCGTCACCGCAGACGAACAGCTCCACGCCAAACAGGCCGTGGCCGCCCAGGGCCAGCACCACTTTGCGGGAGATCTCCTCGGCCCGTTCCCGGGCCAGCGGGCTCATCTGCTGCGGCTGCCAGGATTCACGGTAGTCGCCATCTTCCTGGCGATGACCAATAGGATCGCAGAAATGGACGCCATCGACGGCGCTGACGGTCAGGAGGGTGATCTCAAAATCAAACTTCACCACCCCCTCAACGATCACGCGTCCGGCCCCGGCGCGGCCGCCCTGTTGGGCGTAATCCCAGGCTTTATCCAGCTGCTCTGGGCTGCGCACAAAGCTCTGCCCTTTACCGGAGGAGCTCATCACCGGCTTAATGATGCACGGGTAGCCAATTTCGGCGACGGCCTGCAGAAAATCAGCTTTGCTGTCGGCGAAACGGTAGCTTGAGGTGGGCAGAGCCAGCTCTTCCGCCGCCAGACGACGAATACCTTCCCGGTTCATGGTCAGCTTCGCGGCGCGGGCGCAGGGCACCACGCGCTGGCCTTCAGCTTCCAGCGCCAGCAGGGTGTCGGTGGCGATAGCTTCGATTTCCGGCACCACAAAGTGCGGCTGCTCTTTGGCGATCAGGGCGCGCAGGGCATCGCCATCTAGCATATTAATGACGTGTGAGCGGTGAGCAACGTGCATCGCTGGCGCATCGGCATAGCGGTCAACGGCGATCACTTCGACACCCAGACGCTGGCACTCAATGGCCACCTCTTTGCCCAGTTCACCCGAGCCCAGCAGCATCACACGCGTCGCTGCCGGACGCAGCGCAGTTCCTAAACGAGTCATAATAATTCCCCTGAAAAAGTTGCGCGCAGTATAAACGAAAACGTTTGCGTCTGTCTTGTGTTGCGAAAATCCATCAGGCTGACAGGCGGTTATTTGCATCGCGCCATTTTTCGACCATGCTTTTGTTGAACCAAAACAGGAGAGCATGATGAACAAAACAGGGGTAGCGATAGCACTGCTGGCCGCCAGCCTGACGGCCCAGGCTGCAGATGAAAAAACCGTGAAATTTCCGGCCTGCGAAGGTCAGGATGCCGAAGGGATTGCCGCCAGCGTGAAGCGGGATTATCTGCAAAACCGCATTGTGCGCTGGGCGGACGATCAGAAAACGCTGGGCCAGGCCGATCCGGTCGCCTGGATCAATCCTAAGCAGGTGAAAGGGGAGAACGACCATTGGACGGTACCGCTGACGGTGCGCGGCAAAAATACCGATATTCACTATCAGGTTAAGATCGACTGTAAAGCGGGCAGCGCGCAGTATTTGTCGTCGAAGAGATGAATTTTCGCTTCTTTTGCTGACGCAGACATTTCCTGACATCCCCTCGCTTACGCTGAGAAATTCATCCACCGTTTAGTGAGGGTAAACATGTCAAACTGGTTGAATCAACTACAGTCTCTGCTCGGGCAGAAAGGGTCGTCATCGTCCGGTGAAGGCTTAAGCAAAATGCTGACGCCGGGCGCGCTTGGCGGCCTCGCCGGGCTGCTGGTGGCGAATAAATCCTCGCGTAAGTTATTCAGCAAATACGGCACCGGTGCCCTGCTTGCCGGCGGTGGTGCCATTGCCGGTACCGTGCTGTGGAACAAGTACAAAGACAGAATACGCAGCGCGCACCAGGACGAGCCACAGTTTGGACAGCAGGCCTCGCCGCTGGACGTGCGCACCGAAAGGCTGATCCTGGCGCTGGTCTTTGCCGCCAAGAGTGACGGCCATATCGACGACCAGGAGCGGGCCGCCATTGAACAGCAGCTGCGGGAAGCGGGCGTGGAGGAGCAGGGCAGGGCGCTGGTGGCGCGCGCCATCGAACAACCGCTCGATCCTGCGCGTCTGGCTCAGGGGATCCAGAATGAAGAGGAGGCCCTGGAACTCTACTTCCTGAGCTGTGCAGCCATCGATATCGATCACTTTATGGAGCGCAGCTATCTCAATGCGCTGGGCGATGCGCTGAAAATCCCGGCGGACGTGCGGGAAGGGATTGAGCAGGATATTCGCCAGCAAAAACAAGCGCTACCCGGCTAGTTTTTTACCCCTGTCAGCACCGTTTCGCTTGCATCGTGCGCATGTTTTGCCAACCTTATAGGGTGTTAAACGTAAAAGAATCATACCGCCATGCCACCTAAAGCCCAACGCATACCGCACGCTCTCACCGCGCACGGTGACACGCGTATCGACAACTATTACTGGTTGCGGGACGACACCCGCTCGCAGCCGGAGGTGCTGGACTACCTCCACGCGGAAAACGACTATGGCCGCAGGGTCATGGCGACGCAGCAGGCGCTGCAGGATCGCCTGCTTGGTGAAATGGTCGAACGCGTCCCGCAGCGTGACGTCTCAGCCCCCTGGAGTCGAAATGGCTATCGTTACCGGCACGTTTATGAACCCGGTAACGAATACGCCATCTATCAGCGCCAGTCGGTACTCTGCGCCGAGTGGGAGGACTGGGAGACGCTGCTGGATGCGAACCAGCGCGCGGCGCACAGCGAGTTTTATACCCTGGGCGGAATGGCGGTATCGCCGGATAACGCCACTATGGCACTGGCCGAAGATTACCTCTCCCGACGGCAGTATGGCCTGCGTTTTCGCAATCTCGAGACCGGGAACTGGTTCCCGGAGATGCTTGATAACGTCTCACCCGACTTTATCTGGGCCAACGATTCCGAAACGATCTACTACATCAAAAAGCACGCCACCACCCTGCACCCTTATCAGGTCTGGCGGCACACGGTGGGCACGCCGTCGAAAAGCGACGAACTGGTGTATGAGGAGAAAGACGAAACCTTTTACGTCAGCCTGCATAAGACCACCTCAAAACACTATGTGATTATCTTCCTTGCCAGCGCCACCACCACCGAAGTGCTGCTGCTGGATGCCGAACTGCCGGACGCCCAGCCGCTGTGCTTTATGCCGCGGCGCAAGGATCACGAGTACAGTCTCGATCACTTCCAGCACACCTTCTATCTGCGCTCCAACCGGGAAGGCAAAAACTTTGGCCTCTACAAAACCAAGGTGCGCGATGAACGCAAATGGGAAGTGCTGATCCCGCCCAGGGATCAGGTGATGCTCGAAGGGTTCACCCTGTTTACCGACTGGCTGGTGGTGGAAGAGCGCCAGCGCGGGCTCACCAGCCTGCGGCAGATCAACCGCAAAACCCGGGAAGTGATTGGTATCGCCTTCGACGATCCCGCCTACGTCACCTGGATTGGCTACAACCCCGAGCCGGAAACCTCACGTCTGCGCTACGGCTACTCCTCCATGACCACGCCTGACACCCTGTTTGAGCTGGATATGGACACCGGACAGCGCCGGGTGCTGAAGCAGGCCGAGGTGAAAGGGTTTGACGCCGAACTTTATCGCAGCGAGCACGTGTGGATTGTCGCCCGCGACGGCACCGAAGTTCCGGTCTCGCTGGTCTACCACAAGCACCATTTCCGCAAGGGCAAAAACCCGATCCTGATCTACGGCTATGGCTCCTACGGCTCCAGCATCGACGCGGATTTCAGCGGTAGCCGCTTAAGCCTGCTCGACCGGGGATTTGTCTTCGCTATCGCCCATATCCGGGGCGGCGGCGAGCTGGGTCAAAAATGGTACGAAGACGGCAAATTCCTGAAAAAGAAAAACACCTTCAATGACTACCTCGACGTCTGCGAGGGGCTGCTGGGGCTGGGCTATGGCGATCGTAAACAGTGCTTTGCGATGGGTGGCAGCGCGGGCGGGATGCTGATGGGCACCGTGATTAACGAACGCCCGGGGCTGTTTAAAGGAGTGATCGCCCAGGTGCCGTTTGTGGATGTCCTGACCACCATGCTGGACGAGTCCATCCCGCTGACCATCGGCGAATACGAAGAATGGGGCAATCCGCAGGATGAGACCTACTATCGCTACATGAAAGACTACAGTCCCTACGACAACGTCGGGGCGAAGGCCTATCCGCACATGCTGGTCACCACCGGTTTGCATGACTCCCAGGTGCAGTACTGGGAGCCCGCGAAGTGGGTGGCGAAGCTGCGCGAAATGAAAACCGACGATAATTTACTGCTGCTCTGCACCGACATGGACGCCGGGCATGGCGGGAAGTCCGGACGCTTCAAATCCTATGAAGGGGTAGCCCTGGAGTACGCGTTTCTGGTGGGCCTGGCTCAGGAGACGTTAACCAGCCAGGCGGCAGAGGTCGATCAGGATCCACCCAGGTAGTGCTTCAGCGTCAGACGCAGCTCCGGGCTCATCCGCTCGAGGTTGTTATACAGCCAGCGGAGATAGCCCGGATCCTTATCCGCGATTTCCGCCACCGCTTTGCCGCGATATTTCCCGAAGGTAAAGGTGGTCAGCAGCGCCGGGCGTCCGGTGATGTCGGCCATCTCGTCCGGGGTCCAGCCGGTGGTGTTCATGATGTCGATGAGCAACGCGGCGGTGATATAGCAGTCGTACAGGGCCCGGTGGTGGTGCAACCCTTCCGGCGTTCTTACGCTGAGCTTGCGCGACTTGTAGAGCGCCATATTGCTGTATTTGATCCCCGGCCATAAGCGCCGCGCCAGCTTCATGGTGCAGATCCACTCCCCGGGCATTTCGGGCAGCACGCGGCGATCGAAGCTGGCGTTATGCGCCACATACCATGGGCTGCCGTGGTAGTGCGGGATCACCTCTTCAATCCAGGGTTTATCGGCGACCATCGCCTCGGTGATGCGGTGGATAGCCATCGCCTGCGGGCTGATAGGGCGATCCGGACGGACCAGATGGCTGCGTGGATTGACGATCTGCCCGTTCACAACGTCGACAGAGGCGACTTCCACAATGCCCCCCTGCAGGTCACAGGTTTCGGTGTCGATGACACGTAGCATGGCTCTCTCCTGGCCGTAAAAGGTTTAGCGTAATGGAATGATCTCACCTTG
Organism: Leclercia adecarboxylata; assembly: GCF_006171285.1. NCBI lineage: Bacteria > Pseudomonadati > Pseudomonadota > Gammaproteobacteria > Enterobacterales > Enterobacteriaceae > Leclercia > Leclercia adecarboxylata. Next base: position 4,186 of record NZ_CP040889.1, on the reverse strand, counting down.
CCAACCCTGCTCAACAAAGCGCCCGGTCAATAACAGCTCGCCACGATCGGCGCGGACGATTAATTGCCCTTTAGCATCCCACAGGGCGCTTCCGCCGTCGCGGTTCGCCATCAGAACAGCGATAGCATAGCGATGGGCAAAACGCTGCAACTGCGAAAACGTGGCAGACCAGCCGGTTTCACTCACCGCCATGCCCCGGGTGAACAGGGCGGCATCAGGGGCAATATTGGGTTGATCGGGCTGAGAATCAACGATACTCAGGCCGCCGAGCCTGCTCTCCAGACAGGCACCGGCACCATGGGGGTAAAACGTGGCCCGGGGCTGGTTCGGGGTAAACCAGGCCAGTCCGGGCTGGCGCTTGCCCCTGACTTCCACGGTGATCCCGGCAATCACCGAGACGTTATGGGTATGGGCGGCATCAATAAGAGGCGTCAGCTGCTGAGCGTCAGGCGGTGCAGGAAGCTGGCCATCGGGCAGGGCCGGGCCGGTTAACGACAGCTCCGGAAAGAGCACTAAATTGCACTGCAGGCGAGCGGCGGCGGTTATAAAACGTAGATGGTGCGTGATATGGTCATCAACGCAATGATGATTTGGACGGTACTGTGCGGCAGCAATATTCCAGTGGGACATCGTGATTTCCTTATACACGGAGTCGCAGAGATTCATAAAGCCCCTGAATGTATCAGGGGTTTTCATCCTGGCATAAACAGTGTAAGGAACTGTAACCGCGGGTAAGTTTATTTAACTTTCGGCTCCCACGGCAGGCGCGAAAGGTTGACGGAGGTTAATCGGTGAGCAATGAGCCGCTCGCGAAACCAGTCGCGCAGATGCGAGGGCTGCTCGCGCTCTACCACTTCGGCGATCACCGGCATGTTGTAGCGCTCTTTGAATGCCACACCTGCGGCGGCCAAATCGACATTCACTTTGTCCATCTCCTCCTGGGGGAGGGTGGCGAGATTAATATGCATAACCGTCTCCTTCATTTGCGGGCCAACGTTACCCAAACGGCGGGGCGTTGACAAGTCCGGACGGGATGATCCTCGACTGGATCATTATACAGAGTTATCCTCTGACAATCAGGCATAACAAAAAGGAATATATGCGATGGCACTCCGCCTTTCCCGTACGTTCAGCACTCTTACATTGCTGCTGACCTCTCTCGCGACCCCGACTGTCTTTGCTCATGCCCATCTGCAGCATCAATATCCCGCTGCAGATGCCGCCGTTGACGCGGCACCCCAGGCGCTGACGCTCAACTTCTCCGAGGGGATTGAGCCCCGGTTCAGCGGCGTGAGCGTCACGGATGAAAAACAGCAACCCGTCGCGCTTGGGGCGGTAAAACGCAACGAGAAGGATCCGACCCAGATGATTGTGCCGATGGCCGCTCCGCTGACGCCAGGGAGCTATACGGTGAAGTGGCACGTCGTCTCCGTGGATGGTCACAAGACCGAGGGTAGCTACCGTTTTAGCGTGAAATAAGATGCTGGCGTTCTGCTACGTCGCGCTGCGCTTCGCCCATTTTGCCGCCCTGATGGTGTTGTTTGGCAATGCCCTGTACGGCGCATGGCTGGCGCCTGTTTCGCTGCGGCGTGTCATGGCGCGTCGTTTTCGCGAACAGCAAAAAAAGGTCGCGCTCGCCAGTCTGCTCGCCGCGATGCTGCTGCTGGCGCTACAGGGGGGAATGATGGGCAACGGCTGGCCGGATGTGATTAACCCGTCCATCTGGCAAGCGGTGCTCACGACACAGTTTGGCCAGATCTGGCTATGGCAGATGATCCTGGCTCTGATCACCCTCTGGATCGCCTGGCTGCAGCCGCGAAAAGCCGTGTCGCTGATTTTGCTGTTCACCGCCGCGCAGTTTTTCCTGCTGGCAGGAACCGGACATGCGGCGTTGCATGATGGCGTGACGGGCCTGTTCCAGCGCAGCAATCAGGGTCTGCATCTTTTATGTGCCGCAGGCTGGCTGGGCGGCCTGTTACCGCTGCTCTTTTGCCTGCGCCTGTCCCGCGGACGCTGGCAGCGTGCCGCCGTATACACCATGATGCGTTTTTCTCGCTACGGCCATCTGGCGGTGGCGGGCGTGGTGCTCACCGGGGTGATGAATACGCTGCTGATCCAGGGCTGGGCGCTGCCGTGGCACTCCGCCTGGGGACGTATGCTGTTGTTGAAATGTGCGCTGGTGGCAATGATGGTGGTAATTGCCCTGGTGAATCGGTATGTTCTGGTGCCGCGGTTTCGTTCTGACGACGGACGTGCGCAACGGTATTTTATCAGGATGACGCAGACTGAGGTTGTGCTGGGGGCGCTGGTTCTGGCGGCAGTCAGCCTGTTCGCGACCTGGGAACCCTTCTGACGAGGTGGAACACAATGAAAAAAACAGTACTTTCTTTATTATTGCTGGCCTGCTCCGGCACGGCGCTGGCAGCACCGCAGGTGATTACCGTCAGCCGGTTTGAAGTGGGCAAAGACAAATGGGCGTTCAACCGCGAAGAGGTGATGCTGACCTGCCGTCCGGGCCATGCCCTGTATGCCATTAATCCCAGCACCCTGGTGCAGTATCCCCTGAACGACGTGGCGCAGCAGCAGGTCGACAGCGGTAAGAGCAACGGCCAGCCGATCGCGATTATCCAGATTGATGACCCGGCAAACCCGGGGCAGAAGATGAGCCTGGCGCCGTTTATCGAGCGCGCGAATACGCTCTGCTAGCATCCCGCTTCCAATAAAAAAAACCGCAGGCTTCTCTTCGGAAGCATTGCGGTTTTTGTGTTTAAGGACAGGCTAACGCTTTTTTTCAGGCCACTTTTGATGCGGACTGGAAAACCTGGCGTCGTCATCTATTCTTAAAGTGCAAGGCGACTTAGCCTGCATTAATGCCAACTTTTAGCGCACGGCTCTCTCCCAAGAGCCATTTCCCTGGACCGAATACAGGAATCGTATTCGGTCTCTTTTTATCTGTTGAAAGTCAACGCCTTTTCCTTGTGCGGACTTTAACAGTTGGGCAACATTCTCTGTTCTTCGCTAAACCATACCACACTACGCCCGGCGGAAGTCCAGCGCTTTTTAGCGGTTGTGTTAAATTTTTGCCTGTCAGGGGTGAAAGCAGGTATTAGCGGCTAAACCGCTGGCTTAAGGCCAGTTCAATCTCATCAAGCAGTTGAAAACGGCGGCGGTATTCGGCGCGTTTTTTACTGGCAATGCTCTCCAGTGATTTACGCTCCATACCGGCTGGCAAGGTCCAGCGGAAAGCTCCGCACGGTGTTGCGCCCAGCGATTGCCAGAATTCTTCGTAGCTGGCGTGAAGATGACGCCCTTTACTGAAGCGATAGCGCAGGGCACGCAAAACGTGGCCTGCATCGCTGACGCCGTAAATAGCGCTGATGCCTGACTGTTTCGCCAGATTGAAGATCGCTTCCAACAGAATACGTTTAGGGAACAGGCCATAGCAGGCGCGGGTGGCATTCTTGATCGTCTCCCGGCCGACATCCCGGCGCGGTCCCTGCAGGCCGCCAATCACCAGCGCGCTTTGCCCGTTATCGCGGGTAACGCTGAAGGTCAGGCTCGCCAGCAGGGTATTATCCCCGGCGCGTAGCCAGAGCGTGGTTTCCCCCTCGCGTTCAGCCTTAACCGCGCTGGTGGCGTAGATCGTGTAACTGGCGTCGTCTTTGGTGGCGAACTGCAGTAGCGCAAGCGGCGTCGGGCTGGTAAAGATGCGGGCCAGGCTGGCGTCCGGCAGCGCATCAACCCAGGCGTAATGATGGAGAATGGCGTCGGCACGCTCCCCTGCACTTAACCCACGGGTCAGATACTGACGCTGGGTTTTCACCGGCAGGGTGCTCTGTGCTCGCAGTAACAGGGAAAAATCGTCGCGACGGGAGAGCGTCTCCAGCATACGGGTAGTGGATGACCAGAACAGCAACGTGCGCAGGAAGAATTTCAGCCGGTAGTCGCGTTTATGCCACAGCGGACCCGGCATCAGTTCACCCTTCGCCAGGGCGATGATCACAGAAGAACGGTGCGCTGATGGCACCTCAACAGGCAGGATGGTATTTGACACGATGAAGACCTCTTTATAATTCTGCAATTATCTTAAAGGCCATCGGATATTGATTTAAGAGTTGCTAACCCTTTATTTCCGCTTTGTTTAATATCGATTGAGGTTATTTCGAACGGCGTTTTCACACATATT